>NZ_JAMTCQ010000007.1 GCF_024171895.1 Prauserella halophila | reverse complement strand
CTAGCGGTGGTTGCAACACCCTGAGTTGTGGGAGGTTGTGGCGATCGTGTCGGTTGTGGGTCGGCGTGAGAGGTTTGTGGCTCTGCTTGACGTGGTCAAGTGTGTGGGTTTGGCGGCGTGTGCGGTGGGTATCGATCGCGTGACGGCGCAGGGGTGGGCTCGTGCGGCGGGGTTCTGGTCGAAGCGGGCTGCCGATCCTCGCAAGGCCGAGTTCTTGGCGTTGCGGGATGAGGGTGTGACCAGGAAAGTCGCGGCCGAACGTGTGGGAGTGCACGTGCGGACGGCCCGGGACTGGGATCGGGGAATCCGACGGGTCAAGCGTGGTCGGTTGTATCCCGACGGGACGCTCGTGGACTACATCACCGAGGCGACGACGATGGGGTCCATGACGTGTCCCTCGCCCGTCGTTGCCGATCAGGTCGGTTCTCGGTTGTTGTCATTGCAGGAGCGGGAGACGATCGCTGATCTGAGGCGGCTGGGATGGTCGTTGCGCGCGATCGGCCGGCAGCTGGGGCGATCGCCCTCGACGATCACGCGTGAGCTCGAGGCGCGCTCGACCGGCGGGCTCTACCTGCCCCATGGTGCGCATCGTGACGCGGCCGTGAAGCGGACGCGGCCGAAGTCGGCGAAGCTTGCCCAGCCGGGACGGTTACGCGATTACGTCGCGGACCGGCTGGCGCAACAATGGTCTCCGGAGCAGATCAGCGGCGTCCTGTCGCGTGATTACGCCGATGACGAGGGCATGCAGGTGAGCACGGAAACGATCTATCAAGCGATCTACGTCCAGGCCCGGGGAGGGCTGAAACGGGAGGTCGCCGAGGCGCTGCGCTCGGGCCGGGCCCGTCGCACGCCGCGTCGTTCACCCGAGCAGCGCACCAGCCGGTTCGCCGATCCGATGGTGATGATCAGTGACCGGCCGCCCGAGGTCGCCGACCGCGCCGTCCCCGGCCACTGGGAAGGTGATCTGATCCTCGGGGCGGGCAACCAGACGGCGATCGTGACCCTCGTGGAGCGATCCACGCGCTATGTGATGCTCGGGTATCTGCCCGGCGAGCACACCGCCGACGCGGTCCGCGATGTCCTCGTCGACGTGATCGGCACACTTCCGGCTCACCTACGCGGGTCGCTGACCTGGGACCAAGGGGCGGAGATGGCCGCGCACCAGGCGTTCCGGGTCGCCACCGGCGTCCCGGTCTACTTCTGCCATCCCGCCTCCCCCTGGCAGCGCGGCTCGAACGAGAACACCAACCGGCTGCTGCGCCAGTACTTCCCCAAGGGCACCGACCTGTCCGTCCACGGCCCCGAAGACCTCGAACTCGTCGCACAAAAACTCAACAGCCGCCCACGCAAAACGCTCGGCTGGGACACCCCAGCCGAGCGTCTGCTAAAACTCGTCTAAATCACCCGGTGTTGCAACCACCCCTAGAACCCGCC
>NZ_JAMTCQ010000006.1 GCF_024171895.1 Prauserella halophila | reverse complement strand
TGTGGGGCGGGTGGTGTGGTGTTTCAGGATCGTAGAGTGGGTGCGTAGCATCGTTGTAGGCAAGTCCTCGGCCTGTTAGTACCAGTCCACTCCAACACACATTACTGCGCTTCCATGTCTGGCCTATCAACCCAATCATCTCTTGGGGGCCTTAACCCACAACGGGGTGGGAGACCTCATCTGGGAACAGGCTTCCCGCTTAGATGCCTTCAGCGGTTATCCCTTCCGAACGTAGCCAACCAGCCATGCCCCTGGCGGGACAACTGGCGCACCAGAGGTTCGTCCGTCCCGGTCCTCTCGTACTAGGGACAGCCTTCCGCAAGTCTCCTACGCGCGCGGCGGATAGGGACCGAACTGTCTCACGACGTTCTAAACCCAGCTCGCGTGCCGCTTTAATGGGCGAACAGCCCAACCCTTGGGACCAACTCCAGCCCCAGGATGCGACGAGCCGACATCGAGGTGCCAAACCATGCCGTCGATATGGACTCTTGGGCAAGATCAGCCTGTTATCCCCGGGGTACCTTTTATCCGTTGAGCGACACCCCTTCCACCAGGAAGTGCCGGATCACTAGTCCCGACTTTCGTCCCTGCTCGACCCGTCAGTCTCACAGTCAAGCTCCCTTGTGCACTTACACTCAACACCTGATTACCAACCAAGCTGAGGGAACCTTTGGGCGCCTCCGTTACTCTTTAGGAGGCAACCGCCCCAGTTAAACTACCCACCAGGCACTGTCCCTGAACCAGATCATGGTCCGAAGTTAGATTCCCAGCACGACCAGAGTGGTATTTCAACAACGACTCCACCAGCACTCGCGTGCCCGCTTCACAGTCTCCCACCTATCCTACACAAGCCGAACCGAAAACCAATACCAAGCTATAGTAAAGGTCCCGGGGTCTTTCCGTCCTGCCGCGCGAAACGAGCATCTTTACTCGTAGTGCAATTTCGCCGGGCCTGTGGTTGAGACAGCCGGAAAGTCGTTACGCCATTCGTGCAGGTCGGAACTTACCCGACAAGGAATTTCGCTACCTTAGGATGGTTATAGTTACCACCGCCGTTTACTGGCGCTTAAATTCTCAGCTTCACCCCCGAAAGGGTTAACCGGTCCTCTTAACGTTCCAGCACCGGGCAGGCGTCAGTCCATATACCTCGACTTGCGTCTTCGCATGGACCTGTGTTTTTAGTAAACAGTCGCTTTCCGCTGGTCTCTGCGGCCCGCCACCCCTAACCCGCAAAGGGTTTCAAGATGGCTGGCCCCCCTTCTCCCGAAGTTACGGGGGCAATTTGCCGAGTTCCTTAACCACAGTTCACCCGATCGCCTTAGTATTCTCTACCTGACCACCTGTGTCGGTTTCGGGTACGGGCCACGCACGCACTCGCTAGAGGCTTTTCTCGACAGCATAGGATCACTCTACTTCACCACAACGGCTACGCATCACGCCTCACCCACACGCAGAACGGATTTGCCTATCCTGCGGGCCACACGCTTACACCAGTACTACCACTCACTGGCGGAGCTACCTTCCTGCGTCACCCCATCACTTGACTACTACGCCCTCAGGTCCCACGCTCCACACACACCACATCCCGAAGGAT
>NZ_JAMTCQ010000005.1 GCF_024171895.1 Prauserella halophila | reverse complement strand
GATCCCTGCCGTCTACCCTCGGTGGGTGGACGGGCCAGATAGGCCCTGGCCCGTCCCCTACCGCTCGCGCTTCCGCTGCCGCCTGATCGCCCGGCACCGTTCACACGTCGCGGTCGAGAACCACGCCGCGCCCGTTGCGCACTGGCCGTGCTCGACCACAGCCCCGCACAGAGCCCAGATCCGGCCGGACCGGTACTCCACGCGGTCGATCTCGTGAACCACCTCGCGCCGCCCCACTGCTGCTCACCGCGTCGGGCTCACGCTGACGATCGAGACGTTCGAGTCCTCGCGAAACGGCTCCTGCTCCAGCCGCCGCGCCTCGTCTTCCGAGACCTCGCGGCGCTGCCTTTCGCCGTTGCGCGTGACCATCTCGACCTGGACCTTCTCGTTCTTCTTCGCCATCGCTCCGTCCTTCCCTTCTCACGGCCACGACATCGCCGGTTGCTGCACCGGAGCCGGTGCGGACTGCTGTCCAATGGCCTGGGTTTCGACTCGCTCGGCCTCCGCCACCTGCGGAGAGTCCGTCTCTTCGGCCGCCGGCTCGACCTCGGCGGCACGAGGTGCACCAAGTGCGAACTTCACGACGACCAGGCAGGCCAGCGCGGGCACCGCCGCGAACAGCCAGCCGGCAAAGTGGCCCGGTGCTCCCGAGACCTGCGCGCCCATCTGGATCAGGAAGGCCACGACCAGCACGATCGCCGCGCCCGTGCCCTTCCGATCTGCCCTGCGCGCCCTCGCCAGTTCGAGCCCGGCGACGATGACCATGCACTCGATCACCACCGCATCGGCCCAGGCCAGCCAGCCGGTTTGTCCCGCGCGCACTGCCGCATCGTGGGTGTGTGTGAAGCCGGCCGCCGCACCGATCCCGGCAACCACGGTCGCGATCCCGATCCGGACGGCCGACTCCACGTTCACCCGCCGCATGGTCAGCGGCCCTTCCGCGCGTACGTGGCTTCCCAATCCAGCTGTTCCATGTGGCCGATGAACCGCGCGATCTCCTCATGAGCCTGCACATCCCGTTCGGTCAGCGTGCCGAGCTCTTCCCGCGCGGTCTCCTTCACGACCTGCACGATCCGTTCGATCCCCCGCATCAGGCCGCCGCCTTCGCGGTCGACGCCGACGTCGCGGACGACGAGGCCGGGGCCGGGGCCGGGGCCGCCTGACCAGCCATCTTCAGCTCACTGGCCCTGTACCAGACCGTCACGCCGACGACCTTCTCGCCGCCACCCTCGGTGCTCTTCGTGCGCTCCATGACGCCGACCTCGAAGCCGCCGAGTTCGACCGGGGAGAACGGCTGCACGCCCTCGGCCGGGTTCGACGTCGAGGCCATGCCGACCTTGATCACCGAGTTGTTCGTACCGCCGAAGCCGTCGTACGCAGCGCCGAGCAACTCGATCGACCACTTCGTCCGGCCGTCCTTCGTGGTCTCCACGTCGGTCGTGGATCCGAACTTGTACTTGGGCTCGCACGACAAAAAGACCAGCGCCTTAAATGTGGCTGCCTGGTCGATCTTCAGGTTCATCGGCGCGTTCGCCATCTCACTCACTCCTTCGTCGGTGGGCTCAGTTGGCCCGTGTCTGTTCCACCGTTTCGGCGTTC
>NZ_JAMTCQ010000004.1 GCF_024171895.1 Prauserella halophila | reverse complement strand
ACGGGCGGTAGCCGGGAAGGCGACGCCGTATAACTAGTTATACATCCGTGCGATGGTCGGTGGTGGACATGAGAAGAGCCCCCGCTCTGACCTGGGGGAGTGGTCGGAACGGGGGCTCTCGACGCGATGTTAGCTGGCTGCCAGCATGCGGGCTCGTTCGTCGATGAGGTGCATGCGTGCGTGCCACTCGACGGGCTCGGTGTGTGCGGATTGCTCGGAGCCCTGCCCTTCCCACTTGCGGTAATACAGGCCGACGTCGTGGGTGAACCATCCGCGTGTGCCCATGCTGGCAGCGATGATGAGTCCGGTGTCGTCGCTCCCGGGGACGGCCATCCATCCACCGAACTGGACGGCAAGGTCGCGTCGAATGCACAGCGTCGTGGGGTGAACCGGGAGCCGGAAGTCGTGGGTACGCCAGTGCTCGTAGATCTGGCCGGGTTCGAGCGGGCCTTCCGGTGGGTCATGCTCGAACCCGTGCAGCGTTCCGTCAGGCAGAAGGTCGAGAACGCGTGATGTAGTCCATCCGATGTCGGGATCGGATAGGGCGGCGATGTCGCGTTCGAGAGCACCGGGCGCAAGGTAATCGTCCTGGTCGTGGTTCTTCACCAACTCTCCACGTGCGCGCGAGAGGGCCAGGTTCCGGGTGATTGCAACGCCGTTGTGTCGACCGGTACCGAAGTCGATCCGTGCATCGCTCGGGAGAATGTCCTGCGCAACTCCGGTGGTCCCGTCCTCTTGGACTAGCCACTCCCACTCCCACCCGGTCGGCATCTGCTGATCGCAAAGGGCCTGGTACGCGGTTCGAAGGTGCTCGGGCTCGGGGTTGTAGACCGGCGTGATGATCGACAGCAGGCGACTCACTGGTCCTCCTTCGGTACGTCGTGGCGAGCAACCAGGGCCATCCGATCGCCCCGGATGATGATGTTCGCTGTCTCGACTGCTGTTTCACCGGCCCAGTGGGTGCGCTCGATGCTGAATACCGGAATGCCGCCTCGGATGCTCAGCCGCTGACTCTCGTCGGACGACGGCATCCGCGTTCGGGTGGTCTCGTCCACGTGGTCAATGTGCAGTCCGATCGAGTCGAACCGAGCGATCACGCCCTTGTTTCCTCGCGTGCCGTCGACGGGCTCCTCGATGGGAGTTCCGGCGGTGATGGCCAACGGCTCCCATTGCGTGCTGATCTGCACGGGATGACTGTCTACTGACCAGGTGTAACGCACGACGGACACCGGGTCACCTTCGGGAACTCCGAGGCGTTCGGCGATGTCGGTATCAGCGTTCTCGCGCCAGACCTCAGCCTCCACATGATCGAGCCAACCGCCGGCGGCCGACTCTGCTCGGTTCGGTGCGAGACCTGCAGGATTCCGGTGATATCGCTGGTCAGCGCGTCGAAATAGCTCGGTGCGCTCACGTACGAAGGACCCGCGGCCGCGCTGTGTCTCGATGACGCCTTCATGTCGCAGTTCGTCGACGGCTCGGACTGCCGTGGTTAGGGCGACGCCGTGCTGCGTTGCAAGCTCGCGCGCCGATGGGATGCGCTCGCCCTGACGAATTTTTCCTCGGGCGATCTCGTCGCGCAGTGTGGCCGCGACCTGGTGAAACGCACCGACACCTGACGCTTCGTTGATCGACATTTCCAACTCCTCTCGTTACGGACTAGCGTACCCGAGA
>NZ_JAMTCQ010000003.1 GCF_024171895.1 Prauserella halophila | reverse complement strand
CGATGCGGCTTCGGGTGGTTAGTATCCGACGCCTCACCATGGACGCACACACGCGGGTACGGGAATATCAACCCGTTCTCCATCGACTACGCCTGACGGCCTCGCCTTAGGTCCCGACTTACCCTGGGCGGAACAACCTGGCCCAGGAACCCTTGGTCATCCGGCGGTACAGATTCTCACTGTACATTCGCTACTCATGCCTGCATTCTCACTCCCACACCCTCCACAACTCGGTTCCCCGGCTGCTTCCTCGGGCCCAGGACGCTCCCCTACCCACCACAACCCGCGTTAGCAGTTGTTGTAGTGACTCGGCTTCGGCGGTGTACTTCAGCCCCGCTACATTATCGGCGCAGAACCACTTGACCAGTGAGCTATTACGCACTCTTTCAAGGATGGCTGCTTCTAAGCCAACCTCCTGGTTGTCTCTGCAATTCCACATCCTTTTCCACTAAGCACACACTTAGGGGCCTTAGCCGGAGTTCTGGGCTGTTTCCCTCTCGACAACGAAGCTTATCCCCCGCTGTCTCACTGCCACACTCTCACACCATGGTATTCGGAGTTTGGTTGACGTCAGTAACCCGATAAGGCCCATCAGCCACCCAGTAGCTCTACCCCCACAGTGAAACACGTGACGCTGCACCTAAATGCATTTCGGGGAGAACCAGCTATCACGAAGTTTGATTGGCCTTTCACCCCTACCCACAGCTCATCCCCTCAGTTTTCAACCTAAGTGGGTTCGGCCCTCCACACCGTCTTACCGGCGCTTCAGCCTGGCCATGGGTAGATCACTCCGCTTCGGGTCTCGACCACGCAACTCACACGCCCTCTTCAGACTCGCTTTCGCTACGGCTACCCCACACGGGTTAACCTCGCCACGCAGCACGAACTCGCAGGCTCATTCTTCAAAAGGCACGCCATCACACCCACACAAGGCAGCTGCTCTGACGGCTTGCAGGCACACGGTTTCAGGTACTCTTTCACTCCCCTCCCGGGGTACTTTTCATCTTTCCCTCACGGTACTCGTGCACTATCGGTCACCAGGAAGTATTTAGGCTTACCGAGTGGTCCCGGCAGATTCACAACGCCCTCCACGGAAACGCTGCTACTCGAGAACACCACCACACCACATCCACACAGCTTTCGCGTACGGGACTCTCACCCACTACGGCCACGCATCCCAACGTGTTCCACTAACCATGCAATGTGACGCCAGACATGTCAGTCCCTGAACGATGGGTCTCACAACCCCGCACACGCAACGCCTGACAGCTTGACACGCATACGGTTTAGCCTCCTCCGCTTTCGCTCGCCACTACTCACGGAATCACTAGTGTTTTCTCTTCCTACGGGTACTGAGATGTTTCACTTCCCCGCGTTCCCTCCACACCGGCTATATATTCACCGGCGGGTGACACCCCATCACGGGTGCCGGGTTTCCCCATTCGGACATCCTCGGATCACAGCTCGGTTGACAACTCCCCGAGGCTTATCGCAGCCTCCCACGTCCTTCATCGGCCCCTAGTGCCCAGACATCCACCATGTGCCCTACATAACTTGACCACAAAGATGCTCGCACCCACTCTACAATTCTCAAACACCACACCAAGACAGCGTGCTGCCTCAGACACCCAACAGCGTGCTTGCGAGGAAGACCACTCGGCCCTACTTGTTTCCTGTTGCGTCCACACTCAAAAGCTAAACAGCTTTCCGAAGAAAACTCCTTAGAAAGGAGGTGATCCAGCCGCACCTTCCGGTACGGCTACCTTGTTACGACTTCGTCCCAATCGCCAGTCCCACCTTCGACCACTCCCCCTCCGCAGAGTTGGGCCATGGGCTTCGGGTGTTACCGACTTTCGTGACGTGACGGGCGGTGTGTACAAGGCCCGGGAACGTATTCACCGCAGCGTTGCTGATCTGCGATTACTAGCGACTCCGACTTCACGCAGTCGAGTTGCAGACTACGATCCGAACTGAGACCAGCTTTAAGGGATTCGCTCCACCTCACGGTCTCGCCACCCTCTGTACCAGCCATTGTAGCATGTGTGAAGCCCTGGACATAAGGGGCATGATGACTTGACGTCATCCCCACCTTCCTCCGAGTTGACCCCGGCAGTCTCCCACGAGTCCCCACCATTACGTGCTGGCAACGCAGGACAAGGGTTGCGCTCGTTGCGGGACTTAACCCAACATCTCACGACACGAGCTGACGACAGCCATGCACCACCTGTACACCAGTCCGAAGAAAACCACATCTCTGCAGCAATCCGGTGCATGTCAAGCCCAGGTAAGGTTCTTCGCGTTGCATCGAATTAATCCACATGCTCCGCCGCTTGTGCGGGCCCCCGTCAATTCCTTTGAGTTTTAGCCTTGCGGCCGTACTCCCCAGGCGGGGCGCTTAATGCGTTAGCTACGGCACGGAGTGCGTGGACAGCACCCCACACCTAGCGCCCAACGTTTACAGCGTGGACTACCAGGGTATCTAATCCTGTTCGCTCCCCACGCTTTCGCTCCTCAGCGTCAGTATCGGCCCAGAGACCCGCCTTCGCCACCGGTGTTCCTCCTGATATCTGCGCATTCCACCGCTACACCAGGAATTCCAGTCTCCCCTGCCGAACTCAAGTGATGCCCGTATCCACCGCACGCCCACAGTTAAGCTGTAGGTTTCCACGGCAGACGCGACACACCGCCTACGAGCTCTTTACGCCCAATAATTCCGGACAACGCTTGCACCCTACGTATTACCGCGGCTGCTGGCACGTAGTTAGCCGGTGCTTCTTCTCCAGGTACCGTCAGTATCACCCTTCGTCCCTGGCGAAAGAGGTTTACAACCCGAAGGCCGTCATCCCTCACGCGGCGTCGCTGCATCAGGCTTGCGCCCATTGTGCAATATTCCCCACTGCTGCCTCCCGTAGGAGTCTGGGCCGTGTCTCAGTCCCAGTGTGGCCGGTCACCCTCTCAGGCCGGCTACCCGTCACCGCCTTGGTAGGCCATCACCCCACCAACAAGCTGATAGGCCGCGGGCTCAACTCATACCGCCGGAGCTTTCCACCACCCCCCATGCGAGGAATGGTCCTATCCGGTATTAGACCCCGTTTCCAAGGCTTATCCCAGAGTACAAGGCAGATTACCCACGTGTTACTCACCCGTTCGCCACTCATCCACACCCGAAGATGCTTCAGCGTACGACTTGCATGTGTTAAGCACGCCGCCAGCGTTCGTCCTGAGCCAGGATCAAACTCTCCAACAATGCATTGAAAAATCCAAACCAAGCAAAAAACACAACACCACAACCAACCACGCCAAACACGCGATCAACCATGGCCCTGCGCTAGCTCAAAAAAACCCCAAAAAAGAGGC
>NZ_JAMTCQ010000002.1 GCF_024171895.1 Prauserella halophila | reverse complement strand
CGACTTGGCCTTTCGGCTTCCGTCTGCCCGGTCTCCCTGGCGACAAAGAGAACATTACACGGCCGCGAAACCCTCTGAAACAGGGGGGTCCCTTTTTGCGAAATCGCAGGTCAGGAGTTGATCACCGCTCACACGGCCCCGTACTGGCGGTCGCCTGCGTCGCCAAGGCCCGGCACGATGAAGCCCGATTCGTTCAACCGCTCGTCCACCGACGCCGTCACGACCCGCACCGGCAGGCCGGCCCCTCCCACGTGTTCCAGACCTTCGGGCGCGGCGAGCGCACACACGGCCGTCACGTCGGTGGCGCCGCGACCGGTGAGCAGCCGGATGGTGTGCTCCATCGACCCACCGGTCGCGAGCATCGGATCGAGGACGAACACCGGCCTGCCGGCGAGCGACTCCGGCAACGACTCCATGTACGGCGTCGGCAGGAGCGTCTCCTCGTCCCGTGCCAGGCCGACGAAACCCATCTGCGCATCCGGGATCAGCTTGTGCGCCTGGTCGGCCATCCCCAGTCCGGCCCGGAGTACCGGTACGAGCAACGGCGGCGACTCCAGCCGGTACCCGTCGGTGCGCGCGACGGGCGTGTGGATGCGGTCGGTGACCAGCGGCGCCTCCCGCATCGCTTCGTAGACGAGCATCACGGTGAGCTCGTGGAGCGCGGCACGGAAGGCCGCGCTGTCGGTACGGGCGTCGCGCATGGTGGACAGGCGCGCGCGGGCCAGCGGGTGTTCGACGACCTGGACGTCCATGTGCGTCAGCGTAACGAGGCAGGCCGCACGGCCCGGTCGAAAGTGCGGAAAACGACCGGGCGTCCCACTAAGGTGACGAACCATGACCGACGAGTCCGGATCAGCCGAACCCCACCGCATCGAACCGGCCCGGCTGCGCGCCTCGGACACCGACCGGGAGCAGGTCGCTCAGCAGCTGCACCGGGCCATGGGTGACGGCCGGATCACGATGACCGAGCTCGAGGAGCGGCTCGGCATCGTGTACGCGGCCAAGACGCTCGGCGACCTCGAACCCGTGCTGACCGACATCCCGGGGGCCGTCAGCCCGACGACGTCCGCGCAGCCCCCGGCCACGCAGCAGTCGTCGCGGGCTCCGGAGAGCCGGGTCGGCGGTACCCCCGGTTCCGCGACGTCGATCGCGATCATGTCCGGCACCGACCGCAAGGGCAGCTGGGTCGTGCCCCGCCAGCACAACAGCTTCGCGTTCTGGGGCGGTGTCGAGATCGACCTGCGCGACGCGCGGTTCGCCGAACGCGAGGTCACGATCACGGCCGTGGCGATCATGGCGGGAATCGACGTGATCGTGCCGGACGACGTCCACGTGCGGGTCACCGGCGTGGGCGTGATGGGAGCGTTCGAGCGGATCGACAAGAAGAACCCCCGGCCCGACGACGAGGTGCCGGAGGGCGCGCCGGTGGTGACCGTGAACGGACTGGCTTTCTGGGCGGGCGTCGAGGTCCGCCGGATGCCGCGGAAGAAGAAGGTGGAGGGCGGCCGCGACAGGCGACTCGAGTAGCCGCCCCGGCGACAGGGCCGGCCACCACCGGGGCCGGGGCGGAGTCACTGAGTCACTGAGTCGCGGAGTCACCGAGTCGCGAAGTCACCGAGTCGCGAAGTCACCGAGTCGCGAAGTCACCGAGTCGCGAAGTCACGGCCGCGCCGAACCGGGGGCCGCCCGAACATCCCTGCGGCGTCGCCGACTGGGACCCGGCGGCACCCGTCGGCAGCTACGCTCACGGGCATGGCAACAGCTAGTTCGCCGGCAGAGCTCACCGACGCCACCCGCGACGAGACGAGCCTGTCCCGGTTTCTGCAGGGTTTGCCCGGAGTGGACCAGGTCGGGGTGGAGGCCAGGGCCGCGAGTCTCGGCACCCGCAGCATCAAGAAGGCCGCGAAGCTCTGGGCGATCGACACCGCGATCTCGATGGTCGACCTGACCACGCTCGAGGGCGCCGACACCCGGGGCAAGGTGCGGTCGCTGGCGGCGAAGGCGCGCAGGCCCGATCCGGACCGGCCGGATGCTCCCCCGGTCGCGGCCGTGTGCGTCTACCCGGACCTGGCGGCCACCGCGGTCGAGGCCCTGGACGGCACGGGCGTCGGCGTGGCGAGCGTGGCGACGGCGTTTCCCTCCGGCCGGTCGAGCCGCGAGGTGAAGCTGGCCGACGTGGCCCTGGCCGTCGAGGCGGGTGCGACCGAGGTCGACATGGTGATCGACCGGGGCGCGTTCCTGGAGGGCCGGTACGGCTACGTGTTCGACGAGATCCGCGCGGTCAAGCAGGCCTGCGGGGACGCGCACCTGAAGGTGATCATCGAGACCGGCGAACTGGCGACCTACGACAACGTGCGGCGCGCATCCTGGCTCGGCCTGCTGGCGGGCGGCGACTTCATCAAGACGTCGACCGGCAAGGTCTCCCCCGCGGCGACGTTGCCGGTGACGCACGTGATGCTGCAGGCCGTCCGCGACTGGTACGACGCGACCGGCCAGCTGCGGGGCGTGAAGCCCGCGGGCGGCATCCGGTCCACGAAGGACGCGCTCCGCTACCTCGTCGCCGTGCACGAGGTGGCGGGCGAGGAATGGCTGACGCCGGAGCTGTTCCGGTTCGGGGCGTCGAGTCTGCTCAACGACCTGTTGCTGCAGCGGCGCACCCAGCACGACGGCCACTACAGTGGCCCCGACTACGTGGCGGTGGATTGATCCTATGAGCGTGTGGGAGTACGCGCCCGCGCCCGAATCGCGCGACCTGGCGAACCTGCAACCGGCCTACCGGCCGTTCGTCGACGGCGAGTTCGTCGACGGCAGCGGCGACCCGCTGACGTCGGTCGATCCGGCGACCGAGGAGACCCTGGCCGAGGTCGGCACGGCAGCCGAGTCCGATGTGGATGCCGCGGTGCGAGCGGCGCGCCGGGCCTTCGAGCAGGTATGGGGGCCGATGCCGGGCGCCGAGCGTGCCAAGTACCTGTTCCGCATCGCGCGGCTGCTGCAGGAACGCGCGCGCGAGCTCGCCGTGCTGGAGACGCTGGACAACGGCAAGCCGATCAAGGAATCGCGCGACTCCGACGTCCCGACCGCCGCGGCCCACTTCTTCTACCACGCGGGCTGGGCCGACAAGCTCGACTACGCGGGCTACGGACCCGACCCGCAGCCGCTCGGTGTCGCGGGGCAGATCATCCCGTGGAACTTCCCGCTGCTGATGCTGGCGTGGAAGATCGCCCCCGCACTCGCCACCGGCAACACGGTGGTCCTCAAGCCCGCCGAGACGACGCCGCTGAGCGCGCTGGTGTTCGCCGAGATCTGCCAGCAGGCCGGTCTGCCCGCGGGCGTGGTGAACATCGTGCCGGGAGCGGGTGACATCGGTTCGGCGATCGTCCGGCACCCGGGCATCGACAAGATCGCGTTCACGGGATCCACCGCGGTCGGCAAGGAGATCCAGCACGCGGTCGCGGGCACGTCGAAGCAGCTGACCCTCGAGCTCGGCGGCAAGGCGGCCAACGTCGTGTTCGACGACGCGCCGCTGGACCAGGCCGTCGAGGGCATCGTCAACGGGATCTTCTTCAACCAGGGGCACGTCTGCTGTGCGGGTTCGCGGCTGCTGGTGCAGGAGTCGGTGGCCGAGGAGCTGCTGGGCAAGCTGCGCGCGCGGGTCTCGACGTTGCGGCTCGGCGACCCGCTCGACAAGAACACCGACATCGGCGCGATCAACTCCGCCGAGCAGCTGGCGAAGATCCGCGAGCTGACCGCGTCCGGCGAGGCCGAGGGCGCCGAACGCTGGACCAGCCCGTGCGAGCTGCCCGAACGCGGCTTCTTCTTCGCCCCGACCGTGCTGTCCGGTGTCGAACAGGCGATGCGGGTCGCGCGCGAGGAGATCTTCGGGCCGGTGCTGTCGGTGCTGACGTTCCGCACCCCGGACGAGGCCGTGACGAAGGCCAACAACACGCCGTACGGTCTGTCGGCCGGCCTGTGGACCGAGAAGGGTTCGCGCATCCTGTGGCTGGCCGACCGGATGCGCGCAGGCGTGGTCTGGGCCAACACGTTCAACCGCTTCGACCCCGCCGCTCCGTTCGGCGGCTACCAGGAGTCGGGCTTCGGCCGCGAGGGCGGCCGCACCGGACTGGAGGCGTACCTGCATGTCTGACCGGGTGAGCGTCGCGAAGACGTACAAGCTCTACCTCGACGGGAAGTTCCCGCGTTCCGAATCCGGGCGGACCTACCCGGTGACCGATTCCGCGGGCGGCTTCCTGGCCAACGCGTCCCACGCCTCGCGCAAGGACGTACGCGACGCGGTGTCGGCCGCGCGGAAGGCGTTCGGCGGATGGTCGGGCGCGACGGCCTACAACCGCGGCCAGGTGCTGTACCGGGTCGCCGAGGTCCTCGAAGGCAGGCGGGAGCAGTTCGCCGCCGAGGTGGCCGCCTGCGAAGGCGTCTCCACTGCCGAGTCGTCGGCGATCGTGGACGCCGCCGTCGATCGGTGGGTGTGGTACGCCGGGTGGACCGACAAGATCGCGAGCGTGCTGGGCGCGGCGAACCCCGTGGCGGGGCCGTACTTCTCGTTCACGGTGCCGGAGCCGACCGGCGTCGTCGGGGTGCTGGCACCGCAGTCGTCGTCGCTGCTCGGACTGGTGAGCGTGCTCGCACCGGTGGTGGCGACGGGATGCACCGCGGTCGTGGTGAGCAGCGCCGAGCGGCCGCTGCCCGCGATCACGCTGTCCGAGGTGCTGGCGACGGCCGACGTCCCCGGCGGGGTGGTGAACGTGCTGACCGGACGCGCCGACGAACTCGGCCCCTGGCTCGCCTCGCACGCCGACGTCAACGCGATCGACCCGACCGGTGCGAGCCGGGAGGCACGGGTCGACCTCGCCCAGCGGGCGTCGAACACCGTGAAGCGGGTGCTGACCGTGCCCGCCGACGAGCCCGACTGGACCCGGCGTCCCGACATCTCCCGCCTGCGGCGATACCTCGAGGCGAAGACCGTCTGGCACCCGAAGGGCACGTGAGCCGCCCCGCTCACCCGCCCACGGTCACGGGGCTGCCCGCACGGAGACCCGCTCAACGGGAACGGCGTCGGCGGGCTCGAGGTCGGCGGGCTCCGAATCGGACGGTGCCGCCGCCCGCGGCCGTTCGGAGTGTGCGGTCTGGCCCGCGACCATCGCCGTGAGCGCCAGCGCGAAGCCGGCGAGCTGCACGACGCCGAGCACCTCACCCAGCACGAGCACGCCGAGCGCGGCCGCCACCAGCGGTGACAGCAGGACGAGCAGCGCCGTGGCGGTCACGGGCAGCACGCGCAGGCCGTTGAACCAGACCGTGTAGGCGATCAGTCCCCCGGCGATGCCGAGCCATGCGTAACCGAGGACGCCGCCCGCGTCGATCCGGGCGGGGACGCTTTCGACGGCCAGGGTGGGCACGAGCAGGACGCACCCGCCCGCGGTGAGTTGCCAGCCCGCGAAGGTGAGCGCGCCCACGCCCTCGGGACGGCCCCAACGTTTGGTCAACGTGACGCCCAGCGCCATGGCGAGTGCACTGCCGAACCCGGTCGCGAGCCCGAGAGGATCCACCGCGGCCTCGGGGCCGAGCACGACCAGCGCCACGCCCAGCACACCGACGACTCCCCAGCCCAGTCTCGGTCCGGACAGGCGCTGGCCGAGCACGCCGAGCGCGAGAAAGGCGACGATGATCGGCTGGGTCGCCCCCAGGGTGGCTGCCACTCCGCCGGGGAGGCGTTCGGCCGTCATGGACAGCAGCGGGAAGAACGCGCCGATGTTCAGCGTGCCGAGCACGGCGGATTTCCACACCCAGTCCCGGCGCGGCACCGTGCGGGTCAGCAGCAGTGCCACCAGCCCCGCAGGCAGCGCGCGCATCAATGCGGCGAACAGCGGGTGGCCGGACGGCAGGAGTTGCGTGGTGACGATGAAGCTCGTGCCCCACACGGCGGGAGCGAGCGCGGTCAACGCGGTGAGCGCCACGCGGCCGCCCGGTGCGGGCAGTCGGGTTCCGGGCATCACCGTGCCACCATCGACCACTCCCGTCGATGGGTCCAACACATCGTTTCCATCTCAGCTATCGAATGTGACCATTGATGGATGGAACTGCAGCAACTGCGGTATGTACTCGCCGTGGGCGACACCAGGAGCTTCACCCGCGCGGCCAAGCAGTGTTTCGTCGTCCAGTCCTCGCTGAGTCACCAGGTCAAAGCATTGGAAAGCGAACTGGGCGTTCGGCTGTTCGCGCGGACCAGCCGCCGGGTCGAGCTGACCGAGGCAGGGGCCGCGTTCCTGCCCGCCGCCCGCAGCGCCCTGGATTCGGCCGAGCGCGCGGCCCAGGACGCCGCGGCCGCCGCGGGTGAGGTGCACGGACACCTGGCGCTCGGGACGATCCCGACGCTGACGGCCGTCGACCTGCCGCGCGTACTGGGTCGGTTCTGCCACGAGCATCCCCACGTCAGCGTGTCCTCGCGGACCGCGAGCAGCGACGACCTCGTCGCCGCGGTACGTGCCGGGGAGATCGACGTCGCGTTCCTCGGGCTGCCCGATACCGCCGCGCCGCGGGGCGGCCGCTACGTCCGGCTCGCCGACGAACGACTCGTCGCCGTGCTCCACCGCGACCATCGCCTCACCGGCCGACGGCGCATCCACCTGCACGATCTGTCCGAGGAATCGTTCGCCGATTTTCCCGCCGGGACGGCGGGCCGCGCCCAGAACGACGCCGCCTTCACCGCAGCAGGCCTCCTGCGCCGGGTCGCGTTCGAAGCGATGGACACCGCGCTGGTCCTCGACCTCATCGGCAACGGCCTCGCCACCGCGCTCCTGCCGGCCGGTGTCGTCCCCGAACGGGACGACCTCGCGACCGTTCCGCTCGGCGACGGACCGCAGCGAGCCGAGTATCTGATGTGGAGCGACTTCAACCCCACCGCCGCGGCGACGGCGTTTCTCGCGGTCCTGTCGGTGCAGACGGGCCTGTCGGTGCAGACGGGCCTGTCGGTGCAGAACTGACACCGGCCCGGTCGGCAGCGTGGTGAACCGGCCCGGCGCGCGGGGTGGGGCGGCGGCAGCCGACAGCCGGGCGCAACACGGCCGTCGGCCGCCTACCCGTACGGCTGCCCACTCGGCGCGCGCCCTACCCCGCCGCAGGCGGCCGGAGCGCGCCCCGATCGGGCGACGGGCGACGGGCGACGGGCGACGGGCGACGAACATCCGATCCCGACGGGAGGGCCGGCCGCACGCCGGCGCGTCCGTGGGGTGGAAGACGGCGACGGAACCGCCGCGCGTCAGCCGGAGAGGGGGCCCACGTCGGTCAGGCGGATCACCGGGGCACCCACGTCGTCGGAGGCGCCGAGGTCGACCTCGGCGCTGATGCCCCAGTCTCGATCGCCCTCGGGGTCGTCGAAGATCTGCCGCACCTTCCAGATGCCGGGCTGCTGGTCGATGATCAGCATCGCGGGCCCCCGCGCGTCCGGACCGGTGCGGATCTCGTCGTACTCGGAGAAGTACTCGTCGAGTGCGTCGGCCCAGTCGTCGGCGTCCCAGTCGTCGTCCAGTTCGCCGAGCTCGTCGCAGGCCTCGCGTGCGGCGAGTTCGACCCGTCGGAACATCTCGTTGCGCACGAGCACGCGGAACGCCCGCTCGTTGCGGGTGACCGGCGGCGGCCCCTCGGGCAGCGCCGGACCGGACCGGCCCGCGGCGACCTCCTCGTCCGGGTGCCGCAGTGCCTCCCACTCGTCCAGCAGGCTCGAGTCGACCTGGCGCACGAGTTCGCCGAGCCATTCGATGAGGTCGCTGAGCGGTTCGGTCTTCGCGTCGTCGGGCACGGTGCGGCGCAGCGTGTCGTAGACATCGGCGAGGTACCGCAACAGGACGCCCTCGGAACGGGCGAGGTTGTAGTGCCCGATGTACTCGACGAAGTTCATCGCGCGCTCGGACATGTCCCGCACGACCGACTTCGGCGACAACTCGTAGTCGGTCACCCACGGATGCCCCTGGCGGTACGTCGCGTACGCCGCCTCGAGCAGTTCGGCGAGCGGCTTCGGGTAGTCGACCTCCTCGAGCAGGTCCATGCGCTCGTCGTACTCGATCCCCTGGGCCTTCATCTCCGCGACGGCCTCGCCGCGCGCCTTGAACCGCTGCTGCGACAGGATCTGCTTCGGATCGTCCACCGTGGACTCGATGATGGACACGACGTCGAGCGCGTAGCTGGGCGATTCCTCGTCGAGCAGTTCGATCGCGGCGAGCGCCAGCGGTGACAGCGGCTGGTTGAGCGCGAAGTCGAACTGCAGGTCCACGGTGAGCCGCACGCGGCGGCCGTCGGCGTCGGGTTCGTCGAGCCGTTCGACCACGTCGGCGGCCAGCAGCGCGCGGTAGATCGCGATGGCGCGCAGGATGTGCTTGCGCTGCGACGCCCTGTCCTCGTGGTTGCCGGTGAGCAGGTTCCGCATGTGGGCGAACGCGTCGCCCGGCCGCGAGATGACGTTGAGCAGCATCGCGTGCGTCACCGCGAAGCTCGACGTCAGCGGTTCCGGCTCGGCCACGATGAGCTTCTCGAACGTCGTCTCGGTCCAGTTGACGAAGCCTTCGGGCGCCTTCTTGCGCGTGATCTTGCGCTTCTTCTTGGCGTCGTCGCCTGCCTTCTCGAGCGCCTTGGCGTTCTCGATGACGTGCTCGGGCGCCTGAACCACCACGTAACCGTCGGTGTCGTAGCCTGCACGGCCGGCGCGGCCCGCGACCTGGTGGAACTCGCGTGCCTTCAGCTGCCGCTGGCGCGTGCCGTCGAACTTCGTCAGCGCCGACAGCACCACGGTGCGGATCGGCACGTTGATGCCGACGCCGAGCGTGTCGGTGCCGCAGATCAGCTTCAGCAGGCCTGCCTGCGCGAGCTGTTCGACCAGCCGCCGGTACTTCGGCAACATCCCCGCGTGGTGCACCCCGATGCCCGCGCGGACGAGCCGCGAGAGCGTCTTGCCGAAGCCGGCCGAGAACCGGAAGTCGCCGATGGCCTCGGCGATGGCGTCCTTCTCCGCGCGCGTCGTGACGTTGATGCTCACCAGCGCCTGCGCACTCTCGACGGCCGCCGCCTGCGAGAAGTGCACGATGTAGATCGGCGCCTGGCCCCCGGACAGCAGTTCGGTGACCGTCTCGTGCATCGGCGTCATCGCGTAGCGGAACGTCAGCGGCACGGGCCGCTGCGCCGACGTGACCACCGCGGTCGACCGGCCGGTGCGCTGCGTCAGGTCCTTCTCGAAGAACGAGACGTCGCCCAGCGTGGCCGACATGAGCACGAACTGTGCCTGCGGCAGCTCGATCAGCGGCACCTGCCAGGCCCAGCCGCGGTCCGGTTCGGCGTAGAAGTGGAACTCGTCGGCGACGACCTGGCCCACGTCGGCGTCGGCGCCGTCGCGCAGCGCGATGTTGGCGAGGATCTCCGCGGTGCAGCAGACGATCGGCGCGTCCGGGTTCACGGCGGAGTCGCCGGTCACCATCCCGACGTTGGCCGCACCGAAGGTCTCGACGAGCGAGAAGAACTTCTCCGACACCAGCGCCTTGATCGGCGCCGTGTAGTAGCTCCGGCGGCCCTCGGCGAGCGCCGCGAAGTGTGCACCCACCGCGACCAGGCTCTTCCCCGATCCCGTCGGGGTCGAGAGGATGACGTTCGCACCCGAGACCGCCTCGATCAGGGCTTCCTCCTGCGCCGGATACAGCTCGATGCCGCGCTCGAGGGTCCAGGTGGAGAACGCCTCGAACAGCGTGTCCGGGTCGGGGTCGCCGGGCAGGCGATCGGCAAGGGAGTCATTCATCGTGCCGTAGATGGTGTCATCGCGACTTTCGGCCGGTGAGGGGTGATCGCGGGAACCGGACGGAACCCGTAGGCTTCGAGGCGCGCCCCGGGAGCTGGAATCACCCTGCCGAACTGGGCGTATCAGGTGCGTGGCGGAGGAAGTAATGGCACAGGACATCATCCCGATCGAACTCGGGCTGCCGCAGGGCGACGTAGTCACCCTGTGGGCCCCGCGCTGGCGGGAGGACGGCGAGGAATGGGAAGCCTTCCTCGGCGACGAGGACGACCTGTACGCCTTCCCCGACGCCGCACACCTCGCCGCCTACGTGCGCACGGCACGGCAGCACGATCTGGCCGACCACCCGGCGTGGCACACCGTGCCCGCGCTGAACGCGCCCGAGCTGATCCCCGACGACGACCATTCCTACGACCTGGTCGGCGTGCCGGAGCTCGTGGCGGAGACGCCGGATTCGTGGACGCTGTCCGAACTCGCGGAGATCGTGGGCATCGTGCGCTCGCTCGCCGACGTGTGCGAGCTCGACGAGGTGCACGAGGTCCTCGACAGCTGCGAAGGCTTCTCGCTGCTGGACCAGGGCACGCTCCCGTTCAGCGGCCGTGAGGGCGGCAAGCTGTGGGCCGACCTGTCCGGCACGGTCTCGGAGAAGTGGGACACGATCCTCGACGCGGTCGACGACCTCGTGACCGTGCCCGAGGTCGACGCCGCCACGCTCGAGACCACCGCGGAGGAGCTGGCCGCGTTCCACGAGGAGTCCGCCGAGTCCGAGGCAGGCGTGGACAGCGAGAACGACGAGATCGACCCCGTCGGCGGTTCCGAGTCCGCCGACGACGAGGACGAGGACGAGCCCGGCTTCTGGGGCGAGGTCGGCATCGACCCGGTCAAGATCGTCACTTCGGCCGGTGACTACTACACGCTGCGCTGTTACCTCGACGACGACCCCGTGTTCCTCGGTGCGAACGGCACCATCGAGGTCTTCACCTCGCCGAAGGCGCTGGCACGCAGGCTCGCCGAGCCGGGCGAGCTCGCCGACAGCGAACTGGCCGATGTGTCCACATGGGACGAGGTGCTGACCGCGGCCACCGCGGGCGAGCTGGAGGTCGAGGTCGAGGCGGCCAACACCTACGTGCTCGCCTCGCTGGACGCCGACGTCGGCGAAGGGCCCGACGCGGTCGACCCCAACCAGCTCGAACTGGCCGTCGAACTGCTCAACGACGCCGCGGACTGGTCCGGTGACGACAGCGTCGCCGAAGCACTCGCGACGTCCGAGCGGCTCGGGTGGTTCGTGTCCTACGTCCTCAAACCCGACCCCACGCGCCTCGCGCCGAGCGGCCCGTTCGACGACGAGCAGAAGACCTGGCGCGCTCTGGTCGACGACTTCGAGGGCCGTCTCCACGTCAACTGACCCTGCAGCGGTGACGCGGTAGCGGTGCCGCCGTAGCGGTGAGGCCGCAGTAGTGACACCGTAGCGATGCCCCGGAGGGCACCTTCGGGGCGCTTTGGTCGTACCAAAAGACCTCCCGCCGACCCCCGGATCGACGTCAGCGCTCACCCGCGTTCGCCGCGTACCGGGGTGAGCCGGATCGCCATCACGGGGAAGATCGCCGCGACACAGAACGCCAGTGCGTAACGGCTGTCGCCGATCACGAGGCCGAGCAACGGCGGCGTCAGCACGGCGGCGAGGTTCTGCGTCGTATTCTGGACCCCCATCGCCCTGCCCGCCCAGCTGAGGCCCGCGAGTTCGGCCGACGCGGTGAATCCGAGCCCGTTGTCGCTCACGGTGATGACGGCGGCCAACGTCAACGCGCCGACGGCGAGCCACGACCACGTCGCGTCCCCCAGCGCCAACAGCAGCATCACCAGCGCGGCAGCCACTGCCAGTGTCCGCATCGGACGGAGCCTGCTGCCCGCGCGGTCCGACCAGTACCCGGCCGCGAGTCTGCCCAGCGCACCGAGGCCCTGCAGCACCGCGAGGAACGCGCCCGCGGCGAGGGCGCTCCAGTCGTGCACCGTCACGAGGTAGACCGGGGCGAACGCCGACACCGCGAACTGCGGTACGACCAGCAGCGCACTGGCGCCGTGCACCCGCCACAGTGTCGCGCCGCGGTACGGCGACCGGTCCCGGCGCGGGCGGGTGCGATCGGGTTCGGGGCGCGGCGGGTCGACCACGAGCCACGCGACGAGCACCGCGACGGCCAGGGCCAGCACGGCCGGCAACAGCAGGGCGCCGCGGTACCCGGCGTGTTCGGCGAGCACCGGCAGCGACAGCGCGGCGATGCCGACGCCGATCGGCTGCGCGGTCTGCCGGATGCCCATCGCGACGCCGCGCTCGGCGGCGGAGAACCATCCCATGACGACCCGCCCGCTGGCGGCGTTGACGGACGCGGTGCAGGCGCCCGCGGCGACCAGCAGCGCGAACAGCACCGGCAACGACGGGGCGGCGAGGCCGACGGCGAGCAGCAGGGCTCCTGAGGCGCCGAGGCCGAGCCCCATGACGAGCCGTTCGCCGTAGCGGTCGGCGGCCGCTCCCCACAGGATCAGCGTGAGCAGCAGCCCGATGCTCGGTGCGACGACGACCGTGCCGGCCTGGCTGAGCGTGAGGTTCTCCGCCTGCTGCATCGCGGGCACGAGGAACGGGATACCGAACAGGAATGCGCAACTCGCCGTCTGGGCGCTCAGGCCCAGCGCGAGGATCCGCCACCGGAATCGCCCGGACCCGCCGGCGCCGGGGTCGGCGGGGCCCGTCCGCACGGCACCCTCGGCTCCCTCATCACGATCATCGTCGCCGGAACCGAGGTTCCCACCGTCGCCCGGAGGCCCCACCCGCGTCATCGATTCCCACCATTCAAGACGACGATCCTGAATCGTGGACTTTACTTCGCGTGGCTAAGCATCACAAGTGAGCGAATGGGCTTCGCGGAGATCACGTCCGGTGTAGGTGTGCGTGGCGAGGTCGCCGACGTGGTGGTCGGCGTTGACGGCCACCGAGACCGGCACCGCGCCGAACAGCGCGACGTCGGACGACGAGTCGCCGTAGGCCACGCAGTCGCCGCGGGTGACGCCGAATGCCGCGCACAGCTCGTCGGCGATGCGCACCTTGGAGTCGGGCGTGTGGATACGAGCCGGATCGACGGGTTCGGCGAACGGCACCGCGGGCCACGGCGAGCCGTGTGCCGCGTGCGCGCCCCACGGCAGCAGGCGCTGGACGAAGAAGCTCGGCGAGATCGAGATGACGGCGCAGTGTTCGCCCCGCGCACGGATGTCGGCCCACGTCTCGCGAATGCCGTCCAGCCACGGCGCACCGTCGAAGGCAGCGGTGACGTGCGCCTCGGTCAGCTCGCCCCACAACGCCTGCGCGCGGCGCGCGAACTCACCGGTGCTCAGCAGTCCGTCGGTGAACGCGCGCTCCAGCTCGACGATCTCGCCTTCGACGCCGAGCTGTTTCGACAGTTCGATCGCAGCCGCCGAGCCGTGGATCAGAGTCCCGTCCATGTCGAACAAGTGCAGTCGCGTCATCGCGACGCACTGTAGCCGCCGGCGCCGCGGCGACCCGAACGAGTTTCCGCCGATGGTCCAGCCCAAGACCCGTCCGGACGCGATGCAGACCGGCACGCGCAGGGCCGGTGCCCGTGCGGCCGTCCACCCGCGTGGCGGCCGGCCGCGATGCGGACATCCGGGCCCTGGCCGCAGGAGATCAGGCCATCAGCTCGGCGTATCCGGGCTTGATGACGTTGTTGATCACGTCGAGCCGCTGGTCGAAATCCATGAACGCCGATTTCATCGCGTTGATCGTGAACCACTGGAGATCGGCCCAGTCGTAGCCGAACGCGTCGATCAGAGCGGCGAACTCCGACGACATGGAGCAGCCACTCATCAACCGGTTGTCGGTGTTGACCGTCACCCGGAAACGCAGCTTCGCGAGCAGCCCGAACGGATGCTCGGCGATCGACGGCACAGCCCCGGTCTGCACGTTGGACGACGGGCACAGCTCGAGCGGAATGCGCGTGTCCCGCACGAACGAGGCGAGCCTGCCCAATTGCACGTCGCCGTCGGCCGAAATATTCACGTCGTCAGCGATCCGAACGCCGTGTCCGAGCCTTTCCGCGCCACAGTGCTGGATCGCCTCCCAAATCGACGCGAGCCCGAAAGCCTCGCCCGCGTGAATGGTGAAATGACCATTGTTGGAACGCATGTACTCGAACGCGTCCAGATTTCGGGTCGGCGGATATCCCGCTTCCGGTCCGGCGATGTCGAAACCGGCGACGCCGGTGTCCCGGTGCCGAACGGCCAGCTCGGCGATCTCGGCCGCGCGGGCGTGCTGGCGCATCGCACACAGGAGCTGGCGTGCGCGGATGCCCCGGCCGTTGGCCTTCGCTTTCCGTTCACCCTCCGTGACACCGTCCGTGACGGCCTTGACCACCGCATCGAGTGACAGTCCGCGTTCGACGAACAGCTCCGGGGCGTAGCGCAACTCGGCGTAGACGACGCCGTCGTCGGCCAGGTCTTCGACCGCCTCGGCGGCGACCCGGGCCAGTGCATCCTCTGTCTGCATGACGCCGCAGGTGTGGGCGAACGTCTCCAGGTACTTCTCCAGCGAACCGGAGTCCGCGGCATCGGCGAACCAGCGGCCGAGTTCGTCGACGTCGCCGGTCGGCAGCCCGTCGTAACCGGTGCTGTCGGCCAGCTCGACGACGGTGCGGGGGCGCAACCCGCCGTCCAAGTGATCGTGAAGCAGGACCTTGGGGGCCTGACGCAGTTGTTCTCTACTCGGTTGTTCCCTACTCGGGGCACTTGTGGTGTCCATGTACAGACACTACTCGCCGCCGGTGACCGGTGTCCTGCTCCACGCCGAAAGCCCGAACACAGTCCTGCGCCAGCACGGCCCGGCAACGGCCGCACTCCCGCGACAGCCCCGTTGACCCGTTCGTTATTTCCGCGCTTGTGGCGCGGTACTACCGCGGTCGCCACTCACAATTTCCCGGGGGCGCTGGCCGTCCCATTCCGCGGATGGATAGGCTGCCGATCACGTCCCATCCTTTCCCCGCCGATGAAGGACTCGTAGTGACGACTGACAACCAACTCGCAGCTCCGTCCTTCGACCGGATGCGCAACATGCTCGTGCGCGCGGCCGAGGTTCGAGAGAGCGAACAGCAGCAGATTTTCGACGCGCTGGACGACATCTACGCCCGGCTCGCCCCGATCGACTCCCTCGGCGCGGTGCGCAAGCGGCTGGGCGAGCTGCCCGACCGTACCGAGGTCGGTGTCCTCGCGGAGCGCCTCGACGAGGCGATGACCCGCATGGAGGCCCAGGACAACGCGATCGCCGAGCTGGGCAAGAACATCGAGGCGGTCGTCGACAAGCTCGCGAAGCCGTTCGCGCAGCTGGACGGGCGGCTCGACAGTATGGCCGCGAAGTTCGAGGCGGTCGCGGGCCGGATGGACGGGCTCGAGGACAAGCTCGAGAACATCCACCGACGCATCGACGAGCTCGGCGGGCACCTGGACAAGCAGGACGACAAGCTCGAGGCCATGCCGACGACGGTCGGCAACCCGGTGCGCGAGCGCATCGACACCCTGGAGACCGGCCTCAAGGAACGTGTCGAGCGGCTCGACACGGACACGAAGGAACGCATCACCGCCTCCACCGACACCGTCAAGACGTCGGTGACCGAGGCCGCCGAGGCGACCGATCCGGCCGAGCGGCTCACCAAGGTCACCGACAAGCTCGAGCAGGTCACGAGCAAGCTCGACGACCTCGGTACCCGGGTCGACAAGGTCGAGGACGACCTCACCGGGCGGCTGGGCGACCTGGACGGGTCGGTGCGCTCGGGCTTCGCGGGTGTCGAGGGCACCCTGTCGAAGCAGCCGGCGGCCGAGGACGTCGAAACCGTGGTGCAGCAGAACAACGAGGAATCGGTGCGGCGCATCGGCGGGCAGCTGGACGAGGCGATGGCGACGTTCGCGGAGCTGATGCTCGGCGGCGGTAGCGGGCCTGCGCAGCAGACCGTGGCCGTGCAGCCGCCCGCGCCGCGTCAGCCGCGGCGCCGCAACGGCGGAAACCGCCAGAAGGCCGACGCCAAGGCGAAGAACAACGGCTCGGGCGAGCCCGCCGACGCGGAGGAGTGAGCCGAAGCTTCACAGCGTGAGCAGCCCCGGGACGCCTGACCAGGTGTCCCGGGGCTTTTCGCGGTCCTAACGGCCACACAGGCCGCTACGAGCGGACCGGTCGCGAGGGGCCCGGCGGCGAGGAGCCCGGCGGCGAGGGGAACATCTGGGGCGTTCAACGCCCCCAAGGTGCCCTTCGGGGCACTAACCCTGCCAACCGGCCGCCTCCCCACCCACGAACGCCGACCCAAGTCGCGAGGGGAACATCCGGGGCGTTCAGTGCCCCCAAGGTGCCGGCGGGTTCTAGGGGTGGTTGCAACACCGGGTGATTTAGACGAGTTTTAGCAGACGCTCGGCTGGGGTGTCCCAGCCGAGCGTTTTG
>NZ_JAMTCQ010000001.1 GCF_024171895.1 Prauserella halophila | reverse complement strand
CCAAGAGATGATTGGGTTGATAGGCCAGACATGGAAGCGCAGTAATGTGTGTTGGAGTGGACTGGTACTAACAGGCCGAGGACTTGCCTACAACGATGCTACGCACCCACTCTACGATCCTGAAACACCACACCACCCGCCCCACACCGGCCGGCTGGTTCGTGTGGCGCGGGGCAACGGTGTGTTGTTTCGTAGTGTTTCGGTGGTGATAGCGGCAGGGACACGCCCGGTCCCATTCCGAACCCGGAAGCTAAGCCTGCCAGCGCCGATGGTACTGCACTCGACAGGGTGTGGGAGAGTAGGACACCGCCGAACCCAACATAAAATGGAAAACGGGCCTGTCGGCTCGAGTCCGAGAATCATCGGATTCGCCGACGGGTCCGTTTTTCGTTGTTTCTCGTCTTTCTCGTGGCGATCGCCATGGGCGCACGGGAAAAGTTGCGCACGGAGAAATGTGGCGAACGACCAGCGGGGTGCGTGACGTCGATGAGCCACGCACCCCGCTGGTTGGCTGTGTTGTCGCGGTGGTGTGTCGTTCCGGGGGATCGACCACGCGGCGGATCGGTCTTCGCCGCTCGGTCTTCGCCGCTCAGTCCTCGCCGCGCAGTGGACGTTCTTCGAGCGAGCTGTCGTCGTCGGCGCGCAGGTGGACGAACGCGGTGAATCCTGCGGCGTCGACCCGCTTGAGCTGCGCGGCGAACTTGCCGCTGCGGCCCACCGGGGCGACCGACCGGCCGTCGCTGCGCAGCTGCCTGGCCGTCGCCAGCACCGTCGAGGTCGGAACATCGGTGTCGTAGAGCAGCGCGAGCCGGTCGTGCGACGGCGGTTCGGACAGCAGGTCGACGATCCGCTCGAACCCGATCGAGAAACCACACGCGGGGACCTCGGTGCCCAGCGACCGGCCGATGAGGTTGTCGTAGCGGCCACCGCCGGCCACCGAGCCGGCTGCGCCGGGCGCGGTGACCTCGAAGATGTGCCCGGTGTAGTAGCCCATGCCGCGCACCAGCGTCGGGTCGAACTCCCACGTCACGGCGTTCTGGGCGGCGATCTCCGACAGGCAGGTGGCAGTGGTCGCCAGATCGTCGAGTACGGCCTCCGGCAGGCTGGGCACGACCTCGGCCAGCGTGGCGGCCAGCTTGTCGCCGGGGACCGCACCGAGTGCCTCGATACGGTCGCGGGCGGCCGACACGACCTCCGGACCGAAACCACGCGTGGCCAGCTCGGCGGAGACACCGTCCCACCCGATCTTGTCCAGTTTGTCCAGCGTGATGAAGAAGCCGTCGTGCTCCTCGGCCGGTACGCCGGCCTCGGTGGCCAGGGCCGACAGGAACCGCCGGTCGGAGATCCGCACCGTGGTGCCGGTGAGTCCCACCCGGTTGAGCGCCTGCGTCGTGGCCTCGATCAGCTCGGCCTCGGCGAGCATGCCCGGTTCGCCGACCATGTCGATGTCGCACTGGTAGAACTGCCGGTACCGGCCCTTCTGCGGCCGTTCGGCACGCCACACCGGACCGAACTGGAACGAACGGAACGGCGTCGGCAGCTCGCCCCGGTGCTGTCCGTAGAACCGGGCGAGCGGCACCGTCAGGTCGTAGCGCAAACCCATGTCGACCAGTTCGGCGAGCTCGGTATCGGCCTCGATGCGCTCGGGCAGACCGCGTCGCAACACCTGGAAGATCATCTTCTCGTTCTCGCCGCCCTGGCCGCCGGAGAGCCGCTCGACGCGTTCCAGCGCGGGTGTCTCGATGCGCTGGTAGCCGTAACGGCCGTACACCTCGGCGATGGTCGACAGCACATGGTCGCGCACCGCCACCGCAGTCGGAAGCAGGTCACGGGTTCCCCTCGCGGGGCTGTTGTCGATCTTCACCAGGACAGTCCTTGAACTCGGAAGCGGGCGTCGAATACCCGCCGAGTCTATCGAGCGCGTCGTGGGCCGGTGAGCAGGGCGAGGCCCGCACCCACGAGGCAGACGACCGCGGTGATCGCGAAGATCTCCGTGTACTGGGTGAGCATCGCGTCCTGGAGCCCGGCCGCGTACTCGGCGGCGGCCCTGTCGAAGGCCGCGTCGTTCGGATACAGCATCGGCAACGGCGTCTGCAGGTTCGCGGTGAGGGTGTGGAACCGGTGCAGGCCCCACGCCGACAGGGCCGAGATGCCGACGAGCATGCCCGTCATCCGCGCCACCACCACGGCCGCCGACGCCATGCCGTGCTGACCGGCAGGTACGACCCGCAGCACCACCGCCGACAACGGCGCGATGACCAGGCCGAGGCCGATGCCGACGAGGATCAGATCGGTGTCCAGCCGGGGCAGCGTCAGCGGGCCGAGTTCGTGCGGGGCGGACAGTACGTCGGCGGGCCAGTGCGACATGAGCAGGAATCCGCAGGCGGCGACGAGCAGGCCTGCGGCCGCCACCCAGCGTTCGGCGATCCGGTTCGCCAGCAGCCCGCCGATCACCGCGCCCACCGGCAGCGCGACGAGGAACCGCAACAGCAGCAGCACCGCGCCGTGGTCGCGCTCGCCGAGCAGGGTCTGGGCGAACAGTTCGACGTCGACCAGCGTCACCATCAGCGCGGCACCCGCAGCCAGGCTCGCGCCGAGGGCGGCGAAGAACGGCCGGAGCTGCACGTTCGCGGTGTCGAGCAGCCGGGTGCGGGCCGTGGCCTCCCACACGATGAAGGCCACGAATGCCGCCGCGGCGGCGATCAACGTGGCAGGGCCCCAGCTCGGCAGGACCTGTTCCTGCGGCTCCGGGTTGTACAGCGCGACGACCAGCAGTCCGAGGGCGACGGCCAGCAGGCTCGCACCCACGACGTCGGCCTTCTGCCGCTGCGCGGGACGTCCGCCCCGGATGGACAGGTGCACCACGACCATCGCCAGCAGCGCCAACGGCACGTTCACCCAGAACACGGCCCGCCAGCCGGCGAGACCGGCCAGCGCGATGCCGTACACCGGGCCGAGGACACTGCCCAGTTCCTGCGCACCGCCGATCGCGCCGAGCACGGCCGCCCGCCGGTGCTGTGACCACAGGTCGGCCGCCAGCGCGAGCGTGACCGGCAACAGCGCACCGCCCGCGACGCCCAGCACCACGCGTCCCGCCACCAGCAGCGGGACCGACTCGGCGGCGGCCGTCAGCACCGATCCGGCCAGGAACACCGTCAGGCAGGTCTGCAGCAGGGCTTTACGGCCGAACCGGTCCGAGGCCTGGCCGAGGAGCGGCATCGCGGCGACGTAGCCGAGCAGGTAGCCCGTGACGATCGGCGTGACGCGCTCGATGCGGTTCAGCGGGACCTGCAAGTCCTCGACGATCTGCCGCAGCAGACCGAGGACGACGTACGTGTCGAGAGCGCCGAGCAGCACCGCGAGGCCGCCCGCGCTGATCGCGAGGCGGCGCGAGTGGGCGCCACCGGTCGCGGGGGTGTCAGTGCTGGTGTCGGTGCCGGTGCCGGTGCCGGTGGCGGGGGAAGCGGAGTCGGGGGAGGTCACTGTGGGGGCTCGACAGTGACCGGCTCGTTCACGTCGGACAGGGTGATGTCGACGGAGGCATCACCGGAGAACGTCGCCGTGGCCTTGACGGGCAGGTGCGACTCGTCGTTGCGGATCCAGAACGCCACGTCGGCCGCCGACGGTACGCCGGGCAGCACCTCGGAGAGCACGTCCCGCGGCAGCGTGCCTTCGACCTTGACGGTCTCGTGGCCGGAGACCTCCTCCTCGGCGGTCGTCTCGGGGTCCTCGAGGTTCGAGACGAGTTCGGCGACTCCGCGGTCCGGGTCGAGTATCGCCGACGGGTCGTAGATGTTCGACACCATCGATGCGGGAAGCTGCTGGTAACCGCCGGTCGGCCCTTTGAAGTGCAACGAGTCGCCGGTGAGTACGAAGTCGATCTCCACCAGCTGGCCCGCCTGCGTGATCGTGCCGCTGCCCTCGGCTTCGCCGTCGGCGGTCAGGTCGCCGTCGAGGGACTGCATCATGAGGCCCTGGACGTTGCCGTTGACCTGGATGGCGAAGTGTGTGCTGTCGATGCCGGCGGTGGCTTTCGTGGCGTCGTCGACGAGTGTCGCCGCGTCGGGGAGCGATTCGTCGGAGGCGGAGGAACATCCGCTGGCGGTGACGGCCGCGGCGACCAGCACCCCGGCGAGCAGTCGACGTGTGCGCATGCTCATGAAAATACTGGGGCGCGAAGCGTCACCTTGTGGGTGGTCGCCGGCGCCCGTAGCCGCCACGCCCAGTGAGCGCTCCTCGGGGTGGAACTGCCCCCAAGGGCACCTTCGGGGCGCTGAACGCCCCCAAGGTGCCCTTGGGGGCACAAACCTGATGGGCTGGGTGGGGGTCACTCCATCAAGTGGGCGGCCGACGTGGCGCCGAGTTCCCAGCAGGCGGAGATGTCGTCCTTGCCGGGTTCGCCCACGACGGTCACGGGCGCCGTCGCCTGCTGCCAGCCCAGGCCCGTCGTCACGGTCGCGATGGCCTTCTGGGCACCTTCGACACCCTCGTTGCCGTGCACGTAGTACCCGAACGGCAGGCTGCGCGTGGCGTCGAGACACGGGTAGTAGACGGTGTCGAAGAAGTGTTTCAGCGCGCCCGACATGTAGCCGAGGTTCGCGGGGGTGCCGAGCACGATCCCGTCGGCGCCGAGCACGTCGGACGCGGTCGCCGACAGCGCGGGCCTGCGCACGACGTCGACGCCCTCGATCTCGGGGTCACTCGCCCCGGAGACGACCGCCTCGAACATCGACTGCAGGCTCGGCGACGGCGTGTGGTGAACGATCAGCAGGGTGGCCACGGCGCCTCAGGGTGCCTCGGCCGGTGCGGACTCGGCAAGCAGCCGCTCGAGGTCGCTGCGCAGTGCGTCGAGCCGTTCCGTGGCGCGGGCGCGCGCGGCGGCGAGGTCGTCGCCCGGCGGTTCGATCACCTCGAGGTACGCCTTGAGCTTCGGTTCCGTCCCCGACGGCCGCAGCAGCACGCGCACGCCTTGTCCGCGCAAGCGCAGCACGTCGGCATCGGGCAGCAGGTCCTCGGCCGTCACGGTCACCCCGGCGAGGTCCGCGGGCGGACCGGCGCGCAGGCCGGTCATCAGCTCGGCGCGTGCGGTCAGGTCGGCGATACGCAGCGACACCTGATCGGTGACATGCACGCCGTGGCGGGCGGCGAGGTCGTCGAGCATGTCGAGCAGCGTGCGCCCGCCTGCCTTCAGCGTGGCCACCAGATCGCACGCGACGACAGCCGCGGAGATGCCGTCCTTGTCGCGGACGACGTCCGGCGCCACGCACAGTCCGAGCGCTTCCTCGTAGGCGAACACCAGGTCGTCGCCGGCACGTGCGAGCCACTTGAAGCCGGTCAGCGTCTCCGCGTACCGCGCGCCGTGGGCACGGGCGATCTCGCCCAGCAGCGACGACGACACGATCGTCGTCGCCACCAGCGGGCCCCCGGTGTCGGTGACCGTGCCGTCCTCCTCGACGACGAGCTCGCCTGCGGCACCACCGGCACCGGCACCATCGGCACCGGCACCACCCGCAGCGCCACCGGCTCCGGAACCCCCTGCGCCGCGGCGACCCGACAGCACGTGCTCACCCAGCACGACGCCGGTGTCGTCACCGCGGAGCATTCGCCACGCGCCGTCGCGACCGGGGACACCGAGGGCACACCGGTCGGCGTCCGGGTCGAGCGCGATCGCCACATCGGCGCGCACCTCCTCGGCCAGCGCCAGCAGCCGGTCCGTGGCACCCGGTTCCTCGGGGTTGGGGAACGCGACGGTCGGGAAGTCGGGGTCCGGCGCGCGCTGCGTGCCGACCAGGTGGACGTCGGTGAACCCGGCGCCGCGCAGCGCGGCCTCCAGGACGTCGGCTCCCACGCCGTGCAGCGCGGTCGCCGCGATCCGCACGTCCCGCGCACCGCCACGCGGCAGTGCCGTCGTCGCGGCGAGGTAGGCCTCGAGCACGTCGACGGTTGCCGCGCCGTCTGCCCGCGGCACCTGCCGTGCCGGAGGTGCCGCCTCGACGGCCGCTTCGATCCGCCGGTCGGCAGGCGGCACGATCTGCGCGCCCGTGTGGTCGTAGAGCTTGTAGCCGTTGTCGGCAGGCGGGTTGTGCGACGCCGTGATCTGGATGCCCGCGGCCGCACCGAGATGCCGCACCGCGAACGCCAGTAGCGGCGTCGGAAGCGGCGCGGGCAGCACCGACACCGCGAATCCGGCCGCGGTCAGGACCTCGGCGGCCGCGGTCGCGAACCGCTCGGACCCGTGACGGGCGTCGCGGCCGAGCACCACCGTCGCGCCCCCGTGGCCGGAATCGGCCAGCCACCGTGCGACACCCGCGGTGGTGCGGACCACGACCGCGGTGTTCATGCCGTTCGGGCCTGCCCGCACCGGACCGCGCAGCCCCGCGGTCCCGAACGCGAGCGGGCCCGCCATCCGGTCGGCGAGGTCGGCGGTCGCCTCGGTGTCGCCTGCCACGGCGCGCGCGAGCACGGTCTGCAGCTCCTGTTGTGCCGACCGGTCGGGGTCGTCGGCGATCCACCGGTACGCGGCATCACGCAGGTCCGGCGTCAGGCGGGCGGTGGGGTCTGCGGACTCTGGCACCGGCCCATGTTGTCAGGCGACGGCGAGGCTCGATAGTTTTGCCCTCGTTTTGCCGAGGGGGTGGCCTGCAGTGTTGTCCAACGCGGCGCTGGTCGGTCCGTCCGCGCGGGAGGAGCTGGCACGCATGGCGCCGGTCTTCCGGGAGCAGGCCGGGACCGTCGCCCAGCGCATCATCGAACAGATCCAGTACACGATCCCCGAATACCAGCGGCCGCTGGAGGGCAAGTTCGGTCTGGCCATCCGTGACGGTGTCGAACAGGGCGTCGTCGACTTCCTCGACCGGCTGCTCGGCGATGCCCCGGTCGACGATCGCACGGACACGGTGTTCCGCCAGCTCGGCAGACTCGAGGTCGTCGAGGGGCGCGGGCTCGAGGTGCTGCACTCGGCGTTCCGGCTCGGGGTGCGGGTCGGGTGGAAACGACTCGCGGAGATCGGCCTCGGGGCGGGGCTGCAGGTCGAGACCATGTGCGAGCTGGCAGGCGCGCTGTTCGCCTACATGGACGAGTTGTCCGAGCTGTCCCACGAGGGCTACACGGCGGCGCAGAAGCGCGCGGCCGGTGCGCTCGAACGCAGGCGCAAACGGTTGCTCGAGGTGCTCGTCGCGGAGACACCCGCGCCGCGGGACGTGCTGGAGGAGCTGGCGACCGCGGCCGCGTGGCCGCTTCCGCAGCGCCTCGCCGTCGCGGTCGTCGACCGGCCGGGCGGAGACCCGGCAGGTTACTCGGACCTGCCCGACGACGTGCTGGTCGACCTCGAGGGCGAGGTCCCGTGCGTGGTGCTGCCGTGGCCCGAATCGACCACCGACGGCGACCCCGGGGGCACGGCGGCACGGCTCGCCGAGGCCGGGTTGCGCGGCACGCGGGCCGTGATCGGACCGCCGGTACCGGTGGAGGAGGCCGCACACTCGCTCCGGTGGGCACGCAGGCTCGCCGAGCTGCGCGAGGCGGGTGTGGTCGCCGCGCCCACACCGGGTTCCGAGGGCGACGTGGTGCGTGCCGACGAGCACCTGCTCACGTTGTGGTTACTGAGCGATCCGCCCTTGGCACGGCTGCTCGGTGACAAGGCCGTCGCGCCGCTCGCCGAGTTCAACGTGCGCCAGCGCGAACGGCTCGCCGAGACGCTGCTGGCGTGGATTCAGCGCCGCGGCAGTGCCCCGGACATCGCCGCGCAGCTCGACATCCATCCGCAGACCGTGCGTTACCGCATGCACCAGGTCGACGAGCGCTACGGCGACCGGATCTACGACCCCGACAGCCGGGTGTGGATCGCCGTCGGGCTGCTCGCCCGGAACCTGCTCCGGAAGCAGGACGCCCCCGCGTCGCTGTGACCGTCCGGGCACGACGGCGCGGACACCTCGACCGTGCCGAGTGACGCGCGGCACACTTCCGCGCAGTCCTCGGCACCGGGTCCGGACGGGCGAAAGCGGACATCGACCGCACCCCGGTGAGTACTGCACGACACCGTTTTGTCAGCGCCGTGACAACCGGGTCGGCGAGGCCGGTCCGCTTACTCGAACGGGTTATTGTCGGGCGCCACGGCGCCGGGGGAGATTGACACGCAGCTCGAGCCGGTTCGGCTCGCGAACCACCCCGGTGCGGCGCGCGACGACGTTGTCGCCGCCTCGGTCACCGGGCGGACGAGGTGCGCGAGGACATCATTCCCAGGAAAGGACCTCGATGATGCGCAGGGAAGTCACGGACGTGCCGATCATCACCGGCACGTTGACGTCGAAATAGCCGCCGCTCCGCCGCACCTCGCCCGCCTGCCGGCGTCATGCCCTGCCGGCGTCATGCCCTGGCGGCGAGGTCGCGCAGCAGCGAGCCCATCCGCTCGGCTGCTGCCCGGCCCGCCTCGATGACCTCTTCGTGGTCGAGGGCCTCGCCCGTGATCCCGGCCGCCAGGTTCGTCACCAGCGACAGCCCGAACACCTCGAGTCCCGCAGCCCGCGCGGCGATCGCCTCGAGCGCGGTCGACATGCCGACCAGGTCGGCGCCGAGGGTGCGCAGCATGCGGATCTCGGCGGGGGTTTCGAAATGCGGCCCCGGCATGGCCGCGTACACGCCCTCGGTCAGTGACGGATCGATCGACGCCGCCACCTCGCGCAGCCTGCTCGAGTACAGGTCGGTCAGGTCGACGAAGTTCGCGCCCACGATCGGCGAGGTGGCCGTCATGTTCAGGTGGTCGGAGATCATCACCGGCTGGCCGACCTCGAGCCCCTGCCGCAGGCCGCCCGCGGCGTTGGTCAGCAGCACGGTCTTCACGCCCGCCGCCGCGGCGGTGCGGATGCCGTGCACGACGCTGGCCGTGCCCCGTCCCTCGTAGAGATGCGTGCGGCCGAGCAGCACCAGCGCCCGGTTGTCGCCGAGTGCCATCGAACGCGCGGAGCTGCCGTGCCCGACGGCGCCGGGCTTGGCGAACCCCGGCAGGTCACCCAGCTCGACCTCGGTATCGGGAGCGCCGATGACGTCGGCGGCGGGGCGCCAGCCCGAGCCCAGCACGATCGCGACGTCGTGCTGCGCGACTCCGGTGCGCTCGGCGAGAACGGCGGCGGCCTCGCGGGCCGTGTCGTGAGCCTGGTCCATGGGGGAGTTCGAATCCGTCACGAACGCGCAGGTTACTGCAGGCTCCCGCTATCCGGGCGCGGGTACGCCGAACTCCGGCGCGGTTCCCGCACGCAGGCGGGCGGGCCGCGGTCGGGGCCGGTGCGGGCGAGGAGTCAGTCCGTCTGGCGGAACGTGGGGACGATGCGGTCGAACAGGTGCTGCCTGCCGAGCCGCTCCTGGTCCACCGGGACGGTCACGGCGACGACCCACAGGCCGGTGCCGGTGGGGAACACGTCGGCGGTCGTGCTGCGGTTGATCGCGCGGCCGCCGTCCCCGCTGTCCTCGCCGCGGTCGCCGCGCTCGGCGGTGCGGTAGGTGATGCGCAGGCCCTCGCCCTCGTGGATGTCCTCCTGCTGCACGAGCGTGAAGTCGGACTGCGTCCACGACTCGCGCAGCCGTGCCACGTACTGCTCGGAGGTCAGGCCCTCGCCCGCGAACCGCTCCACGCCGAGCGTGCGTGCTCCGTCGGCGGAGACGAACTGGATGTGCGTGCTGGTGGGCAGCGTGTCGGCGGTGCGCTGGGTGACGAACCGCTTCCAGCCGGCGGGCACGCGGACGGTGAACAGCCCGCCCTTCGCGCCGCGCATGTTCGTGGCGTCGCCGTGGCGCAGTTGCAGCGGCTGCGGGGTGGCGGTCCCGGACGTGCCGGCGGAGCGTTCCGGGGTTGCCGCATCTCCGGCGGGAGGTGCGGCCGAGTGGCCCGACACGGTGCGCACCAGCAGGAAACCCCCCGCGACGGCCAGCAGGAACACCACGACGACCGCCGCCGAGATCAGCGCGAGCCGCCTGCGTGAGGCGGGTTCCGGCTCGGCGGCGTGACTCGGGCCCGCCGTCGGCGTGAACGGCAGCGGCCCCGGGTCCGCGGCCAGCTCACCCCGGCCGCCCGCGTCGGCCTCAGCGCCGCCCGCGTCGCCCGCGTCGGCCGCGTCGGCCTCCGCACCGTTCCCGCCGCCCGCTCCGGCCCCGGCCGCGTCGGACGGCCCCGCGTCGGCCGCTTCCGTGCCGGACTCGGCCGCTCCGGACCCTTCCGCTCCGGGCACCTGCTCCTGAGCGGGAGGCAGTTTCGGAATGACCTGCGTGGCTCCCGGATCGTGCCCGCCGGCCACGCCGGTGTCGTCGAACAACGAGGCGGGAAACACCTCCTCGCCGGGAGCGGGCAGCAGTGGCCGGAGCCTGCGCCGTACCTCGGCGAGAGGCAGGCGGCTGCTCGCCTCTTTCGCCAGCAGCCCCTGGATGATGCCCGCGAGCGGTCCCGGTGAGGGTTTCGGCGGGCTGCCGCGCACGACCTCGGTGACGGTGGCCAGCGGGTCGCCGCCCTCGTCGTAGGGCGGCCGCCCCTCGGTGGCGGCGAACAGCGTCGCCCCGAGGCCCCACAGGTCGGCAGCGGAGGTGACGGCGCCGCCCGAGGCGACCTCCGGCGCGATGAACGCGGGCGAGCCGAGCATCATGCCGGTGTGCGTCATCGTCACTTCGGAGACGTTGCGGGCGATGCCGAAGTCCGTCAGTTTGATCCGGCCGTCGTCGGCGATGAGCACGTTGCCGGGTTTGATGTCACGGTGCGTGATGCCCGCTGCGTGGGCCGCCTCCAGCGCGGCGGCCACGGCCTCGGCGACCGTCACGGCCTGCGCCGTCGTCAGCCGTTCGCGGTCGCTGTCGAGGATCGAGGCCAGGCTCCGCGACGAGAGCAGCTCCATGACGACGTACGGGTCGTGTCCTTCGCGGACGACGTCGTGGAGCACGACGACGTTCGGATGCGACAGCGCCGCGATCGCGCGCGCCTCGCGCAGGGTGCGTTCGCGCAGCTCGGAGAGCTGTTCGGCGGGCACGCCCGGCGGGACGTGCACCTCTTTGAGCGCGACCTGCCGTTGCAGGAACTCGTCGTGGGCCACCCAGACGGTGCCCATCGAGCCGGCACCGAGCACGGAGTCGAGTCGGTAGCGGCCTGCGACGACACGTGGCTGGTCTGCGGACACGCACCCATTCTGTCGGTCATCGGGGTGCGCGGGTGGCCGGGTACCCGTGGCGCGGGGCCGCGTCGCGATCAGCCTCACACTTGACGGACCGCCACGGCTTCTACCATCACTCGGTATGACGGAAGTGGCAGGGACGCCAGCTGCGGGCGGCCCGGAATCCCGGGACGGCTCGACGGACTCCGCGGGCGCGGCAGTTCCCGCGCTGTCGCTCGCGGCCGAGTTCGACACCCCCGACCATGCGAGCTGGCAGCGTCTCGTCGCGGGCGTGCTCGCCAAGACCGGCGCGCTGCCCGAGGGCTTCGACGGCGCGCCCGAGAGCCTGCTGGCCACCACGACCTACGACGGCATCGAGATCCAGCCGCTGTACACGGCCACCGACGAGGCGCCCGATGCGGGTTTCCCCGGTCTGCCGCCGTTCGTGCGCGGCGGCCACCCGGAGGGACACGTGGCCGAGGGCTGGGACGTCCGGTCCCGTCACGGCCACGGCGACGTGGCGGCGGTCAACCGCGAGGTCCTCGCCGACCTGGAAAACGGTGTCACCTCGGTGTGGCTGCGTGCGGGCCGCGGGGGCGTGCCGGTGGAGTCGCTGGCCGATGCGCTGCACGAGGTGCGCCTCGACCTGGCCCCGGTGACGCTCGAGGCCGGTGAGGACTACGTGGCCGCGGCCGACGCGCTGCTGGCCGTCCAGGCCGAACACGGCGTCCCCGACGCCGAGGCCTGCGGCACGCTCGGCGCCGACCCGATCGGACTGCACGCGCGCACCGGCACCGCCCGCGACCTGGCGCCCGCCGCCGAGCTCGCCGCGAGGGTCGCGGCGCGGTACCCGCTGCTGCGCACCGTCGTCGCCGACGGACTGCCGTTCCACGAGGCGGGCGGGTCCGATGCCCAGGAACTCGGCGCGACGATCGCCGCGGGCGTCGCCTACCTGCGCGCGCTTCTCGACGCGGGTCTCGACGTCGAGACGGCCGCCGCGCAGCTGGAGTTCCGGATCGCCGCGACCGCCGACCAGTTCCTGACGATCGCGAAGCTGCGCGCCGCGCGCAGGCTGTGGGCGCGTGTCGCCGAGGTGTCGGGGGTGACCGGCTCCGGCGCCGCCATGCATCAGCACGCGGTCACCTCTCCCGCGATGGTCACCCGGCGCGATCCGTGGGTGAACATGCTGCGCACGACGATCGCCGGGTTCGCGGCGGGTGCGGGCGGGGCGGACGCCGTCACGGTGCTGCCGTTCGACGAGGCTCTCGGCAGGCCCGAGGAGCTGTCGCTGCGTGTCGCCCGCAACACCCAGGCGATCCTGCTCGACGAGACCAGGCTGGCGGGCGTCGTGGATCCGGCAGGCGGTTCCTGGTACGTCGAGAACCTCACCGACGAACTGGCCCACGCCGCGTGGCGGGAGTTCACCGCCATCGAGCGGGCGGGCGGCGTCGTCGCCGAGCTGACCTCCGGTGCGCTCGCGGCGCGACTCGCCGAGACCCGGCGTGCCCGGTCGGAGCGGATCGCGACGCGCCAGGACCCGATCACCGGTGTCAGCGAGTTCCCGCTCGCCGGCGAGCAACTCCTCGAGCGCCGGCCGTCCGAACCGGACGGGCTCGACGGCGGCCTGCCGCGGGTGCGGTACGCCGAGGGGTTCGAGGCGCTGCGCGACCGCGCCGACGCCCACCTCGCCGCCACCGGTTCGCGACCGGCGGTCTTCCTCGCCACGCTCGGCCCGCTGGCACAGCACACGGCGCGCGCCACGTTCACCACGAACTTCCTGCAGGCGGGCGGGATCGAGCCCGTCGACCCGGCCGAGACCGACGGTGTCGACGACCTCGTCGCGCGGTTCCGGGAGAGCGGGGCCGCCGTGGCCTGTCTGTGCGGTACGGACGCCGCGTACGCCGAGCAGGCCGCCGACGTCGTCGCGGCGCTGCGCGAGGCCGGTGCGGCCGAGGTGTGGCTCGCGGGCACGGTGCCCGACGGGGTGACCGTCGACGGAACCGTCCACAAGGGATGCGACGTGCTCGCCGCCCTGACCGGCATCCTCGACACGCTGGCAACCGACGACCAGGGAGCCGCCCGATGAGCATCCCCGATTTCTCCGACGTCGACCTCGGCGTGCCCGCGGCCGGTGACCGCGAGCGCTGGGCCGAGGCACTGCAGTCGGCCACCGGCAAGGGCGCGGACGCGCTCGAATGGGAAACCCCCGAGGGGATCGGCGTCAAGCCGCTCTACACGGCGTCCGATCTGTCCGATGTGGACTTCCTGAACACGTATCCCGGTGCGGCGCCGTTCCTGCGCGGGCCGTACCCGACGATGTACGTGAACCAGCCGTGGACCGTGCGCCAGTACGCCGGCTTCTCCACGGCTTCCCAGTCCAACGCTTTCTACCGCCGCAACCTCGCCGCCGGCCAAAAAGGACTCTCGGTGGCGTTCGACCTGGCGACGCACCGGGGATACGACTCCGACCACCCGCGGGTCGCCGGTGACGTCGGCATGGCGGGCGTGGCGATCGACTCGATCTACGACATGCGCCAGCTGTTCGACGGGATCCCGCTGGACAGGATGAGCGTGTCGATGACCATGAACGGCGCGGTGCTGCCGGTGATGGCGCTCTACATCGTGGCCGCCGAGGAGCAGGGCGTCGCACCGGAGAAGCTCGCGGGGACCATCCAGAACGACATCCTCAAAGAGTTCATGGTCCGCAACACCTACATCTACCCGCCGCAGCCGTCGATGCGGATCATCTCCGACATCTTCGAGTACACCTCGCAGCGGATGCCGAAGTTCAACTCGATCTCCATCTCCGGCTACCACATGCAGGAGGCCGGAGCGACCGCCGACCTCGAACTGGCCTACACGCTCGCCGACGGCGTCGAGTACCTGCGTGCGGGCGAGGGCGCGGGCCTGGACATCGACGCGTTCGCGCCGCGCCTGTCGTTCTTCTGGGCCATCGGCATGAACTTCTTCATGGAGGTCGCCAAGCTCCGCGCGGCCCGCCTGCTGTGGGCCAAGCTCGTCAAGCGGTTCGGTGCCCAGAATCCGAAGTCGCTGTCGCTGCGCACGCACTCGCAGACCTCCGGCTGGTCGCTGACCGCGCAGGACGTCCACAACAACGTCGTGCGCACCTGCGTCGAGGCGATGGCCGCCACGCAGGGCCACACGCAGTCGCTGCACACCAACGCGCTCGACGAGGCGCTCGCACTGCCCACGGACTTCTCCGCGCGCATCGCCCGCAACACCCAGCTGGTGCTGCAGCAGGAATCCGGCACCACCCGCGTGATCGACCCGTGGGGCGGCAGTTCGTTCGTCGAGAAGCTCACCCACGACCTCGCCCGCCGCGCGTGGGCGCACATCGAGGAGGTCGAGGCCGCGGGCGGCATGGCCAAGGCGATCGATGCCGGCATCCCGAAGCTGCGCATCGAAGAGGCCGCGGCACGCACCCAGGCGCGCATCGACTCCGGCCGCCAGCCCGTTATCGGCGTCAACAAGTACCGCCCCGAGGCCGACGAGCAGATCGACGTGCTCAAGGTGGACAACGCCGAGGTCCGCGCGCAGCAGCTCGAGAAGCTGGAGCGGCTGCGGGCCGAACGGGACTCCGGCGCCGTCACCGACGCGCTGCGCAGGCTCACCGCGGCGGCTGGGGGCGAAGCCGGCGGGGGACAGAGCGGCGAGGGCAACCTGCTCGAACTGGCCGTCGACGCCGCGCGCGCCAAGGCCACGGTCGGCGAGATCTCCGAGGCACTCGAGCAGGCGTGGGGACGTCACTCCGGGCAGATTCGTACGATCTCCGGTGTGTACCGCGACGAAGTCGGCAAGACCGAGGGCGAAGGCGGGATCGACGCCGCACGGCAGCGGGTCGACGACTTCGCCGAGCACGAGGGGCGCCGCCCGCGCATCCTCGTGGCCAAGATGGGCCAGGACGGCCACGACCGCGGGCAGAAGGTGATCGCCTCGGCGTTCGCCGACGTCGGGTTCGACGTCGACGTCGGCCCGCTGTTCTCCACGCCCGCCGAGGTGGCCGCGCAGGCCGTCGAGGCGGACGTGCACGTCGTGGGCGTCTCGTCGCTGGCGGCTGGCCACCTGTCGCTCGTGCCCGCGTTGCGGGCGGAGCTGGCCGCACTGGACCGGTCCGACATCCTCGTCGTGTGCGGCGGAGTCATCCCGCCGCAGGACTACGACCAGCTCCGCGAGGCGGGCGCCGCCGCGATCTTCGGCCCCGGCACGGTCATCGCGGATGCCGCCGTCGACCTGCTCGACCAGCTGGAGCAGGACGGATAGTGCCGCGCCGCAACGCCGTCGACGTCAGCGCGTACGCGAAGGGCGTGCGCGCCGGTGATCGCGGCATGCTCTCGCGGGCGATCACGCTCGTCGAGTCGGCCAAGCCCGAACACCGCAGCAAGGCGCAGGAACTGCTCGTCGAACTGCTGCCGCACGCCGGTGGTGCGCGGCGGATCGGCATCACCGGCGTTCCCGGCGTCGGCAAGTCGACCTTCATCGACCAGCTCGGTACGCAGCTGACGGAGGCGGGGCACCGCATCGGCGTACTCGCCGTCGACCCGTCGTCCACCCGGACCGGCGGGTCGATCCTCGGGGACAAGACCCGGATGGCACGGCTGGCTGTCGACCCGTCGGCGTTCATCCGCCCGTCGCCGACATCGGGCACGCTCGGCGGCGTCGCCCGGGCCACCCGCGAGACGATCGTGCTGATGGAGGCGGCCGGCTACGACGTCGTGCTCGTCGAGACGGTCGGTGTCGGCCAGTCCGAGGTGACCGTGGCGGGCATGGTCGACTGCTTCCTGCTGCTCACCCTCGCGCGCACGGGTGACCAGTTGCAGGGCATCAAGAAGGGCGTGCTCGAGCTCGCCGACGTCATCGCCGTGAACAAGGCCGACGGCGAGCACGCCACCGACGCCCGCCGGGCCGCCCGCGAACTGTCCGGCGCGCTGCGCATGCTCTACGGCTCGGAGGCGACGTGGACGCCGCCCGTGCTGACCTGCAGCGGTATGAGCGGAGACGGGCTCGACGAGGTGTGGAACCGGATCGGCGAGCACCGCGCCGCGCTCGAATCCACCGGTGAACTGGAGGCCAAGCGCACCCGCCAGCGCATCGACTGGACGTGGGCGATGGTGCGGGAACAGCTGCTCGACCGGCTCGGCGAGGATCCCGGTGTGCAGGCCGTCGCCGGTGACGTCGAACGCGGTGTCCGCGAGGGCACGCTGACCGCGACGCTCGCCGCGGAGCGGATCCTCGGCGCGTTCGGGTACGGCTTCGGCGACACCCCGCGTGGCGGCTGACCACGTCACGGATTCGTGGGCACACTGAGGGTGATGCGTGCTCCCCGTGTGTCCTCCCGCGTATGGCCCGTCCTCCGCTCGCCGCGTGCCGATCGGGCGCTCCGGCGCGTCGGGGTGTCCGGGGTGTCCAGGGTTTCCGGGACGTTCGTGGTGCTCGGGGTGGCGGCGGTCGTGTCCGCTCTCGTGTGGTTCGGGGTGAGTACCGTCGGTCCGCCCACCGCCGTGGCCGGTACGGGCGCCGGGGCCGTGGCCGAGGCGGCCGCGCCTGCCGAGGCACGTACGGCAGCAGAGCCGGATCCGGTGGCGGACCCGCCAGCGGAGGCGAACCCGGCAGCAGAGGCGAACCCGGCAGCAGAGCTGGACCCGGTGACGGCCCCGGACCCGGCCGCGGAGGCGGACCGGAAGACGGACCCGGCAGGGTCCGCGACGGCCGGCGCCGGGCGGGCCGATGCGGCGACGGTGCTGGCGCAGAGCGAGGACTCCGGGCCGGAACTCGATCCGCAGACCGAGGCCGACCAGGAGAACGCGAGGAGCAAACTCATCGTGGGCCTTGCCGCGGCAGCGCTGCTGGGCATCATCGTGTGGGGGCGCATCATCCGCCGCAAGCGCGCCGAGAAGGACGACTGACGGGCTGCCGGGGCGGCCTGCGGAGCCTGCCCTGGCGGCATGGCGACGGTCGTCCGACGGCGTGTTCGTGCGGGTCGACGTGCGTTCGGCGACGATCAGTGGTCACCCGTCGTGCGGTTGCCGGTAGCGGACGAAATGCGCATCGCCGCTCGCCGCAATCTGCCTACCGTCGGTCTCGTCGCTACGACATCCGGGTCTCGTGCTCACCTGTTCGGTGCAACACTGGGAACAGATTTCGTAGGTGACGTCCGCGCGCCGTGGACAGGTTCGGCGTCGACGGGCGTGCGCGGAGGTGTGCGGTGACCGTTCTCGACTCGCGACCCGAGGTGCCGGGTGACCCGGACGGCTCGTCGGACGCGGTGCTCACCGATTCGGGTGTGAGCATGGCGCCGGCGGCCGATCTCGGTGCGGGCAGAGGGCCGGAGTGGCTGGACGACTGGCTGGCCGAACACGCCGGCGACGTCCTGGCCTGGCGCAGGCACATTCACGCCCATCCGGAGCTGGCCCGTCGCGAGTACGGTACGACCGAGCTGGTCGCGGGCCTGCTGGAGTCGGCGGGTCTGTCCCCGCAGCTCATGCCGTCCGGTGCGGGCCTGAGCTGCGACATCGGTGACGGTCCTGGCTGCGTGGCGCTGCGGGCCGACCTCGACGCGCTGCCACTGACGGAGGTGAGCGGACTGCCGTTCGCCTCCACGGTCGACGGCGCCGCCCACTCGTGCGGCCACGACCTGCACACCACGATCGTGCTGGCGACGGGCCTGGCGCTGGCGAGTGCCGCCGAGCGGTTGCCCGGGCGCGTGCGGTTGATCTTCCAGCCAGCCGAGGAGGTCATGCCCGGCGGCGCACTCGACGTCATCCGGGCCGGCAGGCTGGAGGGCGTCGACCGGATCTTCGGCCTGCACTGCGATCCGCACGTGGAGGTCGGCAGGATCGGCACCCGCGTCGGTGCGGTGACCTCCGCCGCGGACCTCGTCGAGCTGCGACTGACCTCGCCGGGAGGGCACACGTCACGGCCGCACCTGACGGCCGACCTCGTCCACGCGCTGGGCACGGTGATCACGTCGCTGCCGTCGGTGCTGTCGCGGCGGGTCGACCCGCGGTCGGGCACGGTGCTGGTGTGGGGGTCGGTGCACGCGGGCGAGGCGCCGAACGCCGTACCGCAGGACGGGCTGCTGCGCGGCACGTTGCGCACCGCCGACGAGGAGACGTGGAAGCAGCTCGAGTCGCTCGTCGAATCGTCGGTGGAGTCGCTGCTGGCGCCGCTGGGTGTCGGGTACGAGCTGAACTACCAGCGTGGCGTGCCGCCCGTGGTGAGCGGGCAGGAGAGCACGGAGCTGTTGCGTGGTGGCGTCGAGGCGGCGCTCGGTGCGGATGCGCTGGTCGGGACGGAGCAGTCGTCCGGTGGTGAGGACTTCGGCTGGTACCTGCAGCACGTGCCGGGAGCGTTCGCGCGCCTCGGCGTGTGGCCGGGGGAGGGGCCGAAACGGGACCTGCACCAGCCGACCTTCGAGGCCGACGAACGCGCCCTGCTCACCGGTACGCGAGTCCTGGTCAACACGACCCTGGCAGCGCTCACCCCCTGACCCTCGCCACCGCCACCCGCCGTGTTGCGTTCTCCGGAGCCCGTGTTGCGGATTCCGGGGGCTGTGTTGCATTTCCCGGGGGCCGTGTTGCGCTCTCCGGGGACTGTGTTGTGGCAGCTGGAGTGGTGTCGTGGGCTGAACAGGTGAGCTTGGCGGGGACGCAGTGGGGCAATCGTCCCCAAGTTGTCCACATCGCTCTCAGTTATCCACAGATTTGCTCACAGCCTCCTGCGGAGTGTCCCGGCAGGTCACAGTGACGGAATGTTCACACCGAACTGGGGTCAACACGGGGCAGCGAAGCGAAGCGATCTCCTGCACGCACTCGGGGAACAGACCGTCCGGTCGGCGCTGCGTCACGGGGTGCTGAGTCAGCCGTGGCGCGGAGTGGTCGTGGATACCACGCGTTCGCTCGACACCGTGACACGGTGCGCTGCGGGACTCCTCGCCGCCGGGCCTGGCGCAGTGGTCTCACGCAGTACGGCAGCGGTGCTCCACGGGTGCAGCGCGGCCGAGAACGGAGAGTTGCACGTGACCGTGCCTTACGGCAGCACGGCGCGGTCACGCGGTGGGCTGATCGTCCATCGCGACAGGTTCGTTGACGACGATGTCGAAGTTCGTCATGGACTTCCGGTCTTCTCGCTCGCCCCGACGTTGGTGGAGCTGTTGTGTGTCGAGCGGAGATGGGTAGCGCTGGCAACCGTTGATCAGGCGCTTGCAGGGGTACCGGACGATCAAGCCGAGGCGTTGGTCCGGAGCGTCAGCAGCAGGCTCACCCTCCGCGACGACCGCCGTGGTGTGCCTGGCGCGCAGGCGCTTCTCCAGTTGGCGACCGGGAAGGCCGAGTCGCCGCAGGAAAGCAGATTGCGCTTACTCGTGGTGGACGCCGGATTCCCCGTACCGACGCCGCAGTTCCCGGTCGTCGACCTGCGCGGTCGACTGCTCTATGTGTTCGACCTGGCATGGCCCGAGGTCAAAATCGCTTTGGAGTACGACGGGTACGAGGCGCACGAGGGCCGCGGTGCTTACGACGCCGAACGTGATCGGCGTATGGCTGACCGCGGGTGGCTCACAGTCAGAGTTCGGAAAGAGCAGTTGGCGACACCGGAACCGGTTCTCAGCGAATTGTGGCGGGCCTTCGAGAAGCGGGGCCGTCCGCTCGTGCAGACCGCGTCTGGTCCGCGACGTGCGTACACGATGCGGCGCTGAAATCGAGCATCCCCGCTTGCTGCAAGTGCAGGGCCGCGCGACTGCGTGGCCCTGGCACTTGTGGCGCGTTGGATCGCCGCCCATATACGCGGACGAGGTGGCGGAGAGGACCCAACACGGCTCCCGGAATCCGCAACACGGCCCCCGGAATCCGCAACACGGCCCCCGGGAAGTGCAACACGGCCCCCGGAGACCGCAACACGGCCCCCGGAATCCGCAACACGCGGGGTTGCTGGGTTAGGGGCCGATTCCCTTGCAGGGGCGGGTGCGCAGGCCGGTCACGTAGTCGGCGGGAGCGCCCGCGGCTTCGGCGGCGTCGGCCAGCACACCGAGATAGCGCGCCGACGGCAGGCCGCCCTCGTAGGCGTCCAGCACGTACAGCCACGCCAGGACCGACCCGTCCATGGTCTGTACCCGCAGGCGGATCTTGTTGTGCAGTCCGAGCTCGTCGCCCTCCCAGCGGTCGAGCTGGCCTTCGTCGAGCGGCGTGACGTCGTAGAGCACCACGAACACCCGGGAGTCGGGGTCCTCCACGATCGTGGAGAGCGCCCCTTCCCACAGCAGGTCCTCGCCCCCGAACGTCAACCGCCAGCCTTCCAGCCAGCCGGTTCCCGCCATCGGCGAGTGCGGCGCTCGCTCGGCCATTTGGGAGGGTTCCATGTTGGACCCGTATGCGGCATAGAGAGGCACGGCGACAGCGTAACGGCCTCTCGCCAAGTCGAAACCCGGCCACGCCTAAAGTGGTACCGGACGGCGTGTGAGGAGGCACCAGACGTGACCAAGATCGTGATCATGGGCGGCGGACCTGCCGGCTACGAGGCCGCTCTCGTGGCAGCCCAGCACGGTGCGGATGTGACGGTCGTCGAGCGGGACGGTCTCGGTGGCGCCTGCGTGCTCTACGACTGCGTGCCGTCGAAGACCTTCATCGCCTCGTCCGGTGCCCGCGCGAGCCTGCACGGCTTCCGCGAACTGGGCATCGACGTCGACTTCGACGGCACCCCCGTGGACCTGTCGACCGTCCACGGCCGGGTGCGCGGGCTGGCGCTCGCACAGTCGGCCGACATCCGCGCCCGCGTGCAGCGTGAGGGCGTACGGGTGCTCAACGGCGCCGCGCGGTTCTGCGACGACGAGCCGGGCCTGGCCACGCACAAGATCGCCGTCGAGGGCGCAGGTGGCGAGGAGGTGCTGGATGCCGACGTCGTGCTGATCGCCACCGGCGCCACCCCGCGTGTGCTGCCCGGGGCCGTCCCGGACGGGGAGCGCATCCTCGACTGGCGCCAGCTGTACGACCTGCCCGAGTTGCCGGAACACCTCGCCGTGGTCGGATCCGGTGTGACGGGTGCCGAGTTCGCGTCCGCCTACACCGAGATGGGCGTGAAGGTGACGGTCGTGTCCAGCCGCGACCGCGTGCTGCCGCACGAGGACGCCGACGCCGCGGCCGTACTCGAGGAGGGCTTCTCCCGGCGCGGTACGTCCGTGGTCAAGCACGCGCGCGCCGACCGGGTGGAGCGCACCGAGAAGGGTGTGATGATCCACCTGGCTGACGGCCGCACCATCGAGGCGAGCCATGCGCTGATGACCGTCGGCTCGGTGCCGAACACCGAGGACATCGGCCTCGACCGGGTCGGCATCGAGACCGCGGGCAACGGATCGATCCCCGTCGACCGGGTCTCCCGCACCGGCGCGCCCAGCGTGTACGCCGCGGGCGACTGCACCGGGCTGCTGCCGCTGGCGTCCGTGGCGAGCATGCAGGGCCGGATCGCGATGTGGCACGCGCTCGGCGAGGGCGTCGCCCCGATCCGCCTGCGCACGGTCGCCGCGAACGTGTTCACCCACCCGGAGATCGCCACGGTCGGCATCGGCCAGCAGGCGATCGACTCCGGCGAGGTGCCCGCGCGCACGATCATGCTGCCGCTGTCGACCAACCCGCGGGCCAAGATGGAAGGCGTCCGCCACGGTTTCGTGAAGCTGTTCTGCCGCCCGGCCACCGGCGTGGTCGTCGGCGGTGTGGTCGTGGCGCCGACGGCGAGTGAGCTGATCCTGCCGATCGCGCTGGCCGTGCAGAACCAGCTCACGGTGGAGAACCTGGCGCTGACCTTCTCGGTCTACCCGGCGCTGTCCGGGTCGATCACGGAGGCGGGCCGGCAGCTGATGCAGCACGACGACCTGGACTGACCCGACGACCAGGATCGACCCGAATCGACGACCCTTGCCCGCCGGGCGCGCCGTGGCACACTGAGGGCAGCGACGAAGGGAGCGGTCGATGTCCTTCCGCGACACCCCGTGGCCGGAAGGCACGCCGTGCTGGGTCGACATGATGGCCGACGATGTCGCCGAGATCACGCGGTTCTACGGCGACCTGCTCGGCTGGGAGTTCGTCGACACCGGCGAGGACTACGGCCACTACTCGATCGCGCTGGTCGACGGCCGCGCCACCGCGGCGATCGGGCCGAAGCCGCCGGGGGTGCAGGCGCCGTCGGCGTGGAGCACCTACCTCGCGGCCGACGATGCGGATGCGACCGTCGAGCGGATCACCGCAGCGGGCGGGAAGCTCATCCTGCCGCCGGGTGACGTCGGTGAGGCCGCGCGCACGGCCGTCGCGGTCGACGCCGCCGGTGCGGTGTTCGGCATTTGGCAGGCGGGCCGCACCACGGGCGTGCAGATCGCCAACGTGCCCGGCGCGCTCACCTGGAACGAGTGCGTCACCCGCGACTACCCGGCGGCGAAACGGTTCTACTCGGACACGTTCGGGCACACCTTCGACGAGCCGTCCCACGGCGACTTCGCCTACGCCACGATCCATGTCGATGCCGGTGACGGTGCCGAGGCGGCGGAGGTCGGCGGTATCGGCGCGCTACCGGACACCGTGCCCGCGGAGATCTCGCCACACTGGACGACGTACTTCGCGGTCACCGAGGTGGACGCGGTCGTGACGCGGCTGGTCGAGCTCGGCGGCACCGTGCACGGCGGGCCGGTCGACTCGCCGCGCGGCAGGTTCGCCGCCGTGGCCGATCCCGGCGGCGCCCACTTCCGCGTGATCGAAAGCTGACGCCGCCGGGCCGCCCGGGCTCAGTCGACCCAGTCGAAGGTCTGGGTTTCCGTAGGCCCTACTAGGCAGCAAAACCGCTCGCGCTCGTCGAGTTCCTGTTCGGCCTGCCGCATGCAACGACCCCCCGGGCACCATCCTTCAGTCTGTGGACAATTTACCTATTTCACCGATAAGGCGGTGGGAGTTGCCGTTGTCGCCGCATAGAGTCCGCTGCCGAACGGACGTTATCCCCTCACGGAAGTTGGCCGTGGGGGCTGGGGAAGCGGAAGGAATCTATGCGTTCACGACTACGGAACACTGTGCTGTGCTGCGCTGTTGCCGTAATGAGTGTCAGCCTGTCCACTACGAGTGTCGCGGCGCCGCAGGAGCGGGAGTCCGCGAACGAGCGGGTTGCCAAGGTGGCCGCCGAATACTCAGCCCAGCACCCTCACGACTACGAGGGGCTGGAACGCGCGATTGTCGCGGCAGGTGGCGACAGCGTGACCATCGCCGTTGACGGCCACGGTGGAGTCTCAGCGCACGAAGCCCAGGACTTGTACGAGCAGGCCGCCGCAGCGGAGAGCTCCGGCGATGTCGAACCATTCGACGTGCCAGCGGACGCCTTCAACGTCAGCGGCAGCTGGTACCACATCCAGGACCAGTACGGTGAGTGGTGGAACGCGACCGGTACCTGGAATTTCCGCGACAACTATGTCAACGGCAGCGCACCACGGGATGCCAGCGGTATCGCAGCCGACGTCCCGAACTGCTGGGTCAACGACGGTGAGTGGATCAGAGCGTACGACTACCAAGGCAACCGCTACGGGGGTCCCCTACTCCGTCAGAACGCTGGCCTGACCGCGAGCGTATACGCAGTCGAGGACGCCACCTCCAACTTCGCGATGCTGACGGACAACGGTAGCCACACGGTCAGCTTCAAACGCCAGTCCGCAGGCTGCGCCGGTCAACCCTTGCAGGCGCGGTACTACTTCGAGCACAACCAGGATGGTGGCGGAGGCTGGAGCTTCGGGATCAGCGTCGCAGGGTTCTCGTTGACCTACTCGTCCGGCACGCCCCCCACGCTGCAGAAGGCCACGCAGGTCTTTCGGACATAATCAGCAACCATGACCACGCGATCGAACTACCGCACCGCTGCGGGCAGGGCCACGCTGGGAAGCGTGGCCCTGCTCGCAGCATTCGTCATCGTCGCTCTACAGGCTGTGGGCACTGGCTACGACCAGTGGCCCAACCTGCTGGCGATCCTGCTTGCCGTGGTGGGCAGCGGCCTGCGTATCGAAGCCGCCATCGCGAAACTCGACAACGACACCCCCTCGTGACCATCAAATCCCGGTAGTTGGTCCGCGGGTGACGATCGCGGCGAGCTGATTCTCGGTTGCCCGCGGGTTGATCGCGCCGCCTTGGGTGAAGTACTGCTCGATCACGTCCGCGACCTCGGACTGATACTGGACCAGCTTCGCTCGGACATGCTCGCCGACGCGCCGTTCGTCGATCGTGGCGAGCAGCATCAGGAACGTCCGTACGTCAGCGGTGTCCATCAGGTATGTCTTGCCGTCGGAGCCAGTTGCGGGGCTCTGACCCGTAACTGCCCATGATCGGCTCTTAAGCTTGTCGGTCTGCGTCTTGGTGTCGAGCCCGATCGCTTCGAGTGCGGGCTTGATCACGACGTGCGGCTTGCCGCTGATCTCGACGGCGAGCAGGTCGTCACCGCGGAAGGGGATGTGCACGAGGTTATTGGGAGCGGTAGGGTCTGCCATGCCGACCCAATCCTTTCAACAGCTGGTTGGCCAGCCCCCGGGGGTATGCTCCTCGCGGGGGCTCTTACTGCACCGGGCATATGAGGCGGCAACCTCGCCCGGTGGCGTTAGGGCGCGTCTGACAAATATTTGGGTGGTGTGCTGGGAGTGTGTGGGCATGTCGCGGTTCCAGCTGCTTTCGGATGCCCAGTGGTCGTTGATCGAGGACATG
>NZ_JAMTCQ010000016.1 GCF_024171895.1 Prauserella halophila | reverse complement strand
TGCGCCAACATCGCATCCAGAATCGTGTCGCTAATCGCGTCACACATCTTGTCCGGGTGACCCTCGGTCACCGACTCACTCGTGAACAACCTGCCCTGCGCGGTGGCCACCGGGTGCACCTCACCTCTCGACGACGGGGAACGGACTCACCCTATCGGCGGCATCGGTGCATGTCCCGGTATCTGGGACGCGCCCCGGCAGCACTGGTCAGCTGCCGGGGGCGCCGCCCAGCAGTCGCGTGGCCGTGTCCCAGACCGTCGCGGCGAGCTCGGACTTCGCGCCGAGCGGAATGCGGTCCTCGGCCCCGTCCGAGGCGAGCAGCCATCCCGTGTTGTCGTCGGCGTCGAAGGCACCGCCCTCGCCGACGGCGTTGACGACCAGCAGATCGCAACCCTTACGCGCGAGCTTGGCGCGCGCGTGCTCGAGCACGCTGCCCGCGGCGTCACCGGTCTCCGCGGCGAACCCGACGACGATCTGTCCAGGAGAGCGCCGCGCCACGAGCCCGGCGAGCACGTCGCGGTTGCGGTCGAGCTCGAGGACCGGATCGGCGTCGTCGTCACTCTTCTTGATCTTGTGTCCGGTGGTCCCTGCGGGGCGGAAGTCGGCCACGGCGGCGGCCATCACGACGACGTCGGCGTCGGCGGCCGCCACATCGACGGCCTCCCCCAGCTGCGCCGCGGTCGAGACGGGGACCAGGTCCGCGCCCGCCGGTTCCGGCAGCGCGTCGGTGTGGGCGGACACGAGCGTCACCCGCGCGCCCCGCTGGGCCGCCACGCGGGCCAGGGCGTAGCCCTGCTTGCCGGAGGAACGGTTACCGAGGTGCCGCACCGGGTCGAGGGGTTCGCGCGTGCCGCCCGCCGAGACGACCACGTGGCGGCCTTCGAGGTCCCGCGGCAGCGCATCACCACGGGCCAGCAGCAGCCGTGCGACGTCGACGATCTCGCGCGGATCGGCGAGGCGGCCCTTGCCGCTGTCGACACCGGTGAGCCTGCCCGCGGCGGGTTCGGCGACGACGGCACCGCGGGAGCGGAGGGTCGCGACGTTGTCGCGGGTCGCCGGGTGCTCCCACATCTCGGTGTGCATCGCGGGGAAGAACGCGACCGGACAGCGAGCGGTGAGCAGCGTGCCGGTGAGCAGGTCGTCGGCGAGGCCGTGAGCGGCGCGCGCGAGCAGGTCCGCGGTGGCGGGCACCACCACGACCAGGTCCGCCTCCTGCCCGATGCGCACGTGCTGCACCTCGGGCACGGCGGTGAACACACCGGTGTGCACCGGATGCCCCGACAACGCCTCGAACGTCGCCGCCCCGACGAAGTTGAGGGCGGCGTCGGTGGGCACGACCCGGACGTCGTGACCGGCTTCGGTCAGCCCGCGCAGCACCTCGCACGCCTTGTAGGCCGCGATGCCACCGCCGACCCCGAGAACGATCCGCTTCATATCAGTAGGTCCTACGGCCCCGGTTGCCGCGCCGCAACGTGCGGGGCGTCACGCGAACCGCTCCGGGACGACGAAAACCGGCGGCCGGCACCGTCTCGCGGTGCCGGCGTCGCCGGTTTCCTCACGTGGGGTGAGCTCTCGCTTCACTCGCCTTCCGTGTGCTCCAGCAGACCGGCGTGGATCTCACGGAGAGAGATCGACAGCGGCTTCTCGCGCGGGCCCGGCTCGACGAGCGGACCGACGTACTCGAGCAGACCCTCGCCGAGCTGCGCGTAGTAGTCGTTGATCTGCCGGGCGCGCTTGGCCGAGTAGACCACGAGCGCGTACTTGGAGCTGACCTTGTCGAGCAGGTCGTCGATGGGCGGGTTCGTGATGCCCTCGAGCTGCTCGCTCTGCGGGCCCAACGTGAACGCGGTCACTACTGCTCCGAATCTACGAAAGCGTCGGTATCGGAAGGTCTGTATCGAACGGTGCCGTACCGAACGGTGCGGCACCGGACAGTGCGGTGCGGGAACGGCGTGGACCGTCCGCGGCCGGGTGATCCGGCGGGACGGTCCCTGCGACCACTCCCCGGACTCAGTCCGGCGACCCGGACGGGCCTCTGACCAAGTCTAGCAACTCCCGCGCGGCGGTCTTCACATCGGCATTGACGACCTGCGCGTCGAACTCGCTGGCGGCCGCGAGTTCGCGTTCGGCTTCGCCGAGCCGCGCCTGCACGGCCTCCATGGCCTCGGTACCGCGAGCGGTGAGCCGGTCGACCAGCTCACCCCAGGACGGCGGCACCAGCATCACGAGCTGCGCATCGGGCATGGCCTCGCGCACCTGGCGAGCGCCCTGGAGTTCGATCTCCAGCACGGCGGGCCTGCCCCCGTCGAGAGCACGCTCGACGGGCTCGCGGGGAGTGCCGTAACAGTTGCCCGCGAACTCCGCGTACTCGAGGAACTGCCCGTCGGCGACCATCGCGTCGAACGTCGCCCGGTCGACGAAGCGGTAGTGCGCCCCGTCGACCTCGCCGCCGCGCGGGGCGCGGGTGGTCGCGGAGATGCTGAAGTAGATGTCCGGATCGAGTGCACGCAGCTCGCCGACGACGCTCGACTTGCCGACCCCGGACGGGCCCGATACGACGGTGAGCCGGCGCCGGGCGGTCGTGCCCGGCACCGGCTCACCGGATGCCCTCCGGCCGCCGCGCACGCCGGCCTGGTTCGAGCCGCGCTGTCGCTGCTCGCTCACTCGCCGCTGAACTCGGTGAGCAGCGCCTTGCGCTGCCGTTCACCGAGGCCGCGCAGCCGACGGCTCGCCGCGATCTCGAGGCGCTCCATCGTCTGCTGTGCACGTACCTTGCCCACGCCCGGCAGGGCCTCCAACAGTGCGGAGACCTTCATCTTGCCGAGCACCTCGTCCTCGTCGGCCTGCTTCAGCACATCGTCGAGGGTCGTACCGCCGCGCTTGAGCCGCTCCTTGAGCTCCGCGCGGGCGCGACGGGCGGCGGCGGCCTTCTCCAGCGCCGCAGCACGCTGTTCCTCGGTGAGCTGGGGAAGTGCCACGTTTTCCTCCGGTATTACTCAAAATTCTGGGTGGGTGTGGCGACCGTACCCACCCCTGACCTGGACTCACAATGCGGGGGTGAGCGCTGAACCCGGCCTGTACGTGCCCGAAAATGCCCGCACACGCGGCCGATCCGCGCCCGGAGCGCCGCGACTGGAGGCCGCGGCGCACAAACCCGGGAAGACCCTACCCACAGCTGTCGGGACAGGGCGGCACAAGGCCGGAATTCCCTGCCACCGAACGCCGGTGACAGTGGCACCGCGTACCCCCGCTGCGCCACTTCCACCGACAGCCTAGTGCAAGATCAACTTCGCTGTGGACCAGGGCTTCCATTCGCGTACGCGAACCGAATACCGGCCCCGGACCCGCGATCCGATCCGGCTCAGGCCGCGAGTCCGGCCTGCACCCGGCGCAGCTCGGTGCGCATCGCCGCCGGGTCCGGACCACACCGCAGTACGGCCCGCGACGAGGCGGGCAGCACCGCGGGCAACACGGGCCCGAACACGGCCGCGAGGTCGGCCGCCGTCGCACCCTGAGCGCCGAAACCGGGAGCGAGCACCGGCCCGTTCAGGCCTGCGAGGCGAAGCTCACCCGGGACGTTCGTCGCACCCACGACGACGCCCACGTCACCCTGCGGCTCGGCGCCGGCGTTGCGGGCCGCAGCAGCATCCACAATGGACTGCGCGACCGACCGGCCGCCCTCGTCCGCCTGCTGCAACGACGCGCCGTCGGGATTCGACGTGCGGGCGAGTACGAACACTCCCCTGCCCGTGGCCGCCGCTGCCTCGAACGCGGGCTCCAGCGCCCCGAATCCGAGGTAGGGCGAGACCGTCACGGCATCGGCGGCCAGCGGTGCACCGTCGGACAGATAGGCGGCCGCGTACGCCGCCATCGTCGACCCGATGTCACCCCGCTTGACGTCCAGCAGCACGAGCGCACCCGCCTCCCGGCACGCTGCGACGACGCGTTCCAGGACGCCCACTCCGGCCGCGCCGTAGGCCTCGAAGAACGCCGACTGCGGCTTGACGACCGCCGCCTCGCCGGCGAGTGCCTCCGTGGCCGTCAACGCGAACCGTTCGAGCCCACTCGCGTCGGCGGGCAGTCCCCACTCCGCGAGGAGCCCGGGATGCGGGTCGATACCGGCGCACAGCGGCCCGCGCGCGGCGACCGCGCGGGCCAGCCGGGCCCCGAACCGTTCGCTCACGAGCCGTCCCGCAGCGCCGCCTGCAGCCGCTGCAGCGAGCGCACCCCGACGTCGCCGCGGATCATCGCCTCGATCCCGTGCACCGCCGCCGACGCGCCCTGCACGGTCGTCACGCACGGGATGCCGCGAGTGACGGCCGCGGTGCGGATCTCGTAGCCGTCGATGCGGGGACCGCTGTTGCCGTACGGGGTGTTGATGACCATGTCGACGCCGCCGTCGAGGATCAGCTCCACGATGTTCGGATCGTCCGGATTCATCGTGGCGGCCACGTCCGCGGCCTCGTGCTGTTTGCGGACCACGCCGCACGGTACGCCGTTGCGCCGCAGCACCTCGGCCGTACCGGCCGTCGCGACCACGTCGAAGCCCAGATCGGCCAGCCGCTTGACCGGGAACACCAGCGACCGCTTGTCGCGGTTGGCCACCGACACGAACACGGTGCCGCTCGTCGGCAGCGAACCGTAGGAGCCGGACTGCGACTTCGCGAACGCCGTGCCGAACGCCGTGTCGACGCCCATCACCTCGCCGGTGGACTTCATCTCCGGGCCGAGCAGCGAATCGACGCCGTGCCCCTCGGGCGTGCGGAAGCGGTGGAAGGGCAGCACCGCCTCCTTGACCGCCACCGGCGCGGCCACGGGAAGCTGCCCGCCGTCGCCCTCGGCCGGCAGCACTCCCCTGCCCCGCAGCTCCTTGATCGACGAGCCGGTCATGATCAGCGACGCCGCCTTCGCCAGCGGCACGGCCGTGGCCTTCGACACGAACGGCACCGTCCGCGACGCCCGTGGGTTCGCCTCGAGCACGTACAGCACGTCGTCCTTGAGCGCGTACTGCACGTTGAGCAGTCCGCGCACGCCGACACCGCGGGCGATCGCCTCGGTGGACCGGCGCACCTGGTCGAGGTCCGTGCGGCCGAGCGTGATCGGCGGCAGTGCGCACGCCGAGTCGCCCGAGTGCACACCCGCCTCCTCGATGTGCTCCATCACGCCGCCGAGGAACAGTTCCTCGCCGTCGTAGAGCGCATCGACGTCGACCTCGATCGCATCGTCCAGGAACCGGTCGACCAGCACCGGATGTTCCGGGGTGACCTCGGTGGCGCGGGCGATGTAGTTCTCGAGCGAGGCCTCGTCGTAGACGATCTCCATGCCACGGCCGCCGAGCACGTACGACGGCCGCACCAGCACCGGGTACCCGATCTCGTCGGCGATCTGCTTGGCACCGTCGAACGAGGTGGCCGTGCCGTACTTCGGTGCGGGCAGCCCGGCACCGGTGAGCACGTCACCGAACGCACCGCGGTCCTCGGCGTGGTTGATCGCCTCCGGCGGGGTGCCGACGACGGGCACGCCCGCGTCGGCGAGCCGCTGCGCCAGGCCGAGCGGCGTCTGGCCGCCCAGCTGGACGATGACGCCCGCGACGGTGCCCGACTCCTGCTCGGCCCGCACCACTTCCAGCACGTCCTCGAACGTCAGCGGCTCGAAGTACAGCCGGTCCGAGGTGTCGTAGTCGGTGGAGACCGTCTCCGGGTTGCAGTTGACCATCACCGCTTCGAACCCGGCCTCACGCAGTGCCAGCGCAGCGTGCACGCACGAGTAGTCGAACTCGATGCCCTGGCCGATGCGGTTGGGGCCGGAACCGAGGATCAGCACCTTCGGCTTGTCCGGCTGCGCGACGACCTCGGTCTCCGCTCCCGGGTCGGCCTCGTAGGCCGAGTAGTGGTACGGCGTGCGGGCGGCGAACTCGGCCGCGCACGTGTCGACCGTCTTGAACACCGGGTGCACGCCGAGCCGCTGCCGCAGGGACCGGACGCCGTCCTCACCCGCCAGTTCCGGCCGCAGCGCCGCGATCTGCCGGTCCGACAGGCCCGTCCGCTTGGCGCGCCGCAGCAGGTCACCCGCCAGTACCGGCGCGTCGCGGATCTCGGCCCCGACCTCGCCGATGAGCGCGATCTGGTCGAGGAACCACGGGTCGATGCCGCTGGCCCGCTGCACCTCGTCCGGTGCCGCACCGAACCGCAGTGCCCGCTCCACGGCGTAGATCCGGCCGTCGTGCGGCGTGCGCAGTTCGTCCAATGTGGATTCGAGGGTGGCGCCCTCCGGATCCGGCCGCGTCCAGAACCCGACGCGGCTGGTCTCCATGGACCGCATCGCCTTGCCGAGCGCCTCCGGGAAGCTACGGCCGATCGCCATCGCCTCGCCGACGCTCTTCATCGTCGTCGTCAGCTCAGGGTCGGCGCCCGGGAACTTCTCGAACGCGAAGCGCGGCACCTTCACCACGACGTAGTCGAGCGTCGGTTCGAAGCTCGCCGGCGTCTCGCCGGTGATGTCGTTGCTGATCTCGTCGAGGGTGTAGCCGATCGCCAGCCGGGCGGCGATCTTCGCGATGGGAAAGCCCGTGGCCTTCGACGCCAGCGCCGACGAACGCGACACCCGCGGGTTCATCTCGATCACGACCATGCGCCCGTCGGTGGGGTTGATCGCGAACTGGATGTTGCAGCCGCCGGTCGCCACGCCCACCGCGCGCAGTACGTCGAGGCCGACGTCGCGCATGTGCTGGTACTCGCGGTCGGTCAGCGTCATCGACGGTGCGACGGTGATCGAGTCACCGGTGTGCACGCCCATCGCGTCGACGTTCTCGATGGAGCAGACCACCACGACGTTGTCGTGGCCGTCGCGCATCAGCTCGAGCTCGTACTCCTTCCACCCGAGCACGCTCTCCTCGATGAGCACCTCGGTCACCGGGCTCTCCTCGAGGCCCAGCGACGCGAGCCGCTCCATCTCCTCCTCGGTGTGCACCATGCCCGAACCGAGGCCGCCCATCGTGAACGACGGCCGGATGACGACGGGAAGCCCGACCTCCGCGACGGTCGCGCGGACCTCGTCCATCGAGTGGCAGACGGCACTGCGGGGCACGTCGCCGCCGACCTCGCGGACGATGTCCTTGAACTTCTGCCGGTCCTCACCGCGTTGGATCGCGTCGATGTCGGCGCCGATCAGTTCGACGCCGTACTTCTCCAGCACCCCGTCGTCGTGCAGCGCGACGGCACAGTTGAGCGCCGTCTGCCCGCCGAGGGTCGCCAGCAGGGCGTCGGGGCGCTCCGCGGCGATGACCTTCTCCACGAACTCGGGCGTCACCGGCTCGATGTAGGTGGAGTCGGCGAACTCCGGGTCGGTCATGATCGTCGCCGGGTTGGAGTTGACCAGGCTGACCCGGAGGCCTTCCTGGCGCAGCACGCGGCACGCCTGCGTGCCGGAGTAGTCGAACTCGGCCGCCTGGCCGATGACGATCGGCCCCGAGCCGATCACGAGCACGTGCTCGATGTCAGTGCGTTTCGGCATTACTGGCGCGCCTCCTGTGCCGTGCTCGTCCGGCGGCTGTGCATGAGCGAGACGAAGTCGTCGAACAGCGGGTTCGCATCGTGCGGGCCCGCAGCGGCCTCGGGGTGGTACTGCACCGAGAACGCGGGCACGTCCACGCATCGCAGGCCTTCGACCGTGCCGTCGTTGGCGCAGTGGTGGCTCACCTCGGCGGTGCCGAACGGCGAGTCGAACCGCTTCCCGGGTTCCCCTTCGAGGGCGAACCCGTGGTTCTGCGCGGTGATCGCGACCCGGCCGGTCGCCGCGTCGATCACCGGGATGTTGATGCCGCGGTGGCCGTACCGCATCTTGTACGTGCCCAAGCCCAGTGCGCGGCCCAGGATCTGGTTGCCGAAGCAGATGCCGAACAGCGGGATCTCGCGCTGCAGTGTGGCCTTCGTCAGCTCGATCGCGTGGCTCTGCGTCTCCGGGTCCCCCGGACCGTTCGACAGGAACACGCCGTCGGCACCCACGGCCACCAGGTCGTCCACTGTGGACGTCGCGGGCAGTACGTGCACCTCGATCCCCCGCCTGGCCAGCTGCCGCGGGGTGTTCGCCTTGATGCCGAGGTCCAGCGCCGCCACGCGGAAGCGGGTCTCGCCGACCGCAGGCACGACGTACGGCTGCGCCGTCGTCACCTCGCCCGCGAGGTCGGCACCCGCCATCGCGGGGCTGGCGGCGACGGCAGCCACCATCTCGTCGTCGGCCGCCAGTCCGTCACCCGAGAACACGCCTGCGCGCATGGCGCCGTGCTCGCGGATGTGCCGGGTCAGCGTCCGGGTGTCCACGTCGGAGACACCGACGATGCCCTGCGCCGCCAGTTCCTCGTCGAGCCCGCGCTTCGACCGCCAGCTCGACGGACTGCGCGCCGGATCCCGCACCACGTAACCCGCCACCCAGATCCGCGAGGACTCGTCGTCCTCGTCGTTCCATCCGGTGTTGCCGATCTGCGGCGCCGTCTGCACGACGATCTGCCTGCGATACGACGGGTCCGTCAGCGTCTCCTGGTACCCGGTCATGCCCGTGGAGAACACCACCTCGCCGAGGGTCCTGCCGAGGGCCCCGTAGGCGCTGCCCCGGAAGATCCGGCCGTCCTCGAGCACGAGAGCCGCCGGTGTGCGTGTCGCGCTCATGCCTGTGCACCTCCCGCGATGCGCTCGTGGTCACTCGCGGACCCGGCGTCACCCGCCGTGTCACGTTCGACCTGTTTGATCCATTGTGGATAGACGCCGCGATCGTCGGCGCGAAAGCCCGTGTCCAGCTCGACGGTGCGGCCGGAGCCGCCGTCGCCGTCGGACTCTCCCGCGCGCCAGGTGACGATCAGCAGGCTGTCGGTCCCCATGACCTTGCCTGCCATACCCTTGCCGGTGGCGATCCCGGTGATCGCCTCGCGGGGAATCCAGAAGCTCGGCATGCCGTCGCGGTCGACCTCGATACCGTCGTCGTACAGCCGGAGCGCCGCAGGCCCGCGCAGCCCCGCGCCGCGAGTGACGATGCGCTCCTGCCAGTGCCCCGCATGCGTCGTCGCCACGTACAGGCCCGGTGTCTCCAGCTGCGGAGCCCCCGGCTCCGCCGGACGCTCGGGGAACGGCGGGATGCGCACACTCTGCGCCCGCGCCTGTCGTCGCCAGCCCTTCCACATGCCGTACACGCACAGCACCAGCAGCGCGACGAACACCAGCGTCAGCAACAGCCTGTCCATCAGTCGATCTTCCCTTCACGAGCCGTGATCCGCCCACGCAGCAGCGTGGCCGTCACCACGGCGGGCAGTCGCATCCCCTCGTACGGAGTATTGCCCGCGATACTCGCCAGCTCCGCTCCCCGCACCGTCCATTCGGCGTCCGGATCGACGAGCACGAGGTTCGCCGGCTCCCCCGCCGCCAGTGGCCTGCCCTGGTCGGGCAGTCCCGCGATCTCCGCGGGCCGCTCGCTCATCACCCGGGCCACGCCGCGCCAGTCCAGCAGCCCGCTGCCCACCATCGTGTCCGCGACGATCGACAGCGCCGTCTGCAGACCCAGCATCCCGGGGCGCGCGGCGTCCCACTCACAGCTCTTGTCCTGCTCGGCGTGCGGCGCGTGATCCGTGGCGACACAATCCAGGACCCCGTCGGCCAGCGCCTGCCGCAGCCGTTCGGTGTCCCGTCCCGCCCGCAGCGGCGGGTTCACCTTGTTCACCGGGTCGTAGGTCTCCAGGCGCTCGTCGGTGAGCAGCAGATGATGCGGCGTCACCTCGGCCGAGACGTCGATGCCGAGCCCCTTCGCCCAGTTCAGCACGTCCACCGTACCCGTGGTCGACACGTGGCAGACGTGCAACCGCGCGTGCGCGTGCCGCGCCAGGACACAGTCCCGGGCGACGACCGACTCCTCCGCCGACGCGGGCCATCCCGCATACCCCAGCCGGGAGGCCCGTTCACCCTCGTGCGCCTGTGCCCCACCGGTGAGGCGCGGATCCTCCGCATGCTGCGCGATGACCACACCCAGCGCCGTCGAGTACTCCAGCGCACGGCGCATCAGCAGCGGGTCCGACACGCACCTGCCGTCGTCGGAGAACATCCGCACCCCGGCCTCGGCGGTCGCCATCGTGCCCATCTCCGCCAGCCGCTCCCCCTCCAGACCGGCGGTCACGGCCCCGACCGGGTGCACGTCCACCAGGCCGGTCTCCCGGCCCCGGCGCAGCACGTGGCCGGTGACGAGTGCGTTGTCGGCCACCGGATCGGTGTTGGCCATCGCGAACACGGCCGTGTAGCCGCCGAGCGCCGCCGCCCGGGAACCGGTCTCGATCGTCTCCGTGTCCTCCCGGCCCGGTTCCCTCAGATGGGTGTGCAGGTCGACCAGCCCCGGGAGCAACACCTGCCCCGCGGCGTCGAGCACCTCGGCCGAGGACGGCGCCTGCACCGCTCCCCGTTCACCGATCTCGGCGATGACCCCGTCGGCCACCAGCACGTCCACCGGATCGCCCTCGCCGTACGGTCGAGCACCCGTGATCAGGACTTCCGTCATAACTCTTCCCCTGCCAGCAGGTGGTACAGCACCGCCATGCGCACGTGGACGCCGTTGGAGACCTGGTCGGTGATCGCCGCCCGCGGGCTGTCCGCCACCGGCGAGGCGATCTCCATGCCCCGCAGCATCGGCCCCGGGTGCAGCACCACGGCGTGTTCCGGCAGCATCGCGAGCCGCTTCTCGTTCAATCCGTATGCGATCGAGTACTCCCGCGCCGACGGGAAGAACCCTCCCTGCATCCGCTCGGCCTGTACCCGCAGCATCATCACCGCGTCGACGCCGGGAAGCTGCGAATCCAGGTCGAAGGCCGTGGTCACCGGCCACTGCTCGACGCCGTACGGCAGCAGTGTCGGCGGCGCGACCAGCACGACCTCGGCCCCGAGCGTCGCCAGCAGGTGCACGTTCGACCTGGCCACCCGGCTGTGCAGGACATCGCCGACGATCGCGATCCGCCGTCCCTCGATGCCGCCGAGCCGCTCGCGCAGCGTGGCCGCATCGAGCAGCGCCTGCGTCGGGTGTTCGTGCATGCCGTCGCCCGCGTTGACCACCGACGTGCGGGTGTCGGTGAGCCAGCCGGACAACCGGTGCGGCGCGCCGGAGGCCGGGTGCCGGACGATCACGCAGTCCGCGCCCGCGGCCGACAGCGTCAGCGTCGTGTCGCGCAGCGACTCGCCCTTGCCGACCGACGATCCGCCCGCCGACACGTTCACGACGTCGGCGCTCATCCACTTGCCCGCGAGCTCGAACGAGACCCGGGTGCGGGTGGAGTTCTCGTAGAACATGGTGACGACCGTGCGCCCGCGCAGCGTCGGCAGCTTGCGGACCTCCCGGCCGAGCAGCGTGCGCTTGAGCTCGTCGGCCGTCTCGAGCACCGCGGTGGCCTCGTCCCGGCCGAGCCCGTCGGTGGTGAGCAGGTGCCGCATCTACTGCCCCCTGATCAGAACGGCGTCACGGTCGTCGGTCTCGGCCAGCAGGACCGAGACCTCCTCCGTGCGCGAGGTGGGCACGTTCTTGCCGACGTAGTCGGCCCGGATCGGCAGGTCCCGGTGACCACGGTCGACCAGCGCGGCCAACTGCACCGCACGCGGCCTGCCGTGGTCGCTCAGCGCGTCGAGGGCCGACCGGACGGTGCGACCGGAGAACAGCACGTCGTCGACGAGGATCACGACGCGGTCGTCGATACCGCCCGCGGGCACGTCGGTCTCCTCGAGTGGACGGGTCGGTTTACGGCGCAGGTCGTCGCGGTAGAGCGTCACGTCGAGTGCACCCGCGGGAACGGCGACTCCGGAGAATTCCTCGATCCGGGTCGCGAGGCGGCGCGCCAGCGGAGTACCGCGAGTGGGGATCCCCAACAGCACCGGCGGCAGCGGGGTACCCGTCCCGCCGTCCGTCCCCCCGGCACCACCGGTGGGACCGTCGAGGGCCGTCTTCTCGATGACCTGATGCGCCATCCGGGCGATGGTTCGCGCGACGTCGCCGGCCGAGAGCAGTTCCCGCTCGGCCGGTGCCGCCGCACCACGGGGTGGTGCCACGGTGTAGCTCCTTTCCCGCCTCACCGGACGGGTCTTTAAAGGACTGTTCAGATCTGTGAGGACCGTACGGACCCCTACTTTCGGAGGTCCGGCACAGACGGTAGCAGCCGTGACGACCTCCCCGAACGAGTGGTCCATCTGTGGCAAACAACTCACCGGGTGCGATGAGTTGCTTGACCTGGTGACGACAACGCGTAACCATTACTCTGAGTATTCGACTCACGAGTTCCCTGTCGGCCGGCCGGGCCGATCCGGGGCAAGGAAACGGAGAACCACCACATGGGCGATTACGCCAAGGCGCTCGGGGCCAAGCTCCGCGGTATCCGCCAGCAACAGGGCCTGTCCCTGCATGGAGTCGAGCAGAAGTCCGGCGGCCGCTGGAAGGCGGTCGTGGTGGGCTCCTACGAACGGGGCGACCGTGCCGTGACGGTCCAGAAGCTGGCCGAGCTGGCCGACTTCTACGGCGTGCCTGTGGTCGAACTTCTGCCCGAGGGCCGCGTACCGTCCGGCGCCGAACCCGCGACGAAGATCGTCATCAACCTCGAGCGGCTGCAGCAGCTGCCCGCAGAGAAGGTCGGCCCGCTCGCGCGGTACGCAGCCACGATCCAGAGCCAGCGCGGCGACTACAACGGCAAGGTGCTCTCGATCCGCACCGAGGACCTCCGGTCACTGGCGATCATCTACGACATGACGCCCGGCGAGCTGACCGAACAGCTCATCGACTGGGGCGTACTGCCGCCCGAGGCCCGTCCCTCCAAGGAGGACTGATCGGAAAACCGCCTGCGGCCCCACCGGCCCAGGCGGTTTTTCGTCGATCGAGGGCGCTCCCTGCCGGATCCGGCTCTCCGGACCCGGCTCCGGTGCGGCGAGCGCGTCGACGCGTGACGGCACCGCACGCCGAGACACGCCGGGTGTCCCGGCCACCCGGACGTGTGACCGGGACACCCGTCTCGGCAGGCGCCGCGGTGCGGACCGTGCGGGACCGGGGACGGCCCGGCTCGGCCGACGACCCGGCTCGGCCGACGGCCCGGTTCAGCCGGGACGTGGTTCAGAGGACCGCACGGAGCCGGTCGGCGATGTTGCCGATCCGGCCGAGCACGCCGTTGACGAACCGCGGCGAATCGTCGGTGGACAGCTCCTTCGCGAGACCGACCGCCTCGTCGATCGCGACGGCATCCGGCACGTCGGCGGACCAGAGCATCTCGTAGATCCCCACCCGCAGAATCGCCAGGTCGACCGGCGGCATGCGTTCGAGCGTCCAGCCCTGCGCGTGCTCGGCGAGCAGTTCGTCGACCCGCTCCTGGTGCGCGGACACGCCTTCGACGACCGTGAACGTGTAGTCGCCGACGATCTCCACACCGGGGCTGCCGGCGTGTTCCTGCAACACCGCCGCCGGGTCGAGCTCGCGCTGTGTCGCTTCGTAGAGCAGTTCCACCGCGCGACGACGGGCGGTGCGGCGGCCGATCCTACCGCCGCTCCGAGACTGCGATTCGGGACTCACCGCGGTGCTCACACGCGGCCGAGGTAGCGGCCGTCACGGGTGTCGACCTTGATCTTCTCGCCCTGGTTGACGAAGAGCGGAACCTGGACCTCGGCGCCGGTCTCCAACTGCGCAGGCTTGGTGCCGCCGGTGGAACGGTCGCCCTGCACACCGGGGTCGGCCTGCTCGATGACCAGCTCGACCGAGGCAGGCAGCTCGACGTACAACGTCTCGCCCTCGTGCTGGGCGACCTGGACCTCGCTGTTCTCCAGCATGAACTTCGCGGCGTCGCCCACGGTCCGCGGCGGCACCGAGACCTGGTCGAACGTCTCGCCGTCCATGAACACGTAGTCGGTGCCGTCGTTGTACAGGTACGTCATCGCCCGGCGATCGACGTTCGCCGTCTCGACCTTCGCGCCCGCGTTGAACGTCTTGTCCACGACCTTGCCGGAGAGCACGTTCTTGAGCGTGGTGCGCACGAACGCACCGCCCTTACCCGGCTTGACGTGCTGAAAGTTCACGACGGACCAGAGCTGGCCGTCCAGATTGAGGACGACGCCGTTCTTGAGGTCGTTGGTGGTGGCCACTGCTGTGAGTTCTCCTGTATCGGGGGGTCGGGCCGCGTGATCAGACGACCACGAGTTCCTTCGTGCTGAGGGTGAGGAGCTCGGGAGCTGACTCCCGCACGACGAGCGTGTCCTCGATGCGGACTCCACCACGGCCGGCGAGATACACGCCGGGCTCGACGGTGACCGCCATGCCGGCCGCCAGTGTACCGGCGCCGGTCCTGGCCAAGCTCGGAGCCTCGTGGACCTCCAGGCCGACACCGTGGCCGAGACCGTGCAGGAACTCGTCGGCGCGGCCCGCCCCCGCGATGACGTCCCGGGAGACTCCGTCCACCGTGACCGTATCCGCTCCGGGAACGGCGGCCGTGACCCCCGCCCGCTGCGCCGCCAGCACGAGCTCGTAGATCTCGCGCTGCCACTCGGCGGGCGGCCCCAGCACGACGGTGCGCGTCATGTCCGAGTGATACCCGTCGACCGTGGCACCGAAATCCAGCTTCACGAGATCGCCGGCCGCCAGGACCGCCTCGGTCGGCCGGTGATGCGGGATCGCCGAGTGCGCGCCCGCGGCGACGATCGACGGGAAGGCGGGCGCCTCGGAGCCGTGGTCGAGCATGCGCGACTCGAGATCGCGCGCCACCTCGCGTTCGGTGCGGCCCGGCCGCAGTCCGCCGTCGGCGAGCAGCCCGGCGAGTGCCTGGTCGGCTGCCGCGCACGCCCTGCGCAGGGCGTCGACCTCGATTTCGTCCTTGATCAGGCGCAGGCGCTCGACCAGGCCGGGACTGCGGCGCAGCTCGACGTCGCCGACCGTCTCGTCGAGGCCCGCGTGCTGCTCGACACTCACGTACTGGCTCTCGAACCCGAGGCAGCGGTACCGCACGGGATCACCGGCCACGTGCCGGGCCAGCGCGAGCGCGCTCGCCCGGTCGACGACCGTCGTCAGATCCGGCACCTCGCAGGCCGCCTGCGCGGTGTAGCGGCCGTCGGTGCAGAACACCGTGCCCTCGTCCCCTGCCGTATGCAGTAGCAACGCGGCGTTCGAGCCGGTGAAGCCGGTGAGATAGCGGATGTTGCGCAGGTCGGTGACCAGCAGCGCATCGAGTTCGGCTGCCTGCAGCAGCTCGGCGAGCGCGCCACGGCGGCGCCGGTGCGCATCGGCGTGGGTATAGGAGGACGAGTCGGACACGGCGAACAGCTTAAGCCCGGATCGGGTGACGACGCGCCGGTGGCCGTTACAGTGGGCCGATGCCGCACTGGGTCCTCCGCGCGCTCGGTATGGCGGTGCTGCATGCCGCCGCCACGGTCGCGCTCGCCAAGATCGCCGTGTTCCAGCCCGGCGAGACAACGCTCGCGCGCGCGGCCGCGATCGGACTGCTCGTCGGTGCGGCCGCACTGTGGGGCGCGCTCGACGGCTGGGCCCGCCGCCCGGACACCGGCCGCACCTGGTTCATCGCCGGGCTGGTCACGGGCCCGGTCGCCGGGGTGCTCAGTGTCGTCGGCAAGGCGGTGCTGGTCGACCGCACCGGTGTCAGCGAACTCGGGGCGGCGCTGACCAGCGGCGCCGCGTTCACCGCGCTGCTGGTGCTGGTACCCGCCGGACTCGGGCTACTCGTCGGCTCCCGGCTACCCCGTCCCGGCTCCGATCTGGACGACGACCTGGACGAAGCGGATCTGGACAACGAGGACCTGGACAACGAGGACGCCGCCGAGCCGGCCGAGGACCGCAGCTCCGCCTCCGGTCGCGACGGCACGGCGCCCAACGACGGCGAACACGGCCGCACGTCCACCGGCCCCGGCGACGACGGGAGCGCCGAATCGCGGCCGCACCCCCCTTCCGCTCCGTCCCCTGCGGGATCGGCGGCACGGACACCCGCGGGCCGCGACGAACGCAACGAGACCGTGCTGCTCGCGCCACCGCGGGAACGCCGCCCGCGCCCCACGCCGCAGCGCCCCACCCCACAGCAACGTCCCACCCCACAGCAGCGCCCTACCCCACAGCGGCGGACACGGCCGACCGGCGAGGACGCACCCGGCGACGACCGGCCGACCGGCGGCTGAGTCCGATCGGCGGCTGAGTCCGGGCGACGCCTGAGCCCGGGCGGGACCGCCTCGAACCGGATCTTTTCGATCGGGACGGACGGTCCGAACCGGACCCGGACCCGGCCCCGGTCACGTCACCCGCTGCGGGGTGCCGATGCCCGCCGGTCGCAGGGACGTCAGGAGCCGAGGGACGGCGCGAGCGCGTACGTCCGCCACTGTTCGGTGCTGATCCGCTCCGGCTCCGAGGCGTTCGCCGCGAAGGCCTTCTCGGCCGATGCGCCGGTGACCGGCCAGATCGTGTCGCCGAGCAGGAAGCCGCGCCCCTCGGGCGAGGCGACCACCTTCGCGCCGGCTGGTAGCCGGGCTGCGACGTCGGCCTCGTCGAGAATCGGCAGCCGCCGGTCCAGCACGCCCGACGACACGGCTTCGGCCACCGACCGCCGTTCCACCCGCAGCACGCGGCCGTCGGCGATCACGTCCATCGTGCGTTCCGGTGACGGCACCGCGAACCCGTCGAGCACCGCCAGCGCGCCGCTGACGGTGCGGCAGCCCTCGAACCCGTGCGCGTCGGCTCCGAAGTGGCGCAGTCCCGTCGGCGCACCCGCCTTGCCGACGCGCGTGGCCTGCACGACGTCGATCGGAACACGTCCGCACGGATCCTCCGGGGAGACGCGCGCATGTCCCTGCGGGGTGCGGACCAGGCCCGGGCCCTCCTTCCACGGCACCGGCAACACCACCGGCTCGTAGGGCTGCGCCGAGAAGTCCCGGTTCCAGAACGTGACGGTCGTGCCGTTGTCCGTCTGGTGGGCGATCCCGAAGGCGTCCATCGCGTCGACCCACATCAGATCCGCGCTGAAGGCATCCACCACCGACCGGTCGCGGGTCGCCGCGGTGCCGTCGGCATCGGTGAATCCGTCGGGACCGAGAGCCTCGACGTTGCCGGAGAACGTCGGTTCCTTGGCACGGAGCACGAACTGGCCCGCACCGTTCCACCCGGCGGCCTTCCCGGTGGTATCGGTGAACATCAGGTAGAACCAGCCGTCGACGTGCACCACGGCAGGCTGTCCCGCGCCGTAGGTGTTGTCCCTGGCCGTGTCGTGGGCCGCCCGCACGACCGGTGAGCCCGTCCGCTTCCAGCTGCGCCCGTCGGTGCTGGTCGCCAGGCCGACGGCGTTGCCGTGATCGTGGCTGCCCGCCGCACCGGTGTAGTACAGGTAGTACATCCCGTTCACGCGGATCACCGACGGATCGCACGTGTGCTTGCCGTCGAACGACCCGGGCGCACCCGACAGCACCACCTCCGGAATGCCGCCGCCGGGAGCACGGAACGGCCCGTCGAGCCCGCCGGACCGCGCGTGCAGCAGATCGTCCCCCGGCGGCCGGGCCCGGCCGTACTGGCTGCACCACCACATGCGGGTCGTGCCGCCGTCGCGCATCACCGTCGGGCCGTAGTTGTACGGCGCGTCCGCGCCACCGTGGGCCACCACGCCGCCGCTCTTCCTGCGCCGGTCGACCTCGAGTGCGACCTGTTCCGGCTGCACCGTCCCCGACTGCGGGGAGCGCGTCGGAGCGCTGTCGCCCGCGCCGTTCCGGATCTCCGCATCGCTCGGGCTGCAGGCAGCCAGCAGCGCGACGCCGACGACGAGCGCCGCGCCCGGCGCCGCACGCCGGTCCCGGCTCCGCCGGCCCCGCACCCGCTCCATCGCGCCGACCAACTCCGTCCCTCCCCCGTACGTTCTCCCCCGAACGTCGCGCAGCGCACGACCCGGTGCCGCACAACCCGGTGCCGCACAACCCCGTACCGCACGACCCGGCACCGCATCCCCGCGCCGAACAGCGCGCGGGTGGACGCTCAGTGTACGACCGTCATCACCCGGTAGGGCGGCGACGTGGCGGTCGTCCGACGAGGATCGGTCGGTATCAACCGCCGTGGCGCGCCAGCCACTCGATCGCGAGCCGATATCCGTCGACCCCGAAACCGGCGAGCACGCCCGTCGCGATGTCGGACAGGACGCTGTGGTGCCGGAACGCCTCCCGCCGGTGCACGTTCGAGATGTGCACCTCCAGCAGCGGTGCCGACAGCTGCGCTGCGGCGTCGCGAACGGCGATCGAGTAATGCGTCCAGGCGCCCGCGTTCAGCACCACGGGCGCGCCCAGATCCGCGGCCTCGTGCAGCCAGCCGACCATCTCGCCCTCGTGGTCGGTCTGCCGGACGTCGACGTCGAGTCCCTGTGCCGCGCCGGTCTCGGTGCACAGCGCGGCGAGCCCGGCATAGGTCGCCGAGCCGTACACACCGGGTTCCCGGGTGCCGAGCCTGCCGAGGTTCGGGCCGTTGAGCACGAACACCGTCACAGCATCAGCCCTCCGCCGTCCGCGGTGCCGGACGCCTCGTCGGACGCCACGACCGAGTACGCCCCGGCCAGCAGGGCCGGATCCGGACCGTCGAGCCTGCCCGGCTTGGCCAGCCCGTCGAGCACGACGAACCGGAGCGTGCCCGACCGAGTCTTCTTGTCCGAGCGCATGTTCTCCAGCAGCTGCGACAGCGCGTCGGCGTCGTACCGGGTCGGCAGTCCCAGCGACCGCAGGACCGTGGCGTGCCGATCGGCGGTCGCGTCGTCGAGCCTGCCGGCCAGACGGCCCAGTTCGGCGGCGAACACGAGGCCGACACTGACCGCCGCGCCGTGCCGCCAGCGATAGCGCTCGCGGCGCTCGACGGCGTGACCCAGCGTGTGGCCGTAGTTGAGGATCTCGCGCAGACCCGATTCACGCAGATCCGCCGCGACGACGTCCGCCTTGACCTGAATGGCCCGGCGCACCAGTTCGCCGAGCACCTCGCCCTGGGTGTCGACCGCCGCGGCCGGGTCGGCCTCGATCAGGTCGAGGATCGTCGGGTCGGCGATGAAGCCGGCCTTGACGATCTCGGCCATACCCGCGACGAGCTCGTTCGGCGGGAGCGTGTCGAGGGTCGCGAGGTCGGCGAGCACGGCGGCCGGCTCGTGGAACGTCCCGACGAGGTTCTTGCCCGCCTCGGTGTTGATGCCGGTCTTGCCGCCGATGGCGGCATCGACCATGCCGAGCAGCGTCGTCGGCACGTTCACCAGCTTCACGCCACGCATCCACGTCCCGGCGACGAACCCCGCCACATCGGTGACGGCGCCACCACCCAGTCCGACGACGACGCCGCCCCGGTCGAGGCCCATCTGCCCGAACACGTCCCACAGGAAGTCGGCGACCTTGAGCGCCTTGCCGTCCTCGGCGTCGGGGATCTCGACGCGGTGGGCGTCCAGGCCCGCCTCGGCGAGCTCGGCACGGACCGCCTCGGCGGTCGTGGTCAACGACGGCGGGTGGATCAGTGCGACCGTCGAGGCGTCGCCGACGGTCTGCGTGAGCTCCCCGAGCAGCCCGCGGCCCACCATGACCTCGTACGGCCGCGCGGTGCGGACCTCGATGCGGACCGGTTCGCTGGTCATCCCCTGCTCCTCACAGTGTTCGTCGGGTCGCCGTTCGTCGGGTCGCCGTTCGTCGGGTCGCCGTTCGTCGGGTCGCCGATGCGCTCGAGCACCTCGGCGACGATGTCCTCGGGGGCGCGGTCGTCGGTGCCGACCTCGCAGGTGGCGACCTCCCGGTAGACGGGCAGCCGCTCGTCCAGCAGCGCCTTGTACGTGGCACGCGGATTGACGCCGGTCAGCAGCGGGCGGGCGGTCGACAGCCCCGTGCGCCGCACACCCTCGGCCATGCCGACGGCGAGGAACACCACGGTGCAGCCGGCGAGCCGCCGCCGCGTCCCGGCCGCCAGCACCGCGCCGCCGCCGAGCGCGTACACGCCGTCGTGCTCGGCGAGCGTCCGCGCGATGGTGCGTTCCTCGATCTCACGGAACACCGGCTCGCCGTCCTCGGCGAAGATGTCGCTGATCGCGCGTCCCGCCGCGGTTTCGATATCGGCGTCGGCATCCCGGAAGTCGACGCCGAGCCGCTCGGCGAGCAACCGCCCGACCGTGCTCTTACCCGAGCCCGGTGGGCCCACGATGACGACCGGCCCCTGCACCGGGCCCGTGCGGCTCGGGGTCATTCGGCGCCGCCTCGCTGCCACCACTCGTCGAGCCCTGCGAGATACCCGTCGGCGTTGCGCCGGGACTCGGCGAGCGAGTCGCCGCCGAACTTCTCCAGCGCGGCGTCGGCCACCACGAGCGCGACGACCGATTCCAGCACCACCCCGGCCCGCGGCACGGCGCACACGTCGGAGCGCTGGTGGATGGCGACGGCGGGTTCCCCCGTCTCCACGTCGATCGTGGACAGGGCCTTGGGCACGGTGGAAATCGGTTTCATGGCCACGCGGACCCGCAGCGGCTCGCCGTTGGTGATGCCGCCCTCGAGGCCGCCCGCGCGGTTGGATCGCCGGGTCACGCCCGTCGGCCCGTCGCCGGGATCGATCTCGTCGTGCGCCTGGCTGCCCCACCGATGGGCGGTGGTGAAGCCGTCGCCGATCTCGACGCCCTTCATCGCCTGCACGCCCATGAGCGCGCCCGAGAGCTTGGCGTCGAGCCTGCGGTCCCAGTGCACGTGTGAGCCGAGACCCGGCGGCAGGCCGTAGACGATCACCTCGATGACACCACCGACGGTGTCACCCGCCTTCCGCACCGCGTCGACCTCGGCGATCATCGTCTCGGTCGCGTCCTCGCCGAACGCCCGCACCGGGCTCTCGTCGATCGCGGCGAGGTCGCCGGGCTGCGGCAACGGCCCGGCGGGTGCCTCCGCACCGCCGATGGACACGACATGGCTGATCACCTCGGCGCCGAGCAGCTGCCGAAGGTACGCCCGTGCGACGGTGCCCAGTGCCGTACGCGAAGCGGTCTCACGCGCACTGGCGCGTTCGAGCACCGGCCGGGCCTCGGGGAAGCCGTACTTCTGCATCCCGGGCAGATCGGCGTGGCCGGGACGCGGCCGGGTCAGCGCCTCGTTCCGCGCGAGCCCCTCGACCGAAGCCGGGTCGACGGGGTCGGGCGCCATGACCTTCTCCCACTTCGGCCACTCCGAGTTGTCGATCTGCACGGCGACCGGACCGCCCTGGGTCGTGCCGTGGCGGACTCCGCCGACGAATTCGATCTGGTCGGTCTCGAACCCCATCCGCGGACTGCGGCCGAAGCCGAGTCTCCTCCGGGCGAGTTGTTCACCGACGTCGGACGTCGTCACCTCGACGCCGGCCACCATGCCCTCGAGAATGGCGGACAGGGCAGGGCCGTGGGACTCACCTGCGGTTATCCAGCGCAACACGTCGTCGATCCTGTCACGCCGCAGCGACGTGCCGGCAGCTACCCGGGACTATGCGTGACCGCGCCCATGCCAGTGCCCGTGCCGGCGCTCATGCCGGTGTTCATGCCGGTGCCCGCGATCGCCCTGGCCGCCGCCTCCACCTCACCGTCCAGCGCGGCGCCGGGAAACGCCACGACCAGGCAGGCACCGAACAGCATGCCGGGGCCGTGCGGCAGACCGGGTCCGTGGGGCGGGCGGCGTCCGTGCGGCGAGCCACGGCCGGTCGCCCCGCGGCACCTCCACTGCCTTGACCACCGCCTCGACCACTGCCTCGACCACTGCCTCGACCACTGCAGCACGCAGGCACCCGCGAGCGTGACGAGCGACGCCGCAGCCGCGCCGACCACGAGTGCCGGCCAGCCGACCGCGCCCGCCGCGCCGCCGAGCCCGACGGCCAGCTTGACGTCACCCGCGCCCAGCGATCGTGGGGACACCGCCCGCACCAGCGCATGCGCCCCGGCGAAGGCGAGCGCCCCGGCGGCACTCCGCACCACCAGCCCTGCCCCCGGCTCCCCCTCGCCAGCCGCGACGGCGTCCAGGGTGATGGCGTCCAGGGTGATGGCGCTCACCACGACGGCCACGCCGACGACCACTGCGGCCGCGGCGGTGAGCACGTCCGGCAGCCTGCGGTGTCGCAGGTCGGCCGCCGCCAGCGGTGCCGCCACGGCGAACACCGCCAACGGCACGGGCAGCCACCAGGCGGGCAGGCCGCCCACCGACCAGCGCCAGCCGAGCCAGGCCCAGCCGCACGCGGTCACCACGGCACACCGGCCTGCCGGCACGACGGCGGGACGCGCAGCACGGGCCGACACCCGGCACGCCGCCCACGCGACCGCCGCACCGGCGGTGCCGACGGCGAGCACGATCATCGGTTGCCACCACACGCCCGTCAGCGTGCGCCGCGGCGACCGCGATACCGAACCGTCCTGACACGAGGGGCACCACCGCTGTCACGCCGACGGCGAATGCCACTCGAGCGGGCGACCTCCACCGGCACGAGGGGACCGTTCACGCCCCAACCCGTTCGCCTTCCGCCCGTTCGCATCCCGACGGACGGTGCCGCCGGTGACGGTGCCGGTCAGTCGCTCCACGCGAACAGCTCGTCACCCGCATCGAGCGCGATGCCGTCGCCGGCAGGCCGAAGGGCCTGCTGCTGCGCGTCGAGGGCGATCACGGGCACGATCGGCGCATAGCCCGCCGCCCGCACCGCCGCCGGGTCCCAGCCGACCACCGACTGCCCGGCCCGCACGCGCTCACCCTTGGCGACGCGCAGGGTGAATCCCTCGCCCTGCTGCTTGACGGTGTCGATGCCGAGGTGCACCAGTACGGCCGCTCCGTCGTCACCCGCGATCACGAACGCGTGCGCGTGGACCGTGGTCAGCGTGCCGTCGATCGGCGCCACCGCCTCGCCGTGACCGTCGCGCGGCTCCACCGCGACCCCCGGTCCGACCATCGCCTGGGAGAACACCGGGTCCGGCACGTCGGCCAGCGCCGTCACGGTGCCCCCGACCGGGCTGCGCACCACGCGCGCCGCGCCCGTCACAGCAGGTCCTGAATGTCCTCGGCGATCGCGTCGGCCTCGGGACCGACCACGACCTGCACGACCGAACCCGCCGTCATCACGCCGTGCGCGCCCGCCTGTTTCAGCGCCGCCTCGTCGACGACCGAGCCGTCCTCGAGTTCGCACCGCAACCGCGTGATGCACCCTTCGATCTCGACGACGTTGCCCGCGCCGCCCAGGGCCGCAAGGATCTGCCCCGGCCTGTCGTCCGCCATCGCGGCCTCCCTGATTCGTGCTGCTGCGTTCTTCGTTGTTCTGCGTTCTGCTGCGTTCTGCGTTCTTCGTGCTGCCGAGTTGTGCTGGGCGTGTCCGCGCGCACCGCCTCCGGTCCGTCGCGACGTCCCGCGGGACGCGCCCCGCAGCACCCGTGTCGCACGGCCGGTACGAGCACCGCGTCAGAACGAACAGTAGCGGGTTGACACCCGGTCGAGCGACAGAGCATTCTCCGTTCCGACCGAGTGGTCTAGACCGGAATCTATCACCGGGACCGGGGGCGGCGCGGGGATCGCGAACAGTCCACGGTGAGCGCCCGATTCCCGCTAGTCTTGCCGGTCACGCCTTGTCGGCCGCGCGCCGCGGCCACCACCCGGCCGACAACACGCCACCCGTCGACCCCGTACCCACCGGAAGGGACGCTCATGAGCGATCGAGCGCAGGGCAACCGCAGAGGCCTGGCCGGTCTGCAGCGGTTCGGGCGCAGCCTCATGCTGCCCATCGCCACGCTGCCCGCGGCCGGCCTGCTGAACCGGCTCGGCCAATCCGACATGCTCGGCCGCTGGGACGCCACGTCGGGCATCGCCGACGTCTTCGTCGCCGCGGGTGGCGGACTGTTCGACTGGCTGCCGCTGCTGTTCGCGGTCGGTATCGCCGTCGGTTTCGCGCGCAAGGGCGACGGCTCGACGGGTGTGGCCGCCGCCGTCGGCTTCGTGGTGTTCAGCAAGGTGATCCAGGTGTTCGCCCCGATCGAGGAGATCGAGGGCTACTACGAGCAGACGGACGACGGCCTGGTCGAACACACCGAATGGCTCCTCCAGCCGATCAAATGGCCCTACAGCGTGCTCTCCGGCATCGTCGTCGGCCTGGTGACGGCGGTGCTGTGGCAGCGGTTCCACCGGGTGAAACTGCCGCAGTACCTGGCGTTCTTCGGCGGCCGCCGGTTCGTGCCGATCGTCAACTCGTTCGCGCTGCTGCTGCTCGGCGTGGTGTTCGGCCTGGCGTTCCCGGTCATCGACGCCGGCATCCAGGCCGCCGGTGAGGCCGCCACCAGCGACGCCGTCCTCGGCGGCGGCCTCTACGGCATGCTGAACCGGCTGTTGATCCCGGTCGGCCTGCACCAGCTGCTCAACGTGCCGCTGTGGTTCGTTTTCGAGGGCGGCGACATCAACAACTTCTTCGACGGTGACCCGACCGCCGGCGCGTTCATGACGGGCTTCTTCCCGATCTTCATGTTCGCCCTGCCCGCGGCGGCCTTCGCGATCTGGCAGTCGGCCAAACCGAGCCAGAAGAAGCTGGTCGGCGGCGTGATGCTCTCCTCGGCCCTGACCGCCTTCCTCACCGGCATCACCGAGCCGATCGAGTTCGCGTTCATGTTCGTGGCGTGGCCGCTGTACCTGATCCACGCAGTGCTGACCGGCACGTCGATGATGCTCGTCAACGCCCTCGACATCCATCTGGGCTTCTCGTTCTCCGCGGGCGGGATCGACTTCCTGCTCAACATGACCGCTCCCGCGGCGAACAAGGCGTGGTTGCTGATCCCGCTCGGCCTGGTGTACGCGGCGATCTACTACGTCGTGTTCCGCTGGGTGATCACCAAGTGGAACCTCCGCACGCCGGGCCGCGAGGACGACGACACCGACGGCGCCGAGGAGGAGAAGGACCCGGCCACTGCCGACGCCGGGACCGCCACCGACAGCGCGGCGCGGACCGGCCCCGAGTCCGCAGGCGGTGCCGGAGGCTCCGGCGGCCCCGGGAGCGGCACCAGCACCTGACGCTCCCGCCCCACGCAGCACACCGGAGAACCCGGTGCCGGCCCGGTCCGGCGCCGGGTTCTTCCGTACCGGGACGACGGCAGGCGCACCCGAACCCTCCCCGTCCTGGCCCGCCACCGCTGCCTAGGGTGGTGCGCATGGACAGCCTGCGGTTGATCGAACAGTGGCCGGTTCCCCATGCGGCGACGGCGGTCGTCGGTGCCGACGGAGCCGTGCGCGGCACCCACGGCGACACGGCGCGGGTGTTCCCGCTCGCGTCGGTGACGAAGCTGCTCACCGCCTACGCCGCGCTGGTGGCCGTCGAGGAGGGAGCCGTCGAGCTCGACACCCCGGCCGGACCGGAGGGCGCCACGATCCGCCACCTGCTGGCCCACACCGCGGGCCTGGCGTTCGACCAGCACAAGGTGCAGGCACCGCCGGGACAGCGCAGGCTCTACTCCAGCTCCGGTTACGAACAGCTCGCCGACGCCCTGGCCGAGCACTCCGGGATCCCGTTCGGCGAGTACCTGACCGAGGGCGTGCTCACGCCGCTCGGGATGACGTCGACCGCGCTCACCGGCTCCCCCGGCGCAGGTGCGGAATCGACCGTGGACGACCTCATCCGGTTCGCCGCCGAGCTGTTCGAGCCGAAACTCATCGCCCGCTCCACCCTCGACGAGGCGACGCAGGTGCAGTTCCCCGGCCTCAACGGCGTGCTGCCCGGCCTGGGCCACCAGAAGCCGAACGACTGGGGCCTCGGCTTCGAGATCCGCGACGGCAAGAGCCCGCACTGGACGGGCGCGACCAGCTCACCGCGCACGTTCGGCCACTTCGGGCAATCCGGCACGTTCCTGTGGCTCGACCCGGACGCGGGCGTGGCGTGCCTCGCGCTGACCGACCGGGACTTCGGGCCGTGGGCCGTCGAAGCCTGGCCCCCCTTCACCGACGCGGTGCTCGCCGACCTCTGACCCGGCCGCCGGCGAGCGCGGAAACCCCGCGCTACAGCGACATCACGCGGATCGGCTCACCGACCTGGTACGCGGCGATGTCGGCGACCGCGTCCCGGTAGAACACCTCGTACAGATCGCGCACGACGTAGCCGATGTGCGGTGTAAGCACCGTGTTCGGAGCGGTACGCAGCGGATGATCGGCGGGCAGCGGCTCGGTGTCGTACACGTCGAGCGCGGCGCCGCCGATCCGCCGCTCGTGCAGCGCGTCGAGCAGCGCGGCCTCGTCGATGATCGGGCCGCGCGAGGTGTTGACCAACCACGCGTCCGGCTTCATCGCCGCGAGCTCCGGCGCTCCGATCAGGCCGCGGGTACGGGAGCTGAGCACCTGGTGGATCGTCACGACGTCGGATTCGGCCAGCAACTGCTCCTTCGGGACGGCGAGGACGTCGTGCTCGTCGGCCTTCTCCTGCGTGAGGTTGGCGCTCCAGGCGAGGGTGCGCATCCCGAACGCCTGGCCGATCCGCGCGATGCGGCCGCCGAGCCTGCCGAGGCCGACGACGCCCAGGGTGGCGCCCTGCAGGCTGCGTCCCACCGACGTCTGCCAGCCGCCCTCGCGTACGGAGCGCGTCTCGTCCGGGATTCCGCGCATCGCGGCGAGGATCAGCGCCCACGTGTGCTCGGCGGTCGGGTGCGGCAGGTAGCCGGTGTGCGACACGACGATGCCGAGTTCCGCGGTGGCCTTCAGGTCGATCGCCGGGTTCCGCGAGCCACCCAGGCTGACGATCAGCCGCAGCTCCGGCAACCGCCGCAGCACGTCTCCCGGCAGCTGGGTGCGCTCACGCATGGCGACCACGACCTCGCACCCGGCGAGTCGCTCGACCAGGGCGCCGGAATCGGCGATGTGCTCGGTGAGTACGTCCACCTCGGCGCCGAGCGAGTCCCAGTCGGCCAGCTCGCGCGCGATGTCCTGATAGTCGTCGAGAATCGCGATCTTCATGGCCACACACTAACCCTGTCGTGCTGGGCACCGGGTCACGCGCACCCGCCGGCCGGTCGCACCGATCGGGACCGGCCTGGCGCGGCGCCCCGGCCGCTTTCCCGGGGGATCAGGGCACCAACAGGTCGACGCTCACCAGGTGATGGTCGGACGCATCGTTGAGCCTCGCCAGGCCGGTACCCGGTTCCGGCCAGAACACGCCGTCGTCGTGGGGCAGCAGGCCACGGGAGGGCAGCACGTAGTCGACGCGCAGGTTCCCGGGGGCCTCGTCGCCGAAGTCGGCGGTGTCGAGTCGCGCAGGCCCGACGTGCGCGTCGTTGGCGCCGCCCTGCTGCTCGGAGGCGACGACGGCACCCTCGCTGGCAGGGCGGGTGTCGCGCACGAGCGGCGCATCCAGCAGCTGCGTGGCGGCGGCGTCGAGGCTGTCCCCGTCGTGCGGGTCGGCGTTGTAGTCACCCGCGACGACGAACCGCTCCCCCGGCTTCAGGCCGCCGCGTCCGCCCGCGTCGTCATAGATGTAGCGGCCCCGGCCCGGCGCCACGTAGTCCGCCCAGAAGCGGATCTCGTCGTGGTTGCGGGTGCCGTTGCGGTCCTCCTCACCGTCGAAGCTCGGCGGCGTCGGGTGGGCGGTCAGGAAGTGCACGGTGCGGCCGCCGACGTCGATCGGCACGTCCCAGTGCGACTTCGACGACAGCCGCAGCACGTCGAGGACCTCGTCGGAGTACCAGTCGCCCGGCTCGGGGGTGGCCGGATCGTCGGGCAGCGCCGCGCCGGGCATGTCTTTCCAGCGGAACTCCTGGAACGTGCGCACCGCGCCGGTGTCGATCGGATACTTCGACAGCACCAGCATGCCGTACTGGCCCGGGAACTCGCCGAAGCCGTGCGCATCGCCGGGACCGCCGGTCTCGCCGTCCCGGTCGAGGTCGAGACCGGTGGGCACACCGGTGTTGACCGGCGCCGTGTAGGCGTGCGGGTAGTCGATCGGCGCGGCACCGTGCTGGCCCACCTCGAGGTAGTTCTCGCGGAACGCGTCGGCCGCGGCACCGCCTTCGACATGGTCGAACTCGTTGAGCAGCAGCACGTCGGGCCGGTTGCGCTGGACGACTTCGGCGACCCTGCGCGCCTGCTCGTCGTCGCCGGTGGACAGGTCGCGCAGCAGCCGGCCCTCGGCGGCACGGTTCAGCGACGCGTTGAACGTCGCGAACCGCACGTCCTCCGGACCACCCCGGCCGGAACCCGGATCGGCCGCCGCGGGCACGGATGACACGACCAGCCCTGCCGATGCGGCCACACCGACGAACCCTGACACCCAACGTGATCGACGCACGGTTACCTCCCGGAAGTCGCGCCCCACCTTACGAGTGACGGGTGAACTCCGGGCGTCCGTCGGGAAACGACCTTCCACCCGGCAACCCGAGGACCGTCACCACCATTCCGGTGGGCGGCACCCCGCTGCCGGTGGGAGGCGAGCGCCGCGGCTCAGTCCAGCGGCAATGGCTCAGTCGAGCGGCAGTGGCACCTCGCCACCGGTGGCCTCGCGCAACGCGTCGCGCATCGCTTCGCGGGGTGCGCTGCGCCCGGTGAACTGCTCCACCTGCCCGAATGCCTGGTGCAACAGCATGTCCAGACCGGTCGCGATGCGGCCGCCCCGCGCCGTGACGGCCTCGGCCAACGGCGTCGGCCACGGGTCGTAGATCACGTCGAGCACGCACGGCACGCCGGCCAGGGCGTCGAGGTCGGCGGTCAGCGCCTCCGACGGCACGGTGCTGACCAGCAGGTCCGCCCCGGCGGCGAGCGCCACGAGGTCGGCGTCCGACCACCGCAGCACCTCCACGTCGAGCCCCACCCGCCGCGCGGCCTCGGCCGTCTCCGCGGCCCGGGCCGGTTCCCGCACGACCAGCGCGACCGACGCCACGTTCAACTCCGCCGCAGCCACGACAACGGCCGCCGCCGTGCCACCGGCGCCGATCACCACGGCCCGGCCGCCGCCTGCGAACCCACCCGCGCACCGCAGCGCGCCGGCGACGCCGTCGACGTCGGTGCAGTCGGCCCGCCAGCCGTCCTCGCCGGGCACGAGCGTGTTGGCCGCGCCCACGGCACGCGCCCGCGGCGTGACCTCGGTGGCGTGGGTGAGCGCGGCCCGCTTGCCGGGCATCGTCACCGACAGGCCCGCCCACTCCGGGCCGAGACCGTCGACGAACGCAGGCAGCCCCGCTTCGTCCAGGTCGATGCGCTCGTACGTCCACCCGGGCAGATCCAGCGCGCGATAGGCGGCGCCGTGCAGCACGGGCGAGAGTGAATGGTCGACGGGCCTGCCGAGCACGGCCGCCCGGCGTGCGGCCCCGCTCACCACACCCCCTTGTTCTGCGCTTCCTCGACTTCCCGCTGGTGCTGGGCATACGTCTCGCTGAAGCACGAGAGGCCATTCTCCTCGCACAGCACGAAGTACTTCCACGGCCCCTCCTTCGGGGACTCGGCCGCGGTGATCGCTTCCGTGCTGGCCGCTCCGAGCGGCGTGGCGGGCAGACCCTTCCGGGTGTAGGTGTTGTGCGGCCCGTCCTCGTTCCGCGCTTCGCGTTTCGTGCGGATGGTCGGGTTCGCCAGCGCGTAGTTGATCGACGAGTCCATCTCGAGTGCCATGTCCTCGCGCAGCCGGTTCTCGATCACGCGGGCGATCTTGCCGAAGTCGGCCTGCACGCCTTCGACCTGCACGATCGACGCGATGATCAGGACCTCGTACGGCGAGTGGCCCGTGCCCTCCGCGGCGTCCGGCAGACCTGCGGCCTCCAGTTGCGCCGCCGAGGTCGTCAGGACCTCGGTCAGCAGTCTGCGCGGGTCCCAGCCGGGCCGGATGTCGTAGATTCCGGGCGTGACGAGACCTTCGAGCCGGTGTTCGGGAGCCTTCTGCCGGGCCGGGGTTGCCGCCCATTCGGGCACGCCGAACTCGGTCAGGTCCGTCGACCGGAGCTGGCCCCGCAGGTCCTCGACGCTCACACACGTGCTCTCGCCGTTGAGGTCGGCACACGACGCCTCGGACAGCAGGCTCAGCACACCCGGCCGGGGGTTGTCGCCGCCCCTGTCCGCCAATCGGGTTCCGGCGCGGACCTCGGCCTGGCCGACCCGGGCATCCGGGCCGACGAGGGTCTCGACCGCGTTCGCTCCCGAGGCCTTGGTCTTGACCACGTAGTAGCCGGGTTGGACGGCCAGCACCCGCTGATCGTCCTCCGCCGCGTTCAGGAATGCGTCCGAGGACGCCACGGCGTCGAGCTTGTCGAGCTTGGCTGCGATCGCCCTCGTGGAATCGCCCTGTTCGACGTGCAGCAGGACGTCCCTGTCGCCGCGGCCCTCGTAATCGTCGTAGCCGAAGCCGAGCAGTTCCCGCGCACCGAAATACGCACCGCCCGCAAGGAGTGCGAGTACGACGAGCGCCGCGACCCACCGGAACGCCCGACCGCCGCGCCACCGCTCGATCGGAGGCGGCTCGTCGCCGTCGTCGTCACCGAAGATGTGCGCCGGTTCCGCGCGATCATCGTCGTCCCGGTCGTAGTCGAAGCCGTCGTCGCCGAAGCCGTCGCGGTCATAGCCGTCATAGCCGTCGCGGTCGTAGTCGTCATAGCCGTCGCGGTCATAGCCGTCGCGGTCGTAGTCGTCGTAACCGTCGTCGTAACCGTCGGCGTCGTAGCCGTACTCGTCGTAGTACCCGGCGGCGTCGTACCCGGCGGCGTCGTCGTAGTACGCGTCGCGGCCGTCACCGGGGCCGTCGAACCGGCCTCCGCCGCCGTCGCCGTAGCCGCCGTAGCCGCCGTAGGCGTCCTCGTAACCGGCCGCGTCGTATCCGGTGTCATCGGAACCGGTGTCGCCGTAACGGCCGCCGTCGTCACGCTCGCCGATTCCCTCGTCGAGGAGGCCGAACTCGAAGACCTGTGTCGGGCTCTCGTCCGGGTACACGCCGCGATTCGGGCCGGGAGGGGCGCCGCGCCGCGCCGCGCCGGAGTCGTGCTCACGAGCATGCCGGGACCGTGGTGCGCGCGGCGGCTCCCCGCCACCGGGATGCCGAGCATGGCGTGCGGGGGACGGCCCGTCCTCGCCCGCAGCGGCCTCCGGGGGAGCGGGCGGCCTCGACGGCCTCGAACGATCGCCGCGGGCCGGTGACGGGGCCTGCGCACCGTCCCGGGGCCTCCGCGGTGGTTCGGACCGACGAGACGGTGGCGGCGGGGTCGACGGCGGTGAGGTTGGCTGCGGCGGGGGTGAGGGTGGCGGAGCCGGTGCCGAATGGCGGGGTCCGCCCTCGGGCGGTGGCTGCCGTCGCGGCCGTTGCGGCGGCGGACCCGGAGGTGGATCCTGGTCCCGCGCCGGATCTCGGCGCGGCGGCGCACCGGCAGGACGGCGCGCCGCGGGCGGACGCGGCACCTCCTCCTGCCGCGCCGCCTCCCCCTGCTGCGCTGCCGCCGGCTGCGGGACGTCGTCCGGCTGCGGGGTCACCGGGCCGCCGCGCCGGGGCGGACGGGGACCACGCGGGTCCCGCGGCGGGGGTCCGTCGTACGGGCTCGTCATGCCGGTCCGGTCCCCCTCGCGATCGCCGAGCTGCGCGCGTCGAGCCAGGCCTGCAGGATCTCCACGGCCGCGGCCTGGTCCACCACCGCACGCTGCTTCTTGCCCTTGACACCGCGCTGGGACAACATCCGGCTCGCGGTCACGGTCGTCAACCGCTCGTCGGCCAGTCGCACCGGAAGCGCGATCCGTTCGCGGAGCCGCTGCGCGTACTCCCCCGCGATCTCGGCGGCGGAGCCGTGCCGGTCGGCCAACGTCCTGGGGAGTCCCACGATCACCTCGACCACATCGTGTTCGGCGGCGAGCCCGGCGAGCTCACCGATGTCGCTGTTCCCCTCCGAGTCCCGGGCCAGGGTAACGAGCGGAGTCGCCAACACGGGACCGGGATCACTCAGCGCCACGCCGACCCGGACGGAACCGACATCCACGGCGAGCCGCCGACCGGGCCCGGGGTCGTCGACCCCGGGCCGGTCCGGCTGCATCTCGCTCACCCGGTCGCGAGGGCGTTCCGCAACGCGGCGATCGCCTGGTCGATACCGGCCGGGTTGCTGCCGCCGCCCTGGGCCATGTCCGGCTTGCCGCCGCCGCGGCCGCCGACGGCCTCGGCGAACGACGGGACGAGCGTGCCCGCGGCGAAGCCCTTGTCGCGGGCGGCCGCCGTCGTGGCGACGACGAAGCTGACCTTGCCGTCCTCCGACGGGGCGAACAGGGCCACCACACCCGGCCGGGAGCCGAGGCGGTTGCGCACCTCGCCCGCGAGCGCACGCACGCCCGCCGCATCGATGCCGCCGTCGAGCTTCTGCGCGACCAGCGAGACGCCGGCAACGTCCTCCGCGCCGTCGGCCAGCGAGCCCGCCGAACCGAGCACCTGCTGCGTCTTGAGCTGCTCGATCTCCTTCTCCGCACTGCGCAGGCGCGAGAGCACGTCCTCGATCCGCTCCGGGACCTGCTCGGCGGGCACCTTCAGCGTGCCGGCCAGCTGGGACACGAGCAGCTGCTCCTTCCGGACCTGCCGCAGGGCGTCGGTGCCCACGAGCGCCTCGACGCGGTGCACCCCCGAACCGATCGACGCGTCGGAGACGAGCTTGACCAGGCCCAGCTCACCGATGCGGTCGACGTGGGTGCCGCCGCACAGCTCGCGCGAGTAGTCGCCCATGTCGACCACCCGCACGTCGTTGCCGTACTTCTCGCCGAACAGCGCGATCGCGCCGAGTTCGAGCGCCTTGTCCTTCGTCGTCGTGTAGGCCGACACCTCGACGTTCGTCTGCAGGTAGTCGTTGACTTCCTCCTCGACCTCGGTCAGCACGTCCGAGGACACGGCACCCGCCGTGGTGAAGTCGAACCGCATGCGGCCGGGCGAGTTCAGCGAACCGGCCTGCGCGGCGCGCTTGCCGTAGGCACCCCGAACCGCCGAGTGCACGAGGTGGGTCGCCGAGTGCGAACGCGCGATAGACCGGCGCCGCGTCGCGTCGACCGACGCCGTCAGCTCGGTGTCGAGGGCCAGTTCGCCCCCCGTGATCTCCCCGCGATGCACGAACAGGCCGGGCACGAGCTTCTGGACGTCGGTGATCGCGACCTCCACGCCGTGGCCCACCAGCACGCCGGTGTCGGCGATCTGACCACCGCTCTCACCGTAGAACGGGGTGCGGTCGAGGACGATCTCGACCTTGCTCCCCTCGCCGACGACGGACACGGGCTGGCCCTCCGAGAGCAGGCCGAGGACCGTGGCCGTGGCCTGCATGTCCGTGTACCCGAGGAACTGCGTCTCGCCGTGCTGTTCGAGCAGCCGCCGGTAGACCGACAGGTCACCGTGGCCGGTCTTGCGCGAGGCCGCGTCCGCCTTCGCCCGCTGGCGCTGCTCCTCCATGAGCGTGCGGAAGCCGTCCTCGTCGACCGACAGGCCCTGTTCGGCCGCCATCTCGAGGGTCAGGTCGATCGGGAAGCCGTAGGTGTCGTGCAGCTGGAACGCCTTGTCGCCGGCCAGGATCGACCCGCCGGAGCGCTTCGTCTCCTCGGCCGCCACATCGAAGATCCGCGAGCCGCTGGTCAGCGTCGCCAGGAACGTCTCCTCCTCCTGGCGCATGACGTCGCTGATGCGGTCGAAGTCGCGGGCGATCTCCGGGTACGAGGGCGACATCGCGTCCCGCACGACCGCCGCGAACTCCGGCAGCACCGGTTCGTGCACGCCGAGCAGCCGCACGGCACGGATGATGCGGCGCAGCAGCCGGCGCAGCACGTAGCCGCGGGCCTCGTTACCGGGTGTGACGCCGTCGCCGATGAGCATCACGCCGGAACGGGCGTGATCGGCGATGACCCGGAACCGCACGTCGTCGGTGTGGTCGGCACCGTAACGGCGGCCGGAGAACTCCTCGGCCCGCGCGATCACCGGCCGCACCAGGTCGGTCTCGTAGACGTTGTCGACACCCTGCAGCAGGAACGCGACCCGCTCGATGCCCAGGCCGGTGTCGATGTTCTTCTGCGGGAGCTCCCCGACCGGCGCGTGCCCCAGCTTCGGGCTCTGCTCACCGCGGATGTCCTGCATGAACACGAGGTTCCAGATCTCGAGGTACCGGTCCTCGTCGACCACGGGGCCACCGTCACGGCCGTACTCCGGACCGCGGTCGTAGTAGATCTCGGAGCAGGGCCCGCCGGGACCGGGCACGCCCATGTCCCAGTAGTTGTCCTTGCCGTCCCGCACCTGGATCCGCTCGGACGGGATGCCGGTGACCTCCCGCCACAGGCCCGCGGCCTCGGCGTCGTGCTCGTAGACGGTCACCCACAGCCGTTGCGGGTCGAACCCGAGGCCGCCTGCGTCCTGCGACGACGTCAGCAGCTCCCAGGCCCGCGCGATGGCGCCTTCCTTGAAGTAGTCACCGAACGAGAAGTTGCCCGCCATCTGGAAGAACGTGTTGTGGCGGGTGGTCTTGCCGACCTCGTCGATGTCGCCGGTGCGCACGCACTTCTGCACGCTGGTCGCACGGGGGTAGGGCGGAGGGACCTCGCCCAGGAAGTACGGCTTGAACTGGACCATGCCGGCGTTGACGAACAGCAACGTCGGATCGTCCAGGATCAGTGACGCGCTGGGAACGCGCGTGTGGCCGTAGTTCTCGAAGTGGTCGAGGAACCGTTTGCTGATTTCGTGTGTTTCCACTGGAGCTTCCTCGCAGAGTGTGGCGGCGGGTTCCGGGGCGGCGCAGACACCAGGGAGGGCTCGCCGGTTCCGGCTTGTCCAACCGTGGCGTCCGCATCGGGAACTGTCGCCGTCGGGGAACCGCACCGCCGGTGTCGGCGATCCGGTTCGGTGGACCGCCTACGACGTCGGACCGGGGGCGGCGGAAGGCGTGCACATACGGGCGGGATGCCCGACGGCTTCAGCCCTCCGCCCGCGGAGCTCGCGTCCGGCGCTGGGCCGTGGACCCGCCGCCCTGGCCCCGCCTCTGCTGGGCAGGACGGCCTTCGGGCCGCGGCGGCCGTCCGGATGCGCCCGGCTGCGGCTCCGGCTCCGGGTACGGGGCCGGATACGGCACCCGCGCCTGCTGTACCGGCCTACCGGGCTCCGGCGGCCGGACCCGCGTCACCGGACGGTCCACGACCTGATTCAGCTCCTGCTCCCGCTCACTCATGCCGGAGCGGACGTCGGCTCCGAATGCGCCGATGGCGCCGGCGAGTTCCCGCACGGCGTCACCCATATTCGAGGCTACTCCCACCGGAGTGGCTTGACGAGCGGTTTCACTGGCCTTGCGGGACAGCGTGACCCCCGCGGCCACGCCGACTCCGAGCCAGAACAGGCGTTTCATCGCTTGCTCTTCCTCCCACGCCGGAGCGAGTGTTTGCCGTTCTCGGCCTTCGCCGCGCGGCGTGCCTTGATCGCCTTGCTCATGCCGTACGACAACGCCGCGGTCTTCACCAGCGGACCGCCGAGCGTCGCGGTGAACACCGACGACAGCGCGGACGCGTTGCCCGACACGGTCTGCACATTGGATGTGATGCCGTCGACCCGTTCCAGCTGGGTATTGACGTGCGTGATCGTGTCGCTGGCTCCGTGCAACAGCGGGTCGGTGTTCTCGTGCGCCTTGCGGATCGCGACTGTGGCCTCGTCGAGCGTACGGCCGAGTTTGACCAGTGCGATCACCAAGAACAACACCAACAGCACGAAGGCGCCCGCGGCGACCAGTGCGGCGATCTGCCCTGCCGACACGTGCCCTCCCTATTCATGGATCGGTGAGACGGTCCCTTGGGTCGATGGGACTGTGAGGCTACCGTGCGCCCACCCGCCGGGACCGGCAGCCCTGCCTGTCGGTGACCCAGCGTGTCGCACCCGTGCGCCGGGCGGGGTCACGACGGTGCTGTCGTTCGCCGTCACGGCAGTGCTTTCGCCCGCCGTCACGGCAGTGCGCTTGTCCGCCGTCACGGCAGTGCGCTCGTCCGCCGTGACGGTGGGCGGGCCCCGGTCGTCACCGGCCGTCGCCGGGGTTCCCCCGTTCGCCGCGGACGGTACGCCGCAGGCGCGGTACGCGATCGGCCAGCGTGCGCTCGGTACCGTGCTGGGTGGGCGCGTAGTAGTCACGGCCCACGAGCTCGTCCGGTGGGTACTGCTGGGACAGCACGCCCTCGGGCACGTCGTGCGGGTAGCGGTACCCCTGCGCATGCCCGAGCGTCGCCGCACCGGCGTAGTGACCGTCCCGCAGGTGCGGCGGCACCGTGCCCGCGCCACCGGCGCGGACGTCGGCGAGCGCACCGTCGATGGCCGCGATGACGGCGTTGGACTTCGGCGCGGTCGCCAGGTGCACGGTCGCCTGCGCCAGCGCGAGCCTGCCCTCGGGCATCCCGATGAACTGCACCGCGTGGGCGGCCGAGACCGCGGACTGCAGCGCCGTCGGGTCGGCCATCCCGATGTCCTCGCTGGCGTGCACGACGAGGCGGCGGGCGATGAATCGCGGGTCCTCCCCCGCCTCGATCATGCGCGCCAGGTAGTGCACGGCGGCGTCGACGTCCGAACCTCGGATCGATTTGATGAACGCGCTGATGACATCGTAGTGCTGGTCGCCGTCACGGTCGTAGCGCACCGCGGCCTTGTCGACCGTGGCCTCGACCGTCTCGAGCTCGATGACGGCACTCTCGCCGGGGGCCGCCGCGACGCTCACCGCGTCGGCGGCGGCCTCGAGGGCGGTCAGCGCGCGCCGGGCATCACCCGAGGCGAGCCGCACGAGGTGGCCGTGGGCCTCGTCGGTGAGCTCGAACCGACCCGCCAGACCGCGTTCGTCGCTGAGCGCGCGGCCGAGGAGATCGCCGACGTCGTCGTCGGTCAACGGCCGCAACTGCAGGACCAGCGATCGCGACAGCAACGGCGAGACGACCGAGAACGACGGGTTCTCCGTGGTGGCCGCCACGAGCAGCACGGTGCGGTCCTCGACGGCGCCGAGCAGCGCATCCTGCTGGGTCTTGGAGAACCGGTGGACCTCGTCGATGAACAGCACGGTGTCCTCGGCGTTGTACTTGCGACGCCTGCGGGCCTCCTCGATGACCCCGCGGACCTCCTTCACACCCGCCGAGAGCGCCGACAGCGCCACGAACCGCCGCCCCGTCGCCGTGGACACGAGGTTGGCGAGTGTCGTCTTACCCGTCCCCGGCGGCCCGTAGAGCAGCGCCGACGCCGGCGCCGCACCTTCGACGAGCCTGCGCAGCGGAGCGCCTTCGCCGAGCAGGTGCTGTTGGCCGACGACTTCGTCCAGCGAGGCGGGCCGCATCCGGACGGCGAGCGGCGAACCGGGTGGCGGCGGAGCCGCCTGCGATGCGTCGGACACCGGTGGGGGCGCCACGTCCTCGTTCACCGTGAAGAGTTCGTCTTGCTGCACTCCCCGACCGTAATCGGCGGTACCGACAGCCCGGACGGGCAGGCGTCGTCGCCACCGGCCGGGTACGGCCCGATCAGCGGAATGCCGGGTACAGCGGCAGTTCGAGGTCCGGCCCGAAGCGCAGGTCGAGCGCGCGGGCGACGGCGTGCGCGTGCGCGGCGACCTCCGTCCCGTCGGCAGGGTCGCCTGCCCGGTCCGCATGCGCAGCGAGGTCACGCCACCAGGTGACCAGCGCCGCCGCGCGGGCAGCGGCACCGGCACCGAGGTCGCGCCGGTGGATCCGGTCCCGATCGGCGTTGTCGTCGGGGACCTCGCCGTCGCCGGACGCACCGGCGGGCGCGAGCAGCCACCGGCACGTCGCCTGCCACACGAGCAGCTGCGCGGCGTCGATCAGGTACCGATCGAGCGTCTCCTCCTCGGCCAGTGACGGCCACAGGTCGGTCACCTCGGCCCGCCACGACGTGATCATCGCCTCGCTGACGCCTGCCGGCAGGGCCAGCGGCTCCGGGCCCGACACGAACGGCACCAGCATGTGCGCCGCGTCGACCAGCGCGCTGCGCACGCGTCCCCGCTCGAAGTCGAGGAATCGGATCCCGTCGCTGGTCACGAGGTTGTTGTCCGGCCACAGATCCACCGGACTGAACGCGCGGAACGCCGCCGAACGGGCCTGCTCCGCGGCGCGCTCCGCGGCCGCGACGACCGCGGGTGGCGTCTCGATGCCGAGCTCCTCCTTCAGGAGCGCCGGCGCCTCGGCCGCCACCTCGGCCGGGTCGAACGCGGACGGCGCGGACTGCTCGGGCTGCCCCGCACCCGGTCCGGACTGGCCGAGCCTGCGCAGCAGGGCATTGAAGTCGGCCTCGCGATTGGCCGTGTTGAAGTGCATCCGCCCCAGCGACCGTGCCCACGACAGCAGGGCCGTTTCCGCCGCACGGGCGTCGGATCCGCCCAGCTTGTCCTGCAGGGTCGGCGCACGGCCGAGATCGTCGATCACGAGCAGCCGGTGGTCGGCACTGTGCGCGAGGATCTCCGGACACGTGCGGTCGTCGGCCGACAACGCGGTGAACAGCTGATAGCTGGCGGCCTCACGGGCGAACGCGTCGTCCTCGCCGTCGACGGGCTCGTCCGGATAGTGCTTGATGACGAGCGTGCGAGGCAGCGAGAACGGCGACGACGCCACTCTGGCACGCACCACGGTGGCGGGGCCGCTGCCGGCGAGGTCCTCGGCATCGACCAGCGAGATCGTGCTGCCGAAACGCTGCGCGAGAACCGCCTCGGCAGCGTCCACCGCGGCCACGGCGGCATCGCTGGAGGGAGAGTCCGCTCCCGCACCGACGGTCGAGTCGTCGGCAGGAGGGGTATCCACAGTCATTGGCTCCGACCCTACTAGTGCGACGGGAACAGTGACCACAATCCGGGAACCGCAATCCGCACCACACGGCGACATTCGGCCATGCGTGGTACGCGGCGCGGCGTCGCGAACGGCCGCGGAGTTCGCCCGCGTCGCCGCTGCCGGAGCACCCGGCTCCGGCAGCCGCTCGCGGTCCCGGGCTCTGCTACCGGGCGGACCGCTGGTCCCCGCCCTGTGCGGGTGAAGCGGGCTTCGCGTCGACGCCCGCCTCCTTCCGCTGCTGGGCCGTGATCGGCGCGGGCGCGCTGGTCAGCGGGTCGAACCCGCCGCCGGTCTTCGGGAACGCGATGACGTCGCGCAGCGAGTCGGCACCGGCCAGCAACATCACGATGCGGTCCCAGCCGAACGCGATACCGCCGTGCGGCGGCGGTCCGTACTGGAACGCGTCCAGCAGGAAGCCGAACTTCTCCTGCGCATCCTCCGCCGAGATGCCCATGACCTCGAACACGCGCTTCTGCACGTCCCCGCGGTGGATACGGATGGAGCCCCCGCCGATCTCGTTGCCGTTGCAGACGAGGTCGTAGGCGTAGGCCAGCGCATTGCCGGGGTCGCTGTCGAACGTGTCGACCCATTCGGGCTTCGGCGAGGTGAAGGCGTGGTGCAGGGCCGCCCACTGTCCGGTGCCGACCGTGACGTCGTCGGTCTCGTCGGCGGCCTCGAACATCGGGGCGTCGACGATCCACACGAACGACCAGGCGTTCTCGTCGATCAGGCCGAGGCTCTCGGCGACCTCGCCGCGCGCGGCGCCGAGCAGGGCCCGTGCGCTGTTCGGCGGGCCCGCGGCGAAGAAGATGCAGTCGCCGGGGTTCGCCCCGACGGCGTCGGCCAGACCGGCCTTCTCGTCCTCGGAGATGTTCTTCGCGACCGGACCGGACAGCGTTCCGTCGTCGCCGACCAGCACGTACGCGAGGCCCTTGTGCCCGCGCTGCTTGGCCCAGTCCTGCCAGGCGTCGAGCGTGCGCCGCGGCTGGTCGGCCCCACCGGGCATGACGACCGCGCCGACATAGGGCGCCTGGAACACCCGGAACGGGGTGTTCGCGAAGAACTCGGTCAGCTCGGTCAGCTCGAGGCCGAACCGCAGGTCGGGCTTGTCCGAGCCGTACTTGGCCATCGCTTCGGCATAGCTCATCCGGCGGAACGTCGCCGGCAGCTCGACGTCGATCAGCGTCCACAGCTGCCCGATGATCTTCTCGCCGAGCGCGATCACGTCGTCCTGCTCGACGAAGCTCATCTCGATGTCGAGCTGGGTGAACTCGGGCTGCCGGTCGGCGCGGAAGTCCTCGTCGCGGTAGCACCGTGCGATCTGGTAGTAGCGCTCGAGCCCGCCGACCATCAGGAGCTGCTTGAACAGCTGGGGCGACTGCGGCAGCGCGTACCAGGATCCCGGCCGCAACCGTGCGGGCACGAGGAAGTCGCGGGCGCCCTCGGGCGTGGACCGCGTCATCGTGGGCGTCTCGACCTCGACGAAGTCCTCGTCGTGCAGCACGTTCCGCGCGACGCGGTTGACGTCGCTGCGCAGGCGCATGTTGCGGGCCTGACCGTCACGGCGCAGGTCGAGGTACCGGTGCTTGAGCCGCACCTCCTCGCCGACCTCGAGCCGCTCGTCCACCGGGAACGGCAGCGGCGCGGCCTCCGACAGCACCTCGAGGTCGTTGACATAGACCTCGATGCCGCCCGTGGCGATCTCCGGGTTCTCGTTGCCCTCGGGGCGCGTCGACACCTCGCCGGTGACCTCGACGCAGTACTCGGACCGCAGGTTGTGCGCGCGGTCGGCCATCTCGCCCTCACGGAACACGACCTGGGCGACGCCGCTCGCGTCCCGCAGATCGACGAAGATCACCCCACCGTGATCGCGCCGCCTGGCCACCCAGCCGGTCAGGGTGACGGTCTGGCCAACGTGCTCGGCACGCAGGGTGCCGGCGTCGTGAGTGCGAAGCACTGCGCAGGGTCCTCTCGGAAGCGAAAACGCGGGTCGGGTCGATCGGCGGTACCGCCGACGGCCCAGGTTAACGAACCGCCCGCACCGGATCGGCACCAGGTTTCCGCCCGCACCCGGTTTTCCGCCCGCGTCCGGCCGGCCCCGCGCACCTCATCGACATCCGGGGCCGGACCGACCCGTACACCCGATCGGCATCGGCGCCCGATCGACACCGGCACCCGATCGGCACCGCGCCTTCCGGTGCGGACGTCGGCACTCACCGCGCGGCCGTCGACTGCCGCCGCACCACGCTTCCCGTCCGGTACACCGGGACATTCGTACGGAATTTCGGCACGGAGCCCTGGCGTCCGCCCGGCCACGCCCGCCCGCCAGGATGTCCCCGTGCCCCGCGACTTCTCGGACGACGACACCGGGCCGGTCCTGCCCGAACCGGTCCCGCCCCACGAAGAACCCGCGACCGGCCACCGTGCCCGGAGACCGCACCCCCGGGACGTGACCGCGGGTCCCGGCGAGCCACCACCGCAGCGGCATCGTCGCCGCGGGCAGACACCCGCACCCGCACCGGCGCACGGACACGGACACGGACACGGACACGGACACGGACACGGACACGAGCCTGCGGCACCGGCGTCGCGCCGGGTGCGGCTCCTGCTGGCGTCGCTGCTCGCCCCGTTCGCACTCGCCGCACTGGCCGCCGTCGTACTGCTGTATCCGTGGGGACAGCCGGAGGTCACCGGGCACTCGGTGGGCGATCCCGTCCGCGGCGACGTGGCCTCCTCGGAGCTCGGGCCGTGCCTGTCGGCGGGCCAGGTGCAGGTCGGTGACCCCGGTGACCCCGGTGACCCCGGCGACGGCGCGCGGTGCCAGACGGTCGAGATCGTGCTCACCGACGGGCCCGCCGAGGGCCGCACGATCACGCAGAACCTGCCCGCGGGCGAGGGCAACCCGCGGTTCGCCGCGGGCGATGCCGTCGTGCTGTCCTACACCGGCGCCGACCCGCAGGCCGGGTCCTCCTACCAGGTGCGGGACTTCCAACGTGGTCTGCCGCTCGTGCTGCTGGCAGGCCTGTTCGCACTCGCCGTCGTGGTGCTGGGCCGGTGGCGCGGCGCTGCGGCGCTCGGCGCGCTGGCCGCCACCGCCGCGATCATCGGGCTGTTCGTGCTGCCGTCGATCCTGCACGGGGCCGACCCACTGCTCGTCGCGATCGCCGGTGCCGGACTGATCATGTTCGTCGCGCTGTACACGACGCACGGCTTCTCGGCGCGCACGTCGGCGGCGGTGCTCGGGACGATGGTGAGCCTGGCGCTCATCGGCCTGCTCGCCACGGTGTTCGCGGGCGCGGCGCGCCTGACCGGCCTGGACGAGGGCACCTCGACGCTGATCGGGTCACTCGGGCACGGCATCGACGCACGGGGGCTGTTGCTGGCGGGGATCGTCATCGGTGCACTCGGCGTGCTCGACGACGTCACGGTCACGCAGGCGAGCGCCGTGTGGGAGTTGCACCGGGCGAACCCGCGCCAGTCGTGGCGGCAACTGTACGGCGCGGCGCTGCGGATCGGACGTGCCCACGTCGGCTCGGCCGTCAACACGCTGGTGATGGCCTACGCCGGCGCCGCGCTGCCTGCCCTGCTGCTGGCGTCGCTGTCCGACGTCGGGCTGGGCCCGGTCCTGACCTCACAGGAACTGGCCGCCGAGATCGTGCGCACCCTCGCCGGCAGTATCGGGATCATCGCGGCCGTGCCCGTGACGACGCTCCTCGCAGCACTCATCGTAGTCCGGGAGCACAACGCCACCGGGGGCGAGAACACCGTCCGGGAGCAGAACGCCGCCGGGAAGGAGAACACCGCACGGGAGGGGAACCGTGCCGCCCCTGCGGGACGTCCGGCCGCCGCAGGCGACGAGTCCGCGGCGGCGGAGCGGGTCAATCCAGCGACGCCACGAACCGGCTCACGGCCTCCATCGTGAACCGCTGGGCGAGTTTGCCCTGCGGTGCGAGCGAGCCGATGCGATACAGCGGCCGTTCCGCCGCCGCGTCACCGCGCGCCTCGGCCCGCAGCTGCGCGACGAGCAGCTCGGAGAAGACGAGGCCGTTGGCTTCGATGTTGTCGGCGAGTGCGTCGGCGAGCCTGCGCAACGCCAGGATGCCGAGCTCACGGCCACCGGTTCCGGCATAGATCGCGAGATCGATCTTCACGGCCTTGTTCGACTCGGACGTCACGAGCAGGCTGACGGTGCGCGAGCCGCGTACGTCGCTGAGCAGGAGCTCGATCCGCGGAGCGGTGACCAGGTCGACGCGGCGGCTGCCCCAGCTGCGCATGATCACGGTCCGGCCCTCGAGCCAGACCTGCCGCCGCGCGTTGGAGACCACGACGAATCCCAGTGCCGCGGCGACGATCCCGGCGACGACCAGGCCGGGGCCGGGTCCGCCGATCAGGCCCGCCACGCCGCCGAACGCCGCGGCGAACAGCACCACGCCCGCGAGACCGGCGGCGGCTCGCTTACGCCGGAGCTTCGCGTCCTGGCCGTAGAGGACGATCCGCTCCGGTTCCGGCGCGCGCCCGGCCGTACCGCCCTCGGCGGACTGCCCGGGGCCCGGTGCTGCGCCGTCGTCGCCGGTTCCCGCGTCACGCCGGCCGTCCGCCGCGCCCGGCGGTTCCGGGTCCGGAAGTTCCGGGTCCGTCGGCTCCGGTTCACTCATGATCGCCTCTCTCCGGCCTCTGCTGGTCCGCGTCCCGCTCCGGGCGTCACGCCGGCCCGGTCGTCGGCACCGCCGGCCTCGGCGGTGCCACCGTCGCCCGGCGCCGTCAGCCACGGGTTCCCCGACTTCTCCTGTCCCATGGTCGTACTCGGGCCGTGCCCCGGCAGCAGAACCGTGTCGTCGTCGAGGACCGCCGACAGCATCGCCAGCGACCGCCGCAACGCCACGGGATCTCCACCGGGCAGATCGCTGCGGCCCGCCGACCCCGCCATCACCGTGTCCCCGGTGAGTGCGATCTGCCCGCCTTCGCCGGTCGCGAGCCGGAACACGACCGAACCCGCGGTGTGGCCGGGCGTGTGCAGGACCTCGATCCGCAACCCGGCCAGCTCCAGCACCGGGTGCGAGTCACCGGTGCGGTCCGGCAGTTCCCGCACCGTGTGGGGTTCGGGCCACGGCCGGGCACCGAGTCCGGCCGCGAGGTCGTGGTTCAGACCGCGCCACGGCCTCCGCAGCAGCGGATGATCCTCCGGCCGGATCCACACGGGAATGTCATAGGTGCGAGCGGCCTCGGCGGCCGCGTGGACATGATCCGGATGGCCGTGCGTGGCCAGGATCGCCACGGGCGTCAGTCCGTGCTCGGCGACCGTCCCGTCGAGTGATGCGATCGCGTCCTCGCCGGGGTCGACGATCACCCCCGGGCCGCCCGGGGCGGGCGCGAGCAGATAGCAGTTCGCCTGGAACGTCCCGGCCGGGAAACCTGCGACCAGCACGTTCTCACCTCCACAGCCGCGACTCCTCCAGCCTAGCGGCCCCTGTACTGGGGTCTTACAGACCGTGCCCATAGACTGCCGCCAGCCAACACGTGGGTGAACGAGGAGGCCAGGTGGGGACCAACCAGCAGCGCCGGGAGGCAGCGAAGCGCAAGCTGGAACGGCAGCTCGCTCGCAGGGCCGAACGCGCGAAGCGACGCAAGATCATCGGCATCGGGGCGGCCGTCGGCGTCGTCGTCCTGGCCGCCGGCCTCATCGTGGTTCTGACCGGTCAGGACGACGAGGGCGCCGCGAACGCTCAGGGCGAACCGAGTTCGAGCGCGGCACCATCGGAAGAGGGGCCGTCGGAGGAGATCTCCATTCCCGACCAGCGTGTCGAGCCTGCCGAACGCAGCGAACCACTGCCGAACCCGACGGACTGCGAGTACCCCGAGGGCGGCGAGGCCGCCAAGCAGGTGGACCCGCCGAACGGGCAGGGCATCTCGTCCCAGGGCACGGTCGAGATGACGCTGTCCTCCACCGCGGGCGACATCCCGGTCACGCTCGACCGGTCCCTCGCCCCGTGTGCGGTCAACAGTTTCGAACACCTCGCCGAGCAGGACTACTTCACCGACACCACGTGCCACCGCCTCGGCACGCAGGGCCTGCAGATGCTGCAGTGCGGCGACCCGACCGGGCAGGGCGCGGGCGGTCCGGGCTACACGTTCGCCGACGAGACGTTCGACGAGCTGACCTACGGCCGCGGCATCCTCGCCATGGCCAACGCCGGTCCCGACACCAACGGCAGCCAGTTCTTCATGGTCTACGGCGAGGCATCGGCGCTGCCGCCGGATTACACCGTGTTCGGCACCATCTCCGACGAGGGCCTGAAGGTCCTGGACGAGGTCGCGAAGGCCGGTCACGACGGATCGCTGGACCCCTCCCCCGGTGGTGGCAAGCCGAACACCGAGGTCCGCTTCACCGACGTGACCGTCTCGCAGTGACGGTGCCGACCGCGTCGCAGTGTCACCGCGTCGCAGTGTCGTCGCAGTGTCACCGCGTCGCAGTGGCCGTCTCCCCGGGGACACATCGTTCCCGGGGAGACACGTCGCCTCCTGACACCGGCTCCGGGTCCACACGCGCAGGATCCACAGGGCACCGGGTTACGGGGAACCGGGTTACAGAGCGCCGGGAGCGCGATCGCGGCCGGCTCTCACCGGTACGTGAACCGGGGCCTGCGGCGTTCGAGGAAGGCGGCCACGCCCTCGGCGTAGTCCTCACCGCGGGCTGCCTCGTCCCGTAGCGCATCGATCTCGGCATCCGGCTCGGTCGTGCCCGCGGCGATCTTGCCGATGATGCGGTTCATGCCGCGCACGGACGTCTGCGACCGCGAGCACAGCGTCGCCGCGAACTCCCCGGTCTGCGCCTCCAGGTCGTCGAACACGTCGGTGACGAGGCCGATCTCGCGGGCGCGCGACGCGCCGACGAGGTTGCCCGACAACAACAGATAGCGCGCCTGCGCAGGTCCCACGAGCTCGGTCAGCAGCCGGGTGGATTCGAAGTGGTAGACGATGCCGAGCTTGGCGGGGGTGATGCCGAATCGGGCCTCCGGCTCCGCGAACCGCATATCGCAGGCCACCGACAGCTGACAGCCGCCACCGATGCAGTTGCCCCGGATCATCGCGATGCTCGGCTTGGACATCCCCGCCAGTGCGTCGACGGCCGCGTCCACGGCCTTGTCGTACGTCGCGACCCCCTCCGGGGTCGACCGCAGGTCCCGGAACTCCCCGATGTCGGCACCCGCCGAGAAGTGCTCGCCCTCCCCCGCCAGCACCAGCACCTTCACCGCCGCGTCGGCCTCGACGTCGGCGACGAGGCCGGGAATCGCCGACCACATCTCGTAGCTGATCGCGTTCATCTTGGCCGGCCTGGCCAGCGTCAGGCGAGCGACGTCCCCGTCGCGGGTGAGCTCGATTCCGTCGGTCATGGACGGTAAGGCTAGAAGCCGGGGCCCGGTTCAGGCGGCCGACGTGACCCGGTACACGTCGTAGACGCCCTCGACGTTGCGCACGACCTTGAGCACGTGCCCGAGGTGCTTCGGGTCGCCCATCTCGAACGTGAACTTGCTGACGGCCACCCGGTCGTTCGACGTGGTGACCGACGCGGACAGGATGTTCACCTTCTCGTCGGCGAGCACCTTCGTCACGTCCGACAGCAGGCGGTGCCGGTCGAGTGCCTCGACCTGGATCGCCACGAGGAACACCGACGACTCCGACGGAGCCCAGTCGACGTCGACCAGCCGCTCGGGCTGGCTGCGCAGATCGTCGGCGTTGGTGCAGTCGGTGCGGTGCACGCTCACCCCACCGCCGCGGGTGACGAAGCCGAGGATCTCGTCGCCCGGCACCGGGGTGCAGCAGCGGGCGAGTTTGGTCCACACGTCGCTCGCGCCCGGCACGACCACGCCGACGTCGCCGGAACCACGGCGCCGCGTGACCGTGGACGGTGTCGCCCGTTCGGCGAGTTCCTCCTCCGCCTCCTCGACGCCGCCGATGAGGGCCGTGAGCCGCTGCACCACGTGCTGGGCACTGGTGTGCCTCTCCCCCACCGCGGCGTACAGCGCGCTGATGTCGTTGTAGCGCAGTTCCTTCGCAACCGCACTCATCGAATCGGCCGACACCAGGCGCTGGATCGGAAGCCCGACCTTGCGGACCTCCTTGGTGATCGCCTCCTTGCCCGTTTCGACGGCCTCGTCGCGGCGCTCCTTGGCGAACCACTGGCGGATCTTCGCGCGCGCCTTCGGCGCCCCGGCGAACTGCAGCCAGTCCCGGCTCGGCCCGGCACCTTCCGCCTTCGACGTGAAGATTTCGACGACCTCACCGTTCTCGAGCTTGCGCTCCAGTGCGACGAGCCGGCCGTTGACCCGCGCGCCGATACAGCGGTGGCCGACCTCGGTGTGGACGGCGTAGGCGAAGTCGACGGGCGTCGAGCCGACGGGCAGCGTGATCACGTCGCCCTTCGGCGTGAACACGAAGATCTCCCGGGTGGCGAGGTCGTACCGCAGCGATTCGAGGAACTCGCCCGGATCGGCGGCCTCGCGCTGCCAGTCGAGCAGCTGGCGCATCCACGCCATCTCGTCGACGTCGACGGTGTTGCCCGAACCGCCGCCGTGCGTGCCCTTGGTCTCCTTGTACCGCCAGTGCGCCGCGATGCCGTATTCGGCGGTGCGGTGCATCTCGTGGGTGCGGATCTGCACCTCGAGGGGCTTGCCGTCCGGGCCGATCACCGTGGTGTGCAGCGACTGGTACACGCCGAAGCGCGGCTGGGCGATGTAGTCCTTGAACCGGCCCGGCATGGGCTGCCACAGCGCGTGCACCACACCCATGGCCGCGTAGCAGTCCCGGACGTCGTCGACCATGATCCGCACGCCCACCAGGTCGTGGATGTCGTCGAGCTCGCGGCCGCGGACGATCATCTTCTGGTGGATCGAGTAGTAGTGCTTCGGCCTGCCCTCGACCTTCGCCGCCACTCGGGAGGCGTCGAGGTGTGAGTTCAGCTCGCCGATGACCCCCCGCAGGTACGTGTCGCGGGACGGGGCCCGGTCGGCGACCAGTCGCACGATCTCGTCGTACTTCTTCGGCTGCAGGATCGCGAACGCCAGGTCCTCGAGTTCCCACTTCACCGTCGACATGCCCAGCCGGTGGGCCAGCGGGGCGAGGACCTCGAGCGTCTCCTTCGCCTTGCGGGACTGCTTCTCCGGCGGCAGGAACCGCATCGTGCGCATGTTGTGCAGCCGGTCGGCCAGCTTGACCACCAGCACCCGCGGATCGCGAGCCATCGCGATGACCATCTTGCGGATCGTCTCGGCCTCTGCTGCCGTGCCGAGTTTGACCTTGTCGAGCTTGGTGACGCCGTCGACGAGCTGGGCGACCTTGTCGCCGAAGTCGGTGCCGAGCTGCTCGAGGGAATACCCGGTGTCCTCGACGGTGTCGTGCAGCAGCGCCGCGACGAGCGTCGTGGTGTCCATGCCGAGCTCGGCCAGGATCGTGGCCACGGCCAGCGGATGCGTGATGTACGGGTCGCCGGATTTGCGGCGCTGGTCGCGGTGCAGGTGCTCGGCGACGTCGTAGGCACGCTGCAGCAGCCCCAGGTCGGCGCTCGGGTGCAGTTCCCGGTGGATCGCGGCCAGCGGCTCGAGTACCTGTTTGACCGGCGCGGCCCGCTGCGCGGTGATCCGCCGCGCGAGCCGCGCACGGACCCGCCGCGTCGGTGAGGGAGCTCGCGTGGCGGCAGGGTGCGCGGACGTACGGGAGGCGGCGCCGGACTCGGACTGCTCACCGCCGGTCTCCGACGGCGTGTGCCCGGCGTTCGGCTGCGGTGTGTCCCGTTCGGCCTGCGTACTCTGCTGCGCGTCCGCACCGGACGTGCCCTCGCCTGTGGACGTTGCGGATGCGCCCTGCGTACGCGCGGGGTCGTCGCCGTCGTCCGACCGGGCTGCCACGGAATCGAGCTCTTGGCTCACCCGTACCTCCAGCTCATCGCGCGTCGGGTGCCTGTCCCCTCAGGGTAGACCCCCGGGCGACACCCTCCACGCGGCGCCGTTCACAGCCGCTTCACCGGCAGGCTGCGTGCCGGATCCCACCCCGCCACCACCGGAGGGCCGGGTGGGATCCGGCGCGCCTCATACGGACTTCAGTACGTGCAACGGCACATCACCGAGCAGGTCGCGACCGCCGAGGGAGGCGAGTTCGAGCACCACCGCCACCGAACGCACCTCCGCGCCGGCTTCGGCGAGCAGCGAGCAGGTGGCGGCGACCGTGCCGCCGGTGGCGAGGATGTCGTCGACGATCGCGACCCGCTCGCCCGGCCGGATCGCGTCGGCGGGCAGTTCGAGCGTCGCGGTGCCGTATTCGAGCTCGTAGTCGACGCTGCCTCCGACGGACGGCAACTTGCCCGCCTTGCGCACGAGCGTCACGCCGACGCCCTTGGCGTAGGCGACCGCCGCGGCGAGCACGAATCCGCGAGCCTCCACCGCCGCCAGCTGGTCCACATCGCCGACCGCCTCGGCCAGCGCGTCGATCACGGTGGCGAACGCCTTCGGATCGCCGAACACCGGTGTCAGATCGCGGAACACCACGCCCGGTTCCGGAAAGTCCGGCAGCTCGGAGATCAGGCCGAGCGCTTCGTCGAGGTTCATGACCGTTTCCTCTTTCCGGTAGGAGTCCCCTTGCCCGACGGCGTGCTCTTTCCTGATGGGGTCCCCTTACCGGTCGGGGTGCTCTTGCCGGTCGGCGTGCCCGACCGGCGCGGCCGCTGGTCCCCGCCACGGCTCCGATCACGGGCCTTCGGGGTGCGAGCGGGCACGGACGCCGCAGCGGCGACCGCCTTCTCCTTACGCAGCTCGGTCTCGAGCTGCGTGTCGTCGCCCGGGTCGAAGTCGTCGTCCGGATTCACGCCCTCGCCCGCGCCCTCGGCCCGGGCGGCACGTGTCCGTTCGGCACGGCGCTCGGCCACCCGCTCGGCCTGTTCGCGGTACTTCGGCTCACGCATCTTGAACGTCACGAGCAGCGGCGTGGCCAGCAGCACCGACGAGACGACGCCGGCGAGCATGCCGGTCAGCTGTACCAGCGCCAAGTCCTGCAGCGTGCCGGTGCCCAGCAGGAGGTAGCCGATCACCATCAGGCCGAGCACGGGCAGCAGCGCGATGACCGACGTGTTGATCGACCGCATCAGGGTCTGGTTCAGCGCCAGGTTCGCGGCCTCGGCATAGGTGCGCCTGGTCAGGTTGAGCAGCCCGCGGGTGTTCTCCTTGACCTTGTCGAACACCACGACCGTGTCGTACAGCGAGAATCCGAGGATCGTCAGCAGACCGATCACGGTCGCCGGCGTCACCTCGAAGCCGACCACCGAATACACGCCCGCCGTCACGACGATGTCGTGCGCCAACGTGATGATCGCCGCGACGGCCATCCACTTCTCGAAGTAGATGATCAAAAAGACCGTCACCAGCACCAGGAACACGGCCAGGGCGATGAGGGCCTGCTTGGAGATCTCCCCGCCCCACGACGCGCTCACCGCACTGTCGCTGATCACCGACCCGCTGGGCTGGCCGTTCGCCGCCAGCGGCCGGAACTCGTCGAACAGCGCCCGCTTGGCGTCGACGACCTGACCCGAGTCCAGCGAGCTCAGCCGCACCTGGATGGCGGCCGCGTCTCCGACACCGACGACCTGCGCCTCCGAGGCCGAGACACCGGTCGCGTCGCTGACCACGTCCTTGGCCGCGTCCTCGTCGATCGGCCCGGCCTCGCCCTGGGCGGGCATCTGGATCTGCGTGCCGCCCTCGAACTCGATCCCCAGGTTGAAGCCCTTGATCCCGAGCGAGCCCACGCACACCAGGATCAGCAGCGCGAAGGCCACGAACCAGCGGCGGCGGTGGCCGACGATGTCGAACGCACCGGTGCCGGTGTAGAGACGCTGGAACACCGACGACTTCGCGCTCGGCGAGCCCTCCGTCTCGGCGGCCGTGGTGCCGACGGCGTCGGCGGTGTTGCCGGTGTTGGCACTGTCGTTGCCGGACACGTCAGGCCCCCTTCGTGTTCGTCGCGGCCTTCGCCTGGCTGATGTGGACGCCGCCGCGCCGCTGACCACCGAGCCGCTGCACGGTGCCGAGACCGGACAGCTTCGGGCTGGACAGCTTCTTCGACCGCGACACCATCGCGACCAGCGGGTGCGTCACGAGGAACACCACGATCAGGTCGAGCACGGTGGACATACCGAGCGTGAACGCGAACCCGCGGACCTCGCCGACGGCCAAGGCGTACAGCACCCCCGCGCACAGGAACATGATCGCGTCGGAGGCGAGGATCGTGCGCCGCGCCCGGACCCACGCTCGTGGAGTCGCCGACCGGAACGTCTTGCCGTCACGCATCTCGTCCTTGAGCCGTTCGAAGTAGACGACGAACGAGTCCGCGGTGACACCGATGGCGATGATGAAACCGGCGACGCCTGCGAGGTCGAGCGTGAACCCGATCCAGCGGCCGAGCAGCACCAATACGCCGTAGACGATCGTCGCCGACAACGCGAGTGACAGCACGGTCAGTACGCCGAGCATGCGGTAGTAGAGCAGGCAGTAGACGAACACGAGCGCGATACCGATCGCGCCGGCGATCAGCCCCGCTTCGAGCGAGGCGAGGCCGAGCGTCGGCGACACCGTCGTGGCGTCGGACGACTCGAACGACAGTGGCAGCGAACCGTACTTGAGGATGTCGGCGAGGTTCTGCGCCTCCGCGTCGGTGAAGTCGCCGCTGATCTGGGTGCGGCCGTTGGGGATCGGCTCGTTGATCGTCGGGGCCGACACCACCCGGGTGTCGAGCACGAACGCAGCGTTGGCGCCGGTGTTCTGCGCGGTGTAGTCCGCCCAGGTGTCCCGCCCTTCGCTCTTGAACTGCAGGTTGACCAGCCAGCCCTGCTGCGGGTCGAACTGGGCCGAGGCGTCGTCCACCTGGGTGCCCTCGAGGAACACCGGGCTCAGCACGTACTTCTCGGTGCCCTCCTCGTTGCACGTGACGAGCGGCCGCTCCGGGTCGTCGTTACCGACCAGCGGGTCGTTGGCCGAACACGTCAGGCCCGCCATCGCCTGCTGCTGCAGCTGCATGGCCTGCTGGGACGCGCCCTGCTGCGGATTCCGGCCGGGGTCGAGCGCCGGATTCTGCCGGACCTGCTGGGCCTCGCGAATCTCGCGGGCGATCTCCTCGTCGGACTGCGGCTGACTGCCGCCGCCGCCCTGCGGGCTGCCTTCGGCATCCGGGGAATCGCCCTGGCCGTCCTGCTGGTCCTGGCCGTCCTGGCCGTTCTGCTGGCCCTGGTCCTGGCCGTCCTGGCCCTGCTCCCCCTGTTGGCCCTGCTGCCCTTGCTGGCCCTGCTGTACCGGCTGGGCGTTGATCACCGTGCGGAAGCCGAGCTTGGCGGTGCGGCCGAGGTTCTTGGCCTGCTCACCCTCCTCGCCGGGAACCGTGATGACGACGTTGGTGCCGTCGAGCACCACCTCGGCGCCGCTGACACCGATCCCGTTGACACGGGTCTCGATGATCTGACGAGCCTGGTCGAGCTGTTCCTGCGACGGCTCCTGACCGTCGGGAGTGCGTGCGGTCAAGGTGACCCGGGTACCGCCCTGAAGATCGATCCCCAGCTTCGGTGTCGGCTCCCCGTCACCGGTGAGGAACACCAGTGAATAGAGCGCAACGATGATGAGGACGAAAAAGCTCAGATAGCGTCCCGGGCGGATCGTCCCGGCCGGTGGTGCCACGTCGGTGGTTCTCCTCGAAGGTATTCAGCGGCTTGCGATGAGTCCGGAAAGTACGCAGCGCTCCGCGTCGGTCCACCGATGGGGGGCGATTCAACGCGAACGCACGCAGCACCGAGACACTACTCGGCGCTGCGTGAACGCTGCGTGCAAAGCCGCGAATTCATCCCGCCGATCCGGTGAAGAACCGACGGACGTCGCAGGCTCGCTGCCTTACTTCTTGTGCTCGAGCGGCTCCGCGACCTGGGGCGTGGAGGCCGAATCGGATTCGGACGCCGACTCCGCGGTGGCCGTGACCGGCTCCTCGACGGACTCGGCGGACTCGTCGGCGGTCTCCTCGTCGGAGTCCTCGTCCTCGTCGGCGGCCATCGGGTCGATCCGCTCGCGAATGGCCTGACGCAGCCAGGTCGTCACGACGCCGTCGGCGATCTCGAGGTCGATCGTGCTCTCGTCGGCCGTGTCCGCGACCGTCGCGTAGAGACCGGACGTGGTCATCACACGGTCCCCGGGAGCAAGGCTGTTCTGCAGCTCCTGCTGCTGCGCCGCAGCCTTCTTCTGCTTACGCGTGCCCATGATCAGCGGGACCGCGAGCACGAGCATGAGCAGGAGCGGCAGCAAAAGGCCTTCCATGGTTCTCCATTCGCCGGACGTCTCTCCGCCACAGGCGGTACGTCCACGTTTGTCTGGATGTGCTCTCTCGAGTGTGCCAGGTCATGCCGCCCGAAAGGGCGGCCCCCTGCCACCGCACCCCGGCAACGTTTCAGTCGAACAGGGTCGGCGCGCCGGCGTCAACCCCAGCCGCATCCGGCGGCGGCGCCAGGCCGAGGTGCTCCCAGGCGGCCGCCGTAGCGACGCGGCCACGTGGGGTACGGGCGAGCATACCCGCACGTACGAGATAGGGCTCACAGACCTCTTCGACGGTCGTGGGCTCCTCCCCGACCGCCACAGCGAGCGTCGAGACCCCGACCGGGCCACCGCCGAAGGAACGCACGAGCGCGCCGAGCACTTCGCGGTCGAGCCGGTCGAGACCGAGCTCGTCGACGTCGTACACCTCGAGCGCGGCCCGCACCACCGGCAGCGTCGCCCGGCCGTCGGCGCGGACCTCCGCGTAGTCGCGGACCCGGCGCAGCAGCCGGTTGGCGATCCGCGGCGTGCCCCGGGACCGGTGCGCGATCTCGGCGCGGCCCGCGTCGTCGATCGTGATGTTCAGCAGCGCGGCCGACCGCTCGACCACGTGGCCGAGTTCGCCGGGGCTGTAGAACTCCATCTGCCCGGTGAACCCGAACCGGTCCCGCAACGGGCCGGTGAGCGCACCCGATCGGGTGGTCGCGCCGACCAGGGTGAACGGCGCGACATCGAGCGGGATGCTCGTCGCGCCCGGCCCCTTGCCGACGACGACGTCGACCCGGAAGTCCTCCATCGCCAGATACAGCATCTCCTCGGCGGGCCGGGCGATGCGATGGATCTCGTCGATGAACAGCACGTCGCCCTCGGCGAGGTTCGACAGCATCGCGGCCAGGTCGCCCGCCCGCTCCAGTGCCGGACCGGAGGTGACGCGGATCGCCGCGCCCAGTTCGGCGGCGACGATCATCGCCAGGCTCGTCTTGCCCAGGCCCGGAGGGCCGGACAGCAGCACATGGTCCGGCGGTACGCCACGCTTCCGGGCGCTCTCGAGCACGAGCTCGAGCTGTTCACGCACCCGCGGCTGGCCGACGAAGTCGCCGAGCTGTTTCGGCCGCAGTGCCGTCTCGACCTCACGATCGCCCACCTGCGGGAACGCCGAGAGCGCCGCCTCGGCCGCGGCGTCGGCGGATCCCTCCGCCGGACCGGCCTCGAGGCCCGCGTCGCCGAAATCGGTCATGTCCTCATCGTGCATGGCAGCCGGTCAGCGTTTCGTGCCGAGGGTGGTGAGCGCGGCGCGCAACAGGCCGGAGGTGTCCGTGGTGGCGTTGTCGGCCGCGACCTTCTCCACCGCCTGTTCGGCCTGCTTCTGCGCGAACCCGAGCCCGGTGAGCGCCTCGACGACCTCGGCGCGCGCCGCTCCGGCATCGGGCCGGGCACCGGCTCCCCCGTCGTCCGCCTCGGCCGCGAGGACCTTGTCGCGCAGTTCGAGTGTGAGCCGTTCGGCACCCTTGCGGCCGATCCCCGGCACCTGCGTCAGCGTCGTGATGTTGCCGTCTGCCAGCGCGGTGCGGAGCTGATCCGGGTCCAGCACCGCCAGCGCGGCCAGCGCCAGCCGTGGGCCGATGCCCGACACGGTCTGCAGTAGACCGAAGAGGTCGCGTGCTTCCGTGTCGGCGAACCCGAACAGGGTCAGCGAATCCTCACGCACCACCAGCGACGTCGCGAGCCGGGCCTGCTCGCCGCGGCGGACCGTGGCCAGCGTCGCGGGCGTGGCCTGTACCGCGAGGCCGACCCCGCCCACCTCGACGACGACGTGGTCGAGGCCGATCGACAGGACCTCACCTTTCACCGAGGAGATCACCGGCGCGTGTCCCTTCCGCTGTTCGTGCCGTTCCCGGTCCGCCGGGCCTCCTTGTCCTTCGCCGCGGCGTCCCTGTCCTTCGCCGCGGCGGCGAGCTTCGCCTTGTGGGCGCGCGCCACCTGCGCGGCCTTCGCCTCCGCCTCGGCCAGGCGTTCACGCATCGGCTCCCGCCACAGGTGGCAGATCGCCAGGGCCAGCGCGTCCGCGGCGTCGGCGGGCTTGGGCTGCGACTCGAGCTTGAGCACGCGCGTCACCATGCCCGTGACCTGAGCCTTGTCGGCCCTGCCCGATCCGGTGACGGCAGCCTTCACCTCGCTCGGGGTGTGGAACACGACGGGCAGCCCGCGGCGGGCTGCGTTCAGCGCGACCACACCGCCCGCCTGTGCCGTGCCCATCACCGTGCGGACGTTGTGCTGACTGAACACGCGCTCGACGGCGACCGCCTCGGGCCGGTGGACGTCCAGCCAGTGCTCGACCGCGTCGGAAATGCGCAGCAGGCGCGCCGCCAGCTCCGTGTCCGCGGACGTGCGCACCACGTCGACGGCCACGCACGTCACCGACCGACCGAGCCCACCGTCGACCACGCCGAGACCGCACCGGGTCAGCCCGGGATCCACACCGAGCACGCGCACCTGTCCTCCCCCAACTTCGGGAACATCCGTTCGATGCCGTCAGATTACCGGGCACGGCGCGACCGGAGCGGCAGGCGCGCCGGATCCGCGCGCCGCGGGCGTTCAGGGACCGTCGAGGCCGGGAGTCCAGCTCTCCGGCTTTCCACTCGCGGTCAGGACGGGCTGCCACGACGCGAACCCCTCGGGTGCCGCGTCCGCCCACGGCCAGTGCCCGTCCGGAGTCGGCACGACGAGCTGGACCGCAGGGAAATCACCCTCGGGGTAGACCACGAACGCGCTGCCGAAGAACTCCGGATAGTGCCCGGGGTCGACCCGTTCGAACGTGACCGGCAGGCCGTCGAAGAAGTCGTGGTACAGCTCGCCGCAGCGGAACTCCTCGCCCGTGGCCGCCCGGTCGACGTAGGCATCGAGCAGCACCGGCGCCAGTTCCGGCGGCAGACCGACCACGACCGCCTCGGGTACGCCGTGCATCGCCCATGCGCACACGGTGAACGCGTAGCCCGCGCCGTGCTCGTCGGCCGCCACACTGATCACCGCGTTACCCCGCCGCTCGGCCTCGGCGACGATCCACTCCCGCAGTTCGTCGTCGGGGTCTGCGGCGTTCGCGGAATCCGGCGTCTCGACACTCACGGCGTGCATTCTGCCGCATGATCCCGACCGGATCCCAGCACCCGCGCCGCACGATCGCGCGCCGACGAAGACGGCCACGCATCCCCGCACAACGACAGCGCCCGGTGGCACAGGCATCACCTGCACCACCGGGCGCTGTCACGACCGGCGACCGCCACCGGCCACGCGCACTCCGCGAACGGAGTGCCGGTCAGGCGGTCGCCTCGGCCATCACCTCGTCGGAGACGTCGAAGTTGGTGTAGACGTTCTGCACGTCGTCGCAGTCCTCGAGCGCGTCGATCAGCTTGAACACCTTCTTGGCGCCCTCGACGTCGAGCGGCACGTTCACCGACGGCTGGAAGCTCAGCTCGGCCGACTCGTAGTCGTAGCCTGCGTCCTGCACCGCCGTGCGCACCGCCACGAGGTCGCCCGGCTCGGACACGATCTCGAAGCTCTCACCGAGGTCGTTGACCTCCTCGGCACCCGCGTCCAGCACCGCCATGAGCACGTCGTCCTCGGACCTGTCGCCCTTGTTCATGAGCACGATGCCCTTGCGGGTGAACAGGTAGGCCACCGAGCCGGGGTCGGCCAGGGATCCGCCGTTGCGGCTGAGCGCGGTGCGCACCTCGCCCGCGGCGCGGTTCTTGTTGTCGGTGAGGCACTCGATGAGCACGGCGACACCGCTGGAGCCGTAACCCTCGTAGGTGATCTCCTGCCAGTCCGCGCCGCCGGCCTCCTCACCGGCGCCGCGCTTGCGTGCGCGCTCGACGTTGTCGGCGGGGACCGAGTTCTTCTTCGCCTTCTGGATGGCGTCGAACAGCGTCGGGTTCGCGTCCGGGTCGCCCCCGCCCGTACGCGCAGCGACCTCGATGTTCTTGATCAGCTTCGCGAACAGCTTGCCACGCTTGGCGTCGAGGGCGGCCTTCTTGTGCTTGGTGGTGGCCCACTTGGAGTGGCCGCTCATCTCTCCTCCAGATCTACATCTTCTTCCGCGAGGCCCACGAACAGCCGGTGCAACCGGTCGTCCCCGGTGAGTTCGGGATGGAACGCCGTCGCCAGCACCCTGCCCTGACGGACCGCGACGATCCTATCCGCCGCGTCCGGCTCCTCGGCGGTGTGCGGCACTCTGGCCAGCACCTCCACGTCCTCGCCCGCCTTCTCGACCCACGGCGCGCGAATGAACACGGCATGCACCGGTTCGCCCCCGGTGCCGGCGACCGCGAGGTCGGCCTCGAACGAATCGACCTGCCTGCCGAACGCGTTGCGCCGCACGACGACGTCGAGTGCGCCGAGCTGCTCCTGGTCGGGCCTGCCGTCGAGGACGGTACGGGCCAGCAGGATCATGCCGGCACACGAACCGTACGCGGGCATCCCCGCGGCCAGTCGCTCGCGGATCGGCTCGAGCAACCCGAAGGTGACCAGCAGCCGCGACATCGTGGTCGACTCGCCGCCCGGCAGGACGAGCCCGTCGACGCGCGCCAGTTCCTCCGGCCTGCGCACCGGCACCGCCGTGGCACTGGCGCGCTCGAGCGCGGCGGCGTGTTCACGTACATCGCCCTGCAGGGCGAGCACACCGATCGTCGGGCGGGTGGTCACGTGGGTCCATCCTCCGAACACTCCGGGCCCGAAACCCTCCGGGCCGGGCACTGTGGGCCGGAAACGCCACCGGCCGGAAACACCGTGGGCCGGCAGCCGCAGGCCGCACACGTGCCGGTCGAGACACGGCAGCTCACGCGCTGCGGGCCGGTTCGTCCAGGATACCCACCCCGGTCGTCAAGCAGGCAGGACCATCGCTGCGGGCGGGCCGCGCTCCCGCGCACGGCTTCACGGCACACCCAGCAGGCGAAGCCCGGCGGCGGTGGCCGCGGCGGCGAGGACGACGACCACGAACGGCGCCTTCCGCCACGCGAGGACGCCGCCGACGGCGACCCCGGCGGGCCGCGCCACGCCCGCGAAACCGCCGTCCTCCAGCAGCGCGGACGTCGCGACGAGAGCCGCCAGCAGTACGACCGCGGCCGTGGCCATGAGGTGTTCGGCGCGATCGGACAGCGTGACCCGGCTGCGCAGCGCGGGGCCCGCGGCGCGGAACGCGAACGTGCCGGCTCCCAGCACGACCGTGGCGACGACGAGCACGAGCGGGCTGGTCATGTGGCCTCCTCCGACCGGGACCGCGACGTGGACGCCGGATCACGTGGGCCGTCCGGCGCGGCGCCGAGGGCCACGAGCACACCGGCGAGCGCCAGCAGCACGGGCACGCCCGCGGGCAGCCACGGCGACGTGACCAGTGCGACGACCACCCCCACGGCGGCGGCGAGCCGCGTGGACCGGTCCTTCAGCGACGGCAGCACCAGTGCCAGCAGCACCGCGGGGAAGGCGGCGTCGAGCCCGAAGGCATCCGTGTCGGAGATGACCGTGCCACCGAAGGCACCCGCCACGACCCCGACGTTCCAGCAGACGAACAGAGCGATGCCGCACGCCCAGAAGGCGGCCCGGCGCCGATCGGCATCCCGCTGCGCCAGCGCGAAGGCGACCGTCTCGTCGATCATCAGATGGGCGCCGGCCGCGCGCCGCACGAGCCCACGGCCGAAGACGTCGCCGACGGCGAATCCGAACGGCAGGTGCCGGGCGTTGACCAGCAGTCCGGCGAGGACCGCGGCGATCGGGTTGCCGCCCGCGGCGATCAGGCCGACGAACATGAACTGCGCCGCGCCCGCGAACACGACCAGGGACATGAGCATCGGCAACCACAGTGGAAAGCCCGAGCCGACCGCGATCGCACCGAACGAGGCGCCGACGAGGCCGTCGGCGGCGCAGACGAGCGCGATGTCGCGCAGCAGGCCGGATTCGAGCCGGCTTGTTAGTGTTCGCCATATCGAACGCATTACCTGACACAGTGAACAACCACCCATCGTTCGTCAATACGAACATTCGGACCGATGGAGCGAACACATGACGGAGACCGGCCCCGTGCAGCACAACCGCCGCGCCGACACAGCGTCACAGGCCACCCCGGCGTCGGATGTCCCGGCGTCGGGTACTACAGCGTCGGGCGCCGCCGCTTCCGAGGGCACAGGGGTGGCCGGAACGGCTGCCGAGACCACGGGGCCGTTGGCGCACATCGCCTCCGCGCTCCGGCGGGAACGACAGCGGGCCGGCATGTCGCTGACCGAGCTCGCGCGCCGCGCCGGCGTCGCGAAGTCGACGCTGTCGCAGCTCGAATCCGCTGCCGGCAACCCGAGTGTCGAAACGCTGTGGGCACTGAGCGTGGCGCTCGACGTGCCGTTCGCACTGCTCGTCCAGCCCGCGCGGCCGCAGGTGCAGCTCGTGCGGGCGGGTGAGGGGCCGCGGTTCGCGGCCGACCGCGCCGACTACCTGGCGACCGTGCTCTCGACCTGCCCGCCGAACGCGCGCCGCGACCTGTACCTGATCACGGCGGAGCCGGGCTCGGCCCGCGAATCGGATCCGCACATGCCCGGCGTCGTCGAGCACGTCGTACTGAGCGCCGGACGCGTCATGGTGGGGCCGAGCGACGATCCGACCGAACTCGCACCCGGCGACTACATCGCCTACCCCGGCGACCTGCCGCACGTGTTCGAGGCGCTCGAGCACGGCACGACCGCGGTCCTCGTCTCCGAACACACCTGAGCGCGCGACGCGGCACCTGCCACCAGGTCAGGACACGGGATACAACTCGATCTCGGCGCTGTGCCCGTTGGATCCGGCGAGCCTGGCATCGGTGGTGAGCAACGGAATATCGAGCTGCTCAGCAAGCGCAACATACGCGGCGTCGTACGGCGTGATCGAGTGCCGGAGTTCCCACACACGCGGTATCAGCCCGCGATGCGGCGAGCGCCACGGGGAATGCCGCCAGATCGGCGACAACCTCGTCGGCATCCTCGCTGGAGAGCCTCGTTCAGCGCCCTCCGGAAATCAGCACCCTCCGGAAAGAAGCTCCTGCGCGATCGCCTCCGGAATCCGTTCGGTCGTATCGGTCATTCGGTGCCCCCACTACTCCGGCGTGACGGCCGCTTCGACGATCGACGTCACGGTCACCCCGGCCAGTTCCTCGCCACTCGTTCCGAGACGGTGATTGCTCCGAATCGGCGGATCGTCGTTTCAGAGCACTGGCCGTGATCCTCACGCGGCACGCCACCGGCGCGAACCCCGTCGAACTCGGCCAGCACCTCGGCAACAGCCTGCGCAGAACCTCCCGCGTTTCCCGATCGAGCGACCCAACGCGTAGGGATACCCCCTATGCGTCGGGTTGAGCGTGAGGAGCCGGGATTCCGGACGAACAGGGCACACGAAAGAAACCGCAGATGCACTCTCACCACGAGGAAGCCGCGTTCCTGGCCGACATCAAGGAGGCCGCGCCGGACGTGGTCTCGGCCTTCTTCGGGTTCGACAAAGCCGTGTTCGACAAGAACCCGGGAAACCTCGACCTGGCCATCCGGGAGATGATCGCGGTCGGGGTCGCGGTGACCACCCAGTGCGCGTACTGCATCGAGGACCACGCCAAGCGCGGTCAAGGCCGGAGCACCCAAAGCCGCGGTCGCCGAAGCGGTCATGGTCGCCGCCGCCCTGCGCGCCGGCGGCGGCGTCACTCACGGCTGGAAGGCGATGAAGGCCGTCGCCGACGAAGAGTAGCCCGCGCCGCGCGGCACGCACGACGCAGCCCGGCGACGGATGAGCCGAACACTCGGCCTTCTGCCGCCGGGCGTTGCCGTCACCAGCCGCGTTCGGCGAGGCGGTGCGGTTCGGGGACCCGGAATTTCGGCAACGAGTACGCACCTCAGAACTCGCATCCCCGGAACTTCTAGCCTCCGAAGTACCGTCGGTGGTGCGCCGGAAAGCACCTGGCCGCCCGACCACGCGCAGGCCGCGCGCGAATCGCGAGAATCGTCGGTGGTCGACGCTAACCTTGCGACATGACCGACAACGCATGGCGCGACCACACACCAGAAGGTCCGTCAGCGCCCAGGACCGACACCTTCGACCTGCAGACGTATTTCGATCGCCAGCACGCCGAGTTCGCGCGATCCGGGCCGTCCGTATCGGAGCTCTTGGACCGCGCCGCCGCGAGCACGGCGGCATTCCTCGCGAAACCCTCGTCGCGGTCATCCGTGAAGACCGCGAAGAACTGCGCTGACGGGCAGACAACTCGCACTCGACCCATTCGCGTTGCCCGAGTTCCTCAGTGGTCGTACGACGAACACCGACCTGTCACAGCAGCGCGCCGAGGTGCGGGGGGCCCACGCTCCGGCGCATGTCGCCACCCGAGAGGAAATCACGGGACTTGTTCTCGCGAGAGACCTGAAGGAGAGACGACGCGAAAATGGGACTCACATTCGGTCCGATTCTGCACAGTGCAGGTATCGATCCTGCCGACGCCCATGTAATCCGCCATGCCTACGTGCGCGAGCACGAGGACAGCGGCTTGCCCGGCCTCCACGCGGACTCCACCGATGATGAGATCCTGCGCTACACCAGCCAGCAGTCCGCGAAGCCACGCGTTTTCCCGGCCGCCCCTCCCCGCCTGTGGCTCATCTTCATCCGGGAAGGCGGTGACAGGGCCAGGCTCTGGTCGGTGCTGGAGAACCGCGGCGAGACATCGAACGACGGGACGCTCCGCACCTTTGACCTGACTCGATCCGAGCAACTGGCGGACCTGCGAAACCGGCTGGTGATCGGCTGGAGATCGCCGCGCGCTTGGCGCATCAACGCCACGACAGCCGCCGACTACCCAGTCATGGAGATCGCCGACGCGGAGCCGATCCCATTCCCAGGCTTCGACCAGCTCGTGCTCGACTACGTCCAGCTCCAGGCCGTGATGCGTGACCACCGCTACGCCTCCTGGCGCACCGCGCTGGCATCGGTTACCGGCGTCTACCTAATCACGGACACCCGTGACGGCCGCCAATACGTTGGCAAGGCCGAGGGCGCGGAGAGCATCCGCCAACGCTGGAACGCCTACGTGACCAACGGCCACGGCGGCAACGTCGAGCTGCGCAACGTCAGGCCAACCAGCTTCCGCTTCTCCCTGCTGCGCGTGTTCGATCCCGCGACTCCCACCCGCGAGATCGACGCAACCGAGAGCCACTTCAAGCTCGCCCTCGACACACGCAGGCACGGATTGAACCGCAACTGACAGTGCCACCCGTCGAGGTGACCGCGCTCAGCTACATGCTCGCAACGCGATCCGGCCATCGCTCCGTCTGCACCTAACTGCCGACGTCCCCTCACCCTGGACCGTCAGCTCGAACCACTCTCGTCGCCGGCAGACGCGAACGCGAAGTTCCCGGCGAGAGCGACAATGCGCCCCCACCAGGACACCTCACCAGCCGCGTTCGGCGAGGCGGTGCGGTTCGGGGACGTCGTCGACGTTGATGCCGACCATCGCATCGCCCAGTCCGCGGGAGACCTTCGCCAGCATGTCGGGGTCGTCGTGGAAGGTCGTCGCCTTGACGATCGCCTCGGCACGCTCGGCCGGATTCCCCGACTTGAAGATGCCCGAGCCGACGAACACGCCCTCGGCGCCGAGCTGCATCATCATCGCCGCGTCGGCGGGCGTCGCGACGCCGCCCGCGGTGAACAGCACGACCGGAAGCTTCCTGGTCGCCGCGACCTCCCGCACCAGCTCGTACGGCGCCTGCCATTCCTTCGCCGCGACGTACAGCTCGTCCTCCGGCAGCGCCGCCAGCTTCCGCAGCTCGGCACGGATCTGCCGCATGTGCGTGGTCGCGTTCGACACGTCGCCCGTGCCCGCCTCGCCCTTGGACCGGATCATCGCCGCCCCCTCGGTGATCCGCCGCAGCGCCTCGCCGAGGTTCGTCGCACCGCACACGAACGGCACCGTGAACGCCCACTTGTCGATGTGGTTGGCGTAGTCGGCGGGGGTGAGCACTTCGGACTCGTCGACGTAGTCGACGCCGAGCGACTGCAGCACCTGCGCCTCGACGAGGTGCCCGATCCGCGCCTTCGCCATCACGGGGATCGACACCGCGTCGACGATGCCGTCGATCAGGTCCGGATCGCTCATCCGCGCAACACCGCCCTGGGCACGGATATCGGCGGGCACGCGCTCGAGTGCCATCACGGCGACGGCACCGGCGTCCTCGGCGATCTTCGCCTGCTCCGGCGTGACGACATCCATGATCACGCCGCCTTTCAGCATCTCCGCCATACCGCGCTTGACGCGGGCGGTGCCGATCTCGGGACCGGACGGCTGGGCAGCGGACTTCGACGTCGACACGGGAGGACCTTTCGTCTGATCGGGTGGTACGTCCTCAGAATAGGCCGCATGTGGCCTTCCGCGAGTGGCCATTTCCCGCTGTTCTCGGAAGGCCACTCGCTCCGGCCCGCACCCTCGCCTTGCCGATGACGTCCGTCGGGTGTGTGATCGAACGCACAGGTGCCGGCGAGCTGCGAGGAGACCGCGATGACCGACAAGCAGAGCAAAGGGGGCGACGCGGGCGCCGGGGCGGTGGACGACCCGGCGCGGCTGCGCAACGTCGCGCTGGTCGGTCCGTCCGGCGCAGGCAAGACGACGCTGGCCGAGGCACTGTTCGCCGTAGCGGGGTCGGGCGGTCGCGCGGCATCCGGCGACGCCGGGACCGTGTTCGATCACGACCCGGTGGCACTCCGCCAGCAGCGGTCCGTCGGCCTGGCGGTCGCGCCCCTGCTCCACCGCACCGCCGCACACGGCGACGTCAAGATCAACCTGATCGACACCCCCGGATACGTCGACTTCGTCGGCGAGCTGCGCGCCGGGTTGCGGGCCGCCGACGCCGCGCTGTTCGTCGTCTCCGCCGGTCACGGCGTGGACGCCGCGACGGTCGCGCTGTGGCAGGAGTGCGCCCGGGTCGGGATGCCACGCGCCGTCCTGGTCTCCCGGCTCGACCACGCCCGGGCCGACGTCGACGGCGAGATCGCCGCCTGCGCGGACGCGTTCGGCGAGGGCGTACTGCCGCTCTATCTGCCGGCCAGGGACGGCACGGCGCTCATCGGCCTCATCACCGGACGGCGCTACGACTACGCAGCGGGACACCCGCCGGTCATCGGTGACCCCGACCCCGCGGACCTCGACCATCTCGCCACGGCACGAGGCGAACTCATCGAAGGGATCATCGCCGAGAGCGAGGACGAATCGCTCATGGACCGCTACCTGGCCGGTGACGACATCGCGGAGGACACGCTCATCGCCGACCTCGAAACCGCCGTGTCGCGCGCCGCGTTCCACCCCGTGATCCCGGTGTGCGCCGACACGGGGCTCGGACTCGCCGAAGTGCTCGACGGCATCGCGGCCGCCTGCCCGTCGCCGCTGGAACGTGCCGTCCCGCTCGCCGCCTCACCCGAGGGCATCCCGCACCCCCGCCTGGCGCCCGACCCGGAGGGCCCGCTGGCCGCCGAGATCATCCGCACCACCGTGGACTCGTTCGTCGGCCGGGTCTCGCTCGCGCGGGTGTTCTCCGGCAAGCTCCAGCCCGACCGCACCGTGCATGTCTCCGGGCACGGCATGGCCGACCGCGGGCACGCCGACCACGACGAGGACGAACGGGTCACCCACCTCTACAGCCCGTACGGTGCCACGCTCCGGCAGCTCCCGTACGCGGTCGCGGGTGATCTCTGCGCGCTGACCAAGATCTCCTCGGCCGAAACGGGCGACACACTGTCCACGCCGGACGATCCACTGCTCATCGCGCCGTGGGAGATGCCCGAACCGCAGCTACCGATGGCCGTCGTCGCCGCGAACCGCAGCGACGAGGATGCACTGGCACGCAACCTCGGCAGGCTCGTCGCCGCCGATCCGACCCTCCGCCTCGAACGCAACGCCGAGACGGGCCAGCTCGTCGTCTGGTGCACCGGCGAAGCGCACGCCGACGTGGTGCTGGCACGGCTCTGCGACGGCGGCGCCGACGTGACCACCGAACCGGTGCGGATCCCGCTGCGAGCCACGTTCACCCGCGCGGCGACCGGCCACGGCAAGCACGTCAAACAGTCCGGCGGGCACGGCCAGTACGCGGTGTGCGACATCGAGGTCGAGCCGCTCCCCCGCGGCACAGGCGTCGAATTCGCCGATCGCGTCGTCGGCGGCGTCGTACCGCACCAGTTCATTCCCAGCGTCGAGAAGGGGGCGCGGGCGCAGCTCGCGACCGGCATCGCCGACGGGCCCCCGATCGTCGATGTGCGCGTCACGCTCGTCGACGGCAAGGCCCACAGCGTCGACTCCTCCGACGCCGCATTCCAGACCGCGGGCGCGCTCGCGGTGAAGGACGCCGCCACCGCAGGATTGACGGCCCTCGAACCGCTCGACGAGGTCGAGGTCCGGCTACCGGACACCTACCTCGGCGCAGTCCTGGGCGATCTCTCGTCCCGCCGGGGCCGCGTCCTGGGCACCGAGGCGCCTGCGGTCGGCACGACGGTGGTCCGCGCCGAAGTGCCGGCCACGGGTCTGCTCCGCTACGCCGTCGACCTGCGCTCCATCACGTCCGGCACCGCGAGTTTCACCCGCCACCACGCGCGCTACGACCCGGCGCCCGACCACGCGGTGGCGGCGCACTGACGAGGGTCACGAGAAGGAGAAGCCGCCGGGACGGTCGTTGCGGTCGGCGAGCAAGCCGGCCAGGGTCGCGATCGCGATCTCCGGCGGGGTCCGGGAACCGATGTTCAGCCCGATCGGACGGTGCACCCGGGCGATGTCGTCGTCGCCGACGCCGAGTTGCCGCAACGCGGCGATGTGCGGGCCCTCATGACGGGGATTGCCCATGATCCCGACCCACCGGGCCTGCTGCGCGAGCGCATCCCGCAGCATCGCGCCGAGCTCCTCGCGGTGATGATCGGTGACGACGATGTCGGCCGTGTCCGGAACATCCGACAGGTCCGGTATCGCCGTGGGCGCGTCGGCGACCCGCTTGGCGTCCGGTTCCACGAGCAGTGCTCGGAAACCGGCGTCCGCGGCGTAGCGCAGCAGGTAGTCGGCGACCGGAGTGGCGAACACCGCGATCAGGGTGCGGGTGTCGCGGCCCGCGTCGCGCTCACCGTGGGCGACGTCGCACGCAGCCGCCTCGGTGGTCGAGTCGGTTCCGGTCCCCGCTCCCGCGTCGGGATCCGGCTTCTCGGAGGTGTCCGGAGTTCCCGGTGTCGTTGCCATGCCGTCAGTGTGACAGCCGCCGCGGGATCAGGAGTCCTGCGGCGGCGGCGCGGCCACCGGTTCGGGTTCGGCGATGTCGAAGTATTCGGGCTGCGGCGCGGTGCCGGCCAGCTTGAAGTAGCGCACCTTGCGCCGCCTGCGCAGTGCGAGCGTGTCACGCACCGCGTCGTTGTGGACCCGGCGCGCGATCACCATGCGGTGCTCGGCATCGGCGAGTTCCTCGGCGAGCGGAGCCGGCAGCACGGACCGGTCGAGTTCGCCGAGCAGGCGGGTGAGCTCGTTCTCGGCGTGCTCTCGCTCGGCCCACGGCGCACGCTCGGCGGTACGCGCCCCGGCGACGAGTTCCTCGGCAGCGAGCCGCCCGAGTGCACCGGCCGGAGCCGAGACCGCCACGGTCCTCGCGACGACCGCGCGGCGGGCCAGCGCCGCGTCGAGTGCCACCCAGCCCGCGTCCATGCGCACATGCAGGCGGTCGAGGCGGTTCGCCGTCGCCAGCAGATAGAGCCCGACTGCGACCACGAGCACGGCGAGCGCCGCCACCACGAACAGGGTCATGCGCCCGCATCCCGATCCGGACCGACCTTGCGCGGGTCGGCGGCGATGGCGGTCTCGTAGACACGCTGCACCTGGGTGACGACCGTGCGCCAGTCGTACAGCGCGACCCGCTCGGTCCCCGCGGCGGCCAGCCGTGCCCGCCTGCCGGTGTCGGTCAGCAGCTCCCGCAACGCGCTGCCCAGCGCCTCCGAGTCTCCGGTCGGCATCAGCACCCCGGCGCGGCCGTCGTCGAGGACCCGCCGGAACGAGTCGAGGTCACTGGCCAGTACCGGAGTACCCGCGGCCATCGCCTCGGTGAGGATCATGCCGAAGCTCTCCCCGCCCGTGTTGGGCGCGCAGTAGACGTCGACACTGCGCAGTGCCCGTGCCTTGGTTTCCTCGTCGACCTGCCCGAGCAACTCCAGGTGCTCCGTCAGCTCCGGACCGGCCTGCCGGCGCAGCGTGTCGGCCTCGCCCCGGCCCGCCACGAGCAGTCGCACGTCGGGCAGCTCGGCGACGACGTCGCGCAGCGCCTCCAGCAGCACGCCCATTCCCTTGCGCGGTTCGGTGTAGCGGCCGACGAATCCGACGGTGCCGCCCGCGCGGGGGTAGCCCTCCAGCGGACTCGCCTCGGCGAACCACGGCACATCGACGCCGTTCGGGATCTCCACGGCGTCACCGCCCAGGTGCTCGACCTGCACCCGCCGCGCGAGTGCCGACACGGCGATGCGCGCGGTGATCTTCTCCAGCAGCGGCCGCAGCACCGGCTGGAACGCCGACAGGGTGCGCGAACGCGGCGTCGAGGTGTGGAACGTCGCCACGATCGGCCCGTCGGCGACCTTCAACGCCAGCAACGACAGGCTCGGCGCGGCGGGCTCGTGCAGGTGCAGCACATCGAACCGGTTGTCCCGTAGCCACCGCCGCACCCGGGCGTAGGACACGGGCCCGAACTGCAGCCGCGCGATCGAGCCGTTGTACGGGATGGCCAGCGAACGGCCTGCCGGATGGACGAACTCCGGCAGGTCCGCGTCCTCGTCCGCGGGTGCCAGCACGGACACCTCGTGCCCGCGGCTGCGGAGCGCCTTCGCGAGGTCGACGACGTGCCCCTGCACACCGCCGGGCACGTCGAACGAATAGGGGCAGACGATCCCGATCCGCATGCCGGTCACCCCTCGTCCGCTGCGGATTCCTCGCCTGCGGTCCCGTCGGCGGCCGCGTCACGGTCCGCGGGCCAGAACGGCTGCAGCATGTGCCAGTCGGTGGGGTGTGCGGCGATGTCGCCCGCGAACACGTCGGCGAGCGCCTGGGTCGCGGCAGGCGCCTCTCCCCGGTTGGCCACCCGGATGCGGGGGTGGATACGCAGGCCCCAGCCGTCGTCGGTGTACCAGGAACCGACGGGCAGCAGTGCCGCACCGGTGCTGGCGGCCAGCCGGGCCGGGCCTGCCGGAAACCGCGCCGGTTCGCCGAAGAAGGTCACCGGGGTTCCCGTGTTCGTCAGGTCCCGGTCGCCGACGAGGCAGACGACCCGGTTCTCGCGCAGCCGCTGCAACAACAGCCGGAACGACACGCTGCCGTCGGCCGGAATGACCTCGAAGCCCAGCGATTCGCGGTACTCGACGAACCGGCGGTACAACGACTCCGGTTCGAGGCGTTCCGCGACCGTCGTGAGCTCGCCGATCTGCTGCACCGCCCACAGCCCGGCGACGTCCCAGTTGCCGGTGTGCGGCAGGGCGACGACGGCGCCGTTTCCCGCGGCCAGGGCGGCCTCGAGGTACTCGGTGCCGCTGATGTCGACCTCGCCCAGCACCGTCGCAGGGTCGGCCGACGGGAGCCGGAACGCTTCGTGCCAGTAACGCGCGTACGAGTGCATCGCGCGGCGCGTCAGCTCGTCCAGCTCGGTCTCTCCCGCCTGCGGGACGACGCGGCGCAGATTCGCGCGCAGCTGTCGGGCACTGTCGCCGCCGCGACGCGCGGCGAGGTCGGCGGCGCCCCAGAACGCCAGGCCCGCCACCGCCTTCGGCAGTTTCGGAACCAGTCGCCAGCCCGTGGCGAAGCCCGCGTCGGCGAGGCGTCCTGCGAGGCCCGTCACGAGCATCCCGCCGCGGCCGAACGGGCCACCCTGACGAGCCGCTGGACCAGCGTGATCGCCGACAACGCCACGAGCAGCCATTGCGACAGTTCGACGGCGAACGGCACCCCGAATCCCTGCAGGCCGGTGCCGGCGAGCGCGATGATCAACCGCTCGGCGCGCTCGATGAGTCCACCGTCGGCCGAGGTGAACCCGGACGCCTCGGCGCGTGCCTTGACGTACGAGATCACCTGCGCGAGCACCAGCGAGATCAGTGCAGCCACGGCGATGCGCTCGTGCCCGGCGGCCATCGCCCACCACGCGATGGCCGCGAACAGCGCACCGTCGACCAGCCGGTCGCACGTGGCATCGAGCACGGCACCGAACGGCGTGCTGCCGCGGGCCCGCGCCATTGCGCCGTCGAGCAGGTCCAGCATGACGAACCCGCAGACCGTGAACGTACCCCACAGCAGCATTCCGGACGGGAGGAACACCAGCGCGCAGCCGAGCGCACCGGCGGTGCCGATGAGCGTCATGGCATTGGGCGTGAGCCCGGCGCGCACCAGCGCCGCACCGATCGGATCGGTGACGCGTGATACCGAGGCGCGCGCGAAGATATTGAGCATCTGGTCCTACGAGGCGTGCAGGTCGGTCCGGGGACGTCGGTCGGTCTGGCGGTCGGGGACGGTGGCCGTCTGCCGGACGTCACATCATCGAGTGACCGCCGACGGCCCGGCGTACCGCCGGCAACCCTATCGACTTCGCGCTCCGGCCGCGGGAACGGATACCCGGTGGGACTGCGGCAGCGCCGTCGAGGACGCTGGTCCGGACCTATGCGGCCCTGCCGGTGTCGTCACCGTCACCGGCCGTCGCGTCCGCGTCCTCGACGGCGAGGCGACGTTCGACCTCGGTGCACCGCGGTGCGAGCCCGTCCCGGATCGTCTCGCTGATCTCGCCGAGCATCCGGACCTGCTCGGCGGTCAACTGGTCGAACACCGCGGCACGGACGGCCTCGACGTGCCCCGGCGCAGCGGCCGCGATGGCCTCGAATCCCGTCGGCGTCAGGTGGGCGAACGCGCCCCGCTTGTCGGTCGGGCAGGCCTCGCGCCGCACCCAGCCCTTCTCCTCCATCTTCGTGACGGCATGTGAGAGCCTGCTGCGCGAGGACCGCGTGGCGATGGCGAGATCACTCATCCGCATCACACGGTCCGGTGATTCCGAGAGCTGGACCAGCACTTCGTAGTATGCCTGCGGCATCCCGGCTTCATGCTGAAGCTGGGTCTCCGTGTGCGCGTTGAGCATGCCGACGGCCTCCCGGAAGGCGCGCCACACGCGCTGCTCGTCGTCGCTCAGCCATCGCGGTTCGTCCATAGGAGCCATCCTACTCTGGTTGAACACTCAACCACCATGCAGTACAGTTATAGTTGAGCGCTCAACAAGGAGTTCCCGGGCGCGGGTCGCGACACCGGGGAACCCGAGGGGCTCGAGCGATCTGCTCCGGATGCACACCCGCAACACGGGTATCCGCATCGAGCACCGCAGACAAACGACAGGCAACACGCGTGTGGAGGACACCACCCATGAGCGCAGCGACGCAGATCCCCGGCTACATCGCGGGCACCTGGACCATCGACCCCGTGCACTCCGAGGTCACGTTCATCACCCGGCACCTCGGAGTCTCCAAGGTCCGCGGCCAGTTCACGGACTTCGACGGCACGATCGTGACCGGTGACGACATCACCGGCTCCTCGGTCGAGGCGACCATCCGGGCCGCCAGCATCAACACGAAGAACGACCAGCGCGACACGCACGTCAAGAGCGACGAGTTCCTGGACGTGGAACAGTTCCCGACGCTGTCGTTCCGCTCCACCGGAATCCGCGCCGCCGGTGAGGGCTACGTCATCGACGGCGAACTGACCCTGCACGGCGTGACCAAGCCGGTGTCGCTCGAAGCCGAGCTCGGCGGGTTCGGCGACGGCATGGCCGAAGGCAGCAAGGTCGTCGGCATCGAAGCGAAGACCGAGATCAGCCGCAGCGACTTCGGTGTGGCTGCCTCGTTGCCGACCGCCGTCGTCGCCGACAAGGTGAAGATCGAGCTCGACATCGAGGCCGTCCTCGACAACTGAGTCCCGAACCCCGGCAACGCCGGGTCCGGTGAGCGACGGGCTCGCCTGCTCGACCGAGCAGGCGAGCCCGTCGCATGTCCACCGCGCGTGTCCTGCGCCCGTCACTGCCCGACGACGCGCGACCGCGGTCTCACGCGAGCCCTCCGCCCCGGAACGTCGTCGCGTGCGGTCCGATCACCAGGCGTCGGCGAGCAACTGCCGGGTCTGGCCGAGCAGTTGCGGCAGCACCTTCGTCTGGCCGACGACCGGCATGAAGTTGGAGTCGCCACCCCACCGCGGCACCACGTGCTGGTGCAGATGTGCGGCGATGCCGGCTCCCGCGATCACGCCCTGGTTCATGCCGATGTTGAACCCGTGGGCGGCCGAGACGGTCCGGATGACCCTCATGGCGTGCTGGGTGAACTCCGCGAGCTCGCGGGTCTCGTCGGCGGTGAGTTCGGTGTAGTCGGCGACGTGCCGGTACGGCACGACCATGAGGTGCCCCGGGTTGTACGGGTAGAGGTTCAGCACGGCGTACACCACGGAGCCGCGAGCGAGGATCAGCGCCTCCTCGTCGTCGACGCCGGTGATCCGGCAGAACGGGCAGCCGTGGGCATGGTCGTCCGACGGCTTGTTCTCGCCTTGGATGTAGGCCATCCGGTGCGGGGTCCAGAGCCGTTGCAGCTCGTCCCGGACCCCGACACCGTCCTGACCTTCGAGTGCGGGTTCGCGGGCAGCACCGCAACCCGCGTCGTGTCCGCCGGATCCGTCACCGGCCAACAAGGGCCTCCAGCGCCTCGGCCGTCGGTGAGGTGTTCTCGCGCCGGGCCACCCAGTCGCTGATCGCCTGCACCGCACGGTCGATCGGAACCCCGTTGACCTGAGTGCCGTCGCGGAACCGGAACGACACCGCACCCGCCTCCACGTCCTTGCCGCCGGCCAACAGCAGGAACGGCACCTTCTGCGTGGTGTGGTTGCGGATCTTCTTCTGCATCCGGTCGTCGCTGGTGTCGATGTCGACCCGGATTCCCTCGGCACGCAAGGCTTCCTCGACGCCGCGCAAGTGCTCGACGTGCTCGTCGGCGATCGGGATGCCCATGACCTGCACCGGCGACAGCCACGCCGGGAACGCACCGGCGTAGTGCTCGGTGAGCACGCCGAAGAACCGCTCGATCGAACCGAACAGCGCGCGGTGGATCACCACCGGCATCTGCTTGCTGCCGTCGGGAGCGGTGTACTCGAGCTCGAACCGCCGGGGGTGGTTGAAGTCCATCTGGATCGTGGACATCTGCCAGCTACGCCCGATGGCGTCCTTGGCCTGCACGGAGATCTTCGGGCCGTAGTAGGCGGCACCACCGGGGTCGGGAACCAGCTCCAGGCCGGAGTCCAGCGCCGCCTGACGCAGCGTCTCGGTGGCTTCCTCCCACTGCCACTCCTCGCCGATGAACTTGTCGCCGTCGCCGCGCGTGGACAGTTCGAGGTAGAAGTCGGAGAGGCCGTAGTCGGCGAGCAGGTCGAGCACGAACGTCAGCAGCGACCGCAGCTCGCCGGGCACCTGTTCCTTGGTGCAGTAGATGTGCGAGTCGTCCATCGTCAGCCCGCGCACGCGCGTCAGGCCGTGCACCACACCCGACTTCTCGTAGCGATACACCGTACCGAACTCGAAGAACCGCAGCGGCAGCTCGCGGTAGGAGCGGCCGCGCGAGCGGAACACCAGGTGGTGCATCGGGCAGTTCATCGCCTTGAGGTAGTAGTCCTCACCCTCGAACGGGATCGGCGGGAACATCGTGTCGGCGTAGTACGGCAGGTGCCCCGAGGTGAAGAACAGCTCGCTCTTGGTGATGTGCGGGCTGTTGACGAACTCGTAGCCCGCGTCCTCGTGGCGGCGGCGCGAGTAGTTCTCCAGCTCGCGCCGGATGATCCCGCCCTTCGGGTGAAACACCGGCAGGCCCGAGCCGATCTCCTCGGGGAACGAGAACAGGTCGAGCTCGGCACCGAGTTTGCGGTGGTCCCGACGTTCGGCCTCGGCGATCCGCTCGAGGTACTCGTCCTGTGCCTCGGCCGACTCCCAGGCGGTGCCGTAGATGCGCTGCAGCTGCGGATTGTTGTCGTCACCACGCCAGTACACCGCGGCGCTGCGGGTGAGCTTGAAGGCCGGGATGAACTTCGTGGTCGGCACGTGCGGCCCGCGGCAGAGATCGCCCCACACGCGCTCCTTGCTGCGCGGGTCGAGGTTGTCGTAGATCGTCAGCTCGCCGTCGCCGACCTCCATGATCTCGGAGGTGTCCACTGTGTCCTTGCCGGACTTGACGTCGACGAGTTCGAGTTTGAACGGTTCGTCGGCGAGTTCGGCCTTCGCATCGTCGATCGACTCGACGACGCGGCGGGAGAACTGCTGCGATCCCTTGATGATCTGCTTCATGCGCTTCTCGAGCGCCTGCAGGTCCTCGGGCGTGAACGGGGTGTCGACGGCGAAGTCGTAGTAGAAGCCGTCCTTGACCGGCGGGCCGATGCCGAGCTTGGCATCGGGGAACTGCTGCTGGACCGCCTGGGCGAGCACGTGGGCGGCCGAGTGACGGATGACACTGCGGCCGTCCTCGGTGTCGGCGGCGACGGGCTCGACCTCGGCGTCGGCCTCCGGCGCCCAGGCGAGATCGCGCAGCCCGCCGTCGGCGTCGCGGACGACGACGACAGCGTCGGCGCCCTTGCTCGGCAGGCCCGCCTCGCGCACCGCGGAACCCGCCGTAGTGCCCGCCGGCACCACCACGCGCTCGGTGGCTTCGGAGGCGGCGAACGACGGCTGGGACACGGTGAACTCCTTGAAACGCATTAACACAGGTACTTGGTGTGTCAATGCTAGCCACCGGCCTTCGGCCGCCGGTTCGCCGCCCGCCGCCTCGGCGGTGGGCCTCAGGCCTCGGCGACGACCTCGTCGTAGGCGAGGCGCGGCAGCCGCTCCTGCCACGCGTCCTCACCGGGCTTGCCGATGTTCACCACGACGAGTGACTTCCACGGCTTGTCGGCGAAGAACTCGGCGTCGACACCCGCCCCGTCGAAGCCGGTCATCGGGCCCGCGGCCAGGCCGGCGGCGCGGACACCGAGGATGAAGTAGCCGACCTGCAGCGAGGCGTTCAGCTTCGCCACCGGCTCGCGGCCCTCGGGGTCGGCGAACAGGTTCTTCACGCCCGGCGCGTGCGGGAAGACCGTCGGCAGGTTCTCGTGGAAGTCCGCGTCGGCGGCGAGCACGACGGTGACGGGAGCCGTCCCGGTCTTGGCACGGTTACCTTCCGCCAGGTGCTTGACCAGGCGCTGCCTGGCGTCGTCACTGCGGACGACGAGTGCGCGCAGCGGCTGGTTGTTCATCGACGTCGGCGCCCACTTGACGAGCTCGTAGATCGCGCGCAGCTGCTCGTCGGTGACGGGCTCGGAGCTGAACGTGTTGGCCGTGCGGGCGTCGCGGAACAGCAGGTCCTGCGCGTCGGCAGACAGCTCGAGCGCCGGTGTGGTCGCACTGGTCGTCATGATGGGTGTCCCCAATCGTCGTCGGGTCATCGTGCGACGTCGTTCGGCGTCGCCGCTACTCACCACAACATAGTTGAGCCCTTGACTACTTCCCGATGTGCCGTATGCCGCACGTCACGTTCGGTCGACGACCCGAACTCGACAGGCGCACCGTTGACGGCGCAACAATCAGCGAAGGGCAACGACGAACGGGCGAGCAACAGCCGTCCGACGTGCCACCCCTCCGCCGACCCCCGAAACACAGTGCCGACACCGAAACACAGCGCCGACACTGGAAACGCAGGGTCCACTCACGAAGCAGGGTCCACTCCGGAAACACAGCGAAGGCGCACCCCGCCGAGCAGGATGCGCCTTCGATCGGGTGCGCGATACTGGGATCGAACCAGTGACCTCTTCGGTGTGAACGAAGCGCTCTCCCGCTGAGCTAATCGCGCCCTGTGTTGTTGTGCGGACAACTGTAGCGGACGCCGCTCGGGGGCCGACAAACGGGTGGTCCTTGAATCCACACGGTGCGCATGCACGCGGAAACACTCCGTAGGAGCGCCTGGACAGGACGGCCGCAACCGGCGCCTGTCCGGCGACGACCCGGTATGTCGTGGACAACACGGCCGAGTCGAGTCCTACCGCCGACGCAGTAAACCCGCCAGTATGGGCGGCGCGTGTGCCGCACACGCGCCGTACGGCCGCCGGAGCGCGGCCGGGGTACGACCGGAAGTGACGGGCACAACACGGCTTAACTCGTCCGAGTGGTCTCGGCGATTACGGCGAGCGAGTTGGGCTTCGGCTGCGTCTCACCGTCAAGCCTCGGCCGAACCGGCCGGGAAGGGAGTAGAAGGGTACGACCATGCGAAACGATCACGTGACGCTCCGGTCCAACGCGGTCTTCGACCTGCTGGCACCGAAAACGCCTCCCGTTCCGGTGAAGGTGGAGCTGCGCTACGACACGACCGATCCGTACGCCGTCGTCGCCGCCTTCCGCACCGGGCGCGCGGGCTGGGTCGAGTGGGTCTTCGCGCGCGACCTCATCGCCGACGGGCTGCTCGCCGACGCCGGCGACGGTGACGTCCACATCCGCCCGTCGACCGAGGACCCCGAGTCGGTACTCATCGAACTGACGTCCCCGTCCGGGCACGCGATGTTCGAAGCGTCGGCCGAAGAGCTCGCCGACTTCCTCGACCGGACCTACGACGTCGTGCTGCCGGGCAACGAGAACCTCTGGGTCGACGTCGACGAGGCACTCACGCGGCTGATCCCCAACGATCTGGGCTGATCACGCCGCCTGCGGAGCCCGGCGACGACACAAAGTGACCCCCGTGCAAACGGCCGTGTGGACGTCCAGTACAGTTCTTCACACACCACGGCGACGGGGGAAACCCCGGGGAATCGACCCTCCACGGAGAGTCACTTCCAGCCGGGAAAATGCGGACGTAGCGCAGCTGGTAGCGCATCACCTTGCCAAGGTGAGGGTCGCGGGTTCGAGTCCCGTCGTCCGCTCGACTGCGGCTACCCGCAGTTGAATCGGGTGCGAGCCTGATTCACAACCGCGGCGGCGTGGCCGAGTGGTTCAGGCAAGGGCCTGCAAAGCCCTGTACGCGGGTTCGATTCCCGCCGCCGCCTCGCGCGATTAGCTCAGCGGGAGAGCGCTACCTTGACACGGTAGAGGTCACTGGTTCGATCCCAGTATCGCGCACCACCTGAAGTAGCAGGTCAAACCCCTGGCAGGGATCATCCCCGCCAGGGGTTTTCCTGTTGCTGGGAGGCGCATTGGGAGGCGATGGTCTTGCTCTGCCTGTAGTCGCCCAAATGTGTTCACCCGAGAACCAACGACTCTGGGCTGCTGACTTCGAAGGACTCACGCCCATACCGCCGCGACGTCGCCGCCGGCCGTCGACGCCAACGTGCCCCGGCTGTGGTCACCGGATGGTGCGTGCTCGTCGACGAGCGCGGTGACCCGCCGGTGTCGGGTTGCGGGTTCCTCTCAGAGTGTGTTGGTGATGCTCGCCCGGCGGCGCGCCTGCTCGGCGGCGACGGCCGGGGTTCCGCGCCATGGCACCCCGTGCCCGGGAATGAGCACCTCGGCGTCGACGCCTGCCAAGGTCTGCAGGGCGGCCTCGGCATCGGCTGGAGCGTGGGCGAAGAACGGCGGCAGAAGCTGAGGACCGCTGACTGGTGACAGGGGGTGGCCGGTGATCAGCGCATCACCGGTGATCACGACACCTTTGTCGGGCAGGTGGAAGGCGCTGTGACCGGAGGTGTGTCCCGCACAGGCGACCGGCACCGGGGTGCCGGGCAGGTCGAGTGCACCTGCGCGCGGGTAGGGCTGGGCGTGCGGGATCCTTACCGGTTTCAGGGCGCCGGCAGCCATGATCCGTGCGGTCCAGCGCAACGCGGACGGCCGGTAGCAGCGTTTGACGATGTCTGCGGGTCGGGCTTGTTCGAGGTGCCCGCCACGGGCGTGGGTGACTTCGGCACTGCTCATGAACACCGGTGTGGCGTAGCGCTCGTGAAAGTGGTTGATCGCCCCCATGTGATCCGGATGGGCATGAGTCAGCAGCACCGCCTGGACGTCCCTGGGGTGCCGCCCCAAGGCTCGGACCGAGTCCTCCACCGCCGAGGTGTCGCCCGACCAGCCCGCGTCGATCAGCGTCAGCTCCGTTCCGTCGCGCAGCAACACCCAATTGACGGCCGTGCCCTCGGCACAGAACACGTCGGCGGCGACCTCCTGCATGTGAAACTCCTGCCTGGCCGGAACAACTGTTCCGACAGTAGCATCGACCTGCGTTAAAGTGGAACGACTGTTCCGCCTTGAGAGGACCGAGCCGCTGTTCTACGCCCAGCCGACGATCTGCACGGAATCGTCACCATCAACGGGGTCACGGTCGCCACCGTGTCCAGCGCCGGCATGCCACACTCTGGGCGAGGTCGTCGCTCACGCCTCCCGAAGCGAACATCTACGTCCCGGCGAACTGCTCGGCACCGGTACGCTGCCCGGTGGTAGCGGCATGGAGACCGGGCGCCGGCTGCGACCGGGAGACACCCTGCTGTTGTCCCTCGACGGAATCGGAAGCATCGAGCACCCCATCATCGACTCATGACCAGCCCCACTCCCGATCGCCGACGGGCACCGACCTCGCGTGAGGCCAACCGCGCCGCCCTGCGAGACCGGCTGCTGGACAGTTCCGAGGAGCTGTTCGCCGCCCGCGGCTACTTCGGTGTCAGCGTCCGCGACATCACCGAGCATGCCGGCACCCGGCTGGCCGCAGTCAGCGAGCAGTTCGGCGGCAAAGAAGGCTTGTTTCGCGCGGTACTTGCTCGCCGTATTCAACCTCTCAACGAGGACCGCCGCACCCGCCTCGCCGCACTGCCCGCCCGAGGGACACGAGCCCGGCGCTTGCGTGCATTCATCGAAGCCTTCACCGAACCCATGCGCCAGCGAGCGGGCCACCCCGGCTGGGACAACTACTTCCGCTTCATCGCCCAACTCGCCAATTCCGGGCATCCCATCGGCCGATTCATCGTCGAGGACTTCAACGCCATCGCCGCCGACTTCGTCGCCCACCTACACACCCTCTTCCCCGCCGCCAGCGAAGCCGCCATCCACGACGCCTACCTGCACCTGGTCGCCGCCAGCCTGCACACCTACTCCAACAACCTGCAACTCGACAGCCTCACCGACGGCCGCATGCACGCCCACGACATCGACGAACGCCACCACGCGCTGATCCACTTCGTCGAAGGCGGCATTCACACCCTGGCCACGACGCCGTCATGACCCCCGGGCAGATGCAGCCGGTACTCGACCGCGCCGCGTGGCTGGACAAATCTCAGCGTGCACCGTCCGGTGGTCAAGCACGAACGCGGTGGCCCCGCCCTCTTGGCGACGTGGGCAGCGAGCTTGCGATGGCTCCGGGCAGGAGCGCCTGTCTCGCGAAGCTCCCGCGAGGCACGGAATCGAGCCCCTCCGCACCCGAAAATCCGCGCCGTCCCATGTTCGATTTTGGGACATGGAATCTGTCTGAGCAGCGCTCAGGATTGTGTGCCGGTGGCAGGTAACACAGAGGCACAGAAAGGCGTTCCGCGATGACGACTACGACGGATACCGCGCCCCAAGCTGGTGACAGCCGGACAGATCTCGAGCTCGACGCGGTGGTCATGGGTGCCGGCGTGGCCGGGTTGTATCAGCTGTACCAGCTGCGAGAACAAGGCCTGCGGGTACGCGCGTACGAGGAGGGCACCGGCGTCGGCGGCACCTGGTACTGGAACCGCTACCCCGGCGCCCGGTTCGACAGCGAGGGCTACATCTACCAGTACCTCTTCTCCGAGGAGCTGTACAAGGAATGGAGCTGGAGCGAGAAGTTCCCCGGCCAGGCGGAAGTCGAGAGCTGGCTGCAGTACGTCACCGACAAGCTCGATCTGGCCAAGGACATCCAGTTCTCCACCCGCGTCACCAGCGCCCACTTCGACGAGGATCGCGGCCGCTGGACCATTCGGACCAGCCGGGGCGACGTCATCGACACCCAGTTCTTCATCACCTGCGGTGGCATGCTCTCCGCGCCCCAACAGAACGTCTTCGAAGGCCAGGACACCTTCCACGGCACGATCTTCCACACGTCCCGCTGGCCGAAGGAGCCCGTGGGCCTCGAAGGCAAGCGGGTCGGCGTGATCGGCATCGGCGCCACCGGAATCCAGGTGATCCAGACGATCGCCGACAAGGTCGGGCACCTCACGGTTTTCGCGCGCACGCCGCAATACACGCTGCCGATGAAGAACCCGAAGTACACCCCCGAGGACCAGGCCGCCTACAAGGAGCGTTTCCAGGAGATCAAGGAGACCGTTCCGCACACGTTCGCCGGGTTCGCCTACGACTGGGAGTACACCTGGGAGGAATGCACCCCTGAGCAGCGCAACGAGATCCTCGAGGAGATCTACGCCGACGGCTCGCTCAAGCTTTGGCTGGCCAGCTTCGCCGAGATCTTCTTCTCCGAGGACATCAGCCGTGCGGTCTCCGAGTTCGTCCGGCAGAAGATGTGCGACCGGCTGAAGGACCAGCGGCTGATCGACATCCTGGTGCCGGCCCCCGATGACTACGGGTTCGGCACCCACCGGGTGCCGCTGGAGCGCAACTACTTCGAGGTCTACCACCGCGACAACGTCGAGGCGGTGTCGGTCCGGAACAACAAGATCACCGAGGTCGTTCCGGAAGGCCTCGAGCTCGCCGACGGCACCGTCCACGAACTGGATGTGATCATCATGGCCACCGGGTTCGACGCAGGCACCGGCGCGCTCAAGCGCATCGACGTGCGCGGCCGTGGCGGGCGCAGCCTGGCCGAGGACTGGAACACCGACATCCGCACGACGATGGGCCTGATGGTCGAGGGCTACCCGAACATGCTCACCACCGCGGTGCCGCTCGCCCCGTCCGCGGCGCTGTGCAACATGACCACTTGTCTGCAGCAGCAGACCGAGTGGATCAGCGAAGCGATCAAGATGCTGCACGAGCAGGGCAAGTCGGTCATCGAGCCGACGAAGGAGGGCCAGGACGCGTGGGTCGAGCACCATGACGAGCTGGCCAACGCGACGCTCGTGCCCAAGACGGACTCCTGGTACATGGGCTCCAACGTCCCCGGCAAGCCACGCCGACTGCTGTCCTATATCGGCGGCGTCGGCACGTACCGGGGAAAGTGCCGCGAGGAAGCCGAGGCGGGCTACCCGTCCTTCCGGACGACCTGAAGCTGCCGGTCGCCGGCAACGCCGGCGTCGTTGCCGGCGACCGGATTCCAGCGGGAGGTGCGGGCGTCAGGCCGTGATGCCGTACTGACGAATCTTCCGGTAGAGCGTTGAGCGGGCGATGCCCAGGGCGGTCGCGGTCGCCACCCGGTTACCGCCCGACTCCCGCAACGCCGCGATGATCATGTCCCGCTCGGTTTCGTCGACCGGACGCAGTGCACTGCGCGGTGTGCTCTGACAGAAAGCCGGCAGATCGTGCGCCTCGACCACACCGACAGGACGGCGGGCCAACGCTTCGGACAGGGCCTGTTTCAGCTGCCGGACGTTGCCCGGCCAGCTGTATCCGCCGAGCAAACGCAGCGCCTCGTCGGAGAGGCGAACATCGCGGCGTGCGGCCAGGTCGGACAGCAACGACCGCGCCAGCATCGGCAGATCGACCCTCCGGTGGCGCAGCGCCGGTACCGTCGCCGACGCGTTGAACATGCTCAGCAGCCGCTCGTGAGCGGCATGCTCAGCGATGGTTCCCGACGCCGTCGCAGCGAGCGTCCGAAGTCCGTCGCCAGACTCCGGCACCGCGGCCGCCAGTGCCTCGACGGTCCGCGCGGACAGCTGGTCGACGTCGCGGAGAACGCACAGCGTCGGTTCGGTCACCGGCTCCGTCAGCCGAGCGATCGCCTCAGCCGGTGCCGCGTCGACCGCGCTGGCCTCCAGCACGACGACCTGTCCGCCGGCGTGTACGAGGCGGTGCACGTCGGTCAGCACGGTGAGTCTTCCAGAACCCTGTTCGCCGAGGACGAGCACCGGGTCGGCCGCACGCACCGCAATGTCTACTGTGGATGCTGCTTCGCGCCAGGCCGGACAACGACTCTCCTCGTCGCGAGACCGCGGTGCCCCGACGACTCGCTGACTCGAGAGCGCACGTCCCGTAGTTGGAGAGCTGGCGGCCTCCCGGAAGACGGAGACCACGCTGACCATCCCCGCGAGCTCCGTGCCGACCTGCACCGTCGAACCACGCAGCCGTACCCGTCGGCCCGAGGGCAGTTCGATCCCGTTGTCCACGGTGGCGCGCCGAAACATCATGAACCGCACATGGTCCTGCACCGCGTCCAGATCGGCCGGGTCGAGCAGCGCTTGGATCGCCGAGTTGGCCATGACGGTCCGCCGGCCGACCGCCAGCACCGCCTGCCGCCCGTGTGCGTCCGTGCGGGAATAGGCCTCGAACAGCGCCTGCTGGGTCTGATTGCGGTCGAGCAGCAGGTTGTTCTCGATCCGTTGCGCAGCCGAGCGGACCAGCGAGTGCATCACCGGCGTCGAGTGCCGGCTGAGGCAGCTGACGTCCAGCACGCCTTCGACCCGCCCCGTGAACGGGTTGCGAACGGGCGCGCCGGCGCACGCGAAGCTTTGCAGGCTGTCCACGAAATGCTCCGCGCCGACGATGTGCACGGAGTCGCCGAACTCCAGCACCGTGCCCACGCCGTTGGTGCCGACGGTGCCCTCGGCGTAGCCGAAGCCCTGCGCGAAGTACACCCGGTCCAACCGCCGGCCGATCCACGAATCGCTGTCGCGGCGGCTGAGCAGCCGCGCCCTGTCGTCGGTCAGCGCGACCCCCAGGGGGATATCGGAGAGCTGGTCCACGAGCTGTTCGATCACCGGCTGCGCGCAGCGCACCAGGCGGGACCCGAAATCCAGATCGGTCCAGTAGTCCGGGCACACCTCATCCGGCGAGACCCCGTACGAGGCGCTGCGCCGCCACGACGCGGCGACGTGATTCGGCAGGTCGCACGGCGCCGAGTTGCCGTTCGCCACGAACTCCACACGGGCAGTGGCGAGCTGGGCGCTCCGGTCCGGGACCTCACCCATCGCTTAGCACACCTCCTTGTGTCCTGCGACACACGGTGCATCCAAAACCAGGGGCCCGTCTGTCCCATTTTCGGACACTCCGCAGCGTGGTACCCCCCACAGGCTGGTAGTCGTCGGTGTCAGGCCCATTTGCGCACCACCGCCCCGGAGAGCCAGCTGCACGAGGAGGACCAGACGATGATCGAGAACCCGTATTACACCCAGGAGTTCCACGGCGACTACGACCTGATCAGCATCGGTCGGCTCGATCTGGAGGAGGGTGGGTCGATCCCGGACTGTCAGCTGGCGGTGGCGACCTTCGGAGAGCTGAACGAGGCCAAGGACAACGCCATCCTCATCACCACCTGGTACTCCGGCACCCATCAGATCTGGCGCGACATCTACGTCGGATCCGAACACGCGTTGAACCCCGACCGGTATTTCATCGTCTGCGTCGACCAGATCGGCAACGGACTGTCCACCAGCCCACACAACGCCGAGCTCGCCAACGCCGAGCTCGCCATGTCGAAGTTCCCGCACGTACGTATCGGAGACGACGTCGTCGCCCAGGAACGCCTGCTGCGTGAGCACTTCGGGATCGAAACGTTGCAGCTCGTGGTCGGCGGCTCGATGGGTGCCCAGCAGACCTACGAGTGGGCCGTCCGCTTCCCCCACAAGGTCAAGCGCGCCGCACCGATCGCCGGGACCGCGCAGACCACGCCGCACGATTTCCTGTTCGGCAAGGCGCTCAGCGAGGCAATCACCTCCGACCCGGGCTTCAACGGTGGTGAGTACTCCTCGAACGCCGACGTCGTGGACGGACTCAAGCGGCACGCCGGCATCTGGGCGGTCGTCGGCCTCTCGACCGAGTTCTGGAAGCAGGAGGTCTGGCGGGCGCTGGAGTTCGATTCCAAGGAAGCGTTCATGGCGGGCTTCCTCGAGCCCTACTTCACGACCATGGACCCGAATGACCTGTTGTGCATGGCGTGGAAGTGGCAACGCGGCGACGTTGCCCGGCACACCAACGGCGACCTGGCGGCCGCGCTCGGCAACATCAACGCACGAACTTTCGTGATGCCGATCAACGAGGACATGTTCTTCCCGGTCCGCGACTGCCGCGCCGAACAGGAACACATCAAGGGCAGCGAGCTGCGCGTGCTAGACGACGTACTCGGTCACCTCGGGCTCTTCGGCGTCGCCCCCACGTACATGCCGCAGATCGACGAACACCTCGGCGCCCTGCTCAACACGTCTGTGTGAAGGAGCAACCGGGACGGGGGCGTTGCCGTGGCCCGGTAGTCGTTGCCGGGGGTTTCACCGGCCATCTACGGGCCGAGACGGCGTTGGCCGTGGTGTCAGGCGGCGCTGGAATGCAGCGCCCGCAACGGCGGAAGATTCCCCCACAACACGCGCCCTGCACCGACGTCCGAGAAATGACGCCCGACCCACGTCGCCGCTTCGCCGCGTTCCCGGGCCCGGTGCGCCACCAGCAACGTACTGAACGTCCCACCGTCGGTCAGCGTCGCACGCGCGGTGCTCAGGAAGCGGTCCCGCTGCTCCCCCATCAGCGTCCAGGGAACCGAACAGACGATGAGATCCACCGGCGGCAGGTCACGTGCACGTACCAGATCCGGCAGGTCGAACGCCGACGCACAGGCCACATCCACGTCCGGGCAGCGGTCCCGGAGCCGAGCCGTCAACGCCGGGCTGACCTCCACCGCCAGCAGCCGCGACGACTCCGGCAATCGCGCCGCGAGCTCCGCGGTGATCGCGCCGGACCCCGCACCGAGCTCGACCACCGTGCGGGCACCGGCCACGCACACCTCGTCGAGGAAACCGGCCGCACAGTCCGTCGCCGTCTCCATGACGGCACCGGCACGGACCGGGTGGCGAACGAACTCACCCGCGAACTGGCCGTGCTCTCGCCGTCGGTGCGCGGTCGCGCCGGCGTGATCCATCCTCGACATCCGGTCTCCCCACCATCTCGACATGGTCGCCATTGTCCATGCCGCTCGCTACGTCCTTCGTAGTTCCCGATCACGGGGTCTGCGACTTCCCGGCCGACCCGGCAGCAGCCGTCTCGTCACGTCGCTTCCGTCACCCCGGCCAACTCCAGCACCAGATCCCGGACGTCCGCGGCGGCGATGCGGTCGCGGCGCGTGCCCGAGTCGCTGCACAGCAACACCGGACCATCGGCAGGGTCGTCGGGCAGCCGTCCATGCGTGCCCTTCACCCAGTGCCCGTCCATCGGCACGACGTTCATCGTGTACCGCAGTCCCAGTTTCTTCTTCACCAGCCCGAGCAGCGCCCGTGCCTTCGCCATCCGGTCGGCCGGGTCGAGCAGCAGCTCGGCCGGGTCGTAGCCCGGCTTGCGGTGGATGTCGACACCGCGCGCGAAGTCCGGCGCACGCGCGTCGTCCAGCCAGTAGTAGTACGTGAACCACGCGCCCTGCTCCGCCACCAGCACCAACTCGCCCGCGCGCTCGTGGTCGATGCCGTAGTCCGCCTGCGCCCCGCGGTCGAGCACCAGGTCCACGCCGGGCAGGTCCTGGCACAGCTTCGCGACCGACGCGACGTCGGCAGGGTCGGCGACGTAGACGTGCGCGACCTGGTGGTCGGCCACCGCGAACGCCCGCGACGTCCACGGGTCCAGGTATTCCATTCCCTCCTGGGTGTAGACCTCCAGCAGCCCGGACGTCCGCAACATCCGGTTGACGCCGACAGGCCGCGACGCGGGCGTGATGCCGTACTCACTCACCACGACGACCGTGGCGCCGCACGCCTGAGCGTCGTCCAGCAGCGGTGCGACGGTGCGGTCGACGTCGCGCACGGCGGCGAGGGCCTCCGGGCTGTCGGGACCGTGGCGTTGCAGGTCGTAGTCCAGGTGCGGGACGTAGGCCAGCGTCAGGTCCGCATCCGGCAGCAGGCGTCGCGACGCCGCGACCACCCACTCGCTGGATTTCAGTGACGCCGTCGGACCCCAGTAGTTGAACAGCGGGAACGCGCCCAGCTCCTCGGTGAGCTCGTCGTGCAGCTCCGGCGGGCGCGCATAGCAGTCCGGCGACTTGCGGCCGTCGGCGTGATAGACCGGGCGCGGCGTGATGGTCCAGTCGGTGCTCGCGCCCATCGCGTACCACCAGCACACGTTCGCCACGCGGTAATCGGGGTGAGCGCGCCGCGCGGTCTCCCACACCTTCTCCCCCCGCACCAGTCCGTTGTGCTGCCGCCACAGGTACACCTCGCCGAGGTCGCGGAAGAACCAGCCGTTGCCGACGATGCCGTGCTCGCGCGGCGGGCGTCCGGTGAGCATGGTGGACTGCGCCGAGCAGGTGACGGCGGGCAGCACGGTGTCGAGCTGCGCCTGCCAGCCGTCCGCGGCGAGCGCGCGCAGGCGTGGCGCGTGGGCCAGCAGCCGTGGTGTCAGTCCGACGATGTTGAGCAGCAGGACCTTGTTCGTACTCATGTGGGCTCCAATCCGGCTCGCCGCATCCGGTCGGCGACCCAGCGCAGTTCCGCGGCAAGGCCGGAGACCAGCTCGGCATCGCTGCCCGGTCGTTGCTGCTGCGGCAGCACCGACCAGGTGTAGGTCTCCATCTCGACGTGGTCGGTCAGCGCGGCCGGGCCGCGGAGGAGGGCGTCCAGCGTCTCGCCGAGTTCGTCCCGTGTGGACTCCAGCGGTGGTTCGGGACGTCGATGGATCGGCACGTGGAAGTGCACGCGCCACGGCCCGGTGCCCCGCAACGCGCGGCGACCGTCAACGGCCTCGGGGAGGTCGTCAACGCCTATGGTTCGGACCTGCAAGCAGTCCTCACGCTCCGCGATGCGCGACGGGCCGCGCTCTCGGACCTGGTGCAGGAACCGGTCCTCGGCGTAGGACGACAACGCCTGCCGGGTGGCTACGTCACCCGGCGTAGCGGCGTGCAGCGCCGCCGAGGCCTGGGTCTTCACGATCGGCAGTCCGGCGTCGGTGAGCCGCCGCACCGCCGACGCCGGGTCCTCGAACGCCACAGCAAGGTGGCAGGCGTCCAGGCACAGTCCGATGTGGTCGGTGTCGATACCGGAGAGCTGTTCGATCGCGTCGTCGACCGTCTCCACCACGCAGCCGGGCTCGGGTTCCAGTCCGACCCGGATCGGCCTGCCGGTCTCTGCGGTCTGCTTGGCGAGCCCTTCCGCCAGCCGGTCCAGCAGCTCGTGTGCCCGCAGGCGACGGTCGGAGTACCACGGCGCCCGCCACGCCAGCGGCACGGTCGAGATGCTGCCGCGCGCGGCGTCGTCCGGGAGCAGCCGCGCCAGCAGGCGGGCGCACGTCAGGGTGTACTCCAGCCGCCGCGTCTCCACCCAATCGGGGCTGTACACCGCCTTCTTCACCACCGGGTCGTGGAACCCCCGGTACGGAAAGGCGTTCAGCGTGACGACTTCGAGGCCGTGGTCGTCCAGGGTGGCCCGGAGCCGGTCCAGGTCCGGGTGGTCGGCGAGGTGCGCGGCCAGCGGGGCGGGCAACCACAGCCCGACGCCGAGCCGGTCGACGTCGAGCTCCGCGCGGATGCCGCCACCGAACACCTGGAGCTGTCGCAACAGGCCGTCGATGTCCTCGGCGGGGTGGACGTTGGTGCAGTACGCCAGGTGGACGCGGCTGCCGTCAGGGTGGGTGAAGCGCATGGCGGGCTCCCCGTTTCCGAACAGATCCTAGGCCGGGCGCTGTCCGCGCAGCACCGAGTTACCCTCGAACGTCTCTGTCTGGTCGACATCGATCGGGTCGAGCAACAATCGTCCACTCTGGCCGTAGAACGCCACCGGGTTCCGCCACAGCACACGGTCGACGTCGTCCTCGCCGAACCCGGCGTCACGCATCGCCTGCCCGGTCTTGGCCGTCTTGAGCGGATCGCTGCGACCCCAGTCGGCGGCCGAGTTGACGATCATCCGATCCAGGCCGTGGTCGGCGAGGAGCCGAACCATGCGCTGTTCGTCCATTTTGGTGTCCGGGTAGATGGAGAACCCCAGCCAGCACCCGGATTCGGCCACCAGGTCGACGGTGACCTCGTTCAGGTGGTCGACCAGCACCCGTTCCGGTGGCAGCCCGGACGCCGCGACCAGTTCCAGGGTGCGGCGGGTGCCTTCGACCTTGTCGCGGTGCGGGGTGTGCACGAGCACCGGCAGGTCGTGCTCGCCGGCGAGTTCCAGCTGCCGGACGAACGCCTTCTCCTCGGCGTCGGTCATCGAGTCGAACCCGACCTCACCCACCGCGACCACGCCGTCCTTGGCGAGGTAGCGCGGCAGCACGTCCAGTACCTCGGTGCACCGGGGGTCGTTGGCCTCCTTCGGGTTGAGCGCGATCGTGCAGTGATGCCGGATGCCGAACTGGGCGGCGCGGAACCGTTCCCAGCCGAGCAGTCCGTCGAAGTAGTCGTAGAACGAGGCGGCACTGCTGCGCGGCTGGCCGAGCCAGAACGCCGGTTCGGTGACCGCGCGGACCCCGGCGGCGTACATGGCTTCGTAGTCGTCGGTGGTGCGGGAGGTCATGTGGATGTGGGGGTCGAAGATGCGCATCAGTCCTCCTGGTCGTACCGAACGCGTTGCTGGTCAGGGACCGTTGCCCCATCGACGTCTGGCCGCTGCGCGGTCAACCGGTCGAGCAGCCACGTCGCGTCGGCGGGGACGTCGCGGCCCGCCGCGCGGCGCTCGGCGGCGAAGCCGTCGACCATCCGGGCCAACTCGGCGTCACCACGTTCCGCGATCCCCGAGCGCTCCGCGATGCCGGCCACCGCTGCCAGCGGAACACCGGTGAACAGGCACTTCAGCACACCGTGCCGCCAGCTGTGCGGGTCGAGGTGCTCGGCCGCGTACGGGCCGAGGGCCGCCGCGATGAGCCGGGTGTCGTTGCCGCGCAGTGCGTCCCCCACCAGGTCGAGCGCTGCGTCTCCCACGTCGAGGTGGTCCAGGGCTCGCAGTACGGCGCGTTTCTCGTCGGCGTCGCCGTGCCGGTACAGCGCGCCGATTTCCGCCACGAGGGCATCGGTGTTCCAGCCCTGCGCGGCGGCGCGCAGCAACGCGACCCTGGCCTGGTCCTCGATCCGGGGCGTGACCATGCCGTCGGGGTCGTCCGGGTCGGCCGGTCCCCTGCCGACGGCGCGCGCCACGGCGGGCAGCAGCACCCCGATCCGCGCCGGGGTGGACGTCACCTCGCCGGTCAGCTCGGCCAGCCTCGCTCTGCCCTCGCTGTCGAGCAGGTCGTCCAGTGATGTCACCCGGTCACCTCCGCCGCGAGTGCCGTTGCCTGCGCGGTACGCAACGCGTCCAGCGAACGTGCGGCGACGGCGGGTGCGGCATGGGAATGCCGGGGCAGCTCCACGCTGACCAGGCCCCGATAGTCGACGTCGAGCAGCGCGCGGAGCGTGGCGGGCAGGTCGACGTCGCCGTCGCCGAATTCGAGATGCTCGTGCACGCCGGGGCGCATGTCGTCGATCTGCACGTTGCCCAGCGACGACCCGACGTCGCGGATGCGGTCCTGCGGCGGGGCGGGTTCGTTGCAGACGCAGTGTCCGACGTCGACGGTCACCGTGAGGTGTTCGGGATCGCCGAGTCTGCGGTGTAGTTCCGTCACGCCCGCGAGCGTGTCGACGAACATGCCCGGTTCCGGTTCGAACGCGCACCGCACGTCGTGGCGCTGCGCCTCGGCCAACACCTGCTCGACGCCGCTGGTGAGGCGCTGCCAGCCCTCCGGGGTTCCGGTGCCCTCGGGCAACGTCCCCGACCAGAACGACACCGCCTCCGCACCGAGGTCGGCTGCGACGCGGATCGCGCGGCGCAGGTAGTCGAGGCGGCGCTCGCGGCCGACGTCGGACACCAGGGTCGGTTCGTGTTTGTGCCACGGGTCCATGACGTAGCGCGCGCCGGTCTCGACGACCACCGCGAGTCCGTACGCGGCGAGACGGCGGCGCACGTCGTCGGTGCGGGCGGCGAGGTCGGGGGCGAACGGGTCGAGGTGCGGATGGTCGAGGGTCAGCGCGACACCGTCGTAGCCGAGATCGGCGACGACGCCGAGGGCGTCGTCCAGGCGGTGTCCGGCGAATCCGTTGGTGCCGTAGCCGAAGCGCAGGGTCATGTCGGCGACACCACCTTCGAGGCCAGCCGCGCGATCGGGCCCGCGGCCAGGAGTCCCCCGGCGAGGCCGATCGCTCCGGTGCCCGCCACGAGAGCGGCGTGCAATCCGATGACGCCTCGCACGCCTGCGCCGGTCGCGGTGCGTACCGTGGCGGCATCCGGGGTGCGCGCGGCGCCGGCCTGCGCGCGGCCGACCGTGCCCGCGTACGTGGCGGCGAACGCGGTGCCGGCGACGGCGCGTCGCCTGTCGTCGGTGGGGAGCGTGTCGTCGCCGCGCCGCCCGCGACGTCGAGGTAACGCGGCCACCGCAGCCGCAGTGGCCGCCGACGCCGTCGTGGCGAGTGCCGCCAGCCCGGTGCGCCGCGATCCGCCGTGCACCTCACCCCTGCTCAGGCTGGTGACACCGAGCGTGTGCCCGGCGACCGCGGAGGCCGGCAGTGCCGCCCTCCGCGGTCGACCCCCAGCTCCGAGCAGCACGTCCAACCCCCGCGCGGCTGCCATGACGGCAGGCCCGGCCGGGGTGTCTTTCGCGGCGAGGTCGTACGTCCACGCCGCGGCGGCGACCGGCACCGCGATCCGCACGGCGGCGCGACCGCCCACGGCGGTGGCGATGCCCAGGCCCGCGCCGGTCAACCCGGCTGCCAGCGCGAGTGCCTCGCCGGGCCGCACCCTCCCGGACGGGATCGGGCGCTCGGGGCGTTCCACGGCGTCCAACTCGCGGTCGGCGTAGTCGTTGAGCGCCATGCCCGCCAGGTAGAAGCACGCCGAGGCGGCCGGCATCGCCCAGCCCCGCTTGCCGTACGGCCAGCCCGCCGCCGCGCCCCCGGCGAGGCTGTCGCCGGGGATGGTCAGTACGGCAGGCAGCCGTACCAGCTCGACTGCGTCCCGCGCCTTCATCGGTCACCTCCGAGCCGCCCACACCATTCGGTGAGGGCGCGCCACTGGCCTGCCAGGTCGTGCCCGCCCTCCCCTGCGGGGTCCTTGAAGAAGAAGCCGAGCGCGCCGAGTGGGCCGGACTCCCCGACCTGGTGGGCGCGCGCCACCAGCCGGGCGAGGTCGAGCACCAGCGGCGCGGCGAGCGCGGAATCGCAGCCCTGCCAGGTGAACTGCATCGACATCCTGGTGCCGAGGAAACCTTCGAACGACACCATGTCCCATGCCGTCTTCCAGTCACCGAGATCGTCGACGTAGTCGATGTGCAGCGGGCCGTCCACCGGCTCGCCCAGCATCTCGGTCAGTCCCTTGCCCTTGGTCGCCGTCTTGCTCGTCGCCGTCACCGGATCGGCCAGTGCCCGACCGTCTCCGCCGCCGAGCAGGTTGTACGACGCCCACGAGCGCACCCGCAGGGCTCGGGTCGCGAACATCGGCGCGAGCGCCGACTTGACCAGCGTCTCACCGGTCTTGCCGTCCGACCCCGCCCACGGCAGGCCCATCCGCTCGGCCAGTTGACCCAGCGCGGGAAGCCGGGGGCCTGGGCTCGGCGTGAACGCGACGACCGGGCACCCCGCCCGGAATGCCGCGTAGGCGTAGAGGGAGCTGAGCGGCAACGGCGACTCCCCCGCCGCCAACGCCCGCTCCAATGCGTCCAGATCGGACAGTTCCGGGGTCACGTCGACCGGTGGCTCGGTGGTGGCGACGTCGACGACGATCACCCGATCCAGCGCGTGCGCCGCACGGAACCCGGCGAGGTCGCGGCTGATCCGCTCGACGGCGTCTCGCTGGGTGCCCTCGTCGGGACCTTCCGAACCGGTGTGCTGCCCGTCGTGCGGACCGCTGCTCGCGACGCCGTGCCGGATGCGGGCGTCCACCCGGGTCAGCCCGTCGTGCACCGCCCGCGCGAGCTCGACGCCGAACACCCCGCCGTCCGCCAACGCCTCGGCGCGTTTCGGCAGTGAGTCGCCGGCGACGTCGTGGCCACCGATCGCCAGGTCGGCCACTCCGGGCGGCCGGGCGGCCGCCACCTCGGCGAGATCCGTGACGCACCCGGTGCGCCGCGTGAGCCCCGCGGTGAGCGCGAGCGCGCCGACGGTAGCGGTGGTGGCCACCGACCCGCGCGCGCCGATGAACCACAGTCCGGTCTTCGGTGCCATCCTCCGGCCTCCCTGGGGTGGTTGGGTCACGGGGAGCGTGAGTCGTTGCGGCCGGCAGACGGCCACAACGACTCACGCTCCGTCAGGAGTGGTGCGTTTACTCCGCCGGTTCGAGCACGACCTCGTCACTGCCGGTCAGCGACGGCAGACCGTCGGCGCCCGGGTCGCTGTAGGTCGCGTTGAACACGCCGTGCAACTCGTCGTGTTCGGGGTCGTGACCTTCCGGCTCGCTGGTCTCGATCGAGCCGGAGCAGCCGGACGCCGTCGTCTGCGGGTGGCCGTGATCGTCGTGGCCGAGGATGTAGGTCACCTCGACCTGCGAGCAGTCCACCGCCTGGTCGTCGCTCACCGAGACCTCGAACTCGACGACGTCGCCGAAGGAGAACTGCTGCCCGTCGACCGGCGTGGTGAACTCGACCACCGGCTCCTGGTTGCCGACGACGATCTCCACCTCGGCGACGCCGGTCTTGCCCCGGTGCTTGCCGCCGACGTCGGTCACCTGCAACGAGGCGTTGTAGACCCCGTTCTCGGTGTAGGTGTGCGTGGGGTTCGGCTCCCGCGAGTCGACCTCACCGTCGGCGTCGAAGTCCCAGGCGTAGCGCAGCCGGTCGCCCTCGGCGTCCTCGGTGCCGTCGCTGGAGAACGACACCGTCAGCGGCGCCTGCCCGTTGTCGACGTCGGCCGTGGCCGCCGCCTCCGGGCTGTGGTTGCCGTTCGGTCCGATGTAGTCGATCCGCGACAGCGCCGCCCCCGGCAGTTCGCCGAAGTAGCCCTTGCCGTACTCGAGCATGTAGAGCGCACCGTCCGGGCCGAACTCCATGGCCATCGGGCCGGACAGCGGGATGGACGACACCACGTCCTCGATGCCGCTCACCGCGCCGGAGTCGTCGAGGTGGAATCCCTTGATGTAGTCGCGGGTCCACTCGAAGAACAGCGGCATCCCGTCGTAGTGCTTCGGCCAGCCGACCGGGGCGCGGCCACGCCGGTTCTTGTGGTCGAAGTCGTAGGCGGGACCCGCCATCGGCCCGATGCCGCCGGTGCCGAGCTCGGGGAACTCCGACGACTGCTCGTAGTCGTACCAGACCTGCGGCTGCTCCACCGGCGGGAGCTCCGTGAGCCCGGTGTTGTGTGGCGACTCGTTCACCGGCGCCGCGCAGTCGAAGGCGTCGCCGGACTCGCCGGTGGCGAAGTCGTAGTCCACATAGGGCAGCTCGGCGGTGGCGCAGTACGGCCAGCCGTAGTTGCCCGGCTCGGTCGCGACGAACCACTTGCCGGTCCCTGCGGGCCCGCGGTCCGGGTCGGCGGTGGCCGCGTCCGGCGAGTAGTCGCCGACGTAGAGCGCGCCGGAGTGGGGGTCGACGTCGATGCGGAACGGGTTCCGCAACCCCATCAGGTAGATCTCCGGGCGCGTCTTCGGTGTGCCCTGCTCGAAGAGGTTGCCGTCCGGGACGGTGTACGAGCCGCCCTCGCCGACATCGATCCGCAGCACCTTGCCGCGCAGGTCGTTGGTGTTGGCCGAGCTGCGCTGCGCGTCGAAGGCCGGGTTGCGGCCGTCCCGTTCGTCGATCGGCGCATAGCCGTCCGAGGCGAACGGGTTGCTGTCGTCGCCGGTGGCGAGGTAGAGATTCCCGTCGCTGTCGAACGCGATGTCCCCGCCGACGTGGCAGCACGTGCCCCGGTCCACCGGGACGTCGAGGACCTGCTGCTCGCTCGACAGATCCAGGGTGTCGCCGTTGAGCTGGAACCGCGACAGCCGGAGCGCGCCTTCGAACGGGGCGAAGTCCTCCGGCGTGCCGAATTCCGGCGCATCGCCTTCATTGACGTCCGGTGTGGACGGATCGTCCACCGGGGTGTTCATCGGCGGCGAGTAGTAGAGGTAGACCCAGCGGTTCGTCGTGCCGTTGAACCCGGGGTCGATCGCGATGCTCTGCAGACCCTCCTCGTCGTGTTCGTAGACGTCGACGTCGGCGGCGACGATGTTGCGGCCGGTGTCCGGGTTGTGCATCCGCACCTCACCCGACCTCGTGGTGTGCAGCACTCTGCCGTCCGGCAGCACGGCGAGATCCATCGGCTCACCGGGGGTGTCGTCGAGGACGACCTTCTGGAACTCCGAGTCCGGCGGTGGCGGCGGAGCTTCCTCCGCCGTGGACAATCCTGGCGCTGTCAGTAACGCGGTTGTCACGGCGGTCACGACCGCCGCGACGGGAATTTTGCGCATGACGAACTCTCCTCGGATAGGTGGAGACCAGACGCGCGGCTGAGGTGACCGCGCGCCACTGGGACGGGATCGGCTCCGGTGACGACCGGCCGATCAACGGGAAGGGGACTCAGAAGCGCAGGTTGCGCAGGTAGGAGTAGCCGACCTCGGAGGTCCGGGGGACGCTCACGTCCGGGGTGTCGTTCTCGACGATGTACTCCCGCACGGAGTGCGCGCGGAAAATGCGGGCGAAGTCGATGTGGCCGGTGCCCAGGTCGGCCATGTCGCCGTCGTGGGCGTGCCGGTCCTTGACGTGGTACTGCAGCACCCGCTGCGGCGCGGACCGCATCGTGTCGATGGTGAAGCCCTCGGGGTCGCTCGCCCCGTCGCCGCTCTCGATGCCGCCGCGGACCACCCAGTAGATGTCGATCTCGAGGTGCACGAGCTTCGGGTCCAGTTCGGACGTCAGCACCTGCCACGGCGTGACGCCGCCGCCGAGGTCGGTGGTGAACTCGTGCGCATGGTTGTGGTAGCCGTAGTGCAGGCCGGCCGACCGGGCCACCTCGGCCTCGTGGTTCATCCGCTCGGCCCATCGCTGCCAGTCGGCCTTGTCGGACGAGTTCAGGTACGGCACCACCATGTACGACTGGCCGAGCGTGAGTGCGTTGTCGATCTTGGTGTGCAGCGCCTGCTCGCTGTCGCTGATGTCGTCGTGGCCGGACGTCGCCGAGATGCCGATGCCGTCGTAGAACTCCCGCAGCTCCCGCGCGGTGCGGCCGAAGTAGCCGAGCGCCTGCTCGACCTTCGGGTAGCCGGTCTCGGCCAGCATCCGCAACGTGGCGTCGAAGCCCGGCTCACCCTGCAGTGCGGAACGCACCGTGTACAACTGCATGCTGATCAGCCCCGGCGGCACCAGGGGCCGGCCGGTGCCCTTGATGGTGGCCTGCGCCGCCGGTGCGGCCACGCCGGCGGCGAGCAGGCCGGCACCGACGGCACCGCCGAGTGCGGTCCGCAACGCGCCTCGTCTGCTGAGGCCCCGCTCACCGAGCGAGCGGCGGATCGCGCTCTCACCATCGAATCCGTAACACATGAACCCTCCTTTTCCGTACTACTTCGTTGGAGACGTCAGGATCGGGTGCAACCGCACGCGAGGCGCGCGGGTGTCGAGGTTCAGGAACTGAACGCCGCGTCGAACGCGGCATCCGGTGGGTCGAACAACTGCTCGCGCACGTACCGCAGCGACTCGGGAGCGCCCCGCAGCCGGTCCATGCCCGCGTCCTCCCACTCGATCGAGACCGGACCGTCGTAGCCGATGGAGTTCAGCACGCGGAAACACGTCTCCCACGGCACGTCGCCGCGTCCGGTGGACACGAAGTCCCAGCCGCGCCTCGGGTCGCCCCACGGCAGGTGCGAGCCGAGCCTGCCGTTGCGGCCGTTGCCGGTGTTGCGCTTGGTGTCCTTGCAGTCGACGTGGAAGATCCGGTCCGCGAAGTCGACGAGGAACCCGGCTGGGTCGATGTCCTGCCACACCATGTGGCTCGGATCCCAGTTGAGGCCGAACGACTCCCGGCGCCCGATCGCGTCGAGGGTGGCCACGGTGGACCAGTAGTCGTAGGCGATCTCCGACGGGTGCACCTCGAGCGCGAACCGCACGCCCTCGGCCTCGAAGACGTCCATGATCGGGTTCCACCGATCGGCGAAGTCCTGGTACCCGGCCTCGACGAGCTCGGCGGGCACCGGTGGGAACATCGCCACGTACTTCCAGCTCGCCGAACCCGTGAAGCCGACGACGGTGTTCACGCCGAGTTGCGCGGCGACCCGGGCGGTGTGCTTCATCTCCTCGGCCGCGCGTTGCCGGATGCCCTCCGGCTCGCCGTCACCCCAGATCCGCTCCGGCAGGATCGCCTTGTGGCGCGCGTCGATCGGGTCGTCGCAGACCGCCTGCCCCTTGAGATGGTTGGAGATCGCCCACACGCCGAGGCCGTACTTGTCCAGGATGTCCAACCGGGACCGGAGATACGACTCGTCCTCCACCGCGCGCCAGACGTCGAGATGATCGCCCCAGCAGGCGATCTCCAGTCCGTCGTAGCCCCATTCCGATGCGAGCTTCGCGACCTCCTCGAACGGCAGGTCCGCCCACTGCCCGGTGAACAGGGTGACCGGTCGTACCATCAGACAACCTCCCTCGTCGTGCCTGCTGCCTTCGTCTCGTGTACGGCGACCCACTGGCTGCCTGCCGCCGCGCTGGCCTGCACGGCGGCGACCACCCGCTGCACCCGCAGCCCGTCGGCGAACGACGGCTCGGGGTCGGTGCCCTCCGCGATCGCGGTGAGCAGATCGGCGGCCTGGTGCGAGAAGCCGTGTTCGTAGCCGAGCAGGTGGCCGGGTGGCCACCACGCGCCGAGATACGGGTGCGTCGGCTCGGTGACGAGGATCCGCGTGAATCCCTGGGTCTCGGCCGGCGCCGAGGCGTCGTGGAACCACAGGGTGTTCATGTCCTCGAAGTCGAACGCCAGGCTGCCCTCGGTTCCGTTGAGTTCGATGCGAATGGCGTTCTTGCGGCCTGCGGCGTAGCGAGTGGCCTCGAAGGTGGCCATCGCGCCGCCGCTGAACCGGCCGTGGAACACCGCGGCGTCGTCCACGGTCACCCGGCCGGTGCCGTCGCCGTCGGGTAGTGGGCGTTCGGGGACGAAGGTGTCCAGCGTGGCGCTGACCCCGGTGATGTGCTCGTCGGTGAGGAACTGGGTCAGGTCGATCACGTGGGCACCGATGTCCCCGAGCGCGCCGGAGCCCGCCCGGGTGGCGTCGAGCCGCCACGAGTAGGGCGCGGCCGGGTCGGTGAGCCAGTCCTGCAGGTACTGCGCCCTGACGTGGCGCAGCGTGCCGATCCGGTCGTCGCGCACGAGTTTTCGGGCGAGCGCGAGTGCGGGAACGCGCCGGTAGGTGAATCCCACCATCGCCCGGACGCCCTCGGCGTGGGCTTGTTCGGCGGCCTCGGCCATCTTCTCGGCTTCGTCGACCGAGTTGGCGAGCGGCTTCTCGCAGAGCACGTGCTTGCCCGCCGCGAGCGCGGCGATCGCCATCTCGGCGTGCGTGTCACCGGGGGTGCAGATGTCGACGAGGCCGACATCGTCCCTGGCGATCAGCGCGCGCCAGTCGGTTTCCACGCTCTGCCAGTCGAACCGGCGGGCCATCTCCTCGGCCTTGGCACGGTCGCGCCCGCCGAGCGCGACCAGCCGGGGCTCCAGCTTCGGGTCGAAGAAACTCTTGGCATTACGCCACCCCTGGGAATGCGCCATCCCCATGAAGGCGTAGCCGATCATGCCGATCCCGATCGGCTCTCTGTCCACGTGCGTCATCAGCCCTCCCGGGGCGGTCGTTCGTCGGTGCGGCGGGTCAGGACTCGAATCCGAGCGGGAGGTACTCCTCGACGTTCTCCTCGGTCACCACAGGGGCGTTCAGCACGATCCGGCGCGGCACCTCGCGCTGCACCAGGTCGGACATGCCCTTGTCCTGGGCGAGCAGCCGCGCGAGGCGGACACCGTCGGCGGCCTGTGTCGGCGGGTAAAGCACGGTGGCTTCCATCTCGCCCTGCTGGATCCAGCGCATCGCGTTCTTCGAGCCGGCACCACCGATGAAGAAGAACTCGTCGCGGCTGGCGTTGTCGAAGGCGGCCTTGACACCCACGCCCTGGTCGTCGTCGTGGTTCCAGATGATGTCGATCTCCGGCACGGCCTGCAGCAGGTTCGATGCCGCCTGCTCGCCGGACTCCACGGTGAACTCCCCGGCCACCCGGTGGTCGACCTCCTGACCGCACTCCTTCAGCGCGTCCTTGAACCCGTCGGAGCGGTCCTGGGTCAGCGGCAGCGAGTCCGTGCCCGCGATCTCGGTCACCACCGCGTCGCCGCCGAGGTCGTTCTCCTCGACGAGATTGCAGGCGTAGGTGCCGGCCGAGACGCCCATGCCGTAGTTGTCACCGAGGATCGTGGTGCGGGCGGCGAACTCGCTGGAGAACTCGCGGTCGACGTTGACGACCGGGATGCCCGCGTCCATCGCCTGCGTGGCGACCTTGGTCAGCGCCGCGCCGTCCGTCGGCAGCAGCACGATCGCGTCCACGCCGTCGTTGATGAACGTCTCGATGTGGCTGATCTGCATGCTCGGGTCGTTGGTGCCTTCCGCGACCCGCAGCGTGACGTCCTCGTACTCCTCGCCCTCGGCGACGGCGGTCGAGTTGATCGCACCCAACCAGCCGTGGTCCGACTCCGGGCCGGAGAATCCGATGACGACTTCCTTGCCCGGGTCGTCGTTCGAGCTGACCGCCCTCGGGTCGGTGTTGGTGGTCTCCTGCGAGGCCGGTTCGTTACTGGTACAGGCGGTGGTGAGCAGGGCGAGGGCCGCGATCGCGCCGGTGGCACGAAGGAGTCTGCTGCTGCGGTGCGGCATGGTTCTCTCCTCGGGAGTGGGTTCCGATGTGTGTCGCGTAGGGAGTAGCGCGGTTGTGTCGCTCAAGGAGTCGCTGGTCACGGCGGGGAGCCGTTGCGGGCCGCGACGCGCTGTTGCAGCAGCACGGCGACGACGATGATCACGCCCTTCGCCACGGCCTGGGTGGACGTGTCGAGGTTGTTGAGCGTGAAGACGTTGGTGAGCGTGGTGAAGATCAGCACGCCGAAGACGGTGCCGACGATCGTGCCGCGACCGCCCGAGAGCAGCGTCCCGCCGATGACGACGGCGGCGATGGCGTCGAGCTCGTAGAGCATGCCGTGCGTCGAGGTCCCCGCGGTGGTGCGCGCCAGCAGCATCACCGCGGCGAGTCCACATGCGACACCCACGATGACGTACAGCAGCGTGGTGTGGCGCTTGACGTTGATTCCCGCCAGCCTCGCGGCCTCCGGATTGCCGCCGACGGCGAGGGTCCGGCGGCCGAAGGTGGTGCGGTTGAGCAGGATCCAGCCCGCGACGGCGACCACCGCGAAGATGATCACGAGCACCGGGATGCCGAGCACCCTGCCGCCGATGACGTCGATGAAGTCGCTGACCGTGACGACCTGCGTGCGCTTCTGCGCGATGATCTCCGCGAGGCCGCGCGCCCCGGCCATCATCGCCAGCGTGACGATGAACGCCGCCATTCTGCCGTAGGCGATGAGCGCCCCGTTCACGAGGCCACATCCCGCGCCGACCACCAACGCCGTGGTGACCATGACGATCCAGTGGGTGTCCGTCGCGAGCGTCTGCGTGGCGAGGGTCGACGCCCACACCGACGACAGCGCCACGATCGCACCGACCGACAGGTCGATACCGCCGCCGGTGATCACGAACGTCATACCGACGCTCACGACGCCGATCACCGACGCGAGACGCAGGATCGTCATGAGGTTGTCGAAGCTGACGAACCGGTCGCCCGCGGTGATCACACCGACGACGCACAGCAGCAGCAGCGCAAACACCAGACCGAGGTTGCGCCCGGCAGGACCGGAGAACATCGCGGTGACGCGGCTCAACGGCCCGTCGGTGTGCCCACCGGGCGCGCCGGCGCCGGTTCTCTCGTCGGATGCGATCGTCATGCCGCGTCTCCTTCCATCACCATGTCGAGCACCTGGTGCTCGTCGATCTCGTCGGCGGGACCGTCGTGGAGGAGGGCGCCGTCGGAGATCACCAGGACCCGGTCGGACAGCCCGATCACCTCCTCGATCTCGCTGGAGACGACGACGACCGCGATGCCGCGTGCCGCCAGATCCCTGATCAGCGCGTAGATCTCCGACCGCGCGCCGACGTCGACGCCGCGTGTCGGTTCGTCCAACGCCAGCACCCGGCACTCCCGCAGCAGCCAGCGGGCCAGCACGACTTTCTGCTGGTTGCCGCCGGAGAGCGTGCCCGCGTGCCGCTCCGCGTCGGCAGGCCGCACGTCGAGAGCGCGAACCTGGTCGTCGGCCGCTCGCCGCTCGTCACGACGGTTGACGAAACCACCGCGGGCGAACCGGCCCAGGCTGGCGAGCGATATGTTGCGCGCCACCGACTCGTGCAGCACGAGTGCCTGACTCTTGCGTTCCTCGGGGCACAGCCCGACGCCCGCGGCCACCGCGGCACCGACCCGGCCCGCGCGCAACCGGCGTCCTGCGACGGACACCGTGCCCGCCCGGGCTTTGCGCGCGCCGTAGATCGTCTCCAGGATCTCCGAGCGACCGGAGCCGACCAGCCCCGCGAGGCCGACGACCTCCCCGGCGGCCACGGTGAACGACACGTCGTGGAACTCCCCCGGCCTGCTCAGCCCCGACACCTCGAGCACGGTGTCGCCCAGTTGCCGCTCCGGCCGTTCCGGGAAGACGTACTCGATCGACCGGCCGGTCATCAGCCGGATGATCTCCGATGTCGGTGTCTCGGCCGCCGCGAGGCCGGTGGCGGCGGTACGCCCGTCCTTGAGGACGGTGACGCGGTCGCCGATCTCGCGGATCTCCTCCAGCCGGTGTGAGATGTAGACGATCGCGACACCCTGCGCCGCCAGTTCGCGGATCACGCCGAACAGCCGGGTGACCTCTTCCTGGTCCAGCACGGCGGAGGGTTCGTCCATCACGATCAGCTCCGCCTCGTGCGACAGTGCACGGGCCATGCTCACGATCTGCTTTCCCGCGGCCGGCAGTCGCCCCACCTCGACGTCGGGGGCCACCTCGGGATGACCAAGCCGACGCAGCAGCTCAGCGGCTGAGCGGTTCGCTTCGGTTCGCGTGACGACGCCCCATCGCGCGCGCTCGTGCCCGAGGTAGATGTTCTCCGCCACGGTCAGCCCGTCGACCAGGTCGAGCTCCTGGTAGATCGTGGCGATCCCGTGGTCGATCGCGTCCTGCGGGTTGGCGATGCGGATGTCGTCGCCGTGCCAACGGATCGTGCCGCCGTCCGGCTGGTGCGCCCCGGCGAGAACCTTGATCAGCGTGGACTTGCCTGCGCCGTTCTGCCCCAGCAGGCAATGGACGTCGCCCGCCCGCACCTCGAGGTCGATGCCGTCCAGCGCTTTCACGCCGGGGAAGTGCTTGACGATGCCACTCATCCGCAGCAGGGGTTCCTGCCCGGCATCGGCTGTGATCTCGCTCTCCCTTGAGCTCATGACTGGGGACCCTAGGCTCACTTTTGCATGAGCGTCAATCAAAAGTTCACTAGTTGCATCCAAATGGCCGCATATCCGGCGTGAGAAGCCAGGGGTGTTCTAGTGTCGGGCTAGCGAATTCTGCTGACGAGGGGAAGGAAGGCGATCACATGACGCGGGGGGAGCTGTCACCGGCAGGTACGGCGGCGCTGTTCCAGTTCCTGCGCGACGGGCGGCCACGCACCCGCGCCGAGCTGTCCGCCGAGACAGGCCTGGCACGCTCGACCGTCGCCGAGCGCATCGACACCCTGCTCAGCTCAGGTCTGCTGAAGTTCAGCGACAAGGCCAACTCCACCGGCGGCCGTCCGCCGACGACGGTCGCCTTCAACCCGGCCGCCAGGGTGGTGCTCGCCGCCGACATCGGCGCGACACACGCCAAGCTCGCGGTCACCGACCTCGCGGGCGACGTGCTGGTGGAGGAGGACAAGGTGCTCGACATCGCCAACGGTCCCGAGATCGTGCTCCGGGAAGTGTGCGACCGCGGCCGCGCGCTGCTCACGCAGGCCGGGCGGGACGAACGCGATCTGCTCGGCGTCGGCATCGGACTGCCCGGACCTGTCGAGCACCTGTCGGGTAAGCCGGCCAATCCGCCGATCATGCCCGGCTGGGACGGGTTCGACGTCCCCGCGTTCGTGCGCGGTGAGCTCGGGGCGGTGACGCTGGTGGACAACGACGTCAACATCATGGCGCTCGGTGAGTACCGCGCCCACTGGGCTGAGCACGAGCACATGGTGTTCGTGAAGGTCGCCACCGGCATCGGCAGCGGCCTGATCAGCTACGGCCGGCTGCACCGGGGGTCGCAGGGCGCGGCAGGCGACATGGGGCACGTCCGGGTGCCGCACGACACCGACGTCCGCTGTCGCTGTGGCAATGTCGGATGTCTGGAAGCCGTCGCCAGCGGAGCGGCGATCGCGGCGAAGCTGACCGAGGCGGGTGTCCCCGCGACCAGCAGCGCCGACGTCGTCACGCTCGCCCGCAACGGCTCGGTGCCCGCGTTGCAGTACGTCCGGCAGGCCGGCCGCGACATCGGAGAGGTCCTCGCGACGGCGGTCAGCCTGTTCAACCCGTCCGTGCTCGCGGTCGGGGGCGCGCTCTCGCTGGCGGGTGAACACCTGATCGCCGGAGTGCGGGAAGCCGTCTACCAACGCTCCCTACCGCTGGCGACGCAGAACCTGCGCATCGTCCCGCTGCACTCCGGCGACGAGGCCGGTGTGTCCGGTGCGGCGTTCATGGTGATCGATCATGCCCTCGCGGCCGGTCAGGTGGAGTCGCTGCTCACGCAGTGAGCCGTGGCGCGCGGGAATCCTCGTTGGAGGGCGGGCCGGGACGTCCCGCGCCCGTCGTGGCCGTGCGGTGTTTCGCCTACGACGGGCCGGCAGCCGCGGCCGCGGTCGGTCGAGCAGGGAGGCTGCCCCTGCCCGCGCGCAGCTGTGCCAATGTCAGGACCCGCAGGCTCCGGTCAGGTGAGTGGTTGACGCGCCTTCAGCCGGCCGGGGGCTTCATCGTCCCCGGGGAAGTATCCATCCCGGCTCGGCCACGCTACTGCGGTGTCGCCGGTATGGGGGTTGGTCGCGAGCACACGGTCACCGAGCTCGACCTCCTCGATCGACCGAGAAGTCCCATCGGCCGTCAACACCACGGTGCTGAACCGCGCCGGGGTTCAGTACGACCCGCACGACGTCCTCACGAAACTCACGCGGATACGGCTTGGGCACAGCAACATTCGTCCACGCCTACATCTCAGCAAGCGACATCAAATGCCACAGAACCCTTCAGCAGCCCCAGATACTCCGACTCTCGACCGTCGTGCCGGGTGACTTTCGACGTCCGCCCAGCCGCGTCCCACTCGAGTTGCTGCGGTGAACCGCCGACATTACGGGAGGTCATGTTGCCAGCCGCGTCGTACGCGTGGAAGGAGTGAACGCGGTCGTCAACCGCTGCAGGCCCAGACAGCTCGGCCTCACGTTCCGGAATCGTCACCTCGACGCGGGTAGGCCGTAGCGCGTTGTCGTACCAGCCGATCTTGCGGGTGTACGCCTGACCGTCAACGAATCGGGTGGCCTCATCCACCAAGCCGGTCTTCAACTGGTCATAGGTCCAGGATGCCGTCGACGTCGCTCAACATCAGCGCCGAGACCGAGCCCGGCTCGGTGGACGTCAGCGAACAGTTCGGCCACCGATCACTGCTCCCCTCTCCAGGGTGGCGGCGGGTGCGCCGTCGACGGTCGTCGCGTGACAGGGCCGGTCCGCATCGCGGAGCTCGGCACCGCGGCGGACAATGCGGAGGCATGAGAGGTCCTGCGAACAGGGATGAACTGCACGCCTTGGCCGACCCGGCTCTCGAGCAGCACTTCCTGGTATCGCCCGACAAGCTCACCATGCTCGTCGACGCGGCCGGCATCCGCCCGAGCGATACGGTGCTCGAGGTCGGAGCAGGAGCAGGCACGGTGGCGCGCGCCATGCCGCCCTGCGCCGGCCTGACCGTCGTGGAACTCGATCCGCGGCTGCTCGAGGCACTCCGGCGGGCAGTACCACATGCACACATCCGGCAGGGCGATGCGCTGCAGCTCGTGCACGAGCTGCGTTACGACGTGCTGATCGGCAGCCTGCCCGACGTCGTCACCGAATCGCTGATCGACCTTCTGCCGCAGCTCTCGTTCCGCACGGCCGTGCTCGCCACCGGCCGGGACTCCGACTTCGGCAGGCTTCCGCCCGAGTTCACGGTCACCGAGATCACCCGCATCGGCGGTGACGACTTCAGCCCGCCGCAGCCGAGCATGTCCCGCATCGTGCGGGTCGCGCGTCGCACCTGAAAGCGTTCCCGGGCCCGCGCCGGTGCTCCGGTTCGCGGAGAGCACCGGCGGCCGGCAGCGCCATCGGCCGCCGGCAGCGCCACCGGCGGCCGGTCCACGACACCGTCACGGCGCCCGGTGCCGACGCGCTCGGTCGAACGGACCTGCCGAACGACAAGGGGCGGGCCGGGACCGAACTGCTCCCCGGCCCGCCCCTCACGTGCGGTGTTCGGCCGCGCTCAGCCGAGTCCGGCGGCGAGCCTGCCCGACAGCAGCTGCGCGAACCGGTGCGGATCCGGCAGCTCCTCACCCTCGGCCAGCAGCGTCGTGCCGTACAGCAGCTGTGCGACCTCCGGCAGCGACGGGTCGTCCGCATTCTTCGCGTGCGAGTCGCGCAGACCCGTCACGAGCGCATGCTCCGGGTTGATCTCCAGGATGCGCTTGACGTCCGGCAGCGGCTGGCCCAGCTGGCGGTAGATCCGCGCCAGCTCGGGGCTCAGGTCGCCCTCGTCACCGACGATGCACGCGGGCGACGTCGTCAGCCGCGACGACAGCCGCACGTCCTTGACCTCGTCCGACAGCGCCTCGCGCAGCCATTCCAACAGGCCGGCGAACTCCTCCTTGACCGACTCGTCGGTGGAGTCCTCGCCCTCACTGTTTCCGTCCAGGTCCACCTCGCCCTTGGCGATGGACCGGAACGTCTTGCCCTGGAATTCGGCGCCCGAGTCGACCCACATCTCGTCGACCTGGTCGGTGAGGATCAGCACCTCGATGCCCTTGCTGGTGAAGGCCTCCATGTGCGGCGACTTCTCCACCATCTCGCGCGACTTGCCGGTCAGGTAGTAGATGTGCTCCTGACCCTCGGGCATGCGCTCGATGTACTCGGCGAGCGTCGTCTGCTCGTCGGCCGCGCGGGTCGAGTCGAACGAGGCGATCTCGAGGATGTCGGACCGGCTGTCGGGGTCGGTGACCAGCCCCTCCTTCACGCACGTGCCGAACTGACTCCAGAACGTGCGGTACTTGTCCCGGTCCGCCGTGTCCTCGGACTTCACCAGGCCCGCGACGGTGGACAGCACCTTCTTGGCGAGCCTGCGCCGCATGGCGCGGATCTGACGGTCCTGCTGCAGGATCTCGCGCGAAACGTTCAGCGACAGGTCCTGCGCGTCGACGACACCCTTGACGAAGCGCAGGTACTCGGGCATCAGCTCTTCGCAGTCGTCCATGATGAACACGCGCTTGACGTAGAGCTGCACCCCGCGCTTGGCCTCGCGGGTGAACAGGTCCATCGGTGCGCGCGAGGGCAGGAACAACAGCGCCTGGTACTCGAACGTGCCCTCGGCATGCAGCCGCATCGTCTCGAGCGGGTCGGACCAGTCGTGACTGATGTGCTTGTAGAACTCGTTGTATTCCTCGTCGGTGACCTCGCTGCGCGGGCGCGCCCACAGCGCCTTCATCGAGTTGAGCGTCTCGGACTCGACGACGGTCTCCTCGGACTCGCCGTCCTCACCCTGCTGCACCCGCTCGACGTCCATGCGGATCGGCCAGGCGAGAAAGTCCGAGTAGCGGGTGACGATCTGCCGCAGCACACCGGTCTCGGTGTAGTCGTGCATCCCGTCGTCGGTGTCGACGGGCTTGAGGTGCAGCGTCACGGCCGTGCCCTGCGGCGCGTCGGGCACGTCGGCGATCGTGTAGGTCGCCTCGCCCTCGGACTCCCAGCGGGTGCCCACGGCATCCCCCGCCTTGCGCGTCACGACGGTGACCTTGTCGGCCACCATGAACGCCGAGTAGAAACCCACACCGAACTGGCCGATGAGGTCGTTGCCCTGTGCCTCCTGCGCGGACTTGAGCTTTTCGAGGAGCTCGGCCGTCCCGGACCGGGCTATCGTGCCGATCAGCTCGACGACCTCCTCGCGCGACATCCCGATGCCGTTGTCGCGCACGGTCAGGGTGCGCGCGGCCGGGTCACGCTGCAGCTCGATGTGCAGATCCTCGGCGTCGACGTCCAAGTCCTTGTCGACGAGCGATTCGAGTCGCAGCTTGTCCAGCGCGTCGGACGCGTTGGACAGCAGTTCCCGCAGGAACACGTCCTTGTCCGAGTAGATCGAATGCACCATCAGCCGCAGCAGCTGCCGCGCCTCGGCTTGGAACTCGTGCGTCTCGGCCTGCTCCGACTCCACTGGCTGCTCCGCCATCGGCGATGGACCCCCTTGGGTGACATGACTGGTGATGTGACGTTGGCGGCGATGCGCCGCCCCCAATCATCACCGACGGGTGAAACGCGCGGTCAGCGCCCCTGCCTTCCCGGCCGGAGCGCCGACCGCACGCGGACCGCGGCGACCCGCCACCGCCTGCGCAGTCGCCTGCGCAGTCGTCTCAGTGCGCGTGCACCACGCCGCTGAGCTCGTTCGGAGCGGACTCGAGATCGGCGGTCGCCCTCGTCTCGCCGGAGTCGAGATCCACGGCGTGGAGCTGCTGCTTCTCCGGATCCGACACGTAGGCGGTGTCGCCGCGCACGAAGAGCGCGGGCCGCGGCTGCTGCCACTCGATCGGCTCCGACCACTCCTGCTCGAGCACGTCGATCGACTCGGTCAGCTGACCGCTGCCGGGGTCGACGACGTGGATCCTGCCGTCCGTGCCGAGCACGAGCGCTTCACCCTCCGGGCCCCGCGCGAGCGAGCGGAACGTGTAGCTGGCGGGCAGGTCGACCCGCTGCAGCTGCGCGTTCTCGGTGTCGACGAGCGAGAGCTGCGTCGGCCGCTCCAGTTCGGCGTCGGCGTCCTGTTTGTAGTCGCCCAGCGCGATCGGAGACTCGGGCGATCCCGCCTGGTTGCCGATCCGGCCGTACTCGGTCGGGCTGTCGACCTTCGTGATCTTGCCGTCGCGGTAGATCAGGACGCCGTCCTCGCAGCCGACCGCGATGGCACCGCCCTGCGCGGCCGATTCGCCGTGCACGCCGGGGCAGTCCTCGTTTCGGGTGATCTCGGCGCGGCTCTCGTCGAGGATCGCGATGCCGCCTCGTTCCTCCTCGTTGCCGACGGTGACGAGCATGCCACCGTTGTCCAGCTCGACGGCCACCCCGTGGTGCGGCTCCTCGGTGCGGTACTCCTTCGTCTCCGGCTTGCCGTCGCCGAGGTCGTGCGGGTCGAAGCTGCGCACCTGGCCGGTGCCGTCGGTGAACAGCACCGTGCGGCCCGCATGGCGCACGACGTGGCCGGGCTCGGCGCCACCGAACGTGACGTCGGTCAGCTGCCCGCCCACCGCGTCGAGTACCCGAAATCCGTCCGACGTGGACACCATGAGGTGCCGGTCGTCGCCTGCCGGGTTGATCCGGTTGAAGCCTTCCAGCGGGATGTCGGCCTGCACCTCGAGCGTGTCGCCGTCGAGTACGTAGATGCCGCCGTCGTAGGTGGTGACCACGGGTTCGGTGATATCGGCGCCACCGCCCTGCTCACCGCCGCCACCGCCCTGGCTCGCCTGCTCGTCCGTGCCGCAGGCGCTCACCGCGACCATCGCGGCGGCCGCCGACGCCGCGGCGATTCTCCTGGTCCGGGTCGTACTCGTCATCTCTTCTCCTTCTGGTGGGAACCAATTCGGTGTCCGCGGCATTGCTCGACCCGCCGCGGGGAGTCATGGGCCGGTGAGCCCGTCGACGATGGCGTCGGTGTTGGCGCGCATCATGGCGAGATAGGTCGGCGCGCCGCCGTCCCGACCGGTGAGCGATTCCGAGAACAGCGAGCGCACCTGCACGTCGACGCCGGCGCGGTCGGCCAGCACGTTCGCGAGCCGGTCCGGTTGGGCCGCATCGGCGAAGATCGCCGGAACACCCGCCTCGCGCACCGTGCCGGCCAGGTCTTCGAGGTCCGAGGCGCTGGGCGAGGCCAACGTCGTTCCGCTGGGGATCACCGCGCCGAGCACGGTGAAGTCGTAGCGCTGCGCGAGGTAGCCGAACACGTGATGGTTGGTCACCAGCGTGCGCCGGTCGTCGGGGATGCGGTCGAACCCTCGGCTCATCCGGTCGTCGAGCTCGTCGAGTTTCGCCAGGTACGCCGCCGCGTTGTCCCGCACCGCCCGCTCCTCGATTCCGTCTACATCGGACACGATGTGCTCGGTGATGCGCTCGACGGCGGTGCGCATCCGGTGCGGATCGGTCCAGAAGTGCGGGTCGGCCTCACCGGCGGAGCCGCCGCCGGAGAAGCGGATGGGGTGCACCTGCTCGGCCACGGCGAGGTCCGGCACGCCCGCCTCGACCGCGGCGTCGACGTTGCGCTGCACCCCCTCCTCCAGTCCGAGTCCGTTGTGGACGAGCAGGTTCGCCTGTTCCACGATCGCCGACTCCCGGGCCGAGATCGCGAACGAGTGCGGATCGGCTCCGGGCTTCATCAGCACCGTCACGTCGGCCTCGTCACCCGCGATCTCGCGGGTGACGTCGCCGAGGATGTTGGTCGTCACGACGATTCCGCCGGGCCCGGCACCGGCCGCCGAGCAGCCGCTCAGCACGAGCACGCACACCGAGGCCAGTGCCGCCGCCACGACCGCGGGGCCGCCACCTCGCGCGCTCATCGGCCGGTCTCCACGAACCGCGAGGGCGTGACGCCGACGTCGAACGTCCGGGCGACGCGCAGCTCGTCGTGGTAGTCGATCTCGTGCACGGTCGACGCGGCGGGATCGTTGACATAGGCGCGCTCGGTGTCGGCCGCGATCGTCACCCCGTCGGGCACGTCGCCGTCCAGCAGCGTCGCCGTCGCGGTCTCCTCCCCCGTCCCGGCGTCGTAGGCGTGGAGAACCCCGTCGCGGGTGAGCACCAGCAACGGGCCGTCGGCACCGGTGGCGGTCACGGCCGCGGCGGGCCCGCTCTCCGCACGCGTCCACCGGCCCTCGCCGGTGTCGAGACTCCAAGCACCGTCGCGGCCCGCCACGGCGCCGAGCGTCCCGGAGCCGGGCCGCTGCCGGAACGCGCCCGCGCGGGGCCCACCGTCCGGGTACGGCATCTCCTCCCCGACGAACCCGCCGTCAGCGCCGTCACCGGCGTCGACGAGCACCGCACCGCCGGCGCAGCCGAACACGACCCCGCGGTTCGTGACGGCCGCGTCCTCCGGCTCCCTGCAGGCCGCGCCGAGGTCGGCGACCTGCCCGCCGTCGCGCTCGCGCACGGTGATGCCGTCCCGGCCGGCAACCACGAGGTGCTGTTCGTAGGGCACGGCGACGCCGTCGACCGTCTCGCGCTCGCCGACCTCGCCCGCGTCGAGCTTCTCGCGGTCGAGCAGCACCGTCGTGCCGTCGTCGCGGGCGAGCGCGGTGACTTCGCTGTCCGACCACGCCCCGGTGACCGTGCCGTCGAGCGTGCCCACCCGGCCCGCCCGGGTCCGGTAGTAGTGGTGGTGATCGCCGTGCGCGACGGCCCATCCGCCACTGTCGACCACGCGGGTGCGGCCCTGCCCGGCGAGGAAGGCGAACCGGCCGTCGGTGACGGCGCCGGTCACGCGCCCGTCCCCCGGCAGTTCGGTCACGTCCTCGGTCAGCAGGTCGAGGACATGCACGCCCCGACCGTCGGCGTCGGCGAGCACCAGCCGCAGCTGGGGTTCGGCGGCCTCCTCGGCCCCGTCGACGTGGCCGTGCGGAACGGCGGAGGAATCGGGCTGTCCCGCAGGTTCGGCGTTCCCGCCGCAGGCGGTCACGGCAAGTCCACAAAGGACGGTGGTGAACGCGGTCGCGGCGCGGGACCGGATCGCTGGCGTTGTCACGTGCGGTGTCACGGTGTCCTTTCCGGAAGAGGTTCGGGGGAAACGGCGCGTGCCGCGTCGCGGCGCGGGCGCAACCGGGAGAGCAGAACGGAGAACAGAGCGGAGAGGCCGAACAGCGCCACGGCGACGAGCGCGATCGTCGCCCCCGCGGCGGTGCCCGCATGCCACGAGACGAGCAGTCCGATGACCGTGGCGGCACTGCCCAGGAGCGCGGCGCCCACCATGACCAGCGGGAGCCGGTCGGCCCAGAACATCGCCGCGGCAGGCGGAGCCACCAGCAGCCCGACGACCAGCAGCGTGCCGACGACGTGCAGCGACGAGACGATCGCCAGTGTCAGCAACAGCAGCAGCGCACCGTGGGCCACCCGCGGGCGCAGTCCGAGCGCCGTCGCCGTCCGGCGGTCGACGCTCAGTGCGACGAACGCCCGGTGACCCGCGGCGCACACCACGGCGGCGAGCGCGAGCGCCACCCCCAGCTGCAGCAGATCCTGCGAGCGCACCGCGAGGACGTCGCCGAAGAGGATGCTCGTGAGGTCGACCGCGAACGATCCCGAGTACGACACGATGATCACGCCGGCGGCCAGCATGGCGACGAACAGCAGCCCGATCGCGGTGTCCTGCGCGAACCGTCGTGACCGGCCGAGGACGGTGACCCCGCAGGCCATCGCCGCGGCGCTCAGCGCTCCGCCGAGCATCAGATTGCCGCCGGCCAGGGACGCGACGGCGACTCCGGGCAACATGCCGTGGGCCATCGCCTCACCGAGAAACGCCATGCCGCGCACGACGACCCAGGTGCCGGCCAGCGCACAGATCACCGAGACGAGGACACCACCCCACAGCGCCCGCTGGACGAACGAGACCTCGAACGGCGCGATCAACCACTCCACCCGCGATAGCCTAAACTGAAAACGAATTTCATTTCAAACAGGGCCACCGGATGACCGAGGAGAGCCATGACACAGACGAGACAGGACACCGGCGCCACCTCCCGCCGGCACCGCACTGCGAGTGCCGATCCGCCGCCGGGCGCGGCGCCCCGGATGCCCGAGGCCGGCCCGGCACGTTCCGCGGCCGACGGTGTGGCACTCGACGACGTCTCGGCCGGCTACGACGGCGCACCCGTACTGCAGGGTGTGAGCGCACGGATTCCCCGGGGCGCCGTCACGGCGGTCGTCGGGCCGAACGGCGCCGGAAAGTCCACAATGGTCGGCGTGATCGCCGGGGTGGTGCCGGCCACGTCGGGCACGGTGACGCTGCCGCCTGCCTGCAGGCCCGCACTGGTCGTCCAGCACTCGGGCGTGCCCGAACAGCTCCCGATCACCGTGCGGGACGTCGCGCGCATGGGCCGGTGGGCCCACCGCGGACCGTGGCGCAGGCTGCGCCGGGACGACCACCGGCTCGTCGACGACGCGCTCGGCCACCTCGGCATCGCCGACCTCGCCCGCAGGCGGCTCAGCACCCTCTCGGGCGGACAACGGCAGCGAGCACTCGTCGCCCAGGGACTCGTCCAGCACTCGGCCGTCCTCCTGCTCGACGAGCCGACCGCGGGACTCGACGTCGCCGCCCAGGACGCGATCGCCACCGCGCTCCGCCGTGCCGCCGACGACGGAGCCGCGGCCGTGCACGTGACCCACGACCTCGCCGACGCCGATCGCGCCGACCACTGCGTCCTGCTCACCGGCGGTCGCGTCGTCACCGAGGGCCGCCCCGCCGCGGTCCTGACGCACGAGACCGTCGACCACGCCTGGGGCCTGGACCGGTACCACGGCAGGTAGCGCGGTGCGGCACGACGGAACAGCGGTAGACCCGGTCCGGTCACGTACTCCGTTCCGACGCGGAGACCGGGGCCGACGGACTGCGGCGGCGGGGAATCCCGGCGACGACCGCCGACACCGTCACCAGCGCGGCCGCCATCACGACGAAGGCGGCCGCGTCGGTTCCGGTCGTGGCGGTCACGGTGGACGCAGCGGCGAGGCCGATCGCGCCTCCGAACTGCTTCGAGGTGTTCATCAGACCGGACGCGGCACCGGTGTGTCCGGTTCGGACGCCGGTGGTGACGATCGTGGCCAGCGGCGTGCTCAGCAGGCCCCCGCCGATGCCGATCATGATGCTCGGCACCAGGACGGCGACGGCGAACGGCCCGTGATCGAGCACCGCGAACCAGATCAGCCCGGGCACGGCGAACGTGACACCGGCGGCGACGAGACCGCCGGGCGCGTGCCGCTTCATCAGCCGCGGTGTGACCACGAGGTTGACGACCACCATGACCGTGGTGAGCGGCAGGAAGGCCAGCCCGGCCTGGATCGCCGTGTAGCCCAGCTGGTTCTGCATGCGATAGGTCAGGAAGTACCACAGCCCGACCTGGAAGCACGCGGCCGTCAACGCGGTCGCGACGTTGCCGGCCGCGATGGTCCGGTCCCGCAGCAGCGCGCCCGGCACGAGTTTGTGCGGTGTCCGTCGCTGCTGCACGGCCAGCAGTACCCACAGCACGAGCGCGCTTCCGCCGGCCACGACGGGCAGGACACCGGCGGCCGGATCCCCGGCCGCCGACAGCGCGTAGGCCGCACCCGTGAAGGCGCCGGCCGCCAGCACGGCACCGGTCACGCTGATCCGCCCACCGCGGCGATCGTCGACCTTCCACCGGTGCAGCACGGCCGCGGCCACCGCCACGCCGGCCCCGATGGGCAGGTTGATCAACAGGGTGAGGCGCCACGAGATCAGCTCGGTGAGCACGCCACTGGCGATGTTGCCGACCCCGCCACCGGCCACACCGACCGCCGTCCAGAGTGCGATTGCGCGAGTGCGCCTCGGCCCTTCCGCGTGGGTGATCGTCAGGAGCGTGAACGTCGCAGGCGAGACCACCGCAGCGGCGAGCCCCTGCGCCGCCCGTGCCGCGACGAGTACCCAGCCATCGGTGGCCAGGCCGCCGATCGTGCCTGCCAGCGCGAACGCCCCGGCGCCCCAGGACAGCAGTCGCGCGGTGCCGACGACATCGGCCAGCCGCGCCCCCACCAACAGCACCCCGGCGAAGCCGAGGCTGTAGGCCATCGCCACCCACGACGCCGTGATCCGGCCGATCCCCAGCTCCGCCTGGATCGACGGCAGCGCGACGTTCACCACGGACACGTCCAGCACCACCAGCAGCTGAGCCAGGCACGACGTCCACAGTCCGAGTCGTCGCACCGCGGCAACCACCTTTCCTGATACGGATGTATCAAAATTTGATACGAGCGTATCATCGGCGGAGCGAAAGGAGTCGCCGATGCCCGAGAGCGAACGCAGGACCGAGATCATGGAAGCCGTCGAGCGCCTGCTGGCACGAGGCGGTGTCGGCGCGGTGACCATGCGGGCCGTGGCGACCGAGGCCGGCGTGTCACTCCGGCTCGTCCAGTACTACGGCAGAACGAAGGACGACCTACTGAGTTCGACCCTCGATCGCCTCGCGGATCGGAGCATCGCACGGTGGCGCGCCCGCACCGCGCATCAGGAGTCGGGCCGATCGGCCCTCGACGAGGTCCGGGCGTTTCTCGACGAGGCTCTGCCCACCGACGAGGAGAGCACGGGGTTCCACCGGGTCGGCGTGTCCCTCGAAGCTCTGGCGATCACACACCCGGACACGGCGGGACGCGCCTACCGGCGGCACCTCGACGCCCTCGCCGACCACCTCGCCGACACGCTCCGCTCGGGCACGTCCCTCGATGCCGCGCCCCTCGATGCCACGCCCCTCGATGCCGCGTCCGCGCGACTGCTCGCCCTGGAGGTCATGGGGCTCGCGCACGGCCTGGGAACCCTGCTGATGGCAGGGCGGCTCGACCGGCAGGAAGCCGGCGCCGTGACCTCGGACTACCTGCAGCGGCTCCGGCCACGCCTGTCACCGTGACCGTGGACCACCCCGGTGACCGTCTGACCGGGTGGCGGCCGGCCGGGCAGCGCCGACGGCACCGTCCGACCGGCCCGACCAGCTCAGTCCTGCTCGGTGCCCGGCTGCTGGGCGAGGAAGCGCTCGAACTCGGTCGCCAGCTCCTCACCGGTCGGCATGTCGGCGTCACCGACCAGCAGATTGTCCTCCGACGAGGTGAACGCGTCGTACTGCTCCTCGAGCGAGTGCACCACGTTCGCCGCCTCGTCCGATTGCCCGACCTGCCGGTCGACCTCGACTTCGGCACGCCGCGCCGATTCCCGCAGCGCATCGTCCGGCAGCTGCACCCCCGCCACCTTCTGCACCGCGTCGACGAGCGTCAACGCAGCCGCGGGGTAGCGCGACTGCGAGAGGTAATGCGGCACGTGTGCGGCGAACCCCGCCGCGTCGTGTCCGGCCTGCCCCAGGCGGAACTCGACGAGCGCCTCCGCGCTGCCCGGCACCTGGGCGCGGTTGAACGTCGGGCTGAACTGGCGCACCAGTTCCGTCCGCGTCGCGTGCGCGGTCACTCCGAGCGGCCTCGTGTGCGGCACCGCCATCGGGATCCCCTGGAACTGCACGCTCAGCCGGACCTGCCAGCGCTCCACCAGCCGGCGCACCGCCTCGGCGAACAGCTCCCACTCCCGATCCGGCTCCGGACCCGTGAGCAGCAGCATCGGCGTCTCGTCGGCGTCGTGCAGCAGGCGCACCGTCAGCTCCGGCACCTGGTAATCGGCCCAGCCGTCGCCGTCCCACGTCATCGCAGGCCTGCGCGACCGATAGTCGATGAGCCGGTCGACGTCGAATCGCGCCACCACCGGGCCGTCGAACGTCTCGGTGAGGTGTTCGGTCAGCAGTTCACCCGCGTTGCCCGCGTCGACGTAACCGTCCAGGTGGTACAGCAGGACCGCACCGTCGAGCACCGGCACGTCGGAATCGACCACGTACAACTCGTCCGCATCGGCCATGTCGCCACCTCCTCCTCGGCCCATCGCGTCGCGGTCCGCACTGCCCGGCCGTCCTGAGGCGGGGCGCACACCAGCCGCGATGGGTGGTCGCCGGCGCCCCAGTGCGCCTGTCGCTACCGCTGCTTCTTCGGCTTCTTCTCCCTCACCCGCACGTTGATCCGCACCGGCGAGCCGTGGAATCCGAACCGCTCCCGGAACTTGCGCTCGACGAACCGGCGGTAGCCGGCCTCGAGGAAGCCCGTCGTGAACAACACCAACGTAGGCGGACGGATTCCCGCTTGGGTCGCGAACAGTACCTTCGGCTGCTTTCCGCCTCGTACCGGCGGGGGCTTCGCCGCGACCAGCTCCGACAACCAGCTGTTCAGCTGCCCCGTGGACACCCGCTGGTCCCACGACTCCAGCGCCGTCCGCAGGGACGGCGCGAGCTTGCGCACCGCGCGCCCGGTCAGCGCCGACACGTTGACCCGCTCGGCCCACGGCACCCGCACCAGTCCGCGGTCGATCTCCCGCTCCAGCTGATTCCTGCGGTCGTCGTCGACGAGATCCCATTTGTTGAACGCGAGCACCAGCGCGCGACCCGCCTCCGAGACCATCGTGATGACCCGCAGGTCCTGTTCGGACAGTGGTTGGCTCGCGTCCAGCAGTACGATCACGACTTCGGCCGCATCGATCGCCGTCTTGGTGCGCAGCGACGCGTAGTACTCCATGCCGCTGGCCGTCTGGACCCGCTTGCGCAGCCCCGCGGTATCGACGAATCGCCAGTCCTGCCCGTCGAGCTCCACGAGCGAGTCGACCGGATCGACGGTCGTACCGGCGGCCTCGTCCACGACCGACCGCGGTTCACCGGTGAGCTTGTTCAGCAGGCTCGACTTCCCGACGTTCGGCTTGCCGACCAGCGCCACGCGCCGCGGGCCCGCCGCCGGGGCCCGCTTCTCCCGCGGCGCCTCCGGCAGGGCAGCCAGGATCGTGTCGAGCAGGTCACCGGAGCTGCGGCCGTGCAGCGCACTCACCGGATGCGGCTCGCCGAGTCCCAGCGACCACAGGGACGCCGTCTCCGCGATCAGCCGCTGGTCGTCGACCTTGTTCGCCGCGAGGATCACCGGGCACTTCGACCGGCGCAGCACCTTCGCGACCGCCTCGTCGGTGGCGCTCGCCCCGACGGTCGCGTCGACCACGAGCAGCACCGCGTCCGCTGTGGACATCGCCAGGTCCGCCTGCGCGGCCACCGAGCCCTGCAGACCGTCGGCGTCCTGCTCCCACCCGCCGGTGTCGACGAGCGTGAATCGCCTGCCTGCCCACAGGGCGTCGTAGGCCACACGGTCGCGCGTCACACCCGGCACGTCCTGCACGACGGCCTCGCGGCGTCCCAGGATCCGGTTCACCAGCGTCGACTTGCCCACGTTCGGCCTGCCGACCACGGCCAGCACGGGTTGCGCGCCGACGACTTCCCCGTCGTCGGCCCCGGACTGAGCGCCCAGCTCGTCGAGGCGGGCGAACTCGGCCTCATCGGACCACGTGCCGTCCACCTCGCCGGGGGGCGTGCCGTCTGCTTCGGTCATCGCTACTGTTTCTCTTCTCTGTCGCTGTGCCTGGCCGCGTCGACGCGGGAGACCAGGTCGGCGAGCGCTGCGCGGATGTGCTCGGTCGCCTCGGCCAGTCCGCTGCGCCCGCGGCCGACCTCCAGTGTGAAGGGTTCCCCCGCGACCACGTCCACTGCGGGGCGCAGTCGCCTGCGCGGCAGCTCCGGCGGGCGCAGCGTGCCGCGCACCACCACCGGCTGCACCACCGCACCGGAGTTGCGCACCAGCCATGCCGCGCCGTGATGCGCCGAGGCCACCTCACCGGCACCGCGGGTGCCCTCAGGAAAGACTCCCACGAGCCCCCCGGCGGACAACACGCCGGTCGCCGTCGTCAAGGCCGTTCGGTCGGCCGCTCCCCTGGTCACCGGCACCTGGCCGATCCGCCGCAGCCACGGACCGGCGACGGCGCCGAACATCTCGTCCTTGACCAGGAACACCGAGCGCCGCGGTACGAGACCGAACAGCAGCTGCGGTTCGATCATCGTGCTGTGGTTGGCGACGAGCACCACGGGCCCGGTGCGCGGCACCCGCTCCATACCGGCCACGCGCACTCGGTACGCCGGCCGGTACAGGTGCCGCCCGACCATCCTGCCCAGGTCGTGCAACCACGGCACGGCTCCGGCCGGCAGCCCGCCGGAGCCTTCCGGAGCCGCGGATCCGGTCACCGGCACGGCTCCGCCACGTCCTCGTGGTCCTCGTCGAGCAGTCCGCGCGTGCCGGCCAGCTCGGTCAGCGCCACGAGCACCTGGTCGATCGACAGGTCCGACGTGTCGAACTCGACCGCGTCGTCCGCGGGCCGCAGCGGCGAGGCCGCCCTGCTCGAATCCAGCCGGTCACGGCGCTCGACCGACGCCAGCACCGCGGCCTGGTCGGCCTCCCTGCCCGCCGCAGTGTCCTGGGCGCCGCGGCGGGCCGCACGCACCGCGGCCGACGCGGTGAGGAACACCTTCAGCGGTGCATCCGGCACCACGGCCGTCCCGATGTCACGCCCGTCGACGACGATGCCACCGCCGCGGGCGGCCACGTCCCCGATGAGCGTGCGCTGCCGCTGCACCAGCAGTTCCCGCACCTCCGGCACGGCCGACACGGCCGACACGGCGGCATCGACCTGCGGCGTCCGGATCGACTCGCCGACGTCGGCGCCGTCGAGCCGCACACTCGGCCGGTCCGGGTCGGTCGCCACGTCCAGCCGCACCGACCGCGCGAGCGCGACGACCGCATCGGCATCGTGCGGGTCGGCCCCCGCCTGCAGGACGGCCAGCGTCACCACGCGGTACATCGCACCCGTGTCCAAGTACCCGGCGCCCAGCTCGGCAGCCAGTCTCCGCGCCACCGTGGTCTTCCCCGTCCCCGACGGCCCGTCGAGGGCGACCACGCCGTGTAGGGCTCCCGTCACCGACGTCTCCTCGCTACTCGCCTGCGTTCGCGCACACACCACCCGGTCGGGTCACCGCTCGCGTGTTCCCGCAACCGCGGTCCGTGCTGCGCCGCTGTCCCATTCTGCCCGGTCGTCACTGCCGACCGGCACGCAGGCGCTGCGACAGTTCGTCGACCACCAGTGTCGAACGGTCGACACAGCCCGTCCGGTACGCGGCACGTCCCATCAACTGCGACAGCACCGGCGCGGTGATGACCTGGAACAGCCCGGCCAGCGCGAGACCGGCCGCGTAATGCGGCTCGAGCCGCACCGCGGTGCCGGCGAGGATCAGCAGCAGCCCGAGCGTCTGCGGCTTCGTCGCGGCCTGCAGCCTGCTCAGCGTGTCCGGCAGCCGCACCATGCCCCACGCGCCGATCACGCAGAACAACGCGCCGGAGACGAGCAGCCCCGCGCTGATCCAGTCCCGCACGCTCACCGGTACTCCTCCCTCCGCTCGACGAGCCGCACCACCGAGATCGTGCCCACGAAGCCGAGCAGCGCGACCACCACGATGAGGGCGATGTAGATGCCGCGCGACGACATCGCCATCCCCACCGCCGTGCCCGCGACGATCAGCACGACCAGCACGTCCACGGCGAGAATCCGGTCGAGTGTGCGCGGGCCGCGCACGATGCGCAGCATGGTCAGCAGGCCCGCCACTCCCAGCAGGCCGAACGTGATCGCGAAGACGATGCTCATCGATCCTCCCGCTCCTGGTCACCGTGGTCCGCCTCGCCGGAGCGATCGGCGCCGGTACGGCGGCGCCGCTTCGCCTCCTCGGCACGGCCGGCCGCCGCCGACGCCTCCTCGTCGCCCGCGACCGCCCACACCACGGCCCGCTGCATATCCAGGACGTCGTCGACGGCCTTGTCCACGTCCGGTCCGGTGTGCACCCCGGTCACGTAGACGTACCAGATGCCGCCGGGGCGATCGATCTGCAGCACGAATTTGCCGGGCGCCAGCGATACGACGTTCGCCGCCGACGCGATGACGTGGTCCACATCGGACAGCACGGGCACGTGGACGATCGCCGCCGACACCGAACCGCCGTTGCGCACGATATCGGCCAGGAACCGCAACGCGGAGCCGAACAGATCCACGACGACATACAACGCCACCGTCACGAGCCGCAGCGGGCGGCGGAAGATGTTCCACCGGTGGGACGGCAACGGGAACAGCACCAGCACGACGAGCGCCACCAGCGTGCCGTAGACGAGGCTCGCGACGTCGAACGTGCCCCACAACAGCAGCCATACGAGCACGAGCCAGATCAGCAGCGACGGCGCGACGCGGGTGCCGGGCAGCGTGCGCTTGGCCATCAGCGACCCTCCTGTCCGAGCACCGCCGAGCGGTACCCCTCGTCGTGCAGCAGATCGTTCGCGGCGCGTTCGCTCATGGCGGCCAGCGGGCCCGCGAACACGGCGATCAGTACGCTCACCACGACCAGACCGCCCGTGGCACCCAGCATCGCGCCCGACGTCGAACCCGTGCCGACGGTCACGTCGTCGTTCGGATCCGGATCGGGCTCCGGCAGCGCGGGCTTGCCCCAGAACACGCCCGCCCAGATCTTCGTGACCGCGTACAGCGTCAGCAGACTCGTCACGACGGCGCCCGCCGTCACCGCGAGGGCCACCGGCGTCCCGACGTCGGTACCCGCCTGCAGCAGCGCGATCTTCGCGACGAAGCCCGACAGCGGCGGAATCCCCGCCAGGCTCAGGGCCGGCACCGCGAACAGGACGGCCACCACCGGATACGCCTTCGCCACGCCCGACATCGCCTGCAGCGACACGGTGCCGGTGTGCCGGGTGACGAGACCGCTCACCAGGAACAGCGCCGCCTGCACGGTGATGTGGTGGACGACGTAGAGGATGACGCCGGCCAGCCCGATGACCGTGAACAGCGCCAGCCCGAACAGCATGTAGCCGATGTGGCTGACGAGCAGGAACGACAGCATCCGGTTGAGGTCGTTCTGCGCGATCGCCCCGAGCGCGCCGACGATCATCGTCAGCAACGCGACGACGAGCAGCACCGCCCAGCTGTCGGTGTGCACGAACACGAGCGTCTGCGTACGGATCAGCGCGTACACGCCGACCTTCGTCAGCAGGGCGGCGAACACCGCGGTGATCGGTGCGGGTGCGGTCGGATAGCTGTCCGGCAGCCAGAAGTGCAACGGCACGAGCGCCGCCTTGATCCCGAACACGATGACGATCAGCAGCGCGAGGCTCGACTGCACTCCGGGCGGCAGACCCGCGATCTTCTCCGGCAGCGCAGCGAGGTTGACCGTGCCCGTGGCGGTGTAGACGAGCGCGATCATGGTGATGAACAGCAGCGACGAGGTGAGGCTGACGATCACGTACGTCATGCTCGCCCGCACCCGGCGCGCGGTCACCCGTCGCGTGATCAGCACGTACGACGAGGCGAGCATGATCTCGAACGCCACGAACAGGTTGAACAGGTCCGCCGTCAGGTAGGCCAGCGACACACCCGCGCACAGCATCAGATACATCGGGTGGAACGTCGTCGAGGCGGCCCTGCGGCCGAAATCGGTGATGCGCTGGCCGACCGAGAAGATCAGCACCGCCAGGGTCACGAGCGCCGAGACGAGCAGCAGCAGGGACGCGAGCCGATCGGCCACCAGGGTGATACCGAACGGCGGTCCGTAGCCGCCGAGCTTCAGCACCACGGGCCCCGCGCTGTCGGCCTCGACCAGCAGGACACCGGCGACCACGGCGATCACCGTCAGCACGACGACGCCCAGCGTCCGCTGCACCATCGGCGACCGCCCCGCGACCAGCGACAGCGCGGCCGCCAGGAGCGGCAGCAGCACCGGGAGCGCGACCAGGAAGCTCATCGGATTCCGGCCTCCTCGTCGGTCTGCCCCGGACCGGCCTCCGGCGCCTCGGGCGCCTCGAACCCGGCCACGCGCTCGCTCTCGCCCACCTCGGCCTCGGCCGCCTCGTCCTCACGTTCCCGCGCAGCGCGCTCGGCCGCGGCGACACGACGGTCCTCCACGTCGTCCTGCACCTCGTCGTGGCCGAGCAGCGCCCACGACCGGTACGACAGCGCGAGCAGGAAGGTCGTCAGGGCGAAGGTGATCACGATCGCCGTCAGTGCCAGCGCCTGCGGCAGCGGGTCGACCATCGCCTCGATCACCGCGGTGCCCACGAACGTCGGCTCCCCCGGCGGGCCGCCCGCCACCTGCAGGAACAGGTTGGCACCGTGCCCGAGGACGACGATGCCGAGGATCACCCTCATCAACGAGCGCTGCATGAGCAGGTAGAAGCCGATCGAGTAGAGACCCGCGAGGGTGACGGCCATCGTGATGTTGATGGTCATGGTCGCCTCACCTCGTCGTCGCCGAACCCGTCGAACTCGTCCGCGCCCACACCGCCTTCGGCGTCCTCGGCCTCGTCGGCGTCCCCGGCGTCCCCGGCGTCCCCGGGATCGTCGGGGTCCTCCGGGGCGTCGGGGTCCTCCGGCGCCTCGCTGTCCACGCCGGGCCCGCCCCGCTCGGTGCCCGAGCCGACCGTGCGCAGCAGATCCACCACGACGCCGATGATCAGCAGATACACGCCGAGGTCGAGCGCCAGATTCGTGGTGACCTTGAGTTCGCCGAGCACGGGCAGTTCCAGCTTCCACACCGCCGAGGACAGCACGAGCTCGCCGAACAGCACCGGCACCAGTGCGGTCGCGACGGCGATCGTGAGTCCGAGTCCGATGACCACCGGCGGTCGCAGGCGCACCGCCGTCGCCAGCTCGGCACCCCCGCCCGTCACGTATCGCAGCACGAACGCCAGCCCGGCCACGAGGCCGCCGCTGAACCCGCCGCCGGCGTTGTGGTGGCCGGCCAGCAGCAGATACACCGAGAACACGAGCACGGTCGGGAAGAGAACCCGGGCGAGGACCTCGAGCAGCATCGACCGCGGCCAGCCGCCGGCCCGCTGTTCGGTCATGAGCCACTGGTCGCGCGGGGTGTCCCACGCCGTCCAGGGCGTAGGCTCACGCGACGGTGCGGTGGGACCGGGATCGCGGTGCTCGCGGTCGTCCGCGGACTCGGAGCGCTCGGTCACGACGTCACCTCCGGATGCGCATCGCCCCGGCCGGTGTCCCCGGCCTCGGCGCCCGTGTCGCTGCCGCCCTGCCGGGTGCGCCTGCGCGAGCGGGCGAGGATCAGGCTCGCCGCCCCGGTGGCGGCCACCGCGAGCACGGCGATCTCGCCGATGGTGTCGAACGCGCGGAAGTCCACGATGATCGCGTTGACGACGTTCGTCGCCCCCGTCTCGTCCTCGGCCCGTTCGATGTACTCGCGGCTCGCCTCGGGCATGCCGTGGGTGTACCCGGAGTACAGCACCGCCAGGACCGCGACGAACGTACCCGCGACGCCGGCGACGGCGGCCTTGACCCACCGGCCGGGCACGTACGGGCGGTCCTTCGTGAACCGGGGAGGGAACCGCCGGATGACGAGCACGAACACGACGAGCGTGAGCGTTTCGACGAGGAACTGGGCCAGTGCCAGGTCCGCGCCGCCGTCGACGACGAACCACGCGCCGATGCCGTAGCCCACGACCCCGGTCAGCAGCACGGCGGTGAGCCGGCGCCGGGCGAGCAGTGCCGTCGCCGCGGCGGCGAGTACCAGCACGGCGAGCGGCACCTGAAGCCAGTTGTCGAACAGCCGCAGCTGCCCGAACTCGGCACCGCCCGCCAGCACACCCGCACCCGGCACGACGACCAGCGTCGTCAGGATCACGCCGAGATACACCGGCAGCGAACCGACCTGGATGCGGCCGGTGACCCCGCGCGCGACGTGTTCGAGGCCGTCGACGGAGGCGCGGTACCAGTTCTGGGCCTGCAGCGGCTCGGGCAGCCGCCCGCCGAGCCGCTGCAGGCCCGCATACCGGTGCACGAGGTAACCGGCGACGATGATGCCGGCGCTGATCGCCAACGGCGGCGTGACGCCGTGCCACAACGCGAGGTGGTAGTCCGGACCCGGGCCGAACGAACCGGCGTAGCCTGCGAGGACCGGTTCGGCGATCCCGGGCACGAGCCCGAGCACGAGCCCGGCGAAGGCGGGCAGCGCGACCAGGCCGGTCATGACGCGCCCGCAGGGCGCCGACGGCGGGGGTTCGACGTCCGGCTTTCTCGAGAACGCGCCGCGGAGGAAGCGCAGGCTGTAGGCGACCGTGAGTACGGAGCCGAGGACGACGCCGGCGCAGGCGACCAGGCCGGCCGCGCCGGCGTGCAGCAGCGCCTCGAGCGCCGCCTCCTTGCCGACGAACCCGAGCAGCGGCGGCAGTCCGGCCATCGACAGCAGCGCCAGCGTGGCCAGCGTCGTCAGCACGCGCCACCGCCTGCCGAGACCGGACAGCTCCCGGATGTCCCGGGTGCCGGTGCGTTTGTCGATGATGCCGACGGTGAGGAACAGCGCCGATTTGAACAGCCCGTGCGCGAGGATCAGTGTGCCCGCGGCGAGCGCCGACAGCCACGTACCGGTGCCGAGCATGATCATGAGAAAGCCGAGCTGGCTGATCGTGCCGTAGGCCAGCAGTGTCTTCAGGTCGTACTGGCGCAGCGCGCGGAACCCGCCGAGCAGCATCGTCCAGATGCCGCACCCGACGATCGGGATCCACCATGCCGGCTGGTCGGCGAACCCGGGCGCGAACCGGGCGACGAGGTACACCCCCGCCTTCACCATCGCGGCCGCGTGCAGGTAGGCGCTGACGGGGGTCGGCGCCACCATGGCGCCCGGCAGCCACGGGTGGAACGGCGCCTGCGCCGATTTGGTCAGCGCTCCGAGCAGGATCAGCAGCAGCGCCGCCGGCACCACCCCGCCGCCGGGAGGGTCCGCCAGGATCTCGGAGATCCGCAGCGTACCGGCCGCCGTGGCGAGCAGCAGGAGCCCGAGCAGCATCGCCAGCCCGCCGAGCGCGGTCACCAACAGCGCCTGCGTGGCGGACTGGCGGAGGCGTTTGCGGATGCCGTCCCCGCCCACGAGCAGGAACGAACACACCGTGGTGAGCTCCCAGAACAGGTACAGCGAGATGACGTCGTCGGCGAGGACGAGGCCGAGCATCGCGCCCGCGAAGGTCACCAGCAGCGCCGAGTCCCGCGCCGCGGTGCGGCGATCGCCGACCTTGGCGTACCCGGCGTAGTAGCAGAGCACCACCGTGCCGACCCCGCTGATCAGCAGGATCAGCAGCAGGGCCAGCTCGTCGAACCGCGTCGTGAACTCGAGACCGATCGCGGGCGCCCAGGCCAGCGTCTCCGACGGCGGCACCGCCGCAACCGCGTCCCCCGCCCGAGTGAATGCATGGACCAGCGTGCCTGCCGGGACGAGCGCACCGACCACGAACGCCGCGCGGCCGTACCGGCGCGCGACGAGCGGGAGCACGGCAGCGAGCGCGAAGTGCGCCACGATCGCCACCAGCACCCGGCCTCACCCGCTCCCATTCGGCGCCGCAATGGGAGTGATACTACGAACCCGCCGATCATGCCGCACGACCGGCCGAAGTGGACGGTGTGCCACCGAATCGGGGCGGCGTCTCCGCCACGGGTGCTCGCCCCGCAGCCGGAGGGGTACGGTGAACACGTGAACGTCGAAGTCACTCCACTGCCGGGCATCGGTGTCCGGAAGGAATTCGTGGCGGGGAACGGCCGCAGGATCGGCGTCGTCAGCCACCGCGACGGCACGACCGATCTCATCGTCTCCAAATCGGACGACCCCGACGCGTGCCTGGCGTCGCTGCCGCTGACCGCCGACGAGGCGGGCGCGCTGGCGAACCTGCTCGGGGTGCCGCAGCTCGTCGCGCAGCTCGCCGAGGAGCAGAAGGACCTGCCGGGCATCAGCACCCGCCAGCTGACGATCAAGGCGGCGTCGCCCTACGACGGCCGGACACTGGGCGACACCGCGATCCGCACGCGGACCGGCGTGTCCGTGGTCGCGGTGATGCGCGCAGGTCAGATCCACCCGTCCCCCGCCCCCGACTTCGTCTTCACGGCCCGGGACCTCGTCGTCGCCGTCGGCACCGCCGAGGGGCTCGACGCGGCCACGAAGATCCTCCATCAGGGGTGACGGCCCGCCGTGGACCACACCGCCCTCGCCCTGATCGAGCTCGGCGCGGTCTTCTTCCTACTCGGGGTACTCGGCAAGGTCGCGCAACGTGTCGGCATGTCACCGATTCCGCTGTACCTGGTCGGCGGGTTGTTCTTCGGCCACGGCGGTGTGATCGAGCTGGGCGACATCGGCCAGTTCACGCAGCTGGCCAGCGAGATCGGCGTCGTACTGCTGTTGCTGCTGCTCGGGCTCGAGTACTCGGCGACCGAGCTCGTCGGCGGGATGAAACGGTCGTGGCCAGCCGGCCTCGTCGACATCGTGGCCAACGCCGCGCCGGGTGCCGTGGTGGCACTGCTGCTGGGCTGGGGTCCGGTCGGCGCACTGGCACTCGCCGGTGTCACGTACATCTCCTCGTCCGGCATCATCGCCAAGGTCCTCGGCGACCTGGGCAGGCTCGGTAACCGCGAAACCCCGGTCGTGCTGTCCATCCTGGTGTTCGAGGACCTCGCGATGGCGCTGTACCTGCCGATCCTGACCGCGGTCCTCGGCGGCGTGAGCCTGCTGGGCGGCCTGACGGCGGTGGGCGTGTCGCTGCTGGTCATCTCGGTCGTGCTGGTGATCGCGATCAAGTACGGGCGATTCGTCTCCGCGATCGTGGACAGCGACGACCGCGAAGTGTTCCTGCTGCGCGTGTTCGGGGCGGCGCTGCTGGTGGCCGGGCTGGCGCAGGCGCTGCAGGTCTCGGCCGCGGTGGGCGCGTTCCTGCTGGGTATCGCGATCTCCGGATCGACGGCGGAGAACGCCACCCGCCTGCTCGAACCGCTGCGCGACCTGTTCGCGGCCGTGTTCTTCGTCGTGTTCGGGCTGAACACCGACCCCGCGTCGATCCCGCCGGTACTGGCCTGGGCCGTCGTGCTCGCCGTGGTGACGACCGTGACGAAGGTCGGCACCGGGTGGTGGGCGGCGCGACGCTCCGGGGTCGGCAGGCTGGGCCGGGCGCGAGCGGGCGCGGCGCTCGTGGCGCGCGGGGAGTTCTCCATCGTCATCGCCGGACTCGCGGTGAGCGCAGGCGCCGTCGAGGGCGAACTCGCCGCGCTCGCCACCGCGTACGTGCTGCTGATGGCGATCCTCGGCCCCACCGCGGCCCGCGTCGTCGAACCCGTGGCCCGGCGCCTGCAGCCGAGCCCGGCGACGACCGGCTCGTGACCGGCACGTCTCCGCCGACCTGCCGGAGCCGCGGGGCGGCGGGCGACCGCGCGCCGGGATTCAGCGTGCCGCGCGGATGATCGCCCGTCCGCCGGCGAGGAGGGTCTGCGCTCGCGTCTCGTCGGATCCGCCGAGGTCGCCGTGGACCATCGCACCGTCCCGCAGCATCATCAACTGCTCGGCGACGGCCGGATCCGTGACGCCGAGTTCGCCGAGCTGCTCCTGCAGCACGCCCGCGAACCATGCGCGGTGAGCGGTCACGGCGCGGCGGACGACGTGTGCCGGGTCGGAGTACTCGGCGGCGGCGTTGATGTACGGGCAGCCGCGGAACCCCGGAGCGCAGCTGACGGCCGCGAGCTCGCGCGCCAGCCCGGTGAGCATCCCTTCCGGATCACCCGCGTGCTGCGTGCGCAACGCCTCGACCGCCTCGCGCTCGACGGACGCGCGCAGTTCGAGGTAGGCGACGACCAGGTCGTCCTTCGTCGGGAAGTGCCGGTAGAACGTCACCTTGCTCACGCTCGCGGCGGCGATGATCCGGTCGGCGCTGACGGCGCGGATCCCCTCGGCGTAGAACAGCTCGTCCGCCGCATCCAGAATCCTGTCCCGCACCGGGAGCTGTGCCCGTTCGGCCGCGGCTCCCGTACCGCCCCTCCTCGCCCCGCCCCGGGTGGTTCGCTCCGCCATCTCGCTCCCTTCGTCGCCGATCGGCGACTCGCCTGCACCTGCTCCCGTTCGGTGCTAACGTATAGACGTACTAGTTAGTCTACATGACGCCGAACGAGGAGAACTCCATGTCAGAAGCCGTGTACACCGCGATCGCGACCTCCACCGGCGACGGCAGGCGCGGCGGCAGGGCCGCCACGAACGACGAGACACTCGACGTCACGCTCGCGGTCCCGACGGAAATGGGCGGCACGGGCGACGGCACCAACCCGGAACAGCTGTTCGCGGCGGGCTGGGCCACGTGCTTCCACTCCGCGCTGAAGGCTGTGGCGGCGCAGCGCAAGACGACGATCAGCGACTCGGCCGTCGTCGCCGAGGTGCAGCTGCGACCGCAGGACGAAGGCGGGTTCAGCCTCGCCGCGGACCTGCACGTCGAGCTGTCGGGCGTCGACCAGGCCACCGCCGACGAGCTGGCCGAGGCCGCCCACGCGATGTGCCCGTACTCCAACGCCACCCGCGGCAACATCCCGGTGACCGTCGACACCACGGTCGCCTGACCACCCGACTGCGGCCTCGCACGCCACGGGCGCGAGGCCGCAGTCGGCGTGAGTCCGGATACGTGAGTCCGGGTATGCCTGCGGGTACGCGGCGAGGGCCGTTACGAGCGCACGACCTTGTAGAGCGAGCCGACCTCCTGACGGTTCAGCTTGCGGATCGCGCCGGGTTTGGTCTGCCCGAGCTGCACGCCGCCGACCGACGTGCGAACCAGTTTGCGCACCGGGTGGCCCACCTGGCGCAGCAGCCGGCGCACGACGTGCTTGCGGCCCTCGTGCAGCACGAGCTCGATCATCGTCCGCCCCGCCTGGATGTCCTTGACCCGGAACTCGTCCACGCGCACGGGCCCGTCGTCGAGCTCGATCCCGTTGCGCAGCCGCTTACCGAGGCCACGCGGCACCGCGCCGTCCACTTCGGCCACGTAGGTCTTCGGCACGTGGAACGACGGGTGCATCAGCTTGTTCGCCAGGTCTCCGTCGTTGGTCAGCAGCAGCAGGCCCTCGGTCTCGGCGTCGAGCCTGCCGACGTGGAACAGGCGTTCGTTGCGCTTGCGCACGTAGTCGCCCACGCACGGCCTGCCCTCGTCATCGGACATCGTGCTGTGCACGCCCTTCGGCTTGTTCAGCGCGAGGTACACCAGCGTGTCGTCGACGATCAGGCGCTCGCCGTCGACGTGGATCACCGCGGTGTCCGGGTCGACCCGCCTGCCGAGTTCCCGCACGGTCTCGCCGTCGACGCTCACCCGGCCCCGCGCGATCAGCTCCTCGGACGCGCGCCGCGACGCGACACCCGCCTGGGCGAGCACTTTCTGCAGGCGAACCCCTTCGGGGCTGCTAGATGTCATCGATCGAATCCACTTCGGGTAGCAAGGGTGCGATGGGCGGCAGGTCGTTCAGCGACTCCAGACCCAACCGCTCCAGGAACAGCTCGGTCGTCACGTACAGCGTGCCGCCGGACGCGCCATCGGCGCCGCTCTCCGCGATCAGACCGCGCTGTACGAGCGTACGGATCACGCCGTCGACGTTCACACCGCGTACCGCCGCGACCCTCGAGCGCGTGACCGGTTGCCGGTAGGCGATCACCGCGAGCGTTTCGAGCGCCGCGCGCGTGAGCTTCGACCGCTGGCCGTCGAGCAGCAGTTTCTCCACGAACGGTGCGTACACCTCGCGCGTGTAGAACCGCCATCCTTCGCCGGACCGACGCAGGTCGAAACCGCTACCGCGGTCGGTGTAGTCCTCGGCCATCGTGCGCAACGTCTCGGTCACCCGATCGACCGGCTGTTCCACCGCACCTGCCAGGGACTCCTCGGTGGCAGGCGCGTCGACGACGAGCAGCATCGACTCGAGCGCCGACACCAGCGCGCCGTAATCGGACAGGTCCGGCAACGTCCGGTCCTGCGCCACCGCCGTCAGGCTCGTGTCCTCACTCTCGCCGTCCTCGGTGCCGGGATCCCCCTCGGCAGGGCCGGACCGGTCCCCGAAGCCCTCGGCGTCGCCCTCCTCGGCGGTCGGGTCGGTCGTGTCCACGGTGGTGTCGGCCGTGTCCACGGGGCGGTCGGTGGCGCCGGACGCGTCGCCGGCCTGCGCATCGCTGTCGTGTGGCTCGCTCACCCGTACTCCTCGTCGTCCGTCCCGGTGGACCGGTCGGCCTCGGACCGCGCGGTCGCCTCCTCGACCGAACCGCCCGTCCAGCGCACGTGCAGTTCGCCCAACGCCTCCTCCTGCTCGAGGTCCACCGACTTCTCCCGATAGAGGTCGAGCAGCGCCAGGAACCGCGCGACCACCTCGATGGTGTGCTCACAGTCGGCCACGAGCTCGCGGAACGTACCCGTGCCCTCCTCGGCGAGGCGCACCCGCAGCATCGCCGCGTGTTCACGCACCGAGACCTTCCCCATGTGAAGGTGATCGAGCGACACCTCGGGCTCCGGCTTCGGCCGGAACACCCCGAGCGCGACGTCGGCGAACCTGTCGGGCGTGACGCCGAGCATCACTTCGGGCAGCAGGCCGAGATACCGCTCCTCCAGGCTGACCGACCGCGGGTAGCGCCGGAGTGCACCCGCCTCCAGCTGCCCGAACAGCGCCGCCACCTGCTTGTACGCACGGTACTGCAGCACGCGCGCGAACAGCAGGTCACGTGCCTCCAGCAGTGCCAGGTCGTCCTCGTCCTCGACCTCGGCCGAGGGCAGCAGCCGCGCGGCCTTCAGATCGAGCAACGTCGCCGCGACGACGAGGAACTCGGTCGTCTCGTCGAGGTCCCACTCCTGGCCGAGCGACCGGGTGTGGGCGATGAAGTCGTCGGTGACCCGGTGCAGTGCCACCTCGGTGACGTCCAGCTGGTGCTGCGAGATCAACTGCAGCAGCAGGTCGAACGGGCCCTCGAAGTTCTCCAGCCGCACCTGGAACCGCGGCGTGCCGTCGGCGGCCTCGGTCTGGTCGGAATCCTCCGCGCCGCCGGCACCCGCTTCCACGGCGATTCCGGGCGTCGCGACCGCACCGATCCCGGAACCCTCGTCCGGAGCCGAGGCGGTGGTACTCGGGTCGGCCGACGTGTCGTCGGCATCCGACCGGGGCGGTGCCCCGTGGTCCATCAGTCCGCGGCTTCCTGGTCGTCGAGGTCGCCGTCACGCAGCCGGGTCACCAGCACCGAATCCTCGCCGCGGGCCTCGAAATCGGCCAGCAGGACGGCGACGGCCTCACGCACGATGCGCCCGCGATCGACCGCGAGAGCGTGCGAGGCGCGCAGCGCCAGCCGAGCCTGTTCCATCGCGACCAGCTCGTCACCGGACAGGTACACGGTGATCTTCGCATCGTGCTTCTGCCGGCCCGAGCCACGGCGCTTCGTGCTCGCCTTCGCCAGACCGCCCGGGCCCGCCTTCTCCGAGGCCGCCGTCCCCGCCGCCGGATTCTCCCCGGCCGACTCGGTCCCACGCGCCGGCTTCGCGTTCCGGGCCTGCTCCGTCTTCCGGGCCTGCTCCGTCTCCGGAACCGGCTCCGTCTCCAGGGCCAGCTCTGCCTGCCTGGCCGACCCCGTGCCACCAGCGGGCTCCTCCGGGGCCGTTTCCGTGTCCGCCGCAACGTCCGCGGGGGCAGGCTCCGCCGGGGCCGGTGCCTCGGCCGCGCGTGACGACGCGTCGGGTGTGGCCGTCTCGACCGATTCGGCCTCCGGAGCCGGTGCCGGCGAGGGCGGCCCGGCAGGCGTCACGGCACCGTCACCGAACACGGGATTGCTGGTGCGGCGGAACAGTTCGGACGCGCCGGGCAGGGATGCTCGCCTGTTCACCGGCCGATCACCTCACGTGCCAGCTGCCGGTACGCCGCAGCGCCGGCCGAACGCGGAGCCCACTTGGTGATCGGTTCACCGGCCACAGTGGTCTCCGGGAATCGCACGGTGCGGTTGATCACCGTGTCGAACACCGTGTCCCCGAATGCCTCCACCACGCGCGCCATGACCTCCTTCGAATGCAACGTCCTCGAGTCGAACATCGTGGCGAGAATGCCGCTGATGTCCAGTTTGGGGTTGAGCCGTTCGCGCACCTTATCGATGGTGTCGATCAGCAACGCCACGCCCCGCAGACTGAAGAACTCGCACTCCAGCGGGATGATCACGCCGTCGGACGCGGTCAGCGCGTTGACGGTGAGCAGTCCCAGCGACGGCTGGCAGTCGACCAGAACATAGTCGTACTGCTTGATCACCGGATGCAGCACCCTCAGTAGCGTGTGCTCACGCCCGACCTCGGCGACCAGCTGCACCTCGGCCGCCGACAGGTCGATATTGCTCGGCAACAGGTCGATGCCCTCGAGTTTCGTGTCCCGGATGACGCTGTCCACCGGGAGCGAGCGCTCCATGATCACGTTGTAGACGCTCTGCTCGAGTTCGTGCGGCTGCACGCCGAGACCGACCGACAGGGCGCCCTGCGGGTCGAAGTCGACGAGCAGGACGCGCCTGCCGTACTCGGCGAGCGCGGCGCCGAGGTTGATCGTCGAGGTCGTTTTGCCCACTCCGCCCTTCTGGTTGCACATGGCCAGCACCGTGGCGGGGCCGTGTGCCTGCAGCTCCGGAGGCTCCGGGATCTCCCGCAGCGGCCGCCCCGTCGGGCCGAGCTTGACCTTGTCGGCCGACGCCTCGTCGGCCGCCTCGGCGGCCGGTCCCTCGCCTGCCGCCGAGGGTGCTGTGTCGGCCGCAGCCGCGCCGGAGTAACCCGGGCCTGCTGCGGGGTCGGACGGGGCGCCTGCGGTCGCACCACTGCCCTCGGCAGACGTGCCGCCGGACTCGGATCGCGGCTGCTGGGAGGTCGACATAGGGCGGAAGCTCCTCCTTGGGGCAAGAACGCCGCCAGCCTATTCGGGTTGTAGACATAGCGGCAAAGAGGCTCGCCGCGTGGCGCGGCGGATTGTCGCCGGTCGGCGGTGCCTGCTACCTGCCGGCCACGCCGTGACCGCACACCCCGCCACCGCACCGGTCACCGCCCACCGGTCACCGCACCGCCCACCGGTCACTTCACCGGTCACCGGTCACTTCACCGGTCACTTCAGTGCGCGGGGATGCGCCGTCGCGTACACCTCGCGGAGCGTGGTGACGGTGACGAGGGTGTAGACCTGCGTGGTCGAGACCGACGCATGTCCGAGCAGCTCCTGCACCACCCGGACGTCGGCACCACCTTCGATGAGGTGGGTGGCGAACGAATGCCGCAGGGTGTGCGGCGACACGGCCGCACCGATGCCCGCTCGCTCCGCGGCGGTCTTGAGCACGTGCCACGCGCTCTGCCGCGACAGTCTCCCGCCGCGCGCGTTGAGGAACACCGCGGCGGTGCCCCGCCCCGACCTGGCCAGCACCGGGCGTGCACGCACGAGGTAGGCGTCGAGCGCGTCCAGTGCCGGCCTGCCGATCGGCACGAGTCGCTGCCTGCCTCCCTTGCCGTCGAGCAGCACGGTGCGCTCGGCCGTATCGATGTCGTCGACGTCCAGTCCGACGGCCTCGGAGATGCGCGCACCGGTCGAGTACAGCAGTTCGAGCAGCGCACGATCCCGCAGTGGGCGTTCGCCGTCCGGCGCCGGGGTCGCGAGCAACCGCAGCACGTCATCGACCGGCAGCGCCTTCGGCAGTCGTCGCGGAGGTGCGGGCGGGTGCACGTCGCGGGCAGGGTCGTGCTCGGTGATGCCGTCCGCACTGGCGAATCTGTGCAGCCCGCGCACCGCCACGAGCGCCCTGGCCGCCGACGACGCCGCCAGCGGGCGGTGCTCGTCGTCGCCCTCCCGCAGCGCGGCGCCGAACTCGGCGACGTGCGCCGGTTCGACGGCCGCCGGGTCGGTGATCCCGTTGCGTTCCAGGAACGCCACGTACCGGCGCAGGTCGCGGGTGTAGCCGTCGAGAGTGTTCTTCGACGTACCGCGTTCCACCGCGAGATGGTCGAGATAACTCGTCACGACGTGTTCGACGGAGCCTCGCGCGCGTGCCACGCCGACACTGTAAACGGACCGGTCGCGTCGGCAGGCACATTCGCCAGGGCCTGTTCCCCCTCGTTCGCGTGGGCGAACCGCGCCGGCCTGCCAAGAGCGCCCGAACCGGCGTCGAACCGGTAGCGTCGCGCCCATGACGCAGGACCCGAACGCGCTCCGCGTCGGAGACGCCGAACGGGAGGAAGCCTCCCGCGTGCTCGCCGACCACTTCAGCGCCGGCCGGCTGTCGATGGACGAGTACGGGGGCCGCGTGGGCGCGGCCGCCGCGGCACGGACACGGGCCGACCTGAGCGGACTGTTCGACGACCTTCCCGCGCCGCACCCCACATTCCTCCGGCCTCAGCCCGAGCCGTTCCCACCGACGACACACCACCCCGGTGCGGTGCCCACAGCGAACCGCACCGCCGAGGTGCTACCTCCGCCCGACAAGTCGAAAATCGTCGCCGGAGTGCTGCAGATCCTGCTCCCGTTCGGCATCGGCAGGTTCTACACGGGACACACCGGCTTGGCGCTCGCCCAGTTGTCGGTGACGCTGCTGACACTCGGCGTGGGCTCGATCTGGCCGCTCATCGACGGGATCGTGCTACTGGCCAAAGGCGGAGTCGACGGCAACGGCCGGCGACTCCGCGACTGATCTCGCCGCCGGCCGCCGGTACCGTGGCCGGAGTGTCAGACGCCGTCGCGGAACCGTTCGGCGAACGTCATCGGCCGGTGCCGCCAGGGTGCATGCGGCCCCCGCGGGGACCGGTCGCCGGCGAGCACGGTGTGCGCCGCGAGCACCCCGGCGACCGTGGCACCGTTGACGAGCTCACCGGACAGCGCCATCCCGACGGCCTCGGCCAACGGGACGGTCGTGATCGTCAGATCGGCCTCCTCGTCACCGTGTGCCTCGCGCCGGACCGGTGTCAGCTCCCGCGCCAGGTAGACGCGCACGACCTCGTCCGTGAACCCCGGTGACGCGGCGACCTCGACGAGCGTGTCCCAGCGCGCCGCGGACAGTCCCGCTTCCTCGGCGAGTTCCCGGGCTGCGGTGTCCACCGGCTCCTCGCCGTCGACGTCGAGCAGCCCCGCGGGCAGCTCCCACAGCCGGTCGTGCACCGGGTGGCGGTACTGGTGGATCAGCGTCACCGCACCGTCGTCGCCGACCGCGCAGACGGCCACGGCGCCGAGGTGCTCGACCACTTCGCGCTGCGCCGTCGCCCCGCCCGGCATCGACACCTCGTCGACGCGCAGTCCGACGACCCGTCCGATGTGCACGTCCCGGGTGGACACCACCTCGAACTCGTGCGTTCCCGGTTCGTTCACCGCGTGCCCGCCGATTCCGGCAGTTCGACGGGGAGCCGCTCGGCGGTGTGGTACTCGACGACCGCGCCGACGAACGCGCTGAACAGCGGGTGCGGCCGCGTCGGCCTGCTCTTGAGCTCGGGGTGCGCCTGGGTGGCGACGAAGAACGGGTGCTGGTCGGCCGGCAGCTCCACGAACTCGACGAGCCGGTCGTCGGGCGAGGTGCCGGAGAAAGCCAGGCCCGCCTCCGACAGCCGGGCGCGGTAGGCATTGTTGACCTCGTAGCGATGGCGGTGCCGCTCGGAGATCTCCGTCTCGCCGTAGGCGGCTGCGACCTGCGATCCCGGCTGCAGCTTCGCCGGGTACGCACCGAGTCGCATCGTGCCGCCCATGTCCTTCTCCCCCGCGACGACCTCCTTCTGGTCGGCCATCGTGGAGATCACGGGGTGCTGCGTGTCGGCGTCGAACTCGGCCGAGTCCGCACCCTCGATGCCGGCGAGATTGCGGGCCGCCTCCACGACCATGCACTGCAGCCCCAGGCACAGGCCCAGGACCGGGATCCCGCGCTCGCGGGCGAACGTGATGGCACCGATCTTGCCCTCGATACCGCGGATACCGAAACCGCCGGGGATCAGTACGCCATCCACATCGGACAGGGCGGCGGCCGCACCCGACTCGGTGAGCAGGTCGTCGGAGGCGACCCAGACGATCTTCACCTTCGCGTGGTGGGCGAAACCACCGGCCCGTAGCGCCTCGGTCACCGACAGGTAGGCGTCGGGCAGGTCGATGTACTTGCCGACCAGCGCGATCCGCACCGTCTCGTTCGGGTTGTGCACTCGCTCGAGCAGGTCGCCCCACACCGTCCAGTCGACGTCGCGGAACGGCAGTCCGAGCCTGCGCACCACGTAGGCGTCGAGCGCCTCGGCGTGCAGCACCTTCGGAATGTCGTAGATGGACGGCGCATCCGGGCAGGCAATGACGGCCTCACTGTCCACATCGGACATGAGGCCGATCTTGTTCTTGACCTCGTCGGACAGCTCGCGGTCGGCGCGGCACACCAGCGCGTCCGGCTGGATGCCGATGTTGCGCAGCGCAGCCACCGAGTGCTGGGTCGGCTTCGTCTTGAGCTCGCCCGACGGCGCGAGGTACGGCACGAGCGAGACGTGCAGGAAGAAGCAGTTGTCCCGGCCGACGTCGTGGCGCACCTGGCGGCATGCCTCGAGGAACGGCAGGGACTCGATGTCGCCCACGGTGCCGCCGACCTCGGTGATGACGACGTCGGGCCGCTTACCACTGCCGTCGCCGTCGGCGACGGCCATGATGCGTGCCTTGATCTCGTCCGTGATGTGCGGAATGACCTGCACCGTGTCGCCGAGATACTCGCCGCGGCGTTCCTTGGCGATCACGGAGGAGTACACCTGACCGGTCGTCACGTTGGCCGAACCGGACAACTCACGGTCGAGGAAGCGTTCGTAGTGTCCGATGTCCAGGTCGGTCTCGGCGCCGTCCTCGGTGACGAACACCTCACCGTGCTGGAACGGGTTCATCGTTCCCGGGTCGACGTTGAGATACGGATCCAGCTTCTGCATCGTGACGCGGAGTCCACGAGCGGTGAGGAGCTGGCCCAGGCTGGAGGCGGTCAGCCCCTTGCCGAGCGAGGAGGCGACGCCTCCGGTGACGAAGACGTACTTGGTTGTCCGCGGCTGAAGTCCCACGGGCTTCCACCTTAACTCACCCTTACGGATTCGCGCGCAGGCGCCTCACGCGCGCCGCGTGCCCCCGCGCATGCGACAGTGACTCCGTGCCCTCCGACGACCCCGTGCCCACCACGTCCCCCTGGACCGCCCCGACGGCGCCGCACGCGCAGGGAACGGCGGGCGGCGACGGCACACTCGGCGGCGCACTCGACGCCACGGTGCGCGTGCCCGGGTCGAAATCGATCACCAACCGGGCGTACGTACTCGCGGCGCTGTCGACCGGCCCCACACTCGTGCGCGAACCGCTCGATTCGCGGGACGCCCGCCTGATGCTCGGCGCCCTGACCGCCCTCGGCGCGACTGCCGAGCACACCCCGGACGGGGTCCGCATCAGCCCGCTCACCCCCGGCAGCGGTGAGACGGACGTGGCACTCGGCAACGCCGGCACGGTCGCCCGGTTCACCCCTGCACCGGCCGCGCTGGGCAACCGGACCGTCCACTTCGACGGCGACGCCGCGATCCGCCACCGGCCGCTCTCCCCGCTGCTGGACGCACTGCGTGACCTCGGCGCGGACGTCGCGGACGAGGGCGGCCGTCCCGGAGCCCCGCCCTTCACCGTCCACGGTCACGGCGGGCTCACCGGCGGCGAGGTCGACCTCGACTCGTCGGCGTCCAGCCAGTTCCTGTCGGCGCTGCTGCTGGCCGCTCCCGCATTCGAACGCGGCGTCACGGTGCGCCTGGTCGGCACGGTTCCCAGCGAGCCGCACATCGCGATGACCCTCGACATGCTGCGCCGGTTCGGCGCGGCACCCGAGCGCCACGGCCGCGAGGTCCACGTACCGCCCGCCACGCTCACGCTCGCCGACTACACCGTCGAACCGGACCTGTCGACCGCCGCACCGTTCGTGGCGGCACCGCTGGTCGCCGGTGGCACGGTGCGGATCGCCGGATGGCCGCGCGAGACCACCCAACCGGGTGACTGGCTGCGCAGTCTCGTCGCCGAACTCGGTGGTGAGGCCGTGTTCGAACGCGCACCGGACGGCTCCGACCTGCTCCGCGTGACCGGCAGCGGCCACCTGCCCGGACGGGAACTCGACCTGCACGAGGTCGGCGAGCTGACGCCGGTGATCGCGGCGATGCTGTGTTTCGCCGACGGCCCTTCACGCATCTCCGGCGTGGCGCACCTGCGCGGGCACGAGACCGACCGGCTGACCGCGCTCGCCACCGAGCTGACCGCGCTCGGCGGCGACGTCACCGACACCGCCGACGGACTGGTCATCCGCCCGGCACCGCTGCGCGCAGGCACGTTCCACACCTACGACGACCACCGGCTCGTCATGGCGGGTGCGGTGCTGGGTCTGCGGGTGCGCGGTATCGAGGTGGAGAATCCCGCCACGGTCGGCAAGACGTTCCCCGGCTTCGTGGACGCCTGGCACGCCGTACTCGGCTGAAAACCGGCTGACAGCCGCCGGAGCGAGCGTCAGCGGCTCTCCTGATCGACACCCGGCGCCGGGGCCTCGGCGTTGCCCGCCGTGCCGTAGCGACCCACGTCCCCTTCGAGCTGTTCACGCAGTGCCAGCACGGTGGCGATCCGGCCGGAGTGCGACGCGATGTTGTCCACCGTGGACAGCACGGATGTCACTGCGGTGTCCGCCCTGGCCACGCCGACGGCACCGGTGCCACCCGCAGTGCCCTCCCTGCCTGCCAGCACGGCCCCCGCGCCCGAACGGTCGAGCTGGGCCGCGAACCGGGCCATCGTCGCGGCCTTGTTGCCGGCACCCTCGCCTTCGGCCTCACCACCGGTGAGCACGATCGCCAGCTGCGCCGGCTTCGCGGACTCGCTGCTCGGATCGACGAACCCGCTGTCGGTCAGCCCGGACAGCGCGGCCTGCCGTTCGTCGCCGGAGGCCTGCGGTTTCGCGTTCTCCCCGTCGAGCAGCAGTACCGAACCGACGAGCGCCCCGGCCAGCGTGCCCGGATCGCCCGCCGTCGGGAACTGCGCACCCGACGGCTGCAACCGCGTGGCGACCTCGCGCACCTGATCCGACTGGCCGGGATCGGTGAACGCATCCGTCAGCTGCACCTCGCCGGTGACGTCGGCACCCGCCTGCTCGATCCGTTCCGTCAGCGCATCCCGATCGGCCGAACTCGCGTCCGGGGTCGTGACGAACACGACCGAACGCTTGTCGAGCAGCCCGTCGACCACGTTGCCACCGACCGACCCCGCGAACTCGTCCGCATCTGCCAGCTGTGCCTGCAACGCGTTGCGCTCCGATTCGAGGTCGCTCACCTTCGCGGCGAGCTCCCCGCGCTCGTCCGACAACCCGGACAGCAGCGTCCCGTTCAGCGCGGTCGAGCCGAGCACGACACCGATCGCCAGCGCGAGGAACACCGCTGCGATCGAGACGATGTGGTATCGCAGCGAAATCACGACAGCAGCCCCCTGATCCAGGACGCGAACGAATTCCAGGTGTCGCGCAGCCAATCCGCGTACACGCTACCGACGTCGGAGACGAGCAGCGCGGCCGCGACCACCGCCAGCGCAGCGAGCACGAGCAGCACGACGGCACTCATCGACACCCGGCTGCGGTGCAGTGTGGCGACGGCCTTCCCGTCGACGAGTTTCGTGCCGAGCTTGAGTCTCGTCAGGAACGTCGACGGGTTGGAACCGGACCGGCCGTGGTCGAGAAACTCGCGCAGCGTCGCCTGGAACCCGACCGTCACGACCAGTCCGGCGTCGTGGGTGTCGGCCAGCAGCAACGCCAGGTCCTCCGAGTTGCCGGACGCCGGGAACGTGACGGCCCCGATCCCGAGGTCCTGGATCCGCTCGACACCGGGCGCGTAGCCGTCCGGCTGCGCCGGCACGACGACCTCGTGGCATTCCTTGAGTGTCTGCGCCCCGATGCCGCTCGGGTCCCCGACGACGACGTCCGGGGTGTAGCCCAGTTCACGCAGGGTGTCGGCCGCTGCGTCGACGCCGATCAGCGCGGGCCGGTGCTCGTTGATGTACTTCTTCAGCGCCTTGAGGTCCTCGGCGTGTTCGTTGCCCGGCGCGACGACCAGCACATGCCGGTCCTTCAGCGGCAACCGCAGCTCGGGAACACCCACACCGTCGAGGATCAGTGCTCGCTCCCGGCGGAGGAACTCGATCGTGTTGGCCGAGAACGCCTCCAGTTGCGTGGACATCCCGGCCTTGGCTTCGATCATCGCATCGGCGATGCTCTCGGCCGTCTGCACCGTGCCGGACGCGAGCTCTTCGTCCCCGGCGTACAGCGTGCCCTCGAGCAGGCGCAGCTTGCTGCCGTCCTTGATGCGCTGCACCACGTCCGTGCCGACGCCGTCGACCAGCGGGATACCCGCTTCGACGAGGATCTCCGGGCCGAGGTTGGGGAACCGGCCCGAAATAGACGGTGCGGCATTCACGACCGCGGCCACCTCGGCCGCGACGAGCACATCCGCCGTGGCGCGGTCGATATCGACCTCGTCCATCACGACGATGTCCCCGGAACCCACCCGCCGCAGCAGCTCCCGGGTGCGCCGGTCGACGCGTGCCACTCCGCTGATGCCGGGCAGCGATTCCTTGGCCCGGGTGAGCAAGCCGGAGAGTTTCATGGCTCGATACTGGCAAACGAACTCGCCGAACACCGCGGCGACGCGCCGGGGACGGCCGACGATCACCGTCATCCGCGCCGAGGATCACACCCCGTGCGACCGCGCCGGCCGGGCCTCACCGGAGGCCGCGGCACCCGATCCATCGGTGTCCGGCGCAACGGCCGGCGCCCACGAAGATCCACTTCGGACCGGTCATTTCCGGCGCCGTTTCCCGGACTTCTCGGTCGCAGTGCCCGCCGTGCCCGCCGCCTTCTTCCGCCCGCTCCCCGCGCCTCGGGAACCGGAACCCGTGGAACCGGCACCGTCCGCATCGGCACCGTTGGCATCGGCACCGTCCGCATCGGCGTGGTGCGAACCGCCGCGCGGCGAACCCGCGTTGCGCGGGGCCGTGCCGGTCTCCCCCGCGTTGCCGGTGCCGGCATCACTCGTCGGTGTGACGGTCTCCGATTTGTACGTGTCGGCGGTGGCGATGAGCTCTTCCGCGTGTGCCCGGCCCGCGTCGCTGTCGTCGAGGCCCGCCAACATGCGCGCGAGCTCGTCGACGCGGTGTGCCGGGTCCAGCACGGTCACACCGCTGCGGGTGATCCCGTCGGCCGTGCCCTTGTCCACCACGAGATGCCGGTCCGCGAACGCGGCGACCTGCGGCAGGTGCGTCACCACCAGCACCTGGTGGGTACGCGCCAGTCTGGCGAGCCGTTTGCCGATCTCGACCGCCGCGCGGCCGCCGACACCGGCGTCGACCTCGTCGAACACGAGCGTCTGCACGGGATCGGCGTGCGCCAGTACGACCTCGATCGCCAGCATCACGCGGGACAGCTCACCACCGGAGGCCGCCTTGTGGACCGGCATCGGCTGCGCACCGGAATGGGCCTTGAGCACGAGTTCGACCTCGTCGACGCCCTCCGGACCGGCGTGCACCCGATCCCCGGCGACGGTCAGCCCGTGCGGGTCCCCTTCGTCGGCGGCCTTGGCGCGGACCGACAGTGCGACCTCCGCCTGTCCCATGGCCAGGCCTGCCAGCTCGGCGGTGATCCGGTCCGCGAGCTCGGCCGCGGCGGCGCGGCGCGCCGTGCTCACCGCTTCGGCGCGGTCCGCGAGCTCGGCGGCCAGCTCGTCGCGGCGCGCCGCGAGAGCGGTGAGGGCCTCGTCGGAGGTGTCCAGCCCGGCCAGCCGTTCCCGTGCGTCCTGCGCCCATGCGAGCACGCCGTCGACGTCGGCGCCGTACTTGCGGGTCAGCTTCTTCAGGTCCGACTGCCGGGCCAGGATCCGCTCCAGCCGCTCCGGGTCGGCTTCGAGCCCGTCGAGGTAGCCCGTGAGCTCGGCACCGACGTCGGACAGCAGTGTCGCCGCCTCGGCCAGGCGCGGTTCGAGGTCACGCAGCACCGTGTCGTCGACCGCCGACATCCGGCGGCGGGCGTCGGCCAGCAGACCGAGCGCACCCGGAACGTCCGGATCGCCGTCGGCGGCACCGGACACGGCCGCCGACGCGGCCGAGGCCGCCTCCCGCAGCTCGTCGACCGCCGACAGCCGTTTCACCTGTTCGGTCAGTTCGGTGTCCTCACCGGGCTCCGGGGCCACCGACTCGATCTCGGCGAGACCGTGCCGCAGCATGTCGGCCTGCTGGGCCAGTTCCCGTGAGCGCGACGACCGCTCCTCGAGCTCGGCGATCACGTCGAGCCAGTCGCGCCGGATCCGCCGGTACTCGGCGAGCGGGGTCGCGACGGGCTCGCCCGCGAACCGGTCGAGCACCCCGCGCTGCTCCGTCGAACGCAGCAGTTTCAGCTGATCGTTCTGCCCGTGGACCGCGATCAACTGCTCGGCCAGGTCGCCGAGCACGCCCACCGGCGCGGACCGGCCGCCGAGATGCGCACGAGAACGGCCGTCGGCACCGACCGAACGGAGTGCGATGACACTGCCGTCCTCGTCGATGTCGGCGCCCGCATCGGTCACGATCGTCGGCGCACGGTCCCCGGCCGCGTCGATGCCCTCGAACCGCCCTTCGACGGTTGCCTTGGCCGCACCCGCGCGCACTTTCGAGGCGTCCGACCGGCCACCCGACAACAGGTGCAGTCCGGTGACGACCATGGTCTTGCCCGCCCCTGTCTCACCGGTGACGACGGTGAGACCCGGGTGCAGTTCGAGCAGGGCGTCCTCGATCACTCCGAGGCCCTGGATTCGCATCTCGGCCAGCACGGGCACCACCGTATCGGCAGTCACCGACAACCGGGAGGATGCACGGGTGAGAAGTCGCGTACCCGCATCGCTCGGCCTCCTGTCCGTGCTGCTCCTCGGAGCCTGCACGGCCACCCCGGCCCCGGAAGCCGTGGATACGCCGACAGCGGCACCGCCGCCCCCCGGCGAACCGTGTCCCGCAGGTGGATTGCGGGTCGCAGCCGACGGCAGTGAGGCCGCCATGGGACTGCGCATCCTGCACCTGGAGGTCACGAACTGCGGCGGGCGGCCACAGGGCCTCAGCGGGTATCCCCGGCTACGGGTGCTCGACGAGAACCGCACGCGGATGGACGTGCGCGTCCGCGAGGGGTCCGCGGGGATCGCGACGGTCGACGGGTTCGACGACCCGCCCCGGAGCGTCACACTCGAGCCGGGCGGAACCGCGCGCACCGGCCTGATGTGGCGCAACACGAACACCGGAACCACCGCACCCGGGGTGGGCGAGTACCTGGAGATCGCTCCCTCCGGGACACGGCCGTGGCAGCCGGTGGAGCAGCCGGCACCCGACCGGAACGGGTTGCACATCGATCTCGGCACGACCGGCACGCTCGGGGTCCGCGCCTGGTACCAGGACGACGGCCGCTAGACCCGGTCACCGGCGGCAGCCGGGGCACACCGCGCAGGCCGACGGGTTCCCACGCCGCGGCCCGGTCCCCGCACGGCGGCCGGCCACGCTGCCAACTCGGATCCCGTCTACTCGGATCCCGTCTACTCGGGTCCCGTCAGCTCGGGTCCCGTCAGCTCGGGTCGCCGCGATCGTGGCGCTCGCGCCAGCTTTTCACGGGCAGGGAGAACTTGTGCACGAGCCGGTCGGTGAACGGCCCGTCCCACAGGTGCGCCAGCCGGACGGGCACCCTGCCCGCGACGACCCGCACCTGCATACCGGCGTCGAGCTCGATGTGACGCAGCCCGTCGCAGGTCAGCACCGCGGGCGAACCGTCGGGATCGACGTTCACCGAGATCACCGATTCGCGCGAGACGACCAGCGGCCGCGAGAACATGGCGTGTGCGTTGCTCGGCACCACCAGCAACGCCTCGACGTCCGGCCACACCACGGGCCCGCCGGCCGAGAAGGCGTACGCCGTCGACCCGGTCGGCGTCGAGCACAGCACGCCGTCGCAGCCGAACGCCGACACCGGCCGCCCGTCCACCTCGATCAGCGCGTCCAGGATGCGGTCCCGGGTGGATTTCTCCACGCTCGCCTCGTTGAGCGCCCACGTCGAGGCCACGACCTCGTCACCCCGCGTCACGGTCACGTCGATCGTCATCCGCTCGTCGATGCGGTACGCACCCCGCACGACGCGTTCGACCGTGTCGGCCAGCGCATCCGAATCGGCCTCGGTCAGGAAGCCGACCCGGCCCAGGTTCACGCCGAGCACCGGAACCCCGGCGGGCCGGGCGAGTTCGGCGGCCCGCAACAGCGTGCCGTCGCCGCCGAGCACGAGCACCAATTCGGCACCGTCCGCGGGACGGTCGTCCGGATCGACCACGACACACGGCGTGTCCCCTGCCCGCCCGACGAGCTGACGTACCTCGTCGTCGACCACGCGCAGGCCGATCCCGGCGCCGGCCAGGCGTGCGGCGACCGCGCGCGCGGCGTCCTGGGTCGACTCGCGGTCCGGGTGCACCACGAGCAGGATTTCGCGAGGCCCGAAACTCATCGCGGTCCTCTCACCGTCGCCGCCGTCACTGCGGACCCTTGTCGATCGCGGTGCGCACGAGCTGCTCCGGGTCGGCCCGGCCGGCCCCGGTGTCCAGGTCGCCCTTGCGCAGCCAGGCGAAGAACTCGACGTTGCCGGACGGTCCGGGCAGCGGGCTCGCCGTCACGCCGCGCGCATACAGACCGTGTTCGGCGGCCACGGCCAGCACCTCCAGCACCGCCTCGGCGCGCAGCTCCGGGTCACGGACGACGCCGCCGCTGCCCAGCCGGTGTTTCCCGACCTCGAACTGGGGTTTCACCATCGGCAGCAGATCGCCGCCGTCGACCGAGCAGGCAGCCAACGCAGGGAGCACGAGCTTCAGCGAAATGAACGAAAGGTCCGCGACGACCCGGTCCACCGGACCACCGATGCCGTCGGAAGTGAGGCTCCGGACGTTGGTCCGGTCCCGCACGAGCACGCGTTCGTCGGTGCGGAGGCGCCAGTCCAGCAGGCCGCGTCCGACGTCGGCGGCCACGACCTCCCGCGCCCCCTCCCGCAGCAGCACATCGGTGAAGCCACCGGTGGAGGCGCCCGCGTCGAGGCAGCGGGTCCCGGCGACGGTCAGGCCGTCGGGGGTGAACGCCTCGAGCGCGCCGAGCAGCTTGTGCGCACCCCGTGACGCCCAGCCGGGGTCGTCGTCGGTGCGCACCACGATCGGGGCGTCCGGCTCGACACTCGTCGCCGCTTTGCCCGCCGCCATGCCGCGCACGGTGACCCTGCCTTCGCCGATCAACGTACTGGCGTGTTCGCGGGAGCGGGCGAGACCACGTCGCACCAACTCGGCGTCCAGCCGTGCCCTACGCGGCATGTCCCGGCCACTTCCCGGGCCGGTGCACCGGCCCGCCGGAGCCTGCAACGGTCATGGTCACACCTTGTCGATGCTGGACAGAGCCACGGTGAGCTCGGTGTGCACGGCCTCGAACCGTTCGACGTGCTCGGCCACGGGCAGCTGATCGAGACCGTCGAGCGCGGCGACCGCCTCGTCGATCCCCGCACGCGGGTCGGCGTCCTGGGTCGATTCGGCGTCCGGGGGCGCTGGTGTTTCTCGGCCGGCCTCCGGCGACGGGCCTGCTGCCGGGTCGTTGTCCTCGTGCACGCCTCAACGCTATCCGATCGCCCCCTCGCCGGCCGTCGCCGCCAGGGGTCGCATCCGGCGACCCGTGCCCGGGACGGCGCGCAGCGGTCAGGCCAAGCCGAGGTCGGCCAACGCCGCCGCTGCCGGGCCGTCACTCCGGCCGTCCCCTGGGCGCACCGCGGTCGTCCCCGTACGCCACGCCGCATCGCACAGCGCGCGCAGCAGTGTCATCGGTTCCGCGGGTCCCTCGGCATCGCCCGCCGTGACCCGGAGCACGTCGCCGCGGGCGTCGACATGCCAGTCCTCGTGCGGCCCGACCGCCACCACGGCGGCGGGTTCGTCGAGTGCGGCGAGGTCGGCGGCCACGTATCCGGGACGTTCGGCCGGACCCGCTTCCAGTAGTTCGGCCGGTGTCACCACTCCGGTCAGGACCGCGAGCGAGGCCATGTCTGCGGCCACGGCACCTGCGATGTCGGTCTCGAGCCGATCTCCGATCACCAGTGGGTGCGTGCTTGCGGCCGAGTCCGCGGCGAGCCGCAGCAGCGGCGTCTCCGGTTTCCCCGCGACGAGCGGGGTCCGTCCCGTCGCGGCACGCAGTGCGGCGACCATGGCGCCGTTGCCGGGCAGCAGACCGCGTTCGGCGGGCAGCGTGGCGTCCTCGTTGCACGCCACCCACACTGCACCGGCCCGGATCGCCAGGCAGGCCTCGGCGAGTACGGGCCAGGCCGTCTCGGGCGCATGCCCCTGGACGACGCCGGCCACCGTGTCCTCGGCCGTGCGCACCGGCGTGAGACCGGCGGCCGCGACTTGTTCGGCCAGCGCGTCGGTGCCGACGACGAGGGCCGTCGCACCGGGATCGAGACGGTCCGCGAGCAGCCGCACCCCCGCCTGCGCACTCGTGCTCACCTCGTCACCGGTCGCGGGCACTCCCACTGCGGCGAGATGCGCCACGACCGACTCCGGAGCCTTCGACGCGTTGTTGGTCACGAACCGGACCCGCGCGCCGCGCTCGCGCGCCCGCGCAACCGCGCCGGCCGCCCCCGGTACGGGTTCGCCGCCCCGGTACACCGTGCCGTCGAGGTCGAACAGCAACGCGTCGCAGACCTGCGACAACGGCGCGGACTCACTCATCCGCGAGCTCCGCGGCCCGGTCGGCGGCATCGGTCTGCAGGTCGTCGTCGATCTCGGCGGCGTGCAGGAACCACTGCACCGCGTCCGCCGTACGTCCCGCCGCGGCGAGATTGTCGGCGTAGGCGTAGAACAGCCGCACGCTCCACGGCTGCGGCCGCTTCGGTTCGAGGTCGGCGCCCTGCAGCGTGACGACGGCCGCATCGAGCTGGCCGAGGTCCCGGCGCGCACCCGCCTCGACGATCTTCAGCTCGACCGCGGTCTCCTTCGCCAGCCCGGCGACGTCGGTCTCCTTGATGAGATCGATCGCGCGTTCCGGCCTTCCCATCGCACGTTCGGCGTCCGCGATCACCGCGACGTGCGCGTCGGTGTGGGTCATCCGGCGCACCGCGCGGAGTTCCGAGAGCGCCTCGGACCAGTTTCCGGTGTGATAGGCCGCCAATCCCAGCGCCTCACGCACCACGGCGATCCGGGACGCACGCTTCTTGGCGTAGCGCGCGTGGGCGAGCGCCGCATCCGGGTCGCTGTCGAGGAGTGTCCCGGCAGCGACGAGATGCCGGCCGATTCGCTCGCCGAAATCCTTCGGCAGCGACCGGAGTTCTCGCTTGGCGTCTCCGTCGAGCATCGCGTAGTCGGCCTCGTCCGGCAGGTCCGGCGCCGCCGGGACGTCGCGTGGGCCGTTACGGTCCGATTTCCCGGAATCGGGCTTGCCGCCCGAGCGCGGTCCGGAGCGGTCCGGACGGTCGTCCCGGCGTCGGCCGCCTCCGGACTGCCGATCCTCACCCCGGTTGCGATCGTCCCGGAATTTCCGGTCACCACCGCCGGGCCTCCGGTCTCCGTACCCCGGCCGGGAGTCGCCGGTCCTCCGCTGGTCGGCGCCGGGGCCTCTCCTGGTGTCGCGGGAACCCCGGTCGTCGGCCGCACCGCGGCCGTCCCGCGAGCCGCGGTCGTCCCGCGGGCCGCCCTTGCGGCCGTCGCGATTCCGGTCCCCGCGGTCGCGATCATCACGCCCGCGCTCGTCCCGGGGCCGGTCCGGCCTGCCGCCGCGATCGTCCCGGCCGCCCGACTGCCGACCGCGGTCGTCGCGCCCGCGGCCGCCTCCCCGCGCGTCGGATCCTCGGCCCTGGCCACTGTGCCCCTGACCAGCACCGCCCTGACCAGCCCGGCGATCCTCGCTGCGACCACCTCGCCGGTCGTCCGACCCGCGGCCGGATCCGCCCCGGTCGTAGCCGCCGCGCCTGTCGTCACCGCGTGAACTGTCACCGCGCCGATCCGAGCCGCGGCGATCGTCGTTGCGCCGGTCGCCGCGGCCACCGTCACTGCCGCCTCGTGCGGCGTCGTCCCGGCCTCGACCGTACGGCCCCGACCGTCCTGGTGTGCCCCGGCCACGGCTGCCGGAATCGCCGGCGCCGCCGGATCGCTCGGATCGGCCGCGATCGTCGCGGCCCGACCGGTCGCGCCCGCTCGTGTCGGACACGGGTCCTCCCACTGTTGAAGTTCTGGTTGAGCATACGTGTAGGGCCCGTCGGGCGCCCATCTCGTTCAAGATGGTCGACTCCGACGGGCCCTACCATTTTATGTTGGGTTCGGCGGTGTCCTACTCTCCCACACCCTGTCGAGTGCAGTACCATCGGCGCTGGCAGGCTTAGCTTCCGGGTTCGGAATGGGACCGGGCGTGTCCCTGCCGCTATCACCACCGAAACACTACGAAACAACACACCGTTGCCCCGCGCCACACGAACCAGCCTGTGGGGCGGGTGGTGTGGTGTTTCAGGATCGTAGAGTGGGTGCGTAGCATCGTTGTAGGCAAGTCCTCGGCCTGTTAGTACCAGTCCACTCCAACACACATTACTGCGCTTCCATGTCTGGCCTATCAACCCAATCATCTCTTGGGGGCCTTAACCCACAACGGGGTGGGAGACCTCATCTGGGAACAGGCTTCCCGCTTAGATGCCTTCAGCGGTTATCCCTTCCGAACGTAGCCAACCAGCCATGCCCCTGGCGGGACAACTGGCGCACCAGAGGTTCGTCCGTCCCGGTCCTCTCGTACTAGGGACAG
>NZ_JAMTCQ010000015.1 GCF_024171895.1 Prauserella halophila | reverse complement strand
CCGGCTCACCTACGCGGGTCGCTGACCTGGGACCAAGGGGCGGAGATGGCCGCGCACCAGGCGTTCCGGGTCGCCACCGGCGTCCCGGTCTACTTCTGCCATCCCGCCTCCCCCTGGCAGCGCGGCTCGAACGAGAACACCAACCGGCTGCTGCGCCAGTACTTCCCCAAGGGCACCGACCTGTCCGTCCACGGCCCCGAAGACCTCGAACTCGTCGCACAAAAACTCAACAGCCGCCCACGCAAAACGCTCGGCTGGGACACCCCAGCCGAGCGTCTGCTAAAACTCGTCTAAATCACCCGGTGTTGCAACCACCCCTAGAACCCGCCCACCTTCGGGGCGTTGAGCGCCCCGAAGGTGCCCTTCGGGGCGTTTCTGCAATGCCGGCTTTTCGTATGCCGGAAGAATTGCCGTGAATGGGCCGGTCCAGCCGGTTCGTGCGCCTCGCGCCAGGCCGTGAACGGGCTGTTTTCGCAGCGTACGGAAGGGGCGCGGGAAGGTGGGCGGTCCGTACCGGCGGGTCGGTTTCTCACATTCGAGGGCGTGCTGCTCGTGCACCCGTACGGCCGTGGGTTACCTTGCACAGCCACATCACACGGTCGGTTCCGGAGCATTACTCCGGACGCGCGAATTTCGTGTGAACCAGTGAGTAACTTATGCGGGCTTCGGTCGTTGCTCGTAACAGGAAGACGCTGCGGACATGGCGGTCGGTACCTCCGGTGAGGTGCGTGCCGTCGGGCGCGCCCGCCGGCACGGCGGGGCACCGGCCGCGGCCGTGGAACCGCTCCGGGAGGGTGCGATGGGTGCCGAGGTGGTCATCGAGGGCTTGACCAAGTCCTTCGGTAAGCAGGCCATCTGGCGTGACGTGACGCTGAACCTGCCGCCTGGGGAAGTGTCGGTGATGCTCGGCCCGTCGGGCACCGGCAAGTCGGTGTTCCTCAAGTCGATGATCGGCCTGCTCAAGCCCGACAAGGGCAGGTGCGAGATCAACGGCATCGACGTCGTCACGTGTTCGGAGCGCAAGCTCTACGACACGCGCAAGCTGTTCGGCGTGCTGTTCCAGGACGGCGCGCTGTTCGGGTCGATGAACCTCTACGACAATGTTGCGTTCCCGCTGCGGGAGCACACGAAGAAGTCCGAGACCGAGGTTCGCAGGATCGTGCTCGAAAAGCTCGAGCTGACCGGTCTGTCCGGCTCGGAGGACAAGCTGCCCGGCGAGATCTCCGGCGGTATGCGCAAGCGTGCCGGACTGGCCCGCGCGCTGGTGCTCGACCCCGAGATCATCCTGTGCGACGAGCCGGACTCCGGTCTGGACCCGGTGCGCACGGCGTACCTGTCGCAACTGCTGATCGACCTGAACGCGCAGATCGACGCGACGATCCTCATCGTCACCCACAACATCAACCTCGCCCGTACCGTGCCGGACAACATCGGCATGCTGTTCCGTAAGGAACTCATCATGTTCGGTCCCCGCGAGGTGCTGCTGACCTCCGACGAACCCGTCGTGGAGCAGTTCCTCAACGGCCGCAGGCTCGGCCCGATCGGCATGAGCGAGGAGAAGGACTCGGCGCAGATGGCGCTCGAGCAGGAACAGGCCGACGCGGGCCACCACGACGGCTCGACCGAGGACGTGCGCGGCATCGTGCCGCAGCTGCAGCCCACGCCGGGACTGCCCGAACGGCAGGGAGCGGTCCGCCGGAAGGGCCGCGTCGCAGGCGTCCTCCACACCCTTCCCGAGCCCGCCCGCGAAGGCATCATCGCCTCGCTGACGCCCGAGGAACGCAGGTACTACGGTATTCCGGAACCCGCCGTCACCGCGGGCAGCCGGATGCCGGCCCACCACGGTGACCTGGACGCGGGCGACGTCGCCGAGCTACCGTCCTCGCCCGCCTGGCCGGGCGACGAGCAGTCCGCGCCGACCAGGCCCCTGCGTCGGCGGCGGGGCGGCTCATGAGCGCTCGGTCCACCTCCGTTCCCGGCCTCGGGATGCTGCGGGAGACCGGCAAGCTGTTCGCGCTCGGCCTCGACATCGGCCGCGGCATCTTCCAGCGGCCGTTCCAGCTGCGGGAGTTCATCCAGCAGGCCTGGTTCATCGCCAGCGTCACGATCATGCCGACAGCTCTGGTGGCGATTCCGTTCGGCGCGGTCATCTCGCTGCAGTTCGGGTCGCTCGCGAGTCAGCTCGGTGCGGAGTCCTACACGGGTGCCGGCAGCGTGCTCGCGACCGTGCAACAGGCCGCGCCACTGGTGACGGCGCTGCTCGTCGCGGGTGCAGGCGGGTCGGCGATCTGTGCCGACATCGGTGCGCGCACCATCCGCGAGGAGATCGACGCCATGGAGGTGCTCGGCGTCTCCGCAGTGCAGCGCCTCGTCGTGCCGCGGGTGCTGGCGTGCATGCTCATCGCGGTGCTGCTCAACGGCATGGTCAGTGTCATCGGCGTGCTGGGTGGCTACTTCTTCAACGTCGTACTGCAGGGCGGCACCCCTGGTGCGTACCTGGCGAGCTTCTCGGCGCTGGCGCAACTTCCCGACCTGTGGGTCGGCGAGCTCAAGGCGCTCATCTTCGGCTTCCTCGCCGCCGTCGTGGCCGCCTACCGGGGGCTGAACCCGCCACCGGGCCCGAAGGGCGTCGGCGACGCGGTCAACCAGTCCGTCGTCATCACGTTCCTGCTGCTGTTCGTGGTCAACACCGTCATGACGTTGATCTACCTGCAGCTCGTCCCGCCGAAGTTGGGCTGACCGATGGCCTCCGTGACCCAGCGCGCGAAGAAGATCGCGAACCGCCCGCTCGAGACGCTCGACGATCTCGGCGACCAGATGTCGTTCTACGGGCGCGCCCTCGCGTGGGCGCCGCGGACGATCCGGCGGTACATGAAGGAAGTGCTGCGCCTGCTGGCGGAGGTGAGCTTCGGCTCCGGTTCGCTGGCGATGATCGGTGGCACCGTCGGTGTGATGGTCGGCCTGACGTTGTTCACCGGTGTCCTCGTCGGTCTGCAGGGTTTCTCGGCCCTCGACTCGATCGGCACCTCGGCGTTCACCGGCTTTCTGACGTCGTTCTTCAACACCCGGGAGATCGCGCCATTGGTGGCGGGTCTCGCGCTGTCGGCGACCGTGGGATCCGGCTTCACCGCTCAGCTCGGCGCGATGCGCATCTCCGAGGAGATCGACGCGCTCGAGGTGATGGCGGTGCCGAGCCTGCCGTACCTGGTGACGACGCGGATCATCGCCGGGTTCATCGCCATCATCCCGCTGTACGTGATCGGCCTGATGTCGTCGTACCTGGCTTCGCGCGCCGTGGTCGTCCACATCTACGGCCAATCGGCGGGTACCTATGACCACTACTTCGACATGTTCCTGCCACCGCAAGACGTGCTGTACTCGTTCATCAAGGTGCTGATCTTCAGCGTCCTGATCATCCTCACGCACTGCTACTACGGGTACAAAGCCAGCGGTGGCCCCGCCGGTGTGGGCGTGGCCGTCGGCCGTGCCGTGCGGTTGTCGATCGTCACGGTGGCGGTGGTCAACTTCTTCGTCGGATTTGCGCTCTGGGGAACCGACACGACGGTGAGGATCGCGGGATGATGGCGACACTGCGTCGAAGGCTGCTGGGACTGCTGCTGGTCGGACTGCTGGTCGGCGGTGTGGCCCTGAGCGTGGCCATCTACAACAAGGCGTTCACCTCGTACGTGACGGTGACGCTCGAGGCCGACGAGCTCGGCAATCAGCTGTCCGAGAACTCCGACGTGAAGGTGCGGGGGCTGATCGTCGGCAGCGTCGGCGAGATCACCCCGTCCGTGGGCGGGGCCACCGAGCTGACGCTGAACCTCGATCCCGAACACGCCGAGCTGGTGCCGGCGAACGTGTCGGCGCGGTTCCTGCCGAAGACCCTCTTCGGTGAGCGCTTCGTCGACCTGGAGATCCCGGACGGTGCTGCCGCGACGCCGCTGCGCTCGGGTGATGTCATCCCGCAGGACCGCACCGAAAGCGCGATCGAGCTCGAGCAGGCGCTGTCGGACCTGATGCCGGTGCTGCAGGCGGTGCAGCCGCAGAAGCTCTCGACCACGCTCACCGCGATCTCGACGGCGCTGGAGGGCCGCGGCGAGGAGCTGGGCACGACGTTGTCGGACCTCGGCAGCTACCTGGGCGAGCTGAACCCGCACGTGCCGAAGCTGCAGGAGAACCTGCGGGAGTTGGCGAAGTTCTCGCACAACCTCTCCGACGTCACCCCGGACCTGGTGCAGACGCTCGACAACTTCACCACGACGAGCAGGACGATCGTCGAGAAGCGCCAGGCGCTGTCGAACATGTACACCAGCGTGACGGGCGCCTCCACGGACCTGCACTCGTGGCTGAAGGCCAATTCGTCGAACCTCATCCAGCTCGCCGACACGGCCCGGCCGACGGCGGAATTGCTGGCCGAGTACGCGCCGTCCTACCCGTGCTTCCTCGGGCAGATGGCCGAGCTGGTGCCGCGGATCGACAAGGCGTTCGGCAAGGGCACCAACGAGCCCGGCCTGCACGCGACGATGGAGATCACCACCAACCGCGGTCCGTACAAGCCGGGTCAGGACGAGCCGGAGTGGAACGACCACCGGGGCCCGCGCTGCTACGACTTCGAGAATCCGCCCGATCCGTTCCCGCAGTACCCGCCGGACGGCCCGGTGAAGGACGGCAGCACCCCGCCGCCCCCGGCGCGGTCGGCCAACGACGGCCTCAGCCAGGCCGACGACCCGGCGAACGCGGGTGGCTACAACAACACCGGTGGCGGCGCGGCGGCGCCCGGCGTCGCCGGTGGCGACCCGGCGGGCTCGGCGGGTGAGCTGCGGCTGATCTCGCAGCTGACCGGGCCGCGCATCGATATGGACCCCGATGAGGTGCCCGGCTGGGGTGCCCTGCTCATTGCCCCGATGTACCGAGGAGCGGAGGTGACGGTCGAATAATGCGTGGACTCACCGCACCACTGGTCAAGCTCGGTGTCTTCATCACCGTCACGGTGCTGCTCACAGGTGTGCTCGCGATCAGCATCGCGAACGTGAACCTGTCCGACACCGTGACGTACAAGGCCCGGTTCACCGACGCGACGATGGTGATCCCCAACGACGACGTGCGCATCGCGGGCGTGCGCGTGGGCCAGGTCAACTCCGTCGAGATCGTCGACCGCAGGCTCGCCGAGGTGGAGTTCGAGGTCGAATCCGGGCGGGAGCTGCCCGCGAACATCCAGGCGTCGATCAAGTTCCGCAACCTCGTGGGCCAGCGCTACATCTCGCTCGAGCGCGGCGGCGCGGGCGGCGTGACGCAGACCGCGAACCACACCGGGGACGACCAGGGTGCCGACAGTCAGGGTGACAGCCAGGGCACCGGCGACGACCAGGGCAGCGACAACGAGGGCAGCGACGACCAGGGCAGCGACAACGAGGGCAGCGACGACCAGGGCAGCGACAACGGGGGCGGCGACAACGAGGGCGGCAGCGACAACCAGGGTGGCGGCGACAACCAGGGTGGCGGCAACCAGACGGGCGGTGCGAATCCGCAGGGCACGCTCGAACCCGGCGACACGATCCCGCTGGAGCAGACCACCCCGGCACTCGACCTGAACGAGCTGTTCAACGGGTTCAAGCCGCTGTTCCGGGCGCTGTCGCCGGACGACGTCAACAAGCTCTCGTACGAGATCATCCAGGTACTGCAGGGTGAGGGCGGCACGGTCGAGAGCCTGCTGTCGCACACCGCGTCGCTGACGACGACGCTCGCCGAGAAGGACAAGGTGATCGGGCAGGTCATCAACAACCTGAACACGGTGCTGTCGACGATCAACGAGCGCACGCCGCAGTTGGATCAGCTGATCCAACGGCTGCAGAAGCTGGTGTCGGGCCTGGCCAAGGACAAGGACCCGATCGGGCAGTCGATCGACGCGCTCGGCGGGCTGGCGCAGACCACCGCCGGCCTGCTGAAGGAGGGCCGTGAACCGCTGAAGCAGGACATCAAGGCCCTCGGGGAGCTGGCGGGCAACCTCAACGACCAGGAGCAGGTCGTCGAGCACTTCATCCAGTTCCTGCCGGAGAAGGCGAGCAGGATGGCCGCGACCGCCGACTACGGCTCGTGGTTCAACTTCTTCATGTGCAGTGCGAGCGGCAACGTCCGGATCCCGGGTCTCATGCAGGAGCCCGTCAACGTGCCCGTCGCGCCGGTCAACAGGGAGCGGTGCATCAGCGAATGAAGAGCTTCCAGAAGCGCAACCCGATCCCCATCGCGATCGCCGGCATCATCGTGATCGTGCTCGGCATCGGAGCGGCGATGAACACCGAGGACCTGCCGATCATCGGCGGCGGTACGACGTACCAGGCCGAGTTCAGCGAGGCCGCGGGGCTGAAGGCCGACGACGAGGTGCGCGTGGCGGGCGTGAAGGTCGGCAACGTCAGCGACGTCGAGCTGGACGGCGACCGGGTGAACGTGTCGTTCAAGGTCCGCGACGCCTGGCTGGGCGATCGCACCTCGGCAACGATCAAGATCAAGACGTTGCTGGGGCAGAAGTACGTGGCGCTCGACCCGGTGGGGGAGAGCCCGCTCGACCCGGGGTCGACGATCCCGCGTGAGCGGACCACCGCTCCGTACGACGTGCTCGAGGCGTTCCGTGACCTGTCCGGCACCGTCGACGAGGTCGACACCGACCAGTTGGCGGACAGCTTCGACGTGCTGTCCGAGACGTTCTCCGGCACCCCCGACGAGGTGCAGGGCGCGCTGAGTGGGCTGTCGCAGCTGTCGGACACCATCTCCAAGCGCGATCAGCAGCTCAAGAGCCTGCTCAAGAACACCAAGCAGATCTCCGGCACGCTCGCGGGCCGCGACGAGCAGCTCGTGAAGCTGATGGAGGACGGCTCGACGCTGCTGGGCGAGCTGCAGCGGCGCAAGCAGGCGATCACCACGATGCTGAACGGCAGCCAGGAGCTGTCGAAGCAGCTGCGTGGCCTGGTCAGCGACAACAGTGAGCAGATCGGCCCGGTGCTGAACAAGCTGGACCGGCTCACCGGCATGCTGCAGCGCAATCAGGATTCGCTGAGCGAGGGCATCCGCCGGTTCGCGCCGTTCATCCGCGTCTTCAACAACACGATCGGCAACGGCCGCTGGTTCGACAACTACATCTGCGGTTTCCTTCTCCCCTCCGTCGGGCCGATCAACGAAGAGGGGTGCAACGTCAAATGATCACCACTCGGCTCGGTCAGCGACTCGCTCGCGGCGTCACGTTCGCCATCGTGCTGGCGCTCGTCGTGGCGGGCGGCCTGTGGTGGACGCTGCAGGACGCGGGCAGCAAGCGCGTCAGCGCCTACTTCCCGAGCGCCATCGGCCTGTACGAGGGCAACACCGTCCGCGTGCTCGGCGTCGAGATGGGCGAGGTCACAGGCGTCGAACCGCAGGGTGAGCGCGTGCTCGTGGAGATGACCTACGACCGCGGCGTGGAGATCCCGGCGGACGCGAAGGCGATCATCGTCGCCCCGTCCCTGGTGTCGGACCGGTACGTGCAGCTCGCGCCCGCCTACACCGGCGGCCCGACGCTCGATGCGGGAGCGACGATCAGCCAGGACCGCACCGAGGTGCCCCTCGAGATCGACCAGCTCGCCGAGAGCCTCAGCCGCGTGTCCGAATCGCTCGGCCCGAACGGCGCCAACGAGAACGGCTCGCTGTCGGACCTGCTCGACACCACGGCCGAGAACCTCGACGGCAACGGCGAGGCACTGCACGACACGATCACCAAGCTGGGCAAGGCCGCGGGAACCCTGTCCGGTAATTCGGGCGACCTGTTCGACACCGTGGAGAACCTGGCGAAGTTCTCCACGACGCTGGCCGACAGCGACCGGACGGTGCGCAAGTTCGAACAACAGCTCGCCGACGTCAGCGGATACCTCTCGGGTGAGCGCGAGAACCTGGCGGCGACGGTCAAGCAGCTCGGCACGGCCCTGACGTCGGTCAAGGGCTTCGTCGAGAACAACCGCGGCAAGCTCAAGTCGAACGTCGACAAGCTCGCCAGCGTCACGCGGGTGCTCGTCGAACAGCGCGGCGCGCTCGCCGAGATACTCGACATCGCCCCGCTGGCGCTGACGAACCTGGCGAACACCTACAACGCCTCCTCGGGCACGCTCGACGCGCGGCCGAACCTCAACGAGCTCACCCAGCCGCCGGCGACGATGGTGTGCAACCTGCTCAAGCAGACGCCGGACGCGCTCGACGCCATCGGCAACCTGTGCCAGGGCGTGGCCGACGTCGTGGACAACACGGTGCCGCTGCCGTCGCTGGCGCAGTCGGTGCACGCGCTGAACAACGGCGAGCTGCCGCCGTTGCCGCTGCCTGTGACCGAGCAGGTGCTGTCCTCGGGAGGTGGCCAGTGAAGTTCCGCAAGCTGTTGTCGGCGGGAGCGGCCGCGACGATGCTGGCCGTGTCCGGCTGCGGCTTCTCCGGCGTGTACGACGTGCCGCTGCCCGGCGGTGCCGATCTCGGCGACGACCCGTACCGCGTGAAGGTGCAGTTCCGCGACGTCCTCGACCTCGTGCCGCAGTCCGGGGTGAAGGTCGACGAGGTGCCGGTGGGCCGGGTCGAGGAGATCGGCCTGGCCGAGGACGGCTGGACGGCCGAGGTGACGTTGCTGGTCAACGGTGACATCGACCTGCCCGCCAACGCGATCGCGAACCTGCGCCAGTCCAGCCTGCTCGGTGAGAAATACGTCCAGCTGAGCGAGCCCGGCCAGGACGTCGCGGAGGCGGAGCTGACAACGGGCGACACGATCCCGGTCGAGCGCACCGACCGCAGCACCGAGGTGGAAGAGGTCCTCGGCGCACTGTCGATGCTGCTCAACGGTGGTGGCGTCGAGCAGCTGAACAACATCACCAAGGAACTCAACGCCGCGTTGTCCGGCAACGAGCAGGACATCAAGGGTCTGCTGCGCAATGCCGACAAACTGGTGTCGGCGCTCGACGCGCAGTCGGGCGACATCACCAGCGCGCTGGACGGCCTGAACCGGCTGTCGATGAGCCTGAAGGGGCAGAAGGACCGCATCGCGGGCGCCATCGACAACCTGGGACCCGGCCTGGAGGTGCTCGAACAGCAGCGGGGCCAGCTGGTGACGATGCTGCAGGCGCTGAACCGCGTGTCCGGGGTCGCCACGCGGACGATCAACCAGAGTCAGGAGGACCTGGTCGCCAACCTGAAGGCCCTGATGCCGACGCTGCGCAAGCTCGGCGAGGCGGGCTCGGACCTGCCGAAGTCACTCGAACTGATGCTCAGCTACCCGTTCAGCGACCAGGCGGTGAAGGGTGCCAAGGGCGACTTCTTCAACCTCTACCTCGACCTGGACCTGGATCTCGAGGAAGTGCTGGCCAACCTCGGTCGCAGCAGGCAGAACCCGCTCAAGGACATCCCGATCCTGGGAGACATGACCACGCAGCAGGAGGGCACGGGCGGTAACCCACCGCCGTTGCCGCTGGGCGAAGCGTCCGAGGAACAGGCGGCACCGGAATCCGGGGGGCAGGACAGCCCGCCTGCCCGGACGTCCTCGTCGGGCGTCGAGGGGATCTTCGAAACCCTGTCGGGGGGCGGTAGCTGATGCTGGTACGCAGGACCAAGATCCAGCTCGTCGTGTTCGCGATCATCTCCGTGGTCGCGGTCGTGTACGCACTCGTGCGGTTCACCGACGTCGAGGAGACGTTCGGCCAGGGCGGGTACACGGTGCAGCTGCAGCTCAACGAATCCGGCGGCATCTTCGAAGGTGCCGAGGTGACCTACCGCGGAGCCAACATCGGCAGCGTCGGCCCGCTCAGCCTGACCTCCGACGGCACCGAGGCCGAACTGGACATCGAACCGGACGCGCCGCAGGTGCCCGCCGACCTGCAGGCCGTCGTGGCGAACCGGTCCGCCGTCGGTGAGCAGTACGTCGACCTGCGGCCGCGCAGTTCCGACGGGCCGTTCCTCGATGCGGGTTCGGTCATCGACGCGCGGAACACGACGACGCCCGTGCCGACGGAGAAGCTGATCGGTGACCTGTCGTCACTGGCCAAGTCCGTGCCGACCGATTCGCTGCGCACGGTGGTCGACGAGTCCTACGACGCGTTCAACGGCACCGGCCGCGACCTCCAGCAGCTGATGGACACCACGCAGGAGTTCACCGAGGTCGCCTCCGAGCACGTGCCGCAGACGGTGGAGTTGCTCGAATCCGGGACGAAGGTGCTGCGCACACAGAACGAGATGAGCGGGTCGATGCGCTCGTTCAGCCGTGACCTGCGCGATCTGTCGAAGACGCTGAAGGACTCCGACGCCGACATTCGCAAGCTCGTCGACGTCGCGCCGCAGGTCGGCGACCAGGTGCAGCAGGTCCTCGCCGAGACGGGCCCGGGCCTGTCGGCGCTGACGGCGAACCTGCTGACGACGTCGAATCTGCTGGTCACACGACGAGACGGGCTGGAGATGATGTTCATCGCCTACCCGATGGTGACCGGCGGTGCGTCCTCCGTCGTGCCCGGCGACGGCACCGCTCACCTCGGCCTCGCGCTGAACCTGTTCAACCCGCCGTCGTGCACCAAGGGCTACCGTTCGCCCGACGAGTACCGTCAGGGCAACGAAACCTCGGAGCGGCCTCCCAAGGAGGACGCGTACTGCGCCGAACCGGTCGGGAGCCCGATCAGCGTGCGTGGTTCGCAGAACGCGCCGTACAACGGCGTCCCGGTGCAGCCCAGCCAGCAGCAGCTGGAGGAGAACTCGACGCGGGACGAGGAGGAGCTGGCCTCGCTGCGCGGCACTCCCGGCGTGGCGAGCAGCCCGGGGCTCGACATCACGAGCCTCGACCAGCTCGCCGGCCTGGTTCGTCCGTGAACCCGGCCGGGCGACGACACACAGCAAGCTGACACCACCGCAATACCCTGGAGCACTATGAGTTCGGACGAGCCGGAGAAGGCCCGCCTCACCGGCGAGGCGGAAGACGGCACCGGCGAGGCCGACGCCGACGTCCCGGGGACGGCGAGCTCGGAGAGCGCAGAGTCTGTGGAGAGCGCGGAGTCTGTGGAGAACGCGGAGTCTGTGGAGAACGCGGAGTCTGTGGAGAGCGCGGAGTCTGTGGAGAGCGCGGGGGAGGCGGGCGCCGCCCGCACCGACGGCGCCGAGGCCGGGTCCGGCGGTGACGAGGCCGACGACAGCGACACCGACGCCGACGACAGCGACACCGACGACAGCGACGCCGACGACAGCGACGCCGACGACCGTGACACCGAGACCGGCGAGGACGGTGCCGGCACCGACGGCCGGTCGGCACCGCCGCGCTGGGCACTGATGGGCGCGGCTGCCTTCGCGACGGCGGCACTGATCGTGGCCGCGGTGTTCGGCGTGATGTGGCTGGTGAGCGCGACCGGGGACGACGCCGAGATCGCGGCTGAGCGGCAGGACGTCACACGCGTTGCGGGGCAGGCCGTCACGGCGTTCACCGAACTCGACCACACGAAGCTGGACGAGTACTTCAGCAGGCAGAAGGAACTCAGCACCGGTGAGCTGGCGAACCAGATCCAGCAGGCCGAGAAGACCTATCGCGAGGCGATCAGCAAAGCGGAGTCGAAGGTGACGACCACCGTGCACGAGGTGGCCGTCAGCGAGCTGAACGAGCGTGAGGGCAAGGCGAGTGCGATCGTCGCGGCGAGCGCGGACATCCAGCGCGGTGATCAGCAGGGCATGAAGACCATGCGGCTCGAGGTGCAGCTCTCGCGGGAGGGTGGTGACGGCCCGTGGAAGGTCTCGCAGATCGGTGACGTGCCCGTCACCGGGGCCGGCCAGCAGTAGGCGCGTAGGCAGCACCGAGAAACACCGCGCCAGCACCGAGAAAGACCGAGCTGGCACCGAGAACAACGCGGCAGCACCGAGAACAACGCGGTAGCCGAGAACAACGCGGTAGCCGAGAACAACGCGGTAGCCGAGAACGGAGTCCCACCGTGTCATCGAACCGTCGCAAGCCCAGCCCGCAGCCGCGGCCGACGCCGTCGCGCCGTCCCAAGGTTGCGGGCTTGCGCAAGCCGGGGTCCACCGAAGACGTGGAGGCTACCGAGACCGGTGAGACCGGTGAGACGGCAGGGGCCGCTGAGACGGTCGAGGCTGCCGAGTCCGCGGAGGGCGCCGGCACGGCGCGTTCGGGCCGTGCCCGCGCCGAGGCCGATTCCGAGCCCGAGGACGAGACGGGCACGGCCGGCGACCGCGACACCGACGACGCCGACGACACCGACGACACCGACGACACCGACGACCGTGACACCGACGACGCCGATGCCGGCAGCGCGGGTGCGGCGAAGCCGGCTCCGAGTCCCGGCCCGCGCCGCAAGGCCAAGGACGGCGGGCGTGCCAAGCCCGCGAACCTCGACGAGGCCGAGACCCTCGAAGCGGACGAGCCGGGTGCGCCCGCGGCCACCGCGGTCCGGAAGCTCGGCACGCGCAGCACGTCACGCAGGCGGCCGGGGTTCGCCGCGGTCGCGGTGCTGCTGGTCGCGGGCCTGCTGCTGGCGGGGGCCGCGGTGTTCTTCCAGATCAAGGGCAGCGAGGCGCGTGCGGCGACGTCGAACACCGCGCTGGTCGACGGTCCCGCCACGGCGGAGGTCAAGGAGGCGATGGAGAAGGCGGCCGAGCGGCTGTTCTCGATCGACCACAACAACCTCGGCAAAACCGAGGAGGCCGCGGAAGAGCTCCTGGCCGGTGGCGAGGTCGAGCAGAAGTACGACGCGCTCATGGGCGAGATCAAGCGGCTCGCTCCGGAGCAGAAGATCGTGGTCACGGTGCACGCGGCGCGCAGTGCCGTCGTCAACCTCGACGGTGACCGCGCGCGGGTCATGGTCTTGATCGACCAGGCGGCCACCCGGCCGTCCGACGACCAGCCCGCCGTGGGCGGCGCCGCGATGTGGCTGGAGACGGAGAAGCGCGACGGCGAGTGGAAGGTGACCAACCTGGACACCTACGCCGCGCAGCAGGCCGCACCCACTCCCGGACAGTCGCAGGACCCGTCCGGCGCGCCACTGCCCGGAGACGGCCAGGGCAGTCAGGACGGCAACCAGAACGGCGACCAGCAGGGCGACCAGGACGGCGGCGAGAACGGCGGCGAGAACGGCGGCCAGCAGGATGGTCAGCAGGGCGGCGAGAACGGCGGTGAGCAGGGCGGGAACTGATTCCGTTCGCTCCGGCGGCCGGGTTGCCATACCGGCGGTTCGACTGTCCAGAGTCGGGCGTACGTGATCTATTTCGTACTCGCCGGTCGGACGCATCGGGCGTGTGGATGCTTGACTCAGCGCTCACGGGGGTTCACGCTTACAGGCAACGGTGAGCCTTGCGGGAGGCGAGCCGGAGATGAGCGAACGAGGCTGGGCTCCACGTCTTGGGCAGGCCCCCTCGACAAGGCGCCATCTTCGGGGCTAGACTGTTTCTTTGCGCTGCCCACTTTCATGCTGCCCTTTGTCGGTAGCTAGGATGGTCGGCACTACCGCACCCTTGACAGTTCGTGTTGCTCGTCGCTACGCGGCTGCTCAACCGCTTAATGTCCCCGGAAGGACGCATCTTGGCAGTCTCTCCCGCGAATCAGGCCACTGCTGCGACCACCTCGACGCGCTCGTCAACGGAAATTCCAGGAGCACCGAAGCGGGTCTCATTCGCGAAGATCCGTGAACCGCTGGCTACTCCTGACCTGCTCGACGTGCAGATCCGGTCTTTCGAATGGTTCACCGGTTCCGAGTCATGGTTCGAACGCGCCGTCAACGACGGCGAGGAGAACCCGCTCGGTGGCCTCGCAGAAGTTCTCGGCGAGATCTCGCCCATCGAGGACTTCTCCGGTTCGATGTCCCTCTCCTTCTCCGACCCGCGCTTCGACGAGGTGAAGGCCTCGGTCGAGGAGTGCAAGGACAAGGACATGACGTACGCGGCGCCGCTGTTCGTCACCGCCGAGTTCGTCAACAACAACACCGGCGAGATCAAGAGCCAGACGGTCTTCATGGGCGATTTCCCCGTGATGACCGACAAGGGCACGTTCATCATCAACGGCACCGAGCGGGTCGTCGTCTCGCAGCTGGTCCGGTCGCCCGGTGTCTACTTCGACCAGTCCATCGACAAGTCGACGGACAAGGACGTCTTCAGCGTCAAGGTGATCCCGAGCCGTGGTGCGTGGCTCGAGTTCGACGTCGACAAGCGCGACACCGTCGGTGTGCGTATCGACCGCAAGCGCCGCCAGCCCGTCACCGTCCTGCTGAAGGCGCTCGGCTGGACGACCGAGCAGATCCGCGAGCGTTTCTCGTTCTCCGAGACGCTGCTCGCGACGCTCGAGAAGGACTCCACGGCGGGCACCGACGAGGCGCTGCTCGACATCTACCGCAAGCTGCGCCCCGGTGAGCCGCCGACGAAGGAGAGCGCGCAGACGCTCCTCGAGAACCTGTTCTTCAAGGACAAGCGCTACGACCTCGCCAAGGTCGGCCGCTACAAGCTCAACAAGAAGCTCGGGCTCTCGACGTCCTACGAGACCGGCACGATGACCGAAGAGGACATCGTCGCCACCATCGAGTACCTCGTCCGCCTGCACGCGGGCGAGGAGACGATGCAGCTCGGCGAGGCCGAGGTGCCCGTCGAGACCGACGACATCGACCACTTCGGCAACCGTCGCATCCGTACCGTTGGCGAGCTGATCCAGAACCAGATCCGGGTCGGCCTCTCCCGCATGGAGCGCGTGGTCCGCGAGCGGATGACGACGCAGGACGTCGAGGCGATCACGCCGCAGACGCTGATCAACATCCGTCCGGTCGTGGCCGCGATCCGCGAGTTCTTCGGCACCTCGCAGCTCTCGCAGTTCATGCAGCAGACCAACCCGGTCGACGGCCTGACCCACAAGCGCCGGCTGAACGCCCTCGGCCCGGGTGGGCTCTCGCGTGAGCGCGCCGGCATGGAGGTCCGCGACGTCCACCCGTCGCACTACGGCCGCATGTGCCCGATCGAGACGCCGGAAGGCCCGAACATCGGCCTCATCGGCTCGCTGTGCTCCTACGCGCGGGTCAACCCGTTCGGCTTCATCGAAACGCCCTACCGCAAGGTCGTCGAGGGCCAGGTCACCGACCAGGTCGACTACCTGACCGCGGACGAGGAGGACCGTCACGTCAAGGCGCAGGCGAACGCGCCGATCGGCGACGACGGGCACTTCCTCGAGGAGAGCGTCCTGGTCCGGAAGAAGGGCGGCGAGGTCGAGCTGATCGACCCGACGGACGTGGACTACATGGACGTCTCGCCGCGGCAGATGGTCTCGATCGCGACCGCGATGATCCCGTTCCTCGAGCACGACGACGCGAACCGTGCGCTGATGGGCGCGAACATGCAGCGTCAGGCGGTGCCGCTGCTGCAGTCCTCCTCGCCGCTCGTCGGCACCGGTGTGGAGCTGCGGTCCGCGATCGACTCCGGCGACATGCTGGTCGCCGAGCAGGCCGGCGTGGTCGAGGAGCTCTCCGCCGACATGGTCACCGTCATGCACGACGACGGCACGCGGAAGACCTACGGGCTCTACAAGTTCCGCCGCACGAACGCGGGCACCTGCTTCAACCACCGTCCGGTGGTCAACGAGGGCGACCGCGTCGAGCAGGGCCAGGTGCTGGCCGACGGTCCGTCCACCGAGGACGGTGAGACGGCGCTCGGCAAGAACCTGCTCGTGGCGGTCATGCCGTGGGAGGGCCACAACTACGAGGACGCCATCGTCATCTCGCAGCGGCTCGTCCAGGACGACGTGCTCACCTCGATCCACATCGAGGAGCACGAGATCGACGCCCGCGACACCAAGCTCGGTGCCGAGGAGATCACCCGGGACATCCCGAACGTCTCCGAGGACGTGCTGGCCGACCTCGACGAGCGCGGCATCATCCGCATCGGTGCCGAGGTCCGCGACGGCGACATCCTGGTCGGCAAGGTCACGCCGAAGGGCGAGACGGAGCTGACGCCGGAGGAGCGCCTGCTGCGCGCGATCTTCGGTGAGAAGGCCCGCGAGGTCCGCGACACCTCACTGAAGGTGCCGCACGGCGAGACCGGCAAGGTCATCGGCATCCGCGTGTTCTCCCGCGAGGAGGACGACGAGCTGCCCCCGGGCGTCAACGAGCTCGTGCGCGTGTACGTGGCGAAGAAGTCGAAGGTCCAGGACGGCGACAAGCTCGCGGGCCGGCACGGCAACAAGGGTGTCGTCGGCAAGATCCTGCCGACCGAGGACATGCCGTTCATGCCGGACGGCACCCCGATCGACGTCGTGCTGAACACGCACGGTGTGCCGCGTCGTATGAACATCGGACAGATTCTCGAGCTGCACCTCGGCTGGCTGGCCTCGCAGGGCTGGAAGGTCGAGGGTGCCCCCGAATGGGCTGCGCAGCTGCCCGAGGACCTGAAGGATGTCGACCCGGACACCAACACCGCGACGCCGGTGTTCGACGGTGCGCGCGAGGCCGAGCTGATGGGCCTGCTGGCGTCGACGAAGCCGAACCGCGACGGCGAGCGCATGGTCAGCGAGGACGGCAAGGCGACGCTGCTGGACGGCCGCTCCGGTGAGCCGTACCCGTATCCGGTGGCCGTCGGCTACATGTACATGCTGAAGCTGCACCACATGGTGGACGACAAGATCCACGCGCGGTCGACGGGTCCGTACTCGATGATCACGCAGCAGCCGCTCGGTGGTAAGGCGCAGTTCGGTGGCCAGCGCTTCGGTGAGATGGAGTGCTGGGCGATGCAGGCCTACGGCGCGGCGTACACGCTGCAGGAACTGCTCACCATCAAGTCCGACGACGTGCTCGGCCGCGTGAAGGTCTACGAGGCCGTCGTCAAGGGCGAGAACATGCCGTCCCCGGGCATCCCGGAGTCCTTCAAGGTCCTGTTGAAGGAGCTCCAGTCGCTGTGCCTGAACGTCGAGGTGCTCTCCAGCGACGGTGCCGCCATCGAGATGCGCGACTCCGACGACGAGGACCTCGAGCGCGCCGCGGCGAACCTCGGTATCAACCTGTCCCGCAACGAGGCGCCGTCCGCCGACGAGATCGTCCAGGGTTAACGACCCGCCATGGCCGCCGGGCGGTTCCGCGTGCGCATCGCCCGGCGGCCGGCCAAAGGAAAGCCATGTGTCCTAACACTTTCTTCGTATTGCAACGTTCCGGAGGGGCGGACTAGTGCTGGACGTCAATTTCTTCGATGAGCTTCGAATCGGACTGGCCACCGCCGACGACATCCGCCAGTGGTCCTTCGGTGAGGTCAAGAAGCCCGAAACCATCAACTACCGCACTCTGAAGCCGGAGAAGGACGGGCTCTTCTGCGAGAAGATCTTCGGTCCGACCCGGGACTGGGAGTGCTACTGCGGCAAGTACAAGCGGGTGCGCTTCAAGGGCATCATCTGTGAGCGCTGCGGCGTCGAGGTGACCCGCGCCAAGGTGCGGCGTGAGCGCATGGGCCACATCGAGCTGGCCGCCCCGGTCACGCACATCTGGTACTTCAAGGGTGTTCCGTCGCGGCTGGGCTACCTGCTCGACCTCGCCCCGAAGGACCTCGAGAAGATCATCTACTTCGCGGCGTACGTGATCACGAGCGTGAACACGGAGCTGCGCCACAACGACATGCCGACGCTCGAGAGCGAGATCGGCGTGGAACGCAAGAACATCGAGGCCAAGCGCGACTCCGACATCGAGGAGCGTGCGCAGAAGCTGGAAGCCGACCTGGCCGAGCTCGAGAACGAGGGCGCGAAGTCCGACGTCAAGCGCAAGGTCAAGGAGGGCGGCGAGCGTGAGATGCGCCAGCTCCGCGACAAGGCCCAGCGCGAGCTGGACCGCCTCGAGGAGGTCTGGAACACCTTCACCAAGCTCGAGCCGCGCCAGCTGATCGTCGACGAGCTGCTCTACCGCGAGCTCCTCGACCGCTACGGCGAGTACTTCACCGGCGGCATGGGTGCCGAGTCCATCCAGAAGCTGGCGGAGGACTTCGACGTCGACGCGGAGGCCGAGTCGCTGCGCGAGGTCATCCGCGGCGGGAAGGGCCAGAAGAAGCTCCGTGCGCTCAAGCGGCTGAAGGTCGTCGCGGCGTTCCAGTCCACGGGCAACGACCCGCGCGGCATGGTGCTCGACGCCGTCCCGGTGATCCCGCCGGAGCTGCGCCCGATGGTGCAGCTGGACGGTGGCCGCTTCGCCACGTCCGACCTCAACGACCTGTACCGCCGGGTCATCAATCGCAACAACCGGCTCAAGCGACTGATCGACCTCGGTGCGCCCGAGATCATCGTCAACAACGAGAAGCGGATGCTGCAGGAGTCCGTCGACGCGCTGTTCGACAACGGCCGTCGCGGTCGCCCGGTGACCGGGCCCGGCAACCGGCCGCTGAAGTCGCTGTCCGACCTGCTCAAGGGCAAGCAGGGCCGGTTCCGCCAGAACCTGCTCGGTAAGCGCGTCGACTACTCCGGCCGAAGCGTCATCATCGTCGGCCCGCAGCTGAAGCTGCACCAGTGCGGTCTGCCGAAGGACATGGCGCTCGAGCTGTTCAAGCCGTTCGTCATGAAGCGGCTGGTGGATCTCAACCACGCGCAGAACATCAAGTCCGCCAAGCGCATGGTGGAGCGGTCGAAGCCGGCCGTGTGGGACGTGCTGGAAGAGGTCATCAGCGGCCACCCCGTCCTGCTGAACCGTGCTCCGACGCTGCACCGCCTCGGTATCCAGGCCTTCGAGCCGCAGCTGGTGGAAGGCAAGGCCATTCAGCTGCACCCGCTGGTCTGCGAGGCGTTCAACGCGGACTTCGACGGTGACCAGATGGCCGTGCACCTCCCGCTCTCGGCAGAGGCGCAGGCCGAGGCGCGCATCCTGATGTTGTCGGCGAACAACATTCTGTCGCCCGCCTCGGGGCGTCCGCTGGCGATGCCCCGACTGGACATGGTCACGGGCCTGTACCACCTCACGCGGCTCGACGAGAACGCGGCGGGTGCCGGCAACGTGTACTCGTCCGAGGCCGAGGCGATCATGGCCTTGGACCTGCAGCAGCTGGGTCTGCACGCGCCGATCAAGATCCGCGTGAACGACCGGCAGCCCTCCCGCGAGGACGAGCCGAAGCTGCGGGAGTCGGGCTGGGAGCCCGGTCAGCCGTGGCTGGCCGAGACGACGCTGGGCCGGGTCATGTTCAACGACCTGCTCCCGGCGGACTACCCGTTCGTCAACGAGCCGTTGCCGAAGAAGCGCCAGGGCGCGATCGTCAACGACCTGGCCGAGCGGTACTCGATGACGCAGGTCGCGCAGACCCTGGACCGGCTCAAGGACGCCGGTTTCCACTGGGCCACGCGCTCGGGCGTCACGGTCGCCATCTCCGACGTGCTCGTGCCGCCGGAGAAGAAGGAGATCCTCGACGACTTCGAGTCGAAGGCCGCCCAGGTGGAGAAGCGCTACCAGCGCGGTCAGCTCTCGCACTCCGAGCGCAACAACGAGCTCGTCAAGGTGTGGGGCCAGGCGACGGAGGACGTCGCCAAGGTCATGGAGGACCACTTCCCGGACGACAACCCGATCTCGATGATCGTGAAGTCGGGTGCGGCGGGCAACATGACGCAGGTCCGGTCGCTGGCCGGTATGCGTGGCCTGGTGTCCAACCCGAAGGGTGAGTACATCCCGCGCCCGATCAAGGCCAACTTCCGTGAGGGCCTGTCGGTGGCGGAGTACTTCATCGCCACGCACGGTGCCCGTAAGGGTCTGGCCGACACCGCCCTGCGTACCGCCGACTCGGGTTACCTGACCCGTCGTCTGGTGGACGTCTCGCAGGACGTCATCGTCCGCGAGGTCGACTGCGGTACCAACCGCGGCATCAACATGGTCGTCGGTGAGGACCTCGGCGACGGTCGCATCGTGCGCGGGCAGAACGTCGAGACGAACGCCTACGCCCGGAGCCTGGCCTCCGACGCGGTGGACGCCTCCGGCAACGTGGTGCTCAACGCGGGCGACGACCTCGGCGACCCGGCGATCGAGAAGCTGATCGCCAGCGGCATCACCAAGGTCAAGGTGCGCAGCGTCCTGACCTGTGAGTCCTCGGTCGGTGTGTGTGCGACCTGCTACGGCCGTTCCATGGCCACCGGCAAGCTGGTGGACGTCGGCGAGGCCGTCGGTATCGTCGCGGCCCAGTCGATCGGTGAGCCGGGTACGCAGCTGACGATGCGTACGTTCCACCAGGGCGGTGTCGCCGGTGACGACATCACGACGGGTCTGCCGCGTGTCACGGAGCTGTTCGAGGCCCGTGTCCCGCGGGGCAAGGCACCGATCGCCGACGTCGACGGCCGGGTGCGCATCGAGGAGAGCGAGCGGTTCTGGAAGATCACGCTCGTGCCGGACGACGGCAGCGAGGAGATCGTCTTCGACAAGCTGTCGAAGCGGCAGCGGCTCGCGGTCGGCCCGAACGGTCCGCTCGCCGACGGCGACCACGTCGGCGTCGGTCAGCCGTTGCTCGAGGGCACACCGGACCCGCACGAGGTGCTGCGTGTGATGGGCCCGCGCGAGGCGCAGATGCACCTCGTGGAAGAGGTCCAGAAGGTCTACCGCGCGCAGGGTGTGGGCATCCACGACAAGCACATCGAGGTCATCGTGCGGCAGATGCTGCGCCGCGTGACGATCATCGACTCGGGTGCCACCGAGTTCCTACCGGGCGAGCTGCCGGAGCGTACGCGCTTCGAGCAGACCAACCGGCACGCGGTGGCCGAGGGCGGGGAGCCCGCCTCGGGCCGCCCGGTGCTGATGGGTATCACGAAGGCCTCGCTGACCACGGACTCGTGGCTGTCGGCGGCGTCGTTCCAGGAGACCACGCGGGTCCTGACCGACGCGGCGATCAACGGCCGCAGCGACTCCCTGGTCGGCCTGAAGGAGAACGTGATCATCGGTAAGTTGATCCCGGCCGGTACGGGTATCAACAAGTACCGCAACATCCAGGTGCAGCCGACCGAGGAGGCGCGGGTCGCGGCGTACGCGATCCCGTCCTACGACGACGGCTACTACACCCCGGACGTGTTCGGTACGGGTACCGGTGCCGCGGTGCCGCTGGACGACTACGACTTCGGTCGCGACTTCCGGTAAGCAGTAGCGGCGTCGAAAAGACCCTCGGTCCGTGTGGACCGAGGGTCTTTTTCGTGCTCCCGGTTTCGTGTTCTGGTCGTGCCGGGCCGGGTGCGCCGCCGCTACTCAGTGGGCTACCGAGTGGGCGACTCAGCGGGCTACCGAGTGGGGAGGTAGCGGCTGAGTGGGCAAGTAGCGGCGCTAGGTGGACGGGTTCATTCCGGCCGCATCGACGGGTTCCCGGCCGGCGGTCCCTGCGCTGCGGACGGCGGCCCCTGTCCCTCGGATTGGGCCAGCCATATCGGACCCACGAGCAGTCCGAAGCAGACCACCCCGGCGAGGATGTACAGGTACGGCACCCACCAGTTGGAGTCGGTCGTCGGTTCGGTGTCGTGGAACCCGAGCCAGTCGATCGGCAGTGCCGGGAGCTGTCCCTCGATCACGTCACCGACCTCGCCGCTGGCCACCCCGACCTGGTGGGCTCGGCCGTCGAGCGTGTACTCGCCGATGTACTTCTCCGTGATGCTGGTCTGCCGTCGGGACTTCCAGTCGGATTCGCCGACGATGCGCACCTCGACGTCCTGGGACAGTCCGGTCGCCATCGCGACGCCGTTGATCAAGGCGACACTGCCGTAGCCGAGCAGGCCGAGCAGCAGTGCGAGCGAGGCGACGACGATGCCGGCGATGCCCAGCTTCGACATGACCGACGACTTCTCCTCGTCGCCCCCGTCGCTCTCGCCGTCCTCGTTGTCCGCCGTCGACGGCGCGGGCTCGGCGATCAGGTGGTTCTCGTCTTCGACCGCAGACCGGGCGGATGCCGCATCGGTGCTCGACCGAGCCGGCGTCGACTCGGCCGTGGATCCGGCAGGTGCCGCTCCGGGGATGCAGTCGAGGAACCCGAGCATCGTGTTGACGGTCGCGGTGACCTCGAACGGATCGATGCGGCCGGGTGCCGTGGTGTACAGCAGGCCGGATTCGAACGTGTACATGCGGGGCCACGTGCGCTGCCGGTCGAGCAGCCACGATGTGGCCTGGGCGTTCAGCATGCGCGCGGCCGCGGCGTGGTCACTGGTGAACGCGGTGAGGTGCTGGTTCGCCGGGGCGGAGATCGCGGCCCGGACCCAGTGACCCTGGCGTTGGACCACGGTGGCCGGGGCCTCGGTGAGGAGGGAGCCGTCGCCGGGGGCGGGGTCGTTGTTCGGATCCGCCGGCCTGCCCATGAAGTCCGCGTCCCGCTGTTCGGTCACCCGGAGCGGCGGGAGGTCGGCCGTGACGATGTCGATGCGGTGTTCGTACGAGGTGCTGGTGTGGCCGGGGCCGGTGGTCCTCCGCCGTATCGACGCCTCGCTGATGCGCACCCGCCACGGTCCGCGGGTGAACTCCACGGCCACGTCGAACCGCGGCTTACGGCGCACCGCCAGCCGGGCCAACCCACGGGTCGTCATCTCGAACGGTGGCCACAGCGCGGCCGACCAGCCGTCGGCGTGGCCACGGGTCAGCACGGTGCCGCCCAGCGGCGCGGCCATCTCGTGGAGCAGGGCGACGTGGTCCTCGTCCTGCTGCCGGTCTTTTCGCCTGGACAAGTAGTACCCGCCGAAGCCGAGGGCCGCGAAGCCGAGCAGCAGCGGCCACATCTCGAGTAGAACTTCCATGCCTCAGATGTCCAGGTGGTCTTCGGTCTCGCTCTTGGACTGGTCCTCGCCGATTCCCTCGCCCTCAGCGGCTCCGGTGACCTTGCCGATGTTGCCGTACAGCTTCCCCTTGCCGTTCTGACCCTTTCCGACCTGATCCTGGAGCGAACCTTTGCCCGCGTCCCACAGGGACTTGCCCAAGCCCTGTTGCAGCCGTTCGCCGACCAGGCCGTTGCCGCTCAGCAGCTTCTCGTTGAGGGTGGCGTTCCCGTCCTGGACCGCCAGGTCGGCGAGGCCGCTCCGCATCTTCCGGTGGTCCATCGCCTGGCGAACGCCCTGATTGAGGTTGCCCATCCGGGTCCGCATCCTGCGCACGAAGTCCATGATCTTGGTCAGCACGTCCTGCAGCTTCTGGACCATGCGGGACACCCGGCTGCCCGTGCTCGCCGCGCGGACGCCGGTGGCGGTTCCCGCGGCGGCGGTGGACGCGCCCGCGGTCGGCACCGCTGCGGCGAGTGCCGGGATCCAGATCATGATCAGCCATGTGATGAGCTCGGTCAGGATGGCTTTGATGAACTCCTCGATGACCGTCATCACCATGCTGGACATCTGGAGCATCGACACGAGGTCGCCCGCCTGACCGGCGACGCCGTCGATGCCCTTGGAGAAGTCGGCGAGCTTCGTGCCCGCGGCCTCGGACGCCTCGCCGCCCCAGTTCTGCAGCGACGATTTCAGTTCCTCGCTGAACTTGCCGCTCAGCTTCTCGATACCTTCGCCGATCGCCTTGAAGTTGTCGGCTGCCTGCTGCAGCGCGGGGCCGTCGCCGCTGACCACGTGGATGGCGTCCTGGATCGGCTGGCAGACGGAGATGAGGAAGTCCAGGCCTTGCCCGACCAGCCAGCCGATGGGGTCCATGGCGATCTCGCCCGCGGTGCCCCTGCAGGACGAGATGAAGTTCGTGCCTTCGGAGAGCAGTCCGCCGATCTCGGAAGGAGTGGCACCGTCGGTGAGCTTGCTGCCGGCGTCGAAGGTCTTGACCGCGCCTCCGAGGAACGGTGCGGATTCGAGCGCCGTCTTGCCCAGGCTCTTGTCGCCGGTCGTGATCTCGACGCCGCCGGCTTCGGTCTTCTCCTCGGCCATGGCTACTTGCCCCCCACTTCCATGTTGAACGTGTCCAGGAGCTCCTTCACTGCTTGCTCCTTCTCGCGGTAGCCCTTGGCCGCGTTCGTGAACTTGTCCTCACCGGATGCGAACCCGTCGTCGAGGCTGGTGAACAGGTCCTTGAGGTCGCTGAGCATCTCCTTGTAGTTGTCGAGGACGAAGATGCCGACGATTCCCCAGGACTGGTCGCCGACATCGGCCTTGTCGACGAGACCGCCGATCTGATTGGCCGTCGAGCGCTGGCCGCCCAGTTTGCCGGCGTAGGTGTCCAGTTCATCGGAATTGACGTCGAAGCCGCTCATGGTCCCTCCCTCGATGGTGCTGCCGCCGCGATGATGCTGCCGGCGCGCGGCGCCGGTGGCGTTCCGGCGCGCGTCTGCCAGAACATCATGCCGTCTCAGCTGCACACGTGACAGCGGGAGTCGGGAATCCGGGCTCGCAGCGTTGACACGGCAGAGGCGGCGCCCGTCACTGCCGGCGCCGCCTCTGCCGTGTCTGTGGTGACGACTCCCCGCGCCCTCACGGGCGATGCGGGTGGGAGTCGAGTCGTTGTCGCCGAGCCGCTCGGCCGGGCCACGCGCCCTCCCGGACGGTGGCGACAGTCAGGACCGGCTCAGCGGTCGTCCTCCTCGAACAGGTTCTTGAGGAACTCGTCGCCCGCCGAGCTGCCCTGCGCAGGCGGGGGAGCGGAGCGGCCGTCGTCCTCGTCGCCGAAGACGCTCCCGCGGGAGTAGTCCTCCTGGTACTCCTCTTCGACCGGCACCTCCCGGTGCACCGGCTGCTCCTCGGCCATGCGCTGGCGCAGTTCCTCGGCCGGCATGCCGAACGCTTCGGCCTGGGTCTCGATGACCTGCTCGGTGGCGTTGATGCCCATCCCGCCCATGTGGTTGTCGACGATGCCCGCCTGTTTGCGTGCGGCCTCGGCGACGGCCTCCGAGAGGGTCGACTTGATGGCCGCGGCGAGCGCCTGCGGCGGCTGGCTCATGGCCTTGTCGGTGAGCTGCAGATCCTTGACCGCGCCGCCGGGGCCGGCGATGACGGTGACCGAACGGTCGGCGTTCGTGGCGCTCGCCTCGAGTTCGGACAGTTCGCTCTGCATGTCCTCCACGCCGGCCATCTGCTGGTCGACGTGCTTCATCTTCGACTGGAACTTCTCGAACTCCGCGACGAGCCGGTCGAACTCAGCTGACACGTTGCTTCTCCCTCGATGAAAAGGTTGGACGGTGGCTACCGGTGCGACGCCTCACCCGTTGTCGGCACGTTCCATCGTCCCCGGTCCGCGCGTACGTGTGCATGCCGCCCGGCCCATCCTGCCCGACCGTGGAACGGGGGCAGGACGGGCGTGGGTGCCTGCCCAGCGGCCGTCACATCCGCAGGTTGTCCTCGGTCTCCTCGGCGGAGGGGCCGTCGGAGGCCTCCGTGGCGCCCTTGAGATCACGGGTGTGGTCGGTGACCTTGCCGTAGAAGTCGTTGACCGTCTTGGCTGCACCGGCTGCGCCCTCGCCCGTCGGCTTGGTCGGGTCGACGCCGAGGGTCTCGCCGAGCAGCTTGCCGCCTCCCGACTGCGCGGCCTCGCCCGCGATCTTCCCGATCTTGCCGGCGTTCGTGCTGATCTCGGCGAGTTCGTCGGCCTTTGTCGCGATGCCGTTCGGCTTCACGCCGAGGCGCTTGCCCAGCTTGACCATCGTCGAGCCGAACTTCTGGAAGAACTCGAAGATTTTGTCGAGGATCTTGCCGAGCTTGCCCAGCTTCGCGGTCACCTTTGAGACCGTGGCCGCAGCCTTCGGCGCCGTGGCCGCACCGGCCGCCGCCGTCGAGGCACCCGCCGTCGGCACCGCGGCCGCGAGCGCGGGCACCCACAGCGCGATCAGCCAGCTGACGATCTCGGTGATGATGGCCTTGATGACCTCCTCGATGACCTTCATGAGCATCGAGGACAGCTTCAGGATCTCCACGACCCCGCCGGCGCTGGTGGACACGCCGTCGATGCCTTTGGAGAAGTCGGCGAGCGCGTTCTTCGCCGCACCGGCCGCGTCACCGTTCCAGTCGGCCAGCGCCTCGTCGGCGACCCGCCGGAACTCGTCGGCGTAGTCGACGAGCCCGTCCCCGATGCCCTGGAAGTCCTTCGACGCCTTCTCCAGTGCCGGGCCGTCGCCGGTGACGGCGTGCAGCGCGTCCTGCAGCGGCGTGATCAGATTCAGCAGGAAGTCGAGGCCGTGGCCGACCAGCCAGCCGACCGGGTCGAGCACGGCCGTCGCCGCTTCCGTGCCGCATTCGGCGATGAAGGCCGCCGTGTCGGTGGCGCAGTTGGCCCCGTGCAGCACGACGTCGGCCGCATCCGGATCGTCGGGAAGGCCCTTCCAGTAGTTGCTGACGGTGTCGACGCCTTTGATGGCGGTCTCGACACCGGGAGTGTTCTTGGCGACGCCCATCGCGTAGTCGCCGAAGCCCGATTCCTTGTCCGCGTTCAGGCTCACGTCGCCCGCGACGTCGTTGACCTCGGTCATGGCGCTGCTCCTCAGACTCGCGGCTCGTCGGTCGTGTCGATCTGACCCTCGTACTGGCCGAGGGTCACGACGTGCTGGTCGTCGTTACCCCGGTAGGCCTTTGCCGCCGTCGAGATCTTGTCGGACGTCGTGTCGAGGCCGGTTTTCAGCGATGAGATCAGGTTCTTCAGCTCGGCGAGGGCCTCGTCGTACTTGCCCTTCGTCATGATCCCGACGACTCCCCACGACTCGTCGCCGACATCGGCGCGGCCGGTGAGCTCGTCGAAGGTCGTCGCCTGCTCCTTGAAGGACTTGAGATTGTCGCCGTAGCCCTCGAGGGCCTCGATTTCGACGTTGAATCCGGTCATGTCCGCCTCCTGGAAAACTCTGCCGGTTTCGACCGGATCACCGGCCGAACGGTTCCCTCGGGGCGAAAATTGATCGGGTGGGTCCGCGCCGGTGCAGGTGCGCCGGACAGGGCGTGCCGGGCGCGTTGTGCCGGGCGGGCTGCTGCGGGCGGTGCGGCCGCGGCTGCAGCTGCGGCCGGTCAGCGGGGTGGTTGCTGCTGCGCGGCGACGAGCCGCGCGATCCGGGTGAGCAGCTCGGCGTTCCGGAACAGTCCGTCCGGGTCGAGCCGCTGGCCTGCGCGCATGTGGACGACACCGCCTTCGAACGTGACCCGCGGCATCATGCGGTTGCGCCGGTACGCGGCGACGATCTCGGCGAGTTCGGGTGTGACGATCCGGCGCGCGAACGCCTCGTCGGGACACAGCGCGCGCAGCCGCTTGTCGGCGAAACCGTCGAGCGCCGGGAGCCTGCCGTGGGTTTCCGGGTCGATCCCGTAGCGCATGTACTCGCCGATCATCAGGTACGGCGCGTCGGCGGGCAGGCCGCTCGGGACCTGGATGTTGCCGGTGTGGCGCAGCTGCGAGTTGGGGCCGCCGGTGCGCCATTCGGCCGCGACGACGGGATAGCCCGCGTAGGTGAATTCCACGGCGTAGGTGAACGGGGCGCCGGTGAAGGCGTCCTTCTCGGGAAAGACGCCGAAGCCGGGCCGGGTTCCCTGCTCGTAGTAGTGCTCGACCGCGCCGGTCCGGCGGGCGAACTCTGCTCTGTCGGTCTTCTTCTTCTCGGCGCCCCGGCGGGACACGACGAACGCCACGAGCGCGCCCACGGCACACAGCCCCAGCAGAATCACCATCAACGTGCCCGGATGCATGCCCCTGAGACTCCCCTCGTATCGGTGCCCTCCGCCTGCGGCGCGCGGATCCGCCCGAGATGCTCGAAACCGGAGGCGCGTCGCGCTAGGCTGGCCACCGGCATCTCCGCGCGTCGGCTCTTCCGTGTCCGCACCTGCGCATCTCGTTCCGACCCGGGCGGTGATCGCGGTACCGTACCCGACGACCACCGCCGTCGACACCGGCTCCCGGGGCCGTTAGGGACCCCCGGGTCGTTGCTGTCGGCACGGGCGGGTATCTTTGGAATCTGTGCCCGGCACGTCGCCGGGCTGCTCCGTGCGTCGACGTGCTCACGGGTCGGATTTTCGTGTCCGGACCGTGTCATCAGGTCGTTGCAGAACTGCTGCGGACTCCGTACGCATTCTGTAGCACCTGCGGTACTCGTGTAGCGCTCGTGTGGTGCTCGTGTAGTACGGCGGCGGATCGGAGCTCCGGAAATCGCAACTCCGGAAACCCGACGGGAGTTCACGGGTCGTTACGACCCTGACGCGGGCCCGACACGCCCGACCGCGGGGACCGGGGAGGCAGAGTCGTAAGAGGAGAAGAGTCGTAAAAGGAAGAGTCGTTAAGGCGGAGAGTCGTACAGCGACTCACCCACAGACGACGACTCACCGGAGACGACGACTCACACACAGACACGACTCACACAGAGACAGAGCCACACAGTAAAGCTTGCAGAAGCTTTTCCAGACGCGAGAGAAAGCTGGTCCATTGCCCACGATCCAGCAGCTGGTCCGCAAGGGCCGCCAGGACAAGGCTGCCAAGCAGAAGACCGCGGCGCTCAAGGGGAGCCCGCAGCGGCGCGGCGTGTGCACCCGCGTCTACACCACCACGCCGAAGAAGCCGAACTCCGCGCTCCGTAAGGTCGCGCGTGTCCGGCTGACCAGCGGCATCGAGGTCACCGCCTACATCCCGGGCGAGGGCCACAACCTGCAGGAGCACTCGATGGTGCTCGTGCGTGGTGGTCGTGTGAAGGACCTCCCCGGTGTTCGCTACAAGATCGTCCGCGGTTCGCTCGACACGCAGGGCGTGAAGAACCGTAAGCAGGCGCGCAGCCGGTACGGCGCTAAGAAGGAGAAGAGCTAATGCCCCGCAAGGGTCCGGCCCCGAAGCGGCCGCTGATCGCTGACCCGGTCTACGCATCGCCGCTCGTCACGCAGCTGATCAACAAGGTGCTGACCGACGGCAAGCGCTCGCTGGCCGAGCGCATCGTGTACGGCGCCCTGGAAGGCGCTCGCGAGAAGACCGGCACCGACCCGGTCGTCACGCTGAAGCGCGCCCTCGACAACGTCAAGCCTTCCCTCGAGGTGAAGAGCCGTCGTGTCGGTGGTGCCACGTACCAGGTGCCCATCGAGGTCAAGCCCGGTCGCTCCACGACCCTTGCGCTCCGCTGGATGGTCACGTACTCGCGCCAGCGCCGTGAGAAGACGATGGTCGAGCGCCTGCAGAACGAGCTGCTCGACGCGAGCAACGGCCTCGGGGCCAGCGTGAAGCGCCGCGAGGACACGCACAAGATGGCCGAGTCCAACAAGGCCTTCGCGCACTACCGCTGGTGAACCGCCACCACTGAAGTAAACCGACGCCCGGTCGACGTGAATGATCGAGCCAGTGCCGGGCCCCGAGCTTGAGACAGGGGAACATTCAAGTGGCACGTGACGTGCTGACCGACCTGAAAAAGGTCCGCAACATCGGCATCATGGCCCACATTGACGCCGGTAAGACCACCGCTACCGAGCGGATCCTGTTCTACACGGGGATCAACTACAAGCTCGGCGAGACCCACGACGGTGCGTCGACGATGGACTGGATGGAGGAGGAGCAGAACCGGGGCATCACCATCACCTCGGCTGCCACCACCACGTTCTGGGGCGACAACCAGATCAACATCATCGACACCCCCGGCCACGTCGACTTCACCGTCGAGGTGGAGCGGAGCCTTCGCGTGCTCGACGGCGCGGTCGCCGTGTTCGACGGCAAGGAAGGTGTCGAGCCGCAGTCCGAGCAGGTCTGGCGTCAGGCGGACAAGTACGACGTTCCGCGCATCTGCTTCGTCAACAAGATGGACAAGCTGGGCGCCGACTTCTACTTCACCGTCGGCACGATCGAGGAGCGCCTCGGCGCGAAGCCGTTGGTGCTGCAGCTGCCGATCGGTGTGGAATCGGAGTTCGAGGGCATCGTCGACCTCGTCACGATGAAGGCCCTGACCTGGCGTGGTGACGTCAAGAAGGGCGAGCAGTACGAGATCGAGGACATTCCGGCCGATCTGGCCGACCGGGCCGCGGAGTACCGCGAGAAGCTGGTCGAGCAGGTCGCCGAGTCCGACGAGGAGCTGCTCGAGAAGTACTTCGGTGGCGAGGAGCTGACCGAGGCCGAGATCAGGACCGGTATCCGCAAGCTGACGATCGACCGGGAGGCCTTCCCGGTGCTCGCAGGCTCCGCGTTCAAGAACAAGGGCGTGCAGCCCATGCTCGACGCGGTGGTCGACTACCTGCCGTCGCCGCTCGACGTTCCGCCGGTCCAGGGCACGCTGTTCGACGGTGAGACGCCCGCCGAGCGCAAGCCGTCGACGCAGGAGCCGTTCGCGGCGCTGGTGTCGAAGATTTCGGTGCACCCGTTCTACGGCAAGCTCACCTACATCCGGGTCTACTCCGGCAAGGTCGGCTCCGGCACGCAGATCATCAACGCGACGCGGCAGCGCAAGGAGCGCATCGGGAAGATCTTCCAGATGCACTCCAACAAGGAGAATCCCGTCGACGAGGCGCAGGCCGGCCACATCTACGCGGTGCAGGGCCTGAAGGACACCACCACCGGTGACACCCTGGCCGACCCGCAGAGCCCGATCGTGCTCGAGTCGATGACCTTCCCGGAACCGGTCATCAAGGTCGCGATCGAGCCGAAGACGAAGTCCGACCAGGAGAAGCTCTCGACCGCGATCCAGAAGCTCGCGGAGGAGGACCCGACCTTCCGGGTCAGCCAGGACGACGAGACCGGTCAGACGATCATCGAGGGTATGGGCGAGCTCCACCTCGAGGTGCTCGTCAACCGGATGAAGAGCGACTTCAAGGTCGAGGCGAACATCGGTAAGCCGCAGGTCGCTTACCGTGAGACCATCCGCAAGACGGTGGACAAGTTCGAATACACCCACAAGAAGCAGACCGGTGGTTCCGGTCAGTTCGCGCGGGTGATCATCAAGCTCGAGCCGCTGACCACCGGCGATGGTGCTCTCTACGAATTCGACAACCAGGTGACCGGTGGCCGCATCCCGCGGGAGTACATCCCGTCCGTGGACGAGGGCGCGCAGGACGCCATGCAGTACGGCGTGCAGGCCGGCTACCCGCTCGTCGGGTTGAAGCTCACCTTGTTGGACGGTGCGTACCACGAGGTCGACTCTTCGGAGATGGCCTTCAAGGTCGCCGGCTCCGTGGCGCTCAAGGACGCCGCGCGGCAGGCGAACCCGGTACTGCTGGAACCGATGATGGCCGTCGAGGTCACCACACCCGAGGACTACATGGGTGACGTCATCGGTGACTTGAACTCCCGCCGTGGCCAGGTTCAGGCCATGGAGGAGCGGTCTGGCACGCGTGTCGTCAAGGCGCTCGTGCCGCTGTCGGAGATGTTCGGGTACGTGGGCGACCTGCGGTCGAAGACGCAGGGTCGTGCCAACTACACGATGGTCTTTGACTCCTACGCCGAGGTTCCGTCGAGCGTCGCGAAGGAGATCATCGCGAAGGCGACGGGCGAGTGAGCATCGCAGTGAGCGGCCCGGGTGCGGGTTCCCCGCATCAGGACGGCGAACGAGGAGCGGAGCGAGCTCGGAGTCTTCCAACCCACACTGTGGCGACAGGGGAGTAACTCCCACCAGCACCCAAAGCGGGCGGAAAAGGGGCCTCCCCTAAGGTCCGCACAACCGACCAGATCGAGTCGCAATCGGCGCAGCCACGCCGGGAGCGAGCAAGTACAGTCCAGGAGGACATTCCAGTGGCGAAGGCGAAGTTCGAGCGGAGCAAGCCGCACGTCAACATCGGGACCATCGGTCACGTTGACCACGGCAAGACCACGCTGACCGCGGCTATCACCAAGGTGCTGCACGAGCGTTTCCCGGAGCTCAACAAGTCGCGTGCGTTCGACCAGATCGACAACGCGCCGGAAGAGAAGCAGCGCGGCATCACGATCAACATCTCGCACGTCGAGTACGAGACCGAGAAGCGTCACTACGCGCACGTCGACGCCCCGGGCCACGCCGACTACGTGAAGAACATGATCACGGGTGCGGCCCAGATGGACGGCGCGATCCTCGTGGTCGCGGCCAGTGACGGCCCGATGCCGCAGACGCGGGAGCACGTGCTGCTCGCCCGTCAGGTCGGCGTGCCGTACATCGTCGTGGCGCTGAACAAGGCCGACATGGTCGACGACGAGGAGATCCTCGAGCTCGTCGAGATGGAGGTCCGTGAGCTGCTCTCCGAGCAGGAGTTCCCGGGCGACGACGCCCCGGTCGTCAAGGTCTCGGCGCTGAAGGCGCTCGAGGGCGACGAGGGCTGGGCCGACGCGGTCGTCGAGCTGATGACCGCCGTCGACGACAACATCCCGGACCCGGAGCGTGCTGTCGACCAGCCGTTCCTGATGCCGGTCGAGGACGTCTTCACGATCACCGGCCGCGGCACGGTCGTCACCGGCCGTATCGAGCGTGGCGGCATCAAGCTCAACGAGGACGTCGAGATCGTCGGCATCCGCGAGAAGGCCACCAAGACCACGGTGACCTCGATCGAGATGTTCAACAAGCTGCTCGACTCCGGCCAGGCCGGTGACAACGCGGCGCTGCTCCTGCGCGGTATCAAGCGTGAGGACGTCGAGCGTGGCCAGGTCATCGTGAAGCCGGGCACCACGACCCCGCACACGGAGTTCGAGGGCTCGGTCTACATCCTGTCCAAGGACGAGGGCGGCCGTCACACGCCGTTCTTCAACAACTACCGTCCGCAGTTCTACTTCCGGACGACCGACGTGACCGGCGTCGTGACCCTCCCCGAGGGTACCGAGATGGTCATGCCGGGCGACAACACCGAGATCTCGGTGCAGCTGATTCAGCCGATCGCCATGGACGAGGGTCTGCGGTTCGCCATCCGTGAGGGTGGCCGTACCGTCGGCGCCGGCCAGGTCACCAAGATCAACAAGTGATTCGCACCCCCGGGTGCGGGAGTCATATTTCGGTATGGCATCCTATTTAGGTTGCTCGACGCGGGGCGGCCGATTCTACGAACAGCCGAGAATCGGCCGCCCCGGCGCGAGCGTCCTGGACTGACAGCGACAGTCGTCGACTGTGAGTCGGGAGTGGATCCTCTGCCATGTCGGCAGTGGCCACTTCGCAGAGCAAAGACCTAGGGCACGACGATGATCCTTCGGGTCCGCCTGCGCGCCAAGGGCGACACGCCCGACCGCGTGGACCGGAGGTTGGATCGTTGACGTGCAGAAACCTCCAACTGGGTTCGACGAGGACCTTGCGAGGCTTCAGACAAGCGGCACGAGACGTTGTCTCGAGTCGGTCCGATCGCCGCCAGGCGTATCGGTGACGAGGTTGGGCCGAAGGCCCGGCCGAGGAGCCGATGTCGGACCGGTGGCTCGAGACCAAGGACGAAGGAACGAGCTGCCACCATGGCGGGACAGAAGATCCGCATCCGGCTCAAGGCCTACGACCACGAGGCGATCGACTCGAGTGCGCGCAAGATCGTCGAGACGGTCACGCGCACCGGCGCCTCCGTGGTGGGGCCGGTGCCGCTGCCCACCGAGAAGAACGTTTACTGCGTCATCCGCTCGCCGCACAAGTACAAGGACTCGCGCGAGCACTTCGAGATGCGCACGCACAAGCGGCTGATCGACATCGTGGATCCGACGCCGAAGACGGTCGACGCGCTGATGCGTATCGACCTCCCGGCGAGCGTCGACGTGAACATCCAGTAAGCGTTCGAGGACCTGCTTGCAGGGTCCGAATCATCGGGCACGCGCAGCGGCGGAGATAAGAGACTGAATATGTCTGACAGGCAAGTGAAGGGCATTCTGGGCACGAAGCTCGGCATGACGCAGGTCTTCGACGAGAACAACCGGGTCGTCCCGGTGACCGTCGTGCAGACCGGGCCGAACCTCGTGACGCAGGTGCGCAATCAGGAGAAGGACGGCTACTCGGCCGTGCAGCTGGCCTACGGCGCCATTGACCCGCGCAAGGTCAACAAGCCGGAAACGGGCCACTTCGACCGGGCCGGTGTGACGCCGCGGCGCCACGTCGCCGAGCTGCGCACGTCCGACGCGGACAGCTACGAGGTCGGCCAGGAGCTGACCGCGGAGATGTTCGAGGACGGCGCCATCGTCGACATCACCGGCACCACGAAGGGCAAGGGCTTCGCCGGCACGATGAAGCGGCACGGCTTTTCCGGTCAGGGCGCCAGCCACGGTAACCAGGCGACCCACCGCAAGCCGGGCGCGATCGGCGGCGCCGCCACCCCGGGCCGGGTGTTCAAGGGCATCCGGATGTCCGGCCGGATGGGCGGCAACCGCGTCACCACCTCGGGCCTGAAGGTCCACCAGGTGCGTGCCGACGACGGTCTGCTGCTGATCAAGGGTGCGATTCCCGGCCCGAAGGGCGGCCTTCTCTTCGTCCGTAGCGCCGCGAAGGGTGGTGTGACCGCATGACCGCGACGATCGAGGTGAAGACCCCGGCCGGCCAGACCGACGGCTCCGTCGAGCTGCCAGCCGAGATCTTCGACGTCCAGGCGAACATCCCGCTGATGCACCAGGTCGTGGTGGCTCAGCTGGGCGCTGCCCGCCAGGGCACGCACGACACGAAGACGCGTGGGGAGGTGTCCGGCGGCGGTCGTAAGCCGTACCGCCAGAAGGGCACCGGTCGCGCGCGGCAGGGTTCGGAGCGGGCCCCGCAGTTCACCGGCGGCGGCACCGTCCACGGTCCGACGCCGCGTGACTACTCCCAGCGCACCCCGAAGAAGATGAAGGTCGCCGCTCTGCGCGGTGCCCTGTCGGACCGGGCGCGCAACGAGCAGGTCCACGCGGTGACGGCCCTCGTCGACGGTGACACGCCGTCGACGAAGGAGGCCAAGAAGACGCTGGCGGAGCTGACGAGCGGCAAGCGCGTCCTCGTGGTCCTGCACCGCAACGAGGACACGCAGTGGCGCTCGGCCCGCAACCTCGAGAACGTCCACCTGATCACGGCGGACCAGCTCAACACGTACGACGTGCTGGTCAACGACGACGTGGTCTTCAGCAAGGCGGCGCTGGACGCCTTTCTCGCCGGCCCGGTCAAGGGCAAGCGCGTGAAGGCTTCGGCGACCTCCGGCGAGGTCTCGGAAGGGAGTGACCAGCAGTGAGCTCGGTGGCCATCCCCGACCCGCGTGACATCCTCATCGCGCCGGTGATCTCCGAGAAGTCCTACGGGCTGCTCGAGGACAACAAGTACACGTTCGTGGTCCGTCCGGACGCCAACAAGACCCAGATCAAGATCGCGGTCGAGAAGGTCTTCGGCGTCAAGGTGATCAGCGTGAACACGCTCAACCGGGAGGGCAAGCGCAAGCGCACCCGGACCGGCTTCGGCAAGCGCAAGGACACCAAGCGCGCGATCGTCACGCTGTCGCCCGAGAGCAAGCCGATCGAGATCTTCGGCGCAGGCGCGTAAGGGACTGAGAAGACATGGGCATCCGTAAGCACAAGCCGACCACTCCGGGCCGTCGCGGCTCGAGCGTGGCCGACTTCTCCGAGATCACTCGGTCGACGCCGGAGAAGTCGCTGGTCAAGCCGGTCAACCAGACCGGTGGTCGCAACTCCGGTGGCAAGATCACCACCCGTCACAAGGGCGGTGGCCACAAGCGCGCCTACCGGATCATCGACTTCCGTCGCAACGACAAGGACGGCATCCCCGCCAAGGTCGCGCACATCGAGTACGACCCCAACCGGTCCGCTCGTATCGCGCTCCTGCACTACGCGGACGGCGAGAAGCGCTACATCATCGCGCCGGACAAGCTGAAGCAGGGCAGCAAGGTGGAGAACGGCCCGTCCGCCGACATCAAGCCGGGCAACAACCTGCCGCTGCGCAACATCCCGGTCGGCACCGTGATCCACGCGATCGAGCTCCGCCCGGGCGGCGGCGCGAAGATCGCGCGTTCGGCCGGCGCCCGCGTGCAGCTCGTCGCCAAGGACGGTCCGTACGCCCAGCTGCGGATGCCTTCGGGCGAGATCCGCAACGTGGACGTGCGCAACCGCGCCACGATCGGCGAGGTCGGCAACTCGGAGCACTCCAACATCAACTGGGGTAAGGCGGGCCGCAGCCGCTGGCGTGGCAAGCGCCCGACGGTCCGCGGTGTCGTGATGAACCCGATCGACCACCCGCACGGTGGTGGTGAGGGTAAGAGCTCCGGTGGTCGCCACCCGGTGAACCCGAACGGCCAGCCGGAAGGCCGCACCCGCCGTCGCAAGGAAAGCGACAAGATGATCGTCCGCCGCCGGAAGACCGGCAAGAAGAAGAAGCGCTGAGCAGGGAGGTAGAAGAACATGCCGCGTAGCCTGAAAAAGGGGCCCTTCGTGGACGACCACCTGCTCAAGAAGGTGGACGCGCTCAACGAGTCGGGCAAGAAGACCGTGATCAAGACCTGGTCCCGCCGGTCCACGATCATTCCGGACATGCTCGGCCACACCCTCGCGGTGCACGACGGCCGCAAGCACGTTCCGGTTTTCGTCACCGAGGCCATGGTCGGCCACAAACTGGGCGAGTTCGCCCCGACGCGGAGCTTCAAGGGCCACGTCAAGGACGACCGCAAATCTCGTCGCCGCTGAAGCAGCGCACCTTAAGAGAAGGAAGTAACGATGAACGCGCGTAACGACGCGGTAGCCGAGCAGGAGACCCTGCCGACGGCTTTCGCGCGGGCTCGCTTCGTCCGGGACTCGCCGACCAAGGTGCGCCGGGTGATCGAGCTGATCAAGGGTCAGAACGCGAACGACGCTCTGACGACGCTGAAGTACTCGCCGCAGTCGGCGTCGTACCAGCTGTCCAAGGTCCTCGCCAGTGCGATGGCCAACGCCGAGAACAACCTCGACCTGGACCCCGACACGCTGTGGGTCAAGAACGCCTACGCCGATGACGGCCCGACGCTCAAGCGCATCCAGCCGCGTGCCCAGGGGCGCGCGTTCCGGATCCGGAAGCGGACGAGCCAGATCACCGTCGAGGTCGAGTCCCGTCCTGAGGCGAAGAAGAGCAAGAAGGCAGGTGGCCGGTAGTGGGCCAGAAGATCAACCCGCACGGCTTCCGGCTCGGGATCACCACGGACTGGAAGTCTCGCTGGTACGCCGACAAGCAGTACTCGGACTACGTGGCCGAGGACGTCAAGATCCGCAAGCTCCTGTCCACGGGCATGGAGCGGGCCGGCATCTCCAAGGTGGAGATCGAGCGCACCCGGGACCGGGTCCGCGTCGACATCCACACCGCCCGGCCGGGCATCGTCATCGGCCGCCGCGGCGCCGAGGCCGACCGCATCCGCGGGTCGCTGGAGAAGCTGACCGGCAAGCAGGTGCAGCTGAACATCCTCGAGGTGAAGAACTCCGAGTCCGACGCCCAGCTGGTGGCGCAGGGCATCGCGGAGCAGCTGTCCAACCGTGTCGCGTTCCGGCGCGCCATGCGGAAGGCGATCCAGACGTCCATGCGGTCGCCGCAGGTCAAGGGCATCCGCGTGCAGTGCAGCGGTCGTCTCGGCGGTGCCGAGATGTCGCGCTCCGAGCACTACCGCGACGGCCGGGTCCCGCTGCACACGCTGCGTGCCGACATCGACTACGGCTTCTTCGAGGCCAAGACGACGTTCGGCCGCATCGGCGTGAAGGTGTGGATCTACAAGGGCGAGCTGGTCGGTGGGCTGAAGGCCAAGGCCGAGCGTGACGCCGCCGCGGCGGCCGAGCGCGCACCGCGCCGGGAGCGTCCGCAGCGGCGTCGTGGTGGTGCCTCCGGTACCACGCCGACGTCGACCGAGGCCGGCCGTGCCGCCAAGGCCGACACAGACGTCGCGTCCAGCAAGGCCCCCGAGGTGGCCGAGTCGGACGCTGGAGAGAAGACGGAGGGCTGAGGCGTGCTCATCCCACGCAAGGTCAAGCACCGTAAGCAGCACGCGCCGAAGCGCAAGGGTGCCGCCAAGGGCGGCACGAAGGTCACCTTCGGTGACTACGGCATCCAGGCGCTCGAGCACGCCTACGTGACGAACCGGCAGATCGAGTCCGCTCGTATCGCCATGACGCGCCACATCAAGCGTGGCGGGAAGATCTGGATCAACATCTTCCCGGACCGTCCGCTCACGAAGAAGCCGGCCGAGACCCGCATGGGTTCCGGTAAGGGCTCGCCGGAGTGGTGGGTCGCCAACGTCAAGCCGGGCCGCGTGATGTTCGAGATGAGCTTCCCGAACGAGGCCGTGGCCCGCGAGGCCATGCGCCGCGCGATCCACAAGTTGCCGATGAAGTGCAGGATCGTGAGCCGTGAAGGTGGTGAGTTCTGATGGCGGCAGCTGGAGTTGCTGCGTCGGAGCTGCGTGAGCTTACTGCGGAAGAGCTCGTGCTGCGTCTGAAGGAATCGAAGGAGGAGCTGTTCAACCTCCGGTTCCAGATGGCGACCGGCCAGCTCGACAACAACCGCAGGCTTCGCACGGTCCGCGCTGACATCGCGCGCATCTACACGGTGATGCGTGAGCGCGAGCTCGGTCTCTCGATCGCGCCTGACGAGACTGACGAGAGTGAAGGTGCCGCATGAGCGAGCCGCTGCAGAAGGCCGACTCCGGTCGGAACTACCGGAAGGTCCGTGAGGGCCTGGTCGTGTCCGACAAGATGGACAAGACGATTGTCGTGGAGCTCGAGGACCGCAAGAAGCACCCGCTGTACGGCAAGGTCATGCGCTCGACCAAGAAGGTCAAGGCGCACGACGAACAGAACACGGCCGGCGTGGGTGACCGCGTCATCGTGATGGAGACCCGCCCGATGTCCGCCACGAAGCGGTACCGGCTGGTCGAGATCCGCGAGAAGGCCAAGTAATCAGGGGGCCGCAACAGCCCCATTCGTTCCGCCAGGCTCGGAAGGACAACCCGAGAACCGGCGCGACATACAGGAGTTGACGTGATCCAGCAGGAGTCGCGACTGCGAGTCGCCGACAACACGGGTGCCAAGGAGATCCTGACCATCCGCGTGCTCGGTGGCTCGGGGCGGCGCTACGCGGGCATCGGCGACGTCATCGTCGCCACAGTCAAGGACGCCATCCCGGCCGCCAATGTGAAGCGTGGTGACGTCGTCAAGGCGGTCATCGTCCGTACAGCGAAGGAGAAGCGTCGCCCCGACGGCTCCTACATCGCCTTCGACGAGAACGCCGCGGTGCTCATCAAGAACGACAACGATCCGCGAGGCACGCGCATCTTCGGGCCGGTCGGTCGTGAGCTGCGCGACCGGAAGTTCATGAAGATCATCTCGTTGGCGCCGGAGGTGCTCTGAATGAAGGTCAAGAAGGGCGACACCGTTCTCGTCGTCGCGGGCAAGGACAAGGGTGCGAAGGGCAAGGTCATCAAGGCCGTCCCGGAGCGCAGCAAGGTCCTCGTCGAGGGCGTGAACCGGATCAAGAAGCACACGCGGATCTCGCAGAATCAGCGGGGCGCCGAGTCCGGCGGCATCGTCACGCAGGAGGCCCTGATCCACGTCTCGAACGTGATGGTCGTGGACTCCGACGGGAACCCGACCCGGGTCGGTTACCGCTTCGGCGAGGACGGCAAGAAGGTTCGGATCTCGCGTAAGACGGGCAAGGACATCTGATGACCACCGCAGAGACGACACACCCGACCCCGCGGCTCAAGGTCCGCTACCGCGAGGAAATCGCGGGCCAGCTGCGCGAGGAGTTCGACCTGGCCAACGTGCACCAGATTCCCGGTGTCACGAAGGTCGTCGTGAACATGGGCGTCGGCGACGCCGCCCGTGACAGCAAGCTCATCGAGGGCGCAGTGCGTGACCTGGCCGCCATCACCGGGCAGAAGCCCGAGGTGCGCAGGGCCCGCAAGTCCATCGCGCAGTTCAAGCTGCGTGAGGGCATGCCGATCGGTGCGCGTGCGACGCTGCGCAACGACCGCATGTGGGAGTTCCTGGACCGGCTGCTGAACATCGCGCTGCCGCGTATCCGCGACTTCCGCGGGCTCTCGAGCAAGCAGTTCGACGGGCACGGCAACTACACGTTCGGCCTGTCGGAGCAGTCGATGTTCCACGAGATCGACCCCGACTCCATCGACCGCTCGCGCGGCATGGACGTCACGGTCGTGACGACCGCCAACAACGACGACGAGGGCCGTGCGCTGCTCCGCAAGCTCGGCTTCCCCTTTAAGGAGGCGTGAGCAATGGCTAAGAAGTCCCTTATCGCCAAGGCCGCCCGGAAGCCGAAGTTCAAGGTGCGGGGCTACACCCGTTGCCAGCGCTGCGGCCGGCCGCACTCGGTCTACCGCAAGTTCGGCCTCTGCCGCATCTGCCTGCGGGAAATGGCGCACGCGGGACAGCTTCCCGGCGTGAGCAAGTCCAGCTGGTGAAGGCGCCCCGATAACTCCCACTTCGCCACAGGCCCCGGCGGTGCCGGGGAACCAGGGCGAGAAAGGTTGACAGGTCACCATGACGATGACCGACCCGATCGCAGACTTTCTGACACGTCTGCGGAATGCGAACTCGGCGCACCACGACGAGGTGACGCTCCCGCACTCGAAGATCAAGGAGAACATCTCCGAGATCCTCAAGCGCGAGGGTTACATCGCGGACTACGGCACCGCGCCCGGCGAGAAGCACCAGAACCTCGTCGTGAGCCTCAAATTCGGGCCGAACCGTGAGCGCAGCATCGCCGGCCTCCGCCGCGTGTCGAAGCCGGGTCTGCGTGTGTACGCGAAATCCAACAACCTGCCGAAGGTTCTCGGTGGCCTCGGCGTCGCGATCATCTCGACGTCGGCCGGCCTCCAGACCGACCGTCAGGCCATGCGCAACGGCGTGGGCGGCGAAGTCCTCGCCTACGTCTGGTAAGGGAGGGGACAAGGCAATGTCACGCATTGGAAAGCTGCCGATCACCGTCCCCTCCGGGGTCGAGGTGAACATCGACGGCCAGCACGTGTCGGTCACGGGTCCGAAGGGCACCCTTGAGCACACGGTGCCGGAGCCGATCGTCGTCGAGCGCGACGCCGACGGTGCGATCGTGGTCAATCGCCCGGACGACGAGCGTGAGAACCGCTCGCTGCACGGCCTCACGCGGACGCTGGTGAACAACCTGGTCGTCGGCGTCAGCGAGGGCTACGAGAAGAAGATGGAGATCCACGGGGTCGGTTACCGCGTGCAGGCCAAGGGCTCGGACCTCGAGTTCGCCCTCGGCTACAGCCACCCGGTGCTGATCAAGGCTCCGGAGGGCATCACGTTCGCCGTGGAGAGCCCGACGAAGTTCTCGGTGGCCGGCATCGACAAGCAGAAGGTCGGCCAGACCGCTGCGGTCATCCGCAAGCTGCGGCGTCCTGACCCGTACAAGGGCAAGGGCCTGCGCTACGAGGGTGAGCGCATCCGTCGCAAGGTCGGAAAGACGGGTAAGTGATCATGAGCGAAACGGTTACGAAGCGCAGGCCGATCGGCAAGGATGTCTCGACCCGTCGCCGCGTGAGCAAGGCTCGCAGGCACAACCGGCTGCGCAAGAAGATCTTCGGCACCGCGGAGCGTCCGCGACTGTCGGTGAAGCGCTCCTCCCGGCACATCTACGTGCAGCTGATCGACGACGTGGCCGGCCACACGGTGGCCTCGTCGTCGACGCTCGAGGCCGAGGTGGCCGCCGTCGAGGGCGACAAGAAGGCCAAGGCCGCCAAGGTCGGCGAACTGGTGGCATCCCGCGCCAAGAACGCGGGTGTCGAGTACGCGGTGCTCGACCGGGGCGGCGACGCCTACCACGGCCGGATCGCGGCGCTGGCGGACGCCGCTCGCGAAGCGGGGTTGGAATTCTGATGGTGAACAAGTTCGAGAACGGAAGGAACGCCTGATGCCGGGACGTACGCGGCAATCCGGCGGCCAGAGCGGAACCGGCGACAACAACCAGAACCGCGAACGCGGTGGCGGCCGGGACCGCAGGGACCGTCGTGACGGTGGCCGTGGGGCGGCCCAGGAAAAGAACCCGCACCTCGAGCGCGTTGTAGCGATCAACCGCGTGGCCAAGGTCGTCAAGGGCGGTCGTCGCTTCAGCTTCACCGCTCTGGTCGTGGTCGGTGACGGCGACGGTCAGGTCGGCGTCGGCTACGGCAAGGCCAAGGAGGTGCCCTCGGCGATCGCCAAGGGCGTCGAGGAAGGCAAGAAGAACTTCTTCCGCGTGCCCCGCATCGCGGGCAGCATCCCGCACCCGGTTCAGGGTGAGGACGCCGCCGGTGTGGTGCTGCTGCGGCCGGCCTCGGCCGGTACCGGTGTCATCGCCGGTGGCCCGGTGCGTGCCGTGCTGGAGTGCGCGGGTGTGCACGACGTGCTCTCGAAGTCGCTGGGTAGCGACAACGCGATCAACATCGTGCACGCGACCGTGGCCGCACTGAAGGGCCTGTCCCGTCCGGAAGAGGTCGCGGCTCGCCGTGGCCTGCCGCTCGAGGACGTCGCGCCGGCGCGCATGCTGCGTCAGCGCGCGGGTCAGGAGGTCTGAGATGGCGCAGCTGAAGGTCACTCAGATCAAGAGCACGGTCGGTACGCGGCAGAATCATCGGGACACCCTGCGTACCCTGGGACTGCGGAAGATCCGCCAGTCCGTGGTGCGTGAGGACACCCGTGACGTCCGTGGCCTGGTCCAGGCGGTGCGGCACCTGGTGAGCGTGGAGGAGGTCAACTCATGACCATCAAGATCCATGACCTGAAGCCCGCACCCGGCGCCAAGCGGGAGAAGGACCGCGTCGGCCGTGGTGAGGGTTCGAAGGGCAAGACCGCCGGTCGCGGTACGAAGGGCACCAAGGCCCGGAAGAACGTGCCCGCCGGCTTCGAGGGTGGGCAGATGCCCATCCAGATGCGGCTCCCGAAGCTGCGTGGCTTCAAGAACCGCTTCCGTACCGAGTACCAGCCGGTGAACGTGGGCGACATCGCCCGGGTGTTCGCCGACGGCGGCAAGGTGAGCAAGGACGAGCTCGTGGCAGGCGGCCTCGTCCGCAAGGGCCACCTCGTCAAGGTTCTCGGCAACGGTGACGTCGACGGCGTCAAGCTCGAGGTTTCCGCCGACGCGTTCTCCGCGAGCGCGAAGGAGAAGCTCGAGGCTGCGGGTGGCTCGGCCATCACGCTCTGACGCTCGAGAATTCGGGGCAGCGGCCCGTCCGGCGACAGCCGGGCGGGCCGCTGCGTGTGTGCCGGCCCGGTGCGGGCACCTCGCCGGTTGCGGCCCGGGGGAGTGGCGTTCGTCGCTTCCCGGGCGGCCCGCGGGCAGCAGGGCGACTTCCGTAGGTAGCCTGCGGTCGGTTCGGCAACTCGCTGAATCGCCACTCTGAGCGGCTGTTAGAGTCGTCGAGGCGCCTGGGGACGTCCTCTGTCTTCCAAGCGTCCGGCTGGCCAGCCTGCCAGCGAAGCGAGTCGTCCCGCCGGCGTTCCGAGACCGCCGGCCAAGCCGATCGCCGGAATCCGCCGGCGACGTCGAGGAGGTCCCCCGCGTGCTCAGCGCCTTCCGCTCGGCTCTTGCCACGCCGGACCTGCGCAAGAAGATCCTGTTCACGTTGATGATCGTGGCCGTGTACCGGCTCGGGGCGGTCATTCCAGCGCCTGGCGTCTCGTACAACAGCGTTCAGGCTTGTCAGGCGCAGGTCGAGGGTCAGAGTTTCTTCACGCTGCTGAATCTGTTCAGCGGCGGCGCGCTCCTGCAGCTCTCCGTCTTCGCGACGGGCATCATGCCGTACATCACGGCGAGCATCATCGTGCAGTTGCTCACGGTGGTCATCCCGCACTTCGAAGAGCTGAAGAAGGAGGGCCAGTCCGGTCAGGGCAAGCTGACGCAGTACACGCGCTACCTGACGATCGCGCTGGCGATCCTGCAGGCGACCGGCGTGATCGCGCTGGCCGAGCGCGGCGGGATGTTCCCGAACTGCACGGAATCGATCTTCCCGGACGGCGGCGTCGCCACATTGGCCATCACCGTCCTGACCATGACGGCCGGTACGGCCATGATGATGTGGCTCGGCGAGCTGATCACCGAACGCGGTGTCGGCAACGGTATGTCGCTGCTGATCTTCCTGAACATCGCGGCGCAGATCCCGGCCGAGGGTGCCAACATCCTGAACCAGAACACGCCGGTCGTGTTCGCGTTCGTCTGCCTGCTGGCGCTGGTGATCATCGCGAGCGTCGTCTTCGTCGAACAGGGTCAGCGCCGCATTCCGGTGCAGTACGCCAAGCGCATGGTCGGCAGGCGGATGTACGGGGGTACGTCGACGTACCTGCCGATCAAGGTCAACCAGGCCGGTGTCATTCCGGTGATCTTCGGCTCGTCGCTGCTGTACCTGCCGGACCTGCTGGTGAATCTCACCGGGGATCCGCAGAATCCGTCGGGCTTCACGCAGTTCATCCAGACGTACCTGAGTGATCAGAGCAGCTGGCTGCACATGCTGCTGTACTTCGCCCTGATCATCTTCTTCACGTACTTCTACATCACGATCACCTTCAACGTTGACGATCGCGCCGAGGAGATGAAGAAGTTCGGCGGCTTCATCCCCGGTATCCGTCCGGGCAGGCCGACCGCCGAGTACTTGCGCTTCGTGCTGAGCAGGATCACGTTGCCCGGATCGATCTACCTTGGCATCGTGGCAATCCTGCCGAACTTCTTCCTGTCCCTCACCGGCGAAGGCCAGAACCAGAACTTCCCGCTCGGCGGCACCGCGGTTCTGATCATGGTCGGTGTCGGACTCGACACGGTGAAGCAGATCGAAAGCCAGCTCATGCAGCGCAACTACGAAGGGTTCCTCCGATGACGCGTGTGCTCCTTGTGGGTCCTCCCGGAGCGGGCAAGGGGACGCAGGCGGTCTCTCTCTCCGAGCGACTGGGCGTTCCGCACATTTCGACAGGCGATCTGTTTCGCGCCAATGTCGGCAACGAGACGCCGCTGGGCCTCGAGGCGAAGCGGTACATGGACGCCGGCGAGCTCGTCCCCGACTCGGTGACCAACGAGATGGTGCGCGAGCGGCTGCAGGAGCCGGACGCGAAGGCCGGTTTCCTGCTGGACGGGTTCCCGCGCAACACGAAGCAGGCCGAGGTACTGGGCGACATGCTCGGTGCGCAGAACACGGGCCTCGATGGCGTGATCGAGCTGAAGGTGAGCGACGACGAGCTGGTCGAGCGGCTGCTGTCCCGCGGCCGCAGTGACGACACCGAAGAGGTCATCCGCCGTCGCCAGGAGGTCTACCGGCAGGAGACGGCGCCGTTGCTCGAGTACTACGCCGACATCGTGGTGACCGTGGACGGCATCGGCGAGGTCGACGAGGTCTCTCAGCGTGTGCTGGACGCGCTCGGCAAGAGCTCGTGAACCTGCTCGGCCTGAGGATGCCGCGGTGGATGCGCCGCGGCGGTTCGATCGAAGCGAAGTCACGTGGCGAGCTGGAGGCCATGCGTGCGGCGGGTCTCATCGTCTCGCGCACTCTCGCGACCGTCACCGCGGCCGCCAAGCCGGGCGTGAGCACGCTCGAACTGGACGCTCTGGCCGAGCAGCTGATCAGGGATGCCGATGCGGTGCCCTCGTTCAAGGGCTACTACGGTTTTCCCGGTTCGATCTGCGCGTCGGTGAACGACCAGATCGTGCACGGCATCCCGTCGTCGGAGCTGGTCCTCGCGGACGGTGACCTGCTGTCGGTCGACTGCGGCGCCATCCTCGAGGGCTGGCACGGCGATTCGGCCGTGACCATCTCCGTGGGCGAGGTGAGCGAGCCCGACCGGAAGCTGTCGGCGGCGACGAGGTCGACGATGGAGGCCGGGATCGACGCGGCGCTGCCGGGCGCGCGGCTCACCGACATCTCGCACGCCATCGAGATGGAAGCCCTGCGCCGGACCGGTGACGACGGCGTCGAGTACGGGATGATCGAGGAGTACGGCGGACACGGCATCGGCCGTGAAATGCACATGGAGCCGTTCCTGCCGAACCTCGGCAAGCCGGGCAGGGGCCCGGAGCTGCGCCCCGGGGTGACTCTGGCGATCGAACCGATGCTGACCGGCGGATCCGGCGAGACGGTGGAGCTCGACGACGGCTGGACCGTCATCACCGACGACGGTTCCCGCGCGGCGCACTGGGAACACACCGTGGCGGTCACCGCCGACGGCCCGTGGGTGCTCACGGCTCCGGAGGACGCGTCGGCCGCGTGACCGGTTCACCGGACGGTGTGATCGATCGGGACAGCGTGGCGACCGGGACAGCGTGGCGACCAGGACAGCGTGGCGACCAGGACAGCGTGGCGACCAGGACAGCGTGGCGACCAGGACGGTGACCGTCCGGATCGGGTAGGCCCGGTCACGTAGCGCGCACGCGCCGCACCTATCACAACTGGCCCCGGTTTGGGAGCCGTGACACGAGGTGGGTAGACTCTACTGCTGGCGTGCCTTCCATGCTGTTCTCCGACACCCGAGCGGGCGGACGCGGATTTCCGATTTCGGGATCCTTCCGGCCACTCGACGTGTTCGGACGCCGGTGGAGCGCGCGTCAGTCCAGGTAAGCACCATCGCTCAACCAATCACGAATTGCGGAGTACATGGCGAAGAAAGACGGGGCCATCGAGGTAGAGGGTCGCGTGATCGAGCCGCTCCCCAACGCGATGTTTCGTGTCGAGTTGGAGAACGGCCACAAGGTCCTGGCCCACATCAGCGGCAAGATGCGGCAGCACTACATCCGCATCCTGCCTGAGGACAAGGTGGTTGTGGAGCTGTCGCCCTACGATCTGTCTCGTGGTCGCATCGTCTACCGCTACAAGTGATCACGGAGGGCGTGGCGGATGCCTGAGGTGTCCTCCCCGGTAGGGCACACGGTTATTCGACACGACGAAAGCAGGAGACGTGAAGGTCAAGCCGAGCGTCAAGCGAATCTGCGACAAGTGCCAGGTGGTCCGGCGGCACGGCCGGATCATGGTGATCTGCGACAACCTGCGGCACAAGCAGCGGCAGGGCTGAGCAGCTCGTCCACTTGTCGACAGTGACCTGACACTGTGACACCAGAGCACTGGCACCTCACACGAGCACTGTGACAACCACGAGCACTGTGACACCACTGTGACAACAGAGCACCGTGACAGCAGTGCACCGTGACAGCAGAGCACCGTGAGAACAGCGCACTGTGAGAACTAGAGCCTCCCCGAACCTGCTCTGACCGGTGACACACCGGACAGGGCCTACCCCCGGACTTCAGGCCGGGGCCGGGACACCGCCCGCGAGAGCGGGTGGAGACGCGAGTCGTCCCGGAAGTGGTCGGGGAGCAGACCTGAAGACGAAACGAAGGAGCACGAGCGCCAATGGCACGACTCGCTGGCGTCGATCTCCCCCGCGACAAGCGGCTGGAGATCGCGCTGACCTACATCTACGGCATCGGCCGTACCAGCGCCACGCAGATCGCCGTCGCGACGGAACTGAACCCGGACACCCGGGTCAAGGACCTCGGCGACGACGACCTGGTGAAGCTGCGTGACCACATCGAAGAGAACTTCAGGGTCGAGGGTGACCTCCGCCGCGAGGTGAACGCCGACATCCGTCGGAAGATCGAGATCGGGTGCTACGAGGGTCTCCGCTGGCGCCGTGGGCTGCCGGTCCGCGGCCAGCGCACCAAGACCAACGCGCGTACGCGCAAGGGCCCGAAGAAGACGGTCGCCGGCAAGAAGAAGGCAGGCCGCTGATGGCCGTCGTACGGACCAAGCGGCGTGCGATGCGTGCGGGCGCCGGCTCGCGCACCAACCACGCGACGTCGCCGAAGTCGCTGTACGCCCGTCCGATGGCGCTGCGCGAGCTGTACTCCGACGCCGGGACGATCATCCGGCGCGGGCAGCAGGAAGCCGCCGCGGCCGCCGACGAGAAGCACTCGCGCTAACGAGGAGATCACCCGAATGCCACCCCGCAGTGGCGGCGCCAAGAAGGTGCGTCGCAAAGAGAAGAAAAATGTTGCCCACGGGCATGCTCACATCAAGAGCACGTTCAACAACACGATCATTTCGATCACCGATCCGGACGGTGCTGTGATCTCGTGGGCTTCGTCCGGTCACGTCGGCTTCAAGGGCTCGCGTAAGTCCACGCCGTTCGCCGCCCAGATGGCCGCCGAGAACGCGGCCCGCAAGGCCGCCGAACACGGCATGAAGAAGGTCGACGTGTTCGTGAAGGGCCCGGGTTCGGGCCGTGAGACCGCGATCCGTTCGCTGCAGGCCGCCGGCCTCGAGGTCGGCACCATCCAGGACGTGACCCCGCAGCCGCACAACGGCTGCCGCCCGCCGAAGCGTCGTCGGGTCTGAGGAACGGGGAGGAGTAGACACAAATGGCTCGTTACACCGGCCCCGCGACGCGTCTGTCGCGTCGCCTCAAGACCGACCTCATCGGCGGCGACCAGGCCTTTGAACGTCGTCCCTACCCGCCGGGCCAGCACGGCCGCGGCCGGGTCAAGGAGAGCGAGTACCTGCTTCAGCTGCAGGAGAAGCAGAAGGCCCGCCACACCTACGGCGTGCTCGAGCGCCAGTTCCGCCGGTACTACGAGGAAGCCGCACGGCGTTCCGGCAAGACCGGCGAGAACCTACTGCAGATCTGCGAGTCGCGGCTGGACAACGTCGTGTACCGCGCGGGTATCGCCCGTACGCGCCGCCAGGCCCGTCAGCTCGTCGGCCACGGCCACTTCACGGTCAACGGCAAGAACGTGAACGTGCCGAGCTACCGGGTGTCCAAGTTCGACATCATCGACGTGCGGCCGCGGTCGGCGAAGATGCTGCCGTTCGTGGCAGCCAAGGAAGCGATGGGCGAGCGTCCGATCCCGGGTTGGCTGCAGGTCGTGCCCTCGACGCTGCGGATTCTCGTGCACCAGCTCCCGGAGCGGGCGCAGATCGAGATTCCCGTGCAGGAACAGCTGATCGTCGAGTACTACTCGAAGTGATCGCCGGCGGCGGCGCGGCGGATCCGCGCCGCCGCTCCGCCATCCCTTTCGACGTCATATGGCGGGCGTCGGCAGGAAAGGACAAGGAACAGTGCTGATTTCCCAGCGACCGGCTCTCGGCGAAGAGACGGTCAACGAGACCCGGTCCCGGTTCACCATCGAGCCGCTCGAGCCGGGCTTCGGCTACACGCTCGGCAACTCGCTCCGGCGTACGTTGCTGTCGTCGATCCCGGGTGCTGCGATCACGAGCATCCGCATCGACGGCGTTCTGCACGAGTTCACCACCGTGCCGGGGGTGAAGGAGGACGTCACCGAGATCATCCTGAACCTCAAGGAGCTCGTGGTGTCCTCCGAGGAGGACGAGCCCGTCACCATGTACCTGCGCAAGCAGGGCCCGGGCGAGGTCACCGCGGCGGACATCGTGCCGCCGGCCGGCGTGACCGTGCACAACCCGGATCTGCACATCGGCTGGCTCAACGACAAGGGCAAGCTCGAGGTCGAGCTCGTCGTCGAGCGTGGCCGTGGCTACGTGCCTGCGCTGCAGAACAAGCAGGCGGGTGCCGAGATCGGCCGGATTCCGGTCGACTCGATCTACTCGCCGGTGCTGAAGGTGACGTACAAGGTCGAGGCCACGCGTGTCGAACAGCGGACCGACTTCGACAAGCTGATCCTGGACGTGGAGACGAAGCCGTCGATGACGCCGCGGGACGCCGTGGCGTCGGCGGGCCGGACGCTCGTCGAGCTGTTCGGCCTCGCCCGGGAGCTGAACATCGACGCGGAGGGCATCGAGATCGGCCCGTCGCCGCAGGAGGCGGACACCATCGCCGCCTACGCGATGCCGATCGAGGACCTGGACCTGACGGTGCGGTCCTACAACTGCCTCAAGCGCGAGGGAATTCACACGGTCGGCGAGCTGGTCTCGCGCAGCGAGGCCGACCTGCTCGACATCCGCAACTTCGGTGCGAAGTCGATCGACGAGGTGAAGATGAAGCTCGTCGGCCTCGGCCTCGCGCTCAAGGACAGCCCGCCCGGGTTCGACCCGACGACCGCGGCCGCCAATTACGACGACGGTGAGGGCTGGGGCGACGACATGTCCGTCGGCGTCCCCGAGGGTCTGTCCGACGACGGCCACGACGATGGCCAGGACTACGCAGAGACGGAACAGCTGTAGGACCCGACGACGGTGGCCGGCCTGCGCCGGCCACCGGGTCTCGCGGCTGAGAAGCTAACGAGGAGAACCGATGCCCACCCCCACCAAGGGACGCCGTCTCGGTGGATCGCCGTCGCATGAGCGGCTGATGCTGGCGAACCTGGCCACGTCGCTGTTCGAGCACGGCAAGATCACCACCACCGAGGCCAAGGCCAGGCGTGTCCGGCCGCTCGCGGAAAAGCTGATCACGAAGGCCAAGCGCGGCGACGTGCACAACCGGCGTCAGATCATGCGGACCGTCCGCAACAAGGACGTCGTGCACAAGCTGCTCGCCGAGATCGGCCCGCACTTCGCCGACCGCAACGGTGGTTATCTCCGCATCACCAAGACGCTGCCGCGCAAGGGCGACAACGCCCCGATGGCGGTCGTCGAGCTGGTGGCGGAGAAGACCGTGACGTCGGAGGCCGAGAAGGCTCGCGGCACGAAGTTCGCCAAGGACGAGCCGGCCGCCGCCGAAGCCGAGTCCGCAGAGAGCGCCGACAGCGCGGACTCCGCGGACAGCGCCGACTCGGCCGATTCCGCCGACTCGGCCGACAGCCCGGCCGCCGAGGCCGAGAAGACCGAGTCCGAGAAGAAGGACGAGGCCTGACAGGCAGCCACGCATCGAACGAGCCCGCCGTTCCCACTGGGGAGGGCGGGCTCGTTCGTCTGCGCCTCGAGGTGACCTACGACGGCACGGACTTCTCCGGCTGGGCCAGGCAGCCCGGTAGGCGCACCGTGCAGGGGTCGCTGGAGGATGCGCTCGCGACACAGCCGCCCGGCGCGTCGGTGCCGGGGTCCGTGGTCGTCGCGGGCCGTACGGATGCCGGGGTGCACGCGGCGCGGCAGGTCGTGCACGTCGACGTCGCGCCCTACGACGGGCAGCCGACGTCGCGCAGGCTGACGGTCGACGACCGCGGGCTCCCGGACCTGGACCGCATGCGGCACCGGTGGAATCGACTGCTGCCTGCGGACGTGCGCGTGCTCGCGGCATCCGTCGCCGCGGACGGATTCGACGCCCGGTTCTCCGCCGTGCGCAGGCATTACCGCTACCGGGTTTCCGATGCACCCTGGGGTGTCGATCCGCTGCGCCGGAAGGACACGCTGGCGTGGCACCGCCCGCTGGACGTCGACGTGCTGCAGGAGGCGTCCCAGGAGCTGCTGGGGCTGCAGGACTTCGCCGCGTACTGCAAGCAGCGCGAGGGCGCGACGACGGTGAGGGAGCTGCAGCGGTTCACGTGGCGCCGCGTGGGTGAGTACGACCTGCACGCCGACGTGTCGGCCGATGCGTTCTGCCACTCCATGGTCCGCAGTCTCGTCGGTGCGGTGCTGATGGCCGGCGACGGCAGGCGGGACGTCGACTGGCCGCGCCGCGTGCTCGAGAGCCGGGTGCGTGGCAGCTCCGTCGCACCCGCCCACGGACTGACGCTGCAGGCGATCGACTACCCGCCGGACGGCGAGCTCGCGGCCCGCGCCGCACACACCCGCAACGTCCGCGACAGCCTCTGACGATCCCGCCCGCAGCGGGAATGCCCCCAAGGGCACCTTCGGGGCGTTGGGCGCCCCGATTGTTCCCTTCGCGCAACCGCCCCTCAGCTCGAGGAAAGCTGAGGGGCGGTTGTCGTTCCGGGGCGTGAGGGGAAGATCTGGGGCGTTGAGTGCCCCGAAGGTGTACCCACAGGCCAGGTGCTCACGGGGCACCCACGGGGCTGTCGGTCGGTGGGTGCCGTCAGTCGCCGCGGCGGACCGGGCCGAGGAGGGCCTGCTCCTTGCTCGTGGTGACGAGGCGGAGCGGGCGCCACAGGTTCCGGCCGAGCGCCACCACGTGGTCGTCCTTCAAGGTCGTCAGCTGGCGGGTCATCTGCTGCGGCAGCCGCCAGATCTGCGCCGCCAGGTCGGCCTGACCCGCGGGCAGCCGCTGCATGAGCACCAGGTCGGCGCCGTTGGCGACCGCCGTGGCCTGCGGGTGCAGGTACGGCAGCACGTACACCGTCGTCTGCCACGGCGACCGTGGCGGGAACAGGTCCTGCGGCGTCGGGCCACCGTCGTTGACCACCAGCAGCGGCGCGTCCTCCGACGGCCGCGGCAGTTCGACGGGCGAGAGCCTACGGATCTGCACCAGCGGCGAGGGCTGGCCGTCCCGCTGCGTGCCGGCGGCCTGCTGCAGCACGTGCCACGCGGCCGGACGGCCCGTCGCGACGATGCACCACGCACCGACGGCCATCGCCCGCATCGCCACCTGCCGAGCCAGGTACAGCCCGCCGACCACCACGATGCGCGTGGGCACCGACCGCAGTGCCGAGACCGTCAGCGGCTCGCCCTGCAGTCCGGAGCCGAGGATGATGCCGCCGCGGTCGCCGGACGGGCTGACCGCGTCGAGCAGCTCGGGGTCGGCGATGAACTCGGGCGCCACCCCGTCGACCTTCGTCGGGTCCTGCAGTCGCGTCATTTCTCGATTCCTCCCCGCTCCGCGCCTCGGGCCGTGGCAGCCCTGCGATGCTCGCCGGCCGTCGTTCCCGGGCCCGTCATGCGGTGCCCCCCAGTGGAATCGTCGCCGCCAGTCCGTCGGTCTGTTTGCCGTTCAGCGGGGTCAGCGAGACGCCGACGTTGTCCGCCAGCGTACCGAGCCGCTGGTCGGCCGACTCGAGCTCACGCGGGTTGCGGGCACTGACCCGGACGATGCCGCGCAGGGTGACCTTGCCCTCGTCCTCGGCGGGGGAAATCGCCATGCCGACGGTGGACGAGAGCGCGCGCACACTGGTCAGGGCGTTCAGGTTCTGCGTGACCTTGCCCTTCGGCCAGCCGGTGATCGCGTAGCTGGCGTGGCCGATGCCCGCGGCGGTGACGCCCGTCCACTTCTCCTTGAGCGACACCTTCTGGCCCGAGCCGACGACGCCGGTGAGCTCGGCCGCGGAGATGCCGGCGCGCAGCAGTTCGTCGGCGTCCAGCGGGCGGGTGGGGACCCCGTTCGACTCGAGGGCGTTGCGGACCCGCGAGAGCGCGCCCATCAGCGCACGGTGCGCACCGACGACACCGCCGCCGCGTTCCTGGACGGCGGCGGCGCAGCGCTTCGGGTCCAGCCGCAGTGAGATCCACGTCGTCCGCCGCGCCGCGGCCGGGAGCGGGCCGAGGACCTCCATGTACGAGCTGAGCGCAGGCGAATCGGAGGGCAGCGCCGCGCTGCCGGGGTAGCAGTGCCACGTCATCTGGATGGAGTCGAGCACCACGCCGCGGTCTTCCAGGCACGGCGCGAGTGCCGACAGCGGCAGGCTGGGCGCCCCGCCCGCCTGCGTGATCAGCGCCGGGGTCGGCTCGACGAGCAGCACCGCCGTCCAGGTGCCGTCGTGCCAGGCGAGGCCGACGTCGGAGTGTTCGTGGTCGCTGCCGTGCGCGACGACCAGGCCCGGAATCGCCAGCCGCAGCAGGTTGACGCGCACGTCGTCGTCGCTGATGACCGTCTCTTCCTCGTCGTCCACCGTTTCGATCGACCTCGGAGGTGGCGGGGTCGCCGTGCGGGCGCGCGAACGGAACGTGTACCGCGACGTCAGGCCCGCCCACTGCGTGAACCACTGTCCGTGCCAGCGCAGCAGAGCCAGGATCACCGTCAGGCCGAGGACGCCGACGCCCACCCACAGCAGCGCTTCGTCGATCGCCACGAGGACCAGCCCGATGGCGAGTCCGATCTCGATGAGGACGAGGTTCATCACCGGAAGCGGGCCGAGGCTCGCACCGAGGGCCCGCTTCCGGGCGGGTGGTGCGTTGCGTGGCTCCGGCTCCGGGGGCTTCGGCGGCTCGGACGGCGTGGGTTCGGGGCCACCGGAACCGTGCGGGCCGCTGGGTCCGCCGGGGCCGCCCGGTCCGCCGGGGCCGCCGCCACCGGGTCCGCCGGGGCCGCCCGGGCCAGGACCGCCAGGACCACCGGGGCCCTGGGGGCCGCCACCGGGTCCGCCGGGGCCTGCAGGGCCACCCGGCTGGGGCGGTCCGGGACGACCCGGCCCTGCGGGTCCGCCGGGTCCCGCCGGTCCGACGGGACCTGCCGGGCCGTTCGGGCCCGCGGGTCCACCGGGGCCGGGCCTGCCCGGTCCACCGGGGCCGCCCGGTCCGGGTCCCCCCGGTCCCTGCGGGCGCTGCGGTCCCGGGCCCGGTGGCCTCCCTCCCGGAGGCGGGCCCGATGAAGGTGGAGTGGTGACGGACATCCGCTGGCTTCTTCCCCTCTTGTCCCTCGCGTGTGCCCGGCCGGCCTGCAGGCGCACCCTGATTCGTCCGCTGTGAGATGCGTGTGACGGTCATGCAGCGGAAACGGCCATCCCGGGGAGCCGCAGACTAGCGGGTGTTGGTAGAAACCAACACCAGCCGGTCCTGCACGGCTATCCTGCGGGACCGTATCGCGATGGGGAGGCAGTGGGGCGAGAATGCCGTCAACACCGACAACAAAGTCACAGGTTCACGCGTACCGGTTCGTACTGCGGCGGATGCAGTCGGCCCTGGTGCGCAAGGACCCGGTCATGCTGCACGACCCGATGCGGACGCACGGACGTGCCACCACGGTCGGCGTCGTCCTCGGCGCGCTCGGCTGCCTCGGGTTCCTGGTGTTCGGCATTTTCAAGCCGGCGCCGAAGGTGCCCGACAGCGGCATCGTGATCAGCGAGCAGTCCGGTCAGGTCTATGTCGTGCACCAGGCGCAGGGCGGCGACAAGCGCCTCATCCCGACGTTCAACGTCGCGTCGGCGAAGCTGCTGAGCATGGCGCAGGAGCAGCAGGGCAGCGACGGCGGCGCAGGTGGGGGACAGCTGCCGCAGGCGCCCGACCCCGCCGATATGGAACCGGAGGTCGTGCCGGACACGCAGCTGGTCGACATCGGCCGCGAACGGCTGCGGGGCATTCCGGACGGACCGCCGTTGCTGCCGACGGACGAGCAGACGATCGGCCAGAACTGGGCCGTGTGCGACAACCTGAACTACGACAGCTCGCTGCCCGACCAGACCGCGCGGCAGGAGGCCGAGGTCACGAGCCAGGTGCTCGCGGGCGAGTCCGGGGGGAACACGGGCAACGAACTGCCGCGGAACCAGGCGATTCTCGCCAAGAGCTCGAAGGGCGACGACGAGACCGTCTACCTGATCTACCGTCAGGCGGATACCCAGGCCGGCCAGGGTGATGCCGTGAAGGCCGTGGTCACCATGGCCACGGACGATCCGATCGTGAACGCGTTCGGGCTGAGCGAGGACGACATCCGGAAGATGTCGCCGAGCCTGCTCGAGGCGATCCCGAACGCGTCCGGTGAGCTGGTCGCCCCGCCGATCGCAGGTAAGGGCAGCAGCCCGCAGGGCTTCGATGCGTCGTCGGCGCGGGCCGGGTCGGTGCTCGAGGTGCAGGACGCGGGCTCGACGGCGTACTACGTCGTCCTGCAGCACGGCATTCAGGAGATCAACGAGGGTGCGGCCAGCGTCATCCTCGCCGCCGACGAGAGCGCCGCGACGGCGCGGGAGGTGGGGCCCGGCGCGGTCGCCAGTGCGCCGAAGCTGACCGACGGCGACCAGGGCTGGCTCGAGCTCGACCATCTGCCGGTGACCGGTGATCTCGAGGTCGTCGATCAGGAGCTGACCCCGCACACCTGTCTCGGCTGGACCGTCGAGGGCGAAGGCCGTGCCCGTGACTCGGTCACGCGGTTGTACGTGCACAACACGTCGCCGCTGCCCGACGACGCCAACCCGATCGACGTGGGCACGCCTGCGCCCGACGGGTACAACCAGGTCGACCAGTTCTACATGCAGCCCGGCCACGCGGCGGTCGTCCGCGCGGCGACCACGCGGGAGACGTTCGGCGGCGGGCCGTTGCAGCTGGTCTCCGACCGGGGTATTCGCTACAGCATTCCGGACGTGACGACGGCCGAGTGGCTCGGCCTGTCCGGGAACATGTTCGAGGCGGCGCCGGAGACGATCCTCAAGATGCTGCCGGCGGGTTCCTCGCTGAACTATCAGGACGTGCGGCAGACGTACGACTCGGTGCAGGTGCAGACACCGGGTGTCGGCAACGGAGCCGCAGCAGGCGGCTGACCGGCGCTGTGCCGACCGGTGTCGTCACCGTGCCGGTGCATGCGCACCGAACGGTGTGACCGTGGCCCCGCGAGCTCGTCCGGCAGAGCTGCGGGGCCACAGTCGTGTTCGGGCGGGGCCACGGTCGTGTTCGGGCGGGTCCCGGACGGGTTCGGCCGCACTCCGCCCGAATCAGCCGGGCGAGCCCGACGACGACGTCTTCGCGGATGCGGGTGCCGTCTGCTGTTTCCGCCGCACCGTGTGCACCACGAACATCGTCACGCCGATGGCCACCAGCGCGCCTGCCGAGCCCGCGATGGCCACGGTGAACGGCGTCCAGTTGGGGATGTTCGCCGGCGGAAGATCGTCGGGCAGCGGCTGCTGCTGGATCGGCTCGATGCCCATCTCGGTGGGCACGTCCGCGGTCAGCGCCGCGACCGGGTCGATGACGCCTTCGCCGATGTACTGATCGTGGCCGTCGGGGGTGGCCGGGTGGTGCGCGGTGTATTTGATGCGGTCCATGACCTGCGTGGCGTCGAGGTTCGGGTACATCTGCCGCACCAGTACGGCCAGCCCGGCGACGTACGGTGCTGCGAAGCTCGTGCCCTCGATCGGGGCCGCCTCGCCGTTGGGGTCGATCGTCTGGTTGACGATGCGGTCGGACTCTTCGGCCGGGTCGAGGGAGATGATCTTCGTGCCGGGTGCGGCGACGCCGACCCACGGTCCGTTCATGCTGAACGGGGCCGTGCCTTCTTCGCCGACCGCGGCCACCGACAGCACGTGGTCGGCGAACACCGGCGGTGACACGACCGAGCTGAGGTTGTCGGAGTCGGTGTTCTGTCGGCAGTTCTCGCCGACGTTGCCCGCCGCGGTCACCACGACGACGTTCTTCTCCTCGTGCGCGTATTTGACGGCAGCCTGCACCTTCTGGTTCTCGACGTCGACCTGCTTCGAGTACGGCTGGCAGTTGTTGATGGAGACGTTCATGACGCTGCCGGGGGCCGCGTCGGCGCCCTTGATGATCGCGGCCGCCAGCGTGGCGAGCGTGCCGGCTCCCTCTTCGCTGTCGGCCTGACGCTGCGACGTCCCCGTGGCCGACGACTCGCCGGTCCCCGCGTCGCCGTCACCGTCCTGGCCACCGCCGCCGTCCTGGCCGCCGCCGCCGGGATCGCCGTCGCCGCCGCCGTCACCGCCGCCGTCGCCGTCGCCGCCGCCGCCGTCACCGTCGCCGTCACCGCCGGGGTTCTGCGGCTGCTCCGGTTCGTCGCTCTTCTCGTAGTACTGGCTGGACTGGCGGATCGCGTTGATCTGCACGTGCGGAGCGACACCCTGGAAGCCGATGTCCGGCGGGGTGTTCGCGCCGATGATGCCCGCGACCTCGGTGCCGTGGCCGTCGCAGTCGCGAACGCCCGGTCCGGCGTCCTCCGCCACGTACTCGCCGACGCCGGTGACCCGGCTCTTCCCGTCGGCGCCGCGCATGTACGGATGGCCGTCCTCGACGCCGGTGTCGATCACGGTGACCGTTTCGCCTGCGCCCGGTTGCTTGTTCTCGGCGGCCAGGATGCGATGGGCCTCGTCGAGCCGCAGGTACATCTGCCCCCACGGGGCCTGCCGGAGGCGGTCGGCCTCGTCGAGTTCGGCTGCGGTGACGCACTCGGTGTTGCGCTCGTAGTGCTCGTTCGGGCCGTCGAGCTTCAGCTGGCCCACCGGTGGCAGTCCGGCGTCGGCCGGGGGAGTCCAGTCGTCGGACTGGGCGGCTGCGGGCAGTGCCGGGATCATCGCCGTGGTGGCCCCGAGTGCCGCGGTGAGCAGTACCGCCGAGATCCGGCGTGCCGGCCCGGATCGGCGTACACCGGTCCGTGAACCGGTGTCGAACCTGCCGGCCGACCTCGAACCGGCGGCGTGTGGACCGACCGAACGCACCGTAACCCCCTTGACGTCTGTCTGGCGTGCCTGCGCGGGTCTGTGCGCCTGCACGTGTCTGGCGTGCCTGTGTGGGCTGTCGCCGGCGCCCGGCGCCGCTCCCGACCCCGGGACGGCCGTCAGCCCAGGAGGTCGAGGTGGCGGAAGTACGAGTACAGCCCCATGACCGCCAGCGCGAGCGGCAGCACCGCTGCGATGCAGACGGCCTCCAGGATGTCGACCGTGCGCCGTACCGGTGGTGAGAACCGCTGGTTGGGGATCACGACACCCAGAACGACGGAGCCCGCGGTGATCACGACGAACGCGGCCGTGGCCCACAGCAGCTGGTCGAACGGTTCGGCGCCCTGCAGCCAGCCGATGAGGATGCCCGCGGCGGAGACCATTCCGGTGACCAGCAGTGCGACGGCCTGTGCGCCGTTGGCGTACGTCCGCGCGCGCAGCAGCAGGACGACGGTGGCGAAGGCGCCGGTCAGAATGCCCCAGATGTCGCCGGAGGTCGCGGTGAGCATCGCCGCGAGGGCGGTGACCGAGCCGCAGCCGACGAGCAGGCCCGTCATGTAGTTGTGCGCGGAGCTGGTGCGCTGCTCGATGTCGGAGTAGTCCGGGATCTCGGAGTCTTCCTTGAGCTCGTCGGCCGTCCCCGGAACGGTCGGCAGTGGCAGCTTCGCGAGCCAGATCGTCGCGCGGGGGAGCATCGAGATGCAGCCCAGTGCCACCGCGGCCGTCCCCGCGGCGATGCCGGGTGCCGGGTGGCCGACGAGCGTGGCGACGAGGAAGGAGACGACGCCGAACACGCCCACCGTCGCCGCGGCGATGAACGTCGTCAGGCCCGTGCCCATGATCATGATCGAGGCGGCGGCGACCACCACCACGAGGGCACTGGCCAGGAGCAGGTTCGGCCGGACCGAGATGTCCATCGGCACGATGAAGAAGCCTGCGACGAACGCCATCGGCAGCCCGCCCGCCGCGGAGACCAGCACACCGGTCGAGATCGCCTGGTAGGCGCGGACCAGGGTGGAACCGAGCGCGACGCAGGCGATGGCCAGTACGCCGGAGGCGATCGCGGCGAACAGCGGGTAGCCGCCGATGCCGCCGAGGAAGAGTGCGAGCCCGGCGAGTACGGCCGACAGGCCGCCCGCGGCGTGGCCGATTTTGCGGGCCGTGTCCTTGCTCCACGGGCGGAAGCCGTCCGGGTCGGCCTCCGCGATGGCGTCCACGACGTCGTCGTAGAGCGGCGGTGGCGGGTTCTCGTTGCGCTTGCGCAGCTGCAGCAGCTCGCCGTCGACGACGCCGAGCGACGCGAGCGTGCGGCTCGGGTCGAGCGGAGCGTCGCCCAGTTTGGCCAGCGCCCAGCCGCCGTGCCGGGCGCCGCCGTCCGGTGCGACCTCCTTGGCCATCTCCAGCAGCATCGGCATCAGGTCCGCAACGGCCACGTCGGCCGGCAGTGCGACGTCGATACGGGTGTTCGGTGCGACCACCGTGACCCGGCTGAATACGGTCGTGCCCGTTGCCACCTGTTGTCCCCCTACATGGATGTATCGCTGACCCGGTACTTATACCGCGCACGGCAACTTACCGTTCGCCCGCCCGGACGACTATGGTTGCCGCGGGCGTATCCGACTTCCGCGGGCGCAGCTGCGCCCGCGGGTGCCGTTCTAGCGCATTCGGCGGCCCGGTGAGGTGGATTCGACGCGGCCGGGAGTGAGTTCGCCGGTCTGTGGATCGCCGGTTGCCCTCGTTCGCTACCGTGTGGTCTCGGCCAGTATGTGGCCGGTCGCATGGCGACTCGATCAGCCGAGTTGAAGAGGGGTCTTTTCGGTGAGCACGCTGCAATTCAAGCGGTCGCCACGTCTGGCTGCTCCCCGCCCTCCGGGCGGAGAGGTTCATCTCGAGCCGCCGCCCGAGGTGCCCCGTGCGGTTCCCGGCAACATCATGATGAAGATCCTGCCCGTCGTCATGATCGTGGCGATGCTGGGCATGGTCGGGATGATGATCGTGCCCCGGCTGCAGGCCAACGAGGGCATGCCGAACCCGATGTTCATGATGATGCCGATGATGATGGTCATGTCGATGGTCGGCATGTTCGCGGGCGGCGGCAAAGGGGGCGGCCCGAAGAAGGCCGAGATGAACGAGGACCGCAAGGACTACCTGCGCTACCTCGGTCAGATGCGCGAACGCGCCCGCGAGGCGATGGAGGAGCAGCGTGCCTCGCTGGAGTGGGTGCACCCGGATCCGCAGACGCTGTGGTCGATGGCGGCCACGCGCCGGATGTGGGAGCGCAGGCAGAACGACCAGGACTTCCTGCACCTGCGGGTCGGCCGCAGTGCACACCGGCTGGCCACGCGCCTCGTGCCGCCGCAGACCGGCCCGGTCGACGAGCTGGAGCCGATCGCCACGCTGGCGCTGCGCCGCTTCGTGCGGGCGCACTCGATCGTCCCGGACCTGCCGACGCAGATCACGCTGCGCGGGTTCGCGGCCGTCGGTGTGCAGGGGGAGCGCGAACTCGTCCGCGGGCTGACGCGCGCGGCGCTCGCGCAGCTCGTCACGTTCCACAGCCCGGAGGACGTGCTCATCGCGGTCGCGTCGACGGGAAGGGCGAAGGCGGACTGGGAGTGGGCCAAGTGGCTGCCCCACACCCAGCATCCGACGCTGTCGGACGGCATCGGCCAGCTGCGCATGATGTCCGGTTCGCTGGCGCAGCTCGAGCAGTGGCTCGAGGAGGATCTGCGTGACCGGCAGCGGTTCTCGCGCAACGCGACGCCGCCGCCGGACCAGCCCCACATCGTGATCATCCTCGACGACGCCGATGTCACCGGCGAGGAGCGGATCCTGCTGGAGGAGGGCCTCGTCGGCGTCACGCTCGTCGACCTGTCCGACACGATCGGCAATCTCGCCGCCCGCCGCGGCCTGCGCCTGGTCGCCGAGCCCGAACGGCTCGGTGCGCGCAGCGCGGGCGGAGTCGAGTGGTTCGGTGCCCCCGACACCCTCAGCGTCGTCGAGATCGAGGCGCTCGCGCGGAAGCTGTCGCCGTACCGCATCGGCACGGCCGCAGCCGACGACGGCGAGGAGCAGCCGCTGCTGTCCAACCCGGGCCTGCTGGAGCTGCTCGGTATCCCGGGCGATCCGATGACGTTCGACGTGCAGCAGGCGTGGCGGCCGCGCCCCGTGCGCGACCGCTACCGCGTGCCGTTCGGGGTCGGCGAGATGGGCCAGGCGGTCGAGCTGGACATCAAGGAAGCCGCCATGGAGGGCATGGGCCCGCACGGCCTGTGCATCGGTGCGACCGGTTCCGGTAAGTCCGAGTTCCTGCGCACCCTCGTGCTCGGCATGCTCGCCACGCACTCGTCGACGTCGTTGAACTTCGTGCTCGTCGACTTCAAGGGTGGTGCGACGTTCCTCGGCCTGGACAAGGCGCCGCACGTGTCGGCGGTCATCACCAACCTCGCCGACGAGGTCACGCTGGTCGACCGGATGAAGGACGCGCTCGCCGGTGAGATGAACCGCAGGCAGGAGGCGCTCAAGACCGGCGGCAACTTCAAGAACGTGTGGGAGTACGAGAAGGCACGGGAGAACGGTGCCGACCTCGATCCGCTGCCCGCACTGTTCATCGTGGTCGACGAATTCTCCGAGCTGCTGAGCGAGAAGCCCGACTTCATCGAGCTGTTCGTCGCGATCGGCCGGCTGGGCCGGTCGCTGCAGATGCACATGCTGCTCGCCTCGCAGCGCCTCGAAGAGGGCAAGCTGCGCGGCCTGGACTCGCACCTGTCGTACCGGATCGGCCTGAAGACGTTCTCCGCCGCGGAGTCCCGCGCCGCGATCGGCGTGCCGGACGCGTTCGAGCTGCCGTCGGTGCCGGGCGGCGGGTACCTCAAGTACGACACGTCGACGCTCGAACGGTTCAAGGCGTCCTACGTGTCCGGTCCGTACCGGCCCGCCGGTATCAAGGAGGCGGCGCCGGGCGCGAAGGTCGTGCGTGCCGACAAGCGGCCGCAGCGGTTCGTGCCGGACTACATCGAACTGCCCAAGGAACCGGAGCCCGAACCGGAGCCGGAGCCGGAACCGGAGAAGCCGGAGCAACCGGAGTCGGACGAGGCCGTCGAACCGAGTGAGCTCGACGTCATCGTCGGCAGGCTGGTCGGCCAGGGCCCGCCCGCCCACGAGGTGTGGCTGCCGCCGCTGACCGAGCCGAATTCGCTCGACACGCTGCTGCCGAACCTCAACCCGACCGACGAACGCGGCCTGTCGCCGGTCGGGTTCTTCGGCAACGGCAAGCTGCAGGTGCCGCTCGGCATCGTCGACCGCCCGTACGAGCAGCGGCGCGACCCGCTGTGGGCGGACTTCTCCGGCGGTTCGGGTCACGGCGCGGTCGTGGGCGGTCCGCAGTCGGGCAAATCGACGTTGCTGCGGACGCTGATCATGTCGATGGCGCTGACGCACACGCCGCAGGAGGCGCAGTTCTACGCGATCGACCTCGGCGGCGGCACACTCGGCTCACTGGACCGGCTGCCGCACGTCGGCGGTGTCGCCGTGGCGCGGCGGGATCCGGACAAGGCGCGCCGTATCGTCGCGGAGCTGACGACGCTCGCCAACGAGCGGGAGTCGCGGTTCGGTGAGCTGAACGTCGACTCGATGCCCGACTTCCGGAACCGCAAGCGCCGGGGCGACATCACCGCGGAACAGGACGCGTTCGGTGACGCGTTCCTCATCGTCGACGGCTGGCGTGCGCTGCGCGACGACTTCGAGGAGCTGGAACCGCAGATCACCAAGCTCGCGGTGCAGGGCCTGGCCTACGGCGTGCACGTGGTCATCGCGTCGAACCGGTGGGCCGACATCCGCCCTGCCATCAAGGACATGCTCGGCACCCGGTTCGAGCTGCGCCTCGGTGACCCGAGCGAGTCCGACATCGACCGCCGCACCGCGGTGAACATCCCTGCTTCCCGTCCCGGTCGTGGCCTGAACCGCGAGAAGCTGCACTTTCTCGGCGGGCTGCCGCGCATCGACGGGTCGAGCGACCCGGAGAGCATCGGCGACGGCGTGAGCGACGCCGTCGCGAAGATCAGCGCGGCGTGGCAGGGCCCGAAGGCGCCGCAGGTGCGGCTGCTGCCGGAGGTCATGCCGTACGACGACCTGCTCGCGATGGATCGCCGCCGCGATTCGAAGCTGGTGCCGATCGGCGTCAACGAGGACGAGCTGGCGCCCGTGTACCTCGACTTCCAGGCGGATCCGCACTTCCTGGCCTACGCCGACGGCGAGTCCGGCAAGACGAACCTGCTGCGGCAGATCGTCCGGGGCATCACCGAGCGGTACACGGCGAAGGAAGCGGTGCTGATCCTCGTCGACTACCGGCGCACGATGCTCGGCTTCGTCGAGGGCGACCAGGTGCTGTCGTACGTGGTCTCGGCCAACCAGCTCGACGGCATCGTCAAGGAGGTGACCGGGTCGATGGAGAAGCGCCTGCCCGGTCCGGACGTCACGCCGCAGCAGCTCAAGGACCGCTCGTGGTGGCAGGGCCCGGAGCTGTTCGTGATCGTCGACGACTACGACCTCGTGGCGACGCAGCAGAACAACCCGCTGCGGCCGCTGGGCGAGTACCTGGCCCAGGCGAAGGACGTCGGCCTGCACATGATCGTCGCCCGCCGCACGGGTGGTGCCGCGCGGACCGGTATGGATCCGATCCTCGGCAAGCTCAAGGAACTGGCGATGCCCGGCATCGTCATGAACGGTTCCAAGGACGAGGGTCAGCTGCTCGGCAACGTCAAGGCCGCCCCGATGCCTCCGGGCCGCGGCAACATCGTCAGCCGCAAGATCGGCAAGCAGCTCATGCACGTCTCGTGGATCAACCCCGAGTGATCACCGCGCTGACGAACGGGTCACCGGTCGCCGCCGACTCCGGGGGCGACCGGTGACCTTTCGCGTCGCGATCGATTTCGGCACGTCGAGTACCTGTGTCGTGGCCGCCATCGGGGAACGGCAGCCGCAGGTCGTCGTGGTCGACGGCCAGCCGCTCATGCCGTCGGCGGTGTACGCGCACGCCGACGGCACGCTGTTCGTCGGCCAGGAGGCCGAACGCCAGGCTGCGGTCGATCCGGCGCGGTTCGAGCCGACGCCGAAGCGGCGTATCGACGAGGGCGAGCTGCTGCTGGGCGAGACGGTGCTGTCGGTCGTCGACGTGGTGCGCGCGGTGTTGTCGCGGGCGGTGGGGGAGGCGCGCAGGCTCGCTGCGGGCGCCGACGTCGACCTGCTCGTCCTGACGCATCCCGCGGACTGGGGCGCGGTGCGCACGCGGTTGCTGCGGCAGGCGGCGTCCGGACTGGGCCACGAGGTGGCGCTCGTCCCGGAACCGGTGGCGGCCGCGGTGTTCCACGCGGCGACGTACACGCCCGCGAAGGGCGGCAATCCGGAGAAGACGGTCGCGTTCACCGGCAGCCCCGGTGACACGCTGGCCGTGCTGGACTTCGGCGGCGGCACGATCGACGTCAGCGTGGTGCGCAGAACGGAGTCGCAGCAGCGGCGCACGGCGTTCGAGGTGCTGGCCACGCGCGGCGACCCGGGGTTCGGCGGTGCCGACATCGACCAGGCGCTGCTCGAGCACGTCGGGTCGCTGGTGTCGGCGGCCGACCGGGAGTCGTGGGACGAACTGGTGCAGGGCCGCGAGCTGGCGGACCGCAGGCGCAGGCGCGTGCTGCGGCAGGACATCCGGGGTGCGAAGGAGACGCTCTCGCGCCACGCCTACACCGACGTGCCGATGCCGCCGCCGTTCGCCGACGCCCACGTCACCCGGGAGCAGCTCGAGGAACTGATCGCCTCGCCGCTGGGCAGGACCGTCGAGCTCACGCTCGCCACGATCGAGGACGCCAAGCTGAGGGCGAAGCAGCTGACGGCGATCTTCCTGGTGGGCGGGTCGAGCCGGATCCCGAAGATGTCCCGGCTGGTCCACGAGCGCACCGGTGTCGTCCCGACGACGCTCGATCAGCCGGAAACGGTCGTCGCCCGTGGTGCACTGCGCGCGGTGCAGGTGATCCCGGACCGCGGCGGCGCCGTGCCGGGTGCGCTGCCGGGGCGGGGCGGCGAGACGACGACGGTCGTCGGCCGGGACGAGGCCGGCCGGGCCGTGCAGGGGCGGACGGGCGGTGCGGGTCCGGCCGGGCAGGCGCCGCAGGGGGTGCCCGTGCAGCAGGCCGGGACGCCGCAGGGCTGGCACGGTGGGCCGGCCCGGCCGGGGCAGTACCCGCAGACCCCGCAGGCCCCGCAGACCCCGCAGGCCCCGCAGACCCCGCAGGCCCCGAATCAGCAGGCGGCGGGCCTGCAGGGCGGTCATCCGCCCGCGCCGGGCAGGCCGACCCCGCCCGGAACGCCGGGACAGCCACCCGGAGCGCCGGGACAGTCACCCGGAACACCAGGACAGCCGCCCGCCGGTGCGCGGCAGCCGTCCGCCCCGCCGGGTCAGGCCCCGCCGCAGAGCGGGCCGTTCCCGCAGCAGCAGCCGGGTGGCCCGCACCCGAATCAGCAGCAGTATCAGCAGCAGGCGCCCGCGTACGGCGGGTTCGGCCACCAGGGGTCGGGCCCGCACGCCGTCGACGGCGGTGACGGCGAACGGGCGCCGAAGCGCAAGCGCCGCGTCCTCGCCTGGTCGGCGGCCGTGGTGGTCGCGTTGCTGCTGGCTGGCACGGCCGGATGGTTCTTCTTCCTGCGCGACGACCGTCCGCCGGGTACCGAGGTCGCGCGGTTCTCGTACTCGTTCGTCGCCCCCGAGGGCTGGGAGAGGGTCCTCGAGGACACCCAGCGCGCCCGCGTCGCGTTCGCACCGAAGCAGTCGGACGGCGCGGACCGGGTCGTCGTCCAGCAGATCGAGCAGGATTTCGACGCGGGCAGCCAGCACCGGCAGCTCTACGACACACTGCGCGCCGATGCCGACGAGGCGAACGGGCAGAATCCCGGTCAGTACCGCAATTTCCGCCAGCACCACAGCTACGCGGACAAGGACACCATCTACTACGAGGAATTCCCGTCCGACGGCGTGATCATCAAGTGGTACGTCCAGGCCAACGGCCGCGCACAGGTCAGCGTCGGATGCCGCATCGTGGAGATGGAGCAGCGGCTGGAATCGGGCTGCAACCAGATCGTCGGAACCCTCGAATTCACGAACTGACGTCCGCCGCGGCCGGGTAGCGGGCGGCGGAGTCACGGTCTGCCGGGCTGCGGGTTGCAAACCCCGGCCGGCGATGCCCGGAATCGATCCTTCGTCGGTAGCCCGTCCGTGTCGCGGATGCTTTCGAGAACGTCTGCGCGACCCCGAAAATATGACTCTGACCTGCGAAAACAGCGTCTGTTCCCGCTGGTTCCGACCAGTCGCGTTTACGGGAGCAACGACTTCCGAATCCGGCAGGACATCGCGGAACCGATCGTGGCAGGGTCTCCGTCGTAGGGTCAGTACCAACGAGGAAGTACTCGACCGAACCACTAACGAAGGGGGTCATTCCCAATGGCTGGCGGTTTTGCAGGGACACCGGAGCAGTTCCAGAAGGCGTTCCAGGACGTGTCCGAGACCAAGGGTCAGATGGACGCCAACATGCAGAAGCTGCGGTCGAACATCGAGGCCACGTCGGCCGGTTGGCAGGGTCAGGCCGCCGGCGCGTTCCAGAACGTCATGGCCGCGTTCGACGAGAAGAACATGAAGCTGAACCAGGCGCTGCAGGACATCGCGGACCTGCTGCAGCAGTCGGGCCAGAAGTACGAGCAGGCCGAGGAAGAGCAGAACTCCTCCATCAGCAACATCGGCAACGTTCTCGGCGGCCTCTGAGCAGGCGCTCCCACACCCTGATTCACTTCATTTCTCAGACTTTCTGGAGGGAAAAAGATCATGTCCGGAATTAAGGTCAATTACGAGACCATCCAGGTGGCGGCCGAGGACTGCAAGTCCACCGGCGCCGAGCTGGAGGCCCTGTTCGAGCAGCTGAAGAGCAACCTCGCCCCGCTCACCAGCGAGTGGGAAGGTGAGGCCATGGCCGCCTGGCAGGAGCTGCAGCAGAACTGGGACCGGTCGCTCGACGACCTCAAGCAGGTTCTCGCGCAGATCGCGACCGCGCTGCCGCAGATCGCCGACTCGTACCAGGGCACGGAGCAGGGCATCAAGGGCATGTTCGGCTGAGCAGGCTCCGGCCGCCAGCTGACGAGGCTGTGTGAAGCGGGTCCGACGTCCGGGTCGGGCCCGCTTTCGCCTGTCCGGAGGTGTTCGGGCAGTGGTGCTGCATCGGCAGGATGCGTCCCGGGGGCGCGACCAAGCCCCAGGAGCGCGCAGCTGTGCCCCCGGGGGCTCGGACCTGGTCGGCGCGGTGCGTAAACTGACGCGGGCCGGAGGTCGACGCGCCGGTGCGGCCTCCTCGGCGGCCGGCGTCACCGGGATTAGAATGACCGGCCGACCCGACCCCGCTTCCACGCTCCCCGAAGCGACCGGGTATCTTCGTAGTCTGTGCGCGCGCCGAGTGTTTGCGCCCAGCCCGCACGTACCCAACAGCAATCTTGACGACGAGGTAGACCCTTGCCCACGTACAGCCCTAAGCCCGGCGATGTCACCCGTGCCTGGCACGTGATCGACGCCCAGGACGTCGTGCTCGGCCGGCTCGCGACCGAGGTTGCCACGCTGCTGCGCGGCAAGCACAAGCCGACCTACGCTCCCCACGTGGACACGGGTGACTTCGTCATCATCGTGAACGCTGAGAAGGTCGCCCTCACCGGCAACAAGCGCGAGCAGAAGTTCGCGTACCGCCACACCGGTCACCCGGGCGGCCTGCGTAAGCACTCGTTCGGCGAGCTGCTGGACAGCAAGCCCGAGCGACTGCTCGAGAAGACCATCAAGGGCATGCTGCCGAAGAACAAGCTCGGCCGTGCCATGGGTAAGAAGCTGAAGGTCTACGCCGGCCCGGACCACCCGCACGCCGCGCAGAACCCGCAGCCGCACGAGATCACCAAGATCGCTCAGGTGACCAAGTGAGTGAGGAACAGCCTGTGACCAGCACCGAGACCGAGGCCGCCACCGAAGCGGCTGTGATGAGCGAGACGCCGGCCGCGCCGAAGCCGTCTCGCGCCGCCGGTGGCACCGCGCAAACGGTTGGCCGGCGCAAGGAAGCCGTCGTCCGGGTGCGTCTCGTGCCCGGCAACGGCCAGTTCAAGCTCAACGGCAAGTCCCTCGAGGACTACTTCCCGAACAAGGTGCACCAGCAGCTCATCCGTGAGCCGCTGAGCACGGTCGAGAAGCCGGAGTCGTTCGACATCGCCGCGAACCTGCGTGGCGGCGGCCCGTCGGGTCAGGCCGGCGCGCTGCGCATGGCCATCGCCCGTGCGCTGGCCGAGATCGACGCCGACGACCGTCCGGCGCTGAAGAAGGCCGGCTTCCTCACGCGTGACGCGCGTGCGACGGAGCGCAAGAAGTACGGCCTCAAGAAGGCCCGTAAGGCGCCGCAGTACTCGAAGCGCTGACGTTCCCCGAACGTTTTCGGTCGCGTGCGTCACAGGCGTGCGCGGCAACATGCGAAAGCGCCCATCCGATACACGGGTGGGCGCTTTCGCATGTTCACCCCCTCCCAAGGGCTCGTGTTGCGGATTCCGGGGGCCGTGTTGCGGGCTCCGGGGCCAGTGTTGCGCTCTCCGGGGCCCGTGTCGCGTTCTCCGGGGGCTGTGTTGCGGGTTCCGGGGCCGTGTTGTGCCCGCGGGTGTCGCCGGTCGGCGCTCGTGAGCGGTGCGCCGGTGTGGGCGGTACCGGTCCGGTTCGCCGTCGGCGGGCCGACCGGTGGACCGTCGGGCCGGGCTGCGAAGCGTTGCTGGTCGGGCACCTGCGGTAGCAGAAGCGGTGACCCGCCGATATCGCCCGCGCGTGTGTCGCTAAGTTGTCCGCGCAGCGTGGAGTGCTCACCGTGGGATCTCCGGGCGCCTTCGGGCGCGAGAAGTGTGTAGTTGGAGGAACGTATGGCCCGCCTGTTCGGCACCGATGGTGTGCGCGGTCTTGCGAACAGTGAGCTGACGCCGGAGCTGGCGATGTCGGTGGCCTCGGCTGCTGCGGGGGTGCTGGCGGCGCACGACCGGTCGCACCGCCCGGTGGCGGTAGTCGGGCGGGACCCGCGGGCCAGCGGCGAGATGCTGGAGGCCGCGGTGGCTGCGGGGCTCGCGTCGGCGGGTGCGGACGTGTTGCGGGTCGGGGTGCTGCCGACGCCGGCTGTGGCGTTCCTCGTGGGCGACCTGGGTGCGGATTTCGGTGTCATGATCTCGGCCTCGCACAACCCGATGCCGGACAACGGGGTGAAGCTGTTCGGCGAGGGCGGGCACAAACTGCCGGACAGTATCGAGGACGAGATCGAGACGGCGCTCGCAGGCGGCGGCCCGGGCCGGGTGCGGCCGACGGGGTCGGAGATCGGCCGGGTGACCGAGGTCGAGGATGCGCTGGACCGGTACGTGCGGCATCTGGTGGGCGCGACGCCGCATGTGCTGTCGGGGCTGACGGTGGTCGTGGACTGTGCGAACGGCGCGGCGTCGACGGCGGCCCCTGAGGCGTACCGGAGGGCGGGCGCCGACGTCGTGGCGATCAACGCGGAGCCCGACGGGGTGAACATCAACGACGGGTGCGGGTCGACGCATCCGGAGCAGCTGCAGGAGGCGGTCGTCGCCCACGGTGCGGATCTGGGGATCGCGCACGACGGCGATGCCGACCGGTGCCTGGCCGTGGATGCCGACGGCACGCTCGTGGACGGTGACCAGATCCTGGCGGTGCTGGCGCTGGACATGGCCGAACGCGGCGAGCTGGCGCACACGACGCTCGTGGCGACGGTGATGAGCAACCTGGGTCTGCATCTGGCGATGAAGGAGCACGACATCACGCTGCGCACGGCGGCGGTCGGCGACCGGTACGTGCTGGAGGAGCTGCGGGCAGGCGGGTTCGCGCTCGGTGGGGAACAGTCGGGGCACGTGGTGCTGCCCTCGCACGCGACGACCGGGGACGGGCTGTTGACGGCGTTGCGGCTGATGAGCAGGGCCGCGGCGACGGGCAAGCCCCTGGCCGAGCTGGCCGGGGTGATGCGGCGGCTGCCGCAGGTGCTGGTGAACGTCCGCGTGGCCGACAAGGCCGTGGTGGCGGCGTCGGAGACGGTGAAGGACGCGGTCGACGCGGTGACCGACGAGCTGGGCGAGGAGGGGCGTGTGCTGTTGCGCCCGTCGGGAACCGAGCAGCTGGTGCGGGTGATGGTGGAGGCGAAGGCCGAGGCAGTCGCCCAGGCCGCGGCGGACCGGCTGGCGGGAGTCGTCGCGACGGTCGCGTGAAGCGGATGCCCGAGGCCGGTTGACCAGAGGCGCCGATCGCCCGAGCGGGGCGTCGGCCGCCGTCGGCGCCGGGGCGCTTGTGATGACCTGCGGTGCCGCTGTGGGGATGGTCCGGCCCGGGAGGGCGAGGTCCGCCACCAGTGTCGTCGTTCGTGCGACGTGGACGTGGCCGATTCGGTATGTTTCTCTGAGCATCCGTAGCGGCACCGGACGTCATCGTGTTGCGTCCGAACCGTGACGAACAAGCTCGACCTGCACGACCATGCAACAGGGGGAGGAACCGATGGCCGGTGGTCAACAAGTCAACTACGGCAAGCTTCGCGCGGCCGGTAAGGCTTACACCCAGGATGGTGAACAGCTGAAGGAGGCCGGCGGAAAGCTGGAGACCGACGTCGGTGAGGCGCAGGTCGGCAAGGCGTGGTCGGAGACCGCCAAGCCCTATGCGGAGGCGATAGAAAAGTACCGCGATGCCGTGACCAAGTACGGCGAACAGGCCGCGGATCTCGGCGACAAAATGAAGCAGGCCGCTAATGCCTACGAGGACGACGAGGCCGTGAGCGCGGAGACCATCGCCTCGAAGGAGGTCTGACGATGGATGACCGCACTACTCTCGCTGTGAGCGGTATGGTTGGTGACGAAGCCCGCACAGCGGCGGTCCAACAAGTGGCCAAATCGGAATTCACCGAAGCGGATCTGAACGAGATGAAGGCTCTGCTCGACGATCCGAATGTCTCGTCGGAACATCGCGGTCAGATGCTGATGGCTTTGTCCAATGCGGGCGTGGTCAGTCATCAGGAGATCTACAAGTACTCCAGCAAATACGGGTACGACGCGGAAGACATCAAAGACGGCGGCGAGGCTCCGCTCGAGAATATTTACAACGGGAAGCGAGCGTTTCGTAGGGCGCAGCGGGAATCGCATCAGGGAGAAATTTCGGATGCGAAAGGCAGTCTGCAGGATCTGAAATCGTACAGCTCCTCGGACCAGATCATCGACAAGGCAAAGTTGATCGTCAAGCTCTTCAGTGAGTTTCATCCGAAGTACACCGAGGTCAAGTCCCTCGGTTATAACGCGGAATCGGGCGAGAAGGGCCAGCGCGAGATGCCCCGGGCCGAGATCAACAACCCGAATTCCAGTCAGGGGGAAGCGGGCGCGTCGGCCAAGTACTCAGTCAGCGGGAATACGCCGGACGACATCCGGAGTGGCCTGGACGAATTTCGCGGCATCGAGTTCCATTGTTTCTGGCAGGACTCCAATGTTTTGTCGGACACGCATAAGAAGGTCAGTGAGGCGAAGGAATCGCTGCATGGGGCCTGGAAGGACGGCACGTCCGAGTGGGTCGGCGATGCCAAAGATGCGGCCAGTCAGCGAAACAACACGATAAACGAGAACGCCGGTGATCTCTCGCAGGCGCTCAATACGGCCTCTGACAGCGTGATGGCCGGCATCGAAACGGTGCGGGAATGTGTGGCCGAGTACGTCAAGGCCGTGCTGGACATGTACGGAAACGGCAGAATCTCGGGTCTTGTTCCGTCCGACATCGACACCCTGATCAAGGTCGGCCAGGAGTTTCGCGGCGGAATTCAGCAGGTCCAGGAAAAGACGGACCCGGGCTTCCTGGAAAGCATGACCGAGGCTTACGTTTCCTATAATTTACTCGGCATGCTTTCCCCTTCTGGTGAGCAGTCGCCATTTTTTGACTTTCAGGATTACAAGTTTGCGGATACGGTCGATATCTACAATGCTAAACAGGAGCTTGCACGTGGCAGGCAGGCCTTGGAGGACGCCGAAGCTCAGTTGAAGGCCTTCGTCGCCGCTTACGAGCAGAAGGCCGAGCAGTTCCACGCTTTTGGGCAACAGTACGTCCAACAGGGTGTCCAGACGAACTACTCGGACATGATCAATGCCCTCAACAAGAATCTGGGGCAGGCGTTCGGCGACCAGATGGGAAAGGGTGGCGACAAGTCCGCGGTCCCCGGTGAGAATCAGACCGTGCCGACCGGTGGCCCGCCGATGACCGGTGGTAATCCACCGCCATCGGCTGGCCCGACTCCCAGCTCGTCGTCAGTCCCTCCCCCCGCGGCGTCGGTCGACCCGGCTGCGGCTGGTGAGCAGCTGCCCGATCAAAGCGGTAACGGTCAGCCGAAGCCGGGTGAAGCAGGTGAGGGCAAGAACCCCGTCACGGGCGGCAAGCTCGAAACCGACCCGGAGACCGGCGAGCCGTACCCGATCGATCCGGCGACCGGCGAGGCCGTCAAGGACGCCGTCGAGCGTGACACCCTGACCGTCGAGCAGGGCGACAAGAAGTTCGAGTTCGCCGAGCCCGATGCCAACGGCGAGATGGCGATCTCCGTCGACGACGGCAACGGCCCGCTCAAGGACTACAAACTCGACTTCGGAGGCGGCGACGACGCCTCCGGCGGAGCCCAGCCGGGTGGACAGACCGACGGCGGCCCGGGGCAGAGTGCCGGTCCGGGTCAGGGTGCCGGCCCGGGACAGCCCGGCCAGGGACAAGACGCAGGTCAGGGCCAGACTCCCGGTGAACAGGGTCGGCAGGACTTCGGTCCGCAGGGGTCCGGTGACGGGGCCGCCGATGGCACCCAGGACGACGGTCCGAGCGGTGCCCGGGGCGAGAAGGTCCACACGCCGGACGAGGACGGCAAGATCCGCATCGAGGACGGCGACACCGAGATCGTCGCCGAACAGCCCGACGGCCCCGACGGTCCGACCAAGGTGACGGTCGACGACGGCAAGGGCGAGCCCACCACCTACACCCTCGGCGAGGAGGAGACCTCCGGGTCCGGCGCGGGAAGTGGCGGCGGCATTCGCCCCGGCGGCGGTGGCGTCGAGTCCGCGGCCCGCGGCATGGCTGCCGATGGGCCGGACATGGACGAGCTTGGCAGCCAGGACGGCGCTCCCCGGGCTGACTCCGACTCCGGATCCGGTACTGGCTCCGGCACTGCCGGTGCCGGAGCGGCCGCGGAGGGCAGTGCGCCCGGTGGAACCGGGTCCGTCGCGTCGGCGAGCGAAGCCGGACAGGCCGGCGCGGGTCCCGACCTGGGTGCGGGCGGCGCCGGCTCGTCGATCCCCGACGGGGCGGGCTCGGCCGGCGACGGTGGTGCGGCCGGACCCGACGACGGTGGCGCGAGGAAGGCCGACACGGCGGACGCAGCCCAGTCACCGGGCGGTGACGCCGGGGCGAGCGGTGAGAACGGCGCCGACGATGCGACGGCGCCCGCCTCCAGCCTCGGTTCGTCCCTGGGCGACGGCGCACTCGGCGGTGGCGCCGGTGAGATGCCGGGCGACAGCAGTCTCGCCGAGGCCGGTATGGGCGAGGACACCGGTGCCGGTGACGACTCCGGCGACGGCGGCGGGCCCGGTGGCTCCGGCGACAGCGGCGGCGGTGCCGGTGGTTCCGGTATGGGCGGCGGCATGATGGGCGGCGGCATGGGCGGCGCCGGTGGTGGCGGCGGTGGCGGCGGCGACGAGGAACGGCAGAGCCAGTTCATCCTCGACGCCGTCAGTGAGCTGTTCGGTGAAGTAGCGGGCGGGAACCACATCACCGGCACGATCGGTGAGGGCGCCGAAACCGCTGTGTCCTTCGGTCGCTGACAGCACATCGATTACCGGGACAAGGCTGGTAATCCCAGGTCAATCCGTCCGGTCGAGGATTCGCGAAGTAGAGGGGAAGCAGTCGGTGGTCGAGAATGCAGATCCGGATCTGGTGGAAAAGCTCGCCGAAAATCAGGCCCGGTTACGTGCGGCAACTGCAGAGATCAACGAATGGGCCGAGCAAGCGGAGCAAGAGCGCGAAGAGGCTGTCGAAGAACGTCGGCAAGCTGCCGAGCAATTGAACAAAGAGCTCGACGAGCAGATCGCCGCCAACAAGGAAGCCGCCGAGGATCCGAACTCGAAGAACGAGTGGTTGCAGCGGCGCGACGACGGTGGCGGCCGCACGATGGACTTCGGCCCCGTCGGTGACGAGTCGGAGGAGGCGCAGGCCGACGCGGCACCCGCACAGCCCGCCGCACCGGCATCGCAGTCCCCGGCCGCACCACCGCCTCCGCAGCCGTCCACTCCGCCGGCCCGGCGTCCCGCCCTGCCCCGGCGCGACGAGGACGACGATGAGGACTTCGCCAATCGGGACTGGTTCGTCTAGCCACGACCCACGTCGGCGACCTGCGTTCGCTGACGACGCGGGCTGACGACGCGGGTGACGACGGCGCAGCAGCTACCCGCACGGCGCAGCAGCTACCCACCCGCACGGCGCAATACCCACCCGCGCGGCACCGCACACGTATACGGCGGCGGTCGTCCGGATCACCACGGTCCGGCCGGCCGCCGCCGTCGCGTGTCCGCCCATGCCACATCACCCGCGGCCGGCCGCCGCCCACCCCGCAACAGCCCCACCCGCGCAACCCCAGCCGCAGCGTTCCCCGTCGGGCCGGTACGTCCGATTCGCGTTTCTTCGATCACCCCAACCCGGTACATTTCGTGTGCAGATGCGACGGCACCGATCGGGTACTTCTCGCGTCGTATCCCGCAGACGACCACAGACGATGTCAGGACCACGACGATTCCAGGGGGTGCGGACGTGAGCGGGGTCAACGCGCCGCAGGGCTATACGGCCGACCAGGGTTCGATGTCGAACCAAGCCACACGCATCAGCGATGCCGCGGCCAGCGCACAGGAAGACGTCTCCGACGTCGGCACGTCGAACGTCGGCGAGAACGGATTCGGCAAGGCACACGCCGACTTCAGCGGCGACTACACGGCCGGCATCCAGACGATCGGCGAGGCGGCACAGGCCATGTGCAGCTCGCTGACGTCGTTCGCGGGCACGATCGGCGCGGCCGCGCAGCAGTACGGCTCGGCCGAGGATTCCCAGGCCCAGGCGGCCTCACAGGCGGGGAGTGGACTGTGAGCATCTTCGACAGCGAACCGAAGTACACGTGGGACGAGACGAAGGAGATCCTCGACGATCCCCATGTCTCCGCCGACACCAAGCAGGCGGTCCTCGGGCACTACGCGATGGCGGGCGACGGCAACGACTCCGCCGAGTCCTATTACGAGAAGTACAACGTCTCGTCCACTCCGCAGGGCGATCCGTACGGCGGCAGTCCCTACGGCGGTGGTCCCTACGGTGGCGGCGACTGGCGCAGCTACCAGGGCTACGACAGCGACAAGGACCCCTACGACAAGGCGCGCGAAGAGTCGGAGGAAGGCAGCTACCGCGGCGACCAGGTCGAGTCGAAGCTCGACGAGAACAAGGAAGAGCTCGAGCAGGCACAGCCGCCCGGCCCGTCGTCCTCGTCGACGACGACCGGTGTCACCACTTCCGACGAGCTGCTCGAACTGGCCGAGGACGCGCTGGACACGTTCCACAAGTTCCTGCCGATCGACGCGGAGGTCCCGGCCGATTCGCAGCACATCGACGGCCCGCTCGACTACGCCTCGGACATCAAGGAACAGTACTGGCAGCAGGGCGGCATCGACTTCCAGAAGTTCCTCGACGACGCCGAGCAGCTGAAGAAGGCGTTCGGCACGCTGGAGGGGCTGCAGCAGAGCACCCAGGAGGACCTCAACTCGCTGTATCGCGACTGGACCGGCGACGCGGCCAACACGTCGTACCAGCGCTACAACGAGGACATCGAACCGAACTCGACCGACCTGCTTGAGCACCTGTCCGGCGCCTCCCAGGTGATCGAGACCGCCGTCCGCACGGTGTTCGACTCGGTCAAGCAGAAGGCCGAGCAGGTCATGCAGCTGTACACACCGACCGTCGGCCAGGCCACACCGGAGACCGCAAGGAAGGTCATGGCCCTCGCGAAGGGCGACTTCGACAGCCAGGACGAGGTCCTCGAAGTGGCCGCGTGGGTCGACTCGGTGTGCGGTTCCAACCTCGAATCCACGATCCGCGCCGACAACTGCGGTCTCAACGACGAGAACAAGGAACTCGTCCAGACCGAATGCAAGACGTGGATCCGCGAATCGTGGAACGTCGACCTGTACGACAACCTGTACTCGTCGTTCACGTCGCTGTGCGAGTCGACGAAGGAAGCCGTCGACCAGGCCTACGGCACGCTCAACGAGTACCTCGGCGCGTACGAGAACGGCTTCCCCAACCAGCCGGGCGGCACGCAACCGGGTGGTCAGCAGCCCGGCGTCGACGCGGGCGTGGGAACCCCCGGAGGCGGAGCGAGTACGCCGGACGTGCCGACCCCGGGGCCGGGCGTGTCCACCCCGGGCGGCGGCAGCCCCGGTGGCGGTGCGTCGGGCGGAGGCGGCGCCCCGGCCACGCCGACGCCGGAGGTCTCGACCCCCGAGGCGCCGGAGTTCGAGACGCCGGCGTCCGGCACCGGCGGCCCCGGGAGCGGCACCGACGGCGAGATCCCCGACGTGACGACGCCGCAGTCGACCATCGACACCGACGGGGACGGCGAGCCCGACAGTCTGCTCGGCAGGCCGGGAGGCGACCGCGACAAGCTCACCGTCGAGGAGGGCGACAACAAGCTCGAGATCACCGAGCCGGACGCCGACGGCAAGATGGAGATCTCCGTCGACGACGGCGACGGCCCGCTGCAGGACTACCAGCTCGACTTCGGCACCGGGGACGACGCCGGCGACGCCGGTGCCGACACCGGTGATCGCGGCGACTTCGGCCCGACGGGCGCCGGCGACGGGGGCGGCGCGGCAGGCGACAAGGTCTACCGGCCCGACCCGGACGGCAAGATCCGCATCGAGGACGGCGACATGGAGCTCGTCGCCGAACAGCCCGACGGTCCGGACGGCCCGACGCTCGTCACCGTCGACGACGGCAACGGCGAGCCCACCACGTACACGCTCGACGGACTGGACGGCGGCCCCGACAGCGGGCTCTCGTCGCTGCCGAACGGGTTCACCCCACCTTCGTCGAGCTCGAGCGACCTGGGTGACCTCGGTGGCGACTCCGGCGGAGGATCGGGCGGCGGGGCGGCGGGCTCCGGCTCGATCGGCGCCGGTGCCGGTTCCATCGGCGCGGGTGCGGGCTCCCTCGACGGCGGAGGCGGCGGGTTCTCGGCCGAGGGCGGACCGCCGCAGCCGTTGGACGAGGGTTCGTCGACGAGCGCCACGACCGGTGCGCCTCCCGCGAGCGGCGCACCGGCGGCGGCTGCGGCCCCGTCGGGTGGCGAGGCCGGTGGTGCCGGTGGCTCGGGGACCGGCGGCCGCGCCGGCATGGGCGGCGGCATGATGGGTGCGCCCATGGGCGGTGCCGGAGCAGGTGGCCAGGGCGGCGGTGGCGAGGCGCGGACGTCGAGCTACCGCATCGACGGCGGACTGTTCGACGGTTCGGAGTCCCCGCAGGCCATCACGGGCACGATCGGCGACGACCCGCCCGCGGTGCGGTACGACAAGTGAGCGCGCCAGGACCAGTGAGCGCACTGCGACGAACGAGCGCACGACGAACGAGCGCACTGCGACGAGTGATACTCCGGCGGGGGAGGACATGACAGCAGGAGAGGTTCATGGCTGAGGGCAGGGCGGCGGCTGCGATCGCCCGATTCGACCAGATCAACCGGGAACTGGCCGACCGGCGGGCGCTGCGCGAACGCAAGGCGGCCGAGGCGAAACAGCGCGCATCGGAGAACCTGTCACAGCGCGGCGAGGTGGCCGAGCGGTCGGCGAAACACCTCATCGAACTGGCCAAGCGCCAGCGCGCGAACAGCGGTTTCGACACCGGACGTTCGCGCGAGGACGAGGAGCACGTGCTGCACTTCGGCGTCGAGGACGAGACGGCAGGTGCGGATCGGCCCGCGCCCCACGCGGAGCGGCCCACCCAGCCCACGTCGCCCGCGGAGGCGCCGCAGCAGGCCGCACCGCCCGCAGCGGACCCGCCCGCTCCGGCCTCGCCCGCACCGCAGCCTCAGCCCGTGCGCAGGCCCGCGCCCGCCTACGACGAGGACGACGAGGACTTCTCCAACGAGACGTACATGAAATGAGCGCCCCCGACATGAATGCCGAGTACAGCGCAGGAACGGACAGCGCAGGAACGGACAGCGCAGGAACGGACAGCGCCGCAACGGACAGCGCAGGAACGGACAGCGCAGGAACGGACAGCGCCGCAACGGACAGCGCCGCAACGGACAGCGCAGGAACGGACAGCGTCGTGACGGACAGTGCTGCCGAGCCCGGTGTGGGAACGGGCACTGCCGAGCTGGACGCTGCCGTGACGGACGCTGCCGTGACGGACGGCGCCGTGGCAGACGGTGCCGGGGTGAACGGTGCCGTGCCTGCCGTGATCCGGGAACGGGCCGGGGAGATCACGGCGCTGGTGTGCCGCGTGCTGGAGACCGAGCCGGAATCGGTGGGTCTCGAGGACCGGTTCGTGGACGATCTGGGTGCGGACTCGATGAAGCTGATCGAGTTGTTGTCGCATCTGGAGATCGAGTTCGACGTGGAGATCGACGAGGACGAGCTGGAGCGGCTGGTGCATCTGCAGGGCGTGTACGACGTGCTCGGCGACGCACTGGGCGCGTAGCCGTGGCTTCTGCTCGGGTGCAGGCGGGCCGGTGCCGTGTCGTCGTGACGGGCGTCGGCGTCGTGTCCTCCATCGGCACCGGCGCCGACGCCTACGCGCGCGGGCTGCGGGAGGGCCGCAGCGGGGCGCGCCCGATCGAGGCGTTCGACACCACCGGATTCGCGCACGCCACCGGTTGTGAGGTCGTCGGGTTCGACCCGGAGCCGTGGCTGCGGCGCGTGCCCGTCGACGAGGCGGGCCGGGCGACGCAGTTCGCCATCGCCTCGGCCAGGATGGCGCTCGACGACGCCGGGCTCGGCGAGGACGACCTGCGTGACCGGCGTGGTCTCGTGTCCGTCGGCACCACCGACGGCGGTTCCGACGACGGCGAACGTCTCGCCGCCTCGTTCGTCCACGACGGCCCCGCGGCGACCGACCCGGCCGCCGCGCGGCGGGTGCCCGCGAGCCGCCTCGCCACCGGCGTCGCCCGCGACCTGGGGCTCGCCGACGTCGAGGTGTCGACCATCGCCACCGCCTGCGCCGCGGGCAACTACGCGATCGGTGGCGGTGTCGACGCGATCCGCACCGGCGAGGCCGACTACGCCCTCTGCGGCGGCGCCGACGCCCTGTGCCGCATGACGTTCACCGGCTTCTACCGCCTCGGCGCGGTCGACCCCGACCGGTGCAGGCCGTTCGACGTCGACCGCCACGGCATTCACACCGGTGAGGGCGGCGCCGTGCTGCTGCTCGAGACGCTCGACGACGCCGTGGCCCGCGGCGCCAGGATCTACGCCGAGGTGCTCGGCTACGGCCTCAACTGCGACGCCCACCACCAGGTCGCCCCGCACGGCGAGAGCGTCGCCCGGTGCATGGACCTGGCGCTCGCCGATGCGGGCCTCGCACCCGGGGAGGTCGACCTGATCTCCGCCCACGGCACGGGCACCAAGGCCAACGACGTCACCGAGTGCGGCGCGATCCACAGCGTGTTCGGGTCCGCGTCCGGGGAGGGCGGGTCCGCTGCTGGTGAGGGCGGGTCCGTTTCCGGGGACGGGGTTCCGCGCACGGTGTCGGTCAAGTCGATGCTCGGCCACACGATGGGTGCGGCCAGCGCGCTCGCCGCCGTGGCGTGTGCCCTGGGCATCGACCGCGGATTCGTCCCGCCGACGATCAACCACACCGAGACCGACCCGGAGTGTGCGGTCGACTGCGTTCCCAACACCGCCGTGGACGCCGACCTGCGTGTGGTGGCGAACAACGCGCTCGCGTTCGGCGGCAACAACGCCGTGCTCGTACTGGGCAGGCCCGCATGACCGGCGCGGTGATCACGGCGTGGTCGGCGATCTCGGCGTGCGGTGTCGGTGCCGAGGCCCACCGCACCGCCTACGCCGATCCGGCCCGCAGGCCCGACCCGGCCCCGGTGGGCGAGCCCGTGCCCGCCGAGGCCCACGTCGCGGCCGACTTCGACGTCACCGAGGCCCTCGGCCCGAAGGGCACGTCGTCGATGGACCGCTGCAGCGCCCTGGCCGTGGCCACCGCGGCCGACCTCGCCACCGTCGTGGAATGCCCCGAAGGTGCCCTTCGGGGCGCTGACGCCCATGCCGCTCAAGAGGGCGTCGTCGCCGGGGTCGTGCTCGGGACGACGTCGGGGAGCGCGCAGACGCAGTTCGACTTCACGCGCGAATCGCTGACCCGCAAGAAGCCGTACCGCGTCAACCCCGCGCTCATGCCGTTCGCCCTGATGAACAGCGCTGCCGGCCAGACGGCCATCCGGCACGGCCTCACCGGGCCGAACACGACGATTGCCGGTGGCCGCATGTCCGGCCTTTCGACCCTGCGCTACGGCTCGCGGCTGCTCGCCACCGGCCGCGCGGACGCCGTGCTGTGCGGCGCCGTCGAGGAGTACGGCCCCGCCCGTCAGTGGATCGCCGACCAGCGCAGGGCGGATGCGGGCAGCGCGGCCGGCCGTCCGCTGGGCGAGGGCGCTGCGGTGCTGCTCCTCGAACCGGCGGCACCGGACGGCGGGGACCACACCGGCGAGAACCACGACGGCGAGAACCACGACGGCGGGGACCACACCGGCGAGAACCACGACGGCGAGAACCACGACGGCGGGAACCACGACGGCGGGGACCGCACCGGCGGACAGGACACCGGTGGACAGCAGCACCCCGCGCGCACTCCGCTCGCCGAACTGCTGGGCATCGACACCCGGGTCGCCGTCGACGACGATCCGGCGGCAGCGCTCGAGGTCTGCATCCGCCGCACGCTCGAACGCGCCGGCGTCGCCGCGAGCGACGTGCGCACCGTCGCCGTGTCGGCACCACCCGGGGAGCTCGCCGCCGCCGAACGCGATGCCCTCGCCCGCACCATCGGTCACGCCGACGTGCGCGACCCCGGCGAGATCCTCGGAGACACGGGTGCGGCGACCGGCCCGTTCCAGGTCACACTGCTGCTCGACCGGCCCGGCCTCGCGCTGGCGACCGCCGTCGACGAGGACGGCAACCTCGGCTGCGGACTGCTGCGCGTCTACTGAGCCGCGCTCTGCCGTTGGGTTGCGCTGCCGTTGGGTTGTGCTCTGCCGTTGAGCCGCGGCCCGGTCAGCTCGCCTTCGCGAGCGCGGTCCTGCCGGAGCCGGTGGCCGAGTCCGTGTCCGCCTCGTCGAGGTCGACGAGCTTGGCCGCCTTGACGCTCTCCTCGAGCAGCGGCAGGTACGTCGTGGTGCCGGTCAGGTGCGTCAGGAAGAACGCCGTCAGCAGCGCACGCACCGTGCGGTGCGCCGCACGGTTGGGCTTGCCGTGCACGAGCAGCCTGCTCCAGTGCATGCCGTCGGTGACGGCCAGATGCGACGCCTTCGGCATGGTCCGCAACTGCACCGGCCCCGCCCAGGCGCGTGCGATGGCCTCGGCGTTGCCCTGGGCGGGTGCGACGAGGTCGTCCCCGCCCGCCAGGTGCAGCCCGGGACAGCGCACCTGTCCGGCCGCCGTCGACGCCGACGGCATCGTCTGAGCGGCGGCGAACGTGCCGACGGCGCGGACCTTCGGCTCCTTCGCGGCCGCCAGCACCGCCGAGCCACCGCCCACGGAATGCCCGCCGACGCCCACCTTCTCCGGATCGACGCTGATGGCGCCCGGTCCCAGCCGTACGTTCGTGACCATGTCCAGGGTCGACAGCAGGTCGTCGGCCAGCAGCCGGTGCGAGGGCAGCGGCCCACCCTGTGTCGACGGGGCGGCCGCGACGATGCCCCAGCTCGCCAGGTGCCGCAGCAGCTCGCGATACTGACCGGTCGGCTGCAGCCACCCGTGCCCGAACGCGACGGCCGCCAGTCCGCGGCCCTCCTTCGGCGTGTAGACCACGCCCGGCAACCCGACCAGTGCCAGGTCGCCGCGCAGCACATCGTGCGGTCCCGGGAAGGTGAGGTCCTCGAGCAACTGCTTCGCCTTGGCCATGCCGGGCAGATTACGCGACAACCCGTGCCGGCGAGACGGCCGACACAGGTCCGCGATCCGCACTGTCGCGGCCGAGGCGCCGTGGTGTTCATGCCCCGAAGGGCACCTTGGGGGCACTCAACGCCCCGAAGGTGCCCTTCGGGGCACACACCCCGTGGGCCGCCACCACACCCGCTCGCCACGGCCGGAACGGCGCCGCGGCGAGGTGTCGATACGCTGGGGGGCGTGTGTGGAATCGTCGGATACGTCGGGCACCGGGACGCACTGGATGTGGTGCTCGGTGGGCTGCGACGCATGGAGTACCGCGGCTACGACTCGGCGGGCGTCGCCGTCCTGGACGGTGAGGGCGGCCTGACCGTCGAGCGGAAGGCGGGCAGGCTCGCGAACCTGGAGGCCGCGGTCGATGCGACCGGCCGGTCCCGGTTCGAGGGCACGTCCGGGATGGGCCACACGCGCTGGGCCACGCACGGCCCGCCGGTGGACCGCAACTCGCACCCGCACCGCGACGCGGCCGGACGTGTCGCGGTGGTGCACAACGGCATCATCGAGAACTTCGCCGCGCTCCGCGTCGAGCTGGAGGCCGACGGGATCGAGCTCGAAAGCGACACCGACACCGAAACGGCCGCGCACCTCATCGCGCGCGCCTACGAGAAGGACCCGGACACCGCCGGTGACCTGCCGGCCAGCGTCCGCGCGGTGTGCCGCAAGCTCGACGGTGCGTTCACCTTGGTCGTGACGCACGCTGACCATCCGGGCCAGATCGTCGCCGCACGCCGCTCGTCGCCGCTGGTGGTGGGTGTCGGCGACGGGGAGACGTTCGTGGCCTCCGACGTCGCCGCGTTCATCGAGCACACCCGCGAGGCCGTCGAGCTCGGCCAGGACCAGCTCGTGACCATCACCCGCGAGGGCTACGAGGTCAGCGACTTCCACGGCGAACTCGCCCAGGGCAAGCCGTTCACGGTCGACTGGGACCTGTCGGCCGCCGAGAAGGGCGGCCACGAGTACTTCATGCTCAAGGAGATCGAGGAGCAGCCCGAGGCGCTCGCCAACTCGCTGCGCGGGCACTTCTCGGGTGGCCGGGTCGTCCTCGACGAGCAGCGCATCGCCGACCAGGACCTGCGCGACATCGACAAGGTGTTCGTCATCGCCTGCGGGTCGGCGTACCACTCGGGGCTGGTCGCCAAGTACGCGATCGAGCACTGGTGCCGCCTGCCCGTCGAGGTGGAGCTGGCCAGCGAGTTCCGTTACCGCGACCCGGTGCTGGACCGCGACACGCTCGTCGTGGCCGTCTCCCAGTCCGGCGAGACGATGGACACCCTCGAGGCCGTGCGCCACGCCAGGGAGCAGAAGGCCCGGGTGCTGGCGGTCTGCAACACCAACGGTGCACAGATCCCGCGCGAGTCGGACGCCGTGCTGTACACCCACGCGGGCCCGGAGATCGGCGTCGCGTCCACGAAGGCGTTCCTCGCGCAGATCGCCGCCAACTACCTCGTGGGTCTCGCGCTCGCACAGGCCCGCGGGACCAAGTTCCCCGACGAGGTGGGCCGCGAGTTCGCCGAGCTCGAAGCCATGCCGAAGGCGGTCGAACAGGCGCTGGAGAGCGTCGACCAGGTACGTGAACTCGGCGCGCGGCTCGCCGAGTCGAAGGCCGTGCTGTTCCTGGGCAGGCACGTCGGGTATCCGGTGGCGCTCGAAGGCGCGCTCAAGCTCAAGGAACTCGCCTACATGCACGCCGAGGGCTTCGCCGCGGGCGAGCTCAAGCACGGTCCGATCGCGCTGATCGAGCAGGACCTGCCGGTCGTGGTCGTCATGCCGTCGCCGCGGGGCCGCGCGGTGCTGCACGCCAAGCTGGTGTCGAACATCAGCGAGATCCAGGCCCGCGGCGCCCGCACCGTCGTCATCGCCGAGGAGGGCGACGAAACGGTGCGCCCGTTCGCCGACGAGCTCATCGAGGTGCCCGCCGTGTCGACGCTGCTGCAGCCGCTGGTCTCGACCGTGCCGCTGCAGGTGCTGGCCGCCGAGATCGCGCGGACCCGCGGCTTCGACGTCGACAAGCCGCGCAACCTTGCCAAGTCCGTGACGGTGGAGTAGGCGCCGTGCGCGGCGTGTGGCCGGCCGCCGGGGTGCGGGAGGCCGAGGACGAGGTGCTGGCGCGCACGCCCGACGGTGCGCTCATGCACCGCGCCGCCCATGCCGTCGCCGTGCGGGCGGCCGCACTGCTCACCGAGCACGCCTGCGGTGTCGCGGGCCGCCGCGTGCTGCTCGTCGTCGGGGCGGGCAACAACGGCGGCGACGCACTGTGGGCGGGCGCGTTCCTGCGTAAGCGGGGCGTGGGCGTCGGCGCGGTGCTGCTGACTCCGGAGAGGGCGCACGCCGCGGGGCTGTCCGCGTTCCGCCGTTCCGGTGGTCGCGTACTGTCCGAATCGGACCTTCCACAGTGGACCGGCCGGGCCGATCTGGTGGTCGACGGCGTCGTCGGCATCTCCGCGCGCGGCCCACTGCGGCCTGCGGCCGCCGACGTGTTCGAGCGGGTCGCCGCACCCGTACTCGCCGTCGACCTGCCCAGCGGCGTCGATCCCGACACCGGAGCCGTCGACGGCCCTGCGGTACAGGCCGTCGCCACGGTCACGTTCGGCGCCCGCAAACCCGTGCACGTGCTCAATCCCGGCCGGTGCGGCGACGTCACGCTCGTCGACCTCGGCCTGCCGCTGGGCGCCGAGCACGATCGCGCGCCCGACCTGCAGCAGCTCGACGTCGCCGACGTCGCCGCGGCCTGGCCGGTGCCGGCGCCCGCCGACGACAAGTACACCCAGGGCGTGACGGGCATCGCCGCGGGCTCGGCGACCTATCCCGGTGCGGCGGTCCTCGCCACCGGCGCCGCGGTGCGGGCGACGTCCGGCATGGTGCGCTACGCCGGACCGGCCGCCGACGAGGTGCGCGCCTGGTGGCCGGAGGTCGTCGCGACCGGATCGGTGGCCGATGCGGGCCGCGTGCAGGCGTGGTCGGCGGGCCCCGGTCTCGGCACCGGGCGCGATGGCCACGACGTCCTCGCCCACGTCCTCGGGCAGGGCGTGCCCGTGTGCGCCGACGCCGATGCGATCACGCTTCTGGCCACGCGCCCCGAGGTCCTCGACGCGCGCGACCCCGGCACGCCGCTGGTACTCACCCCGCACGACGGCGAGTTCGCCCGACTGACCGGGGCGAGCCCCGGCGCCGACCGCGTGGCCGCCGCCCGTGACGCGGCCCGCCGGTTCGACGCCGTCGTGCTGCTGAAGGGCCACGGCACGCTCGTCGCCGCCCCCGACGGGCGAGTGCTCGTCAACCGGCCGCGCGGTGCCTGGCTCGCGACCGCGGGGTCCGGCGACGTGCTCTCCGGCATCCTCGGCGGGTTGCTCGCCGCGGGACTCGACCCGTGGCTCGCGGCGGGCGCGGCCGCCGACGTCCACGCCCGCGCGGGGGAGATCGCCGCGGCAGGCGCGCCGACGTCGGCATCGCAGGTGCTCATGGCCGTGCCGGAGGCGATCCGGCAGGTGCGCGCGCTGTGCGAGGATGGCCCGCGCGGCACGTGAACCGCGGCGACCCGTCCCGGCCCGCAGCCACGTGCCCGCACCCTCGAACGACCGGCCGCCGCCACCCGGCGACGGCCCTCGACAGCAGCGCAGGAAGCTCATGACCGCACACACCCGGCCGGCGCGGGCGCTGGCGACCGTGGACCTCGGCGCGATCCGCCGTAACGTTGCGCTGCTCTCGTCGCGCGCGGCCGAGTCGGGCGCCGCCGCGATGGCGATCGTCAAGGCCGACGGCTACGGCCACGGCGCCGAACAGGTCGCCCGCGCGGCCCTGCGCGGTGGCGCGACGTGGCTGGGGGCGTGCTCGCTGGCCGAGGCGCTGGCCCTGCGCGAGGCCGGGATCGACGCGCCGCTGCTGAGCTGGCTCGACGCCGTCGACACCGATTTCACACCCGCGTTGGAGGCCGGCATCGACGTGTCGGTGTCGTCGGCGGCCGAACTCGCGCGCGTGGCGGCCGCCGCCGCGCACACGGGCAGGCGGGGGCGCGTGCACCTGAAGATCGACACGGGGCTCTCGCGCAACGGCTGCCCTGCCGAACTGTGGCCCGCGCTGGTGAAGTCCGCCGCCGCGGAACCGGGCATCGACGTGGTCGCGGTGTGGTCGCACCTGGCCGCGGCCGACGAACCCGGCCACCCCTCGATCGACCGGCAGGCCCAGCGGTTCGCCGACGCCTACGCCCTCGCGCGCGAGGCGGGCCTGAACCCGTTGCGGCACCTGGCGAACTCCGCCGCCACGCTCACCCGCCCGGACCTGCACTTCGACCTCGTCCGCCCCGGCATCGCGATCTACGGCCTCAACCCCGTGCCGGAGTCGGCCGACCTCACGCCGGCGATGACGTTCTCCTCGCACGTCGTGCTGACCAAGCGCATCGCGGCGGGGGAGTCGGTGTCGTACGGCCTCACCTGGACCGCCGAGCGGGACACGACGCTCGCCCTCGTGCCCGTCGGCTACGCCGACGGGGTGCCGCGCACACTGTCGGACCGGATGGACGTGTGGCTCGGCGGGCGCAGGCGGCCCGTCGTCGGCCGGGTGTGCATGGACCAGATCGTCGTCGACTGCGGCGACGACGAACCGCAGGCCGGCACCGAGGTCGTGCTGTTCGGCACCGGCTCGGCGGGCGGGCCGACGGCGCGCGAATGGGCGGACACGATCGGGACCATCGACTACGAGATCGTCACCGGCATGTACCGGCCGCGCGTGCTGCGCGAGTACACGGGCGGGGAGCCGTGACGGCCGAGGACGCCGCGACCCGTCTCGGTGTGTTCGACGACGGCAAGGTGTCGCGGGTGGCCGTCGACGACGGCACCCCGCTCACCGTCGAGGAGGTGCCGGCCGCGGGCGGCAACCACGCGCTGACGGTCATCGGCGTGCACGGATTCGGGCTGTCCCGCAGAAGTTGGCACTTCCAGCGGAAGGCGCTGACCGCGCTCGACGATCCGCGCGTGCGGCAGGTCTATTACGACCACCGCGGGCACGGCGAATCCGCGCCCGCGGACGAATCGGCGTGCACCATCGAACAGCTCGCCGCCGATCTGCACTCCGTGATCCGTGCCGTCGCCCCCGACGATGCGATCGTCCTGATGGGACATTCGATGGGCGGCATGGTGCTGATGGAACTCGTCCAGCAGGTTCCGCAGCTGTTCGCCTCCCAGGTTCGCGGCGTCGCGCTGCTGGCCACCGCCGCCGGCGAGGTCGGCAGCCACGGACTGCCGAAATCGTTGCTGTCCCGGAAGAATCCGTTCACCCGCAGCGTCGGCGGACTCGCCGGATGGCAGCCGGGGATCGTCGAATTCGTGCGCGCCGCAGGCGGTCAGCTGACGCGCACCGCGGTGCGGCACCTCGCGTTCGGTAAACACGACGTGCCGTCCGAGGTCGTGTCGTTCATGCAGGAGATGTTGGCGGTGTCGTCGGTGAAGCAGTTGGCGGCCTTCGCCGACACGTTCGGCACCCACGACCGCTACGCCGCGCTGGCAGGGCTGGCGCACGTGCACACGCTCGTCGTCGGCGGGGACGCCGACCGCATCACGCCGCAGGCGCACACCGAGCGCATCGTCGCCGAGATGCCGGACGCGTCGCTGCTGCGGCTGCCCGGTGCCGGCCACATGCTGCACCTGGAACAGCCGGACGAGGTCAACCGGCACGTGATCGAACTGGTGCAGCGGTGCGCCGGTGTCAGGAGTCAGAGGAAGGCGACACGGAAGGCGACACGGAAGGCGAGGTGGTGGCGCCGGTGACCATCGAACTCAGTACCGCGGACGACGCGATCCGGTTCGGACGGTCGTTGGGCCGGCGGCTGCGGGCGGGTGATCTCGTGCTGCTGGCCGGTTCGCTCGGCGCGGGCAAGACGACGATGACGCGCGGAATCGCCGACGGTATGGGCGTGTCCGGCCGCGTCAGCTCGCCGACGTTCGTGCTCGCGCGCGTGCACCCCGCCGGTGACGGCGGCGCCGCGCTCGTGCACGTCGACGCCTATCGCCTCGGCGGCGATCTGTCCGAACTGGACGACCTCGACCTGGACGCGGAACTGGAGTCGTCGGCGGTCGTCGTGGAATGGGGCGAAGGGCTGGCCGAACCGCTGTCGGAGGACCGGCTGGTCGTCCGCATCGACCGCCACCCCGACGACACCCGCACCGTCACCGTCGAACCCCACGGCACCTGGACGACCCGAGTCGACTCCCTCTCCTGACCCGCGTGTCCTGCGCCCACCGTCGCCCGACCGCCACCCCTCATGCGAATGGTGCCGGTGTGGGTCCGTGGGCGGGCACGGTGCAGACGAACAACCGCCGTGTTGCAGTTTCCGGGGGCCGTGTTGCAGTTTCCAGGGACCGTGTTGCAGGTTCCAGGGGCATCGATCGTCCCGGGCGGGACCAGGCAGGTCAGCCGGGCAGCGACCGTTTCATCAGCTTGCCCATGTCGTTACGCGGCAGCCGATCCAGGAACCGTACGACGCGCGGCCGCTTGTGCGGCGTCAGCAGGCGGGCCACGTGGTCGGCGAGCTCGGCCTCGTCCGGCGCGGCGCCGGCCGGCACGACCCACGCCACGATCCGCTCGCCGAGATCGCCGTCCGGCTCGCCGGTCACCGCCGCCTCGGCCACTCCGGGATGTTCGATGAGCGCGTTCTCGATCTCGCCGGCGCCGATCTTGTAGCCGCCGGACTTGATGATGTCGGACCCCTTGCGGCCCACGATCTTCACGTACCCGTCGGCGTCCCGAGTGGCCATGTCGCCGGTGCGGAACCACGAGTCGTGGAAGGCCTCCGAAGTGGCGTCCGGCCGGTTCAGGTACTCGGTGAACAGGTTCGGCCCGCGCACCTCGATCTCGCCGACGGTCTCGCCGTCCCACACCTCGATCACCGCGCCCGACTCGTCGACCAGCCGCAGCTCGACCCCGCGCAGCGGAACGCCGACCGTACCCGGTTTACGCTCGCCGTCGGCGCGGACGCTGGTGTTCATCATCGTCTCGGACATGCCGTAGCGCTCGACGACACGCTGGCCCGTCGCGGCGTGGATGCGCTGCTGGTCGTGCACCGGCAGTGCGGCCGATCCGGAGACGAGGAGCCGTGCGCCGCGCAGGGCCTCGGCCAGCGCCGGGTCGGCCTCCACCTCGTCGGCGATCCGGTGGTACATCGTCGGGACGCCGAACATCATGGTGGCGCCGTTCGCCAGCGCGTCGGTCAGGGCGGCCGTGGAGAACGTGCCGAGGTGCCACACCGTGCCGCCGCGGCGCAGCGGGCCGAGCACGCCGAGGATCAGCCCGTGCACGTGGAACAGCGGCAGCCCGTGCACCACGGTGTCGGCCGACGTCCACTGCCACGCGTCCTCGAGGGCGTCGAGCGTCACGGCGATCGACCGCCGCGGATGCACCACGCCCTTCGGAGCGCCCGTCGTGCCGGAGGTGTAGACGATCACCGCGGGCGTATCGGCGGCGGGTTCGTCGGGCAGCGCATCCCCGTCGGCGGGCAGCACGTCCCCGTCCGAAGGTGCCGCGCTGTCGGTGCGGGTGCCGGTGAGGACGTCGACGTCGAGGCGCGCTGTCGTGGCCAGCCCCTCCGGCAGCCGGTCGCCGGGGGCGGCGAGCACGAGTTCCGGTGCGGAATCGCCGACGATGTGGGCGAGTTCGCGCTCGCCGATCTTCGGGTTGATGGGCACCACCGGTGTCCCTGCGGCCAGTCCGCCCACCACGGCGACGGCCGTCTCGAGCGTCGGCGTCGCCCACACGGCGACCCGCCCGGACCCGCCCTGGGCGTCCGCGGCGCCTGCGGGAATTCCGGAGCGGAGCCGTGCCGTCAGCCGTTCGGCGAGGGCCGCCGCCGCGGTCGCCAGTTCGGCGTAGGTCAGGCTGCGGTCGCCGAACCTCAGCGCAGTCGTCTCACGGCGGTCGTGCAACGCGGGAAAAAGCACCGGTGCGCCTCCTTGCGGTCGATCCGGCCGGGAGACCGCTCGCGCCTCCGGCCGACTGCACCCATCCTCTCGCACAGCGCGGTCCCCGCGACGTCGTACGCTCGAAGGGTGCTGATTCTCGCCCTTGACACCGCCACGCCCGCGGTGACCGCCGGGATCGTCCGGTTGTCCGGCCCGGCGGGCACGACCGGCGACACCGAGGCCGGCGACACCGAGGCCGCCCGTGCCGTTGCCGGCGGTACCGATGCCAACAGCGCCGCGGCCGACGGCGCCACCGCTGTTGCCGCCGCACGACCCGTCGTCGAACAGGTGGCCGCGCGCGTGACCGTCGACCCGCGGGCACACGGCGAGCTGCTCACCCCGCACCTGCTCGAGGCCACCGCCGACGCCGGGATCACACTCGCCGATCTCGGCGCCGTCGCCGTGGGTACCGGTCCCGGGCCGTACACCGGGCTGCGGGCGGGCCTGGTCACGGGCGCGGCGCTGGCACACAGCCTCGGCGTTCCGGCCTACCCGGTGTGCACGCTCGATGCGATCGCCGCCGGTCCGGCCTGCCCCGCCCTGGTCGTCACCGACGCCCGCCGCCGCGAGGTGTACTGGGCGACCTACGACGCCTCGGGGGCGCGCACCGACGGTCCGCACGTCGGGTCGCGCGCCGAGGTGCCCGAGACGGCGGGGCACGTCGCCGACCACGAACAGCCGACGCCGGAGGGCGTCGTGCGCGCAGCCGCGGCGGAGATCCTCACGGCGCGCGAGCCGGGGCCGCTGACACCGTTGTACCTGCGCAGGCCCCACGCCGCCGAACCGACGCCCCGCAAGCGGGTGACGGCATGATGCCCGGCCGGAGCACTCCCGCGAACCCCGACGGCACCGTGAACCCCGAGGCCGGGAACCCCGACGGCGCGGCGCCCGTGCGGTTGGAGCCGATGCGCAGGCGGCACGTCCGTGCGTGCGCGGAGATCGAGACGGTGCTGTTCGCCGGGGACAGCCCGTGGCCGCCCGCCGCGTTCCACAGCGAACTCGATCTCGGCGGCCACTACCTCGTCGCCGTCGAGGGGTCCGTTCGCGACGGCGACGAGCACGTGCTCGGCTACGCGGGCCTCGCGATCATGGGCAAGCGCGGCGACTACGAGACGAGCCTGCACACCATCGGCGTCCGCCCGGAGCACCAGGGCACCGGTGTCGGCAAGGCGCTGCTGCGCGCGGTGCTGGCGAAGGCCGACGAACTGGCCGCGCAGGTCTTTCTCGAGGTGCGCGTCGACAACGACAGCGCGATCGGGCTGTACGGCGAGCACGGATTCGAACGACTCGGCGTGCGCAAGGGCTACTACCAGCCTTCCGGCGCCGACGCCTACACGATGCGCCGGGACGCGATCACCGGCCAGCGACAGGAGGACGGCCGCTGATGGCGAAGATCATCATGGGCATCGAGAGCTCGTGCGACGAGACCGGTGTCGGACTGGTCGCCGCCCACGACGACGGCACCGTGGAGCTGCTGGCCGACGAGGTCGCCTCGAGCGTCCAGCAGCACGCGCGGTTCGGCGGCGTCGTACCGGAGATCGCCAGCCGGGCGCACCTCGAGGCGATGGTGCCGACGACCCAGCGCGCGTTCGACACCGCCGGACTGTCGATGTCCGATGTGGACACGGTCGCCGTGACCGCCGGTCCCGGGCTGGCAGGCGCGCTGCTGGTGGGTGTGTCCGCGGCGAAGGCCTACGCGGCGGCGCTCGACGTGCCGCTGTACGGCGTCAACCACCTCGCGGGCCACATCGCCGTCGACACGCTGCAGCACGGACCGTTGCCGACGCCGTGCCTGGCGCTGCTCGTCTCCGGCGGGCACACGCAGCTGCTGCGGGTCGACGACATCGCGGGCACGATCACCGAACTCGGTTCCACTGTGGACGATGCGGCGGGGGAGGCCTACGACAAGGTCGCCAGGCTGCTCGACCTGCCGTACCCCGGCGGCCCGCCGATCGACAAGGCCGCCCGTGACGGTGATCCGCAGGCGATCGCGTTCCCCCGCGGCATGACGGGCCCGCGGGACCCGAAGTTCGACTTCTCGTTCTCGGGCCTGAAGACCGCTGTCGCCCGGTGGGTCGAAGGTGCGCAGGAACGCGGCGAGCAGGTGCCGGTCGCCGACGTCGCCGCGTCGTTCCAGGAGGCCGTCGCCGACGTGCTCACCGCGAAGGCGGTGCGCGCCGCGACCGAGGCCGGTATCGGCACGCTCGTCGTCTCCGGTGGAGTGGCGGCGAACTCGCGGCTGTCGACGTTGGCGCGGGAGCGCTGCGCCGAGGCCGGCATCGAGCTGCGCCTCCCGCGGCCCCGGCTGTGCACCGACAACGGCGCGATGATCGCCGCCCTCGGCGCCCACGTCGCTGCCGCGGGCCACAAGCCCAGCTCCCTCGACCTGTCCGCCAACCCCGGCCTGCCCGTGGACACGGTGCTGGTCTGAGATGGGTGAGCTGGGCACGTCCTGAGCGCTTCCGGTGTGTACATCGTTGTGGGGAGAGGCTGCTTCACTGATTTCGGCTACAGCGAAGTTGACACGGTGGCCACGAGCAGTAGCCTGCGAACGTAGTTCGACTACGGAGGGGATTATGTCTGCTACAGGGGGGGCACGAAGTCGACCCACTTGTTCTGCGTGATCTTGCCAAGTATATCTCTGACTTGGCGACGGGTTTTGAGGTGATCCGCATTGATGCGCAGTATGAAGGACTGAGCGCCAAAGGGTTTACTGGCTTGCTTGCGCCGATTGGCGATTCGTTTTCCGCGTTCGGCCAAGAAACTCTTGGACCGATTTCCGAGATGGCCACTAAGAAGATGAATCAAATGGCTGACAGCCTACTATCGGCTGCTGAGCAGTACGGCCTTGCGGAGGCCGAGGCGCAAGAGCGAATCGAGCGCCCAGCGGAAGGGGGAGACTTTAATGCAGTTTAAGGACACCGTAGAGGTCAAGGGATTCTTTCCGACGGTTGCCAAGAAGTCTCTCGCCGAACAATTTGAGGAAGACTACTTCCTCCTGGACGAAGTCGATTGGTTCTGGCGCAACTTCTTCAGCGACGAGAACAAGGGTCTCTATGCGACTCTCGTCGAACCAATTTCCGGCGACTTCAATCGCATTGCGGAGAACGGTGAAGCGTGGAAGCATGTGGCTGACAATTTCCGTGCAATCTCGGCGAATCTGACCGACAATGCCCATGTTGTTCTACGGGATTCTTGGAGCCAGGGTCAGGCATCCGAGGCTTTTCAATCTCTCGTTGAGAACATTTGGAGTCCTGCTCTTTTTGTGGCAGAAGAGATGTCGGACTTTATGGGCGCGGGGTTCGTCAGGCTGTCGGAGGGCCTTGTAAATCTGGCCGAAGTTGTCGTGAAGCTCCTGAAGAAGATTATCAACAAGATCAAGGATCTCGCGACCCGTGCCATTAGTAGCCTGGGTGGTGTCTTCGCCAAAGCTGTTGAGTGGGTGGCCACCGGTTTTGAGAAGTTCCCCTACTGGGAGGATGTTGAAGAAATTATTCAGATCGTTAATCAAGTTCTCGGGATACACAAGACGATCCAGAAGTTGACTGACGTCGTGAAGCAGTACATCAAGTCCTTCGTCCAGGTATTCGATGCAATCAAGGCGATTCCGGATATAAATTCAACACAAGACGGCTTCTCCGTGATCAAGGACGTTCGTGATGGTACGGCTGGCATGGAGAAGCAGACCAGGGAGTATCGCGAAAGTAAGGGGAAGCTTGAGGAACGGAAATCGCGAATTGACGATACGCTGAACCCTGGGCCGAAGTCGGTGGAGAAGGGCGGCTCGGTCAGGTGAGAATCGAGCGGTCTGACGTGCAGTCATCGCCGGATATGATCGAGGCTCGGCGTGCCCTCGAAGCGGCGCTCGACGATGTCGCATCAGATATTCGGGCGTCGGAGGAGCTTCTTTCGCAGGTCGACGACGAAGATGCAGGGCGGACTGACGAGGAAATCGATCTTTTTGTTTCGTACGTCACAGGGGCTGGGAATACCCCCGAATGGGGCGCAGTCGCTACCAGGGTCGCCAGCGGAGAAATAACATGGAGTTCCGTTGCGGACGGTTCTCTCGCGCGGGACCCCGGTGTTGTCGAAGCGTTCCGATCGAATCCTCGTGTTTCTGCACCGGAACAACTGGATGTCATTGCTGGTCAAGTTTCCGGACTTGACGGGGACGATTCGAGCGAATCGGGGGGTGTTGATGATTCCGATCGAAAAGTGGCACCGGTGGACGATGACGACTACTTCGACAGTTCGCCATGGTTTGCGTAGATCTGCGGTACTGATGTGTGGCCGAAGCAAAAAGAAGGTGGTGTGGATGAACAGCGGATCGCTCTTGCGGAAAATTTCGGCTGTTTTCGGTGTGGTGGCAGGCGGGGTCGCCCTGGCTTCCTGTGGGCAGCAGACGTCCGGTGCCGCGGGCGATGATTCGGGCACGCCGTCCACACCCGAGGTCTCGCCGATATCCCCGTGTGAGTTGGTGACGGCAGCGGACCTGAAGGAGGCGACGGGCATCTCGTTCAACGAGGGTCAGAAGCGAGGTCCGCAGTGTTACTACGCCACCGCGGACTACGCCTCGACCGCGAGCGTCAGCACCGGTCTGGACACCGTGGCGGATCACCTCGACACGAAGAAGATCACGATCAGCGGAGCCGATGCCGTCGAGGGCCGGCCGCCGGAAGGCGATCAGTGCTTGGTGGACGTGACCTTAGGGCCGGACGCGCCGGTGGAGACATTGAGTACGTCGATGTCTGGTATCGACCCGGCCGACAAGCCCTGTGAGATCGCCACGGCCATCGCCGAGAAGGCCCTGGCCGGCGTGAAGGACTGAAGCATGCCGCACTGGCTCTGGTACGTCGGCGCAGCCGTCGTCGTCGGGATCTACTTCTACATCACATGGAAGGAAAAGCAGAAGACCCACAGCGACTACGCGCAGTTGGCGTCAGGGCTGGGCTGGCGTTACGAGAAGTACAGCACCGACTACAATTCGCGCTACCGCAAGTACTCGCCGTTCGACGACGGGAAACGCCCGCGGGCGGACTACGTCTTCCACGGCTCGCATCGCGGCCGCCCACTGGTCGTCTTCCAGTACAGCGCGGATTTCGAGTACACCGAAGGCCGGTCCAAACGGCAGCACTTGCAGGTCGTCGTCGTGGGCCTGGCCAGCGAGGTGTCGACGCTGGAAGTCGGCCCGCGCGGAACGCTCGGCCGCCTCGCGCAGCGCGCCGGTCTGGGGCAGAGCACCGGTGACGACTATTTCGACCGCCGTTATGGCGTGAAGACCGCGGACAAGGAACTCGCGGCGACACTGCTGAACGGCGACGTGCGGTCGCTGTTATGCCGCCGCAAGGACGACGCGAATCTCCTGCTCCACGGCGCCGACATCGTCACCTGGCGGAACGGCCCGCTGTATCCCGACGACATGGAACCCTGGGTCGACTTCCTCAACGACGTCCTGGACCGCGCCGGTCTGGACTGACACCCGGCGCCACGCACACCGCTGGCACCTTCGGCGCCCGTGCCACTTCCGGTCACGAGCTTGGTGCGGAGTCTCCGACTGCCGAACTCGGCGTGCGCGTTAACACGGTCTCGCTCTGCGGGCATCGTCCGGGAATCCTGCTGAACGCAGGACACGCGGTGCCGAGAGCCCCCCGGGGCACCTTGGTTGCATTGAACGAAACCAAGGTGCCCCCGGGTGTGCGGGCTCCTACACGTGCCAGGTGTCGACGTCGGCGAGCCGGACGTAGGCGACGCGGTGGCCGAGCTGCACCTGGGCGTACTTCTCCCCGCGGACGACGACGTGCCGGGACGCGTCGTAGGTCTTCGCGTGGTAGTACTCCGCATCCACGACCAGGCCGACGGCGTAGCGCTGCCCCTCGGGGATCGAGTACTGCAGCGGCGTGAGCTCCTGCGGCGGCACGCCCTCGGGGTAGGCGCTCGCCTCCGGATAGGCCCGCCCGTACACGGGGATCCGCTCCGAACCGGCCTTCGGGGCGGCCACCACGCCGAGCGTCGGCCGTGCGACGGGCGCCGACGCCGGGTTCTTCAGCCACGCCTTCGTACCGTTGAACCAGATCGCCGTCCAGTCGCCGTCCGACCCGGCGACCGCGTACACCTGGCCGGTCACGACGCGACTGCCCCAGTCGGACAGGTGCCTCGACTGCGGTGCGCCGCCGGGGTTCAGTGCCGGGTCGTTCAGCAGCGGCGCGTCGTCGCGGGGTTCGATGCGCAGCATGACCATCGACGAGCCGGTGACGGGGCACGCGGCGGACGGATCGTCGGCGTCGCAGCCGTGGAACGGCACGTGGTTCGTGTCGAAGTCCGGCAGGATCACCACGAGCCCCGTGTCGGCGCGCCACGTCGGCAGCGCGGCGCCGAGCAGCTCGAAGTAGTGCGCCCAGTCCCAGTACGGACCCGGGTCCCAGTGCATGCCCGCGACGTGCTCCGGGGTAGTGCCCGGCACGTTGTCGTGCCCGATGATGTGGTGCCGGTCCAGCGGAATGCGGAACCGGCGTGCCAGGTGCCGCACCAGCTTCGCCGATGCGCGATACATCGCCTCCGTGTACCAGGTGGGGTCGGCGGCGAAGCCCTCGTGCTCGATGCCGATCGACGTGGCGTTGACGTACCAGTTGCCTGCCTGCCACCCGACGTCCTCGGCGCGCACGTGCTGGGCGACGTGCCCGTCGGAGGAGCGGATCGTGTAGTGCCACGACACGTACTCCGGATCCTGCACCAGACCGAGGGCGACGTCGTAGGAGCACTCGGTGTCGTGGATGACGAGGTGCGTGATGCGCTGGCTGTCGGGCCGGTTCGCCTGGTCGTGGTTGCCGTAGTGGCCCGGGTCGTCGGAGAGCTGTTCGTACGGTGCCGGGATCCACTCGACGGGCAGGCCGCCGGGACCTTCGGGCGGTGCGGCGCGCGCGGTGCGCAGGCCGAGCGAACGCAACTGGGTGCGGTCGGGGTGCGCGGGGGACGCGGCCAGTCGCACCGTGTCGCCGTCGACCGTCGCGCGCTCGGCGCCCTCGGCCAGCACGGTGTACACCTCGTCGGCGAAGAACCCGGCCGTGGCCTCGTCGTCGGCGCCGCTGTAACGGGCGACCGCGCCGTAGAAGTCGCCGGGCTCGGAGCCGCCGACCCCGGACGTGCGGTGGTAGTGCGCGAGGAGCGCGGCGCCGCCGCGGATGTTCTCGGCGGGGTCGGTGCGCAGTGTCTCGTTGTCGACACCGGTGAGTTCGGCGGCGAGGTCGATGCTCTGCAACCGTGCGGTCGGCTGTCCCTCGGCGGGGGAGGTGGGCCGGAGCGGGCGCCGGGCGGTGTCGCCGCGCGGGTCCTCGACGGCGGTGTTCGCGCCGACGTCTGCGGCTGTGGGGGTGGTGTCGGCGGGGCCGGCGGGGGTGTCGGTGCCGACAGCGCTGCCGTGGCTGTCGTGGTGACTGCCACCGGCGGCCGCGGTGCGCAGGTCGGTGAGGTGCATCGGGCCGTATCCGGCGCCGCTGCTCGGCCGGCCGCCGTGGTCGTCCCAGCGGGATTCGAGGTACGACACGGCGAGCAGTACCCGTTCCGGCACGCCGAATTCGGCGGCGGCCGCGGTGAACGCACGCTGCCGGGCGCTCCTTCCCGCGGTGCTCGCGGCGGAGGCGGAGCCGCTCGTGGCCGAGAGCCCCGCGGTCGCGGCGGCGGTTCCGGCGGCGGCGCGCAGTGCGGTACGTCGAGGGAAGGTGTCCATGCGTTCACTCCTCGCAAGCGATGTGACGTGAGGAACGTACCGACAACTCGTCCATCGTGGAACGAACTTTCCTCCGGAAGGCTGGTCGTCCGTCCGCATGACATCCGCGACCGCCGCCGCGGTGATGCGCCCGATGGCACCTGGTTGCGTTCGCGCGCGAACGGTGTAGTCGCTCTGCCGTGAGGGGAGGATCTGTCGTGAGGGGAGGACCTGTCGTGAGGGGAGGATGTGGCGCACCCGGTGGAACCACCGTGACCTCGGGGCACTGACCCCGGCGCGGGGCATACGCACTGTCGGCGGTCAGATGGTCAGGTGGTCAGCCGAACGGCGGTGCGGATCAGCGGGCCGAGGGTGCCCAGCATACCGCGCCGGGGCAGTGTCGCGATGCGGTCGGCGCGCTGCGCGAGCCCGCGAAGGTCGCCGCGCTCGACGTGGTGGGCGACGTGCAGTGCGGCGAGCCGGTGGGTGTCCATCGCGCTGTGTCCCGTCTCGGGCAGGCGCAACAACGCGGCGTCCGGCAGTAGTGAGACGGCACGCTCGGCGATCCGCCGCGGCGTGCGCAGGTCCCGTGCGCCGGAGACCACCGCCGTCGGCCACGTGAAGCCCGGCAGCGCCGCGGGCAGATCGACGGTGTCGCCGGTGAACGCGGGCGCGTCGGGGTGCGCGGCGGTCGCGGCGAACGCCTGCTGCGGGTCGAGCGGCAGTCCGTCGGCGTCCGCGCCGAACCCGAGTACGCCGTGAGTGATACCTGCGACCAGGTCGAACTCCGCGACGAACGGGCTCGCCTCGCCGTCTCGCTCGGATGCGCCCAGACTTGCCAGCCACCGCCACGTCCGGCCGCCGCGGCCCCGTTGCCGGGTCGTCAGCAGCCGTTCCAGTGTCTCCGGCCCCGCGAATTCGTACACGACCTGCGCCACCTGGCCGACGGTCTCCACGTCGTGGCCGCTGCCGAGGTCGTCGGCGGCGGCCACGGCCTCGCGGACCAGCGTGGGCAGTCGTTCCGTGCCGTGGAGCAGCAGCTCCCGCCGGTGGGCGCGGACGGTGTGGCGGTCGCCGGCCGACAGCAGTGGGGAGTCGAGCACCATGCCCGCCACCCTGCCGGGATGCCGCACGCCGAACAGCTGCGCGAGGTACGAACCGTACGACGTGCCGTACACGACCGCCCGCTCGACGCCTTCCGTGTCCAGGATCGCGGCCAGGTCGTCGGCCGCCGCCTCGACGGTCACGTCGGCGGACGCCTGCTCGGTCCCATCGGCCCGTAGGCGTGAGAACCCGACCCCGCGGTGCTCCATCATCAATACGTCCAGGCCGCGTGCGGCGGCCTGGCTCCGCAGCGCCCGGTACAGGAACACGGAGCCGATGCCGGGGCCGCCCGGTAGGAACACGACGGGCGCCGACGTCCGACCGGCCGTGGGGGCAGGGCGGAGGTACGCGACCCGCGTTTCGTCGTCTCGTTCGACGAAACGGGTGCCGTATCGCTCGGCCAGTCGCCACGCTCGTTCCCGCCGCATGCTCGCCCAACGCGGCGGACGGCGCCGAGGTTCCTGAACGGAGCGTGCCGATCGGCGTCGGGTCGGTGTCGGCACTCCCTGCGACGTGGCGCGATCGTGCTACCCGAGGGGTACCCCAACTTGCGCGGCTAGCACTCCGGTGGCTAGAGTGCTAATTGAAACGGCACCAGACACGCCCCGGCACCCGCGACGGCGGGGTGGTAGGCGCCGTACCCAATAGGTACCTGCCAACGCTTTCTTAGACCGTGGAGGTCACCCCGGTGAGCGTGAACATCAAACCGCTCGAGGACAAGATGGTTGTCCAGAGGAGCGAGGCCGAGGAGACGACGGCTTCCGGCCTCGTCATCCCGGACACCGCCAAGGAAAAGCCCCAGGAGGGCAAGGTTCTGGCCGTCGGCCCGGGCCGTGTCGACGAGAAGGGCAACCGCGTCCCGGTGGACGTGAACGAGGGCGACGTCGTCATCTACTCCAAGTACGGCGGCACCGAAGTCACGTACAACGGCGAGGAGTACTTGATCCTGTCCGCCCGCGACGTGCTGGCCGTCGTCAACTGACGACCCGCTATGCGTTGACGCCCCGGGCCCCGCTGACGCCGGGGGTCGGGGCGTTTCGCGTGCCCGGAGAGAGGTTCCTCAATGCCCAAGCAGATCAATTTCGACGACGATTCTCGTCGCGCGCTGGAGCGCGGGGTCGACAAGCTCGCCAACGCCGTCAAGGTGACGCTCGGTCCGCGTGGCCGGCACGTCGTCCTGGACAAGCAGTTCGGCGGCCCGACGGTCACGCTCGACGGCGTGACGGTCGCCCGTGACATCGAGATCGACGAACCGTTCGAGAACCTCGGTGCCCAGCTGGCCAAGAGCGTCGCCACGAAGACGAACGACGTGGCGGGCGACGGCACCACGACGGCGACCGTGCTCGCACAGTCGCTGGTCAAGGTGGGCCTGCGCAACGTGGCCGCCGGTGCGAACCCGGCCGCGCTCGGCGCCGGGATGGAGAAGGCCACCGACCACGTGGTCGAGTTCCTGAAGAACAAGGCCACCCCGGTCAAGGGCCGCGACAACATCGCCCAGGTCGGCACGGTCACGTCGCGGGACGCCAACATCGGCGCCCTGCTCGGCGAGGCCGTCGAGAAGGTCGGCGAGGACGGCGTGATCACCGTGGAGGAGTCCTCCACGATGGCCACCGAGCTCGACATCACCGAGGGCGTGCAGTTCGACAAGGGTTTCCTGTCGGCGCACTTCGCGACGAACCCGGAGGAGCAGCGGGCGACCCTCGAGAACGCCTACGTGCTGCTGCACCGGGAGAAGATCTCGTCGCTCAACGAGCTGCTCCCGCTGCTGGAGAAGGTCGCCGAGACCAAGAAGCCGCTGCTGATCATCGCCGAGGACGTCGAGGGCGAGGCGCTGTCCACGCTCGTCGTCAACTCGCTGCGCAAGACGATCAGCGCCGTGGCCGTCAAGGCGCCGTTCTTCGGTGACCGCCGGAAGGCGTTCCTGGACGATCTGGCCGTCGTCACCGGCGGCACGGTCGTCTCGAGCGAGATCGGCATGAAGCTGTCCGAGTCGGGCATCGACGTGCTGGGCCAGGCCCGTCGCATCGAGATCACCAAGGACGCGACGACCATCGTCGACGGCGCGGGCTCCAAGGAGTCCATCGCCGACCGGATCTCCCAGATCCGCAGCGAGATCGAGACGACCGACTCCGACTGGGACCGCGAGAAGCTCCAGGAGCGGCTCGCGAAGCTGGGCGGCGGCGTCGCGGTCATCAAGGTCGGTGCGGCCACCGAGACCGAGCTCAACGAGCGCAAGCACCGCATCGAGGACGCCGTGGCCTCCACCAAGGCGGCCGTCGAGGAGGGCATCGTGCCCGGTGGCGGTTCCGCGCTGGCTCACGCGTCGAAGGAGCTCGAGGGCAACCTCGGGCTCACCGGCGACGAGGCCACGGGCGTCAAGATCGTCCGTGAGGCGCTCACCGCTCCGCTGTACTGGATCGCCCACAACGCCGGCCTCGAGGCGGCCGTGCTGGTGTCCAGGATCAAGGAGCAGGGCTGGGGCCAGGGCCTCAATGCTGCGACCGGCGAGCTCACCGACCTGCTCACGGCCGGTGTCGTCGACCCGGTCAAGGTGACGCGTTCGGCGGTGTCCAACGCCACGTCCATCACCCGGCTCGTGCTCACCACGGAGGGCTCCGTGGTGGAGAAGCCGGAGGAGGACGAGGACGAGGACGCCGGTCACGGCCACGCGCACTGACGGCTGCTCGTAGCTACGACGAAGGCGGGGCGGCACTCCGAATCGGGGTGCCGCCCCGCCTTTCGTGTATGCCCCGTCGGGTAGGCGCGTCGTGCGGGGCGGATCCTTCGGGCGCGTCCCGAGGTGCGCCGCTCGGGTGCCGCCCCGAGCGGCGTCGTTCGGGGCGGCGACGGTGCGGGGCGGCGGCGGTGCGGGCCCGTCCTGCCTCGGCTCAGGTGTTGGCGCCGCCGTCGACCGTGATGCCGCTGCCCGTGAGGAACCGGCCGCCCTCACCGGCCACGTGGGCCACGGTGGCGGCGACGTCCTCCGGCGCCGCGTACTCGGCCAGCGCCCGCCCCGCCTTCTGTGCCGCGGCGTTCGGGCCGTCGGCCGGGTTCATGTCGGTGTCGGTCGACCCCGGGTGCACCACGACGGCCGAGATGCCGCGCGGGCCGAGGTCGCGTGCGAGGCCGCGCGTGAGCCCGTCGAGGGCCGATTTGCTCGCCGAATACAGGCTGAGCCCCGGTCCGGGAACGCGCCCGGCGAGGTTACTGCCGATGTTGATCACCCGGCCGCCGTCGCGCAGGTACCGGCTCGCGGCCTGGGTGGCCACCAGCACGGCGCGGACGTGGATCGCCAGCGTCCGGTCGATCTCCGCCACGGTGAGCTCGTCGATCGTCGCGGTCGGGAAGACGCCCGCGTTGTTGACGAGGATGTCCACGCCGCCGAGCGTCTCGGCCGTGCGGTGGACCGAATCCGCCACCGCGTCGGGGTCGGTGCTGTCGGCGCGTATCGCCAGCGCCTTCCTGCCCTGCGATTCGATCCGCGCCGTGACCTCGCCGGCCTGCTGCTCCGCCGAGGTGTAGGTGAACGCCACGTCGGCACCGTCGGCGGCGAGCCTGGTGGCGATCGCTGCGCCGATTCCCCTGCTGCCGCCGCTGACGAGTGCGACCTTGCCTGTCAGTGTCATGCATGTACCCCTTTTTTGTATCGATCGATATATAAATAGGACGCGTAGGGTAGACTGGTCAAGCTTTTTTGTGCCGACCACTACAGAAAGAGGCCTATGTCACCCCGAGGTCGCCCGAGGGCGTTCGACCGGGAGGCGGCGCTCGATGCCGCGATGCGCATGTTCTGGGAGTACGGCTACGAGGCCACGTCGGTGTCCGGCCTGACCGCGGCGATGGGGATCGGATCACCCAGCCTGTATGCCGCGTTCGGCGACAAGGAGGCGCTGTTCCGGGAGGCCGTGGAGCACTACGTGCGGCACTACGGCTGGCAGGCGGTCGACGAGCTCGATCGGGAGCCGGTCGTGCGGCGCGCCGTCCAGGCGATGCTCCTGGCGAACGCCGGGCTCTACACCGACCCGGCGCTGCCCCGTGGGTGCATGGTCGTGGACGCGGCGACGAACTGCGCCCCCGGCAACGACGCCGTGCGGGAGTTCCTCGCGGGGCAACGGCGTGTGACCCGGGAGCGGATCGCCGCGCGGCTCCAGCGGGCGGTCGCGGAGGGTGAGCTTCCTGCCGATGCCGACCTCGATGCCCTCGTGGGCTTCTGCGAGACCGTCCGGAACGGGCTGTCGAATCTGGCGCGGGACGGCCGTTCGGCGGGCGAGTTGCGGTCGATCGTCGACCTCGCGATGAACGCCTGGCCCGATCGGTGAGATCGCTCGCAGGAAAGATAGTTCTGCGAAAAAGTTTTCTGGAAAGACGGTTCGGTCAAAAGAATGGGGTGCCCGGCCGGGCACCCCATTCTTTATCCCCCTCGGGAAAGAGATTCACATTACGACGGTCAGTGAGCGGTGTTCGTTGCGGATGATGTGGTCGCGCTCGCTTTCCGACAGGCCGCCCCACACGCCGTAGGGCTCGTGGACCGCGAGAGCGTGTTCCCGGCACAGCTCCAGCACCGGACACGCTCGGCACACCGCCTTTGCTCTGGCCTCCCGTCGTGCTCTCGCCGGTCCTCTCTCTCCGTCGGGGTGAAAGAACGAGCCGCTGTCCATGCCCCGGCACGACCCCTCGAGCTGCCAATCCCAGATATCGGCATTCGGGCCGGGAAGCCTGCGGATATCCGCCATCGGTGTCCCCTCGTCGAATCCGGCTCCACGTAACCGGATCAAGTACGACTACTCCATTCGGTGCAACGAGGAGCACGGTAGAAGTGTGGCAAAAGTTGTTCAAGTGATCGGCACGAGGATTCATTCTTTAGGCATCCCCCGCAGGTGTAATAGCCGACACGGTGTAGGTCGCGGGTCGCGTTCCGGCCCGTCGGTGTCCGGGTACGCGGTGTCGGGGACGCGGTGTTCGGGCAAGGCGGGCATCCGGCGGCAGGATGGGTCCGTGACCCTCGAGAACAGCCTCCGCACGCTCGCGTTCGGCGATCCGGGTGAGCCCGCGGTCACGCCGGATCACCGGATCGCCGGTGTCGCGGCGCGGGCCCGCACCGACCGGGAGTGCTGGCTGGCCGCCGTCGTGCTCGGTGCCCACGGCCGCTACGCCGCCGCGACCACGTTGTTGCACCGGCTCCGGCACAGTCGCGACGTCGTGATCACCTCGCTCGCGGCGAGCACGATCGCCTCCCATCGGCGGCAACTCGGCGGACACGCGGCAGCCCTGCCTGCCGACGGCGCCGCGCTCGCCGCCGTGGCGGGGCTGCACGGCCATGGCGGCCATGGCGGCGATGTCGACGGGATCGACGTCGCCGGTGCCCGGGCCGACGCCCTGCTCGGGCTGGCCGCCGACCACCTCGCACTGGGCAGGCCCGCCCTGGCGCGCCGCCTCGTGGGAGACGCAACGGCCGGTCTCGACGCGGCCTTCGGGTCGGGTGGCGGCAGCAGGCGCTCCCGCATCCGTGCGGGCTGGGTGGGCGCCGAGGCCGCACTCGCCGGCGGTGATCCGGCCACGGCCGTCGTATCGGCGGAGGAGGCCCTGCGGCTCGTCGGCGCGGTGCCCGACGCGGTACCGGTACGGCACCGGGCCAAGACGGAACTCGTCCTCGCCGCGGCGCTGTTGGCACGCGGGCCCGGCGTGCCGGGCGGATCGCACCCGGCGTCCGGATGGGACCCGGCACCCGGATGGGATGCGGAACCCGGATGGGATGCGGCCGGCGGCCTGGCCTCGGCGGCCGGAGTCGATGCGGCGGGCGGTCCGGTCCCGGCGGCCGGGGCCGACGGCGCGGCACCGGCGCGGCCCGCGGCGCTCGTGACGTCGGCGCTGGCGGCGATCGACGCCCACGGGTTCGCGTCGCTGTCCTGGCCCGGCCGGCTCCTCGCAGCCGATGCCGACCCGGCGCGTGCCGACGAGCACCGCCGTCGTGCCACGCGTGAGGTACACGCGCTGTTACCGGGACTCGGCCCCGAGTTGCGTAGACTTGCGGTGGGTTCGCCCTGGTTGCCCGTGTGAGTCTCCGACCTGCCGTTCCGGCATCCGGGTCAGAGAAAATTCAAAAAAGCCACCAGATCGTGTCAAGGTCCGGGCTCAAGCGTCCGATAGTGGAGGTAGTACGTCACCCGGCTGCAGGAAGGAACCCCCGTGACTACGGTCTTGATCTGTGACGACCGACGCAGTGTCCGCGAAGGCCTCACGCGCGTGATGTCCGCTGTGCCCGGCGTCGCCCGCATCGACTGCGTAGCGCACGGTGACGAGTTGCTGGCCCGCTACTCCCGGCAGCCGGTCGACGTCGTGCTCGTGGGCACGCAGCGCGCCGTGCCCACCGGAGTGGAGGCCACGCGCCGTCTCGTGTCCGCGAACCCACAGGCGAACGTGATCGTCTTCGGTGCTCCGGACGACGCAGGCAGCATCGCGGCGGCCATCGCGGGCGGCGCGCGGGGCTACCTGCGCTGGGACGCCTCGCGTCCGGAGCTCGTGGCCGCGCTCGCGCACACGCTCGCCAGCACGTCCGTGCCCGCCCAGCGCCAGCCCTCCGACCCCGGTGTCCAGCTCACCGAGCGCGAGCTGCAGGTGCTGCGCGGCATGGCCCAGGGCAAGAGCAACGGCCAGATCGGCCGCGAGCTGTATCTGTCCGAAGACACCGTGAAGACGCACGCGCGCCGGCTGTTCCGCAAGCTCGGCGTGCGCGATCGCGCACAGGCCGTCGCGCACGGCTTCCGTCGCGGTCTCGTGGCCTGACGCGAGCCGTCACCACCAACACCCGCCGCCCGGGGACGAACGCCGACGGGGCGCGGCATGCCGACATGCCGCGCCCCGTCGCCTGTGCAGCGGCCGTGGGTGCACCCGGTGCCTGCGAAGCCCCGGTACCTGCGAAGCCCCGATGCCTGCGAAGCCCCGATGCCTGCGAAGCCGTGGGTGTTGTGGGGCGCGGTACGGTGTCCGCTGGCGTTCCTGTGAGCTGCTGCGATCCGTGTCGCGCCGCCTGCATCGTCCGTATCCCCGACAGGGGGCGTCCGTCGTGACGGGCGTGACGGGTACCGGATGCGGCGATGCGGCGGGTTACGACCGAGATCCGGCCGTGGGGCATATCACCTGCGCCACCGAGTGCCGCGAACTCACGCGGAACTCAAGGAGTGGCCGGGTACTGTGGTCACGTCACCGGCGTGAGGGACGCTGAGCCCGCGCGCCGCTTTTCATGCACACCGTTTTTCATGCACACCGAGACGTAACACCGGGATCGTTGTCTGCGATGGCCACTGTGGGGGATGGACTGGACGAGTCGGTCGCCGCCGCTGTTGAGGGAGATCAGCAAGCGGTCGAGCGGCTGCTCGCGTCGATCCGTCCGTTGGTGGTGCGGTATTGCCGCGCCCGTGTTGGCAGGCAGGAGCGTTCGTACGCTTCGGCAGACGACGTAGCTCAGGAGGTGTGTCTCGCGGTGCTCACCGCTCTGCCCTCCTACCGCGACCAGGGACGACCGTTCCTGGCGTTCGTCTACGGCATCGCCGCTCACAAGGTGGCCGACGCGCACCGCGCGGCCCACCGGAACAAGGCGGATCCGGTCGCCGATGTGCCGGACGAGATGGAGCGTGACGTCGGGCCCGAGCAGTTCGCCATCCAGGGTGAGCTGAACGAGCGCATGACGAAGCTGCTGCAGGTCCTGCCGGAGAAACAACGCGAGATCGTGGTGTTGCGTGTGGTCGTCGGGCTGTCCGCGGAGGAGACCGCGGAGGCCGTGGGCTCGACCCCCGGCGCGGTCCGGGTCGCTCAGCACCGTGCTCTCGCACGGCTGCGCAAGGTGCTGGCCGCTGAGGAGGTGGTCTGAGTGACGGAACACACCGGTCCTGCCGGTTCGGCCGACGAGCCGGAACGCGACTCCGAGGACGCCGGAGCAGTCGAGTCCGCCGGGATGCATGTCGATGACACCGCGGATGACACTGCCGGTTTCGAGGACACTGCCGGCTCCGAGAACACTGCCGGCTCCGAGAACACCGCCGGCTCTGAGAACACCGCCGGTTTCGAGGACGCTGCCGGTTTCGATAACACTGCCGGCTCCGAGGACAGCGCAGGCGATGCAGGCACTGCCGGAGCTGCAGGCACGGTCGACGGCGCGGACGCTGTCGAGCCTGCCGAGGTCGTCGACATCACCCCTGCGGACACGGAGCCCGCCGGCACGGCACTGGCCGGCACGGACGTCACCGGTGCCGAACTCGCCGACACCGAATTCGCCGGGCAGGGGAGCGGCACCGACGGTGCCGCGCTCGCCGACACTCCCGCCGATCTCAGCGCCGTGCAGGCGGACGACGCCTTGCTCGATGCGCTCGGCGGGCCCGACGCGAAGGTCGCCGACGAACTCGGCGACGCGGAGCTGAGTGAGCTGCTGCTCGCATGGCGGCGGGACATCGACAGCGAACGGGTTCCCGAGCTGGTGGATGCCGACACGGCCGCCACCGAGATCAGGACCGCCTCGCTGGCCAAGCGGCATGCAGGCCGCGGGCACAAGCGGCGGTTCATGGTGCCGGTCGCGGCGGCCGCTGCGGTGCTGGCCATCGGGTTCACGGGCACGGCGCTCGCCGCCCGCGACGCCCAGCCGGGCGACACGCTGTGGGGCCTGAGCAAGGTGCTGTACACCGATCACGCCCGGTCCGTCGAGGCAGCTGCGTCGGTGCGCTCGTCGATGGACGAGGCTCGTCTCGCGCTCGCCTCGGACCGTTACGCCGACGCCCGCTTCGCGCTGTCGGAGGCCGAGCAGGACCTGAAGAACGTGACGGCGACCGAGGAAGCCGCGCAGCTCAAGGCGCGGCACATGCAACTGATGGAACGGTTGCAGGGTCACCCGGACGAGGGCAACCCGCCCGCGTCGACGTCGAAGGACGGGTCGTCGAGCTCGACCTCGTCGGATTCCTCGTCGCCGGACTCGTCGTCGTCGACCGGATCCCAGCCGGAGCCCGGCCCGGACGACCCGACGGACACCACGTCGACCGGTCCGGACGAGCCGACGACCACCGAGCCGGACGACACGACCACGGAGACGTCGAGCTCCGAGGCTCCGACGCCGTCGACCGATACGAGCGGCGAGACCGGCCGTTCGTCGGGTGGCAGCGATTCCCACGAATCGCCCGCCATGGCCGGCAGCTCCAGCTGACCGCGCCAGGGCGCACCCGAGTTCACGGGGCAACGCTCATGCGGTGACGTCCACGGGCACGATGCTCGCGGGGACGGCGCGCACAGGACACGACGCGCACGGGACAGGCGCACCGGAACACACCGGTGGCGGGCCTGGGCCAGCGACAGAATGCCCCACAGGTGTGTGACCTGTGGGGCATTCGCGGTTCTGCCGGATGCTGCCCTGCTGGTTCGCTGTCCGCTCGTGCGATCGGGCCGGGGTCGTCATCGGGGTCGGTCCCGATGTACGGCCGGGGCCGTCACGAGAAACACGTTCGCCGTACGCGAACAGGTTCGCGTACGGCGAACCGCATGCTCGGCCCGGACACGCGGGCCGTGGCCGAGCCGATGCGGATTCACCGCCGTCGGCGGCCCGCGGGTGATGGCCCGCGGCCCGCTGTGACCCCACAGGACCGCGACCCCACAGGACCGCGACCCCACAGGACCGCGACCCCACAGGACTGTGACCCCACAGGACTGTGACCCCACAGGACTGCGGAGTCACAGGCCATCGGGGTGGCGGGCCGGAGAACGTGGGCGGTTCAGTACACGTTCTCCGTCGTGGTGATCCCGTCGGCGAAGCCGCGGCAGTAGTCCCACGTCACATAGTCGGCGGGTTCCGGATCGAACGCCGGCTCGTGGGGACGCATACGGCCGTCGGCCAGCAGCTGCTCGAGGCTGGCACGGAGCAGATGCCAGTCGTGGTAGTGAGGCAGGTCGCACTCACCGCAGTCCACCACGATTCCACGCACCCCCCGCGGCTCGAGAAGTGCCTGGTAGACGGCCAGGTCGGCGAGGTCCGAGAGAAGCTCGGTGCGCTCCTCCTCGGAAATCGGCTCACCGGCCGGCTCGTCGAGCTCGGCGGCCTCCTTTGCCGGGTCGTCGGGGTCGTCGGCGAATGGGTCTGGGGGCAACACGTCGTGCGGCACGGGCTGCACGGTACCGGCAAGGTACCCCCATCCGTCCAGCTACCATCGATTACGAGGCGTTTCGCCCCGTGCCGTCACCCGCAGCCCCCATGCATCGAGGAAGGTTCGCCGCCCTATGCCGAGCGAGTTCACCGACTCCGACTCCAGCGCCGCCGTGCCCGGTGGTGCCGACGACGCCGCCGTGATGGCGGACAAGTTCGCGCTGCTCGGGCTGACCTTCGACGACGTGCTGCTGCTTCCCGCCGAGTCGGACATCGTGCCGAGTACGGTCGACACGTCGACCCGGGTCTCGCGCAACGTGTCGCTGCGGATCCCGCTGCTGTCGGCGGCGATGGACACCGTCACCGAGGCGCGGATGGCCATCGCGATGGCACGGCAGGGCGGCATGGGTGTGCTGCAGCGCAACCTGCCGATCGACGAGCAGGCGCAGGCGGTCGAGATCGTCAAGCGTTCCGAGGCGGGCATGGTGACCGATCCGGTGACGTGCTCGCCCGACGACACGCTCGCCGAGGTCGACGCGCTGTGCGCCCGGTTCCGCATCTCCGGCGTGCCCGCGACCGATGCGTCCGGCCGGCTCGTGGGCATCATCACCAACCGCGACATGCGGTTCGAGGCGGACCACTCCAAGCAGGTGCGCGAGGTCATGACACCGGCGCCGCTGGTGACCGCTCAGGTCGGCGTGACTGCGGAGGCGGCGCTGGGCCTGCTGCGCAAGCACAAGATCGAGAAGCTGCCGATCGTCGACGGTGCGGGCAAGCTGCGCGGGCTGATCACGGTGAAGGACTTCGTCAAGACCGAGCAGTACCCGGACGCCAGCAAGGACGACGACGGGCGCCTGATCGTGGGTGCCGCGGTCGGTGTCGGCGCCGACGGGCACCAGCGTGCGATGGCGCTGGCGGACGCGGGCGTTGACGTGCTCGTGGTCGACACCGCGCACGGCCACTCGAGGGGCGTGGTCGACACGGTGGCGACGTTGAAGAAGGAGCTCGGCGACGCGGTCGACGTGATCGGCGGCAACATCGCCACGCGGGCCGGTGCGCAGGCGCTCGTCGACGCGGGCGTGGACGGCGTGAAGGTCGGCGTCGGCCCGGGGTCGATCTGCACCACGCGGGTCGTCGCGGGCGTGGGTATGCCGCAGGTATCGGCCATCCACGAGGCCGACAAGGCGTGCCGGCCCGCGGGAGTGCCGGTGATCGGCGACGGCGGTATCCAGTACTCGGGCGACATCTCGAAGGCCCTCGCCTCCGGCGCCTCGGCCGTGATGCTGGGCAGCCTGCTCGCGGGCACCGCCGAGGCGCCCGGCGAGGTCGTGCTCGTCGGCGGCAAACAGTTCAAGACCTACCGCGGCATGGGCTCGCTCGGCGCGATGAGTTCGCGCGGCGGCACGCGGTCGTTCTCGAAGGACCGGTATGCCCAGGACGACGTGCTGTCCGAGGACAAGCTGGTGCCCGAGGGCATCGAGGGCCGCACCCCGTTCCGCGGCCCGCTGGCCGGCGTCGTCCACCAGCTCGTCGGCGGGCTGCGGTCCGGCATGGGCTACGCGGGCGCGCAGACGATTCCGGCGTTGCAGCGGGCGCAGCTGGTGCGGATCACCGCGGCCGGGCTCAAGGAGAGCCACCCGCACGATGTGACGATGACCGTCGAATCGCCGAACTACACGACGCGCTGACACGCCGGGGCTGCGGCTGATCGCCGACGGCGGGTACCCGGGCCGGCGGCGGGTACGCGGGCCGACGGGCCGCGGAGCCGCAGGCGGCGGAATCCGGGAAGCGAGAGAGGACTACACGTGCGGGATCTGGTCGAGATCGGCATGGGACGGACCGCCCGGCGGTCGTACGACTTCGACGACATCGACATCGTGCCGTCGCGGCGGACGCGGTCGTCGAAGGTGGTGTCGACCGGCTGGCAGATCGATGCCTACCGGTTCGACCTGCCACTCGTGACACACCCGACGGACGCGGTCGTATCGCCGCACACGGCCATCGAGGTCGGCAGGCTCGGCGGGCTCGCCGCGCTGAACGCCGAGGGCCTGTGGGCGCGCCACGCCGACGCCGAGAGCGCGCTGGCCAAGGTCGCCGAGGCCGCGAAGGACGGCGCGGCACCGGCCGAGGTGGTGCAGCGCCTGCAGGAGCTGCACGCCGCGCCGATCCGGCACGACCTGCTCACCGAGGCGGTGCGCACGGTGCGGGACTCCGGTGTCACCGTGGCGGCGCGGGTCAGCCCGCAGCACGCCGCCGAGCTCACGCCGCATCTGCTGTCCGCGGGGGTGGAGATCCTCATCGTGCAGGGCACGATCGTCTCGGCCGAGCACGTCGGAGAGGACGGCGGCGCGAGCGATACCGACCCGCTGAACCTCAAGGACTTCATCGCCGACCTCGACGTTCCCGTGGTCGTGGGCGGGGTGAGCGACTACCGCACGGCGATGCACCTGATGCGCACCGGTGCTGCGGGTGTCATCGTCGGCCACGGTTACACCCCGGGCGTCACCAGCACGGACCAGGTGCTCGGCATCGGTGTCCCGATGGCCACGGCGCTGATCGACGCCGCGGCCGCCCGCCGCGACTACCTCGACGAGACGGGTGGCCGCTACGTCCACGTCCTCGCCGACGGCGGGGTGCGGCACTCGGGGGACATCGCCAAGGCCGTCGCGTGCGGTGCGGACGCCGTCATGCTGGGCGCACCGCTGGCCGCGGCCTCCGAGGCGCCGGGCCAGGGCCTGTACTGGACGTCGGCTGCGGCGCACCCGTCGCTGCCGCGCTCACACGTGGCCCGGGTGGGGTCGGGCGCTGCTCCGGCCGGTTCGGGCGACAACGGCGGTGTGGTGGACCTGCGTACGTTGCTGCACGGGCCGTCGCAGGACCCGAGCGGCACGGTCAACCTGTTCGGTGCGCTCCGGCGGGCGCTGGCGAAGACGGGCTACTCCGACCTCAAGGAGTTCCAGCGCGTCGAACTGACCGTCCGCCACTGAGCAAGCCCCTGGGTCGCCCTGGAGCTCAGCGGGGCGCCCCAAGGGCACCTCGGGGCCTGATTCCGCTGGTCGTGTTACCGAGTGTCACTCGACGACACGAGGTGAAGTGACGCATTGGTAACTTACCTCTGGCCAGGAGGTGCCCGGCTCGTTACAGTTTTGCTGTGACTTCGCGTAACACCATCGCTGGTGATGGCAGGACGGACCTCGACTACGACGTGCTGGTCGTCGGCTCCGGATTCGGCGGCAGCGTCGCGGCGCTGCGGCTGACGGAGAAGGGCTACCGCGTCGGCGTCGTCGAAGCGGGCAAGCGGTTCACCGACGAGGACTTCGCCAAGACCTCGTGGGATGTGCGCAACTACCTGTGGGCTCCGCAGTTCGGGTGTTACGGCATCCAGCGGGTGCACATGTTGCGGGACTGCATGATCCTCGCCGGCTCGGGTGTCGGCGGCGGTTCGCTCGTGTACGCGAACACGCTGTACCGGCCGCTCGCCCCGTTCTACCGGGACCCGCAGTGGTCGCACATCACCGACTGGGAGTCCGAGCTCTCGCCCTTCTACGACCAGGCGAGCCGCATGCTCGGCGTGAACGCCAATCCGACGGTCACGCCGTCCGACGAGGTCATGCAGAAGGTCGCCGCGGACATGGGCGTCGCCGACAGCTATCACTCGACGCCGGTCGGCGTGTACTTCGGCGAGCCGGGCAAGGGCGCCGCCGACCCGTACTTCGGCGGCGCCGGTCCGGCGCGCACGGGCTGCACCGAGTGCGGGGCCTGCATGACCGGCTGCCGCGTGGGTGCGAAGAACACGCTGGTCAAGAACTACCTGTACCTGGCCGAGCAGGGCGGGGCGCACGTCGTGCCGATGACGACGGTGACGGCGGTGCGTCCCCGTGGGGATGGGGGCACCGCCGTCGACGAGGGCGTAGCCGGCGGGGGAGGGACGTTCGAGGTCGACCTGCGCAAGACGGGCACGACGTCGAAGAAGTTCACCACGACCGTCACGGCGGGCCACGTCGTCATGGCCGCGGGCACGTGGGGCACGCAGAAGCTGCTGCACGCGATGCGCGACAACGGCACGCTGCCGCGGCTGTCGAACCGGTTCGGCGAGCTGACGCGCACCAACTCCGAGGCCATCCTCGGCGCCGCGCGCACCGACGTCGACCCGGAACACGACTACAGCCGGGGCATCGCGATCACCTCGTCGATCCACCCCGACGAGAACACGCACGTCGAGCCGGTGCGCTACGGCAAGGGCAGCAACGCGATGAGCTTGCTGCAGACCATCGCCACCGACGGCAGCCTCGCCGAGCCGCGGTGGAAGCAGCTGGCCAAGTACATGATCAAGCATCCGCTCAAGTCCGCGAGGATGCTCAACGCCTACAAGTGGAGCGAGCGGACCGTGATCCTGCTCGTCATGCAGAGCCTCGACAACTCGATCACGACGTTCACCAAGAAGGGCCTGTTCGGCCGTCGCCGGTACACGTCGAAGCAGGGGCACGGCGAGCCCAACCCGACGTTCATCCGCTCCGGCCACGAGGCGGCGCAGCGTACGGCGGAACACATCGACGGCGTCTCGGGCGGCACGTGGAGTGAGGTCTTCGACATCCCGCTGACCGCCCACTTCATCGGTGGCGCACCGATCGGCACGAACCCCGACGAAGGCGTCATCGACCCGTACCACCGCGTGTTCGGCTACCCGAACCTGCACATCGTGGACGGCTCGGCGATCACGGCGAACCTGGGCGTGAACCCGTCACTGACGATCACGGCACAGGCCGAGCGGGCGTTCTCCTTCTGGCCGAACGTCGGCGAGGAGGACCGCCGGCCCGCACAGGGGGAGCCGTACCGGCGGATCGACCCGGTCGCACCGCACCGCCCCGCCGTTCCCGACGAGGCACCCGGCGCGCTCCGCCTCCCCGTCACCCCGGTCTGACCGCACCACCCCGGAACCCGCCGCACCGCCGCCCGGAACCCGCACGCCGCGTGTGCCCTGCATTCGGGACGCCGTGTTGCGGATTCCGGGGGTTGTGTTGCCGGTTCCGGGGGCCGTGTTGCGGGTTCCGGACGCCGTGTTGCGCCCGGCCACCTTCCTCATCGATCCGGTCCCTCGACGATCCGGTCGTCGTGCTCGGCGCACGGCGGCCGGATCGCGACGTGCCGTGACGTGGGGAAGGCGTGGTCGGCAGAGGCGGGTTGACCTTCGAGTCGGTTGAAGCCCGACGGTCGCTCGGCCGGTGGCACGTCCCCGCCACCGGCCGACCCGACCGAGGAGACCCGTTCAGGACCGCTACACCGGCTACCGCACCCGACCCGACGATGGATGCCATCGTGTCGGCCGTATCCGTCGGACGGAACGGCGACAGCGACACGGCCCGCCGTGACCTGCTGCGCCTCTGGGCTCGGATCGGTGTCACGGGCGACCCGTTCCACCGTTGCACGCTGGCGCACCATCTGGCCGACCTGTACGACGGCCCCGCCGAGGCTCCGTGGACGCGCCGGCGGTGCACCAGCGCGTCCACGGGACGGCTGTCGGGCCCGGGAAGCCGCAACACGGGCCCGGAACCGGAGGCGCGCGTCAGGTCAGCGTCGTCAGCTGGGGCGTGGTGATCGCGTGCATCGTGACGCGGACGGTGGCCGGGTCGTAGTCCGGCACGTCGCCGACGACCACGCGCGCCGCCTCCAGCTGGGACCGTGCCCGCATCGCGAGTGCGGTGTCGCCGGTGAACAGTCCCACCGCGGGTGCGGCAGCTCCGGGCGCGGCGATTGCGGCGAGTGCCTCCTCGGGTTCGTCGGCCACCGTCGCGGCCAGCACCGGCCCGCAGCCGGGTTCGTCCTCGATGCCGGTGACCAGGGTCGGCTCGCCGGAGGTACCGCCGGCCAGCACGGTCGCGCCGGCCGCCGCGGCGTCGGCCAGCCACGCGGCCGACCGCTCGAGGACGTCGGCGGGCAGGGTGCCCACCGAAACGGACGTGTCGTAGGCGCTGCCGGCCGGCTGGGCCTCGACGGCCGCTGTCAGCGCGGGCAGCAACTCGTCGGCGACCGCCGAGCACAGCACCACCCGTCGCACCGCCTCCGGCCGCATCCCGCCCTGCCGGGTCGCGGCGACGGCGATGCGTTCGGCGACGTCGCCGACATCGGCGGGGCCCGGGATGCCGGTCACGACCACGGCGGCGCCCCGCGACGGAGCGGGCGCGTCGACGCGTACCAGGTCGTCGGCCTCCGGTTCGTCGCCCGGCAGCACGGAGAACGCACCCTCGGGCAGGCCGACCTCGCCCAGCGCCTCACCGAGCGCCAGCGCCGACAGTGGCGTCGCCGTCCCGGCCGCCACGACCACGGGTGCACCCACCGCGAATGCCGCGGCCACCGCGTGGGCGGCGCTGCGCAGCGGGGCCTCCGGCGACACCACGCCCAGCACCGGTCCCCGCGGGACGTCGTGGATCAGCGTCGTCGCTGCGCCGTCGCTGCTCGCCCGGCCTTCGCGCGGTAGCGGATGCCGGGAGCCGTACTGCAGCACGGCGACGGCCTCGTCCACCTCGCGCTGTGCCCAGTGCAGCGGGATGCCGCTCTCGGCCGTGATCAGTTCCGAGAGCTCGTCGCGGCGGGATTCGAGCTCGCCCGCGGCGAGCTGCAGCGCGCCCGTCCGCAGTTCCTCGTCGTCGAGCCTGCCGAGTCCCACGGCGGCCTCCACCGCGGTGGCCGCCTGGTCCCGCGAGGGCACCGCGACGGTCGCCACCTCGGTGTCGTCGGCGGGATGGGTGACGACCGCGGTGGCCGAACCCGCTTCCGCGCGCCCGGCGATCCAGGCGTCTCGCGGCCGTGGGGTGTACGTCTCGTCGTCTTCGGTGTCGGCGTCTTCGGTGTCGGCATCGAGTTCGAAATCCGGCGAGCCTGCTGTGTTCATGGGCGCACTCTATGTGGCCCCGCTCACCCGCCGTCACGCCCGCTGCTGCGCGGCCGCCGTACCCCCCGCTGTGTTGTCGCAGTGCCCACCGCTGCGCCGCCGTGTCCGCCGTCACGCCCGCCGGTGTCCGGCCCACCTGGCGGCAGCGGCCGTCGGCTCACCTGCGACGATGGGTGCAGCCGAATGTCGCAGCGAGGAGGTCCTGCTCGTGCCCGAGAACACGCCCGCCGGTCCGGACGGAACCGCCGAGGGGCCGGTCCTCGTCGTGGATTACGGCGCGCAGTACGCCCAGCTCATTGCGCGCCGGGTGCGGGAGGCACAGGTGTACTCCGAGGTCGTGCCGCACACGGCGTCGATGGCGGAGATGCTGGACCGCAACCCGTCGGCGATCATCCTGTCCGGCGGCCCGTCGAGCGTGTACGCCGGCGATGCGCCGGACGTCGATCCCGCGCTGTTCGACGCGGGTGTGCCGGTGTTCGGCATCTGCTACGGCTTCCAGGTGATGGCTCGCGCTCTCGGCGGCACCGTCGAGCACACGGGCACCCGCGAGTTCGGCCGCACCGAGGTCGACGTCTCCGGCGGGCAGCTGCACGAGGAACTGCCCGCGCGGCACCCGGTGTGGATGAGCCACGGCGACTGCGTGACGAAGGCGCCCGAGGGGTTCGACGTCACGGCCAGCAGCGAGGGTGCGCCGGTGGCCGGGTTCGAGAACGTCGGCCGCGGGTTCGCGGGCGTGCAGTACCACCCCGAGGTGGCGCATTCCCCGCACGGACAGGAGGTGCTGCGCCGGTTCCTGCAGGAGGTCGCCCACATTCGTCCACAGTGGACAACATCGTCCATTGTGGACGAACAGGTTGCGCGGATCAGGACCGAGATCGGGGACGGGCACGCCATCTGCGCCCTGTCCGGCGGCGTCGACTCGGCCGTCGCGGGCGCGCTCGTGCAGCGGGCGATCGGGGAGCGGCTCACGTGCGTCCTCGTCGACCACGGGTTGCTGCGCGCGGGCGAACGCACCCAGGTCGAACGCGATTTCGTCGCCGCGACGGGCGTCAACCTCGTGACCGTCGACGCGCGCGAGCAGTTCCTCGCCGCCCTCGCAGGCGTCAGTGACCCCGAGGAGAAGCGCAAGATCATCGGGCGCGAGTTCATCCGCGTCTTCGAGGAGGCCGCGCGCGATCTCAAGGAACAGGGTGACGCCGAGTTCCTCGTCCAGGGCACGCTGTACCCGGACGTCGTCGAGTCCGGCGGCGGCACCGGCACCTCGAACATCAAGAGCCATCACAACGTCGGCGGCCTGCCCGAGGACCTGCAGTTCACGCTCGTCGAACCGCTGCGGCTGCTGTTCAAGGACGAGGTGCGCCGCGTCGGCCTCGAACTCGGCCTGCCGGAGACGATCGTCCACCGTCAGCCCTTCCCCGGTCCGGGCCTGGGCATCCGCATCATCGGTGACGTCACCGGCGACCGGCTCGACACGCTGCGCGCCGCCGACGCGATCGCCCGCGAGGAGCTGTCGGCCGCCGGTCTGGACCACGACATCTGGCAGTGCCCCGTGGTGCTGCTGGCCGACGTGCGCAGCGTCGGCGTGCAGGGCGACGGCCGCACCTACGGCCATCCGGTGGTGCTGCGTCCCGTTTCCAGCGAAGACGCCATGACGGCGGATTGGACTCGGCTGCCCTACGACGTGCTCGAGCGCATCTCGACGCGCATCACGAACGAGGTCGCCGAGGTGAACCGGGTCGTGCTGGACGTGACGAGCAAGCCGCCGGGCACGATCGAATGGGAATGACGCGCGAGACGAACCGGGGGCAGCGGACGTGTGGATCGTAGGAGCGATTCTGATCGTGGCGGGTGTGGCCGCCTTTTTCTTCATGCAGCACACCAAGAAGGAGCTGCACGCGATGATCGGCACGGAGACGCTGTCGATCCCCGAGCTCGAAGCGGAACGCACGGTCTCCGACGAACTCGGCGCGAAGGGCTCCTTCCGCAAGGCCACCGAGGTGGTCGGGGCGGCGCACCCGCGGCCCGAGGGCGTGCTGACGTCGGAACTGGGCAAGCACGAATGCGTGTGGTACCGCTACACCGTCGAGCGTGAGTACGAGCACGTCGAATACCGCGACGGCGACCGGCGCACGAGCCGGCGTACCGAGAAGATGACCGACCACGCGTCGAATGCGGGCTTCGCCGTGATCGACGAGGCGGGCCGCACGATCGGCGTCGATCCCAGCGGTGAGCGTCTCGACAGCCCCGAACAGGTCGTCGACCGGTTCGAACCCGCCGAGAGCGGGCGCGACAGTGTCGAATTGTTCGGCATCAAGTTGCCCAGCTTCGGTGGCGGCAACCGGACGATCGGCTACAAGTACAAGGAGTGGATCGTCCGGCCCGGTCAGCGGCTCTACATTCTCGGCGAGGTCCACGACAGGATCGGCCCGCTGGTCATCGGCAGGCCGTCCGAGGACGGGTACTTCATCGTGTCCACCCGCTCCGAGGGCGAACTGCGCAGGTCCCGCGAGACCCGGCACAAATTCCTCGCGCTCGGCACGGTCGCCGGGGTCGTCATCGGCACGGGGCTCGTCGTGGCACAGGTCGTGTCCTGACCGGTCCACGCCGAACCACCAGCGACCCGAACCACCCGCGGCCCGAACGACCAGTGACCCGAACGACCCAGCCCCGAACCACCCAGCCCCGAGTCACCAGCGCCGTGGCCCGCTGGATCCGTTCCGGCGGGCCACGCGCGTGTCGGGGTCGGTCGAGTCGGCCGGCCGCCGTCAGCCCCGCTCCTTGCGCAGTGACGCGGCCAGCATGCCCACACCGAGGAGCACGGCGACGCCGGCGAGGATCCACCGCCCGTCGGGGAGTCCGAACCAGGTGGGCCCGCCGGAGAGGACGTAGGCGGATACGGCCAGTGTGGCGATCCCTGCGGTCAGCGTCAGCGGGTCGACCCGCTGCCCGTCCGCGTCCCCACCCGGCCGCCGGGATGTCTCACTCTTCACGGTGCACCTCCACGTTGCCGACCCCGGCATCGAGCACGAGGTCGATCTGTTGTCCGCCGGGTCCGTCGGGGCCGGCGTCCTGGTCGGTGATGCTCTCGTTGCCGATGCCCGTCCGGCCGCTGGTGAGGCAGTCCGCCGTGCCGGTGCGGGCCGTGCAGTCGAACGTCACGTCGGCCGTCGCCGGGACCAACACCTCGATGTCGCCTGCGCCCACCCGGGCCGTCGTTGCGATGTCCGCCTCGGGGTCGGCGATGTTCGTCAGGTCGAGGTGGATCTGTCCTATGGTGCGTTCGTAATGTTCCTTGACGGCCTCCGCGGTGCCCGGCGCCGCGGCGATCTCGCCCGTTCCGCCGGTGTAATCCTGGATCGGCACCATCGCGAGCAGGACACCCGCCGCCGCGGTGGGCATCGCCCACCAGATCAGCCCGCGGCCACCACCGACGAACGCGCCGGTCACCATGCCGGCACCGAGGATCGCCAGCACGACGCCCGCCGTCAGCGCCAGGCTCCATCCGCCCGCCTGGGTCAATGCCAGCGGCGTGCCGATCGCGCCCGCGATGACCGCCAGCGCCAGCGTCACCAACGTGACTTTGGAGACGCCGTGGTGCCTGCGGGAGTGTTCCCACGCGGGACGCTCCGGCTCCTCGGGCGGCGGTGCGGGCGCGGGTGCGGGCGTGAGTGCCGACAGGTCGGCGAGGTCCCAGCCGAGCGGGTTCGCGCCGAGGGCGTCCCAGTCGGCGGTGGCCGTGTCGACCCTGGTTCCCTGCGCCGGAGCCGTATGGTCGGCGAACGTTCCCGTGCGTGCGGCCGGCCGGTTGAGATGGCCGCGGCCGCGGTGCAGCAGGTACAGCGCCGTGACCACGAGTGCCAGGCCGATGATGCCGCCACCGTCCAGCCACGTGCCGCCGAACGCCAGCCCGAACGCCGGGAAGCACGCCGCGCACAACAGCAGCGTCAGCCCCTTCGACGTCTCGCTGCCGCCACGGCCGAGGAGCGCCTCGAACGGCGACACCTCGTCGTCCGTGCCGGCGAAGAACAACCAGCCCAGCAGGTACACCGCAGGGCCGACGCCGCCGAAGAACGTCAATGCCACCAGCGCCACCCGGATGACGACCGGGTCGATGCCGTACCGCAGCCCGGCCCCCGCGGCGACACCGGCCACCTTGCGTCCCTGTGCAGGACGGCGGGGTCTGCTCGCCCAGAAGTCCTTGACCGTCGCCTCGAACCCGTCGAGGTGCCCGGTCGCACCGCTCGTGCTGTTCATGGCACCGAGCATGCGCCTCGCGGCGGTCCCGGCACATCGGGGAGCACCCTGAAACTCTCCCCGAGGTCGGCCGTGCGCTCGGTGCGGGCCCGGGCGCGTCTCGGGGCGCGCGTCAGGGGTTTCCCTGATGATTCCGGCCGCGTTCTCTGTGACGATGGACGGTAACCATGGATGACGTGCAGGAACAGGCCGCAGCCAGGCGACCGGTGAGCACGCGGCCGAGGGACGAGGCCGTCGCGCCGGACGCCGGGACCCGTGCGTCCGCCGACGGTCCGCAGGCCCCGGGAGCGACAGCGTCGGTCCCGGATCCCGCCGCCGGGACCCCGGGCAGCGGGACGTCGGACGGCGGCATGTCGGACAGCGGGACGTCGGGGGAAGCTCCGGACGCCGGAAATCCGGACGCCGGGACTCCGGGAGGAGAGGGCGGCGACGCCACGGTGCGCACGGCCGTTCCCGCGGGCCCGGTGACCGTGGACGCCGGAAGCTCGGGCGACGAGCAGCAGGCGCCGCCGAAGATGTACCGCGTGCGGGGCGGGCGCGCGCTCGCCGGTGTCGCGGGCGGCCTCGCCGAGCATCTCGGCGTCCAGGTCCTCTGGGTGCGGGCCGCGTTCGCGGTGCTGGCGGGACTGGGCGGACTGGGGCTGGTGTCCTACGGCCTGCTGTGGGCGTTCGTGCCGCAGGAACAGCGCGACGCATCCCGCGGGGAGCTGTCCGGACGACAGCGCCAGCAGGCCTACGGGCTCATCGCGCTCGGGGTCGGGTTCACCGTCGTCGGCGGCGTGCTGACGGGCGTGTTCACCGGCTGGGCGGGACTGCCCGTGGCGGTGGTGCTGGTCGGCGTGGCCGTCGTGTGGCGCGAGGCCGACGAGACGCAGCGGCGGCGGTGGCGCAAGGGCGCGAAAACCGGGGTGGCCGGCGCCGTGTTCGGCGGCGGGGGCGTGTCGGCGACGATCCGCGTGCTGGCTGGCGTCGCGCTGGTCATGACGGGCATCGGTGTGATCATGCTGCGGGGTAGTGGCCTCGACCAGCTGCAGTTCGCGCTCGCCGCCGTGCTCGCGACTCTCGTCGGGGTGGCGCTGCTGACCGTGCCGTTCTGGTTGCGGCTCGTCCGCGACCTCGGCGACGAACGCCGGGCGCGCATTCGCACCGAGGAACGCGCCGAGATCGCAGCCCACCTGCACGACTCCGTGCTGCAAACGCTGGCACTCGTCCAGAAGCGCTCCGACCACCCGCGCGAGGTCGCCCGGCTGGCCCGCGGCCAGGAACGCCAGCTGCGCGCGTGGCTCTACGGCCCGAACGGCTACGGCGCCCCGAACCGCAGCGATGCGGCGACCGGTGGTGCGGCCGGTGCCGGGAGTGCCGCCGGCGAATCGGAGCCTGCTCCGGCCACACTCGCGCAGGCCGTTGCGGCGGCGTGCGGCGAGGTCGAGGACACGTTCGCCATGTCGGTGCAGCAGGTCGTCGTCGGGGACGTGGAGCTCGACGACGGTCTCGTCGCGCTCGTCCAGGCGGCACGCGAGGCCATCGTCAACGCAGCCAAGCACGCGGGCGTCGACGAGGTCAGCGTGTACGCCGAGGTCGAGCCCGCGTCGGTGACGGCGTTCGTCCGCGACCGCGGTTCCGGATTCGACCCCGACGCCGTGTCCGACGACCGCCACGGGCTGGCCGACTCGATCCGCGGCAGGATGGAACGCGGCGGCGGCACGTGGCGGCTGCGCACCGCTCCCGGCGAGGGCACCGAGATCCAGCTCGAAATGCCGCGCAAGAACGGTGCAGCCAAGGACGGCGCCGGCGGTGGCAGCGCCGCCGGCCCGGGCTCCGCCGACGACCGCGCCACCGCTTCGGGTGGGACCGCATACGACCGATCAGCACAGGGGGCAGCCTCATGACCACCGACGACGGCACCGACGGCACCGACGGCACCGACGGCACCGTTCCCGGCGACGGCACCGAGAGCGCCGAGCCGGGCGCGCCTGCGGAGCCGCAGGAGCAGGAGCGGTCGCACCGGCCGGTGAGCGTGTTCCTCGTCGACGACCACGCGCTGTTCCGTGCCGGTGCGAAGGCGGAGCTGCAGTCGATCAGCGACGAGGTCCACGTCGTCGGTGAGGCCGGGTCGGTCGGTGAAGCGGTCGCCGGGATCACGCGGGTGCGACCGCAGGTGGTGCTGCTCGACGTGCACATGCCCGACGGCGGCGGCGCCGAGGTGCTGCGGCGGCTGCGCGGCGAGCTGCCGGACGTGGTGTTCCTCGCGCTGTCGGTGTCCGACGCGGCCGAGGACGTCATCGCGGTGATCCGCGCCGGTGCGCGCGGGTATGTCACGAAGACGATCTCGTCGGCCGAGCTGGTGAAGGCGATCGTGCGGGTGGCCGACGGTGACGCGGTGTTCTCGCCGCGACTGGCTGGCTTCGTGCTGGACGCGTTCGCCGAACGGCCGGGTGCCGAACCGATCAGCGATCCCGAGCTGGACCAGCTCACGCCCCGGGAGCGGGACGTGCTGCGGCTGCTCGCGCGGGGCTATGCGTACAAGGAGATCGCGTCGGAGCTGTTCATCTCGGTGAAGACGGTCGAGACGCACGTGTCGAGTGTGCTGCGGAAGACGCAGCTGTCGAACCGCTACGAACTCTCCCGCTGGGCCACCGACCGCCGCCTCGTCTGAGTGCCCCGAAGGGCACCTTCGGGGCACCCACCCGTTGCCTGCCACCACCCGGACGGACACGATCCGCGCGGCGGTATCCGAACGCGGTACTACCCGAACGCGGTACTACCCGAACACTTCCCCGAAGCTGCCCTTGAATGTGAAAAGTGCAGTGTGGCTTATGCGGTGTTCAGAACTGTTCGCTTGTCCTCATTAGTTGTGGTGGGCGAAGCTTGAGGTATGCACATCGTGTCCCGTAAGGCCGCCGTGTTGCCCTGGGTGGCCGCATTGGCCGTCATGTTGTTGTGGGCGTCGTCGTTCGTGGTGATCCGGGATGTCGGCGTGCATTTCTCGGCAGGCTCGATGGCGCTGTTGCGGCTGTTCGTGGCCGTGGTGGCGCTGGGGGTCGGCGCCGTGTTCTACCGGCCGGCATGGCCGCGCACCGCCACGGCCTGGGGCTGGATCCTGCTGTGGGGCGTGTCCTGGTTCGGCGTGTACACGGTGGTGCTGAATCTCGCCGAACGCCACATCGACGCGGGCACCGCCGCGATGCTCGTCAACATCGCGCCGCTGCTGGTCGCCCTGGCGTCAGGGCTGTTGCTCGGTGAGGGCCTGCCCGCGCGGCTGCTGGTCGGGATCGGCGTGTCGATGGCGGGTGTCGTCGTGATCACGCTCGCCACGACGACCGGCCGGCTGACGGTGCCGGGCGTGGTGCTGTCGGTGCTCGCCGCGGTGCTCTACGCGGGGAGCGTGCTGCTGCAGAAGTGGCGACTGACCGGCGGTGATTCGTACGCCGTCACGTTCGTCGGCATCGCCGGGGCGATGGTGGCGTGCACGCCGTTCTCCGGCCACCTCGCCGGCGACCTGTCGACGGCCTCGGGTGCGTCGGTGCTGGCCGTGGTCTACCTGGGCCTGTTCCCGACCGCACTGGCGTTCAACTTCTGGGCGTACGCGCTGAAGAACATCCCGGCGGGCGTGCTCAGCTCGTCGTCGCTGGTCGTGCCCGCGCTCGTGGTGCTGCTGTCGTGGCTGGCCCTCGGGGAGGTGCCGCCGTGGCTGGCCGTGCTCGGCGGGGCGTTGTGCCTGACCGGCGCGGGCTTCTCGATCGTCCCGCACATCCGCGCGGCGCTGCGCAGGCCCGAGCCGGTGCCCGAACCCGCCGAGTCGCTCACCCGGTGACGGTCAGAGGGCGAGCACCAGGACGACGACGATCGCGAGCAGGACGACGGCCGAGCCGATGAGCAGCCATCGCCGCATCGAGCCGGTGGCGCCGGGTGCGGGCGGGTGGGGCGGGGTCGAAACGGTGACCACCTGAGGCAGCACCGGCACGGTCGGCAGCGCGGGCGCTGTCGGCGGCACCAGCCCCTGCTCGCTGCCCTTCGTGATCGCGTGCAGCGACTGCACGGTGTCCTGCATCGTCGGTCGCAGTTCGGGATCGTCGCGCAGTAGTTTCAGCAAGGCCCCGGTCAGCGCGCCGCAGCGACGCGGCACGACCGGAGTCCCCGTGCCGTCCTCACCGAACGGTGGCACCCCCTCGACCGCGGCGAACAGCATCGCCCCGAGCGAGAACCCGTCCGAGGAGGACGAGGGCTCGGTGCCCGTGGCGAGTTCCGGGGCGCGGTAGGCCGGGTCGGCGGGCGGCTGTGACAGGCCGATGTCGGTGATCTTGACGCCGCCGTCGTCGCACAGCAGCACGTTCCCGGGTTCGACGGCCCGGTGCGTCACACCGATCGCGTGCGCCGTCGCCAGCGCCGCGCCCAGCCGGTGACCCAGGTATGCGGCCTGTTGCGGGGTCAGTTCCCCGTGCTCGGCGAGGAAGTCGGCCATGTTGCGGCACGGCACGTACTCCATGATCGCCCACACGTCGTTCTCGCACTGCACGGCGTCGTACACGGTGACCGCCCCGGCGTGCACGACCCGTGTGGCCTGTCTGGCTTCCTGCAGCGCCGTCCGCCGGGCGTGATCGGCGGCCTCGCCGGTCGTCGTCGGGTCGAGGTACAGCCGCTTCGCCGCCACCGTCCGGTGCAGCATCGTGTCGAACGCCAGCCACACGATGCCGGCCCGACCACGTCCGATGGGCTGGTCGAGCCGGTACCGCTTGCCGACGACGGTGCCTTCCGTGTAATTCACACAGTGCCTCGGGCGGGATCAGGTTTCGGGTGACGACGCACTGGCGCTGCCGGTCTCTATCGGCTCCGAATTCGACGGCGGCGTCGAATTCTCCGTGGAGCTCGTCGGAGAACCGGACGAGGGCTCGGTCGTCGGCTCCGGTTCGACGTAGGTCGCCGTCGGTTCCTCGGTCGTCGGTTCCGGTTCGACGTAGGTGGTCGTCGGTTCCTCGTACGTCGTTTCCTCCGTCGTCGGCTCGGGCGAGCTCGTCGACGGTGCCTGTGTGCTCGTGGGCTGCGACGTCGTCGTGGTGGCCGGAGCGGGGTTGCCCGCGGGTTCCGGGCCGTCGCCGCCCCTCGGGCCGCTGAACACCCACACCGCGAAGGCGGCCAGGCCGATCACGACGAGACCGCCGACCACGGCGGGCACCTTCCATCGGGGTTTCTCGTCCTCGTCGCGCGGCGCTGCCGAGCCGCCTGCGGCGGCGACCCGCGTGCCGTGCGGGTCGCCGTAGGGATCGTCGCCGTAGGCGTCGTGACCGGCAGCCGCGGCGCCGGCGCTCCGAGTGCGTTCGCCGTAGTCGTCGTATCCGCCGTAGCTGTCATAGGCGGTGGCGGCGTAGGCCGGATCGTCGTAGTCGTGCTCGGGGTAGCCGTGGTCGGGGTAGCTGCCGCCCGCTCCGTAACCGGCGGCCCCGTAGTCGTCGTAGTAGTCGTCCGCACCGTCGGAGCCGAGCGTGCCGGCGTGGCCCGCGGGTGGGTCCTCGCCTGCGCGGGTGCCCAGCACGCCGCCGACCGCACCCGCGACCGCGCCCCCGGCCGCCGCAGCGCCCGTGGTGCCCACGGTGCCGAGTATCGACGTTCCGTCGGCGTCGCCGGGCCCCTCGGCGGCACCGCCGAGCGGGGTCTGCCCGCGGGACACGGCGTCGAGCAGGTCCTCGCACTCCTCGGCGGTGGGCCGGTGCTGCGTTTCGGGGTGCAGCATGACCGCAAGCACGCTCGTCAAGGGTCCCGACTGGCGCGGCGGGTTGATCTGCCCCGCGGCGACGGCGTGCAGCAGGCTGAGTGTGTTCTCGGACAGGCCGAACGGCGGCTGGCCCTCCGTCGCCGCGTACAGGGTCGAGCCGAGCGAGAAGACGTCGGACTCGGGCCCCGGGTCGCCGCCGATGGCCACTTCGGGTGCCAGATAGGCAGGGGTGCCCGCGATCATGCCGGTCTTGGTGACCGTGACGTCGTCCTTCGCGCGCGAGATGCCGAAGTCGGTCAGCTTCACCATGCCGTCCGGCGCGAGCAGGATGTTGCCCGGCTTGATGTCCCGGTGGACGATGCCGACCGCGTGCGCGGCCTTCAATGCCGCGGAGACCTGGGCTCCGATGTGCGCGACGTCGGCCGGTGCGAGCGTCCGGCCGCCCTGGAGTTCCTGGGCGAGGCTCGTCGACTCGAGGTACTCCATCACCAGGCACGGCTGGCCGCTGTCGTCGGTGACGACGTCGAACACGCTGATGGCGTTCGGGTGGTGGAGCCGCGCCGCGATCCGCGCCTCGCGCATCGTGCGGGCGCGCGCGTCGTCGATCTCGTGCTCGTCGAGGCCGGACTGGAGCAGGAGCTGCTTGATGGCGACCGTGCGGTGCAGCAGCTCGTCCTGCGCCATCCACACGGCCCCCATGGCGCCGGAACCGATCCGGCTCAAGACACGGTAGCGGCCCGCGATCAGGCGACCTTCGTCGCTCACGCGACCTCCTTCGGGCTGGTGTCTCCGGTGGTGGAACGTAGGCACACCGATCCGACCGAACCGGCCGGGTGGTCGGGACGCAGCCGTCGGGCTGTCCGACCACTCAGCACAGGTTAGGCCGCTCACGCTGTGCACACGAAGGCGGCATCGGCGAGTACGGCTGGTCGCTCCGACCAGAAGGACGCTCAGGGATCAGAAAGGTTGTGTCACCGAGACGAATGACACCGACTCCGGTGTCGCTGCTGTGGGTAGCGATGCGGCCGTGGTGGCGGTGGCGGCGGTAGCGGTGGCGGCGGTGTCGTCCTCGCCGGTGACGACCGCGGCGGCGACGATGGAGGCGACGACCATCAGCGTCGCCACGATGAGCGCGATCAGCTTCGCGCGGCGTGCGACGGGGTGTTCCGGTTCCGGATCCGCTATCGCGGGCTCGGGTTCACTGCGGGCCCGCACGCTGGGCGGGGGCAGGTACCGGCCGGGTTCGGCGAGAGCCTCGCGCAGATAGGCGTCGTCGACGAGGTCGTCGGCCAGGATCTCCCGGTCGATGACGTCCTCGACGGCGACGCAGTCGTCGCTCGCGTGTCGGCGCTCGTGCACAGTTCGGTCCTGTCTGCTCCGTCTCGTGGCTCGGTTCGTGCGGACCCCTGCCAACCAGGTAACCGGCTGTTGCCGTCGATCACCAGGCCGTGTCGGTGGAGGGTTGTGCCCGCACGACGAGCGGTCATCGTCATCACTCGGTTAGAGCAATCCACGACCGTTCGGCGCATGCACGTGCATCGGAATGTGCAGGAAATGTGGTGCTGAGGTGGGGATTTTCGCCGTGATCACGCCCCGTCGGAGGAAATCTTCTCGGCGTGGTCGAACGTCAGCCGACGGGTCTGCCGGGCCGTGCTGCCGTCCTCGTAGGTCACCCGGACGGTGTTGTCCGTGACGCCCTCGTACTGGTCGATTGCGATGTGCTCGACCTCGAAGTAGGCGATGTCGGCGTACGCGCGCTCGAGTCCCTCGGCACCCTGGCGCCGCAGCTCGCCGCTGGTCAGTTCGTGCGCGGCCTGCGGGTCCTCGGTCACCCGGTCGAGGAACGCCTGCGCCCGCTGTGCCATGGCCTCCGTGTCGTGCGGCCTGCCGAAGTAGACCTGGGAGGCCGTCGACGTCGGAGCCGGTGTGGGCGGGGGTTTCGACGGTGCCGTCGACGTCGGTGCCGATTCGGACGGTGCGCTGCCGGGCGGGTTCGTGTCCGGCGGCGCGGAGTCGGAGGGCTGCGCGGGCTGCCCGGGCCGGGGTTCGCCGTCGCGCATCGGATCCGCGGGTGCCCCGTCCTCCCGGGTGGCGGACGGGCCGGCGGAGTCCGTCGACGTGGCCGAGGTCGCCGAGGTCGCCGAGGTCGAGGAAGCGCCGGGATCCGGCCTGCCGCCACGGTCGTCACGTTCTTCGGGCAGCAGCGGTGCGACGGCGCCGTTCCGGTCGGGCCAGCCGTCGACCGAGGCGGACTCCTCGCCGCCGGGGCCGACCAGCAGTGTGCCCGCCACCAGCAGCGCCACGACGACCGCGCCGGACGACAGGCTCGCGAACCACGCCGCTCGGCGCCACGTCGACGGCGGGGTGACCGAGGCCGGCACCGACCCCAGGTCGAACGTGCCGAGCCCGTGGACGGGCCGCACGTTCGCCTCGGTGTCGTCGGCCTCGGTGTCGGCGGCGGCGTCGAGCTCCGGCTCGGCGGCGGGCTCGGGAGCGGCCGACGCCGCCGTCGGTGCCGGCAGGCCGGGTGCGGTCGCCGTGGCTGCGTCGGGATCCGCGGCCGCCGACAGCGCGATCCGCTGCCTGCGGACGGGGGCCTGCCGGGCGTCGTGCGTTCGCTGCGCGGGTGGTTCGCCCGCAGCGGGAGGTTCGGGGTGCGGCCGTGAGTTCGGCGTCCCCCGAGGCGGAGGTGCGGGTACGGCTGCCATCGGCGTGGTGCCTTCGGCCGGCGTAGTGCCTTCGGCCGGTGAGGCGCCTGGAGTCGGTGAGGCGCCTCGAGCGGGGGTCGCCGGCAGCGTGCCCGAGACCGCCCCGACGGCCCGGTCGTTCCGGGCGCCGTCGTCGCGGGCGTGACGGCCACGGATGTCGCTGCCGTGGATGTCGCTGTCGTGGATGCCACTGTCGCGCGTGGCCTGGTCGTCGCGGGCGTGACGACCGCGGGCGTGGTGGCCGCCCGGCGTGGGGCGGTCCGCGGCGGTCCGGGTCGAGCTGAAGAAGTCGAACGTCTCGTGCGAGCCGGCGGTCATGTGATGCGGACCCCGTTTCGCGGAGCTTCTGACGCCGGGGGTGTCCCGTTTCGTCCGAACGGAGCAGCGTTACCGCACGAACTGGCACCGTCACCGCGAGAACTGGCACCGTCACCGCGCAAACTGGCACCGTCACCGGCGGTGACACGGGTGGAGACGCGGGCAGTCACGCAGGCGCTGACGCGCGCCGTGACGTGGCCGGTGTCGCCGGGGCGGACGGCGCGCGGCGCACGCGCAGCTGCACGACCGCATGCACGTGCGTCACACGTTGTAGCGCGCACGGTGCCCCTCGAAACCCTCACTTGCACAAGGGTAGGAGCTTCAGGCGTTTCCGGCTGGAGTTGAAACCGTTGGTGCACGGATATCACTCCACCGGGCGCACCCCGGTTTCGTTGCGTAAGCGACTACGTCAGTTGCCGGAGCGGTACTTCGTCCGGGTGGACTGCAACGCCTTCGTCGCGACGGCTCCGCTGCCCGCGGCGAGCAGAATCGCCACGACGTCGAGGAACGAATTGCCGAAGGTCAGCAGGAGAGCCAGCAGCGATGCGCCCGTCGTGCCGCCCGCGACGGGCCAGCGGCTGCGCACGTACTCGGCAACCGGGCCGCCGCCCGCCCGCTTGGCCGCCGCGCTGTTGAGCAGTGCCAGGTAACCGGTGTGGCCGAGCGCCACGAGGACGCTCGCGAGAGCGGCCACGACGGCGATCAGGTGGATGATCGTTTCCATGTGTCCAGTGTGCCCGAACGAGGTGGCATGGCGGTGGGCGGAAGAGAATCGGCGCTACCGTGGGTAGGGCGCACCGGCGGTGCCGGGCAGCGGCGAGGGCCGGGTCGGTGCTGGCCGGGTCGGCGAGGGCGGGGTCGGCGAGGGCCGGGTCACTGCCCCAGTCGTCCGCGGCCGAGGTTCAGCAGGGCGAGCGCGAGCTGCCTGCCCTCGGGGCCGAGTTCGCGGTACCGGGCGAGTACGTCCATCTCGCGGTTGTAGACGATGCGCGGGCCGCCCGCCGCCATCCGCGCGGCACCGATCGTCCGCGAAACCTCGGCACGGCGCTTGACCAGGCGCAGGATCTCGGCGTCGAGCCAGTCGATCTCCTGGCGCAGGTCGTCGATCGTCGGCTCGCCCTCGGCGGCCTGCGCGTCGGCGGACGGCGCCTCGGTGGACTGCGCTTCGGTGGTCGGCGCCTCGGTGGCCTGCGAATCGTCGTGAGTCTGGGCGTTCATGTGACCCTCCGGTCGTGTCGGCGTGGGCCCGGACCCGGACCCCGAGCCGACGAAAGCCCCGGGTCCGAGGACTCCGGGGCTTGAGGTGATGGCTGGGTCAGCACGCGATCACGGGAGCCGGAGTCCGGATCCCGTAGAAAAATCGGCACGTCGCGTCGACCACGGCGTGAGTATGGCACATTCCGGCGCTGTCGGGGGTGCGAGGTAGCGTGAAGTCACAATGAGCACCCTCTTCGATCTTCCCCCGGACCAGGGCTCCCACACCGAGCTGACCGGCGACCTGAACCCGTCGCAGCGCGCCGCCGTGGAGCATGCGGGCGCGCCGTTGCTGGTGGTTGCCGGTGCCGGCTCCGGCAAGACCCGGGTGCTCACGCGCAGGATCGCGTACCTGCTGGCCGCGCGCGGGGCGCATCCCGGGCAGATCATGGCGATCACGTTCACCAACAAGGCCGCCGCCGAGATGCGCGAGCGGGTGAGTGAGCTGGTCGGCCGCCGGTCCGGCGCGATGTGGGTGTCGACGTTCCACTCGATGTGTGTGCGGGTGCTGCGGCGCGAGGCGAAGACCCTCGAGATGTCGTCGAACTTCTCCATCTACGATGCCGACGACGCGCGCAGGCTGCTCACCCTGGTCGCCCGGGATCTGGACCTGGATGCGAAGCGGTACCAGCCGCGGGCGCTGGGCGCGCACATCTCGAACCTGAAGAACGAGCTGATCGATTCCGAGTCCGCGGGTTCGCACGCGACCAACGACTTCGAGCGCAGGGCCGCCGAGGTCTACGTCGAGTACCAGCGCAGGCTCTCGCAGGCCAATGCGATGGACTTCGACGACCTGATCATGCGCACGGTCGAGCTGTTCCAGGTGTTTCCCGACGTCGCCGAGTACTACCGCCGTCGTTTCCGGCACGTGCTGGTCGACGAGTACCAGGACACCAACCACGCGCAGTACACGCTGGTGCGTGAGCTCGTGGGCACGGAGCCGACCGAATCCGGTGTCGAACCGGCCGAGCTGTGTGTCGTCGGCGACGCCGACCAGTCGATCTACGCCTTCCGTGGCGCGACGATCCGCAACATCGAGGAGTTCGAACGGGACTTCCCGAGTGCCCGCACGATCCTGCTCGAGCAGAACTACCGGTCGACGCAGACGATCCTGTCCGCGGCCAATTCGGTCATCTCGCGCAACCCGAACCGCAGGGACAAGCGCCTGTGGACGTCCGAGGGCGACGGCGAGAAGGTCGTCGGCTACGTCGCCGACAACGAGCACGACGAGGCCGCGTTCGTCGCGGGCGAGATCGACGCCCTGGTCGACCAGGGTGCGGCGCAGTACTCCGATATCGCGGTGTTCTACCGCACCAACAACCAGTCGCGGGTGTTCGAGGAGATCTTCATTCGCCTCGGGCTGCCGTACCGCGTGGTCGGCGGGGTGCGGTTCTACGAGCGCAAGGAGATCCGCGATGTGCTGGCGTACCTGCGGGTGCTGGCGAATCCGGACGACACCGTCAGCCTGCGGCGGATCCTGAACGTGCCCAAACGCGGCATCGGCGACCGGGCGGAGGCGTGCGTGGCCACGCACGCCGAGCGGGAGCGGATCTCGTTCGTCTCGGCGCTGCGGGACGCGGTCGCCGACAAGGTTCCGATGCTCAACCCGCGCTCGCGCAAGGCGATCACGGCGTTCGTCGAGCTGCTGGACGGGTTCTACGAGCTGGTCGACTCCGGCACCGAGATCGCCGACATTCTCGAGGCGGTACTCGACCGCACAGGCTATCGCGCCGAACTGGACTCCTCCAACGATCCGCAGGACGCCTCGCGGCTGGAGAACCTCGACGAGCTCGTCACGGTGGCACGCGAGTTCACCGAGTCGGCCGCCGAGGCCGCCGCGCTCGCCCCGGAGCCGGACACGGATGAGGAACCGGACACGGATGAGGAACCGGACGTGCCGACGCCGGAGCCGGGGTCGTTGCCCGCGTTCCTCGAGCGGGTGTCGCTGGTCGCCGACGCGGATTCGATCCCCGAGTCCGACGGCGGCGATGAGGCCGACGAGGCCGACGAGGACGACGACGCGGGGGTGGTCACGCTGATGACCGTGCACACCGCGAAGGGCCTCGAATACCCGGTCGTGTTCGGTACCGGCTGGGAGGACGGTGTCTTCCCGCACCTGCGCGCGCTCGGTGAACCGAAAGAGCTGGCCGAGGAGCGCAGGCTCGCGTACGTCGCGATCACGCGGGCGCGCGAGCGCTTGTACGTCTCCCGCGCGCTCGTCCGGACGCAGTGGGGCCAGCCCTCGGCCAACCCGGCGTCGCGGTTCCTCGACGAGATCCCTGCCGAGCTGCTCGACTGGCGGCGTGAGGCTCCGTCGTCGGGAGGATCGTCCGGAGGTGGTTCGCCGCGGGCCGCGACGACGTGGGGCGGACGCCCGGGAACCGGGTCGGATTCGGCGCAGTCGCAGCTTGCCTCCGGTGGCATGCGCACCACGGGATTTAAGGGCACGCGCGGCGATTGGAAGGACACGATCGCGCTCAAGCTCGACGCCGGTGACCGCGTGAACCACGACAAGTACGGACTCGGCACGGTCGTGTCGACGGAAGGGACCGGTCCGCGCGCGACGGCGACCATCGACTTCGGTGGGGCCGGCACGGTACGGCTGATGCTGATCGGCAGCGTGCCGATGGTGAAGCTGTAGGCCGAGGTGCCGGCGCCGCGGCACTGTGGGCTGCGGCACTGTGGATCGCGGCACTGTGGGCTGCGGTATCGCGGGCTGCGGGTCGGCGGTCTGCGGCACCGTGGTTGGTGGCCTGCGGTCGGTGGCTGTGGCTGGGGCTGGGGCTGGGGGACGGCCCGGTGGTGACCGTGGCCGCGAAGGCTTCCGCATTCGATCGTCTGTTCGGGTGACAGTGAACCACCTGCCCTGATTTTGTCACCCCCTCGCGATATCCTTCATCTCGAACACGGGTTCGGAGCTGTTCGGAGATGGGGGATGGCGAGTGTGGACCGCGCAGGGAGCGCCGAGGCGCAGACGGTGGAACGGTCGAGTACTGAGGGGTCGAGTGCTGGTGGATCGGGAGCCTCGCCGCGCGGCGTCGTGGCGGCGAGTGCTCGGTCGGGTGCGTGCCCGGGTGAGCGCGGCACGTCCGTGTGGCGACGGCTACGAGCGCGCGGTCGGCCTCGGCACCGGAGTCGTCGCCGGGGCGGGCCGGGGCGACAGCACGAGGCCGGCCCCGAAGGGTGGTTCCTGGCGGTCCGGGCGGGGGTCCTCGAGGCGCTGGGCGGATTGTCCACGCAGGCTGCGGCTCGGTGTGGTCGACGGGTTCCGGAGGTCGATCGACTGGTCGCGGCGTGGAAGCTGCTCCTGCGCCTGCACGAGCGCACCGGCGACGGCGGTTGCCGTGTGTGCGGACCCCGTCACGACCGCAGGTTGTGCACCGTCTGGCAGGTCGCCGTCGGGTACTTCCTGCGCAGACTGCCCGTCGAATCCCGGGCCGAGCGGCGCAGGGTGTGGTGACTCCGAGGGGTGGCGGTCAGCCGACGTGGATGCCGTGCTCGGCGAGCCACGTCGTCGGGTTGAGCTTCTGGCCGTCGTCGGAGGCCCAGACCTCGAAGTGCAGGTGCGGACCGGTCGACTGGCCCTCGTTGCCCATCAGCGCGATCTGGTCGCCGGCCTTGACCCGCTGGCCCTCGTGGACCGAGTAGCTGGAGATGTGGCCGTAGACGGTGACGGTGCCGTCGTCGCGCTGCACCTTCACCCACTGGCCGAAACCACTGGCGGGGCCCGCTTCGATGACCGTGCCGTCGACGGCGGAGACGATCGGGGTACCGATCGAGTTGGCGAGGTCGATGCCGTAGTGGGTCGTTCCCCACCGGGCGCCGAAGCCCGAGGTGAAGATGCCCTCGGTCGGCTTGACCACCTTGGGGCGGGCGGCCTCGATGGCGGCGAGGCGGCGGGCCTCGGCCTCGGCGGCCAGGCGCTCGTCGGTGACCTCGGCGCTCCGGTTCAGCTTCTGAACCTCGGCCGTGGCCGCGGCCTTGTCGTTCGTGTCCTGCACCTGGAGCAGCTGCGGGGCGGCGACCGGGGCGTCGCCTCCCATTCCCATGGCCGCACTCGCGTCATGAGAGTTCGCCAGCGGCGTCACATCCGTGCTGGTGTCCACGGAACCGGACTGAGCTTCGTTGGAGGACGTGTTTTGCAGGGTCTGCCCCGCCGCCGCGGCGGCGAACGCGCCGGCGGCGACGGCCGCGACCATCACACGACCACGCAGAGCGGAGGACGGCGCGGGCAGCCGATGGGCGCCACGCGTGCGAACGAACGACTCGTCGTCCATTCCGTCCAGCGCGTCGTCAAGCGCAGGCGAGGTGGCTTGGCCGCTATGAGAGCGGTGTCGAGCCAAGGCAGGGGCCTTCCGTTACTCGGGGGAGTCAGTTCGCGAACGCCGGGCGGGGGAACCCGGTGGACGACCTCGGGGGTGATCGCCCTGATGGCGGCATCCGCCTCTCGGGGAGGCGGAACCACCACGTGTTCGTGATCTGACCGTAATGGGGACTGCGGGACAGTAACCAAGGGCCGCCTGGAGGGGCAAGACCCCCAACGTGTCCATCGGCCGTACGGGGGTGATCGGCGCGTGCTCGTCGAGTGCGATCACGCAAGGTACAGCGACGATTCGGCTACTCGTGTGATTTGGATTACACCTGGGCAACCGGTGGTCCGAACATCCCGTTTCGCGGCATTCCGAGATGCTGGTGGTGATACCGATGGGTCACCGGTGTGATGGGGGCGTGATGCCCGTCGTTGTTGCGATGCCGGTTGTTGCGATGCCGGTTGTTGGGCGTCGTGATGTCGGTCAGGTCGGCTGTCGGTGCCGGCCGTTGCTAGCGTCGGCGCCGATGACGGTCTCCCGGTCCTCCGCCGCGCGGTGTCTCAGTGATACCGCGATGTCTGCCACCCTGTCGGCGCCGCGACGGCAGGACGTGCGGCGGCAGGACGTGCGGCGGCAGGACGTGCGGCGGCAGGACGTGCGGCGGCAGGAGTCGTGGCGGTGAGTCCGCGACCAGGTCGGGATGCCGGGACGCGGCGCGAGTTCCGTGCGAGTGGTGCCGCGTCGGCGTTGCCTGCGGCCTTCGCGGTGTCGGTGCTGGCGTTCCTGTTGCTGACCACGGGTGCACTGCTGCCCGTCGTCGACGGCGGGCAGCGTGGCCTGGCAGCGGGCCCGGTGCTCCTGGTGGTGCTCGCGGGGCTGCCGCTCGTGGTGGCCGGGGCGTGTGTGGTGCGGGGCGGAACCGTCGCCGCCGCCGGGGTCCTGGCCGGTGTCGCCGCGCTCGCGCCGGGGCGGGCCGTGCTGGATCTGCAGTTCGCCGCCGGCCCGTCGCGGGCGGTGCGTCCCGAGCTGTATCTGCCGTCGGATCTGTACGCCCATTCCCCGGCGGCAGGGCTGTGGTTGCTCGTCGCCGGGCACGCGGCGACCGGCGTGGCCGGCGTGCTGGCCCTGCGCTCCCGTGCGGGCGGCGGGGACGGTGCCGTGGCCACCGAGACCGGTGAGCCGGGCAGGCGGCTCGCGCTGGCCGTGTCGGCGGCCGTGGTCGCCGCGATCGGTCTGGTGATGCAGCCGTTCACCTCGGCCGATGTGTATCTGCTCGCGCAGAACGCGTTCGAAGGGCCGGTCGTCGCGATGGCCGGCTATCTCCTGGTGGCCGCGGCGCTGCCGGTGACGGCGGCGATCGCCGCCTCGTCGGGAGACACGGACCTGATGCGGGGCTGTCTGCTCGGCGCGGCGGCCGGTGGTGCGGCACTCGCCCTGCCAGCCGTGGTGGCGGCGCTCGGCATCGGAACGCTGGGTCTGTCCCCCGGGCCGGTCGTGACGCTCGCCGGTCTGGCGGTGCTCGTGCTCGCGGCACTGGTGCGGATGCCGGTGGTCGGCGCCGAGGTGGGCGCGGTCGGGGTGCGGTTGCCGGGCAGCTCGCGGCTGCGGGCCGCCACGGGCGTGCTCGCACTCGCCGCAGGCGGGTGCGCCGTGATCGGCGCATTGACGCCGCAGCTCGAGACCCAGGGGCAGGTCGCGGCGCCGGAGAGTCCGGCCCGGTGGTCGTTGCTGGCGGCCGGGCTCGTGGTCGGGGTGCTGGGGGCGGCGCTGGCCCTGCCGCGGGCCGCGGTTCTCGTCCGGCCGGTGCTGTCCGTGGCCTGGGTCGCCGTGTTCGTCGCCGGGACGGCCGTGCTGGACACCGCGGTCACTGCGACGGGCTCGGCGGGCGGTGTCGCCTCGTCCGGACCCGGTGTCGTCTGGACGTGGGTGGCGATGGTCGGCGCCGCCGTGGCGGCCTGCTCGTCCGTGGTCGCCGGGGCCGTCGAACGTGACGACCTCGACGACAGCGACGGTCTCGACCGCAGCGACGACAACAGCGGCCACGACAACAGCGGCAACCGCGACAACAGCGGCAACCGCGACAACAGCGACGACCTCGACGACGGCGACGGGTCCGGCACCGCCGCGGCGGGGGTCCCGCGGACACCGGTGGTGCTGCTCGGCGCACTGGCCGTTGCCGGTGTCCTGGCGATCGTGGCGTTCGGCCTGCCCGTGTTCACCGCGCCCGACTACGTGGCCGCGGGGCTCTGGGCGCGGTTCGGCACGCCGTCGTGGGGTCTGCTCGCCGGGGCGGTCGTGGTCCTCGGTGCCCTGGCACTGGTTCCCCGGAGCAGGCCGACCCGTGCGGTCGGCCTGCTGTGCGGCGTGGGTGTGGTGCTGGCTCTGCATGCGGCGTCGTTCCCGCTGAGCCGTGGGGAGATCGCGGGCGTGAGCGTGGGCCCGGGGTTCTGGTTCGCGTTCGCGGCGGTCCTCGCGGTGCTGGTGGCCGCGACGGCGGCGGCGCTGGCGCGGTCGCCGCGGGAGAATGCGGACTCCCCGGTTCTCGGCCGGAAACGGCATTGACGCGGCGATTCCCGCACAGAATGTCGACCTACTCTTCGGTAGCCGATCGGCAATAGATGCTGAATGGTTTCAGTAGACGGCGATCTGTGCCACATTCCCCAGCTCAGCGGCGGTTCGGTGACCGAGTTCACCCGAGGTGGCCGCGGCGTGTCGAGAACGGATCGATAGGGTCGTTACGTCCGGCAGCACGGTTTGTAAAGCCAGCGTTCCGCAAACCGTTGGCCGTGCAGGCCAGAGTGGCGTGTGTCGTCAGGAGACTGAAGTAGTGGACCTCTACGAATATCAGGCGAAGGATCTCTTCGCCGCCCACGGCGTGCCGGTACTGCCCGGCGCCGTGGCGAGCACCCCGGAAGAAGCGCAGGCCGCTGCCGAGAAGATCGGTGGGCAGGTCGTCGTCAAATCGCAGGTCAAGGCCGGTGGACGCGGCAAGGCGGGCGGCGTCAAGCTGGCCGAGAGTGCTGCGGAGGCGAAAGAGAAGGCCGAGGCCATCCTCGGTCTGGACATCAAGGGTCACATCACGCGACGGGTGTTGGTGACCGCGGCGTCGGACATCTCCGAGGAGTACTACTTCTCGTTCCTGCTCGACCGCGCCAACCGCACCTTCCTCGCCATGGCCTCGGCCGAAGGTGGCGTGGAGATCGAACAGCTCGCCGTCGAGCGCCCCGACGCGCTCGCGCGAGTGGCCATCGACCCGATCGAAGGCGTCGACAAGGCGAAGGCCCTCGACATCCTCACGCGGGGCAAGTTCCCCGAGGAGGTCAAGGACGAGGCCGCGGACGTCGTCGTGAAGCTGTGGGAGACCTTCGTGGCCGAGGACGCCACGCTGGTCGAGATCAACCCGCTGGTGCGCGACCCGCAGGACAAGATCGTCGCCCTCGACGGCAAGGTGACCCTCGACGGGAACGCCGACTTCCGGCACCCGGCCCACGAGGAGCTCGTCGACAAGGCGGCCGAGGACCCGCTCGAGGCCAAGGCCAAGGCGAAGGACCTCAACTACGTCAAGCTCGACGGCCAGGTCGGCATCATCGGTAACGGTGCCGGTCTCGTCATGTCGACGCTGGACGTCGTCGCCTACGCGGGCGAGAACCACGGCGGCGTGAAGCCGGCGAACTTCCTCGACATCGGTGGCGGTGCGTCGGCCGAGGTCATGGCTGCCGGCCTGGACGTCATCCTCGGTGACTCCGACGTCACGAGCGTGTTCGTCAACGTCTTCGGTGGCATCACGGCCTGCGACGCGGTCGCCAGCGGCATCGTCGAGGCGCTGAAGATCCTGGGCGACGACGCGACCAAGCCCCTCGTCGTGCGCCTGGACGGCAACAACGTCGAGGAAGGCCGCCGCATCCTCAACGAGGCCAACCACCCGCTGGTCACGCAGGTGGACACCATGGACAACGCGGCGGACAAGGCCGCCGAGCTGGCGGCAGGAGCGTAAGAGACATGTCGATCTTCCTCGATTCCAGCAGCAAAGTCATCGTCCAGGGCATCACCGGGTCCGAGGGCACCAAGCACGCGACCAAGATGATCGCCGCGGGCACGAACATCGTCGGTGGTGTCAACGCTCGCAAGGCAGGCCAGACCGTCACGATCGCCGACAAGGAGCTGGGCGTGTTCGGCTCCGTCGGCGAGGCGATGAAGGAGACGGGCGCCGACGTCAGCGTCATCTTCGTGCCGCCGAAGTTCGCCAAGGACGCCGTCATCGAGGCCATCGATGCCGAGATCGGCCTGGCCGTCGTCATCACCGAGGGCATCCCGGTGCACGACGCGGCCTACTTCTGGGCGCACGCCAACGCGAAGGGCAACAAGACCCGCATCATCGGCCCGAACTGCCCGGGCATCATCTCGCCGTCGCAGTCCAACGCGGGCATCATCCCGGCGGACATCACCGGCCCCGGCAGGATCGGCCTGGTGTCGAAGTCCGGCACGCTGACGTACCAGATGATGTACGAGCTGCGTGACATCGGCTTCTCCACCAGCATCGGTATCGGCGGTGACCCGATCATCGGCACCACGCACATCGACGCGCTCGAGGCGTTCCAGGCCGACCCGGAGACCGACGTCATCGTGATGATCGGTGAAATCGGTGGTGACGCCGAGGAGCGTGCGGCCGAGTACGTCAAGGCCAACGTCACGAAGCCGGTCGTCGGCTACGTCGCCGGCTTCACCGCGCCCGAGGGCAAGACGATGGGCCACGCCGGCGCCATCGTGTCGGGCTCCGCGGGTACGGCGCAGGCGAAGAAGGAAGCGCTCGAGGCCGCGGGCGTGAAGGTCGGCAAGACGCCGACCGAGACCGCCGACCTGGCGCGGGAGCTGTACAAGGCCCTGTGAGCCACACGGCTCCGGGCTCCACGGCTCCGAGTTCCGGAATACACACAACGAGGGACCGGGCACTTTTGTGCTCGGTCCCTCGTTGTATCTGGGGGATCCGGTGTGTTCGGGCGATCCGGTGCACCGGATCGCGCGGTGCACCTCCGGCCGGAGTGCGCACGGCAACGCCGTTGTCGGTCAGTCGGCCTCGGGGTGAAACCGGTCGGGCGCATCATCCGTCTAACGGCAGAGGTCTCAGGTCGGTGCGCTAACGTCCGTGCTGTGGCCGTCGGCATGGCGCGGCCGCGTATCCCGGGTCAGGCACGGCAGGTGAGACCGATCCGCCGTGCCCGCGAGCAGAATCACGACAGGAGAACAACGGATGAGCTTCCCGAGCGGTGGCCCCGGCACGGGTGGATTCCCCGGTCAGGGCCCGCAGCAGCCGCAACAACAGTTCCCGGGGCCGCCTGCGCCGCCAGCCGGCGGCGGAGGCATGAAGATCAGCCTGCCGCAGATTCTCTTCCTTGCGACGGCCGGCCTCGGCCTGCTGAACCTGTTCCTGGGCTTCGCGAGTGTTCTCTCGTTGGAGGATACCCAGTTTTCGGTCTTTGGTGGACAGAGCAGTGTCGGCTTCTACCAGTTGGGCCTCGCCTTCGCGTGGTTGCCGATGGCGTTCCTTCTGAGTGGTTTGGCGGCTCTGATGGCCGTCATCCCGGGCGAGCACAAGCCTGGACCATGGCCGGCGATCTTTGCGCTGGGTGTGCTGCTGCCGTTCCTTCTCACCTCGTTCGCGACCGAATTGTCGTACGGCCTCGGCGCGATCATGATCTTGATCTTCGGCATCGTGCAGACGCTGGTGGCGATCGCGGCGTACCTGTTCGACGAGAACATCATCAAGCCGCCGCAGTCGCAGCCGCAGCCCGCAGGCCAGTTCGGTCAGCAGCCCGGCCAATTCGGCCAGCCCGGCCAGTTCGGCCAGCCCGGTCAGGGCGGATTCGGGCAGCCGGGGCCGCAGTCCGGGGCCTTCCCGCAGCATGGCCAGCCGGGTCAACCGGGCCAGCCGCCGGGCCAGCTCGGTGAGCCGCCGCAGCCGGTGAACAACCCGCACCAGCAGCCGACGGCGTACGCCTCGCAGCAGGGGCAGTTCTTCCAGCCGCACGAGAGCGGCCAGTCCGGTCAGCAGCCGGGCCAGCAGGGCCAGCCCGGGCAGCAGCAGGGCCAGCCCGGCCAGCAGGGCCCGCCGCAGGGGAGCTGACTCCGCGCGGCTTCTCCCGCTCGACGAACGCCCACGGCCGGACACCGGTCGTGGGCGTTCGTCGTCGCTGTGGTCGTCAGTTGCCGTGTTCGCCTGCTGCGTTCGCCGCCTGTGGTTGCCGTCCGTGTACGACCCGGTCGGGCGAACGTGATTCTCGTCAGGTCCTCCCGGCGGCGTGGCGCACGCTTGCGGGGCCGGGTCGTTTGCGATGGTCGAGAACATGAGCCCGCTCGCCTCGACCTTCCGTTCCGCGCATGCGGACGGCGAGCCGGTATCCCGTTCCACCTGGGTACGGGCGCTGGCGATGGCCGCGCTGGCGCCGATCGTCACCGGTTTGCTGGCCACGTCGGCGTTGCTGACGCTGATCCTCGCGATCGCCACGTCGTCGCATTTCTCGACCGGTGCGGTCCTGTCGGCAACGGGGCCGGTGTGGCTCGCCGCCTACCAGGTGCCGCTGGAGATCGACGGACTGCCGCTCGGAGTGCTGCCGTTGCTGCCGACGCTGTTGGTGTGCGTGCTGATCGCGCGGGCGGCGTCCGGGGCGGCTCAGCGGCTGGGGTGTTCCACCCCGGATCGCGCGCCGTTGCTGATCGGTGTCGTGGCCGGTGCGCATGCCGTGGTGGGCGGTGTCGCCGCGCTGCTGGTCGGCGACGCCTTCATCACCGTCGATCTGCTGACGGCCCTGTTCGTGCCCGCGCTGGTGTCGGGCCTCGCGGCGGCCGCAGGCGTCGCGAAACCGTGTGGTCTGACGACGGCGGTGCGCCGCTACCTCGACCCGCTCGCCGTGGCCGGACTGCGCGCGGGTGCGCTGGGACTGGCGGGGCTGGTCGCTGCGGGCGGGGTGACGTTGCTGTTGGCCACGGCACTGTCGACGTCGACGATCGCAGCCCTGTTCGCAGAGTTGGCGCCGGGCGCGGGCAGTGCGACGGGACTGTGGCTGCTGTCGCTGGGTTACGTGCCGAATGCAGTGGTGCTGGCGATGGGCTTCGCGACCGGGCCCGGAATGCAGTTCGGCGGGGTCGAGGTCGGGCCGCTGTCGTTCACCGGGGGAGAGGTGCCGCCGTTCCCGCTGCTCGGTGCGCTGCCGGACGAACAGGCGCTGTGGTGGCCTGCGCTGATGCTGTTGCCCGCGGCGGTGGGTGCGGGTATCGGCTGGTGGCTGCGGACATGCCATGAGGACCCGGTGGCACGGTTGCGGACCGTCGGTGTCGCCGGCGCGCTGGTCGGTTTCGGCACGGTGCTGGCAGGCTTCCTCTCGGGTGGGCAGCTCGCGGCGGGGCCGTTCGACCCGGTGGGTATTCCGCTGGGATTCGTCTCGATCGCGGCCTTCCTGTGGATCGCGGTTCCCGGCGCGCTCGTCGCCTGGTTCGCGGGCCCGCGGCCGACGTCTGCGTCCGAGGCCGACGCCGACGGGGAGGAGGCCGACGAGGCCGACGCCGACGAGACCGACGCCGATGTCGATGGGGACGCCGACGGGGACGAGGCCGACGCCGACGGGGATGCGACCGCCGACGAGGACGCCGACACGGACGAGACCGGCGACCCCGTCGATCCGGACGCCGATCCTGACGACGAGACGGACCTCGACGACGCGGACACCGACGACGCGGACACCGGTGTCGAGGACGCCGACGAGGACACCGGTGTCGAGGACGCCGACGCCGATGGTGCCGGAGACACCACGGGCCGCGCGGCTGCCGACGCAGCAGCAGCCGAACCCGTCGAACCCGTCGAGCCGGACGAGCTCGACGACGAGCGCGACGTCCCGGACCACGTCGACGACTCGGGATCCGCCGCCGTGGCGGAGCGCCGCACAGATTCCGACGCCCCCGACGCCCCCGACAGCCCCGATGCCCTCGACAGCCCCGACCTCGAGGACTCCGACAGTCCCGCCGACTCCGACGACGGCCCGGCAGCCTCCGGCCCCGACGACGGCCCGGCAGCCTCCGAAGAATCCGCCGATTCCGAAGACGACACCCCTGCAGCCTCCGGCGATCGCGACGGCCCCGGCTCCGGTCCCGGCACCGGTGGTTCGAGCGGCACGGGAGAGTCCAAGGTGTGATCGGCGCCGCCCCCGGCCGCGCCCTCGCCGCGGTGGCCGAACCCCCGGCGTTAGGCTGGCCCCGGCTCATGCGATGTGCGCCGTCGCGGGACAACCGGCGAGGAGAAGCGTTCTGGTTACCAGGTTGGAGTTGCCGGCACCGGCGAAACTGGTCGTTCTCGCCTCGGGGTCCGGCAGCCTGTTGCAGGCCGTGCTCGATGCGACAGCGGAACCGTCGTTCCCTGCCACCGTCGTGGCAGTGGGTACCGACCGCAGGGACGTCGAAGCCCTCGCGCGGGCCGAACGGTGCGGGATTCCGCAGTTCACGGTCCGCACCACCGATCATCCCGATCGCAGTGCGTGGGACGCGGCGCTGACCGGCGCCGTCGCCCCGTACGAGCCCGATCTGGTCGTGTCGGCCGGGTTCATGAAACTGCTCGGGCCGACGTTCCTGGAAACGTTCCCGAACCGCGTGATCAACACGCATCCGGCGCTGCTGCCCGCGTTCCCCGGTATGCACGCGGTCGCCGATGCGCTCGCACTGGGGGTCAAGGTCACGGGGTCGACGGTGCATTTCGTCGACACCGGCGTCGATACGGGGCCGATCATCGCGCAGGATCCGGTGGTCGTGGAGCCCGACGACGACGAGTCGAGCCTGCACGAGCGGATCAAGGTGACCGAGCGTCGCCTGCTCGTGGAGGTGATCGCGAAGCTGGCCCGTGCGGGGTGCACGGTGGACGGACGAAAGGTGAGGTTGTCGTGAGCGAGCAGACTCCTGGGGCCGGGCAGCGCCGGATTCGGCGTGCGCTGATCGGGGTGTCGGACAAGGCGGGCCTGCTCGAGCTCGGCACCGGCCTGCACGCCGCCGGGGTGGAGATCGTCTCGACCGGCGGTACGGCGAGGGTGCTCGCCGATGCGGGCGTGCCGGTGACGAAGGTCGAGGAGATCACCGGGTTCCCCGAGTCGTTCGACGGCCGCGTGAAGACGCTGCACCCGCGGGTGCACGCGGGCCTGCTGGCGGACCGGACCAGCGCCGAGCACGAATCGCAGCTGGAATCGCTCGACATCGCGCCGTTCGACCTGCTCGTGGTGAACCTGTACCCGTTCGAGCAGGCGGTGGCCTCGGGGGCGAGCCAGGAGGACTGCGTCGAGAACATCGACATCGGCGGTCCCGCGATGGTGCGCGCCGCGGCGAAGAACCACGGCAGCGTGGGCGTCGTCGTCGACCCGTCGAACTACGAGTGGGTGCTCGAGCGTGTGCGTGCGGGCGGGTTGACGCTGGGGGAGCGCAAGCGGTTGGCCGCGCGGGCGTACGCGCACACGGCGTCGTACGACACGGCCGTGGCGTCGTGGTTCGCGAATGCGTACGCGCCGGCGGACGAGTCCGGCTACGCCGACTTCGTGGGTGCCACGTGGGAGCGCGGCGACGTGCTCCGGTACGGCGAGAACCCGCACCAGTCGGCCGCGGTGTACCGGCGTTCCGGTGAGCCCGGCATCGCCCACGCCGAGCAGCTGCACGGCAAGGCCATGTCGTACAACAACTACGTCGATACCGACGCGGCCCGTCGCGCTGCCGCCGACTTCGATGAACCGGCCGTGGCGATCATCAAACATGCCAACCCGTGCGGCATCGCGCTGGGCGACGACATCGCCGAGGCGCACCGGGGCGCGCACGCGTGCGATCCGGTGTCGGCGTTCGGCGGCGTGATCGCGGCGAACCGTCCGGTGTCGCTGCCGATGGCCGAGCAGGTCGCGGACGTGTTCACCGAGGTCGTGCTCGCCCCGGCGTTCGACGACGACGCGCTCGAGGTGCTGACCCGGAAGAAGAACGTGCGCCTGCTGACGCTGCCCGCCCTGATGTCGGGTGCGGTCGAGCTGCGGCCCATCTCGGGCGGCATGTTGATGCAGAGCGCGGACCGGATCGACGCCGAGGGCGACGACCCGGCCGACTGGACCCTCGCGACAGGCACGGCCGCCGACGAACGGACCCTCGCCGACCTGCGGTTCGCGTGGCGGGCGATTCGCGCGGTGAAGTCGAACGCGATCCTGCTGGCCCACGACCGCGCCACGGTCGGTGTCGGCATGGGACAGGTCAACCGGGTCGACTCGTCGCGCCTGGCGGTGCAGCGTGCAGGCGAGCGGGCCCAGGGTTCGGTCGCCGCGTCGGACGCGTTCTTCCCGTTCCCCGACGGCCTGCAGGTGCTGCTGGACGCCGGCGTGCGCGCGGTCGTGCAGCCCGGCGGTTCGGTGCGGGACGCCGAGGTCGTCGCCGCAGCCGAGGCCGCGGGCGTCACGCTGTACCTCACGGGCACGCGCCACTTCGCGCACTGATCCGTTCCCCTCGTCCGCCCCGGTGCCGCGTGTCGGCGCCGGGGCGGACGTGTGTCGCGCCGCTGTCGGCGCCGCGGTGATCCTGCCGTTCTACGCGGTGCTGTGCCTGCTGGCGATTCCGCTCGTGTTCCTGAGCACGCGGCTGCTGCTCGTCACCGGCTGCTGCTCATCACCGGCGACTGTCGTCGTTGCGGGTCGAGGCGCCCGCTCGAATGGGCGGTCACCTGGTTGACAGGCCGGGCCGGTGCGGTTGCGTCGAAAGGACGGGCGTCGAAAAGCCGGGTTCGGCAGCGGCGTTCCTCCCCGCGCCCGCCAGGCGGGCGGCGCTCGTGACGTCCGGTGCCGTCAGTAGGACGTCGTCCAGCGCGACCAGGTCGAGTACTCGTCGCAGCGCGACGCTCGGCGCGACGAGGCGCAGCGATCCGCCCGTGGCGTCGGTGTGGTGGTGCAGCGTGACGAACAGGTTCAGCCCGGCGGTGCCGCAGAAGGTCATCCGCGCGACGTCCAGCACCACATGGTTGCCCGTCGTGACACCCGGCGAGAGTCCGTCGGCGAGCGAGGGCGTGGTGGCGAGGTCGAGTTCCCCGTCGACGGTCGCCACCACGAGGTGACCGTGGGACCGGATGTCCCATCGCAGCAGCGAATCGCCCGGGACGTCACCGGCAACGTCCCAGGACGAGTGCAGTGGTCGGTTGCGGGCACGCTGGGGAAACGAAGATGATGCACACATGCCGGAACCCTTCGGGGAGGTGCGATACCACCGGGGTCCGGGGTGGTGAGATGGCAGGTACGCAGCGTCTGGGTACCCGAAGCGAATCTAGCAGAAGTGGCCGCTCGGCAACATGAGTGCGATACCCGACGATGCGCCGGGTCGTCGGGGCAGCTGCGGGGCTACGGACGGCTGTGGGGCTACGGACGGCTGTGGGGCTACGGACGGCTGTGGGGCTACGAGCGGCTGCGGGGCTACGAGCGGCTGTGGTCCCGGTCCCGGTCCCGGGCGTCGGCGACGGCGTCGGTGACGTCGAGCGTGCCCGCGATGATCTCGCCGGCCACCTCGGCAAGGCGCTGGTTGCGACTGCGAGCGTGGCGGCGCATCGCGGTGAACGCCTGATCCGGGGTCACGGAATAACGTTCGGCGAGGACACCTTTGGCCTGTTCGATGGTGACGCGGCTGTTCAGCGCGGTCTGCAACTGCTCGGTGACCATCTCCTGGTGGCGTACCGCCCGCTCGGAGAGCAGGCCGATGGTGGCCACGTCGACCAGCGCCTTGCCCAGCCTCGCGTCCGTCTCGTCGAGCCCGTTCGGATGGGTGCGGAACAGGTTCAGCGTGCCGATGACCTGGGTCCGCAGTTGCATCGGGATGGCATGCACGCCCGCGAACCCCAGCTCCGTCGCCATCGCCGAGAACCGGGGCCAGCGCCCCGCCACCTCGCTGACGTCGGGCAGGGTCACGACCTGGCCGCTGTGATAGCACTCCAGGCACGGGCCCTCTTCCTCCTGCAACTGGAACAGTTCCAGGAGCTGGGTCTGGCCGGTGGACGCGGCGACGAGCCGCAGCGAACCGCGCTCGTCGGCCAGCAGCAGCCCTGCCGTGTCGGCGTCGAGCAGTTCCACGCATCGCTCGGTCAACGTGTGCAGGAACTCGACCGTGTCGAAGCCGGCGACCAAGGTGTCCGCCAGCTCCACGAATGTGTCGGCCACTCGTTGTTCCCGCATTGCCATCTCTTCCACCTTACGGCGTCGTCCGGTGCAGTACACCCGGGTTGTCCTGCGCCGGGTTCATCCCGGAGTCTCGTCCGGTTCGGCCTCGGGCCGGAACCGGAGTCGGCGGGCCACCACGTCGGCGGCGACCTCGCTCAGCGGGGTGTCGCCGGTGAAAGCGTGGGCCCGCAGCCGCGCCAGCGCTTCGGCCATGCCGACTTCCAACTGCACCGCGATCATGCCGGTCGCCTGGTGCACCGCGTCCCGGCCGCGGGAGGTGTCGTCGATCGGATGGCGGTCGGGCTGCCGGCCCACCCCGGAGGAGCTGTCCAGCAACAGCTGCAACGCCAGATCGGCGAAGACCAGCGCGTTCGCGAGGTCCCCGGTCGCCAGCGGGCCCGTGGCGACGCGGTGGAGCTCGAACACACCCAGCTGGATCGTGCCCGTGTGCAAAGGGAACGCGAACACCGCGGCCACGTCACGTTCGCGGGCGGCCGCGGCGAACCCGGGCCAACGGGCAGCGGACGCGGCCAGATCGGGGACCAGCATCGGCGAGCCGAACGTGAACGCCGCGAGCCCCGGGCCTTCGCCGAGAGTGACCTGCAGCTCCTCCAGTTCGGCCGCCAGTTCCCCCGAGGCGGCGACCGGGGTGTGCATGCCGTGTCCGGTCATCGCCGTCATGCTCACCCCGTCGACGTCCAGTCGCGTCCGGGCAGCCCGGCACAACGCCGCGGGGGAGATCCGGCCGTCACCTTCACCGTCGTCGGCGGCGGCTGCGGCGACCCACGAGAACACCCGTGCCGTTCGCTCGCCCATCTGCCCATCCTGCCGCATCGTCGACGACACCGGCGGTGCCACGGTGTTTGTACCCGACGGCCGGGCCGGCAGCACGTGGGTCCGGAGACGGCCGGGGCGCTGCGACGCAGCCGTGTGACACGGCGCGGCAGCCGCTTGACAGGTTCTTCGAACTCGTGTTCTATGATGGGCGTCGAACAACGGTTCGATCATGCACGGTTCGATGTCGATGCTCGAGCGCTGGTACCGAGCTTCGGTACTCGGGTGTCGGCATCGGACGGAGCCGCCTTCCCCGCGGCTGAGTGGCATCAGGCGACAGAACATCAAGCGACGGAGAGGTATCGGTGCCCACGCCCTGCGGCGTGGGCCGGTTTCCCGGGTGTGCGGGGGAGGTGGCGGCGATGTCCGTACCGGAGGGGATGGGTTCCGCGAGCGGCGGGAGTGTCCGCGACACCGTGGCACGGCTGGCGTCGTTGCCCGGGGTGGGAACGGCGGACGAGATCGCGGCGATTCGGCGGGCGGTATCTCCCGCAGAGCCGCAGGGCCCGGCGGTGGCTTCCGGTGGTGCGGTGGATTCCACGGGCCCGGTGGACTCGGCAGGTGCGGTGGACTCGGCAGGTGCCGACGACAGGGTGCTGCCCGTGGCGTCCGCGTTGGCGGATCTGGTGCCGTGGGGCGGATTGCGCCGGGGCAGCACGGTCTCGGTGGGCGGGTCGACGTCGTTGCTGCTGGCGCTGTTGGCCGAGGCGACCGCCCGTGGGGCATGGGCGGCGGTGGTGGGGATGCCGAAACTCGGTGTCCTCGCGGCGCGTGAACTCGGGGTGGCGGTGCACCGGCTCGCGCTGATTCCCCGTCCCGGCGCGGATTCTCCCCGGGTGGCAGCGGCTCTGCTGGACGGGATCGACCTGGTGGTCGTTCCCGCGGACGGGGTAGGCGGCACCCGTGATCCGAACCTCGCCCGGCGGTTGTCGGCGCGGGCGAGGCACCGCGGTTCGGTGCTGCTGACGGCCGGTTCGTGGCCGGGGGCGGACGTCGAACTGCGCTGCGAGGCGGTGAACTGGTCGGGAGTCGACGGCGGTTACGGATATCTCGCGCAGCGTGAGGTCCTCGTCGAGACGGCGGGCCGGCGCGGTGCGGCGCGGCCGAAGCGCACCTCACTGCTGGTGCCGGGGCCGGACGGGGCGATCGCACGGGTCGAACCCGCCGGAACGCGCCGGTCGCCGCGGGAGCTGCGGGAGCTGCGGGAGCTGCGGGAGGTGCGGGCGGGATGAGCCTCTCTCCGAACACTCCCTCTCCGAAACCCCCGTCGCCCCAGTCATCGCAGACACCCCAGTCATCGCGGTCGCCGCGGCTGCTGGTGCTGTGGTGCCCGGACTGGCCGGTGGCGGCGGCCGCCGCGGAGGCGGGTCTCTCCGTGGCGGAACCGGCCGCGGTGCTGGCCGCGAACCGGATCGTGGCGTGCTCGGCGGTGGCGCGGGCAGCCGGGATCCGGCGTGGCATGCGGCGCAGAGAGGCGCAGTCCCGGTGTCCCGAGCTGGCCGTGTTCGCCGCCGATGCGGATCGCGACGCCCGGCTCTTCGACACCGTGGCGGCGGCGGTGGAGGAGCTGGTCGTCGGGGTGGAGGTCGTGCGCCCCGGCGTGGTGGCCGTACCGGTCGCGGGTGCGTCCCGCTACTTCGGCGGCGAACACCGGCTGCTGGAGCGGCTCGTCGACCACGTGTCGGTGCAGGCCGGTGCCGAATGTCAGGTGGGCGTCTCCGAAGGGCTGTTCGCCGCGACGCTGGCCGCTCACCGGGCACGGCCGGTGCCTGCGGGGACGGCCGCGGAGTTCCTGGCCCCGCTCGGGGTGCAGGAACTCGACCAGCCGGGCAGCGATCGTGGGGAACTGGTGGACCTGCTGCGGCGCTTGGGAATCCGCACGCTCGGCGCGTTCGCCCAGCTGACCGAACGGGACGTGCTCGCCCGGTTCGGCGCCGACGGAGTGCTGGCGCACCGGCTGGCGAGCGGCCGGGACGAACGGCCTCCCGGCAGGCGCCGTCCGGCGCCCGATCTCGCCGTGACGGAAACGTGCGACCCGCCGCTCGACCGGGTCGACGCGGCCGCGTTCCTGGCCCGGACCCTGGCGAGCCGGTTCCACGAAGGACTGGCCACCCGCGGTCTCGCCTGCACCAGGCTGGGCGTCCATGCCACGACCGAACACGGCGAGGAACTCGGCCGCAGCTGGCGTTGCGCGGAACCGCTCACCCCGGACGGCATCGCGGACCGGGTGCGGTGGCAGTTCGAGGGCTGGCTGACCCGTGGCCGCGGGCGCACGCCGACGTCCGGGGTGTCCGTGCTCCGGCTCGAACCGGAGGAGACCGTCGAAGGCAGCGCGCTGCAACTCGGACTGTGGGCGGGAGGTTCCGGCGCCGAACACACACCGGAAGCGGACAGGGCGGCTCGCGCGCTGGTGCACGTCCAGGGGCTGATCGGTCCCGAGGGAGTCTGCACCGCCGTGTTCGACGGCGGTCGCGGTCCCGCCGAACAGGTGCGGCTCGTGCCGTGGGGAGATCGCCGTACCCCGGCGGAAGGTCATGCCGCGCCGTGGCCGCAGCAACTGCCGAGCCCCTCGCCGGCGACCGTGTTCGACGAGCCACCTCCCGCCGTGGTCGCCGGGGAGGACGGGCAGCAGCTCGACGTCACCGATCGGCACCGGCTCACCGCGTGGCCGTGGACCGTCGAACTCGGCGACGGCGGGCCGTGCCGGGTGCGGAACTGGGCGGGCCCGTGGCCGGTCACGGCCCGCTGGTGGGTGCCCGGTGACCGGGGGCGCTGTGTCCGGCTGCAGGTCGTGCTCGAGTCCGGCCGGCAGCCGCAACCGGTCGCCGTGCTGTTGCGGTGGCAGGAACAGGGAAATCCGAAGTGGACAGTGGAAGGGGTGTACGACTGATGTACGACGAGTCGCTGCCGGGTGCCGCCGAAGGGAGTCCCGGCGAGGAGTACCCGGACCCGGCGTTCCTGCCGGATTCGTCGGCCCTGCTGCGACGGGAGATCCCCGAACCGAGACGATCGCCGGAAGGCGAATGAGCCATGGGGTGGAACAACCCGCCCGTCCCGTGGCGGGACCTGGAACGCACCCTGTCGGGCCGCGGCCCGCTGTCCGGCACCTCCGGTGCGGGATCGGGTGCCGCAGGGGACGGGAACGACAGTCCGGCGTGGGGACGCAGGCGGGAGAAGTACACCAGGCCCGCCGACCTGCCCCCACCCGGCCACGACGATGCCGGCGCCGCGGTCCGCGTGCCCTACGCCGAGCTGCACTGTCACTCGAACTTCAGCTTCCTCGACGGCACCAGCCACCCCGAGGACCTGGTCGAGGAGGCGGCGAGGCTGGAACTCGACGCCGTCGCGATCACCGACCACGACGGCATGTACGGCGCGGCCCGCTTCGCCGAGGCGGCCAAGGAGGTCGGCATGCGCACCGTGTTCGGTGCCGAACTCAGCCTCGGGCTGTCCGAACCGCAGGCCGGGGCCGCCGACCCGGGCGGGCAGCACCTGTTGCTGCTCGCGAAGGGCGCCGACGGGTACACGAGCCTCTGCCGTGCCATCACGTCCGGCCAGCTCCGGGGGCACGATCACGACCCGCCCGCGGAGCAGCGGGCGGAGAAGGGGCGGCCGGTGTACGACCTCGACGAGATCACCGACGAGGTCGCGGGCCGGTGTGCGGTGCTGACCGGGTGCCGCAACGGGTCCGTCCGGCGCGGTCTGGCCGAAGGCGGGCCGGAGGCGGCGGCTGCCGCCCTGCGCAGGCTGGCCGACCGGTTCGGCCGTGACGACGTGTACGTCGAACTCGTCGACCACGGCGGGCCGCTCGACAGCACCCGCAACGACCGTCTCGCCGAGATCGCCGCCGACCTGGGGATACAGACCGTCGCGACGGGTGCCGTCCACTACGCACGGCCGCAGCAGGCCCACGTGGCGCAGGCGGTCTCGGCGATCCGCGCTCGGCGCAGTCTCGACGAGATGGAGGGCTGGCTCGCCGCGTCCGGGGCGGCGCACCTGCGGTCGGGCGCCGAGATGCAGGCCAGGTTCGCCCGCTACCCCGGGGCGGTCCAGCGCGCCGCGCTGCTGGCCGAGCGGTACGCCTTTCCTCTGGAGATCCTCGCGCCGAAGCTGCCGCCGTTCGACGTTCCGGACGACTCCGACGAGGCGAGCCACCTGCGCGCGATGACCTACGCGGGAGCCGAGCAACGCTACGGATCCCGGCAACGGAACCGGAAAGCCCGTGCCCAGCTCGACCACGAACTCGACGTCATCGAACGCCTCGGATTCCCCGGGTACTTCCTGATCGTCTGGGACATCGTGGAGTTCTGCCGCCGCCGCGACATCCTGTGCCAGGGCAGGGGCTCGGCGGCGAACTCCGCCGTCTGCTACGCACTCGGCATCACGAGGGTCGACCCGGTGAAGTGGGAACTGCTCTTCGAACGGTTCCTCGCCCCGGACCGCGACGGCTATCCGGACATCGATCTGGACATCGAATCCGACCGGCGGGAGGAGGTGATCCAGTACGTCTACGGCAAGTACGGCAGGTTGTGCACCGCGCTGGTCGCGAACGTGATCACGTACCGGCCCCGGTCGGCGGTCCGCGACGCGGCGAAGGCACTGGGGCATTCCCCCGGACAGCAGGACGCGTGGAGCAAGCAGATCGACCACCGGGGCCCGCTCCGGCAGCTCCGGCAGCAGTCCGATCACGACATCCCGGACGGGGTGCTCGACGTGGCGGGTGCGCTGGAGCATGCGCCGCGGCATCTCGGCATCCACCCCGGCGGCATGGTCATCTGTGATCGTCCGGTGAGCGAGGTGTGCCCGGTCGAATGGGCGCGCATGGCGGGCCGGAGCGTGCTGCAGTGGGAGAAGGACGACTGCGCCTGGGGCGGGCTGGTCAAGTTCGACCTGCTCGGCCTGGGCATGCTGTCGGCCCTGCGTTACATGCGCGACATGGTGCGCGAGGTCAAGGGCATCGACATCGACCTCAGTGATCTGCCGCTCGACGACGGCGACGTCTACGCGATGCTGCGGCGTGCGGACGCGATCGGCGTGTTCCAGGTGGAGAGCCGGGCGCAACTCGCGACTCTGCCCCGGCTCAGACCGAAGAAGTTCTACGACCTGGCCATCGAGGTCGCGCTGATCCGCCCCGGTCCGATCCAGGGCGGTTCGGTGCATCCGTACATCCGGCGGGCCAACGGGGAGGAGGAGTGGGACCACGACCATCCGCTGCTGGCGAACGCGCTCGGCAAGACGTACGGGGTGCCGCTGTTCCAGGAACAGATGATGCAGCTCGCCGTGGACGTCGCCGGATTCACCGCGGCCGAGGCGGACACGCTGCGCCACGCCATGGGATCGAAGCGGTCCGGCCGGAAGATGGAACGGCTTCGGCAGCGGTTCTACGACGGTGCGGAGCGCAACGGACTCGACCGCGACATGGCCGCGCACATCTTCGAACGGATGCGCGCGTTCTCCCATTTCGGATTCCCGGAGAGTCACGCGCTGAGCTTCGCGTACGTGGTGTTCGCCAGTGCCTACTTCAAGTACCACCACCCGGACGCCTTCTGCGCGGGGCTGTTGCGGGCGCAGCCGATGGGGTTCTACTCGCCGCAGTCGCTGACGGCCGATGCCCGCAGGCACGGTGTCGAGGTCCGCGGCCCGGACATCAACGCCAGTGACTCCCTCTCCCGCCTGGAGTCACCGGTCCCGGACGGCTCGCCGAATCCGGAGACCTCGTTGCCCGGCGCCGAACCCGGCGCCGAACCCCGTTCCGGGTCCGGACCCGGCAGCGATTCCGGACCCGGACCCGGTAACGGCGCCGAGGCCGGACCGGGCGGCACGGCCGCGGCCACCCATGCCGTCCGCATCGGACTCGGGGCGGTGCGCGCGATCGGCACGGCCCTGGCCGACGAACTCGTCGCCGAACGGGAGGCACACGGCCCGTACCGCGACATGGCCGACGTGGCCAGGCGGGTCCGGCTCACCACCCCGCAGTTGGAAGCGCTCGCCACCGCCGGTGCCTTCGGCGGCTTCGACGAGGTGCGGGGTGATCGGCGCAAAGCGCTCTGGTCCGCGGGAGCCGTGGCACAGGAGCGGCCGGAGAACCTGCCCGGCACCACACCGGCGGCCGAGGCCCCGGCACTGCCCGGCATGGACGAGGTCGAACTGGCGGCCGCGGACGTCTGGGCGACGGGACTGTCCCCCGGCAGCTTCCCGACCCAGTTCATCCGCCCCCGGCTCGACGCGCTCGGGGTCGTCCCGGCGCAGGAACTGCCGCGGGTCGCCGGCGGCACGCGCGTGCTCGTCGGCGGAGCCGTCACCCATCGCCAGCGGCCCGCGACGGCGGGCGGCATCACGTTCATCAACCTCGAGGACGAGACGGGCATGGTCAACGTGATCTGCACCCGGGGACTGTGGGAGCGCTACCACCGGGTCGCGCGGTCGAGCTCGGCGATGCTGGTGCGCGGCGTCGTCGAACGTGCCGACGACGTGGTCAGCCTGCGCGCCGACCGGTTGCAGCATCTGCCGATGCGGATCACCGCGAAATCGAGGGACTTCCGGTGACCGCGCGCCGGCGAGCGCATGTGCGATTGTGGCGGCGTGCGCTCTTCCGAATCCGGCACCGACACCGGGACCGATACCGATACCGACACCGACATCGGGACCGACACGGGGACCGGGACCACGAACGGGGTGGAGACCGGCGAGGACTACCGCGACGCCGTGCTCTCCGGACAGCGGTGGGAGGGCAGACGGTTCGTCCGGTGCGATTTCACCGATGCCGATCTGCGCGAGCTGACCACGTCCGGGTGCACGTTCGACCATTGCGATTTCACCCGCACGGACCTCGGCGAATCCGTGCACCGGTCCTCGGCCTTCCGGACGTGCACGTTCGACCGCACCATGCTCGGCGACGTCTCGTGGACCGGATGCTCGCTGCTCGGCAGCGTGTTCGTCCACTGCGGCCTCCGGACGGTCACGCTGACCGACTGCGACCTGACGCTCGTGTCACTGACCGACGCCGTGCTGCGTGGTACGGACCTGTCGGGGCTGCGCCTGCGCGAGGCCAATCTGACCGGTACCGACCTCCGCAGGGCGAACCTGCGGGAGGCCGATCTGACCGGTGCCAGGCTGGCCGGAACGACACTGACCGACGCAGACCTGCGCGGTGCCCGCCTGGATGCGCCCGCCCTGGCGGCGGCCGACATGTCGGGCACCCGGGTGGACGTCGACACGGCGGTCCTGTTCGCCGCGGCCCACGGCCTGGTCGTGAACTGAGTCCGGGCCCCGTTCCCCCGGGGCTCGGCTTTTCCGCGGCGCTGTTGCTTCTGGGCTCGGCTTCCTGGGACTCGGCTTCTTGGGGCTCGGCTTTTCCGGGGTTCAGTCGACCGGTGGCTCGCCGGGGTCGAGCTCGATGAGGTCGCCGTCGGCCAGCAGCTCCTCGATGGATGCCGGCAGCATGTACGCCGCACCACCACCGGGCTGGTTGAACCACGGGATGGCGACGCCCGCGAGTGCTTCGAGCGGCCGCTGGACGCGGTACACGTGGTACGGCCGGTTGACCCACTCCGGCACGAGGGACCGTTCCTCGAACGGGGTGCCCGCGGCGTAGGTCAGGTTGCCGTTCGCGCCGCCGAACCGGTCGAGTTCGCTGCCCACGGGCAGGGTGCGCATTTCCTTGCCGCGGAACAGCGTCAGCGGCGGCTCACCGGGCAGCGGCTGGATCGGCCACTGCTGACTGTTCTGCGGCTGTCCGCCCTGCTGACCGCCCTGCTGACCGCCCTGCTGACCGCCCGGCTGCTGTCCGGCCTGCCCGGACTGCGGCCGCCCCGCCTGCTGCGGTTCGCCCACGGCCGGCCGGTGCGGCGCGGCGGCGGCCTGCTGGGCCACCGGTTCCCGGGCAGGTACGGGTGCCGCCTGCGGGACCGGGCCGCCGCGGCCCGCGGCGGGATCGTCGGCGGCCGAGACCGCCCGCGTGTTCGCGACCGGTTCTTCCGCGACCTGCCGGGTTCCGGTGGCGATCTCGGGGCTGAGGGTCGCCAGCAGCGGACCGGACGGTGCTGCCTCCGGGGGCTCCGGCGCCGCTCGTTCCGGTTCGAATTCCGGGTCGGGGTGGGCCGGTTCTTCGGGGGCTTCGTCGACGCCGTCGGGGGAGAGCAGGACCTTGCCGAGCATGAACGCCTTCGCGTCCGCCACGTCGCCGAACACGGCCGTGCTCTTCAGCTCGCCGTCGTACCAGCCGACCCGCCAACCGTCGGTGACGCGCTCGAGGCTCCAGCCGTAGTCGGACGGCATACCCAGCGCGTAGTACTCGTCCGGGACCTCGAGCTCGTCGAGCTTGTCCTGCAGGTCGTCGAGTTCCGGGTCCTGCGGCGGCATATTGCCGATCTGTGTGGGCGGTCCGGGATCCGCGTCGACGGCGGAGACGCGGTCGTCTCGGTAGTCGTAACCGCGGTGATCGCCGTAGCCCCGGGGTTCGCCGTGATCCCGTTGTTCGCGGTCGCCGTAGTCGCCGTAGTCGCCGTAGTCGCGGTCGCCGTAACCGCGGGCACCGTACTCGTCGGAGTCGTCGCGACCCGCGAAACCGCCTGCGACCGCACCGGCCGCGGCGGCCGCACCGAGCCCACCGGCCACGCCGAGCCCACCGGCTGCGCCGATGTCGCCGACTGCACCTGCCTCGGCGGAAGCGGAGGGCGTCGCCGGTTCGTCGACGTCCTGTCGTGGGGTCGGCGCCGTCCGTTCCTCGTCGAGTTCGGCGGGCGGTTCCTGTCCCGGGTGCGGGGGCTGCGGCACTCCGGCGGGGCCGGGCGTGCCGGCAGGCTGATCCAGCGGGGGCACGGCCGCATCCGGTTCCACGTCCGGCCTCGGCGCTGCGGCCGGAGAGACCGGCTCGGTGAGCGTGGTCGGTGGGCCCGAGTCGACGTCGGGGCCGGTGTCGCCCGGCGCGGCTGCGCCCGACAGGTCGTCACCGGCCGTGCCGGGTGCGCGGTCGATCCCGGCCTCACCGGGACGAGCCTCACCGGGAGCCGTGTCAGCCGGAGCCGTGTCGCCGCTGCCGACAGCAGTGCCGCCGGCGGCGTCGGTGGGGTCGGTGGGGTCGCCGGCAGCGGAACCCGCGCCGGGGCGGGAGCCCGGTTCGTCGGCGCCGAACGTCGGGATCGGCGTGAAGGTCGTGCTCTGCTCGTGCAGCGGCTCGGCCCCGTACGGGGAGTCGCCGCCGTAAGGAGAGTCGCCGCCGTGCGGGGAGTCGGTGTAGGAGCCGCTGTAGGAATCGCCGTAGGAACTGCGGTCGTACGAAGGTTCGTCGTACGCGTCCGCGGGTGGTGTTTCGTCCGACCAGGCCTCGCCGGGTGCGGCCGGGCCGGTTTCGCCGACGTCGGCGCCACGGTTCGGGAGCGTGTAGGCCGCGGTCTCGGCCTCCGGGCCGAGGTCGTCGGGGTCGGCAGGCGAGACGGCGGTGTCGATGCCGCCCGGTCCATCGACGTCGCTCGAGGCGGTGTCCTCACCGATTCCCGGCTCGCGCCCGGTCCCCGCCTCGGCGGGAACGTCGTCGCGGTCTGCGGGGACGAACGGCGACGCCGGGCTCGCCGTGCTCGTGTGTTCCGCACCGTTGATGCCACTGAACTGCTCGTCGAACTCCTGGGCGGCCCTGCCGGGACGGCGCATCGGCAGCTCCGGCGCGTCGGAGTCGGCGGAGTCCGTATCGGCCGGCCGGTTCCCGGGGGCCGTTCCGTTGCGAGCGGCCATCCCACCGGCAGCGCCCGCAACACCGGCAGCGCCCGCAGCGCCGGCCGCACCCGCACCGGCCAGGCCGGCGGCGCCCTGAGCTGCTGCTCCCGTGGTCGATGGTTCACCCGAACCCGAACCCGAACCCGAACCCGAACCCGAACCCGAACCCGAACCCGGGACCGAACCCGGGACCGGGCCGCCCGCCGCATCCGCGGGGGACTCGCCTGCCCGGTCGGAGTGTTCGCCCCGCCGGAGCTGTTCGGAGGAGCCCGGAGGGGCGTGGGTCGTCGGCTGTGCGGCCGCGGCGCCGGGTGCCGCAGGAGGCCCCTGTTGCGGAGCGTGCTGCGGGCCCTGGCCGTGCGCCACGTGGGCGGCCGCGGCCTGGCGGGTCTCGTCGGGCACGTCGGGGACCGTGAACCCGGCGGCGCGGATGTGCTGCAGCAGATCCGCTTCGGGTGCGACCCCGTGCGTACGCAGGTAGTAGGGCACGGCGGCGGGCCAGATCCAGGCCCCGTCGCTGTGGAACGCGATCGGCACCTCGGCGGCGTGGTCGGCGGCGAGGCGGTCGACGTCGTAACCGCGGGCGGGGCCGACCGTCGGGGCGGCGTCGAGGTAGGCGAGTACGCGGTCCCGTTCGTCCGGGTCGAGCTCCGGCCGGGTGACGACGGGGCCGCTCGGCCCCGCGCCGTCGAAGATCCGTGCCATGCGGAATCGCGGTCCGGAGCGTTCCGGAGTGAGGCCTGCCATGCGGCGCATCAGCCAGTCCGGCACGTTCTCCTCGGAGCGGGGGAACATGCGCAGCTCGTCGGCGTAGGCCTGCGACGGCGGCGCGAGGTCCCACGACGGTTCGTCGCGGTCGTACTCGAGGTTGTAGCTCGACGGGTGGTCGAGCTGGTAACGGGCGTTGAACCAGGTGCCGCGGCCCTCGCGGTACATGCCGGCGCGGAGCTTGCCGAACAGCGTCGCGATGTCGTGGGTCGCCACCCATTCCTGCGTCGCGCCGTCGGCCGTGACGACCTCGCCGGTCAGTTCGTGATACCTCCCCACGGCGCGGTACACCGCGGTCACCCTGCGCCAGTCCCGTGGGGCGGCCCGCAGCAGCGAGAGGCCGATCTGTTTGACCAGCGTGTCCTGCTCGGTCGCGTTCAGCTGGGTCGGAAGTGCCACGCCCACATCTTGGCTAATACGTTTCACGAATGCACGACCACCACCGACATGGGCGGCACGTCTCACCCTGCCGCACGGCTGTCAGCGGCTGAGACGAGGCCGGAGTGGGGGCGGCCACACTTGGGCGGTGACACCCGCAGCGGTGATCACCGCGGCGCGCACAATGACAGGCGATGGCTACCGCCAGTGCGGATCCGGCTCCGGATTCCGCCACCCAGACCGCGTCCACGCCCACCTCCACGATCCGGAAGCTGTGGGGCGTGGTGCTCGCCGTATCCGCAGGATTCGGCATGTCCGTGCAGGCGCGCATCAACGGCCAGCTCGGCCTCGAACTCGGCGATTCCGCACTCGCCGCCGTCATCTCGTTCGGCGGCGGTCTGCTGCTGTTGCTGTGCTGGCTCGCCGTGTCGCGGCCGATGCGCGCCGGCACGCGCGCCGCCGTGGCCGCGCTGCGCAGCGGCAGGCTGCGCCCCTGGCACTTCCTGGGCGGAATCGCGGGCGGCACCTATGTGCTGGGCCAATCGCTGACCGTGTCGCTGATCGGTGTCGCGCTGTTCACCGTGGGTGTCGTGGCGGGGCAGACCGTCAGCGGCCTGTTCGTCGACCGGTTCGGGCTGGGCCCCTCGGGTAAGGAGCCCACCACGGTGCTGCGGGTGGCCGGCGCGGTGATGACCGTGGCCGCCGTGGCCGGTGCGGTGGCCGGGGACGTCGCGGGCCAGGCCGATCCCGCGCGGATCGCGCTGCTGATCCTGCCGTTCGTCGCGGGTGCGGGCATGGCGGTGCAGCAGGCGTTCAACGGGCACGTGGGTGCGGCTTCCGGCAGCTCGCTCACGGCGGCGCTCGTCAACTTCACCACGGGCACCGCGATGCTGGTGCTCGCCTCGCTGGTGTCGCTCGCCCTCCACGGCGCGCCCGCTGCGCTGCCCGGCAACCCGGTGCTGTATCTCGGCGGGCTCGTCGGCATCGTGTTCATCGCGGTCGCGTCGTTCGTCGTGTCGTGGATCGGGGTGCTGTTGCTCGGGCTGAGCACGGTCGCCGGGCAGCTCCTCGGATCGATGCTGCTCGACGCGTTCCTGCCCACGGAGGGCAACGGACTGACGACGTCGACGGTCGTCGCCTGCGGGGTGGCACTGCTGGCCATCGGCGTCGCATCGCTCGGTGGGCGGAAACGGCCGGGCGCCGGGAAGCACGGTTAGCGGGATTGGGAGACTGAACGACGTGACGGCGACGACTCTCGACGGCAAGGCCACCAAGGACGCCATCTTCGCGGAGCTGACCCCCCGGGTCGCCGCGCTCGCCGAGCGGGGCATCACGCCCGGTCTCGGGACGGTGCTGGTGGGCGACGACCCCGGTTCGCACTCGTACGTGAAGGCCAAGCACGCCGACAGTGCGAAGGTCGGGGTCACCTCGATCCGCCGGGACCTGCCGAGTAGTACGACGCAGGCCGAGCTCGAGCAGGTCATCGACGAGCTCAACGCCGACCCGGCCTGCACCGGCTACATCGTCCAGCTGCCGCTGCCCGCGCACCTCGACGAGAACGCGATCCTCGAGCGCATTCCGCCCGAGAAGGACGCCGACGGGCTCGCGCCGATCAGCCTCGGCCGGCTCGTGCTGGGTGAGCAGGGTGCGCTGCCGTGCACGCCGCTCGGTGTCATCGAGCTGCTCCGCCGCTACGACGTGCCGCTGAAGGGCGCCAACGTCACCGTGGTGGGCCGCGGCATCACCGTGGGCCGCACCATCGGCCTGCTGCTGACGCGCCGCAGCGAGAACGCCACCGTCACGCTGTGCCACACCGGCACCCGCGACCTGGCGAGCGAGGTCGAGCGTGCGGACGTCGTCGTCGCGGCCGCCGGGTCGCCGGGCCTGATCACGCCGGAGATGATCAAGCCGGGCGCCGCGGTGCTCGACGTCGGCGTCTCGCGGGTCGACGGCAAGCTCGCGGGCGACGTCGCACCGGGCGTCGAGGAGGTCGCCGGATTCCTGTCGCCCAACCCCGGCGGCGTGGGCCCGATGACCCGCGCGATGCTCATCTCCAACGTCGTCGAGGCCGCCGAGCGCGCGGCGGGCTGAGGCGTGACCGCGCCCGACCGGCCCGAACACGGCACCGGCGACGGGGCCGGCCGCCGCGGCTGGCTCGTGCACGTGCCGCTGGCGGTCGTGCTGCTGCTCGTCGTGGCGGGCGGGGTGCGCATCGGCATGTACCACTGGCGCCAGGGCACCGCGCTGATCGGCGGAGCCTTGCTGGTCGCCGCCGTGCTGCGGGTGGTGCTCTCCGACGCGCAGGCCGGACTCCTCACGATCCGCAGCCGGGTGGTCGACGTGCTCTGCTACGTCGGCCTGGGCGGGTTCATCGTCTTCGACGCGCTGACCATCACGGGCGGACCGTTCGGCTGACCGCCGTCTGACCGGGGCTGGCCCGCGCCGACCCGGCTGACCCGCCGGGCACGCGGAGCGTGCCGCGTGCCCGGCAGGCCGGCACGGACGCCGGTACCGCGGGAGGTCACACCAGTGCGGGCTCCTCGGCGGGTGCGGCTTCTTCGGTGGGTGCTGCGCCGACGGTGGCCGCCCGCTCCCGGCGTTCGGTGAGCGCGGCCACGACGGCCAGGCCCAGTCCCAGTGTCGCGAGCGCGGCGCCGACCCAGTTCGGGGACACGAGGCCGAGGCCGCCCGCGATGACGAGCCCGCCCAGGTACGCGCCGATCGAGTTGGCGATGTTGAACGCCGACTGGATCGCCGCCGACACCAGCGACGGGCTGCCGCCCGCCTTCTCCATCACGCGGGCCTGCAGGATCGGGCCGACCATGAACGAGGCGACACCGACCAGGAAGATCGTGATCGTCGCGCCGATCTTGCTGCCTGCGGTGACGGTGAACATCGCCAGCACCACGGCCAGGCCGCCCAGTGCGCCGCACAGTGCGGGCGTCGGGTTGCGGTCGGCGAGGCGCCCGCCGAGGACGTTGCCCAGTGTCATGCCGACACCGGCCAGCGACAGCAGCAGCGTCACGGTCGCGGGGTCGAACCCGGCGACGTCGGTCATCATCGGCGTCACGTAGCTCAGGCAGGCGAACCCGCCGCCCATGCCGAACGTGACGATCGCCAGCGCCAGCCACACCTGCGGTTTACGGAAGGCCGCCACCTCGCCGCGTAGCGAGGCACCCGCGGGCGCGCCCTGGTGCGGCACCAGGCGCAGCACGGCCACCAGTGCGACCACGCCGATCACCGCGACGACGGCGAACGTCGCGCGCCAGCCGACCTGCTGGCCGAGCAGGGTTCCCAGCGGCACGCCGACGACGTTCGCGAGCGTCAGGCCCAGGAACATCATCGACACCGCCTTGGCCTTGGCGCCGCGGTCGACGAGGCTCGCGGCCACGACGGCGCCCGCGCCGAAGAACGCGCCGTGCGGCAGCCCGGCGACGAACCGGAACAGCACACCCAGCTCGTGGTTCGGGGACAGTACGAACAGGGTGTTTCCCGCGACGAACAGCCCCATCATCGCCAGGAGCATCGTCTTGCGGGGCAGTCGCACGGCGGCGGCGGTGAGCAGCGGAGCACCCACCACCACGCCCAGGGCGTAGGCGGAGATCAGGTGACCTGCGGCGGGGATCGAGACCCCGAAATCGGCGGCGGCCTGCGGCAGCACGCCCATCATGACGAATTCGGTCGTTCCGATGCCGAAGGCACCGATGGCCAGCGCGAGGAGCGCGACGGGCACAGTTCTCCTCTCGGGGAGCAGGATCGGGTCGGCCGGGCCCGGGGCGGAGCGGTCGTCGCTGATCGCGGCCGGGCTCGTGCCGGGCGGGGGTGTTCCTCGAACGCGCGGGCGCGGGAGGGACCGGGAGGGCGGGGTGACGGGACTCGAGCGTTCGGGTCGCTCAGTTCGGGAGACCTGAGCTACTGGATCGTTCAAGTGACGTCGCAAAAAAAGAACAGTCGACCGCGGGCCGTCGCGGATAACTGCTCTGTACTCAAGTGTGAACGCGCCGGTGCCCGGATGTCATCCCGGCGCCGTGGCTGTGCGCCGTGACGATCGCCACGGTGTGCGGCGGTAACGCGCGCCGCTCCGTCGCTGGCCGCTCTGTCGCCGGCCGTCTCGGCCGGGGTGCTTCGCGCTCGGGTGCAGGGCCGTGGGTGCAGGATCGGCCCTGCGCGCGGGGTGGGGCCGGTCGTCGTCCGGCCGTGCCCGGTTACGACTGCCGGGGTTACGACTGCTGCCGCGGGTGGGTGTCCTCGACCTCGCTGTCCGGGCCGGGGAAGACGAGCCGTTCGTGGCCATCGGTGAAGCGCACCAGATAGGGCGGCCCACCCGAGTCGCCGCGGACCTCGACGATCTCGCCCAGCCGTTCGGCCTCGCCCACGACCCGGCCGTGCACGCGGATCTGGTCGCCGACTACTGCCTGCATGACGTTCACCTCCGCTGGGTGCGGTTGCCGGTGCAGCCCAGCGTAGGAGCGGCTGGACCGCTCGGCGAGTCGATCACGCGGGGCCGGAGGATCGGGTGGTCAGTGGTTCGGCGGCCTCGGCCAGCCGGTCGAGATACCCCGCGGGCACGTGGTGCGGCAGGTTGAACACCACCGGGTGCGGTCTTCTCGCCGGAGAGCGGGTAGGAGTGGTCCCGGTTCCACGCCGATTCGAACCGCTCGATGTCGTCGGCGGCCCGTCAGATGTCGACCAGTTCCTGTCACGGTGTGGGCTCGGGTTCGATCTCGATTCCCAGTCGCGTCGCCTCGTCGGTCCTCCCGGGTCGAGTCCGGCGGTTGCCGGGCGCCGTGGGGCGTGGGCGATCCCACGTGATCGATGCAGCCGTGACGCCTGCCCCCGGACCCCCGGAACACGTAGATTTCGGGGTGAGCTGCGATTTGTCGGCGTCGCTGTGGTCCGGATCAGTACTGGCCAGTAACCAGGGGGCGCCGGGCCGGTGTCCATTCAGCAGTACGCTTGTACCGCTACGCAACGGCTAATGCGCAGCGGTATCAGGCGAACACGAACGCGAGATCCGCGACGCGAAAGCGAGAGGAGCGCCGCCAGCTCATGGCCAAGATCAAGGTCGAGGGCACCGTCGTCGAACTCGACGGCGACGAGATGACCCGCATCATCTGGCAGTTCATCAAGGACAAGCTGATCCACCCGTATCTCGACGTGAACCTCGAGTACTACGACCTGGGAATCGAGGAGCGCGACCGGACCGACGACCAGATCACGGTCGACGCGGCGAACGCCATCAACAAGCACGGCGTCGGTGTCAAGTGCGCCACGATCACGCCGGACGAGGCACGCGTCGAGGAATTCGGCCTGAAGAAGATGTGGCGGAGCCCGAACGGCACCATCCGCAACATCCTCGGCGGCGTCATCTTCCGCGAGCCGATCGTCATCCAGAACATCCCGCGTCTGGTGCCGGGCTGGACGAAGCCGGTCATCGTCGGCCGTCACGCCCACGCCGACCAGTACAAGGCCACCGACTTCAAGGTTCCCGGCCCCGGCACGGTCACGATGACCTACACGCCCGCCGACGGTTCCGAGCCGATGGAGTTCGAGGTCGCGAACTTCCCCGAGGGCGGCGGCGTCGCGATGGGTATGTACAACTACCGCAAGTCCATCGAGGACTTCGCGCGCGCCTCGCTGCAGTACGGCCTGGACCGCGAGTTCCCGGTCTACATGTCGACCAAGAACACGATCCTCAAGGCCTACGACGGGATGTTCAAGGACATCTTCGAGGAGATCTACGAGAAGGAGTTCAAGGCCGACTTCGAGGCGAAGGGCCTGACCTACGAGCACCGGCTGATCGACGACATGGTCGCCGCGTCGCTGAAGTGGGACGGCGGCTACGTCTGGGCCTGCAAGAACTACGACGGTGACGTGCAGTCCGACACGGTCGCGCAGGGTTACGGCTCGCTCGGCCTGATGACGTCGGTGCTGCGCAGCCCGGACGGCCGCACCGTCGAGGCCGAGGCCGCGCACGGCACGGTGACCCGGCACTACCGTCAGCACCAGCAGGGCAAGGCCACGTCGACGAACCCGATCGCGTCGATCTTCGCCTGGACCCGCGGCCTCGAGCACCGCGGCCAGCTGGACGGCAACGCCGAGCTGATCGGCTTCGCCAACAAGCTCGAGCAGGTCGTCATCGAGTCCGTCGAGAGCGGCAAGATGACCAAGGACCTCGCGCTGCTGGTCGGTGGTGACACGCCGTACCAGACCACGGAGGAGTTCCTGGCGACGCTGGACGAGAACCTCCAGAAGAAGATGGCTCAGGGCTGATCACGGCCGTTTCGCTCCCACGGGCCCCGGCAGGACGATCTCCTGCCGGGGCCCGTCGCTGTGCGTGGTCGGCCGTTCGCCGAGCCGAGTGGTTGGGCCTTCCGGGGCTTACGGGCCGGGAAACCGGGCCGTACCCTGCGGGCGAGTGCATGTCGGGAACGGATAAGGAGCACTCGTGATACTCGGGATTCCGAAGCGGACGTTGCTCATCCTCGTCGCGTTGATCGCCGTGATCGGGCTGTACGTGATGACCGGGGGTGAGCTGAGTTCGGAAGCCGAGGGTTCGAACGGCGACGGCGGCTGCAGCATGACGGTCGAGGCGGACGTGCTGAACGTGCGGTCCGGGCCGTCCACCGGCGACGCGGTCGTCGGCTCGCTGCAGCAGGACGCCGAGACGGATGCGACCGGCGAGGTGCGTGACGGCTTCCGCAAGCTCGCCGACGGCGAATGGGCCGCCGACGACTTCCTCGAACCCGTCGACGGCGCCTCCTGCTGACCCGCTTCAGTGCCCCCAAGGGCACCTTCGGGGCGCTCAACGCCCCAAACGTTCCCTTCGCGGCGCCGCCGTTCCGCCTCCCGCCCGTTTCCGGCCGCGGGGGTGTCGGGGCCGGCGGCTAACCTGGGGCGCGTGTTCACCGTCTCCACCGTCAACGTCAACGGCATCCGCGCAGCCGCGAAAAAGGGCTTCACCGAGTGGTTCGGCCGGACGCAGGCCGACGTCGTGGCCTGCCAGGAGGTGCGCGCCGACCTCGACGCCATCCCGAAAGTGCTCGCCGACCCCGACGGCTGGCACGCCGCCCACGCCGTGTCCGAGGTCAAGGGGCGCAACGGCGCGACGCTCTACAGCCGGTCCGAACCGGAGGCCACGCGCATCGGGTTCGGCGAGGCCGAGTTCGAGGCGAGCGGGCGGTACGTCGAGATGGAGCTGCCCGGCGTCGTCGTGGCGAGTCTGTACCTGCCGAGCGGTGAGGTCGGCACGCCGCGGCAGGACGAGAAGGAGCGGTTCCTCGACGCCTTCCTGCCGTACCTCGTCGAACTGCGCGAGAAGGCGGCCGCCGACGGGCGCGAGGTCGTCGTGATGGGCGACTGGAACATCGCCCACGCCGAGATCGACCTGAAGAACTGGAAGGGCAACAAGAAGAACTCGGGCTTCCTGCCGAGTGAGCGCGAGTGGATGAGCCGCGTGTTCGGCGAGGCGGGCTACGTCGACGTGCAGCGCAGGCTCGACCCGGACGGCCCGGGCCCGTACACCTGGTGGTCCTACCGCGGCAAGGCCTTCGACAACGATTCCGGGTGGCGGATCGATTACGTCGCCGCGACGCCCGGCTTGGCCGAGACGTGCACGTCGGTGGTGGTCGAGCGGGCGCCGTCGTACGACCAGCGCTGGTCCGACCACGCCCCGGTGACGGCGACGTTCGACGCCGACCTTATGCAACAACGCGGGTAAACCTTGCTCCCAGTGCGGGCGGTCACCGATCCTGTGAGCATGAAGCTACGCAAGGTATCCGGGTGCCACGACGGTGATTGTCCGGCCGTGTACGTCTCCGACCGGGGTACGGCCGTAGTCCAGGGAACGCCTGTAGCGGCCGCAGACGGCTTGTCACTCGGCGATGGGGAAACGGCCGTCGAGCTGCCCCCGGAAGTCGTGCTAGCCGCGTATGACGCACTCAAGGCGGCCCAGCGGTGATCCTGGACGGTGACGCATTCCGGGAACGGTTCGAGACCTACCAGCGGACCGCCTGGCGGTTCGAGTGCCAACCGTCGTACGCCATACCGCGTGAAGATTCGGACTTCGCCCGGTGGCTTGCTGGTGAGTCGATCCCCGAGGGGTTTAACGCTGCCTGGCACGAGCGGGTGCGTGGCATCGTGGCATCCGGCCGGAGTATCGGCCGTGTCCGTGTCGTGCGTCGGCCGCTGACTGAGTACCAGCGGCATCAATTCGACTGGGGTATCCCTGGGAACATCGAGGCAGGCGAGGATATCCGCATACTCGACGTGACGGACCTCGAACTTGACCTACCGTCGCATGACTTTTGGTTGTTCGATGACGAAACCGTGGTCGATCTGAACTTCAACCCGGACGGTTCATTGATCAACCGAGACCAGCGGGAAAACCCGGATCTATCGATGTACCGGAAGTGGCGAGATACGGCACTGGCTTACGCCGTGCCGTTCAGCGAGTGGGATGCTCGAACCGGATAGCGACAAGCGAGACCGTAAAGACCTAGCGGACACGCTCAGGCAGCTACGGAAAGCGGCTGGACTCTCGGGAGAGAGGCTAGCCGCTCGTATCTCTATGTCTCAATCCAAGATCAGCCGGATTGAGTCCGGTAAGGCCCTGCCGACGGTTTCAGACGTAGAGCGGATTCTTCAGGGGCTCGATTCGGTACCCGATGACGTCAGGCGCGACGTTCTCGCGCTGACTCGGACCGCTAACGTTGATTACGTATCAGTGCGATCAGCGGCACGGCTCGGTATCTGGCGACGGCAGGCCGAGATTAAGTCTCTAACCGAATCATCTTCCGTGGTTCGGCATCTACTCCCGGTGATGCCGTCAGGTCTCTTGCAAACGCCCGAGTACGCGCGTCGGACGCTGACACCGACTATTGAAGGTAGACCGGCACGCGACGTAGACCGTGCCGTGCGGGCACGTCTGGACGCTCAAGAAACGCTGAATGATGAAACCAAGCGGTTTCATTTCGTGCTGACTGAGCAAGCTGTGCGGATCAAACTAGCACCGGAACCGGTGATGGTCGATCAGGTACGGCACCTAGCGACCGTGTCGAAACGACCGAACGTAGACCTAGCGATACTGCCACTGTCGGCGGAGATTAGTTCTCCACCCCTGAACGTGTTTGTGGTCTACGATGACCGACTGGTCACGACTGAAACCCTTTCGGGTTCCCTAGCGCTGCGAGACTCCCGAGACGTCGCATATCACCTCAACTTGTTTGATCACTTCCGGGAGCACGCCGCTTCGGGAGACGATGCAAGAAATATCCTCGGCTCTGTGGCTGAAGAGTTTATGCGAGATCACGGGTAAAACTGGATTCCTTGGGGCCGGTCTCCCTAGCGTGGCTATATGGGGAATTGCGACGGTCTCGGAATCGTGCACCGGATACGGGAAGGTCTGTTGTGGCCACCGGGTGAGTTGACGCTGACCGAGTGCGGCCGGTTGATCAACACGGACTCACCGGACATCGTCGACGTCGACCCGTGTCCCGTCTGCTTCCCGGCCGATGCGGTGGTGTCGGCATGAACCGGGTGACGGTCATGGTCCGTTACCGGCGTGGCGTGGTCGGCGAGTCCCGGCGAACGGTGCACCTCGTCGTGCTTCCCGCTTCGCTGGCCGACGTGCCGGACAACCTCGGTGCGGTGTGCGGCGCCCGGTTCGGGCCCGGTGACGCCGAGACCGTCAACAGCCCGCAGGGGATGCCGTGTGTCCAGTGCCTGGCGATGGCGCCGGTTCGCTGAGCCGAGGACGGGCCGCTGCCGGAAACGCTCGCCGGATGCCCTGATGCGTCGATGTGTCGCTTCCCCGACGAACGGAGGTCACTGACGCTACGACGACTTCCGTCGGTACTGTCCGTGTTCTTTCCGGTGCTTCACTCGTCTGGCACACGGGTGACATCGCCGCTCGGTGTCGCCGTCGCCTCATGGCACGACGATGGAAGGAAGCACCGTGAAGAACCTCAGGCCCGTCACGCGCCGTTCCATGCTCCGGGGAAGTGCAGCCGTCGGAATGGCCGCTGCCACCAGCGTCCTGATTCCGACGTCCGCGCAGGCCGGGACGATGGCCGACACGCAGAGGTCGCTCAAGGGGCTCTACTACTACCGCGGCGTGATCGACGGCCACAACGGCCCGATGACGACCAGTGCGGTCAAGGACTTCCAGTCGGACCGCGGCCTCGAGAAGGACGGTTACGCGGGGCCGGTTACGCAGGGTGAGCTTGCCAAGGTCGTGAAGGCCGTGCAGTCCGCCGTCGGTGTGGGCGCGGATGGTGATTACGGCCCGGTCACCGAGTCGGCGGTGAAGAAGTTCCAGAGTTCGGAGGGTCTCTCCGTCGACGGCTATGCGGGCGCAAAGACGATGGCTGCGCTCGGCGTCCAGCGCAAGAAGAGTGCGAGCGTGGCCGACACGCAGAGGTCGCTCAAGGGGCTCTACTACTACCGCGGCGTGATCGACGGCCACAACGGCCCGATGACGACCAGTGCAGTCAAGGACTTCCAGTCGGACCGCGGCCTCGAGAAGGACGGTTACGCGGGGCCGGTTACGCAGGGTGAGCTTGCCAAGGTCGTGAAGGCCGTGCAGTCCGCCGTCGGTGTGGGCGCGGATGGTGATTACGGCCCGGTCACCGAGTCGGCGGTGAAGAAGTTCCAGAGTTCGGAGGGTCTCTCCGTCGACGGCTATGCGGGCGCAAAGACGATGGCTGCGCTCGGCGTTCAGCGCAAGAAGGGGTCGGACCCGGACCCCGACCCCGGCGGCTCGGGCGACCTCATCGTCATCAACCAGATGGCCACCGGCCCGATGAGCGACGAGAACTGCGGTCCGACCTCGGCGGTCATCACGCTGTACGCCCTGGGCCGGCCGCCGTCGGGCTCGCACAAGCAGGCCGTGATGAACATGCGCGAGGCCTGCCAGATCCCGGCCGACACGTGGGGTGCCGACGTCAAGCACCTCATCCGCGGCCTCGGCGCGTACGACACGAACGCACGGAAGGTGAACTACGCCAGCGCGCTCGCCGCCGCAGCGGACGGGAAGCCGGTGATCCTCAACGTGAACCACGGCGTTCTGCTGGGCGGTGCCCCGAGCTACGGGCATTACGTCGTCGCGCGGGGCACCAATTCGGCCGGTGACTTCTACGTGTCGGACCCCGGGCGCGCCAGCTTCGGCATCAAGCTCTACACCCGCAGCCGCCTCGAAGCGGCCGCGAGGTACGACCGCGGCATCATCGTGGGGTGATAGTGCCCCATTGCGGCGTGATGCCGCCCGTCGTGGGTGATGCCGCCCGGTGGCCGAGGACGCGGCCACCGGGCGGCAGGCCGCATGAGTGTGGAGCACAGTGTTTCCCATCGGCTACCCGGGCTCGGTGGGCTCAGCCGGCCGTGTTGCCCGAGTCCACCGAGCCCGGGCCGGCCGGCCCCGAGCTGCCCCTGGCCCGAGCCCGCAGGCCCGGGGACGCTGTTTCGCGCGCTACCGGAGCGGGATGTCGACACCGTACTCGTCCTTGGGCCGGGGGCCGCGGATGCGCCGATCGGCGTCGGAGATGGCAACGTCGTTGATGCTCGCCTCGCGGCGCCGCATGAGGCCGTACTCGTCGAATTCCCACAGTTCGTTGCCGTAACTGCGCCACGACCGGCCCTCCGCGTCGTGGCATTCGTACTGGAACCGGACGGCGATCCGGTTCTCACGGAAGTCCCACAGGCTCTTCCGCAGCGCGTAGTCCAGCTCGCGCTCCCACTTCCGGGTCAAGAACGCGACGATCTCCTCGCGGCCGCGGACGAACGTGTCCCGGTTCCGCCATGTCGAGTCCGGTGTATAGGCCAGTGCCACCCGCTGTGGATCGCGGGTGTTCCAGGCATCCTCGGCCGCCTGGACCTTCTGCAGCGCCGTCTCCTGCGTGAACGGCGGGTAGGGCGGGCGAACCTCCGGCATTCCATCCTCCTGACGTCGTCCTCACCATGGTGAGAACGTTCGTTCTCCACCAGTGGAGTCTACAATAGGGAACGCACGTTCTCAATGCCAAGGAGCCGGGATGCCCGCACCGATCACCGAGGAACAGAACCGCCTGGACCGCGACGCTCTGCTCGACACGGCGGAGGGGCTCTTCTACGAGCGGGGCATCCAGGCGGTCGGCATGGACGCGGTCCGCGCAGCATCCGGGCTGCCGCTCAAGCGGATCTACCGGTTCTTCGCGACGAAGGAGGACCTCGTGGTGGCGGTGCTGGGACGTCGTGATCAGCGATGGCGACACAGTCTGGCCGCCCACGTGGAGCCGGTCGCCGACCCCCGGGAGCGCGTACTCGCGATCTTCGACTGGCTTGCCGAGTGGTTCGCCGAACCCGGGTTCCGCGGATGCGCCTGGATCAATGCTCACGGCGAACTCGGGCCGTCGTCCGAGGCGGTGCTGGCCGAAGTCCGATCACACAAGCAGGCTTTTCACGACCAGATCTCCGAGTGGGTCCACGCCACCGGGATGCCGGTGGTCGAACCGGTTTTCCTGCTCGCCGAAGGGGCCATCGTGACTGCCGGCATCAGCGGCGGCCCTGCCCCGGCCCGGGATGCGCGCGCAGCCGCTGCGGCGCTGCTCGGAACTCCCTGATCCCGGCCGTGCCGATGTCGTCAACCGCCGGGTGCGGCGCGGACCGGAGGCGATTGCCGAGTCCGGGATCGTGCTGCGGGACCGGGACCGGGACCGGGACCGGGGCCGGGACCGGGACCGGGGCCGAGACGGGGTCGGAGTCGGGGCCGGGGCGGGGTCGTCCGGATGGTGTAGTCCGGTGCGCCGGGTGCCGGTGTACACGGCGGCCGGTGGGCGACCTTCGGCGGTTCCGGGCGCATTTTACTCAACCGCTACGGCCCCCGCGCATACGTTGGTCTGTGCGGGTCGCTACTCTCACCCGCGTCGTGGCGCCGGTGGACGCTTACGACACTGTCAGTAGTCTCGTCGTTTGCCGACCTCACCTTTCGGGGTGATGGTCGGTGTGGGTGATGCAGGAGGACGTGCGGTGGGCAGTTCTGACCGGGAGCCGGCTCATCCGACGCGCGCACGGCGCGCGTCGGCGGTGGCTGTAACCGCCCTGACCACAACCACCCTGACCACCGTGATCACGCTCGGCGCGGCGACCGTCGCGAGCGCCCCCGCGGCGGCAGCCCCGGCCGCGGGAACACTGGCCCAGCCCACACCGAACGCGATGACGCTGGGTGTGCTCGGACCGGTCGGCCTGGCCGCGATCGTGTTCGGCGTCCTCGGCATGGTCGCCGGCGTCGTCCGCCAACGGCGCAAGAAGGCTCGCGAAGCGGCCGCCTGCGGGGGCGACCGGAACCCCGCCGCAGCTGCAGGGCCGGCACCGGACGCCGCCGAGGTTGCGACCATCGCACCGGACGCCGTCCCCGCCGCCGCTCCCGCTGCGCCTGCTGCCTCTGCCGCTGTCCGCCCTCCCGGCCCGCGTGCCTCGGTGGACGGCGCCACGGCGAGCGTCACGGTCGACTGACGCCGACTCCGGCACGCTCCCCGCGTGCGCCGTCGGCGCCGGTGTGAGTCCTCGCTCGTGGCACTCCGGTGAGCGGACGCCTTACTGTCGGGGCCATGGCTCGCCAGATCCCGCTCGCCCCGCCCGAACCCGCTCCGTCGTCCTCGGCCATGCGCCGCGCCCTGAAACGGGCCGCCGACGGTTCCTCGCTCGACGTCACCGAGTCCGCCGTCCTGCTGCACGCCCGCGGCGACGATTTGAACGCGCTACTGGACATCGCGAGCCGCGTCCGCGAAGCCCACCTGGCCGATCAGGGCAGAACCGGCGTCGTCACCTACAGCCGCAAGGTCTTCATCCCGCTCACCCATCTGTGCCGGGACCGGTGCCACTACTGCACGTTCGTCACGGTGCCGGGCAAGGCCGAATCGCTGTATCTCGAACGCGAGGAAGTGCTCGACATCGCGCGCGCCGGTGCCGCCGCCGGCTGCAAGGAGGCGCTGTTCACGCTCGGCGACCGGCCGGAGGAGCGGTGGCCGCAGGCTCGGCAGTGGCTCGACGAACGCGGCTACGAATCCACCTTGGACTATGTGCGGTCCTGTGCCATCAGTGTGCTCGAGGAGACCGGTCTGCTGCCGCACCTGAACCCCGGTGTCATGAGCTGGGAGGAGCTGCAGCGCCTCAAGCCCGTTGCGCCGAGTATGGGCATGATGCTCGAGACCACGGCCGAACGACTGTGGTCGGAGCAGGGCGGGCCGCACTACGGCAGCCCGGACAAGGAACCCGCCGTGCGGCTGCGCGTGCTCGACGACGCGGGCCGCGTCGGTGTCCCGTTCACCACGGGCATCCTCGTGGGCATCGGCGAAACGATCACCGAGCGGGCCGAATCGCTGCACGAGATCCGCACACGTGCCCGGCAGTACCGGAACGTGCAGGAGATCATCGTCCAGAACTTCCGGTCCAAACCGGACACCGCGATGCGGGCTCACGACGACGCGGATCTGGCCGAACTCGCCGCCACCGTCGCCGTCGCGCGACTGTTGCTGCCGCCGGGGGTCAGCGTGCAGGCGCCGCCGAACCTCGTCGGCGACGAGCACGGGCTGATCCTGCGCGCCGGGATCGACGACTGGGGCGGCGTCTCGCCGGTCACGCCGGACCACGTCAACCCCGAGGCGCCGTGGCCGCACGTCGACGAACTCGCCCGGTGGACCGCCGACGCCGGATTCGACCTGCGCGAACGGCTGACCGCGTATCCGAAGTACGTGCGCGACGCCGAGAAGTGGATCGACATCCGGCTGCACTCCCACGTCCGGGCGCTGTCCGCAGCGGACGGTCTCGCCGACGCGTCCGCGACCGTCACGGGCCGCGAGTGGCAGGAACCCGACGGCGGCATCGACACCATCGGCCGCGCCGACCTGAACGCCACCATCGACACCGAGGGCCGCACGTCCGACCGGCGCGGCGACTTCGACAGTGTCTACGGTGACTGGGACGCCCTTCGCGGCAGTGTCCACAACGGACCGGAGCGATTGGACACCGAGGCCCGCGAAGGGCTCCGGATCGCCGAGGAGAACCCGGCCGCGCTGCTCGACGAGTCCAATGCCGAGGCCGCCATGGCGCTGCTCACGGCCGACGGCCCTGCACTGGAGACACTGACGCGGCTGGCCGACGACCTGCGTGCCGACGTGGTGGGCGGGGACATCACCTACGTCGTCAACCGCAACATCAACTTCTCGAACGTCTGCTACGTCGGCTGCCGGTTCTGCGCGTTCGCCCAGCGGGAGCGCGACACCGACGCCTTCCGGCTGTCCACCGACGAGGTGGCCGCGCGTGCCGTGGAGGCGTCCGAGGCGGGTGCCACCGAGGTGTGCATGCAGGGCGGCATCGATCCGAAACTGCCGGTCGGCTACTACGCCGACGTGGTGCGCGCCATCAAGAAGGCCGTGCCGGACATGCACGTCCACGCGTTCTCGCCGATGGAGATCGTCTCGGCCGCCTCGAAGGCGGGCGTGAGCATCCAGGAATGGCTCACCGAGCTGCGCGACGCCGGACTCGACTCGATCCCCGGTACGGCCGCCGAGATCCTCGACGACGACGTCCGCTGGGTGCTCACCAAGGGCAAACTGCCCGCGAAGACCTGGATCGACGTCGTGACGACCGCGCACCGCGTGGGCCTCCCGTCGTCGAGCACGATGATGTACGGCCACGTCGACCACCCCGGACACTGGCTCGGCCACCTGCGGGTGCTCGGCGGGATCGCACGGGAGACCGGTGGGTTCACCGAGTTCGTCGCGCTGCCGTTCGTGCACCACAACGCGCCGATCTACCTCGCGGGCGTGGCCCGTCCCGGGCCGACGGTGCGGGACAACCGGGCGGTGCACGCCGTCGCGCGGCTGGCCCTGCACGGGCTGATCGACAACGTGCAGTGCTCGTGGGTCAAGCTCGGCGACGAGGGGACGGCACAGATCCTGCGGGGCGGCGCCAACGACATCGGCGGCACGCTCATGGAGGAGACCATCTCGCGGATGGCCGGTTCGGAGCACGGCTCGTCGCGCACCGCCGACGAGCTGGGCGCCCTCGCCGACCTGGCGGGCCGCCCGGCCAGGCAGCGCGGCACCACCTACGGCCGCACCCTGACGCCCGCACTGTAGGAAGCGGGCTGCTCGACCGTCCCTCGGAGGCGACCCGAGGATGCCTCCGAGGGACGAACGGCCCGGTCACGATCGGGCGGCGGAGGTTGACGCCCGTGCGCGTCGGTTTGCACCGGTATGCGCCGCGCCGTTAGCTTCCTGCGCGTGACAGAGCAGAAGGCGGAAAAAGAGGGGTTCCTGCCGCGGATGCGGCGCAAGTATCCGTGGCTGGATCACCTGGTCAGAGCGGGTGACGCCTTCACAGCGCGGCACGGCAACCACTACGCCGCCGCGATCACCTACTTCTCGGTGCTGTCGCTGTTTCCGCTGCTCATGGTCGGGTTCTCGGTCGCGGGCTTCGTGCTGGCCGGCGATCAGGAACTGATGGACGAGCTCCGGCAGGGCATCGTCTCGTCGGCTCCGGTGGGGCTGCGGGAATTCCTGAGCGAGATCGTCGAATCGGTCAAGGACTCGCGTGCCGGACTCGGTGTGATCGGTCTGCTCGGTGCGCTCTACTCCGGGCTCGGCTGGATGGGTAACCTCCGCGACGCGCTCACCGCCCAGTGGGCGCAGCAGCCGCCGAAGAAACCGTTCCTGTCCACGAAACTGAAGGACCTGCTGGCCCTGGGCGGCCTGGGCGCGGCGATGGTGGTCTCGTTCGGTCTGACGGCGGTCGGCGGCGCGGCGGGGGCGTGGCTGCTCGGGCTCGTCGGCCTCGACGACTACGTCTGGGCCCAGTACGCGCTGCGCGCCGCGACGATCGTGCTGTCGCTGGCCGCGAACGTGCTGGTGTTCACGTGGGTGATCGCCCAGCTGCCGCGCGAGCGGGTCAACGCCCGCAGTGCTGTCAAGGGAGCCGTGCTCGCCGCGCTCGGCTTCGAACTGCTCAAGAACGTCGCCTCGGTCTATCTCGCCGGCGTCACGAGCTCGCCCAGCGGCGCCCTGTTCGGGCCCATCATCGGTCTGCTCGTGTTCGCCAACCTGGTGTCGCGCTTCCTGCTGTTCGTCACCGCCTGGACGGCGAGCGCGCGCGAGAACCAGGTCCGCGTGATCGAGCCGCCGCCCGCGACGATCGTCCGCCCGGCCGTCACCGTCCGCCGCGGCGCCGGCATGGGCACGGCGGCGGGCGCGTTCGGCCTCGGCGCGCTGCTCGGCTGGCTCGGCCGCAAGCGGACGTGACCGCCGCCGTCGCGGTGCCGCCCGGGACGACCGCGCCGACCGCGCCGACTGGGCGGGGTGCGGCGGGGCGCGACCTCGGGCCGTTTCCCCGCGAAGGTCATTAGGCTCGCTCCGGAAGGAGTGTGCAGTGACCGATCGAGCTCCGGGAACCGGTTCCGACGACGCATCCGACGCCGCATCCGGCACCGCCCCTGATGACGCCTCCGAGACCGCAGGCGACCCCGGCGCAGACACCGGCGACGCTCCGGCTCCGGCGCGCCTGCCCCGCGAGGTGTACGTCCTGGTCGCGGCGAGCTTCCTCATCGCGATCGGCTACGGCATCATCGGGCCCGCCCTGCCGAGCTTCGCCCGCAGCTTCGACGTCGGCCTGACCGCCGCGTCGTTCGTGGTCAGCTCGTTCGCCCTGGTGCGGCTGCTGTTCGCACCCGTGAGCGGACGGCTCGTGACGCGGTTCGGCGAGCGTCCGACGTACCTGTGGGGCGTGTCGATCGTGGCCGCCTCGACGATCCTGTGCGCCTTCGCGACCGAGTACTGGCAGCTGCTGTTGTTCCGCGCCATCGGCGGTGTCGGGTCGACGATGTTCACCGTGTCGGCGATCGGCCTGCTCATCCGCATCTCGCCGCCGCAGCTGCGCGGCCGCGCATCGGGCCTGTGGGGCACCAGCTTCCTGCTCGGCGGTGTCGCGGGTCCCGTACTGGGCAGCGGACTGGTCGCGGTGTCGCTGCGCGCGCCGTTCCTCGTGTACGGCGTGGCGCTCGTGGCCGCGACCCTGCTCGTGTTCTGGCAGCTGCGCCGCTCCGACCTGGCTTCCCGGGCCGACGAGGACGACGCGCCCACGATGACGTTCCGCGACGCGCTGGGTCACCCCACCTACCGCGCCGCGCTCACGTCCAACCTCACCAACGGCTGGGTCGTGCTCGGCGTGCGCATGTCGCTGATCCCGCTGTTCGTGGAGAACGTGCTGCACCGGGACGCGACGTTCGCCGGGCTCGCGCTCGCGCTGTTCGCCGGGGCCAACGCGCTCGTGCTGCTCGGTTCGGGCCGGTTCGCCGACACCCACGGCCGCAAGCCGCCCGCACTCGCCGGGCTGGCACTGCTGGCCGTCGGCGCCGTCTCGCTCGGGCTCACCGAGGACACGTGGCTGTTCCTGGCCGCGACCGTGGTGACGGGTATCGGCTCGGGCCTTCTCAACCCGTCGCAGAACGCGGCGCTCGCCGACGTCCTCGGGTCGAAGGCCCGCGGCGGTTCCGTACTCGCCGGGTTCCAGATGGCCGCCGACGTCGGCGCGGTCGTCGGCCCGCTGGCCGCAGGCGCGATCGCCGAGCAGTGGTCGTTCACCGCGGCGTTCGCCGTCACCGGGGTCATCGCCGCGGGCGCGTTCGTGCTGTGGTTGCCGGCCAGGGAGACGCTCCCGTCGAAGACCCGCCCCGCCGAGACCTCGTCCGCCGAGCGTTCCACCACGGCGAGCCGGTCCACCGACGGCGCGGCGGACGACGACGGCTGAGCCGCGGCGACGGCTGAGCTGCGGCTAGAGCTGCTCGTCCCGCGTGAGCGCGATGCCGACGCCCGTCGCGACCGCCACGAGGATCACGATCCCGATGATCCATCCGACGCCTGCCGACTGGTCCCGGTCGTCGGCGGCGCGCGCGGAGGTGCTCTGCCGGTCGCCGGCCGCACCGGCATCGTCGCCGTCGCCGGTGTCGGCCTCCGTCTGCGTGGGCTGCGGAGGGGGCGGCGGCGCGGTCGTGACGCGGCCGACGCTCGGCGTGCCCGCGGCGGCGAGCTGGAAGCCGTAGTCGAGCATGTTCATCGCCTGCTCGCTGAGCCGGATCGGCCGCTGTTCGCCGCGCAGCAGCACGACCGCGATGCGCCGGCCGTTACGTTCCGCGCCGCCGACGTAGGTGTGCCGCGCGTCGCTGGTGAACCCGGTTTTGCCGCCGATGAATCCGGCGTACTCGGTGTGCAGCCGGTCGTCGTTGGTCACCGGGTACGACGGTTCACCCCGGGCGCCGGGGAACCGGATCTCCTGCGTGGTGACGGCTTCGACGTACCGCGGCTTCGACAACGCGTACCGGTACAGCAGGGCCTGGTCGTAGGCCGACGTCACCATGCCGGGACCGTCGAGTCCCGACGGCGTCGCCGCGCGGGTGTCGGTCGCGCCGAGGTCGCGGGCCAGCCGGTTCATCTTCCGCAAGGCCTCCGGAACCCCGCCGAGCGCCGTGGCCAGCGCGTGCGCCGCGTCGTTGCCGGACTCCATCATCAGGCCCATCAGGAGGTCGTGCACCGAGTACGGCGATCCCGCCTCGATCCCGACACAGGAGCATTCCTGATCGGCGTCCTCCTGCGTCGGCCTGACGATGCGGTTCGGGTCGAGCTCCTCGATCACCACGAGTGCCAGCACCGTCTTGATCAGCGACGCCGGGCGCTGCCTGCCGTGCGGATGCCGCGCGGCCAGCACCTGCCCGCTGTCGAGGTCCTGGATGAGCCAGTTCTTCGCGGTCAGTGGCTGCGGCGGGCGCGGCGCGCCGGGCGGCAGGACGAGCCCGCATTCGCCGAGCCTGCCGCCGCCGGGAGTCTCCGCGGGCACGGGCAGTGGATCCGGCTCGCGGTGTCCGGGTTCGGGTTCTTCGGACTCGTCGACAGGGGGAGGTGGCAAGGTCGCGTTCGGGCAGTTCGACTGGGCCTGAGCCGCGGGTGCCGCCGAGGGTACGAGCGGCGCGCTCGTCACGACGAGACCCGCCAGCACGGCGATCACCAGAATCCGGGCAGGAGCTGTGCGCACCCGCGAAGACTAACCAGGTGTGCGCGTGTCCAACCGGGTGATCCCCCGGGGCGGGGTGACGGGTGCCGGGTGAGGAGACTGGTGCGCATGCGCATGTCTCGCGGTGTCTCGGTGTTTCTGCTGGCCTTCGGCGTGTGGTCGTGGATCATCTGGATCACGTTCGCCCGCAACCTGTGGAGCAGTGACAACGCGTGGGCCGCCGACGGCTCGCCGACGTCGTTCTTCTGGGTGCACCTCGTGCTGGCGATCGTGTCGTTCGTACTGGGCACGATCATCGGCGTTCTCGGCTGGCGCGGTCTGCGCGCCCTGCGCACGCGGCGGGAAGAGGCCGGCTCGGACTGAGCCCTGCAGCGCCGATCCCTGCAGCGTCGAGTGCCGAGTGCCGAGTGCCGAGTGCCGAGTGCCGAGTGCCGATCGGCGCGGCCGGGTGCCGCGCGCCGGGGCGGTGGTCTGCCCCCGGAGCCGCAACACGGCCCCCGGAAGGCGCAACACGGCGCCCGGAAGGCGCAACACGGCGCCCGGAAGGCGCAACACGGCGCCCGGAAGGCGCAACACGGCCCCCGGAAGGCGCAACACGGCGCCCGGAAGGCGCAACACGAGTGCAGGACATGCGACAGCGGGGCGGCCCGGCTCGTCGTGAGCCGGGCCGCCCCGCTGTGTGTTCGGACCGGGTGTTCGGACCGGGTGTTCGGATCGGTCAGGTGCGCTTGAACAGCAGCGCGCGCTTGACCTCCTGGATCGCCTTGGTCACCTGGATGCCGCGCGGGCAGGCGTCGGTGCAGTTGAACGTCGTGCGGCAGCGCCACACGCCCTCGGTGTCGTTGAGGATGTCCAGCCGCTCCTCGGACGCCTCGTCCCGCGAGTCGAAGATGAACCGGTGCGCGTTGACGATCGCGGCCGGGCCGAAGTACGAACCGTCCGCCCAGTACACCGGGCACGACGACGTGCAGCAGGCGCACAGGATGCACTTGGTCGTGTCGTCGAAGCGCTCGCGGTCGGCTGCCGACTGGTAGCGCTCGTTGGTCGGCTCGTTGCCGTAGGCGATCAGGTACGGCTTCACCGAACGGAACGCCTCGAAGAACGGCTCCATGTCGACATAGAGGTCCTTCATGGTCGGCAGGCCCTTGATCGGCGCCACGCTGACCGTGGTCGGCTTGCCGTCCTTCGCGAGCAGGTCCTTGACCAGGACCTTGCAGGCCAGGCGGTTGATGCCGTTGATCTGCATCGCGTCCGACCCGCAGATGCCGTGCGCACAGCTACGACGGAACGACAGCGTGCCGTCCGCGTAGTTCTTGATGTTCATCAGCAGGTTCAGCACACGGTCGGTCGGCAGCGCCGGGACGTCGTAGGACTCCCAGTGCGGCTCGTTGTCGATCTCCGGATTGAACCGCAGGATCTTCACCGTGATGGTGACGGAGCCTTCCGGAGCCGGGATCTGCGACGTGTCGTTCGTGGGTTCAGCTACCGCTGTCATTTCACATCCTCCGCGTGCGGTGCGGGAGTACGCATCAGTACTTCCGCTCCATGGGCTCGTACCGGGTGAAGACGACCGGCTTGTAATCCAGCCGCAGATCGGCCGTGAACCCGGTGAGGCCCAGCGGCGCGTTCGGGTCCTCCTCCTCCGGCAGGATCTTGTACGTCATCGAGTGCCGCAGGAAGTTGGTGTCGTCGCGGTCCGGGTAGTCCTCGCGGGCGTGACCGCCACGGGACTCCTTGCGCGCGAGCGCCGCGTTCACGAGCATCTCGGCCAGATCCAGCAGGAAGCCCAGCTCGACGGCTTCGAGCAGGTCGGTGTTGTAGCGCTTGCCCTTGTCGTGGACGGCGATCCGGCCGTAGCGCTCCTTGAGTGCCTGCACGTCGGACAGTGCCTGCTTCAGCGTGTCCTCGGTGCGGTACACGGCCGCGTTCGTGTCCATCGTCTGCTGCAGCGCGTTGCGGATGTCGGCCACCCGCTCGCCGCCGGAGGCAGTGCGCAGGTGATCGACCATGCCCTGGACCATCGTGGCCGAGCCCTCGGGCAGTGCGACGTGATCGACGTCGTTCGCGTACTCCGCGGCGGCGATACCGGCGCGGCGGCCGAACACGTTGATGTCGAGCAGCGAGTTGGTGCCCAGCCGGTTCGAACCGTGGACGGACACGCACGCCGCTTCGCCCGCGGCGTACAGGCCGCGGATGGCGGTGTCGTTGTCCTGGAGCGCCTCGCCCTTGACGTTCGTCGGGATGCCGCCCATGGCGTAGTGCGCCGTCGGATACACCGGCACCGGCTCGTGCACCGGGTCGACGCCCAGGTAGGTGCGCGCGAACTCGGTGATGTCCGGCAGCTTGGTCTCGAGGACCTCCTCGCCGAGGTGTGTGCAGTCGAGGAAGACGTAGTCCTTCTCCGGGCCGGCACCGCGGCCTTCGAGTACCTCGAGCACCATCGAGCGGGCGACGATGTCACGCGGCGCGAGGTCCTTGATCGTCGGGGCGTAGCGCTCCATGAACCGCTCGCCCGACTCGTTGCGCAGGATCGCGCCCTCACCGCGTGCACCCTCCGTGAGCAGGATGCCGAGACCGGCCAGACCGGTCGGGTGGAACTGGTAGAACTCCATGTCCTCCAGCGGCAGGCCCTTGCGCGCATAGATGCCCATGCCGTCGCCGGTCAGGGTGTGCGCGTTCGACGTCGTCTTGAAGACCTTGCCGAAGCCGCCCGTGGCGAACACGATCGACTTGGCCTGGAAGACGTGGATCTCGCCGGTCGCGAGTTCGTAGGCGACCGCGCCGGAGGCGACCTGCTCGCCGTTCTCGTTCGTCGACATCGTCACGTCGAGGACGTAGAACTCGTTGAAGAACTCGATGCCGTGCTTGACGCAGTTCTGGTACAGCGTCTGCAGGATCATGTGGCCGGTGCGGTCGGCCGCGTAGCAGGCCCGGCGCACCGCGGCCTTGCCGTGGTCACGTGTGTGACCGCCGAAGCGCCGCTGGTCGATCTTGCCTTCCTCCGTGCGGTTGAACGGAAGGCCCATCTTCTCCAGGTCCAGCACTGCGTCGATGGCCTCCTTGGCCATGATCTCCGCGGCGTCCTGGTCGGTCAGGTAGTCGCCACCCTTGACGGTGTCGAAGGTGTGCCACTCCCAGTTGTCCTCCTCGACGTTCGCCAGCGCGGCGCACATGCCGCCCTGCGCCGCGCCGGTGTGGGAGCGCGTCGGGTACAGCTTGGTGAGTACGGCCGTGCGGGAGCGCTGACCGGCTTCGATCGCCGCGCGCATGCCGGCGCCACCAGCCCCGACGATCACCACGTCGTACTTGTGGAACTGCATGAGAAGTCTCCGTGTGGTGGGGTTCAGGCCGTGATGTTCGGGTCGAACGTGAAGATCACCAGCGTGCCGAGCACGAGGATGACGGCCATGGAGGCGTAGAGCAGCATCTTCAACCAGAAGCGCGTGGTGTCCTTACGCGCGTAGTCGTCGATGATCGTGCGCAGGCCGTTGCCGCCGTGCAGCTGGGCCAGCCAGAGCATCGCCAGGTCCCAGAACTGCCAGAACGGCGAGGACCAGCGGCCCGCGACGAACGCGAAGTTGATGCGGTGCACGCCGCCGTCGAGGATGTTCATGATGAACAGGTGACCCAGCACCAGGATCACCAGCGCGAGGCCGGAGATCCGCATGAATGCCCAGCTGTAGAGCTCGAAGTTGTTCCGGCGGGCTGCCCGGCGCCGCGGGGAACGCGGCTTTTCGAGAGTCAGCGATTCGCTCATCAGTGGCCGCCTCCGAACATTTCGCTCACCGTGCGCGCGAGCATGAAGTACGTGCCCGGGATCATCACGAGGACCCAGATGCCGAGGGTGGTCCACAACATCGGGCGCTGGTACTGGGGTCCCTTCTCCCAGAAATCGACCAGGATGACCCGGATGCCGTTGAGCGCGTGGTAGAGCACCGCGCCGACGAGACCCACTTCGAGGAGATTGACGAAGGGCGACTTGTAGGTCTCGATGACCTCGTCGTAGGCGTTCGGGGAAACCCGGACGAGCGCCGTGTCGAGCACGTGCACGAACAGGAAGAAAAAGGTGAGCACCCCGGTAACGCGATGCGCTACCCAGGACCACATGCCGGGGTCGCCGCGGTAGAACGTTCCGCTCCGGCGTGAGGCGCCCGCCCGATCACTCGCACCGGCCTCAGGGGCGGTGCTCGCAGTGGTGGACATCGGTGTACGGCCTCCAACGTCACGATGGACTTCTCGCCCGGCAGGACCGCGTCTTTCCCGAGGTCATGATGTCCCGAGCGTCGTATACCCGCCGAATGCTAGACCTGCCGGACATGCCGGGCTCAACCTCGGGTTCCCAGCTGTGATCGACCAGACAGCGAGTTCACGCCCCCTACCGCAGGCCACGCCGTTCGTGACGTCGCGGGCGTCACACCTTCGCGTGCATCCGGCGACCCCCACGTGCCCCGAAGGGCACCTTCGGGGCACTCAACGCCCCCAAGGTGCCCTTCGGGGCATCGCCTCGCCCTCGGGGTTTGCGACGTTCGACGGTAACGCTGCGTGAGCCGCACCCGGCAGTATCGGTCGGAATTTGAACATTTGGATTACGTGGAGTTCCGTTCGGCTGCCGTGTAGGTCACGGAGCGGTACGGTTCGCCAGTCCGACCGAGAAACCGGGCACATCTTTCAGTTCGTCCGCCCGCAAGGCGGGGAGGGAGTGACACCGTGCGTCGAAAGCGTGGTGGAGCGCTGGCGGCAATCGCCATGGCCGGCGTGCTGGCAATGGCGGGCTGCGCCAAGGATTCTGGGGGCGACGGGAATCAGGCGGCAGGTGATGGCGGCGGCGAACCGGGCAGCTGCGTCACCGAGGAGGCTCCCGCCGCGCCCGAAGGCAGTCAGGAAGAACAGACCACCGACCACGGCGACGTCGACGCCGGCGACCTCAAGGTCGGCCTCGCCTTCGATGTCGGCGGCCGGGGCGACGCCTCGTTCAACGACGCCGCCGCCGCCGGTGTCGACAGGGCCGTCGAGGACTTCGGCGCCGAGAAGGGCAACGAGAGCCCTGCCGCGGGCACCGAGTCCGAGGCGGCGAAGGAACAGCGCCTGCGCCAGATGGCCGAGCAGGGCAACAACCCGATCATCGCGGTCGGCTTCGCCTACGCGGAGGCGGTCGGCAAGGTCGCACCGAAGTACCCGGACACCGAGTTCGCGCTCGTCGACGACAACTCCGTGGACGAGGAGAACGTGACTCCGCTGGTGTTCGCCGAGGAGGAAGGTTCCTTCCTCGCGGGTGTGGCCGCCGCGTACAAGACGTCCGAGTGCCACGTCGGCTTCGTCGGCGGGGTGAAGACGCCGCTGATCCAGAAGTTCCAGGCCGGCTTCGAGCAGGGCGTCGAGGCTGCGGGCGGCGACAACATCGAGGTCACGAGCGAGTACCTCACGCCGGCAGGCGACATCAGCGGCTTCAACGACCCGGCCAAGGCCAACGTCAAGTCCAAGTCGATGATCAGCCAGGGCTCCGACGTGCTGTTCCACGCCGCGGGCGCGTCCGGCCAGGGCGTGTTCGAGGCGGCCGCCGCGGGCGATGCGCTCGGCATCGGTGTCGACTCCGACCAGTATGAGCAGAAGACGCTCGCCGACGTGAAGGACACCATCGTCACGTCGATGCTCAAGAAGGTCGACGTCGCCGTGTACGACTACATCGCCGCGGTCGCCGAGGGCGACCCGGCCGATCTGCCGGAGCGGTTCGACCTGTCGGTCGACGGGGTGGGCTACTCGACGTCCAACCCGGCGATCGAGGACGTCACCGACGAGCTCGAGGGCTACAAGAAGGCCATCGTGGACGGTGACATCGAGGTCTCCGAAACCCCCGAAGGCTGACGTCGGGCCGGCATCAGGCCTGACGCATGCGTGGGGCTCGCGGGCGGTGTGACGCCGCCGGTGAGCCCCACGCACTTCTTTCCCGGCGCTTTTCCCGCACCGGAACCCGCGTATCTGCTTTGATCGCTCCGCGTGACGCCGAGCCCACCGGCCTGCCGTCCCGCGGAGCCCGCCAGTACGGCGCCCCTGCCAACCCAGCCCGCTCGAGCAAGGCGGAAGAAACAGATGACCGAATCGGAACCGGTGGTCGAACTCACCGGGATCACCAAACGCTTTCCCGGCGTGGTGGCCAATTCCGACGTGCACCTGACCGTGCACGCGGGGGAGGTCCACGCCGTGTGCGGCGAGAACGGCGCGGGCAAGTCCACGCTGATGAAGATCCTGTACGGGATGCAGCAGCCGGACGAAGGCACCGTTTCCGTCGGCGGCGAGATCGTCGAACTGCGCAACCCACAGGACGCGATCAAGGCCGGCATCGGCATGGTGCATCAGCACTTCATGCTCGCCGACAACCTGACGGTGCGGGAGAACGTGCTGCTCGGGGCGGAGGGGCTGCACGGTATGGGCCGCAAGGCCCGAGCCAGGCTGACCGCACTCGCCGAGCAGACCGGTCTGCACGTCGACGCCGACACGCTGGTGGAGAACCTCGGCGTCGCCGATCGGCAGCGGGTCGAGATCGTGAAGGTGCTTTACCGCGGCGCGCGCATCGTCATCCTCGACGAGCCGACGGCGGTGCTGGTGCCGCAGGAGGTCGACGCGCTGTTCGAGACGGTCCGCAGCATGCAGACCGAGGGATACACGTTCCTGTTCATCTCGCACAAGCTCGACGAGGTGCGGGCGATCGCCGACGAGGTGACGATCATCCGGCGCGGCACGACCGTCGGCACCGTCGATCCGACGACGGTCACCTCGCACGAGCTGGCCGAGATGATGGTCGGCTCGGAGCTGCCGAGCCCCGAGACGCGCGAGTCGACGGTCACCGACCGCGCGGTGCTGCGCGTGCGCGAGCTGCGGCTCGATGCCGAGGACAGTGGACGGGCACTGCTCGACGACGTGTCCCTGACCGTGCGCGCGGGCGAGATCCTCGGCATCGCGGGTGTCGAGGGCAACGGGCAGACCGAGCTGGTCGAGACCATCATGGGTATGCGCAGGGCGTCGGCGGGCACGGTCGAGCTGGCCTCCGCAGGCAGCGAGCTGCGCGACATCACGCGCCTGGGCACGCTGGCCCGGCGGGAGGCGGGGATCGGGTACATCGCCGAGGACCGCCACCGCCACGGGCTGCTGTTGCGGCAACCGTTGTGGAGCAACCGGATCCTCGGCTATCAGACCCGCCGACCGGTCTCGAACGGCCGGCTGATCAACCGCGGTGCCGCGCGGCGGGACACCGAGCGTGTCGTGGCCGAATACGACGTTCGCACGCCGGGCGTCGAGGTGCTCGCGGGCGCGTTGTCGGGCGGTAACCAGCAGAAGCTCATCGTGGGCAGGGAGCTGTCGGGCGAGCCGGTGCTGCTGATCGCGGCGCATCCGACCCGTGGTGTGGACGTCGGGGCGCAGGCGCTGATCTGGGAGCAGATGCGCGCGGCACGCCATGACGGGCTGGCGGTGCTGCTCGTCTCGGCCGACCTGGACGAGCTGATCGGGCTGTCCGACACGATCCGGGTGATGCTCCGGGGCCGTCTCGTCAGCGAGGCCGATCCGGCGACGGTGACGCCGACCGAGCTCGGCTCCGCCATGACGGGCGCAGGGGAGGAGGCCGCATGAACGAGAATTGCGGAGCTTGCGGAGCGGCGTTCATGGCGGCCGACCGGGTTGGGCCCCCGCTGCGGCATGCTTTTTCGCCGCAGCAGGGGAGGGTGTCCCGCAGGACAGGGGAGGGCGCGGCATGATCAACTGGCGTACCGCTCTGCTGCCTCCCGCGCTCGCGATCGTGTTCGCGATGCTGTTGTCGTCGGTCGCGCTGCTGATCTCGGGCGCGAGCCCGCTCGAGGCGTTCGCGACGATGGGCGCGCAGCTGTTCGAGGGCAACACGGCCGTGTCCACGGTCAACCTCGGGATCGTCTACTACCTGGCTGGCCTGGCCGCGGCGATCGGCTTCCAGATGAACGTGTTCAACATCGGCGTCGAGGGCCAGTACCGGTTCGCCGCGGTGGTCGCGGCGATCGTCGGTGGGTGGATGCAGCTGCCGCCGGTGCTGCACGTGATCGCCATCCTGCTGGTCGCGATGTTCTCGGGCGCGTTGTATGCGCTGCTGCCCGCGTTACTGAAGGTCTACCGCGGGGTCAGCGAGGTCATCACGACGATCATGCTGAATTCGATCGTGTTCGGCATCGTCGCGTTCCTGATCAACCCGGAACAGTTCGGTGTGCTGCACGGCAACAACCTCTCCACCGTGGAGATCGCGCCGTCGGGCCGGATCCCGGGCATTCCGCTCGGCGAGGCGGGCACGCTGTTCGGCTTCGTCGTCATCGCGGGCGCGCTGGGCTACGGCTACTGGTTCATGCTCAACCGGACGCGGTTCGGCTTCGAACTCAAGGCCAGCGGCGAATCGAAGACGGCAGCCGCCGCGGGTGGGGTGAGCGCGCGGAAGATGACGCTGGCCGCGATGCTGCTCTCCGGTGCGGTCGCGGGGCTGGTCGCGATGCCCGAACTGCTCGGCCGCGACTACGTCTACGCCATGACGGCGACGCAGGGCTACGGCTTCACGGGCCTCGCGGTCGCGCTGCTCGGCCGGAACCACCCCGCAGGCATCGCGTTCGGTGCGCTGCTGTGGGCGTTCCTCGACCGGTCGGCCGTCTCGCTGGAGTCGATCGGCATTCCCAGTGAGATCGCCACGATCATGCAGGGCACGATCGTCCTGTCCGTCGTGGTGGCGTACGAGATCGTCCGCCGCGCCGACCTGGCCGCCGAGCAGCGCCGGGTCGGCCGCGCCGGGCGGAACGGTCAGCCGGCGAACGTCGCGGAAGGCGGTGCGGTGTGAGCACGGTGATGGAGAAGCCGGACCCGACGGCGACGACGTCGAAGCGCAGGGTGCCCGGGTGGGCGCGCGGCGCGCTGTGGGCGGTCGTGGCGATCGGCGTGCTGTCGACGGCGTCGTATCTGACCGACATGCCGATCCTGACCTCGAGCGGCACCTCGCAGACGGCGTTGCGGCTGGGGTTGCCGATTCTGCTGGCCGCGCTCGGCGGGTTGTGGGCCGAGCGCGCGGGCGTGATGAACATCGGCCTCGAAGGCATGATGATCCTCGGTACGTGGGGGTCGGCCTGGGGCGCTTACCACGGTGGTGTGTGGGTCGGCCTGGCTGCGGGCATCCTGTTCGGCCTGCTCGGCGGGTTGCTGCATGCGGTGGCGGTCGTGACGTTCAACGTCAACCACATCGTGTCCGGTGTGGCGATCAACCTGCTCGGGCTCGGCGTGGCGAAGTACCTGGCGAACCTGGTGTTCGAGCCGATCTCCGGTAACCCGCGCGAGTCGCCGTCGGTGGAGAAGTTCGACACGTACTCGGCCACGTTCCTGTCCGACTGGCTCGCCGTCCTCGAGGACGAGCAGCGCGTGGTGCTGTCCGATGTGGCCGGTCTGCTGCGCGGGCTCGTCACGCACATCTCGCCGCTGGCCATGATCGCGCTGCTGCTGGTGCCCGCGAGCTACTTCGTCCTCTGGCGCACGCGGTTCGGGCTGCGGCTGCGCTCGTGCGGTGAGAGCCCGGTGGCGGCCGAATCCCTCGGCGTGAACGTCTATCTGCACAAGTACATCGCCGTGGCCGCGTCCGGCGGGTTCGCCGGCATGGGCGGTGCGTCGCTGGTGCTGCTCCAGGGCGGCGCGGACTATCTCGAGAACCAGGTCAACGGCCGCGGCTACATCGGCCTCGCGGCGATGATCTTCGGTAACTACCGTCCGGGTGGTCTGCTCGGCGGTGCCGCGCTGTTCGGTTACGCCGACGGACTGCAGCTGTCCGGCGGCGGTGCGGCGGTGCTGGCGCTCTGCTACGGCGCGGTGCTGCTGCTGGCGGTCATCGTGATCCTGCAGCTGATCAGGCGGCACTGGTGGGCCGCTGCGGGCGGCGTCGCCGGTGCGGTGGTGCTGTACTGGATCTACTGGACGAACGACGAGCTGCCGAGCGACCTGATCCCGTACACGCCGCACTTCGTGACGATCGTCGTGCTGGCGGTCGCGGCGCAGCGCTTGCGAGTGCCGAAGGCGATCGGCAAACAGTACCGGCGAGGGGAAGACTCATGACGGTTCCGGGCTGGGAGTCGCTGCGCGATCGGGCGACGGCAGCGGCCGTGCTGGCGTACGCACCGTACTCGGGGCTGCACGTCGGTGTGGCCGGGTTGGTCAGCGACGGGCGCGTGGTGACCGGCTGCAACGTCGAGAACGCCTCCTACGGCGTCGGCCTGTGCGCCGAGTGCACGATGGCGGGCCAGCTGCGCCTGTCCGGCGGCGGGCGGCTGACGGCCGTGGCGTGCCGTGGCGGGTCCGGCGAGCTGCTCATGCCGTGCGGCCGGTGCCGGCAGATCCTGTACGAACTCGGCGGGCCCGACTGCCTCGTCGACACCCCGAGCGGAGTGCTGCCGATGTCGGACGTGCTGCCGGACGCGTTCGGGCCGGCCGACCTGCCCGCGTGAGGCCTGCCGTCCCGTGAGGACAACGCAACCCCGGCGCATCCGGTGCGCCGGGGTTGCATTCGTTCGGGCGGGTGGTAACCCGAGCCGTTGCCGGGTGCGGCGGTCAGGCGCTGATCGTCGCCTGACCCGGCTGCGGTGCCCATCCCATGACGGAGAAGGGGACACCGTCGCGGTAGGCCCGGATCCCGGCCGCCGGGTACTCGATCAGGTTGGTGGGGAGCCGGTGCAGATCGAACCAGCCGAGGCCGGAGCACTTCTCCGGCTCCCGGTTCGACGGCTCGCCGATCCACCTGGTCGTGACGAAGAACAGGCCGACGCGGGGTTCGGGGCCGGAGCCGTTGACGTGGATGGTGTGCACGTGCGTGAGGTTGCCCGGGTCGATCATCACGCCGATCTCCTCCTCGGCCTCACGGGCGGCAGCGGTGAGCACGTCCTCGCCCCCGTCGAGCTTGCCGGACGGGAGGTGCCACATGCCGTCGAAAGCTCCGCCCCGGCGCGTGGTCAGCAGCAGTTCGGTGCCGTGGGCCAACAGGACGTGGACGTCGATGAGGTGACGGTCGGGCACGGATCGGTCCTCGCGTTCGTGATTGCGGCCGGAGCCGGCACGCACCCGAGGACGGGGCGCGCCGGACCGGCGGCAGCTTACGCGGTGCCGCCCCGGCGCGTGGCTGTTTCGGCGAGCATCAGGGGTTACCGGGCAGCCAGAACGAGTCGGATGTTCGGCGGGCGAGCGTGGGCGCGCCGGGGAAGCCGTGGGCCGGGAGTGCCAGGAGCTCGTGGATCACGTCGGCGACCGTGCCGATGTGTTGCCAGAGCGGGTCGCCGTGGGGGTAGTCCTCGGTGCGGAGACGTCGCGCGATCGTCTGGTCCATCGAGGGCACGGTGATGTTCTCGACCACCCCGTAGCGGCACCAGCGTTCGGCGTACAGCGCGGCCGGTACGCCGCCGTCCTCGGGTGTGACGGTGAGTGGTCTGAACCGGAACCCGAGTTCCACGGCGCGCCGTAGGGCGGCGAGGTGTGGGGCTTCCTCGTCGGAGGGTGGGATGAGGGCCACGATCATTCCTCGGGGTGGTGCACGGCGGCCCCGCCGGAGGTCGGGGTCTCGGCGGAGCCGCCGTGGTCCGGCCCTGCCCGGTCCGTTCGGGGGAGTGCCTGGGCGGCAACGGACCGGGCAGGGGACTTGGGCACCAGCCGCCGCAGGAAGGTCGGCGTGCGGCGACGGCGGGGTGGTGGGTCCGTCCGCTGGTCGAAGTCCGGCAGGGCGGTGCGGGCGTGCAGGTACCGCTGGCAGGCGTGGCAGCGCGGTCCGGGTGGGACGGTCAGTGGGACCGGGGTGACGCGGTGGCCGCAGACGGCCGCGGCGTCGTCGCAGCGTTGGTGTGCCAGCGCGTTCGCCTCGTCCGTGACGGCGTGGTCCCGGCCGTCGGTTCCGCTGCGGAACCACGTGACGAACAGCCGGGCGGGTGTGGTGGTCATGACTCACCTCGTGGTGGTTGCAGGAGCGGCGTGGTGGTTGCAGGCCGACCGGGCAGGGCTCATCACTGCGCGACCGGTGCGACCCGCTGCCGCGTCTCGATCGCGTCGGCGTGCTCGTTCAGGTGGCCGGCCAGCTCCCGCGCGGCCTCGGGGGTCATGAGCGCGGTTTCGGCCAGCGGCGCGAGAAGGACGACGTGGTGACCGCCGAGATAGGTGCTGACCTTCTTCGGCCGCTGGAGCCCATCGGTGCAGCCGACGTTTCTCCTGGTCGGCGACGTGTTCGCCGCCTTCGCCGCGTTCTCCTGGCCAGTCATAACCTTCTCCGAGATAGCGTCCTACGCTCTAGGTCATATCGACATCATCGTGATATGCCGTAGCGTCTTTCGATAGAAGCTACAGTGATAATTACCTTTTGCCTACCCCTCCATTCGAGTAGAGCCAAGCGATACCCTTTGTGATGAAGGGAGGCGTCGGCTCGACCCGTGGCGGGGTGTCCACACGTCACGGAGAGGGCTCCAATGTCAATGGCAACCATGCGTACTGCTCGGAAGTTCCTGCTCGGTCGCGAGATCGCGCACATGATCGAGACCGCGAACGTGTCGCAGACCGAGGCGGCCTCGATCATCGAGACGAGTCAGAGCCGGATCGCGGGACTGATCAACGGCGCCGGATCCATCACCGTCGGCGACCTGGAACGGCTGGCGCGCACCCTCGGCTTCACCGACGAGGGGTACAACGAAGCACTGCGGGAGCTGCGGCGCGACAACCACAAGCGCGGCTTCTGGTCCACGGGTCACAACCGCGCGTACTCCGAAGACCTCCGCCTGCTGGTCGATCTCGAGAAGCGCGCAGACCAGATCCGCCAGGCCGGAGTGGAACTCGTCCCCGGTCTGCTCCAGATCGAGCCCTACGCGCGAGCCATGCACGAGGACGCTCCACCGGTCGACGGCGGGCCGACCGTGGACGATCGCGTGGCCGCACGGCTCGCCCGTCAGGAAATCCTGGACAAGCCGAACCCGCCTGCCGTGCACTTCGTGCTGTCGGAGTCCTGCCTTCGCCGGATGTGGGGCGACGAAGACGTCATGCGTGCGCAGATCGAGCACCTGATCACCCTGTCCAACCGCAAGCACGTGATGCTCCAGGTGATGCCGTTCAAGACGCAGCCGGGGCGACGTTCGCCGGTCGGCAACCGGTTCACCGTGGTGAGGGTGCCCTCGCCCGGCGCAGCCGGGCCGCTAGAACTCGTCTACACCGAAGCCGAAGGAGAAATCCGGTACCTGGACGATCGGAAGGCGCTCGCCGCCTACGAGTCCGCATGGGCTCGTCTCACCAACGCCGCGCTGCGGTTCGATGAGAGCCGCGAGTTCATCGCCAAGGTGCTGGACGAGTGGAAACAGTGAACCCCCAAACCATAGGGAGTCCGTAGGAATGAACACTGCACCTCCGTCGTTCGCTGAGGTCGAGTTCCGCAAGGCGACTCGCAGCGAACCTGACAAGGAATGCGTTCGGGTGGCCCGTCGGGACGGCTGGGTCGAGCTGCGTGACGACAAGACGGTCTTCGGCGCGGCCGAGGACCAGCGGCTCGTGTTCACGGCGGAGGAGTTCGACGCCTATCTGGCCGGCGCTCGTGCGGGCGAGCCTGAAGGTCTCTGCCTGGAGATGGTGCGGCGGACCGACGGCACGTATGTCTTTCGTCGTCGTGGCGGCGCGGTGGAGCTGGTGTTCACCGCGGCCGAGGTTGCCGCGTTCCAGGACGGCATCGTCAAGCACGAGTTCGACGCCATCGCGTACGCCGCCGCATAGGAGTCCGGCTCGCCGGTTGAAGGCCCCGTTGCCCGTTGTGTAGGGCAGCGGGGCCTTCGTGATTCCGGGCGTCGGTCGCACCGGCCGTTCCGTGTCACCCGCAGTTTCCGGTAACGAGTTCTGCGTACTCGACGCGTAAGCGCGCCGGGCGGGCCTGATCGGACATAGGGTTGTCGGCATGTACTCGGCGGTCCGGAGTGCCTCCTCGACACCCCGAGCGGGGCGGCCGTGCCGCCGGACGCGTTCGGACCGACCGACCTGCCCGCATGAGCCCCGCCGTCCGGTGAGGTGCCGACCGACTCGGAGGCTGTTCGCATGCGCCTGGAGAACATCGTGTGGGAGGCCCGCGATCCGCGGCGGCTCGGATCGTTCTGGGCCGCGGCTCTCGACGCCGATCCGCTGACCGACGAGGCGGACCTGTTCGACGCCCGCGTTCGGGTGGCCGACGAGGTCTTTCTGGACCTGTGTTTCCCACGGGTCGCCGAGCCCTCCCACTCGCGGTCGCGGCTGCACCCGGATCTGCGCGGCGTTCGGCAGGCGGAGGTGGTGGAGCACCTGCTCGGGCTGGGTGCGGTCCATGCCGACGTCGGCCAGGGTGACGAGTCGTGGGTCGTGTTGGCCGACCCGGAGGGAAACCCGTTCTGCGTGATGGACGAGCGCGAGGTCTTCCGCGATTCCGGGCCGATTGCCGCACTGCCGATGCAGAGCGCGGACCCCGACCGCGACGCCCGGTTCTGGGCGTCGATCATCGGCTGGGTGCCGTGTCCGAGCAGCGGAGACATGCCGGCGTTGCGCCATCCTGCCGGCGTGGGTCCGCTGCTCGAACTCTGCCCCGAGGCCGGCCCGAAAGTGGGAAAGAACCGGCTGCACGTCAACGTGCGACCCACCGGCGACGACGATCTGGTCGATCAGCTGCCCGCGATGGGCGCATGCCCCGTTGGCGGGGACACCGACCTCCCATGGCGGGTCTTCACTGATCCCTCCGGTAACGAGTTCTGCGTACTCGACGCGTAAGCGCGCCGGGCGGGCCTGATCGGACATAGGGTTGTCGGCATGCACGAACCGTTCGCCGCAGTCGACATCATCCGAGCCAAGCGCGACGGCGGGACGCTGACCCCGGAACAGCTCGACTGGGTCATGGACGCCTACACCCGCGGTGTTGTCGCCGAGGAGCAGATGGCCGCACTGGCCATGGCCGTGTTCCTGCGCGGGATGGACCCGGCCGAGACGGCGCGGTGGACCGGCGCGATGATCGACTCGGGGGAGCGGCTCGCCCTGCACGTCTCCCGCCCGACCGTCGACAAGCACTCCACCGGCGGCGTCGGAGACAAGATCACGCTGCCGCTGGCGCCGCTGGTCGCCACGTGCGGCGCCGCGGTGCCGCAGCTGTCCGGCCGCGGGCTGGGACACACCGGCGGCACGCTGGACAAACTCGAATCGATCCCGGGCTGGCGGGCGCAGCTGTCCGCGCACGCCATCGGCAGGCAGCTGGAGGACATCGGTGCGGTGGTCTGTGCCGCGACCGACACCCTCGCGCCCGCCGACCGGAAGCTGTACGCGCTGCGGGACGTCACGGCCACCGTCGAATCGGTGCCCCTCATCGCCAGTTCGATCATGAGCAAGAAGATCGCCGAGGGCGCCGGCGGCCTGGTGCTCGACGTGAAGGTCGGTTCGGGGGCGTTCATGGGCTCGCTCGACGAGGCGCGGGTGCTGGCGAAGACGCTCGTCGACATCGGCACCGCGCACGGACTGCCGACGCGGGCGCTGCTGACCGACATGTCGACCCCGCTCGGCGCGGCCGTCGGCAACGCGGTCGAAGTGGCCGAGGCCGTCGACGTGCTCCGTGGCGAGGGGCCGGACGACGTCGTGGCGCTGACGCTGGCGCTGGCCCGCGAGATGCTGGCGCTCGCCGGGCACGGCGACGTCGATCCGGGCACTGTCCTCGCGTCGGGCGAGGCGTACGAGACGTGGTGCCGCATGATCAGCGCCCAGGGCGGCGACCCGGACGCGCCCCTGCCGAAACCCGATCACGTCCACGTCGTCGAAGCACCGGAGACCGGTGTGCTGACGACGCTGGACGCCCGCGCCGTCGGCGTGGCGGCATGGCGGCTCGGCGCCGGGCGGGAGCGGAAGGAGGACCCGGTGCAGGCTGCGGCAGGCGTGCGCTGCCTGGCGAAGCCGGGCGAGCGGGTCGAGGCGGGCAGGCCGCTGCTCGAACTGCACACCGACACCCCCGACGCGGTGCCCGCAGCCCTGGCGGCGTTGGAAGGCGGCATCGAGGTGTCGGACGCGGCTCCCGACCGCACCCCGTGGCCCGCCACACCCGTCCTCGACACGGTCCGCTCGTAAGTTGGCGCGTCCGCCCGAGCGGGGTCGCGCCCCGACGGGTTCAGTGCCCCCAAGGGCGGCGGGTTCTAGCGGTGGTTGCAACACCCTGAGTTGTGGGAGGTTGTGGCGATCGTGTCGGTTGTGGGTCGGCGTGAGAGGTTTGTGGC
>NZ_JAMTCQ010000014.1 GCF_024171895.1 Prauserella halophila | reverse complement strand
GCTTATCCCAGAGTACAAGGCAGATTACCCACGTGTTACTCACCCGTTCGCCACTCATCCACACCCGAAGATGCTTCAGCGTACGACTTGCATGTGTTAAGCACGCCGCCAGCGTTCGTCCTGAGCCAGGATCAAACTCTCCAACAATGCATTGAAAAATCCAAACCAAGCAAAAAACACAACACCACAACCAACCACGCCAAACACGCGATCAACCATGGCCCTGCGCTAGCTCAAAAAAACCCCAAAAAAGAGGCCCTAAGCAACAAAACAAAGCTCACAAACACACTGTTGAGTTCTCAAACAACACGCAGTTGGTTATTTGGCCCGAAAGCGCCAGCAACCACAGTAACTTATCTCGTGGAGATTCGTTGCTCTGGGTTGTGACCCTCTTGAGGGCCGACCAGAAAGCCTACCCGGTCCGTCTCGCGGAGTCAACCTCCGCCTCGTCCCGTCCGCTCCCTGGCGACAAAGAGAACATTACACGGCCGCGACACCCTCTGAAACAGGGGGGTCCCTTTTTGCGAAGCCGCAGGTCAGAGCACTGGAAGGAGGGTCCGGAGCTCGTACGGCGTCACCGAGCTCCGGTAGTTGTTCCACTCCGTGCGCTTGTTCCGGAGGAAGAAGTCGAAGACGTGCTCGCCGAGCGCCTCGGGCAGCAGCTCCGAGCTCTCCATCTCCGTCAGTGCCTCGCCGAGGTTCTGCGGCAGCTGCTTGTAACCGGCAGCCTTGCGCTCGACCTCGGACAGCGCCCAGATGTCGTCCTCCGCCGCGGGCGGCAGCTCGTAGCCCTTCTCGATCCCGCGCAGACCGGCGGCCAGGATCACCGAGTACGCCAGGTACGGGTTGCACGCCGAGTCGAGCGAGCGGATCTCCACCCGCCGCGACGACGCCTTTCCCGGCGAGTACATCGGCACCCGCACCAGCGCCGACCGGTTCGCCCGGCCCCACGACACCGCCGTCGGAGCCTCTCCGCCGACGATCAGCCGCTTGTACGAGTTCACCCACTGGTTCGTGACCGCGGAGATCTCCCGAGCGTGGTACAGCAGCCCGGCGACGAACGCCTTGCCGGTCTCCGACAGCTCGTACGGATCCTCGGGGTCGTAGAAGGCGTTGCGGTCGCCCTCGAACAACGACACGTGGGTGTGCATGCCCGAGCCCGGATGGCCGGTGAACGGCTTCGGCATGAACGTCGCGCGCACCCCCTGGGTCAGCGCGACCTCCTTGACCACGTACCGGAACGTCATGACGTTGTCGGCCATGGTCAGCGCGTCGGCGTAACGCAGGTCGATCTCCTGCTGCCCGGGCGCGCCCTCGTGGTGACTGAACTCCACCGAGATGCCCATCGCCTCGAGCGCCTCGATGGCGTGCCGCCGGAAGTGCGTGGCCGTGGCGTGGCTGGCCTGGTCGAAGTAACCGCCGTTGTCGGCGGGGACCGGTTCCTTACCGTCCTCGGGCAGGTCCTGAAGGAGGTAGAACTCGATCTCCGGGTGGACGTAGCAGGTGAACCCCGCCTCGCCCGCCTTCGACAACTGGCGGCGCAGCACGTGCCGGGGATCCGCCCACGACGGCGAGGCGTCGGGCATCGCGATGTCGCAGAACATCCGCGCCGAGTAGTGCCCGCCGTCGGCCTGTTCCCACGGCAGCACCTGGAACGTCGACGGGTCCGGCTTGGCGATCATGTCCGACTCGTAGACCCGCGCGAAGCCCTCGATCGCGGATCCGTCGAACCCGATCCCTTCGGAGAACGCGCCTTCCAGCTCCGCGGGGGCGATCGCCACCGACTTGAGGAAGCCGAGTACGTCCGTGAACCAGAGCCGCACGAAGCGGATGTCGCGTTCTTCGAGTGTGCGCAGCACGAACTCCTGCTGACGATCCATGTGCGTGACCCTATGCGGGCCGTGTTAACTCGGTGTTTCGTGGGTTTCGCCGATTCGGCGGATACTCGGCACCCCTGGGCACGGCACCCCTGGGCACGGCACCGCCACGGCTCACCGGCACGGCTCACCGGCACGGGGCGCGACCGGCGTGCTCACACCGGTGGCTGCGGGTCGTACTGAATTCCCCGCCGCACGTCACGGGCACGTTCCGGAGAGGCCAGCCGGGAAACCAGGTGCAGCGCCATGTCGATCCCCGCCGAGATCCCGGCGGAGGTGACGATGTCGCCGTCGTCGACGAACCGCGCGTCGGGACGCACGTCGATCGTCGGGTCGAGTTCGGCGAGATACCCCAGGGACGCCCAGTGCGTCGTCGCCGGACGCCCGCTCAGCAGACCTGCCGCGGCGAAGACCAGCGAACCGGTGCACACACCCGCCACCAGAGGCACCGACCTGCGCTGCGACCTGATCCATTCGACGTGCTCGACGTCGGCGAGCTGCGGGCGCGTCCCGTCGCCGCCGGGATGCACGAGGACGTCGAGGGCCGGCATCTCGCCGATCGCATAGTGCGGCTCGACGGTCAGCCCTTTCGCACAGGTCACGGGCTTTCCCTCGGTCGAGCAGCAGAACACTCGCCACCCGTCGTCCGGGTACGTGCGCGCCCAGAACGACAGCACTTCCCACGGCCCGATCGCGTCGAGCTCCTCGACACCCGGGAACAGCAGGATCCCGATGTTGCGAACGTTCCCGTCGACCATTGCTCACTCCCATCGAAGGCACCCGTCGCGGCGGCCGGTCGTCCCGGCGGTCACCAGCGTGATCGACCTCCGCGGCCGATGACGAGTGGCAGGAATGCCAATATGTGCGACGATCTTGCCATGGACGTGCACCGGGTCGTGGTCCTCGCCATCGGCGAGGTCGTGGGCTACGACCTGCAGATCCCGCCGCAGCTCTTCGCATCCGCCGAACACGGCGGACGGCCGTTGTACGACGTGCGCGTCTGCGGGGTCGACGACCGGCCGGTGCGGGTGTCGTCCGGGTACTCCGCACTGCTCGACCACGGCCCCGACGCGCTCGACGACGCCGACACCGTGATCGTGCCCGGCACCCGGCTGCCCGGCCCGCGCCGCGACGGCTCCCTCCCGGACGACGTCGCCGCCGCACTGGCACGCGCGCCCGCATCCGCCCGCATCATGTCGATCTGCACCGGCGCATACGTGCTCGCCGCGGCCGGAATACTGAACGGCCGCCCGGCGACCACGCACTGGGCACACGCCGAGCGATTCCGCGCCCTCTACCCGGACGTGCACCTCGACGAGAACGTGCTGTTCGTCGACGACGGCGACGTGCTCACCTCCGCCGGCCTCGCCGCGGGTGTCGATCTCTGCCTGCACGTCGTCCGCTCCGACCACGGCAGCGACGTCGCCAACCGCGCCGCCCGGTACTGCGTCGTCCCACCGTGGCGCGACGGCGGGCAATCGCAGTACATCGACCGTCCGATCAGCGATGCCGGCGCCGGCAGCACCGCACCCACCAGGGCCTGGGCGCTGGAGCGGCTCCACGAACCACTCGGACTGGCGGCGCTGGCCACCCACGCGCGGATGAGCATGCGCACCTTCAACCGCCGCTTCCGCGACGAAACCGGCCTGCCGCCGCACACCTGGCTGACCCACCAGCGCGTCCTGCACGCCCGGCACCTGCTCGAAGTCACCGAACTGACCGTCGACCAGATCGCCGCCGAATCGGGCCTCGGCACCGCGGCATCGCTGCGCAAACACCTGCGCGCCGCCCTCGGCGTCTCCCCGCTCGCATACCGGCGCACCTTCGCCGCCCGCACCGAGGCGACCGCCGCACGGCGAGCCGAACCGGCACACCACCGGTAACCGCTCCCACCGCCCAACCGGGCGACCTTCGGTCGGCAGTACGGTCTCAAGACATGTCTCGGCGGATTCTGGTCGTCACCGCATCGCTCGTCGCGCTCGTCGCCGGGTGCACCTCCTCACCCGAGGCACCCGAGAGCGAGCCGCCAGGCGCCTCGCTGGTCCGAGACGCCTCGATCGCGCTCCGCGACGTCACCAGCGTCCGCTTCGACCTGCACACCCAGGGGGCGCTGCCCGGCTTTCCGATCCGGTCGCTCGACGGCGTGGCCACCCGCTCGGGCTGGGCGGCGGGCGAGGTCGACCTGCAGCTGCCCGCCGAACGCGTGCAGTACGAGTACGAACTCGGCCACCGGGACGGCGGGTCCTCGTCCGGCGGTTCGCCCACGTCGGCGGTGCCCGACGGCAGCAGCGCCGAGGCGGCCCACGACAACACCGTCACGCTGACCGACTCCGACGACGTGACCACCACGGCCGTCCTGCCGGAACGGTTCACCGCGAAGAGCCTGCTCGCCCGCGACGGCGGTCTGCGCGACCTGCTCGGCGATGCGACCGAACTGAGCACCGAGAGCCGCGAGGACATCGAGGACGTGCCCACCTACCGCGTCAGCGGCACCCTTCCCCAGGCCGACATCTCCGAACTGCTGCCCGGCGTGACCGACGACGTCGCGGTCAAGTTCTGGGTCACCGACAATCCCGAGCGGACCCTGTTGCGCGTGTGGCTGCAGGTGCCGCCGCGGCGGCCGAACCAGGGCGCCACGATGATCGAACTCGGACTGAGCGAGCACAACCAGCCGATCGACGTCTCCAGCACGCCGCCGTCACCGAGCAGCTGACGCCACCCATCCCGCCCGCAGCCGCTCACCGCCCGCAGCCGCACGTCACGGCCGGTCCGGCGGCCACGCCGCTCACGTGCAGCGCTTGCCCTCCTGCGGCAGGGTGCCGTCGATCAGGTAGCGCGCGCCCACCTGGTCCACGCACTGGTTACCCTGCAGGAACACCGTGTGCTGGTCGCCCTCGAACGTGAGCAGCCTGCCGTTCATGGCCTCGGCCAGCTGCACCCCGGCCTGATACGGCGTCGCGGGATCGTTGGTGGTGGAGACGACCAACGCGGGCGGCACGCCGTCGACGTCGGGCAGATGCGGTTCGGACGTGTGCTCCACGGGCCAGAACGCGCACGCATCCCGTGCCGCCGACGGCCGGGTTCCCGGATCGAGGAACGGTGCGACCTCGGCGTACCGCCGCTGCGCCCGGCGGATCTTCGTCTTGTCCTCGACGGGCGGATCGTCGATGCAGCGGATCGCCACGAACGCGTCCTGGGTGTTGGCGTACCCGCCCGAGGAGTCACGCTGGTTGTACATGTCGGCCAACGCCATCAGGGTCGAACCCGTACCCTGCGACAACTCGGTCAGCCCGGTCTTCAGTTGCGGCCACATGCGCTCCGAGTACAGCGCCTGGACGGTGCCCGTCGTGGCGTCGTCGTAGGACAGCACGCGGTCGCCGACGTCGACGGGGTCGTCGAGCAGGGGCCGCACCAGGTCCTGGTACGCCGTCGTCGGGTTGCCGCTCAGCGGACAGTCCGACTGCTCCTGGCACCACGTCGCGAACTCCTCGAACGACGCGCCGAAACCCTCCCCCTGGGACACGAGCGACTCCACCGTGTCCTGTTCGGGATCGAGCGCGCCGTCGAGGACGAGGGAGCGGACGTTGCCGGGGAACCGCTCGGCGTAGGTGTAGCCGATGCGGGTGCCGTACGAGTAGCCCAGGTAGTTGAGCTTGCGGTCGCCGAGCACCGAACGCAGCACGTCCATGTCCTGGACGACCTCGCGGGTACCGAGGTGGGCGAGCATGTCCTTGCCGTGCTCGGTGCGCTGCGCGCACTTGGCGGCGAACTCGCGTTGCTGCTGCTCCACGGCCTGCACGCTCCGGCTGCTGCCGTCGTATTCGATGTCGTCGGCGCGGTCGGCGTCGCGTTCCTCGTCGGTCAGGCATTCGATCGCCGGCTCGCTCGCGCCGATACCGCGCGGGTCGAAGCCGACCAGGTCGAACCGCTGGCCGATCTCGGTGTCGGCGGTCGGGCCCGCCATCGACGCCGCACTCATCATGCCCGAGGCACCGGGCCCGCCCGGGTTGACGAGCAGCGAGCCGATCCGGTCGTCCCCGGTCGCCTCGTGCCGCAGCAGGCCGAGCGAGATCGTCGTACCGTCGGGCTCGGTGTAGTCCAGCGGCACGCTCAACCGCGCACATTCGAGCCCTTCCGCCCCGAACGCCGAGCGCGCCGTGCCGGAGGTGGCGTACGGCTCGCATTCACCCCAGTCGAGGGCCTGCCCGTAGAACCGGTCGAGCCCCTGTGGCACGGGCCCGACGGGACCCTTCTGCTCGGGCTGGTCGGATGAGCAGGCGGTCGTCAGCCCGCCCAAGGCGAGTACACAGGTGGCGAGGGCCAGGTAGCGTTCGACAGAAAGCACAGAGGTGATCGTGCCATCGCAGGACGAGAAGCGAGATGGGAGACCACGCGTGGCGTTGATGAGCCGGCTGGGCAAGCGGTTGCGCAGGATCATCCAGCGCCCGGCGAGCGTGGAGCTGACTCGGTACGAGGCGTTGCTGCCGCGGATCGAGAAGCGTGAGCCGGAACTGGAGAAGCTCGACGACGGCGCGCTGACGGCCGCCGCCACCGAACTGGGGGACGAGCTGTCCGCCACCGGGACGTTCAGCGACCGGCAGCTCATCGAGGTGTGCGCCCTCGGCAGGGAGGCGGCGCGCCGCTGCCTGGGTGAGCGGGCGTTCGACGTGCAGCTGCTGGGCACGATGGGCCTGCTGACCGGGCACGTCGTGCAGATGCAGACCGGTGAGGGCAAGACGCTCTCCGGTGCGCTCGCCGCCGCCGGGTATGCGTTGCAGGGCAAGCGGGTGCATCTCATTTCGGTCAACGACTACCTGGCCCGCCGCGACGCCGAGTGGATGCGGCCGGTCTACGACCTGCTCGGCGTGTCCGTCGCCTGGGTCGAGCCGTCGTTGGACGCCGCCGATCGGCGCGCCGCGTACGGCGCCGAGATCTGCTACGGCGCGGTCAGCGAGATCGGCTTCGACGTGCTGCGCGACCGGCTCGTCACCGACGCGGGCGAGCTCGTGCAGGCCGAACCGGAGGTGGCCATCGTCGACGAGGCCGACTCGGTGCTCGTCGACGAGGCGCGCGTGCCACTGGTGATGGCGGGTTCGGTCGACGCGGGGGTGGCCGACCTCGAGGTCGCCGACATCGTCCGCAGACTGCGTGTCGGCCTGCACTACGAGACCGATCCCGACGGGCGCAACGCGTGGCTGACGGCCGCGGGCGCCTCGGTGGTCGAGAAGTCGCTCGGCGGTATCGATCTCTACGACGAGGACGGGGCCGACCGGCTCGCCGCCGTCAACGTCGCACTGCACGCACACGCGCTGCTGACCCGGGACGTCGACTACCTCGTGCGCGACGGCAAGGTGCAGCTGATCAACGCGTCCCGTGGCCGGGTCGCCGAACTGCAACGCTGGCCGGACGGCCTGCAGGCTGCGGTCGAGGCGAAGGAACAGCTGTCACCGTCGGACCGGGGCGAGATCCTCGACTCGATCACGGTGCAGGCACTCGTGGCGCGGTACCCCCAGGTGGCGGGTATGACCGGTACCGCGGTGGCCGTCGCCGAGCAGCTGCGCGAGTTCTACGAGCTCGAGGTCGCGGTGATCCCGCCGAACACGCCGAACGTGCGTGAGGACGCCGGGGACCGGATCTACGCGGCGCCGAGCAACAAGCTGCGCGCGATCGTGTCGGAGATCGAACAGGTGCACACCACCGGGCGGCCGATCCTCGTCGGCACCCAGGACGTGGCCGAATCCGAGGAACTCGCCGAGAAACTCGAGAAGGCCGGCCTGTCGTGCGTCGTGCTCAACGCGCGCAACGACGCCGAGGAAGCGGCGATCATCGCCGAGGCAGGCACCTACGAGCGGATCACCGTGTCGACCCAGATGGCGGGCCGCGGCACCGACATCCGCCTCGGCGGCGCCGACGGTTCCGACCGGGAACGGGTCGCCGAACTCGGCGGACTGCACGTCATCGGCACCGCGCGTTACCCCAGCAGCCGCCTCGACGACCAGCTCCGCGGCCGCGCAGGCAGGCAGGGCGATCCGGGCAGTTCGGTGTTCTTCGCCAGCCTCAACGACGAGCTCGTGCTCGGCCACGCGCCGGACGTGCCGGACGGGATCGACGCCGACTCCGAGACCGGCGAGATCACCGACGCCGCCGCCCACCGGCAGCTCAACCACGCCCAGCGCGTCGCCGAAGGCGTCGACCTGGAGATCCACCGCAACACGTGGCGCTACACGCGGTTGATCGAACACCAGCGCTCCGAACTGCTGAAATGGCGGGACGAGGTGCTGCGCACCGACGCCGCCAAGAAGACCCTCGGCGAACTCGCCGCCGCAGGCGACAGCGACGGTGACGCTGCGGGTGACGGCGCGGGTGACGGCGCGGGTGACGGCTCCGATGACAGCACCGATGACAGCACCGGTGACAGCACCGGTGACAGCACCAGGGCCAGCGACAGCGCGGGTGACGAGGCCGGGCCCGACGACCCTGCGGCCGAAGACCCGGCAGTCGGTGACCCAGCAGTCGGTGACCCGACAGCCGACGACACCGGGGACGGCGCAGCACCCGCCCGGGGTTCCGGGGCGAAGCCGCTCGACGAGGCGCGGCTGACCGAGCTGGCCGGGAAACTCGGCGAGGAGGAGCTCACGACGGTGTGCCGGCGCGTCCTGCTGTTCCACATGGACCAGCGGTGGGCCGATCACCTGGCCTTCCTCAACAACGTGCGGGAAACGATCCACCTGCGGGCGATGGCCAGGGAACAGCCGCTGGACGAGTTCCACCGGGCGGCGATCCCGGAGTTCCGCAAGATCCGCGGCGATGTCGAGTCGCGATCGACGGCGACCCTCGCGGACGTCGAGATCACCACCGACGGGATCGACCTCGCGGCGGCGGGCGTGCGCAGGCCGACGTCGACGTGGACCTACCTCGTGCAGGACAACCCGTTCGATTCGGACGCCGAGCAGGCGCTGAAGAAGGTCCGCGGAACGCTGCGCAAGAAGCGCAGCTGAACGTCCGGCGAGCGCACGCGCGAGGCGATGCGCGGGTGCGCGACAATGACGACATGCCGCACCTGCGCATCGCACTGGCCCAGATCAACCCGACCGTCGGCGACCTGACCGGGAACGCCGACCTGATCGTCGAGCGCGCCCGCGACGCCACCGACGCCGGGGCGCACGTCGTCGTGTTCCCGGAGATGACGCTGACCGGGTATCCGGTGGAGGACCTGGCGTTGCGGGAGACGTTCGCGCGCGCGTCCCGCGAGCAGGTCGCCGCCCTCGCGCGGCGGCTCGCCGACGCGGGCTGTGGTGACCTGCTGACCTACGTCGGCTACCTGGATCAGGACGCGGCGGGTCCGCGCAACGCCGTCGCCGCGCTGATGGGCGGTGAGGTCGTGGCCACGCAGTACAAGCACCACCTGCCGAACTACGGCGTGTTCGACGAACGCCGCATCTTCCAGCCCGGCGCCGAGCTCGACGTCGTGCGCCTGCACGGAATCGACATCGGCATGGTCGTCTGCGAGGACCTGTGGCAGGACGGCGGCCCGGTCGCGGCGCTCGGTGAGGCCGGCGTCGACCTGATGGTGGCGCCGAACGCCTCGCCGTACGAACGCGCGAAGGACGACGTGCGCCTGCCGCTGGTCGCGTCGCGGGCACGCGAGGCCGGCGCTCCGGTGGTCTACACCAACTGTGTCGGCGGGCAGGACGATCTCGTGTTCGACGGTGATTCGATCGTCGTGGGTGCCGACGGCACGCTGCTGGCACGCGCCTGCCAGTTCGCCGGGCAGCTGCTCGTGACCGACGTCGACGTGCAGGCCGGCGGGCACACCGCCGACGGCGAGTTCGCCGGACTGACCGTGCACCGGCACTCGCTGAGCGACGGCCCGGCACCGGCGCGCGAACCGCTGGCGGGCCCGGTGATCGGCGAGCCGCTGTCGGACGAGGCCGAGGTGTGGTCGGCCCTCGTGCTGGGGCTGCGCGACTACGTCGGCAAGAACGGATTCGGCACGGTGATGCTCGGCATGTCCGGCGGCATCGACTCGGCCGTGGTGGCCGCACTGGCGGTGGACGCACTGGGCCCGGATGCGGTGTACGGCGTGGCCATGCCGTCGGAGTACTCGTCCGACCATTCCCGGTCCGACGCTGCCGATCTCGCCGAACGGCTGGGCTGCCATTTCCGGGTCGAACCGGTGGCCGACCTGGTGCAGGGGTATGTCGACCGGCTGTCGTTGCGGGGACTGGCCGAGGAGAACATCCAGGCCCGCGTACGCGGGATGCTGCTCATGGCGCTGTCCAACCTGGACGGCCACCTGGTGCTGGCGCCCGGCAACAAGACCGAGCTCGCCGTCGGCTACTCGACGATCTACGGCGACGCCGTCGGCGGCTTCGCCCCGATCAAGGACGTGTTCAAGACCCAGGTGTGGGCGCTCGCACGCTGGCGCAACGACGAGGCCGTCAAGCGCGGGGAGACTCCGCCGGTCCCCGAGAACTCGATCAGCAAGCCGCCGTCGGCCGAGCTGCGGCCCGGCCAGGTCGACACCGACTCACTGCCGGACTACGCGCTGCTCGACGACGTGCTCGACGACTACGTCGAAGGCGACCGCGGGTACGCCGATCTGCTCGCTGCCGGATTCGACGCCGAGCTGATCGACCGGGTGGTGCGCATGGTCGACAGGGCCGAGTACAAGCGCAGGCAGTACCCGCCGGGGACGAAGATCACGTTCAAGGCGTTCGGCCGCGACCGCAGGCTGCCCATGACCAACCTCTGGCGCGAGACACACTGACCTGCGGTTCAGGCCACGCCGCCGGCGCGGTCGTGTCCGGTCCGGTGGAGGTAGGCGACCCCGGCGCCGACGACGATGCTCTCGCTGATCAGCTGCCCGCGGGAAGCCAGGCCCGCGAACTCGCCCGGTCCGACGACATCGTCGAGCACCAGTAGCAGCCACGCGACGGTGCCGAGTACGACACCGACCGTGGGCAGGATCGTCCAGCGGCCGTACCACCAGGTCAGCAACGCGACCGGGCCCACGGAGCAGAACACGTTGACCAGGATCGACGCCGCGATGTGAAGCTGACCGCCCAGCGACGGATCGGGGTCCGGTGTGCAGACGCCTCCGGCCATCGGCTGGCATTCCAGCGGGCAGATTCCCCGGACGAGGTAGAGCAGGCCGAGCATGCCGAGCAACAGCACCGTCACTCGCGCTCTGTTGTCCACCGGGGCGATGCGCAGCAACGGCGGCACCGCCAGCACGAGCGCCACCCCGGCGACCAGTTCCACGGCGCGAAACACCGGTGCATACGGCTGACCCGGCACGGCGAGCGCCGATGTCACCGTCCGCGACGGCGACATGTCGGTGCTCAGCACGAATTCCGCCACCCAGCCGAGCTGGCCGATGATGGCGATGACCAGCAGGGACATCCCCACTCTACGCACCGCGGTCAGGGTCGTGGGACCGCGGAGCTCCGGCAGCATGCCGAACTACTTATCACGCTATCGGCCCAACCGAAACCCGACATGGATTCGCACACAGCGTGATGGCCGCGTTACCCCCGCAGCGTGCCGCCGCCCGGGTGCTGTGAAGCTGCTCGCACGCACTTCCTGGCCCCGAACGGGGCTGCCACGCTCGGGAGGGTAACGATCCACGACCCGGGGACCTGCCGCGCGCGGCCTCGAGGGAAGGACGGTTCGACGACGATGTCTGTCTCCGAAACACCCGGCGACTCCACGGGCGAGCAGCCCGCACCGTACGGCTCCGGCGCTGCCCCGGCAGGCGATCCTCCCGGCCCTGCGCCCGAGCGCAGGAAGGTCCGTGTCCACCACCTCCGGCAGTGGAAGGAACGCGGCGAGCCCTGGCCGATGCTGACGGCCTACGACATGTACACGGCGAAGCTGTTCGACGAGGCGGGGATCCCGGTACTGCTCGTCGGCGACTCGGCCGCCAACAACGTCTTCGGCTACGACACGTCGCTGCCGGTGACGGTCGACGAGCTGCTGCCGCTGGTCCGTGCCGTCTCGAGCGCTGCCACGCACTCGCTCGTGGTGGCCGACCTGCCGTTCGGCTCGTACCAGGTGTCGATCGAGCAGGCCGTCGCCACGGCGGTGCGGTTCATGAAGGAGGGCCGTGCCCACGCCGTGAAGCTCGAAGGCGGGAGCCGGTTCGCCCCGCACGTCGAGGCGATCGTGGCCGCCGGGGTGCCCGTGATGGGCCACATCGGGTTCACGCCGCAGTCCGAGCACACGCTCGGCGGATACCGGGTGCAGGCACGCGGCGAAGCGGGCGTCGAACTGCTGGAGGATGCGCTCGCACTGCAGGACGCCGGGGCGTTCTCGGTGGTGATGGAGATGGTGCCCGGTGAGGCGGCGCGGCAGGTGACGCGCAAGCTGGCGATCCCGACGGTCGGCATCGGCGCCGGTGCGGAGTGCGACGCGCAGGTACTGGTGTGGCAGGACATGGCAGGCCTGCGGACCGGCGGGGCGCCCCGGTTCGTCAAGCGCTACGCCGACGTCGCGGGTGAGTTGACGCGCGCCGCGCAGGAGTTCGCCGCCGACGTGCGCGGCGGCGAGTTCCCGGCCGCCCAGCACACGTTCGACTGACCCGCCACTGCGCTCACGGGAGGACGGCCGAGAGTGTTCGGTGGGCATCCACCAGCGATGGTCCGTACCACGTCAGGTACCGACCGGAGACGAGGACGTACGGAACACCGGGGAACGCGTCGGGGCCGTCGTCGTCGGTGAACTCCCACGGCTCGTCGGGTAGCACGAGCAGGTCGGCGTCGCCGTCGGTGAACCGCAGGCGGAGCTCGTCGAGCTTCGGGCGCGGATAGCGGTCGTCGGCGTCGGCGTGGACGTGGTCGACGCCGAGCCTGCGCAGGACGTCGCCGCCGAACGTGTCCCGGCCGAGCACCACCCACGGCTTGCGCCACACCGGCACCACCGCGCGGGCCCGTACCGGCGGCGGCTCCGACGTCCACAGTCGTTCGGCCTCGGCCAGCCACGCCGGCACGGGCTCCTCCGGCGTCGCCGCTCCGGCGATGTGCATGCCGAACGGCCCCGTCAGCAGTGCGCGCAGCGAGGCGAGTGCTGCGGGCACCGTCGCGGGTGCCTCCATCACCCACACCGCGATCCCGGCCTCGCGCAGCGCCTGCACGTCCTGCGGCCGGTTCTCCTCGGCGTTGGCGAGCACGAGGTCGGGATGCAGCTGTGCCGCGGCATCCGCGGTCGGATACTTCGATCCGCCCACGCGCGGGACATCCAGCTCGGGCGGATGCGTGCAGTAGTCCGTCGCGCCGACGACGAGCCCGGGCATCGTGTGTTCGACGGCCTCGGTCAGTGCCGGTACGAGCGAGACGACCCGTCGCGGCGGTTCCGGCAGCACCACGTCGGCGCCGAGATCGTCGGTGAACGTCGTCATGCGGCCATGCTCCCCCACCCGACCCGATCGGGTCACCGCTGCCCTCGGTACCGTTCCGCCATCCAATAATGAAAACGACTTCCATTTAAGGGGTTCGTATGAAGGTGGCCTTCGTGGGCAAGGGCGGCAGCGGCAAGACGACGCTCAGCGGCCTGTTCACGTCGTATCTCGTCGGCTCGGACGCGCCGGTGCTGGCCATCGACGCCGACATCAACCAGCACCTCGCCGTCGCACTCGGCGCGGCTCCCGACGAGGCGGATGCGCTGCCGACGCTCGGTGACAACGCCGTGCTGATCAAGGACTACCTGCGCGGTGACAATCCCCGGATTCCCAGCGCCGAGTCCATGATCAAAACGACTCCGCCGGGCCGCGGCTCGCGGCTGATGACCCCGCGTGAGGACAACCCGGTCACCGACGCGTGCATGCGCGAGATCGCCGGCGCCCGCGTCGCGGTGACCGGCCGGTTCACCGACGACGACCTCGGCGTCGCCTGCTACCACTCGAAGACCGGTGCCGCGGAGCTGCTGCTCAACCACCTCGTCGACGAGGCGGGCGAGTACGTCGTCGTCGACATGACCGCGGGCGCCGACGCGTTCGCCTCCGGCCTGTTCACGCGCTTCGACGTCACGTTCCTGGTGTGCGAGCCGACGATGCGCAGCGTCGGCGTGTACCGCCAGTACACCGCCTACGCGCGCGACTTCGGCGTGCGTCTCGCCGTCGTGGGCAACAAGGTCGCCGACGACGAGGACGTGGAGTTCCTGCGCGAGGAGGTCGGCGAGGACCTGGTCGGCTGGCTGTCGACGTCGCGGCACGTGCGCGCCGCCGAACGCGGCAGGCACCGTCCGATCGACGAGCTCGAACCCGCCAACCTGGCCGTGCTCGACACCATGCGCTCCACTGTGGACGCCGTCGAACGCGACCGGGCGGCCTACCAGGCGCAGGCCGTCGAGCTGCACCTGCGCAACGCCGAGGCGTGGGCCGGGTCCGCGCTCGCCGACCAGGTCGACCCGGACTTCGTGCCCGCTCCCCCTGCTCGCGTGTAGACCGGCCTACCGGTCGGTTCCTGCCACCCCGCCGCTGCCGTTGTCGCCGCTGCCGTTGTCGTCGTTGTCGTCGCCCGCGGCCCATTCGGCGTCGGCTTCATCGGCGGCCTCGGTCCGCGCCCGGGCGATCTCGAGGGCCTGCCGGGCCGTCGCCTCGTCCGGGTACGGCCCGAGCAGGTCGATCGACCTCGACACCTCGCCGTGCTCGATCTCCCCGGTGCGGGTGTTGTACCACCAGCCCGACGGCGGGTTCGCATCCTTCTGTCGCCAGCCCATACCTCGAGCCTGGCACACCCTGTGTCACCTGCGAAAGCGGTACGGAATCTCCGTCGGTTCCGCGCCCGTCGGCCCGAACACCGCCGCGTCGGCAGCCGCCCGAGCGTCTCCGGAATCCCCGTCTCCGGAACCCGCGGCTGCAGAGCTCGCGTCGGCGGAACCGGTGTCCGCGGAACCCGCGTCGGCGGAGCCTGCCGTGTCGCGTGCCGGCATCTCGTCGAACCAGTCCCGCTGTGCGGTAGCGGACTCGTGCGGCGCAGGCGTCCCGCTCTGCGGGGCGACGGCCGGGAACGAACCACTCGCCGTGACCGGTCCCGACGCGGGCGGGGCCTGCGTCGGAGGAGCCTGCGCGGGCGGCGGGGTCTGTGCGGGCGGCGGGGTCTGTGCGGGCGGCGCGGTGAAACCCGACGGCGGTGTCTGCCACACCGGCTCCGGACCGATGTTCATGGGCGCGGCCCTGCTCTGCTGCGCCGCGGCGGGCGTCTCCTCGGGGCGGCTGCCCCGTACGACCGGGTCCAGACAGGACACGAGCACGGTCACCGAGTCCGGATCGTCGACCTTCCGGCCACTGCGCTCGCGGTAGACCATCTCGCCCTCGGAGTCGATCTCGACGAGGTAACCGGCCTCGGCCAGCTGCTCCTCGTCGAGGTCCACGAGCCGTTCGGGCCGCGAGGGAACGACGCGGTAGGCGGGCCAGTCCAGCCGCACGTGGCCGTCGTGGAACTGGGCGAGCAGGTTCGCCAGCTGCTGCTGCCACGGCAACGGCATGTCCTGCACGAGGGCCCGTGGCAGCACGACGTAGCCATCGGTGACGCCGGGCGGCTCACGCCGCAGGTAATCGGACAGGGGCGTGCTCGAGGCGGGCGGAGCGCTCCGCGGAGCCGGTGGACGCGACTGCATCGCGAACGGATCGATCTGCGCTCCGCCGCGGCCCGCGTTCTTGCCGCGCTTGCCCCACTTCTTGCCCACGACTTCCTCCTGCGTTCACACACCGGGCCGGACGGCCTGCGGGACGAGACCACCCTCGTCCCAGGACACGTCACGGACGTGCACCGGGACGCCACTCTGCTGCGCCTCGACCATTCTGCCGTCCCCGAGATACATCGCCACGTGGTGAATCGTGCTCGGGTCGGCCGTATCGTACGCCCAGAACAGCAGGTCACCCGGCTGTGCCTGTTCGACCGGTAACATCGAGCCCGCCCGGTACTGGTCGCGCGAGACCCGTGGGATCGTGATACCGGCGGCCTCGTAGGCGCGCAACATGAGGCCGGAGCAATCATACGAATCGGGGCCGGTCGCACCCCAGACGTACGGTTTGCCACGCTCGCCCATCGCGAAGTCGATCGCCTGCTGCACCGTCGAGTTCGACGCCAGCACCACACCGCCGCCGGATGTGCCGCAGCCACTCGCGTTGCGGATCTCGCCGACGTTCTGCACGAGGTGGACGGCCATCGGCTCCCACTCGTGGTACCGGTCCGGGAACGCCGACCGCTCGACCTCCTGGGCCGCCTCGCCCGGGCGCATGTGCTGCCAGCCGGGCACGTCTTCGAGCACGTCGTAGAACTTGTTGACCTGGTACGGCGGGTCGGTGACCTGCGCGGGCGTGCCCCAGCCCATCGACGGGCGCATCTGGAAGATGCCCAGCGAGTCGCGGTCGCCGTAGTCGAGGTTCTTCAGCCGCGACTCGGTCATACCCGCCTGGATCGCGATCTGCCACGCCCGCGGCGACAGGTCCCGTTCCTTGCCGATCTTGATGATGAGCGACACGATCTCGCGCTGTTCGCCCTGCAGCGACGAGGCGTCGGCCGCGCCGTTGTGGCCCTGGCCCGGCCTGCTCGGCCCGATCGCGGCGTCGCACGACAGTTCCGTGACTCCGCCGCTCATGGCCTGCTGCCGTGATCCGTCGATGACGGTGATCAGTCCGAGCGCGAGCACCACCGTGAGGGCCGCGGCCGTGATGCATCCGAAGAGCAGTCCCCCGCGCACGGCTAGCCCACCCGGCTGTAGTCGGACACGCGCCAACCCTCGTCGGTCTTGATCACGGTGACCGACAGGTCCGGGCCGTCGGTGGAGATCAGCGCCTCGACCGAACGGGGGTACGAGTCGCCGGCCTCGGCCGTGCCCTCGACCGTGGTTGCCGGGATGTTCGCCGGGTCGACGCTGCGCATGACGGGCAGGAACTCGGCCGTGGTGTACGGGCGCAGACCGTCGAGCCACGCGTCGACCGTCGTGTCGTCGTCGTGCTCGACCCACGCCGCGGCCCACTGCTCGGCGACGCGCAGTGCCTGCGGCGCCGCCGGCGCCTGGGAGGGCGTCTCCCGCGGCTCGGTCAGCCGGGTGACCGGCGGCGCCCCGGAGTCACCGGAACCACCGGAGTCACCGGCACCGTTCGACGTGCCCGGCTCACCCGCCTGCGCGCTGCCGGATTCGGATGTGGGCGGGGTGGACCCCGAGGCCTGCCCGTCGGACACCAGCCGGGGGACGACGATGCCGGCCGCGGCGATGATCGCGACGAACAGGATGATCGTGCCGACCAGATGCGACGGTGAGCGCATCGGCCAGCTCCACAGACGCCGGTAGATCGCCGCGCGGCCGCGGTTGGTGCGAATCGGCATGCCCGCCCCTACCGCACCGCGTGATCGGTGTCACGGATGTCGTCGGGACGCACCTCGAGCCCCCGGGACGGCCGGTACAGGACGTACACGGGCTTGCCGGCGACGAGTTCGCTGTCGGCGCGCCGCGGTTCCGGAGCGGCGGGCGCGGGTGCGGGTGCGGGTGCAGGGGCTGGCGCGGGTGCGGGCACGGCCTGGGCACCGCCCTGACCGCCGGCCCGCCCCGCGGGGGACACGCCTGGCTCGCTCATCCGCGACGGCACCACGAACGGATCCGCGTCGTCGACGCGGTCGATGCCGCGATCGGTGACCGGTGCCGTGTCGACGCGCCTGCTGGGCGCCACCATCGGCTGCCGGTCGCCCGGCCCGCGGTTCGGTGGGGACGTGCTGAACACCGGAGGGGCAGCACCGCCGCCCGCGGGCAGTCCCGGGCTCGCACCGCCCACCCGCTGGGGCGTGCTCGGCCAGTGCGACGCCGGGTGCGCGCCGGTCTGCGGCCCGTCGATCCGCTGGGCGTTGGCCACGACCGCCGCCTCCGGACGGGACCGCCCGCCCGAACCGGCTGCTGCCGCGCCGCGCGTGGACGCGCCGCCCTCGGCCTCGTCGTCGCTCTTGACGTTCTGCCAGAACTCGTCCTGCGGCGTCGGCTGGGACGACTTCTTGCGGAACCGCGAGAACAGGCCTCCGCCCTGGCTCGGCACGGCGGAGCCGACCAGGCTGACCGAGGTCTCGACCATCTGCCACAGCCGCCGCGCAGGCCGTCCCACGACGAACATCATGATCGTCACCAGACCGGCGATCGCCAGCTGCACGATCATGTCCATACCGGATGCGGCGAAGATCGCCTGCAGCAGCAACGCGTGGATACCGGCGAGCACCGACAGCACGAGCAGGTTGAACGCCACGCCCCCGATGACCCGTCCGACCTTGCGCAGCACGTCGTGCTGCAGAATCGCGAGCAGGCCGATCAGCGGCGCGGTGAGGGTGAACAGCCGCACGAGAATCTGTGCGAGCAGCACCGCGACCTTGGCGACCAGTTGGAACAGCGAATACGCCAGGCTCTGCAGCATCGCCAGGAATCCCGTGCCCGCGCGGGAGCCGTCCTCGCCGCTGAAGTAGCCGCTCGAGGCCTGGAGCTGGCCGGCGATGCGGTTGAACTCCTCCTTCTTCTCGTTGATGACGCGCTCGTCGCCGTCCTCCTCGTTGCGCATCTGTTCCCACGTGAACGCCTGCGCGTCGAGCAGGTCCGGACCGTACTCCGCCGCTTCCTCGTCCTGTTGGTCGTTGCCGAACGTGCCGCGCAGCCAGTTCTTGTGGACGACCTCCTCGTGCAGGTCGGTCGGCAGGATGTGCCGGACGACGCGGTCCTGCTCCTCGTCGACGAAACCGGCCTGGATGTTGGTGGTGGTCTGGACGATCGCGTGGTCGATCTCGTCGTGATACTGCAGCAGCGCCAGCGACGAGGCCGCCAGCCACAGGCCACCGATCGCGAACAGCGCGCGCTTGCTCACCGTGGCGAGGTCGCCGCGCCAGATGTTGCGGAACAGGAAGATCGCCAGCAGCAGCGCCGCGAGGCCGAACAGCTGGGCGTAGATGTTGTTGTAGACCGCTTCCGCGCCCTGCGCGACCGCCTCGGTCAGCGGCTGGAGCACGCCGCCGTCGAGCACCTCGTAGTGCAGCGCGTTCGTCGCGCCGACGATGTTCTTGGCGACGTTGAACAGCTGGTTGCCCAGCCAGGTGTCGACGGTCGTGCTCGGATCGGTGAACGCGCTACCGCCACTGCCGTCGCAGTCGTGGACGTGCCAGACCATGCCTGCGTAGCTGTAGTCGGCGTAGACGCTGCCTGCCTCGCCGTTGCCCTCGGGATTGTCGATCGCGCCGACCATGCCGGAACCGGGCCGTTCCGGGTTCGGCGCCTCGCAGTCGGACTGCGCCTGTGCAGGTGAGGCGAGCACCGCCTGGCACGCCAGCACCGCGATCGTGGCCAGCATCGCCGGTCCGCGCCGCGCGAGCTGCGGGCGGCCCGATCCACGGCGGCGGCGCGTACGCAGCCACACCCACGCGCACACCAGCGCGGCGAGCACCGTCATCGTGATCATGCGGCGTCCCTGCCGGTGCCGTTCTTGCCCCGGCCGCCGGCGCGGGCGGGCTCCTGCCTGCCGTCGGCGCCGTCCTCGAAGGCGCCGTCCTCGAAGGTTCTGTCGTCGAAGGTTCCGCCCTCGACGGTGCTGTCGTCGGTGACGCTGTCGTCGAGGGCGCTGTCGCCTGTGGCGCCGGTCCGCAACGTGGTGTCGTCGAAGGCGTTCTCGGACAGCAGCTGGTCCTCGGTCAGCCCGACCTCCAGTTCCGCGGCCAGTTCGAGGTCTTCCTCCTGCTCGGCCCCTGGCGGCTGCGACCCCGGCTGTGTCGGCGGCTGCGACGTCGGCTGTGACGGCGGCTCCTCCACCGTCCTGCCCGGCTCGCTGCCTGCGGCCGGCTGTTCGGTGACCGCGGCCGGCCGTTCGGCGAGGGCGGGCGCCTCTGCCGCGGCCGCCTGCGCGGGCCGGTCCGGCGTCGCACCCGGCGTGGTGTCGAGCGTCTCCCGCAGCTGGTGCAGGTGCGGTCCGGTGAAGTCGACGCGGATGCGCTCCACGCCGCCCGCACCGTCGCCGAAGATGAACTGCCGCGGCTCGCGATCGCGTTCGGCCTCGCGCTGCCCGCCGGGACGGCGGCCGAGTGCGGACACGACCTGTTCGTAGCCCGCCCCCACCGGCACCTTGAGCAGCCGCAACGCGTCGGCCTGCGCCTCGTCCTCGTCGAGTCTGCCGACGAACACCGAGTCCAGCAGCGCGACGAAGCCCTGGATCCGCAGGAAGTCGGCGGGGATCTGCGACGACAGCAGCACGCGCACGTTCCACTTCCGTGAATCACGCGCGAACCGGTTCATCAGCACCCGGCCCGTCGGCACCTCCGACAGGAAGAACGCCTCGTCGATCCACACACCCTTGCGCGCCGACTTGGGCTTGTCGTAGACCGAGCGCGCCGTCAGCCAGGCGGCCAGGTTCATCATCTCGACGCCGAGCGCTTCGGCGTCGGTCCAGTGCTCGCGGCCGACGCCCTCCTTCGGCAGCGTCAGCCCCGCCATGGTGAGCACGGTGAGCCGGTCGTCCCGCTGGTCGGTGTACGGATCGGCGTCGGTCTCCGGGATGAGCAGGGACATGCGTTCGCGCAGCTCGTCGAGGAAGTCGGCGACGACGACGGCGTGGTCGTGGTGCTCGCTGGAGTCGCGGCGCAGCGCGTCGATGACCTGGCCGGGGTCGGCGTCGTGCCGCCCGCCGACCATGCGGACCGCGCGCAGCAGCACGATGCGCGTCTGCGGCATGCGTGCGACGTCGTAGGGCAGCACGCCGGTGAGCACGTCCAGCACGAGCCTGCGGCGCGTGGCCCCGGCGAGCGCGCGTTCCCGTCGCCAGGAGCGTTCCGGGTCCTCCTCGTCCAGGAAGTGCTCGAGCTGCGGTTCGGCGACGACGCGGTACGGGTTGAGGATGCCGGGCTGGGCGTTGAGCAGGTTGATCGGCCGCGCGTACGGGCGCAACTCGGGCAGCTCGCACAGCCGCGACAGCGGACCGGACGGGTCGAGGATCGTCCAGTGCGCACCGGCGCGGAGCGTCTTGTAAACGATGCCGCCACCGAGGAACGACTTGCCGCCACCGAGACCGGCGACGATCGAGGTCAGACCGGACCCGTCCCGGATCTCCTGTGCCATCCACGGATCCCATGCGACGGGACGGCGGGTGGCGGTGCAGGTTTCGCCGAGCAGGATGCCGCGGCGGTCGCCGACCTCGGCCGTGGCCGTGGGCACCGACGAGGCGGCCCAGACCACCGAGCCGCGGCGCAGGTACGCCCCGGACGCGAGCGACTCGCCCGGGATGAACTCCCTGGCCAGCGCGTACTGTGCCTCGGGGTGCTCGATGGCGATCTTCGGCTTGTACAGGTCGAGCAGCTGCTGGGCGAACTTGAGCGCCTCGCGTTCGGTGCTGCCCGAGACCGACATCCGCCACCACGAGCGCACGCGCGTGGCGAGTGCGGTGAAGCCGGACGTCATCTCGTCGTCGACCTCGAGCACCCGCGAGGCCTGCCGGGCCAGCGACTGCGGCGGTTCGAGTTCGTGCTCGTCGGTGTAGTGCTTGACCTGCGAGCGCACCTTGTTCATCTGCCGCTGCAGCTCGCCTGCCACCTCTTCGGGCCTGCGCACGTAGATGCGCGCGGACCACTCCACGGGGGCGGGCAGCCGGTCGGCGTGCTGCACCCACGGGTCGTCGACCTCGGGGATCTGCAGGCCGTGCATCTGGCCGACCGTCAGCACCGCGACATGGCGCTTGACCCCGGCGTTCGATCCGGTGCGGCCGCGGACGGCGACGGTCGGCGCGTACGGATCGGCGTGGAAGTCGGCGGCGTCGGTGAAGCTGGCGAGGTCCTCGGGCTCCCACGTCGACGTCGGCACGGCGGGCATCGTGCGCGGCGCGGGCAGGCCCAGCGAGCACGACCGGTGCATCAGCCAGGACATCTCGTCGGCGCTGACCGGCCTGCCTTCGAGACCGGAGGAGCCGATGACGCCGTCGAGGTGCTCGACCTCGGAATCGATCGCCGACAGCTCGGCGTCGACGGCCTCGGGGATGATCTTGCGCAGCAGCGGCGCAGCGCGTTCGACGGCGCGGTCCATGACCCGGCGGGTCTGGACCTGCACCCCGAGGTAGACCTCCTTCTCCGCCATCGAGCGGCCCATCAGCTGCTGCTGCTCACCGACGAGGTAGTCGTCGAAGGACTGCGCGCCCGGCACGTCGGCGGGCCGATCGTGGGCGTTGTGGACGTGCGCCTCGGCCCACATGCGGATCGGGTACGGCCGGGTCGTGACGCGCAGGTGCATCCACCGGCCCTGCAGCTCGGCGTACTGGCCCGCGATCGCGGCGATCAGGTCCTGGCGCTGCGAATCCGAGCGGAACGACCAGCGCTGGGGAGCGAGCCGGTACCAGGCGTACACCTCGTTGCCCGTGCGCAGCAGGTGGCCGTCGATCGAGCGGGCGGCGATCGACGGCGTGTAGGTGGGGATCGCCTGTTCGCCGGGCAGCCTGCGGCCCCGGCCGTCGGTCTTCGTCGACGGTGCCGGGTTCGCGGCTTTCCTGCTGGTGCCGCTTCGGTCGCGACCGAACAAGGCCTACCTCCCGACCGGCGCCGGCGTACGGCCGGGGCGCCGGTGCGCTCGTGCTGTGCTGTCTGCCGGCCGGCGTCCGGACACCGGCCCGCCGGGTCGGACCGGATACGCGGGACCGCCCGGTCGTGCCCCGCGCTTGTGCTTCGGCAGCGGGCGCTCCGCCCGGACCTTGATCTTGCTCGCGCTCGCGGCTCCGCCATCCGCGCGGGTTTTCTCCCTCGGGCTCTGCAGTTCACGCAGCCACATCGCGAACACCGCCGACAGCGGGCGCTCGTGAGTGATCTTCGCGGTGATCATCCGGGTGATCGCGATGGCCAGGACGAACGCCCACGCCGTACTGAAGAACCCGAACCCGATGCCGACCTGCCGTTCGAGGCCCAGGATCACCAGGAACAACGGGATGCCGACGCCCCAGGCGACGTACCGGGCACGCCACGGGAACGTCGCCTTCGGCGGGCCGAGCCATACGGCGTCGACACGATAGATCTCGTCGTCGGTACGAATGCGCACGTCCGCGAGCCCGCCTCAGCCTGTGAACAAGCCGGCGAGCCACTCGCCGACGTCGACACCGAGCCCGCTGACGGCGAGACCGATGAGCGCGAGGGCGATCACGACGCCCCCGAGTCTGCGCATCACGCCGGCGTTGTCGCCCTTGCCGCCACCCAGCCAGAGCAGCAGCAGTGCGACGGCGAGCAGCACGAGCGGGACAACGTTGTCGAGGAGCCAACTGCGGACTCCTCCGGTGTCGAGCTCGCCTTGCGCCAGTGCCGCAAGCGTCATCGTGGTCATCGCTTACTCCCGAGTGCCTGGAGTGTGGTGCCGGTGCAGATGGTCCACACCGTGCGAGTGGTCCAGCACTTCCCGTGTTCGAACAACATCATGGCGTGACGACGTGTGGCGGTCAAAGACCCGTACACCCGGAGCGCGCCCCTGAAAGGAGGGTCCCGCCTCCGTGGGCGCCGCGCGCGTGCACACCCACCTCGTCCGACCTCCATCATCACTGCCCGAAGCTCCAGGGTTAACGGTGACCACCCGGTTTTCCTAGTGTGCGAATGGCCTCACTCAAACGCCAAGATCGACCTCACGCTGAGTTTCCGCTGTACCCGGCCGTGCCACGGGATGCGCCAGCGCGACAAGTGAATCATGACCCGTTCGGCCGTATCACAGCGCTCCACTGTGTAAAGGCCCTGTATAGACCTCCGAACCGAACGATCTGACCGATCCGGTGAAAACCGACCCCGTCGCACCGCTCACCCCGCGTGAAGAACCACTGTAAGTGGTCTAATCACCCGTTCGGGTCGGTTTCGGCCACATGGCGATGCTTCAACCGGATGGCGGTGCGACCGCCATCGCCGGAACAGGGCCGGAGCGCGTAGCGGGACGACCGGACCCGCGTCCTACCCCGCGTCCTACGGAGTGTCGCGAAGCGGGGAGCCGACGACGTCGAAGCGGAAGCCGCCGAACACGCCGGAGAGCATCGGGCGCGCCTGCTCGATCGATTCCCGGACGGCGGGCAGCTGCAACGACGCCTGGTGCGCCTCGGCACTGGTCCACAGCTCCATGACGTACACCGTGTCGGGATCCTCACCGACTCCGACCTCGTAAAGCAGGCAGCCCGCCTCGCCGAGCACGTCGCTGCGCCGGGAAAGGTGGGCGGCGAGCTCATCACGTCTCCCGGGCACCGCACCGAGCGTTCCCACGTTGGCGAAGGTCATGCTGCCAACCTACCTCCGGCAGTTCTCGGCGCCGGGAGGTCCCCGGTACGCCCGGGCAACGCCCGCCGGTCACGCCACGTCGCAGACCCGGCGGGCGACGAGTGCCGCATGGGGACGATGACCGGGATCGTCGCGGGTCTCGCTCTCCTCGACGTGGAATCCCGCGTCGAGGAGCAGCCGCGACATCTCCTCGACCGGCCAGAAGTAGGCGGTCGTGACGGCGTGCGGGAACGGTTCGACCCGCGAGCCGTCGACCTGGCGGGCCATACCGAGCAGCAGACTGCCGCCGTCGCGCAGGCAGCGCGCGAACTCGCCGAGAATGCGGGGCACGTCGTCGGGGCGGGAGTGGATGATCGAGTACCACGACAGGATCCCCGCCACCGAGCCGTCGGGGACGCCGAGTGCATCCAGCTCGGCGACACGGAACGGGGTGGACGGGAATCGCGCGCGGGCGATGTCGACGAACTCCGGCACCAGGTCCACACCTTCGACGCGGCTGCCCACGCGGACGCTGTGCTCGTCGATGGTGTGGTCGTCGGTGCTGTGCTCGTCGGTGTTGCGGCGGAGGAAGTCGGTCCACTGTCCCGGTCCGCACCCGGCGTCGACGATGCGGCCGTCGACGCTCGCGGCCCAGCGGGCCACGAGGTTCCGGTCCGGTTCGGCCATGAGTTCGGGCGCGCAGGCGAAGTCGGCGTACTCGAGAGCCCGCCTGCCGTAGGCGTCGCGTACGTCAGCTGTCGACACCGGCCACCTCCGCGAGCACTCGCTTCCGTCGGCGACCGGACCCGGGCGGAGCCCCGTGGCCACGACGGCTTGCACCCGGACCGACCTCGCAGGAGTCAACGGTCACGGTGGAACTCGAAACCGCCCGCGTAGGCCTCGATCGCCTGCAACTGCAGCACCGCGACCAGGAGCTTCTCGTCCTCCACGAGCTGCTCGTCGGGGATGATGCCGCGCATCGAGTCGGTCTGCGCATGCATCGCCGCCGCGTCGTCGGGATGTGGCCGTACTCCGTAGGCACCGGCCTTCGCGCGCCAATGCGCCACAACGGGGTCGGTATCGATGTCCGGCTCGGCGGTGACTACGTAACGTGCCGGCTCCCCGTCGCTCATGCCGCCCGCTCCGACCAGCGCACGGGATTGCCCACCGTCATCCGGCAGAGCTCCGGGTGTGCTCGTCCCTCGCAATGAGTCGATCATCCCCTTGCATCCGCCGCGCCCCAGCGGCGAGTCAGCCTACCAGCTGCCGATGTCGGCCAACGTCCGGAAACGGTAAAAGTGCAGGTGAGAGACCTGATCCGAGAATCGGCGCAGGTGGGAGGACGAGTTGGCATGTAAGCCGGATTCTGTTCCCACGGCTCGGCCGTGGGCGGCGACCATCCATCTCGGCCTGCCGTTGCCGGCAGGCTCCAGCGGTCTACCCGCAAGCCTCGGACGGGCCGCCCTCGAACGCCTGCGCAGGAGCCCTGAGGCTCCCTCTTGACCTTGCTCCGGGTGGGGTTTACCGAGCCGCCCCGGTCGCCCGGGACGCTGGTGGTCTCTTACACCGCCGTTTCACCCTTACCCGGCCACCGCACCGGCGCCACCGGCACCGGTGCAGCACCGCCGGGCGGTCTGTTTTCTGTGGCACTGTCCCGCGGGTCACCCCGGGTTGCCGTTAGCAACCACCCTGCCCTGCGGAGTCCGGACTTTCCTCGAAACCACGCCACGCGGGCGCGGCGTCGCGGCCGCCCTGCCAACTCGTCCTCGGCGATCAGGCTACTCGGTCCCCGTCGGCGGGTGTCACCGAAGGTGGGACACGTCGTTGACCAGCCGCACGCTGGCGTTGCCGTCCGGATAGAAGTCGGCGATCGACAGCGACGCCGGGTCGAGATGCAGCCGGAACAGCAGCGACGCGCCGCCGTCGAGCGCCAGTCGCAGCAGCATCTTGATCGGCGTCACGTGGCTGACGACCACGACCGTCCGGCCCGCGTACTGCTGGATCAACCGGTCGTAGGCCTGCTGCACGCGGGCGTACACGACGTCGAAGCTCTCACCGTCCGGCGGCGGCACCGACGTGTCGCTCATCCACCTGCTGTGCACGTCGGGGTGGCGCCGTGACGCCTCGGCGAACGTCAGCCCTTCCCAGGCGCCGAAATCGGTCTCCCGCAACGGCTGCAGCGTCTCCATCGACGTGCCGAGCGCCTCGGCGACGGCCTGCGCCGTTGCCGAGGCGCGCGTGAGCGGCGATGCGACGATCACGGGATCGGCGTCGCGTACATCGTCCATTCCGGCCAGTCGTTTCGCCACGGCCTGCGCCTGCCACCGGCCCGTCTCGGTCAGCGCGACGTCGCCGAGCCCGGAGTAGCGCCGGTCGACCGACATCTCGGTCTGCCCGTGCCGGACGAGCAGCAGTCGCGTCGGGGTTCCCGTGGCGCCCGTCCAGCCCGTCGGCGCGCCGCCGGCGTTCGCGGACCCGGCGGTGGCTGCCGCAGCGGTGTCCGCCTTGGCGGTGTCCGCCTTGGCTGGTTCGTTCAGCGGCAACGCGGCCTGCTCGGCTTCGGCGGCCGGTTCCGGCTCGGCGGCGCCGCCGGAGGCCTGCGTGTCCATGGCCTCGTTGGCGAGCCGGTCGGCATGCGAGTTCTTCGCGCGGGGGATCCACTCGTACCGCACCCGATCGAAGCGGCCCGCGAGGTCACGCGCCTCGAGCGCCAGCGGCTGCAACGCGGCGTTCTTGATCTTCCACCGCCCGCACATCTGCTCGACGACGAGCTTGGAATCCATTTTTACGTCCACAGTGGACGCTCCGGCTGCGGCCGCGGCTTCGAGGCCCGCGACGAGGCCGCTGTACTCGGCGACGTTGTTGGTCGCGGTGCCGATTCCCACGGCCCGCTCGGCCAGCACCTCGCCCGTGTCGGCGTCCTTCACCACCGCGCCGTAGCCGGCGGGCCCGGGATTGCCGCGCGAACCACCGTCGGCCTCGACGACGACATGTCCGCTCACAGGCCCGACTCCCCGGTACGAACGAGGATCGCGCCGCAGTTCTCGCACGTGATGACGTCGTCGGCGGCGGCGTTCTTGATGTCCGACAGCTGACTGCGGTCGAGCTCCAGCTTGCACGCACCGCACTGGCGCGCGCGCAGGTGTCCGGCGCCGATCCCGCGCTGTTGGCGCACGCGGTCGTACGTCTGCAGCAGCGCCTCCGGGAACTTCGGCGCCAGCGCGCCGCGATCGGCGTCCCGGCGGGCCTGTGTGGCATCGAGATCGGCGAGCACCTCGTCGCGCCGCGTCACCGCGTCCTCGAGATCCTGCTGCGCCTTGTCGACCTCGGCCGCCGCGCGCTGCACCTCGATGTCGGCCGCCTCGCGCCGTTCCATCAGCTCGAGCTGGTCGTCCTCGAGCACCTGTTGCCTGCGGGCGAGCGTTTCCAGCTCGTGCTCCAGCTCGGTCAGCTGCTTCGCCCCGGCCGAACCGGATTCCATGAGCTTGCGGTCTCGGTCCACGCGGGCGCGCACGGAGTCGACCTCGCGCTCCTGCCGCGTCACCTCGCGTTCCAGATCGGACGCCGACGTCTGCGCGGTCACGAGCGCATCCCGCTTGTCCCGCAGGGTCTTCTCGATACCCTCGATCTCGGCCAGCTCGGGCAGGTTCCGGCGCCGGTGTGCGACACGTGCGAGCTCCGCGTCTATTTCGGCGAGGTCCAGCAACTCACGCTGCAGGGACGGGTCTGCCTTCACTTCGTACTCCCGTTCGCTCGGACGTTCCACGGATCGGTGCACCGGGTGGAGACGTGAACCTCGACGTTACCCGCCTCCCGGATCACCTCGGCGGCTTGGCCGCACCACGGCCACTCGCTCGCCCAATGCGTCAGACCCACCAGTGCGGGGACCGTGCCCGGCTGCTCGAGGTGCTCACCCGCCGGGTGGTGCCGCAGGTCCGCCGTGACGTAGGCGTCGACGCCCGCCGCGGTCGCCGTGTCGAGAAAACCGTCGCCCGCGCCGCCGGAGACCGCCACGGTGCGGATCGGGCGGTCGGCCTCGCCCGCGCCGTGGACGCCGGGGGCGGTGGCCGGCAGTGCCGCGCCGACGCGCTCGACGAACGCCGCGAACGGTTCCGGCTCCGGCAACACGGCGATGCGGCCGAGGCCGGTGTGGGCGCCGTCGGCGTGCGGGACGAGGGGACGCTCGACGTCGAGACCGATCGCGACGGCCAGCGCGTCGGAAACGCCGGGGGCGGCCGCATCGGCGTTGGTGTGCGCACAGAACAGCGCCACGCCCTCGCGGATCATGCGATGGACGAGTGAGCCCTTCGCGGTGTCCGCGGGGACGCCGTGGACACCGCGCAACATCAGCGGATGGTGGGCGACGATCAGCTGCGCGCCGAGGTCGAGGGCCTCCTCCACGGTGGCGGCGACCGGGTCGACACAGACGAGAACGCGGTCGGCACGCTCGGCCGGATCGCCGCACACGAGGCCGACCGCATCCCACGATTCTGCGAGCTCGCGAGGATACGCCGTGTCCAGCGCAGCAACGATGTCGGCGACGGCCGGAGGGCCGGAGGCGGTGGCGGTGCCGGAGTCGGCGGCGGTGGCGGACATGGCGCGATCCTCCCATGCAACGACGTCGCCGTGAGCGTTACGTCTCTGCCTGCCCGCCTGGATCCGGGAGCGGCTATCCGGTGCCGCGTCGCGGCAGCGAGCGCCCTTGCTGCCGCGAGCGTCTTTGCTGAACCGAGCGTCTTTGCTGAACCGAGCGTCTTTGCTGAACCGTGGCGGCGCCACCCGTTGCCGCCTGTGCTGCGCCTGCCCGCTCCACGGCCGTTCGGGTGACACACGACCAGCGCAACCAGTCGATACCGGACGTCTCGACAAAACCCACTCACACCGGAGCGCCGAGCGTGGTCAGGACGGTCGACACGCCCCAGGCGAACGTCGGGCGTGCGCGAGTGGTGACTTTCGTTCGCCGCGGACAAGGCCGAGACAATTACCGTTCGAAGTTTCCCGGTACACGAACAGGTGTTCGCAACGACTCTCGATATCCGTAACATCGGACGGGTGATGACCGGGGAAGCAGAGCTGAACGAGACGGTCCGCATCGAGCAGGACATCGCACGGCTGCACGCGCGATTCGTCGACGCGACCGCGCGATTCGTGGACGTGCGCGGATGCACGGACGAGTCCGCCGCGGAGGTCGGAGTCGCGCTCGGGTGGGCCGGAAGCTTCGCCCGGCGGCGGTTGGAGCTCGCAACACAACTGGTGACGCGGCTGCCCCGCACGCTCGACGCGTTGCGCCGCGGGGAGGTCGACCTGGTGAAGGCCTCGAAGGTCGCCGGTCCGACCACCCCACTGCCGGACACACTGGCGACGCGGGTCGACCACCTGGTCGCCGACCGTCTCGCGGGCGCAACCGCCGGGTCGATCCAACGGACCGTCAAGAAGGCCGTGCTCGACGTCGACCCCGAAGGACAGTCCGAGCGAGCCGAACACGAACGCGCACAACGACATGTTCGGCTGACGCACGGCGACGGCACCATGGCCACGCTGGCCGGAGAGCTGCCGGCCGAAACGGCCCAGGCCGCCTACGCTCGAGTGGACACGACGGCCCGAGCTCTGCGCCGCAGTGGCGACCGCCGGAGCCTGGACCAGCTCCGTGCCGACGTCTACGGCGGCTTCCTCCTCGGTCACGACCCCCTCGGCCACGACAAGGAGGCAACCAGCCCGCTGCCGGCGCAGACACCGTCACCGGCGCCCGTCACACCACCGGCACCGCCGCGACCGTCCACGAAAGCGGACGTGTTCGTCCACATCGACCTCGCCACGTTGGCCGGGCTGGCGAACGACCCGGCCGAACTCGCCGGGCACGGCCCACTGCCCGCCTCCGTCGCGCGTGCGATCGCCCACGACCCGACATCCACCTGGCGGCGGATCATCACCGATCCCCACACCGGCGCACCACTCGACGTCGGCCGCACCCGGTACCGGCCGCCGAAGGCGCTGGCCGACTACGTCAAAGTCCGCGATCGCACCTGCCGCTTCCCCGGATGCCACCGGCCCTCCGACCACGTCGACCTGGACCACGTCGTCCCGCACGGTTGCGACGGACCCACCTGCGCAGCCAACCTCATCGGGCTCTGCCGACCCCACCACCGGGTCAAGCACACCGCAGGCTGGACATTCCGGCTGAACCCGGACGGCACGCTGCACATCACGACACCCACCGGCCGGAGAATCGCCACCCCACCGGCGCACGAGACGGACCTCGGCACTCACGGCGACGACACCGCCGGAAACGACACCGCCGGCACGCCGCCACCCGACGCGCAGGAACCGCGTCGAAGACCCGAGCCACACACCGGCCGACGATCACGCAGGAAAATCCGCAAACGGGGCGGACGCAGCCCGCGGCGTGACACCACCTCACAGGACGAGACCGGCCCGCAGGACGAGACCGGCCGACAACCGGAACCCCGTGAACACGACCCGACGAGCGGCGATACATCCGTAACGGCAACCGGTGGCACGAGCCCGCCCGCCGATTCGGCAGACTGAGACGGTGATGGACCAGCAGCAGCCCGACGACACCCTCCACATCTGCTTCGTCTGCACGGGCAACATCTGTCGCTCCCCGATGGCGGCGCTCGTCTTCCGACGGCGCCTCGAGGACGCCGGTCTCGCCGATCACGTCACCGTGACGAGTGCAGGCGTCGGACCGTGGCACGCGGGCGAACCCGCGGACTCGCGCGCCCGCGCCACACTGCGAACCGCCGGGTATCCGGACGACCACGTCGCCGCACAGCTCGACCGCCGCCACAACGATGCCGACCTGTTCGTCGTCGCCACGAAGAGTCATCTGCGCGACGTCACCGCGTTCACACGAGACCCCGAGCGCGTTGTCCTGCTCCGCACGTTCGACCCGTCGGCGCCGGCCGACGCCGAAGTACCCGACCCCTACTACGGCGGCGACAGCGGCTTCACCGACGTCCTCACGATGATCGAAAACGCCATGCCGGAGCTGATTTCATGGGTTCGCGCCCGATTGTGACCGCCCGCGACGCGATCGTCCGCCACACCGGCTCCGCACCCATCGACCTCCGACCGCTCGGTGGCGGAGCCAGCGTCGCCCGCCTCGACGACCGGGCAACCACGGTCGTGGCCAAACCCGCAGCCGGACCGAACGCCACCGCAGCCGAAGGCGCGGGGCTGCGCTGGCTCGCCGAAACCGGCGACGTGCCCGTCCCCCGTGCGTACGGCTGGGACGACGACTGGCTCGTGCTCGACTACGTCGAGCCCGCCAGGGGTTCCCCCACACCCGCCGCGGCCGAAGCGTTCGGGCGCGGACTCGCCGCCCTGCACCTGCGCGGCGCACCCGGCTTCGGCGCACCACCCCCGGAGGGGCCTGCCGACGCCTGGATCGGACTCGCCCCGATGGCCAACAACGACGAAACCGCTCGCAACGACACCACCTGGGCCGCCTTCTACGCCCGCAGCCGCATCGAACCGTACGTCCGCACCGCTGTCGACCAGGGTGTCATCGACGCCGACGACGCAGCCGTGTTCGACACCGTGTGCGCGCGCCTCCCCGAGCTGCAACCCGGCGTCGAACCACCTGCCCGCCTCCACGGCGACCTGTGGACCGGCAACGTCCACTGGGGCGCCGACGGCCACGCCTGGCTCATCGACCCCGCGGCCCACGGCGGCCACCGCGAAACCGACCTCGCGATGCTGCGCCTGTTCGGAACACCACAACTCGACCGCATCCTCGGCGCCTACGCCGAGGCCGCCGACGAAGCAGGCCACCCCCTGAAGACCGGCCACGAAGACCGCGTCGGACTGCACCAGCTGTTTCCCCTCCTCGTCCACACCGTGCTGTTCGGCGGTGGCTACGCCCGCCAGGCCCTCACCGCCGCACGACAGGCCCTGCGCGCAGCTAGCTGAGACGCACGCCGCGCGAGGCACGACCAGGCGGTGGGTCACCGGGGCTCGCCGCCTACCGTGGTAGGCGTGCGGTGGAAGTTCCTGCTCAAGCCCGGCTGGCTGGCGTTGACGGTGGTGGTGTTCGTCTTCGCCGCCCTGTGCTTCACCGTGCTCGCCCCGTGGCAGTTCGACCGGCACGAAGAACGCGCCGCCCGGAACACCGCCGTGTCCTCCTCGACGACTGCCGCTCCGCAACCGCTGTCCGAACTGCTGCCCGGCGACACCGCCCCCGACGGCGACACCGAGTGGCGGCGCACGATCATCGAAGGCACGTACCTACCGGAGGACGAGGTCATCGCGCGCCTGCGTACCGTGCAGGGCGAGCCGGCATTCGAGGTACTCACACCGATGCGTACGACCAACGGCAGCACCGTGCTGATCAACCGCGGTTTCGTACGTCCCGCAAACGACACCGGCGTCCCCGACGTCGCCACCCCGCCGCAGGGCCGGGTCACCGTCGAGGCCCGCGTACGCATCGACGAGAACGATCCGTCGAACCGGGACGCGTTCGCCGACGGGAGCACCGACGGCAGGCTGCATGCGTACTCGGTGGATTCCCAGGTCGTGGCACGCGCAACGGACCTGGACCTCAAGCCCGGGTACTACCAGCTCGAAACCGGCGAACCCGGCGTGCTCACCGCATTACCGCTCCCTCAGCTCGAAGCAGGGCCGTACTTCTCCTACGCACTGCAGTGGATCGCGTTCGGCGCCATGGCCCTGCTCGGCTGGCTGTACTTCACCATCCGCGAAGCCCGCCCCGGCGGTGCTCTCGCGGACTCCGACCCGGCGGTGTCGGCTGCCACCACGGAAGTGGCCACCGCGGAGGCGGCTTCCGCCGGGCCGGAACCGACGGCGGCACGCGAACAGCCGGGCAACCGGCCGAGCAGGCAGAAGCGCAAGTCGGTGGCGCAGATCCTCGCCGAGGACGACGACGCCGACGCGCTCCACTGAGCGTCACTCCTTCCGCCCAGAACCTTCGTCGGTACTTCTCGCCGACCGACCACAGGACCGAGGCGACTCGGGCAGATTGCGTCGTGCGTGCCGACTCCTCTCGCGGCACACGGACAATCTCCGGAGGTCCCATGCGTAAGCGACTCTTCTCCCTACTGGCAGCTGCGCTCGTCGCAGCGGGTGGACTCACCGCCGCCACCGCGGTGACGACGCCCGCCCCTGCCAACGCGGCCTCGTGTTACGAATGGTCGAGCACCCTGTCGCGCGGCGACAGCGGTTCTGCGGTCAAGGAATTGCAGATCCGCGTCGCCGGCTGGGTCTCGTCGGCCGAGCATCTCGTCATCGACGGCAAGTACGGCCCTGCGACCGAGGCGGCGGTCACACGCTTCCAGTCCGGATACGGCCTCGCCGTCGACGGTGTCGCCGGCCCGCAGACGTTCGGCAAGATCTACGACCTCACGTCGAGCGACTGCACGCCGATCCACTTCTCCTACTCGGAATTCGACGACAACTGCGGTGCCAACAACTTCAACGGTGGTGCCGTGTCGGCGTCGACCGCGAAGGAGAACACCCGCCGCGTCATGTGGCAGCTCGAAGCGATGCGCCACAAGCTCGGCGACCGTCCTGTCGGCATCACGTCCGGTTTCCGTAGCTACTCCTGCAACAGCGCCGTAGGCGGCTCGCCGTCGAGCCGCCACCTCTACGGCGAGACCGCCGATCTGGGCATCAGCGTCAACGTTCATTCCCAGTGCACGCTCTACCGCGCAGCGTGGAAGGCCGGTTTCACCGAGATCCTCGGGCCGGGCTACTCCGGTCACAACGACCACGTCCATGTGGCCAACGACCCGAGTCCGTTCCGTAGCGCCCCGAGCTGCTGACGGTTCACGCCCTGCCGACGGGGGTGGTTTCCGGCCTCGCGCCGGGGACCATCCCCGTTTCTCGTGTGCGCGGGCACGCTACCTATCGGCGACGACGTCCGCCGAAGCTCGACACGGCTCCCAGGACGGCGGACACGCCGACGGCGCACAGCCCGACCACCCGGGACAGTTCGACGGCGCGCGTGACATGACCGGCGTCGGGGTTGCGGCCCGCACCGAGCACCGGCAGCTCTGCCACCCCACCCGGATACACTGTGCGGCCGCCGAGACGGATCTCGAGTGCGCCGGCGAAGGCCGCCTCGGCGCGCCCGGCATTCGGGCTGGGGTGGGCGGCGGTGTCACGGCGCCACGCCTGCCAGGCGCTCCGCGCGGATCCGCCGACCACCGGTGCGGCCGCCGTGGTGAGCGTGGCCGTGAGCCGTGCGGGCACGAGGTTCGCGGCTTCGTCGAGCCGCCTCGCGGCCGGGTCGGCCGAGCGGCCGGCACCGATATCGAACGCCGCGCTCGGCCGCCTGCCGAGGAGGGTGACGGTACGGGCACCCAGTATTCCGGGCAGTCCCGCGACGGCGCCCCAGACGAGCGGCGACACCACGGCGTTCGAGGTCTGGTCCGCGACGACTTCGATCGCGGCGCGCGACAGTCCTGGCAGGTCGAGGTCCTCGGTGCAGCGCGGGTCGGTTGCGGAGATGCGCGCGCGGGCGGTGTCGAGGTCGCCGTTTTCGAGGTCGCGGGCCAGTTCGGTGCCGTCGGCGGCGATCCGCGCTCCCCCGAGGGCCGACCAGGTGCCCGCGGCGACGGCGAGGGTGCGCAGCAGCCCGCGGCGACCGACGGCGCGTTCGATCAGCATGCCCGCGGCCACCGCGCTCGCGGCCACCACGGTCGTCGCGCCGGCGCTGCCGATGCGGCCCGTCAACGCGTCGGCCGCCTGCGGCAGCGCTGCGACGGGCCGGGACGGAGCGGCCCGCCGCGGCTTGCCGACCAGACCATCCGCGACCACACCGAGTAGCAACCCGACGGCTCGATGCGCACTCACGATCCCGAAACCCCCACACCGGTGAAACTACGCCGCAGCCTACCGAGGTGCGTATCCCGCCTCGACGGGTCGCCACCCCGAGGGTGGCGTCACTGCTCGGCGCTGGCCCACGAACGGAGCATGACCGATGCGATCGACGTGCTGCCCGGCAGTATCAACTCGTCGTGCTCACCGTCGAACGCCGCTCGCACGTCGGCACGGCTGAACCACCGCGCCTCCTCGATTTCCCCGTCGGCGGGCGTCGGTGCGGCACCACACGCGGTCCGCGCCGCGAATCCGACCATGATCGACCGCGGGAACGGCCACGGCTGGCTGCCCAGGTAGCGCACATCGCCGACATCGACGCCGACCTCTTCGCGCACTTCACGTTCGACGCAGCCTTCGAGCGACTCACCCGCCTCGACGAATCCCGCCAGCACCGAGTACCGCTTCGGTGGCCACACCGGCTGGCGCGCCAGCAGTACGTGCGCACCGTTGACGCCCACGTCGTCGTGCACGAGGCAGATCACGGCCGGATCGGTGCGCGGATACTCCTCCCGGTCACATCCGGTGCAGCGGGATGCCCAGCCGAACTGCACCCGCTGCACCGCCGCACCGCATCGCGCGCAGAACCTGCCGCGCCGGTGCCAGTTCCGCAACGCCTCGGCTGTCGTCAACAGGCCGGCCGACGTGCCGTCCAGCAGCGCGCCGTGACCGCGCAGGTCGAGCCATGCTTCGTCGGCGCTGACCGGCACGTCCTGCCGCACTCCCCAGCCGCCGTCGAGTTCGATCGTCTCCGAATCGGACGGCGGGTCGACGGGCAGCATCCAGTGGTCCACGCCGTCCCACTCACCGAGGAACGACGCCTCGGCGGGCGGCTCCCCGGTGAACTCGGCGGCCTTCCGGGTGCTCACCGGTGCGGCATCGGATTCGATCGCCTCACACCGAACGGGTGTCCGGCCCCAGCGGTCGACGACCACGATCCGCGCGTTCGGCCACCGCGCCGTGAGGCGCTCCGGGTCGTTCCGGAGCGCCTCCTGCCGGTCCACGGTGGACCGGGACAGTGCCGGAACTTCCGTCAGCTCGAACGGCCTCACGATTCCCGGTCCGCGACGCGCACACCGCCGAGCGCCTCGAGCTGCGGGCCGAGCACGTCGGCGTCCCCGACGACGACACCGGTGAACCGGGTCGGCGCGAAGATCTCCAGCGCCGCCTCGGCCACCTGCTCGGTGGTCACCGCGGCGAGCCGCTGCGGATGGCCGAGCAGCCAGTCGAGCCCGAGGCCCACGGCGGCGAGGCCGATCAGCTGGTTGGCCAGCCCCGCCTGCGAAGCCGACCCGATCAACAGGGTTCCGGTGGCGTACTGGCGCACCGTGTCGACCTCGGAGTCGGTCGGCGGTACGAGGCCGAGCCTGCCGAGTTCGTAGCGTGTCTCCAGCAGCGCTGCCGCGGTGACGTCGCTCGCGGTGTCGGCGTCGACCTGCACGGTCGCCGTGCCGCCGGTGAACTCGAATCCGGAGTGGGCCCCGTAGGTGTAGCCCTTGTCCTCGCGGATGTTCTCCACCAGGCGCGACGAGAAATAGCCGCCGAAGGTCAGGTTCGCCAGCTGCAGTGCCGGGTAGCGCTCCGCGGTGCGCGGCAGGCTCTGCGCCGACAGGCGGATCTGCGACTGCACGGCACCCGCGCGCGGCACGAGCTCCAGGTCGCCGCCCGCCAGGCCGGGCAGCTCGGGCAGATCCCGCGCGACGGCGTCGGACCGCCAGCCGTGCAGAGCCTGTTCGACCTCGGCCACCGCGGACTGCGGATCGATGTCGCCGACGAGCACCAGCACCGAGCCGCGCGGCAGGACCGCCGCGGGGTGCAGCGCGCGCACCGCGTCCGGCGTCACCTGCTGGACGTCCTCGAGCTGCGGCACCTCGCGGGTGTACGGGTGGTCGCCGTACCGCTGCCGCTGCAGCGCCTCGCGCGCGATCACGCGCGGCTGCGTGCGTGCGACGGCCAGGCGTTCGACCAGCCGCGCCGCCTCGCGCTCGACCTCGTGGTCGGCGTAGGTGGCTTCGGTGAGGATGTCGCCGAGCACGTCGAGCAGCGTCGGCAGGCCGCTCGCCAGCGCGCTCGCCGAGATGGACAGGTGCTCGGGGTCGACGGCCACGCCGAGGTCGCCACCGATGAGCGCCAGGTCGGTGTCCATCGCGACCCGGTCACGACGGCGCGTGCCGGTGGCGATCGTGTCGGCCAGCACCTCGGCCGTCGCCGGGTGCAGCGGGTCGTCGCCGGCGAACGGGATCGTCATGCGCAGCTCGGCCATCGGCGAGCCGGGTTTGCGCACCGCCAGCACCCGCAGTCCGTTGTCGATCTCGGTGTCGACGTGTTCCGGTGGAACCGCCGTGCGCTGGTCGCCCAGCGGCGGCAGCTCCCGCGGCCCTGCCGGTGTCCGGCCGATCTCCTCCGCGGTCCGGTGGGTCTGCGATGCGGTCACTGGGTACCTCCCTGCGCGGGCTCGACGAGAAGGACGGCGCGCGAATCCGGCCGCAGGCCCTTCGCCGCGTGCGACACCTGGTCCGCCGAGACGGCGGCGATGCGGTCGGCGACTTCGTGCATGAGCGCGGCGTCGCCGTAGAGCAGTTCGAACGAGCCGAACCCGAGGGTGCGGTTCACGAGCCGGTCGTGGTCGGCGTGCAACATCGCGCTCCACCGCGCCGTGACCCGTGCCAGTTCGTCGGCCGTGGGCGGTTGCGCGGCGATCGAGTCCAGCTCCTCGTCGACGGCACCGAGGATGCGGTCCACCCCGACGTCGGGCGTGTGCATCGCGGTGATCGAGAACGTGTCGGGGTCGCGCGCCTCGAAGGGCCCGAACAGTCCCGCACCGGCGCTGATGTCGGTGACGAGCGGCTGCCCGTGCACGAGGCGCTGCTGCAACCGGGATCCGTCGCCGTCGACGAGAACGCTGGCGAGCACGAGGTGCGCCAGGTAGGCCTCGAGCTCGCCGACCGGGTCGGGCATGCGATAGCCGACGGCCAGCGCGGGCAGCGGTGCGTGCGGGTCGGCGTGCGTCTCGCGGATCTCGCTCGTCGGCCGGGGTTCGGCGAACGACGGCCGCTCGGGCCGCGGGCGCGCGGGCACGTCGCCGAAGTGTTTCTCGATCAGCGCTCGCGCCCGGTCGACCTCGATGTCACCCGCGACGGTGAGTACCGCGTTGGCGGGCGCGTAGTAGGTGTCGAAGAACGCCGCACAGTCCTCGAGGCTGGCTTGCTCGAGATCGGTGAAGTCGCCGTAGCCGTTGTGCGCGTTGGGGAACGTGTTGTACAGCACCGGCGGCAGCAGGATCCACGGGAACCCGCCGTAGGGCCGGTTCAGCACGTTGAGCCGGATCTCCTCCTTGACCACGTCGATCTGGTTGGCCAGGTTCTCGGCGGTCAGCTTCGGCGCGCGCATGCGGTCCGCCTCGAGGAACAGCGCGCGTTCGAGCGCCGCGGACGGCAGCACCTCGAAGTAGTCCGTGTAGTCCGGGTGGGTCGACCCGTTGAACGAGCCTCCACTGCCCTGGACGTGCCGGAAATGAGCCAGCTTCTCGAGGCTTTCGCTGCCCTGGAACATCAGGTGCTCGAACAGGTGCGCGAAGCCGGTGCGACCTTCGGGTTCGGAACGGAAACCCACGTCGTAGTGCACGCTGACGCCGACGACCGGGGCGCTCCGGTCCGGCGCGAGAACTACCCGTAGGCCGTTGTCCAGGGTCAGTCTGTGGAGAACGGGTTCGGCCATGGGGCCACTCTACGGGAGGCCCGCGCGGTCACGTCTCCTTCACCGGTATCGGGCCGCTGCCCGGCGGCTGTCGGGCGTCAGCCCGACAGCCCTGCCGTACGCCGGAGCTCGGAACCCAGGTTCTCGCGCCGCATCCGCTGGTCGAGGTAGATCAACGCGGTGACGGCGGCACTGAACGGCACCGCGACGGTCTGGGCGACGACGCTCCCGATCCCGAGGATGAGCCGGTGCCCGGTCAGCGTGTCGTCCGCCAACGGCGTGGTACCCGCTCCCAGTGGCAGCAGCTGCGCGAACAGCAGCTGGACGACCAGGCTGACCAGCAGCGTGATCAGCAGTGCCACGACCAGCAGGCCGGACACGCGCCACCACGAGCCGCCGACCAGGTTCACCGATCGCTTCAGCCCTTCGGCGACCGTGCCGCGTTCCTGCATCAGCGCAGGCACGGCCAGGCTGAGGAACACGTAGGCCGCGATTCCGGGGAGGACCAGCAGCATCAGGCCGACCGTGGTGATCACCGTGACGACGACGGTCAGCCCGAACAGCGGCAGCAGCCGCGGTCGCAGCTCGGCCCACGCCTCGCCGAACGTGATCGGCTCGCCCAGCACTGCGCGGCCGACCACCACCGTCAGGACGCCGACGACGAGCGCGTGGGTCAGCAGCGTGACGAGCACACCGGCGAAGCTGGCGAGCAGCTCGTTCACCGGCGTCTGCCACCCCCGCCGCACGGGCAGCCCGTACACCTCGGTGAGGAACACCAGCACGACGCCGACCACCGCGATGACGGCCGAAGCAGGGAAAACGACCCGGGCGTACCTGCACATCGTGGCCACGGCACCCTCGGTGATCTCGGCCAACCGCAGCGGGCGCAGCGGGACCACCCCGGGCTGCGGTCCCCCGTCCCCGTCGCCCGGCGACGGGTAACGCGGCAGCTCCGAGCCGTCGCCGTTCGACATATCACCCGAATCGCTCATAACGCAGACTCTGTCACCCGCGGTCCGGGTGGCAGACCCCGACGTTGGTCGGGAGTCGGCGTCGTGACCCGGCGCTCACCTGCCGGCGGCGCGGCGCAGCTCCGGGGCGAGGTTCTCGCGGCGGATGCGCTGGTCGATGTAGATCAGCGCGGCGACCAGCGACATGAACGGCGTGATGATCGTGCTGGTGATGACGGTGCCGATCTCCTGGACGAGCACGTCGCCGCCGCTGAGCGCCTCGCCCGGCGCGGGCGAGGCCAGCGAGAACGGAAGCCCCACGACCAGGCTGACCCCGATGCTGATGACCACGGACACGAGCAGGAACCCGAACACCCGCCACCACGAGCCCTTGACCAGGGCGACCGACCGCTTGATCGCGGAACCGATCGTGCCGCGCTCGAGAACCAGCGCCGCCGTCGCCAGGCTCAGGTAGACCCAGATCGCGATGACCGGCAGCAGCGTCAGCAGCGCCCCGAAGGCACCCATCGTCGTGATGAACAGGGCCCCGAGCACACCGCCGACGACCATCTGCAGCACCGTGATGACGACCGCCAGGCCGAGCACGGACAGCAGCCGCGGCTTGAGCTCGGCCCACGCCTCGCCGAACGTGATCGGCTTGCCGAGCACGGCACGGCCGACCACGGTCATCAGCAGCCCCGTGAGCACGGCCTGCACCAGCAGCATGACGGCGAGCTGGATGCCGAACGCGGGCAGCATGTCCCCGAGCATGTTCTCCAGCTGCTGCATCTGCCGTTCCGGCGACGCGGCCGCGTCGATCTGCGCGACGTCGGCGAGCATCGACCGCGTCACGAAGTAGGACACGGCGGCGCTGATCACCGCGATGACGAACGACGTACCGAACACGATGCCCGCGTACGCACGCATCGTCGCGAACGCTCCCCCGATGACCTCGCCGAGGCGCAGCGGCTCCAACGGGACCACCCCGGGCTGCCGTCCCACGTCACCGCCGCCCGACGACGGGTAGCGGGGCAGCTCGGAATCACCGTTCGACATGCCACTCGAATCGCTCATAACGCCGATCCTGCCATCCGCGCCCCGCGGGAACAGGGAGGACCGCACCGTGAGCGGACTCGGCGTCACTTATGCTCTGGCGCGCACGCGATCGTCACTGGGGGACTACGCCGTATGACGCAACCACCGCCCGGCCCGTACGGACCGCCCGGTGGCGATCCCTACGGGCAGCAGCCGCCACCGGGCGCACCCGGCCACCGGCATCCGCAGGGCGGGCACGGCCCTGCCCAGCACGGCGGGCCCCCACCGGCCGGATCGCCCCAGCACGGCGCTCCCCAGTACGGCGCTCCCCAGTACGGACCGCCCCCGTACGGCTCCCCGCAGTACGGTTCCCCGCAGTACGGACCGCCGCGGCCGCCGAAGTCGAACGGTCCGGTGATCGCGGCCGCACTCGGCGGGGTCGGCGTACTGGGGCTGGTCGTGGTCCTCATCGCAACGCTGACCGGCGGAAGCGACACGTCCGAGCGGTACGCGCATCGCGGCGTGGACGCGCCCACGACGTCGGAGATCACGTCGGAGCCGGCGCCGACCACCGGGACGACGACGGACACCACGTCCTCCTCGAGCGTGGCCGAGCCCAGTACGACGGGCAGCATCGTCACGTTCACCGAGGAGTCCGGCGGCGTCGAAGCGCCCGCAGGCCCCCGAAAGGTCTACAAGCTGGGCCACCACCCGCTGTTCGGGAACGAGGACGGCGGCCTCACGGCGAACGCGTGCCCGCTGCCGGCGTGGCAGGACACCGCCTCGGCGGCGAAAGCGTTCCTCACCGCGGCGAACGACTGTCTGAACACCACGTGGGGCGATCTGCTGCGCGCCTACAACCTGCCGTTCGAACGGCCGACGCTGCACTTCCCGAGCGGCCGCTCGTACAGCACGCCGTGTGGCAAGCAGCAGGTCGACATCACGCAGGCAGCCCTGTACTGCCGGGGAGATCTGTACATGCCGATCGCCGGGCTGCAGTTCGGCGATCGGCCGAACCAGCCGGGCGTCCACCTCGCCTTGCTGGCCCACGAGTACGGCCACCACGTTCAGCACATGTCCGGCATATCCCAAACGGCCTGGCGGCAGATCGAGGACGCGGGCGGACTCGGCACGACGAAGGGTGACGCGGTCTCCCGGCGGGTGGAACTGCAGGCCCAGTGCTTCTCGGGCATGTTCATGGGGTCCCACACCGGGCGCAGCGGCCCGAACGGCATCACCCAGAGAATGCTCAACAACGCCTGGAACGAGCAGCAGACCCGCGGCGACGACACGTCCGGCACCAACGACCACGGCTCGAACGCGAACTACGCGGCCTGGTGGCAGCAGGGCAGCCGCGACAACCGCCTCTACCAGTGCAACACCTGGCTCGCCGACGCCGGCTCCGTGTCCTGACGCTCCGTGCCCTGATGCTCCGTGCCCGCGGCGCCCCGGCCGATGTTTCCACCCGACCCGACCCGGCCCGGCGCCGCAGTCCCGAACCGACGGAGTGTCCCGCCTCGACGGAGCGTCGGCGCCACTCGCCCCGCGGTTGTACCTAGAGTGCCCGGCTATGGTGAGGGAAGCGACCAGCGAACCGGACGGGGCCGCGACATGACAGATTCCGGGCCGGACACACCGTCCGGTGAGGATTCCGGCGACACGCCGGATCCCGCTCGCACGCGGCGCGGCGGCACCCGCGCCCGCGTGCCGCTCGCCGTGTTCTCGCTGGCCGGTGTCGTGCTGCTCGCACTGGCGAGCGTGCTGGCACTGGTCGTCTTCACCGGCGACGACGAGGACAGCGGCGCTCCCTCCGGCGGCGGCCACGCGGGGTCGGCGCGGGCCACGGAAACGGTGCCGGGAAACATCCGCGCCCTGGGCGACCGCCCGCTGCTGAAGGATCCCGACGCGGGGCTGCAGGCCGTGACGTGCTCGCTTCCCCCGTGGGAGAGCAGCCCCGAGGCGGCGAAGCAGTTCTTCACCACCGCGACCGACTGCCTCAACCGCGCGTGGGAGCCGTTCCTGCGCCGCTACGACCTGCCGTTCCGCGAACCCACGCTGCACTTCCCCGACGGCACGTCGTTCCGCACGCCGTGCGGGGACATCCAGGTCGACGTGACGACCGCGGCCTACTACTGCAACGACCACCTCTACGTGCCGTTCGGCGGGCTGCAGACCGACTACTACGGCGAGCAGGCAGGCATCTACCTGTCCGTGCTGGCCCACGAGTACGGCCACCACGTACAGGAGGTCGCGGGGATCATGGACGGTGTGTGGGCGCAGATCAACGCGGTCGGCCAGCACAGCGACGAGGGACAGGATCTCTCGCGCAGGCGGGAGCTGCAGGCGCAGTGCTTCTCCGGCATGTTCATGGGCGCCCACACCGGCCGCAGCGGTCCCGACGGTGTCACCCAGCAGATGTTCGACGCCGCCTGGTACGACCAGGACACCCGCGGCGACGACACCTCCGGCACCACCGACCACGGGTCGAACGCCAACTACGCGGCCTGGTGGCGCGCGGGGGCGGAGTCGAACCGCAGCATCGACTGCAACACCTTCACCTCCGAGGCCTCGGAGGTGTCCTGACCCCGGTCTGCACCCCTCCCCCCGGGTACGGCTACGCGAACCGCGCCGGCGCGGTTCCCTGGCGGCGTCCCCGCACCACCAGAAAGGCGTAGCCGCCGCCCGCGGCGCAGCTCAGGACGAGCAACGCCATGCCGAGCGAGCGGCCCAGCTCACTCATGCCGGCGTCCGTGCTGGCCAGCTGCACCGGCAACGGCTCACCCGCAGGCTCGGCCTGCTCGTCGGGGACGGCGATCCGCACGGCTTCGTCCTTGTCGTGCCCGCAGCCGCTGAGCGTGCCCTGCCGGGTGGTGCCACCGTCGGTGAACCGCACGATCTCCTCCGCGGCCGGGTCGGTGCACTCCGTGGGCTCGGTGACGGTGGCCTCGACGGTGCGGTGGTCCGCACCGGAGGCCGCGGCGAACAGCGACGGGCCGGCCAGCCACGCCAGCGCCGTGATCACGAGGCCGGCGACGACCGCCAGCCCGCCCGACCGCCAGCCGACCGCGATCGCCGACGTGCCCGATTCCGCTTGTTGCCGCACGCGCCCAATCGTCGCAGATATGCCGGCACCGGCCCAGAAAAGCCGGGGCAGCCAACATCACAACGTGACCTCGCAGCGTGACCGCCCGCCGCACGTCGACCACCCGCGCATAGGTAGGAGATCTCCGCAGGTCAGCGAACCACTGGCAACGTCGAGCGCTCGCCGGACCGGGGATGCGGTGGGCGCTCGTCAGCGGTCGTCGTCATCCTTCGATTGCGCAGTGTGACGGACATACAGCAGACGGTCACCGGGTTCGAGGGCATCGGCCTCGGGCGCATCCACCCGGTAGAGCTGCCCCGCACGGACGAGGCCGAGCACCGTGTCCGGCAGATGCCGCGGTGAACCGCCCTCCTCCTTCGGCGTGACCGGCCGTTCGGCGATCGCCAGTCCGGTCTCCGGGGTGAGCAGGTCCTCGACCATGTCGACCACCAGCGGCGTGCGCGTGGCCATGCCCAGCAGTCTGCCCGCGGTCTCGCTGGAGACCACGACCTGATCGGCACCCGACTGCTTCAGCAGGTGCACGTTCTCGGCCTCCCGCACCGAAGCCAGGATGCTCGCCTTCGGCGCCAGCTCGCGCGCCGTGAGCGTGACCAGCACCGCGGTGTCGTCGCGGTTCGGCGCGATGACCACCGAACGAGCTCGCTGCACACCTGCGACGCGCAGCACGTCGGCACGGGTGGCACTGCCGTGGACGGTGATCAGGCCGAGCGCGCTGGCGGCGTCGAGCGCCTGCTGGTCGGTGTCGACGACCACGACCTGGTTCGCCTCGACGTCCTGCTCGGCCAGCAGGGAGTTGATCGCCGACCGGCCCTTCGTGCCGAATCCGATGACCACCACATGGTCTCGCACCTTGTTCCTCCACTTCTGGATCCGCAGCGCCTGGCGGGAACGCTCCGTCAGCACTTCCAGTGTGGTGCCGACCAGCACGATCAGGAACGCCACCCGCAGCGGGGTGATGACGATGATGTTGATCAACCGCGCGAAGTCGGTCACCGGTGCGATGTCGCCGTAGCCGGTGGTCGACAGCGACACGGTCGCGTAGTAGATGCAGTCGAGGAACGAGACACCGTCCCCGTTCACATCGGTGTACCCGTCGCGGCCGATGTACACGATGATCACGGCCACGAACAGGAACAGCAGCGCGCCGACGATACGCCGGACGATCGCGTTGAGCGGGCTGACCTTCGCGTCCGGCATCCGGATGACGCCGACCAGCGCATGGCCCGGTTGTTCGGACAGCGGTCGCTGCCGGAGCAATCCCTTGATCACGCTGCGCAACCCTAGCCGCTTTCATCCACCGATCGCAGCAACGCGCGCAAACCGTCGGCATCGCGCAGATCGGCCGGGCGGACGGTGCGGTCGTCACGCACGTAGTGGAACGCCGCGCGCACCTTCTCCAACGGAGCCCCGGCCAGCCCCGCCCAGGCGAGACGGTAGGCCGCGAGCTGCACCGACACCGCAGACATCGCCGACTCGTCGGGCATCCCGCCGGTCTTCCAGTCGACGACGGTCCACCCGCCGTCGGCGTCGGCGAACACCGCATCCATCCGGCCACGCACCGTGACACCGTCGACGACCGTGGAGAACGGCACCTCGACGTCGTGCGGCGTGCGGCGCGCCCACTCGCTGCGTTCGAACGCCTCGCACAGGGCGTCCAGTTCCTCGTCCGGCGCCTCCCCCGGATCCGCCGCGCCGGGCAGGTCGTCCAGGTCGAACAGCCGATCACCCGCGAATCGGCGTTCCAGCCACCCGTGGAACGCGGTGCCGCGGCGGGCGTAGGCGTTCGGCGGGAACGGCAGCGGCCGCCGCAGCCGCCGGGCCAGTGCGTCCGGCCGCCCCGCGAGCTCGACGAGCTGGCTCACCGACAGTTGTCCCGGCAGCGCGATGTCCTCGCTGCGCCCCGAGGCACGTTCGCGTTCGGCCAGCAGGACGTCCGTATCGGCGGCCCAGCCCTCGGGGTCGGCGCCGGGGTCGGTGTCGGTCTCGGTGTCGGCGCCGGTCTCGATGTCCGTGCCGGTCTCGGCCGGGTCCGGGCCCGGCCGATCGGCGAGCGGCAGCGCGAGCTGATCCGGCTGCTCGGCAGCAGCGGACGAGACCGGCCGCGCGGACGGCTCGGGCTCGTCCGCCGCCGCCATCGCCGCGAGTACGGCGTCGGCACCCTCGCGGACGGCGTCCCTGCGCGCGCCGAGCGGGTCGGCGGGCCAGCTCACCGGCTCGGCGTTCTCCCCCGCGAGCGGGTTCTCGGCGCCCTCCTCCGGCTCCTCGGCCCACGTGGTGACCACTCCGATCGTCTCGTCGGCGGCGATCGTGTCCTTGACCTCGGTGAGGAACGTCGACGGCCCCTTCGGCGACCCACTGGTCTCGCCCCACCAGTGGCCGGAGACGAGCAGGTGCTGTTCGCTCCGGGTCAGGGCGACGTAGCAGAGTCGGCGTTCCTCCTCGGCGTGCCGGTCGACGAAGGCCGCCTCGTGTTCCTTGCAGGTGTCGAGGACCTCCTTACGGTTCTCGTCGCCGCGCAGGGCCAGTCCGGGCAGGTCCTGGCAGTCGCCGCGCAGCGGCGCGGGCAGTTCGGTGACGGTCCGCAGCCACGACGACGACCGCCGGTCACCGGGAAACACGCCCTTCACCAGGTGCGGCACGGCCACGACTCGCCATTCGAGGCCCTTCGACGAGTGCACGGTGAGCACCTGCACGCGGTCGGCGGCGACCTCGACCTCGCCGGGCGGCAGACCGTCCTCGGCGTGTTCGGCGGTGGCGAGATAGTCCACGAACGACAGCAGCGTGCCGGTGGGCGAGTTCTCGGCGTACTCGGTGACGACGTCGGCGAACGCCTCGAGGTGCACCCGGCCCGCGCCACCGGGGCGGGCCATGGCCTCGACGTCGAGCAGCATGGTGCGCTCGACGTCGGCGACGAGTTCGGGCAACGGCTGGTCCAGCCGCCTGCGCAGCGCCCCGAGTTCCTTGCTGAGCCGCGTGATGCGCCCGTAGCCCGTCTCCGAATACCGTCCCGGGTCTCCGGGGTCGTCGAGTGCGTCGACCAGGCCGGCCTCCTCGGCGCGTTCGGTGACGATGTCGTCGCCGTCGGCGGACAGTTCGTTCGCCCTGCGCCACAGCGCGCCCAGGTCGGCGGCGGCGATCCGCCAGCGCGCCCCGGTGAGCAGCCGCGCCGCGGCGGTGCCCGACAGCGGTTCGGCCAGCACCCGCAGCGTCGCGACGAGGTCGGCCACCTCGGGTTCGTCGAGCAGCCCGCCGAGGCCGACGACCTCGACGGGCAGGCCGCGGGCGCGCAGCCGTTCGGCGATCGGCGCCATGTCGGCGCGGCGGCGCACCAGCACCGCGGCGGTGGGCGGGGCTCCCGTCGCGTCCCGTTCGGCGTACCAGGTGCCGGCGAGTTCGTCGGCGAGCCATTCGCGCTCGGCACGTACGTCCGGCAGCAGTCCGCACCGGACGTCGGCGGCGGGCGCGCCGTCACGGGCACGGAGCTGCTGCACGCCGAGACCGCCCGCTCGCAGCGGTTCGGCGACGGCGTTGGCGAGCGTCAGCACCTCGGGCGGGTTCCGGAAGCTGGTGAGCATGCCGTGCTCACTCGCGGGCAGGCTGCGCCCGGTCTCACGGTTCTCGCGCGGGAAGTCGGTGGTGAACCGCGGCAGGTTGGCCGCGCTCGCACCGCGCCAGCCGTAGATCGCCTGCGCCGGGTCGCCCACGGCCGTCACGGGCAGCGCCTCGGCGTCGGCCCCGCCGAACAGCGATCGCAGCAGCACCCGCTGGGCGTGTCCGGTGTCCTGGTACTCGTCGAGCAGCACGGCGCCGTAGCGCTCGCGCTCGGTGGCGACGACCTCGGGATGCCCCTCGGCGAGCCGGGCGGCCAGCGACATCTGGTCGGCGAAGTCGAGCGCCCCCTCGGCGCGTTTGCGCTGGTTGTAGGCCTCCACGAGCGGCAGCAACGAGAGCCGGAACCGTTGAGAGGTCAGGATCTTCTGCAGGTCGACGGGCATCGCCGCGCGCTGGCCCTTCGCCCGCGGTGCGTTCTCGATCAGCTCGCACAGCCACGTCGTGTGCTCGCGCAGCTGCTCCTGCTCGACGAGGTGTTCCGCGAGTTCGCCCGTCAGCCCGAGCAGCTGCGCCGTGACACTGGCAGGCACGAGATCGGTGTCCAGGTCGTGGTCCCACGTCGACACCACGCGGTGCGCCAGCCGCCACGAGGCGGTCGCCGACAACAGGCGGGCACCGGGCTGGACCGGCAGCCGCAGACCGTGTTCGCCGAGCAGCCGTCCGGCGTAGGCGTGGTACGTGAGCACCGTGGGTTCGCCTGCCAGCACCGATGCCCGCCGCGTACCGCCGGGGTCGACGCGGTCGAGCAGGCCCGACCCCGCCAGCACGCGCAGCCGCGCGCGCACCCGGTCGGCGAGCTGCCGCGCCGCCTTGCGGGTGAACGTCAGGCCCAGCACGCGCTCGGGCGTGACGAGACCGTTCGCGACCAGCCACACCACGCGCGCGGCCATCGTCTCCGTCTTGCCCGCGCCCGCACCGGCGACGACCAGCGACGGCTCCGGCGGCGCGGCGATCACCGCCGCCTGTTCGCCGGTCGGCGTCGGCAGGCCGAGCGCGTCGGCGACCTCGGCGGGACTCACCTGGTATGTCACGGCCCTGTCACCTGCCTGCCCTCGGGACGCGCCGGGCACGACGAACGCGCCGGGCAGCGATCGCAGTCCTGGTTCTCGCGCGCCTCGTACACCGGGCCCGCGGTGGCGGCCGCCGCCTCGCGCACCAGGCGAAGCCAGTGCACCTCGCCGTGCTCGTCCAACGGCGGTTGCTCCCGTTCACTGGAACCGGTCTTGTTGTGGGATTTGGCGACGTAGACGAGCTTCGCACCGCCGGGCTTGGTCGTGGGCTGCGTGGTCGTGGGCTGCGTGGTCGTGGGCTGCGTGGCTGTGGAGTGCGTGGTCTTCAGGTGGTGCTCGAACGCACCGAGCAGCACCGCCAGTTGATAGGCCGCGAGCTGCGGGTGCTGCTCGGCGTCCTTGCCGCTCACCGCGCTCTTGCCGGTCTTGAGGTCGACCACGACGGGCCTGCCCTGACCGTCCACTTCGAGCCGGTCGACCCGGCCGGTCAACGTGACCCGCAGCTCGGCATCGGCGTCCCCCGATTCTGCTGTGCCGGCCGTGTCTGCCGGATCCCTGTCGGCCGCGTCCGTGCCTGCCGGGTCGAGGGTCGCCGGCAGCTCCACCGCCATCTCCTGTTCCACGGCGAGCTGGGTGAGATCCTGCCTGCTCTGCTGCAGCCAGTTCAGGAAGTTCTGCACCATCTGTTCGACCCGCACCCGCTCGCGGCGGGAGAACCACGGCGCACCGGCGTCCACTTTGGTCCACGCCTTGTCGAGTTCGGCCGCGATCTCGGCGTTGTCGGCTCCGGACGCGGCCGCCTGCGCGAGTGCGTGCACGAGGGTTCCGGTGACGGCGGCGAGCTGCGACGGGTCGGCGCCGCCGTGGCGTTCGATCAGCCACCGCAGGGGGCACTTCGCGAGCACTTCGACCGTGGACGGCGACACGCGCACGGGCTCGCCGGGCGTGCGGAGTGGTTGGGCGGTGCTGGGTTCGTGCAGGCCGTACCACTGGCTCGGATGCGCACCGGGCACGCCTGCACGCGCGAGGCGGGCGAGCTGCGTCGCGGCGCGGTCCCGGCGTTCGGCCGGTTCCTCGGCGTCGCACACCACCGAGCGCAGCTCGCCGACCAGTTCCGGCAGCACCAGCGCCCGTTCCCGCTGGTAGATCCGCACATCCGGGCCCGCGTCGGCGGCGTCGTCCTCGTGGGCGAGCAGTTCCTCGACGAACCGTGAAGGCTGTTCGTCCTCGCCCTGCACCGCGGTGACCAGTAGCTCCGAGCGTGCCCGGCTCGCAGCCACGTAGAACAGCCGTCGTTCCTCGGCCAGCAGCGGCGCGATCACCGACACGCCGTCGCTGTCCACTCCGGACAGCAGGTCGACGAGCCGCTCCACACCCAGGAGCGTGCCGCGGGGACGCAGGTCCGGCCAGCCGCCTTCCTGGGCGCCCGCCACGGCGACGACCGTCCATTCGCGACCCGCCGCGGCGTGCGCCGTCAGCAGGGACACCCCGCTGCCGCGAGCGGCGACGGGTGCGAGGCTGTCGCCCGCGATGTGCTGCGAGGTCAGGTATTCGGCGAAACCGCCGACGCTCGCCTTCGGCAGCCTGTCGACATAGCGACCGGCGGCGTCGAAGAGGGCGACGACGGCGTCGAGGTCGCGGTCGGCCTGCGCGGCGAGGGACCCGCCGCGTTCGATCTGCCGCAGCAGCCGCTGCTCCAGCCCGCTGGCCTGCCACACGCGCCAGAGCACGTTCTCCACGTCCATGCCGCTCTGCGCCGCGTCCCGCGCCGTGGTCAGCAACCCGCCGACCCGGCGGACCGGCGCGGCCTCGGCGTCGGCGAGGCCGGCGAGGATGTCACCGCCGCGCAGTACCTCGACGAGCAGTTCGTCGCTCGAACGTTCGCCGCCTCCGGTGAGCTCGAGTCGCCGCAGTCCGCGCCGCAATCGCCGCAGTGCCAGCGGATCCGCACCGCCGAGCGGGGAGGCGAGCAGCATTTCGGCGACGTCGGCGTCGAGTGCGTCGGGGTCGGTGGTCAGGCGCAGGATCTCCAGCAGCGGGCGCACACCGGACTGGCGGGCCAGCGGCACCTCCTCGGCGGCCGACGCGATCGGCACCCCCGCGGCGGCCAGCGCGCGCTGCAGCACCGGCATCGACCGTGTCGGCGAGCGCACCAGCACCGCCATGTCCTCCCACGGCACCTCGTCGAGCAGGTGTGCGCGGCGGAGCCGGTCGGCGAGCCACGACGCCTCCGCGGCGGGGGTCGGGAACAACCGCGCGCGCACCACCCCGGGGACCTCGGCGGGGTCCGTCGCCGGGTCCGGGCGCCGGGTGTGGCGGGCGGACCCGGTGCCGGCGAACCCGCGGGCGATCCGGGTCACGGCGTCGTGCACGGCGGGTGCGGGCCGGTGGGTGCGGGTCAGCGTCACGGTCTCCGCCGCGTCGACGTCGGACAGCAGCGTCGGGTCCGCGCCGCGGAACGAGAACACGGACTGGTCGGGGTCGCCCGCGAGCACGAAGTCGTCGGCCGTGCCGCCGAGCAGGCGCAGCAGCCGCAGCTGCAGCGGGTCGAGGTGCTGGGCGTCGTCGACGAGCACGTGCCGCAGCCGGTGTTGTTCGCGCCGCAGCAGCTCGGGGTCGCCTTCGAGTTCGACGAGCGCGCTCGCGACGAGTTCGGCGGCGTCCATGGCGGGCGCGCCGGGGCTGCCCATCGCGTGGCCTCCGGAACCGTGCAGCAGTGTGACCTCCTCGTACTGCCGCCAGAAGTTCCCCGCCGCGACCCATTCCTCCCGCCCTTCCTGGCCGCCGATCTTGACCAGGTCCTCGGGGCCGAGGCCGCGTTCGGCGGCGCGCAGGACGAGGTCGCGCAGTTCCTCCGCGAACCCGGCGACGCCGAGCGCCGGGCGGAGCCGCTCCGGCCAGTCGTACGCGCCCCGGTCGAGGTCGCCCGCGAGGAGTTCGCGCACCACGACGTCCTGTTCCGGCCCGGACAGCAGCCGCGGCTCGGGCTGACCGGTGAGGTTCGCCTGCAGCCGGAGGACGGCGAACGCCTGCGAGTGCACGGTGCGCACCATCGGTTCGCGCACCGTGCGATGGGTTCCCGTGGCGCCCGGTGCCTCCGCGCCTTCCGCGTCTTCCGTGGCGTCGGCTGAGTCGGCTGCCGTGACGCGGCGGGTGATGTCCCGGCGCACGGCGTTCGCGGCGCGCCGGGACGCGGTGACGACGAGGATGCTCTCGGGGTCGGCACCGTGGCGGATGCGTTCGGCGGCCAGCTCGGCGGTCAGCGCTGTCTTGCCGGTGCCGGGACCGCCGACGACCCGGACGAACCCCGCGGGTGCCTCGAGCAGCCGAGCGGGCTCGGACTCCCAGACATGACCGGGTGCGGCCGGTACGGACGGCCGCACCAACCGGGCATTCGGACCACTCCTGCTCACGGCTTCCGATGGAACCACGCCACCCCGACAGTCCCGCGAGGACGTCGGCGTGGCGGCACGTCGGAGTGACGGGGTGTTCCGTGTCCCAAAGGGCACCTTCGGGGCGCTCAACGCCCCGAATCCTCCCTTCGCTGTGGGCACTCCGGCCGCACACGCCCCTCGGCGAGCCGCGTCAACGAGGGGAGATTTGTGGCTCCCGCACGTCTCCCACCACCCCGACGGACGCGCTCCGCGCGGCAGCGCCGGAACAACGCCCCGAAGGTGCCCTTCGGGGTACATCCGGGGTACACCTACGCTCGCCGGTATGGACGAGCAGTTGCACGAGCGGATCCGCGACGCCGTCACGACGATCCCGCCCGGCACCGTCGCCACCTACGGCGACGTCGCCGCCCTCGCCGGCGCTCCGACACCCCGGCTGGTCGGGCGGGTCCTGTCGGAGGACGGCGCCGACATCCCCTGGCATCGCGTGCTGCGCGCCAACGGCACCCCGGCGCCGCACATAGTGCACCGGCAACTCGAACTGCTCCGCGGCGAAGGCGTCCTCGCCGACGGGCAGCGCATCGACCTGCGCACCTACCGGTGGCGGCCCGACTGAGCGCGAGTTGCCACACCACGCGCGGCCGAGGGGTTGCGCATTCGGTTAGGCTTGCCTAATGACCGTCACGGCGCAGTCCCACGCGGCCCCCTCCACGGCATCGGCACCAGAACCGGCGGACGCCCCGGCGCCGGACGCCCCGAGCGCGGCGCCCACGCAGGCCTCTCCCGCCGAGGCCGCCGCCGGCGAGACCTCCGCTGCTGTCACGGTCGCCGAAGCCCCGCAGACCTCCGCGACGCAGGACGACCCGCACCCCGCGCAACCGGCACGACCGCAACTCACTTTCCGGCGCCTGACGGTATCGGCGACGCGGCGGCTCACCCCGCACCTGCTGCGCGTGACGCTGACCGGTGACGACCTGGACGGTTTCGGCACGGCCGCACCCGACCAGTACGTCAAGGTCTTCTTTCCCCACGGCGACCGCACCCGCCCGGACCTGCCGCCGCCGATCGAGGGCGACACCGCGTCCTGGTACCGCACCTACCTGGCCATGCCCGACGACGTCCGCCCGCCGATGCGCACCTACACCGTCCGCGCGTTCCGGCCGGAGCAGTGCGAACTGGACCTCGACTTCGTGCTCCACCCCGACGGCGGCCCGGCCTCGACCTGGGCCTCGAGTGCACGCCCGGGCGACGAGGTCGCACTGATGGGCCCGCACGGCATCTACGCCGTCCCCGAGGACGCGACCTGGCAGCTGCTCGTCGGCGACGAGTCGGCGATCCCCGCGATCGCCGCGATCCTGGAACAGCTGCCCCGCGACGCCTGCGCCCGCGTGTTCATCGAGGTCGGCGATCCCGCCGACCGGTTCGATCTCCCGAGTCCGGCCGCCGACGTCGACGTCCGCTGGATCGTCCGCAGCCCCGGCTCCTACGGCGACGCGGTGCTCGACGCGGTCCGCGCGGCCGACCTTCCCCCCGCAGCTCCGTACGCGTGGCTGGCCGGTGAGGCCGAGCTCGTCAAGTTCGCGCGGCGCCACCTCGTCCGCGACCGCGGCGTCGACAAGCGCGCCGTCACGTTCACCGGGTACTGGCGCAAGGGCCGCTCGGAGGAGGAGATCGGCAGGGAGAGCCTCGCCGAGTCGGCTTCGACTTCGGCTTCGGCTTCGGCTTCGGCTTCGGCGAGCTAGCACGCCACGGCGTTACGATGACGCGACTCCGGCCCTCCGACCGATCGAGGTTCACCGTCGCATGGCTCGTTCCGCTCGCCGCATCACCCTGGTCACCGGAAGCGTAATCATGGCCGCGACCGTCGTGGCGGGGTGTGGCTCCGGCGCGGCGAGCGGTTCGGACAAGCGACTCGGTGATCGCGGACCGTGTGACCTGGTCACTCCGGCCGAGCTGGAGGACCTCGTCGGTGCCCGGTACGGGAGCGGCGAGGCCGAGGGGCCGCAGTGCTCCTTCTCGCCCGTGGAGACCCTCGGCTCACCGCACGTGACGATCGGGGCGGGGATCAGCCTGACCGCGGACACGGCGAACGTCGAGCTGAGCGACACCGAGGTGCGCGGCATCGCCGCCACCGCGATGAGGACCAAGCCACGGGGCACCTCGTGCATGGTCGAGGTCGCGCTCGTTCCCTCGGACGAGGCGCAGACGTTCAACGCCGACGTCGGCGGGGTGACCGACGGTGCCCCGTGCCGGCTGGCCGAGCGCGTAGCCGGTCACATCCTCGACACGCTGCCCGGTTGATCGACCCTGCCCGGCTGATCGGCGCCGTCGGGGACTATCCGAGTTCCGCCGCGAGCAGCTTCACCAGCGCGCCGAGCCGCTGCCGCTCGGGCTGCACGACCCGCACGCCCGCGTCGACCAGCGGCGCCGCCGTCACCGGCCCGACGCACGCACACAGCACGTCGGTACCGAGGCGGGCCAGCAGCTCGTCGTAGCGGCCGTCGTCGCGCGCGAGCTGCAACAGGTTCGCCGTCGCGGGCGCGCTGGTGAACGCCAGCGCCTGCAGCCGGCCGTCGAGCACGCCGTCGACGAGCCTGCGCGCCGGTCCCAGGTCGGCGGGCCACTGCCACCGGTACGGCTGCACCTCGACGACCGACGCCCCCGCTTCCCGCAGCGGATCGGTGAACTCCGGCAGCGCCTGCCCGTGCAGCTGCACCGCCACGCGACGACCGGCCAAGCCCTGCCCCGCGGAGTCCTGCCCGGCGGAACCCTGCCCCGCGGAGTCCTGCCCGGCGGAACCCTGCCCGGCGCCCTCCTGCCTGGCGGAGCCCTGCTCGAGCAGGTGCGCGAACAGCTCCCGGTTGCTCTCCTCCGGTGACGACCATTCCTCGGCGAGCCCGTGCCCGCGCACCGCGCCCGTCGCCTTCGGCCCGCGCACGAACAGCCGCGCCCGCGACAGCACGCCCGTCAGCTCGTCGGCGAGACCCCAGCCGCCTGCGGCCGACAGCCACCCGCGGAACCCGGCGCCGGTCGTGACGGCCACCAGGTCGACCCCGCCCGCGATGACCTCGTCGGTCGCCGCGCGCAGCCGGTCGTCGTCGGCCAGTGGCACGATGCTCAGCGTCGGGCCGTGCCACACCGACGCGCCCCGCCGTTCCAGTGCCTCGATGAACTCACCGGAACGCCGCTCCGCCGTGATGCCGATGGCGACGTCGTCGAGCTCTGCCATGCATCCCCGCTCTCACCCGCTACCCACGAACGGCCACGATAACCCGCCTCCGCGGTAGCACCCGAGCTGCAATCGTGACCGGCGTCGGCGTAGCGGCGCAGTACCAGGTCGGCCACCGCGGGATGCGCACCGAGCGGGGCCGACACGGCGTCGGCACCCGCGGCCTCCAGCCGCCGCTGGAACAGGCCCGGCGCCAGCAGCCACGACGCGACGACCACCCGGCCTCCGGGGCGGCGAGTCTCGGCCACCACCTCGGCGATGCCGGGCTCGGCCGTGGCCGCATATCCGATCCGCACCGGTGTACCCAGCCGCGCGCCGAGCGCCCGCGCCGCCGTGGCCACCTCGCCGAGCGCCCACGGGTCACTCGATCCGGCGGCAGCCAGCACCACGGCGTCTCCCGTCCGGTAGCCGGCCTGCCGCACACGATCGACGAGTACGTCGATCAGCTCGGGCGCCGGGCCGAACGCCGGGGACACCGGGGTCCGCGGCAGCGCACTCGCCGCGATCTGCTCCGGGATGTCGGTCCGCACGTGGTAACCGGCGGCCAGGAACGCAGGCACCACGACAGGGCCGGCCGGTCCGGAATCCGGCTCGAGTCCGTCGAGGACGGTCGTGACGTCGGGATCGCGGACGTCCGCATACGCGACCGTCACCGCCGCTCCCCGTGCCCGCACGCGGCCGGCCAGCTCCGCGATCACCTCGGGCCCGGCGGGGTCGCGCGTACCGTGCGCGGTCAGCACGATCATGCGTCGTTCCCCACGGCCACGGCCAGCCGGTATCCGCGCTTGACCACCGTCTGCACCAGTGCCCCCTCCCCGAGCGAGGTGCGGAGCCTGCCGATCGCGGTCTCCACGGCGTGTTCCTCGCCGCCGCCGGGCAGCGCCGACGTCAGTTCGCGCCGCGACACCACGTGCCCCGGCCGCTGCGCCAGTGCACGCAGCACCGCCATCGGCGCGGGTGCCACCTCGCGCAGTTGCCCGTCCACAATGGCCGCCTGGCCGCGCAGTTCGATCTCCCTGCCCGCCGCGGCCAGCCGTGGCGACCGCGCCACGAGCGTGGCAGCCACCTCTCGTGCCAGCGCGCCGATCCGCGCCCGCTGCGGCTGCACCGTCGGAATCCCCACCGCCGCGAGCGGACCGGCCGTGATCGGGCCGACGCACGCGACCAGTGTCCGCCGGATCAGCGCATCCACCAGGCCGGCGTGGCGCCCGGTGCGGGACGCCATCGCGAGCATGCTCGCCGCCGCCGGCGCACTGGTGAACGGCATCGCATCGATCGAGCCGTCGAGCACCGAGTCGATCAACCGGTCCAGCGGGCCCGGATCGGCCGGTCCCGCCCAGCGGTAGACCGGGATCTCCACCACCTCGGCACCGGCCGCCCGCAGCGAGTCCACGAAGTACGGCAGCGGTTCGCCGTGCAGTTGCACCGCGATGCGCAGTCCCTCCACGCCGGAATCGAGCAGATACTGCAGCAGTTCGGCGTTGCTCTCCGAATCGGGTGCGTACACCTCGGACAGTCCCGCCGCGCGCACCGCGCCCTTCGCCTTGGGCCCCCGGGTGAGCACGTTCGTGCGCCCGAGCCGTCCGATCAGCTCATCGCCGATTCCCCAGCCTTCGGCCGCCTCGACCCAGCCGCGGAACCCGATGCCGGTGGTCGCGACGACGGCGTCGACCGGTTCGTCGAGCAGCAGCCGGGTGGCCGCGTGCAGTTCGGAGTCGTCGGCCAGCGGGACGATCCGGATCGCAGGGCCGTAGCGCACGGTGGCGCCCTTGCGCACCAGTAGCGCGCCGAGCTCGTCGGCCCGGCGCGCCGCGGTGATGCCGATCGCGTACCCCGCGAGCGGCGGGACGTCCGTCATCGCACTCCCACGTGGACGAGGTCGCCGGTGACCCGCACCGGATACGCCTCGATCCGGACGCCGTCGTCGTCGAGACACCGGCCGGTGCGCAGGTCGAAGTTCTGCTTGTAGATCGGCGAGGCCACGGCGGGGACGCCACCGACGTCACCGACGATGCCGCGCGAGAGCACGGCCGCACCGGAGAACGGGTCCACATTGGATAGACCGTGGAGTTCGCCGTCGCCGGTGCGGAAGACCGCGACCTGAACGTCGCCGTCCAGCAGTGCGGCCACGCCACCGGCGCGGGGCACCTGCTCCACCCGGCACACCGGTGTCCACGTCTCGGACCCACCGACCTGCTCGTCCGGCAGTACGGTCATCGGTTCGCCACCTCCGGTACGCCCAGCATCACGGGCACGGGCTGCTCACGTTCGGTCTCGAAGGCGATCGTCGGATCCGGCGTACCGGGCGCGTTCACGAACGACGTGAACCGCGCCAGCTTGTCCGGATCCTCCAGCACGCCCTTCCATTCGTCCTCGTAGTTCGCGACGTGCTCGGCCATCGCCGCCTCCAGCTCGTCGCAGATGCCGAGGCTGTCGTCGACGACCACGGACCGCAGGTGGTCGAGGCCGCCCTCCAGCTCGTCCAGCCACGCCGCGGTGCGCTGCAGCCGGTCGGCGGTGCGGACGTAGAACATGACGAACCGGTCGATGATCCGGACCAGCTCCTCGGTGCCGGCACCGGACACGAGCAGATCGGCGTGCCGCGGGACCGCCCCGCCGTTCCCGCCCACGTACAGGTTCCAGCCGTGTTCGGTCGCGATGACGCCGAAGTCCTTGCTGCGGGCCTCCGCGCATTCGCGCTGGCACCCGGAGACGCCGGCCTTGAGCTTGTGCGGGGACCGCAGTCCGCGGTAACGCAGTTCGAGCTCCACGGCGAGGCCCACACTGTCCTGCTGGCCGTAGCGGCACCACGTCGTGCCGACACACGACTTCACGGTCCGCAGCGCCTTCCCGTAGGCGTGACCCGATTCGAACCCGGCATCCACGAGCCTGCGCCAGATCTGCGGCAACTGCTCGACGGTCGCACCGAACAGGTCGACGCGCTGACCGCCCGTGATCTTGGTGTAGAGGCCGAATTCCTTGGCCACCTCACCGAGCACGATCAGCCGCTCCGGTGTGATCTCCCCGGCCGGCACGCGCGGGACGACCGAGTACGTGCCGTTGCGCTGCATGTTCGCGAGGAACCGGTCGTTGGTGTCCTGCAGCGTGGCCTGCTCGCCGCCGAGGACGTGGCCGTTGCCGAGGGTCGCCAGGATCGAGGCCACGGCGGGTTTGCAGACGGCGCAGCCCGCGCCCGTGCCGTGGTTGGCGATCAGCTCGCTGAACGTCGTGATCCGCGTGGCGCGGACGATCTCGAACAGCTCGGCGCGCGACTGCGTGAAGTGCTCGCACAGCGCCGTCGACTGCTCGACGCCGCACGCCGACAGCAGTTTGCCCAGCATCGGCACGCACGAGCCGCACGACGTGCCCGCGCGGGTGCAGTTCTTGATCGCCCCGACGCTGTCGCAGCCCTCGTCGTGGATCGCCTGGTTGATCGCGCCCTTCGTGACCGCGTTGCACGAGCAGATCTGCGCGTCGTCGGGCAGCGCCTCGACCCCGACGGCGTCATCGCCGCCGCTGGCGGGACCGATCAGTGCTGCCGGCTCGCCGGGCAGCTCGCTGCCGACCAGCGGACGCAGCAGGTTGTACTCGCCCGCATCACCGACGAGCACCCCGCCGAGCAGTGTCGTCGCGTCGTCGGAGACCACGAGCTTCTTGTACGAACCGTTCACCGCGTCGTTGAACACGACCTCGAGCGAACCGTCGGTCGCGGCGTGTGCGTCGCCGAAACTGGCGACGTCGACACCCATGAGCTTGAGTTTGGTCGAGGTGTCCGCGCCGGGGAACGACGCATCCCTGCCCAGCAGGGTCGCGGCGGCCACCTCCGCCATGGAGTAGCCCGGCGCGACGAGGCCGTACACGCGCCCCGCCACCGAGGCGCACTCGCCGACGGCGAAGATGTCCGGGTCGCTGGTGCGGCACGTCTCATCGGTGAGCACCCCGCCGCGTTCGCCGAGCTCGAGGCCCGCCTCCCGGCCGAGGTCGTCGCGCGGGCGCACACCCGCCGAGAACACGAGCAGGTCGACGTCCAGTTCGGTGCCGTTGCCGAGCCGGGCCTGCAGCCGGTCGCCGTCCTGCGCGATCGCCGACGTCGACGTTCCCGTGTGGACGGTCACGTCGAGGTCGGTGATCAGCCGGTGCAACAGCGCACCGCCACCGTCGTCGACCTGCAGCGGCATCAGCCGCGGCGCCATCTCGACCACGTGCGGCGAGAGTCCCATGTCGCGCAGCGCCTTGGCCGCCTCGAGTCCGAGCAGCCCGCCGCCGACCACCGCCGCCGCGGGCCGGCCCCGCCGCAGGCGGGCACGATCCACCGCCGTGCGGATGTCGTCGAGGTCCTCGATCGTCCGGTACACGAACACCCCGGGCAGGTCCTTGCCCTCGACCGGCGGCACGAACGGCCGCGACCCCGTCGCCAGCGCGAGCGCGTCGTAGGACTGCACCCGCCCGCTCCGGGTCGTGACCTGCTTGGCCTCCCGGTCGATCGCGACGACCGGATCGCCCAGCACCAGGTCCACCCGGTCGTCGTCGGCGTACTCGGCACCCGGAAGCCCCAGCTCGCCCGGATCCCACGTGTCCACATAGGACGTGAGCGCGACCCGGTCGTAGGCGGGCCGGGACTCCTCACCGAACACGACGACCCGCCACGTCCCGTCGACGTCGTCGGTCCGCAACGCCTCCACCAGGCGGTGGGCCACCATGCCGTGCCCGGCGACCACCAACGTTCGACTCATGACTCGCACCTCCACCGATGACTGCGTTCCATGCTGGCCAGTGGTCGTATCCTGACCACTTCCGTCGTGTTTCGAGGGCGTTACCAACAGTTCCCTTTCCATGTCAGGGACCGTGACGGCGGCGAGTCCGGCGGCCCCGCCCGCCGGAGGACTCCGCACCGGGCCACGGGTGTTCTCACACGCGCGCGTACGCCAGGCTCGGCACGCGGTCGACGGCGAAACTCGTGCGCAGGTAGAACCACCACGTCGTCGCCATGCACACGCCGTAGAAGGCCAGGATCGCGACGAGTGCGGGTGTCAGGGTTCCGCCGCCTTCCAGCGAGAACTTGAAGACGAGGTTCACCAGCACACCGCCGAAGGCACCCAGCGCACCCGCGACGCCGACGACCGCGCCCGCCTGCCGTTTGGCCGCCTTGGCGACCGCGTCCGGGTCCGCGTCCGCGCCTGCGCCCTTCTTCGCCTCCTCGGCGAAGATCACCGGAATCATGCGGTAGGTCGAACCGTTGCCGATCCCGGTCAGCACGAACAGCAGGATGAACGAGCCGAAGAACAGCGCGAAGCTCTGCTGCGCGACGCTGATCAGCACGCCGACCGTGCCGAGCGCCAGCCCCGCGAAGTTCCACTGCGTGATGCGGGCGCCGCCGAGCCGGTCGGCGAGCCAGCCGCCGAACGGCCGGGTGACCGACCCGATGAGCGCGCCGAGGAACGCCAGTCCGACGAAGGCGGTGTGCTCGGAGAACGTGAGCTGGATCAACGAGGGGAAGGCGAACGAGAAGCCGATGAACGAACCGAACGTTCCGATGTAGAGCACCGACATCACCCACGTGTGCTTGGTGCGCATCGCCGCGCGGTAGGAGCTGCCGTCCGGTTTGGCCGACGTGATGGAGTCCATCATCGTCCACGAGCACACCGCCGCGACGACGATCAGCGGCAGCCACATCAGGGCCGCGTAGGCGAGGGTGATGCCGGTGCCGATGCTGATCACCAGCGGCACCAGCAGCTGTGTGACCGCCACGCCGAGGTTGCCGCCCGCCGCGTTGAGGCCCAGCGCGAGGCCCTTCTTGCCCTCGGGGAAGAAGAACGAGATGTTGCTCATCGACGACGAGAAGTTGCCGCCGCCGCAACCCATCGCGGCCGCGGTGAGCAGGAAGAACCAGAACGGGGCCTGGGTGGTCACCGCGACGACCAGCATGAGGCACGGGATCAGCAGCAGGGACGCGCTGACGGTGGTCCACGCTCGCCCGCCGAACTTCGGGATCGCGAACGTGTAGGGCACGCGCAGCAGCGCCCCGACCAGGTTCGGCACGATGATCAGCCAGAAGGTCTGGCCGACACCGAAGTGCACGCCCGCCTCGCCGAGGTTGACCACGACGATGCTCATGAGGATCCATACGTTGAAGCCGAGGTGTTCGGCCAGGACCGAGAAGCCGAGGTTGCGCCAGGCGACCTTCTTGCCGGTGGCGTTCCAGAACGCGGGGTCCTCGGGCTCCCAGTTGTCGATCCACCGTCCTCGCCCTCGCGCGAGCGCGGGCTCGTCGGCCGGTTTCTCGGGTGCGAGCGTCATGGAAGTCTCCTTCGTCCGGCGTCGCGGGACGGCCTGTCGGAAACGTCGCCGGTGGCGACGTGGCGTGTGGTCACGCTAGGAAGCGGCTGTTTCAACCGGCCGTGTCCGCGATTCCGTCCGTGCTACCGCTTCCTCACCGCGGGCGACGGCGGCTGTGAGGACGCGGGCGACGGTGCAGCCGAGAGCGAGCGCCGACAGACTTCCGCAGCGCATTGCCGGGCCGGTGCTGCGCAGGTCGAGACTGTCCGGCTATGGAACCGGCCGACCAGGCGCTGGGCCCGGTCTCGAGGTGCGCCATTGGTCGGCTTCTCGACGTGAGAGACTCTGATTCACCCCATTGTGTTCTGGTTGTTTCGATCAGAAGTTCGATATATTGGGTGTTGTGGATGACATGGGGGACAACGGTGTTGGTGACAAGGTCGAGGAGCTACGGGAGACCCGTGTCCAGCGGGCACAGCTCGACGCTCGGGAGTTGGCAGTGCTGGCCGATATCGCGGCGGCGGTGGGTGATGATCGGGGGTTGGCCGAAGAGTTGACGCCGGTGTTGCGGGTCTCGACCCGCGAGGTCGAACGGCGCATCGATGACGGGAGATCGTTGACGGGGCGGATGCCGCAGTTGCTCGCCGCGATGCGCGCCGGTGAGGTCGAGTCGTACGGAGCGCGGCGGGTGTTGACGGTGGTCGACCCCGGCGGGCAGGTTGAGCGGGCTCGCCGGGTCCGAGCGGAACGCCGCGTGGAACTCACGCCCGGCGAACATGTGATGTCGTCGTTGGAGGTGCATCTGCCGGCGGAGGTGGCCGGCGCGTGCTACTCCCGCGTCGATGGGATGGCCCGGTCGCTACGTCGTAGTGGCGACGGGCGCACCCTCGACCAACTGCGGGCGGACGTGACCGCGGACCTGCTGCTGGGCCGTGATCCCGGGGTCGCGCCGGCGGAAGCGGCGGCCATGGTCTCGCTGCACGTGCCCGCCGGTGGCCAACAGTGGCCCACGCTGCCGGCGACACCACCGACTCAAAGACCAACCCGGCTGGAACACCCGCTACGACCCCACCCACGGGGTAACCCGGGTGACGGGACCACACGGGGCGACCTACACCGCACACCGCCAACCCGTCCTCACCCCGAAACGAACTACCCCGGCACGGCCTGCCCCGGTCGGTCGCCAAGCCATCGGAGTCGAACCGACGCGAGACACCACCGGCCGGGAACGGCAGAACCACGACAGCCCACCGTTCTAGTCGAGGCTGGTGAGCCACTCGGTGATACCGCACACCGCCTCACGGCAGCTGCCGCACCCGGTACTGGCGCGGGTCCGCTGCGCGATCGCGTCCACTGTGGACGCACCGCCGCGGTAGGCCTCGATGATCTTCGCCTTGCTGACGGAGTTGCAGCGGCAGACGATCGCCGAGCCGGGCAGATCGGCCGGACTGGCCGCCGCGGGCGCGGCCGACGGCAGCGCCCTGCCGAGCAGCAGCGCGAGCCGGTCCTCCGGCACCCGGGTCCCGCGGTCGTACAACTGCGTGATCGTCGCGGCGGCATCGGGAACGCCGACGGCGATGGCGCCCGCCACCTTCTCGTCGCGCACCACCAGCTTGGCGTACCGGCCGCGTGCCGGATCGTCGACGCACACGACCTCCGTCTCGTCGTCGGCGGTGTCCGATTCGACCGCGGTGTCGCCGAGCGCCGCGACGTCCACGCCCTTCGCCTTGAGCCGCGTGACGACGGACGTCCCCCGGTAGCGCGAGGCGGTGTCGGCGCCGGTGAGCAGGTCGGCCAGGACGCTCGCCTGCTCCCATGCGGGCTGGACCAGCCCGGACGGGGTGCCGGGATACTGCGAGCAGTCGCCGATCGCGTGGATGCGCCCATCGCTGGTGCGCAGGGACTCGTCGACGACCACGCCCCTGTCGACGGCCAGGCCCGCTTCGGCGGCCAGGCCCGTCTCGGCACGCACCCCGGTCGAGACGACCAGCAGGTCGGCCTCGACGTGGCTGCCGTCGTCGAGCTTCAGGCCGTCGCCGGGCAGGTACTTCGCCGCACCCCGGCCCAGCCGGAAATCGATGCCGAGCTCGTCGAACGTGCGGGTGAGCACCCGGCCGGAGCCGGGGTCGAGCTGCCGTTCCATCGGGTGCTGCGCCGGATGCACCACCGTCACGCGGTTGCCCCGTCCGGCGAGGCCGCGCGCGGCTTCGAGGCCCAGCAGCCCGCCGCCGAGTACCGCGACCGGCGCGCCGACCTTCGCGGCGTCGAGAATCCGGTCGCAGTCGTCGAGGTTGCGGAACGCCAGGGCACCGTCGGCGAGCTCACCGTCGTCGTCGACCAGTCCGTCGACAGGCGGAACCCACGGCCTGCTGCCCGTCGCCAGCACCAGCGCGTCGTAGGCCACCGTGGTGCCGTCGGACAGTTCGACCGTCCGATTCGGACGGTCGATGCGCCGCGCAGCCACGTCCAGTCGCAGGTCGACGTGGTGGCGCTCCGCCCAGTCCTCGTCGTGCAACCGGACGCTGTCGGGCCGCATGGTGCCGGCGACGACGGCCGAGAGAAGCACGCGGTTGTAGGCAGCGTGCGGCTCGGCGCCGACGACCGTCAGCGCGACCCGCTCGCCGTCCGGATCACGGTTGCGGATCTCGTCGGCGAGCCGGGCTCCTGCCATGCCGTAGCCGAGGACGACCACTCTGCGGGCGTTCACGATTCACCGTCCTTGTCCTGCCGGTCGGAGGTTCGGGATCCCGGTGCGGAGACCGTCCCCGCCGGAACGTCCGCCGCCGGAACGATCCGGGCGGCGCACACCTTGAACTCGGGCATCCTGCTCGTCGGATCGAGCGCGGGGTTGGTGATGAGGTTGGCCCGCTGCCCGCCGGGAAAGTGGAACGGCACGAACACGACGTCCGGCCGCATCGAGGCAACACAGCGCACCGGGGCGGTCACGGCGCCGCGGCGGGACTCGACGGTCGCCCGATCGCCCGCGCCGAGACCGGCCCGCGCGGCCGTGTCCGGATGCACCTCGATGTGGGCCTCCGGCACGGCGCCGGCCAGCTCCGGCACGGCCCGCGTCTGCGCACCCGACTGGTAGTGCTGCAGCACGCGTCCGGTCGTGGCCTGCAGCGGGAACTCCGCGTCCGGCGGTTCGGCGGGACCGGTGTGGTCGACGGCCACGAACCGCGCGCGGCCGTCGTCGTGGGCGAAGGCGTCGAGGAACAGGCGGGGCGTGCCGGGGTGATCGGTGGCGGGCACCGGCCAGTGCAACGCCTCGCCGTCCCGCAGCCGCTCGTAGGTCACGCCGGAGTAGTCGGCCACGCCACCCGCCGACGCGGCACGCAACTCGGTGAAGATCGCTTCGGGGTCGGCGGGGAACCGGCCCGCAGGCTGGCCGAGCCGCTCGGCGAGCCCTGCGAGGACGTCGAGGTCGCTGCGCACCTCGTCCGGCGGGTCGATCGCCTTGCGGCGCAGCAGCACCCGGCCTTCGAGGTTGGTCATGGTGCCGTCCTCCTCGGCCCACTGGGTCACGGGCAGCACGACGTCGGCCATCGCGGCGGTCTCCGACAGCACGACGTCGGCGGTGACGAGGAAGTCGAGCGCTCCCAGCCGATCGGCCACCCGCTGCGAGCGCGGCGCCGAGACGGCGACGTTGCTGCCGAACACGAGCATCGCCTTCGGCCCGTCCGGTTCGCCGAGCGCGTCGAGCAGTTCGTAGGCCGACCGGCCGGGTGCGGGCAGCGAGTCCGGGTCGACGCCCCACACGCCCGCGACGTGCTCGCGCGCCGCGGGGTCGGCCAGTGCGCGGTAGCCGGGCAGTTGATCGGCCTTCTGCCCGTGTTCACGGCCGCCCTGGCCGTTGCCCTGGCCGGTCAGACAGCCGTAGCCGGAGCCTGCCCTGCCCGGCAGGCCGTGGGCGAGTGCGACGTTGATCCACGCGCTGACGGTGTCGACCCCGGTGGCGTGCTGTTCCGCACCGCGCGCGGTGAGCACGTACGCGCCCCGCGCGCCCGCGAGCCGATGCGCGAGCGCGCGCTGGTCGGCGGCGCTGACACCGGTGATGCGTTCGACGTGCTCGGGCCAGTACCGGGCGACGGTCCGCCACATCTCGTCGAACCCGGCGGTGCGGCCGGCCACGTACGTCCCGTCGAGCAGCCCTTCGGCGACGGTCGCGTGCAGCACGCCCAGCGCCAGCGCCAGATCGGTGCCGGGAGCGGGTGCGAGGTGCACGTTCGCCTGCTCGGCCGTCGGCGTGCGCCGCGGGTCGACGACGACCAGCCCGCCCCGGGCGGCCGCGCCCTGCAGATGCTGCAGGAACGGCGGCATCGTCTCCGCCGGATTCGACCCGACCAGCACGATCACGTCGGCATCGGCCAGGTCGGTCATCGGGAACGGCATGCCCCGGTCGGCGCCGAACGCCGCCTTGCCCGCCGCCGCGGCCGACGACATGCAGAACCGGCCGTTGTAGTCGATCTGCGCCGTCCCGAGCGCCACCCGCGCGAACTTGCCCAGCAGATAGGCCTTCTCGTTGGTCAGCCCACCGCCGCCGAAGACGGCCACGGCGTCGTGACCGTGTTCGGCCTGCAGCGCGGTGAGCCTGGCCGCGATCACGTCGAGTGCGTCGTCCCAGGTCGCGGGGTGCAGCTCACCGCCGGTGCGGACGAGCGGCGTCGTCAACCGCGCAGGCGAGTCCAACAGCGAGGCCGACGTCCAGCCTTTCTGGCACAGCCCGCCGCCGTTGGCGGGAAAGCTCCGCGGCGCCACGTCCACGGTGCCGCCCGCAGGCGTCAGCGCCATGCCGCACTGCAGTGCGCAGTACGGACAGTGCGTGTCGGTCGGGGCCTCGTCGCCCGCGTCCACGGTCGTGTCCGGTTCCGATTCCGTGTCCGGTTCCGGGCCGGACGCGGCTCGCCCGCCCGCATCCGACCCGGACGGGGTGTCGGCTGTCAGCGTCAACGGGCACCTCCTGTTGGTCGCCGGCGTCCCGTCGACGGTAGGAAGCGCGTGTTACCCGGAAGTGCGCTGATGTTTCAGGCGGTTGACGTTGCTCCGCGACCCGCGCGAGGACGCGGTGAGCACGGCGGCCCGCACGCTCCGCGCCCTCGCGGCAGTCGGTCGAAGAAGCCGTGGGTCAGTCGAAGAAGCCGTAGACAGTGGCGATCCGGCCCTGCTCGAGCACCACGACGTCCCGGCCCGTGGCCGCGGACCCGCCGCGAACGGAGGCGAAACTCCACTCGAAGTGCGCAAGACCGTGGTGACCGTGCACCGCGCCGAGCACGAAGCCGAAGCCGGGGAACTGCTCCTGCCAGCCCGCGACATAGGCGTCGATCGCCGATCTGCCCCGGACCGAGGTGTTGGGATCGACGTAGTGGGCATCGGCGGTGAACACCTCGGCACCGAGTGTTCGTCGCGTGCACGGGTTCCGCTCGTTCCACACCGCGATGTAGGCCGCCACCAGCACGGTGACGTCGTTACCGGTCTCGCCGGTCTCGCCGGTCATGCGGTTCCCGCCGTTCGGGCGAACTGCTCGACCAGAGCGGGGTAACTCTTCGCCGCCCCGCCCTCGGCGACCGCCCGGTCCACCAGCGACTGGAACAGCCTCGGCATTTCCGCGTTGACACCCAGCCGCTCGCTCTCCGCGACGAGGTGGGCCAGCCCACCCGCGTGCGTGGTCAGCGTCGCGTCGTCGGGCGGATAGGTGCCGTTGTCGACCTGATCGGCACAGTCGGGCAGCCACTCGATCGTGCCCTGCGCCAGCGGCGCCGCGAACGGCGTATAGGTGGCCGCATCGACACCGGCGGTCGAGCGGCGCGACCGCACCGGAATCGGCGTCCGCCTGAGCTGCGCGGAACCGTCCGACCGAGCCGGTGCGGGGCCTACAGCAGTTCACTGACCCGGGCTGCCGCGGCGCGCAGGCGGGTGGCCCCGACGTCGGCCGAACCGGGGTGGCGCGCGTGATACGCCAGCCGGAACAACGTCGCACGCAGCAGCAGCTGCGCCCAGTCGGGCAGGTACGACCAGCGGTGCAGCAGTGTCATGTCGGCCCCGCCCCACGCGACGGCGTCGATCGCGGCGACGGCGGCTCCCCATTCGGCGGGCCGGAAGTGCGGCACCAGGTCCACGATGCCGGGCGGGGCGTCACCGTCGAACAGGACCGTGCCGAACAGTTCGCCGTGCACCACCTGCGGGCGCGAGGACAGCGGTTTGCGCGCGGGCGCGAGGATCTCGAACCAGCGGCCGCCGTTGGCCTCGTCGAGTTCGATGTCGACCTCGCCCCAGGCCATGCGCTCGGCGTGCGCAGCGATGCCCTGTCGGCCTGCCAGGAATTCCGGTTCGGGCAGATCGGCCGTGGCCCGCTGCAGTTTGATCGCGGTGAGCACCGTGTCGTCGGGGCGGTTCTCGGGTCTGCCGGAGACGAACCGGCTGGCGCCCCAGCCGCCCATCACCCAGCGGCCGTCGGTCGTGTTCAGCGGCCGCGCGATGCGCAGGCCGGGCGCGTCGAGTGCGGCGAGGGTGCGCGCCAGCCAGACGGCGTGCGCCCGGTCGGCGACCTTCCGCAGCACGACGTCGCCGTAGCGCCACACGGCCGCACCGGGCAGCTGCTCGCCGTCGTCGTCTCCGGCGGTGGTCAGGCCGAAGGCCGCGCGCACGTGCGACGGCGGACGTTCGGCTCCATACCCCACGCCGACGGACGGTACCGGCGCCACCACGCGACCGGGTGAGCGACCCGCCGGTGCCGCCGACGGTGTCCCCGGAACGGCGCAGGGCCCGGCAAAACAGCTTTTCAGGGGCACGGTTTTTCAGGGGCACGGTGTTTTTCAGGGGAACAGTGTCCGCAGAAAGACGGTGCCCCCGGACAAGACAGGGTCCCGGAAAAGACGAAGGCCCCGGAGCCGGGTTTCCAGCTCCGGGGCCTCCGCCGCACCCTGCAACCGGCCAGCTGGCCTGAGCAAGTCTCAGCCGGCAGCACAAGACGACGCCTTCAACAGGCGCTGCCACCCATCAGTATGTAGGCAAGCTCGTGTCGATCTGTTTCGCCCATGCCAACACGCCGCCGCCGAGGTGTGTTGCGCTCGAAAAACCGGCCTTGTGCAGGGCGGCGAGCGCCTCGGCGCTGCGCTGGCCCGATTTGCAGTGCAGCACGACCGGCTTGTCCTGCGGCAGCTCCGCGAGCGCCTCCCCCGACAGGATCCGGTCCTTCGGGATCAGCGTCGCGCCTCGGATGTTGACGATCTCGTACTCGTGCGGCTCGCGGACGTCGATCAGCTCGAAGTTCTCGCCGGCGTCGAACTTGGCCTTGAGCTCGGCGGGCGTGATCGTGCTGCCGGTCGCAGCCTGCTGCGCGTCGTCGGAGACGACACCGCAGAACGACTCGTAGTCGATCAGTTCGGTGATCTTCGGGGTCTCGGGATCCTTGCGGATCTTGACCTCGCGATACTTCATCTCGAGCGCGTCGTAGCTGATCAGCCGGCCGAGCAGCGGCTCACCGATACCGGCGATGAGCTTGACCGCCTCGGTCACCATGATCGAACCGATCGACGCGCACAGCACGCCCAGCACGCCGCCCTCGGCGCACGAGGGGACCATGCCGGGAGGCGGCGGCTCCGGGTACAGGTCGCGGTAGTTCAGGCCGCGGCCGTCCGGTGCGTCCTCCCAGAACACGCTGACCTGGCCCTCGAACCGGAAGATCGAGCCCCACACGTACGGCTTGCCGAGGATCACCGCGGCGTCGTTGACCAGGTACCGCGTGGCGAAGTTGTCGGTGCCGTCGAGGATCAGGTCGTAATCGCGGAAGACGTCGAGCGCGTTGTCGTTCGACAGCTGCTCCTGGTGGAGCACGACGTCGACGTACGGGTTCACCTCCGCGACCGATTCCTTGGCCGAGACGGCCTTCGGCTTGTCGATGTCCGACTGACCGTGGATCACCTGCCGCTGCAGGTTCGACTCGTCCACGACGTCGAAGTCGATCACGCCGAGGGTGCCCACCCCCGCCGCGGCGAGGTACAGCAGCGCCGGGCTGCCGAGCCCGCCCGCGCCGATCACGAGCACCTTGGCGTTCTTCAGCCGCTTCTGCCCGTCCATTCCGACATCCGGGATGATCAGGTGCCTGCTGTACCTGGCGACCTCATCCTTGGTCAGCTCGGCAGCCGGCTCGACGAGCGGCGGCAGCGCAGTCGACATCACGTCCTCCATCTCGCGCTAGTCGCAGTCCATTCATTCATAACCGGTCGAAGCCCCGGAACCTTCCCGGTGTCCACATCCTGGACAGGTTCCGGGGAGATGCGGATCACTGAGCCTGGGGGTTCGGGAACGCGTTCGGCCGGCAGGTCTTGCCGTCGGCGGGCACACTGCCGGCGTCACCGCCCTGAGTGTCGTTGAGCTTGGCGACGTAGTCGTTCGCGACGCCGAACGTCTGCTGCATCATCACCGGCGCCAGGGTGCCCTCCTCGGCGCACCCGACGTGACCATTGCCGAGGGCGTGGCCGACCTCGTGGTTCACGGCGTACTGGCGATACGCCGTGAGGTCGCTGCTGAACGCCTTCGCACCCCGCACCCAGCGGGCGAGGTTGATCACGACCTCACCGTCGATGTGGCACGACGCCGGGTACGGAATCGCGTCGCCGCAGACGTCCTTCGCCGTCTCGGGGGTGGTGAGCCTCACGTAGAAGTCGGCGTCGGGTCCGCTGTCGTCGACCCGTTGCAGGCGCACGTCGCCGCTGCTGATCCAGCCGCGCTCGTCGTCGGAGAGGATGCCCTCCACGGTGGCGGCGTAGCTGTCCTCGCCCGCGATGGCGGCCGGATCGACGCCGTCCTCGACCTCGACCGTGTAGCGCAGCAGCCTGCCGCCCTCACCGACGGACTCGCTGCCGCCCGGCACGACGTGCCACGTGCCCTGTCCACTGCGCGTGAAATCGCTGCCGTCGGGCAGTTCGGCCGTGGGGATGTTCAGGTCCTGCTTCTCCGCCGGGATCTCCTCGACCCCGTCGCGACCGCCGTCGGCCTCGCCCGCGCCGGCGGCGGCGGACGTGTCGTCCGCCCGGGCACCCGGTTCGTCGGGATCAGTCTTGGTGGTGTCGACGACGACGAGCGCGGTGACCACGAGCAGCACCGGGATCGCGTACACCCGCCAGCCGTAGGTGGCGATCAGCCTGCGCAGGCCGGATTTCGGCTTCGTCCGAGATGTCGGCTTCTTCGGGCGCGCGCCCCGTTCGGCATCCTCCGGCCCGAGTTCCCCCGCCTCGGTTTCCCCCGCACCATTGCCGGACTCCTGCGGGTCCGGGTCGAGGGCCACGTCGAGGCCGGAGCGGCCACCCACGTCGGCATCGCGGTCGTCGTCCTGGTCGTGGGGCCGCCACGACGCGCGCAGCGGCTCACCGGCTCTGCGGGATCCGGGCCCGTCGCGGTCGTCGTCCGGCCGCGCACCGGCCGCGCGGTGGTGGCGCACGCGGCCCGGACCGCGGCCGGAATACCCGGTCCGCGCACCGTCTCGCCGTGCTTCGTGCGACACCCTGTCCACGCCGCCCAGCGTGCCACACCTGTCCGACCCCGGACGGTGTCACCCGATCGGCTACCAGCGGGCGTCGGCGACGTGTTCCCACATGCCGAGGACGGCTCTGGCCACGGTCACGGGGCGTTCCATCTGCGCGACGTGACCCGTGCGGGGCAGTACCAGCAGCCGGGCCGACGGGATCGTCTCCGCCGTTCGCCGAGCGCGGCGCACCGAGATCACCCTGTCCTCGGTTCCCCACACCACGAGCGTCGGCACCCGCACCTGCGGCGCGACCGACCACAGCGACCCCGGCCCCGGCGTGAACCACGAACGGAAGATCTCCAGGGTGCTGCGTGCCAGCGCGGCACCCGCCCACTGCTGCGCCGAGCGTGCCGTGAACTCCTCGGCCTGCTCGGCGAGCCGGTGCCGGGGGAACCGGTCGGCGTCGGCGTAGACGAGGCGGATCGTCTGCAGCGCGCGCTCCTCGGGTGTCAGTCGCGCCAGCCGCCTGCGCGCGGGTGCGCCGACCACGGGCAGCATCGCGAGCGCCATCCGGGGATCGGACAGCCTGCGCGGATCCGGCCTGCGGTCGGGCATCGCGGGCGAGACGAGCGTGAGCGTCCGTACGAGCTCCGGCCTGCGCGCCGCCAGCAGCAGTGAGATCGCACCGCCCATCGAGTTGCCGACCAGGTGCACCGGACGTGCCAGCGACTCCACGTACCCGGCGACGACGTCGGCATGCGCGTCGAGGCTGAAGGGGAACCCGCCGGGCGGTGCCGAGAACCCGAACCCGGGCAGGTCCGGCGCGATCCCCTCGGCGTACGGCGCCAGCTGTGCGGCCAGATCCGTCCAGTTCGTCGAGGAACCGCCCAGCCCGTGGACGTAGACGGCCGTCTCGTCCCCGGCACCCGGTGTGCGGCGCACGTGGAGCCGCACCCCGTCCTGTCCGTGCCCGTGCCCGTCGTGAGCACCGTGTCCGCCGTCAGCACTGTGCTCGCGGTCACCCCCGGCCCACGCGGGTTCCCAGGAGCCCGCCCACGGGGGCAACATCGGGTCCCAATCGGGCAGCGGTGCCCGCGACAGCGGCACGTGGGTCAGCGGTCCGCGGCCCGGGCCTCCCGGCCCGGTGGCCGGGCGCGGGCGGTGCTGCGGAATCGGGGCACTCGTCGACGATGCGGTCTCGGACACGGCGTCCAGCATGCCGCATGAACTCGATGTTTGGCGTTACTTACATACCGCCGAGTAATGTGCTCCGGGAAGTCTGGAGGCGAAGATGACCGACACGGCGCACGGCAAGGGCGTGCGGCTGCCCCGCACGCAGCGACGTGCCCAGCTGCTGACAGCGGCACAACAGGTGTTCGCCGCGAACGGCTACCACTCGGCGGCGATGGACGACATCGCCGAGCATGCGGGTGTCAGCAAGCCGGTGCTCTACCAGCATTTTCCCGGCAAGCTCGACCTCTACATCGCACTGCTGGAAAGCCACGTCGACGACCTGGTGCGCGCCGTCGAGGGCGCGCTGGCCTCCACCACCGACAACAAGCAGCGCGTGCAGAACGCCGTCGGCGCGTTCTTCGACTTCGTCAACGGCGACGTGGGCGCCTTCCGCATGGTCTTCGAATCCGACCTCCGTGGCGAGCCCGACGTGCAGCGGGCCGTCGACAGGGCGACGACCGCCACGGTGGACGCGATCGCGAAAACGATCATGTCCGACGCCGGGCTCGACGCGGAGCGCGCGCGGCTGCTGGCCGTCGGCCTCGTGGGCATGAGCCAGGTCAGCGCGCGCTACTGGCTCGATCACGGCAGCGACGTCAGCCGCGACGACGCCGTACGGCTCACGTCGACGCTGGCGTGGCGCGGGATCGGTGCGGGCTTTCCGCTGCACCATCCGCTGTAGCACCCGCGGGCTCGCCGGAGCCGTTCCCCGCGGCGGCCGCGTCGGCCACCGCACCGGTGACCAGCACTCCGATCGCCTCGGCCACCCCGGTGCAGCGCTCCTGCGTGATCATGTGTCCCGCACCGGGGAAGACCACGAACCGGGCATCCGGCAGCTGTTCGGCGATCGCCTCGGCGTGCTCCACCGGAATCAGCCGGTCGCGGTCGCCCGCGAGCACCACCGTCGGCACGGCTGCCAGTGCCGACAGTGCGGCCGCGCGATCGTGCAGCGAGATCGCGTTCTGGAACCCGCCGAGGCTGCGCGGATCTGCCTTGCGCAGCTGGTCGGCCACCGAACGCACGTCGGCCTTCCTGGGCCGTTTGCCGAACACCAGCAACCGACTGCCCAGTGCCGCGAACGGGCCTGCCACCGGCAGCCGATCCCGCCGGTAGGCCACCAGCAGCTTCGCGAGACGGCGTTCCAGGCGCGCTGCTCCCCTGCCCAGCGCGCCCGGAAAACCGAGCGTGAGGTGGTCCATGTTCCCCGACGACGTCGCCACGAACGCCGCGCCGGCGACGCGCCGCGCCACCAGGTCCGGGTGCCGGTCCGCGAGCGCCATGATCGTCATGCCGCCCATCGAATGCCCCGCCAGCACCACGGGCCCCGACGGCGCCTGGGTCGCGATGACCTCGGCGAGGTCATCGGCCAGCCGGTCGATGGTCGCCGACTCCGGCCCGGCCGGTTCGGAGTCGCCGTGGCCACGCAGGTCGTAGCGCACGGTCCGCACCGGCGAGGCGAGTTCGCCCACCACGCGATCCCAGGTGCGCCGGTCCTGGGTCCACCCGTGCACGAGCACGAGTGTCACCGGTGAACCGGCGCCGCCTGCGGGCTCGCCGGTCTCGACGGCGAGCCGCGTGCCGTCCGACGCGGTCACGGTGGTCACGGTCGTCACGGTCGGCATAGTTGTTGGCACAGTTACTGCCCTCGCCGGCGTCGTCGTTGTTGTCGGCGTCGTTGTTATCGGCGTCGTCACCACGGCTGTGCTCACGTGTTCGGCAGCAGGCCCGCGCTGCGCCACAGCTTCATGCCGGGCCTGCCGACCAGGCCGGCCTCGTCGAGGAACGGCATGATCTTCTCGCCCGAGAACAGCAGCGTGGCCCGGAAATGCGGATTGCTCAGGGCCGCCTGGTACCCCTCCTTCGGGCGGATGCCGACGGCCTTGTAGACGTGCGGGTTGATCAGGCTGCGGGTGATGTGCCACGACACGTAGGCGATCAGCCAGCGCTGATAGGCCAGTTCCACCCTGCCCATGCCCTTGATCCGCCGGGTGACCTCTTCACGCGCGAACGTGACGTGCCGTGCCTCTTCCAGCACGTGAATGCGGTTGACCATGCGCACCAACGGCTGGATCTCCGGGTCGTTCATCTGCTCGCGCTGGAGCCGGTCGAGGATCTCCTCGGCGATCAGGATCGAACCGTAGAGCGCGGGGCCGTAGCCGATGGCCGGAAGGATCTTGGCCACCCGGTGACGCCACTTCACGGGGCCGTAGTGCGGGCAGCCGAACGCGTTCGACATGCGCGCGAACATCGTGGAGTGTCGGCACTCGTCGGCGATCTCCGTCAGCGCATACTGCGCGTGGCTCGTGGTCGGGTCGCCGTTGTCGACCTCCTTGAGCAACAGCTGCATGAGGATGACCTCGAACCAGATGCCGTTCGTGGCGATGCTGGCCATCTCGTGCTTGCCGAGCTCGATGCGCTGCTCGGGCGTGAGCCGGTCCCACAGCTCGGTGCCGTAGAGGCTCGAACGCTCCTCGGGGATGAACCGCTTGCCCTCGACCAGGGGCGCGTCCCAATCGATGTCGACTTCGGGGTCGTAGAACTTGTTCGCCGACGACTTCAGAAGACGCTCGGCCGTCTTCTCGCGCCCGGCATCGCCCAGGGTCCGCGTCATCGCGGTCCACCACCTTTCACGGCTGTGTGAATGACTGCTCCGGTTTAATGTAACTTCCGGTAACAGTTACTTCTGGTAGCATGCGAGGCATGCCGGACCCTGTCAAGCCGAGCAAGCACACGTCGTCGGACAAGGTGCCACCCAGAAGTGGTGACGCCCGCAAGGACCGCTGGCGCAAGCACCGCATCGCCCGCCGGGCCGAGTTCGTCGACGCCGCACTCGTCGCGCTCGAAGAACACGGCCCCGACCTGGGCATGGAGCACGTGGCCGCCGCCGCGGGCGTGACGAAGCCGGTGCTCTACCGGCACTTCGAGGACAAATCCGACCTCTACCTCGCGCTCGGCGACCGCGGCACCGAGATCCTCCTCGAACGCCTCATGCCCGCGATCAACACCGAGCACGCCCCGGTGCCCCGCATCCGCATGGCGCTCGATGCGTTCTTCACCGTGCTCGAGGAGCACCCCAACCTCTATCGCCTGCTCGCAAGCAGACGGTTCGCCAACCGCCCGCTGGACGGCGATGTCACCGATGTCGTCGCCGAGGACAAGGCGCTCATCGCCAACGCGCTGACCGCCCTGCTCGGGGACTACCTGCGCATGTTCAGCGTCGACTCCGGTGCCGCCGAACCCTGGGCGCACGGTGTGGTCGGGATGGTGCACAACACCGGCGAGTGGTGGCTGGCCAGGCGCAGCATGAGCCGGGACGCCGTGGTGGAGTACCTGACCCAGATCATCTGGGCCGCCATCGACGGCCTCGCGAAACAGCACGGCGTCGAGATCGACCCCGACCGGCCGGTCGAGACCAACAAGATCGTCCAGTTCCACCGTGACGACGACACCGCCGCCACGGGCGACACCACCGCCAAAGGCGACACCGCACGCCCCATCGACGAAGCCGGAGCAGCACAATGAGCGAACACGACCACGACGAGGACGGCTACGCCGGCACCGCGACGCTACTGGTCGAGGAGACCGAACTGGAGGTCGAGGTCGAACTGCGCGGCCACTTCCAGCCGATCGACGGGTACTACCACTGGTACGGCCGGATCAAGCGCAACGACGAACTCCTGGAGCTCACCGGAGGCAAGAAGCGGAAGGTGCAGCTGCGCACGCCGCAGGGCGGCGCCGACGGCGAGATCTCCGACGTCGACCCGTGGGACCGGTACCGGATCACGGGCACGAGCACACCCCCGTTCGCGGTGCCCACCTCGCTCGACGAGGTCGAAGCCACCGCATCCTGAACGGGCCGCACCGGGGCCGGGCGTCCCGGCCCCGGAATGCCCGGCCCTGGAACGACGAATGCCGCGTCCTCCCGCTCGGGAGGACGCGGCATTCGAGTGTCCGGGTGCGGCCGCCGGTCAGTTGCTGACCGAGAAGCCGACGCGACGGGCGTCCGACGGCGCGATCTCGACGTATGCGATCCGATCGGACGGGACCAGGTACTTGCGGCCCTTGTCGTCGGTCAGGCTGAACAGGCCGTCGTCGGCACTCAGTGCGTCGGCGACCAGCTTCTCGACCTCGTCGGCCGTCTGGCCGCTGGACACCACCAGTTCCCGCGGGGTGTCCTTGATGCCGATCTTGACCTCCACGTGCAACCTCCGCTGCGAAAAGTTGAGCCTGTTCGTTCGCCGCCCAGGTTAGCGCGCCGAACCGGAAAAAGCCCCCAAGGGCAGGTCCTCAGCCCAGGCCCAGGACCTGCATCCGCTTGGCGTGTCCCTGCTGGAGCTTGCGGAACAGCGCCGCGATGCCGGACAGATCGACCGAACCCGCCACGATGAGTTCGGCGAGCCCGTCCCGCTCGGCAACGATGTACTGCGCCTGCGTCAGCGCCTCCCCGAGCAGCCGCCGCGACCACAGCGACAGCCGGTCGCGCTGGCTGCTGTCGGCCTCGATGGCGGCCGCCACCTCGCGTTCGGCGAAGGCGGAGTGGCCGGTGTCGTCGAGCACGGTGAGCACGATCCTGCGTATCTCGTCGTCGAGCACGGTCGCGAGCTCGCGATACAGATCGGCGGCGAGGTTGTCCACGACATACGCCTTGACCAGGGACTCGAGCCACGTACGCGGAGCGGTCGACTCCTGGAACGCGTCGACGTGCTGGCGGAACGGCTGCATCGCCTCCTCGACCGACGCGCCGTGGGCGTGCAGATGGTTGGCGAGCATCTCGTAGTGCCCGATCTCCGCACCGGCCATGGACGCCAGCGCGACCCGTCCGGCCAGGGTCGGAGCCGACCGCGCATCCTCGGCCAGCCGGTCGAACGCCGACAACTCGCCGTAAGCAAGGACCCCGAGCAGATCCACCACGCCGCCACTGATTTCCGCACGCGCCTCCGTCACGCCGTTCACCGTAGTCGAGAGCGCAAACCGGCCTGCAGTTACCAACGACACGTGATCGAATGCGGGCGGCGTCACGATATGTCGGCGACGTCGCTGTACACTCGAGAAGCGAGAGCGATTCTCACCACTCGTGGACCGCCGCGAAGAATAGGTTCGTAGCGCATGAACACGCAGGTGAGAAGCAATGTGCGTGCACGCCTCGGCGATGTTCCCACACCGTAATTGTTCGTCGGTCGCAGCCGCGAAACACGGATGTGAGTGTGGTCGAGCCATCGCGGTATATGCCTGGCTTGCGCGCCGGTATGAGAGAGGCGATTTCCCATCATCCAGGACCACGACACGACCGCCGGCACCGATACCGCCGACGGTCCCACAACCGATGTCGCACCCGACGTTTCCCAGGCCGCTGCAGAAGCCGCCACTCCGGCCTTCGCCGAGTTCGGCCTGAAGCCCGAGATCATCTCGGCGCTCGAGGCATCGGGGAAACACCGGACCTTCGCCATCCAGTCGCTGACCCTGCCGCTGGCCCTCAAGGGCGACGACGTCATCGGGCAGGCCAGGACCGGCATGGGCAAGACCCTCGGCTTCGGCGTCCCGCTGCTGCAGCGGCTCGAAACCCCCGGCGACGGCACGCCGCAGGCGCTGATCGTCGTCCCGACCCGCGAACTGTGCGTCCAGGTCACCAAGGACCTGGTCGAGGCGGGTGCGAACCTCGGCGTCACGGTCGAGTCGATCTACGGCGGCAGGCCGTACGAACCGCAGATCGAGGCACTACGGCGGGGCGTCGACATCGTCGTCGGCACGCCGGGCAGGCTGCTCGACCTCGCCGAACAGCGCCACCTGGTGCTCGGCAAGGTCCGTTCGCTGGTGCTCGACGAGGCCGACGAGATGCTCGACCTGGGCTTCCTGCCCGACATCGAGCGCATCCTGCGGATGGTGCCGGACGAGCGGCAGACGATGCTGTTCTCGGCCACCATGCCCGGACCGATCATCAACCTGGCCAGGACGTTCCTGAGCCAGCCGACGCACATCCGCGCCGAGGAGAACGACGCGGGCGCCATCCACGAGCGCACCACGCAGTTCGTCTACCGGGCGCACTCGCTGGACAAGCCCGAACTGGTCGCGAAGGTGCTCCAGGCCTCCGGCCGCGGGCTGACGATGATCTTCACGCGCACCAAACGCACCGCGCAGAAGGTGGCCGACGAGCTCACCGACCGCGGGTTCGCCGCGGCGGCCGTGCACGGTGACCTCGGCCAGGGTGCGCGCGAACAGGCGCTGCGCGCCTTCCGTTCCTCGAAGGTCGACGTGCTCGTCGCCACCGACGTCGCCGCGCGCGGCATCGACGTCGACGACGTGACCCACGTCATCAACTACCAGATGCCCGAGGACGAGAAGACCTACGTCCACCGCATCGGCCGCACCGGCCGCGCGGGCAAGACCGGCGTCGCGGTCACGCTCGTCGACTGGGACGAGATGCCCCGGTGGAAGCTGATCTCCGACGAGCTCGGCCTGGACCAGCCCGAGCCGGTGGAGACCTACTCGACGTCCAAGCACCTCTTCTCGGACCTCGACATCCCCGAGGGCGCGACGGGCCGGCTGCCGTTGAGCAAGCGCACCCGGGAGGGACTGTCCGCCGAGGACGCCGAGGACCTGGGCGACAAGCGGCGCGAACGGCGCGGGTCCCGTGAAAGCGGGTCCCGTGAGGGCGGGTCCCGCGAGGGCGGCTCCGGCCGTGCACAGAGCCGCAAACCGCGCAGGCGTACCCGTGGCGGCAAGTCCGCCGACGGCGGTTCCGCCGAGTCCGCCGACACCGAGACCCCGGCCGACGGTGAGGCCCACACCTCGTCGTCGTCCGGTTCGGGCCGGTCGCGGTCGCGCCGCCGGACCCGCGGGGGCGGCAGCGGCTCGAAACCGGCCACGGAGAGCCACGCCTCGGCCGACGGCGCCACCTCCGGTGACGCCCCGGACGACGGCGGGCAGCGCCCCGCGCGCAGGCGCCGTCGTCGTGGCGGCCGCGGCCGGGGCGGTCCCGCCTCCGAGACCGCGCAGGACAACACACCGCAGGAGACCAACACGAGCGAAACGTCCGCCGCGGCAGACTGACGTCCGTGAGCTCCATCGGATCAGCGTCGCCGGACCCTGACGACACGGCCGGCGAGACGATCCACGACGACGGCGGCTCCGCACCGGCCACGGTGCGGAGCCGCCGCTCGCCGTGGAACCGCAGGCGCGACCGCGTCACCGCCGCGCTGCTCGGCGTGGGCGCCGTCGTGGCAGGCGTCGTCGTCTGGGCCGGCAGCGACAGCCGCGCCACGATCAGCGAGACCGCTCCCCCGCCTGCACACACTCCCGCGCAACCTGCGTCCGTGCCCGCCGAGTTCCACGAGGCGTGGCGGGCACCCAGCGCCGCGACTCCCGCGCCCGTCGCGACGGCCGGCACGGTCGTCACCGCCGACGGCGGGGAGGTCACCGGCCGCGACCCCGGAACCGGCGACGTCCGCTGGCGATACGCCCGCGACCTGCCGTTGTGCACGGTCGGCGCCGAATGGGAACGCGCCCTCGCGCTCCACCGCACCGCGGCGGGCTGCAGCGAAGTCACCCAGCTCGACGCCGAGACCGGCAGGCGCACGGCGCAGCGCAACGGCGATGCCGAGCACGGCACCCGGCTCATCGGCGACGGCGGGTACGTGACCGCCACCGGCGACCGGCTGCTCAACAGCTGGCGCGACGACCTGGTCAGGAGTATGGAGTTCGGCCAGGTGTACGCGCAGGTCAACGCGGGATACCAACCGCGGCCCGACTGCGAGTACGGCACCGTCGCCACGGCATCGGGCCGCGTCGGCGTGATCGAACGCTGCCCCGGCCGCAGCGGGGCACTGTTGACCGTATTGAAGGCCGCGCCCGAGGAGTCCGACCAGCCGGAACAGGAGTTCTCCCAGACCTTGCCCGAACGCGGTGCCAAGCTGATCGCGATGGTGCCCGGCGGTTCGGCGGTGCTACTGCCGGAGGCGGAGGAACTGGTGCTGTACGACCCGGAGGGCCGGGAGCGGACACGGTATCCGCTCGACCTGCCGCAGTCCGATCTGGACCGTGAACCGAGCGACGGCGTCATGCCCACCGCCCGTGGCCCGCAGAACGTCTACTGGTTCACCGGATCCCGCACCATGGCACTGTCCACTGCGGACCTGACGCCGAAGTGGACGGTGCACAACACCCGCGGGGCGGGCACGTCGATGGCGGGCCGCTACCTCGCGCCGGTCGGCGGCGGTCTGGCCGTGCTCGACCCCCGCAGCGGCGACACGGTGCGCACGATCGCCGTCGACCGCGACGGCTACCGCGGGCCGATCGAGACGGCCACCGCGGGACCGGTGGTGCTCGAACGCCGCGGCGACGAGGTGGTGGCACTGCGATGACCGGAGGGCCCCGGATGACGGGATACCCCCTGATGACGGGAGAGCCCCGATGACCACGTTCTCCCAACTGTCCCCGCACGGCGGCAGGCGGATCGATCTTCCCGGCGGCATCGCCGCGCTGTCCGGGCCCGAGCCCGCCGACACCGTGGGTACCGCCCTGCTCGTGCCCGGCTACACCGGGTCCAAAGAGGACTTCGCGCCGCTGCTCGACGGCATCGCCGACGGCGGGCTGCACCCCCTCGCGATCGACCTGCCCGGCCAGTACGAATCACCCGGCCCCGACGACGAAACGGCCTATCTGCCGGACCGGCTCGGCGAGGTCGTCGCCGGGCTGATCACCTCGCTCGACGGCCCCGTCGTACTGGTCGGCCACTCCTACGGCGGGCTGGTTTCGCGCGGCGCCGTTCTGGCGGGCGCACCGGCAGCCGGCCTGACCCTCCTCGACAGCGGCCCTGCCCGGCTGCCGCACGGATTGCGCGCCCAGGCGCTCGAGGCGGGCGAGCCGCTGCTGCGCACCCAGGGTGTCGAGGCCGTGTACGCGATCCGTGAGCAGCTCGGCGGCCTGCCCGCCGCGGAACTGCGCACGTTCCTGCGGCAGCGGTTCGTCTCCTCGAGCGCGGCCGGCCTGCTGGGCATGGCCCGCGGCCTGCGCACCGAATCCGACCGCACCGACGAACTCGCTCGCGCGCTCGGCGACCGCCCGGCACTGGTCGTCGCGGGCGAACACGACGACGCCTGGACGGTCGACGAGCAGAAGGACATGGCCCGCAGGCTCGCCGCGACGTTCACGGTCGTCCCGCAGGCGGCGCACTCTCCCAACACCGAGAACCCGCACGCCCTGCTCGACATCCTGCTCACCGAATGGCGCGCCTGGCTCTAGGGTCCCGCGTGTCCTGCACTCAAGGGTGCGTGTCCTGCATTCAGCCGCGCGTGTTCTGCACTCAAACCCGCGTGTTCTGCGTTCGGGCGGCCTCGACCGGCCGGGTGACCGGCGAGTGGCCCGGAACAACCTTCCCGACCTCACCTCGGCGGTTTCCGGCGATCCACCGGAGTTCAGTGAGCCATCCAGTCCGGTGTCCACGTATCGTCCGGGGTTCGCGGCCGTGTGGTGAGCAGATGGTCGCGTAGTGCGGCCAGGCGAGGGTGCTGGTCTCCACTGCGGGACAGCAGGACGTGCGGGTAGACCGGAGTGGGTTCGCGCAACGGGATGCGCCGCAGGTCGTGATTCCCGGGCCACAGATACCGGTCCCCGCTGCCGACGAGGGTGGCCAACGAATCCGTGTCGGCCAGCGCGTCCATCAGTGCCTCGTCCCCGAAGTGAGGGCCGAGCGCGTCGATGTTCAGCCCGAGGGCCCCGGACAGTGCGCGGTAGAACGCGTCCCACTCCGATCCCGGTCTGATCCCGGGGATCCAGATCCGATGGCCGGCCAGATCCGCGGACCTGACCCACGCCGCATCCGCCATCGGATGGCCGGGCCCGACCAGGAGCTCCAGAGGAACGTCCAGGAGTCGTTCGGCGCTGACACCTGCCGGCACCTGGGATGCCGGCAGAGCGCGGAACGACGCGTCGACGGATCCACCGAGCACTGCCTGAGCGGCCTGATCGGCGTTCTCCTCGCTCAACGTGACCACGTCGAGGTCCATCTCGGGGCAAGAACGGTAGAACCGGTACACGGCCTGCGCCGGAGCGATACGCCGGTGGAGGACGTCGACACGCAAGGGCCTGCTGCCGGGGCGCACCGCCTGCTCGGCGTGATCGAGAGCCGTGAGGACGTTCTTGGCATGCGGCAGGAAGACCTGCCCGTCCAGGGTCGGCCGGGAGCCGCGAGTGGTCCGCACCAGGAGCGTGACCTCGAGGTTCCTCTCCAGCGTCGCGATCCGCTTGGAGACCGCCTGCTGGCTGATCCACAGCTCGTCCGCCGCGGCCTGGAACTGGCCGGTCTCGGCGACGACCACGAACGTCCGCAGTGTTTCGACATCCACGTCGTGACCGTACTTCCACAACTCACGGTTGTTTATGGCGTCCGTGTCCGTTGTTTGATCGCATGTTCCACGCGGTGGTGGGGTCAGCGCATGTCTACCCGCACAGCACAAATCATGTACGTCCATACGTCCGAGTTCGCGCGCCATGCGGAACGAATCGCGGCGGTGACCGATGCAACGTCCCGGCTGAACGTGCTGCCGTTCAGCGACAGCGAAGGGCGCGCAGAACTACTTTCCGTTGTGTTCGGTGAGCAGCTTCCGGAGTCGGTCACCATCCACCCGCCGCTGTTCACCGAGTACGGCCTGAACACGACATTCGGGGAGAACGTCTTCGTCAACCAGGGCTGCACGCTCATGGACAAGGGCGGCATCCACCTGGGCAACCGCGTCATGATCGCCCCGAAGGTCAGCCTCATCACCGGAGGCCATCCGCTGCCTCTCACCGAGCGCCGCGAGTACCTCTCCTTCGCCCCGATCGTCATCGAAGACGACGTGTGGATCGGGGCCGCTGCCGTGATCACTCAGGGAGTGACCATCGGCGCCGGTGCGGTGGTCGCCGCAGGAGCCGTCGTCACTCGTGATGTTCCTGTCGGCACCGTGGTCGCGGGAGTCCCCGCCCAGGTGATCAAGACGATCGACTGAGCCCCGACCGGGCCGCCGGCGGTCCGTGACCACGGCACCAGCAGGGCCCAGCGACTGAATCGGCCCACCGCCGGGTGAAGTGGGCCCTGACCTGGGACCAGGAAAACGAGCTCTTCCACCACGAGCGGATAGAACGCTCCACCGGCACGAAGATCTACTTCGAGGACCCGCACTCTCCGTGGCAGCGCGGCACCAACGAGAACACCAACGGCCTCCTACGGCCCGGCGCGCCTGGCCCGGGGGATTGATCGTCAGGTGCCGCAACGGTCAATCGATCCATCCGCCACGACACCCGTCCGACGCGAGCCCGGCCGTGCGTGACTCTCTGCAGGCCGTCGTGGTGGCGGCCGGCTCCTTCGACAGACGTCGCAGGAACGGGACGGTCGTTGCTACTGTTGCCGCTGGCTCGACTCCGTCTCTGCGGGCATCGTGGCCCGTATGGTCTGTAACCGACAGGGCCGCGTCGGCCCCAAGTCTCCGATCACCGGTTCGCACGCGGTCGCGTCCAGCCAGCACCCAGTCGTCACCGACGTGATGCTGGAAACCATGCGGGACGGCGGTAACGCCGTCGACGCGGCGATCGCCGGATGCATGGTCCAGGCAGTCGTCCAGCAGGACATGACCAATCACGCGGGGACGGTCACCGCGCTGGTGCACGAGGCGGACAGCGGCCGAACCTACGAGCTCAACAGCAGCGGCACGATCGTGCCGGGACTGCCGAAGTTCGCACCGGTGCCGATGGGCAAGGGCCTCTACGCCGCGGCGCCCGGCATGCCGATCGGGGTGATCCCGGGGTTCATGCCCGGGATCAAGTCGCTCTACGAGCGCTTCGCCACGAAGCCGTGGGCTCAGCTGTGCGAATCGGCCATCGACTGGGCCGAGCAGGGGCACGAGGTCACCTCGTTCGAGCACCTCGTGATGGCACAGACCGTCGACTTCTTCCTCTACACCGAGTCCGGACGCCGCCACTTCACCCCGGACGGGCACCTGCCGCAGGTCGGTGACCGCTGGGCCTCGGCCGAGCTCGCCGCCACCATGCGCAAGGTCGCAGCCGAGGGCCCCGACCACTTCATCACCGGCGAGTGGGCCGAGCAGTTCGTGGCCAGGGCCAACGCGCTCGGCTGGGCGATCAAGCCCGAGCACATGACCGAGATCCCGCCGCGCTGGTCGGACCCCTACATGTGGACGCACAAGGGCCATACCGTCGTGCAGCAGTCGCCGCCGGAGCGCCAGGGCGTGTTCTGCCAGATCGTGCTCGGCATGCTCTCCGAGCTCGACGTCGTGTCGCTCGGGCACTGGTCGGAATCGGCGGATTCGCTCTACTACCTGGCCCATGCGCTGCGCCGGGCTGGCCTGGAGACCGGCCTGCTCAACGACCCGACCGTGTTCGGCGACGCCAGTACCGCCATGGCGACGCCCGAGATGATCGCCGGTTTCGCCCGGATTCTGCGCGACGCGCGCTCGCACACCGACCTGACCCAGCACGTCGCACTCACCCGCGGACTCCCCGCCATGGCAGCGTCGGGAGCGTCCAAGCAGCCCGCCGGCAGCTGCGAGCTATCCATCGTGGACCAGAACGGCAACTGGGTACAGATGATGAACACGCTGCAGGGCAGCGGGATCCCGGGCGAGGTCGTCGGAGGCGTTCCGATGGTGGGCAGCCACTCGATGAACAGCCTCACCTCGGCGATGGAGGGCTGGCACGTCGGAGGCGGACGTGTCCGGTCGATCCTGTCCAACACGATGGTGCTGCGCGACGGCACCCCGCGCCTTGCGCTCGGGTCCCCCGGCAACGTGCACTGCACCGTCCCGCAGGTGCTGTCCAACATCCTGGACTTCGGGATGGACCCCTACGACGCCGACGACTCGCCGCGCTGCCTGCCCTACGAGGACAACCACACGATCTCGATCGAGAGCCGGGTGTCCCCCGAGGTGCCCGACGGGCTGGCCCGGATGGGCGTGCTGCTCAACCCGTTGCCCGCCTACGACTACCACATGGGCACCTACCAGATGAGCTGGCGCTCCGACGACGACGTCCTGCACAGCAGTACCGGACCGCGCCGCGAGGGCAAGGCGGCCGGGTTCTGAGAGACAAGGAGGGCCCACATGTGGCTGATCGGTGCCGCCGTCGTCGACGGCACGGGTCGTGACCCACAGAACGGCCGGGCCGTACTCGTCGAGGACGGCCGGATCGCGGACGTCGGCAACCCGCTGGAGAACCCGAAGCTGTTCGCCGATCCGGGCGCCGTCGCGCCCGTCGTGCAGGGCGGGCGTGTCGTGCGGGACCGGACGGGTGCTCTTCGACCCGGTCATCGAGAAGCCGGACCGGCTGCCGTTCGTCTCCTGGATCTCCCCGTCACCGAACGGCCGGATCATCCTCGCGGTGGGGGTGTGTGCCGACGGCAGCGCGCACTGGTTGCCCGACTCCAGCGGGTTCTTCTTCGCCGCGATCGAAGGCGATGCGATCGACCTGTCGAACCGGGTCTGGTTGCACCCCGGGGAACCGACGACAGAGGCGGCGGTCGACTGGCCACCGGGCAACGACCACGGTTGGGCCACCGACAAGGAGGTCGCGCTCGCCGAGCACACCGAGTGGCCGGCCCGGCATCATCCGCCAGTACTCGCGCAGCAGTCCGCTCAGCGAGCGGCGTCGGTTCGTACGGTCCTGGGCGAGTTCGTTGACACCGGGCATCGTCGAGCTGCCGACCAGCGCCGTGAAGAACGCACGGCGCCGACGCGGCGCGTGCTCGAGCCCGAACGTCAACGCGCCGGTGTACTCGCCCCCGCCGAGAACCCCTGCGCCGATCCTGCACACCATGAGCAGGATCGGCGCAGGAGGAGAGCCGGATGTCGCCGATACCGCGCTGGCGGTGCGCCATCTGTCAAACTCGGGTCAGCCGGCACGATGACCGTGCCGACGTGGACGGAGGATCGCGCCAATGGCGGACGACGGCCTGCAGGAGATCGTCGACGAACTCGCCCAGCGGCTGCAGAGATCGGTCGCGATCGACGATCCGGCGATCCGCCTGCTGGCCGCGAGCCGGCACTTCGGGGACGAGGACCCGGTACGGGTGACCTCGGTCCTCAACCGGTCGGTGAGCCCCGACCTCACCGAGGAGGTGCTCGGTCACGGTATCGCGACCTGGACGCGGCCGGGACACGTGGTCATCCCGGCCGAGAACACGCTGCCCAGGCTGTGCGCTCCGGTGCGTTGCAACGGTCTGCTGCTGGGCTACCTGTGGCTGATCGACACTGCCGGCACGCTCGCCCCGGACAAGATCGCGTTGACCGAGGACGCCGCCGCCAGGGCCGGGGTCGTGCTCTACCGGCGACTGATCCTGCACGAGCGCTCCAAGGCGCGCCACGAGACGTTCCTGCGCGAACTGGTCTCGTCCGACCGTTCGGCCCGCGTCCGTGCCGCCGAGAACCTGCGTGCGGAGAACCCGTTCTCCGATCGCCGCACGTCGTTTCTCGTCCTGGGCGTCCAGGTCGAGGGAGGTGACGACGCGTCGGCCGTCGCGCTCGAGTCCGCCGTTGAGGAGGGCGTGCGCGCCCGCGACGACGTTGCCCTCACCGTGACGAACCGTTCGAGGGCCTGGATCCTCTACGCCGCACGCCCGAGCGAGGTGCCGGTCGACGCCCTCAGCAGCCGGATCCTCGCCCGGTTCCGGTCCCTGGCCGGTGACGGGGCACGGGTGGTGATCGGCGTCGGCTCCTCGGTCGAGGACCTCGAGTCCGTGGTGGACTCCCATCGCCACGCGTTCCTGGCTGCCCGTGCCGCCCTGCTCGTGCCCTCGGTCGACACCGTGGCCCGGTGGGGCGAGTTGGGCCCCTACGAGGTCCTGCTCCGGCTTCCGGTCGAGGATCTCCTGCTCGCCTCGCAGGTACCCGCCCTGGCCGAGCTGGAACGCCGCGATCCGCACGGTGTGCTGATCGACACGCTCGAGGCGTTCTTCGACCACGCGGGCGACGTCCGCCGTACCGCCGATCTGCTGTGCGTGCACCGCGCAACCCTCTACCACCGCCTCAAGCGCATCGAGACGCACACCGGCTACCGGCTGGGCCGCGGAGACGACTGGCTGACACTGCACCTGGGGGTGAAGCTGCGCGCTCTCGCCGCGGCATACCGGCGTCAGACCTGAGAACGTCCGACCCGGACGCCCGTCCTAGCCCATCACCGTGCCGGAGGTCCCGGTGGCGACCTTGCGGCGCCGGGAGAAGGCGCCCAGGTCGATCGTCTGGCTGGTGTACTGCCCCCGGAACTGCACCGGATCGGCGTCGTGGTTGCGTCCACTCTCGACCTGTTCGATGATCGCGGCCAGGAATTCCCCGGCCAGCGGCGCGTTCTTGAACTGGTTGCCGCTGGTGCCGATCGCGACGTAGAAGCCGTCCAGCTCGGTGCGGTCGTAGATCGGGGCCCAGTCGTCGGCGACGTCGTAGACGCCCACCACACCGCGGGGCCGGCTCGGGACGGCCAGTTCGGTCAGGCGCCGGGCCGCCCGCGTCACCTGCGCATCGAACACAGCTGCCGTGGCGTGGGGGTGCGCCTCGTCGGGATCGTCGAGCCAGTCCAGAGGATCGCACTCGGGTTCGGTGCCCCCGATCAACAGGCCACCTCCGGCCTCGCCCCGCATGTACGTGCCGAGGTCCATGTCGGCGATGCTGATGCCGGGTGAACCGGCCGGGGCGAATCCGGCCGGCGCGGTGGCGTACGCCACCTCCTGTCGCAATGGGCGCACGCCGATCGTGAAGTCCGAGCCGACACCGGCCAGCCCGTTGAGCGCTCCCGACCACGGCCCGGCCGCGTTGACCACGGTGCGGCACGGGACGGTGCTGCCGTCGTCGAGCCGGACGCCGGTCACCCGTCCGCTTTCGGTGTCAAGCCCGACCACGGCGGTGCGGAGCCGGAACTGCGCACCGTGGTGGGCCGCAGCCGTGGCCAGGTTCTGGGCGGCGAGCTGCGGATCGCCGACGTAGCCCGCGTCCGGTGTGTACACCGCACCCAGTTCGCCCCTCGGCTCGTCCCAGAACCGCTCGTCGTCGATGCGCTTGGGCGGCCAGTGCCGGCCGGCGTCGATACCCGGGATCCGGCCCCGCAGGGTGGCGCTGTCCCACTCCTCGTAGGGCACGCCGACGTCGTCGAACAGGCGCACGTACCCGGCACGGGGCGCGAGTTCCACGTCGAGCATCGCGAGCCCGCAACGCTCGAAACGGACCGTCTCGCCGACATCGCATCCGAGGTGCTCACCCCAGTGCTGCCAGCGGTGCTGGGCCTCCCAGGCCGTGGCGACGCCGGCACGGGTGGAGAAGTTGAACCGCACCACCGCGCTCGACGAGCTCGTCGAGCCGTGCCCCACCCCGCTCGCCTTGTCGACGACGAGCACCTCCCGGCCGGAACGGGCGAGTTCGAGCGCGATCGACGCTCCGATCACGCCGGCTCCGACGACGACATCCACGTTCATGCGCCCAGTCTGGTCAGCTCACCCTGCCCGTACATCCGCCCGACGCCGAACACCGCCACCGTCTGATACGACAGATGTCGTGTGCTCGCGAAGCCCGACCGACCTGCTGTGCCGACGGCACGTTCGACGCACGTTCTTCCTGTCCGCGTTCGCAGCACTGTCCGACCCGCCTCACGCCCACCAGCAGGTCCACAACACGGCACCGGCGAGGCCGACCACACCGGCACCCGCCAGCCCGGCGACCGGGCCCCGTCCCCGGTCGACCAGCAGGACCTGCAGGGCGAGTGCCGCCAGCGCACCGAGCACGTGCCACACAGCGACCGCGGTGCCGGGCCCGCTGTCGCTGACCAGCGCCACCACCAGCACCACGGCCGCCAGCAACGCGAACCCCGCGGCGACCGAGCCGGTGAGGCCCCGCCACACGCGGCCACCCGTGCCCACTGCATTCTGCTCGGTCACGGGCGTCTCCAGTGGTTCGGTGCGATCGGTGGCCATGGTCATACTCGTCCTGCCCGGTGCCCGGCGCCACCGGCTTGACCGCCACCAGCGTGACCGCCACCGACCTGACCGCCGCCGGCCGGGTCGCCGTCGGCGGTGGTCCCGGGGAGCGGGGCGAGCAGGTCCCACGACCGCGCCGCCGGTCCCGCCTGCTGTCCTGCCGGACAGCTCGGCCGGAAGTCGCACCAGCAGCAGCGGCGACCGGTCCGTGCGGGAAACAGCTCGTCCGGGTCGCCGCCGTCGGCCAGCTCGTCCGTGGCCTGCTGCAGCTCGGTGGCGGTCTCCTCGGCGCGGGTGAGCTGCCGGCGCAGGCTGTCGGACGTGTGCTCGGCGGCCGCCACCGTGCCGCTCGGCAGGTGGTGCAGCTCGACGTGCCGGCACGAGGTGTGCAACGTCCGTTCGGCCGCGACGGCATACAGCGCAAGCGCTTGCGACGAGCGCGCCTCGTGCTCGTCGGGCGGCCGCCTGCCGGTCTTGTAGTCGACGACCACGAGCTCGCCGTCGCGCTCGTCGATCCGGTCCGCGCGGCCTTCCACGATCATCGACGCCGGTCCGTCACCGCCTGCCGCCGGCGCCGAGACCCACCGCTCGACTCCGCGGGGATCGTCGCTCAGGTCCTGTTCGGCCACGTAACGGGCGGCCCAGTCCTTCGCGAGCCGCCGATACTCCGCGGCCTGCTCGGGGTCGGCGAACCCGGCATCCTTCCAATGCTGCCCCACGAGCGCAGCGGCACGCGCCGGCGTGCGCTCGGCGGCGGGCAGGTCGAACAGCGCGCGCAGGGCGTTGTGCACCACCGCGCCGAGCGTGCTGTGCGCCCACGGCCCGGTGCGCTGCGGGGTGGGCCGGTCGACGTAGGCCAGCCGGTACCGGCGCGGACAGTCGTCGAACGTCGACAACCGCGCCGGCGTCACCTTCATCAGGCGACGCGGCGACACGCCGAAGTCGAACCCCAGTTGCTCCATTCCGCGCACGGTACCGCCGGTCCCCGACACCTCACGCGCCGGTGATGAAGCCGCGGATCGAATCGGCCACGAGCTGCACCGCGATCGCGGCCAGCAGCAGACCGGCGATCTTCGCGAGCAACGTGATACCGCTCTCCCGCAGCACCTTGATCAGCACACCGGAGTAGCGCATACACGCCCACAGGATCACGTGGACGGCCACGATGGCGCACGCCAGCGCGAGGTATCCGCCGGGATCGCCGTCGGCTTCGCGGACGAACACGATCGTCGCCGCGATCGCACCCGGCCCGGCCAGCAGCGGTGTCCCCAGCGGCACCAGTGCGACGTTGACGTCCTCGGCCGCCTCGGGTTCGTTGCCGCCCTTGGTGGTGAGCAGTTCCAGCGCGATGAGCAGCAGGAGCAGCCCGCCGGCGCCCTGCAGCGCCGGGATGCCGATACCGAGATAAGCGAGGATCGCCTGTCCTGCGACCGCGAACAGCGCCACGACCAGGAAGGACACCAGTACGGCCTGCAACGCCGCCCGCGCCCGCGCCCGTGGCTGTTTGCGGCCCACGAGGCTCAGGAACACCGGCACCGTGCCCGGCGGGTCCATGATGACCACGAGCGTGATGAGTGCTTCGACGAAGATCGTCAGGTTGAAGTAGTCCATCCGCCCGCCTCAGCCGCCGACCACGACGCCGGCGCCCGTGGCCTGCGCGACCAGGGCATCGAACTCCTCCGGTGGCGTGACCTCCTGGCCGATCCGGATCGACTTGTTCGTGCCGTGATAATCGCTCGAGCCGGTGCGCACGAGGCCGAGGTCCTTCCCGAGCGCACGCAGCTCACCGCGGGTGCGCTCGTCGTGATTGGGGTGGTCGACCTCGACGCCGGTCAGCCCGCGGCGCGCCAGCGTCTCGACGACGTCGGCCGTCACGGTCGGACCGCGCCGGAACGCGAACGGATGTGCCAGCACCGTCACGCCGCCGGCCTCGGTAATCATGTCGATAGCATGTTCGACCGGAGTGTCCCGTCGCGGCACCGAGTACCCGCGGCCGCCGACCAGATAGCTCGCGAAGGCCTCGTCGACCGTGGCGCACAACCCCGCCCGCACGAGCGCCTGTGCCAGATGCGGCCTGCCCGCCGGAGCGTCCGGACCGAGCCCGGCCAGGATCTCGTCGGCGTCCACCGGCAGCCCGTCGGCGGCCATCCGGTCGGCGATCGTCCGCAGCCGCGACCGCCGCTGCTCCCGCAGCCGCCGTTGCTCGGCCACGAGCGCAGGTGCCTCGGGGTCGAACAGGTAGGCCAGCAGGTGCACGCTGACCCGCCCACCTCGGCCGTCGTCGGATTCGCACGACAGCTCCGCCCCTGGCACGAGCCGCATCCCCGACGGCAGCGCGTCGGCGGCAGGCCGCCAGCCCGCGGTCGTGTCGTGGTCGGTCAGTGCCACGACACCGAGCCCGGCGGCGGCCGCCTCGGCCACGAGCTCGCCCGGGTCGTCCGTGCCGTCGGAGACGGTGGAGTGGGTATGCAGGTCGATGCGCACGGCGACCATTGTCCAACACGCACGCGTGGCGAGCCCACGGCAGGCGCCGCGGAGCGGTCAGCGGTGCGCGATCGCGCACCCGAGGAGATCCCTCGGTTCAGCCGCGGACCTTCTTGCCCCGCGCAGCGCGCTGAGCCTTGATCATGGAGAACCGCTCGGCCTGCTTCTGCTTGTCGCCGAAGACGAGCTCCGAGATCGTGTCGTAGAAGTCCTCGGGCGCGGGCAGGTACCGGATCCTGTTCAGAGCCTGGATCTGACCGGCGGATTCGATGACCGTGGTGCCGTAGCCGAAGATGCGCCCACCGAAGGTCCGCTCATAGGTCAGGTCGGTGACCTTGGTGATCGGCATCATCAGCACCTTCGTGGTCCAGACGCCGGTGGTCATGATGAACCGCTTGTCGGTCACGACGAGCCGTTCGACCCACCACTCGACGACCTTGTACGCGAACCAGAGCACAACGCCGAGCGCGGCGTACCAGAGCAGGTTCTGCACGACCCACATCGACGGCGGGAGGATGTACGAGATCATCACACAGATCGCGATCATGGCGATGGCCTCGAAGACGTTCCACCCGAGACACGCCCAGTGGCGTCGGATGCGGATCACCCGTCGCTCGGTGTCGAGGAGGTACTCGTCCGGGTCGCGTGGCGCGAACATAGACCGAGGGTAACGCGCGTCAGCTGAAGATGTTGCTGACGAACGTGATCACGGCTTCGGCGGCGTCACGCAGGGAACCGATGATGTTGTTGACAAAACCCGCAGCTTGACCTGGCTGCGCGATCACGAAGAACAGAACCAACGCGACAGCGGCAATTCCTGCGAGCTTCTTCGCGTTCACGGCGATCAATCCCGTCTCTCGAGTGCAGACCAGTTGCTTGGACCTGTTGGGTGAGGTGCCACTAAGTTTGTACCGCACTACCTATCGCTACGGGAGGTAAGTCCTGCGCTTGGGGCAGTACGCACGGCGATCGTAGCGCGATGGCTACCCATTGTAATCGCAGGGGCGGCCGATTCCGTACCGCCGGAACGCCGTCGCGCGGCGGTCCCGCGCGACGGGAGACGAGGCAGCGAAAGGCGGGGCGGTCATGGATCACATCCGGTGTGTCGGCGGCATCGTGCACGATGCCGCGGGCAGGCTGCTGCTCATCCGGCGAGTCAACGATCCCGGCCGGGACCGCTGGTCACTACCGGGAGGGCGCGTCGAACCGGGCGAGACGGACCACGCCGCGGTGGTGCGTGAACTCGCCGAGGAGACCGGGTTGACCGTCGAGGCCGGCGCACTCGTCGGCAGCATCACGCGCGAGCCGTACCTGATCAACGACTACCGCTGCGGCGTCCGCAGCGGACGACTGACCCCGGGTGACGACGCCTCCGACGCCCGCTGGGTCGACCACACCGAGATCACCCGAATGGACGTTCACGGCGAGCTGACGGATACCCTGATGGACACGCTACGTGAATGGGGTGTTCTGCCTCACGACTCTCCGTAAGGAGTTGTGACGGGTGTCATGGCGATCGCCGCCGGCGCCCGGAGCGGGCGGCGCCTCACGCACCGAGCCAGGTCATCCGCTGGCCGTGCGGGTCGGCGAGCGCGAGCGCCTGCCCGTTCGGCGTGCCGTTTTTCCAGGTCACAAGACCGAGAGTGGGACGGGCCGTGGTGCGGTACGCCACATCGTCCCGGCCCGGCAGGACCGCGTCGAGGCCCGCCTCGTACGGCTCGAGCGACACCCACCACAACGGCCGCCGCCCGGCGAGTTCACCCATCGCAGTGAGGAGCGCATCGCGTCGCTCGGCGGCCATGTACATCAGCACGTGACTCGTGAAGACGACGAGCGGCAGCTCCTCGGGTACCCGCCCGGCCGCCAGGGGCAACTCGTCGACGGCGTCGCCCGTGACGAGGTCCGGCACGTCCTTGGCCTGTGCGGCCGCGGCGGTGCGCAGCATGCGGATCCGGTCCGGCTGATCGGCCCAGACACACGCCTCGAGCCACGCGAGCTCCTCGTCGTCCTGCGCATCGACCGGGTTGCGATCCAGGCCGACCTTCGCGCCGACGTTCAGCTTGGTGGGAACGGTCGGCGGCTCCGCCCCTTCGGCGAGTTCGACGGCGCAGTGCAGTCCCACGGGCGTCTTCTTCGGCCCGGCGGTGAGCTGTTCCCCGCCCGGCAACCGGTACTGGTAGGCGTACCGGTCCATACCCAGCATCAACCCCGCGCTGCAGCCGACCTCGAGCAGGCCGACCTTGCCCTTGGCCTGCTTCGCCGCGCGCGTCACGGCCGGGTACAGCACGGCGGCGCGGTTGACCTCGTTGGTCTGGGTGAACCGCGTGCGGAGGAGTTCCTTCACCCGCTCGCTGCGCTCGAGCAGGAACGTGCGGAACTCGGGCCACGTCGCGGCGTCCACGCCGTCCATCCCGCCGAGCGACGGGTAGTACCGCGACAGCGGATGGATCGGTTCCGCCTGGATCAGCCGGTGGGCCGCCGCCAGCAACAGCGTCGGGTGCGCGTCGCCGCCGGTACCCGCCTCCGACAGCAGCGCGGCGACGTCGTCGTCGGTGGCGGCGCAGCCCGCGAGATGGGAGTACAGCGGCGAGATTCCGGCCGCTTCGTGCTCGGCGAACCGGCGCAGGCGTTCCTTGGCCGCATCCGTGTCAACCATGCAACCGCTCCAACCCGACCAGTACCCACGATCCGAACCGCACGTCAGAGCCCTCCTCGAAGATCCCCCAGCGATGGTGCGAGACAACCTTAGGGGTACCCTTGACCATCGGCGCACGATGCGTCAACGCGAGCAACACCACGTCGCGCGCAGGCCGGCCGGAGGAGGTGAGGGATGCAGATGAGCAGTGACGACAGTCCGTCCAGTACGTCGAATCCGCCCAGTACGTCGAATCCGCTCAGTACCCCCAGCCCGCTCAGTACGGGCACCGCTTCCTCACGCCGGTCCGAATCAGCCTGACCCTCCGGCGAGCGGCGGTCTTCGACGGTGTCGGACACCGCACTCCCCTTGCCGTGAGCGGCATGCGCCAGGGGTCGTAGGCGGCGAGCCTCCGCTCGCCGCGGGCCATCCTTCGTTCCAGCGCGGAAGCGGTCATGAGTATCGGCCCACGCGAGCCGGCAGCACACCGGTTCGCCCGGGCACCTCAGTGATGATCCGGCGACACCCAGCCTGGAGAAGCCATGCCTGCGATCCCCTCCTTCGGCAGCCTGCGAGGCCGCGGCGGCAAAGGCGGCCGCCGCACACCGGCGCCGGCACCGCAGCGCCGGCCGCAGCCGCTGTCGGCGTCCGTCGTCGACTGCGGCGTCTACATCGGCGGCGAGCGCAAGCCCGGAACCTGGACGCACGAAGAGGCGATCAACGAGGTCCGCGACCGCGACGACGGCTTCGTGTGGATCGGCCTCCACGAGCCGACCGAACCCCAGATCCAGGGCATCGCCGAGACGTTCGGCCTGCACGAGCTCGCCGTCGAGGACGCCGTGCACGCCCACCAGCGCCCGAAGCTCGAACGCTACGACGACACGTTGTTCATGGTGTTCCGCACCGTGCGCTACGTCGAGCACTCCTCGCCGACGACGGCCAACGAGATCGTCGAATCCGGCGAGCTCATGGCGTTCCTGGGCAAGCACTTCATCATCACGGTGCGGCACGGGAACCACATCGGACTGGCGCAGTTGCGGCGCGAGCTGGACGCCGATCCGGAACGGCTGCAGAACGGGCCGGCCGACGTCCTGCACGCGATCGCCGACCACGTCGTCGACCACTTCCTCGACGTCACCGACAAGATCGAGGACGACATCGACGAGATGGAGTCCGAGGTGTTCGCCCCGCGCAGCAACGTCACGTCGGAGCAGATCTACCTGTTCAAACGTGAGGTGCTGGAGCTGCGGCGTGCGGTCTCACCGCTGGCGACGCCGCTGCGCAGGCTCTCCGAGGGCTACACCCGGCTCGTGCCCGAGGACGTGCGCTCGTACTTCCGCAACGTGCACGACCACGTCACGACGGTCGCCGAACGCGTCGAATCATTCGACGAGCTGCTGACCACACTGGTCGACGCCACGCTGGGGAAGATCACGCTGCAGCTGAACTCGGACATGCGCAAGATCACCGCCTGGGCGGCGATCATCGCCGTGCCGACCGCCATCGCGGGCATCTACGGCATGAACTTCGAGTACATGCCGGAGGTGAACTTCAAGTACGGCTATCCGCTCGTACTCGCGATCATTCTCGGCCTCTGCCTGCTGCTCTATCGAATATTCCGGAAGAACCGCTGGCTCTGAGCACCCGCTCGAGCCGGCGCTGAGGGGCACCGTCCGGTTTCGACCGATCATTCATGGGGAGACGTCATGATCCGCAAGCTCACCGACCTGAAGTTCTGGGGCGTCACGCTCGGCATCGCCTGGCTCGTCCTGGTCATCGCGTTCATCGCGGTGAACCCCGACGCCGCCGCGGTGACGCACTGAACCACGCCCGCGGTCGCCGGGCAGGTCAGCCGTGGGTGCCCATGCTCAGCTTGGCGAGCATGTCGCGCCCCTGCTCGGCGTTGCGCGGCTGGCACAGCACGTCGTAGCGACCGGCCACCAGCTGACTCGACGACGAGAAATCCCGGCGACCACGGGTCGAGGCGTAGCTCACCGCCGCGAACGCGACACCGAAACCGATACCGACGAGAAGTCCGATGAGGATCGGCGCCAGCGCCATCCCCTCCGCGTTGCTGAACATGCTCAGCAACAGACCGACGAACAAACCGAACCACGCGCCGGACGCCGCGCCGGTCCCGAGCACGCGCCCCCACGACAACCGCCCGATCACGCGTTCCACGAGCATCAGGTCGACCCCGACGATCGTGACGTCGCGCACGGCGAAGTCGTTATCGGCGAGGTGGTCGACGGCGCGCTGTGCCTCCTCGTAGGTGTTGTACGAACCGATCGGCCACCCGGTCGGCGGAGTGGGAAGCCGCGGCTGCCCCGGCGCCTGACGGCCTGACGACAGTGGACCGGTCACGATCATCACCTGTGCTTTCGACTGCTCTGCTGTGCTTTCGACTGCTCTGCTGTGCTTTCGGCTGCTCTGCTGTGCTTTCGACTGCTCTGCGTTGTCAGCTTCTCGGCTGCTCTGCGTTGTCAGCACTGTAGGCAGCGACCCACATGCCCGGATACCCGCGGCGATCTGCCGTCATGCCTGCTCACGCCGACAGGACCCACCACAACCATACGTCCCTCGGCGGAGCGATGATCACCGGACACCGCTCCGCGACGCGCCGTGTGGTGATCATCGGTGGGCAGGGTGGCCACGGCACGCCTACGCTGGGCCCATGGCGGCCGTCAACCGGGTTTTCGCAGCTCAGCTGGCAGGACTACCGGTCTTCGGGCCCGACGGCGAGTCGATCGGCAAGGTGCGCGACCTCGTCGCCGGCCTCCGGCTGGACCGGCAGCCGCCGCGAGTGCTGGGCCTGGTCGTGGAGGTCTCGACCCGTCGCCGCGTGTTCGTCCCGATGTTGCGTGTCACCTCGATCGAATCGAAAGCCGTCACCCTCGCCACCGGGTCGGTGAACATGCGGCGGTTCCACCAGCGGCCCAACGAAGTCCTGGTGCTCGGACAGCTCCTCGACGCCCGCGCACACCTGGCGTCGGAGGGCACGCGGCTCACGGTCGTCGACGCGGCGATGGAACCGACCCGCACGCGCGACTGGGTACTCGCCAAGCTGGCGGTCCGGCAGCGCACGGCACCACTGAAACTCACCGGCCGCCGCGGCGAACTGCAGGTGCTGAGCTGGGACGACGTGTCCGGACTGGGCCTGGCCGACCTCGGCGCCCAGCCGCAGGGCGCAGGGCAGCTGCTGATGCTGTTCGACACGATGCGCGCGGTCGACGTCGCCGCGACACTGCGGGACCTGCCGCTCAAGCGCCGCCACGAGGTCGCCGACGCGATGGACGACGAGAAGCTCGCCGACGTCATCGAGGAGCTGCCGGAGGACGACCAGAAGGAGCTGGTCGACTACCTCACCGACGAACGCGCGGCCGACGTGCTCGAAGCGATGAGCCCCGACGACGCCGCCGACCTGCTCGCCGAACTCGGGCCCACCGAACAGACCCGGCTCCTCGAACTCATGCACCCCGACGAATCCGGGCCGGTGCGCAGGCTGCTGGCCTACTCGCCGGACACCGCGGGCGGCCTGATGACCCCGGAACCGGTCGTGCTCGCCCCGGACGCCACGGTCGCCGAAGCGCTGGCCCACATCCGCAATCCCGACCTGACCTCGGCGCTCGCCAGCATGGTGTTCGTGTGCCGGCCGCCGCAGGCCACCCCGACGGGCCGCTACATCGGCTGTGTCCACTTCCAGCGGCTCCTGCGCAGGCCACCCGCCGAGCTCGTCGCCTCCGTCGCCGACACGGACCTGCCGCCACTGCCGCCGGGCGCCCCGCTCACGCAGCTGACCCGCTACTTCGCCGCCTACAACCTCACTTGCGCACCGGTCGTCGACACCCGCGATCACCTGCTCGGCGCCGTCACCGTCGACGACGTGCTCGACCACCTGCTGCCCGACGGCTGGCGCGAGACCGGTCTGCGCGACCTCGACCCCGCCGCCCCGGACGGTCCCGATCCCCGCTCCGACACCGCGTCCCCTCCCGACACCGCAGCCCCTCCCGACACCGCAGTGTCCCCCGGCACGCCGACGTCCCCCGGCACCGCAGCGTCCCCCGGCACCACAGCGGAGAACGACCATGCCTGAACCGACCGGCCGCAGGCGTCTCGACCAGCCCCGGCAGCACTCGCACCGGCTCGGGCGCCTCACGCCGAACCTGGACTCGGAGTCGTTCGGCAGCATGGCCGAACGACTCGCCCGGTTCCTCGGCACGGGCCGCTACCTGTTCTGGCAGACGCTGACGGTGCTCGTGTGGATCACGCTGAACCTCACCGCAGTGACGCTGCGCTGGGACCCGTACCCGTTCATCCTGCTCAACCTGGCCTTTTCGACGCAGGCGGCGTATGCGGCCCCGTTGATCCTGCTGGCACAGAACCGGCAGGACGACCGCGACCGCGTCTCGCTCGAGGAGGACCGGGCCCGCGCCGCACAGACGAAGGCCGACACCGAGTTCCTGGCACGGGAACTGGCCGCGCTGCGACTGGCCGTCGGCGAGGTCGCGACCCGGGATTACCTGCGCAGCGAGCTGGACAAGTTACGCGAAGACCTCGACGGGACGCCACGTAGCATGGGGAGGCAACCGCAGTCCGCCAGCGACAGAAGGTCGGTGCCCGAGCAGTGACCACCATGCAAGAACAGCCCAGTGTCGAGACCGTCCGCACCGCGTTGAACTCGGTGCAGGATCCGGAGATCCACAAGCCGATCACCGAGCTCGGCATGGTCAAGGACATCACCGTCGGCGACGGCGGGGTCGTCACCGTCGAGGTGTACCTCACGGTGGCCGGGTGTCCGATGAAGGACACGATCACCAAGGACACCAAGGCCGCCGTGGCCGAGTTGCCCGGTGTGACCGAGGTGCAGGTCGAGCTCGACGTCATGAGCGACGAGCAGCGCACCGAGCTGCGCAAACAGCTCCGCGGCGACGCCGAGGAGCCGGTGATCCCGTTCGCCCAGCCCGGCTCGATGACGCGCGTGTACTGCGTAGCGTCCGGCAAGGGCGGGGTCGGCAAGTCCAGCGTCACCGTCAACATGGCCGCGGCGATGGCCGAGCGCGGGCTCAAGGTGGGTGTCGTCGACGCCGACATCTACGGCCACTCGGTGCCCCGCATGCTGGGCGCCGACGAGAAGCCCACGAAGGTCGAGTCGATGATCATGCCGCCGCAGGCGCAGGGCGTGAAGGTGATCTCGATCGGCATGTTCACGCCCGGCAACACCCCGGTCGTGTGGCGTGGCCCGATGCTGCACCGCGCACTGCAGCAGTTCCTCGCGGACGTGTTCTGGGGTGACCTCGACATTCTGCTGATCGACCTGCCCCCGGGCACGGGCGACATCGCGATCTCCGTGGCACAGCTCATCCCGAACGCCGAGATCCTGGTCGTCACCACGCCGCAACAGGCTGCGGCGGAGGTCGCCGAGCGTGCGGGCGCGATCGCGCTGCAGACGCGGCAGCGCGTGGCGGGCGTGATCGAGAACATGTCGTGGTTCGAAGCCCCGGACGGGTCGACGATGGAGCTCTTCGGTTCCGGCGGCGGGCAGACGGTCGCCGAGTCGCTGTCGAAGTCCGTCGGCGCCGAGGTGCCGCTGCTGGGGCAGGTGCCGCTCGACCCGCGGCTGCGCGAACAGGGCGACGCGGGTACGCCGCTCGTGCTGTCCGCGCCCGACGCGACCGCCTCCGAGGTCATGCGTGCGGCAGCGGACAAGCTGTCGGTCCGGGCCCGCGGCCTCGCGGGAATGATGCTGAACGTCTCCCCGGCAGGCAGCTGACCGACCCGAGTGTCCCTGCACTCGGCACCGCGTGTTCCGCACTCGTGCGGCCGTGGGCGCGCGGTGACTGTGCTGACGCGCCCACGGACCGCTCGGTCACCGCGCCGACCACTGCGACGACCACTGCGCCGGTGCCCGACGGCGTGAGCCGTGATCCCGAGGCCTCCACCCCCAGTGCGAGGGATGCCTCGGGACCACCGGCGCGGACACGACCCGCGCATGCGTTCCCTGCCGGAACACCGCCCGCCGGTACCGATCCCCGGTCCGGCAGCCGGTATCACCGCCGACGGTGCAGCGCCCCGCCATCCTGGTCCACGTTCGGGGCCGACGGCCCGGACGCGAGGCTCACGCGGTAGCCGCGACGATAGTTGCCTCGCCGGGACGAAGAATCCGACGAAAGTAGGATTCACCAGGCACGAGCCGTCCCCCGAGTGAGTGATCAGCGGATCGGACGGCGGGCCGAGTGCAGATCTCGGCGGGTCTGAGTGCAGAGCACGCGGGTCCGAGTACAAATCTCGGCAGGCCGAGTGCAGGACACGCGGGGTGGGGCCGTCGGTCAGGTCAGGTGGCGTCCGGGTCGACCGGGGGTTTCTCGCCGGACGTGAGCGGATCCTGGCGCGGTTTGGCCGCGGTTCCCGCACCTCCGGCGCCGATACCGCCGACGCCGGCACCACCCGTGTCGCCGCTCCTGTCACTCGCATTCGGCGTGGTCTGCGCGCCGTCGCCGCCGATGGGGCGGCTGCCGTTGAGGTTGTTCAGGCCTGCCGGATCGGAGTCGCCGTCGAACAGGTGCTGGGTCACGGCACGCTTGGGGTCGAAGTCACGCAGCCCGCGCAGATCCTCGATGGGCTTGCGGAACTCCTCGTACTCCGGGCCCATCTCGTCTTTGAGCTGCTGCCGGGCGCCGGTGGCGAAATCCCGGACCTTGCGCACCGACCGGCCCATCCACGCCGCTGCCTCCGGCAGCCGCTCGGGACCGAGGATGAACAGGGCAGCCACGAGCATGACGAGGATCTCGGACCAGCCAATGCTCTCGAACACCTGGGAAACCTCCGCCTTGTACTGCCGACGTGACCGAGCCTACAAGGTTCAGTCTGAACCCAGGGTGACATCGACGGTAAGTGCTCGTCCGCTGCGCACGAGCCGCACCGGGACGGTGTCGCCGACCTCGTGTTCGCGGACGGCAACGGTGAGTTCGGCGGCGTTGCGCACCTGCCGCTCGCCGACCTTGGTGATCACGTCGCCCTCCTGGACACCCGCCTTCCCCGCGGGCCCCTGACCCTGCACGTGCTGCACCTGAGCGCCCTCCGAGCTGCCGGCCGACACCGACGCGGCGTTGACGCCGATGTCGGCGTGCTGCACCTCGCCGTCGCTGATCAGGTCCTCGGCGATACGCATGGCCTGGTCGACGGGGATCGCGAAGCCGAGGCCGATGCTGCCACCCTCGCCTTCACCGACGGTGCGGATCATCGAGTTGATGCCCACGAGCGCGCCGCGGGAGTCGACGAGCGCGCCTCCGGAATTACCCGGGTTGATCGCGGCATCGGTCTGGATGGCGTCGTAGGTGACGTTGGCGTCGCCGTTCTCGCCGGGGGCGGTGACCGGGCGGCCCACGGCGCTGACGATGCCCTCGGTGACGGTGTTCTCGAGGCCGAACGGGGATCCGACGGCCACGACGCCGTCGCCGGGAGCGATGTCGGAGGACTTGCCGACCTCGAGCACGACGGGGTCGGACACGTTCACCTTGATGACCGCGAGGTCGGTCTTCGGGTCCGTGCCGACGACCTCGGCACCGGCCCGCGTGCCGTCGATGAACACGGCGGCGATGTCGGCGCCGTCGGCCTCGGCGGCCTGCGAGACCACGTGGTGGTTGGTGAGCACGTAGCCGTCGGAGTCGATCATCACGCCGGAGCCGACACCGCCGCTGCGGCCGGACGTGACCTCGAGGGACACGACCGCGGGCGCCACGCGCTTCGCGATACCGGCGATCGACCCGGCGGGGCGTTCCTTCGCGGCGTCGGCCTCGGCGACGTCGAGTTCACCGGTGAGTTCGTCCCCCGTGGTGGCCACGGCCCAGCCGACGAGGCCGCCCGCGCCGCCGAGCAGCACGGCGATCACGGCCAGTATCGCCAGTGCGGCCGGCTTGACGCGCCTGCCGAACAGCACCTCGGGCAGGCTCAGCTGCGCTCCCGGTGCCGTGGCGGCCTCGGCTCCGGCGTCGGACCCGGTGACGGCGGGCCTGCCGAGCACGGCGGGCGCGCCGGGGTCACGCCAGGGATCTGCCTCCGACGTCCACAACGGAGCCTCGTCGGTGTCGGCCGCGCCCGTCTCACCGCCGTCGGTGCCGTCGGCTCGCTGCAGCACGACGTCGTCCGCGCCGGGAGGGCGGCCGAACGCCTGGGCCAGCGATTCCGGGGTGGGCGGTGCGAGCACGGGGCCCGCAGCCCCGTTGCCGGGTGCGTTGCCGTTGCCCGTGGCCGATCCGGGGTGGGACAGCGCATCGAACGAGCCCTCCACGCCGCGCGGCCTGCCGAACGCCGAAGCGGCTGCCGAGTCCACGGACGGGCGCGCGATGGGCCGCGGCCGGAGCCGTTGCTCCTCGTCGCCCTCGTGGGACGGGGTCGGTGGCTGGCTCATCTTCCCCCGGCATCCGATTCATCGCGTGCTCGTGCCTCGCACGCAGAGTACGCGTGTGCGGCGCGTCGCACCGACGCACCATGAGGCATCTCGGGACGATCCTGTCGCGGCACCGGTGAAATGGGCGTGGGCCGCTTCCGGCCTCTGCTCCCGCGACCCGGTCACGGGGACCGGCGGTCCGGCACCGGTCAGCGTCCGCTCGAGGCCGGGGTGAGCTCGGGAGTGGTGGCCGCCGCGGAACCGCGGGATGCCGTGCCCGTGGGTACCGCCGCCCCCGCAGCTTCGCCTGCGGCCGGCGCGCCGGAGGCCGGAGCGCCCGTCGTCGTGCTCGTCGGCGTGCTCGTGCTCGTCCGCGCAGTCGTGCTCGTCGGCGTGCTCGTGCTCGTGCTCGTCCGCGATCCTGCGGCCGAACCCGACGAGCCGTCGCCGCCGAACTGCGCGCGCAGTACATCCGTGTTGGTCTGGCCCCCGCCGGGACGGGGCCGCTCCGGGTCGGCGGCCGTACCACCCGTCGTCGTCACGAGCGCGAGTGCGCTCAGGACGAGCCCGGACACGACCACACCCGCGCCCTGGGCGGCGCGGCGCCTGCCGTTTGCGGCGTCTCCGCCGAGAACACTGGCGGAACGGCCCAGCGGTGTCGCACCGCCGAGCGGCTCCGAACCGCCGAGCGGCTCCGGTCCGCCCACGGCGCTCGTGCCCGTGGAATTCCCGCGCAGGCCTGCCACCCGGTCGGGCCGCTGCACGGCGACGAGCTGTCCGTCCTCGGTCATCGCGAGGTTGTCCGGCGTCTCGTCGAGTTCGGTGTCCTGAGGGATCGACCGCAGGCTGGCCAGAAAACCCGCCGACATGGACGGTTCGTCCGCATCGCGCACGGCCGAGCGCACCTGCCGCTGGGCGTCGACGTCGGCCACGCACCACGGGCAGTGCGCGAGGTGTTCGGCGGCGCGTTCGGTGGCACCGGTCGACAGTTCGTTGTCGACGAACGCCACGACCGCGTCCGGCAGCAGGTGCGACTCGGGAAGGCCGAACCCGCCGGACCCGTGGTGACGGCTCATCCGAGCGCCTCCCGCTGACGTGTCGCGGACGCGCGCTCGAGCGACGCCTTCAGCGCCTGGCGGCCGCGGTGGATCCTGCTGCGCACCGTGCCGAGCTTGACGCCGAGCGTCGCGCCGATCTCCTCGTACGAGAGTCCTTCGACGTCGCACAGCACGACGGCGGCGCGGAACTCCGGCGGCAGCTCGGCGAGCGCGGCCTGCAGATCGGGGTCGAGGTGAGTCTCGGAGTAGACCTGCTCCGGGCTCGGATCGTCGCCCACGATGCGGTCGGTGTCGTCGGGCAGGCCCTCCATGCGCACGCGCGAGCGGCGGCGGGCCATGTCGAGGAACAGGTTCGTCGTGATGCGGTGCAGCCAGCCCTCGAACGTGCCGGGCTTGTACGAGGCGAGGGAACGGAACACGCGGATGAACGTCTCCTGCGTGAGGTCCTCGGCGTCGTGGGCGTTGCCCGAGAGCCGGTAGGCCAGCCGGTAGACACGGTCGGCGTGCTCGCGGACGACCTCGTCCCACGTCGGCGGGGTCCAGCTCGCCGCAACGTCGTCGCCGGGCGACGCGGTTCCGGGCGACGTGGTGCCCGCCGGCGCCGCACCCTCCGAGGCAGCTGCTGCAGGCGCCGTGGCTGCCGTGGGCGCTGCCGACACTGCAGATGCTGCGGGCGCGGCGTCACCGCCGGCCCGCTCGACGACCGGCACGCTCGCGTGCTCCTGTGTGGGTTGCGTCGTGCTGCTCCGAGACAGCTGAGGCACCTCCATCGGCCTGATCCCCTTCGTTAGCCGTTCAACGTTCGGCGTGGTCCACATGTTCCCGCCGGAGCGGTATGTCCCTCGTGAGCCGAGTTCGCGGGATCGGCCTGCCCTTCGCAGGCCGGACGCGGCCACGGATGAGACATCCTGTGACTGAGACGCAGTCTGGTCGGTTTCCTTACGGATTCCATGAGGTGCGACTGAGAAGGACCTGAGAACTTGCCGGCCCCGGCGGTGCCGTGGTGCTCCGGTCTGCTCGCGTGCGTCGCGCTAACCTTTCGCGCGTGACCTCGGAAACCGATCCCACTGCGGCGCTCGCCGACGCCGTCAGCGGGTTCGTCGACGGCTTCGCGGCCGAAGACGACGTGATCACCGGAGCCCGCGGCCGCGCGCGCGAACTCGGCTGTCCGGCCGTGTCCCCCGCCACGGGCGCCGCACTCGGGCTGCTGGCCACGACGGTGCAGGCGAGGTCGGTCGTGGAGATCGGGACCGGCACCGGGGTGAGCGGGCTGCACCTGCTGCGCGGCATGACCGCCGACGGAGTCCTGACCACCATCGACTGGGAGCCGGAGTTCCACCGGGCCGCGCGTCGCGTGTTCACCTCCGCGGGGTACCCGTCCGGCCGCGTGCGCACCATCACCGGGCGGGCTCTCGACGTGCTGTCGCGGCTCACCGCGGGCGGCTACGACCTGGTGTTCGCCGATGCCACTCTCGTCGAGTACCGGGGGTACTTCGACCAGGGCGTGCAGCTGCTGCGACCCGGCGGGGTGATCGTCCTGCACAACGTCCTCGCCGACGTGCACATCGGCGAGGACGGCAGGCGCGACCCGGAGCTGCTGGCCCTGCGCGACGTCGCCAGGACCATGCGCGACGACGACCGCCTCCGCCCCGCCGTACTGCCCTTGGGCGGCGGCCTGCTCGCCGCCGCCGTGGTCGGCCCTGCCACCTGACGCGTGCCGCCGCGTGCGTGCCCTCAAGGGCACCTTCGGGGCGTTCGACGCCCCAGATCTTCCCCTCACGCCCACACCGCAGTCGCACCGTGCCGGCCCGGCCCACCCGCCGGCTCGATACCTGCCCCGAGGACACCGGGGTACGGGCGTCTCGGTCAGCGTCGCCGTACGGACAGGACGGCCAGGATCCCGACGGTGAGCCAGCCCGCGACCGCCGCCACGAGGCCGCCCCAGCCGGCGTGGCCGTACAGCGCGGCGCCCGCCGCTCCCCCGGCACTGCTGCCGAGGTAGTAGCAGGCGTTGTAGAGCCCGCCCGCCTGCCCACGGCCCGCCGCCGGTGCCTCGGCGGCGGCCCACCCGCCCGCGACCGAGTGCGCGGTGAAGAATCCCAGCGTGAGCACCACGAAGCCGGCAGCCACCAGCGGAACCGAATCCGGCAGTGTCAGTACTGCGCCGGCGATCGTCAGCATCAGCCCCGCGCACGCCGACGGCACGCGCCCGAATCGCGCCACCAGCCGTCCCGCCCTGCTCGAGGCGACCGCCCCACCCGCGTAGGCCAGGAACACCAGCGAGGCGGCCGCCGGGTGCAGACCGAGATCACCGGTGAGCCGGAATCCGGCGACGTTGTACAGCGCGACGAACGAGCCCATCGCGACCGTGGCGACGACGTACTGGGCGAGCAGCACGCGGTCCGAGGCCGCTGCGACGAGTCCGCGTCCCACGTCGGCGAACGTCGGACGCGCGGTGCGGGCCGGCAGGCCGGGCAGGGTCGCCGCGGTGATCAGCGCACACACCAGGCCGATCCCGCCGACGACGGCCAGCGCCCCGTTCCAGCCGAGCGCGTCCGTGGTGAAGCCGACGCTGAGCCGTCCGGACAGCCCGCCGAGCGTGTTTCCCGCGATCATCGCCCCGACGGCACCGGCCACGCCTGCGGCGCCGAGGCGTTCGGCCAGATAGGCGGCCGCCACCCCCGGGAATCCGGCGATGGCCACGCCCTGCACCCCGCGCATCAGCAGCAGCGCCTCGAACGACGGCGCGAGCGGCAGCAGCAGTCCCAGTACGGCCGAGGCCAGCACCGACGCGACGATCACGGGTTTGCGCCCGACGATCTCCGACAGCACGGCCAGGGGCAGCACGGCGACGGCCAGAGCGCCGGTCGCCACGCTGATCGCCAGCGACGCACCACCCGGATCGAGCGCGTAGTGCTCGGCGAGCTGGGGCAACAGCGGCTGCGGCGCGTACAGCAGCGCGAACGAACACAGCCCGGCCGTGGTCACCGCCAGCCTCACGCGACGGACCGGGACCGCAGCAGCGGCGGCCACCGGCACGGATCCGACCGGCTCGGACGAACGAACGGACATGGTTTCCGACGCTAAGAATCCACAGACCGATACGTCTAATGCAGAACTGATGGATAATCGATTCAATGATGGATGAGTACGAGGATCTGCGGGTCACCGCGGAGCTGGCACCGCACGTGGCGCTGCTGCGGGTGCTCAAGGTCACCGGAAACCTCACCCGCGCGGCCGCCGAACTGGGCGTGCCGCAACCCACGGCGAGCAGGAGGCTGGCCACGCTGACGGACCTGCTGGGCACCCCGGTGACCGAACCGGACGGCCGCGGCATCCGCCTCACCCGCGCGGGCGTGCTGCTCGCCGACGCCGCCGAACGCGCGCAGGCCGAACTGGCCCACGGCGTGCGCAGGCTGCGCGAGGAGGTCGACCCCGAACGCGGGCACATCGCGCTCGGCTTTCTGCACCTGCTCGGCCGATCGCTCGTACCCGGTCTGCTGAGCGAATTCCGCCGCGACCGGCCGCACATCCGGTTCACGCTGGTCCAGGGATCGCGGCAGGACATCGTCGGCAGGCTCGGCTCCGGCGAGCTCGACCTCGCGCTCGTCGCGCCGGTCGCCGACGGGCCCGGCCTCGGCTCGCTGCCGCTGACCGAGCAGGAGCTCTTCGTCGCCGTACCGCAGGGTCACCGGCTCGCCGGCAACGCGCACGTCCGCCTCGGTGAACTCGAACGCGAGGTGTTCGTGATGCTCGAGCACGGCTACGGCCTACGGCAGATCACCGATGACCTGTGCGCGCAGGCGGGATTCGCCCCGGTGGTGGCGTTCGAAGGCCAGGAGTCGGAGACGGTGCGCGGCCTGGTCGCAGCGGGTATGGGCGTGGCGCTGCTGCCGAAGTTCGAGCCCGGCACGCCTGCGGGCGTCGTCGAGGTGCCGCTGCGCCCGCGGGTGAGCAGGACCGTCGGATTCTCCTGGCACGGCGACCGGCCGTTGCCGCCCGCGGTGGCCGCGTTCCGCGATCACGTACGCGCCCGCGCGCCGCTCCCGCCCGCACCCACCTCGGCAGACGGCACGGGCACGGGATCCGCCCGGTAATAGCCCGCTCGGCAGTAGCCCCTCAGTAACAGCCGTAGCGGCAAGTAGCCGCCCGGTAATTGCCGCTCAGCGACAGCTCCTCAGCGACAGCTCCTCAGCGACAGCTCCTCAGTGACAGCTCCTCAGCAGTAGGACGCGGCGAGCTCGACGAGCGTGCGGGCACCGAAACCGGTGCCGCCGGACGTCACCTCGTCGTAGGTCTTCTCGGCCCGCGCGGGGCCCGCGATGTCCAGGTGTGCCCACGGCAGCCCGCCCGTGAACTCGCGCAGGAACAGCGCCGCCGTCACCCCGCCGGGCCCGGGGGCTGCCTGCTTGACGTCCGCGATCTCGCTGCGCACGTCGCCCATGTGGTCCTCGAGCAGCGGCATCCGCCACCACTGTTCGCCCGCACGGTCCCCAGCGGCGCACACGCTCTCCGCGAGCGCGTCGTCGGTGGCGAACACGCCTCCGGTGCGCAGCCCGAGCGCGACCTTCATCGCGCCGGTGAGCGTCGCGGCGTCGACGACGGCGTCGGGACGGAACCGCTGGATGCCGTAGCCGAGCGCGTCGGCGAGCACCATGCGGCCCTCGGCGTCGGTGTTGCCGACCTCGCTGGTGCGGCCGCCGAAGTGGCGGACGATGTCACCGGGCCGGTAGGCCGAACCGGACACGTGGTTCTCCGCGGCGGGCACGAGCGCCGTGACCTTCACGGGCAGGCGCAGCGCCGCGATCGCGCGCACGGCGGCGATGACGGCACCACCCGCGGCCATGTCGGTGCGCATCAGGTGCATACCCGCGGCGGGCTTGATGGAGATGCCACCGGTGTCGAACGTGATGCCCTTGCCGACCAGCAGCAGGTGCGACGTCGCACCGCGCGGCCGGTAGGCGAGCTCGATCAGCCGCGGCGGGCTGGCCGATCCGCCGCCGACGGCGAGCATGCCGCCGAACGCCTGCTCCGCGAGCCACGTCTCGTCACGGACGGTCGCGGTCAGGCCCCGGGTCTGCTCGGCGACCCGGGCGGCCACCTCGGCCAGCCACTCGGGAGTCTTGATGTTGGAGGGAGCGTTGGCCAGGTCACGCGCCAGCGCGGACGCCGCGGCGATCTCACGGGCACGGGCGACGGCGGCGGTCAGCTCCTCGTCGAGGTCACCGTCGAACCGCACCGCAGTGACGGCAGGCTTCGGCTTCTCCCCGGTCACGCGGAAGCGGTAGCCACCCAGCACGAGGCCCGTCGTGAACGCGGCGACCTGCTCGGCGTCGGCACCGTCGGGCAGCCGCACCGCCACGTGGGACGGCACCCGCCTGCCCGCGTCGGACTCGGTCTCGGCGAACGCGTTGGCCGCCCGCACCAGCGCCGCCCCCGCCGACCGGTACCGGGCGGGTTCACCGTCGCCGACACCGACGAACCAGGTCGGCACAGGTGAGTCCGCACTCGCGGAGTGCACGCTCGCGGAGTTCGCGCTCGAGGTCGTGGCGCTCGAGGTCGTGGCATTCGGGGACTTGGCATTCGAGGACTTGGCGCCCGAGGCCTTCGCGCCCGGGGATGTGGCCTTCGAGGACTTGCCCTTCGAGGACGTCGCGCCGAGTGCCGTGACGGGAACGTCGACGATCTCGCTCGCCTTGCCCGTGGCCTGCAGCTCCGCCGCCAACTCGGCGTGCGGCGATCCGGCCCCGGCCAGGGCGTCGGGACCGGCGTGGACGACGGCGAGCCGCTCCCCTCGGCGGGCGGCACCGCCCGTCTCCACCTCGACGATCGGACTCGGTACGGGCGGCAGGACGGCACGCGCCATGTGTGGGACCCTCCAGGCACAAGAAGATCGGCCGGCCGGGCTCGTCCGCCCGACCGGCAGTGGGGACAACGGGGACGGTTGACTAGCTCGTGGCCTCCTGAAGGGCGGCGCCGAGGTCCTTGGCCTCCTCGGCCGTCAGCTCGACGACGAGGCGCCCGCCGCCTTCCAGCGGTACACGCATCACGAGGCCCCGTCCCTCCTTAGCAACCTCGAGGGGACCATCTCCGGTCCGGGGCTTCATGGCCGCCATAGCGTGCTCCCTCCATCTTCAGCCAGCACCCGGCTCGCGTTCGCGTCATGCTCCGGGTCAAGCACCTCACCACCATTGTCCCCCATCAGCAGTTGGCGGCGAACGCCGGACCGATCTTAGCCCCGGAGCATAGGCGCTGGTATGCGCTTCACAGGACTGACAGACTCGCGGCCGAGACAACGATTCGGAGGGCTTTCCCGTGACGACAGACGACGTCCTGCAGGTGACCGACAGTGGCGACCCCGGTGTGCGGACGCTGACGCTCAACCGCCCCGAGGCCTACAACGCGCTGACGGTCGAGCTGAAGGAGCGCCTGCTGACCGCGCTGCGCGAGGCAGCGGCCGACGACGGGGTACGGGCCGTCGTACTCACCGGGGCGGGCAAGGCGTTCTGCGCAGGCCAGGACCTGAAGGAACACGTCGGCCTGCTGCAGTCGGGCGACGACGCACCGCTGCGCACGGTCGCCGACCACTACACCCCGATCATCGAGGCGATCACCGGCATGGCCAAGCCCGTGATCGCCGGGGTGAACGGGCCCGCCGCCGGTGCGGGTGCAGCGCTGGCGTACGCGTCGGATCTGCGGATCGTCGCGGGGTCGGCGAACTTCCTGATGGCGTTCGCGAACGTCGGACTCGGCCCCGACAGCGGCGCCTCGTGGACGCTGCAGCGCCTCGTCGGGTACGGGCGCGCGATGGAACTGATGATGCTCGCGCGCACGGTCGACGCCACGGAGGCGTTGCGCATCGGCCTGGTCGGCGAGGTCGTGGCCGACGACGAGCTGGCCGCCCGGGTCCACGAGGCCGCCCTGAAACTGGCAGCCGGCCCGACGGTCGCCTACGCCAAGATCAAGTCGACTCTCGCAACGGCCGCCGAGGGCACGCTCGCCGACGCGCTGGCCGCCGAGGACGCGGCGCAGACCGTGCTCGGCGGCACCGCCGACCACACCGAGGCGGTCGACGCGTTCGTCAACAAGCGCAAGCCGGTCTTCACCGGCAAGTAGTACCGGCAGCGCCAGGGGCCGTGTTGCGGATTCCAGGGGCCGTGTTGCGGATTCCAGGGGCCGTGTTGCGCGTCCCCGGTCTACACCGGGGACGCGCACCGGTCACGTCCGTCGGCGGTGCGGGCCGCCGGTCACCCGACGCGGTGACAGCCCGCGACGTGGTCGTCGACCATGCCGGTGGCCTGCATCATCGCGTAGCAGGTCGTCGGCCCGACGAACGTGAATCCGCGCTTCTTCAGTGTCTTGGCCATCGCCGTGGACTCGGGCGTCACCGCGGGCACGTCGGCCATCGTCGCCGGGCGGTCGTGCCGGTCCGGGGCGAACGACCACAGCAGCTCGTCCAGCGGGGTGTCCAGCTCGGCGATCGCGCGAGCGTTACCGATCGTGGCCCGGACCTTCGCGCGGTTGCGGACGATGCGGGCGTCGGCGAGCAGCCGCGCCACGTCGTCATCGGTGAACGCCGCGACGGCCCGCGGCTCGAACCCGGCGAACGCGCTGCGGAACGCCTCCCGTTTGCGCAGGATCGTCAGCCACGACAGGCCGGACTGGAACGCCTCGAGCGACAGCCGTTCGAACAGCGCCGTCTCGCCGCGCAGCGGGACGCCCCATTCGGTGTCGTGGTACTCGGCGTAATCGGGGGCGGTGTTGCCCCACGAACAGCGGACCACCCCGTCCGGTCCGGTCAGCCCCTCGCCACCGGCCACGATCTCCCCGGCCCCGTCCGTGCTCACTGCGACCCCCTGTCCGTGCGCGGCTCCGCACCGGTGGCCTGCTCCGCACCGATGGCCTGCTCCGCCCCGGTACTCTGCTCCGCCCCGGCGCTCTGTCCCACGCCCGGTCCCACGCCCGCGGCCTGCCCGGTGCGTGCGGACCGCGCGTCGAGTTCGGTCTCCAGTTCGGCGATCCGCGCGCGCAGGCCGTCGATCTCACCGCCGAGCCGTGCGATCACCCAGTCCACCTCGGACATCTTATAGCCACGGGCCGTGAGCTGGAACTTCACCGCCGTCACGTCGTCACCCGCGAGGTCCCCGGCGGGCAGCCTCGTCGGCGAACCGCCCGGTGCCAACGGCGCGAGTTCCTCGCCACGGCCGAACACGAGCGCCGAGAGCAGGAACACGACCGCCGCCACAAGCAGCATGACGAGCAGGTAGATGAGCGCGGTGGTCACGGGTCGATCGTGGCACAGTCGCCGCGTCGATCGCGCGGACCTCACCATCGTCTTGCCGCGTCGTGCGATGCTGGAGGGGTGCTGCACCTGCTGATCCGCCGCGGAGTCGCCCCTCTGGCCAGGACGTTGTGGCGACCGGACGTCTACGGCGCCGAGAACGTGCCGCTCGACGGTCCGGTGATCTTCGCGTCCAACCACCGTTCGGCCGTCGACACGGCCGTGATCCCGTTCGTCGCACCACGTCCCGTGGCGTTCCTCGGCAAGGCCGAGTACTTCGAAGGCACGAGCCCGAAGGACCGGCTGCGCGCATCGTTCCTGTCGGCGTTGGGATACGTCCCCGTGGAACGCGGCAACGCCGCCGCCGGACTCGCCGCGCTCGGCGCGGCACAGAAGGTGCTCGATTCCGGCGGCGCGTTCGGTATCTACCCGGAGGGCACGCGATCGCTGGACGGCAAGCTGCACCGCGGGCACACCGGCGTCGCCGCGTTGACGCTCGCGACCCGCGCGCCGGTCGTACCGGTCGCCCTGTCCGGCACCGAGAACCTGCTGCCGATCGACAAGAAGATCCCGCGGCCGGTGAAGGTCACGGTGCGGTTCGGCGAGCCGCTCGACTTCACCCGCTACGACGGCCTTGCCGCGTCCCCGCCGATCCGGCGCGCCGTCACCGACGAGATCATGTACTCGATCCTCGAGCTCTCGGGCCAGGAGTACGTCGACGCCTATCACAAACGCCCCGAGAGCGACGCCGCCTGATCCGGTCCGTCCGGACCAGTCCGCCGGGACCGGTGCCGGGGCCGGGTTCGGCGCGGCCCGGCCCACAGCGAGCCGGCCCTGCCCGACGCGATGCGCCGCTCGGTCGCGACGAGGTCAGCCGCGACGAGGTCAGCCGGGGTCGGTCGCGTAGATCATGCGTTTGCCGTAGTGCTCGGCGACGGTCCACATCTGCCCGAGGTTCCGCCCGCCGGTGCCGTCCTCCCAGTGCGACAGGTCCTCCGGGCCGATCGACGCGCGGTGCGTCGTCTCGGCGGTCAGCTTCTCGGTCGCGGGGTCGACGGCCGGTGTGACGTGCAATGCGCCGTTGCGCACGTCGCCGTCGCTCTGGCTCAGATACCACCGGCCGTGGAACCGGGATGCGCCCTGCACGTTGCCGGCCAGCTTCTCGCCGGAACCGCCGGGCAGCAGGTGCGCCGCATCGGCCTGCCAACGATGGTCGGGATCGATGATCAGCTCACCGTCGGAGTCGACGGTGTCGGCGATCGGCCACGCCGCGACCCTGCCGATGCCGTCGCCGCTGCAGTACTCGCCCGCCAGCACGTGGTCGAGGCCGCTGCGGTCCAGACCCGCGTACGAGAACTTCATCGCCTCGGCCGACGGCGTGCACCGGCCGTCCTTGCCCGCGGTCACGGTCCAGGAGCCGACCTGCGGCATGACGTACCGGTAGCCGTGTCCGTAGTAGACGCCGTAGCGGCGGCCGATGCGGTCCGAATCGCCGGTCGTACCGTTGTCGGCAGCGGCGAGGTCGTAGATGTGGCGCATGTCGAACACGCGGAAACCCCGGTCGGTGTCGGCGACGTAGAGGTAGTTGCCGTACCAGACGATGCCGCCGCCGTGCAGCGACGTGCCGTCGGCGGTCTGCGAGGTCTTCACCGCCTCGTACGTCGGATTGCCGTAGCTGTTGATCTTCGGGTAGGCGAGCAGCACGTGCCGGTACCTGCCGGTGTCGGTGTCGACGAACGACACCCGGACGCCCTTCTCGAGATCGTCCTGGCCGTCGTCGACGCCGTCCTTCTTGCTGCTGTCGTACCAGGAAACGAGCACCGGCTGGGTCTCGCCCCAGTGCTTGTCGTCCTGCGCATCGGCCACCGTGCTGACACCCTGCGGATACCACAGCCGCGTGTCGTCGTCACCGTCGTTGAAGCAGATGCTGCGGGCCAGGCCGTCGATGCCGTCGCCTGCGGCCGCACCGTTGCACCCGCCCGACGACACGGCACCCGCACGGTTGGCATCGGCCAGCAGGCGCGTGACGCCGACGTTCGGCAGCTCACCGTCCAGCTGCGACACCCGGTCACCGAGAGCACCGCCGAGGCTGTTGGGGCGGAGCTCGAAGTTGGCGAGGGCCAGTGGATCGGCTGCAGAATCGGCCGTGACCGCAGGTTCGACCGCAGCCACCGGTTCGACCGCAGCCACAGGTTCGACCGTGACCGCAGAATCGACCGCAGCCGCAGGAGCGACCGTCGTCGCCAGCAGGCCGGCGACCGCAGCCACGGTGGCCAGGCCCCGCATCCGAGTGCGCATTCGACGTTCCCTTCGCCTGCACAACAGTGTCCGAAGGAAACGGTAGAGCGCCGCACGCCTGCGCGCGTCTGACTTTCGGTGGTTTCGCCCCTACACGTCCCACTTGTCGATGACGACATCACCGTGCTGCGCGAACGCCTCGAGCAGTCGCTCCGGATCGGAGTCGAGCCGCACCAGCTCCCGGCTCGGCAGGTTCAGGAACCCGGAATCAACCATGTGGTCGAGGAATTCGCCGAGCTTGGCGTAGTAGCCGGCCACGTCGACGATGCCGAGAGGTTTGGCGTGCAGGCCGAGCTGGGCCCACGTCCAGATCTCGAACAGCTCCTCGAGCGTGCCGATGCCGCCGGGCAGCGCGAGGAACGCGTCCGCCAGCGAGGCCATCGTGGCCTTCCGCTCGTGCATGTCCTCGACGATCTTCAACTCGGTGACGCCGTGGTGGGCCACCTCGGCGCGCACGAGATGCTCCGGGATCACGCCGATGACCTCGCCGCCCGCCTCGAGCGCCGCGTCGGCCACCGCGCCCATCAAGCCGACGTTGCCGCCGCCGTAGACGATGTCGAAACCCCGGCCTGCCAACAGTTTGCCCAGCGAGACGGCCGCCTCGGTGTACACCGGGTCGCCTCCGGCCGACGAGCCGCAGAAAACGCAGATCCGCCGCAGCACTAGTGCGTGTCCTCCCAGGCCTGGTACGACTCCTGAACGACCGCCACCGCGTCGTCGACGTCGTCGGTGAGGTACAGCAGATCGGCGTCGGACGCGCCGATCTTGCCGTCGGTGAGCACGGTATCGCGGATCCAGTTGTACAACCCGCCCCAGTACTCGCTGCCGAACAGCACCACCGGGAACTTCGTGACCTTCTTGGTCTGCACGAGCGTGAGTGCCTCGAACAGCTCGTCCAGCGTGCCGAAGCCACCGGGCAGGCAGATGAACGCCTGCGAGTACTTGATGAACATCGTCTTGCGGGCGAAGAAGTACCGGAAGTTCACGCCCAGGTCGACCCACGGATTCAGGCCCTGCTCGAACGGCAGCTCGATGCCGAGCCCGATCGACAGGCCGCCCGCCTCGGACGCGCCACGGTTGACGGCCTCCATCGCGCCGGGGCCGCCGCCGGTGATCGCGGCGAAACCGGATCGCGCCAGCTTCGCGCCGATCTCGGCACCGGCGACGCACTCGGCCGAGTCGCGTTCCGTGCGCGCCGAGCCGAACACGGTCACGGCACGCGGCACCTCGGCCAGCGCACCGAAGCCCTCCACGAACTCCGCCTGGATCCGCAGCACGCGCCACGGGTCGGTGTGCACCCAGTCGCTCGGCCCGCGGGAATCGAGCAGGCGCTGGTCTGTCGTCGAGCCGGGGCCGGCCTTCTGCTCGCGTCGCAGCACGATCGGCCCACGGAACGCTTCGGACGGGTAGTCGTTCTCGCCCGGGTCACCGGGGTTGTTCACGGCGTCGGTCACACCGCAAAGCCTACGAGGCTGCCCGTGGGCGCTCCGGTTCGGGCGGCCACGGCACGACCCCGTTTCGGCAGGCCGCCTCGGACCTCCGGCCGGCTGCCGGTCGGTCGCCGGTCGGCCGCCGGCCGGTCGCCGGTCAGCTGCCGGTGAGGAACCGCCGCAGCACGTCGGCGTGCCGCGTGATGTCGGCGACCGCGACCTGCTCGGCCTGCGTGTGCGCGAACGTCGGGTCACCGGGGCCGAAGTTGACCGCGGGCATGCCCAGCGCGGAGAACCGGGCGACGTCGGTCCAGCCGAGCTTGGCGGTCGCCGCGGTGCCCGCCGCCGCGACGAGCTCGGCCGCCGCCGGCTCCGACAGCCCGGGCCGCGCGCTCGGTGAGACGTCGACGACCGTCACCTCGTAGCCCTCGAACACCTCGCGCAGGTGCGCCTCGGCCTCCTCGGCGGTGCGATCCGGGGCGAACCGGTGGTTGACACCCAGCACCGCGCCGTCCGGCACCACGTTGCCCGCCACGCCGCCGCCGACCCGCACGGCCTGCAGGCCCTCGCGGTAGGTCAGCCCGTCGATGTCGACCACCCGTGGTTCGTACCGTTCGAGCCTGCGCAACGGTTCGCCGAGCGCGTGGATCGCGTTGACGCCCATCCACGCACGCGCCGTGTGCGCCCGCGCGCCCGAGGTCGTCACGTCGATGCGCATCGTGCCCTGGCAACCCGCCTCGATCGCCGCGTTCGACGGCTCCCCCACGATCGCGAGGTCTCCGCGCAACCACTCGGGTGCCTCCCGCTGGATGCGGCCGAGACCGTTGCGGCTGGCGTCGATCTCCTCACAGTCGTAGAAGACGAACGTGATGTCGCGCTCCGGCTCGGGCAGCGTCGCCGCGAGGTGCAGGAACACCGCGTCGCCGCCCTTCATGTCGACCGTGCCGAGGCCGTACATCGTCGCGCCGTCGTCGCTGCGGCTGCTGGGCAGGTTCGCGTTCTCCGGCACCGTGTCGAGGTGGCCCGCCAGCACGACCCGCGACGGCCTGCCGAGATTCGTCCTGGCCAGCACGGCGTCGCCGCTGCGGACGACCTCGAGGTGCGGCGCCTGGCTGCGCAGCGCCGCCTCGACCGCGTCCGCGATCGTCTGCTCGTGGGTGGACTCGGACGGGATGTCCACCAGCGCGGCGGTCAGGTCGACGGGGTCGGCGTGCAGATCGAGCGTGGCCATGCCGAGCACACTAGCCGTGCGCCGCCGGCGAACCGGGGTCCGGTGGCGGTGCTGCGGGCGGGCGCACGCGCCCCGGAACCCGCAACACGCTCCCCCGAACCCGCAACACGGCCCCCGGAATCCGCAACACGGGCCGGGTGGCGGGCGGCACGGGTGCCGACGGTCACATGCGGGCGATGCGTACGGTGAACGCGTGCGTATCCGGACATTGCTCGTGGTCGTGGCAGGCGTGCTCGTGGTGCTGACGTCGGCGTGCTCGCGCGAGGCCGGTCCGATGCCGAGCGGCGGCGGCGAGGACCCCGGACCCGCGGCACTGGCGACGAAACTGCGGGCCCTGACCCAGGACGTGTGCTACCGCTCGCCCGCCGACATCGAACCGACGGCGTGCGAGAAGTACGTCACCCAGCTGGGCAGTATCCCGGGTTCGGCGCGGGACTTCGCGCAAGGCCAGTACGGCCGCGACGACCGCCCGCGGCTGATCGAGGCGGCCGACACCCTCGAGGAGGGATTGTCGTCGTACAACAACGGGCAGTGCGGACGCAGCGCGGACGGCAGCGGTGACGACGACGAGTGCACGCAGACGCTGCAGGACATCGCCGGCGCCCTCGACGACGTGCAGACCGGGGTACAGCAGCTGCCCCAGGTGTCCGGGCAGGGCGGCTGACGTGCGGGTTACCGTTACGGCGTGAGTGAGCAGACCCCTGATCCCGAAACGACCGGCGCGAGCGGCGTCGGCCTGGCCACCGTCACGGCGTCCGGCACGGTGCTGGACACCTGGTTCCCGCACCCGCGGCTGACCGAGCCCGCCGCCGAGTCCGGCACCGTGCGGCTGTCGGCCGAGGAGGCCGCGGAGTCGCTCGGCCCCGAGGTCACCTCGCTGCTGGGCACGGACGACGCCCGTGGCGTCGAGGTCGTGGCCGTGCGCACCGCGGCGGCGACCCTCGCGACGGCGCCCGCCGACGGGCACGACGTCTACCTGCGCCTGCACCTGCTCTCCCACCGGCTCGTGCAGCCGCACGGGCTGAGCCTGGACGGGCAGTTCGGCTTCCTGCAAAACATCGTGTGGACCAACCACGGGCCGTGCCCCGTGGAGGGCTTCGAGGCGACGCGCATGCGCCTGCGCGCCCGGGCACCGGTGACCGTCTACAGCGTCGACAAGTTCCCGCGCATGGTCGACTACGTGACGCCCAGCGGCGTGCGGATCGGCGACGCCGACCGCGTGCGCCTCGGGGCGCACCTGGCCAGCGGCACGACCGTCATGCACGAGGGTTTCGTGAACTTCAACGCGGGCACGCTGGGCGCGTCGATGGTCGAAGGCCGCATCTCGGCCGGCGTCGTCGTGGGAGACGGCTCCGACATCGGCGGCGGCGCGTCGATCATGGGCACGCTGTCCGGCGGCGGCAAGGAGATCATCTCCCTCGGTGAGCGCTGCTTGCTGGGCGCGAACGGCGGCGTCGGCATCTCGCTCGGTGACGATTCGGTGGTCGAGGCGGGCCTGTACGTCACGGCGGGCACGAAGGTGCTGGTCGACGGCAAAGCCGTGAAGGCCGGTGAGCTGTCGGGCATCTCGAACGTACTGTTCCGGCGCAACTCGGCCACCGGCGCCGTGGAGGTCGTCCCGCGCCAGGGCACGGGCATCGAGCTCAACGAGGCCCTGCACGCCAACGACTGACCGATACCTGCCACGAGAAACGCCGCCGGGCTCGCGGGCCCGGCGGCGTTTCTCGTGCGCGTGTCCTGCGCTCAGCCGCGCGTGTTGTCGGCCGTGTTGCACCACACGAACCCCGGAACCCGCAACACGGGCCCCTGGATCCGCAACACGGACTCCGGAAAGCGCAACACGGTGGTTGCCGGTTACTCCGACAGGCGTTTCGCGGCGGCGGCGACGCGTTCGTCGGTGGCGGTCAGGGCGACGCGGACGTGGGATCCGCCGCCGGGGCCGTAGAACGTGCCGGGGGCGACGAGGATGCCGCGTTCGGCGAGCCAGGCGACGGTGTCGTCGGCGGACTCGTCGCGCGTGGCCCAGAGGTACAGCCCCGCCTCGGAATGATCGATACGGAAGCCCGCACCGGCCAGCGCCTCCCGCAGCAGCTCACGGCGCGCGGTGTAGAACTCGCGCTGCCGGTCCAGCGGGGAGTCGTCGGCGAGCGCCACGCGCATGGCTTCCTGCACGGGACGCGGCACGATCATCCCCGCGTGCTTGCGAACGGCCAGGAGGTCGGCGATCAGCGCGGGGTCGCCGGTGAGGAACCCGGCGCGGTAGCTCGCGAGGTTGGCCGATTTCGACAGCGAGTGCACCGCGAGCAGCCCCTCGTGGCTACCGCCGCACACATCGGGGTGCAGGATCGACACGGGTTCGGCGTCCCAGCCGAGCGCGAGGTAGCACTCGTCGGAGACGACCACGACGCCGCGCTCGCGGGCCCAGTCGACGACCTTGCGCAGGTGGTCGACACCCAGCACGCGGCCGGTGGGGTTCGACGGCGAGTTGAGCCAGACCATCGCGGGCGTCTCGGGCCCGAGTGCGGTCAGGCTGTCGGCGCGACGGGCCGTCGCGCCGGCGATCAGCGCCCCGACCTCGTACGTCGGGTACGCGAGTTCCGGGATGACGACAGCGTCGCCTGCGCCCGCGCCCAGCAGCATCGGCAGCCACGCGACCAGTTCCTTCGAACCGATCGTGGGCAGCACGGCATCCGGCTGGAGGCCGGTGACACCGTGCCTGCGGCGCAGTGCCTCAACGGCGGCCTCCCGCAGCTCCGGCGTGCCGTGCGTGGCCGGATAGCCGGGGATGTCCGACACCGACGCCAGCGCATCCCGGACGGCCTCGGGCACCGGGTCCACCGGTGTGCCGACCGAGAGGTCGACGATCCCGTCCGGGTGCGCCTTCGCCCGTGCGGTGTGCCCGGCCAGCGAGTCCCAGGGGAAGCCGGGCAGCTGGAGCCGGGTCATTCGCCCTGCGGGGGCAGGTCCTTGATCCACTGCGGGTCGTGCGAGGCCTTGCCGACCTTGGCCGCCCCGCCCGGCGAGCCGATCTCGTCGAAGAAGTCCACGTTCGCCTTGGTGTAGTTGACCCACTCCTCCGGAACGTCGTCCTCGTAGTAGATCGCTTCCACCGGGCACACCGGCTCGCAGGCTCCGCAGTCGACGCACTCATCGGGGTGGATGTAGAGCATCCGGTCACCCTCGTAGATGCAGTCGACGGGGCATTCGTCGATGCATGACTTGTCGAGCACGTCGACGCAGGGCTCGGCGATAACGTAGGTCACTGCGCTCTCCTGCTGTTGCTGTATTCCTCTGGCCGGTCGGCCGGTCCGCACGGTGGCGGACGCCTTCGGACATTACGTGGTGTCGGCAGGCATCCTAAGACCAGGCCACCCTTATCCGGGGCCGACGGAGACGTGACGAACAACGCTCACGGGCGCCGGTTACGTCCGGTACTGCGGCGGTCGCCGGTGATCACGAACCGTGGTCGTTGCTGCTCGTCACCCACGGCACCGTCACTCGCGGCACCGTCACTCGCGGCACCGTGGTCACCGTCGTTCTCCTCGTCGCCGGGCCCCGTCCCGTCGGGACCCGTGCCGGTGCCGGGGGCGGCGGTCTTCCGCTCCCCGAGTGCGCGGTTGAAGCTGTCGGAGATCTCCTGCGCGAGGTCGGCGTTGTGACGGTCGTCCCTGCGCGAGATATTCATGCGTCTCCTCTCGCCGGTTCCCGGTACCCATCGTAGGCGTGATGACTGCGATGCGAATCGAACACGCCTGTGCCGACGCCTGGCCCGCCGTCGTCGACGAGCAGCTCGGCGAGTGGCGGCTGCGGGCTGCGGGCGACTTCACCGGGCGGGCCAATGGGGCACCTCCCGCCAATGAGGGCGTAGCCGGCGGGGGAAGTGCGCTGGCCGTCGGCGACCCCGGCAGGGAGCTGCCCGCCGCCCTCACTGCGGTCTGTGACTTCTCCCACCACCATGCCATCCCGCCGATGCTGCAGACGGTGCAGCACGGGCCACGACGGAACGCGCGCGGCGGTGCGGGGAGCTGTCGCCGACGGCCTGCTGTTCGTCGCCCGGCTCGCCGTGCACCCGGCGTACCGTAGGCAGGGCCTGGCGAGGGCGCTGATGGCCGCGATCGGCGCGTGGGGCGAGCGCCACGGCGCCGCGGCGTGCGTGCTCCAGGTCGCCGCCGACAACGCCGCCGCGCTGGCCCTGTACGCACGGCTCGGTTTCCGCGAACACCACCACTATCGCTACTGGGCGCCGTGCGAGGATCGAACGCGGTAAGGACGGACGAGGGGTCGGGCGAAGACGAAAGAGGCAGGGTCGTGAAGGTCGTGGTCGTGGTCGGCGGAGTGGGCGGAGCCCGCTTCCTCCTGGGGGTCAAAGCCGCACTGGGGCTGCCGCCGACGGGAGCACCGGACGCCGGGTCGGAACACGAGGTCACGGCGCTGGTCAACACCGGCGACGACGTGTGGATGCACGGCCTGCGGGTCTGCCCCGACCTCGACACCTGCATGTACACGCTCGGCGGTGGCATCGACACGGAACGCGGCTGGGGTCAGACCGACGAGACGTGGTCGGTGATGACCGAACTCCAGGCCTACAACGCGGACCCGACGTGGTTCTCGCTCGGCGACAAGGACGTCGCCACACACCTGATTCGTTCCCGGATGATCCGTGCGGGCTATCCGCTGTCGGCGGTCACCGAGGCGCTGTGCAACCGCTGGCAACCGGGCGTGCGACTGCTGCCGATGTCGGACGACCGGGTGGAGACGCACGTCGTCGTCGACGATCCCGAGGACGAGACGAAGCGGAAGGCGATCCACTTCCAGGAGTGGTGGGTGCGGCACCGGGCCGAACTGCAGGCGCATTCGATCGTGCCGGTCGGCGCGGAGGAGGCGGCTCCGGCGCCGGGCACGCTGGAGGCGATCGCCGAGGCGGACGCGGTGCTGTTCGCGCCGTCCAACCCCGTCGTGTCGATCGGGTCGGTGCTGTCCGTGCCCGGCATCCGCGAGGCACTGCGCAAGACCGAGGCGGGCGTCGTCGGCGTGTCGCCGATCATCGGCGGCAAGGTACTGCGCGGGATGGGCGACGCGTGCCTGTCCGCGATCGGCGTGGAGACCTCCGCCGAGGCCGTGGGCGCCCACTACGGCTCACGGCAGACCTCCGACGAGGGCCTGCTCGACGGCTGGCTGGTGCACTCGGGCGAGCGCGTGGACGTTCCGGGCGTCGCGGTGCGCGCCGTGCCGATCATGATGTCCGATGTGGACGCCACGGCGCAGATGGCACGGGACGCCCTGGAACTGGCCGGAGTGCAGGTTGGCTGACCACGCGGGAGGGCGCGTCGAGGTCCTGCCCGTCGAGGGCCTGCCGGAGTTCCGCCCGGGCGACGACCTCACGGGCGCGATCGCCTCGGCCGCACGGTGGCTGCGTTCCGGCGACGTCGTGGTGGTCACGAGCAAGATCGTGTCCAAAGCGGAGGGACGACTGATCCGGGTTCCGTCCGATCCGGACGAACGCGACGCCGCCCGGCGCGAGCTGATCGACGCCGAGTCCGAAGGCGTGCTGGCGCAGATCGGGCGGACCCTGATCACCCGCAACCGCAACGGGATCGTGCAGGCCGCCGCGGGCGTCGACGCGTCCAATGTGAACCGCGACGAGATCGCACTGCTGCCCTACGACCCCGACGCCTCGGCGCTGGCGCTGCGGCGCGGCCTGCGCGAGCGCCTCGGCGTCGAGGTCGCCGTACTGGTCACCGACACGATGGGCCGCGCGTGGCGCAACGGCCAGACCGACGAGACGATCGGCGCCTCCGGCCTGAGCGTGCTGCACGCCTACGAGGGCAAGGTCGACGACCACGGCAACGAGCTGGCGGTCACGGAGATCGCGGTGGCCGACGAGATCGCCTCGGCCGCCGACCTGGTCAAGGGCAAGCTCGGCGGCCTCCCGGTTGCCGTGGTGCGCGGCCTGGAGATCGGCGACGAGGAGTCGACGGCACGGGATCTGGTGCGGTCGGCCGATTACGACCTGTTCCGGCTCGGCACGGACGAGTCGATCGCCCAAGGCAGGCGCGAGGCGGTGCTGACGCGGCGATCGGTGCGCGAGTTCACCGGTGACGCCGTGGATCCCGAGGTGCTGCGCCGGGCCGTCGGCGCAGCACTCACGGCACCCGCGCCGCACCACACCCGCCCGGTCCGGTTCGTCCGGCTGCGCGACCCCGGCACGCGGACGAAGCTGCTCGAGGCGATGCGCGAGGCGTGGCGAGACGACCTGACAGCGGACGGCTTCACGGCGGAGCAGATCGAGAAACGCCTGCGCCGCGGCGACATCCTCGTTGACGCGCCCGAGGTGATCGTGCCGTTCCTGGTGCCGGACGGCGCACACACCTACCCCGACGAGCGGCGCAATGCCTGCGAGAACACGATGTTCACCGTCGCCGGGGGCGCGGCCGTGCAGGCGCTGCTGGTCGCGCTGGCCGCCGAAGGGCTCGGCTCGTGCTGGATCGGCTCGACCATCTTCGCGGCCGACATCGTGCGCGCGAGCCTCGGACTCGACGCGTCGTGGCGGCCGCTCGGCGCCGTCGCCGTCGGCCATCCGGCCGAGCCCCTCGCGCCGCGCCCGCCCCGTGACGTCGACGACGGATTCCTGGAGCTGTAGATGGCCGCCCTGCACGCTGCCGCCACGTCCACTCTGGACGGCTGGAAGCCCGACACGGCCGCACAGGAATCGCTGCGGCAGGCCTACCTCGGTTTCCTCGCCGCCCGCCCGGACGCGTGTGCGCGCTCGTGCGAGGCGGGCCACCTCACGGCGTCGGCGATCGTGCTGGACTCCACGGGCGGGCACGTGCTGCTCACGTTGCATCCGCGGGTCGGCCGGTGGCTGCAGCTCGGCGGGCACTGCGAACCCGAGGACACGTCGCTGACCGCGGCGGCGCTGCGCGAGGCCGCCGAGGAGTCGGGCCTGTCCGGGCTGACGATCGACGACGACCCGCTGCGGCTCGACGTCCACCCGATCACCTGCTCGCTCGGCGTGCCCACGCGGCACTTCGACGTGCAGTTCCTCGTGCGCGCGCCCGCGGGTGCCGAGCCGGTGGCCAGCGACGAGTCCGACGACCTGCGCTGGTGGCCGGCACACGCGCTGCCGCCCGGCACCGAGGACCTGACCGAACTCGTGGCGGCCGCGCTCGACAGGGCGTGAGGACTGTGCGCACGTCACCACGAGCCTGCGAAGGTTTCCCGCGATGAGTGAGACGGAGCCGCTGGTCGGCGTCGACCCGGAGTCGAAGGTGCCGCCGTTCGAACAGATCCGCTCCGGGCTGGCCGAGCAGATCAACGACGGCGCGTTGGCCGTCGGCACGAAGCTGCCGACCGTGCGCAAGCTCGCCGCGGACCTCGGCATCGCACCCAACACGATCGCGCGCGCCTACCGGGAGCTCGAGGAAGCCGGGCTGATCGAGACGAAGGGCCGTTCAGGCACGTTCGTGGCAGCCACCGGCGACCGCACACGGATCCGGGCCCGCGACGCCGCCCGGCAGTACGCCGACACGGCACGCAAACTCGGCCTGAGCGAGGACGAGGCCCTCGCCATCGTCACCGCCGCCCTCCGCTCCCACTGACGCCCGAGCGCCCGTGTTGCAGATTCCAGGGCCCGTGTTGCGGGCTCCGGGGCCTGTGTTGCAGATTCCAGGGCCCGTGTTGCGGGCTCCAGGGGCCGTGTTGCGGGCTCCGGGGGCCGTGTTGCGAACTCCGGGGGCCGAATCGCGGGCACGGCGGCGGAGGCAGGACCGGTGTGTCAGCCGCCGACGAGGTAGTCCGTGTCGCGGGCGTCGGTGATCGCCATGTGCCCGGGTGCGTGACCGATCGCCAGCGGCGGCTTCGACCGCATCACGGCGGCCTGCGGCGTCACTCCGCACGCCCAGAACACGGGAACCTCGCCGGGTTCGATGCGCACCGGATCGCCGAAATCGGGCCGGGTGAGGTCGTCGATCCCGAGGAGCTCGGGGCGTCCGATGTGGACCGGCGCGCCGTGCACGCTCGGGTGACGCGCCGTCACCCGGATCGCGTCCTCGACCCGGTCGGCCGGGATCGGGCGCATCGACACGACCAGCGGCCCCGCCATGCGGCCCGCCGGGCGGCACGCGACCGACGTGGTGTACATCGGCACGTTGCCGCCGTCCTCGAGGTGCCGCACCGGCACGCCGGCCGTCAGCAGCGCGGCCTCGAACGTGAAGCTGCAGCCGATGAGGAACGTGATCAGGTCGGCGCGCCACAGGTCGACGACGTCGGTGCGGTCACCGGCGAGCTCGCCGCGGTCGTAGACCCGGTACGCGGGCAGGTCGCGCCGCAGGTCGCCGTCGAAGATCGGCAGCGACACCGCACCGGGTTCGGTGACGCCGAGTACCGGGCACGCCTGCGGGTTGCGCTGCGCGAAGCGGAGGAAGTCCTCGGCGAACTCCTGCGGCAGTGAGATCAGGTTGGCCTGCGTCCATCCCGGACAGTGTCCCGCCGTGGGAGTCCGCAGTCCGCCGCGGTAGGCGGCCCGTGCCTCGCGCGGATCGGTGAACACGGCCGGTGTGCCGGATCCGGTCATGACGACCTCCCGGAACTCGGCGTCCCGGAACTCGGCGCCCCGGATCGGTGCGGGCCGGTCCGGGCCGGAGCGGCGGGCGCGGGCCTCCCGGGCGCGCGGACCGGGGCGAAGCGCACGCGCATCCCGGGGCGCAGTTGGGCCGCAGCGTCCACATCGGAGGCGACGAGAACGGCGATCACCGGATAGCCACCGGTGACGGGATGGTCGGCGAGGAACAGCGTCGGCTTTCCCGACGGCGGCACCTGCAGCGCCCCCGCCACCATGCCTTCGCTCGGCAGTTCTCCCACGCTCGCGCGGCCCAGCTCCGGGCCGTCGAGCCGCACGCCGACGCGGTCGCATTCGGACGTCACCGTGTAGGGCTCGGTCAGCAACGCATGCAGGGCACGGGAGCTGAACCAGTCGTCGCGGGGACCGGTCACGACGCGCAGGGTCACCTCGTCGGCGGCGATCGGTCTCCCCGGGGCGCCGTCAACGACGGGGAAGTGCGCAGGCGGCGGGCCGACGGGCAGTACGTCGCCCGCCCGCAGCAGTTGCGGGCCGAGGCCGGACAGCAGGTCGGTCGATCGCGATCCGAGTACGGCCGGCACGACCAGTCCGCCGCGCACGGCGAGGTAACTGCGCAGGCCACGGACGGGAGCCGCGAGACGGATCTCCGCTCCGGCGGGAAGGCGCAGCACGCTGTTCGGCGCCGCGCCACGGCCGTCGACGGTGACCGGGCACGGCGCCCCGGTCACGGCGATCGTCACCGGAGTTCGCGTGCGGGCCGCAAACCCGCCGAAGGTGACCTCGACGCACGCCGCGTCCTCCTCGTTGCCCACGAGCCGGTTCGCCAAGCGCAGCGATCCGCGGTCCGCCGCGCCGGAGGCACCGACACCGATACCCGCGTTGCCCGGCCTGCCCAGGTCCTGCACCGTCGCCAGCGGCCCCGGTGCGAGCACGTCGAGATCCGTCACGAGCCGCCTCCGGCCGTCCGGTCCGGTCCCGGTTCCCCGCGTTCCGCGGCCTCGGGTTCCGTGCCCTCGAATCCTGTGGCCTCGGGTTCCGTGGCCTCGAATCCTGTGGCCTCGGGTCCTGCGGCCTCGACGAACCGCACCCGCACGCCCGGACGCAGCAGTGCGGGCGGGTCCCGGTCGACGTCCCAGGTCACCAGGTCGGTGCGGCCGATGAGCTGCCAGCCGCCGGGCGAGGCACGCGGATAGACCCCGCTGAACGTGCCGGCCAGCGCGACCGAACCGGTCGGCACCCGCGTGCGCGATTCGCCGCGCCGCGGCACCTCCAGTCGCGGCGACCCGCCCGTCAGATAGCCGAACCCGGGGGCGAACCCGCCGAACGCGACCGTCCACTCGCAGCCGGTGTGCTCGGCGATCACGTCGCGTTCGGACAGTCCGGTGTGGTGGGCGACGTCGGCGAGGTCCGGCCCGTCGTAGACGACCGGGATCTCCACCAGCTCGCCCTCGGACCGCGCCACCGCCACGGGGTTCGCCTCCCGGACGGCCCGTTCCACGGCGACGGCGCCGGTGCGGGCCGGGTCGAATCGCAGCAGCAGCGTCCGGGCGGCGGGAACGAGGTCCACGACGCCGGCCGGGCGGTCGGCGTCGAGCGCCGCGTGCAGGGCCAGGACGTCGTCGAGCCCGGCCGATTCGACGAGCAGCCCCGTGTCCCCGCACGGCAGCACCCGCAGCGTGGTCGTGTCCATCGGCACCTCCCTCGTCCTCGCGCCGTCAGCCCCACAGGTCCGCGATACCGCTGAGTGAATTCCACCCGAGGTAGAGCGTCAACAGCCAGGCCGCCACGCCGATCACGAGCAGCCAGCGCGGATACCGGTACCCGCCGAGCAGGTCGCTGCGCCGCGCCGCCACCCACATCAGCACGCCGAACCCGACGGGTAGGATCAGCCCGTTGAGCGCGCCCGCGAGGATCAGCAGCGTCGTCGGTGCCTGGTCGAGCAGGACGAACCCCACCGCGGAGACGACGACGAACCCCGCGACGAGCCAGTTCTGCCGCTGTTTCAGCGCGGGTGAGAACGACACGAGGAACGACACCGAGGTGTAGGACGCACCGATCACCGACGTGATGCCCGCTGCCCACAGCACCATGCCGAACAGGCGCATGCCGACCTCACCCGCCGCGTGGCCGAACGCCTCGGCGGTCGGGTTTCCGCCGGTCAGCGCCGCTCCGCCGGCGACGACACCGAGGATCGCCAGGAACAGCACCACCCGCATGACACCCGTGACCAGCAGCGCCGTCACCGAGCTGCGGGACACGCGCGCGACCTCGTCGGGGCCGCTGACGCCCGAGTCGATGAGCCGGTGGGCGCCCGCGTACGTGATATAGCCGCCGACGGTCCCGCCGATCAGCGTGGTGATCACCAGGACGTCGATCGTGTCGGGCACGACCGCCTGCGTCATGGCCTCGCCCACCGGCGGGGACGAGACGATCGCGACGTACGTCGTCAGCGCGATCATCACGAAGCCCAGCACGACGACGAGCCGGTCCATCGCGACACCGGCGCGCTTGCTCAGGAAGACCGCGATCGCGATGGCCGCGGAGATCGTGCCGCCGATCTTCACGTCGAGTCCGAACAGCGCGTCCAGGCCGAGCGACGTGCCGGCGATGTTGCCGATGTTGAACACGAGCCCGCCGAGGACGACGAGCACCGCCATCAGATAGCCGACGCCGGGCAGCACCCGGTTGCCGAGTTCCTGCGCACGCAGGCCCGAGATGCCGATGACGCGCCAGACGTTCAGCTGCACCGCGATGTCGACGAGGATCGACAGGAGGATCGCGAAGGCGAACGCCGCGCCGAGCCGGGCGGTGAACTCGGTGGTCTGCGTGATGAATCCGGGACCGATGGCGCTCGTGGCCATCAGGAAGATCGCACCGGCGAGGGCGCCGCGCTTGGTGGAGCCCGCCAGCGCGCCCGTGCCGGTCTTCGCTCCGTCGGTCTTCGCATCACCGGTCTTCGCGCCACCGGCACCTCCGCCGGTGCTGTCTCCACCGGTCCTCACCTCGCCGGTGTCGCCGCCGGTGCCGGCTCCGCCGGTGGTGCGGTCGCCGTTGTCGCCGACGTCGTTGCGGTCGGCGCCACTGCCCGCGGTCTCGGCCATATCGGTCTCCCGGGTCGATGGGGTTTCGCAAGACCGTAGCCAGTTGTTCAACAATCCGACAAGGGGGCAATCCGATTGCTACACTTCGAGAGCCCGACGACACGGAGGTCGACACCACCGATGGCCAGCCCCAGCGCATCCGGCCAGGCCGACGCCGAACCCTGGTCCGACCTACTCGCGGGTAACCGCTCGCTGCTCGACCGAACCAGTACGGCCGAGCGGGTCGCCGATGCGCTGCGGCAGTGGATCATCGACGGACGACTGCTCCCGGGAACCCAGCTCTCGGAGCACAGCGCGGGTAAGGCACTCGGGGTGTCACGCAACACGCTGCGTGAAGCGTTTCGCCTGCTGGTGCACGAACGACTGCTGGTGCACGAGTTTCACCGAGGCGTGTTCGTCCGGATGCTCGACGCCGACGACGTGACCGATCTGTACCGCACGCGGCGGCTACTCGAACCGGGTGCGATCCGGGCGGCGTCGGACGTGCCGCCGGAGCGGCTGGCGGCGATCGAAGCGGCGATCACGTCCGCCGAGCAAGCCGCCGCCGAGGAACGCTGGCTGGACGTCGGCACCGCGAACATGCGCTTCCACCAGGCGATCACGGCACTCGCCGGCAGCCCGCGGGCCGACGAGATCATGCAGCAGCTCACGGCGGAACTGCGACTGGCGTTCCACGCCACACCGGCACTGCGCCGGTTCCACGAGCCGTACATCGAGCTGAACCGCGGCATCGCGCGCCTGCTGGCCGACGGCGACCTCGACGCCGCAGCCCGCACCCTCGACGACTACCTCACCACGGCCCAGCACCAACTCCTCGACGCCTTCCCCTGACCCACACCCTCCCCGGCGTGTTGCGTTCTCCGGGGGCCGTGTTGCGTTCACCGGGGCGCGTGTTGCGTTCTCCGGGGGCCGTGTTGCGTTTCCCGGGGGGGGGGCGCGTGTTGCGTTCGGCCGCGCGTGTTCTGCGTTCGGCACGCGCCGTGGGTTCCTGCCCTTCACCCGAGTCCACGCACTTTCGCTGCGGTGATCGTCAACTCGCCGTACGGTAACGAACTGCGCTCAGGATCCGTACGACTGGCGGAAATCCGACCGGGCACCGGCCGCGGTGCAGAGTGCGAGCGTCCGGGTGCGGGCCCCGTGGACGACGGCAACCCGTGCCGATGCATCGCAGAGGGGCCGGCCGGGTGGCGACCGGCGCAACACGGCTCCGCAAACACAGTCGCGCGCCAGCGCGTCCCCGAGGGGTGTTGGCCGGGCGACGCGCGGTGCCGAGTGCAGGACACGCGGGGTCAGATGGCGCGGTGGTCGCGGATCGGGTGGCGGGGGCCGTAGCGCGGGCGCGTGTGGCCCGCCGCCTCGAGGTAGCGCACCGCGCGGTGGCGGTGCGGCGCGTACGGGGCGAGCACCTCGTGCATACCGGCGTCGTCGAGTTCGCGGCCGAGCAGGGCATGGCCGACGACCGAGGGGACATGGAAATCGCCGAAGCTGACCGCGTCGGCATCGCCCCACGCGCGCTGGGCCACCTCGGCCGCGGTCCACACGCCGATGCCCGGTACCGTCCGCAACAGCTTCCTGCCCTCCGCGCCGCCCAGCGACGCAGCGCGTTCCAGCCGGCGGGCCACCGTCGCCGCGGCCCGCAACGCCCGCCTGCGCGAGGAATCCACACCAGCCCGATGCCAGTTCCAATCCACAATGGACAACACGGCCGCGGGTGTCGGCGGTACGTGCATCCCCTCCGGTGCCGGGCCGGGGGCGGGCTCACCGAACCGCCGGCACAGTTCCCGCCACGACCGGTGCGCCTCGTACCCGGTCACCTTCTGTTCCAGCACCGCGGGCACGAGCACGTCCCACACCCGCCGCGTCGCGCCCAGTCGCAGCCGCGGCAGGTTCCGCCGCGCCCTCGCGACCGCCTCGTGGTGCGCCACGAACCCGGAGTCATCGTCGTCGGCGCCCAGCAGTGCGGGCAGTCCGTCGAGGACCGCCTCGGCACCGTCTCCCCACGCGGTTCCGAGGACGTCCACTCCGGACCGCGACACCCGCAGCGTGGCGGACCCCTCCGCGGTGTTCGCCGTCAGCCAGAATCCGCCGTCATGCCGCACACACGGATCGGCGTGACCACGCCGCAGCGGCGCCAGCACGGCATCGAGGTCGACATCGAATCCGGGTCGTAGGCGGCGTTCACGCATCGCTCGAGAACCGGATCGCGCCCGCAGGCAGCTCCACCTTGGGCCACACGCGCGCCCCGTCGAGGAGTTCGCACCCTGCGCCGACACTCGCGCCGTCACCGAGTGTCACACCGCGCAACACCGCACCCTCGCCCACGCGCGAGTCCGCACCGAGCACGGACCGCTCCACCATGGCTCCCGCCTCGACCACCGCGCCGTCGAACAGGACCGACGCCTCGACCCGCGCACCGGCGCCCACAACGGAGTCCGCACCCAACGTCGACCCGCCCGCGACCTCGGCGTCGGCTGCCACGGACGCACCCGCCAGCCGGAGCGCGTCACCCGTCGGCCCCGCCAGCGCCGACGTCGGCGCCACACCGCGCACCAGGTCCGCACTCCCCCGCACGAACGTCTCCGGTGTGCCGACGTCGAGCCAGTACGAGTCGTCGACGAACCCGTGCACGTGCGCGCCCGCCTCGAGCAGTCCGGGGAACGTCTCGCGCTCCACCGACACCCGCCTGCCCTCCGGGATCCCGCCGACGACCTCGCGCCGGAACACGTAACACCCGGCGTTGACCTGGTCGGTCGGCGGATTCTGCGTCTTCTCGAGGAACCCCGTCACGCGGCCCTCGGCGTCGGTGGGGACGGAACCGAACCGGCTGGGGTCGGCCACCCGCTGCAGGTGCAGGGTGACGTCGGCGCCCGCGGTGCGGTGCGTACCGATGAGCGCGCCGATGTCCGTACCGGAGAGGATGTCGCCGTTGAAGATCACCACGTCGTCGGCGCGGAGCCGGTCGTAGACGTTGCGGATCGCGCCGCCGGTGTCGAGCGGTTCGTCCTCGACGACGTACTCGAGCTCGAGGCCGAGTGCGCTGCCGTCGCCGAAGTGCTCCTCGAACACCTCGGCCTGATACGACGTGCCGAGCACCACATGTGTGATCCCCGCCGCGCGGATCCGCGACAGCAGGTGCAACAGGAACGGCACGCCCGCCGTCGGCAGCATCGGTTTCGGCGCGGAGAGGGTCAGCGGGCGCAACCTGGTGCCTTTACCGCCGACGAGCACCACGGCGTCGACCGTACCGCCTCCGGACGAGGACCCCATTCGAGTGTGCACCTACCCTTTCTCGTGGCCCGCCGGCGACAAACCGGGGGAAACGCTGACGGTATCGAACCGGAGGGCCTACCCTAGTGGCAGAATCCGGCGGCCCTTCCACCGAGAGGGCCTGGTCGAGCATCGGGGAGGGCGTGGGCATGGACCCCCGCGATCGAGCGGACGCCGTACTGGCTCGGGCGCAGCGGCGCACGGGCGTGGTGACGCCGGACAACATGGAGTCACCGATGGACTCGGCCGACACGCAGGTCATTCCGTCCTCGGTCGTGCGCGGGGCCGAACAGGACCCCGACGCGACCGCGAAGGTGCCGGCATCGGTGATCGAACGTAACGACGAGAGCCACCTCTCACAGCCGGCGCCGACCGTGCCGTTGAACCAGCGGGACGCCGCGGCGGCCGCGTCCGGGGCCGCCGGTTTCCAGGGCTCCGGTTTCGAGGGCTCCGGTTTCCAGGGCTCCGGCTCCCCGGGGGCTGCTGTGGGGCCCGCGGCAGGCCCGCCCGCGGCCTCCCCGACGCCGGACTCGCGGGACTCGGTTCCCCGTTCCGCTGCTCCCGCGCTGGCGGAGAATGCGCGTACCCAACCGCTGAACACCGCGGCGGCACAGCCGGTCGACACGGCGAACGCGCCGCCGGACATGACGTTCACCGGCGTTCCGGTGACGCCCGGCGGCCCCAACCCTGCGACGCAGGCCGGTGGCCCACCGAACCCGACCCATCCCACGAGGGAGGACTCCGGCGCCGCGGCCGCCGGTGACGACGCACCGAAGGGTGGGTTCGTACCGACCACGAAGGCCGATCCGGGGGCAGGAACGTCCGAGCTCGCCCGCCGTCTCGACGGTCTGTGACGACCGAGCGGCGATGCCACCACCGGAGCTCGGCCCGCTCGCGCAGCCGTCGCCGGCGGCGATGCAGAGCCGATGCTGGGCGGCGGGGATCGCGCCGGCCGGGCCGCGGCTCGGCGGTGGTGAGGAGCGCGGTGGTGAGGAGCGCGGTGGTGAGGAGCGCGGTGGTGTAGGTCGCGGTGGTCGAGGTCGCGGTGGTCGCCGCCCTGCCGTCGGCCGCGTGCCGGTGGGCGTGACCGTTCCGGCCGGTCAGGCGCCGCGGGTCTCCAGTTTGAGGCGTAGTTTCAGGCCGAGTTTGACGGCGGCCAGGAACGGCTTCCACCGGAGTCCGCGGTGCCGGTCGGCGAGGTAGCGGTAGGCGCTGTCGTGGTGGACGGCGAGCATCGTCGTCGAGGCCTTCGACGTCGATTCCCCGCCGATGTGCATCACGGCGGCCGACGGGGCGTACACGTTGAGCCAGCCCGCCCTGGCGATGCGGTCGCCGAGGTCGACGTCCTCGAAGTACATGAAGTAGCGCGGGTCGAACCCGTCGACCGAGTCGAACGCCTCGCGGCGGACCAGCAGGCACGAACCCGACAACCAGCCCGCCGTCCGCTCGGTGGGCTCGCCGCTCTCCTGGCGGTAGGCGCGGGTCCACGGGTTGGACGGCCAGATCCTGCCGAACACGGCGTGGCCGATGCCGCGGCCCGGCGAGGGCAACAGCCGCGCCGACGGGTAGACCGAGCCGTCGGGTTCACGGATCAGCGGACCGAACGCGCCGCCGCGGGGCCAGCGCTCGGTGACGGCGAGCAGCGCGTCCAGCGAACCGGCGTCCCATTCGAGATCGGGGTTGGCGACGACGACCCAGCCGATGTCGTCGCCGAACTCGGCCACACCCCGGTTGGCCGCGGCGCCGTAGCCGAGGTTCTCGCCCATCGCCGCGAGCCGCACGTTCGCCCGCTCGGCAGCCTTCTCGGGCGCCCCGTCGACGGAGCCGTTGTCGGCGAGCACGACCTGCACGTCGCGGTCGGTCGCCGTGGCGAGGGTGTCGAGGAAACGTTCGAGGGTCGCGCCCGGGGAGTACGTCACGGTCACCACCGCGACGCCGTCACCGTAGGTCTTCGGCTCGGTCACGCGCACATTCTGCACCCGCCGCGCCGGGGTGGCCCCGATGCCCCCAAGGGACCCTTTGGGGCACAGCCGCGCCGAGCGTGTCCGGTCGGGTGGCGGTGGTGACGGGTGGGAGCAGGGCATGCGCGGAATGCCTCCGGGGTCGGCGGAGGGGCCCGCACAACGCAACACAGTCCCCGGAGTCCGCAACACGACCCCCGGAATCCGCAACACGGTCCCCGGAGTCCGCAACACGGCGCTGGGAGGTGCACCTCGAGGGGCACGAGTGCAGGACACGCGGTGCTCGACGCAGGACACGCGCCGGGAACGGACTCGTCAGGCCGGCGCGCGGGCGGCGTGGGCGGCTCTGGCGTAGGCCTCGCGGTGGCGTTCGGCGGTGGCGCCCCACGAGAAGTCCTTCGCCCGGCGCTGCGCTGCCGATGCCAGCCGGGAGCGGCGCGCCGGGTCGTCGAGCAGCTCCCGCAACGAGGCCGCGACGTCGCCCGCCCCGACCCCGCAGTAGGCCACCGAATCGCCGCCGACCTCGGGCAACGCAAGCCTGCGGGTGGTCAGCACGCACGCGCCCGACGCCATCGCCTCGAGCACCGGCAGGCCGAAGCCCTCCCCGAGGCTCGGATATGCGACGAGTTCGCTGCCGCCGAGAAAACCCGACAGCCCGTCGAACGGCAGGTACCCCGCACGGATCACACGCAGCCGGTGCGGCACGGAGTCGAGCGCGGACTCGACCTGCCGGTCCCAGCCGGGTTGCCCCGCGAGCACCAGCGCGGGCGGTTCCGGCATGTCGGCGACGGCATGGGCGAAACCACGCACCAGCGCGGGCACGTTCTTGCGCGGTTCGAGCGCTCCGAGGAACGCGACGTACGGCGTGGCGCCGATGCCGATCGCCTCGCGTGCGGTCCGGATCTCCTCCGGCGACGGAACATGGAACCGCTCCTCGTCGACACCGTGGTGGATGACCTCGATTCGCGCGCCGGATGCGGGGGTGGCACGCGCCAGTTCGTGGGAGGTCGCCTCACTGGGGACGACGCACACGTCCGCCCGCCGCAACGCCGTGGACGTCCACGCGCGGAAGAACCGCGCCTTGACCGACGAGTGCAGGATCGGGTCGGTGAAGAACGTCGCGTCGTGCAGGGTGACCACCGAGGCGGCGCGGCTGGCCAACGGCATCGTGTAGTGCGGCGAGTGGACGACATCGGCGCGGAGCCTTCCCGCGAGGCGCGGCAGCGTGGTCTGTTCCCAGGTCAAGCGGGCCGTGCGGGTGGCCGTCGACTCCGCGGCGGGCACGATCTCGGCGTGCGGAGCGAGTCCGCCGTACAGCTCGGTGTCCCGTGGCTGGCACACCACGGAGAGTGCCACCCCGTCGGAATCGAGGGCGGCAACCAGGGAATCGACATACCTGCCGACGCCACCGCGGTCGGCAGGCACAGCGGTGGCGTCGATCAACACTCTGGGGTCGGCCACCCGAGCAGGGTACGACTCCGCAACCGACGTGTGTCGGGTGTTCGCGAAAGTCACGACGATGTCACGGGTGCATCACAGCCGGTCAGCGTACTGTTGGCCACCCCGGCGTTCGTCGGTTCCGGGACACGGTCGATCCCGGCCCGGCCGGTTCTCCGGCCCGGCCTGTTCCCGGGGCCCGGCCGGAGCCGGGGCTCGGTCAGTTCTCCGGCGTGGCGGGCGCGGTGGCGGTTGCCGTGTGCAGCCGCCAGACGGCCGCCGCGGCACGGCGCCACGTGAACGCCTGCGCGCGCGTGTACCCGGCGCGGGCGAGCGAGGCAGCACGCTTCCCCCCGGTCAGGACCTCCCGTAGCGCCGCCGCCAGTGCGTCCACGTCACCGCGCGGCACGCACACACCCGCACCACCGGCGACCTCGACCAGCGCGGGCGCGTCCGAATGCACCACGGGCACACCCTCGGCCATCGCCTCCAGCACGGGCAGGCCGAAGCCCTCGGCGAGGCTCGGCGCAGCCAGCACGCTCGCACCGCGCAGCACGGTGGCCAGGTCGGCGTCGGCGAGCCTGCCGAGCACGCGAACCCGCCCGGGCGGCAGGCCGGCGTCGGCCGCGACCCGCCGCGGGTCCAGGCCACCCCAGCCGGACTGTCCGGCCAGGACGAGCGGCACCTCGTCGACGCCGACCATCGCGCGGATCAGGACGTCGATGCCCTTGCGCGGTTCGACGGTGCCGATCGCGAGCACGTACCGCTCGGGCAGGTCGACCGGCGCGGATTCGGACGGTGCGGAACCGGACGGCGCGGAACCGGACGGCGCGGAACCGGGCGACGCCGGTTCGGGCGGTGCGGGGCCCGGCCGTGCCGCGTCGGGTCGTACCGCTCCGGGCCGTGCCGCGGGTCGTGCCGACTCGGCCCGTTCCGACTCGGGCCGTGCGGAGTCCGGCCGTGCGGAGTCCGGCCGTGCGGGGTGGGGCCAGGTCGTCGTGCCGTGGCCGACGACCTGCACGGGATCCGGTCCGGCGACGTGGCGTGCCAGGTCGCCGGCGACCGCGCGGGTGGGCACGACGACGGCGTCCGCACGCTGCAGCGCTGTCGTGATCGCGGCGCGGTGCCAGGAAACGCCGCGCGGAGTGAGCGTCTCGGGGTGGGTCCACGGGACGGTGTCGTGCACGGTCACCGACAGCGTGCGACCGCGGGGTGCGCGGGGCGGCGCGAGGGGCGTCGGTGCGTGGACGGCGTCGCCGCCGGGCCACCAGGGCAGTCCGCGGCGCCACAGTTCGGTCAGCACGCGGCGGGGCACCGGCAGCACCCGCGGACCTGCGACACCGTCGATGCGGGCGGCCCCGACGTCGGCGTGCCGCGCCACGACACTGCCCACCCGCCACCCGTCCGGTGCGGTCTCGGCCAGCGCGCGCAGCAGTTCCGCCGTGTACCGGCCCGTTCCACCCGGTACCGGCGCCAGTAACTGCTCGGCCACGACCGTCAACTCCCGCACGCGGCCATTCTGCCCCCAAGGGCACCTTCGGGGCGTTGAGCGCCCCCAAGGGTCCCTTCGGGGCATGGAACACAGCCACGCGCCAGCGTGTCAGTGAAGGGTGGTGGTCGGGCCCGCGGGGGCGCCCCGATTCTTCCCCTGATCATGCCCGCCCACGGCGACCTCTGATCATGCCCGACCACGGCGACCTCCCGCCCACCGCAGCACCACAGCACCACAGCACCGCCGCACTCGCTACGGTGCTACCCATGCCCGCCACCACCGTCGTCGTCGTGACGTGGCGCGGTGCAGCCCACCTCGGCGACTGCCTCGACGGACTCGCCGCACAGACACGTCCACATCGGATACTCGTGGTCGACAACGCGGCCGACGTCGACACCCGGCGGATCCTCGCCGAGCACCCGAGCGCACCCGACGTGCTCCGCCTCGAGCGCAACACGGGCTACGCCGGCGGCATCGCGGCAGCGCTCGACGACGTCGACACCGAGTTCGTGGCCTGGCTGAACGACGACGCCGTACCGTCGCCGAGCTGGCTCGCCGACCTCGAAGCGGCCGCAGGCCCGGCCACCGCGGCCGTCACCTCCCGGCTGCTCCGCCCCGACGGCACGGTGCAGTCCACCGGCGTCGAGCTGACGGCCGACGGGCACGGCCGCGACCTCGCCGAACCCGCCGCAACGTCGCCCGGGGCGACCCCAGCCCCGTTCACGCCGAGCCCGGCACCGTTCGGGTTCTGCGGCGGCGCCGCGCTCGTGCGCACACGCGCGCTCCGCGACGTCGGCGGGGTCCCCGCCGAGTTCTTCTGCTACTACGAGGACACCGACACGTCCTGGCGGCTGCGTCTGGCCGGCTGGGACGTCGCGGCGGCGGCGACCGACGTCCACCACCGCCACGGGGCCAGCACGCGGCCGGGCTCGGCGGCCTTCCACCGGTGGAACGAGCGCAACCGGCTGCTGATGCTCCTGCGCTGTGCTCCCGCCGGGGTCGCGCTGCGCGAGCTCGCCCGGTTCACTGTCCTCACCGCAGTGCTGCCGCTGCGCACGCTCGCCGCACGCCGGCGACCCGGCGTCCGGCCCGGCCCGGCCGTACCCGACGCGGCGAACTTCGACCCGCGACTGCGCCTGCGGGTCCTGGCCGACGTCACCCGCAGAACGCCCTGGACACGGCGGACCCGACGGGACATCACGCGCCGCTCCACGGTCGGCCGAGGCTCCCTCTGGCGGCACTGGACCGGCGGATAAGCTGGGACGATCCGAGGGGAAGGAGCGCCCGTGTCGCAGCAGGACCCGGCAGCACCGCTGGTCTCGGTCGTCGTGGTGAACTATCGCGGCGCCAACGACACGATCGCGTGCCTGCGCGCACTCGCCGAACACGACTACCCGAACCTCGAGGTCATCTGCGTCGACAACGCCTCCGGCGGCGACGACGTGGCGCGCATCCGCGACGCGGTGCCGGGGGCCCGGCTCGTCACGTCGGCGACGAACCGCGGATTCGCGGGCGGCTGCAACCTCGGCGCGCGCGAGGCGAACGGCACCGTGCTGGCCCTGCTCAACAACGACGCCCGGCCCGCGCCCGGCTGGGTCGGCGCCGCCGTGGCGACGCTGCGGGCCGAGCCTGCCGTCGGCGCGGTCGCGAGCAAGGTCCTCGACTGGGAGGGCACGGGCACCGACTTCGTCGACGCGGGGCTCACCTGGTTCGGCATGGGCTACAAACGCCACGCGGGTGGCCCGATCGCCGACGTGCCGCACGCCGAGCACGCACTCGCCAAGGACGTGCTGTTCGCGACCGGGTCGGCGATGTTCGTGCGCTCGTCGGTGTTCGCCGAACTCGGCGGGTTCGACGAGCACTTCTTCATGTTCTACGAGGACGTCGACCTCGGCTGGCGACTGAACCTGCGCGGGTGGCGGGTGCGCTACGTGCCGGAATCGCTGACCTACCACCGGCATCACGCCACGATGTCCGAAGTGGACGCACCGGACAGCGGCAGGGAGACGTTCCTGCTCGAGCGCAACGCCCTGGCCGCGCTGTACAAGAACGCCTCCGACGAGACGCTCGCCCGCGCACTGCCCGCGGCGCTGGCGCTCACCGTGCGCCGCGCCACCGCCCGCGGTGAGCTCGACCCCACGCGGCTGGATCTCGAACACGGCACTGGCCCCGCGGAGACAGCGGCCGTACCGGTGCCACGCAGCACGCTCGCGGGCGTACTGGCGATCGATCAGTTCGTCGAACAGCTGCCGTCGCTGGCCGAGTCCCGCGCCGCCGAGCAATCCGCGCGCGTACGCACCGACGCCGACCTGCTGCCGTTGCTGCGCAACGCACTCGAACCGGCCTACCCGCTCCCCCGCTACCTCGCCGCGCACGACCTCCTCGTCGAGGCGTTCGGCATCGAGCGGGCGTTCGGCACCCGGCGCAAGGTGCTGGTGCTCACGGGCGACGCGATCACCGAGCGCATGGCGGGTCCGGCGATCCGCGCGTGGCACATCGCCGAGGTCCTCTCCGGCGAACACGACGTCCGCCTCGTGACGGTCAACCCGCTGGCCGAGCCGCCTCCCGCACCGTTCCCCGTGAGCGCCGCACGCCGGCGCGACCTCAGCGAACCGATCCGGTGGGCCGACGTCGTCATCCTGCAGGGCCACGTGCTGGAGATGGCACCGGCGCTGAAGGCCGAGTACGCGCACAAGATCGTCGTGTGCGATCTGTACGACCCGATGCACCTCGAACTGCTCGAGCAGACCAAGGACGTGCCCGACGACCGCCGCGCCGCGGATCTCGACGGCGTCACCCGCGTGCTGGACGCCCAGCTGCAACGCGGTGACTTCTTCCTGTGCGCCTCCGAGCGGCAACGGCACCTGTGGCTCGGCCACCTCGCCGCGACGGGCAGGCTCACCCCGCGGCTCTACGACGCCGATCCGACGACGGAGTCACTGCTGTCGGTCGTCCCGTTCGGACTGTCGACCCGGCCGCCGCAGCGCACCGGCGCCGGTCTGCGCGCCTCGCTCGGACTGTCCGAAAGCGACCACGTCGTGCTGTGGGCGGGCGGCGTGTACAGCTGGTTCGACCCGCTGACGCTCGTGCGTGCCGTGGAGCGCCTCAGCACCCGCCGCGACGACGCACGCCTGGTCTTCCTCGGCATGAAGCACCCGAACCCCGAGGTGACCGAAATGGACATCGGCGCGCAGACCATGCGGCTGTCCGATTCCCTCGGCCTGACCGGTAAACACGTGTTCTTCAACGAGCAGTGGGTGCCCTACGACGACCGCCAGAACTGGCTGCTCGACGCCGACTGCGGCGTCACCACGCACTTCGAGCACATCGAGACGACGTTCGCCTTCCGCACCCGCGTGCTGGATTATCTGTGGGCGGGTCTGCCGATCGTCACGACCGACGGGGACGCGTTCGCCGACCTGGTCCGGAGCGAGCGGCTCGGCGTCGTCGTACCGGCCGAGGACACCGACGCGCTCGCCGACGCGCTCGAGAAGTGCCTGTACGACACCGAGTTCGCCGACGGCTGCCGCGAGCGCATCGCGACGGTCGCGGAGCGGTACACGTGGCCGAACGTGCTCGACCCGCTCGTGACGTTCGTCCGTGATCCGCGTCCGGCCGCCGATCGGCTGGCGGGCTCGGCCGATCTCACGACGGAACCGCCACTGAACCGGGTGCAGAAGGTGCGCCGCGACGTGGCCCTGTTCAAGGAGTACCTCGCCGACGGCGGGCCTGCCGAGCTGACCCGCAGAGCGGCCGGACGGGTACGCAAGGTCGTACGGACGAGGCTGGGCCATGGCTGAGTCGGACGAGTTGCCGGGCGGGACGTCGCGCGGGAAGCGGGGCGGCAAGCCGTTGCGGGTGCTGCTCGACGGCACCCCGCTGCTGGGCGACCGCACGGGCATCGGCCGGTACACCGCGTCGCTGTCGGAAGAACTGGCGTCGCTGGCCGACGACGTCGAACTGCGCGCCGTCGCGTTCACGCTGCGGGGATGGCGGAAGCTGCGGACGGTGCTGCCGCACGACGTCGCCGCACGCGGTATGCCTGTCCCCGCGCGGATCCTGCGCAAGCTGTGGGTGCGCTCGCCGCTGCCGCCCGTGGGCCTGTTCGCGGGCCGCTACGACGTCGTGCACGGCACGAATTTCGTACTGCCGGCCAGCATCCGCGGCGCGGGCGTGCTGACGATCCACGACCTGGCGTTCCTCGACGCCCCGGAGGAGCTGGCTCCGAGCGACGCCGAACTGCCGGAACTCGTAGGCCGGGGCGCCGCGCGGGCGCACGTGATCTGCACGCCGACCGAGGCCGTCGCCGACGCCGTCGCGCAGCGGCTCGACGTCGACCGCGGCAAGATCGTCGTGACGCCGCTGGGTGTCGACGCGGGCTGGTTCACCGGACGTCCGCCGAGCCCGCGGGCCCGCCAGCGGCTCGGCCTGCCGTCGCGTTACCTGTTGTTCGCGGGTGCACCGGGCCCGCGCAAGGGCCTCGACTGGCTGCTGAAGGCGCATGCCGCCGACCCGTCGCTGCCGCCGCTGGTGTTCGCGGGCCCCGGCCGGTTTCCGCGCGGCGAGCGGCGCCACCACGTCGGCTATCTGTCCGATGTGGACCTGCAGCGCGTGGTGGCGGGCGCGTCCGCGCTCGTGCTGCCGTCGCGCGACGAGGGTTTCGGACTGCCGGTACTCGAGGCCATGGCGTGCGACACTCCCGTGGTGTGCACGGACGTCCCCGCACTCCGCGAGGTCTCGGGCGGGTTGGCGCACCTCGCGCCGTACGGCGACGTCGGCGCGCTCACCGCCGAGCTGCGCGCCGCCGTCGACGAACCCGACGCGGCATCGGCCGCCGCCACCCGCCGCGCCCACGCCGGCAACTTCACCTGGCTCCGCTGCGCCGAAACCACCCTCGCCGCCTACCGCACGGCCGCCGGCACCACCTGACCAGCCCGTGCCGCGCCCTCCCGGCCGCGAAGACGCAGTCGTGCGTCAGCGCGGCCGTGGGGAGTGGTGGTCGGGCGACGGGCGGGCGCAGAACACGCGGGCGGGTCAGCTGCCGACCAGGGCGCTCCTGGGGTCGGCGGCGAAGGCGGACAGGGCTTCCCGCCACGGGCGCAACGGCGTCAAACCCGCCTCGCGCCACGCGGCGTTGGACAGCACCGAGTAGGCGGGCCGCGGCGCGGGGCGCGGATACTCCGCCGTCGTACACGGCGACACCCGGTCGGGGTCGGCGCCGAGCTCCTCGAACACCGCACGCGCGAACTCGTACCACGTGGTCTCGCCGCCGCCCGTGCAGTGCAGCACCCGCCGCTCCGGGGCGGTGCCGCCGGTCACCGCCGACGCCAGCTCCAGCAGGCCCGACGCCAGGTCGGCCGTCCACGTCGGACTGCCGCGCTGGTCATCCACGACGGACGGGTTCGCTCCCTCGGAAGCCAGTCGCGCCATGGTCCTCACGAAGTTGCCGCCGCCCACGCCGTAGACCCAGGCGGTCCGCACGATCCACGCCCGCGCACCCGAGCCGAGCACGGCGTCCTCGCCTGCGGCCTTGGTGCGCCCGTAGGCGGTGCGCGGCCCCGGCGGCGTGTCCGGCTCGTAGGGAACGTCGCCGTCCCCGCCGAACACGTAGTCCGTCGACACGTGCAGCAACGGCACCCGCCGTGACGCACACACCGCGGCCAGCACGCGTGGCCCGTCGGCGTTGACCGCGAACGCACGGTGCTCGTCCTCCTCGGCGGCGTCGACGGCCGTGTAGGCCGCCGCATTGATCACCACCGGCACCCGCCCCTCGGCTCGCGCCTGGTCCACCAGCTGGGACACGCCCTCCAGCACGGCGCCCGGGCTGGTGACGTCCAGTTCCGCCGACCCGGGAGCTCGCACAGCGGCGTCACGCTCCGCGCCGACGGCCGACAGGTCCTTCCCGAGCTGGCCCGATCCTCCGGGCACCAGCACCGCGAGGCGGCTCATCCGATCACCTCAAACAACGACAGACGGCAGGCGACGCCGGCGCGTCACCGGTTCTTCAGCGGCTCCCACCACGCACGGTTCTCGGCATACCACCGCACCGTGTCGGCGAGTCCGGTCTCGAAATCGATCCGGGGACGATAACCCAGTTCGGTACTGATCTTGGAGATGTCGACCGAATACCGGCGGTCGTGACCCTTACGGTCCTCGACGGGCTGCACCCTCTCCCACCCGACGCCGACGGCTGTGAGCAGGCGTTCGGTCAGCTCCCGGTTGGTCAGCTCGGTGCCACCGCCGATGTTGTAGATCTCGCCGGCCCGTCCCGACGCGGCGACGAGAGCGATGCCGTGACAGTGGTCGTCGATGTGCAGCCAGTCGCGCACGTTCAGGCCGTCGCCGTACAGCGGCACCTGCTTGCCGTCGAGCAGGTTCGTCACGAACAGCGGGACGACCTTCTCCGGGAACTGATACGGCCCGTAGTTGTTCGAACACCGTGTGATGCACACGTCGAGGTCGTAGGTGCGGTGGAACGAACGGGCGAGCAGGTCGGACGAGGCCTTGGACGCCGAGTACGGCGAGTTCGGCTGCACCGGGTGATCCTCCGGCCACGATCCGGCCTCGATCGAGCCGTACACCTCGTCGGTCGAGACGTGCACGAACCGGCCGACACCGGCCTCGAGCGCCGCCTGCAGCAGGGTCTGCGTGCCGGCCACGTTGGTGAGCACGAAGTCGGCCGATCCGGCGATCGAACGATCCACATGCGACTCGGCCGCGAAGTGCACGACGAGGTCCACACCACGCATGGCGTCGGTGACCACACCGGCGTCACAGATGTCGCCGCGCACGAACCGCAGCCGCGGGCTGTCGGCGACGGGATCCAGATTGGCCTGGTTACCGGCGTAGGTCAGCTTGTCCAGCACGACGACCTCGGCGCCGGCCAGCTCCGCATACGCATCGCCGAGCGTCTGCCGGACGAAGTGCGACCCGATGAACCCGGCGCCGCCCGTGACCAGCACCCGCATGTGTCCTCCCGTACCCGTGACCGGTGCGGACGTGCCCGCCCGCACCACCGCTCCGTACTCCGCATCCGGGCGATTCGCACCCTCCGAAGAAGGGAAATCGACAACAAGGTGACAACAGCTTCGCGGCCGAACAAGCGTTACACACACCGATCAGTAGGGTGAGAAGAGGCAGCGATCCGGGAGGAGCTACAGGTGACCGACTGGCCGGGGACAGCGGTCGTGGTCGGCTCCCGCCGACGGCGCAGTCAGCGGAGGAGACGCCGCCGGCGGCAGGACGGCCATCGCGACGACGGTCCGTCGCGTGCACACACGAACGCCGCGCGGCGGCGCAGCGCGGCCACGTGGACGAGGCGAGGCGGCAAGAGCGTCGTCGCGCTCGTGTCGGCGATGGTCATGGTCGTGTCGTGGTACGGCTGGCAGTTCATCGGCGACGTCAACTCGGGCCTGTCGACCACCGACGTCTTCGGCGACGACCGGGCCGGCGCCGCGCCCATGGACGGTGCGATCGACATCCTCCTCGTCGGCCAGGACAGCCGCACCGACGCCCACGGCAACCCGCTGCCCCGCGAAGTCCTCGACAAACTGCACGCGGGCGACGCCGACGGCCAGCGCCAAACCGACACGATGATCCTGGTGCACATCCCGCAGGACGGACGGGGCGCCTCGGCGATCTCGTTCCCCCGCGACGCCTGGGTCGACCTCGCCAACGAGTACGGCACACACAAGCTCAACAGCGCGTTCGGCCGTGCCTACACCTATACGTCGAAGCAGCTGCACGCCCGCGGCGAGCTCGACCAGGAGGAGATCGAGGACCGTGCGCAGGTCACCGGCCGGAAGAACCTGATCGCGTCCGTCGAGAAGCTCATCGATCGGCCGGGCATGATCGACCGCTATGCGGAGGTCAACCTCGCCAGCTTCTACGAGATCACCTCGGCACTCGGCGGCGTGGAGGTGTGCTTGAACAACGACGTCGAGGAGGAGCGGTCCGGCCTCGACCTCAGTGCGGGCAGGCACACGTTGAAGGGCGCTGATGCGTTGTCGTTCGTACGGCAGCGCTACGACCTGCCCGGCAACGACCTGGACCGGATCGCGCGCCAGCAGGCGTTCCTGTCCGGCCTGGCGCGGAAGATGCTGTCGTCGGACGTGCTGTTCGACCCGGGCAAGATCGGCGAGGTCGTCGAGGCGGTGCAGTCGTCGGTCGTGCTGTCGGAGGGCTGGGACCTGATGCAGTTCGCCACTCAGATGCGGAACATGTCGGGTGGCAACATCGAGTTCCGCACCATTCCGGTGGAGGGCAACGCGAGATTCGGCGACGCCTCGGCATTGGAGATCGACGTCGACGAGGTGCGCTCGTTCATCGACGAGATCGTCGGCGACGAGGGGCACGACGACACCGCAACGCCCGATGTGGACACCGGCGAGTACACCGTGGACGTCTACAGCGGATCGGCGGATCCGGCACACGGCGAGTCCGTGCGGTCGCTGTTGCGGGACAACGGCTTCCAGGGCGAAGGTGCAGCCATTGTCGATAGTGTGGCCGAACCGCTGGTCCGTCACGCTCCGGGCGAGGCCGGCGCCGCGGAGGCCGTCGCAGCACTGCTCGGCCCCGACGTCGGCATCGAGGAGGCCCCGGCACTGCCCGCGGGCAGGCTCGAGGTGCACGTCGACCCCGGATTCATCCCGGACGAACCGGCAGGCGGCATGGACACCCCCGGATCGGTGGCACCGGCGTCGCTGCCCGGACCCTCCGTAGCCGATCGGGCGGGCCTGCAACGGTCGCTCCAACCGGCACAGGTGCAATCGGACGAATCCGATGACCCGTCCGACCCCATCACCGCCGGTGACATCCCGTGCGTGAACTAGGCTTACGGCAGGCCTGAGCAGCACACGCCGGATGGGGAGGGGCCGCGTGGACGAGCGCGAGGAGTGGGACGCCGAGCGCCGGGGCCCCGCAGCAGAACAGAGCCCCGCAGCAGAACAGGGCTCCACAGCAGACCGGGACTCCGAGGACAGCGACGCGGAGCCGGGTGCCGGCACCGGGGCAGTCGGCGCCGACGGCACCGACGATGACGGCACTGCCTACGACGACGGCACTGCCGACGACGGCTCCGAAGCCGGCGACGATCCCACCGGAAACGGCATCGACGACGAGGAGCACGCCGCGGAGTCGCAGAGCGGCACACCGCGGCCCACGCCGCATCGACGCACGTCGGCCGCGGCCACCGAGCCCCACGCCACAGCCGGAGCACCCGACACCACGACCACTGCGTCCCACGCCACGACCACTGCGTCGAGCGCGGCGGCCACGACGTCGGCAGCACCTCCCGCAGCCTCCCCGACCGGGACCCCTGCCGGGGCGTCTCGCCGGAGCGGGCTCCGCCGCACCGGCCGGGCGGCGGGGCGCACGTTCGTCGCGCTGCTGTCGGTGATCGCCCTCGGCATCACCGGCTACGCGTACGCGCAGCTCGACCAGCTCCACGATGCGATCCAGACCACGGATGCGCTCGACGACTGGCACTACGAGTCGAACGGCGACGAGGAAGCTCCGCCGCCACCCCCGAAGGACGACGGCGCGACGGACATCCTGCTGGTGGGCGCCGACTCCCGCACGGACATGCAGGGCAACCCGCTGCCGCTCTCGGTGCTCAAGGCGTTGCGCACGGAGAGCACGAGCGGCATCAGGACCGACACGATGATCATCCTGCGGATCCCGAAGGACGGCGGCGACCCGGTCGGCGTGTCCGTTCCGCGGGACACATGGGTCGACGTGCCGAACGGCGACAAGGACAAGGTCAACTCGGCCTACGGTCAGGCGAAGAGCGACGAGTGGCAGCGGCTGCAGGCCGAGGGGGTCACCGACCGGGCACAACTCGAGCGGGACTCGAACCAGTCGGGCAGGCGCGCCCTGGTGCGCACGCTGCAGGACTTCACGCAGATCCACATCGACCACTACGCCGAGATCAATCTTCTCGGGTTCTACCTGCTCACCGAATCGATCGGCGGCGTCGAGGTGTGCCTGAACGCGCCGACGAAGGACAAGGACTCGGGCGCCGACTTCGAGGCCGGGGTCCAGACCGTGACCGGTGGTGAGGCGCTCTCGTTCGTCCGGCAGCGCAAGAACCTCCCCAACGGCGACCTCGACCGGATCGTCCGGCAGCACACGTTCCTGTCGTCGGCGCTGGACAAAGCGATGTCGACGGGCACGCTCACGGATCCGGAGAAGTTGTCGAACCTCATCGACACGGTCCGCCGTTCGCTCGTACTCGACCCGGACCTCGACGTGCTCGGGTTCGCGCAACAGGCCAAGGACCTGCTCGGCGACGGGCTGGACTTCGAGACGATCCCGGTCACCGACATCACCGCCCGCAGCGACGACGGCCAGAGCATCGTGACCGTCGATCTGCAGCAGGTGCGCTCGTTCGTCCGCGGCCTGGTGCGCGGGCAACGCGGAGAGACCGGCGACGACCCGTCCGGCGGCGGTGGCGGTGCAGCCCCTGCCACGACGAACACCGCCGGTGGCGGCGGTGCGGCCCCGGCCGACGGCGGTGGCCTCGCCGGTGGCGGTGCGGCGCCCGGTGGCGGTGCGCTCGCCGGTGGCGGTGCGGCACCCGGTGGCGGTGCGGCACCCGGTGGCGGTGCGGCACCCGGTGGCGCCGGCACTGACGCACCCCGCCGTGCTCCCGGCCAGACACCCAGCCAGGTCCCCTGCGTCAACTGACGCCCCGGCAGGGGAGAATCGCGGGCGTGAATCTCACCGATCAGCTGCTGCGCCCGTTGCTGTCCTCGTCCGCGCGTCCGGCGGTGACGCACTACGACGACGCCGCGGGCAGCCGCGTGGAATTGTCCGTGGCGACGCTGGCCAACTGGGCGGCGAAGACGGCGAACTGGCTGGTCGAGGAGTTCGACGTCGAGCCGGGCGACCCGGTGGCCGTCGACCTGCCCGCGCACTGGCAGACGGCGGGCGTGCTGCTGGGCACGTGGTGGTGCGGCGGGCACGTGGTCGCCGGCGCCGACGGTGCGCGGGTCGCGTTCACCGGACCGGACGGTGCGACCGGGGCCGCCGACGACACGGCCGTCGTCGCGCTCGACCCGCTCGGCCGCGGCCTCGGACCGCAGGGGGCGCCGGACAGTGCGTTCGACTACCTGTCGGATGCGCGCACCGCGGGTGACGACTTCACGCCACTGATCCCCGTACCCGGTGACACGCCTGCGCTGCTCGGGTCGACGGTCGACGAGGTACTGGCCACCGCCGCGACGCGCGCAGCCGAACTCGGCATCGGGGCGGGCGACCGGGTGCTGTCCACGCGCCCGTGGACGTTGCCCGGCGGCGTCGTCGATGCTCTGGTCGCGCCGCTGGCGGCGGGTGCGCACGTGGTGCAGGTGTCCAGCCCGGCCAAGTTGGATGCGCACCGCGCCGCCGAGGCGGCGACCGTCGACCTCAGCTGACCGGTTCGGCCTCCTTGCTGCTGCGGCGACGACCGACGAGCACCTGGTCGAGTGCCAGCCTGCCGCTGTTGAAGCCCAACGCGAGACCGGCGAGGGCGAGCAGGAGGACGAGTTCGTAACCGCCGTCGCCGGTGAGCCCGGCGTCGAGGTGGACGGCGAACGTCGCGCCGAGCCCGACGATCGCGAAGCCGATACCGACCAACGGCGTCGCGAAGCCGACGATGAACATGATCGCGCCGATGACCTCGACGGCGATGACGAAGACCGCCGCGACGGTGGGCAGCGGAATGCCGACGGCCTCGAACATCTGGGCCGTCCCGTCGATGCCGGCGTTCCACTTGTCGAGCCCGTGGGCGAGGAACACGACACCGACCGCGATGCGCCCGATCAGCGCCGCAACGTCCTGGATACGTGCGTACATACTTGGCCTCCGCCGGTTGTTCGAACGACTGTCGGTCGGCCGACCGCACAGCCGCGCGCGTCCATGCTTGTCGAGTTCACGGCTCACCGCGGCCATGACTTATCGAGGTCATGGCTGTGTCGAAGTCATGGCGTCGTTGAATCCGTGACTTGATGTTGAACCTTCAACCATTGTGGCAGGCACGATGTAAAACCCGGTTGGCCCCTCGCCACCCGAAGCCCGCCGTGTTGCGTTTTCCGGGGCCCGTGTTGCGGGTTCCGGAGCCCGTGTTGCGTTTTCCAGGGCCCGTGTTGCAGCCCCCGGGGAAGCCGCAGCGTCGTGCCGTAAGGCCGAGGCCGCGCTGGTGCCGGCCGGCGGCACCGTGTCACCAGCGACTCGGGTGCATCGCCTGGTGGTCAGCGATTCGACTCGGGATACGGACATGCGCTGATCTTCGCACCGGAGCCGCGCCACCATCCCGCCACGGCCCAGCCAGGACCTCGCTGTCAACCACCGCGTGCGCCTCGCGCGCCGACGGATCGTCGACGGATTGACGCCCCTGCCGCGCCGGTACCGTTCCGGCACCACGTGTCCTGCACTCGGCACCACGTGTTCTGCGTTCAAACACGCGTGTCCTGCGCGCACCCCCGTCGCCCGACCGGCTCCCCTCGTCGACGCGCGACTGCACCTTCTCGCGTGTACTGCATTCGGCCGCGACCGGAAGCCGGAACCGAGGACCGGCGTGCGTACTCGTCGGCCGACGGACCACCGTGATCGCCGGTCCCGTGGTGAGCAGCGCCGACACGACCACGTGGACGCACTTCCACCGGTTCGAGGGCTGCCGCAGAATGTCGGGGATGATCACTGGCGACCTCGTCACACGCGGCCGATCGAAACACTGCGGCCGATCGAACCCGAGGACGCGGACACGTACTGGCGTTGGCATCGCGACCCAGCCGTCACCCGGTGGCTCGCACACGACTACGACGAATCGCTGGCGCAGATCCGCAACCGCTTCACCGAGCGGCCGGTCAATTCGTACTCGTCAGCGGTGTTCGCGGTGGAGACCCTCGCCGACCGCACGCTGATCGGAACAGTGGCGCTCCGCGATGCGACACCCGAGACCGCGCTCGCCGAGCTGGACGTCTACCTCGGCGAGGAGCGCTATCGCGGTCACGGCTACGGCACCGACACCGTGCGCACGATCTGCCGCTACGGCTTCGACACGATGCGACTGCACTCGATCCGGCTGTGGGTCGTGGCCGACAACGACGCGGCCATCCGGTCGTATCAGAAGGTCGGCTTTCGCACCGACGGCCGGGGCCGCGATGCGTTCCGCCGCGACGGTTGCTGGTACGACACGGTCCTGATGAGCCTCCTCGAAGGCGAACTCACGTAGGCGTGCGGCGGCGCTCAGCCGACGAGTATCGCCAGCCCCGCGGTGATCAGGACCCACACGAGCACGTGGACGATGCCGAGGGTGCGCCAGCCGCCGCGCGGGGTGTCGCGGTCACCCCGCAGGACGCCGAACACGTACGCCGCGGACACGAACACGACCGCGACGACGACGAGACACGTCGGCAGCAGCGCGTTCGCCACGCCCGCCGACGGCCCGATCTGCAGGTCGCGCACCACGTCCTCGACATGCGTTCGCTCGGGCACCAGCAGCACGAGCGCGCTGCCGATCGCCGCGGGAATCATGCCGAGCAGCCACCACTGCGCACCGAATCGCGCCGCGAGCCGGTGGATGCCGTACACCATCGGCAGGGTCGCCGCAGCCAGGACGCCGATGACGACGATCAGCCCGCGAACGGTGCCACCGCCCAGCGCCCACAGCCCCTGCGCGATCGGCACGCGCAGCAGTACGGCCAGCACCGGCATCGCACACGCGGCCGCGATGGCCAGGCCGTAGTACGGCGACCTGCGGGTTCCGGCACCGATCGCACCGGTCGGCTCGGTCGCCCCGGCGGAGTCGGCGGATGCTTCGGGGTCCATACGTCGGCACTGTGACAGACGTGCTCCGGCCCGGTGCGAGGCCCCGTCGCGAACCCGCGCCTCGGCGTGAAAACGCCGTACCTGCGAGCGGGCCCCGGCGCCGTGGCCGTAGGGCAGAACACGCGGTGCCGAGTGCAGAACACGCGAGAGGTCAGTCGCGCGTCAGCGCGTCAGCGCGTCAGCGCGTCAGCGCGTCAGCGCGTCAGCGCGTCAGCGCGTCAGCGCGTCAATGAGGGGCGACGGGCGGGTGACGGGAGGGCGCAACACGGTCCCCGGAAGACGCAACACGGGCCCCGGAAACTGCAACACGGTCCCCGGAAGGCGCGACACGCGCCCCGGGAGCCGCAACACGGCCGGGGCTGCCGGGGCCGCCGGGGACGTCGGTTCCCGGCGGCCCCGGCGGCACTGTCCGTCTGCTTCTCAGCCCTTCAGCAGGCTCCGCGCCATCACCAGCTGCTGGATCTGGTTCGTGCCCTCGTAGATCTGGGTGATCTTGGCGTCGCGCATCATGCGCTCCACCGGGAAGTCGGACGTGTAGCCCGCGCCGCCGAACAGCTGCACGGCGTCGGTCGTGACCTCCATCGCGATGTCGGAGGCATACTTCTTCGCCGCCGATGCCATGAACGAGGCCCGCTCGTCACCGCGTTCGCTGGCCGCGGCCGACGCGTACACCATGTGGCGTGCCGTTTCGACCTTCATGCCCATGTCGGCGAGCATGAACTGCACGCCCTGGAACTCGCCGATGGCCTGACCGAACTGCTTGCGTTCCTTGACGTAGTCGACCGTCGCGTCGAGCGCACCCTGCGCGATGCCGAGCGCCTGCGCACCGATCGTCGGTCGCGTGTGCTCCAGCGTCATGAGCGCGGTCTTCAGGCCCGTGCCCGGCTCGCCGATGATGCGGTCCCCCGGGATGCGGCAGTCCTCGAAATAGATCTCCCGCGTCGGCGAACCCTTGATGCCGAGTTTCTTCTCCTTCGGCCCCACCGAGAATCCGGGGTCGTCGGCGCGTACCGCGAACGCCGAGATGCCCTGCGACGGCTTGGCCGCATCCGGGTTGCTGACGGCCATGACCGTGTACCAGGTCGACTCGCCCGCGTTGGAGATCCAGCACTTGGTGCCGTTGAGCACCCAGTCGTCACCGTCCTGCTTCGCGCGCATCCGCATGGCCGCGGTGTCGGAACCGGCCTCGCGCTCGGACAGGCCGTAGGAGGCGCTCTTGCCCGCCGCGATGTCCGGCAGGACCTGCTTCTTCAGCTCGTCCGAGGCCGCCAGGATGATCGGCTGGGTACCCAGCTTGTTCACCGCCGGGATGAGACCGGCCGACGCGTCGACGCGCGAGACCTCCTCGATGACGATGCACGCCGCGACGGCGTCCGCGCCCTGGCCGTCGTAGGCCTCGGGGATGTGCACCGCGTTGAAACCGGCCTTGTTGAGCGCGCCGAACGCCTCCGTCGGATACCGCGCCTGCTCGTCCACCTCCGCGGCGTGGGGAGCGACCTCCTTCTCGGCCAACGCCCGCACGGCCGCGCGCAGTTCCTCGTGCTCCTCCGCCAGCTGGTAGAGGCCTGGGCCCTCGCTCACCTGCGTCACCTTTCGTCCGAAGCCTGCTACGTCGGTTGCCGCACCGATGTTAGCCGTCGTTCACGCCGACTGCCTGTGTCGTTGACCGCAGTATCGACCCTGCCTGATGTTACTCGCGCGTAGAAGTCAGTGCGTACGAGGTGAAAGCAACAGTTCAGCCGAATACTCCTGACAGAATGTTCAGTGCCGAAATACAGTTGCGACATGCTCGATGTTGCGAAACTGCGCCTGCTCCGGGCGGTCATCGCGACCGGATCCGTCCGCGCGACCGCCGCCTCACTGGGGTACACGCCGTCGGCGGTCAGTCAGCAGCTCGCCGCGCTGCAACGCGACACCGGGCTCCGGCTGTTCGACCGGATCGGCAGGGGTATCGAACCGACGTCGGCGGGCCGCACGCTCGCCGGCGAGGCGGAGCAGGTCTTCAGTGCGCTGTCGGCGCTGGACGGCGTCGTCGACGACCTGCGCGCGGGCCGCGTCGGCAGTCTCTCGATCGGCTACTTCGCCTCGGCGGGCGCCACCTGGCTTCCCCCGGTCGCGGCCGCACTGCAGACCGAGTTCCCCGAGCTCCGGCTCGACCTGCGCATGACCGAACAGCGCGACGGCCTCGAACTGCCGGACATCGACCTGTTCGTCGACGCACCCGGTATCGAGCACGCCCCGCACGCCGACGTCCACCCGCTCGTCGACGATCCGTTCCTCGCCGTCGTCCGGCACACCGATTCGCTGGCGGCCCGCGACGAGGTACCGCTCGCCGAACTCGCAGGCAGGCGCTGGATCGACAACGACCTGCAGCGCGGCGCGTGCCGGAGAGTGCTGTTGGACGCGTGCGCGGAGGCCGGGTTCTCCCCGCAGTTCGCCGTCGAGACGCACGACTACCAGACCGCGATCCCGTTCGTCGCCACCGGAATCGGCATCACCGTGGTTCCCCGGCTGGGCGTCGGCGACCTGCCTCCCGGGCTGACGACGGTGCGGCTCTCCTCCCCGCAACCGATGCGCCACATCGCGGTGTCGGTCAAGAAGACCGTCGCCGACCACCCCGCAGCCGTACGTGCCCTCCAGGTGCTGAGGTCCGTCGCGGGTCCGTGACCGGCGCGGGGCGTGACGGTGCGGGCGTGCCGTCGCAGGGCGTGCCGGTGCTGCGGCGTGACGATGCTGCGGCGTGACGGTGCCCGTGGTCGATGCAGCGTGACGCGACGGCCGATCCTGCACCATGATCAAGGGAGGATCAGGGGCGTTGAGTGCCCCCAAGGTGCCCTTCGGGGCACCTTGGGGGCACTCACAGCGGGGCACGCGCGTCTGAATGCAGGACACGCGGGCGGGCGGTGGCGGTCAGTCGGCGAGCTTGGCGCGCAGGGCCGCGTCCTTGTCGTGGACGAGCCGTTCGAGGTCGGCCTGGAACTCCGTCATCCGCTGCTGCAGCGCAGGGTCGCCCGCCGCGAGCATGCGCACGGCCAGCAGGCCGGCGTTGCGGGCGCCGCCGACCGACACCGTCGCCACCGGCACACCCGCGGGCATCTGCACGATCGACAGCAGCGAATCGAGCCCGTCGAGGTGCTTGAGCGGCACGGGCACGCCGATCACCGGCAACGGCGTCGCCGACGCCACCATGCCGGGCAGATGCGCCGCACCGCCCGCGCCCGCGATGATCACCTTGAGCCCGCGCCCCGCGGCCTCGCGCGCGTAGTCGAGCATCCGCTGCGGTGTCCGGTGTGCCGAGTACACGCCGACCTCGTAGCCGACGTCGAACTCGTCGAGCGCCTGCCCGGCCGCTTCGAGCGTCGGCCAGTCCGAATCGCTGCCCATGATCACGCCGACGTCCGGTGTACTCACGTCCTGCCTCCCACGAGTTTCGTCGTGCCCGGTGACTCCGTCCGGACCCAGACCCCGAAGCCCGAACCTCAGAGCCCGGAGCCCCGCCGATTCCGGACCCCCGGCGGAGCCCGACCCCGGAGTCCGGTCCGGTGCCTCAATGAATGCTGTAGCCGTCCGGCCATTCGGCGGCCGACAGCCAGTGCGCCGCCATCCGCGCCTTGGCCCGCGTCGTCTCGTCGACCGGGCCGAGCACGTTGACGTGTCCCAGCTTGCGCCCCGGACGTTCACCCTTGCCGTACAGGTGCACCTTGACGTCGGGATACCGCGCGTACAGGTGGTGCAGGCGCTCGTCCACGCTCATCGTCGGTGTCTCGGGCGCGCCGAGCACGTTGGCCATGACGGTCGGCGACAACGGGTCCGTCGTGCCGAGGGGATAGTCGAGGACCGCGCGCAGGTGCTGTTCGAACTGCGACGTGCGGCTGCCGTCCATCGTCCAGTGCCCGGAGTTGTGCGGGCGCATCGCCAGCTCGTTGATCACCAGGCCGGAATCGGAGTTCCCCCCGCCCGGCGACGTCTCGAACAGCTCGACGGCCATCACTCCGGCGACGTCGAGTTCCTCGGCGATGCGCAGTGCCAGGTCCTGCGCCTGCTGCATCCGTTCCTCGGACAGTCCCGGCGCGGGTGCGAGGACCTCGGTGTTGATGCCCTCGGACTGCACGGTCTCGACCACCGGCCACGCCGCACCCTGCCCGAACGGCGACCGCGCGACCAGCGCCGACAGCTCCCTGACCATCGGAACCCGTTCCTCGAGCAGCAGCGACACGCCCGCGTCGAGGAGCTCGGGCACCAGTACGCGCGCCTCGTCGGCGGAGCCGAGCTGCCACACGCCCTTGCCGTCGTAGCCGCCGGTCGCGGCCTTGAGGACCACCGGCCAGCCGTGGTCCTCGCCGAACGTCACGGCATCGGAGGCCTGCGTGACCTCGACGAACGCCGGGTTCGGCAGGCCGAGTGAGGCCATCCGTTCACGCATGAGGAGCTTGTTCTGTGCATACGCCAGCGCCCCCGGCCCCGGGCGGACGACGACGCCCTCGTCGACGAGGGTCCGCAGGTGCTCGCCGGGCACGTGCTCGTGGTCGAACGTCAGCACGTCCGTTCCGCGCGCGAAGGTGCGCAGCGCGTCGAGGTCCGTGTGATGGCCGTGGGCGACGGCGGCGGTGACGAGACCGGCCGCCTCGCCCTCACCGACGGCCAGCACCCGCAACGACTGGCCGAGCGCGATCGCGGCCTGGTGCGTCATCCTGGCGAGCTGACCGCCACCGACCATGCCGACGACGGGAAGTCCGGTACTCGTATCCATAGCGGGCTCAGCTTAAGCGGGCCCGATCCGGCCGCGTCACGAACCGTCCCCGAGTGTCACCACCGCCACTGAGGGATACCGTGCGACGAAACCACGATCCAGTGTCACCAGCGGACACGCGAGAGCCTGAGCGAACGCTGCCAGGTAGTCATCGGTCCACAGTTTGTGACTTCGGTCCTCACGGGCGGAGATCACTCGCCAGACCTGCTCGAGGTTAGCCGGCTCGGACGTCCAGACCACACGTTCGTCCGAGCGAAGCTCATCGAGAAGCCGCCACGCTTCTGCGCGACTCAACGCGGCATCGCCCATGACCGACTGGTTCGACAACAAACGGAGCAACCCCATCTGCGTCACTCGGCACAACCTGAGTTCGCCGTCCTGTTCATCGAACCACGAGGACACTTCGGCATAGTGCTTGTGCTCTTGCCACACCGACGCGAACCAGACATTGAGGTCCAACAGCATTTACTGTGCCCGATACTTCTCAGCATCTTCGGCCGCGAAGATCGCTTCGATGTCATCGTTGGTGATGTCGACTTTGCGCGACTTCGTTGCCGGGACCAGCGGGAGCTTCACGCGCTTACGTGGACGACCACCTTCGACTGTGCCCAGCTCATGACTCACTGCCCGAGCCAAGAACTCTTTCACAGTCTCCCCGCGAGCCGCGGCTTCGGATTTCATCGCCCGCATGAGCTCCGGGGGCAATTCAACCGTTGTGCGCATAAAAGCATATTAGCACATACGATCTCGCGCTTGACCTCGATCGCGGTCGAGGTCGCAGCATCCGCCGTATGCCGGACTTCGACCTTCACGCCTTCCTCGACGAACCGGGGCGACCCGCGGCCGTCTCCACGGTCACCGGACGCGGACGCCCGGCACTGGCCACGATGTGGTTCCTGTTCGCCGACGGCCGCCTGTGGTTCCACAGCCCCGTCGACGAGCCTGCGCCCTTCGTGGCCGCGGCGTCCGCAGGACGCGAGGTATCGGCGCTCGTGGCGACGTTCTCGCCGCCGCACGACGTACGCCAGTTCCGGGCCACCGGGCCCGCCGCCCTCGCATCGCGCGATCTCACGCGGGTGCACCGGATCTACGAGCGGTACCTGCTCGAGTGGTCGGCCGACTGGACGGCGCATGCGGCATCGGGCCGATTCCGCCTGTGGTCGATGGTGCCCGAACGCGGCATGGCCGTCGCCTACCCCGGTCTCGCCGAGGCTCCGGTCTACCGCTGGTCGGAACCGGCGGAGCCGACCTCGTCCCGCTGAGGCTCCGGGCGCGCCGTCGCCCCTGCCCTGCCTCGCAGCAGGGCGGCCGCCGCGCCGCGGTCGCGGCCGGCCATGCGCAGGATGTCGCGGTTGCGCCACGCCCAGCGGCCCGCGAGCACGGCGACCAGCACGACCGGCACCAGCAGATAGGCACTGCCGAGGATGTACTGCCAGAACTCCCAGTGCAGCTCCAGGTTGCGCCCGTTCGGCAGCACCAATAGCACGCAACTGACGAACACGACGAACACCGCACCGGCGGCGAGCCACCGCTTCCGCGTCTTCGCCGGGTCGGCGTGCGGCAGCTTCGACACCAGCACCATGATCAGCGGCACGGCCCACACCCAGTGGTGCGACCACGACACCGGCGAGAGCAGCAACGCGTAGAACCCCGTCACCAGCAGCGCTTCGAGCGGACGGCCGCTGCGGTGGAAGCGCAGCATCAGCCAGACCGCCAGCGGCCCCAGGGCGAGTCCGACGACGATCGCCGCGTTCGAGGCCCACGGCGCCAGGTCGGTCATCCGGTTGAACAGGCCGTTCAGCGACTGGTTGCCCGCCCAGTGCATCGGCCCGATCCGGCCCGCGTTGAACACGGTGTGCGTCCAGAACCGCCACGCGTCCGACGGGATCAGCGCGAACATCAGCGCCTGCAGGCCGAGGAACGTGCCCATCGCGCGCAGCGCGTCCATCCGGCGGCCGGTGAACAGCAGGTGCGGGATGAAGATCAGCGGCGTCAGTTTCACCGCCGCGGCCACGCCCACCATGACGCCGCCCCATCGGCTGCCGCGGGCGCAGACCACCAGCACGTCCAGCACGATCAGCGCCATGAGGATGAGGTTGATCTGGCCGAGGAAGATCGTCCGCCACACCGGCTCGAGCGCGAAGAACAGCACCGCCGACAGCACCGTGACGCGCGCGGGCGAGGCCCACACCGGCAGCTCGCCCTTCGGCCGCGGCAGCGCCTCCAGCGCCACCCGGATGACGAGCGTCATCGCCAGCAGCGACACCGCCGACAGCACACCCCACGCCACCTGCACCGGCAGCCCGGCCAGCGGCACGAACAGCAGCGCCGCCGTGGGCGGGTACGTGAACGGCAGCAGAGCCCAGAACGGTTCGGGGGCGAGCGTGTTGCCCTCGTAGAGGGGATCGCCCTGCAGCAACGTGACGGCACCGGCGCGATACACCGCCGAATCGACGCCGAGCTGCAGGTCGAGCAGCCAGCCCACGACGCCCGCCACGATCATCAGCGCGGGCAGTGCCAGCACCAGCGCCAGCGACCGGGGCCGCGCGAGCAGCCGCTCGGCCGAGGCGCGCAGCTGCAGCGACGCCACGCCCGCCGGCTCCCGGTGGGAGCCCGCGGGTGATTCGGCCTCGCGCAGATCTGGGGTGCTCACTCTCTCCAGGAAACCATGAACACCGGTGGGCCGGTGCCGGCCACTCCCCTGTCGCGTCGCCTGTCGCGTCACGCCTGTTGCGTCACGGTCCCGTCACCCATCGCCTCACTGCCGCGCCGCCAGCGATTCGAGCAGCAGGCTCGCGTCGTGGTGCGAGGCGGGCAGGCGCACCACGTTGACCCGCGCCGATCCGGCCTCGGTCAGCTGCGGATCGACGGCGAAGCGCTCGGTGAGCTCGCGCCGCAGCCGCACCGCACGGCGGGCCACGTCATCGGACCGCGGCGCGAGGGCCACCACCGTCGACGTTCCCAGCACGGCATGACTCTCCCCACCGTCGAACACCTGCCGCAGCACGTCGGCGGCCAGGATCATCCCCGCGGGCCGCAGATAGGCCGCCCCGTCGTCGAAGCCGAGCGAGATCACCACGAGCAGGTGCCCCTCGGCCACGCTCACGCCGTCGCGCGCGGCCTGCCGGTACAGCTCGGACAGACGGGTCCGCAGATACGTCTCGGTCGGCAGTCCCGTGAGCGAGTCGTACACCTCGGTGGCACCGACGTCGCCCAGCGCGACCTCGGCCCACGCCACGGCGACGATCCGCAGCAGCCGCGTGGGCAGCGCGTCGACGTCGGCGGCCTCCGCGATGGCGTCGAGCGCATCGGTGTGCGCCGTGTCGCCCGCCGGCGCACCGGTGTCGACCTGCAGCACGCCGTGCAGGGCCGCCAGGTCGCCGAGCGTCTCCTCCAGGCCCGTGCCGACGGCCGCGCGGGCGTGGGCCAGCGCGACGAGCGCCGCACCCGCACCGTGCAGACCGCCGGACCGCGTCACCGCGGAGCACACGAGGTCGAGCTCCGCGACCTCCCAGTCGTCGGGGAACCGCCAGCCGCACGCCAGACTCGCGGTCCGCCACCGGCGCCGGAGCGCCACTTGGGGTTCCCGCTCCGTCCGTGCCTCCCGCACGACCGTCGGCTGCCGGCCCCGGGGACCTCCGCCACCCTGCTCATCCCGCAGAACGAACGGCACACCCTGCACGTCGCCAGCACTCACGTCCACTCACGCCTCCTTCACGGCTCCGTCGACGGTGAGACGCAGGCAGGGAACCGGCATGACGGCTCCCGACACGAAAAGTTGGCACACGAGTGATTCGGGTGAAGGGGCGACCCTCGTCGTGACGACTTCACGATTGTCCGTCACACTTTGCCTCGCAGTGCGTCCCTGTCCGGGACGACCTGAGAGGAGAGCCGTGAGCACCGCACCCACCGACCCGCAGGGCATGAGCGACGCCGAACTCATCGCCTCGGTACGCACGGGCCAGCTCGAGTGCTACGGGACGCTGTACGAACGTCACGTATCCGCTGCGTACAACCTTGCGCGGCAACTCGCCCGCACGTCGATGGAAGCCGACGACCTCGTCTCGGACGCCTTCTCGAAGGTCCTCGACACACTCCGCGGCGGGAAGGGCCCGGACAGCGCGTTCCGGGCGTACCTGCTGACCGCGGTGCGCCACGGCGCCTACGACAAGACGCGGCGCGACAAGAAGCTCGACCTGTCCGAGGACATGGCGACCGTCACGACGGTCGGCGGCGCCGGCGCCGAGGCGCTGACCGTGGAGTTCTCCGACACCGCACTCGAAGGTCTGGAGCGCACGCTCGCCGCGAAGGCGTACGCGAAACTGCCGGAACGCTGGCAGGCCGTGCTCTGGCACACCGAGATCGAAGGCGCGACGCCCGCCGAGGTGGCGCCTCTGCTGGGGATGACAGCCAACAGCGTGTCGGCACTGGCCTATCGCGCCCGTGAAGGTCTGCGCCAGGCGTATCTGCAGGTGCACCTCGCGGAGGTCAGCGCGAGCACCTGCCACACCACGGCCGACAAACTGGGCGCCTGGACCCGCGACGGGCTCTCCAAACGGGAGCGCGCTCAGGTCGAGGCGCATCTCGACGACTGCACCGACTGCCAGGCACTCGCCGCCGAGCTGGCCGACGTCAACGGCGCGTTGCGCGCGGTCATCGCTCCGCTCGTCCTCGGCGGCGGCGCACTGGGCTACCTCGCACTCGCGGGCGGTGGCAAGGCCGCCGCGGCCACCGCGATCGGCGCCGGCACCGCGGCCGGTTCCGCAGGCGCCGCAGGCGGTGCCGCGGGTGGGGCAGGCGGTTCCGGAGGCGCCGCGGGAGCCGTGGCGGGTGCGCCCCGGGAATTCGTCGGCGTGGCGGGTTCCGGCGTCGCGATGGCCGCGGCCGTCGCGCTGGCGCTCACCGCAGGCGGCGGCGGGCAGCAGATCCCGGCGGCCGCCGAACAGCCGCAACCGGAACCGCCCGCCGCACAGTCACCGAACGAGCCCCCCGCACCTCCCCCGCAGGGACAGCCCGCTCCGGAGGACCCCCCGCCACAGGACGAACCCGCACCGCAGCCGCCGCCTGCGCCGGACGTGTCTCCACCACCCGAGTCGCCGGAACCCGCCTCGGTCGGGGCGACCGTGGACCGGCAGAGCGTCGAACTCGTCGCGGGCGGCGGACCCGCCGACCTGCCGATCACGGTGCGCAACAACGGCGGCACGCTGTCCGATCCCATCGACGCCACACTGAACCTGCCCCCCGGCGTGCGCGCCCTCGACGGCGGTGGCGGCGGGACGACCGCGGGAGCGGCCGGCAGCCCGCGCGGCCACAGCGCCGCACCGGCGGGTGGCGGTTCGTCGCCGTCCGGCGGAGCGCCCCGGCAGACCAGTGGCGGCGAGCGCATCACCTGTCCCGGCGGCACGGGCACGGTCACGTGCTCCACCGGCCGGGGGCTCGACCCCGGCGAGTCGATGACGCTCGTGTTCCGGCTGCAGGCCTCGGCCGACGCCGATTCCGGGAAGGTCACGGGCAACCTCAGCAGTGGCGGGTCCGTCGACGTGTCGCTCGAAGTGCCCGTCACGGTCGAGCCGAAGCCCGCACCGCCCGCCGAGGACGGGGTGCGGGTCCAGGCGAGCGGCTGGGGCAGGGCCCTGACCGTCGAGATCCGCAACACCGGTGACAGCACCAAGAAGGTGACGCTCACCTCCGACCGCCCCGCGATGACGCCGGACGGCGGCATGGACTGCTCCGACGGGCCGTCCGAACCGCTGTCGTGCACCTCCACCGACGTGCTCGAACCCGGCGACGGCTCCGCCGTGTTCGTCGTCGTGAGCGACGACGGCGACTGGATCGGCATCGGCAACGGGGCCGGTCACGGGAACGGGGCCGGTCACGGGAACGGGGCCGGTCACGGGAACGACGACCGCCCGGACGACATCACGTTCACCGCGACGCTCGGCGACGCGTCCGACAGTGCCTCGGTGGCGCTGCCCCAGTGCTGGCTGCCCTTCGGATGCTTCGGCGCAGCCGCGACCGAGGCGCCGGGCGGCTCCGGCTCGGCGGCGAACACACCGGACCCGCCGGCCTCGGGCTCGGCCACGGTGACCGACCCGCCGTCCGGCTCCGGTTCGGCGACGGCACCACCCGGGACGAAGCCCAACGACCCGCCGCCGTCGGATTCGTCCGGTTCGGCGACCGCACCGGCGCCGACCGGCACCTCGCAGCCGGCATCCGGCTCGGCGACCGCGACGTCGTCGACGACCGAATCCGCGGACCGGCCCGGCCCGCCGTCGAACCCCTGGCCCCGGCCGCCGGGCCGCGATCCCGAACAGGGCGGCACCGACGACGAGGGCTACGGCTACGGCGGCCACGGCTACGGCCATGGCGGCCACGGCGGCCACGGCGGCCACGGCGGCCACGGCTACGGCTACGGCTACGGCGGCCATGGCTACGGCTACGGCGGCGACAGGGGCAACGGCACCCCGCGCTGACCTCCGCGTGCGCGACGTCACGTCCGGCCACGGGCAGCCGCAGTCAGCAGGGCAGCTCGTCAGCGCAGCACAACGGGGCGGGTCTCCGGCGAGTGGGGTTCCACCGTTCGGCGGACCCGCACGGCGCGAATGGCTAGACTGCGATGCGTGTCCGTCGTCGAAACCGTGCTGGCGCACGTGCCCCGGCCGCTGCGCTCGCTGCTGTTGAAACACCGTGAACTGCTGAAGTTCGCGGTCGTCGGCGGCACGACCTTCCTGGTCGACAACGGCATCTGGTACCTGCTGAAGTTCACGGTCCTGACCGACAAGCCGACGACGGCCAAGGCCATCGCGATCCTCGTGGCGACGATCGTGTCGTACGTGCTGAACCGCGAGTGGTCCTTCCGCACCCGCGGCGGCCGGGAGACCGGGCACGAGGCGACGCTGTTCTTCGTGATCAGTGGCGTCGCGGTCGCCGTCAACCTGGTGCCGCTTCTGATCTCACGCTACGTGCTACACCTGCAACGCCCCGAGGTGTCGCTGTTCGTGCAGGAAACGGCGGACTTCATCAGCGGCTCCGTGATCGGCATGCTGCTCGCGATGGGGTTCCGCTTCTGGGGCTTCCGGAAGTGGGTCTTCCCCGACGAGCTCGGCGGCACCCGCCCGCCCGCCACCCACCACCCGACTCGGTGAAACGAACCCGACCGAGCCGACACCACCTCACCAGACGACGACACCTCCGAGTCGACCCTGCTACCTGGGCATCTTCTCCGTGGGCCACTGCACGGCGGGGACGTCCCCTGCGGTCGGCACGCGGAGGAAGAGGCTGAACGTCGCGGGCGCACGGGTGGACAGTTCGAGCCTGCCGCCGTCGGCCTCGGCGAGCGCCCGCGCGAGCGCCAGCCCCACGCCCGTCGACCCGGCACCCGAGAACCCGCGGTCGAACACGTGCGGTGCGAGCTCGTCCGGCACGCCCGGCCCCGCGTCGCCGACCTCCACCACGACCGTGCCGTCGGTGTCACCGCGCCGGGCCGCGAGCGTGACCGTGCCCGTGCCGTGCCGCATCGCGTTGTCCAGCAGCACACCGATGATCTCCCGCAGGCGCGCGGGCGTGGCCCGCACCATGAGCCCGTCGGAGATCCGCAGCCGGAGGGTGCGCCCTTGGGCCTTGAGCACGTCCCGCCACTCACCGCTGATCTCGGGCAGTATCTCGGTCAGCGACACCGGTTCGGTGCCGACCTCGCTGGCGGCGCGGGCCGCGGCCAGCAGTTCGTCGAGAGCCCCGGCGAGCCGGTCTGACTGCTCCAGCGCCGCGTGCGCCTCGTCGGCGACGTCCGGATCGCGGTGCAGCCCCAGCGTCTCGAGCCGCAGCTGCAGCGCGGTGAGCCTGCTGCGCAGCTGGTGGGACACGTCGCCGACGAGCTGACGTTCCCGCTGCACCAACTGCGCCAGCGCCGTACCCGACGAGTCGAGCGCGTCGGCCACCATGTCCAGCTCGGCCACCGCGTACCGCCTGCTCTCGGGACGGAAGTCGCCAGCACCGAGGCGGGCCGCCCGGTCGGCGACGTGCCGCAGCGGGCGCGCGAGCCGGTTCGCCGTGACCGTCGCGACGAACGTGCCGATGCCGACCGACAGCACCACGACGAACACGACGGCGATCGCGACCTGGGTCTGCTGCGTCCGCATCTCGCCGGCGGGCTGGGTCATCACGATGTGGCCGCCCGCGATCGGCTGCTGCTCGCTGATCACGTCGTCGCCCGTCGACGCACCGGCTTCCATGATCGCCGCAGAATCGTGGTGAACGACCAGGTGCGCGTCCCGCGGCATCGCCGACCGGATGTGCCGCAGGTTGAGGTCGTGCCGGTTGGCGAGCTGGTTGTCGAGCGCCGCCGCGATCCGCTGCGCGCTGTTGGTCAGTTCCCCCCGGTGGAAGTTCTCCACCAGCAGCACGCCCGTCACACCGAGCGGCGCCCCCAGTGCCACCCCGGTGACCAGCACGGCCAACAGGATCGCCAGGAGAATTCGCCGCCGCATACGCCGCCTATACCCTTACCCGCAGTGCCACGTGCCCGCCCCGGTCGCCGGTGTCAATCGACGTTGAACCGGAACCCGACCCCGCGCACCGTCGCGATGTGTTCCTCGTTCGAATTCCGCGGGTCCCGGCCGGCCGCGACCGCGAGTTTCCTGCGCAACCACGACATGTGCATGTCGAGCGTCTTCGACGTCTTGAGCGCTTCGGTGTCCAGGTCGTTCCACACCTCGGAGAGGATGTCCTCCCGGGCGACGACCTGCCCGGCGCGGCTCATGAGCACCCGCAGCAGCTCGAACTCCTTGTTGGCGAGCTGCACCTCCTCGCCCTCGACCGTCACCAGCCGGGCGGCGACGTCCATGCGCACACCGCCCGCGTCGAGCGCACCCGGCGAACGCCTGCGCAGCAGGGCACGGATCCGCGCGAGCAGCTCGGCGAGGCGGAACGGTTTCGCGACGTAGTCGTCGGCACCCGCGTCGAGCCCGACGACGAAGTCGACCTCATCGGTGCGGGCCGTCAGCATCAGCACCGGCGTCTGCGCCCCCGACGCACGCAGCCTGCGGCACACCTCGAGTCCGTCCATCTCGGGCAGTCCGAGGTCGAGCACCAGCAGGTCGACCCGTTCGGACTCCGTGGCTTCGAGCGCCGCCGAACCGTCCGCGACGGCGACGACCTCGTACCCCTCGCGTTCCAGCGCACGGGACAGCGGCTGCGCGATCGCGGGATCGTCTTCGGCGAGTAGGACCATGCTCACCTGGTCAACCTTACGGAGGGGGCACGTGGAACCATCGTGATGTGTCCCGTTATTCCGACGACGCAGAGCTGGCGGCAGAACTCGCCGACGCGGCCGATGCCATCACCGTCGAACGCTTCCGTACCCAGAACCTGCAGGTGACGGCCAAGCCCGACCGTACGCCCGTGACCGACGCCGACACCGACGTCGAGGACGCGATCCGCGGCGTGCTCTCCGGCCGGCGTCCGGGCGACGGGGTGGCGGGCGAGGAGCGCGGCGGGTCGATCGCCGCGCCCGGCCGGGTGTGGGTCCTGGACCCGATCGACGGCACGAAGAACTTTCTCCGTGGCGTACCGATCTGGGCGACGCTGATCGCGCTCCTCGACGGCGGCGTGCCGGTCGTCGGCATGATCACCGCTCCGCTGCTGGGACGCCGCTGGTGGGCGAGCCAGGGCGGCGGCGCGTGGCTGCGGGACTCGGCAGGCGAACGCCGACTGAGCGTCTCGCGAGTGCCGCAGCTCGCCGACGCCTACGTGTCCACAACGGACCTGAACAACTGGGCCGAGCACCGCACCCAGGAGGCCTATCTGTCGCTGACCAGGGCGTGCTGGGAGACCCGCGCGTTCGGCGACTTCTGGCACCACTGCCTCGTCGCCGAGGGCGCGCTGGAGGTCGCTGCCGAACCCGTGGTGAACCCGTGGGACGTCGCCGCGGCGCAGGTTCTCGTCACCGAGGCGGGCGGGCGGTTCACCGATCTCGACGGTGCGGCCCGGTTCGACCGCGGCTCGGCGCTGTCGACCAACGGTCTGGTCCACGACGCCGCGCTGGCCCACCTCCGCCGCCGCTGACGAACCCTCTCGCGTGTTCTGCGCTCACGCACGCGTGTTCTGCGCTCAGGGCAGGACGCCGACCGCTCCCCTGGCGACCTGCGCCCACGTGAGCCTGCCGAAGAGGTAGTGGCAGGCGACCTGTTCGTTGGTGAATCGCGCCCAGTCGTAGCGGTTTCCCTGTTCCCGCCAGAACACCTCCCACGCGACCCCGCCCGCGTCGTCGACGTCCTCTTCCCGCAGCACGCACCAGGTGTTGTCGACCTCGTCATCCAGCGACACCACCTCGGGCGGCACGCCGACGGCCTCGAGCCAGCGCATGATCGACTCCGTGTTCACGGGGTGTCCTCCTTCGCGTTCCGGTCCGCGCTCCCCTCGGCCGCGTCCGCCGCGTCCGGCGTGTCCGCCTGCGGGGCGACGGGTTCGAACGTCGCATCGGCCAGGTAACCGAGCGTCACGAGTTCCGCAGCGCTGTACACGGCGCGGTACCGCGCGCCGCCGCCCGGCTGGCCGAACCAGCCTGCCGACACCCCTCGCCACATCGGCACGTCCCGCAGGACGCGGTAACGCCGGTAGCCGGCGTCCAGTTCCGACGGCGGCAGCGATCGCTGCTCGAACGGCGTGCCGTCGGCGGCGAACACCCGTCCGTGGGCGGTGCCGAACCGGTCCAGCATCGTGCCGGCCGCCAGCAGCTCCGGCTCCCCCTCGGCCGAGCAGCCTTCGGGGAACCGGTCGACGGGCGGCCACACGTACGCAGGCACCTCGTCGACCTCGGCAGCAACTGCGTCACCGGTGCCGGTCGCGGGCGTATCGGCAGCGGAGGTATCGGCGACTCCGGTATCGGCGACTCCGGTATCGAGGGTGTCGCTCTCGGGGGTGCCGGTCCCGGGAGCCAGGAATTGCGCGTCCCAGTCGCGCTCGTGCATCCCGCCGAGCGGGTCGTACCCGTCGCGGACACCGCAGGGCGGGCACGGCAGCACGGCCGCGGGCGGAGGCGCGGGCTGCCGGGCGCCCTGCCGCAGCAGATCGATGGCCTGGTCCGGCTCGATGACGTCCGAGTCCGGGTGGTCGTGCGGTTCGAACCGCGCAACCACGGGCGCACCGGACTCCGGTTCGGGCACGGGAAGCTGCCGCGCCGGACGGTCGGAGGCGACCGGCAGATGCCCGATCGGGAACATGTGCACCAGGAACAGCGCGACGACGCTCTCCCGCTCCTGCCGCGGCGATCCCAACGCCGGGGCCTGCTGTGGGGCCTGCTGCGGCGGCCCCGCGGGGGGCGCAGGCGGCGGCGCTGCGGGTGGCGCTGCGGGTGGCGCTCCGTACTGGGGCGGCGGCGCGGGAGCGTGGGGTGGGACACCCGGCGCTGCCGGCGCGTTCCTCAGCTGCGGCGGTTGACCGGCGGGCGGCTGCGGCGGGTACTGCTGGCCCGCGGGCGGCCTGCCGTAAGGGTGCTGCTGCCCCTGGTTCGGCTGCCTCGGCGGCGGCTGGCCCTGGGATTGTTGGCCCGGCTGTTGCTGGCCCGGGGCTTGCTGACCCGAGGGTTGCTGACCTTGCGCTTGCTGGCCCGGGTACTGCTGGCCCGGGTACTGCCCGCCCGCGGGCGGCCGGGCGTGCGGGTGCGGTCCCTGGTTCTGCTGGCCGTACTGGGCCGCACCACCGGGCTGGGCCGTGCCGGGCTGGCCTGCACCACCCGGCGCCGCACCACCCGGGAACCCGCCGGCCGGAGCCCCGCCCGGAACGGCACCGCCGCCGGCCACAGGGCCGCCTGCGGGCGGGCCCGCAGGCGGCGGCCCGACACCGCCCGGCTGACCACCCATCGACGGCGGAACGGCGCCGGCCTGCGGGGGCAGCGCACCACCCGCGGGGGGCCCGCTCAACCCGGACAGGTTCGTACCGGTCGGCGGCGTCGGTGCGTCACCGCCGGGTGGGGGCGGCGGTCCCCAGGACGAACCGACGGGAATACCGCCGGGCGGTGTCGGCGCGTCCGGCAGCACGATCGGTCCCGTGCCGCGATCGCCCGCGCCCGGGGGCGGCACCAGCGGTGTACCGGGCCCAGGCTGCTGCCCCAGGCCGAACGGCGGTGTGCCCTCGTCGTCACCGGGCCCGCCGGCAGAACCAGGACCGCCGGAAACCCCGGGCCCGCCCGGAAACCCGGAACCGTCGGCGAAACCGGGACCATCGGGGAAACCGGCGCCACCCGGGCCACCGGGGTGTTCACCCGCGTCCGGGCCGCCGAGCAATTCCTCGACCCCGTCCAGCAGGTCACGCCCCGGTTCGGCCGTCCCGGCACCGCCGCCTCCGCCGAGCACGCCACCCGGTCCGGCGGCGGCCGCGTCGTCACCGCCGAGCACGTCCGAGGCGTCGGCGAGACCGCCTCCCGAGCCGACTCCGGGGGCGCCTCCGAGCACGTCGTCCACCGGACCCAACGGGCCGCGCGGTGTCGACGACCCCGGCGCACCCGACGACCCCGGAACCCCCGACGAACCCGGCTCAGCGAAATCCGTCCCGCCGAGCGGTCCCTCCTGGCCGAACAGGCCCGGCCCCTCGCCCCGGCCGGAGCCGAACAAGCCCGACGCGTCTTCGCCGGAGCCCGCGCCGTCGAACCCCACGGCATCCAAGCCCGCGGCGTCGGAACCCGCGGGGCCGGCGAGGGCACCCGCGCCCGGCACGTCGGGCAGACCGAGCGCGCCCAGCAGACTGCCACCGGAACCACCGGGACCACCCGTGCCGCCGGAGCCGCCGGGGCGTTCGTTGACGACGTCGGGAGCGACGCCCTGGCCCGCGCCGTCGACGCCGACCGTGTCGGCGAGACCGCCCGTGATCGCCCGCACGTTGGTGGCCGTGCCCTGCAACAGCGTGTCGACGCCCGCGAGCGCCGCCGGGTGACCCGCGTCGGCTGCCGCGGCCGCGGCGTCGCGCGCGGCCGCGGCGTCCCGCAGTTTGCGCACGAGTTCGACCTTGGTGCGGCCGACCTGCTCGGCGGCGCGGTCGAGCCGGTCGGCGGCGTCGCCCGCGCCCTGCGCGGCCGTGGTGAGACTGCCGCGTTCGGGATCGACGAAGCCCGACCACGTCCGCCGCGCGGCATCGGCGGCCTCGCCGCTCATCGCGCCGAGGGCCCGGCCCGCGATCGTGTCCGCGTCACCCGCCAGCCCGTGCAGCTCCCCTGCGGCCTGCCGCCACGACTGCGCCTGCTCGCGCATCGCGTCCTCGTCGGCCTGCGGCCACGCGACCCCGGTCTCGGCGGCGATGTCGGCGAGTTCCGCGGGCAGTTCGATCCCCATGTCGCGGGCCTACCCTTCGCGCCCGGCGTCGGTGATCGCGCGCTGCGCGGACTCGTCGCTCGCGGCGTAGGCCTCGGCGGCGGACGAGAGCGCCCTGCCCATCTCGGCCATCCCGTCCGGCAACCCGTCCAGCACCCCCGCCGCCTCGTCCGCGGGAGCCCGGTGCCGTCCGTCGAACGCCAGCCCGACCTCGTCCTCGCCCCACGGCGACGACGCGACCGCCTCGCGCAACGTCCGGGCGATCTCCGCCGCACGCTGGGTCAGCCCGTCGAACTCCGAGGCGTGCTCGCCGAGCCTACCGGCGTCGGCCTCGAAACCGCCGGCCTCGAAACCGTGGGAACCGGGCCCCGTCATCGCGAACGCTGCCATTCGGAGTCGTCGATCCAGTTGGCGTCCTCGAAGCTCTCGTCGTCGCCGAAGTCGTCGGCACTCGGGGTGCGGTCCTGCCCGGCCGGGGTGATCTCGTCGGCCGTCAGATCGGCCGTGCCGAGCAGCAGCGCCTGCGGATCGGTGTCCTGCGGCAGCGCCGGAGCCAGCACCTCGCTCGCATCGGTGAACGCCTTGGCCGTCGCCGCGCCGGTGAGGCGGACGATCTGGGCGGCGAGCTCGGCGGGCCGGTACCGCTCGTAGGCGGCGTCGGCGATCGTCAGGCCGGTGAGCACGCCACGCCCGCCGACGGTCGCGGTGACGAGGCCGTCGTCACTGCTGGCGGATTCGCTGACGGCCGTGAGCTGCTGCTGCACGTCCGCCAGCTGCTCCCGGCTCCGCCGGTACTCGGCGAGCAACTGCTCCACCTCGTCGCGATGGTCGGTCACGGCGATCTCCCGACGTCGATCAGTACGGCCGCATGCAGCCCCGGCTGGAGTTCAGACGTGACGGCCCGGCCGGTGGTTCCCGGTATCCCCCGAAAGGACGACCGCGATGAACCAGATGCCCCACGGCGGGCACGGCGCCCACGGTGTGGGCATCTCAGCCCGCAAGAGCCTTGACGACCCGCGACGGGCTCGGCCTGCCGAGCTGCTCGGCCATCCACGTGCTCGCGGCGACCAGCGCGTCGAGCTCGGCGCCGTGCTGCACCCCGAGCCCGTCGAGCATCCACACGAGGTCCTCCGTGGCGAGGTTTCCGGTGGCCGACTCGGCATAGGGACAGCCGCCGAGACCGCCCGCGGACGCGTCGACCGTGGCCACGCCGCGGCGCAGCGCGGCGAGCGTGTTCGACAGCGCCTGCCCGTAGGTGTCGTGGAAGTGCACGGCCAGCGCGTCGACGCCGACCCCCGCGGCGGCGAACGCGTCGACGAGCCGGTCGACCTGGCCCGGCGTGGCGACGCCGATGGTGTCGCCGAGGGACAGCTGCCAGCACCCGGCGTCGAGCAGGCGCTTGCCCGCCGCGACGACCCGGGCGGGGTCGACGGCGCCCTCCCACGGGTCGCCGAAGCACATCGACAGGTAGCCGCGCACGGCCATGCCCTCGTCGCGGGCGCGCGTGACGACCGGTTCGAACATCGAGAACTGCTCGTCGTAGGTGGAGTTGAGGTTCCGCCGGGCGAACGCCTCCGTGGCACTGGCGAACACGGCGATGTCGGCGATCCCCGCGTCGACGGCCCGGTCCAGGCCACGTGCGTTGGGCACCAGCACCGGGTAGCGCACACCGGGCCTGCGCTCGAGGCGTGCGAGCAGTTCCTCGGCGTCGGCGAGCTGCGGCACCCACTTCGGGTGCACGAAGCTCGTCGCCTCGAGCATCGTCAGACCGCCGCGCGCGAGCCGGTCGAGGAACTCGAGTTTGACATCGACGGGCACGGTGGCCGCCTCGTTCTGCAGCCCGTCGCGCGGGCCGACCTCCCAGATCGTCACCTCGGCCGGCAGGTCGCCGGACCGGGGGAGCCGCTCGGGCAGTCCCACTTCTCGTGCGCCCATGTTCATCACCCCTGCTGCGCGCCGGGCTGGGGCGACTGCCCCGGCTGCTGCGGTGGGTACGGCTGCTGCGGTGGGTACCCCTGCTGCGGCGGGTGTGGCTGCCCGGTGGTCTGCTGCCCGGCGGTCTGCTGCCCGGACGGCTCGTAGTCGAAGTCGTCGTACGGGTTCTCGTTGACCTGGCGGTAGATGTAGGTGTGCACCTTCTCGACGTTCGGGATGTCGTCGAAGGTCAACGGCTCCTCCGACGCCGATTCGATGATCAGCGTGCCGCAGCCGAAGACCCGGTCGAGCAGCCCGTGTTCGAACCGCACGCTGTTGATGCGGGCCATCGGGATGTCGACGCCGGTGCGCTTGAGGACACCTTCACGGGCGATGACGCGGTCGGTCGTCACGATGAAGTGGGTGGTGCGCCACCGCACGAACGGCCCGGCGACCGGCCAGATCAGCAGGATCAGCGCGACGGCACCGACGGCGATCTGCGTGACGAGATCCCACGGCGCCTCGAAACCGGGCGCCACGAAGAAGGCCAGCCAGCCGCCCACGACCAGGGTGAGCACCAGGATCAGTACCGGCCATACGAGCATCTTGAAGTGCGGATGCTTGTGGACGACGACGTTCTCGCCCTCACTGAGCAGGCTTTGTGGATACGCCACCGCTGGCCACTCCCCGATACGCGGTTGTCTTCTCTGCGGGCAACGGTACCGCTCCGGAGCGTGTTTCACCCACCGGTCGGCCGAAGATGCACGATGTCTCCCGCAAACACGGTCCGGCGGGTGCCCCCCGGAAGAGCGACGACCAGCGCGCCGGTCGGCTCGATGTCGACCGCATCGCCGATCACGCTGCCGCCGCCGGTGACGACCTTGACCTCGTGACCAAGCGTCACGCACCGCCGCCGGTACTCGTCGAGCATGCCGGCATCGGCGAGGTCGCCCGCCGCCTCGCGCCACCCGACCTCGCGTTCGTGCAGCGCCGCGAGCAGCATCATCGCCACGTCGGTGCGATCGCTCGTGGCCGCGCCGAGCTCGGCGAGCGAGACCGGAGGCAGCGTGCCGGCCGGCACGGTCACGTCCGCGCGCACGCGCGTCACGTTGAGGCCGATGCCCAGCACGACGGCCAGATCGTCCGACGAGGCCGCCTCGGACAGGATTCCCGCACACTTGCCCGAGGCATCGGCGGCCAGGACGTCGTTGGGCCACTTGAGCGCGACCTGCGCCCCGAGCGCGTCGCCGACGTCGAGCACCGCCAACCCCGCGACGATCGACAGCGATCCCACGCCCGCGACCGGCACGCCTGCGGGCCGCAGCAGCACGCTCGCGTACACCCCGGAGCCCGGCGAGGCCCACGTCCGGCCGCGCCTGCCGAGCCCGGCGGTCTGTTCGGCCGCGACGAGCGCCGTCCGGTCGGGCGCACCGTCGACGACCGCCTGCCGCAGGTCGGCGTTCGTCGAGCCCGTACTGGCGACCACGTCCACCTGCGCGTACGGCCCGACCGGCGCGGCCAGTTCACCACGCAGTCGGGCCCCATCGATGCGATTCGGCACGCGCGAGACCCTAACGCCGGGAGCTGCGGGGACCTCACCTCGGCGTGCGGATCGGCTGCGGGATCAGCTGCGGGAACGGCCGTCCGCCGCGACACGGCGGACGTAGTCCACGCCACACCAGCACCCGCGGACCCATGGTTAAGCTCGCGTGTCATGAGCAGCGCAACGGAGCCGGCCGGGGACGCGCCCGACGCCCCGAACACCGAACCGGACATCCACACCACGGCGGGCAAGCTCGCCGACCTGTACCTGCGCTACGACGAGGCCGTGCACGCCGGATCGGAGCGCGCCGTCGAGCGCCAGCACGCCAAGGGAAAGAAGACGGCGCGCGAGCGGGTGGACATGCTGCTCGACCCGGGGTCCTTCGTCGAGCTGGACGCGCTCGCGCGGCACCGGTCGACGAACTTCGGGCTCGAGGACAGCCGTCCGTACGGCGACGGTGTCGTCACCGGCTACGGCACGATCGACGGCCGCGAGGTGTGCGTGTTCAGCCAGGACGTCACCGTCCTCGGCGGCGCGCTGGGCGAGGTGTACGGCGAGAAGATCACCAAGGTCATGGACCTGGCGATGAAGACCGGCCGCCCGATCATCGGCATCAACGAGGGCGGCGGCGCGCGCATCCAGGAGGGTGTCGTCTCGCTCGGGCTGTACGCCGAGATCTTCCGCCGCAACACCCACGCCTCGGGGGTCGTCCCGCAGATCTCGCTGATCATGGGCACCAACGCGGGCGGGCACGTCTACTCCCCCGCGCTGACGGACTTCGTCGTGATGGTCGACGAGACCTCGCACATGTTCATCACCGGCCCGGACGTCATCAAGACGGTCACCGGTGAGGAGGTCACGTTCGAGGACCTCGGCGGTGGCCGCACCCACAACGCCAAGTCCGGCAACGCCCACTACTTGGCCTCCGACGAGGACGACGCCGTCTCCTACGTCAAGGAGCTGCTCAGCTTCCTTCCCTCGAACAACCTGGCCGAGACACCGGTGTTCGACGCGCCGGAACCGGCCGGCGGTGCGATCACCGAGGACATCACCGACGGCGACCGGGAGCTGGACACGCTCGTGCCGGATTCGCCGAACCAGCCGTACGACATGCACGAAGTGGTGAGCCGCGTACTGGACGACGGCGAGTTCCTCGAGGTGCAGGAGCTGTTCGCGCCGAACGTGCTGACCGGCTTCGGCCGCATCGAGGGCCATGCCGTGGGCATCGTGGCCAACCAGCCGACCCAGTTCGCGGGCTGTCTCGACATCGACGCCTCCGACAAGGCGGCGCGGTTCGTGCGCACGTGCGACGCGTTCAACGTGCCGGTGCTGACGTTCGTGGACGTGCCGGGCTTCCTGCCGGGGACCGACCAGGAGTGGAACGGCATCATCCGCCACGGTGCGAAGCTGCTGTACGCCTACGCCGAGGCGACGGTTCCGCTGGTCACCGTCATCACGCGGAAGGCCTACGGCGGTGCGTACGACGTCATGGGCTCCAAGCACCTGGGCGCCGACATCAACATCGCGTGGCCGAGTGCGCAGATCGCGGTGATGGGAGCGCAGGGCGCGGCCAACATCGTCCACCGCAAACGGCTCGCGGCCGCGGGCGAGAGCGGCGAGGACGTCGAGCAGCTGCGCGCCGAACTCATCCAGGAGTACGAGGACACGCTGTGCAACCCGTACGTGGCCGCCGAGCGCGGCTACGTCGACACGGTCATCCCGCCCGCCCACACCCGTGGGCACGTCACACGCGCGCTGCGGATGCTCCGTGAGAAGCGCGAGAACCTGCCCCCGAAGAAGCACGGGAACATTCCGCTGTGAGCACCTCCGACGAGACTCCCGAGACGGCGTCGACCGACGCCGGTACCGACGGTTCCGGCAACGACCGGCCGCTGCTGCGGGTCGTGCGCGGGGAGCCGGACGACACCGAACTGGCCGCATTGACCGCGGTGGTGGCCGGCCTGGCGGCCGGCGACGGCGGCAAGGGCGGCGAAGGCGGCGACGCGCCGCCGCGTTCCCGGTGGGCGGACCGGGCCGCGCTCGTACACGCGCCGCCGGCCCCCGGACCGGGGGCGTGGCGCGCGTCGGCGCTGCGTCGCTGAAATGCTGCGTCGCTGAAATGCTGTGTCGCTGGGATCAGAGTCGCTGAAATCGGGCCGCCGGGATCAGAGCCGCTGGGATCAGAGCCGCGGTCATTACGCCTACCTCCCTGCCGGAACCATTGCCGAGACCACCGGTTCCGGTGAAGAGCCGGGCGGCGGCGCGGTTCCGGCGTACCCCCGGAGTCGCACCATCCCGGCGAGCCCGGCCATCGCCAGCACGAGCGGGATCCCGAACGCGTAGCGGTGGGCGCCTGCCGGAGCCACCCCCGCGGCGAGCAGCCCGTCGATCGCCAGGCCCGCCCCGAGCTGCGACACGACGGCGAAGGTGAACCCGCCCATGTTGGCGAGCCCGCTGGCCACCCCCGCGCGGTGCGCCGGGCTCGCCGACCGCGCGAGATCGAACGCCAGCATGCTCACCCCGCCACCGACGCCGAGCGCGACCAGCGCAGGCAGCAGCGTCGCAACCGTCGCCCCGGCGGGCAGGACCACGAGCGCGGCACCCCCGCAGACCACGAGCGTGCCCGCACCGAGCACGAGCCGGCCGCGCACCTGCGGCCTGCGCGAGGCCAGCTGCCCTGCGCCGGTGCTGCTCCCGACGAACCCGAGCACGACGACGGTCACCAGCCCCGCGGCCGCCCCGCCGGACAGGCCGTGCGCGGCGACGAGATACGGCTGGCCGAGCACCGCGGTGAACGAGACGAACGAGCCCATCAGCACGAAGTGCGTCACCAGGGCGTGCCGCACGCCCGGCGACCGCCAGGTCAGCCGCAGCGTGTCCCGCAACCGCTCGGCCGGTTCGGCCCGCACCCGCTCGGCCGGTTCGGCCACAACGCCGTCACGGTCCGCAGCGCCGTCGCACTCCGCTGCGCCGTCGCGCTGCTGCGGCGATTCGCGCAGGGCGGCGGCGGTCACCGCCAGCACGACGACGGTGACGACACTCGCGACGAGGAACGCATTCGTCCAGCCCTGGGCATCCAGCAGCGCCGCGAGCGGCGAGGTCGCGATGATCTGACCGAGTCCGCCGATCATGCCGGTGAGTGCGGCGACGAAGGCGTAGCGGTGACCGGGGAACCAGTTGCGCGTGATCCGCAGGACGCTGACGAACAGGCATGCGTCCCCGGCGCCGATGAGCGCCCGGCCCGCCATCGCCGCCGGATACGCCGTCGCGAGCGCGAACACCACCGAGCCCGCGGCCATCAGGGCGGTCCCGCCGACGAGCAGCACGCGCGGGCCGTACCGGTCGTTGCCGATGCCGACGGGCACCTGCAGCAGCGCGTACAGGGTCAGCTGCACCACGGAGAACGCGGCGAGGCCGGTCGCGTCGATGTCGAATCGCTCCTGCGCGGTCAGCCCGGCGACCGACAGGCTCATCCGGTGGAACATCGCCGTCAGGTAGCAGAGCGCGCCGAGCGCCCACATCGCCCACGGCACGAGCGCCCTCGCCGCAGGCACCCTCCCCGCAGGAGCCCCCGACGTACCGGACTCCGGCGCACCTGCCTGCGACACCGCGGCAGGACGTGACCCGAGCAGCCGCACACCCATCCCCTTGTTCGACGGTTCCGCCGTATAGACATCACACGGACATGACTTGTATCTATGTTGTGCTCAACACTCCGGCTAAACTGCGGAACATGTCAACGAGCGACCGGTCACACCCGCCCGCGCCGGCCTCCACGTCTCCCGCACCCGGCCGCGAACCGGCGCCGCGGCAGTCCCCGTCCGGAGAATCGGCACCCGCTCGCCCGGCGGGCGAGCGGGTGTACGCCTGGGTGAAGGAGCGCATCCTCGACGGCAGGCTGCCCGGAGGCGAACTGCTCAGCGAAGGCGACGCCGCGACGGCACTGGATCTGTCGCGCACGCCCGTGCGCGAGGCGTTCCTACGACTCGAAGTCGAAGGGCTGCTGCGGTTGTATCCGAAGCGCGGCGCGCTCGTCGTCCCCGTGTCGCCGGACGAGGCCGACGAGGTCACCGAAGCCCGCATCCTGCTGGAGAGCCACGCCGCGGAGCGCGTGATCGAACGCGGCGAGGCCGCCGACGTCGCCGCCCGCATGCGCGCCGTACTCGACCGGCAGCGAGCGCTCGACGTACCCGCCGACCGGGCCCGGTTCTCGACACTGGACCGCGAGTTCCACGCGACGCTCGTCGACGCGGCGGGCAACGGCCTGATCTCACACTTCTACTCCGGACTGCACGACCGGCAGGTGCGCATGGCCACCTCGGCGCTGCGCCGCGTACCGGATCGGCGGACCGAGATCCTCGCCGAGCACGACACCCTCTGCACACTGCTCGAACACGGCGACGCGGCCGGCTTCCGCGCCACGCTCACCACGCACATCAACGGCACCCACGGGGCGCTGCTGGACAGCTGACACGGCAGGAGGCGACGGCGAGCGACGGCGGAGGACGGGCCGGCGACCCTCGCAGGACCCGCATCCCGTGCCTCGTAACCTGGGGTTCGTGCGCTTCGTCCTCGCCTCCGCCTCTCCCGCCCGGCTCGCCGTGCTGCGCGCCGCAGGGATCGAGCCCGACGTGATCGTCTCCGGAGTCGACGAGGACGCCGTCGCGGCGGACCTCGCCGATCCGACTCCCGTCGCGACGGTGACGGCCCTGGCCGCAGCCAAGGCACGCGCGGTCGTCGCCGAACTCGACAGCGACACCGGCGCCGGCAGCGACACCGGCAGCGGCGCCGAGGACGTCGTCGTGGTGGGCTGCGATTCGATGCTGTCGATCGGCGGTGACCTGGTCGGCAAGCCGCAGACCGCCGAGATCGCCCGCAAGCGCTGGGCGGACATGGCAGGCGCTTCAGGCGACCTGCTCACCGGGCACGCCGTGCTGCGTGTGTCGGGCGGCACGGTCACGGCCGAGGCGAGCGGCACGCGCACGACGACGGTACGGTTCGCCGATCCCGCCCCGCACGAACTCGACGCCTACCTCGCCACGGGGGAACCGCTGCAGGTCGCGGGCGCGTTCACGCTCGACGCGCTGGGCGGCTGGTTCGTCGAGGGCATCGACGGTGATCCGTCCAGTGTCGTCGGCATCAGCCTGCCGCTGACCCGGCAGCTGCTCGGCGAGGCGGGCGTCAGCGTCGTGGACCTCTGGCGCCGCTGATACACCCGTTCGGGGGCTCCCCGTCGTGGCCAATGTAGACACACTGGACATCCTCGGCGGCCGAATCTCCACCGGCACCACGGACGCGAACGCAATCGGCGTTCCACTCTGCACTGTCTTCATGCGACGGTGGTACATCGACGAGGGGAACCCCGAAAACCGAGTGTGATAACGCGTCACTCGTTCACGTTCCCCCAGGTCTCGATCGTATGGGTCCCCTTGCGAGTCACGGCGGACCGGTTCGATGATCTTGGAGCGAGGTCACGGATGATCCGGCGACCCGACGACCGAAGCATCACAATCCCTAGGGAGACTGGAAATTGCGTAAGACCCTGGCTCGTACCACTGCCGCCACCGCCATCGCCCTCGGCGCCCTGACCGCAGGCGCGGGTGTCGCTTCGGCCGGCACGATCGACGCCCCGGAGGTTCCGTCCAACCCGACCGGTGCCGACTACGTCAACGCCTGGAACGAGTCCGGTGCTCACCTCGGCGCCGGTGCCGCAGGCCTGGTCAGCTCCGCCTGGGCCGGCGCCATCCCGTCGATCCTCGGCGCCTGAGCGGATTCTCGCGCCGTAGCGCCGATACCGAACATGTGACAACCCCGGGTGGCCCGGCCACTCGGGGTTTTCGCATGTCCGGATCCGCCGACTGTGGTCTCGTCGACAGCACAGCCCTCACACGTCGGGGTACTGTCGCGTTCGTTCCGGCCCACCGGCTCACGCGAGACCGGCCGTTCGAAGGAGCCCTGTGGATCAGCACGAATTCGCCGGCAAGGTCGCTGTGGTCACGGGCGCAGCCCAGGGAATCGGCGCCGCCGTGGCCAGGGCACTGCGCGACGCGGGTGCCACGGTGGTGGCGACGGACCGCTCGCCCGGCGTCGCCGAGACGTATGCCGACGAACCGGCCATCACGGGCATGGCCTGCGACGTGACCGACTCGGCACAGGTCGACGACGTCGTCGCGAGGACGGAAGCGACCGTCGGCGCCGTCGATGTCCTGGCCAACGTCGCCGGGATCCTGGTGAAGGGACCCGTCGCGTCGTACACGGACGAGGACTGGGAGTTCACGTTCGGGGTCAACACCACGGGCGTGTTCCACATGTCGCGGGCCGTGAGCGCGCGCATGATCGAGCGGGAGCGCGGCAGCATCGTCACCGTGTCGTCGAACGCGAGCGGCGTGCCGCGGCGGGGCATGGCAGCGTATGCGGCGTCGAAGGCCGCAGCGACCATGTTCACCAAATCGCTGGGCCTGGAACTGGCCGATCACGGCATCCGCTGCAACGTCGTCTGCCCCGGATCGACGGACACGCCCATGCAGCGCGCCATGTGGGAACACGACGGCGGCGGCCCCGAGCCGGTGCTCAACGGCGATCCGGAGAACTACCGGGTCGGCATTCCGCTGCGGCGCATCGCCGACCCGGAGGACGTCGCCGACGCCGTCCTCTACCTCGCCTCGGACCGCGCCCGGCACGTGACCATGCAGGAGCTCTACGTCGACGGCGGCGCCACCCTCCGCTGACGCGCCCGCGCCGTGTTGCGGATTCCAGAGCCCGTGTTGCGGATTCCAGAGCCCGTGTTGCGGATTCCGGAGGCCGTGTTGCGGATTCCGGAGGCCGTGTTGCACGCACGGCCGTGACCGACGCGGCACTCGGGCCGTCGGACCAGGCGGTTACCGCCGCGGCGCCACCCTCCGCTGACCCGCCCGGGGAAGCCGGAGCGCGCCGGCGAGGGCCAGTACGCACAGCCCGACCACGCACCAGAACGCCTCGCCGAACGAGGCCGCGACGTCGCCCGTCGCGGCGAGGCGCAGTTCCAGCAGCACAGCCAGGCCCGCGGTGCCGATCGCCCCGCCGACGTAGTTGACGAGACTCAGCGCGCTCGATGCCCGCGGCAGCAGCTCCTGCTCGACTGCGGTGTAGACGATCGTCATCACCGGCGAGGCGATCATGCTGGTGCCCAGGCCGCGGACGAGCAGCGTCGCGATCAGCCCGCCGTCGGTGAGGTCGGCGAGCTGGGTCAGCGGCACCGTCGCCGCGATGATCAGCGCGAACCCGGTGACCACGATCGTGCGCGGCGCCACCCGGTCGATCAGCGGCTTCACCACGAGCAACGACCCCAGCACCGCGCCGGCGCCCTGTGGTGCCAGCATCAGCCCCGCGTCCCACGCCGACAGCCCGCGCCCCGACTGCAGATACATCGGCAACAGGAACATCGTGCCGAACACCGACGCCGCAGCCACGAACAGCGCCAGCACCGCGGCGCCGACCGGTGGGGTGCGCAGCAACCGCGGGTCGACCAGCGGCGTCCGGTCCGACCGCAGTGCGTGCACCAGGAACGCCGTGAGCAGCCCGGATCCCACCACCAGCGCGGTCACCGCCATGGGCGGGTTGCGCTCCTCGGAGCCGATGTCGGTGAGGCCGAACAGCACCGCAGCCAGCCCGGGCGAGAGCAGCATCGCCCCCCGCAGGTCGAACCGCGAGACCGTCTCGGCCGCGGGCACGCGCGGCACCAGCCACACCGCCAGCAGCATCGCGACCACGCCGACCGGGAGGTTCACCAGAAACAGCCACGACCAGTCCGCGACCTCCAGCAGCGTGCCGCCTGCCAGTGGGCCGAGCACCGGCGCCAGCATCGGCACCACACCCACGATGCTCATGATCCGGCCGGTGCGGCTCCTGCCTGCCACCCGCGCCAGCAGCGCCTGTCCGGTCGGCGGCAACAGCCCGCCGCCCAGTCCCTGCAACACCCGGAACGCGGCCAGCGACGCCGTCGACCACGCCAGCGCACACGCCAGTGACCCGGCCAGGAACACCGTCACCGCACCCAGCCACACGCGGCGCGCCCCGAACCGTTCCGCCAGCCACCCCGACATCGGCGCCGCCGCGACCACCGCCAGCAGGTACGCGGTGCTGGCCCACTGCACCTCGGTCACGCTCGCACCGAACTCGGCGCTCAGCGCAGGCAGGCCGACGTTGACGATCGTCGCGTCGAGCGAGGCCATGAACGTGCCGAGCACGAGCACCAGCGACATCGCCAGCAGTCTGCCGCCGATACGGCCGGACTCCTGCGCAGCCGCACCTCCGGGGTCGTCGGTGCGCGCCTGCGCCGTCACTCCGCCCACTCCGCACGCTCCGGGCCCGCCTGCAGGGACCGCTCCGCGAGCCGCACCAGCGCCGCGGCGCCCGACTCGGCAGTCCCGCTGCCGTCTCCCGCCCCGCGCTCCGTGGCCTCACCGCCGGCGGCGGCACCGTCCTCGCCGCCGAGCACGTCCGGCAGTGCCCGCAGCACGCGTTCGAACGCGGCCGCCAGCGTGCCGGCGTCCTCGGCCACCATGCCGGGCCGGCACGCGACGATGCCGCGCCAGCCCGCGCCCTCCGGCATCACGGTGACCGTCACCGGGTGGTGCGTGAACTCCCGGAAGCGCATGCCCGTCATGCTCAGGCCCGGCGCGGGTTCGGCCAGCCGGTCCGGGTCGACCGGGTAGTTCTCGAACACCAGCAGGCTGTCGAAGAGCCGTCTCACACCCACCGAGCGTTCGAGTGCGGACAGCGACACCGTGTGGTGTCCGGCCATCGCCTGCTGCCGGTCCTGCAGGTCGCGCAGCGCACCGTCGAGCGGGCCGGTGAGGTTCGCGCGCACCGGCACGGTGTTGGCCAACAGGCCGATGATCTCCTCGACACCGTCCACTTCGGGCGGTCTGCCGGACACCATCGTGCCGAAGTGGACGTCGGTGCGCCCGCTCCGTGCCGTCAGCACGGCCGCCCAGGCACCCTGCACGAGGGTCGCGGCCGTGATCCCGCACGCGACGGCCGCCGCGGTGAGCGTGCGCACCAGCTGCGGTTCGAGGTCGAACGTGACCGGCTCCGGTGTCACGGCGCCCACCGGGTCCTCGGCAGGCACGTCGGCGGCCGGGATGTCGGGCAGTGCCCGGTCGTACCGGTCCACCGACGCCAGCTCACCGGACCATGCGGCGACGTCGGCGTCGCGGTCGCGTTCGGACAGCCACCGCAGGTACCGGGTGAACGGGACCGGTTCCGGCAGGTGCGCCGCGCTCCCGGCGGCCGTGCGCGCGGTGTAGGCGGCGAAGATCTCCCCGAGCATGCGCGGCGCCGACCAGCCGTCGGACAGCACGTGATGCGTGGTCAGGACGAGTTCGACCGCGTCGGCGGCCCTGCGGACGACGGTGAGCCGCACGGCCGAGCCCGCGGCCGGGTCGAAGGGTTCGGCCAGGTCGGCGGCCAGCACTCGCTCGACTGCGGCGTCGACGTCGGCCCCGGTCGAGACGTCGACCTGGCGGCGGTCCGGTGCCGCATCGGCGAGCAGCACCGCCACCTCGAGTCCCGGCGGGAACGCGGCGCCGAGGTTGGGATGCCGGGCCAGCAGATCGCAGGCCGCGGCGTGCAGCGCGTCGACATCGACCCGGCCGGTCAGCGAGAACGCTGCCTGCACCGTGTACGGATCGCGGCCGCCCGCGGGAACCCGCCGCGAGTGCTGCAGCATCAGTTCCTGCAACGGGCTCAGCGGCAGCACGTCGGCCACGCGGTAGCGCCGCTCCAGATCCTCCACATCGGACTGGGTGAGGGACACGAGCGGGAAGTCGGACGGCGTGCGGCCCGCACCGGCGGGCGCGTCCTCATCGGAGGCCAACGCCGTCAGTTCCTGCCGGAACGCCTCCACCAGTCCGGCGACGTCGTCGTCGGTCAGCACCGCACGCGGCCAGGTCACCCGTACGTGCAGCGCCTGGCCGTCACCGTCATCCCAGGTCATCGCGTTGAGCATGAGGCTGTGCGGCATCGGCAGCGTGTCACCGCCGGAACCGAACGGTGCCGAACCCGGCGGCGCCTGCCACGCGCGCTCGGTCTCGGGCGCCGAGGCGAACTGGCCGAGGTAGTTCCAGCTGACGTCGGGCCGCACCGGGCTCACCTGTCCTGCCGCGGCAAGGATCCCGTGGCCGAGGCCGTCCCCCTGAGCGCGAAGCTGCTCCTTGACGGCCTTCAGCTGCGTGGCCGAGTCCCCGTCCGGCAGCGTGATCCGTGCCGGATGGACCGCGGTGAACCAGCCGACCGTGCGCGACAGGTCGACCTCGCCCGCCGGATCGGGCGCGTGCCTGCCATGGCCTTCCAGCGCCAGGTACAGGTCCGGTGCGCGGTCCAGCCAGCGGGCGATCGCCCGGGTCAGCGCGGTCAACAGCACCGTGTCGGGTGTCGCGTGGTAGGCCGCGGGCAGGCTCGTCAGGAGCGTCCTGCTCGCCTCGGCGTCCAGGGCGAACTCGTGGTGCATCGCCGTCGCACCGGTGTCGCGCTGCGGATCGAACCGGGTGCGGGTGAGTCGTTTCTGCGGGTTGCGCCCGACGCCGCGCCAGTGCGGCAGTTCACCGGCCCGGGCATGGGCGGCCGAGGCCAGCGACCGCGCCCAGCCCAGGAACGGAGTGGGCCTGGGCAGCTCCCTGCCCTCGTAGGCGTCGGCGAGGTCGTCGAGCAGCACCCGCCACGACACGCCGTCGACCAGCAGGTGGTGGGCCACGAGCACGAACCGGCCCAGTTCGCCGGGACCACGGTCGACCCACAGCGCGCGCACCAGCGGCGGGTGGTGGACGTCGAACTGGCCGCGCACGTCGGCGATCCAGCCGTCGACGAGGTCGCGCACCTCGCCGGTCGCCGTGACGTGGGTGAGCACGTCGGCCGCGGTGACCGAACCCGGTTCGGGAATCCGCAACACCGCACCGTCGCCGGCGTCGGCGAGGTGGGCCCGCAGCACGTCGTGGGTCCGCAGCAGGGCGTCCACGGCCTGCGACCACGTGGCGAGGTCACCACCCGCCGGGACGCAGATCTCGGTCCACTGGCAGAAGTCGCCGGGCTCGGGTGCGCGCTCGAGCAGGTCGCGCATCACCGGGGTGAGCGGGGCATCCCCTGTGGACGGTCCGGCGTCGGCACTCGCCGCTGCGGCAGTGCTGCGCGCCGCGATGCCCGCGATCGTCCCGCCGTCGAGCACGTCCCGCGGCCCGAGCCGCAGCCCCTGCCTGCGCGCGCGGGACACGACCTGCAACGAGACGATGCTGTCGCCCCCGGCGTCGAGGAAGTGGTCCTCCAGGCGGAGATCACCCGCGCCCAGCACGTCCCGGACGATGCCGAGCAGCACCTCCTCGGCGTGGGTCGACGGCTCCCGTCCCGCGCCGTCGCCTGCGTGTTCGGGTGCGGGCAGCGCGCCGGAGTCGAGTTTCCCGCCCGGGGTGAGCGGCAGCCGGTCGAGCCGCACGAACGCGGCCGGGACCAGGTGGTCGGGCAGCTGTCCGAGCAGGTCCTCCCGCAGCCGCACCGGATCGAATTCCGCACCCTCGGCCGGGATCACGTAGCCGACGAGTTGCCTGCCGCCCCGCACGACGACGGCGCAGCCGCGGACGTCGGGATGCCGCGTCAGCACGGTCTCGATCTCCGCGGGTTCGATGCGGAACCCTCGGACCTTGACCTGCCGATCCGCGCGGCCGAGGAACACCAGCTGCCCGTCGGGACGCCAGAACACGACGTCGCCGGTGCGATACATCCGCGATCCCGGCTCGCCGTGCGGATCGGCCACGAACGCCTGCGACGTCTGCCCCGGCCTGCCGAGATAACCGCGGGCGAGTTTCGGCCCCGCCAGATACAGCTCGCCGGCCACGCCGGTGCCGACGGGCTGCAGGCCGTCGTCGAGCACGTAGGCGCGCACGTTCGGGTCCGGCCGTCCGATGGGGACGGCGCCGGTCTCGCCCGGTTCGTAGTGCCAGGTGACCGCGTTGATGGTCACTTCGGTCGGCCCGTAGGCGTTGAACAGCGCGCGCCTGCCCGTGCCCCACCGGTCGGCCAGTTCCGGGTCGAGCCGTTCGGCGCCGACCACGAAGAACACGTCGTCGGGCACGATGCGGTCCTCGGGCACGGCCGACAGGAACGACGGCAGCAGGTTCACCCCGGTCAGCCGGTGCTCGGCGAGGTAGTCGAGCAGTTCGTCGCCGGGCACGCGCACCTCCTCCGGCGCGACGACGAGCGTTCCGCCGGAGGCCAGCGGCACCATCGTCTGCCAGAACGCGACGTCGAAGCTGGTCGAGGCGAAGTGCAGGTAGCGGTCGCGTTCGGTGACCCCGACGACCTCTTCCTGCAGCGCGATCAGATCCGGAATGCCGCGGTGCGTCACGGCCACGCCCTTGGGATTTCCCGTGGTGCCGGAGGTGTAGATGATGTAGGCCAGCGAATCCGGCGTCAGCGCCGCGCGGGCGCCGGCCGGGTCGTCGTCGCTGCCGACGGCCTGCGCGTCCGGATCGTCCGTGCGCACCACGACGCCGTCCCCGGGAACCTGCCCGCCGAGCCGCGCCAGCGCGTCGGCGTCGGTGACGAACGCGGCGGGCCGCGCGTCGCCGATCATGTACGCGAGCCGGTCGGCCGGGTAGTCCGGGTCGAGGGGCAGGTACACCGCCCCGGCCTTGAGTATGCCCAGCAGCGCGACGATCATCTCGACGTCGCGGCCCAGCAGCATCCCGACCGGCACCTCCGGCCCCGCTCCCGCGTCGAGCAGGCGGTGGGCGAGACGGTTGGCCTGCCGGTCGAGCTCGGCGTAGGTCAGGCTGCGGCTCCGGCACACGAGCGCCTCGGCCTCGGGGGTGCGGTCCACCCACGCGGCGAACGTCTCCAGCACCCCGTCGCGGGGTGTCTTCGGGAGACGGGACGTGCCCTGGTCGAGCACCGTGGCCGTCTCACCGGCGTCGAGCATCGGCAACCGGCCGACGGGCCGGTCGGGTGCGGCCACCAGTTCGGTCAGCAGCGTGTGCAGCCACCGGGAGTATCCGCGCACGGTGTCGGCGGACAGCGCGTGCGGCTGGTAGCTGAGCACGAGGCTCAGCGTGTCGCCGGGCAGCGCGATGACGGTGAGCGGATAGTGCGTGGCGTCGGTGATGTCGACACCGGCGAGTGCGACCTGCTCGTCGACCGCGAGTCCTTCGCCGTTGAACGGGAAGTTCTCCATCACCAGCATCGTGTCGAACAGGTCGCCTGCGCCGACGGCACGCTGGATGTCGGGCAGGCCGAGGTGGTGATGCTCGGCGAGCGCCACCGATTCCTCGTGGACCGCCTCGAGCAGCTCGGTCGCCGGCTGATCCGGGCGATACTGCACCCGCACCGGAATCGTGTTGCCCAGCTGGCCGATCATCGACTCGACCCCGTCCACTTCGGGCGGCCTGCCGGAGGTGGGGCAGCCGAACACGACGTCGCGCCTACGGGTCAGCCTGCCGAGCAGCAGTCCCCACGCCGTCTGCAGCACCGTGGTGACCGTGATGCCCCGGTCGCGCGCGAAGGCGCTCAGCCGCTTGCTGAACTCCTCCCCCAGATCCAGCGTGATGTCCTGCGGCCGGACGACCTCCCGCCGCGCCGTCGCGGGCGCCAGCCGGGTCGATTCGTCCACACCGGACAGTGCGTCGCGCCATGCGCCGCGTGCCGCACTGCGGTCGCGGTCCGCCAGCCAGTGGTGGTAGTCCTGCAGCGACGCCGACGGCGCCACCACGGGGCCGCCGCCGAGTTCGCGATACAGGCCGAGCAGCGTCCGCCCGGTCAGCGGCATCGACCAGCCGTCGAGGAGCGCGTGGTGGTTGGTGAGCACGAGCCGGTGCTCGGCCGGGCCGAACCGGACGAGGCAGAACCGGATCAGCGGCGGCACCTCGGGATCGAACGGCCGCTCCAGCTCCTCGCGGCACCGCGCGGCGAACGCCGCCTCGACATCCGGGTCGCCGGAAGCAGCCGCCACGGTGTCCACCGTGGACATGTCGACGTGCTGCCAGTCCACATCGACCTCGGCGGGCACGACCTGCACGACCTCGCCCGCCGCGGTCGTCGCGAGGTGCACGCGCAGGGCGGGCTGCCTGCGCAGCAGCTCCCGGGCGGCCTCGGCGAGCCGCCGCTCGTCCAGTTCGCCGGTGAGCGTGAGCACGGCCTGCACGATGTACACGTCCGCGTCGGTCTCGCCTGCGGCCATCGTGTGGAACGACAGCCCGGCCTGCAGCGCCGTCGCGGGCAGCACGTCCGACACGGGGCGCTGCCGTTCGAGCGCGTCGATGTCGGCCTGGGTCAGCGACACGAGCGGCAGATCGGACGGCGTGAGTCCACCACCACCGGGACCGAGGCGTTCGGCGTGGGCGGCGAGCGCGTCGAGGGCCTCGGACCAGGCGCGCTGCAGGTCGGCGAGGAGGTCGGCACCGACGAGCCTGCCCGCGGCGGTCCATTCGACGGCGAGGCGCGGACCGCCGCCCGCATCACCACCGCCGGCAACGCCACCGTCTCCGGCAACGCCACCGTCTCCGGCAGCGTCACCGGCACCGTCGTCCGGGCCGTGCTCGTGGACGAAGCAGTTCAGCGCCAGGACCTGTTCGAGCGCCTTGCCGTCGGGTTCGAGGACTCCGAAGGCCTCGCGTTCGGGCAGTCGCCAGTCGCCGCCCTCCGGCGCGGCGAACCGGCCGAGGTAGTTGAGCAGCACCTCCGGCGGTGCCGGGGCGAACTCGGCGCCGTCGTCGAGGTGGCGCAGGATGCCGTGGCCGAGGCCGCCGTCGGGCACGGCGCGGCGAGCCTCCTTGACGGCGCGCAGCAGCCGTCCGGCCGCGTGGCCGCCCGCCAGTGCGTCGCGCAGTTCCGCATCGGTCCGCAGCGTCTCGGCGGGAACGCGCACGGGGAACTCCGCGGTGAACCAGCCGATCGTGCGCGAGAGGTCCGCGCCGGGCGTGAGCGGTTCACGGCCGTGGCTTTCGACCGTGATCCCGACGGCGGCCGGGCGCGGATGCGCCTCCCCCGGTGTCCGGGCGCGCACGGCCTGCACCGCCAGCGTCAGCGCCGCGAGGAGCACCTCGTCGGTTCCGGTGCGGTACGCCGCGGGCAGGGACGTCAGCGCGGCGGCCGACGACCGCGTACTCACGACGGTAACGTCGCGGCGGGCCGTCGCGACCGTGTCCTGCTCGGGGTCGAGCGCAGGCAGGCCGAGCGGCCGGATCGCCGGATCGGCGGCGGCCCGCCAGTGGTCGAGTTCGCCGCGCCGCTCGCCCGAGGCGCCCTGCTCGGCCAGCGCCAGCGCGTGCGCCCGCCACGACGTGCCCGCGGGCGCGAGCACGTCACCGCGGCAGGCGGCTCGCAGGTCCGGCAGCAGGACCCGCCAGGACACGCCGTCCATCACGAGGTGGTGCACGACGATCACGAGCCGGTCGTCGCCGACGAGGGCCAGCCGCAGCAGCTCGCCCGCGACCGGGTCCAGCTCGGCCGCGAGGCGCTGCGCCACGTCGGCCGGATCGGCGCCTGCGGGTGCGGTCGAGACCATGCTCTCGGCGGCGACCTCCGTGACGGGCCGCACCTCGAGCTCCCGGCGTCCGGTCAGCCGCAGTCGCAGCGCGGCGTGCGTGTCCACGACGACGCCGAGCCCGGTGACCAGGGCCGGGCGTTCCAGCGGCGTGCTCGTCGTGACGACCGTCCACTGTGCATAGTCCGCGACGGAAGCCGGGTCGGGATGCGGGTCGAGCAGGCCGCGGGCGATCGGCGGTGCGGGCAGCGTGCCGACCGGTTCGTCGGCGACGGCGGGCACGGCGTCGTCATCGGATGCGGACAGTCCGGCCGCCAGCGAGGCGAGGTCGCGCCGGGCGAGCAGATCGCGCGGACGCAACTCGAACCCGTGGCCGCGGAGGCGGCTGCTGACGCTGATCGCGCTGATGCTGTCGCCGCCGAGGCCGAAGAAGTCGTCGTCCGGGCCGACCTCGTCGGGTGCCAGGTCGAACACCTCGGCGACGACGGCGCACAGCAGCCGTTCGCGTTCGGTCGACGCCGGCCTGCCGGACGTCGTGGCGCGCGGCACGGGCAGCGCCGCGCGGTCGACCTTGCCGCTGACGGTGAGCGGCAGCTCGTCGAGCACGACGACCGCCGACGGCACCAGGTGGTCGGGCAGCCGCTCGGCGAGACTGTCGCGGATCCCGTCCGGTGCCGGGGCCGCGCCGCGTTCGGGGACGACATATCCGACGAGCCGCGGCGTCGCCGTATCGCGGCGGACCGTCGCGGCGGCGCCGCTCACCCCGGGCAGCGCGCCGAGCTCGGCCTCGACCTCGCCGACCTCGACGCGGTGGCCGCGGATCTTCACCTGGCCGTCGGCGCGGCCCAGGTAGTCGAACCCGCGCCCGGGAGTCCACCGGGCGAGGTCGCCGGTGCGGTACATCCGGTCGCCGGGCGGCCCGTACGGATCGGCCACGAATCGTTCGGCGGTACCGGCGAACCGGCCGAGGTACCCGCGCGCGAGCTGCGGCCCCGCGAGGTACAGCTCCCCCACCGCGCCCGGCGCAACCGGCTGCAGCGCGTTGTCCAGCAGGTACGCGCGCATCCCCGCCAGGGGTGTGCCGATCACCGGGGTGTCGCCGTCGATGCCGGCGTAGGCCGCGTCGACGGTCGCCTCGGTGGGGCCGTAGATGTTGCGACCGTCCACATCGGACTCGGCGATGCGACGCCACAGCGCGGGCGGCGTCGCCTCCCCGCCGAGCACGAGCAGCGACGGCCGGTGCGCCCCGGTGAGCAGGCCGGCCTCGACGAGCGGTGCGGCCAGGGCCGGCGTGGTGTCGACGACGTCGATCGCGTCGCGGGCATAGGCGGCCAGCAGCGCGTCGGCGTCCTTGGTGACGTCGGTGTCGTAGAGGTGCAGTTCGTGCCCGCACAGCAGCCACAGCAACTGGTCCAGCGCGGAGTCGAACGCGAACGAGTACGTGTGCGCGACGCGCAGCCTGCGGCCGGCACGGCGTTCGGTCTCGGCGACGACCGTCGCGCGCTGGTGGTGCAGCAGCGCCTGCAGACCCGCCGAGGGCACGAGCACACCCTTCGGCGTACCCGTCGAGCCCGACGTGTGGATGAGATACGCCAGATCCTCCGGCCTGCGCTGCCGTGCCCGTTCGCCGGTAGACAGTGGACGGTCGTCGCACCTCGCCGCATCGGCGACGGCGATCGTGGACCACGCGCCGAGGTTGCGGCCGAGCGCCGGATCGGTGACCACCAGCGCGGGCCGCGCGTCGTCGAGCAGCAGGCGCAGGCGCTCATCGGGATGGTCGAGGTCGAGGGGCTGGAACGCCGCCCCCGCGTCGAGCGCGGCGAGCAGCGCCACGACGAGGTCGGCCGACCGCGGCAGCGCGACGGCCACCAGATCGTCCGGACCCGCGCCGCGCGCCCGCAGCGCCCGCGCGAGCCGGTGCACCCGCGCGGCCAGCTCGGCGTAGGTAATCCGTTCGGCACCGCAGACCAGCGCGGTGTCGCCACCGCGGGACGCCGCCAGCGCGGCCAGGACGTCCGGCACCGCCGCGGGTTCACCCGGGATCGCGGCCGGCGCCCACGCCTCGAGCACGGCGGCCCGGGTGTCCTCGGACAACAGCGACACCCGCCCTGCCGTGCGGTCCGGATCCGCGGACAGCTGCCGGACGATCGAGCGCACCGCGTCGAGCCGTGCGTCCACATCGGACTGCGAATGGGTGCGGGCGTCCACTTCGAACCCGAGCAGCAGTCCGCCGCCGCGGCTCGGCAGCACGCTCAGTCCCATGTCCTCCGGCGGACCGCCCGCGACGTTGCGCATCACGCCCTGCGAACCGGCGAAATCCAGCGTCAGATCGAACGCCTTCAGGTTCACCCCCGCGCCGTGCAGGATCGCCCCGGCACCCGGAGCCGCCAGGTCGCGCGGCAGGTTCTCGCCGCGGTAACGCTGGTGGGCGCGCAGCTCGCGCATCTCCCCGGCCACGCGCCGCGCGACGACGCCGAGGGTGTCGCCACCGCGCACCTCGACCCGCAGCGGCAGCACGTTCACCGCCATCGCCGGCGTCCGCAGTTCCGCCGCGCTGGTGCGGCACATCAACGGCAACGCGAACAGCACATCGCTGCGGCCGAGCACGCGGTGCAGGAACACCGCGTAGCAGGCCAGGAGAGCGTCGCCCCACGTGACGCCCTCCCGGTCCGCGCACGCGCGCAGCTCGGCCAGGTCCTCGGCGCCCAGCTCCGCACTCGCCGAGACCGTGTCCGCGAGACCGGAACCGGGTGCCGTCCACTCGGGCAGATCCGGCAGCGGCGTCATCCGGTCGACCCAGTACGCACGGTCGGCCTCGGGCTTGTCGCCGGCCAGGTAGTCTCGGTCGGCGGCGACGACGTCGGCAAACGGGCTGAACGGGCACTTCGGCGGGTCCTCGCCGCGCACGAGCGCCGTGTACCGGGCGGCCGTGCGGCGGGCCAGCATCGCCGCGCTGTAGCCGTCGAACACCAGGTGGTGGCCCAGCTGCGTGTACCGGACGTCCGTGGCGGACAGCGTGATGATCGTCTGCGTGTACAGCGGGCGGCCGGTCATGCCGCGCGTCGATTCGGCGAGTGCGCACCGCTCCCGCGCGACCAGCTCCTCGGCGGCCGCCATCGGATCGGGTTCTCCGCTGACGTCGACCACCCGCGGCGCGGGCACCGGTTCGTCACTCACCCACTGGCGCGGCCCGTCGGAGGTCTCGGCCAGCCGCAGTCGCAGCGACTCCGCCTCGCCGACCGTGCCGGTCATCGCTTCGGCCAGCCGCGCGACGTCCACCGGCTCCGCACCGCTGAGCTCCACGACGTCGCCGACGACGTAGTACGGCGAATCCGGTTCGAGGCGCTGGGCGTTCCAGATGCCCAGCTGTGCGCTGGTCAGCTCGAACAGCTCGGCGGCAGGTGCCGCGGATTCCGCAGGTTCCGACGATGACAACACTCGCTCCTCACGAACGCTTCGGGCAGGGCCGGCCGTGTGCGGCCGGTGGCGGCTGCCGCTATTCGGGGACGACCATCGGCGTGCCGCTCACCGGGTCGGCGACGATCACGCTCGGCAGGTCGAACACGTCCTTGATCAGGGCCGCGTCGACGACGTCGGCGGCAGCGCCCTCGGCCGCGACCCGGCCGTCCTTCATCGCGACGAGATGGTCGGCGAACCGGCACGCCTGGTTGATGTCGTGCAGCACCGCGATCACGGTGCGGCCCTCGTCCCGCAGTCGCGAGAGCAGGGCCAGCAGCCGGTACTGGTGCGTGATGTCCAAAAAGGACGTCGGCTCGTCGAGCAGCAGGTACGGCGTGTCCTGTGCGAGCACCATCGCCACCCACACGCGCTGGCGTTGCCCGCCCGAGAGCTCGGCCACCGGCCGGTCGGCGAAGTCCTCCACCTCGGCGGTGTCCATCGCCTCGGCCACCGCCCGTTCGTCGCCCGCGGTCCACAGCGCCAGTAGCGACTGGTGCGGATACCGGCCCCGTGCGACGAGCTGGCGCACCGTGATGCCCTCGGGTGCGAGCGGATCCTGCGGCAGGAATGCCAGTTCCCGCGCGAGGGCCTTCGCCGGAAAGTCCGTCACGGAACGGGAATCCAGCGACACCGTGCCCTCGCCGGGTTTCAGCAGCCGGACGAACGCCCGCAGCAACGTCGACTTCCCACAGCCGTTGGGCCCGACGACGGCGGTGAACGCGCCGTCGGGGACGTCGAGGCTGAGCCGGGTCGACACGACCCGCTCGCCGTAGCTCAGGGTCACGTCCCGAGCGGACAGTCGGGTGGTCATCTCCGCCGCACCTCCTGGGCGAGCAGCCAGATCAGGTAACCGCCGCCGATCGCCGTCGTGACGACGCCGACGGGAAGGGACACGGGGGCGAGCAGCATCTGCGCGATGAGGTCGGCCAGCTGCAGCAGCACCGCGCCGGTCAGTGCGGCGGGCAGCAGCGGGATTCCCGGCGCCTTCGCGAGTCTGCGGCCGATCTGCGGCGCGGCCAGCGCGATGAACGCCACCGGTCCGGCCACCGCCGTCACCGTCGCGGTGCAACCGACGCCGACCAGCACCATCAGCATCCGCTGCCGCTCCAGCGGCACTCCGGTCGACACCGCGATCGCATCGCCGAGCGCCGACTGGTGCAGCGTCTGCGAGCGCAGAGCGGCGACGGTCAGCAGCACCGAGAGGACGGCGAACGGCAGGATCAGGTCGTCCCAGTCGATGCCGTTGAGCGACCCGGAGTTCCAGCCGACCGCGGCCATCGCGACCTCGAGCTCCGCGCGCAGCACGAGCCAGTTGTTCAGCGCCGTGATCATCGCGTTGACGGCGATGCCGATGACGACCAGCCGCATGCCCGACAGGCCGTTCGACCGCGACAGCGAGTACACCAGCGCCGCGGTGACCAGCCCGCCGACGACGGATCCGAACGCGACGGTCATCGACGCGCCCGCGAACACGGTCATGACCAGCAGCGCACCGGTGTAGGCGCCCGCGTCCAGGCCGATGATGTCCGGGCTTCCCATCGGGTTGCGCGTCAGGTTCTGGAAGATCGCACCCGCCACGCCGAGTGCGGCGCCGAACAGGATTCCCGCCACGACCCGGGGTGCGCGCCACTCGGCGATGACCACGGACGGTTCCAGTCCCGTCAGCGCGCCGAACACCTCGCCGGGTGTGGCCCAGCTCGTGCCGTAGGACAGGCCGACGAACCCGAGCCCGAGCATCGCCGCGGCGCAGCCCAGGACGAGGGTGATCGTGCGGCGCTGGACGAACCACGCGCGGTCGCCGACCGGCACGCGTACCGTCGAGGTCCGTCCGCTCACGGGCGTCTCCCTCACGTCATACGTGTCGGGGTTCTGCGTGCCGGGGTTCTGTGTTCCGGGTTTCTGCGTGCCGGGTTTCTGCGTTCCGGGGTTCTGCGTGTCGGGCTGCTGCGTGTCGGTCACAGTGACCCCGCCCCGTACCGCCGGACCACCCAGATCAGCATCGGGCCGCCGAGGAAGGCGGTGACGATCGCGACCGGCACCTCGCCGGTGTGCAGCAGCACGCGGGCGATCGTGTCCGCCACGAGCATCAGGATCGGCCCCACGAGCGCCGACAGGCCGACGAGCCACGGCACCGAACCGGCGGTCAGCCTGCGCAGCAGGTGCGGCACGATCAGCCCGACGAACAGGATCGGCCCCGCGACGGCGGTCGCCGCGCCGGCCAGCACGGTGATCAGCAGCAGCGTCACCGTGCGCACCCGCGCGACGTCGGCGCCCAGCGTGTGCGCGACGGTGTCCCCGAGCGCGACGGCGTTGAGCGACCGTGCGATCACCAGCGCGCCGGCGAGCGCGAGGCCGATCGCGACGAGCGGCACCGTCAGGTCGGTCTGTTCCCGTCCGGCCAGCGACCCGACCGACCAGAACCGGTACTGGTCCAGCGCGTCCGGCGAGGTGAGCCGGATGCCGAGCGACACGCCCATCAGCACCGCGGAGAACGCGACACCCGCGAGCAGCAGCCGCAGCGTGGAATGCCTGCCGACGGCGTAGACGAGCGCGGTCGCCAGCACCGAGCCGACGACACCGAGACCGAGCTGCGAGATCGCCGAGCCGGCCAGGCCCAGCGCGGCGCCCACGGTGAGCGCGAATCCGGCGCCGTGGGTGACGCCGAGGATGCCCGGTTCGGCGAGCGGATTCCGCGACAGCGTCTGGATCAGGGCGCCCCCGACGGCGAGTGCGGCGCCGACGGCGATGCCCAGCACCATCCGCGGTAGCCGGATGTCGCGGACGACCAGGTGGTCACCGTCCCGCGGATCGAAGTCCGCCAGCGCCTGCCACAGCTCGCCGACGGGCACGGCGCGGGCACCGACGGCGAGACTGACGGCACCTGCGGCCACCAGGGCGATCACGCCCACGGCGAGGACGACCGGGCGGGCCGTGCTCGCCGTGGGCGGATTCGCGGAAGGTGCGCTCGTCACGGCCGTCGCGTCACTTCTTCAGCAGGGGTGCGAACGTCTCGTCCAGCGCGTCGAGTGTCTGCTTCGCCTGGCCGTACGTCGCCGCCTCGGTGTACTTGACCGGGAACGTCATGTCGTCTTCCACCGCGGGCAGGTTCTTCCACAGGTTCGAGTCGAGGACGTACCCGACGGGCTGGGGTGCGGACCCGTCGGGGTCGACGGTGTAGGTGATCGCGTCGGCCTCCTGCATGGCCGAAGGCAGTTCCTCGAGCGACGGGTACTCGCTGACCGCGCGGGAACCCTTGCCCTTCTCGGCGACCTCGCCGTAGTACTGCGCACCGATGTCATTGGCGATGTTCGTGCCCCACGAACCGTCGAACTCCCGCTGGAAGTTGCCGTTCTCGACCTCGCCGTAGCCGCCGACGTGGGCCAGCTTCAGATCCGGCAGGACGTCGGCGTACTTCTGCTTCAGCTCGTCGGCCCTCGTGTCGTACTCGTCCTTGACCTGGTCGAACTGCTCGAGCGCACCGGCCGCGTCGGCCTGCGTGCGGGAGACCTCCCGCCACGCCGACGGCACGTTCGGGCCGATGGCCACCACGGGCGCGATCGATTCGAGGCGCTCGGCGTCGATCTCGCCGAAGATGGGCTTCGGCACGCCGATGACGATGAGATCGGGGTCCTGCTCGGCGATGGCGTCGTAGTTCGTCTCCGCCGCGGTCTCACCGGCGATGCGCGGCAGCTCCTCGTAGGTCGTGAGGTCCTCGTCGGACATCAGCGGTTCGCCGCGCTCCCAGGAGGAGATGCCGACGAGCGGGGCGCCGGCCTCGATCAGCGTGGGCACGGCATAGCCGGTGGCGACGACGCGCTCGGGATTCTCGGGGATCTCGACGGTGCCGTTGTCGGCCTCGAACTGGCGGGTCGCACCGTCGGACTGTTCGCCGCCGGCGGCACCGCACGCGGAGAGGCCGACGGTCAGTGCGAGGGTCGCCGCGGTGGCCGCGCCCTTGGCGAGGCGGGATCTGAGTAGAGACATCGTTTTTCGTCCTTGAACAACTCGATGGGGGTCGGGGATTCAGTTGTGGGCCGGGAAATCAGTGGTGGCCGGGAAATCAGTGGTGGTCGTCGTCGTAGTCGGCGATGCCGAGCTTCCAGTAGCCGGTGATGTCGTAGTCACCCTTGGCGAGGCGGAGCTCGTCGCGGACCCACCGGCGCAGCGGCTTCAGCGTGCCCGCCTCACCGGCGAGCCACACGTAGAGGCTGTCCTCATCGGACGGACCGGGAACCGGGAGCGACCGCAGCGCCGGCTCGAGCAGATCGGCGGTCCCGGCACGTGCGCCTGCCCGGTGGAGCCAGCGGACCTCGACGCCGTCGGGCCCGTCGAGCGGGATCTGCTCACCGGCGTCGGCGACCTCGACGACGGCCCAGCCCTCGGCACTCGGCGGCATCTCCTCGAGCCACCGGGCGATGGCGGGCAGGGCGGTGATATCGCCTGCGAGCAGGTACTTGTCGTAACTGTCGGGGACGACCAGCCCACCGGGCGGGCCCGCGACGTGGACGGGCTCGCCCACGCGGGCGGTGCGTGCCCACTCGGCCGCGAGACCGCCGTCGTGCACCGCGATGTCGATGTCGAGGTGCCGCGCCGCGGGGTCGAACCGGCGGACCGTGTACTCCCGGGACGTCGGCGAGGGCCGCGGCCACGACAGCATGGTGCCGTTCGGCTCGGGCAGCCGGAGTGTGCCGTCGGGGTCGGCGAAGACGAGTTTGACGTGCTCGTCGGGAACGTGGGCCTCGAATCCGTCCAATCCGGACCCGCCGAGGGTGAGACGGATGAGGCCGGACCCGACCGGTTCGGTGCCGACGACCTCCACGGTGCGGATGCCGATCGGGTAGCCGACCTTCTCGGCGCCCTCGCCCGCCCGCACCTCGGCGATGCGGTCGAGATGACGATGGCGGTGATCGGTCCGCGTCATGCCCCCGACTCCTGTGTTCTGCGGGACACCCTCCCCGATTGCGGCGAAAACGCATGCCGCAACGAGGGCCCGGCCCGGTCGGCCACATGACCGGTGGCGCCGCGATCAATGGTCATGCGGGGTTCTCCTCGGTCAGCAGGGCGATCCAGTGGCCGAGTTCGGGTTGTTCGGCCAGATCGGGGAATTCCACCGCGTCGGCACCCGCCGCGCGCCAGCGTTCGATCAGGCTCATGATGCGGATCGAGTCGAGGCCCGCGTCGAGGAGGTTCTCGTCGGCGGCGATGTCGCCCGCATCGCGGCCGAGCAGGTCGGCGACCTCGGCGCGGATCTGCTCGGCGGTCAGGGCGCTCGCGCCCGTGGTCGGTTCCGTCATGATCGTTCCCTCCGTCGACGGTGGTCTACAGTGCGGCCGCGGTGACGGGTGCGGCGAGTGCGGCGCGGGCGGTCGCGGTGCCGACGACGGCGCCGCAGCACCCGGCCACGTAGGCGCACGCCTGGTCGTGGCGGTCCCTGGAGAAATCGGCGAGCGCGTCGGCGACGAGGAACGGCCGCACGTCGCGCATGAACGCCTCCTGCGCGGTGGCCTGGCAGCCGATGTGGGCGTACACACCGGTGATCATCAGCTGGTCCCGGCCCGCGGCGGCGAGGCGTTCGGCGAAGTCGCTGCGCTGGAACGCGCTGTAGCGCCACTTCGTCAGCACCGTGTCGCCGTCGGCGGGAGTCAGTTCGCCGACGATGTCGGCCACGTGCGGATCGTCGTCGACGTGCGCCCGCATGCCCTGGCCCCAGAAGTCGGCCTGCAGCCCGCGTTCGCCGGGCGGCGGGGTCGCGGGCTGGGCGGTGTAGAACACCGGGACGCCCCGCTGCCGGCACGCCGCGGCCAGCGCGGCGATGTTGGCGGTCATCTCCGGGATCGGCGCTCCCGTGTACGGGCGCATGAAGTACCGCTGCATGTCGTGCACGAGCAGCGCGGACCGGTCCGCCTCGAGACGCCAGTCCACCCGCGACGCCGGCAACTCCCCGGCCCCGGGCAGCGCGTAGGGCTCGATCTTCGGCAGGGACATCGACATCACCCGTTCTTCGCCTGGTCCGCGAGCACGGCCCGCAGCTCCCGTTTGCTCGTCTTGCCGACGCCGGTGGTGGGGAACTCGGCGGTGAGCACGACCCGGTCCGGGACCTTGTACGCCGCGACACCCCGTTCGCGCACGAAGCGCCGCAGCTCGGCCTCGGCGGGCTCGGCCCCGTCGACCGGCACCACGTAGGCGCACGTCCGCTCGCCGAGGAACGCGTCGGCCACCCCGACGAGCGCGGCGTCGAGAACGCCGGAGTGGGCCATGAGGTGGTTCTCGACCTCCTCGGGTGCGACCTTCTCCCCGCCGCGGTTGATCTGCTCCTTCACGCGGCCGACGACCTCGACGTGCCCGGACGGGTGCAGCCGCACCAGATCGCCGGTGCGGTAGAAACCGTCGGCCGTGAACGCCGTCGCGTTGTGCTCGGCGGCCCGGTAGTAGCCACGGATCGTGTACGGCCCGCGAGTCAGCAGCGCGCCCGCCTGACCCGGTTCGACGACGTCGGCCGCACTCGCCTCCGGATCGTCGGGGTTCACCACGCGAATCTCGTCGTCGAGGGAGATCGGCCTGCCCTGGGTGGACAGGACCAGTTCGTCGGGGTCGTCGAGGCGGGTGTAGAAGACGAGTCCCTCGGCCATGCCGAACACCTGCTGCAGCCGGCAACCCAGCGCGGGTTCGATGCGCTCGGCGAGTTCCCGCCCGCACTTGGCACCGCCGACGAGCAGTACCTCCAATGTGGACAGATCCCGCGTCGTGCGCGCCGCGGCCTGCACCCAGGCGGCGGCCAGCGGAGGCACGACCCCGCACATCGTCACGCCCTCGGACTCGACGAGCGCGAACGCCGTGTCCGCGTCCGGTCGCGGCGAGAGGACCACGGTCGAGCCTGCGTGCAGCGCACCGAGGATGCCCGGCGAACTCATCGGATAGTTGTGCGCGGCGGGCAGCACCACGAGGTACACGCTGTCGGGGCGCAGCCGGCAGATCCGGGCGCTCTCGCGGACGCTGTAGAGGTAGTCGTCGTGCGTGCGCGGGATCAGTTTGGACATTCCCGTGCTGCCGCCCGACAGCTGCAGGAACGCGGGCGCCCCGGGGTCCGGGTCGGGCAGCTCCCTCGGCTCGGTGGCCGCCAGCTCGGCGAACTCGTCGCTGCCGACGACGAACACGCGGCGCACCGGCGCCACCTCATCGGCCACCGAGTGCGCCTCGGCGGCGTAGTCGTGGCGCTCGTGCTCGCCGACCGTGACGATCGCCGCCGCCTCCGCGTGCGAGGCGAAGTGCACCAGCTCGGAATGCCGGTGCGCGGGCAGCGCGAACACCGGCAGCGCACCGGCCCGCCACAGGCCGAAGAGCACCGGGACGTACTCGGCGACGTTCGGCAGCTGCACGAGCACCCGCTCGCCGGCCTCGATGCCCCGGGCCGCGAACCCGGCGGCGAGGCGATGCGCCCGCTCGTCGAGCTCGGCGTAGGTCCAGCGCACCTGCTCGCCCGTCGCCGCGCTGACGCCCACGACCGCGGTGCGCCCGGCGTAGGCGGCGGCCAGGCCGCTGAGCCAGGTGCCGAACGTCTGCCCGCGCCAGTGGCCCAGCGCCCGGTACCGTGCCGCCTCCTCGGCGGGCCAGGGCGTGAAATCGGGTCCGGAACTCGCGGCAGGGCCGGGGTTCACGGCGGATCCGGGATTCGCGGCAGGGCCGGGGTTCACTCGGCCACCCCCAGCGCTCCCAGCAGGGTGCGGAACTTCGCCCGCGTCTCGGCCAGCTCCGCCTCCGGGTCGGATCCGGCCACGATGCCCGCGCCCGCGTGCACGCGCACGGTCTCCTCGGACGCCTCGGCGCAGCGGATCGTCACGACCCATTCGCCGTCGCCGTCGGCATCGGTCCAGCCGACCAGCCCGGAGTAGTAGCCGCGGCCCGCGGGTTCGAGGTCGGCGATGACGTCGCGGGCCGTGCTCGTCGGCACCCCGCACACGGCCGGGGTCGGGTGCAGCGCCTCCGCGAGGGCCAGCGACGACGAGGCGGGATCGCCGGGCTCGGCGAGCGTGCCGGTGATGCGGGTCGACAGGTGCCACATCGCCGGCGTGCCGACGACCTCGGGCTCGGGCACGTCGAGGCCGGAGCAGAACGTCCGGAGCACGGCGGCGACCTGGCGGATGACGAGGTCGTGCTCCGCGCGGTCCTTGGCGGCCGTGCGCAGGTCGTCGATGCGCCTGCGGTTCTCCGCGTCGTCGGCGCTGCGCGGCCGGGAACCGGCCAGCGGGTTGACGGTGACGGTGCGGCCACGGCGGGAGATCAGCAGTTCGGGGCTGGCGCCGAACAGGGTGCGGGCGGCCGGGTCGCCGGGTGCGGTGACGTCGACGGCGAAGGCGTGCGCGGCCGGGTCGGCATGCACGAGGCGCGCCAGCAGCGGCGGTACGGACACCGGCGCCTCGGCGGTGACGTCGAGCGCCCGCGCGAGGACGACCTTGTCGATGTCGCCGGTCTCGATGTGCAGCAGTGCCCTGCGGACGGCGTCGACGTAGTCGGCGGGATCGGGCTGCGGCGTGACGATCCGGCTCGCGCGGACCGGTGCCGACGCGGCCGCAGCGGCGGTCGTCGCGTCGGGCGCAGGCGCGCGGCGGACGAGGGCGGGCACGACCAGGCTCGCCGCGTCGTCGGGCCGGAACCCGAGGGCGCCTGCGACGATCGGATCGGCCAGGCCCGCCGCGCGGGCGTCGGCGAGTGCGCGGGCGGCCGCTCCGGCACGGGACGCACCCGGCTCGGCGGCCACGGCGGCGTGCACCCCGTCGGCGAGCAGCGTTCCCCGCGGCGACGAGTAGTAGAACGAGCCGGGCAGGTACGCCGTCAACAGGTCGGCGGCGTCGTACTGGGGCCGTGGCCGCGCCAGGACCGGTGAGGACACTCAGACAACTCCCTCGAGAGACACGTCGTTCACTCCTCGCTTCTCGCCGGGGCTCGCGATCGCCGGCCGTTCCCGGCGGTCGAGCCGAACCTCGACGTCCGATCGGTGACGTCCGATCAGCGACGTCGCAGCCAGCGACCTCGCAGGCAACGACATCACAGCCAGCGACATCATGGTTAGCCTTACCTAACGAATGAGAACCGTACGTTAGGTAAGCCTTAGATGAAAAGACGAGTTCGTGAGATCCGGTTCACAGGCCGATGACCGGTTCGGACCAGCGGAGTCGTGACGGTGCGTTACGAGCACGCCATGAGCTCGGACAATTCGACGTCGACCTCGGGCCAGCCCCGCAGCGAGCCCGGCGAACCGTAGGTACCCGTACAGCCGACCGTCCCGCCCGACAGGTCGAACACCTCGGCCAGCACCGGCGCCTGCCGGCACGCCGCGACACTGTCGACATCACTGCAGTCGTGACTGACGACGATCACCTCGGGCACGTCGTCACTGTCCACGTCGTCGAGCGTCACGCTGCCCGCGTCGGAGAAGTACGGCCGCTGGTCGGAACGCCAGCTGTCGCCCTGCCACACGTGGAGCTCGCCGACCATGCCACCGTCGTGCGGACCGCGCACGAGACACACCGGCGTCACGCTCTCCTCGCAGCGCAGCGAGTCCTGGTTGAGCGGAACCCCCATCGTGCCGATGGCCACCTCGGCCACGCTCGCCGACGCGGGCCCGCCCGCGCGCAGCCTGCCCGCCGACCCGCGCTCGGCCGCCAACAGCTCGACCGTCATGCCGTTCACCGACGCCGACGCGACGACCCGGCACGGCCCGCCCGCGCAGCCGTTGCCCGCCGTCGCCGTCGGCATCGAGAGCCCGTCGGCCACCTCGCGGTCGGCGTCCGGGCGCAACAGCACGGCCGCCACCAGCGACGCCACGACCACCACGACCGCGAGCGCCACCGTCAGCAGCACCGGCCCGGGCGGCCTACGCGAGGGGGACGCCGCCCCCTCCGGCCGGTCCTGCACCTCGGGCTGCTCCGATGCCGGCTGCTCCGCCGGCCCCGGCTGCTCTGCCCGCGCCGACTGCTCTGCCCGCGCCGGCACGTCCGGCACGTCCGGTTCCTCCGGCTGCTCCGGCTGCTCCGGTTCCGACGACTCGCTCCGCACGCACCGAGCCTAAAGCTTGCGGCCATGACGTTGGCCGCAGTCGACAGGGTTGTCGGAGACCCCCGTTCGGTCCCGGAAGGGCTCGACGACCTTCGCCGGGTTGTCGATCCGTTGCGCGCCGAGTCCGAGGAGCTGTTGGAACGGTTCGACGCCGACCAGCTGGCCACGATCACGGACTTTCTGACCGGCACCACCGAGATCGCGTACCGGCACGCCGCCCGCTTGCGCGCCGAACCAGCATCGCCGGTCGACCCCGAGCGAAGCTCGTAGCGAAAGGACAGAGATGAGCATCCTCCACGTTCCCGGAGCTCGGCTCTACTACGAAGTACGCGGCGATGGGCCACTCCTCGTGTTGATCCCCGGTGCGCCCGGGAATGCGCGGGTCTTCACCGCGCTCGCTGATCAGCTGGCGCAGCGCTACACCGTGCTGACTTACGACCGGCGCGGCTTCTCCCGCAGCGTTCTCGACGGAGCACAGGTCGCGAACACGGTGGGCCGCCCGGTACTCGAATTGCCCGGCGGACACATCGGTTACGGCGCCGAACCCGTCGAATTCGCCCGCGAACTGCTCGCCGCACTGAACTGAGGCCGCGACCCGTTGCCCGTGTGGCCGTACGGGAACTATTCCGGGACGAGCGACGTTGTCGGCATGTCGTCGGCAACCACCGGACTGCCTGGAGCCCACATGCCCGATCCCGCAAGTGCCGGGGAGACGCCGGCCGACGTCACCACGCGGCACGCCACACCGGCAGACCTCGACGTCATCGGGCCGGCGTACGGCGAGGCCGCGTACGACGAGGCGGTGGCCAGCTGGCTGCTGCCCGACGAGGATCGCAGGCGCCGGCTGCCCGAACTCCCCGCGTTCCACCGGTACGTACGGGAGCTGGTGGAAGCCGAGCTTCTGGTCGTGACCGAGTTCCAGCAGCAACTCGCGGGATTCTCCGTGTGGCTGGAAGCGGACGGTTCGGCGGGCGACGACACCTCCGATGCCGCCGACGCAAGCGCCGACGAATCGGATGCGCTGTTGCGGGAGGTCTACGGCGACTACGTGGACAGGGTGCGTCGGGTCGGCGCACTCACCGCACAACGGCATCCTGACGAACCGTACTTTTACCTGCAGCAGATGGCGGTCCTGCCGGCATACCGTGGTCGTGGACTCGGTGGTTCGATGTTGCGCCACGGGCTCGCCGTCGCGGACGGCAAAGGGCTACCGACGTATCTGGAAGCGAGCACGCCCCGCAACCGTGCGTTGTACCAACGTCACGGGTTCGCCGATGTCGGCTCCCCTGTTGCGCTCCCCGAGGAGGGACCCCGGCTCCAGCCGATGCGTCGTGCACCATCCGCGAGCCCCTAGGACTCCGCAGTCGTTCCGCTGCCGAGGCAGGTGAACATCAGCGTCATGCCCATCCACCTCGCCGACGGTGGTGCCTCGGGGCTTCTCGGGTCGGCGCCCGCCGACCCGGGAAGCAACACCCGTCCGTGGCACATCGCGCGGACGTGGGACAACCCGGACCACGGACCGCGCACGGTTACCGTGATGTCGGTGACGAATCCCCAGCTGCCGCCCGTGGTCTACCTGCCCACCGGCCCGCACGACGGCAAGCACACCCGCCAGACCGACGTCGAGCTCCGCCGCACCCCCGACGGCCGCCTCGCGCTCCTCGCCTACACCGCCGTCGACCGCCTCACGGAATGTTGCGGCGAGCACCAACCGTGGATGCTCGTGCAGACGTCCGACCTGCAGACCCTGCACGAATCGCAGCCCTACGACGTGATCCTCGTCGACGCCGAGATCCCCGAAGAGCTGCGCCACCCGGCGTGACCCTCCCGCCCGCCCCTGGCCGTGACTCGGGTCTCACCGGCGGCCGCCCGCCGGTCCGTAGACTCCGACCGAGAACGGCTTGACATGGAGGTAGGCGTGCCGGAGCGAGGCAACAAGGTCGTGGCAGGCGCGGTGACGAAGGTGCTCATCGCGAACCGTGGCGAGATCGCGGTGCGCGTGATCCGAGCCGCGCAAGACGCGGGTGTCGCCAGCGTGGCCGTCTACGCCGACCCGGACAGGGACGCTCCGCACGTCCGGCTCGCCGACGAGGCGTTCGCCCTGGGCGGGGACACGGCGGCGGACAGCTACCTGGTGTTCGACAAACTGCTCGACGTGGCGAAGCGTTCCGGTGCGGACGCGGTCCACCCGGGCTACGGCTTCCTGTCCGAGAACGCCGACTTCGCGCAGGCGGTCCTCGACGCGGGCCTGACCTGGATCGGCCCGTCCCCGCAGGCCATCCGCGACCTCGGCGACAAGGTCACCGCGCGGCACATCGCGCTGAAGGCGGGCGCTCCCCTGGTGCCCGGCACCAAGGATCCCGCGGGCAGTGCGGACGAGATCGTGGCGTTCGCCGAGGAACACGGCCTGCCCGTGGCCATCAAGGCGGCGTTCGGCGGTGGCGGCCGCGGCCTGAAGGTCGCCCGCACGCTCGACGAGATCCCTGAACTGTTCGAATCCGCCACGCGCGAGGCGGTGTCGGCGTTCGGCCGCGGCGAATGCTTCGTCGAGCGCTACCTCGACAAGCCCCGACACGTCGAGGCGCAGGTCCTGGCAGACCAGCACGGAAACGTCGTCGTCGTCGGCACCCGCGACTGCTCGCTGCAGCGCCGCCACCAGAAGCTCGTCGAGGAGGCGCCCGCGCCGTTCCTGACCGACGCGCAGCGCGAGACCATCCACGCCTCGGCCAAGGCGATCTGCGCCGAGGCCGGATACCACGGCGCCGGCACGGTCGAATACCTCGTCGGCATCGACGGCACGATCTCGTTCCTCGAGGTGAACACCCGGCTGCAGGTCGAACACCCGGTCTCGGAGGAGACGACGGGCCTGGACCTGGTGCGCGAGCAGTTCCGCATCGCCGAGGGCCACGAGCTGCAGCTGACCGGGGACCCGGCGCCGCGCGGGCACTCCATCGAGTTCCGCATCAACGGCGAGGACGCGGGCCGGAACTTCCTGCCCGCACCGGGCACGGTGACGCGACTCGACTTCCCCGCAGGTCCCGGCGTGCGCATCGACGCGGGCATGGAGACCGGCACCGTCATCGGCGGCCAGTTCGACTCGATGCTGGCGAAGGTCATCGTCACCGGCGCCGATCGCGAGCAGGCCATCGAGCGGTCGCGCCGCGCCCTCGACGAGATGGTCGCCGAGGGCATCGCCACCGTGCTGCCCTTCCACCGCACCATCCTGCGGGACCCGGCGTTCGTCGGTGACGGCAAGAACTTCTCGGTGCACACCCGCTGGATCGAGACCGAGTTCGAGAACACGATCGAGCCGTACGTCGCAGCCGACGACGCCGACGACGCCGACGAGGCGCCGCGGCAGAACGTCGTCGTCGAGGTCGGCGGGCGCAGGCTCGAGGTGTCGCTGCCCGGCAACCTCGCCTCGGCCGGCGGCGGTGGCGGCGCGGCGGCGAAGTCCAAGCCGCGCAAGCGCACCGGCGGCGGCAAGGCCGCGGTCAGCGGTGACGCGGTGACCGCCCCGATGCAGGGCACGGTCATCAAGGTCGCCGTCGAGGAGGGTCAACAGGTCGAGGCCGGCGAGCAGATCGTGGTGCTCGAGGCCATGAAGATGGAAAACCCCGTGACCGCGCACAAGGCCGGCACCGTGACCGGCCTGTCCGCCGAAACCGGCTCCACCGTCAACCAGGGCGCCGTCCTCCTCGAACTCAAGGACTGACCCCGACCCCGCGTGTCCTGCGCCCACCCGTCGCCCGACCACCGCCCCCACGGCCGCGCTGACGCGCGACTGCGCTGTCGCGCGTGTGCTGCGTTCAGGCACGCGTGTTCTGCACTCGGGGAGCGAACAACGCGCAACGGTTTCGCAGGTGCCGTGGCCGCGTCGAGGTCCGCACGCCTACGATCGACGTGTGGCCGCTGATCGATCCGAGCTGCGGCTCAGCGACGCTGAGCGGCAGGAAGCCCTCGATGCGCTGTCGGAGCACGTGCGCACCGGGCGGCTCGAGCTGACCGAGTTCGACGAACGCTCGGCGGGAGTCAGCGCGGCGAAGTTCCGCAAGGACCTGAAGCCGATGTTCGCCGACCTGCCCGAGCCCCGGCCGAGCGTCCTCGAGAGCGGCCCGCGACAGGACGGCGGGATGTCCCGCACCGGCGCGTCCGGCCCGCCGGTGCCGGTGCAGCCGTGGCGGCAACGGCTGGCCTCCCTGGCACTGCCCGCCGCCGCGATACTGGCGATCGCGCTGTTCTTCGTCACCCGGGCCGGGTTCTTCGTGTTCCTGATCCCGGCGGCGGCAGCGCTGCTCGCCGGCATGATCGTCAACCGCCGCTGACTGCCCACCGGACGTCGAGACTCTCCCGCGGCGCTGCGCCGACCCCACTCCCGCTCCGCCGACCCTGTTCCCGCTGCGCCGACCCTGCTTCCGCCGCGCTTTCCGACATCGACCTCGCATCCACAGCGGACGTCGTATGTGGACACTCCTGTCGCGACGGGGCGCACGACACCCCGTTCCCGCACGGCCGGAATGCAGCACACGCGGTGCCGAGTGCAGCACACGCGGTGCCGAGTGCAGCACACGCGCGACAGCGCAGCCGCGCCCGGCACGCCGGTGAGGGGTGGCGGCCGGGCGACGGGTGGACGCAGGACACGCGGTGCGCCTCGCGTCCGGGCAGGTCTCAGCTGACCGGCTCGGTGAGGTCCGGCCTCGGTTCCGGTGCTGCGACGCGCCGGGCGTCGGCGGCCTCGTCGTCGGGCTGTGCCTGCGAATCGCGCTCGGCCTCCACGCGAGCGCGATACACCTCGACCTCACGCTCCCGCTGCTGCGGCGTCCAGCCCAGTACGTCGCCCACCAGCTCGGCGACCTGCTCGGCACAGTCGACGCCGCGGTGCGGGTACTCGATGGAGATCCGGGTCCGCCGGGCCAGCACGTCCTCGAGGTGCAGTGCTCCCTCGTCGGTGGCGGCGTAGACGACCTCGACGCGCAGGTAGTCCGGCGCCGTCTCGATCGGCTTCAGCAGATCGGGCCTGCCCTCGGCGAGCGCGAGCACGTCGCCGATGAGCGAGCCGTACCGGTCGAGCAGGTGCCGTACGCGGTAGGGGTGCAGCCCGTGATCGGACGCCAGGTGATCGGCCTGGTTGACCAGCGCGTGGTACCCGTCCGCGCCGACGAGCGGCACCTTGTCGGTGATCGACTCCTGCACACGCTCGGGAACGTCGACGGCCGCGGCGTCCACGGCATCGGCCGCCATCACGCGGTACGTCGTGTACTTGCCGCCCGCGATCGCCACCAGCCCCGGCGCCACGCGTGCGACCGCGTGCTCGCGCGAGAGCTTCGACGTCTCCTCGCTCTCGCCGGCCAGCAACGGCCGCAGCCCCGCGTACACGCCTTCGATGTCGTCGTGCGTCAGCGGCGTGGCCAGGACCTTGTTCACGTGTTCGAGGATGTAGTCGATGTCGCTGCGCGTCGCCGACGGATGCGCCAGGTCGAGATACCAGTCGGTGTCGGTGGTACCGATCACCCAGTGGTTGCGCCACGGGATCACGAACAGCACCGACTTCTCCGTCCGCAGGATCATGCCGCTCTCGGCGACGATCCGGTCCCGCGGCACGACGATGTGCACACCCTTGCTCGACCGCACCCGGAACCGTCCCCGGCTGCCCGAGAGCCGCTGCAGCTCGTCGGTCCACACGCCGGTCGCGTTGATCACGGCGTGCGCCCGGACGTCGGTCTCCTGTCCACTCTCGACGTCGCGCACGCGCACGCCCGACACCCGGTCGGCTTCGCGGAGGAACCCGACGACCTGCGTGGAGTTGCGCACCACGGCGCCGTAGTGCGCGGCGGTGCGGCCGACGGTCATGGTGTGGCGGGCGTCGTCGGCCTGCGCGTCGTAGTAGCGAATGCCGCCGATCAGCGCGTCCCGCTTCAGCGCAGGCACCATGCGCAGTGCGCCCGCGCGCGTGAGGTGCTTCTGGCCGGGAACGGAACGCGCGCCGCCCATCGTGTCGTACAGGAACAGACCGGCGGCGGTGTAGGGACGTTCCCACCCGCGGTGCGTCAGCGGGTACAGGAAGCTCACCGGCTTGACCAGGTGCGGTGCGAGCCGGTTGAGCATCAGTTCGCGCTCGCGCAGCGCCTCGCGGACGAGGCCGAACTCCAGCTGCTCGAGATAGCGCAGGCCGCCGTGGAAGAGTTTGCTCGACCGGCTCGACGTGCCCGAGGCCAGATCCCGCGCCTCGATGAGCGCCACGCGCAGGCCGCGCGTCGCCGCGTCGAGAGCCGTGCCCGCACCGACGATGCCCCCGCCGATCACGACGAGGTCGAACGTCTCCTTCCCGAGCTGCTGCCACGATTCGGCGCGCGTCTCCGGGCCCAACTGTGCCGACGCCGCGGCCCTGGCCGACGTCCTCGCCTCACGTCCACGCTGCGCTGTCACCTGATCCTCCTCGCCGACGTCGCCCCCGATCACCGGGACGCGTCCAGCATGTCACGTCCGCCGTCACTCGCGCGTCCGCCGTCACTAGCGCGTCCGCACGCCATCGCTACGCCGGACGTCGCTTTGAGCCATCACTCACATGCGAGTAGCGTACCGAGCAGTGTTAAACGGCAGCGCCGCCCGACCGGCATGGGAGCACCCCTGCACGGACCCGCCCGGTGCGGCCATGAACGACAAGTCCCGGTCGTAACCGAGGTGGAGGGCTGATTGCCTATGAACGCCGGATCAATTTTCGTCTGGGAGATGCTGGGCACCTCGGTGCTCGTCCTCCTGGGGACCGCCGTCGTGGCGAACAACACGCTGCACAAGACTCTCGGGAACGGCAGCGGCTTCCTGTTCGTCACCATCGGCTGGGGCTTCGCGGTCTTCGCCGGTGCGAGCATCGCCGACCCGTCGGGCGGGCACATCAACCCGGCGGTGACCTTCGGGCTCGCCGTCTCGGGAGAGCTGGCCTGGGCCGACGTGCCCATCTACTGGGCGGGTCAGCTCGTCGGTGGTGTGCTCGGTGCGGGACTGACGTGGCTGACCTACAAGCTGCAGTTCGACGAGCATCCGGAACCGGAGAACACGCTCGGCATCTTCTCGACCGTTCCGCCGATCCCGAACAAGCTGTGGAACACGGTCACCGAGATCATCGGTACGTTCATCCTGCTGGCGTGGATCCTGCTCACCCCGACGGCGTCCGTGACCGCCGAGGGCGATCCCGTGTTCGGCAACGCGGCACTCGGCTACGCGGGCGTGGCGTTCGTCGTGCTGGTGATCGGTACCTCGCTGGGCGGTCCGACGGGCTACGCGATCAACCCGGCACGTGACCTCGGACCGCGCATCGCGTACGCGCTGCTGCCGATCCGCGGCAAGGGTAATCCGCAGTGGGGATATTCCTGGGTTCCCGTCGTCGGCCCGCTCATCGGTGCCGGCCTCGCCGGCCTTCTCTACCTCGCAGTCAGCGGCCTGAGCTGAGTTTGGAGCAACTGTGTCTCGTTTTGTCGCCGCCATCGACCAGGGCACGACGTCCACCCGCACGATGATCTTCGACTATTCCGGCAACGTGGTCGCGGCCGACCAGCGGGAGCACGAACAGATCTTCCCGCAGGCCGGCTGGGTCGAACACGATCCGGAACAGGTCTGGGCCAATACCCGGGCGACGGCCGCGGGCGCGCTGGCCAACGCCGACATCACGGCCGCCGACGTGGTGAGCGTCGGCATCACCAACCAGCGCGAGACGACCGTCGTGTGGGACCGCCGCACCGGCAAACCCGTCTACAACGCGATCGTCTGGCAGGACACGCGCACCGACCGGATCATCACCGAGCTCGGCGAGCTCGGCGGCGGCCAGGAGCGGTATCGCGAGAAGACCGGGTTGCCGCTCGCGACGTACTTCTCCGGTCCGAAGATCAAGTGGATCCTGGACAACGTCGACGGGGTGCGGGAGCGCGCCGAAGCCGGCGACCTGCTGTTCGGCAACATGGACACGTGGGTGCTGTGGAACATGACCGGTGGTGTCGACGGCGGCATCCACGTCACCGATCCCACCAACGCCTCACGCACCATGCTGATGGACCTGGCCACGCTGACCTGGGACGAGGGCATCGCCGCCGACATGGGCATTCCGCTGGCGATGCTGCCGGAGATCCGCTCCTCCTCCGAGGTGTACGGCACCGTGCGGGAACGCGGCGCGCTCGGCGGCGTACCCATCTCGGGCATCCTCGGCGACCAGCAGGCGGCGACGTTCGGCCAGGCCTGCCTGTCCCCCGGAGAGGCCAAGAACACCTACGGCACCGGCAACTTCGTGCTGCTCAACACCGGCAACAACATGGTGCTGTCGGAGAACGGCCTGCTCACGACGGTCTGCTACAAGATCGGCGACAACGACACCGTGTACGCGCTCGAAGGGGCGATCGCCGTCACCGGGTCGCTGGTGCAGTGGCTGCGCGACAACCTCGGCATGATCGGCTCGGCCGCCGAGATCGAAGGCTACGCGCGCACCGTCGACGACAACGGCGGCGCCTACTTCGTGCCCGCCTTCTCCGGCCTGTTCGCCCCGTACTGGCGCTCCGACGCACGCGGCGCGATCGTCGGCCTGACCCGTTACGTCAACAAGGGCCACCTCGCGCGGGCCGTACTCGAGGCGACGGCGTTCCAGACCCGCGAGGTCATCGACGCGATGGATGCCGACTCGGGCGTGCCGCTGCGCACGCTCAAGGTCGACGGCGGCATGGTGGTCAACGACCTGCTGATGCAGTTCCAGGCCGACATCCTCGGCGTGTCCGTGATCCGGCCCAAGGTCAACGAGACGACCGCCCTCGGTGCCGCCTACGCGGCCGGGCTGGCCGTCGGGTTCTGGCAGTCCGAAGAGGACATCCGCTCGAACTGGGCCAAGGACAAGCAATGGCAGCCCGCCATGGACGAGCAGCGCCGCGAAAGCGAATACCGCAACTGGAAGAAGGCGGTCACGAAGACGTTCGACTGGGTGCCCTAAATACCTACTGCGTGGTGATCCTACGGGTACGGGGCGCCTATGCGGGTGCCCATGCGGGAATGATTGAAATCCCCGCCAGCCCGTAGCGACGTTCAGGCGGCGTGACCTGCACTTTGCGAATCAAGCGCGAAAGCAGGTCACGCCGCCGGGTCACCGGCAACGTGTCCCACTCGGCGAGCAAGCCCAGCGCGACGACGCGGGCGGGCTCGGTTTCTTCGGTAGCGGCCTGCTGCTTGGCAAGGGCGAGCCTTTCGACGGCGGTCTGTTGCTCGGCGAGCAATTCGGCGCGTGTCTGGTCGTACTCGGCTTCGGTCATGCGCTCGGCGATCAGGTGTCGCCGCAGCGTCGCCAACTGCTTATCGATGCGGTCGAGTTCGCGCTGCGCCTCTTCGGCGGTCGCGCGGGTGGTGAGCTGCAAGTGCTCGCTACGCCGAGCACTTTCGGCTGCGTCGCCGATGTCGTCCGCGAGCTCGGTGAGCCACTGTTTCACGGCGTCGATGGCGCGGTGTTCGGAAACCGTCACCATGCACACCCCGCCGCTGTCGGTACTCCGCCGGCAGATGAGTTGCACATAGGGGCGTTCACGATTTCCGGTGCGGTCCCGTCTTGTCATGGCCGCAGTGCAGTCTCCGCATTGAACGAGGCCAGACAGGGTGTAGCGGGCTGCGACCCGCCGGGGGTGCTGCTGGCCACGCTGCACCCGGGTTCGCTTGTATTTCTCCCATTCGTCCGAGGTGATGATCGCCGGGTGCGCGCCCTGGTCCCACACGATTTGCTGGAACGGTCCGGTGATCTTCACGCCGTCGGCGTCGACGGGCACGCGCCGTAGCAGGCCCGCGCCGAATCCGGAGTCGAGCACGTCGCGGACTGTCTTGGCGTGCCAGGGTTTTTCGCGTGCGTTCGTAATGCCTCGGCGGTTGAGTTCACGGGCGATACCGGGTCCGCCGCTGCCGCTGTTGTAGGCGGCATACATCCATGCGAGCACGCCGGCCTGTTCTGGGTTGATCTCGTAGCGTTCGGTCTCACCCTGGTTACGTATCCAGTGGTAGCCGAATCGCTTCCCGCCGATGGCTGGTAGTCCGCGAGCGCGCCTGTTGTGGTGCGTTTCCTGCCAGCCTTCACCGATCAACTCGCTTTGGAACGCCGCGTACTCCCCCATCATGCCGCGCTGGAATCGTCCAGCGGCTGTGGTGGTGTCGATGGGTTCGAGTGCGGACTCGACGCGTCCGCCGAGTGATTCCACGCGGTCGTTCGCGGCGGCGAAGTGCAGGCGTTGCCGAGCTAGGTCATGTCTGATATTTGTCGGGTCCAGGCGATGACGGCGTTGAGGATGATCGCTGCGCGGTAGATGGTGGCGTGTTTGTCGTATCGGGTGGCCAGGCCTCGCCACTGTGTGAGATGGCAGTAGCGGCGCTCGATCACGTTGCGGTGCCGGTACTCGGCGGCGTCGAGCCCGACGGGCCGCCCGCCGTGTGATCCGCGGTTCTTGCGGTGCTGTTTCTGATCGTCGGGTTCGGGGATCACGGCGGTGATGCCGCGTGAACGCAGGTGAGCCCGGATCGCTCGAGAGGAGTAGGCCTTGTCGGCCCGGACAGCGTCGGGTCGGGTTCGTGGCCGTCCCACCTGCCGGCCGATACGTAGCTGTCGTAGCAGTGGCAGCAGCATCGGAGAATCGCCCGCATGGCCCGCGGTCAGCAACGTGACCAGTGGCAGCCCGCTGCCGTCGACAAGTTGGTGGATCTTCGTCGACAGCCCACCGCGTGAACGGCCGAGCGCGTGATCACGCGGCTCGATGGTCGGCTGCGTGTAATTCGATCCAGCCCCCTGTGCGGCGCGTGACATTCGCCGCGTGCTGATGCGCCCGCGCGATCGTGGAATCGACCGAGACCGACCAATCCACCAACCCGGCCGCGTCCGCCGCAGCGGTCAACTCAGCCAGCACCGCATCCCATGTGCCCTCGGCGGCCAGCCGCCGGTGCCAGGTCCAGACGGTCTGCCATGGACCGAACACCTCGGGCAGATCCCGCCACGCGATCCCTGTCCGATAGCGGTACATGATCGCCTCAACCATCGTCCGAGCATCCGAAAACGGCCTACCCCTACGACCAGT
>NZ_JAMTCQ010000013.1 GCF_024171895.1 Prauserella halophila | reverse complement strand
CGCACCGGTTGTCGTTGCGGTTGTCGCAGGTGCGGAAGAACGGCACGGTGCCGTATTTGCGTGCGGATGGGAAGACGCAGGTCACGATCGAGTACGACAAGGACAAGCCGGTCCGGTTGGACACGGTGGTGTTGTCGTCGCAGCATGCTGAGGGTATCGATCTGGACAAGCAGCTTGCGGCGGATGTGCAGAAGTATGTGATTGATCCGGAGATCGAGGATCTGGGTCTGCAGGCGGAGAACCCGAACATTTTGATCAATCCGACGGGCCGGTTCGTGGTCGGTGGTCCGATGGGTGATGCGGGTCTGACGGGTCGGAAGATCATTGTCGACACGTATGGCGGGATGGCCCGTCATGGTGGTGGCGCGTTCTCGGGTAAGGACCCGTCGAAGGTGGACCGGTCCGCGGCGTATGCGACGCGGTGGGTGGCCAAGAACGTGGTGGCTGCCGGTCTGGCGGATCGGGCCGAGGTGCAGGTCGCCTATGCGATCGGTAAGGCGGCTCCGGTGGGGCTGTTCGTGGAGACGTTCGGGACGGAGAAGATCGCGCCGGAGAAGATCCAGGCGGCGATCAACGAGGTGTTCGATCTGCGTCCGGCGGCGATCATCCGGGATCTGGATCTGCTGCGGCCGATCTATGCGCAGACCGCGGCGTATGGCCACTTCGGCCGTCCGGACGCGAACCTGCCGTGGGAGAACACCAACCGCGCGGCAGCGTTGAAGGACGCAGCCAAGGCCTGACGGTGAACGCGGCGCCGGGGGAGGCGGGCAACAGCCAGTAGCCTCCCCCGGCGCCGCTTCCACGTGCGCCCCGCAAGCTTTCGAACACCCAAAAGGGAGTGGACCCCGTTATGCGCATCGCCGTCATCGGCTCGATCGCAACCGACCATCTGATGTCGTTCTCCGGCAAGATCAAGGACCAGCTGGTCGCCGACTCGCTCGAGAACGTCTCGCTGTCGTTCCTCGTCGAGCACCTCGACGTCCGTCGTGGCGGAGTCGCCGGGAACATCTCGCTCGGGCTGGGCCGCCTGGGCCTCAACCCGGTCCTGGTCGGTGCCGTCGGGCAGGACTTCGGCGAGTACCGGTCCTTCCTGGAGCAGCACGGCGTCGACACCAAGTCCGTGCACGTCTCCGAGACCCAGCACACCTCGCGGTTCCTGTGCACCACCGACGAGGAAGAGAACCAGATCGCCTCGTTCTACGCCGGTGCGATGAGCGAGATGCGCGACGTCGACGTGAAGTCCGTGGCCGACCGTGTCGGTGACCTCGACATGGCGCTCATCGGCGCCAACGACCCCGAGGCGATGCTGCTCCACACCGAGCAGTGCCGGAAGTACGGCATCCCGTTCTCGGCCGACATCTCGCAGCAGCTCGCCATCATGTCGGGCGACGACGTGCGCAAGCTCGTCGACGGCGCGACCTACCTGTTCACCAACGAGTACGAGGCCACGCTGCTGCTGAAGAACACGGGCTGGAGCGAGGCCGAGGTGCTCGACCGCGTCGGCAGCTGGGTCACCACGCTCGGCGGGGACGGCGTGCGCATCTCGGGCACGAGCCACGAGACGATCGAGATCCCGTCGATCCCCGACGTCAAGGTCGCCGAGCCGACGGGTGTCGGCGACGCGTTCCGCGCCGGGTTCCTGTGGGGCCTGAGCGTCAGCATGACGATGGAGCGCGCGGCCCAGGTCGGCTGTGTGTTCGCGAGCATCGTGCTCGAGGCAGTGGGCCCGCAGGAGTACACGCTGGACCGTTCCGAGTTCTCGAACCGCGTGGCCAAGGCGTACGGCAACGACGCCGCGGCCGAGATCGAATCCAAGCTGCGAGTGTGACGACGGACGGCGGCTGTCCTGTCGGCTCTTGCGAAGCGCGTGCCCGTCGCCGACGGCGGCCTCGCGACCGAGGGCATCCCGCAGCATGCGGCGCAGTCGTCGCTCACCACCCGGAGGCGAAGCACGTCGGCACCTCCAGCGAGTGTGACGGTGCTTCGAGATGTTTGACCGCGCGACAATGATCCTGGGAAACTCGACTCGAGTAGGCCGAGAGGCGCTGCAGCGGAGGGGTCTCCGCCACGCTCGGCCACTTTCCCTGGCAACGAAAGGGCGCCTCTGTCACAGGAGGCCCATCGCGTATGCCGGATTCCCACCCCACGAGCGCGTCGTCGGCGCGCGTCGTCGTGTAGGTAGTCCCGGTAGGCGAGGGTCAGGATCGGAAAGGAAGTCATGGGTAACAAGTTGCAGCAGGTGAACGGTCTCGAGTTCGCCGTCGCCGACCTGAAGCTGGCGGAGGCCGGCCGGCACCAGATCCGGCTCGCCGAGCACGAGATGCCGGGTCTCATGGCGACGCGTCGCGAGTTCGCCGCGTCGAAGCCGCTGAAGGGCGCGCGTATCGCGGGCTCGCTGCACATGACCGTGCAGACGGCTGTGCTGATCGAAACCCTGGTGGAGCTCGGTGCCGAGGTGCGCTGGGTGTCCTGCAACATTTTCTCGACGCAGGACGAGGCCGCCGCGGCCGTCGTCGTCGGGCCGAACGGTACGCCGGACAAGCCCGAGGGCGTCGAGGTCTTCGCCTGGAAGGGCGAGACGCTCGAGGAATACTGGTGGTGCACCGACCGGCTCTGGGACTTCGGCGACGGCAAGGTCGCCAACATGATCCTGGACGACGGTGGCGACGCCACGATGCTCGTGCAGAAGGGTGCCGAGTTCGAGGCCGCCGGCGCCGTGCCGCAGCCGACCAACGAGGACCCGGCCGAGTTCAAGGTCGTCCTCGAGACGCTGCGCAAGTCGCTGGCCAATGACAAGGGCCGCTTCACCAAGCTCGCCAAGGAGATCAAGGGCGTCACCGAGGAGACGACGACCGGTGTTCACAAGCTCTACGAGCTGGTGAAGACGGGCGACCTGCTCTTCCCGGCGATCAACGTCAACGACTCGGTCACCAAGTCGAAGTTCGACAACAAGTACGGCTGCCGCCACTCGCTGCCGGACGGCATCATGCGTGCCACCGACGTCCTCATCGGCGGCAAGGTTGCCGTGGTTGCCGGCTACGGCGACGTCGGCAAGGGTTCGGCCGAGTCGCTGCGCGGCCAGGGCGCCCGGGTCATCATCACCGAGGTCGACCCGATCTGCGCGCTGCAGGCCGCGATGGACGGTTACCAGGTCACGACGCTGGACGAGGTCGTCGAGACGGCCGACATCTTCATCACCACGACCGGTAACTTCGACATCATCACGGCCGAGCACATGTCGAAGATGAAGCACCAGGCCATCGTCGGCAACATCGGCCACTTCGACAACGAGATCGACATGGCCGGCCTCGAGGCCACCCCGGGCATCAAGAAGCTCGAGATCAAGCCGCAGGTGCACGAGTTCACCTTCCAGGACGGCCACTCGATCATCGTGCTGTCCGAGGGTCGTCTGCTGAACCTGGGCAACGCGACCGGCCACCCGAGCTTCGTGATGTCCAACAGCTTCACCAACCAGACGCTGGCGCAGATCGAGCTGTGGACGAAGCCGGGCGAGTACGGCAAGGACGTCTACCTGCTGCCGAAGCACCTGGACGAGAAGGTGGCGCGCCTGCACCTCGATGCGCTGGGTGTGAAGCTGACCAAGATGACGAAGGAGCAGGCCGAGTACATCGGCGTCGACGTCGAGGGTCCGTACAAGCCGGAGCACTACCGGTACTGATCACTTCGCGGTGAGGGCGTGTCCGGTCCGGCCCCGTCATCCGGGGCCGGGCGGGTACGTACCGCGCGGGTCCGCCCGGTTCCCACCGGGCGGACCCGCAGCCCGAAGCAGTCACCGTTTCGTGCACTGGAGGACCCGAGAAGGCGGTTCGACATGAAAACCATTGCTCTAGAGCTGGTTCCGCCCGAGGTGGAAGGCGGCGCCCAGGCTGCCGCCGAGGAAGGCCAGAAGGTCGCGCGCGTCGCCAAGGAGACCGGCCTGGACGGCGCCATCAAGCACCTGATGATCCCGGGCATGATCGAGGAGGAGTCCGACCGTCCCGTGGAGCTGAAACCGCGGATGGACGTGCTGGACTTCTGGAACTCGGTCAGCGGTGAGCTGGACGACGTGCGGGGTCTGTGCACCCAGGTCACGGCGTTCCACGACAAGCCCCAGCTCACCCAGCGGCTGCACTCCCTGCGGGACGCGGGGATGGACGGCATCGTCTTCGTGGGCGTGCCCCGCACCATGGCCGACGGCGAGGGCTCCGGCATGGCGCCGACCGATGCGCTGGCCGAGTTCACCGACGTCGTGCCCAACCGCGGCGCGATCCTCATCCCCACGCGGGAAGGGGAGCAGGGCCGGTTCGGCTTCAAGTGTGACCGCGGTGCCACCTACGGCATGACGCAGCTGCTGTTCTCCGACTCCATCGTCGGCTTCCTGCGCGACTTCGCGAAGCAGTCCGAGCACCGCCCGGACATTCTGCTCTCGTTCGGCTTCGTGCCGAAGGTGGAGACGAAGCTCGGCCTGATCGACTGGTTGATCCAGGATCCGGGTAACGAGGTCGTCAAGAAGGAGCAGGAGTACGTCGCGCGGCTGGCCGAGATGCCGTTCGAGCAGAAGAAGCGCGAGCTCGTGGACCTGTACAAGCGCGTCATCGACGGCGTGGGCGACCTCGGCTTCGATATCAGCGTCCACCTGGAGGCGCCGCTCGGCGTGTCCAAGCCGGCGTTCGAGGTGTTCAGCGAGATGCTGGACTACTACTCGCCGCTGAGCTGATTCCGCTGAGCTGATCTCGCAGCCGCGACGCCGCGGCGGCGTTCGCAGCGCTCACCGGTTCCCCGATGATCCCGGGGGCCGACCGATGGAGATGTCCGCCGGTCGGCCCCCGGGATTTTTCGTGTTCCGCTCCGCCGCATTACCGGTTACCCGCAGCGGGGTGAGTGCAATCGCCGTCGGCGGGACGTGTTGGGCGCGGTTCGGGTGCCCGCGGGCGAACGGCCGGTGCGGGGATTGCTGTGCTGCGCCGAGGCGGTGGGAGTGCGGACGGTGCCGGGGTGTGCCGGTGGTCCGCTGCTGGCCGAGCGTGGTGACGTCGGCGCGGACGGCGGACAGCCGGGCCATGAGCACGCGGATGCCGTTGTCGAAGGCGTAGAGCATGGCCTGTGGGTGGTCGTCCTGCGGGCGGTCGTGGTGCGAGAGCGGCTGGGCGAGGCCGGTTCCGCTGATGGTCCAGTTCTCGTCTCCGCCGACCGGTCCGGTGAATTCCACCGTGACGGGTTTGCTGACGGCCGAGCGCGGCAGGGACGGATCGGTCCCGGTCGGCACGAGCAGATCACCGCCGGGGCAGACGTAGGCCGCGAGCGGGACGGGCTTCCCGCCGTCGACGGTGATCGTGGCCGTAACGCGGCAGGCTCGATCGCCGATCAAAGCTACGCAATCGGCATGAGTCAGTCCGGCGTGCTTCATGCTCGCTCCCTTCCGCGGCCGGGATGCGCCACTGGCGCCGTCCGGCCGAGTTCGTCGTCGGGGACGGCGTGTCCCCGCGCGGTTTTCGGCGGTGGGCGGGCGGAGAGTTCGGGTAGTGTCGATGGCGGTCGTGGTCGTCGGCTCGTCGCAGTCGATGGTCACCCGTGGGCGGTCACTTTTCCTTGGTACGCCGGGCGAAACGATCCGTCCACACGGTGCCTCCCGGTGGGTGAGGCAGGGCGTGGCGTGTGGTGGATCCGGCTCCGGCGAACGGCGTCGGCGCGCAGTGGAGGTTGGCATGGGTGTTTCGCAGAACCGGTTCCGGATGGCGTTCGCGGGCTACGACCGCGAGGCCGTTGATCGTCATTTGACTGCGCTCGAAGAGCAACATCGCGCCATGGCAACGGATCGGGCACGACAGGAGCGTCGCGCCGAGGCTCTGGCCGCGGAGCTGGCGGAACTGCGCGAGGCCCATGCCGCGTTGCGAGCCAAGTTCGACCGGGTGTGCCGCACCCCGATCGAGAGTGACGGGCTGTCGGAGCGGATGCTGCGGCTGGTCGACCTGGCGCACGCCGAAGCCGCCGAGATCGTGCAGGATGCGCGCAATCACGCCGAACGCACCCGCACCGCTGCCGACGAGGAGGCACGTCGGCTCCGCCGCCGGTACGAACGTACGCTCGCCGAACTGGACGATCGGCGCACGCAGTTGGAGGCCGAGTTCACCGAACGGACCCGCCGCCATCGGGTCGAGGCCGGGGAACGCGAGAGAGTGGCCGACGAGAAGCGGCGCTGGCGCGACGAGGAATCGGCCCGTCGTCGTCAGCACGCGGAGCAGGAGCTCGGGAAGGCGCTCGCGGCGCGGCGGGCCGAATCGGAACGCCAGATGCAGCGCCGCGAGGAGGAGTCGGCCGATCGCGCCGCCGGTGTTCTCGCCCAGGCGCGCGAACACGCCGCCGAGGTGGTCGCACGCGCGAGCACGCGGGTGGCGGAGCTGGAGGAGCTGCAGCGCACGTTGTCGACCCGGCTGCGGGAGACGCGGCAGATCCTGAGTACGGCCGGTGAACTCACCGACCCGGTGGCGGTGGAACCCGCGGTGTCGGAACCCGCGGCGGTGGAACCCGCGGTGGGGCCGGAACGTGCGGCGGGACCGGACCCCGCGGCCGGGGATTCCGGTTCGATTGCGGAGTCGGTGCCCGCACCACGTGTCGGTGGCGACGATGCCGTGTCGGTGGCGCCGCGACGGACGTGAGCGAGGCGGCCTGCACCCGGTAGCTGCGCGTGGCGGCAGGGGCCCGGCCGTGTGGTGGTGATCGTCCGTCCCGGTGGCGCCGCGGGCGTTCTATTGCACATGAACATCGATTTCAGTAGCACTGGACGAGGTTGCCGTCGCCGGATGGCGGTGCCGGATCCATCCCGAGTGCGAGGAAGGCTGGAGGCCGATCCATGTCGCTGAATGTGCCCGCCGAGCTGTTGGACCGTGCGGAGAGCGGGGGCGTCGACGACGCCGAGTTCGTGGCGTGCGTGCGGGAGTCGTTGCCGTACGCGTGGGAGATCATCACCGGGGTCGTCGCGGACCTGGAGACCGAGGGCGCGGCGTTCGCCGACCACGCGACGCCGCCCCCGAGTGAGGCCGAGCGTGGGCAGCTGCTGCGCGCGCTCGCGTCGGATTCGATCCGCGGTGGGCTGGAGCGGCACTTCGGGGTGAAGCTGGCGTTCCAGAACTGTCACCGGGTCGGGGCCTTCCGGCCTGCGGCCGTCGACGGTGCGGAGTACCGCGAGTTCGTGTCGGCACGCGGTCAGCTGTTGAACCAGAGTCCGGAGCTGCGCGACTGCTGACGGCGGTTACGTCGGGTTCGGGCGGCTCTCGCGCAGTGCGGGCAGCACCTCGGCGCCGAGGCGTTCGATGGTGGCCAGCGTGCGCTCGCGGGAGCCGCCGCCCTCGACGAGCATGAGCACCCGGTCGGCGCCGGTGGCCGCGATGCCGGTGCGGAGCCGGTCGATGCAGTATGCAGGGTCGCCGACCGGATGCAGGTCGCAGAGCAGTTCGGCGTAGGCCATGGGGTCGCGTGGCGTGCGCGGCCGGTCGTCGACCGGGATGTAGCCGGCGAGACCGGGAGTGAGCCAGCGCGGAAGTGAACTGCGGAGTTCGTCGACCGCCGACGCGCGGTCGGCTCCGACGTGGGCGACGACGGTGGAGGTGTGCCGGGCCGGCAGGGCGCCGCCTGCCCGGGCTGCGGCGCGATCGTAGGCGGCGATGGTGCGGGCCTTGTCGTCGTCGCTCGCGTGCATGCCGAGGAGCATGGGCAGTCCCCGTTCGGCGGCGAGCGTGGCGGTGTCGGCGGACGTACAGGCGACCGTGACCGGCGGGTGCGGTCGGGTCAGTGCGGGAGGCGTGAGCGGCACCTCTCGGAAGGTCAGGCTCGGCCCGTCACCGCGGACGTGGTCGTCGGTGAGGCTGGTGAGGAGCAGGTCGAGGCGCTCGGCGAAGTGCTGTTCGTAGGCTTCGACGCCGGTGCCGAACACTTCCAGGTCGACCCACGGGCCGCCGCGGCCGACGCCGAGGGCGAAGCGGCCGCCGGAGAGCCGGTCGAGCATCCGGGTCTGTTCCGCCAGTGCGACGGGATGCACGGTGGACAGCACGCTCACCGCGGTGCCGACGGTGATGCGGCTGGTTGCTCCGAGCGCGTGACCTGCGAACGTGATCGCCGACGGGCACGTGCCGTAGGACATGAAGTGGTGTTCGGCGATCCACGCCTCGTCGAAGCCCGCGTGTTCGGCATATCGGACAGCGTCGGCGGCGGTTTGCAGTGCCGCGCCGGGGTCGTCGCCGAACACGGCACCGAGGAGAAAGATCCCGAATTCCACGGGACGTGACCCTACGTGATCGACAGTGTCCGATGTGGACCGGCATGAGGCGGGACCGCAGGTCGGCGGGTGAGGGCGGAGGCTACCGGCAGGTCACCGGGGCGGGTGAGTTGGTACCGTCGCCGGTGTGGGGAAACTTCGATCGCACATCACCTCGTGGGCCACTCGGCTGTACCTGGCTCGGGCGCAGCGCAAGGGCGGCCTCGACCTGCAGAAGGTGCTGCCCGAAGCGGCGCTGATGCCGTTGCGGCGGGACGGTCTCGATCCGGTGGGGGAGCTCGGCGAGGTCAGGACGGCGGAGCCGGTGCGGAAGCTGCCGGTGCCGTTCGGGCTGAACGTGTGGTTGGTCAGTGGGTACGACGAGGCAAAGGTCGTACTGGGTGACGGCAAGACGTTCAGTAACGATTTCGGCACTCTGATGGCCGAGCTCGGCATGGATCCGGATGACAATCCGGGGGGTCTGGGGTTCGTCGATCCGCCGGTGCACACGCGCCTGCGCAAGCTGCTGACGCCGGAGTTCACGATGCGCCGGCTGACGCGGTTGCAGCCGGGTATCGAGCGGATCGTCGGTGATCGTCTCGATGCGATGGAGAAGAAGGCGGCGTCGGGCGAGCCGGTGGATCTGGTCGAGGAGTTCGCGCTGCCGATCCCGTCGTTGGTGATCTGTGAGCTGCTCGGGGTGCCGTACGAGGACCGGGACGAGTTCCAGCACCTGGCGGTGGCGCGGTTCGACCTGTTCGCGGGTGCCGGCGCGGCGGTGGGGGCGATCTCGGAGTCGCTCGAGTATCTGCTGAAGGTCGTGCGCAAGGAGCGTGAGAACCCGGGTGACGGGCTCATCGGAATGATCATCCGTGAGCACGGCGACGAGATCGGCGATCGGGAGTTGGCCGGGTTGGCCGACGGCGTGCTGACGGGTGGTTTCGAGACGACCGCGAGCATGCTGTCGCTGGGTTCGCTCGTGTTGTTGCGCGATCCGGAGACGTTCCGCCGGGTGCGCGAGGACGACGAGGCCGTGCGGGTGTTCGTGGAGGAGGCGCTGCGGTACCTGTCGGTGGTGCAGGTGGCGTTCCCGCGGTTCGCGCGCGAGGACATCGACGTCGGCGGAGTCACGATCGGCAAGGGCGACATGGTCGCCGTGTCGTTGTCGGGTGCCGACCGGGACGACGTGCTGGGTGCCGACCTGGAGACGTTCGACGGCGAGCGGGCGCCGACGCAGCACCTGGCGTTCGGCTACGGCGCGCACCGGTGTGTGGGTGCGGAGCTGGCGCGGTTGGAGCTGCGCGCGGCGTACTCGGCGCTGGTGCGCCGGTTCCCGGACATGACGCTGGCGGCGGATCCGGCGGACCTGGAGTTCCGCCAGACGTCGATCGTCTACGGCGTCGAGAAACTGCCGGTGCACCTCGGCCGACGGTGACTGGCCGGCCGGGACTCGGCCGACGGTGACTCGGCTGATGGTGACTCGGCCGTCGGGGACGGCCGCCCTCTCTCCGGCGGGCCAGCCCGCTCAGCCGCCCGCCATCGCACCGATGATCAACAGTGGTTCGGTGCCGTGAACGACCGGATCCGGTAGTGGGGCGTCGTGCGGTTCGTGCGACAGGTCCTCCTCGCAAGCGAAGAACCGCACGAACGCGCGGCGTTGCTGGGTGTCGTGGTGCCGGATCGTGCCGGTGAGAACCGGGTGGTGGGCTTCCAGTACGTCGAGCACGGCGCTGATCGTCACCGTGCCCGGTACGTCGAGCGTCAGTTCGCCGTCGTCGATGCGGGCGAGTTTGCGCAGATGCGTGGGCAGGTGCACGCGGATCGCGGTGGTGGTGGCCGAGTCGCTCAAGGCAGGGTCTGCACTTCCACGGACAGGACGGACGGCAGGTCGCGCACGACGGGTGCCCAGGTGTCACCGGCGTCGGGGGAGGCGTACACCTGGCCGCCGGTGGTGCCGAAGTAGATGCCGCAGTCGTCGAGGTTGTCGACGGCCATGGCGTCGCGCAGCACGTTGACGTAGCAGTGCTCCTGCGGCAGGCCCCGGGTGAGCGGTTCCCAGTCGCCGCCGCCGGTGCGACTGCGGTACACCCGCAGCTTGCCGTCGAGGGGGAAGTGCTGTTCGTCGCTGGTGATGGGCACGACGTAGACGGTGTCGGGGTCGTGGGCGTGGACGTCGATGGGGAAGCCGAAGTCGGTGGGCAGCCCGTCGCCGATGTCGTACCAGCTGGCGCCGTCGTCGTCGCTGCGCATGACGTCCCAGTGCTTCTGCATGTAGAGGGTGTCGGGCCGCTGCGGGTGGCGGGCGAGGTTGTGGACGCAGTGGCCGACCTCCGCCTCGGGTTGCGGAATCTGGCCGGATTGCAGGCCGCGGTTCGCGGGCTGCCAGGTCTTGCCGCCGTCGGCGGTGCGGAAGACGCCGGCTGCGGAGATCGCGACGTGCAGGCGGTCGGCGTCACGTGGGTCCTGGATGATGGTGTGGAGGCACATGCCGCCTGCGCCCGGCTGCCAGTCGGGGCCGGATTCGTGGCAGCGGAGTCCGCGGAGTTCGTGCCAGGTCTGCCCGCCGTCGACCGAACGGAAGAGGGCTGCATCCTCGACGCCTGCGTACACGGTGTCCGGGTCGGACAGTGACGGTTCGAGGTGCCAGGCGCGCGTGAACTCCCAGGGGCGTTGCGAGCCGTCGAACCACTGGTGGGTGCCGACGTCTCCGTCGTAGGTGAAGTGATTGCCCACCGGCGTCCAGGTCGAGCCACCGTCGTCGCTGCGATGGATCTGCTGGCCGAACCAGCCGAGCGAGGCCGACGCATAGATGCGGTCGGTGTTCTGCGGCGAGCCCGCCAGGTGGTACATCTCCCAGCCCCCGAAGAGTGGGCCTTCGACGTGCCAGTCACGGCGTGTGCCGTCGGCGGTCAGGATGAAGGCGCCTTTGCGGGTGCCCACGAGTACGCGTACGCCGGTCATTCCGAGTCCCCTTCTCGAGTCGTGGATGGGGGAACTGTAACCGGAGTCACTTGTCAAAAACAACCGTGCATCTGTGAAGCAAGATCATCGTCCGGTGCCGGACAAGCACGGGTTCGGGCGAACAGTCGTCAGTCCCCTCGCCGGTCCTCGCCTGTCGAGTGGTCGGAATGCCCCAGGTCGCGGGCGGTGTCGACGATGTCGCGGACCATACGCTTGAGGGCCGACAATTCCGGGAAACCGCCGTCGACCCGGCGTGACCACAGCGTCCGGCCGTCCAGGCGGACGTCGAACACGCCGCCGGTGCCCGGGACGAGTGCGACTTCGCCCAGCGATGTCGTGAAGGTCGTCAGGAGTTCTTGGGCGGTCCATCCGGCGCGCATCACCCAGCGGCACCGGGTGCAGTATTCGATCTCGAGGCGCGGCGCACGCGCGTTGGTGGAGTCGGTCATGTGGACCAGTATCGCCGCTGCATCGTGGCCGGAACGGGACGGATATAGTGCAGCCTGCGCCGGTAACGGCGTGGGGGCCGGTAGCTCAGTTGGTTAGAGCAGAGGACTCATAATCCTTTGGCCGTCGGTTCAAGTCCGACCCGGCCCACCCTTGTGACCTGCATGTTCACGACTCAGTGCGCGAGGTCAAGATCGTTTGTCCATGGCTTTGTCCATGGCCGAGTTCTTGACCGGTGCCGGAGGTCGGCGGACTCTGGACTCATGGCTGGGGTTGAGAACGGCAGTGACCGGCGAGGTCGCGGCAATATCCGGCGCCGCGGCGGCTCGTTGCAGGTGCGCGTGTACTCGGGCGTCGATCCGGTGACCGGTAAGGAGATCTACCTGTCGGAGACCGTCCCGGGTACGGACAAGGCGGCCTACCGGCGTGCGGACAAGGTGATGACCAAGCTGCAGTCGCAGGTCGACAAGCAGCGGGTGCCGAGTACGAACGTCTCGTTCTCGTATGCCATCGACGAGTGGTTGCGCAGTAGCGACATCGAGCCGACGACCCGGCATGCGTACGTGGGCTACATCGAGCGCACGATCCGTCCCGCGCTCGGCGAGATGCCGGTGAACAAGCTGAGCGCGCGGAACCTGGAGACGCTGTACGGGGAACTGCGTCGGTGCCGGCGCCGCTGTGACGGTCTGCCCTACATCGAACACAAGACCGGCGACGAGCACGACTGTAAGAAATCCAAGTGCAAGCCCCCCCGAATGCCGGCCGATGGCTCAGGCGTCGGTGCGGCAGATTCACGCGATCATCAGTGGTGTGCTGAACGCCGCGGTGCGGTGGGAGTGGATCGACTCGAGTCCCGCCAAGGTCGCACAACGTCCGCGCCAGCCTGCTCCCCGGCCGGATCCGCCGTCACCGGATGAGGCGGCCAAGCTCGTGGAGAAGGCGTTCGAGCTCGACGAGGAGTGGGGCACATTGGTGTGGCTGGTGATGAGAGGTGGGGTTCGATCCATCCTCCTGCCAGTCCCGCCGCTGCTCGAGTCGCCTGGGCTGCCGCGGTACTGGCTGCCCCTCAGCCGCAACGGGTTCGCGATGCCGCCTACGACATCCTTGAACGCGCACTTGTGACCTATTGGTACAGCAATACCGACGGCGTCACGACCGATGCGCTCTGTGAGAGACACGGTCTGGACCGCTTCGAATTCCGACGGATGGCCGCCCGCATCGGCCGTGCGCTTCCCGACGTCGATCAAGGGACCTTCGATCAGTGGTGCGTTGAAGCGAACGTAACTCTCAAACAGCACCCACCCACGCCGGGCCTTAAGCGTGCAGATAAGAGCGGCCATCTCGCGGCTGGCAGACCCACAAGAGGTAGATCCCCGCGAAAGGTGGCCGCGGTCACCGCAGGGGCAGGCAGTGACATCCGGTCCTCGGTAATCCACCAGGTTAAGGGCGAACAAGCCGATGCCGTGCTCGTCGTCATTCCCGACGACAACCGCACCGCGGCAGTTGTCGGTGCGTGGACCAGCGGTGACCACCCGCCAGAAGTCGCGGAGAACCTCCGCGCCTTATATGTCGCAACTACTCGAGCTCGGCGTTTGCTCGCGTTCGCGCTGCCTGACTCGGTCTTCGAAACGGTGCGCAAGCACCTCAACGCAGAGGGTGTACCCACGCGAACGGGGCTGCTGAAGGCTGTGGGCAGGTACCGCAGATAGTTGGTGATTATCTGCGGTAGTCACGGACAGTACAACCGCCACTTTTCATTCGAATTTTCCTCGCGCCCCCGGAATTCAGCTCGCGCGCACCAGGTCTGGTACCTGCAGGTGGTGGTCGGTGAGCTGTTGAAAGGCCGCCGCGGCTCGTAGCAGCACGCCTTCCTCGAACGGACGCCCGATGAGCTGCATGCCGATCGGTAACCCGGCCTCGTCGAATCCGCACGGCACGCTGATGGCCGGCAACCCGGTCAACGACGGGAGCCCGGTGAACTGCATGATCGTCGAGAGCATGTCCTCGGGCTTGTCCAGTTCGATCTCCACGGTGGCGTCACCGAGTGGCGTGGCGGTGAACGGCAACGTGGGGCACGCCAGCACATCGGCTTTCTCCAGCGCAGCCAGCGTCTGTCTGCGTAACAGCGTGCGGTACCGCTGCGCCTGCAGGTAATGCGTGGCCGGTAGCAGCTCTCCGGCTTCCAACAGCGTGCGAACGTCGTCGCCGTAGTCGTCCGGACGCTCGCGCAACCACCGCTGGTGGTAGGTGCTCGGTTCGGCGGCTTCGACGGTGAGTTGCGCGGAGATGTTGCCCTCGAGGTCGTCGACCTGGACACCGAGTGTCTGCGCCCCGGCGGAGGTGAACACTTCCAGAGCTTGCCGCACCGCCTTGTCGACCTGCGGTTGCAGGTGGTGCAGCGAGTACCCGTCGATCACGCCGATGCGCAGCCCGTCCGCGCCGGCATCCAGGTTGCGGGAGTAGTCCGCTGTCGGCCGGTCGACCGAGCCCGCGTCGGCTGGGTCGTAGCCGGCGATGGCATCGAGCAGTGCTGCGCAGTCGGCCGCGGTGCGCGCCATCGGCCCCACAGTGTCCATCGTCCAGGCCAGCGGGACTACCCCGGCGTTGCTGACCCGGCCGATGGTCGGGCGCAGTCCGGTGATGCCGTTGAGCGCGGAAGGCAACCGAACCGATCCGCCGGTGTCCGTACCCAGCGCACCGAAGCTGGCCCGAGCGGACACCGCCACGCCGGAGCCGCCACTGGATCCTCCTGGCATTCTGCTGGTATCCCAGGGGTTCTTAACGAACCCGTATTGCGGATTCGCCGAGGTTGCGCCCCAGGCGAACTCATGCATGTTCGTCTTGCCGAGCAGGATCGCTCCGGCGGAGCGCAGCTTCGCTGCGACGGTGGCATCCCCGACCGGGCGTCGATCGGCGAGTACCTTGCTACCCGCGGTGGTGAGCTGGTCGCTGACGTCGATGTTGTCCTTGAGTACCACCGGCACGCCGTGCAGTGGGCCGAGCCGGTGACCTGCGTTGATCATCGCTTCGCTGGCTTTGGCCACGGTCAGTGCCTCCTCGGCCAGCACCGAGATGAACGCGTTCGTCTCTGCAATGCGCTCGGTCCGCTGCAGGGCGGCCTGCACTAGCTCGACCGGTGAGACCTTCCGCCGAGCTACGCGGTCGGCTGCCTCGGTCAGCGTCAAATCAAGAAGTTGGTCGTCAGTCATCAGCGGGCTCCGCCTGGTTCGTCTGTGGAGCCGCGAACGGGGTAACTGGCATGACCTCGTCCAGCTCCGCTGCCCGCATTCGCGCGTTGAGCGCGTGCGATCCGGGCAGCCATTCGTTCAACACATTGGTGATCGCGTCCGCGCGGTCCACGCTTAGCGGCAGCCCGGCCAGAGCGGCCGCTGCGCGGACCGATGCGGGCGTGAGTGGCGGTTCCGTCGCGCTCATGCTTTGCCCTCCGCGGAGACGACGGTGACGGGTTCGCGTAAGGGTTGCTGGTGGTGGGCGTTGCGCGGCTGTGCAAGGATCTCGTCGGTGCGCTTATCCAGCTCAGGTGTGGAGACCCAGCCCTTCGTCCGCGCGAGCTCTTCGAGCGCAGCCATCCACCGCTCGTAGTAGCTCCATTCCGACAGGTCGCTCTGCCGACTCTCCCAGACATGGATCGCGGCGATGAGTTCCTGCTGGAAATCTTCCCACGGAAATCCGAGTTTCTCGTGCAGCGCCACCGTCATGCTGAAGGCGCGGATTTCCCATGCCTTGTCGAAGGCCACGTCGTCGGAGCGCCGGGGGATCCGCTCGCTGAAGGGCAGCACGTCGACAAGAGATTTCAGTTTGGATTTTGTATCATCCGAGGGTCGTTCGTTGATGCTCTGCATGAGTCAGTTCTCCGGGGTTAGAGGGTCGGCGACGCCGATGAGTGAGTCGCGGGTTACTAGCGCGGCCAGCTGCTCCTCGGTGAACCCGTCGGTGCCGCCAGGCCGCTGCGGGAGCACCCAGTAGCGCAGCTCGGCGCTGGAGTCCCAGATGCGGATCTCGATGTCGTCGCCAACATGCAGCCCGAACTCGGCCATCACGCCGCGCGGGTCCCGGACCGCGCGAGCCCGGTAGGCCGGGTACTTGTACCAGTTGGGCGGCAGCCCGAGCACCGGCCACGGATAGCAGGAGCACAGCGTGCAGACAACCATGTTGCGCACGGAGTCGGTGTTCTCCAGCACGCGCATCTCCTCGCCCTGCATTCCCCCGACGCCCATTTCTACGCAGGCGGAGGTGGCATCGACGAGCAGGCGCTGCTTGAACTCCGGATCTGTCCAGGCGCGCGCGGCGATCTTGGCGCCGAGCTGCGGTCCGACCTCGTGCTCGTACACCGAGGACATGTAGTCGATGGCGTCCGAGCCGATCAGACCCTTCTCGACGAGGATGGCCTCCATCGCCTTCACCCGCGCGGCGATCTCCTCGTCGCTGCGCGGGACAATTCCCGGGCTCGGGTGGATGTCATGTTCGAGACTCATCAGCAAGCTTTCCTTCTGCGCAGTGGTTCAGTCGGGAATGCGGCTCACGCCGTGGTGAGGTAGGGCTCCCACTGGTCGATATGGACGATCGTATTCGCCGCGTTCGGCTCATCGCCCCACAGCTCCGCACCAGTGAAGCGCACAGTGTAGAGGTGTTCCGGGCAGTCACCCCCGCCGATCGCGTTCGTGTCGGGAAAGACGTAAGCGCCGTGCACGCCCACGATCTCGCCGGCCTTCCCGCGCACATAGCCAGCGCGGCGGGTATGTGTGGTCGAGGCTCCGGGCTTGACGCGGACCTGGTCACCGACCTCGAAAATCGGCGGCGCTTCCACCTCCCGTCGGTACTCGTCACCGTTCGAGATCATCTGCCGCAAAGCGTCGACCTGCTCCGGCTTGGCCTTCTTCGGCGGGGCTTCCTGCGGGTTCTGCTGGTAGTATCGGGTCCGCCGCTCCAGGTCCTGTGGGTCGAAGATCCCAGCCCGGACGCCGTGCTCGGTCATCGAGTGGATCCAGTGTTCGAAGTACCTGGTGGCGAGGTACTCCGCAGCCGGGATCCGTTCCATCGCGGCCCGGAACTGATCGAGGTTGAACGCTCCCGCCATGGCCATGGCGGGGAACATCGTCAGCACCGAGCGCTCCCAATCGGAGTGAAAAACCGGTTCGTCGGGCTCTGGGCGCACGGCCCCGATCCCTTGCCGACCTCCCAAGTCGTGTACGCCATCCATATTGCCGCCTTTCGCTGGTCCGATCGATCGGTTGCTCGATCTGTCGTGCCGGAGACCTTTTATCTGCTTGGGTCCTTACCGTTCCTGCGGAACTGGGTGTCGCGGTACGTGTCGAGGGCGTCGCTGAGCTGCTGTTTGAGGTCGAGCCGCTTTGCCTTGCCGGTCGCGGTGAACGGCACGTCATCGCCGAAGACGACGACCTTGGGCTGGTAGGCGAAGTCGAGCCATTGGGCGCAGTATTCGATGATCTCCTGCTCCGAGGCCTCCTCGTCGCAAACGACGTAGGCGGCGACCTCCTCGCCGTAGTAGCGGTTCTCGAACGGGATGGCCAGGCCGAAGCGCACCGCCGGGTGGGAGGTCAGCACCTGGTCGATCGAGAGCGGTGAGATGTTGACTCCGCCCCGGATGATGAGCTCTTTAAGTCGCCCCGTGATGAAAAAGTACGGAGTGCCGTCCGGGGCGGGCAGCCAGAATCCCTCGTCGCCGGTGTGGAACCAGCCGTCGCGCAGTGCTTCGGCGGTCTCGTCAGTGCGTCCTGCGTAGCAGGACATCACTGTGGCGCCGCGGATGACGAGCTCGCCCCGCCGGTCCGGGGGGCATGTATTGCCGTCGGGGTCGTGGACGGCGACCTCGACGTGTGGTACTGCCGGGCCGATGCTGGGAAAACCGTGGTCGGAGTACCACGTGTGCCGCGACGGTTCCGGCGATCGATCCATGAGCGTGGCGACCGCGGTCGTCTCGGAGAGCCCGTAGAGGTGCCGGACCGGTACGTCGAAGCGCTCCTCGAAGTTGGCCACCGTGTCGGACATGAGCGGACCCGCGCCGCAGAGCACCTCCCGGAAGTGATCCGGTGCCGGCCCGGTGTCGTCTGCGAGCAGGAACTCAAGCAGCGACGGGACCATGCTGCAGGCTTCAATGCCCTCCGCGGTGACGTCCTGCCAGAACCGGTCGGAGCGGAACCGATCGCACAGCACGGTGGTGTGCCCGCCGTACCAGGATTGCAGACTGGAGACGACCAGACCGTTGACGTGGTGGATGGGCAGGATGGTAAGTAGCCGTGTTCCCAGCTTCCAGTCCAGGGCCCGGTGCAGCGCGTCGCAATCGGTGAGCAGGTTCGCCGTGGTCAGTACCACGCCTTTCGGTGCTCCTGTGGTGCCGCTGGTGTACACCCGCAGGGCGGGAGTGTCGAGCGAGGCGCCCGGGTGCTTGTCGTGCTCGGCAGGTGAACCGCGGTCGAGCGAGGCGCTGGAGACGGTTCTAGCCACTGTTCCGGCGATGATCCGGTTCGCATCGGCGGCCCATGCGTCGGTGTGCACCACGAATCGCGCTTGCGCATCGTTGAGGACATATGACAGCCGCTCCACCGGTTCGTGGGGGTTCAGCGGCAGGTAGCACGCTCCGCGCACCCAGCACGCGAAGGCGAGTTTGAGTGCGTCCGCGCTGCTGCCGGAGAGGCCAGCCACGCATTCGCCCTGTTGCACTCCGAGGTCGGCCAGAGTGTCTGCCGCGCCGTCGATCCACCGCTGCCATTGTTCGTAGGTCCATTCACGCCGAGTGCCCGCATCATGATCGAGTTCGACCAGGTAGGTCGTCCTGGAATGGTGTTGCGAAGCGAAGAACTCAGCGAAAGAAGCCCACGGCAGGTCGAAGTCGTCGATCGGTGCCGATGCCCTCGTCGTTGCGTTCATAGCCGATGACACTAGTGATGCAGCACACGTCCATCAATGTATGAATCGAGAGCACCTCGGCTCGCTCGGTGGAGAAAACAACACACGAGCGATCCTTCCCGCGAGCCGACCACGGTCATTCCATCGTCTCAAGCAGCGTGGCTAGCCGGAGGGCGAGGTGTACCTGCAACAGCTGCTCGCCGCGCCGCCATCCGGCGCCGAGCAGCCGATCCACCCGCTCCAGCCGCTTGTACAGGGTGTTGACGTGGATGAACAGCTCCTTGGCCGCCTGCCCGGGTTGTGCGCCACACTCGAGGTAGGCCTCGAGCGTTCGCGCGAGGCTGCCTTCGCGGCCGGTGTCGTCGCTCAGCACTGGACCGATGACCTCCCAGACGAACTCCTCGATCTGGCCGCGTCCCGTGTCGCTGAACAGCAGCGTGTACATGCCGAGCTGCTCCGGGGTGGCCCCGGTGCCCTGTCTGCCGATCCGCATGAGGATCTTCGCGCAGTTCAGCGCCCGCGACAGCCCGGCGGAGGCGTCGGCGAGGGTGTCGAACGGTCCAACCGCACCTATTGTGATTGGCTTGCCCGCGGTCTCGGTCAGCTGTGTGGCAAGATCGTCTGCGAGCTGCGCACTGTCGGCCGAGGGCAAGATGACGGCGACGTGACTGGCCGTCACCTGGGCTAGTCCGGCCCGGTCGAGGGCGATTCCGGTGAGGTCCTTACCGAGAGCCGAGCGCGGCGGCTGACTGCTGGCCTCCGCGTAATCGGCCTCGATGGCCACGGCGACAGAGTAAGGCGGGTCGGCGAGAGCAAGACCGGAGGCGGCGGCACGTGCTCGGATGCGCTGCTCGGTCTCGGGGTGGCTGGCGATCTCGGCGAAGAGCTCGCCGGCCAGACGGCTTCGTGCTTCTTCGTGTGCGCGAAGGTCGGTGAGCAGGAGAGCCGTCACCATGGCGGCGCTTTCCAGTGCGCGCACGTCGTCGTCATCGAGCTGCCTGCCTGCGAACACCACAAAGCCGAGTCGCGTCGTGCCGGCGTGCACAGGGGCGATGCGGAGTGGGCCGACCTCGGCCTGCGGCACGGCGACGGACCGATCCGAGATCTCGGCGAGCACGGCTGGGTCCGGCGGTGACGGTGCGTTCTCGAGTGGGGTCAGGGGAGCGCCGGTGGCGTCGGTGACCAGGACGGAGCCGCCGATGCCGGTGGCCACTGCCTCGGCGAGCTCTATGATCGAAGCGCCGGTGGCGACGAGTTCGGTGAGCCGCTCGTGCAGGTCGGCGGCGCGTTCGAGCATGCGGTTGTGCTCTTCGATCTGCGCGTTGGCCTTTTCCAGCCGGACGACGGCCTGTTGGGTCTCTTGGAACAGCGAGGCGTTCTCCAGGGCGATGGCCGCATGGCTTGCCAGCGAGGACAGGAGGGCGACCTCGCTGTGCTGGTAGACCCGCGGACTGCGGTCGGCTGCGAAGAGGACGCCGATGACCATGGTGCCGATCTTCAGTGGAACGCCAAGAATCGCCTCAAGCGCCTCGGCTCGGACGACCGGGACGATCGATTCCGCGAAGCGCGGATCCGACTGGTAGTCGGAGGTCCATTGCGGAGAGCCCGTTGTCGCGACCAGGCCGCCGAGCCCCTCGCCGTAGGCGAGCCGGATCGACATGAACTCCGGAGTTTGGGTCCCGTCCGAGACCCGCATGAACGTGTCGCTGCGCTCGCGATCGATCAGCATCAGGTATGCGGTGTCACTGGCTAGGAGTTGTCTGCTGCGCCGCACGATCGCGGCGAGCACCTCGTCGACATCGCGGATTGACGACAGGTCTCCCGCGGTGTCGAAAAGAGCCGCCAGCTCGCGGGTGCGCCGCTGGTACTCCTCGAGCAGATCCTCGGTGGAGTCCCGAGCCTCTTCGGGGATCGGCATGGTGGCCGTCCTCCGCGTCGATGCGTGATGTCCGCAGTGCCGAGCGGCCCAGGCTCTGGCCGCTCAGCACTGCGGAGCGCGGACAAGAATGATTAACCGTATGTACGGTAGACGAGGTGTTGTAGTCTCCGCCAGCATCATGCCGTGCTCCCGCAGGCGAGCGCGCTGCGGCGCCGAGGACCGCCGTTCGCCAGCCCGGCGCACCCCATTGATCAGGCGATACCGACGTGGAGGAATGACGTGTCGATCGACGTCGAGACCGACGGACATGTCCGAGTCATCACCATCAACTGGCCCGAGGCGCGCAACGTGATCGACCCCGAGCACAACGCCGCACTCGGCAAAGCCGTCGAGGAGTTCGAAACCGATCAGCATGCGCGGGTGGCGGTGCTGACCGGAGCCGAGGGGCGACCTTCTGCGCAGGTGCCGACCTCAAGGAGCTGCTACCTCCGTTCCGGGACGCCGTGCGCGCCGGCGAACGACCGGAGTGGAACTTCGGGGGCTTCACGGCCACGGAGCGCAGCAAGCCGATCATCGCCGCGATCAACGGTCACGCGCTGGCAGGTGGGCTCGAGATCGCACTAGCTTGCGACATCCGCCTCGCCGTGCCCAAGGCTGCATTCGGTCTCGCTGAGACGCGCTGGGCGCTCATCCCCGGCGCGGGCGGAACGGTGCGCCTACCGCGAGCGGCCCCTATGGGGGTCGCGATGGAGATGATTCTCGCCGCCGAGCCGATCAACGCCGCCGAGGCGCACCGGATCGGCCTGGTCAACCGCCTCGTTCCGGCCGCCGAGCTGCGTGCCGACGCACTCCGCGTCGCGGGGCTGATAGCCCGTAGCGGTCCGGGCGGCGCGGGCGGCGATCCTCAAGGGGCTGGACCGGTCCGTCCCGGAGGCGACGGCGGACGATTTCGAGCGGTTCCGGGAGATCCTGTGCACCGAGGACGCGGACGAAGGCATGACCGCGTTTGGGGAGCGCCGCGCTCCCGTTTACCCGGGAAAGTGATTAGGCGGTCTCATCGGCGATCGGGAGCCGTTCCGGGGCCCGCCGGACGGTCTCAATCGCCTGGTCGATCAGTTTGTCCAGGTCGGCGTCCTCATCGGACTCGCGCATGAGGCCGCCGAGAATATCGTGCGCGAACAGCCGCGAGATGTCCTCGACGGACTGCTGCCCGTCCGGCCGGTACCAGGTCCAGGCGTAGTTGCACATGCCGAAGACCTGCAGCGCCGAGATCTGCGGGTCGGGAGTGCGGAAGACGCCGTCGCGCACACCGCCGCGAAGAATGTCGACCATGATTTGTGTATAGCGCATCCGTTGTGTGAGGACGTAGTCGTTGAGGTCGCCTTCGAAGTAGCGGACCAGTTCGCGCATGCAGGCGAGGCTGGCCGCGCGGTCGTCGCGGTGTGCGGCCAGCAGCGCGTAGATCATCGCGATGAGGCGACGAACCGGGTCGTCGAGTTCGGCCTGGACGAACTCCGCCTCGGCGAAACGCCGCGCGAAGTAGGCGACGTGGAGTTCACCGAGCAGCGTTTCCTTGTTCCCGAAGTGGTGGACGATCGTGCCCTTGCTCAGGTTCAGCTGGGCGGCGATGTCGCCGAGGCTCGTGTCGGCATATCCGCGGTCGGCGACATGTTCGGCGAAGACCCGCAGGATCGCCTCACGCGAGCTGGGTCGCGAGCCTCGTCCTGACATGCACTCAGTATAGAGAGCCGCCAAACGTGACGTGCGACATGTTCTAGTGACTGACCGTACGTGCGGTCAATACTCTTTCGAGTAGCGCCACAGGGCCAACAAGCGGCGGAGCCCTCCCGGGGGTCTCCGTGTTCGGGGAGGCGCCGCCGTCGGAGAAGATCTGAGGAAGCCATGAACTACGGCCGCACGCCCCTCGACGATCTCCCGTCGCGGGTCACGATTTGTGAAGTCGGGCCGCGCGACGGGTTGCAGAACGAGCCCGTGGTGCTGCCCGTCGAGGTGAAAGCGGAATTCGTCGCCCGCCTCGTCGACGCCGGGAACACCGTGGTCGAAACGACCAGCTTCGTGCACCCGAAGTGGGTGCCGCAGTTGGCCGATGCCGAAACGCTGCTTTCGGCGATCGAGCAGTCCGAGGGAGTTCGGTATCCGGTGCTGGTGCCCAACGAGCGTGGCTTGGACCGCGCGCTCGACCTTGGCATGCGTGACATTGCCGTGTTCGGCAGCGCCACCGAGTCGTTCGCACAGCGCAACCTCAACCGGTCCGTCGACGAGTCGATTCAGATGTTCGCGCCGGTGGTCGGGCGGGCCCGCGAGGCCGGCCTCGCTGTGCGGGGCTATCTGTCGATGTGCTTCGGGGACCCGTGGGAGGGCGAAGTGCCCGTTGCGAAGGTCGTCGACGTCGCCTCCCGAATGATGGCGCTGGGCTGCACCGAGCTGAGCCTCGGCGACACGATCGGCGTTGCCACCCCCGGCCGCGTCACGGCGCTGCTGGACGCACTCTCCGCCGCAGCCATTTCGATGGAGCACGTCGCGGTGCATTTCCACGACACCTACGGGCAGGCGCTAGCCAACACCCTCACCGCCCTGCGGCGCGGCGTGACCACTGTGGATGCCAGTGCGGGCGGACTCGGCGGTTGCCCGTACGCGGGCAGCGCCACCGGCAACCTCGCCACCGAGGACCTCCTCTGGCAACTCGCCGGTCTCGGCATCGAGACCGGCATCGACCTGGACAAGATGGTCGCAACGAGCGTCTGGATGGCCGAACGTCTCGGCCGTCCCAGCCCGTCCCGGACTGTCGCTGCCCTCGCCCGCTGAGCACGAGCAACGAGAGGTCTCCTATCTCTATGGACAAACTGATCACTGCCCAACGTGCACTGGCCGGCATCGCCGACGGCGCGACGCTCGCCGTCGGTGGATTCGGCCTGTGCGGCATCCCCGCGACGCTCATCGAGACGCTGCACCAGGTCGGTACCACCGACCTGCGCGTGGTGTCGAACAACTGCGGCGTCGAGGACTGGGGGCTCGGCCTGCTATTGGCCGCCGGCCGGATCAGCCGGGTCACCGCCTCCTACGTGGGCGAAAACAAGGAGTTCGCCCGTCAGTACCTTGCCGGGGAGCTCGAGGTCGAGCTATCTCCGCAGGGCTCGCTGGCCGAGCGGCTTCGCGCGGGCGGGTGCGGCATACCCGCGTTCTATACCCCGGCCGGAGTGGGTACCCAGATCGCCGACGGCGGGCTCCCGTGGCGCTACGCCGCCGACGGCTCGGTCGCCGTCGCATCGCCACCGAAGGAGGTCCGCGAGTTCCACGGCACCTCCTACGTGTTGGAGGAAGCCATCGTCGCCGACCACGGCCTCGTCGCCGCGGCGAAAGGCGACCGGCACGGCAACCTCGTGTTCACCAAGGCTGCACAGAACTTCAACCCGCTGTGCGCCATGGCTGGCCGCGTCGCCGTCGCCGAGGTCGAGGAAGTGGTGGAACCCGGCGAACTCGACCCCGCCGACATCCACCTACCGGGAGTGTTTGTGCAGCACGTCGTGCACGCGCCGGGCATCGACAAGCGCGTCGAGAAGACCACCATCACGGAGACAGTCAAATGACTCTGACACGCACCCAGATGGCCGCCCGGGCAGCAGCCGAACTGCGCGACGGCGAGTACGTCAACCTCGGCATCGGCCTACCCACACTGATTCCCGCCTACCTGACCGACGATGTGCACGTCGTGCTGCACAGCGAGAACGGAATCCTCGGCACCGGCCCGTACCCCGCCCCGGACGGAGTCGACCCCGACCTGATCAACGCCGGCAAGGAGACCGTCACCGTCCGACCCGGCGCCTCCTACTTCGACTCCGCGTTCTCGTTCGGCATGATCCGCGGTCAGAACCTCGACGTCGCCGTTCTCGGCGCGATGCAGGTCTCCGAGCAGGGCGACCTATCCAACTGGGCCGTTCCCGGCAAGCTCATTAAAGGCATGGGTGGGGCGATGGATCTCGTACACGGCGCACGCCGGGTCATCGCCCTGATGGAACACACCGCGAAAGACGGCTCACCAAAGATCCTGCGCAAGAACACGCTGCCCTACACCGGGCTGTCGGTGGTGAACCGGATCATCACCGACCTCGCCGTCATCGACGTCACCGAACGCGGACTCCTCCTGCTCGAGACCGCCCCCGGCGTGACCGAGGACGAGGTGCGGGCGGCGACCGGCGCCCCGCTGACCGTAGCGGCGCCGACCTGACCGACCCTCGCCGCTCCTGCGGCCAGGACCTGACCATATCCGTCACTCCGTGCATTGACCCGATCCGGCCTTCAACCGGCCCACCACGACCGCACGGCCGACCGACCACGAAAGCGAGACTGCGATGACCACGCCGACATCGGCTGACCCCGTACGGAGCGAAACGCCCGTGCTCGACAGCACCGTCGATCCGGCTTCGGAGTCCTATGCGCGGTATGCCGAGCACCACGGTTCGCTCGTCGAAGACCTGAACTCCCGGCTCGTGCAGGTGCGACTGGGAGGTTCGGAGAAGTCCCGCGCCCGTCACGTCGAGCGGGGAAAACTCCTGCCGCGTGACCGCGTCGACGCGCTGCTCGATCGTGGGTCGCCGTTCCTTGAACTGTCCACACTGGCCGCCCATGGGCTCTACGACGACGAAGCGCCGTCGGCGGGCATCATCGCCGGTGTCGGCAGAGTCAACGGCCGCGAGTGCGTCATCGTCGCCAATGACGCCACGGTCAAGGGCGGCACCTACTACCCGATGACGGTGAAAAAACACCTTCGGGCGCAGGAAGTCGCGCTGCACAACAACCTGCCGTGCCTCTACCTGGTCGACTCCGGTGGCGCCTTCCTGCCTCGCCAGGACGAGGTGTTTCCCGACCGTGAGCATTTCGGGCGAATATTCTACAACCAGGCCACCATGTCCGCGCGCGGCATCCCACAGATCGCAGCCGTGCTCGGTTCCTGCACCGCGGGCGGCGCCTACGTGCCCGCGATGAGCGACGAGGCCGTGATCGTGCGCGAACAGGGCACCATCTTCCTCGGCGGCCCGCCGCTGGTGAAGGCCGCGACGGGGGCCGAGGTCAGTGCCGAGGAACTCGGCGGCGGGGAACTGCACGCACGTACCTCCGGGGTTACCGATCACCTCGCCACCGATGACGCCGATGCGCTGCGCATCGTGCGCTCCATCGTCAGCACCTTCGGCCCGCGCGAGTCGCGGCCGTGGGAGGTCGCACCGGTCGAGGAACCGGTCGCGGACCCCGATCAGCTCTATGGCGTGGTGCCGACCGACAGCCGCACTCCGTACGACGTCCGGGAAGTGATCGCCCGCGTCGTCGATGGCAGCAGATTTTCGGAGTTCAAGGCGAACTACGGCCAGACCCTGGTCACCGGATTCGCGCGGATCCACGGCCATCCGGTGGGGATCGTGGCCAACAACGGCATCCTGTTCGGCGAGTCGGCACTCAAAGGTGCGCACTTCATCGAACTCTGTGACCGGCGCAGCATCCCGTTGGTGTTTCTGCAGAATATCTCCGGGTTCATGGTCGGCAAGGACTACGAAGCAGGTGGCATCGCCAAACACGGCGCGAAGATGGTCACCGCCGTGGCCTGTGCGCGGGTGCCGAAGTTCACCGTCGTCATCGGCGGCTCGTTCGGCGCGGGGAACTACTCCATGTGCGGTCGGGCGTACTCACCGCGATTCCTGTGGATGTGGCCGAACGCCCGTATCTCGGTGATGGGGGGTGAGCAGGCCGCGTCGGTGTTGTCGACCGTGCGCCGCGACCAGTACGAGGCTCGTGGCGAGGCCTGGTCGGACGAGGACGAGGAAGCGTTCAAGCAGCCGGTGCGCGACCAGTACGAAGAACAGGGCCACCCGTATTACTCGACCGCTCGGCTGTGGGACGACGGGGTGATCGACCCGAAGCAGACTCGCAGCGTCCTCGGACTGGCGCTCGCTGCTTCGGCGAACGCGCCCCTGGAACCCATCAACAACGGCGTCTTCCGGATGTGACGGGCACCGAGGACGCGAAAAGGAGGACGACAGTGCAACATTTCGACACGGTGCTCGTAGCCAACCGGGGAGAGATCGCGGTGCGCGTGATCCGCACACTGCGCCGCCTGGGGATTCGCTCCGTCGCTGTGCACAGCGACGCTGATGCTGGCGCGCTTCATGTCGCCGAAGCCGACACGGCGGTGCGCATCGGTCCGCGCAGTGCCGCCGAGAGCTACCTGTCCATCGAGCGGATCCTCGACGCGGCCCGGAGAACCGGAGCGCAGGCCGTGCACCCCGGCTACGGCTTCCTGTCCGAGAACTCCACGTTCGCCAGGGCGTGCGCGGAGGCCGGCGTCGTGTTCATCGGCCCGCCCGCAGAGGCGATCGAGGCGATGGGCGACAAGATCCGCGCGAAGCAGACCGTACGCGCCGAGGGCGTCCCGCTCGTCCCCGGCAGCAGCGATGGCGGGATGTCCGACGATGAGGTGCGCAAGGCAGCGATCGACGCGGGCTTTCCGGTGCTGCTCAAGCCCTCCGCGGGCGGTGGTGGTAAGGGCATGCGCCTGGTCGAGGACGAGTCGACGCTGGATGAGCAGATCGCCTCTGCCCGCCGGGAGGCTCGGGCTGCGTTCGGAGATGACACGCTGTTGGTCGAGCGGTTCGTCACCAACCCCCGCCACATCGAGGTGCAGGTGCTGGCCGACACGCACGGCAACGTCGTGCACCTCGGCGAGCGCGAGTGCAGCCTCCAGCGCCGACACCAGAAGATCATTGAAGAGGCGCCGTCCGCACTGCTGGACCAGGCAACGCGGGATCGGATCGGTACCGCTGCGGCAGGCGCGGCGAAGTCATGCGGATACGTGGGTGCGGGAACTGTCGAGTTCATCGTCTCTGCCGACAAGCCCGACGAATTCTTCTTCATGGAGATGAACACGCGGCTTCAGGTGGAGCACCCGGTCACCGAGCTTGCGGCCTCGATTGCAGGTAGCTCGGGTATCGACCTGGTCGAGTGGCAGGTCAAGGTCGCTTCGGGGCAGCCGCTGCCGTTCGAGCAGAAAGACATTTCGCTCGTTGGGCACGCGGTGGAAGCTCGCGTCTACGCCGAGGACCCGACCAGGGGATTCCTGCCGACAGGCGGGACCGTGCTGCTGGCGCACGAGCCCGCGGGTGAGGGTGTGCGGGTGGACTCCGGCATCCAGCAAGGCAGCGAGATCAGCTCGGACTACGACCCGATGCTCGCCAAGGTCATCGGGTCGGGGGCGACGCGCCAGGACGCGCTGCGCAAGCTGGACTCCGCGCTCGGTGATACGGCGATCCTGGGTGTCGCTACGAACATCACCTTCCTACGAACGTTGTTGGCTCATCCCGATGTTCGGCAAGGAACGCTGGACACCGGCCTGGTCGAGCGAGATCTGGAGCAGCTGACCGCCGAGCACGGCATTTCCGACGACGTCTACGTCGCGGCGGCGATGGAGCGTTTGGTCGCGTCGGAACCAGCTGGTCCTCGGATCGACCCGTGGGATGTCCCCGGCGGCTGGCGGCTCGGCGAACCGGCGTGGAATACCTGGCGCTTCGCCGGTGGTGACGGTGAGGTGACCGTGCGAGTGTGCGGGCGGGCGCGCGATGCGGAGGTCGTCGTGGATACCCCGGCTGGCGTCAGCGGCAGCGCCTCCGCCTCTGCTCGGCTGGACGGCGGCACCTTGACCGTCACGCACCAAGGCCAGAGCCGCAGCTACCGTCATGCGCGCGTCGACGGCACCACCTGGCTTGCCGCAGGTGGCCGGGCGTGGGCCCTCACCGAGCATCGGCTGCTCGTCGACCAGAGCTCCGCCTCCGGTCGCTCGGACGGTTCGGTGACCAGTCCGATGCCCGGTACGATACTCGTCGCTGAGGCCGAACCCGGGCAGGAGGTCCGCACCGGGCAACGGCTCTTCGTCGTCGAGGCGATGAAGATGGAGCACACCGTTACCGCGCCCGTCGACGGCGTCATCACTGAAGTCAAAGTCCGGGTAGGACAGGCACTCAAATTCGACCAGACCATGGCCGTGATCAAGGACTCGGTGGAGTCCGAAGCGTGCTGAGGGGTGCATCGGCACTGGAAAACATCCTGGTCCAAAACTCAATGTGGATCGGAAACACACTACTAAGGCGGCGTAGTGCTCTTTTCGTCGCAATGGCCGCTGACGCGGCCTACTGGTGACGGCTACGCCGATCGATTCAACGGAGCGATGCATGACCTTGTCGACTCAGTCGATGGTAGAAGTGCGCACCCACGAGCGCCTCGTCGAGCTCGTCCTGAACAGGCCCCGAGCGCACAACGCGTTGAGCACCGAGATGGCGCAGCAGCTCATCCGGGCTTGTGAGACGGCGGTGCGCGAACGCGCCCGTGCAGTGGTGCTCACTTCGGCTGGCGAGAAGGCGTTCTGCGTCGGTGCGGACCTCAAGGAGCGCAACGGTTTCACCGACGACGACCTGATGCGACAGCGGATCGTTTTTCGGAAGGCGTTCCAAGCCGTGCTCGAGCTCCCTATGCCAGCCGTCGCCGCCGTGCACGGCTATGCGCTGGGCGGTGGATTCGAGATCGCCTTGTCGTGCGACCTCATGGTCGCGGACGAGAGCGCGGTGTTCGGGCTCCCCGAAGTGCGCGTCGGCCTCGTGCCGGGCGGCGGCGGCACCCAGCTGCTGAGTCGTCGGATCGGCAGCACCAGGGCGTCGGACCTGATCTTCACCGGCCGCCGGATCGACATCGAGGAAGCCGAACGATGGGGCGTGGTGGAGCGCCGGTGCGTGGCCGGACAAGTCCGTGAGCAGGCACTGGAGCTGGCCGCGGCGATCGCGGAGAACTCGCCGACGGCCGTGGCGAACGCGAAGCACGCGCTCACCACGGGCAAGCACCTGCCGCTGCCGGCGGCGATGGACGTTGAGGATGCGGCCTGGCGGGCCACGGCACTCTCCGACGACCGGCGAGAAGGCATCGCCGCCTTCAACGCCAAGCGGAGCCCGAACTGGAAAGACTGAGCTCGCACGCAGATCCGGAAGTCGAGCAAGACCAATGAAGGCACTTCGTGATGAGGAGTCGCGACATGAACCACACTACGGAGGCCTCTGTGATCGTGGCCGGGGCGCGTACGCCGATGGGACGCCTGCTCGGCTCGCTGAAGGACGTCTCGGGTGCCCAGCTCGGTGGTGTGGCGATCAAGGCCGCGCTGGAACGCGCGGGAGTGCAGCCCGACCAGGTGCAGTACACGATCATGGGTCAGGTGCTGACCGCGGGCGTGGGGCAGATTCCCGCTCGCCAGGCCGCGGCCTCGGCCGGCATTCCGATGGACGTTCCCGCGTTGACCATCAACAAGGTGTGCCTGTCCGGGCTGGATGCGATCGCGCTGGCCGATCAGCAGATCCGGGCCGGTGAGTTCGACGTCGTGGTGGCCGGTGGCCAGGAGTCGATGACCCAGGCGCCGCACCTGCTCGGCAAGTCGCGCGAGGGATTCAAGTACGGCGATGTGCAGATGCTCGACCACATGGCCCACGACGGTCTGTTCTGCGTGTTCGACCAGGTCGCGATGGGATCTTCCACCGAGAAGCACAACTTTCGGCACGGCCTGACCCGCGAGGAGCAGGACTCCTTCGCCGCGCGCTCGCACCAGCGTGCGGGAGCGGCGGCCTCTGGTGGTGTCTTCGCCGAGGAAATCACGCCGGTCACCGTGCCCCAGCGCAAGGGCGAGCCGGTGGTGGTGGACACCGACGAGGGCGTGCGCGCCGACACGACTGCGGAAGGGTTGGGCAAGCTTCGCCCGGCCTTCGCGGCGGACGGCACGATCACCGCCGGGTCGGCCTCGCAGATCTCCGACGGCGCGGCTGCGGTCGTGGTCATGAGCAAGGCCAAGGCGCAGGAGCTCGGTGTGTCGTGGCTGGCCGAGGTCGGCCCGCACGGTGTGGTCGCCGGCCCGGACTCGAGCCTGCACGAGCAGCCTTCGAACGCGATCAAAGCCGCCTGCGCGCGGGAGCACACCGCTCCGGACGAGCTGGATCTGGTCGAGATCAACGAGGCCTTCGCCGCGGTCGGGATCGTGTCCACCCGCGCACTCGGCCTCGACGAGGGCCGGGTCAATGTCAACGGCGGAGCGATCGCACTGGGGCACCCGATCGGCATGTCGGGCGCACGTCTGGCTCTGCACCTGGCATTGGAGTTGAAGCGCCGGGGTGGCGGCAGTGGTGCTGCGGCGCTGTGCGGTGGCGGCGGGCAGGGCGACGCCCTGTTGCTGCGGGTTCCGCGGATCTGAGGTTCCAGATAGAGGATTACCCGGGGCGCGAGGAACATTCGAATGAAAAGTGGCGGTTGTACTGTCCGTGACTACCGCAGATAATCACCAACTATCTGCGGTACCTGCCCACAGTCTTCAGTGCACCAACAGACCGAGTCTCGGGGCTGCTGAAGGAAACTGTGACAGTGGTTTAGGCCGCCTGGCTGGCGGTGTGGCTCATGATGGTTTCGTACTCGGTGGGGGTCAAGCGGCCGAGGCGGGTTTGGCGTCGGCGGCGGTGGTAGGTGCGTTCGATCCAGGTGACGATCGCGACCCGGAGCTCTTCCCGGGTGGCCCACCTGCGGCGATCGAGCACATTGCGTTGCAGGAGACTGAAAAGCTCTCCATCGCAGCGTTGTCACCGGCCGAGCCGACCTGACCCATCGAGCCGCGCATGTGGTGGCGCCACAACGCTTGTTGCAACTTCTTGCTGCGAAACTGGTGCTGATCCGGTGTTGGTGATCGTTGCGAACGCAGGGGGCCCTATGTGGTTGGTCAAGCTGCGGCGGTGGTGGGAACGGGTTCGGGGTGTCTGTAGTGGGTGTGGTTGCGGAGCATGGCGAATAGGACGTCGCAGCGTCGTCGGGCGAGGCAGATGAGGGCGGCGTTGTGTTTCTTGCCCTCGGCTCTTTTCCGGTCGTAGTAGGTCCTGCTGGTGGGGTCGTGCAGGGCGGCGAAGGCGGCCAGGAAGAACGCGCGTTTGAGCTTGCGGTTGCCGGTGCGGGCGGGGTGTTCGCCCTTGATTGATGAGCCGGATTTGTGGGTGAATCGTCCCGAGTTCAGTAGAGGCTCGTCGCTGGGTCGCGCGACCAGGCTGGCCAGGTCGCCTTGTTCGTACAGGGTCTCGAACTCGGTCGGAGGCCGGCAGCTGCAGGCCTCGTGGAGCCGTTGGTTATTGTACCACTCCACCCAGGCGGCGGTGGCTTTTTCGAATTCTCGTTTATCGTGCCACGGCCCCTGCGGTTTTATCAACTCAGTCTTGTATAGTCCGATCATCGATTCGGCGAGTGCGTTATCAAGCGCGTCACCAACCGTCCCGACCGAGGCGTCAATTCCGGCATCGATGAGATGTTGGGTGAAGCGGAAAGACGTATACTGCTTGGGTTCAATCGGTCGTTGCAACACCGGGCTGTTCGAGGGAGCGTAACTGTTCTTCGAAAACCTCTGTAGGGGTCTTCCACCCGAGGACCTTCCGCGGCCGGTTGTTGAGAGCGAGAGCAACGGCTTCGAGGTCTTCGGCTGACCATCGCGATAGGTCAGTGCCCTTGGGGAAATATTGGCGTAGCAGGCCGTTGGTGTTCTCGTTTGTCGGCCGTTGCCAGGGTGAGTGCGGATCAGCGAAGTACACTCGTGTGCCTGTCGCAAGAGCGAACGCGGCATGCCCCGACATCTCCTTGCCACGATCCCACGTGATCGTCTCGCGCAACTGCTCTGGCAACGTCGTGATCGAGGCGGCCAGGGCGTTGTTCATCGCGACAGCTCCGTACCCGCCGAGCGAAGGGCCGTTCTTCACCACCGGCATCTCGCCCCACCCGTCTTGTCTCGGCAGATGAACCAGGATGGTCGAGCGACTCGAGCGCTCCACGAGCGTGCCTACCGCGGATCGGTCTGTGCCGATGATCAGATCGCCTTCCCCATGCCCCGGTACCGCTCGGTCATCGGCTTCCGCGGGACGCTTCGACAGCACGACATCCTCGGTGACGTGCCCATATGGTTTGTTCCGTCCGCGTTCGCGCGGCTTGCGCAACGCTCTGCCGGTGCGCAAGTAGGTGACGAGTTCGCGCTTGAGTGCGCCGCGAGCTTCGATGAACAGCGCTTGGTAGATCGCCTCGTGGCTGATGCGCAGGGACTCATCATCGGGGAAGTCGATCGTCATCCGATGCGAGATCTGTTCCGGACTCCACGACAACCCCCACCGCCTGTCGGCCCGGTGGGGCTTGTTGAGCTTCGTCCACGGCGGTGTCTCCGGACCTTCCACGGCGCTCCCATCCGGCCGGCGCACCTTCCCCTCGAGACGCTCCGCGACATACTCGCGCAGAGCCCCGTTCGTCGCCAACTTCGCCACCTTGGGGCGCTTCGCGGCCTGTTGCGCCTTCCACTGAGCGACCGTGACACGGTACTCCTGTCTACCTGCACGGGTAGCGGCATTACGACGCAACTCGCGCGAGATCGTCCCGGGATCTCGGCCGATCTGGCGGGCGATCTCTCTGAGGCCCTTCTCCTGGGCACGAAGGATCGCGATCTCCTCACGCTCGGCGAACGACAGATATCGGCCCGAGGGCTCATCCAGCGAGATCGGCGGCATGCCGCCAGCGTGACGAAACCACCGTGTCCCAACCGGAACCGACACACCGACCCGGAGCGCCGCCTCCGCCGACGTGATGCCCGTCGCGATCAGCTGCCAGAACTGGCGCTGGACCGCGCGCGACGGATCAGGACGTCCGGGCGAACGCATCGCGGGCCGAAGCGCCCGATCCGCACGCCACTGCCGCCGGACCCCTTCAGACGCATCGCTGGTCTTCTTGTCCCAGTCTATCGTCGCCACCCCTGAACACCTCCACGATCAAGGTGTTGCGACGACCAGTTGAACTCGCTCTGACTCCCGGAGTCCGAATGATGCACGAGCTTGAACCCGCCATCTAAATACCGGTAGTCTCGTTCGTGTAGGCCTTGCTCGATGGTGTCCAGAACAAGGACGGTTTCCTTGGACCTGCTCGCCTTCCAACCGACGATTGTGCGGGAGAACACGTCGATGGCAAATGCCACATAGCGGTGCCGGCCCACGTGGCCACGTGCGTGAAGTCGGCGACCCATAAGCGGTTCGGCGCTCCGGCCGTGAACTGACGTTTCACCAGGTCAGCTGCACGCACACCGTCTCTGTCCTGCACCGTGGTGCGCACCGTCTTTCCGCGGCGGGCCCCGGCCAGGCCGAGCCGTCGCATCAGCCGCTCGACCCAGCAACGACCGATCTGAATGCCCTCGCGATGCAGTTGCCGCCACATTTTCCGTGCGCCATACACCGAATAGTTCTCCTCAAAGACCCGCGTGATTTCTTTCATGAGTTCCTCATCGCGCACCTCGCGCACCTCGCGCACCTCGCGCACCTCGCGCACCTCGCGCGCCGATTTCGGGCGCGACAACGCGGCATAGTAGGTGGACGGGGCGATCTTCATGCCGAATTCGGTCAGCACGGCACAGATCGGCTCGACCCTGAACCGGTCCTTGTGTTCCGTGATGAACGTTGCGAGCGTGGCGGTCGAGGGTCGAGCTCCCTCGCGAAGAAAGCCGACGCGGCCTTGAGAATCTCATTCGATCGCCGCAGCTCGGCATTCTCCCGGTGCAGCCGCTTCAGTTCGGCCGATTCCTCGCTCGAGACACCCGGCCGTTGTCCCGCATCGACCTCGGCCTGCCGTAACCACTTGCGCAGCGTCTCCGACGACACGTTCACCTTCGCCGCGATCGAGCAGATCGCCTCCCACTGCGAGTCATACTCAGACTGGCACTCCCGTACCAGCGCTACCGCACGCTCCCGCATCTCTCGCGAGTACCTCTTCGCCGCCATGATCTCCATCCTTCACTCAAGGACAGAGCCTCCATCAACCCCGGGGCGGTTCACCCACCCACGCACTCAACGCCGCCTTGAACGCCACCGCTATGCCCACCCACACCGTCGAGGCAACGGAGCCCTGGCCCGTCGACGTCCGGCGAGCACTGTCAGCACCAGACTGAGTCCGTGCTTGAACGGTGCTCGTGAGGAGGGCATGTGGAGACCGCACGTCGACCACGCTGCCCGCGGCAGACGTGCGGAGCCGCCCCTCTTGCCTCAGTGCTTACGTGATGAGTGAGAACGCCCGCGGGGAGTACCGGGGATCAATGGGTCGTGGGTACGAATCCCGCGGTTCCGCCCAGAACCTTCGGCCCGGCCACAGCTTGGCGGGATCACTCCAGCCTGAAATGGCCGTCGGCGTGGCCTCGTTCCTCAACTCCCGAGCGGCCCTGGGCACGGTTGGCGGCATTCTTCAGATACGGCGCTGGAGTCGGGCGCGGCTTGTCCATGGTTCTGTCCATGAACTGGCTCCGCCCGGTGCCCAAGGTGCGACGATGCAGCCGATGGTCCGCTGCGCTGCCTGCGGTTTCTACTCCTGACGGGTGATTTTGCGGGCTCATAATCCTTTGGCCGTCGGTTCAAGTCCGACCCGGCCCACCCTTGTGACCTGCAGGTTCGATCGATCGTCCAGCTGGGTTCCGACTCTTGGGTGCGGGTTTGGGTCAGGAGTGGTGTCAGGGTATGGCTCGCACCCGTTCCGGAGGTCGTCAGCACGGTCGCATCGAGCGGCGCGGCGACAGTGTTCGTGTTGTCGTGTTCGCCGGGACTGATCCGGTGACGGGGCGGCGGACGCAGCTGCGCGAGAAGATCAACGGCACGGACGATGCGGCGTGGCGGAAGGCCGAGAACACGCTGACGCAGTTGCGGGCCAAGGTGCTCAAGCAGCGGTCGACAGCGTCGACGGTGCGGTTCGGCTATGCGGTGGATGAGTGGTTGCGGACCGTCGACATCGAGCAGAGCACCCGCGACAGTTATGTCGGCTGATGTGCTGCGATGGGAAGCCGTTCGTCGGGAAGCACAAGGCCGACGGGGAGCATGACTGTGTTGCCGCGGGCTACGTGGCCCATGAGTGCAAGCCGATGGCGGCCTCGACCGTGCGGCAGCTTCACTCGATCATCGGCAGCGTGCTGAATGCGGCGGTGCGGTGGGAGTGGATCGAGAGCAATCCAGCCAAGAACGCCCAGCGGCCGAAACTGCGCCCGCCGGATCCCCAGCCCCCGACGCCGGCTGACGCGGCTCGGCTGGTGGAGGCCGCGTTCGAACTGGGCGAAGACTGGGGAACCCTCGTGTGACTGGTGATGACCACGGGCATGCGGCGGGCGGAGGTCGCCGGGTTGCGTTGGTCGCGCGTCGACCTGCATGCCGAGACCGTCGAGATCCGCCACACCTATGTGCAGAGCAAGGGTCGGGGGCTGGAGAAGGACACGAAGACGCATCAGATGCGCCGTGTCGCCCTCGACTCGGAGACGGTCACGCTGTTGTGCGCGCACAAGGAGAACTGTCGCGACGAGCTCGCCGAGGTGGGCATGGAACTTACTGAAGACATGTTCGTGTTCATGGGGGCGCGCAGTGCCGATGCGACCACGCCGTATCCGCCGGACGCGATCTCCCGCCGGTACAAGCGCATGGCGGCACGCCTGAACCCACCGGTCAACACCCACATCCACGCACTCCGCCACTTCTCGGCAACCGAACTGTTGAGTGCCGGCGTCGACCTCCGCACGGTCGCCGGCCGCTTGGGTCACGGCGCGGGAGGAGCGACGACGCTCCGCGTGTACGCGGCGTGGGTGGCCGCGAGTGACCGAAAGGCAGCCGAGATCCTGGGTTCTCGACTGCCGAAGCGCAAGTTGGGGCACTAGACGCGGTGGGCAGCGACGGCGTCGGTGTAGAGCTGTTCGGCCTGTGCGGCTGCGGCTGGGTCGAGGTCGGTGACGAGCGCGACGAGGACGTCGATGACGGCGAGGTGGACCAGACGGCTGGCGGTGGCTTCGAGGCCGTGGAGTTCGGTGGCGCCGGCGACGATTGCCTGGTTGCAGAGTTCGGTGAATGGCGAGCGGTGGTAGCTGGTGAGGCCGATGGTCAGGGCACCGGCGTCCCTGGCCGCACGGAGCGCGGTCAGGGTCTCCTGGGTCTGGCCGGTGTGGCTGATGGCCAGGCAGCAGCAGTCGGTGCCGAGCATGCGGGCGGCCAGGTGCTGTTGGTGTGGGTCGGTCAACACCTCGGTGTGCACGCCGAGGGTGCGTAGCCGGTGCCCGGCGTCCATGGCGATCGGTGCGGAGGATCCGACACCTGCGACGAGTACACGGGCGGCGCGGCGTAGCTCGCGCGCGATCCGGAGGAGGGTGGCGTGTTCGAGCGTGGCGGGAAGTTGCTCGAGTCCGGTGACCGCTGACCGCAGAACTGTCTCGATGGTGTTGGCCGGGGCGCTGTCGGTGTGCGGGCGGGCAGTCGCGGGCGTCGCAGATTCGGCGGCGAGGCGGAGCTTGAGGTCGTGGAAGCCCTTGAGGTCGATGTCCTGGCAGAAGCGCACGACGCTGCCGACCGAGGTGCCGGTGCGGTCGGCCAGGTCGGTGACGGTCAGGCTCACGATCTCGGCGGGGGCGGCGAGGACCGCGTCGCCGATGCGGGCCGCGGTGGGCGAGAGACTGGGGCGTAGCGCCCGGATCCGGGCGCTGATCGGCCCGGCCAGCTTGGGTTCGGGGCGGTGATCGAGCGCGGGTCGAGCGGTTACGGAGCGGTCCATGGCGTCACTTTAGGCCAGCCAGGAAGCCACATTTCATCTGTTCCATATTTTGTGGACGGAAGTTCCATCCATCGTTCAGATTCAGTCCGATCTCCGTTTTCGGGGCGGCCCTAGCTTCTGGTAATTATGATGACAAGCAGCGCAGAAGGTGTTCTGACCACCCATACGGGCAGCCTGCCGCGCCCGGGCGAGCTGGCCGAGTTGATGGTCGCGCGTGAGAGCGGTATCGCGAACGAAGAGTCGTTGGCCCGGCTTCCGGGGTTGGTCCGCGACGCGACCCAGCAGGTCCTAACGCGCCAGGGTGAGATCGGGATCGATGTCGGCAGCGATGGTGAACAGGGCAAGATCGGCTACGCGACGTACGTGAAGGAGCGAATGTCGGGCTTCGACGGTGAAGCCGGAGCCCTCTCTCTGGCCGACCTCGACGACTATCCGGAGATCACCGCGCAGGCTTTGGACGGGCTGGTGACCGCGACACCGTCGTGCATCGGGCCCGTTCGCTACACCGGCGGTGAGGCTCTGGCCCAGGAGCTCAAGGAGCTCCGTGAGGCGGTGGATTCGGCAGGTGACGGGGCGCCGTCGGAGGTCGTGGTGACCGCGGCGTCGCCGGGGGTAATCGCGGCCTATCTCGCCGACCAGTACTACGGCTCGCACGAGGCCTATCTCGGGGCGCTGGCCGAGGCGATGCGCACCGAGTACGAGGCCATCGTCGCCGCGGGATTCGTACTGCAGATCGACTGCCCGGACCTGGCCATGGGCCGCCACGCCCAGTACGCCGGTGCCACCGTCGCGCAGTTCCGTCACGCTATCGCTGGGCACATCGAGGCCCTCAACGTCGCCACCGCGGGGATCGATCCGGACCGGATGCGAATGCACCTGTGCTGGGGCAACTACGAGTCCCCGCACCACCGCGACGTCGACCTGGGCGACATCGTCGACATCGTCATGACCGGGCGACCCCGCGGGGTCCTGATGGAGGCCGCGAATCCTCGGCACGCCCACGAGTGGCAGGTGTTCGAGGACTACTCACTGCCCGCGGACAAGATCCTCGTCCCGGGAGTGATCGACACCTGCAGCAACTACATCGAGCACCCGCAGCTGGTCGCCGAGCGCATCGTGCGCTATGCCCGCACCGTCGGGGTCGAGCGCGTCATCGCCGGCACCGACTGCGGTTTCTCCACCTTCGCCTCGTTCCTGCCCGTGCACCCGCGGATCGCCTGGGCCAAGCTCGGTTCCCTGGTCGAGGGAGCCCGCCTGGCCACCGAGCAGCTGCGCGCTCCGCGCGGGTCGTCGCGCGCGGTGGAGTTCAGCGCATGAGCACCATCGAGGCCCGGACGGGGGCGGGCAGTGGCGCGATGCGGGTGCTGTGCGTCGGCGACGTCGTTGGCGAGGAGGCTGCGGACTGGCTCGCGGACCGGGTTCCGCAGCTGCGCGACGAGCACGGCCTGGACTGGGTCGTGGTCAACGCCGAGAACTGCGCGGTTACCGGCTCGAATCCGATGGACGGATTCGGGATGACCGTCGAGATCATCGACAAGCTCCTCGACGCCGGCGTCGACGCCATCACCGGTGGCAACCACTCCTGGGACGGCCCGGACGTCGACAAGCTCCTCGCCTACCCGCAGGTCGTTCGACCACTCAATCTCGACGAGGACCGGGGTCAAGGCCTGCTCACCCTGCGCGGCGGCGAGACCACCCTGACTGTGATCAACCTGCTCTCACCCACCGCGGAGCTGCCCGGCATGGCCGCGCCCACGCCGAGACCGTTGTGGCCGTCCTGGTGCCAGATCACCGCCGAACACGACCTGCCCGGCGCCGTGGTAATCGACCTACATGGCGAGTCCCCGTGGGAGAAGGCCTCCTTCGCCGCCGCGATCGATGGCCAGGTCGCCGGCGTGGTCGGCACCCACACTCACGACCCGACCTTGCGCGGGCACGTACTGTCCGGCGGAACCGGGTACGTCGCCGAGCTGGGGATGACCGGCCGGCTGGGCCATACCGGGGGCGGTTTCGACCCGATGCACTTCGTCGCGAAACTACGCGGCGAGGACCACACCGCCCTGCCCGCCTACACCCTTGCCGAAGGCCCACTGGCCCTTGGCGCGGTCGTCATGGACATCGATGCGACCGGAGCGACCACGGCGATCACCCGCATCAGCTGACGTGACACCGCCAGGAGGACAGATGACCAACACCCCGTCGCACCCTCGCCGCCGGGAGCGACGCGGCGGCGGGGTCCGTCGTTGACGGGAAGCGCGGCGCAATGGTGAACGTCGGCTCGTGCGATACGGCGAGGTTGGTGGTGATGTTGAGCGGACCGCGGAGCTCAACCTGCTACCCCGCGGTTGTCGGGCCGGTTTCGTGCAGAGATGCCATGTCCCGGGTAACGTACCGGAGCGGGAGCTGGACTCGGTCGATCCTGCTGCAGAGCGGAGCGAGACAGCCGGCGCGAAGACGGACGTGCTGTGGGTTGGTGTCGTACCGACGGTAGGACTCCTCGTCCTCGAAATCGACAGTCGGAGCGAAGGTAGCCCTGTCGTCGCGAATCCCCATGTCCAGTCCGGTCGCAGGCGGTCCGTCATCGGGAAACGAGCATGGGCACCGCCTGGTTCGACCGCAGCGCGGTGGCGCGGACCGTGGGTCAGGCCCGGGGCGCGCCGGCGGTCAGCAGGTAGAGGAACACGGTGACGCTGAAGCCGCCGACGATGGCGGTGAGCCACCGGTTCCGAACGCGGAGGGTCCGCTGATCCTGCACGCGGCGTGAGCGCCGGCCGCCGAACCACGCGACTGTGCCCGCAGTGGCGATGGCGGCGATCGCGATGCCGACGCGTGGAACCGTCAGGGGTTCGTGCGGTCGGACGAGAATAAGAATGCCGTTGGCGAGGAACGCCGCCGCGGTGCGTTCCCATGAGAGCTCCGTGCGTTCTGGTTGGAGTCCTGGGCGGTCGGGTGCGGGCCGGGGCATCAGGTCGAGGAGGCGAGCATGACGAGTCCGAGAATGGTTGCAGCGCTGGCCAGGAGGGTGACGGACAATATTTGCGGCAGCCGAGTTTCAGGCAGAGCGGCGTCTCGGCGCATGGCTGCTTGCACCCGTCGCCACCGCCGCAGCGCGATCACTGGAATAGCGCCGCCCGAAGCTGCCAGGGCTGCGCCGAACAGTTGTCGCACGGTGGCGAGTGCTGGCTCGGGAATGAGTTGGACCACGGCTATACCACCGGCGGTGAGTGCGAGTGCGGTGCGGCACCAGGCCAGGAAGGTCCGTTCGTTGGCGAGGGTGAACCGGTAGTCGGGCTCGTCGTCGGCCTGCTCAGCGGCGTCGTTTCCGTTTGTCACGACTGCACCGCCGGGCTGCGGAGCATCTTGCCGGGATTGAGGATGTGGTCCGGATCGAACAAATCCGTGAGCTGCCGATGATGCTGGGAGGCCACCGGATCGAGCTCGCGTTCGAGGAGAGCTGCCTTCAAGAGCCCGACGCCGTGTTCTCCGGTGACAGTCCCGCCCAGCTGTAGCGCGCTCTCGGCGATCTCCTCGAACACGCGGTGCGCCGCGGCTGTCGACGCGGCATCGTTGGGGTCGACGATCCTCGTCGCGAGGGCGGAGATGGGAACGGCTATGTCGTCCACCAGGGTCGGGCCGGGCGCTTCTGGCGCGGGGTACGCGAGCCTTCGCGCCTGGATGAGCTGTCGGGACTCCTCCTCGTCCTCGCCGACGACGACATCGACGGCGCCGGCGTCTCGGCACGCTTGTGCGATGGCGTCGAGTTCCGCGGGCGTACGCGTGCCGGCATCGGTCGCGATGTTCCCGCCAATCGTCGAGGAATCCCAGCTGGACGGGTCCGTCCCGGGAGGCAGTGTCGCGAGCAGGTCTGCAACGGTATCGCTGGGCGCGGTCGTCGAGATCCGTGGTTGTTCCATCACTGAGTGTGCACCTTCGCCTTGGCGGGCAGGGTCGCCGACGTGGTTCGCGCGGCGCGGCGCCGTAGGTAGAGCAACGACACCAGAGTCAGCAGACAGCCCGCGGTCAGATACAGCGCGACACTCCAGTACGCGCCGCCGCTGGCCCGCATCAGCACGCTGGAGACGAACGGGGCGAGACCGCCGCCGAGAACGGCGCCGAGCGAATAACCGAGTGACACTCCGCTGTAGGCGACCTTGGTCGGGAACAGTTCGACCAGGAATGCCGCCATGGGACCGAACAATGCCGACGAACCGATGAACCCGGCGACCACGGCCGCGGTCACGACGCTGTGCTCCGTGGTGTCGAGAAGCGCGAAGAAGGGGAACGGGTAGAGCACGCAGAACACGGCGCCACAGAGCATCACGCGCATCCGGCCTAGGCGGTCCGACAGCCGGGCGAAAAACAGGATGCTCACAAGCATCGCCCCGGCGCCGTACAGCGTATTGCCGAGCATGAACTGACGGTCGAGTCCAAGGTACTCGGTTCCGTAGGACAATGTGTATGCTAAAAGCACCCAGATAAGCGCGTTGAAACCAACGTTCACACCGATGGCCGTCAGCACGAGACGCCAGGAGTTGCGGAGCACATCGATCATCGGAGACCGCGAATGGTGACCCGTTTCCTTGGCCTTCTCGAACTCCGGCGACTCCGCCACCGTCATACGGATGATGATGCCGACCCCGAGTAGCACGAAGCTGATCAGAAAAGGAATTCGCCATCCCCACGTCAGGAACGCATCCCCCGTCGCGGCCATGGTGACCGCCACGGCTCCGGCGGCGAGCAGCGTTCCGCCTGGACTCCCCAGGAATGCCCAGCTTCCGTACCACCCCTTGCGGTGAGCAGGGGCGTGTTCGACGGCCATGAGCAACGCACCGCCCTGTTCGCCGCCGTGGAACAGGCCCTGGAACAGACGCAACGCAACGAGCAGTGTTGGCGCCCACAGTCCGACCGATGAATGGCTGGGCAGTATGCCGATGAGCGTGGTGCACCCACCTGCGCCCATGAGTGCGATGACGAGAATATTTTTGCGGCCGAGCTTGTCGCCGAAGTGGCCGAAAATGACGGCGCCGAGCGGTCGTGCGAGGAATCCCACGGCGAGGGTGGCGAAGGAGAAGACAGTGCCGAGCGATGCAGGCACGCCCGCGAAGAAAACACTGCTGAAGACGAGTGCGGACGCGACACCGTAGATCTGAAAGTCGTACGCCTCGATCGTGGTGCCGACGGCGCTGCCCAGTGCCGCTTTCCGGACTGCTCGGAACCGTGCAGGATCGGTGGTGGTTCCGAAAGACATGAGAACACCTTTGTTCAGAGTTGTTCGCGGTGCAGCGGCAGGCTCAGGACCTGCCAGCCGGAGAGTGGGTCGTGAGCGGGGTGGCCGGCACGGCATCGATGCCGCCGTGTTCTTCGACGCGACGTCGTTGTTGTGCTCGGATACGGGAGTCGACCTCGACCGGATTGCAGATCGCCAGCAGTTCCTTGCGGCACTGTTGGAGCTGGTCCAGGTCCCGTCGGTTCGGCGGTTTCGATCCGGTGTCCCAGCTGGCGGCTTCGCTGCCGGTGTGGGGCGAAGCATTGTCGTAGTCTCCGGTGCGATGAACGTAACGACCGGTGGCCATGGCCGCGCGGGACGGAACACGGATCGGCGAGTTGCAGTGGGCCGCATCGAAGGTGGTTCTGCGGGCGGCGAGAGCATCGATGTGCGGCGTGTGAACCTCGGTGCTGCCGTACGAACTCGCTGCGTGCGGGGCATGTTGGTCTGACATGAGGAGCAGGACGTTCGGCGTCACGACGTTGTTCGCCTTTCGTCATCGGCGCTGGGGCTGCTGTCAGCGCAGCTTAGGTACGCGGTGCGATAGCGTCCAATTGTTGTATTTTCTAGGTTTGATAGCTTCACGCTATCTACGGGTACGTAAGCCTTGCCGTTGACTCGTGTTGTGGGAAGAACGCTGCGTTGCTCACCATGACGTCATGCCAGGCGGAGTTGTCCCGCGTGGATCCGTGATCCATCGAAGGAACCGTGACGAATCAGTGCTGTGGCGGCTCTGTCGGAGGCCGTGGGGACGGCGGCGACTCCGGCCCTATGTGGAGGACCCCGCGCTCCACACGCGGTCAGGTTTCGGTCCATGGGGGTACGTTCGACCTGGGCGATCACTTCAATGAGGGCCACCCGGCCGACGGGGAAGCGCCCGTCCACCCGTGACCTTGAGGTCCTTCCGAATGGATGCCACGGCGGTGACCAATGCGGCGTTCGCGACGTTCGTCAAGGACACGGGTTACGTGACGGCTACCTCACGACGGCACCAGTGACGACCTTCCGGCCCAACGGGTATCGGGTGGCCAGGCCTCGCCACTGTTTGAGATGGCAATAGCGGCGTTCGATCATGTTGCGGTGCCGGTATTCGGCGGTGTCGAGCCGGGCGGGCCGGCCGCCGCGTGATCTGCGGTTCTTGCGGTGCTCTCTCCGAGCGGATGGGGTCATTCCAGCTGGCGCGAAGCCGTATGTCGTCTTGCCGGTTACCGTCCGCCGTCGGTGTGGTGCCGTACCGGGCAGCGGGGTCATGCCGGTTGTCGATCGCACTCAGGATGCCAATTGTGCATCCTGGGGCGACGTATCGCGCCGGACGAACCACCAGGCGCTATCCTCCGACCTCGTCCGATAACCAGCCGCGGATCCTCTGTCCGCTCGCCGCGCACCAATGTCTGGAGCCTCGTTGCCGAAGGTTCCTGACGCTCGCAGAACCAGCCGTGCGCCGGTCGATGCGCTGCTGACGCTTCTCGACCAGGACAGCGATGGCACCGGGACACGCCCCGGTCGGGTCGCCCGTATAAGGGCACTGGCTGACGTATCAGGCGCGGGCGAGGTCGATCGCCGTCCATGCCATCGCGGTGGCGCCGTCGAGCACGGCCTTGTCGGCGGCCTGGGTGATGCAGGCCGCAGTGAACTCGGGTTGATGGTTCACTGCGGGCAGGCAGTCCAGCCCCAGCATCGGGTGGATAGTGGGCACGACGTGGGAGACATTGCCCATGTCGGTTGCTGCGCCGGCCGGCGAGCCGCCGGACAAGTCCGGGAAGGTACGCCCGAGCGCCTCGGCGTTGGCCCGGTACATGTTGAGCATGGTCGCGTCGGGCCGCAGGTCGGCGTAGTCCAGGGAGATCGGTGTGGTGGTCAGTTCGCATCCGGTGGCCAGAGCTCCGGCCTCGAAGCAGTTGTGCACGCGCTGCTTGAGCTGGGAGAGGGCTTCCAGGGTGGACGATCGGACGATCCACCCTCCGCGGCTTGCGTCGGGGATGATGTTCGCCGCAGTGCCGGCCTCCGTGACGATGCCGGCGATGCGGTCGTCCGGGCCAGTCTGTTGGCGCAGAAGTCCGACTGCGACCTGCGCGACGGTCATCGCATCGGCGGCGTTGACGCCGTGCTGCGGATATGCCCCCGCATGCGCGGGTTTCCCGCGGTAGGCGACCTCGAACTGCGAGACGGCAAGGCCGGGCATGGCGGCCGTCTCCACTGCGCCGGGATGGACCATCATTGCCGCGTCCATCCCCTCGAACGCGCCGCGTTCGAGCATGAGGATCTTGCCTCCACCGCCCTCCTCCGCCGGGGTGCCGAGGACGGTCACCGTCAGCCCCAGGTCGTCGGCAAGCCCGCAGAGCGCCGATCCGGCCCCGACCGCGGCGGCCGCGATGATGTTGTGGCCGCAGGCGTGGCCCATATCGGGGAGGGCGTCGTACTCGGCGCAGATCCCGATGTGCAGTGGACCCGTTCCGGCGGTCGCGCGGACGGCGGTGGGAAGGCCGTAGCAGCCGTGCTCCACCTCGAAACCGGCCACGGTCAGAGCCTCCGCCACCCACGCGCTCGCCCGCTCCTCCTCGAATGCGAGTTCCGGGTGGGCGTGGATGCGATGGGAAAGCTCGATCAGCCGGTCGCGCCGAGCGCCGACCGCGTCGGCGGCGTACTGCTTGGTGTCGGCCGTCATGCGTCCTCCGTCGGTGCAGTGTGGATGGAAGCTGGGCGGGTGGCCGCGTCGTAGGCGGCTCGGGACCCGGTGGCGCCCATGCCGCTGTCGCCGGCCGGTTCGTACACCATCTCGGGACCGCCGCCCTGCCACTGGTTCACCCACACGACCCCGGCGGGGATGCGTCGAGCGGCGACCATGTGCTCGGGGTCGGCGGTGTACACGGTGGCGGCGAGCCCCAAGCGCGTCTTGGCCGCTTCTGCCAGTCCTTCCTCGAAGGAGGACACAACCATTACCGGGGCGAGGGGGCCGAAGGTCTCCTCGTTCATGACCAGCATGGAGTCGTCCACGTCGGTGAGGACGGTGGCGGGGTAGAAGAAGCCCTTGCCACCCAGCTCCTTCCCGCCAGTGCGGACGGTCGCGCCGCGTTCGACCGCGTCGGCGACATGGCGTGCCACGATGGCGCGTTGCCGCTGGTCCACCAGCGGGCCCAGAACGGTGGTCTCGTCGCGCCCGTCTCCGAGGGTGTACGTCCCCGCGACGTCCACGAGGGCGTTGATGAACTCCTCAGCGATGTCGTGGTGCACGTAGATGCGTTCCATGGACGTGCAGATCTGGCCGGAGTTGGCGAACGCGCCGAACGCGACCGCGGCGGCGGTCGCGGCCGGGTCGACGCCCGCGTCGACGACGACGGGGTCCTTTCCGCCGAGTTCGAGGATCGAGCGGTGCAGCAGCGCTCCGCTCTCCCGGCCGACCTCCCGGCCTGCCTCGACCGAGCCGGTGAAGTGCACCAGTCCGATCTGCTCGTCGGCAACGAGCGGGACACCGGCCCGGGAGTCGCCGTGCACCAGGTTGACCGTCCCGGGTGGCAGATCGGCCAGCTCCAGCAGCCGCGCCGCCGACATCGGCGATCGCTCGGACGGCTTGATCACGACGGTGTTGCCCGCGGCGAGCAGCGGGCCGATCGCGCCGAGCGTCATGGGCACCGGGAAGTTCCAGGAGACGATGACGGCGGCGGCTCCGAGCGGATGGCGCAGGAGCGTGGTGCTGCTCCCGGCCGGCCCGGCAACCGTCTTGTCGAACGGGTAGTCCAGGGCCTCGGCCACGACGGTCTTGAACAGCTGCGCGGCGGCGCCGATGAAGCCGGTGCCGAGGGAGACGGGTTTGCCCATCTCGCGACACTCGATCTCCGCCAGCTCGGGTGCGTGCTCGGCGACGGTGTCTGCCCACCTGGTCAACCGGGCTACGCGTTCCGCCACGGGTAGCGCCGCCCAGGCGGGCTGTGCTTCGACAGCCGCTCCCACTGCCTGGCGGACGTCCTCAGGTGATCCGCTGGGGCCACGGGCCGTGATCTCCTCGGTGGCGGGGTCGATCACGTCGTGGAACGCCTCGCCGCGGGTGTCGCGCCAGTGTCCGCCGATCAGGTTCTGCAGGGTCTTCACAGGGTGTGCTCCTTCGCCGTGTCGGCGGATGGTCAGCCGAGACGGTCGGCCATCAGTTCGCCGAGCATGATCGATGCCACGTTGGTGTTGGCCCGCGGGACGGACGGGAAGATCGATGCGTCAACCACGCGAAGCCCCTCGACCCCGCGTACGCGGCAGGAGGGGTCGACCACTGCGGAGTCGTCCTCGGCCGCTCCCATTCGGCACGTGCTGGTGCCGTGCTGGGCGTCCACCGCGGTCGCCAGCAGGTGGTCGTCGAGTTCCGCATCGTTGTCCAGCACCGCGAACAGATCGCTGTTGGCGTCCTCGACCGACCCGTCGACGACGGTCGCGGCCTCGGGACCGCGGGCCAGCTCCGCCAGGGAGCGGACACCGTCGCGCAGTCGGGCGAGGTCGCGGCCGTCCGACAGCATCCGCTCCCGGACTTCGGGCTGCGCCTGCGGGTCGGTGGAGGTCAGCGTCAGCACTCCGCGCGAGTGGTTGTGGTTGAGCCACACCCCGAAGCCGCCTATCGGCGACCGCGTGTCAGCGCTGGCCATGGACAGCACGTTCATGTTCAGTGACACCAACATCATGTCGTGAGAGGCGGCGCCGGGCGCACCGCTGCTGTAGCGGACACAGACGTTGGTGTGGCGGTCGTCGTCGGTCTTGATCGCGGCCTCCGCGGTCAGCGGCAGCCCGACGACCATCATCGGATGGTCCTGCATACCGCGGCCGACCGGGAGGTCCGCCAGGACCGCGAGACCGAGGCGGCGCAGGTCCGCAGCCGGGCCGATGCCCGAGCGCAACAGAATCGCCGGTGAGTGGACCACACCGGCGCTGAGCACGATCTCGTCGGCGTACTCGGTCGTCGCCGCGCCGCCGGTGATCACGCGGACGCCGACGGCCCGGCCGCCCTCGACGACGACCCGGTCGACCAGCGCGTCGCCGCGGACGGAGAGCCCGGCCAGCGACCGAACCGGTTCGAGGTAGCCGTCGTTGACCGTGACCCGGCGGCCGCCGCGCGAGTTGATCGGGTACGGCGAGACTCCGGCCGCGCCGGGCGCGTTCACGTCCGGCGCCCAGGGGTGCCCGGCCGCCTGGGCTGCCGCTGACAGTGCGCCGTCCACCCCGCCCCACCGTTCTTGCGGCGTCCGGAAGATCGGCGTCGGTCCCCCGCGCCCGTGGTAGGGCTCGTCCCCGAACTCCTCGTCGTCCTCGAGCTTGGCGAAGTAGGGCAGGACGTCCTCGGGCGACCAGCCGGCGCATCCGGCGGCGGCCCAGTCCTCGAAGTCTTCCATCGGCGGGCGAATGGCGATCTGCCCGTTGATCGCCGAACTGCCGCCCGCGCCCCGGCCGCGCCAGTACGGTGCCTGGGGCTGCTTGTCCGTCCGAGCCGAGTTGACGCCCTCCCAGACCAGGCCCGCCACGGCGGTGGGATCCATCAGCGCGCGGGCGGGGTTCGGCGACCGCCACGCCTCGGGCAGCTGCGCCGTCCGGTAGTCGGGGCCGGCCTCCAGGAGCAGGACGCGCTTGCCGCGCTCGGCCGAGCGAGCCGCCAGGGCCGCGCCCGCGGAGCCCGCTCCTACGACGATGATGTCCCAGCCCGGGTCTGTCACGGTGAACCTCCTGTGTTCGGATCAGGAGTACGAGCCCGGGGATCTCCGGACCGTTGCTGGACCGTATACTTTCCCCCCGCGTGACGTTCAGTCAATAGTGAATTTTCATTTCTGATTGACCGATTGGAGTTTCGGTGGTGTCCAGCCGTGCCGGCGACGGTCCTCCCGACGATGCCAACTCTCTGATCGACGACTTCGGTCTGTACATCGGGCGCGCAATGGGCTGGCCGCCGATGGCCGGGCGTGCCGCGGGGGTGCTGATGCTCAGCGAGAGCCCCATGACGATGACGCAGCTCCAAGATGCTCTTCATGCGAGCAAGGGCTCGATGTCCGAGACGACGCGGCTGCTGGTGTTGAGCGGGACCGTCCGGCGTTTCAAGGAACCGGGGTCTCGCCGGTACGTGTACGAGTGGCGCGACGATGCCTGGATCGGCTGCTTGCAGCACCAGATCCAGGGAACGAGCGATCTGCTGGCACTGGCGGAGAACGCGCAGGCACGAGACGCGGCGCTGCCCGAGCGGCAGCGCGCACGTCTACGCGATATGCAGGAGTTCTACACCTTCATGGTGCAGCGCCTCGAAACGCTCCTCGGTGAGTACAGGGCGCTCCGCGAGCACGGCGACCCTGACCAAGTAGGTGCTCGAGGTCGCGCTGCGGGGGGAGAGGGCGGAGAACCTGCGCGGTGAGGTCGGATACCCCTGCATCGTCGGCTGCGACGGCCGCAAGGGGCTTGCAACACTCCCGGATTCGAGCTCGGAAACGGCCGTTCCTCCACGCGAACTCAGTCGGCCGACCGGTGGTTGGTGTCGTCCTCGAAGATCAGGAAGGTGCGGGTGCCGAGCACGCCGGGGATGGCTTGCAGTTGCTCGAGTACGACGCGGCGGAGTGCGTCGTTGTCGGCTGCTCTGATCAGGAGGATCACGTCGAACTCGCCGCCGGTCAACGCCATGTGACGGACCTCGGGGATGGCACGTAGCCGGTCCTTCAGGTCGCGCCAGCTGTTCTGTCGGACGGTCAGGGTGACGTAGGCCGAGGTGGTCAGTCCGAGTTTCGTCGGGTCCACAGTGGCCGTGAATCCGGTGATGACGCCGTTCTGCACGAGCCGTTCGAGGCGTGTGTAGGCGTTGGCGCGGGAAATGGAGACCCGTTCGGCGAGTGCTCGGCCGGACAACCGGCCGTCGGCTTGTAGTTCGGCGACGATGCGGCGGTCTGTCTCATCGATGTCGGTGTCCAATGGTCTCATTTCCCGTGGTCGGCTGAGCGAAATGTGTGCCAGTTGGCACGCGAGTGCCGCCTATGAAAGACGACCATCTCAACTTCTTCGTCATATGTAGTCATCTGGCACGCCATGCTGCCACGCTCTCGATACGTTTGTCTCGCGGCTGAGGAGTGGAATGAGTATCGACCAGCTTGACGCGGCGGTCGCCACGGTGCGGGTCCTGGACGAAGCGGGCGAGCTCGTCGACGGGACCGAGCGACCCGATTCGACTGCGCTGCTGGCGGGGTACCGGCAGCTCGTACACGGCCGCAGGCTCAACGAGCAGGCCGGTGCGCTCGTCCGGCAGGGCAGGTTGGCCGTCTACCCGTCGTCGCGGGGCCAGGAGGCATGCCAGGTCGCTTGTGCCACGGCACTGTCCGAAGGTGACTGGTTGTTCCCGACCTATCGGGACGCGGTCGCGATCGCCGCGCGAGGTGTCGACCCGGTCGACGTCCTCAGCATGCTGAAGGGCGATTGGCACTGCGGCTACGACCCGGCACGGCATCGCGTGGCTCCGCAGGCCACACCGTTGGCGACCCAGTTGCTGCACGCCGTCGGGGTGGCTCATGCGGCGCGGCTCAAGGGCGAGGACACCGTTGTCATGGCGCTGTGCGGGGACGGAGCGACGAGCGAGGGCGATTTCCACGAGGCTTGCAACTTCGCGGCCGTGTTCGCCTCGCCTGTGGTGTTCTTCGTGCAGAACAACAAGTACGCAATCTCCGTTCCGCTCGCACGCCAATCGGTAGCACCGTCCTTGGCGTCGAAGGCCGTCGGTTACGGCATGCCGGGTGTTCGCGTCGACGGCAACGACCTCGGCGCACTGTCCACAGTGCTCGGCGAAGCGGTCGAACGGGCGCGTAGGGGATGCGGTCCGACGCTCGTCGAAGCCGATACCTACCGCGTGGAGGCGCATACCAACGCCGACGACGCGACGCGCTACCGGACCACTGACGAGGTCGACGAGTGGGCAGGGCGGGACCCGCTCACCCGCGTGTCTGCCTATCTACGCGGGGTGGGTGCGCTCGACGACGACATCGAGGCGGAGTTCGCCGCCGACGCCGACCGCATGGCCGCTCGGGTGCGGGAGGGGCTCGGCGTCGACGTCGCCCCGGACCCGGATGAGCTGTTCGCGCATGTCTACGCCACGCCGACGCAGCAGCTCGTGCAGCAGCGGGCCGCGCTGCAGGGCGAGTTCGACGTCGAGGAGGCGTGATGACCGCAAAGATGACCATGGCGCAGGCGATCAACAGTGCGTTGCGGGATGCCATGACCGCGGACGATTCGGTGGTCGTGTTCGGCGAGGATGTCGGTCCGCTGGGCGGCGTCTTTCGCGTGACGGAGGGATTGACGAGCGACTTCGGTGAGGACCGTTGTTTCGACACTCCGCTTGCCGAGTCGGGCATCGTGGGCATGGCCGCCGGGATGGCCATGAACGGCATGCGTCCGGTTGTCGAGATGCAGTTCGATGCCTTCGCCTACCCGGCGTTCGAGCAGGTCGTCAGTCATGTCGCGAAGTTCGGCAACCGGACGCGGGGCACGCTCCGGCTGCCGATGGTCATCCGGATTCCGTATGCGGGCGGGATCGGGGGCGTCGAGCACCATTGCGACTCGTCGGAGGCCTATTACGCCCATACCGCGGGACTGACGGTCGTCGCCCCGGCCAACAACACCGATGCCTACGCGCTGCTTCGTGCCGCGATCGAGTCGCCCGACCCGGTCGTGTATCTGGAGCCGAAGCGGCACTACTTCAGCAACGACGAGGTCGATCTCGCCGCGGCCGATTCGACGATCGGCCGCGCGGCCGTGGCGCGCAAGGGCCGGGACGCCACGCTGATCGCCTACGGCCCCTCGGTCCCCGTCGCGCTCGCCGCAGCGGAGGAGGCGGCGACCGAGGGACGTGACCTCGGTGTCGTGGACCTGCGGTCGATCGTGCCGTTCGACGACGACACCGTGTGCGAGCAGGTCAAGCACACGGGCCGAGCCGTCGTGGTGGCCGAGGCGCCGGGCTTCGCATCGGTCGCCTCGGAGGTCGCGGCGCGCGTGACGGAGCACTGCTTCCACTACCTGGAAGCGCCGGTTCGGCGGGTCACCGGGTTCGACATTCCCTACCCCGCGCCGAAACTCGAGCATTTTCACCTGCCGGACACCGCGCGGATTCTCGATGCGGTCGACGAGCTTCAGTGGGAGGAGCAGCTGTGAGCGAAGAAGTGTTCACCTTGCCCGACCTCGGAGAGGGATTGACCGAGGCGACACTGCTGCAGTGGCTCGTGACGGTGGGCGACGTCGTCGCTGTAGACACCCCGGTGGCGGAAGTCGAGACGGCGAAGGCCTCGGTCGAGGTTCCCTCACCGTTCGAAGGTCGGATCACGCAGCTGCACGGCGACGAGGGCGCCACCGTGCAGGTCGGCCGGCCGCTGATCACGGTCGACGTCCCGTCCACCGTCGGCGAAGCCGACTCGGCGGACGCGGACCGGTACGTGGAGGAAGAACGGGCCGGATCGGGCAATGTGCTCATCGGCTACGGCACCGGCAACGGCCCCGGACGACGTCGCCGTACCGCGAAGAAACGTGAACCTGCGCCGCAACCGTCAGCTCCCGCTGATGCTGCTGGCGCACCGGCGTCAACGGCCGCACCGCCCGCGCCGCGGCGACCTGTGCAATCCCCGATCGTGCGCAAGCTCGCTCGCGAGCGCGGCGTCGAGCTGACCACGGTGGCCGGAACCGGTCCCGGCGGGCTGATCACCCGCCGCGACGTCGAGGCGGCGGGACAGTCGGCCGAACCGTCGGTCCGGCCGGCAGCGCCGCACGCTGAACCCGTCGATGCGGACACCGACGACCGGACCGGACTCCCGATCCATACCCGGGTGCCACTGACCGGGCTGCGTAAGGCCGTCGCAGACACGCTGAGCCGAAGCCGCAGCGAGATACCGGAAGCGACCACGTGGGTGGACGTGGACGCCACGGCGCTGCTCGAACTGCGCCGGACACTTGACCATCCGGAACCGGCGCCGGGCATCCTCGCCATGGTGGCGCGCTTCGTCGTTGCAGGACTGACCCGATTCCCGGAACTGAACTCGCGAGTGGACACCGAGCGGCAGGAGATCACCCATTTCGACGGGATCAATCTCGGGTTGGCAGCACAGACCGACCGCGGACTGATGGTTCCGGCCGTCCGCAACGCGCACCGCCTCGGCATGCGGGGACTGGACGCCGAGATCCGGCGGCTGACCACGTCCGCGCGCGAGGGATCGGTGCAGCCCGACGAGCTCACTACCGGCTCGTTCACGCTGAACAACTACGGCGTGCTCGGCGTGGACGGCAGCGCGGCGATCATCAACCATCCCGAGGTGGCCATCCTCGGGATGGGACGGATCATCCGCCGCCCGTGGGTCGTCGACGACGAGGTCGTGCCGCGCAACATCGTGCAACTGTCGCTCGTCTTCGATCACCGCGTCTGCGACGGCGGCACCGCGGGTGGATTCCTCCGCTTCGTCGCGGACGCGATCGAGTCACCGGTATCCGCGCTGGCCGAGCTGTGAGCGCAGGCTCTGTGGCGACGGCACGGTCGTCGGCGGACGACGCCACAGAGCTGCCGTCCGTCGGTCCGGTGTTTCACCGTGACCGGATGTCCTGATACATGCCGGTAAGGGTGTCGGCGAACACAGCCGCGGCAGCGCTCGGCTCCTGGCGGTGCAGGAGCATCATGGGGCTGAGCATCGGAGGTTCGAGGCCGACCACCACCGCCCCGAGCTGTCCGGCCAGCCGCCCGACCGACCACGGCAGAATCGACGCACCCACTCCGGCGAGTACGAGGGGAATCATGGCTTCTCGGTAGGCGACTTCCGCGGCTATCCGCACTCGCAGGCCGTCGTTGATCATCTGGTCGACTCTCGCCCGGAGCCTGCTGCCCGGCTCGGTGACCACGAGCGGCCATTTCACCAGTTCCGCGCTGGTCAACGCGTTGGACGCGCTGGGGACGCTGCCCGGCGGAAGCACCGCGACGACCTCATGCACCCCGACGGGCTGCTGAAGCAGACCATCGTCCCGCTCGCCGTCGGAGCCCCCGATGGCCAACCCGAGGTCGACCTGTCCCTCGGCGACGAGCTCGCCTTCCGTTCCCGGCGGGTTGCTTCGGATAGTGATGCGAACCCCGGGATAGCGCCGGCGGAAGTCCGCGATCGCAGGTGCCAGGGGCTCCATCGCCAGCGATGGGGGAGCGGCGACGGTCACCTCTCCGGTGTCGAGGCTCGTGCGCGCGGCCACGGCTTCTCTGGCCCCGGAGAGGCCTCCGACGATCTGGCGCGCGATGGCCACCAGGGCCTGCCCCGTCTCGTTCAGCACCAATTTTCTGCCGATCCGGTTGAACAGGGGTGCGCCGAAGTCCTGCTCGAGATCCCGAATGGCCAGCGACAGCGACGGTTGAGCGATGTGCAGCTGCTGCGCGGCACGGGTCAGCGTGCCCGCGTCGACGACGGCAAGGAAGTACGCCAATCGACGCGCGTCACTGCCAGCTTGGCTCAAATCATAGGCCATATCTATGAGACTACTAGTCTCACGGTCGTGGACACCACGTTCTTCGTCGCCGCTAATGGGGACAACCGAAACCACCGACTTCATCGAACGGAGACAGCGGGCAATGGCGAAAGTTCACGTCCTCGGTTCCGGAACGCCGACCCCGACGCCCGACAGGTTCGGCAGTAGCTATGTGATCGACCTCGGTGGCGAATTGGTCATGGTCGACTGTGGCCCTGCCACCACCCATAAACTGGCCAAGGCAGGCCTGTCGGCGACCGATGTGTCATCGGTGTTTCTCACACACCACCATTTCGACCACAATGTGGACCTTCCTTGTTATTTGCTCGTCCGCTGGGACCAGTCCACTCCGGACACCTCGGAGCTGGAGGTCTTCGGCCCGCAGCCGACGTCGGCGATCGTTGCTGAGCTCATAGGTACGGAAGGGGTGTTCCGACGCGACATCCATGCCCGCATCGAGCATCCGGCGAGTCAAAGGGTGTACACGACGCGCGGTGGGGAGCTCCCGCGTCCGTGGCCCACCTGGTCGGCGCAGGATCTGGTGCCGGGTGACGTCGCCGAACGGGAGAACTGGACGGTCACCACGGCACGTGCCTCGCACGTTCAGCCGTACCTGGACTCGCTGGCCTATCGGTTCGACACGCCGACGGGCTCGGTGGTCATTACGGGAGATACCGCGCGATGCGCAGAGGTCACCGAGCTTGCCCGTGGTGCGAACACGCTCCTCTGCTGCTGCTGGGACCACCCCGACGGAGATGAGCAGGTTGACGAATGTGTCGCGGAGGGCATGGTCGGAAACATGTGCGGGCCAGCCGACGCCGCCAAGATCGCTGCCGAGGCAGGCGTCGAGCAACTGGTCCTCGTACACGCGACCCCCAGCATGGCAAGGCCGAACTCATCGGAGAAAGCCGTCCGGATCGCAGAAGAGATCTTCGACGGAACTGTGGTCTTCGCGCAAGAAGGACTCGCGGTCGACATCTGACCCGGAGCGGCACACACCCGGTCCGGGTCAGATGTCGCAAATCCCTGTTCCACGCACACGACCCGGTGCCTCCGACGGTGACCTCGTCGCTGTGTAGCCCGTAGTTCACCGTCACGAACGATCGCCCCGGAAGAAGCCACGCCGACAAGGATGTCGAGGTTTCACGATGAGCACTACCCTGCTGTCATTACTCGTTCTGGCGGCCATGTTCGCCCTGGGGTCCTGGAAGCACATCAACATCGGAACGCTGGCATTTCCGGGTGCGCTGCTTGTCGGTATCTGCGGTGGCCTGAGCACCGAGGACGTCATTTCCGGATTTCCGGTCGCGATCTTCCTGGTGATCGTCGGAGTCACCTACCTGTTCGCCATCGCGCAGGTCAACGGGACCATCGACTGGCTCCTCGACAGGGGAGTCAGGCTGTTGAACGGTAGGACGAGATACCTGCCCTGCCTGCTATTTCTCATCGGATTCGGTATCAGTGCGACGGGGCCCATCGCCGCTGCGACGGTGACCCTGATGATCCCCATCGCGATCCGGTGCGCCTACCGATACGGCCTCGATCCGTTCATGACGGCCATGGTGACACTTTGCGGAGTGCAGGCGGGGTACTTCTCGCCGATCGCGTTGTACAGCGTGACAGTGACAAGGATCCTGGAGAGTCAGGGCCTCACCGTCAGTGCCCTCGGTCTTTTCGCTGCCCATTTCGTACTCAACACCGTCATTGCCGCCGTCGTGTTTGTCCTTCTCGGAGGGTTCCGCCGGCGCCGTCACTCCCGCGCAGGCGGCAGCGAAACTCCGGAGGAGGGGGAGGTCGATCTCGGGCGCGGGCTCAATACCGAGGCGCGTTCGGACGGCAGCGGTGCTGCGTCATCAGTACGCGACCCCGGCGGCGCAGCCGTGGCTGTAACCGGACCTGCCGAATCCGCGACCCTCGAGCCGGTGTCTCGCAGGGAGGTCGTGTACCGATGGGCGACGTTGTTCGGCCTGTTGACCCTGGCTGTCGGGATCATCGTGTCGGACCTCGACCCGGGCCTGCTCGCCCTGAGCATCGGCGCCGTACTCATGCTGTCGTTCGCGCCCGGCAAAGATCGGGACTACGTGAACAAGATCGCTTGGCCAACCTGCTTCATGCTGGCCGGCATCCTGACCTACATCACGGTCATGCAGGAGATCGGTACTTTCGACATCATCAGCGACACGCTCACGGGGATCGGCGGTCCAAAGGTCGGAGTACTGCTTCTGTCGCTCATGACGGGTCTCGTATCCGTGTTCGCTTCCTCCGCCGGGACCGTCGCGACGACCGTGCCTCTCGTGACGCCGGTGCTGGGGGCCGACCCGTCGCTGTCCTTGTTCGGTTCGATCACCACTCTGACCAGCTCGGCCTACCTGGTCGATGCCAATCCACTGAACCTGTTCGGAGCGCTGCTCATCGGCAATGTTCGTGCTGAGGACCAGCCGGGAATGTTCCGCAAGCTGATCGTGTGGGCCGTCGGGATGGTGATCATTGCCCCGGTTGTCACGTGGGCAGTACTCGTGTGGGCTCCGTGACTCCGGTTTTCACCGTCACTACCTAGCCCGGGCGATGACTGAAGAACTGTGGCCGGTCCCCCGCTGCTGGATGGGCCGATAACCGATAAGCCGCGGAGGTTGATTCATGATTGAAACGTTGCTGTGGGATGGCGAGATGACGTGCGTGCGTCACGACGAGCGCACGGGTGCGAGCTTCGTGATCGCACTCCATTCGACGGCACTGGGACCGGCAGCGGGTGGAACTCGTGCCATGACGTACCCGTCGGTGGACGAGGCGGTGGCCGACGCGCGTCGCTTGGCGCGGGCGATGTCGTTGAAGATGGCGGCCGCTGATCTGCCGATGGGCGGTGGAAAATCGGTGATCATGTTGCCGGGGCCGCGTGCGGAGCTCAGCGATCGACAGTGGCGCGACATCCTGTCGATCCATGCGCGGAACCTCGAACTGCTCAACGGGTCATATTGGACGGGGCCCGATGTCGGCACCGGTTCGGAGGACATGGACGTCCTGGCGCGCACGACGAGGTTCGCGTTCGGCCGCTCCGTGGAGGCCGGTGGCCCGGGGTCGAGTGCGGAAGCCACGGCGCAGGGCGTGTTCTCGGCGATCCGGGCGTCGGTCCGCGAGGCCGGAGAGTCAGGGCTGGAGGGATTGCGGGTCCTGGTCCAAGGTCTCGGCGCGGTCGGCTCGCGGGTGGCCACCCTGGTCGCAGAGGCCGGTGGACGGTTGCTCGTCACCGACGTCGACGAAGGGAGGTGCGAACCCCACACGGTGGCGGGAGCGACGGTCGTTTCCGCCGAGGCGGTCACCCGGACCGAATGCGACGTGTTCGTCCCGTGTGCCACCGGCGGAGTGATCGACGTCGACATTGCCGCCACACTCCCTGCACGCGTGGTGGCCGGGGCTGCGAACAACATCCTGGCTACCGACGGGGCCGAACGGACGCTGCACGACCGGGGCATCATTGTGGCTCCGGACTTCGTCGCCAACGGCGGCGGCGCGCTCCACCTGGTCGGCCGCGAGGTACTCGGTTGGTCGGAATCCGACGTGATGGCGCGCACCGTCCTCATCGAGAAGGCGCTCGACGAGGTGTTCGCCTCGGCCCGCAAACGGCGAATCACCCCACTGCAGGCCGCGACGGCCGGAGCCGCCGAACGCATTCAGGCTTGACGCGTGCGATCGGGGGAGCGGATCGGGCCGATCCGCCCGACGCGGCATTCCCAGGCGATCTGTCGACAACCCGTCCGACACATGTCGAGGACGCCTCGTGGAACTTGGCTGGTAATGCTTCAGCCGGGCTGTCCCACTGTTGGCCGCAGGTGCAACGCGAGGGAGCGACGAATACGTCCCATGCCGCCGATGCTTCGGCCAGGAATGACTGCGACGTCTCACCCGGCGTCCCTGATCACAGGCCCTCGGTGAGAATCAGTTCGAATTCGTTTCTGGTGGCGGCCAGATGCCGGGTCATTTCCGCCGCTGCCCTGTCCGGGTCGCGCTCCCGGATCGCGGCGAGCACGAGCGCGTGCCCCTCGACACAGGACTCCTTGAGGAACTGGAAGCCCAAGAGGTCGACCGGCGCGAACATCTTGACCCTGGCATCCTCCACGGCCACCGCGAGTTCGTGGTTCCCGGAAGCGCGTGCGACAGCGAGGTGGAACGCCGTGTCCGCGTCGCGGGAGTCGTGCAGTGCCTCCGACGCCTCGAGTTCGGCCTGCGCCTGTTCCATCGCGGCGAGCTCCTCGTCACTGCGCCGCTCGGCGGCGAAGCGTGCCGCGGCACTGTCGATCACTGCGCGGAATTCGAGGAGCGCCACGATGTCGCTCGCCCGCTCGCGGATGTCCTGGCGGATCCGCCACGCTTCCATCATCGAGGCCTGCACGAACGCTCCACCGTGGGAACCTCGGCGAATGGCGATCTGTCCACTGCCTTCCAAGATCCGCAGCGCCTGCCGCAGCGTGTCCCTCGCGACGCCGAGCTGTTCAGCCAGCTGCCGCTCCGGGGGGAGGCGATCACCGGGCCGGATCCGTCCCAGCGTCATCTCCCTTCGGAGGTGATCGACGATGGCCTGGTAACCGGAAATCGCCCGTGGGGGCGCGGACGCGGCCGAGGTTTCCGACGCGGCTGCGCTGCCCGATGTGACTGAGGCGTCACCGGACCGCTTGCTCATCACGCTCACACCTCGATCGGAACTAGAGGGGAAGACCTGGCGCGTCGGTTCCCACGATCCTCTTGCCGACGAAGAACTCTAGCAGTTCAGCGTCGCCGTGCCCGCCGATGCCGGAGCTGCCGAAGAAGCTCTGTGCCGAGTGCGGCGACATGTCCAGCACGCTTGTGCCGTTGACCTTCACCTCGCCGGCGACGAGCGCGGCGCCGAGCGAGCTCGCCGCATCGATGTCGTCGGAGAAGACGTATCCGGCGAGCCCCACCTGGCCGGAGTTCGCACGGCGCACCGCATCCTCCACCGCGTCGAAGGCTTCGACCGCGAGTAGGGGACCGAAGATCTCCGAGTCCGGCTCGATGTCGTCGCCGACGGCGAGCGTCGGAGGAAAGAAGAAGCCTTCGTCGGGCGTCGTTCCCACCTCGACGATCGTGGCGCCGCGGGCCGCGAGGTCATCCCGCTGCGCGGTCAGCTCCCGTCGCCGCCCCTCGAAGGCGACCGGTCCGAGCGTCGTCGTGTCGTCGAGGCTCGAGCCGATTCGCAGGGTGGCGAGCTCGGTGCGCAGCGCCTCTACGAGACGATCGTGCACCGCACTTGCGGCCAGGACCCGCCGCGGTGCCTCGCACCACTGACCGGAGAGCTTCGTGGCGCCGGCCACGAGCGCCCGCGCTGTGGCCTCGATGTCGGCGTCCGGTAACACGATCGCCGGGTTGTTCGAACCGAGCTCGAGACGCAGTCTGGTGAAGCGGGGTGCGGCGGCGGCTGCAATCGCACGGCCGGTCGGAGTGGCACCCGTCATCGAGATCGCGGCGATCCGCCGGTCTTCGACGAGCTGGGCTCCTGCCTCAGCTCCACCGAGGACCAGGTTCACGACGCCTTCAGGAAGACCGGCCTCGGCCGCCGCTTCTGCGACGAGTAGTGCGCTCCACGGCGAGGCCGGTGACGGTTTCATGACGGCGCTCGCGCCCGCCGCGAGCGCGAACCCGAGCTTCTTGACGGCCATCGCCGACGGCGCGTTCCACGGCATCAGCAGGGCGGCGGGCCCCCATGGCACGCGGTGGATGCGCACGTCCCTTCCGTCGGCCGGTACGGCTTCGGCGTCACCGAGCGCGAGCGCACGGTCTGCGGCGGAGCGCACGGTGTCGCCGTTACTGGAGGCGAACAGCCGGGTCACCGAGATCGGCACACCCGAGTTGAGCGCGTCGAGGCGGGCGATCTCGTCGGCGCGGGCGTCGAGGCCGTCGGCAAGGGCACATAGCAACGGCGCGCGTCGCTCGGCGCCGAGCGACGACCAGCGGCCGTCGGCGTGGGCACCGCTCGCGGCAGCCACGGCCCGGTCGATCTGCTCGCTCGACGACGATCGGCTGGAGGCGAGTTCGGCGCCGGTGTTCGGGTCACGCAGCGAGGCGCCGTCGTCGATGTGGCTCTGCTCGGCGCGGCCGTTGATCCAGGTGGACGGTGCGGGAAAGGGCATGCTTGTCAGATCCGATCGAAATAGCGTTGCAGGTCCCATTGCGTGACCGTGGATTGGTAGACGCGCCACTCGAGCTCGGCGAGGTGGCGGAAATGCGAGGTGCTCTCCTCACCGATGAGCCGACGGACGAAGTCGGACGTCGCGAACATTCCTGCGGCCTCCGCGAGCTGCGTGGGCATGGCTGCGTCGACGTCGCCGTCGTAGGCGTTGCCCACCGTCATCGCGGGAGGCTTCGCCGTACGCTCGATGCCGTCGCGCGCGGAGGCGAGCACACCGCCCAGTGTCAAGTAGGGGTTGGTGTCGGCGCCGGGTATCCGGTACTCGAAACGCAAGGCGGCCGACGTGTGCCCGACGACCCGTGCCGAGACCGAGCGGTTCTGTACCGCCCATGTCCGGCCGTAGCCCGCGATCTCCTGTGAATTGGTGCGCCGGTAGGAGTTGATGGTCGGCGCGTACCAGACCATGAACGCGGGAGTGTGTTCGAGAACCCCGGCGACGGCCGAGCGCAGTGTGCCGCTCATGTGGTGCTCGGCATCGGGGTCCCAGAAGACGGGCCGGCCCGCGTCGTCGCGCAACGACAGGTGCACGTGGCAGGACGAGCCGGGCTGGTCGTTGAGCGGGCGCGCCATGAACGTCACCGACAGCCCCGCTGCCACCGCGCTGTCGCGCACGGCGAGCTTGTAGAGGGCGTGCCGGTCGGCCATCTCAAGTGGCTCCCCGTAGGCGAAGGTCATTTCCCACTGCCCGGTTCCCCATTCGGACTGCCCTGCCTCCATCTCGATGCCGCTTTCTCGCAGGTTGCGCCGCAGCTTCTGGAAGAAGGGCTCGTAACCGTTGCCCTCGTGGATGGTGAAATCGCTCGGGGTGAGCGTCGTCGGGTCGAGGTCCTCCCGAAAGCTGCTCTTGCGCAGCGCACGAGGGTTGTTCGCGAACAGGTAGAACTCCAGCTCCGTACCCGCCTGCGGCGAGTAGCCCATGCTCCGATATCGGGCGAGTTCCTTCTTGAGCATCACGCGCGGTGAGATCTCGAGCGGCTCGCCGGTCCCCGGCCACACGGGGTCGGCGAGGCAGATGGCGACCCCGTCGAGCCACGCGGCCCTGCGCAGCGTGCCGACGTCGGGGACGAGCGCCACGTCGGGTGCACCGTTGTGCATGCTGCAGACGGCGAGGACGCCTGCTCCGATGAGGTCGAAGGACTGCTCGACGTCCCAGGCCCATGCACAGGTGCAGATCTCGATGCCGCACTCGATGATGCTGGGCAGGCGCTCTGCGGGAATCCGCCGTCCTACCAGTCGGCCCTGTAGGTCCGGGGTCGCGACGAGCACCGTGTGGATGCCCTCTCGTTCGAGCTGGTCCGGATCGAGGAGATAAGTCATCGCGTCAACCACCCGCCGTCCACCGGCAACTCGATGCCGTCGATCCAGGCCGCCTCGTCGGAGAGCAGCCACGAGACAGCCGACGCCACATCGGCAGGCGTTCCGACCCGGTTCACGAGGAGGCGCTGTCCCATGAACTCCATGGCCTCGGAGCTCGTGACGTCCTCATAGGAGAAGAAGTCCGTCGCGATGGGGCCCGGCGCGACGCAGTTGACGCGGATGTTCTGGGCAGCGAGCTCGACGGCGAGTGCCTTGGTGAGCATGGGTACGCCGCCCTTGCTCGCGTTGTAGTGCGGCTGCGCGGTGCTGCCACTGGTCACGACGACGGACGCCTCGACGGTGGAGAGGTTGACGATCGCGCCGCCGCCCGCGGCACCGAGGCGCGGCGCCAGTTCCTGCGCGACCAGGAACTGGCCCTTGAGGTTGACGTCGAGCACCAGGTCCCAGGCGTCCTCGGTGAGGTCACTCAATGAGTGCGGGGTCACCAGGCCGGCGTTGTTGACAAGCAGGTTGAGCGAACCCCATGCCTCGACGGCGGCCTCGGCGGCGGCCCGGATGTCGGAGCGCACGCGCACGTCGACGGTGGCTGAGAGCGCCGTGCCGTCCTTGGCTTTGACGAGGTCGGCGGTCTCCCTTGCAGCATCGCCGTTGACGTCGGTTGCCATTACTCTGGCACCCTCGCCCGCCAGGCGGAGTGCGGTCTCTCGGCCGATACCGCCGCCTGCGCCGGTGATGAAAACGGATCGGCCCGCATGCCGTTCGCTCATCGTGTGACCTCCTGTGTGTTGTCGTCGCGGGTGGACTGTGCCGTCGCGGACGCGGTGTGGGCGAGCCACTCGAAAATCGGGTCTCCACCGAAGGTCTCGGGATGCCACTGCACCCCGATCGCTGACGTGCCCGCGACTTCGATGGCCTCGGGTGTCCCGTCCGGTGCGTGCCCGACGACGGTCACGCCGTCGCCGGGGTGGTCGACCGCCTGGTGATGGAAGGAGTTCACCCTGGTTCGCGTGCCGTAGACGGCCGCTTGCGTGCTGCCCTCGGTGAACTCCACGTCGTGCACCCGATGCGCACGCGGGTAGGCATACGAGCCGTGCGATTCGCCCTCGCCGAGTTCGAGATGCTGCTGCAGCGTTCCCCCGAGCGCCACATTGAGGATCTGCTGGCCCCGGCAGACTCCGAGAACGGGAATGTCCCGCTCCAGCGCCGCGACGACGAGGTCGATCTCGAACTGGTCGCAGGCCGGGTCTACGACTGTCGTGAAAGGACCCGGCGACTGGCCGTACCGGCGCGGGTCGACGTCGTCCCCGCCGACCAAGACGAGCCCGTCGATGCGCGCCACGAGCGCCCTGGCGTCGCCGTCGAGTGGCAGGTGCACGGCGAGCGCACCCGCACCCTGCACCGACGTGGCGAACTCGGCGAAGTAGACGTCGATGGGCGCATCGGCGAACCCCTGTGGAGCTGCCATGATCGCCGCGCGCTTCCGGCGGCCGGTCAGCCCGATGAGCGGGCTTCCCGCGGTGGGAGCGACGTACCGAGTCGGAGTCATTGGATCGAGTTCCCGTGTCATTCGCGTCTCTAGTGGTCCAGTTTCTGTGTGATCCCGGTGAAAGCCTCGGGGTTTCGTGCCCGCACCAATAAGGCCTGCACCGTGCCGAGAGCCGGGGCCAGGATGACGACCGCGAGCAGCACATAGCTCACGGCGCCCCAGGCGGGATTGCCCGCCGCGTCGACGTCGTCGACGAGTAGGGGGAAGTTGCTGCCGATCAGCCACGCGGCCACGCCGAGGCCTCCCAGGCCGGCGAGCGGCGCCACGTAACCCTGCCACGGGCTGGGCGGCACCGCTGAGCGTGCGAAATAGGTGACGACCGCGAGGCAGGTGACCGTCATGAGCACGACGATGGCGAGCGTTCCTATCCCGGCGAACCAGGTGAACACCGTTTCGGGTGCCAATCCGGCGACCGTGTCGAGCACGATCACGACGGTGGCGATACCGATTTGCAGCAGCGAGGCGCGGTGCGGCGAACGGTGCCGGGGATGTACTTCACCGATGCCAGATGGCAGTAGCCTTGCCCGGCTCATCGAGTGGAAGTAACGGGTCAGAACGTTGTGCAGCGCGAGAACGGCCGCGAACATGCTGGCGATCAGCAGCACCCCGACTGCGGCCGAGCCGACCTGGCCCAAGTAGCGGTCGGTGACCCTGGCAACGAGGGTGGCCGGGTCGGCGCCGACGACCTCAGTCAGCCGGGACTGGCCGACACCCATCACGATCGCCCAGGCGGCCAACGCGTAGAAGATGCCGATGACCAGTGCGGAGCCGTAGGTGGCCCGTGGGATGGTGCGGTCGGGGTCGCGTACCTCGCTGCGGTAGACGACCGTCGACTCGAAGCCGATGAAGCCCGATATCGCGAACATGAGCCCGAGAGCCGGAGACCCGGAGAGGATGTTCTCGAGCGAGAACGGGCTCAAGGACAATCCCTCGGCACCGCCCGTCATCGTGATCGATGCCGCCAGCGCGAGGACGATCGCCATCTCCGCCATCAGCGCCACGAACAGCACTCGCGAGCTCAGTTCGATGTGCCGGTAGCCGAGTACGGCGACGACGGCCACGCAGGCGAGAGTGGCGATCCACCAGGGGATGTCGGGGCCGCCGAGCAACACGATGCTCGACGTGACCGTCGCACCGAAGTAGGAGAAGACAGCGACCTGGATGGTCGTGTAGCAGAGGACCGCGAGATAGGCCGCGGCGACTCCCGGAACACGGCCGAGGCCGTGCGAGATGTAGGTGAAGAATGCGCCCGCGTGCGGCAGGCGCTTGCTCATGGCCATCAGGCCGACCGAGAACAGCAACAGAATGCCGGTGGCCACCAGAAACATCACCGGCAGGCCGGCACCGTTACCGACCAGGAAGCCGATCGGCATGATGCCGCCGACCACGGTGAGCGGTGCAGCGCACGCGATCACCATGAAGGTCACTGCGTATGGGCCGAGGGTGCCGCTCAGCCGGTCTTCGCCCTGGACGCTCATCGGCGAACCTCCTCAGGGAATGCTTGGTCTAATAACCAGACCATTCGCCCATAGGGAGTGAACACCCACTTGAATGAAGTTGACCTAATCGTTATATGGGGCCTTTTCGTGATGGCCGACGCTCAGCCGAAGTGCGTCGAACGTTCAGGAGAAGCGCGTCACTCTCATGCAGTGGGACGAGGCACCGACCGTCATCCGCCACGACGGACCTCCAGTCAGGCGCCGACCGAGGACGAGATCGACACGGATCTGATCAACGCGGGCAAGGAGACGGTCACCGTCAACGCGGGTTCGGCGCACTTCGGGAGGTCGGCCTCGTTCGGGCAGATTCGCGCGGGCAAGCTCGATGTCGCCGTCCTCGGCGCGTTGCAGGTGGCATCGAACGGTGGCCTTGCCAACTGGGCCGTACCCGCCAAGATGATCGAGGGTATGGGCGGGGCGACGAACGCTCCGCTGATGGTGCTGCCCCTGGCTGTCGTGCATCGTGACACCGCGCTCCCGCAGACGTTTCGTGCACGGTGTCGGCTGGCCGAGGTGAGCTACCCGGTAGTGCGGGTCAGACCCCGACCGCCCGCTGGTCTCGCCTCGTGTCGGCTTTTGCCGCCTCCGCCTCTCGAAGGGTCAGCTTCGCGATGGTCACCTGATGGATCTGGCTGGTGCCCTCGTAGATCCGAAACAGTCGTACGTCGCGGTAGAACCGTTCGACCGGGGTTTCACGCAGGTAGCCGGAACCACCGAGGATCTGCACGGCGCGGTCGGCCACCCTCGAACACATCTCCGAGGCGAAGTACTTGCTCATGGAGCTTTCCATCCGCACGTCCTCGCCACGATCACGGCGGCGTGCCGCGTCGAGCACCATGTTGCGGGCCGCGTAGATCTCAGTCCGTGAGTCGGCGATCATGCCCTGCACCAGCTGAAAATCTGCCAGCTTCCGGTCGAACTGCTCGCGCACGGCCGCGTGGTCGACGGCCTCGCCGAGAATCCGGGTGGCCGCGCCGACACAGTGCGCGGCCAGGTGGATGCGCTGCTTGGTCAGGGTGGTCATGGCCGCCTCGAACCCGGTTCCCTCGCTGCCGCCGAGCAGTGCGTCGGTGGGCACCCTGCAGTCATCGAGGTGAACCTCGCCGACCGGAGAGCCCGCCTGGCCCATTTTGTCGTACGGCGCGCCGAGGGACAGGCCTGGCGTGTTCCGGTCGACCAGAAACGCCGAGATGCCCTCCGCGCCGCGCGGCCCGCCACTGGTACGCGCGAAAACGGTCAACAGGTCGGCGATCGGCGCGTTGGTGATGAAGCATTTCGTACCGTTCAGTAGGTACTCGTCACCGATACGGGTCGCGGTGGTCGCCAGCGCGGTGGCGTCGGAACCCGCGCCCGGCTCGGTGAGCGCGAAGCAGCCGGTGATCTCTCCGGTGGCCAGCCGCGGCAGGTAGCGCCTCCGCTGCTCCTCCGTGCCGTGCGAAACGAGTGCCTCCGAGCCGATACCGGTGTTGGTGCCGACCCGCGCGCGGAACGCGGGTGCGCTCTGGGACAACTCGAACGCGGCCGAGACCAGTTCTTCTGTGGTCAGGCCGGCACCGCCGAATGTCTCGGGAATGGACCATCCGAAGTAGCCGGCGTCGCGCATCCGCTCGACCACATCCTCGGGGACCGCTTCCTCCCGCTCGGTGCGCTCCTCGGCCGGAATACACCGGGTCCGTACGAACTCGGCTACATCGCCGAGGAATCGGTCGAACTGCTCAGGATCCCGGATCACGACGCTACCTCCTGTGTCCTCTGGTGCTGGGACCATTCAACTGCTTCTCGAGCGGTCGAGTCCAAGACCGGATCGTGACCGTTCTGACCGGCACCGCCTATGTCGACAGATAGGGGCGGGCTATCGAATCGGCCGGAAATCGTTCTTGGACCGTGGGCGGTCACCAAGGTTTGATGGTGGCTATGGACAGCACCGCAGGTCCGCTCGCAGGGGTGCGGGTGGTGGACTTCGGCCAGTACGTCGCCGGTCCCGGCGCGGCGCAGGTACTCGCCGACCTCGGCGCCGATGTGGTCAAGGTGGAGAGCCCAGGCGGCGATCCGGCACGCGGTATCGGTGCTTACGGCGAGGCGATGATGCGTTGTTACAACCGACGGAAACGCTCGATCGCGGTGGATCTGAAGAATCCGGAAGGTGCCGCCGTGGCCTGGCGGCTGGTGGCCGAGGCCGACGTCGTGGTGCAGAACATGCGTCCGGGTGCGATGCGCGCACTCGGCTTCGGGCCGCGAGATGTACGAAGGCTCAATCCCGGAGTGGTGTACGTCGAGATCAGTGGGTTCGGCGTGAACGGCCCATCTCGGGAGCGCGCCGCGCTGGACATCGCAGCACAGGCGGAGAGCGGAATCATGAACGTCACCGGCGAGGCCGAGGGCGACCCGCAGCGAGTCGGGTTCGTGCTCGTTGACGCCGCCGCGGCGGCCAACGCCGCGCAGGCGGTGCTGGCCGCGCTTTTTCGCAGGGAGCGCACCGGTGAGGGTGACCATGTCGAGTTGTCCTTGCTGGGCGTAGCGATCCACCTGCAGGGCACCGTATGGTCCGAGTACGAGCAAACGGGCAACCTGCCACGGCGTAAGGGCAACGGTCAGCCCACGCTCGCTCCCGCCGCCGACCTCGTACGCACGAGTGACGGAAAGATCGTGCTTTCCGCCTATACCGACAAGCATTGGCGGCAGCTCTGTGCGCTGATCGACCGGCTCGACCTTGTCGACGATCGGAGGTTCGCCGACAACGCGGCGCGAGTAGCGAATCGCGAGGAGCTGGCCGGCGTGCTCGGCGACGCGTTCGGCTCGTACACCAGTGAGGAAGCCGTACGGCTGCTGTCCACCGGCGGTGTGGTCGCCGGCGCCGTGCGTGACCACGAGGAAGTCATACAGGCCCCGGACGTCACCGAGGGTGGCCACCTGGTTGCCGGAACCGTTGCCGGCGAGTGCTTTCACACACCAACCCTGCCATTCCGGATGGCGAGTTGGCCGGTCACCGAAGCCGGATCGCCACCGGCGGTCGGTGAGCACACCGTGGGGATCCTGCGCGAGTTGGGCTATTCTGAGGATGCGATCGAGTCGTTGGGTTCATCCGGCGCGGTCACCGCGGACGCGATCTCGAAGCCAAGGTGACCTGGCCATCCACACCGGACTGGGTTACCGTGGCGACTGTGGAACTGCGACAGGTCGAGTACTTTCTCGGGGTCGTCGAACACGGTGGCATTCGGCGTGCGGCGGCCGCACTGCACGCCGCGCAGCCTTCGCTTTCACAGGGAATCCGATCCCTTGAGCGTGAACTGGGCATCGAGCTTTTCCACCGGGTCGGGCGGCGGATGGTTCTTGCTCCCGCAGGAAAGGCGTTCATCCGGCCGGCGCGGCAACTTCGCAGGGACGCGGTCACGGCGCGTTCCGCGGTCGCCGGTGCGCTCGGCCTCGCCGGGGGTCGCCTGGACATCGTCAGCGAGCCCGCGCTTTCGGCCGATCCCACGGCAGCTCTTCTCGGTCGCTTCCGTATCGAGAATCCTCATGTGCACGTGCGGTTGCAGGCCGCGGCGCGGGAGGATTCGCTGACCACGCTGGTGCGGGACGGGGAGTGCGAGCTCGGTCTCGGCTACCTTCCACAGCCCCTGTCCGGATTGGACAGCCATATCGTCGGTGAGCACGAGATCTTCCTCGTGCAACCGTCGGACGCGTCCGATGCCGGGGTACCGATACCCCTGGAGATGCTGGACGAGCTGGGAATGATCGTGGTGCCGAAAGGCTCGGCGCAGCGCGACTTCTTTGAACCGCTGCTGGACGCCGCCGGGGTGCGGACCAGGATCGCAGTGCAGGTCGCGCATAGGGAAGCCATCCTGCCCCTGGTGCTCGCCGGGGTCGGCGCCAGCCTCTTGCCAGGTCCGCGTGCCGAGGAGGCCGCTCGCCGTAAAGCCGTGATTCGACCCGTCCAGCCGCCGTTGCGTCGCCAGGTCGCCCTTTTCCACCGGCCCGGCGCGTTGTCGTCCGCCGCCGGTGCTTTCCGCGAGATGGCCCTAGATTCCCGAATCACCTCCCGGACTCGCGACCGCCACCGCCAGGAAAGCCTCGGCGGGCGCGGATAGTGGTCCTCGACGGTGAACGAGGCCGATCTTCCTGGCCAGAGGCGGGTGCGTCGAGCGCACCCGTGCGCCCCGCAGCGCGGCCACCTCGGCCGCCGGTGCCGGCAGGATGGTCGCACCCGCGCCGGCCAGTACCAGCGGAAGCACCGCATCCCGGTCATCGGTCTCGACGGCCACGGTGATCTCGCCACCAGCGGCGGTTTCCACGAGGTCGCGGGTGGCGCTGCCGGGCGGGGTGAGGACCCAGGGAAGGTCGGTGAGCGAGGTCCGCGTGACCGGTACCTCGTCTTCGGAGTCCTCCTGGCCTTCGGCGTCCGGTTCGACGGAGGTCGGTGGCAGCACGACCTCGAACCGGCGCTCACCCAGTTCGTGTACGGTCAGGTCTGGTTCGTCACGCCTGTCGGATCCCTCCGGTAGGAGGGTCAGACCGAACTCGCAGTCGCCGCAACGAACTCGTTCCTCCACATCGGCTGGGTGGTCCGGGGCGAGCACATCGAGCCCGACTTCCGGATATCGACATCGGAACCGACTGGTCAGCTCAACCAGCGGGTCGACGGCGAGCGTGGGCAGGGCGATGAGGGTCAGCCAACCGCCGCGCAGCTCGGCAACCCGCCGTGCCGCCCTGGAAGCCGCCCGCACGTTCCGCGACATCTGCCGGGCCGGTCCCACCAGGGCGCTGCCGGCCTCGGTGAGCGTAAGGCGCCGCCCGGTACGGTCGAAAAGACGCGCACCGAGCTCCCGTTCGAGTACCTTGATGCCCTGCGACAGCGAGGGCTGAGCCACCAGCAAAGCCTCGGCGGCCCTTCCGACGCCGCCGTGGTCGACGATCGCCAGAAAGTACTCGAGGCGACGCAGATCGACCGATGCCGTGGCCATGCGGTCGAGTGGATCCAACCGGGACATGGCCTCAACCGGCGATCCGGTCGAGGTAGCCACCGCGATGGAACAGCAGCGGGTCGCGGTGTGGGTAGGTCTCCAGGTCCCGCACGCTACCCACGGCGATCGTGTGGTCACCGCCGTCGTATTCGCTCCACAAAGTACAGTCGATCCACGCGATGACCCCACGTAGCAGCGGCGCGCCGCCTGGGCTCGGTGACCAGGAGACGCCGCTGAACTTGTCCGAGCCGGAGCGGGCGAACTGATCACTGATGAAACGTTGATCCGACGCCAATATGTTGACGCAGAACGAACCCACGTCGCGGATCCGGGGCCAGCTACGGGAACTGCGCGCCGGCGCGAACGTCACCAGCGGCGGATCAAGGGAAAGCGATGCGAAGGACTGGCACGTGAGGCCGACCGGATCCCCGTCGGTGGAGGTGATGACCACGACCCCGGAGCAGAAGGAGCCGAGAACGTTCCGCATCACCTCGCTCGAAATGGTCCTGTGTATGGCGTTGCCGTGCGTATTCGATGCTCTGGAAGTCATGGTTTCGATCCCGGGTCATACGGTGACGGCCGCCCACACGACATGGGGCGGGGTGGGGTGGTCGGGTGAAAAGCGGGCCTTCCGATCGTGCGCACCGTTGAGCACGCCTTCAGAGGAGGGCGACGGCGTTGGCTGGTGATCCCAACCCGCCGACAAGTGCCAGTGGAACCGAGATGAACAGGAACTCCGACCTGCCGGCGCCGTGCAGCCGGGTCGCGACGTCGTCGAAGTCGAACAGCTCGCCGAGTGGAATCCCCAGCAGGGCGAGCAGTCTGCGGTGCAGGCTGCCGACAGCCGGATCACCCGGCGTCACCTCCACCGCGGGATTGTCTGCGCCGACAGCCGCGATCCGCCAGTCCCAGAGCAGCTGCGCCGTGCTTTCGTCGGCGGAGAGCCCCGCCGAGCTGAAATCACCCTTCTTCTCAGCCATCGCTGCCCGTTCCGAATCGTCCAGCGCGCGGTACGCGGACAGCCATCCGGTACGTACACACAGGATGTCGCCGTGCCGGATCTCCACGTCCTGTGCGGAGGCGACCGCGCGCAGTTCATCGGCGGTGATGGGACGCTCGGCCAACGGATCGTAGTCGGCCGTGTCGAGGTGGGCCGCGACGTCGAGCAGCACGCCACGACCGATGATCCCGGACCGGGCCCAGTGGTGAATACTCAGCCGGGGGTTACCGGTGGCGGGATCGTCCCGTACGCCGCCGTAGAAGCCGTGTTCGCGTACGCGGTGGTGCCGGAAGCCGTCCCACTGGGTCGAGCCTTGCGGGAAGAACGAGTCGAGCCTGTCGTCCCACATACTGCCGATCCGCTTGATCGTGTGTTGGAAGGGCTCTCGGCGAAACAGCGGAGGGTTCGGTTGGTCGAGCGGCAGGCTGAGGTTCACCCGGTCGCCGTCCATCACCAAGCTGCTCGCCTGACGTAACGTGTCCGAATCGATCAGGTTGAGCGTGCCGAGCTCGTCGCCTTCGCCGAAGACGTCCCAGGCGTAGTTCGCTCCGATGTCGTCAAGGCGGGGGAGCTCGGAGTACTTCGGTAGTCTTGTGGCGTCCATACTCACGTCGTGCCTCTCGAATCGACGATCAGGGTGTGCCGCTCGCCCGGGGCATGCGGCGCGCGGTCGGGCCGAGGGCGAGCGGCCCGGCCGCGGGCTCGCGACCTGCCGCTACAACGCGTCGTCCCCGCTGAGCAGTCGGCTGGCAATGGTGCGGCGCTGGATCTCCGAGGTGCCGTCGGGGATGCGGAGGGTTCGCGCGTGCCGCCATGCCTCTTGTAGGCGGAGTTCGTTGGTGAGGCCCATCGCACCGTGCACCTGAATAGCGGCGTCGCACACCCGCCCGAGCATCTCGGTGCACAATGCCTTGGCGATCGAGGTTTCCTTGATGGCGCGGCGCTCGTCCCGCACCGCCGATGCGGTCCTTCCGACGACGGACTTGGCCGCGTAGATGTCCATCGCCATTTCGGCGAGTTTGATCTGGATGGCCTGGTGCTCGCCGATGGCGCTGTCGAAGGTCTCCCGCTGGTTGGCGTAGTCGAGGGACAGACCGAGCGCCCATCGGGCAAGTCCGACACACATGGACGACATCGAGAGTCGCCCTTTGCTGATACCTAGCAGTGCGAGCGCGAGCCCGTTGTGCAGGGTTCCGATCACGTGGTCGTCGGGGACGCGGAGATCGTCCACCGACACGATCCCTATGTGTGAACCAACGTGTCCGAGGACCGGGATAACACTACTGCAGTCGAAGCCGTCGCTGCTGGTGTCCACGAAGAATGCGGTGATCCCGCCCTTTCGTTGGCTGTTGGCCTCTGGGTCGGTGACCGCGAACAGGATGCAGTAGTCGGCGTACGGAGCATTGGTAATCCACTGCTTCGAGCCGTTGATCACCCATTCGTCCCCGTCCTTGACGGCACGAGTGCGGATCCGCTGCACGTCCGAACCGGCACCGGGCTCGGAGAGGCCGAAGCACAAAGTCTTCTCCCCGGAGGCGATTCCGGCGAGATGCCTGTCTCGCACATCGTCCCGCAATTGCCTCAGCACCGGGCTGAGACCGTTGGTGAACACCGAGGGGATGACGTTCTCGTGGATCAGTGGCCGGTACGGGCCGCACACGCGGTTCAGCTCCTCCTGGATGTGTACCAGCGAGACTTCGTCCAGGCCGCCGCCACCGAGCGCCTCGTCACCGAACATGGTGTAGAAGCCGGCCTCCGCCGAGGCCATCCGTACCTGTTTGCGGAGTTTGAGTACTTCCGGGGTGTAGATCCCGTTGGCGTCGTAGCGGTTGCGTTCGCCTTCGAGCAGGTCCGCGTGTTCACGCTCGATCGGCTCCACGTATCGCTGGATGAAGCTGAGGACCGCGTTCGCGGTCTCCTCCGCTTCCTCGGGAACGGTGAAGTCCATCCGTTTCAATTCCTTCTCTTCTTGGGTTTGTGCCTGTTCTCGTCGGTGGTGGCCTCGTCGATGTCGAGTCCGAGGGCGCGTTGCCAAATGCTGGTCAGCGTGGCTACCGCCTGCTCTATATTCATGTCCTCACGCTCACCGAGAGAGAGGTTGATGTAGGCGAAATTATTGATCATCGACACGATGGCCTCGGCGGTGAGCTCGGCCGAGATGTTCGGATCGGCTGCGCCCTGTCGCTGCAGCCGTTCGATGCCGTGCTGGACGCGTTGCCTGAACTTTCGCCGGATCTGCATGCGGTTGTCGCGCATGTGCTCGTCGAAGGTCGCGACCTGCTCAACGATGCGGCTGAACCGCCTGTTGCGCTTGACCTCGGCGAAGTACTGGCGAAGGGTGTAGGCGAAACGGTCGACGACCGTGCCCTCGAAATCATCGGGGACCTCGGTTATCAGGTAACGGTCGGAGATGGCCGAGTCGACCAGCGTATAGAAGATCTCTTCCTTCGTTTGGAAGTAGATGTAGAAGGTGCCGTTCGCCAGCCCCGCCTCGTCGCAGATGTCGGTGACCCGGGTTTCCAGATAACCGTTGGTCTCGAACACAGCCCGCGCTGCGGTCAGCAGACGTTCCCGTGTTTTGCGTCCTCGCGCCGTTCGTGGTTGGGCGGAGGCAGGTGCACCGGTCTCAAGGTTCTCGGCGGTGGGCGGTGTAGAGGTCCCCATCGTTTCTCCCAGTGGTTCGACGTCTCCCGTGATTATGGGATGCCGAGGCCAGACGTGTGCGCTACAGCTGTGGTCGTACCTTCTCCGCGAACATCGTCATCGAACGAAGGACCTGATCCTGCGGCTGGCTTCCCGCGTCGAACCAGGCCACGAGGCCACCGAGGCCGGTGTGGCTGTGGAAGGACGCGAGCTCCTCGGCGACATCGTCGGCCGAACCCAGCAGCAGCGTCTTGCGCTCGATGTACTCGTCGAAGCTGAGCTCATCGATTCCGAGGCCGACCTTGGCGCGGTTGGCCAGGAGGTTCACGTACCACATGTAGCCCTCGCGGTACTCCTCCTTGGCCTGCTCGCGGTCCTCGGCCACGTGGATGGCTTTCAGCTGGGACGCACGGGCGATGTTCTCGTCGATGCTGTCGAAGGAGTAACCGGCCTCGCGCGCTTCTTCGCGGTACACCTCGACGAGCCGGCGCACGTCCTCGCGGGTCGGCCGCTGACCGAGTACGAACGAGAAACCGCGACGGGCCGCCAGTCGAAGCGAGTCCTCGCTGGCGGACACCATCACGAAGACCGGCGGTGTCGGCTTCTGGACGACCTCGGGGAACAGCTCGATCTCGTCGGCGACTTCACCTTCGCCGGGGACCTGGTAGTGCTTACCCCGGTAGCGGACCTTCCCTTCCCGCCATGCACGCATGATGATGTCGAAGGCCTCTTCGTAGCGCTCGTCGCGTTCGTCCTCCGGGATGCCATAGGCCTGGAACTCCAGTTTGTCGTACGCCTTGCCGATGCCGAAGTTCAGCCGTCCGTCACTGAGCTGGTCCACGTAGGCGTAGTCCTCGGCCAGCCGTAACGGGTGGTGCATGGGTAGGCGGGAGACTCCGGAGCCGAGGCGGATGCGCTTGGTAGCGGGAGCGGCGGCCGCGAGCAACAGCTGCGCCGAAGCCACGATCCCGTATCGGCGACCGTTGTGTTCGGCGACCCATGCCTCCTCGAAGCCCAGCCGGTCGGCGTGCTTGATCTGTTCAACCGCCTTGTGCACCACCTCGTTGTGGGTGTTCCACGGCGGGACGTTGGAAAGACTGAAGATTCCGTAGTGCGGTGTGGTGACACTCATGGCTCTCCTTAATGGCCGGTCACGGTTGCCGATCGAACCACGACTCCCTCGTGATCGCGGGAAACCGGTGAATCCTGGCGTCTCGTCGTAGCGGTCTTGACTAAACATGAGACGCGCGTCATCATCAGGAAACTAAACATGAGACGCTTCTCATTGTCAAGGAGGACGAGCGCCATCCGATGAGCGCGCGGGCCGACGCTGCGGGAGTTCCACGCAAGCGTGACCAGGGCCGGGTGTTGCATGTGTACGACAACGACTGTGTGACCGAAGGAGCTTGCACACCGATGACCGACACTTCGAATCCGCGCTGCCCCGAGTCTTTGCCGAAGGTGCCGGCCTATTGACCGCCGGCGGCAGCTCGAGACGAGCTCGCACCGCCGACAGCCGCACCTACATTCTCCCTCCTGCAAGGAGTCCTCACCAGCACCGGCCGTAGATCCGCACGCTCCTGCGTGCTCGCTCGGAGGCGTTCGTTTTCACGGAGCCGCGGCCGGTTCGAAAGGAACAGCATGACCCACGTAAACCTGCCCAGGTACCGAAGGATTGCTCTGCCTAAAGGGATTCTGCTGATCGTGCTCGTATCCGCGCTCATCCTTTCGGCATGCGCGGATCCGTCGGCCGACACGAAAGGTGGCGCGGGTGCAGCCGTGCCGGCCGGGGCGTCGAAGCAGGACTACATTCAGGCATTTCAGGACATCGATCCCATCACGATGAGCATGCAGACGCTCTCGCCGAAAGGTGCGCTGAACAGCAGGCCGGTCGAGGAATACGCAAAAATAATCGACGAGTGGTCCGGCGGAAAGATCAAGGCCGAGATCTCGTACTCCTCCTCCATCGCGTCACTTGCCAAGTCCGGCGAAGCGCTCGCCGACGGTCGACTCGACTTCGCTCGTCATGCCCCGCTCTACCAGCCGGATGAGTATCCGGAGACGAACAAGCTCGTCGACCTGACCTTCGTCGGCAAGCACACGCCGCTGGTCGGGCGGCTGCAACGGTTCGGCTCGTTCATCCAGACGTCCGTGCAGAGCAAGGAGGTCGTCGGTGAGCTGGAGGAGGCGGGACTGAAGCCGGTATTCCCGCTGTGGCCGATTTCCCCAATGGTGATGCTGGCCTGTGGTGAGAAGGCCCCGACGACGCAGCAGGACATGAACGGGCTTGTTGCGAGGGCCAGCGGACGGATTCACGCGAAACAGCTGGATGCTATGGGGATCACGGCAGCCGATCTGGACATGTCCGAGATCTACCAGGGTCTGCAGCGCGGCGTGATCGACTGCGGTGAGATGTCGATGAGCACGCTCAAGCTCATCGGTGCACTCGAGATCGCGAACCAGGTTTCGTACAGCCCCGAGACCGGTTTCGCAGATGTTCCTGGTGCGTTCAGCTTCGGACAGAACTTCTGGGAGGACCTACCGCTGCCCGCGCGACAACTGCTCTGGGACAAGCTGGACGTCTTGGTGGAAGCGGGCCTGAACTCTTCCTTGCAGTACGAGGTCGAAGCGTTGAAGGAAGTCTCGGCCAGCGGCGGCCAGGTGAAGAAATGGTCCCCGGAAGTGGTCGAAACCCTGCAAAAGTTCAACGACGGCGTGCTCGAAGCCGGCCGAGCTGAAAGGCCGGAACTGGTGAGGAACCTGCTGGACAATACGGAGTCATGGAAGAAGGCCGTTACCGGCGAATTGGGTTACCACGACGCCGGCGACTTCGCCGACTTCGCCGAGTGGTACCCGAAGCAGGACATCGACCTCGAGCCGATGGTGTCGTACTTCATGGATAACGTCATGAAGCCAGACCGTCCTTCCTGATCGCGAATTCCCGTAACCTCCACGGTCCGGCACGCCGGCCTCGGCGTGCCGGCGAGAACTCGACTGGATGCAGATATGGACCGAACTCGACTGTGGTCGACACTCGAGAAGGGGTTGGCGGCCGTGCTGCAGGCGCTGGGCGGCACCGCGCTGCTTCTACTGATGCTGCACTCGGTGGCGAACTCATTGTCCCGGAAGTGGTTCGACTTCCCGCTCGCGGGAACGACCGAGTACGCCGGTATGTGGTACCTCGCGGGCATTGCGTTCGCCGGATGTGTTGTCGCCCAACGGGGACGGGAGCACATCGAGGTTCGGCTGCTCTTCGACCGACTTCCGAGAACCCATCAGAAGGACCTCACCATCTTCGCCTACCTTCTCTCGGTCGGGGTGCTCGCGGTACTCACCTGGAGCACGCTCACCGAGGCGATGCACAATCTCGACATCGGTTTGACCGCGGGTGTGACCGGAGTCGTCGTGTGGCCGGTGACGTTCCTCCCGCCCTTCGCCTTCGCGGTGCTATCCCTTTACGCGCTCTCCGGTCTGCTCAGGACCGCGACAACACGCGGGATACCGGTCGAAGCCACGGAAGCCGATGAGCCGAGTCCGCCGAAGAGCGGTCACTGACCCCTCTCAACCGACAGCGCACGGCGGTTCCCGTGCGCACGGCAGATCGTCGTTGACGATGACGAGGATGTGAAGCTGGTGCAAGAACAAACGCCAGGAGCCGCGCCGGCACTGGACAAGAAGGTCCCGATCGGTGAATCGACGAACCGCGCCGACGACATCCGGCACGGAGGTGCCGGCCCCGGCGGTCCGTCCGTCGTGCGGGTCGCGACGCGCTTGCTTCCCTATTTGATCATCGCGCTGTGCGTCTGGCTGATGTTCAGCGGGCGCTTGATCAGTGAAGGTGTCGGTGGCACGGCCTTCGTCCTGATGTTGACCTTGATCCTGATCAAGGTCCCGGTCGCCATCTCGATGATCGCTGCCGCGGGGCTCGGCATGTGGGCTATCGAGGGACGCGAGGCCGCGTGGAGCGTACTGACGAAGGTGCCGTACGAGTCGGTGGCCCAATGGAGCTTCACGGTACTGCCGATGTACATCTTGATGGGCCTGCTGCTCTGGAAGTCCGGCGTCACCGAGCGGCTGTACAACGCGGGGAGAACCTGGCTGAACTGGTTGCCCGGCGGTCTGGCGATCGGAACGAACGTCGCGGGCACCGGTATGGCCTCGATCAGCGGTTCAACGATCGGGTCCACGTACGCGCTCGGTCGCATCGGCATTCCCGAGATGCTGAAGGCCGGCTACGACCGCAGGCTGGCGGTCGGCTCGGTCCTGGTCGCGGGTCTTCCCGGTCACCTCATCCCGCCGAGCATCATGATGGTGATCTACGCCGGGATCGCCGAGACCCCGGTGGGTCCGCAGCTGCTCTCCGGCATCGTGCCCGGGATCGTCGTCTCGGTCATGTACTCGTTGATGATCGTGCTGTTGAGCATCGGAAGATCGTCCAAGTCAGGACGCTCCGCGGCCGCCGCCACGGAAACGCGGGTCTCGTGGAGCCAGCGGTTCGCGAGCTTGAAGGCGGTATGGCTCGTACCGTTCCTGATCCTCGTCGTGATCGGCGGCCTGTACACCGGACTGTTCACCGCGACCGAGTCGGGCGCCGTGGGCGCACTGCTGGCCCTCGTGGCGATGTTCTGGATCAAGCGCGGCGACAGACCCGCTTCAGCCGCACGCGAGGCGATATCCGGAACCTTGCAGAGCGCGGGAATCATCTTCTTTCTGATCATCGGTGCGTACGTCCTCTCGGACATGCTGTCGATCACCGGCATCGGCGCGGCGTTCACCGACTGGGTCTCAGGGCTCGAGCTCGGCAGGGTCGAGTTCCTTTTGGTCATGCTCGTCGCGTATCTGGTCATGGGCACGGTGATGGACCCGCTCTCGATGATGGTGCTGACCATTCCACTGCTGATACCGACGTTGGAGGCGTTGGACATCTCGCTGCTGTGGTATGGCGTTTTCGCCGTCTTCATGGGCGAGCTGGCCATTATCACCCCGCCGGTCGGCTTGCTGCTCTACATCGTGGAAAACATCGGCAGGGAAAAGGAGGTGAACCTGGGCCATTCGATCTCGTTGAAGGACTGCATGGTCGCTCAGCTGTGGTTCCTGCCGGTGACCCTCGTCGTCGCCCTGATCTTCATCTTCTTCCCGGAGATCGCAACGTTCTTGCCGGAGGGAATGTCGCCATGAGCGCCCCAGTGGCAGAGTCTTGACTAAACATGAGAAGCGCGTCAGTATTGACACCGGACATGAGACGCGCGTCAGGTTGACGATGTGGTCGACCCCGAACCGGCCTGCGAGGCACTCTCACGACCTCGATAGCAGACATCCGGGAGATCGCACCGTCGCTTCAGGCAAGGGAGATCGCATCGATGGCCACTGTCCAGACCGTCACCGGATCTGTTGATGAGGCGAATCTCGGCCGGGTGCTCATGCACGAGCACGTGTTCGTGCTGAACCACGAGTACGCGGTGAACTACCCGGATACATGGGACGACGAGGTGCGGGTCGCGGACGCCGTCGACAAGCTCACCGCGCTGAAGCGATGTGGGGTCGACACGATCGTCGACCTCACCGTGCTCGGACTGGGAAGGGACATTCGCAGAGTGTGCGAGGTCGCGGAAAGGTCCCCGGTTTCGATCGTCGCCGCCACCGGTTTCTACACGTTCACGGAGCTGCCGAGTTACCTGCGGCTACGCGGTCCGGGGCGCATGGTCGGCGGCGAGGAGCCGATGACCGGTATGTTCGTCAAAGACATCACCGAGGGTATCGCGGGGACAGGTGTCAAGGCCGGAATCCTGAAGTGTGCCACCGACGTTCCCGGCGTCACGCCGGATGTGGAAAGGGTTCTCCGGTCGGTGGCTCGCGCCCACATCGAGACCGGAGTCCCGATCTCGACCCACACCGACGTATCCACGCAAAGAGGCCTGGATCAGCAGAAGATCTTCGCCGAGGAAGGTGTCGATCCAGGATCCGTCGTCATCGGTCACAGTGGCGATTCGGACGATCTCGACTATCTGTTGCGGTTGCTCGACAATGGATCCTATCTCGGGATGGACCGATTTGGTCTCGACAATCGATTATCCTTCGAAAATCGGGTGAGAACGGTAGCGGAACTGGCACAGCGCGGTTACGCGAGCCGGATGGTGCTCTCCCACGATGCCTCCTGCCACAGTCACAATTTCCCCGACGACTTCCGCGCCAGGAACATGCCGAACTGGCGGTTCACCCATATCACCGAGGATGTCATCCCGGCGCTGCTCGAAGCTGGTGTCACGCAGAGTGACATCGAAACGATGCTGGTGGACAACCCGCGCAAGATACTCGCCGGCCAGGACACGGAGGCGCTCCGATGACGGTCGCACCCGAGTATGTTCAGTCGGACAGCACGCCACTGAATGTTTCGGCCGACGACGCGGAAGCCTCTCAGGACACTCTCGACGAGGTGACGGGAGTGTTGGCGGCGGGAAAAGCCGTGGTTCTCGTGGACGACCTCGGCCAGGAGTCGGAATGCCATCTACTCTTCGCGGCGCGGTATGCCACGCCAGGGTTGGTTTCCACCATGGTCCGACACACGTCGGGCTTCATCCAAGTCTCGCTGCCGTGTAGTGATGCCGACCGGTTGGCACTCGATCCCATGCCGGCCGGTCGGAACGCGGCCGGCATGTCGACCTATGGCGTAGCCTTCGATGCCGCCGAAGTGCCGGGAACGGGTATCTCGGCGACGGATCGCGCGCATACCATCGCGTTGGTCGCCGATCCGCATACAGCTCCGGAGCGATTGACCCGGCCGGGGCATGTGATGACCTACCGAGCGCACGAAGCCGGACTTCTCGGTGCGGCGACGATCGGTGAGGCGGCGACGGACCTGGTCGGAATCGCCGAAGCCGGTTTCGCGGCGGCGCACGCGTGTCTCGTCTCCACTCTTGACCCGACACGTTCCGCGAAGAAGCAGGAGATCGTGGAATGGGCCGGGTCGATGGCGCTGCCTGTGGTGACTGTGTCTTCGGTGCTGCGTCGTCGGTTGTGTTCCGGCCTGTGGGGCCTTCCCGGTGCCCACCGGTTCGACATCGACATGTACGGCAGGACCTTTCGCGCGGTGCGGTGGAGCGCCGGTGAGGTCGAGACTACCGCGCTGACGCTCGGCGACCCGAAGCACCTGTGGCCTCCCGAGGTCCACCAGGAATGCGTACACAGTCTTTTCGACCCGAACGGCTGCGATTGCCGGACTCGTCTTGTTGAGGCGCTGCGTACGATCGCCGGCCGAGGTAACGGCACTCTGCTTTATCGGCGAAGGTCCACATCGCCTGGATCGCCCCTCGGGTGACCCCGCGAGTGCCCGTGCCGCCGGTTACCCCTAAGGAGAAGGAAGACACCGTGAACAACGTCAATGTCGAACAGGAAGGGCGGGTAGCCGAGGTGGTGTTGAACCGCCCGGACAAACTCAACGCCTTCAACCACGACCTCTTCGAGCAGTATGAGCGGGTGCTGGGGCAACTCGGTGCCGACCCGGCCGTCTCGGTGATCATCGTTCGCGGCGAAGGCCGGGCGTTCAGCGTCGGCTGGGACGTCGGTAAACCTGCGTCGGCTCAGAACGGCTACAGCCACCGAAGCGCCCACGAGGACTGGGTGCGGCTTCGCTGGCACATCCGGGTTTTCTCGGCTGTCTTCGACGTGCCGAAACCTGTCGTCGCGGCGGTGCACGGCCACTGCGCGGGTGGTGCGACCCTGATTCCGGCCTGTGCTGACCTCGCGGTCGTCGGCGATGAAACCAAGATCGCCTGGCCGGTGCTGCCGATCGGCGGAGGCATGCTGGGACCCACCGCGATGTACCAGATCGGTCCGAAGAAGGCGAAGGAACTCTCCTACACCGCCGGTAGCCACATGACGGGTGCGGAGGCGGCCGCGCGCGGCTGGGCCAACTACTCGGTTTCCGACGATGAGGTGCTCACCAAGGCGAAGGCAGTCGCCGGCGAAGTCGCGAAGACCCCGTTGGACATGCTGGAGATCAAGAAGCGGGCCGCGAACGATGTGCTGATCCGGCAAGGTTTCCGGGAGACGCTGGACGCGTGTGCCGGTTGGGACGCGCTCATCCACACCTCGGAAGGAAACCGGCACATGGTCGACAAACTGGCCGAGCTGGGCATCGCCGAGGCTCGTGCCTGGTACGCCGATGGCGGCTCCTTGACGAGCTGATCCGCATGTGCGCCCGAACCACCTGAATACGAAGGAGAGCCTCGCCGTGCCCAGATCCACCGTCGCCGTTGTCGGTGCGTCCCCTCGGAACTTCTGGACCAACTGCGCGATCCACAACCTGCGCACCCTCGACCCGAACCTTGAGCTCGTGCCCGTCACCCCGAATCATGAGACCGTGGATGGTCTGTCGGCTGTTCCGAGCGTCAGCGATCTACCCGCCAGGCCCCGCGCGGCGGTCGTCGCCATCCGCAGGGAGGCGAGCGTCGAGGCCGTCCGGGAGCTCACCGCTGCCGGTACCAGCGACATCGTGCTGGTCTCCGATGGCTTCGTCGAACGAGGGGACGATGTCGGGCGGAGGCTGCAGGAGGAACTGGTCGACATCGTCTCCGGGACCGCGACTCGACTCTGGGGCCCGAACTGCGTCGGTTTCGCCGACTTCGCCGAAGGACTGTGCGCGATCGCCGAGCCTGCCTGGTTGTCAGCCCGGTCGGGGCCGGTCTCGATCGTCTCGCAAAGCGGGGCGTTGCTCTCGGCTCTGATCGCCGGCGCGGCCGAGGAGAACCTCGGAGTGGACATGTGCGTCTCCACCGGCAACGGAGCCGTGCTCGGCGTGGCCGAGGCCCTCGACCTCGCCGTGCGCAGGAGCACCACCCGGGTGGTTTGCGTTTACCTCGAAGGAATCTCCAGGCAGCAACTGCCCGCGTTCGTCGAGGTGTTTCGGACCGCCCGCCAACTCGGCAAGCGGATAGTCGTTCTCAAGTCCGGAGTGTCCGAGAGGGGACAGCGTGCCGTGCTCTCGCACACGGCGAGCATCTCGGGGACCGACTCGGTGCTTTCCGAGCTGCTGCGCGAGCACGAGGTGTTGCGCGCCGAGGGCATCGACGAGCTGATGCGATTGGCGACGTTGAGCTTGCTCGGCGCGACGCCGGGGCGTCCGAAGGCGGTGTCGATTCTCGGTGGTTCCGGTGGCGCCGCCGCGTTGTGTAGCGACCTCGCCGATCGTTACGGCGTCAACCTCACCGTCTTCGCGGAGCAGACGACGAGCAGGATTCGTGAACTGGCCGGTCCGGGGTCGTTCGTGGACAACCCGCTCGACGTCATAGGGGTCAAGCGAAGGGAAGGCGACGAGAGCATCAACAGCATCGTGTTCGGCGATCCGAACACGGGCCTCGTGCTGATGCCCTGGAGCGTCCAGTTTCCCTCGGAGTCGCCGGAACAGTCGGTGCACACCTGGAATTGGAACGATCTCGCGCGGCTCTCGGCCGAACACGGCGCACCACTGGTCATCACTTCGATGGCGCCGGTACCGGTCACCGATTGGGTGCACGACTACCGGCAACGGCATCCGCAGGTGGGTGTCGTGCAGAACCTCCGGCTCACCTTTTCCGCCTTGGCCAAGATCTTTCCTGCGGGTACACAGGTGGGCGAGCGCGCATCGGCGACCGCCGAGGCCAGCGCGCGAGTGTTGAGCGAGGCCGACTCGAGGGAGATCGTTGCTTCGGCCGGCGTCCCGATCGCCCGGGGTGTCCGGGTCGGTCACGGCGAGGACCCTACCGAGGCCGCGGCCGGACTACGGCCGCCCTTCGCGGTCAAGGTCGTCGCATCGGTCAGCCACAAGGCCAGGATCGGTGGTGTCGTGCTCGGTGTCTGCCAGACCGGCGACCTTGCGGAGACCACGAAGCGGATCGAGACGAACGTGGTCGCGGCGGGGCTCGCGACCAGTGACATCGAAGGCTATCTGGTCGAGGAGATGGTGTTCGGCACCGAGATCTTGGTGGGGCTGAACACGGATCCGGTGCTCGGCAAGTACGTCGTCGTAGGACTCGGAGGTACCGCGACCGAACTCGCCAATCGATCCACCACACGGCGATTGCCGCTGCGTCCGGGTGAGGCCGAACGACTGCTCGCCGCGGTCGGGGTCGACGGCCACGAAACAGCAGTGAGCACCCTCGCCGGACTGTGCGAGTCCTTCGCGAACGGCGCACTGGCCGGCTACGAGACGGTCGAGATCAATCCGTTGATCGTCACCCCCGCCGAATGCTTCGCGGCCGACGCGGTTGTGACCGAGGCGGAACCTGAGTGAGCTGCTGACGATTGCGCGACGGTCGATCCCGGCACCCGTCCGGTGTGCCTGAACGGCGGGTGGTTCGGCGGGGAGTCAGGTGAAACCCTCAATGTGCTCGATCCTTCCCCTCGAGGAACCGGCGCTGCGTCCAGTTCGGACGCTACGACGGACAGCTCCGGGGTGGAGTACGACTACCGGGGTGGAGGCGGGGAAATGGTGGATCGGCCGCCGTCGACGGTGATTACTTGTCCTGTGACGTAGCTCGATTCCGGCGAGGCGAGGAAGTCGGCTACCGCGCCGACCTCCTCGGGCCGGCCCATCCTGCCCAACGGGATGGTTCCCTCGACCCGGCTCCTCGCCTCGTCGTCGCTCCAGGCGTTGTCGTTGATCGCGGTACGGATGAATCCCGGATTGATCGCGTTGACCGTTACACCGTGCGGCGCGAGTTCTGCGGCGAGTTCGCGGGTGAGCGCTACCACACCTCCCTTCGACGCGGTATAGGCGGGATAGGCGTAGCCTTGCTCAGCAGCGCCCGAGCCAATGTTGATCACACGCTTGGCGCGGTCCGCGGTGTCCCGGGTCAGGTATGGCAGCGCGGCGCGCACCACCCGGAAAGTTCCGGTGAGATTGATGTCCAACACGGCCGCCCAGATCTCCGATGTCGTCTCCGCGATGTCGGAGCGGGCCAGCACGCCTGCCGCGTTCACGACGACGTCGAGATGGTTGCGCCAGGAGCCGAACCGTCGCAGCGCGGCCTCGATACGCGCTTCTTCTCGCAGGTCGCATTCGATCTCGAACACATCGCCGACACCACCGGAACAGCGTCGGCGGGTCACGGAAAGTCCTTCGCCGTCCCGGTCGAGGATAGCCACGTCCATGCCCGTCGCGGCGAGTCGCACGGCGATATCGGCGCCGATACCGGACGCGGCGCCGGTCACCATCGCTACTCGTTGACTCGTGTTGGCCATGATGGTGACCTCCAGGATATTAGATATGCGCGGGATCGATCCACAGTGGACCTAGCATTGACTCAAACATGAGACGTGCGTCATTGTCAACGACGGCACCCGACCCGAATGACTCGGGGCCAAAAGAGTCCAGATAGGACGGTGGTGGAGCATGTACTTGGTCGAGGATCTTCTCGCACGGGCGGAGATCACCGATGTGTTGTGCCGGTACGCGCACGCGATTGATCGCGGCAACCGGGAGCTGGCGCGCACGTGTTACCACCCGGACGCCACGGACGATCATGGACGCTTCAGCGGCACTGTCGACGAGCTCTTCGAGTTCTTCCGCTCCTACGGTGCAAGCTTGAAAAGCACCTATCATTTCCTCGGCGTACCCACGATCGTGCGCGAAGGGACAAGGGCCGAGGTCGAGACCTACTGCCTGTATCGAAAGCAGCCGATCGACGGTGCGGCGACGTTTCAGGGGCTCCGGTACGTCGACGTCTTCGAGCAGCGCAATGGTCGATGGCTCGTGGCCAGTCGTACGGTCGTGCTCGACTGGGAACATGCCGCCCCGCCCGATCCAGCGGTGCCCAGTCCGGACAGCTGGCGGCGCGGTGCTCGCGGCGACGCGGACCCGGCGGCTGCGGTGACGAGGGCACTCGCCGACGTGGTCGGCGACAGACGCGCGGAGAGCGGCTAGGTGTATGAGGCCGTGAGGTTGGTGACGCCGGTGTGGAGTCGGGATGCTGGTGGTTGGTTTCCGGCGGCGGTGTGTGGTCGGTGGACGCGCCAGCCTCTCCCGTCCGGGATCTGACCGGTCTTCTTCACATCCACATGCATTATGTGTCCGGGCCAGCGGGCGGTGATCCGCCGCGGTTGCCGGTTGCTGGCTCCGGTGGGGTCGATGAAGCGGCGTCGGTTCAGACCGGGCTCCAGCAGCCGGCGGCCGACGGTGCGGACCGAGATCGTGATGCCCTCGGCGGCCAGTTCGGTGGCGATCCTGCGGGCGGAGTACTTCCGTTGCCGGCGGAGCTGCTCGATCCGGGCCACCACCTCGGCCGTAGTGGCGGTGGGCTGATCGTGCGGGGCGTTCGGGCGGTCGAGCAGCCCCGCATTGCCGAAGCAGCGGTGACGGTTGACCACTTACTCGCGCATTGGCGGGAGATGCCCATCTCGGCGGCAGTATGGGCGATCGGGCGAGTCTGGCAACGCGCGACGAGCTCGGCTCGCAAGCGAGATCGGTTCCGTCCGCCAACAGTAGCGGCTGTCGACCCGTACGTTGGGCGTCTGAGCACAGTCGTCGCAGGCGAGACGGACGGCGTTTCAGCCGTGCCTTCCTGCCGCTGGTTCAGGCAATGGTTGCACCGCGTCCCCTCGGGTTCATGTAGGTGTTTCGGGGAGTCCGGCACGCATCGCACCTGCTACCCAGAGATGAGAAGACTGCCGTATCGACCACGTTGGCATGCTGACCAGCGATTTCAGTGCTGCGGTTCTCGCACCACGGGCCATTGAATCCGCTGTCGCCACCAGTTCGCACTACGACTCGCACCACGCTGGTATCTCCACTGATAGGTACCGGTGGCGTGTTCTCTGATCTCGGATCAGCGCATCGGTTCGAGGGCGGCAGCTGCGGCGCCTCGCCATATTGGACCGGACGAACTCTACACCACGAGGCCGGCCCTGAGCGGCCTTGCTGGAGACCTCGGCCGGCGGAGGGAGACTGAAGGCATGCGGGTTCCGGGCGCGAGCGCCACGGTGGCACTGGCGCCAGCCTCGGCGCACGTGAGCAGGTAGCCGAACACGGTGACGCCGCAAGGCGTCCGGTCGAAGCTCCGGACTCCGAGAGTCCCTGATGTTGAATGTGGCGTGAGCACGGGGCGGGCTTGTCCGAGGATCGTGGACACGACCCGCAGACGTGGCGTAGTCCCGCGGATAGGACCGTGGAGCCTTTCCGTGCGTGTTGATTGTCCGAAAAGGATGGTAACCGGTTCGCAGAGAGCTTCGGGCCCCTTCTCGGAGCTCCCGGGAAGAGGCCGGTTGTGCGTGCACGGGGACGCGGGTGCCGCTGGAGCTGTCCGGTGCGCCAGGTAGCCCATCGCGAGAGCGATGAGCTCAGGCGAGCGAAAAAGAAGGAATGTTCGTCTTGACTTGAGCTGCACGAGGGAGGAGGGTGGGCTAGGTCGGGCTGTTCGGGAAGGGCTCGGCATTGACACCGACTCGATGTGGAGGTGTGTCAACCCATGAAGTTCGGACTGATGACGGACGTCTCAGCCGGGAGTCGTGCGGGAGCCAAGGGCTTTGCGTCGGCGCAGAACTTGCAAACCTTCGGCGACTACATCTGCGAAGCTGAGGCGCTGGGGTTCAACAGTGTCTTCCTGGTCGAGCACCACTTCACTGGCAACGGACAAGTGTCCTCGTCACTGTCGGTGCTGGCCTATCTCGCCGGGAGGACCTCGACGATTCGGCTCGGCACCTCGGTGGTCGTGCTGCCTTGGCACAATCCTGTCCTGCTCGCCGAGCAGATCGCCACGATTGACCAGCTCTCGGGTGGTCGATTCGACTTCGGCGTCGGTAAGGGCTACCGCCCCCACGAGTTCGCCGGGTTCAGAATCTCGCCGGATGAGGCTGCGGCTCGTTATGAGGAGATTCTCGCGTTCTGCAAACAGGCCTGGTCGACCCGGGAACGGTTCGACCACCGGGGGGAGTTTTGGGAGTTCGACGACATCGTCATCGACCCGGCGCCCTCCCAGACCCCACGCCCACCGATCTGGGTCGGTGCCACCAGTGAGGCATCGACCGTGAAGGCCGGCCGGAACGGGCACCGGCTGCTGCTGGATCAGATCGCCGCCCCCGATCTGATCGGTACGCGAATCGCGCAGTACAGCGAGGCCGCGGCCGAGGCGGGGAACGTGGTACCTCCGCAGAGCGTGGCGGTGAACCGGGCCCTGCGCCTGGTTGACAACGACGAGGATCTCCGCCGCGCACATGCCGATCGGGCCCGTCAGCTCGACGCGCTCGGCGCGCAGACCGGGACCAGGTGGGCCTCGTTCACCGAGCGGGGGAACCTGCCCACTGGCACAGCCGAGGAGGCTGTGGCCGACGAGGCCGCCTTGATCGGCTACCCGGAGGACGTCGTCAAGAGGCTGAAGGTGCTGGAGGATCTGGGCGTCGACTACGTCCTACTCGCCGACTTCAGCGCGGAGCCCGACTCGCTACGTACTTTTGCCGAACAGGTCATGCCGCACTTGGGAGATGACTGATGGGCGAGGGTTTCGTGGAAACCGAGTACGGCCGCGTCCACTACGTCGATCACGGCGCCGGGCCGACGTTGCTGCTTGCGCATTCCGGCGGCACGTCGCTGCACGAATTCGACGACAACGTCGAGCGGCTGGCCGGCAACCGTAGGGTGATTGTCTGGGACCTGATCGGGCACGGCGATTCCGCTCCTCACACCCGACACCTGAGCGTGCACGACCACGCGCGCGCAGCCATCGCCTTGCTCGACCAGCTCGGTGTGCAGCGGACGAGCGTCGCCGGTTGCTCTATCGGCGGTACGCTGGCCGTCGAGCTGGGAGCGAGCTTCTCGGAGCGTGTTGATAAGGCGATCATCATCGACACCCAGTTGCGTCCGCAGCAGTGGTGGGCCGATAACTGGGACTGGATAGAGAGCATGTTCGCCGAACTCGTCCAGCCGTTCGATACCGTCGCTCCCCGGTTTCGCGAGCTCACGCCCGAGTTGTTTCACCGATGGAACGTCGACCGGCAGAAGGCAGGCGTGCATTCCATGGTCGACATCCTGTGGGCGGTGCGGGACTACGATCTGGTAGAGGCGATGTCGCGGTTGGCGGTCCCGGCCATGGCGGTGCTCGGCGCGGACGGACCGTCCATCGACTGCCTCGAGGAGTTCCGCCGGCTGCTGCCCGGTGGCCGTGTCGAGGTGCTGCCAGGATGCGGCCATTTCCCGATGATCGACGACCCACGAACGTTCGAGGCGCTCCTCACCGGGTTCCTCGAGGAGGTGTGAGCACGATGTCCAAGATCCTCAAGGAAAGCCGAGGGCGGGTAACGATCCTCACGATCGACCGGCCGGAGAAGATGAACGCCCTCGACTATGACACCAACCAGGAGTTGATCGAGGCCTTCGATGAGTTCGAGGCGGACGCCGACGCCTATGTCGCCGTGCTCACGGGTGCGGGGGACAAAGCCTTCTGTGCCGGCGCCGACATGACCGATTACCCGCGCCGGTACCTCGACGGAAAGTCGAGCGCCGACTTCCGGGTGGAGTACACGGACGGTCCCGGATTCGGTGGTATCACCCGGAACTTCTCCGGCACCAAGCCGGTCGTCACGGCGATCAACGGCTACTGCCTTTCGGGTGGGCTCGAGTTGGCCCTGGCCGCCGACATCCGTTTTTGTACGGATACCGCCATATTCGGTCTGCAGGACGTCAATTGGGGCTTTCACTCCTGCGACGGCGGGAGCATCCGGCTGCCGCACGTCGTAGGGCATGGCAACGCGATGGAGCTGATCCTGTCCGGAGAGCGGATCGACGCTGCGCACGCTTTGCGCATCGGTCTCGTGAACCGCGTGTTCCCGCAGGATGAACTGCTCGAGCGGACGCTCGAGTTCGCGGAGCGGCTCGCAACCAGGGCTCCGCTCGCCCAGCGGTTCGCCAAGGACGTCATCCGCAGCGCGATCGGAATGAACCTGGACGAGGCGTTGCGTATGGAGACGCGCTCGTTCCGGGATCTCGCTGATACCGAGGACCTCCGAGAAGGCTACGCCTCGTTCGCTGAGAAGCGCCCCGCTACGTTCAAGGGAAGGTGACGATGTCTGCCGTACTGACCGAGCGCACCGGCGCCGTATTGCTCATCACCGTGAATGCCCCGGAGAAGAGGAACGCCCTCGACTACGAGGCGAATGAGGCGCTCATTGCGGCCTTCACCGAGTTTCAGGCGGACGAGACGCTCCGTGTCGCCGTCGTGACTGGCGCCGACGGGGCGTTCTGCTCCGGTGCCGACCTGAAGACGTTCTCCCCACGCTACGTGGGTGAGCCCGCACCGTACTTCCGGGAGCGCTTCGTCGACGGCTACGGGTTCGGAGGCATCACCCGCGGACTTCGCGTGACCAAGCCGATCATTTCCGCCATCAATGGGTACGCGATCTCGGGTGGCCTCGAGCTGGCCCTCGCCACGGACATCCGCTTTTGCGCGCCGGATGCGGTGTTCGCGATTCACGATGTCAATCGGGGCATGCACCCGTGTGACGGCGGCTGCGTGCGGTTGCCGCACATCGTCGGTCTGGGCAACGCGATGGAGATCATCCTCTCCGGCGACCGCATCGGCGCCGAGCACGCGCTGCGGATCGGGCTGGTCAACCGGATCATCCCGCAGGCCGATCTGGTCGCGGAGACCCTGCGTTTCGCCGAAGTGCTGGCCACTCGCGGCCCGCTCGCGCAACGCTATATGAAGGACGTGGCGCGGCGTTCCGCAGGACTCAGCTTGAACGAGGCGGTCCGGCTGGAGGTCAACTCCTTCGCTGATCTGGCGCACTCCGAGGACCGGGCCGAGGGCAATGCCGCGTTCCACGAGCGCCGGCCGGCACGCTTCGTCGGACGATGAGGTGACTGCCATGGTGAACGCGGACCGTGTCTACATCGTCGGTGTCGGGATGACCCACTTCGGCGTCTTCCCAGACCGCAGTGTCAAAGCCATGACAGCCGAGGCCATCACAACCTGTCTGGATGACGCAGGGGCCGAGGCGGCGGATGTTGGAGCCCTGTTCTTCGCCAATGTCGGTCAGGGGCTGATCGAGGGCCAAACAGCGAACCCGGGCCAGATGGCCGTGCGGCCACTGGGGTTCGAGGGTGTGCCCATCGTCAACACGGAGAATGCGTGCGCCTCTGGCACGACGGCACTCCACCTCGCTTGGGCCCATGTCAAGGCGGGCCTGGCCGATTGCGTCATGGCCGTTGGTGCCGAAAAGCTGTCCACGGACGACTCCGCGCGCCGCGATGCGTTGTTCGAAGGGGGCATGGACGTACACGACCGGGAGGGGGTCCTCCTGGCGTTGCGAGACCTCGCAGGCGACGACACAGTACTGGAAGTCGAGGGCGACCGCTCGATCTTCATGGACATCTACGGCTTCTGGGCTCGCGCGCACATGCACGACTTCGGCTCGACGCAGGCTCAGCTGGCGGCGATATCGTCGAAGAATCACTATCACTCGACCTTCAATCCGAACTGCCACTTTCAGAAAGAGTTCCGGATCGACGAAGTGCTCGCCGCCCGGCCGCTGGCATATCCGCTCACCGTGCCGATGTGCTCGCCTTACTCCGACGGCGCAGCCGCGGTGCTCGTGTGCTCGGCGGATAAGGCCCGCGCACTCGGGGCGACCGGTCAGGCCGTGACAATCGCAGCGCTAGAGCTCGCATCCGGAGTCGACCGCGATGCGCACGACTGGGATCGTCACATCACCAAGTTGACCGCGGACCGCGCGTACGAGGTAGCCGGTCTCGGGCCCGGCGAGATGAACGTGGCGGAACTCCACGACGCGACCGCGTTCGGCGAGTTGTTGCACGCGGAGAATCTGGGGCTGGCGCGTCGGGGAGAGGGGGGTCTCGCCGCGGAGCGGGGGGAAACCACGCTCGGTGGCTCGATCCCGATCAACGTATCGGGCGGACTGGAGTCACGAGGACACCCGATAGCCGCGACGGGACTCGCCCAGACGCATGAACTCGTGATGCAGCTGCGGGGCCGCGCCGATGAGCGGCAGGTCGACGGCGCACGCCACGCGGTACTCGAGAACGGCGGCGGGATTTTCGGCGTCGAGGAGGCTGCGGCGACTGTCGCCATCTTCTCCGCTCCAGGGGCGTAGACGGACCATTAGCCAAGGAGGCAACGACGATGTTGTTCACCCACTTCCTAGACCGTGGCGCGACCTACGGCGCGGACGAGCAGTGCATGGTCGACGGAGATCGCAGCTGGACCTACCGTGAGGCACAGGTCTTCACCTATCGCGTGGCCAACACGCTCCGCGCGCTTGGCCACGGTCCGGGCACGCATGCGGCTGTGTTGTCGACCAACAGCGCGGTGTCCTTCTTGTGCGCCTTCGGTTTCCACCGCGCCAATGTCACGTGGATTCCGGCGAACCCGAACAGTGCGTTCGACGACACCCGCCACGTGCTCGGCCAGTTCGAGTGCACCGTGCTGTTCTTCCACAGTGGATACCGGGAAATGGTGGACAAACTCCGTGCGGAGCTTCCGGGCCTGAAGCTCCTGGTGTGCCTCGACCAAGAGATCGGCGACATCCCGTCGCTGGAACAGTGGCTGGCGGGCGCGGATGCGACCCCGCTCGATCTGCCCAGCGACCGGGAGGACCTGGCGGTCCTCATGCCGACCGGCGGAACCACGGGCCGGTCCAAGGGCGTCATGCTGACACAGCGCGTGCTCTACAACTTCCTCGCCGGCTACATGGTGAGTTTCACGTATGAGGCCGGCGAGCGGCCCGTGGTCATGGTGGCGGCGCCGCTCACCCACGCAGCGGGGATGATGTCGTTGGCCGCGCTCGCCCGCGGGGGTTCGGTCGTCATCCTCCCCGGCGCCGACGTCGGGCTGATGCTCGACACCATCGAGACCCACAGGGTCACGGAGTTCTTTCTGCCGCCCACTGTGGTGTATCGGATGCTCGACCACCCGGGCATCGAGGAGCGGGACTTCAGCTCGGTCCGGTACTTCGCCTACGCCGCTGCCCCGATGTCACTGGACAAGCTCAAACGGGCACTGACGGTCTTCGGCCCGTGTATGGCGCAGTTCTTCGGCCAGTCCGAGGCACCGGCTATGTGCACGTGGTTGGCCCCACAGGATCATTGGGTGGACGGTGAGATCGCGCCGGACGAGGTCCTGACCAGCTGCGGATACCCGACGCCGTTCATCGAACTGAAGATCCTCGACGACGCCGGCCATGAGGTGCCCAGCGGTGAGCCCGGCGAAGTGTGCATACGCGGTGACATGGTGACCCCTGGCTATTACCGGGATGAGCAGACCACCGCCGTGACCCTCGTCGGTGGTTGGCTGCACACCGGCGACGTCGGCTGGCTCGATGGTGGTGGCAGACTACACTTGGTCGACCGCAAGAAAGACATGATCATTTCCGGTGGCTTGAACATCTATCCGCAGGAGATCGAGCAGGTCATCTGGGGTCATCCGGCGGTCCAGGACTGCGCGGTCATCGGAATCCCCGACGAAGACTGGGGTGAGCGGGTCACCGCAGTCTTGGAGCTCAACAGCGGCGCGCAGATCACGGAGGACGAGATTATCGCCCTGTGCAAGGACCGGCTCGGCAGCGTCAAGACCCCCAAACGCGTCGATATCACCGGAAGCTTGCCGCGCAGCTCCGCGGGCAAGGTGCTCAAGCGCGAACTGCGAGATCACTACTGGACCGGACTTGAGCGCAAGATCCATTGATCGAGCGGAGGAGGTCGCCATGGGAATGCAATCTGTCAGCCAGCTTGACGAGCGTGAGATCCGCACCACCTTCGGAAGCTTCCCGACCGGCGTGACGGCGTTGTGCACGCAGGGTCCCAGCGGTCCGGATGGAATGGCGGCGAGCGCCTTCACGGGCGTCTCATTGGAGCCACCGCTGGTGTCGGTCTGCGTGCAGAAGTCGTCGACGACGTGGCCGCGGCTACGATCCCGGCACAAGCTCGGGGTCAGCATTCTCGCCTCCGGGCAGGAGGCGGCGTGTCGGTCGCTGTCGGCCAGAAGCGGAGACAGGTTCGTGAACCTGGCCTGGACGGCGTCGGAAACTGGAGCGGTGTTCCTCAACGGAGCCGTCGCCTGGCTCGATTGTCGCATGCATGCCGAGTTGGACGCTGGGGACCACGTGATCGTGCTGCTCGAGATCGAGCGACTGGAAACCACTGCCGACACGGCGCCGCTCGTGTTCCATCGCAGCCGATTCCGGTCTCTCCTCGAGCCGGAGCGCGCGGCATGACCCGGTTGCAGCTGAAGAACGTGCTAGTCACTGCCCCCGAGATGGACGCGATGATCGACGACCTCGCGGCGCTGTCCACCACCGTGGAGTTCCGTGACGGGAATCGGTATGCAGCGCTTGACCCGTCGTCGGCGAACCTAGGGGTAGCACTCGCCGGCCCGGAGGATCATCCGGCTCCCGGCGAGCTGGTCCTGACGGCGAAGACTGATCGCGTCGGGACCGCGATCGCCCCGCTTCTCGACGGTGGGGCGGATCTGGTCGGTCCGATCCACAGTGGAGGACACGAGTACCGAGCCCTCATTCGAACCCATGCCGGGCTGCTCGTACTGGTCTATGGGCCCGAACCGTGACCGTGGAGCCGCGGGAACAAGGTTGAACCGTCCTCGGTGTGAGATGCCGTGACTGCGGCGACCGTGCCGGTTTCACACGCGGCCGAGTCCGAACGCATCGGCCCGCGCTCGTGCGCCGGCACCGCGAGAGCTACGCAGGCGAACGCAATCCCGAGGGACGTGGCGGAGCCCGGCCTCTGCCAGTGGTGATTCCCGGATTCATCGCGGAGCATCGGGCCTCTGGTCGCTGGGTCGGGTCGATCTGCGCGGTTCCGCGCGAGCGGGCGTACGGGTCGCAGAGCGGACCTATCGGGACTGGAAACAGCGCAGCTACAGCCCCCGATCAGGAGCCACGAAAGGCCGCGGGAACGGCGCAGCCAGACCCCGAGAACCGGCCATCCTCTGTTTCCGGGTGACGGTCGGGAGTGTGCAGGCTGGGGCTGTGTCAGGACCGCAGTCCAAATCCCGCTCGATACTGGCGACGTTTCCGCCTTCGAATTCACCTCGGTGCGATACACCGAAAACTCTGCGCTGCAACGACTCGCGACCCTGATCGGTTCGGTCGGTGACGCCGACGCATGCGTCAGCGTTCTCGGCGAGTCGATGCTCAGCCTGTTCATGACTCTCGCCGCGGTCGTGCTCATCCGCGATGGAGCGGGCCGAATCACACACCCACGCCTGGATTGCCGCACGATCTCCGATCGACCACGGCTCCACCTACGTCGTTCGGGCAATCACCACGGCGACCCCGGCGGCCGAATAACGACGCCGGTCCTGAACCGGGGCGATCGTATCGGGGCCGACCCGAACACGGCACGGCCGGCTTTGCTCCCAGGTCACGACTAGGGATCCCCGGGGCCCAGAGGCCGCCGGTTCCGAACTGTCTGCACAGGACACCTGCTGGGCAATACAACCTCAGGCGGCCGTGGCGGGCATCGTGACCCGCGGCCAGCGCAGTGATCGCGCTCTGGTCCCTGACCTCCACTGAGTGTGCCGGTGTCGCCGTTGCGGACGTAGAACAGCCCGCAACGGCGACACCGACTGAACGGCCGCAGCTGCCGCGCGAATCTCCGAGGAGTCACCAATCAGCATGGCTTTCTCACGCCATGGCGGCCTCCCATGACCGATTCATGGTGTCTCTTCCGCTGCGGGCGTTTCGTCGAGGTCGGCCGCGGTAGGGCCGAGTGGGCGTTGGCCGGACAGTGACTCGTACACCGCGGACATCGCGCTGGGGTCCAGGCTTCCCCAGCCTTGCGCCAGCCCGATCATGTGGGCCTGGTAGGCAGCGGCGAACACGGGCGCGGGGTGACGTAGTGATCGGGCGAGGTCGGCGATCGCGACGCCATCCTTGTCAACCAGCAGCTCCAAGGCAGTTCCAGCCGGATGGCGGTCTTCTGCCATCGCCTTGCCGCGGATCTCGAACATCCGGGACGAGCCGCCACTCGACGTGACCGCGTCGTAGATCAAGGACGGCGGCAGTCCGGCTTTGCGCCCCAGGCTCATAGCCTCTGCCGCTGCGGCGTTATGGACCATCAACAAATGGTTGATGATCAGCTTCATAGTGCTTGCGTTGCCGAACTCGCCCAGATCGAAGACCTTCGAGGCGAGACAGTCGATCACCCGTCCGACGCAACACGTGGAGTCGACGCCGCCGCTCACGAAGAAGCTGTACGTGTCGTTGAGGACCATCGCCGGACTGCCACTCACCGTGCAGTCCAGCATCGACCAGCCCACCCGTGCCAGGGCTTGGCGTACGCGCTCCTTCTGTCTGCGCGAGACGGTGTTCGTGTCGATAACCCACCCTGTTCCGCGACTGGACAGGATCTCGTCGACCACGGAATCGAAGGCAGTCACCGTGTCCACTGCCGTCAGCACAACCTCGCATTGCGAAGCCACTTCCGACCCGTTACGGGCCACTATGCCGCCTGCGGCGTGCAGGCGCTCGCGTGCTCCTTCTGCGATGTCGAAGCCCAAGACTGGGAATCCGCGCCCCAGCAGTCGGCGAGCGTACGCCGTTCCCATCCCTCCCAGGCCGATCACCCCGACAGGCATTCCGTTGGGGGTCATCGTTCCGTCGCCTTCGTAGGTTGAGCAGCCGGGTGATCAGTGGTGGTCGCACGACGCCGCGCGATACCGAGAATGGCTGCAGCGGCGAGAAGGGAGGCCAGCGCCGTGACGAGGAACAGGTTGGGTGTGCTGATTCCGACACCGATGAGGAGCCCGCCGACCACCGGACCGACGATGCCGCCCACGCGTCCGATGCCGACGGCCCAGCCGACGCCGGTCGCACGGACCGAGGTGTCGTAGAGGTTCACGCATATTCCGAGGCTGGAAATTTGGGCACCGATGCTGAGTCCGCCCGCGAACAGCGCCGCGACCAGCATCCACGTCCCCGATTGTTGGCTGAACGCGATCCCGGTGATTGCCACTGCACCCAAGGCGAAAGCGGTCCCGACAACGACTGCGGGGCGGCTGCGGATTGTGAGTCGACCGATCACAATCGTGCCGATAATCGAACCGAGGTTGAGAAGAACCACCCCGAACGTGGCGGTGGTCGAGCTCAGTCCTGCCTGTCTCGCTAGTAGGGGGAGCCAGTTGATCAGCAGGTAGGACATCAGCAGGCTCAAAAACAGTGCGGTCCAGATCAGCAGCGTTCCCGTCGCACGCCCGTCAGTGAAAAGCCGGACGACAGACGAGTGCTCAGTGGATCCGGTGTCTTCCGCTTCTGGAGGAGCATCGAGACCGGTCCGACGCAGAACTTTGTTCAGGCGCGCGGTCGAGCCCTTCACTGCGAGGAAGCGCGCCGATTCCGGCAGCCAGATGGCCAGGATCGGTAGCAACAACAACGGCGCGGCGCCACCGAGCACGAACACGCTCTGCCATCCGAGTGCGGGCACCATGCGCACGGTGATGAGCCCGCCCAGCACGGCGCCCAGCGGGAAGCCGCAGTACATCATGCTGACCACGGCCGTCCGCAGGCGCTGCGGCGTGTATTCGGAGGTGATTGCGATAACCCCGGGTAGCGCACCGCCGAGGCCGAACCCGGTGACGAGCCGTAGGAATGTCAGCTCGCCGACCGAGCCGGCTAGGGGAGTCAGCGAGGAGGCGACTCCGAGAAGTGCGACCGCGAACAGGACTGTGGGTTTGCGGCCAAACCGGTCACCGGCCCAGCCGAAGATAATGGCGCCGATGGCACCCCCGAGCAACCCCACCCCGAACACCACTCCGAAGGTGGCGGTCGGTACCTGCCACTCTGCGGCGATATCGGGCGCGACCAGTGCGATTGCCTGTGTGTCGAACCCGTCGATGAGTACTACCAGGGCGCAGAGGACGGTGATGCCGACTTGGGCGCGTCCGAGGCGGCCGGTGTTGGATCGAGCTGGGTCGGGACGAACTTCGTTGTTCATTCCAGTTCTCCTTCGGAATTACTCCGACAGCCTGTGCAGGAGCTCGAGACTGCGCCACCACGCCATTCCAGGACGATCACCGAAGATGCGGCATGGCAGCTGGGATGCGGCCACCGCGGCGCTGCCCTCGTGGCAGGCCAGTACGACGGTGGGACGGGCACGCAGTGCCGCGTGAAGGCCCACCTCATCCGGATCCAGACATGAGACCGATAAGCCGGTCCGTTCGGCAGCTGACACCGCGACTGCACGATCGGCGCTATGTCCGGTGCACGTGACGACGAGCATGTCGCCGTACCCGGCGAGACCTACTCGGGACAGTCCCTTGGCGAGGGCCGACACCCGCTCGGCTAGCTGCGGGTACTCCATGCGCTCGCAGTCGCGTAGTGCAGTCATCTCGAGCTCCGTTCGCCGTCGACACCGGCGAGTCTGATGTTGGACCGGAGCCACAGTCAAGACGAATGCTCGTTTTTTTTGAACAACCTGTCTGGGTTCGAGCTTGCGGTGGACCCGGACTACTCTGCTGGCGTGAAATCGACCGGCAGGGTCTGCGGGTAAAGCGCGTGTAGCGCGTTCGCCGCTCCGCTGATCGACTGAGGCCCCAGCACAGCGAGCTGCAAGACGTACCCGGTCAGTGAGCTGAACACCCCGTCAGCCAGCGCCTCGGCGGCAACTTCAGCAGGCAGGGTGCCTGCCTGCTGGTGCTTGCGAACGATGCCGGTCAACTCGGAGCGGAGTTGCGCGAACAGCTCGCTGAGTGCCTCTCTGAGCTTCTGGTTGTGCACCGACTCGGCCCAGATCAGAACTGCGAGCCTCGCGAAGCCGTCCTTGGCATCGCGCATCCCCAGGAGGCTGATCAACTCCGTGATCATCTCGCCGATTGACCGGCCGCGTATGTCCGACGCAGCAGTGTGGACGATATCGAGGGTTTCGCGCATTCTGTATTCGGCGAGGGCGATGATTAACGCTTCCTTGCCCGGAAAGTAACGGTACACGGCCCCTGATGACAGGCCCGACTCGTCGAATAGGTTCTGCATCGAGGTCCCGTGGAAGCCATCGCGCAAGAAGCATCGCTGCGCCGCCTCCAGGATCTCGGCGCGGCGAGTGTCCTTGTAGCTATCACTGACCTTCGGCATACGGTGAGTTTAGTAAAGTGCGGCTCCGTCGCTTCTGCTCGGACCCGGTGTGTCTACGACGGGGAGTTCGTGGGATGGGGGCATGCGGACGTCACCGAATCTGTCGGACTCCACTGAGTTGGGACCAGGTCGACGAGGTGGCTGGACTGCTGGTTCGGTTTGAGAGGCGCGGGGGGCGTTGGCGGCACGGACATAGCTTGATGCTCGGCGATGCGGAGGGCGGTGTATCGTGACACGGCGTCGGATCCCCCTCTCTTGACCAGCATCGCTCCAGTCGCAGAAGGATGCGGCATTCAACGTGCGGCACTTCATGTTGGACGAGTAGACGTTGTGTGCTGGTGACGGTCGTCACGCGCGGCCTGCGGTGGGTTGGTGGTTGGTCCGGTGAAGTCGTACCGGCCGGGACGGGTGTCGGTGAGCGCGGCGACGACGGCGTTGTGGCGCGAGTACGTGGAGCGGTGGCGGGTTTGCACCGGGTGCGGCACACGGCGGCGACCACGTTGGTCGGGATGGGCCCGTTCGAGCGTGCGCGGCGGCGACTGCGGCACCGGCGGTTGGACACGACGCTGCGCCACTACACCGATACCACCGCGTTGGCTGGCGATGTCGAGGTTGCCGACGCGCTGCAAGCGGTCTACCGGCGACTGCGAGTCCACCACCGCGGCTCTCGGCGAGCTCGCGGAGCATCGGTTGGTCGAACCGCGGCGCGGCGACAGTGTTCGTGGTGTCGTGTTCGCCGGGACCGATCCGGTGATCGCGCGGCGGACGCAGCTGCGCGAGAAGATCAACGGCACGGACGACGCGCGTCATCGACGTCTTCGGCGCTGGTGTGAGTGACCTCGGTGATGGTTCTGCCGGCGGCGGGGTCGACGGTGGGGAACGAGCCTGCCCGGCCGGCACGCCACTGGCCGTTGATGTAGAGCTGGTTTCGCATGTGTGGGTTCCTCTCGCGATCAGCCGATGGTGGGCTGGTCGAGCCAGAGATGGTCGCCCCGTAGGAAGACCAGAGGCTCGCGGTGGAAGTTGTTGTAGCGCAGGACTTCCCCGACGAGCAGGACGTGGTCCCCGCTGGGGATCTGGTGTGCGATGCGGGTTTCGAACCGCGCGGCGCACCCGTCGAGCAGGGGCGCACCGCCCAGGCCTTCGGTGAGAGTCAGGCCGTCGAACTTGTCGTCGGCCGGCTTGGCGAAGCGCCGGGACAGGTCTTCCTGGTGCCAGGCGAGCACGTTCACGGCGAAGTGTCTCGCGTCGTGGAACACGGACAGGCTTGGTGAGTCGGTCCGCAGCGCCCACAGCACGAGGGGCGGGTCGAGCGAGACCGAGGCGAACGAGTTCGCGGTTACCCCGACCCGGGTGCTGGCGTGCGCGGCGGTCATGACCGTGATGCCGGTGGGGAAGCAGCCGAGCGAGCGCCGGTAATGCCGCGGGTCGTCTGCAGGGAGCAGCGGGCGTTCCTCGAGAGTCATCATCCCTTCCCTCCCACCGAGCTCAGGTCGGCGCGCCCACGCAGTCGCAACTCGTGGCGTGCGCGTGCCTCCGCGAGGTATCGCGTGGTCAGCTCCGGGTCGTAGAAGAAGTTCTCGAGGTCGGAGGGGTCGTTGAAGGCGTTGACGAAGCGGTGGGCGACCTCCGGCACCTGCGTCGCGGTGGTGAGCAGCTCCATCGCGTGCTCGGGCGGGGCGGAGCCCGGGTTGTTGAAGGCGAGCATCGTGTTCGTGAACTTCGTGGGATGCTGGGCCTGGTCCCAGAACCGGTCGAAGGTGGCCTGCATCCAGGTCTCGTCGAACGGTTGTGAGCCACGGTCGAGGATCAGCCGATGCATGACCTCGGCGTGCGTACTCGCGTTGTTGGCGCCCTGACCGCAGCACGGGTCGTTGAGGACGAGGACGTCGGCCATGCCGACCACCTTCCGGCCGGATGGCAGCAGGGCGATCGGTTCACGCACCAGCGGGGGTACCGCTCCGCACAACCATCCGTTCGGGTCCGAGATGTGAGCCTCGGTGTAGCGCGCCATTTCCCAGGGGAAGAAGTCGGCGAACGTGCGTTTCGTCAGCTCCAGCATCTCCTCGGCCGTGGTGGCCTGGGACCAGCGATCCATGGGACCGCCGGGCAGAGCCTCCATCACCCAGGTGACGGCCGGTCCGGCCGCGGTGAGCATCGGGATTCCGAACGCCTCACCGATCCCGGGCCGGATGTTGTAGGAGACGCCGTCGGGTGCCGGGTGCTCGGTGTTGATGAGCGAGATCATGCCGATCGAGCGTTGCGGGCGCTGATAGGGAGTCCGTGTCTGGTCGACAGAGAAGATCTTTGCGATCTCGCCCTTGCCTGCGGCGACGATCGTGAGGTCGTTGACCGCCGCGATCTCGTCGAGGCCTGCCAGGTCGACCGCACCGTAGACGATCTTGCCCCCGCGACCGGCGAACGCCTCGAGCCAGGTGCTGAACTTCAGCCGCTGGTCGACCGACTGCCCGTACTGGGCGAACCGGCCGGTGAACTCGACGGCGAGGTGGCCCTCGGGATCGGTGAGCTTGGCATCGGTCTGTTCGATCAGCGGCGGCTCGCCGTCCCAGAAGCAGATGTCGAGAGCGCGCTCGCGAGCGACCGCACGTCCGAAGAGGCCGTTGCTCGAAGGCAGGCGGCCGGCGGCGATCTGCTCCGGAGTGCGGTCGGAGTACACCGTGACCTCATAGCCGTCGCTGAGCAAGCCGAAGGCGAGCTGCAGCCCACCTTGTCCGGTACCGATGATGGCGATCGAACGCACGTCTACCTCCTTGTAGGTGTGGATACGCATTGCGGATCGCGTCTGTTCACAAGGATGTGACGCCGGTCATGTCAGGGGATCCGGGGAACCACGTGGGTGGACCACGTGGTTCGGTCAGAACCGGTCACGTGGCGGGTTCGCGGGCGGTCGCCCACACCGCGATCTCGGCGCGTGATCGGAACCCGAGCTTGGCGAGAATGTGCTCGACATGTCCTTCGACGGTGCGGTGGGACAAGACGAGCTGGGCGGCGATGTCCCGGTTGCTGAGGCCCTTGCCGACCAACGCCGCGACCTCGCGTTCGCGCCGGGTCAGGGTTGTCTGTTCCGGCGAGCCTGGTGCGGCGTCCGCGTCATCGCTGTAGGTGCGGGCGAGAATGTCGAGATAGGTACACACCTGGGCGTAGTTGAAACCTGCGGCTTCCCGATGCGCTTGCTGGAACTTGGCGGCGCCCAGTGCGGCGCGGGCCCGCGCCTCGGCCTGGCCGCGGAGATTGGCGAGTTGCGGACCGAAAGCCTGTAGGTCGGTTCCGACCTTGCGCCACGCCGTCTCGGCCAGGCCCAGGAGCGTGGCGCCCTCATGATGGCGGCCTGCTGCCACCGAGGCGACAGCGAGTACCTCGAATACGAGCACGATCCCGAGCTGGTTGTCCAGCGGCATGCTCAATTCGAGGCTCTGACATCCGGCTGTGATCGCATCCTCGAGCCGGCCCTCGGCCACGGCGACGTGCGCGCGGGTCCACAGTGCGTAGGAGTGGGCCCAGTCGTCGCCGATGGTGGTGCTGCCAGCCACCGCTTCGTCGCACAGCCGGTGCGCTTCGGTCGGGTTGCCGAGCAACGCGTGGGTCAGGGCGAGCTGGAACAGCGACATGAGCAGGCCTTCGGCCGAACCTTCCGTGCGGTGCCCGGCCGCCGCCGCGGTGAAGTGCTCCACGGCGGCGTCGAGATCACCTTGGAACAGGGCAAGTGATCCCTGCCAGGTGGCGCAGAAGCTGCGGGTGTGCGGGCCCGCGGCGGCCTTGAGCCTCGCGCATTCGTCCAGGCGGTCTCGCGTTGCGTCCTGGTCGCCCTGCAGGAGGGCAACCCAGGCGCAGGACCACAACGCCTCCACGCGTTCCGGGCAGGCCGTGGTGTGCGCGGCGAGTGCCTGTTCCAGACGCCGCCGGCCTTCCTGCAAGTGACCGCCCATCACCCACAGAATCCGTAATCGGGCCGCGAGCGCCAGAGCGTTCCGTTGCGCCTGCTTGTCATCGTCACCGCCGAACGAGTCGAGCGCCGTGCCGAAGTTGGGCAGTTCGGTCGTCAAGTGCGCGAGGTGACGTGCTTGGTCCGGGCCCCAGAACGCGGCGCCGACCCGGTTGGCCAGCTCGAGGAAGTGCTCGCGGTGGCGGTGTCGCAGCGTCTGCTCCTCGCCACCGGCGTGCAGCCGTTCCCGGCCGTACTCGCTGATCGACTCCAGCATCCGATACCGCAGTCCGCAGGGCGTCGTCTCGGTGATGAGAATGGATTTCGCGACAAGTGCATCGAGGGTATCCACCACGTCGGTGGATTCGTGGTCTGCGCAGATCGCCTCGACCGACTCCAGATCGGTGCTCTCGGTGAACACCGACATCCGCGCCCAGAGGCGTTGCTCGTCCGGTGAACACAACTCGTGGCTCCACTCGACCAGCGCCCGGAGCGTGCGGTGTTGGGGGAGATCCGTCGGATCGCCGCCGCCGAGTATCCGGAAGCGGTCGCTGACCCGATCGAGCAGTTCGCGAAGGGACAGCGAGCGCAAACGGGCCGCGGCGAGTTCGATGGCCAGCGGCAGCCCGTCGAGCCGCCGTACCAGTTGTGCCACCAGGTCGATGCTCTCGTCGGTCAGCCGGTAGTGGGAACTGATCGCGCTGGCGCGTTCGTCGAGCAACTGGATCGCCGGATAGCGGCTCGCGTCCTGCACCCGCAGCGCGGCGTCGGGGTCCGGGGCCGCCAGAGGGCGTACTTCGACGACGCGCTCACCGCTGATGCCCAGTGCCTGACGGCTCGCGGTCAGGAAACGCACTCCCGGCGCCATGCTCAGTACGCGGGCAACGAAGGCCTGGCAACCACTGAGGACGTGTTCACAGTTGTCCAACACGACCAGCATGTCCCGATCCATGAGGCTGGCCACGAGGTGGTCCACGACGTTGGTCGTCGAGAATTTCATTGCCAGCGCATTGACCACTGCTTGCGCCACTTGTGCCGGGTCGGTCAGGTGAGCCAAGGACACGAACCAGGCGCCGTCCGGAACCTCGCTGTCGAGCGCTCGCGCAGTCTCAACAGCCAGGCGGGTCTTGCCCACGCCCCCAGAGCCGGCCAAGGACACGAGGCGACACTGTGCCAGCGACTCCCGCACGGCCGCCAGTTCGTCGTCACGGCCGACGAAACTCGTCACTCGGGCGGGTACACGCCCCGCAGCCCCGCTCATTGTGTTCTCCCCGTCGTCCAATCGCGTCTCAGCGCTGTCATGCCTCGATACGTGCCACACGATCAGTGACCGCAGGTGATCCAGTCTTCGAGGTGCGGTGCCTCCTTATCGATGACGATCGCCCGGCCGTCGCGAACGATCCAGACGTTGTTGTCCACGTCCCGGGCGCCGCCGCCGAGGGAAAGGTGCCGGATGTGCCGACCTGGCCGATGGGGCTCACAGGATCACCACCGAGCGGAGTACGTCGCCGCGGTGCATTCTGTCGGACGCCGTTGCCTCACGCGGGTACATGCTGATCGGGACGATATAGCGGATGGACTCCTCGAAGGAGTCGAACCAGCGGTCCCCGGACCGCACACTCGCCAGCCGATCGGGGTGGGCCGGAAGGGCCCAGACCGTCGTCACGAGAGCGTCGCGATGCTCGTTGAGACTCCCTCTGTTTGTCGTCTTGATGTTGGTCCGCAACGATTCGATAGGAATCCTGGATGCGCCCAGAACCGACAGCACAACGTCCGGAGCGGAGATTCGGGGGTCGTCACCCAATCGGCCGTCGGGGTCGGCCATGACTCACTCATGTCCACAGTCATCGTTGACGTCGCCCTCCTTGCAGGACCGGCCAAAGTGTGAGCCACCACATCAAACCAAGTAAAGTTCAAAAAAACTCACTAAATACCGAAACTTAATTGTGGATATGTCGGGCATGCCCTGAACAGGTGGGTGCTCCGCCACACCGCAGCACAGGGGAAGCGATCGAATGCCCGCTGGCCGGATGGAATCGGCCCTCGTTGTAAACGCGCCCGAGACCGCGGTTGCGCGGCGTGCGGCGGCTGGCCCGAAGATCACCGGTCGGCCTGCTGTCTTCCGATCGCGGCGAACCCATGACGGACTCGGATCGCGATCGTCACCTGGACCGAACGGTCCTACCACCACCGCCGATGCCAAAGAACGACTCAGCCGATTGAACTCGCCGTCGAATACGAGACCGTGATGACCGCGCTGACCACTCAGGCAGCGTGACCAGACCTGTCACCGGATTCAGCAGCCCCTTTGCCCCGTCGCGGCATGCGTACGTGGGTTACCTCGAGCGCACGATCCGTCGCACGCTAGTCGTGGGCATGTCGGAACGTCAGCATGGCGTCGAGGGTGGCAGTGCGGTGGCGGCGGGCGGCGAGCTCGATCTCGATCGGGTCGGCCTTGTTCTCGATCAGGTCGACCAGCTCGTCGTGCTCGGCGACCGACTCGACGGCGCGGCCGGGAACGAAACTGAAGGTGGAGCTGCGCAGCATGCGCAGCCGGCTCCACCCGCGGTGCACCAAGTCGATCAGGTGCTCGTTCGGGCAGTGCAGGAACAGGGCTTTGTGGAACTCCTCGTTGAACTCGGTGAAGCGGCGCGGGTCGAAGTGCTCGAGGCTGTCGCGCATGCGCTGGTTGATCTCGCGCGCTCTACCGACGTCGTCGTTGGTCAACAGTGGTGCGGAGAACCCGGTGGCGGCGCCCTCGACGACGGCGAGAGTCTGCATGGTCGTGACGTACTCGTCCTCGTCAACCAGAGCGACCTGCGCGCCGACGTTCTTCTCGTAGGTGACCAGGCCCTCGGCTTCCAGTCGGCGGACGGCCTCGCGGACCGGGACGGTACTCACGCCGAGTTCAGCGGCGAGTTGGCTGAGCACCAACCGGTAGCCGGGTGTGAAGCGGTGCGAGACGATCCGGTCGCGGAGCCACTCGTAAGCCAGCTGTGACTTGCTCGTGGCCATGCCTTCGGCCGGTGCATCGCTAGTCATGAGCCCTCGTTTCGACGATGTGACGCTCCATTTTGCCGGACCGTGGTCCGTGCCCCGGAGATGCGTGCTCATCTTCTGTTGAGATCAGATATGTCATCGTATACGATCCTGACACATGTCGTCCGATGCAGTGCGTTTCTCAGTCGACGGCCTCGTTCACCACCCGCTCGTCGGGCGGCCGGGCAAGGTCATCGCGGTTCACCTGAACTATCCGTCGCGGATAGCCCAGCGTGGCCGGGCGCCGTCGAAGCCGTCGTACTTCCTCAAACCGGTGACCTCCTTGGCGGTTACCGATGAGGTGGCGGAACGCCCGGCGGGTGCCGAGCTGTTCGCCTTCGAGGGTGAGATCGCACTGGTCATCGGCACAGAAGCCTGGCGGGTGCCGAGGCAGGATGGTTGGACGTACGTCGCTGCGGTGACGGCGGCGAACGATCTCGGCGTCTACGATCTGCGCGCCGCGGACAAGGGGTCGAATCTGCGTTCCAAGGGTGGTGACGGCTACACACCGCTCGGCCCCGGGCTCATCCCCGCCGCCGACATCGACCCGGCGAAACTGCGGGTGCGTACCTGGGTGGGGGACCGGCTGGTGCAGGACGACTCGTCCGGCACCGTCGTCTTTCCGTTCGGCGAACTGGTCGCCGATCTGTCCCAGCTGATCACTCTCGAACCCGGCGACGTCGTGCTCACCGGCACACCCGCCGGCGCGTCGGTGGTCGAGCCGGGGGACGTCGTCGAGGTCGAAGTGGACGTGCCCGGTACCGAGCACACGACCGGCAGGCTGCGCACGACCGTCGTCGAAGGGACCGAGCGGCTGCCGGAGTTCAGCGCACAGCCGGCGGTCGACGACCACCAGCGCGCCGAGGCCTGGGGGAGTGCCGAGGCCGCCGGACTGCCGGCTCCGTTCGAACTCACCGACGAGACTCGGGCGAAGCTGCAGAAGGTGGCAGTGGCGACGTTGTCGGCGCAGCTGCGTAAGCATGGCTACAACCAGCTGTCCATCGACGGTGTCCGTACCAACAAGCCCGGCAACAAACTCATCGGACGTGCTCGCACGCTGCGGTTCGTGCCGGCCCGGGAGGACCTGTTCCGCAGCCACGGTGGTGGCTACAACACGCAGAAGCGCGCCTTCGACGCACTGAAGTCGGGCGATGTGCTCGTGGTCGAGGCGCGTGGTGAACGCGGCAGTGGCACCGTTGGCGACATCCTCGCGTTGCGTGCGCAGGTATTGGGAGCGGCGGGCATCGTCACCGACGGCGGGGTGCGGGACTACACCACGGTCGCCGACCTGCAGATCCCCACGTTCTCCAACGGTCCGCACCCTGCGGTACTCGGACGTAAGCATGTGCCCTGGGACAGCGACATCACGGTGGCCTGCGGCGGCGCGACCGTGCAGCCGGGCGACGTCGTCGTCGGTGACGACGACGGTGTGCTGGTCATCCCGCCCGCGCTGCTCGACGAGGTGCTGGAGGCCGCGATCGAGCAGGAGGCCGAAGAGGAGTGGATCGCCGCCCGTGTTGCCGAAGGCGCGGCGGTGGACGGGCTCTACCCGCTGACCGGCGAATGGCGTCGCCGCTACGAGGCGGAGCGAACAGGACAGGAAGGAACGGAATGACGAACTGGCGCACCCGCCCGGAGCAACTGACAGGGTCGATCGCCCCGGTGATCACCCCGTTCACCGACGACGGCGCGGTGGACCACGAATCCCTGGCCAACCTGGTGAACTGGCAGCTCAAGCAGGGCTCCGACGGGGTCTCCATCGGTGGCTCCACCGGCGAACCGAGCGCGCAGACCATCGACGAGCGCGCAGAGGCGATCCGCACGGTCCTCAAGGCGGTCGACGGGCGCGCACCGGTCGTGCCGGGAACCGGATCGGCCAAGCTGGACGAGACGATCGCGCTCACCGGTGCGGCCTACGACGCGGGCGTGGACGCGGCACTCGTCATCACCCCGTACTACGCGCGTCCCACGCAGGAGGCGCTCTACGTCTGGTACAAGACGGTGGCCGAGGAATACCCCGAGCTGCCGATCATCGCCTACAACGTGCCCAGCCGCACCGCCGTGGAGATCGCACCGGAAACGGTGGCCCGGTTGCACCGGGACGTGCCGAACTTCGTCGGAGTCAAGGAAACGACCAAGGACTTCGAGCACTTCTCACGCGTCATCAAGGCCGCAGGTAGGGATCTGCTGGTGTGGTCCGGGATCGAGCTGCTGTGTCTGCCGCTGCTGGCCCTGGGCGGTACGGGTTTCGTCAGCGCGACGGCCAACATCGCGCCCGGTGCGACGAAGAAGATGTACGACGCATTCCACGGTGGACGCATGGACGAGGCGCTGGACATCCACTACGGCGTGCACCCGCTGGTGGACCTGATCTTCGTGGAGACCAACCCGGCGCCGGTCAAGTGGGTGCTGGCCCAGCGGGGCCTGATCCGCTCCGGCCACGTCCGCTCGCCGCTGATCACCCCGACCGACGCGGGCAAGGACAAGATCCGCGCTCTGCTCGACGAAGGGGTCGACTATCTCTCGCCGGTCGAGGACACCGACACCATCGCTGGAGGGAACCGAGCATGAGTATTCAGCACGTACCGGAGAACCTGCCCGAGCGCATCCAGCACTTCATCGGCGGGGAGTTCGTCGACAGTCTCGACGGCGGTACGTTCGACGTCATCGAACCCGTGTCGAACCAGACCTACCGGGAAGCGTCCGCTGGTAAGCAGGCCGACATCGACCGCGCCGTCGCCGTCGCCCAGCAGGCATTCGAGGAGGGGCCGTGGCCGGGAATGCTCCCGCGGGAACGCGCCCGGATCCTCAACCGCATCGCCGACATCGTCGAGACCCGCAACGAGCGGCTTGCCGAGCTGGAGACCTTCGACACCGGCCTGCCGATCACGCAGGCGCTCGGGCAAGCCAACCGGGCCGCGGAGAACTTCCGGTTCTTTGCCGACCTGATCGTTGCTCAGGCCGACGACACCTACAAGGTGCCGAGCAAGCAGGTCAACTACGTCAACCGCAAGCCGAAGGGTGTCGCGGGGCTGATCACGCCCTGGAACACGCCGTTCATGCTCGAAAGCTGGAAGCTGGCGCCCGCGTTGGCATCCGGGTGCGCGGTGGTGCTCAAACCTGCCGAGTTCACGCCGCTGTCGGCCGGGTTGTGGCCGGAGATCTTCCGCGAGGCCGGGGTTCCCGACGGGGTGTTCAACCTGGTCAACGGTATCGGGGAGGAAGCAGGGGACGCGCTGGTCAAGCACGAGGACGTGCGACTGATCTCGTTCACCGGCGAGTCGGCTACCGGCAGCCTGATCTTCGCCAACGCGGCCCCGACGCTCAAGGGACTGTCGATGGAGCTGGGCGGCAAGAGCCCGGCCGTGGTGTTCGCCGACGCCGACCTGGACGCGGCGATCGACTCGACGGTGTTCGGCGTGTTCTCGCTCAACGGCGAGCGCTGCACGGCCGGAAGCCGGATCCTGGTCGAGCGTTCCATCTACGACGAGTTCGTGCGCCGATACGTGGAGCGGGCGAAGAACGTGAAGGTCGGTGATCCGCACGATCCGGCCACCGAGGTCGGCGCGTTGGTGCACCCGGAGCACTACGCGAAGGTCACCGAGTACATCGAGATCGGCAAGACCGAAGCGACGCTCGCCGTCGGCGGTGGACGCCCACCGGGCTTGGAATCCGGAAACTACGTGCAGCCGACCGTGTTCGTGGACGTGCCGCCGACGGCGCGGATCTTCCAAGAAGAGATCTTTGGCCCGGTCGTGGCGATCACTCCGTTCGACACCGACGAGGAGGCACTGCGGCTGGCCAACGACGTCAAGTACGGACTGGCAGCCTACGTGTGGACCACGAATCTGGAACGCGCCCACAACGTCGGCCAGCGCATCGACGCCGGCATGGTGTGGTTGAACTCGCACAACGTGCGTGATCTGCGCACCCCGTTCGGTGGAGTCAAGGCCTCGGGGCTGGGTCACGAGGGCGGCTACCGGTCGCTGGACTTCTACTCCGACCAGCAGGCCATGCACATCTCGCTGACTCCAGCCCACACCCCCAAGTTCGGCGCCTGAGCGCCACGCATGCGAAGGACTGTTCAACGATGACTGTCTCGGAATCTCCAGCGGATCTGACTCCTCCGGACATCGTGCGCTGCGCCTACCTCGACCTCGTGGTCACCGACCTGGCCCGGGCACGCGAGTTCTACGTCGACGTCCTCGGTCTGGTGGTCACCGAGGAGGACGACGAGGCCATTTATCTCCGCACCCTGGAGGAGTTCATCCACCACAACCTGGTGCTGCGCAAAGGTCCGGTGGCCGCGGCGGCGGCGTTCGCCTACCGGGTGCGCACGCCGGAGGACGTGGACCGGGCCGAGGCGTGGTTCTCGGCGCGTGGTTGCCGCACCGAACGCCGGGCCGACGGTTTCGCCAAGGGAATCGGCGATTCCGTGCGCGTGACCGATCCGCTGGGCTTCCCGTACGAGTTCTTCTACGAGGTGGCCCACGTCGAGCGGCTCGCGTGGCGTTACGACCTCTACACCCCGGGCGCGCTGGTGCGCCTCGACCACTTCAACCAGGTCACCCCCGACGTCCCCACGGGCCGGAAGTACCTGGAGGACCTGGGTTTCCGGGTGACCGAGGACATCCAGGACGACGAGGGCACGACCTATGCGGCGTGGCTGCGGCGCAAGGACACCGTGCACGACACCGCTCTCACCGGTGGCGACGGGCCGAGGCTGCACCACATCGCGTTTTCCACGCACGAGAAGCACAACATCCTGTCCATCTGCGACAAGCTCGGGGCGCTCCGGATGTCCGACGTGATCGAACGCGGGCCCGGCCGTCACGGCGTGTCGAACGCCTTCTATCTCTACATCCGCGACCCCGACGGGCACCGAGTGGAGATCTACACCCAGGACTACTACACCGGCGACCCCGACAACCCGACGGTGACCTGGGACGTGCACGACAACCAGCGGCGCGACTGGTGGGGCAACCCCGTCGTGCCGTCCTGGTACACCGAGGCCTCACCGGTGCTGGACCTCGACGGCGACCCGCAGCCGCTCGTGAAGCGCACCGACAGCAGTGAAATGGCCGTCACGGTCGGCGCGGACGGGTTCTCCTACGCCCGCAAGGGCGACGAGGACAAGGGCTTCAAGCTGGGAGCCTCGCTATGACCGCGGCAGAGCGCGATCTTCTCGGGCGTGTTCCCACCGAACTGTTCGTGGCCGGACAATGGATTCCGGGAAGCGGCGGCACCTTTCCGGTGCACGACCCTGCCACCGGAGCGGTGATCGCCGAGGTCGCCGATGCCGAGCCCGCGGACGGTGCCACCGCGTTGAACGCTGCTGTGGGCGCGGGACGGGATTGGGCCCGCACCCCGGCACGGCACCGTGCCGAGATCCTGCGCCGCACCTTCGACCTGGTGCAGGAGCACACCGAAGAGCTCGCCCTCCTGATGACGCTGGAAATGGGCAAGCCGCTGCACGAGGCACGCGGGGAGGTCGGGTACGGCGGAGAGTTCCTGCGTTGGTTCAGCGAGGAAGCGGTCCGCATCGACGGCCGCTACGGTGCCAGCCCTGAGGGCACCGGCCAGATGGTGGTGACCCATCGGCCGGTCGGGCCGTCGCTGCTCATCACGCCGTGGAACTTCCCGCTGGCGATGGCGACCCGCAAGATCGCACCGGCCCTGGCCGCGGGCTGCACGGTCGTGATCAAACCACCGGCCCTGACCCCGCTGACCACGCTGATGCTGACCCGGCTGCTGGAGCAGGCGGGAGTGCCGGAGGGTGTGGTCAACGTGGTCACGACGACGAAGTCCGGCGCTGTGAGCGGACCGCTGATCAGCGACCCGCGGTTGCGGAAGCTGTCGTTCACCGGCTCCACCGAGGTCGGCGTCCGGCTACTGGAACAGGCCGCCGAGGGAGTGCTGCGCACCAGCATGGAACTCGGCGGCAACGCACCGCTGCTGGTCTTCGACGACGCCGACCTGGAAGCGGCGGTCGACGGCGCGCTGGCCGCCAAGTTCCGCAACATCGGACAGGCCTGCACGGCCGCCAATCGCTGCTACGTCCACGAGGACGTGGCCGAGGAGTTCAGCCGGCGCGTCACCGAGCGCGTCGCGGGAATGCGGACCGGGCGCGGCACCGACGACGGGGTCGACATCGGGCCGCTGATCGACCGCAAGGCCGTCGACAGCGTCGCAGCCCTCGTCGACGACGCGGTCGATCGCGGCGCCCGGGTCCGCACCGGCGGGTCCCGGGGAGAGAGGCCGGGCACCTTCTACCAGCCGACCGTGCTCACCGACGTGCCACCGGACGCCGAGGTGATGCGGCAGGAGATCTTCGGTCCGGTGCTGCCGATCGCCACCTTCTCCTCGGAGGAGGAAGCGATCGAACTGGCCAACGCCACGCCCTACGGACTCGTCGGCTACGCCTACACCCGCGACACCCGCCGAGGCCAGCGCCTGATCGACGAGATCGACACCGGGATGATGGGCCTCAACGTCGGGGTCGTCTCCAATGCGGCCGCGCCCTTCGGCGGCGTCAAGCAGTCCGGTCTCGGCCGCGAGGGCTCTCAGGAGGGGATCCAGGAGTATCTGGAGACCAAGTACACCCTGATGCCCGATCCCTATGCGTGAGACCTGTTCCCATCGCGGAAGAACCGAATTTCTCGCAATGTCGTGAGGAGAAATTGTGCAGTTCCACCACCACGGCTACGTTTCGGGTGATCCCCGCGTTCAGCCGGCTGCCGGGACCGGTGTGGATCGGCCGGCCGAGCTTCCCGACGAGGTCGACGCTCTCATCGTGGGCAGCGGTCCCGCCGGGATGGTCGCCGCCGCTCAGCTCGCCCAGTTCCCGCACGTCGTGACGCGGGTGGTCGAACGCCGTCCGGGACGGTTGGAGGTCGGGCAGGCCGACGGCATCCAGGCGCGCAGCGTCGAGACGTTCCAGGCGTTCGGGTTCGCGGGCCGGATCACCGAGGAGGCCTACCGGATCACGGAGATGTGCTTCTGGGCGCCGGATCCGGACAACCCCGAGAACATCGTGCGCACCTCCCGTGCTCCCGACGACGAGGCGGGCGTCAGCGAGTTCCCGCACCTGATCGTCAATCAGGCGCGCGTGCTGGACCACTTCGCGGAGGCCGCGCGCAACGCGCCGGCGAGGCTGGAACCGGACTACGGATACGAGTTCGTCACCTGCGAGGTCGCCGACGAGGGACAGTACCCGGTCACGGTGACGTTGCGGCACAGCACGGGCCCGAACGAGGGGAAGGAGCGGGTCGTCCGGGCGAAGTACGTGGTCGGTTGTGACGGCGCGCGCAGCCGGGTGCGTGAGTCGATCGGCCGGGAACTGGTCGGCGACCAGGCCAACCACGCCTGGGGCGTGATGGACGTGCTCGCCGAGACCGATTTTCCCGACATCCGCACCAAATGCGCCATCCAGTCCCACGACGGCGGGAGCATTCTGCACATCCCGCGCGAGGGCAACCATCTGTTCCGGATGTACGTCGACCTCGGTGAGGTCTCCGAGGACGACCACGGAGAGGTCCGCGAGACCACCCAGGCCGAGGTGGAGGCGCGGGCGAATCGGATCCTGCACCCCTACACCCTGACCGTGAAGCACGTCTGCTGGCGCAGCGTGTACGAAGTGGGTCACCGGATCGCCGACAGGTTCGACGACGTGCCGGCCGAACTCGCGGGAACACGTACACCGCGGGTGTTCATCACCGGCGACGCCTGCCATACGCACAGCGCCAAGGCCGGACAGGGCATGAACGTCTCCATTCAGGACGGATGGAACATCGCGTGGAAACTGGGACACGTGCTCGACGGCCGGGCCCCGGAATCGCTGCTGGACACCTACTCCTCCGAACGACAGGTCATCGCGCAGAACCTGATCGACTTCGACAGGGAATGGTCGCGCATGATGGCCGCCACGCCCGACGAGCTCGGCGACCCGAACGCCTTGGCCGACTTCTACGTGAAGACAGCCGAATTCCCCGCTGGGATGATGACCCAGTACGACCCGTCGCTGATCACCGGCGACGCCAGGTACCAGGAGCTGGCAACAGGGTTTCCGATCGGCAAACGCTTCAAGTCTCACCCAGTGACGCGGGTGTGCGATGCGAACCCGGTGCACCTCGGTCACCACCACCGCGCGGACGGGCGCTGGCGGATCTATGTGTTCGCCGACCGGCCGGCCGCGGGGGAGCGGTCGAAGGCCACACGTTTCGCGGAGTGGATCACATCTTCGCCGCGCTCGCCGCTTGCCTACACGCCCGAGGACGCCGACATCGACGCCTGGTTCGACGTCAAGGTGGTCTACCAGCAGGACCACGTCGGTGTCGAGATGAACGCGGTGCCGAGGGCGTACCTGCCGCAGGTCGGTCCGTACGCATGTGTCGACTACGAGAAGGTGTACGCCGCCGATCCGGTCGAGGACATCTTCGACGGACGCGGCGTCGACCGCGACGGTGTGCTCGTCGTCGTCCGCCCGGATCACTACGTCGCCACCATCCTTCCGCTCGAGGCCACCGACGAGCTCGCGACGTTCTTCGAGAGCCTGGTCGGCGGCGAGCGTTACGCCGGCGACTGAATCGCCGGCCCGTCGAGAATGGAGAACGCCATGTTCGCGAAGGCCGAAGACCTACTCGCCGTTGTGCAGCCGTCCTCCGGTGGCAGGGAGATCATCGACCCGGCCACCGGTGAGCCCGTCGGGCGGGCACCGGAGCACGACCGTGCGGATCTGGATGCGGCTGTCGAGGCTGCTCGCGCGGCCCAGCCGAGGTGGGAAGCACGGGGACACGCCGAGCGCAGCGCCCTGCTCACCCGGGCTGCGCAGGCAGTCGAGGACAGCGCGGAGGCGCTTGCGGTGCTGCTGTCGCGGGAACAGGGGAAACCGCTCAACGGCCCCAATGCACGGTTCGAGGTCGATGCGTGCGTGGGGTGGCTGCGCGCCACGGCTTCGTTCGAGCTCGAACCGCAGACGGTGACCGAGGACGCGGAACTGCACTACCGGCCGTTCGGGGTCGTGGGCGCCGTCGGACCGTGGAACTGGCCCATGATGATCAGTGTCTGGCAGTTGGCGCCTGCGCTGCGCATGGGCAACACCGTGGTGCTCAAGCCGTCCGAGTACACGCCGCTGTCGGTACTGGCGCTGGTGCACGTACTCAACACCGAGCTACCCGACGATGTGCTCCACGTGGTTCCGGGCGGCCGCGAGATCGGGGAGGTGCTGGTGGCGCATGAGAGCGTCGACAAGCTCATGTTCACCGGATCGACGGCGACCGGCAAGGCCATCATCCGGTCGTCGGCGGACACGGTGAAGCGGTTGACTCTCGAACTCGGGGGCAACGACGCCGGCATCGTGTTGCCGGACGTCGACCCCGCGGCCATCGCCGAGGATCTGTTCTGGGGTGCGTTCATCAACACCGGCCAGACGTGCGCCGCACTCAAGCGCCTGTACGTGCACGAGGACGTCTACGACGACGTCGTCGACGCGCTGGCACGCGTTGCTGCAGCCACACCGATGGGAATCGGACTCGACGAGAACCACGTACTCGGGCCGTTGCAGAACAGGGCTCAGTACGACATCGTCGCCGACCTGGTCCAGGCGGCGAAGGATGCGGATGCTCGCATCGTCGTCGGCGGGAATCCGGCCGAGGACCGGCGCGGGTTCTTCTATCCGGCGACCATCGTGGCCGACATCGACGATGCGAACCCACTCGTCGCGCGTGAGCAGTTCGGCCCGGTACTTCCGATCGTCAAGTACTCGTCGGTTGACGACGCGGTGGCGATGGCCAACGGACTCGACGTCGGACTGGGTGCCTCGGTGTGGTCCGCCGATCGGGAGCGCGCCAAGGCGATCGCCGCGCGACTGGAGGCCGGCACAGTCTGGATCAACAAGCACGGTGCGATCGATCCCCGTGTTCCGTTCGGCGGTGCCAAGCAGTCCGGGTACGGTCTCGAGTTCGGCGTCGAAGGGCTCAAGCATCTCGGCCAGCCGCAGGTCATCAGCGGCTGACCGAGCGCGGACACACGGAAGTCCCCGGCACACCGCGTGCCGGGGACTTCCGTGAGTTCATGCCTCGGGGATGGTCACGAAGCCACCGTCGACGAAAGCCAGGTAGTCGCCCCTGCGATGGCCGAAATGGTCGACCCGGCCCAGGAACAGGGTGTGGTCGCCGCCGTCGTGTTCGGCCCAGGGCGTGCACTCGAACCACGAGGCAGGGTCGGCCAACCGGGGAGCGTGGGCACCTTCGACCCAGTCGGGCTCCAGGTTCGGCTTGCCCGCGAAGTGCATCGCGACGTCGCGCTGGTCGGCGCCGAGCACGTTGACCGTGAACGGCCTGCCACTCAGCAGTGCGTGTGCACGCACCGAACGCTGGATGGCCACGAGCACGAGCGGCGGGTCCAGCGACACCGACGTGAACGAATTGACCGTCAACCCGTGTCGTTTCGACACGCCGTCGAAGGTGACCACGGCGACACCGGTTGCGAACCGGCCGAGGCAGCCGCGCAGCACCAGCGCGAGCTCGGCCGGGTCCTCGTAGGCGGCAGCGGAGGTGGAAGGTGCGGTCATCATCGATCGCTCCTCGTCTTTTCGGGGTCGCCGACATGCGGTGGGCTCGGCGCCGGATGTACATCGACGTCAAGCAGCGTCCGCAACCGGAGGTGACGGCCGCTACCCCGATTCCGCTCCCTTGCCGTGGTTGCACAGACTCGTGCGTCCGTTGGATAGTGCGCCCCGGGCATCGCACGGGGGCTGGCGCGGCGAGTTGACAGCCAGTGCACCGCTTCTGCACCTGAGCGAACAGCGGCGCGTGAGACTGTGCTGAGGCGCGCTCCACACGCCAGGATGACTGCGGCCGACCACGTCGGCGCTACCACGGCACGGCTCAACGAGGAGACGCAGATGCCAGACATCGGGATCATCGGAGCGGGCACGGCGGGGCTGCACCTCGCGCTGCTGCTCCAGCAGGCCGGGGTCCGCACCCGGATCTACACCAACCAGACCGCCGATCAGATCGCGTCGGGACCGCCGCAGAACAGCGTCTCGCACCACGCGCCGACCATCGCCAGGGAGAACGCGATGGGGGTGAACTTCTGGCCGGTCGACGAGTACGGCTACCAGGTGCATTACCACCACCTGAACGTTCCGGACGGTCCTCCCGTGTTCCGCGGTGACTTCCTGCGCCCGTCGCGGGTTCTGGACTACCGGATCTATCTGCCGCGGTTGATGGCCGAGTACGAGGAGCGCGGCGGCACCATCGAACAGCGCTCGGTCGAACCGGCCGACTTCGACCAGCTCGCGCGCGTGCATGACCTGATCGTGGTCGCTGCGGGAAAACGTTCGTTCGCCGAGTACTTCGGCGAACGGCCCGACGTCTCGCCCTATGCGAAGCCGCAACGGCATCTGGCCGTGGGCTTCTGGGACGGCGTGGCGCAGACCGAACCACGCTCGGTGACCATGAGCATCTCGCCCGGCCACGGCGAACTGCTCGACCTGCCCATCACCACCTTCGACGGCTGGGCCAGTGCGTTGCTGTGCGAGAACGTGCCTGGTGGCGATCTCGAGGTGCTGATGACGCAGAAGCAGTCCGAGGACCCCGAGGCATACCGCAAGCTCACCCTGGAGAAGCTGAAGGAGCACCACCCGACGGTCCACGAACGCATCGACGAATCCCGGTTCGCCTTGATGCGTCCCGGCGATATCCTGCAGGGCGCGGTGCGCCCGGTGGTGCGTGAGGATTACCGGCTCCTCGGGGACGGAACCGTCGTGTTGGCCCTGGGCGACGCGCACGCCACTGTGGACCCGGTGACCGGGCAGGGTGCCAACTCCGCGTCGTTCGAGGCACAGGTGGCAGCAGACGCGATTATCGAGGACGGCGTGGTCGACGAGCGTTTCGCACAGAAGGTCGCATTACGGCGCAGGGAACGCGTCGACGGACTGAGCACGTGGGTGAACACCATGATCGAGACGCCCACACCGCCACATCTGCAGAAACTGATCGGCGCGATGGCACAGATGCGCACGTTGTGCGACGAGTTCACCGAGAACTTCAGCTATCCTCACCGCAACGGCGACCTCGTGGCCACTCCCGAGCGAGTGGACGCCGCGATCGCCCGACATGCCGAGATCGGCCAGGACCCCACCGAAGTGAAGGCGCACTGATGCACAAACTGTTGGTTCTCTATCCGCATCCGACCGACCCCGAGGCGTTTCGGTCGTACTACGAGAACACGCACCTGCCGCTGGCTGCACAATTGCCGGGACTGCTCGATTGGCGCTACAGCCTCGCTGTCCGTTCGGCGTCGGAAGAGACCTATTTCGCCGTGTTCGAAGCCGACTTCCCCGACGCCGAGACGTTGGCGGCCGCGTTGTCCTCACCGGAGGGCGAAGCCGTGCAGGCCGATGTGCCGAACTACGCCACCGGTGGCGCGATTGTGCTCGACTACCCAGTGGCCTCTCCCTGAGCCGGTCGTGGTTCGCCGCGCCGCTGGGGCTCCCGTGCGGCGCGGCGAAACGCGCTGGGGGACACCCCGACCCGTTGGCGGAACGTGCGCGAGAAGTGGGACGCGTCCGGGTAGCCCCAGCTGGTGGCGATGTCGGCGATCGACCGGTTGGCGTGCAGCGGATCGGCGAGTTCCCGGCGGATCGCATCGATGCGCTGTTCGCGGATCCACTCCGAGACGGTCGTGCCCTGTTCGTGAAAAAGCGCATGCAGGTGGCGAGTGGAGATGTAGACCGCCCGGGCGATGCTGTCCGGATTGAGGTCGGCGTCGCCCAGGTTGTCGGTGATGTACTGGCGGATGCGTAGCATCAGCGACAGGTGCTCGTGGTCACCCTCCGCGGTGTGTGCCAGGGCTGCGGTGCTCAGCAGCGCAGAGATCAGATCCACGGCGGTGCGCACCACCCGCGCGGCGACGGGCCCCTCCAGTGCGCCGAAGTCACTGGAGATCTCCGTCAACAGCGGGGCGACCAGCCTCGTCAGCCGTTCCTCGGGGCCCAGTGAGATCGCCGTGATGGCGCGGACGTGGTCCGGGCTCGGGTCGATCAGATCGCGCGGAAACATGATCACGACGGCGTCCACGTGATCCGGGAAGCGCAGATCGTACGGCCGCGCGGTGTCGTAGACGCTCACGCTTCCCGGCACCATCGTCGCGCTGCGTGCGTCCTGCACGAGCTCGCCACGGCCGTCGACCAGCAGCATGATCTTGTAGAACAACCTCTCGGAGGCGCCGATGAGCGCCGGTGTGCGGTGTACCTCGTGCGGACTGACCTGCAGTCGGGAGAAGAACACACCGTCGATGACCCGGCCGCGAATGGTGCCGGCGAACCGTCCGTCGCTGAGGTCGTCGACCACCAGGGGCACGAACGACGACGACACCACACGCTGCCACGCGAGCACCGACTCGGTGGCGAACGCAACCGGGGGCAGGGGACCTTCGCGGCGCACACCTGCGACCGGTGATCCGGTCATGCACGCTCCTTCCGTAGCGACAACGCCGACGCTTGAACCCGGACAGTACCGCGCCCGGCCGGGCCCCGCGGGCTCGGCGAACGCCGAGCCCGCGGGGCGGCCCCCGTCGACGAGGTAGATCCACCTCTGGCGGGCGGCCAGGACCTACCGCACGTGCACCGGTTCGTCGGCCGAGGACCGGGCCGCCGAGAACACGGTTGCGCCGCGCTCCTGCTCGGCCTGGTTGTCGACACCGAGGTCGATTCCCGAGCGATCCCGCAGGAGTGCGCAGGCGAGGACGGCGAGTGCGAACATGGCGAGCAGGTAGCCGGCGACCGTGTAGATGCTCCCGGTCGCCTGGACCAGCGTTGTGGCGATCATCGGTGCGAACGCACCTCCGAGGATCGCGCCGAGTGCGTACGATATGGCCACCCCGGAGAACCGCACCGAAGCCGGGAAGATCTCGGCGTACCAGGCGGACTGAGGGCCGTACGCGAGGCCCAGTCCGACGGTGAACAGCGCGAGGCCCAGGAAGAGCGGCCAGATGCGGCCGGTGTTGACCAGGGCGAACATCGGGATCACGGTCAGGATCAGGCTGGCGTAGCCGATCAGGTAGGTGCGTTTGCGGCCGAATCGATCGGCGATGATGCCCGACAGGAATGTCGTGAGGGTCCACAGGGCCGCCGCCCCGGTTATGGCCAGCAGCACCGGGGTTCGCTCGAGCGCGACCTCTCCTTCCGGGTCGGTGGCGTAGTTGGTGATGAAGCCGCCGGTGGTCATGTACCCCGCAGCGTTGTTTCCCGCGAAGACGAAGGCAGCGAGGACGATGAGCAACCAATGTCTGCGGAACAGCTCGATGATCGGAGCCTTGGTCCGCTGCTTTTTCGCTGCCATCTCGGCGAACACCGGACTTTCGTCAACCGAGCGCCGAACCACGTATCCTACGCCGATCAACACCGCGCTCAGCAGGAACGGGACCCGCCATCCCCAGTCGAGGAAGGCTTGTCCGGGCGCGATCACGCCGGTCATCAACGCGGTAACACCGGAGGCGAGGAGCATCCCGAGCGGTACGCCGATCTGCGGGAACGCTCCCGCGCGACCGCGACGATGCGGTGGCGCGTGCTCGACGGCCATCAGGACGGCACCGCCCCACTCGCCACCGGCGGAGATGCCCTGCAGGATGCGCAGGACCAGCAGCAGGATCGGGGCGAGCACGCCCGTGTCCTCGTAGGTCGGCAGGAGGCCGATGACGGCCGTCGCGCCGCCCATCATCACCAGGGTGATGACGAGCATGGCCCGTCTGCCGATGCGGTCGCCGAAGTGGCCGGCGAGAAACGCGCCCAACGGCCGGAAGACGAAGCTGATGCCGACGGTCGCGAACGACAGCAACAGTCCGATCTCCGAGCCCGCCGGAGCGAAGAACAGCTGGGTGAACACGAGGCCGGCGGCCGTGCCGTAGATGAAGAAGTCGTACCACTCGATGGTCGTACCGATGACTGTCGCGAAGGCGACTCGCCGTGAGTTCTGTTCTGACGTACTTGCAGTGGGTGGGGATGTTGTCATTTCTGTTCCTCTTCGTTGAGGCGAAACGATGCCGCCGGTGGGCCCGGCAGACGGTGGAAGGGAATGCGCGGGACCCGCTGTCACGCGTCCCAGGTCACGGGCAGTGCCGTTAAACCTCGGAAGACCCAGCCGTCCCAAGTCTCGGGCCGTCTCGGGTCGGTGCCCAGGCCGGGGAGTTCTTCGTACAGCAACGGGACGGCGACTTCGCCGATGGCTATCCGGGCGGCCCAGTGGCCGGCGCAGAGGTGTACGCCGCTGCCGAACGCGAGGTGCGGCCTGCGCTCACGGTCGATGTCGAACTCGTCGGGACGCGCGAACGCGGCCGGGTCGCGGTTGGCCGCGCCGACGACCACCCCGACGGGTGCTCCGGCCGGGAGCTGTACTCCTTGCAGAGTGACCGCCCGGGTGGTCTCCCTCGGATACATACCGATCGGTGACTGCCAGCGGACAGCCTCGTCGAACACCACCGCCCACAGGGACGGGTCGGCAAGGACACGGCGGCGCTGCTCGGGGTGGTGGGACAACGCCCACACCGCGTTCGTCACGGCGTGCTGCGGCTCGTTCATGCCGCCGGAAATAACCAGTTTGACGTTCGCGGCGACCTGCTCGGCAGGAAGACCACTCGCGATCAGCGCCGAGGTGATGGATCTGTCGGGAGCCTCGCGGTAGAACGGGATGAGCTCGTTCAGCAGTGAGTCGACTTCGTCTTGGGCTGCGTCGCAGCGACGCCATATCTCTGCGTCGTCGAGCAGATTCCCGGTGCCTGCGACGAATGCGTGGGACCACCGGCGGAGATCATCGACGGTCACGCCCTCGAGTCCCAGCAGGTCGATGAGGTTCTGTGACGCCACCGGGGCTGCGTAATCACGGTTGAGATCGGACTCGTCCGGGCCGTACGAGCGCAGCGTCTCCAGATGATTCCGGGCGTTCCGCTCGAAGATCGGAGCCCAGTACGCCCGCAGGCCTTTCGGGCGCAGCGATGTGTTGATCGCTTTCCGCTCCCGGGCATGGTCGGGATCGTCCTTGCGCAGCATCGGGGTCGCGCCCATGGCTCTGGCCATGGTCGCGCCGCCGCCGCGCACTGCCGCGGAGAACGTCTCCTGGTCCTCTTCGATGGCACGGCAGGCCGCGGACGAGGTCACCAGGTATCTGCCGAGTGCGGGTACCCAGGCAACGGGTGCCTCGCGCAGGAGTCGTCGGTAGGTGGGGTAGGGGTCGAGCATCAGGTCCGCGGGATCGACCCAATCGGCGATGGGCGCCTCGGTGGTGGTCGTCGTCATGGCGGTTCCTCGTGGTGTGATGTGCTCAGGGGGTGGGTGCGAGCGCTCTGGCGAAGGTCTTCAACGAGAAGTCGGGATCGGCCAGTTGCTCCGGTGCGGGCGAACGTCCCTCGGCCAGCAGCCTGCGGGCGGCCATATGGTCGGCCGGCCGGTTGAGCGATTCCACTGCGACGAGCCGCTGCCCGCGGTAGGAGCACACGGAGAACTTGCCGTCGGCTGGGTCGCCGAGGACGAGGGCACGGTCGTCGGATGATCGGAGGCCGGCGATCTGCAGCTTCAGCTGCCCCTGGTGGCTCCAGAACCACGGCACTTCCCGATATCCGCCGGGGTCCTCTCGGCCCAGAACCGCCGCCGCCACGTGCCGGGCCTGGTCGGTGGCGTTCTGCACCGACTCGAGACGAACTCGGGTGCCCGTGAACAGATGCGGGAAGCTGGCGCAGTCCCCGATCGCATAGATGTCGGGGTCGCTCGTGCGAAGGTGCTCGTCGACGACGATCCCGTTGTCCACCGCCAACCCGGCCTGCACGGCGAGCTCGTCCCGCGGGACGACACCGACGCCCACGAGGACCAGGTCGGCGGTGTACTCGGTGCCGTCCGTTCCGATCGCGCCGCGGACTCGACCGTTGTCGCCGAGGAAGGCGGTCACGCCCGCACCGAGCCGCAGGTCGACCCCGTTGCTGCGGTGAGCCTCGGTGATGTGCTCGGCCATCTCGGCCGACAGCGCACGGCCCAAGGGTCGCTCGGCAGCCTCCACCACGGTGACGGGGAGGCCGCGCTTCCGGGCGGCTGCGGCGAATTCGAGCCCGATGAACCCGGCCCCGACGACGAGTGCGGATTCGCATCCGGCCATCGCGGCCCGTACGGCCTCGGCATCGGCGAGGGTGCGTAAGGAGTGGACACCGTCGAGGTCGGAGCCGGGGACCGGCAGGCTGCGGTTCGCGGCACCGCACGCGAGCACGAGGCAGTCGTAGGGCAGTTCGCGGCCGTCGGACAGGTGAACCCTGCTGCTCGACCGGTCGATCATCGTAACCGTGACGCCGGTGCACAGCTGGATCTGCTGCTCGGTGAAGAACTGCGTGCCGCGTAAGGGAAGCGGTTCGGCGTCGGCGATGTCGAGGTGTTCCTTCGACAGCGGTGGCCGTTGGTAGGGCAGGGCCGGCTCGTCACCGACCAGCGTCAGCGGGCCGGTGTGGCCCATGGTTCGGAGGGCCTCGGCTGTCTGGACGCCCGCGTGGCCTGCGCCGATCACGACAACGCTCGTGGTGGCCGCTTCAGATTTGTGAGCCGGGCACATCGACCTCGACCTCCTCGAGATCCGGGCCGAGGACCACCTGGCACCCGAGTCTGCTGTGGGTCTCGTCCCGCGATGCGGCCGTGCATTCCAACATCTCTTCTTCGTCCTCGCTGATCTCCGGCAACCGATCGAGGTAGCCGTCGCGGACGTAGACGTGGCAGGTCGCGCACATGGCCTGGCCGCCGCACTCGCCGACGATGCCGGCGACGGCGTTCTGCAGAGCCACCTTCATCACGGAGGTGCCGTCGGGCGATTCGACGACATCGGTCTCGCCGTTGTCGTGGTGGAAGATCACTTTGGGCATGGGAACTCCTCGAAAGATCGGATTCGGCGGTCAGTCCCAGAGAACGGGCAGCGACGTCACGCCGCGGAACACCCAGCCGCCGCACCTTGCGGACCGGTCGGGATCGAGCCGCAGGCCGGGCAACTCGCGGAACAGACCCGGCAGGGCGACATTCACCACGGAGGCGCGGGCGACCCAGGCTCCCGCGCAGAAGTGATTGCCCCCGCCGAAGGCGAGATGGGGTTTCCTGGGTCGGTCGATGTCGTAGGACTCGGCGTCGACGAAGACGTCCGGGTCCCTGTTCGCCGCACCGATCGCGATACCCAGGCGCGCACCCTGGGGGATGTGCAGGCCGCACAGCTCGGTGTCCCGGGTGGCCTCGCGCGGGTACATGCTGATCGGGGCCACCCACCGGATCGACTCCTCGAACGCATCGGACCAGCGGCCGTCGGCGACCACGGAGGCGAGCTGGGTGGGGTGGCTGAGCAGAGCCCACGCCGTCGTCGCGATCGCGTCCCGAGGCTCGTTGAGTCCACCGCCGATCGTCATCTTGAAGTTCGCCCGCAGCGGCTCCAGCGGCATCCCGGACGCGCCGAGCGCCGACAACAAACTGCCGTTCGGACGATCGCGCAGGATCGGCAGCATCTCGTCGATGGCCACGTCGACTTCGTGGGACGAGCGTTCGGCCGCGGCCCACACGTCGGGATCGTCGGCGTAGTTCCCGGTCCCGTCGATCAGAGTCTGCGACCACCGCTGGAGGTCCTCCTGCGTGGCGTTCTCGAAACCCATGATCACGCGGAGGTTCTCCGCGGCGAACGGCGCGGCGAACTCCGTCACCAGGTCCGCGCCGGGACCGGCCTCGCGGAGCCGTCCCAGATACGTCGAGAAACTCTGCTCGAAGACCCTGGTCCACTGCTGCTTGATCGCCTTGGGGCGGAGCACTCCGCCGTAGGCCTTACGTTCGACGTCGTGTTCCGGGTCGTCCTTGCGGAGCATGCTGTGCCCCATCGAACGCTTCATGAGCGAGTTGGTCTCGTCCGCAGTGAAGCGTTCTTGGTCGAGCTCGATCGTGTGGCAGGCTTCGTACCCGATGACCAGGTAACGATCGACTGCGGGAACCCAGTGGATGGGCGACTCGGCGCGGAGGTGTCGGTAGATCGGGTACGGGTCCGCGTAGAGATCGGGGATGGTGACCCAGTCCGCCGAGGGAATGGATCGAGGGTGTGTCGTGTCCACGGTCATCGTTGACGTGTCCCTTCTGACTCCGTTGGTCAGAAGTGTGAATTCGACCGCCTACCGAAGTAAACTTCCGAAAGATTGGCATGGACCGAACTTCAGGTTTGGTTCACGGCGGTCCGGTCCGGCGGGTGCGCGGGTCGAGCAGATGCCCGTTCGTCTGGGCGAAGTCCACAAGAGCACTCGCTCGGTCGGTCAACCGCACGTCGTGGGGCCACATCATGCGGACGACGGCGGGCCGGACGGAGGGGCTGATCTCGCGGACGGCGAGGGCCATGCCGTCGTAGGTCGTGGGGGAGGTGGGCCGCTGGATGAGAATCGTGTATCCGAAGCCGTGTGCGACCAGCGAGCGGGTGAGCTCGAAGTCCGTGGTCCGCTGCACGATGTTCGGCGTGACGCCCGCGTCCGCGTAGAGCATCAGCGTGTGCTCCTGGGCGGGCGGGAAGTTGAGCAGGATCATCGGCTCCGCGGCGAGATCGGCCAGGCTGACCGACTCTGCTGACGCGGCGGGATGATCCTCCGGCAAGAGCACGTACGGCGGCGCTTCGTACAGTACGGCCGAGTCGAGTCCCGACGGCAGACCCATGTCGTAGCCGACCGCCAGGTCCAGCGAACCGGTGAGCAGCCGGTGTGGCAGCTCGGCCTGACTACCGGTGACGACGGTCAAGTCGACGGAAGGGTGGTGTTCTGCGACCCAGCGCATCAGCGTGGGAACGATGGTGGGCGCCAGCGTCGCGTAGCAGCCCAGAACCAGAGGACCGACCAGTTCGGCTCCACCGCTCGCCGTGGCCAGTTGTAGCTCGTCGGCGTCTCGGAGCAGCGTGGTGGCACGGTTGTAGAGGAACGTCCCGGTCGGGGTGAGGACGACTCCGTGCGCCTTGCGCCGGACCATCAGCTGCGTGTGCAGCGTGCGTTCGAGTTCGGTGATCGCGGAGGCGACGGCTGTCGGCGTGACGTGGAGTGCGCTCGCGGCCGCCGAGATCGACCCCGCATCCGCGACGGCGACAAGGTACTCGAGCTGGCGCAGCGTATAGCTCGGCATGTGAACCTCAGGTGTCCGGTCGGCTTCATCTTTGAAAGCACAGTGTGGAACCGACACTAGCCGGAAGTCATGTCGGCGCGTACGTCGGAGCGCTACTCGTCCGAGCTGCGTGAGCAGGCAGTTCGATCGTCGACCAGATCGCTGAGCAAGCCGCTGCCGGATGCCTCATAGTCCTTGGGCCGTCGGTTCGGGTCCGACCCGGCACACCCTTGTGACCTGCATATTCTCGACCCCGCTCGCGAGGTCGAGATTCGGGTGTCGATCCGGCGAGCTCCGTCGGTGCCGGCGCCGCTGTGACGGTCTGCCCTACAGAGACCGCGTTGCATACGGTCGAGGCGAACAAGGGGCCGTTCGGGCACGACCGTCATCAACGGTCCCGGTGTATCGGTGAGCGGAACTTGGACAAGCTCCACATCCACGCCGTCGCCGGATCGGGAATCGGATCCCGCGGACCAGACGTAGTCCGAGCTTGCGGCGTCGCCCGGTGCGCAGTCGCAGTGCCCGCACGCCCCACCGCAGCTCATTGATGTCTGCCGGACGCGATGCCGGACTCCGGACGAAGCGCGAGGCGGTCCACGAATTGAACTCGGACAGGCGTCCGGGCTGTCGAGGGTGCGTCCGGTGAGCACAGCCGCAAGGTCGGTGAATCGCTCCCCGGCGTTCGGGCAACGAGAAGGTCGACGGTGCGCCCGGAGATCAGTCCTGCGTAGTGACCTGGATGAGGAAGCGCTGTTCCTGTCGCGATGGCGATTTCGCCGCTGGGGGAGAGAATGCCCTCCACCTCGTGCGGGCGGCCGAGTGCGCGGGTGGCCGAGCGGATGTCGCCGCGTCCCAGGCATTCCCGGATGTGGGTCGAGGAGCACCGCGTCGAGTCGGTGGGGAGCAGGTGGACGCCGTGCGTGGTGAATCCGTGGCGGTGGCCGAGGTGGCGGAGCGTCTCGACGTTGCCGGCGCCTCGGTGACCGAAGGTGAAATTGGCACCGACGACGACGGTCGTGGCGTGCAGTACGTCGACCAGTATGTGCTCCACGAACTCCTCGGGACTCATCCTGGCCAGTTGATGAGTGAAGGGCAGGACGCACACGCGGTCGACGCCGAGCTCTCGGACGAGCCCCGCTCGTCGGTCGACAGTGCTCAGCGCCGAGGTGTCGCGTGGCAGGCCGAGTACCTGAGCCGGGTGCGGATCGAAGGTGACCACGACCGTAGGCAGGCCGGACTTGCGGGCAGCGCGAAGCGTGTTCTCGATCAACCACGCGTGCCCGCGGTGTACACCGTCGAAGACTCCGAGGGCGACGGCGCAAGCTGGCCAGTCGGCGGGCACCTCGCTGATTCCATGCCACACCGCGCTGTGTCGATGCATTTCCCGGATCACGGCTTACTCCCAACGGCGTACCGGACGTGCGCGGACTGAGCGACCGTCGGTTGCCGGCGGATACCGACGCCGTGTCCGCCGCGGTCACGTTAGGTCGCCGGGGAGTGCTGGGCTATCCGGATCGCGCAGGCGCCGTCCGGATACCGCACGGTGTTTGTCCGCGGCCCCAGGAGTGGAAGCCCGTGACGCGCTCAGCGGGTGCCGGCGATGTGCGATGGCTCTTCCCGTACCGGTCGCGGCAATCGGAGGCAACGCGGCCCGGATGCCGCTTGCGGATCAGGACTGGGACGTGCCCTCCGGGGTCGTACTGCCCGGTCGGTTCTCAGAGCAGTGGAGTGTCGGCGGGATGCCAGCGGGCCCGCCACCTCTAACACGCAGTCATGGATGTCCTGCGGCTGGCCGACTCGATCTCGGGGACACGACAACGCCTGTGCCAGGCAAAAGCAGATAGCGGCGGCAGCTCCGGCCGCGGAGAACGTCTTGTTCTCGGCCGTGCCCCTGATGCGCGGACGAGATCATCCGTGCCGCAACGTTCGCGTCGTCAGCGTCCTCGACGCCCATGTCGTGCGCAGCCTGTTCGTGGTGAATTACCGGCTGTCATCCCGGACTGGAATGGTCCCGGGATGGATCGAGTTCCGTTGAGTACCATCAGTTGGGTGTCCACCCTCGATCTGCGGCTCGTCAGGATATTTAATCTCATTTATGAGACGAAGAGCCTCACCAGCACGGCAGAAGCGTTGTCCGTATCGCAGCCGGCCGTGAGCTATGCATTGGCTCAGTTGCGCAAGCAGCTCGCCGACCCCCTGTTTATCAGGAATCCGGAGGGGATGATTCCCACGGCCAGGGCTGCTGAGCTGTTCGAGGTGTTCAAACGGTCGGTGAACGAGATCGATCTGGTCGTGGACAGCGTCACCTCTTTCGACCCGGCAACCTCGCGCCGAAACTTCCGGTTGTGCCTGTCGGATCTGGGCGAGCTGACGTTCCTGCCCGCACTCGTGGATCAACTGATGAGCGAGGCTCCCGGTGTCGCCTTGGAAGTAGTGCCCATGCAGGTCGACCGCGTACCCGAGTGGCTGGAGCGGGGGGAGATCGATGCGGCCATCGCCAGCGTGGAATTCCCGGGCAAGGCACGCCGGAACATCATCTCTGCGGAGCGCTACGTGTGTGTGCTGCCAGAACGACTGGCCGGGGCCGGGCCGACGATGACGATCGAGGAGTTCAGCGAGTTGCGGCACGTGGTCATTGACCAATCCACGGGGCATTACCAGGTGGATGCTGCCCTCCGTGCCATGGGTGTGGAACGGAAAGTGAACCTTCGAGTGCACCATTTCGCGGTGCTTCCCGGAGTGCTGGCCAACAGTGATCTGGCGGTGATTGTTCCTTCTCAAGTCGCCACTCTGTTCGGACGGTTGTGGCCAGTGGTGGTCAAGGAACTGCCCTTCGAGATCAGCAGCTTCGACGTGAATCTCTATTGGCAGGACACCCCGACTCGCTCGACTGCTCTGTCCTGGTTTCTCGACGTGCTGACTCGCGCCGTGGCCGGGTCCCAGGGGCGGCCGACCTGAGAGACCGGACCGGCACTGTGAGTGATCACATTCGCCCCGCCGCGTCGTGTACTGGGCGGCCCCGTCCGGGAACCGCATTCGGGACCTTTTCGTCCATGGCTTTCCCTCGAGAGAGTTGAAGGGCCGGGCCCGCCGCCCGCGTGTCGCGGGCCCGGCGCTGGGTCGTGCATACGACCACCGTGCAGTGCGGCCTGACAGGACTCGGCATGAGGCGACGCACGTACGGATGTGCAGAGCACGACAGGCGCGGGCGACGGGGCGGCTGGCTTCCTCGCAGGGTGGCCGTGCCTGTACCGAAGCACTGGCACGAACCCGTGGCTACGCCTGTCTACACCTGTCTCACACCGGCGGCCAGGGATTTCAGAAGGGATATTGGCGGGGAGTGCGTTGGACACTGATCCAATGGTCGGTGGTGAACTCGTCGATCGCCCATTCGCCGTTGAATCGGCCCAGCCCGGAGTTTCCTTCTCCGCCGAAAGAGACGTGGGCTTCGTCGTTGACCGGGATGTCGTTGACGTGAGTCATGCCGGCCTTGATGTTTCGGGCGAAGGCGACTCCCCGCTCTAGGTCGCCGGTGAAGACAGCGCTGGCCAGCCCGAACTCGGTGTTGTTGGCTACCGACAAGGCCTCTGCCTCGTCCGCCACCCGTTGGATGCTGACCAGGGGACCGAAGATCTCCTCGCGGGCGATCTCCATGTCCGCGGTGACGTCGGTGAAGATGTGTGGGGGCACGACGTTGCCGCTCACCTCGCCTTCCAGGACCGCATGGGCGCCCTCTGCCCTGGCCGTGCGGATCTTCTCCAACAGCGTGTCACGCTGGGAGCGGTTGATCACCGGACCGACCACGGTAGAAGGGTCGGCCGGGTCCCCGACCTTGATGGTGCGCACGTGGTCGGTGAACCGGCGAACGAATTCGTCATAGATGGCGTCCTCGACGATGATCCGGTTGACAGCCATGCAGATCTGTCCCTGATGGAGGAACTTGCCCATGGCCGCGGCTCGGACCGACTGGTCGAGGTCGGCATCGGCGAGAACGACGAACGGACTGTTCCCGCCGAGTTCCAGCGCGACGTGCTTGAGATGTTTGCCGCTGGCGGCGATCCGGCCGACGTTCTGACCCACCGGCGTGGAGCCGGTGAATGAGATCAGGGCCGGAACCGGATGCTCCACGAAGGCGTCGCCGATCTCGCTGCCGGAGCCGACCACCACGTTGAGGACACCCGCTGGCAGGCCGGCATCCTCGAAGATCTTGGCCAGGAGCAGCCCGCCGGTGATCGCGGTGTCACTGGCCGGCTTGAGTACCACCGCGTTGCCCAACGCCAGGGCCGGGGCGACCGAGCGCTGAGACAGGTGCAAGGGGAAGTTCCAGGGGCTGATGACCCCGACGACCCCCAAGGGACCGCGGTAGACGCGGTTCTCCTTGCCAGGGACGTTGGATTCCAGGATGCGGCCGTGAGCCCGGTAGGGGTAGGAGGCCGCCTCGACGGTGATTGCGCGGGCGGCGGCGACCTCCACCTCTGCCTTGAGAACGGTGCTGCCGGACTCCGCGACGAGCCAGTCGATGATCTCCTGCTTGCGGGTCTCGAAGATCTCCGCCGCTCGGAACAGTATGTCCTGGCGGGACATCGGGGCGGTTGCCGACCAGTTGGCCTGTGCCGCGGCGGCCGCCCGGTAGGCCTCTTCGAGGTCGTCGACGGAGGCCTGTTGGACGGATCCGAGCGCGTCTTGGGTGTAAGGGTTGGTCAGGCCCAGCGTTCTCTGGGACCTGCCGTCCCGCCAGATGCCGGCGATGAACTGCTGCTGCGGGACCCACTCGGTCTGTTGAGCAGGGGCGGTTTCGATCTCGATGCTCATGGCGGTCCTTCCAGAAGATGCGTCGGTGCGCGGCGTTGCGCTGCGGTCGTCGTCCAGTGCTGGTTCAGGTCAGAACGGGCTGATGGTCGTGGTGAAGACCTCGATGACAGTGGGGGAGGAGGATTGCAAGGCTGTGGTGAGTTCCTCCTCGAGGGTTTCCGGTGTCGGAGCTCGTGTCGCTGCCACCCCGTATCCGCGGGCCAGGGCGCAGAAGTCGATTCCGGGCACGTCCAGCCCCGGGGTCTCCCCGCACTCGAGCAGCGTGGCGAAGGCGCGCAACGCCCCGTAGGTGCCGTTGTTGAGAATGATGAAAACGGTGGGAATCCGTTCCCGGGCGGCTGTCCACAGCGCGGTGATTCCGTAGTTGGCCGATCCGTCTCCGATGATCCCGATCACCCGCCGGTCCGGGCAGGCCAGTTGCACCCCGACTGCGGCCGGCATGCCGAAGCCCAGTCCGCCGGACGCGGGGAAGAAGTAGCTACCCGGGTGACGCATCTCCACGCGATCCCACAGCGCTCCCACGGTGGAGGTCGCCTCGTTGACGAAGACGGCGTCTTCGGGGGCCACCGCATTGATGACATCGAACACGGTTTCCGGAGCCAGGGCCTCACCGACCGACTGGGGGGCGGACGGGATCACACGCCGCGACAGCGGTGGGCGTCCGGCTGCCGGCATCTCGGTAGCCAGCAACCGCAGCACTTCGGCGATATCGGCCACCAGGGCGTCACCCATGGGGGCTCGTGCTGCTTCAGCGGGATCGCAGGTGATGTGCAGCAGTCGGGACCCGGCCGGAAGGAGGTCGCCGGGTTCGTGCTGGTGGTATCGAAAGACCGGGGCGCCGATCACGACGATGAGGTCGTGTCCATCCAACAGAGCCGAGATTCCGTCCATCGAGGCCGGGAGGACGCCGCGAAAGTTCGTGTGGCCGGTGGGGAAGGGGCACCGGGGAGCCGAGGGAGCGACCCACACCGGCAGGCTCAGCTCTTCTGCCAGGGTGACTGCGTCAGTGTTGGCGCGAGCGGCGTCCACGTCCGGCCCCAGGACGAGCACCGGGCTGTTCGCTGAACTCAGGGTCGCGATGAGGTGTTGCAGCTGGGAGGCCGTCGGTGCGCCGGCGGCCTGAACCATCCGGTCGGCGACGTGCTCGCTGACGGGTCCGGCCTCGACGTCCCAATCGTCGTAAGGGATGGAGACGTAGGTGGGGCCCTTCGGATTCTGGTTCGCCGTATGGATGGCCTGCCCCAGCGCCCGAGGGACATCGGTGGGTGCGGCCGGTTCCGCGCTGTACTTCACCAACGGGAGCGGAAGCAGGGGCGCGTCGACGTTGGCCAGCATGGTTTCCATGCCGATGGTGGAGCGGACCTGCTGGCCGGCGGAGATGACCAGTGGAGTGTGGGAATACCAGGCGTTGGTGAGTGCACCCATGGCATTGCCGGTTCCTGAGGCGGCATGCAAATTCACGAAGGCGGCCTGACCTGAAGCTTGGGCGTACCCGTCGGCGATGCCCATCACCACACCTTCGTGCAGCCCCAACACGTACCGAAAGTCCTCGGGCATCTCCCCGAGGAACGGCAGCTCATTCGAGCCCGGGTTCCCGAAAATCGTGGTCAACCCGTTCTGCCGCAGCAGTTCGTATGTGGCTTCCTTCACTGTCGACTGGATCGGATTGGGGGACGGATCCTGCGCGGAGCTGGTCATGGTTGTTGTGGGCTCCCTTCCTCTGCGACCGACGGTAGGGCCGAAGAGGCAATAAATCCACTAAACAGATTTTCGATCTGTAATAGATGGACTTTATGAGAACGGGCCACGGGGGCTGGGTGCACTGCGTGTGCCGCTCGATGGGCTGGCGATGCGCGGGTACGGCGCCACAAAGGGGTCGAATAGAGGCTCTTTATCGAGAGGATTAGAAATATCTAGTGGATTGATTGGAAGATGGTTTATACGGTGATGACATGCTTCACACAGACGTGCGTGCTCTCCTCGGCCAACGGGAACTCCGCTGGTGCGGAACGGCCTTTGGGAGCGGCTGTATCTCCTGCTGGCCCCTCCGATGACAGGGAATCAGCCGCGGCGGTCACCGACCCCTGATCAAGTCGGAAAGATGATCGACCTGACCGCTACTGAGGCACGCCGGATGATCGATGACGGCGCATTGGATGCCGAGGAATACCGGCAGGCCCTGCACGATCGGGGCGAACAGGTCCAGGACTACAACGCGCTGACCACCCTGCTCGCGGATCCGATCAAGCAGACGGGCCAAGACGGGCTCCTGGCCGGGGTGCCTGTAGTGGTGAAGGACAGCATCGACGTCGCCGGGGTGGCTTCGACCGCCGGGACCCCTGCCTTGGCCGACAACATCGCTTCCAGGCATGCTCCGCTGGTCCAGCGACTGGTGGAGGCCGGAGCGGTCGTTGCGGGCAAGACCGTGATGCATGAACTCTCCCTGGGCGGTACCTCGCACAGCGGCTTGCACGGGGTGCCCAAGAACCCATGGGCCCCGCAGCGGATCAGTGGCGGCAGCAGTGGCGGGTCCGCCGCGGCCGTTGCCTTGGGCATCGCCCCGATCAGTATCGGTGCTGACACCGGCGGTTCCGTTCGGGTTCCCGCAGCCCTCTGTGGCGTCCTCGGTTTCCGGCCCTCTGTTGGCCGATATCCCGAGGGCGGGACGGTTCCACTTGCCCCGACCCGGGATACGGCCGGCCCCATCGCCCGGAGCATGGAAGACATCCTTGCAGTGGACGCCGTGCTATCCGGGCGGAGCGCTCACGAACCGGGACGTTCCACATCGCCGGTGACTCTCGGGATCAGTCCGTCCCATCGGCACGATCTCGACTCCGATGTGTCCGCAGTCCTCGCCGCCACACTGCACCGGCTCGGAGAGCGCGAGGTCCGCATCGTGACCGTGGATGTCGACGACCTCATCGATCGAGCCCACGACATCGCCTTCGCCCTCGTGTGGGGCGAGGCAGAGGAGGCACTGCAGCGCTACTTCGACGAGCACGGGGGCATCTCGCTCGCGGCCGTCCTCGATCAGGTCTGTCTGCCCGATGTGGCCAGTGCGTTACGTACCGGCCTCGGGTCGGCCACCTCCGCGCGGTATCAAGCGGCCCTTCTCGCACGCCACGCACTGCAGGAGGAGTTCGTGTCCCGGCTACGGGACGCGGGAGCCGCAGGGCTGATCTTCCCGACTACTCCGGTGGTCGCGCCAGGGTTGGACGAGGAGCACACCATCCAGCTCAACGGTCGACCGGTGCCGACCTTTGCCACCCTCATCCGTCATGGCGACTTCGGCGGAACCCTCGGATTACCCGGAATCTCCCTGCCCGCGGGCCGAGGGCCCGACTCCTGCCTCCCTGTCGGGATCGAACTGACCTGCCCGCCCGGAGACGACGACCGGTTGTTGGTACTCGCCGCACAACTGGCGCCGCAGATCCTCGATACCACCTCTCCTAACCATCTCGTACCTGTCCCGAATCGCCTCTTCGCTTCCTGAAGGACCACATCATGAGCACGAGTACTCCATCGGCGCGTTCCGGGCCGACTCCTGCCGAGCTGTTCCGGGTTCGGCTCGCCAGCGGGATCGGTTCCACCATCGAGTGGTACCTGTCCTTCGCCTACATCTCCGCTGCCGGGCTGATCTTCAGCACCCAGTACTTCGGAGCGCTCGGCCCCAATGCGTTGATCGTGTCGCTCGGCTCGGTCGCGGCCAGCTTCATCGCCAGCCCATTGGGCGGGATCATCGCCGGCCATTTCGGTGACCGGTACGGGCGCAAGGCCACCTTGATCGGAACCCTCGCGCTCATGGGCCTTGCCAGCCTCGGCATGGGAGTGCTGCCCACATACGACCAGATCGGCGTGGCCGCTCCGCTGTTGCTGGTCATCTTCCGCTTCATGCAAGGTCTCAGCACTGGCGGTGAGTGGGGTGGCGCTGCCCTGATGTCCATCGAATACGCCCCCGCCCGACGACGCGGCTTCTACGGAGTCTTCTCCCAGATCGGCACCCCAGCCGGCCTCGTCCTGTCCACCGGCGTGTTCTTCCTGGTGCAGCTCCTCACCACTCCGGAACAGTTCGCGGCTTGGGGATGGCGCGTTCCGTTTTTCATCAGTGTCCTGCTCGTGGTGATCGGCCTGAAAATCCGCACCTCGATCTCCGAGAGTCCAGCCTTCACCGAATTCAAAGAATCGTCCTCCGAGCTGCGCGTTCCGCTCAAAGACGCCCTGCAGCGCTACTGGTGGCAGATGATCCTGGCTGCCGGCTCTTTCGTGGCCAACATCCTCGCTGGCTACCTCTTGATCGGATACCTGCTGTCCTACACCTCCAACAGCCTGAACATGGATTCAGGCGTCACCTTGTTCGTGCTGATGCTGGCGGCTCTGATTTGGATCGGCGCCACCGTCCTCGGCGGATTCTGGTCCGACCGACTGGGCCGCCGACGCATGATGGCTATCGGGTACGTGCTGATGGGGCTGTGGATCGTCCCGATGTTCATGCTCGTCGACACCCGCTCGATCATCGCGTTTGCCGGGGGCGTGTTCGTGCTCGCCGTGGCACTGGGTCTTTCCTACGGTCCGCAGAGTGCGATGTTCGCGGAGCTGTTCCCCACGCGTTTGCGCTACACGGCGGCGTCGTTGCCTTACGCGGTAGGGGGGATTGTCGGCGGTGGCTTCGCCCCGGCCATCGCCGAATGGTTGCTGCAGACCACCGGTACCTCCTTGTCGATCGGGGGGTATGTGATCGCCTTCGTGCTCATCTCCCTCTCGAGTCTCCTGCTGTTGCGGGACTCCTACTTCACGGGGTTTCCCGACAACAGCTTCAAAGGCGTCACGTCGCCTGCAGAAGTCGAACAGCACGCCGGCGAGGGCGGAGCGGGACACGTCTTCCGGACGGACGCCGGCAATGACTCCGTTGAACCGTCCGGAGAGGGCGCCGCAACAGGCGGGGAAGGACGACGTTCATGACCGTCCGTCCGCTCGTGCGTGCATCCGGACCTTCTGCGGACCGCCTCGGTTATCAGCAAGTCCCGGTCAAGTGCGCGGGATCGAGCGACTCCGACCTTTCCCTTCCGGCCAGCGGAAATGGGCGCGCGGCTCGTGACGACAGGTGAGCCTCGTACGTCGTGGTACCGATTCAGGATGGAGCGAACCTCATGACAATCGCAGTACTGGGAGCAGGGGCAATGGGCCAACTGTTCGGAGGACTACTCGCCGCTGCCGGTAAGGACGTGCATTTCATCGATGTCGACCCGACGACCGTCGAGGTGCTGGCGAGCAACGGAGTGACCGTCGTCCTCGACAGCCGTGAGCATCACGCGTCGGTCACCGCTTCGCTGCCGGAGCACGCGAACGGACCCGCGGATATGGTTCTCCTGTTCACGAAGTCCTTCCACCTCGGCCCTGCGATGGAAGCGTGTCCGCAGATCTTCGGCGCTGACACCGCAGTCGTCTCGCTCCAGAACGGCCTCGGGCATCTGGCACTACTGCGGCGTTCGCTGGGGAGCGCGCAGGTCGTCCTCGGCGTGACCACCGCCCCGTCCGACATGGTCCGCCCTGGCCTCGTGCACTCGACAAGGGAGAGCCGCGTGGTGATGGGGGCGATGGACGGCATCTCCGATGTCGCGGCTGTGCGTTCCGTCTTGTCGGCCACGGGCTTCGACATCGTCGGGGTACCGGATGTCCACGTATCGATCTGGGAGAAGTTGGCATTCAACGCTGGTCTCAACCTCACGAGCGCGGTGACCGGAAGGACGGTCGGGGAGATGGGGGCAGACGACCACATCGCATCGCTGGTGGAACGGGTCGTTTCCGAAGTGGTCTCTGTGGCACGCGCGGAAGGCGTGGGGGTGGATGAAGCCGCTGTCCACGATGCGATCCGCTCGGCCTATCGCGACCATGGGGAACACCAGACCTCGATGCTCCGTGACGTGCTGGACGGCCGGCCGACGGAGGTCGAGTCGATCGGCGGAGCCGTCGTCGAACTCGCTCGTGCCCACCGTCTTCGGACGCCGATTCTTGCGAGGCTCTGCGAGGACGTCCGTGCAGGTCGAACCTGGTCGCACAACTCTGCGGCCGGCCGGTCGCCACACGTCTGCGGCTCGTAATCGGCTTCGCCGGATCTCGGCGACCTGTGGCACGGCGAGGTGGAGGGCGGCTGACCCGTTACGAAGGGACCACTCAGGTATGTCAGACATCAACCTGATCGGGCTGCCGTACCAGTTCGGACGCCGCAGCGACGACCACGGCTACCAGATGGCGCGGGGTCCGGAGGTGCTCCTTGGCCCGGATGCCGTTCCCGAAGCCTTCGACAGCGCCTTCGGGCCCACCGAGAGCGTGTGGCTCGACGACCTCGACGATGCGAAGAGCAGCGACGCAGGAGGTCGACCACTGTCCCCGGGCGATCAGATGGTGCGCCAGCTCGTCCAGAACAACGGGCTTTCGGCCGCTGTCAGGCAAGCCAAGAGCCGTGGACTCTTCCCAGTTGTCGCGGCCGGCGGCTGCAACAGCTCGATCGGTACGGTCGGCGGACTCGACGACCCGGCGCTCGGGATGATCTGGTTGGACGCACACCACGATGCCGAGACACCGGAGACGTCGCCGGACGGTCTGTTCGAGGGCATGCCGGTCTCGGTCATCGCCGGTCGGTGTTGGAAACGGTGGAGCGAGCGGATCGACGGATTCCACGTGATGCCCGAGCACCACATCATGCAGGTCGGGCTGCACGACCTTTCCTTCGTTGATCCTCGGGACAGGGAGTTTCGGGGGATCGGTCACCTCGTGGATCCGGTCGCGATGCGTGGCTCGACCTTCGAGAAGACCTTCGCCGAGGCCCTGACGGCGTTGCGGCGCCACGTGGACCGGGTGTACGTCCATGTGGACGCGGACGTCATCGATGCTTCGTACATGCGGGGCAATCTCCATGCGGCTACGGGAGGTCCTTCACCGGACCAGGTCCGGTGGGCAGTCGAGCGTGCCGCGGGCGAGCTGAGAATCGAGGCACTGAGCCTCACCTCCTACGACGTGGCGGTGGACCCGAGCGCGCCGGCCGTACTCGTCCCTCTGCTGACCGACCTCGCGCGATCCGCGCTCAAGAGCCGTGCTTGAAAGTCCTCAGTGGACCCGGTCGGCCCCGCAGAGCACCGTGGCCTTCGATCCCCAAGAAGGTTCGTCCGCGAATCGGGTCCGGCCCAAGCGCTGCATCCGACACCGCACTCCCGGCGGCCAGCCTTGCGTCGAGGAGCGCGGACATATCTGCAAGCCCGCCGTCGGTGTTGTACACCACCACGTCCCTTACCGCGACAGCAGCCGTCCTCGGCGGACTTCCGACTCTCATGGCGTGCCGGAACGTGTGCCTCAGCCTTTCGGCACGCGAGTGTCGGATGAGCGAGTGGCCATCTCGGCTCATCCGGTCCGTCACCTGAGCCGGTAGCCGGTAGCCCGCTGGTTCGTTCCGCAGAGCGGTCTCCTGCGGAACGAACCAGCGGCCGCATGATCCGGTCGACGTCCGGTCGACGCGGGCTCACGCTTCAGTCGCCGACGGCGAACCGCCGGCGGATGTGCCTCGGCGTCTCGATCTCATCGACCACTGCGACGGCGTAGTCCTCGACCGAGATGGTGCTCTCGCCCTGATCATTCACGAGGAGTTCGTCGAGGGCAGTTCGATAGGTGCCGGTCCTCGTGCCGGGGGCGATGTTCGCTGCTGGGCTGATATTGGTCCACTCGACGTCGTCCACGGTGCGGTAGTAGTCGAGGGCCTCGCCGTGGGCGTGCATGATCTGGAGCAGGAACTCCGGCAGGCCGGGCGTGTCCCACACCTGATTACCGTCGCCTGTGTACAGCGAACCGGCACCTCCTACGGCGATGAGCCGCGGTTTCTGATCGCCGAGATCGCGCAGACCGGCGGTGAGCGCGATGGCGGCAGGAGCGATGGTGGCGAGGTGGCCAGGCCCGTCGCCACCGCCGATGGCGCTGACCACGACATCCTCGCCCTCGGCGACACGAGTGATGGCCTGTTGGTCGAGGACATCGCCGGTTTCAATGGTGAGGTTGGGGTGCTCGGCGGCGACCTTGGCGGGGTCGCGGACCACCGCTGTCACGGTGTGGTTGCGATCGAGGGCTTCGCCGACGATGGCGGAGCCGATGGTGCCGTTGGCGCCGATGACTGCGATGTTGCTCATGATGTGCGTTCCTTCGGTTGATGGCAGGTTGCCAGTGCGCCTGACAGTGGGATCGGTGGCGGGGACCTCGTGGTCCAGTCGGGGTTGGTCGGTGTGGTCCTGCGTTCCAGTTGACGCCGCCTGGTCACCCGACAGGCACCGGCATCGGGTTACTGGTGACGTGCGAGGTGCTGGTCGAGAGCCGCGTTGAGCGTCGCGGCGCTGGAGACCGCCCCGCCGAGCTGCTGCACGCCGTTGCCGGTGTGCAGCAGGAGGGTCGGGTAGTGGTCGACCCCGAGCCGGCGCAGCTCGCGAATGTCGCGTTCAGCCTCGACGCGAACCGCCGGATCGGTCAGGTCCTTCGCCACGACGTCGGCGTCGATCCCGTGGGCAGCGGCGATGTCGCGGTAGACCGCGACATCCGACAGGCTGCGGCCGTCAACGTACCATGCTCGCTGCATGGCGCCGGCGAAATCGAGCGCCGCGTCCGGCTGCTGGCGCCGCAGTGCCACCAGCCCGGTGGCTGCGTCCATGGAGTCCATCACCACCGTTCCCTCGGACAAGACGCGCTCGTAGCCTGCTCCGAACTCCACCCCCGTGAGCTGGCTGATCCGCCTGTTGGCACCGGGGATGTGCGGGTAGGCGCCGATCGGCTGTGCGCGATCCCCGGAGAACAGGCCGCCGGAGAGGACGCGGATGGTGAGCCGGTCGGCGTTGTCGGACGCGAGGGCCCTCACAGCCGACCCGAAGCCGTAACACCAGCCGCAGTAGGCATCGAAAGCGTAGGTCAGTTCCAGATGGTTCATAATGGACTCCAGGGAGAGCAGTGCGGTTGCTGCCGACAGGCGGTGATCGCCCACCGGCCCCAGTAGTGCGGTCTTTTCCGGACACTCTCTATGGTAGGAAGCGAGGGCGCCGCGAACGAGGTACGGAGAGGACGACGTATGGTCAAAAGCGGACATCAGGTGTCGAGGGTTTACTCGAACCGCCGGGTGGAGGAGCGCCGCTCGAGATCCTCCCGCTGATTGATCTCAGCCTTCGTTCGGAAGTAGCCGGGTTGGTGCGGCGAACCGAGGAGGTGGAAGGACGAGCCCATGGTCAACGAGGGATTCACTGCCATCGAGCCGGTGCTGTACGAGCCACCGTCGAGGGGCGATCCACTGGAAGTGCTGTCCCTGGCTGAACTCGACCGGCGGATGCGTCGAGCAGGTGTCGGCGGCCGCACCGAGCGACCCGGCTTCCATCTCATCGTCCATGTCCAGAGTGGGCTTCTGATACACACCGTCGACTTCCGGGAATACGTCGTGGGTGACGGTGCCTGGCTGTGGGTCCGGCCAGGACAGGTGCAACGCTTCGCTGACCTTGGTGAGGTCGCGGGTGCGGTGGTGCTCTTCAAGCAGGAGTTCGTGGATCGACCGACCGCCACCGACATCGGACTCGACAACCCCCACGGCCGCACCCTGTGGTCCCTCGCGGGAGACCGCGCTGAAGGCGCCGACCTCGCACTTCGTCATCTGCGACACGAATACGATCTGATCCCCAGGACGAGCTCAGCCCGCCATGCCATTCTGCGCCACCTATTATCCGCACTACTGCTCACGTTCACCGACCCCCAAAGCCTGCTCGGCAGCCCCACCGAGGGGCACAGGGAGCCCTTTACAGTGTTCCGCGACGCTGTGGAGGCCCGGTTCGCACATCACCGAGAGGTCGGCTATTACGCCCACACCCTCGGATACTCGCCGCGTACGTTGAGACGAGCCACTTTGGCGGCAGTGGGCATGGGGGCCAAGGAGTTCATCGATCAGCGAATCATTCTCGAGGCCAAGCGGCTCCTGGCCCACGAGGACGATTCCGTGGCCCAGATCGCCAGTCGGCTGGGGTTTCATGATGCCAGCAATTTCGTCAAGTATTTCGTTCAACGTGCGGGCCACACACCGGCGGCCTTTCGTGCGGCGCAGCGCACCGGCCAGGCTTCGTGATGTACTGACGGGTCTCCTGATCCGGACTCGGACTCGGTCCGCCCGCGATCACGATTGACCTGGTTCACCACTGGCTCTCACAAGTGTCCGAACACGTCGCCTTCCAGAGCCGGAGGGCGCTTTCAGCGTCGCTGGTCCGGTAGGTGCCCCGCTGGGTTTGAGGGCCTCGACCACCACGGTGGGTTCGATGGAACCGCGACCCGGCCGCAAGTGCGTCCTGAGAAGCTTGACAGTCAGGACGTTCGAAGAGACGTCGATCGACATCGCCGTTGTCGAATCGGTCCGGCGCCACCAGGCGGGCGGGATGGGGATGCAACGCATCTTCCACTCAGTGAAAGCAACAGCTGGTGTCGTGATCTGTACGGCCACATGCTGTGGCAGTGGCACGGCGGGAGCGGCGCATCAGGCCTCGCAGATCATCGCGAGCATCCGTGTAGGAGCGGGGCCTTGACCATGCTTTCGCTCGTGCCCTGCAGGTCCTCGACGAAGCGGAGAACGAAGCATGAGTGCACCACGGATCACCACGACACAGGTAGGCATCGTCGGTGGAGGTCCGGCCGGCCTGATGCTCTCCCATCTGTTGGCCCGCAGGGGTATCGATTCTGTTGTTGTCGACCATCGCAGCCGGCTCGAGATCGAACGGACTGTCCGTGCGGGCATCTTGGAAGCCGACAGTGTTCGTTTGCTCGCCGATACCGGGGTATCCGACCGAGTACTGCGGGAGGGTCACCAGCATCACGGCACGTACTTCGCGTTCGGCGGCGAGGTGCACCACATCGATTTTGAGGAGCTCGCCAGGGCCTCCGTGTGGTTGTACCCGCAGACCGAGGTGTTCATCGACCTCGCCGATGCCCGTGCGGCCGCGGGTGCCGATGTGCGGTTCGGGGTCAGTGGAACGACTGTTCACGACATCACCGGTGATCGGCCGTCGATTCGGTTCACCGACTCCGAGGGAACCGCGCAGGAAGTCCGCTGCCGGTATCTCGTGGGTGCCGATGGTTCCCACAGCATGTGCCGGCACGAGATCCCTGCCTCCGACCTTCGCCAGTACCGCAAGGAGTATCCGTTCGGATGGTTCGGTATCCTCTGTGAGGCGCCCAGGAGCGCACCGGAGCTGATCTACAACCACTCCGAACGCGGTTTCGCGTTGATCAGCCAGCGTACCGAGACGATGCAGCGCATGTATTTCCAGTGTGATCCCGACGAGGATGTCGACGCGTGGTCGGATGATCGGATCTGGGCCGAGCTTCAGGCCCGTGTCGGGGCGAACGGTTGCGATCTCAATGAAGGCCCCATCGTTGACAAGACGGTGCTGCGTTTTCGTAGTAACGTTGTCGAGCCGATGCGTTACGGCAGTATGTTGCTTGCCGGCGATGCTGCCCACACCGTCCCGCCGACCGGGGCGAAAGGTCTCAACCTTGCACTCGCCGATGTGCGCGTTCTTGCCGAGGTTCTCGACCGGGCGCTGACCAAGAGCGACGACGATCTGCTCGAGGAGTACTCCGAGCGCGCCCTCGACCGGGTGTGGCGGTCCCAGCACTTCTCCTACTGGATGACCTCGATGTTGCACCGTCCACCACAGGCCGACGAGTTCGATCTGCGCCGCCAGGTTGCCGAGCTTTCCGCTGTGGTCCGGTCCACGGCAGGATCAACGTACCTCGCTGAGAGCTACACCGGCTGGCCGTCGTCTGACTGCCTCGGCTGAGTCGGCCGGGGCTGCTGAGGGAAGCTGTGGCAGTGGTGAGGCCGTCGGGGTGGCGGTCTGGGTCGTGATGGTTTCGTATTCGATGGGGTGAGTCGGCCGAGCCGGGTGCGGCGGCGTTGTCACCGGCAGCGCCGATCTGGCCCATCGAGCCGCGCATGGGGTGGCGCTACCGGGCTTGCTGCGCCTTCTGACTGCGGAACTGGCCTCCACGATCGCCGTGTAACGTGCAGCCGGCGACGTGGCCGTCCCGGCGGACCGAACTCAGAGTCACACCCCTTCAGCAGCCCCGTGGTACAGGTTGCGGTGTTGATACCGCTGTGCGGCCGGGCATCGGACGCGGGGACTTGCGGCGGTCAACCGGGTTCCTGCCAGCCGTCGCTGCCCAGAGTCACGGGCTTGCCAAGGCCACCCGGCACGACGCACGGCGTGCCCGAGGGATCCGATGAGGTCGTTGCGGCCCGCTACACAGTGAGAAGCGCAGCCCGTGGGCGTCTCCGCGTCGATATCGCGGAGACGCCCACGGACCTTCGGCTGTGAGCTCAGTTCCAGTCCAAGGTGGCGCCAGACTGGTATTCGACCACCCTGGTCTCGAAGAAATTCTTCTCCTTCTGTAGGTCCATCGTTTCGGACATCCACGGGAACGGGTTGTCGACCTCGGCGAACAGCGGTTCCAGTCCGAGTTGGACACAGCGGCGATTGGTGATGAAGTGCATGTACTGCGCGCACAGGTCGGCGTTGATCCCCAGGATGCCACGGGGCATGGTGTCACGGCCGTAGGCGACCTCGAGTTCACATGCCTCGGCGAGCATATGCCGCACCTCATCCTGGAACTGTGGGCTCCACAGGTGGGGATTCTCCAGCTTGATCTGGTTGATGCAGTCGATACCGAAGTTCAGGTGAACGGACTCATCGCGCAGGATATATTGGTACTGTTCGGCGATACCGACCATCTTGTTTCGCCTGCCGAGCGACAGGATCTGCGCGAACCCGGTGTAGAACCACATGCCTTCGAACACGACGTAGAACGCGATGAGGTCCCGCAGGAACGCCTGGTCGGTCTCCGGAGTGCCGGTCGCGAAGCCGGGACTCTCCAGGTTCTGCGTGTAGCGCAGAGCCCACGAGTCCTTGTCGGCGATCGCCGGGACTTCGCGGTAGGCGTTGAACAGCTCGCCTTCGTCCAGTCCCAGGCTTTCGCAGATGTATTGGAACGTGTGCGTGTGCACGGCCTCCTCGAACGCCTGTCGGAGTAGGTACTGGCGGCACTCAGGGTTGGTGATGTGGCGGTAGACGGCGAGCACGGTGTTGTTGGCCACCAGGGACTCCGCGGTCGCGAAGAATCCCAGGTTGCGTGTGAGCATCAAACGCTCGTCGGCGGTCAGCCCGTCACGCGAGCGCCATAGCGCGATGTCGGCCTGCATCGACACCTCGGTCGGCATCCAGTGGTTGGCGCATCCGGCGAGGTACTTCTCCCAAGCCCAGCCGTACTTCATCGGCAACAGTTGGTTGACGTCGGCACGGGCGTTGATCATCGATTTCTCGCCGGCGTCGACCCGGCCGGCGCCTCGGTGGATCGCGCCGAGGCCTGTCGTGGCGGCGACGGCGGTGGGATCATTGGTCATGGTGGTGGATCTCTTTCCTGGCGTGCGTGGTCGCGGGTCGTGTGTGCTCGTCACTGGCAGGCTTCGCACTCCGGTTCATCCACCGAACAGGCCGACACCGGCGCCGGTGTCGTGCCGGGTGATGCTGTCGTTCCGGGTGATGCTGTCGTTCCGGGTGATGCTGTCGAGTCGGTTGGCTTTCCGGTGGCCAGCTGGGCCGATACCGCATTGAGCTTGCCGTCGGTGCCACGCAGGGTGCTCTTCTCCACATGGGTGGCCGCGGTGGATCGCAGGTAGTAGGTGGTCTTGAGGCCGCTGCGCCACGCCAGCCGATACAGCGCGTCGAGTGTGTGGCCGCTGGCGCCTGTCACGTACAAGTTCAGCGACTGAGCCTGGTCGATCCACTTCTGCCGGCGCGCGGCGGCCTTGATCAGCCACGAGGAGTCGATCTCGAACGCGGTCGCGTATAGTTCCTTCAGCTCGTCGGGGATGCGGTCGATCGCGCGGACGCTGCCATCGGAGTACTTCAGATCGGCGACCATCGCCTCGTCCCACAAGCCACGTGCCCGCAGATCGTGTACCAGTGACGGATTGATCGCCGTGAAGTCGCCCGACATGTTGGCCTTGACGTAGAGATTGCGATAGACCGGCTCGATCGACTGGGTGATACCGCAGATGTTGGAGATGGTTGCCGTCGGTGCGATAGCCATGACATTGGAATTGCGCATACCCTGTGTGCGCACGCGTTCCCGCAGGTTGTCCCAGTCGAGAGTGGACGAATAATCGAGTTCGGCGTCCCTGCCGCGTGCCTCGTCGACGAAACGCAGCGAGTCGATGGGCAGGATCCCTCGGCTCCACAACGATCCGTCGAACGACGTATAGCTGCCACGCTCGCCGGCCAGCTCACTGGAGGCGGCGATCGCATGGTAAGAGACGAGCTCCATGCTGTGGTCCGCGAACTCCACTGCTTCGGGCGACGACACCGGGATCCGCTGGGCGAACAGTGCGTCGGCGTATCCCATGAGCCCGAGCCCGACCGGGCGGTGCTTCAGGTTCGACCTGCTGGCCTCGGGAATCGTGTAGAAGTTGATATCGATGACGTTGTCCAGCATCCGCACCGCGGTCCGGGTCGTGCGTTCCAGCCGTTCGTGGTCGATGCCCTCGGCTGTGACGTGCCGGGCCAGGTTGACCGATCCGAGGTTGCAGACCGCGGCCTCGTCGGCACTGGTGTTGAGCGTGATCTCGGTGCACAGGTTGGACGAGTGCACGGCACCGGCGTGCTGTTGCGGCGAGCGCAGGTTGCACGGGTCCTTGAAGGTGATCCACGGATGCCCGGTCTCGAACAGCATCGTCAGCATGCGCCGCCACAGGTCGAGCGCGCGGACCTGCCGGAACACCCTGATCTCGCCGCGCTGGGCGGCGGCCTCGTAGTGCCGGTACCGTTCGGCGAACTCGGCTCCGTAGAGGTCGTGCAGATCCGGCACCTCATCCGGGGAGAACAGCGTCCACTTCTCGTCGGCCTCCACCCGGCGCAGGAACTCGTCCGGAACCCAGTTCGCGGTGTTCATGTCAGGTGTGCGCCGCCGGTCGTCGCCGGTGTTCTTGCGCAGTTCCAGGAACTCCTCGACATCGATGTGCCAGGTCTCCAGGTAGGCACACGCCGCACCCTTGCGTTTGCCGCCCTGGTTGACCGCGACCGCGGTGTCGTTGGCGATCTTCAGGAACGGAACCACGCCCTGGGAGGTGCCATTGGTGCCCTTGATGTGCGCGCCGAGTCCGCGGACCGGGGTCCAATCGTTCCCGAGTCCGCCCGAGTACTTCGCGAGCAGGGCGTTGTTGCGATACGACTGGAAAATCGAGTTCAGATCGTCATCCACCGTGGTCAGAAAGCACGACGAAAGCTGCGGTCGCGTGGTGCCGGCGTTGAACAGTGTCGGCGTCGAGCACATGAAGTCGAACGACGACAGTGCCCGGTAGAACTCGATCGCCCGTGCCTCCCGATCGTCCTCGCGCAACGCGAGCCCCATCGCCACGCGCATGAAGAACGCTTGCGGCAACTCGAAGCGCTTGCCGTCGTGATGCAGGAAGTAGCGGTCATAGAGCGTCTGGAGGCCGAGGAAATCGAATGCGAGGTCCCGATCGGCCTCGAGGGCGTCGCCGAGGCGTTGGAGATCGAAGGTGGCCAGCTCGGGGTCGAGCATGTCCAGCTCGACACCGCGCCGCACGTAGTCGACGAAGTAGGTGGCGTAGTGGACACGGATCTGCTGCTGGTCGGTCTCCGCCGGCTCACCCGTGACGAACGACAGCGCCTCCCGTTGCAGCGTGTCCAGCAACAGTCGCGCGCTCATCTGCGAGTACTCCGGCGCGCGCTCGACGAACGTGCGCGCGGCCATGACGAGTGCTTCATCGAGCTCGGCCGCACTCATCCCGTCGTAGAGACCGGCCCGGAGTTCGCGCAGCACGGCCGGCACGTCCACGTCGGACAGACCTGAGCCGGCCCGGTCGGCGATCGTGCACACCCGTGTCCAGTCCAGTGGCCGCCTTTCCCCGTCGTTGCCGACGACCGTCAGGGCGGGAGCGGTGTCGTCGTCCGATTTGGTGGTGACCCGCCGTGCTGCGGCGTGCTCTTCCCGGTACAGCACGTAGGCCCGTGCGACCTGGTGATAACCGCCGCGCATCAGCGCCAGTTCGACCTGGTCCTGGATTTGTTCGATGTGCAGTACCGGTGCTGGGCCTGCGTGTCGTGTCAGGGCGGCGCGCACTTGCTCGGTCAGGTCCGACACCAGCGGGTGCAGGCGCGACTGCGCCGCCGCGGCGCTGTCACCTTCGACGGCGACGAAAGCCTCGGTCAGCGCGCCCGCGATTTTGCCGGCATCGAAGTCGGACGTCGTGCCGTCGCGTCGAAGTACACGAACGGTCGGCGACGGTTTCGGGGCGGTGGGTGATACGGCGGTGGCCGGTTCTGTCACGTCGCTCTCTCCTCGCGAGGTCGTGGACGGCACTCGCGAACAGCCGGACGTGCGACGAACCACAGCGCAGTCATCTGCCCTCGTTCGTCGTCCGCGTCGGCCCTCCCGCGAGGCCGGGGACAGCGCGCACTGCCAGTACGCGCGCCGGTGGCAGGTCTTCGGACTCGCAGGCACCGGCACCTCGTGCCGACCTAATGACCGTCGCTTCCCGGATTCGTTGCGATCCAGTGCTTCTGACGGCGGTCGTTCCCGCTCACCGCTGCGGGGCAGTCCCGGATTCACACCGGGTTCCCTCTTGCCCCGCGGACACCGTCGCACGGCATCCGCGGACCACCAACACCGAACATGCTACATCTTGTGATCGATGACCTCGCATCCCCCAATATGGGTGTGTCGACACTGCTCCCGTTTTGGCGAAGTCGGCGTGCGCGATCTCGGCCGGGCCGTCGGGCAGTGTCAACAGGGGCGCGGGGTCCGCGAACTCGGTCGGGTGTTGTGGGCAGGACTGTGACCGAGCGCGGCCCGTCGCTTCCGGGCGAAGTCTTTTCATGTCGATTAGGCTAGGCTATCCTAAGTTCAGTGACGGAGAGGGCGGCATCCGTTGCGTTGGCGACCCCGCTGCGAGCGGTGGTGAGAACGCCGCTCGGTGCCGCCCCGTCACGGGGCGGCACCGAGCGGACCATGACGAATGAGGTGTCGACGTGGGCGTGTTTGCTGGGCAGCTACCTGTGCGGTTGGGAGTGGTGCAGGAGACATTGTCGATACCGCTGTAGGGCAGGGCGCGGGACGCTGGGAGGTCGCGCCCGGTGCTGGGCCAACTACGCGTTCCCACCTGGTGGATAATGGCCGGGCGAGTCGGTTCGACCTTGCCCTGCCTGACGCGATCGCGTTGCGTCGAAGGTTCTTCGACGACACCGACCGTGTCCCGATTCTCGGGGTCGGTTCTGGACACGGATTGGTTCGCCACAATCGCGGTCGCTCCGGGTCCTCACCTTGTCGTCGGTGAGGCCGTACTCCTGTACTCGACGGAAGCAGCGGTGCGCGCGGTTGTGCGAACCTCGCTGGCTGACCGCAGCGCGCGGCTTCGAAGCCGCGCGCTGCGGTCAGGTACTCGGAACGTGGGTTTGGTGGGATTGACGGGTTTTCGACATCCGTGAATCTGTGAATCAATTTCGCAGGGCCGGGCGGCACGCCGGAGTGGGGGTGGGCCGCCGAGCGGAGCGTCGGCCCACCCCCGCGGCTGGTCAGTTTAGCCTGGCGCGCGTTTGTGCAGTGGCGGCGATCATGTTTCGTAGTGCCTGTTCGACTTCCGCGTAGCTGCGTGTCTTGAGGCCGCAGTCGGGGTTGACCCACAGTCGTTCGGCCGGAACGGCCTGTAACGCGGCTTGGAGAAGGTGGGTGATTTCGGCGCTCTGGGGAACTCGGGGAGAGTGGATGTCGTAGACCCCCGGTCCGACGCCCTTGGTGTAGCCGACGTCGTTGAGGTCGTCGAGTACCTCCATCCGCGAACGGGCCGCTTCGATGCTGGTGACGTCGGCGTCGAGTGCCACGATCGCGTCGATGACGTCGCCGAACTCCGAGTAGCACAGGTGCGTGTGGATCTGGGTGGTGTCGGCGGCGCTGGAGGTCGCGAGCCGGAATGACTCGACGGCCCAGTTCAGGTACTCCTTGTGCTGAACCGCGCGCAGCGGCAGTAGCTCCCGCAGCGCCGGTTCATCGACCTGTACGATCCTGATTCCGGCCGTTTCGAGGTCGTGCACTTCGTCGCGGATCGCGAGGGCGACTTGCTTGGCCGTGTCGACGAGCGGCTGGTCGTCGCGGACGAACGACCACGCCAAAATGGTGACGGGGCCGGTGAGCATCCCTTTGACCGGTTGCGACGTGAGGCTCTGGGCATAGGTCGCCCAGTCGACTGTCATCGGCCGTGGCCGTGAGACGTCGCCGAACAGGATGGGTGGGCGGACGCACCGGGATCCATATGACTGGACCCAGCCGTTGTGGGTGGAGGTGAACCCCTCCAAGTACTCGGAGAAGTACTGAACCATGTCGTTGCGCTCGGGTTCGCCGTGGACGAGTACGTCCAGGCCGAGATCCTCCTGCAGGCGGATCACCCGTTCGATCTCCTCGCGCATCCGCTGGCGGTAGATGGTTTCGTCGATGCTGCCGTTCCGTAGCTGTGCACGCGCCTTGCGGACGTCGGTGGTCTGGGGAAATGACCCGATCGTCGTCGTCGGCAACGGTGGCAGCCCCAGTGTCGTGGCCTGGGCGTCGCGGCGCACCGGGTAGTCGGCGCGGCGGGCGTCCTCCGGGCGTAGCGCCTCCACGCGTACGCGCACGTGGGAATCGCGCGCGCGGTCTGCGCTGGCGCGATCGGTGATCGCCGCGCGTGCGACGTCGAGGTCGGTGGCCACCGCGCCTCGTCCTTTCCGCAGGGCCTTACCCAGTGTGACCACTTCGTGCACCTTCTGAGCGGCGAACGCCAGCCACGACTTGATCTGAGGATCGATGTCCTCCGGTTCGACGTCGTAGGGCACGTGCAGCAGCGAGCACGAAGTGCCCACGGCGAGCTCACCGGCGCTGCCAAGTAAGGTCGTCGCCGTGGTCAGCGCCTTGTCGAGGTCGGTGCGCCAGATGTTCCGTCCGTCGACCAGCCCTGCCACCAGGGTCTTGTCCTGCATTCCCGTCTGTGTCGGCAGCGAGATTGCGGCGGCGGGGTCGGTGACGAGGTCGACTGCGAGCCCGTCGATGGGGGAGGAGGCCAGAACGCCCAGCGCATCGCCGAGGTCGCCGAAGTAACCCGCGACCAACAGCTTCGGCCGTTCGGTCAGACTGCCAAGGCGGCGGTACGCCTCACGCAGCGCCTCCAGTTCGGCCGGAGTGCGGTCGGCGGCGAAAGCGGGCTCGTCGAGCTGCACCCACTCCACTCCCGCTCGCCGGAGCTCGGCGAGCAGGTCGGCGTAGACGCCGACGAGGTCGTCGATCCTGTCCAGCGGACGGAACGCCTCGGGTGCATTGCCGTCTGATTTGGATAGCAGCAGGAACGTCAGCGGTCCCACCAGCACTGGCCGAGTCGTGATGCCGAGTGCCGCGGCCTCGCGGAATTGATCGACCGGTGTCCGATCCGACAGGACGAATGTCGTGTCGGGGCCGATCTCTGGAACAAGGTAGTGATAGTTCGTGTCGAACCACTTGGTCATTTCCAGCGGCGGGGTCGACTCGACACCACGGGCCATGGCGAAATAGGTGTCCAGCGAGTCCAGACCCAGCTCGCGGTAGCGCTGCGGAACTGCGCCCACCGTGACTGCGGTGTCGAGAACCTGGTCGTAGTAGGAGAACGTGTTACCAGGAATCGAGTCGAGCCCGGAATCCCGCAGCACGGTCCACGAGCCGACGCGCAATTGCCGTGCCACGTCACGCAGTTCGGCTTCGTCGGACGAGCCGGACCAGTAACTCTCCAGGGCACGTTTAAGTTCCCGGTTAGGGCCGATACGGGGATACCCCAGGACGGTGGATCCGATGGTGCTTGTCAACACTCTCTCCTCGCGAGCTCGACGATACGGACGCCGAGGTCCTCAAGGAGGCACACGTCGGCCGGCAAACGGCACGCATCGCCGCTAACTGGCCGTCCGTCGGGTCCTCCCGCGAGACCTCGGACCACGCGCGCCTTCGGCGCGCGGACCAGTGGCAGGTCTTCGGACTCGCGGGCACTTTCCGGCGCTGCACACCGGGATTCCTACGGGCCGTCGCTTCCCGGACGTCGTCCAGTGCTTCGTGACGGCTGTCGTTCCCGCTCACCGCTGCGGGGCAGTCCCGGACTCGCACCGGGTTCCCTCTTGCCTCGTCTGTCCCTCCCGTCGCGACCGGGTCGGGTGGAAGGAACGGACGAACCACCAGCACCACCAGGCTAGTCTCGACCATTCACATGACAACCCCGCACGGTTCGCCGAACGGTGCGTTCACCGGGCTCAGTCGAAGGCCGAACGGCCCACGACATCGACTTTCCTGGCCTATGCGATGCGGCGGAGACCTCGATCACAGTAAGGATTCGGCCGGCGAAACACCGTCGAGACGCGGACCGCTACCGCGGAGGTAGGTGGCCCGGGGTCGAGTGCGGAAGCCACGGCGCAGCGCGTGTTCTCGGCGATCCGGGCATCGGTCCGCGAGGCGGAGAGTCGAGGCCGGAGAGTCGGGGCTGGAGGGATTGCGAGTCCTCGTCCAAGGTCTCGGCGTGGTCGGCTCGCAAGCAGAGAACGACGCCACTGCAGGCGGCGACGGCAGTTGTGCGGACGACGTCTGGAACGTTCGGGACACCTCAGTCGGTATCGGTCAGGTATGTCTGGATGTGCTGGACGACTACCTCGTCGACCTGCTCAGAGTGACCTTCGACGAGTGCATCGAGGAGAAGCCGGTGCTGTTCGACGATCGCCCGGGGCGATTCGTGCTGTGGCGCGTCACGCAGAAAATAGGCGCGTACCCGGGGTTGGATGGTCTTCCAGATTTGCAGTGACTGAGCATGGCCGGCGGCCGAGATGACCGACTCGTGAAACTCCACGTCGAGGTCGGCGATCCCCGCCACATCCAGGCGGGCATCCGACGCGCGCTCCATCCTGGCGACGATGCCGTGGAGCTTCTCGAGTAATGCCTCCGGGCGCGACTGTGCCACGGCCCGGAAGGCGGCACGCTCGATGATCAACCGAATCGGAACCAAGGTCTCGGTGATCTCGGCCTGCTCGATGTCGGCGACGACGGCTCCGCGGTAGGGCTTGGTCACGACGAGACCTTCGTGTTCCAGGACCATGATCGCTTCGCGTACAGGGCCGCGACTGAGGTCGTAGACGGCGGACAGGTCTCGTTCGACGAGTCGATCTCCAGCGGCGAGATCCCCCGAGGCGATGCGGTTGCGGATCTGCCGTACCAACCAGTCCCGCCGGGACTCGGGAGGACTCTCCGGGGCCACCGATTCAGAGTGCATGTCTGCACGATACCAAATAGTAGATGGTTGACCATCTGCCATCGCTTGGCTAAGTTCTTTTCCGTTCAGCCCCCGGTTGAGCGTCGAGGAGGAACGATGGGCATCGAGGGTTCTGCCGCCGCGCCTGCTGGCACCCCGGCACACGACGGTCGTGTGCCGGGGAAGGTCACAACCGCGGCCGTACTGGGAACGGTTCTGGAGTGGTACGACTTTGCGATCTACGCGGCGATGGCCCCAGTCGTCGCTCGTCTGTTTTTCCCAGCTGACGACCCTGTTACGTCGTTGCTGGTCGCGTTGGCGTCGTACGCAGTCGGGTTCGTCTGCCGTCCACTTGGCTCGATCCTGTTCGGGCGGATGGGAGATCGGGCAGGTCGCCGCAGCATGCTTGCTGTGACCATGGTGATCGTTGGTGTCGTCAGCGCCCTGATCGGCCTGTTGCCGACCTATACCACGGCAGGATTACTCGCTCCGGCCTTGTTGGTTGCGTTGCGGATGTTGCAAGGATTGGCCGTTGGAGCCGAGTGGACCGGTGGGGCAACCTATCTGATCGAACACGCACGAACCGGTCGCCGAGGCCTGTATTCCGGAATCGTGCAGTCCTCCACCGTGGCAGGTTTCCTGCTCGGGACCGGGGTTGTCACGGTTATGACTACGGCGTTGGACGAAAGCGCCATTGACAGCGGATGGTGGCGGCTGCCGTTCCTGATTGGTGGAGTGGTAGCAGCCGTCGGCGTGTTCGTGCGGCTGCGGCTGGAAGATTCTCCGGAGTTCCGGCAGGCACAGAAGAATCCTCCCCCTGCCACGTCCTCTGCGGCGGCTGTCTCGCTGAGACGCAACTGGATGTTGGTTTTCGGGAGCGTTTTCGGGTTGGCGATACTCGGCTACACCGTCACGAGTTTCCCCGCCTACATCTCCGGCGTGACGGGGCTTCCACATGATCAAGCACTGGTAACCAATGCCATCGCGTTGGTCATCGAGGTCCCCCTGATCGTCATCGCCGGGATGCTCTCGGATCGAGTGGGCCGGACTCGGGTGATGACAGCAGCCATGGTCGGGTTCGCGGCGTTGGTCTATCCGATCTTCCTGATGGTTGCCAGCGGGTCGGTCACCTTGGTGCTTATCGGACAGCTGCTGTTCGTGGTGCTGTACGCCGCTGCGTCAGGGCCGATGGCGGCATTGTTCGTCGAGCTATTCCCGACGCGGCTACGGTCGGCAGGCTTTTCCACCTCCTACAACGTTGGCGTCGCGGTGTTCGGGGGGACTGCCCCGTTCGTGAACACAGCCGTGGCCACTGCCATCGGCTCGGCGACCGCTCCTGCCTTCTACCTGATCCTGGGCGCGGTCGTGTCCCTGCTGTGCCTGTGGGGAATGCCTCGCCGGCACGATCTGGAGCTGCTGCGATGACGACGACAGGGCCCACCGTGGCATCACCGGCTGTGCAACTCGCTTTGGTGGGCGGTTCAGTCGTCGACGGCACCGGTAAGGCACGGATCCGCACTGACATCGGGATCAGCGGCGACCGGATCGCGGTCCTCGGATCGGGGCCGTGGGACGCGGCCGAGACCGTCGATATCACCGGATTGACCGTCACACCGGGGTTCATCGACCCTCACAGCCACAGCGACTGGTCAATCCTGGGTAACCGGGATGCCCAGAGCACGATCCGCCAGGGCGTGACCACCGAGATCGTAGGCAACTGCGGTGTCACCTACGGCCCGCTCAGCGATGCCACCGCGCCCGCGGCGCAGCGGGCACTCCGCGGATACGGCTACTACGGCGACGTCGACTGGCGAAGCTTCCCGGCTCTGCTGAGGGCAGTGCACGAAACCGATGGAGGGACAGCGCAGAATCTGGCCTGGCTGGTCGGGCACACCGCCTTGCGCGAGGCCGCAGGCCTACGCGGTTCCGACGTCACCGCCGATGGCCGGAACACCATGCTCAGGTTGCTCGACGAGGCCCTCGACGCCGGAGCGCTGGGGCTGTCCACAGGCCTGGAGTACGGCGCGGGACGTGAAGCGAGCACTGGTGAGCTCATCGAGGTCACCAGCGCACTCCGTCGCTACGACGGGATCTACGCCAGCCATATCCGCAACCGTGACGCCGACCTGCTGCCGGCGGTGGAGGAGTTCCTCACCGTAGCCTCGACGCACCAGCTGCGCGCCCAGCTCTCGCACCTCAACGTCCGTTACGACACCGGAGCACCGACCGGGGCTTGGCATGACGCCGTCGAGAAACTGCGTGCCGCGCGCGAACGCGGCCTCGACATTCTCGCGGACATGACCCCGCTGTGTGACGGCATCGGCCTGGCGACCGGGCTGCTGCCGGCGTGGTTGCTCGACGAGGGCTACGCGGAGGCGGCGCGCCGACTGGAGGACCCACACCTCCGCGCGCGAGTCCGCAAGGACTGCGACCGCTACTGGCGGTTCGTACACCGTGGCCAATGGGAGCGAGTCGGATTACTGCGCAGTCCCGGCTTGCCTGAGGCGGAGGGGACTTCGATCCCCGAGCTCGCGCGAAAACGCGGCCAGGACTGCTGGGACACCTACTTCGACCTGTTGGTCGCGGCCGGCCCGGATATGGCCGATGTGCAGTTGCTCGGGCGACTGTTCACTCCCGAGCATGTCGCCGAAGCGGTTTCCCACCCGCTGTTCTGTTTGGGCGTCGACGGGTTCACCACACAACTGGGAGGTCGACTCGCCGACCGGACCCGGCACCCGTTGTTCTTCACCGGTCATACGCATTACCTCGCCCACCACGTCTTGCGGCGCCAGACCGTTGAGCTGGAGGAAGCCGTGTGGAAGATGACCGGGATGGTCGCCGACAGGTTCGGGCTGGCCGGCCGTGGGCGGGTCGTCCCGGGCGCGTTTGCCGATCTCGCCGTGGTCGATCTGAAACGGCTGGCCGACGAGGACACCGAAACCTATCGCGGTGCATACGCCCGCGGTGTGCCCCACGTGCTCGTCAACGGCACTTTTGTCGTACGAGACGGAGTCCACCTCGGCACTCGGACAGGGCGTTTCCTGCCCCGTGGGTGAAACCCCACCGAGAAACCGGTCTGTTGAGGACTGTCAATGAAAGGAACACATGAAGATCACCGACATCTGTGCTGCCGGTCTTCGCGGTGCAACCCCCGAGGGCGGTTGGACCGAGGAACTCCAGCCCGATGACGTCGTCCACACACTGATCGCGGTCCACACGGACACCGGAACCGTTGGCTTGGGCAGTGTTTTCACCAGCGAGTTGTTGGTCCGTGGTGCTCTCGATGTGCTGCGCCCGTTGTTGATCGGGGAGACCGCGCTCGAACCAGAGCGTGTTGCCGAGAAACTCCACCGCGCCACGTTCTGGCTCGGTCGCGGTGGTTCGATCACGCACACAATCAGTGGCGTCGACTCCGCGCTCTGGGACCTGCTGGGACGAGCCACGGGCCAGCCCGTCGGTCGGCTGTTGGGCGGTCGTTACCGCGACCGGGTACGACCATACGCGTCGCTGCTCATGGACCAGCCCGACCAGCTCGCCAAGTCCTTGCGGTCGCTGGTCGACGCCGGATGGACCGCCTTCAAGATCGGCTGGGGCCCCTTCGGGCGGGTCAGCAATCGCCTCGACGAACAGATCATCACCGCGGCACGTGAGACCGTCGGCTCTGACGCGCGGCTCATGGTCGACGCAGGTGCCAGCGACGGCGCCTGGAACCAGGGATACAAGTGGTCCCTGCGCACCGCCCACATGCTTGGCGAATACGACGTCGCCTGGTTCGAGGAGCCGTTGCCGCCGGACGCGATCGAGGACTACGCCCGGCTGCGCGAACACGCCCCGGTCCCCATCGCGGGTGGCGAGGTTCTGACCCGTCGCCAGAGCTTCCAGCCATGGATCGAACGCGCCGCGATGGACATCGTCCAGCCCGATGTCACCAAGGTCGGCGGCATCAGCGAGCTGCGTCGAATCGCGTGGAGCGCACACGACCACGGCATCCAGCTGATTCCCCACGGGTGGAACACCGCCGTCGGCCTCGCGGCTGACCTTCAGATCGCCTCGGCGCTGCCGGACACGGACCTCATCGAGTACGTCACGGGTTCTCCTTACGTCGACGACATCCTGACCACACGTTGGTCCCTCGACACCGACGGCATGCTGCCGATACCGGAGACGCCGGGACTCGGCATCGAGGTCGATCCGAACGCGCTGGCCCGTTACACGGACGTCGACGCGCTGCTCGGACCGACCCGATGAGTGACACCTCGATGCTGGTCACCGGCGCCGCCGCCGGAATCGGAAGGGCAGTCTGCGAGCTCGGTTCTCGGACGGGTCACCACATCCATGCCCTGGACAACGACGCCACCGGTCCGGCCCCCGCACTCGTACCGAGCACCTTTCGCCGCGTACTGGAGACTCCGGGACCGTCGTGCTGCTGCGCGCCCACAAGAAGAACCGTCGCGCAGAACTCGCCGAAGTGGGTATGGAGCTCGACGAGGACATGTTCGTGTTCATGGGAGCGCCGATGCGATCACGTCGTATCCGCCGGACGCGATCTCCCGTCGGTACAAGCGAATGGCGGCACGACTGAAGCGGGACGATCTCACCCGGCGGGGAGGAACTCGTCGAGTTCCGCTGCGGTTGGAGCCGTCGCCGGGCCGGGGTGCAGCACCGACAACGCGGCTGCCGCGTTGGCCCGCCGTGCCGCCGCGCGGAGTGTCGCCCCGTCGAGCAACATCGCCGCCAGCACGCCGCAATGGGCATCGCCCGCGCCGTTCGTATCGACCGGCGATACCGGGAAACCATCGACTCGCTCGACCGTTCCGCCCATCGCCACCAGGCAACCCTCCGCTCCGTCGCGCACCACGACTGCCGATGCCGGACGCAGACGGTCGGCGAGCGCGGCGGCAGCCTTGTGCAGATCCTCGGCGCCGGTCAACCCGCGCGCCTCGCGTGCGTTCGTACTGAGAATGTCCACTCGCGACAGCGTCGAATCCAGGACCTCCTGTGGAATCTGGGACATCAGGGGACCGGGGTCCAACAGCACTCTCGCACCGTTCACGGTCGGCAACCATGCATCGAGCGCCGTCCTATTGGGGCCGTGCACGAGGCTGTACCCGCTCACATACACCACATCACCGGGACCTGCCTCGACGTCGGCCAGCCTTTCGGCTGTCAACCCGGCCTCGGCGCCGCTGCCGGTCACGAAGGTGCGTTCACCCGAATCGTCCACCAGAGCGACACACACGCCGGTATCGCTCGCATCGCTCGGCGGGCACGCCACGGTGACGCCCGCGTCGCGCAACGCTGCCCGGACGCGGTCACCGAACTGGCCGGCGCCGTGCGCACCGGCGTACACGACCTGCGCGCCCGACCTGGCCGCAGCGGCCATCACGTTGAAACCGCCGCCCGGCAACAACGCCGTCTCCGACGCCAACACGTCACCACCCGGCTCGGGCAACGAGTCCACCCGCATCACCAGGTCCAGGATGACCTGGCCGGTGTGTACCAACCGGCCCGTCACTGCGTGCGCTCCTTCTCCCGCGTGTGCGAGCGGGCACCGCCGAAGGCGGCGTACAACCCGCCGGCCACGACGAACGCGATGATCCAGCCCAAGCCGTTGTGTCCCAGCCAGCTGTCGGCCCACAGACCGCTGAACCACATATCGCCCTCCGGGCCTGCGACGATGAACTGGTAGCCGATCACGATCGCCACCGCCCACGCCCCGAGCGCACGCGGCTCCACGCCACGGCGGTACCAGTACGAACTCGACCGGCTCAGATCCATCAATCCGGCGGCGTCGTACCGGGTGCGCCGCAGCATGTCGACCAGGAACACGCCGACCCACGCCGTCGTCGGAATCGCCAGCAGTTTGATGAACGCGATGAACGGCGTGTAGAAGTTGTCGGCGATCAACATGAAGTAGATCGCACCGAGCGTTGTCACGACCACGTCGAGCACCACCGCATACACCCGCTTCGTGCGGATGCCCAACGTCAACGTCGTCAACCCCGCCGAGTACACCGAAAGGTGGTTCGACAACAACAACCCGCCGAACGCGGCGATCAGATACGGAACGGCCATCCACGGCGGCAGCATGCCGCGGATCGCGGCCACCGGATCGCCGGCCTCGGCCAACGTGGGGTCACCCGCGGACAGCAGGCTGCCCAACGAGATCAGCAGCACCAACGGAATGCCGGCCCCCGCGGCCGCGGACGCCACGAGCGACCCCGTACGCACCGAAGGCCGCTGATAACGCGACATGTCCGCGGACGCATTCGCCCAGCCGATACCCGTGCCCGCCGCGATGGTTCCGACACCGGCGATCATCGCGCCGACGGACGCGGGTTGCGCCGCGCCGACGGCGGCCCAGTCCACGGTGGCGATGAGGTTCACGGCCACGACGATGTTCAACGCCCCGAAGATCCACGTCGACCATCGCTGCACGGCGACCAGCACCTGGTGGCCCAGACCCGACACCACCACGGTGGCCAGGACGAACACACCGATGCACACGAGCGTCAACGCCGGAGCGCTCTTCGGGCCCGCGTCCGTGCCGAACACGATGGCGCACAGCGACAGCAGCGCGAACGCCGCCGTCGTCGTGTTCACCGTCTCCCATCCGAGCCGGGAGATCAAGGACACCAGCGTCGGCCCCGCGTTGCCCCGGACACCGAACACCGCTCGAGACAAGGTCAGTCCCGGCGCGCCGCCCCTTCGACCCGCGATCGAGATGACACCGACGATCGCGAACGAACCGACGGCGCCGAGGATCGCCACGATAACGGCCTGCCAGAACGCGAGATGCTGAATCGCGACGAGCGTCGCCCCGAGCGGCAATCCCAGGATCGAGATGTTCGCGGCGAACCAGACCCAGAACAATTGCATCGGATGACCGGTGCGTTCGTTCTCGGGAACGGGCTCGATACCCCGCGTTTCGAGGACACTCTCACCGGGCTCGTCGACACCGGTGTCGGTCGCAGTGCTCACTGCAGCCTCCTTGCTGTGTGTGTGCTCAGCTGTTGCGCAGTTCGAGAAGTCCCTCGACGACACCGTCGAGGTCGAGATCGTTGACCTTCCGCACGTCGGCGGTGAGGTCGGCGGGTAGCCCCGAGGTCCCATGCCGGGCGCCGAGGATCGCTCCGCAGATGGCGGCCACCGTGTCGGTGTCCCCACCGAGTCGCGCAGCCAGCGTCAACGCATCCAGCGGCCGATCACCCAGGGCCTCGGCGAGCGCGAACGCGGCCACGACCGACTCCTGCGCGGCCACCGACGTGCCGATCACCTCCGCGATCGCCGACGGAAGCGCCTCGGAGTCCAGCTCCCGCACCCAGCCGCGGGCCCACCGGATCCGCGGTGCGATCTCTCCGCCCGCCGCCCACGGCGCCCGTGCAGCCCCCTCGGCGGCCGCGCGTTCCGCGTGGTCCATCGCCGAGCCCAGGTCCGCTTCGTCGATCCCCGCCGACACCGCGGCCGCCACGGCCGCGGCGGCGGAGATGCCGAGGCTCGTGTTGTGGGTCAGTCTGCTAGCGCTCACGACCGCGTCCAGGAGCGGATCGAGGCCGGGTTTCGTCGCGATGGCGATCGGAGTGATCCGCATCGCCGCACCGTTCGTCGTACCCGTCCGGCCCGCCTCATCCGGTGTGACGCCGGACTCGAGCAGTTCGAGCGCCCGCTTCGTCGATGGTCCGAGCAGGTCGGCGAGGTTCCGGCGGACCATGTCCGCCTCCCAGTCCAGCAGCGCGCGGGCGAACGCGTGCGGTTCGATCCGCCCACGACCGTCGATGAGGAGTCGTGCGACCAGGACCGCCTGTTCGGTGTCGTCCGTGACCGTGCCTGCGGGCAGGCCGGGGGAGATGGGCTGGTGCTCGACGGCGTCGCGCAGCCCCTCCAATCGGCCGTAATGGGCGGCGATGGACTCGCGCGACATCGACTGGGTCGGCATGCCGAGGGCATCACCGAGTGCGAGACCATCGAACGCGCCGAGCGCGCGGTCACGGACACCGGCGCGGCTCATGCGGTACCGAACGTCAGGTGGAACTGGAAACGAGCCGGGTCCAGCAGGCTGATGACGTGCTCGACGAGTCCGCCTGCGGAGTCGGTGCTGGTTCTTGCCGCCCGGAGGAACAACTCGCCCTCGTGTCGCTCGAGCAGCTCGGCCGTGTGCGCGGTCAGTGACTCGGTGCCGATCCACTGTTCTCCCTGTGCCGGACGCAATCCCGCCGCGGCGAGGGTCGCGGTGAGGGAGTCGTCGACCAGCCCGCGTTGTGGCAGATCAGCGAGCCGGTCGTTGGCAGGCACCAACGCCACCTCGTAGGACACCGGGCCCGCGGTCCGATCGCGCCGAAGCCGGCGGACCGCGATGAACTGCTCGACACCGAAGCGGGCTGCCAGCTCGGGGTCGGCCGCCTTCTCGATGTCGAGTAGTTCCGCTCGGATGTCGAAACCCGACCGAGTGAGTGCGGTGGCCCAGCCGATGGTCTGGTCCAGTTCGACACCATCGAACGTCACGAAGGACCCGACGCCCGTCTGGGTGGCGATGAGTTCGCGGCGCTGCAGCTCGGACAGTGCGCTGCGCACCGTTCCGCGGCTGACCTCGAACCGTTCGGCGAGTTCGTGCTCCGCGGGCAGCTGTTCGCCACGAGTCAGGACGCCCGCATGGATCTGCCGGGAGAGTTCGTGCACCATCCGGTCCCGCTTGCTGAATTTGATCGGACGATCCTGATCAGTCCTGTTCATACCTGTACATTAACGGCAGGGCGGCGTACGAACAAGGGGACCTCGCAGGATCGCCCCGGTCTCGGGGCGTAGACGCCCATCACGTCCAGGCGGCGAGTGCCCGACGACGTAACGACCCGGCCCGGCGACACCGCGACCGACGTGGCCCTGCGAACGATGGGCCGCGGGCTGTCGGTGACGTGCCGTTCGGAGTCTGCTCGCTGCCCCATGGCTGGGGCATGACGACCCGATTTTCCGGAACGCCTGGCGTTCACCGAGAGGCCGAGGCCTCTCGGTGAACGTCATTGCTCGCCGGCTTTTCCTGTCTGCCGGAGGGTGCGATGTGCACGCTCCAGTACCGGTTTGTCGACCATCTGCCCGTCCACGGCCACCGCACCGTGAGTGCCGCGGCCGGCCTCGGTCGCATCGACGACCTTCCGCGCCCACCGAATCTCGTCGTCGCCGGGACGGAACGCGGCGGTGACGGGGGAGAGCTGCTTCGGATGCACGCACAGCTTGCCGGTGAACCCGAGTCGCCGCGCGTAGCGCACGTCGTCGGTGAGGACGTCGCTGTCGTCCAGATCTGCGGTGACCCCGTCGATCGGGCCGGCGAGCCCCGCGGCTGCCGAGCCCAGGACCAGTGCTCCCCGGGCGGCGGCGAGTGCCTCGCGGTCCACCGGATCCACGCCCAGCTCGGCGGCCAGGTCGAAGCTGCCGAATGCGAGCCGCTCCACGCTCGGCACGGCCGCGAGGTCGGCAGCCTGCACGACGCCGAGGGCCGTCTCGACCAGGGCGACGATCGGGGGCACGTCGTCGAGCGTGCGCACCACCTGCTGCACCGTCGCCGGTGTGTCGGCCTTGGGGAGCATCAGTGCACCGGAATGCCCGGCGAGTGCCGTCAGATCCTGCTCGTGCCAGGGACTGCCCGGCGGGTTGACGCGGACGGCGCACTCGTGGCCCTGGGTCAGCCATTCGGCCACGTGATCGCGTGCGGCGTCCTTGCGCTCGGGCGCGACCGCGTCCTCGAGATCGAGGACGACGAGGTCGGCCCCGGACGCCGATGCCTTCTCGAACCGTTCCGGCCGGTCACCGGGCACGAACAGGAACGTGGTGGCTTCGCGCGTGCGCCGCGCGATGTCCGGGTGCCCTCGACCGCTGCTCATCGCTGCGCCTCGCGAACCAGCCGGCCGCCGATGATCAGCCGCTGAATCTCGCTGGTGCCCTCGTACAGCCGGAGCAGTCGTACGTCCCGGTAGATGCGTTCGACCGGGACGTCGCGCATGTATCCGGTGCCGCCGTGGACCTGCACCGCCAGGTCGGCGACCGTGCCGGCCATTTCGGTGCAGTGCAGTTTGGCGGCCGAGGGCCCCATGCGGGTGTCCTCGCCGGTGACGTACCGCCGGGCGGTCTCTCGGACCAGCGCACGGCCGGACATCACGCCGGTCTGCTGGTCGGCGAGCATCGCTTGCACCAGTTGGAACTCACCGATGGCCTGGCCGCCCTGGGTCGCCGAGGCGGCGTAGGCGACCGACTCGTCCAGTGCACGCCTCGCGGTGCCCACCGCGAGGGCGGCGATGTGCACGCGCCCGCGGGCCAGCGAGGCCATGGCGGCGCGGTAGCCCGCGTCCTCGTCCCCGCCGACCAGGGCGGATGTCGGAACCCGCACGCCCGAGAACGCGACGTCGGCCGTCCACGCGCCTTCCTGGCCCATCTTCCGGTCTTTCACACCGACGTCGAGGCCGGGTGTGTCGGCGGGCACCAGGAACACCGCGATGCCCGGCCCGGACTCGTCGGCGGGCCTCGTGCGGGCGAAGACCACGAACAGGTCCGCGATCGGGGCGTTGGTGATGAAGCACTTCTGCCCGTCGATCACCCATTCGTCCCCGTCGCGGACGGCCGTGGTGCGCAGACCCGCCGGGTTCGACCCGGCACCGGGCTCGGTCAGGGCGAACGAGGCGACCACGTCGCCCGAGGCGATCCGTTCCAGCCACGTGCTCTTCTGCTCGTCGGTGCCGAAGTTGACCAGTACCTGGCCCGCGATGCCGTTGTTCGTGCCGAACATCGATCGCAGCGCCAGTGATGTGTAGCCGAGCTCCATGGCCAGCTCGACGTCCTGAGTCAGGTCCAGCCCGAGCCCGCCCCACTCCTGTGGGATCGCGTAGCCGAACAATCCCATGTCGGCCACCTGTTTCCGCACGTCGTCGGGAATCGCGTCGGTGTCGGCGATCTCCTGCTCGCGCGGGATCACTGTCGTGCGGACGAAGTCGCGTACCAGCTCCAGGATCGGCTTGAAGTCCTCGGGGCTGACAGCGGGCACGGGCCCGTGTTCGGTCTCCGGTGTCGACATGAGAAATATTTTATCACAATGTTCGGGTGGGAGACCACGCCGTTGCCGCAGGTGAGCGACCACGCCGTTGCCGGAAGTCACGCACACCTGTGACGAGCCCGGCACGCGGACGGTGCCGGTCACGGACGACGACACCCGGTCCTTGTTTCGAGCAGGGGCCGACCGGTACGAACTGCGCTGCGAGTGGGCCGCCGACTGGCACGCGGCGACACCTTGCTGATCCGTCCACAGCGGACCGTATGGTCGTCGGTTCGAGTTCTGCCCTGTCTGGTCGTCAGGCGCCGAGTTCGTTGCTGATCTCGTTGGCGATGCGGACGAGAACCGGTACGAGGTCGCGTTCGGCGCGTTCCGGGCTCATGCGTCCCGTCGAACTCGACGACGACAGGGCGGCGACGACGTGGCCGGTGTGGTTGTGGATCGGGGCGGACGCCGCGATCAGGCCGATCTCACGTTCCTCCGACACCAGCGACCAGCCTTGTTCGCGTACCTGCGTCAGCGTCGTGCGGAACTGATCCGGGTCGGTGATCGTGTGCGGAGTGAGCGGCTGGAGTCCGGGGTCGGCCAGGTAGCTCTCGACGAACTCCGGTGGTGCGGCGGCGAGCAGCACCCGTCCCATCGAGGTCGCGTGTGCCGGCACGCGGGTTCCCGCGGTGGCGTCGATGTTGAGTACGCGTTTGGCGGGTACGCGAGCGAGATAGACGACGTCGCTGCCGTCCAGTGTGGATAGTGATGCCGACTCCTGCGTTTCCTCCACCAGGCGGCTCATGTGCGACTCGGACACGGCGACGACTGCGCTGGATGCCGTGAAGTGCTGGCCGATGGTCAGCACGCGTGGCGTCAATTCCCAGTGGCTTCCACCGGTCGGTCGCACATAGCCGAGGTGCTGCAATGTCAACAGGATCCGGCGTACGGCCGGTCGCGACAACCCGGTCGCGTTCGCGATGTCGGTCAGGCTCGGATTCCGCCGCTCGGCGTCGAATGCCAGCAATACGGCGAATCCGCGCTCGATGCTCTGGATGTGGTCCTGGTCTCCGGCCTTTCCGTCGTTCACCGGCGCATCGTCCCACAACGCCGGCCGTCTCGGAGCTTCGCCCGAGCAGGAGCGGCCGGGCCGTGGGTTGACGACCCCGGCGCGACATGCCAATCTCGATCGTACGCTAGTCGTACAACTTGTACGCACAGCGTTCAGAAGTGGCACGTGCATAGGTGACACGTGCAGGAGTGACAAGCGTGCAAAGTGACAGCAGTGCAGAAATGACATCAGTGCAGAAATGACATCGATGGCGCGCCGGTGACACCCACAGCTCGAGGGACCCTCGCGCACCTCGTCGGCAACCCGTGGCGGTCCTGCGACGGGTTGCCACGTCCGGTACGCGGGGGAGGACAGGCGTTCATCGATCCCCGTCGGCACGTCCGTCATCGGCACGTGCCGACGAGCCAGCAGTATCAAGGAGCTCATCATGACCGCTACTCATGACTCACCCACCGCCGCGGGCTCGGGTGACTCGGCCACCAAGGCGTTCCGCGCGAGCCGGGGCAGCGCATCCGCAGGCCCGACCGTGTCCCAGGAGCGGGTCTCGGAGGTCGTGACGGACCTGCTGGCCGGGATTCACAGCACGATCCGGTCGAAGAAGGTGACCTACGACGAGTTCCAGGCCGCCAAGCAGTACCTGATCGACGTCGGGGAAGGCGGCGAATGGCCGCTGTTCCTGGACGTGTTCGTCGAGCACGTCGTCGAGGACGTCGCTGCCGAAGCCCAGGACGGAACCAAGGGCTCCATCCTCGGGCCGTACTACCTGCCCGGCCAGGTCCGGATCGACACCCCGGCGACCTTGCCTAAGCGCCCGGATGAGCAGGGCACCGCCTTGCTGTTCGCCGGCCAGGTCCGTGACACGGCGGGAAACCCACTGCCGGGGGCGGAGCTCGACATCTGGCAGGCCGACGATGAAGGCTACTACTCCGGGTTCGCCCCGCACCTGCCGGACGGCAACCTCCGCGGTGTCGTCGTCGCCGACGCCGAAGGCAAGTTCGAGATCCACACGATCGAACCGGCGGCGTATCAGATTCCGACGGACGGCCCGACCGGTGCGTTGATCGAAGCCGCAGGCTGGCACCCGTGGCGACCGGCGCACCTGCACCTGATGGTCCGTGCGCCGGAGCACCGGACGATCACCACCCAGCTCTACTTCCGCGGTGGGGAGTGGCTCGACAGTGATGTCGCATCCGCGACCAAATCGGAGTTGATTCTCGACCCCGTGGACAACGGGGACGGGACGCACTCGGTGACGTACGACTTCACGCTGGAGCCCGCGTGAGACCGACGCCGGGCCCGGTCGACCACGACACCCGGGCCGGCGTCACGACGGAAAGGAGGTCGCGATGAGCGACCTGCGGATCGACGGCGTCGAGACCGTGATCGTCGACATCCCGATGCGCCGGGCACACCGTTTCGCCAGGATGGGCATGAGCACCCAGCCCGTGCTCTACGTTTTCGTCCGGACCGCCGGCGGTGTCACCGGGGTCGGTGAGGGCGTGGTCCCCGGTGGTCCGTGGTGGGGCGGCGAGTCCGTCGAAACCATGCAGCTGGTCATCGAGCGCTACCTGTCGCCGATCCTGTTGGGTCGCCGGGTCGACGAGATCGCCGCGATCATGCGTGACGGATCCGATGCCGTCGCGGCGAACCTGTTCGCCAAGACCGCGGTCGAGGTGGCACTGCACGACGCGTGGGCACGCCATCTCGAGGTCCCGGTGCACACCCTGCTCGGCGGGGCCTGCCGGACGAATGTCGACGTCACGTGGGCGCTGGGCACCGAGTCGGCCGACGTCGTCGTCGACGAGGCCCTGGCCAAGCTGGATTCCGGGCTGCACACCTCGTTCAAGCTGAAGATGGGAGCACTGGCTCCGGACGAGGACGTAGCGCGGGTCACCGAGATCGCGGAGAAACTCGCCGGCACCGCGGGCGTGCGGGTCGACATCAATGCCCGCTGGGACCGCACGACAGCGTTGACCCATCTGCCCGAGCTGGCCGCGGCCGGTGTGGAGATGATCGAACAACCGGTGGCCGGACACGACGTCGAGGCGCTGGTGGCGATCTCCGCCGCATTACCGATCCCGGTGATGGCCGACGAGAGCCTGCGCACCCCCGCGGATGCGCTGCAACTGGCCAAGGCGCAGGCGGCCGGGATCTTCGCGGTCAAGACCACCAAGTCCGGGGGACTGCGGGCGAGCCGGGCGATCGGCGAGATCGCCGCCGCGGCCGGCATTCCGTGCTATGCGGCGACATCGATCGAGAGCCCGATCGGCACGGCCGCGTCGCTGCACACCGCCTGCACCAGTCCGGCCCTCGGATGGGGCAGTGAACTGTTCGGCCCGTTGTTGCTGGCCGAAGAGATGCTCGTCGACCCGTTGGTCTACGACGCCGACGGGGTGCATCTGCCGGAGGGTCCCGGATTGGGCGTCGAACTCGATCCCGCCAAGGTCCGGGAATTCCGAAGGAGCTGATGGCCGATGCTGTTCCACGTCCACATGGAGGTCGCCCTTCCCCACGACCTCGACCCCGAGCGGCGTGCGGCGCTCATCGCCGAGGAGAAGTCCCGGGCCCTGGAACTGCAGCGTTCCGGCGTCTGGCTGCACTTGTGGCGCATCGTCGGCGAATACGCGAACATCAGTGTCTTCGACATGGACTCGGGCGACGACCTTCACGCGGTGCTGTCGTCGTTGCCGTTGTTCCCGTACATGAAGATCGACGTCACACCGCTGGCCACGCATCCGTCCGATCTGCGGGCACAGGCGTGACGGCCGTGTTGCGGGCCGCGCAGGACGCCGGTCGATGCTCTGGGTGCGGCCTCGACGGTCATCGCGTAGGAAGCCGGGCCGCCCTCGTCGCGGACACCACGTCGCCCCCGCCGGGCCGGTAGCGCACTCGACGAGTCATCCGACGCGCAGTTCGGTGTCGTCCACGGTGACGACGTCGCCGCGCACGAGCTGCCGTCCGCGCCGGTCCTCGGTCTCGCCGTTGACCCCGACGCGGTCGTCCTCCAACAGGGAGCGCACCTCGGAACCGGCGTCGACCACGCCGGCAAGCTTCAGGAACTGGCCGAGTCGGATGGAGTCGGTACTGACGGCAACGTCTTGCATCCCGTTATCGTCTCGCGAGCCCAGGACCGGCCGTAACCAGGGCCGGTCCTGGGCTCGCCCAGTGCCCGCCTCGTGCGGAGCACGACGACGGGCACTGGGCGGAACACGGTGCGCAGCAGCTCGGCCGCACGACGGGGATCACCGGGTCGGGACCGGGCCAGCGGAGGTCAGGCCGCCGTGGCTTCCCTCACCGCCGGTGCGGACTCCGGGTCGTGGCGGCGCAGTCCGAGCAGGACGATCGCGCAGATCGCCACTACTACGGCGGCACCGACGTAGAGCTGGGTTGCCGAGGCGCCCGCATCCTTGAGCATCCCCGCGACGGTCGGCGACAGGATGGCGCCGATCCGGCCCATGCCGAGCGCCCAGCCCATGCCGACGCTGCGGAGGTGCGCCGGATACAGCGGCGGTCCGACGGTGTAGGCACCGGCGATGCAGCCGTTGATCAGCGCACCGACGAGCACGCCGATCCCGAATCCGAGCCACAGGACCGAGGTGCTCACGATGAACACGACCATCATCGCGGCGGCGAGCAGCGAGAACCCGATCAGCACTACTCGCGGCGTACGAACCCGCGCGGCGACGCCGTAGAGCACCGAGCCGACGGTGCCGCCGATCGAGATCGCCATTCCGGCGGTGACCGCGGCGCTTTCCGAAAGTCCTTCCTCGACCAGCAGGGTGGGAGTCCAGCTGTTGACGAAGTAGAAGCCGAACATGATGGTGATGAAGGTGACCCAGAGCAGGACCGTGGGAGTCAACAGCTGCCGGAGCCACCCCGAGCGGGTCTGCCCGGCCGTGTCCCGGGCGGCGGCCTCGTCGAGGTCGGCCCAGCTGACGGGATCCATTCCGATCCGTGCCAGCGTCCGGTTGATGCGCTCCAGGGCGCCCTGTGGGCGGCGCTGCTCGAGGTAGGCGACCGATTCGGGCAGCAGCAGTGCGATGACGATCAGGGCGAGCAGAGTTGCGAACCCGCCTGCGTAGAAGACGATCCGCCAGTCGCCACCTACCGCGACCCTCGCGACCACGCTCGCCACGGTGGCGCCGATGCCGTAACCGGCGGTGAAGACGCCGATGGCGAGCCCGCGATTCTTCGCGTTCGAGAACTCGCTGGCGATCACGTTGGTGCTGGCCAGAATGCCACCCACGCCGATGCCGGTGAGCAGGCGGAACACGCCCATCACCGCCATCGACGGGGCCAGGGCGGCACCGAACATGCCGATCGTGCCGAGGGAGAGACTGATCAGGATGAGCGGGCGGCGTCCGATCAGGTCGGCGAACGGCGCGAGCAGCATGGAACCCAGGGCCATGCCGATCAGGCCGACCGAGACCAGCAGCCCGAACTCGGAACCGCTCAGGCCGAACTCATCGGTGACCGAGGGGCCGGTGAAGGCGACCGCCATGACGTCGAAGCCGTCGAGGCAGTTCATGAAGGTGCAGAGCGCGACGATCAGCCATTGGTAGCCGGACATCGGCGCCGCGCCGATACGTTCAGTGAGGTTCATACTGGGGTCCAGAGGTGAGGGGCCGGTGGGCCGGTCAGGGGAGCTGGAGGGTGACGGTGGCGCGGTCGCCCGTGCCGCCGGCCACCGCGCGGGAGACGCAGAGGCACAGCTCGGCGGAACGTTCTTTCTGCGTCTCGCTGAGGAAGACGTCGCGGTGGTCGATGGTGCCGTCCACGTCGACGACCTTGGCCAGGCAGAGCCCGCATTCGCCCTTGCGGCAGTCCGAGAGCGTGTCGATCCCGGCCGAGTTCAGGGCGTCCAGGATCGAGGTGCCGGGCGCGACGGCGACGTCGCGGTCGAACTGGGGAAGATGCACCCGGAATTCCTCGGCGCCGAAACGGCCGCTGGAGCCGAAGGTCTCGAACCGCAGGTTGGTCTCCGGCAGCGCGTGCTCGGTCCAGCTCGACCTGATCGCGTCCATCAGGCCGATCGGGCCGCACATGTAGAGCTCGGACGTGGTCGGTGCCGCAGCGATGTCGCCGACCAGATCGGGAACCGACAACGGCGTGCCTTCGTCGCTGACGTGCACGCGGACCCGATCACCGTGCTCGGCGCACAGCTCGTCCAGGTAGGCCATGTATCGGCGGCTGCGGCCGACGAGCACGAGCTCGTAGTCGGCGCCGCGGCGGCGCAGCGCGGTGGCCATGGCGACCAGTGCGGTGACACCGATGCCGCCCGCGACCAGGACGTAACGACCGGCGCCGACCGCGAGCGGGAAGTTCTGCAGCGGGCCGGTGACGGTGAGGTCGTCACCGACGGTCAGCGCGTGCATCGCCTGCGAACCACCACGAGAGGCGGGGGAGAGCTGCACGCTGAGAGTGAGCAGGCGGCCGCCGTCCCCGGAACGGACGATGGAGTAGGAACGGGTCAGTCGCCCGTCGGCGGTGGGAAGATCGATATCGAGGTGCGTGCCGGGGGCCGCAGGCTCGGGGTGTTCGACCTCCAGCACGAGCCGGCGGACGCCGTCGGCGACGTCGTCGGCCTCGACGAGGCGCGCCTGCTGCCAGCGGGCCTGGGTGTGGACCGCCATCAGGCACCCTGCCCCGCCGCGGGAGCCGCCGACGGCCGCCCCTCGGCTGCCAGCATCCGCTCGAGGATCTGGCGTACCCACATCCCGCCGGCGTCGATGTTGAGGCTGTAGAACTCGTGCTCGGGGTTGGCGTCGATCGCGCGCTGCTGGGCGCGCAGCATGTCCTCGTCCTCGCCGAAGACGCCGTGCACACCCTGGCGCAGCTGGGTGGTGATGGTCTGGCTGTCCAGGCAGTAGTTGCGCATGAACGCCCAGAAGTAGTGGCAGGTGCGGTCGGTCTCGGGGGTGATCGTGTTCATCACGTACCCGTTGACGCCCTGGCTGCGGTCGCCCTCTGGTGCGCCGGTGCCGGCCTTGGCGACACCCACGTCGATGCGGATCGTGCCCGGCGCCTGGAACCTGATGATCTGCCAGCGGTCGACCTTGCCCTCGAAGCCGGGGAATTTGTCGCGCATGTTCTTCAGCCAGAACGGCGGGGCATCGATGTCGCGCATCCAGCGGGTGACGGTGACCGTGTCGCCGTCGTGTGTCACGTCGAACTCGGCCCCGGAGAGCTCGTCCTGGCCGATGCTCGAGGAGTGCACGAACTCCTCGTGGGTGAGGTCCATCAGATTGTCGAGGACGAGCTGATAGTTGCAGTCGGCGTGGATCGTCTCGCCGTCGCCGGCCCACGACGGGTCGTCCATCTGGTGCATATCGGGCACGGTCGTCGGATCGGCCAGGTCGGGATCGCCCACCCATACCCAGACGTAGCGGTAGCGCTCGACGACGGGGTACGAGGGTACGACCGCGCTCGGATTGAGGGTCTCCTGCGCGGGCATGGCGGTGCAGCGACCGGTCGAGTTGTAGCGCAGGCCGTGGTACGGGCACTGGAGTTCGTCGCCGAGGATCTTGCCCTGGGACAACGGTGCGAGCCGGTGCCAGCAGGCGTCGGCGAGTGCGACGGCGCGGCCGTCGCTGCCCCGCCACAGTGCCAGCGGAACGCCGGCGACGGTACGTGCCAGCGGCTGCTTACCGGTGACCTCGTGGTCCCAGGCCGCGACGTACCAGGCGTTGCGGGGGTGGTTGAAGATCTTGGCTGCGGTCGTGGCGGGCGCTGCGGCCGCCGTTGACGGAGGAGAGGTGAGCGTCATCGGCCAACTCCCTATCGAGATAGGTATGTATTGGAGAGCCATAAACTATCTATCTATATAGTGAGTTGGCAAGAGTGGATAGCGTGACCGGAGTGGAGAGGAAGGGATCTTGTCGCTGCGATGGGCGCTGATCGCGCTGCTGACGGGTCGTCCGATGACCGGTTACGATATTTCGAAGAGCTTCAGTACGTCGGTCGCGCACGTCTGGCACGCGCCGGATTCGCAGATCTATCCCGAGCTCAACCGGATGGAGCGAGACGGACTGCTCAACTCCGTGGAGGTTCCCTGGGGAAAGAAGGGGACCAAGAAGGAGTACCACGTCACCGACGAGGGGCTCGCCGAGTTCCGGGAGTGGATGGAATCACCCCTGGTACCGCAGCGGCAGCGAGACCCGGCTTACCTGAAGGCCGCGTATTTCGACTTCGCCGACCCGGCAGCGGTGCGTGAGCAACTGCGGCAGCAGCAGGTGTACTGGGAAGAACACCTGGCGATGCTCGAACGCACTCGGGCGAGTCTCGTCGACCGCAGCCACCCCACGCTGGCGGCGAGACTCGAGAAGCTGGACGAGCGCGAGGCCGAGCTCGCAGTCCGCTGCAAGGTCTACGCCTACGACGGGCTGATTTCTCGCGCGCGCACCGAGCTGGCGTGGATCGAGGACGGCTTCACGCTGGTCGACGAGCTGCACAGCTGCTGAGCGCGCCCACGGGTCCGCTCTCCCTCGACGTTGTCGAGCACGAGCGACACCTGCCCCACGTCAAGCACGTGGGCGAGGTTTCCAAGACCGTCCTGCTCCGGCGTGCGAATGCGCGCGGTTTCGACGAGGCCGCGTTTACCGACCGGTCGGGGCGACTCAGTGAAGCGACGATATGGAACCTGGCCTTCTGGGACGGGACGTCCGTCATCTGGCCCCGCGCCGACGCCCTCGCCGGCGTCACGATGCAGATCCTGACCCGTCGCCTCCGTACACGCGGCATCCCGCCGCAGACTCGCGATGTGAGCCCCGACGAGCTCGGACAGCATCTCTCTGCCGTGGTGATGAACTCGTGGACCCCGGGCGTCCCGGTCGCACGGATCGGCGACACGCCTGTTGGTCAGGACGCCGAGTTCGCCCGCCTTCTGCACGCGGCTCACGCCGACGAGCCGCTGGAGTCGGTGTGATCGGCCCGTCTGTGAGGCGAGAGGGGAGAGGTGCGGAAGAACCCTGTGACCACGAGGGGCAGTGGTGGGTCACAGAGTCCTGTGCTGTCATCCGACCGGCGTGGGGGACCCTCCTCGTTACGTCGTTGGCGGCGTCAGCAGGAGCAGGGTTGGGCCGGCTCCTTGTGCGACCCCGATGCCGTACCGACTGTCTGGAGGGCCGATCGTTCCGTGGCGGCGATCCAGGCGGTGAGTGTCAGCGCGAGCACGGCCGGGATGAGTGCCCAGGCGGCGAGGTTGCCGGGGCTGGTTCCCGCGTTGAGCAGTCCGCCGCCGAGTGCGGCCCCGGCGGCGGAGCCGAGGTACATGGCCGCCATTTGGAACGCGATGATCGGCATCGCCTGTGCGGGCCGGTCGGCGGTGAGAGCCTGTTGCAGGGTCGGCACGCTGGCCCAGCCGGCCGCGCCCCAGACCGCTGCAGCGACCAGCCATGCTGCCGGAGTGGATGTGAGCCATGCCGCGGCGAAGCTCAGGCCCAGCAGGGCGGGCAACGCGATCAGCAGTGGTTTCGGCCCGTAGCGGTCGAGTGGCTTGCCGATCAGTGCGGAGCCGGTGACGCCGCCGATGCCCCAGGCCCAGACCAGGGCGAAGCCCCAGGTGCCGAGTCCGCGGTCCTCGGCCATGGGCAGCAGGTAGGTGTAAAGGCCCAGACTCGCGACTCCGAGCAGGAAGGCGGCTACCACGCCGACGCTGGTCCGGCTCGATCGAAGCACGGTGAACGCGGACTCGCCCGCGGTCGTGTCGAGTCGTGGGAGCGTCGTTGCGCGGAAGGCGAGGGCGGCCATGCTGACCAGGCCGATGAGTACGACCAGGGCCATGGTCCAGCGCCATCCGGCGCTCTGTCCGATGAGCATCCCGACCGGTACGCCCGCGACCGTGCCGGTCGAGAGTCCGAAAGTGACCATCGCCATGGCGCGGCCGCGTTCGTTCTCGGCGACCATGGCCGCGGCGGTCGCCGTCGCCACGGCGGTGAGGATTCCGGCACCGGCACCCGCGACGACGCGAGAGGCCAGGAACACCTCGATCCCCGGCGCGACCGTGGTGATGAGGTTTCCGAGGTTGAACACCCCGAGTGCGATCAGCAGTGCGCGTGCGGTGTTGCCGCGGGTGAGTCGTCCCGACAGCAGTGGCCCGGCCACCGCGTAGGCGGCCGTGAAGGCTGTTACGCCGAGGCCGATCATCGCCACGGTGGTCACCAGGGAGTCGGCGATCGATGGAAGCACCCCGGCCAGGACGTAGGCGTCGATGCCGAGCGCGACCGCGGCGACGACGAGTGGCCATACCCTGCCGATCATGCGTCGGCCTCGCTGTGGTCGTCGTCGGCGCTTTCGTAGCCGGTGAGCACCGTGTCGAGTAGTCCCGGGAAGCGCTGCTCCAGATCCTCGTCGCGGAGTTGGATCATGCACTTGCGGCCCTCGGCGCGCACGAAGACCACGCCCGACTCACGCAACAGGCTCGTGTGGTGAGTCAAAGTCGAGCGCGGCAGATCGGGGCCGAGGTCGATGCTGTCGGTCTCGCCCTGCTCGGCGAGCATGCGCACCATGTTCAGCCGCAGCGGCTCGCTCAGCGCGAAGAGCACTCGTGCGATCGCGATCTCGTCGGTGTCCGGGTGGTGATAGGTGCGTGGGGGCAAGGACTCGTCTCCATACTGTTCGAAAATAGTCGCACGATTAATGTGCGAAGATTCTCGCACGATTGGAGGCTGAGGTGTCGAACCAGGTGGAGTCGGACCTGGAGCCGACCCCCGTCACTGGACCACCGTCGTGCGTGTCGCCACGGTTGACGGGTGGCACGGCACCGGCGATCTTGGGGGCATCGCACGGCCAGCACGGCTGTGCGCACGACGGTTCGTTCGCCCGCACGCGTGGGCGGTGTGCTCGGGAGGTCGGGGTATGTCTCCGCGTTACGGCGACTATCAGCTGGAGATCTACCTGAACGGAATGCGGGGTGAGCAGCCCCGGTTCCCGACCGACGCGGCGACGATGGAACGGCGCGCGGCCGAGGCACTGCCGCCGTGGGTGCTGTCGTACGTGACGTCGGGTGCCGGGGACGAGGGCACCCAGCGCGCCAATGTCGAGGCGTTCGCCAAGTGGGGACTCGTTCCGCGGATGATGGCGGGCGCCTACGAGCGGGACCTGTCGACGACCCTGTTCGGCATCGAGCTGGAGCACCCGTTGTTCCTGTGCCCGATCGGCGTGCTGGGGATCTGCTCGCAGGACTTCCATGGTGACCTGGCCACCGCCCGTGCCGCCGCGCGCACCGGGGTTCCCATGGTCGCCTCGACGTTGTCGCAGGACCCGATGGAGGACGTCGCGGCCGAACTCGGTGACACGCCCGGCTTTTTCCAGCTGTACCCGCCGAACGACCGGGACCTGGCGCTCAGTCTGATCCGGCGGGCCGAGCGCGCGGGGTTCTCAGCCCTGGTGGTCACGCTGGACACGTGGGTCACCGGTTGGCGCCCGCGCGACCTGAACACGGCGAACTTTCCGCAGTTGCGCGGATATTGCCTGGCCAACTACGTGACCGACGAACACTTCCGTGCCCGCCTCGGTGGCGACCCCGAGGCCGATCCGCCGGCCACGGCGGCGGCGTGGGCCGGCGTGTTCGGCTACGCGACGTCCTGGTCGGACCTCGACTGGATCCGGGAGGCCACGTCGCTGCCGATCGTGCTCAAGGGCATCAGCCATCCCGACGACGTGCGTAAGGCCAAGGATCTGGGCGTCGACGGTGTCTACTGTTCCAATCACGGCGGTCGGCAGGCCAACGGCGGGCTTCCCGCGCTGCAGACCCTGCCCAGGGTGGTCGAGGCCGCCGACGACGAGATCCCGGTGCTGTTCGACTCGGGCGTGCGGAGTGGTTCGGACATGGTGAAGGCATTGGCGATGGGGGCGACCGCGGTCGGCACCGGACGGCCGTACGTGCACGCGCTCGCCGTCGGCGGAGAGGACGGGGTGGTGCACCATCTGCGTTCCTTCCTGGCCGAGGCCGACCTGCTGATGGCCATCGACGGCTACCCGACCCTGGACGGGCTCCGCGCGGCCGGGCTCGAGCGCGTGCTCTGACGGCCACGCGCTCGAGCCCACCACCTCACGTCGTGCCGGCCCCGGTGCCCACGGGCGACTTGCGCCGGCCGTGGGCGCCGACGTCGTCGTCGTTCAGGTCGGTGGCGCGGGTCTCGGGAAGGGTGAACAGCACCAGGATGCTGATCACCATCAGCCCCATCGCGTAGAACAGGAAGAGCGACGGGTTCCCGAGGTCGGCGAACAGTGTCTGCAGGTACGGCGCGGTGCCGCCGAAGGCCGCCACCGCGATCGCGTAGGGGAGCCCCAGGCCGACCGCCCGGATCCTGGTCGGGAAGATCTCGGCGTAGACCGCAGGCGCGATCGACGAGAACCCGCCCATCAGCAGCAGTGCGATCGACATGGCCAGGAACAGTTGCCAGGCCTGGTCGCCGAGCAGCGCGTCGAGCGGAACCGAGGTGACCAGCAGCCCGCCGGAAGCGATGAACAGCACCGGCTTGCGGCCGATACGGTCGGAGAGCATGCCCCACAACGGCAGGGAGATCAGGAAGAGGATCTGGGCACCCACTCCGGCCCACAGTGCGCTGGTCGGATCGACGCCGTGTACCGAGATGGCGTAGGACGGCGCGGAGATCGCCCACACGTAATAGAGCACCGTGGCACCGACGGTCAACCCGATCACCTGCAGCAGCAGTTTCGGGTGCTGCTTGATGGTGGCCCACATCCGGCCCTTGTCCTTCGCTGCACCTTCCTCGGTGTTCTCGGTGCTCTCGGCGAGGAAGACCTCGGTCTCCCGCATCCGCAGTCGCACGTAGAGCGAGTAGAGCCCGAAGACACCGCCGAGGAGGAACGGCACCCGCCAGCCGTAGCTGTACATCTGCTCCTGCGTGAGCACCCCGGAGAGCAGGGCGCCGAGCAGGGTTCCGGCGAGCACACCGCAGGTGCCGGAGAAATAGATCAGGCTCGACCAAAGGCCGCGGCGCTTCCGGGGCGCCACCTCGGAGATGTAGGTCTGCGCCGCGGGCAGTTCACCGCCGTGGGCGAGGCCCTGGCCCAGCCGCGCGAGCAGCAGCAGTGCCGAGGCGCCGAGTCCGATCTGCTCGTACGTCGGCGACAGCCCGATCACCAGGCTGCCGCCTGCCGCCAACGCCAGGCACAGCGCCATCGAGACCTGGCGGCCCTTGCGGTCGGCGATCCAGCCGAACACGAAGCCACCGAGGGGACGCGCTGCGAAACCGACCGCGAAGACGGCCAGCGTGCTCAGCAGTGCCGAGACCGAGTCCTCGTTGTCGAAGAACTGCCCGGCGAAGAAGGAGGCGAAGGTGGCGTAGACGGTCCAGTCGAACCATTCCATGGCGTTGCCGGCGCCGAGACCGAACAGGGTGCGGCCGCGATCGGGCACGGTCTCGTCGTCGGGGCCGGTGGCGTGCCCGCCGGCGGGGGAGACGGGAGGGCCGGTCATCGCGGTGCTCCTCGGGTGAAGCGGTCCAGCCGGCGCATCGCGAGCTCGGCGTACACGGTCGCTGCGCGGGAGAGCGTGGCCGGGTCGAACGTGGCGTACGGGCTGTGGTTGTTCGGGGCGTCGGCCGGGTCGAGGCCGGGCATGGTGGCGCCGAGGCCGAGGAAGGCGCCGGGGACCTCGTCGAGCACCCGGGAGAAGTCCTCGGACCCGGCGACCGGCGTCGGCAGGTCGGTGTAGTGCTCCTCGCCGATCGCCTCGCGGATCACGCCGGCGGCGAATCCGGCCTCGTCGGCGTCGTTGACGGTCACCGGGTACTCGGCGTCGAACCGGACGTCGGCGGTGACGCCGTGGGTGCGGGCGACGCCGTCGAGGGTCTCGTTGATCACCTCGTCGAGCCGGGAGATCGTCTCGGGGGAGAAGCACCGCACCGTCGCTTCGAACTCGGCGTGGTCGGGGATGACGTTGCGGGCGGTGCCGGCGCGGAGCATCCCGACGGAGATGACGACCGGATCGAAGATGTCGAAGCGCCGGGTGACCATGGTCTGCAGGGCACCGACCATGTCGGCGGCGGCCGTCACCGGGTCCTGGGCGCGGTGCGGCATCGAACCGTGGCCGCCCGCGCCGTGGACCACGACGCGCAGCCGGTTCGACGCCGACAGGATCGGACCGGGGCGGCCGGCCAGCCGGCCGCTCGGCAGCGTCGAGGAGAAGACGTGCAGGGCGTACGCCGCGTCGGCCCGGCGGCCTGCGGAGTCGAGGACGCCCTCGTCGATCATCACCGCGGCGCCGTCGTAGCCCTCCTCGCCGGGCTGGAACATCAGCACCACGTCGCCGTCGAGCCGGTCGCGGTGGCTGTGGAGCAGTCGCGCGGCACCGACCAGCGAGGTGGTGTGCAGATCGTGGCCGCAGGCGTGCATCGCGCCGTTGCGGGAGGCGAACTCCAGGTCGGTGGCTTCGGCCACGGGCAGGGCGTCCATGTCGGCGCGCAGCAGCACCGTCTTCGGGTCGGCCGCGTCCCGGCGCGGGCCGGTGCCGCGCAGCACCGCGGTGACCGAGGTGGTCTTCTCGCCGGTGGTGACCTCGAGGCCGAGCCCGTCCAACTCGCTCAGCACCTTCTCCTGCGTGCGGGGCAGGTCGAGCCCGACCTCGGGCTCGCGGTGCAGGTCACGGCGAAGGCGTTCGAGCTCGCGGTGCTGGCCTCGTGCGTCGTCGTGGAGATCCACGTGTCGCGCTCCTCGTACGTCGGTGAACGGGTGCCTTCGAGTATGAGAGCCACGCCGGCAGAGGCGTAAAATCGAAGGATTCGCTCATCGAAGGGCGGTACTGGGAGAAATGATGATGACTGACCTCGATGAAGAGGACTTTTCGCTCATTCACGCCCTGCAGGTGCGGCCGCGGGCCAGCTGGACCCAGCTCGGCTCCGTTCTGGGCGTCGCGCCGGTGACGCTGGCCCGCCGGTGGGATCGGCTGCGGGCCGACGGCAGCGCGTGGGTGACCGCCTATCCGCGGGTGAGCGTGCACTACGAGCTCCGCGTCGCGTACGTGGAGCTGCGGTGCGCCAGCGGGCAGGTGCGGCAGCTGGTCGAGGAACTCGCCCAGTGGCCCGCGGTGATGACGATCGAGGAGTCCTCCCGGGAGTACAGCCTCGTGCTCACCGTCTTCGGGCGCGGAATGGCCGAGCTCTCCGCACTGCTGCTCGATCAACTCCCCGGTCTGCCCGGGGTCCTCAACACCCGCTCCCACCTGGCCGCGCGGATGCACCTGGAGGGGAGCAGCTGGCGGGTGGGCGCCCTGGACAGGGCGCGCACTCAGGCGCTGACGGCGCTTCCGCCCGCCGGTGGCGGACAGGGTGGAGCCGATCGACCGGCGAGCGTGACGCCCTGGGAGTCGCCGTACGTGGACCTCGTCCAGGCCCTGGGAACGGACGGGCGCCGGAACGCGGCCCAGTTGGCTCGACTGGTCCGGCGGCCGGTGGCGACCGTGCGCCGCCACCTCGGTCGGCTTCTCGCCGGCGACGCGATCACGTTCCGATGCGAGATCGCCCAGGGGCACACCCCCTCGCCGATCGTGCACAACTGGTGGTGCCGGGTGCCGGTCGGGCACGTTCCCGACTGCGTCAACCAGCTGCGGGGGCGCTCGACGGTGCGGCAGATCGTCAGCCTGCCCGGTCCGGCCAACCTGTTGGTGACCACCTGGATGCGCTCGATCGAGGAGTCGATGCAGATGCAGGAGTACCTGGAACACGACCTGGCGCCGTTGACCGTGGTGGAGTCGGCGCTCGTCCTGCGTACGCCGAAGCGACTCGGCTGGGTGCTGGACGAGCACGGCCGCGCGGTGTCGTACGTCGCTCCGCTCGTCGGGCCGGAGTCCGGCGGCTGATGCGACCGGACGTCCGTGACGCTCCTCGGATGTGCAGACCCGTGGTGAGCAGTGGGGTCCGAAGCGGTGGCGGCGATCGAAGTCGATGTCGGCCGTTGCTCGCGCTCACCCGCTCCCATAGTGTTGCGCGGGAAACGCCGGTGCTGCGCGGGAACCGCCGGGGCGGCGACGACGAGGGGGCGACTCGACGTGGTGAGGCGACCGATGCCCGCGGACGAGACGGACAGCGGCCGGGGGAATCCGGGTGAGGGGACACTCGTCGTGGTGGAGAAGAGCGGCCACGCCGTCGCCTTCCACGACGTGGCCGACGGTGCTCTGCTCGACCGGATCGAGCTCGGCGAGTATCCGCACGAGATGGTCCTCGACGGTGCGCGGCGGTTCGCCTACATCGGGCATTACGGCGTGCGGATGTCCGGCGACGTGGGCACCGGCGGGTCGAGCGTGTTCGTCGTCGACCTCGCCGCGCGTGAGCTCGTCCGGACCATCGACCTCAGCCCGTTCAACCGGCTGCACGGCATCGCGATCGACGAACGGGACCGGCTCTACGTGCTGAGCGAGGAGAAGGCCGTTCTCCTGCGCATCGATGAGCCCGCGACCGCCGGGGCCCCGTCCGCGGCGGTGCACACCGGCGGGATCAAGACGCACATGGTGGTGACGAACCGCGAGGGGTCCCTGGCGTACGTCACCGGCCTGCTGTCGCACACCGTGAGCAGGATCGACCCGCACGACGCCACCGAATCGCCGGTGACGGCCTCGCCGGGGCGGTTGCCGGAGAGCTGCGCGCTCAGCGAGGACGAGCGGTGGCTGTACGTCGGCGCCCGCCAGGACAAGGCGCTCGTCGCGCTGGATGCGCGGACGCTGAAGGAGAAGAAGCGGGCGGCCGTGCCGGGAGATCCGCTGCGGGTCTACGTCATCCCCGGGCAGGACACGCTGCTGACCACCGACATCGAGAACCGCACCGTCACCCGGTACGACTCCGAGCTGCGGGAGGAACGGTCCATCGCGTTCGAGGGAATCCCGGCGGGAATCTCGTTCCATCCGTCGGCCCCGGCCGCGTTCGTCACGCTGTTGGACATCGACACGGTGGCGATCCTCGATCTCGAGACGTTCGAGACGACCGGCACCGTCTCGACCGGCCCGGAACCCGATGTCACGGCGTTGATCTGACGGCGTGCGGCGCGGCGCTGCTGCCCGGTGCGAGTGGTGCTTGTCGGTGCGACGATGACGGGCGGTTCCGGCGATGCGGCAGGGGCCGCCGGAAAGGCATGCGGCGGGGGTCGCGGAAAGGTGGTCGTGATGAAGGCGCTGCAGTACGTGAAGGTCGGAGCTCCACCGGAGGTGCGTGAGGTTCCGCTGCCCGAACCGGGTCCCGGCCAGGTGCGGCTCAGGGTCACGGCTGCCGGCGCGTGCCACTCGGATTCGTTCGTCATGAGTCTGCCGGAGGAGCAGTACCGGGCCGGTTATCCGCTACCGATGACGCTCGGGCACGAAGGCGCCGGGATCGTCGACAAGCTCGGCGAGGGCGCGACCGGCGTCGAGGTCGGCGATTCCGTTGCCGTCTACGGGCCGTGGGGGTGCGGCCGCTGTATCCAGTGCGCGCAGGGCAAGGAGAACTACTGCGAGCGTGCCGCCGAGCTGGGGATCACTCCGCCCGGTCTCGGGCACGACGGCTCGATGGCCGAGTACATGGTCGTGGACGATCCTCGCTTCCTCGTCCCACTGGGGGATCTCGACCCGGCCGGCAACGTCGCACTCACCGACGCCGGGCTCACGCCGTATCACGCCATCAAGGGATCACTCGGCAAGCTCGGGCCCGGCAGCACGGCCGTCGTCATCGGCGCGGGAGGTCTGGGACACGTGGCGATCCAGCTGCTGCGCACACTCACCACGGCCACGGTCATCGCACTCGACGTCAGTGACGACAAGCTCGAGCTGGCGAAGGAGGTCGGTGCGCACTTCGCCTTCCCGTCGACGCCCGAGGCGAAGGACCGCATCGCCGAGGCGATCGGCACCCCGTCCGTCACGGCGATCTTCGACTTCGTCGCCGCCGAGCCGACACTCGAACTCGGTTCGGCGCTGCGGGGAACCGAGAGCGACCTGGTCGTCGTCGGCGTAGGGGGTGGCCAGGTCGGCGCCGGCATCCTCGCGGCGCCGTACGACGCCACCGTGCGTGCCCCGTACTGGGGCTCTCGGCCGGAACTGATGGAGGTGTTCGCGCTCGCCCGCAGCGGCCACATCCGGGTCGAGACCGAGACGTTCCACCTCAACGATGCGGCGGAGGCCTACCACCGCCTGCACGAAGGCACCCTGCGCGGCCGCGCCGTCGTCACCCCGTAGCCGCGACGGGTCGTGCACCGCCGGGTCTACGGTGCACGACCCCGCCCTTCATCACGAAGTCCACTCGCCCGGTCACGTCGATGTCGGTCAACGGGTCGCCCGGCATGGCGATCACGTCGGCGATCTTGCCCTCGGCGATGACTCCGAGCTCGTCGAGGCCGAGGAGTTCGGCTGCGATGCTGGTGGCGGCTTTGAGCGCGCGCAGTTCGCCGATTCCGTTGGCGACCATCGTCGGGAACTCGCGCCAGTTGTCGGCATGCGGGAACATGCCGGCATCGGTGCCGAACGCGATCTTGACCTTGCTCTCGGCGAGGTGTTCCGCGCTGGCGAACAGCGCCTTGCGGTGCTTCTGGAACTTCTCCTGTTTGAATTTCGGCAGGTTCTTCCAGTAGGCCTCGTCGAAGGCGTGCTCGGCGTTGTCGAGCATCGTGTACTGAGTGGGCACCAGGAACACGCCCGCGTCCTCGACCATCCGCAACGCATCCGGTGAGGCGAGATTGCCGTGGTCGATGCTGCGCACCCCGGCCCTGACGGCGCGACGTACGCCCTCGTCGCCGTAGCAGTGCGGCGTCGCCGGGCGGCCCAGGTCTCGTGCAGTCTCGACCAGCGCCGTCATCTCCTGCTGACTGTAGGTCGTCTGCTCGGGGTCGTCGGACGGGCTGGAGAAGCCGCCGGTCGCACCGAACTTGATCCAGTCGGCGCCCGCCCGGATCTCCTGCCGGACCCGGGTCCGGATCTCGTCGCATCCGTCGGCGGCGGCCATTTCCAGCGGCCGGTGGGTGGTCTGGAGATCATCGGCCAGGGCGCCGGAGAAATCGCCGTGACCACCGCGGGCGGAGATCAGATGCGGGGCGACCAGCATCCGGGGCCCGTCGATCAGGCCGGCGGCCACAGCGTCGCGCAGGTCGATGGTCGCGTAGTACGGGTCGCCGGTCATCAGGTCCCGGACGGTGGTGAATCCGTTGTCCAGCAGGGCCCGGAGAGTCGGAATGGCGCGGAGCGCGGCTGCGGTGCCCGACGCGGTCAGGGCGTGGGTGATGTCGGGGAACACGGTGACGTGCGTGTGGCAGTCCATGAACCCGGGCGTGAGGGTGTGACCGCTGAGGTCGATCACGGTCGCGCCGGGCCCCGGATCGAGGTCCGGACCCACCCGGGTGATCCGGTCGTCGTCGATCCGCACGTCACACGGTCCCATGGCCGAGTCGGCCGTGCCGTCCCAGACGTGTGCGCCCGTCAGTACTGTCGTGGTCATCGCCGGGTCCTCCTTGTCGGGCTGCCTCCGGCGCCGGTAGCTGCTCGGATGTCACCGTCGCACGGTCGACCGGATCGTGCAGGTCGTTCGGGGCAGGCGCACGGTCCCCAGCCCCGTCGATAGATGATTCCCTCGACCTTCAGCCTGACGTCCGAGAACGGCCTGCCCTTGCGCCTCGTCGGGCGCGGCAGAATCTCCTCAATCAACGAGCTCTGAGCATCCGAAAAGCGGCTGACACCGAGACACAACCACAGAACCTCAGCACACCGGTGAACGAGACGATCGAGTCGCTGTCGGCTCAGATTGATCAACAGCAGTTTGCCCGGCACCTGGTGGCGTCAGTCCGTAGCGAGGGGGCGAGCTGGTCGGTCCGGATGGGGTGTTGACCGGGTTTACCAAGCAGGTGCTCGAGACCGCGTCGGAAGCGGAGATGACCGAGCCTTTCGGGTATGAGCCCCATGATCCGGCGGGGCACCATAGTGGGAACTCGCGCAACGACACCCGGGCGAAGACGGTGCAGACCGAGATCGGGCCGGTCGAGATCGGGCCGGTCGAGGTCGGGCCGGTCGAGATCGAGGTGCCGCGCGATCGCGAGGGCAGTTTCGAGCCGCAGCTGGTCACCAAGCGCCAGCGGCGGCTGTCGGGGATCGATGAGATCGTGCTGTCGCTGACCGCCCGCGGACTGACCACCGGGTGAGATCGCCGCGCACGTCGAGGACGTTCACGGTGCGACGGTGTCCAAGGACACGATCTCGCGCAGTACCGGCAAGGTGTTCGAGGAGATGAGCGAGTGGTGCAACCGCCCACTCGATCACGTGTATCCGGTGATCTTCATGGACGCCCTCGTTCGACCCCACCGGACGGGGCCGAACGAGGTGGGCGATGCGTCGGAGGCCGGAGTTGAACGCCTTCGCCATCAGCTTCCCGGGACGCATCGTCCCCTCAACAACCAACTGAACCACAACGACCAGTTACACCAGCCATCGGACAGTCCCTAGAAGGGTGGGCTGTCGTTGTCGTGGTGTTCCGGGGTGGTGGTTTCTCGTTCCGGTTCGGCACGGGTGGTGTGGCGGTGTGCGGGGGCGCGGCGTGTCGGCGCCTGTCGTCCCGAGGTGGTGCGTCCCAGGTCCTGACGTCCCGGGTCCTAACGTTCCAGGGCTGTGCGGCTCGGGGTGTCGCGTGTCGGAGTGTCGCGTGTCGGGGTGAGGACGGGTTCGCGGTGGGCGGTGTAGGTCGCTCCGTGCGGTGTCGTCACGCGGGTGACGCCGTGGACGGGGTCGTAGCGGGCGCTCCAGCCTGGGTGGTCTTTGAGTCGGTGGTGTCGTCGGCAGCGGGGTCCGCCGTTGGCGACCGACGTCGACCCACCACCGTCACTGTCACTGTCACCACTGCTGCTGGTGGCCCAGGGGTGTTCGTGGTCGTGGTCGCAGTGCCGGGCGGGCCGGTGGCACCAGGGCATGACGCATTCCCGGTCCCGCACCCGCACCAACTCCCGGATCACCGCACTCGGCCGCCGCCGGGTGCGCCCCAGATCCACCGGCTCACCCGTGCCCGGATTGTCCCGCGTCAAGAAAGTGGCTCAGTTTGACGCGGTTGATGCTTGTGTTTGTTGATCTTCGTGGTGGACTTCGGCTGGCCTGCGAAGCCCGAGGGCCTCGTGCGGGCGTGTGTGGTTGAACACCTGTCTATATTGCTCGGCTTCGGTGGCCAGGCTCTGGCCGTCGTCGATCTCGAGGCGGTAGAGGTGTTCGTACTTCAGCGAGCCGAACGCCCGCTCGCGTACCCCGTTTTGTCCAGGGGTGTTCGCTCGCGTGCGGACATGGGATAGCTCCGGACGCGTGCGCAGGAAGCGTTCAAACCGAACGGATGTGAACGCGGAACCATTGTCGGTGACCAGCATGACTGGCCGAATCTCGCCGGTGTCCGGATCGGTCTGCTGCTCCAGTAACGGTCGCTGGACCAGCCGTTCGGCCTCGGCGATGGCCAGCTCGACCGCCGCGATGGCATCGGCGGCCGTGCTCGTGGTCGCCACATGCCAGCCGAACTCGTACTTCGAGTAATAGTCGGCGCATCCGGCCAGTCGCCACACGCCACCCGTGATGGTCTCGTACTCGGAGAAATCCAACTGCCACACCTGATACGGCCGACTGGGCTGGTCGGCGAAGGCCGCCTTGCGTGCAGCAGCCAGCTGGCGACGTTCCCGCTGATACGTCACTGGTTGCAGCAGGTTCCGTCGCCGCATCGCCCGCTCAACTGTGGACGCTGAGAAGTCATATCCATCGGCGACCAAGAGCCCGTAGATCTTGCGGTGACCCCACGCCGGCCAGACTTGGGCGTACTTCTCCACGATCGGCTCGGCGGCCTCCACCGCCGGTGCCGGCCACGGGCCCTTGCCCGGCCCGCCACCGGCCCGTTCCCGAGCGAGCCAGCGCGTGTAAGACCGACGCGGAATGCCCACCAACTCCACGAACCTCGAGACCGGCATTCCTGCAGCTTGACGAATCATCTCAAGGTCCTCGAAGGGCCCAGCTGGCCCTCGGCAGACTTCTTCCACACCCGCAGCTGCACATGGGCCTCACCCAACGCGGTGGTCAGCTCGTCGACCTCGGCCTGCAGCTGCTGCTCCCGCGACGACGGGCCCGACTTGCCACCCTCGGCCAACCCGGCCCGGCCCGCCTCCAGAAACTGGCTCTTCCACCGCGACACCGACTGCTCGGAAACCTTGTTCCGCCGCGCCGCCTCCGCGAGCGTCATCTCCCCGGCCAGCACACTCAGCACGATCCGCTGCTTGTCCTCGACCGGCACCACCGGTGGACGTGACATCGTCAATACCTCCTGCTCAGGAACCTACAAAACCCCTGAGCCACAAAGTCTGACGCGGAGCACGGATCACACAACACCGCACGCCAAATACTCCGCTCGTTCGTCATGATCTCCCGCGCGATCGGCGCGGGGATCGGCCCGTACCCGTCCAGTTCGCACCCGTTGTTGGACAGTGACAGGGCCGCGTCGACGGGTATGTGGAGGTAGACCATGGCTGCCGCCTCCGGCGGAGAAACACCGGGGTCACGCCCCAGTAGCAGGTCGGCGGCTACATCGGCCCGTAGCTGATCCAGCGTGCGGAGGTCACCACCGTGCCGCAGCGACCGGGCCATCGCATCCACCCGCGAATAACACGCACCCGCCCGTTCGGCCGGCAGGCTCACTTCCAGAGACGACATCGCGTGCTCGCCCGGCGTGAGTTCGACTTTCCGTTCCGCCCGCGCCTGACGGGCCCGTTCGGTTTGCCCGTCGGGGTCGGCCTTCTCCACGAGCCGGCGCACCCGCTGCGCGAGGTTGCCCGGCTGCCACGCCGTCTCCGGCGCATCCACCAGCCTCTCCGCCAGGAGACCGTCGACCTGGCGGGCGGTGTCGTCGTCGAGCGGATCAACCACGGCCAATACCCGCCGCGCGCCGTAGGACTCCACCGCACCGTTCTGCATCGCCGCGTGCAGCCGCGGCATCCGCCGCACCACCGACCGCCCATCCTCGATCCGCCGCTCCACCTCGCGCGTCGACACCCGCAACACCGGCGTCAACTCCTCGACCACACCACGGTCCTCGCCCGCATCCGCCGCGATCGCCGCCAACAGTTCGAGTCCTTCGGCATCGAGCCGCGCCCGCCGAGCCCGGACAACACCGACTCGCTCGATCTTCTCCCTCACACCATCCACAACAACGATGGTATCGAACTAACGATCGAGACAGATATTACACAATAGGGTTATACAATTCTGGCGGAGTGCGTCCGAACCTCAACGGTGAGACCGTGGAGACGTCTCTACGGCCGGGCCGGTGAGCGAGGCTGCCGGTTTCTCAGCGTGGTTGCGGCCGATCGTTGTCCTGCCGCCCTGCACGCGCGTTATCGGGAGAACATGCGCGTCGCCGGGCCGCCCGAATCCCTCTGCCGGTGTCCTACATGATCGGGAACCTCGGCCACGTCGCCGTTGAGATCGGCGACCCGCACCAGGGCGTACAATTACTCGACATCGTGACGGCAGCAGAAGTCCGCGATCTGCCGATCACCGTGAACCGGCCGGAGGGTGGCCCCGCGATCGATGGCGCGCACGGTCCAGCGCGGGGGACTTGTGGGTAACAGCTCGTCGAGTCGACCCCGGCGCCACGTCCGCAGCAGCCGGGCCGGTGAGCGCGGCCTGCTAAGTTCTCGCGCCGTGAGCACTCCCGACCGGCACGGTTCTCCCGACCAGCGCGCCGCCGCCGACCAGCCCGGAACCTCCGACGAGCCCGGAACCTCCGACGAGCCCGGAACCTCCGACGAGCCCGGCATCGTGGCTCAGCCAGATACGTCCGACCAGCGCAGCATCGTGGTGGTGGCGCACAACCTGCGTTCGGCACACAACGTCGGTTCGCTGCTGCGCACCGGAGAAGTCTTCGCAGTGGACACGGTCCACGTCACCGGATTCACCCCGTACCCGCAGCACCCCGGTGACGAGCGGGACCCCACGCTGGCGGCCCGGCAGACCCGCAGGCTGGCGAAGGCAGCGGCGGGGGCCGAACGGACCATGCCGTTCCGGCGGCACGAGGACGTCCACGCGCTGCTGGACTCGCTGCGTGACGAGGGCTACACGGTCGCCGGGCTGGAGATCGATCCGGATGCGGCCATCCTGGGTGACTACTCGCCCGATCCGCGGGTTGCGCTGGTGCTGGGCGACGAGGTGCACGGTATCGACCCGGACCTGAGGTCCCGATGTGATCTGCTGCTGCAGATCCCGCTGTACGGGCAGAAGAGCTCGTTGAACGTGAGCGTCGCGGCCGGGATCGCGCTGTACGCGCTGCGGGCGACGTGACCGTGCGAGCGAGCGTCCCCTGCCCGGCCGCTCGCACGGTCACGTCAGATCCAGCCGCGCTCGCGGGCCAGGCGCGCCGCGGCGTAGCGGTTCTCCACCTCGGTCTTGCCGATGGCCGACGAGAGGTGGTTCCGCACGGTTCCGGGGGACAGGTGCAGCTGCGTGGCGACGGTGCGCACCGAGGCACCGTCGGCGGCGGCGCGCAGCACCTCCCGCTCGCGGTCGGTCAGCGGGTCGACGCCACCTGCCAGCGAGTCCGCCGCCAGCGTGGGATCGACCACGCGCTCCCCGCCGGCCACCCGGCGCACCACCTGGGCGAGCCGGTCGGCCGGGGTGTCCTTGACGACGAATCCGGCCGCCCCGGCCTCCATGGCCCGGCGCAGGTATCCCGGTCTGCCGAAGGTGGTCACGATCAGGCACCGGCAGTGCGCCCCGGAGGCGGTCACCGCCGCCGTGGCCTCGATGCCGTCACCACCAGCCATCTCGATGTCGATCAGCGCGACATCGGGGTCGTGCGCGGTGATCGCGTGCGGCACCTCGTCGCCACGTCCGACCTCCGCGACGACGTCGAGATCGGACTCCAACGACAGCAGCGCGGCCAGACCGCCGCGGACCAGATCCTGGTCGTCGGCGAGCAGTAGTCGAATCACGCGTGCCCCACCTCCAACACCGTTCCGGGGCGGTCGTCGTCTTCACAGCGCGGGGACAGGGACAGCCATGCCCCGGACGTCGACGCCCGCTCCCGTAGTCCGCGCAGCCCGGACCCGGCGCCGTGGGCCTCGTCGGCTGCGCCCACGCCGTCGTCCTCGACGCGCAGCCGTCCCGGCCGGACACTGACCCGGCAGATCGAGGCCTGCGAATGGCGCACCACATTGGTGACCGCCTCCCGCAGGGCCCAGGCGAAGAGCTCGGCCTCGGAGTCCTCGACGGTGTGTACGTCCACGTCGGCCGTGATCCCGGCGGCCGCCAGCACTTCCTGGGCGGTCTCCACTTCCGAGGCCAGCAGCGGTGTGCGCAGCCGTGCCACGGTCGAGCGCACCTGCCCGAGCGATTCACGTGCCAGCGAGTCGATGCGGTCGATCTCCTCCCGTGCCCGCTCCGGATCGATGTCGATCATCCGCCTGGCCAGCTGCGAGCGGATGGACAGCACGGTCAGCGAGTGCCCGAGCACGTCGTGGACGTCGCGGGCGATGGCATCGCGTTCGGCGGCGTGCCGCAACTCCTCCTGGGCGTCGAGCTGCCGGTGCTCGAAGTGATCAGCCAGCCGGATCACCACGATGAACAGGACGCCCAAGCCGGTGCCGAAGAACGGCCACGGCGTCTCGGCGAACGGCAGCGCCAGCAGGCAGGCCGCCACCCACACCGTGACGCCGCCGACCAGCCCGGACCGCAGCGGCAGGGTGAACACCAGCGCCGCGGTGAGGAAACAGGCGAAGGTGACCGCCGTGTAGCCGGTGGCCGGCACGGCCGCGCCGGCCAACAACGCCAGCACGACGATGCGGCCCGCGAGCCGGCGTCGCGCCGGGGTCGCATCGTCGCTCTCGGGCTTGTGCCAGAACAGCTCGAGGTAGACCACCGCGAAGCACGCCGTGGCGGCGACGGCGAGCACCCGCAGGCCGCCTGCGACCTCCGCGCTCACGGCGGAAGTCACGGGGACGGCGAGGAACACCAGCCATACCCCTGCGTAGAGCAGCCGATAGAAGCGTATCCCCATGACCCCGATCCTGCCCGATTCCTGCCGTGCTCGATATTACCGCCGGGTGGTGCGCCTGCGCTGCAACAGCAGGCAGGCCACGGCGAACACGGCAGTCCAGGCGACGACGTTCGCCAGAACTATCCACAGTGGATCTGCGCTGGTCGCCCCTCCTCCCATGGCGATGAGGTCGCCCCCGGTGAGCGGATAACGGGCCAGCGCGACGATGCCGTACATCGGCGTGAACCGGCCGATGTCGAGCAGAACCCCGTCCAGTGGCATGAACGCGTTGCCCAGGAAACTGAGAATCACCAGCAGTCCGGTCGCCGCCCCCACGGCGGCGTCGGACCGGAAGCTCAGGCCGACGGCCAGGCCGTAGAAGGCGAACGGGAGTGATCCGGCGATCGTCAGTGCGACGGTGGCCAGCCAGGTGCCGGGTGGCATGTCGGCGACGGTGAGGATGCCGGCGAGATTGAGTACCAGCACCGGCAGCGCCGCCATCGCCACGGCCACCGTGGCTTTGGCGACGATGAACGCCCCGTGCGGCATGGCCGTCAGCGCGAGCTGCCTGCCCCAGCCCTGGTGGATCTCCAGTGCGGCGGAACCGGCCATGGACGTCGTGGCCATGGCGGCGCCGTACGAGGCGATGGCGATCATGGTCCAGGCGCTGACGTTGCCCACGCCGACCGGCGCGCCGGACCAGTCCATCGAGGCGCCGAAGAACAGGAACAGGGCGGTGGGCAGCACGATCACGAAGAAACTGTTACCGACATTGCGCAGGTTCCGCCGGAAGTCCATGACGATGTACCTGATCAGGTCATAACTGCCGCGGGCGCGGGTTTGCGGGGTCGTCGTGACGGTCATGCCGAAACCTCCTCGGGGCCGACGGTGGCCGCCGGGCGCGCGGTGTCACCGGCGTGTCCGGAGTCCTCCGTCAGCAGGCGGAACGCCTCTTCCAGACTGGCGGGCCGCACGGTGAGAGCGCGTGCGTTCGTGGTCGTGAGCAGATACCGGGCGAGCTCGTCGGAGCGCTCGGTGCGGAAGGCGACGCGGGCACCCTCCCGGTCGGCCCGAACCACATGCGGTACACGCTCCAGTTCGGCGACCGTCGGGTCCCAGGTGGCCGTCACGTAGGCCGCGCCGGCTCGGGCACGCACCTCGTCGGTCGGCCCGTCGGCGAGCACGCGGCCGCTGTCCATCAGGACCGTCCGGCGTGCGAACTGCTCGGCCTCCTCCAGATAGTGGGTGGCGAAGATGACCGTGACGCCCTCGTCGGCCTGGGTGCGCATCCGGTCCCAGAACTCGTGCCGCGCGGAGACGTCCATCCCGGCCGTGGGCTCGTCGAGGACGATGATCTCCGGCCGGGGGAGCAGGGCGAGCGCGAAGCGCAGCCGCTGCTGCTGGCCGCCGGAGCACTTGCCCACCGGACGCGAGGCGAACGGCCGCACCCCCGCGGTGTCGATGACCTCGTCGGCGTCGGCCGGGTCGGCGTGCAGCGCGGCGATCATGCGCACCGTCTCGGCGGCCGTCAGATCCGGTAGCAGGCCCCCGGTCTGGAGCAGCGCCGAGAGCGTGCCCGACTGCACCGCGACCCGCGGGCTCCGACCGCCGACGGTGACATCGCCGGTCTGCGGTGTGGTGAGTCCCAGCAGGATGTCCAGCAGGGTGGTCTTGCCTGCTCCGTTGGGCCCCAACAGGGCGAGGACCTCTCCTCGGGCGACCTCGAGGTCGACCCCGTCGACGGCGTGGACGCGGCCGCCCGCGCCGTCGGGGAACGACATCCGCACGTTCCGGGCGGAGATGACGGGTTCCTGATCCATGCCCACAGTCTTGTCGGCGTCGCGGCGGTGTTCCTAGGGACGGCGTCATCGATACCCCGTGACAGATGTCAGGGGTGCCGTCGCCGAGGATGCACCTACCGGCTCCCCGGCGTTCCGGTCGTTTCGGAGGGCTGCTCGTCCGCGGGGCCGGGATTCCGGCCCGCTTCGTCGGCCGTGGTCGTTGCGTCCTGTTCGGTGCGGGCCTGCTCCGGGACGTCGGCGGCGTAGCGCCGGTCACCCGACGACCGGTCGAGGAACTGGAGCAGCTCGACGGGGAAGGGCAGCACGAGCGTGGAATTCTTCTCCGCGGCGACCTCCACCACGGTTTCCAGCAGCCGCAGTTGCAGGGCTGCGGGCGTGTCGGCCATGCGCTCCGCTGCCTGGGACAGCTTTTCCGATGCCTGCAGCTCGCCTTCGGCGGCGATGACCCGTCCGCGGCGTTCGCGTTCGGCCTCCGCCTGCCGTGACATCGCACGTTTCATCGCCTTGGGCAGCGCGACGTCCTTGATCTCCACGCGGTCGATGTGGATGCCCCAGCCGAGCGCGGGGCTGTCGATCATGAGCTCGAGGCCCTCGTTGAGCCGTTGCCGGTTGGACAGCAGATCGTCGAGGCTGCTCTCACCGATGATCCGGCGCAGGCTGGCCTGTGCGACCTGCAGCATCGCGAACCGGTAGTTCTCGACCCCGACGATCGCCTGCACCGGGTCGATGACCTTGAAGTAGACGACGGCGTCGACGCGCACGGTCACGTTGTCGCGGGTGATGCCGTCCTGACCGGGGACGGGCAGGGTCACGATCTGCATGTTGACCTTGGTCATGCGGTCGACGGCGGGCACGAGCAGCGTGATTCCGGGTTCGCTGGGTGCCCGGTGCACTCTGCCGAAGCGGAAGACGAGCCCACGCTCGTACTGCCGCACGATCCGCACGCTCGCCGCGATTCCGACGGCGCAGACGATTCCTATGGCACTCAGGATCTCGACCAACATGGCGGCTCCCTGACGGCGAACCCCTGTCGGTCGATGATACGCCTGCTGCACAACACGAACACCGCACAACCCGACCACCGCACGACCCGAACACCGCCGACGCGACGCGCCGACGCCGGCGGTCACGGCGTACCGCCGGAACCCGCGGGCCGGGCACGGGTCGCAGGCCGCGCGTCACCGGTTCCGAGTGGCGACGACCTCGCGCATCGTGGCCGTGTGCACTCCGTGCTGTTCGAACCGCGCACGGATCGCCCTGGCGATGTCCGGGGAGTTCGGGCGGTCGCCGTGCAGGCAGATCGTGTCGGCGTCGACGTCGATCGCCGTGCCGTTGACGGACGTCACTCCGCCGCGCAGGACGTCGATGGCCTGCTGCGCACATGCGTCGGGATCCTTGGCCCCGGGAACGGGTTCGATGATGATGTGCCCGTTGTCGTCGTAGTCGAGGTCGGCGAAGGCCTCGCGCACGACCCGGTGGCCACTGTCGAGCACGCGCTGTGCCGTCGGCCCGGCCAGCAGGACGAGCATCACGTCCGGGTCGGCCTTCGTGACGGATTCGGCGACGGCGGCGGCCACGTCCGGGTCACGCAGTGTCAGTCCGTAGAGCGCGCCGTGCGGTTTGACGTGAGCGATGCGCGCGCCGGCTTCCGCGGCGAACGCGCGTAGGGCTCCGTACTGGTAGAGGCAGGCGTCGGCGGCTTCGGCGGGGCTCAGCGCCATGGCGCGGCGGCCGAAGCCGGCGAGGTCGGGAAACCCGGGGTGCGCACCCAGTGCGACACCGTTGGCCACGGCCAGTTCCACCGATCGGCGCATGGTGCCCGGATCACCCGCATGCCAGCCGCACGCGACGTTGACGGAGCTGACCTGGGGCAGCAGTGCAGCGTCGTCCCCGAGCTGCCAGCGGCCGAAGCTCTCGCCCGCGTCGGCATTGAGGTCGATGAGTGTCTTCATGGCCCGTCCTTTCGCATCGGGAACCGGCAACGGTAAGCCCTCCGCAGTGCGCGCGGGAATCGACGTTCTGGCCAATTCTGGCGGCGGAAACCCGACAATGCGCGGTGTGCGTCGCTACGACACCAGCCGGAGCGCCAACCAGAGCTGCGCGCGAACATCGGGTGAGTCCAGGTTGCAGTCGAGGAGCGCGGCGACCTTGCTCATCCGGTGCCGGAGCGTGTGCCGGTGCACCCCGAGTTCCGCCGCGGCGGGGTCCCAGTGCCCGTGGTGGGCGATCCAGGCGCGCAATGACCGCACCAGTTCACCGCGCTGCTGGGCGTCGTGTGCGGACAACGGGCGCAGCATCGCTTCGGCGCGGCTGCCGATGCCCTGGTCGGTGACGTCGTGCAGCAGTCCGACGCCGAGATCGTCGAACCGGATGACCGCCGCGCCGTGCCGGGTGGCCTCCGTCAGCGCCTGCCTGGCCTGCCGGTAGGCACCGGGCAGTCCGTCCAACTCGGTCGGTGGGGATACGCCCAGGTGGCGGGCGGAGGGAAGCTGTTGCGCGGCGGAGGCCACCGCGACCAGTTCGCCGTCGAGATCGGCGGCCAGCAGGTCCGACGTGGCGGAGCTGTCCACCAGCGTGGGCGAATGGCCGGATCCGGCCAGCACGACGACGGGTTCGCCGGGAAGCTTCATCCCGAGCGGGTCGGCGAGCTCGTCGAACGCCGTGCGATGTCCCGTGAGCAGCAGCTTCAGTGCGATGGCCCGCAGGCGTGGATCGGCTGCGGACCGGGCCCGCGTCAGGGCGATCGAGAGCAACGAGGACGCCGCGTGCGTGATGTGGTGATCGGTCGAGGTGAAGGTGTGGTCCCGGCCGACGACGAGGAATCCCGCCAGCCTGTGCCCGCCGCCCAGTGAATGCGCCGCGACGTACTCGCCGTCGGCCGACGAACCGATGCTGGAGGGCGGGCGTACGGCGCGGAGCCGGTCGAGGTCGGGGGCCAGGGCGTACGTGTGCTCGGCCGCCCGTGTCGGCTCGGCGTGCACCACGGTGCCGTCGGGATTCAGGAGCACCGCCCAGCAGGTGAGTTCGGTGGCGAGCCTGCCGATCAGCCCGCCGAGGTCTTCACCGCGCATGGCGGCGGTGGTGAGTGCGGTGCGGGCCGTCTCGAACCGGTGTGCTTCGGCGCTGCGGGTGTCGGCCAGTGCTTGCGAGACGGTTTTGCTGATCTCGATGAACGGGGTGCGGTGCGGTACCTCGAGTACCGGAAGGTATGACGCCTCGGCAGCCGCCAGCAGCGGCTCGGGGATCTCGTCGTGCCCCAGTTGGACACCGAAACCGAGCCCGGACAGGCCGGCCGCGGCGAGTCTGCCGATGTAGGCGGCCTGCCCGTCCCGCGTCTCCGGCAGCGCGAATCCGGTGGTCAGCAGCAGCTCGCCGCCGGAAAGGAACTGCGTGGGATCGGTGAGTTCGCTGGCGTGCACCCAGGAGATCGGGCGATCGGCACCGGCATGTCCCGCGCGCAGTGTCAGCCCGAGCTGCGCGTGTCCGGTCAGATCGCTCGCAGTCGGCATACCCAGTAGTTTTCCACAATCTGTCCACTCTCGCGGAGTGGTGTTGTGCAGAGTTTCACTGGCGGAGCGCGGGGACACCGGGCAGAGTGTTGTGATCGCCGACACATTGGGAGGCGTGGTGATGACCGAGAAGATCCAACTGCCACCCGCGCGCTACGAGTACGGCGGGGACGAATTCGTCTTCGTCGAGCTGGACCAGGCCATGAGCCTGGAGGCGAACTTCGCGGGGATGGCCGTGACCAATGCCCTGCGGGAGGAGGCGATCGACGGGGTCGTCGACATCTGCCCGTCCAACGCGTCCTACATGGTTCAGGTCGACCCCGACCGGCTCGACCCGCGAGAACTGGTCGAGGAGCTGCGCAGGCTCGAGTCCACGGTCGGCACGCTGCCCGAGGACTACGTACTCAAGACCCGGGTGGTGGACGTCCCCGTTCTGTTCAACGACCCGTGGACCCACGAGACGCTCATGCGGTTCCGGGACCGGCACCAGGACCCCGAGGCCACCGACCTCGAGTACGCGGCGCGCATCAACGGTTTCGACAGCGTGCAGGGCGTGGTGGACGCGATGACCAGCGCGCCGTGGATCGTCACGATGCTGGGCTTCGTTCCCGGGCTGCCGTTCTGTTACCAGCTGGTGCCGCGGGAGCGTCAGATCCAGGTACCGAAGTACGTGCGCCCGCGCACCGACACCCCCGAGCGCACGTTCGGTTTCGGCGGTGCGTTCGCGGTGGTCTACCCGGTGCGAGGCGCGGGCGGATACCAGATGTTCGGCATGGCGCCTGCCCCGGTGTTCGACCTGTCGCAGAGCCTGCCCGACTTCGCCGACGACATCAGCTTCCCCAACGCCAACGACGTGCTGCGCTATCGGGCGATCGACATGGCCGAGTTCGAGGCGACCCGATCGCGGGTGGAGGACGGCACGTTCCGTTACCGCATCCGTGAGGCCGAGTTCGAGCCGGCCGCACTGCTGGCCGACCCCGATGCGGTCAACCGTGAGCTGCTGGAGGTGCTGTACCGATGAACGAGCTGCTGGTGCGATCCGGTGGCCTGTACACGACGGTGCAGGACACGGGCAGGTTCGGTTACTACCACATGGGGATGCCGCCGTCCGGCGCGATGGACGTCTATTCGGCGGTCGTGGCCAACATGCTGGTGGGCAACCCGGACGACGCCGGGGTGCTGGAAGGCACCTACGTGGGCCCGAGACTGGAGTTCACCGACGACCGGATGGTGGCCGTGACCGGTGCGGATGTACCCGTGACGGTCAACGGCGAGTCCGTCGAGCCCTGGACCGCGATGCGCGTCGGGGCCGGCGACGTGCTGGAGTTCGCCATGATCCGCTCGGGCTGCCGGGTCTACGTCGCCGTGAGCGGCGGCATCGACGTACCGGTGTACCTGGGTTCGCGGTCGACGTACACGCTGACCGGGATCGGCGGACACCAGGGGCGCAAGCTCGTCGACGACGAAACGCTCCCGCTGGGAGCCGCCGGCGGTCGGGCGCGTGGGGGAGCGGCGGTGCCGGAGGCGCTCCGTCCCGCGCTGGACGTTCCTGCGGAACTGCGCACGGTCGTCGGTCTGTGCTCCTACCGCCTCACCGAGGGAGCGCTGGCTTCGTTCCTGGGCACCGATTGGAAGGTCACCAAGGACGCCGACCGGGTCGGGTACCGGCTGCGGGGCGGCAGTCTCGACTTCACCGAACGCGAGCAACCGTTCGGAGCGGGCAGTGACCCGGCCAACGTCGTCGACCTGGGGTATCCGGTCGGCTCGATCCAGGTGCCCGGCGGGGACGAGCCGATCGTCCTGCTCAACGACGCCGTCACCGGCGGCGGCTACGCGACGATCGGCACCGTGATCTCCGTCGACCGGGACCGTATCGCGCAGACCAAGACCGGTGACGCGGTCCGGTTCACCTCGGTGGATCTGGACACGGCGCTGGCGGCTCGACGGGACCGTCGCGAGCGGATCGAACGGGTCCGCCGCGAGATTGCACGGTAGGGAGGCAGAGCGAACCATGGCAACGATCAAGGCTCAGATGCCGGGTGTGTTCTACCGGCGGCCTGCGCCGGAGAAGCCCGTCTACGTCGACGACGGTGAGGAGATCAGCGCGGGTCAGACCATCGCCCTGATCGAGGTGATGAAAACGTTCAACGAGCTCAAGGCCGACGCAGCGGGGACGGTCGCCGAATTCCTCGTGGCCGACGGGGACGAGGTCGACGTGGGCCAGGACATCGTGCGGCTGGGTGAGGCATGAGACGGGTCCTGGTGGCCAACCGGGGCGAGATCGCGGTTCGTATCATCCGGGCCGCGCACGCCGCGGGACTGGAGACCGTCGCCGTCTACTCCGATGCGGACGAGCACAGCCGGTGGGTGCAGTTGGCCGGTACCGCTGTGCACATCGGCAAGTCGGCGGCGGCGAAGTCGTATCTGAACTCGGCTGCCTTGGTCGAGGCGGCCGAAACGACCGGTGCGGACGCCGTGCATCCGGGGTACGGGTTCCTGTCCGAGCGCCCCGGCGCCGCCAAGGAGTTCGCCGATGCGGGCCTGACGTTCGTGGGACCCTCGGTGTCGACGATCGAGACGATGGGTGACAAGGCGGCCGCACGCGACGCGGCGAAGCGGGCCGACGTGCCGATCGTGCCCGGCAGCGGCCCGGTCGGTGACGTCGACGAGGCGCTCGCGGCCGCCGAGCACGTCGGCTACCCGGTGCTGGTCAAGGCGGCAGCCGGCGGTGGAGGCCGGGGCATCCGGCCCGTGGCGTCGCGCGAGGAGCTCGCCGAGGTGCTGCCCGCCGCTCAGGCCGAGGCCCGGTCGGCCTTCAGTGATGACACGGTCTACCTGGAACGGGCGATCGACGGCGCCCGCCACATCGAGGTGCAGATCCTGGGCGACCACGCCGGCAACGTGGTGCACACGTTCGAACGGGACTGTTCGGTGCAGCGGCGCAGGCAGAAGCTCATCGAGGAGGCACCGGCCCCCGGGCTGGCTGCCGAGACGCGCGCGAGCATCAACGAGGCGGCCGTGCGGCTGGCGCGCCAGGTCGGCTACGTGGGTGCGGGAACCGTCGAGTTCCTGCTGACGCCGTCGGGGGAGTTCTTCTTCATCGAGATGAACACCCGGATCCAGGTCGAACACCCCATCAGCGAGGCCGTCACCGGAGTGGACCTGGTGGGCGAGCAGTTGCGTATCGCGGCGGGCGAACCGGTCTCCTTCTCCCAGGACGACGTGCGGATCCGCGGCGCGGCGGTGGAACTGCGGATCAACGCCGAGGATCCGGACAACGGGTTCCGGCCCACTCCGGGCGATCTGTCCAGACTGGACCTTCCGGGAGGGCCCGGGGTCCGGGTCGACACGGGTTTCGTCGCCGGGGACCGGATCGGCCCGTTCTACGACTCGATGATCGCCAAACTGATCTGCTCCGGACCGGACCGCGACGCCGCCTTCGCCCGCGGCAGGCAGGCGCTCGCCGAGCTGCGGGTGGAGGGTGTCCCCACGACGGTGTCGATGCACCGGCGGCTGCTCGACGAGCCCGACCTGCGCACGGGGGCCGTGCACACGAAGTGGCTGGAGGAACTGTTGCCGGACTCGACGTAGGAACCCGGTTCCGGTAGGTCCACTGTGGACGACCGTTGCCTCGTCGGTTTCCCGGTCCCCGTCCGAATCGATCGTCGCTGTAGCAGGAGGGTGCCATCATGACCGAGACGCTCCGCCCGAGTGTGGGGACCGCCGTCCCTCGCAAGGAGGATCCCCAGCTGTTGACGGGGAAGGGGAGATGGACCGGCAACATCGCGCCGCCCGGTACGGTGCACGTCGCGGTGCTGCGCAGCCCCTTCGCGCGTGCCCGCATCGAGTCGATCGACGTCTCGGAGGCGACCCGGCGCCCGGGAGTGGTCGGCGTGTTCACCGGCGCCGATCTCGCCGACGAGTGGTCCGGCATCCCGTGCGCCTGGCCGGTGACCGAGGACATCAGGATCCCCGATCACCTGCCCGTCGCCGTCGATCAGGTGCGGTTCGCGGGCGAGGCGGTCGCGGTGGTCGCCGCGACCGACGTCTCCTCGGCGCAGGACGCGCTCGAGTACATCGACGTCGACTACGAGCCTGCCGATCCCGCCCTTGACGTGGAGGACAGCCTCGCGGGCGGTCCACCGGTGCACGACCGGTTCGACAGCAACGAGAGCTACACCTGGTCGCTGGCGACCGGCGACGTGGAGCAGGCGTTCGCCGCGGCCGATGTCACCGTGTCGGAGCGCTACGTACAGCAGCGCCTGCAGCCCACTCCGGTCGAAGAGCGTGCCGTCGTGGTCACCCCGGAACCCACGGGCCGGGGCTTCACGCTGTACTCCTCGACCCAGATCCCGCACATCCTGCGCAGCGTCCTGGCAGGGGTGTGTTCGGTGCCGGAGCAGGACCTCCGCGTGATCGCTCCCGATGTCGGCGGGGGATTCGGCGGTAAGCTCAACGTCTATCCCGAGGAGTGCATCGGCATCGCCCTGGCTCGCCGGCTGTCCGTCCCGGTCAAGTGGGTTGCGACGCGTTCCGAGGACAGCCAGACGATGACCCACGGCCGGGGGCAGGTGCAGTACGTCGAACTCGCCGCCCGTGCCGACGGCACGGTGCTCGGCATGCGCGTGCGCATCCTCGCCGACATGGGTGCCTACCTGCAGCTCCTCACCCCCGGAATCCCAGTGTTGAGCGCGTTCATCTTTCCCGGCGTGTACTCGTTCGGCTCGTTCTCGATCGAGTGCAAGGGCGTCTTCACGAACAAGACGCCCACGGATTCCTACCGCGGCGCCGGCAGGACCGAAGGCATCTACGGCGTCGAACGTGCCATGGATGCCCTCTCGCGCAGGCTCGGGATGGATCCGGCCGAGGTGCGCCGACGCAACTACCACCCTGCTTTCGACAACGGGGCCACCACGCCGGCAGGACTGGAGATGGACTCCGGCAACTACGAACTCGCGCTCGACAAGGCTCTCGAACTGTCCGGTTACGAGGGGTTGCGCGCCGAGCAGCGCCGTCGGCGCGATGCGGGCGATCGGGTACAGCTCGGGATCGGGCTGTGCAGCTACACCGAGAACGGCGGCCTGTCCCCGTCGAAGATGACCGCCGCGCTACGGCTCGGCGCCCCCGGGTGGGAGATGGCCAGCGTGCGCATGCTGTCCACCGGGGCAGTTCAGGTGGTGACCGGCACCTCGCCCCACGGGCAGGGCCACGAGACCACGTGGGCGCAGATCGTGGCCGACGGCCTCGGCGTGCCCATGGACAGCGTCGAGGTCGTGCACGGCGACACGCAGGCGGCCCCGTACGGTCTCGACACCTACGGCTCGCGCAGCGCCGCCGTCGGCGGTACCGCGGTACACCTGGCCTGCGAGAAGGTGCTGGCCAAGGCGCGCACACTCGCCGCCCACCTGCTGGAGGCCGCCGAGCAGGACCTCGAGTTCTCCGGGGGCGCGTTCTCGGTCGCGGGCGTCTCCGGCAGCAGCGTGACGATCCAGGAGGTCGCCGGAGCCGCCTATCTGGCCGCGGATCTGCCGGAAGGGATGGAACCGGGACTGTCGGAGGAGCAGTTCTTCGACCCGCCGAACTTCACCTACCCGTTCGGCACCCACGTGTGTGTCGTCGAGGTGGACACCGAGACGGGAAAGGTCACCATTCCCGACTACTTCGCCGTCGACGACTGCGGGACCGTGATCAATCCGGCCATTGTGGACGGGCAGATGCACGGTGGTATCGCGCAGGGTATCGGCCAGGCCCTGTACGAGGACGCCGTCTACGACGACGACGGCAACCTCATGAGTGCCTCGCTCGCCGACTACCTCGTCGCCGGCGCCCCGGAACTGCCCGACTACACGCTCGATCACACGGTGACGCCGTCGCCGACGAACGCGCTCGGTGCCAAGGGCGCAGGGGAATCCGGTTCGATCGCCTCGACCCCCGCTGTCGTCAACGCTGTCATCGACGCGCTGCAACCGTTTGGTGTCGACCACATCGACATGCCCGCAACCCCGTTCCGCGTGTGGGAGGCGATCAACCGGGCCGGGCGCTCGCCGTCCTGATGCGGGCGCGGTTTCCGGAGAGCGGTCACGACGATGAGGACGCCGCTGGTGGGCCACCGGCACCGGTGACCCACCAGCGGCCCGTCCGCTGGGCTGTGGCAGCGCCAGAACGTGCGGGCGGACCGGGCCTCAGAACAGGTCCGGCACCGTCCACCCGTCGAGGTTGTACTCGTCGAGGAATTCCTCGGCGAGCCCTCGCATCTGGTTGACGCCGCCGCGGTTCTGGGCGGCGAACAGCAGCTCGGCCTTCACGTTCTCGTGATTGCCGGAGTAGTTGCGCTCGTACAGTTCGTGCCTGCCGCCGAACTCACTGCCGATGGAATCCCAGAGCGCCTTCATCACCTTGACCCGGTCGACGGCGGTGATGCCGTTGGAACCGCGGACGTACTTGTCCAGGTAGGGCCGCACCGCATCGCTCTTGAAGTCGGCCGATCCGGACGGGAGGTAGATCAGCCCGGATGCGACGTCCTGCTCGATGATCTCCTTGACCCGCGGGTAGCCCTGCATCATGAACATGCGGTAGGTGAGGCCGTACTCGAGTTTCGGGATGACGGCGTCGCCGATCCACGGTTCGGGATCACGGGCCATCGATTCGCTCAGCGACCAGAAGAGGTTGCGCCAGCCGATCACCTCACCGACCCGGGTCTGCACACCGCGGAAACCGCCGGATCCGGTGGCGTCGAGGGCTTTGAGTAGCAGGCCGGCGAGGAAGTCGAGCTTGACCGCCAGCCGCGTCGCGCCCTGGAAGGTGAAGCGTGGCAGGAATCCGGACTGGGGGAAGAACGCGTTGATGCGGTCGACGTCGCCGTACATGAACACGTTCTCCCACGGCACGAGCACCTGGTCGAACACGAAGATGGTGTCGTTCTCGTCCATCCGGCTCGACAGCGGATAGTCGAACGGAGTGCCGTTCCTCGCGGCCTGTTCCGTGTACGACGGGCGGCAGATGAGCTTGATGCCGGGGGCGTCCATCGGAACGGTGCAGATCAGCGCGAACTGCTTCTTCTTGATCGGCAGGCCGTAGTGGGCGATGAAGTTGTAGTTGGTGATGGCCGAGCCGGTGGCGACGACCTTGGCACCGGAGACGACCAGGCCCGCGTCGGTCTCCTTCTCCACCTTCATGTAGACGTCGCCGACCTCGTCCGGCGGCAGGTCGCGGTCGACCGGCGGGTTGATGATCGCGTGGTTCCAGTAGAGGACCTTCTCCTGCGATTCGCGGTACCAGCGTTCGGCGTTGGCCTGGAACGGTGCGTAGAGCTCCTGGTTCGCGTGCAGGGTGCCGAGGAAGCTCGCCTTGTAATCGGGGGAGCGGCCCATCCACCCGTAGCTCAGCCGGGCCCAGCGGGCGATCGCGTCACGTTCCTTGAGCAGGTCGGCCGACGACGTCGGGGTCTTGAAGAACGGCATGGTCACGCCGCCGTTTCCGGTGTCGGTCGGCACGGTCAACTCGTCGACGTGCGGGCCGGTGTGGAGCGCGTCGTAGAGCCGCGCCGTCATCCGTACCGGGTTGCGGAAGGCGGGGTGCGTGGTGACGTCGTCGACCCGCTCGCCGTGGAGGTAGATCTCCCGGCCGTCGCGGAGGCTCTCGATGTAGTCGTCGCCGGTCATGGGATTGGCAGCGAAGTTGGCGCGGTTGTTGGCCTCCGATCCGGCGGCCGGGTTGACCGTGGGCGGGTCGGAATCGAGGGACTGTTGCGAGGTGGTGGTGTCGGTCATGGCTCTCTCCTTTGAGACTCGGGCGGACGAGGTCGGTTACGGGCGCCCGCGTGGGGCGGTTCCGGCGACGGTCGGCGCCGGACGGGTGGAAATCGGGGTGAAGTCGCAGGTGGCGTCGAACCAGCCGGAATGCGGGTCGTCGAACGAACCCGCCCAGACGGACTCGGTCGCGGGGCGGCCGACCTCGACGAACGTGCTGTCGGAGAACAGCAGGGGCGGACGGGTGGTGGTCTCCACGGCGGCGACCTCGCCCAGGAACAGGAGGTGATCGCCACCGTCGTCGGTTCGATACGGGCCGCAGGAGACCGTGGCGGCCGTGCCCGCCAGTACCGGTGCGGTGGGACCGGGTTCCCACCGGACGGGATCGGCCGCAGGCCGGCCCGCGAAGTTCATCGCGACCTCGGCCTGATCGGCGGCGAGTACGTTGACCGCGAACGGCGCACCGTCGAGGTAGGCGCAGGCTCGGGAGGTGCGGGTCAGGGCGACCGTGATGAGCGGCGGGTCGAGCGAGACCGGCATGAACGCCGTCACCGTCGCCCCGTGCGGCTCGCCGTCGCTCGACCGGCAGGTGATCACGGTGACGCCGGTGGCGAAGCGGCCAAAGGCCGTCCGCAGCGTCTTCGAGTCCATGGTTTCCTCCAGCGGTGGGTGGGGCACGTCGCGCCCCTCGGGTGACGGGTGGCGCTGACCGTAGGCGCGGGCGTGCGCTGCTGCGATCCGCTCGGCGCAGTGGCTGTCCGCTCCACGAAGTGCGATGTATCGTGTCGTGAATCACGAGGTTTCCGGGAGGTGTCATGGAAACGGGTCTGGTTGCGACGTCGGCGGACGAACTGCCGGATTTCTCCGCTGCCGTGGCCGACGCCTACTTTCCCCACGAGCTCACCGTGCTCCGCGACGGCACGAGCGCCGCGGAACTGCGCATGGTGGACCTGGGGCCTGTGCGGCTGACCCGCATCGGCTGGGGTGCCGAGGTGAGCGTGTGCTCGGACCACCCCGGTGGCTGGGCCGTGAACGTGCCGCGCAGCGGATTACTCGATGCCCGGGTGAGCGGCCGTTCGGTGCTGTCGCTCGAAGGGCAGGCCACCGTGTGCCCGCCCGACACTCGGACGTTGATGAACCGGTGGTCGGCCGACTGTTCCATCCTGGGCATGCGGATCGACGCCGACTACCTCGCCGACGAGGTCGCCGCGCTCGTCGGCCTCGGCGCTCACGACATGCCCGCTCAGTTGGACCTGCATACCGAGGGCGCCCAGGCGTGGCTGGCGCTGCTGACCTCGATCGGAACGCAGAGTCTGCGATCGCCGGAGCTGGTGATGCGCCGCGCGGTGCGGGAGCGCCTGGGAACCACGCTCACGGCGGCGTTCGTGACCGCCTGTTTCCCGGCCGAACCGGAGACCGGGGACATCTGTCCGCGGATCGTTTCGCGCGTGGTCGATGCGATGGAGGCGGACCCGGCTCGGGAGTGGGGCTCGGCCGACATCGCGCGCTGCGCCGGAGTGGGCATCCGGCGGGTCCAGCAGAATTTCCAACGCTACCGGGGCGAAACTCCCACCGAGACGCTCCGCCGGATCCGGCTGCGGCGGGTGCACGAGGACCTGCTGCACGACCGGATCGAGACCGTGGCCGATGCGGCGACCCGGTGGGGGTTCATGCACCTGGGCCGCTTCGCGGCGGCCTACCGCCGGGAGTTCGGCGTCAGCCCGTCGGCGACCCTGCGCCGTTGAGGAGCGAGGGGACGGGACGTCGGGGTGCATCCGAACCTTCTCGCGACTCCACCGTGGCGGAAGCAGTGTCGGTGCGTGCGCATGGCGGGCGTCCACTTCCGGCTGCAGGCTCCGTCCCCACCGGGCATTCGGGACGACGGCACGTGACGGCCGGGTGCCCGGGGCGTGGTCGCCTACACTCACCGGCGTGGGTGTGGTTGCTTCCGGCGGTGAGCACGAGGTCGAGATTCAGCGTTCCCGGTTCCGCTGTGTCGTGGCGCGGGTCGACGAGGTCGACGCGGCATCGGAGCTGATCGCCCGCATCCGCAAGGAGGGTCCGGACGCGAACCACCACTGCACGGCGATGCGGATCGGCGATCCGGAGTCCGGCGCGCTGGTCGCGCGAAGCAACGACGACGGCGAACCCGGAGGCACCGCGGGTGCGCCCATGCTGGAGGTGCTGACCCGCCGCGACCTGACCGACGTCGTTGCCGTCGTGTCCCGCTGGTTCGGCGGCACGAAACTCGGTTCGGGCGGACTTATCCGCGCGTATTCGGGCGTGCTGGCCGAAACGCTGGACCTGGTCGGCCGGCTGCGACGGGTCCGGCACCGCGAACTGATGCTGTGCGTGCCTCACGACCGTGCAGGGCGGATCGAGAACGCCCTGCGCAACTCGCCGTACCTGCTCCGCGACATCGACTACGGTGCGGACGTCACGTTCACCGTCGCCGTCACCGAGGTCACGACGTTCGAGGACTGGCTCGCGGAACACACCGGCGGCGGGATCGACGCCGTCGACGCGGGACCGTGCGATCTCTTCCTGCCCTGACCGGCTCCGGGTTCGAGGACGTCACCGGCGCCCTCGAACCCGGAGCCGCATCGTTGCTGCGTCTCACACCCCGAGGTACGCCTCGCGCACCTCGGGGTCTTCGAGCAGGTCGGCGGCCGTGCCGGACAGCACCACCCGCCCCTCGGCGAGGACGAACCCGTGGTGCGCGATACGCAGCGCGGCCTGGGCGTTCTGCTCGGCCAGCAGCACGCCGATGCCGTTGCGGTTGATCTGCGCGACGGCGTCGAGTACCTGCGTGGTGACCAGCGGTGCCAGGCCCATCGACGGTTCGTCGAGGATCAGCAGGCTCGGGTCCGACATCAACGCCCTGCCGATGGCCACCATCTGTTGCTGGCCGCCGGAGAGCGTGCCCGCGGGCTGATGCCGTTTGTCGTACAGGACCGGGAACAGTTCGTAGGCGTACTCGAGCAGTTCGCGCACCCGGCTGCGGTTGCGCCTGCGGACGTATCCGCCGAGCATCAGGTTCTTTTCCACCGGCATCTTGGCGAACAGGTGGCGACCTTCGGGACAGTGAGCCAGGCCCGCCTTGACGATGCCGTCGGCGGACCGGCCGGGAAGCGGTGTGCCGTCGAACTCGATGCTGCCGGCACTGGGCCGCACGATCCCGCTGATGGTGCGGAACATCGTCGTCTTGCCCGAACCGTTGGCGCCGAGAACGACGGTGAGCTCACCGGCTCGTGCAGTGATGTCGACCGAGTGCAGCACGTCGACGGCGTCGTATCCGGCGGACAACCCGCTCACGGTCAGCATCAGCCAGTACCTTCCTGTTCGTGGTGGCCGGCACCGAGATACGCCTCGATCACCTGCGGATCGGTCCGGACCGTCTCCGGTGTGCCGGAGGCGATCTCCTTGCCGTGGTCGAGCACCAGGATGTGATCGGCCAGGCTCATCACCATCGACATCCGGTGCTCGACGAGCCCCACGGTGACTCCGCTGGCGACGATGCTGCGGATCAGCTGTGCGAACCCGCCGGTCTCCTCTTCGGTGAGGCCGGCCGCCGGTTCGTCCAGCAGCAGCAGCTCCGGGTCCGTGGCCAACGCCAACGCGATGGACACGCGCTTCTGCACCTCCTGCGGCACTCTCGAGGCGATCTCGTCGCGGTAGTCGGCGATCGCGGTGAACTCGAGGGCGTCCATGGCACGGTCCAGGTTCCGGCGCTCCTCCCGGCGATGCCGAGGACTCCGGAGGACGGCGTCGAAAACGGTCGAGTGTGAGCGCACGATCCTGCCCGACAGGACGTTTTCCAGGACCGTCGCATCCTCGAACAGGTTCGTGGTCTGGAAGGTGCGTGCGATGCCGTGTGCCACCGTGCGGTGCGGGCTCATCCCGGTGACGTCACGATCCTTGAACCGCACCGTGCCCGACGTCGGCCGGTAGAACCCGGCGAGCAGATTGAACAATGTGGACTTACCGGCGCCGTTCGGTCCGATGATGGCCGTGATCTCACCGGCGCTGATGTCGAGATCGACGTCGTCGACCGCATGCAGACCGGCGAAGTGTTTGCCGAGACCGCGCACTTCGAGCAGCGTCACAGTGTCTCCTTCGCCTCGGTCGTGGTATCGGGTACCCGGTTCTCGGATCGGTTGCCGGTCTCGTTCCCGCCGGCGGGTCCGCGGGAACGGCGGTGTCCGGCGAACGCGTTCAGATAGCCCACGATGCCGCGCGGGGCGAAGATGACCAGCGCGACGATGATCGGTCCGACTACGATGAAGCGATACGCCTCGAAGTCCTGGAAGAACTCGAACAGGAACAGCACGAGGAACGTGCCGACCACGGGACCCATGACCGTGCCCATGCCACCGACGAGGATGAACATGAGCATCTCGAAGGTGAGGTCGACGCTGGCCGCGCTCGGGCCGACGAAACCCTGTACCGCGGCGAACAGACCGCCGCCCAGCCCGGCGAAGGTGCTCGAGGCCGCGAAGGCGAGCTGCTTGTTCAGGCCGACGTTGACGCCGACCGAACGCGCCAGATCCTCCGACGTGCGGATCGCGATCAGCGTGCGGCCCACCCCCGACCGGCGCACCGCGTAGGTGACGTAGCCGGCACCGAGGAGGAACAGCAGCACCAGGTAGTACATCAGCATCGGGTCGGAGAAATCGAGCAGGCCGAGGCTTTCCGGATACTTCACGCCGCTGACCCCGGAATGAGCGTGCGTGACCGATTCCCAGCGGCTGATCACGAGGAAGATGATGAAACCCATCGCCATGGTGAAGATGGCGAAGTACTCCTCGCGGGTGCGCAGCGCCACGACACCGGCCACATAGCCGACGACGGTCGTGCCGACGACCGCGACGAGCAGCGCGGGCCAGAAGGCCCAGTCGTAGTCGGTGGTCAACAGCCCGACGAGGTACACACCGATGCCGAAGAAGCCGCCGTGTGCCAGGGACAGCTGCCCGGTCAGGCCGAGGATCATGTTCATGCCGTAGACGGCGATGGCGTAGGTCGCGCCGACGGTCAGCACCCGCAGTACGTAGTCCTGGCCTGTGAGTGCCAGCGGCGCCAGCAGCAGCGCCAGCGCCACGAGGAGGGTGCCGAGTCGTTGAGGGGAGACGTTGGTGGTCATCGCTGCACCGCCTTTGCGAAGAGCCCGGTCGGCCGGATTGCCAGCACGATGACGATCACCACGAACGCGATCCCCTCACCGGCGGCCGCCGAGACGTAGGTCGAGGTCATGACCTCGGCGAGCGCCAGGGTGAACCCGCCGACGATGGCCCCCGGCAGCGAACCGAGGCCGCCCAGGATGATGATGGCGAACACCTTGAGGCTGAGTGCGTCGCCCATCGTGGGGGAGAGCAGGTTGATCGGCGCCACGAGCCCCGCGGCGACGGTCGCCAGCGCCGCCGCGAGTCCGAACGTGAGCATGGAGACCCGGCTGGGGCTGATTCCCACGAGCGAGGATCCGGTGCGATCCTGCTCGATCGCCTCGATGGTCTGGCCGTGGATCGAACGCTTGATGAACCAGGTCAGCAGCCCCAGCACGAGGACTGCGGTGACGACGATGACGATCCGCTGCCACGAGACCTGGGCACCCAGAATCGTCACGTTCCCGCTGATCGGCGACTCCATCCGCCGAAAATCCGCTCCCCAGAGCGCTTGCGCGACAGCTTGGAAGAAGAACATCGCACCGACCGCGGCGATCATGTGGTGCGTGTGCGGAGCGTTGCGCAGCGGATGGAACACGAGCCGTTCCAGCAGCACGCCGATGACGGCCAGCACGACGGCGGCGAGGCCGATCGCGGCGACATAGGGCACGCCCACCGTCACGAGGAAGAAATACGTGACATAGGCGCCGAGCATGTACAGCGTGCCGTGCGCGAGATTCGGAATCCGCAGGACGCCGAACACGAGGGTCAGTCCGATGGCGGCCAGGCAGTACACGCCACCGAGCGCCAGCCCGTCGAAGAGCTGTTGGATGAACAGGGTCATAGGCCGTCCTGGGTTGGTTGTCGGCGATCGGCAGGGACCGGTGCGTCACTCACTCGTCCGGCTGTTCGATCGGCAGGTGCTCGTACTCGCCTTCCGGCGTGCGGTAGGCGACCTCGAGGTCCGCGTTGCGCAGGTGCCCGGCATCGGTGATCTCCGTGGGGAATCCCGAGACGTGGAAGTGGTCGTCGACCTCGCCGATCGCGTCCGGGATGGCGTCGCGAATCGCCGTGGCGTCGTCGATGCTGCCGGCCTGCTGCATGGCTTCGACCACGATGGCGACGCTCTGGTAGTTCAGCGTGACCTCGCTGGTCAGCGGCTGCTCTTCGGTGACCTTCTCCGCATAGAGGTCGAGGATGTCGTCGGTTCCCGGGTCGTCGTAGGCCCGTACCGGCTTGACACCGATGGCGTCGTTGAGGTTCTCCGGGTCGGTGAATTCCTCCATCTCCTCGAATTTCGCCTGGTCCATGAGGAGGAACGAACCGTCGTAGCCCTGCCTCCGCGCTTCCTCGATGATCACCGCGGTCGGCTGCGACGGTCCGCCCAGGAAGATCACGTCGGGGTTCTCGGCAAGGGTCCGCGACACGGGGCCTGCGAAGTCGGACACGGTGCCGTAGTCGATGCTGTTGTCACTGAGTACCTGGCCACCACGGCCGCGCCACTCGTCGGTGACGAGTTTGGTCCATTCCTGGCCGTATTCGCTGGCCGTGCCCAGGAGCCCGAGCCTGCTCTCGCCGTCCTGCGTGAGCTTGTCGACGAACGGTGCCACGTAGCTCTTGAAGCTCGGGGGAATCATCATCGTCAGCTCGTTGCCCTGTTCGACGATCTTCGGGTCGGAGCTGTAGGCGCCCAGCAGGAATTCGGTGCGGTTGGAGTTGAGTTCCTGCGCCGCTTGGATACCTCCGGCATGCGGGACGTAGATGACCGCGGCGTCGTCCTGCTCGGCGAGCCGCTGGGCGTTGGTCGCGGCGGTGTTGGGCGCGTACTGGTCGTCGAGCGAGGCCAGTTCCACCTGGTACTCCTCGCCGTCGACGGTGACGCCGCGCTCGTTGAGATCGTCGATCGCGAGCTGCAGGCCGTCCTGGATGTTCTGCCCGTAGGCGGCCGCGCCTCCGCTCAGCGGTCCCGAATAGCCGATGACGATGGTGTCGGAGCCGGATCCACCGGCACCTCCGCAGGCGCTGGTGGCCAGCAGCAGGCCGGTGCAGACCGCTGCGACGGCCGTTCCGGAACGAATTCGTGTCGGGGCCATGGCATTTCTCCTTTGAAATGAGGTGGACTCAGGTCGTCTTCTCGAACGTGATCTCGCGTTTGAGAATCTTTCCGGTCGAGGTCTTGGGTAGTGCGGGCACGATTTCGACGTGCCGCGGGTGGGTGCCGGTCGCGACCCTGCTCTTGAGGTACGCGCGGAGCTCGTCACCCCCGGTGGATTCGCCCGGACGCAGGGTCACCAGTGCGACAATCTCTTCTCCCGTATTCGGGTCCGGAGTACCGATGACAGCCGCTTCGAGAACGGCGGGGTGTTCGTACAGCACTTCTTCGATGTCGCGCGGATACACGGTGCACCCGGCGCGAGTGATCAACTCGTTCTTGCGGTCGACGAGGTAGAAGAACCCGTCCTCGTCCCGGCGTCCGATGTCGCCGGTGCGCAGCCACCCGTCCGGGACGGCCGCCGCGGTCGCCTCCGGCCGTTTCCAGTAGCCCTTCATCACGTTGTGGCCACGGATGGCGATCTCGCCGACCTCACCGTCGGTCACGGGGTGACCGTGTTCGTCGACGATCCGCAGTTCGACTCCCCGGAGCGGGGACCCGATGGAGCCGACACGCCGCCGGCCGGGTTCGTTGCAGGTGGCCACCGGCGAGGTCTCGGACAGTCCGTACCCTTCCAGCACCACACAGTCGAAGGCCCGCTCGAACCCGAGCAGGACCTCCACCGGGAGGGCGGAACCACCGGAGAGGCATACCCGGAGCCTGCTCGTGTCGACCTCGGCGCGGTCCGGGTGGTTCAGCAGGCCGACATACATGGTCGGGACCGCAGGCAGGACCGTGACTCCGTGCCGCTGCAGGGTCGTCAAGGCTTCGGTGGCGTCGAACTGCGGAAGCAGCGCCAGGCAGGCGCCCGCGCGGACCGCCGCGTTGAGTGCCGCCGTTTGGCCGAACGAATGGAACAGCGGCAGCGCGCCGAACACGACGTCGGTCGGAGCCAGCTCGACGATTTCCTGGGCCATGATGTCCACGTTCTGCACGAGGCTGTCGTGCGTGAGCTCGACTCCCCGGGGCCGGTCCGTGGTCCCGGAGGTGTAGAGAATCGCGGCCGTGTCGGCGGGGTCGCGCCGCACGATCCGCTCGGGCCGAGGTGGATCGCCGAGCAGGGAGCCGAGCCCTCCCGGCGCCACGACGACGTGTTCGACGTCGCCGCCGGCCGGTTCCCGGGCCGCCGTCCCCGGCTCCCACGTGAACAGCATCCGGGCACCGGAGTCCTGGAGACAGAGGTCCACCTCGCGTTCCGTGAGGTGGGGACTCATCGGCACGACGATCGCGCCGACCCGGAGGATCCCGTAGTACAGCGGTGCGAATTCCAGGACGTTGGGGAGCATGAGCGCCACGCGCTCGCCGGCCCGGACACCTTTCGCCATGAGGAAACCGGCCACGCTCCGGCTCTGCCGCCCGAGCTCCCGGTAACTGACGACCTGCTCGCCGAGGGACAAGGCCGCCGAACGCGCATGGAATCGGGAGGATCTCTCCAGGTTCTCGGCCAAGTTCATGACAACTCCGGTCCTCGCCCGACGGCAATGTCGCGAGCCCCAAGGTTTGTCCAGCTCGTCCGGTTCAGCCATAGTGTCCGGACTCACATTCGACCCCGATGTTTGTGCTCGGCGACAAAGGAGGTCCCGTGACCGGCGACAGCACCACGGCGGACGCGCGGGTCGTGACCGCCTGTGAACTGCTCCTCGACGACCTGGATGCGGTGACGCTCGAGATCGCGCAGCTGATCCGCGACGACGAGCCCTACTACGTCGACTACATGAGCAGGCAGCAACTCGCCGACGCGATCCGGCCCAACATCATCTCGAGCCTGCAGAGCATGATCAGGGACGAAGCCAACAGCCCGACGGTGGCGCGCCGTACCGGCAGGGAGCGGGCCGAAGACGGCGTGCCGCTCGCGACCGTCCTGCACGCCTACCGGATCGGTACGCGGTATCTGTGGCACGAGCTCGTCCGGCACTGCCGTCCCGACCCGCATGCGAGTCAGGCCCTCCTCGGCTCGGCCTCGATCCTGTGGCACTCCCTCGACATGTCCTCGGAGGCCCTCGCCACCGCGTACCGGGACATCGAGACCGAGCAGAACTTCCGCGACTCCCGATTCCGGGAGGCGGCGCTGGCCGCACTCTTCAGCGGCGTCACGACCACAGGGCGGGGACTCGCCGACGTCGCCGCCGCACTGCGGCTGCCCAAGGTCGGGCGCTTCGTCGTCGTGGCCTCCGACCCGCAGTCGATGGAATGGAGCCGTTCGGCGGAATCCGCCGAACGGGCGCTCGCCTCACTCGGGGTGAGGTCCGTGTGGCGGTCGGAAGCAGACAGTGAGCTCGGGCTCGTCGCGTTGACGAAGACCTACCGAGCCGACCGGCTCAACCGGTATCTGGCTTCCATCACGACGGGCCGGGTGGGGGTGAGTGACGTGTTCGAGTCGATCGTTGCGACCCCGCAGGCGGTGACCCAGGCACTGCTGGCCCGCGACGCCGCACGACCCGGCACCAACGTCGTGATGCGGTTCGACGAAGCCCGCGTGGCCGCTCTCGTCACGGCCGCACCCGAGCTGAGCGTCGGACTGGCCCAGCGGACCTTCGAGAAGGTGCTCGACCTGCCGTCCGAGGAACGGGGTGTCCTGTTCGACACCCTGGAGGCGTGGTTCGAGGCCCAGGGTTCGGCTGCCGATGCGGGGAACCTGATCCACTGCCACCAGAACACCGTTCGCTATCGCCTCAACAAGCTCGCCCAGCTCACGTGCAGGGATCCGCGGAACCCGGTGGATGTCACGCGCCTGTACCTGGCGCTGCAGGCCGTCAGACTGCTGCCGGAGCAGACGCGCGGTTGACCGGGGTCCGGCACGGCCGCGTTCCTCACACGCGGGTGCGGGCCGACCAGAGTTCGGGGAACACGACGCGGTTCATGCTCTGCTCCAACCAGCCGATGCCGTTGGTCCCACCGGTGCCGGACTTGGCGCCCATCGCGCGGCGAACCGCGCTGAGATGGCGGTACCGCCACTCGGCGAACTGCTCCGCAACCTCCGTCAGAGCGTCGGCGAGCCGGCGCACGTGGTTGTCGGGGCTCGGGTCGGCGAGCACGTCCGCCCACGCCGCCTCGACGGCCGTGTCCGGTTCGTGCTCGACCGTGTGGTCGCGGTCGAGCAGCGCGGCCGGGATGTCGTAGCCGTGACGGGCGAGCACGGCGATCGCGTCGTCCCACACACTCGGCTCGGCCAGGCTCCGTCGGAGCGCCTCGTGCTGTTCGGGGTTGCCGCGGTGCGGCCGGGTCAACGAGGCCGTCTTGAGGCCGAGGCGGAATTCCAGGTGACGGTACATCGCGGACTGCATGCCGGAGGCGTCGCCGAGGTTGGCGCGGAAGCGGTTGAAATCCGCGGGCGACATCCAGCGCAGTCCCTGCCAGCTCGCGTTGAGCCCTTCCAGGTGGAGCGCCGCCCTGCGGAGCGGGGAGAGCGCGGCCGCGACCTCGTCGCCCCGCAGCGCGCGTTGTGCCGCGCGGAGCTCGAAGTCGATGAGCTTGAAGTAGAGCTCCATGATCTGCGAGATCATGAGGAACGACATCTCGCCCGGATTGTCGGTGGTCGTCCGTTGTAGACGGTGCAGCGTGTCGGCGTGGACGTACCTGTCGTAGGGCAGCCTGTCGTCGGGCGCCCGGTCATCGGCCACCCTGTTGTCGGCACCCCCGTCGCCGGTAACCCCGTCGCCGGAACGCTCGTCGTCGAGCACCTCGGTCGTGGAATCCATGGTGACCGATCCTGGTCGGCGACCGGCGTCGCCGGGAATGCCGACTCGACGGTCCTGCGGGGTTCCTGCCGTGGATCTCCCGGCATATCCTCGCTGTCGCTTCACGAACGAAAGGATCGCCAGGTGGACGCCATGGACTGGGAGATCCTGCGGGAACTGCAGGACAACGCACGGTTGTCGTTCAGCGAGTTGTCGCGCCGGGTGCACCTGTCGCCGCCCGCGGTCACCGAACGCGTGCGCAGGCTCGAGGAGTCGGGGGTCGTCACCGGGTATCACGCGCATGTCGACCTCGGCAGCGCCGGCTGGACGGTCGCGGCCTTCATCCACATGAGCTGCCACGGCCCGCGCTGTGTGCTGCGTGACCCCGAGGTCGCCGAATGGCCCGAGGTGCGGGAGATTCACCGGGTCACCGGCGACATGTGCAGCGTCCTGAAGGTCGCCGCCGAGTCGATGGTCGCCTTCGAGGACCTGATCGACCGGCTGGCCGGCTACGGACGCCCGTCGAGCACGATGGTGCTCTCGACACCCGTCGACCACGTCCGCGTGGTCAGCCCCGAGTAGCGGCAGCCGGTGGCCGTGCGGTGGTCGTGTGGCCACCGGGGGAGTACGGCCCCGCCCGGCTGCCTGCGTGCTCAGGTGACCGCGCCGCGCACCTGGTGGCGGGGCGCGTCCCAGCTGCGGTTGTCGAGGATGTCGCGCAGGGCCTCGACGGTGTCCCAGACATCGGTGAAACCGACGTAGAGCGGCGTGAGGCCGAAGCGCAGCACGGAGGGTTCGCGGTAGTCGCCGATGATTCCGCGCTCGATCAGGGCACTCATGACGGCGAAGGCCTCCGGATGCGTGATCGAGACCTGGGAACCCCGGTGTTCGTGCTCCCGTGGGGTCACGATCTCGATCGGATGGTCCGGCAGCCGCTGTTCGGCCAGGGTCATGAACAGGTCGGACAGTTCGAGCGATTTGGACCGCACCGCCGCCATGTCCGCCCTGGCGAAGATGTCGAGACCGACCTCCGCGACAGACAGGGACAGGACCGGCTGGGTGCCGGTGAGAAACCGGCGGATGCCCTCGGCGGGGGTGTAGTCGGCAGCCATGTCGAACGGCCTCGCATGCCCCCACCAGCCCGACAGCGGCTGGGGGCGGCGATTCTGCAACGCCCCGGACACCCAGATGAAGGCCGGCGCCCCGGGGCCGCCGTTGAGGAACTTGTACGTGCAGCCGATCGCCATGTCCGCGCCCGATCCGGCCAGGTCGACCTCCAGGGCACCTGCCGAATGGCACAGGTCCCAGATCACCGCGGCGCCACCGGCGTGGATCGCCTCGGTCGTGGCCGCCATGTCGAAGAGCCGTCCGGTGCGGTAGTTGACATGGCTGAGGACGACCAGCGCCACCTCGTCGGTCAGGGCCGTGGGCAAACCGGCTGCCACCTCGTCGTCGACGAGCCGAACCTCGTAGTGGTCGCCGAGTTGCCGCGTCAGCCCCTGGAGCAGGTAGATGTCGGAGGGGAAGTTCTCCTGCTGGGTGAGGACGACCGTGCGCCCCGGGGCGTCCTCGGCCTGGATGTCCAGCGCCGCAGCGGCCGCCTTGAACAGATTGATCGACGTGGAGTCCGTCACGACCGTGCTGCCGGATCCGCCGCCGACGAGGCCGGAGATCTTCTCGCCGAGCGTGACCGGAAGGTCGAACCATCCGGCCGTGTTCCAGGAGCGGATGAGCCCCGTGCCCCATTCGTTCGTGACGACCTCGTGTGCTCGGGCAGCGGCACCGGCGGTTCGGGCGCCGAGCGAATTGCCGTCGAGATAAATCGTGCCTTCCGGGAGGACGAAGTCCTCGCGGAAGGCACGCAGCGGATCGTTCTCGTCACGGATCTCACAGGCAGTGCGGTCGATCATGGCGGCGGGTCGGCTCCCTTGCTCTGTCTCCGGTTCTCGGCCACCTCGGCCATGAGGTGGCCGGCACGGACAGGACAGTCACGCCGCCGTGCTGCCTCGACGGTAATGTCTCCCCGCCGTGCGAAACGCGGGCGTGCCGAACGCGTCGCCGCACACCTGGACCAGAAGGAGTCCCCCAGTCGGGAGGAGATCGTGATGGATCGTGCCGTGTTGACCCGGCCGGCGCCCGAGCCCGACCGGACGTTGCGGTACGGCGACGCGCCCGAGCACGTCGCGGACGCCTGGCTGCCCGCGACCCCGCGGCATCCGCTGCTGGTGTTCGTCCACGGCGGGTACTGGCGACCGGCCTACGACCGGGTACACACGCGTCCGCTCGCCGCGGCGCTCCGCGACGAGGGCCGGCCGGTGGTGTCCGTCGAGTACCGGCGGGTTCCGGGGAAGCCGGACGACGTCGTCGCCGATATCCGTTCCGCGCTGGCCGAACTGCCCGCGCAGCTGGACGCCCGCGAGGTGGTCCTTTCCGGCCATTCGGCGGGTGGGCACCTGGCATTGTGGGCCGCGTCGGCGTGTCCGCCCGCGGGGCTGCTCGGCACGCTGCCGCTCGCACCGGTGGCGGATCTGCGGCTCGCCCATCGGCTCGGGCTCGGCGACGGTGCGGTCGACGCGTTCCTGGGCGCTTCGCCGGACGAACGCGCCGATCTCGACCCCGCGCGGATGGCCGCACCGCAACGACCGGTCACGATCCTGCACGGGGCCGAAGACCGGCTGCCGGTCTCGGTCAGCGAGTCGTATGTGGACAGTCATCCGGCGGCGACACTGGTCGTGGTTCCCGACGCCGGCCACTTCGAGGTGATCGATCCGCTCAGCACGGCATGGCCGGCGGTGACGGCCGCGCTCGCGGAGCCGGCAGGCTAGGGACGTCACCGGCTTCCGTCGATCGGCCGCGGGGGTGGGGCGACGGTGGCCGGTTGCCGGCGGTCAGTCGCCGGCCGCGGCGAGGATCGTGCGCAGTGCCGTGACGAGGGCCAGCGGCCGGTCCAGCATCGGGTGGTGGCCCGCGTCCGGCAGGTCGACCAGCATGCTGTGCGGACGCAGGAGGGACCGGATCTGCTGAGCCATGTCCGGCGGGACGAGGCCGTGCTCCGCGCGGAGGAACGAGGTCGGGCAGCCGATGCGGGGGAGGATGCCGCGCAGCGGCGTGTGCGGAACCGTGATCGTCGGGTCGAACTTCCAGGTCCAGCCGCCCTCCACCGGCCGCACGGATTCCTCGGCGATGTGCCGGCGAACGTAGGGCAACAGGACGTCCTGCGGCGGTAGCGTGCGGAACCGGCCGAGGATCGTCTCCCGGTCCGGGTGGACACGGACGGGCCGTGCCGTGCGCTCCTCGGGCGGATGGTCGTTCAGGGGCGAATCGATGATCGTGAGGCCGGTGAGCCGGTCTCCGAACTCGGCGCCGGTCTGCGCGGTGACCCAGCCGCCCATGCTGTGCCCGGCGACGTGGAACGGACCGGCTATGCCTCCCGCATCAGCGGCGGCGACGACCTCACGTGCCCAGAGCGTGATGTCGTAGGCATCCCTGGCGGCGCTGTCGCCGTGACCGGACAGATCGACGGCCACGACCCGCCGTTGCGGTGCGAGCAGCGGCGCGATGTGATCCCACCATCCGGAATGGGCGGACCCGCCGTGCACGAGCACCAAGCCCGGGCGGTCCGTCTCACCCCAGCAGCGCAGGTGGATCTTGCCGCCGTCGACCGTCGTGTCCCGGTGCTCGGGTTTCTCGGCCAGCGCGGCGTCGAACCACGACGGCGCCTCGGGCGGGCTGTCGGCATTCATCTCATCGAATCTACCCTGCGATGCCCGAAAGGTCGGCGTGTCCGAAGTCACGACGGGTGACTGTCGGCGGGCAGCGTCGGCGGGCACCGGCCGAGCAGGGCTTGGGTGTGCCGCACCGCGCTGCTAGCTTGGCCGATGATCAACGATCGTTGCGGCCTGTCGAAGGGGACGGTGGCACGGAATGGGCGAGTACGCCGAGATTCGCTACGAGGTGTCCGGACCGATCGCCACGGTGACCCTGCACCGTCCTGAGCGGTTGAACGCCTTCACCACCACGATGGCTCACGAGCTCGTCGACGTGTTCGACAGGGTCGATGCCGACGACGACGTGCGGGTGGTGATCGTGACCGGTGAGGGGCGCGGGTTCTGTGCCGGCGCCGACCTCGGCGGCGGTGCCGATACCTTCGATGCCGGCGACGGGGACGACCGGCGTTCCGCGCACGGTGAGATCGACGGCGTACCGCGGGACGGCGGCGGCACGGTGTCGTTGCGCATCGCCTCGTGCCGCAAACCCGTGATCGGTGCCATCAACGGGCCCGCGGTCGGCGTCGGCGTGACGATGACGCTGCCGATGGACATCCGGATCGCCGCCGAGGACGCCCGGTTCGGATTCGTGTTCGCCCGCAGGGGCATCGTCCCCGAAGCGACCTCGACGTGGTTCCTGCCCCGCATCGTCGGCATTTCGCGGGCCATGGAGTGGGTCGCCACCGGGCGGGTGTTCGACGCGGAAGAGGCCCGTGACGGCGGACTCGTGTCCCGGGTGGTTCCCGGCGACCGGCTGCTCGAGTCCGCGACCGCACTCGCCTCGGAGATCGCCGACAACACGTCGGCCGTCTCGGTCGCGGTCGCCCGTCAGCTGCTGTGGGGCATGCTCGGCTCGGCCACGCCGTGGGACGCGCATCGGGCCGACTCCCGTGCGATGCACGCCCTCGGCGCCGGTGCGGACGCGGCGGAGGGCGTAGCAGCGTTCCTCGACAAGCGGGCCGCCCAGTTCCCCGGGCGGCCCAGCACGGACATCCCCGACGGCCTTCCGAACTGGCCGCTCCCGCCCGACGACGCGACGGGATCGGGTACCGGGCGCCCGGCGTAACCGCCGGGTGGGGCCGTCGACAGCCGGCACCGCGCGGGTACGCCGATGCCGGCATGTCGACACGCCGGTGTGTTACTGCCGGTCGGTCCGCGCCATCGGGCCGGACGCCGGATAACTGCCTGCGTCGCACACCCGGCGGCTCCAGGGGCGCAGGATCTCGACGAGCGTCTCCAGATCGTCGCCGAGTGCGTCGACGATCGGCAGGCACTGGCGGTCGGTGGCGGTCTCGATCGCTTCGCGTTCGGCCCTGCCCTGGTCGGTCAGTGCGCCGTCGGCGACGAGGCCGCGGCCGATGAGCCGTTCCTCGGCGGCGTCGAGGTGTTCGGGTGACCAGGCGCGCGAGCGGATGTAGGTGCGCATGGGCATGCCCCAGTACAGCTCGGTGAGCAGGCCGATCTCCGTGGCGTCGAATCCGGCGCTGGTCCAGGCTGCGATGTGCGCGTCGCCGCGGTACTCGCGGAGCATGTCGCCGAGCCGCCACACGTCGCCGACGGGGTCGCCGGGCAGTCCCAGTGAGCGGAGCCCGGCGAACAGCGGTTTTCCTTCGGGGCGAAGCGGTTCGACGGCCCGTTCCAGCAGTGGCCGTGCCTCGTCGAGCCGGTCCGGGTGGTCGCCGAGGACGGCGGTGAGCCGGCGGATCGCCCCGTCGGTCCGTGTCCGGCAGATCGTCGCGGCGTCGGTGAGCGACCAGCCGTAGGCGACGGCCGGAACGACGACCTCGGGATTGAACACGGCGAACGTCGCGGCGACGACGTCACCGGAGACCTGGCCCAGGACCGAGCCGCGGCTCGTGAAATACGCGGTGCCGTCCGGATTGGGCACGCCGTCCCGCGAGCCGGGGCTGCCGTTGAACCCGAGCTTCTCGTAGGCGTCGTGGCACTCCTGTGCGAAGTAGACCTGTGCGACGACGGGTTCGAGTGCACCGGTCAGCGTGCGAGCCGGGTTCACCACGGTGTTCCTCCTGCGCCGAGAACGTGTTCGTTCGCCGCGATGCGGACGCCGCGGCGAACGGAAGCCTGTCAGTGCGGGCTACCGGGTTCAAGCCCGGCAGGAGAGGAATCCGGTCACGCGCAGCTGTGGTTCGTCGTCACCCGGAGCGACCCGGCGGCCAGGTCAGCCGGAGGGCCAGCCGGTGTAGGCCTCCGCGAGGTAGGTCGCGCCCGCCGTCGACCGCACCACCGAGCGCAGCTCCGCGACCTGGCGGCGGAGGTCGAACTCGTCGGCCCCGGGCGGCCGGTGCAGCATCGAGCTCATCCAGTACGAGAAGTGCTGCGAGCGCCAGACCCGGTCGAGCGCCCGCCGGGAGTACTCGTCCAGCGCCTCGTCGTCGCCGTCGGCTAGCGCCCGTTCGAGGGTCTCCGCAAGGACGCGCACATCGGCCAGCGCCAGGTTGAGACCTTTGGCGCCCGTCGGCGGGACGGTGTGCGCGGCATCGCCTGCCAGCACCAGGTTTCCGTAGTGCAGGGGTTCCACGACGTTGCTGCGGAACCGCAGGACCGTTTTCCCGGTGATCGGACCTTCTTCCAGCCGGTGCCCGTTCGCTCCGACCCGGGCCTGCAGTTCGGACCAGATCCGATCGTCCGACCACGCATCGACGTCCTCGTGGGGATCGCACTGGAAGTACATCCGCTGCGTCGTCTCGGTTCGCTGGCTGACCAACGCGAACCCGCGCTCGGAGTGGTTGTAGATCAGCTCCGGTGCACTCTTCGGCGCCTCGCAGAGGATGCCGAACCACGCGAAGGGATATTCCTTGCGGTACTGCCGGATCTCCGCGGGCGGAACGGCGTGGCGGCACAGGCTGTGGGAGCCGTCCGCACCGACCAGGTACCGGCACCGCACCTCGTGGGCGCTGCCGTCGGCGTCGGTGAACCGGATCGAGGGCCGTTCACCGGTGACGTCGTGGACCGTCGTGTCGCCGACGCCGAACCGCACGTCCGCACCCGCGGCGGCGCGGGCGTCGGCGAGGTCGACGAACACCTCGGTCTGCGGGTACAGCCACACCGACGCCCCGGCCAGTTCTTGGAAGTCGATGTGGTGCAGCTGCCCGCCGAAGGCGAGATACGTGCCCCGGTGCCGATCACCCTCGGCCAGGACGCGGTCGGACACCCCGGTCTCGCTGAGCAGCCGTACGCTGTCGGCCTCCAGAATCCCGGCGCGCGCGGTCCGTTCGATCTCGTCGCGGCTGCGATGGTCCACGACGACCGAGTCGATCCCGCGCCGTGCGAGGAGGTGGGAGAGCATCAGTCCCGCCGGGCCGCCGCCGACGATCCCCACGCTCGTGGTGGTGACCTCGCGCGCGCTCATGCCCCGCCGGTCCGGTCGTCGCCGTCCTCGCCGCCGCCGTCCTTGCCGGGAACCGGCTCGTCCTCGCGAAACTGTTTCTCGTCGGCCACGCGCTGCTCGTCCAACACCTGTTGTGCCACGGCGAATCCGTGGTTGGCGGCGGGAACTCCACAGTAGACGGCGCTCTGCAGGATCACCTCACGGATCTCCTCGACCGTCAGGCCGTTCGTGCGGGCCGCCCGCACGTGCATGGCGAACTCGTCCCAGTGGCCGTGGGCGAGCAGCGCCGTGAGCACCGCGACGCTGCGCATGCGCCGGTCGAGGCCGGGGCGGGTCCACACGCTGCCCCATGCATAGCGGGTGATGAGGTCCTGGAAGTCCTCGGTGAACTCGTTCTTGCGTGTTTCGGCGCGGTCGACGTGCGCGTCGCCGAGCACGTCGCGGCGCACCCGCATGCCGTCATCGTACGGGTCGGACATGACTTTCTCCCGTCGTCGGGTCGGCCGGGTCTTAGCTGCTGCGGTGGCGGTCGAGGACGGCGTCGATGAACCGGGCTGTGGCACCGAGGTACTCGGCCGGGTCATCGGGCCGTTCGCCGGCGCCGCCCCGTTCGGCGAGCAGCTGGTCCGCGGCATCGTCGGTGCGAGCCCGCATCAGGGCGGTGTCGACCTCCAGCCCCGCCGTGAGCTCGGCAGCCTGCGCTGCGGCGGTGATCGTGAGTTCGAGCAGGCGGCGAAGCGCGGGCCATTCGGTGTGCCACGCCCCGTCCGGCCGTTGATCGACGGCCTGCGCGGCCGCGAGATGCAGCTGCGCGCCGAGCTGCGGCGCCTGCAGCGCCGCACTGCGGACCAGGACGGACAGCACGGGGTTGCGCTTGTGCGGCATGGTCGACGACCCGCCGCGTCCAGGGGCAGCGCCCTCGCGGACCTCGGCGATCTCGGGCCTGCTCAGCACGCCGACGTCGGTGGCGACGACTCCGAGTGCGTCGCACACGCCGACGAGCGCGTCGCCGGCGTCGGTCACCGGGCGGCGGCGGGTGTGCCAGGGCAGTCCGGGCCATCGGAGTGCGAGTTCGGCCGCGAAGGCGCGTGCCGTCGCCACGGGATCGGTCCCGAACTCGGCCACGAGCGACAGCGTGCCCGCAGCGCCGCCGCACTGCACCGGGAGGTGGTCCCTGCGGTCCCGGACGGCGTCACGGGCGTCGAGGACACCGGCGAGCCACTGTGCCGCCGTCAGCCCGAAGGTCACCGGGACGGCGTACTGCGTGAGCGTGCGGCCGGGCATGACGGCGTCCCGGTGCCGTGCGGCCAGCGTCGCCAGCCGGTCCGCGGTGGCGCCGAGGTCCGTGCCGATCCGGTCGAATGCGTCCCTGGTCAGCAGCACGAGCGCGGTGTCCAGGGTGTCCTGGCTGGTCAGCCCGCGGTGCACGCGCGCGGCGAGGCTCTCGTCGCCGAGGGCATCGCGTAACGCCGCGACGAGCGGCACCACGGGATTGCCCGCGTCCTCGGCCTTCCGCGAGAGATCGGCGAGGTCGAGCCGCGCCCCGCTGAGTGCCTCGGCCGCGCGGTCGGCCTCGGCGGCTTCCAGCGCCCCGGTCGCGGCGAGTGCGCGCAGCCAGGCGATCTCGACCGTACGCAGGGCCTCGGCCACCGCGGCGTCGCCGATCAGTCCGGCGGCCCGGTGCGCTCCCGGTTCGAGCAGGCCGCTCATCGGTCGTGGCCCGGGAACGTCAGGAACACCGTCTCGCGCTCGCCCTGGAGCCGGATGTCGTGGTGCAGATCGCCGTCGGAATCGCGCATGGCGATCAGTGTGCCGCGGCGTTCGGCGGGCAGCCCGCTGAGCAGCGAGTCGCCGTCGAGGTTCCGGCCGGGGACGTAGATGCGGGTGAACAGCCGGTCCAGCAGGCCGCGTGCGAACACGGTCACCGCGAAGTAGGCGGCCGCGCCCTCTCCGGCCGGTGCCGGTTCGACGGTCCTGAAGGCGTAGCGGCCCGCCGTGTCGGTCGCGGCCCTGCCCCAGCCGGTGAACCGGCCGTCGCGGCGCAGCGACCCCTCGGTGGCGGGCACGCGGCCGGACGCGTCGGCCTGCCGGATCTCCAGCAGGGCGTCGGGAACCGGAGCTCCCTCGCCGTCGTACACGGTGCCGTGCAGGCGGATCGTGTCCGGTGCGCCGGTGGGTGCGAGCCGCGGGCCGTCGTCGTAAGGGAGGGCGTAGTGGAAGAACGGGCCGACGGTTTGGCCGGGGGTCGGGGCGCTCGGTGCGTGCTCACCCATCGGTGTCCTCCTCCATCGGGGTGCCGTGCGAGCCGGTCAGCACGATGTCCCAGCGGTATCCGGTGGCCCACTCGTGGGTGGTGATGTCGTGGTCGTAAGTCGCGATGAGCCGCTGTCGCGCCGTCTCGTCGGTGATGGACTGGAAGATCGGGTCGAGCGGGAACAGCGGATCGCCGGGGAAGTACATCTGCGTCACGAGCCGTTGCGTGAACTCCCGGCCGAACAGTGAGAAATGGATGTGTGCGGGCCGCCAGGCGTTGTCGTGGTTCCGCCAGGGATACGGGCCCGGTTTGACGGTCGTGAACCGGTAGCGGCCCTCGTCGTCGGTCAGGCACCGGCCCGCGCCGTGGAAGTGCGGGTCGAGCGGAGCGGGATGCTGGTCGCGCTTGTGCACGTAACGCCCGGCGGCGTTGGCCTGCCAGATCTCGACCAGCTGGCCCCGCACCGGCCGCCCTTCGGCGTCGAGGACCCGGCCGGTCACGACCATGCGCTCGCCGATCGGTTCGCCCTGGGGATGGAGGGTCAGATCCGCCTCGATCGGGTCCACATCGGACTGGCCGAAGACGGGTGCCGCGAGTTCGACGTCGTCGGGGTCGACGGTGAGGGGCTGTTTCGTGGGGTGGCGCAGCACGGAGCTGCGGTACGGGGCGAAGTCCAGGCGGGTGCGGGTTTCGCCGGGCTGCGCCGTGGTGTGGAGCTGCGCGATCTCGTCGGAGATGGACCGCTGCGTTGCGGACGTCATGACCCACATCGTGCGCGGCGATCACGCCCGGGGCTAGAGTGGGCTTTCACTCAGTGAAAGGTGGGCGAATGCCGGGCAACGTCTCGTCGCCGGGCGCGACCGTGGTGTCCCGGGTGCTGGCCGTGCTGTACGCGTTCGACAACGGGCACCGCAGACTCGGCGTCACGGAGCTGGCGCGGCGTGCCGACCTGCCCGTGCCGACGGTGCACCGCCTGCTGCGGGAACTCGTCGCGGGCGAGGCACTGACCCGGGACTCCGGCGGCCGGTACGCGATCGGCAGGCGGCTGTGGGACGTGGGCATGCTCGCCCCCGAACAGACCGAACTCCAGCAGGTCGCCTCGCCGTTCCTGAGCGACATCCACGCGGCGACCCGCGCGACCGTCCACCTCGCCGTCCGGGACGGGGCCGAGGTGCTGTACCTCGACCGGCTGTCGGGCCGGGCCTCGGTGCCGGTCGTCAGCCGCGCGGGCTCGCGGCTCCCGCTGCACTCCACCGGAGTCGGGAAGGTGCTGCTCGCCCACGCACCCGCGCAGCTGCGCGAGGACTACCTGGCCACGGACCTGCGGCGGCCGACCGTGCACACGATCACGCATCCGGAACGCCTGCGCAGGCAGCTCGCCGCGGTCCGGCGCGAGGGCTACGCGACGACCGAGGACGAGATGACCCTCGGCGCCTGCTCCATCGCCGTGCCGATCGCGCGGGCCGCATCCGGAGACGGCGAGCAGGAGGTCGTGGCCGCGTTGGGCATCGTCGTGCCCACGCTCAAACGGGAACGCACCCGGCTGCTGACCGCGCTGCAGGTCGCGGCCCGCGGCATCGGCCGCAGCCTGCCGTGAACCGGCCCGCGTGAGCCGGTCTGCGGTGAGACAGCTGCCGTGAGCCGCCTGCCCGGTGCGCAACAGCACAGTGCGTCACAGCACAGGGCACCTTCCGGCGGTATCGGGGATTTCTTTAGCGGCGGGCGGGATTTCTCCGATCCCGAAGGGGAGTAACGCTCATTGTCGGCACGGAAAGCGGGTTCGTAGCCTCTGCGAGTACCCGAACCGGTTGCGTCCGTGAGGGCTCAATGACGAGCTGGTGGTTATGTTGCCAGGCTTCGCAGTACCGGTCGACGGCCGCGGCCCTCGACCGATGACAGAAGGGGCGCGGATATGCCGCACGACGATCCCGGAGTGCCAGGGCCCGAGCCGGCCGAAACGGAATGGAACGTTTTCGACGACCTGGTCCGGAAACGGACGCGGCTCGTGGGAAAGCTTTCCGCACTGACGTGTTTGTTTTTCTTCCCGCTTCCCATTCTCGGACAGTTCACGGATGTGCTGGACGGTGTGGTCGGTAGCGGGCTCACGTGGGCGTGGATCTACGCGTTCGTGCAGTTCCCCGTCGCGCTCTTCGCCGCGGCCCGGTACTCGGTGCGTGCCAGGGAACTCGACCGGGCGTCGGAGCAGGCCTGGAAGGAGCAGCGGTCATGAACATCTATTCCGCGATCATCTTCAGCGTCCTGGTCGGGCTCACGCTGGTCATCACCTACGTCGCGGCGCGGCGGGGCAAGTCGGCCGCGGACCACTTCGTCGCCGACGGCCAGCTCACCGGCAAGCAGAACGGCCTGGCCATCGCCGGCGACTACGTGTCGGCGGCGTCGTTCCTCGGCGTGACCGGAGCGATCGCCCTGTCCGGCTTCAGCGGCTTCTACCTCGCGGTGTTCGTGCCGGTGGCGTACGTGCTCGCGCTGCTGCTGGTGGCCGAACCGCTCCGCAACCTCGGCCGGTTCACCCTCGCGGACGTGCTGGCCACCCGGTTCGACGGCCGCAGCGTCCGGGCCGTGATGGCGGGCAGCACGCTGATCATCAGCACCCTCTACCTCGTGGCGCAGTTCGTCGGTGCGGCCCTGCTCGTGCGGCTGCTGTTCGGGATCGACTACACCGTGGCCGTACTGGTGATCGGCGGCCTGACGACCGTCTACACCATGCTCGGTGGAATGCTGGCCACGAGCTGGATCCAGATCGTGAAGACCACACTGATGCTGGCCTGCGCGGTCACCCTGTTCGTGCTCGTGCTCGTCCGCTACGGGGGCAACCCGTTGGGCGTGTTCCAGGACGCGTTCGAGACGTTCGGGGCCGAGGCCGTCGCGCCGGTCCGGGAGTCCGCGCTGGCCGGTTTCGACCAGCTGTCCCAGGTGTTCGGTCTCGTGCTCGGTGTGCTGGGCCTGCCGCACGTCATGATCCGGTTCTTCACCGTCCCCAACGCTCGCGCAGCACGGTCGTCGGCGATCACCGCGATCTGGGTGTTCACCGCGTTCTATCTGATGATCCCGGTGATCGGCTACGGCGCCTCCCTGATCGTGGGGCGGGATGCGATCACGGCTCAGAATCCCGCGGGCAACCTCGCGGTCGCGCAGCTGGCCGAGACCGTCGGGGGAGGGGCGTTGCTCGCGCTCGTGTCCGCGGTGGCCTTCGTGACGATCCTCGCGGTGCTGTCCGGACTCGTCATCGCGGCATCCGGAGCCATCGCCCACGATCTGTACGCCCAGGTGATCAAACGCGGTTCGGTGACTCCGCGGGCACAGCTGGTGTCCGCACGGATCGCGACGCTGGCGACCTGTGCGGTCGGTGTGCTGCTGGCGCTGGCCGCCGTGGATCAGAACGTCGCCTTCCTCGCCTCGCTCGCGTTCGCCGTCGCCGCCAGCGCCAACCTGCCCGCCCTGCTGCTCACGATCTACTGGCGCCGGATGACGGCGCGGGCCGTGCTGTGGGGTATGGCAGTGGGACTCGTGAGCTCGATGGGGATCATCCTGCTCAGCCCCGCCGTGCTCGGCTCGTCCGCGGTCCTGGGCTTCAGCAACCCCGCACTGGTGACGGTGCCGCTGAGCCTGCTCGTGTCGATCGCCGTGGCAGTGACGGCGCCGGCCCACGGCGCGGCTGCCGAACGTGACCGTGCCGTGTTCCGCATGCTCCGGACGAAGGCGGTCACCGGGCGCGGCGGCGCCGAGGACGAGGGACAGTCCGTGGGCACGCGGTGACCGGACCAGCAGCGCCGATCGGACCGACCGTACAGCTCGATAACGAAGGAGAGATGCAACCGATGAGTGAGGACAGGACGATCGATGCGCTCGTCTCACGGGTCGAGGCGCTGGAGGCCGAGGCCGACATCCGCCGGCTGCAGGCGCGCTACATGTTCCTGTGCGACACCCCGAATCCCGAGTTCGGAGTCCGGGACGATCAGCACCGCATCGACCTCATCATGGAGCTCTACACCGAGGACGCGGTCTGGGAGGGCGTGGGCGAGTACTACGACAACCAGTTCGGCAGGGCCGAAGGCGCCGCGGCGATCCGCGCACACTTCGAGCGGTTCTGGGCAGCCGAGCGGAACCCGGCGCTCGTGCTGAACGCCCACTACCTGACGTCCGAACAGATCCGGGTCGACGGCGACACCGCCACCGGCCAATGGATCCACATGCAACCGTGGCTGTTCTCCGACGGAACGGGCCTGCTGCGGTCGAGCCGCCTGAGCAATTCCTTCCGGAAGGACGGCGGATCGTGGCGGATCACCAGGACCCGCACCGAGAACGTGTTCGTCGCGCCGCTGGGCGAGAACTGGGCGAGGGACTATCCTGCGGCCTCGGTGCTCATGAAGCCGTAGGAGGGGCGCAGCAGCCGGATCCGTCACGACCCCGCGGAAGGACAGCCCGATGCCATCGACCGAACCGTCCGGTCCGGACCCGGTCGTGCACATCGTGGACGACGACGAGGATCTGCGGCAGTCGCTGGTGTTCCTGTTCGAGAGCGTGGGGATACAGGCGCTGAGCTACCCGGACGCGACGTCGTTCCTCGACGAGTTCGACGCCGACGAGCCCGCGGTCGTCATCCTCGACATCCGCATGCCGGAGATCAGCGGATTCCAGCTGCAGGAGCGCCTGCTCGACGCCGACTACCCGGCACCGGTGATCTTCTGTTCGGCCCACGGCGACATTCCGATGTCGGTGCGGGCGCTCCAACAGGGTGCGGTCGACTTCCTGGAGAAGCCTTACCAGACACAGCGGATGCTCGAGGTCGTCCAGAAGCACCTGCACGAGGCCAAGGAGCGGTTCGCCGAGTACGCGGGACGCCGGGAGATCACGCAGCGGATCGAGACGCTCACCCACCGCGAACGCGAGGTGCTCCGGCTGGTCATCGAGGGCCTGTCCAGTCAGCTCATCGCCAAGCAGCTGGGGATGAGCGTGAAGACGGTCGACGTCCACCGTGCCCGCATCAAGTCCAAGACCGAGTCCGAGACGCTCGGCGCGCTGGTGCGGGACATCCTGCTGCACCGGGTCTCGATCTGATCCCTCCGCGGCCGGGCGTCACTCCCGGCCGCGGAGGGCACTCTCGGTCCAGCATCCGGCGGTCAGCAGGGCGTGCTCGCCGCAGGCTCTCCCGACGAGCTGCACGCCGAGCGGCAGTCCGGCGGCGTCGGCGGTCCCCGGCACGGTGACCACCGGCAGGCCGAGCGCCTGCCACGGCCTGCTGAGGATCGGGTCTCCCGTGGCCGACAGGCCCACCGGCGCCGGGCCGGGTGCGGCGGGGCCCACGACGGCGTCGTAGGACGCCGACAGGTCTGTCAGCGCGCTGCCGATCTCCGCGAGCCGGCTGCGTGCGGCGTCGTACTCGGCGGGTGCCATGGCCTCGCCGGACCGGAGCAGGGTCGCGAGCTGCTCGCTGAGACGGGACGCCACGGCCAGTTCCGCAGCGCGTTCCCGGGCGGCCTCGTAGGCCATCACGATCTTCTGGGCCGCGACCGCCTCGGCGACGAGGCCCTCTTCCGGGAACGCGTCCACGACCGCGCCCGCGTCGGCCAGCCGCCGCGCCGCCGCGTCGACCGCCTCGCGCATCCCGTCCTCGACGACACCGAGCGATTTCGCGGTCCACAGCAGCAGTCGTGGTGGGCGGGGTGCCGTCGCACCGGGATCCGCCTCGCCGGTGAGCGCGGACCAGGCCAGCGCGAGGTCGGTGACGCCGGCGGTGTACAGGCCGTGGCTGTCGAAGCTCGGGCTCAACCCGGCGGTGCCGGTCATGGGAATCCGGCCGTGGGTCAGGACCAGCGATGCCACGCCGCAGTAGGACGCGGGCCGGGTCACCGAGGCCGCGGTCTGGGTGCCCAGAGCCAGGGGGACGTGGCCCGAGGCGACGGCGGCGGCGGATCCGCTCGACGAGCCACCCGGGGTGTGGCCGAGGGCTCGCGGGTTCCGGGTGGGCCCCGGCGAGAAGTAGGCGAACTCCGTGGTGACCGTCTTGCCGACCGGAATCGCACCGGCCCGGCGCCACGCCGTGACGATCGCGGCGTCGGTGCCGGCCGGTGCGGCGTGTTCCCGCAACGACGTGCCGCATCTCGTCGGGAATCCCGCCACGTCGATGATGTCCTTGACCCCGAGCGGAACGCCGCCCAGCGGGCCGGTGGCGCGGGGCTCGGGTTCCGGATCGCGCGCCACCCAGGCGTGCACCTCGGATTCGGTGTCGGCGACGGCCGCGCGCGAGCGGGCGAGCGCGTCGGCAGGGGTGGTCCGCCCGTCGCGGAGGTCACGGTGCAGTTCGCGCAGCGACCACGGTCCCCGCGGCGCCGCCGGGCCCGTCACGCCTGATCCCAGGCCGCGTCGGCGACCCAGTAGTCCATGCCGCTCGCGCTCACGCCGTGCCGCCATTCCGAGGTGCGCCGCAGCAACGGCTCCACCGCGGCGGTCACGGCGTCGGCGGCCTCGGGCCCGTCCTCGGGAACCTGCCAGTGCACCCAGCTCCGCTCCCGGCCGTCGCGGTCGTGCTCGAAGAGGTCGACATGCCGCCAGCCGTACCCGTGCGTGTCGTTGTAGCAGGTCAGCGTCATCCGAATACCGTCGTCGTCCCGCTCGGTCACGAGACCCTCCTTCGCATGAGTGCTCACGCGCCGGTGCCCACGTGCTCGGGCGACGGCGTGGCAAGACTGTGGAACTGGCGCTGGAAATAGACGAGCGCGCCGGTGTCCGCGTGCGCGTGGACGGCGTCGACCTCGACGAACAGCACCGAATGGGAGCCGAGCGTGCGCTCGGCGACGATCCGGCCGACGACCGCGACCAGTGCGTCCTGCAGCACGGGAACGCCGTGGGTGCCGAAGTCCCAGGACCCTTCGGCGAAGCGTTCGGCGGTCGGAACCTTCGTCGCGCCGGCGAAGTGGAGCGCGAGTTCGTCCTGGTCCGCGCCGAGCACGTTGACGGCGACCCGGCCGTTGGTCGTGAAGATGTCGTGCGAGCGGCTCGACCGGTTCACACACACCAGCATCGTGGGTGGGTCGTCGGTCACCGAGCACGTCGCGCTCACCGTCATGCCGGCGGGGCCGAGCGCGCCGTCCGTGGTGATCACGTTGACCGCCGCGGGAAGTCGGGCCATCGCGGAGCGGAACTCACGCTGGGCATTGGACAGCTCTGACACGATTCCTCCTGCGACGAGCGCGTGGGCGCCGTTGTCCGGTTCCGGCTGCGACGTTACGACGCCGACCGGCGCCGTCGATATCGAGACTTCCACCGGCCCCGTTGAGGGTTTCCCCTACTCCGCGTCGTCGCGGGCGAGCGGCAGCGCGAAGCCGAACCGCGATCCGCCCTCGTCCCGCGGTTCGGCCCAGATCCGGCCGTGCTGCCGGGTGATGACGCGATAGCTGAGGGCCAGGCCGATGCCACTGCCGTACGCCTTCGAGGTGAACGACTCCTCGAACGGATCGTGGGCCAGTCCGCGACCCCGGTCGTCGACCGTGAGGACACCGAAGCCGTCGTCGATGCGGGTGGTGACCGTGAGCTGCCGCCGCTGCTGCTGGCACGAGGTCATCTCGTCGATCGCGTTGACGCAGAAGTTGAGCAGTACCTGCCCCGTGAGCACGCGTTCGCAGCGCACCATCACCGGTTCGGGATACCGGTGCACCTCGACGGTCACGCCGGCGGGCACCGCCCGGAGCCGGACGAAGTGGAGACACTGGTCGAGCACGTCGTTCAGGTCCACGACCTGGTCCACCTGCTCCAGGTGGCCGACGAACTCGCGCACCGCGTCGACGATCGTGCTGGCGCGTTCGATCTGCCCGGTCGCTCTGTCGACGCCGAACGACAGCTGGGAGGCGGCCTCGGGCGGGACCTCGCCCGCCTCGGCCAGCGACTGGCTCCGGGCCCGCACGCCTGCGAGGAAGTTCCCCGCGGCCGCGAGCGGCTGGCCCAGCTCGTGGGCGATCGCCATCGCCATGTCGCCCATCGCGTTGTACCGCGCCAGATAGTTCTCCCGGTGGAGCTCGCGCTCGCGGCGCACCTCGCCCTGAACCCGGTCGGACACGTCGTGCAGGATCATCAGCAGCGCATGGTCCCCGGCGTCCTGCACGGATTCGAGGCTCCCCTCCAGCCACACCGATGTTCCGTCGCGCTGGGGGATCTCCAGCTGGATCGGGGTCGACGGGTTCGCGCGCGCCAGCGCCTCGTCCCACGTGACCGTGCGTGCCTCCAGCCACAGCCTGCCGTACGTGGTCAGCGGGCCCAGCGGTTCGTTCGGAGCCGCGCCGATGCGCGCCACCGCCGTGTCCGTGGCGAACCGCAGTGTTCCGGCCGAATCGAGCATGAGCGCGATCGTCGACGTGTGCCGGGCCAGCGCATCGATGTACGACGTCGTCAGCCGCAGCTCCCGCTCGATCTGCTGTTCCCGCTCGATGTCGCGGAACTGCACCATGACGGCGGTGCCCCGGTCCAGTTCCACCCGGACCGCGACCGCGTCGGTGGGGATCACCCGGCCGCTTTTGGAGCGGTAGTGCCACTCGATACTGCTGGCGCCCTTGTCGACGGCCTCCTGCAGCCAGGCCCTGCCGATCACGCGGTCGTACTGCTGGGCCGAGCTGCTCATGTGGTTGGCCTTGAGCGGGCGCAGTTCGGTGACGCTCCAGCCGAGCATCTCGCACGCGGCCGGGTTCGCCCACAGGATGTTCTTGGTGCCGGCGTCGTGGATCAGGACGCAGAGTTTCGTGGCCCGCATCATCGCGACGAAGTCGTTCTCCGTGATTTCGGGCGCCTGGGGATCGACGTGCATTCAGCCAGGGTAGAACGCCCGTCGCCGGGAGTGGGGCTGAAGAAATCCCCTAGGACGGCATCGGCAATACCCAATACCGCATCCCGCTGCCGCTTCGTAGCGTCGAAGTCGGTCGAACGAGGAGGAGCAATGGTGCAGACGCGAATCCGCGAATCCGCGACAACGCGGGAACGTGGCGACGACGCCGTCACCTTCGACGACGTACTGGCGGAGCTCGAGGATCGGAAAACCGAGTTCGACGAGCAGCGGTACGTGCCGAAGGACTTCGTGGCGCGACTCAAACAGCTCGGCATCTATCGCGCGTCCACACCCGCGAAGTTCGGCGGGCAGCCGTTGCCGCCTGCCGAGTTCCTGGACCGGATCGAGCGGATCTCCGCCGTGGACGGGTCCACCGGCTGGGTCGCCAGCTTCGGTTCCGCCCTGATCTATCTGGCGGCGCTGCCACTCGAAACGCAGGCCGAGCTCTACCGGGACGGTCCCGACGTGACGTTCGCCGCCGGCCTCTTCCCGGTTCAGCCCGCCGAGGCCACCGATCGCGGGTTCCGGGTCGACGGGCGGTGGAAGTTCGCCAGCGGCTGCATGGGCGCCGACATCCTCGGGGTCGGCATTCCCGGCGATGCCTCGACCGGCGGCAAACCGCGGACGGCGCTGCTGCACCCCGACCAGGTCGAGATCGTCCAGGAATGGGACGTCGTCGGGATGCGGGGCACCGGATCGTTCGATCTGGTCGTCCGTGACACCGAGGTGCCGCGGGAGTGGACGTTCATCCGCGGCGGTGAGTCCGCTGTGGACGAACCGCTGTACCGGTATCCGGTCATCGCGTACGCCGCGCAGGTGCTGGCCGTCGTCGGGTCGGGCGTCGCCCGCGCCGCGCTCGAGCACGCCGAACAGGTCGGCAGCGGTTACGCCGGAGTGACCGGCGCTCCGAAACTGGCCGACCGGCCGCACTACCGGACCCAGGTCGCCTCGGCCGAGGCGGCGCTGCGGTCGGCCAGGGCGTGGTTCTACGACCTCAGCCACGAGGTGTGGGAAACGGTCGTGGCCGGGGATCCGGCCACCGACGAGCAGAACGCGCACCTGCGGCTGGCCTCGGCGCACCTGGCGAAGACCGCATCCGACGTCGTCGGCGATCTCGTGGAGATCTCCGGAACGGCACCGATCAACCGGAGCCACCCGTTGCAGCGGCTGCTCGGCGACGCGCTCGTGCCCAAGCAGCACGCGTTTCTCGGCCCGGCCATGTACGACTCCGCCGGGGCGGTCCTGATGGGGATGGACCCCACGACACCCGGTTTTCAGTGACAGGCGTCGCGACGCCCGCCAGCGACACCGTGAACCCTGCGACACCGTGAATCCCGTGACCACAAGGAGGCCGGCGTGACCGCGCAACCGCTTCGCGTGCTCTTCTGTATCGGAATCAACCAGAACTTCTTCGATCTTCCCGCCGACGGGGTCGGCCCCGGAGACGTCTGGAAGGCCTTCGTGTCCATGATGGACGGGATCAAGGAGATGCCGGGCGTCGACTTCATCGGCGACATGGACGACGACTCGCATCTGGTCGGACCTTCGGACGGCTGGCCGTGGACCTGTTACATCCTGGCCGACGTCGACTCCCAGGACACCGTCAAGGCCGCCTGCAACCTGTTCCGCACGACCCCGGTCGGCGACGGCGACGCGAAACTCTGGCGGTTCGCCAAGGTCGAGGCGCGGATGGGCCGGGCGCTCACGGTCCGCGACGACGTCACGCTCCCCGAATGACACGTACGGAGAAGCCGGATGAACCAGCACATCGATGACACCGCACCCGCGGACCTGGTCGCGGGGGACCGCGTGGCCGGTCGGCTCTACACCGATCCCGACATCTTCGAACGCGAGATGGCGGCCATCTTCGAGACCACCTGGGTCTGGGTCGCTCACGAGAGCGAACTGGCGACGCCGGGGAGTTTCAAGTCGACGTATGTCGGCAGGCAGCCGGTGATCGTCACCCGCGACCGCAAGAACAACCTGCACACGATGCTCAACCGGTGCCGCCACCGCGGCGCGAGCCTGTGCGAGAAGCCGCAGGGCCGTGCGAACGGATTCACCTGCCCGTACCACGCGTGGTCGTACGGCCTCGACGGAACGTTGCGCGGCATTCCGTACCCCGACGGCTACGAGGACGTCGTCGAGAAGCGGGACCTGTCCCTGCGGAAGCTGCGCACCGAGAGCTACGGCGGCATGGTCTTCGCGACCCTCGACGCGGACGCCGAACCGCTCGCCGACTTCCTCGGTGACGCGAAGCTCTGGATCGACCGGTTCATGAAGCAGGGCGGCGGATACCCGATCAAGGTGCTCGGCAAGCACCAGTTCCGGTTCAAGGGGAACTGGAAGATTCAGCTCGAGAACACCACCGACGGCTACCATTTCCCGATCGTGCACCGGTCCTGGATGGCATCGGTGGATGCCGAGACGGCGGACATGATGTCGTTCATGACCGACCCCGATGCGATCACGCACGATCTGGGCAACGGCCACAGCGTGATGCAGATGGTGCCCGAACACGCCGATCTCGACGTCGACGACGGCAGTGAGCCGGTGCAGGGCAGGTTCGACGATCTCGCCGCGGAGCTGTCGAAGTCCTTCTCCGATGCGGAAGTGCGCCGGCTGCTGCGCGCCATGCACGGCACCGGATTCAACCTCAACCTGTTCCCGAACGTGGCGATGTCGTCCGCATTTTTCCGGGTGCTGCGGCCCGTGGCCGTCGACGAGACGGTGATCGAGCACGTCGCGATCGGGCCCGACGGACCGTCCGAACTGGACCCGCTGAACCGGGAGCGGCTGCGGATCCACGAACACTTCCAGGGCCCGTTCGGGTTCGGCACGCCGGACGACGCCGAGGGCTGGGACCGGGTTCAGCGTGGGGCGCGGGCCGAACCGGCGATGCCGATCCTGGTCAACCGCGGCAGCGCGCGGGAGAAGACGAGTGCAGAGGGATGGCCGACGTCGCACGTGACCGACGAGACCGGCATGCGCGCGGCGTACAACCAGTGGAAGCGGATGATGCGCGATGACTGAAGCCACCACGGCGCCGGCCGTGGCCGAGCCCGTGAGCACGACCGATGCGAGGGCCGCCAGGGCGATCGACCTCGTGTGGCGCGAGGCCGAGCTGCTCGACCGCGCCGACTACCTCGGGTGGAACGAGCTGTTCACCGGCGACGGGTTGTACGTGGTGCCGATCGATCCGGACACCGACGATTTCGAGAACACGCTCAACATGGTCTACGACGACGCCCGCATGCGGGAGCTGCGCGTGGGACGGATGACCGAGGGCTACGCCATTGCCGCGGTCGACGCCGCCCGCACGGTGCGCACGGTGTCGCGATTCGTGCCGGAGTCGGTTTCGGACACCGAGGTGGTGCTGCGCTCGGCGCAGGTGCTGATCGCCTACAAACGACGGCGGCACGACATCTGGGCCGCCGATCTGACGCACCGGGTGCGGCTGGCCGCCGACGGTGCGGTCGGTGATCGGATCGTGCGGAAGGTCGTCCGGCTGGTCGACAGCGAGGACGCGGTGCCCGCGGCGGGGTTCCTGCTGTGAGCGCGGCACAGACCGCGGTGGTGACCGGCGGTGGAGCGGGACTCGGCGAGGCGATCGCGCGTCGTCTGCACGAGCACGGATACGGCGTCGCGATCGCCGACGTGGACGGCTACGCCGCCGACGCCGTGGCGGGACAGCTCGACGGTTCCGGGCACACGGCCAAGGGCTACGGCGTGGACGTGCGGGCCCGGGCCGCGCTGGAGGACCTGCTCTCGCGGGTGCTCACGGATTTCGGTGGCGTGCACGTGCTCGTGAACAATGCGGCGCGGACCCGGGCGACGCCGTTGCTCGAGATCACCACCGACGAACTCGACGACGTGCTGGCTGTCAACGTCGGCGGAACGTTCCAGGCGTGCCAGATCTTCGGGGCGCACTTCGCCGAACAGGGATACGGCCGCATCGTCAACATGGCGTCGCTGGCCGGTCAGAACGGCGGGACGGCGACCGGGGGTCACTACGCGTCGTCCAAGGGCGCGATCCTGTCGGCGACGAAGGTGTTCGCCCGCGAACTCGCGCCCCGGGGCGTGACGGTCAACGCGGTGTCCCCGGGCCCGCAGGACAGCCCGATGGTGCGGTCGATCGTCGGGGAGGAGAACCTCGAATCGTTCGCATCGACGATTCCGGTGGGCCAGCTCGGGGATCCGGCGTTCGTCGGCGACACGGTCGCCCTGCTCGCGTCTCCGGCTGCCGCCTCGGTCACCGGGGCGTGCTGGGACGTCAACGGTGGTCTGTATCTGCGCTGACGCCCGGCGGGCGAGGACGGAAAGTGAGCATGGCGATGGACACGATCCCCGTACGTGTGGCGGATGTCGTCGACGAGACCGCCGATATCCGCAGTCTGCGGTTGACCAGGACCGACGGCGCGGAGTTCCCGGCGTACGAGGCGGGCGCGCACGTCGACGTCGTCGGCCCGACCGGGCTGGTGAGGCAGTACTCGTTGTGTGGCAGGCCGAGTGACCGGTCGTCGCTGCACATCGCCGTCAAGCGGGAGCCGGACTCGCGTGGTGGTTCGCAGGCGCTGCACACCGTCTCGGCAGGCGACTCACTGGAGATCGGGCAGCCGCGGAACCTGTTGACGCTCGCCCCGGACGCCGACCGGCACCTGCTCGTCGCGGGCGGCATCGGCGTGACGCCGCTGCTCGGCATGGCCCACGAACTCGCCGGCAGGGGAGCGGAGTTCGAACTCCACTACTTCGCGCGCTCGAGGGAAGAAGCCGCGTTCGCCGATCACCTCGAGAGTCTCGCCGAGTTCCGGGGCCGGGTCCACCTGCGGTTCGGTACCCCGCGGGACAAGTTTCCCGCGGTGCTGGCGGATCTGGCGCCGGAACTGACGCCGGAGAGCCACGTCTACACGTGCGGGCCGGACGGGTTCATGACCGAGGTGGTGACGGCGTTCGCTCCGGTGGTGGGCGAGCAGCGGGTCCACGTCGAACACTTCGTCGCCGCCGAGGCCGATACGGGCGAGGACGATTCCTTCACCGTGGAACTGGACACGGGCGAGACGTTCGCGGTCCCGGCGGGACAGTCGATCCTCAGCGTGCTCGGTGAGAACGGTATCGAGGTGTTCAAGTCCTGCGAGGAAGGGATCTGCGGATCGTGCGTGTCCGGCGTGCTCGAGGGCACCCCGGATCACCGGGACCGGTGCCTGTCGGCGTCCGACAGGCAGGCGGGCGACCAGATGGCACTGTGTGTTTCCCGCGCGCTCACCGACAAGCTCGTCATCGAACTCTACTGACCGGCGCCTTCCGCCGCCGCCACGCGACACGGTGAGGTCGCGGCCCGCCGCGGGGCGAATCGCCGCCAACGGCGTGGTCGCCGTCGTCGCACGGCGGCTCTGCCTGCGTCATCGCGCCGGTCGGCCTGCGGCGGGCAGGCGCGGTCCCGTCCGGGTGGAAGGCGTGCACCTCGTCGGGGCTGGTGATCGCGACCGTGACGGTCTCCCCGAGTTTCGGTGTTCCCCGAGTTTCGGTTTTCCCCGAGATGCCGCGCTCGCTCGCGCTGCGCGGTCGTGATCGACGACCGCAGGCCGGACCTCTGCCGGTAGTGGGCGTGAAGGCGCGGAGTTTCCACGGTACCGCCGGCGTTCCGGCGCGAGGCGCGCCCGAACGCCGGCGGTCGAGTACACACCTGTCCGACATACTCGACCACCGGCGTGCCGGTCGTCACTCGTCGTTCATGTTCAGTTCCTTGTTGACGTCGCCCAACGACTTGACGAACTCGATGGAGCTCTTGGACAGGAATCCGCGCCAGCCGTAGGTCGGGTCCGTCAGGGTCTTGACGATGGATTCGAATCGTGCCGCGTCCTGCTCACCGAGCATCTTCGTCAGGTCGGGCTTGCCCATGCCTGCGTACTTATCGAACTTGTCGAGGATGATCTGGTGTTCGGCCGGCCTCGCGTGGGGCAGCTTGTCGACGATCTCCTGCTCGAGGTGCTCCTTAGCATAGCGCACCATTTTGTCGGGGAATGGTTCGTGCCCGGGCTTGAGGGAGGTCTCGCCGTCGGGTTTGCCGCCACCATCGGGTGTACCCGAACCGTTGCCGTGGCCGGCGTTGCCGCCGTTTCCAGTGCTGCCGTTGCCGCCGTTGGAGTTGCCGCCGTTGGAGTTGCCGGCGGCGCCGCCGGGCCGGCCACCACCGTCCAGCGTGGATGAGATCGGCCCGTTGCCGCCGGGGTCGCTGCCGTTCGAGCCAGGTGAGCTACCGCCGGACGGTGAACCGGAGCCGGGCCGGGGAGACGTGTCCGGCGTGAAGTACTCGGTGCCTGCGCTCGAAGGGCTGCTTCCCGCGTCCGGCGTGAAGTACTCGGTGCCTCCGCTGGAAGGGCTGCTTCCCGCGTCCGGTTTGGGCACGTTGGTGTCGATGGTGAGATCCGGCTTCGGCGGTCTAGCGCTGCCACTGCCACTGCCACTGCCACTGCCGCTGCCGCCGCCCGGCGTCGGCTTCGACCCGCCGTTGGCCGCGTCGTCGAACGCCTTCGCGGCGTCGTCGCCGATCTTGCCGGTCTCGTCGATGTTCGTCCGGCTCTGGGTGAGCTTCTGGGTGAGCTTGGTGATCTGCACGCCGATCTTCGTCATCGTGATCCCGACGGTCGCGACGACCGTGCCGAGGAAGATGGGAATCGAGGCACCGAACGTGAAGGGCATGGCCGCTGCGGCCGCGAATGCGCCCGCGATGATGCCGCCGAGGACACCCGCGATGATGTCCCGGATGACGCCCCGGAAGGCGCCCACCAGGCCGCCGGCGATGCCCATCTGCTGGGACGCCGAATCGACGTACTTCCCGAGCGAGTCCAGATGGGCTTTCAGTCCCTCCATGTCCTTGGTGAAGGCGTCGGCGGCCGCGCCCCGCCACGATGCGCGCAGCTTCTCCAGAGCGTTCCGGTGCTCCTCGGCCCACTCGGTGAGCTTCTTGCGCTCGGCATCGATGGCTTCCTGGGCGGCACCGATGCCGATGGGGTCGCCCATCATCATGTCGAGGGGTACGCGGAAGGGTGTGACGTGCTCGATGAGCCAGCCGATGGCCGCCGAGACGAGGCTGCCGACGGGGTCTATCGCCAGCCCCAACGTGTCGAGTGCCAGTCCGGCGGAGCCGAGGCCGATCGCCACGTCGTTGCGTTCGTCGACACCGACGCTCAGCGCGTTGGACGAATCCATGATGCCCGCGCCGCTGAGCATGTCCTTCTTGCCCAGCGTGTCCTGCGGATCGTGCCAGAAGTCGCCCGGCTTGTAGTCCCCGCTCATGCCTTGTGCTCCGAAATCGAACCGGCCACGTCCTCTTCCTGCTGTCGGTAGGTCCGCTTGGCCTCGTCGAGCTTCTCGCGGAACGTCCCGACCGAGGTCGCGTAGCTGGTGAACTGGTCGCGCGCCCTGCCGCAGTGGAGAGTGGCACCGAGACCGAAGAACTGGCCGACAACGCCGAACAGCCCGGGGTCGGCCACACAGCCCCCGATCATCTCGGCGGTTCCGCGGAGATTGTCCGCGAGGTCGTCCAGATGCCTGCCGAAAACGTCGAACGCCTCGGGATCGTCTACTTCGTACCCGCCGCTCACCAAGGATTCACCTCATCGTCATCTGCTTCGTCCTGTTCGGGGCGTCGCCGCGGCGCGGGTCGCGACGACGGTGGCGACGCCGACGGTGGTGGCGACGTCGACGGTGTCGCGGGCTTCGGTGGCCGCGGGTCCGCGTCGGGATCGGGCTCCCGAGTGGACGTGGTCTGGTCCATTTCGCCGCCGGCCGCAGGGTCGGCGGGAAGGAATCCCTGCATCATCTCGAGCACCTCGCCACCTCCCATGATCGACTCCACCGAGCCGGCGACCGCCTGCGCGGTCTGCCGTTGCGCCTGGCGGACGGTGTCCATGATGGTCGTCGTCAGTCTCGCCTCGCCGAGCTCGCAGGCGCGCTTGCCGAGCTGGATGCTCCGTAGGGCGCCGTTCGGCGCCAACGAGACGGTGACCGCGCCGTCCCGCGAACTCACGGTGGCCGCTGCTGCCGCGAACGCGTCCTGCAGCTCGGTGGCCCGCTGCTGCATCTCGACGGCCTGCCGCTCGACGTAGTGCTGGAGGTCCTCGCCCGGCCTCAGATTCGGATTCGGTTCCACACCCTTCTCCTTCGATATGCTGGACCGCTGATCCATTGTCGGCACGTCACCCCGCGCGGTGGCGACGGATCTGGCCGTTCCGCACGCTCTGACACGGCGGCCGGCGTGCGAGGGAGAAAGCGGGCGAAGCCCGCGCGGTGTCGGATGCAATCCAATGAGGAGGCGACGATGCCACGGGCAACCTATCGCTACGCGTGGCCGCGGTCCAGAACCCCGTGCACTCCGATCCTGTCGCGCGATCCTGTCGCGCTCAGATGAGCGGACAGGGAGTGAACTTGTTGCCACCTCATGGGCCGGCGTCCGGACTGCTGCTAGTCTTCGCGCCGCAGCGATCACCCGGCACTCTTCCGGAAAGGTGGCCTCTCGCAAGGTGTTCGGTAGTTTCGAGTTCGTGCTGGGCAGCGTCGAGGCGAGTGTCGTCGCTCAGGCTTTCGGTGTGGATATTCGGCGGTTTCCGTTACGCGTGCGCAACACCACCGCCGATCCCGGCCGGTTGCGCACGCTCGCCGGGATCGTCAGCGGCACGCTCGCGGAGCGCGGACTCCTGGTCGGTAAGGATCCCCACCCGAATGTGAGGAGGGCGTTCGAGCTGGTCGGCAGCCACCGGGTGTCGGTGGCGATCAGCGGAATCGACGACCAGGGTGCCGAGATCGCGAGGGTGGTGCTCACCGACGGCGCCGACGCGCTCGGTGTCACACAGCACCACGGGGAGGACGACCTGGAGTTCCGGTTGTTCTCCGACGACGATCTCATCGACGTACTCACCGCCGCGCTGCCAGCTGTGCCCGCGGCCACCGGTCCCGAGGCGACGGTTCGGCAGGGCCTGCCCGAGTACCGCTCCGCGTTCGATGTCCGGAAGGCCGCCGAACGGGCTCACGACGAGGAGGAGACCAGCGCGTTCGGAAACATCCGCGTTGTGGGGAAGACCGCTGGCAGGCGAAGCTCGCGCGGAGCCGGCGAGTCCGGTGAGGAGCGGCTGCGCCGCGCGTTCTCGGGTGAACGACGGGGCGGTGGGCAGATCGTCGTGTCGGCGTCGAGTGGCGAGGCGGCCGTACCACGGTCCGTCGGCTGGGTGGACACCGACGAGGGCCGGTATCTGGTGCATGCCGGTGAGGTCGACAACGAGTTCGTCGCCCGCTACGAGCCTGCCGGCCGTACCGAGGTGTCACGTGCCATTCACGGTCTGGTGGCCGAAACCTACTGAGTCGGGAGTGTGTGATGAGTGAGGACGAGGCCCGCGAGGTCCAACCCACGGCGGCAACCGGTGCGGTGCTGCGGCCGGCCGAGCGAGGTACGTCGATGCTGAGCGGGCGTGAGTTGAAGCAGATGGCGACCGACGGCGGCTTCGCCGTCGACGAGACCACGGGCAACCGGATGATCAGTGCACTCGAAGACATCCTCGAAACTCTCAACAACCGTTGGGCGACGCTCTCGAAGCTCGAGACGTCGCCGCCGCTGAGTGCGACCTCGACGGCGAAGTGGGTAGCACAGCACACGGTCAACACGGCTGCCGACGAGCACGGGTTGCTCACTCAGCTGCGCCAGGCGAAGGCAGAACTCCCGCAGTACATCGAGGCGATTCGCGAGGCCAAGCGACGGTATTCCGACACGGAGTCGGGAACCCGCGGCGAACTCGAGAGTTTCCACGATCACGTCTGACTTTTCCCGCCCGCTGAAAGAGGTGCCACGACCGTGTCCACGTCCACTCCGGAAGAGAAGACGCAGGCGGTTTCGGACCCGCAGAGTGACAGTTACGACCCCGACAGTCCGCACTACGACGTGACGATGGACTCGTCGTCGCCGTTCTACGTCGGCGAGATCAACGACAAGGCGGAGTCGGGGCACGAGTTCCGCGCCGTCGCGGAGGCCGTGTCGGACATCTTCCCCTTCAGCGCGTTCGGCGACACGTTCACACAGGCTCTCTACCAGCGCTTCCTCACCAGCGACCGGAGCGGCATGGACGAAGGTCTGGAGATCCGCCGGGCGGGCGAGGCACCCAGGACGGTGTGGGAGAACGCCTCGCACGAGCAGATGGTCGAGACCCTCGGCAGCCAGGCCGATTCCGCGGCGGTCGCCGAGACCTCCGAGGAATGGGTGCGGACCGGCAACGAGCTGACGCTGCACCAGAAGGCTGTCGCGGATGCGATCAGCGACAGCATGGGCGATTGGCAGGGTGAAGGCGGAGACGCCGCGAGGGAGCATCTCGCCGGTGTGGCCAAGTGGTTGGGCTCGACGGCGCAGGGCGCGGTTCTCACCGGACGTCAGCAACAGATCCACTCGCAGACGCTCAACGAGACGCAGAAGCAGATGGACGGTAACCCGCCGTTGCCGTTCTCCGCGGCGGAGGCCAACCGGCGGCTGGCCGGCATCGGTGATCCGACGGCTTATGCCGTGGCGGCCCAGCAGGAGATGCAGACGATGCAGGAGAGCGAGGCCAGGCGGGGGCAGGCAGCCCGGATCATGACGCAGTTCGACGAGACCGTCGGGGGCGCCGTCGACATGCCACTGTTCTCGCCGCCGCCCGCGCTCGCCGGACCACGGGCCACGGCGGCTGCAGGCGGGGCGGCCGCAGGCGGGGCCGCCGCGGGCGAGGCCGCCGCGGGCGGGGCCGCCGCGGGCGAGGCCGCCGCAGGCGAGGTGGCCGCCGGCACCCCTGCGGTGACGCCACAGGTCCGGGAACCGGGGTCGTTCGCCCCCGGACAGGAGGCTCAGCCGGCTGCCGGGACGGTGTCACCGGCAAACCGGTCGTTCGCGGCCGGCGGCCCGGCCGGAGACGGCGACGGCGTCATCACCCCGGCGGAGTCCGGCGACGGAGGCCGGCCGTTCTCGGCGACTGTGCCGCAGGTGCCGGACGGCGGTGGGGAGTCGTTCTCGCCGGGGGTTGCGAGTGGCGGGTCGTACTCGCCGGATGCGCCGGACGTTCCGGGCATGCCGGACGGTGGGGGCGGGCCGTTCTCGCCGACCGCACCGGCGGCACCGGACGTCCCGCGGAGCGGACAGCCGTTCTCGGCGACTGTGCCGCAGGTGCCGGACGGCGGTGGGGAGTCGTTCTCGCCGAGGGCTGCGAGTGGCGGGTCGTACTCGCCGGACGTATCGGACGTGCCGGATGTACCGGACAACTCCGGGTCCTTCTCGCCGGCCGCGCCCGACATCCCGGACGTCGACGACAGTGGTACTGGCGCCTCGTCGTACGTGCCTCCGAAGTTCACCGCCCCGGACGTCCATCCCTCGGGTGCCACCCCGCCCGGTTGGTCCGGGTCGGTGAACGGTGACATCAGCAGCAGGCTCGGTGGCGCGACCGGAGCCGGCGCAGGCGGAGGGATCGGCGGAGTACTCGCCGGCGGTTCCAGCGGTTCCGGCGGTTCCGGCGGCGCCAACGCCGGAGGACGTGGTCCGGCCACCGGGAGCGGATCGTGGGGTGTGGGAGGTACCTCCGGCGGCGCCGGCATGCAGCACGTGACCGGCGGCGCGACCGGTGGCGGCGCGACAGGCAGCGGAATGGCCGGTGGGATGGCACCCGGGATGGGGGCCGCGGGCCGGAAGAGTGAGGAAGACGAGGAGCACCGCATGGCGGGCTACCTCGAGGACGAGGAGGACGTCTTCGCTCCCGAGCAGGTCATCGCGCCACCGGTCATCGGCGACTGGGAGAACAACAAGAACGAGGACTGGCGGTAACGGCCACGGCGCTGTGGCCACGGCGCCGTGTTCATGACGCCGTGTTCATGACGTAGTGGTTCATGACGCAGTGGCTCACGGCGCAGTGGTTCACGGCGCAGTGCTGCCGCGGACGGTCAGCGTCGGGGTGAGGACGACGTCCCTTGCCGCGGTGCGCTGGTCGTCGAGGCGTTCGGCGCAGGCGGCCACGGCGAACTCGGCCATCGCCGTGGCGTCCTGCCTGATCGTGGTCAGGTCGACATACGACATGCCGGCTGCACGGGTGTCGTCGTAGCCCACGATCGACAGGTCCCGCGGGACACGCACGTCCGCGCGGCCGAGCGTGTGGAGCAGCCCCTCGGCGCAACTGTCGTTGGCCGCGAAGACCGCCGTCGGCCGGTCCGGACGGGACAGCAGGTCCGCGGCGGCGCGCACGCCGGATTCCTCGGTGTAGTCGCCCGGCAGGACCTCCACATACCCGTCCAGCCTGTGCTCGTGCATCCGGTCCCGGTAGCCCGTACGCCGGTCGGCGGCGCCCGGCAGGTGGCCGCCGTCGACGTGCACGATGTTGCGGTGGCCGAGTGCGACGAGGTGGTCCACCGCGAGGCGCGCTCCCTCGTCGTCGGCGGTGCGCACACTGTCGATGCCGGCTCCGCCGGTGTGCTGGCCGATCTCGACGACCGGAACCTGCCGCGCGATCTTGGTCAGATGGGCGGGCGACTCGATGGACAGTCCGATGAGGATGATCGCCTCGCAACGGAGCCCGAGCAGTTCGTCCACGGCCTGCCGTACGCCACGCGTGGGCAGGATCGCGCTGAGCACGATGCTGTAGTCGAGCCCGGCCGCCGCCGCGTACAACCCCTCGATCACCAGCGGATCGAGGGAGTGCTCCATCGTGAACAGCACGCCGAGCTGGCGGCTGCGCGCCCGCCGCAGCAACTGGGCCGCCGTATCGGTGTGGAACCCGAGGTCCTCCGCGGCGCGCAGGACGTGCTCGCGGGTGTGCGGGTTCGGGCCCGGCTTGTCCCCGAGTACGAGCGAGACCGTCTGGCGCGACACCCCGGCGCGCGCCGCGACGTCGGCCATCGTCGGACGTCGGGTGGGTTCGCAGTCCTCCGACCGCGGCATCGCTGCCTCCTGATCGCTGCCCTCTGACCGGCGCGCGGGTGTCCGGAATCGTACCGGCCACCGGGACGGCACTCCTGCTGGCGTCGTCGGCGAGGCAAATCACAGGCCTTCCACTTGAACGATTCGGATACGTCTTGAGATCGTGGGTTTGGCACGTGCCAAACCGGCCTTCGGAGCTGCGGGCCCGGCCGTCGCCGTCACTGCCCCGCTCGATGCACAGGAAAGGTATGCCCTCATGGCTGTGGCGTTGTGCGCTCTCGCGCTCGGAGCGTTCGCCATCGGTACCACCGAGTTCGTCATCATGGGCCTGCTGCCGCAGGTGGCGGGCGGTCTCGACGTGTCCGTGGCCACCGCGGGCAATCTCATCTCGGCCTACGCGCTCGGCGTGGTGGTCGGTGCGCCGCTGCTGACGGCGGTGGCGACCCGGCTGGGCCGCAAGCAGGCACTGCTGGCGTTCCTGGTGCTGTTCGTCCTGGGCAACGTCGCGACGGTGCTCGTGCCGGGCTACGCAGGGGTGTTCGCGTCCCGGGTGATCGCCGGGTTGCCGCACGGCGCGTATCTCGGCGCGGCCAGTCTCGTCGCGGCCCAGCTCGTCGGACCGGCACGGCAGGCGACGGCGGTCGCCCGGGTGCTGATGGGGCTGACGATCGCCAACATCGTCGGCGTCCCGGCCGGCACGTTCCTCGGCCAGGTCTTCGGCTGGCGTGCCGCGTTCCTGGTCGTCGCGGTGCTCGGGCTGCTCGCAGCCGCCGGGGTGGCAGCGTTCGTGCCTGCGCTGCCGAAACCGGAGGGCGTCGGCCTGCGGACGGAGGTGGTCGCGCTCGGCCGCAAGCAGGTCGTGCTCGGGCTGACCACCGCGGTGTTCGGGTTCGCGGGCGTGTTCGCCGTCTACAGCTACATCTCCCCGATGCTGACGGAACTGGCCGGCCTGTCGGACGGCGCGGTGCCGGTGGTGCTGGCCCTGTTCGGCGCGGGCATGACCGCGGGCTCACTGATCGTGGGCCCGTTGGCCGATCGCGCGTTGCGGCCGACGATCTACGGCTCCCTGGCGGCGCTCGCCGTGGTGCTGGTGGTGTTCTGGTTCGCGATCGACGCGCAGTGGTCGGCGGTGGTCATGACCGTCGTGCTCGGCGCCGTCGGGTTCGGGGTGACCGCACCGCTGCAGGTGCTGATCATGCAGAAGGCCGGGAAGGCTCCGACACTGGCTGCGGCGTCGAACCATTCGGCGTTCAACCTGGCCAACGCCGGGGGCGCGTGGCTCGGCGGGATCGGCATCGGCGCCGGGCTGGGCTATGCCTCGCCCGCGATCATCGGTGCGGTGCTGGCCGTCGTCGGCCTCGGGATCGCCGTCGCCGCCGGGATGCTGGACCGCGACCCGTCCGGTGCGGAGCCGACGGACGCTGAGCCCGCCGAGCCCGTCGATGCCGCTGAGTCCGTCGAACGGGTCGGCTGACCCGGCTCACCGTGGCCACACCGCGCCGAGCCGGGCCGGGCGGGCTCGCGGTGCCGAACGGCCTGGCGGGGCCGAGCGACTCGCGCTGGGTCCCGCCGGGTCGGGCGGAGCCGGTCACCGCTCGATCAGGCGGAGAATCCGGTCGTCGCCGTCGGCGGGCGAGCCCCGGCCGTCGGTGTTGTTGGTGAGGATCCACAGCTCGCCGTCGGGCGTCGTGGTGACGTCGCGCAGCCGGCCGTATTCGCCCGCCAGCAGCTCGGCCGACGACGACGGTTCGGCCACCGGCACCGTGCGCAGCACCTCGCCGCGCAGGTTGGCGATGTGGATCGTGCCGTCGTGGATCTCGATGCCGCTCGGGCTGGCCTCGTCCGGCCGCCACTGCTGGACCGGGTCGGTGAACCGCTCGTCGCCGCCGATCCCTTCGACGACGGGCCAGCCGTAGTTATGGCCTGGCTCGATGACGTTGAGTTCGTCCCAGGTGTCCGCGCCGAACTCGGACGCGAACATGGTGCCGTCGTCGGCCCAGGCGAGGCCTTGGGGGTTGCGGTGTCCGTAGCTGTACACCGGCGAGCCGTCGAAGGGGTTGTCGCCGGGCACGTCGCCGTCCGGGGTCAGCCGCAGAATGGACCCGGCGAGGTTGCCGCGGTCCTGCGCGTCGTCGGAGACCCCGGCATCGCCCACCGTGACGTACAGCATGCCGTCGGGCCCGAACGCGATCCGACCCCCGGAGTGGATCGTGGCCGACGGCAGGCCGTCGACGATCGTCTCGGCGTCACCGAGCGACAGCGCCCCCGGCTCGCCTTCGACCGGGTAGCGCTGCACCCGATTGCCGTCGGGTCCCGTCGAGTGGACGTACAGGCGCTGCCGATCGTCGATGGCCAGTCCCATCAGTCCGGTTTCGCCGCCGGGTTCCACGTCGTCGATCGTCCCGGCCACCCGCGTGCCGTCGCCGGTGATCTCGAGGATCTCGCCGTCGTCGCGTGTGCTGACCAGGGGCGTCTTCCCGGCGAACGTGACCGACCAGGGCGCGTCGAGTCCCGTGACCACGGCCTGGGCGCTGCCGCGGCCATCGGCGCGTTCCGCCGAGCCGTCGGAGGAGACGGCCGAACAGCCGGTCAGCAGCAGGAGCGGGACGACGCCGAGGACGGGCAGAACGCGCATCGAGGCCATATCGACCACCGTACGACGTCCCGGACAACGGCTCCCGGATGAGGCGTTCGCACCACATCGGCGCCCGGGTGCGGGACTATCGGAGCATGGCCGCCACCGAGAAGGTCGACGTCACGAAGACGGTCGACGGCTACCGCGCCCGGAAGGGCAGGTTCGACGTCCTCGACGTGCCGGACCTGCGGTTCCTCATGGTCGACGGGCACGGCGACCCGAACACGTCGGCCGCGTTCGCCGACGCCCTCGGCGCGCTGTATCCGGTGGCCTACACGCTGAAGTTCGCCAGCAGACGTGACCTCGGCCGTGACTACGTCGTGCCGCCACTGGAAGGACTGTGGTGGGCCGAGGACATGGCCGCGTTCACCACCGGGCGCGACAAGACGCAGTGGTCGTGGACGATGCTGATCATGGTGCCGGAGTGGGTCGACGGCGGCATGGTCGATGCCGCGATCTCGGCGGTCGCGGCGAAGAAGCGGCCCGCGCGTATCGACGATCTGCGCTGCGAGGTGCTGTCGGAGGGAACCTGTGTCCAGACGCTGCACGTCGGCTCGTTCGACGACGAGGGGCCCGTGCTCGCCGCGATGCACGACGACGTCATCCCCGCACGCGGATTGCGGATGACCGGGACCCATCACGAGATCTACTTCAGCGATCCGCGCAGGACACCGCCGGAGAAGCGGCGCACTATCCTCCGCCAGCCGGTGGTGCCGGTCGATGCGTGAGTCGTACGGGAGGACATACCTGCCGACGTCACGGAGCGGCACCGCCACCGATCGAAGCGGTCCACCACTGATTGAAACGGCCCTGGGCGCAGCGGCGGGTCGTTGCTACGTTCCGCGTGGGAAAGGGGCGTGGCATGGGCGTGTACGCGGTCACCGGAGCCGCTTCCGGAATGGGCAGGGCGGCGGCCGACACACTGCGTGCCGCAGGGCACACCGTGCTCGGCGTGGATCTGCGTGACACCGACGTCGCCGCAGACCTGGCCACCCCGGCCGGTCGGCGGAACGCCGCGGAGGCGATCCGCGAGGCCGGTGCCGATCGGCTCGACGGTGCCGTGTTGGCCGCCGGACTCGGCCCGGTGCGCGGCCGGGAACGCGAGATCGTCGAGGTGAACTACTTCGCCGTGACGGAGCTGCTGCAGGCGTGGCGACCCGCGCTGGCCGCCGGGGGCGGGGGCCGAGCGGTGGTCGTGTCCAGCAACTCGGCCACGACGACTCCGCTGGTGCCGCGGCGCATGGTGCGGGCATTGCTCGCGGGCGACGGCGCCAAGGCCGTGCGGGCCCTGCGATTCCACGGCCCGGCGCGTGCGGTGATGAGCTACGCCGGTTCGAAGCTCGCGGTGAGTCACTGGGCCCGGCGCGAGGCCGTGAGGCCGGAGTGGGTGGGCTCCGGTGTCCGGCTCAACGCGCTGGCGCCGGGAGCGGTCCTGACGCCGCTGCTGGAACAGCAGCTCGCCGATCCGTCGTCGGCCAGGGCGGTGGCCTCGTTCCCGGTCCCGGCGGGTGGTTTCGGCGATCCGGCGCAGCTGGCGGACTGGATCGTGTTCCTGCTGTCCGACGCCGCCGACTTCATGGTGGGCAGCGTCGTGTTCGTGGACGGCGGAACCGACGCCTATCTCCGTTCCGAGGCGTGGCCGCGTCCGGTACCACTGCATGGTCTGCTGCAGTACCTGCGGCGGATGCGGTCGTTCCGGCGAGTGTGACCGACCCGGACCGGCGTGATCGTCCACGCGTCGTCCGGCGCGGGGTGCCGCCGGTGGCGACCCTCGCCGCGGCAGTGGCGTCGTGCCGCGGTGCACGGTGCCGGATCCGTGAGCGCGGCGCATCGCGTCGTCCCGGCAGGCAACACCTAGGCTGACGCTCATGTCGGAGCGGGGATCGGGGACGGCCACCAGGGAGGCGATCCGGGCGGCCGCGGCGCGACTGTTTCTCGAACGCGGATACGCGCGGACACCGGTACGGGACATCGCGGGCGAAGCAGGAGTGAACGCGGCACTCGTCATCCGCTACTTCGGCAGCAAGGAGGAACTGTTCCTCGAGACGATGCGGCTGACCATCGACGACGAGCCGTTACTGGACGTGCCGATCGCCTCCTTCGGCAGGCGCTTCGTCGAGGTCGTGTTGTCCACGGACGACATTCGCGGTGTGTACCTCGCCCTGGTGCGCGGCAGCGGAGAACGGCGGATTGCCGAGCGGCTGCGCGAGGTCCACGAGCAGGCACTCGTCGCGCCGCTGCGCGCCCGGCTGTCCGGTGCGGACGCGGACCTGCGCGCGCGGATGGCAGCCGCCGCCGTGGGCGGACTGCTGTACTCGCTGTGGGTGGTGGGGGACGAGAGCCTGGCCGATGACCGGGAGGAACTCGTTGCGCGCTACGGGGCGATCGTGCAGCAGCTCGTCAGCCCGCAGCCCTGAAACACCACAGCCTTGAAGCGTGGCACGGTGTCACTGCACCGACCAGCCGCCGTCGGAGGGCAGGATCGCGCCGGAGACGTTCACGCCGTCCTCGCCGAGCAGGAAGGTGATCGACGCCGCGAGCTGCTGCGCCGTCGCGATCGGTGGAATCATGCGGAGGAAGTCGCGGGTGCGCTCGTTGCCCCAGGCCGAATCCGGCGCGCCGCCCTGGGCGATACCGGTGGCGACGCCGCCCGGGGCTACGGCGTTGACGCGGATGCCGTGCGGGCCGTACATGAACGCCGTGTTCTTGGTGATGCCGACGACCGCGTGCTTGGCCGCGGTGTAGGCCACACCCGCGGCGTTGCCGCGCAGGGCGGCCTCCGACGCGACGTTCACGATGGATCCCGAGTGCCGTTCGAGCATGGCGGGCAGTACGGCGCGGGTGAGCCGGAACACGCCGTCGACGTTGATCGCGAACACGCGGCGCCACATCTCGTCGGACGTCTCGTGGGCGGGGGAGAAGTCGTCGACGACCCCCGCGACGTTGGCGAGCCCGTCGATGCGTCCGGCCGCAGCGGCGACGATGCGGTCGATGTCGTCGTCGCGGGTGATGTCGGCCGTGACAGGCAGAATGCGTCCGGTGTCCGATTCGGACGGCGGTGTCTCGAGCCCCGGTTCGGTGATGTCGGCGGCCACGACGCTGCCGCCTTCGGCGGCGATGCGGCGCGCCGTGGCACGGCCGATGCCGGACGCCGCGCCGGTGACCACGACGGTGCGGCCGTCGAAGCGTCCGGGAGTGATGCGTTCCCGCCACGCGGATTCGTCCGCCTCGGCAGGTCCGCCGCCGACGCGCTGCACGAGTGCGTCGACGACCTCCTGCGACAGCCTGCCCTGACTGAGGGTGACGAGTTCCTGCAGCGGCAGGTTCGCCACGGGGGCCAGCGCGTCGGCACCCACGCCCGCCTGCTCGAGCAGCTCACGGATCGCGGCGCCACCGTCGGGGTGTTCGAGCCAGCTGCCGACCGTGCTGGCTGCGGTCAGGACGCGGGGTGTGGTGCTCATGGCTGCCTCCGGACGATCTCGCGGGCGGTCGCTTCGACGTGTGTAAACAAAGTTTACCCGTCGGCTCGCGGTGCGGACCGAACGCTGTCGGCAGCCGGGCACGCCGTCACGGCCGGGGAGCGCTCGCAGTCGTCACCCCGGCCGTGGCGGTTACGGCGCGTCAGGCGGCGTCGCCGAGCGCCTTGTCGAGGATCTCCACGCCGCGGTCGATCTCGGCCTCGGTGGCCGTCAGTGCCGGGGCGATACGGAACGTGCCGCCCATACCGGGCAACTGCACGATGTTCATGTGCAGGCCGAGCTCGCCCGCCCGCTGCGTGACCGCGGCGCCGAGCCGGTCGCTCTCGGCCGTGTCGCCGCCGGAGGTGATCAGTTCGAGTCCGACGAGCAGGCCCCGCCCGCGTACGTCCCCGATGACCGGGTGCCGCGTGGCGAGTTCGCCGAGTCCGTCGCGCAGCCGCACGCCGAGCTCGGCGGCGCGCTCGTCCAGGCGGTCCCGCGCGAGGACGTCGAGCACGGTGTTGCCGACGGCCGCGGGCAGCGGATCGTTGACGTGGGTGGTCAGGAACAGGAAACCGAGTTCGTGGGCCTGCTGCTCGATCTCTGCGCTCGTCACGACGGCCGACAGCGGCAGCCCGGCGCCGAGGGTCTTGGAGAGCGTGATGATGTCCGGCACGACGCCGTCCCGTTCGAAGGCGTACCAGTCGCCGGTGCGGCACAGGCCGGTCTGCGCCTCGTCGAGGATCAGCAGCATGCCGCGTTCGTGGCACTTGTCCCGCAGCGCACCGAGGTAGCCGGGCGGCAGATCGATGATGCCGCCCGAACTGAGAACGGGCTCGACGAGGCAGGCGGCGAGACTGCCGGTGGACTGCGCGTCGATGAGGTTGAACGCCAGGTCCAGTTGCCGGCGCCAGTCGAGCTCGCCGTCGGCGTCGACGATGTCGGGCCGGAACCGGTCCGGCACCGGGAGGGCGAAGTTGCCCGGTGCGGCAGGGCCGTAGCCACCGCGGCCCGCACTGTAGGTGGCGCCCGCGGCCGCCTGCGTCATCCCGTGCCACGACCGCGCGAACGAGACGACCTCGTGCCCGCCGGTGACGAGCTTGGCCATGCGCAGCGCCGCCTCGTTCGCCTCGCCGCCGGTACTGAGCAGCATGGTCTTCTCGAGCGGAGCGGGCAGGGATTCGGCGAGCCTGCGGCACAGCTCGAGCACGGGATGGCTGAGCATGCCGCTGTAGAGGTGGTCGAGCCGGGCGGCCTGGTCACTGATCGTAGCGACGATCTCGGGGTGGGAGTGGCCGAGAATGGCGCTCATCTGCCCGGACGTGAAGTCCAGCAGTTCTCGGCCGTCGTCGGTGAACACCGAGGTGCCTGCGGCGCGGTCGACGATGGAGGGACTGAACCCGCCACGGCCCAGATAGCGGATGAGGTGCGCGGTGTCGGTCATGCTCCCGACGCTACGAACGCGGGTTGCATCGCGTCCATCACACGATGTCGACGCCGCTGTTCGGTGTTGTCGAACGATCCGGCGCAGACTGGGGTCATGCTCAACCCGTGGCGGCTGCGGCTGCTGTCCCTGTTGGAAAGCCTCGGCACCGTGCGCGCGGTGGCCGAGACGCTGCATTTGAGCGCGTCGACGGTCTCGCAGCAGCTCACGGTGCTGGAGTCGGAGACCAGGGCGACGCTGCTGGAGCGCAGCGGCAGGCGCGTGCGGCTCACCCGGCAGGGCAGCCTGCTCGCGCGGCGGGGCAGGGAGATTCTCGACCGCATGGCCGAGGCCGAGGCCGAGCTGCGCATGCTCGGTGACGAGCCGATGGGCACGGTGCGCGTCGGGGCGTTCCAGAGCGCGATCCAGCCGCTCGCCGTGCCCGCCGTGACGCGGTTGGCCGATTCGCACCCGCAGTTGCAGGTCGAGCTCGTGGAATCCGAACCGCACGAGAGCGGGCCCGCGTTGCGCACCGGTGACCTCGACGTGATCATCACGACCACCGACTACGTCGAGTTCCCGTGGGGACGTGATCTGGAGATCGTGCCGCTGGGCACCGATCCGGTGGTGCTCGTGCTGCCGCAGGCGCACCCGCTGGCACGCAGGCGTGCCGTGGACCTCGCGGCGTGCGCGGACGAAACGTGGACCGGCGACCGCACGGGTTCGTACATGGCCGAGCTGACGCGCAGGCTGTGCCGGCAGGCCGGCTTCGAACCGCGGACCGTCAGCCGGTTCAGCAACTACCTGCTGCAGTTGGGTGAGGTGGAGGCCGGCCGGGCGGTGACGCTGCTGCCCGCTCTGGCCGTGCCCGCAGGACTCGCCGTCGCGACGTGTGAGCTGACCACGCCGGTGCACCGCAACGTCACCATCGTGGTCCGCAGTGGCAGCGCCCCGCGGGCCGCCGTCGATGCCGTCGTCGGCGCCCTGCTCGACCATCCGGCGATCCCGGCGCTGACCGCTCCCGGGGAGGACTCCGGCTGATCGGCGAGTACGCGAAGCCGAGGTCCGTCCATCCCGACCGTGCGCTGGCCGGACACCTGGCGCGGCGCCCGGTCGCCTCGTACGGGACGAGCGCGGATCGCTGCCGATCAGTGCAGGAGACGGGACAGTTCGCCGAGCAGCCTGCGCGCCTCGGCGAGGTCGGCCCCGCTGGGTGCGGCCTCGGAAGTGGCTGCCGCCTGCTGCGGGCCTGCGGCGTCCGACACGGCGTCCCGCGTGTTGGAATCCGCGTCGGAGGGTGCGTCGGTGGCGTCGAGGCGCAGCGTCTCCATGGACTCGGAGACGTCGATGTCGAACACGACGCGGTCGGCGCGATGCCACGCGCTGAACCATTCGAGCGGCCGGTCGTGCTGATCGGTCGTGCCACCTTCGAGCAACAGCAGCGGGTCGCCGGACTCCGTGCCGAGTGCGTCGGCGAGGCGCGCGTCCGCGGCCACGGCGTGCACCTGGCGCCTGCCGCGCATGGGGCGGAGGTCGTAGGCCCGGGCCAACAGCCGGTGCAGCGAGGCGTCGGCGAGGTGTTCGGCGTGCAGGCCCGGTACGCGGTCGGCGGGCAGCCAGGTGCGCACATAGGACAGTGGGTCACCGTCGACGAGCCGGACCCGTTCGATCCGGATCGTGTCGTCGGTGCCGAGGAAGTCGCGCCCGCCGGGCGGTGGTGGTGCGGGGGAGAGGTCGAGGACCGTCGTGCGCAGCTGATGCCCGCGCCGTGCGAACTGGTCGAACATGCCGGTCGCGCGCTGCACCAGACGGCGGTACTCGGCGGGCGGCGCGACGATCGTCGGCCTGCCCTGCCTGCGGATCACCAGGCCGTCACCGGAGAGACCGGCGACGGCCTGGCGCACCACGCTCCGTGCGACGCCGAACCGCTCGCACAGCGCCGCCTCGCTCGGCAGTGCCTCCCCGGGCGGGAGGTCGTGGCCGAGGATCTCCTGACGCAGCGTGTCCGCGATCTGCTGGTGCAGTGGTGCGCGGGTGCTGCGGTCGACGCCCATGACAGAGCAGTCTACGAAGCCGTCCGGGCGCCGGCGTGGCAGGCCGGTGACGTCCGGGCGATCACGAGACCGACCCCGTCCTGGCCGTCTCCCACACCCGGTGCCAGCCGGGCGCGAGCTCGGCGGCCCGGCGGGCTGCGAGTACCAGGCTGGCCTCGCGTGCGAGGCCCTTGCCCGCGATGTCGAAGGCCGTGCCGTGATCGACCGAGACACGCACCACGGGCAGTCCGACCGTGATGTTCACGCCGTCGTCGCCGTAGACCGCCTTGAACGGCGCGTGCCCCTGATCGTGGTAACAGGCGACGACGAAGCGCCATCGTCCGTTCACGGCCTGGGGGATGAGCGCGTCGGCCGGCAACGGCCCGACGGCGTTGACGCCGTCGGCTCTGGCGCGCTGCACGGCTGGTTCGAGCACGTCGGCGTCCTCGTCGCCGAAGAGCCGGTTCTCGCCGGCGTGCGGGTTGAGGCCGGCGAGCCCGATCGCCTCGTCGGGGTTCCCGAGCGCGCCGGCGAACGAGCCGGCGAGCCGCAGCACGTTGTCCGTCCGCTCCGCGGTCACGCCGGTGATCGCGTCCCGCAACGACACGTGCGTCGTGAGGTGGAAGAAGTACAGCTCACCGGCCGACAGCACGAGGCTGAAGTTGTCGACGCCGAACTCGTGCGCGAGCAGCTCGGTGTGACCGGGCCAGTTGTGCCCGCCCTCGTGCATCGCGGCCTTGTTGAGCGGGGCCGTCACGATGCCGTCGACCTCGCCGGCGCGTGCGAGCGCGCACGCCCGCATCACGAACCGTGCCGCGCCGTCGCCGGCGTCGGCGCTGAGCTCGCCGTACGGCACGTGACCGAGCGACGGTCCTTCCTGGACGACCTCGATGACGCCGGGGTCGTTCGTCGCGTCGGCGGGACGGTCGATCACGCGGACGACGTCCGGGTCGAGGCCGAGGACGTCGGAGACCGCGCGGCGCAGGGCGTCGGCGTCACCGATGACGACGGGACGGCAGCTCCCGCGGAGCGTCTCGTGTTCGAGCAACGCCCGCGCGGTGATCTCCGGTCCGATGCCGGCGACATCGCCGAGGGTGAGGGCGAGGGTCGGCACCTGCGCCTGCGTCGGTGCGGTCGACGTTGCAGCGGTCAACGGTCACTCCTTCTTCTGCGGACCGCCTGTGCGGCCGTGATCAACACGTCGGATTCGCCGAAGCCACCGGCTTTGGTCGCGATCGGCAGCCCTTCGGCCCAGCCACCGACGACCGTGCCCGTCGCGACACCGGATCCCGCTCCGGTACCGGTCGCGTCGAGCCGGATGCCACTGCTGCCGAGACCGTCCAGCAGCGCGCGGGCACCGTCGCCGCCGGTGACGACGAGACCCGCCGGGCTGTCGGTCCGGACCAGTTCGGCCGCGGCGTCGGCGAGGCGGCGCGCGACGAGATCCGGTGGCACGTCCGTGCCACCGCGTTCCGGAGCGCTGAGCACCGTGGTGCGGGGCCGGGGCGTGGCCGTTCCGTCCACGGGTCCGCCGGACAGGGTCGCCAGCAGTGCATGCCACGCGTCGTCGTCGAGTAGTTGCCCGGGAGTCGGCTCGTGGTGTGCGGCGCCGTCGTCGACGAGGACCTGCACCTGCGTGCGAGCCGCCGCATGCAGGCTCGTCACGACGACGAGCACCGTGCCGTCGGCGCCGGCGGGTGCGGGGTCCACCGTGGGTGCGGGCGCGGGAACGGCAGGGTGCCACCGGCGAGCCAGCGCACCGGCCAGGCCCGCGGCGCCGACAGGCAGCCCGTGCTCGCCGAGTGCGTCGACGGCCCGTGCGATCCGGTCGAGATCGGCGTCGGTCGTGGCGTCGGCCACCACCACGCGCCCGGCTTCGCGGAGATGGGCGGCCCACTCGGCCGGGCCGCCCGCCGGGTCGAGCCGCACCTGCGCCGCGCCGAGCAGAGTCGGCAGGTGGCTCTCGGTCACCGGGGTCACCGGGTCGCGGCCCACCGGGGTGTCGCTCACGGGCACGTCGTCGACCAGCACGGTGCCGTCGACGACCGTGCGTCCCACCCCGGGGAACGCCGGGCACACGACCGCGACGGCGTCCTGGCCGAGTTCCTCCAGCAGCGCGTCGACTTCGGCGCGGATCGGGCCGCGCACCGTCGAGTCGATCTTTTTGAACAGCCGGGTTCCCCGCGTACCGGCCGCCGCACGCCGGACGCGCGTGGCGGCCTCGCCGGCTGTGCACGCCCGCGAGTCGCTGCTCACGGCAATCACCTGGGCGTCGCTCGTGCCCGGCTGCAACCGCAGTTCCGCCGTCCAGCCCGACTCCGCGAACTGCACCGCGGTGTCGCCCGCGCCGGTGACGTCGTCGGCCACGATCACGACGTCGCACGGCCCGTGGTCGCGCGGCGCTCTGCCGGTCCCCGCGCGGCCGGGTCCGGTACTGCCTCGTTCCGTGCCGCCTCGTTCCATGCTGCCGGGGATCGTCATGCGGGTTCCGCCGGGTTGGCCGGTGCCGGTGCCGGGTCCGGCTTCGCGAGTGCCCCGGAACGCTTGAGCAGGAACGCGGCGATCGACGGCGCCAGGAGTGCCGTGACGAGAGCCGACGCCGCGATCTGTGCGGTGGCCGTGCCGACGTACTGCTGGAACGTCGGGTCGGCTGCGGCCACGACCGCCGGGGTGGCGATCGCGTTGCCTGCGGTCGTGCCCGCGGCGAAGCCGATGCCGGACATCTTTCCGCGGCGCAGCAGGAAGCGGTAGCCGAGGTAGACCAGGAAGCCGGTCACCGGCGCGACGATCGCACCGAGCACCAGGCCGCTGACGCCGCCGGTGACGATGTCGCCGAGGTCGATACCGGTGCCGAGCGCGAACGCGAAGAACGGGATGACGATGTTCGGAACGCCGGCGACCACCTTGCGCCACTGCGGGTCGAGGTTGCCGACGAGTACGCCCAGCAGGAACGGCACGATGGCGCCGACCAGTGCCAGCAGCGGGATGTCGCCCAGCCCGGAGGCGCCGAGGAACATCAGCGTCAGGAACGGGCCGTCGTTGATCGCACTGGCGAGGTAGGCGCCGCGGTCGCGCTCGTCGCCGTACTGGCCGGTGAACGCGAGCCACAGGCCGCCGTTGCTGTTGTCGACGGCGGCGAGCAGTGCCAGCAACGAGATGCCGAAGATGCCGTCGAGACCCACGAACAGGCCGAGCAGCACGGCCAGACCGGCGGGGATGAGGCTTTTGGTGAGCAGCAGCGTGCCCGCGGTCGCCAGGATCGGTCCGCCGGTGCGCGCGCTCACCTGAGTGCCGGTGGCGAAGATGAGCAGCGCGATCAGCGGCAGCGCACTGTCGGCGAACAGGGCCGTGGTGAAGCTGCCGATCTCGAGGGCACCGGAGGCGAACGTGCCGATGATCGCCCCGAGGATCAGCGGGATCAGCATCAACCCGCCGGGGATCCGCTGCATCGTGGCGAAGATCGGGACGCGCGAAGTTTCCTGGTTGCTCACGCCGGCCTCCTTGTCGGCATCGGCGCGACACACCCGCGCCGAGAACTTGTACGCATAAGCTGTACGGACAAGATGGCACACTACGTCGTCCGGGGGAACCCCCGACGCCGGGGTCGCGTGTCCTGCACTCAGGACGCCGTGTTGCGCATTCCGGGGCCCGTGTTGTTCCTTGCGGGGGCTGTGTTGTGCCCGCCTGGAGTCAGGGCTGTGCCCACCCGGAGCCCACCCGGAGTCAGGGTTGTCCCCACCTGGAGCCAGGCCGTCGCGGTGCCGGGGAAACGGGTCGGTCAGCGCGGCGAACGCCTGCAAGGCGAGGAACGTGGGGTGTTCGTGGTAGGACGAGCACGCCGGAGCCAGGACGGACCCGCTCGAGGAACGACCGCAGATCCTCGAAGTCGTGATTGGCGCGGAACTTGCCCGCGTGGTCAAGGGTCACGGGGGTCGGCACGTACACGCAGATCGGCGACGGCGTGGCCGTCGCGGAATATCACGGGTGCCAGCGCACCTGACTGGTATGCAGGCGGGCGGTGCCCACCGCCGTAGGTCGCACGGCGGTGGGCACCGCCCGGTTCGGCCCGTCAGTGACCGTGGCCGGCCGTCGCCGCACTCGATTTGTGCTTGCCCAACAGCAGCGATGTCGCCACTGCGATGACACCGATGCCGCCGGCGATCATGAACGCCACGCGCAGCCCGTCCGCGTCCGGACCTGCGGAGTCGGCGCCGCTGGCGACCGCGGCGACGGTCACGAACACCGCCGTGCCGAGGGCGCCTGCCACCTGCTGCAGGGTCGCGAGGATCGCGCTGCCGTGCGACTGCAGCTGCTCGGTCAGCGAGCCGAGTGCCTGCGTCATCAGCGGGGTCATCATCAGCGCCAGTCCGACCATCATGATCACGTGATAGGCGACGATGGTGGGGATGGTCGAATCGGGACCGAGCGTGGTGAACAGCCACAGCCCGCTCGCCATGGCGACCGTGCCGGGAATGACCAGCGGCCGCGGGCCGATGCGGTCGTACAGCGACCCGACGGGCCTGCCCAGCAGTCCGAGCGCGAGGCCGCCGGGAAGCACCGCGAGCCCACTTTCGAACGCCGACGCGTCGAGCACCGTCTGCAGGTACAGCGGCAACAGGATGGACGCGACCCCGAGCAGGCACATGAACAGCAGGCCGGTCAGGGTGAGCGAGACGACGAAGTCCCGGGACTCGAACGGACGCAGGTCCAGCAGCGCGCGGTCGCGGCGCTGCAGCTGCAGCTGCCGCCACACGAACACCGACAGCACCACCAGGCCGGCGACGATGGGCACCAGCGGTGGCACGGCATGGCCGCCTCCGCCTTCACCGATCGATGACAGGCCGTACAGCAGGCCGCCGAAGCCGAGCGCCGACAGCACGACCGACAGCACGTCGAGCGGCACCTTCCGCGTCTCGGTGTCCAGCCGCAGCCAGCGCGCTCCGATCAGCAGCGCGGCGATCGCCAGCGGCAGTACGAGCCAGAACATCCAGCGCCAGCCGAGGCCGGACAGGATCGCGCCGCCGATGGTGGGGCCGAGCGCGGGCGCGACCGCGATCACGATGCCGATCGTTCCCATCATCGAGCCGCGGCGGCTCTCCGGGATGAGCCGCATGACCGAGGTCATCAGCAGCGGGATCATCACGGCAGTGCCGCCCGCCTGCACGACCCGTCCGGCGAGCAGGACGGGGAAGCCCGGTGCGAGTGCCGACAGCAACGTGCCCGCGCTGAACAGGGTGAGCGAGGCGAGGAACACCTGCCTCGGGGTGAAGCGTTCGAGCAGGAACCCGGTGGTCGGGATGATCACGGCCATGGTCAGCAGGAACCCGCTGGTCACCCACTGGGCGGTGGTCGTCGTGATCTCGAGTTCCTGGCTCAGCTGCCGCAGCGCCACGCTCAGGATCGTCTCGTTGAGGATCATGACGAACGCGGATGCGACGAGCACGCCGATCAGCAGCAGCGCCTTGGGGTCCACCGCCTGCCGATCCTGCTGCCCGGGCTCCCCGGCCGGGGTATCGGTGTGGGCGGTGTCGGTCATACATCCCCCTCGTGAACTGGTGTGCTCGGCGGATCGGAGCGCGCGGTACCCCGTCGTGACGGCACCCGGAGTTCCAGCACCCTGGGCGTTGATCCGGTTCCGTCGCTCCGGCGCGGCCGGCGTACGGCCCCGGCGGATGTGACGTCACCGGTGGCGCCGCCACAGCTCACCACGCGCAGGTCCCGAGTCTAGATTGGCACACCGACAGAAACTGTTGCGAACGGGTTTCGCCCACAGCGGACAGCTCGTGACGTGGGTCTCAGTTCTGACCGCGGCCAGGGTTCCTGCTGGTCCACAGTGGACGCGATGTCGCGCGGATAGGCGAACTGCAAGGTCAAGTGCAGGAGGTCCTGGGGGACGTGTCGAGCACCGCCGAGATCATGGGTGCGATGTCGGACTTCCTGGCGACGGTCGCCACGGTGGACGAGGAGACGTTCGTCGAGGCCGTGGCCGACGGTGATGCGCGTGCGCGCATGCTGCGCAATGAAGTTGCGGCCAATCAGTACCTGCAACCCCATGCCCCGCGGCTGCGGTGGACGTTCGAGCGGCACGACTGGGTCGTGGCGGGGTTCGAGCAGGTCGCCGGGCGGCACGCCGACCTGAGCCCGGGGTCGCCGGACGTACCTGCGGCGGTAGGTGTGCTGCGGGTCGTGTCGGAACGCCAGGCCGCCGGACCGGTCGCGGAGAAGCCGTTGGTCACGCCGTGGCGCCGTACCGCGCCGTGGCACCAGCTCGCCGAACGTCCTGACGGCCTGGACGAGTGGGAGCGGCAGAACCGGGGTCTGCTGCTGGACCAGGAGCGCCGCAGCCACAAGTACCTCGCCGAGGGCGACCGGGTTGTGCATGCGGACCTGCACATGCTCAACATCCTCGTGTACGGCGACACCGCCCGGTTCGTCGATTGGGGCTGGGTGGCCAGCGGTCCGGGGTGGGTGGACCCCACGTTGCTGACGGTCCGGCTGGTCGCCGCCGGTCACGACTGCGATGCGGCTGAACGGTGGGCGGCGTACTGCCCGACGTGGCGGGCCGCCGACCGAGACGCGGTGACGGCGTTCGCCGTGGAGGTGCTGGGCATGTGGCGGCTGCGTGGGCACTTCCCGAAGCTGATCTACGCCGCGCAGCGGTATGCGCAGTACCGAGTGGCTGGAGCCACGTATGAGTGACTGGACATCACGCGCCGCGCGGCTCGCGACAGCCGTCGTGGGAGCGATTCGGGCTGACCGTGACTGCCGAGGCGCAGACGGTGTGGCTCGACGACCCGGTGCAACCGGCCTGGGCGTGTTCGCTACCCGAGTAGCCGGGTGGGCACCGGTGCGGCCGCTCCGGGTTGCCCGCAGGTGGTGGCGTCGACCGGTATCGGCTCTAACGGCACGCGGTGCCGTTAGCGTCGATGCGTATCGTCCGTCGGCTGAGGCCGGGCAGGGTTTCTTCCGTCCTCGCCGGCGGTCTCCGCCGGCGCGCCGGTGAGGGCCGCGTCGTCGCCGAGAGCGGCGTTGATTCGCCGGACGAGCTCGTCGGCGGGTACCGAGGTGTGCAGCACGGCCACGACCGGCTCGGCGGTGCCGGCCCGGTCGGCGCGGCCCGCAGGTCCGGCCGGTCCGGGTGGTTCCGTGGGGATCGACGGCGCCTCGGCGGCGGCGGCGTCGGCGTCGGCCGGGTAGGGCGGGTTCGCCTGCCGCACCATGGCGAACGCCCGGTCGGCGAGGCGGTGTGCGTCGGCCTCGCCGCCGCTGTACAGCCACTGGCGCAGCACGTGGTTGTGTGCCGCGGCCACGGCGGCACCGATGATGGGGGCACGCATGTCGGCGGCCGGATCGTCGGCCGCGTGCAGTCGCCGGCGCAGGAAGCGGGTGAACACCCGCTGGTACCGGTCGACGCTCGCGACCTCCTTGTCCCGCAGCGACATCACGGTGCGGGTGAGCCGGTAGCGCTTCAGCGAGACGTCCGGATCGGCGAGGTACGAGTCGAGGACGAGTCGCACGGCCCTGCACACCGCGTCCACCGGAGCCTCCGCCGCAGGGTCGGATTCGGCGAGGGTGCGCTCGATGTCGGCGAGCAGCTCGTCGTGGTTGGGGAAGATCGAGTCTTCCTTCGACCGGAAGTAGCGGAAGAAGGTACGTCTGCCGACTCCGGCCGCCGCCGCGATGTCGTCCACGGTCGTCGTGTCGTAGCCGTTGGCGAGGAACAGGTCGATCGCGGCGTGGGTGAGCGTCCGGCGGACTTTGCGCCTGCCCGCAGCGGTCCGCCCGGCGCGCGGCCGAGGGGACTCCGGCGATCTCGACGGTGGCGATCCCGGCGGTGGCGATCCCGGCGGTGGCGATCCCGACTCCTGCGATCCCGGCGGTCCGGGTCGTGATGCGTCGGACCGGGGCGGCTGGGACGACGGAGTCGACGGCTTCGACAGGGACGACGGAGTCGACGAGGACGACGCGGTGGCGGCCATGGCGGGAACGTAGCAGAAAACTCTTGCTAGCGGCACTCAGTGCCATTAGCGTAGGGACGCACGTGGGAGCGACGATGCACCGCAGGAGGACCGCGATGACGCTCGAGCTGGACGAGTACCAGGCCACCTGTCCCGACTACCGCGGCACGTACGGCTGGCCCGTCGAACAGCACGCGGGTGGTCAGCGACTGATCACCGGCTCCGGTGTCGCCGCCGTCGTCGTGCCACGTGCGCTGTCCGACGCGGTGCTCGCGGACCTGCGGAAACTCGACTGCGCGGGCCCGGCCCTCGGTCTGCCGACCCGGCGCGAGCGCGTCACCGTGCTGCTCGCCGAGGCCGACGTGTTCGGATCCGCGCATCAGCCGCTGCCCGGCGGTGTCCGCGTGCTGCCCGCCGGGTCGGTCGTGCCGCTACCGGACGGCGGGCAGAAGTGCGCCGCGTGGTGGCTCGTCGCCCCGGATGCGAGCAGGCGCTGGTTGCCGAGTCTCGGAGCGGTGCTCGCAACCGTGTCATCGATGCCTGTCGCCGGTGGCCGCGGTTCGGGTGAGCACGGCATCCCGCGCGAACTGCTCGGCTGAGGAGCCGGTGCAGTAGAGCAGGGTCAGATGTCCACACCCCGGCTGCGCAGCCACGGCAACGGGTCGATCTTGTTGCCGTTCTCGTGGATCTCGAAGTGCAGGTGCGGGCCGGTCGACTGACCGCGGTTGCCCATCGTGGCGATCTGCTCGCCTGCGGCGACCTGCTGGCCCACCGATACGGTCGCCCGGTCGATGTGGCCGTACACCGAGACCAGGCCGTCGGAGTGCTGCACGCGCACCCACATGCCGAAGCCGCTCGCCGGGCCGGCTTCGACCACCTCGCCCGGCAGCGTCGAGTGGATCGGCGTGCCGATGCTGTTGGCGATGTCGATGCCGTAGTGGACCGAGCCCCACCGGGCGCCGTATGTGGACGTGAGCTCGCCCTCGGCGGGCTTGGCGGCGCCGCCGGTGCTCACCTCTGCGGTGGCCGCCGAGAGCCGGTCGATCTCGGCCTGGGCCTCCTGCTTCTTCTCCTTCGCGGCGGCGAAGGCGCGCTGCGCCTCGGCCTTCGCCGAGGCCGCGGCCTGTTCGTTCCGGGACGCTTTCCGGAGGGCGTCGGTCGCTTCGCGCTGGGAGGAACGCCGCTGTTCGAGTGCGGCGCGCATCCGGTCGAAAATGCGGAGCTGGTCGTCGCTGATCGCGTTGAGCAGCGACGAGCGTTCCAGCATCTCGGTTGTGCTCTCGGCGCCGAGATAGGCCGAGACCGAGCCGACCGTGCTGCCCTGACGGAAGCTCGCCGAGGCGAACCGGTCGACATCGCCGCGCATACCGCGCACGCGCTGGGCAGCGGCGTCGGCCGAGCCGCGGGCGTTCTCCGCGCGGGAGCGGGCCCGGGTGGCGGCCTGCTGTGCGCGCTCGTGTTTGCGCTGCGCGTCCGTGTAGCGCTGATAGGTCTGTGCCAGTGCGGCCTGGGACTCGCTCAGCTGGCTGCGCGCGGTCTCCAGGTCGTCGGGGGATTCCTGGCCGTGGACCGGGGAGGTCGGGGCGATGACCAGTGCCAGCGAGGCCAGCACCACGGCCGCCGCCCGTCTGAGCGCGTGGGGCGCACTCATGCGGGGTCTCCAAGTGTGTTGTCGGATGCGTCGGGGGAAACGCATCACCGGGGTCGGGGAGAGGACCGAGACTGCGCATCGCGGCGCCGACGGTCCAGCACCTTTGAGAAACGCCACAACGATCCGATCACGGGGAGGCGTCGATCTGACGCAGGGTGCTTTCTTGCTACGTTCCGTGTCGGATCGGCGCGGATCGGCGCGGATCGCACAGAGGATCCGGTTGCACCGGCGGGCTCAGCGGTGCGCGTCGGCCGCACCGACGACGGGTTCGGTGTGCACCGTCGCCGCGGTCAGCCGGGGCACCGCGCCGATGAGTGCGCGCTCCACCTCGTGGCAGATCGCGTGCGCGGAGGTGACGTCGAGAGCGCCGTCCACGGCGACATCCAGCTCGGCGCGGAGGCTGTGGCCCAGCCAGCGCACTCGCACCTGCCGGACGGCGCCGACGCCGGGCACGGCCGCGGCGGTCTGCTCGACGTGCTCGGTGACGTCGGGCTCGACGGCGTCCATCAGCCTGCCGAGGACCTCCCGCGCGGCGCCCCGGAGCACGGCGAGAATCGCCACCGTGATGCACAGGCCGATGATCGGATCGGCCAGCGGGAATCCGACCATGCTGCCGAGCGCGCCGACGACCACGGCCAGTGAGGTGAACCCGTCCGTCCTGGCGTGCAGCCCGTCGGCGACCAGTGCGGCGGAACCGATCTCCCGTCCGACCCGGATCCGGTAGCGGGCGACGAGTTCGTTGCCGGCGAATCCTGCGACCCCGGCGAGCATCGCCACCCACGCGTGGGCCATCGGCTGCGGATCGAGGAGCCTGCGCACCGATTCGAACCCGGCCAGCGCCGCCGACGCCGCGATGAGTGTGACCACGACGATGCCCGCGAGGTCCTCGGCGCGACCGAAGCCGTACGTGTACCGCCGGGATGCCGCGCGCCTGCCCAGCACGAACGCGATCGCCAGGGGGATCGACGTCAGCGCGTCGGCGAAGTTGTGAATGGTGTCGCTCAGCAGTGCCACCGAACCGGTGATCAGCACGATGCCGAGCTGCACCACGGCCGTCAGCATGAGCCCGCCGAACGACCACGCGAGTGCGCGCAGGCCCTTCGCGCTCGTTTCGAGTGCGGTGTCGACGCGGTCGGCGGAATCGTGGCTGTGCGGGGTCACCAGGTGCCGGAGCCGGGCGGCGACACTCCTGCCGTGCCCGTGCCCGTGCCCGTGCCCGTGCCCGTGCCCGTGATCCTCGGGTTCGTGGTGTGCGTGCTGACGTGTCACAGGATCACTATCTGCGTATTCACGCAGATAAGCAAGTGCGTAAGTATGGTGAGATGCCGTATCGTGTCCGGCATGCACAGTTCCGTGCCCGATTTCGACATGCCGAACGACGAGCAGGTCGACCTGGCCGCGGAGACGTTCCGGTTGCTCGCCGACCCGACGCGGATCAAGGTGCTGTGGGCGTTGCTGCAGGGCGAGTCGTCGGTCGCGTGCCTGGCCGAGCTCGCCGGTGCCGCTCCGACGGCGGTGAGTCAGCACTTGGCGAAACTGCGGCTCGCCGGTCTGGTGACCGGACGGCGCGAAGGTACGTTCGTGTACTACTCGGCGGCCAACAACCATGTGCGCGGCTTGCTCGCGCAGGCACTGTTCCACGCCGACCACATCGATCGCGACCTGCCGCCCGCCGCGGACCCGGCTGCGGACAACGCGCACCACGCGGTGTCCTGACTCGAGCCGCAGCGGGACTCGCCCGGATCCGGCGCGCCGGTTCCCGGCCTCGCACGGAAACGGGGCCGGTCCCCGCGCAGTGCGGGAACCGGCCCCGCCGGTCCGATGCCGCCGCCGGTGCGGCCGCGGCGTCAGGAGTCCAGATCGACGGACTGGAACGTCTCGTAGTAGTCCGGCGTGTAGTAGAACTCGCCGCCGTCGCCGGCGATCACCCGGTCTTCGTAGCCGACGTGGAACAGGTCGTAATAGCCGTCCTCGCAGTCCGGCAGGACGCCTTCACGGTTCTCGTAGGTCTCGCCCGTCCGGCCGTTCTGGACGTCCTCGATGGTCATCCGCGCGTCCCAGGGCAGCGACGAGAAGGCGACGGTCTCCAGCTCCGGGGCCGAGCCGCAGCCCGGTTCGGGTTCCGGCTCGGGATCGGGATCCGGCGTGGAACCGTCGCCGAAGATCTCGCCCGCCCATTCGGGGTGGTCGATGAACGGGTTCCGATTGTCCTGGAACTGCTCGTAGATGACGTCGTTGCGCGTGCGTTCGACGTCGCTCACGGGGTCGGCGGAGTGCCATTGGAGGAGCACGGAGCTGCGGCCCATCAGTGGCTGCGATCCGTTGTCCACCTCGTCGTTGAGCTCGAGGTCGGGAGCACCGCCCTCGCCCTCGTAGCGCACCGCCATGTAGAAGATCATGCGGGCGACATCGCCCTTGACCTCGTCGCGCGGTTCGTACGAGTCGTCGTCGGTGAAGTTGCCGGGCGCCCCGTCGACCTCGCCACCGCCGTTGTCGAAGTCCTTGTTGCCGCGGATGCTGTTGACCTGCACATCCGTCGGGCGCAGATGGTGGGCGTCGGCGCCGGGTCCGGATGTGCCGAAGTCGCCGTGCGATTTGGCCCAGACGTGCTCGCGGTTCCAGTCGCCGACACTGCCGCCGTTGGCGTCCTTGCTCCGCGACTCGCCGCTGTAGAGCAGCAGGACGCTGTTCGGGTCGTTCGGGTCTTCGTCGCTCGCCTTCAGTGCGTCCCACACCTCGTCGTACGAGAGCTGGGTGCTGTCGCTGATGATGTCGTTGAGCGCGGTCTTCAGCTCGCCGCCGGTCAGGCCTTCGGCTGCGTCGTAGTAACCGGCCGGTACGTCTGCCGTTGCCGGGATCGGCGCGAGCATCCCCGCGGTGACGGCGAAAGCCGACAGGGCTCCTACCGCCCACCGGGTGATACGTGTCCGCATACCGGGACCTCGTTTCTGCTGTCGTCGCACAGGGGCGGATTTCACTTTCACACGACAGAGTGAAATGAAAGAACCGACGAAGGTCTGCTGGACAGTGAACAGTGCGTTACCCGGGCGTGATCAACAGGATGCTCGCTCGGTGGCCTTGGCCGTGCGGTCGAGGCAGCCGATCCGAACGGTCCAGCCCTTCCGTGGATCTCGTGTGTGCCAATGGGAATGCACGCCTCCCGGCAGGTGCGCGGATGTTGCGGATCCGCTGTCCGCCGCTGCCCGATGTCGGCCCGCCCGGGGCAGTGGCGGCCGCGCCGGTCCGGGGGCACCTCCGGTGATCGATTGTCGAAAAGCACGCGGAATCGTCGTGATTTTCCCATTTTTGTATCGTATCAATTTTCGGTGTGGTGACGGATTGTTTTCGAAGGGTTGCAGGAAGTAGTTCACCCGGCTTGTTTCCGGAATGGATACTAAGGTGGAGGACGGTTTTCCTCGTCCCCGCCGGGAGGCTGGACCATGGTTTCTTCTATTCAGGTGGAAGACCTCTACAAGGTGTTCGGCCGCCGTGCCGACGAGGCGGTGAGCGTCCTGCTGCGTGAGGGCGGTTCCGTGGACGCGGCCGTGCCGGGCACCACCGCGGCCGTCGTGGATGTGTCGTTCGACGTGCGTTCCGGCGAGATTTTCGTGGTGATGGGGCTTTCCGGATCGGGTAAATCGACACTGCTGCGGATGTTGAACGGAATCCTTCCCGTGACCCACGGTCGGGTCTATCTGGACGACGTCGAGCTGACCGCCATGTCGGCCCGGCAGATTCGCGACATGCGCAAGCGGCACATGAGCATGGTCTTTCAGCATTTCGCCCTGTTTCCTCACCGCACCGTGCTGCAGAACGCCGCATACGGGCTGCAGGTACAGGGGAAGAGCAAACAGGAGCGGCTCGAGCGGGCACAGGAATCGCTGTCGTTGGTCGGGCTCGACGGCTGGGAGAACCGGCTTCCCGAGCAGCTGTCCGGCGGTATGCAGCAGCGGGTCGGCCTCGCGCGGGCACTCGCCGCCGACACGGACGTACTGCTGATGGACGAGGCGTTCAGCGCCCTGGACCCGCTGATCCGCCGGGAGATGCAGGATCAGCTGCTCACGTTGCAGCAGCAGCTCGGCAAGACGATCGTGTTCATCACGCACGACCTCAACGAGGCGATGCGGCTCGGTGACCGGATCGCGGTCATGCGGCGCGGCAGGATCGTGCAGATCGGCACGGCCGAGGCCATCCTCACGGCACCCGCCGACGACTACGTCTCCGAGTTCGTGCGCGACGTCGACCGCGCCAGGGTGCTCACGGCGCGGTCGGTGATGGACAAGCCGCTCCATGCGGTCCCGTCGTCGGCCTCCCCGGAAGAGGCGCTGCGGATGATGCACCACCAGCACGTGCCCACCGTGCTGGTGGTCGACGAGAAGGGCGCGCCCGTCGGGGCCGTGCGGGAACCCGACGCGACCGAGTCGGTCCGGCAGGGACATTCGACGGTGGCGGCCGCACAGCGGCCGGTGACACGTGTGCAGGGGGACACGGCGGTCAGCGAGCTCTTCAGTGCGGCATCCGGACCGGCGCCACTGGCCGTCGTGGACGAACGCGGAGTGTTGATCGGGGTCGTACACCAGTCGGCGCTGCTCGCCGCGCTGGGCGAGGTGGAGCACGCCCCCGATCGTGCCGGACCGGAGGAGGGTCGCTGATGCGTGCCGTACCGGCCGTCACCGACTGGGAGGTACCGAGGATTCCCCTCGGGGAACGGTTCTCGGAACTGGTCGGGTGGTTGCAGGACAACCTGGGCGAATTCTTCGACGCGATCTCGGAAGGTCTCGACTCCGCGGTCACGTCGTTGGCCGGGCTGCTGACCTGGGCGCCGACCTGGGTGATGATCCTGGTGTTCGCGCTACTCGCATTGTGGTTGCGCGGGTGGAAGTTCGGCCTCGCCGCACTGGTCGGCTTCGCGCTGCTGGACGGGCTGGACTCGTTCGGCAGTGCGATGCAGACCCTGTCGCTGGTGCTGCTGGCCGGTGTCGTGGCGGTGATCGTGGCGGTGCCGCTGGGTGTGCTCGGCGCCCGCAGCGACACGGCCAGCAGGGTGATCAAACCGGTCATGGACTTCCTCCAGACCGTGCCGCAGTTCATCTACCTGATCCCGGCGGTGATCTTCTTCGGGATCGGCGTCGGTCCGGGCGTGGTCGCGACGGTGATGTTCGCGCTCGCCCCCGGCGTGCGGTTGACCGAGCTGGGTATCCGGCAGGTCGACCGCGAGATGGTCGAAGCGGGGGAGGCGTTCGGGTCCTCCCCCGCGCGCATTCTCACGGGGATCCAGATCCCCTTGGCCATGCCGTCGATCATGGCGGGCGTCAACCAGATCATCATGCTGTCGCTGTCGATGGTGGTCATCGCCGGCATGGTCGGTACGCCGGGGCTCGGGGCCGACGTCTTCGAGGCCACGACCCGGCTTCAGCTCGGCGCGGGATTCGAGTACGGCGTGAGTGTCGTGATCCTCGCCATCTATCTCGATCGCATTACCGCGTCGCTGTCCGCGAAGTCCGCGGTCAGTCGCGCGCGCCGGCTCGCGGGAGCGGCGTGAGCACCGGGCGCGGGCCTTCGGTGAAAAGGAGGACGGACGGATGAGAAGGAGAACCTCACGGACGCTGCCGGCTGTGCTGGCGGCGCTGCTGGTCACGGTCACCGGTGCCTGCGGCGGTGGTGACGACGACGGCGGCGGTGGCGAGGGAGGCGGCAACAACGATCTCAACATCGGATACATCGCGTGGGACGAGAACATCGCGCTGGCCAACCTGTTCAAGGCCGAGCTGGACGAACGCGGCTACAACGTGAACATCCGCCAGCTCGACGTCGCGCCGACCTGGCAGGCGGTCGCGCAGGGCGAGATCGATCTGTTCCAGGACGCGTGGTTGCCCACCACGCACTCGGACTACTGGGAGCAGTACCGCGACCAGGTCGAGGATCTCGGCGTCTGGTACGACCAGGCGACGCTGAACATCGCCGTGCCGGAGTACGTGCGCAATGTGAACTCGATCGCCGACCTGAAGCAGCACGCGGATCAGTTCGACGGCACCATCACCGGTATCGAACCGGGCGCGGGCGAAACGCGGCTGGTCGAGACGGAGATGATTCCGGATTACGATCTGGGCTCGGCGATGACCCTGCAGAAGTCGTCGACCACGGCGATGTTGTCGGCGTTGGACAGGGCGATCCAGAACGAGGAGCCGATCGTCGTGACGTTGTGGCACCCGCACTGGGCGTACTCGCGCTACGACCTGAAGGACCTCGAGGATCCTCAGGGTTCGATGGGCACGGCCGAGGAGCTGCACATGATCGGCCGTGAAGGATTCGGTGAGGACTTCCCGGATCTGGCCGGCGTCATCGAGAACTTCTCGTTGACCGACGTGCAGCTCGGAGATCTGGAGAATGCGATCCAGGAGGCCGGATCCGGTCAGGAGCTGCAGGCCGCCAAGAACTGGGCCGAGGAGAACCAGCACCTGATGGACCAGTCGTTCGGCCAGCTCCAGGGCGAGTGACGGCAGGCGCACGGTGTCACGGTGGCAGGCGTGCCACCGTTTCCCGTTGATTGTCGGGCGTGGTCGCGACGCGCCATCATGCCGCAATGGGCAGCAGATCCGACGACGGGCGTTATCCACCGGTCGAGCCGCAGGAATCCGGGATGCTGGAGGTCGGCGGCGGCCACTCGCTGTATTGGGAGGTGTCGGGAAATCCCGGCGGCAAGCCCGCCGTGGCCCTGCACGGCGGTCCCGGTACCGGAAGCTCTCCGCGAATGCGCAGCCTGTTCGATCCGGACCGCTACCGTGTGGTCCTGTTCGACCAGCGCAGCTCCGGGCGCAGCACCCCGTCGGCGGCCGATCCGGTCGTCGATCTGTCCGCCAACACCACGCAGCACCTCGTCACCGACATCGAGGCGCTGCGGGTCCACCTGGGAATCACGCGCTGGCTGGTGTGGGGCGCTTCGTGGGGCGTCACGCTCGCGCTCGCCTACGCGCAGGCGCATCCGGAGCGGGTGACCGAGTTGGTGCTCGCGGCCGTGACCGACGGCGACCGGCGCGGCACCGACTGGATCACCCGCGACATGGGCCGCGTGTTCCCGCGCGAGTGGGAACGGTTCCGTGACGGTGTGCCCGCCGCCGAGCGTGACGGCGACCTGGCGGCCGCCTACAGCCGGCTGCTCCACGATCCCGATCCCGAGGTCCGGGCCGAGGCCGCACGCCGGTGGTGCGAGTGGGAGGACACCCACATGTCGCTGGCGCCGGACGCGGAGCCCTACCTGTCGGTCGCCGACCCGGGGTTCCAGCTGACATTCGCCCGCATCGTGACTCATTACTGGTCCCACGGCAGTTTTCTGGACGACGGGCAGCTCCTGCGTGACATCGAGCGGCTCCACGGGATTCCCGCCGTGTTGATCCACGGGCGCTACGACGTCAGCGGTCCGCTCGACACGGCGTGGGCACTGCACTGCGCCTGGCCCGGTAGTGAGCTGGTGGTCCTCGACGACACCGGGCACCGTGGCGGAAGCATGACGGCGGCGATCACCGCCGCCACCGACCGCTTCGCCCGGGGCCTGCGGGCGTGATCGTCGCGGCGCGCTGCTGCACTCTGCGGCCCGGTATCCCGGCGAACGTCGACGTGCCGCGAAGAGAATCTCGTGGCGGTCGCTCACAATTCCGGCCGATCGTCAGCCGAAGTTCTCCTCGTACGCCATCTCGGCGAAATGCATGGAGAAACCCGTGTCGTCGGGCGAGGCGCACATCGGACCGGCCTCGGCAGTCGCCGGCATATTTCCGGAGTGTGTTTCCGGGTCGGTGTGGAGGCTGATGTGCAGGTTGAACTGCCCCGGGGTGGGTCGTTCGGGGTCGGTTGACCGCGTTCTGGGTCGGTCCGTCGCCGCTTGCTCGTCCGGTTCGATGGAATGCCCCGTTCGCACGTCTCGTATGTGATGGCGGTGTGGCAGTTGTGTTCTACGTGGTGCAGGTGGTGGTGGTTCAGACACGTCCCACCGGATTCTCGTCACTCTATTGTGTAATGTCGTGTTCGACCGTGCGTTCGATATTATAGATGTTGTGGATGACGTGATGGAGGAGATCGAGCGGGTCGGTGTTGTTCGGGCTCGGCGGGCGCGGCTCGATGCCGAAGAACTCGAGCTGTTGGCGGAGATCGCGGCGGATGTGGGGGACGATCGGGGTGTGGTGGAGGAGTTGACGCCGGTGTTGCGGGTGTCGACGCGGGAGGTGGAGTGGCGGATCGAGGATGGGCGGTCGGTGGTGCGGCGGATGCCGCGGCTGCATGCGGCGATGCGGTCCGGTGAGGTCGAGTCGTACGGGGCGCGGCGGGTGCTGGCGGTGGTTGAGCCGCTCGATGACGACACCGCCCGCCAGGTGGATGGTCTGCTGGCGGAGAGGCTGGTGGATGCGCCGGAGACGGCGTGGCAGCCGGGCAACCTCGCGCAGCGGGTGCGCCGGCTCGTGGAGAAGACCGATCCCGACGGGCAGACCGAACGGGCCCGGCGGGCACGGGCGGAACGGAAAGTCGAACTCACGCCGGGTGAGCATGCTGTGTCGTCGCTGGAGGTGAGTCTGCCGGCCGAACGGGCGGGTGCCTGTTATTCGCGGGTGGATGCGATGGCCCGATCGCTGCGGCACGGTGGTGACCTCCGCACCCTGGACCAGCTACGCGCCGACGTGGCCGCGGACCTGCTGTTGGGGCGTTACCCCGGTGTTTCGCCGCCGGAGGCGGCGGCCATGGTGTATCTGCATGTGCCTGTCGATGCGGCCCTGTCGCTGTCCGACGACGGGTGTGAGTTGGACGGGTACGGACCCGTCCCGGCCCCGATCGCGCGGGAGATCATGACCAACGAGCGGAGTATTTGGCGGGCGGTGTTGTGTGACCCGGGCACGGGTGAGCCGGTGGATCTGGGGCGCAGGAGGCGGCGGCCGAGTGCGGTGATCCGGGAGTTGGTGCGGGTGCGGGACCGGGAATGCGTCATGCCCTGGTGCCATCGACCGGCCCGGCACTGCGACCACGACCACGAACACCCCTGGACCACCAATGACAACGGCGGTGGCGGTGGTGGGTCGACGTCGGTCGCCAACGGCGGACCCCGCTGCCGACGACATCACCGACTCAAAGACCGGCCCGGCTGGAATGCCCGCTACGACCCGGTCCGCGGCGTCACCCGTGTGACAACTCCGCACGGGGCGACCTACACCGCACACCGCGAACCCGTCCTCACCCCGACGGGACAGGCCCCGGGACGCGACACCCCGGCACGCGACGCCCCGAAACGTGAGGACCCGGGACGCGAGGCGCCGGAATGCCGCGCCCCCGCACACCGCCACGCCGCCCGTGCCGAACCGGAACGAGAAACCACCGCCCCGGAGCACCACGACGACGACGGCCCGCCCTTCTAGGAGTGATCCAGAACCGGGCCTCGCTGCTCGGACCCGGGAGAGACCATCCGGCAGATGGGTCAACGACCAAGTGGGCCGACCGGCAGCACCGGTGCTCACGTCGTTCCGGATTCCGGCATCGTGCTGCTCATTTCGGCAGGCCGCCGTCTCATCGGTCGCATCCGTATCGTCCGTCGCCGCGGGCACGATCGGGACGGTGACACGGTCCCGTGCGGGGCCGACGGCGCACTCACGAGCGCGAGAGTGCCGTGAGGATCACGAGTGCCGTGTGATGAACCCTGGACGCACCGGGGCGGGCCTTCTGTTGTCGGCAGGAAAATGCCTGGTCAGCGAGTGCCCCCGGTGAGACTCGAACTCACACTGCCACGATTTTGAGTCGTGCGCCTCTGCCGATTGGGCTACGGGGGCGTGCGGGTTGCTGACTGTACTCGATGCGGGATACGAGACGGCATTCGGGTTACCACGCTTGGCGGCTGCCGTGGTTTCCGCCATGTGATCATCTGTCGTGGCGAAGCCCATCGTCACGACGGGCCGGAGAACCGGTAACCTGCACCTAGCGGACCCCGCTATGTTTTTGCCTGATTGATCGTCCCAGGAGGAGCCCTGTGACCGAAGCGGCTACCGACGCCGGCGAAGGCGCCGCCGCACCCCAGCGGCGCGTGCTGGTCGCAGAGGACGAGGCGCTGATTCGCCTCGACCTCGTCGAGATGCTGCGCGAGGAAGGCTATGAAGTGGTCGGGGAGGCCGGCGATGGCGAGGAGGCCATCAAGCTGGCGACCGAGCTGAAGCCCGACCTCGTCATCCTCGACGTAAAGATGCCGAAGCTCGACGGTATCGAGGCCGCTTCGAAGATCACGGGTGACCGGATCGCCCCGGTGGTGATCCTGACCGCGTTCTCGCAGCGTGACCTCGTCGAACGGGCCCGTGAGGCCGGCACGATGGCCTACCTGGTCAAGCCGTTCGCAAAGCGAGACCTGGTGCCGGCGATCGAACTCGCCGTCAGCCGGTTCGCCGAGCTGCAGGCGCTGGAGTCCGAGGTCGCGGGTCTGACGGATCGCCTCGAGACCCGGAAGGTGATCGACCGCGCCAAGGGCCTGCTCATGACGCAGCAGGGGCTGAGTGAGCCGGACGCGTTCCGGTGGATCCAGCGCACGGCGATGGACCGGCGGTCGACGATGAAGGACGTCGCCGAGGCCGTGATCGAGAGTATCGACAGCTGACCGGACCGACCCGGGAGCCGTTCCGGGCCGCCGAGCCGCACGAAGCCCCCGTCACCACGCGTGGTGACGGGGGCTTGTGTCGTCGGAAGGGACCGTAGTCGTCCGAAGGGCCGTGTCGCCGGACGGGGCCGTGTCGGCGCGGTTACGAGCGGGCGCGGTCGGCGGCCCTGTGGAGCGCCTTGCGCGCGGCCTTCGCGACGGGTTTGTCGGGATGGTGCTGGCCCACCGCGGTGAGCACGGCGACCGCGTCCGGGTGGTCGACCCGCCCCATGCCGTCGACCGGCCCTGTGGCACCCGCGGGGATGATGTGCTCGATGACCGCGGTGATCACGTCGGTGTCGTGGTGGCCGAGCTTGCCCGCGATCGTGTCGACGGCGAGCCAGGCGAGTTCTCCGTCGGAGAGGTCGGTCTCCTCGCCGCGCAGCGCAGCGATCTCCAGGCGTGCGTGCAGCTGCAGGTTCGCCGAGTCCAGTACCTCCCGCCATGCGGCCTCCGCGTCGGCACCCGCGTACTGGCGCAGCAGCGCGACGGCCTCCGCGCGGCGTGATGCCTCGGCGTCGGCGGCCACGGCCAACAGGGCGCGCGCCCCGTCGAGCGGTGGGTGGGCGGTGAACCACGCCGGTGCCTCGACGCCGATCTCGCCGTCGAGGCCGTGGGTGGCGACGTCGATCAGGTCGGCGGCCGTCATGTCCTCCGGCGCGGGCAGTAGCGGCATGTCCACACCGGACGCGACGAGCTCGCCGCGCAACGAGGCGGCGGCCAGCGGTGTGAGCCGGACGAGGGTGCCCTCGGTGGAGGCGGAGTCGTGCTCCTCGTCGAGTTCGACGGCTCCGAGTCCGGCGAGTCTGCCCAGGAGCACCTCGGCCGGGTCGCCGTGCTCGGCCGACCACCTGCGCCACGCGGCGTCGGCGTCGTCGGCGGGAAGGTCGTCGGTCGCGAGGTCGGCCATCATGTCGCTGATCGCGCGCACGGGAAGGCCGACCCGCCAGGTGAGCAGCAGCGGGACGAACCACGCGGACGTGCCGGTGAAGTCGAGGGTCTCCTCGCCCGCGCGGTCCGCGTCGGCGGGCAGGCTCCAGGCGAGCAGTGTGTTGAGCGCATGCCCCCACACCGTGAGCACGTCGTCATCGTCACCGCCGGGCCATTCGTCGAAGGCGGGCCCCGCCGACGGCACGGTCTCGCCGACACCGTCCTCGTCGGACTCGTCGGACTCGTCGGCTGTGTCGGACTCGTCGCTGTCGTCGCTGTCGTCGCTGTCGAACTCGACGAAACCGACGTGCGAGGCGAGCTCCGCCACGGTGGGCAGATCCGTTTCGGCCACACCCGCCGTGTCGGCGGCCGCGGCGAGATCGTGGCCGTCGGCCACGCTCGCGGCCAGCGCGCGCGCCTGCGTGAGCAACGGCGAACGGCGTGCGGCCGCGGCGAGTTCGTCCTCGGCGGGCAGGCGGATCGGGCCCAGCCGGTCGGGGAGGTTGTAGAGCGTCTTGAGGTCCGGCTCGTTCTCGGCCAGCCGCGGCCGGTCGAGCGCGCCGAACAGGGCCGTCTCGGCGTCGTCGAGTTCACCGAGCAGCGTGGCGTGCCGGCCCTCGTCGATGCGCTCGCTGTCGAACGCGAAGTCGATCATCAGGTCGACCGCGTTGACGACGTCGTTGGGGTCGTCGTCCGGCCGGGCCGCCGGATACACCTGGAGCAGCAGCCGGGTCACGTCGCCGTCGGCGAGTTCGCCGGGGTCGCGCACTCCGCACTCGTCGGCGAGCAGCTGCAGGGCGGTCGTCGCGACGGCGGGATCGACCTCGAATTCCGGTTCGTCGGAGAGGTAGTCCTCGATGTAGGAGGTCAGCTCGACCGCGGTGAGCCGCACGTCGTCGGAGTTCATCCGGTCAGGCTATCGGCAGGCCGGGCGGTACCCGCCGCCCCGGTGGGCGACGGGTACCGGAGTGATGACGCCCGGTGGTCAGGCCGCGGGAGGCGCGTCGCGGACCATGCAGGTCAGCCGGGCGGTGCAGCTGCGGCGGCCCGCGTCGTCGGAGATGACGACCTCGGCGGTCACGGCGGAGCGCCCCACGTGCACGGGCGTCGCGACCGCGGAGACGGTGCCGGACGTGACCGCCCGGTGATGGGTGCAGTTCAGGTCGACCCCGACCGCGATGCGGCCGTCACCGGCGTTGAGTGCCGCGACGGTCGAGCCGAGCGCCTCGGCGAGCACGGCGTTGGCGCCGCCGTGCAGCAGCCCGTACGGCTGGAGGTTGCCTTCGACGGGCATGGTGGCTGTCACGCGTTCGGGCGAGAGTTGGCCGAATTCCATGCCGATCTTGTCGTTGAGTTGCTGGGCTGCGATCTCGGGCGTGAGGCCCGCCAGCGACTCCCGAAATGCCTGCTCAGAACCGTTGTTGGTCACTCGTCTCTCCTCGGTCTATGCGACAGACGGCGCTGTCGGGCCCTCACCCTAGACTCACGGGCGTGAGTCCAGACGCGAAGACCGAAGAACCGTCCGCCACGCCGCCCGCGTCGCCGGCTGTGTCGTCGCCGGCCTCAGCCGGAGCGGGGACGCAGCGGCTGCTGCTGATCGACGGCCATTCGATGGCCTACCGCGCGTTCTACGCGGTGCCCGCGGACCGCTTCCGGACGTCGACGGGACAGGTGACGAACGCGGTTTTCGGGTTCACGTCGATGCTGATCAACCTGTTGCGGGACGAGGAGCCGACGCACCTGGCCGTGGCGTTCGACGTCTCCCGGCAGACGTTCCGCTCGGAGACGTTCGCCGAGTACAAGGCCAACCGCTCGGCCACCCCGGACGACTTCAAGGGTCAGGTCGAGCTGATCAAGCAGGTCCTCGGCACGCTGACGATCCCGGTGCTGGAGAAGTCCGGCTACGAGGCGGACGACCTGATCGCCACGCTGTCGACCGAGGCGACCGATTCCGGCTACGAGGTCCTCATCTGTACGGGCGACCGGGACGCGCTGCAGCTCGTCACCGACACCATCACGGTGCTGTACCCGAAGAAGGGCGTGTCGGAGCTCGTCCGGTTCGACCCGGACGGCGTGCAGGAGAAGTACGGCCTGTCCCCGGTGCAGTACCCGGACTTCGCGGCACTGCGCGGCGACCCGTCGGACAACCTGCCCGGCATCCCGGGCGTGGGGGAGAAGACGGCGGCGAAGTGGATCCGCCAGTTCGGCTCCCTCGGGGAGCTGGTCGACCGGGTGGACGAGGTCAAGGGCAAGGTCGGCGACGCGCTGCGCTCGCACCTCGACGGCGTGCTGCTCAACCGGCAGCTCACGGAGCTGGTGCGGGACGTGCCGCTCGAGGCGGCTCCCGCGGACCTCGAGGTCAAGGCGTGGGACCGCGACGCGGTGCACCGGCTGTTCGACGAGCTCGAGTTCCGCGTGCTCCGTGACCGGCTGTTCGCGACGCTCTCCAGCGCCGAGCCCGAGGCCGACGAGGGGTTCAGCGTCAACGGCGGCGCCCTGGCACCCGGCACGGTCGCGGGGTGGCTGGCCGAGCACGCGACGGCCGGCACGACCACGGGGCTCGCCGTACGGGTCACGGGTGCGTCGGTCGCGGCGGACGCCTCGTCGATCGCCCTCGCCGCGTCCGACGGAGAGGGTGCGTACCTGGACCTGACCGCGCTCGACCCGGAGGACGAGGCGGCCCTGGGCTCCTGGCTCGCCGATCCCGAGGTGCACAAGGCCGGGCATGCGCTCAAGGCCCCGTTGCACGGCCTGCTGGCGCGCGGCTGGCGGGTGCGCGGCCTGACGATGGACACCGAGCTGGCCGCGTATCTGGTGCGGCCGGGCCAGCGCACGTTCGAACTCGCCGATCTCGTGCTGCGGTACCTGCAGCGGGAACTGCGCTCCGAATCCTCCGGCGGTGAGGGACAGCTCTCGCTGCTCGACACCTCCGGGGGTTCGGACTCCGACGACGACGCCGAACTCGTGCACGACGAACTCGTGCGCGCGCGGGCGACCACCGAGCTGGCCGAGGCGCTGACCACGGAGCTCGAAGGGATCGGCGGGGGCCGGCTGCTGGCGGAGATCGAACTGCCGCTGCTGTCGGTGATCACCGAGCTCGAGGCCGCGGGCGTGGCTGTCGACCAGGAGCAGTTGACGACGCTCGAGGCGCACTACGCGAGCCGGGTCAAGGAGGCCACCGAAAGCGCCTACGGCGTCATCGGCAAGCAGATCAACCTCGGTTCACCGAAACAGTTGCAGGTCGTGCTGTTCGACGAGCTCGGCATGCCGAAGACCAAGCGCACCAAGACGGGGTACACGACCGACGCCGATGCGCTGCAGACGTTGTACGAGAAGACCGAGCACCCGTTCCTGCAGCACCTGCTGGAACACCGCGACGCCGCACGGCTGCGCAGTACGGTCGAAGGGCTGATCAAGGCCGTCGCGCCCGACGGCCGGATCCACACGACGCTGCACCAGACGATCGCCGCGACCGGCCGGCTGTCCTCTGTGGACCCGAACCTGCAGAACATCCCGATCCGCACCGACGAGGGAAGGCGGATCCGGGAGGCGTTCGTCGTCGGCGAGGGCTACGACCAGCTGATGACCGCCGACTACAGCCAGATCGAAATGCGGATCATGGCGCACCTGTCCGGCGACACCGACCTGATCGAGGCGTTCCAATCCGGGACCGATTTCCACGCCGCGACGGCCGCCGCGGTGTTCGGCGTCGATCCGGCCGAGGTGACCGGTCCCCAGCGCGCCAAGATCAAGGCGATGAACTACGGCCTCGCCTACGGACTGTCGGCGTACGGGCTCTCGCAGCAGCTGCGGATCTCCACCGAGGAGGCCCGCGGGCTGATGGACAACTACTTCGCGCGCTTCGGCGGGGTTCGCGACTACCTGCAGACCGTCGTCGACGAGGCCGCGAAGTCCGGCTACACGCAGACGATCTTCGGCAGGCGGCGGTATCTGCCGGACCTGACGAGCGAGAACCGGCAGCGGCGTGAGATGGCCGAACGGATGGCGCTCAACGCGCCCATTCAGGGCAGTGCCGCCGACATCATCAAGGTCGCGATGCTGGGCGTCTGCGGCGCGCTGGCCTCGTCGGACCTGCGCAGCCGCACGCTGCTTCAGGTGCACGACGAATTGATCCTCGAGATCGTCGAGGGCGAGCACGCCGAGGTCGAGCAGCTGGTGCGCCGCGAGATGGGCGCGGCGTGCGAGCTCGCCGTGCCGCTGGAAGTGTCCGTCGGGTTCGGGCGCTCCTGGAACGACGCCGCGCACTGACCACCCGGCACGGCCTGCGGCATCGAACACTGCGGCTCGAACACCGGGGTATCGGGCACTGCGGCTCGAGCACTGCGGGCGCGGTGCTCGGTCACTATCGTGCTCGTCATGACGCGCCGCGCGCTGCTGCTCGCCGGGACCGGGATGCTCCGCCGGGTTGCGAGGGAGCTCGCGGTCGACGGCTGGCAGGTCGTACTGCCGAGCCGGCGGTACGCACCCGTTCCGGCAGGAGACCCCGAGTCGCACGCGGTCCGCTGGACGGCGGGCAACCGCCGCACCACGATCGGTGCCGGCCGGGCGACGTGGGTGCGGGCGCAGTGGGACGAGCCGGCCGAGCTCGCCCGGAAAGCGGGCGAGGTGCTGGTCGAGCCTGCCGATCTGCTCGTCGCGTGGGTGCACGAGACCTACCGGGAGGCCGTGCTGGCCGCCGTCGCCCCGTTGCTCTCGGCCGCTGCTCCCGTGGTCGAGGTGACCACCATCCCGACGCACCGCGAGGTCGTCGCACCACCGGCCCCGTACTACCCGCACCGGCCGACCCAGCAGGTGCTGCTCGGGTCCACCTCGGACGTTGCGGTGGGCAGGCCACTGAGGCACGAGGAGATCGAGCGGGGAGTGCTCGACGCGGTTGGGCGTGCGCTCGACGGCAGGCCGCCCTCGGCGCATCAGCTGGGGGAGCGGAGGCCGGTGCGCAGACCCTGACCAGCGGGTGAGCGCACCGGTCCGGGTGCGCTCACCCGGTGTCGGCCCGTGCGGCGAGGAGGGTGAGCACCCCGTCCCGCACCTCTGCCCGGTCCCGGTGCGGTTCGAAGACCAGCCAGTCGAGCGCCGACACGAGCAGCGTCCCGAACAGCGCCGTCGCCGCCCTCCGCGCGGGCACGTCCACCGGGAACCGCCGGGTGGCGGCGACCCGTTCCAATTGGCCTTCGAGGATCGTGAGGATCTCCTCCCGCAGCGGTGCGAGTGTCTCGGCCCAACGGCCCGGCGTCCGCCAGAGCTCGCTCACGAGGATCTGTGAGAACCCCGGGTACTGCTCGATGAAGGCCAACGCGGCGTCCACCAGTGCGGCGAGTCCGGCGGACGGGTCGTCCGAGCTCTCGACGGCGGCGGTCAACCGCTCGGCGAGGTCGTTGACGCCGTAGCGCAGCAGCGCCTCGACGAGCCCGTTCTTGCTGCCGAAGTTGTAGTACACGGTGCCCTTGGCGACACCGGCTTCGGCGGCGATGTCGTCGACGGTGACACCGGCCAGTCCCGTGCCACGTGCCAGGCGCATCGTCGCCTCGAACAGCCGCCTGCGGGTCGCCTCCGCCCGAGCGGTCACAGCGCCAGCTCCGGTTTGAGACTGCCGACCGTCCACATGCGACGTCGCCGTGCGGCCAGCGTCGAGGCCGTGAGCCCGGCCGCGAGATAGGCCACGAGGACGCCGACGTCGATGAGCATCTCTGCCGACGCTCCGCTGTAGAGCAGGTGCCGCAGTCCGTCGATCACATAGCCCATCGGCAGCGCCGCGTGCAGCGGTTGCAGCGCGTCGGGCAAGGTCTGCCAGGGGAACGTGCCTCCCGCGCTGACGAGCTGCAGTACGAGCAGCACGAGCCCGAGGAACTTGCCGACCGCACCGAAGAGCGCGTTGAGCGCGTGCACGATCGCGGTGAACGTCAGCGACGTCAGGATCACGAAGCCCAGCGCCGCAACCGGATCCGCGACCGGGATGCCGACGAGCCAGGTCACGGCGCCGAACAGCACCACCACCTGGGCGATCCCGAGCGCGGCTGCCGACAGCCACCCGCCGACGGCGACCCGCAGCGGCGACGCACCCGCAGTGAGGGCACGCGTCGACAACGGGCGCAGGAGCAGGAACAACACGAAGGCACCGATCCATGTCGCCAGGCCGATGAAGAACGGGGCGAGCCCGGCCCCGTACGTGCCCGCGCTGGCCATGCTCGCGTTGTCGACGGAGACGGGATCGGCGATGGTGCGTGCCGTCTGCTCCCGCGTGTCGTCGTCGGTGTCGGGAATCTGGTCGAGCCCTTCGCTGAGCCCGTCCCGGAGTTCGTTCGCGCCGCTGACGAGTTCCTTCGAACCGGCCAGGGCGTCCTGCTCACCGCTGTCGAGGCTCGCTGCTCCGTTCGAGAGCTTCTGCGCCCCGTCGGCTGCGCTGGCGATACCGTTGCTCAGCTGCGGTGCGCTGCCCGCGATGCGCTGCGCGCCGTTCGCGACCTCCCGCGCACCGGTGGCGAGGGTGTTCAGCTGCGACGATGTCTGCTGGATCCGGCCGTCGGCTTCGTCGATCGGTGTGCGCAGTTCCCCGAGCACCCCCAGGACGTGTTGGACCTCCTGTTCGCCGAGCCCACCTTCGCGGAGTCGCTGCCCGAGCTGGTCGTCCGCGTTGTTCAGGCTGTTCTGCAGGTCCGTCGATCCCTGCGCGAGGGCCGACGCCTTCGCGGCGATCTGCTCGTTGCCGGCTGCGACCTGGTTGGCGCCGTTCGCGAGCTTGCGGGCCTGCTCGGGCAGGTTCTCGGTACTCGACTTCAGCGTCGCCAGTCCCGACGCGAGCTGGCTGCTGCTCGTGTCGAGCTGCGATGCGCCGTTCGCGAGCTGTTGCTGGCCGTCGCGGAGTTCGCGGGCGCCGTCGGCGAGCTGCCGTGCTCCGTCCGTGGCCTTCGCGGTGCGTTCGTGGATCGTGGAGAACCCGACGAGGAACCGGTCGGCCGCCTGCGTGCCGACCTTCTTCGCGATCGTGTCCCGCACCTTCTCTGCGACCTGATCGGCGATCGTGTGGGAGAGGTAGTTGTTCGTGTCGTTGGTGGTCAGCGTGATCCCGGCCTGACGTGGCTCGAAATCGGCGCTCGACGTCAGTGCCTTGCTGAAGCCGCGGGGAATGGTGATCGCGAACGCGTAGTCGCCGTCCCGGACACCGTTGTGGGCCTCCTCCGCCGACACCGACTGCCAGTCGAAGTCGCCGGATCGCAGGAGTTCGTCGGTGACGTCTCGGCCGACGTTGCGGTGGTCGTCCCCGGTGCCGGAGCCCGCGTCGTTGTCGACGATCGCGGCCGGGAGATTGTCGAGTCGGCCGTACGGGTCGTAATTGGAGTACAGGTACAGGGACGCGTACAGCAGGGGTACGAGCACGATCGCGGCGATGGCGAGCTTGGGCAGCGTGCCTGTGGTGAGCCTGCGCAGCTCGTTGTGAGCGAGGTGAACGGCGTTCACGAGTGGTCCTCCGGCAGCGGGCGTGCGGGGTCGGGTTGGCCGAGCCTGCCGATGTGTGCGGGTTCGGTCGGCAGCGCCGAATCGGGAACGGTGGCCGTCAGTACGACGACTGCGAGTCCCCGCTCGGCGTGTTCGCGGGCGAGCTGCACCCACCCGTCGGTCTCGCTCGTGTGCCGGTCGGGACGGTCGAGCACGAGCATCCGCACGCCGTCGCGGGATGCGGCAAGCGTGGTCAGCAGTCGAGTGCGGAGATCGGCGTCGAGATGTTCGAACCGGGAGTCCGCGTAGGGCGCCGCGTCGTGATCGGCGAGCCAGCGGGTGACCGCGGCCTTGTTCGCGGGCCTGCCCGCGAGTGCCAGTTCCTCGCCGACGACGACGCGGACGGGCAGCGCTTCGTCGGGCTCACTGACGCCGGGGGCGTCGACGACCGCGACGAGTCGTGACGCCGTGCGGGCAGTGCCGGCCGGGGCTGCAGTGGCGTCGGGACTGTCTGCGGGCCGGTCCGACCGGCTGCCGCTGTCCTCGGAGTTGTCCCCGCTGTCGTCCGCGTCGCTGTCGCTCTCGTCGGCGGGGCTCTCGTCGCTGTCGCTGTCGCTGTCGCTGTCGCTGTCGCTGTCGCTGTCGTCGCTGCCGTCGCCGTCCTCGTTCCCGTCCCCGTCGTCTCGGTCCGGGTCGTCTCGGTCCGGGTCGTCTTGGTCCGGGTCGTCGTCGGCGCGGTCGGTGGGATCGGGTGTGTCGTCGTGGACGGTGACCGTGCCGGTGGAGGGGCGCAGCCGCCCGGCGAGGGCGAGGCCGAACGCCGTGACGCCGGTACCGGGCTCGCCCTTCACGACGACGAACTCGCCGGACGAGACGGTGAGCGAGGTCTGCGGCACGAGCGTTCCGTGCGGGCCATCGATGCGGACCCGGTCGGCGATCATCTGCATACGTCATCCTTTTGAACTGACTGGTCAGTTCTAACTCTAGGTCCGTCGATCCCGAAGTGTGTCGCGGGTGTCGGCGCGGGCGGAGGATCGACGCCGCAGCATGCCCGTAACGGGGGAACGGTTGCGCGATCCGGGCCGGCCGGGTGCGAGGGAACCGAGGGAACCGAGGGAACGCTGCCGCCCGTGCCGCGCCTCGACGCGGTGCGGGCACGGAGCCCGGGTGCGTGAGGACGAGCCGGCGGTCAGTGGGCTCGTTCGGCCCGGAAGATCGCGGTTCCGGGGAAGAGCTTGCCGCGCAGTGGGCTCCACTGGCCCCAGACGCGGGTGTGCCCGTCGGGCCATTCGGGCTCGACGACCTCGAGCAGACGGAAGCCGGTCGAGGTCAGTGCGCGGACGTAGTCGCCGAAGGTGCGGTGGTACTCGACGTAGGTCGCGGTGCCGCTCTCGTCCTGTTCGACGTACGGGGTGCGGTCGAAGTACGGCTGAACGGCCGTGAGCCCGGTCGGCCCGGGGTCGTCAGGAAAGATCCACCGCATCGGGTGTGTCACCGAGAACACCCAGCTGCCGCCCGGCCGCAGGACCCGTGCCACCTCGGCGAACACGGTCTCCAGGGACGGGACGAACAACAGTGCGCCGAACGACGAGCACGCGATGTCGAACGTGGCGCCCGACAGCGGCAGGGCTTCGGCGTTGGCCTGGAGCAGTGCCGGTGTCAGGCCGCTGCGCCGCGCTGCGGTGCGGGCGTGCCGGAGCATGCCCGCCGACAGATCGAGCGCGACGGCGTCGGCCCCCTGTGCCGTGAGCCAGCGGGCGCAGGGCGCCGAACCGCAGCCGATCTCGAGCACGTCGGCTCCGGCGAGAGTGCCGGACGGTCCGAGGAGCCGGGCCTGCTCCTCCCGGAGCCCTTCCGGGCACCACACGAAATCCGCCTCACCGAGGAAATCGCCGTGTTCGTCGAGATAGGTGTCCGCGTCGGCGTCCCACCAGGCCAGGTTCGCGCGTTCGGCCTCGGTGGACCCGACGGTGCGGTGGGCGACACGGGCTGTGCCGAGAGCGCGTTCGGTGTCCGCATACCGTGGATCGCGGGCGGCGGAACCGGCCGGGGGAGGCGTCTCGGACACGGTGCCATTCTCCGCCGTGAAGCGGCGTGATCACGCGTGCACCCCTGATTGTGTGGGTCACAGCCAGCCGCGTACGATGCTTGTTAGCGCAGTGGGTTCCGCGCTTCCTCTCGCCTCCCGGGTTCGTGTGAGGTGGTGTGGTCGCGCACCTCGAGATGATCCTCGGCGGCCGTTGCGGCGCAAGTGGCGCGATCAGCGTCGGAGACGCCTGGACGAATGCACGGTCATCACCCGGTGGCCCGTCCTGCGCTGCCCGACGTCGACCGATCGACCGTCTCCGGATCCCCGAGGCCGGTCCCGGCGATGGCGGGTTTCGGCAAACTGCAAACCCCACGACATCTATCCGCTACCGGAGCAACCCACCTAATGACCATCGACACCACCACCGCCCCGAGTGCCGAGCAGGCCCAGGTCGCCGTCAACGACATCGGGACGGAGGAAGACTTCCTCGCCGCGATCGACAAGACCATCAAGTACTTCAACGATGGTGACATCGTCGAAGGCACGATCGTCAAGGTCGACCGCGACGAAGTGCTGCTCGACATCGGTTACAAGACCGAGGGCGTCATCCCCTCTCGTGAGCTGTCCATCAAGCACGATGTCGACCCGGCCGAGGTTGTCGCCGTCGGTGACGAGGTGGAGGCCCTTGTCCTGCAGAAGGAGGACAAGGAAGGCCGGCTGATCCTGTCCAAGAAGCGCGCCCAGTACGAGCGCGCCTGGGGCACGATCGAGGACCTCAAGGAGAAGGACGAGCCCGTCAAGGGCACCGTCATCGAGGTCGTCAAGGGCGGCCTCATCCTCGACATCGGTCTCCGTGGCTTCCTGCCCGCCTCGCTCGTCGAGATGCGCCGGGTGCGCGACCTGCAGCCGTACGTCGGCCGCGAGCTCGAGGCCAAGATCATCGAGCTGGACAAGAACCGCAACAACGTGGTCCTGTCCCGCCGCGCCTACCTGGAGCAGACCCAGTCCGAGGTCCGCAGCGAGTTCCTCAACGCGCTCGCCAAGGGTCAGGTCCGCAAGGGCGTCGTGTCCTCGATCGTCAACTTCGGTGCGTTCGTGGACCTCGGCGGCGTCGACGGCCTGGTGCACGTCTCGGAGCTGTCCTGGAAGCACATCGACCACCCGTCCGAGGTCGTCGAGGTCGGCCAGGAGGTCACGGTCGAGGTGCTCGAGGTGGACATGGACCGCGAGCGCGTGTCCCTGTCGCTGAAGGCCACCCAGGAAGACCCGTGGCGCCAGTTCGCCCGTACCCACGCGATCGGCCAGATCGTCCCGGGCAAGGTCACCAAGCTCGTCCCGTTCGGTGCGTTCGTCCGCGTCGAGGAGGGCATCGAGGGCCTGGTGCACATCTCCGAGCTGGCCGAGCGCCACGTGGAGATCCCGGAGCAGGTCGTCCAGGTCGGTACCGAGGTCATGGTCAAGGTCATCGACATCGACCTCGAGCGTCGCCGCATCTCGCTGTCGCTGAAGCAGGCCAACGAGGGCTTCACGGCGGACGCCGACTTCGACCCGACGCAGTACGGCATGGCCGCCGAGTACGACGACCAGGGCAACTACATCTACCCCGAGGGCTTCGACCCGGACACGCAGGAGTGGCAGGAAGGCTACGAGACTGCGCGTGAGGAGTGGGAGCGGCAGTACGCCGAGGCCCACGAGCGTTACGAGCAGCACATGAAGCAGGTCGCCGAGGCGGCCGCCGCCAACGCCGCCGCGGCGGCCGACGCCGCGACCGGCGTCGAGGGCGGCGACCAGAGCTACACCTCTGGTGGCGGGGCGTCGACGTCCTCCTCCTCGTCCTCCTCCTCCTCTTCGTCGTCCTCGTCCTCGTCCTCCGCCCCGTCGGCCCCGTCGACGGGCTCGTCGGAGCAGCCCGCCCAGAGCGGCGGAACGCTGGCGAGCGACGAGCAGCTCGCGGCTCTGCGGGAGAAGCTCTCCGGCGGTGCGTGAGTGGCGTGAACGCCTCGGCGAGGCGTGACGTCACGCGGGTGAACCCCGCGCGATGAACCCCGCGCGATGAACCGACAGTGGCCCCGGTCCGATCACGGACCGGGGCCACTGTCGTGTCAGAGGGTCGAGCGACGGAACCGGCCGACCGGGGGTACCGGGGTCGTGTCGGTCAGGCGGCCGCGCGGGCGGGCAGGGGTGCCCAGGCGCGTTCGTGCGCCGCGGCACGGGCGCGGCGGCGGAGGCCCGCCAGGCTGTGCTTGGCCGGCACGAGCAGCGCGGTCAGCCAGTTGCGGCGGTGCTCGTCGAGTGCCGCCGCAACGGCCTGGTGCATGACACAGTGCACCAGGCCCGGGGTTCCCAGACGATGTTTCCCGGCGTACGTGTTGGCTGGCATCGTTCCTCCGAGTGGGCGATAGCCGATGCGCGGAAGAGTAGGTAATCAACGCCGGACTGTGGTGGAACGTCGCGGCGTGTCACTCGAATTTGCTGGATAACGGTTCGATCGACGCCGGAGAGTGCGCCGGTGGTGACGACTGGTTGAATGCGCGCATGCTTCGTGTAGGGCTGACCGGTGGAATCGGTGCGGGAAAATCGACGGTGGCGGTCAGGCTGGCCGAACTCGGGGCCACGGTGATCGATGCGGATCGCATCGCCAGGGAGGTCGTCGAGCCCGGGACGGACGGACTGGCCGAGGTCGTCGAGGCGTTCGGCAAGGACGTGCTCACGGCCGACGGTGAACTGGACCGTGCGGCTCTCGCCGCGAGGGCGTTCGCCGACGACGAGTCGCGTGCCCGGCTGAACGCGATCACCCATCCGCGGATCGGCAGGCGGACGGCCGAACTGATGGCGCAGGCATCCGCCGACGCCGTCGTCGTGCACGACGTCCCGTTGCTGGTCGAAGGCGGCATGGGCGCCAGTTACCACCTGGTGCTGGTCGTGGATGCGGATGAGGAAACCCGCGTCCGGCGGCTCGGCGAGAGCAGGGGAATGGCCGCCGAGGACGCGCGGTCCCGGATCGCCGCGCAGGCGACGCGGGCACAGCGTGAAGCCGCGGCCGACGTGTGGCTCGACAACAGCGGCACCGCCGACCTGGTGCAGGCGCAGGTGGATGCCCTCTGGCACGAGCGGATCGTGCCCTTCGAGGCCAATGTGCGCCTGCGGCAGCCCCGTGCGCCGAAGCCGCCCACGCTCGTCGAACCCGACCCGGCATGGCCCGCGCAGGCCGAACGGCTACTGGCACGGGTGCGTGCGGCGGCGGGCGACAAGGCCGAGCGCGCCGACCACATCGGTTCGACCGCCGTGCCCGGACTGCCCGCCAAGGACACGCTCGATCTGCAGCTCGTCGTGCCGTCGCTGGCCGAGGCCGATCTGGTCTCCGAGGCACTGTCCGATGCGGGCTTCGTGCGGGCCGAGGGGCACTGGTTCGACCAACCGCAGGACGGGACGACCGCGCCGGCCCGGTGGGACAAACGGTTCCACTACGGTGCCGATCCGCAGCGGCCCGTGAACCTGCACGTCCGCTCGGCGCAAGGTCCGGCGTGGCGGCTCGCACTCCTGTTCCGCGATTGGCTGCGGGCGCATCCGGCCGAGGCCGGTGTGTACGCGGACATCAAACAGCGGCTCGCCCGCGCGCACGCGGGTGATGCGAGTTCGCTGAACTACTCCGAGGAGAAACAGTCCTGGGTGGATGCCGCGTTCGTCCGTGCCGAACGCTGGGCCGCCGAGACGGGCTGGGACGGCTGAGCGGCCAGCGGTCCCTGTGTCTAGGTAGGCATGGTGGCCAGATAGGCAAGGTGATGGGACGTCGCGAAAGCGATCGGTGCGCTCGAGCGGCCCAGAGCTCGCCCGTTGCCGTGTGCTGCGTCGGACAGCTCGTGATCGCCCCACGAGAAGTACCGCCCCGCGAAGATGTCGGCGTCGACCAGCTCGCGGCACAGCTTTCGGAAGGTACGTGCTCGTGGTGGCTCGTCGGTCGACCCGTCGCCCTCATGCGCGGGGGCTGATTCCTCGATGGGCCGACGCCAGTAGGCCCATCCGGTCGAGCAGGTGTAGCGCACGGTGATGTTCTTGGGCGGCCATCCGGGTGCCTGCTTCGGGTGGACCACGCCGTAATCGCCGAACAACACGTCGCTGTGTCGCGCCGAGACCTCACGCCACAGTTGTTCCTCGTATCGGTCCTGCTGCCAGTTTCCATGGTGTGACAGTCGTGAGGGCACCGAGCCGCTCAGAAGAACGAGGTTGCGCACCGGTCCGATCGCTCGGACCGTCGCCACGGCGGTATGCACGGCGTGAGCGTGTTCGGTGGGTACGGCCTCGATGAATCCCAGGTCGACGACGATGTCGATCCTGCGCGGGTCGACGTTCAGAGCCTCGACAATGCGCTCGAACTCGGCCGGAATTCCCGGCCTCCACCGGATGCGCAGGGCGACTCCGGTCCCTGTCTCCTCGCCCAGCCGGCCGGTATCGGCGGCAGTCCGGGCCGACGCTCCTTCCCGGAGCACGGGCAGGATCGGGATCGGGGCGCCGACGTCGAAGAGGTCCACGCCGTAGCTCAGCCGGTCGACGAGTTCGCCGAGGGCTCCGACCGGAGTGAAGGTCGAACGGTCGACGTCCGATGCGTCGACGGCGAGTACCCGGTGGTGAGTGTGAAGGTGTCGCGCAACTCCTTCTGCGCGGCCGATCTGACGTGCTGCCGACGTCGCCTGGTCGAGGATCATCAGCGGCTGTATCCGGCCGAGGTGGGCTTCGTCGGCATGAGTGAGTGCCTCGGCCTCACCCTCTTTGGCCCGCAAGGCGACCCAGGCGTGTGCATCGTGTGGCAACAGAGCCTCCCCGGCCACGAGTGAAGTGCCCGTAGCGTGACGATAAGGTCACTCGTCGTTCGGGAGAAGCCACCGAACAGGGGTCTGCGCGCTAGGGGTGACGTTTCCAGGTGAGTGCGATGCCTCGGCTCGCCAGCCAGGCACCGAGGTCGTGGTCGTGCCGGGCGAGCGCGCCGACCGTGCTGTAGGCCGTCTCCAGTGCCCGGGTGGCCTCGCCGCAGCTCACCAGCCCGTCCTGCACGGCCTCGAGCAGCTCGCCGGTGTCGATCACGTCGACACCGCGGTGCTGCCGCAGGACGAGGTCGAGGTACAGGTCGGTGGTGTGCCACACCCCGTCGGGAGTCGTGGTGACACCGACGACGTCGAGATAGAAGTCCTGGTCCTTCTCGTGACCGGGGTTGAACCAGAAGTCGCTGATCCGCAGCCCGAGCGAGGGCAACAGCCACGATTCGAGATACCGGAACTGTGCCCGTCCCGGTGTCGGCCGCGCCATGTACAGGCCGCAGTCCTCGACGCGGTACTCCTCGACGTCGCGGACGACGCCCTTCGGGTCGGTGTTGGTGCCGGCTGCAACGTCGAACGTCTCCCGCTTCGGCGGATGCATGCCGATCATCTTGCTGCGCGCACCGGTGTGCGTCGAGTCGGACCACACCGGTGCCGGAGCCGGCGTGCGATGCGCTGTCCCCCGATCGGGGGCTGCTCACGTTCGGAAAGCGGCCGGGCCGGGGCGCCTTTTACTGCGGCGCGGGGACGGCCACGCTGCGGTGAGCAGGTACGCCCGCGGGGCGGAGAGTGTCGGTGGGCACGCTTATGCTGGATGGCGTGGCATTCGCGACCGAGTATCCCGTGCTGGCGCACTCCGAGTTCCGCCCCGTCTCCGACATCCCGCGTGAAGGCGGGCGGTTCGAGGTCGTCAGCGATTACCAGCCCGCCGGTGACCAGCCCGCGGCGATCGAGGAACTCGACGGCAGGCTGGCGGCGGGCGAGAAGGACGTCGTCCTGCTCGGTGCGACCGGTACGGGTAAATCGGCGACCACGGCCTGGCTGGTCGAGCGGGTGCAGCGGCCGACGCTGGTGCTCCAGCCGAACAAGACGCTGGCCGCGCAGATGGCGAACGAGCTGCGGGAACTGTTCCCGAACAACGCCGTCGAGTACTTCGTCAGCTACTACGACTACTACCAACCCGAGGCGTACGTTCCGCAGACGGACACCTACATCGAGAAGGACTCGTCGGTCAACGACGACGTGGAACGGCTGCGCCACTCGGCCACCATGAACCTGCTCTCGCGCCGCGACACGATCGTGGTGGCGAGCGTGTCCTGCATCTACGGCCTCGGCACACCGCAGTCGTACCTCGACCGGTCGACGCGGCTGGCGGTCGGCGAGGAGGTCGATCGTGACGTGTTCCTGCGCGCGCTGGTCGACGTCCAGTACACCCGCAACGACCTGGCCTTCGCCCGCGGTACCTTCCGCGTGCGCGGCGACACCGTCGAGATCATCCCCGCCTACGAGGAGCTGGCGATCCGCGTCGAGTTCTTCGGCGACGAGATCGACAGTCTCTACTATCTGCACCCGTTGACCGGCGACATCGTCAGCGAGATCGATGAGGTGCGCATCTTCCCGGCCACGCACTACGTCGCGGGGCCCGAGCGCATGGAAAAGGCCGTACACGCCATCGAGGCCGAACTCGAGGAGCGGCTGGCCGAGCTCGAGAAGCAGAACAAGCTCCTCGAGGCACAGCGGCTGCGCATGCGCACGAGCTACGACATCGAGATGATGCGGCAGGTCGGGTTCTGCTCCGGTATCGAGAACTACTCGCGCCACATCGACGCCCGTGCACCCGGGTCCGCTCCGGCCACGTTGATCGACTACTTCCCTGAGGACTTTCTGCTGGTCATCGACGAGTCGCACCAGACGGTGCCGCAGATCGGCGCGATGTTCGAGGGCGACACGTCGCGCAAGCGCACGCTCGTCGATCACGGCTTCCGCCTGCCGAGCGCGCTCGACAACCGGCCGTTGACGTGGGAGGAATTCGCCGATCGCATCGGCCAGACCGTGTACCTCTCGGCCACACCCGGTCCGTACGAGATGGGGCAGGCCGGCGGCGAGTTCGTCGAGCAGGTCATCCGCCCGACCGGGCTGGTCGATCCCGAGGTCGTCGTCAAACCGACCGAGGGGCAGATCGACGACCTGGTGCACGAGATCCGCACGCGCGCGGAGAAGGACGAGCGGACGCTGGTCACCACGCTCACGAAGAAGATGGCCGAGGACCTCACCGACTACCTGCTCGAACTGGGCATCCGGGTGCGTTACCTGCACTCCGAGGTCGACACGCTCCGCCGTGTCGAGCTGTTGCGGCAGTTGCGGTCCGGTGACTTCGACGTGCTCGTGGGCATCAACCTGCTGCGCGAGGGCCTGGACCTGCCCGAGGTGTCACTCGTGGCGATCCTCGACGCCGACAAGGAGGGCTTCCTGCGCAGCGGCACGTCCCTGGTGCAGACGATCGGCCGTGCGGCGCGGAACGTGTCCGGCCAGGTGCACATGTACGCCGACACGATCACCGCCTCGATGCAGTACGCCATCGACGAGACGAACCGCCGGCGCGAGAAGCAGGTCGCCTACAACACCGAGCGGGGTATCGACCCGCAGCCGCTGCGGAAGAAGATCGCCGACATCCTCGACCGCGTCTACACCGAGGCCGAGGACTCCGAGGAGGAGGTCGACGTCGGCGGTTCCGGGCGCAACGCCTCGCGGGGCAAGAAGCCGGAGCAGGGCGACAAGGTGCGCAGCTCGGGCGTGCTCGTGGACCGCGAACCGAGCTCGATGCCGCGGGCCGAACTCGCCGACCTCATCCAGCAGATGACCGACCAGATGATGCAGGCCGCCCGAGACCTGCAGTTCGAGTTGGCCGCCCGGCTGCGCGACGAGATCTCCGAGCTGAAGAAGGAGCTCCGCGGGATGGACGCCGCCGGACAGCAGTGACCGGCACGAGGCCGTGAGCGATCGGCATGAGGCCGTGAGTGGCCGACGGCACTCGGACGGTGGCGCTCGGATGGTGGCGCTCGGACGGCGGCACTCGGGCGGTGAATCGCGGAGGTCAGGCCGCGTTCGGATCGGGTTCGAGCATGCCGAACAGCGTGCCTTCCGGATCGCGGCAGTGGACGAGCCTGCCCATCTCCGGGACGGTCCGTGCCGACGCGGCGAGCGAGCCGCCCGCCTGCTGCACCTCGCGCACCATCAGGTCCAGGTCGTCGACCTCCATCGTGAGCGAGCACGTCGGTGCGGCCGCGCCGTTCTCGGGTGGCGGCTCGTCCCGCTGTACGAGGCTGCCGTCGATGCCGGCGCCGCTGCCCGTCGTGATCGCCCACGCCGCGTCCGGAGCCCAGCGTTCGAAATGCCACTCGAACACGGTCGTGTAGAAGGTGATCGCCCGTTCGGGATCGCTCGCGTAGACCTCGAAGTACACGGGACGAGGCATGGGGCCTCCTTGCCGGATGGGGCCGCGTGCGGCGGGGACGATTCTGTTTCGGAATTGTCGGTCATTCCCGGCCACATGTCATGCCCTGACCGTGATCGTCACCGGCCCGGGGCAGTGATCGCACCGGGTGCGGTGCAAGCGGGCCGCGCCGTCAGCTCGTGACGTCCTTCGTCGCGAACCGCCGGGCCGCGAGCAGCCCGAACACCGTGGCGAACAGTGTCGCCGACAGGACGCCGGAGGCCATGCGGGTCCACTCGATGTCGGTGGCGATCAGGTCCATCCACGCGAACGAGAAGTGGGTCGGCAGGAAGTCCCGCAGGTCCCCGAGCGCGGTGATCCGGTTGAGGATCTGCGACAGGATCGAGACCAGCACGGCGCCGCCGACGGCGCCCAACGGAGCGTCGGTGGACACGCTCAGCAGCAGTGCCAGCCCGGCCACCCACGCCAGGTGGACGATCAGGTACACCGTCGCCAGTGCGAGCGCGACGAGGCTGTCCGCGAACGGGATCGAATCGCCCGTCGGGCTGATCGCCTCGCCCGCGCCGTACCAGATCATTCCCGCGACGAGCGCCGACAGGGGCAGGATCACGATCGCCAGGGCCGACAGCAGCGCCGACGCGATCGCCTTCTGCCGCAGCAGCCGGTGCCGGGGTACGGGTATCGCCAGCAGATACTTCAGGCTCGACCACGACGACTCGCTGGCGATCGTGTCGCCGAAGTACAGCGCCACGATCATCGGCAGCAGGAACGAGCCGGACACGAACAGTGCCACGACGACGAAGTTGGGCGCGCTGGCAGTGGCGAGGTCGATGAACCCGCCCGAGCGCGGGTCGGCTTCTGCCTCGCCGATCTCGAACGCCGCGACCAGGATGAACGGCAGTAGCGCGACGAACGCCAGCAGCAGCTGGGTGCGCCGTCTGCGCAGTTGCCTCCGCAGTTCCACGCCGAGCCGGAGCGTCCGGGCTGGGCGGTAGCCGGTGACGGCGCCGTCCGGCCCGGATCCCGTGGCCGGTTCCGCCCCGGCCACGTCGGTGAGCTCGTCCAGCGCGGCCGGGTCGGTGTGCACGCCGTGCTGGTCCACCGCGTGCGGGTGCGCCGTTGCGGCGCCGGACGGCTCCGGGGTACCGCGTTCGGAGTCGCTCATCAGCCCTCACCTTCTCCGACGAGTTGCAGGAACGCGTCTTCGAGCCTGCGCCGCGGTCCGGCCTGTTCCACGGACACGTCCGCACGCACCAGCGCCGCGACGGCCTCGCTGCGCGGCAGGCCGTCGAGGTCGGCGTGCACGAGGCCGTCGGCGATCTCCACGTCGGACACGCCGTCGAGCCCGCGCAGGATCTCCGCGGCACGTTCCGCGTCGTCCACGCGGAACGTGGCCTCGCCGCCCGCGGCGATGATGTCGTGCACGCCGCCGGATGCGATCAGCCTGCCGCGGTGCATGACGACGACGTCGGTGCACGTCTGTTCCACCTCGGCCAGCAGGTGGCTGGACACGACGACCGTGCGGCCCGTCGCCGCGTACCGGCCCAGTACCTCGCGCATCTGGTGGATCTGGGGCGGGTCGAGCCCGTTGGTGGGTTCGTCGAGCACGAGCAGTTCCGGCAGCCCGAGCATCGCCTGTGCGATGGCCAGGCGCTGCCGCATGCCCTGGCTGTACGTGCGGACCTTGCGGTGCACCGCATCGCCCAGCCCGGCGATCTCGAGGGCTTCGTCGACGTGGGCCTTGTCCGTGGGGCGGCCGGTCGCCTGCCAGAACAGTTCGAGATTCGCCGCGCCCGACAGATGCGGCAGGAACCCGGAGCCTTCGACGAAGGACCCGATGCGCGACAGTACCGGCGCGCCCGGTGTCACCCGGTGGCCGAACACCCTGATCTCGCCGTCGGACGGCGAGATCAGGCCCATCAGCATGCGCAGCGTCGTCGTCTTGCCCGCGCCGTTGGGCCCGAGCAGGCCCAGCACCTGGCCGGGCTCGACCCGGAACGAGAGGTCGCTGACCGCGGTCAGCCCACCGGGATAGGACTTCGTCAGCCCGGAGATCACCATCGGGGTGTCGGCCAGCTCCGGGTCCATGCGGTGCGAACGCCTGCGGCGGATCCTGCCGATCGCGGCCACGAGCACGGCGAGGGCGAGTGCACCGCCGACGCCCGCGAGCTGGGCCACCGGCCACCCGGACGTCGCCGCCGTACCCGGGACCACCGGTACCGCCACCTCGGGTGGGCCGGCGAGCGCGACGCGGAAGGCGGCGGGCTGGTCGGGAGTGGTGTACGACTGGTCCGTCGTGCCGACCACCAGCTGCAGCCGGTGGTCGGCCTCGACCGGCCGGACGATTCCGGGCAACGTGACGGTCGTTTCGGTCGGCGAGCCGTCGTCGGCGAGCGGCACCCGGATCGGTGACACGGCGTTGCCGGGCAGCGTGCGGGTGCCGTCGGGGCCGACGTCGTACAGCTTGGCGAACAGCACCGCCTCGGACGGGGCGCCGGCGCCCGGTGCGTCGGCGCTCGGGTTCGCGTCCTCCTGCCCGGAGCCGCCGTCCCGCCCGGAGTCGCCGTCCTCCTGCCCGGATTCGTTGCCGGTACCGCCGGTGTCGTCGGCGTTGCGGCCGGTGGCGGCCTGCGTGGGCTCGGGCGTGATGGACAGTCGCACCGTCGACGCGCCGGAGACGAGCAGCTGCTCGGTCATGGGCCGCGACGTGAACACGGCGGACTGGCCGGGAGGATCGAGGGTGAACAGGCTCGACAACCGGGACGAGCCCGACACGACGCGGTTCAGCCCGGGGATGCCGCTCACCGAGGCGGGGGTGCCGCCGGGCGGGCGTACGACGGTCTGCTGTTCACCGAGGAGCCGCACGGTCCGGCGCCCGACGTCGTCGCCGTTGACGCCGGGATAGGAGCCCGCTTCGACGTTACGGACCGACGGGGCGCCGTCGGGGCGCAATGCACCGGTCACGTCGTAGGAGAAGGGCGCAGCGGGGTCGTTGCCCTCGCCGGTCAGGTGATGCCAGAGGAAGTCGGCCATGACACCGCGCAGGTTCGAGCCGGGGCCGCCGCCGTCGTGGCCACCCGCGTACCAGGCGACGGACACCTCGCCGCCCGCCTCGGCGATCTGGCGGGCGTTGGCGTCGGCCTGGTCGAGACCGAACAGGGTGTCGTGTTCGCCCTGCACCAGCAACGTCGGCACGGTGATGTCACCGGTGACGGAGGCGGGCGAGACGCGGTGCAGCAGGTCGAGCGTCTCCGGTTCGGCGACCCCGTCGGTCGCGACGTCGGCGTAGGCCGCGCAGACCTCGGCACTGAACCGGCCGCACGCACCGGCGTCGCCGCGCGTGTTTCCCCCGGCGCCGCTCTGCCCCTGGCCTGCGTCGGACGTCGAGCCGGTGTCGCCTGCCTGGCCCGGTGGTGCGGCGAGGTCGTCGTTCTCCTCGTCGTCGCCGGGTTCGACGGCGTCGGGTCCCGCACCTGCGGTCGCCGACGGGGCGCTCGAGCCCGCGGAGAAGAGCGTGCCGATCCACGACCGCTTGAGTACGCCGGATTCCGTGCCCGCGCCGGGTGCCGGGGTGGCCGTGTCGAGTCGGCCGTCGGTGGCGTTGTTCGGCAGCAGGGACTGCCGCAGGTCGTTGTACGTGATCGCAGGCGCGATGGCGTCCACCCGCGAATCCGTGCCCGCCAGCAGCAGTGCCAGCGCACCGCCGTACGAGGCGCCGGTCACGCCGACGCGCGGGTCGCCGTCGTCGTCGGAGACCACTTCGGGCATGCCGGCCAGGTGGTCGAGCAGTCGGGAGGCGTCGGCCACCTCGCGGTCGGGTGCGCCGAGCGAGATCATGCCCGTGCTGTCACCGAAACCACGCGCCGACCAGGTCAGCACGACGAACCCGCGTTCGGCGAGTTCCCGGGCGTCGCGGGCGACACTGTCCTTGTCGCCGCCGAAACCGTGCGGCAGCAGGACGGCGGGTGCGGGCGTGTCCTCCGGCACGTAGACCGTCGTGTCGAGCTGCTCGCGCTCGGACGACCCCGGGGAGGTCGCGACGTCGATGGTCGCGGCCTGGGTGCGGTACGTGGGCGGCCGCTCGCCGTCACGGAACAACAGGAGGCCGCCTGCGGCGAGGAGCACGACGACGGCGACCAGCGCCGTCAGACGGCGGCCGCGGCTGTGGAGAAGGCGGGACACGGTGCTCACACTATTGGGGTGGGACGCAGGCGGTTCGTCCGGGCATGCCCGGTTTCCGGCGTCGGGACGGTCTCGTGTGACCGATGTTACGTGTGTGGTGATGACCCCGGACGGCCACCACAAGTGGCGCCGGGTCCTACCGGGGAGTCAGGATGGGACGGTTGTTCCCCACGGAGGGGAGTATTCCCTCACGGCGACGTCGTCAGCACGGTTGCGCTCCCGCCGCACCCGGTGTCGCCGGCCGGTGTGCCTGTCGCAGGCCGCGGGTGGAAGAGACCTCCGGATAGCACCGTCACGCTGACCGGAGGAAGTCGTCGATGTCCGTGCCGTTCTGGCTGTGGGCCGCCACCATCGGCGGTCTGATCGCGCTGCTTGCGATCGATCTGATCATCGTCGACCGCAAACCCCACGAGGTCACCACCGGGGAGGCGGCTCGTTGGGTGACCTTCTACGTCGGGTGTGCTGTGGTGTTCGGCGTCGGCATATGGCTGCTGGCCGGGCACGATTCGGGGGTCGAGTTCTTCACCGGTTACATCACCGAGTACTCGCTGTCGGTCGACAACCTCTTCATCTTCATGGTGATCATGTCGTCGTTCAAGGTGCCTGCGATCCACCAGCACCGCGTGCTGCTGATCGGCATCGTGATCGCGTTGGCCATGCGCAGCGTGTTCATCGCGATCGGCGCGTGGGCCATCGCGCAGGTCGTGTGGATCTTCTTCCTGTTCGGCGCGTTCCTGATCTTCACGGCGATCAACATGGTGCGGAAGAAGGACGAGGACGAGGAGTACCACGAGAACCTGGTCACGCGCCTGACGCGGAAGGCCTTCCGCGTCACCGACGACTACGAGGGTCACCACTCGGTCGTCAAGAGGAACGGCAAGCGGTACCTGACGCCGATGGCGCTCGTGATCGTGGCGATCGGGAGTGCGGACCTGCTGTTCGCGGTCGACTCGATCCCGGCGATCTTCGGCATCACCCAGGAGGCGTTCCTCGTCTTCACGGCCAACGCGTTCGCGCTGATGGGCCTGCGGCAGCTGTACTTCCTGCTCGGCGGCCTGGTGAGCAGGCTGGTGTACCTGTCGCAGGGCCTGGCGATCATCCTCGCGTTCATCGGCGTGAAGCTCGTGCTCCACGCATTCCACGAGTACCACGTCACGCCGCCGTGGCTGGAGATCAACAACTGGATGTCCCTCGGCGTCATCGTCGTCGTGCTGACCGCGACCACCGTGGCGAGCCTCGTCAAGGCCAAGCGCGACCCGAGCGTGGTGGGCCAATCCGGGTTGAACCTCAACGCCGCAGCTCCGGAGGAGCTCAACGCCTCGGCTCCGGAGGAGAGGGCCGTCGATCCGGCCGGGCCGGACGACGAACGGTGACGGTGTGGGGTGACGTCCCCGGGAACAGGTCGTTAGCCCCGCTAATAACCGGGTAGGCTGCGCATCGTGCGTCCTATCGATATCGAACTGCAGCAGGTCCCCGGCAGGCCCGCCCTGTCCGGGGACCTCCTTCTCGTCTCCGTCACGCGCCCCGACGTCGCCGCGAACGCCTATGTCGGCGGACTGCAGCGCGTCGGCCGCGACGGGGTGACGGCGTGGACCCACGCCGAGGGTCGGCAGGGGAGTGGCAACGGCGCCGGTCCGGACCGGCGCCACGATTCGGCCCCTGCGATCTCCCCGGACGGCCGGTGGGTGGCGTTCCTGCGCAGCGATGCGGGCGAGTCCGCGCAGCTGCACGTCATGCCGGCCGGAGGCGGGGAGTCACGAGCGCTGACCGCGCTGCCGCTGGGGGCCGGCGGGCCCGTGTGGGCACCGGACTCGCGGCGGATCGCGTTCACCGCACGAGTGCCGGAACCCGGCCGGTACGGCACGACCGTCGGTGACGTGACCCCGGAACCGGGTGACGAGGCGCCCCGGCGGATCACGCGGTACGACTACCGCATCGACAACGTCGGCTTCCTGCGCGACCGGCCGCAGCGGCTGTTCGTCCTCGACGTGCTGGCCGGCGAGCCGGAACTCGAGCCGGAGCCGCTGACCGATGACGCGGCCTCGGTCGCCGACCCGGCGTGGACCCCGGACGGCGAGGCGGTGCTGGTCACGGCACCACGGGACTGGGACCGAGCCGAGACGATGCACGCCGATCTCTACGCCGTGCCCGCGGCAGGCGGGGTCCCGCGCCTGGTCGTGCGGACCGAGGGGCGTGCGGAGAACCCGGCCGTGGCCGCCGACGGCACCGTCTTCTTCTACGCGGCCGCGTTCGAGGGTTTCGCGCGCGCGGCGACCAATGCGGGGCTGTGGGCGGCGCCGCTCGACGGATCCGAGCCACCGCGCAGGCTCACCGACGCCGAATCGGTGGACTGCGTCGCGTCCGCGGGGCCGCCCGCGCCGTACGGCGACGACGTGCTCGTCGTCGTCGCCGACCGCGGTGCCGCCGGGCTGCGGCGCGTGCCGCGAGCGGGCTCCGACGTGAGCCTGCCGGAGCTGCCGGTGCTCACCGGTGAGCGGGCGGCCGTGCGGTCGTTCGCAGTGGCGGGGGAGCGGATCGCCGTGGTGCAGGCCGGGCCCGGGGACGCGGGCGAGGTGCTGCTCGCCGACGGCGACGGCGCGTTCACGGCGCTGACAGCGTTCTCGGCACCGTTGCGCGACAGCGGCGTCCGTCCCGCCGAGGAGATCACCACCACGTCGGCCGACGGTTATCCGGTGCACGGCTGGGTCGTCACGCCCGAGGGCGACGGCCCGCATCCGGTGCTGCTCGTCGTCCACGGCGGACCGTTCGCGGCCTACGAGTGGAGCCTGTTCGACGAGGCGCAGGTCTACGCGGCGGCCGGATACGCTGTGGTGCTGGCGAATCCGCGCGGCTCGGCCGGATACGGTGAGTCGCACGGCCGCGCGGTGCTGCACGCCCTTGGCACGGTGGACGCCGACGACCTGCTGGCGCTGCTCGATGCCGTGCTCGAGCGTCCCGACACCGATGCCGACCGGGTCGGGGTGATGGGCGGTTCGTACGGCGGATTCATGACCGGGTGGCTCGCCGCGCACCACGGGCGGCGTTTTCGTGCCGCGTGGAGCGAGCGTGCGGTCAACGCGTGGGACTCGTTCGCGGGGAGCTCGGACATCGGCTGGACGTTCACCGACGTCTACGTCGGCGGCGATCCGGAGGAGCAGCGCAAGCGCAGTCCGCTGACCTACGCCGCGGACATCGGCATCCCGTTCGCGGTGGTGCATTCCGAACAGGACTGGCGGTGCCCGCTGGAACAGGCACAGCGGCTGTTCGTCGCGCTGAAGAAGGCCGGCGCGGACACCGAGTTCCTGCTGTTCCCCGGCGAGGGGCACGAGCTGACCCGCAGTGGCCGGCCGCGGCATCGTGTCCAGCGGTTCGAGGCCGTGCTCGACTGGTGGGCCCGCCACCTGCCGGTGCACTGAGACCGCATCCCGGTGTGCCGGGACCGCCTCGTCCGCGAGGTCGCGGACGAGGCGGTCGGCGGGACCCGGCGGGTCAGATGGTGAAGGCCAGGTTGCCCGCGATCCGCCTGCCGAGCTCCGTGTCGCCGGAGTACTCCACATCGGACAGCCGGTCCGCGGCGGCGACGCGGCCACCGGCGAGCCGCGCGAACAGTCCCGAGTTCAGCCGCAGCGTGGTGGTCGCCGGACCGGGGAGTTCGGGGACCACGGAGGCCCTGCCGTCGACGGCGACGTGCACGGTGCGCCGCAATGGTCCGGTGAGCTCCAGGGTCACGCCGGCACCGTCCGGAGCGCCCGCCCGCTTGCCGATGACGAAGCCGAGCGATTCGGTGAGTTCGTCGAGCGATTGCTCGGCGCACGGGCCGTCCTCGTGTCCGGGCAGGCCGACCACGTCGCGGATGTCCTGCTCGTGCAGCCAGGTGTCGAAGATCCGGATGCGCATGAACCGGCCGTAGGTGGCGTGTCCCACCGGCGTCCACGAGGGCGCGTCGAAGTCGTCCTGCGTCATTGCCTGCAGCGCAACACCGCGGCGGGAGATGACATCGCGGAACCGGTCGAGCATGCGCTGTGGGTCCCGGTCCCGCATGGACTGCACCCAGCGTTCGTTGAACGCGGCGACGTCGTTGCGGACGTGGGCCAGCTCGGTCACGTCGATGTCCGGGTCCGGCGCCTGCTCGCCGAGCAGCGACGCCTCGGTGCCGATGACGTGCGCGACGACGTCGCGCACGGTCCAGCCGGGCAGCGTGCTCGGTTCGTCCCAGGCCGCTGCGGGCAGCGATGCCAGTAGCGTGTCCAGCGACTCCCACTGCGTGGCGAGCGCCCCGGTGATCGTGTCCTTGTCGAAGCCGGTCGTCGTGGTCACGAGGTGGTCTCCCGTTCGTCTCCGAGTTCGATGATCTGTCCTCTGTCGACGCTCTTCCAGTCCCTGCCCCGCAGGTACGGGGCGAGTGCCTCCGCGACGGCTTGCTGGTCGCCCGGGGCCTTGGGTCGCTGCAACTCGTAGACGTGCGGGAACTCCAGCATGCCGGTGACGACGTCCCAGAGTCGTACGGCGGCGGCACCGGAGGGCGGGTCGACCAGCACCGGGCCGAACAGGCACTGCCCGTCGGGGAAGAACAATGTGGGTACGCCGAAGCCGCCCGCGTCGAGCACGCGCTGGTGGTCCGCCTTGATGTCCTCATGGGTGGACGGGTCCGCGAGCGCCTCGTCCAGCAGCGCGGCGTCAGCGCCGATCTCGGTGAGCAGCCGCCGTGCCGTCTCCGGTTCGTGCGGTGTGCCGCCGTCGAGGTGGAGCTCCCGGCCGATCCTCGCGTACCAGGCGTCGAGCAGCGCGGGGTCGCGGCGGCGCAGCAGTGCGGCGATGCGCATCAGGGACCAGCCGTACGACCACGACCGCTCCCACGGGTGCTTCTTGCCCTCGAACCGGTTGACCTCTTCCAGGCTGAAGAACCGCCAGTTGACGGTCAGTCCGGTGTGCGCGCGGACCTCCCGGATCCAACGCGAGGTGTGATAGGCGAACGGGCACATCGGGTCGAAGTGGAAGTCCACCTCGGGCTGCTCGGACTGCACTGTCATACGGCCCCTTCGTGCAGGTGTACGTCGATGAGGTCGTGCAGCATCGCGGCGACCTCGGCCGCCGAGTGACCGCCGACCTTCGCCAGCAGGATCTGGCCCTGGGCGTGGGCGAGCAGCGAGTGTGCCAGGCGGTCGGGGTCGACACCGTCGCGCAGTACGCCGTCGTCCTGTGCCCGGTGGCAGATCGCCGCGAATTCCCGTTCCCATCGCGCGAAGGCCGAGGCCAGATGGTCGCGCAACGTGTCGTCCACTGTGGACAATTCGGCCGCGAGGTTGCCGAACGGACAGCCCACCACTCGGCCGAACGTGGATTCGAACCCGGTCTGGATGGTTCCCAGCGCGTCGGCGACTCCGTGGAGCCGCTCCGCCGCGGACGCGCCGGGTGCGGCCGAGAGCCGGTCGAGCAGGGCTTCCGTGTGCAGGTCGACGACGGCCTTCGCCAGCTCGGCCTTCGAGGGGAAGAAGTGGTAGAAGCTGCCCTTGCGCACGTCGGCCGCCGTGCACACGTCGTCCACGCTCACCGAGCCGTAACTGCGGGACAGCAACAGCCGGGCGGAGGTGCGGACGATCCGCTCGCGGGTGCCGCCGGTCCTGCCCATGGCGGGGACCGTAACCGTAGTTGACCGGTCGGTCAACGCACAGCACCGATACCGGGCGCGATCCCGTCGCGCTCGGCGATCACGGGCGGATCACTGGTCGAGCAGCACGTAGCCCAGTTCGCGGCACACCCGGGCCAGCGGTACGTCCAGGCCCGGGTGGTCGAGCCCGAGCAGGATGTCCGGTGACGCGGGCAGCGCCGAGCCCGCAGGCGGATCCCACAGGCACACCGCGGGCTCGCCCCCGTCCATCGACGACCGGTACCAGAGCCCGTCGAGATCCGGCAGCTCGGTGCGGATCGCGCGCGCCCACGCCTGGGTGACCTTCTTCGGTCCGCTGGAGATCTCCTGCGACGCACCGAGCCGGGTCGGCCACAGGCCGGACAGGTCGAGCAGTCGCAGCGTGCGGGACGGCCGGACGACCACGAGGTGAGGACCACGCGTCGTGCGGTCGACTGTGGACGTCGTCTGGAAGACCTCGGCGATGCTGGTACGTACCGACAGTCCGAAGTAGAGGACACCGTGATCGGGCTGATGCGACGGCGTGGGTGCGGCCGGCTGCGGTTCGAACCGGGCGTGGGCGATCGGCCCGGTGCGGCGGAACGTGTCCCAGCGCTGCGGATGGTTGCCGCGCGCGGCGAAGACGCGCACGAGCCGCGTGGCCGGATGGACCGCGACGATGTCCTCATCGGGGCGGAGGTGCTGCCGCAGGACCTCGCCCGGTGGAGGCAGGGGTAACCGTGCCATGGCTGTGCCGACGTGCTCCTCGGTGCGCGGTCGGGGCGGACGGGTCGGGGAACGGGCGCCGCCGGGCGCCGGGCGTCAGGCGGGTGTTCCGAGGGTAGCGGCCAGTTCGGCCACGCGCGCAGGGTCGCCGCCCGCGAGTAGCCAGTCGCGCGGTGTCGCCGGCGTGTCGTGGATCGGCAGGTCGGGCTGCGGCGTGGTCATGAATCCGGCGACCACCAGTGCGGGCTGGTCGTCGGGTACGGCGTGCAGTACGACATCGAGGCCGGGCACGGCACCGTCGGCGGAGAACTGCCACGCGGGCAGCCGCCATCCGCCGTGTCCCTTCCAGCCGGTGAGCCGGTGCTGCTTGAGGCGATGGCGGATGCGGCTGTCGTCGACGCCGAGTCGCGCGGCCGCCTCGGTGACGGTCAGTGCGGAATCGGCGAACACGGCCCGGGTGGCGACGGCGTTCGCGCGCGGGTCGGGCTCGTCCGCGCGGGTCGCCGACAGGTCGAGGCCGACGTCGCCGAGGACGGCGCGTTGTTCGCCGGAGAAGAAGTGTGCCGGGTCCGGGTCGCCGGGGGACAGGCGGCGGGCGGCCTGCTCGATGAGTGCCAGGAACTCGGTGGCGTCCACCTTGAGCCCGGTGCGGGCGAGGACATCCTCCAACGCTGTCGTCGCACTGGTCATGCGCCCATGTTAACACGGCCGTGCGCATTCGTGCGCCCAAATCGGCCGACGCTCACCGAGCCGCGCATTCAGAACAGCGGTGCCGAGTGCAGGACACGCGGTGGGCCGGCGGACGTCGGTCCGCCGGCCCACCGGCCCGTTCGCACCGGTTACGCGCCCGCCTCGCGCAGGAGGATGTCGACGGCTTCGTCGTTGCGCTCGGTCTCCGGCGCGATGTCCTCGTCGTCGGGATAGAACCCGTCGAGGCCGGAGCCGTCGGCCGGATACATCTCGAACGTGAAGCTCAGGATCCGGTGCTCGCCCCACATCCAGCCGTTGACGTCGCCGTCGGTGACGTAGAGATCGCTGGACTGTTGCGGGGTGTAGCCGTTGCTGTCTGCCAGCTCCCGGCCCACGTCCCGGAACCGCTGCGCCTGCTGTTCGGTCATGTCCTCGGTGACGTCGTCGGTGGTGTGCCCGAACGGCCACAGCACCAGTTCACCGTAGGTGTGGAAGTCGATGTGGCCCTCGATCTGCTGTTCGCCGTCGACGACGCGGGAGTCGACGAAGTCGCGCACGGCCGCCGTCTCGGGCGCGGAGAACGCCGCCTCGCCGCGGTAGGTCTCGGAGCCCGGGTAGCCGCTGGATCCGCCGCAGCAGCCCCACTTGTAACCCCAGTTGCGGTTGAGATCGGTGCCCCGTCCTTGCCGGTTCTTCCGCCAGCCCTGGTACTGGCCACCCTCGATGTCGTGCTCGGAGCCGTCCGGGTTGACCGTCGGGATGACGTAGATCTCGCGGCTGTCGACGAAATCGGTGACCGTCCGGTCCGTGCCGTAGTCGTCGGTGAAGCGCTCGACGATGCGCAGGCACATCTCCGTGGTCAGGTGTTCGCGGGCGTGCTGGTTGCAGGTGAACAGGACCTCCGGCTCGTCGGCGTCCCGTGCCGCATCGCCGCTGATCTTCAGGAGCGGGATCGTGCGGCCCTCGTGACTGCTGCCGACGTCCGAGAGCTGCGTGATGTCCGGATGGTCGGCCGCTGCATCCTCGAGCTCCGTGGTCAGCTCGGAATAGGTGTGGAAGCCCTCGTCTCCCGCGGGGAACTCGTCCGCGGCGGCCCTTGCCTCCGAGGGGGCCGGGTTGCGCTCGGCGAGCAGAGCGTCGAAGTCGCCGATCGTGGTGAGCTCGACCCCCGTTCCGCGCAGCTGCGAGGCCTGTGCCGGGTCGGCGACGACGGCGAGCGTGCCGCCGCGGGAGCCGAGCACGTCAACGCCCGACCGGGAGATCGCATCCCGGTCGGCCGCGTCGGGGGTGATCTCGTAGACGCCACGGTCGGGAGCCGCCGGGTTCGCGCCCGTCGTCGGGCCCTGGGCACCCGCGGGCGCCGCCGTGGCGAGCAGTAACAACAGTCCGGTGGTCACGCTGAGTGTTCGACGTGTGATCCGCATGTGATCAGGCTGGCCGCAGGGTCACGGGCCGACAACCACCGGAAGTCGGGCGCCGTTCCCACGACGTGCGCGATGCGGCCGGACTTGACCTCGAGTGCGCTCGAAGTTGCACGCTGGAGGCCGGCCGGGACGACCGGCCGGAACCTCGCCATCGGAACGGCCGCTCGGTACGGCCATCGCGTACCCGGAAGTCGGGCCACCCGGCAACCGCCCACGCCACCACCCAGCAATCGGACCAGACAGCAACCGGACAGGAGCGTCCATGACGGAAACGGTCGGACGGGAGACCTTCGACAGTGCCTACGCGGAGGGAACGGCGGGCTGGGTGATCGGCCGGTCGCAGCCCGCGATCCTGGAGCTGGAGCGGACGGGCCGGATCGCCCGCCGGGTGCTCGACGCCGGTTGCGGCGCCGGCGAGCACACGATCCACCTTGCAGCGCGCGGTTACGACGTGCTCGGCATCGATTTCTCGGATGCGGCCGTGGAGCTCGCCCGCCGTACGGCGGCCGAACGGGGCGTCCAGGCCGCGTTCGACGTCGCCGACGCCCTGGTGCTCGGGGACGGGACACGGGACGGCGACCTCGGTGCCGCATTCGACACGGTCATCGACAGCGCCCTGTTCCACGTCTTCGGCGCCGAGGACCGGCTCCGCTACGCGGAGGCGCTGCACCGGGTCACGCGCTCGGGCGCGACGGTGCATCTCCTCGCGCTCGCGGACAGCGACGAGCCCGGGTTCGGGCCGAGGATCAGCGCTGCGGCGATCCGGGAGGCGTTCGCCGACGGCTGGACGGTCGAGGAACTGGCGAGTTCTCGCTATCGCGCGGTGGCCCATTCGCAGGAACACGCCGACGCACTCGGTGTCCGGCCGGGTGGTCTGGTGGATCTGCCCGCGTGGCTGGCACGCATCCGCCGCGACTGACCCTGCACCGCCGGACGGCCCTGCACCGGCCGACGATCCGGCACAGACCGCCGATCCGGCTTCGGAGGAAGAGGTACAGCGATGACCGACACCGCGGCGCAGCGCAGCTTCGACGAGTCCTACACCGGGGGTGGCGCGCCCTGGGTGATCGACCAGCCGCAACCCGCGGTCGTGGCACTGGAACGGGACGGCCGGATCGGCGGCAGGGTGCTCGACGCCGGGTGCGGGGCCGGGGAACACACGATGTTGTTGGCAGGCCGGGGTTACGACGTGCTGGGCATCGATTTCGCGCCGCACGCCGTGGAACGGGCGCGTGAGCTCGCCCGTTCCCGCGGCTTCGGCTCCCGGGCCGACGCGGCGTTCCGCGTCGCGGATGCGTTCGAACTGGACCGGGAGCTCGGCGAGGACGTCGGCGTCCCGTTCGACACCGTCGTCGACAGCGCCTTGTTTCATGTCTTCGAGCCCGGGGACCAGCGGCGGTACGCCGACGTGCTGCACCGGATCACGCGACCCGGCGGGGTGGTGCACGTACTGGCGCTCGCGGACAGCGACGAGCCCGGTTTCGGGCCGAGGATCAGCGCTGCGGCGATCCGGGAGGCGTTCGCCGACGGCTGGACGGTCGAGGAGCTGACGTCACACCGCTACCGTGCGGTGGCCAAGGGAACCGATGCCGGGCCGCTCGGTGTCGAACCGGGCACGGTCGTCGACCTGCCCGCATGGCTGGCGCGCATCCGCCGCGACTGACGGCCGGCCCTCGGCTCACCAGCCGCGTTCGCGCCACTCCGGCAGCTTCGAGCGCTGGGCGCCGAGGGTGGAGTCGTCACCGTGCCCCGGGTAGAACCACGTCTCGTCCGGCAGCTCGCCGAACACCCGCGTCTCGACGTCGTCGAGCAGTGAGCGGAACTCCTCCGCCGAGTTCGTCTTGCCCACGCCGCCGGGGAACAGCGAGTCGCCGGTGAACAGGTGCGGGTGCCCCGCCGGGTCGCGGTACAGCAGCGCGATCGAGCCGGGAGTGTGCCCGCGCAGGTGGATGACCTCGAGGGTCGAGTCGCCGACCGACAGTGTGTCGCCGTGCTCGACGAGGTGGTCCGGTGGCACAGGCAGCGGACCGGCGTCGGCGGGGTGCGCCGCGGTGTAGGCCCCGTTGGCGCCCGCGACCGCACCGAGCGCCTGCCAGTGGTCGCCGTGCTGGTGCGTGGTGACGATCGTGCGCAGGGTCGGCCGATCCTCGGCGTGGCCGATGAGGTCCGAGAGACGCTCGGGGTCGTTGGCGGCGTCGACCAGCAGCGCTTCGTTCGTCGCCCGGCACACCAACAGGTACGCGTTGTTGTCCATGGGGCCGACCGACAGTTTCGTGACGGTCAGCGCCTCGAGGGTGCGGCGGGCGGCATCTCCGCCGGGTTCGACATGACCGGTGTAGGACTCGACGACGTTCACGTTCCACACCGTATTACGTGCCCGCGCTCGGAGGCGACGGGCACCGTCGCTACAGTCCCCGGTCCGGACCACGTTGCCGCGACGGGCGGGCGGGCGAACTCGGAGGGGGAGCGACGTGACGGCAGCGGCACCGGGCCGGACCGGCACCACGAATCGGCGCATGAGCTGGGACGTCATCCGGGTCGTCGCGATCACGTTCGTCGTCGCGGGCCACGTCACCGGCGGGGCCGCGCTGATCCCCGACATCGAGGCGTATCCGGTGTCGCTGCGGCTGCCGTTCGGCACGTTCACCCTGCTCGTCCTGTCGGGCTACTTCATGGGGCCGACCCTGCGGAAGCTGAGCGCGGGCCGGTGGCTGCACTCCCGGTTGGCGCGCATCCTGCCGGCCTACGTGGTCGCGTTGCTGGTCACGTTCCTCGTCCTGCGGATCGTCGCGCCGATCTTCAACGGTGAGGAGGACGGCCCGTGGTACCTGCCGGGGGCGGGCGACCTGGTCCGGAACCTGCTGCTCGTGCAGGAGTGGACGGGGAACATGCACCGCCGGATCGACGCGTCGTACTGGACGCTGCCGGTGCAGGTCGCCGCGTTCGCCACGGCGGCGCTGCTGTGCTGGTACTGGCGCCGCCACTGGGCCCACCGGTTCCGGCCCGCGGTCGCGGTGTGGGGTGTGGTCGCCGTGTCCGCCGTCTCGCCGGTGCTGAGCGGGATCGCCCGGGTCGTGCCGACGGCGACGGGCCTGTACTTCGCGCACCTGTTCGCGGCCGGTGCGGCGATCTGGCTGTGGTCGCAGCGGCGGCTCGCCGGGCCGAACCTCGCCGCGGTGCTGTCGGCGGTTCTGGGGCTCCAGCTCTTCCGGTCGAGTGAGCCGCAGTGGCTGATCGTCACCTGTCTCGGGGTGATGCTCGGGCTGATGTGCCTGGCAGCGCGGGGGCCGGATTGGGATCGGATGCTGGGGTTGCTGCGGAGGCCGATCTCGTGGCTGGCCGGGATCAGCTTCGGCATCTACCTCGTGCACCAGAAGCTCGGCTACGTCGTCGCGCGGGTGCTCACCGGCATGGAGATCGAGCCGTGGTGGCTCCGCATGGGCCTGGTCGTGACGGCGATCGTGCTGGCGGCGTGGGCGCTGACCGTTCTCGTGGAACGTCCGCTGTACCGGTTGCTGGGACCGTCGAGGAGGCGGCAGACCGGACGTCGTCAGGACGGGGACATCGGCGGCCGCACGGGCGGCGGTGTGAGCACCACCGCGGAGGCCGGTGCGGGTTCCGGCGAGCCCGGCGGGGCCGGTGACACGGTCGCGGTCACGCGCACGTGACTGCGACCGATGAAGGCGGCGGGTGACGGCGGCGCCGGTTCTGTCAGGGGTCCGACCTAGCATGGAGGCGCCGGGGCCCGCGTGCTGCTCGCCCCGCGCCCGACCTCGCGTGACGCGGGCCCGGTTGTTCGGCCCGCACCGCCATGCACCAGTGAAGGGACCATCGCCGGTGGCTGACAGTCTTGTAATCCGCGGCGCCCGCGAGCACAACCTGCGCGGCATCGACATCGACCTGCCGCGAGACAGCTTCATCGTGTTCACGGGACTGTCCGGGTCCGGCAAGTCGAGTCTGGCGTTCGACACGATCTTCGCGGAGGGGCAGCGCCGCTACGTCGAATCGCTGTCGGCCTACGCGCGGCAGTTCCTCGGACAGATGGACAAGCCGGACGTCGACTTCATCGAAGGCCTCTCGCCCGCGGTGTCGATCGACCAGAAGTCCACGTCACGGAACCCGCGGTCGACGGTCGGCACGATCACGGAGGTCTACGACTACCTGCGCCTGCTGTACGCGCGCGCCGGCAAGGCGCACTGCCCGCAGTGCGGCGAGGCGATCAGCAAGCAGACCCCGCAGCAGATCGTCGACCAGGTGCTGGACATGGAGGCAGACGTGCGCTTCCAGGTGCTCGCGCCGGTGGTGCGCGGCCGCAAGGGCGAGTACGTCGATCTGTTCTCCAACCTCCAGCAGCAGGGCTACGCGCGGGCCCGCGTGGACGGCACGGTGTACTCGCTGACCGAGCCGCCGAAGCTGAAGAAGCAGGAGAAGCACGACATCGGCGTCGTCGTCGACCGGCTCAAGGTCAAGCCGAGCGCCAAGCAGCGGCTCACCGACTCGGTGGAAACCGCGCTGCGGCTGGCCGACGGGCTCGTCGAGCTGGAGTTCGTCGACCTGCCCGAGGACGACCCGCACCGGATCCGCGGGTTCTCCGAGAACCTCGCCTGCCCGAACGGGCACGCCCTCAGCGTCGAGGACCTCGAGCCCCGGTCGTTCTCGTTCAACTCGCCCTACGGTGCCTGCCCCGACTGCACCGGCATCGGCGTCCGCAAGGAGGTCGACCCCGAGCTGATCGTCCCGGACGAGGACCTTCCGCTCGGCGACGGTGCGATCCAGCCGTGGAGCGGCGGGCAGAACGCCGACTACTTCGAACGCCTCCTGACGTCGCTGTCGGAGGCCATGGGTTTCCGCATGGACACGCCGTGGCGCAAGCTGCCGGCCAAGGTGCAGAAGGCCGTGCTCTACGGCGTCGACGAGCAGGTCCACGTGCAGTACCGCAACCGGTACGGCAGGCGGCGCAGCTACTACGCCAACTTCGAAGGCGTCATCCCGTTCCTCGAACGGCGGCACGAACAGACCGAGTCCGAGCACACGCGTGAGCGCTACGAGGGCTACATGCGCGAGGTGCCGTGCCCGTCCTGTCAGGGCACGCGACTCAAACCGGAGATCCTGGCCGTGACCCTCGAACACGGCGAGTACGGCGAGCGGTCGATCGCGGACGTCTGCGCCCTGTCGGTGTCCGAGTCCTCGGAGTTCCTGGACGGTCTCGTGCTGGGCGAACGTCAGGCGATGATCGCCGGAGCGGTGCTCAAGGAGATCCAGGCCCGGCTGCACTTCCTGCTCGACGTCGGCCTCGACTACCTCTCGCTCGACCGCGGCGCCGGCACGCTGTCCGGTGGCGAGGCCCAGCGCATCCGGCTGGCCACCCAGATCGGTTCCGGCCTCGTCGGTGTGCTGTACGTGCTGGACGAACCGTCCATCGGGCTGCACCAGCGCGACAACCAGCGGTTGATCGACACGCTCAGCAGGCTGCGCGACCTCGGCAACACCCTCATCGTCGTCGAGCACGACGAGGACACCATCAAGGCCAGCGACTGGGTGGTCGACTTCGGTCCCGGCGCAGGCGAGCGCGGCGGCCGGGTCGTCCACAGCGGGCCGTACTCGAAGCTGGTCAAGAGCAAGAAGTCCCTCACCGGCGACTACCTCGCGGGCCGCAAGGAGATCCCGGTGCCGGACATCCGGCGACCGATGAACAAGAAGCGCCAGCTGACGGTCGTCGGCGCGCGAGAGCACAACCTGCGCGGTATCGACGTGTCGTTCCCGCTCGGCACGTTGATCTCCGTGACGGGCGTGTCCGGGTCGGGCAAGTCGACGCTCGTGAACGAGATCCTGGCGACCGTGCTGGCGAACAAGCTCAACAACGCCCGTCAGGTGCCCGGCAGGCACACCCGCGTCAACGGACTGGCGAACGTGGACAAGCTCGTCCGCGTGGACCAGTCGCCGATCGGCCGCACCCCGCGCTCCAACCCCGCGACCTACACCGGTGTGTGGGACCGGCTGCGCAAACTGTTCGCCGAGACGACCGAGGCCAAGGTCCGCGGCTATCAGGCCGGCCGGTTCTCGTTCAACGTCAAGGGCGGCCGGTGCGAGGCGTGCGCGGGTGACGGAACGCTGAAGATCGAGATGAACTTCCTGCCGGACGTTTACGTGCCGTGCGAAGTGTGCAAGGGCGCCCGGTACAACCGCGAGACCCTCGAGGTGCACTACAAGGGCAAGACGGTCGCCGAGGTCCTCGACATGCCGATCGAGGACGCCGCGGAGTTCTTCGAGCCGATCAAGCCCATCCACCGGTACCTGTCGACCCTCGTCGATGTCGGACTCGGGTACGTACGGCTCGGCCAGCCCGCCCCGACGCTGTCCGGTGGCGAGGCCCAGCGCGTCAAACTCGCCAGCGAACTGCAGAAGCGCTCCACCGGCCAGACGGTCTACATCCTCGACGAACCCACGACGGGCCTGCACTTCGAGGACATCAGCCGACTGCTCGACGTGGCGCAGGGGCTGGTCGACAAGGGCAACACGGTGATCGTCATCGAGCACAACCTCGACGTCATCAAGACCTCGGACTGGGTCATCGACATGGGCCCGGAAGGTGGGCACGGGGGCGGCAGCGTCGTCGCGGAGGGCACCCCCGAGGACGTCGCCGCCGATCCGGACAGCTACACGGGCCGATTCCTCGCACCGTTCGTCGATCGGTGATCCACAGTTCCACCGGTCCACCGACGCCGCGCCCGGGGGTGCCGGACAATGCGGGACGTGCCGCTGAATCGCTATCTGTTCCGCACCACGTGGCTGGTGCCGTCGCCGTCGGACGCCGTCTTCGCGGCACTGGTCGACCTCGCCGGTTACCCGGACTGGTGGCCGGACGTGCGGTCGGTGACCAAAGTGGACGACGACACGGCCGAACTCGTCTGTTGTGCGAGTCTGCCGCTGGCGTTGCGGTTACGCATGACGCGCGTCGAGGAGAACGCGTCCGCGGGCCGGGTGGCGGTGGCCCTGTCGGGTGATCTGGAGGGCACACTCACCGGACAGCTCGTGCCCGGCGGCAGCCGCACGCGGTTGGACATCCGGCAGCAGGTCGTCGCGCGCAAGCCGGTGCTGCGGAGCCTGTCTCCGGTGGCTCATCCGGTGTTCCGGCTCAACCACGCGCTGATGATGCGCCGCGGCCTGCGCGGCCTACGGGCCCACCTGAGTGCCACCGGGACCTGACGGCGCCGGCCGACGTGCCGAGCCCGCGTGCGCCACGGATGGGGCGCACGCGGGCCGGGCGGTCGCGCGGATCAGACCGTCGCGGGCTGCTTGCCCTGCTGCGCGGGGCCCGACTCGCCGGATTCCGGCCTACCCGAACCCGAATCGCCCGAGTCGCTCGCCTCGCCCGGGTCTGCCGAGTCGGACGAGGCGTGGTCGTCGACCAGCGTCGCCTCGTTGAACGGGTCCTGCTTCGTGAGTACCCGATGCAGCTGTTCGCGGTCGAGCCCCTTGGTCACCGAGCCGATGAGGACGGTGGCCACGGCGTTGCCCGCGAAGTTCGTCAGCGCACGCGCCTCCGACATGAACCGGTCGATGCCGAGGATGAACCCGACACCGTCGACCAGCTCGGGCCGGTGGGCCTGCAGGCCGCCCGCGAGTGTCGCGATGCCCGCGCCGGACACGCCCGCTGCACCCTTCGAGGCGATGATCATGAACACCAGCAGGGAGATCTGCTCGCCGATCGAGAGCGGGCTGCCCTGCGCCGTCGCGATGAACAGGGTGGCCATCGTCAGGTAGATCGCGGTGCCGTCGAGGTTGAACGAGTACCCCGTCGGCACAGTGATCCCGACGACCGGTTTCGACACGCCGAGATGTTCCATCTTCGCGATGAGCCGCGGCAGCGCCGACTCGGACGACGACGTCGACACGATCAGCAGGAACTCGCGGCCCAGGTAGGCGAGCAGCCGGAAGATGTTCACCCGGGCGCCGAACCACAGCACGACGCCGAGCACGCCGAAGATGAACACCAGGCAGGTCAGGTAGAACCCGATCATGATCACGGCCAGGCTGCGCAGCGCGTCCCAGCCGGTCTCGCCGACCACCGCGGCGATCGCGCCGAACGCGCCGACCGGGGCGACCCACATGATCATGCCGAGGACCCGGAACACGAGCCGCTGGATGTGCTCGATACCCCGCAGCACCGGTTTACCGGCATTCCCCATCTTCTGGAGGGCGAAGCCGACCAGCAGCGCGACGAGAAGCGTTTGCAGCACCGAGCCGTCCGTGAAAGCGGACACCATGGACTCGGGGATGATGCCGAGCAGGAAATCGGCGGTGCTCTCGCCGCCGTCGGAGGCCTGGTTCTGTACCTCGGACACGGCGTCCTGTTCCAGTCGCATGCCCTCGCCGGGGTGCAGGATGTTGCCGACGACCAGGCCGATGCCGAGCGCGAAGGTCGACATCAGCAGGAAGTAGCCGACGGCCAGTATCCCGACCTTGCCGACGCTCGCGGCTTTCGCGACCGAGCCGATGCCCAGCACGATGGTGCAGAAGATGATCGGGCTGATCATCATCTTGATCAGATCGACGAAGCCGCTGCCGAGCGGTTTCAGATTCGCGGCCACGTCGGGAAATGCGAAACCGACGATGATGCCCAGCAGTACGGCAACGATCACGAAGATGTACAGGTAGTGCATCCTGTCGCGGCGTCGTGGCGCCTGCTCGGTGGGCTCGGTCGTGGACGGTTCAGGCAACGTTGCCTCCTCACGGGTTATCGCCTGCGATGAGGCCGTGACGTGCCCGCCTGACGACGTGGTCGTGGGTGTGCGGGACCGTCACGAATTCACCGCTGGATCGACGGCGACTATCGGTGCCGCAGTGAGTGAGGTCCACCTTGTGTTCATTTCGTTCGTCGCCGCCTGGTCTCATGGCGGTCGTGCGTGTTCGATCGGCCGTGCGGTCCGGGAAATGGAGTCTGGCGCGGCAGCTGCTGGTGCTGCAGCTGGCCGTGGTGGCCGTTCTGGTCACGGTCGGCGCCGTCCTGGCCTACGTCGACGCGTCGGAGGCGACCGAGGACGCGGCGACGGAAGAAGTGACGTCGGTTGCGGCGACGCTGGCCGATTCCCCGGTCGTGCCTGCGGCCGTCGGCGGCCCGGAACCGAGCCGCAGGCTGCAGCCGTTCGCCGAGCAGGTCCGTGCCGACACCGGCGTCGACTTCGTCACGATCATGGCGCCGGACCGCACGCGGTTCAGCCATCCGGACCCGCAGCGCATCGGCGAGCCGTTCATCGGGACGGTCGAACCGGCGCTGCGGGGCAGGTTGTTCACCGAGACCTACGCCGGCACGCTCGGCCCTTCGGTGCGAGCGGTCGCTCCGGTGCGCGACGACGACGGCGGGATCGTGGCGCTGGTCGCCGTCGGCCTCACGGTGGAGGCCCTGTCGCACGAGCTCGCCGGGCGGCTCGTGGTCGTGGCGCTGGTGGCAGGCGGCGTCCTGCTGGTCGGCGGCGCGGGCAGTTATCTCGTCAGCAGGCGGCTCGCCCGGCAGACCCGTGGCGTCGCCCCGGCGGAGCTGTCGTCGATGTTCGAGTACTACGAGGCGATCCTGCGGTCGGTGCGGGAAGGGTTGGTGCTCGTCGGCCGGGACGGGAACGTGGTGCTGTGCAACGACGCGGCGCGTGATCTGCTGGGCCTGGCTGCCGATCCCGCGGGCACGCGGGTGGCCGATCTGGGACTCGCCGCCGACCTCACCGGCACGTTCACGTCGCGCGAGCCCGCCACCGACGAACTGCACGTCACCGACACGCGGGTGCTGCTGGTGAACACGGTGCCGGTGCACTCGCGTGACCGGGCGATGGGCAACGTCGTGACGCTCCGCGACCACACCGAGCTGCAGTCGCTCACCGGCGAGCTCGACACCGTGCGCGGGTTCGCCGAATCGCTGCGTTCCCAGGCTCACGAGTCGGCCAACCGGCTGCACGCCGTGGTCTCGCTCGTCGAACTCGGCAGGACCGACGAGGCCGTGGAACTGGCGACGGCGGAACTGGACACGGCACAGCAGTTGACCGACCGGGTCGTCGGCGCGGTCGCCGAACCGGTGCTGGCAGCGCTGCTGCTGGGCAAGTCCAGTGAGGCCGACGAACGCGGTGCCGAGCTCACGCTGACGCCCGACAGCTCGATGGACGACACCGCGCCCACGGTGCCGGCCCGGGACCTCATCACGATCCTGGGAAACCTGATCGACAATGCCGTCGACGCGGTCGTCGAGAATGCGGCCGAGCGTGCGCCGCGGGTCGCCGTCACCGTTCGCGCCGACGAGACCGAGCTGCTGTTGCGGGTCGCCGACAGTGGAGCGGGCGTCGAGCCGGACGGCGTGCCGGGCATCTTCCGGCGTGGCTGGTCCACCAAGCCGGGCGGGGCCGCGGGCGGTCGCGGGCTGGGTCTGGCGCTCGTGGGCCAGACGGTGCGTCGGCACGGCGGCACCCTCGACGTCGACAGCGACGACGGAGCGGTGTTCACCGTTCGGCTTCCGCTGGCAGGTCGTCCGTCCGGGGACGTTCCTGGTGACCCGAGTGGAGACGGCCGCCTGCGGTGACGCCCGGTAGGCTGCGCGCCAGGATGATTGCGGTGCTGGTGGTGGAGGACGACCCGGTCGCGGCCGACGCGCATCGTGCCTACGTCGAGCGGATTCCCGGTTTCACGGTCGCAGGCGTCGTCCGTTCCGGCACCGAGACGGTGCGGTTCTGCCGGACGCATCCCGTCGACCTCGTGCTGCTGGACTTCTACCTGCCCGACACCCACGGCCTCGCCGTATGCCGCACCCTGCGGGCCGAGGGCAACACCGTCGACGTCATCGCCGTCACGTCGGCCCGTGACCTGGGCGTCGTGCGGGCCGCCGTGTCCGCGGGCGTGGTGCAGTACCTGCTGAAGCCGTTCACGTTCGCGGCGCTGCGAGGCAAGCTCGAGAGCTATGTGCGGTACCGCGACAGTGCCGCCCGGTCCGGCGAGGTCGACGGGCAGGATGAGGTCGACCGGATGCTCGCGACGCTGCGCACCACGGAGCACGTCGCGCTGCCGAAGGGCATGAGCGGGGAGACCTTCGAGGCGATCTCCGCCGTGCTCGCCGAGTCCGTGCGCGACGGGTGCGGGGGAACCTCCGACGACGACGGCGCGGACGGAGACGGAGACGGGGACGGCGGCGACGGGGACGGGGACGGCATGTCGGCGGCCGCGGTGGCCGACGCCGTCGGCGTCGCGAGAGTCACCGCGCGCCGGTACCTGGAGTATCTGGCCGACAACGGACTGGCCCGGCGCAAGCCGCACTACGGCGGCGTCGGCAGGCCCGAGGTGCGTTACACGGCGATGCCGCGGAAGGCCTGACGGCGGGCGGCATCGCCGTCGGTGGCCGCCAGCCGGGCCGCGAACGCGCGGCACCACGCCCACAACCGGTCGGCGTCGGCGTCGATCAGCTCGGCGAGTTCGCCGGCAGTGGTGCGCCAGCGCGCGGGATCGTCGCGGACGACCCAGTCGATCGCGTCGGACGCCGGATCGCCCAGGCACGGCCGCGGGTCGATCGCGACCAGTCCCCGCCCACCTCCGGCCAGGACGTTGCCGGGGTGGAGGTCGCCGTGGACGAGCGCGCCCCGTGGCGTACTCGCGGCGAGCTCCGCCGCGAGTGCCTGCCCACGATCGAGCGCCGCGACGTACTCGGCGTCGTCGTGGCCGCGCCGCCGCCACAGGTCGAACAACAGCTCCGTGCGCTCGGCCTGTGGGCGGAAGCGGGCATCCGCTGTGTCGTGCTGCTCTGTGTCGTACTGCTCTGTGTCGTGCTGCGCCGTGCCGTGCTGCGCCGGGTCATGCTGCACTGGGTCGTGCCACGCTGTGCCGTGCGGCGTGGTGTCGTGCTGCGTGGGGATCGCCTGCTCGGGCGTCGTGTCGTGGAGGGCACGGATCAGCGCGGCGACGTCCCGGAGCGCAGCGTCTTCTGCGGCGTCGGCGAGCGTCGTTTCCGACGGGATCGCCTCGAGCAGCAGTGCGCCGTCGGCCTCGGCGTACACCGCCGGGACCCGGCCCGACGGTTGCCAGACGCGGAGTGCCGCTGCCTCCGTCCCGGCGATCGCCGCGTCGGGGGTGAGCTTGAGGATCGCCGGGCGGGTTCCGACGTGACACCGCACGACCAGGGATGTGTTGCCGCTGCCCACCGGCTCGCCCAGCTCCAGTTCCCAGTCGGCGGTCAGCGCGTCGAGCCGCTCCCGCAACCCCGACCACCACGTCTCGGCGGTGGCCCCGAATCGGGCGCGCAGCCGTTCCCGGGTCGCGGCGGCAGCGGGGGAGGACAGGTCCATCGGGGGTGTTTCCGATTCGTCGCGGGTGCGACACCGACACCGTGGCCGCCCCGGCCGAGGCGGCCACGGCCGAGTGCGGGTCAGTGGACGGGGCCGAGTGCGGGTCAGTGGACGGGGCCGGTGTACTTCTCGCCGGGTCCCTGGCCGGGGGCGTCGGGTACGGCGGACGCCTCGCGGAAGGCCTTCTGCAGCGACTGCAGGCCGTCCCGCAGGGGAGCGGCGTGCACGCCGAGGTACTCGGCCGACGCGGTGATCAGGCCGGCCAGCGCGGTGATGAGCCTGCGGGCCTCGTCCAGGTCACGGCGTGGGCTGCCCTCGGGGTCCTCGTCGGAGAGGCCGAGTCGTTCGGCCGCCGCCGACAGCAGCATCACTGCGGCGCGGCTGATCACCTCGACACTCGGGATCTCGTCGAGCTCCCGCACGGCGTCGGTCACGTCCGTGGCTCCGGCCGCTCGGGCCGCTTCAGCCGCTCCGGCCACGGGATTATCGCCGGTATCCGGTGTGTTGAAAGAGTCGTCGACCACGTCTGCTACCCTTCCATGTGCGACCAGCTCCCGAGCGATCGGGGGCCGCAAGTGGAGCCCCGCTCCCACCCGAGTCGCCGCCATGCGAAAGGCGGCCGGGTCCGGTCCCGCAGTATTCGCCGTCCGGTGAATGCGCGGAACGTCTCGCAGCACTGCTGCGGACCGTGATCGGATTGATGGGCCCCTCACCGTGGTACTCGGAGTACCGGTGACCGGGGCCCGTGGTATGTGGGCACTGTGGGCACCAGGGTCGAACGAGAACCAGCGACACTTGGACCAAGGAGGCCCCATCAGCTCCGAGACGCGCATCAATGAGCGCATCCGAGTCCCCGAGGTTCGTCTCGTGGGACCGAACGGCGAGCAGGTCGGCATCGTCCGCATCGAGGACGCGCTCCGGCTCGCCGAGGAAGCCGACCTCGACCTCGTCGAGGTGGCGCCGCAGGCGCGGCCGCCGGTAGCCCGGCTCATGGACTACGGAAAGTTCAAGTACGAGTCCGCGCAGAAGGCTCGTGAATCGCGCCGCAACCAGCAGATGACTGTCATCAAGGAACAGAAGCTGCGGCCGAAGATCGACCCGCACGACTACGAGACGAAGAAGGGGCACGTGTCCCGCTTCCTCGCTCAGGGCAACAAGGTCAAGGTCACGATCATGTTCCGCGGTCGCGAGCAGTCCCGCCCGGAGCTGGGATTCCGGCTGCTGGAGAGGCTTGCCGACGACGTGTCGGACCTCGCCTTCATCGAGTCGAAGCCGAAGCAGGACGGCCGCAACATGATCATGGTGCTGGCCCCGCACAAGAAGACGAAGACCAAGTCGAAGGCGACGAAGGAAGCCGAGGGCGCCGAGTCCTGACCGGCCCCGATCACGGCAGCTCGCCCGGCGGCGACACGAACGTTGCCGGGCGGCCACGTGTGCAGCACGCCGCGAGCCGGCGTGCTGCCGTTCGAAAGAGGGAAGAATGCCGAAGAACAAGACGCACAAGGGGACGGCCAAGCGCGTCCGTGTGACGGGCAAGGGCAAGCTTCGTCGCCAGCGGGTCGGCCGCCGACACCTGATGGAGAGCAAGCCGACGAAGCTCACCCGTCGCCTCGAGGGCACGACCGACGTCGACGCCTCCGACGTGCCTCGCGTCAAGCGGCTCCTCGGTCGCTGACCTTTTCGCACCCGCCGTAACCACCCGGGGCGCCCCCTGCGCCCCCTGAACGACAGGATGGATCCGTGGCACGCGTCAAGCGGGCGGTGAACGCCCAGAAGAAGCGTCGCGCAACACTAGACATGGCCAGCGGCTACCGTGGCCAGCGTTCGCGGCTGTACCGCAAGGCCAAGGAGCAGACGCTCCACTCGTTCCAGTACTCGTACCGGGACCGCCGTGCCCGCAAGGGTGACTTCCGCCAGCTGTGGATCACCCGGATCAACGCGGCGGCCCGCCAGAACGGCATCACCTACAACCGGCTCGTCCAGGGCCTGAAGGCCGCCGGTGTCGAGGTGGACCGCAAGATCCTGGCCGAACTCGCCGTGAACGACGCCGAGGCCTTCGCCTCGCTGGCCGAGGTGGCCAAGCAGCACGTCAACACCGACGAGAAGAAGTCGGCCTGACCGCGCACACGACACGACCCGGGGCTGTCACCGTGTTCACACACAAGACGCCCCGGGTCGTTGCTGCTCGGCGCCTGACCACGAAGCCGGGCCGCGACGACGCCGGACGCTTCCTCGTCGAAGGTGCCCAGGCCGTGCGCGAGGCCCTGCGCTTCGGGCGGGTGCACGAGCTGTTCGTCACCGAGACGGCGGCCGAGCGGCACGCCGACCTCGTCGCCGGGGCACCGCGCGTGTCGCTGATCGACAGCCGCGCCGCCGAACTGCTGTCCGAGACCGTCTCGCCGCAGGGACTGGTCGCGGTGTGCGACGCCGTGACGGTGCCGCTCGACGAGGCGCTCAGCGGGCAGCCACGGCTGGTGGCGGTGCTGTGCGGCATCGCCGACCCCGGTAACGCCGGCACCGTGCTGCGCGTGGCCGACGCCGCCGGTGCCGACGCCGTCGTCTTCGCGGGGGACACCGTCGACGTGCACAACGGCAAGTGCGTGCGCGCCTCCACCGGAAGCCTGTTCCACCTGCCCGTCGCGCGCGAGCGGGACCCGGCCGCCGTCCTCGACGCCTGCGGCCGTGCGGGCCTGCGGACGATCGCCACGGAGAGCGACGCCGAACAGGACCTGACCGGTGTCTCGCTCGACGGCCCGATCGCATGGCTGTTCGGCAACGAGGCCCACGGCCTGCCCGCCGAGGTGGCAGGCGCCGCCGACGAGACGGTCCGCGTCCCGATCTCCGGCAACGCCGAGAGCTTGAACCTCGCCACCGCCGCCGCGGTGTGCCTGTACGCCCGCGTGATCCGCGGGGGATGACCGCCGCCCGGTTGCGGGTCCGCGCCCACTGAGGGTGACCGGCAGCAGGGCACGGCCGGTCACTTAGAATCCGATGAGGCGTCGGCAGACGCCGCGGGGCATGTCCCGTGTCCTGACGATCTCACCAGCTCACGCGCCGAGGAGACATGTCCGAAGCCAGCGATAAGAAGTCCGCCAGCGGGGGCGAGGCACTCGCGCCCGAGACGTTGCAGGCGGCGGTGACCGCGGCCGAGCAGGCCTTCGCCGCGGCGGCAGATCTCGACGAGCTGGCGTCGGTCAAGCCCGCTCATCTCGGCGACCAGGCGCCCGTGCCGCAGGCCAAGCGCGCGCTCGGATCGCTGCCCAAGGAGCAGAAGGCCGACGCGGGCAAGCGGGTGAACGAGGCGCGGCAGGCGGTGCAGACGGCCTACGAGGAACGCCTGGCCGTGCTCAAGGCGGAACGGGACGAGAAGGTCCTCGCCGAGGAGGCCGTCGACGTGACGCTGCCGTGGGACCGGGTTCCCCGCGGCGCCCGGCACCCGGTGACGACGATCGCCGAGCGTATCGCCGACGTCTTCGTCGGCATGGGCTACGAGATCGCCGAAGGCCCCGAGCTCGAGGCCGAATGGTTCAACTTCGACGCACTGAACTTCGGCAAGGACCATCCGGCGCGGCAGCTGGCCGACACGTTCCATGCGGGCGCAGAGGACTCCAACCTCGTGCTGCGCACCCACACCTCGCCGGTGCAGGCACGCACGTTGCTGCACCGCGACGTGCCCGTCTACATCGTGTGCCCTGGCCGGACGTTCCGCACCGACGAGCTCGACGCGACGCACACGCCCGTGTTCCACCAGGTCGAAGGGCTTGCCGTGGACAAGGGACTCACGATGGCGAACCTGCGGGGCACGCTCGACGCGTTCGCGAAGGCGATCTTCGGTGAGGAATCCGGAACCCGGTTCCGTCCGCACTTCTTCCCGTTCACCGAGCCGTCCGCCGAGGTGGACGTGTGGTTCCCGGAGAAGAAGGGCGGCGCAGGCTGGGTCGAATGGGGCGGCTGCGGCATGGTCAACCCCAACGTGCTGCGTGCGTGCGGTGTCGACCCCGAAGTGTATTCCGGTTTCGCGTTCGGGATGGGGCTGGAGCGGACCCTGATGTTCCGCAACGGTATCCCCGACATGCGGGACATGGTGGAAGGCGACGTCCGGTTCACCGCGCCGTTCGGGACCGAAACCTGATGGCCGTCCCCGGACCCGAGCACCCGACCGTGGCCGGCGCCCGATCCCACCACCGTTCCGGTAATCCTGCGGTCCGGACCCGGATGCGTCCGCACCGCGGCAGCAAGGAGGCGTAGTGCGAGTCCCCGTCAGCTGGTTGACCGAACACCTCGAGCTCGATGACGAAGTCACGTCCGACTCGCTCGTCGAGGCGTTCGTGAACCTCGGCGTCGAGGTCGAGTCGGTCGAACAGGTCGGCAACGTGGCCGGGCCGCTCGTGGTGGGCAGGGTCGCCGAGGTCGAGGAACTGACCGAGTTCAAGAAGCCGATCCGCTACTGCCGCGTGGAGATCGGCGAGGCCGACTCCGACGAGATCGACGACGCCGCCGACGTCGCCTCGGACAGGACCGCTGCCGACAGGACCGCTGTCGATACGGCCGCTGCCGACACGGCCGGTGACGTCGCCGCGGAGCCTGCGGACGGGGGCGCCGGTGAGGACACCGTCGATGGTGGGCTGCCGAAGCCGCGTACCAACGGCATCGTCTGCGGCGCCCGCAACTTCGCCGAGGGAGACCTCGTCGTCGTCGCGCTGCCGGGCGCGACGCTGCCCGGCGACTTCACGATCGCCGAGCGCGAGACCTACGGCCGCATCAGCCAGGGCATGATCTGTTCGGCCAAGGAGCTCGGCATCGGAGAGGATCACTCCGGCATCCTGGTGCTGCCCCCGGGAACGGCTTCGCCCGGCGACGACGCACGCGAGATCCTCGACCTCGACGACACCGTCCTCGAGCTGACGCCGACTCCGGACCGTGGCTATGCACTGTCGGTGCGGGGGCTGGCGCGGGAACTGTCGTGTGCGCTGGACGTGCCGTTCGGTGACCCGGCGAAGCTCGACGTGCCCGAGCCGGAGGGCGAGGCATGGCCCGTACGGGTCGAGGATCCCGACGGCTGCCCGCGGTTCGTGCTGCGCCGCGTGACCGGACTCGACGCCGGCGCGCCGACGCCGTGGTGGATCCGCCGCCGCCTCCTGCTGGCGGGCATGCGGCCGATCTCGCTCGCGGTCGACGTGACGAACTACGTGATGCTCGAACTCGGCCACCCGCTGCACGCGTTCGACACCGGCTCGATCAAGGGCGACCTCGTCGTCCGCCGGGCCGAGGAGGGCGAGAAGCTCACGACGCTCGACGACGCCGACCGCGCCCTCGACCCGGACGACGTGGTGATCGCCGACGACACCGGTGTCGTCTCGCTCGCGGGCACGATGGGCGGTGCCACCACGGAGATCGGCACCGAGAGCACGGATGTCCTGCTGGAGGCGGCGCACTGGGATCCCGCGTCGATCAGCCGCACCGCGCGCAGGCACCGACTGTTCTCCGAGGCGGCCAAGCGTTTCGAGCGATTCACCGATCCGCAGTTGTGCGAGGCCGCCGTCGAGCGGGCCGCGAAGCTGCTGCGCCAGCACGGCGACGGCAGTATCCAGCCGGGTCGCTCCGTGGTCGGCGAGGTGGAGCCCTCGCCTGCCGTGACGATGCCGATCAACCTGCCGGACCGGGTCGCGGGCGTGCGCTACGAGCGCGGCGTCACCGTCGGCAGGCTGACGCAGATCGGCTGCAAGGTCGCGGTCGACACGGCCGACGACGGCACCACCCTCGTGCACGCCGTGCCGCCGAGCTGGCGCAGCGACCTGACCCAGCCTGCCGACCTGGTCGAAGAGGTGCTGCGGCTCGAGGGGTACGACAGCATCCCGTCCGAGCTGCCGCCCGCACCCGCGGGTCGCGGACTGACCGGGGCGCAGCAGCGTGAGCGTGCCGTGTCCCGGGCACTGGCCGAGGCCGGTTACGTCGAGGCGCTGCCGTTCCCGTTCGTGTCGGCGTCGGTGTGGGACGACTTCGCCCTGCCCGCCGACGACGCGCGGCGTCGCACCGTCGAGGTGCGGAACCCGCTCGAGGCCGACAAGAACCGGCTGACGACCACGCTGCTGCCAGGGCTGCTCGACATGGTCCAGCGCAACATCTCGCGGGGCACGCGGGACGTGTCGCTGTTCCACATCGGACAGGTCGTGCTCGGTGGTGAGGAGCAGGCCGCCGCGCCGGACCCCGGCGTCGACGGCCGGCCTGCCGACGACGAGCTCGCCGCGCTCGAAGCCGCTGTGCCCGATCAGCCCCGGCACGTCGCCGTGGTGCTCGCCGGGCAGCGCCTGCGCGACGGCTGGTGGGGCAAGGGTGAACCGGCGAACTGGGCCGACGCGATCCAGGCGGCGCGGCTCGTCGCCGCGGCGGCGAAGACCGAACTGGACGTCGAAGCGGCCGACGCGCTGCCGTGGCACCCGGGCCGCTGCGCCCGGTTGATCGCCGACGGCGAGACCGTGGGCCATGCGGGTGAGCTGCATCCGAAGGTGCTCGAGGCGCTGGAACTGCCGAAGCGCACGGTCGCGATGGAGCTGAATCTCGACGGGCTGCCGCTGCGCGAGGTGCGCCCGGCGCCGTCCATCTCGGCGTTCCCGCCGGTGCTGCTCGACGTGGCGCTGGTCGTCGACGCGGAGGTGCCGTCGGCGCAGGTGGCCGCGGCGTTGCGCGCAGGCGGTGGGGAGCTGCTCGAGGACGTGGCGCTGTTCGACCTGTACACGGGCGAGCAGGTCGGTGAGGGTCACCGGTCGCTGGCGTACAAGCTGCGGTTCCGGGCGAGCGACCGGACGCTCACGGCCGAGGAGGCCACCGAGGCGCGGGACGCCGCGGTCGCCGCGGTCACCGAGCGGTTCGGAGCGACCCTGCGCGGCTGAGGCTGCGCGGCCGAGCAGCTGCGCGGTGGGCCGTTCGCGGGCGGGTCCTCATCCGATGGTGTGGCGTCCGCCGCCCCGGCTGTATTGAACTTGCATCGTCATGCATAATCATTCGTATGACGGTGAAGGTTGCGGTGGCCGGGGCCACCGGATACGCCGGGGGCGAGCTGCTGCGGCTGCTGCTCGCGCACCCGGATGTGGAGATCGGTGCGCTGACGGCGGCCAGTAGTGCGGGTACCCCGCTGGGGGAGCTGCAACCGCATCTGGCCCCCCTGGCCGACCGCGTCGTCGCCGAGACGTCCGCCGGCACCCTCGGCGGTCACGACGTCGTGTTCCTCGCGTTGCCGCACGGCCATTCCGGTGCGCTCGCCGAGCAGCTCGGTCCGGACGTGCTGGTCGTGGATCTGGGAGCGGACCATCGGCTGACCGATGCCGCGGACTGGCGGCACTGGTACGGGGGAGACCACGCGGGTACCTGGCCGTACGGCCTTCCGGAACTGCCCGGTGCCCGTGACCGGCTGCACGGGACGCGGCGGGTGGCCGTGCCGGGCTGTTTCCCGACGGGGGGTTCGCTCGCGCTCGCTCCCGCGGTCGCTGCCGGGCTCGTGGCGCCGGACGTCACGGTGGTGTCGGTCACGGGCGCGTCGGGTGCCGGCAAGAGTCTGAAGCCGCACCTGCTCGGGTCCGAGGTCATGGGCAACGTCAGTGCGTACGGCGTGGCCGGTGCGCACCGGCACACCCCGGAGTTCGTGCAGAATCTGAGCGCAGCCGCGGGCAGGCAGGTCAACGTGTCGTTCACACCGGTGCTGGCTCCGATGCCCCGGGGAATTCTCACGACGGCGAGCGCGCCGCTGACCGGCGAGGCGGCCGAGGCGCGGCGGGTGTACGAGGCGGCCTACGCCGATGAACCGTTCGTGCAGGTGCTTCCCGAGGAGCAGTGGCCCACGACGGCGGCGACCGTGGGGTCGAACACGGTGCAGCTGCAGGTCTCGGTCGACGAACAGGCGGGGCGACTGGTCGTGATCGCCGCGATCGACAACCTGACGAAGGGCACCGCGGGCGGCGCGGTGCAGTCGATGAACATCGCGCTCGGTCTCGACGAGACGACCGGGTTGCCGACGACGGGGGTTGCACCATGACGATCACCACTCCTCAGGGCTTCCGGGCGTCGGGGGTCACCGCGGGGCTGAAGGCCAGCGGCACGTCCGATGTGGCGCTCGTGGTCAACGACGGGCCGTCCGATGTGGCCGCGTGTGTGTACACGGCGAACCGGTGCAAGGCGAATCCGGTGCTGTGGAGCGAGCAGGTCACCGCCGACGGCAGGGCGAAGGCCGTGGTGCTCAACTCCGGTGGCGCGAACTGTTACACGGGCCCGGAGGGATTCCGGACGACGCACGCGAGCGCCGAACAGGTCGCGGAGCGGCTGGGTGCGGGTGCGATCGACGTCGTCGTGTGTTCGACGGGCCTGATCGGTGATCAGCTGGACAGCGACAAGCTCACCGCGGGGATCGAGCGTGCGGCGGACACGTTGTCGGTCGACGGCGGAACCGCGGCGGCCGAGGCGATCATGACCACGGATACGCGGACCAAGGAGTCGCTGCGTTCCGGCGACGGCTGGTCGGTGGGCGGCATGGCGAAGGGCGCGGGCATGCTCGCACCGGCTATGGCCACGATGCTCGTGGTGATCACCACCGACGCGCAGCTCGACTCCGCGGCGGCGGACCGGGCGCTGCGTGCGGCGACCCGGGTGACGTTCGACCGCCTCGACTCGGACGGCTGTATGTCCACGAACGACACGGTGCTGCTCATGGCCAGCGGCGCCTCGGGGGCCGCTCCCGACGAGGCGGAGTTCACGGCCCGGCTGACCGAGGTGTGTCACGACCTGGCCCAGCAACTGCTGTCCGACGCGGAGGGCGCGGACCACGACATCGCGATCGAGGTCGTGCACGCGGCGTCCTCCGGCGACGCGGTCGAGGTGGGCCGCTCGATCGCCCGCAGCAACCTGTTCAAAACGGCGGTGTACGGGAAGGACCCGAACTGGGGCCGGATCCTCGCGTCGGTCGGGACGACCGGCGCGGTGTTCGAACCCGGTGAGCTGGACGTCGCGATGAACGGCGTGTGGATCTGCCGTGGCGGCGAGCCGGGGGACTCGCGCGACCTGGTCGACCTCGGCGAGCGCGCGGTGAGCGTGACCGTCGACCTGAAGGCGGGTACCGAGACGGCCACGATCTGGACCAACGACCTGACGCACGCGTACGTGCACGAGAACTCGGCGTATTCGACATGAGTGATCCCGAATCCCTGATCCCCGCCGACGAACGCCTCGCCACGGCGTCGGAGAAGGCGGGTGTGCTGATCGAGGCGCTGCCGTGGCTGCAGCGGTTCCACGGAGCCACGGTGGTCGTCAAGTACGGCGGCAACGCGATGGTGGACGAGGAACTCAAGCGCGCGTTCGCCGAGGACATGGTGTTCCTGCGGCTGGCGGGGGTGCACCCGGTGGTGGTGCACGGTGGTGGACCGCAGATCAACTCGATGCTCGACCGCCTCGGGATCGAGGGCGAGTTCAAGGGCGGGCTGCGGGTCACGACGCCGGAGACCATGGACGTCGTGCGGATGGTGCTGGTGGGCCAGGTCAGCAGGGAGCTGGTCGGCCTGATCAACGCGCACGGCCCCTACGCTGTCGGCATCTCGGGCGAGGACGCACGCCTGTTCACCGCGGAGCGGAAACAGGCCACGGTGGACGGTGAGAGTGTCGACATCGGGCTGGTCGGCGAGGTCGCCGGGGTGAACCCGGAAGCGGTGCAGGACATCGTCAACGCCGGGCGCATCCCGGTCGTGTCGACGGTCGCCCCGGATGCCGACGGTGTGGTGCACAACGTGAACGCCGACACCGCGGCCGGTGCGCTCGCGGGGGCGCTCGGGGCGGAGAAGCTCGTCGTGCTGACCGATGTCGAAGGTCTGTACGCGAATTGGCCGGACCGTTCGTCGCTCGTCGACCAGCTCGGGGTGAGCAGGCTCGAGGCGATGCTGCCGGAGCTGGCCAGCGGCATGATCCCGAAGATGGAGGCGTGCGTGCGCGCCATCCGCGGTGGGGTGCGCCGCGGGCACGTGATCGACGGCCGGATTCCGCATTCGGTACTGCTCGAGGTGTTCACCGAACGCGGCATCGGCACGATGGTGCTGCCCGACGGCGTGCAGGAGGACGTGTGATGTCCAATCAGGACGACCGGCTGCGGTGGCAGTCCGCGATGATGAACAACTACGGCAGCCCACAGCTGTCGCTGGCGCGCGGTGAGGGTGCCGTGGTGTGGGACGCCGACGGCACCCGGTATCTGGACTTTCTCACCGGCATCGCGGTGAACGCGCTGGGGCACGCACACCCGGCGGTGACCGAGGCGGTGACGGGGCAGGTCGGCACGCTCGGTCACACGTCCAACCTCTACATCAACGAGCCCGCGCTGACCCTCGCCGAGCGGCTGCTGGAACTGTCCGGCGTGGCCGGCGGGAAGGCGTTGTTCTGCAACTCGGGCGCCGAGGCGAACGAGACGGCGTTCAAGCTGACCCGCCGCACCGGCCGCACCAAGGTCGTGGCGACCGACGGCGGGTTTCACGGGCGCACGATGGGCGCGCTCGCGCTCACCGGCCAGCCGGGCAAACGGGAGCCGTTCGCACCGCTCGTGCCCGGCGTCGAGCACATCCCGTACGGCGACGTCGCCGCGCTCGAGGCCGCGATCGACGACGACACGGCGGCATTCGTGGTCGAACCGGTGCAGGGCGAGAACGGCGTCGTCGTGCCGCCGGACGGGTACCTGCAGGCCGCGCGGGAGATCACGAGTGCCCACGGCGCGCTGCTCGTGGTCGACGAGGTGCAGACCGGCATCGGCAGGCTCGGCAGCTGGTTCGGATACCAGCAGGCGGGCATCACGCCGGACATCGTCACCCTCGCGAAGGGACTCGGCGGCGGCCTTCCGCTCGGCGCCTGCCTGGCGTTCGGTGACGCCGCGACGCTGTTCGAGGCCGGTCAGCACGGGACGACGTTCGGCGGCAACCCGGTGTGCTGCGCCGCGGGCCTGGCCGTGCTGGACACGATCGCCGCCGACGGACTGCTCGAGCACGTGCGGACCGTCGGCAAGGACCTCGTCGCGGGCGTCGAGGCGCTCGGCCACCCGCTCGTGGCGGGTGTTCGCGGCCACGGCGGACTGCTCGGCGTGCAGCTCACCGAGGCGGTGGCGGCGAAGGCCGCGGCCGCCGCGCAGCAGGCCGGTTTCCTCATCAATCCCGTTCAGCCGGACGTGATCCGGCTCGCGCCGCCACTGGTGCTGTCCCAGGATCAGGCCGGTGAGTTCGTGTCGGCACTGCCGGCGGTGCTCACCTCGGCGCTCGAGGCAAAGGACTGACATGCCACGCCATTTCCTCCGCGACGACGATCTGACCCCCGGCGAGCAGTCGGCGGTCCTCGATCTGGCCGACGACCTGAAGAAGCGGCCGCACGGTGATCAGCTCGCCGGGCCGCAGGCCGTCGCCGTGATCTTCGAGAAGAACTCCACGCGGACGCGGTTCTCGTTCGAGGTGGGCATCGCCCAGCTCGGCGGGCATCCGGTCGTCGTCGACGGCCGCAGTATGCAGCTGGGACGCGAGGAGACGATCGAGGACACCGCGCGCGTGCTGGCCCGCTACGTCGACGCCGTCGTGTGGCGGACGTTCGCCCAGGCCCGCATCGACAAGCTCGCGTCGGTCGCGACCGTTCCGGTGATCAACGCGCTCACCGACGAGTTCCACCCGTGCCAGATCCTGGCCGATCTGCAGACCGTGCGGGAGCGCAAGGGATCGCTGGCCGGGCTGACGTTGACGTACCTCGGTGACGCCGGCAACAACATGGCGCACTCGCTGCTGCTGGGCGGGGTCACCGCGGGAATGCACGTGCGCGTGGCGGCCCCCGAGGGCTTCCGTCCGCTGCCGTGGGTGCTGGACGCGGCGCGCGGCCGCGCCGCCGAGACGGGCGGCAGCGTCGCGGTGCTGACCGACCCGCACGCAGCCGTGGACGGTGCGGACGTCGTGACGACCGATTCCTGGACGTCGATGGGACAGGAGAACGACGGTAAGGACCGGGTCGCCCCGTTCCGGCCGTACCAGGTCAACGACGAGCTCCTCGGCCGCACCGGCACGGACACGATCGTGCTCCACGACCTGCCCGCGCACCGTGGCTGGGAGATCACCGACGAGGTGATCGACGGGCCGGCGAGCGCGGTGTGGGACGAGGCGGAGAACCGGTTGCACGCCCAGAAGGCGCTGCTCACGTGGTTGATGGACCGACGATGAGCCTCTCGCGAGTGGCACGGCAGGCCAGGATCACCGAGCTGGTCTCCAGTATGGCCGTGCGCAGCCAGACCGAGCTGGCCAAGCTGCTGGCTGCCGAAGGTGTCGACGTCACGCAGGCCACGTTGTCGCGCGACCTCGACGAACTGGGCGCCGTGAAACTCCGCGGTGCGGACTCCGGTGCGCCGGTGTACGTGATCCCGGAGGACGGCAGCCCGGTCAAGGGCGTGCAGGGTGGCACGTCCCGACTGTCCCGGCTGCTCGGCGAGCTGCTGGTGTCGGCGGAGGGTTCGGCCAACCTCACGGTGGTGCGTACCCCGCCCGGCGCGGCGCAGTTCCTGGCCAGCGCGATCGACAGGGCGGCCCTGGGCGACGTGCTCGGCACCATCGCCGGTGACGACACCGTCATGGTGATCGCCCGCGAACCGGGTGGCGGTCCCGCACTGGCCCGCCTGCTCACCGACCTGGCCGACAGCCATCCCACCGACTGAACCCTCCCAGCGAAGGAAACGAAATTGAGCAAGGTTCTGATGTCCCTGCCGCAGGGGGAGCGCGTCGGCATCGCGTTCTCCGGCGGTCTCGACACCTCCGTCGCGGCCGCCTGGATGCGCGAGAAGGGCGCGGTGCCGTGCACCTACACGGCCGACATCGGGCAGTACGACGAGGACGACATCGACGGCCTGCCTGCCCGCGCGAAGGACTACGGCGCGGAGATCGCCCGCATCGTGGACTGCAGGCGGCAGCTCGTCGACGAAGGCCTCGCCGCGCTGTCCTGCGGGGCGTTCCACCTGCGATCCGGTGGCCGCGCCTACTTCAACACCACACCGCTGGGCCGCGCCGTCACCGGCACGATGCTGGTCCGCGCGATGCAGGCCGACGGCGTCGACATCTGGGGCGACGGGTCGACGTTCAAGGGCAACGACATCGAGCGGTTCTACCGGTACGGTCTGCTGGCCAACCCGGAGCTGCGGATCTACAAACCGTGGCTGGACCCGGACTTCGTGCGTGAGCTCGGCGGCCGCCAGGAGATGAGTGAGTGGCTGACCGAGCACGGTCTCCCGTATCGCGACCCGGCGGAGAAGGCCTACTCCACCGACGCCAACATCTGGGGCGCCACGCACGAGGCGAAGACCCTCGAGCACCTCGACGTGTCGCTGGAGACCGTCGACCCGATCATGGGCGTGAAGTTCTGGGACCCGTCGGTGGAGATCCCGATCGAGGACGTCACGGTGCGGTTCGAGGCGGGCCGCCCGGTGGCGATCAACGGCCGGACGTTCGACGACCCGGTGGCGCTCGTGGTCGAGGCCAACGCCATCGGCGGCCGCCACGGTCTGGGCATGTCCGACCAGATCGAGAACCGGATCATCGAGGCCAAGTCGCGCGGTATCTACGAGGCGCCGGGCATGGCGCTGTTGTGGATCACCTACGAGCGGTTGCTCAACGCGATCCACAACGAGGACACGGTCGAGAACTACCACAACGAGGGCCGCAAACTGGGCAGGCTGCTCTACGAGGGCCGGTGGCTCGAGCCGCAGGCGCTGATGCAGCGTGAGGCCGTGCAGCGGTGGATCGCCTCGCTGGTCACGGGCGAGGTGACGCTGCGGCTGCGGCGCGGTGAGGACTACACGATCCTGGCCACGGAGGGCACCAACTTCTCGTACCACCCGGAGCGGTTGTCGATGGAACGGGTCGAGGGCGCCGCGTTCGGCCCCACCGACCGCATCGGCCAGCTGACGATGCGCAACCTCGACATCGCCGACTCGCGGCACAAGCTCGAGTTCTACGCACAGCAGCCGCTCGACCAGGGACAGGTGCTCGTGGAGAACGGCACCCTCTTCGGCGAGCTGCCCTCCGGCGGCGCCGATCGGATCACCGACAACCCCGAGGCCTCGAGTGGGACACCCACGCCGCTCGACGAGGCCGCGATGGAGTACGGGACCGACTGATGAACGACAACGTCAAGCTCTGGGGCGGGCGGTTCGCGAGCGGGCCCGCGGACGCGATGGCGGCGCTGTCGGCGTCGACGCACTTCGACTGGGTACTGGCGCCGTACGACATCGCGGGCTCGCGGGCACACGCCCGCGTGCTGCACCGCGCCGGGCTGCTGTCGTCCGGTGAGCTGGAGAGCATGCTCGCGGCGCTGGACACGCTGGCCGAGGACGTCGCATCGGGGGTGTTCACGCCGACGATCGCCGACGAGGACGTGCACACCGCCCTGGAACGCGGCCTGCTCGAACGGGCGGGTGCCGAGCTGGGAGGGAAGCTGCGCGCAGGCCGGTCCCGCAACGACCAGGTGGCGACGCAGTTCCGCATGTGGCTGCGGGACGCCGCCCGGCGTGTCGTGACCGGCGCGCTCGACGTCGTCGACGCGCTCGTCGCGCAGGCGCACCGGCACCCCGACGCCGTGCTGCCGGGCCGGACGCATCTGCAGCACGCGCAGCCGGTCCTGCTCGCGCACCATCTGCTGGCGCACGCGCAGGCGCTGCTGCGCGACGTGACCCGCCTCCGGGATTGGGACGAGCGCACGGCCGAATCGCCCTACGGGTCGGGTGCGCTCGCCGGGTCCTCACTCGGTCTCGACCCGGAGGCCGTCGCGGCGGAACTGGGTTTCGACGGGAGCGTGGACAACTCCATCGACGGCACCGCGTCCCGGGACTTCGCGGCGGAGTTCGCATTCGCCGTCGCGATGCTCGGCGTGAACCTGTCGCGGGTCGCCGAGGAGGTCATCCTCTGGAACACCGCCGAATTCGGCTACGTGACGCTCGACGACGCGTGGGCGACCGGCAGTTCGATCATGCCGCAGAAGAAGAACCCGGACGTCGCCGAGCTCACTCGCGGCAAGTCGGGCAAGCTGATCGGCAATCTGTCGGGTCTGCTGGCCACGCTCAAGGCACAGCCGCTGGCGTACAACCGCGACCTGCAGGAGGACAAGGAGCCGGTCTTCGACTCGGTGGCGCATCTCGAGCTGCTGCTGCCCGCGCTCGCGGGCATGCTCGGCACGCTGACGTTCCACACCGACCGGATGGCCGAGCTGGCTCCCGCCGGGTTCACGCTCGCCACCGACGTCGCCGAGTGGCTGGTGCGCAAGGGCATGCCGTTCCGTGGTGCGCACGAGGCGGCGGGCGAGTGCGTCCGCGTGGCCGAAGAACGAGGAGTGGGCCTCGACGAACTCGCCGACGACGAGTTGGCGGCGATCCACGAGGGCCTCACCCCCGACGTTCGCGAGGTGCTGACCGTCGCCGGTTCGGTGGCCTCCCGCGATGCCAAGGGCGGAACCGCGCCGGCCCGGGTGGCCGAACAGCGGGACCGGATCGTCGAGCGCGCCTCCGCACACCGGGCGTGGGCGGCCACCGTCACGCGGGCGGACTGAGGGTCACCGTGCGGCCGTTATCCTGCCGAGCATGATCGACGACACAGCGCGGGTGGTGAGCCGCGAGGACCTCGCCGTCGATCCCGTCGCCCTGGCGCCGTGGCTCCTGGGCTGTGTGCTCGAATCGCGCGGCGACCAGGGCACGGTGCGGGTGCGCCTCGCCGAGGTCGAGGCGTACCGCGGACTCGACGACCCGGCGTCGCACTGCTACCGCGGCCGGACGTCCCGCAACGACGTGATGTGGGGCCCGGCCGGGTATCTGTACGTCTACTTCGTCTACGGCATGCATTTCTGCGCCAACGTCGTGGGCCTCACGGACGGCAAGCCGGGCGCGGTGCTGGTGCGCGCGGGCGAGGTGATCGAGGGGCAGGAGCTGGCGCGGTCGCGGCGGCCGACGGCGCGCGGGAACGGCACCGTTGCCAAGGGCCCGGCGGTACTGACCTCGCTGCTCGGGCTCGAGGCCGCCCACAACGGCGTCGATCTCACCGACGCGGCTTCGCCGGTGCGGCTGCTGCAGGGCGACGACGTCGCTGCCGAGAGCATCCGCACCGGGCCGCGGGTCGGGGTGGCGGCGGCCCAGGACGTGCCGTGGCGGTTCTGGATCGACGGCTCGCCCGCTGTGAGCACGTACCGGCGTGGCGGACGCGTACGCCGCTGACCGGGGCCGACCGGCGCCGTCCCCGGTCCCCGCGGCGTCACCCGGCGGCGGGCCGGGGACAATGGGCCGCGTGAGTGAGCACATCGTTGACGAGCTGACCTGGCGGGGACTGATCACGCAGTCCACGGATGCCGAGGCGCTGCGGCGCGACCTCAGCGACGGCCCCGTGTCCGTCTACACGGGATTCGACCCGACCGCGCCCAGCCTGCACGCAGGGCATCTCGTGCAGATGCTGACGCTGCGGCGGTTCCAGAACGCCGGCTACCGGCCGGTTCTGCTCGCGGGCGGTGGCACCGGCCTGATCGGTGACCCACGGGATGTGGGGGAGCGCACGCTCAACTCGGAGGAGACCGTCCGCGAATGGGCGCAGAACCTCCGCGGCCAGCTGGCCCGGTTCGTCGACTTCGACGACCCCGAGCTGAAGCCGGTCGAGGTCAACAACCTCGACTGGCTCGGGGAGATGTCCGTGCCGGTCTTTCTGCGGGACGTGGGCAAGCACTTCTCGGTCAACACGATGCTGGCGCGCGACACGGTCAAGCGCAGGCTGGACGGCGACGGCATGTCCTACACCGAGTTCAGCTACATGCTGCTGCAGGCGCACGACTACCGCGAGCTCTACGAACGGCACGGGGTCACGCTCCAGGTCGGCGGATCCGATCAGTGGGGCAACATCGTGGCGGGGGTCGACCTCGTCCGGCGCGTGCACGGTGCGCAGGTGCACGGACTGACCACGCCGCTGGTCACCGACGCCGACGGCCGCAAGCTCGGCAAGTCCACCGGTGGCGGCAACGTGTGGCTCGATCCGGAGCTGACCTCGCCGTACGCCTGGTACCAGTACTTCCTGAATCTGCCGGACGCGAGCGTGTCCGAGTACCTCAAGCTGCTGACCTTCCTCGACCGCGACGAGATCGCCGAACTCGAGAACGCCACGGTGGAGCGGCCCGCGGCCAGGGCGGGACAGCGGCGGCTGGCTCAGGAGCTGACCGATCTCGTGCACGGTCCGGAGCAGACGGCCCAGGTGGTGGCCGCGAGCCAGGCACTGTTCGGCCGGGGCGACCTGGCCGGGCTCGACGAGCCCACGTTGCGCGCCGCCCTCGCGGAGGTGCCTGTCGGCGAGGTGACGTTGTCCGACGGGCCGACCATTGTGGACGTACTCGTGGCCACCGGTCTGGTGGAGAGCAAGGGCGCCGCGCGCCGCACCGTGAAGGAGGGTGGGGCGTACGTGAACAACACGAAGATCACCGACGAGGAGTGGGGACCGGCGACGTCCGACGCGCTGCACGGGCAGTGGCTCGTCGTGCGCCGCGGCAAACGGAACCTGGCCGGACTGCGCCTGCTGGCGTGATCTGCCCTCTGACCAGGGGGTTCGCCATAAAGGGACCCCCCTGTTTCAGAGGGTTTCGCGGCCGTGTAATGTTCTCTTTGTCGCCAGGGAGACCGGGCAGACGGAAGCCGAAAGGCCAAGTCGGAAGCCCCGGGTTACCAGGCGAGGGGACATGAACCAAGCTCCCACAGGTGTGGTAGAGTGGGTGTTCCCAGTCGAAGCGATTAGCTCATAACAAGCCGGTAGGTTTGACAGTGAGTTCGTCGCGCCTCGACGATAAAGACCAACTGCGTGTTGTTTGAGAACTCAACAGTGTGTTTGTGAGCTTTGTTTTGTTGCTTAGTGCCTCTTTTTTGGGGTTTTTTTGAGCTAGCGCAGGGCCATGGTTGATCGCGTGTTTGGCGTGGTTGGTTGTGGTGTTGTGTTTTTTGCTTGGTTTGGATTTTTCAATGCATTGTTGGAGAGTTTGATCCTGGCTCAGGACGAACGCTGGCGGCGTGCTTAACACATGCAAGTCGTACGCTGAAGCATCTTCGGGTGTGGATGAGTGGCGAACGGGTGAGTAACACGTGGGTA
>NZ_JAMTCQ010000012.1:58282-447345 GCF_024171895.1 Prauserella halophila | reverse complement strand
ATACAACCGACCACGCTTGACCCGTCGGATTCCCCGATCCCAGTCCCGGGCCGTCCGCACGTGCACTCCCACACGTTCGGCCGCGACTTTCCTGGTCACACCCTCATCCCGCAACGCCAAGAACTCGGCCTTGCGAGGATCGGCAGCCCGCTTCGACCAGAACCCCGCCGCACGAGCCCACCCCTGCGCCGTCACGCGATCGATACCCACCGCACACGCCGCCAAACCCACACACTTGACCACGTCAAGCAGAGCCACAAACCTCTCACGCCGACCCACAACCGACACGATCGCCACAACCTCCCACAACTCAGGGTGTTGCAACCACCGCTAGAACCCGCCGTGCCCTTCGGGGCATCGCAGGACATACAAAAGCGGGCGGACATCCCCGGTGGGATATCCGCCCGCTTGTGCTGTGATCGCCTCCACACGGAGGCGTCGGATCACTTGAGCGAGACCTTGCCTCCGGCCTCCTCGAGCTTGGCCTTGGCGGCGTCGGCGGCCTCCTTGTCGACCTTCTCGAGCAGCGGCTTCGGGACGCCCTCGACGAGCTCCTTGGCCTCCTTCAGGCCCAGACCGGAGATGACCTCGCGGACGACCTTGATGACCTGGATCTTCTTGTCGCCGGCGTCCTCGAGGACGACGTCGAACTCGTCCTGCTCCTCCTCGGCGGCGGCACCGGCGTCGGCGCCCGGAGCGGCGGCCACGACCTGGGCGGCCGGGGCGGCGGCCGTGACGTCGAAGGTCTCCTCGAACTTCGTCACGAACTCGGACAGCTCAAGCAGCGTCAGCTCCTTGAAGGCGTCGAGCAGTTCGTCCGTGCTCATCTTCGCCATGATGGCGTTCCTTCCTTGCTTGCGACTCGGGAGTCGGGTTGGTGGGTGTCGGTCAGCTCTCGGCGTCGGACGCGGAGCCGGAGTCGGACTTCTGCTTGTCCTCGAGCGCGGCGGCGGCGCGGGCCATCTTCGACAGCGGCGCCTCGAACAGCGACGCGGCCTCCGACAGCTTGGCCTTGAACGCACCCGCGGCCCTGGACAGCAGGACATCGCGGCTCTCGAGATCGGCGAGCTGGTTGATCTCGCCGACGCTCATCGAGCGGCCATCCATGTAGCCGCCCTTGATGACAAGCGCGTTGTTGTCCTTCGCGAAGTTCTTCAGAGCCTTCGCGGCCTCGACCGGCTCGCCCTCGATGAAGGCGATCGCGGTGGGACCGATGAACAGCTCGTTCAGTTCCTCGACGCCCGCCTCCTCGGCGGCACGCTTGGTGAGGGTGTTCTTCGCGATCCGGTACTTCACGGTGGAGCCGAGAGCGCGGCGCAGCTCGCTGAGCTTGGACACGGAGAGGCCGGAGTACTCGGTGATGACCGTGGCCGAGCTGTTGCGGAACGAATCCGCAATCTCGGCGACCGCCTCCACCTTTTCGGGCTTCGCCATGGTCGCCTCCTCTCTTGGCTGGTGACCACTGGCTTGCCCGCCAACTACCCTGGAAACGACAAACGCCCCGGCGCGCGCAGCGAAATCCAGCGCAGCAGCTCGGGGCGTCGGTTCACACGGAAAGCCGTGCGAACGATCCTCGTTCCGCCCTGCGCGGGTCGCCGCCTGTCCGGCGGGCCTTCGTTCCCGAGGTAGCCCCGGGAAGACCAGCGGTCTTCGGTAGAACCGGTGTCGACTATACGCCCACGGCGCAGAGCAGCCGGCACCCGGGGCGACACACGACTCTCGCGTGCAGAGCGTGAGCAGGCATCATGGGCGCGTGACGGAACAGCGAACCGATCCGGCGGACGGCGAACCGGACCGGCCCGGCGACTCCCCGGACTCCTCCTGCCCGCCGGACGCGGCCGCCCCGACGCCGCCGTCGGGCACGGAGATCCAGCCGGCGGTTGCCGCGGCACCCGACGCTTCCTCCCCCGTCGACCCTGCCCCTCCCGTCGATGCGGAGCAGCTGCGGCAGTTCCAGCAGTTCCAGCAGTTCCAGGAGTTCCTCAAGTTCCAGCAGTCCCAGCAGGCCGGGCAGCCGCAGCCGGGCGGTGAGGTCGTACCGGGCACACCAGGCGCGCCGGGCACACCGCAGGCGGCCCAGTACCCGCCGGCTCCGTACTCGCCGCCGCAGGCCCCGGCGACCACCGCCGCCGAGCAGGCAGCGCTCACGAACGGGGGCGAACGGCTGCCCGAACCGGCGCAGCGGCCGGGCAGGCGAGCACCACGCTGGCTGACCTGGCTGGGCAAGAAACTCCTCGCCTGGCTCGTCGCGTTCCTGCTACTGGCGATCGCCGCGACGTGGGCCTACGACCACTTCTTCGGCACCGGCGCCAGCGATCAGACCACCGAGGAGTACGCCCGCGGAGGCGGCGGTTCCTACCACGCCACCGAGCTGCTCGCCGACAATCCGTACGCGGCGGTGCGCTCGGTCTACGACGCGATCGCCCAGGCGGACCCGGACACCGGCCTGCCGGACGCGGACAAGGCGTGCGGCCGGTTCGACGAGGCCACGCAGCAACGGTTCGCGGAGAATCTCGGCTTCGACGACTGCCGCCAGGCGGTGAATGCGCTGCACGAGGAGGTCACGCACGTCAACGACTACGCCGAGTCCGTCTATCCGCGCGGCTATCTGCCGACGTCGGAGCTCGAACGGATCGACTCGTGCTCGTTCACCATCAGCGGCGGGCCCGCGCTCGGAGTGTTCGTCGCCGAGAAGCTGGACCACGAGGGGCAGTGGCTGATCACCGGCCACGAAACCGGGCCGGAGACCTGCCCCGGGCAGGCGGCGCCGTCGCAGCGGCAGCCGTCCGGGTCCGCCCCGCAGCCCGGGAACTGAGCCCATCCCGCCGCTGCCCGGCAACGGCCCTGTGGCGGCGCAGCTCCGCCGAACCCACGGCACGCACGCAACGCCGGACGCACGAAACGGGGCGGTCCACCCGCGATGGGTGAACCGCCCCGTTCGGTGCGTCCGGTGACGCCTCAGGCGTTGGCGTCCTCGGCGAGGAGGTTGCGCGTGCGCGTCGGGTCGACCGGGATGCCGGGGCCCATGGTCGTCGTGAAGGTGATCCTCCTGACGTAGCGGCCCTTGGCGGCGGACGGCTTCGCACGCAGCACCTCGTCGAGGGCCGCGGCGTAGTTCTCGACCAGCTTGTCGGTCTCGAACGACGCCTTGCCGATCGCCAGGTGCAGGTTCGACTGCTTGTCGACGCGGAAGCTGACCTTGCCGCCCTTGATCTCCTTGACGGCCTTGGTGACGTCGGGCGTCACCGTGCCCGTCTTCGGGTTCGGCATCAGGCCACGCGGGCCCAGCACGCGGGCCACGCGACCCACCTTCGCCATCTGGTCCGGGGTCGCGATCGCGGCATCGAACTCGAGCCAGCCACCCTGGATGCGCTCGATCAGATCGTCGGAACCGACCACGTCGGCACCGGCGGCCTCGGCCTCGGCGGCCTTGTCACCGGTGGCGAAAACAGCGACGCGGACGGTTTTACCCGTGCCGTGCGGCAGGTTCACGGTGCCGCGGACCATCTGGTCTGCCTTGCGGGGGTCGACGCCGAGCCGGATCGCGACCTCGACCGAGGCGTCCATCTTGGTGGCGTTGGACGTCTCCTTGGCCAGCTTCGCCGCATCGAGCGGGGCGTACAGCCGGGTCTGATCGACGAGCTCGGCGGCCTGACGGTAGGCCTTGCTGCGCTTGGTCATGCTCTGTCCTTACGTGCGGAGTGGATCAGTTGTGGTGCGGGCCAGCGCCTGGCCCTTCCACGGCGCGCCTCACGAGGAGGCGCTCGAGACTCAGTCGACGACGGTCAGGCCCATCGACCGGGCGGTGCCGGCGATGATCTTGGCCGCCTGGTCGTCGTCGTAGGAGTTGAGGTCGGTCTTCTTGGTCTCGGCGATCTCGCGGATCTGGTCCATCGTGACCTTGCCGACCTTGTTCTTGTGCGGCTCACCGCTGCCCTTGTCGACTCCCGCCGCCTTCAGCAGCAGTTTGGCCGCCGGCGGCGTCTTGAGCTTGAAGTCGAACGAGCGGTCCTCGAACACGGAGATCTCGACCGGCACGACGTTGCCACGCTGGTTCTCCGTGGCCGCGTTGTACGCCTTGCAGAACTCCATGATGTTGACGCCGTGCTGACCGAGCGCGGGGCCGACCGGGGGCGCAGGGTTCGCGGCACCCGCCTGGATCTGCAGCTTGATGATCGCTGCAAGCTTCTTCTTCTTGGGTGGCATTTCCGTTTCCTGTTCAGCGTTGCTCTCCCCACGCACCTGCCGTGGCGCGGGGGCCTTCCGGCGTGCTCCCTGCTGTGGGAGCGGCCGTCAGATCTTGGAGACCTGGTTGAACGACAGCTCGACCGGCGTTTCCCGGCCGAAGATCGACACCAGGACCTTCAACTTCTGGCCACCGGCGTCGACCTCGCTGATCGTCGCGGGCAGCGTCGCGAACGGGCCGTCCATGACGGTGACCGATTCGCCGACCTCGAAGTCGACCTGCACCGCGGAGGCGGACGACGACGGCGCGGCCTGCGTGTCCGGCGTGGCGGACTCGCCCTTCGTGGCCTTCGCGGGCGCCTCCTGCTCGACCTGCGGCGCGAGGAACTTCAGCACCTCTTCCAGCGTGATCGGCGACGGCCGCGACGTGGCGCCGACGAATCCCGTCACACCGGGCGTGTTGCGCACGGCGCCCCACGACTCGTCCGTGAGCTCCATGCGGACCAGGACGTAACCGGGCAGGACCTTACGGTTCACCCGCTTGCGCTGGCCGTTCTTGATCTCGGTGACCTCTTCGGTCGGTACCTCGATCTGGAAGATGTAGTCCTCGACGTCCAACGTCTGCCGACGGGTCTCGAGGTTGTGCTTCACGCGGCTCTCGTAACCGGCGTACGAGTGCACGACGTACCACTCGCCGGGAAGCGATTTCAGCTCGGCGCGCAGCTGAGCCACGGGGTCTGCGGCGGTCTCGGTCTCGGTGGTCTCGCTCTCGGCACCGGCCCGGTCGCCCTCGTCGGCAGTGCCGTCGCCCTCGCCGGCGTCGGCCGAAACCTCGGCGCTGTCGACGGCGGGTGCCTCGGCACTGTCGGCACTGTCGTCGGAATCGGTGCTGTCGTCGGCACCCTCGACACCCTCGGTGTCGTCGGCCTCGCCTGCGGACTCGTCAGCACCGGCCGTGTCGGCGGTGCCGGCCTCCGCGTGCTCGTCGACCTCTGCAGTCTCGGCGACCGGCGCAGGCGTGTCGGCGGCCTCGGCCGGGTCCACGTCGGTGGCCGCGAGCACCTGCTCGTCTGAGCCGTTCTCGGAGGTCACTTTCCGTCCTCTCAGTTGATCGCGTGTGTCGTCGCGGGCGCGGCGATCCGCTCCCGCCACCCGCGAGGCCTGGCCAAGGCGCTAGTTGCCGAATACGACGTCGACTCCCTCAAGGAAGACGAAGTCGAGCAGGTAGACCAGGGCGATCATGAAGGCCACGAACACCAGCACCACGCCGGTGTAGGTGATCATCTGCTTGCGGGTCGGCCAGATGACCTTCCGCAGCTCGCCCCAGACCTCGCGAAGGAACCGCACGATCCGGGCGAAGAGCGAATGCTTCTCGGTCTTCTCTTGTGTCGTGCCGCTCCGCTTCGGCGTGGGCCGGTCCTTGCCGGCGGTGGCGCCCTTGGCGGGACCCGAGCCCGCCTTCCCCTGGGGAGCGGACTTGCCCGCCTTGGCGTCCTTGCCCGTGCCGGAGGCAGCGGCGCGCCGCTTACGGCGAGCGGCGGCGGTGTTCGGACGAGGGTCGGAGTTCTTCGACTCCTTCCCCTGATCCTTCTCGCCGTCCTCGCTCACGAGCCACTCCTCTGCCTAACCTGACACATCAACGCAGGGGCGACAGGACTCGAACCTGCGACCTGCGGTTTTGGAGACCGCTGCTCTACCAACTGAGCTACACCCCTTTGAACGTTCACGCAGTCCGTCCCTCCATCCGATCTCGATCCTTATCCGATCGCGAGAACGAAGGCAGGAACAACCGTCGAACGTTCCAAGTGCAACAGTCTACGGCAAGGCCGATCGCGCTCTGCAACCGAGGCCCGGTTCGCCGTCGACAACTGCTCGCACACCCGCTTCGGCCCAGGTGACAGGGCCGGGCGGGTGCGTGGAAAACTGTAGTCATGGCCACACCTGGAACCACACCCGCCCGTCCCCGTCCCCGAGTGTCCGCCCGGATCGCGGGCATCACCCCGTCCGCGACGCTCGCGGTGGACGCGAAGGCGAAGGCTCTCAAGGCCGAGGGCCGCCCGGTGATCGGATTCGGCGCGGGGCAGCCGGACTTCCCCACGCCCGACTACATCGTCGACGCCGCGGCGAAGGCCACCCGCGAGCGGGTCAACCACGGCTACACCGCCGCGGGCGGCCTGCCCGAGCTGCGCGAGGCGATCGCGGAGAAGACGCTGCGCGACTCGGACTTCCGCTGCGACCCGTCCCAGGTGCTCGTGACCAACGGCGGCAAGCAGGCCGTGTACTCGGCGTTCGCCACGCTGCTGGACCCGGGCGACGAGGTGCTGCTGCCGGCGCCGTACTGGACGACCTACCCCGAATCGGTCACCCTCGCGGGGGGTGTTCCGGTGCAGGTGACGGCCGACGAGACGACCGGCTACCTCGCGACGGTCGAACAGCTCGAGGCGGCGCGCACCGAGAACACGAAGGTGCTGCTGTTCAACTCACCGTCCAACCCGACCGGCGCGGTCTACCCGCGCGAGCAGGTCGAGGCCATCGGCAAGTGGGCGCTCGAGCACGGCATCTGGGTCGTCACCGACGAGATCTACGAGCACCTCGTCTACGACGGCGTGGCGGCCGCGTCGATGCCCGCCGTGGTGCCCGAGCTCGCCGACCGGACGCTGATCCTCAACGGCGTCGCCAAGACCTACTCGATGACCGGCTGGCGCGTCGGCTGGATCATCGGTCCCGAGGACGTCATCAAGGCCGCGTCGAGCTTCCAGTCGCACCTGTGCGGCAACGTCTCCAACGTCGCCCAGCGCGCCGCCGAGGCCGCGGTCGCCGGTCCGCTCGACGCCGTGCACTCGATGCGGGAGGCGTTCGACGCGCGGCGCAAGAAGATCGTGTCGCTGCTGTCGGACATCCCCGGCGTCGAATGCCCGACGCCGGAGGGTGCGTTCTACGCCTATCCGTCCGTGAAGGCGGTGCTCGGCAAGGAGATCCGCGGCGAGCGACCCGAGGACACGGTCGCACTGGCCGACCTGATCCTGCGCGAGGCCGAGGTCGCGGTCGTGCCCGGCGAGGCGTTCGGCACGCCCGGCTACTTCCGCTTCTCCTACGCGCTCGCCGAGTCCGACCTCGTCGAAGGCGTGAACCGCGTGGCGAACCTCCTGGCCGAGGCGAAGTAACCGCCACGAAGCACCCCAGCGCTGCGGCACCCGGCCGCTGCAGCAACCCGGCACTACGGCACCCCGGCGCTACGGCACCCCGGCGCTACGGCAACCCGGCGCTACGGCAACCCGGCGCTACGGCAACCCGGCGCACGGCCCCTCGGAGCAACCGACTCCGAGGGGCCGTTTCGCATGTCCTGCACTCCCGTCGGTGTGTTTCGGGTTCCGAAGCCCGTGTTGCGCCCTCCGGGGACCGTGTTGCGCCCTCCAGGGACCGTGTTGCGCCCTCCAGGGACCGTGTTGCGGCTTCCCCCACCCGACCACCACGCCGCCTCGACGCGCTGTCCCCTGCCTGCGCTCGCCGAGTTCGTGTCACGGATCGCCCTGTCGGCACGCGGCTCGGCGACCACTTCCCTATAGCGCGTTTGTTCTATTACAGTTAGAATAATGTTGATCCGGATCGACCCGGCGTCCCAGGCGCCGCTGTTCGAACAGGTCGCCGCGTCGGTGCGACGCGGCCTGTCCGACGGCGAACTCACCCGGGGTCAGCAGCTGCCACCCGCCCGGGAGGTGGCGACGTCGTTGGACATCAACGTGCACACCGTCCTGCGCGCCTACGGAGTGCTGCGCGACGAAGGGCTGATCGAGCTGCGCCGCAGGCGCGGCGCGGTCGTCACCGGCGCGGCCGACACCCGTGCGCGGCTCAACACTCTGGCCGGGGAGTTGGTCGAGGAGGCACGCCGCGTGGGGATCGGCCCCGACGAGCTCACGGAGATCGTGAAGGAGAAGTTCGCATGAAAACCACCAGGCTCGCGCTGGCGGGCGGCGCCGTTCCGCTCGCGGTCCTCGGCGGCACCTGGGCGCTGCAAGCCGCCTGGGCCGACAGGCTGCCGGATGTCGTCGCGGCCCACTGGGGTCTCACGGGCCCCGACCGGTCGGCGGAACTGTCCACGATGACGGGTGTGACGCTCGGCATCGGCGCGGTACTGACCCTGGTGACCCTGGTGACGGTGCTCGTGTCGAGACTTCGAGGGGCCGTGGTGCCCCGCAGTGCGGTGGGCTTCGTGGCCTGGTTGGCGACCCTGCCCGCGGGTGTCCTGGCCGGTTCGATGTACGCGGCGCTCGACGCGACGTCGTGGCGCGACGCGGGACCCGCCTGGTCGGCGGTCGGATGGGCACTGGGGCTGAGCGTCGCGGCAGGTGCGGCCGCGACGCTCGTCGCAGGACCGACCGAACGGCCGGCACCCGCCGAGCCGCGCGACCTGCCGTCGGCGGGCCTGCAGCCCGGCGAACGGGCGTCGTGGATCGGCGGCGGCACCAACTACCCGATGGCGTTCGGCGGCCTCGTCGCCGTGCTCGGGTACGCCCTGCTGCATGTCTCGATCCCGGGCCTCGGCGTCATGCCGTTCGCGCTGGCCGTGCTGGTCGTCGTCCTCGCGATGGCGGCGGTCTGCCGGGTGCGCGTCCGCGTCGACACGACCGGCGTGACGCTGTCACTCGGCCTGTTCGGATTCCCGAACCGGACCCTGACGTACGACGAGATCGCCTCCGCCAACACCGAGGAGATGACGATGGGGAGCGCAGGCGGGTACGGCCTGCGCCGCGGCGTCGGCTACACGGCTTTCAAGGTGCGGGCGGGCGAGACCCTGACGATCACCCTGAACTCCGGGCACGTCGTCAAGGCCACCGTCGATCACGCCGACCGGGCGGCCGGGCTCGTCAACGACCTGACCGGCGCCCGCGACGGCGCCTGACGCGGTTACACCCGCACGACGGCCTGAGCCTTGCCGAGGACCGTCTTGCCGTCGAACTTCGCCGTGATGTCGACACGGGCGGTGCCGTCGTCGCGGACCTCGCCGATCTTGGCCGTGAACTCGACCAGCGCACCCACGTCGTCGTCCGGGACGACGACCGGCCGGGTGAACCGCACGCCGTACTCGACGACCCGGCCGGGGTCGCCGAGCCAGTCGGTGACGACGCGTCCGCCGAGCGCCATGGTGAGCATGCCGTGGGCGATGACGTTCGGCAGCCCGACCTCGGTGGCGAACCGTTCGTTCCAGTGGATCGGGTTGAAGTCCAGCGACGCTCCTGCGTAGCGGACCAGCTGCGCTCGGGTGACCCGCACCGTCAGCGCCGGCAGTTCGTCTCCGACGTTCACGACCGCTCCCCCCTCACGACGAGCTGGGCGTAGGTGGTGCACACGAGTTCGCCGTCGGCTGCGGTGATCTCCGCGCGGACCGACAGGAAGTCGTTGCCCGCGCGGACGAAGATGTCGTCGATGTGCGTGGTGATCTGCAACCGGTCGCCCGCACGTACGGGACGGTGGTGCACGAACCGCTGGTCGCCGTGAACCATGCGGTCGTAGTCGAGCCCGAGCTCGGGGTCTTCGGCGACAGCGTTGATGGCGCCGATGTTGACGACCGTCAGGAACGTGGGCGGCGCGATGACGTCGTCGTAGCCCGCCTGCTCGGCGGCGGCGACGTCGCGATACAGCGGGTTGTCATCACCGATTGAGCGCGCGAACTCGGCGATCTTGGCGCGGCCGACGTCGTAGGTCGTGTCGGGCGGATACGTGCGCCCGACGAATGACGGATCCAAAGGCACGGCGCCGACTGTACCGGCCGGTGAATACTTCACATACTGGACTGAACCCGCCGGCCACCTCTGCCGCCAGGATCGCCCCAAGAGCACCTTGGGGCGTGCAAATTCGGCGAACTGGACCTCGGGCACGGATACGACGTGAGGGGCGAGCGCTTCGGTGACGGGGCGGCGCCGACGCCGACACTGCCGCCGCCCGCGCCGGACGCGGCGGCGACGCCGAGGGGTGATGTGACTCGGAACACGGCGGGCGTGCGTGCGCCCGTCGGCGATTCGCGCCGCCGGCCTGATCGGACAGAGGACCCCGGACAAAAAGAAACCGTCCTCGCCATGTGGCGAGGACGGTTCGAAAGCTGCGGGGCCCGGGAGGCCGCTGGGGTCAGCGGGTCTCCTTGTGGGCACGGTGCGTGCCGCACTTGGGGCAGAACTTCTTCATCTCAAGACGGTCCGGGTTGTTGCGCCGGTTCTTCTTGGTGATGTAGTTGCGGTCCTTGCACTCCTCGCACGCGAGGGTGATCTTCGGGCGAACGTCGGTGGAAGAAGCCACGGTCTTTCCTCTTTCAACGATGAGTGGGCCACCGCCGTGGCCGTATAGTCCGAGTAGCGGGAGCGGGACTCGAACCCGCGACACCACGATTATGAGCCGTGTGCTCTAACCACCTGAGCTACCCCGCCCTGTCTACCCCAGCCTAGCCCGAACGCAACGAAAACCGCGGGCACTGTGGCGAGGCCCGCACTCGAACCTGCACCTCGACCCGCCTGGCCTACGCCAGATCCGGGAGTCCGGGGGCAACGCCCCCGGGTGGGGGCGTGGGGGCTACGCCCCCACAATGATCAGCGAGCGATCCAGGCCGACTCACTCCGTCGGCAGACCTCTCCCAATCGCGAGCCCCTTAACGGGTTCGAACCGTTGACCTTCTCCTTACCATGGAGACGCTCTGCCACTGAGCTAAAGGGGCGTGGTCACTGGGCCGACACCGAGCTAACGGGTCGTGCTCAACGATCCTCAAATAGAGTACCCGAGAACCGGCGGCGCCCGGACGCGGGGGTGGCGTTCCGCGGCACCACAGGAGAAACCTCAGGTCAGCAGGGTCAGGATCGTTTCGTCGCGGTGGCCTGCCGAGCGCGCGGTGCGGGCCATCAGCCACGCTTCGAGCCGGTCCTCGGCCAGTGGCCGCGAGATCAGGTAGCCCTGCGCGACGTCGCACCCCATGGCCTCGAGCTGGTCGCGGGACGAATCGTCCTCGACACCCTCGGCGACGACGGACAACCCGAGCGAGTGACCGAGTTCGACGATGGAGCGCACGACGGCGAGATCGCCGAGGTCGGTGCTCATGCCGAACACGAAGCTCTTGTCGATCTTCACCTGGTCGACGGGGAGCCTGCGCAGGTACGCCAGTGACGAATAGCCGGTGCCGAAGTCGTCGACCGCGAGCTCGATGCCGAGTTCGTGCAGTTCGCCCAGGATCGGCAACGCGCGCTGCGGATCGGCCATGACGGCGGACTCGGTGATCTCGAACGTCAGCAGCCGCGCGGGCACGCCGTGCCGGGCCAGGGCATCGGCCACCTGGTCGGCGAACCCGTCGTCGGCGAGGCTGCGCACGGACAGGTTGACGGCGACGGAGATCTCGACGCCTTCGTCGAGCCAGCGGCGCACCCGGTCGAGCGCCTCGTCGAGCACGAACGAGGTGAGCGCCCCGACGAGCCCGGTGGCCTCGACGGCAGGCACGAATTCGTCGGGATTGACGCGGCCGAACTCGGGATGCATCCACCGCACCAGGGCCTCGACACCGACGACGTTCTTCTCCGGCAGCGACACCTTGGGCTGGTAGTGGACGCTGACCTGGCCGTCCTCCAGCGCCTGCCGGAACTGGGTGACCAGCTGGAAGCGGCGGAGGAAGATCTGGCCCATGCTCGGCACGTAGCCGCGGACCTCCTGGCCGCCGCGGGTGGCGCGCACCGCGACGTCGGCACGCTGCAGGAGCGCATCGACGTCGGGCGGGTCACCGTCGTCACCGGGCACGTTGGTACAGGCGTAGCCGACCATGGCATTGGCTTCGACGCTGAGTTTCTCGACGGGGTACGGATCGGACGCCTCCGCGCGGAGGCGTTCGGCGACGGCGCGGGTCTCCTCGTCGGTCCGGTCGAGCAGCAGCGCAGCGAAGGACGCGCCTTCCAGCCGGGCGAGGGGAACCTCGGCACCGAGGACGTCGCGGATGCGACGGCCCGCGGCGACGACCATGCGATCGGCCCAGGCATAACCGAGAGCGTCGCTGACGGTGGAGTAGACGTCGAGGTCGAGACGCAGCACCGCGGCCTGAATGCGGGGGTCGGCCTGCGCGAGGGCGCCGGGGGCGGCCCGGTCGGCGAGCGGGCCGGCGGCGATCTGGCGGAAGCCGGGCCGATTGAGCAGGCCGGTGAGCGGATCGTGGTACGCATCGTGGCGCAGCGTCGCCAGCAGCCGCCGGTTGTCGAGCGCGGTGGCGAGATGGCTGGCCATGGTGCCGAGCAGCTGCACGTCGTACTTCCCGAAACCACGCCAGCGCGACAGCCGGTCGTGGGCCTCCACGAGACCGAGGAGCTGGTTCCCGCTGCGCAGCGGGACGACGAGCGCCTCCTGGGCACCGCGCGCGCCGAGCGCTGCCCGGACGGCGGTGTTGCCGTCGGTGAGCCGGAAGTGCCGCACGTTGGCGCCGGGCAGCCGCAGCAGCGGATCGTCGGGGCGGAGCCGTTCGTCGGCGGGCAGGTCACCGCCGACGACGAGGACGTGCATGGGCTCGTCGGGTTCGAGGCGCAGGCGCAGTACGACGCGACCGGCGGCGAGCTGGTCCTTGATGCGCTCGGCGATGCTGTGCCACTCGTCGAGGTCGAGGCCGGTTTCGAGTTCGCCCGGTTTGCCCGCGGGCTGAGCGGCGACCTGATGGTCGGAGCGAGCGACCATGAGGCTGACGTCGAACAGCGCCTCCATGTCGCGCTGTTCCCGCAGCAGGTCGGAGTAGGCCCAGTACAGCGCGACGAGGCCGGTGCTCACGGCCACGACGATCGGCCAGGCGCCGGGGGTGCCTTCGATGACGAGGTAGCCGGTCAGGCCTGCGGAGGCGTTGACGAAGCCGACGACGAGGATGCGCGCGGCGAGGCGCACGACGGTGCCGATCTGCATGCGCCGCCGCAGCACGCGCACCGCGGCCATCGCGAGGATCGTGCTCGTCAGCGGTGCGGCGAGGGTGCCCGCGAGGGCCGCGGGCCAGGGCATGCCGTCGGGCTGGCCGAGCGCGGCCGCCACGACGTGGGCGACGGCGAACGCACTGGTGACCTCAATGAGGAACGCGCCGGCGTTGTACAGCACCCGCCCGGTGACGCGCCGCGCGAGCAGAGTCGTGACACCGGCGACGACGTGAGCGGCCAGCACGACTTCGAACGGCGCGATGAAGAAGCCGATGACCAGCGGTATCTCGGTGAAGGAGATCGTCCACGAGATACCGCTGCGCACGTCGACGTTGACGCCGAGCTGTTCGGCCCCGAGAAACGCGACGACCAGGGCCGGGCCGATCCACCACAGATGGGTGGAGCCTTCGAACGGCTGCCACCGGGCCACGGCCGCGGCGCCGAGTACACCGAGCACGAGAACGAACGCGGTGTAGAGACGGAACCGGAACTCGTCACTGCGCGTCCCACCCGTGGTGGAGGCGGAAGGAGGACCGGAACGGGCTCGACCGGCGGAACGCGAGTGCTCGGCCGCACCGGATCGATCGGCCGAGTCGGGGTCGCCTGCAGCGGGCCCGGCGGACCCGCCTGCCTGCGCGCTCGGGCCCGCGGGCGCGCGGCGTGCCTGGCCCATGCCACCTTCCCCTTCCGTCACCGTCACGCGAGTCACCCGTCGGATGTAGGCCCCGATGCGGGCTGCAACTGTCCGCCAACGAGGCATAAACCGTACCCCGCACGACGGACAAAGCATCTGATTTGACCACCGTCGGGTCAACTCGGCGTGAGCTCGACATGAACGTAAGGCTTCGTTAACCGCCTGCGAGTGATACCGCATCGACATCCGTCGCGGCCAGTAGCAGTCGTCGATCACCCGTCGGATGTCATGATGGGCACTCGGTGACATGCGCCATAGCAGGCGGTCGACGTCGCCGATGCCGACGATGAGGTGGGACATGCAGGCGCCGGGAACCAGCGACTCCCGAGCCGGTCACGACACGAGGCACGACCGCAGCGGGCCCCGCGGCGGGGCCGATCGCGACGCGGTCGTGCTCGACGGATACGCCGAACGGATGGCGGCAACGGACACGCTGCTCCCCGCGTTCACGAACCCGGCCGCCTCGGCGTCGACCTCGGCCGTGTTGCGTACGCGCGACGGGCTGGCGTTCGCGACCCGGTCGGCGGTCGCTCCGGGCTCGATGGGGTCGCTGTGGCGGCCGCTGGTCGAGTACCGCCTGGACCTGCGCGTGACGGGAAACGATCCGACCGCGGCGGTCGACGGGCTGCTCTGCCGGTGGGAGGACCAGCTCGCCGAGGCCGTCTCCTACGACGAGGGGTACGGCTGGGACACCGCCGCGGTGGTAACGCGGCCGAGCAGGGACACGACGGGGTCGACGGCATTGCTGCGCCGGGGGTTCGCGGCGAACCGGATACTCGCCGTGCGGCCGGCCAACCGGCTGGGCGCGGGCCCGCCCGCGGTACCGGGCGTGCGCATCCGCGCGGCCGCGGAGGAGGACCTGCCCACCCTGACGAGGATGCGCGCCGAGCTGCACGCCTACGACGCGCAGTTCGGCGTCGTCACGCCGCGTGCGGACGCGCTCGAGCGGCTGACCGAGGACGCACGCGCCCAGCTCGCGGACGACACGCCGGTGCCGCAGCTGTGGGTCGCCGAGCTGTACGGCAGGCCGCTCGGGTTTCTCGAGGTCGAACTGCCTCCCGAGGCGAACTGGATCGCCGGCTACGTCGACGCCCGCCGGGTGGGCTACCTGGCGTCGCTGCACGTCGCCGAGGAGGCACGCAGCAGCGGTGTCGGCTCCGCCCTGGTGGCACACGCCCACCAGCTGTTCGACTCCGAGGACATCGACGCCGTGCTGCTCCACCACGCGCTGGAAAGCCCGCGTTCGACCCCGTTCTGGTACGCCCACGGCTACCGCCCGCTGTGGACGTCCTGGTACCGCAGACCCGCGGTGAGCTGACCTTCCCTCCCCCGCGTGTCCTGCACTCGGGCCCGCGTGTCCTGCACTCGTGCCGCCGTGCTGCTCCCACCCGTCGCCCGACCGACACCCCTCATCGACGCGCTGACGCGCAGCTGCGCTTGATGGGTCGTGTTGCGGGTTCCGGGGGCGGCCGCAACTCACCGCTGCCCTGTCGTCACAACCGGCCCCGTGACCGCGGCGGCGGCGCAGTGCTGCGATCACGGCCGCGTCACCCTACGGTCGGGAAGGACTGTCCTCGCCGCAGGTGAAGGCGCTGGTGGAGGTGCCGTCGTGACCACGCACTCGGTAACACCCCCGACGGATGTGACGCCGACGCGGATTTCCCGCGACGAGCCGCCACCGCGTAAGCGCGCGCTGCGCATGCTGAGCCTCACGCGCACGACGGACCACAAGGTCATCGGCATGATGTACATGGCCACGTCGCTGGCGTTCTTCATGATCGGTGGCCTGATGGCCCTGCTCATGCGCGGTGAACTGGCTCAACCGGGGCAACAGTTCCTGTCGCCGGAGCAGTACAACCAGCTGTTCACCATGCACGGCACGATCATGCTGCTGCTCTACGCGACGCCGGTGGTGTTCGCGTTCGCGAACCTGGTGCTGCCGCTGCAGATCGGCTCCCCGGACGTGGCGTTCCCGCGGTTGAACGCGTTCTCGTACTGGCTGTTCCTGTTCGGCGGGCTGATCGTGCTGAGTTCCCTCGTCACGCCTGCGGGGGCGGCGGACTACGGCTGGACGGCCTACGCCCCGCTCTCGCGCGCCGAGTTCTCCGTCGGCATCGGCGGTGACCTGTGGATCATGGGACTGGTCGTGTCCGGTCTCGGCACGATCCTCGGCGCGGTCAACATGATCACGACGATCGTCTGCCTCCGCGGGCCGGGCATGACGATGTGGCGAATGCCGATCTTCACCTGGAACATTCTGTTCACCAGCGTGCTGGTGCTGGCTGCGTTCCCGATCCTCACCGCCGCGCTGCTCGGCCTGTACGCCGACCGCCTGCTCGGCGCGCACGTGTTCGACCCCGCCAACGGCGGCGCGATCCTCTACCAGCACCTGTTCTGGTTCTTCGGCCATCCCGAGGTGTACATCGTGGCGCTGCCGTTCTTCGGCATCGTCACCGAGATCATCCCGGTGTTCAGCAGGAAACCGCTGTTCGGCTACCGGCTGATGGTGCTGGCGACGATCGGCATCACGGCCCTGTCGTTCGCCGTGTGGGCGCACCACATGTTCGCAACCGGCGCGGTGCTGCTGCCGTTCTTCTCGCTGCTCACGTTCGCGATCGCGGTGCCGACGGGCGTCAAGTTCTTCAACTGGATCGGCACCCTGTGGAAGGGTCGGATCACCTTCGAATCGCCGATGCTGTGGTCGTTGGGGTTCATGGTGACGTTCCTGCTCGGCGGGCTCACCGGCGTCCTGCTCGCCGCGCCGCCGATCGACTTCCACGTACACGACAGCTACTTCGTCGTCGCCCACTTCCACTACGTGCTGTTCGGGACGATCGTGTTCGCCACGTTCGCGGGCATCTACTTCTGGTTCCCGAAGTTCACCGGCCGGATGATGAACGAACCGCTGGCCAAACTGCACTTCTGGCTGACGTTCGTCGGCTTCCACACGACGTTCCTCGTGCAGCACTGGCTCGGATCGGAAGGCATGCCGCGCCGCTACGTCGACTATCTGCCGAGCGACGGGTTCACCGCACTCAACACCGTCTCGACCATCGGCGCGTTCGTCCTCGGCGCGTCGATGCTGCCGTTCGTGTGGAACCTGATGCGCAGCTGGCGGTTCGGCGATCCCGTCGAGGCCGACGACCCGTGGGGCTACGGAAACTCCCTCGAATGGGCGACCACGTGCCCGCCGCCGCGGCACAACTTCCTCGAGCTGCCGCGCATCCGCTCCGAACGGCCCGCATTCGAGCTGCACTACCCGCACATGCTCGAACGGCTCCACGACGAAGGCCACATCACCTTCACCGGCAAGGCCATACCGCACGACGCGCGACCCACCTCGGAGGCGGCCGGCGACGAAGGAGACGTGTCAGACTCGGGGCGTGAGTGAACGGCTGCAGCGCGACAGGGATTCGGAAGGCAGGGCGCGCAACGCGCGCCCGCGCGACGGCCTCGGCAGGCCGTTGCCGTACGGCGCACCAGGAGTGGAACGAGCACCGGAGGGTGTGGAGCGCACGCCGGACGCGACGGTCACCGAGGCGCAACAGTTGCTCGACGACGGCAAGCCGTTCCACGCGCACGAGGTCTTCGAAGACGCGTGGAAGTCGGGGCCGGATGCCGAACAGGGACTGTGGCGCGGGCTGGCGCAGCTGGCCGTCGGGTTGACGCACGCGGCACGCGGCAACTTCGCCGGCGCCGCCTCGCTGCTCACCCGCGGTGCGGAATCCATCGAACCGTTCGCGAGCGAGGCGCCGCACGGCATCGACGTCGCGGGCCTGCGCGAGTGGGCGACGACCCTCGCCTCCGGCATGCCCGCCCACACCGAACCGCCCGACGCCTCGACGCTCGCCCCACGCCTGCGCCCCTGACCCCTGCACCTCGAAGCCCGTGTTGCGGATTCCGGGGGCCGTGTTGCGGATTCCGGGGGCCGTGTTGCGCCGATCTGTCCACAGCAGCCCGTCACGCCACGAGTCGGTGACGCAATGCGGCGAGGTCCGCGTCTTCGAGCCCTTCCGCACGCAGTAGACCTTCGGCATCGAGGCCGGCGTGCACGTCGAGGAACGCTTCTCGCGGCGTCGTGCCGTGGGAGGCGAGCAGGTCGAGGATCTTCGGCTCGTCGTCCGGCATGCCCAGCCGTGCCCACATCCCGGGGAGCCGTTGGCGGCTGAGCTCGTAGTCGTCGGCGATCACGTCACCGGGCACGCCGACGAGACCGAGCAGGATCAACACCAGCAGGCCGGTGCGATCACGCCCGCCCGCGCAGTGCACCAGCACCCCTCCCGACCGTGCGGTCGCGACGGCGCGCACAGCGGTGGCGACCAGGTCCGGCCGCTTGTCCAGCAGGTCGCGGTAGCACAGCGGTGTGGCGTGCAGGCCCGTTTCGGCGTAGTAGGTCCAGAAGTCGTCGCCGACCGGGTCGAGCGGTGCGTGCACGACGTCGATCCCCTCGGCAACGACGGCGTCGGCCCGCTCGTCGTCGTTGCGCAGATCGACGATGGTCCGCACCCCGTGTTCCCACACGGACCTCCACCCGGCCCCGGTCAACCACCGCGGTTCCTCCGACCGCACGACCGCGCCCCACGTGATCATGCCGCCGTCAGCCGTCGGCAGGCCGCCGAGGTCACGTGCGTTGTAACTGCCTTCCCACCCCACATGTCGTTCCATACAGAGTGGACGCGTCGCGTCCGGCCCTCGTTGCGCGACGGGAGCGCCCCGGCCCCACGCACCCGGCCCACGGAGCGGCCGAGCACCGGAGCGCCGATGAGGGCCGAGCGATGGGCGGGAGCAACACGGCTCCGGAACCCGCAACACGATCTCCGGAACCCGCAACACAGGCCCCGGAAAACGCAACACGGGCCCCGGAGAACGCAACACGGCTCCGCGTGCAGGGCGGTGTCAGGCCGCCGGGGCCATGCCGTGCGGGTCGATGACGAACTTGCGGGCCACGCCGCTGTCGAACTCCTGATACCCCTGCGGTGCCTCGTCGAGCGTGATCGTCGTGGCGTTGACGGCCTTCGCGATGTCGGCCTTGCCGCTGAGGATCATATTCATCAGCTGCCGGTTGTACTGCTTCACCGGGCACTGGCCGGTGGTCATCGAATGGGACTTCGCCCAGCCCAGCCCGATCCGCACGCCGAGCTGGCCGACCTTGGCGTTCTCGTCGGGGGCGCCGGGGTCGCCGGTGACGTACAAGCCGGGGATGCCGAGTGACGCGCCCGCCCTCGCGATACCCATGACGTCATTGAGCACGGTCGCGGGCTGTTCGCCCGCATCCTTGCCGTGTCCGCGCGCCTCGAAACCGACGGCGTCGACGGCCGCGTCCACTTCGGGTTCGCCGGTGATCTGCTCGATCATGTCCGCCAACGACGCGTCGGTGCGCAGGTCGACCGTCTCGCAGCCGAAACTCCGGGCCTGCCCGAGCCGCTCCGGGATCATGTCGCCGACGATCACCGCCGACGCTCCGAGCAGCTGTGCAGCGTGCGCGGCCGCCAGCCCGACGGGGCCGGCCCCGGCGACGTAGGCGGTCGATCCGGTGGTGACGCCCGCCGTGTACGCACCGTGGTATCCGGTCGGGAAAATATCGGACAGCATCGTCAGGTCGAGAATTTTCTCGAGCGCCTGATCCCGGTCCGGGAACTTGAGCAGGTTGAAATCGGCGAACGGCACCATGACGTATTCGGCCTGCCCGCCGATCCAGCCGCCCATGTCGACGTAGCCGTAGGCCGCACCGGGCCGGGCGGGATTCACGTTGAGACAGATTCCGGTCTTGCCCTCGTTGCACATCCGGCACCGTCCGCACGCGATGTTGAACGGCACCGAGCAGACGTCCCCCTCGCCGACGAACAGGACGTCCTCGCCGGTTTCCACGACCTCACCGGTGATCTCGTGGCCGAGGCTCTGGTCCACGGGCGCCGTCGTACGCCCGCGCACCATGTGTTGATCACTGCCGCAGATGTTCGTCGTGACGATCTTCAGAATCGCCGCGTGCGGCGCCTTTTTCTTGATCCCGAGCCCGCTGACGACGTCGCCGGGCAGTTCCAGTTTCGGGTAATCGATCGATTCCACCGCGACTTCACCGGGCGACTTGTACACGACAACGCGATTGTCCGGCATTTGCGAACCCCTTTGTCTGCTGGCCGGTCGGATGCGTACCCACGCATTCGTCAACGTAGCCGCGCGGCGCGGTGAACACCATCCGGCGAACGACCACTCGGCGATCGTCCGCCCGCCCCTCAGGCGCACGAACGCAGGACACGCGCGTCTGGGTGCAGGACACGCGGGTCGGTCGGCGGGCTCATACGTGCCGGCTGCGCACGGCCCGCCAGGTGAATCCGCCGGAGAGGCCGAGTAGTGCCCCGGTCACGAGGAACACCGACCCGGCGCCCGCCACGCCGGCGATACCGCCCGCGCCGAGCGGCACGAGTACCTGTCCGAGACGGTTCCCGGTGAGCCGTAGCGACAGCGCGGACGCCCTGCTGCGCTCGGTCACCAGGCTCACCACCCAGCTCATCGTCAGCGGTTGCCCCACACCCCAGAGGAGTCCGACGACCACGAGGAACACGCCGATCACCACCGGGTTCGGGATCACCGGGATCAGTGCCATGGGGGCGGCCGAACACAGCGTCGCGGCCAGCAACATCCACCGCCGCTGCACCACACGCAGCAGCGCGGGCAGGAAGGTGCGCGCGACGATCGCCGCGCCGGTGCGCAGCATCAGCAGCACGGTCACGGTCAGGACGCCGAAGCCGTGCTGCTGGCCGAGCACGGGCAGGAATGCGGCGAGCACGTCCATCGAGGTCAGCACGACGAGACTGCTGAACATCGCGGGCCGCATGCCGGGCGTGGTGAGCATCGCCGGGACGGACTGGGCGGTGCCGCGCTGGTCGGCGCGCGCCCGCTGCGACCCGACGACGGGCATCAGCAACGCGGACGGCAGCGCCAGCGCCGACAGGACCGCGAGCGCCAGCAGCCCCGCCGTGGTCGACACGCCACCGGAGCCGCTGCTCGCCGATGTCACGACGCCCGCCACGGGGAGTCCGGCCGTCTGGCCGATCGACGCGGCGAGCGCCCAGCCTGCGAAGCGCCGGTCGATGTCGCGGGAGTCGGACAGCAGCGGGACGAACCCCTGCCCGGCGACCGTGACGAGGATCTGCGCGAACCCGAGCAGGATGTTGCCCGCCGCGAGCACGACGAGGTCCTCGCTGAGGGCCAGTACGACCAGCGCCGCGACGGTCGCCGCGACCCCGGCGCGCAGCACACCGGCGGGGTGGCCGTTGTCGACAGCCCGTCCGACCGGCACCGCGACCACGAGCGGCAGCAACGCGAACAGCGCCGTGATGACGCCCAGCACCGTACCGTCGCCGCCGAGCTCGAGCACGCGGTACGAGACCAGCATGCGGGCGGCGTTGTAGGCGGCCTGGGTCAGCAGGGTGCCCGCCCACAGGTGCGGATACCAGCGCGTGGTGCGGCCCGGCTCCCCCGGCATCGAGGCCCCCTGCTCCTGATCGTGTCGACCACCCGGCGGCCTCAGTATGCGGCGGCGCCCGCCCCGGCCGTGGCAGGGAGGGCGCCGCCGGCGGTCAGCTGACGGACTCGAGGAACACGTCCCTGGCATCCGAGGCCGTGTGCTGCGGCCACAGCGCGTGCAGCGGAACCCGGGCCGCGGGCACCAGCTCCACCACGCGAACCCCGCCACCCGCGGCGACCCCCGGCGCAGCGGTCACGAAAGCGACACCGTGTGTACCGGCGACGGCAGTGACCGGCGGCGTACCCTGCACCGGGTTCCGGCGGGTGCGCGGTTCGAACCCCGCACCGCGGCACAGGCCGACGAGCAGGTCGGTGTAGCCGGACCGGCCCGGCTCGCCCCAGACGATGATCTCCTGGTCGGCGAGGTCGGAGAGCTGCACCTGCGTGCGAGCGGCCAGCGGGTGGTCCGCGGCCACGGCGACGTGGAGGCGCTGCGCCGCGACGACCGTGCGGGCCAGACCGCGGGCCGGCGGCATCGCGCGGCACAGCCCGAGGTCCAGCTCCCCGGAGAGCAGGTCACGGGTCAGCTCGTCCGGGTACCGCTGATTGACCCGGGTGTCGTGGTCGGCGGCAGGCAACAGCGCGGTCACCTCGTCGCCCGTGACGGCGGGGGTGTGGCCGATGCGCAGTGTCTCCCGCTCACCGCGGCCGATCCGCCGCGCCCGCTGCACGGCCGAGCGCGCGACGCCGTGCAGTACGCGCGCGTCGGCCAGCAGCGCCTCCCCCGCGGGCAGCAGACTCACGCCGGACGAACCGCGTGCCAGCAGGTCGACTCCCACCTGCCGCTCCAGCGAACGGACCGATGTGGACAGTGCCTGCTGCGACAGGTGCAGCCGGGTGGCCGCGCGGGTGAAGCTGCCCTCCTCGGCCACGGCGACGAGGTGGTCGAGCTTGTAGAGGTCCAGACCCACGCGTCAGCCTTTCGCAGCGGTCAGCGGGTGGTGTAGCCACCGTTCGGGAACATCGTCTGACCAGTGAACCACCAGCCGTCGGTGGCCAGGAACAGGATGATCGGGGCGATGTCCTCGATGTGGGTGAGCTGGTTGCCCATCGCCTGCGACTTGTGGAACTCGACCCGCTCCGGCGTCTCCTGCGGGTAGAAGAACGGCGTGTCCATCGGGCCCGGCGCCACGACGTTGACCGAGATGCCGCGGTCGGCGAACTCCTTCGCCGCGGCGCGGGTGAAGTGTTCCAGCGGGGCCTTGCCGCCCGCGTAGGTCGAATAGCCGTCGGTGAACGCGGCGAGCAGCGACGTCCCGAGGCTGATGATCTTGCCGTTGTCGCTGAGCCTGCGGCCTGCCTCCTGGATGAAGAAGTACGCCGCCTTGGAGTTGACGGCGAACATGCGGTCGTACTCCTCCTCGGTGGTCTCGAGGATCGGCTTGCGCAGCACCATGCCCGTGGTGTTGACGGCCACGTCGGCCCGCCCGAAGCGGTCCACCGCAGCGTCGAACAGCGCTCGCACGTCGGCCACGCGGGTGAGGTCGGCCTGTGCGGTCACGGCCTCGCCGCCCGCCGCCGTGACGGCGTCGACGGTCTTGTCGGCGTCCGGCGCGGAGGCGTCGCTGTGGTAGTGAACGACCACTTTCGCGCCCAGCTCACCGAGCCGCGTGGCGAGCAGTCCGCCCAGGTTCTTGGCGCCGCCTCCGATGACGACCACCTTGTCGCGCAGGTCCGTTTCGGCCATGGTGTGACTCCCTCACGTCGATTCGCCGATGTCGGCACCGACGCTAGGGGCACCGCGGCCACCAGGGGAAACACACGATTCGCGTGGGGTCACAACCACGGTGGATGCCCACCGGCCGAGGTGGGTGCCAGCCTCCGGGGTGGGTGTCGGCCTCCGGGGTGCAGGCGTCAGCCTCCGCGGGGCGGGGGCGGCGGGACCGCGGCGAACACCTCGGTGGCCGGTCCCGCGCCGGGAGCGTCCCCACCGGCACCGTCGCCTGCGGGCGGCGCACCCGTGCGCAGGTCGGCGAGCGTCGCGTTCGGGCCGATCGTCTGCACGCACGGGGCCGCGGGTGCGGTCGTCACCGTGTAGCTGCCGGGAGGCACGGCACCGAACCGGTAGTGGCCGCCGTCGTCGGTGACGGTCGAGCTGACCACCGTGCCGTCGGCGCCGCGCAGCAACAGCCGCACACCGGACAACGGCCAGCCACCGGAGGTGACGACGCCCGTGAGCGCTCCCCGCAGTTCCAGTTCCAGATGGGCGTCGGTGACCGAACCGCCGTCGAGCGCGACGACCGTCGCGACCGGGTCGGCCAGCGGTGCCGCGGCGACGAGCGTGATCTGCGGAGCATCGACGCCCGCGAGGTGGTAGGTACCGTCCTCTCCGGACACGGTGCTGGCGATGACCTCGCCCGCCGCACCGATCGCGGTCACGGTGGCACCGGGAATCGGCTTGCCCGCGACGCGTTCCCGCACCGTACCGCCGACGCCGGACGTCGGTTCGAGTGTGACGTCGAGGCGCGACGGCATCGGCCCCGGCGGCACGACCATCGCCTGCGGCCGGTAACCGGCGCGGGCGAACACCAGCACGTAGCTGCCGGGTTCGAGGCCGGGCACGTGGAACACACCGCTCGCGTCCGTGGTCGCCCGCGCGCACTGCGAACCGGTGCGGTCGGTGACGGTCACCGTGACCTCCGACAGCGGACGCTGCCCGCCCTGCACGACGCCGGACAGCACCGTGGTCGGCTGCTGCCCGCCCAGTGCCCTCGCCCGCATGCCGTGCAGACCGCTGATACTGCCGAAGTCACGGACCGTGCCGTCCGCTCCTGCGGCCGCCTGCCCCGGGTCACCGAGATCGCCGAGCCCGCCGAGGTCGCTGAGTCCGTCCAGGTCGCTGAAGTCGCCGAGATCGCCGGACTCGCCACCGGGTTCCCCGGCCTCGCCGGAGTCGGCGGGCCGACCGGAGTCACGGCCGAGGGCGCTGCCGTTCACACGACTCGATCCGTTGGGCGGGCGGGTGCCGTCCACGCTCGCAGCGCCCACGCCGGGCCCGCCCACGCCGAAGCCGTTCGGCGACGGCTCCTCCTGCGGCCACTGCGGGAATTCGTCGCGCATACTCACCGGAGATCCTTCCGCGGGAAGGCGGGCAGCGAGATGTCGTGCCGCTGGTCTCCGGCGCGGACGACGACGTCCTCGTGCACCGCGGGGTGTTCCACCGCGACGAGCGTGAGCGGTTCGGCCGGCAGCCCGTCGAGCACGTAGGCCCCGTCCTCACTCACGGTGCTGCCCGTGACGGTGCCGTCGCGGCGGTGGGCGGTGACGGTGGTGACGGCGGGCAACGTCTGCTCGCCCGCGGACGCTCCCGCGGCGTCGGCACGCAGCACGCGGCCGCGCACCGTTCGGGACGACACCCGGTCGTGGCCGTACGTGGGAGCGGGCGACGGCGGGACGGGGCGAGCCTCGTGGCCGCCGAGACCGTCCTGGCCGTCGGGAGCCGTGGCCGACCGGAACGTCGCCGGTGCCTCGCGCTCCGTCTCGCCGGGCGGGGTCTCCGTCTGCCGCTGCGACTCGGCCGCGGCGGAGCGCCGCTTCCACAACCTCACAGGTCCCTCCACAGGCTGTCCCGGCTCCTGGAGCTGCATGCCGGACCCGGCCCGCGGTGACGCCGGGCAGCGGCCGACAGGAACACCCGTACCCAAACCTGCAACATGCAGAAATTCCTCCGGATGAGTGACGCAAGTACCGGTGTTTACCACCCTCGCAACATCAGAAGCAACTGTTCGACACAGGGTGCACACGCTCCGGAGGCGCGCACCGGCGGCGCGGCGATCACATCCTCACCTGGGCGGGTCCCGTCGCCGTGCGAGCCGACCACGCGTGTGTTCACCTCCGGACACGACCACACCTCCAACCGCCACACCCAGTGGATTGGCGCTACCCACAGTTAAACAACCCGATTAGAACACGACTGAGTCACCCACAGGAGGCTCCTTTTCATGACGGCCGAATCACGGTTCGTAACACTGAGCCTGACCGGTCGTGATGTGTGATGATGTGGTGCTCGTGTCGGCAGGCAACCGGTGAGGAGGCGTCGGCACGCCCAGCACGGCAAGGGGGTCACGGTGACCATGTCCGACAGGACACCCCGGCGACCGGAACAGGTGCCCGCCACGGGCTCGACGCGCGAGGTCATCCTCGGCGCGGCGGAGCGGCTGTACGCGGAGCACGGCGTCTACAACGTGTCGAACCGGCAGATCAGCGAAGCCGCGGGGCAGGGGAACAACGCAGCCGTCCACTACCACTTCGGCACGAAACACGACCTGATCACAACGTTGGTCGACCGGCACCAGAGCGCACTGGGGCGCAGGCGCGCCGAGTACGTGGCGCAGGTCGGCGACGAACCGGAACTGCGGGACTGGGTCGCGTGCATCGTGCTGCCGATAACCGACCACCTCGCGGCACTGGGCAGGCCGACGTGGTTCGCGCGGTTCAACGCACAGCTGGTGACCGAGCCGACGCTGCAGCCGATCCTCGACGACCGGTTCCGCGCGGATCCGGCGATGGCGACGGCGCTGCAGGGCCTTCAGCAGTGTGTGGCGGACCTGCCCGCGCAGGTGCGCGCCGAGCGGGCGGACATCACGAAGCACCTGATGATGCACATGGCCGCCGACCGCGAACGCGCGCTCGCGGCGGACATGCCGACGCCTCGCGACACCTGGCGCGACGCCGCGACGGGGCTCATCGACGCGATCGTGGGGCTCTGGCAGGCCCCGGTAAGCTGACCGGCCGCGCGTGCCGGGCGGCCCGGTCGGCACGGCCCGCCTCGGCACGGCCCTCGTGAAGGTCGCCGCAGCGGAGCCGCTCGCTCACGCGGCGGCGACGAGGCCGCCGTCGATGACCAGGTCCTGCCCGTTGATGTAGGACGCCGCGGGAGAGGCCAGGACACGACGGCCCCGCCGGTCGATCACGGCGGTGTGCGCGTCGGCGTCGACGTTCTCGTGGAACATCGGCGTTTCGATGTGGCCGGGGCTCACCGAGTTGACCCGGATGCCCTGCGGCCCCAGTTCGGCCGCGAGCGTGTGCGCCAGGTTGTGCACGGCTGCCTTCGTCGCCGCGTAGAGCGATCCGCCTGCCATGCCGCGGTGCAGCGTCCACGACGCGTCGCTCACGACCGAGGCGTGCTCGGACAGCAGCGGGAGTGACGCGACCTCCTCGCGCCGCAGGCCGGGGTGCGGCGCCTGCCTGCCGACGCGAGGGCGACGTCACCGGGTGTGAGCCGCGCCCGGCAGGTGCGCAGGAAGTCGCGGAGCTGCGGCGTCGGCAGGCAGAAGATGCGCTGGTCATGGGGAACGGTTACAACGCGGGGCGGCGAACCGGCCCGCGTCGGGAGCGCTCGTGACACGGATCGCTCGGCGACCGCGGCGCTCGGCGCGGACCACCCGGCGTCGACCGTCCCGGGAGTCGCCACGGGGATCACCGGACCTGACATCGTGATCTTGCTGATCTTGCTCGCTCCCCCACGCCGCGAGGGGACACGCATACCGGATGATCATCGCCGGGTTTCACCGAACGTTCCACGTCCCGCCGAAAGGTTCCCGATGAGTACGCGCACCCGCACCAAAGCCCTCCTCGTCGCCGTCGTCGCGGTGTTGGCCGTGGGCGGCTACTACCTGTCCGGCGGCCTCGACCTCGACGGTGACGGCGGCGATTCCACCGCGACCGGGCCTGCGGATCTGTCCGAACTGACGGTCGCGCCGGAAGACACGGGCGCCCCCTACGACCGCGACGACTGGCCGCACTGGAGCTCGGTCGGCAACGGTTGTGACGCACGGGACGCCGCGCTGCGGGAGCGGGGCCGCAGCATCACTGTCGGCGACGACTGCGACCTGTCCGGGGAATGGACCAGCATCTATGACGGCGAAACCGTCACCGATCCGTCCGAATTGGACGTCGACCACTGGGTTCCGCTCGCCGAGGTGGCGCGTTCCGGCTCCCGTGACTGGTCCGAGCAGCAGCGTGAAGAATACGCGAACGACCCCGACGTTCTGGTGCCCGTGACCGCCTCGTCGAACCGGTCGAAGGGCGACCGGGACCCGGCGACCTGGCTGCCGGACGAGGACCGCTGCGGCTATGTGACCACCTGGGTGCAGATCAAGCAGCGCTACGAACTCACGGTCGACAAGGCCGAAGCCGAGGCGATCCGGGACGTCCTGGCCGGCTGCGAGTGACGATCGGCGGTGACGGGCGGAATCCGAGGTGTCCACCGCGAGAGGTCCAGAACCCGGGGCCGGACACCGAGCGGAACGATGACATCGACGGCGCCCCTTCCTCGTCGCAGGGGCGCCTCCGATCGAGTGGCAGATGAGGGATTCGACCCCGAGGGCAGTGCCGACCGATTTACAGGGCGCAAGCTGCATCCCGTCCTGACCCGTGGTTTCTTGACAAGTTCGCCCTGTTTGGGGGCGTATTGGGGCCAGTCGGCTGCGCTGGCGGCAGTTCGCCGGACCTTTGCGTCACAACCCTGCCTGCAACGGCGAAGGACAACCGACCGCTTGTCAGGTCTCGGCGGCAACCTGCCCAACGTCGTGACCGAACCGCTGATCGATCTGCTACCGCCTGCTACCGCGGCTCTCGTTCCGCACGGCCGTGCTCGCCACCGGCCAGAACTCGGACTTCACCCGGCTTCCGCCGGAATTCACCGTCAGCGACGGTCACGACGATCACGGGTGACGACTTCAGCCCGCTGCCAAACGAGAGTGACAGAGTGACACCCGTCCCCGGCCGTCGCTTCCCACTCTCTCTTTGGGTCACACCTGTCACAAGGACGGCTGGAACACCCCGGAGTGTTTCAGCCGCTCTCAAGACCCGTCAGCCCCAAGGCGCGAGGCGCGATGGCACCGGACGATGGAGGAGGTCCGCGACGACTGCGACGCGATGCTTGGCGCTTTCACGACGATCATCCGCGAGACCGCCAAAACCGTGCGGGCATGCGGCTGAGGACACTCTCGGTCCACTCCCCCGAGAGCGCCGCAGAACCAAACCGCCTCTTGCCCTAGCCGGGCCTGGAGGTCCTGACTCAGCCGGGGTCCGGACCGCCTGCACCTACCGGGACATCCTCTCGGCAACCCCGACGCTGTCCATATGAGGTGCCCGGCTGCCACGCATCTGCCGGAGTAGCGCGAGGGCCTCCTCGGAGGGGGAGTTGGTGGGGGTCGTGCACGCGATCAGCACCTGTTCCGGCGAGCGGGCGATCGACAGTGTCTGCTGTGTCACGGTCACCGTGCCGACGAGGGGGTGGTGCAGTTCGTAGGACGCAGCATCGCACGGCGCCACGCGGTGGTCCCGCCATAGTGCGACGAACTCCGGGCTCTTCATCGTCAGCTCGCCGATCAACTCCGCGAGCAGCGGGTCCTCCGGGTGCCTGCCGACAGCGATCCGCAGGTTGCCGACCACCGCGCACACCTTGCGCTTCCAGTCCGCGTACAGCTCCCGGCAGTGCGGGTCCAGGAACAGCATCCGGCTCATGTTCGGGCGCCGTGCCGGATCATCCGGGCTGAGAAAGTCCAGATGCCCGGCCAGCAAAGCGTGCCCGAGAGTGTTCCATGCCAGCACGTCCGTACGGCGGCCAAGCACCATTGCCGGGACACCGTTGACGGCGCGGAGGAGGTCGCGCGTCTCATCGGCGAGCTTCTCGGGTCGAGGGCGGCGCACCCGGGGCATGCGGCGGGCAGCGTCGGCGAGCCGGTCGAGGTGCTCGCGCTCGTGGTCGGCGAGCAGCAGAGCGCGGGCGATCGCGTCAAGCACCTCGGCCGATGCCCCGCGGGACAGGCCCTGCTCCAGCCGCGTGTAGTACGAGACACTTACGCCCGCCAGCTGCGCCAGTTCCTCGCGCCGGAGCCCGGCCACCCGCCTGCGGGGCCCGAGGTCGCGAAGACCGACATCTTCGGGTCGCAGCAGCGCCCGTCTGGCCTGCAGGAAATCACCGAGTGGGCCAGGTCCGTCCATGCCCTCAGTATCCGGGGCACGGCCCGATCCCAGCCACCCCCTGCGAGGGGTAGGACAACCCGGGAGTGGTTCGTGCGCGCCCGTGTGTCCAGGCTCTGCCTCATCGGCCATGTTCCCGAACTCAAGGACGAACCTCATGGATAAGACCCCGGAGCAGATCACCCTGGGCGATGTCACCGTCACCCGCATCAAGGAGTACTACGGCTCGGTCGAGATAACTCCGGGCCAGTTCTTCCCAGGCAGTCCCGACGGCTCTTGGGACGAGCACCGAGACTGGCTGGCGCCCGATTTCTGGAACCAGGAGACAGACGAGTGCCACTCGGCGATCCAATCCTGGCTGCTGCGCAGCGAAGGGCGCACGATCCTCGTCGACACCGGCGTAGGCAACCACAAGGACCGGCCCTACGCGCCGGTGTGGAGCCGCCGGGACACCGACTACCTCGACAACCTCGCCGCCGCCGGGGTGCGGCCCGAGGACGTCGACATCGTGGTCAATACCCACCTGCACGTCGACCACGTGGGCTGGAACACCCAGCTCGACGGCCGGACCTGGGTGCCGACCTTCCCGAACGCCACATACCTGATGACGCGGCGGGACTTCGAGTTCTGGGACCCAGCCAACGAGCACAAGACGGTGTTCGGCCGCGGGAACCAGAACGTCTTCGAGGACAGCGTCACGCCGGTCCACCAGGCGGGGATGACCCACCTGTGGGACGGGTCGTACCGGATCGACAAGAACCTATGGCTCAGTCTTGCTCCAGGGCACACCCCTGGTTCGTCCGTGCTCTCTCTGGAGTCCGGAGGTGACCAGGCCTTGTTCGTTGGGGATCTGGTGCACACCGCGCTGCAGATCGTGGAGCCGAAGACCAATTCCTGCTTCTGCGAGGACCCGGCCGAGTCCCGGGCCACCCGGCACAAGCTGCTCGGCCACGCCGCCGAGAACAACGCGCTCGTTTTCCCGGCGCACTTCGGCGGCCAGGGCGCCGCTGAGGTCGCGCGTAACGGGTCGAAGTTCGCGATCAAGGAGTGGGCGGGCTTCTCCCGCATCTCCTGAAGCCCCAAGAGAGGAAGCGTTTCCGTGCTCCAGCATGCAAACCCGGTCGTCGAAACCCCAGCGGGCACCGTGCGCGGCATCCACGACGAGGCTGGTGAGTTCTACCGTGCCATCCCCTACGCGGCAGCCCCGGCCGGTGCCAGCCGTTTCGCGCCGCCTGTGCCGCACCCGGGCTGGTCGGGTGTCCGTGACGGCACGCGGCCCTCGCCCACGGCTCCTCAACCGGCCCGCGACTTCGGCCGACTCGACATGATCCCGTACTTCGGGCCGGGCTGGGTGCCCGGCGCGGAGTACCTGACCGTCGACGTCCGCACGCCCGCCGCGGACGGCGGCAGGCGCCCCGTCATGGTCTTCGTGCACGGCGGCGGGTTCGTCACCGGTTCGACCCGCGCCGCGCTCTACGACGGGCGCGCGTTCGCCCGCGACGGCGTCGTCCTCGTGACGGTGAACTACCGCGTCGGCGTCCCCGGTTTCCTCGACCTGGCGGGTGCTCCGGCCAACCGCGGGCTGCTCGACGTGCTCGCCGCACTCAGTTGGGTCCAGGCCACAGTCGCGGCGTTCGGCGGTAACCCGGACAACGTCACGATCTTCGGCCAGTCCGCTGGCGCCACGCTCACCGGCGCACTGCTCGCGACACCGGAGGCCAAAGGCCTGTTCCGGCGAACGATCGTCCAGAGCGGCAGCGGCACCGGCGCCTTCACTCCGGAGCAGGCGCGGCGGGTCACCGCTGCGGCGGCCGTCGCGCTGGGCGTCGAACCGACCGCCGAAGCGTTCGCCGCGATCCCGGACGAGCGTTTCCTGGAGATCCTGCCCGCACTGGCCGGACTCGACCTGCGCACCAGCACCGCCACGGACCCACTGGCCGGCCTCAGCCCGTTCAGCCTGGTCCTCGCCAGCCAGCCCGCCGACGCGCTCGCCGACGGCCCGGCCGGTGACATCGACCTGCTCATCGGCACCAACACCGAAGAGGGAAACCTCTATGTCGTGCCGCAGGGCAACCTGGATTCCTCCACGGAGGCAGACGTACACGCCATCGCCGCCAGGGTGTACGAGGACCCGGCGACCGGTGTGGCCGCGCGCCGCGCGGCACTGTCGGACGCGACACCCGGCGAGTTGCGCTCCGCAGTGCTCGGGGAGGCCCTGTTCGGAGCCGGCACGGCGCACATGGCGCAGGCCCACGCGCGGATCTCGGGCGGCCGCACGCACGTCTACTCGTTCGGGTATCGATCGACGGCACTGGACGGGCGACTCGGCGCTGCCCATACCGTCGAACTGCCCTTCGTGTTCGACATCGCCGACAAGCCGTGGCTGCACCGGAACACGGGCCTGCTCGGCCCCGACCCCGCCCCAGCCGACCTCGCGGCCCATGTGCACGCCGCCTGGGTCGCGTTCGCCAGGACCGGGAACCCGGGCTGGGCCGCGTACGATCCGCAGCGCCCCGTGGCGCAGACCCTCGGCTACTGAGAGCCGCCTCACCGGACAGGGACGCTGTCGGTCGCACACACTCCGGCAACCGATTACGCCCACAAGACTTCTCGCCATGGCAACGCTCCAGGACATCACCGATACGGCCGGCATCTCCCGTCGCGTCCCGGACACGCACCGGCGACGCACGCTCCCGGATCATGAGGCCATCAGTAAGCCGCCCGCCACAGGGCCCGCGCGCCGTCGGCAAGATCGCCCTGCGCCCCGAAGAGGCAGCCAACCTGAGGAAGGAGAACCTCTCCTTGCCCGGCTCTGGATGGGGCGAACTCCGGCTCGAAAGGGCACGACCCGAGGTCGGCCAAGAGTGGACGGACTCCGGAAAGTCGAGCGAGGAAGGTCCGCTGAAACACCGTGAGGACGACGTGGGCCGCGCCGTGCCCTCCCCCACTCCTGCACGAACACCTCGCACGATTCGGCACGGCGCGAGACGGGCGCCTCTTCCGCGGTGCTCGTCACGGCGGGTGGATCAGCAGCTCGGTGTACGGCCGCGTGCGGGCGGCGGCTCGTCAACAGGCGCCCACCGCAGCTTCAAACAGCACGCTCGCCAAACGCCCCTACGACCTTCGCCACGCTGCGGTGTCCACTGACTGGCGGCCGGAGTGCCTCCGACGAAAGTGGCCGAGTGGGCCGGCCACAGCGTCGCGGTACTGCTGCGCGTCTATGCCAAGTGCATCGACGGCGGTGAGCAAGCCGACCGCGAGCGCGTGGAGCGCCAGCTCGGCGGCGGCTGGAGCCTTTGCCGCGTATTTGCCGTGAACACCCGGCACGGACCGCATCGGGCTGCGCACCACCGCACACACGAGAAACGCCCCGCTGGCCTGTCTTTCCAGGTCACCGGGGCGTTTCTCGTGCGTGGCGGGTGAGGGATTCGAACCCACGAAGGCAGTGCCGGCTGATAGGGAACCTTGCCCTGCACGACCTGGGCGACGCGGATGGCGGCTCCCGATTACGATTCGGCGATCACGAGCCGGAGGTCAGTCGGCGAAGACATAAGAGCGGAGCTCGGGTTCCTGGGCCGTCCGCGCCTTCAGGACAAGGGTGCCGGCGATACCAGTCATGGTGTTGACGTACTCGGTCGGGAATCTGGCGGCGTCAACGCCGGGCATGAAGGGTTTTGCGCACGTCGACGAGGGGACTCGTTTCGGTTTTGCGGGTCCGTCGTGATCGAGCGCGTCCATCGCCAGCGCATAGGCGACCGGGTCGTATGTGCCAATTGCGATATGCTCCGAGGCCAGGCTGGTCGGGCAGACGTCCTGTATAGCGACGTTGGTGATCCGGCCGTTTCCGCCGTGCAGTGAGCTGGTGCCACTGTCGTTCAACGCGGGTTGCACGAATTCGTCCGTGTGCGTGTAGATATTCGTGTAGGAGATTCCCGCGAAAGTTTCGGCTCCCGAGTTCGTTGCCTTGGTGAAGTTCGAGTCCGCTGTTTGCTGCCACAGTGCCGGTGCGCAGCCGACGATTGGCGGGCAGAGCGCGTTCACCATAATCGAGCCGTGATTGGTTGCCCCGAAACCGACGTAATCGTCGATCATGGGACGGATGTCTGGCCAGAAGCGGATGGCAAACCGCGGCACCAGTCCGCCTTGACTGTGCCCAAGGATGTCCACCTCTCGGTTAGTCGACTCGTGGATGTGACGCACAGCGTTCACCACGTACTCCGCAGACACCTGGGCATCGCTCATGGCGCGGTTCGGCAGTGTGACCGAGCAGTAGGGGCGGTCCAGCTGGTCCAGCGCGCGATACCAGTTCCACTCGAAGTTCTCCCCCGGAGTCGAGGTTGTCCCATGCACGAGCAGTACCACGTTGGCCTTGGACCGACCGGTATTGGCCGTGCAATGCAAGCTCTTCGACAATTTCGAGTCAGGCACCGACAGTGCTGGTCCCGGACGGTCGATCGGCGCAAAATCCGGATCACCGTCATGGGCGCCTGTGCTCGCCCATCCAGAAGGGACGGTCAGAATACTGATGATCAACGCCAGCGCCGCTGTGATCACTGCGGCAGGTGCAAGCCTGCTTACGGGTCTGCTCACCGGACTCCTCCAGCGGTGAAGGGCGCGGGGTGGGACACCTCGTCGCCATTGACGGTTCGGATGCGGATGCGTCCGCATGACTGGCTTGTTTACCCCACCCGCAGGACGAATGCAACACATCAGAATATGTCTCATCCGCTTGTGCGACTTCAAGCGAGACGCGCGATGCTAGCCTGGCTCGTCGGCGAACAGCCGCCGTAGACGACTCATCCGACCGCCTGCGAGGGGGTAAGAGGATCAGCGAGACGCCATTGACGCACCGGCTGGTAAGCGTCGAGCGCGGGGGCGATGCCCTGGCGGCATTCAAGACCGCTCGGCGATGTTTCATGGCCGGCGAACGCATCGAGATGCAGGACCTCGCAGCTAGAATCGGCGTCAGCCGGGCGACGCTATTTCGCTGGGTGGGGAGCCGCGACGAACTTCTGACCGAGGTCCTCTGGTCATTGGCAGAACCGGCCCTCCGCGACGCGGTGGCCTCAGCGACGGGGAACGGCGGCGCTCGCGTCGCTGACGCGCTCGGCCAGTTCGCCGAAATCCTCACCACGACCGAGTACTTCCGCGCCTACCTGCGGCGAGAACCCGAGCGTGCCCTCCGCTTGCTGACCACCCGAGCGGGATCACTGCAGGCCCGCATGGTCGGGACCATTCAAGACCTGCTCAGCGCTCACCTTGACGTCGATGCCCTTCCCCTCGACCTGCCCGACATGGCCTACCTCGTCGTCCGGATCATCGAATCGTTCATCTACGCGGACATCATCACTGGCGCCGAACCCGACCCCGTAAGAGCACGCCAGGCCGTCGCAACACTCCTGCGAGACGCCTGAACCACGGCGCCCACCGACCGGCTCGTCACCGCCCCCTGGCTGCACTCGCCAAATACATGCCCGCCTGACCGGATGATCGAAACTGTCTTAGCGAGACTGCCAGCGATCGCGATCGTCGGTGACATCGCGGTCTTCGACGGCGAGGGCAGTTCTCACACGCTCTTCAGATGATGTGCGCGGGGGCGCGGCATCGTCCTCGATCAGCAAGTCGAGCGGTTCCATGTCGAGATGCTCAGCGATGCGTTCCACCGCTCTCAAAGTCGGATTTCGCTCGCCGCGTTCCAGACCACCCACATACGTCTGGTCAGTAAATTTCCCCACCTGGACTTCCAGACAAGATCTCCGCGCCGGATGTCGGATCCCATAAGAGACTTGCCAACTGAAACCCTGGAACCAAAGCAGTGAGACCAATAAGGAAGGCGACGAAGGGGCCGACCGTGGCCACTATCCTTATGAGCCGAACGGACTTCCGGTCATCAAGGAAGCGCGCGTACTGGGCGTTCGTCACCGGGTAGACGTCGATGTCGTACGCCGGAACCCACACCGGCTCGTCGCTCGGCCCGGACGGTGGACCTCCGCGCCGCCGACCGGATTCCGGAGGCGGCGTTCGTGGCAAAGGGGGCTCCCGCGCAACCACCGACAACGGGGGTCCGGGGACCACCCCGGGCGGGGTCTGGGGGCTGCGCCCCCAGAAAACACGACGATGATCGAAAACAGCGAAGGCGCCCCCAGCGACAAGCAGGGGGCGCCTTCGATCGAGTGGCGGGTGAGGGATTCGAACCCACGAAGGCAGTGCCGGCTGATTTACAGTCAGCTCCCTTTGGCCGCTCGGGCAACCCGCCGGGTGCCGGCTCCGCGTCCGGCAAGATGCAAGCCTACCGCCCTCGGCAGGCGCGCCCACACCCGGGTACCCGATGACTACGCTTACCCGGTGTGGCCGCGTCGGCGGCCACGTCCTCGATCACACCCGAACCAGACAGCGAGGTGCTTCAGTCGTGGCGGATCCGTCGTTCGACGTGGTGAGCAAGGTCGACCGGCAAGAGGTGGACAACGCGGTGAACCAGGCGGCCAAGGAGCTGTCGACGCGGTTCGACTTCCGGGGCACGGGCGCGTCGGTGGCGTGGTCGGGTGACAACGCCATCGTCGTGGAGGCCGAGACCGAGGAGCGGGTGAAGGCCGCGGTCGACGTCTTCAAGGAGAAGCTGGTCAAGCGTGGCGTGTCGATGAAGGCGTTCGACGCGGGCGAGCCTGCGGTGTCGGGCAAGACGTACAAGGTGTCCGGTTCCATCGTCGAGGGCATCGAGCAGGACAAGGGAAAGCAGATCTCCAAGTACATCCGGGACGAGGGCCCGAAGGGTGTGCAGGCGCAGATCCAGGGGGATCAGCTGCGGGTGTCGGGCAAGAAGAAGGACCATCTGCAGGACGTGATCGCACTGCTGAAGGAGAAGGACTTCGGCATCGCGCTGCAGTTCATGAACTTCCGGTAGGGCATCCGGGCCGGCTGCTGATCACCACCTCCTTCTCCGGCCGGGGCCGCGCCGGGGCCGCATCGATCGCGGCTCCGGCGCGTTCCTCGTCCGACGACCTCAGGCGTGTGCAGACCCCAACGCGAACGTCGCCCACGCGTGAGCACGGCACGGCCGCCGCCGTTGCTGCCGCCCAGCCGCATCGCACCGCGTGCCCGGCGCCTCGATGAGCGAATCCCCCGGCTGAGGGTCCCCGGACGACGGACATCGTTGTGTCGCCTCGGTGAACCCTCGTGAATCGCCGACCATGCATCACCTGGTCGTGTTTGACTTTCCCGGTCGCCGTCGGACACCGGGGGTTTTCCGTGCACGCCAATCCGCCGACCAGCAGCCCGCCGACCGCTGGGACGTCTACCACTGGGCCGTCGACCAGCCGCCCACAGTCGTCCCGGGATCGCGTTCCGCGTCGCCGCTCGCCACTGCACCGGACGTTCGCCGTGGTCGCCGGCGTCGTCCTGTTCCTGGCGCTGACGCCCGCGGTGGCGCAGGGCGCCGACCGGCAACTGCTGCACGACGGCTACGGCGCGTACCCACGGCTGATCCGCACCCAGCACGGCCACACCGACCACAACGGCCGCATCCTCGCCACGGTCACCAGCACCGACGAGCGCGGCTTCTACGCGCCGGTCCACGAGAGCACCGACGAGGGCCGCAGTTTCCACCAGGTCGGCGAGATCCGCGATCCCGAGGGCCGCTACGGCCGCGGCATGTGCTGCGGCACGCTGTACGAACTGCCGCGGAGCATCGGCCGGTATTCGAAGGGCACGCTGCTGTGGGCGGCCAGCTACCGGCAGAAGGCCCCGCGCGACACCCGGGAGATCGGCATTCGCATCTGGGCGAGCACCGACACCGGCCGCTCGTGGGACTTCGTGTCCGAACCGGTGACGTCGAAGGGCGCGCCGGGCGTGTGGGAACCGGAGTTCGACGTCGACGACTCGGGCACGCTGCAGCTGCACTACGCCGACGAGCGCGGCGGGCGCGAGTTCGACCAGTTTCTCGCACGCCGAGCCACCGACGACCTCCACGACTGGAGCTCCCCTGCGCGCACGTTGACGATCTCGCCGTGGGAAGTGCGCCCCGGCATGCCGATAGTGCGCCGCCTCCCCGGCGGGCGGCACTACTTCAGCTACGAGATCTGCAACTTCGGCGAGCGGTTCTGCGATCCGTATTTCACGATCTCCGACGACGGCGAGGACTTCGGCGATCCGGCCGACCCCGGCACGCAGGTCGCCACCCCGGAGGGCCACCACTTCCGGCACTCGCCGACGATCTCGCTCTTCCCCGGCGGCCCGAACGGCACGCGGATCCTGCTCATCGGCCAGATCTACGCGAACGCCGACGGCACAGCCACCGACGGCAACGGCAGGACGATCCTCGCCAACGACGACCCCGGCTCCGGCGCGTGGTACGAGGTGCCCGCACCGGTGGCGGTCGCCGACCCGGTGGACGACCCCTGCCCGAACTACAGCCCGTCGCTGCTGCCGGTCGACGGCGGCGACACCGTGCTGCAGGCCACCGCGGACCGCACCGGCGGCGGCTGCCGGGTCTTTTTCGGCACCGGCCCGTCGCGCCAGCCGGTACCCTGATCCCCCGGAAGGCTGAGCCTCGGCCACGGATGCGGCATGAAGGGCGGGCGATGAAGGGCATCGTGCTGGCGGGCGGCAGCGGAACACGGCTGCACCCGATCACACAGGCCGTGTCGAAGCAGCTGCTTCCCGTCTACGACAAGCCGATGATCTACTACCCGATCTCGGTACTCATGCTGGCCGGCATCCGCGAGATCCTGATCATCTCGACGCCGTCGGATCTGCCGAACTTCCAGCGCCTGCTCGGCGACGGCAGTCAGTTCGGTCTCGAACTCTCCTACGCCGAGCAGCCTGCGCCGAACGGGCTGGCCGAGGCGTTCGTCATCGGTGCCGACTTCATCGCGGGCGACGACGTGGCGCTGATCCTCGGCGACAACATCTTCTACGGCCAGGGCTTCTCGCGGACGTTGCAGGCCGAGGCCGCCGGACTCGACGGCTGTGTGCTGTTCGGCTATCCGGTGAAGGACCCGCAGCGCTACGGCGTCGGCGAGATCGCCCCGGACGGCGCCCTGCTCTCGATCGAGGAGAAGCCCGCGGCGCCGCGGTCGAACAAGGCGATCACGGGGCTCTACCTCTACGACAACCAGGTCGTCGACATCGCACACAGCCTGACACCGTCGCCGCGCGGCGAGCTGGAAATCACCGACGTCAACCTGACGTACCTGCGCGAAGGCCGCGCCCGGCTGGTCGAGTTCTCGCGCGGGTTCGCGTGGCTGGACACGGGCACGCACGATTCGCTGCTCGAGGCGGGGCAGTTCGTGCAGGTGCTGGAACACCGCACCGGGGTGCGCATCGCGTGCCTCGAGGAGGTCGCGCTGCGGATGGGCTACATCGACGCCGACGAATGCCACCGCCTCGGCGCGAAGCTCGCCAAGAGCGGCTACGGCGACTACGTCATGGACATCGCGAAGGCGGCCGGCGCCACCGGCTGACCCCGTGGCGCGTGTTGCGAAGCCCGGAGCCCGTGTTGCGGATTCCGGGGGCTGTGTTGCGGATTCCGGAGCCCGTGTTGCGTTTTCCAGGAGCTGTGTTGCGTCCTCGCAGCACAATACGAACTCGCGGGGGCACAACGCAGGGAAGCGGAACGGCCCTGCAGCTCAGTCGCCGCGCGTCGAGATCCACACCACCCCTGCCGCCACGGCGAGAATTCCAGCGGTGACCAGCAGCGTCGGGGTGAATCCGCCGACAGCGGCGACGAGCTGCGGCCCCGCGCTGGCACCCAGGAACAGCGACGCCGTGTACAGCGCGGTCGCCGCACCGACCGACCCGCCCGCGTGACCGTGGATCGAGGCGACCAGTCCCGGCGATCCGACCGCGATCCCGCCGACGAACACGAACAACACCGCGGCGAGCGCGACCACGTCCCCGCCCGCCGTCGGGAGCAGGAGCGCGGCCAGCGCCGACACCGCCAGCGACACGGTTGCCCGGACGTGCGGCGGAACCGTCGACAGCACGCGGGTCAGCAGCGGCGCCACGAGGACCGCCGGCAGCGCACTCGCGCGCAGGGCCAGCATCGCGCCGGGACTGTCGACCGCGGCGGGTCCCGCGAGCTCGACGACCGTGTAGACGATGACGAACGCACCCAGCAGGGCCGCCGTCGCGAGGTACAACCCGAGCAGCCGCGGGCGGACCAACAGTTTCGGCACGGCCACGAGCGCGGCGAGAACCGACTCCGCCCGCGGTGTCACGCCCCGCGAATCCGGACGCAGCAGCGTCGCCGCGAGCACGACGAGCAGCAGGAACGCCCCACCTGACGCGACAAACACCGCGCGCCAGCCCATCGGTGCCAGCAGCTGTGCGGCCACCTGCAGCACCACGGCCGAAGCGATACCCGCGCTGGCCAGCGCGCTGAACGCCACCGGACGTCTGCCCGGTTCGAGCTGAGCGGTGACGTAGGCGAATCCCGTCGGCACGAGCATGGCGACCGCCGCGCCCTGCACACAGCGCAGCGCCACGGCAGCCGCCAACGACGAGGCGAGCGGCACCGCCGCCGTCGTGACGGCCGCGGCCACGAGTCCGGCGAGGATGACGCGGCGTGGGCCGAACCGATCGGCGAGCGGCCCGGCCAGCAGGAAGCTCAGTGCGAACGTGAGGCTGAAGGCCGTCGCCGTCCAGGTCGCTGCGGACGTCGAGGTTCCGAAGTCGTCGGCGATGGCCGGCAGCAGCGGGATGACGGCGTAGGTCTGGCCGACGCCGACGACGCCGCTGGTCACCAAGGTCGCGAGAGTTCGACCGGGCGAGGCCCAGGAGTGCGCGGCGCCGCGTGCGGGTACGTCCGTGGTGGGCATGCCGCGATCCTGTCCAACCAACTAGTTGGATGTCAACTGGACAGTTGGTCACCTGGTAGACATGAACGCCATGAGCACCCGGCAACGACTTCTCACCGCGGCGCGCGACGAGTTCGCGGCGCACGGCATCGCCGGCGCGCGCGTCGACGCCATCGCAGCCCGTGCTGGCGTCAACAAGGAGCGCATCTACGGCCACTTCGGCAGCAAGGAGAAGCTGTTCGACGCCGTGATCACCGACGCGAAGGCCGAGCACGCGGCGGGAATCGGCGTGCCGTCAGGCGACCTGGCCGAGTACGTCGGCAAGCTCTACGACTACCACCGCGACCACCCGCTGCTGCTGCGCCTGCTGCTGTGGGAGTCGCTGCACTACGGCGACCGTCCGGTGCTCGATCACGACGGGCGCGCGCAGGCCTACGACGGGAAGGTCGCCGCCCTGGCCGAGGCGCTGGGCGACACCCCCGGCGGCGCCGCAACCCCGCACGGCGCCGACCGGCACGACACCGCCGCCACCCTGCTCACCCTGCTCGGGCTCGCCTGCTGGCCGCACGCGATGCCGCAACTGGCCGGGTTCCTCGTCCGCGACGTCGACGAGTCACAACGGCACGCGCTGCTGCGCGAGCACACGGTCGAGTTCGCCCGCCGAGCACTGCAACACCGGCCGTAGCCGTGTTGCGTTTTCCAGGGGCCGTGTTGCGTTTTCCAGGGGCCGTGTTGCGGATTCGCGGGCCCGCCTTGCAGTTCGCGCGACCGTGTGACGTCCGGGCAGGCGGTCGCACGTCGGAGCATCGTTGAAGGTCGGGGCTGCTGGACTGCAGAACACGTGGCACTGAACGCGGGACACGCGCCGCCGGACGCGGGCCACGCACGCGATGGCGCAACACGGTCCCCGGAAGGCACAACACAGCCCCCGCAAAACGCAACACGAGCCCCGGAAAGCGCAACACGCGCATACCTGGGTGTCAGAACTGGCGGCGGGCCATGTCCTCGAGGCGGCGGATGCGCTCGTCGATGGGCGGGTGGCTGGAGAACAGCTTCGACATCCGTTCGCCGGGGCGGAACGGGTTCGCGATCATCAGGTGAGACTGCGATGCGAGCTTCGGCTCCGGCGCCAGTGGTGCCGCACTCGTCCCCTGCTCCAGTTTCCGCAGAGCCGATGCCAGCGCCAGCGGGTCGCCGGTCAGCTCGGCGCCCGAGGTGTCGGCCTCGTACTCGCGCGAGCGGCTCACGCTCATCTTGACGACCCCCGCGGCGACCGGCCCGAGCAGCGCCAGCAGCAGCATGCCGATCGGATTCCCGCCCTCGCGGTTGCCGCCGAACATGCTCGCGAACATCGCCATGTTGGCCAGCACGCTGACCACGCTCGCGAGCGCACCCGCGACCGACGAGATGAGGATGTCCCGGTTGTAGACGTGCGAGAGTTCGTGGCCGAGCACGGCGCGCAGTTCGCGTTCGTCGAGGATCTCGAGAATGCCCGAGGTGCAGCACACAGCGGCGTTGCGGGGATTACGACCGGTCGCGAACGCGTTGGGCGCGCGGGTCGGGCTGACGTACAGCCGCGGCATCGGCTGCCGTGCGGAGGTCGCGAGCTCGCGCACGATCCGGTACATCGCGGGCTGCTGCGCCTGCGACACCGGCTGCGCACGCATGGCCTTCAGCGCGAGCTTGTCGGAGTTGAAGTAGGCGTAACCGTTCACGGCCAGCGCGATCAGCAGTCCGATGATGAGCGCGCCCTTGCCGAACAGGCCGCTGATGCCGACGATCAGCGCGCTCATCAGCCCCAGCAGCAGTGCCGTCTTGAGACCGTTGTGGTGCCTGTGCACCGGCTCACCTCCTCCCGGTCCGCGGGCGCGGGAACCGTCCCCGTGAGTGCCACCGCGTGTGGCCCGGCGTACGGTTCAACGTCCGACCGCCCGGCGAAGTTCCACGTCAGCGGCGTGTGAGTCTATTTCGGACGAGGTAACGAACCGTGTATCACGCCACAGCCGCGAGTGTGTTCGCCTAGTCGTACAGTAGAGTTCGGCACACCGAAATTCGAAGGTGGAGCATGAACGACACTGGTGACGGCCGTACCGCGGCGTCCGGCGCCGAGGCGCATCACCGGCGAGCACAGCGGCGAAGGCGCGCTCGGCGGCGGGATCGCCGTGCGCTCGTGGCCCTCGGTGTGGTGTTCGTCCTGGCGATCTCCGGCGCCGTCGGCTACGGCCTCCAGCCGGTCCGCGCGGACGGCGGCACCCTCCGCATCGTCACCACCACGACGTTCCTCGACGACACGGTGCGCCGCATCGGCGGCGACGACGTCGAGACGGTGCGGCTCATGAACCCCGGCGTGGACCCGCACCTCTACCAGGCCAAAGCGGGTGATCTGCGCGAGATGCGCCGCGCCGACGCGGTGATCGCCGTCGGGCTCTACCTGGAGGGTTCGCTGCAGCGCACCCTCGACGAGGTCGCGCGTACGAAGCCGGTGCTGCTGGCGGGCGAAGCCGTGCCGGAGGATCAGCTGCTGAGCCCGCCCGCCGACGCGGCCCCCGAGGAGGAGCACGACCCCCACATCTGGCACGACCCCGCGCTGTGGGCACACGCGGTCGACGCCGTGACCGGACGGCTCGCCGAGCTCGACCCGGACAACGCCGCCGACTACCGCCGCCGAGGGGACACCTACCGCGACGAGGTGCGCGCCGCCGCCGACCGGGTCCAGCGCACCATCGATCGCATCCCCGCCGACCGCCGCACGCTCGTCACCTCGCACGACGCCTTCCGCTACTTCGGCGACGCGTTCGGCATGGATGTCGTCGCCATCCAGGGCATCTCCACCCAGCAGGAGGCGACGACGGCCGACGTCGCACGGGTGGCCGAGCTGCTCGCCCGCGAAAACCTGCCGGCCGTGTTCCTCGAGACGAGCGTGTCCCGGCAGACCGTCGACTCGATGGTCGCCGCGGCCCGGAACCGCGGCGGCGACGTGCGCGTCGGCGGCGAGCTGTACTCCGATTCGACCGGATCCGACGGCAGCTACCTGGGCATGCTGCGCGCCAACGCGGCGACGCTCGCGGAGGGACTGACATGACCGCCGACGCACTTCCTCCCGCGGAGGCGGAAAAGGCCACCGCCGACGCACTTCCTCCCGCGGAGGCGGCAACAGCCACCGCCGACGCACTTCCTCCCACGGAGGCGGCAACAGCCACCGCCGACGTACTTCCTCCCGCGGAGGCGGAAAAGGCCACCGCCGACGCACTCGTTTCCACGGAGGCCGAGGTATGACCGAGCCAGCACTTCGACTGCAGGGTATGAGCGCCTCCTACGGCGGGCGTCCGGTGCTGACCGGCGTCGACGTCGAGATCCCCGCGGGTGTGCTCAGCGCGGTGGTCGGGCCGAACGGCGCGGGCAAGTCGACGATGGTCAAGGCGGCGCTCGGGCTGGTGCCGTCGGTGCGCGGCACGGTGCGCTGGCTGGGGCAGCCGCTGCGCCGCGTCCGTAAGCGCGTGGCGTACGTCCCGCAGTCCGATGCCGTGGCGAAGGACTTCCCGATCACGGCCGTGCAGGTCGTCGAGATGGGCCGCTACCCGCACCGGGGCTGGTTGCGCAGGCTGACTCCCGGCGACGACGAGCTGGTGGCGGACGTGATGGCGCAGGTCGGCGTCACGGATCTGGCCGACCGGCCGATCGACGAGCTCTCCGGTGGGCAGCGGCAGCGGGTGTTCCTCGCGCGAGCGCTCGCCCAGCGCGCGGAACTCATCGTGCTCGACGAGCCGTTCACGGCCGTCGACGCGCGCACCGAGGCGACGTTGCTGGAGATCCTCACCGGGTTGTGCCGCGACGGCGCGTCCGTCATCGCCGTGCATCACGACCTGCGCGACGTGCTGGATCACTTCGACCACGCGGTGCTCATGGCGGGCACCGTGGTCGCGGCGGGCACTCCGGCGGATGTGCTCACCCCCGACAGTCTCGAACGCGCTTACGGCATGGCGCCGCTGGCCGCCCGGTGAGTGCGGTCGTGGCCGGCTCCCTGCAACCGGGCGCCCTGCAACCGGCTTCCCTGCAACCGGGCGCTCTCCAGCCGGGATCCCTGCAGGCCGGGCCGCTCGGCGGACTGCTGGACGCCCTGCCGCTGTCGTATCCGGACGCCGTGGTCGTCGTCGGCACGGCGGTGGTGGGCTTCGTCGCGGGACTCCTCGGGCCGCTGGCCGTGCTCCGTCAGCGCAGCATGTTCGGCGACGCGATGAGCCACGGCACCCTGGCAGGCGTCGCGGTGGCGTTCCTGCTCACCGGTGCCAAGGTGCCGGAGCTGTTGTTGCTGGGAGCGGCGGTCTCGGCGACGCTCGCGGCGTTCGCCATGATCGCGCTGGAACGCACCGGGCGGCTGCGCTCGGACGCGGCGATCGGCGTCGTGCTGTCGGTGTCGCTGACGCTCGGCATCGTGCTGCTGACCGGCATTTCCGACAGCGGCAACGCGCAGCAGTCCGGTCTGGACGAGTACCTGCTCGGCCAGACCGCGGGGATGGTCGAACGCGACATCGTCGTGGCGCTCGCCGGCGCGGGCGTTGCCGTCGTGGTGATCCTGCTGGGGTTCCGGCTGTTGCGGTCGGCGACGTTCGATCCGGGATTCACGGCCGTCGCGGGCGTGCGCACGTGGGTCGTCGACGCCGCGAGCACGGGACTGCTGGCGCTCGCGGTGGTGCTCGGCGTTCGCACCGTCGGCGCGATCCTGATGGTCGCGTTGCTGGTCGCACCGGTCGTCACCGCGCGCCAGCTCACGACCCGGCTTGCGGCACTGCTACCGCTGTCGGCCGTCGTCGGGGCAGCGTGCGGCGCGGTCGGCGGGCTCGTGTCCGGGCGCGCGGAACTGCCGGCCGGTCCGGTGATCGTGTTGCTCGCGACGGCTCTCGCGGTGCTGGCCGTGGTGCTGGCGCCCCGGCGCGGCGTCATCGCGCGCGCCCGTGCGGGCAGGCTGCGGGAGGGGGCCGCCCGATGACGCCCGACGACGTGATGATCATCGTGATCGCCGGGCTGCTGTCGACGTCGTGCGCGCTGCTCGGCGGGCTCCTCGTACTGCGCGGCCAGGCGCTGCTGCCCGACGCCGTCAGCCACGCCGTCCTGCCCGGCATCGTGCTGATCTTCCTGCTCACCGGCGAGCGCGCCTCACTGTGGACGGTCGCCGGTGCGACGGCGTTCGGCGTGCTGTGCGTGCTCGGTTCGGACTGGCTGCGGCGCAGCGGCGTCATCGAATCGGACGCGGCACTGGCGCTGGTGTTCCCTGCGCTGTTCTCGCTGGGCATCCTCGGCATCAGCCGGTTCGCGTCGGGAGCGCACATCGACCTGGACTCGGCGATCTACGGCGACCTGACGTTCGCGCCGCTGCGCACGATGTCGCTGTTCGGGGCCGACCTGCCGCGGTCGCTGGTGATCACCGGCGTGGCCACGGTGGCCGTGGTGCTGCTCGTGGTGGTGCTGTGGCGGCCGCTGCAGGCGGCGACGTTCGACCCGGCGTTCGCCGAGCTGGCGGGGCTGCGCGGGCGGCTGACCGGCCAGGTGCTGCTCGTCGCCGTCGCAGGACTGGCCGTCGTGGCGTTCGACAGTGTCGGCGCGATCCTGGTGATCACGTTCTTCGTGGTGCCCGCCTCGACGGCGCGGCTGCTCACGGTGCGACTCGGGTCGATGCTCGTCGTGGCGGCGGGATGCGGGTGGATCGCGTCGGTCGCCGGACACGGCGTCGCGGTGTCGCTGGACACGTCCATCCCCGGCACGATCGGCCTCACCAGCGGGGTCCTGTTCGCGCTGACCCTGGTGCTGGCCCCGCGCCGCGGCCTGCTGGCCCGCTGGAGGGCCCGCACCTGACCCCCTTCGCGCGTGTCCTGCACCCGTGCACGCGTGTTGCGGATTCCGGGGCCCGTGTTGCGGGTTCCGGAGGCCGTGTTGCGGATTCCGGGGCCCGTGTTGCGGATTCCGGGGCCCGTGTTGCGGATTCCGGAGGCCGTGTTGCGGGTTCCGGAGGCCGTGTTGACGTCGCCATGACCGCGGTGGAGAGTGCCCGTGTGCTGCACCTCGGAACGATCGTCATGGGAGCCTCCGACGTCCGCCGGGCCGTCGCCTTCTGGAGCGCGGCGCTCGACTATGTCCCGCGCGACGGCAAGGTCAACGACGATTTCGTGGTGCTCACGCCGCGCGAAGGTCACGGCCCTGGCATCGCGCTGGATTCGAGTGATTCGCCGGTCCAACAACACCCGCGCGTACACCTCGACCTCTACGCCGCCGACGCCGAGGAACAGACGGCCGAGGTCGAACGACTGGTGTCGCTGGGTGCCTCGCGGGTCGACTGGGACCTCTACCCCGCCGACCCGGACTTCGTGGTGCTCGCCGACACCGAGGGCAACCGCTTCTGCGTGATCGACACCTCGCACGCCGAGTCGTGACCCACGCCGGGTGACCGCGCACCTTCGAAAACGCCCTCGCACCGGCGCCGACGACGACCGTAGGCTGCGCGAATGCCGAGTGATCAACTGCTGCTCACGGTGCTGGGCTCCGCCACGCCGTACGCCACGGTCGACAACCCGTGCTCGGGCTACCTCGTCACGAGCGGCGACACCCGTGTCTGGATCGACGCGGGCAGCGGAACCCTCGCCGAGCTGCAGCGGCACACGCGAGTGGACGAGCTCGACGCGATCTGGATCTCGCACCTGCACGCCGACCACAGCGCCGACCTGCTCACGGCCTACTACGCGCTGCTGTTCGCCGACATCGACCTCGCCGCGCCGATCCCGCTGTACGGCCCGCCCGGCACCGCCGACCGGCTGGCCCACTTCCTCACCAACGGCCCCGGCCGCAGCCCCGTCGAAGCCGCGTTCGCGGTCCACGAGCTGTACGACGGTCACCGGGCCGAGGTCGGCGCGTTGACGATCACCAGCCGGGCGGTCCGCCACGACATGCCTGCGTTCGCCGCGCGCGTCGAGGGCTCCGGAACGTCGTTGACCTACTCCGGCGACACGGCCCCGTGCACCGCGCTCACGGACCTGGCGGTCGATACGGACGTCCTGCTGTGCGAGGCCGAAAGCGACCGGGCACCGGCCGACGGGCAGGTGCACCACACGCCGGAGAACGCCGCCGACACGGCCCGGGCCGCGGGCGCCCGCCGGCTGATCGTCACGCACGTCGGCCGCTTCCTGACTCCGGCGGACGCGACGTCCCGCGCCGGTGCGCTGCTGGGCAGGGACGTCGAGTACGCGGCGCCGGGCGAAACCTTCACGCTCTGACGACGTGCGACAACGGTGGCAAACAACACGGCCGCCGTTGTCCGACCTCGAGGTGTGCACGAGTGCAGAACACACGCGGGCAGGCAGTCGCGCGGCAGCGCGGCGTTGGGGGCGGTGGCCGGGCAACGGGCGGGCGCAGAACACGCGTGGCTACTTGCGGATCTCCAGGGTGCAGCACTTCGGGCCGCCGCCTGCCTTGCGCAGCTCCGAGATGTCGACGAACCGCACCTCGTAGCCCCGCGCCGTGAGCTGCTCGGCCAGGCCGGTCGCCTCCGTGGGCAGGACGACGTGGCGGCCGTCCGAGATTCCGTTGAGCCCGAAGCATTCCGCGTCGGCCTTCGTGGCGACGACCGCGTGTGGGAACAGCCGCCGCAGCACGCGCCGTGACCCCTCCGAGAACGCCTCCGGGTAGTAGGCGATCTGCGCCCGAGTCCCGCCGTCGCCGACCCCGGCGACAGCACCGCGGTCTCCCCCGGAACCCGCAACACGCTCCCTGGAATCCGCAACACGGGCCCCGGAACCCGCAACACGGCGTCCGGAACCCGCAACACGGGCCCCGGAACCTGCAACACGGCGTCCGGAACCTGCAACACCGGCGTCGGCACCCGCGTCGGCACCCGCGTCGTGGCCGGCGGCCGATCCTGCACCGTCGGACTCGCCCGACAGCACGAACAGCGCCGTGTCCAGGTGGTAGTAGCGCTCGTCGATCAGCTGCAGCGACACGATCGGCACGCCGAGCGCCTCCTGCGCCTCGGCATGGGCGCCGGGGTCGGTGCGAAAGCCGGTACCCGCGAGCAGCAGCCCGCCGGTCCAGACGAAATCGCCCTCGGCCTCGTTGATCTGCCGCGGCATGGTGACGTCGCGGAAGCCGTTCTCGACGAACCAGCGCCGGAAGTGTTCGGCCTCGGCGGCGCGCTCCGGTGCGCGGAACCGCGACCCGAGCACGCGCCCGTCGACGACGGTCCCCGAGTTGGCGGCGAACACCATGTCGGGAAGCCCCGGCTGCGGCGGCACCTCGTCGACCGTGTGGCCCAGCTCGCGGTAGGTGTCGCGCAGCGTCGTCCACTGCCGCATGGCCAGCTCGACGTCGACGGGCCGATCCGGGTCCATCCACGGGTTGATCGAGTACTCCACGGCGAAGTGCCGCGGCGGGCACATCAGGTAGTGGCGGGGAGTCGGGACACGTACGGGCAGCGCGAGATCGCCTGTCATGCTTCGAATGTAGAACCGCCTGGTCACGCAAACAATCGACGAGGATTGCGAACCAGTGTGCTAATCATTGCGTATGAACACGTTGGACCAGCGGATCGTTTCCCGACTCGTCGCGAACGCGCGGTCGAGTTACGCCGAGATCGGCAAGGAGGTCGGACTGTCGGCGCCCGCCGTGAAACGCCGCGTCGACCGGCTGCTCGAGGACGGCGTGCTGCGAGGCTTCACCGCGGTGGTCGATCCGGAAGCTCTCGGCTGGGGCACGGAGGCGTTCGTCGAGGTGCACTGCCAGGGCAACGTCTCCCCCGGCCGCATCCGCTCCCACCTGGAACCGCTGCCCGAGGTGGTCGCCGCCTACACGGTGTCGGGCGCGGCCGACGCGATCGTGCATCTGCGCGCATCCGACATCCATCACCTCGAATCGGCGCTCGAACGTCTCCGCGGCCTGGAGATCATCGACCGCACCGTGTCGACCGTCGTGCTGTCGACCCTGCTGGAGCGTTCCCCGGACCCGGGCGAATGACCGTCCGGGCACGGGCTCGATGAGCTCGCCGTCGTCTCAGTTGATGGAATCAGGGGACTGTTACTCCCGCGTCATAGGTAAGGCAGATCACACAGGTCCGCTCGCCCTGAAAACAACAAGTAATCTCGAAGTATTGCGCGCTGGGCGCGCCAATCGTCAGAGAGGGATTTCCTGGCCCATGAGCACGAGTGCGAACGGCAGCGCAACGGCCGGCATCGAGGCGCTGTCGGCGTCCCGACCGACAGAGGTCAACCGGCTCGAGCGCGTCGTGATCCGGTTCGCCGGCGACTCCGGCGACGGTATGCAGCTGACCGGTGACCGGTTCACGTCGGAAGCCGCCGCCTTCGGCAACGACCTCGCGACGTTGCCGAACTTCCCGGCGGAGATCCGCGCACCGCAGGGCACGATTCCCGGGGTCTCGAGCTTCCAGGTGCATTTCGCCGACTACGACATCCTCACCCCCGGTGACCGCCCGGACGTGCTCGTCGCGATGAACCCGGCGGCGCTGAAGGCGAACATCGACGACGTGCCCCAGGGCGGCACGGTGATCGTCAACACCGACGAGTTCGGCAAGCGCAACCTGGCCAAGGTCGACTACGAGTCGAACCCGCTCGAGGACGACTCGCTGTCGGCGTTCGAGGTCCACGAGGTCGCCATGTCGACCCTGACGCAGGGGGCGCTGGCCGACACCGGCCTCGGCAAGAAGGACGCCGAGCGCTGCAAGAACATGTTTGCCCTGGGGCTGCTGTCGTGGATGTATCACCGGCCGACCGAGGGCACCGAGGCGTACCTGCGCGAGAAGTTCGCCAAGAAGCCCGACGTCGCCGAGGCGAACGTGCTGGCCTTCCGCGCGGGCTGGTACTACGGCGAGACGACCGAGGCGTTCGGCACGACGTTCGAGATCGCCCCCGCGAAGCTCCCGCCCGGCACGTACCGCCAGATCACGGGCAACACGGCCCTGGCCTACGGCATCGTCGCGTCCGGTCAGCAGGCGAAGCTGCCGGTGCTGCTGGGCACCTACCCGATCACACCCGCCTCGGACGTGCTGCACGAGCTGTCGAAGCACAAGAACTTCGGGATCACGTCGTTCCAGGCCGAGGACGAGATCGCGGGCATCGGCGCGGCACTCGGCGCCGCCTACGGCGGTGCACTGGGCGTCACGTCGACGTCCGGCCCGGGTATCGCGCTGAAGGCCGAGACGGTCGGGCTGGGAGTGATGACCGAGCTGCCGCTGGTGGTGATCGACGTGCAGCGCGGCGGCCCGTCGACCGGTCTGCCGACCAAGACCGAGCAGGCCGACCTGCTGCAGGCCTACTTCGGCCGCAACGGTGAATCCCCCGTGCCGATCGTCGCGCCGGCCACGCCCGCCGACTGTTTCGACATCGCGATCGAGGCCACGCGGATCGCACTGAAGTACCGCACGCCGGTGCTGCTGCTCTCGGACGGGGCGGTCGCCAACGGCTCCGAGCCGTGGCTGATCCCCGACGCGAGCACACTGCCCGACCTGTCGGTCGAGTTCGCCACCGAGCCCAACGCCCCGGACGAGTCCGGTGAGCACTGGCCCTACCAGCGGGACCCGGAAACCCTCGCCCGCGAATGGGCGCTGCCCGGCACGGCGGGGCTGCAGCACCGCATCGGTGGCCTGGAGAAGGCCGAGGGCAAGGGCAACATCTCCTACGACCCCGACAACCACGACAAGATGGTGCGGCTGCGCCAAGCCAAGGTCGACGGCGTCGACGTGCCCGACGTCGAGGTCGACGACCCCAACGGCAACGCGCGGGTGCTGGTGCTCGGCTGGGGCTCGACGTACGGCCCGATCGGTGCCGCGGCACGCCGGGTGCGGGCCAAGGGCATGCCGATCGCCCAGGCGCATTTGCGTCACCTCAACCCGCTGCCTGCCAACCTCGGCGAGGTACTCGACGCCTACGACCACGTGATCGTGCCCGAGATGAACCTCGGCCAGCTGTCGCTGTTGCTGCGCGCCAAGTACCTCACCGACATCCAGTCCTACAACAAGGTCGCCGGACTGCCCTTCAAGGCCGAAGAGCTCGAAGGCGTGTTCACCGACACCATCCGGGAGGTCGGCACGGCATGACCGACCACGGAAGCACCGCCGACGCACTCTTCACCGCGGAGGCGGCCATCAACACCGCCGACGCACTCGTTCCCGCGGCGGCGGCAACCGGCACCGACGACGCACTCGTTCCCGCGGAGGCGGCAGCATGACAGCGACTGATCTGGGCCTGCCCAGCATCGGCGGTCTCGACCTGGTTCCCACGACCGACGAGCCGCAGAAGGCCAAGGAGTACAAGTCCGACCAGGAAGTGCGCTGGTGCCCCGGGTGCGGTGACTACATCGTGCTCAACACCATCCAGTCGTTCCTGCCGACGCTGGGTCTCAAGCGCGAGAACATCGTGTTCGTCTCGGGTATCGGCTGCTCCAGCCGGTTCCCGTACTACATGAACACCTACGGCATGCACTCGATCCACGGCCGTGCGCCGTCGATCGCGACCGGCCTGGCCACGACCCGGCCCGATCTGTCGGTGTGGGTCGTCACCGGTGACGGCGATGCGCTGTCCATCGGCGGCAACCACCTGATCCACGCGCTGCGCCGTAACGTCAACCTGAAGATCCTGTTGTTCAACAACCGGATCTACGGTCTGACGAAGGGTCAGTATTCGCCGACGTCCGAGCCCGGCATGGTCACCAAGTCGACCCCGATGGGCTCGGTGGACACGCCGTTCAATCCGGTCTCGCTCGCGCTCGGTGCCGAGGCGTCGTTCGTGGGCCGCGCGCTGGACTCCGACAAGAAGGGCCTCACGGAGGTCCTCGGCGCCGCCGCCCAGCACCGCGGCAGTGCGGTCGTGGAGATCTACCAGAACTGCCCGATCTTCAACGACGGTGCGTTCGACATGCTCAAGGACAAGGACGAAGCGGCGCAGCGGCTCATCCCGCTGACCCCGGGCGAGCCGATCCGGTTCGGTGCCGAGAACGAGTTCGGCGTCACCACGACCGGTTACGGGGGCCTCGACGTCGGCAAGGTCGCCGACATCGGCGAGGACAACCTCGTCGTGCACGACCCGTCGATCGAGGACACGGCCTACGGGTTCGCGCTGTCCCGGCTCGGCGACCAGCACCTCAGTCACATCCCGACGGGGATCTTCCGCCAGGTCGCCCGTGAGACCTATGACGACCAGGCTCGTGCCCAGGTGCAGCAGGCGCAGGAAGCCAAGCCCGCCGATCTGCAGTCCCTGCTCACCGGCAAGGACACCTGGACGGTCGAGTAGAGCCGATCACGTCGACGAAGGGGCCCGCCGGATGCGTTTCCGGCGGGCCCCTTCGTCGTCCGGGTGCCGAAGGCCCCGGGCCGCCCGGGGCGGTGGTCAGGCTGGCGAGCGGGTGTCGGCGGACGCCCCGAAGGGAACTTTTGGGGCGTCCAACGCCCCGAAGGTGCCCTTGGGGGCATTCGTGCGGTCGTCAGGCGAGGGGGCGGAAGCCGACGCGTTCGGCGTCGGCCGGGCTGCGGAACCAGACTTCGGCGACCATGCGCGGGTACTGCGGTGCGGCGTCGGTGACGTACCGCAGCGCCGTGACGCTCGCCTTCACCGTGAACTCGGGTGACGGGCTGCCACCGCCCGGCAGCGGCATCGCCGACCCCGGACCGAACGGTCCCGCCTTCGGCGCTTCGGCGTCCGCCTGGTCCGCACCCGCCTGGTCGGCGCTCCTGTCCGCACCCGCCTGGCCCGCACCCGCCTGGCCGGGATCCGCCGCCTGATCGGCCGTGTCCTGCCCGGACACGGCCTCGTCCCTGATGGGAACCTGCCCGGCCGGGGTGACGAACTTCGTCAACTGCTGGGAGCCCGACGGCACCTGCCCGGCCTGGTCCCCCGCGCTCCCCGAGTCGGCGGCGGGCTCGGCAGCGGGCTGCGACGACGCCGCGTCACCCGGCGCCGCCGGTTCGAACAGCGAACCGCTCTGCGCCGCCGCATCGGGCTCGCGGCGCGTGATCGCCCGCATCGAAGGCTGGACGGGTTTCGGCGCGTCGAACCCGCCCGGTGGCCGCTGCCGCGGCGTGCGCTTCGGCAGGATGTTCGTCGATTCCACGGGGTCTTCGTCGGGACCGGTGTCCGGCCCGCCGAACGCGTATGCAGGCGGATCCGCCGGCACCTCACCCGAACCGTTCGACGCCGGATCGCCGCCTCCGAAGGCGTTGCCCGCACCGGCGTCGTCGGCAACCGGCTGCCCAGCGGCGACGTCGTCCTCGCCCTCGTCCTCGCCCTCGTCGTCGACCGGGGTCGGCTCGAACAGGCTTCCGGGTCGTTCTGACCGGTCCGTCGCCTCGTCACCGGCGGCGTCCGGCTCACCCGACGCGGTGTCGAGCTCGCCCGCCTCCACCGGGTCGGCGGCGGCGGTGTTCACTCCGCCGGCCCGTCCCGACGGGTCGAGGTCGCCGCCCTCACCGACGGCGCCGACGGGGAGCTCGGTCGTCGCCTCGAACGATGTGACAGGACGGAACGGAGCGCCGGGATTCAGTGCGGAACCCGTGGCATTCGGCCGACCGGCGTCGTCCGGCTCGGCTGAGTGGGCCCCAGCGGCCTCGTCCGGTGTGTCCGCTTCGGCCGCCTCGGCCGCCTCGGGCCGGGAATCCGGCCCGATCAGCTGCGTCGACTCGGCATCGGCCGAATCCGCGGCCGGCACGCTGCGCATCTCGTCCGGGTCGAGCACCGACGAGACGGGGGCGTCCTCGCCGGCACCCGGGGCGGCGGCCACGTACTGCGTCCGCTCGTCGTCGGCACCGGCGTCGTGAGCACCGGCGTCGTGAGCACCGACGTCGTAAGCACCGGCGTCGTAGTCAGCCGCGGCGTAGGCAGCAGGCTCGTACCCCGCCGGCTCGTAGGCAGCCGCGGCGTAGTCGACCGCGGCGTAGTCGGCCGCGGCGCCATGGGGCTCGTCGCCGGCCCGGTCGTATCCGGCGTCCTCCCGGTCGTAGCGGGCGTCGTAGCCGCCCCGGTAGTCGGCGCCGTCGTCACCGCCGCCGTCGTACTCGGGGCTGTCGTAGCGGGTCGCGTCGAAACCGGCGTCGTCGGGGGAACCCCGCTCGGCCGCGTGGTCGAGAGCCGCAGCCGCGTACCCGGCGTCGGAGCCGTAACCGGAGTCGTAACCGGGCTCGTGACCGTAACCGGGCTCGTCACCCGAGCCGGAATCGTAGTCACCGGAACCGGTGTCGTAGGCGTCACGGTCACCGGGGATCTCGAGGTCGTCCGGCCGGTCCGCGAGGTGGAAGTCGTCGGCCGGGTCCTCATAGCCATCGCCCGCGTACTCACCGGCGAGGCTGTCGCGCTCGAGCCAGGAGGTCTCGGGCTCCGGCCCGTCGGACGCGCCGACCTCCGAGCCGTACCCGTACCCACCTGTCCCGGCCAGGGCTTCGTCGGCATCGCTGAACGGGTCGGCACGCTCCGTCCGGCCCTGCGCTGTACCAGCCGCACCGAGGGCGGGCTCGGAGATCCGGCGGAGGTCGGCCTCGCGGGCCACGAGTCTCTCCTCGAGGCTCCGGATTTGCCTGCGTGCGGGCCGAACCAGGAAAACCCAGGCCAGGAAGGCGCCCAGCGCGAAAGCGATCGCGCTGAACACCCAGACCTGCCCGAAAATGGACATTGGTGCGGTGTCCTCCCTCAGTGGGTACGTGCGACGAGGTAATCGGCGACCGATTCGCAGGCATCCCGCGCCGGAGTCGGCGGCAACGACGCCAGCTCCGTCCTCGCGCGCTGAGCGTAGCCTGAAAGAGTGGCGCGTGCGTGTTCCAGGCCACGCGACGAACGCAACAATGTCAACGCCTCGGCAACCTCCGCATCACCGGAGATCGGGCCGCTGAGCAGCTCGGCGAGCCTCGGGTCGGGCCGGTCCTCGGCGAGTTCGTACAGCATCGGCAAGGTCTTCACACCCTCTCGCAGGTCCGTGCCCTGCGCTTTCCCCGATTCCTTCGACGGCGAATCGATGTCGATGATGTCGTCCGAGATCTGGAACGCCGTGCCGATGATGTCGCCGAACCGGCGCAGCGACTCGACGTGCTCGTCCGCCGAGCCCGACAGCATGCCGCCGAACCGCCCCGACGTGGCGATCAGCGACCCCGTCTTCTGCCCGATCACCGTGAGGTGGTGCTCGATCGGGTCCTCGCCCTCGCCGGGGCCGACCGTTTCCCGCATCTGCCCCGTGACCAGCTCGCCGAACGTCTCGGCGATGATGCGCGCCGCATCGGTGCCGAGGTCGGCGACCAGCCGCGAGGCGTGCGCGAACAGGAAGTCGCCGGTCAGGATCGCAACCGTGTTGTCCCAGCGTGAGTTGACGCTCTCCGCACCGCGGCGCATCGTCGCCTCGTCCATGACGTCGTCGTGATACAGCGTCGCCAGGTGGACCAGTTCCACGGCCGCGGCCGCGGTCACCACTCCCTCACGCGCGTCCTCACCCGTGGCGCCGAACTGCCCCGCCAGCAGGGTGAACAGGGGACGAAAACGTTTGCCCCCGGCTTCGACCAGGTGCCGGGCGGCCTCGTTGACCGCGGCGACGTCACTGCGGACGACCTCGCGCAGCAGGTTCTCCACCGCGCCCAGGCCGCCCGCGAGATCCGTCAGCAGCGCTTCGTCGTCGATCTGCAGCCCGACCGAGGCGCGCAGTTCTTCGATGGCGCCGTCACGCACTGACACTGCTCGCTCCGCCCTCTCGGCACTGGGTTGCACGGCCGGTCCCGACCCGGGCGGCAGGCGCCCGGTCAAAACCGGCCCCAGCCTACTGGCAAGTCTTCACAGCGCGATCACGCATTCGCCCTGCTCAGACGTGACCGTCGACACCACCGGCGCCGACGGCCGCCCCGGCTGCCGGTGCCGGCGGCCTGCCGTCTGGTACCGGCGGCACCCGGCAGACATCGCGGAGCAGGCTTCGCCGTCACCCGCCGAGCGCGAAACCGCCCGCACCCGCCCAGTCCAGAGCGAACGCAGGCAGGATGCCCAGCAGCAGCGTGACGATCACGCCCAGCGCGATCGACGCCGTGGTGAACGCCCCGGGCACGCTGACCGTCGGCCCGTCGGGCGCGGGTTCGGAGAAGTACATGAGCACGACGACCCGCAGGTAGAAGAAGGCCGCCACGGCACTGAAGACGAGCGCGATCACCACCAGCGGAGCCATGCCGTCGGACAGCGCCGCGGAGAACACCACGAACTTGCCGATGAATCCACTGGTCAACGGGATGCCGGCCAGCGCGAGCAGCAGGAACGTGAACACGCCGGCCAGCAGGGGCGACCGCTTCGCCAGGCCCGCCCACGCCGACAGGTGCGTCGCCTCGCCCGAGGAGTCCCGCACCAGCGAGATCACACCGAACGTGGCGAGCGTGGTGAACCCGTAGGCGAGCAGGTAGAACAACGTGCCCGACAGGCCCTCGTCGGTCAGCGCCATCGTGCCGATGAGCAGGAATCCGGCGTGCGCGATCGAGGAGTAGGCGATCATCCGCTTGAGGTCGGTCTGCGTCAGGCCCAGTACCGCGCCGATGGCCATCGAGATGATCGCGACGGCCCACATCACGCCGCGCCACTCCCAGCTGGTGGCTTCGAATGCCACGGTCAGCACGCGCAGGATCCCGCCGAACGCCGCGACCTTCGTGCACGCAGCCATGAACGCCGTCACCGGCGTCGGCGCGCCCTGGTAGACGTCGGGCGTCCACGTGTGGAACGGCCCGACCGAGCCCTTGAACAGCAGGCCGACCATCAACAGGCCGAAGCCGGCGAACAGCAGCGTGTCGGACCGGTCGGTGCCGGCGGAGGCGGTCGCGATGTCGGCGAGCCGCACCGAACCGGCGTAGCCGTACAGCATCGCGAGGCCGTACAGGAAGAACGCACTGGCGAACGCGCCGAGCAGGAAGTACTTGACCGCCGCCTCCTGCGACAGCAGCCGCCGCCTGCGGGCCAGCCCGCACATCAGGTACAGCGGAAGGCTCAGCACCTCGAGGGCGATGAACATCGTCAGCAGGTCGTTGGCGGCGGTGAACGCCATCATGCCGCCGAGTGCGAACAGCGCGAGCGGGAACACCTCGGTCTGCATCCCGGTGGACTGCACCTGCGCACGGTCCTGCACCGTGCCGGGTGCGATACCGGCCTGCGCGACGAACGAACCGCCCGGCTCGACGGACCGATCGGCGATCATCAGCACCGCAGCGACGCTCAGTGCCAGCAGCGTTCCCCACAGAAACAGCGCGGGCGTGTCGATCGACAGCGTCCCCGCCATCGTCAGTACGCCGTGGGAGGGCCGTCCGCTCACGTACGCGCCGAGCGCGATACCCGCGGCGGCGATCGAGCCGAGCGTCAGCACGACCTGTCCGGACCAGCGCTGGTGCTTCGGCACGAACGCCTCGACCAGCACTCCGACGCACGCGGCGCCGAACACGATCACCATGGGCAGGATCGCGCCCCAGTCGATCCCGGGAGCGTCGACGGGTTGCAGTTGCTGCGCGAGAAACGGATTCACGATGGCCGGTTACCTTTCCTGCACCGCGGTGATGGTCTGTTCGACCGACGGGTTGACGGTGTCCAGCACGGGTTTCGGGTAGAAGCCGAGCCCGATGATCAGCACCACGAGTGGCGCCAGTGCCGCGATCTCCCGTCCGCCCAGGTCGCGGATCGTCTTGCGGGCGCCCGCCTCCGGGGCCGCCGCGGTGCCCGGTCCGGGCGCCGCGGCGAGCATCGCGTCGCCGCGCACGGGCCCGGTCATGATCCGCTGGTACAGCCACAGGATGTAGGCCGCGGCCAGCACCATGCCGACGGTGGCGATCACCGCGTACGCGGGCCGGGTGTCGAACGCCCCCAGCAGCACGAGGAATTCGCTGATGAACGAGTTCGTGCCGGGCAGCGACAACGCCGACAGGCCCGCGATCAGCAGCATCGCCGCCAGGACCGGCGTCACCTTGGCCATCCCGCCGTAGGCGTCGATCCGGGTGTCGCCGCCGCGGCCCGCGACGATGCCGAGCACGAGGATCAGCATGCCCGTGGCGAGGCTGTGGTTGAGCATGTACGTCGCCGAGCCGGCCACGGCCTGCTGGGTGAAGGCGAAGATGCCGAGCGCGATGAATCCGAAGTGGGCGATCGACACGTACGCCACGAAGCGCCGCATGTCGGTCTGCCCGGCGGCGAGCATCGACCCGTAGATCACGCCGACGACGGCGAGCACGAGCACGAACGGGGCGAGTTCGGCGCTCGCGTCCGGTGTCATCGGCAGGCTGTAGCGCAGGAAGCCGAACGTGCCGACCTTGTCGAGCACGCCGACGAGCAGCACCGTCACGCCCACCGGCGCCTGGCTGGCCGCGTCGGGCAGCCAGGTGTGGAACGGCACCAGCGGCGCCTTGATCGCGAAGGCGAGGAAGAAGCCGAGGAACAGCCAGATCTGGGTCTCCAGCGGCGCCTCGCTGACGACTCCCGCCAGCGTGGCCCAGTCGAACGTGCCCTCGCCGAGTTCGTCGGCGGCCAGCGAGTAGGCGCCGATCGCCGACGCCAGCATGATCAACCCGCCGAGGAACGAGTAGAGGAAGAACTTCACGGCCGCGTACTGCCGCCTCGGCCCGCCGTAGCCGCCGATGAGGAAGTACATCGGGATGAGCATGATCTCGAACAGCACGTAGAACAGGAACACGTCCGTCGCCGCGAACACGGCGATCGTCAGCGACTGCTGCAGCAGGATCAGCGACAGCAGACCGCCGATGTCCTTGTCCTCCGGCAGTTTGTCCGTCGAGCGCAGCAGGGCGAACACCACCGGCACGAGCAGTGCGATCACGGCGATCATCAGCAGCGCGATGCCGTCGATACCGAAGGAGATGTGCACACCGAACGCGGGAATCCACTCCAGTGAGGACACCTGCTGGAGCCGTTCCCCGCCCGGGTCGTAGCTCAGCCACAGCGGCAGGATCAGCACGAGTTCCACAATGGACACCGCGAAGGCGGTCATCGTGGCCAGCCGGTCGTTGCGGCGCAGGAAGGCCACGGCCACCGCACCGAGCAGTGGCAGCAGGATCAGTGCGAGCAGCCAGGTCATCCGAACCTCACCAACAACAGTGCGCCGACGATCAGGAACGATCCGCCGAGCATCGACAGTGCGTACGAGCGGACGAAACCGGTCTGCATCCGGCGCAGCCGTCCGGAGCCGCCGCCGAACGCGGCGGCGAGCCCGTTGACGGCGCCGTCGACGCCCCGGTTGTCGAGGAACACCGCGGACCGCGTGAGCCACATGCCCGGCGTCGCGACGAGTGCCTCGTTGAGCGCGTTGCCGTACAGGTCCTTCCGCGCCGCGCGCACCGGCCACGACACCCGCTCGGGCCGCTCCACCGACGTGTCCCGGCGGCCGAACAGCGCCCACGCACCGAACACGCCGAGCGCCGACACGAGAACCGTCAACCACGGGATCAGCGCGTGCGGCAGTACACCGTGGTCGCTCACCTGCAGCGCCCCGACCGACGGGCTGAGGAACTCGGCGAGCGTGTCCCCGCCGATCAGCAAGCCGCCCGCGGCGACCGACCCGATCGACAGCACGATCATCGGCGCGGTCATCGACCGGGGCGATTCGTGGGGGTGGAACTCGCGGCCGTCCGCGGATGTCGCCCCACGCCAGCGCTCCTTGCCGAAGAACGTCAGCAGCATCAGGCGGGTCATGTAGAAGCCCGTGATGCCCGCGGCCAGCAGAGCCGATCCGCCGAGCACCCAGCCGCGCCAGCCCTCCTGGCCGAACGCCGCCTCGATGATGGCGTCCTTGGTGAAGTAGCCCGACAGGAACGGGAACCCGATGATCGCCAGGTAGCCGAGACCGAACGTGACGGCGGTGATCGGCAGCTTCTTCGCCAGCCCGCCGAACTTGCGCATGTCGACCTCGTCGTTCATGGCGTGCATGACCGACCCGGCGCCGAGGAACAGCCCGGCCTTGAAGAAGCCGTGCGTGAGCAGGTGCGCGATGGCGAGCGCGTAACCGAACGGGCCGAGCCCGACGGCGAGCATCATGTAGCCGATCTGACTCACGGTGGAGTAGGCCAGCACCTTCTTGATGTCGTCGTAGGCGCAGCCGATGATCGACCCGAGCAGCAACGTGAACGCGCCGACGAGCGCGACCACCAGCCTGCCGTCCTCGGTCAGGTTGTAGATCGGCGCGCCGCGTGCGATCAGGTAGACGCCCGCGGTGACCATCGTCGCGGCGTGGATCAGGGCCGACACCGGCGTCGGGCCTTCCATCGCGTCCGGCAGCCACGCCTGCAGCGGGAACTGGCCCGACTTACCGCAGGCACCCAGCAACAGCAGCAGCGCGATCGCCGTGACCACGCCCGGCGAGACGTCCCCGATGCCGGCGAACACCGCGTCGTAGCTGGTGCTGCCGATGTGCTTGAACATCAGGAAGATCGCGATGGCGAGCCCGACGTCGCCGACGCGGTTCATCAGGAACGCCTTCTTCGCCGCGGTCGCCGCGGCGGGGCGATCCGTGTACCAGCCGATCAGCAGGTACGACGCGAGGCCGACGCCCTCCCAGCCGAGGTACAGCATCACGAAGCTGTTGCCCAGCACCAGGATCAGCATCGACGCGACGAACAGGTTCAGATAGGCGAAGAAGCGCCTGCGATCCCGGTCGTCGGACATGTAGCCGATCGAGTAGACGTGGATCAGCGCGCCGACGCCCGTGATCAGCAGCACGAACGTCATCGACAGCGGGTCGATCCGCAGTCCGAAGTCGACTTGCAGCGCCTCGACCGGGATCCACGACCAGAGCGTCGTGTCCGCCGCCTGGCTCAGCGATTCCGACGCGAACAACGCCAGCGCGTACACGAAGGACGCCGCGACGGTCGCACAGCCGAGCAGGTGGCCCCACGAGTTCGTGCGCTTGCCACCGACCAGCAGCACGAGCGCACCGAGCGCCGGGAACGCGACCAGCAGCCACGATGATGCGATCACAACTATTTCCCTTCGGGGCCCACGTTGGCAGGGTGACCACCCGGACGCGTCCCGGTGGATGAGCTACAAGGCAGGCGGCCGCGACTCGTATTCGGATACTCGAGCGGTCGCCAACGCAGTAGATCGCCGCCTGGGCGCGTCCCACCCGAGCACATACGCAGGTCTCCTACCTTCTTCTCTCGCCCTAGGCCTGTTCAGTACTTCAGCAGGTTGGTGTCGTCGATGGAGGCGGAGCGGCGGGTGCGGAAGATGGCCATGATGATGGCCAGTCCGACCACGACCTCCGCTGCGGCCACGACCATCACGAAGAACGCCATGACCTGTCCGTCGATGTCGGCGTTGATGCGCGCGAACGTGACGAGCGAGAGGTTCACGGCGTTGAGCATCAGCTCGATGCACATGAACACGACGATCGCGTTGCGCCGCACCAGCACACCGACCGCGCCGATGCTGAACAGCAGCGCCGACAGCAGCAGGTAGTACGTCGGGGTCATGCCTTGTCCTCCGTGGCCGTCACCGCGTCCTCCGTGCCCTTCGCCGCATCGTCGGCAGCGGCGTCGCCGTCGCCGGCATCGTCACCGTCGCCGGAGCCGTCGCGCGGTTCGCCGCCGACGAGCGCGTGTGTGTCCGGTCCCGTCTCGCGGCTCGCGAGCTGCTTGCGGTGAGCCTGCAACTGCGCCGTCGGGGTCGACTCGATGAGGTCGGACAGCGATTCCGGCGCGATCGATCCGTCGGGCAGCAGCGCGGGGGTCGCCACGGAGTTGGACGTCGCATACACGCCGGGCCCGGGCTTGGGCGAGGGGCGTTCGTACTCGCCGCGGAACCGCGCCTCGACGAGGTCGCGCTGGCTGCGCCTGCCCTGCTTCGAATGCCGGTCGGTGAATGCGAGAACCATCGCGCCCACCGCAGCGGTGATCAGCAGTGCCGACGTGAGCTCGAAGGGGAACAGGTAGTCCTGGAAGATCACGCGGGCCAGACCACCGGCACCGCCGCCCTCGGGGGTCCACGGGTTCATCGCGGGTGCGGCCGGCACCTCGGTCAGCGCACGGGTGAGCGCACCCGCGAGCACGCCCGCGATGCCGATACCGAGCACCGCCGCCACGAGCCGCTGTCCACGCAGGACTTCCAGCACCGAGTCCGAGGACTCCCTGCCGACCATCATCAGCACGAACAGGAACAGCATCATGATCGCGCCGGTGTAGACGATGATCTGCGTGAATCCCAGGAACGGCGCCTGCTGGAGCATGTAGAGCATCCCCAGCGACAGCATCGTCATCACGAGCCACAGGGCCGAGTGCACCGCGTTGCGCGCGAAGATCATGCAGAGCGCGCCCGCCACCGCGACCGGGCCGAGTATCCAGAACGCGACGGCCTCACCGGTGGACACCATCGCGTCGGTCCCGGCCTGAGCCAGCACCAGCGGCGTCCCCGCGGTCATCGGACCGCCTCCTCGGTGTCGGTCTCCACGGTCTCCTGTTCCGGCACACCGCGACCGCGGGCGAGGGCGGGACCGCCCACGTAGTAGTCCTGCTCGTTGTCACCGAGGCGCATCGGGTGCGGCGGCTGCTCCATGCCGGGCAGCAGCGGTGCGAGCAGATCCTCCTTGGTCCAGATGAGGTCCTGCCGGTTGTCGTCGGCGAGCTCGTAGAAGTTGATCATCGTGAGAGACCGCGTGGGGCACGCCTCGACGCACAGTCCGCAGCCGATGCAGCGCAGGTAGTTGATCTGGTAGTCGGCGCCGTAGCGTTCACCGGGCGAGTACCGCTCCTCCTCGGTGTTGTCACCGCCCTCGACGAAGATCGCGTCCGCAGGGCACGCCCACGCGCACAGCTCACAGCCGACACACTTCTCGAGCCCGTCGGGATGGCGGTTCAGCTGGTGCCTGCCGTGGTACCGCGGCGCGGCGGGAGCGCCGATCTCCGGGTACTCCTCCGTGGCCACCTTCTTGAACATCATCCCGAAGGTGACGCCGAATCCCTTGACCGGATCAAAGATCCCCATGGGACTCTCCTTCCTTCGAGCCTCCGCCGGGCGCACCCGGCGAGCCCGCCGTCGACGAAGTCAACTCCGTCTGCTGCTTCTCCTCGGACCTGCGCTTCGCGTCGAGAGCCTTCCTGCGCGGCGTGGTCTCCGGGACCTTCAGATCCAGCGGGGGCACCGGATGCCCGCCACCGGTGGTCGTCACGACTCCCTCGTCGTCGGGGATCTCCTTTTCCGGGATGAGCAGCATCAGCAGCACGACCACGACGATCGCCACGCCGCCGATGATCAGGATCTGGCCGGTGGAGACGTCGCTGGCGTTGCGCAGCGCGCGGACGGTGGCGATCAGCAGCAGCCACACCAGCGCGGCCGGCACGAGCACCTTCCAGCCGAGCTTCATGAACTGGTCGTAGCGGAACCGCGGGAGCGTGCCGCGCAGCCAGATGAAGCCGAACAGGATCACGCACATCTTCGCCAGGAACCACAGGGCGGGCCACCAGCCCTGGTTGATCGCGGCGTCGGCCCCGGCCAGCGGGAACATGCCGCCGCCGAGGAACAACGTCGTCGCGAACGCCGAGACGATCACCATGTTGGAGTACTCGGCGAGGAAGAACATCGCGAACTTCATCGAGCTGTACTCGGTGTGGAACCCGCCGACGAGCTCGGATTCTGCCTCCGGCAGGTCGAACGGGGCCCGGTTGGTCTCGCCGACCATCGAGATCATGTAGATGACGAAGCTCGGCAACAGCAAGTAGAAGTACCAGCCGCCCTCGGCCTGGGCCGCGACGATGCCGCTGGTGGCCATCGACTGCGAGTACAGCACCACGCCGATGATCGACAGGCCCATCGCGATCTCGTACGAGATGACCTGCGCCGCCGACCGCAGCCCGCCGAGCAGCGGGTACGGCGAACCGGAGGCCCAGCCGCCGAGCACGATCCCGTACACGCCGATCGAGGCGCCGGCCAGCACGAGCAGCACGCTCACGGGCAGTTCGATCAGCTGCAGCACGGTGCGTTCACCGAAGATCGTCACCTCGCCGCCGAACGGGATCGCGGCGAGGCCGATCAGCGCGGGAACCACCGCGAGCACGGGCGCGAGGAAGTAGATCTTCCGGTCGGCCGTGTCGGGGATGACCTGTTCCTTGAACGGCAGTTTCACCGCGTCGGCGAGGGACTGCAGCATGCCGAACGGCCCCACCCGGTTCGGGCCGGTCCGGTTCTGCATGCGGCCGACGGTCTTGCGCTCACCGACGATGAGCACGACCGTGAAGATCGGGCCGATCAGCATGACCACGACGGCTTTGAGCAGGATCAGCCACAACGGGTCGTCGGCGAGCAGTTCCGCCCGGTTGATCGGCTCGGTGGCCGCCTGCGCGAGAAACGGGGTCATCACCGGTCACCCCCGGCGATGTCGACGACCGCGCCGTGCCCGGCACCGAGTGTGGCGCGGAGTTTCGCATCCGGCGCGTTCCCCGGCAGCCAGACGACACCGTCGGGCATGTCGGTGATCTCGACGGGCAACGTCACCGATCCGCGGCCGGTCGACACCGTCACGTGGTCGCCGAGCCCGTCGGCGGTCGCCCGCGACATGCGGGCGACGACACGTCGCGCGGTGCCGGCCAGCGCGGGTTCGTCGATCTGCAGCGACCCGTCGTCGACGAGCTGCCGCCACGTGGCCAGCAGCGCCTGCCCCGACCCCGGCGTCGGCGGAGCAGTTGGTGCCCCCAAGGGCACCTTCGGGGCGTTGAGCGCCCCCAAGGTGCCCTTTGGGGCGCTCAACGCCCCAGATGTTCCCTTCGCGGCGCCTGTTCCCTTCGGGGCGCCGAGTCGGTCGAGGTCGCCGAGTGCGGCGTCGGGTGTCTGGGTGAACAGGTCGGTGTCCATCTCGACGCCGAGCGTGTCGAGCACCCGGCAGTCGGTCAGCGCACCGGTGCCGTCGAGCGTCACGGTGAACGGCCTGCGGCGGCCCTCCCAGTTGACGAACGTGCCGCCCTTCTCGTCGACCGGAGCGATCGGCAGCACCACGTCGGCGTACGGCGTGACCGTGCTCGGCAGCAGCTCCAGCGACACGACGAACTCGGCCGCGTCGAACGCCTTGCGGGCCAGGGCCGGGTCGGGCAGGTCGTCGAGGTCGACGCCGCCGACGAGCAGTCCGCCCAGGTCGCGGGTGACGATCGCGTTCAGCATGCCCGTCACGTCGCGTCCCGGCTCCGCGGGCAGCGTCCCGGCCTCGAGGCCCCAGTGGCGTTCCACCTCGGCGCGGGCGTCGGCGTCGGCGACGGGCCGTCCGCCCGGCAACAGCGTCGGCAGTGTCCCGGCCTCGACGGCGCCGCGTTCACCCGCCCTGCGCGGGATCCACGCGAGGCGAGCACCGGTGCGTTCGGCCAGGTGGTGCAGCGCCGTCGGCAGGCCCGGCACCTCGGCGGCGCGTTCGCCGACCAGCACGACCGCCCCGTCGGCGCGCAGCGCCTCGTCGAGGTCGGGTGCGTGCTCGGCGATGCCCTCGACCGCATCCGCCTCGCCGCCGGGCGGGCACGCGAGCAGTTCGCCGAACGTCTTGTCCACCGCGGGCGACGCCCACTGTCCGATGTGGACCACCTTGACGTCACCCGCGCGGGCGCCCTTGCGCAACCGCAGGAAGACGGCGGGCGACTCCTCCTCCGGTTCGAACGCGACACACAGCGCGACCGGCGCGGCCTCCAGGTCGGCGAACGTCACACCGCCGCCGGCCGGACCACCGTCACTCACGACCCGGGAGGCGAGGAAGTCCAGCTCCTCGTCCGAATGCGCCCGTGCGCGGTGATCGACGTCGTGCGTGCGCAGCGCCATGCGCGCGAACTTGCCGTAGGAGTAGGCGTCCTCGAGCGTCACGCGGCCACCGGGAAGCACCCCGGCACCCTTGCCGTCACGCGCCTTCACCAGCCCGTCGGCAGCCGCCCGGAGCGCCTCCGTCCACGAGACCTCTTCCAGTTCGCCCGTCTCGGCGCTGCGCACCAACGGCCTGCGGATGCGCTGCTCGGCCGCCGCGTACCGGAAGGCGAACCTGCCCTTGTCGCAGATCCACTCCTCGTTGACGTCCGGGTCCTCGCCCGCGAGCTTGCGCATCACCTTGCCGCGGCGGAAGTCCGTCCGCTCGGCACAGCCGGACGAGCAGTGCTCGCACACACTCGGCGTCGAGACCAGGTCGAACGGACGCGAGCGGAACCGGTACTGGGAGCTGGTCAGCGCGCCGACCGGGCAGATCTGGATGGTGTTGCCCGAGAAGTACGACTGGAACGGCTGGCCGCTCGAGGTGTGCGACGCGGCGTCGAGCACATCCGCCGTCTCCGCGGTGCCGATCTGCTGGTGGGAACCGCGTTCGAGTAGCTCGATGAACGGATCACCCGCGATCTGGTCGGAGAACCGGGTGCACCGCTGGCACAGCACGCAACGCTCCCGGTCGAGCAGCACCTGCGACGAGATCGGCAACGGCTTCGGGAACGTGCGCTTCTTGTCGACGAAGCGCGAATCGGTCCGGCCGTGGGCCATCGCCTGGTTCTGCAGCGGGCATTCCCCGCCCTTGTCGCAGATCGGGCAGTCCAGCGGGTGGTTGATGAGCAGCAGCTCCATCACACCCTGCTGCGCCTTGTCGGCGACCTCCGACGTCACCTGCGTCTTGACGACCATGCCGTCGGCGACCGTCATCGTGCACGAGGCCTGCGGCTTCGGCATCGCACGGCCGTTCATCTCCACCTCGACCAGGCACTGGCGGCACGCGCCGGCCGGGTCGAGCAGTGGATGGTCGCAGAACCGCGGGATCACCGTGCCGAGTCGCTCGGCGGTGCGGATCAGCAGCTCGCCCTTCGGCGCGACGACCTCCTCGCCGTCGACGGTGAGCTTGACGTACCCCTCCGGTACGTCCACATCGGAGAACTCCGGTGCCACGGTCATGCCTGTGCTCCAACCGGTTGCGCGGCCTGGGAATCACTGCCCTGCGACACGGGGTCCCGGGACTCGGCCGCCCCGTCCCCCTGCGCGGGCCTGTTCGACTCGCACAGCGCGAGGAACTCGTCACGGAAGTACTTGATACCGCTCTGGATCGGGCTCACCGCCGCGTCGCCGAGCGCGCAGAACGAACGGCCGCCGATGTTGTCGCAGACGTCGAGCAGCGTGTCGATGTCCTGCTCACTGCCCCGGCCGTCGACCATGCGCTCCAGCACCTGCGCCAGCCAGAACGTGCCCTCGCGGCACGGCGTGCACTTGCCGCAGGACTCGTGCTCGTAGAACTGCGTCCACTTCATCGCGGCCCACGGCACCGACACGGTCTCGTTGAACACCTGCACCGCCGTCGTGCCCAGCATCGACCCGGCCTCCGCGGCGCCTTCGAAATCCAGCGGCACATCCAGGTGGTCGGCGGTGAACAGCGGCGTCGACGAACCACCCGGCGTCCAGAACTTCAGCGGAATGCCGTCTTTCATCCCGCCGCACAGTTCGAGCAGCTCCCGCAGCGTCGTGCCCAGCGGAGCCTCGTACTGACCGGGACGCTCGACGTGACCGGAGATCGAGTAGATCTTCGGGCCGGGCGACTTCTCGCTGCCCATCGCGCGGAACCACTCGGAACCACCGTTGATCACCGACGGCACCGTCGCGATCGTCTCGACGTTGTTGACCGTCGTCGGCGCCGCGTACAGCCCCGACGCGGCCGGGAACGGCGGCTTGAGCCGCGGCTGACCGCGACGGCCCTCGAGGGAGTCGAGCAGCGCCGTCTCCTCACCGCAGATGTACGCGCCCGCACCCGCATGCACCGTGATCTCCAGGTCGAATCCCGAGCCGAGAATGTCGTGACCCAGGTAGCCCGCCTGTTTCGCCTCGCGCACCGCCGCGTACAGCCTGCGCATCGGGTGCAGCGCCTCACCGCGGATGTAGATGAAGCAATGGTGCGAACGCATCGCGTACGCCGCGATGATGCAGCCTTCGAGGAGCGCGTGCGGATCCGCCATCATCAGCGGAATGTCCTTGCACGTGCCCGGTTCGCCCTCGTCGGCGTTGATCACCAGGTAGTGCGGCTTGTCGTCACCGGTCGGCATGAAGCCCCACTTCACGCCCGCCGGGAAACCCGCACCGCCGCGACCGCGCAGGCCAGCATCCTTCACCAGCTGGATGACCTGCTCCGGCGAGGCGCTCAGCGCCTTCCGCACCGCCGTGTAGCCCTCGAGCTTCTCGTACGTCTCCAACCGCCACGACTGCGGCGACAACCACCGCCTCGTGAGCACCGGCGTCAACGGAGCGTTCTCCGGGGTACTCATTTCGCCTCCACCCGTGTCCTGCGGGACACCCGCACCCGGTCGGCTCCATGAACGGGACATGCGCGATGGTCGTTCATTTCGCCTCCACCTCCGGCAGCGGCACGTCCTCGGGCGCCGCGGGTGCCGTCCAGCTGCGGTCCGCGGCCAGCTGGGCGCCACGCATCGTCTCGACGGCCTGCGACGGTCCGTCCACATCGGTCCAGAACTCGTCGTCGTCCTCCGGCAGCAGGCCTGCCAGCTGCCGCTCCACGGTCTTGAAATCCGACAGCGGAGCCCCGCGGGTCGGATGCGGCTTGTCGCCGCGCCGCAACGCGTCGACGAGTTCGACCGCGCCCGCCTCGGTCTGGTTGTCGAAGTACTCGTAGTTGACCTGCAACACCGGGGCCAGGTCGCACGCGGCGAGACATTCGGCGTGCTCGAGCATGAGCGAACCACTCTCGCCGGGCGTACCCGCGACCTCCTCGTGGCCGAGCGGCGCACCGTCGGAACCGAGGTGCTGCTGCAGCCGCTTGTAGATCGCGTCGCCGCCCATCGCCGCGCACAGCGTGTTCGTGCACACGCTCACCAGATGCTCACCGCACGGCTTGCGCTTGTACATCGTGTAGAACGTCGCGACGGCCGCGACCTCGGCTTCCGACAGTCCGAGCTGCTCGGCGCAGAACGCCATGCCCTCCTGGCTGACGTGTCCCTCGACGGACTGCACCAGGTGCAGCAGCGGCAACAGTGCGGACCGCGACTGCGGGTACCGGCCGATCAGCTCGCGCGCGTCGGCGACCGTGTCCTCGCCGAACCGGGTCGCCGTGCTCGGGGTGTCGTCGTTCGGGGTACCGCTGCTCATCGGTCCACTCCCCCCATCACCGGATCGATCGATGCGACGGCCGCGATGACGTCGGCGACCAGGCCGCCCTCCGACATCGCCGGCATCGCCTGGAGATTCACGAAACTCGGTTCGCGCGTGTGCACCCGCATCGGGCGCGTCCCGCCGTCGGAGACGAGATGGAACCCGAGCTCGCCGCGCGGCGACTCGACCGTCGAGTACACCTGACCCGGCGGCACCCGGAACCCCTCGGTGACCAGCTTGAAGTGGTGAATCAGCGACTCCATCGACTGGCCCATGATCTTGCGGACGTGCTCGAGCGAGTTGCCCATGCCGTCACTGGAGACCGACAGCTGCGCCGGCCAGGCGACCTTGCGGTCCTCGACCATCACCGGACCGGGCTCGAGCTTCTCGAGGACCTGCCGGATGATCCGCAACGACTGGCGCATCTCCTCGACCCGCAGCAGATACCGGGCCCAGCAGTCGGCATCCGTCGACGTCGGCACCTCGAAGTCGAACTCCTCGTAACAGGAGTACGGATCGGTCTTACGCAGATCCCACGCCACCCCGGCCGACCGCAGCACCGGGCCGGTCACGCCGAGCGCCAGGCACGCGTCGAGCGGCAGGTACCCCACACCCTTGAGCCGGTTGCGCCAGATCGGCTGACCGGTGAAGAGCTTGTCGTAGAGCGGCAGCCGCTCGTCCATGAGCTCGCAGAACTCGGTGACCTTCTCGACGAAGTCCTCCGGCATGTCCTGCGCCAGCCCACCGGGACGGATGAACGCGTGGTTCATCCGCAGACCCGTCAGGTGCTCGAGCAGGTGCAGTACCTCCTCGCGCTCGCGGAAACCCAGCGTCATCGCCGTCGTGGCACCGAGCTCCATGCCGCCGGTGGCGATGTAGACGAAGTGCGACCCGATGCGGTTGATCTCCATGAGCAGCACCCGCAACAACTGCGCACGGCGCGGCACCTCGAGCTCGAGCAGCTTCTCCACCGCGAGGCAGTAGCCCATCTCGTTGAACAGCGGAGACAGGTAGTCCATGCGCGTCACGAACGTGACGCCCTGCGTCCAGTTGCGGTACTCGCAGTTCTTCTCGATACCCGTGTGCAGATAACCGATCACCGACCGGAGCTGCGTGACGGTCTCGCCCTCCATCTCCAGCACCAGGCGCAGCACACCGTGCGTCGACGGGTGCTGCGGGCCCATGTTGATGACCATGCGCTCGTCGTGGGACGCATCGGAGAGCACGTCGTCCCAGTCACCACCGCTGACGGTGTAGACCGGGCCCTCGGTGGTCTCCCGCGGCTCGGCGTACGGCGTGCTGTCCGAACCCTCCGGAGTCGTGTCCGTGCCCGTGGACACGTCGGCGATGTGGTCGCTAGTGGTCATGGCGCCTCCAGCGGGCAAGAAACGGGCGGTGTTTTCCGCGCCTCCAGCGGGAACACGTACTTCGGCGGTGTCCTCCGCGCCTCCAGCGGGAACACATACTTCGGCGGTGTCCTCCGCGCCTCCAGCGGGAACACGTACTTCGGCGGAAAGCTCACGAGTACGACCTCCGCGTGTCCGGCGGCGGGATCTCCGCGCCCTTGTACTCCACGGGAATCCCACCGAGCGGGTAGTCCTTGCGCTGCGGATGCCCTTCCCAGTCGTCGGGCATGAGGATGCGGGTCAGCGCGGGGTGGCCGTCGTAGACGATGCCGAACATGTCGTAGGCCTCGCGCTCGTGCCAGTCCGCCGTCGGGTAGACGTCCACGACGGACGGCACGTGGGGGTCCTCGATGTCCATCGTGACCTCGAGGCGAATGCGGCGCCGGTAGGTCATCGACAGCAGGTGATACACCGAGTGCAGCCGTTGCGGCACGTCCTCGCCGTAGTCCACACCGGACAGCGAACTGCACATCTCGAAGCGCAGCCCCTCGTCGTCGCGCAGCACCCGGCAGATCGCGACGAGGTGCTCCCGGTCGACGTAGAAGGTGATCTCGCCACGGTCGACGGTCACCTGCAGGATCGCCTCCACCGGAATACCGTTCTCGGCGAGCGCGGCGTAGAACTCGTCGGCGAAGTCGTCGAACCAGCCGCCGTAGGGACGTTCCGCGGGCGGCGGCGAGTACGCGGGCAGGCGCAGTCCGCCGTAGCCCGACGTGTCACCGCTGCCGGAGACGCCGAACATGCCCCTGCGCTCGTGACCGGCAACCACCCGGGCGGGCTCGGAGCCGTGCGGCTCGAGACCGGACTCGGGGCGTTCGGCGCTCGAGTTCTCCCCGCCGGTCCGTGGGTTCTGCGTGTCCTCGTCAGCCATGGCCTCGCCCTACTTCTTCGCGTACTTGACGGACGACGGGATGATCTCCGTCTCGGCACCGCTCTCGGCGCGCAACTGCGCACGGCGGGCGTTGATCGGTTCGTCCTGGACCTTCGCGTGCAGCTTGAGAATCGCGTCGAGCAGCATCTCCGGCCGCGGCGGGCAACCGGGCAGGTACATGTCGACCGGCACGATGTGGTCGACGCCCTGCACGACCGCGTAGTTGTTGAACATGCCGCCCGATGAGGCGCACACGCCCATCGCGAGCACCCAGCGCGGCTCGGCCATCTGGTCGTAGATCTGCCGCAGGACCGGCGCCATCTTCTGCGTCACACGGCCCGCGACGATCATCAGGTCCGCCTGCCGGGGCGTGGCGCTGAAGCGCTCCATGCCGAAGCGCGCGAGGTCGTAGCGCGACCCGCCGCTGGTCATCATCTCGATGGCACAGCACGCGAGGCCGAACGTCGCCGGCCACATCGAGTTCTTGCGCGCCCAGTTGACGACGCCCTCGAGCGAGGCGAGCAGGATTCCGTTGGGGAGTTTCTCCTCAAGACCCATGGCGCATCAGTTCCAATCCAGGCCGCCGCGGCGCCACACGTAGAAGTCGGCGATGAAGAACGTCGCGATGAACAGCGCCACGGCGCCGAGCCCCCACAACCCGAGCGCGTCCGCGGCGATGGCGTACGGGAAGAGGAAGACCATCTCGATGTCGAAGAGGATGAACAGCATCGCCGTGACGTAGTAGGCGACGGGCATCCGGCCCGCGCCCGCGATCGGCTGCGGCGACGGTTCGATCCCGCATTCGTAGGCGGTCGTCTTCGCCTTGTTGTAGCGGCTCGGGCCGACGAGCGGGCCCAGCAGCACCGAGACCACTCCGAACCCGGTCGCGAGAACGATCAGCAACACCAGGGGCAGGTAGATCCCGATGCCGGCCGCCGCATCCTGGGCCAGCAGCTGCCCGCCGGCCAGCACCTGATCGGCCGGGGTCTCGGTGAGACCCGGGCCTGCCGGCGCGTGCTCGGCCGGAGCCCGGCTCGCCGAAGCGAATCCGGCCGGCGCGAACGTGACGTTCACTGCGGGCACCATCCTTTCCGCGACGTTGCGTTCGGACGTAGTTGGGTTTGTCGACGCTGTTGGGTGTGTCGGCGCTGTTGGGTGTTTCGGCGTTGTTGGGTGTGTCGGCGTTGTGGGTACTGCCGGTCCGCCGGTGGCCGTGACGCGGACTACGCCCCTGCCACGCTCCCGGCGGTGCAGATCACAGCGATCTGCACGCCCGTGCATGCGCCCGTGGTGGCACGCGACGCACTGACGTCGTGAAATCGTTCACAAGCATCTCTAAGTGGTTGTGAACCGCTTCACAAAGCATGGGGTCAGTGTAGGACGCGAGTCACACGGTGTCGCTAGCCCCCGGCAGATCCCTGACGACTGAGGCAGACCTAAGTCGTGGGGCTGATCCCCGCCGTCATCGACGGCCGCACCGGCCATCACCAGCACAAAAGGATCACCGACGGCAGTGGCCATGTCGATCATGAAATCGGACGTGATGAATGCCACGCCGCACGCCGGGCCGCGAGGGGTCGCGGCCGGGCGGTTCAGGCGCTCGGCGTCACGCGCGAGGCCGCGGCGATGATGCGATCGACGGCGTCGCCGCCCTTCTCGTCGAAGCAGCCCGACAGGCCCTTGTAGACGAGCGGAATGATCGGGTTGACGCGCAGCCCGTACTTCGTGGCGGCACGCATGACCTTCGGCTTGCCGATGAGCTTGGCGAACGTGTTGCCCAGCCGGTAGTAGCCACCCATCAGGTCGGCCACGGCACGCGGGTAGCCGGCGAGCGCACGCTCCCGCGACGGCCCCTCCGGGCGGGCGAGGGCCTGCACGACGTGCTCGGCCGCCAGTTGTGCGGACTCCATCGCGGCCGAGATGCCCTCGCCGTTGAACGGGCTGACCATGCCGCCCGCGTCGCCGAGCAACAGCAGCCCGTCGCGGTAGTGCGGCGTGCGATTGAAGCCCATCGGCAGTCCGGCACCGCCGACCTTGCCGACGGCGTTCTCCTCGCGGTAGCCCCATTCCTCGGGCGTACTGTCGAGCCAGGAACGCAGCAGCTTCCGGTAGTTGATGTTGCGGAACGACCCCGACGTCGACAGCATGCCCAGCCCGACGTTGACCGTGCCGTCACCGAGCGGGAAGGCCCACCCGTAGCCGGGCAGCAGTTTCGGGTTCGCCGGGTCGGCGCGGTCCCACAGTTCGAGGTGGCCCTCGATGTACTCCTCGTTGTGCCGCGGGCTCGTGTAGTAGCGGCGGACGGCGACGCCCATCGGGCGGTTGTCGCTCTTCTCGATGCCGACCGACAGCGCCAGGCGCGCGGACACGCCGTCGCACGCGAGCACGAGCGGGGCGCGGTAGCTCACCGGCTGTTTGTCGGGGCCTGCCTTGCCTTCGACGCCGACGACGCGACCGGTGCGTTCGTCGGTGAGCGCGCCGGTGACCGTGGTGCGTTCCTGCAGCCGCGCGCCCGCGTCGACGGCGGTGCGCGCGAGGAGCTCGTCGAAGTCGTGGCGGGTGCGGGACACCCCGTACGGCGGGTAGCTCGTCAGGTCGGGCCAGTCGAGCTGCAGGTGCAGGTCGCCGGTGATGATCCGCAGACCCTTGCTGAACGTCCAGCCCGCCTCCGGGCTCAGGTCCAGGCCGAGGTCGATCAGCTGCTTGACCCCGCGCGGGGTCAGCCCGTCACCGCACACCTTCTCGCGCGGGAACGTGGTCTTCTCCAACAGCAGCACGTCCACGCCCGCACGGGCGAGGTACGTGGCGACGGTCGAGCCCGCCGGTCCCGCTCCGACGACGATGACCTCGGCATCCTGAGTCATGGGTCGATTTTGGCAGGGCTGCCTGCCGGCTCGGGCGCCGGTGGCTGTTCGGGCTCGGGTTTGCGGGCCCGGTGCAGGGCGACGGCGCCGAAGGTGAGGTTGAGCCATTCGACCTTCGTCCAGCCCGCCGAGGCGATGACCTCGCCCAACGACCGCTGGTCGTGCCAGGTCAGCATGGATTCGGCGAGGTAGCCGTACGCCTCCGGGTTGGATGCGGCGCGGCGGCCGAGCCACGTCAGCAGCCGCAGCACGATCTTGCGGTAGACGAACCGGATCGGCGCGAACGTCGGCGTCGACACCTCACAGATCACGAGCCTGCCGCCGGGTTTGACGACCCGCATGATCTCGACGAGCGCGGCCTTCGTGTCGACGAAGTTGCGCAGCCCGAAGGTGACCGTCGCGGCATCGAACGACTCGTCGGCGAACGGCAGGGTGAGGGCATCGGCGGCGACCATCGGAAGGCCCCGGTCGCGGCCGTTGCGGAGCATCTGGAGTGAGAAGTCGGCGGCGACGCACCAGGCGCCGTCACGGGCGTACTCCTCGGTGGACACGCCGGTGCCTGCGGCGAGGTCGAGCACCCGCTCGCCTTCGCGTGCGTCCAGGGCTCCGGCCGTCGTGGCCCGCCAGCGCCGGTCGAAACCGAAGGTCATGACCGAGTTGGCACGGTCGTAGCCGGCCGCAACACCGTCGAACATGGCGGCGACCTCGCGAGGGTCCTTGTCCAGCGACGCACGAGACATGGTTGGAGCTTAGGTGGCCACGCGGAGCGTGTCTCCTTGGGTGGTGGTGGGCGAAGGGCCGGCAGCCCGGCCACGCGGCACGTGCGGCGCGGCCGCCGAGTACCCGAGGTCTACGGGGTACGCGGGGTGATGCCGAGCAGCGCGGCGGCCAGGTCGAGCGCGGTGTCGATCTCGGGCTCGGGCTTGCCGAGCAGCGGGGCGTAGAGGTGCGCATCGCACATGCGGATGACGGCTTGTCCGAGGACGTCCGGCGGCAGCGTCAGTTCCAGCCTGCCTGCGGCGTGCTCCTGCGTCAGCAGCTCGGCGACGAGCCGGGTCGACGTGTGCTCGACGGGCCCCGGCATCAGCGCGACGCGGACGAACAGCAACGGCTCCCGCTTCGACAGCGCTTGCAGGGGCGCCGCGTCGGACACGGCGCGCATGAACCGCTCCAGCACGGCGAGCACGCGGTCGGCTCCGGTCTCGGCCGTGGCGACGCGGTCGGCCGTGCGGCGGAACGTGAGGTCGGTCTGCTCGGCCAGCACGGTGGCGACGAGTTCTTCGCGGTTGCCGGCCAGCCGGTAGAGCGTGGAGCGGCCGATGCCGAGTTCGGTGGCGAGCGCGGACATGTCCAACGGTGAGCAGGCCAGATAGTGCCGGGTCGCGGCGTCGATGACGGCCCGTCGGCTCAGCCGGGTGCCGAGGCGTGCGCCCGACCGGTTCTGCAGGTCGCCCATGCGATCAAGTATGAGACAAATCTTGACTCTGTGTCAGTAGCGGGACAAACTTGCCGACTGTCCCGCTGCGATCCGCGATACATGATCCGCGGTGCATCGTGCGCTTCAACGAGGAGGCATTCAGTTGACGGAGGTCCCGAGCGTCCGCGGTCCGATACCCGTCGATCGGCTGGGGAACACGCTCATGCACGAGCACGTGTTCGTGCTGGGCGAGGAGATGCGGCAGAACTACCCGGACTATCCGAACCGCTGGGACGAGGACCGCCGGGTCGCGGACGCGGTCGACAAACTGCAGCAGTGCAAGTCCCGGGGCATCGACACGATCGTCGACCCCACCGTGATCGGCCTCGGCCGTTACATCCCGCGCATTCAGCGGATCAACGAGCAGGTCGACATCAACATCATCGCCGCGACCGGCTTGTACACCTACAACGACGTCCCGTTCCAGTTCCACCACACGGGTCCGGGGCTGCTGTTCGACCGGCCGGAGCCGATGGTCGAGCTGTTCGTGACCGATATTCGCGAGGGAATCGCCGACACCCGGGTCAAGGCCGGGCTGTTGAAGTGCGCCATCGAGGAGCAGGGCCTGACCCCGGGCGTGGAACGCGTGATGCGCGCGGTCGGACAGGCACACGTCGAGACGGGCGTGCCGATCACCGTGCACACCAACGTCCACACCCAGTCGGGGCTGGTCGCGCAGAAGGTGCTCGCCGAGGAGGGCGTGGACCTGAGCAAGGTCGTCATCGGGCACTCGGGCGACAGCACCGACCTGGATCACCTGTGCGCGCTGGCCGACGCGGGGTCGTACCTCGGCATGGACCGATTCGGACTGGACGTGCTGCTGCCGTTCCAGCAGCGCGTCGACACCGTGGCCGAACTCGCCAAGCGCGGCTATGCCGAGAAGATGGTGCTCTCGCACGACGCCTCGTGCTTCATCGACTGGTTCTCCGAGGAGGACAAGGCCGCGGCGGTCCCCAACTGGATCTACACGCACATCAGCGACGACGTGCTGCCGGCGCTGCGTGAGCGCGGAGTCACCGACGAACAGATCGACACGATGCTGGTGGGAAATCCGCGGCGATACTTCGCCTAGGACCACTTCGGACAGTGCTACCCCGGACAGCGCTTGCTCCGGACAGCGCTTGCTCCGGACAGCACTTGCTCCGGACAGCACTTGCTCCGGACAGCGCTTGCTCCGGAAAGTGTCACTTCGAACCGGCAACTTCGAACCGGCCACGTCGGCCGGGGTGCCGTCACACGCAGCCGTGCGGCAACGCGGTCGCCGACGATGCCGGGCTCCGACGAGGGAGGACAGCGACGATGGCTACCAGCCCGGCAGTGATCGAGATTCCCCGCCGCCACAACCCCTTCCCGGCCGACGGCGTGTCGAGCCGCGACGGTGCGCCGCACTACGACGACCTGCCGGAAACGCTGCTCGACCTGCTCCGGACGCAGGTCGACACGCGTCCGGACAGCGAGGCCGTGGTGGAGCTGGGCGCGGAGCGGCTGACCTACCGGCAGTTGTGGGAGCGTGCGTCCCGCGTCGCCGGAGGACTGTGGGCCCGCGGTGTCGGCCCGGGTGACCGCGTGGCGGTTCGCTACGCCGCGGGCACGAACTGGGTACTGGCGTTCTGGGGAACGGTGATGGCGGGCGCCGTGGCGGTCGCCGTCAACACGCGTTCGGCGCAGCCCGAGGTCGAGTTCGTCCTGTCCGACGCGGGAACGGCGGTGGACCTCGCTGCCGACACGCCGCTGCCCGACGGCGAACCGTACGTCACCGAGCATGCGACGGCCGACGACGTGGCCGCGTTATTCTACACCTCCGGCACGACCGGCAACCCCAAGGGAGTGCCCACCACCCACGAGGCGTTCGTGACCAACGCCGAGAACATGGCTCACTGCCTCGGGGTCCCACGCGACGTGGGTGAGGAACTGCGGACGCTGATCTCGGTGCCGCTGTTCCACGTGACGGGCTGCAACTCGCAGTTGCTGACCGCCGTCCACCTCGGCGGCACCGCGGTCGTCATGCCGTCGCTGGATGTCGGAGAGCTGATCTCCGCCGTGTCCGCGGAACGCATCTCGTTTCTGGTCACCGTGCCCGCGGTGTACGCGTTGGCACTGCGCCGCGATGCCTTCGCCGATGCGGACGTCTCGGGCGTGCGCTGGGTCGGTTACGGCGGAGCGCCGATCGAGCCCTCGCTGGTGGTCTCGCTCAAGCGGGCGTTTCCCGGCGCGCAGCTGTTCAACGGGTACGGCATGACCGAAACAGCCTCGCTCATGACGATCCTGCCCGATCACGACGCGGTCGATCACGCCGACTCGGTGGGGTACGCGGTCCCGTCGGTGCGGCTCGGCATCGTGCCCGTCGGCGACGACCCCGCGGTGGGCGAACTGGTGGCGCGCGGCGCCAACGTGACCCGTGGCTACTGGAACCGCCCCGACGCCGATGCTGCGACCATTGTGGACGGTTGGTTGCACACCGGCGACGTCGTCCGCGTCGACGACGCGGGGCGCGTGCACATCGTCGACCGGGTCAAGGACATCATCAACCGGGGCGGCGAGAACATCTCCAGCATCGAGGTCGAAGCCGCACTGGCGGACGCGCCCGGTGTCGCCGAGGCGGCCGTGGTCGCCGTGTCCGACGAAGTGATGGGTGAGAAGGTCGGCGCAGTGATCCACGGCAGCGGTGAACGGGTCGACGTCGACGCGGTGATCGAGCACTGCCGCGAGCAGCTTGCCGAGTTCAAGCTCCCGCAATACGTGGTGGTCTCCGACCGGCCGCTGCCCCGGAATCCCGGCGGCAAGCTGCTCAAGAGCCGGTTGCGCAGCGACGTCGAATGGGGCGATCCCCTGCGGTGAGGAGCGGACCGCCGAACGGCTCCGTGTTCCGGCAGGTGCAGGGCGGTCCGGCCTCCCCGGTCAGGGCAACGACTGCCAGGTGGCGAGGAACGTGTTCGTCAGGGTGCCGTGATCGCCGGGCAGGCAGTGGAGGCCGCCGTCGGGGTCGGTGAACGTGACGACGCGTCCCCGGTCGCGGATGTCGACGACGGTGAACGGTTTGCTGTTGCGGTAGCCGCCGTCGGACGTGCGGCCCCCGGCGTACACCTGGTGCACGCCCAGCCGCGGCGCTTTCATCACGTTTTCGAGTTGCTTTTCCGGGCTCTGTTTCGCGGCGAACATGTCGTGGTTCTCGTCGCGCTGCGCGAAATTCTGTTTCGTCGTGTGCAGCGGCGGGACCGACGCGGGCGGGAATTCGGGAAGTTCGGAGAGAAATCCGTCGATCAGCTCGTCCTCGCCGGTGGTCGCCAGCGTCACCAGGTCACCGTCCACTTGCACCCCGACGGTCACGCCACCGCCGGATGCGGCGGCGAACTGGAGTTTCCCGTGGGCGGTTTCGCTGTAGCAGTACAGGTCCCGGACCGGTGAGTTCAGCACGCGCAGTGCGACGCGGAATTCGCGGGTGGGCGTGTCACCCTCGGCGAGTCCCAGCTGTTCCAGTGCGGAAAAGCAGGCGCGGTCGGTCCCGCCCTTGAGGTCCATGGGCACGTATTTCGTGCGCGCGCCGAGAACGGGGTGGGTCTCGCCGAGCCCTTCGAGTTCCCACACGTGCAGCAGGATCTCCCGTGGCAGCACGACGGGTCGGGTCAGGACGGCCATGAGGGGTTACTCGCCGATGGTGGGCGGGGTGACGACGTGTCCGGTGACGGGATCGCGCAGCACTTCCTCGCCCTCGGTGAGGTCGAACGCCTCGTCGGTGTCGGCGATGTACTTGCGCTGGTGCTCCTCCTCGTCACCACCGCCCTGGCCGCCACGGCCCGCGCCGCCCATACCGCCCATCATGCCGCCGCGGCCACCGCCCGAGGACGAAGCGGCACCCGCACCACCGGCCGCGCCGGCACCACCGGAGCCCGTCGGGCCGAAACCACCGGGGGACGCGCCGGTCATCCTGCCCGAGCCCGGTGCCGCGCCGGAGCCGGGCGCGCCGCTGCCACCCGCGCCGCCCGCGCCGGAATAACCGCCGCCCGCGCCGCCGGAGTAGCCGCCCGCACGTCCCATGCCGGGGGCCGAGGAGCGTCCGCCCGTGCCGCCGCTGGACGAGCCGCCGCCGGGGCCGAACCCGCTCGTTCCCGGCGTTCCCCTCGGGCCGAAACCGGTCGAACCGAAGCCCGTGGTGCCGGACGTGCCGCCGTTCGGACCGAAACCGGTGTTGCCCGGCACACCGCCGGGGGCGTTCGGACCCGGATAGTTCGCCGCGGGCGGGGTCACCGTGCTCGGCGGGGTGTAGCCGGAGGTGCCGGTGTCATCGTTCGGGGTCGGGCCCGGGTTCGACGACCGGTAGCCGTCACCGGGCGGAACGGACCGGTCACTGGGCTCCGGGCCGCCGCCGACCGGGCCGACGGGAGCGACCGGACGGCCCGTGTCACCGCCGCCGTCACCGGGGCCGGGAATGTCGATGACCCCCGAGCCCGAGTCGTCGCCGGAGTCGGACCCGCCGCGCTCGAAGGAGCCGAAGTCGCCGCCGAGGTCCTCGATCCGCCCGAAGTCGGCCTGCATGTCGTAGGCGGACTGGCGGACATCGCCCTCGTAGCCGGAGTACATCGTCCGGACCGCGTCGACATCCGCCTTGTACTGGTTGGCCGCGTCCTCGGCATCGGTGTCCCACGGCGTGACGGAATCCCACATGCCCGTCTCGGGCGGCTTGGAGGGCACGTCGGGAAGCCGGTTCTTGATGCCCTCGAACTGCCCGGAGTTCGAGGTGAAGTACTCGGCATTGCGCCCGTAGAGGTCGGCCGCGTCCTGTGTCACCTTGATACTGGACCCGATGGCCTCGGAGGCGGCGTCGGCGCCCGCCCCGGACCAGGAACTCTCCAGAGCCTGAAGCATCTCCCGCCCCTTGTTGGCGGCGTTGTCACTGGCGGTCGCGACGCCGGACATCTCCTCGGCCGTGGTCTGCCACTTCGCCGCGTCCCCCTCGCGAACTCGACGCACCAGTTCGTGCACATCCATCGCCCCGGAGAACGGGTTGATCTGCTCCAGCAGGACCTTGCCCTTCTGCACGTCCAGCTCGTCCAGTAATCCGAACAACTTCCCCATCACGGTCCCCCTATGCCCCGCGACCCTTCGACGTCCCGCAGCAATCCTCGATACGGACATCATGCCAGATTCGTACGGTTCAGGCCTTCGCCTTCAGATTGCCCACGACCCGTTCCATCACGATGCGCGAAGCCTCACACGGATCGTCGCCCTCCTCAGCACTCTTGGAACCGACGCCCAAGGTCATGATCACGGCGTACTCGTCCGAGATGCCGACTACGGTCGAGCATGTTCGTTTGTCGTCGCTATGCCAGTACTGCACTGCTGGAAAACCGTCAATGGGTTCAACCTCCGCGAAGTGGTCGGCCTGCGGCTTGATATTGGCGTAGGCCGTACTGAGTCCTCCACCGGTCGCAGTGGCGTAGTTCAGCGTGAACCCCGCCAGAGCCTCCTGGTTCGACCAGCGACACCCCGGTCCCAGCCGTGGTTCGTCGGCGTCCTCGCTCGTCACGGCGTCACCGAAGAACTTCTCGGCCTGGGCCTTCGTCAACGCATCGCTACACGGATCACCATCGAGGACGGACCTCGGGAGCGGATTCGTGACGGCAGGCGCACCGCTGTGCGGCAGCTCCTGGGCGTCGCCCGAGGCGCTACTCGGGGCGGCAGTCACAGTCGACGCGGCCGGGCTGGACGGCTGGGGCTGCGCCTGGCCGTCGAACTCACCACCCGAACACGCCGTCGCCACCATCGCCACGGCAGCCAACGCCGCGATCCTGACCGGGCACCTCAACCGAACATTCCTCCGCTGGACTTCTTCGCGTCCTCGCCCGCCTGCTCGTCCGTCTCGTAGTAGGCCTCGAGCGCCTTCTCCAGCTTCACCGCGATGTCGGTGTAGCGCTGCGTCCCAGCGATCACGAATCGCACGGCCGCATCCGACTCGGCCAGATCCTCCTCAGAACCGAGCAGCGTCCCCGCTACGCCTTTCGTCTGGGACGGCATCAGGCCAGATTCGTACGATTCAGGCCTTCGCCTTCAGATTGCCGACGACACGTTCCATCACCATGCGACCCGCTTCGCACGGATCGTCGCCTTCCTCAGCTCCATTCGTACCCACAGACAACGTCGATATCAGGGAATATTCGTCGGCCAGACCGACCGAAGTCGTGCACATGAGATCATCCGTGCTCTCCTTGTATTGGACAGCGGGGAACCCCTCGACTTGATCGACCTCGTTGAACAAGGCCATCTTGGGTTTGGCATTGGCGTAATCCGCACTCAGCCCGTCGCCTCCAGCTGTTGCATAGCGAAGGCTGAACGACGCCCTCGTATCTTGGTTCGACCAATAACAGCCCACACCAATTTCCTCCAGGTCATCCCGCTCAGCCGAGACTCCTTCGCCCAGCAGTTCCTCGGCCTGGCCGCCAGTCAGGGCATCTGCACATGGGTCGCCATTGAGGGTCGACTTCGGGAGCGGGTTCGTGACGGCGGGCGCCCCGCTGTGCGGCAGCTCCTGGTGGTCGTCCGAGGCGCTACTCGGCGCTGCCGTCACGGTTGACGCGGCCGGGCTGGACGGCTGGGGTTGCGCCTGGCCGTCGGACTCACTCGAGCAGGCCGTCGCCACCACGGCCACAGCTGCCAACGCCGCGGCCCTGACCGGGTACCTCAATCGATCAGCCCTCCGCTGGACTTCTTCGCGTCCTTGCCCGCCTGCTCGTCCGTCTCGTAGTAGGCCTCGAGCGCCTTCTCCAACTTCACCGCGATGTCGGTGTAGCGCTGCGTCCCAGCGATCACGAATCGCACGGCCGCATCCGACTCGGCCAGATCCTCCTCAGAACCGAGCAGCGTCCCCGCTACGCCTTTCGTCTGGGACGGCATCAGGCCAGATTCGTACGGTTCAGGCCTTCGCCTTCAGATTGCCGACGACACGTTCCATCACCATGCGACCCGCGTCACACGGGTCCTGGACCTCTTCAGCGCGATTGGGGCCGATGGCTAACGACATGACCAATCCGTACTCATCTGCGAGCCCGACCACAGTGGTGCATGTGCGGTCCACGTCGCTCTCGTGGTACTGCACCGCGGGAAAACCCTCGAAAGGCTCGATCTCGTTGAATTCCCTCCGCCGTTTGGCGTTGGCATACGCGCCGCTCAAGCCCTGACCATCCGCAACGTCGTAGTTCAGGACGAATGAGGCCAAAGTGTCCTGGTTCGACCAGCTACACCCTGGTCCCAGTCTCGGCTCGTCTGCATCGTCACTCGTGGCCGCACCCCCGAGGAACTCCTTCACCTGGGCCTTCGTCAGCGCATCGGTACACGGGTCACCGTCGAGGACGGACTTCGGGAGCGGGTTTTTCACGGCGGGTGCCCCGCTGTGCGGCAGCTCCCGGTCGTCGTCCGCGGCGCTGCTCGGAGCTGCCGACGTAGTCGATTCCGCCGGGCTGGAAGGCTCCGGCTGCGGCTGACCGTCGGACTCACTCCCGCACGCCGTCGCCACCATCGCCACGGCGGCCAACGCCGCGGCCCTGACCACGTACTTCAACCGAGCAGCCCTCCGCTGGACTTCTTCGCGTCCTTGCCCGCCTGCTCGTCCGTCTCGTTATAGATCTCGAGCGCCTTCTCCAGCTTCACCGCGATGTCGGTATAGCGCTGCCACTGCGCCTTGACACTGTCAGCACCGAGACCGAACATCGGGACCGCGACCGACTGGAACGCCTCACTACCGGGGTCTTTGGCGGGCGGCTCGCTTTTGATCAATCCTTCAGCTTTGAGATACTGCTCCTGCATCTCCATCGCGATCGACTTGGCCTGCTTGACCATGTCTTCGGCGCTCTCCGGGTCCATCTCGAATCCCCCGGAACCCGGACCGGAGGTCACGTCGCCCTTCAGCCAACCCTCGGCAGTCGCGGATCCTTTGTCGCCCTTCACCGCGAACATCGCCTGGTCCCAGAAGCTGCCGCCGCTCGTACTCGCTTCGCCACTGCCCCTCGTACTGGCTTCGCCACTGCCGCTTGTACTGCCTTCGATACTGACTTCGCCACTGGCTTCGGCACCGGCGAACGCACCGGCACCGCCGTCGTTGCCCTGGGACATGTCCGAACCCTCCCCCGTTGCTCACCTCAGGTCGTGCAGCAGCCCAGCGTAACGGAGAGCTGACACTCCGGGAGGAAAATACCTGATCAGCGAGCTGAATCACAGCGATCCCCGACCGACCGGACGCTCACACCGGATCGCCGCACCCGCGCGTGCGGGACGTCCTCACGCCGCTCGCAGGATCTGGCCGCGGACCGCGTCGTAATGGCCCACCAGTTTCCCGCAGACGGCGGGCCAGGTGCGGCCGAGCACCGCGGTGCGGCCCGCCTCCCCCAGCCGTCTGCGCCGGTCCGGATCGCGCAGCAGGTCGAGCACGCCGGGCAGCATGTGGGCGAACGCATCAGGCTCCGGGGGCAGCAGGTACCCGGTCGAGCCGTGGTCGACGAGGTCGCGCGGGCCGCCCGCGGCCGGTGCGATCACCGGCAGGCCCGAGGCCATCGCCTCCTGCACGGTCTGGCAGAACGTCTCGTGCGGTCCGGTGTGGACGAACACGTCGAGGCTCGCGTAGCTGCGGGCGAGCTCGTCGCCGTAGCGCACCCCGAGGAACACCGCACCGGGCAGCGCCTCGCGCAGCGATTCGCGTTCCGGGCCGTCGCCGACGATCACCACCCGCACCCCGGGAACAGCCGCGAGCGCGGCGAGCCTGCCGACCTCCTTCTCCGGGGCGAGCCTGCCGACGAAGCCGATGAGCAGTTCGCCGTCCGGGGCCAGCTCGGCACGCAGGTCCGCGTCGGCGTGGGCGGGGTCGAACCGCTCGAGGTCCACCCCACGTCCCCAGCGATGCACCCGCGGAACGCCGTGCAGCCGCAGCTGGTGTGCCGAGTCCGACGACGGCGCGAGGGTGCGATCGGCCCGCGAATGCAGCCTGCGCACCCACCGCCACGCCGCCCTTGCGCCGAGCCCGAGCCCGTACGCCTCGGCGAATCCGGGGATGTCGGTCTGGTACACCGCAACCGTCGGCACGCCGAGTCGGCGGGCGGCTGCCAGCCCGCGCGCACCCACCACGAACGGCGACGCCAGATGCACCACGTCCGGACCGAAGGCCGCCAGCGCCGTCAGCACCGTGCGCGTCGGCACGCCCACCGGCAGGGTGTCGACCACCGGCAGGTCCACGGCGGGCACCCGCACGACCGGCGCGCCGCAGTACTCCTCGGGTCCGGCACCCGGCGCGACGACCAGCACGTCGTCACCGCGGGACGTCAGGTACTCCACGACCCGCAGCACGGAGTTGGTCACGCCGTTGACCTGCGGCAGGAAGCTCTCGGTGACGATGGCAACGCGCACGGGCCCAGCGTTCCCGGCTCCGGCGGCCGTCCCGCCACTCCCGCGTAACGCGCCGGGGAACGCGCGCCGAACACTGTCGCCGGTGCCGTATGCCCGGTGCCGTCGTCGCCGGTGCAGCCGTCGCCGGAGAGGCACCGTCACGGGAGGAGCGGCCCGTCACGAGGGGAAGATTCGGGGCTTTGAGCGCCCCGAAGGTGCCCTTCGGGGCACGACGTGGCGTCCCTCGGTCGAGTCGTCGTCGGATCGCGGGTGGGGTGTCACCTGCACGTCGCACGCAGGTCACTCGCCGCCGCCACATTGGAGCGGCATGACCCTCTCGTCCCGAACGCTGCGCACGGTCGACCCCGGACTGCTCTCCCGCGCACTGGAAGTGGCAGGCCGCCTCGCCACCGACGCCACCGACGTGATCACCGCGACAGCGGGCCGCGGCGCACGGCCGACCACGAAGGAATCGCCATTCGACTGGGTCACCGACACCGACCGCACCCTGGAACGGCACACTCGCCGCGTGCTGGCCGCGGAGTTTCCCGGCATCCCGGTGGTCGGCGAGGAGTACGACGACGACACGGGCGCTGACGGGGCCGAGTACCGCTGGGTGGTCGATCCGGTGGACGGCACGGCCAACTACGTGGCGGGCATTCCGTGGTGCTCCTACAGCCTCGCGCTGGTCGACGCGGACGGTCCGGTCGTCGGTGTGGTGGCGGACCCGTACCGGGGGCAGATCTACACCGCGGGGCGCGGCCGCGGGGCCCGCGCCAACGGCACGCTCGTCCAGGTGCCGGGACGTACCAGGACGGCGGGCTCGATCGTGTGCACCGAGCTCAGCGGCGGTAATGCGTGGCCGGGCCTGTCACGGTTCCTCGACAGCGCGGCGGCCGCCCACACCGGCACCCGCGTGCTCGGTTCGTCGGCACTCGCGGTCACACAGGTCGCGCTGGGGCACGCGGTCGCCGCCGTACTGCACGGATACCGCGAATGGGACATCGCGGGTGCGCTCGGAGTGGCCGTCGAAGCGGGCGCCGTCGTGCTCGACCGCCGCGGCGGCACCGCGGTGCTGCCGCCCGACGGGGTCCTCGTGGCGGCCCCTGACGTGGCCGACGAGGTCCTCTCCTGGTGGTCGAGCTGCCGGGAGTGACGGCCCGCCGGCCGGCGGGCCGGGCTCGGGTCGTGCGGTTGTCCACGTGGTGCGCGGCAGAGCCCGACGCGACGATGTCAGGCCGCGGCCTGCCTGCGGCGACGGTGCGGCGCGATGCGCCCGCCCGCCTGCCGTCGCAGCAGCCACAGCAACGGCCCGGCGACCAGCCACGTGAACAGCGCGGTCGTGCCCGTCGGCAGCAGCGTGAGCACCCACGTGCGGCCCGCGACCTTCACCAGGTCCGGCTCGGTGGTGTCGTACTCGACGCGCACGAGCTGCCCCTGGCTCAGCCCCTGCGGGTACAGCACGCCGAGGTCGGGGTTGTGCGATTCGCCGTCGGGGGTGTCGAAGCGGATGAGGGTGCGATCCCACGTGACCTGCTCGACCTGGGCGACGGCGGCGCCGTGGTTCTCGGCGATGTCGCGGTCGTTGACCCACGCACCCGCGGACAGCACAGCGCATTCGAGGGTGATCAGCAGCGCGAGGCCGAGCACGACCCACGCGCCGATACGCCACGCACGTTGCCTGCGCGGATCGGAAGCGGTCACGCCCGGGATCCTAGTTCTCCCTCCCGCCCGTCTCCGTCCACCACCCGCGCCGGAGAGGCGACCACCACCGGCTCGGCACCCACCAGGGCACGCACAGCGCGCCAGGACGGGAAACGATTACGACCACGCTGCACTGCCGGCTCAGCCGGAGACGGCCGCCGTCACCGCATCGCGCAGCGCGGCGTGCAGCTCGCGGTGACGGCTCCGGTCGGCCCGCACCTCGATGACCCGCAGCCCCGGTTCGGGCGCCAGCGCGGCGCGGAACTCCTCGAGGTCGCCCGCTCGGCGGTACGGCACCCCGTAGGCCGCGCACAGCGCGCCGAGGTCGGCGCCGTGCGGGGTGCCGAAGATCCGCTCGAACCCGTCGCGGTGTTCCGGCGCGCCCTGCTCCAGCAGCGAGAAAATGCCGCCGCCGTCGTCGTTCACGACGATGATCGCCAGGTCGGGACGGTCCTCGGCGGGACCGATGAGCAGGCCGTTGCTGTCGTGCAGGAACGTCAGGTCGCCGAGCAGCGCGTACGACGGCCCGCGGTGCACACTCGCGGCGCCGACGGCGGTCGACACGGTGCCGTCGATGCCCGCCACTCCGCGGTTGCGGTGCACGAGGACGTCGGGCCGCCTGCCACCGACGAGCGCGACGTCGCGCGCCGGGTTCGACGAGCCGACCACGAGCAGCGAATCCCGCGGCAGGCCGTGCACCAGTTCCTCGGCGACCCGCAGTCCGCTGGGCCACGGCTCGCGCGCGAGCGTGTCGTGGACCGCCTCGACCGCCGCGGCGTCGGCGCACTGCCAGCGCGCGAGCCACTCCGGGTCGGACGGTTTCGTCGGCGCGTCGAACCACTGCCCCACCTGGCGCACGTTGTGGGCCGGCGCGGGCCAGTCGGAATCGGGGCGCACGAGCAGCACCTCGACGGCCGGATCCGACAGCAGCCGCTGCACCTGGCGAAACACCGTCGGCCTGCCGATGCACAGCACCTGTTCCGGTTTGTGTTCGGCCAGGAACTCCTCGACGCCCAGCAGCCACGGCCCGCCGGGGATCGCCGTGTCGCCGCCCAGCCCGAGGCCGCCGGTCTCCGACAGCACCGGCCAGCCGTGTTCGGCGGCCCATTCGCTCGCCGCGTGCACCCCGGCGTCGCAGGCGATGACCAGGCCCTGCCGCGTGGACGGCATCACGAACGACGGCAGGGCGCCGTACTCGGGCAGCTCGGTCCAACGCGCGCCGCGGGGCCTGCCGTCGAGAGGTTCGTACCACTCGGAGCCGGCGGAGACACCGCCCACCGAGCCGACGGAGACACCGCCCGACGCCCCGCCACTGTCGTCGCCCGCGGCGGGCACGAGGGGTTCGCGGAAGGGCACGTTCAGGTGGACCGGGCCGCACCGCCACTCGCCGTAGGCCGCGTTCCAGGCGCGGCAGACCTGACTGCGCCAGTAGGCGTTCTGCCCCGCGCGGGCTTCGGCGACGGCGAGCTCGTCGAAGTAGCGCACCGCACCGCCGTAGAGGCGTTGCTGGTCGATCACCTGGTTCGCGCCGGCCGCGCGCAGTTCCGGCGGCCGGTCGGCGGTGAGCACGATCAGCGGCACCCCGGCGCGGTCGGCTTCGAGCACCGCGGGGTGGAAGTTGGCCGCCGCCGTCCCCGAGGTGCACACGAGCGCGACGGGACGTCCGGTGCGGGCCGCGATCCCCAGTGCGAGGAATCCGGCGCCGCGTTCGTCGATGCGCACGTGCAGGGTCAGCTTGCCCGCCGTCTCCGCGTCGGACAGCGCGAGCGACAGCGGCGCGTTGCGCGACCCGGGGCACAGCACGACGTGCGAGACGGTGTTGCGCACCAGCTCGTCGACGATGACCCTCGCCTGCGCGGTGGAAGGGTTCACGTGCGAGCCCCCTCGGCTGTTCGGGTGGAACCGCCTATTGTCCCAGGCGTGCATGACACCCAGGTATCCGAACTGTTCGACCCGGCCGCGTGGACGCCCGTCGAGGGGTTCGACTTCACCGACATCACCTACCACCGTTCCACCGAGAGCCGTTCGGGCAAGCACGTCGTCCGTGTGGCGTTCGACCGTCCGGAGGTGCGCAACGCGTTCCGCCCGCACACGGTCGACGAGCTGTACCGCGCGCTCGAGGACGCGCGAACCAGCTCCGCCGTCGGCTGCGTGCTCCTCACCGGCAACGGCCCGTCGCCCTCCGACGGCGGCTGGGCGTTCTGCTCCGGTGGTGACCAGCGTATTCGGGGCCGGTCCGGGTATCAGTACGCGAGCGGCGAGACGTCCGACACGGTCGATCCGGCGCGCGCGGGCCGGCTGCACATCCTCGAGGTCCAGCGGCTGATCCGGTTCATGCCGAAGCCGGTCATCGCGGTGGTTCCCGGCTGGGCCGCGGGTGGCGGGCACTCGCTGCACGTCGTGTGCGACCTCACACTCGCCTCGGACGAGCACGGCCGGTTCAAGCAGACCGACGCCGACGTCGGATCGTTCGACGGCGGGTTCGGCTCGGCGTACCTGGCGCGGCAGGTCGGGCAGAAGAAGGCGCGGGAGATCTTCTTCCTCGGGGCCGCCTACTCCGCAGCCGACGCGGAGGCGATGGGGGCGATCAACAAGGCCGTGCCGCACGCCGAACTCGAGTCGACCGCCCTGCAATGGGGCCTGCAGACGCTCGGCAAATCGCCCACGGCCCAGCGCATGCTCAAGTACTCGTTCAACCTCATCGACGACGGGCTCGTCGGCCAGCAGCTGTTCGCGGGCGAGACCACGCGGCTGGCGTACATGCAGGACGAGGCGGTCGAGGGCAGGGACGCCTTCCTCGAGAAGCGCGAGCCCGACTGGACCGACCACCCGTACTACTACTGACCGGCGCACTACTGACCCGCCCACTACTGATCCGCAGAGGTCACGAGCCCCGCACGCCGCGGGACACGTGCGCGAGCCCGGACGGCGATCGTTGCCCGTCCGGGATCGCGCACGACGGCCAGGGTCAGCCGGCGGGTGCCGTCGGCGTGATGGTGTCGAGGTCGCCGATCTCGGCCAGTGCGAGGCGCCGGTTGACACTGACGCCGAGCGGTTCGAGGAACTCCTCCCGGAGGATCTGGCCCGGGTGAATCGGCTCGTGCGCCTTGTCAGTGGTGGTCAATGATCTCGACCTCCTCGGATCCGGCATCGGTCCGGCTGAAGCAGCTGCGCCACTGATCGTCGATGCGGATGCGTGCGGACGCTGTAGCGACCTTCGGGTCGCCGCACTCGGCCGACACGGGACGGCGGGTGATCACGATCCGCGGTGGCGGGCGCCTACGCTGGTGCGGTGCAGGTCGTGTACACGGACGGTTCGCCCGCGTCGGTCGCCGAGCTCGACGGGGCGCTGCGCGCCGCGCTCGACGGCGGCGAACCGCTGCTGCCGCTGGATCCCCGCAATCCGCGTGCCGAGAGCCTGCGCGAAGCGATGACACCCGGCGAGCCCACCGGACCGGACACCGCTGCCGACCCCGGCCTCGAACCCGGCGTCGAGCCGGACGTCGAACCGGAGACCGCGGTGATCATCCCGACGTCCGGGTCGACCGGCGAGGCGAAAGGTGTGCTGCTGTCGGCGTCGGCACTGCTGGCTTCGGCGCGCGCCACGCACGCCCGGCTCGGCGGCCCCGGCCGCTGGCTGCTCGCCACCCCCGCGAACTACGTCGGCGGACTGCAGGTGCTCACGCGCGCGCAGCTCGCGGGGATGCCGCCGACGACGCTGGACATCGCGGAGGGCTTCCACCCCGACGCGTTCGCCGCCGCCACGCGTGACCTGCTCGGCGCGCCCGGTCCGCATTCCGAAGGGCCGTACTACACCGCGCTCGTGCCCACCCAGCTCGCCCGGCTGCTCGCCGCGGGCCCGGAGGCGGTGGAGGCCGCCGCGGCCTACGACGCGATCGTCCTCGGCGGCGCCCGGCTCGACGACGAGCTCGCCCGGCGCGCCGCCGACGCGGGCGTACGTGCCGTGTCGTCGTACGGCATGAGCGAGACCGCCGGCGGCTGCGTCTACGACGGGATTCCCCTCGAGGGTGCGGCCGTCCGGCTCGGCGACGGCGATCGCATCGAACTCTCGGGCCCGATGCTCAGCCACGGCTACCGCCTGCGCCCCGACCTCACCCGGCAGGCGTTCACCGCCGACGGCTGGCTGCGCACCAACGACGTCGGCGCGCTCCACGACGACGGCACCCTCGCCGTGCTCGGCCGGATCGACGACATGCTCAACACCGGCGGAGTGAAGGTGCCCGCCGCCGGTGTCGAGGCGGCGCTGACGGCCCACCCGAAGGTCCGCGCGGCGTGCGTCGTGGCGGTGCCGGACCCGGAATGGGGCGAGCGGATCGCCGCGGTGATCGTCCCCGGGGCGGCCACGACCGGCGCCGACGACGCGGACGGCTCCGGTACCGAGGGGAAGCCGTCCGAGGCCCTGGAGGAGGAACTGCGCGCGCTCGTCCGGGACCGTCTCGGCCGCGCCGCCGTGCCGAAGCTGGTGCGGCAACTGCCGGAGCTGCCGCTGATCGGCCCGGGCAAGGTCGACCGCGCCGCGGTCCGCGCCCATTTCGACGACTGAACCGGCTGGAGTGCTGCTGAACCGGCTGGAGTGCTACGACATCCGGATGCTCGTCGACGCTGCCGAACGCTCGGCGTCCTCCGGCCCGTTCGACGATGATCCGACCGTGAGGCGCTCGACGATGATCGACCGCGCCGCCTCGCCCGTTCGGGTGGGCAGCAGCGGGTAGACATGCACGAGCCCCTCCCCCTCGTGGAACTCCGTCTCGACCCCTGCAGCTCTCGCACGGTCGCGCAGCAGGTGCGCGTCCGGGTTGAGGACGTCGTGGGAGCCGCTGAAGACGGTGAGCGGGCCGAGCCCCGCCAGATCCCCGGCGAGCGGGCTCACGCGGGGGTCCTCGGTGGGCAGCTCGCCGCGCCAGCGGTCCGAGAAGACGCGGCCGCCGGGCACCGCCAACCAGGGATCGTCGGGCTGGACCTGCGGGATCCGCGGATTCGACCAGGAGAGGTCCAGCGCCGGCGAGATGAGCAGGGTCCTCGGCAGGGTGACGCTGTGCTGGTCCCGCAGAACCATCGCGGCGGACAGTGCGATCTGGCCCCCGGCGGAGTCACCGGCGAGTCGTACCTCCCCGTGCACCTCGCCCACCTCCCGGACGAGGTCGGCGACGGCGTTCACCACGGCCTCCGCCGTGCCGAACGGAACCAGCGGATAGATCGGCACCACCACCGTGGTCCGGGCCTCGGCGGCGATCTGGGCCACCAGCCGCCAGTGCGCCGCGGCGATCTCGTTCACCCAGCCTCCGCCGTGGATGTACACCACCGATCCCCGGGGCCGGGCGTCCACGGGATGTACGCGATAGACCGGCCAGCCGTCGCGGCGCGAGACATCCACGGTCACCGGGGAACCGAGCCGACGCGGCGGTGCGTAAGAGCGGGGCCGCAGCGCCAGGCGGTCGACGTGGGCGCGCGCATGTCCGGCAGAGCGGAACACGCGATTCCTGCCGGTGGCACGGAGATACAGGGGGATGACCCGTTCGGGAAGGCGCATCAGAGCCAGCTCCGGGGTGTCGGGAACGCGTAATCGCGCTGCGTGAGGGCGAACGATCGACGACAGTACCCGCCGGAAGACATTCCAGCAGAGCAGCCGTCGGTCAGCGCCACCTTGAAGGGTGGTGGTCGGGCAGACGGGAGGGCGCAACCACAGTGCCCCTGGGGGCTCGAGCCCCGCCTGCCGACAGGGCCGCATCCGGCCCGCGAAAGAATGCGGACATGGCGACAGTCGCACAGTGGATCGAAGGCGCACGTCCGCGCACGCTGCCCAACGCCGTCGCACCCGTACTGGCCGGTGCCGGCGCGGCCGCCCAGCTGGGGGCGTTCTCGTGGTGGCGGACCCTGTTGGCACTGCTGGTGGCGCTGGCCCTGATCGTCGGCGTGAACTACGCCAACGACTACTCCGACGGCGTCCGCGGTACCGATGCCGATCGGGTGGGCCCGCTGCGCCTCGTCGGGTCCGGTGCCGCCCTGCCGATCCAGGTGCTGACGGCGGCCGTGAGCTGCCTCGGCGCGGCGGCCGTGTTCGGCCTGGCTCTGGTCATCGCGACCGGGCACTGGCGCCTCCTGCTGCTGGGCGGCATGTGCCTGGCCGCGGCGTGGTTCTACACCGGCGGGCGCAACCCGTACGGCTACAAGGGCTTCGGCGAGGTCACCGTGTTCGTGTTCTTCGGGCTCGCCGCGGTGCTGGGCACGGTGTACGTGCAGGCGGGCGCGGTGAGCTGGGAGGCGCTGGGCTGCGCGGTCGCGGTGGGCGCGTTGTCCTCGGCGGTGCTGGTGGCCAACAACCTGCGCGACATTCCCACCGACACCGAGTCGGGCAAGCGCACTCTGGCCGTGCTGCTCGGGGACACGCGCTCGCGCTGGCTGTACGTCGCGTTGGCCACGGTGTCCGTGCTGGTGACGGTGGCTCTCGGGGTGGCGCATCCGCTCGCGTTCATCGCGCTGGCGGCCGCGGCGCCGCTGGTCGCACCGGTGCGCACGGTGGCGAGCGGCCGCACGGGCCTGGACCTGGTCCCGGTACTGCGCGACACGGGCATCGCGATGCTGGCGTGGGCCGTCCTCGCCGGCGCCGCCCTCGCCCTGTCGTAGTCCGAGTACCCCGCAAAGGGAACAGGTGAGGCGCCCGCCCGCGGGCCCGGCCACCACCCCTCACGGGAACGCTGACGCGTGGCTGTGTTGGGTGCCCCGAAGGTGCCCTTCGGGGCACCGGGACACCGGGGCGCCGGTCCCCGCCTACGGGAAGCGGCCCGTGTCCAGGAAGCGGTACAGGGCGTCGCGGTGCGGTTCGAGTTCGAGGCCCTGCTCGGCGATCCAGGTGTCGTCGTAGTAGGTGTTGGCGTAGCGGTCGCCGCCGTCGCAGAGCAGCGTCACCACACTGCCCCGCTCCCCTGCAGCCAGCATGCGCGCGATGATCGTGAACGCGCCGTAGAGGTTCGTGCCGGTGGAACCGCCCGCCCAGTGCCCGGTGCGTTCGCGCAGGAACCGGATGGCCGCCAGGGACGCCGCATCGGGCACCCGGATCATGTCGTCGATGATCTCCGGCACGAACGACGGCTCCACCCGCGGCCGCCCGATGCCCTCGATGCGGGACGGCATGCCGGTGGCGTAGTCGCGGGTGCCGGTCTCCCAGGCGCCGTAGAACGCCGAGTTCTCCGGATCGACGACCGCGATACGGGTGTCGTAGCGGCGGTAGCGCGCGTAGCGGCCGAACGTGGCGCTCGTGCCCCCGGTGCCCGCGCCGACGACGATCCACGCGGGCACGGGATTCCGCTCCAGCTCCAGCTGCGCGAACACCGACTCGGCGATGTTGTTGTTGCCGCGCCAGTCCGTGGCCCGCTCGGCGTAGGTGAACTGGTCCAGATAGTGCCCACCGCACTCGGAGGCGAGCCGCTCGGCCTCGCTGTACATCGCGACCGGGACGTCCACGAAGTGACAGCGCCCGCCGTAGAACTCGATGAGGTCGATCTTCTCCTGGCTGGTCTTGCGCGGGACGACGGTGACGAAGTCGAGGCCGAGCATCCGCGCGAAGTAGGCCTCGGACACGGCGGTGGAGCCGCTGGAGGCTTCGATCAGCGTCGTTTCCGGCCCGATCTGCCCGTTGACGAGGCCGTACAGCACCAGCGAGCGCGCGAGACGGTGCTTGAGCGAGCCGGTGGGATGCACCGACTCGTCCTTGAGGTAGAGATCGATGCCCCACTCGGGCGGCAGCGGGAAGACGTGCAGATGCGTGTCGGCGGAGCGGTTGGCGTCGGCCTCGATGATGCGGATGGCCTCGCGCACCCAACAGCGCCGTTCCGGCACCGCGGTCACTCGTCCGCCTTCTTTCCCGTCGGGGACCCGGCCCCACCGTCGGAGCTCTCGTCCTCCGCGTCCGCAGCACCGTCCACCGTCGCGTCACCGGCGGAATCCGCATCGGTGCCGGAGTCGGTACCGGCGTCAACCTCGGTACCGGCGTCAACCTCGGCAGAGCCGTCCGCCTCGGCAGCGGCGTCCGTGTCCTCCGGGTCGGTACCGGCATCCGTCTCGATGCGTTCACCGCGCAACTCGGCACGCAGCCGGGCGCGCTCGCGGGCGCGGTCCTTGTTCCGTGCGGCGAGCCCGGCGGTCACGCGGGCGTTCAGACCACGCAGCAGCAGCATGCCGAGCGGCAGGCCGACGACCAGCGCGACGAGCACCGCCACCAGCAGCGGCACTCCGGCGACCGTGAGCACCGCGGCGATGGCCACGACGAGCGCGAACCGCGCGAGCAGGTACAACGTCAGGTCCCGGCCCAGCCGCGACGGGGCCGCGGCGGCCGACGATGCCGGTGCGTTCACGTTTTACGAGGTTACGCCGTCGTCCTCGGCGTCGAGTAGACGGTTGTTGGGCCTGCCCTCGAACCGGGTGGACAGCACCACCGTCGTGCGCGTGCGCGCGACGCCGTCGATCCGGCGGAGCCTGCCGAGCGTGTGCTCGAGCTCGTCGACGGTGTCCACGCGCACCTTGACCACGAACGCCTCGTCGCCCGCCACGGCGTAGCAGCTCTCCACCTCGGCCAGCCCGACCAGCTCGTCGGCGATCTCGTCGTTGGAGGCCGTGTCCGTGGGCTGGATACCGACGAGCGCGGTCACGCCGAGGCCGACCGAGCGCGGATCGACCGTCGCGTGGTACCCGGTGATGACGCCCGCGGCCTCGAGCTTGCCGACCCGCTCGTGCACCGACGACGGCGACAGCCCGACGGTCCTGCCGATGTCGGCGTACGTCGCCCTGCCGTTGTCCCGGAGGGCGGCGATGATCTGACGGTCGAGACGATCCACGCGGCCACGCTAAAGGCCACCTGACGCACGACGCCCGTCCGGGTTCGATCCCGGCAGCACCACGACCTGGGAAAATGTCCGAACCGGCCCGTTTGTCCATTACCTCCTCTTTACTCGGCAAACACCGTTCGAGTACCTGACGGGCGGAGTGCAACGATTACGGAACAGTCCTGCATCCGGACTGACATGAACGGTGGTTCGAAGGAGGCGGATTCGTGACCGCAACCACAGGAGGACGGCTGCTCACCCCCGGTGAGGTGGCCTCGTTGTTCCGAGTGGATCCGAAGACGGTGACACGCTGGGCCACGGCGGGCCGGATCGGTTCCATCCGCACCCCGGGCGGACACCGCCGGTTCCGGGAGGCCGAGGTCAACGAGCTGCTCGCGGAGCTGACCACCGACCCCGGAGGGCCGGAGAACTCCTGAGGTTCGCCTCGCCGAGGCAGCGACACCCTGTCCGGATCGCCCGTTGCGGCCCGGCGCCACCCGCCGACCCGTTAGGCTGGTACCAGTCAGCCCATGGGAAGGAGCGGGCATGCTGTATTTGCTCGCGGTGGTCGGCGCCATCACGATCTCCGTCGTGGTGTGGCGATTGCTGAGCCAGGAGCGCGTCGGTGCCGGCACTCGACCGGATCGCGCCAACCCGGTCGCGCCGGACGACGACCCGGAATTCCTGCGCAAGCTCGGCGAACAGAAGCCGAAACGTCCCGACGAGGACGACACCAAGTAGCCGGGTCCGCATACCCCGGTTCGGCGTACGCGGCCTCGGACGGCTCGCTCGCGGATCGGCAGGCACGCGTCCACCCCGCAACCGCGCCTCGGCCGCGACTCCGTCCACCACGACGGGGCCGCGGCCGACGTCGTGTCGACGACCGGGTGGCACGAGAGCGTGCGGCCGATGCCCGAACGATCGGTGCGCAGGGAACGCTTCCGGTCAGCGGGCCATGCCGTCAGTGGGCCAGGCCCCCTGGGGCGTGTTGCCGAACCGGCCTTGGTGGCGCGCGGGTGAGGGTTGCGGTCGTGTCGCGTGATGTGATCTCAGATGAGGTGTGGGCTGTGATCGGCCGGTTGTTCCCGACTGCGAAGGCCACGGGCCGCCCGCCGGTGGATCGCCGCACGGTGGTCGAGGCGACGGCGTGGCGGTTCCGCACCGGGGCTCCGTGTCGGGACATGCCGGAGCGGTTCGGGAACTGGAACACGAGCTACAAGAAGTTCAGTGAGGAGCCTCCCGATCACGCGATCGGCCGTTCCAATGGCTGTAGTTCGCCTCTGGAAGCCTGCCTCGGGGCGGATCAGCAGGTCAGGACGGCCTACTGAGCCTCAAGTGGAGCAGCGGGTATGGCCGACCGGCCTCATCGGTCTCGCTGCGACCGACGACCTCGAATCCACGGTGAGCATAAAAGCCCACGGCCGAGACGTTCTGCTCGTTCACATCAACCTTGGTGACGCCGTGATCCTTGATCGCATGGGCTAGAAGCCCGGTGCCGATTCCACCGTCACGTTGCGTCGCATCGACGAACAGCATCTCCAGCGTTCCGTCGAGCACGCCCGAGAATCCCACCGGTCGACCATCACGCTCTGCGACCGAGAGCACGACTGCCGGAAAGTAGGCGGACTGCAGTCCGGCCTCGATCTCATCTCGATCCGCTTCTGCTAGGAAGTCGTGCGTGGCGTCCACAGCCCTACGCCAGATCGCAGCGAGCGCCCGATACTCTTCAGCTCCGATCGAGGGCCGAATGCTCAAAACGGGCACGGCAGGTTCCTCCCGCGAAGACATCGGCCCATCTTTCCAGAGCGCACGATGACGGGCGAACACGCCGCCGTCGCCCGTTTAGCAACACGGCCCAGTGAGCCACGCCGTCAGCGGGCCACGCCGTCAGTGGGCCGTGTCGTCAGTGAGCCGTGTCGTCAGTGAGCCAGACGGTCCATGGCGAAACCGTCCGCGACGGTCGCGGCCAGCTCGAGCAGCGCCGTGCGGGTCTCCTTGTCCAGCCGGTCCAGGTCGATCTCGGCACCTTCCTCGAGGTGCGGATCGAACGGCACCTTGACCACGCCGCGCGTGCGGGCCGAGAAGTGCGCGGTGAGCTTGTCCAGGTCGACCGATCCGGACTTCGGACGCACCGAGTTGATCACTGTGATCGAACGCTGCACCAGTTCGCCGTAGCCGTGCGCGTCGAGCCAGTCGAGGGTCGCGGACGCACTGCGCGCGCCGTCCACCGACCCCGACGACACGATCACCAGCGAATCGGCGAGGTCGAGAACACCCTTCATCGCCGAGTGCATCAGTCCGGTGCCGCAGTCGGTGAGCACGATGTTGTAGAAGTGCTCGAGCAGGTCGACGGCTCTGCGGTAGTCGTCCTCGGAGAAGGCCTCCGACACGGCCGGATCCTGCTCGCTGGCGAGGATCTCGAGCCTGCTGCCGCCCTGTGACGTGTAGGCCCGTACGTCGCTGTAGCGCGTGATTCCCACGGCGTCCCGCAGCAGATGACGCACGGTCGCCGTCGTCTCGATCGGGATCTTCTGCGACAGCGTGCCGCGGTCCGGGTTGGCGTCCACCGCGATCACGCGGTCCCCGCGCAGCGACGAGAACGTCGACCCGAGCGTCGTCGTGGTCGTCGTCTTCCCGACGCCACCCTTGAGGCTGAGAATGCCGATCTTGTAGCACCCGCGCAGCGGCTGCTGCACCCGTGCGGTCAGATCCCGCTCCGCGCGGTCCGCGGGGCCTTCACCCGGATTGACGAGTTTGCCGGTGCCGACGTACACGGCCTTGCGCCAGCCCGACCGGGGCGGCCGTTTGGTCTGCTTGACGAGACTGCTGCCCGCCAGGTCACCGGCTCCGTGGGCGGAGCGCTGCGGCTGCGGCAACGGCGGCAGCCCCTGCTCGCCCGGCTGCCCCTGCGGCGGGTACTGCCCCTGCTGCGGGTACTGGGCCTGCGGCGGGTACTGGGCCTGCGGTTGCTGCGCCTGCGGCTGCTGCGGCGCGGCCTGCTGCTGGGGGTGTCCCTGCGGCGGCTGGGGTTGCCCCTGCGGCGGCTGCGCGGGCCCGCCGAACTGCCCGGGCTGCCCCTCGAAGTACCGCTGTGCGTAGGAATCGCGCGGCGCCTCCGGCGGCTGGGCGTACTGCTGGTACGGCGCGGCGTGCACCTGCTGCGCGCCGTCACCGGTCGTCCGGTCCGGGGTCAGGGGCGGCAGGTTCGGGTCGTACGGCTGTTGGGGCGGATAATGCACCGCGGGCTGGGTCTCCTCACCCGGGGCCGCCTGACCGGCCTGCTGAGCCTGTGCTTGCTGGGCCGGGGGCGGGCCGACGCGTTGCGTCACCTCCGGGCTGTCGGGCGCACTCAACGGGTCCGCGGGCGCCGCATTCGTGGGCGCCGGGGTGGAATCCGTGGCGTCACCCGTGACCTCCGCGGCGTCGTGGAGGTGGTGCGCTCCATGAGGCTTCTGCGGTTCCTGCCCGTTGGGGTCGTTCGCTGCGGTCACCGCTGCCTTCCTCCGCATGGTCGTCGTACCAGGTGCGACGCTACCCGGCACTCGGCGCTTCCGTCAGCCGACTCCCGCATACGAGTGGAGGCCCGTCGTCACGAGGTTGACGAAGAACAGGTTGAAAACAGTCATCGCGAAACCGATCACGTTGATGACCGCGGCACGGTTCCCGCGCCAGCCCGCCGTGGCACGCGAATGCAGGTAGGCGGCGTAGACGAGCCACGCGATGAAGGCGACCGTCTCCTTCGGATCCCAACCCCAGAACCGTCCCCACGCGGCCTCGGCCCAGACCGCTCCGCACAGCACGCCGAAGGTGAAGACCGGGAACGCGAACACCGTCGTCCGGTACGCGATGCGGTCGAGGACGTCCTTCGCGGGCAGCCTGGCCGCGAACTTCGCGAACTTCTCCGGGTGACTCTCGTTGCGCGCCTTGACCAGGTAGAGAATGCTCGCGACACCGGGCACGAGGAACACGCCGGACGACGCCGCGGCGGCCGCGACGTGGATGATCAGCCAGTACGACTGGAGCGCGGGTTGCAGCGGAGCGGCAACGGCGTAGAGCCACGTGCCGCCGATGAACATCAGGATCACGTTCGGCAGCAGCACGAACATCGACAGGTGCCGCACCGGATACTTGCGCAGCAGTACCAACCAGGCCGCGATGGCGACGAGGCACGTGATCATCACGTACTCGTACATGTTGCCCCACGGCACCCGGTCCGTCGCGAGGCCGCGCAGCACCAGGGCCGAGGCGTGCAGCAGCAGGCCCAGCACCGTGAGCGCGACGCCCATGCGACCGAACCGCTCCGCCCGGGTGCGCCCACCACCCGTGTTGCCGACTCCGGGGCTCGTGTTGCCGACTCCGGGGGCCGTGTTGTCGATTCCGGCGCCTGCGCCCACGAGCTCACGACTGCGGGTGCGCTCGGCCGCCTGCTGACCGCGTCGGCCGAAGGACTGCTCGACGAGGAAGAACACCATCGCCAGGATGTAGATGACGACGGATGTGGTGTACGACCAGTCGCTGTACTGCGACAACGTCTCGTTGACCGGCATCTCCAGGCCCTTCTACTTCCGGCCGAGGAGTTCGGCTGCGATCCGCGTGAACTCCTCGCCGTACCCGGCTTGATCGGTGCGGGCGAGCCCGCCCACTTCTACTACGGTACGTCGTTCTTCGGTTTCCGTGTCACCCGCTGCCGTGTCACCCGCTGCCGTGTCACCCGCTGCCGCGTCACCCGCTGCCGCGCCGGTCGGGGCCGCGTCGACCGGGGCCGCGTCGGCCGGGGTGCCGGCAGCATCACCGGCCCGGGAACCGCCGCCCGCGGGGGTGGCCCGCACCCACAGCCTGCGCCGCTTGATGAACAGCGACGCCCCGAGCCCCGCGAACATCACGATCGCCGAGGCGAGCACCCAGTTCTGCAGCGGATCGTGGGAGACCTGCAGCGACACGAACCGCTCGACCTCGTCGAACGAGACCGTCGTCCCGTCCTCGAGGGTCACCGACTCGCCGACCTCGAGGTTCTCGCGCGCCACCCGTTCGAGCCTGCCCTCGTCCACCATCGACTGGTCGATCTCGAAGATCGACTGTCCCCGTCCGGAGTCGACCCCCAGGTCGCCGCGCATGATGTCGACCGCGACCGTCGGATCCGTCAGCTCGGGACCCGCCGACGACAGGATGTCGCCGTGCATCGCGGGCGTCGGCGCGAACAGGCCCGTCACGGCGAGCTGCCGCTCCCGCCGTTCCACCGGGTCGGTGATGCCTGGTTCCTCGAACTTCGTCGCACCCTCGGACAGCAGGGTGGTCTGGTCGACCGGCCGCCACTGGATGGTCTGCGTCCGGCTCTGCCCGTCCGGATAGGTCACGGTGAACGTCGGCGCGAAACCGTGGCCGAGCAGGTACAGCCGGTCGCCCGCGGTGCGCAGCGGCTCGTTCACCGCGAGGTCGTACTGCTGCCAATCACCCTCGGCGAGGTCGTCGCCCGATTGGTAGTCGATGTTCGCTTCGTAGGACACCGGCTGGCCGCGCTCGAACTCGGCGTGGAAGTCGTTGACCTGGACGCAGAACGGGTTCAGTCCGGTCCCGTCGACCTGCAGCCCCGGATGGAACGAGTCGAAGTTGTAGATACCGGCGTTGCAGAACTCCGAACCGTCGGCCAGGACGATGACCTGACCCTCGTACGAGTACAGCGCTCCCCCGGCGAACGAGATGATCACGCCGAGCATGCCGAAGTGGAACAGCAGGTTGCCGGTCTCACGCAGGTAGCCGCGTTCGGCACTGATGCTGCGGGCCCCGCCCGCCTCCTCACGTTCGGTGAGGCGCCACCCGCGCAGGCGCTTGCGCGCGGCGGCCATCACGGCGTCGACGTCGTCGGAGGTCTCGGCCCGTTCGTGATGCGGCAGCCTGCGGAGGTTGCGCGGGGTCAGCACCGGCTTGGAACGCATGCTCCGGACATAGTCCGATGTCCGCGGCACCAGGCAGCCGATGATCGAGACCATCAGCAGCAGGTAGATGGCCGAGAACCAGACGCTGGAGTAGACGTCGAACAGCTGCAGGTTGTCGAGCAGCCTGCCCCACCAGCCGTACTCGGCCAGGTAGCCGTTGACGTTCTGCTCGTTGACCGACCGCTGCGGCAACAGCGCCCCCGGCAGCGCGGCGACCGCCAGCAGGAACAGCAGGATCAGCGCAGTGCGCATCGACGTCAGGCCGCGCCAGGTGTTGCGGACCGGCGCCCATGCCCTGCGCAGCCGTGTCGCGCGATAGGCGGGCGCGGCGCTGTCGGGCTCGTCGGTCCGGTCCGTCGCGTCGATCCGGTCGGGCACTGGAGTCACAGGGGCAACCTCGTGTCGGTGATGAAGGCGTCCCGCAGCCACGACGTGAGGTCCATCCACAGGCCCGTGACCAGCATGACCCCGACGACGAGCAGCAGCGCGCCGCCGAAGATCTGCACCCGCCTGCCGTTGCGGCGCAGCCACGCCGTCGCCGACACGGCCCACTTCGTGCCCGCCGAGATGAGCAGGAACGGCAGTCCCAGGCCGACGCAGTAGACGAGCACGAGCACGAACCCGCGCGCACCGGTGCTGCCGCTGGCCGCGGAGATCGCGAGCACACCCGACAGCGTCGGTCCGATGCAGGGCGTCCAGCCGAGTCCGAACACGGCGCCCAGCACGGGCGCGCCCCACAGGCCTGCGCGCGGGGTGTGGTGCGAACGCACCTCCCGCTGCAGTCCGGGTACGAAGCCGAGGAACACGAACGCCATGAAGATGGTGATCACACCGCCGATGCGCTGCAGCGTCTCGGCGTTCACGAGGAGCGCGTCGGCGAGCCAGACGAGACTGCCGACCCCGGCGGTGAACACCACGGTGAAGCCGAGCACGAACAGCGCGGTCGCGCCGACGACGGAACGCTTGCCACGTTTCCGTTTCTCACCGGCTTCCCCGGCGTCGACGGCCGGGGCTTCGGAGCCGACCAGCGCGGCGAGGTAGGCGAGGTAGCCAGGGACGAGCGGCACCACGCACGGCGACGCGAACGAGATCGTGCCGGCCAGCAACGCCACGGCTGCGGCCAGCAGCAGCGGCCCTGACATCGCCAGCTCGGTCGCGTTCACGACACCCAGACTAGGGAATGGGGTCGGTGTTAACTCGCCGCCCCCTGCCTCCACCTGCGAGAATGCGGCGCCCGTCACTTTTGGCGGCTCGAGGCCACGACGACTCCGGGCCCTGACCGATCACGGGGCCGGGTGACGGACGATCCGCGACTCCCCCGGAACCCGCAACACGGCCCCCGGAACATGCAACACGGTCCCCGGAACCCGCAACACGGTCTCCGGAAGCCGCAACACGGTGTCGGGTCAGGAACCGTCCTCGTCGGCCAGGTCGCGGACGACCGGGAGGATGTCGCCCGCGAGCAGGTCACGCAGGTACACCGCGGCGACGCGGCCCTGCCTGTCGACGATGATCGTCGACGGGACGACGTTGCGCGGATATCCGGTCAGCCCCAGCAGCGACCGCCCCGACGGGTCGTAGATCGACGGGTACGTCAGGTCACGGTTACGCATGAAGTCCTGCGGTGCGGACCGGTCGAAGTCGCGCACGTCGATGCCGAGCACCTGGACGCCCTCGTCCTTCGTCTGGTCGTACACCTTCTGCAGCTCCGGCGCCTCGGTACGGCACGGTCCGCACCACTGGCCCCAGATGTTGATGACGAGCACCTTGCCGTGGAAGTCCTCGCTGGAGATCTCCTTGTCGGCGTCGAACAGGTCCTCGCCGCTGATCTCGGGCATCTCCTGCCGGTCGGCGCCGGTGTAGGTGATGTCGGTCTTCCCGCCCGGTGCGACGAAGTTGAACGACGTCGCCGCCGAGCCGTCGCCCATGCTGCAGCCGGTGAGAGCCAGACCGCCGACGAGCACGGCGGCCGCCAGCCGGGTGCCGAGCGACCTGCCGTTGCGGCCACGCCCGCTCATGCGCCGGTCACCGTCGGGTCCGTCGCGCCTGCAGGTTCGCTGTAGACGATGTCCACGAGCTCCTCCTCACGGAACACCAGGCTGGTCAGCGACGCCAGCGAGCACTGCCGGGCCCGCGGGTCGTGCCACAGCCGCTTGCCTTCGAGAAACCTGCGCACGGTCCAGATCGGCAGCTGGTGCGACACGCACAGCACCTCGCCGCCCTCCGCGGCGGCCCGCGCCCGGTAGACGGCGCCGAGCATGCGGCGTGCGATGTCGACGTACGGTTCGCCCCACGACGGCAGCACCGGGTTGCGCAGCTTCGGCCAGTGCCGGGGCCGGCGCAACGCCCCGTCGCCGACGCTGACCCGCAGGCCTTCGAACGTGTTGTCCGCCTCGATGAGCTGCTCGTCGGTGACGACGTCGAGCCGGTGCCCGCCTGCGACCGGCGCGGCCGTCTCCTGCGCCCGCTGCAGCGGCGAGGCCACGACGCGCACCAGGTTGTGCGCCGTCAGCGCCTGCGCGACCGTGACCGCCTGTTGCCTGCCGCGGTCGGACAGCCCGTACCCGGGCAGCCGTCCGTAGAGGATGCGCTCGGGGTTGTGGACCTCGCCGTGCCGCAGCAGGTGGACGATCGTGCGGGTCATGCCCGCTCCGGCGGGGTCGCCGACGCCGCAGCGCGGGCGGCTGCGGGTGCGGCCGCCTCGATGGCCTCGAAATCCGTGTCGAGCATCGCCGCGTTGACGAACCACGCCTCGAACGCGCTCGGCGGGCCGTAGACACCCGCCTCGAGGAACGCGTGGAAGAACGGCGCGTACCGCCACGTCTCGGTGGCCGCCACCTCGTCGAAGTTCGTCGGCTGCCGCTCGCCGAAGAAGACGGTCACGAGGTTGCCTGCCAGCGACACGGTGTGCGTGACCCCCTCGGCCGAGAGGGCATCGCCGAGGATCGAGCCGATCCGCCGCGCGTTGGTGTCGAGCTTGTCGTAGACGGCCGCATCGGCGTGCTGCAGGGTCGTCAGGCCCGCGGCGACGGCCACGGGGTTACCGGCGAGCGTGCCGGCCTGGTAGACGGACCCGAGCGGCGCGAGCTCGGCCATCACGTCGGCCCGGCCGCCGAACGCCGCTGCCGGGAGCCCACCGGACATGACCTTGCCGAACGTGTAGAGGTCACCGGCCACGCCGTCGAGGCCGTACCAGCCGGCCGACGACACGCGGAAACCCGTCATGACCTCGTCGATGATCAGCAGCGCGCCCGCCTCGTGGGCGATCTCGCGCAGTGCGGCGTTGAATCCCTCGACGGGCGGGACGGCGCCCATGTTGCCCGCGGCGCCCTCGGTGATGACGGCGGCGATCTCGCCCGCGTTCTCGGCGAACACGCGCCGCACGGCGTCGAGGTCGTTGTACGGCACGACGATCGTGTCGGCGGCCTGCGCGCCGGTGACGCCCGGCGAGGTGGGAAGGCCCAGCGTGGCGACGCCCGAGCCGGCCTGGGCCAGCAGCGCGTCGACGTGGCCGTGATAGCAGCCCGCGAACTTGACGATCTTCGCCCGGCCGGTGAATGCGCGGGCGAGGCGGATCGAGGTCATCGTCGCCTCGGTGCCGGAATTGACGAGGCGCACCTGCTCGACCGGCTCGACGCGGCCGATGATCTCTTCGGCGAGCTCGACCTCACCGGTGGTCGGCGTGCCGAACGACAGGCCGTGCGACGCGGCCTCGCGTACGGCATCGACCACCGCGGGGTGGGCGTGCCCGAGAATCATCGGCCCCCACGAGGAGACGAGATCGATGTAGCGGTTGCCGTCGGCGTCCCACATGTGGGAGCCGTTCGCCTTGACCATGAATCGCGGGTCACCGCCGACGGATGCGAACGCGCGCACCGGCGAGTTGACGCCGCCGGGCGTCGCCGCTGCGGCCCGCCGGAACCAGGACTGGGACTTCTCGACCGTGCTGTTGTCACCTGTCACGCCTGCCAGTCTCGCAAAACGCCCACGGCCTGCGGCGCCTGCCTCCGCCGGGACGTGACCGCGGGCATCCCGGCGAGCGGCGCCCCTGGCCGAGACCGGACCGGGCGGCGACGCGCGGCGGTCGGCGTGCGTGGGACGGGTCGGCGGGTATTGGGGGTGGCGGCCGTGTCCGGCCGTTCGGGCTCAGCGTCCGGAGCGTGATTCGGACGCGGCACCCTCCGGGCCGGAATCGGATCCGGCCGCGGCGGGGACCCGGGGGTCCACGTCGGCGGGGTCGTCGGGAGCGGGCTGCTTGCGCTTCTTCCGCTTCTTGCCCTTGGCTGCGATGCCGAGCAGCACCTGGCGGACGGCATCGATCACCAGCACGAGCGCCAGCGCCCCGAGTGCGACGGCGAGCGCGATCCCGTCCCCTTCGTAGACGCGCGAGGTCAGGGCGCTGCCGTCGTCGAGGTGGACGGTGACGTCGCGGATCGCCGAAGTCCACAGCGGGAAGGCGCCCCACACGGCCACCGCGGCCACGGCGAGTTCGACGACGGCGACGACGATCCGCCACGGTTGGTGCAGCCTGCCGCGGCCCGTTCCTGCCCGGCGACTGCCCGCCTTCCGGGATGCGCGCGTCGCCGCGGGCACGGCCGGAACTGCCGGCGCGGCGGATTCGGTGGCGGTGCGGTCCGCGGGTTCAGTCACGGCGTGAGTTTCGCATGGCCGTGTGCAACGCCGCCGTGAACGTCTCAGAGTCCTGCGACCACGCCAGCACGTGCTTGCGGCCGACCAGCGTGAGTTCGACGGCCTCGAAACGGTTCGGCACCGTCTGGCCGCCGCCGAGCACGCGGGTGCCGGGCCTGGGCTCACGGGTCAGGACCGAGGCGATGTCGGCGATCGGCACGGTCTCGGTGCCCTGCACCAGCTCGGTATCGGTGACGCGCACCCGCAGGAATTTGCGGCGCGCGAACACCCACGCGCCGTTCAGCCACAACAGCCCGACGCCGGTGATGATCCACATCAGCCAGTGGGGCGGCTGGCCGAGGAGCACCTCCGTGACGAACCCGAGCGCGGCCAGCGCCGGGCCGAGGCCCAGCCGCCACAGCCCCGAACCCGGTTCGTCGTAGTGGACCGTGTCCTCGCCGCCCGCGGTACCGCCGCCCGCGGTGCCGTGGACCGTGTCCTCGCTGCCCGCGGTGCCGTGGCCCGCGGTGCCGTCGTCCGCGGTGTCGTGGCGGGTGCGGTCGTCCGCGGTGCCGTCGTCCGCGGTGTCCTCGTCACTCACGGCTTCTTGATCACCCTCGGGAAGTAGGAGTCGACGCTGGGCAGGTACATCAGTGCCGTACCGCCGAGCGCCAGCAGCACGGCGACGATCACCTCGTAGCCGCCGCCGAGCAGGGAGAACAGGGCGATCACGACGACGAGCACGGTCACGACGGTGCGTGCGGACCGGGTGCCCTGGCGGGCTTTCCAGGCGAACAGCACGATCAGCCCGCCGACCGCGGCGGCGCCGACGACGAGTGCCCACAGCAGCGATTCGACACCCGCCGCGATCTGGGCGTTGGTGATGTTCTCGTCGGTGTTCTGTTCGATCAGCTCCGCGGCGATCGCGTCCTGGTCGAGAAGATCCAGCACGAAGGCCAGGACCAGCACCACGGCGGCAGCCACGATCAGGCCGAACGCGGTGGTGACGGGCTTCGGCGGCTCGGGCTGCTCCGACTCCGGATCGCCGGGCAGGTGCGGAGCGGGCGGCAGGCCGCGTGCTCGCCGCTGGTCGTCGCTTTCGTCGGCGTCGCTCATACCCCCGAGACTAGAGCGCGGCGCAGCGGCACGACGGGGGCACACCCCGGAGCGCGGCAATACAGTTGTACAGGTTTCAATTCATTCGTATTGTCGACGTGTGGATGCAGTCGAAGACACAGGCAACAGACCACCGGACGATCTGACGGCACGCGCCCGGATCCGCGACGCAGCCCTGACCCAGTTCGCCGAACGCGGGGAGGGCGGCGCCACGATGCGAGGCATCGCCGAAGCCGCGGGCGTATCTCTGGGCCTGGTCCAGCACCACTTCGGGTCGAAGAAGGCGCTGCGCCGGGCGTGCGACGAAGCCGTGGTCGACGCGCTCGGACGACGGCTGACGGCCGCCGCCACGGCCGGTTCGCTCGTCGAGTCCGGGCTGCTGGCCGAGCTCTTCGCCACCAGCGGCCCGTTGCTGCGCTACCTCTCCCGCGCCACTGTGGACGGATCACCGGCGGCCGAGCGGGTTTTCGATCAGCTCGCGGCCGGCACCGCGGAGTTCCTCGGCGCCACCTGGCCGGAGCGGTTCCCGCCCGGCTCCACGGCGGCCATCAGCGCCGCCGCGGTGATGACGGCGATGCACACGGGCACGGTCGTGCTGCACGAACACATCGCCCGCCACCTCGGCGTCGACCCGCTCGACAGCGCCCACACGAACCGGATCGGCACCGCCATGTTCGACGTCTACGCCGCCATGGCCGACTTCGCGGCCTCGCCCGAGGGAAAGCGGATCCGGGAATCCACCGCCGACCACCGGGGAGACGGATCGTGACACTCGTGGCCATCGATCACCTCACGCCGATGCAGAAGACGCTGCTCGTCACCTTGAAGGGACGCGCCGTCGACAGCAGGTCCGCCGGCCCCGTCCTGGGGGACGCGCTCGCCACCGACGTGCTCGGCAAGCTTGCCTACGACACCGACTCGGTGAAGCTCGGCGTGGGCGTGCCCGAGACGGTCGGCATCCGCAGCGCGATGCTCGACCGCGCGGTCACCCGGTTCGTCCGCAGTCACCCGGACGCCGTCGTCGTCGAACTCGGCAGCGGGCTGGAAACGCGCAAGTTCCGGATCGACCCGCCGCCGGACGTCGACTGGTACGACGTCGACTTTCCCGAGGTCGTCGAGCTGCGTGACCGACTACTGCCCGGCCGCGACAACGCGCACGGCGTCGGCGCGTCGCTGCTCGACGAACACTGGACCGAGGGGATTCCGCGTGACCGTCCGACGATCGTCGTCGCCGACGGCGTGATCGGGTTCCTCACCGAGGACGAGAACCGCCGACTGCTGCCGCACATCACCGAGCATTTCGCGGGCGGCGAGCTCGTGTTCAACGCCTACACCAGGCTGGTCGCCCGGATGGCGGGCCGCTACTTGAAGACGGTCGGCATGCCGGCGGACTACCGGACCTTCGGCATCGGCGATCCGCAGGACATCGTGGCCCTGGCGGCGGATCTGACGTTCGTGGAGGAACAGTGGGGCGACGCCGCGCCGGAACGCGATCGCCTGCCCTTGGCGTACCGCCTCATGTCGCGGGCGTTCGCCCACTGGCCCGCGCAGGCCCGCCGCGGCGCCTGGATCGTCCGCTACCGGTTCTGACCACGTTGCAGCACCGCAACACGGACAGTGCCCCCAAGGGCACCTTCGGGGCGCTCAACGCCCCCAAGGTGCCCTTCGGGGCATCCACCCGGAGGCCGGGCGTTGCAGGTGTGCACCGGCCGGTGCGCGCGGCTCAGTCGAGCCAGGTGGCGGCTTCGGCGGCCCAGTACGTGAGGATCATGTCCGAACCCGCACGGCGGATCGAGGTGAGTACCTCGAGGATCGTGCGCTCGCGGTCGACCCAGCCGTTGGCCGCCGCGCCCTCGATCATCGCGTACTCGCCCGAGATGTTGTACGCCGCGACCGGCACCGACGAGGTCTCCGCTGCCGCCCTGATGACGTCCAAATAGGACAACGCGGGCTTGACCATGACCGCGTCGGCACCCTCGGCGATGTCCAGTTCGATCTCACGGCTCGCCTCGCGGGCGTTGGCCGGGTCCTGCTGATAGGTGTTGCGGTCGCCCTGCAGCTGCGAGTCGACGGCCTCCCGGAACGGTCCGTAGAACGCGCTCGCATACTTGGCGGAATAGGCCAGGATCGCCGTGTCGGTGAACCCCGCGTCGTCGAGCGCGCGCCGGATGACGCCGACCTGGCCGTCCATCATGCCGCTCGGGCCGAGCCAGTGCGCACCCGCACGCGCCTGTGCGAGCGCCATCTCGGCGTAGCGCTGCAGCGTGGCGTCGTTGTCGACCGCGCCCGCGTCGTCGAGCACGCCGCAGTGGCCGTGGTCGGTGAACTCGTCGAGGCACGTGTCGGCCATGAGCACCGTGGCGTCGCCGAGGTCGGACCGCAGATCTCCCAGCGCGACGTTGAGGATGCCGTCCTCGTCGGTGCCGCCCGAGCCGACGGAGTCGCGTGTGGACGGAACGCCGAACAGCATCAGCCCGCCGACGCCCGCCTCGACGGCCTTCGCCGCCGCCTCGCGCAGCGAATCCCGCGTGTGCTGCACGACACCGGGCATGCTCGAAATCGGCTTCGGCGCGCCCGCGGCGTCGGCCTCTTCCGAGACGAACACGGGCAGGATCAGCTGGCGGGGGCGGAGGGTCGTCTCGCTGACGAGCCGGCGCACCGCCGGCGTGGTCCGCAACCTGCGTGGGCGATGTTCGGGAAACACATCGACACCGTACTCCCGCGCGGGCGCATGCCCCGACCGCGTCAAGATCCCCGGTCCGCCGCATCCCGGCCGACCGGCACCGCCCCCGCACAAAGACACCGTGCCCGACGGGCGACGGGCGACGGGCGACGGGCGGCTCAGGCGAAGAAGCGGGCAAGCGACCGTGCGACGGCCCGCGGATCGTCCTCGGGTGCGAAGTGCCCCGCCCCGGGCAGGTCCTCTCGCCGGGCGCCCGGAATGGCGGCCGCGAGCCGGTCCCCGGTCGACGGTGCGAGCCACCCGTCCTGTTCGCCCCAGAGCACCAGCGTCTCTGCGGTGATGTCGCGGAGGCGGTCGACGGCTTCCCGGGTGTCGTCGAAGTGGACGTGTTCGGCCTGCGCGACCCAGCGCCGTTGCCCCTCCGCGCCACGCCACGGTGCGAGGTAGAGGTCGAGCACCTCGTCGCTCATGTCGTGGTGGGTCGCGGTGCGCAGCCGCGGTGCGACGAGGTCGGCGAACGCGTGCTCGGGCATCGTGCGGTAGGCGTCGGCGTACCGCTGCATGTGCTCGGTGAACGCCGTGTTCCACGGGCCGATGACCGCCGCGTCCAGGAAGGCCAGCCTGCGCGCCGGAACCCCCTCGACGAGGTGCGCCCTGGCCACGATGCCGCCGCCGATGTCGTGTCCCACCAGGTCGGGACTCGTCAGCCCCCAGTGCTCGACGAGCTCCGCCAGCGTCGCCGCCTGCGTCGCGATGGACGGCGCGGCCGACTCGTCGAGCGTCGAATCGCCGAACCCGAGCAGGTCCCAGACGTACACGGTGTGCCGCCGCGCCAGCTCCGGGATCACCCGCCGCCACAGCTGGGCCGATGCCGGCGTGCCGTGGGTGAGCACGATCGGCGGGCCCGAACCGTACACACCGGCTGAAACCTCACCGGCCGAGACGCGGATCCGTGTGTCGAGCCACAGCGTCCCCGGATCGGTGCGGACTGCGTTGCCCATGCCTCCACCACTTTCGCTAACCGTTAAAATGACCTTTATCCGGTTACTCTAGCAGGGAGTAATACTTGAAGATAGATTTCAACCGTTACAGCGGCGGCGCGAATGCGGCCACGGAGCTGGTCAACACCTCGGGACGGGTGCGGAGTCACGGCGACGCACTGGCCGACGTCGCCGCGCTCGGGGAATTCTTCGCAGCGCACGGCCTCGACCACACCGTGCACGCCGACGATCTGGAACCGGCGCACGCACTGCGCGACGAGGTCCGCACGGCACTGGAGGCCGACGAGGACGAACTGGCCCGTCACGCCACCGCGTTCGTCACGCGCGCCGGCCTCGGCCCCGGACTGCACCGCGACGCCGACGGGAACTGGAGCTGGCACGTGGAGACGTCACCGGATGCAACGGCCACCGACACGCTCGCCGTGCTGGTCGGCACCGGCCTGCTCGGCGCCCTGTACACGCTGGGGCACGACCGGTTCCGGCACTGCACCGCGCCGGATTGTGCAGGCATGTTCGTCGACACCAGCCGCGCGGGACGGCGCCGCTACTGCATGCCCGAACTGTGCGGAAACCGCCTCAAAGTCGCCAAGCACCGCGCCCGGCAGCGCGACCGGACCTGACCGTCCCGCACACCGCCATCACGACACACCCCCACCACGGCACCGGGACGAGCGCCGGTGGATCGAACACCATCCCGCGGAACGCGACCGTCCGGGCACAACGACGCCCCGCGCAGGACACCACGGGCCCAGGCGGGCGCAGCCGCGCGTCAGCGCGTCCTCGGGGGCGGGTGGCCGGGCGACGGGCGGGCGCAACACGGCCCCCGGAATCCGCAACACGGGCTCCGGAATCCGCAACACGACCCCTGGAACGAGAACGCCCCGCCGCACGGGTGTGCGACGGGGCGTCTCAGCGGCAGTACTCAGGGTGCGAGCCGTGCTCAGGAGCGGCGGGTGCGCTTGGCCTTCTTCGGCGGCGGCAGAGCGCCCTCGGCGCGCAGCTTCGCCGCGTGGGCGGCGAGGGCGTCGACGAGCAGGACCGAATCCGGCGTCTCCGGCTGCACGTCGACGCGCAGGCCGAACTCCGTCGCCGTCTCGGCCGTCTTCGGGCCGATGCACGCCACGAGCGTGCGCGCGTGCGGCTTGCCGGCGATACCGACCAGGTTCCGCACGGTCGACGACGACGTGAAGCACACGGCGTCGAATCCGCCGGTCTTGATCATCTCGCGGGTCTCGGCGGGCGGCGGCGCGGCGCGCACGGTGCGGTACGCCGTCACGTCGTCGACCTCCCAGTTGGCCTCCGTCAGGCCCGCGGACAGCGTCTCCGTGGCGATGTCGGCACGCGGCAGCAGCACGCGGTTGACCGGGTCGAACACGTCGTCGTACGGCGGGAACTCCTTGAGCAGCCCCTCGCTCGACTGTTCGCCCTCGGGCACGAGCTCGGGCTGGATACCGAACGAGCGCACCTTCTCGGCCGTCGCCTCACCGACGCAGGCGATCTTCACGCCGGCGAACGCACGGGCGTCGAGACCGAACTCGGTGAACTTCTCCAGCACGGCCTTCACGGCATTGGCCGAGGTGAACACGATCCACTGGAACCGGCCGTCCACGAGGCCCTTCACCGCGCGTTCCATCTGCGCGGGGCTGCGCGGCGGCTCGACGGAGATCGTCGGCACCTCGTGCGACGTCGCACCGTGGCTGCGCAGCCGCTCGGCCATGTCGCCTGCCTGGTCCTTCGTGCGCGGCACGAGAACCTTCCAGCCGTACAGCGCGCGCGACTCCCACCACGACAGCTGCTTGCGATCCGACACGATCGACCCGACGGTGACGATCAGCGAGCCAGCCAGCTCACCGGCGTCGGCACCGAGCGAGGCCAGGGTCGTCTCCACGGTGCGCTGCGTGTTGACGGTGCCGTTCGACGTGACGGCCACGGGTGTCTCGGCCGGGATGCCGTTGTCGACCAGCTGCGAGGCGGCCTCGGCGAGGTGGCTCGACGTGCCGTGCAGCACGATCGGCCCCTGTGCCTGTGCGACGCCCTTCCAGTCCACGTCGCGCGTCAGGTCCACCTCGGTGTGCGTGCCGCCCAGCGGCAGGCCCGCGTACGCCGGGACCGCGGTGCTCGGCGCGACACCCGGCACGACCTCGAACACGACGTCGGTCTTCGACACGGCCTGCACCTCGGCCACGACCGCAGGCTGCGTCAGCGGGTCACCCGCGACGAGACGCAGCACGACACGGCCCGACTCGGCCTCGGTGGCCAGGTCCTTGGCCACGTCCCCCGGCTCGCCGACGGCGGGACGCGCCTCGGCCTCCTCGCGGGCATAGGCGAGTGCGCCCGCCGGGACGTCCGGGTCGGTGACGACGACGTCGGCCTTGGCCAGCAGCTCCTGGGCGCGGACCGTGAGCAGCCCGGCGTCACCGGGGCCCGAGCCCACGAAGGCGACGCGCCCCGTGGTCTTGCTTGGGGGGGTCATGTGCTTCGTCTCTCCTCATGCAGCGGCCGCACCGAGGCCGGCGGCCGAACTCGTACTTACCTTCTGCGGTTCTGGCGACGTTTCCGACGCCGGTGTCACGCCTGTCACGTGCTGTGGCTGCGGCGGCACGCGGCCGCAGGATCCGGACGCATACCCGGCGCCCACCGGGTTCCCTCCGCGGCGGAAGCGAACGCGCCGACTCAGGACAACAGCGCGCCCGCACCGAGATCGAGCAGCTCGGCGGCGACCCCACGGCCCAGTTCGTCGGCGTCCTTCGTCTCGGCGATCGCCGAGGCCTTCAGGATGCTCACGGAGTCATCCTCGAGGCCGGTGGCGGCGATCCCGCGCAGCGAAAGGCGGTCGACGACCTTCCCCTCGCTGTCGAGGTCCTCCACGACATCGGCGAGCGCTCCGACGGGTGCGCTGCAACCGGCTTCGAGCGTGGCCAGCACGGCCCGCTCGGCCTTCGCGGCGACCCTGGTCGCTTCGTCGTCCACGACGGACCGGAGCAGACGCTCGGCCGCGACGTCCGCGACCCGCGTCTCCACCGCCAGCGCACCCTGTGCGGGCGCGGGCAGCAGCTGCAGCGGATCGAGCGTCTCGGTGATCTCGTCGACCCGGCCGACCCTGGCGAGTCCCGCCCTGGCCAGCACCACCGCGTCCAGTTCCCCGGACGTGACCTTGCCGATGCGGGTGTCGATGTTGCCGCGGATCGGCACCACGGTCAAACCGAGTCCGAGGGCCTTCAGCTGCGCGGTCCGGCGCGGCGACCCCGTGCCGACGACCGAGCCGGGAGGCAATTCGCCGAGCGTGAGGCCGTCCCTGGCGATCAGCGCGTCCCGCGGGTCCTCCCGCGGCGGCACGGCGGCCAGCACGAGGCCGGACTCCGGCGCCGTCGGCAGGTCCTTGTACGAGTGGATCGCGACGTCGATCTCCTCGGCCAGCAACGCCTCGCGCAGCGCCGACGTGAACACGCCCACGCCGATCTCCGCGATGGGTGCGCTGGAGCGGTCGCCGGGGGTCGAGACCGTGACGATCTCGACCTCGTGGCCGGCGTCGGTCAGCATGTTCGCGATCGTCTGCGTCTGCGCCACGGCGAGCTTGCTGCCGCGGGTGCCGATGCGGATCGGGTTGTCTGTCACGGAACGTCACCGTCGATCTGGTCACTGGTGGTCATGGGGGCCGACGGGCTGGACACCGTCTTCGGCGCCTGCGGGTCGAGCTCGAACAGCTCGCGCAGCGCGGTGGCGTAGTCGGTGTCGCTGGTCTCCGCGGCCAGTTGCTTCACGCGCACGGTCGGGGCGTGCAGGAGCTTGTCCACGACACGCTGGACCGTCCGGCCGACCTCCTCGCGGACGTCGGCGTCGATCTCGGGCTGCCGCCGGTCGAGCCGAAGCAGCTCGGCGTCGACGACCTCGGCCGCCCGTTTGCGCAACGCCGTCACGGTGGGTGTGACGGCCGCGCTGCGCTGGCCCGCCAGGTAGGCGCGGACCTCGTCCAGGACGATGCCTGCCGCCTTGGCGGTCTGCTTCTCGGTGGTGCCGCTGCCGGAGTCGTGCATCCGCCTGCGCACGGTGTCGAGGTCGACGACGTGCACGCCGTCGACGTCACCGACCTCGGCGTCGACGTCACGCGGCAGGCCCAGGTCGCACACGACGAGCGGCGCGGTCCGCGGCCCGACGTGGCGAGTCTCCAGCACGGTGCCCTTCGCACCGGTGCACACGACGGCCACGTCCACGCCGCTCGCGGCATCGGCCAATCCGGCGAGAGGCACCGCCGTCGCGGGCACGCCCTGTTCGGTCACCGACGCGGCGAGCCGCTCGGCGTTCGCCTGCGTGCGGTTGGCGACGACGATGCTGCCGACCCCTGCTTTGCGCAGGTGCGACGCCGCGAGCGCGCCCATCGAGCCCGCACCCACGACCAGGGCCCGCTTGCCCTCGAGGTCACCGATCGCGCCTGCGGCCTCGTCCAATGCCGCCGATACGACGGACGCGCCGAGCTGATCCAGGCCCGTCTCGGTGTGCACGCGCTTGCCGACGCGCAACGTCGTCTGCACCAGCTCGTGCAGCGTCCGTCCGACGGTGCCCGCCTCCCGCGCGGTGGCGTAGGCCGCCCGCACCTGGCCGAGGATCTGCGTCTCGCCCACGACCATCGAGTCCAGCCCCGACGTCACCTGGAACAGGTGCTCGACGGCCGCACCCGCGTAGTGCACGTAGAAGTTCTCGTAGAGCTCGTCGGGAGCCATGCCCGCCTGGCGGGCCAGCACCGACGCGATGTTGTCGAGGCCGCCGTGGAACGTCTCGACGACGGCGTAGACCTCGATGCGGTTGCACGTCGAGACCGCCATGACCTCGGAGAGGTGCTCCGCCTGCTGCAACTCGTGCAGGATCTTCGGTACCTCGGGCGCCGGGATGGACACCCGCTCGAGCGTGGTCAGATCCGCCGTCCGATGGGACAGTCCGAGCGCAAGGATGCTCATGACGGCACCACCGCACCGCTCGCGTCCGTCGCTTCCGCCCCAGCCGCTTGGCCGTTCACCTGTCCGTCCGCCCTTCGCGCCACGTGGAAGGAAAGGATCTGCAGCTCCACGGCCAGATCCACCTTCCGAACCTCGATGTGTTCCGGAACCTGCAGCACCACCGGCGCGAAGTTCAGAATGCACTGAACCCCGCCTGCGACGAGCCTGTCGCACACCGTTTGTGCCGCGGTCGGCGGCGTCGCGATGACCCCGATGGAGATCTCCCGCTCCGCGCACACCTCGGGAATGTCGTCCAGGTGCGACACGGGCAGTCCGCCCACCGGCACCCCGATCAGGTCCGGGTCGATGTCGAACAGCGCCTCGACCGGGAACCCGCGACCGGGAAAACCGCCGTAATTCGCCAACGCATGTCCGAGGTTACCGATTCCCGCGACCGCCACGCGCTGCTGCTTGTTGAGCCCCAGGGTGCGTTCGATCTGGCCGATCAGTACCTCGACCTCGTATCCGACGCCCCGGGTGCCGTACGAACCGATGTACGAGAGGTCCTTGCGGAGTTTGGCGGAATTCACACCCGCAGCGGTCGAGAGCTCCTCGCTGGAGACCCGCGTGCTGCCCTGCTCCTGCATGCTCGACAGCACGCGCAGATACACCGCCATGCGGCCGACCGCGGCCTCGGGAATGGCCTTGGCGGGCGCCTCACCGTCGGCGACGGCGGGCAGCTCGGCGGTCGGGGTACTGTCGTCGAACTCCGCCGCGGCTGTGCCGTTGGCCGGTTTGCCGTTGGCCGGTTTGCCCTGGGCGGCCTTGCCGTTGGCGGCTTTGCTCTGGGCGGGTTTACCGTTGGCGGGCTTGCCCTGGGTGCCGTTCGTGGCCTTGCCGCTCGCCGTTTTACCGCTCGCGGCCCTGGTGGCAGCGGACTTGTCGGCGGCAGCCTTGTCGGCGGCGGCCTTGCTGCTCGCGGCCTTACCGGTGGCGTCGGACTTGCCGGTGGCGTCGTGGTCTTTCGCGGCGGTTTTCCCCGTTGACTTCGCGTTCGCCGTCTTCGCGTTCGACGACTTCGCAGGCGAGGGCGCTGTGTTCGAGGACGTTGCATTCGAGGGCGTGCCGTCGATCACGGCACCCGCGGTGTCGTCCTTCTCCGCGGCGCCGTCCTCCGCAGTGTCCCCCTCCGCGGTGTCGTCGGCCCCGGACGACACGCCACTGCCGGGCACGGTGACGTCGACCACCGCACCGCCGGACGCGACACCGCCGGGCTCGGCACTGCCGAACGCGGCATCACCGGACGCGGAGTCGTCGGCCGCGGATTCGGATTTCGGGTCGGTTTTCGGGGCGGATTTGCCCGCGCGGCGCGAGCGGGCCAGGCCGCGTACGGAGGAGGCGATATTCCGCCGGCCCCGCTGTGCCATCACGCTCCGACTCCCGTCATCGAAATTTCGAGACAACCCTTGACCAGCAGGCGGCGACCGTGTTCGATGCACGGCGCGTCACCGGCGCGGAGAACACGGTAGTTCATTTGTGAACGCGTGCACAAAGCAGCAGGTAAGCGCGTTGACCTGCGCCCCAACCCCGGTTTTCCTGACGCACTGTCATTTCCGAGTCCTGTCATTTCCGAGTCGTCGCCGACGGCCCGACGCGCGATGGCACCTCCCCGCATGTCCTGCACTCAGGCATGCGTGTCCTGCACCCAGCCCGCCGTGTCGCACCCGCCCGTCGCCCGTGTTGCTCCCGCCCGTCGCCGAAGTGCCACCTCTCATCGGGGCGGTCGCGCGGGCTACTCCGTGGTGAACGTGATCGTGTGGTGGCCGGTCGCACCGTCGGGCAGCACGCCCGTGCGCTCGGAGGTCTGCGTGTACCCGGACTTGTCGGTCGCACGGCAGGCGATCCGGTGGTTGCCGGGACGGTCGACGTCGAGCGCGAGGTGCCACATGCGCCACGTGTCGTCGGAGACGTCGGCCGACAGGGTCGCCTCCTGCCAGCTGCCGCCGTCCAGCCGCACCTCCACCTTGGCCACGCCCGTGTGCTGGGCCCACGCGATCCCGGCGGCGATCACGCGCCCGGCGGGCATCGTGGCGTTCGCCGACGGCCGGTCGATGCGCGATTGCGTCTTCACCGGCGCCTCGCGGGCCCATCCGCGGTCGAGCCAGTACGCCCGGCGCGCATTCCACGTCGTCACCTCGAGGTCGGTGACCCACTTCGTCGCCGACACGTACCCGTACAGGCCCGGCACGACGAGCCGCGCCGGGAAACCGTGCTCGAGCGGCAGCGGTTCGCCGTTCATGCCGAGCGCGAGCATGGCGCCCCGGTCGCGTTCGAGCAGCACGTCGATGGGAGTTCCGCAGGTCCAGCCGTCCGAGCTCGACGAAAGCAGTTGCTGGGCACCGGCGCCGACGCCGGCGTCGCGGAGCAGATCGCCCAGATCGACGCCGGTGAACGTCGCCGTGGAGATCAGCTCCCCGCCGACCTGGTTGGACACGCAGCACAACGTGAGCTGCCGTTCGATCAGGCCGCGGCGGCGCACGTCGTCGTAGGTGAGCTCGAGCTCACGGTCGACCATGCCGTGGATGCGCAGCCGCCAGTCCTCGGCGGGTACCTGCGGCACGGACAGGGCCGTGTCGATGCGGTAGAAGGCGTCGTTCGGGGTGAGGAACGTCGGCGTGCCGAGCTTCGCGAAGTCCGCGTCGTGCGGCGGTGCCGGCGCGCGGCGGGCACGCAACGGCGGGGCCGACGCGCGGGAGGAGGCCGCATCGCGTGCCCCGCCGACGACGCCGCCCGCCAGTCCGGCCACGCCGGCGATCGCAGCGGCACCGCCCGCCGTGACGAGGAACCGCCGCCTGCCGGGCGGGCTCGTCGAGGTACCGGTGTCGGGCGGGGGCGTCGAGGTGCCGGTGGACAGGTCGGCGTCGGTGGACAGGTGGGTGTCGGCCGGTTCCGGGTCCGCGGGGTGGGACGCCGAGCCGGTCGCCGTCCCGGTGGCCGTGGCCGGGCCGGTGGCCGGGCCGGTGGTCGACGGCAGGGCGCGCCGGTGCAGCAGCAGCCACGTCGCCACGCCCGCGACGAGACTCGCGAGGGGTGCGAGCGCGGCGAGCCTGCCGACGTCCGGGCGCGTCACCACGGCGACGAGCCCCACGACGCCGACGACGGCGATCAGCACCGTGCCGGGCGCCGGGCTGCGCCGTGATGCCAGCGCCGCGGCGACGGCCAGCCCGACGAGCGTGGCACCCATGCCCACGAGGAGTGCGATCTTGTCGGCCGTGCCGAAGGTCGCGATCGCGAAGTCCTTCAGCCACGACGGCGTCAGGTCGATCGCCGCGTTGCCGACAGCCAGCAACGGCGACGCCTGCGGACCGGCGAACGCCGCCACCAGGTGCCCGGCCGCCAACGCCGCGGCGAGCGCCACGACGGCTGCGATCACGAGCCGCGCTCTCGGCACCCGCCGGGCCGCCGTTGCGGGCTGCGGGGGTTTCTGCGACGGGTCGTTCGTCGGTGCCATGCCTCCATCGTGACCCTGAAACCGGCGCGTGTGACCAGGTCAGGGCCTTACGACTCCCTTACGCTCCCCTGCCGAAACCCGCCACCACCCGTGTTGCAGATTCCGGAGCCCGTGTTGCACCTTCCGGAGCCCGTGTTGCGGGTTCGCGTGTCCTGCACTCAGCACCGCGTGTTCTGCGCCCACCCGTCGCCCGACCGCCACCCCTCATCGACACGCCGACGCGCGACCGCACCCTCTCGCGTGTTCTGCGCTCACCCGTCGCCCGGCCGCCACCCCTCACCGACACGCCGACGCGCGGCGGCACCTTCCCGCGTGTTCTGCGTTCAGCCGCGGGTGAGGGCGTCGCGGACGGCGTCGTCGGTGCGGGCTATCACGGCGGTGCCGTCGTCGGCGGTGATGATCGGCCGCTGGATCAACTTCGGATGTTCGGCCAGCGCGGCGATCCACTTCTCCCGCCCGGAGTCGTCACGGGGCCATTCGGTGCGGTCCTTGAGGACGAGGTCCTTCGCGATCTGCTCCTGCGTGCGGGTGATGTCCCACGGTTCGAGGCCGAGCCGGTCGAGGACGTCGCGGATCTCGTCGGCCGTGGGCACGTCCTCGAGGTACTTGCGCACCGTGTACTCGGCGCCCTCGGCGTCGAGTAGGCCGAGGGCGGTCCTGCACTTCGAACAGGCGGGGTTGATCCAGATCTCCATCGCTGCCTCTCGTGGTCGCAACCCGGGTACTGCCGCGAGGTTAGCCAGCCGCAGCAGGCGGCGAGGTCGACTCGGCGTCAGGACACACGGCGCACGTGGAGCCGTTTCTTGTCGGTCCTGGCGACGAGTCCGGCGCCGAACAGGGCGTCGTCGGCCTCGATCCGCGCCGTGTCGTCCTTGCCCGCGTCGAACCGGCGGCGCAACAAGGTGTGTTCGCCGGCGGTGAATGCGGGGCTGCCGTCGACCCAGCGTTCGTACTCGTCCGCGTGCGGATCACCGTCCCGCCACGGCCAGGAGTGCCGCTCGAACGCGGCGCGCAGGTCGCGTTCCCGCAGGTCCTGGGCTCCCGGCAGGCGCACCGGCGCGGCGTCCCGCCTCAGGAACACGAGCGTCGCGCGGTCGCGGAAGACCGCCGTCGTCGTGGCGCGTTCGGTCCAGGCTTCGCGCCCCTCGACCCGGGACTCGACATGATCGTCGAGCACCCGCAGGGACAGCGCCTCATGAAACGTGAACAGCGTCAGCACGACCCCGACGACCACGCCGAGTCCCGTCATGACCGCCACCGACCAACCCTGCGGCAGATCACCGAGCAGGTGCAGCCACCCCGGCGCTCCGATCGGCGTTCCTTCCAGCAGGTTCGCCAGGCCGCCCAGCAACGGTCCGCCGGCGAATCCGAGCAGCGCACCCACCACGACCGGCACCGCGATCACGAGCGCCGGAATCGCTGCCGGGATGCGGATGCCGGTGCTGGAGCCGTCTGCGGATTCGCTGGTCACGCGCGGAAGGATGCCAGATCGTCCCGCATCGCGAGATCGCGGCCGGCGGTGGACGTTCGCCGGGCCGGCAGTGGGGCGGCGGTGGGGCGGCAGGCGGGAGCGATGATGGGTGCATGCATCACGTCACCGTCATGACGCGCGCCGGATGCCACGCGTGCGAGATCGCCGAGGCCGACGTCGCCCGGATCTGCGGGGAGCTCGGCGCGACGTGGTCGGCCGTCGACGTCGACACCGACCCCGAGCACCAGGCCGAGTACGGCGATCGCGTCCCGGTGCTGCTGGTCGACGGCGACGAACACGGGTACTGGCAGGTCGAGGAAGCTCGGCTCCGCACGGCCCTGAGCTGACGTACGCCGGGTGTCCGAGTGCAGGACACGCGTGGCAGCACAGTCACGCCCTGCGCGTCCCTGAGGGGTGGCGGCCGGGCGACGGGCGGGCGCAGAACACGCGTGGCTGAGTGCAGGACACGCGAACGCCTACCGGGATCCGCAACACGGGCCCCGGAAAACGCAACACGGGCCCCCGAATCCGCAACACGGGCCCCGGAACCTGCAACACGGCGGGTTACGTGCGGAGCTGCACCCGGCGGAGTTTGCCGACCGCGGTGTGCGGGAGTTCGTCGACGAGCTCCACGGTCGACGGCACCTTGTACCGGGCCAGCCGGGCCGCGCAGACGTCGATGACCTGCTGCTCCGACAGCGCCGCCCCGGGCTCGGGCCGCACGACGGCGCGTACGGACTCGCCGGCGCGCTCGTCGAGCACGCCCACGACCGCGACCTCGGCGACTTCGGGCAGCGTCAACACGACGTCCTCGATCTCACGCGGGTAGACGTTGAACCCGTTGACGATGATCAGGTCGTTGGCGCGGTCGACGAGGTGCAGGTCGCCGTCGGTGTCGAGGTAGCCGACGTCGCCGGTGCGGTACCAGCCGTCGGCATCCGGGCCGTGGGCGCCGTCGGGCCAGTAGCCGCTGAACAGGTTGGCGCCGCGGACGGCGACGAGCCCGGTGAGACCGATGTCGTCGCCGAACGCGTCGTCGGGGTCGGCGGGATCGAGCGGGGCATGCGCCGGGGAACCGTCACTGTCGACGAGGCGCAGTTCGACACCCGGCAGTGCCCTGCCGACCGAACCCGCCTTCGCCTGGCCGGTGACCAGCGTCGACGTGACGACGGGTGCGGCTTCGGTGAGGCCGTACCCCTCGTAGACGGCCTGTCCGGTGGCGTCGGTGATCGCGTTCAGTACGCGCGGGTGCAGCGGCGCGGCACCGGACAGGAAGGTCTCGACCGTGGCCGCCGCGTCGGCGAGTTCTCCCGCGGGGCTGCTCGCGAGGTCGGCGTACATCGCGGGTACCCCCACGACGACGCTGATCGCGTGGGTGCGGCAGGCGTGCAGCGTGTCCCGTGCGTCGAACCGCTGGGCGAGCACGACGGTCGCCGCGGTCGCCGTCGGCACGAGCAGTCCGGGGCCGAGGCCGTAGATGTGGTGTAGCGGGACGGCGAGCAGCGTGCGATCGGGTCCGTCCCCGGTGGGCATGACGGCGGCAAGCTGGCGCACGTTCGCCAGCAGCGCCCGGTGCGACAGCAGCACGCCGCGCGCGGGGCCGCTCGTGCCGGAGGTGTAGACGATCGCGGCGATGTCCTCCCCGCTCGCTCGCGGCGCAACGGGCTGCGAGCCACTCGGCTCCACGGGCTGCGGCGGCCGGGACTCGGCGACCGCCGGCACCTCGGCGCCGTGCCCGTCGGGACCGGCTGCGTCGGGGTCGGCTGCGGCGGGGTCGGCTGCGTCGGGGTCGGCTGCGGCGGGGTCGGCTGCGGCGGGGTCGGCTGCGGCGGGGTCGGCTGCGGCGGGGTCGCCCGCAGGGCCGTCGGCTGCGACGTCGCCGGGGCGACCGAGGTCCGGTGCGAGGGCAGGCACGTCGCCGAGGCCGGCGTGGGCGACGAGGAGCCGGGCGCCGCAGTCGGTGAGCCGTTCGCGGGCTTCGGCGTCCGGGGCGGTGGGTGAGAGCGGGACGGCGATCGCTCCGGCCCGGAACACGGCGAACAGGCCGATGACGAGTTCGGCGCAGGTCGGCAGCCGCAGACCGACGCGGTCGCCGGGGCGCACGTCGGCGTCGGACAGGCGGCGCGCGAACACGTTGACGGCGGCGTCGACGTCGGTCCAGGTCAGCGTGGCCGTCGAGGCCGGGTCGATGATCCCGTCGGCGTCCGGCCGCTGCCGCGCCGCGGCCGCGACGAGGTCGGCGACGTTCTCCCCCGGTTCCTCGGTGCTCCCTGCCATCCACGAACCTCCTCGTCCCCCGCCCAGAGTGCCCGCCGAAGGCACGCGTCATAGCGGCCGAACATCACCGTCTCCCGATTGCAACGATGACACCACTACCTACTAGGCGGTAGCTACGCGTATGCTCCCGTGACGACGTAGTGGCGGTGATCACTCCAGATCACGCGAATGTCCGGGAACGGCCCCGGAGGAGGTGCAACACGATGAGCCTGCCAATCGCTGTTGCTGCTGGTCCAGCACGCGCCCCGCTGTACGCCGTACCCGATCCCGAGCCCGCGGCACCCGATCCCGCAGCCGAGGGCTGGGACCTCGTGCACGCCGCACAGAGCGGCGACCGGGCGGCGTTCGGCAAGCTCTACGACCGCTACGTCGACGGCGTGTACCGCTACGTCCTCCTCCGGGTGAGTGATCGTCACCTGGCCGAGGATGTCACGAGCGAGACGTTCCTGCGCGCCCTGCGGCGGATCACGTCGATCAGCTACCAGGGCCGCGACGTCGGCGCCTGGTTCACCACGATCGCCCGTAACCTGGTGCTCGACCACGTGAAGTCGAGCCGGTTCCGGCTCGAGGTCGTCACCGACGAGGTTGCCGACCCCACGACGCCCGGCGCCGCGGTGGCGGGCGCAGCGGGCACACCGGGACCGGAGCAGCAGGTGATCAGCCGCAACACCAACGACGAACTACTCCGCTGCATCAGCGACCTCGGCGACGACCAGCGCGAATGCATCATCCTGCGGTTCATCCAGGGCTTCTCGGTGGCCGAGACCGCCCAGATCATGGAGCGGGGCGAGGGCGCCGTGAAGGCGCTGCAGCACCGCGCCGTCCGCAGGCTGGCGAAGCTGCTGCCCGACACGCTGCTCTGAGCTGTCGAGGGCGTGCCCTCGCTGCGGCCCTGCCGCCTGCGGCACCGCCCGCCTGCCTGCGGCACCTCCCCCGCCTGCCGACCGATCGCCGCCGACTGCTGACCACACGCTGTAACGCACGCCACCCGCGGGGTGGACACCCCGTAACCGCCGCGGCGCCGACGTCGTTGTCCCGGCAGACACATCGAGACGTCCAGGCCGGCCCCGCGCCGGCAAGCCGGGAGGCGTTGCCACCGTGGAGCCTCCACGAATCCCGCGGTCACTCCGCGCGCGGCGATCCCGCGGCACCGGTGACGCGGACGAACGCTTCGCACGCGCCGTCGAGACCGAGGAAGCCGACCACAGCGGCGAGTTCGCCGACGAGCTCGCCGTCGTCGCCGCGCTGCGCACCCTCGGCGAACAGGGCACCACCCACCACGACACCGCCCACCACGACACCGCCCCACACGACACCGACGCCTTCGGCAGTGAAGCCTTGGGCAGCGACCGTGACGGCTCCCTCACGCTCGCGGCCCGCATCCGCATCACCGACCGGGTCCTCGCCGTCGATACCGACCCGGTGCCGGACCGGCGACTCGCCGGCGCCCCCGACCCGCGGCAGCCCGAGCACGGTTCACCGGAGCAGGACGCACCGCAACCGGCGCTCAGCGGCCACGCCGACAACCGCCACGCGGACAGCGAGGACGCAGGCAGCAACCACGCAGGCAGCAGCCACACAGGCAGCAGGAACTCGCGCAGGCGTCGCGTACCCGCCGTCACCGCGGGAGCCGTCGCCGCGGGGGCGGCCGTGCTCCTCGGCGCGGCGGCAACGGCACTCACCGCCTCCGACGACGCCAGACCCGGCGAATCCTTCTACGGCCTGAAGCAGCTGCGTGAGGACGTGTCGCTGGCCCTCACCTTCGACGACGAGGACCGCGCGTTGCGGCAGCTCGGGTACGCCTCCGACCGGATCGGCGAGCTGCGGTCACTGGCAGGCGACGGCTCCCTCGACGACAAGGCCCTGGACAGGGGTCTCGCCGACTTCACCGACGACACGCGCTCCGCCGTCACCACGCTGACGAATCTCGCCACGACCTCCGGCGGCAACGAGCTCGGCCGGCTGCGCGAGTGGGCCGCCACCCAGACGTCACGTCTCACCCTGCTGCCCGGTGCCGCCGACGGACAGCGGCTGCTCTGGCGTATCGAGCAGCGAGCGGGCGCACTCGACGAACGCATGTCGTGCGTGACGATCACCTCGGGCGGTGCCGACGACCTCGGCGTGCTGCCCGCGCGCGGAACCTGCACCGCGGCAGGCACGCGCGAACCCGGCTCAGCGCAGTCCGCCGGCCCCCGGCCGAACCGCGACATCCTCGCAGACGACGACACCTCCTCCGCCGGGCCGGACGGTGGCGGAGACGGCACCGGGCCCACCCACGCCGGACCCGACGGCACCGTTCGGCCCGGCGGAACCGTCACGCTGGCATCGGACCTTCCGGCGAGCGTCCGTACCGACGACGATCCGGTGCAGGCCACGCCGCGCTGGACGCCGCCCGAACCGGCAGCGGCACCCGAGGTCGGCGGCGCCGCGCCGGAGCCGCCGACCGGGCCCCGGCTGCCCGACGGCTCGGGCGAGCAGGACGGCCGCCTGACCCTGACGACCCTGATCGAGGGGCTGGGAGGAGTGGTGCCATAGCCCGGGGTGAGCACCGGAAAGCACTCCGCGACCACCCGTTATCCTGACTACTTCAGTGCACAGCCAGGTGAAGGCCGGATTCGACCGTGGAGGCGGTGTGCGTGGCGCTGTGGCGGGCCCGCAGTAAGAAACAGGAACGCGAACGGCTCGCTGCCCTGGCAGGTGAGGCGTCGGCCGACGCTGCCGTGGCGATGGGGGCCGAAGCGGCACAGGCCGACGGCGCGGCACAGCCGGACAACGCGGCGCAAGACGGCACCGCAGACGGCGGCACGGCAGAGGGCGGGACCGCAGAGGGCGGCGGCACGGCGGGAGCCGGTACGGCCGTCGCCGAGCCGCTGGACACCGGCACGATCGGGCAGGCGGGCGAACCCGGCACCGCCCAGCCGTCCGGCGCCGACGCCGCCGAGGTCGACGAGGCTCCCCCGCCTGCGCCGCCGGACCTGACCGCTGCGGCGTTCTTCGACGTCGACAACACCATGATGGTCGGTGCCTCGATCTTCCACTTCGCCCGCGGCCTGGCCTCGCGGAAGTACTTCACGGCGTCCGACCTCGCCGGGTTCGCGATGCAGCAGCTGCGGTTCCGCGTCGGCGGCAAGGAAGGCAACGTCGACGGTATCCGTGAGCAGGGACTGTCGTTCGTCGCCGGGGCCACGGTCGAGCAGCTGAACGACGTCGGCGAAGAGATCTACGACGAGCTCATGGCCGACAAGATCTGGGCGGGAACCCGCGCGCTGGCGCAGATGCACCTGGATGCCGGCCAGCGCGTCTGGCTGGTCACGGCGACGCCCGTCGAGCTGGCGGCGATCATCGCGCGGCGCCTCGGGCTGACGGGTGCACTGGGCACGGTCGCCGAGAGCGTCGACGGTGTGTACACGGGAAGGCTGGTCGGGGACCTGCTGCACGGCCGGGCGAAGGCGCACGCGGTGCGTGCGCTGGCCGCGCGTGAAGGCCTGAACCTGCGTCGGTGCACCGCGTACTCGGACTCGCAGAACGACGTGCCGATGCTGTCGGTGGCCGGCACGGCGGTGGCGGTCAATCCGGATGCCGAGCTGCGTGACACGGCGCGCGCCCGCGGCTGGGAGATCCGCGATTTCCGCACGGGCCGCAAGGCCGCGAAGATCGGCGTCCCGTCGGTCCTCGGCGCGGGAGCGGTCGCCGGCGCGGTCGCGGGTGCCGTCGCACACCGCCGCCGCTGACCACCACCCCGTCACACCCGATGACCATCACTCCGACAGGGGTTGTGCCCCGAAGGGCACCTTGGCATCAAAAACAGCCGCGCGCCAGCGTGCCGATGAGGGGTGGTGGTCGGGCTGGCGGGCGGGAGCCCCGAAGGTGCCCTTCGGGGCACTCAAGGCATCGCCGGGAGGCTTCCGAGGGTGGTCAGCCGCTGAAGACGTTCCGGCGGCGGGCGAGGCGCCGGTAGAGCATCTGCTGGATGCTCTCGCGTACCTGGTCGTTGAGGTTGAACACGCGCATCGGGTCGTCGGCGGCCTCGGGGCCGTAGTCACCGGTGGAGATGGGCTCGCCGAACTCGATCGTCCACTTCGTCGGCAACGGCACCGCACCGAGCGGGCCGAGCAGCGGGAAGAACGGGGTCACGGGGAAGTACGGCAGGCCGAGCAGCCGAGCGAGGGGCTTGATGTCGCCGATCTTCGGATAGATCTCCTCGGCTCCGACGACGGAGACCGGGATGATCGGCACTCCGGTCCGCATCGCCGCCGACGCGAACCCGCCGCGCCCGAATCGCTGCAGCTTGTACCGGGCCGAGAACGGTTTGCCGACGCCCTTGAACCCTTCGGGCCACACGCCGACGAGCTCACCCGCGCGCAGCAGTCGCTCGGCGTCGGGATTGCACGCCAGGGTCTGCCCCGACTTCCGCGCGAGCGTGCCGAGCACCGGCGTTCTGAACACGAGGTCGGCGCCGAGCATGCGCAGGTGACGCCGCTGCGGATGCTGTTCGTGGACGGCGAGCGCGGTCATGACCGAGTCGATCGGCAGCACGCCGGAGTGGTTGGCGACGAGCAGCGCGCCTCCGTCGGCCGGCAGGTTCCCGGCGCCGACGGCGGCGACCCGGAACCACTTCTCGTACAGCAGCTTCAGCGGCGGCAGCACGAGCGCATCGGTCAGCTCGGGGTCGAACCCGAACTCGTCGACGGTGTAATCACCGGTCAGGCGGTTCCGCAGGAAGGTAAGCAACCGGTCGAGCGGCTCGTGCGGGTCTGCCGCACCCGTGCCGGAGGCGGGTGGCGTGGGCAGCTCGACGACGGACGCGTCCCGGTCGGCACCACCGCCGTGCTCGACCTCCGCTGCATGATCCCGATCGCCACCGGGTGATTCGTCCCGGCGCAGTCGGATGACCTGCGCCGACGAGTCGCTCCTCATTCCCGTTCCCTCCTGCCGCCTGCGTCCGGGAACGCCGCCGCAAGCCGCTCGCCGTCGACGACGGGGCGGATACCACGTCCGGTGAGGTAGTCGTCGAACGCGTCGCGGGTGCTCCAGCCGGGCGTGTACCCGAAGTCCTTCTCGAGCCGGGTGGTGTCGACGACGCGGCCGAAGTTCAGCAGGCTGACCTGATCGGCGGAGAAGTCGACGATGCGGGCGCTGCGCAGGACCTTCCCGACCGAGGGCAGCGCGGTGCGCGGCAGCGGCAGTTCGACCTTGCCCGCACGGCGGATGGCCTGTCCCAGCGTGAGCACGCCGTCGGCGGCGACGTTGTACACGCCGGGCCGGTCTTCGAGCGTGGCGAGCTCGAGCGCGGCCAACGCGTCGGACGAGTGCAGCACCTGCAGGCGCGGGTCGAAACCGAGAACGGTCGGCACGACGGGCAGCGCGAAGTAACGCGTGAACACGGTGTCGACGTCGGGGCCGACGATGTTGGCGAACCGGCCCATCGTCACGGTGAGGTCGGGCCTGCGGCGCATCAACCCGCGGACGTAGCCCTCCATCTCGACCGCGTCCTTGGCGTAGCCGGACGGCGACGTCGGGCCGAGTTCGGTGTCCTCGCTGAACACGGCGGGCGATCGGGCACCCGCACCGTAGACCGCGGCCGAGGACTTGACGACGAGCTTGCGCACGAGCGGCGACTTCTGGCACGCGGCGAGCAGCCGCATCGTGCCGATGACGTTGACCTCTTTGACCGCCACGCGCCGCGTGGGGCCCGCGGGATGCGCGTGGGTGGAGGCGTGGACGACCGTGTCGACCTTCGCCGAGCTGATGATCTTCGCGATCAGCGGGTTGCGAATATCGGCACGCACGAACTCGGCGTGACCGGCCCTGCGGAGGATCTCCGCGCGGGGCGGTGAGGTGTCGACGCCGATGACGCGTTCCAGGTCCGGGTTGTTACCCAGCCGCGCGAGCAGCCTGCTGCCCAGTTCTCCGGCAACGCCGGTCACAAGAACATTGGTGGGCGGCATCGGCGGCATCGGCGGCATCGAACCCCCTGGGTACGGCAGGCGCTGACGCTCGGAAACCCGGCGTCGTCACTGATCGTACGCGCTGCGTGTTCCGCCGCAGAGGCCGCTTACAGGCAATTTACGAGCCCGACCGATCCGGTCGGGCTCGCGTTCGCTTCGGGAGGTGCCGCTTCGGGAGGTGCCGCTTCAAGTGGTGCCGTTGTCGGGTGCACCACCGGCACACCGCGCGTCCGTCCGGGTGAACCGGCGGACGCGCGGGCGCGGAGTCCCCGGGCTTACTTGCCCTGCTTGCGACGCTGGACGCGCGTGCGGCGCAGAAGCTTGCGGTGCTTCTTCTTGGACATACGCTTCCGGCGCTTCTTGATGACCGAGCCCACAGGAACTCCTTCAACCGATCGATCGTGACGATGCGCGGGCGGCACACGAACGCGGTCACCGCGACGACATCGCGGCGGCCTGCACAGGCCACACCTCTCCGCGGCGGGTGCCGCAGAACGTGACTCGTGCGTGGGACGACCACGCGCACGGCCTACCAGGTTACCCGGGGCTCACCGCGGGTTTTCGAGCCGGTCCTCGGAGAGGGTCAGCCGGCGTCGAAGTACGCGTTGTCCAGATAGTCGTGGACAGCTTGTTCCGGCACCCGGAACGACTTGCCGACGCGAACCGCCGGAAGCTCCCCCGAATGCACTAAGCGGTAGACGGTCATCTTGGAGACTCGCATCAGCGACGCCACCTCAGCGACCGTCAAGAACTGGACCTGCCGTGGTCCTGGCAGGTCGTCGTTACCTTTCGCCGGCATAGGTCTCACCGTGTCCCGTTTCGGGCACGTGTCACGCCACGCGGCTTCCCCTCCGTGTGGCTTCGACACGTACGTGCTAATACGAGGGTAGCGGGACTGGTGTGGCGGATGCGACGGCCGTCGAGGCGACGGTCCATGCGAGTGGGTTACTCCTCGTGAGCCCTGCCCAACTCGACGGAGCGATCACGGGCCGATTCGATGGCGTCGAGCAGGGCTGCACGCACACCGTGCTTCTCGAGTTCGCGAATGCCATTGATGGTCGTTCCACCCGGTGAGGTGACGTTCTCGCGCAGCATCACGGGATGCTCGCCCCCCTCGTCGAGCATCTTTCCCGCACCGACGGCCGCCTGGACGATCAACTGCTGCGCCACGGCGCGGGGCACGCCGAGCAGGATGCCGGCGTCGATCATCGCTTCGACGAGGTAGTAGAAGTAGGCCGGTCCGGAGCCGGACAGCGCCGTGACGGCGTCCTGCTGCGCCTCCGGCAGCACGACGACCTTGCCGACCGACGACAGCAGCCGCTCGACGGTCTGCAGCTGCTCGTCGGTGGCGTGCTTGCCGGGCGAGACGGCACTCATGGCCGCGCCGACGAGCATCGGCGTGTTCGGCATGACGCGGACGACGGGTGTCCCGGCCGGCAACCGGCGCTCGAACAGCGAGGTCGGCAGGCCCGCGCACATCGACACGACCAGCGAGCCGGGGCCGATGAGACCGGCCAGCTCGTCCAGCACCGGTTCGATGTCCTGCGGTTTGACGGACACGACCAGCACATCGGCGCGCTTGGCCGCTTCGGCGACCTCCACGCCCGCCACTCCGTAACGGTCGGTCAGTTCCGCGGCCCGCTCCGGATGACGCTCGGTGAACAGCAGGTCGCCGGCGTCGTACCCGGCATCCAGCAGTCCGGACAACAACGCCTCGCCGATCTTCCCGGCTCCCAGCACCGCAACAGTCATGGTTCAAGGCTAGGCAGCGGCGCGAAGCGCCTCCGTGAGGGGTGGTGGCCGGGCAGGCGGGCGGGCCAGCGGCGCGGAGCGCCTCCGTGAGGGGTGGCGGCCGGGCAGGCGGGCCGCGTCAGCCCAGCGGGGCCAGGGCGAGTTGGCGGGCCTGGCACACGATGCGGTTCTGCGAGTCGACGACGAGGGCGTCGGAGTCGAACCAGCCTTCGTGGACCGAGCGGCTCTCGACGTGCACCCGCAGCCAGCCGGGAGCGGGACGGGTGCGGATCAGTGCCGTCAGCTGGGCGGTCGGCGCCCAGCCCGCCCGGCCGAGGTTCAGCACCACGGGCGGGTTGATGTCACCGGCCAGCAGCGCGAAGTACGGATCGGCCACGCCGCCGCGCGGCCGCACCCACAGCCGCAGCCGCGGCGGATCGCCCGTGCGGCCCGCGAGGTATCCCGCCGTGGCCGGGTCGATGCGCACGTCGCACCCCTGCGCGAGATGGAACACGCCTTCGGGGTCGTTGCCGTCGAGCGCGACGCACCCTGCCGGGGGTTCGGCCGGCGCGGACGGGGCGTCGTTCCAGTCGGGCCTGCGCACAGGAAGCCGCCCGGCGGTGACCCGCGCCTCGACGCAACTGCGCCCGCGCTGTTCGAGCGTGACCGCCACAACGGTGGCGCGCCTGCCGACCTTGCGGACATCGGTACGCAGCAGCACCGGGCCGATCGCGGGCGGGCGCATGAACTCCGCACTGACGACGAGCGGATCGATGGCTGGTTCGCCCGTTTCGCGGACTGCATCCAGCGCCGCCTTCGCCAACAGCGCCAGGAGGAAACCGCCGTGCGGATGCGCACCGACGGCCCATTCCTGCCGCAGGTCGGCGGTGAACGTCCCGTCGCCGAGGGAACGTGCGCCGCACGCCGCGCCGAACTCCGCGGCCGTCTCGGGGGTACTCACGGACGGCCGGCCGCCGACGCGACACCGGACACCACGGCACGGGACACCACGGCACCGGCCCCCACGACACGGGCCACCGCGGCACGGGCCGCTGCGAGCCCGGTCGTCCCGAGACCGGCACCGACCACCGCCGAACGGCTATCGACGCGCACCTTCTCCCCTTCCCCCTCCGACACTCGCAGGGCCGGTGTGCGGAAACCGGCGGCCGAGACCCCCTTGGTACAGCCGTACCGACTCCCGTACCCGCGAAGAATAGGCAGAGCCGGGCGGTGGTGCCCACCACAAGCGTTGCGGGCACCCGATTCGAGCAATGTGTTCACACCACGTGCACGCAGCATCACATCGAAAACGATACGGATGGTCACTGCGCGCGACACCCCCGCCCAAGGACAAGTTGATCTTGATAACGGCCGGTGGCGCACTCACACTGCGCATCACGGGTGACGACGACCCGAAACCGGAGTGGCACACGACACGCCGCCGGAACCTGCCGGCGATCACCGCGGACGACCGCACCCGTGACCGTGGCCGTGGCCGCACCCGTGACCGCGGCCGCGGCCGCGGCCGCGGCCGCGGACCTCAACCCAGGTGCAGGCGGGTGAACAGGAGCGCTTCGCTGAGCATCTTGGCGCGCTGATCCTCGGTGCGGGCGCTGCGCGTGTTCACCTCGAGGACGACCTGCCCACCGCGGGCATCGAAACCGTCCGTGCCGAGGCCTTCCAGCAGCTCTGCGCACGGCTGCGTGCCGCGGCCGGGCAACAGGTGCTCGTCCTTCGCCACCCCGGTGCCGTCTCCCATGTGGACGTGCGTGAGGCGGTCGCCCATCCGCTTCGAGAGCGCCAGCGCGTCCATGCCCGCCGTCGCCGTGTGCGACAGGTCCAGCGTGTAGTGGGCGTGCCCGACCTCGGTCGGGTCGACGGACGGACGGAACGCCGACACCTCCCGACCGCGCGGCGTGCGCACCGGGAACATGTTCTCCACGGCGATCCGCACGCCGCTCGAGAACTCGAGCTCGGCGACGAGGCCGGCGAAGGCCTCGGCGTAGCGCCGCTGCCAGCGAAACGGCGGATGCACCACCACGGTCGGAGCCTCCAGCTCGACGGCCGCCTCGACCGACCGCCGCAGCCGCACCACCGGATCCGGCGACCACACGCGCTGGGTGATCAGCAGGCACGGCGAGTGCACCGCCAGCACCGGCATACCCGTCGCCGTGCTGTGGCGCCGCAGCGCGGCGACGTCCTGGCTCTCCGGATCGGCCCAGACCATCACCTCGACGCCGTCGAAGCCCAGCGTCCGGGCCAGTTCGAACCCGGCACGCGCACGGAGCGGCCATACCGACGCCGTGGACAGTCCGACGGGGATCACGCGCTACTTCGTCACCAGCAGCAGCGCGGCGGGCGAGACCGTCACGACGAGTCCGACAAGGACAGCGAGCACCGTGGTCTGCAGATCGTCGGCACGGCGGACCTTGCGCACGATCAGCACCAGCCCCACGGTCACGACCAGCGCGGCGACGAGCGCAGCGGCAGGCAGCTGACCCCACAGCCAGTTGAACCCGAGCCACACGGCCGCACCACCCGCGACACCGCCCGTGAGCTGGGCGCCGAGCGCGAGCCACTGCTTCGCCGGTGACGGCTCGCCGGCCGGCTCGTCGCCGAGCTCCGGCGAACGGCCCGCGACGAGGTCCTCGTCGTCGTACCCGTCGTCGTAGGCGTACGGGTCGTCGTAGAGTTCGTCGTCGTAGAACTCGTCGTAGCGGTCGTCCTCGTAGCGGTCGTCGTAGCCGTCGTCCTCGTAGCCGTCGTCGTAAGGATCGTCGTAGTCCTCGGCGTAGGCCGCATCGTCGTAGGCGTAACCGTCGTAGGCCGCCTCGTCGTAGCCGGCGTATTCGCCGTATTCGTCGGCGTAGGCGTCATAGCCGTCGTACTCGCCCGCGTACCCGTGCTCGTAACCTGCGGACTCCTCGAGGCCGGTGTCGTAACCACCACGGGTGTCGGCCGTACCTGCCTGCGCCGCACCTGCCTGCGATGCCTCCGCCTGCGGCGCGCCGCCGAGGGCCGCGCCGATTCCCGACGCCTGCGCGGCCTGCCCGCCCGCCTGCTGCGGCACGTGGCCGTCATCGTCGTCATCGTCGTCGAAGTCCGGGGCGAAATAGCCCGTCGGGGGTCCTTCGTCCGGGTCGTCGTGCCGCGCGGGAGCGGCGGCGCCCGCCGCACTTCCGGCGTCTGCTCCGGCCTGCTGGTACCCGTCCGGCGTGGCGGGGTCGGCGTGTTCCGGCGGGACGACCGGCGTCACGCCGACCTCGGTGTCCTGCTCGGCACGCTGCTTGTCGCGCACCGGGGCCTGCCGCCGCTTACGGCGCCAGTTCGCCAGTCCGGCCGGCGGTTCGTCACCCCGCACGGGTCCCGAGGAGGATCGCTGCGCTCCACGTTCGTTCGCGTTGCCGTCGGCCACCGCCGGAAACTGTTCGGTGTTCGATTCGGGCTCGGCCGGCCGGCTGCCCGGCCGCCACGGGCGGCGCCGGCGAGGCGGCTGAGCGGGTGCCGGAGAGGGCGGCGCAGGATGCGCGGCAGCCTCGCCGGGCGCCTCGGCACCGTCCGGACCGGTCTCGGGCGGCACCTCGTTCTGCGGCACCTCGTTCTGCGGCTCGTTCTGCGACGGCTCGTTCTGCGGCGAGAAGAAGAAACCGCCCGACGACTGCTGCGGCGCCGGCGCGGCCCCGCCCGCGGGTGGCACCGGCGGCACGCCACCGCGCGTCGGCGCCTCCGGCGGCACCTGCGACTGCGGGGACGGCGCATGCGGCGCCTGTCTTGGCTGCGGCTGGGTCTGTCCCGATTGCGGCGCCTGTCCCGGCTGCGGCGCTTGTCCCGGCTGCGGCGCTTGTCCCGGCTGCGGCGCTTGTCCCGGCTGCGGCGCTTGTCCCTGCTGCGGCGCGGGTCCTGCCTGTGGCGGCGTGGCGAAGCCGTCCGAGTTCTTCCTGGGACCGCGCGGGCCCGGCTGCGGCGGCCGGCCCGGAGCGGGACCGGGACCACCTGCGGCGGGCGGCGGGCCTGCGGCGGGAGGGCCTGCGTCGGGGTGCACGCCGCCGGGCGCGCTGTTCGGCGCAGCGCTGTTCGTGGCAGAGCCGTTCGGTGCGGCACCGTTCGCGGGAGCACCGTTCGGCGCGGCACCATCGGGGCCGGCGCCCGGACGAGCACCGTTCGGTGCGGCACCGTTCGGGTGAGGACCGCCCGGTTGAGCGCCGTTCGCCGGCGGTGCGGACGACTCGTCCGGCCCGTCCTCCGAACGCACGCGCTCGATGATGGCCTGCGGGGCCGTGTCCGTGATGCTCGGCTGCTCACCGGTGTCGTCGGCAGCGCGACGCCGCCGCCGGCGCGGTGCGGCGCCGGCGGCTTGTCCGCCGTGTTGGGCGAGCAGTTCGGCAACGGTCTTCTGCTGCCGATCGCCGTCGCTGTCTCGAGTCATCCCTTCCACCGTGCCCGTCGCCAATCGTCTGCGTCCAGTGTGGCCCGAACGCGCCTCATCCCCGGCCCCGACCGGTCGCAAGCGCAGTCTGGTCCTCGCCGTTGGAAAGGTCCAGCCTGCGCAAAATCACGCCTTCCCGCAGCGCCCACGGGCAGATCTCCAACCGCTCGAGCGACAGTGCCCGCATCGTGGCCTCCGCCACGAGCGCACCCCCGACCAGCTGATGTGCCCTGCTCCCGCTGACTCCCTCCAGCTCTGCCACGTCATCGGACGACATGCGCGTGATGAACGAGAGCAGCTGCCGGAGCCCGGTGTCGGTCAGGGTGCGGACCACCCGCGGCCCCGCCGACGAGGGCGCCGCACCGGTGAGCCGCGCCAGCGACCGGAACGTTTTCGACGTCGCAACCACCCGATCCGGTTCCCCCACGTCGCGGATGCGCTCCGCCAAACCGGACAGCGCGTCGTCGAGCCACGCCGTCGTCGCAATGATCTCCGAGCGGTTCGGCGGGTCGTTCGAGAATCGCGTCCGCGTGATGCGGCCCGCGCCGAACGGCAGCGATTCGGCGAGGTCCGGGCGTTCGTCGATACCCATCGCCACCTCGAGCGAACCGCCGCCGATGTCGAGCACCAGCAAGTTCCCGGCCGACCAGCCGAACCAGCGGCGGGCCGCGAGGAACGTCAGCTTCGCCTCGTCCTCACCCGTGAGCACCTGCAGCTCGACGCCCGTGGAATCGGCCACCGTGGCGAGGACGCCGTCGGTGTTGCTGGCCTCGCGTACGGCGGAGGTCGCGAACGCCATCACGTCCTCGCACCCCCACCGCTCGGCGGAGACCTTGGCCTGCTCGACCGCGTCGACCAGGCTGGAGATGCCCTGTTTCGTGAGCTCACCGCGGGTGTTGAGCTGCTCGGCCAGCCGCAGCACCGTCTTCTCCGAATGCATCGGTGTGGGGTGCCCACCACGGTGCGCGTCGACGACGAGCAGATGGACGGTGTTGGAACCGACGTCAAGAACCCCTAGGCGCACAGTTACCCACGGTACCGGGCCTGCGGTTCAGGCCTCGAACTTGTAACCGAGACCACGAACCGTGACCAGGTACTGCGGCTGTCCGGGGTCCGGTTCGAGCTTCGACCGGAGGCGTTTGACGTGGACGTCGAGTGTCTTCGTGTCGCCCACGTAGTCGGCGCCCCACACGCGGTCGATGAGCTGGCTGCGCGTCAGGACTCGCCCTGCGTTGCGGAGCAGGTACTCGAGCAGGTCGAACTCCTTCAGCGGCAGCGAGATCTCCTCGGTGCCGACCGTCACCACATGCCGTTCGACGTCCATCCGCACCGGGCCCGCCGACAGCACGAGCGGCGCCGCGTCCGGCTCCGCCGCCGGAGCATCGCCACCCCGGCGCAGCACGGCACGGATCCGCGCGATCAGCTCACGGGCGGCGTACGGCTTGGTGATGTAGTCGTCCGCGCCGAGCTCGAGGCCCACCACCTTGTCGATCTCGCTGTCGCGTGCGGTCACCATGATCACCGGGACCGCCGAACGCGCACGCAGCTGCTTGCAGACGTCCGTGCCGCTCATGCCGGGGAGCATGAGGTCGAGCAGCACGAGATCGGCACCGTTGCGGTCGAACTCCTCGAGCGCCTGCTGGCCGGTCGTCGCGAGGGCGGCGGTGAAGCCTTCCTTGCGGAGCATGAAGGCCATCGGGTCGGCGAACGACTCCTCGTCCTCGACGATCAGAACCCTGGTCACTGCGTTGTTCCTCCCGGTTGGGTGCGTTCCCGCACGCTGGGGACCAGCGGCTGCCCTGCCGGGTCGTCGCTGCGCTGGTCCGCGGTCTCGGTCGCGGTGCTCGTGCTCGTGCTCGTGGCCGGAACGCCGTCGGTGCCATCGGTGCCGTCGGCCTCGGACGTGGCAGTGTCGGCTGCGTCGGCAGCGTCGACAGTGTCGGCCGCGTCAGTGCCGGTCACGCCCTCCCGCGCGGGGATGCGCAGCGTGAACGTCGACCCGACGCCCGGCCTGCTCCACAGCCGCACCTCACCGCCGTGGTTGGCGGCGACGTGCTTGACGATCGCCAGGCCGAGGCCGGTACCGCCGGTCGCGCGGGAACGGGCCTTGTCGGCGCGGTAGAACCGCTCGAACACGCGCTGCTGCTCGTCGGGCGCGATGCCGAGGCCGCGATCGGTGACCGCCAGTTCGACGCAGCCGTCGGTGAGCCTGCGGCTGATCGACACCGGGCTCGACTGCCGCGAGTAGGAGATCGCGTTGTCGAGCAGGTTCGACAACGCCGTGACCAGCAGCGTGCGATCGCCGTCCACTTCGAGGCCGCTGGGGCCGTCGGTCGTGACCGTGATGTCGGCGGTCTCGGCGGCGAGTTTGGTGCGCGACAGCGTCTCGGCGACGACCCCGTCGACGTCGACGACCGTCATCTCCGGCAGCTTCTCCGCACCCTGCAGGCGGGACAGCGCGATCAGCTCCGTGACGAGCTTGCCGAGGCGGTTGGACTCGCGGAGGATCTTCTCGCTGAACCGGCGCGCCTCCTCGGCGCTGTCCGCATCGAGCACGGCCTCCGCGAGCAGGGCGATCGCGCCGACCGGGGTCTTGAGCTCGTGGCTGACGTTGGCCACGAAGTCACGTCGTGTCGCCTCCAGTCGGGCCGCGTCCGAGTGATCCACGGCCTCCACGATCGTGAAGCCGTCGCCCAGCGGCCGCAGGAGCGCCGCGACCGCCTCCGGCTGCCTGCCGCGGACCTCGTCGGGCGAGATGTCGACCTCGAGCGCCTCGCCGGCGTCGACGACCCGCTGCGCGGCGTCCCGCACCCGGCCGTCGACCTGGTTGCCGCGCAGCAGACCGAGTTCCTCGGCGCGCGCATTGTGCAACACCAGGTCACCGAAGCGATTGAGCATCACCACGCCGGTCTCCGACGACCGCACCGAACGCAGCAGCAACTCGGCGGCCGTGGGGCCTGCCGGCTCGGGAACGTCCCGGCCGCGGGTGCGGAAGAAGAAGAAACCGACAGCGATGCCGACCACCAGCGCGGCAGTGGCCAGCAGGACCGATCCGGACGCCGTCACGGTTGGCATCGTAAGCATTCGCCCGGGCGGTTGTCCCGGTCTCGACGGCCGTGCGGTGACGGGCCTGACACTCACGGGCCACGTGTTCGCCACCAGGCAAGATCCAGTTCACCTGCCGTACCCCGAACCCCGTTTCCCGCACCCTGCGCGGCGGCACCCGTGTTGCGGATTCCAGGGCCCGTGTTGCGGATTCCAGGGCCCGTGTTGCGGATTCCGGAGCCCGTGTTGCGGATTCCGGGGACCGTGTTGCTCCCACCCATCACCCGGTCACCACCCCTCATCGGCGCGCTGCCGCGTGACGTCGCCTGGCCACCTCGGCACACAACGATGCCGACGGGACTGAGCAGTTGTCATACAAAGCACTACAATGTAGATATGGCCAAAGGTGTCGACTGGAGCAAGAGAGCCGACTACGTCCGGAAGCGACACGCGATCGAAACGTCCTGGGCGGATGAGGCGGTGCAAGACGCGTACGCGGTATGGCAACGCCCTGACCCGGCAAGCAGGAGCGGCCGCTCGGTTCGAGTCGTCGGATACTCGGTGACGGCCGGATCGATCCCCACGGTGATCCTCGTCAGCCCCGTGGTCGGCGATGACGAACACCCGGACGGTGACTGGTGGGGTACGAACGCGTGGTTTTCCAATCAGAGCGATCGGCGGACATACGTGGAGGTCGACGATGAGTGAGATCGACAAGTTGCTGACCGACGAAGGCGCGGCGGCGGAACAGTACGACGCATCGGGCACCACGCCCGACCACGTCGAGGTGAGCCGCCCCAACCTCGGCCGTCCGGCCGTCGTGTCGGTGCGTCTCTCCACGGAGGAACACGACCGGCTCCAGCAGGCAGCCGACGACGCGAAACTCCCGGTGTCGACACTCATCCGCATCTGGGCGCTGGACCGCCTGCAGGCCGAACGGGAAGGCTCGGGCGGCACCGTCGCGGAGCGGCTGGCACGGCTCGAACGCGAGGTCTTCCAGCGAACGGCGTAGCCGCCTCCGCCTGCCGTGGACACACGTAGGGGCCGCCTCCCGGTCGGGAAGCGGCCCCTACGTCGGTTTGCGGTGGTACGGCCTCAGCGGCCCTGGCTGGCGACCGCGGCGGCCGCCTTCTCGGCCGTCTCCGGATCCAGGTAGGTGCCCCCGGGGTTGGTGGGCTCGAGCTCGGCGTCGAGGTCGTAGCGCAGCGGGATGCCCGTCGGGATGTTCAGTCCGGCGATGTCGTCCTCGGAGACACCGTCGAGGTGCTTGACCAGCGCGCGCAGCGAGTTGCCGTGTGCCGCGACCAGCACGTTCTTGCCCGCTCGCAGGTCGGGCACGATCGAGCTGTCCCAGTACGGCAGCAGCCGCGCCACGACGTCCTTGAGGCACTCGGTCAGCGGCAGCTCACCGTCGATGCCCTGGTAACGCGGGTCGGCGTCCTGGCTGAACGTGCTGCCCCGCTCGATCTCCGGCGGGGGCGTGTCGTACGAGCGGCGCCACAGCATGAACTGCTCGTCGCCGAACTCGTCGGCGATCTCCTTCTTGTTCTTGCCCTGCAGCGCGCCGTAGTGACGCTCGTTGAGCCGCCAGCTGCGGCGGACGTCGATCCAGTGCCGGTCGGCCGCGTCCAGCGCGATGTCGGCCGTCGAGATTGCCCTGCGCAGCAGCGACGTGTGCACCACGTCCGGCAGGAGCCCGGCCTCGGCGAGCAGCTGCCCGCCGCGCTTGGCCTCGTCCTCACCCTGGTCGGACAACGGCACGTCGACCCAGCCGGTGAACAGGTTTTCCGCGTTCCATGTGCTCTGCCCGTGACGCAGCAGCACCAGTGTCCCAAGTTCGGCCATGTTCCTCAGCGTGCCATGTTCCGCCGAATCGAGTAGCGCGACGTCGGCCACTGCGCTAGTGGGCTGGCACGCACTAGCACGACTTATACAGAGAGTTTCATCAACGCGCGGACCAAGCGAACGAAACTCTCGATCGGGGCTTCTGCCTACAGCTCAACCGCGCCAGCTGGGTCGTAGTGTGTTCAACCTGTCGATAAAATTCACTCGAATAGAGTAGCCAGTAGTCTTGTGATTACGGTGCCGAGTCTGACAAGTTGACACTTGAGCCCGCACGACCCGGAACCACGCACTCCCCGGGTCGAGCAACGCGGGAAACAGATCGCAGCTCGTCTCCCCCTGCCGAGCTGCGGCCCGCCGGCCCCGTTGGCATCCCCCTCGTCACCGGGTCCGAACAGGCGGGAAGGTCCACGGGGCGGCTCGAGTTCGCGACTCCCCCCTCCCTCGAGCCGCCCCGTCGACCACCTGGGAGAAGTCTGCTCGCGGCCCGCGTGTCCTGCATTCAGGCCCGCGGGTTCTGCACTCGGCCCCGTGTGTTCTGCATTCAGGCAGGCGTGTCTCGCATCGCGGGGCTCCGCCGGACGGGCTCCGCGGGACAGGACCGGACGGGCTCCGCCCGGCGGGCTCGGCAGCCGAACGCGGTCACCAGCCCACAGCCCACCATCAGGGTGCCGAAGGAATCCTCACAGTCAGTCGTCGGTCAGCGTGCCCGGCTCATGCGCCGCGGCCGGCTCCACCAGATGCTTGAACGCCTGCAGATTGGCCAGCGACTCGCCGCGGCGCACCCGCCAGTCCCACTCCCTGCGGATCGAGCTCGCGAACCCCAGCTCCAACAGGGTGTTGAAATCGCCGTCCGCCGCTTCCAGGACCTGCCCCAGCACCGTGTCGACCTCGTCGGCCGACACGGTGTCCAGCCCCAGGCGGCCCACCAGGTAGATGTCACCCGCCGAATCCAGCGTGTAGGCCACGCCGTACAGCTTGGCGTTGCGCCGCAGCAGGAACCGGTAGACGTCCTCGCAGGCCTCGTCCGGACGACGGCACACGAACGCCTCCACGGCCAGCGAATGTTCGCGCACCACCAGCCAGGCGTTCGTCTGCAGCTTCTTCACCCCCGGCAGGGTCACGAAGTACACGCCGTCGCCGCGCCGGTCGTACGGCACCTCGGAGGCCTCGAGCGCCGAATGCACGATCGCGTCGACACCCCCGGCATCCCGGCTGCTCACACCGCCACCTCCAGAGCCGCACGGTGGAACGCCCCGCGTGCATCGGCGTAACTGTCGAGCAGCACGTCCGTCGTGCGCTGCCACGAGAACCGTTGCGCATGCCGCACCGCCCCCTCGGCGAGTGCGTCCCGTCGGCGCAACGCCGCATCGGCCAGTGCATCCGCCCACTCCGGCGCGCGGTGGGACTCGACCAGCAGCCCCGACGTCCCGTGGTCGACCGCCACCGGCAGCCCGCCCACCGACGCGGCGACCACCGGCGTCCCGCAGGCCTGCGCCTCGAGCGCGACCAGGCCGAACGACTCATTGTGGCTCGGCACCGCCACGACGTCCGCGGCCCGGTACACGTCGACCAGCCCGTCGCCCGACTGCGGCGGCAGGAACCGGGTCAGCTCCGCGATCCCCAGGTCGGCGGCCAGCGCCTTCAGCGACTCCGGCTGCTCCAGCCCGGTGCCCGACGGTCCGCCCGCGACCAGCACCACCAGCCTGCTGCGCAACTCCGGCCGCTGCGCGACCAGCTCCGCGGCGGCACGCAACAGCACATCCGGCGCCTTCAACGGCTGGATCCGGCCCGCGAACGCCAGCACCACGGCGTCGTCGCTCAGCCCGAGGATCCGCCGTGACTGCGCCTGCGACCCCGGCCGGAACCGCTCCAGATCCACTCCCGGTGACACGGTCCGCACCGCACGGGGGGCGGCGTCGTACAGGTCGACCAGCTGCTCGGCTTCGACCCCGGTGTTGACGATCAGCTGATCCGCCTCGTCGACGACCTGTTGTTCGCCGATGACACGGGTCCGCGGCTCCGGCGTGTCCCCCTCGGCCAGTGCAGCGTTCTTCACCCTGGCCAGAGTGTGCGCGGTGTGCACCAGCGGCACACCCCACCGTTCGCGTGCGAGCCAACCGACCTGACCGGACAGCCAGTAGTGCGAATGGATCAGGTCGTAGTAGCCCGGCTCGTGGGCCGCCTCCGTACGCAGCACGCCGTTGGTGAACGCACACAGCTGCGCGGGCAGTTCACCGCGTGACAGCGGTTCGAACGGGCCCGCCGGGATGTGGCGCACGAGCACGCCGGGGGCGAGCTCGGCGACCGGCGGCTGGTCCGACGACGTGGCGCGCGTGAACACCTCGACCTGCACCCCGCGTCTGGCCATCTCCTGGGCCGTCTGGGCGATGTAGACGTTCATTCCCCCCGCATCGCCGGTGCCCGGCTGCTCCAGCGGGGAGGTGTGCACGGTCAGCACCGCCACCCGGCGCGGCTGCTGCGTCGCGGCCTGCCGGTACCAGGAGATCGTCACCGGTTCACCTTTCTGTACGCGTCGCGGGCGAAGGCCGCCAGTTCGTCTCCGAACGTCTTCGCTTCCTCGGCGAACGGAAGATGGCCCACCCCAGGCAACCAACGCTTACGGGCCCCCGGAATCTTCCCGGCCGCGTACTCGGCGGCAGTGATGTCGACAACGGCGTCGCTCTCGCCGTGCAGCACGAGCGCAGGAACGTCGACGGCTTCGAGCACCTCGGCCGAGCCGATGTCCCGCCGGAACAGCCCCGCGCGCACGTGGGCGGGCACGGCGAGGATGTCGTCGACCAGCGACGCCCCGTCGGATCCCGCCGTCATGCCGCCGCACAGGCGCTGCACCGCGGGCCGGGCGACGTCGTCGTCCGGCGACAGCGCCTCCGGCAGTGCCGCCTGCATCGCCGGCCCGACGGCGCCGCCCGGGTGGTCACGGCCCAGCTCGGTGATCGCGCCCGCGTAGACGACGCCCGCCAGCCCGGCGGTGCCGTGGACACGCAGGTAGTCGGTGATGACGAGGCCGCCGTAGGACCAGCCGACCACCACCGCGGGCGTACCTGCCAGTTCCAGCACCGCGGCCAGGTCGTCGGCCCACACGCGGGGGTCGTCGTAACCGTCGGCGGGCACGCCCGACCGGCCGTGCCCGCGCAGGTCCATCGCGACGAGGCGGAACTCGCCGGCCAGCCGCGGGTCGGCCAACTGCAGCTGCCACGCGTCCGCCGACTGGGCCCAGCCGTGCACGAAGACGATCACGGGCGGGCGGCCACCCGCCTCGCCGTCGGCACCTACCGCACCGGCCGCGCCTGCTCCGTCCGCCGCGCCTGCACCGTCGACGATCGCGCCGATCCGGACCCCGTCTGCACCTGTGACCTCGGTTCGCACCCCGGCAGTCTCTCACCCGGCCGGTCGATCCCGGCCGGAGGCGGACACCACCGCGGCGTCGCCGAACGCGTCAGCGCACGCTGCGGAAGAACGTCCGGACGTCGTCGACCAGCAGGTCCGGCGCCTCCATTGCCGCGAAATGCCCACCGCGGTCGAACTCCGACCAGTGCGTGACGTGGTTCTGCCGCTCCGCCAGCACACGGATCGTGCTGTCACCGGGAAACAGCGCACAGCCCGTCGGAACCCCGGAACTCGGCAGCTCAGCGGCCCAGCTCTGCGCCTCCTTGTAGATCCGCATCGACGACGCCGTCGTGCCGGTCAGCCAGTACAACGACACGTTCGTCAACAGCGCGTCCCGGCCGACAGCGTCGTCCGGCAGTTCGGCCGCCGGATTCGAGAACAGGTGGTAGATGTCGGCCAGCCACGTCAGCAGCCCCACCGGGGAGTCGTGCAGTCCCATCGCGAGCGACTGCGGACGCGTCGACTGCACCGCCGCATAACCGCCGACCTCGTCGAAGTTCTGCAGCCCCTCGAAGCGGCGGCGGTCGCCGGCGTCGAGTTCGTCCGGGTCGAGATCCCAACCACCGAGTGTCAGCAGGCCGTTGACGTGCACGCCCACGACGTTGCCGGGCGCCACCCTGCCCAGCTGCGGACCGACCAGGGAACCGAGGTCGCCGCCCTGAGCGCCGTACCGCTCGTACCCCAGACCAGCCATGAGCGCGGCGAACAGCTCGGCGTACCGGTCGCTGTCGGCCTGGCCGGGTTCGGTCGTCGGGCCGGAGAACGCGAAGCCCGGCGGCGACGGGATCACCACATGGAACGCGTCGCGCGGGTCGCCACCGTGGGCGCGCGGCTCGGTCAGCGGGCCGATGACGTCGAGGAACTCGGCGAACGTCGTTCCCCAGCCGTGCACCAGCAGCAGCGGCAACGCGTCGGGCTCCGGCGAGCGGACGTGCAGGAAATGCACCCGCTGCCCGGCGACATCGGCCGCGAACTGCGGATACGCGTTGAGGCGCCGCTCCTGCGCGCGCCAGTCGAACCCGTCACGCCAGTACGCGGCGAGCTCCCGGACGTAGCCGGCCGGGACGCCGTGGTCCCAACCGACGCCGTCGAGCTCGTCGGGCCAGCGGGCGCGCGCCAGTCGCTCCCTCAGATCGTCCAGCTCGGCCTGCGGCACCGAAATCTCGAACGGCTCGACCTCGAAAGATTCGGCCTCGAAAGATTCGGCCTCCAAGGATTCGGTGCCGCTGGGTGTGGTTGCACGCTCCGTCGGTGGTGTCACCGTCACTCCCCTACCACCTGCATCGTCGCAGGTGAACGCCTTTCCGCGGAGCATACGAACCACCACTGACAATTCCCGGCGACCACATCCCGCCCCGCCCCGCGGCCGCCCCGTCACCGGCCCGCCTCGGGCATGTCCGGTGGACATCACACCCGACGGACGTCACACCCGGTCACAGCCGCCCCGGGTTGGCAACGACGTTCGTCGTGCCGGACACTTGTCATCGAGGGGAGTACTTCCACCTTGGGCCTCGCCGGTCAGTACGAACGCACGGATTGCGTTCTCGGCAGGTCGCCCGCGCGCCGCGGGTGAAGGAGACCTCGAACGATTCAACGTTCGCGGAGGTCTGTGTGCTCGTCCAAGCCGCCGGTTCCGGCGCTGCCGAAGCCGCCGAGACCATGGGTTCGCCCATGCTCTGGACGCTCAGCATCCTGGTGCTGCTCGCCCTGCTCGTCGCCGACTTCGTGATCACGCGCAAACCGCACGAGGTCGCCATGAAGGAGGCCGTCGGCTGGTCGGTGTTCTATCTGGCGCTGCCGTTCGTGTTCGCGCTGTTCGTATGGCTGGCGTTCAGCGGGGCCCAGGCGACCGAGTTCGTGACGGGCTTCGTCGTCGAGAAGTCGTTGTCGGTGGACAACCTCTTCGTGTTCCTGCTGATCCTCACCGGGTTCGCGGTGCCTGCGGCGGTGCAGCAGCGCGTGCTGCTCTACGGCATCGTCGGCGCGCTCGTGCTGCGCGGCATCTTCATCGCCCTCGGCGCGGCGATGCTGCAAGCCGGCACGTGGGCGTTCCTGGTGTTCGGCGTCATCCTGTTCATCTCCGCGGTGAAAATCCTCGTGGAGGCCCTCAAGGGGCACCAGGACGAGAAGGACCCGTCCGAGATGCGCTCGGTGAAGCTGATGCGCCGGTTCACGCATGTCACCGACGACTACCGCGGCACGAAGATGATCGTCCGCGAGGCGGGCAAGCGTGCGCTGACGCCGTTGGCGATCGTCGTGGTCGCCGTGTTCGCCACCGACATCGTGTTCGCGGTCGACTCGGTGCCCGCCGTGTACGGCATCACCGAGGACCCGTACCTCGTGTTCGCGACCAACGCGTTCGCCCTGCTCGGCCTGCGCGCCCTGTACTTCGTGCTGCAGGCGGTACTCGCGAAGCTGATCTACCTCAACCACGGCCTCGCGCTCATCCTCGCCTTCATCGGCGTGAAGCTCGTGCTGCACTGGGCACACACCGTGTGGCCCGCGGTGCCGACCATCCCGACGCCGATCTCGTTGCTGGCGATCATCGGCATCCTGGGCGTCGTGACCGTGCTCAGCCTGCGGGTGTCCAAGCGCAACGAGAACCGGGAAGCCGCCGACACGAAGGCGTAGACTGGGCCGACCAGGCCTTCACCGGCGCCTCAACGACGAGGAGTCGACCATGGTTCTCGAAATCGTGATCATCGCGATCGTCGTCCTGGCGGCCATCATCACCGCCGGGTCGCTCATCGAGGTCCACAAGGACTGACGAGCGCACCCGCCCGGCCGCCGGGACGACGACCGCAGACTTCGCACGCGCCCCTGCGCCGGAATTCGTTGTCGTGGCGCTGGTCGCCACAGGGCCGGTTGTTGCAGGGGCAGGACGTTCGTGACAGCACCGAGAACGGTCGGTGGTGGGCCGACGCGGGCTACTCGCTGCTTCGCAGAAGAGCCTTACTGAGCACTGCCTCGATGTGGCCGGGATCGGCTTCGCGGTCGTTGAGGAGGATCGCGGTACACAGGCCGTCGGAGAGTGCGACGAACCCCTCGATCGTGTCGGGGTCGTCGGTCTGTGTTCGGCCGAGCTCGGCGACGTTGTCGCGCCAGCGTCTGGCGATCGGTCGCAGGGCTGGGCGGCGGGCAGCGAGGGTGGACAGCTCGCGTTCGGCGAGTGCTCGTTCACGTCCGGGGCCGCCGGATTCGGCGATAAGCTCGGCCAGGCCTGCGAGTGGGTCGTCCTCGTGGTCGATGAGCTGCCGGATACGGCTCGTGTAGTCGTCGGTGACGCTGGTCAGGGCGGCTACCAGTAGATCGTCCAGGGTGGCGAAATAGTACAGGGTCAGGCTGGTGGTGATCCCCGCTTCTTTGGCGACGGTGCGGTGGGTGACACCGGCTGCGCCGTCCCGGCGGACGATCTCGAGAGTTGCTTCGATGATCTGTGCTCGCCGACGTTGGCCACGTAGTTTTCGCCCATCGACAGTCTCGTGTCCTCCGCCTGCTTCTCCGGAGTCGTGTTCAGCCGCCATCGCGTCACCCGTCATCGATCGTTCCTGGGTGCCGAGGTTATCGACGCCGCTTCGCGATCGGCCTCGCCGAGGGGCCGGAGGTGCCGCAACATCAGAAAGCAAGCCAGGGCAGCGGCTCCAACGACAAGGCCCGCGGCAAGGGAGGCCGTGTTGAGTCCGCCGGTGAACACGGTTCGCGCGTGCTCGAGAGCGCCGGTCGGGATCCGGTCCGCGACCGATGATGCTCCGGCAAGGCTGTCGCTGTAGATCTCGGCCAAGGGTGCAGGCAGTCCGGCGGGTGTATCGATACTACTGCGGTAGATCGCGGTGGTGAGGCTTCCCAGCAGCGCGACGCCGGCGGCGATTCCGAGCTCTTGCACGGTCTCGGACAGCGCGGCCGCCGATCCCGACCGGTCCGCGGGTGCCGCACCCACGACGATGTCAGTGCCCAGCGCGGCGATGACGCCGAGGCCGAGGTAGACAAGCGCGAAGCCGGCGACAACGGTCAGCTGGCTGTCGGTTCCGGCCAGGGTCAGCAGTGCATATCCGGCCAGCGACAGGGACAGGACGGCCGCCATCACACGGCCGGGTGAGATGCGAGCAGCCATCAGTGGGGCACCGATGGCCCCGATGAGCATGGCCAATGCGGGCGGGCCCATCCACAGGCCAGCCGTTATCGGCGAGTGGCCGACGACGAGCTGCAGGTACTGGGTGACCAGCAACATCACGCCACCGAAACCGACCAGGCCGATCAACAACACCGACAGAGCCGTTGCGAACCCACGGGTGGTGAACAGCTTCATGTCGAGTAGCGGCTCCGGGATGCGGAGTTGGCGGCGCACGAACGCGACGGCAGCTCCCCCGCCGACAACGACGGCGCCGACGGCCTGGGCGTCGACGCCGTAGGCGGCGCCGTGCTTGATCGCGTAGACGATCGGCAGCAGTGCCGCCAGGGACAACGCGACGCTCAGCGGGTCGAGCCGACCTGCACGGGTCCGGTGCTCGGGCAGTAGCGCAGGTGCACCGGCGAGCACCAGCAGGGCCACCGGGACGGCGACGAGGAAGACCGCGCCCCACCACAGGGAGGCGACCAGGATCCCGCCCACGACCGGGCCTGCGGCCATTCCCAGGGCGAACATCGTGGCCCACACCCCGATCGCCAATGCCCGTTGCCGGGCGTCGGTGAACATGGTGCCGATCAAGGAGAGAGTCGAGGGCATCAGTGTTGCTCCGGCCACACCAAGCAGGGCCCGTGCCACGATCAACCACAACGCGGTGGGAGCGAACGCCGCCGAGACAGAGACCGCGGCGAATGCCGCCACTCCGATCATGAGTAACCGGCGTCGACCGAGCCGGTCGCCCAACGTCCCCATCGCGATCAGGAAACCCGCGATGAAGAAGCCGTAGGCGTCCATGATCCACAGCGTCTCGGTCGCACTCGGGTCCAGGTCCACCGCCAGGCTCGGGGTCACCAGATAGAGCGCCGTCACGTCCAGCCCCAGCAGCATGGTCGGCAACGCCAACAGCGCGAGACCACACCACTCGCGCCACCCAGCCGATTGCCTCGAACTCATCCCGCCTCCTCAATAAAGTTGAACGATAGAACTATTAGTACCATCGTCCAATAAATTCGGACAGGAGGAGCCGGAGTCGTCACACACGGCCGATCCTCGGTGCGAAGAGCAGGCGACGTCCGATCGCGAGATGCGGGCTACGCGATCTGCCGTCGACGCGCGCCGAAGCCCGGCCGCGACATCCGCGTGGACGATCGAACGGACAACGCCGGACGGTGCCGACACAAGCGGCAGGCACAGCGGCAGGCACAGCGGCAGGCACAGCGGCTCACCAGCCAGCTCGGCGACATCGAATTCAGAATCGACTGCCGCACCGTCGGCCGGTATCCGACACAGCTCGGGCGGCGGCGACGCGGATTCGGCAACCCAGATGCGAACCGACACCCGGGCCTGTTGCCAACCGCCGGCCTCTCGTCCGAAGACCGGTGTCACGAACGTCCAGTCCACCTACAGCGGCCGTCATCGCGCCGACGTGACAGCGTCGACCTGGATCACGGCGCCGAATGGATCACGGGCCGAATGGGTCACCGGGCCGAATGGAGCACGGCGCCGATTCGGATCGCCGCGCCGAATCGGTCACAGGGCCGATTTGGACTTCCACGTCTCCCAGTCGAGCAGCCAGTCCATGACGTCCGACGTCGTCGGGAAATCGGCCCTCGCCCCGGTGACCTCGACGGGGTCGCCGAGCATCGCCGAGTCGAAGTACGCCTTGGCGTCGTCGGCGAACAGGTTGATGCAGCCGTGCGACGTGTTCTTCTTACCGATGTTGGCGGCGTTCTCCTGGTTCTCGTGGATGTACTCGCCGTGGTTGGAGATGCGGCAGCACCAGGTCTTCTTGACGTCGGTGTAGCCGTACTCCTCGTTGTCGAAGATCGACGTGGGCTCCTTGGTCATCACGATGACCGTGCCGTTCGGGGTGTTGAGGTCGGGGTTGGCGTCCTTGCCGTTGCTGCACGGGTAGTTGGCGACCTCGGCGCCGTCGCGGTACACGCGCATGCGGTGTTCGGGCGTGTGCACCTTGACCACCTGGTTGCGCCCGATGCTGAACTTCGTGGTGACGTCCGCCTTGCCGTAGGAGCCACCGCCGTAGTGCACGCCGTAGAGCTTCGCGGCGACCTCGACGCGGGTGTTGGCGGGCCAGTACTCGCGGGGACGCCAGTCGACCTGCTGGTCGTTCAGCCACGCCCACGCGCCCTCGACCTGCGGCTCCGTCGTCACCGACAGAGCGCGCTGCGCGGCGGCACGGTCGCCGACCGGGGCGTCGAACTTGACGGTGATGGGCTGGCCGACCCCGACGACGGCGTCGTCGCCCGGATACAGCGTGGCGCGCACGACCGCGGACGGCTGGACCGTGCTGAACGAACCGTCGAACTCGGCGGTGCGGCCGTCGCCACCCGCGGCCGTCGCGGCGTAGGTATAGGTGCGGCCGTAGCCGAGGGGTTCGCCGACGGTCCACTCGGTCTTGTCGTCATTGAGACTGCCCTCGACGGCTTTGCCGTCCTCGTTCGTGAGCGTGACCTCGTCGAACGTGCCCTCGGCGACCGTCAGCTTGACGGGAGCGGTGACGTCGACGTCGCGGGCGTCGGCCTTCGGCTGCGCAGCGATCGTGGCCTGCGGTTCGGCGGGTTCGCCCCCGCCGCCGTCGCCGGTACCTGCCCCCGCGGAGTCGTCGTCACCCGTGCACGCGACGAGCATCCCCGCAGGCGCCGCCACGGCGGCCGCCTTCAGCACACCACGCCTGCCCCAGCGACGCCCTGCGGTGTCGTTCTCGGCCGCACCCGGCTGGTCAACACCGCGCTCGTCCACACCGCGCTCGTCCACACCACGGCCGTCGGCAGCGCGTTCAGTTGCTCCGTCTCGTCCGAACCTCACGTGTGTCTACCTCCCTGGCCCGGCCAGCACCCCCGCCAGCACTACAACATTACCTGGCAACATACGAACCATGAGCACGCGAACCGCAGTCGTCACCGGCGCCAGCGCCGGCATCGGCGCAGCCGCCGCCAGATCCCTCGCCCGGGCCGGATTCCACGTCGTCCTCGGCGCACGCCGGCTCGACAGGCTCACCCCGCTCGCCGAGGAAACGTCGGGCACCGCCCTGACCCTGGACGTCACGGACGCCGATTCCGTTGCCTCGTTCGCCGAACGGGTTCCGGAGTGCCACGTACTGGTCAACAACGCCGGCGGCGCGTGGGGTGTCGAGCGGGTCGAGGCCGCCGACGAGGAACACTGGCGCTGGATGTGGGAGACGAACGTGCTGGGCACGCTGCGCATGACGAAGGCGCTGCTGCCGAAGCTCGTGGACTCCGGGGACGGGCACGTCATCACGGTGACGTCGATCGCGGGCCACAGCGTGTATCCCGGCGGCTCGGGCTACACGTCGGCGAAGCACGCGCAAGCGGCGTTGCACGAGACGCTGCGCGCCGAGCACCTGGGCGATCCGGTGCGGCTGACGGAGATCGTTCCGGGCGCGGTCGAGACCGAGTTCTCGGTCAACCGGTTCGACGGCGACACCGACCGCGCGGCGAAAGTCTACGAGGGGTACCAGCCGTTGGCTGCCGAGGACGTGGCCGACGTCATCTCGTTCGCCGCCACACGGCCGTCACACGTCAACCTCGACCGGATCGTCATGAAGCCGCGCGCCCAGCTGGACGGGAAGACCTTCCACCGCGAGTGAGGGGTTCGGCGGGCGCCCCAAGGGCACCTTTTTCGCCCCCAAGGGCACCTTCGGGGCGTTGAACGCCCCGGACGTTCCCTTGATCTTGCCGCGGTATCGCCGCGATCTCGCCGTTGATCCTGCCGCGGTATCGCCGCTGTCCTGCTACGCCCGGCCCGGAACGAGTCGGCCCCGGCATACGTCAGGGCCGCCGGGAGACGCGCCCGCCGACACTCCCGCGGAGCTCACAGCTCGCAGTTGATGAGCAGCGGTTCCGGACGGAGCGTGACACCGAACACGCCGACGACCCCGTCGCGCACCTCGCGGGCCAGTGCCAGCAGGTCCTCGGTGCGCGCCTCGCCACGGTTGGTCAGAGCGAGGGTGTGTTTCGTCGACAACGACACCCGCCCGCCCGGACCGGCGTGCCCCTTGGTGAACCCGGCACGCTCGATGAGCCACGCCGCGGACAGCTTCACACCACCGTCTGCGGGGTACTGCGGCACGGACACGTCCTCGCCCACGACGCTCGCGATGCGGCTCAGCACGTCATCCACCTGCGCCTCGGGCACGATCGGGTTGGTGAAGAACGACCCCGCGCTCCACGTGTCGTGGTCGCCGGCGTCGAGCACCATGCCCTTGCGGCGGCGCAGCTCCAGCACCGCCGCACGCACCTGCGCCGCGGGCACCCGGTCGCCGACCTCGACGCCGAGCGTGCGGGCCAGTTCGGCGTAGCGAATCGGCGCGGACAGGCCGTCCTCGCGGAGGTCGAACCGCACCGACAGCACCACGCCGTCGTCGGTTCCCTTGAGCATGCTCGTGCGGTAGGCGAAGCCGAGTTCGCCTGCGGTGAGGGTGCGCACCTCGCCCGTGGTCCGGTCGTAGAGCTCGATCGAATGCAGCACATCGCTGATCTCACAGCCGTACGCGCCGACGTTCTGGATGGGCGTGGCGCCCGCCGACCCGGGGATCCCGGAGAGGCATTCCAGCCCGCCGTAGCCCTCCGCGACGGTGGCGGCGACGTAGGCGTCCCAGTCCTGCCCGGCCTGCACGGTCGCGCCGTCCCATCCGGTGGCGGCGATCCGCACGACGGTGCCGTCGAACCCGGCGTCGGACACGACGAGGTTCGAGCCACCGCCGACCAGCAGGACGGGCTCACCCGCCGCGTCGAGGTCTCCGACGGCGCCTGCCAGTTCGGCGGGCGTGGTCGTCGTCACGAACCGGCGCGCGGGGCCGCCGAGACGCAGCGTCGTGTAGTTGCGCAGGTCGCGGCCGGTGGACGTTTCGACAGTGCTCACAGCCCGCAACGGTACTGTCCCGGGCATGGCTTCCCGTATCGAGCATCGGGCGACGTTCCCTGCCTCCGTCGCCGAGGTCGTCGCCGCCCAATCCGACGAGGCCGCGTTGCGCACGCGGCTGACCGAGATCGGCGGCGTCGACGCCGCGCTCGAGAACCACGCCGTCGACGGCGACGAGGTGCGGTACACGCTGGTACAGGGCGTCCCCGCGGACAAGCTGCCGTCGATGGCGCAGAAGTTCGTGTCGGGTGACCTGATGGTGCGGCGCGAGCACACCTGGCGCGGCAGCGAGGGCACGATCCGCGCACAGGTCGACGGCATTCCGGGAGAAATCACCGGGAACGTGACGGTGGAGCCCGACGGCGATGCGGGTGCGCGGCAGGTCACGCGCGGCGAGGTGACAGTGAAGATCCCGCTGGTGGGCGGCAAGCTCGAAGGGCTGATCGCGGAGCAGGTCACACAGCTGCTCGAGCGGGAGGCCGATTTCACGACGTCGTGGCTCGCGCGCAGCTGAAGCGCGCCGAGCCGCTCGGCTCGCCGACCAGAGGAACCACGAACCCGAATCGCCTGCGGCGCATCGACCGCTGGCTGGTCGCCGACCTCGGGGTGCGGCGCGCCTTGCGCTCGGAGGCCGCGCCCCTGGTCGTCGACCTCGGCTACGGCGCATCGCCCGTGACGACCGTGGAGCTGGCGACCCGCCTGCGCGCCGCGGCTCCGGACGCGCGGGTGCTCGGGCTGGAGCTCGATCCGGAGCGCGTGGCCGTGGGCGCTGCGGTCGCCGCTCCGCCGTCGCTGGACTTCCGGCGCGGCGGGTTCGAACTCGCCGGCAGCAGGCCGACGGTGGTGCGCGCGTTCAACGTGCTCCGGCAGTACGACGAGTCCGACGTCGAACCGTCGTGGCGCGCGATGCTGGAACGGATCGCGCCGGGCGGACTGCTCGTCGAAGGCACCTGCGACGAGATCGGCAGACTGTGCACGTGGGCCGCGGTCTCGCATCGAGGCCCGGTGTCGCTGACACTGTCGTGCCGCGTCGCATCGCTGGATCGTCCGTCCACTGTGGCCGAGCGATTGCCGAAGGCGTTGATTCACCGGAATGTTCCGGGTGAGCGGATTCACGAACTACTGTCGCGATTGGACCACTGCTGGGCGACGGCTGCGCCGTTCTCGACGTTCGGCCCGCGGGTACGGTGGACGGAGACGGTGCGGCTGCTGGCCGCGTCCGGTTGGCCGGTCCTGAACCGCCCGGCGCGGTGGCGCCTCGGCGAACTCACCGTCCCGTGGACGTCGATCGCCCCACGCTGACCTCGCGTGTCCTGCACTCGTACACGCGTGTCCTGCGTTCGTGCGCCCGTGTTGCGTTTTCCAGGGACCGTGTTGCGTTTTCCAGGGGCCGTGTTGCGTTTCCCGAGCATTGGGCCCACCAACCTACGATCGCCGCATGGACACCCGTGACCGAGATTTCCTCACTTCCGCACAAATCGCACTCGAACTCGTGGAGAACCCGGCCGTCGAACGAAACCGGGATTCCGACAGATTCCTCGAGCGCATGACCGTCGGCATGCTCACCTGCCACCTCGGCAGGCAACTCGTCCGTGCCGCCGAGATTCTGCCCGTTCCGGCGACGGACCCCCCGATCGACGAGTCCGCGGACCATTACCGACGTGCGACGTGGCTGCTGACCGATTCACTTGACGACCCGGCGAACGACCGGACCCGTGACGAATCCGAGGCCGCTGCCGGATTCGACGCCATGGTGCGCAGATGCCGAGAGGCTTTTGACCAGGTGGACGATCTCTTGCGCAGCAACCGGGCTCAAGCGACCGTCGCGATTCCGTGGCAGGGGTGGAGCCTTCGCCGCGACGATTTCCTCCTCACCCGCCTGGTGGAGATCGTCGTTCATGCCGACGATCTCGCACGCAGTATCGACGTTGCCACGCCGCCTTTCCCGCGGAGGCGTTCACACCGGTGCTCCACCTTCTCGCAGATCTGGCCACGGAACGTCACGGTCAGGCTTGGTTGGTCAGCGCGTTGACCCGCACCGAGCGGATGCCAACGACTGTCAGTGCCTTCTGATCGACGCCGGTGGGTGCGTGTTGCGCACGTCCGTGGATGCGTGTTGCGTTTCCCAGATCCCGTGTTGCGGATTCCGGGGCCCGTGTTGCGGATTCCGGTAGGCGTTTCGTTACGCGACCCCAGCCCGTCGTGCTGCGAGGATTCTCGACGCGACGGCACCGCGACGCCATCGCGACGGATCGACACAGCCGACGGGTGCCGCACTCGGGACGAGCCCGGATACCGATCTCTGCGTCCCTGGTGCCGGTCTCGACGTGATGAGCGCAGAACTCACGCCGACGAGCGCAGAAGTCGAGGTTCCGAGTGCAGAACACGGGTGGCCGAGTGCAGGACACGCGGCGTGGGAACGGGCGGCGAGTCGTGGTGGAGCGGACGTCGGCGGTGTGGTGGGGGTAGCCCCACCCCGGGCCTCGGGGACCGCCCCGACATTCCCCTGATATCGAACGTATCCCCTGGTCACGGCCATCATATCGGTGCTTTTCTCCTCCTTGTACGCACCCGATGCACACCTGAGGAACGGAGAGCGCCATGCCCGTGTTGTCCACCGCGGCGACGCGCACCTACACGGCCCGCATCGCCGACACCCCCGACGAGATCCGTGCTGCGCAACGGCTCCGCGCGTCCGTGTTCGCCGGCGAGCTCGGCGCCGACCTGACCGCCGCCCACCGCGCCGACCGGCCGCAGCACCGTGACGACCAGCCCCAGCGCCGTGACGTGAATCCGCAACACGGGCCCCGGAACCCGCAACACGAGCTCCGGGATCCGCAACACGGCGCCCTGAACGCAGGACACGCGGGGCTCGACGCCGACGCGTTCGACGAGCTGTGCGATCACCTCGTCGTCACGCACGACCCCACCGAAGAGATCATCGGCACGTATCGGATCCTGCCGCCGCACCGCTCCCCCGTCCCGTACTCGGCGACCGAGTTCGACCTCGGCGACCTCGACCCCCTCGCGGGCGAGATCGTCGAGGCGGGCCGTTCGTGTGTGGCTCCCGCTCACCGCAACGGATCCGTCATCACGCTCATGTGGTCGTCCCTCGCGCGGTACACGCTCCTCGCGGGCCACCGCTACCTGGGCGGATGCGCCTCGGTGCCGCTGTCCGACGGCGGGCACGCGGCGACGACGGCCTGGCACCTCGCCTCCGCCCGGCACATCTCACCGGCCGAGTATCGCGTGCGGCCGTACCGGCCGTGGCTGCCGCCGCAACGCATCGACCACCCGCGGTACGTCGACCTGCCGCCCCTGCTCCGCGGATACCTGCGCCTGGGCGCCTGGGTCTGCGGGCCGCCCGCCCACGATCCGGACTTCGACGTCGCCGACTTCTACGTACTGCTGCGCCTCGCCGACGTCGACGATCGCTACCTGCGTTACCTGCTCGGAGACGACCGGTGAACGCCGGAGCGAACCCGTGGCGAGCGAGTTCACCGTGCTCTCCCCGGTGCGTCACGCACCGGTTGCCGCCGGTGCCGACCATGGAGAGCGTGCGGCGAACCGTGGCCCTCGCGACAGTCCTGACCGGCACCGCGTCCGACGACAACACCGACCACCGCAACGCCGACCACCGCAACGCCGACGTCCGGGACACCGGCACCCCGGACGTTCGGCACCGGGCGGCTGCCGCCCTCGACGCCCTGGGCATCACGTTCACCGCCACCGGCCCGCTCACCCCGAACCCGCAACACAGGCCCATGGACGCAGCCGTGCGTCAGCGCGTCGATGAGGGGCGGTGGCCGGGTGACGAGCGGGCGCAACACGGGCCCCGGAACCCGCAACACGGTCTCTGGAACCCGCAACACGGGCCCCGGAATCCGCAACACGGCGGCAGCGGGGTGGGGACACTCGTCGTCGCGAATCACGTGTCGTGGCTCGACATTCCGGTGCTGCTGGCCCTCGAGCCGGTGACGTTCCTGGCGAAACGCGAGGTCGCGAGGTGGCCGTTCGTGGGCAGGCAGGCCCGGCGCATGGGCACGCTGCTGCTCGACCGGTGGTCGCTGCGCGGGTTGCCCGCCACGGTCGACGCCGTCGCCGAACGCCTCCGGGCGGGCGAGACCGTCGCCGTGTTCCCCGAGGCCACGACGTGGTGCAGCAGTCCGGGCGGGCCGTTCCGGCGGGCCGTGTTCCAGGCCGCGATCGATGTCGGCGCGCCGGTCCGCCCCGTCACACTGTCCTACCGTCAGCGCGGCGCGCCGTCCACGGTCGCGGCGTTCGTCGGTGACGACGGTCTCGCCGCATCGCTCGCCCGCGTGGTCCGCGCCCGCGACCTGAGCGTGCACGTCGACGTCGGCCGTCACCTCGAACCGGTGGGCGATCGCCGCACGCTCGCCCGCCGTGCCCAGCACGCCGTCCAGGGCGGTTCCACGACCCGCACCACGTGCGCCGCCGACACCGTGCACCACACCGACACCGACACCCACGCCGACACCGAGGCCCGCACCGGGGCCGCGCATGTTTGACGTACTGCACGACCTCACCACGCTGCTGCAGAGCCACCTCGACGAGCCGTGGCTGTGGCTGGTGGTGTTCGCGGTCGCCGGGCTGGATGCGCTGCTGCCGTTCATGCCCAGCGAGTCGACCGTGATCACGATGGCCGTCCTGCTGGGCACCGCCGACGTGACGGCACTGGCGGGCCTGACCGCGGTCGCGGCGCTCGGCGCATGGGCGGGCGACTGCGCCGGGCACGGGCTCGGCCGGGCCGTCGGACCGTTCGGGATCTCCCGGCTCGTCCGCAGCGAACGCGGCAGGCGCAACTACACGTGGGCCGTCGACCGGCTCCGCAGACACGGCGTGGTGCTGATCGTCGCGGGCCGCTACGTCCCGGGCGGGCGGGTCGCGTCGTCGTTGGCGACGGGCGGGCTGAAGTACCCGTTCGGCCGGTTCGCGCTGCTCGACCTCACGGGCACGACGATCTGGGCGGTCTACTCGGTGCTCGTCGGGGCGGCGGGAGCGGCGAGCTTCGCCGACGACCCGGTGGCCGGCCTACTCGCCGCGTTCGCACTGGGGCTGGTGATCATGGGTTTCATCGAGGTCGGCAGGCGGCTACTGTCGCGCCGTGAGCGACGAGGCGATGCATCCGAACGGCAACCCGAGCACCGCGCCGAACGACACCGCGAACAACACCCAGAACCCGCTGACCGACAACACTCCGCAAGTCGACAACACGCCGCAGCTCAACAACACGCCGCTGACCTACGACACGCTGCTGGCGGAGTTCGACGAGCACAGCGAGGCGTTGCGGGACGCGGCGCTGACGGCGGGTCCCGAGGCGACGGTGCCGTCGTGTCCGAATTGGACTGTCGAGCGCCTCGTTAGGCACGTGGCGGCGGTACACGCGTGGGTGCTGGCGTGCATCGCCGATCCGCACGGCAGCGAACCGCGCGGCGAACGCCCGCCGAAGGTGTGGGACGAGACCCTCCCCTGGTGGGACGACACGCGTGCGCAACTGCGCCGGGCGTTCGACGGCGGCCCGGAAACACCCGCCCAGATGCCGTTCCCGTGCTACGAGGCGAACCTCGGCGCGTGGGCCCGCCGGCAGGCGCACGAGGCCGCCGTCCACCGGGTCGACGCCGAGCTCGCGGGCGAGCGCGACGCCACGACGTTCGACACCGCGTTCGCGGCCGACGGCGTCGACGAGGCACTGTCCATGATCATCCACCGCAGGAGCGCGGACTGGTCGGCCCTCGGGGCGAGCGGCACGGTGCTCGTGCACGCCGAGGACGCGCGCAGGCTGTGGTCACTGACGCTCACGCCGGGGCAGCCGCCCGCACTGACGGGCCCCGCCGAACCGGACGTCACGCTCAGCGGTGGTGCGGACGCCGTCTACAAGCGGCTCTGGCGCAGGCCCGCGGACGTGTCGATCACCGGGGACGCCACGCTCCTCGATCCGCTCGAGACCCCCTGACCAGCGCGAACACGCCTCGGCGGATAATGGGCGGCCGTGCCCGATACGCGCAAGTACGTCATCAAGTTCGGCTGCCCCGACCGCACGGGGATCGTCGCCCGCATCTCGTCGTTCCTCGCCGAACTCGGCGGCTGGATCACCGACTCGGCCTACCACACCGACCCGGACACGGGCTGGTTCTTCACGCGGCAGGTGGTGACCGCCGAGTCGATCCCGTTCGACATCGACGAGCTGCGCGCGCGGTTCGCCGGCATCGCACGGTCACTGGGCGCCGAAGCCGACTGGAAGATCCTCGACAGCGGTGAGCGCAGGCGTGTGGTGCTCCTCGTGTCGAAGGAGGGCCACTGCCTGTACGACCTGCTGGGCCGGGTCGCTTCCGGGGAGCTGGACGTCGACGTCGCCGCGGTGATCGGCAACCACGAGCACCTCGCGAGCATCACGAACGCACACGGGATCCCGTTCCACTACGTGCCGTTCGGCAGGGACAGCGAGTCGAAGGCCGAGGCGTTCGCGCAGGTGGCGAAGCTGGTCGACGCCCACGATCCGCACGCGGTGGTGCTGGCGCGATTCATGCAGATCCTCCCGCCGGAGCTGTGCGAGGCGTGGCAGGGCCGCGCGATCAACATCCACCACAGCTTCCTGCCGTCGTTCGTCGGCGCGCGCCCGTACCACCAGGCGCACCAGCGGGGCGTGAAGCTCGTCGGCGCGACGTGCCACTACGTGACGGCCGACCTCGACGCGGGGCCGATCATCGAGCAGGACGTGATGCGGGTCGACCACACCGATTCGGTCGACGACATGATCCGCAAGGGCCGCGACGTCGAGAAGGTCACGCTCTCGCGCGGCCTGCGGTGGCACCTAGAGGGCCGCGTCCTCGTGCACGGCAACCGGACCATGGTGCTGTGACGCGGGCTGCGCGTCCCCGCCGGTCGATCCGGGCCCCTGCTCCTGCCCTGTCGAGGCCGGTGTGGCCGCGGACGCAGACCGTGCCGTGCGTGCGGCGGGAACGATCATCGGTGTGCCGGTCTCGGGGTCGTCGATGACGCGGCACGACAGGCCGAACACGTCCTCGACGAGGTCGGCGGTGACGATCTGCGACGGATCACCCTGCGCGGCGACGACCCCGCCGGGGCGCATGACGACGAGGTTCGTGGCGTAGCGGCACGCCTGGTTGAGGTCGTGCAGCACGGCCACGAGGGTGTGCTCGCCGTCGTCGTGCAGATCGGCGCACAGGTCGAGGACCTCGATCTGGTGGGCGATGTCGAGGAACGTCGTCGGTTCGTCGAGCAGCAGGATCGGCGTCTGCTGGGCCAGCACCATCGCCAGCCACACGCGTTGCCGCTGGCCGCCGGACAGTTCGTCGACGACCCGCTGCGCCAGGTTCGCGACGCCGGTGAGCCGCATCGACTCGGTCACGACGGCCTCGTCCTCGGCCGACCACTGCCGGAGCACGCTCTGGTGCGGATACCGGCCGCGGGCCACGAGGTCGCCGACGGTGATGCCGCCGGGCGCGGTCGACGACTGCGGCAGCAGGCCCAGCCGCTTGGCCACGTCCTTCGAGCGCTGCGACGTGATCGCCTTGCCGTCGAGGTGCACCGCGCCGGCCTTGGGCTTGAGCATCCGCGCGAGGGCCTTGAGCAGAGTCGACTTGCCGCACGCGTTGGGGCCGATGATCACCGTGAACGACCCGTCGGGGATGTCGACGGACAACTCCCTCGCGACGGTCGTCTGGTCGTAGGCGAGCGTGAGGTCGTCGGCGCGCAGCCTCGTCATGCGTACCTGCCCTTTCCGCGCCATTCCGACGCCAGCAGCCAGATCAAGTAGAGCCCGCCGACACAGCCCGTGGCCGTTCCGACGGGCAGTTGTGCCGCGGGGAACAACTGCTGCACCAGCAGGTCTCCGGTGGCCAGCAGCAATGCCCCGACGAGCGCGGTCGTCACCAGACCCGGCGCCGATGAACGCGTGAGCCTGCGCGTGAGCTGCGGAGCGGCGAGTGCGACGAACGTGATCGGCCCCGCCGCCGCGACGGCGAGGGCGGCCAGCAGCACGCTGACGCCGATCAGCAGGCTCCGGTCGCGGCCGGCACGCGCGCCGAGGGCGCGGGCGGTGTCGTCGCCGAGTTCCATCATCGACAGTGACCGCGTGCGCGACAGCGCCACCGGCAGCAGCGCCGCCAGCGAGGCGGCCGCGGCGACGACGTGTTCCCAGCCGCGCGAGTTGACGCTGCCGACGAGCCACGCCTGCGCGGTGAGCGCGTCGTGCAGGCTCGCGCGCGTGATGAGGAACGAATTCGCGGCGACGGCGAGCGCGTTGATGCCGATGCCCATGAGCACGAACCGCAGTCCGCTCACGCCGCGGTGGTACGCGAGGACGTAGATCAGCAGTGCCGCGACGAGGCCGCCGATCAGCGCGCCGAACGAGACCTGCAGCATCGTGCCGCCGAGCACCGTGATGACGACGAGCGCACCGGTGGCGGCGGCGCTGGTGAACCCGATGACGTCGGGGCTGCCGAGTGCGTTGCGGGTGACGGTCTGCAGGATCGCCCCGCTGACGGCGAGCATGGCGCCGACGAGCACCGCCACGAGCAGCCGCGGCAGCATGAGCGTGTAGACGACGAAATCGCCCGTCTCGTCGCCACGGCCGGCGAGGGAGGCGAGCAGCTGGCCGAGGGTCAGCGAGTACCCGCCCGCGGTCAGCGTCACGACCATGACGGCAGCCAGCAGCGCAGCCACGACGGTGCCGACGACCAGCGTCCGCGGTGCGATGCGCAGCGAAAGACCGCCTGCACGGACGACGCGCCCGGTGACGGGCCGGGCGCCGGCAGGCTGCGGGCCCGTGACCTGGGTGTCGGCGGCCTGCGGATCGGCAGTCCGGGTCTCGGTGCCCTGGATGTCGGCAGCCTGAGTGTCGGTGGCCTGGGTGTCGGCAGCCTGAGTGTCGGTGGCCTGGGTGTCGGCGCGGTTCGTCGGGGTCACAGCGAGGACAGCTTTCGCTTGCGGCACAGGGCGAGGAACACCGGGACACCGAGCACGGCGGTGACGATGCCGACCTGGATCTCCGCGGGCGGTGCGATGACGCGGCCCACCAGGTCGGCGCCGACGAGCAGTGCGGGCGCGAGTACCAGCGAGTACGGCAGTACCCAGCGCTGATCGGGTCCGGCGACGAAGCGGGCGACGTGCGGCACGGCGAGTCCGACGAACCCGATCGGCCCGACGGCGGCCGTCGCGGCGCCGCACAGCAGCGTGATCGCGACGGCTCCCGCGATGCGGATGCGGTCGGGATGGGCGCCGAGCGCGCGGCCGAGGTCGTCGCCCATGGCCAGGGCGTTGAGCGGGCGCATCAGCAGCATGGCCGCCACGACGCCGACGGCCATGAACGGCAGCACCGGCAGCAGGACGTCGTAGTGGCGGCCGGACAACGACCCGACCTGCCACCGGCGGAACTCCTCGAACGCGTCCGGGGCGGTGAGCATGAGCCCGCTGTTGACGGCGAACAGCACCGCGGTGACGGCGGCGCCCGCGACGACGAGACGTTCCGGCGTTGCCCCTCGCGCACCTGTGCTGCCGAGGGCGTAGACGACGACGCTGGCGACGGCGGCGCCAGCGAAGGCCAGCCACACGTAGCCGAGGACGGTCGTGATGCCGAGGTAGGTGAGCGCCAGTGCGACGCCGGTCGAGGCGCCCATCGTGATGCCGAGCAGCCCGGGGTCGGCGAGCGGGTTGCGGGTGAGCGCCTGCATGAGCGCGCCCGCGAGGCCGAGGCTCGCGCCGACGAGCATGGCCAGGATCGTGCGCGGGATGCGGTACTCGTGGATGACCACGGCTTCGTCGGAGCCGTCGTTGTGCCACAGCACGTCCCACGTCTGCAGCAGCGGGATCCCCTTCGACCCGAACCACACACTCGCCAGCGCGAGGAGGAACAGTACGCCGACAGCCACCGCCAGCCCGGCGCCGCGCGCGACGGTCCCCCGCGTACCGGCCCCTCGCGTACTGGGCCCTGGCGTGGTGGACCCTGGCGTGGTGGACCCCCGGGTGGCGGACCCACCGCCCGGTGCGGGCGCGGTGCGTGTTCCGGGTTCGGCTGCGGCCCCGGCGGTCGACGGCATAAGGTGAGGCTAACCAATCGAGTGCCGCACCTCGACGTGTGCCTCCCCACGCCGGCCCGTGTTGCGTTTTCCAGGGCCCGTGTTGCGTTTTCCAGGGGCCGTGTTGCTCCCGCCCGTCGCCCGACCACCACGCAGCCGTGACCGGGGCGGTGCTGGTGGCGATCGCCGTGACGATCACGGGGTCGGCTGTCGCCGAGTATCGGCAACGATCCCGCCCACGGGCCACGCAGCCGGCGCGGGGAACGCCGGCCACACCCGGAGGCGCCTACGCCGTGTTGCTGGCGATCACGTGCCTGAACCCGACCACGCTCACCTACTTCGCGGCGCTCGTCCTCGGCGGCGGCGCCGGTCCGGAGGATCCTGGACCGCCGGTGGTGTTCGTCGCCGTCGTGTTCGCGGCGCCGGCGAGCTGGCAACTCGCACTGGTGGCCGCGGGCTCGGCACCGGGCCGCATCGTCTCGGGCCCGCGGGGACGGCTGATGACGACTGTGGCGTCGAGCACCATGGTGATCGGGCTCGCAGCCGCCACGGCGCTGAGCAGGTAAAATGGGATGCTGAACCCGAGCGAGGGTTTCCGGACGAGGGAGCCGTACCCGGAAGCGCGACAAGACGGCCGCCGAAAGGGGCCTGCCATGTCGTGGCTGATTCTGATCGTGTCGGGGCTGTTCGAAGCCGTCTGGGCCACCGCACTGGGCAAGACCGCGGGTTTCACCAGGCTATGGCCGTCGGCGGTGTTCTTCGTCGCGCTCGCGGTGAGCATGGCCGGGCTCGCGTACGCGATGCGCGGCCTGCCGACCGGCACCGCCTACGCCGTGTGGGTCGCGGTCGGTGCCGTCGGCACGGTCGTCTACGCCATGGCGACCGGCGACGAGGCGATCTCCCCGCTGAAGGTGCTGTTCCTCGTCGGCATCATCGGCTGCGTCGTCGGTTTGAAAGCCGTGAGCTAGCGGATACTCGCGGGGCGGAGGTCGGTCCACCGTGCATCGACGTAACGCAGGCAGGCCTCGCGGCTGTCCTCGCCGAACGCGACGCGCCAGCCGGCCGGAACGTCCACGAACGACGGCCACAGCGAATGCTGGTCCTCGTCGTTGACGAGCACGTAGAACCGACCTTCGTTGTCCTCGAACGGATTCATCATTCACTCCTCATGTCCGTGTGACCAGTTTCCGTGTGGCCTGTGCTCGGTGACCGCGCTCCGGTGGCCGATCCTCGACGACCGCAACGCCGCGTCCCTCACGGCCCGCTGACGGCGAACTCCGCCGGCACGCCGCAACGGCGGCGCTGCAGGACGGAATCGAGGATCTCACCGGAGCGGATCGCGTTGTTCGACAGCAGCGACGACGTGATGCCGTGCGTGTGCTCGGTGGCGCCGCCCTGCAGGTACACACCGGCCGACAGGGCCGCGCCGCCGTGCACCCGGTAGTCACGCTCGACCCGCGGCCTGCCCGCGGGGTCCCTCGTGACGTGCGGCGCCAGCCCGTCGAGTTGGGCGTCGACGTCGGCGGGCAGGTATCCGGTGGCGTAGACGACGACGTCGGCGTCGAGCACCGACTTCTCCCCGGTGCTGAGCGATTCCACCGTCGTCCGCACGCCGCCCGCGGCCTCGACCACGTCGGTCGCGCGTGAGGCGTGGAAGAAACGCAACCGCTCGTGCCCGAGTACCCGCTCGCGATACAGCCGCCGGTACAGGTCCTCGATGAGTTCCAGGTCCACGACGGAGTAGTTCGTGTTGGCGTGGTAGTCCATCAGGCGGTCCTTGACGTCCTCGGGCGCGCCGAAGAACTCGTCGACCGACGCCGGGTCGAAGATCCGGTTGGCGAGCGGGCTGTCATCGGACGGGCTGTAGCCGAAGCGGGAGAACACCGCGCACACCTCGGCGGCCGGAAACGTCGAGTGCAGATGGGCCGTCACCTCGGCTGCGCTCTGTCCCGCGCCGACCACGACGAACCGCCGCGCATCGCCCTGCACGGACGGCACCCGCTGCAGCAGTTCGCTGTTGTGCCAGATCCGATCGGACAGCACGGCGCCGTCGGGCACCCGCGGCCGCAATCCCGTCGCCAGCACGACGTTGCGCGCCCGGTACACCGTTGCGCACGAGGTGCGCACATCGACGCAGACGATCTCGTCGCCGTCGAACACCGGCTCGACGGCGACGACCTCGCTGCCGTACGAGACCAGGTCGCCCACCTGCGCGGCCGACCACTCGAAGTAGTCGTGGAATTCGGCCCGCAGCGGGAACAGCGTCTTGTGGTTGACGAATTCGACGAGCCGTCCGCGATCGTGCAGATAGGACAGAAAACTGAACCGGCTCGTCGGATTCCGCAGTGTGGCAAGGTCCTTGAGGAACGACACTTGCATGGTGGCGTCGTCGACGAGCATGCCGCGGTGCCAGCCGAACGAACCCTGCTTCTCGAGGAACTGCGCCGTGACCGGCTCGGCGGCGCCCTCGTTGTACTCGGCAACGGCGACGGCCAGAGCCAGGTTCGACGGCCCGAAACCCACACCGACCAGGTCGTACACCAGTACATCGTCTGCGAACCCCTGTGTCATACCAGTCCTATCGCCGAGACAGTCAGACAGAGGCTACCCTAACCTAACTAAGGTGAGCCTCAGTTAGGCCTTTCGAGGGTGATCTTCGACTCCAGAGTGAGGACTTGCCAGATTAGGTAAGCCTTGCTTCACTAGCCCTGTTTCGCTCACGACGTTACGGAGGACCGATGCGGGTCGTCATGTTCGGCTACCAGACGTGGGGGCATCGCACCCTGCGTGCGCTGCTCGATTCGGAGCACGTGGAGGTGGCGATGGTCGTCACGCACCCGAAGTCCGAACACGCCTACGAACGGATCCTGGCCGACTCCGTCGAGGACCTCGCCAGGGAGAACGGTGTCGAAGCGGTCCTCGCCCACCGCCCCGACGACGCGCTCGTCGACAAGCTCGGAGAAGCGGCACCCGACCTCATCGTCGCCAACAACTGGCGCACCTGGCTGCCGCCGGAGATCTTCGACCTGCCCACGCACGGCACGCTCAACGTCCACGACTCGCTGTTGCCCGCCTACGCTGGGTTCTCGCCGATCATCTGGGCGCTCATCAACGGCGAATCCGAGGTCGGCGTGACCGCCCACATGATGAACGAGGAGCTCGACGCGGGCCCGATCGTCGGGCAGAAGTCCGTACCGGTCGGCCCGCGGGACACCGCGATCGAGCTGGTCCACGCCACGGTCGAGCTGATCGAACCGCTGGTGGCGGAGGCGCTGGAGTTCATCGCGGCGGGCCGCACCGACCGGATTCCGCAGGACCGATCGAAGGCCAGCTTCTTCCACAAACGTTCGCTCGAGGACAGCCGCATCGACTGGAGCTGGCCCGCCGACGACCTCGACCGGCTGGTGCGCGCATTGGCCGACCCGTATCCCAATGCGTACACGTTCCACAGGGGCGAGCGGATCCGCATCCTCGAGGCGTCGGTGTCCGACGGCCGGTACGGCGGCACCCCGGGGCGCATCTTTTACCCCGAGGGCACGGGCGTGGTGATCGTCGCGGGCGCCGATGCGCGCTTCGGCCGGAACCACGGACTGCGGATCGAGCGCCTGCGCACCGAGGACGGCACCGAGTACACCGGCACGGAGTTCTTCACGAAGATGGGCGGCTACCTGACGTCCCATCCGTGATGGTGGCGCCCCGAAGGGCACCTTCGGGGCGTTGAATGCCCCGAATCCTCCCCTCGCGGTCCAGACGATCACGACGGGCGCGAAGGGAAGATCTGTGGCGTTGAGTGCCCCCAAGGGTCCCTTCGGGGCATCAGCGGCATCGGCCTACGAGACGCGCCGCCGGTTCGCGGTCCCGAGACGCTCGCGAACCGGCGGCGACCACTGTCGGAATCGGGCAGCGCCCTCGAAACAAGACAGTACCCGGAATCGGGCAGCGCCAGCCGAATCGAGCAACGCCCTCGAAACAAAGCAGCGCCCTCGAAACAGGGAAGCGCCCGCCGAACGGGGAAGCAGCAGCCGAAACGGGGCACTGCCGAGCCCGCGGAAGCGCCGGTCGGCGTCAGCGGAGCAGTTCGACCTTGCAGTCCAGCCCTGGCGCGTTGCTCAGCCGCGCGTCACCGGTCAGCAGGGACATGTCCAACGCAGAAGCGAGCACGACGTAGAGCCCGTCGTAGAACGTGATCGTGTGCCGCAACGACCAGGTCCGTTCCAATAAGACCACCTGGTCGTACCGCTCGTCCACGAGCCCACGCAGCGCCCGCAGGCCGGTCGACGCCTCATCCGCGGTGACCTCGCCGCGCCGCTCGAGGGCTCGCAGTGCCTGGCCAACCTCGGCGTCGATCAGATACGGCGCATGCACCCGGCTGTCGGCGAGCAGCTTCCGCACCGCCGTGCCGACGCCGTCCTTCCGCGTCAACGCTGCGACGAGAGCCGACGCGTCGACGACGTACTCACTCGCCGTCACGCGCCACGCGCCTCGCGAAGCACCTCGTCGATGGACCCCGCCGTCGCCCCCGGCGTCGTGCTCGCTGCGAGGTTCTCCTCGACGGCCCGGACGTAGTCGGCCTTCGCACGCTCACGCGCAGCGTCGATGAGGTATTGGCGCATGTACGCCTGCAGTGACTGTCCCGCCTCAGCAGCTCGCCGACGGAAGACCTCGGCGACCTCATCCGGCAGGTCTTTGACCTGGATGGTGGTCATGGAGTCACCGTAGCAAGATCGGCGCCGAAATGCATGCACTTCGGCGCCGCTCTGCCACCGTCTCACACGCGGACGAGCATCTTGCCCGTGTTGGAGCCTCCGAGCAGGTCCAGGAACGCCTGCGGAGCGCTGCGGATGCCGTCGACGACGGTCTCGCTGTAGCGGATCGACCCGTCCCCGACGAGCGGTGCCACGTCCTCGATGAACCGCGGCCGCGCATCGAGGTGGTCGCCCACCAGGAAACCGCGCATCGTGATCCGCTTGGCGATGAACTGGGTCAGGTTGCGCGGCCCCGGCTGCGGCTCGGTCGCGTTGTACTGCGAGATCATCCCGCAGATCGCGATCCGCCCACCGAGGTTCAGCGACCCGATGGCGGCCTCGAGGTGTTCCCCGCCGACATTGTCGAAGTAGACGTCGACGCCGTCCGGCGCGGCCGCCTCCAGCTGGTCGGCGACGGGACCGTCCTTGTAGTTGAACGCGGCGTCGAACCCGATCTCGTCGGTGAGCCACCGCACCTTTTCGGCGGACCCGGCGCTGCCGATGACCCGCGACGCGCCGCGCAGCTTCGCCAGTTGGCCGACCATCGACCCGACCGCACCCGCGGCGCCGGACACGAACACGACGTCGCCTTCACGCAGCTGCGCCACGTCGAACAGCCCCGCGTAGGCCGTCAGCCCCGGCATGCCGAGCACCCCGAGATACGCCGGCGCGGGCGCCACCGTGGGATCGATCTTCGCTGCGTTGTCGGCATCGACGAGCGCGTGGGTACGCCACCCGAGCTGGTGCAGCACGGTGTCGCCGACCGCGAGCCCGTCGACGTTCGACGCGACGACCTCGCCGACCGCACCGCCCGTCATGACCTCGCCCACCTCGTACGGCGCCGCGTACGACTTCGCCGAGCTCATCCGGCCGCGCATGTACGGGTCGACCGACAGCCACGAGTTGCGCACCAGCGCCTGGCCGGGCCCGGGCTGCGGAACGTCGACGTCGGCGATCTCGAAGTTCGCCATCGTCGGCTCACCGTGCGGCCGCTCGGTGAGCCGGATCTCGACCGCGTTGTCAGCTGTCCCCGTCATGCTGTGGCCACCTTTTCCAGATTGTCGAGCACACCGTCGTAGATACGCTTGAGTCCGCCGGGCGCGAACGTTTTCTCGAAGAAGCCGCCGATGCCGCCTGCACCCTGCCAGGTGGTCTCGATGCGGACGGTCGACTTGTCGCCGGCCTCGGCGACGGTCCACGTGGTGACCATGCTCGAGTTGGCATCGGTCTCCACGATCGTGCCGGGTTTCGGCTCGGTGACCGTGGCGGCGACATCCCGTACGCGCTTCGACGTGGCCTGCAGCTTCCAGGCCGCGACCGTGCCCGCACCCGTGCCGCCCTCGCTGACGGCGTAGTCACGGTAGGCCTCGGTGAGGATCTTCGGTCTGGTGTCGGCATAGTCGGCGACGAGCGTGCGCACCGTGTCGGCGGGCGCGTCGATCGTCCGCTCGGTAGTGGCGGTGACCTGTCCCATGTGCTCTCCCTGGTGATCGATGGCCGGGTCCGCGGGCGGTGCGCGCGAACCCGGTTCTACTGCGCGAGGCCCTCGATGACCTCGGCGCCCGGCAGCGAGGCGAGTGCCGTCCCGGTGACGAGCAGCTTGCTGCCCCGGATACCGCTGCCCACGATGAGTTCCGGCGCCTGCGCGACGGCGGCATCGATGAGGATCGGCCAGTCCGAGGGCAGGCCGATCGGGGTGATGCCGCCGTAGGCCATGTTCGTCAGCTCGACAGCCTCGCCGGCCGGAGCGAACGACAGCTTGCGCACGTCCATGTGCCTGCGGACGACGTTGTTGACGTCGGCACGGGTCGTCGCGAGCACGAGCACGGCGGCGTAGCGCACCTCGCCCGCGCGTTTGCCCGCGACGACGACGCAGTTGGCGGACGCCTCGAGCGGCGACGAGTAGGCCTCGCAGAACGCGGCGGTGTCGGCCAGCTCCGGGTCGATCTCGGCGATACCGACCGGCGCCTTGACGGAGTCGAGCGCGTCCGCGACCGGTTCGGCGACGAGGTCGGGACGCTCGGTGACTTCCTGCACGATGAGCGTCCCTGCGATGTTCCAGTCGTTCACATCGCCACCGTAAGTCACCGCGCCGTCACCGCATCCCGGCGCATCGGCGGCAGGTGCGCCACCGGGCGTCGTCGCGCTCCGAGATGCGCCGTGCCCACCTCGGCCGAGGCCGGATCTCACCAGGCGGAACCGCCGCGCTGCACCTCGATCAGCTTGGGGCGCACGTCCACGAGGTAGACCAGCGCCGCGACGATGCCGGCCAGCCAGAAGATCAGCCCGGCACCGTAGAAGTTGAACAGCAGCATCGCGAGGGTCGCGCCGCCCGTGATGCCCAGCCACATCGGTTTCGTGTGGCGGTCGGCTGCGGTGTAGGCATCGGAGCGCTGGGTCAGCGCGTGCACGAACGCCACCAGACCGGCGATGGTGCCTGCCCAGTCGATGACGAAGACGATCCAGTACGCGAGATACGGCACGTCCCTCAGCGTACGTCAGACTCCGAGCAGAGCTCGGGCTCCGGTTGCGGTGACAATCCGGAGCCCGAGGTGTGGCGTCAGCTCACTCGAGTGTCAGCTCACTTGTCGGTCTTCGAGCTGGTGGTGCTCGTCGACTTCTTCGGGGCGCTGGTGGTGCGACGCGTGGTGGTCGACTTCGTGGTCGACGACTTGGTGGCTGCCTTCGAATTGGCAGGCGTCGCGGCCTCCTCGACGGCGTCCTCGGCCTTCTCGGCGGCGCCCTCGGCCTTCTCGGCGACGTCGGAGACCTTCTCCGCGGTCGCCTCGACGACCTCACCCGCGTCGTCGCCCACGCCGCGCACCGTGGACGTCACCTTCGAGACGACGTCGTCGATGCCCTTGCGCACGTCGGTCGTGGCGCCGTCGACACGCACCTGCACGGTCTGGAACGTCTCACCGAGCTGGTCGGTGGCCTTCTTGACCTGCGGCTGCGCGAGCAGCTTGTCCCAGGCCTCCTCGCCGGACTCGGCAAGACGGTGGTACAGCTTCAGCGCCGCGTCGGTGTACTCGTCGAGCAGCTTGCGCAGTTCGGCCGGGTCGAGCTTGTCGCGGAGCCCCTCGAGCTCGGACGGCAGTTCCTCGAGGTTCTTCTTCGCGTCCTCGAAGCCCTTCCTGGCGTCCTCGACGCTCTTGCGCACGACGTCACCGCCGTCGGAGTAACGCTCCTTGGCCTTGGTCAGCGCGTCGTTGACGGCCTGGCTCGCCAGGTTGCCCGCGCCCAGGGCGGCGAGCAGCGGGGTCTTGATCTGGTCGACGGGGGTCTTGGCGTCGCCGCCCGTGGCGGTCTCGCTCTTGGTGGTCTCGGTCTTGGCGGTTTCGGTAGCCATGTCGGCTCACTCCTCGGCGTGCGACTGTTCGGGTTCGGTTCCGGGCGTGGTCTCGTCGCGGTTCTGCCTGCGGAACGACTCGTAGATGTCGAGCAGAACCGTCTTCTGGCGCTCGGACAGCTCGGTGTCGGCGCGGATCGCATCGAGCACCGGGCCCCCTGCCGGCAGGTCGTCGAGAATTCCGGCCTGCACGTAGAGCGCCTCCGCCGAGATTCGCAACCCCTTGGCGATCTGCTGCAGGATCTCCGCGCTGGGCTTGCGGACCCCGCGTTCGATCTGGCTCAGATACGGGTTGGAAACACCGGCCAGTTTGGACAGTTGCCGCAGGGAGATCTTGGCGCTGCTGCGTTGTTGGCGGATGTACGAACCGATGTCCCTGCCGATGTCGGCCACCTTGTCCATCGGGCCGGACTCGTCATCGTGGGCCTCGTCCGGCTTGTCCGTCACACCTGCCACCTCCTTGCGACACCATCGACAATACCGAGAGGTGCTAGCAGTTGCAAGCACTCTGCTTGCACCCTTCGCGTGTGATGCGGGACACCCGTAGCCGATCCGGGTGAGGTCCGCCGGACCAGCAAGAAGCCGACCGTCGAGGACCGGGCGGACCTCGGCAGTCGGACGATCACCTCTGCCGCCGGAACGGAGTCGAGTTGATGGTCACGGCACACGATTCGTTGCACAGCACCGTTGCGTTCGCCCTGCGGGACAAGCCGTTCACGTGGTTGCGGACCGAAGAGGTCACCCCCAGTCCGCAGCACGTCGACACCGTCGCGCGGCAGTTCGGTGCGTCCGTCGTCCGCGCACTCGGCTTGCCGCCCGGGCCGTTTCTCATGTTGATCAGCCGAGTTCCGATCCGGTCCATCCGGGACACATGCGTGCCATTCCAGAAACCGTTCCGGTCCTTTCGGCGGTACTGCACAGCAATCGCCATAGGCATGGTGCCTTTGCTGGGACTGCTACCGCTGGGCCTGATCGTCTCTCAAGGGGACACCATCAGCGAGTCGCCCATGCTGTGGGCGTTCCTGGCGGCCGGTGCACTGCTGTTACCGGCACTCGTGACCACGACCACGTTCATACTCAGGTTCCGCCGCCCGGGCCCAACACTTGATCACCTGGTCTCCGCGCTGATCCGCGAGTTCGACGGGCGGAAGAAGGTGCGGATCTACGCGATCCCGTACCGCCTGCCCAGCAGAGATCTCTACTGCGCGGTTGCCTGGGAGCTCGGCTACACGCTGAAGAGCTACTACCGCAGCTTCGCGTTGTGGGGTGGGGACCGCAACCTCGTCAGGCTGACCTTCGAACGCCGCGACCGTGCCGACCACACGCAGCCGGCACCTGCTCCGCACCAGGCAGGACAGAGCAGCATTCACCGAAGGCCCGGCTGAACGACATCGCAGCGACCGCTCCCGGGGCTCAACAGGCGCAGAGGCAGAACGGGTGGCCGTCCGGATCGGCGTAGACGCGGAACGTCTCGGGCTTGTCGTCGAGCAGTCGCGCACCGAGCTGCAACGTCCGCTCGTGCTCGGCCTCGAGATCCTCGACCGTGAAGTCGAGATGCAGCATCTGCGGCCGTTCGTTCGACGGCCACGTCGACGGCCGATAGTCCGGATCGCGCTGGAAACTGATGTCGGCTCCACCGTCCGGATTCACGAGCGTCACCCACTCGTCGTCCGAATCCGGAGCGAGCTTCCAGCCGAGCAACTTCCCGTAGAAGTCCGCGAGCCGATACGGCTCCGGACAGTCCAGGGCGACACAGCCCAACGTCACCGATGTACTCATCAGCGCCTCCTCGCGCTCGCTTCATCACGACAACAACCGGCTCATGACCCGACGCCATGGTCGACACCGGGCCATCTCGACACCGGGCCATCTCGACACCGGGGCCATGGCGATACCGAGACCCGCGGACGCCGACCGAATCCCACCGCCCCGGCCGACATCCCGCCATAACCGATGAATGAACTATGCCGGTTATGGCAGCCGAACGCAACCACTGTTCTCGCTACACTGGTGACGTGGACGCGGATGTAAGCCTGGTACTGGACTTCCTCAACACGGTCGACGTCGAAAGCGACACCGACGTTCTGCACTCCACCGCGGAATGGCACGCGTGGGCACATGCGCGCGACCTGACCCCCGGATCCCTCGACGAGGCGGCCCGCGCCCGCCGGGTCCTCCGCGACGCCGCTGGCGCGCCGCCCGACGAGTCGTCCGCCACCGATCCCGAGAACACGACACTGTCCGAGAACACGGCACCCTCGGAGAGCACGGCACCCTCGGAGAGGACCGCACCTTCCGAGAACCCGCCACCTTCCGAAACCCCGGCGCCTTCCGCACGAGACCTGCCGATACCGGTCGACGTCGCGTTTCGGCTCTCCCCCTCGGCCGACCCACAGCTGGTCGCCGATGACGCCGTATCGGCGGTGTTCACCGCCGCGATGCGCCTGACCGTGCTCGGCGACTGGCGACGCATCAAGATCTGTCCCGCCGGGGACTGCCTGTGGGCCTTCTACGACGAGTCCCGCAATCGCTCGCGCACCTGGTGTTCCATGCAGGTGTGCGGCAACCGCGTCAAGGCGCGCACCTTCCGCAGACGAACCGACTCAGCCGGCAACGAGGACTCCACAGTCGGTTGACCACAACCCGCCAAGCCTGTGGACAACTACGTGGATAACCCCACCCACTGTGGATAACCTCCCCCTGTCAGGTGGTCCGGACCAAGCCGGGAATCCCACTCGCGATCACACACCGCAACCGGCGCCACGGCACCGCACCTGCGCCGTGGCGCAGATACGTCCCCCTCAGAAGAGCAGTTCGCCGACCGTGTAGATGACCAGACCCGCGAGCGCGCCGACGACCGTGCCGTTGATGCGGATGAACTGCAGATCGCGACCGACCTGCAATTCGACCTTGCGCGAGGTCTCCTCGGCGTCCCAGCGTTCGACGGTGTCGGTGATGATCGTCGTGATCTCCCGCGAGTAGTGCCGCACGACGTGTGCCGCCACGTCCTCCACCCAGCCGTCGACCTTCCCGGCCAGCTCCGCGTCCGCCTGCAGCCGCCCGCCCAGCGTCCGCAACGCCTCCCGTACGCGCGTGCGGAGTTCGCTCGACGGGTCCTCGGCGGCCGTGAGCAGCATGTCCTTCGCAGTCGCCCACGCCGAGCCGATCAGCTTCTTCACCTCGGGATGCTCGACGAGCTGCCGCTTCACGGCGTCGGCGCGGGCCATCGTCTCCGGGTCCTTCTGCAGGTCCTGGGCGAACTCGCTCGCGAACCGGTCGAGCGCCAGCCGCATCGGATGGTTGACGTCGGTCTTCACCGCCCACGCGAACGTCAGCACCTCGCCGTACACCTTGTCGGCCAGCATCTCGTCGACGAACCGCGGCGACCACGACGGCGCCCGTTCCGACACCACACGCAGCACCGTGGCGTGATTGGTGCGCACCCAGTCGTAGGCGCGGTCGCACATCAGGTCGACGAACCGGTAGTGCGCGCCGTCCGTCAGCACCTGTTCGAGGAGCTTGCCCAGTGGCGGTCCCCACTCGCGGTCAACGACGCGGCGGATCACGGCCTGCTCCATCACGGCCTGCACGTCCTCGTCACGCAGCACCGTCACGGCGCCGCGCACCACGGTCGAGAGCTCCGAGGTCACCCGTTCGGCGTTGTCGGGCCGGGCCAACCACTCGCCCGACCGCCGCGACACCTCGAGTCGCTGCAACTTGTCCCGCACCACGGGTTCGGACAGGAAATTCGATCCGACGAAATCGCCGAGGCTCTCGCCGAGCACGTTCTTCTTGCTCGGAATGATCGCCGTGTGCGGGATCTTGATGCCCAACGGATGCCGGAACAACGCGGTGACGGCGAACCAGTCGGCGAGCCCGCCGATCATGCCGGCCTCGGCTGCCGCCCGCACGTACCCGACCCACGCGGGCCAGCTCTCACTCTCGGCCCACCTGGCCAGCAGGAACACCACCGCCGCACCGAACAGGAAGGCGAGCGCGACCCGCTTCATCCGGCGCAGGCTCTGCCGTTTCGCCTCGTCACCGGCGAGGCCACCGGACGGCGCCTGTCCGGGTGGCACAGCGCCGGGCGTCGGCGCCGGATCCGGCGGGCCGTCGGTGGCCACCGCGCCGGTCGCCGCGGGTTCGGATGCCGCAGCGCCGGATGTCACGTTGTCACTCGGTTGCTCCACACCCGCATTGTCCGTGAGGATCGTTTCTCGTGCGCCCACCTCTCGCCGCCCGCCTCCAGCCGTTCACCTCGACCGTCTTCGCCGAGATGACGGCACTGGCCACGCGAACCGGCGCGGTCAACCTCGGTCAGGGGTTTCCCGACACCGACGGTCCCGCCGGGATGCTCGACGCCGCCCGTGACGCCCTGTACGGCGGTGCGAACCAGTACCCGCCCGGTCCGGGACGTCCCGAACTGCGACGGGCCATCGCCGAGCACCGCACGCGCTACGGCCTCGACTACGACCCGGACACGGAGGTGCTGGTCACGACCGGTGCCACCGAGGCGATCGCCGCGTCGTTGCTCGCGCTGGCCGACCGCGGCGACGAGGTGATCGCCATCGAGCCGTACTACGACTCGTACGCCGCCGCGATCGCGATGGCGGGCGCCGAGCGCCGCACCGTGCCGCTGACCTCGGACGGAACCCGATTCGCCCTCGACGTCGACGCCCTGCGCGCCGCCGTCACTCCGCGCACGCGAGCGATCCTGGTCAACTCGCCGCACAACCCGACCGGCACCGTATTCACGTCCGACGAGCTGACGGCCATCGCCGAGGTGTGCGTCGAGCACGACCTCGTCGCCGTGCAGGACGAGGTGTACGAACACCTCACATTCGACGACATCGAGCACACCCCGCTCGCGACCCTGCCCGGCATGCGCGAACGCACCGTGTCGATCTCGAGCGCAGGCAAGACGTTCAACTGCACCGGCTGGAAGATCGGCTGGGTGTGCGCGCCCGCCGAGCTGGTCACGGCGGTGAAAACCACGAAACAGTTCCTCACGTTCGTCTCCGGCGGACCGCTGCAACCTGCCGTCGCGCACGCGCTGACGAACGAACTGAGCTGGGTCGAACAGCTGCGGGAGGCGCTGTCGACCAAGCGCGACCGGCTGTCCAAGGGCCTCACCGACGCCGGCTTCTCGGTGTGGCCGAGCGCGGGCACGTACTTCGTGTGTGCCGACGTGCGTCCGCTCGGGTTCACCGACGCCGAGGACCTCGCATGGCGTCTGCCCGAGCTCGTCGGAGTCGCAGCTGTGCCCGTCAAGGTGTTCACCGACCACCCGGACGAGTGGAATCACGTGCTCCGGTTCGCGTTCAGCAAACGTGACGAGGTTCTCGACGAAGCCGTGGAACGCCTGCACCAGCTGCATCGAGCCTGAGGCGTTCGGCCGAGCACACACCCGCGATCGGAGGAACCCCCGGCTTCGGTGCTAGAAAGACCGCGGCCGGACCTGCGACGATTCCGGCCACCGGCCGGCCGCCGGCGAGGACGAGACCGCGGGAGTGTGCAATGCGCAAGACGGTGGGCGTGCGCGCCGCCGTCGTCGTGCGCGCTTTCGTGGTCGCTGCGTTCGCACTGATCGCGTGGCTGCTGATCGCCGGTTCCGCCTCCGCATCCTCACCGACCTCCGATTCGCCCTCGACCACGGATCCGACGTCGGCCTCGGAACCGGCGTCGACCTCCGCCGGGACGCCGAACCGCACGGCGAGTTCCGCCTCCGGAGACGACTCCGTGGCCGGCTCCGGGAACTCCGAAGCTTCACCAGGCGACACGCCGGCCGATGACGCTGCTGCCGACCCCGCCGCGGCAGACGCCGCAGAGGCAGGCCCGGCTGAGGCAGATCCGGCTGAGGCAGACGCCGCTGAGGCGCCGGCCGCATCCGAGGCGGCCCACGAGCCGGACCTGCCCGCATCCACCGAGACCGAGTCCACCAAGCCCGAGTCCACCAAGCCCGAGTCGACCGAGCCCGCGACGGTCGAACCCGACAACCTTTCCGCGATCGCCGGACTCCAGGACACCGGGCTCCTCGACGCCGAGACCCAGGGCCCCGCACCCCAGGACAGCGCAGCCCCGGACAGCGCAGCCCAGGACGTGACCACCGAGGTCACCGCGCCCACCGAAACCGCGCCCACCGAAACCGATCCCGACGGGACCGCAGCGGCCGGAACAGCGGCATCGTCCGACCGGCTCCAGGCCGGGTCTGCCACCGGATCGGCCGACGACGGACTGGTCACGGAGCTGACCGGGGCCATCGTCGACAGGCTGTCCCCCACCGGGGAACACGATCTGCTGGACCGTGTGACCGGCACCGTGGTGACCGGCACCGTGGAGCAGGTCGACCGGATCGTCCACAACAGCGTTGCGGACGCCGAACAGACCGTCACCGACACGGTCGATCGCGTCGCGCCACTGCTCGGCTCCCTCACCCCGCCGGACAGCCCCGCAGCCACCGAACCGGCGGGCGGCGAGACGGCCGAGAGCACACCCGCAGGCGCCGAGAGCGCATCGCCCGATCCGAACCGCTCCGCCACCGACGCACCGCGCTCGGTACCCGCGATCTCCGCGCCGCACGTTGCCGCCGACGGCCCGACCGCAGCGCAGCGAACGGTTCCTCCTCGTCAGGACCACGACCAGGCGTCGAACGTGTCTCCGACCGTTCCGGCGCCGACCGTTCCCGAGCCTGCGCCTGCACCGTCGGTCACGAGCGTGAACTGCGACAACGGCGGCGGCCGTGCCCACCAGGGAGTCCTGCCGTCGACGCCGGCCGGTGAACGGCCGCATCTCGTCGGCACCGTGAGCGCCTGCGACGTGGACGCCGACGCGGTCCACTTCGGGTTGCCGCCCACCGCGCCGGACTGACCCCACCGGCAACTCCGTCGGGCAACTGTGCCCATCGGGCGGCCTTCCGCCTGCTGCCGTCGTGACCCATCACGTGTGACGCCGTGCGTACGCGTGTCTGTTTTGGGGTAATCCGCATGTATCGACGACTTCCCGTTCGGCCGACCGCGCCTGGCCGGGACGGGTCCTGGCTCTGGCGCCGCGCTGCCCCCGCGGCGCCGGAGCCGTATTCGGGTGCGCGCCGCATCGCCCCGCTCACCGCGCCGGGTGGGGCGATGACGCCGCTGCGCACCTAGCCGTCCGGCGGGCCGGCATAGCGAGGGGCGATGCCGGTTCCGCAGGCGGCACCGTGTCCGTGCGACACGGATGGAGCCGGTGCGCTGGGTCTCCCGCGCCGTTTTCTGGAGTGACGGCACCCTCGGGATCCAGCGCACCGGCTCCGCTTCGTTCACACCCCGACGTCTCCGTGCGTCGCGGCGTCCCATTGGTTGAATACGGTGGACCGCACCTGACGTGTCATCCGATAGTGAGCACCGTGGCGACCACGACGCAGTTCGAACTTCATCCGGTGACAGTGCGCCACAATCCGGCGCGCCGACTGACGCAGCTGGTCACGGGCCTGGTGCTGTTCGGTACCAGCATGGCGATGATGTCGCGGTCGCTACTCGGCCTGAACCCGTGGGACGTACTTCACGAAGGCCTCATGCACCGCACCGGGCTGACGTTCGGCACCGTGACCGTCGTGACGGCGGTGACCGTGCTGCTGCTGTGGATCCCGCTGCGACAGCGCCCCGGTATCGGCACGATCGCGAACGTCGTGCTCGTCGCCGTGTCGGTCGACCTGGTGAGATGGGTGCTGCCGCCGCAGGAACACCTCGCGGTACAGATTCCACTGTTGCTCGGCGGGATCGCGCTGAACGGCCTCGCGACCGCGATGTACGTCGGTGCGCGGCTGGGCCCGGGTCCGCGCGACGGCCTGTTCACGGGGCTGACGGCACGCACCGGCCTGTCGGTACGCCTGGTGCGAACGGTGCTCGAGGTGTGCGTGCTCGCAGCGGGCTGGCTACTCGGCGGCACGGCGGGTGTGGGCACCGTGCTGTTCGCGCTGTCGATCGGCCCACTGGTTCAGCTGTTCCTGCCGAGGGTCGTGTGGCGCCCGCACCCGCCCACGTGAGGCGTCATGCAGCTCGCCTGCGCTGCAGCAGCGCTCCGCGGAGCCGTTCAGCGGATACGCCCGCCGCAGCGAGGACGTCGGCGGCGGGCCCCGGCACTGCGGCGAGTGCCTGCAGCATGTGTTCACTGCCGATGTCGTTGTCGCGAACGTCGAGCGCCTGCCGAAGACTCGCTCGGAGGACTCGTTTCGCATCGTCGCCGAACGGCATGTGCCACCGGTTGCGCGTGCGACGTCCGCGGGAACTCCTGGCCCCCGGTTCCGTCGATCCTTCCGGGCCGTCGGCCAGCGCACCCGCTCCGTGCCGGTCCTCGACACGGGCGACGATCGTGTCGACATCGATGCCCAGGTCACCCAGAGCTCGCCGATCGGTATCGCTCAGCCCACCGTGACGACGCAGTTCGTCCACGCCACCGGCAACCTCGGCCGGTGTCACGTCGAGCGCGGCGAGCAGTGCGAGGGCGCCGGTACTGCCCGCCGTCCCAGTGGGATCGAGAGCCGCGGTGAGCAGGTGCAGCGTGTCCACACGCGCGGCGCCATCTGCTTCCGCATCGTGGACAGCGGTGGTGACCAGGGTGCGGGCGTCTTTCGTGAATCGTTCGAACATCATCGCCTCCCGTGCTTCTTGTGGACCGCCTGCCGGCTGACGCCGAGTTCGTCGGCGATCTCCTGCCAGGACCAGCCGCTGACGCGCGCGCTGCGCACCTGGACGGCCTCGAGTCGTTCGAGCAACCTCCGCAGTGCCGCGACAGCACGCAGACCGGTGCGCGGGTCGCTGTCCCCTGCCCGGGTTGCCAGTTCGGTGGCGTCGGTCATGGTGTCAATTTACGTTGACATTCGAGAGTCGTCAACACTAGTTGACAACTATGGTGGTGGCTGTGCCGCGGATCGAGGTCGCCGAGCAGGCGGGGACGAGCCTGGACGGTGAGCCGCGCCCGTCCGAAGACCGCGTAGTCGTGGTCGACCCCGCGCCGGGAAGCGACCGGGAGACGGGTGCCGTCGCCGTGCTCGACGGCGCGACGGAGCAGCGTCCGGGACTGCCGAGCGGCGGCTGGTACGCGCAACAGCTGGGCCACCGGCTGCACGAAACGCTGGCGCGAGCACCGGGAACGGACCTGCGCGCCACGCTGGCCGACGCGATCGACGCCGTCGCGCGCGAGCACGACCTGCGCGCAGGTGTGAGCCCGTCCAGCACGGTCGCACTCGCGCGCTGGACCGCCGAGGTCGTCGACGTACTCGTCCTGGCCGACAGCCCGGTGGTGCTGTTCGGGACGACAGGAGTCGAGATCGTGGCGGACGAGCGACTGTCCCGACTGCGCACCGCCGGCCGATTACGCACCCGTTCGGCGGTCGAATCGCTGCGCAACCACGTCGGCGGATTCTGGGTGGCCGAGGCCGCTCCCGATGCCGCAGAACACGCGGTCCGGGCACGACTGCCGCGCGCCGAGGTGCAGACGCTGATCCTCGCGACCGACGGCGTGGCAACAGGCGTCGACGACTACGGCCTGTTCGACTGGCACGGCCTGCGGCAACTGGCGGACGACTCGGGGCCACGCGCCGTGCTGGATGCCGTACGCGACGCGGAACGCTCCGACAGCGCCCGGACCCGCTGGCCGAGACCGAAGGTCCACGACGATCAGGCGATCGTCGTGGTCGACTTCACCACCCGATCAGGGTGATCTCAGGGGTTTACCCGGAACACGCCGCAATGTCCGATACGTTTACATGGACATATGCCCGGCTCAGCATCGCACGACAAGGTCCACACCGCGGATGTCGCGCGCACTCGTGCGTGGACGGTCGCCGCGGTCGCCGGCCTGGGCTGGGCGATTTTCACACTGATCATCCTGCATTCGGTGAGTTCGTTCGACCCGTTGACGGATCCACTGAGCCGGTACGCCTTCACCGATCGCGGCAACGGCATGCTGGAGGCAAGCCTGTTGTCCGTGGCGGTCGGCGTGATCGCGGTGCGTGGATCGATCCTGTCCGCAGGTCTTCCGGTGAGCAGGACGACGTCAACGCTGGTCTACGCGACCTCGACAGGCCTGGCCACGGCCGCACTGTTCCCGGCGACGTTCAGTTCGGACATCGACCCGGTGAGCGGGCGCATCCACCAGTACGCCAGCGTCGTCGCGTTCCTCGGCCTCCCCGCCATCGCACTGTCGCTGCTCGATGCCGTACGCGCCACCCCGGTGCTCGCACGGCTCGCCTCGACGTTGACGTGGCTGCTGCGAGTCGCACTCGTCAGCCTGGGGCTGTTCGGGGTCAGCTACATCGCCGACGCACTGGCGGGCATACCCGTCTTCGCAATGGTCGCCGACACTGCACCCGTCGGATTCACACAACGGATCGTCTTTGTGGTGGATTTCTTCCTGCTCGCTGTACTGTTGTTCGCTGCAGCGCGACACGCACGGGCTACCGCCTCGACCCCGGGCCCGGCCCCGGCAGCCGGGACCACGGCTGCTGGGACCACGGCTGCACCGGTGGCGATGGCTGCACCGGCGGCAACGGCACCTGCCACGGGCGCGGCGGCCACGAATGCGGCGGCCACGAATGCAGCGGCCACGAATGCAGCACCGACCGCCATGACGGCACCGACCTTCTCGACCGCAACCGCATCGACCACCGCCCCCTCGACCACAGCCGCATCAACCGCCGATTCCTCGATCAGCGGCTCCCCGGTCAGCGGTTCCCCGGTCAGCGGTTCCCCGGTCACGGCGTCACCCCGCGCGGTGTCACCCACCACGCGGCCGTCATCCACGGAACCGTCGATCACGGAGCCGCGTGGCAACACGGGCCGCACAGCCTGTCACCCTGCCGCCCACGAGACCTCCGGCCGCGTTGTGAGCCACCGCCGCCCCCACGGCAGCGGGGTCACCGATCGGCAGCACGACGACAGGACCGACACAGGTACCTGATCAACCCATGCCCTGCAGCATCGTTCCCGTGTCGGCACCCGTCCACACACTGTCCACATCGGACTATAGTTGCCCATGGCACATTTTCCGGCCGATCAGGAAACACAACGTGTGGCTCGTACGTTTAACGGGTAGCTGCAGCATGCAGCCGGCACACGATTTCGGGGAGTGAACCGTGAACGCACAGAGCCCGACCGCTCCGACCCAGAACCCGCAGCCGTCGCTGCCCCGCGTCAACGAACCGGACGCCGAACAGCGCCGTCGGGCCGTACGCGCCATCGCATCCGCGGCACGCGACGCCGAGGACTGCGCCTTGCTCCTCGACGCGCTCGGCTTGGACGCCGAAGAAGGGCGCACGAGCCTGCCGACGCAACGTGAGCAGTGATTCACGGACAGAGCTCCGAGCCACCGATTCCTCGACGTCGGCGGTCCCGGCACGGCGCGGTCCTGACATAGCGGCGGTCCTGACATGGCGCAGTCCTGACATGGCGCAGTGCAGGACTGCGCGCCCCGACATTCCGTGGTAGCGGACTGCGCGGTACCGGATTGCGCGTGCTTACGACGCCCGCAGCAGCTGATCCTGTGGGGTCTCGACGCCCATCGCCGACGGGTCCGCCTGCGCAATCAGCTGTGGGTGCGCCGTGCACCCACAACCGCCTTCCACAGCCTCACAGTCGATCACCAGGGAGTGTCGCTCCGCTCCGAAGCCGACACAGTCCGTGTCCGTGCATTCGACGAACCCGGACACGTGCTCCACCAGCGTTCCGTGGCAATGGTCGATGCCGACTTCACAGCTCGAACAGGTCATGGATCCTTAGTACCACCACCCCTCGGCACCTCCGGGTGGGACACGCCCAGATGTGACGACGCCCTGCGCAGGCCTCACGACAGCGTTCCGACCGGTACGAGAACCCGTTACACCTGGTAGTTGCGGCTCGCCGACAGTCAGGCGGATGTGCGGGAGGATCGGCCCGAACCACCGCTCCGGTCCTTGTCCATCCCGGAAGCCGCACCACTCGACTCCGCGTCCTCCTCGCCCGAAGCGTCCTCGTCGCCCGAACCGGATCCGCTCGGGGCGCTGCCGCCCGAACCGTGGCCACCCGAATCCCCGGCGTCGCCGTCCGAGCCGGTTTCCCGCGCCTCCTTCGCAGCGGTCACGCTCGCCTGCAGCGCCGACATGAGATCGGTGATCTCGGCTTCCGCCGCAGCCGCGGGCGGACGCTCGGCCTCCTTGCCGTCGATCTTCGACTGGATCAGCCCCAGTAATGCCTCGCGGTAGCTGTCCTGATACTTGTCGGGCTCGAAGACGCTGTCGGAAAGCGAGTCGATGAGTGAGCTCGCCATCGACATTTCCTGCGCTCGCACCTCCGGTGGATCTTCCCGAAGGAACGGGAAATCGATATCGCGAACCTCGTCGGGCCACAACATCGTCGTCAGCACCATGACGTCCGAGACCACTCGCAGTACGGCCAATGATTCGCGCTGTCGGATCGCGACCTTGGTGATGGCGACCTGACCCGATTTGTGCAACGCGTCGCGCAGCAGCACGTACGGCTTGATCGCAGCCTTCTGCGGCTCGAGGTAATAGCTCTTGTCGTAATAGATCGGATCGATGGATTCGAGCGGCACGAACTCCTGCACGTCGATCGACCGCGACGTCGAGACCGGCAGCTCGGACAGCTCCTTGTCGGTCAACACGACCATGCCGCCGTCGGATAATTCGTACCCCTTGGCGATATCGGCGTACGGTACTTCCTCGCCATCCACCGTGCACACACGCTTGTACTGAATGCGTCCGCCGTCGGCTTCGTGCACCTGACGCAGCGACACGTTCTTGCTCTCGGTCGCCGCGTACAAGTGGATCGGAATCGTCACGAGCCCGAAGGACACCGCACCCTTCCACATGACGCGCATATCGGGAACGGTACGCGTTGTCGCAGTTCATCGACACCACTCACCGTCCGACCCTGCGATCGACGGCGTCGCGCCGGGCCTGCTCGACCTCTGAATTCACGCCGTCGACCTGCGCCGCCAGATCCGGGTGACTGTCACGCAGATGGGCTGCAGCCGACACCATCGGCGAGATCAACAGCACCGGATCGTCGTCGCCCAGGGTTCGGGAAACCACATCGACATGAACCCGCGCTTCGTCGCCCACATCGTCGAGCGAGCCGACCAGCGCCGCCAGTTTGCGGACGACCTCGGAGTTGTCCTGCGCCCACGCTCGCACGGCCCGTTGCCCGGCACGGCGATCACGTTCAGCCTGGACCCGCTCGTCCGCAGTCGATTCGGCCTCGTGTTCGGGCTTGTGCTCGGGCTTGTGGAGCCGCAGATACCGCCGTTCCGCCGCTTGTCTGCTCGCTACCCCCAACGCGGGCGCGAGCTCCGCCCAACTCACCCCTAGTCGGCGTGCGGCAGCGATCAGGCGCGGTTCCCAATCGGCGAGTTCCTCACGTACCTCGCGCAGCACCTCGAGTGCGGACACCACGTCGTCCGCCTCCACCGCGTCGTCGTCAGCGGCCCGCTCGACCGTCTCCCGCAGCTCTTCGTATCGATCCACTCCGTCAACGTAACGACGACGCCCAGGACTTGTCAACGGAACGACGACGATGCTATCAAGGAGTGCAGGCGACCACGAAGAGCGTCCGGGCCGCCACACAAACCAACCGGCACACAGATCAGCCACCACAGGGATCGACCATGGAACGAGCGGGAGTTCGCCTACGACTGGCGCTTCGCACGCGACGACTGCACCGCGGGCCGTGGGGTTGACGAACAGGGGCGCGCCGGATCTAAAGTTTCTTGTTTCGATAAGTCGGTTTCGTAATTCGAAATGGAGGTGGAACCCGGACTCCGACTCACGAGTTCCGAATCCCAGGCAGGAGTCTCGATCCGGAATTTCAGGCCATCCGAGTGACATCCGAACCACCCGGATCTACAACAGCTTCCCGAGGAGCAGCACGCCGAAGAGCCGCGCACGAAGAGCAGCTGACAGAGCGGAGCCCAGCCTAGACAGGTCGGACCGCAGCGTCGTTGCCCGCGCTCGGGTGTTGCGGAACCCCACCGCACGATTGAGGCAGGAGAGCGACGATGCTCGACCATGCAGCCCACAAGGCACTCGTCGCGGCCGTCGGCACGGAGAATGTCATCTCCGACCCGGTTCAGCTGCGCAGTTACGAATGCGACGGCCTGACCGGCTTTCGCCAGATTCCCTCCCTCGTCGTGCTCCCCCGCGCCACCGAGCAGGTCGCGCAGGCCGTACGCGCCTGTCATCGACACCACGTCCCGTTCGTCGCGCGCGGCGCGGGCACCGGGCTGTCGGGCGGCGCCATGCCCGTCGCCGACGGCGTCGTGATCTCACTACAGCGAATGCGGGACGTCCTGGACATCGACCCGGTCGACCGGAGAGCGGTGCTGCAACCCGGTGTCACGAACCTCGACATCACGACGGCGGCAGCCACACACGGGCTGTACTACGCTCCCGACCCGTCGAGCCAGCAGGTATGCACTATCGGCGGCAATATCGCGGAGAACTCCGGCGGGGCCCATTGCTTGAAGTACGGCTTCACCACGAATCATGTCCTGTCGATGACCGTCGTCCTGCCGGACGGGGAAACGGTGACGCTCGGCAGCGACAGCGACGAGCAGCTCGGCCCCGACCTACGAGGAGTGGTCATCGGGTCGGAGGGAACACTCGGAATCGTCTGTGACATCACGGTGCGCTTGCTCCGCGTGCCGGAGACGGTGCGCACGCTGCTGGCGGACTTCCCTTCGGTGACTGCGGCGGGCGAGGTCGTCAGCGATCTCATCGCGGCCGGCATCATCCCCGCCGCGGTCGAGATGATGGACAACCTGGCGATCCAGGCGGCCGAGAAGGCGGTCGGCGCGGGCTACACGCTGACGACACCGGCTGCGCTCGTCGTCGAACTGGACGGCCCCGAAGCCGAGTGCACCGCACAGTTCGACGAAGTGCGGGCGATCTGCGAGCGCCACGGCTGCACCCGACTCCACATCGCCGGAACCGCAGCGGAACGCGCGAAGATCTGGAAGGGCCGAAAGGCGGCCTTCGCGGCCGTGGGCCGGATCAGCCCCGACTACATCGTGCAGGACGGAGTCGTCCCACGGACACGACTCGCCGAGGTTTTGAACCGGATCGAAGACATGGGCCGCGACGCAGGCCTGCGGGTGGCGAATGTCTTCCACGCGGGCGACGGAAACCTGCACCCGCTCGTACTGTTCGACGACGACGCGGGCGAACTGGAACGTGCCGAAGAGCTCTCGACCGACATCGCCGAGCTGTGCGTCGAGCTGGGCGGATCACTGTCCGGTGAGCACGGCATCGGTACGGACAAGGCATGTTCCATGCCGCGTATGTTCGGTGAGGCCGACCTTTCCACGATGGACAGAGTGCGGACCGCGTTCGACCCGCAGCACCTGTGCAACCCGGGAAAACTGCTTCCCACGCCGAGGCTGTGCGGTGAGCAGCCGGGACGATACCGACCGCATCCGCTGGAAGAAGCCGGGGTGATCGAGCGCCTATGACCGCCACGACTCTCACACCGACCGACCTACGGTCGGTGTGCGCAGCGTTCACCGAGACCCGGGGTGCGATACGCATCCAGGGTGCGGGCACGGCCGCGGCCTGGGCCGAGGCCCCCGGCGCAGCCGACGTGGTCGTCGACACGACGGGTCTCTCCGGGATCCGCGCCTACAACCCGGCCGACATGACGGTCTCCGTCGGCGCGGGCACGCCGCTGGCGCAGCTACAGGACGAGATCGCCCGGCACGGCCAGCGCATCGCGTTCGACGCCGCACGAGTGCGCCGGGGTGCCACGGTCGCCGGGCTGATCGCCACCGCCGACTCCGGCCCTCTGGCACTCGGCTTCGGATCGATGCGTGACCTGGTCATCGGAGCGACTGTCGTGCTGGCGGACGGCACCCCCGCCCGGACAGGCGGCCACGTCATCAAGAACGTGGCGGGCTACGACCTGGCGAAGCTCATGCACGGTTCGTACGGCGTGTACGGACTCATGACCGAGGTCGTGCTGCGGTTGCATCCCGTTCCGGAGGCACAACGCACCGTGGCGCTGGACTGCACGCTGCACGAAGCGACCCGGCACACGCGGTCGATACTGGCCGAGGCCCAGGAACCGGTGTCTCTCGAGTGGGCCGACGGCATCCTGTTGACCCGTATCGAGGGAACCGCCGACGGCACCGCAGTCAGGGCCCGAGCACTCGCCGAGCTGACCGGTGGCCGAGTATTGCCAGAGGACGACGCCGCGGACTCGTGGGACCAGCACGCTCGGCTGGTCGACGACGCGACGGTTCGGGTCGGTTGCCGGCCCAGTCGTCTTCCTGACGTACTCGGGCGATTCGACGCTCCGGTTGCGGCCGGCCTGGCCACCGGTATCGCGACGCTGTCGGCCCCCGCGGCCTACGTCGACCGGGTCCACGATGCCGTCACCGAGGCCGGAGGAACCTCGGTCGTGCGGGCCACTGATCCGAACATACGGGCATGGGGCCAGCAGCCGTCCGCACTGCGGGTCCTGCAGGCGATCAAACGGGAACTCGACCCGACCTGCCGACTGGATCCCGGGCGATTCGGAACCTGGCTGGGACCGAACGTCGTCGCTGGGGCCGGAACCGCCACGGATGCCGGCGCGGCACCGGCTTCGTCGGTCGCGGCGGCATCGGGTGGGCCGTCGCCGACCGCCGGCACGGCTGCCGCAACCGCACCGCCCACGACGTCTCCCGCATCGACCGGATCTCCGGACGCGGCGGACAGGTCGACGGCACAGCAGGGTGATCCGACTCCACGGGCGGCCGCATCGCAGGCGGCATCCCACGTGGTGCAGGCACCGACGGATTCTTCCGGCGGGGCGGAACCTGCCGACTCGGAACAGGAGGACTAGTGACGGATTCGAGTTTCGACGCGACCAACCCGCCGTCGCGAGAACTGTTGAACGACTGCGTCCACTGCGGGTTCTGCCTGCCGACGTGCCCCACGTACCAACTGTGGGGTGAGGAAATGGACTCGCCGCGAGGCCGGATCTACCTGATGGACCTGGCAGAACGGGGCGAAATCGAACTCGAGGGCGCGTTCACCGAACACATCGACGCGTGTCTCGGATGTATGGCGTGTGTGACGTCCTGCCCGTCCGGCGTGCAGTACGACCGCCTGCTCGAGGCGACGCGGCCGCAGGTCGAACGGCACGTGCCACGCGCTCGATCGGACCGATGGTTTCGGAACGGGATTTTCGCGCTGTTCCCCTATCGCAGGCGACTGCGGGCGGCGGCCATCGGTGGTGCGCTCTACCAGAAGCTGGGGTTGCCGGCGCTCGCCGCGCGCGTGCTGCCGCCACGCCTGCGGGCCGTACAGGCGCTGATGCCATCGGTCCGGATCCGTTCGGCGTTCGCGAGTCTGCCGCGCCGCATCAGGCCGACAGGAACGCCCCGGAAACGGGTGGCACTGCTGTCGGGCTGTGTGCAGGACGTGTTCTTCCACGAGGTGAACACGGCGACGCAGCGTGTGCTCGCGGCGGAAGGTTGCGAGGTGCTGACACCGCGCGATCAAGGATGCTGCGGCGCTCTCGGGCTGCACGCCGGGCGTGAACACCATGCTCGGGAACAGGCGAAGCAGACGATCGCAACCTTCGAGAAACTTCCGGTGGACAACATCGTCGTGAACGTGGCCGGATGTGGATCGTCGTTGAAGGAATACGGACACTTGCTCGCCGACGATCCACAATGGAGGGAACGAGCGAAAGCGTTCAGCGCGAAGGTCCGCGACGTCACGGAGCTACTCGCCGAGCTCGAGCCACAGGCCGAACGGCATCGGGTCGAGGCAAAGGTGGCATACCACGATGCGTGTCATCTCGGGCATGCGCAAGGAATCCGGGAACAGCCCCGATCTGTGTTGCGAACCGTGCCCGGCATCGAGCTGGTCGATCTGCCCGAAGCCGAACTCTGCTGCGGCTCCGCCGGGGTCTACAACATGCTCAATCCCGAACCCGCGGAGGAACTCGGCGAACGCAAGGCACGGAACGTACGGACGGTCGCACCGGAGCTACTGGTCACGGCCAACCCCGGTTGCCTACTCCAGTTGCAGCGCTTTCTCGACGACGTGCCGATGCTGCACCCGGTGCAGGTGATCGACGCGTCCATCCAGGGGCGCCTGCCGACGGAGGCTCGTATGACCGAATGACCAGGCCAAGCTCATGGTGCCATCGAATGGGCCAGATCGTACTGGTGCATGACATGTTCGACGAGCGTGATCAGCACGTCCCTCGCCGAGGCGCGGTCGCGGGCGTCACACAGCATGAGGGGCACCGTGGGCGCGAGGTCGAGGGCGTCCCGTACCTCGTCGGCGGTGTAGCGGTGGGCGTCGTCGAAGCAGTTGACGCCCACGATGAACGGCACACTGCGCCGCTCGAAGAAGTCGACCGCCGGGAAACACGCCTCGAGACGCCGGGGATCGGCCAGCACGACGGCACCGATCGCACCCTCGGCCAGCTCGTTCCACATGAACCAAAAGCGGTCCTGCCCCGGCGTCCCGAACAGGTACAGGATCAGCTCGGGACTGATCGTGATGCGGCCGAAGTCCAGCGCCACGGTGGTGCTGACCTTCGACTCGACACCTGTCAGATCGTCGGTGCCCGCGGACGCCTCGGTGATCGACTCTTCGGTCCGCAGCGGCGGTACCTCGCTGACAGAGCCGACCAGCGTCGTCTTACCGACGCCGAAACCACCGGCGATCAACAGTTTCGCGGCCGTAGCCTCTCCACTGCCGGGTTCGGAGTGTCCGGGTGTCATGGAAACCGCCTGCGTACGTCTTGTGTTCGGATCCGCTGGAGCGCCTTTCAGTAGTTGCACATGCTCGCAGGTGAGCCAACCACGCACGCGACCGCGTACCGACCACGAGAGGCCGCTACGTCCGCGGAGCCGCGCTCAGGACCGCCCCGACCCGCTTCACCATCATGTTCATGGAGTAGGCAACCATGCCCATATCCGCATCGGCCGAGGTCATCAGCGCCAGGCACGCACCATTGCCCGCGGCCGTCACGAACAGGAACGCGTGGTCCATCTCCACGAGCGTCTGGCGCACGCCGCCACCACCGAACTGGCGACCGGTCCCCTTCGCGAGACTCTGGAACCCGGATGCCACCGCCGACAAGTGCTCGGCCTCTTCAGCGGCCATGTTGCTCGAGTTGCCCATCAACAGGCCGTCCGCCGACAACACCACTGCTCTGTCGGCACCGGTGACCTGCTGCACCAGGTCGTCCAGCAACCAGCCGAGCTCACTACCCCTGCTTGTCATCCTGGTCCTTCCCCACTCGCGAAAAGGCCCGTGCCTTCCCGCTTCCCCTGATCGTGCCGCGCACGTTCCGTGCCACGCTGGAATCCCGCAAATCGGTTCCTCGCCGCGTCGGCGTTCGCACCTCGGCCTTCCGGCCCCGGTGCCGACGGCTCCGGCGAGTCCGCCGGCGCCTCCCGCAGCTGCGGAGCAAGATTCTCCTGCTTACGCCTCCGCGGCAACGACGGCTTCGCCTGCGGTCCGGATCCGCCGGTTGCCGGAGGCACCGCAGCCTGCTGGCCGGAATGGTGTGTCGGGTTCCGCGGTCGAGGTGGTGTCCCCGGCCCCGGAACCTGCCCGGAGGCCTGCGATTGCTGTCGCGCCGACGGTTGCGGCGCGGCCGCCTGCGATGCCGACGGATCCGGTGCCGACGACTGCCCCGCCGGCGGTGCCGGAGGTTCGGTCGGCGGCTCCGGACGTTGCGGCCTGCGACGCGACAGCTCCGGTCGGGACGGCCGACGCAGCTCCGTCCGCCCGTCGAGGTCACCGGGCCGTTCCCCGGCCGCGCGCTCGTCACGCAGAAACCGGTCCTGCACCGACGGCGCCCGTCCAGGCCGGTCCACCGGAGATTCCACTCCCGACGAGGGCCACGATTCGGCGCGCTGGTCCTTGTCCGGTTGCTGCGGCCCTGTCTGCCGAGTCTGCCCTGCCTGCCGAGCCTGCCGCTCCGGCCGCTGTGCCTGCCGTTGCTGCACGTCCGACGGCTGCTGCTCGCCCGGCTGCTGGTCGCGCGGTTGCTGCGGGGCCGGCGGCTGCTGTTGCAGTTGCCCCTGTGACGGTTGCGGCGAGTCGGACTGCTGTTGCCCCGGAGAGGTCACGGCGCCGAACCACCCCGTCCCCGGGGCTTCGACCTTCGGGTGCGATCCGGACAGAATGGCACTCACCGACGCCGACGTCCCCGCGGCCGCCTCACCTGCGGCCTCGTCACCTCCGCCGCGTGAATCCGCACCACGAGAATCCCCGGGCCGAGCATCCACACGCGAAGCGGTGGCGTGCCCGGAGTCCGCCTCGGCCGGCTCCGCGGCCGGCCAGCCGATCGCAGGTTCGGACGCCGCGCCACCAGCGGAATCGCCGGCTCCCGGACCCGCTGCAACCGCCGCGCCGACCGAGTTGAGACCGGTACCCGGATCGGAACCGGCACCCGTGCCGGACCCGGTGTCGCGACGGTCGTGCTCGGGCAGCGTGCCGAGCAGTTCCGGGCCCAGCCGCACGACGGCGCGCGTGCCGCCGTGGATCGCTTCCCGGAGCCGCACCTGGATGCCGTGCCGCGCCGCCAACCGCGCGACCACGAACAGGCCCAGCCGCGGTTCGTCCGACAGCGCCATGAAGCTGAAGTCCGGCCGCTCGGCCAGCAGCGTGTTCAGCCGTTCGACGTCCTCCTCCTCGATACCGAGACCCTGGTCCTCGACCTCGAGGACGACTCCCTTCGTCTCGGCCGCGTCGCCGCGTACCACGACGCGTGAATCCGGTGGTGAGAACGCCGTCGCGTTGTCCAGCAATTCGGCAAGCAGGTGGACGACGTCGCCGACGGCAGGGCCGATCACCGCGACGTCCGGCAGTGACGCCACGTCGACGCGGCGGTACTGCTCGATCTCGGCGTTCGCACCACGCACGAGGTCGGCGATCGACACCGGATTACGCCACCGCCGGCCCGGTTGCTGCCCGCCGAGAATGATCAGGTTCTCGGCGTTGCGCCGGGCTCGCGTGGCGAAGTGGTCGATCCGGAACAGCATCTCCAGCTGCTCCGAGTCGTCGAGCTGCTCTTCGGCGTCGTCGATCGCCTTCAGTTGGCGGTGCACGAGCACCTGACTGCGGTGCGCGATGTTGAGGAACACCGTCTTGGTTCCTTCACGTACGCGCGATTCCTCGATCGCCGCGGAGACCGCGGTGCGCTGCGCCTTCTGGAACGCATCGGCGACCTGGCCGATCTCGTCCTCACCGTGGTCGACCGATTCGAGTTCGACGACGTCGACGTTCTCACCCGCCCGCACCCGCCCGACGAGGTCCGGAAGCCGGTTGTCGGCGAGGTCGAGCGTCTCCTCGCGGAGCCGGACGAGCCGCCGGACCAGCCACTGCGCGAGCCGCCACGCGAAGAAGATCAGCAGCGACCCGGCGACCAAGGACGCACCACCGGCGACGAGTGCGCCGACGAGCGTGCGCTCGGCGCGGTCGATACCTTCGTTCGTGGCATGGGTGCTCTGCTCGATGTACAGCGACATCAGCGTCGAACCGACCTCGTTCGCCGCCTCGTGCCAGCGTTCGGGCGACACCGGCACCTGCTGGGTACCGCCCTGGAGGAACGCGTTCTCGACGTCGGCCACGACCTGCCACGCGTCGCTGGCCACGAGCCGTTCGTACTCGGCCCGCACCTCGGGGGTCATCGACGTGCGCGCGAGCTGAGCACGGTAGGCGCCGACCTGGCCGGCATAGGTACGGAATTCCTCGTCGCTCAACCCGCCCGCGACGTGCCCGGCGGCGGCGAGCGCATCGGCCCGCGCCATGCCGTCGGCAGCGGTGAACAGCGGCATGGACTGAACGCGCAGATATGCGGTCTCAGCGTCGGGCGTCAGCCTGGCCACACCGGTGAGACCGGCCGCGACGGTGTCGATGATCCGGTTGTAGAGGTCGTAGGCGTCCTGCAGCGTCGGGCCGTTCGGTCCGTTGTACCCGTCGACCCGGCCTCGGAACTGTTCGAGCTCACCGAGCTGTCCCCGGAGCCGTTCGATGACGCCGCGGATCTCGTCGGATGCGCCGTCGACCATCCCGTCGACGTCGCTCATCAGGGTCTTGGTCGCCGCATCGGTCGCGGCACGCTGTTCGGCGAGTTCGCGATCGGCGGGTGACCCCGCCAGAGTTTCGAGGGTGAGCCGCCGCTCGGCACGAATCGCACCGAAGAAGTCGACGCCGGGTTCGGCCGCCTCGTGGACCCGGACGACGAAGTCGCGGCCCTTGATCGCGTCGTAGATCAGGTAGCTGGACACGACGACGCCGACCACCAGCAATGCCACGCTCGGTACGAGCGCCGCGGCGAGCACACGTCCGCGGAGTGAACGCCTGGCAGGCTTGGTGAGCACGCCTCGAGGCCCTTTCATCGACGCCGGATGACTGCCCAGGGCCCCCGTCCCCGTCGAGCTGACTGCACATCGGGCCGGGTCGCCAACTGCCACGGGCGGCCCGACCACGCAGCGCGGAGGTTATGCAGCCCGGTCGGGAGAGTCAACGCTGGTGATCCGGCCGAATCCGCTCTCTTAGCACACGCCAAGCGAGCGAGCTGCGTTTTCAACCCCTGAACGAACAGCAATTTAGTAACTCGACGTGATCAAGGTCATGACCCATCCGGTGGACGACGAAGGTCGCGTCGAACTCGACAGTAACCCTCGCGGACGCCCCAGCGATATGCATACCGGACACCGTTTTCGCCCACACTTGTCCCGACGGGAGGTAAGTCATGCTCAAGCGCCCCTTGAGCGACCTCCGGCTCCAGCAACCGCCCATCGAGCGGATGCTGTTCGTGTTGCTCTCCGTAACGTTCGCCGTCACCGCGGCAGTGCAGTTCTTCCTCGCCGACGCGATGTCGATGTGGTGGCCGATCGTGCCGGCGGCGGCGCTCACCGTCGCGGCGCTGGCCTGTCTCTACGCCGCAATCCACGACACGGACGACTGACGGCGAACCCGGCACACAGTTCGCCAGCAAAACCGGACGGTTCGAGGTCGCCGCGCAGGTGTTGACGCACTTCGGCACCTATCCCCACCATTGCGTCATAGGCAACTAATTGTGCTATACGCAACATCACTCCGAGGAAGGTCGCCTCGGGTCGAAGGCGTCGCCGCGGGTGCGTCTCTCACGCCCACGCCGATACACCCACAGATTCGTCGCGCCGAGAGAAGGTGGCCGATGAGGATCCTTGTCGCCGACGCGTTCCCGGACGAGTACCGCGCCGAACTCACCGCACACGGGCACGACTGCACCTACGTGCCCGACACCACGGGCAGCGAGCTACCCCGGACGCTCACCGGTCACGACGCGCTGATCGTGCGCAGCACCACGGTCACGGCGGACGCCGTCGAGGCCGCCGACTCGCTGCGCCTGGTGATCCGCGCCGGCTCCGGTACGAACACGATCGACGTGGACGCCGCGGCGCGCCACGGCGTCCACGTCTGCAACGTGCCGGGCCGCAATGCCGTCGCGGTCGCCGAGCTGACCATGGGGTTGCTGCTCGCGCTGGACCGCAACATTCCCGACAACGTGGCCGACCTGCGAGCAGGCCACTGGGACAAGAAGCGCTACTCCCGGGCACGGGGCATCCACGGCCGCAAGGTGGGCGTCGTCGGGCTCGGCCGGATCGGGCTCACGTTCGCCGAGCGCGTGGCAGCATTCGGCGCCGGTGTCCACGCACTCGCCAACCCGAACCGTGACGAGCAGACGCGGGAGCGGGCACGCGCCATCGGCACCGTCTTCGTCGACTCGCTGGACGAGCTGGCCCGCAGCTGCGACGTGCTGTCCTTCCATGTGCCCGCCACGGCAGGCACCCGCCTGATGGTCGACCGGCACCTGCTCGCACAGCTGCCGCCGGGGGCGATCGTGCTGAACACGTCTCGCGGCGACCTCGTCGACGAGGATGCGCTGATCGATGCCATGGAGAGCAACGGCGTGCGTGCCGGTCTCGATGTCTATGCCGACGAGCCCGCCGCCGGCACGGGGACCGTGGATTCGCGGCTCGCCAAGCATCCGAACGTCTACGGCACGCACCACATCGGCGCCTCCACCGAGCAGGCCCAGCACGCGGTCGCCGCCGAGGTGGTGCGGATCGTCACCGCCTTCGCCTCGGCGGCGCCCTCCGACGCCCCGCCCCACTGCGTCAACCCGGACGCCGTCGAACGGGCCGTCGCAGCCTCCTTCCCCACCTCCACGAGCTCGGGTGGCCGACCATGAGCGCACCGCAGTCACTGTCGGCCCGCGTTGCGGCCGCACGGAACCCGGACGGCCGCAACACCGGTGTCACGATCCGGCCACCGCGCGTGCTGGTGCTGAACCCGGAGCGCGCCGCCCACCTGCCGGAACCGGCCACTGCCGGACAACTTCCCGGTCTGGTGGAGCGCGGCGTGCTGCACCGACTCCCGGAGCCTGCCGTGCTGGTCTACCGGGTGACCAGCGGCGCGCATCAACAGACCGGCGTCGTCGTCGAGGTCGCGGTCGACGACTACCGGGAAGGGCGGATCCGGCGACACGAGGCCACCGACCACGGCCGGGAGCGGCAGCTGGCCGAGCTCACCGAGCGCTCCGGTGTCGAGCAGCTGCCCGTCACACTCGCCCACCAGGAACGTCCGGTGCTGTGTGAGCTGATCACGCGCGTCGCCGCGGGCGAACCACACGTGCGCGTCACCCGCGAGCACGAGGAGCACACGGTGTGGATCGCGCACGACACGGACACCGTACGGGCCGTGTACGACGAGCTGGCCGAGCTCGCGGTGCTCTACATCGCGGACGGGCATCACCGGTTGGCGGCCGCGGAACGCTGTGCCGCCACGACCTGCTCGTTCACGCTCGCTGTGCTGTTCCCGAGGGATCAACTGCGCATCCTCGGCTACCCCCGGTGCGTCCCGCGCCCGGCGGGCACACCGGCGCCGGTCCTGCTCGATCAGCTGGCCCGCCAACCGGTGGTGGCACGACTCCACGAACTCGCCCCGTCCGACGCGATCCGGCCGGACCACGGGTCGGTGTCGATGTATCTGGAGGGCCGGTGGTATCGGCTGTGGCTGCACCAGCCGCACACTGTCGTGCCTCCGCCCGCCACCGTGCATCCGCTATCCACAGTGGACACGGTTCTCCTCGACGAAGCGATCATCGCGCCGGTACTGCCCGAGGGGAAAGGGAACACGCCGCTGTCCGGCCGTGCCGGTACGGCGGCCATCGCGAACTGGTGCGACGAGCACCACGCGGTCGGGTTCCTGCCGAGCCCTCCGCGGGTGGACCAGGTCATGGCGGTCTCGGATGCCGGCCATGTGATGCCGCCGAAGTCCACCTGGTTCGACCCGAAGGCCGGGCACGGCTTGTTCCTGCGGCAGTCGGCAGGCGACCGGTGAACCGCCCCGGTGGGCGTCAGCCTTCGGCGAGCAGGGATTCGAGTTCGAGCTCCGGGTGGGCGCGCAGGAGAATGCGCAGGGACATCTCGTCCTCGAACACCGCGAGCTCGGTGCCGTCGGCGCGGTCGAGGACCTCGCTGCGCCTGCCCGCGTCGACGATCTTGCGCTGCGACGAGTCACCCAGTTTCCGCACGGCGCTGTAGGGCAAGCGGTCGAGCTTCACCGGACACGAGAACTCGTGCTCGAGCCGGTGTGAGGCAACCTCGAACTGCATCGGCCCGACAGCGGCCAGTACCGGGGCGCCGTCGCCACGCAGGTCGGACGTCAGCAGCTGCACCACGCCCTCCGCTCCGAGCTGGTCAACGCCCTTGCGGAACTGCTTGGCCTTGCTCAGGTCCGACGGGGTCGCCACCGCGAAGTGCGCAGGCGCGAACTGCGGCAGACCCGGGAAGCGCACCGCGGGTTTGCCGGAATACAGGGTGTCGCCGACCCGCAACGCCGTCGCATTCACCAGGCCGACCACGTCCCCGGGATACGCGACATCCATTGTGGACCGCTTCTGGCCGAACACCTGCTGCACGTACTTCGTCGCGAACGGCCGTTTCGTCGTGGCGTTCGTGACGACCATGCCGCGTTCGAACACACCCGAACACACGCGCGCGAACGCCACCTGGTCGCGGTGGGCGGGATCCATACCGGTCTGCACCTTGAACACGAACGCCGAGAACTCACCGTCCAGCGGCCGCGGCGCGCCGTCGACGTCCTCCCGCGGTTCCGGCCGCGGCGCCAGGTCGACGACGAGGTCGAGCAGATGACGGACGCCGAAGTTCAGCACCGCCGCGCCGAACAGCACCGGCGTCGCAGACGCGTCGCGGAACCGTTCCTCGTCGAACTCGCCGCCGGACTCGAGGAGCAGGTCGTACTCCTCGCGTGCGGTCGTCCAGGCTTCGCCGACCTCGACGTCGGCCTGTTCGGACGTCAGGTGCTCCTCGGGTGCGGCCGTCGCACCCCCCGCAGTCCGCGAGTACCGGACGAACTGCCCGGTCGGCACGTCCAGCACGCCCTGGAACTGTCCTGCCACGCCGACGGGCCAGGTCAACGGCATCGGCTGCAGATCGATGCGCTCGAGGAGCTCATCACACAGCTCCAGAGCCTCCCGACCCGGCCGGTCCCACTTGTTGACGAACGTCAACACCGGAATACCACGATGCCGGCACACGTCGAACAGCTTCAACGTCTGCGGCTCGAGCCCCTTCGCCGAATCCAGCAACATCACCGCCGAATCGACCGCCGACAACACCCGATACGTGTCCTCGGAAAAGTCCGCGTGACCAGGCGTGTCCAGCAGATTGATCACACAGTCGCGATACTCGAACTGCAACGCCGCCGACGTGATCGAAATGCCGCGCGCCTGCTCCATCGACATCCAGTCCGACACGACACCCTGCCTGCCACCCTTCCCGTGCACCGCACCCGCCTCGGAAATCACACGCGCGTGCAACGCGAGCGCCTCCGTCAGCGTCGACTTACCGGCGTCGGGATGACTGATAACGGCGAACGACCGCCTGCGCCGCGCCTCGTCGAGGGCGGACGCGTCGTGAGGAGTGGACACAATCCTCCAGGCTACCCGCGCGAACAATGCCCGTTCCACGCGCGTGCCGCGCATGTACTCCTGCCGCCTCGCGCGCTGATCACTGCGGGATCTGCGCTCGCGGACCCGCGCTTCTCCCCGTCCGACGACCGCCCCGTGCGCACACCCACGGACGGGTTTGCGCAGGCCGACTGCCGGGTACTCCTCGACACTCGCCCGCTCGGGAGTGGCGAGAATGCGCCGGCTCTCGCGAGCCGGCGGGGAACCCGTCGCCGTCGGGGGCGACGGGTTCCGCCTTCTCGCCCCCCCTCCTCATCCCCACCCGTCGCCCGCAGTCACCCGCGTCGGCGATGCGGTCGCGACGCGGCGATCGGAACACCTCACGCACACCGGAGTGGTAGGCGCACCACGGGTGAGCAGCCGGACGACCCGGCCGGGGTCGGCGCCGGCGGCTACTGGACCGCCATCTCGCCCAGCTCCGACCAGTCGTCCTGGTCGAGCGTCGTGTTGATCACCCGCGGGGTCTCGGCAAGGTACGGCGGCAGTGTCTGCTGCGCGGCCTTGAAGTGCTCGGAGCTGACGTGTGCCGCAGCGGCGTCGCCGTCGCGGAACGCCTCCACGAGCACGTACTCGTTCGAGTCCTCGAGGCTGCGCGACCACTCGAACCACAAGCAGCCGGACTCGCTGCGCGTCGCGTGAGTGAAGGCTTTCGCGATCTCCGGCCAGCGGTCGGCGTGCTCGGGCTTGACGCGGAACTTCGCGGTAATGAAGATCATCGTCTCGTCTCGTCTCCTCGTTGTCGTGCGGGACCTCAGGGTCTGAGCGCTCCCGGAAATCGGCGCCCCGAGAACGGAACACCCCGGGAACGGAACACTCCTGGAACAGAGCACTCTCGGAACTCGGTGTCCCAGGAACTCCGGTGTCCCAGGAACTCGGTGTCAGGGCGTCAGGATGGCGCGACCGCGTACGCGGCCCGCTTCCAGGTCGTCGATGGCGTCCTGGAAGCGTTCCAACGGGTACTTACTGGTGTGCAGCCGCACCTTGCCCTGTGCAGCCAACACCATCAAATCGCACAGATCATTGTACGAACCCACCAGGTTGCCGATGAAGTTGATCTCGGTCGAGATGATGTCGATCGTCGGGATGTCGATGTTCTCGCCATATCCCACCACGTGATAGTCACCGGCGCGACGCAGCATGCGCACGCCCTCGGCGGTCGCGCCGCCCTCGCCGACGAAGTCGACCACGACCTCAGCACCGTTGCCGCCGGTCAGCTCCAGCACCTGCGTGACGTGATTACCATCGGCCACGACGCCGCGGTCGGCGCCGATGGACACCGCGAGCTTCACGGCATCGGCGTTGCGGTCGACGACGATCAGTTCCGCCGCGGTGAGCGCCTTGAGCACCTGGATGCCGATATGGCCCAGCCCGCCGGCGCCGATGACGACGCACCGGTCACCGGGCCGCAACGTCCGGGCCGCCTTGGCCACCGCGTGATAGGCGGTCAGCCCCGCATCGGCGAGCGCCGCCACATCGGCGGGTTCCAGCGAGTCGTCGATCCTCACGACGCTGCGCGCCGACGTCTTGAGGTACTCGGCGTAACCACCGTGGGTGTCGATTCCCGGGAACAGGCTCTGCTCACAGTGCACGTCGTCACCCGACCGGCAGGCCCGGCACAGACCGCACGTCACCAGCGGGTGCACGATCACCTTGTCACCCTCGACCACGTTGGTGACCGCGCTGCCCACGGCGTGCACCCAGCCCGCGTTCTCGTGCCCGATCGTGTAAGGCAGTGTCACGCCGGACTTCTCCGCCCACTGACCTTCGAGGATGTGGACGTCCGTGCGGCACACGCCCGCGCCGCCGATCTTCACGACGACGTCGTAGGGCCCGGTCGGCTCCGGCATCGGCACCTCGGCCGGCTGCAGCTTCTCGTGATAGCCGACTACCTGAATCGCTTTCATGACACCTTCTCCTGGAATGCTCGGGGCAACTGGTCGGCCGCCGAATCGGGGTAACGGGTACGCAGCAGGCCACGGCAGAAGTGCGCGTTGCCGTCCATCGACACGCGCAGCGAGCGCGCGACCCGCAGCCGCCACGGCACGTCCTCCTGCGCGCAGGGCTCACCGTTCCGGCCGACCAGCGCGGGCCGATCATCGCCGGTCGGGAGCCCGAGCGTGCAGCGGTGCCGCAGCAGCGCGCGGGTGGCGTCGTCGTCGGGAAGGTCACCCAGCGTGACGTCGTACAGACCCTCCTCCGGCAGATCGGGATGCGCACGCAGATACCGCGTGAGCGCCCGTTCCATCGCCGCCGTGTGCGCCTTGCGCCGGAACGTCAGCCGCAGCTCGTCGAGGTCCTCGTCGGCCTCGTCGCCGAACGTGCCGCGATAGCCGGCGTCGGCGGCCAGCCCACGGTTGATGATCTCCGAATCGTGGTGGTCGTCGAGCCGCACCGTGACGGGCATGCCGAGAGCCAGCAGCGCGTCCTTCGCGTCCGACGCCATGAGGTACGCGAAGTTGGGCGCGCAGAACGACGTCGGGAGCCGCAAGTGCACCACGAGCTCCCCGTCGGCGACGTCCATCGACCGGACGAATCCGAGGTCGGTGATCGACTCGTCGAGTTCGGGGTCGACGACGGTGCCGAGCGCCTCGCGGGCCCGCTCCAGGACGTCCGTGTCCGGAGCACTGTCCGCGAAGACCGCGGCGACCTGCTCGTTCACCGCGGCACGCATCAGGCCACCGCCATGGCTTCGGTCCGGCTGCCGGCCGAGTCCTCGCCGGGCAGCCGGCATTCGGCCGGTACGTCGATGTCGTACATCTTCGCCGCGTTGAGCCCGAGGATCTTCTTCTTCTGCGCCGTGGTCAGCGGCGCGTACTCGGTCATGTCCTCCGGGATCCGGAAGTCGACGAAATGCTCGACAAGCCACTTCGGCGTCCAGATCGCGTAGTCGCTGGAGAACTGGATCCGGTCTTCGTCCAGCCAGTACAGCAGCTCGCCGATGATCTGGGCGAAGTAGCGCGGCCGCGAGTGGATGAACGGCATCGCCACGGCGAGGCCCGCGTGCACGTTCGGCTCCTGTGTGGCGATCCAGCAGAAGTCCTCGAGCCGTGGCAACCCGCAGTGCTCGACGATGATGTTCAGGTCGGTGAAGTCCGTGGCGACCTTGTCGATGTCGGCCACGTCGAAGGCATCCCGGTCGAGCGGGCGGATCGTCGGGCCCTTGTGGATGTGGATGTTGCGGATGCCCAGCTCCTGGCAGGTCTCCAGGTACCGGTAGGACCACGGATCGTCGAGCTTGTAACCGCGCGAATCGCCCTGCCACTCGGCGGTGTAGAGCTTGACGCCTTTCAGCCCGAACCGCTCCGCGTCACGCTTGAGCTGGTCGAGTCCCGCCTGCTCGAACCGCGGGTCCCAGCAGTGGTTGTAGGTCAGCTTGTCGGGGTGCCGCTGCGCGAGCGCGAACGCTTCCTCCGTCTGGCCGAACCCGTTGTTGTAGAAGGCACTCAGCAGCGCGGGCTGGAAGATCGCGTGATCCACGTAGCCGTGGGTGAACAGGTCACGCATCAACCGCTCGCCGCCCTGGTACAGGTACTCCTCGTACGGCCAGACCTCGGATTCCGGGCTGAGGTTGCGGTGGTAGTCGTAGAAGCAGTCGATGAACTGTTTTCCGTGGATGTTGCGCTGATTCTCGGGACGGGCGTCCCAAAGTGCAACGTGCGCATCGAGAATGAAGTACTTCTCGTCGTCCTTCGTGTACATGGGTCTCCTCCCGTACGTGGCCGCCGGTGGCCCGTGGTGCGGGAACGCTACGAGCGCCCGGAGTCCCCGGGGACCCCATGCGTGTCTCACTTTGAGACACCTGGACCGCTGAGGTTCGAGGCACGATGTGGTTGTCTGACCCAGGAAGGCGCAACGACGCGCTCGGGAGGCCGACATGCACCGCGACGACTTCGCACTCCCCACGGACCCGATGCAGGGCGGCGCACCACGACTCCGCGCATCCTGGCGCCGCAGCGAGCGTTACGGCCTTGCCGCCGACGAGATCCGGCCCGTGTTCACGGGCTCGGTCGACACCGAATCGCTGCTGTACGAATGCGGTCGCGAGGTACTGCGCGGCCTGCAGAAGGCGCTGGCGAACGAACCGGTCAGCATCATGATCACCGACCCGGACGGGCTCGTGCTGAGCAGACTGTCGGAGGACGCCACGATCAACCGCTCCCTGGACCGCGTGCACCTTGCCCCGGGGTTCTACTTCGCCGAACGCAACGCCGGCACGAACGGCCTCGGCCTCGCGCTGGCCGACCGCGCACCGTCGCTGGTGCGTGCCGACGAGCACTACTGCAGCGGCCTGCGCGGCTACACGTGCGCGGCCGCACCCGTCGTCGATCCGTCGGGTGACATCGCCGGCAGCGTCAACCTCACGACCTGGTCCGATTCGGCCTCGGAACTGCTGATGGCGCTGGCCCAGTCGGCGGCAGCCAACACATCGGCGTTGATGCTGGCCAGAGGTGCCGGGAAGGCCGCTCCGCCCACTTCTCACGGCGAGGTGTTCCGCGTGTACGCCGACCGCTCCCGTGCACCCGAAGAGGGGCTGCCGACCACCGGGTGGCGCGGCGCGTTCGCCGAGGCACGCACGGCCTTCCGGCGCGGACTGGCCGTCGCCGTGGTCGGCGAGCTGGGCACGGGCAAGACCGCCCTGTCTTCGCTGGCCCGCCGCGAGCTGCGCCGGGAGCGTGTGCTCAGCGCGCGGCCGCCCGCCCCCGAGGACGTCCAGTCGTGGTTCGAGCTGTGGGTTCCCGAACTCGGCAAGGACAGCACCTGCGTGATCGTCTCCGGGGTGGACAGCATGCCCGCGTGGGCGACGACGGAACTCGCGCACCTTTTCGCCCGGGTGAGAGCCACCGACGACATGCAGCCCTACGTGGTCACGGCCGCGTCGGCCGACACGCTGCCGGCGGAGCTTCGCGAGCTGATCGACGTCATCGTCGAAGTGCCGGCCCTACGGTTCCGGCCGGACGACATCATGCCGCTGGCCAGGCATTTCGCCCACCAGGCCCGGGGTCGCGAGATCGACTTCACCCCGGCGGCCGCGCGTACGCTGACGACGTTCGACTGGCCGGGCAACGTCCGCAGCCTCCGCCGGGTCGTCCGCGAGGCGGCCGCCAGGACCGACCGGATCGACCTCCACCACCTCGCACCCGAGGTGTTCACCGGCCCGGGCCATCCGCTGACCAGGTTGCAGTCGGTGGAACGGGACGAGATCGTCCGCTGCCTGACCGAACCGGGCACCACCGTCAGCGAGGCGGCCGAGCAGTTGGGGCTCGGCAGGGCGACGATCTATCGCAAGCTCCGGCAGTACCGCATCACGGTCCCCGACCGCACACCGTGAAACCCGCCCGACATCGGCACCCGGACGCCCCAAGGGAACCCTGGTTGCGTCGGGTGCGACAGATCCCGCCTCACCCGGACGTGCACGCTCGCACCCCGGACGCACCAGGGGCACCTTGGTTGCATTCAGCGCGCCGGAACGCCCTCTCGTTCGAACGCCGACGCCGCATCGCGTGGTGAACGTGGCACGAGGCCCGCCCGCCGGAATGTCCACAATGGACTCTTCGGCGGACGGGCCTCGCAGTTCGGGGTGGACCAGCGGTGGCCGGCAACGGACGAGCTCGGGATCAGCCGAGCCCGGTGAGTTCCTCGTCGGTGAGCAGCCGAGAACGGATCAGGAACCGCACTCCCTCCGGGGCCTCGAGCGAGAATCCGCTGCCCCGCCCCTGGACCACATCGATGGTCAGGTGCGTGTGCTGCCAGTACTCGAACTGCGCCCGCGACATCCACACCGGAACGGGATCGTGCACGCCGGCGACGTCGAGGTCACCGAGGTGCACGTCCGCTGCGCCGGTGCGGAACTCACCGGCCGGGTAGCACATGGGGGCGCTGCCGTCGCAACAACCGCCGGACTGATGGAACATCAGAGGCCCGTGTTCTCCGGACAGCCGTCGCAGCAGGTCAGCCGCAGCGTCGGTGAGATCCACTCGGCTCATCGGCTTCAGAACAGGCCCTGCGCATCGGGCGAGTACGACACGAGCAGGTTCTTCGTCTGCTGGTAGTGGTCGAGCATCATCCGGTGGTTCTCGCGGCCGATACCCGACTGCTTGTAGCCGCCGAACGCCGCGTGCGCGGGGTAAGCGTGGTAGCAGTTCGTCCACACGCGGCCGGCCTGGATGTCACGACCCGCGCGGAACGCCGTGTTGCCGTCCCGCGACCACACGCCCGCACCGAGGCCGTACAGCGTGTCGTTGGCGACCTTCATGGCGTCGTCGTAGTCGTCGAACTTCGCCACCGATACGACCGGGCCGAAGATCTCCTCCTGGAACACACGCATCTTGTTGTCGCCCGCGAACACCGTCGGCTGGATGTAGTACCCGCCGGACAGCTCACCGCCCAGGTCCGTCTTCTCGCCACCGGTGAGGACCTTCGCGCCCTCCTGTTTACCGATGTCGATGTAGGACAGGATCTTCTCGAACTGGTCGTTGGAGGCCTGCGCACCGACCATCGTGTCGGTGTCGAGCGGGTTGCCCTGCGTGATCTTCTCGACTCGGGCGACGCCGTCGGTGACGAACCGGTCGTACATCGAAGACTGCACCAGCGCCCGCGACGGACACGTGCACACCTCGCCCTGGTTCAGGGCGAACATCGCGAAGCCCTCCTGCGCCTTGTTGTAGAAGGCGTCGTCGGCCGCGGCGACGTCGTCGAAGAAGATGTTCGGGCTCTTCCCGCCGAGCTCGAGCGTCACCGGGATGATGTTCTCGCTGGCATACTGCATGATCAGCCTGCCGGTGGTGGTCTCACCCGTGAAAGCGACCTTGCGGATGCCCGAATGCTGGGCGAGCGGTTTGCCCGCTTCGACGCCGAAGCCGTTGACGATGTTCAACACGCCCGCGGGCAGCAGGTCGGCGATCAGCGAGAGCAGCACGTGGATCGAAGCCGGAGTCTGCTCGGCCGGCTTGAGCACCACGCAGTTGCCCGCGGCCAGCGCAGGTGCGAGCTTCCACGTCGCCATGAGGATCGGGAAGTTCCACGGGATGATCTGGCCGACCACGCCGAGCGGCTCGTGGAAATGGTACGCCACGGTGTCGGCGTCGATCTGCGAGAGCGAACCCTCCTGTGCGCGGATCGCACCGGCGAAGTACCGGAAATGATCGATGGCCAGTGGGATGTCGGCGGCCAGCGTCTCGCGGACGGGCTTGCCGTTCTCCCAGCTCTCGGCCACGGCGATGGCCTCGAGATTGGCCTCCATCCGGTCGGCGATCTTGTTGAGCAGTGCGGCGCGCTCGGCGGGGGCACTGCGGCCCCACGCGTCGGCGGCCCTTGTCGCCGCGGTCACGGCGCGGTCGATGTCCTCGGAGGTGCCGCGCGCGATCTCGGTGAACACCTTGCCGGTGACCGGCGTCGGGTTCTCGAAGTACTGGCCCTTGGCGGGCGGCACGTACTCCCCGCCGATGAAGTGGTCGTACCGCGATTCGAACGCGACGACGCTGCCTGGCTGCCCCGGTGCGGCGTAAGTGGTCATCCGAAGTGAGCCTCTCTGCTCGATTTCACTGCCTCGGCGGCGAACGTAGGGAGTGCGACGTTGCAGACGCGTTGCAGAGCCGCCCTACCAGGCGGCCGGTGGCACGAAGGGCCCCCTCGTGCCAGTTGCTTGCCCTCGGCAACGTGAGCGGGGCATGCTCAAGCGACAGCACCGCCCGTCACCGTCATCGCCGCGGAGTGTCCATGAGATCCCAACCCGCCCCGAACGCCCTGCACAGCGTGTCGGACCCGCTGGCTCAGCAGCGTGTGCTCCAGCGGATCCGCGATGCCGCGCTCAGTGACGAGGAGGCAGGCGGCGCGGACGGTCGAGCGGCACCGCGCACGCTCATCTCCGAGTCCTGGCGCCGGTCGCTGGCCACCGGCGTCGATCCGGACGGCTACCTGCCGCCGGTCGTGTACGACGACGACCAGCTCGACGAGGTGCGCACCTCGCATCAGCTGCACGCCGTGCTACCGCCGTTGCGGGAACTGCTGGTGAGCATCGCCGACGAGGCACAGCACATCACGATCGTCACCGACGCGGACGGCACGATCCTGTGGCGGGAAGGCCCGTCGGAGCTGTGCCGGCTGGCCGACCCGGTCGGCCTGCATGAAGGCATGCAGTGGGCCGAGACGGCGATCGGGACCAACGCCATGGGCACCGCACTCGCCACGGACGCACCGGTGCAGATCTACTCGGCCGAGCACCTCGTACGCACCTACCACTCGTGGACCTGCGCGGCGGCGCCGATCCATGATCCCGACACCGGCCGGGTGCTGGGCGCCATCGACATCAGCGGCAGGCTCGACACGCTGCATCCGGCGATGGTCTCGCTGGTCAACGCCACCGCGCAGGTCGCCGAGAACCACCTGAGGCAGCGCATGGAGCACTCCGACGAACGTCTGCGCAGGCGGAACCTGTCCCATCTCGAACGGCTCGGCGGCGAACCCGGCGCGCTGCTCACGACGTCGGGGCGGGTGATCGCCGCGAACCCGCTCGGCACATTCCCCCACCGGGTCTCGGTCGAGGACGGCACCGACCGGATCGACGTCGAAGGCCGTGAGGCGCTGCTCGAACCGCTCTCCGGCGGGTACCTGCTGCGGCTGCCGAGGGAAGGTGGGACGACGATCCCCGTGCGCCCGGCGGCGCCGACGCTACGACTGTCGTTCCTCGGCACGACCCCGGAGGCTCAGTTGGACGGGCGCAGCGTGCCGTTGACGTTGCGCAGGGCGGAGATCCTCGCCCTCCTGGCACTGCATCCCGAGGGATTGACCGCGGACCAACTCGCACTGCACCTCTACGGTGACGCAGGAAACCCCACGACGGTGCGAGCAGAAGTGCACCGCCTGCGCAGCGAACTCGGCGAAGCTCTGCTCGCCAAACCGTACCGGCTCGCCGCCGAGGCCGACGCCGACTTCCTGCGCGTGCGCGACGCCCTCGCGACCGGCGATGTCGGGAGGGCCGCCACCATCGCGACCGCACCACTGCTGGCCCGGTCCGAATCGCCGACGATCCGGGCGGAGCGCGACCAGCGGACCGTGGCGCTGCGCACGGCCGTCCTCGACAGCGGCGACCCCGAGGCGCTGTGGGCGTTGTCCGAGGGCGAACCGGGCCACGACGACGTCGAGGTGTTCGAACACCTCACGCGGGTCCTGCCCGCCGGCGATCCGCGTCGCCCGGTCGCGGATGCCCGACTCGCTTGGCTGCTCGACAACGACGACGACTGACAGACGGGCGTCGCCTGCAACGTCGGTGCAACGCCCCCACTCCTAGGTTCGACATCCGGTACCGGCTTCAACGAAGAAGGCAGGTGATGGCGGTGACACTTCCCGACCAGCAGGCGGAACTCGACCCGGGACGCGACTATCCGCTCGCGTCGCACCGTCCGGAGCTGCTCCGCACTCCGACGGGCAAACCGATCGACGAACTGACGATGCAGGCCGTCCTCTCCGGCGACATCGCCCCCGAGGACCTGCGCATCTCGCCCGACACGCTGCGATTGCAGGCACAGGTCGCCGAACGGGTGGGCCGCACCCAGTTGGCCCGCAACTTCCGCCGTGCCGCCGAGTTGACCGCGCTCCCGGACGATCTCGTGCTGTCGATCTACAACTCGCTACGGCCGAATGCCTCGACGAAACAGCAGCTCACGGACATTGCCGACCAGCTCGAGAACGAGTACACCGCGACCCTGTGCGCCGAGCTGGTGCGCGAAGCGGCCGACGTCTACGAGCGCCGCGACATCCTCGCCTGACACCACCGCCCACCACCTCCCGCGGCGAGCCCGCGAGGGCGACGCCACCGCCGTGCCAGCGACCCGCCTCCTGCAGCCGAGGCCGGATTTTCCGGCACGACACCTACCGGCACCACCCGGCTGTCGCCCATGCCCGGCATCCACCCGCGACACAGCCTTCACCGCCGCACAGCCCAGCCTGTGCCCACGACACAGGGAGATCCGAAAGATGACCGCGGAACCGCTTCCGGTATCGACGCCGAAATCCAGCCGCACCGAGGCGCTCGAAGAGCGGCCGGTCAACCTCGACGGGTTCGTCGAGGAATGGCCCGAGGTCGGCATGGTGGCGATGGACAGCCCCTACGACCCTGCACCGAGCGTGCGGGTGGCCGACGGCGTCATCGTGGAGATGGACGGCAAGCCGCGTGCCGAATTCGACTTCCTCGACCAGTTCATCTCCGACCACGCGATCGACGTGTCGGTGACCGAACGCGCCATGTCACTCGAACCGGTCGAGGTGGCACGCATGCTCGTCGACCCGACGGTGACACGATCGGAGGTCGTCGAGGTCGCGGGCGGTCTGACCCCCGCCGCACTGCTCGAGGTCGTCAAGACGATGAACGTCGTCGAGATGATGCAGGCGCTGCAGAAGATGCGCGCCCGGCGCACGCCGGCCAACCAGGCACATTCCACCAGCGCGCGCGACAATCCGGTGCAGGTCGCGGCCGAGGCGGCCGAGGCGTCGCTGCGCGGGTTCCGGGAGCTGGAAACGACCCTGGGTGTGGTGCGGTACGCGCCGCTCGTGGCGATTGCACTGCAGGTCGGTGCACTGGCCGGCACCCCGGGCGCACTCACCCAGTGCGCTCTCGAAGAGGCCACCGAGCTGGAACTCGGCATGCGCGGCATCACCGCCTACGCGGAAACGATCTCCGTCTACGGCACCGAGCCGGTGTTCTGCGACGGCGACGACACACCGTGGTCGAAGGCGTTCCTGGCCTCGGCCTACGCCTCGCGCGGCATCAAGATGCGATTCACCTCCGGCACCGGTTCCGAGGTGCAGATGGGCAACGCCGAGGGCCGCTCGATGCTGTACCTGGAAATCCGCTGCATCCTCGTCGCGAAGGGCGCGGGCGTGCAAGGGCTGCAGAACGGGTCGATCAGTTGCATCGGCGTGCCGGGCGCCGTGCCCGCGGGTATCCGCGCGGTACTCGCCGAGAACCTGCTCGCCAGCACGGCCGACCTCGAATGCGCTTCCGGCAACGACCAGTCGTTCTCGCACTCGGACATGCGCCGCACCGCGCGCCTGCTGCCGCAGCTGCTGTCGGGCACGGACTTTGTGTGCTCCGGATACTCGTCCGTGCCCAACTACGACAACATGTTCGCCGGCTCCAATCTGGACTCCACGGACTACGACGACTGGAACACCATCCAGCGCGACCTGCAGGTCGACGGCGCACTGCGGCACGTTCCGGAGGAGGAACTGCTGGCCGCACGCAGCAAGGCGGCGCGCGCACTGCAGGCGGTGTTCGCCCAGCTCGGACTACCGACCATCTCCGACAAGGAGGTCGAGGCGGCCACCTACGCGCACGGCAGCCAGGATCTGCCGATGCGGGACGTGCTCGAGGACCTCAAAGCCGCACAGTCGGTGATGGACCGCGGGATCACCGGACTCGACGTGATCAAGGCACTTGAGGCGTCCGGGTACAGCGACATGGCGCACACACTGCTGTCGGTACTGCGGCACCGGGTGTCCGGCGACCTGCTGCACACCTCGGCGATTCTCACCTCCGAACTGGAGACCCTGTCCGCGGTCAACGACGCCAACGACTACGCGGGCCCCGGCAGCGGGTACCGCCCTGCAGGCGAACGCTGGCGCGAGATGAAACGCCTTCGCCATGTCGTCAGCGCCAGCAATCCCGAAGAGGAAAACGGCTGAAAGGACGGTCCTGCCATGACGAGCATGGAAGCGCGGCCCGAGCGGGTGCTCGACGCGGTCGAGAGGGGCGAAGCCACGGTGGGATCCCGTCCGGACGAGGTGGTCATCGGCATTTCGCCCGCGTTCGGAGACTTCTTCACCAAGACGATCGTCGGGATCCCGCACTCCGAGGTGCTGCGCGAACTCCTCGCCGGGGTCGAAGAGCAGGGCGTGCAGGCCCGGGTGATCCGGTATCGCAGCGGGTCGGACCTCGCCGTGATCGCCCACTCGGCGGCGCGGCTGTCGGGCTCGGGTATCGGCGTCGGCGTGTTGTCCCGCGGCACGACGATGATCCATCAGAAGGACCTCGTCCGCCTGTCCAATCTGGAGCTTTTCCCACAGGCACCACTGCTCGATCCGGAGACGTTCCGTAAGGTCGGCCGCAACGCGGCGCGCTACGCCAAGGCCGAGTCGCCCGAACCGGTCCCCGCGCGCAACGACTACATGGCCCGGCCGCGCTGGCAAGCCAAGGCGGCGCTGCTGCACATCAAGGAAACCGAGTTCGTGACACCCGATGCCCCGCCGGTCGAGCTCGACGTCCGGATCCGGCTGGCCGACGCCGGTTGACGCCGTGACTCTGCTCGTCGGCGTCGACATCGGAAACTCGACCACTGAGGCGTGTCTGGCCGAGCTCGGCCCGGACGGTCCGCGTTACCTGGGCGGGGCGCTCGCGCCGACGTCCGGTGTGAAGGGCACGGCGGAGAACGTGCCGGGTGTCGTCAAGGTGGTGCAGGAGGCGCTGTCGGCAACCGGGAGTGCCCAGCACGAAGTGGCGGCGGTGCTGGTCAACGAGGCGACGCCGGTGATCAGCGGACTGGCGATGGAAACGATCACCGAAACCGTCATCACCGAGTCGACGATGATCGGGCACAACCCGGACACGCCGGCCGGGGCAGGTCTCGGCACGGGCACGACCGTTGCGTTCACCGAGCTCGGCTCGTGCGGGCCCGGGGAACACGTGATCTGCGTGGTGGGTGCGGGTGTGGACTTCGAGGACGCCGCGGTGGGGATCGCGGCGGCCCGCGATCGCGGTGTCGAGGTCACCGGCGCGGTGGTGCAGGCCGACGACGCGAATCTGATCGTCAACCGGCTGCCCGCGCCGATCCCCGTGGTCGACGAGGTCACGCTGATCGGGAAGGTGCCGTTGGGCATGCCCGCAGCGGTGGAGGTGGCCGAACCGGGCAGGACGGTGCGCACGCTGTCCAACTCGTACGGCCTCGCAACGCTGTTCGACCTCGACCCCGACCAGACCCGCCTCGTCGCGCCCGTGGCCAGGGCGCTGGTGGGCAACCGGTCGGCCGTCGTGGTGCGCACACCGTCAGGCGACATCGCGGACCGCCGCATTCCGGCGGGCACGCTGACGCTCATCGGCGAGCACGCACGCCTGTCGGTGGGTGTCGACGCGGGCGCCGACGAGATCATGGCGACGCTGCGCCGGGTGGCCCCGCTGGCCGACGCGACCGGCGAGGCAGGCACCCACGTGGGCGGGATGCTGGCGACGGTGCGCGACGCCATGGCCGACACGCTGTCGGACACGGCCGAGGAACAGGACGTGCACATCCAGGACGTGCTCGCGGTCGACACCTTCGTCCCGCAGCTCGTCACCGGCGCACTCGCGGGCGAGTTCGCGCTGGAGAACGCGGTGGCGCTGGCGGCGATGGTGCGCACGAGCCGGGCCCCGATGGAGGCGCTCGCCGACCAGCTGCGGTCGGCTCTCGACGTGGATGTCCACGTCGGCGGCGTCGAGGCGGACATGGCCGTGCTGGGTGCGCTGACCACACCGGGCACCGAGCGGCCGCTGGCGGTGCTCGACCTCGGTGGTGGCTCCACCGACGCCGCCCTGGCCACGGGCCACGGCGAGGTGCGTTCGGTCCACCTGGCGGGCGCGGGCGATCTGGTGACGAAGCTGATCGACTCCGAACTCGGCCTCGACAACCGAGAGGTCGCCGAGGACATCAAGAAGAGCCCCCTCGCGAAAGCCGAGAGCTTCTTCCACGTGCGCATGGAGGACGGGACGGCGCGGTTCTTCGACGAGCCGCTGCCCGCGGAGGCGTTCGCCCGCGTGGTCGTGCTCGGTGAGGAGGGCATGCGGCCTGTGCCGACGCGGTACTCGCTGGAGCAGGTCCGCCAGGTGCGCAGGTCGGCCAAGCACAAGGTGTTCGTCGTCAACGCCCTTCGTGCGCTGGAGCGGGTGGCACCCGGCGGGAACCTGCGGGAGATCGGGTTCGTGGTGGTGCTCGGCGGTTCGGCCCTGGACTTCGAGATCCCCGACATGATCGCCGAGGCCGTGGCGGGCGCGGGAATCGTGTGCGGCACGGGCAACGTGCGGGGGTGTGAGGGCCCGCGCAACGCTGTCGCGACCGGCCTGGTCGACGATCACACGGGACGCGCCCGATGAGCGGCATCGTCGACCGCCGCGTCGAGCTCGACCGCCGGTCACCGCCGACCGTCGTCGTCCGGTGTGCCGGTGAGCGCGGCGTGCGTGAGCTGCTGGCCGGGATCGAGGAGGAGGGCGTGCCCGTGCGGCTCGCCGGCGCGGACGGCCGGGACCTCGAAGCACGTGGCGACGGCGAGTCGGGTACGGCTGCCGGGGTGAACACCACGGCCGTCGAGCTGGCGCACGCCGCGGCCCGCGCGTCCCCGCTGGACGTGGGTGTCGGCGTCGATGCCGAGGGACGGGTATGCGTGCATCACGCGAAACGCCCCGCCGACCGGCCCGTCGTCACTGCTGATTCCACCCGCGCCCGATGGTGCGGGCACAACGCGGCCCGCCTCGTCGTCGGGCTGCCGTTGAAGGAACCGCCCGACGAAATGGAGGAAACGTGGTCGCACCACTGACACTCGCGGATGCCAAGCCCGTGCTCGAGGCCGCTTTGGCCAAGGCCGAAGAGATCGGCCAGCCGATGAACGTCGCCGTCGTCGACGCCGGGGCACACCTCGTGACGTTCGCCAGGCAGGACGGCGCGATCCTGGCGAGCATCGACATCGCGACCCGCAAGGCCCGCACGTCGGCATTGCTGAAGATGACGACCGCGCAGCTCGGCGAGGCGGCCAAGCCCGGCGCGCCGCTGTACGGCGTCGAGGTAACCAACGGCGGCCTGGTGATCTTCGGCGGTGGCATCCCGTTGGAGCGCGACGGCGAGGTCATCGGCGCGATCGGCGTGAGCGCGGGCAGCGTCGAACAGGACACAGAGGTCGCCGAAGCCGGGGTCGCAGCCCTGCCGTGACCGAGCGGAAGCGGTGCCACCGGGGATACGGTGGGTGCACCCACGACACTCGGCGGGCCCGCTCCGCACGGCCGTGTTCGAGGACGGCAACCACGGCGCCCGGCAGAGGCGCCGAAGGTGACCTGGGTTCGCGAGCTGAATCCAACTACCGTGACATCGCATGGCGCGCGAACCACTCGACGAGGAGAGGCTGACCGCGATGCTCGTCCACGGGCCGACACCGACCCGAGTCGAGATCGTCGACTACGACCCGGAATGGCCACGGCGGTTCGCTCGCAGGGCCGTCGAGCTGCGCGAGATTCTGGGCGAGCGGGCACGGCTCGTCGAACACATCGGGTCGACGTCCGTGCCCGGGCTCGCAGCCAAGCCGGTGGTGGACATCGTGGTCGGCATCGACGACCCGGACGACGAACCCGCCTACCTGCCCGACCTGGAGGCCGCGGGATACGAGCTGCGCGTCACCGAGCCGCGTCACCGCGCGCTACGGGCCGGCGAGCCGGGCGAACCGGTGAACCTGCACTGCTACGCACCCGACGATGTCGAGACCCGCCGTTACCTGGTGCTGCGCGATCACCTGCGCAGCCACCCGGACGACCGTGACCGCTACGCCGCCACCAAGCGCGAGCTCGCGCGGCACGAGTGGGACGACATGAACTACTACGCCGAGGCGAAAGGCCCGGTCATCCGGGACATCCTCGACCGGGCGGGCTGGGTCGAGCCGTAACCTCGGCCGCGCCGACCGGGCCGACCCCTGACCGACGAGCCGTGACCCCGGCCGTCGGCTGGGCCGTCGGCTCAGTCGCCCGCCGGGCTACTGGTGAGATAGGTGGCGGCCATGTCCTCGTCGCCGTGGTCGGCGACGCCCTCGCCGAGGCGGTGCCGGATGGTGCGCAGCATCGGCAGGTCGAGTCCGGCCTCGTCGGCGGCGTCGTCGATGAGGCGGGCGTCCTTGGCTGCCAGGGCGAGCTTCATCGACGGGTCGAAGTCGCGGGCGATCATCATCGCACCCTTGGCCTGCAGATACGGCAGGTCGAGCGGGCCGCCGGCGACGGCGTCGAGAAACTGCTGCGGGTCGACGTCGAGGCCTTCGGCGAGCGCCACCGTCTCGGCGGTCGCTTCGACGAGCGACATCACCCACGCGTTGGCGACGAGCTTGAGCCTGCTGCCCGCGCCCACCTCGCCGACCCAGATCGTCTTCTTCCCGACCGCGTCGAACACGGCACCGGCCCGCCTGCGGACGTCCTCGGGACCGGAGGCGAGCACGACGAGGTCGCCGCTTTCCGCGGGTGCCTGGGTCCCCAGCACGGGTGCGTCGACGAACGTCACGTCGTGCGCCGCGGCCAGCTCGGCGAGCCGCTGGGTGCCGTCGACACCGACCGTGCTGGTCTGCAGCCACACGGCATCGGCGGCCAGGGAGTCCAGCTCGTCGCCCAGCGACTCGATGATCGCGCCCGTGTCGGCGAGCATCGTGACGACGACGTCGGCACCGGCCACGGCGGTGGCCACGTCGCCGACGACGACCGCACCGTCATCCGCCAACGGCTCGGCCTTCTCGCGCGAACGGTTCCACGCGCGCACCGGGAAACCGGCCTGCGCGAGGTTGCGCGCCATCGGCAGGCCCATCAGTCCGCCTGCGCCGAGGAAGGCCACGGTCGCAGCGCCGGCCTCGGCATCCGTAGCGGCGGTCTTCTTCGTGTCGGCCACGAGCTCGTCCCTCCACCTGCGACGGTACCGCGAACTCGGGCACCGCCACGTGTCGTACTGCTCCCCCTATGGTCGGCCATCTGCGGCACGCGCGCCTGTCGAGACGACCCGTCCGTTGACCTCTACCTTGGTAGAGATTCTACGTTCGGTTCATGACACTGACCTTGACCACGGCCGAAGTGGACTACCTCCGCTCGCAGCGCATCGGGAGGCTTGCGACCGTCGACTCCCGTGGCGCGCCGCAGAACAGCCCGGTGGGATACCGGATCGACCGGAGCGCGAGCACGGTCGACATCGGCGGCTACAACCTGGGCAAGACCCGCAAATTCCGGAACGTCCGCGGCAATCCGTACGTCTGCCTGGTGGTGGACGACCTCCCGTCGGTGGATCCATGGCGGGTGCGAGGCGTGGAGATCCGCGGCACGGCCGAAGCCATCGGGAACACCGAACCGCCCGCGGCGGGCGTGATGAGCCCCGAGGTCATCCGCATCATTCCACTGTGGATCGGCAGCTGGGGACTGGACGAGGCGAACCCCGGCATCCACGTCCGCAGGACCACCGACGAATCCGTGGCCTGAGCCCGGTGGCCCGGCACGGTCCCGCGCACCACTGCCGCATCCGGCTGCGGCACCCGTCGTCCGAGCAGCGCGCAAGCCCGCCGCGTCCGCGTTCAGGACTCGGCGAGCCGGGCGAGGCGGTCGACGGAGGCCTGCAGCTCGGCACTGGTCGTGGCACTCGCCAGTGCGATCCGGTTCTCGTCGGTGAGCTGCGACCAGTCGTAGGTGTGGGTGACCAGCGTGGAGGTGGCGTCGACGGGTTCGAGTTCCCACCGCCACCGGTGCCCGGGCGGCGCGTCGCCGGGTTCGGACGGCAGCCACTCGATCAGCCGCCCCTCCGCGAACCCGACCCGGTTCTCGCGGATGCCACCGTTGGTCAACGTCATGACGAACACCTCGCCCACCGCACGGACCCGCTGCCCGGCGGGCGCCTCGGCGAGGTTGTCGTTGCCGTCCCAGCGGGGCTGGAGCGACGGGTCGGCGATGAGGTCGAAGATCCGCTCGGCGTCAGCGGCAACCGTCCGCTGCGCGGTGACGACGTACGGGCTCGGCGTGGTCATGTCCACGATTGTGCCGCCCTGCGCCCGCGGGGCGAGATCCCGGCGGCCGTGACCCGGGTCACCCCGCCAGGGCGGCGACCTCGTCGGCACAACGCCAGGACACGGGACGTTCGGGCACGGGACGTTCGGCGCAGTGCAACAACCGCCCCGGCACGAACCGCACGCCCGTTCCCGGCACCTCGGCCGGCCGATGGCACTCCTCGACGATGGCGGCCGTCCACCGGGCGCAGCGGTGCGCGAATCGGCGCAGGAACAACATGCGTCGTCCGATCACCGGCAACCCGGCCCGGCGGGACGGCGGGTTCCGGGTGAGGTGAACCCGCTCACCGCGGCAGGGCCCGCACCGGCGACGTCGGCGCGGGCCCGCACCGCCTGGGTACCGTGAGATGCGTGCAGATTCGCGAATTCACCGATGCCGACTGGGACGCCGTGTGGCCGATCGTCCAGGAGGTCATCAAGGCAGAGGACACCTACGCCGTCGAGCCGGACCTGACACCCGAGCAGGCGTACGAGTTCTGGGTGGCGGGCCAGCACACCGTCGTGGCGGTCGACGACACCGGCGGTGGCGGCATTCTGGGTACCGCACACATGAGTCCGGTCCGCCCCGCACGCGGAAGCCACGTCGCGAACGCGAGCTTCATGGTCTCGAGCGCCGCGCGCGGCAAGGGCGTCGGCGAGGCGCTGGTGCGCTACGCGCTGGACCGGGCCCGCGCCGACGGTTACGCGGGCATGCAGTTCAACGCCGTCATCGAGACGAACACGTCGGCGGTGAAGCTGTACGAACGGCTCGGTTTCCGCATCATCGGCACGGTTCCCGGCGCGTTCGATCACCCGGTGCAGGGCCGCGTGGGCCTGCACATCATGTACATCGAGCTGTGAGCGCCGGGCAGCGCCCGGATCACGTCGTGAAGACGCGTTTCGCGAACCGCTGCCCGATGCGGCGATGCGCCTCGCCGTCGGGGTGCAGCGCGTCGGCAAGCGGCAGTTCGTCGTGATCGCCGAGACCGTACAGATCCCGACCGTCCACAATGAACAGATTCGGGTCGGTGCCGGCGCGGTGCTCGACGATCCGTTGCAGTGCCTCACGGATGGCCGTCAGCGTCAGCTTGCCCGCCGCGGCGTCGGCCGGGTCTCCCGTGGCGGCGAAGCGGATCCGCCCCTCGCGGAGCGCGTCGACGTCGAACGTTCCCGGGCCCGGGGTGTCCTCGTGGATCGGGCAGTACAGCGGCGAGACCACGAACAGCGGGGTGTCGGGGTGGCCGTCGCGGATCGTGTCGAGGAAACCGTGCACGGCCGGGGTGAACGCGCGGGTGCGCATGGCGTCGGCATTGACGAGATTGATGCCGATCTCGAGGCTGAGCACGTCCGCCGGCAGGTCACGGATGGTGCGGGCGACGAACGGGTCGAGCATCATGGCGCCGCTGTAGCCGAGGTTGACCAGGTCGACGTCGCCGGACGCGGCGGCGAGCGCGGTCCAGGTGCCGGCGCCGCTCGCGGCGTTGGATCCCTGGCTGATCGAACTGCCGTGGTGCAGCCACACGCGGCGGCCGGTGCGGCGCGCCGGCTCGACGGGTGCGTCGGCACGCAGGTCGGCGAGCTCGGCCCGTTCGTTGTGGGGCAGCCAGATCTCGACGTCCTTCGCGCCCTCGGGCAGACCGGTGAACGCGAGGGTGCCGACGGGGCCCTGTTCGACGTGCGATTCGCCGGTCGTCATGTCGACATGAACGACGTCGCCGCCGGTCGCGGTGGCCTGCGCGGCGAGCGTGCCGTCGACGAGCAGGTCGTAGACACCGTCGGGCCGGGGCGGCACCCCGCGGTACACCTTCCGCGTGCGGACGACGTCGAGCTCGATCGAACTCGCGGAGGTCCGCAGCGCGAGGCGTACCCCGGCGGGCTGCGTCTCCGCCTGAGCCAGCTGGGCACCCTCGCCCCGGCCGTCGAAGCACTGCGCACGCGCCCACGCGGGCAGTCGATGCGCCAGCACGCCGCGGTCGGTGCGTTCGAGTTCGAGGGCTCCGGCGACGAGTTCGCCAGTGATGGGAATGCTGGTCAACGCGGACGTCATGGCCGCAGCCTGTCACGGGCCGGCCCCGCCTCGCACGCGGGTTTTGCAGTCACGTCAGCACGAATCCGCCGGGAACGGCTTCCGCTCCCGCGCCTGCCGCGCGGCGCGAATCACACCGCTACGGCTTGCGGCCGACGGCGGCGGCGATGCAGTGGGCCGCGGACGGCAGCTCGTCCACGCGGGGTCCGTCGGGCCACCAGTCGTCGTTGACGACCAGGCCCGGTTCGATCAGGTCGAGACCCCCGAGTATCTCCATGATCTCCGCGCGCGTCCGCCAGTAGCCACGGCCGGTACCGCCCGCGCCCCGCATGATCTCCTGCACGCGCATGGCGGTCTCGGTGTGCTCGTTCTCCGGATCGAGAAAGTGCGTGAACGCGACGTAGGAACCCGACGGCAGCGCGTCGATGTAGGCGCGCATGACGTCGGCGGGCGGAAGGCCGAACTCGGCGTCGTGGTGGTGCAGCGTGGCCACCTGCAACAACCCCATCGGCCGGGAGAAGTCGAGGAACTCCCGGACCGTCGCGTTGTCGAGCACCTGCTCGGGCCGGAAGATGTCGGCGCCGACGAAGCGGGTGTGGGCGTTCTCCTCGAGGATCGCGCGGCCGTGCGCGAGCACCACGGGGTCGTTGTCGACGTAGACCACGCGCGCCTCGTCGTTGAGCCGCTGCACGACCTCGTGCGTGTTCTCCGCGGTCGGCAGTCCGGAACCGCAGTCGAGGAACTGGTCGAGGCCCACCTTGGCGGCGAGGAAGCGCGCGACCCGGATGAGGAACATCCGGTTGCTGATCGCGATCTGGCGGACCTCCGGCACGGCCTCGTCCATGCGGTGGATCAGCTCACGGTCGACCTCGTAGTTCGTCTTCCCGCCGATGGCGTAATCGTAGGCGCGGGCGATGCTCGGCGTCGTGGTGTCGATGCTCACCACGCCGGACTGGGCGGATTCGGACTCGGAGCGGGAAGCGGACATTCGAGCTGACCTCGCTACACGGGAACGTCACGACGGCAGGGGACCTCGGGTACGCAGCGTAGCCCAACCGCCGGTGCGGCGGTCACGGCACCGGGGTCGAAACCGAGATCAACGGGGTTGCGGCCGGGGCAGGGCTATCGGCGTTCCGGTGAGCGGGTCGTTGATGACGGCACAGCTCAGCGAGAAGACGGATTCGATGGTGTCCGGCGTGAGGACGTCGGCAGGGGGTCCTTCGGCGGCGATGCGGCCGTCCTTGACGGCGACGAGGTGGTGGGCGTAGCGGCTGGCGAGGTTCAGATCGTGCAGTACGAGGACCGTGGTGCGGCCGAGCGTGGCGTTGAGGTGGGTGAGCAGCTCGAGCAGATCGACCTGGTGGGCCAGGTCGAGGTAGGTGGTGGGTTCGTCGAGGAGCATGACGTCGGGCTCCTGGGCGAGAGCGAGCGCGAGCCACGCCCGTTGCCGCTGGCCACCGGAGAGTTCGTCGACCGGCCGCTCGGCGAGGTCAGTGATGCCGGTGGCCTCCATCGCGGCTGCGATCGCGGCGCTGTCGGCCTCGGTGTGCTGACGGAACCAGCGCTGGTGCGGATGTCGCCCGCGGCCGACGAGGTCCGACACCGTGATGCCGTCCGGGGCGAGCGGCTGCTGCGGCAACAGCCCGAGGCGCTGGGCCAGGGTTCGGGCTCCCAGCCGCGCCATGTCGCGGCCGTCGAGCAGGACGGAACCGCGGCGTGGGGCCATCAACCGTGCGAGCCCTCGCAGCAGGGTGGATTTGCCGCTGCCGTTGGCGCCGACGATCACCGTGATCCGGCCGGGCGGCACGGCGACGGACACGTCGCGGACGACGTGACGGTCCCCGTAGGCGAGGGTGAGATCGCTGGTCGACAGCGTGGTGGCCGTCGCACTGGCCGACAGCGTGCCGGCCGACAGCGTGGTGGCCGACAGCGTGGTGGCCGGGGTCGAATCAGGGTTCATCCGGTGTGTCCGATCCGGTTGGCACGGGCGAGGAGGTAGAGCAGAACCGGTGCGCCGATGACTCCGGTCACGGCGCCGACGGGAAGTTCGGTGGGCGCGAACAGGAGCCGGGCCGCGAGGTCCGAGCCGATCACGAGCAGTGCGCCCGTCGCTGCGGCCGTCCCGAGCGGGACCGGCCGTCCCGGCAGCAACCTGCGCGTGATCTGTGGTGCGACGAGCGCGACGAATCCGATCGGCCCGGCTGCCGCGGTGGCCATCGCGGCGAGGACGACGGCAGTGGTGATCAGGCTCAGTCTGATCCTCCGCGTCCCTCCCGACAGGGCGCGGGACAGATCGTCGCCCAGTTCGAGCACCCGGAGGTGACGGCCGAGCACCAGCAGCACCGGCACGACGACCGCTAGCGTGCCGGCGATGACCGCGACGTGCAGGGTCCCGCGGTTGGCCAGACTTCCGGTCAGCCAGGACGCCGCGTTCAGCACCTGGCGGTAGTCGGCCTGGATCAGCAGATAGGACGTCCCCGAGGAGAGCATGGCCGCGATCCCGATGCCCACCAGCACGAGCCGGTAGCCGCTGAGCCCGTGGTTGAGTGCGATGAGGACGATCGCCGCTCCGGTCAGCAATGCTCCGGCCAGCGCGCCCAGCACGAGGCTCGCTCCCGCACCGCCCAGGACGGTGATCACGAACAGGGCGCCGAAGGACGCACCGGCGTTCACTCCGATGACGTCCGGACTGACCAGTGGGTTCGCTGCGATCCGCTGCAGAATCGCCCCGGAGACGCCGAACGCGGCGCCGACCCCGAGTGCGGTCACCGCGCGCGGCAGCCGGTCCCGGACGACGACGTCGTACTCGATGAGGGTGCCGCCACCTCCGAGCACCCGCAGGGTGTCGGCCAACCGCAGGTCGAACTCCCCGAGACCGAGGGACAGCGCCAGGACTCCCCCGGCACACAGCCAGAGCACCGACGTCAGCACCGTCGAGCGCCGGCTGAACCGGAACACGAGGCCGTGGCGGGCGATGCGCACGTGGAACGTGTCTCGCCGGGTGGCCGTCACAGCTGTGCCACCTTCCGACGGCGTACCAGGTAGAGGAAGAACGGTGCACCCGCGAGCCCGGTCACGATGCCCACCTGCAGCTGCTCCGGTTGCACCAGCATCCGGCCGACCACATCGGCGAGCAGCAGCAGGATCGGTCCCAGCACTACGCAGTACGGCATGATCCACCGGTAGTCGGGTCCGGTCAGAGCTCGTGCGATGTGCGGGACGGCCAGACCGACGAATCCGACCGGGCCTGCGATCACGGTCGCCGCCCCGGCGAGCAGCAGGACCGCGACGGCCGACAGCACCCGGACGACCACCAGCCGCGCCCCCAGGCTGCGCGCCATGTCCTCCCCCAGCGCGAGCAGGTTGAGACTGCCGCCGACCGCCACCGCCAGGAGGGAACCGGCCGCGAGGAACGGGCCGACCGTGGCCAGCGCGTCGCTCCCGGCACGGGTGAGCGAGCCGATCGCCCAGAATCGGTACTCGTCGAGCGTGGCCGCGTCGAGCAGGGTGACGATCGTGGTCATCGACCCGACCATGGCGGTCAGCGCCGCCCCTGCCAGTGCCAGTTTCACCGGCGTCGCACCGCCTCCGCCGAGCGAGCCGAGGGTGTAGACCACCACCGCGGCCACCCCGGCACCGGCGAACGCGAACCACAGGTAGCCGTTCACGGCGGTCACACCGAGACCGATCGCCACCACGACGGCGAACGATGCTCCGGAGTTGATGCCCAGAATTCCCGGACCTGCCAACGGATTACGGGTGAGGCCTTGCATGAGTGCACCGGCGACGCCCAGCGCACTGCCCGCCAGCAGTCCGGTGAGTGTCCGCGGGATCCGCACGTGCCACACGATCGCGTCCACGTCGCCGCCGTTTCCGGGCGATACGACCGCGGACAGCACGCTCGAGACCGAAGCGGGATACGTACCGACCACAAGGGACAGCACGCAGGTCGCCACGAGAAGCAGTACCGCCGAGGCCGCCCGCACCACGGTCGAGGACCGGCCGCCGTTCGGCGAGCCCGGGCCGGAACACGGAGCGGTTCCCCGATCGCCCGGTCCGCCGCCGTCGTCCGCTCCGCCGCTGTCATCCTGGCCGCCGTCGCCCGGTCCGCCGCTGCCCGGGCGAGACCGCGCTGACCGGGCCGTTCCGGCGTCGGCCACGCCGCCGCTAGTCAACGAGGCCGCCGCTAGTCAACGAGATCGGGGTGGAGCAGCGACGCGACCAGCTCGATGCTGTGTGCGGCACGGATTCCCGCGGAGCGGTTGGCGAACAGGAACGGGTGCACGGCGTCGTCGGCTACTGCGGTCACGCCTGCCAGCGCCGGATCACCCTCGATGGCCCCGACCTCGGATCGCGCGTCCTGCTCGGTCAGTTGCCCGTCGCAGCACGCGTCGGTCAGGATGACGTCGGGGTCACGCTCGACCAGTTTCTCGGCGCCGATCTCGACATTGCGCTTCTCCGCCAGGTCGCCGAACACGTTCGTGCCGCCCGCACGGTCGATGATGTGCGACCCGAAGTCGGTCCCGCTCGCGACCCGGTAACTGCCGTCCGCCTCGGGCGAGACGATGGCGACCGACGGCCGGTCGGCGTCGGCGACCTTGTCCTCGACCGCGGCGATCCGTTCCTTCAGATCGCCGATCACCTCCGCCGCGGTGTCTTCGACACCGAACAGCGCGCCGAGGTCACGCAGGTCCCGGTAGATGGTCTCGACCTCCACCTCGGCCGGGTCGATCGACCGGTCGGTGAGACCGTCCTCGCTCGGGCAGAGCGGCGAGAGAATCCAGCTCTGTACACCCAATTCGCGCAGGCTCGCACGGGTGCCGACCGAGCTGTCCGCGCTCTCCTCTGCGAAGAAGCCGTTGAATCCGGACAGCACGAAGTCCGGCTCGGTGTGCAACAGGGCCTCCCTGCTCGGGAGGCTGGGCACGTAATCCACGTCCGCCTGCTGGTCCACGTACTCGGGCAGGACCTTCGCGTCCAGGAACGCCGTCCCGACGAGCCGGTCGGTGATGCCGAGTGCGTGGGCGAGTTCGATCGCAGGCTGATAGGCCGCGTAGACGCGCTCCGGCGGATCCGCCACGGACACATCGATCCCGCAGTTGTTCCTGCTGGTCGTGTCGGCGCCCGTGGCAGCCGAGCGGGGTTCCGGCGGAGCGCAACCGGCCAGTGCCAGGGCGCACCCGGCGAGTATCGCGACAGCAGTGCGCACACGGTGCGGTGGCAATGACAAGTGTCAGCCCACCCTTCCAGGTCCTCGTGGAATCGGGTCGTACGGTGCCGTGGCCGGTCTCCTGGCTGACGGGTCCTGCCGCGCTGCGCCTGCCTTCCCGGAACATTCGTTCCAGTGACCCACTCGTCGAGTGGCACAGCACTTCCCGATCACAGTGGCGAGGGCCGCTCCGGTTTGCCACCGGATTCCCGATCACCACGGCCCGATGAACGTAACAGACCCGTCCACACTCCAGGATGTGTCGGACCCCACACCGAACCGGCACGATTACGGGCCCGGCACAGTTGCGGACCCGGCGTCACCACAGACCACATTGGACACCGGGCCATCGGCATCGGGTACCGACGTCGGCACCGACCGGGGCGTCGCATGCCGTGTCCTCGAAACCCGCGATCGACCACCGGTGGCCTGCGCCGGACCCGGCACGTGGCGAGCCGGACCGCGGCGGACTCCACGCGGGTCACCGAGGAAGACCACGGCACCACGAGAGTCCACTGTGGCCGGACGCTCACCACGCCCTGCGGTCATCGTGGTCATGCGCGACGCCGCACTCACGGGACGTCCAACCGACTGGTTGGCCGGTAGGCCTGAGGGTCGGCATCTTCTGCCACGAACCCGACCGGCCGGTCGGTCGTCGCACGGCCGGCTGCCCGCGGTCCTTCGTCGTTGACCGTTGACCGTTGACCGTTGACCGTTGACCGTTGACGCAGCGCACAACATCGCACAGGATGAACTTCCCGCCCGAGGAAGCACCCGAGCTCACACGGCTCACCTGTCATGAGGTGATGAGATGAGTGCCCCGTCGCTGGCGCAACTCGCGGAGCATCGCGGCCGCGCCATCCTGGACGACACCGACGACGCCGGACAGACGGTCGACGCCTGCACCGGCACGCTGCGTCCCCACTCCCTCACCGTGAAGAGCGGCGTCTCGCACCTCGCCACCAGGTTGGTGCACGTCCGGCTGCAGGACACCTCGGTCAATCGGCTGCGCTACGGCACCGAAGTCACCGTCAGTTCCGGCGACGGCGCACTCGACGACTATCTGCTCACGCTTCCCCTGTCGGGCCACGGCACGTTCCGCTACGGCAACGACGTCGCCACCGCTTCGCCCGACCGCGGCGTCATCATCGGCCCCCACCGCGAGTTCGCGTTCGACTTCGGCCCGACCTGGGACCAACTGGTCATCCGGCTCGACCGCGATCGAGTCGAGTCCGCCGCGGCGGCGTTGACCGGCGACATCGGTCCCGTCGACTTCGACCTCCCGCTCGCTCCGGACGTGGCGACGCTCGACGGCCTGCTGGAATCGGCACTGAGCCTCGTCGGCTCCGAGACCACCGGCCATCACCCGCAACTGGTGTGGCAGTTCGAGCAATTGATTCTCGAGACGCTGCTCGTCACCCAGCCGAACAACCGGACCCGCATGACCGACACCGCTCGGAGTCGGCCGAACTCGCCACGCGTACGCCAGGCGATGGAGTTCATGCTCGAGCGGCTGAGCGAACCACTGGCCGTCACGGCCGTCGCCGAGGCATGCGACACGAGTGTCCGAACCCTGCAGCAGGCGTTCCGGCGCGAGATCGGTTCCTCACCGTTGCAATGGCTCCGCCAGCAGCGGCTGGAACGCGCACATGCGCTGCTGACCACGGGAGCACTCGGGCTGTCGGTCACCGATGTCGCCTACCGCTGCGGTTTCTTCCACCTCGGCGAGTTCGGCACCGCGTTTCGCCGCCGTTTCGGCACCACACCCTCGAAACTCCTGGCCACACGGCACTGACCCACGGTCTCGAATCGGCACTGACCCACGGTCTCGATCCAGTTCCTGCCCGCGGTGCGGCCCGCTGCGTGATGCTGCGTAATTCCGAGAACGGCTCGGCGTTCATCCGATATCCGTGTGCCTTGCATCACGCGATGGTGGAGGAATGCAGATCGCACTCCTTCAACTCGCCAGTCCGGGCGAGGAGTCCGTCGAGGACCGGATCGCCCGCGTGACCGGCATGATCGACGCCGAGCACGGTCTTCACGACACCGACGTGCTCATCCTTCCGGAGATGTGGACCGCCGGATACTTCTCGTTCGAGGAGTACGCGTCCCGCGCCGAGCCGTTCGACGGTCCCACCCTCACGGCCGCACGCGGGTGGGCGCGTGCCTTCGACCTGTTCGTCCATCTCGGAAGCTTCGTGGAGGCCGGTTCCGACGGCCGCCTCCACAACACCTCGGCCGTCGTCGCCCCCGACGGGGCCGTCGTCACGACCTACCGCAAGGTGCACCTGTTCGGCTACGGATCGCGGGAATCGGAGCTGCTCACCCCAGGCGATCAACTCGGTGTGGGTCACGTCGCCGGATCCACCGCGGGCATCACCACGTGTTACGACCTGCGGTTCCCCGAACTGTTCCGCAGCCTCGTCGACGACGGCGCCGAGCAGCTGCTCGTATGCGCCGCCTGGCCTGCGGCCAGGCTCGAGCACTGGCGGTTGTTCACCTCGGTCCGTGCCGTCGAACAGCAGGCCACCCTGATCGCCTGCAACGCCGTCGGCCGGCAGCACGACGTCGCGCTCGGTGGTCACAGTCGGGTCGTCGCGCCGACCGGCGAGGTTCTGGTGGAGGCAGGCACGGAAGAAGGCTTCACCTACGCCGACGTCGATTCCGCTCTCCCGCAGAAGATGCGCGCCGAATTCTCCGCACTCGCGGACCGGCGCTGGCCGGTGCCGGCCCCTGCGCCCGCCCCGGTGCCCGCGTCGTAGCCCACGTCGGTGCCCACATGGGTGCCCACGTCGGTGCCCACGTCGGTGCCCACGTCCCGGCGCCACTCCGGCAGGTTCCCGGCGCCATTCCTCATTCCGAACGCAACCACCGGCACGCAAGGAGAATCATGACCCGCACAGCCGCCGCGATCCGGCTACGAACCGTCGAGGGCGAGCCGGTCGACGTGACACCCGGCCGCCTCGTCGTCGCCGGCTACACCGGACGGGACCAGGCCGCAGTCCGGCACCACATCGACGAACTCGCAGCCATCGGTGTCCCCGAGCCGGACAGCATCCCGGCCTTCTACGAGTTGGACACCGACCTGCTCACCGTGGCCAACGACGTCGAGGTCGCCGGGGAGCAGACCTCGGGTGAAGTCGAGCCCGTCCTCATCCGCAGCGAAGGGCGCCACTACCTGACGGTGGGCAGCGACCACACCGACCGGGCGCTGGAACGGGACGACATCAAGACGTCCAAGGGCGCATGCCCGAAACCGATGGCCGGCACCGTCCTCGACCTGGGCGACCGGCCCGAGTCGCTTCCGTGGGACGAGATCACGGCCGGCTGCTGGCTGGACGGCGAGCTCTACCAGGACGGCGCCCTCGCCCAACTGCTTCCCATCACCCAGGTCCTCGCCGAATGGGACTCCTTCGGCGCCGGCACCGACTTCGACACCGACTTCGACACCGACGCCGACGATCTCGTCCTTTTCGGAGGGACGATGCCGCTCCTCGGCGGCGGGTTCCGGTTCGGCCGGGAATGGCGGATGCGCCTCCACGTTCCCGGTCAGCCAGCCGTCGAACTCACCTACACCAGTTCTGTGAGGGAAAACTGATGCGTACCAGTACCGACTACCTGCAGTCACTCGAGGACGGCCGCCGCGTCATCGTCGACGGTGAGCCGGTCAAGAACGTCGTCGAGCACCCGGCTTTCGCGCCGATCGCCCACACGATCGGGCGCCTCTTCGATCTGGCCGGCGATCCTGCCAACAACATGCAGACCGAGGATCCGGTCACCGGACGGGTCGCCAACCGCCTCTTCCTCCCGCCACGTGACGCCGAGGAGTTGACGGCCTACCGGGAAGCTGCTCAGGTCTGGGCCACCGAGACCCACGGTTTCGTGGGACGCTCTCCCGACCACGTCGGCGCCTTCCTCGCCGCATTCTCCAGCCATCCGGAGGCATTCGCCGACGACCGGGGTCCCGGCAAGAATCTGGCCGAGAACGTCCGCGCCTTCCATCGCCGCGTGGTCGACGACGACCTCTACGTCTCCTACTCGATCATCCCGCCGCAGGTCTCCCGTGCCACCACGGCGCACGCCTGGGAAGGCGACTTCATCCAGGTCGGCGTGAAGGAGGAACGGCCCGACGGGATCGTCGTGCAGGGCGCGCAGATGCTCGCCACCGGGGGCGCGGTGGCCGACGAGATCCTGGTCTCCTGCATCAAACCCCTGCAGGCCGAGGACGAGGACTTCGCGGTCAGCTTCACCGTCCCGGTCGACACCGACGGGCTGACGCTGTACTGCCGGCGCCCCTACGCCCCCGGAGCGAGCAGCGAGTACGACTACCCGCTCACGTCACGCTACGACGAGACCGACGCCCTCCTGGTGTTCGACGAGGTCTTCATCCCCTGGGAGAACGTCTTCGTCTACAAGGACGTGCCCGGCCTCCGCCAGCAGTTCTTCGGCACCGGAGCCCATGTTCTCGGGAACTGGCAGGCCCAGATCCGATTCGCCACCAAGCTGCGCTTCCTGGCCGGGCTGGCGCGCAAGGTCGCCGAGGTCAACGGCGTCGACAAATTCCCCGGCGTCGTGGAGAAGCTGGGCGAACTGGCCAGTCTGGTGTCGATTGTGGAATCTGGTGTGCTCGCCGCCGAACACACCGCCGAGAGCGACGACCAGGGGCTGTGCCGTCCCGGAGCGCGCGCACTGTACGGGGCCATGGGGTTGCAGTCCGAGATCCACCCACGGGTGATCGGCATCCTGCGCGACCTCGCAGGCGGCGGCGTCCTGCAGCTTCCCGCGAGCGTCGAGGAACTGCGCAGCGAGGCGACCCGCGAACACATGGACCGCTACGTCAGCAGCCCGGGCACCTCCGCCGAGGAACGGATCAAGCTGTTCAAGCTGGTCTGGGACGCCATCGGGTCGGAGTTCGCCGGCCGGCACCAGCAGTACGAACTCTTCTACGCGGGCGCGCCCTTCGTCGTGAAGGGCTACGCCTACCGCAACTACGGCTACGACCAGCCGCTCGCCGAGGTCGACGACTTCCTCGCGAGCTACGACAGCACCGGCATGGAGGCAGCGCGATGAGCAAGCCCGCAATCGAATTCACCGATATCACCGACATCGAGTACACGCTGTGCCCCGGCGACGATCCGCTGATCAAGGAACGGATCCTCGCCACCGACCCGGCGACCGGCGTCGCCACCAGGATCCTGCGCTACGAGCCGGGTGCCGACTCGACTCCGATCGGGGTGCAGAAACACGATTTCTGGGAGGAGGTCTACATCGTCGAGGGATCCTTCACGGACCTGACGCTGGGCCAGACCTTCCACGCCGGCCAGTTCGCCTGCCGGCCGCCGGGCATGCCGCACGGACCGTGGCGCTCCGAGGAGGGCGTGACCACCTACGAGGTCCGGTACCCGGCGCCGGCGGAGCAGTGAGATGACCGCCATGACTTCGCAACTGGTCGACCCCGCCACGATGCGGCAGACCATGGGGCGCTTCGCCACCGGTGTCGCGGTCATCACCACCGAGTCCGACGGCATCCCCCATGGCATGACCATGAACTCGTTGACCTCGGTGTCGCTGGATCCGCCGCTGCTGCTGGTGTGTTTCAACCACGGCGCGCGCAGTGCCACGGCGGCCACCGAATCGGGACGCTTCGTCGTCAACCTGCTCTCGCAACGGCAACAGCCGATCGCCATGCGGTTCGCGAGGCGTGGCGAGGACCATTTCGGCGGCCTCGGCCTGGAGTACGGCGACCACGGGGTTCCGGTGGTGCCGAATGCCTTGGCACACCTCGATTGCGAGGTCGGACAGGTCGTCGAAGCCGGCGATCACACGGTGGTCTTCGGCAGGGTCACCGACGTGTGCACCCGGGACGGCGACCCGCTCGGTTTCTATCAAGGCCGCTTCAGCGACATCACGCCCCACGGCGCCGAACCCGAGCACTGGTTCTTCTGATCGCCTCCGCCCCGGGCCGGGAGCCTCGGCCCGGGGCGGACGGGGCCACCTCGGCCACGCTTCTCGCGACACCGGTCGCTCGGGTTCCGATCCGCCCGGCGTTGTCGCCGATGCCGCCGCACCGACGCCACTGGGACGGGCGCGTCGGTCTTTTCCGCATCAGCCGAGCTGCACCCACGGGATGCAGCCTGACGAATGGAACACGTATGTCCCAGAGCATCGAAGACCAGGAGATCGGCGGCTCCGGCGAGCCCGACCGGCTCATCGAACGCGGCCCGGGTTATCGCGCCGGGCTGCGGGGTCTCCGACGTTCCCTCAACGTCTCGACGATCGGCGCCGGTGTCGTCGCCGCGGTCTTCGGCTGCACCGGCCCGGCACTGATCGTCGTCAACGGCGCCACCAACGCCGGACTCACCACCGCACAAACGGTGTCCTGGGTCAGCACGGTCTACCTGGTCGGCGGTTTCATCTCGCTGATCATGGCGCTGTACTACAAACAGCCGATCGTCGGCGCGTGGAGCATTCCCGCGGCGGCGCTGGTCGTCTCCAGCCTGGCCGACCACTCCCTCCCGGAGATGATCGGCGCCTACTTCACCGCCAGCGTCCTGGTGTTACTCCTCGGACTGTCCGGCTTCGTCCGCACCCTGGTGCGCTGGCTACCCATGCCGATCCTGATGGCCATGATCGGCGGTGTCCTGTTCAAGTACGCGCTCAGCATCGTCGGCGCCGCCGAGACCCGGCCGTTCCTGGTCGGTGCCGCAGTCGTCGGTTTCCTCCTGCTCAGCCGCTTCGTCAAGGCGGTCCCGGGAGTGATCGGCGCCCTCGCATTCGGCATCGTCGCAGCCGTGCTCACCGACTCGTTCGCCTCGGCCCAGGTCGGCACCGACTTCACCCTGCCCACCTGGGCCGGCGTGGACTTCAACCCGCTGACCATGCTGGGCGTGGGAATCCCGCTCGCACTGGTGATCCAGGCGGAGAACATCCAATCCATGGGTGTGCTCATCGCCGAGAAGTACCGTCCGCCGGTCAACAACATCACCGTGGTCAGCGGAACTGCCAGCCTGCTCGTCTCCGGGTTCGGTGGTCACAACGCCAGCATCGCCGGGCCGATGACCGCCATCTGCGGCTCCGACCAAGCCGGTTCCCACCACAACCGTCGCTACGCCGCAGCCGTCGTGAACGGCATCATCTTCGTCGTGTTCGGCTTCTTCGCCAGCATCGCCGTGGGCGTGGTCAGTGCACTCCCGAGTGAACTCATCTCCACCGTCGCCGGACTGGCGATGTTCGGCGTCCTCATCATCGCGTTCCGGGGCGCGTTCTCCGAAGGCCGATACAAGCTCGGCGCGCTGGTCGCCCTCGTCGTCGCCATGGGTGACGTCACGATCTTCGGCATCTCCAGCCCCTTCTGGGCACTCCTCGCCGGCCTCGGCGTCTCCCTCCTGCTCGAGTTCGACGACTTCAAGACCCGCTCACACGCCTGAGCGGCCGAAAGCGAACCTCCTGACGGAGTGGATGTGTCCGGCATTCACCCCGTCAGGAGGCCCTCGGTGGGCAACAGCTGCTGTTCGAGGTCCGACAGCTCAACCGTGATTCGCCACAATGGGTCCCGATAGCATCCAGCTGAGCCCAACACATCAGCGACGGCAGGCGACGCTTCGTACTCCGTCTCATCCTGCCTCGGCTCCCGCCGATACGCGCGGGGACCGGCCGCCAAACCACACATCGCGCGCAGGCTCGGCCGGAGCAAGGACAGCGGGCCGCACAGCGCCGCGAAGACGATCACACACAAGCCGAGGGGGTATCGAACCCGGGACTGTTCAGCTTGGTGTCGGTCGACATCTCGTCTCCTTTTGAAGGATTCCTGTTTGAGAATCCGATGTGTGGCGTTCCTGATCAAGGTGACGTCGAAGGATGGGTTCAGCCGGTATCGGTCGCCAGTGCGGCGGCGACAGTGTCGTGGGCGGTGCGGCTCGAGTGGGTGAACGCCTGGTGCTGCCGCTTGCGGTGCATGAAGTTCGGCGGCAGGTTCGCCAGGTCTGCGATGCCAGGGCAGATCGTGATCACGCGTGTCCCGCGAGCGGTGACTGTAGCGATCTCGGCGGCGAGGACGCCGGTCATCGGCCGGCGCAGACAGCGGTCTTCGAGGAACCCGCCGGGGCCAGGGATGCGGGCTCGGTCCGGTGAGGCCATCGGGGCGATGAGGTAGATCTCGTCGAAGTCGTCGTCGGCGAGCAGGTCGAGCGAGACGGTCGAGGCCGCACCGCCGTCGATGTAGGTGCGGCGGTGCGCGGTGACCGGCGGCATCCAACCCGGGATCGACCAGGACGCCTGCAAGGCGGTTGCCGGTGATACAGCGGGCGCACCGGGAGCGCCGAACGCGACCCGTTCTCCGGAATCGATGTCGAAGGCGACCATTCGAGCGGCAGAGTGGTCGAACCAGTCCCGGCCCGCGGTGAAACCGTCGGCCAGGCGCGCCAGCCAGCTCGGGTCGCCGCGGCCGATCGGAGCGATCCCGGCCAGTGCGGCCAGCCCACGCTGCGAGCGCAGCAGCCGCGGGTTGAGCGGTCGGGGAAGCGGTAGGGGCGGCAAGCTCGGCGGTGTGTCGGCGTGGTGGGAGCGCAGCCGTGGGTCATCGGCGTTGCCCTGCTGCATAGCCACTAGTTCGTCGACCGCGACGCCACTGGCGAGCATGGTCACCAGTTCGGCGCCTGCAGAGGTTCCCTGCAACAGGTCGGCGGTGCGCGGATCCCACTGGAGTTGTTCGGACAGCGCGCACAAGGCCGCGATGGTCCACGCCCTGCCGATCGTGCCGCCGCAGCCGAGTACCAGAGCCCGGGTGGTCATCGAACGCCGGTCTTGCGGGCTAGCGAGCGCTGGGAAGTGGTCTCGGCGGTGGCGGTGTGTTCCCGGGCATGACGTTCGATGCGGTCGAGGTAGGCACGTCGGCCCTCGGGGTCGATCCCGTTCAGTGCACGCCGGTCGTCGACGAGGCGGCGTAGGACGTTCTCGATGAATCGGGGAACCAGTGCCCGCACGAGTGACCAGCCGGGCGCCACCCAGCCCGGGACCGAGACCCGTTCGGGCCTGCGCCGCACGCTGTCGACGACGGCACGCGCGACGTCTTCGGGATCGACCGTCGGCATGCCCTTGCCCAGAGTCGCGCCCGAGGACAGTTCCGTGCGCACTGCCGAGGGCAGCACTGCGGTCACGGTGACACCGGTGCCCGCGTACTCGTGGCGCGCGGCCAGCGACAGCCCCAGCGCGGCGAACTTGGAACCGTTGTAGGTGACCATGCCCGGAATCGGGATCATCCCGGCCATCGACGCCACATTGACAATGTGGCCACGCCCTGCTTCGGCCATGCTGGGCAGCACCGCGCGCATTCCGTTGATGACACCGCGCACGTTGACGTCGAGGATGAGATCGGTGGTGGACTGGGTTTCCTCGATGAAGCCGCCGAGCGGCATGACCCCGGCGTTGTTGACCAGGATGTCGATTCGGCCTTCCTCCTCGATGACTTCGGCGAGGAATTCACGCCAGGATTCGGCGCTGGTCACGTCCAGGCGTGCGCTGCGGCAGTGCGGGATCGAGGCTGCGGTTGCGCAGGCGATATCGGTGTCGATGTCGCCGATCCACAGGTGCGCACCGCGCGCGCTGAACGCCTGCGCGGTGGCGGCGCCGATTCCGCGGCCGCCGCCGGTGATGATGACGACGACGCCGGTGAGATCGATTCGGGGTTTGCTGGACATTTGTGTCCTCATTCTGGATTCAGCGGGTCGATGATTCGGCGGAGTCGCGCGCGGGTGCGTTTCGGTTGATCAGGAAGTCGTGGTCGTCGGGTTCGGTGAGCATCGCGGTCATCGTCTTGCGGTCGAAGGGCCACAGGTCGATGGTGTTCTGCTCGGTGAAGTACCAGGAGTTGCAGCCGGTGTTCCACACGGTCGGGCCCATCGCCTCGGCTACCGCGTCGTTGAACCGGGTGGTGGCATCCTCGGTGACCTCGACGGTGTCGAACTCACCGGCCCGGAAACGCTCGAGCCAGCGGGTGATGTAGCGGGAGGTGAGTTCGGCGGCGTACTGCAGCGAGATCGACCCGGTCGGCGAATTCGGCCCGAGCACCGTGAACAGGTTCGGGAAACCGGGGATCGCGGACATGCGGTAGGCGCGTGGGCCCTTCTCCCACGCCTGATCGATGGTGAACCCGTCGCGGCCACGTAGGTTCATCGGGCGCATGTAGTTGTGCGGATGGAACCCGGTCGCGAAAACGATCAGGTCGATCTCGTGCTCACGCCCGTCGGCGGTGCGGATACCGGTCGGGGTGATCTCGGTGATCTCTTCGGTGACCAGTTCCGCGTTGGCTGCCTGGATGGCCTGGTAGTAGGTGCCCGAGACGACCTGCCGCTTGCACAGTGGCTGATAGTCGGGGGTCAGTGTTTCGCGCAGCTTCCGGTCGCGGACCTGCGCGCGCAACGACCAGCGCGCGAATCGCTGGACCAGTCTGCGCCGCCAGGTCGGACGCAGGACGACGTCGGCGAGAATCCCCGACGCCCACAGCGACACACCGTAGACCCGATCGCGCAGAGCCGGGAACGCCGAGAGCACCTTGGTCACCAGCGAGGACTGTCGCAATCCCATCGGCGCCCACAGCACCCACTGCGGGGAGCGGGCGAACTGGGTCAGTGTCGCCGCGTCCGGCTGTAGTGCCGACACGACCTGCACACCGGTCGAGCCGGATCCGATCACCGCGATCCGCTTGCCCTCGGTGACAATCGAGTCGTTCCAGCGCGCGGTGTGAACCGTGTCACCGGCAAATTCGTCCAGTCCCGGGATGTCGGGGGTGAACGGATGGTGCAGTACGCCGGTCGCGGCGATGACGAAGTCCGCGCGGTGTCGGGTGCCATCGGCGACGGTGACGTCCCAGCGGTTCCCGTCGAATACCGCGTCGGTGACCTCGCTGTCCAGGCGCAAGTGCTCGCGTAACCCGAACTTCTCGACCACGTCGGCGTGATAACGCTGGATTTCGTCTCCGGTGGCCCAGATCCGGCTCCAGTCCGCCTTCGGGGCGAACCCGAACTGGTACACCTGCGAGGGCACATCGCAAGTCAGTCCCGGATAGCGATTCCAGAACCACACCCCACCGACGTCGGAGCCTTTTTCCAGGATAACGAAATCCTCGAACCCGGCCTTCTTGAATGTCACCGCGGCGGCGATTCCGGCGACGCCGGCACCGATGATGATGATCGAGGGCTCGCGATATGGCTTCACAGTCATGGTCCGGCCTTTCTGAAGTGCTGGATCAGGGCGCGGTCGGGGCGTGCAGTTTCGTCCGCAGAACCTTGCCGCTTGCGTTGCGCGGAATCTCGTCGACCACGATGAACCGTTTGGGCACCTTGTAGCGTTCGAGCCCTTGGCGCACATGCTGCTTGAGGGCGTCATCGGCCGGGGTTGCAGCCCCGGAACCGAGCACGATGAACGCGTTGAGGACCTGACCGAACTCGGCGTCCGCGACGCCGATCACGACGGCGTCGGTGATATCGGGGTGCGCGACGAGACGGTATTCGACCTCGCCGGGGAAGACGTTCTCTCCGCCGGAGACGATCATGTCGTCGGCGCGGCCAGCGATGAACAGGTGGCCTTCGGCGTCGAAGTGCCCCAGGTCCCCGGTGCTGACGTGGCCGTCGAGGATCTCCTTCGACGACACCGTTGCGGCGGCGTCGGGGGTGTAGCCGGTGTACTCCAGTCCACTGCGGACGAAGATCTCACCGATCTCGCCGGTGGCTGCCTCGGTTCGGTCGGCGCGCAGGATTCGCACCGACACCCCGAGCAAGGTCCGGCCGATCGTGTCGGGTGCGGCAACGAGGTCCTGGGGCGTGGCGATAGTGACGAGACCAGCCTCGGTCGAGCCGTAGCCGTTGACCAGAATCGGCCCGAATTCCTCGATCAGCGCCGACACCGTTGCCGGTGCGATCGGTGCCGCGCCGGTGACCATGATCCGCAGCGCTGAACGCGCCGACGCGTTGTCGGTAAGACCGGGCACGGCCAACATTCGCTGCAACATGGCCGGCACCGCCATCACCACCGTGACCCGGTGGCGGGCAATATCGTCCAGCGCGGTCTGCGCGTCGAATCGGCGGCGGCAGATCGCGGTCGCGCCCAAGGCCAGCGGGCCGAGTAGAGCGAGCAGTCCGAAACCGTGGAACATCGGCGGTGCGACCAAGACCCGGTCCGTCGTGCGTAGTCGCACGATCGCCATCGCCGTCACGGCCAACAGCACGATCGCAGTGGGCTTGACCGCGCGCGGCACCCCCTTGGCCAATCCCGTGGTTCCCGAGGTCAGCAAGGTCAGCTTGACCGTGCCACGCACCCGCGGCGGTGCCGGACCACTGCGCGCGGCGAGGTCGTCGAGGCTGGGCAGCGCAGAGGTTTCGGCGCTGGGTTCACGCCAGGCCGGCACCCGCAACCCCGGATAGTAGGCGTCCTCGACGGCGGCAGCGTACTCGTCGTCGTAGATCAGCACGTCGGGCTGGTGCCTGGCCAGGATCGCGTGCAACTGCGCCGGTGCGAGTTCGGTGTTGATGAAGATCAGTTCTGCGCCGAGTTGTGCGCCCGCGGCCAGCGCCTCGGCGAACCCGCGATGGTTGCGGCAGAGGATGCCCACTGATCTGGGGGGCGTCGCCGTGGCCGCGAACAGCGCGGCCGCGATCGCTTCGGCACGCCCTTGCAGCTGCCGGTAGGTCAGCTCCCCGGCGTCGTCGATGATCGCGACCTTGTCCGGGTGGCGGATCGCCGTCGCCGCCAGCAACATCGCCGGGGTCGGCCCGTATCGGTAGAAGCTGCGGGCCAGGGCCGCCGCCTTGCGCGGGCCGACCGGTGCGAGCATTCCCGACTTCGCGATCGCGGGCAGTGCCGAACCCCACTGCCGGAGGCCGTGTCGAAGATCAGCGCGCACCGCTGGCCACCTCCGCCTTGTCGCCGACGGACGCAACCGGTGGCGAAACGGCGGCGGGTCGCAGCCGCGACAGCGAGGCCTGAGTATCACCGAGATTGCGGAAGATCCGTTCCACCAGCACTTCGAGCGGCAGCCGCAGCAGCGTCACCAGGATCGCCGACGGGAAGCCGTAGAGCGGGGTCATCGTGCGCGGCTTGTTCACCACGGCTTTGGCCAGCACTTTGGCCGCGTCCTGCGAAGTCTGCCCCGGCAGCACCCGCATCCAGCGGCTGGGCGCGCTCATCCTGGTGTGCAGCAGGCCGCCGTAGAAGGTGGTCAAGGTGACGCCGTCGGCACGGGCTTCGGCGCCTACCGCTCGCATCCACCAGTCGAAGGCCAGCTTCGACGACAGGTAGAAACTCCACTTCGGCGCGACGGGGAACATGATGCCGACCGTCGAGATGTTGACGATATGGCCACTGCCGCGCTCGCGCATACCGGGCAGCAGTGCCAGGGTCAGCCGCATCGGTCCCAGGTAGTTCGCGCCGGTGGTGGCGGTGATGTCCTTGGGCCGGTCGTAGGACAGGTGGATCGAGCGCCGCAGCGACTTGCCCGCGTTGTGAATCAGTACGTCGACGCCATCGAAGTCACACAGAACCGCATCGGCGAATTCGCGCACCGAATCCTCGCTCGTCAGGTCGAGCGGATACGAGTAGGCCTCACCACCGGCGGCGGCGATCTCGTCGGAAACCTCACTCAACCGATCAACCGACCGCGCGGCGAGGACAACCCGTGCACCGGCACCGGCAAACCATTTCGCCGTCGCCTCGCCGACCCCGAAAGACGCTCCGGTGATCACGACGACCTTGCCCTGTATCTCGCGGCGCAGAGTGGCCTGATCGCGCAATCCCCGCGGCCCGATCAGCCAAGCCAGCGCCCGTGCGACCGGGGTGCCGACGATACGCGACGGACCGGTGGGCAGAATTGCAGACATCAGTGATCACTCCGGTGTTTCGGCTTGATGGAAAACGCCCGGGGAACCCGCAAACAGGCCAAAGCCGTGCGCATCCGAGAGCGCGGCATCGATGGCTCGCTGGGTAAGTTCGATATCGGGATCGACCCGCAACGCGCTCATCGCGGCACCGAAGAAGTTGCCCATGATCAGATCCTTGACCTGGACACGAGTGATCTCGTCGGTGTGCAGCCAATGCAACACCAACCCCTCGACGAAAGACAGGAACCCGCTGATCGCCGCGCGCAATACCGCCGACGAACTCGAACCGGTCATCTCGACGGCCAACGCATCGGCCAGCTGACCCCGATGCCGCTCACGAATCTGGCGGACCTCGACATCGGCGACATCAGCGATCAGCGCCTCGAACGACGCCGGCTGCTGCACCGCCTCATCGAGCAACCTGTCGACACCGCGACTCAACCGGTCCAGCGCGGGACCGCGCATCGCCAGCAGATCGCCCCAGAACTCGTCTGCCGCAGCCTCGAGCACGGCCAAGTAGAAGCCCCGCTTGCCACCGAAGTGGTAGCTGATCGAGCCGGCCGCCACGCCGAGCTCGCGCGCCAAGTCCACGATCGAGACCTCTTCGTACCGACGGCTGCTGAACGCGGTCTTGCCCGCGGCCAGCAGCGCGGAACGAGACGCCTCACCGCGCCGATTGACAACCATCACCACTCCAGGTCTTGAATCAGATTCAATAACTTGAGGCTAGGTTCCGGCAGCCTGCCCCGTCAAGGGATGTCTTGAATTGGATTCAATTTCTGGGGTCCGTTTCCAACGTGCCGAACATGGCGGCATAGCGGCGTGATCAGCGCGTCCTTGATCGCCTCGGCCGTGCACGTACTCGCCGCGCAGCGCTGATCGCACCGGCAAGCACGCCCCGGGTGGCCATTCTCCGGTGTCGATCCGCCGCATGATGTCTTCGGCGACCCGATCAGCCGGCCGGTCAGTTGTGGCTGGCGACCCGGCGACGACTCAGATGCTTCGTGGCACTGAAAGCGAACGCGCCGACCACTGCCGCCAACGCCAAACCCGCCTCGGCCAACACAACACGACCGTCCGAACCTGGCTGAAAGACATCAACCACGCCCACTGACGAACGTGCCAACCACCCACCATCCGGCAACGACAGCGCGACCCGGCCACCAGCGCAACCTTCCATGCCATCGAGATCTGAGGACTCCGCCGGGCGGCGAATGGACTGCGCTCACCAATAGCCCAGTGCGGCACGCACATGCCAGCAAGCGGCAGTGATGGCCCGAGGGGCAGGCTCGTACACAGATGGTTCTGGGCTAGCCCAGTCACCCGCCCGGCAAGGCGCGCTCGGTCGCCAACGTCCTGTTAGCCAGGAAAGCCGCCCAACGTCACCGCGACAAGCACGCTGCGAAATTTGCAACGAAGTGGATCAACAGGGAAGACCAGCCAACCGGCGATACGTCCACCCCGGGCCGGAGCACCGTTCGAACACCAACACCCACCGCCACGACACGTGGTCTCACGAACCGCAGGCCCGCCACACCCGCGCAGCCGCAACAAACCCCGCGCGCGGGCGTCTCTATGTCCCGGCCTCGCCCGATCGGCGATGCCATGACACAAACCCCGCGCGCGGGCGTCTCTATACCGCCACCAGCGCAGCCCTACAACTACAGGGACACACCAACAGAAACAGCCATGCCGACATCGTCGGCATGGCTGTGAGCAGGAAAAACCGTGGTGCGCCTGTAGGGATTCGAACCCCAAACCTTCTGATCCGTAGTCAGATGCTCTATCCGTTGAGCTACAGGCGCGTCATTTTCGATTGTACCCGACGGGTTGTCGGGACCAACACTCAGGGTGGACCGAGTGTCAGCGGAGGCTGCGGGATTTGAACCCGCGAGGGAGGGTCACTCCCAACCGCATTAGCAGTGCGGCGCCATAGACCGGACTAGGCGAAGCCTCCCGGGTCGTCGCGACCACTGCCGTCATAGTTTACGCATGCCCCTCACCGAACTTCCAGCCACCCCCCTCTCGCGCAGGTGACCGCACCGTCACCTCTATGACCTGCGTGACCGCTGCCCGCGGATGCGCCCCGTGCAGGCTCAGCGGCGCACCTCCACGGGTCGGCCACGAGCACGGGCACGTCCGGCGCAGCCGACGTCGCCGCACCAACGGGCAGCCGCGGCACGCACGGCGGGACCCGATCCGGAGGCGGGGTCCCGCCGTACCCACCTGCCGCCCGCTCGGCGCCCGAATGCGCAACACGGACCCCGGACGGCGCAACACGCGCCCCGGAGAGCACAACACTCACCCCCGAGGGCGCAACACGCGGGTCAGGAGCGTTCGGCGTACTCGACGAAGGGGGTCAACGAATCCGGGTTGGCCAGGGCGTCGCGGGACACGGCACGGTCCGGGTCGGCACCGGAGAGGATCTTCTTCACCGGCACCTCGCACTTCTTCCCGTTCAGCGTTCGGGGAACGGCGTCGACCACCACGAACCGGTCCGGCACGTGCCTCGGCGAGAGCGCGCCGCGCAGCTGTTTCCGCAGGTCCGGTTCCAGGTCCTCCAGCGAGACGTCCTCGGCGAGCACGAGGAAGCACAGCAGTTCGCCGTCCTCGCCCGCTGCCGACGTGTCGATCACCAGCGAGTCCACGACCGCGTCGTAGCTCTCGACGACGCGGTAGAACTCCGCGGTGCCCATCCGCACGCCGCCGCGGTTGAGCGTCGAGTCGCTGCGGCCGTAGATGACGGCCGACCCGCGCCTGGTGATCTTGATCCAGTCGCCGTGCCGCCACACGCCGGGGAAATCCTCGAAGTACGCCGCCCGCAGCCTGCTGCCGTCGGGGTCGTTCCAGAACATCACCGGCATCGACGGCATCGGCTCGGTGACCACCAGCTCGCCCACCTCGTCGACGACCGCGCGCCCGCTGTCGTCGTAGGCCTGCACCGCCGCACCGAGGCTCCGGCACGAGAGCTCACCCAACCACACCGGCACGTCCGGCGCCGGCCCGACGAACGCCGTGCACAGGTCCGTCCCGCCGGACACCGAACAGATCTGCACGTCCGGTCCGATCGCGTCGGCGATCCACCGGAAGCCCTCCTCCGACAGCGGCGCTCCCGTCGAGCCGATCGCCCGCAGCGCCGACAGGTCCAGCTCGTCGGCCGGCCTCAGATGCGCCTTCAGGCAGGTCTGCACGAACGGCGCCGACGTGCCGAACACCGTCACGCCGCGCCTCGCCGACAACCGCCACAGCGCGCCCAGATCCGGGTATCCGGGACTGCCGTCGTACAGCACCACCGTCGACCCCACGAGCAGGCCGGAGATCAGGAAGTTCCACATCATCCAGCCGGTCGTGGTGAACCAGAAGAACCGTTCGCCCGCGCCCAGGTCCTGCTGCAGCGCGAGGGCCTTCAGGTGTTCGAGCGTGATGCCGCCGTGGCCCTGCACGATGCCCTTCGGCAGGCCGGTCGTGCCCGACGAGTACAGGATCCACAGCGGATGGTCGAACTCGACGGCGTCGAAGGCGAGCTCGGCGCCCTCGTGGGCGGCCAGCAGCTCGTCCCAGCCCCGCGTACCGGGCATGGTGCCGCCGTCCTCGTAGTCGATCAGCACCGTCGCGCCCAGCCCCGGCAACTGTCCGTGCAGCTCCTCGACGGTCGGGCGGATGTCGAAAGCCCGCCCGTTGTAGCGGTAGCCGTTGACCGCGATCAGCACCTTCGGCTCGATCTGCGTGAACCGGTCGGCCACCGCGCGCACCCCGAAGTCCGGCGAACACGACGACCAGATCGCACCCAGGCTCGCCGCGGCCAGGAACGCCACCAGGGTCTGCGGACAGTTCGGCGCCAGCGCCACCACACGGTCGCCCTTGCCGACACCCAGTTCGATCAGGCCCGCGCGCGCCGCCGCCACCCGGGCGCGCAGCTCGCCGTACGTCAGATCCCGCTCGAGGCCGTCCTCCCTGGCGAAGATCACCGCGACCTCGTCGTCGGCCTTCGCCGCACCCGCGACACCGCCGGTCAGGGCGTGCTCGGCGTAGTTCAGCGTGCCGCCCGCGAACCACGTCGCGCCCGGCATCTCCGGCCCCGACAGCACCCGGCCGGGCTCGTCGTGCCAGATCACACCCAGGTACTCGGCGACCGCGGACCAGAAGTCGCCCAGCGACGTCGTCGAGAACTCGTGCAGCTGCGCGTAATCCTTCGTCGTCACGCCGCGCTCGCCGGCCAGCCAGCGGCGGAAATCCGCCACGCGCGTGCGCTCGACCTGCTCCGGCGTCGGCGTCCACACGACTTCGGGAGCGGTGCCCGTTCCGCCGGACGTGCCCGCTGCCGCGGAGGTGGTGGCTGCTGTGGGTGTATCGGTAGCGTCGCCGCCCTGCGTGCTCATGCCCGCGACCCTAAGTCAGGTCGTCGACCATTTCCTCCGCCATGCCACGCAATCTCGCCACATCCGCGGGCGTCACGGTGACCCAGTCCCCCAGTTTACGCAGCGCGTACCGGCCGTGCTCGGTATCGACCCAGTTCACGGTGCCCTGCGTGCGCCCGCGCGTGCGCGACGTGGCACCGACGTAACCGCCTGCACGCCTGCCCTCGACCGCGCGCAGGAACATCGCGGCCTGCGACGACCGCACGCCCGCCTCGCGCAACGCGTCCAGGAATCCGCTGGCGCCCTCGGCTTCGCCCGCGCGGCAGGCGCGGCGGTACTCCGCGAAGCCGACGTTCGCGGGCGCGCCCGGGGCCGCTTCGACGTCCGGCAGCGCCTCGAGCATCGTCGGGATCAGCTGGTCGGGCCGCACCGGCCCGACCAGCACGTCCTCCCCCGACGTGCCCACCGTCACCGCGCCGCGTTCGCCGATCGCGCCGTACGACCGGAACGATACGTCCGCGCCCGATGCGCTCAGGTCCACCGACACGTCCGGATTCGCCAGCGTGCGCAGCAGGTCCACGAGGTCGCGGTCCGGCGCCGTCATCGTGCCCAGCCCGCGGCCGGCCAGCGATTCGCCTGCCAGCCCGACCAACTCCGCGCGGTGGGACTCCGTGGCACCGGCCCGCGGCACGTCGAGCACGACAGGCGGGTCGCCGAGCTCCAGCGTCCGCCACAGCAGGTAGAACTCGCCCGGGTGGAGCGTGATCCATCCGGAACTCTCGTCACGCACCCGCCGTCACTCGTCCCTGCGCCAGTCGCGTTCCCCGATCACCGGCGGCGCGACCTGCCCCACCGGCATGCCCCACACGTCGTCCTCCTCCTGCAGATACGACGGCGAGCTGTGTTCGGACTCCTCGTCCTGGTTCGGACGCGCGCCCGCACCGCCGCCCATCATGCCCATCGGCGCACCGCCGCGCGCCGCACCCGGCGCCGACGCGGCCTGCCCGCCGACAGCACCCGGCGAGCCGCCCGAGGCGCCCGCACCGGTCTGCATGCCCGACGCGGGGGCCCCGACGGACCCCGCCGCCATGCCCGACGCCACGCCCGCGGCCAGCGGCGCCGCGACGACACCGGGCGTGAACCCGCCGCCCCCGCTCGGCGGCGGCCCCGTGTGCGCCGGATCGGTGCCCCGGTCCGGCGGTGGCGACTTCTCCTCGTCCCGCGGGTCGTCCTTGACGATGTCCTCGCCGGGCATCACGAACTGCGGCACGCCACGGAACACGGTGCCCGATTCGAGCTGGTACGTCCGCATGACCTGGGCGGCCTGGCGGTGCAGCTCCTCGCGGCGCTCGGCGTCGACGAACGGGTCCTGCGGCAGCGCGGCCCCTTCGGCGAACCCGCCGCCCGTACCCGCCGCGCCAGAACCACCGGAGGTGCCGCCCGTGCGTGCTCCCGGGTCGGTGGTCCCGCGGCCCAGCGCCCACCCGCCGTCACCCGGCGCATCGGCCACACCACCGCCGGTGCCACCCGCAGCGCCGGACACGCCGTCACCCAGCACGTCGATCTCCCCCGGCAGACTGCTCCCCCGGACCCCGTCCGGATGCGACCCGCCGAGTGCGACGACGTCGTGTCCGGGGGATGCGGCCTCACCTGCCGGCATGAGCATCAGCGGCGGGCGCCACGGCCACGGAAGCGTGGCCTGGGGCGGCTCGGGCATGTTGTTCTTCGCCCACTGCGCGAGATGCGACTGGGCCTGGATCGCGGCGGCGACGCCGTGACTGTCGCGCGCGGTCCGGTCGGTCCATGTCGAGAGCTGTTCGACGCGCCTGCGGGCCTGCTCGACGCCGCCGCCCTGCCAGCCTTCCGAGGCTTCCCGCAGTGCGGCGCGCAGGCTGTCACCGATGTCCTGCAGTTGGGCGCCGAGCTCGGCCCACTTGTCCGACACCTGCTCGGCCGTGTCGGCGTCCACCCCCGTCGTGGCCATGCGGTGCAGCTCGGCGTGCGGCAGGACCTGCCAGTCGAACTCCGACTCCAGCGCGTCCTTGCCGGGCTGCGGACCTTCCGGTTCCCTCGGCGGCCACGGGAGCGGCATACAGTTCGCGATCACTCGGACCTCCCGATGGTGTACAGGGCTTCCCCGGCGTCCTCGTCCGTCGTGGTGATCATCCCGGCCGCGGCCCGCACGATGCCCTCGAGTTTGTCCAGCTGCGCCGCGTACGCCTTGAGTACGGGCAGCGCAGCGTTGTCGTCCCCGTCTGCGGCACCCTGCAGTCGCCGGGCCAGGGTTTCGCCGACGAAGTTGTCCCCGAACTGCAGCGGCGCGCCGATGTTCTCGCCCGCGTCGGCGATCAGCCGGTGCACGTGGCCCTGCAGCTGCAGCAGCGTCGCGAGCAACGCATGAGCCGCGCCCTCGTCGAGCCGCAGGTCACCGTTGTCGATCTGGTCCCTGACCTGGTTCAGTTCCTCGGCCACCGGGGCGAGCCGGTTCGCCGCACCCTCGGCGAAGTCCAGCGCGGGCGCGGCCGACGACACGTCGACGGTTCCTGCGGGCTCCGCACCGTCGTCACGCGTCGTGCTGGGTTCCGTCACGATCACACCCCGGTCCGGTCGATGTCGGCAACTGTAGCTGCGACGCACGCGGGAGCCGACCGGTTCGGCCGATTTCGAATCGCCTCGGCCCGCAGCCCACCGGCCGCGTTACGTTGAGACGACACCGCGCGGAGGAACGCGTGGAAGCGGCCCGTGGACGAATCCTGCGGGCGGCAGCACCCGAGCAGGCAGTACACGAGCAGGCAGTACACGAGCAGATCGAGAGCAGGGAGCCGTCACCGTGTCCAGCGCACCCCAGTCCCCGGCGAATTCTTCCGCGCAGCAGCCCCGCACCAGGGCCGATCTGGCGAACCTGCCCGCCTACGTCGCGGGACGGACCGTACCGGGGGCGGTGAAGCTGGCCAGCAACGAGACGCCGCAGGGGCCGCTGCCGAGTGTCGCCCGCGCCATCGCCGACGCCGCCACCGAGGTCAACCGCTATCCGGACATGGTGTCGACGGCCCTGACCGAGCGGATCTCCCGGGAACTGGACGTGCCGTCCGAACGGATCACCGTCGGATGCGGCTCGGTGGCGCTGTGCCAGCAGCTCGTGCAGGCGATGTGCGCCCCCGGCGAGGAGGTCGTCTACGCGTGGCGCTCGTTCGAGGCCTACCCGATCGCCACGCAGATCGCCAACGCCGCGGCCGCACCGGTGCCGCTCGACGATGGGCACACCCACGACCTCGACGCCATGCTCGCCGCGATCACCCCCGCCACCCGCCTGGTGTTCGTGTGCAACCCGAACAACCCGACGGGCACGGTCGTCCGCCGCGAGGCGCTCACCCGCTTCCTCGACGCCGTGCCCTCGAACGTGCTGGTGGTCCTCGACGAGGCGTACCGCGAGTTCGTTACCGACGACGACGTCCCGGACGGCGTCGAGCTGGCCCGGACCTACCCGAACGTGCTCGTGCTGCGGACGTTCTCCAAGGCGTACGGGCTCGCGGGCCTGCGCGTGGGATACGGGATCGGGCCCGCCGACGTGATCACGGCACTGCGCAAGGTCTACGTGCCGTTCAGCACCAACGCGCTGGCCCAGCGGGCGGCGATCGCCTCGCTCGACGCGGCAGACGAACTGATGGAGCGGTGCCGCGGCATCATCGCCGAGCGCACGCGGGTCGTGGCCGCGCTGCGCGACGCCGGGTTCGAGGTGCCGGAAACGCAGGCCAACTTCCTGTGGCTGCCGCTGCGCGAGCGCACCCAGGAGTTCACCGAGCACGCGCTGGAGCACAAGGTCGTCGTGCGCGGCTACGCCCCCGACGGGGTCCGCGTGACGATCGGTGAACCGGCCGAGAACGACCTGTTCCTCGCCGCGGCCCGCGCGTTCGACAAGTGACGCGCCCGCCGACGCCCCCGCAGCGCGCGGGTCACGGTGATTCCCTGCGGTGACGCGGCGTGGTCACGGTGCGGTGTCATAAGCGGTGCGGTGGTGCCACGTGTGCCGTGGTGACACGTGTGCCGCGGTGACACGTGTGCGGTGGTGCCACGTGTGCCGTGGTGTCACAGCTGCTGCACCACGAGCTGGACGGCAGCAGCGGCACCGACGACGACGATCACACCGCGCAGCACCCGGGGCGGCAGCTTCCTGCCGATCTTCGCACCGAGCTGGCCACCGACGACCGAACCGACGGCGAGCAGGGCCACGACCGGCCAGCTGATCGGCGCCACGAACGCGTAGACCGTGCCGGCGACGATGTTGACGGCCGCGGACAGGACGTTCTTGATGCCGTTGAGCGTCTGCAGCGGCAGGGTCATGAGGATGCCCATGACCGCCATCAGCATCACGCCCTGCGCCGCGGTGAAGTACCCACCGTAGATGCCGATCAGGAAGACCAGCGTCACCAGTCCCGCCGCACTCTTCGCGGTCATCGACCCGCCGTCGGCGTCGTCGACACCGGCGCGCTGGCGCCTGCGCGTCACCCACGCCGACACCTTCGGCTGCACCAGCACCAGCACCAGTGCCAGCACGATGAGCACCGGAACGATCGTCTCGAAGGCGTCCGCGGGCAACGACAGCAGCAGGATGGTCCCCACCAGGGCGCCGAGTACGGACGCGGGCAGGAACGACAGCAGCACGCGCCCGTGGCCGCGCAGCTCGTGGCGGTAGCCGATCGCGCCGCTGACGCTGCCGGGTGCGAGCCCGATCGCGTTCGACGTCGTCGCGGTCACCGGCGGATAGCCGAGCGCCACGAGCACCGGGAACGTCACCAGCGTCCCGGAGCCGACGACGGTGTTGATCATCCCGGCCCAGACGCCGGCCGTCACGATGAGAACGGCATGCCACCAGATCACCAGGCGACGATAGGCCGCCCCGCTTCCCGGCGGCCGCCCGCGGGGAGGTGGGCGTGGCCGGACTCACCACCCGACGTTTCCCGACGGCGATCACGGGTAACCCTGCCCGGGCCGCGGTCGGGACACGCACCCTGCGAACCGAGTCACGAGGAGGTACAAGTGAGTGACAGACGGTCACGGTCACCAGTCATCATCGAGGAAAGACACCCACGGCCCGCACGAGGCCCGTCCCCACTGAGGTGAAAGTGACAGAGACAGAGTCGACAGGGCGCGCACATTCGGCCGGCGGCGAACAGGACGCCCTGGCCGCCGAGAACGACATCGAGCTACGACTCGGTGCAAACCTGACGCATCTGCCCATCGTCCGTTCGATCGCGGCCAACCTCGCCGCCCGCGCCGACTTCGACCTCGATGCCATCTCCGACCTGCGGCTCGCCGTCGACGAAGCCTGCTCCACGTTGATCACCAGCGCCGAGAACGGCTCCACCATGCGCTGCCGCTTCACGATCGAATCCGACGAACTCCGCTTCCACGGCACGGTCCCCTCCCCCGATCAGGATCCCCCCAGCACGGCCTCGTTCGGCTGGAAGGTCCTCACCACGCTCGCCGACTCGGCGACCACGTGGCTCGAACCGGCAGGTGAGATCTCACCGGACGGCGCAGCACCCGACGCCGTGTTCGACGGAACTCACGGCCGGGTGCACGTCGAACTGACCAAACGAAAGCCGACGCTTACGTGACCGAATCCACCAAACGCGGATCGCGTGGTTCCTCCGAGGACTACGAGCACCTGAGCCCGCTGTTCGACGAGCTGGTGACGCTGGAAGAGGGCGACCGCCGACGAGCCGAACTGCGGGAGGAGCTCGTGCGCGGACACCTGCCGCTGGCCGAGCACATCGCCCAGCGCTTCTCCGGACGCGGCGTCGCCAAGGAAGACCTCGTGCAGGTGGCACGGGTCGGCCTGATCAATGCGGTCGACCGGTTCGACCCGCGGCGGGGTTCGGACTTCCTCTCGTTCGCGGTGCCGACCGTGATGGGCGAGGTACGCCGCCACTTCCGCGACACCGGCTGGGTGATCCGCGTACCGCGCAGGCTCAAAGAACTGCACCTGTCGATCAACAACGCGAGCACGCAGCTGTCCCAGCGACTCGGCCGCGCGCCGACACCGAGCGAGATCGCCGAGCACCTGGGCATCTCGCAGGACGCCGTGTTCGAAGGCCTCGACGCGGGCAACGCCTACCACTCGATGTCACTCGACGAGGTTCTCTCCGGCGAGGTCGAGAACCTGGCACTCGGTGACACCCTCGGGGAGGAGGATGCGGCGCTGGCCGGTGTCGAGAACCACGAGACCCTGCAGCCGCTCGTGAGACAGCTGCCCGAACGGGAACGCAAGATCCTCGCGCTGCGCTTCGTCCACAACCTCACCCAGACGCAGATCGCCGAGCAGGTCGGCATCTCGCAGATGCACGTCTCCCGGCTGCTGGCCCGCACGCTCGCCAAACTCCGGCAGGGCCTCGCCGACGACACCTGACCGCGGCGCCGAATCCGCCGGCTCGCCGGCCCGGCTCTGCCCGCCTCCGAGCTCTGCTCGCCTCCCGACCTGCTCGCTTCCCAGCCCGCTCGCCTCCCAGCTCTGCTCGCCTTCCGGCTCTGCTCGCCTTCCGCGTCCCACCCCGTGCTCATTTCCCGCATCCCGGCAGTGCTCATTCCCGCCTCCCACCCGTGCGCTTTACCATCGGCCCCGTGCCCGTGCCCCGACCGCTGCTCCCGCAGCAGCTGCGCCCCGTACTCCGCACCAGCCTCGGCCTCGCCGCGCTCGGCTTCTGCTCGAGCTTCTTCGGTGCGGGCGTCGTGTTCCTCGTGTTGCTGCTGCAGGGTGTGCCTGCGGACGCACAGGGCGCCGAATGGATCATCGCGGTCGTCGCAGCCGGATACGTCCTGCTGTCGGTGCTGATCGGCACCACGTGGGCAGGATTCCTGCAACGGCGCACCGTGGTGTGGTTCGTCCTCGGGCGCACCCCGACCCGCGACGAAGCGCGCCGTGCGCTGCGGCTGCCGCTTCAGCTGGCGAAGGTCAGCGGGACACTGTGGCTCGGCGGGATCGTGGTACTGGGCACGCTCACCACGGTGTTCGGTACGTGGTTCGACGCGATGGGCGTCGCCTTGGCGATCGCGCTCGGCGGGATCGCCACGGTCGGGCTCAACTACCTGGCGACCGAATGGGTCGCGCGGCCGCTGCTGGCAGCGGCACTGCGCGCCGTGCCGCCGGGATCGTCCCTGGCGACGACGGTGCTCGCGCGACTGGTCGTGACGTGGCTGCTCGCCAGCGGCGCTCCGATGATCGGGGTGCTGATCCTGGTGCTGCCGCCGGACCTCGGCGGCGACCCCCGCTACAGCCTCATGACGCTGTCGTTCCTCGGACTGCTGCTCGGTGCGCTCGCCACGTTCCTGCTCGCCCGCTCGGTCGCGGCTCCGCTGCACCGGCTGCGTGACGCGCTCGACGAGATCGCCCGCGGCCGCCGTGACCTGACCGTCGGCGTGGACGACGCGAGCGAGATCGGCATGCTGCAGGCGTCGGTCAACGACCTGACCACGGGGCTGCGCGAACAGGAACGGATGCGGGACCTGTTCGGCAGGCACGTCGGCGACGACGTGGCGCGGCACGCCCTGGAACACGGTGCGTCGATGGACGGGGACGTGCGCGTGGTGACGGCGCTGTTCGTGGACGTCGTCGACTCGACCAGCCTCGCCGCCGAGCTCGCGCCCGACGAGGTGGCACGCACGCTGAACAGTCTGTTCTCGGTGGTCGTCGACGCCGTCAGCACCCACGGCGGCCTGGTCAACAAGTTCCAGGGTGACGCGGCGATGTGCATCTTCGGCGCGCCCGCCCGCCATGCCGACCCCGCGACGTCGGCGTTGCGCACGGCACGGGCGATCCGCGACGCGGTCACCGCGGGCGGCGAACTCGACCTCGGCATCGGCGTCGCGACCGGCCCTGCCTTCGCGGGCCAGCTCGGCACCGCCACCCGATTCGAGTACACCGTGATCGGCGACGCCGTGAACGAAGCAGCCCGCCTCACCGAGCACGCCAAGCACGCCGGCGGGCGGATCCTCGCCAGCCGCGCGGCGATCGACGCGGCGGGCGAGAGCGAACGCGACCGGTGGCACGCACACGAGACGTACCAACTGCGCGGCCGTACCGAGCCGACCGAGACGTGGGCGACCCCGCCCGGCGAGGCGGCATCCCCAGCCGACTCGTGGGCCCGGCACGATTCGGAGCAGGACACCAACCCGGCTGCGGCGCCGGACGCGACGCGGGAAACGCACACCGCGCCAACTGAGAAGGCTGCATCAGCCGAAGGCACAGCGCCGGCCGGGGGCACCACGCCGGCCGAGTACGGCTAGCCTGCGTACCCGGCAGGACGGCGAGGTACGACGGCGCCGGCCGATTCACCCGCCCCGGTCGGACACGGACCGACCGCGGGGCAACCGAACGACCAGGGGCATCGGAACGTTTGCACCTGTCACGTCACTGGCGTGTTCTGACCGATCTTGATTTTCCAAGTTCCATCGACCAGCTCAGCGACAACGAGAAAAATCGCCTCCATGGAATCTGTGCGTTGGTCCTCCGCGTCAGCATCGGAGCGCAGTGTCCGCTGACGAGCGTGGATCGCCGCCAGGCCTTCTGGAAGGTCGGTGATTTTCTCGACCGTATAGCTGACGCTCAGGTTCTCGAGTGGTCCACCCGGGCCGAACACGAACGCCTGGGCACGATAGAGAGATTCCTTGTCATCGACCAGGTTGCCGCCGAAATTGACGAAGATCGGGTCGTCCACGAACAGATCGTTCATGGACTTGGCATCATTCGTGTTGAAGGCGTGTTCATATCGCTTGATGAGGTTATCCGGGACGTCGTTAGTCACGTTGTACAAGATCTTCCCCTGTCTGGTGTAAACAGAATCCGATCATGTAACTTCGACCTAAATCCAGGTCAAGGACGGTAGAGGTGGTCGCAGTCTCACCCGCTGCCCCCGCTTGTGACGACACGACTCGGCAACCGCACCGTCCACCGGCTCGACTTCGGCGCGATGCGCCTGCGCGTCGACCACGGAGTCATTCGACCGGTTCGACCGCCAGGTCCGGCCAGCGTAGGGCCGTGGCGCCCCAGGTGAGGCCGGCTCCGAAGGCGGCGAGCAGGACGCGGTCGCCCGCCCGAAGGCTGCCGTCGCGGACACCGTCGGCGAGGGCGAGGGGAATCGACGCGGCACTGGTGTTGCCGGTGTGGCCGATGTTCACGACGAGGCCGTCGGCTGGCAGGCCCAGCTGTTTCGCGACCGCGTTCAGGATGCGCAGGTTCGCCTGGTGGCCGACGAAGCGATCGACGTCGCCGACCGCCCAGCCGAGCTCGCCGAGCACCACCCGCGACGACTCGGCCATTCGCGCCGTGGCGTGGCGGAACACCGCTGGGCCCTCCATGTGCAGGTAGGCCTCGCTCGGCTGTTGCGGCGTCTTCTGCCGCGATCCGCCGGCGGGAACGACGAGCAGGTCGGTGCCCGAGCCGTCGCTGTGCAGGTCGAACGGGCCGAGTGCACCGGGTTCGTCCTCCTCACCCGCACGCAGCACGACCGCGCCCGCGCCGTCACCGAAGATCGGCACGGTGCCACGGTCGTCGGGGTCGATGAGCGTGGTGAACGCGTCCGACCCGACGACGAGCACGTCGCGGGCGACCCGGCCGGCGATGAGACCGGCCGCCGTCGCGAGGGCGTAGAGGAACCCGCTGCACACCGCATTGACGTCGAAGGCCGCGACGTCACGCTGACCCAACCGGGTCGCGACCTGCGGAGCACTGGCCGGGCAGGGCTGATCGGGGGTCGATGTGGCCAGCACGACGGCGTCGACGTTCTCGGTACCCGCCGACCGCAGCGCCCGCGCACCGGCCTCGACCGCCATGTCCACTGTGGACATCCCGTCGTCGACGACGCGACGCTCGGCGATCCCCGTGCGCGAGCGGATCCACTCGTCGGTCGTGTCGAGCCGGTCCGTCAATTCGAAGTTGTCGACCACGCGCGGTGGCAGCCAGCCGCCCAGGCCGGTCAGTACCGCCGTCGATCGTGTGGCCACTTGTGATCTCTCCAGTGAAGGCGCTGATTGATCCCGTACCGAGACGCCCAAACGCCTCCAGACCCCTATGTATGGCCTACTTTCCGGTAGAGGCACACCATGTGACACATGTCTCGCTCACACGTCCGCGCTATCCGCCGAACGGACGCCGCGAACGGACCGTCGACGCCCGCCACCCCGCGCGAGGGCCGGGTTCGGATTCACGGCCGCCGCCTGCACAATCACCTGACTGTCGTTTTCGGACAGTCCCCCGGAAGTGGCGGGCCGGGCCCGATGTTCACGTCGCAGGGCGGCTTACCAGCCGGCCTCGTACCCGCCGTACTCGTGACCGCCGCCATCGGAACCACCCGGGAAAGCGTGAACCTCGGAGGTGCCGGTGTCGTAAGCACCGGTGTCGTAGGTGGTGGCACCGTAGGCAGTCGCATCATCGGCACCAGCTTCGTAGGAACCGGTTTCGTAGGAACCGGCGCTGTACGAGCGGTCGCCGGACCACCCGCCGTCGTGTGTCCGGTATTCACCGGCGACGTCCGGCAGGGCATCACGCAGGCTCCGGTCGGTGTCGCCCCGGTCGGTGTCATCGCGGTCGGTATCGCCTCGGTCGGAGGCGTCGCGGTCGGAGGTGCCGCTCTCGCGCTCACCGGACGGCGCCGCAGCCGGCTCACGACCGTAGCGCTCACCCTCGGCCGGCTCCTGGTCCGCCGGCTTCTGCTTCGGAACGCGCAGCTCCGGTTCGTGAACCGGTGTACGGCCGACGACCGTGTCGAGCAGCCTCTCGAACCCGTTGCGCTCGATGCCGTCGCGATCGATGCCGCCGCGCTCGGTGCGGCCGCTCTCGACGTCGTACCGCTTCACGTCGTGCCGCTCGGCGCGGTAACGCTCGATGCCGTAGTTGTCGATGCGGTGGCGGAGTTCCTCGGCGAACAGCTCCAGTCGCCGGTGCTGCGATTCGACCTCCGACCCGGCCGCCGATGGCTCGACGGCCTCCGAAGCACCGCCCGCACGGTCCGCCGACGCCGCTGCCGCGACCTGCGACCGTGCTCCGTCGGCAAGCTCCCCGCCGGCCTTCCCGTCGACGTCCGCCGGCTCGCCGGGGGCCACTCCGATATCCGGCGATGCCGGCTCGACGTCGGAAACCTCCCGCGAATCGGCCTTTCGCTCCGGTTCGCCGCCCGCGTCACCGTCGGATCCCTCGTCGGACCTCGCGCCGGGTTCCTCCGGTCCTTCACCGACCGGCCCGGCGCCGTCGGGTGCCTGCGACTCCGGCACCGCTTCCGTCACCTCGTCCCCGGCGACCAGCGTGGACCCACCGTTGTCCCGTTCCAGTTCCGACACCCCGGTGACGGCGGCGAACACCATGAGCACGAACACCACGAACCCGGCCACGCCGGAACGATTCATGCCCGGGGTCGGTGGCGCTGCCGGACCATGCCCCGAGGCACCGATGATCCCGGTGCGGTCGAGCAGCGCGTCGTCATGCGGCGTCGGACGCGGGGCCGTCGGCGCCATCAGACCTCCAGGAACGTGTCGGTCGAGCAATCACCGGGTACACACATCACCGCGGCGGGACCGCTTGCGGGGCTCTCCATTAACGCGCCAACAGGCTCTCATGTCACGGCAACGTCCCGAATTCACAACCAGAAGAGCTCGATGGGATGAAGACCCACATACAGACAGTCATCAGATGCCCCAATCGGGCGTAGTGGGGAGTTTTCGTAGTAATGGTGCATCAGAGTGTGCCCCATCCGGAGTCTCACCCACGACACAGCCGCCGAGGGGGCGGCGCCGGAGAGACGGGAGTGTGCAGTGCACAGCGACGCCGTACACCAGAGCCAGTTCGTGCACCTCAACGGCTGCAGCACGCCGGTACTCGCCCGCCTGATGTACCGCGCGGACGACCCGTTCACCGTGTCGCTCGCGTTCCGCATCGACGCGCGCGATTGGGTGGCGTGGGACTTTTCCCGTGAACTGCTGCTCACCGGCCTGACCGAACCCGCGGGGATCGGCGACATCCGCCTGCGGCCGGACCTGGCCACCGACGAGACGTTCCTCGTACTCGAACTCGAGTCGCCGGACGGCTACGCCGTGGTCGAACTCGAGATCGCGGACGTGCGCCGATTCGCCGACGCCACCACGGCGATCGTGCCGCCCGGCACCGAGGCCGACCGGCTGGACCTGGACCGACTGATCGACGAACTCACCACGGCCCGACCCTGACCGACGGCCCGGTCCGGTTCGGTAATCGGCACGAGCGCCGGATACCGAACCGGTCAGTCACACGCGTCCTTGGCACGCAGTACCCGGGTCAGCGACGTGTCGATGCGCTCGGCCGACAGGTCACCGCTGGTCGCGGCCCGCTCGAGCCGGTCCAGCACCGGCGCCACGTTGCCACCGGACGACCACAGCGCCTGATCGGCACCGGCCTGCAGTGCCAGCAGCACGGCCTCGGGGAGCGAATGCCGGTCGGTGATCGCCTTCATCGCGCCGAGGTCGTCGGTGACGACGGGGCCGTCGAAGTCGTAGTCCTCGCGCAGCAGCCGGTACGCGGCGGGTGAGATCGACGCGGGCTGCCCGTCGGTCAACTGCGGCACCGTGAGGTGGCCGACCATGACGCCGACGTCGCCGTACTGTCCGATCCGCTCGTACGGCTTGAGATCGTGCTTGCGCAGCTCGGGCAGCGGCGGCGTGGTGACGTCGCCGGCGTGCGAGTCGCCGCTCGCGTTGCCGTGACCCGGGAAGTGCTTGATCACCGGCTGAATGCCCGCCTCGAGCAGGCCGTCGCCGAACGCCTTCGCGTAGCGGCGTGCCGTCGCAGGGTCGGTGCTGAACGAGCGGTCGCCGATCGCCTCGCCCGCCGGCTCGTCGGTGAGGTCGAGGTCGGGCGCGTAGTCGACCGTCACGCCGCGCTCGTTCATCTCGCGACCACGTTCGACGGCCAATTGCCGCACGTCCTGCGGACTCATCGTCCGCGCCATCTCGCGGGCGCTCGGAATGTCGCCGACGAGCTCGTCGAGCCGCTGCACCCGGCCGCCCTCGTCGTCGATCGCAATGGACACCGGTACGTCCGCCGCCTCCTGCACCGACGCCAGCGCGTCACCGGTGAACAGGTCCGTGGCGTTGCCGCCGATGAACAGGCCGCCGATCTGGTTGTCGCGCACGATCTGCGTCGTGGCCTGCTCACCGGATTCGACGCCGACCACGACGAGCTGCGCGACCTTCTCACGGGTCGACATGTCGGCCACTGCGGAACAGGCCGGCGCGGAATCCGGCTTCGCCGACGATGCGGGCGCCGACGACGATTCCGACGGCGTCTCCGAGGCCGCCGATCCCGGACTGGGCGCATTCTGGGTCGTCGGAGCCTCGGATGAACCGCACCCGGCGACGAGCAGGCCTGTCATGGCCGCGAACAACACACGTTTCCTCATCGTGTCTCCACAGTACGGCTTCGTCCCGGCAGGCGCGTCGTGGCGACCACGCGCACATTCGTCGCGCGGGTGCCCCGTGCGCACGGCCGTGACACGCGGCCGGACCAGCCGCGCCGCCCCGCGGCCTGCGTCCCGGCACGGACCGGGACACGGCGTTCGACCAGCGAAAACCCACGGTTCAGCGGGCGGGACGGCCCAGTGGTGTCCGCAGTGGTGTCCGTACCCGTGTCCGTGCCCGTTCCGGCGGTGTCCACGTCGGGTGATGCCGAGTAGGCCGGTCCGGGCGCTGTCACGAGTGTCGAATTCTCACCGCCCCGGGGGACTGCAGCGGCATTCCCGGCGGCGGCGACGGCGACAACGGCGACGGCGACGTCGCCGCGGGCCCGGGGCTGTCGGTAGTGCCGCCTAGTCTGCTCGGTGCCGTCCATCCGCTCGATCGTCACACTGCTCGGGCGGCATCCCCGCGCATGTGCGGCGGCGAGTCGTTCGGCGTCCCGTTTGCGGACGTGGCGGGACAGCACGGCTCCGTCGCGCACGACGAGCCAGGTCAGCGAATCCGGCGACAACCGGAATCGCACCGCGAACGCCGTGTGCTGCACGGGGTCGCCGGAGTGGTCTCGGTCGACGGCAGGGCCGGATGCCGTACTTGCGGCGTGGCCGGCGGCTCGGTCGGTGGTCATGTCCATCTCCCCCTGTCGGTGTGCGTGACGGCCGCTCGGGCATCGCCACGTGATCCTGCGGCTCGGGCGGTCCGTTCGTACGGCCGGTCCGGCTGCAGCGACCGGCTGTCTCCCGTGTCGGACCGCGTTACCGGGCCAGCATGACCCACATGTACCGATTTTGCAACTTCATTGCACAACTGCAATACAACGCTGGTCATCACCCCGGTCACCTGCCAAGCTGTGCTGCGCCGGTCCGCCGAAGGAGGTCCCATGTCAGGTCGCATCGACCTGCCCCGACTGCATGACGCGCTCGATGCGCAGCGCCGCGCGCGTGCCCTGTCCTGGCGCCAGCTCGCAGAGGAAGCCGGGGTCAGCCCGTCCCTGCTCAGCCGCATGAGCAACGGACAACGCCCCGACCTCGACGGATTCATCGCGCTCGTCCAGTGGCTCGGCACGCCTGCGGAAGAATTCATGAGCCGTCCCGGCGACGAACCCGGTGTCGCACCCCCGGCCCACGGCCCGACCCCCGAGTTGGAGACCCAGCTCGCCATGCTGCTGCGCGCCCGCGACGACCTGCCCGAGGCCGACAAGGAGTACCTGCTCGAGATCGTCGGCGCGACGATGCGCCGCATCAAGCACGACGGCCGCGCCGACGACTCCGGCACCATCGGCAGCCGTGTCGCCGACGCGGACGGTTCCGGCAACCCCGATTCCGGGAGGTGAGCGCCGTGGCACAGTCGCTCCGACGCGGTTTCAAGGCGCATGCAGGGCGCCTCGCACTCGCCGTCAGGGAAGAGATGGGCCTGTCCACCCACGACCCGCTCGATCCGTACACCCTCGCCGAGCTGTACGGCATCCCCGTGCTCGACCTGCACGATCCGGCGATGCCCCGTGACGCCGTCCGGCACTTCACCGGCCCCGCTGCGGACTCCTTCTCGGGTGCGCTCGTCGCGGTCGGCAGAGCACGCGTGATCGTCGAGAACCACGTGCACGACACCCGGCGCAGGCGCGCGACGATCGCCCACGAGATGGCCCACGTGCTGCTCGAGCACGAATTCGACCTGCTGGTGACCGGTGCCCAGTTGTGCGGCGCGACGGCCACGTCCGTCGAACGCGAGGCCGACGAGCTCGCGGGCGAGCTGCTGCTCCCCCGGGACGCAGCGAGGACGGCGGCGCTGCGCGGGTGGACCGACGCCGCCGTGGCGCGCCGGTTCGGGGTCAGCAGGCCGATGGCGCGCTGGCGGCTCGGCGCCACGGGGGCGCGCACGATCGCCCGGCGCCATCGCGCGAAGCGTCCCCGGTTCGCAGCAGCCCACGCTCTCGACGGCACCGGCACCGGCACCGGCACCGGCACCGGCACCGGCGAGAGTCCCGGAAACGTCGGTACCCGCTGAGAGCATCATCGTCATGACCACCGAACGCACCCCCGACAGCAACGTCGCCGTGGAACGACAGCGGCCGCCGACGACCGCGGACGAGCCGACGACCCTCGAGGCGTGGCTCGACTTCTACCGCGACACGCTCGCGCTCAAGTGCGAAGGACTCGGCGAGGAGCAGCTGCGCACCGCATCGGCGCCGCCGTCGGCACTGACCCTGCTCGGATTGGTGCAGCACCTGACCGAGGTCGAACGCGCCTGGTTCCGCCGCGTCCTCGCCGGCGAGGACGCGGCGTCGGTGTACCCGTCGACGGGTGGGCAGCACGACGAGGGCTTCGCCCTGCTGGACGAGGTGTCCGCCGAGCAGGCGATGACGGCGTGGCGCGAGGAGATCGCCGTCGCCAAGCGCAACTGCGCGAACCACACCCTGGACACCACGGCGATGTTCCACGGCGCAGAGGTCAGCCTGCGCTGGATCTACACCCACATGATCGCCGAGTACGCCCGCCACGACGGCCACGCCGACCTGCTCCGCGAACGCATCGACGGCGAAACCGGCGTCTGAGACGGGGAACCGAGACCCAAACTGAGGCCCGCTAGCGCGAAACGCCGGGCCGGACGCGATGTCCGACCCGGCGTTGGCACTGCTCACAGCTGCGGAAGCGGGGGGATTCGAACCCCCGGTGGGTTGCCCCACGCTCGATTTCAAGTCGAGTGCATTCGGCCGCTCTGCCACGCTTCCCCGGCGCTCAGGGTAACGGGCCGCGATCACTCCCGGACCCGGCGCCCGTCCTCCACTCGTCGAGTTCGGCCGCCACGCCATCGTCTCCGTGTCGGTCGTCTCCGTATCGGTCGTCTCCGGGGCCGTCACCTCCGTGTCCGTGAGCCAACGCGCCCCGCCGGGGCCGGCGGTCTCACCCGGAGACCGGAACTCCTCACCCGAAGGCCGGAACTCCGCGGCGCGCCCGGCTTGTGCACCTCGCCGGACGGGAGCAGTCTGGAGTCACGGAGGGAGCCGGCCGAGCCGAACGCCTCTGCACCCAGCCGGCAGCTCGCCGACTCCACCCGGGAAGGGTCAGGTGGTGCCATGGCAAGAAGATCAAGGCACAGCCGGCGGCCCACGGCGCCGAACCCGGTGCGGCACCCGGGGCCACAGGCCCGTCGCGCCGGAGACCGCGTTCCCCGCGATCGGGGTCCTACGGCGGCCCGGTCGCGCGCGGCAGCGGGGCGCATGCACCTCGGCCGCCGGCGATTCGCCAATCGCAACCTCGGTAAGAGCCTGGGCGCGGCCACGCGCCGCGCCCAGGCGCCCGCCACCGGGGCTGCGGCAGCAAGACAGAATCCTCCGTGAAATGCAGCAGTGCCCGTCCCCCGCAGCCGGGGAACGGGCACTGCGTTCGTGCACTCGTGCCGGGGTCAGGCAGTGGCCTCGTGTGCGCGCTCGTTGGCAACAGCCGGGAGCTTCTTGTCCGCCGACCGCTGCTTGGCGACCTGGGCCCTGTTCTTCTTCTCGGCCGGGGCGATGTGGTTGACGTCCTCGGTGCTGAGCGCGTACTGCGCGGTCACCTGGGCCATCGCGTCGGCGTTGACGTCCAGGGCGCCGTAGTCGACGTTGCCCAGGTTGTCGCATGCCGTGTGGTAGCACGGGTCGTACGCCTCACCGGCGGTTCCGCCCCACTTGGCTGCCTGCTCCTCGGTCTTGACGTCCTCGGCACCGGTGAACAGGCCACCGGCCGGAATGCCGTAGGCGATGAACTCGCCGTAGTCGGAGCGGCCGGTGAAGTCGCTGCCCTCCGCTTCGACACCGCGCTCGGCGAGTGACTCCTCGAACGCCTTCTCGATCTGCGCCGAGCCGTACGGGCCGGGGCCCGCACCCTCACCTTCGGAGTCGTCGCCGTCGAGGGTGAAGTAACCGGCGTTCGGCGAGCCGATCATGTCGAAGTTGAGATACATCGCGATGTCGAGCTGCTGCTCCTGGCTCAGCGAGTTGACGTAGTGCGTCGAGCCGACGAGGCCGAACTCCTCGGCACTCCACCAGGCGAACCGGACCTTGTTGTTGACCTCCGGGGAGCCACCCAGCTGCAGCGCGGTCTCGAGCAGCGCGGCCGAACCGGTGCCGTTGTCGTTGATGCCCGCACCGTCGGTGACGCCGTCGAGGTGGGCACCGGCCATCACGACGTTGTCGTCGCGGCCGGTGGTGGTCTCGGCGATCACGTTGTAGGTGGTGCGCTCCTCCTGCAGCTGCCGCAGCTCGAGCGTGACGTCCTGGCCGTCGGCGTCGACCAGTGTCTTCCCGGCCTCCTGGCTGACGCCGCCGGTGGGAATCACCGCGCTGTCGGCATCGCCGAGCGTGCCGTTGAGCGGGCCGGACTCGTTGTTGTAGACGATCGCGGCGGCCGCGCCCGCCTCGGCCGCGGCGGCCTGCTTGGCGGCGAACGAGCAGGCGCCACGCTTGACGACCGCGATCCGACCGGTGACGTCACCGTAGTCGGCGGCCTCGCAGCCCGGGGTGTCGTCCGGCTCGATGGCGGCGACCGGGGCGGTCATGCCGCCTTCCTCGGTGTTCTTGCTGTACTCCATGACGACGATCGGCGCGTCTTCGCCACCGACCGTGAGCTTCTCGGCGAGAGTCTCGGTGTAGGTGAACGGGAACTGCTGGCGCGTGATGTCGTAGCCGGCACGTTCGAGGCGCTGCGCCATGTATTCGGCGGACGTCTCGTGTCCCATCGAACCGGCGGCCCGGTTGCCGTCGTGAACGTCGGCGATGCGCTGCATCGCGATCAGGTGCCGCTGCACGGAGCCGAGTTCGACCTTCTCCGGCAGCTCGTCCGGCAACGACTTCGGCGCGGCCTGCGCCGTAGCGGTACCGGTGAGAACCAGGCCCGCACACGCCGCGATGGCGGTGACGGACCGCAACTTCCCTCTACTGAATGACATCTGAGCCCCTTCTGACTTTGCGGCGTCACTTTTGTGCGAGTTCTCCCAAAGGTCAAGGTCCGTTCGTAGGAAAACCACGTAGCCGCAAGGGAATGGCCATCACCGGCCGCCGTCGCCGGGCAGGTACACGCCACCACCCGGCCGGGCTTCCCGGTGTGACATACAGTCGCGGTATGCGCGCGATCATGGTCCGAGAACCCGGCCCTCCCGAGAACCTCGAGCTGACCGAGGTGCCCGACCCCGAGCCCGCGCCCGGTGAAGTGCTCCTCGACGTCTCCGCGACCTCCGTGAACCGCGCGGACCTGCTGCAACGGCAGGGGAACTATCCCCCGCCGCCCGGTGCCAGCGAGATCCTCGGCCTCGAATGCTCGGGCACCGTCGCCGCACTCGGCGACGGTGTGACCGGCTGGCAGCTCGGCGACGAGGTGTGCGCACTGCTCGCAGGCGGTGGCTACGCCGAGAAGGTCGCCGTGCCCGCGGGCCAGCTGCTGCCACTGCCCAACGAGGTGGAGCTGCACGCCGCCGCCGGACTGCCCGAAGTGGCCTGCACCGTGTGGTCCAACCTCGTGATGCACGCAGGTCTGTCCGAAGGGGACGTTCTGCTCGTGCACGGCGGCGCGGGCGGCATCGGCACCCACGCCATCCAGGTCGCCAAGGCACTCGGCGCGACGGTCGCCGTCACCGCCGGGTCGGCCGACCGCCTCGAGCGGTGCAGACAACTCGGCGCGGACATCACCGTCAACTACCGCGAGCAGGATTTCGTCGAGGAACTGAAGACCGCCACGGGCGGCGCCGACGTCGTGTTCGACAACATCGGTGCCAAGTACCTCGACCGCAACATCGACGTCCTGCGCGACAGCGGCCACCTGGTGATCATCGGCATGCAGGGCGGCATGAAGGGCGAGCTGAACATCGGCAAACTGCTGCGCAAGCGCGGCACCGTGTCGGCCACGGCACTGCGATCGCGGTCGCTCGAGAGCAAGGCGGCAATCGTGGCCGATGTGCGCACGCATCTGTGGCCCCTGCTGGATCAGGGCATGGTGCTGCCCGTGATCGACCAGGTGCTGCCGCTGGGCGACGCCGCGGAGGCACACCGCGCGCTCGACGAGGGCGACGTGTTCGGCAAGGTCGTCCTGACGGCGCGGTGAGCACCCACCCACCCGCCTGCCGGACCGGCACGGCGGGTGGGCCGGGGCAGGGCAGTGCGAGTCGGCGTGGTTCGGATCGGCGTGGTCCGGGGCGGGCAGTTCGGGTCAGGGCAGTTCAGCGAGGATGCGCGTGAGCTGGCCGATCTCGAAGCTGTTCGAGTAGTGGGCCAGACCGATCCGCACCGCGCCGCCGACCTCGCCGAGGCCGAGCGCGTCGAACAGACCGCAGTTGCCGGGATCGGCGAACGCGCAGACTCCTTGCCGTGCGAGATGGTCGGCGACGTCGGAGGCCTTGTGCCCGTCGACGTAGAAGGCCAACGAGGGGATCCGCCGCATCGCATCGCCGAGCACGGTGACGTGCGGCAGTGACCGCAGGTCCGCGGAGAGCCGGTCGAGCAGCCCCTCCTGATACGACTTCGCCGAGCCGAGCGAGGTGAGCAGCCGCTCGCGGCGGGTGCCGGTCGCGGAATCGTCGAGGTCGGCGAGGTAGTCGACCGAGGCGATGAGCCCGGCCAGCAGCGGATACGGGTGCGGACCCAGCTCGAGGCGTTCCGGACCGGTCGTCTCCGGTGACAGCTCCGCGGGCGGCAGTTGTGCCAGCAGGTCGGGGTCACGGAACACGAGCGCGCCGATCGCAGGCCCGCCCCACGCCTGCGCCGACAGTACGACGACGTCCGCGCCGAGCGTCGAGAGGTCGAGCGGCACGAACGGCGCGGCGTACGTCGCGTCGACCACCATCAGCGCGCCCGCCTGCCGCGCCGCCGACGTGATCGGCCCCAGGTCCGGCCGGGTACCGACGGCGCCGGAAGCCGCGGTCACGGCGACGGCCTTGGTGCGATCACCCATCAGGCCGGTGTACTGCCACTCCGGCAGCTCACAGTTCTCGATGTCGATCTCGCCCCAGCGAATCTTGCCGCCGACGCGATTCATCGCCCGCAGCCACGGCGAGACATTGGCCGCCTCGTCGAGCCGGGACACCACGACCTCGTCACCGATCGTCCAGCGCGTGGACAACGTGTCCGCGAACCGGGCGATGAGCGCGGAGGCACTCGGCCCGAGGACCACGCCCTCGGGCTCGCCTCCGACGAGGTCGGCCACGGCACGCCGGGCCGCGGCCACGATGCTCTCCGCCCGCTGGGAGGCCGGGAACGCTCCGCCCGGCCCGGAGACCGGTGCCCGCATCGCCGTCGAGACGGCCGACGCGACCTGTTCGGGGACGAGCATTCCGGTTCCACCGTCGAAGTGAATCCAGCCGTCACCCAGCGCAGGGAACAACCCACGGATCCGAGCGACGTCAAACGCCATGCGAACAAGGTACGGAGGTCGGTTTTCGCCGCGCAGCCGGGGCCCTTCGCCGCGCAGCCGGGGCCCGGAGTCCGGATCGACCGTCGCCACCGGAGGCAGCCGGATCGTCCGGGTGCCCCTGACCCGTCCGGCCACCCCGCCGACGGCCCGGCACGCCCGGCGCGCTCCGGCCGGTTGAGTACCCTCGAATCCTGCGACATCTTCCGCAGCGACCCAGGATGGAGCCATGACGGAGCCGAACATCCCGTACACCGCGACCCCTTCGGACGACCAGCACGTCATGGTGGTCGGACCGGACGGTTCCCGGGTCAGCGCCGCGCAGATCGACCCGGAGGCCGCCGACGGCGAGGCCGAACAGCAGGGCGAGTCGATCGGCGACATGGTCGAGGAGCCCGCGAAGGTCATGCGTATCGGCACGATGATCAAGCAGCTCCTCGAAGAGGTGAAAGCCGCGCCGCTCGACGACGCCAGCCGACAGCGGCTGCGCGAGATCCACCAGACGTCGATCACGGAGCTCGAGGAGGCACTCGCCCCCGACCTGCGGAAGGAACTGGAACGCCTCGTCGAACCGTTCGCCGAGGACAGCACGCCGTCCGACGCCGAACTGCGGATCGCGCAGGCTCAGCTCGTCGGCTGGCTCGAGGGGCTGTTCCACGGCATTCAGACGGCGCTGTTCGCCCAGCAGATGGCCGCCCGCGCCCAGCTCGAGCAGATGCGCCGCGGCCTGCCGCAGGGCTCCGCCGAAGGCGCACCCACCGGCATCGGCAACCCGGGCCAGTACCTGTAACCGGCGCAGCACCGGTCAGTCCTTGAGGCTGTTCAGCCAGCGGTTGATCGTCACCGAGTAGTCGTTGCCGTACTGCTCCTCGCCGCGGGCGACGGCCGCGCGGACGGTCACCTCGACCTGCTGCTCCCACCGGGGGGCGACGAACACGAACTGCCAGCTGCCGTCGCGCGCCTGGAACGGCCCGAGCTGCGAATACCCCGCCACGGCGATGGGAATGTCGAGTCCGTGCACCGTGTCGGGGAGGTTCTTGCCGGGCGAGGGCACGACGATCACGGCGGGCTCATGGCTGCGCACCACGGAGTCGGGCCTCGCCCCGTCGACGATGGTCCCGTCGTTGCGGCCGCTGTAGTCGACGGCGTTCCAGCCGCTGTAGTACGGGATCACACCCGGGTCGGCGACCGCCACGGTGCGCGCGCCCGCGGGCACGTCCGCGTCGGCGAGTCCCCTGCCGATCGCGGCGTGCGTGCGTTCGAGGTCCACGCCGGTGTTCGCCACGGCCGGCAGTCCCGGCGACGCGACGCCTGCGACAGCCACCCAGCCGACCACGACGACACCCACGCCCGCCTGCACGAACCGCACCCCCGCCATGGCCGCCACGGCGACGCCCGCAGCCAGGCACAGCACCGGGAACACGGCGAACGCGTAGCGGTGCAGGGCGTCGGCCTCCGGCGGCCCGAACAGCACGATCGGCAGGCCTGCCGCCAGCACCGTGACGCAGAAGAACGCGCCGACGCGGCGCAGCGCGGGCCACGTCAGCAACGCCACCGTGAGCAGCAGCAACGGCGCGAACACCACGAACGTCGACCACAGCCACGATCCGTCGAACCCGAGCGGGCCGACGGCGTCGCTCCACGGTTTCGGCACGAGGTGGCCGTACCGCACCACCGTCCACACCACGCAGGCCAGCGCGAGCACGACGGCGATCATCAGCCCCACGCGCGCCTGCCCGGACAACCGCCGGGACCGGAACCAGACGACGAAGGCGGGCAGCACCGCGATCAACGCCTCGGGCCGCAGCAGCGCGGCGAGCACGAGCAGTAGCGGGGGTTCGAGGTCGACGACGTGCCGCTCCTCGACGACGCGCATCCCCAGCACGGCCATGCGCAGCACGACGAGCGCCACCAGGGCCGTCTCGAGTCCGCCCGCGACGTGGAAGTAGGTGGGAAGGAACAGCACGTAGGCGCAGCCGGCCACGACAGCCGCGGCTCCGTCGACCGCGCGCATCAGCAGGATGAGGGTCGCCACCCCCGCCACGACTCCCGTCACCTGCGCAACGAGCACCGGGTCGGCGCCGAATGCGGCGAACGGCGCCTGCCACAACGTCCACACGAGGCTGGTGAATCCCTCGACGGGGTCGTGGTCGGCGACGTTGTAGACGAGGCCGTGCCCTTCGGCGAGATTCTGGGCGTAGCGGGCATCGACGAATGTCGCGTCGGTGACGTACGACCACGCCATCCAGGTGCCGAACGCGAACACCACCAGCAGACCCGCCGCCGTCACGGCCAATCGACTCACGACCGCAAACTACCAGCGCCGGAACCTGCCTCCGAGACCTCCCACCTCGCTCGAAACGGGCATCGACAAAATGCCTTGACCTGGCATTTCGGACCTATTTCCACCCACACGGGCGACACGGAAGCCCCAGAACCCGACGCGCGCGTTCGCGCGTTCGCGGCAGCAGTACCCTCGTATCTCGTGCATGCCACAAGCACCTCGACGGCCACTGGTTCGCGCGACGGCGAATCAGGCGACAGCCCAGGGACGACGTCACCGATGAATGCCGACACGACCGATACCGCGCCCGTACCGGGCAGCCGGTCCTGGAAACGCGCCTTCGACGACATCCGCTCGGGCCTGCGGCAGACAGAACTGTGGGGCCACCTCGGGTGGCAGGACATCAAGCAGCGGTACCGCCGCTCGGTGATCGGCCCGTTCTGGCTGACCATCACGCAGGGTGTCATCGCGCTCGGCCTCGGCCTGCTGTATTCGCAGCTGTTCGGCCTGCGGATCGAAGTGTTCCTGCCCTACATCGTCACCGGCTTCATCGTCTGGGGCTTCGTCAGCGGCTGCATCACCGAGGGCATGCAGACCTTCATCTCCAACGAGGGTCTGATCAAGCAGATGCCGGCACCGCTGACGATCTACGCGCTACGGACGGTGTGGCGGCAGACGTTGATGGCGGCGCACAACGTGATCGTCTACGTGATCATCGTGGCGATCTACTTCCCCGCACTGTCGCAGCAGTACGCGGTGCAGGAAGGCGCGTGCACCACCGGCAACGGCCTGTGCCACCCCGGTATCGACTGGACGATCCTCACCGCCGTGCCCGGGTTCGCGATCCTCGCGCTCAACGCGGGCTGGGTCACGCTGATGCTCGGCGTCATCTCGACGCGCTACCGCGACATCCCGCAGCTCATCTCGTCGCTGATCCAGCTGCTGTTCTACCTGACCCCGATCGTGTGGCCGATCGACCAGCTGTACGCGGGCGGCGGGCGCGAGAACGTGTCCTGGGCGCTGCCGCTCATCGAGCTGAACCCGCTCTACCATTTCGTGCAGATCGTGCGTGCACCACTGATCGGCCAGCACATCGACGGCAAGAGCTGGCTGGTCGCCATCGGCATCACGATCGTCGGATGGGCACTCGCGCTCGTGGTGATGCGCAACTACCGTGCCCGTGTCTCGTATTGGGTGTGACACCAGATGGTCAGCATTGACGTCCGCAACGCCTACGTGGACTTCCCGATCTTCGACGCCAAGACGCGGTCGATGAAGAAGCGGGTCCTCGGCAAGGTCGGCGGCAAGATCGGCTCGGACTCGAAGGTCCCGATCATCGAAGCCCTGCAGGACGTGAACCTGCAGCTCTCCGACGGCGACCGGCTCGCCCTCGTCGGCCACAACGGCGCGGGCAAGTCCACGCTGCTGCGGCTGCTGTCGGGCATCTACGAGCCCACGCGCGGCTCGGCGACGGTCTCGGGCAAGGTCGCGCCGGTGTTCGACCTCGGCGTCGGCATGGACCCGGAGACCTCCGGCTTCGAGAACATCATCGTCCGCGGCCTCTTCCTCGGCAAGAGCCGCAGGGAGATGGAGAAGCGCATCGACGACATCGCCGAGTTCACCGAGCTCGGCGACTACCTCGCCATGCCGCTGCGCACCTACTCCAGCGGTATGCGCGTGCGCCTCGCACTCGGCGTCGTCACCTCGATCGACCCCGAGATCCTCATCCTCGACGAGGGCCTCGGCGCCGTCGACGCGTCCTTCATGAACAAGGCCCGCGACCGGCTCAAGGACCTCGTCAAGCGCTCGGGAATCCTGGTGTTCGCCAGCCACTCCGACGAGCTGCTGATGGAGCTGTGCGACCAGGCCATGTGGATGGACGAGGGCCGGGTGCGCCAGCACGGCAGGCTGCGCGAGGTCCTCACCAGCTACAAGGGCAAGGACCCGTTCCAGAACGTCAGCCGCGAGGTGCTCGAACGCCTCGGCCAGGCCAACCCCGACGACCTCGCCAAGCCCTCGGACAACGACGCGGGAGCCGGCAACGACGCGGGAGCCGGCAACGACGGCGGGCAGGCCGCCGACACGTCCGCAGCCACGGCTCCGGTGAACGGCGGCTGACATGAGCGCCCTCCCCGAAGGCGCGATCGCCGCCGTCGTCGTCACGCGCAACCGCCGCGACCTGCTCGCCGAGTCGCTGAAGGTCGTCGAAGCGCAGACGCGGCCCGTCGACCATCTGATCGTCGTCGACAACGGCCCCGACGAGGAGTCGGCGCGCAGCGTCGTGGAGGCGTACTCGCGGCCGGTCACGTACCTGCCGTCCCACCGCAATCTCGGCGGCGCCGGCGGGTTCGCACTGGGCATGCTGCACGCGCTGGCGCTCGGCGCCGAGTGGGTGTGGCTCGCCGACGACGACGGCAGGCCCGCCGACGAGCACGTCCTCGAGACGCTGCTCGGCGAGGCGGAGCGGCGCGGGCTCGCCGAGGTGTCGCCGATGGTCGTCAACATCGACGAGCCCGAGAAGCTGGCGTTCCCGCTGCGGCGTGGCCTGACGTGGAAGCGCACGTCCGCCGAGCTCGGTGAGGACTTCCTGCCCGGCATCGCCTCGTTGATGAACGGTGCGCTGTTCCGGGCGTCGACCCTCGAGGTGACGGGCGTTCCCGATCTGCGGCTGTTCTTCCGCGGCGACGAGGTAGAGCTGCACCGGCGGCTCGTGCGCTCCGACCTGCCGTTCGGCACGTCGCTGCGCACGGCGTACCTGCACCCGAACGGATCGGACGAGTTCAAGCCCATGCTCGGCGGCCGGTTCCACGCGCAGGACCCTGCCAGCGAGGTGAAGCGCTACTACACGTACCGCAACCGCGGGTTCCTGCTGTCCCAACCGGGGATGCGCAAGATCGGTGCCCTCGAGATCGCCCGGTTCGGCCTGTACTTCGTGGGCGTCAAGCGCGACCCGAAGGCGTTCGTCGAGTGGCTGCGGCTCGTCCGCCAGGGCCGCAAGGAACACTTCTACCGCTACTGAATGCCCCCAAGGGCACCTTCGGGGCGTTGAACACCCCGAATCTTCCCCTCGCGCTGCTTAGCGACGCCGCCGCGGGTTCTCACCTGAGCGGCGTAGCCGCTTTCACCACCCACGCAACCGGCGCCGTCGCGGGTTCTGACGCCGCCCCGAGCGGCGCAGCCGCTTCCGCCACTCGCACCGGCCGCCAGAACAACCCAACAATCACAAGTAGGGTTCGAGTTGGGTGTAGAGCTGCGAGACGATGCGGGCGTTGTCGGCGGGCGCGTAGGTGGCCCACTTCTGGCCGTCCTCGGCGGAACGCTGGGTGCCGAGGTGCCGACCGTCCTCGTTGTCGAACCACATCACCGGTTCCAGCTTGACCGGCCTGCCGTCGTCGCCGGGCACGAACGCGGTGATGAACCCGACGCGTTCCATCTTCTTCTCGAACAGCCGGGCCACGGCGCGTTCCTGCGACGTCGTCTGCGACGACCGTGGCGCCTGGATCCCGCCGAAGGGGTCGTACCCGCCACCCTCCGACCGCGGCCTGCGGGCGGCGGGAACCGGCACGGTGATGGACTGGCCCGGCGCCGGCTTCGTCAACGGCAGCAGGTCCACCAGCTCTGCGACGAAGTTCGTCGGCCGAACCTCGGTGAACGTCAGCATGTTGGCGTCCTGCCGCACCAGGAGCGCGGACTGGCCGTCCGACACGGCCCGCGCGTAGAGCTCCTCACCGTCGTCGACCTGGCCGGCCAGCGCCACGATCAACGGCGCGCGCATGAACGCGTCGAAGGTGGCCTCGACGTCCGGTTCCAGCCTGCCGCCACGAGCAAGGCTGCGCGCTTCGAGGTCGCGGAACACCGCCTCACGGACCTGGTTGCGCTGGGTGTGCGTCGTGCCCATGTGCGGGATCTCGAACGGGAACGGCGACCTTCCGAGCTTGTACTGCTCGAGCAGGAGGTCCACCGCCACCAGCGACAGTGAGAACGACTGCGCCATCTCTCCCCCGTCTCGTCACTTCCGACGCGCGAAACGTTAGCAGCCGGGCCGCACCGCGCTGTCACGCTTCGGCCACCCCGCGACCGCGGCTGGCCGCGAGTGACCGGCAGCTGCGCTCGGCACGTCGCCGCCCCGACTCGCCGCCCACGCGTCCCGGGCACACTCGGCCTCCGCCCGGCGCGTCACACCTCCGCCCGGCGCGTCACGCTGTCAGCGAACCGCCTTGTCCGGTGGGATCACCGGTGTTCAGGTGGATTCATGACCGATTCGAAACCCGCACTCGTGCTGCACCTCGTCTCGGGCGGCGAACCGCTGGTGTTCACGCTGCCGCCCGACGACGTCATCGCCAACCAGACCCTGCACGGTTACATGCGTGACGGCGGCGTACAGATCATCCGAACCGCCGACGACTCGCGTGTGGTGCTCAACTTCGCCCACGTGGCCGCCGCGTACCTCGACGATCTGCAACGCTCCGGCAAGGTGTTCGGCCTGCGGTGACTCCGCGGGCCGAACACCCGCACCGGATCAGAGTTCGTACAGGCGCTTCCAGTTCTCGCGGCTGGTCAGCTCTGGCATGGCGCGCTTGTACTGTGCCTGCACCGCGTGGCCCTCCTTGCGGAGTCGGCCGACGACCTGAAGCGTCCGCTTGGCGAGGTCGACCATGCGCTCCTTGTCGTAGGACCGCACCCGCACACCCTCCTGCGAGGCGTCGGTGACGACCGCCGTCTTGAACAGCGACACGTGCCACCAGTGCGCCTCGTCGGCGGGAATGGCGCCCATCTTGAACCGGTTCTTGCCGAGCACGCGGTTCAGCACCCGCTTGGCCAGCACCGCACGCTGCATGCTCGGCCGCGGCGCGGTGTTGTTGATGACGATGTTGTTCGACGGGATACCCGGCACGTTCGTCGGGTCGTGCCGCTGTGTCTCCGGGTACTGCGCACGGAGTTCGCGGATCTCCTTCATCGCGGCGACACCGCCGTCGTGCAGGATCTCCGGCCCCTCGAGGAAGTCTTCGACGGCCTTGATCAGCGTCGCCGTGAGACCGTACTGCATGCCGAGCAGGTAGCGCATCACCTGCGACAGCAGCACCCGCGAGAGCAGATTCAGGTCGAACGGGCTGTGCAGCGCCGCGGTGATGATCGAGTTACGCAGGTTGAAGTAGCGGTGCCACTCGTCCCAGTCCTTCCAGTGGAAGTCGGCGTGCCACACGCCCGCGCCGGGCAGTGTCACCGTCGGGAACCCGGCCGCGCGGGCACGGTAGCTGTACTCGGCGTCGTCCCACTGGAAGAAGAACGGCATCGGGTAACCGATCTTCTGCACGATCTCGGACGGGATCAGACACGACCACCAGCCGTTGTACCCGGCGTCGAGGCGGCGTTCCTGGCGGACCTTCTTGCCGCGACGGTCCAGGCCGAGCAGGTCGGCGGTCGCCGGGCTGTGCGGCACCGGCACCCCCGGCTGCAGCGCGTTCAGCTGGGCGTACTCGGCGCCGACGTGCAGCTGGTTCGGGTGCAGCAGGTTCAGCATCTGCCCCCCGACGATCATCGGGTTGGCCGCCTTGTTGGAGAACGCCGTCAGCCGGATCACGATGTCCGGCTCGAGCAGCACGTCGTCGTCCATGAACAGCACGTTGGCGTGCTCGGCCGCTGCCTGTCCCGCGACCTCGTAGAGGCCGCGGGTGAAGCCGCCCGCGCCGCCGAGATTCGGCTGCTTGACGTACTTGAGCTTGTCACCCAGGTCTGCGGCGACCGCGGCGAACCCGTCACGGGAGTCGACCGTGTCGCCGCCCTGATCGGCAACGTAGATGGCGTCGAGCGTCTCGAGAGCAGGCAGCGAGTCGGCGAGCGTGCGCAGGTTCGACAGGCAGTCGTCGGCGCGGTTCATCGTGCAGATCGTGACCGCGGTCGGACGGACCGACTCGGGTGCATCGACGGTCCAGCGCACCTGCGAGACCGTGAGCCGCTCCACGGCGTCGGTCTCCAGGTCGAGCCACAGCCCGCCGCCGTCGACAAACTTGTCGAGCTTGGCCTCGAGTGTCACGGTGCGCTGCACGACGTCGGTCATGGCCTCGACGGCGACCGTGCGCGAATCACCCGCGACGTCGGAAGCCCGCACCGCTAGCCTGCCGGAACCGCTCACGACGGCCTCGACGGTCACGGACCGGACCGTCGTCCAGCGCTGCCAGTACGACGCGGGAAACCTGCCGAAGTAGGTGTTGCCCGTGGCCCTGGCCGACGGCTCCAGCGTGACGGTCTCGCGGTCACGCGAGGCGACACCCGAGACGACCTCGAGGTACAGGTCCTTGCTGACGACCGCGGACGGCCCGTCGAACAGGCCCCGCTGTGCGAGTAGACGCCCCGATGCCGGGGTGTGGGCCGTGAACAGCGCGCCGGCCGTCGCCTCGGTCGTCACTGTTGCTTCACCGGACATGAGAGGCGTCCTCCAAGTAGTTCAGGGCCACCGGATTTGAGGTTCGAAGTGTTCACATCGCGGAATCGGCGCCGTCGTCGGCGTCACTCCAACGCGCGAACGCCAGTAAGGTACAGGCCGTCCCGCCACGGTTCGCACCAGGCTTCATCACCCACGCGATTCCCGGAACACGACCCATTTCAGCATCACGAAATTGATCACGGTGGCCGTGCCCTGTGCGATGACCCACGCGGCCGCGACCCGCCACCGGAAGTCGTCGGACAGCATCGCGAGCATCAGGGCGTTCGTTCCGACGTTGACGAAGAACGTCGTCGTGTACAGCGCAGCAAACCCGCCGATCTGACCGGCACCACCCTTTTGGGCGGCAGTAAATGTGAACCGACGGTTAAGGAAATAGGCGGTGGTGGTGCCTGCGACAAAACTGAGCGCCTTCGCCAAATGCACCCACGTGCCCGCCTCCAGCAACAACCAGTACAAGCCGGAGTCGACCAGCGCACAGAAGCCGCCGATGAGAACGAACCGGACAATCTGCGTCACCAGGCCGGGCGATGCGGGCCTCACCACCTCGCCGGCAGGAGATTCCATCGTCGTCACCGCTGCACCCTTGTTCTGCCAGCCTGTGTTCTACCGGCCTGCGTTCCGCCGGCCCGCTCCTGCTGGCCTGTTCTGAGCCTGCTCGCTTCCGAACCGACTTGTTCCGACCGGCTTGCGTTCCCGCCGGGCTGCCCGGGGGGCGCACGCCGATTCTTCGGTTCCGTGCGCTTACGAGTGTAAGGATCGGACATTGTGGCACCGGAGACAGGCCATATCTCGAGATGGTTACCCTGACTCGAGTGAGCGCACCCACGCCGGAACGGCACATCGAACGGCGCACCCTGGCCGGGTGGGGCAGGACGGCCCCGACCACGGCGAACGTACTCGCCACCCCCGACGTCGAAGCGATCGCGCGCGCGGTGGCGCAAGCGGGCGAGCGTGGTGTCATCGCACGTGGCCTCGGCCGCTCCTACGGCGATCCGGCGCAGAACGCGGGCGGCCTCGTCATCGACATGACGGCTCTCGACCGTATCCACTCGGTCGACCCCGACAGCGCGATCGTCGACGTCAACGCAGGCGTGAGCCTCGACGCATTGATGCAGACGGCCCTGCCGTACGGCCTGTGGGTACCGGTACTGCCGGGCACCCGGCAGGTGACGATCGGCGGCGCGATCGCCAACGACATCCACGGCAAGAACCACCACAGCGCGGGCAGCTTCGGCAACCACGTCGTGTCGCTGGACCTGGTGACCGCCGACGGCCGCGTGCGCACCCTGACGCCCGACGGCCCCGAGGCCGATCTGTTCTGGGCCACGGTCGCCGGCATCGGTCTGACCGGCGTCATCGTGCGGGCGCGCATCAGGATGACCCGCACCGAAACGGCGTACTTCATCGTCGACAACGACCGCACCGCCGACCTCGACGGCACGCTCGAGCTGATCAGCGACGGTTCCGACGAGGCCTACACGTACTCGTCCGTCTGGTTCGACACGATCTCGACGGGCCGCAAGCTCGGGCGGGGCGCGTTCGCCCGCGGTTCGCTGGCCACGCTGGACGAGCTCCCCGCCAAGCTGCGCAGTGAGCCGTTGAAGTTCTCGGCGCCGCAGCTGCTGACCGTGCCGGACGTCTTCCCGAACGGGCTGATGAACAAGCTGTCGCTGAGCGCGATCGGCGAGTTCTACTACCGGTCCACCCCGAAACAGGGCCGCGGCGCGATCCAGAACATCACGGCCTTCTACCACATGCTCGACCTGGTCGGAGAGTGGAACCGCGGCTACGGCAGCAACGGCTTCCTCCAGTACCAGTTCAGCACGCCGCTCGGCGCGAACGACGGCCTGCGGCGGATCGTCGAGAAGGTCGCCCACTCCGGGCACTACTCGGCGTTGAACGTCTTCAAGCGCATGGGTGACGGCAATCCGGCGCCGTTGTCGTTCCCGCATCCGGGCTGGATGGTGTGCCTCGACTTCCCGATCAAGCCCGGCCTCGCACGACTGTGCAACGAGCTCGACGAGATGGTCCTCGAGCTCGGCGGACGGCTGTACACGGCGAAGGACTCGCGGACGGCCGCGGAGACGTTCCACCGCATGTACCCGCGCATCGACGAGTGGAAGAAGATCCGCCACTCCGTCGACCCTTACGGCATCTTCATCTCCGACATGGCCAGGAGGCTGGAACTGTGATCGACGCGGTGGGCAACCCCCAGTCGCTGCTGCTGCTCGGCGGCACCTCGGACATCGCGCTGGCGATCGCCGAGAAGTACCTCGCCCAGCGCCCGCTGCGGATCGTGCTGGCGGCCCGGCAGTCGCCGCGCCTCGACGAGGCCGCGCAGCGCCTGCGCACCGCAGGTGCCGAGGTGGAGACCGTCGACTTCGACGCCGCCGACACCGATTCGCACCCGCTGGTGGTCGACAAGGCGTTCTCGGGTGGCGACATCGATGTGACGGTCGTCGCGTTCGGCCTGCTCGGCGACGCCGAGGAGGCATGGCAGGACCACGCGCAGGCCGTCGAGATGGCGACCGTCAACTACACCGCGCCCGTGTCGATGGGTGTGGCGCTGGCCGAACGGCTCAAGCAGCAGGGGCACGGCTCGGTGATCGCCCTGTCGTCGGTCGCGGGCGAGCGGGTGCGCCGGTCGAACTTCGTCTACGGCTCCACGAAGGCCGGTTTCGACGGCTTCTACCTGGGCCTCGGCGAGGCGCTCGCACCCTACGGCGTGCGGGTGACGGTCGTGCGCCCCGGCCAGGTGCGGACGAAGATGACCGAGGGCATGGACAAGGCCCCCCTGGAGCAGACGGCCGAGTCGGTGGCCGACATCGCCGTCGACGCCGCGCGGCGCGGCAAGGACCTCGTGTGGGCACCCGGCACGTTCCGCTGGGTGATGTCGGTGCTGCGGCACGTCCCGCGCCCGGTCTTCCGTAAACTGCCGATCTGACGGGGCCGCCGATCTGGCGGGGCTGCTACTGGGTCACCCAGTAGCCGTAGCTGGTGTACTCCGGGTACGGGCTCAGCAGCGGCCGCACCGGTTCCAGGGTGATCTCGGCGTCCGACGACGTCACGAACTTGCCGGGAATGTCGAACGACCGCGTGCGCCAGGCGTCACGGTTCGGCCCGAGGTCCCATACGCCGACAGCACGCCCGTCCACGCGCACACGCACGAACTGTTCGATGCCGTTGACCATCACCCGGCTGGTCAGTTTCGCGTCCTCGCCGGGCTTCAGATTCTCGATGCGGAACGTTTCACCACCCAGGATGTAGCGGCTGCTGTCGATGACGTCATCCTGTTTCCGCAGGTCCGTGTAGGGCTGCACTCCGGGCTGTTCCATCTGCGGCGCGTAGTCGTGCGCCGACTCGGAGTCGAGCGATCCGATGTCGACGTGGTCGCGCACGTCCCCGGGCACCGGCGCCACGTCGCCCGTGCCGGCGAGGCTCCAGTCGGCTTTGCGCACCGCCAATTCGTCGAACGGGACGATGCTCCAGCCCGTGCTGTCACGTGGCACGTTCAGCTCGAACATCATCTCCGGATCCGGATCGAACACACCCGTGTCGACGAACGAGTGCATCGCCGCACCCGGCCACTGCTCGTACACGGCGAAGTAGTCCGGCCGCTCGCCTTCGGGCATCGCACGCAGCTTCTCGTACAGCGCGCCCGGGCCGTGGTTACTGGCCTCGGCGAAGCCGTTGGTGGTCAGGCCGATCGTGTCCACGACCTTGCGATCGCTGTAGTACGCGACCGCACCGACGTCTTTGACGCCGACAACCGCGTCGGGTGGCAGATTGCCCCGCAGCCAGGCCGCGACCGAGATGTTCGTGTCGCGGATCGTCGCCGCCTCCCAGCCGAACCGCCACGCCCACTGCGGCAACGCCATCAGCGAGAACAGCAACGCGACAGCCGGCAGCAGGTGCAACGCCGCCTGACGGAACCGGCCACGCGCCACCAACCGCGACACGGCGTACAGGCCGATCACGGTCACCACGATGTACAGCGGCAGGAACGGCTGGAAATACCGCAGTTCGTGGATCAGCGCCGTCGACAGGGTCGACACCGACAGCACGATGCCGGCGAACGCCACGGCCAGCGCAACCGCCAGCGGTCGCCACCGGCGATGCTTGACCAGCAGATACGCCAACCCGAGCACGAACACCACGAGCATGCCGGGGAACGCGTAGTTCTGGCCGGACATACCGTTGAAGAAGCCGACGGCACCGCGCAGGTTCTCCGAGGCTCGCTGGACGAAGTCGCCGATGTAGAACGTGGGCCGGTCCGACATCAACGACTTCGACTGCACGCCGTTGGCCGAGAACGTGCCGGTGGCGATCCAGTAGAACAGGTACTGGCCGATCGGGGCTGCCAACGGCAACAGCGTCCACAGGGCCATGCGCGGACGCCGCGGTTCACCTGCACGCCTGCCCCCCAGCGTCGTCCACAACATCGCGCCGATCAGCGCGATCGCCAGGACCATGCCCTCCGGCCGCACCAGCGCAAGGGGCACGCCCACGATCGGGGTCCAGCGGAATCGGCCGTCGGGACGTTCCCGCACGAACAGGTACACCGCCGCAACGGCGAGCAGGGCAGTGAGGCCGACCTCCATGCCACTGGCCGCACCCCACATGAGCGGGCCGGACGTCGCCGTGAGCACGCCGGCCCACACGCCGACCGCGCGTCCCACGAGCAGTCGGCCCAGGTGGTACGTCAGGCCTGTCGCGAATGCGGCGCACACGATGCCCGTGGCGACCGCATAGCCCAGCAGCCCGTTGCCGCTGAAGCCGAGCAACCACCCGACGGCCAACACGAACGAGTACAGGATGCTGCTGGCGCCCGTGCTGATCGGGTCGCCGGGGTTGAAGCGGAACAGCTCACCGCTGCCGAGTTGTTTGCCGTACTGAAGGTGGATGTAGACGTCGTCGAGCGGGGCGATGAACGTGCCCTGGTTCCACACCAGGTCGACCACGACGAACACCACCGCGACGAGGGCCGCGACGGCGCCGAGCAGCCACGCAACGGGGTCCCGCCCGGACAGCACACGCCGGAGCCGTCCCGACGCGCCGGATGACGTCTCGACACCCTGCGACGCCGTCTTGTCCGCGGAATCCTCGTCCGTCGAGGTGGTGGCCTCGACGTCCGCGTCGTCGCTGGTCGGGCCGCCGTCACTCTGCGCGGTCATGGATGCGTCCGCCTCGTGTGTCGTCGTCATCGCTCCTACCCATCCGGCCAGGGACAAGCTACCGGGTCTGCGCGAAAACGGAACGTCTGCGTCAGCGGATGCGGACCAGGGTGAAATGACCGATGCCCCTGGCATCCGAACGCACGGTCCAGGTGTGCGGACCGTGCCCCGGCCCCGGGCCCGGCCCTGGGCTGTACAACAGGCGATACCCGGGGTCGAGGGGTTCACGATCGCGGTCGAACCACAGGTAGTTGGCCTCGAGTAGCGCCGAACCGATCGGGCCGGCCTCGGCCAACCGCGCTTCGAGTAGTTCGGGGACGCGGCCTCGGTCGGAGAACGGGTCGACGATTCGACATTCGCAGAAGTACGCGAGGGTGCCGATCTCACCGGGCGACCGGACCGGGACGTCCCCCACGCGGCGGCCGAGCTCGGTGCCGACGCGAGCGTAGTCTTCGGCATTCGCCCAGTTGCCGAAGATCGGCGGCGACCGCCACGGCACGCCGCGCTGCACCTCGGTCGAGGCGGTGACGAGGACAAGCGCGGTGATCGCTCCGAACAGTCCGACAGCGACAAGGGGGCGCTTCCGGCGATCGGGGCCGGCGCCGGAACCTCCGCGGCGATGACCCCACCAGGAACCCAGTGCGAGGACGGCACACATCGCCAACGCCGTCAACGGCGGCACGTAATACCAGTGGTACGGCCCGACGCCGAGCAGGACGTAGACAACGTAGTGCGCCACTCCGCCGGCGCCGAGGCCCGCGACCGCACCCAACGCGGGGCGATCGACGACCACGAACCGGACGATCACGGCGGCGAGCAGCGCGATCACACCCAACGCCGCCGGCACGAGCGCCAGCAGAACCGGCACGCCCACCCCTTCGAGGTACATGCCGATGCCGGTGGCATAGCTCCACGGGCCGAACAGACCGTCCTGCGACTGCTTGACCACCAACGTGTCCGGTACCGCCGAACCGAACGTCACCCAACTCAGCGCATACCAGGGCAACGCGACCACGATCATCGCGGCAAGCGCCTGCCACCAACGGCGCCCGAACGCGCGAACCATGGCGACCGCGAACATGGTGACAACGAATACGACCAGGTCGAGGCGCACGAGCACCGCCAGTCCCGCAACGACGCCGAACCACACCGGACGCCGCTCGACCGTGGCCGCGACGAGGCCGGCCACCACGGCCGGGATCAGCAAGACCTCGAGACCGATCGCCGACAGCACGAACGGGTTCACCACGACCACGGCCACGCCCAGGAGCGCCACCGGGGCGGGAAATCGCAGCCGGACCGACATTCGCGTCCACGCCCAGCCGAGCGCCGCCGTCGCACCCACCGTGACGAATCCGAGCGCCACGATCGGCTGCGCGTCCCCGAACCATCTCGTGACCACGGCGCCGAGTGCCAACAGGAGCACGTTCAACGGCGACGTGGCCGAGTTGCTCGCGGCGCCCGGAATGATTCCCCATTCACCGTGCTCCGCGAGGTTCCTGGCATAGGTGAGCGTGATGTAGGCGTCGTCGGTCAGGCTCGTTCTGACAAGCAGAAATGCCAGCAGCCCACCGACCGCGGACAGACCGACGACCACCGCTGTTCGCTGACGACCTGCCATGACTTACTTCCACTGTTCGGCGTAATCACCTCCTATGTTTGCAGGTGTGGTCATTACTCCACGGAGTGACACGACTCTTTACAGTGCTGATGTGACCGCATCCGCGACCGCACCCAGCCGATCCGACACGGCACGCCACCTCTCGGCGACCGTTCTGGGGTTGCTGGCCGCACTTGCCGCAGTGGTGTTCGTCCTGGCACCCGTGGACCAGACCACGACGACATACGAATGGCCCTCCACGGCGCCCGAGGACACGACCCTTCCCCTGCTGCCGTACTCGCCCCAGCGAATGGACGTCACGTTCTCCTGCGCCGACGTCGCCTCGCTCGACGGCGGCACGCTCGTGTCGACGGTCGGCCCCGGCGGCGTCCAGCCCCCTCCGGACGGCCTTTCGGTGCGGATTTCGAACGGACGGGTCACGGCCACGCTCGGCGAGACACAGCTGGCATCCGCACCGACGACGGGCAGCTGCCGATGGCAGATCGTCGCGACAACATCCGGAACCGCGGTGTACATCGACGGTCGCGAGGAAGGACGTACAACAGGACGACCTTCCGTCAACGGCCTGTTCACCGATGCGTCGAATGCGCCCGACCTGCGGGTGAGTGTCACCCCGGACATGCGGTACGCCTCGGACCAGAGCGCTGTGAAGATCGCCGCCGGCGTCACCGCCGTCGCATGCCTCGTCGGGATGTTGCTCGCACTCCGGATCGGCGAGCCACGTCGCCCGAGACTACTGCCACGAGGCTGGGCCCGCCCTCGGCCACGGGACGGCATCGTCACGGGCATGCTCGTCCTGTGGACCGTGATCGGCGCTTCCACGGTGGACGACGGCTACATCATCACGATGATCCTGTCGTCGACGGACACCGGCTTCGTAGGCAACTACATGCGCTGGCTCAACGCTCCAGAGGCTCCGTTCAGCTGGTTCTACGAGCTGTACCGGCCATGGGTGGAGGTCAGCACGACAACGCTGTGGCTGCGCTTGCCGTCTCTGTTGATATGTCTCGTGTCGTGGCTGCTGATCGACCGCGTCCTGCTGCCACGGTTCGCCAAGGGGAGGCTGACAGCGGCGCGCTGGGCTGCCATGAGCGTGTTCCTGCTCTGGACCGTGCAGTTCGGCATCGGCCTCCGACCCGAACCGTGGGTGATGCTCGGCTCGCTGGCCACGCTGGCCGTGGTCGAACGGGGCATCGCGACGCGCCGGCTGTCGCTCCTGGCCTGCGCCGTCGTCATCGCAGGCGCGACCACGGCCCTCACCCCGACCGGCATCGCAGTCCTCCTGCAACTGCTCGTGGCGCTGCCGGCGGCATGGCCGACGTTCCGAACACACGGACTGCGAACGGTCCCCGTGTTGTTGGGCGCGGGCGCGTCGGTGTTGCTGCTGATGTTCCACGGACAATCGTTCGACGCCGTACTGCACGCCGTCGAGGTGCGCACCGAGATCGGCCCGAACGACGGCATAACCGGTGAAGGCCAACGCTACGAGTGGCTATTCGACCCGATACAGGGCGGACTGAACCGACGGCTTCCTGTAATGCTGTTGTGGTTCAGCATGGCCGTTCTGGTCGTGCTGGTCATGCTGCGGCGAACGCCGAAGGTCGCGTGGACACCGACCCGCCGCCTCCTGGTCGCATCGGTGCTGTACTTCGCCGCGCTCGCGCTGACGCCGACGAAGTACACCCATCATTTCGGTGTCCTCGCCGGTGTAGCAACGCTGCTGACCGCCGTGACGGTCCACGCGATCGCGCACGGCGCGTTGCTACGCAGATGGCAGTTGTCGCTGACGTGCGCTGCATTGACGGTCGCCGTGTGGGTCGGCATCGGGGCTCCGTTGCGGTGGTGGTTTCTCGGCGGGCTGAACGTGAAGTGGTCGGAGGTGCCGCCGGCGGTCGCCGGTATCCGCGTAGCCGACGTCGCCTTGTTGGCTGGCATCGCCGTGTCGATGGCCGGACTCGTCGGAGTCTGGCGCTGGCTCCGGACCCCGGCGTGGCTCGTACCTGTCGTCGCGTTCGGAGTGGTTGTGGTCGAGGTCGGCACGATGGCGTACGCGATGGTGCCGCGCGCAGGGACTTACACGACCGGAGCCGCGAATCTCGCCGCACTGTCCGGCGAACCGTGCGGAATCGAAGAGTGGATACAGGTCGAACCGGACGTCGGAGCAGGGATGCTCCGCGCCTCTGCACCGGCCACTGTGGATGGATTTGTGAAGAACGGTGCGTTTCCACGACGCGGCCTGCTCGAGCCGTACGGAAGCACGGAGGCACCCGTATGGCACAGCAACGGCCGTTCCGGGGCGGTGACGACGTCCTGGTACCACCTACCCGAGGGGAGCGACTCTCCCACCGCACCTCCGGTGGTGGTGCCTGCCCGCGGGGCCGGTGCCGTATCCGCAACGGTCGAGTTCGCCGATGAAACCGGTCGAGTCCTGACCTCCAGCTCGGTTCCACTCACTCCGAGCTGGACGGAGCGGAGATTCGATCCGGACGCCGCCACCATGCTGAGACTGAAACTGGTCGACGAACGTTCCGGCGACGGAATGGTCGCCGTAGGAACACCCCGGTTACCGAAAACCGTTCCTTCGACAGAGCTCGTACCCACTTCGGAATCCGTCGTACTCGACTGGGTGAGCGCGTTCACGATGCCGTGTCGTCGCCCGCCGTCCGTAGCCGACGGCACTGTCGAACCCGTCCGCTACCGCTTCGCGTCCGGACCATCGATTCGCGACATCGGCGGCGTGTCCTATATGAAGAGCCAGGGCGGACCCTATGCACCGCTGATGCAGCTGTCGACGCAGAAACCGGTTCCGACGTACCTCCGCGGCGACAAACTTTCCGAGCCGATCAGCGTGTTCCGGCTCGACTATCCCGCGCCGATGCGTCATCTCCGGATGACCCGGTCGCAGCGCTAGCATCGCGTCGGGAACTGCACCGGTTCGCGCGCCGTCTGCGCTTCCGGGTCCGGCGGCCCCCGGCGGAGCCAGTGCTCGAGCTGTTGCCGCTGTCGACCGACACATCACGACGTTCACCCTCATCACCACCGCCGGCGCCGTCGCACACCTCGACGGGAGGACGGCTGGTGTGCCTCATCCCGCGCGGCGTCGTGATGTGGAGAGTGCCGTCGGGCTCGAGTTCGAACAGCCACCCCACCGCGTGCTTGACGACGTGGTGGTGCCGGCACAGGCCGATGAGGTTCGCCGCACATGTCGGCCCGTCACAACCGTGTGGCGTCACGTGGTCGAGGTCGACGTACCCGGCAGGCCGATGACAACCGGGGAAACGGCACTCTCGATCACGTACCTTCACGTAGTCCGCCACCGATTTGGTCGGCCGATACCGCTTCCGTCCGACCTCGAGCGGCGCCCCACTCAGCGGATCGGTCACGATCCTCCGCCACGTCGATGTGGGATCCTGGGAGATCTGACGAGCCACGGCCGCAGGTATCGGCCCATGTCCGGCGAGATGTGCCGGGTTGTCCGCGAGTCCCGTCAAGGTCGGCAGATCGACATGGACATAGATCTCTGCTTTGCCAGCACGGGCACCGGAACGGCTACCTGAGCCCCCGACGACACATTCGGCGAGTTTGTCGGCCCTCAGCTGATCCATGGTCCGCGTATCGCCGCGGTTGCGCTCGGATCTGGCCATCCGGTCGAGACATGCATATGTCGCCGACGCCACCTCCGCCGTCAGTTCGGCAGAAACCGTAGCCATCGCGTCTTCGTGGTGGACGATCTCGACCTTCCGACCTTCGCGTCGTTGTGCCCTACGTATTGCGGCACCATCCGGGTCGACCTTGTGCACGGCCCGATACGCGATGCGCCGGATCGAACCGGCGTCGCGCCCGACGAGTTTGTCTGCGACCAACTCGTCAACCCTGGCGGCCGGCTCATCGGACAACACCGCGGTCTGGTCGGCAAGCTTTGCGGCCTTCAGCAAATCGATGTCCCCATCGGACAACGACCGCAGCGCATGTGGCAACCGTGTGGTGAGTTGCTTCGCCCACGCGAGCTCCCGGCGCACGACCCGCTCGGACTCAGCCAACGCCACGGCCAACTCGGCCGCGACATGCTCGTCCTCGCCGATGCTCGAATCACCGGTGGCAACAGCAGCGAGCTCACGTACGTACTCGGCCTGAACCTGCGCGATCCGTCTTCGTGCACGGACGACACCATCGAGATTCATGATCCCCCTTTCGTTCGCAGTTGTCGTCGACGTTATGCATCGGGTCGGTTCATGTCAAACCCGTGTTCGATATACCCGAATGGGCTATAGGACCGATCCGGGCGCGTCCGGTTGAATGCTGCGAAACCTCAACGAAACCTCGAAGCCGGCCTGCGGGCACGAACCAGCTCGTTGGCCCGACCGACCACGCGGACAAGGACTACGTATACAACGACCCACCGACACAACCGGGCGTCGCGCGGCGAAGCAGGTCGAGGACCTACCGGCCGACGACGACGGAAGCGACACCACCACTCCGACCGAGGGGGACCAGTGACATCGACGAGCACCTTTGCAGCCCGACGACGGCAGAGACAGCGACCGGGACGACCCGGCGCAGACGAGCACCCCGGTGACCACAGCCGGCTCCCACCCGGCGCCGAACCGTCAAACCCCCGCGGACCAACGAGGCGACCGGCACCAACAGGACACACGGCACCCGCGAATCACGCCACACCCATGAATCACACGGTTCCCGGGAACCACACGGCGCTGGCCCTTGCCGAAGGGTCAGCGGACGGCGATCACCACATACGGCCCGACGTCACGCTTCGCGAACCGCGGCGAATCGAACAGCGTCGGGGCGAACGTGACCTTCCGGCCGAGTGCCGCGGTCCTCCGGGGGAAGGTGTCGTACTTGACGGTGTAGACATAGTCGCCGTTCTCGCGTTTCTCGAGCACCATCATGGTCGGCGCGGTGAACGGCCCGTCGTGCATCCGCCGGTACAGCTCCTGCGAGCTGTTCGACGCGGCCCAGCTGTCGATCTCGGTCGCACGTTCGTCGTGCCGCGACAAGGGGTTCGTGTAGTGCGGGCGGTGATCGTGGAACAACCAGAATGGCCGGAACACGAGCATGTGGTGTTGTTCCGAGAGAACCGTCTCGCGTTCCGCCGTACCCGTGCCGAGTTCATCGATCGTGGCGAGCAGCTTGCCGCTCCAGATACCTTCGTCGGTCTCCTCGGCGGGATCGTGGTGCCTGCTCTCCGGGGTCCTGCCGTTCGGGTAGTAATCGGAGAGCGCGGATTCGAACCCCGCGCTCATCGGGCCGCGCACGCTGTCCTGCAGCACGCCCACGCCCAGGCCGATCGCCACAACGGCGACGACGGCCGTGATCTGCGTCCGCCATTCGGACCACCTGCCCAGCGCCCAGTTCAGGACGTCCACAGCCGCGAACACACCGGCCACCGCCAGCGCGAGGTTCAGAGTCACGTTGAACCGGAACGCCAGCAGTGTCGTGTCGAACGCCAACGCCGACGTGGAAAGTACGAACCACAGGTAGACGGCGCCGGTGGTCACCAGCACCACGAGCGCGACCCGATGAGCTCGCGCCCGCACGACCGCCCATGCCAGCCCGGCCAGACACAACAGGCCGACCGGCCCGTCCGGTTTGAAGGGCATCGGGAAGTAGGCACTCGTCTCCGGGAGGTAGCGCGCGGCCACGTTCTCCGCACCGAGGCCGCCACCGAACAGATAGGGCGCCCACACGACGAGCATCAGAACGGCAGCCACGACCGCAACGAGACCCACCCGGCCGACCAGACCTCGGATGAGGTCACCGCGAGCTGCGCCTGCCCGAACCTCGCGCACACCGGCGACGATCGCCAGCAACACCACCACCATGGCACCGAACGCCAGGTGCAACGTGTACGTCATCGCGCACACGCCGAGGTACACCCCGCTGAGCAGGAGCGGCCAACGCGGCGTCTCCCTGTCCCTCAGCGAGTTCCACGTCAACACCAGTACCGGCAACAACCATGCCGTGGTCGGCCACGCGTACGGTTCACCGACTCCCGGCACGTACAGCCCCATGAGCAATGTGCCCAGGCTCGCGAGCACGGCCATCCGTTGCCGCACCACAAAGCGCCACAACACGAACGTCACGGCCGCCACAACGGCGATCGTGGTGATCGAGAAAGGCTTGTACGCCTCCCAGCCCTGTAATCCGACGAGGTTGGCGAAACGTCCACCGAGCCAGAACCAGCCCGCCGGGTAGAACGGTGGAAGCCCTTCGTAGTTGAAGTCGGCGAGCCCCCACCCGGAGGCCATGCGCTCCATGTACCGGAGGCGGAACTCGTTGTCGCCGGTGGTCCCGCCCAGGTAATAGCGGGTCGACAGCAATGGCAGCGCGAGCGTCAGCGTCGCCAGCGTCGCCAACCCGCCGGTCGCGCCTGCGAACTTGACCCACCACGAGGCCGCGGCCACTCGACGCACGGCGAGTCCACCGACAAGACACGCGATGAGGCCTGCACCGATCAGCGACAATGCGGCATTCGGTACGTACGTGTCCGGGACCAGATCCGGCGCGCGGTTCACGACGAGTTGAAGGACCATGCTGATCGCCGTGGCTCCGACGATCGCGGTCACCAACTCGACGGCCGCCCTACCGGGACCGGGAAGTGGCACCGGCGGTACCTGGCTCCAGCGGCCGCGGGGATCCTCACCGGTGACCCGTGTGTCCGCGTTCGAGGTGCCGGACTCGGGGGCGGGTTCTGGCTGCGTCACGGTGGCGTCATCCGTCGCGGAAGTCGAGGTGGCCCGGAGTTACAGGTAGTACCCGAGGACGAGCATGACCACCCATGTACCACCGAGGACCTGCAGTACTCGGTCGTGGAGGGCGATCTCCTCGGGTTCGCCCGCATTGCCGCTGTCGACATCCACGGCATACCGCAACACGGCGACGACGAACGGCACCAGGGAGATGACGCTCCAGATCGAGCCCGGTTCGGCCTGCTGCTGCTCGAACGCCCACAGCGAGTAGGACATGATCAGGATCGCTGCCGACGTCGCCCACACGAACCGCAGATAGCTCGCCGAGTACTTCTTCAGCGACGAACGGATCTTGGCACCGGTGCGCTCGTAGAGTTTGATCTCGGCGTAGCGCTTGCCCGCGACCATGAACAGGGAGCCGAACGCTGTCACCAACAGGAACCACTGCGACAGCGCGATCCCCGTGCCGACACCGCCCGCGATCACACGCATCAGGAAGCCCGATCCGACGATGGCGAGGTCGATGACCGGCTGATGCTTCAGGCCGAAGCAGTACCCCAACTGCACGGCCATGTAGACGGCAAGAACCACGAGCAGCTGCCACGAGGCGAGCAGGCTCAGCGCACACCCGGCGGCGAAGAACCCCACCGAAGCGGCGTACGCAGCGGGAACAGGAACGATCCCGGCAGCGATGGGTCGCTTGCATTTCGTCGGATGCGCCCGGTCTGCGTCGACGTCGACGGCGTCGTTGACCAGATAGACGGCCGACGCGACGAAGGAGAACGCCATGAACGCGATCAGCGCATCCAGCAGAACGCCGCCGGACACAATCTCACCGGCGGTGAACGGCGCAGCCAGAACGAGGACGTTCTTCACCCATTGCCGCGGCCGCGCGGTCTTCAACAGCCCGGTGACGATGTTCCCGGACGCACCGGGATCCTGGCCGGTCGTCTGCTCGCTCGACACGGTCGCCTCCGCCTGGCCTGCCTCGGCCTGTCGGGTGGTCTCACTCATCGTGAGCTCCGGTTGCGATTCAACTTGCGCCGCACGAACCCGCCGACGACACCACCGAGCGCCGCGCCGGCGAGGACGTCGGTCGGGTAATGCACCCCGAGCACGAGCCGCGACGCCAGCATCGGCGGCACGATCGCGGGCACGACGTTGCGCCCGGTGAGCCCCGAGTAGAGAACGGCCGCGGCCGTCGTCGACGTCGCATGCGACGACGGGAAACTGAGCCGGCCGGGCGTGCCGACGCCCACCCGCACGCTGGGGTGGTCGGGCCGCGGGCGGCGCACGATCCGCTTGACGGCGATCGACGCCGCGTGCGCACCGACGATCCCCGCTGCCGCCGTGATCCAGTCCTTCCGGCGCTGCTTGTCAGCACCCGCACCCACCAGCGCCAACGCGAACCATCCGGCACTGTGCTCACCGAAGTGGGACATGCCGCGTGCGATCTTCACGGTCGTCGGGTTGACGATCCGGTCCTGAACGGCCGCGAGTACGGCGACCTCCCCGGCCGGCGGAGTCGTGGACGTCGCGTCGTCCGCATCGTCCGTGGCCGTGGCGCCTGCGGTGACTGTGGCCGTGGCGTCCGCGTCGGCCGTGGTGGTGGCCCTGGCGTCGGCTAAGGCGGAGTCCTGCTCAAGCATCGATGGAACCGTCCAGCGGGGCGGCATCGGTGAGATGGGGAGCGATCTTGTTGTCGAACATCGACAGTGCCGACCCGATCGCCATGTGCATGTCGAGGTACTTGTACGTGCCGAGGCGGCCACCGAACAGCACGTTGCGCTCCTTGGCCTCGACCTTCGCAAGCTCGCGGTACCGCTCGAGCTTCTCCCGGTCGTCCGGGGTGTTGATCGGGTAGTACGGCTCGTCGTCCTCGTTGGCGAACCGCGAGTACTCCCGCACGATGACCGTCTTGTCCTTCGGGTACCGGTCCTCGCGCTCCGGGTGGAAGTGCCGGAACTCGTGGATCCGGGTGTAGGGCACCTCCTGGTCGTTGTAGTTCATGACCGGTGTGCCCTGGTAGTCGCCGGTGGGCACGACCTCGGATTCGAAGTCGAGCGTGCGCCAGCCGAGACGACCCTCGGAGTAGTCGAAATAAAGGTCGAGCGGGCCGGTGTACACGACCGGCGTACCCGCGGGGATCTGATCACGCACGTCGAAGTAGTCGACGTTCAAGCGCACCTCGATGTTGGGATGTTCGGCCATCTTCTCGAGCCACGCGGTGTACCCGTCGACGGGCAGGCCCTCGTAGGTGTCGTTGAAGTACCGGTTGTTGAACGTGTAGCGCACCGGGAGCCGCGCGATGTTCCCGGCCGGCAGTTCCTTGGGATCGGTCTGCCACTGCTTGGCGGTGTAACCGCGCACGAACGCCTCGTAGAGAGGACGGCCGATCAGCGAAATGGCCTTCTCTTCGAGGTTCTGCGCGTCGGAGGTTTCGATTTCACTCGCCTGCTCGGCGATGAGCTCGCGGGCCTCGTCCGGGGAATGCGACTTTCCGAAGAACTGGTTGATCAAACCCAGATTCATCGGGAAGCTGTAGACCTGGCCCTGATACTTCGCGAATACCCGGTGTTGGTAATCCGTGAAGTCGGTGAACTGGTTGACGTAGTCCCAGACCCGTTTGTTCGACGTGTGGAACAGATGGGCACCGTAGGTGTGCACCTCGATGCCCGTCTCGGGCTCCGGCTCCGAGTACGCATTGCCGCCGAGGTGATGCCTGCGCTCGAGGACAAGGACCCGCTTGTCGAGCTGGCTGGCCACACGCTCGGCCACGGTCAGGCCGAAGAATCCGGAGCCCACGACGACCAGGTCGTATCCGTCGAAACCGGCATTTCCGTTGCTGGGAGTTTCGGTAAACGCGCTCACGGTGCAAAAGGCTACCGACGCACTGCGACCCTCGTGCGGCGAGGCTCCCCCTGTCCCCGTTCGGGACGTCCCCATTGCGACTCTCACCTGGCCGCCTGCCCACCGCACGAGGGTTCGCGCTCCAGCACCCCCGGGAGGACCACATGTGATGCGCGTGTGATCGGCGCCGTATGTCAGAACCGACGGAACGCGGTCGTTTCCGGTTCCGCCGGTTCGGCCGTTCGCACCAGTTGCCACCCGGTCGAATTAACCGATCAGGCTTCCCGGCTGCGGCCCCGCCGGGCGATGCCGGGCGGGCCGTGGGTCACTCGGCCGCGGGACGTCCCTGCAGCTCGGGCAGCACCTCGTCGGCGACCGCCTCCAGCACGACCTCACGACCCTCGTACGGGCTGTTGCTGCGCGGCCAGTGCGCCATGATGTCGGTGAACCCCAGTTCGGCGGCCCGGCCCGCGGCGTCGACGAACGCCTCCTTGCTGGTCAGCGAGTACACCGGCGCGGCATCGAGGCTGAGGTGACGTTGCAACGTCGCCGGGTCACGTTCCGCTGCAGCGAGCTCGTCGTCCAGGCGCGCGGACAGCTCGGCGACGCCCTTCCACCACGATTCGAGTTCGTCGGAGTTTCGTCCCGTGGTCAACCACGCGTCACCGGTCGCGGCCGCGAACCGGATCGTGCGCGGCCCGTTGGCGGCGATCACCAGCGGCGGACGCGGATGCTGCACCGCGCCGGGCAGATTCCGCGCGCCCTCCACCGTGTAGTACTCACCCGAGTGGTCGAACTCGTCCACCCGCAGCAGGCCGTCGAGTGCGGTCGTGAACTCGATGAACCGGTCGGCGCGTTGGCCGACCGTCAGCTCCGGCTCGCCGAACACGGTCGCGTCGTAACCGAGGCCGCCCGCGCCGACGCCGACGAGGAACCGCCCGTCGGACAGGTCGTCGAGCGTGATCACCTCACGCATCAACGGCAGCGGGTGCCGGAAGTTCGGCGAGGTCACGAACGTGCCCAGCCGGATGTGCGACGTCACCATCGCGGCGGCCGACAACGTCGGAACGGCACCGAACCACGGCCCGTCCACCAGGTTCCGCCAACCGAGGTGGTCGTAGGTCCAAGCGTGGTCGAAGCCGTACTCCTCCGCGGCCCGCCATTTCGGCTCGGCCGCCCACCAGCGGTCCTCGGGAAGGATCACAATGCCAACGCGCACGGCGCCACACGCTATCGGCCCGCGGCTCCGTTGTCGTGGGTGCCCGCTCCCCGCAGCAACCCGGGCGTGTCGCTCCTGCGCACGGCGCTACCGGACCCGGCCGCCCGAACGTGGGGCTTCCCGGTGTCGTATGGAACACGGCGGAGGAGTCCGCATGCTCTGGAACACTGGAACGGTGGAGAAACCGAGCCTCATCGCATCCGACGTCGACGGCACCCTGCTGACGACGGCCACGCACCTGAGCCCGCGCACGATCGACGTGGTCGACAGTGCCGTCGGCGCGGACGTGCCGGTGGTGCTCGTGTCGGGACGTCCACCGCGCTGGATCCCGGAGGTCGCCGAGCAGGCGGGGCTCGACGGGTACGCCGTGTGCGCCAACGGTGCCGTTCTCTACGACATCGGCGCCGACCGCGTGGTCGACGTCCACGGGCTGATGGATCCCGCCCAGCTGGCGACCGTCGCCGACGCCCTCGAGCACGCGCTTCCCGGCTGCACGCTCGGCGCGGAGCGCGTCGGCACCCACGCGGTGGACGACGACATGCGCAATTTCGTGATCGAATCCGGCTACCACAACCCGTGGGGAGACGGTGAGGGTTCGTATGCCCCGCGGGCCGAAGTGCTCGGCCACGCAGCCGTGAAACTACTGGCCAGCCACCCGATGATGACGTCGGACGCGATGGCGCGAGCCGCACGCGAGGTGCTCGGTTCCCACGTCGACGTCACGTTCTCGTCCGGTGACGGGCTCATCGAGCTGGCGGCGCCCGGCATCACGAAGGCCACCGGGATCGCCGCGGTCGCACAACGCATCGGGTTCGGCGCGGACAGCACCATCGCGTTCGGGGACATGCCCAACGACGTCGAGATGTTGCAGTGGGCAGGGCACGGCGTCGCGGTCGCCAACGCGCACCGGGCCGTCCTCGACGTCGCCGACGAGGTCACCGCGCCGCACCACGAGGACGGCGTCGCCCAGGTCCTCGAACGCTGGTTCTGACCCGCGCGGCCGCACTCTGCTTCAGCAGGGCTCGGCCGTGAACCGCGGATCCGCGGTGAGCCGTTCGGTGAGCAGGTCCGCCTGCGGCCGGTGCAGGTACAGCTCGACCCACCGGCCGCCCGCAGCCTCCCCGGAGCCTGCACCGGCCCGCCGGAACGGCACCACCTCGTAGGGGCCCGCGTACTCGGTGTGGATCCGGCACGTCCGGTCCGGCAGATATCCGCCCACCGCATCGACGACCACCGCGGGCATGCGGTCGCGCACGATGTAGGCGTGGTCCTCGGGGTGACGAGCCAGATGGGCGTCGGTGGTGCCACTCGGATCGACGACGTACAGCTGCGATCCCGCCGCATCGGCGAGTGAGCCCGCGGGAACGGCGCTGACGACGGTTCCGGCGGTGAGGCGAGCACCGAGCCACTCGCCGATATCACCCAGTTCGTGTTCGGCGGTCCGCAGTTCCTCCATCGCCGGCAGGGTCCTGGCCATACCGAGCGTCACCGACAGCCCGGCCAGCACCACGGCGACGACGGCGACGCCACGTCCCGTCGGCACCGACCCGGTGGCCGGACCACCCGACGACGCCGTGTCCGAGCCGGAAGCCGTGCCCGAGCCGGGCGCAGGGTCACCTCGGGAAGCAGGATCACCGGCCAGTGCGACACCGCCGGCCGCGGCGACGGTGAGCAGCACCGGAACGGCCGCCAGCTGCCCCCACGCGGGCAGCGTTCCGCCGCCGACCGCCAGGACGTACCCGGCTTCGGCCAGCGCCAGCACCAGCGCCAGCCACACGTACGTCGCGCCCGGCAGCCGTCGCCGATAGCTCAGCAGGCCGATCGTCACGGCTGCGACCAGCAGGAACGCCTGGTACGTGAGCGCGAAGTCGGTGACGTACGTCCACCCGGCCCCGAGCCGGCCGACGAGGGAGTCGCTGGCGCGGGCGAGCCGGGCGACGACCTCCGTGGGCAGGGCGTCGCCGTAGTAGGTCACGCGCCACGCGGCCCACGGCACGAGCAACACCGCGGCGCCGGCGACGTACACGGCGGGCGACGACCGCGGCATCCGACCGCGCAGCACGGCGATCACCAGCCACCCGCCTGCGACCACGGCGACGACCACGCCGTCGAGACGCGTCATCACCGCCAGCGAGGCGACCAGTCCCGCCAGCACGATATGACCGGTCACCAGCGCATACACGAGCGTCAGCACGAGCAGCACGAACAGCGGCGTCGCGAGACCGGACGGCCCGTAGGCGGCGAGCGAACCCGTCGCGGCAGTGACCACGGCGGCGGCGACGGCGAACGCCGGGCCGCGGCCGGACCAGCTCAGAATCCGCCCGGTGAGCGCGTAGACCACGAGCACACAACCGAGCACGCAGGCGATGCCGAAGGTGACGGCGACAGGTTGGACGTCGGCACCGGTGACCGCGCGGGCCAGCGCCAGGAGCACGATCCAAGCGAAGTCGGTGTAGCCCTCGACGGGTTCGCCCGGGTTGAACACCGGCCCGTAGCCGTCGGCGATGTTGCGCGCATAGCGAAAGCCGACGTGGGCCTCGTCGGGCACGGTGCCGTAGGCGAGCTGGTGCGTCAGCGACGCGGCCATCGTGACGACAAGCGTGGCGAGGCGCCAGCCGCGGTGGCTGCCGAGTCGGGGCCACACCACGACAAGCAGCACCCCGAGACACACCCACAGCGCCACCACCACGGCTGTGGCGATCATGGCGACCCCCATCCCCGCTCGAGCCGAACGACCGGCCGGACAAACAACGTATCGAGCCGTTACAACTCGAGGTTCTCGAGCATCGCGAACGTTTCCTCGACCAGGTCCTCGAACGGTTCGCGGTAGCCGGTGTCGTGCCAGTACTCGACCAACGCGATGAGCCCGTGGACGAGCGAGGACACGAACACCCGCAGCCGCAGCGAGTCAATCCCCCGTCCGGTGTGGATGGCGAGGATGTCCCGCAACAATGCCTCTGCCTGGTCGACCTCCGAGCCCAGCGCCTTGCGCACCGACGGTTCGGTCAGCATGAAGTGGATCCGCGTCCGCATGAGCGATTCGTCGCCGGTCAGGAAGTCGTCGAATTCGCCCAGCACACGACGCAGCGCCTCGACGGGACCGTCCTCGACGAGCAGTTCGTCGAACCGCCGCATCAGACCCGGGTCGCTCTCGTCGTAGAGGACGAGCTGCTCCTTGGTGCCGAAATAGCGGTACACCGTGCTGGGGGAAACCTCGGCCTCGTCGGCGACCCGCTCGATCGGCACGGACGTGAAGCCGTGCGCGGCGAACAGGCGCAGCGCCGTGTCCTGGATGTGCCGCATCGCCTTGAGCTTCTTGCGCTCCCGCAGTCCCGGCTCACGCCGATACCGGTCCCGGAGCGGCTCGACCCCGTTCACCACCGCACGACCATAGCAGCGGCTTTCTTCTGACAGTGACTTCCGTTCCCGGCATCCCCGGACCACGTCGACGGCACCGGGCGATCACCGAAAACCCGACGCCGAGGGAAAGCCGGACTCAATAGACAGTCACTGCCAACATCGAGTCACTTGCAGAAGTCTGCCGCCACTCCGTAGAGTCACTGTCAAGTGGAAGTCACTATCGCGTTCCGATCGATGTCCCGGGAGTTGCGATGCAAGGAACCAGCGGCGCCACGGCCGTCGAAGTGGCCGGGCTGATCAAGGAGTTCGGGCGGTTCCGCGCCCTGGACGGACTCGACCTGGCGGTCGAACCCGGCGAAGTGCACGGGTTCCTCGGTCCCAACGGCGCGGGCAAGTCCACGACCATCCGCGTCCTGCTCGGCCTGCTGCGTGCCGACGGCGGCCGCATACGCCTGTTCGGCGGCGACCCGTGGCACGACGCCGTCGCCCTCCACCGCAGGCTCGCCTACGTTCCTGGCGACGTCGCGCTGTGGCCGAACCTCACCGGCGGCGAAGCCGTCGACGTACTGGCCGCTGTCCGCGGCGGTCTCGACGGGCGCCGGCGCTCGGCGCTCCTCGAACGCTTCGAGCTCGACCCGACGAAGAAGACGCGCACCTATTCGAAGGGCAACCGGCAGAAGGTCGCATTGGTCGCCGCGCTGGCCTCCGACGCCGAGCTGCTCATCCTCGACGAGCCGACGTCCGGACTCGATCCGCTGATGGAGGCCGTCTTCCAGGAATGCGTCGCCGAGATCACCGCCGAAGGCCGCACCGTGCTGCTTTCCAGCCACCTCCTCGCCGAGGTCGAGGCGCTGTGCGACCGCGTCAGCATCATCCGCGCCGGCCGCACCGTCCAAACCGGCACCCTCGACGACCTGCGCCACCTCACCCACACCACCGTCGACGCCCGCACCCGCGCCCCTGCGACCGCGATCGGCGACCTGCCCGGCGTGCACAACGTGACCACCGGCATGCCCGGCGGCGTGACCAGCACGACCGGCACCGACGCCACCGCGACTACGACCCACGAGTCCCCCGGCACCGACGCCGGTCACCACGTGCGATTCGACGTCGACGGCGATCACCTGGACGCGGCCATGCGAACCCTCGCCGGATTCGGCATCACCGCGCTGACCAGTTCACCACCGTCGCTGGAGGAACTGTTCCTCCGCCACTACGGCAACCACGACGACAGCAACCACGACGACGGCAACCACGACGACAGCGCCCACGGCACCCGCACCGGCGAACCCGCCGACCGGGGGCCCGCCGTGGACACCCCGGCAGCCGACGCCCCGACCATCGGCACCGCACCGGAAAGCACGTACCGATGACGACGCGCACGTTCGCCGCGACGTCGGTACTGACCCTGCTGACGCTCCGCCGCGACCGCCTCCGGCTCGCGATTTGGTTCGCCGCCCTCGTCGCGCTGCCGCTCGTGACCGTCGCCAGCTTCGAATCGCTGTACCCGACGCAGGCCTCGCTCGAAGACTACGCCCGCACGGCCGGTGCCAGCCCCGCGGCCATCGCGCTCGGCGGCCCCGGCCACGGGTTGCACACGCTCGGCGGCGTGGTCGTGTTCGAGATCGGCGGGTTCGCCGCGATCGGCATCGCGCTGTGCAACGTCTTCCTGGTGGGCCGCAACACGCGTGCCGAGGAGGAGCTCGGCCGCGTCGAGTTGTTGCGGTCGGCGGTCGTGGGGCGGCATGCGCCGGTCACGGCAACGTTGCTGGTCGCCGCCGCGTTCGACGTGGCCGTCGGCGGGTCGATCGCCGTGGCTCTGGGCGCGCAGGGTCTGCCGTGGACGGGCAGCACGACATTCGGGGCTGCTCTCGCGGCGATCGGGATCGTGTTCGCAGCGATCACGGCGTTCGCCGCGCAGGTGGCCGACCATGCACGTGGGGCGCAGGCCCTCGCGGGAGGCGTGTTCGGCGCCGCCTACCTCGCACGCGCCGCCGGCGACATCGGTGACGGCACGTTGTCGTGGTTCTCCCCCGTCGGCTGGGCGCAGGCGACGCGGCCGTTCGGGGAGCAGCGGTGGTGGCCGCTGCTGCTCGTGGGCGCCCTGGCTGCGGCGTGTGCGGTCGGCGCGCTGATCCTGGAATCGCACCGAGACCTGGGCGAAGGCATGCTGGCACACCGCCGGGGCCCCGCACGTGCCGCCACCGGGCTGACGACGCCGACCGGGCTGGCATGGCGACTGCAACGCAGCGGAATCACCGGCTGGGCGGTCGGCGTGCTCACCGCGGGGGCGGCCATGGGCGCTGCCGCCGAGCAGACCGGCGGCCTCCTCGCCGACAATCCGGATCTGCTGGCCGCGCTCGGCGGTTCGGCGGCCGAGGACCTGACCGACGTCTTCTTCCGGATGACCGCACTGCTCCTGGCGTTGGCGATCAGCGGGTACCTGGTTGCCGCCGTGCTGCGCGCCCGCACCGAGGAACAGGCCGGACGAGTCGAACCGTTGCTGGCGGGCGCGATGAGTCGACGCCGGTGGACGGCGGCACAGCTCACCGTGCCGGGTGCGGCGAGCGTGGCACTGCTGGCGATCGGCAGCGCGGGCGCCGGCGCCGGGTATGCCGTCGCCGCGGGCGACATCGCGCAGCTGCCGCGCATTCTCGGCGCCGGGATGGTGTATCTGCCCGCCGTGTGGGTGTTCGGCGGGCTGACGACGGCACTGTTCGGCGCGGCGCCGCGGTCGGCGCCGGTGGCGTGGGGCGCGCTGGCGGCCGCGGCAACCGCGTCGCTGCTCGGCCCCGCGTTCCGGCTGCCCGGGTGGGTAGTCGACATATCGCCGTTCGAACACGCGCCGGAACTGCCGGGCGGCGAGGTCACACTCCTGGCGCCGGTGGTGATGCTGCTGCTCGCGCTGACGCTGGCGGCCGCAGGAACGGCGGGGTTCGCCGGCCGCGACCTCGCCACCTCGTAGTCGGCGGCACCGCATCGGCGCCGGTCGCCGGGAGCCGGGAGCCGGGAGCCGGTGACCGTCGCGCGCGAGGCGTTACCGTCGTCGGTCATGCGGCGGGTTGTGGTCATCGGCGGCGGTATCCTCGGCCTCGCGGTCGCGCGTGAGCTGACCCTGCGCGGCGACGGCGTGACGTTGCTCGAGAAGGAGCAGCACTGGGCGGCCCACCAGACGGGCAACAACTCGAACGTCGTCCACGCGGGCCTGTACTACAAGCCGGGCTCGCGCAAGGCACGGATGTCGGTGGCGGGCAACCGGTCCGTCCTCGCGTTCGCCCGTGAACACGGCGCGGGCGCCGAGGTCTGCGGCAAACTCGTCGTGGCCACGCAACCGGCCGAACGTGCAGCCCTGCACGTCCTCGCCGAGCGGGCACAGGCCAACGGCGTGCCTGCGCGGCTGATCGGCCCTGCGCAGGCACGTGAGTACGAACCCGAGGTGACGTGCGTCGAGGCGTTGCGCGTCGAGACGACCGGCATCATCGACTTCCCCGCGGTGTGCGCGGCGCTCGCGCGACTGTCGGCCGATTCCGGGGCCGACCTGCGGCTCGGCACGCGGGCGGTGGCGATTCGCCCGCGCAGCGGCGGCGGCGTCGACGTCGCGACGGAGACGAATTCCGCGAGCGGCCCCGGATCCGAGACACTCCGCGCCGACGTGCTCGTCAACTGCGCCGGACTGCACGCCGACCGGGTCGCCGAGCTCGCCGGGGTGCGCCCGCGGGCACGGATCGTGCCGTTCCGCGGCGAGTACTACGCCCTGCGCCCCGAGAAGAGCCACCTCGTGCGCGGACTGATCTATCCGGTGCCCGATCCGTCGCTGCCGTTCCTCGGCGTGCACCTGACCCGGATGCTCGACGGGAGTGTCCACGCCGGACCCAACGCCGTGCTGGCGCTGCGCCGCGAGGGGTACCGGTGGCGGGACGTCTCGCCACGCGACATCGCGGACGTGGCACGGTTTCCGGGTTCGTGGCGGTTGACGCGACGGTACGCGTTCCCGGTGGGGTTCGACGAGGTGCGGCGATCGCTGTCCCGCAGGCGATTCGCCCGTAGCCTGGCGCGGCTCGTGCCTGCGATCGGACCGGACGACATCGCGCGCCACGGCGCGGGCGTACGTGCGCAGGCGCTGCTGCCGGACGGTTCGCTCGCCGACGACTTCCTCATCGACCGTGCCCCCGGTCAGGTGCACGTGCTCAACGCCCCGTCCCCTGCTGCCACGAGCGCACTGGAGATCGCCCGCCACATCGCCGACACCACCGAGACCTGACCGGGCTCCGGCCCCGCATCCACCGATCCGGCACCCGCCGACCAGGCGTCCACCGGTACGACACCGGCCGGCTCCGCACCCACCGGCACGGCACCCACCGGTACGGCACCGGCCGAGATCCGCCACCGCCTGCCCGGGTGACGATTTCCGCCGTTTCACTCACACGCACGCCTGCGCGGCCCTGCCGTGAATTCCGTGTCCGATGACTGCGTGATCCGACCGGCCGAGCCCACGCTCACGGGCATCGGGCTCGTGGTGCCGTTCGACTTCGCCCTCGACCGCGAACTGTGGCGATGGCTGCCCGGCCACGTCGACCTGTACGCCACGCGCCTGCCGTACCTGCCGGACCCGGTATCGGTGGAGCTGGCGGCCGCACTCAGCGATCCCCACGATGTCCGCACGGCGACCCGCGACGTCCTCGCCCCGGAACCGGCTTCCGTCGCGTACTCGTGCAGCTCCGGAAGCTTCATCGACGGTGCCGCAGGCGAGGCCGCGAGCGAGGCCGCGATCGTCACCGCGATGCTCGACGCGGGCGCGCCCGGTGCGCTATTCGCCGACCGGGGAGAGGACCTCACGGCCGCCTAGGAACGGGCGCATCGCCTCGGGCACGCGCACGGAACCGTCGGCGAGCTGGTGGTTCTCCAGGATCGCCACGAGCCACCGCGTCGTGGCGAGGGTGCCGTTGAGCGTGGCCACGGTCTGCGGCTTGCCGCCCGCGTCGCGGTAGCGCACGCCGAGCCTGCGCGCCTGGAACGTCGTGCAGTTCGACGTCGACGTCAGCTCCCGGTACGTCTCCTGCGTCGGCACCCAGGCCTCGCAGTCGTACTTGCGCGCCGCGCTCGTGCCGAGGTCGCCTGCCGCGGTGTCGATCACGCGGTACGGCACCTCGATCTTGGCGAGCATGTCCTCCTCGAACGCCAGCAGCTTCTCGTGCTCGGCCTCGGCGTCCTCGGGCTTGCAGTAGGCGAACATCTCGATCTTGTCGAACTGGTGCACGCGGAGGATGCCGCGCGTGTCCTTGCCGTACGACCCTGCCTCGCGGCGGAAACACGTCGACCAGCCGGCGTAGCGCTTCGAGCCCTTGCCCAGGTCGATGATCTCGTCGGAGTGGTAGCCGGCCAGCGGCACCTCCGACGTGCCGACCAGGTACAGGTCGTCCTCGCCGAGGTTGTAGACCTCGTCGGCGTGAGCGCCGAGGAACCCGGTGCCGCCCATGATCTCCGGGCGCACCAGCACCGGCGGGATCACGAGCTCGAACCCGGTGGCGCCCGCCTGCGCCGCGGCCATGTTCAGCAGCGCGAGTTGCAGCTGCGCACCGACCCCGGTGAGGAAGTAGAACCGGGCGCCCGACACCTTCGCGCCCCGCTCCATGTCGATCGCGCCGAGGCGCTCGCCGAGGTCGAGGTGATCGCGCGGGGTGAAGTCGAACTCGCGCGGCGTGCCGACGTGCTTGAGCACCTCGAAGTCGTCCTCGCCCCCGGCAGGGACGCCCTCGATGATCAGGTTCGGCACCGCGCGGTGCAGCTGCTCGAACTCGTCACTCGCGCGGGACTGCTCGGCCTCGGCCTCCTTGACCTGCGCGGCGAGCTCCTTGCCCTTGGCCAGCAGCGCCTCCCGCTCGTCGCCGGAGGCCTTGCCGATCTGCTTGCCGAGGGCCTTGTGCTCGGCGCGCAGCTGGTCGGCCGTCGCGATCGCGGACCTGCGTTCGGCGTCGAGGGACAGCAGCCGGTCGACGACGCCCTGATCCTCGCCGCGAGCTCGCTGCGAGGCGCGTACCTGGTCCGGGTCTTCACGCAGAGTCCTGAGGTCGATCACGCCCCTGAGGGTAGACGGCCCGGCCGGCGGATCTCCGACGAGGCACGACCACGGAGGCGGAGCGCGTCACCGTTCGGGAACGACCGAGCCCCGGAGGCCGCGACACGAGTGCAGAACACGCGCCCAGGGGTTACGGGGGCGGGCAGGGTTACAGGGAGCGGACGAAGCTCGCGATCTCCGCCGCGAGCCGGGGCCCCGCGTCCTCCTGAAGGAAGTGGCCCGCGTCGGTGATCGTCGGGTGCTCGCGGTCCGCCGCGCCCGGCAGCCGCTCCAGCACGGGGCGCATGCCCGCGGTGATCGGGTCGTTATCGGAGAACGCGACCAGCATCGGGATCGACAGTTTGCCCAGCGTGGCGCGTGCCGCCCGGTTGGCCTCCGTCGCCGGATCGTCGGGCATGGTCGGCACGAGCGAGGGCATCGCGCGCGGACCGGCCTTGTACATCTCGTTCGGGAACGGCGCGTCGTAGGCTTCCCGTTCCTCGTCGGTCAGCTTCGTGACACAGCCGGACTGCACGAACCGGCCGATGTCGAGCACCTGCGCCTTCTCGACGGCGTCGTGGAACGACCACCAGACGTCGGGCATTCCCTCGTCACCGGTCGGCAGTCCGGTGTTGGCCGGCACGACGCCGGCGAAGCGCTCGGGGTGCTCGGCGACGAGACGCAGTCCGATCAGCCCGCCCCAGTCCTGGCCGACGAGCGTGACGTCACGCAGGTCCAGCACGTCGAAGGCGAACGCGCGCATCCACTCGACGTGCGCGGCGTACGTGTGGTCGGCGACGTCGGCGGGCTTGTCCGAACGGCCGAAGCCGACCAGGTCGGGCGCGATCGCGCGCACCCCGGCGTCGGCGAGCACCGGAAGCATCTTCCGGTACAGATACGACCAGCTCGGCTCGCCGTGCAACAACAGCACGACCGGGCCGTCGGCGGGTCCCGCCTCGACGTACCCGATGCGGACGATGCCACTTTCCGGGCTGTCGATCTCGGCGTACCGCTCGGGCAGGTCGAAGCCGGGAAGGTTTTCAAAACGATCTTCTGGAGTCCGCAATAGCCGCACGCCGCCACCGTAGCGCGTCAGGTGCACCTGACAACCCCGCGAAACGATCACGAGACGGTCGGGTCTCGAGAACGTTTCCGCCGGTCCGCGACCACGGGAGCCACTACAGGGCCACCGCGGGAACGACCGCGGGAGCCACCGCGGCCGGGCGCACGGAACCACGGCGCCCGGCCCGGTGGAACGTCACGAGATGGCGACGGCCACCACGAGACCGAGCGCCAGGTGAGCGGCCGCCACGACCAGGCTCGCGGGCGCGTACCGCTCGCTCTCGATGGTCGAGCGGACGTCGATGCGGGTCGCGAACTCGAGCACGCGCACCGCGGCGACCTGCACCACGATGCCGACGAACCCGAACACGAGCGACATGATCAGCCCCTCGGCGAGGTCACCGGTCGAGGCCCAGATCGCGACGACGACGATGAACGCCATCGACAGCAGTCCCGACGAGGTGACGATCACGGCGTTCGGCAGGCCGCTGCGCACCAGCTCCGACAACTTGCCGGGTGTGGTGAAGTCGATCGCGTAGAAGCCGATGAACATCAGCAGCAGGCCGACGATCGCGTACAGCGCGATCGCGCCGATGCCCCAGGCGATGTCCCCGAAGAAGCCTTCGGACAGTGCGACGTTCACGTGGAACTCTCCCTTGCTCGAGTATCGGAAAGGCCGGCCCGGCCGGGGCCGGGAACCGGCGCTGCTTGTCGCCGGATGTGGTGGTGCTCGCCGGTGGTCACTCGGAGATGCGGTGCGGGACGAACGCGGCGCCGTCGTCGGTGACCAGCCCCGCGGTCTCGCGGATCCCCAGGCCCGCCGCATTGTCGCCGACCATCCAGGCCCCCAGTGCGGGCCGGTAGCCGTCGAACTCGGGCAGCGGGTCGAACGCCTGGAAGGTGTAGCCCTCGGCGCCGTAGACACCCGCGGTCTCGGTCTCGTAACCGGGCGCGACGATCTGCACGTTCGCGCCCTCCCTGCCGAGCTTGGGCTTGCGCACGTACTCGGTCAGCAGGCCCGGCTGGTCGTTGAACGCGGGCAGCAGGTTCGGATGCCCGGGATAGTTCTCCCAGAGGATGCCGAGCAGCGCCTTGTTGGACAGCAGGGTCTTCCACAGCGGTTCGACCCACAGCGTCTGCGGCTGCGATTCGGCGGCGTAGCGGCCGAACTCCTCCTCGACGATCCATTCCCACGGGTAGTTCTTCACGGCCGTGCCGATGGGCGATTCCTCGAGGTCGACGAACCGCTTCAACAGCGGGTCCCAGCCGATCTCCTCGATGGCGAGCGCGACCGTGTCCAGGCCCGCCTCGGCGGCGGTCTCCTGCAGGTAGGTCGTGGTGATGTGATCCTCACCGCTGGTGTCGGCGCTCGACCAGGTGAAGTGCACTTCCTTCGACGGCAGCAGCCCGCCGACGTACTGCCAGCGCTCCACGAGCTGTTCGTGCAGCGAGTTCCACTGGTCGGCGTCGGGGAAGACCTCGGTCTTCCAGTGCCACTGCAGGATCGCCGCTTCGAGCAGCGAACTCGGGGTGTCGGCGTTGTACTCCAGCAGTTTGGCGGGGCCGCGGCCGTCGTAGCGCAGGTCGAACCGGCCGTACAGGTGTGGGTCGCCGCGCTTCCACGACTCGGCGATGTGCGGCCACAGCCACTCGGGCAGTCCGAACTCGCGGTACCGCTCGGCGGTCACCACGTGGTCGACGGCGTCGAGACACATCGAGTGGAGCAGCTCGACGTCGGCCTCGAGCGCGAGCACCTCGTCCATCGGGAGGACGTAGTGCACCGACTCGTCCCAGTAGGGCCGAGCCTTGCCGTCGCCGTAGCGGGCCGGGCTACCGAACACGAGACCCTGCTGCTCGACGGTCTGCTGCCAGTTCGGTCGGGGCGCGGACATGGATCGCTGCACGGGGTCAGGCTCCGCTCTTGCCGAAGCTGCCGCCGCTGACGCCGAAACCGCCGCGCTGGACGGTCTTGCCGGAGCGGGTCGTGATGTTCGCGCCGGAAGGCTTGTTGTACGTGCCGCCCTGCACCTTCGTGCCAGGCGCGCCGCTGCCGCCGTAGTTGTAGCGGTACTGCTGCATGTTACCGCCGGGCATCGGCAGGAACATGAACCCGCCGCTGACGTGACCGCCCTGGCTGTTGACGTAGTCCTCGTCGCAGAACTGGTCGTTCTCGACGACCGTGCCGTCGGCGGTCGTGCAGACCGCCGTCGTCTCCTCGGGCTTGACGAGGTACCAGCCCGCGACCAGGCCGACCAGGCCCAGTCCGACACCACTGCCGATGAACAGCTTGCGCCGCGTGTCGGACTTCTGCTCGGCCGCGCGCCTCGCCTGGTCGGCCTGGGCGGCGCGTTCCTTCTCGGCGACGGCCGCCTGCTTGCGAGCACGCTGCTCGGCGAGCGTGGGCTCGCGCGGCGCCGCGGTCGACGGATCCTGGTACCGCATCTGGCCCGGCTGTCCGGGCTGCGGCTGCTCAGGCTGCGGCTGCCCGGGCCCACTGGGCGGGCCCTGCTGCGGTTGCCCCGGCTGACCCGGCATTCCATCCGGCGGCTGCCCCTGCCACGGGCCCTGCGGCCCCCCAGGCGTGTTGTTCTCGTCGCTCATTCTCGAAGGCTCCACATGTCGGCACCTCGTTCGTCCCGCCCCGGGTTCGTCCCACCCCGAGGCTCGTCCCGCCCGGGGTTCGTCCCGCCCGGGTCGTCCGCCGGGCTCGCCGGACCGGTTGTCCGCCGAGCCGACCAGGCCATCCACCACGTCGTGGCTCACGTGGCCGATCACATCATCGACCACGCCCTCGATCGCCGGGCCGCCACTCGTCCGAGGTCGACCTCAACCCTAGCGACCCACGCGCAACCGCGGTCACGAGCAGGCATCATGGAATGGATGTCCGAAGAGCCCCGCCGGTTCCATCCGGAAAAACCCGCGCGCACGAAATCGGCACGCCGTACCCGTGTCCTGGTCGCGGGCGTGTTCGCGGGTGCCATCGCGGCGATGTCGCTGTCGTGGCTGCTGGGCTGGGGATTCGAGACCGAACAGGAGCGCACGGAGGCGCGTGCCGAAGCGGCCGCGCAAGCCCGGCACCAGGCTTTCAGTTCCCCTCCGGGCACCTGCCTGACCTGGCGGGCCGCCGACGCGGGAGACATCCGCACCGTCGACTGCAGCGAGCCGCACCTGTTCGAGGTCATCGGCGCGGTCGACATTTCCGCCGAGTACCCGCGCGGCGCGCAACAACCCGACGCCGAGACGTGGCGCACACTCACCACCCAGCGCTGCGGTCAGCAGGCGCGCGAATACCTCGACGGACCGCTCGACCCGGAGGGCAAGCTCAACCTCGGCCTGTTGCAACCGGACGACCAGCAGTGGGACTCGGGCGACCGGCGGCTGCACTGCGGACTCCAGCGCACCGCTCCGGGCGGATCGCTGCAGACCCTCGAGAAGCCCGCCGCCGACATCGACCAGTCGGACGTGTGGGAGAAGGGCACCTGCCTCGGCATCGAGGACAAGTCGCCGAGCGATCCCGTCGACTGCACCGAGCGGCACTCCTACGAGATGGTCGCGGTCGTCGACCTGGGCGAGAAGTTCGAGGCGTTCCCGTCGGAGCAGGACCAGAACACGTTCCTCGACAAGCGGTGCAACAAGCTCGCTGGCGACTACTCGGGCGACGCCGACCTGCGGAAACAGGGCCTGATCACCGCGTGGGACACCCTCGGGAAGAAGAGCTGGCAGGCAGGCTCGACGCGAGTGAACTGCAAGGTCGGCGCGCTCCTGGAAGACGACAGCGGCCTGGCCTCGATCCGGGGCAGCGTGTCGAAGGACGCCGCATCGACACCGCGCCCGTCGCAGGGGTCGGGCGAGAACTCCGGCAACAGCGGCTCCGGCAACGGCGACTCCGGCAGCGACAACGGCGACTCCGGCAACGGCAACGGCTCCGGCAACGACGGCGACAGCGGCAACGGCGGTTCCGGCAACGCGGGCAGCTCGGGCGACACGGGCAGCGCGGGTAACGGCGACGGGAACGGAGGCTGACCGGCATGGCCGTCGACATGCCGCTGCAGCGTTTCGAGGAGCTCGTCGCGTCGGCGCTGGACCAGGTACCCGAACAGTTCGCGAGCGCGATGGACAACGTCGTCGTCCTCGTCGAGGAGTACAACGAGTCCGAGCCCGACATCCTCGGGCTGTATCACGGGGTCGCACTCCCCGACCGCGGGCACGACTACGGCGGCGTGCTGCCCGACCGCATCTCGATCTACCGCGGGCCGATCCTGAGCTGCTGCGACACCGAGGACGACGTCGTCGAAGAGGTGCTGATCACCGTGGTGCACGAGATCGCGCACCACTTCGGCATCGACGACGCCAAGCTGCACGAGCTCGGCTGGGGCTGACTCGCTCTGCACCCCCTGCGAAAGTCGCGTTTCGCTCTCGGGAATTCGCCCGAAAGGGTAAGATTACTGGCGGCTGCCGCCCGGGCACGCTCTGCTCTAACGCGATGGCGCACGACCCCATGACAACAGCGACTTCTTCCGCCCCCGCCCGCCGCGGACTACCTCTGCTGCTGGGCGCCAACCTCGCCGCCAACCTCGGCGACGGCATCGCCAAGGTCGCTTTCCCGCTCCTCGCCGCAACGGTCACGCGCGACCCGGTGCTGATCGCCGGGCTGTCGGCCGCCCAGTTCCTGCCGTGGCTGCTGCTCGCGGTGCTGGCAGGCGCACTGCTGGACCGGGTCGACCGCCGCAAAGCCATCGTGCTGGCCAACACCGCGCGAGCCGCGGCGATCGGCGGCATGACCGTGCTCGTGCTGACGGACTCGACGTCGATCTGGCTGGTCTACATCGGCGCGCTCGTCGTGGGTGTGGCCGAGGTCGTGGCCGACAGCGCGGCGAACGTGCTCATCCCGTCCGTGGTCGACCAGAACGGACTGTCGGGCGCCAACAGCAAGCTGCAGGCCACCGAGATCGTCGGGCAGACGTTCGCGGGCGGTCCGGTGGGCAGCCTCACGTTCGCAGTGTTCGCGGCCTTCCCGTTCCTGCTGACGTCGGCGTCCTTCGCGATCGGAGCGGCGTTGCTGCTGGCCCTCGCAGGCAGTTTCCGGCCCCAGCGGTCTGCGGCGTCCGACGCACCGGACCGGCCGGCCGCCGCGCTGCGCTCCGACCTCGCCGACGGCATGCGCTGGCTGATCCGCGACCCGGTCATGTGGCGGCTCGTCGTCGCAGCGGGCGGACTGGCGCTGACGTCGGAGCTCGCGCAGGCCCAGCTGGTGCTGTATGCGCTCGAGGACCTCTCACTCAGCGAAGCCGCATTCGGCGTGTTCGGGCTCGTGGGCGGCCTCGGCGGCCTGGCGGGCGCGGCGATCGCCTCGCGGCTGGTCGACCGGTTCCGCGGCCGTTACGTCCTGGCATCCGCCATGGCCGCGGCCGGGGCCGCGTTCATCGCAATGGGCAACTCGGCCCAGCCCGTCGCGAGCGCGGTGCTGTTCGGCGTGTTCGCGGGTGCCGTCGTCATCGCCAACGTGCTGCTGGCGACCGTCCGCCACCGCCTCGTACCCGGCGAGCTACTGGGCCGGGTACTCGGCGTGTGGCGGACGGTGGTGTGGGGCATGCTGCCCGTCGGCGCCCTGTTCGGCGGCCTGCTGACGACCGTGCTGGGCTCGACCAGCGCGACGTTCGCCTTCTCCGGCGTCTGCCAGATCGCGCTCGGCGCCGTCACGCTCGCCGCGGTGCTGCTGCTGGACCGGCAGCGCACCACGGGCTCGGCAGCGGAAGCCGAGTAGCCGGAAGTCGAGCAACCGGGACGGCGCCGAGCAGCCGGGATGCCGAGCAGCCGGGACGCACCGGCCGGAACGGCACAGCAGGGCGTGAGCGGGACCCCGGAGCAGCCTGCTCCGGCAGCACCCGCTCCGGCAGCGCCTGCTCGGCAGCACCCGCTCATCAGGGCCGGGATCCGTCAGCGTCGGTTTCCTCAGCGTCGGTTTCCTCAGCGGCCGGGCTGCACGGTCGCGACGGTCAGCTGCTGCCCGTCCGGGAACTCGGCGCACCCGGTGCCGGGAGCCGCGATGAACATCGCGTTCGTCTCGTGCGGCGGGTACACGCGGAGGCCGCGAACCGGCCTCGGCTTGCAGTCGGCCGAATCGTAGTTGCGGACCTGCACGAACCCGACGTCCGCGTGCGCGGTCCGCCCGGGCCGGAGCGTCACGGGAGCGCCCTTCTCCCCGGTGCGGTACGCGGCCGTGCCGACCTGGTGCCCGTCGTCGCCCGCGACGTACGAGACCCCGGGGAAACCGTGGATCACGCACGGGGTGCCGGACACGTTGGTGAAGCGCAGCGGGCGGTAGTTCGTGCCCGCGGTGCCTTCCCCGCGGCCGAGGGACAGTTCGAGGTCGGCGGCGCGGCATTCGCCGGTGCCACCCGCCCGTTCGTTCGTGGGCACGGCCTGTTTCGGCGCGGTGCCCGTGACGGCGTCTCCCGGCCGGTCGCCGGAATCGGGCGTGCCGCCGGAGTTGTCGGAGCCGGCCGAATCACCGGAGCCGTTCGCGGCGGACGCGGCCGACTGCCCCGCTTCCGGTGACTCGGACGTTCCCGCCGGGCCACCACAGCCTGCGAGGACGAGGGCCAGAATCGCCGCCCCTGCGACGACCGACGGGTACGAAGCGGTTTCACGAATCTTGTTCATCACGCGCCTCCCTTGCCGGAATCTCGGCTACCCGGAAGACGTTTCACACACGCTTCGGTTGCGCGTAACTTTCCTCATCCGGTCAAGGTGCGATAACAATTGACCGGATGGGGGGTCAATTGTCGACGGTGATGCCGGCCCATTCGGCACACCGCCACCCGCCGTTCGCATCCGCGTCGAGCCGCACGACCGCGGTATTCGGCAACAGGTCGTTGTCGGCGATCTCCGAGGTCACATTCCCCGCCAGCCATTCGGCACCGAACCGGATCGCACCACCGTGGCTCACCACGACGACCGCCTCGCCGGAGCCGTAGTGCCGGTCGCGCAGCCCGCCGATCGCCGCGAGGTACCGGTCCCGCACCTCGTGACCGGTCTCACCGCCGGGCAGCGGCACGTCCAGCCACCCGTCGAGCCATCGGCCGACGATCTTGCCGTGCAGCTCGAGGGCCTCCTGGTCACCGCGGCCTTCGAGGTCGCCGACGCCGACCTCCTGCACCCCAGGCAACGGCGTGACCTCCAGCGAGAGCGCATCGGCCAACGGGCGGGCCGTCTGCTTGGCACGCGTGGCGTAAGAGGTGTACACCGCCGCGATCGGCTCGTCGCCCAGCCGCTCCGCCAGGTCACGGGCCTGCTGCCGGCCCAGCTCGGTCAGCGGCGGCCCCGGCAACGCGGTGTCGAGGATCTTGTGGACGTTCGCCTCGCTCTGGGCGTGCCGCACCAGGTACAACCTCACGCCAGTTCTCCCTTCCGGACGGCCTCCACCCAGGAGTCGGCCGCGGTGAAGTCGTCGTTACCCGCACCCGCTTCGAGTGTGGCCGCCACACCGTCGGCGCGCGGATGCGAACCGAGGAACCGGACGTGCGTCGAACGCCGCCGCAGCGCGGCGAGTGCGTCGGCAATACGCGGTTCGGCGACGTGGCCTTCGAAGTCGAAGAAGAACCGGTAGGTGCCGTAGTCACCCTTGACCGGCCGCGCGTCGAGCCGGGTGAGGTTGATGCCGCGCATCGCGAGCTCGGCGAGCAGACCGGCGAGCGAACCGGTGCGGTTGGCCGCGGCGACGACGATCGACGTCCGGTCCGCTCCCGTCGGTTCGGGCAGCTCGCCGGGTTTGCGCAGCAGCAGGAAACGGGTGCGCGCATCGGCGAGGTCGGCGACGTCGGTGGCCAGCACCCGCAACGGGTAATGCTCCGCTGCGACCGGTGCCACGACGGCGGCGTCGTACTCGCCGTCGACCACCCCCACCGCGGCACCGGCCGTCGACGACGCCACCAGCTGCTGTGCCTCCGGCAGGTGCTCACCCAGCCAGTCCCGGACCTGCGCGAGTGCGTGCGGGTGGCTGGCGACCGTGCGGGGCGGATCGGGGGCGTCGGAACGCGTGAGAACACTGAACCGGATCGGCAGCAGCACCTCGGCGACCGCCACGAGGGGGTCGCCGTCGACGGCGCTGTCGAGCGTCGCCGTGACGGGGCCCTCGACGGAATTCTCGACCGGCACGCACGCGCCCTCGGCCGCTCCGCTGCGAACGGCGTCGAAAGCTGCCGGGATTGTCTCGACCGGGAACAGCCGATCAGCACCGGCGAGATTCCGCGCGGCCTGCTCGGTGAAAGTGCCTTCCGGGCCGAAGAACGCTATGCGTACCACAACCGGCAAGGTTACCGACCGCGAAAATGTTCACTCCCACAGCCCGTTACACAACCCGCGGGTATTTGCGATCCTGGACGGGTGACCGCCGAATCAGGCACCCATATAACGTGGAATGGTGTGGCTGACGTGACCGGTGCAAACCGCCGTCCGGCCGCACCGGAAGTCGTGCTGTGCGCCGTCGACGAACCGTTGGCTCTCGCGTGGGAATCGGTGGCCGGCAAGGTTTCCGGACCGGTGAGCGTCCACCGCGGTTCGGTACTGGACGTCGGCGCGCACGCCGTCGTCAGCCCGGCCAACTCGTACGGCTGGATGCGCGGGGGCATCGACGCGATGTACGCCAAGGCGTTTCCCGGCATCGAACAGCGCGTGCGCAGCGCGGTGCTGGCCTACCACGGTGGAGAGCTGCCCGTCGGCGAGGCGCTCGTCGTGCCGACCGGGGAACCGATGCCCGCCTGGCTGATCAGCGCACCGACGATGCGCGAACCCGGTGAGCAGCTGCCACCGGACACCGTGCATCCCTACCTCGCGGCGAAGGCCGTGTTCACGCTGTGGGCCGAGGGCACGGCCGACACCACCGAAGGCCCCGACGGGCCGGACGACGTGGACGGCGCGGAGACCGGTGAGGCGCTGCCGCTGCGCGAGGCCGTCACCACGATCGCGCTGCCCGGCCTCGGCACCGGCGTCGGCGGCGTCGCGCCGGAAACCTGCGCCCATCAGGTCTCCGCCGCGTGGGACGAGGTCTTCGGCTGAAATCCCACCGGCACGGGCTCGCCTCGTCGCGACAGGCGATCTCACAGCACCTCGACACCGGCCCGCTCGAACAGATCTCCGGGCGATGGCTCGATCGCTCCGGTCGACCACGCGCCGATCCGGACGCCGACGGCGCACTCCCCGGCAGCGCACCTCCCGCGGGCCCCGCGGGAGGCAAGTGAGCTGGACCGCCCGACACCGATCCGACACCGAGACGGAGCAGGCCATGCGAATCAACCTGACGAACGTGTACGTCGACGACCAGGAGAAAGCCCACCGCTTCTACACCGACGTCCTGGGCTTCCGCACCAAGCACGACGTGGACATGGGCGGCGGAGCGCGCTGGCTGACCGTCGTGTCGCCGGAGAACCCGAAGGGCACGGAACTGCTCCTCGAACCGTCCGGCCACCCCGCGGTGCAGCCCTACCGGGACGCGCTGCGCGCCGACGGTATCCCGCTCGCCGCGTTCACCGTCGACGACGTGCACGCCGAGCACGCGCGGCTGATCGCACTCGGCGTGGAGTTCACCCAGCCGCCCGTCGAGATGGGCCCGGTGACGACCGCCGTGCTCGACGACACCTGCGGCAACCTGATCCAGATCGCCACCGCGGCCCCCGATCCCGCATAGACCGGCGAACGAGGAGCGCTCACGAACGCGACCCTGGCAACGCCGCCGGTGAGGTGCACAACGTCACAGTCCGTTTCCGGGCACCACGCCTTACCGTAAGAACTGCGTTACGAAAGCCGCGGGAAGGCCGGCCCATCGACGGGCGAGGAGTGAGCGAATGCCACGGGTCCGTGAGCTGAGTCCCTATGTCGAATTGCAGCGCGACCAGTGGCGGGAGCTCCGGCGCTCCACACCGCTCCCGCTGACGGCGGACGAACTGGTCAAACTGAGGGGCCTCGGCGAGCAGATCGACCTGACCGAGGTCGCCGAGGTGTATCTGCCGCTCTCCCGGCTGATCAACCTGCAGGTGGCCGCTCGCCAACGGCTGTACGAGGCCACCACGACGTTCCTCGGCGAGGATTCCCGGCCCGCGAAGGCCCCGTTCGTGATCGGCGTCGCAGGCAGCGTCGCGGTCGGCAAATCGACCACCGCGCGCATCCTGCGCACCCTGCTGGCCCGCTGGCCCGACCATCCGCGCGTCGACCTCGTCACCACCGACGGATTCCTGTATCCGCGGGACGAGCTGCTGCGCCGCGGGATCATGCACCGCAAGGGCTTCCCCGAAAGCTACGACCGCCGTGCACTGCTGCGGTTCGTCACCGACGTCAAGTCCGGCGCCTCCGAGGTGCACGCGCCCGTCTACTCGCACCGTGCCTACGACATCCTGCCCGGCGAGCAGCAGACCGTGCAGAGCCCGGACATCCTCATCGTCGAGGGCCTGAACGTGCTGCAGCCCGGCCCGAGTCTGACGGTGTCGGACCTGTTCGACTTCTCGCTGTACGTCGACGCCCACACCAGTGACATCGAACGTTGGTACATCGAGCGTTTCCTCGAGCTACGGCACACCGCGTTCGCCGACCCGAGCTCGCACTTCCACCATTTCGCGGGCCTGTCCGACGAGGACGCCCGCTTCGAGGCAAAACACCTGTGGAAGACGATCAACGAGCCGAATCTGGTGGACAACATCCGGCCCACGCGCCCGCGCGCGACGCTCGTCATGCGCAAGGACGGCGACCACTCCATCAACCGTGTGCGCCTGCGCAAGCTCTGACGAGGACGGCCGGGGAGGACACAGCCGGATTTGCGGGTGCTCACTGGTCGCATTCGGTGACGATGCTCGGTACGGGTGCCCCCAGTCGGACGGCAACCGGCGGTGATCAGCGGCACATCCGGGGCGCCACATCCGGTCGCCGGAGGTCACCGGCATGGTCCCGGCCGTGGTCCGGCGCCGGAGCCGAGCGTTGTCGGCACTCCTCCGAAGGTCGCATGCTGACCGCGGTGTCCGTCATTCCGGCAGCGGAGCCGCTCACACCGGACTACCGTGGCACGCCTGTTCACTCACATGCTGCCCAGGGGTTCCACTGACCGCGGAGCGCGACGTTTTCTCGTGCTTTCGGTCGATCGGAAGGCACGGGGTTTAGCCGGTTGGCCGATGGCTGCGGTCCAGTCCAGGCCCGACCCTGGTGAACGAACACGAACGCCTACGAGGGGGAAGGGACGGTAGCCATGCTGGCGACCATCGTGACCTGGATCGGTGCGATTCTCGGAATCGTCGTACTGCTGGCGATGGCGTGCGGCGCCGTCGTGCTCGACGTGGACGAGTCCCGCCGGGAACAGAAAACCGCACCCTGACCGAGGAACCGTCCCACCGGCGGCCACGGCGGCACCGGTGACGGCTCACAGCCCCCGCAGTGGCTGCTGCGTCTGTTTCGGCAACGCGATGCGGGCCGCCCGGATCTCGTCCAGCAGGCGGGTCTTGCGCCGGTGCTGCTCGACGAGTCCGGCGAGGTAATCGGTGAACTCGGCGAGTGTCCCGGCGTCGCGATACAGGGACCGCAGCCGGCGCAGCGCCACCGCGGCTCGCGCATAGTTCGTGGCCGGGTTGCGGGCGTCCCTGGCCTCGATGAGGGATTCGATGTGCCCGCGGTAGAGGTCGATGACGGCACCGGCGGGGCCGGCAGGCGGTTGTCCACCCGAACCGCCGCTGCCGCCACGACCATTGCCGCCGTGGCCGCTGCCGCCGTGGCCGCTGAGCAGATTCCGGGTGAGCGTCCACGCGTCGTCGTCGCGGCCCGCAGCGAGGAGCTCACCGATCCGCGAGGGATCATTGCCCCTGGCACGCGCAGCGTGCGCGACGGCCTCGGAGTGCCTGCCCGCCGCGCGCAGCACCCGCACGATCTTCAGGCTGACCTCGCTGTTCGGGAGCAGCTTCTCCCAGGTGGCCACCAGCCGGTCGACCTCGCCGGTCAGTTCGGCGATCTCCTGTGCGAGCCGTTCCGCGACCGGATCCGGCTGTTCCACTGTGGACTCCGCAAGTCGCTCATCCACAGTGGACCGGATGCGCGCCAGCCCGTCCGCACCGAGCGCATCGGCGAAGTCGTGCAGCGAGACGGTGCAGGCCGGGTCGCCGAACGACAGGCTCAGCACCCAGTCGGCGAGCCCCGACGCCTCGGGCGGACGGACCGCGCACGCGCGGGCGTACAGAGCGAGCGCCCGCTCGAGCGATGCCGCATCGGCCGCGGCACCGTCGGCGGTCTCCTTCCCCGACGCGGCGATCCGGTCGACGGCGAGGCGCGCGATCCGGGCGACGTCGGCCTGCGTACCCGCGTCGAGCATCCGCTGGAGGGTGTCGAGTACCGCGGTCACCTGCGCAGGTTCACCGGGTCGACGCACCGGATCATGGTGCCACGACTGCCGGCTCGGTGGTAGCTCTCGGCTCCGGCACCACCCCGGTGTCCCCCACCGCGCGCACCTCCGCGCCGGCCTTGCGGACCCGGTCGAGCGGCGTCCCCGGTGCCGCCGACGCGAGCGAGGCCGCATCGGCCAGCAGGTACAGCGTGGCGCGCGCCCGGCTGGTCGCGGAGGCGAAGGCGCGGGTGCGGGCGTGCCAGTCGTCCGAGACCAGGTCGACGAGCACGACGTCGAACTCCTCACCGTGCATCGTGCGCGCCGTGCCGACGGCCAGATCGTCCCTGCGGCCCACCGCGTCGAGCCAGTGTGCCGCAGCCGTCCGGTGCGGAGCGATGACCGCCGAGCCGCGGGGCAGCGACGCGATGATGCCGGCGTGACGCAGCGGTTCGCCCGCCGTGTCGAGCACGACCACCCGGCCGGCGCTCCGAGCGGTGTACCCGCCGCCACCCGCACGGGCGTCCACACCGGTGTCGTCCATACCGGCGTCCGTATCGCGGTTGCCGGGGTGACGTCCGCCGGTGGTGCGCTCGAGCGACACCCGGCGGGACGCGGTCAGCACGTAACAGCCGGCGTGGGTGCGGGCATCCTCGGCGGTGCGGATACCGCAGTGGGAGAACACCGTCGCCCCGCACCAGCGGCGCACCCCGGCCTCGCCGCGCAGCCGCGGGCCCAGCCACGGCTGCGGCGAATCGGGGTCGCCCGCGACGACGGCGGTGTGGCGGGCCAGGCCCACGGCGGCGAGCACCTCGGACAGCGGCCTGCTGCCCGCATCGTCGATCAGCACGACGTCGAACCGGGTGTTCGCGTCGCCGTGCGGCAGCGTGTCGGAGCAGTGCACCGGGCCGTCGGTCGCCACGCAGGCACCCTCGCCGAGCCACCAGAGCCGTTCCTCGAGCTGGCCGCGGCGCGCCGCCTGCCCGGAGGAGTTACGCACCAGGTCGTCGTACTCGGTCTGCAGATCCGGTAGGCCACGGCGGACGCATTCGGCGTGGAAGCGCATGTCCTGCTCGGACGGTTTCGTCGAACGGAGCTGGGCGATCTTGGCGTGCAACTGCTGGACGCGGGTGTAGGCCTCCGATTCGTCGCGTGCGGCCTCGTCGAGCCAGTGATGCGCATCCGACAGTGCGGTGTCCAAGGCGGAGGCCCGTTCGACGGTGATCGCCGCGTCGCTGGCCACCGTGATGCGCTGACGTAGCGCATCACGCTCTCGTTCCGTGCGGTACAGCGCCTTGCGGTCGCGGTTCCGGCCGCGATACGGGCGCCGTTCGACGCGCAGCTGCAACCGTGCCAGCTCGGCGTCGACGTCGGCCAGCTGCGCCGTGAGTGCCCGCACCTCGGTCAGGTTGCGCCTGCCGTCGGCGGCGCCTGACCAGTCGTTGCGGGCGCGGCGCAGTTCCTGCCGTGCCTGCGCGAGGTCGGCGGCCGCGGCGCCGTAGTCCCGTTGCGCTGCCGCGAGTTGCTGTTCGAGCTCGTCGGCGTGGAGCTGGTCGTCGATGCGGCGCCGCACCGCGTCGTAGGCGGCCCGGTCGAATCCGTGCAGCAGTTCCCGCAGTTCCGGCAGTCGCGATTCGGCCACGGACAGATCGGCCAGCTGCTGCTGCACGGTCAGCCGCGCCTGGTCGGGGACACATATGAGGACCTGCTCGGTGCGGGTCAGCAGCAGCACGCGGTGCCCCTCCCGCGCGAGTTCGTCGGCCGCTTCCTTCAGCAGTGTCGTCTTGCCGCTGCCGGGGCCGCCCCGGATCAGCCGGACGCCGGGCAGGAAGCACGCACGTTTCGGCTCACCGTGGGCACGGTCGGGCTTGCCGGCGGCGAGCCGGTCCGCGAGCGGCGCGAACCCGAGGCCGCGCAGGAGGCTCGCGCGATGGTCGGCCGTGGCGATCCGCGCCCAGGCGCGATCGCATTCGGCGGGTAGCGGTCCGGGGTCGTCGAGCCGCAGGACACCGCGCCGCAGGCGCACCCCGACCGGCACGGCCGCGCCTTCCCGCGGACCGGCGGACCCGGCGAGGCGCACGTCGAGCAGCCTGCCGGGGCGCGTCCCCCGCAGGTCCACGATCGGACCGTCCTCGGAATCGCGCACCGGTCCCAGCTCGTGCCACGTGTCCTCGGTGAGCTGTTCCTCTCCCCCGACGTGGGCGGTCTCCGTACCGACCGCCTCGGCAGCTTCGTGCCGCCAGTTCTCCATCTCGTCCCCCTTCACACCTCTCGGTATCCAACCGTCTTCGAGGCACTACCGGGAGGAATGTCCTTCGAGGGTGTGAAAACACCGTGTCGAACCTCCCCGATCGTGGAGGCGGCAGTGAAGAAGGCCGACGGTGCGACATCGCGGAGCTGAGCGTCGAACACGGTGCAGCGCACCCGCACCACCCGTCGTTACCTGCCCCAGCTTCCTCAGGCCAACCCCATCAAACTGGGCAGGTGACTGGGGCCACGATCAAAAGCCACGGGCCAAACCACATGCACCGTGAGCGTAAAGCTCTCGACGAACGACGGGAGCCAGCAGTTCCCGGTCATCGGCCAAAGCGACCACAACGCTAAGGCCCTGGGCCGTCAACTATGACGCCGCGGAGCTGCAACGGTCGAATTGCCGGTATGGACGGCAGCCGCGGTCCCGACCACACGGCCTGCCAACCCCGACGTGCGGCAAGGCGCACCCCACGAATGATCTCAGCGTGTCCAGACCGGTCACGCGCCCTCTGGGTCGATGCACCGCAGAACCAGCCTGCACATCCCGAACAGATACGGTTGCACAACGTTACTGAAACCCTTAGAGGATATGAACACCTTCAGAGCAAGATAGATTGGCGTGAAAATGCGAACTCATCTGGTGAGAAGCAGCGTGACATCAACTTGTGCAGCTGCCCTCCTGCTCCTTGCGACTGGCTGCGGAGCAAGCGAAGGGGGTGCTGAGCCAGCCTCGACGTCAAAACGCCTGCCGGACGGCGATGCGTGCTCATTGCTCCCCAAAAAGGCAGCAAACCGTATACTCGAGACTAACGATACTGAGACGACTCCCGCCGACTACCAGTGCGATTTCAGTTCGCAAACAGGCTTCGACAGTTTTAACGTCATCCGCGGTCAGGATATGAGCAAGATGACAACTGGCGAATCCGTAGATATTTCAGGAGTCGGAGGTGAGCGACTCGAGGCCACGGATTCAGGTTGCGGCGTGAGCGTGAAATTGGATTCCGGTGACCCCAAGCAGCAGTTCGCGGTCGTCAGTATTGTAAATCAGGGCGGAGACCTTCAGAAGGATGCCTGCGCCGTTGCAGACAAGGCCGCAGAATCGATTATCAGAAATCTTCCGGAGTGACCAATGCCCGATTGGTTCTGGTTTGTGTTATCACCACTGATGCTTGTCGTATACCTGTACTACACGTGGAAGCAGGAGCAGCAAACAAGGGATTCATGCCAGGCGGCAGCGAACCGGCTCGGATGGAAATACGCCAAGTATGGCGACGGCCTTGCAAATTGCTACTCTGGCCCCCTTTCGAATGGGGTCGATGGAAAAATCTGAGCACGTCTTCCGGGGAACATATAGGGGCCGCTCCGTCATTTCCTTTGAGTTCAGCTCACCACGGCTCGCCGCATAGCTAATGAGCCGCGATCACGACCACGGCGTCTGCGGGCGCTGCTGGAGTACGCCGTCCACGTGGACGTCGACTCGTTCGTCGGCGAAGCAGATCAGCCCGGCGATGCGCTCGCTCTCGGGCAGCGGGTTGCGGTACGACCAGGCGATGTCGGGGTACTCGCCGACGGACCAGTACTCGGCCGCGCCCTTGTACGGGCAGTGCGTGACGGTGTCGGTGCGGGTCAGGCGGTCGAGGCGCACATGCGGTTTCGGCAGGTAGTACCGCACCGGCAGGCCGGTTTCGAACAGCAACCACGGCGAGTGCGATTCGGCGACCGGTTCGCCGTCGATGTCGATGCGCACGTGCCGCGAACTCGGCAGGACGTCGATCCGCGTGTGCGGGTCGCGGGCATGGGTGTAGACCTCCTCGTCCTCTTCGAACCAGTGGTCCATCGCGGGCCAATCCAGCCGCACGTGGCCACCCAGCGCATCGCCGGGGTATTCGACGGCGGCGTCGACGGCCTCCCGCCCGCCCGCGCGCACGGTCGACAGTTGCCCGTCGCCGAGGTGCGACGCGCGGGTCCGTCCACTCGGGACGAGCACGTCGCCGCGGACGTCCTCGCGCGGCACGTAGTACGCCGGGTAGTACGGGTTCTCCCACACCAGCAGCGGGCGGATCGTGTCCGCGACGACGACTCCCGCCAGCACTGCCCTCACCCGCTTCGCGGACTGCTCCGTACGCGGCTCCTCGGCGACCATGGCCGTGACGGTACGCGCGTCGACGGCGGGTTTCAGCGTCGAACCTCCGTATCGGCGCTGCACTCATCGGGTGGCGGCTCATCGGGTGACGGCTCATCGGGTGACGTAGGCAGCGCCTCGCGTGCCGCACGTCCTCGCCGGCGAGGACGTAACCTCGACTCATGGCCATCCAGGTGCTCCTCGTCGACGATCACGAGGTCGTCCGGCGCGGGCTGCGCGATCTGCTCGGCGACGAACCGGACATCACGGTCACCGCCGAGGCCGGCACCGCGGACGAGGCAGTGGCGGTCGCGCTGCACGTCGAACCGGACGTGGCGGTCGTCGACATGCGGCTCGGCGGTTACGAGAGCGACGGGGTGGAGCTGTGCCGGCGGCTACGTGCGCTGAGCAGCCCGCCGTACTGTCTCGTGCTCACCGCCTTCGAACACGAGGAAGCCATGGTCGGCGCCATCCGTGCGGGAGCATCGGGATACCTGCTCAAGCAGGTCCGCGGGCAGGACGTCGTCCACGCGGTGCGCGAGGTCGGCGCGGGGCGGTCGCTGCTCGACCCGGTCACCACCGCCCGGCTGCTCGACACGATGCGAGGGGACGCCGAGGCCGACCGCATGGCCGGGCTGTCCGAACGCGAGCGCAGCGTCCTCGACCTCATCGGCCAGGGCCTGTCGAACCGCGAGATCGCGCAGCACCTGTTCCTCGCCGAGAAGACCGTGAAGAACTACGTGACATCGCTGCTCGGCAAACTCGGCATGCAACGCCGCACCCAGGCCGCCGCATGGGTCGCCCGCCACACCGCAAACCCGAACCGCACCCCCTGACTCGCGTGTCCTGCACTCGTGCACGCGTGTTGCGGGTTCCAGGGGCCGTGTTGCGGGTTCCAGGGGCCGTGTTGCGGGTTCCAGGGGCCGTGTTGCGGATTCCGGGGGCCGTGTTGCGGATCTCCGGAGTCCGTGTTGACGTCGCGGTGCACTACCGGCAGCCCCCTACAGCGGGATTTCGAGGGCGACCATCGTGCCCATGCTGGGTGAGGAATTGACGTCGAAGCGGCCACCCGCGGCTCCGGCGCGTTCGGCGAGATGACGCAGCCCGCGCCGTGCGACGTCGGCCGGAACGCCGCATCCGTTGTCGCGCACGCGCAGCCGGACCTCGCGGTCATCGCGTTCGAGTGTCACCCGCACCTCGCTCGCGCCGGAATGCCGCACCACATTGGACAGTGCCTCCCGCAGAGCGGCGCGGATGTGGTCGCCGCGTTCGCCGGGAATGCCGGCCAGCTCGCCCGACAGTTCCAGCGTGGGCGGATAGCCGAGCAGCTCCCCGGCGATGCGCACCTCGGAGCGTGCCGACTCGGCGAGGTCACTGGCGTCGGGGGTCTCCGGCACGGGTTCGGGCGAGCGCAGCTCGCGCACGGTGCCGCGGATCTCCTCGATCGTCTGGTCCAGCTGCTCGATGGCCTCGCCGAGCCGGTCGCGTTCGGTGCGGGCGAACCGCCGGTGCAGCCTGCGATGCACGCGGTCGAGCTGCATGCCCGCCGCGTACAGCCGCTGGACGACGACGTCGTGCAGTTCGCGGGCGATGCGTTCGCGCTCCTGATACAGGCTCAACCGGTGGCGCGCGTCGGCGCCGTCGGCCAGCGCGAGCACGACCCCTGCCTGTCCCGCGAACGCGGTGAGCAGGTCACCGGTGCCGGTGTCGAACGGCGCGCGGTGCGGCAACCGGTACGCGGTGAGCACCCCGAGCCGTTTGCCGCCGGTGCCGAACGGTGCCGCGGCGAACGGGCCGTAACCGGTGAGTCCGGCGGGCACGAACTGCGAGGTACGCGGGTCGCTGGTGACGTCGTCGGCGAACACCGGCTCGGCACCGCCCGCGACCCGGCCCGCCGCCGACTCGGCAGGCAGCACGAGCCCGACGAGCCCCGTGGTGTCGGCGCCGTAGGCGGCTTCGACGGTGACGCTGCCGTCCTCGTCCCGCACCATGAGCAGGCCGAGATCGGCGTCGGCGATCTGCCCGGCGTGCCGCACGACCATGGGCAGTACGGCGTCGGGATCGTCCCCGGACAGCACGGTCGTCGTGATCTCGGTGGCGGCGGAAAGGGCCCGCGCGGCGACGTTCGGTTCCATCAGACTTCCGACGGTACGACCGCTCACCTCGCGTGCGCCCGCGGACGTGTCGCGGCTCGCGCGTGCACCCGGCCGTCGGTGATCTCCAGCACCAGGTCGGCGCCGTCGACCTCGTCCGGCCGGTGGGTGACGTGCACGACCGTCTTTCCTGCCAACGCGCCGCGCAGGTCGGCGAGGACCCGGTCGGCGGTCGCCTCGTCGAGGTGGGCGGTGGGCTCGTCGAGCAGGACCAGGTCGGCGCCGGGCGCGGCGAGCAGCGCCCTGGCGAGCGCCATCCGTTGCGCCTGCCCGCCCGACAGACCGGCGCCCGCGGAGTCGAGCACGGTGTGCAGGTCGAGGTCGACGTGTGCGGTGCGGAGGGCGTCGGCGAGCTCGGCGCCGGTGGCGTGGGGGTCGGCGAGGTACAGGTTCTCGGCGACGGTCGTGGAGACCAACTGCGGATCCTGCGGTGCCCACGCGACCCGCTCGGGCACGTCCGCCTCACCCCGCACCGGCCGCAGGAATCCCAGCAGTGCGGCCAGGAGCGTGGACTTGCCCGCGCCGGACGCGCCCACGACCGCGACATGCGAGCCGGGCGGGATGTCGAGGTCGACGCCGCGCAGCACCGGGCGCGTGCTCGACGGCCAGGCGATGTCGGCGCCGCGCAACCGCATGCGCCCCGAGTGCTGTGCCGGTTCGCGCTCCTGCTCGCGCTCCTGCTCGCGCTCCTGCTCGCGATCCGGGTGCGGCCCGCGGGCGGCGGCGTTGCCGGTGCCGGCGTTGTCGTCGGTGTCGGCGTTGTCGTCGGTGTCGCTGCCGGCGTCGGCCAGGCGGGCGCGGGCGGCGCGGAGGGTGTCCCAGTGCTGGGCGACGGGTGGCAGCAGCGCGAGCACCTCGGCGAGCGCCAGGGGCACGAGCGCGACCACGGGTGCGGCGACGGGGGCCAGCGTTCCCGCGTCGACGGCGCCCGCGGCGAGCCAGGCGCCTGCGACAGCGGCGGCGCCGGTGGCGGCGGCGATCACGGCGTCGGCGGCGCCCTCGCCCCAGGCCTGTCTGCGCGCCGCGGCGGCGAGCCGCCCGTCGAGCCGCGCCAGTGCGCGGCGCTTGCGGCGGTGAGCGCCGACGGCGACCAGTTCGGCCGCGGTGTCGAAGAGGGCGAGCACCCGCTCGTCGAGCCGGCGCCGGCCCGCGGCGAGCGTGGTCGTGGCGCGGCGCTCCACGACGAGAGCGGTCCACGGTGCGGCGACCGCGGCGGCGACGACCGCGGCGGTGAGCACCAGTCCCGCCGCGGGCAGGACGAGGGTCACGGCGGTGCAGGCGGCGATCAGTACGGTGCCGACGACGAGCGGTGGGGTGAGCACGCGCGGCAGCAGGTCGCGGACGGTGTCGGTGTCGCCGACGAGGCGGCGGTGGTCCGCGCCGCGGCGCAACGCGGCGGCCGGCCCTCGCGCGACGAGCACGCGCCACAGGCGGACGCGCAGTGCGGCGGCGATGCGGAACGCGGCGTCGTGGGTGACGAGCCGTTCGGCGTAGTTCAACGCGGCCCTGGCCAGGCCGAAGGTGCGCACGCCGACCACGGCGACGCTGAGCATGAGGATCGGCGGCTGCTGCGATGCGCGGGCGATGAGCCAGCCCGACGTGGCCGTCAGCGCGACCCCGGCGAGCAGCGAACCCGCCCCGAGCGCGACGCCACCGAGGAATCGCCGGTCGACGAGTCTGCGCAGCGCGGTGGGGCGGGCCGGGGCCGTGGGGTGCTCGGAGGGGTGGGTGTCCTCGTGGGCGCCGGGCAGGTCGGTGCCGGTGCCGGTGGTGCCGGTTCCGGTGGTGCTGAGCGCGGCCCGGTCGTGGGCGGCGACGATGACGGTGCAGCCTGCGCGTGCCGCCTCGTCGATGAGCTCCTGGACGCGGCGGGCGTTGCCTGCGTCCAGGTGCGCGGTGGGTTCGTCGAGCAGCAGCAGCCATGCGCCTGCGCGCACGCGCGCCAGGGCCCGGGCGACGGCGAGGCGTCGGCGCTGGCCGACCGAGAGCGTGGCGACGGGCCGGTCGGCGAGCCCGTCGAGGCCGAGGCGGTGCAGCAGGTCGTGGGTGTCGGCGGGGTCGAGTGCGGGGGCGGCGAGGGCGATCTCGGCGGCGGTGCCCCCGGTGAACGAGGGCGACTGGGGAGCCCAGCCGATGCATTCGCGCCAGGCGTCGGGGTCGAGGTCGGCGAGGGGGATGCCGGCGACCTCGACGTCGCCCGCGTCGGGGCGGACGAAGCCGAGGAGGACGGCGAGGGTGGTGCTCTTGCCGGCGCCGCTCGGCGAGCGCAGCCACACGGTCTGCCCTGCTCGCGCGGTGAACGTCTCGCCGTCGGGGGCGTCGCCGCCGCGGCGGTGGACGCGCAGGTTCCGCACCCGGATGTCGCCGCGGCGCGGGGGCAGGGTGCCGTCGGAGGGTGCGGGTTCGGCGAGCACGTCGGTGACGCGGCGGACGGCTTCGACGCCGTCGGTGCTGGCGTGGAACGCGGTGCCGACGGCCCGCAGCGGCGCGAAGCACTCGGGTGCGAGCAGGAGCACGCCGAGTCCGATCGCGAGCGGCATGTCGCCACCGGCGAGGCGCACGCCGATGACGACGGCGACGAGGGCGACCGACAGGGTCGCGGCAAGTTCGAGGGCGAAGGCCGAGCTGAACGCGACGCGCAGGGTGCCGAGGGTGGCGCGGCGGTGCCGGTCGGAGACGCGGCGGACGGTGTCGGCCTGCGCGTCGGCGCGGCGGAACGCGGCGAGTACGGGCAGGGCGCGCACGAGTTCGAGGACGTGGGCCGACAGCCGGGCGACGGAATCGCTCGCCGCCGCGACGCGGTCGCGGGTGTAGGAGCCGATGAGCGCGCCGAACAGCGGCAGCAGCGGCAGGGTGATGGCGATGAGCAGGGCCGAGGGCCAGTCGGCGACGAGCACGGCCGCACCCGCGGCGAGGGGCACGACGGCGGCGGTGACGAGCGCCGGGAGGTAGCGGGTGAAGTAGGCGTCGAGCGCATCGAGGCCGGTGGTGGTGAGTGCGGTGAGTTCGCCGGGGCCGCGGCGGGCGATCCATTCGGGGCCGAGTCGGAGCGCGTGGTCGAGGACGTGGGCGCGCAGCTCCTCCTTGGCGCCCGCGGCGGCCCTGGCGGCGACGACGCGGATCGCCCACGCCAGCACGGCCCGCGCGACGACGGTGGCCAGGAGCAGGCCGAGCCGGGGCGCGAGGTCGCCGGTGCGTTCGGCTCCTCCCCCGGACACGACGTCGGCGAGCACGGAGGCGAGCAGGAACGCCTGCGCGACGAGGCATGCGGCGTTGAGGAGCGCGAGCACGCCGGATGCGGCCAACGCTCGGCGCGCCGCCGGTGACAGTGCCGGGAGCGCGCCGAGCGGGCCGTGTCCCACCCGCGACCGGCCCGGCGTGTCCGGTGTGGACGGTTCGGCGCCGGTGCCGGTAGCGGAAAGGGTGTCGCGGGTGGGACGGCTCATGAGGTTCCCTGCTGTGCGGTGTGGGGAGCGGGGATGTGGGAGGTCTTGATGCGTTTGCGGAAGACCCAGTAGGTCCAGCCCTGGTAGACGAGCACCGCCGGGGTGCCGAACGCCGCGACCCAGGTCATGACCGTGAGGGTGTAGTCGCCGGAGGAGGCATTGTGGACGGTCAGCGAGTGGGCGGCGTCCAGTGTGGAGGGAAGGACGTCGGGAAACAGGGCGCCGAACAGGGTGACGACGGTGCCGGTGATCGCGACGCCGAGCGCGGCGAACGCCTGCCCTTCGCGTCCGGCGGCGATGCGCCACCAGGCGATGAGCGCGGCGGCGACGGTGACGGCGAGGGGCACGTACGTCCAGTCCGATCCGTGGCGGAGCTGCACGAGGCCCGCGAAGGCGGCGACGGGCAGCATCGCGACGGGCAGGATGGCGGTGGCGAGGCGGCGTGCGCGGCGCCGGATGTCGCCGTCGGTCTTGAGCGCGATGAACACGGCGCCGTGCAGCAGGGAGAAGCCGGTGACGGCGAGTGCCCCGAGCAGCGTGTCCCAGCGGAAGGCTGCGAAGGCCGAGCCGACCCGGTTGCCGTCGGCGTCGAGCGGCAGGCCGAGGACGGTGGCGGAGATGACGAAGCCGATGCCGATGGGCGGCACGGTGGAGCCGATGACGATGACCTTGTCCCAGGCTCGGCGCCAGCGCTGCGAGTCGACCTTGCCGCGGTACTCGAAGGCGACGCCGCGGCCGATGAGTGCGAGCAGCACGAACAGCAGCGGCAGGTAGGCGGCGGAGAACAGGCCCGCGTACCAGGCGGGGAACGCGGCGAACGTGGCGCCGGCGGCGACGATGATCCACACCTCGTTGCCGTCCCAGACGGGCCCGATGGTGTTGATCATGACGCGGCGCTCGGTGTTGTTGCGGGCGAGCACCGGCAGGAGCATCCCGACGCCGAAGTCGAAGCCTTCGAGGAACAGGTAGCCGAGCCACAGGAAGGCGATGACGACGAACCAGACGACCTCGAGTTCCATCAGTACCCCTGCCGCATCGACGTGTGCCGGTGAGCCGCGGAAAGAGGGCGCGAGGCACCTCGGCGGGCATCGTCGCGGGCGCCTAGCACGCGGCCCCGACATGTTTCAGGTGAAACCTGTTTTCCCCAACGAGTTGTGCACAACGTGCCGAGTTGTCCACAACTTGCTGCACAACCCCTGGGCACAGCCGTCGAGGCGGTAGACTGGAGTTGGGATCGTCCCCCGGGACGGGCGGGGGCATGCCTACTGAACTCCACAATCACCACTGCTCCTCTGCTGTCCGTGGGCCACTCGTCGGCGGCGTTCACGAACCACGAATCCGACTACGAACCGGGCCCGGCGCTAATACGCGAACGACAACGGCTCGTCCCCCTCGGAACCGTCGCCGGTGGCCGGATCTCCGCCACCAGGACCGCCCCCTCCCGCGCCACCACGCGAGCCGCCCTCGCCACCGGAACCGCCACCGCCTCGCGCAGGCATCACCGACTCGATACCGCCGCGGACGTACTTCGCCATCAGATACACCTCGACCACGCCGAGCACGGCGTACAACAGCGTCAGCGACACCAGCGAGAACCACACCTCGCCCTCGCTCACGCGCGAGACGGCCATCGCGGTGTGCATCCACACCCCGTCGACGCCGCTCGGATCCGGGTTCGGCACCACCACGAACGGCTGCCTGCCCATCTCCGTGAAGATCCACCCCGCACTGTTGGCGACGTACGGCAGCGCGATGCTGCCCAGCGCCATCCACGGGAACCAGCGGCCGCCCGGGATCCGCCCACCACGCGTCAACCACAACGTGGCCACACCGATCAGCGCCGACAGCGCACCGAAGCCGATCATGATCCGGAAACCCCAGTAGGTCACCGGCAGGTTCGGCACGTAGTCGATCGGCTGACCCGCCAGCTCGCCGAGCGCCGGATCGTCCGGATAGTGCGAGCCGTACTTGTCCTCGTACTCCCCGGTCAGCTGCTGCACGCCCTTGACCTCGGACGAGAAGTCACCCTCCGCCAGAAACGACAGCAACGCGGGCACGGTGAAGGTCTTCACGCTCTCGCAATCGGCGTCCGCCACGTCCCCGACCGCGATGATCGAGAAGCTCGCCGGCTCCTCCGTGTGACACAGGGCCTCGGCCGCCGCCATCTTCATCGGCTGCTGCTGGAACATCAGCTTGCCCTGGAAATCGCCCGTCACGACCAGCACCACGAACGCGACCACGCCCGTCCACGCGCCGAGTTTCACCGACGAACGCCACACCGCGCGGTGCTCGTCGTCACCGCCTCGCCTGCGCCACAGCCGCCACGCCGCGATACCCACGACGAACGCCGCGGCCACCGCGAAACACCCCGCGACGGTGTGCGGAATCGCGGCCAGTGCCGTGTTGTTCGTCAGGACCGCCCAGATCGAGTTCATCGTCGGCTTCCCGTCGACGAACTCCACCCCCACCGGGTGCTGCATCCACGAGTTCGCCGCCAGGATGAAGTACGCCGATGCCACCGTGGCCAGCGAAAACGCCCACACACACGCCAGATGGACCCGCTTCGGCAGCCGATCCCAGCCGAAGATCCACAGACCGAGGAACACCGACTCCACGAAGAACGCGACGATCCCCTCCATGGCGAGCGGCGCACCGAACACGTCCCCGACGAACCGGGAGTACTCGCTCCAGTTCATGCCGAACTGGAACTCCTGCACGATGCCGGTCACCACACCCATCGCGAAGTTGACCAGCAGCAGCTTGCCCCAGAACTTGGTCATCTTCAGGTAGCGCTCGTCACCCGTGCGCACCCACGCCGTCTGCATGCCCGCGACCAGCACCGACAAGCCGATCGTCAACGGCACCATCAGGAAGTGGTAGACGGTCGTGACCCCGAACTGCCACCGCGCGAGCTCCAGAACTTCCACGACCACGACTCTGCTCCGCGCGCACACCCGCCCGACAGGTACACCGGTCCCGACTACGACAGGACGTAGGTCCTGCCCGCGCGTGCACCCGCCCGCCACCACCGCCACGGACGTTTCCGCTCCACAGCCAACAATTTCGGCACCCCGAAAAAAATTGTGAGCCACGGGTCAGTGCAATTTCCACGGGTGCCAAAAATGCCGATTCGCGAGGTCGATCGGCTTGATTTTCGGCAATTCCCCTTTATCGTTGAAGTGACCAAGGGGTGAAACTACTGATGTCCACTGTGCTGCCGGCCTTCCTCACGGCGTTTGCGCTGGTCTTCGTGGCCGAACTGCCGGACAAGACCACGGTCGCCACACTGGTGCTGACCACGCGTTATCGCGCGAGCGCCGTATGGACCGGTGTCACCGCCGCATTCGCGATTCAAACGCTCGTGGCCGTCGTATTCGGCAGCGCATTGACATTGCTTCCCGAACGTCTCGTTTCGGTCGCCGCCGGCGTCATGTTCGGTGTCGGCGCGGCGATCCTGCTTCGCTCGGGGTTCCGCTCGACCGACGACACGGGCGAGGACGCCATGCGCGCCGGACCGGCACGGGTCCCGTTCCTGCGCGCGGCCGCCGCGTCCTTCGGCGTCCTGTTCGCCGCCGAATGGGGCGACGCCTCCCAGCTCGCCACGGCCGGCCTCGCGGCCCGCTACGGACAGCCGGTCGCCGTCGGCCTCGGTGCCTTCGCCGCCGTGGCGTGCGTCACTGCGATCGCGATCGTCGTCGGCACCAAGCTCCGCCATCGCGTCCGCCCGCACCTGCTGCAGCGCGCCGCAGGCATCGGATTCGCCGGGCTCGCCGCCTACGCGTTCGGCTCCGCCCTGCTGGGCTGACCCCGCCACGGCAAGTCCCGGCGGGCCCACAGGAAGGAGTGCGGCCACGACAGCCGCTCGCTCGTCCGGACCACCCGCCCGAGCGAGCGGCCCGGCTCACTCCATCCCGAGATCACACCGCCTCGAGATCACTCGGCCCCGAGGTCGCACCGCCCCGAGATCACACCGCCCCGAGGTCACTCCGTCCCGAGGTCACTCCGCCCCGAGCAGCCCCAGGTCCACGAGGTCTCCCACCGGGCGGTCGAACTCGGCGCACGCGTACGAGGCGAACATCGCACGCACCTCCGCCGCTGCCTCGTCGGACAAACCGCGGGCCTCCGCAGCCAAGGCAGCGCCGTCCGTACTCGCCAGCGCCCCGCGCACATCCCCACCGGACAGGCAGCGCGCCGTCGCCACGAGCAGGTTCAGGAAACCGTGGTGCTCGATACCGTCGTCGGCGGTGTGACGCACCGCGCGATGCAGGCTGTTCGTCGCCTTGAACGTCGCACCCGTCGAACTCGCGACCACCGACAGGAAGTCGGCCACTTCGTCGAGACCGGGGAAGTTCTCCGGCGACTGACCCCCACAGCGGATCTTCGGCCTGCTGCCGTGCTCGACGACCTTCTGCACACCGTCGAGCCAGCCGACGCCGCGCCGCGGTTCCACCACGCGCACGACGTCCTCGGGAACGAACTCCGAGACCCGCTCGAGCCACACCTCGTCGACGTCCGACGGCGCGGGCATCTCGACCATCTTCAGCGCCAGCAGCTCGCTCCGGGACTCGACGATCGAAATCGCCTTCGGCACCCCGCCGAGACCCGTGTCGATGATCAGCGACAGCGGGAGCGGCTCGGCGGGCTTGATCTTGATGAGCTCCGTGATCAACTCGGGCAGGCGCGACGCCTGGCACAGGAAAACGCCCAGCACACCCGACCTGTCTCCGCCACGAGAAGCGAAGTGACCCTTCAGGGCCTCCGGCATCGCCGCCTCACTGGGCGGAAAGAGCACCGAGTCGTCAACGAGTCGAGCGAACAGCGGAGGGACTCCGCGAGGGCCGGGGGGCGTGAGTTCCACAGCGCTTGACACCCTTCACACGCTAATAGCGCCCGCTTCCGGACTGAATATCGGGATGCCGACAGACCGGTGGCCGGCACCGCCGCGCCCCGCCTCACCAGGACCGCTCGGGAATTTCCCTCATCGCGCATTCCCCTCATCGCGGAAATAGGTTAGCCTCACCTTAGTTGGAGGTGACCGGTGACCCGTACCCGTCCGCAAGCACCCCGGACCCCGTGTCCCGCGCAGCGCGCCAAGAGCATCGCCGCCCGCGGCGGACCCGCCGTGTTGATGCCTGCCGTCGCCCGCGAACCCGCGTCCGGCCCGCACACCGAGCCCGTCCTGCACCACGTGCACGCAGGCGGCCGCGCCAGCATTCTGCTCCCCGACGACGACCCGCTCGTGCTCGCCGTCGGCGACCCGGCCGACACCACCGGCGCCGCCACGCCGCAGGGTGAGCTCGCCGTCACGCTCGAGATCACCGACGAGGCGCCCGTCTCCCTGCGCAGTCCCGTACGCGGCCTGTTGTGGCTCACCGGCTGGCTCCGCGGGCTCGACCCGCGCACCGCCCGGACCCGCGCCGCCACGATCGCCGAGCAGCGCGCCGAACCGAGTCTGCTCGACCTCGGGCACGGACTGACGATGCTCGATCTCGTACCCGCCTCGTTCGTGCTCGCCGACCCCGAAGGCACGCACTCGCTGACCGCTCAGACGTTCGGCTCGGCCAGTCCCGACCCGTTCTGCCGACAGGAGACCGCGTGGCTGCGGCACCTCGAACACGCCCACCCCGAGGTCGTCACCGCACTCGCCCGGCACCTGCCCGACGAACTCCGCGGCGGCCGTATCCGCCCGCTCGGCATCGACCGCTACGGCCTGCGCCTGCGCGTCGAACACCCCGGCGACCTCGGAGACGCGGACCCGTTCCGCACACCCACCGACGACACCGCCGCCGACGGCACCACCGCCGACCACGACGTGCGCCTCGCCTTCGGCGAACCCGTCGACTGCCGCCAGCAGCTCGGACTCGCCCTGCGCAGGCTCATCGGCTGCCCTTTCGGCCCGCAGAGCTGAACGACACGCGGACCCCGGCACGAAACACGCGTACCTCGGCACGAAAACGGCGCCCCCGGGAGCACGATGACTCCCGGGGGCGCCGTTGGTTTCGCGCGTCGTGCGCTACCGGCAGGCGTTACGCCTTGGTGTTGCCGCTGTCCCCGTTCTCCGGGTCCTCGACAATGCCGGCATCCACGAGGTTGCTCGTCACGTGATCGGCGAGCTCGTCGCGTTGCATGCGCCGTTGTGCGCGTAGCGCCGCTCTGCGTTCCGCGCTGAACTCGCGCCAGATCGATACACACATACCGATCATCACGACACTGAACGGCAACGCGATGAGGATCGCGACCAGCTTCAGTGTGTCGAGCGCACCGCCTTCACCCGGCAACAGCAGCGCGACGGCCACCGCACCCTCGGCGACACCCCAGAACACCCGGCTCCACACCGGCGGGTTCGGGTCGCCGCCCGAGGACAGCATGTCGACCACCAGCGAACCGGAGTCGGACGAGGTCACGAAGAACAGCACGATCAGGATGATCGCGCCGACGATGACCACCGACCCGCCGGGCAGAGCGTCGAGCAGGGCGAACAGCGACGTGTTCGTGTCGACCGTCGCTGCGCCTGCGTCGTCGACGCCGATCAGGCCACCCTGGCCCCACAGCTCACGGTAGAGCGCGGTGCCGCCCATGACGCAGAACCAGATGATCGCGACCACGGTCGGGACGAGCAGCACACCGGCGACGAACTGGCGCACCGTGCGGCCACGCGAGATCCGCGCGATGAACACACCCACGAAGGGCGCCCACGAGATCCACCAGGCCCAGTAGTACGTGGTCCACCAGCCCTGCCACTCGGTGCCGTTCTCGCCCGAGTAGGCCGTGGTGTTGACGCTCATCTGCAGGATGTTCTGCAGGTAGTCGCCGAACGACTGGACCACGTCACGGAAGATGAACAGGGTCGGACCGGCGATCAGCACGAAGAGCAGCAACCCGGCCGCGAGGCCGAGGTTGATGTTCGAGATGTACTTGATGCCCTTCTTCAGACCCGTGACCACGGAGATCACCGCGGCCGTCGTGATCGCACCGATGAGGACCACGTAGGTCAGGTTGTTCGGCTCCTCGATGACGTCGATGAAGCTCAACCCGGCTGCGACCTGCATGACGCCGAGACCCAACGACGTCGCGACACCGAACAGGGTGCCGCAGATCGCGGCGACGTCGATGACGTCACCGATCCAGCTGTTGACCTTCTTACCGAGCACGCCCTCGAGCGCCCACCGGATCGACACCGGACGCTTCTTGCGGTGGATGGCATACGCGATGGCCACACCGACCACGACGTAGATCGCCCACGGATGCAGACCCCAGTGCAAGATCGTCTGCAGGATCGACTCGTGGGCACCTGCTTCGGTGCCCTCCTCGATCCCGGTAGCCCGGTTCGGGATACCGGCGAAGTGGTTGAGTGGCTCAGCCACCCCCCAGAACACCAGACCGATACCCATGCCGGCCGCGAACAGCATCGCGAACCACGAACCGAGGCCGAACTCCGGCCCCTCGTCGTCGGGTCCGAGCTTGATGTCACCGAAGTGGCTGACACCGATCCAGATCGCGAAGACCACGAATACGGACACGAGCAGCAGGTAATACCAACTGAACGTGCCGATCACCACGTCCTGGACGTTTCCGACGATCTCCGCGACGGTGTCGGGGAAGATCACGGAGAGCAGGACGAAGGCCAGCACGATGATCACAGAGGGCCAGAAAACCCTCGGCGCGATCCCCATGTGACCAGACGATGTGTCCTTCGGCGATGTGGATGGCGCGGCCTCAGCTTCTGACGTTTCCGCCACGAGGCTCTCCTCCTTCATCGTTTCTTTCAACCGCTGCACCCTAGTAGGCCGTTCGGGCGATTTATGGATAACCGGCCGCATTGTTAGCGGGATCGTGATGATTCACGATTCCCCCGGTCGGCATCGAAGCCGTGACGAGGCGTTAACGTGCCCCGGTGTCATCGGGCTCACGCGATCGCCTGAATCGCTGGCTGCGCAGGTGGTTTACACCTGACAGCCCACCACTTCCACCGCCGGTTCCCACCGGCGACGACGCGCGACGGCGGCGGGTGCTGACCGTCGAAGTCGTTATTGTGTTTGCAGTCACACTCGGTTTATCCGGCGCACGCTCTCTGCTCGCCCTGGTCGACGCACTGTTACGTCCCGAGACTCTGAGTGGTCAGCAGGTCGCAATCAACGCGCCGCAAGCCACCAACGAGGCAATTGACCTCCTTCGACAGTTACTCAGTGCCACTCAGCTCGTCGCGTGGGGCGCACTGGGTCTGTACCTGCTGTGGCGCGGCGGCACGAAGCTCGCCGAGATCGGCCTCCCCCGTTGGCCACGGTCCGCCGACCTGCGCTGGAGCATCGGCCTCGCCACGCTGATCGGTGTCCCGGGGCTGCTGTTCTACCTGGCCATGTGGCAGTTCGGCCTCAACCTCACGGTGCAGCCGTCGACCCTGGGCGAGACGTGGTGGAGACCGATCACGCTGACCCTGTCGGCCTTCGGCAACGGCTTCGCCGAGGAGGTACTCGTCGTCGGGTACCTGATCACCCGGTTGAGACAACTCGGCATGGGCGAGAATACGAGCTTGATCATCTCCGCGGTCCTGCGCGGGTCGTACCACCTCTACCAGGGCTTCGGCGGATTTCTCGGCAACGTCGTCATGGGATTGGTCTTCGGCCGCGTGTGGCAGCGCACGAACCGGCTGTGGCCGCTGGTCGCAGCGCACACCCTGCTCGACGTTGTCGCCTTCGTGGGCTACGCGCTGCTGCGTGGCCGCGTCTCGTGGTTGCCGTAGCAGCCCGCCCCGCTCCCGCGGTCATGATCACCACAGCAGGCACGACCGGGAGGTTTGCACAGCACATCGAACGTGTGTTCTACTTATGGCCAACGGCGCGGCGGGGTCGGCACGACAGCGGGTACGGCACGACAGGGGCCGGCACGACAGGGGAACCGCTGCGCCGGACAGGAGGGCCGGACAGGAAGAAGGTACGACGCGGGTACGACAGTTCCGTCGTTTCCGCAGTGCACAACCGACAAGCAGTGCACAGCCGACGAGCGGCGGCCGAGGGGACGGCGCCGCCGCAAGCAGAGAAGGGACCGTGTCGGAGGGGATGGAGATGGCCTGCAAGATCACGCACCGGGCGTTGCACGATCAGCAGATCCGGTTCGCGAACCGGGAGGCCGCGGAGCGGTACGCCGAGATCATGGGCGGCGGCGTCGAGAACTGGGTGTTCACGACGGTGCCGTCGGTGGTCGCCGAGTACGGCTGGGGCCCGTACCCGGAGCGGGCTCCGCGCCGGCGCACGCTCGAACAGGTCGGATAAGGCCCGCGGCCCGGCCGCTGCGGTCACCACGGCACGGCTGTTCCACCCCAGGAGAAGAAGGCGCCGGTCGGCCCCTCGTCGGACAGCCGGGCCGGCCGAACGGCCTCGTGAGCCGCTTCGGCCGGGTCACCGCCGGCCTCGGCCGCCCACGCGTTGAGCCCGGTGGCCCGGATCCCCGGAGCGAGCGCGTTGACCTCGGACCCGGCGCCGGACAAGCTGGTGGCGTAGAAGACAGTGAGAGCGTTGAGCGTCGTCTTGGACGAGCGGTAGGCAGCTGCCGCTCCGCCGCCCGGGGTGAACTGGGGATGGTCTCCACGCTCCAGGTCAGCGATCCGGTCCCGCTGGAGACGTTGACGATGCGCGGATGTGACGAGCGCCGAACGCGGGCAGGAACGCGTTGGTGACGACCCTGGCCGCGTCCGCGACACTGCCGGGGTCGGTGACGTCGAGCTGCAACGGCACGGCGCCGCCACCGATCTCGTCGACGGCCGTCCTGGCGCGTTCGACGTCGCGGGAACCGACGTGGACAGTCCACCCGTCGGCGACCAGCCGGCGGGCGATCTCCTTGCCGATTCCCTTGTTCGCACCCGTGACCAGGGCTGTCGTAGTGTTCACACCGTCGACGGTGGCACCGCCCCGGCCCACCAACCAGGTATCGACGATCCCTCCCGCACGCGACCGGGGGCGACATGTCGCGCACGGAACTCGCGGACTTCCTGCGCACTCGTCGAGCGCGGCGCACCCGGCCGAACGGATGCACTTGTTCCGCCTCGCCGGCACGCGCGCAATGCCGCCGCGGCATCCTGCACGCGGCGTCCGGCCGCACGTGGCATGAAAGCCGCGAGTTCCGTGAGTTCTGGCATCGGCATCCGGCTCCGGCACCCGGACATCGCCGCAAGACGATGCTGCGCCCCGACGTCGGCGCGCTGCAGTTGAACTGCGACGTGCTGCCCGTCCACGAGGAAGACCAGGAGATCGTCCTCGTGACCGCCGATCCGGGCTCGGCGACCGCCGATGCGCTCGCGCACCTGGAAAGGCGCACCACGTGGGACACTCCGCCCGGTCGGTGGCCGCCTCGGCCGAAGACGCAGCCGTGATTGCCCAGCATCACTACGCTCACGCGCGTGACGAACACAGCCAACACGATCACCGGCCCGGACTCGGACAACACGACCACGATCGCCCCGGGCGTGGACAGCGAGGTCGGCCCGCTGCGGTCGGTCCTGCTGCACCGGCCCGGCGGCGAGCTCACGAGGCTCACGCCGCGCAACAACGACCAACTGCTCTTCGATTCGATCCCGTGGGTCGAACGCGCACAGCAGGAGCACGACGCGTTCGCCGAGGTACTCACCTCGCGGGGAGTCGAGGTGCTGCTGCTCGCCGATGTCCTCGGCGAGTCGCTGGCCGACCCGCGGGCGCACGCGGCGGGGGTGCACGCCGCGGTGGACGAGCGCCGGCTCGGCACCGAACTGGCGGATGCGCTGCGCTCCCATCTGTCCGGCCTGGGCGCCGGCGGGCTGCGTGAGGCACTGATGCGCGGGATGACGTTCGAGGAACTGCCGGCCTCCGAAGGCGCCTCGCTGGTGCGGAAGATGCACCACGCGCACGAGTTCGTGGTCGATCCGCTGCCGAACCTGCTGTTCACGCGCGACTCGTCGGCGTGGATCGCCGACCGCGTGGCGATCTCGTCGCTGGCCATGCCCGCACGGAGCAGGGAGACGGCGTTGCTCGACCTCGCGTACGCGTATCACCCGCGGTTCCGCGGGGCGGCACGTGCGTACGGAGCGCATTCGGCCCCGGTCGAAGGCGGTGACGTGCTGTTGCTGGCGCCGGGCGTGCTGGCCGTGGGCGTCGGCGAGCGCACGACGGCCGCGGGGGCCGAATCGCTCGCACGGTCGGTGTTCGCCGACGGCATCGCCCACACGGTGCTGGCCGTCCCGATCGCACAGAACCGCGCAACGATGCACCTGGACACGGTGTGCACCATGGTCGGCCCCGACGCCGTCGTCATGTACCCGCTCGCCCGCGATTCGCTCGTCGCGTACACGATGCGGCCGGGCGACGGCGTCTCCGCCGAGGGAACCCGCGAGCTCCGGGTCGACGGGCCGGAGCCGTTCCTCGACGCCGCAGCCGCCGCGATGGGCATCGATCACCTGCGTGTCATCGACACGGGCCTCGACCCCGTCACGGCCGAACGGGAACAGTGGGACGACGGCAACAACACGCTCGCGCTCGCGCCCGGCGTCGTCGTCGGCTACGAGCGCAACACGCAGACGAACGCGCGGCTCGAGGACGCCGGCATCGAGGTGCTGGCCATCGCCGGATCCGAACTGGGCTCCGGCCGCGGTGGTCCGCGCTGCATGTCCTGCCCCATCACACGCGGCCCGCTGCCCGACGCCCCGAACACCTGATCGGTCTCCCGAACACCCGACCGGTCGGCACGCTCCGGCGAGCGTCACGTGCCGACGGTCACCGCTCCGGCGGTCACCGGCACGGCACGCGCCGGAGCAGTGACCGCTCGGCGACGTTCTCGTCGCCGAGCGTTGTTGATTCCCCGAACGGGGGACGATCGACCGACTGAGACAGAATTAAGCCTCACCTAAGTAATTGCGACAACTTAGGTGAGGCTTAATTAATCTTAGGTGAGGCTCAATTTATTTAACTCATCCTTGGCTAAGGAATTGTAGTCAACTGCGTTCTGGATCACCAGCCCCCGGGTGGAAAAAAGTGGATCCGGGGGCGTACATTGAATGTATGCCCACCACGACGAAGCAACAGAATTCCCAGCAGCCGCGTTCCAAGTTCTACGAATTGCTGCAGGGCCAGGTCCACAACGAGTTCCACGCCTCGCAGCAGTACACCGCGCTGGCCGTGTGGTTCGACACCGAGGACCTGCCCGAGCTCGCGAAGTTCTTCTACGCACAGGCCGTCGAGGAGCGCAACCACGCGATGGCGCTCGTCCAGTACATGATGGACACCGACCACCACGTGACCATTCCCAGCACGGGCGAGGTGCGTAACGAGTTCTCCAACGCCAAGGATCTGGCCGAGCTCGCCCTGGAACAGGAGAAGGAGGTCACCAGCGACATCAAGACGCTGACGAAGGCCGCCCGTTCCGAGGACGACTTCCTCGGCGAGCAGTTCATGCAGTGGTTCCTGAAGGAGCAGGTCGAGGAGGTCGCGACGATGAGCACGCTCGTGAACGTGTTCGAGCGCGCCAACGGCAACCTGTTCGAGGTCGAGCGGTTCGTGCACAAGCACCTGCGCAGCGACGGCACCGACGACGACATGCCGGAGGTCGCGGGCGGCAAGCTCTGACGCTTCCCGTCGGGACACACGCAGCGTTCGAGAAGCAGCAGTTCGAGAACCGGAAGGGGCGGCGCTCCTCGCGGTCGATTCCGATCACGGATCGGCCACGAGGAGTGCCGCCCTTTTCGCATGCCGGATTCGGCCACTTCTCGGATTCGGCCACTTCTCGGGTTCGGCGAGGAAAGGCTCACCTCACGGCACGCGAACTGTGGCTGTGAACTGTGGGCGCGGAAACGCGATCCGGATTCGCGGGCTCGCCGGTCACGACGATCGCCATCGCATGCGTGCCCATGCGATCCGGCGTCCCTGACCGCGGCAATCGCCGGAGGCGACCGGCAGCGCCACTCGTCCGGCTACCTTCCACCCGAACGAGGAAGTAACTCGCGGCGTCCCGATTTGACCGGACGTGGTTCCGGAGCCACCGTAGTTTTCGGACGCAAGGAGCATCTGCGCTCGGTTAAGGACAGAGCCCACGGAAAGCAGGGGCACCATGAGCGAGTCGTACAGCGGTGGCAACGGACCCTCCGGCGACAACGAACCCCCCGGTGACGAGCCGACCCCGCCGGGTCAGGCCGCGGAGGGAAGCATTGCCCAGGCTGACGCCACCGATGATCAGATCAAGGAGCAGCTGCGCCATCACGGCGTTCGGCTGGGACGAGGTGGGGTCGCCCCGTCCGTCTTCTGGCCGAGCCTGATCGTCGTCGCGGCCATCGCACTGTTCTCCATCATCGCGCCGGAATCGGCCGGGAACCTCTGGAACTCGGTCCAGGGCGGGATCGTCAGTGGCTTCGGGTGGTTCTACACGCTGGCCATCGCCGGATTCGTCATCTTCGCGATCTTTCTCGGAGTCAGCCGCTTCGGCAACATCACCCTCGGCAAGGACGGGGAAGAACCCGAGTTCGGGCTGTTCTCCTGGTTCACCATGCTGTTCGCCGCCGGTATGGGGATCGGGCTGGTGTTCTTCGGGGTCGGTGAGCCACTGACCTTCTACTCCGACCCGAAGCCCGGCGTCGACGGTGGTTCCGCCGAACTCGCCTCGCAAGCCATGGCGCAAACCTTCCTGCACTGGGGTTTCCACCCCTGGGCGGTCTACGTCATCGTCGGCCTGTCCCTCGCCTACGCGATTCACCGGAAGGGACGCCCGGTATCCATCCGCTGGGCGCTGGAACCGCTGCTCGGGGACAAGGTCAAGGGCTGGCTCGGCGACGTCATCGACGTGCTGGCCGTCGTCGGCACGTTGTTCGGCGTGGCGACCTCGCTCGGGCTCGGCGTGACGCAGGTCGCTACCGGCCTGAGCGAGATCGGTGTGGTCGACGAGGCGAACAACCTCCTGCTCGTCATCCTGATCGTGGCCATCACCCTGGTCGCGATCGTGTCGGTGGTCAGCGGGGTCGGCCGCGGTATCCGCTGGTTGTCGAACTTCAACCTGTCGCTGGCCGGGGTGTTCCTGATCGCCGTCCTGCTGCTGGGGCCGACGCTGTTCCTCGCCCGGGACTTCGTGCAGTCGCTGGGGTCCTATCTCGCCAACGTGCTGCCGATGACCTTCGACGCGTTCGCCTACACCGGCGAGGCGGGCATCGACTGGGCCGGCAGCTGGACGATCTTCTACTGGGGCTGGTGGATCGCCTGGGCACCGTTCGTCGGCGTGTTCATCGCGCGCATTTCACGAGGCCGCACGGTCCGTGAGTTCGTCGCAGGCGCACTGCTCGTCCCCACCATCGTCGGCTTCCTGTGGTTCACGGTGATGGGTGGCACGGCCATCGACGAACAGCAGCGGCAGGGCGACCTCGTGCCCGAAGGAGGGGTGGTCGCCGAGGAGGCGCTGTTCGACACGCTGCAGAACCTGCCGCTGGGGTTGATCCTGTCGGTCATCGCGATCGTCCTGGTGGTCATCTTCTTCGTCACCTCCTCGGACTCGGGTTCACTCGTGGTCGACATGCTCGCCTCGGGTGGACACCCCGACCCGCCCATCTGGAGCCGGGTGCTGTTCGCCTCGCTCGAGGGGCTCGTCGCCATCGGACTGCTACTCGCCGGCGGTGACGAAGGGTTGTCCGCGTTGCAGGCAGGCGCTGTGTCGACCGGACTGCCGTTCGCCGTCGTGCTGGTGGCGATGGCGGTCTCGTTGTACAAGGCGCTGAGTGCCGAGCACCGCGGGATCCTCAGAGCCGAACGGCGCATCTACCAGCGCGAACTCGCCGGAGAGCTGTCGCAGGAGTTCGACCGGCACTTCGGGGAACAGGTGGACGACCGCATCGACTACGCGATATCGACCACGACCGGAATCTGGAACCACACGGAGCGGCGCGCCCCGATCAGCACACTGTCGCGCGCTCGCCGGCGTGGCAAACGTGGCCGCCAGTCCGGCGGCGGTCCGCCCGGCAGCGGGGGCGGGCCGCCCGGCGGAGGCGGCAATCCGCCCGGCCCGTCCGGCGGAGGCGGCCCGGGCGGAGGCCCGTCACCGGAGTAGCGCAGTCGGAGTAGCGCAGCCGGCACCAGGTTTCCGATGCCACGGCGCTGTACGAGTGCTCGGTCAGACCGGGTACTCGTGCAGCGCCTTCGGCAGTCGGAACGTGCCGTCCGGTTCGGGCGGGAACGCGCACGTGCGCACGACGGCCGCGGCCGGTATCGGACCGTAGACGTGCGGGAACCACGGTGCGCCCGGTTCGGGCGGCTCGGCGGGTTCCCAGCGCAGCGCAACGGTGAGGCGGGCCGGATCGATCACGAGGAGAACCAGGTCGGTGCGGCCCGCGAACACGCGCTCGGCGGGCAGCGCCACGGTGCCGAAGTCGCTGCAGTGCACGAACCCGACGTCGTCGAGCGAGGCGGGCCGGTACTCGCCGCCGGCCGGGACCGCGGCCCAGTCGGCCTCGGGGCAGATGTGGAGGATCATCGGCGCACCGGCCCTCAGCGCAGCGTGAACTGGCGGCCGATCAGCCCGTCGCGGGCCCGGCGCTCGGCGGCGTCCAGCGGGGTGTCGTCGAGCGAGGCGGAGGCCTCGGCCAGCCGAGTGCCCAGCGCCTTGGCGGGTTCGAGCCACTCGCGGGCGTGTGCCTCGGGATCGAGGTCCCACACCGGAACCAGCAGCCCGTGCGCCCGGAACGAACCGGCGAATTTCGTCTCCTCGCCGAGCGTCAGCGTGCCCGCGGCCGACAAGCGCGCAAGCGCTTGCATCAGGCGGTTCTCCTCGGCGGGCCACACCCACCGCAGGTGCGCCTTCTCGCCGGCCAGCACCCAGTAGGCACCGGAGTCGAGGCGTTCGGTCGGCATGATCGCCTCGTTGGCGCGCTGCAGCGACATCGCGACCTCGCCCGTCGGCTCCTCGCCCTCGGGAAGCCACCAGGAGAAGTCCTCGTGCACCTCGACGTCGAGTTCGACGGCGGGGTCGAGCAGATCCTGCAGCCGCTCACCGGGCTGCGACGGGCTGCGGGTGTCGGCGACCGAGAGCACCTGACCCGGCTGCGCGGTCAGCGCCCACGACAACGCCCTGCCCAGGTCGCGGCTGATGTCGCCGGAACGGGTCTGCACCTGCAGGCCGACGAACACCTCGCCGTCGCCGCGCACGAACGCGGCCGCGGCCATCGGCAGCACCGACGCGATCGTCACCGTGCGGTCGCTGTGCTCGCCGGCCAGCGGCAGCGTTGCCGTCGCGGACGGCACGAACTCGCGCATCGCGATGAGCTCCGGTTCCGCCGCCAGGCCCTCGAACGGCCGCCCGACGAATACGTCGCGGACCTTCTCCTTGCGCTCCTTCTTCCGCGCGGCCTTGCCCACTGCGCTCGCCTCCCGGTCGTGATTCACCTGGCGGAAAAACGCTACTCGACTCGCGGAACCGTTACTGTCGGCGGGTGTTCGATCCTGCAGACCCGGCCTTCCTCGCCGATCCGTATCCCGAATTCGCCCGCTTGCGCCGCGCCGACGGCGTCCACCACCACGACGGCCTCGGGCTCGCGGTGGCCGTCTCCCACGAGGCCGCCTCCGCCGTGCTGCGCAACCGGTCGCTGGGCCGCATCTGGACCGATGCCACGCCGCTGGAGCAGTTCGCCTCGTTCAACCTGCTCCACCGGAACTCGTTGCTGGAGAACGAACCGCCAGCGCACACCCGGTTGCGCAGGCTCGTGCAGTCGGCGTTCGCACGCGGGCACGTGGAGCGGCTGCGGCCGACGGTGCAGGCGCTGGCCGAGCGGATGGTCGACTCGCTGGCCACGGCGATCGACGCCGACGGCGAGGCGGACCTGCTGGAGCACCTGGCGCAGCCGTTGCCGGTCGCGGTGATCGCCGAGCTGCTGGGTGTTCCCGAGGAGGCGGGGCCGCAGCTGGTCGAGTGGAGCAACGCGATCGTCAAGATGTACGAGTACGGCCTACCCGGCGACAAGCAGGCCGAGGCCGAGCGCGCGGCCGAGGCGTTCGCCGGGTACCTGCGCGGCCTGGTCGACGAGCGGGCCGCCGCGCCGGGCGACGACCTGCTGAGTCACCTGGCGGTCGGTGAGCTGACGGGCGACGAGGCCGTCGCGACCGCCGTGCTGCTGCTGATGGCCGGGCACGAGGCCACCGTCAACGTGATCGGCAACGGTGTGCGGGCGCTGCTCGCCCACCGCGACCAGTGGGACCTGCTCGTCGCCGACCCCGGGCTGGCGGCCACGGCGACCGAGGAGCTGATCCGGTTCGACTCGCCGTTGCAGCTGTTCGAACGCACCGCCACCGCCGACGTCGAGATCGCGGGCTTCGCCGTCCCCGAGGGCGGGAAGATCGCCGCGCTGCTCGGAGCGGCGGCGCGGGACCCCGAGGTGTTCGACGAGCCGGACACCCTCGACATCACGCGGGAGAAGAACCCGCACCTGGGATTCGGCGGCGGCATCCACTACTGCCTCGGCGCGCCCCTGGCACGGATCGAGATCGCCGCGGCGCTGGAAGCGCTCGTGACCCGCCTGCCGTCACTGCGGTTCGCCCGTGAGCCGCAACGCCGCGAGGAGTTCGTCATCCGCGGCCTGCGCAACTTCCCCGTCACGACCGCGCCGACGTCCTCGGCCACGACCTCGTAGCTCGCTCCAGACGCAGCAGAAAGCGCAACTGGGTGAAACGAAGGGCGGCCCTTGGCGTTCAACGAGGGGGAGGTGGAACGCCAAGGGCCTCGAACAGCGTGCCACGGCCCGCCGTGACCGTCGACGTCCGCGGTGACACTGAACAACCGCGAGCTACACGCCGTCGGTGGCTAGACTGTCGACCGCTCGTCGCGCTGCCAACGGATCACCGACGCTGGCAGCGCGCCGTTCACGAAGTACTCGTGCGCCGCGCGGCGCACGTCGGCGACCGGGATCTCGGACTGTGGCGGGAACTCCGTGTCGCTACCCATGTAGTAGTAGAGCATCGTATCGACGTTCGACGCCTCCCCGAGTGAAAAGTACCCGCGTCCGCGTCCGGCATGATGCACCACGCCGACCCCGCGCTCGGCGTCCAGGCCGACGTTCAGCAGGCCAGCACTCGCCGGATCGTCGGCGGCATTGAATGCCACGAGAGTCGGCCCCGACATGGCGGCGACGGTGTCGAGCACGGCATCGAGTTCGGCGGCCGTCGTAACCCGCGTCGGTCCGTCGTGGTCGTACCAGGCATCTAGCGCCACCATGGTGCACGGCCCCCTTCGTAGGTCGTTGTGGTCGGCGTGCCGTCAGGTTTCGTCCCGTGGACGGTCAGCCGCGAGCCTTTCGGCAGCATCACGGGCGCCAGCGTGTCACACGACGCCGGGCCGATGCAGGGAACGTTGTTGATCGCCACCGATGCTTCCCGTATGTCGTTGCGGACCATGTGAGCGGCGAGTTTCAGCTCGACGTCACCGGCGCGCGCGATCGGCGCCATGGGAAACCGTTGTGCGGCAACCCATTCGTCTACGCGGTCGGCGTTCTCGTCGCGTCCGCTGACGATCTCCGTCATGTCGTCGCCGTCGGCCGTCCACCAGAACCCGCGCGTCTTGTCCCCCGTGCCGGGTTTCACGGGCGGAGGCAGGGCGGCACGTGCTCGCTCGGAGGGTGTTGCTTTCGGCGCCGATGCCGGAGGTGGCGCAGCGCCGGGTTTCGGCGTCGGTGCGCTCGTCGGTGCCGAACCCGGCAGACTCGCGCCGAGTTGGTCGAGGTACCCGCGTAGCGTCTGCTCGATCTGGGCGAGGCGGCCGTGTTGCTGGTCGACCTGCTCGGCGGCCTCCGCAGCTGCGCCAGGTGCTTGACCGGCGTCCGGGTCGTGAATGCCTTCGAAGCACTGTGCGTACATGTCACGTGCTTCGACGGTGGTCTGCGACGCGTGGGCGAGTGCGGAACGTGCGGCGGCGATCCGGTCGAGGACGCGGCCGATGGTCTCGGCCAGCCGATCGACCGACATCCGACCACCCCGCAGTGTGTGCGGCGCGCAGCCAGACACATCACCCCGACAACGTGGGATCCGTCGCTGAACACTTGGCGTACCGCGACCGGGTATGGTCAGTCGCCATCCCGCACGGCGAGTACGCGACCGCGAGGAGTCCGTGAGCACAGATGTAGAGACGCGCTGGAGACGGCTTCGCGAGCAGTTGCGTGAATACCGCATCGCTACCGGCCTGCGTGGTGCGCACCTCGCGAACCGTCTCCAGTGGCAACAGCCCAAGATCTCCAAGATCGAGAACGGCGTTCAGCGCATCACCGACGCCGAGCTGAAAGCATGGCTCGCGGCATGCGAGGTCGACCCTGACGAGGTTGAGGAGATACGCGCCGAGCTGCGCGCGATCCGGCTGGACGAGGCACGCTGGAAGGACCGCCTTCAGTCCGGCCACACCGCGCTTCAGCAGTCGTTCGGCGAGCTGGAGCAGCGGGCGGAGCACATCCGCGTGTTCGAGACCGTGCTCGTGCCCGGCCTGGTACAGACCCACAGCTACGCCCTGGCGGTGTTCCGCGGACTGTCGGCGCTGCGTGGTACGACTCGCGACCCCGACCAGGCTGCCGCGGCACGTATGCAGCGCCAGACGATCCTCTACGAACCGTCAGCGCAGGTCGACATCCTCGTCAGCGAGGCCGCGCTACGTACACCACCGCCCGGCGTCGACCCGGATGGTGGCTGGTTCGAGATGATGGCCGGCCAGATCGACCGGCTACTTGCGCTCGTCGGCGGCCCTGCTGTCGGCTTTCGCGTGCTCCCACTCGGCATGCCTCTGCCGGCGGCGCCGCTCCACGGGTTCACGATCCTCGATGACCTCGTCGTCGCCGAATTGCTGCACACCAGTATCCGCACCAGCGACGGCAACGACTACGCGTTCTACGACGACCTGTTCCGGCAACTCTGGGACGCTGCCGCGGCCGACGACGCTGCTCGGTCGATCCTGCTCGACGTTTCGGCCGGCTACCAGCAGGCACGGCGGTAAACGCCCGACCGACTCGAGACGCGACTCCGCAGCACGTACTCGAGTATGCTCCTCGAGGACGCTGGACTACCTGCACGGCAGATCGTCGACTGTTTCGGTCACGAGAAGGTGAGCACGACGCAGGGCGAGTACAGGGACCGGTGACGGGTGGTGCTCACAGTTGGGTCTCCGTCCACTGCACGCAGGTGGGCTGCTGGCCGGTGCTCGCGAATTCGCGCACGGCGGCGTGCACGGTGTCGAGGGGCACTTCGACGTGCGGGGGCACGCTGTTGTGGTGTCCCCACCGGGTGAAGTAGTCCACGCGGTCGCCGTTCGCGCCCTGTTCCGGTGCAACCGCGTGCGCACCCTCGAACCACTGCAGCGCGCCGACCTCACCGCGAACGCCGACGAGCAGCGCCGGGGCCTCGTCGCCGGGTTGGCACTGCAGCCACCAGCACAGGCCGGTCTCGTCGCGTTCGCGGCGCCGGTTGTGCTCGGCCAGCTGCTCGATCACCTGCTCGGCGTCGTCGGCGCCAGCGAGCAGGACGTCCTCGTGGTCGAGGAGTGGCGCGGTGGCGGTCATGCGGTCCCCTCGTAGGTGTGGCGCTGCGGCGCGTGGGCCAGTGCGGAACGTGCGGCGGCGATCCGACCACCCCCAGTGTGTGCGGCGCGCAGCCTGGCACATCACCCCGACAACGTGGGATCTCCTGCCCGCCCGGGAGCGCGGGGAGTCACCGGCCGGACAGGCGAGATCAGTCGATTCCCAGCCACACGTGCCAGCACGCGCTGCAGTCGAACAACGCTGGGTGCGGGCGACGCCGGCGACGTCTCGGCACGGTGACCTGTCGACCGCACAGCATCTCGACCATCACGTCGGCAGGTGGCTCGTCGGCGGTGCCGCCGATGTGACGCACGCCTGCCGCGACCGGGCGCCAGCCGGGCACGGTGTCGAGATCGGGGACATCCGGGTCGGCAACGGCCGGTGTCGGCTCGGCGACTTCGCGGCTCACGTCGGCACCCCTGCAGCCTGCTGCGCGTCGATCACCACGCGCGCCGGTACAGCTCCGCAGCCATCCTGCCGAGTCGCTCGGCCAGCTCGCGCACGTCGCCCACGGACAGCTCGCCGCCATCCTGCCGCGTCATCAACTCGACCACGACCTCGCCAAGGCCCGCATTGACCTGGCCATGTCGATGCCCGAGGACGACTTCTATATCCTCGACGACGAGCGGGTCGTCACCTTGCGATTCGACCAGGCCACGAACCTCGTCGGCATCGACGTCGACGACACCCCGGCCACCGTTGCCCACTCCCAGCGGTGGCGCGACATGGTGTGGCCGCTCGCAACCCACCATGCCAACCTCGCAGAGGCCCATTGAGCATCGAGAAACGACAGTTGGCGCTGGCCGACACGCTCCGCAATCTGCGCGAGCGTGTCGGCTTTCGCACGGGCAAGGAGTTCGCCGCACACATCGGCTGGGTCGCCTCGAAGGTGTCCCACGTCGAGAACGGCCGCACCCTACCCAGCGACGCCGACCTCGCCGCATGGGCCGCCGCCGTCGATGCCGACGCCGACACCCTTACCTCCCTCCGCGACGAAGCCCGCGAACTGCGACTGGACCGGGACCGATGGAAACGCCGCCTTCGCCACGGCCACGCCACCGTGCAGCGCGGCACCGCCGTCAGCGAACGCGCCGCCTCCCACATCACGATGGTGGAGTTCTTCCTTGTCCCCGGCCTGGTCCAGACCCCGGACTATGCCCGCCGGGTGTTCGAGATCGCCGCCGCCATGGTCGACTCCCCCGACGACGCCGACACCGCCGTCCGAGAACGCGTCCGACGCCAGGACGTGCTCTACGACCCGTCCCGCACGGTCGAAATCCTCGTGTCCGAAGCCGCCCTGCGGAACCCGATCTGCTCGCCCGAAGCCATGCGCGGCCAGCTGGACCGCTTGACCAACTTGGCCGGGTTGGGACACGTGCGGCTCGGGGTGATCCCTCTGGACGTACAGCTTCCGACGATCACCCTGCACGGATACACCATCCTTGACGATGCGGTGACGGTCGAGGTCAACCACACCGACGTGACCGCGACCGACCCTGATGACGTGGCGCTCTACCGATCTATCACCGACCAGCTGTGGGGTGTCGCTGCCGAAGGCGACGCGGCCCGCAGGGTCCTCACCCGGGTCGCGTCCGACCTCCCGTCCGAGTGACTGCGGCTGATCCCAGAGCCGTCAGCGGGCGGAGGTGGCCGGGCGGGGACGGCGTTCCGGTTCCGGGGCGCCGGTGACCTTCACGACCTGGCGCAGCGCGAGGACGTCGGCGCCGACCGGGGACAGCAGGCGAGTGATCCGGTGGACGAGCACCGCCGTGACGATCGCCAGGCCCGCGGCGCAGGCGTCGGTCAGCGCACTGAGCACCACGCCGTCGGCATCGACCTGCACGCCGTCACGTAGCCGCCACACGACGGTGACCACGGCGAGTGCGACGTTGGCGCACCACGTCGCCCACCACCCCAGCACCAGCCGCGACGGCCGGGGCCGCCGATCGACCGGCCTGCGCAGCGCGGCGTGTTCCAGCTCGGCGACGATCGGGCCCGCGAGCAGCAGGTTCGCTCCCGGCACGAGCGTGCCGACGAGTACCTGCCACGCCGGTCGCGGCACGTCCTGGCCCGCATCGCGCGCGGCCACCGACCGTGCCACGAACAGCCACCACAGCGCCCCGCCCACGGCCAGCAACGCCATGATCGGCGTCATCAGCGCGAACGCCAGCACGAACGCGTCCGACGCGCCCACGACTCCCGGGCTGAGCGCCGACGTGCGGCTCTGCAGCAGCAGCACATACCGCCAGCCCTCGGCGACGGCGGCGAGCCCGGCCAGCACGGCGAGCGCGATCAGCAGGGTGACGGCGCTCCGGCTGGTCGAACGCAGCCGCTGCCGGGGCTCCATGCCGCCGGACGAGGTGCCGGGCACGGCGGTCGACGGGCGCCACACGAGGTTCGGGAAGCCCCAGCGCGGCGGCGACGGATACCGCGGCGGTCCCGTGTACGGCCTGCGCCGCCCGCGCGGGCGTGGCAGGTTCTCGCCCGGCGGGACGGTCGCGACCCACCGCACGCTCGGCCGCGGCTGCTGCCTGCCCGGCTGCCCGTTCGGGTACCTGCCCGGATGCATCGCGGCTACAGCACCTCGGGTTCCGCCGCGTCGTGATCGGTTTCCAGCGGGCGGCCCTCGGTCTGCCAGGCCTTCATGCCGCCTGCCACGTTGACCGCGTCGACCAGTCCGGCCGCGTTGAGCCACGCCGCCGCCTGCGCGGACCGGCCGCCGGTGCGGCAGATGACGTACACCGGGCGGTCGTCGGGCAGTTCGGCCAGCCTGTCGCTGCTGGCCGGCAGGTCGCCGAGCGGGATGTGCACCGCGCCGGGTGCATGCCCCGCGGCCCATTCGTCGGCCTCACGGACATCGAGCAACACCGCATCGTCGGCGGGCAGTTCGGACACACGTGTCGTCGGGATCTCGGCTGGGTTCACCACGTGCCCATCGTCGCACGAACGGCGTCACCCCCGCGTAGGAGCGCGATCCCGCCGCCGGGCGGCCATGTCCTCGGAGCCTCCCGGCCGCCCGACCACCCGGCCTTCCGGGCCCGCCCGGTCTCCCCGGCCGCTATTTGCGGTGGCGACCCGGGGTGGTGCGGGTGTGTTCCTCGGCGCGGCCGAACCGCTGCACGGCGCGGTCACGCATGAAGCCCAGCGGGTCAGGCGCGTGTAGCCGCAGCATGACGGCGCCGACGTCCTCGGGGATGCGGCCGGCCGTGGCGGTGCTGACGAGCACGGTCAGGCCGAACGCGACCGGCACGGTGACCAGCGCCGGCTGTTGCACCAGCCACGGGGCCCACTCACCGGTGTGGGCGGACACGGCGTTGAGCACCACTGCCAGCAGCACGAGCCCGCCGCCGGTGCACATCCCGACCATCGCGCCGAGCCACGTGAGCCGCCGCCACCAGATGCCGAGCACGAGCAGCGGCGCGAACGTCGAGGCAGCCAGCGCGAACGACATCCCCACGCTCAGCGCCAGGTCGTCGATCGGCAGCGTCACGGCCAGCACCACGGCCACCGCCGCCACTCCCACGCTCGCCACCCGGTAGTCGCGGACCTTGCCCGCGAGCAGGTCGGTGGCGATGACCCCGGACATGCTGGACACGAGTCCGGACGCGGTCGAAAGGAACGCCGCGAACGCGCCGGCCGCCAGCAGCGCGGCGAGGAGCTGCCCGGTCACGCCCGACAGCATCGCCGTCGGCAGCGCGATCACGGCGGCGTCGGTATCGCCGGTGATCAGCAGTTCCGGCACGAACATCCGCGACAGCAATCCCAGCATCACGGGGAACAGGTAGAACAACCCGAGCAGCAGCAGCACCTGCACGGAAGTGCGCCGGGCGGCCTTGCCGTCGGGGTTGGTGTAGAAGCGCGACAGCACGTGCGGCAGGCCCATCGTGCCGAGCAGCAGCGCCAGCAGCAGCGAGTACGTCGACAGCAGCCCGGTGAGGTCGGTGCTGGGCAGGAGCCAGTCGAGGTTGGCCGACGTCGCCTGGCCGACCGTCGGGACGGCGGCACCCTCGGGGAACGTCAGCGTCGAGCCCGCGTCGACCGCGTGCTGGGAACCGGGCCGCCACGTGGTCCAGCCCCCGTCGCCGGAGCCCCCGTCGCCGGAGCCGTCGTCGAGGCGCACGCGCGTCGGACTGTCGACACCGAGGGTCACGTCCGTGTCGACCGTGACGGCCGTCTGCGCGGCGAAGTTCGGCGGTGCGGGTTCGTCGAGGCTGCCTGCCGACCCCGGAGCGCCCGCACCGCCTGCGACGAACACCGCGCACAGCACGAACGTCGGCGCGGCGATGGCGTAGAGCTTGAACCAGTACTGGAATGCCTGCAGCAGGGTGATGGCGCGCATGCCGCCGCCCATGACGTTGTAGGCGATCACCACGGTGACCAGCACCGACCCGGCCCACGCGGGCGCGGGCATGATCATCATCAGGGCCAGTCCCGCGCCCTGCAGCTGTGGCAGCAGGTACAGCACGCCGATGAACACCACGAACCACGTCGAGGCGGTGCGCAACGCGGGCGAGGACAGCCGCGCCTCCATGAAGTCCGGCAGTGTGTAGGCACCCGACCGGCGCAACGGCCCGGCGACGAACAGCATCAGCGCGAGGAACCCGGCCGTGAACCCGATCGGGAACCACAGCGCATCGGCGCCCTCCTTGAGCACCAGCCCCGCGACGCCGAGGAACGAGGCCGCGGAGATGTACTCGCCCGCAATGGCCGCGGCGTTGCGCCGCGAGCGCACGGTGCGGCGGGCGACGAGGAAGTCATGGGTGGTGCGCGCGAACCGCGACGTGCGGTGACCGAGGTAGAACGTCACCACCACGACCAGCGCGACGCTGACCAGGGCCCACGGGTTCACCTGCACGCACGCCTTCCTCGCGAAGCTTCCCTGCGGCCCGGTATCAGTGCTCGATCATGTTCACGTCAGTGCTCGATCATGTTCACGAAGTCCCGCTCGCGCCGCTCGGCCAGCCGGTTGTACCACAGTCCCACGCCGAACATGAGCGGGAAGGGCGCCACGGCGAGCAGTAGCCACGGCACCGGAATGCCGGCCAGGCGCAGCTGCGTGACGGCGGGCACGGCGTAGAAGACCGCCGGGATGGCGCACAGCACGCCGAACACCAGCAGCCCGAGCAGCACCGCCGTGCGCAGCTGCACCTTCACGAGATCCTTGATGAGCAGTTCGCCCCAGCTGGTCTGCTCCTCCAGCTCGACGCGCGCGCGCAGGCTGTTCGACGACCGACTCGGCTCGGCCAGCACGACGCGCTGCCTGCGGATGCGCGGCTGGCGCGGTTCCGGGGCACGGGGTTCGGACGAGCGCGACTCCGAAGAGCGAGAAGCGGCCGCATGTGACGTCGCGGCGTGGGACGGCACCGACCCCGGCGGCCGCGGCTCCGGCGACCACGACTCCTGGGAAGGCGACTCCTGGGACGGCGGCTCCGGCGACCGCGCCGCGACCGGTTCGGGCGCGAACGGTTTCGCAGGCTTGCCGAGCGTCGGATCCGGTTCACGGATGCCGCCCTGCGTACCGGCCGGATCCGACGGGTCCTTCGGGTCCCCCACGGCCCGTCACCCCGCTCGCGAGGAGCCGACCAGTTTGTCCTTGAGCGCCCGCGTGTGCCGCCGGGACACGGGCAGCACCTTCTCCTCGTCACCCAGCACGACCTGGTAGCCGCCCTGGGCCATGCGCAGTTCCGTGATCAGCGACAACGCCACGAGATACGACCGGTGGATGCGCACGAACCCGGCACCTCCCCAGCGTTCCTCGAGCTGGGCCAGCGGGATGCGCACCAGGTGGCTGCCCTCGGTGGTGTACAGCCTCGCGTAGTCGCCCTGCGCCTCGACCCACCGCACGGCCGAGCGCGGGATCAGCTTGGTCGTGCCGCCGAGCTCGACGGGGATGACTTCCTCGTCGCCGATGGCCGTGTCGTCGACGACCGGTTCCCCGCCTGCCGCGATGGCACCACCCGCGGCGCGGGCGGGCTGCGAGTCGAGCTTGTCGAGCACGCGGCCGATGGCCTTGTCGATGCGTTCCTGCCTGGCCGGTTTCAGTACGTAGTCGACCGCGCCGAGGTCGAACGCGTCGACCGCCTCGCTGGCGTAGCCGGTGACGAACACCAGCACCGGGGCGGGATTCAGCGAGGCGAACACTCGCGACATCTCCATCCCCGACAATCCGGGCATGTTGATGTCGGCGAACACCGCGTCGACCGGCGGCAGCCCGATCTCCTTGCGCCGGTTGATGTCCTCGTCCTCGGACCCGAGCAACCGCAGCGCCTCGGATGCGTCGACGGCGGAAATCACCCGGCCGACCACCTCGTTCGACTCGAGGCAGTGCCGGAGCTGGTCAAGGCCGGGCAGCTCGTCGTCCACCGCCAGGACGAGGAGCTTCCGGTCGTCATCACGAGCACTCACAGTGACCGTTATCCTGCCGTGAGTACAGCTCGACTGTCTACACCGCACCGGGCGAAACTCGGTGTCATAGGCCGAAACGTGACCATGTGGCGCGATGCTCGAGCGCCGACAGCGCCGCCGCCGCAGGGGCACCCAGTCCCAGGCGCGCGGCCAGCGACTTCTTCGGCTCGGCCGTCACGACCTCGGCGTCGGGAAAGCGCTCGGAGACCACGTCACGCAGGTTGCCGACCCGGTCGACGAGACCGAGGTCGAGGGCGCGCTGCCCGAGCCAGATGTCGCCGGTGAACAGGTCGGCGCCCTCCGCGAGCCGGCTTCCGCGGCGCTCGCGCACCCATTCGGTGAACAGTCCGTGCAGGTCGTCGTGCACGCCCTTGAGCCACTCGACGTCCTCGTCCTTCTCCGGACTGAACGGATCGAGCCTGGCCTTGTTCTCCCCCGCCGTGTGCAGGCGGCGCTCGATGCCGAGGCGGGAGATCAGCCCGGTGAATCCGAATCCGCCGCTGATCACGCCGATCGAGCCGACCTGCGACGTGCGATGCGCGACGATCTCGTCCGCGGCGCAGGCCAGCCAGTAGCCGCCGGAGGCAGCGACGTCCTCGCAGAACGCGATGACCGGCACGTTCTTCTCGTCGGCCAGCTGCCGGATGCGCTCGGCGATCAGGCCGGACTGGGTCGGTGCACCACCCGGCGAGTTGATCTGCAGCGCGACGGCCTTGAGGTTCTCGTGGCCGAAAGCCCTGGTCAGGGCCGATTCGACGGTCGAAAGGTTCAGCACGCCCCTGCCTACCGGCGACGCGTGCTGCGTAATGATGCCCTGAAGCTTCACGACCGCGACGACGTCTTTGTCCCGGCGTTCGATCCGATCCCCTACGACGGGAATCCGGCCCGCCAGCCCGCTCTTTGCCATGCCCCCACCGTAGCGACGATCTCGGCTCTCCCGCCCCGGCGAAACCCACCACGAACGGACCCGTCGCCTCGGCGCGGCCGGACCGCGAGTCCGGCCGCGTCCGTACCGTCAGTCGGGCCGTGGCCGTACCGTCAGTCGGGCCGTGGCCCCGGCGCCGGGTCGTGGTCGCCGTCGGCCCGGCGTTCCGGACGACCGGTCTTCCCTCCGTGCGCGGCCGCCTGCGCAGCACGTGCGGCCTGCTTCGCCTCCGACGCCTGCCGCGCGACCGGCCTGCGTGACGGCTGCGAGGACGTCTGCCGCGATCCCTGTTCGGCAGGCGCCTCCGCGAGCTGCGCTGCGGGCGAGGCTGCCGGCTGTGCTGCTGCAGGCCGGGCTGCGGGCGGTTGCTGCATCGACGGCCGCTGCTGGGGCGGTGGGGCCGGCTGAAACTGCGGCTGGGACGACTGGCCCTGCTGCGGCTGGGCCTGCTGCGGCTGGGGCGGCTGCTGTGGCTGGGCCTGCTGTGGCTGCGGCTGCGACTGGCCCTGCTGCGGCGCCTGGGCAGGGCCCTGCTGGGACCGGGTCTGCTGCTGGCCGGGCGGGGCGTGCTGGCCGGGCGGGGCGGGAGCGGCCTGGGTCTGGGCGTGCTCGGCCGGAACCGGCTGGGACTGGCCCGGAGCCGCACCCGGGGCGGGCACACCGGAACCCGCGCCTGCCGCTGCCGCACCGTCCGGTCCGGCAGCAAGACCGTCCGGTCCGGCGGCGAGCGCGTCGTCCTCCGGAGTGCCGTCGGCGGCGAATTTCAGCATGTCCGGCCGCACACCGCGCACGAACTTCGGCACCCGCATGGTGACCTTCATGCCCGCGCCCGGAGCGGTCTCGACGACCAGCGAGTAGCGGTTGCCGAAGACCTGACTCATCCGGCGGTTGATCCCGGTCAGGCCGATGTGTGCACTGGAACGGGAGTCGCGCATGCCGTCGAGCTGTTTCGGGTCCATGCCGACGCCGTCGTCCTCGACGCTGATCTCGGCCTCGGCGCCGTAATCCTGCGCGGTCACGGTCACGGTGCCGCCACCCGGCTTGTTCGCGATGCCGTGCTTGACCGCGTTCTCCACCAGCGGCTGGATCAGCAGGAACGGCACGACGACGGACTGCACCTCGGGCGCGATCTTCAGCCGTACGCCGAGCCTGCCGCCGTAGCGTGCGCTCTCGATGGTCAGGTAGCGGTCGATGTTGCGCAGCTCGTCCGACAGCGTCGTGAACGTGCCCTCGGTGCGGAAGCAGTAGCGCGTGAAGTCGGCGAAGTCCTGCAGCAGTTCCCGCGCCTCTTCGGGGTCGGTGCGGATGAGCGAGGAGATCGTGTTCAGGGCGTTGTAGACGAAATGCGGCGAGATCTGTGCCCGCAGTGCCTTGATCTCCGCCTGGTGCAGCTGGTGTTTGGTGTCCTCGAGCCGCGCCGCCTCGAGCTGGGTGCCGACGAACCGGGCGACGGCGTCGGCCATCTGCACGATGCGCTTGCCACTGGTCTTGCCGACGACGATGAGCACCGCATCGGTCTCATCCTCGACGATGAGCGGTACGAGCACGGCGGTGCGCATCTTGCAGGTGCCACCGTGGTTGCACGGCATCTTGTCGTGCGAGACGACCTCGCGACGGTGTTTGCGGATACAGGTGCCGATCGTGCCGACCAGGTCGACGTAGTGGTCGTTGGCCTCGCCGTCCCAGGCCAGCAACGTGCCCTCACCGTCGGTCACACCCACGGCAACGCCCTTGAGCAGCTTCAGCAACCGGCTGGTCAGTTTCTCCGCCGCAGCCTGGTCGAGTCCTTCGCGCAGCTCGAGTGGTGCCTTCGCCATGACGTACACGGCCTCGAGCACGGCGTCGTCGATCGCGCTGGTCGGCTTGCGCCGCTTCAGCAGCACCACGGCCAGCGTGACCACGAGCAGTGCAACGATCGTCGACAGGACGATCGTTGCGGTCAGCTCCTCGGACACGGCGTCAATGCTGGAGGGTCGCCGCCCCGGTGGCAAGGCCCGCACGAGTACTTCGCGTATCCGATTCGGCACGGCGCGTCATGGGCCGTATGGGCGACTTGCCCACTTGACAAGCCGGGGCAACCGCCGATCGGCGAGTGATTTCCCGTAGGTCCGGCAGGTGGCGCACCACCGGACGCCGCGGGTACCGGAACGCGGCGTCACCTACGCAATCGGTGCCACCTCTGCGAACGCGGCGTCACCCCTGCGAAATCGACGTCTCCACCTCGGTCGCCTCGGTCGCCACGTATCGACCTTCCTGCGGACCCGCCGTCGAAGAGCAGCATGACGACTTCCTCGGGGTCCATCTCCATCACCACTCGGCACCCGAGGTCCTTGTCGGTCATGTCGAGCTCCACGGCCGCACGCCCGTGGATGTTGCCGAGCTCGAGACCGTAACGCCGGACCATGCCCGTGACCGTGTCGCGGGAAAACTCAAGGCTGACCAGCGCATCGATGGAGGGCTCCGAGCTGAAGCAGGCGCCGTTGTTCATCTCGGGACCCGTGAACTCGCCCGCACGCTGCAGCAACTCCATCGGCATCAGCGAACAAGGATCGTGCCCTTCACTTGACGAGCCGGGACAACCGCCGATCGGCGAGCGGCTTCCCTCCGGTCTGACAGGTGGCACAGTACTGAAACGCCTTGTCGGCGAAAGACACCTCACGCACCGTGTCACCACACACCGGACACGGCATCCCCGTACGCCCGTGCACGCGCAGCCCCGACCGCTTCTCGCCCTTCAACCGCGCGGCGTCCTGGCCGACGGAACGGTCGACGGCGGCGGCGAGCACTCCGTGCAGGGCGTCGAACAGCGCGTCGAGGTCGTCGGCCGTGAGCCTGGCCGGTGTCGCGTAGGGCGACAGCCGCGCGGTGTGCAGGATCTCGTCGGAGTAGGCGTTGCCGATGCCCGCGATGGTCTTCTGGTCGGTCAGCACGGTCTTGATGCGGCGCGTCTCGCCGGTGAGCAGGGCTTCGAGCCGGTCACGGTCCAGGGCAGGCGCGTCGGGGCCGAGCGCGGCGATGCTCGGCACCTGCCCGGGATCGGCGACGATCCACACGGCGAGGCCCTTCTTGGTGCCGGCCTCGGTGAGGTCGAATCCCGCGTGCCGCGGCGCCGCGTTCGACTCTCCGCCCGTGTCGTCGGCCGACAGGTGCATCCGCAGGGCCAGCGGATTCTTCCCGCCCGGCCGCGGCGGGGCCGCAGGCAGGTCGTCCGACCAGCGCAGCCAGCCCGCGCGGGCCAGGTGCACGATCAGGTGCAGGTCGCCGCACTCGACGTCGAGGTGCTTGCCGTGCCGCCTCGCGCCGGTGACCTCGCGGCCGCGCAGGTCCGTGTATGCGGGCGTCGCCGTCTTGAGCACGCTCAGCGACACCACGTCGATCCGGGTCACCGCACGGCCGACCGCGTGCTCGCGCAGATGGTGCGCGAGCGCTTCGACCTCCGGTAACTCGGGCACGGCGCCTACTCCACGGGGTGCAGCGGACCCTCGAAGTCCGGTAGGTCGTACTGAGAGATCGACTTGGCGACGCGTTTCACCTCGCCACTGATGTTGAACACGCCGCTGACGGTGCCGACCCAGCGTTCGGACGGGTGGTCGCCTGCGGAGTCGCCGTCGGTCTCGGCGACCACCGTCCACGGCCTGCGCAGCACCCACCGGAGCGGGAAGAACAGCGCGATCAGCAACAGCCCGTACGGGACGAATTCCGGGATGACCAGCCGATCCGGCATCGTCAGCAGCAGCGCCCCTGCCAGCGCCAGCGCCACGCCGGCCATCATGATGCCCGGGGTGTAGTTCGCGGCGGCGTCGTGCTCGAAGTCGTCGGCGGTCGCGGGCCGGCGCCATTCCAGGTGCGCCCGGATGACCCATTCCCGGCCGTCGTTTCCTCGAACCAGCCGGTTCATCACGTTCCTCCGCAGCCCGCCGGTGCTCTGTCGGTGACAGCCGCTGCAGTACTGAGCCCTGCAACTACTGAGCCCGGCAACTACTGAACTCAAGCAACTGACGAACTCAGTCACTACCAGTGTCTGTCAGTAACAGACATTACCGGGAGTGTCACTCTCCGCGGAAGTGGGCAGCGGCCGGTTTCCTCCCCGGATGGTCCGGTCCCGACCGCGACAACCGATGCTCGACGCCTGCTGCCCGTCCCCGGTCGTCACCATCCCGGTCGGCGCGGTTCCGGTCGGTGTCGCCACCGCGGTCGGTGTCGCCGCCGCGGTCGCGGTGCGGCGCAGGTCGCCGATCGCTGCGAACGTCCGGGCTCTCGGTCGGCCGCTCGAACCCGTGGTCGCGGTCGCGCCGCACCTCCCGCATCTTCTCGGCCCACGCCTGCGCCAGCCGTTTCGCCACCGACGCTCCGGCCTTCCGGTCGACCCTGTCACCGTCGGGGGCGTCGTCGGCGCGATGCCGGTCCTCGCCCGCATCCACGCCCGGGGCCGAACGGCCGGTGCCGCCCGTGGCCCCGTCGGATCCGACGGCCCCGTCCGGTCCGACGCCGGAACGGACGTCGACCCCGTTACCGCCGGAGGAGTCCGCGAGGGCCCCGTTCGGACCCGAGGACTCGTTCCCGGACCTGCGTTCCGGGCCGGCCCCGGACCCTGCCGCGTTGTCGCGCTCGGGTTCACTGTCGTGCTCGGGTTCGCTGTCGCGCTCGGGTTCGCTGTCGTGCTGGGCCGCATTGTCGCGCTGCGTCTCGTTGCCCTGCTGTGCCGCATCGCCGGGCCGGGTCGAGTGCTGGTTGCCGGGCACGCTGTAGTCGGTGTCGGCCAACGGCAGGTGATCGGCGCCGTCGGCCGATCCGGATTCGGAATCGGCGCCCTGCCCCTCGGCCTCCTGGTCGCGTTCCGTCATGCGGTCGACCTCGGGTGCCACCGGCGCGGGCTCGCCGCGCTCGATATCGCCCCGCTGCAGGTCGCCCCGCGGCCCGCCGTGCAGTCCGAGGACCTCCCGCGTGTCGCCACCGGGAAGTCCGGCGACGCCTGCCACGCCCGCCGCGCCGACCGTCACTGTCGACACGACTGCAAGCCCGACCTTCACGTGTCCGCTCAGCGCGGCGAGGCTCCCCGCCGTCCCGGATGCGGCACCTGCGGCCGACCCGGTCCCGGCTGTGGATCCGGCCACCGACGACACCGCCCCGGACGCCGTACCGGAGGCCGCACCTGCACCACCCCAGTTCGCGACGAGTCCCGCCGCGGGCACGAGCAGCGCGAGCACACCGGAGTGCGAGCGCAGGGAGGAACAGACGTCGCGCAGCTCGTCGTGCGTCGCCCGGCAGGACGAGCACGCGGCCAGGTGCGCCTTGACCTTGCGGGCCTCGGCACCGGTGACGCTGCCCGCGGTGTACCCGCCGAGCTTCTCGACGATCGTGCGGCAGCCGTGCGAGCTGCGCCCGGTCGCGAGGTGTGCCTGCAGGTACGCGGCGCGCAGGCCGACCCGGGCGCGCCGGGCGAGCGCGGCTGTCGCGTTGGGGCTGAGGCCGAATTCGGGCGCGACGTTCGCGGGCTGCACGCCTTCGACCTCGGTCTGCCACAGCACCGTGCGCCACCGTTCGGGCAGGCTCGAGAACGCGCGCGTGATCAAGGACGTCTCCGCGGTGGAGCTCTGCGTGTCCGCACCCGCGCGGGTCGTCAGCTCGTCGTCGCTCACCGGGATGTCGCGCCGCGCGGCCTGCCACTCCCACGTCACGCGGCGCGCGACGGTCAGCAGGTACGCACGGACGTTGTCCCTCGGCCCGTTGCCACGGCGGACGGCCTGCAGCACCCGGAAGAAGGTCTCCGCGGTGACGTCGTCGGCCTCGGATCCGTCCCGTGCGATGCCGCGGGCGAGCCGCCGCACCGAAGCCACGTGGAGCTCGAACAGTTCGCCGAACGCGTCGTCCTTGCCCTCACGCAGTCGCTCGAGCAGTATCGACTCCTCGGTTGCGGACACCGTGCGGTCCATTCAGCCAGTCACCCCCTAAGGCCTGCGCGGCCCCCTCGTCACGTTGCAGGCACCAGTTGAACGTTGAACACGATACGGAGAGTGGAGCCGTTACGTCACCCCTCTGCCAGACCCCTGACGCCAACGTGTAAACTTCTGCACCGTAACCGGGAAGGCACGCTGGAACCGGATACACGAACAACGTGGTCCACATGTGAGCAAACACGTGCGGACACAGATGTACGGACAAGTACATACATGCGGACGTAGCGCAGCTGGTAGCGCATCACCTTGCCAAGGTGAGGGTCGCGGGTTCGAGTCCCGTCGTCCGCTCCGAAGTAGAGGCCTCGTGCATCGCACGGGGCCTCTACTTGTGTATCCGATTTCTGTATGTCCGATTTCTGTATGTCCGATGTCGCAGGTCCACACCTCCGGCCCGGTTCCCCGATGACGCCGTACACCCTCGAAACCGTGCCCCACCAGCTGTTTATCACAGCTGTGATAGTTTGGGCGCATGGCTCACCTCGACGTCGCAGCCGTGGGCTACTCGCTCCCCGACGGCAGGCCGCTGCTCCGCGACGCCACCCTGCATCTCGGCCCCGGCGAACGGGTCGCACTGATCGGAGCGAACGGAGCGGGCAAGAGCACGCTGCTGAAGCTCGTCACCGGAGAACTGACCCCCGACACCGGAACGGTCGGCCGCGAAGGCCGTCTCGGCGTGATGCGCCAGTTCGTCACCGGAACCACCGTGCGGGAGCTGTTGCTGTCCGTGGCGCCGCCCGCGATCAGGCGAGCGGCCGAGCGGCTGGCACACGCGGAGACCCGGATGACCGAACGGGCCACCACGGAGACGCAGCTGGCGTTCGCGTCCGCCCTCACCGACTGGGGCGATGCGGGCGGCCACGACTACGAGGTGCTGTGGGACGTCTGCACGACGGCAGCGCTCGGGCTGTCGTTCGAGGTTGCGCGGGACCGGCCGGTGTCCACGCTCTCCGGTGGGGAGCAGAAGCGCCTCGTCCTGGAAGCACTGCTCAGCGGGTCCGACGAGCTGCTGCTGCTCGACGAGCCCGACAACTCGCTCGACGTGCCCGGCAAGCGGTGGCTCGAAGACCGGCTGTCGGAGACGGGAAAGGGCGTGCTGTTCGTCAGTCACGACCGTGAACTGCTGGCACGCACCGCCACCGGCATCGTGACCCTCGAACTCGGCGCGGCGGGCAACACGACCTGGACGCACGCAGGCGGCTTCGCCGATTACCACGAGGCCCGCACGCAGCGCTTCGAACGGCTGGACGAACTCCGGCGGCGGTGGGACGAGGAACGCGAGAAGCTGCGCTCACTGGTGCGGATGTACAAGCAGAAGGCCTCCTACAACTCGGACATGGCTTCCCGCTACCGCGCGGCCCGGACGCGGTTGGAACGGTTCGAGCAGGCCGGACCGCCTCAGCAGCAGCCTCGGGAGCAGCAGCTGGCGATGCGGCTGCGCGGCGGGCGAACCGGCAAACGAGCACTGGTCTGCGAGCACCTGGAACTGATCGGCTTGACGAACCCGTTCGGACTGGAGATCCGGTACGGCGACCGCGTCGCCGTGCTCGGTGCGAACGGCTCCGGCAAGTCGCACTTCCTGCGGCTGCTCGCCGCGGGTGGCACCGATCCGGAACCGGAGCACGCGCCGGTGAGCGGGATGACGATCGATCCGGTGCCGCACCGCGGTTCGGCCCTGCTCGGCGCCCGAGTGCGGCCGGGCTGGTTCGCGCAGAACCGCGGCCGGCCGGATCTCGTGGGACGGACGCTGCTCGACATCCTGCATCGCGGTGACGAACACCGTGCGGGGATGCCGAGGGAGGAGGCGTCCGCAACGCTGGCCCGTTACGAGCTGGCCAGGGCGGCCGAGCAGCACTTCGATGCGCTGTCGGGAGGTCAGCAGGCCAGGTTCCAGATCCTGCTGCTCGAACTGGGCGGCGCGACGATGCTGGTGCTGGACGAGCCGACCGACAACCTCGATCTCGTTTCCGCCGACGCGCTGCAGCGGGCCCTCGAGTCGTTCGCGGGCACGGTCATCGCCGTGACCCATGACCGCTGGTTCGCCCGCGACTTCGACCGTTTCCTCGTCTTCGGTGCCGACGGGACGGTCGAGGAGAGTTCGACGGCCACCTGGGACGAGCCGAAAGCCGCACGGAAGGGGAACTGACCATGCCCCCACGGATCGAGCCCGAGCGCAGACGCCGGGAGGTGATCGAGGCCGCCTTCCGCGTCGTCGTCACGGCAGGCCTCGAAGGGTTGTCGCTGCGCAAGGTCGCCGAGGAGGCGGGGCTCAATATCGGGTCGGTACGCCACTACTTCGACGGGCACCTCGACCTGCTCGCGGCCGCCGCGCAGGAAGCAGGCGACCGGATGGACCGGCGGCTCGCGAGGCATCCGGTGGAGCGGTTGCGGCAGTTGCGCGGCACCGAAGCTCTCGACGCGGTGCAGTCGCTCGTCGAAGAGGTACTGCCGCTCGACCAGCAACGGCGCGACGAGACGACCGTGGTGGTCGAGCTCGTCATGGCATCGCGCACCAGGCCGGTCTTCCACGAGATGTCCGAACGCATGGGAGCCGACCTCGCCGACGTCCTCCGCAGGGCGTTGACGGCACTGGACGCGCACGATCCCGAGACGGGAAGCGCTCGGCTGACGGCCCTGATCACCGGTATGACCGTCGAGGCCGTCACCCCGCACCGCGAGTTCGGTCCGGACCTCATACGGGCGACCCTCCGGGCACAGCTGGAAACCCTGATCCCGCACGAAGGAAACGCCTGACCCCACGGACGTCACGGCGCATTCGAATGCGTCCCGAGCACGCTCCCGTCGCGAGTTCCCGGTCGCGAGTTCCACGAGAAGCGGCTCCGTGCACCGGTTCACAGTGCACGGAGCCGCTCCGTTGTCCCCCTCGGTTCCCCCTCGTTCCCCCTCGTTCCCCTCATCCCCTCGTTCTGGCCCCCTCGCCCTGCCCCTCGGGCCGGGCCGGACGAGTTCAGCGGAGCGAACACCGTCGCCGTCGTCGACGTCGGGATCGTGCCGGACTCGCCGCTGTGGCCATACGTCAACGATGCCCCGGCGACGGCCGTGCAGGCTTCAGGGAAACCCCGTGATCAGGCCGAGTGGAACTACTCAAGTAGTCGCGCCGACGGTCGGCCGGTCCCGGGGCGCGTGCCGCGCCGGGGGCGGCAGGCGCCGGTGATCTACGTGTCGCGCCAGGCGAGCGAGGACATCGTGAGGGCGGCATCGGCGATGCGGCGGGCCGTGGCCGTGGTCAAGCTCCGCAGGGCACTGTCGATCCACTCGCCGGTGCCCGCGACGCCGACGTCGCGGTATTCGACGGCCTGGAGCAGCATGTCGAGTTTGTCGGCATCGCGGGCGCAGTGCGCTTCGGAGCCCGCCGCGGCCTCGTACTCGTCGACGGCGCCGCGCACGCTGTCGCGGGCGGTGTCCGGCAGTGCGGACGTCTGGTCGGCGGTGATCCGCCGCGGGTCCGGCTTGTCGACGTACGGTTTCGCCGAGTGGGGCAGATCGCCGGTGCGGGTCTCCTGGGTGTCGTGCCACAGCGCGAGATAGGCCGCGCGTTCCGGGGTCGCACCCTCCTCGGCGGCGAGCAGGCCCGCGAGCTGTGCGACGCGCATCGTGTGTTCGGCGACGGATTCCGGGTCCCGCACGCCCGCCTGCCACCAGCCGGCCCGCCGGATGCGCTTGAGCACGCCGAGTTCGTACCCGAACGCCGCGAGCCGGTCTCCAGTCATGAGCCGCCGAACCTCCACCTGCCGCCGTGTACCGCGAGACTAACGAAAGACGCCCGCCGCCGCGGTTGACCGCCCGGCCGAAAGGCGTACACCTTTGCGTACAGCCCCACCGCCACGCGGGAATCGGCAACCCGGAAGCGCTGAAACACGGCTTCCAGGGTTACTGGTCGCGCCGCATCACCGACGAACACCGCCTCGTGTACAAGATCGTCGGCGACGAGATCCGCATCGCAGCCTGTCGCTACGACTACGGCAGATGACCGGCCCGGCGGCACGCACCCGGACCTGGTGTCGTTCCTCGGAGCCGACACCTGAACCCGCATCACGCTCCGGTCGACGTTCGTTTCGGGCGGTAGATACGGCCGAAACTGCGCGGACTGTCGTCGCAAGTGTCGACGAGTTCCCAGTCGACCCGCCGGCCGCCGGGCACGTCGAAGAGCCGGACGCCGTCGCCGAGGAAAACCGGCGCGACGAAGACCTGCAGCTCGTCGATGAGGTCGTGTTCCAGCGCCTGCCTGGCGATGTCGGCGCTGATGATCTGCACGTTCCGCTCGCCCGCGATGTCCAGGGCCCGGCCGATCGCCTCGGTGATGTCGCAGTTCATGGCGGTGACGTTCGGGGCGTCGGCGAGCTCTTCCGGCCGGTGCGTGAGGACGAACTCGGTGCCGGACCACGCGCCGCCGTAGGCCTCGGACGTGAGCTCGTCCCGTTCGCCGCGCTGGGCTTGCGCGGCGTCGTAACCGTCCCGACCGGAGATGATCACCGCGACCTCGCCCGCCATCCGTTCGATCGCGCCGTCGGCCAACGGTTCCGCAGCGGACATCCAGCTCATGTCATGTCCGGGGCCTGCGATGAACCCGTCGATCGAACACGTGAATCCCCAGGTGACCTTGCCCATGTCAGCTCCCATGGTTCGAAAAGGACAGTGTCCACGATGACCTCCGGCAACGGAACACGGTCGCCGTCGGCTTCGTGGGTGCAGGTGCATCCCCGACTGGCCGGGATCCTTGCGGGTGCTCGCTCCAGGTGCTGACCGTGGCCCGTGTGGCTCGGCTTGCCGCACGCACGGCATTGCACGCGGCGACACCTGGCGGTTTGTTCCCTTCAGGTGCTCAGCCCAGAGCCGCGGGACCGGCGAACGCGGCACCGGCGACGAAGATCGCGACGGTCAGGACGACGTAGGAGAACCACCGGCGCACCGTCGCGGGGTTCAGCCGTGCCGAGAACCGGGCGGCGACGGCCGACACCACCAGGGCTCCGCCGGCGAACAGCAGCAGTACCCGGTAGTCGATCTCCGCCGCCGTTCCCCAGTGAGCGGCGAACCCCGCCACCGCGTTGATGAGCACCACGGCCAAGGAGGTCGCCACCGCCTCCTGGGCTCCCAGGCCGAGCAGCAGGGTGAGAGCGGGGACGACGACGAAACCGCCGCCGACCCCGAACAGGCCGGTGAGCACGCCGACCGCGGCGCCGGCGAGCACGGCTTTGGGCAGGCAGCTGCGCCAGTCGACCCCGCCTTCACGGGTGCGGCAGGCGCCGGTCGAATCGTCCCCGACGCGCAGCATCCGGACCGCCACGACGGCCATGAGCACCGCGAAGGCCAACAGCAGCCAGTGCTGTGGGAACAGCCGCCCGAGTGCCGTCCCGCCGAAGGCGGCGGGAACTCCCGCCGCGCCGAAGACCAGCGCGACCGGCCACCGCACGGCGATTCGCCGCTCCCGCGGAGCGAGTCCGCCGAGCGACGAGAGCGCAACCACGGCCAGCGAGGTGGGGATCGCCGTCTGCAGTGGTTGCCCCACGCCGTACACGAGGGCAGGGACGGCCAGGATCGAGCCGCCCGCGCCGAGCAGGCCCAGCGCGAGCCCGACCAGCGCACCGAAGATCACGGCCAAGTACACGCAACCACCTGTCCCGGGAATCCGCTCCCGTCGAGAGCACGGCTACTTCGCCGCTGCGCCGTCACCGGTGAGGGCCGCGAGCAGAGCGCGGTCGCCCCCGGGGCGCGTTCGGTTGTGCGGTAGCAGTCCCAGCACCCGCGACATGGCGCAGGTGTCGGTGATCGCCGCGAAGGTCAAGCCGGCGCCGACGAGACCGGCGAACCACTTGAGCGGGTCGAAGGCCGTGCTGGCGAGCACGCCGGTGAGCACGAGCAACCCGGCCGTCAGACGCACCTGGCGCTCCATCGCCCAGGTTCCCCGGCCGCGGTTGAGCTCGCCTCCCTCCTTCTCCCAGGACGCGATGCCGCCGCGGAGCACGCTGAGCCGGTCCAACCCGGCCACTGCCAGCACGGAGCGGGCCTGCTCCGCGCGGGCACCCGAGGCACACACGAGCACCATCGGTTCACCGTGGGAGTCGGTGAGCTCGTCGCGGTGCTCGCGCAGCAGATCCAAGGGGACGTTGTAGGACCCGGGGATGTGGGCCGAGGCGAACTCTCCGGGGGTGCGAACGTCGATCAGCCGCACCCGCGGGTCCGCCTCGCGAACCTCGCGGACCTGGGCTGCACCGAGGGCGTTCGACCGGGTTCCGGTCATGTCGGGCTGGTCTCCTGCGCTCATCAGGAACCGTCGCTCATGGGCACGCCTGCCTCGGCGGCTGTGCCGAAGTGGTCGTCGACGAGCACGACCACGCGCCCGGCGGACTCCAGCGCCGAGGCCGCCGCCGTGGCGCGGTATCCACTGCCGCAGTGCACCCACACCGCACCGTCCGGGATCTCGCCGGTCCGTTGGACGAGCTCGTACAGCGGGATGTGCACCGCGCCGGAGACGTGGGCGGCTGCGAACTCGTTGTTGGTACGCACATCGAGCACCACGTCCGGTGCGGGGAACTCGCCGCTGTCACCGCCCAGCGCCGCGGCCAGATCCGCGAAGGTTGCGGTCTGCGTGCTGCGCAGCTGAGCGGGGTCGGCCGCCAACTCCTCCGGGATTCCCACGGCCGCCGCAGCGAGCTTGTCGATGCCGATGCGGGCCAGTTCCCGCTGGGCCTCGGCGACCTGCTGGCGGGACTGCCCGAGCAGCGTGATCGGGGCGCCCCAGTCGATCATCCAGCCGAGCCAGGTGACCATGGGCCCGTCCAGGCCGAGGCTGACCGTGCCGGCCAGATGCGACATCACGTAGGCCTTGCGGGAACGCAGGTCGACGACCCACTCGCCGGCAGCCAGCCGGTCGCGCAGCTCCTCCGGGGTGGCCCGGGCGGGTTCACGCAGGTCGAGCGGCGCCGGCCCTTCGGCGTTCTGCACGCCCATGTGCGCGTAGTACGCCGGATAGGCGTCGAGGCCTGTCAGAGTCTGCTCGACGAAGTCGGTTTCGGCCAGCGTCAGCGCGGGGTTGGACTCCTTCTGCTGCCCCAACGTCGCCGAGTTCCCCTCGGCCTGGGTCGCGGAACAGAAGCTGCCGAACCCGTGGGTCGGCCAGACCTGCACTCCGTCGGGCAGCAGGGTCGCGAGCTTCTGCGCGGAGGCGTACTGGTGGCGGGCCAGCTGCTCGCTGTGGTGCCGACCGAGCAGGTCGGTGCGGCCGGTCGTGCCGAACAGCAGGGAACCACCGGTGAACACGCCGACCGGGCCCGGTTCGCCTTCGAGCACGTAGGACAGGTGGTGGAAGGTGTGGCCCGGGGTGGCCATCGCCCGAACCCGCATCCGCGGCGACAGCTCCACGACTTCGCCGTCGGACAGCGGTCGGTGACCGAACGGCACCTGGTCGGCCGCTGACAGGCCGTACTCGGCGCCGGTGAGTCTGGCCAGCTCCAGACCGCCCGAGACGTAGTCGTTGTGCACGTGGGTGTCGAGCACCAGCCCGATCCGCACGCCGAGCCGACCGGCAGTCGCGATCACGCGGTCAACGTCCCGCTGCGGGTCAACCACGATCGCTACCTCGCCGTCGCTGGCGAGGTAGCTGCGGTCACCCAGCGAGGAAGTCTCGATGACCTCGACCTGCAACCCCCCGGCCAACCGATCCTGCTTCTCCATGTTCGTCGCCGTCGTCACTGCGAACCCCTCCAATTCGTGTTCGTTGTCGATCCGTCCCGCGGTCCCGCCTGCGGCCGCGACGCGGGGCGTCGGCCGCGTTCGGTGCGTCGACCGCTGTTACGGGATTGCTTTTACCAAAAGAACCGTTAAACCCCAGGGGGTATATAGAGACCACACGTCCTCGCCCGGAACAGCGAGAACAAGCACTCAGGCCAGCGCCAGGAACAATCTCTCCAGCTCCTGCTCGGTCATCGGCGGCTCGTCACCGTCCTCGCGAGCCTGCTGGCAGTACCGCATCCCACTGGCCACGATCTTGAATCCGGCCCGGTCCAGCGCACGGGATACCGCGGCCAACTGGGTCAGCGCCTCGGCGCAGTCCCGCCCCTCCTCGACCGCTTCGATCACACCACTGAGCTGCCCCTTCGCCCGACGCAGCCGCGTCAGCGCGTCACCGACCATCTCCGGCTTCATCTCCACGACCGCCATCTCCCTTCACCGGTTCCTCGTCACGCTCAACATAGTAAACCCCGGGGGGTATTCCTCGGGTCGCGTGACATACTGCATCCGTGCCGGGCGGACACGACCCGCGACCGGTTCGCGAGCATGCTGCCGCCGGCACGCCGTACACCTACTACCGGCCGGTCGTGCATCTGGTGCACCGGCTACTCGTCAGCGCGATCGTTCTTCGCGGGCGGGGCACGGTCGTGATTCCCGGCCCGGCGACCGGTGTGCCGACGCGAGCCTGGCCGGTGTCACTCGGCGTGCCGAGCGGGCGGCCGCGGCACTGCCGAATCCGGATCGACCGACGCTCTCGGCCGACCGCGAATCCGAGTGGACCGTCGGGCCTGCCGCGCTCAGTCGAGTTCGGACTCCCGGCCGGGCTTCCTGGCCTGGCGGGCTTCGACGCCGTCGAGGATGACGTCGAGTCCGTCCTCGAACCAGTGTCGATCGCCGTCGGGAAGTGGCTCGGCGATGAGCCGCTGCAGCCGCGGTGACGCGCTGAGGTCGACGCCGCGGAGCCGTCGCTGCCAGCTGCGGCCCGGATCGTCGTCCGAGCCGGCCTGCCGGTCGCCGAGGACGACGCGGGCGGTGCCCTGCACGTAATTGTTGATCGTCATGATCACGCGCGCCGCCTCCTGCAATGGAAGCTCCAGCTGCGCGAGCGCCGTCAGCGCCCACTCCATCGAAGCCAGCGAAGCCGCTCCGAAGGGCGGGGTGACCGTCGCCGTGGCGGTGATCATCCACGGGTGGACGAGCATGGCCGACCAGTCCTGCCGCGCCAGCACGTGCATGCACTCGCGCCAATCCAGGTCGGCCGGGTCGGGGTACTCACGTTGGGCAACGACCTGTTCGACCATCGCCGTCACGAGCTCGTCCCGGTTGGAGACGTGCCGGTAGAGCGATGCGGGCCCGGTGCGCAGGTGCTCGGCGACGCGGCGCATCGACACTGTGTCCAGACCGTCTCGGTCGGCGAGTGTGATCGCCGCCGACACGATCCCTTCGCGAGAGAGCGGGCCCGCCGGCCGGGTTCGAGGACTCACTGCTGCCACCTCCGTGCCGCGACCCTATTGCATTGCGAACATCGTTCGCTATCCTCGTTGCGAACACTGTTCGCAACGAGGGATGCACCACGAGGGAGTGGAGCGGTCATGACAACCGTCCGAAGCGATTCGCGGTGGCTCGGTCTCGCCGTGCTGACGCTGCCGGTGATCCTGACGTCGATGGACGTGACGATCCTGCACATCGCCGTCCCGACGATCACCGACGAACTGGCGCCGAGCCCGAGCGAGACGCTGTGGATCGTCGACTCCTACGGGTTTCTGTTGGCAGGCCTGTTGATCGTGATGGGCAACATCGGCGACCGGATCGGCAGGCGCAGGCTCCTGCTCATCGGCGCCGCCCTGTTCGGCGCGGCGTCGGTGGCGGCGGCCTTCGCGCCGACCGCGGAAATGCTCATCGCCGCACGGGCCGCGATGGGCATCGGCGGCGCGACACTGATGCCGTCGACGCTGTCGCTGATCCGCAACATGTTCACCGACCCGGGCGAACGAACGCGCGCCATCGGAATCTGGACGGCCAGCCTGTCCGGCGGCATCGCCGTCGGACCCATCGTCGGCGGCCTGCTGCTGGAGTCGCTGTGGTGGGGCTCGGTCTTCCTGATCAACGCGCCGGTCATCGTGGTACTGCTGGTGACCGCGCCCCGCGTCGTGCCCGAATACCGAAATCCCGAATACCGAAGCCCCGAATACCGAAACCCCGAGTGCGGCGAGCAGCCCGGTGCGGCACCGTTGGATCCGCTGAGCGTCGTACTGTCGTTCGCCGCGATCCTGCCGATCGTCTGGGCCATCAAGACCGCCGCCGAGGAGCTCGCGGTCACCACGCCGACGATCCTCGCCACTGTCGGCGGGCTCGGCTTCGGCGTGCTGTTCGCCATGCGACAACGACGGCTGCGCAACCCGCTCGTCGACCTGGGCCTGTTCGGCGACCCCCGGTTCACGGGCGCGATCGCCGGGGCGGGGCTGGCGATGTTCGCACTGGTCGGCGTGATGCTCTACAACACCCAGTACCTGCAGCTCGTGCACGGGCTCTCGCCGTTGGTCGCCGCCGTGGCGATGCTGCCGGTGATGCTGGGCGTCGGGACCATGGCGGTCCTCGCCTCGATGCTCGTCGGCAGGCTGGGCTACCCACTGATCTTCGGCGTCGGCGCGGCGCTGGCAGCCACCGGCATGCTGGCGTTCAGCACGGTTCCCGCCGACGGCGGACTCGTCCTCGCCGTCGTCGCCTCCGCGGCGATCGGCGCGGGGATTGCTCCGATGATGACCCTGGCGACGGACGTCGTCGTCGCCTCGGCACCGCCCTCCCGTTCCGGTGCCGCGTCCGCGCTGTCCGAGACCGCCGCCGAGTTCGGCGCCGCGCTGGGCATCGCCGTGCTCGGATCCATCGGCACGGCCGTGTACCGGTCGAACCTGCGCGAGGGACTACCGGCCGATGTCCCACCCGACGTCGCCGACACCGCCACGTCCAGTCTGGGCGCGGCCAGCGGCATCGCCGAGTACCTGCCGGACGGCCCGGCCGAGCGCCTCACCGAACTCGCCGACTCCGCCTTCGTCGACAGCCTGAGCGTCGCAGCGACCGCGGCTTCAGCCGTCCTGCTCGCGGCCGCGGTCGGCTGCCCCGCACTGCTGCGCCGGCGCCGAACACCGTCGGCCGACCACGATATCCACCGGCACCGGTGAACAAGGGCCCGGCCGACCTGCACGCACCACACCGGTCCAATGTGGTGCGGGTCGATCGGGGACGCCGCCGAACACACGCGGGCGGCGCCCATGCGACCGCCACGTCATCGCGTGCCCTCGTAAGGAACAGCACTCAGCAGCTCCACGCCCACCGTCCGTCCACTGGGGACGGTGTAGGTGCGCTCGTCGCCCTGCACGGCTCCGGTCAACGCCCGACCGAGCGGCGAGTCCGGCGAACAGACGTCCAGTCCGCCGGATTCCGCACCGTCACGCACGCCGAGCAGGAACGTGTCGGTGTCGGGGTCGTCGTCGAAACGTACGGTCAGAACCATCCCGGGTTCGGCGACGCCGTCGTCCGGCGGCGCCTCGCCCACGACCGCGTTGTGCAACAGCGCTTCGATCTCCCGGATACGGGCCTGCACGCGCCTGTCGTGAAGTGCGCGCTCACCGCCGTCGAGCTCCTCGGCGTTCTCGGTTTCGCCGTCGTGACGCCGAAGATCGGCGAGTTCGGCGTGGAGCCGGTCGTGGGCCTCGGCGGTGAGCCAGGTCCGGTTGGCGTCGGTCATCGGATGTCCCTGTGGTGTGAGGTGCCGGGCCGGCCCCAATCGCCGAACCGGGCGATCCCCAGGTCCTCGGCGAATCCGGTGGCGATGCGCTCGAGGACGTCGCGTTGGGCGCGCAACAGTTCGTTCTCGGCGCGCAGCCATTCCAGTTCGGCGCGTTCGTCGTCGTTCGGACGTGGCTCGGCGGAGTGTGGTCCCGCGTTCTCGGTCATGACACCCGGCCCGGTCAGCGCAGCGGGTCGAACTCGTGGAGGAGGTCCGGGCGTTTGCCGGTGACGATCTGCTCGGCCAGCAGCTGCCCGGTGACGGGCCCCTGGGTCAGCCCCCACATGCCGTGACCTCCCGCGGCGTACACGTTGGGAGCGTTCGTCGCGCCGATCAGCGGCTTGCCGTCGTGGGTGACCGGGCGGGCGCCGACCCATTCGTCGCGCCGTTCCTCCCAGTGCACCCCCGCCAGCAGCGGGCGGGCGGATTCGACGACGGCGTCGATGCGGGCGGGGTCGAGCGGATCGCCGACGCCGCGGAACTCCATGGTGCCCGCGACCCGCAACGCGCCCTGGTAAGGCGTGCAGGCCACGCGGATCCCGGGCAGGTAGACCGGTCCGGGCACCGGTTCGTCGGTGGGCACGGTGAACGAATAGCCACGACCGGCGCGGACCGGCACCCGGATCCCGAACCGGCGGCCGAGCCGGCTGAACCACGCGCCACCCGCGAGCACTGCGACCTGTGCCGACACCGACCCGGACGACGAACGCAGCGTCACCGCGTGATCGTGGGGCCGCACGTCCACGACGTCGAAGCCGCTGCGGATGACACCTCCCCTGGCTCGGACCGCGTCGGCGAGGGCGCCGGCGAACTCGCCGGGGTCGAGGTAGCGCTGCCCGTCGAGGCGTACGCCTTCACCGAGCCGGTCGGACGCCTGTGGCAGCCGGTCTCGCAGTTCGCGGGCGCCCAGCCGCTGGTACGAAACGTCCTGACCGGCGTCGCCGAGTCGCTCGAACTCGTCGATCAGCGTGGCGGCCTGGTCGTGGTTCTCGAACGCGGCGGTGATCGGGGCCGGTGTCGCGCCGGTCGCCACGCCGCCGGCTGCGAGCGTGTCGTAGGCGTTCAAGCTCTCGACGTTGAGCGGCAGGTTCGCGCGGGCCACCCGGTCCCAGCCCTTCGTGGTGCAGCGCGCGGCGAACCGGAGCAGGAACCGCCACAGTGCAGGATCGATCCTGGCCGGCACATGCAGCGGCGCCGTGCGGTCGAACAACGAGCGCAGCCCGTAGCGAAGCACCCCGGGATCGTTGAGCGGCAGCGCCAGCCCGGGAGAGAGCCAGCCCGCATTGCCCCACGACGAACCCGCGGCCACGCCCGAGCGGTCCACGACGGTCACCTCGACCCCGCGTTCCTGCAGGAACCAGGCGGTCGACAACCCGACCACACCCGCCCCGACGACGACCGCCGTCCGTGGGCGATCGGAGCTGTCTGCAGCGTTGAGCATGAGTACCTTCCCGTATCCGGTCCGACTCGTATCCGGTCCGACGCCGTAAGCATCGCCGAGTCCACCGACCACGGGCTTGTACGAAGACCACAATCCGAAGTCCTTCGATTGTTCGAATCGGCCAGCGTACGATCAGCCCATCCGGGCGGTGACCCGGCGGATTCGCGCGGGACGGATCGCGGATGGTCAGGCTGGATCGCCTCATCAACGTGCTGGGCGGCTACGGCGTGAGGATCGCGGGCCACCATCAGGACAGGGACGCGGAACTGCACAGCGTGGCCATGCACGATCCGGCAGGCGACGACCAGGTCATGGGCGACGCATTGCTGGCCGTCGGTGCCGGCGACGCGGCCCGCGCCCTCGAGTTGGGACGCGCCGCACAGGCACGGGCCGTACTCATCCGCATCGACGAGCTCGACGACGACGTCGTCGCAGCGGCACGCGCAGCCGGGATCAGCCTGCTGCTGGTGCCCGCCGAGGTGTCATGGAGCCAGGTGGCGGGTGTCGTGTACGGCCTGGTGCTGGAAGGCAGGGAGACGGAAGCAGGCCGGGGACCGAGCGATCTGTTCACCCTCGCCGACAGCATCGCCGCAGCCGTGGGCGGCCCGGTGACGATCGAGGATCAGCTGTCCCGCGTGATGGCCTACTCCAGCGTGCAGCACGACACCGACCCCGCCCGGCTCGACACCATCCTCGGCAGGCGGGTGCCCGAACGGGTGCGGACACTGTTCGACGAGCGCGGCGTGTTCACGCATCTGGCCGTGTCCGACGAGCCGCTTCACGTCGTCGGCGCCCCGGAGCACGGCCTGCAGGACCGGACCGTCGTCGCGGTCCGCGCGGGGCGTGAGCTCCTGGGATCGCTGTGGGTCACGTGCGACGGCCCGCTCGATCCGATCCGCACGCGGCTGCTCGCCGACGGCGCTCACACGGTGGCGCTGCACCTGCTGCGCTCCCGGGTGAGTGCCGACCTGGAACGACAGGTCGAATCGGAACTGGTCATCCAGCTGCTCGAGGGCACCCCGGACGCATCCGCCGTCATCGGCAAGCTCGGCCTGCCACCTCGGCGGCACCGCGTCATCGCGCTACAAGCACACACGACGTCCGAGCGCAACGCCGCGATTCTGCTGGCGTTCGAACGGGCCACGACCGGCTTCGGCTGGTCGCGCCCCGGCCGGACGACGCTGTTCGGCAACACCGTCTACACGGTGCTTCCCTGCGACGACGATCCCGCACCCGCGCTCGACTGGCTGGGCGAACTGGCCCGCGGCCTGCCCCGCCATGCCAGTCTCTTCGCAGGCGTCGGCGGCCCCGCCGAACCCGGCGAGATCCCGGCGAGCAGGCAGGAGGCCGACGAAAGCCTCGCCCTGCACGCGGCGCGGGCCGAGGGGGAGCCCGTCTGCTACGACGAAGCCTGGGACGAGATCCTGCTGCAACGGCTCCGCACCGCGGCCACCGCGGGACGCGTGCCGTCGCGAGGACCGATCGCGCACCTGGCCCGGCACGACGATGCGCACGGCACCCGATTGCTGCCCACACTCCACGCGTGGCTCGAGGCGCAAGGCGACCTGAACGCCGCGGCCGACCACCTCGACGTCCACCCCAACACCATCCGCAACCGCCTGCGCAAGATGTCCGAACTCGCCGACCTGCGCCTCGACGAACCACGCAAACGCCTCGCGATGCTGATCACCCTCGCCATCGGCGAACACGACCGATAACCCGCGTGTTGCGGGTTCCGGGGACCGTGTTGCGGGTTCCGGGGCCCGTGTTGCGGGTTCCGGGGCCCGTGTTGTGCATTCACGGGTGCATGCCGCCGGTCCAGGGCTGCACGTTGGGGGTTCGGGTTGCCAGGGAAACGTCAGACCGAGTGCATCCGTTCGCGTGCCTGCCGGTAGGACTCGCGCGCCGGTCGCACCGTCGCCGGATCGCCCGCCGGCAGGCGCGTGCGAACGACCTCCCAGGGCGGAGGCTCCTCCGCACCGGACAACGCCCAGGCTGCTTGCCGTGCGGCGCCGATGGCGACGTATTCGTCCCACTCGGGGACTTCCACGTCGACGTCGAACAGAGCCGGGGCGACGTGCTGCACCGCAGGCGAGCGGGCAGCTCCGCCGGTCAGCAGCACCCGGTTGATCGCCACGCCGTGCTCGCGCAGCCGGTCCAGACCATCGGCCAGTCCGCAGAGCATTCCCTCCACCGCGGCCCGAGCCAGGTTGGCCGAAGTCGTGTTGGTGGTGCGCAGCCCCGTGATCGTGCCCGCGGCGTCCGGGAGGTTCGGGGTGCGCTCGCCCTCGAGGTAGGGCAACAGCGTCAGCCCGTCGGCACCGGGCTCGGCCTGCGCGGCAAGCAGGTTCAGTCCGTCGAGATCGGTACCGAGCAGCTCCGCGGTGCTGCTGAGTACGCGCGCCGCGTTGAGAGTGCACACCAACGGCAGGAACCGGCCCGTGGCGTCGCAGAAGCCGGCTATGTCCCCGGCCGGGTCGGAAACGGGCTGCCTCCCGACGGCGAAGACCGTGCCGGAGGTGCCGAGCGAGACGACGACGTCACCCGGTCCGATGCCCAATCCGAGGGCCGCGCCCATGTTGTCGCCGGTGCCCGGCCCGAGGACGAGACCGCCTGCGGTGGTGGTCACCGGTTCGGCCGGGCCGCATACCCTCGGCAGGTGCGGCACCGAGCCGAACGCGCGCTCGACCAGGTCCTCGCGGTAGCGCCTCGAGCGGGGCGACCAGTACCCGGTCCCGGAGGCGTCTCCCCGGTCGGTGGTGACGCGGGCGGGATCGCCGCTGCCCGCCAACCGCCACGTCAGGTAGTCGTGCGGCAGGCACACCGCCGCGGTGCGCGCAGCCGAATCGGGGTCCGACTCGGCCAGCCACCGCAGTTTGGCCACGGTGAACGAGGCGCGCGGCACGATCCCGACCGCCTCGGCCCACTGCTCCGGACCGAGTTCGGCGATGAGCTCCTCGGCCGCCGCGGCGGGAGCGAGGTCGTTCCACAGCGACGCCGTGCACGCGATCTCGCCGTCCTCGTCGAGGCAGACCAGCCCGTGTTGCTGGCCCGCCACCGACACCGCGGCGACGTCGTCGAGGCCCCCGGCCCGGTCGACGGCGGTCTGCAGTGCCGTCCACCAGCGCCGGGGGTCGACCTGGGTTCCCGAGGGGTGCTCGGCGTGCCCCTCACGCACCGGCGCACCGGTCTCGGCGTCACGCACGAGCACCTTGCAGGATTGCGTCGACGAATCGACGCCCGCGACGAGGGGCATGGTCAGCGCGCTCCCATGAGGTGTTCCACGGCCAGCTGTTGCAGGCGGGCGTTTGCTGCGCCCCGCTCGGCCGCCTCGTCCACGTCGAGTTCCTCGGAGAGGACGCCGGTGACCGTCTCGCCCGTGTCCAGAGTGGGCACCGACAGTTGGTCCAGGCGGGCGGCCTTGCGCGCCTCGGCCACCTCGGGGTCCTCGCGGAACTGCCGGGCTCGCTCGCGCAGGACCAGGTAGGTGCGCATGTTGGCGCGCGCGCTCTCCCACACACCCGCCTTGTCCTCGGTGCGCAGCGGCTTGTAGTCGAAGTGGCGGGGACCGTCGTAACCGCCGTTCTCCAACAGGTCGACGAGGAAGAACGCGTTGATCAGGTCGCCGTGCCCGAACACGAGATCCTGGTCGTAGCGCGGGCCGTGCTGGCCGTTGAGGTCGATGTGGAACAGCTTGCCCTGCCACAGCGCCTGGGCGTAGCCGTGCACGGCGTTGAGCCCGGCCATCTGCTCGTGGCCGACCTCGGGATTGACACCGACCATGTCGGGATGATCCAGCGTCTGGATGAAGGCCAGGGCATGCCCGATGGTCGGGAGCAGGATGTCGCCGCGCGGCTCGTTCGGCTTGGGCTCCACGGCGAACCGAAGCTGGTAGCCCTGTTCTTTGACGTAGTGCGTCAGCGCGTTGAGGCCCTCGCGGTAGCGCTCCAGGGCCGCGGTCGGATCGTAGGCGGCCTCGGCCTCAGAGCCCTCGCGGCCGCCCCAGAACACGTACGTCTGCGCGCCCAGTTCGGCGGCCAGGTCGATGTTGCGCGCCACCTTGCGCAGGGCGAAACGCCGCACGTCCCGGTCCTTGGCGGTCAGCGCGCCGTCCTTGAACACCGGGTGTCCGAACAGGTTGGTCGTCGCGGTCGGCACGACCAGGCCGGTCTCCGCCAGCGCCTTGCGGAACCGCTCGATGATCGCGGTGCGTTCCGCGGCCGGCGTGCCGAACGGGATCAGGTCGTCGTCGTGGAACGTGATCCCGTACGCGCCGATCTCGGCCAGGCCGTTCACCGCCTCAACGGGGTCGAGGCGTTCGCGGGTCGGGGCACCGAACGGGTCGTCGGCCCGCCAGCCGATCGTCCACAGGCCGAAGGCGAAGCGGTCCTGGGGCTTCGGGGTCAGATCCATGATGTCTCCTCGTTTCGGGTTGGGAAGGGGAAACGCGGTCGTACTCAGCTCGTCCGCGTCAGCGTGGTGCGGTCCATGTCCTCGAGCGTGCGCCCCTTGGTCTCCGGCACCCACTTGAAGACGAACCACACCGACACCGCCGCGAATGCGGTGTAGCCGAGGTAGGTCATCGACAGGTCGATCTCGGCCAGCGGCGGGAACGAGGCGGTGACGGCGAAATTCGCCAACCACTGGGCAGCGGCGGCCACCGCCAGCGCCGGAGCGCGGAACCGGTTCGGGAACATCTCGCCCAGCAGCACCCAGACGACCGGGCCCCATGAGATGGCGAAGAAGAACACGAACACGTGCGCGGCGATCAGTGCCATCGGGCCGTAGGGATCGGCCAGGTTCGGCTCACCGTCCACTGTGGTCGCGTGACTGAAGGCGTAGGTGGCGACCGCCAGCATGACCGCCATGCCGGCCGAGCCGGTCATCAGCAGCCGGCGACGTCCGACCCGATCCAGCAGCAGCAGCGCGAGGACGGTCCCGACGATGTTGAAGATCTGGGTGGACAGGCTCAGCAACAGCGAACTGGACTCGTCGATCCCGACCGACTGCCACAGCGCCGACGAGTAGTAGAAGATGACGTTGATCCCGACGAACTGCTGCAGCACGGACAGCACGATGCCGACCCAGACGATCGGGAGCAGGCCGGTACGCCTGGTGCGCAGGTCCCGCACCTGCGGCCGGTGGTCGTCGGCCACGGATTGCCGGATCTCGGCGAGCCGCGCTTCGACGTCGCCGCCTTCGGTGGTGCTGAGAACCTCGTGGGCGCTGTAGATGCGTCCGCGGGCGACCAAATAGCGCGGCGATTCGGGGATGGTGAAGGCGAGCAAGCCGTAGAGGACCGCCGGGACGGCCTCGACCGCCAGCATCCACTGCCACGCGTCGAGCCCCAGCAGCGGCGCTTCGGAGCCGCCCGCGGCGCCGGCGATGCCCCAGTTGACGACCTGGGAGATCGCGATCCCCAGCACGATGGCCAACTGCTGCAGCGAGCCGAGACGCCCTCGGTTGCCCGCGGGGGAGATCTCGGCGATGTAGGTGGGTGCGATCACCGATGCCATGCCGACCGCGACACCGCCGACGAGCCGCCAGATCGTGAAGTCCCAGACCGACAGCGGTAGCGCCGAGCCGATCGCGCTGAGCAGGAACAGCACGGCGGCGGTGCGCATCGTGGCCAGGCGGCCGTACCGATCGGCGAGCGTTCCGGCGCTCCACGCCCCGAGCGCCGAACCGATCAGTGCCGTCGCCACGGCCAGTCCGGTGACGACGGCGCCGATCTCGAACTCGCTCTGAATGGCGGTGACGGCCCCGTTGATCACGGCGGTGTCGTACCCGAAGAGGAAACCGCCGAGCGCGGCCACCACGGCGAAATGTGCGGTGCGCAGCGAGTCGGAGCTGGGGCTGGAACCTGGGGGATCAGTGGTGGAATGGACCGACATCAATGCTCCATTGCAGTGGCGGGACAAACACTCCGAAGTGGTTGGTAAGGATCGTATACTTACCAACCACTGTCAAGAATGGAACCGCCATCACCGAGCCGGTGGGTGGCGATCACCATGAACCGTGGTGCTCGCAGCTGGCAGTGGCCGCACAGGCCGTACGAGGAGGTTTCACAGGATGGCCGATCCCCGGACGGTCCGGCAGATGAACCGGCAGCACCTGCTCGAGCTGTTCGCCGACGGGCGCCCCCGCTCGCGCGCGGCGGTGGCCCGCGCCACGGGCCTGACCAAACCCTCGGTGGCGTCGATCGTCGACGGCCTGCTGGAGGAGGGGCTGCTGATCCCCGCCGGCATGGGCGAAGCCGGAGTCGTCGGAGGTCGCAAGCCGAACCTCGTGGTCTTCAACCCGGACGCGCGCACCTACGTCGGCGTGCATCTGGGCGTGGAACGCAGCTCGGTCGCGGTGGCCGACGCACTCGGCCGTACCTTGGCGCAGGCGACCGTGCCCAGCGCGGTCGGCGACCCCGCGGCCGGCGTGCGTCAGCTGGGGCCACTGGTCCGCGGGGCGGCCGAGCAGGCGGGCGTGCCCGTCGACCGCATCGCCTCGGTCGGGGTCTCGGTCGCCGGCCTGGTCGACCACCGCAGCGGACACTGCCTCCTCGCCCCGAATCTGGATTGGCACGACGTGCCGTTGCGGGAGTGGATCGAGGAGCTGTTCGGCGTCCCGGCGGTGATCTACAACGAAGCCCACGCCGGCGCGCTGGCGGAACAGCGCTTCGGCCTGGGCGACGGGGTCGCCAACTTCGTGCGGATCATGGTCAGCGCGGGCATCGGTGCCGGGGTCGTGCTCGATTCCCGGCTGTTCTCGGGAGCCGCCGGGATCGGCGGGGAGATCGGCCATTGCCGTGTCGAGGGCAACGGTCGGCCGTGCGCCTGCGGCAACATCGGATGCCTCGAGAGCGTGGCCTCCGAACCCGCGATCCTGCAATCGGCACACGAGGCCGCTGAGGCAGCGGCCACCGACCTCGCATCCACCTGCGATATCGACGACGTGCTGACAGCCGCCGCGCGCGGTGACACCGCGGCGGTGACTGCGGTGGAGCGCGCCGGGGCCGGACTGGGGCGCGGGATCGGCTACCTCCTCAACATGCTCAATCCCGACCTCGTCGTCCTCGGCGGCGCGGTAGCCGGCGCCGGCGACGTGCTGTGGCGCCCGCTGGAACAGGCCGTTCGGCACTCCTCACTGTCGCAGTCCGCCTGCCGCCTGGTGGCGAGCTCGTTGACCAACGCCGAGCTCGACGGCGCCGTGCTGTTGGCACACGAACACGTCGCGCTGTGAGTAGCTGTCGCTGCCACCCGGCGTGCCGGGTGGCAACACGTTCGCTCGCCGCACGTGCCGCCAGCCATCCGACACCTCGTGCAGACACCGCCGATCTGTCACTTGTGGACAAAAACGGGGCCAACGGACCCGCATACCCTGCGCAGCCGGTCCGTTGGCCCATCGAGTCACCCGGCCGGGCCGTGGCAACCACACCTACCGCTACTCGGGTTTCGCACCGGCCCTATTTCACGTCGGCCTTGACCGCGAGGACCGGAGCGTTCGCCTCGAGCAGCACGGGCTGTGCCATGGAGCCGAACACCTAGCTTCCCGGTCGGTGATCACCCCGCGCTCCCGGCCGGGCGGACGGTCCCACCGCTGGCGAGCCACGAGGACAGCAGGGAGGACAACACGTGTCGGTCGAGCAGCTCGCCGCGGCCATCAGCCGCACGCTCGCTCAGCTCGACGCGGCACACAGCGCCGTCGCCGAAGCCGAATCCCTCGCAGCTGAAGCGCGCGACCTGTACGGCAGGTGCACCGCCGGTACCAACGATCCCCATGCCGCGATGTTTCCCGGACTGGCGGCCGAAGCGGCTGCCACCTGTACCGACCTCGCCGACAACCGGCGCCGCCGGCACGCCCCGACCCGGACGCACCAGCACGCTTCGCGCCCCGCGTGGCTGACGCCCGCGAACGCATCGCCGCCCTACCGGTGACATCCCAGGCACGTGGCGAGTGGGTGCAGGACAGCGGCGACACGCTGCGCGTCGGTTCCGGCAACAGCGATACCCACTACGAACCCACCAACCGCTACCTCCGAGACCACCACGGCCCCCGAGCAGCCCGGCTCGCAACGCACGTCGAGATCAAGATCGCCGCAGCGATGCGCCGCGACGGGCTCACCGACGAGACGGTCGTCATGGACCGCACAGTGTGCGGCACTCGCGATAACGGCCGAACCAAGCCCTTGACGTGCGATAAGTATCTGCCGCGTGTCTTGCCGCCGGGTGGGAGGTTGTAGGTCGTCGAGCCCGACGGCACGATCAAGGTGTACGAGGGAAGGAGCGACAAGTGACCTACAGCGCCGCGGTCGAGGTCGACGTCGTCGACGGTACGGACGTGCCCCTGACCTTGGCGGAGGACGTCGACGCGCTGGTCGAACTGCTTCAACGGGACAACATCGGCGCCGCCACGATCCAGGACGGCGAGGAAGACGCGGTGCTCGACGTCCGCGCTGATGGCGAATACGGCTACCTGGCGTTCTGGGGCGACGAACTCACCGGACTGAGTGTCGGTGACCCGGCCTCGCCTGCACTGCACGAGCAGGCTGAGATCGGATTCCCCGCCGGCACGGGTGTTCCGCTCGACAAGTTCCGCGCCGCGCTCGTCGAGTTCGTCGAGACGCACGGTCACGTGCCCAGTGCAGTCGAGTGGCGGGCCACGGACGGCGCCGGCATCGGCTGAGCCGGAAAACGCTACTCGTCGGCTGATGTCCGTGTACAGCTCAGCTACGTGGTCTCGACCAGCTGCACGCCGTCGTGCGCCCGCGTGTGCGGCTGCGTGTCGAACGCATCGTGGACACGGATGGCGAAGGCCGGAGTCATGACCCGGGTGACCTCGTCACGGTTCATCCAGCGGACTTCGCGCGCCTCGTCGGTCTGCGCAATGAGGTCGCCGGCGGGGCTGCACCGGAACACGAGTGCAACGATGCCGCGACCGAGGTTCTTGTAAACGCCGGTCAGCCGTTCCACCTCGACGGTCATGCCCGTTTCCTCGGCGACCTCGCGACGCACGCCGTCCTCGAACGACTCACCCAGCTCCAGCACACCGCCGGGCATCTCCCAACGCCCGTTGTCCCGGCGACGGATCACGAGGACACGGTCGTCGGAATCGACGACGATGCCGGCGACGCTGACCGAGTGCTTCGGCATCTCACCCATCGCATGCCCCTGCCTTGTCATCGGCGCAGCTGTTCATGGTTCGCTCAGCCGCGCTGGTCGATCCGTGCAGCCAGCGCAGGTATGGCGGCGATCTTCTCCGCCGGGAGGTCGGACCACTGCAGTCCCTTCGGTCTGCGCGGGTTGTCGCAGCGGATCACCGTCGTCGGAGTCACGATGAGGTCGACACCGAAATCGTGATCGGTCTCCGGCAACTCGCCGTCGACCACCTGCAGGTCGTGCACGGTGGTGACGATCGTCGTGTTCGGGTCGATGACGCCCGCTTCATGCAGGAACGCGAGCTCGAGGTCCGAGTAGCCCGCGCCTTTGCCGAGCCGCCCGCCGTGAACGTCCACGGCAACACTGCCGCAGACGACCAGGTCCACCGGGCGCATGGCGTCGACCTCGACAAGCGTGCCCGCTTTCGCCGCGCCGCCCTTGTCGGCCGCTTCGAGGGGCGAGACGGTGAGCACAGCGGGGTCGAGGGTGTAGAAGGGCTTCGGCTCGGCAAGTTTCGGCACCGCCATGTACACGAGCTTGCCCTGCTCCAACGCCCGCGCGCGGACCGGCAGTTGCGGCCGATCCGGCACCGCCTTGACGACGCGTGCGCCCGTCCATTCCGGGAGAGCGGCCAGCCGGTCAGCGGCATCGTCGGCCCCGAAGAACGCCGGGATGCGACCACGGACTCCCGCAGGCGCGGCCTGCCGCTCTTCCAACAACTGCCAGACACTCTCGCGGGCCGCTTGCTTGGCGCGGTCGACGCTCATTGCAGACACGTGTCTCCTCAAGCCGTCATCAGGGTCATGACTCGGTCATACACGTCCTGCACTGCGTCCACGCCCCTCCAAGGCTGAAGTTCACGGCACGCCCCGAACACGATGTTGAGCCCACCGCCGCCCCACGTCGACTCGATCACGTCGACTGCGCCGTGGAGTACGCCGACCGCCTCGTCAAGCTTGCCTTGTCGGATACAAGCGAGGCCGAGATTGCCGAGAACGATCGACCGCGACTTCGACCAATCGGGAAGTTCGTGTGAAGTCATCTCCAAGATCGGCTGCGCCAGTTCCGGTTTACCGAGGAAGAGATAACAGGACCCCGCGAGCCTGCCGGACTGCGAAGGAGAGAACAGGTCGATCGCGACGTCATCCCGACCGATCTTGTCGAAGTCCAGATCAGCTTCGTTCAGAGCTCGCTCACAATCACTACGCTCACCCCGCATCGCATGCGCTTCAGCGGCATGGAGGACAGCAAGTCCTTTGAGGACACGGCTACTATCCGCCGCCTCGGCTGTCCGCATCGTGAACTGGAGGCCCGCAGCGGGGTCTTTCTCGCCGTAAAGGGCAACAAAACTCTTCCGCAGCAAAGCGCGACTTTCCGCCGCCGAGTCGCCGAGCGACCGTGCAGCCGTGATCGCGTCATCGAAATATCGGTGAGCCGTCGTGTGATCACGTCGCTGTGACGCGTCCCAGACGAGCTGGCCCATGAGTGTCGCCGCCTCTGCTTCAACGGAAAGCAGTTCGTGCCGGACGTGTTCGTTGGACACGTTGCCGCGCAGGAACGCCACCTGCCCGAGACACTCCCCGGTTTTCGCGAGCAGCGATGTCGACGGCGCGCGATCGTACTGTCGGCCCAGTTCCTGCACCTCGGCCCGAAGGCCCGCCACAACCATCATGTCGGTGCCGCGTGGGTTTCTCACTGAGTGCGCGATGCGGCTGTCCTCCCCACGCCGATCGGAAGCGATGACCTCCTCAAGTTCGTCGGGCATGACCTGCAGTGCTGCCGCGAGCTTGGGCCTGAGCCATGGCTGCGGACCTTCGCTGGTCGTGCCGTTCTCCCAACGGCGAACCGTCTTCTCGTCCACGCCGAGTCGTTCCGCCAGGGCTTCTTGACTGAACCCCTGGGATTTGCGGCGCTGCGCGAGCTCCCGCCGCCTGACTACCACGACGTCCCCCAATCCCAGCCGACCAAATTGTTCCTGGTCAGAGCACACGGTGTCCGGCTGCTGCCCGGAAAGTGCCCGGCCCATGCCCTGGCCAGTGACCAATGGGGCCAGTTCCATTGAGCTTATGGCCACACACCGATCGTGAGCAACGTCCTGGCGCTTCTGACCTGGAACAACAAACGCGGAAACGTCATTCGAGGCGCCACCCGCTCATCCACGACCCGTAACGGACCGATTCACATGACAGCTACACGGGCGACCGCCCACCGGAGGATCTACATCACATGGTTCCGGTGCGCCGTCGACGGCAATGACCACGCGGTCGAGGACGAGGCGTTCGCCGCGGGCCGCGCAGTCGGCGCCGGTGAGTACCGCGCGATCTGCGGTCACGTCGTCGCGATGTCGGCGGCGATAGTGCCGAATGGCCCGCGTTGTTGCAGGTGCTTCGCGGTGCTGGACAGTCACGAACGCCGCAACACGCCACGGCACGCCGAACAGAGCGCACGCCCCGGAATCATCCGTCGCCTGCTTGGCCGTGCCATCCGCACTCCGGCCGACGCCCCATCCTGTCCCCGCCCGGGGCGTTCCCCGCGGCCGGAGCCCGGCCCCGGTGGGAGCGAGCTGCACACCCCCTCTGCGCTCGTTCCCACCGGGATCCACGGACTGGAGGCGGGTGCATGACGGACGGCGTGATGCTCGCCCGGCCGGTCCACGGCCTCGTGAACGAATCTCAGCGGGTCAGCCACCTGTTCCCGATCCCCGCCACACAGACACCCCCGCATCGGATCACCGCCCTCTGCGGCGCGTCGTTCGGCCCGGGCCAGCTGGAACGCCTCGACCACCCCTCGGGCATGCCCTGTGAGCACTGTCTGAGCAGGTCGCCGCAGGAAACACGAGATCCCAGCCCGCCGCCGGCACGGCTGGACGCGATCGAACGCACCCTCCACCAGATGCAGATCCAGATCAACGGAATCAAGACAGCCCTCGCCGCGACCATCGGCGAACTCCCCGACCACGACGGAGCACCGCGACAGGAAAACGATGACTTCCCATGAAGAAACCCTGGCAGCGCTGCACACAGCATCAGGCAGATGCCACGAAATCCAGCGGCATCCTCGCCCAAACCCAAGAGGCGGACAGCATCGTGCACCAACTCCTGGCCGCGCTCGGCAACACCGAGGCATCATCGCCCGGCGCATGGCCCACCACGTCGAGATGAAAACCGCCGCGATGATGATCCGGCTCGGCGAACGAAACGGCACATTGACCCTCAATCACGCGCCATGCGGATCCGAACCGGACGAGACGGGCGGCTGCCACGACTATCTCGCCCGTATCCTGCCGCTGGGTTTCTCGCTGACCGTGCTCGGCACGGACGCCAACGGAAACCCGTTCACACGCACCTACAAGGGGACAGCACAGTGACCGACCTCCTCGACCGCATCGGCTTCCACGTCGACGACGTCACCGACGTGATCACGTTCCTCGGCCAAGTCCGCGACCTCGCCACCCGCGGCGTGGAAGTCCCGCACATGTGGGCCGTCGCCGCAGGACCCGTGGACCCGACACACGAGGACCACATCGAGCTCGAATTCGGCATCAGCACCGAAGCCGACAAAGGTGCCCTGGCGTTCGGCGCCGGCGACACCATCTACGTCCCGGCCCACGGCACCAACGACGAAGACATCGACTACCAACTGGGCGGCGCCCACCCCGCAGGATTCCCACCCAAAGCAGAAGTGCCGATCGACAAGGTGATCGCCGCGCTAGAGCAATACGTCCGAACCAGGCAGCGTCCAACCGTCATCGACTGGGCCCTCGCCGATTAGGCTCAGCGGCCTGAGTATGGCCTGCGCCGACCAGCATCGGCCGGGAACATCCCCGCATACGCGGGGGCGACATTGACCAGCAGGCCACGTTTAAGGCGCTGGTCGGAACATCCCCGCGTACGCGGGGGGCGACTTGCCCTTCGACAGAGAGCTGAGGCGTTTGTTCGGAACATCCCCGCGTACGCGGGGGCGACGCGGGCGCGGTCGGCGGCTCGCTGCCGGGCGGTGGAACATCCCCGCATACGCGGGGGCGACCGCGCGATCAGAGAGTTGAACATGACCAGCTGGGGAACATCCCCGCATACGCGGGGGCGACTTCGCCGACGGTGCGAACTCCGAACGTATCGCGGGAACATCCCCGCATACGCGGGGGCGACCTCGTGGCGCGGCAGAACGGCAAGACGCACCTGGGAACATCCCCGCGTACGCGGGGGCGACGGGTGGGTCGTCGACCGTGGCGTGGGCGACCACGGAACATCCCCGCGTACGCGGGGGCGACCCCTACTCCAGCTTCATCGCTGTCCGAACGACCGGAACATCCCCGCGTACGCGGGGGCGACGGGTGGAAGGTCAGCCACTCCGGCCCCGAGCCCGGAACATCCCCGCGTACGCGGGGGCGACACGCCGCGGATCACGTAGTCACCCGGTTCGACCGGAACATCCCCGCGTACGCGGGGGCGACGGGTAAGGCCATGACCAGCAACAACGCGACGAAGGAACATCCCCGCGTACGCGGGGGCGACAACGTCACGTTCGCCGGCGGCCACCCGGTGCGCGGAACATCCCCGCGTACGCGGGGGCGACGCCCGCGAAGTCGTCGTCGACAGCGGCGAGGACGGAACATCCCCGCGTACGCGGGGGCGACGTGGTGATGGTGGTGTGGGGGTGGATCGTGGCGGGAACATCCCCGCGTACGCGGGGGCGACGCCGCAGCCCACATGCCCGTCGACGGGCTCGGGGGAACATCCCCGCGTACGCGGGGGCGACCTCGAGCTCAAGATCAGGCGTCGCCTCCATCGCGGAACATCCCCGCGTACGCGGGGGCGACACTTCTTGACCAGGGGCGATACCGGCGCGTAGGGCGATTCTCATTCAGTTTCGTTCCAGGATGCACCCTGTCCCCCAGCTTTTGCCTTTGCCGAGTCCGGCGGCTGTTGTGACGGCCTCGTTCCAGGTGTCGGCGTCGGTGACGGTTCCGGTGGCGTAGACCCGTGCGACGGGCAGGGTCGATCGGCCACGTTTGTATCGGATCTCGCGATACCACTCGATGTCCACATCGTCGGCTTCGACGCCGTGCCTTGCGAGCTTGGCCGTTGCCCACGTCTGGACCTCGGCTGCGGGGACGGGGACCTTGTTCACCCTGTAGGCGAGTCCCTCGCCTGCGGGCCGTGCCTGGCCGTTCGCTCCGGACTTGAGCCGTGCGTGCACGTCGGGGTCGGTGTGGTGGATCGGTGATTTGTGGGCGGCGAGGTCGACGCGCACGCTCACATGGTCACCGACGGCGCGCGTCGGGATGTCGCGACGTTCGATGTGCTCGACGAACTTCGGCAGGTGCGTCGGTTCGGCCGCTGCCGTGCGGACGATGATCGTGCGCGCGTCGACAGCGGCCCACAGCGTCGAGTTCTCGCGTCGTGCGACGTAGTCCGGGCCCTCCGCGAAAAGGCTGATCGACATCCAGTGCCCGAAATCCCTGTCTTTCTCGGCCTCGAGTCCGATGCCGTCGGACGTGGTGATGACGAAGTCACTGGTTACTGCGCTGCTTCCCATGTCGGGACCTTCCCCTCCTCTGCGGTGATGCGGTGGAGCTGGAGCGTGTGGATTCCGGCGGCGTTCCACGGCCGCCTTGGTGCGGACGCGGCGGACTGGAGGAGCGCGACGAGCGCGGTCCAGGTGACCGGCCGTTCGGGCATGGGTAGTGCGGCACGGTTGTCGCTCGTGACGCCGGCGGGCCGGTCGGAGCCGGTGGACGGAAGCCGGGAGTGGGCCGCAAGAACGAGCGGGAGCAGGCCGCTGCGGATGGTGGTGCCGGTTCCGGCGAGGATCGCTGACGTTCCCCGGTAGCCGACGAGGCCGAACGTCTTGTCCGTGTCGTACTGGCTCGCGGCGTTGCCGGTGAGGACGTCCGCGACGTGGTCGGCGTCCGGGGTGAAGCCGCGGAGAAACCCCGAGTTCTGGTGAGACCAGTGCGCGCGGATCAGGACGTTGTTCTTGGCGTCACCCGCGGTGGTGTCGTCGACGAGTGATGCGACGGCGCGGCGAGCCGGTCCGGTGTAGTCGGAGACGAGCGCCCGGGCGCGGTCAGTGTTGATCTTCTCGTGCTTCGGTGCGATGTCGCCGCGGACGTCGTCGAGCTCGGAGCACACGGCCACGACGTGGTCGGCGATCTGCTCGAGTGTTGCGGACGTGTGGAGCCTGGCACGGGAACCACCGATCCCCGGGGTGAAGCTGATGCGCGCAGTCTCGTCGAGCTCGGTGGCGGCGGCGAGCGCACCGGCCACGGACCACCAGGCAAGCGGCCCGTCCACGTCCGCGCCGGAGAGCTCGATGAGCGGTTCGTCGATCCGTTCGCTGCGGGATGCGCGGGGCAGGTGTGTCGTCGGCGGTGCGTATCCCTCCACCGGCTCGGCGGATGCGCGGTGGTCGGCGAGGCGCATGACGGTTTCGAGCCATGCCAAGCCCCACGGCCCGTACCGCTGGTTCATGGCAGCGAACCTGTCGGCAGTGTCGATGTTCTGCCCGGGGCCGTCGGCGGGTGGCATGACGGGGCGGGCCCATCCGTGGTGTGCGGCGACGATGTGCGCTGTGAGCGGGTGCGTGTCGTCGGGAAGCAGCGCCGCGGAGGCGGCTTCGTGGCGCCATCCGGTGGGCACGAGACCACGCCCGTACCGGGTGCCTGGCGCCGATTTTGCCAGCGCAGGGCCACGGGCGTCGGCGCCGAGCGCGGCTTGGAACGCCGGGTCGGCTTTCCCGTCGTCGTGGCGGTGAGCCGCGTGCTCGAGGACAGGCACGAGCTCGGGCACGACGCCGGCGCGGATCGCAGCTTCCCGGGTTTCGTGCGCAACGTGCGCGGCGTGGTCGGCCAGTGTGACGAGGTGTTCGGTGGTCTTCGCGGACATGGTGCGGACCCAGATGCCGTGGTCGGTGATGCTGCCGTACTCGATCTCGCCCCACGGTCCGATGCGCCCGTCCAGGACGTCGTCGAGGAGCTGTTCGAGGTCGTCGCCGAACTGGTCGGGCCCCTGGTCGAGGAGGCGCTGCCACGCATCGGATCGGTCTTGGTCGAGCGGTTCCGCGACCTCGGCGATGGTCTCGCGGTTGGCGATCCACCAGCGGCCGTTGTCATGCGCGATGCGCGCCGACAGGTCCGCGACGGGGTCGGTGCTGGCGGGGTTCCATCCGGTGGCGTCGTGGCCGCCGCTGTCGACATGCAGGGCGACGAGCGAGCCGGGTGTGATGTCGCGGTGCGAATGTGCCGGTGTCCATTCGTCGCCGCGGCGGACGTAGGCGGCCGGTTCGTCGGAACGCCACCGGCGCGGCGACGTTTCCTCCGGTGAGGATTCACCGTCGTCGTCGAGCGCGCCGAGTCGCGCCGGCCTGCCGGCCAGACGGGCAGCGAGCAGTCCATTGACCTCGGCGACCGGCACCGACACCGTTTCGTTCGGGGTGACAGGCATGTCGTCGAGTACGTCCGCGGCGAAAATGCGGCGCCACACGACGGTGACGTCGGTGATGCGGCGACGTTCTTCCACACCGGTGATGTAGGACTGCACGTTGATGTCGGCGGCCGGACGGGGCCTGGTGTGCGCGATCGTCGGCAACAGCTCCGCCGACAGCGTGGGCGCCGGTGGTGCGGGGCGCGTTGCCTGGTCGATCAGGTCCGCGTGCTCGCTGGTGAGAGCGGCGAGCTGGTCGGGGCCGACGCCGTTGCCGTCGAGCATGCCGGCCAGCCGGGTCATGGCTTCGGTGACATCGTCGCCGTACACGGCCGCGGTGCCGGTGCGGGGTGTGATGGGCGCGACGAGGTGTGCGGCGGCGGTGTCACGGTCGCCGCGGCGGTTGAGCCGGCCCAACCGCTGCACCAGCGACGACCAGTCCGACGTTTCGGTGACCAGAGCGTGCGCGTCGAGATCGACGCCCGCTTCGACGGTCTGGGTGGCGACGACCAGACGCGCCCCACCGGCCGCCATTCGCTCGTCCAGGACGCGGCGCTCGTCGCGGCGGACACGCGAGGTCACCAGGAGCGCGTCGGAGGCAGGAACGTCGGGTTTGCGACCGGCGGTGAGTTTGGCGTGCACCTGTCGCGCTGTTGCGACGGTGTTCGCAACGACGAGGACCATGTCGTCGATACCGGCGAGCGCGTCCCGTGCGCGGGCGACGAGTTCACCGGTCACGTCGGCGTCCTTGTCTCCGCACGGGTGCACGTGCAGCGTCTTGGCTGCGGTGAGGCGGCGGGTGGCGACCGGGTGCGACCGGTCGGCGTCGGACGTGGTGTGGACCGTGCCGATGGCGTCGACCGTCGCGCCCAGCTGGACGCATTGACCGGTCGGGATGCCGGGCACGTCGCTGTGCTGCTGGTGCTGTTTGATCGCGCGGAGGGTCTTCACCGCAGGCGCGGACAGATGCGGTTCGTCGAACAACACCAGGCTGTCGACGCCGACGAGCGCGGCGTGGACCGGCGACAGGCCGGGTGACACACCGAAGCCGCGGAAGAGTCCGCGACTGACCGCCTGGTGGGCGGTCATCGTGACGACGGTGGGCCGGTCGACCGCGTGCCAGTGCCCGGTGTCCGGGGAGCTGCCGTGGATACGACCGATCACCAGCGGTCCGGTGGTGGGGTCGCTACCGAAGGTGCCGGCGAGGGTGCTCGCGACAAGGGACGCGGCGGGGCCACCGGGCGACCACAACCCGTCCCGCAGGGCCGAAAGGTCGGCGTGCGTCTGGTCGACGATGCTGGTGCGGTCGACGACGTGCAGGATCCGCAGCGGTGCTGTACGGCCATCCATCCCGCCGTGGACCTGCTTCGCCAGATGCCACACGGCGACCGCGATACACCTCGTCTTCCCCAGGCCGGTAGGAACGGACACGGTGCCGGGCCACGCGTCGGCGGCACTGACCCGCTCGGCGAGCGCGTCCTGCCACGGGAACGGGTCGACGCCGTACACGTCACGGTGGAACTCCGCGAACGTCGGAAACTCGCTGGTCACTGGTTCTCCTCGTCGCTCTTGCGGAACCGGCCGTAGCCGAATCGCCAGCCGTCGCCGTACTGGATCGGCCCCGGGTGCGGCTGATCGAGTTCGAGCGCCACGTGCCACAGGGACAGGTGCGGAAGTTCGGGGCAGGCGCCGACGTGGCGCACGGACACGTGTCCGTTCGACGTGGCTTCGAGTTCGGCGGTGATGCGGCGCCGGTCCGGGTGCCCTGCCACCGGTGCGACCGTCCGCCACGACGTGGCCGACGTGCCGTGCCACCGGTTCACGTACATCGTCCGCGGCTCATCGCCGGTGAACAGGTGCGGCACCGCGCCGGCCATGCGGGACGCGGCGTCGACGTCGGGAAACAACGCACCCCACGGACGCCGGTTGCTGCCGAGCAGGAACGGAACCGGCTCGCCCGTCTCCTCGAGGGCGGTGTACAGCTCGCCGGCTGTGCGTTTCCCGTCCAGCACGAGCGCGATCGCACCGCTCGTTCGGTCGGTGGTCTGCACATACCGCACGCCACGACCACGGGCGACGATCGACAGTCCGGGGATTCCGTCCTGTCGTCGCTGGTGGTCGAGGTCGCACCGGTCGAGGAAATCCGAGTCGGTGCAGCGCACGGAGCCGGCCAGGTCGGTCGGCACATGCCGGCGGTGATCGGCGCCCGGTTCGGACATCGCCGGGTCGGCGAGCTCGTCGGCGGTGTGGTCCCACCAGTCGCCACCCTGGCCGGACAGCACGCCGATGGTGACCTCGTCGGTGGCCCGCCCGACGTAGGGAGTGGCGCGCGCGGCATCGGCGAGGGAACCGAGCTGCGCGGTGGTCAACACGTCCGGGAAGTCGAGGAACACGGTCGACGTGGACCACTCCGTGCGCGCCTCCAGCAACTGGTGTTTCGTGCGCCGGTCGGTCGCGCCTGCGATGGCACGAGAGGCATCCAGATGCGTGTGGTGCGCGGCGGCCGGCTGCGGACCCGTCGGACCCACGTACCGGGCACCGGCGGTCTGGTCGGCGACCTCGGGCAGCCACATCCACGGATCCGCGTCGGCGGCGAGCTCGGCGATCGCGGCCCGCGCAGGGTCCGGATTCCCCGACAAGTGCGCACCGTTGACCAGGGCGGCGAGGACCGTCCACGGGGACACCGGCCACGCCGACCGGCCACCGTTCTGGCCCGTCGACGCCGTCCACACCCTGCCCGGGTTGTGCAGACGGAGACGAATCATTTGGTCTCGACCTCGCCCGACCTGGTCGCGTCGGCACCCTCGGAGATCAGCTTCTTCTGCGGTGCGGACAGGTACAGGTTGATCGGCTCGGCCCATTCCAGACCGGCCTTCCGACAATCCTCCAACGCCAGGTGCAACGCGGTCGCCCAGAAGTCGACGCCTGCGTTCGGATCGACGTCGAGTGTGTCCGGGGTCGGCTTACCGTGGCGACGGAGGCCGTACCGCGACGACGTGACGACCAGGTCGCAGCCGCTGCGGAGGTGGCTGTTGCGGCGGGACAGGACGTCACCGGCGATACCGAGCACCGTCAGCGCAACCGCGGCGGCGTCCCGCTTGGTCTGGTCTCCGCCGTACTGCACACCGCGCAGAGCGGCGAGACTGATCGCACCGCGCGCCACGATCACCTCGCACACGAAACCCGTGACATCCATGTTGACGATCACCGGGCCGAACCCGAGGTTGGACGGCCGGTCGGTCCGCTTCCCGTCCGCGCCCTTGCTCTTCTTGGCCGGCGCGTGACCCATCTCCATCCGGTCGACAACACTGTCTTTGCTGATGGGAAAGCTGTCGGACTTCGTCACGGAGCTGTACACAGGTCGGGCACCGTGGCCGGTGACCCGGCTCGAGTAGGCCCGCGGCGCCTTATGCTGGCGCTCGACATCCGTGCTGAGCCAGAAACCGAACAGCAGACTGTTCGGCGCGTACGCGAACAGGGTCGACGCGTCAACGGTGGCGTTCATCGACTGCAGCAGCTCACGAACCGCACCGCCGGCCTTCCAGATCGGGGCACCGCCAGGCTCCTCTGTGGCGGTCTGGATCCACGAATCGGCGTGCCGGTGCCCCGCAGTCCACGAGGTGACATAGGCGTCCTGGACGGCGCCATCCGCCGACTGGTCACCGGCCGGAAGCTCGCTACTGCCGTCCTTTCCCGTGACCGTGAAACCAGGAAGACCGCCCAGGTCGTACCGCGCGTCCCACAACGCGGCCTCGGCACGCCCGGACTGGGACTGCACCTCGTCGAGCACGACCGTGTCGGCCGACACCGGACGACCGGACTCGTCCCGCACCACATCCGACAGCCACGAACTGTCGGTGGCCCGTGGGACAAATCCGTCCGGGCTGTGCGCGTAGCGCGAGGGCCCGGGATAGGTGGGCGGCGCGACCGGCGTACCCGGCCCCCACGCAGGCTCGAGATCGTGCTCGAACACCACCGCGGCGACGATCGGATCCGCAACCGCGTCACGGATCTGCTGAACAAAGTCAGAAGGTTGCATCTTCTCTCCACAATTGGATGATGGAATCGATGGCGAGAGAGTATGACACACGACACACGGTGGTCCAGACCCGAGGGGTGAACAGCGGAAGAACCACCGAGCTCCCGCATGCACGGAGCAGACAGCACAGCAGACGCGGCGGTCGTGTTCGATCACAACGGCTGATCCCCGCGTACGCGGGACGTGCGCTTGTTGACCGCGGTCTCTGCACAATTGGATCGGGTAATCCCCGCATACGCGAGGCAAAGTGCGCGTGCCACAGCATAGGTCCATGCGATGAAGGCCCGCCTCTGCACACGCGGAGGCGGAACCGACGAACCTCAAGACCGACCAGCAGGCCACCGGACCATCCCCGCATACGCGGGAAGCACCGTCGGCACCGCCACCATCAGCAGCTTCGCCGGAATCATCCCCGCGTACGCGAGGAGCACCGCGTCAAGCTGTCGGTGACGGGCCGCGACCCGGGATCATCACCGCGTGCGCGGGGAGCACTGCGACGGATCCTCGACCACGTTGTCCGCGATCGGCTCATCCCCGCGTACGCGGGGAGCACGGCGGCGTCAACGTTCAGACCATCGAGACCGACGGATCATCCCCGCGTACGCGGGGAGCACATCGTCACCGAAGCTGGCCTCTACGACCTGATCGGATCATCCCCGCGTACGCGGGGAGCACCGGAT
>NZ_JAMTCQ010000012.1:0-57827 GCF_024171895.1 Prauserella halophila | reverse complement strand
AGATCGGATCATCCCCGCGTACGCGGGGAGCACTGGTCCTTGCGGGTCGGCGGGCGTTTCGGCTCGGGATCATCCCCGCGTACGCGGGGAGCACTAGTTGATCTCAAGAGAAATCTCGCCGCCATCCGGATCATCCCCGCGTACGCGGGGAGCACCCCTGGTAGTGAGGATTGTGATCGCTGCTGCGGGGATCATCCCCGCGTACGCGGGGAGCACCCGGATTTCGTGGGTACCTGCGCCGTGTCGCCCGGATCATCCCCGCGTACGCGGGGAGCACACTTCCTGACCAGCGCAGAAACCCGGCAGTCGGTCGATTTTCATTCAGTTTCAACCGGGCAGGACGCCGACTTTACGACTCCACACCGAGGCCGACCGGGCAACTGACGCCCGTGTCGCCTAGCCCGCAGTAGCCGTTCGGCACCTTGTACAGGTACTGCTGGTGGTAGCCCTCGGCGTAGTAGAAGTCGCCGAGCGGTGCGAGTTCCGTGGTGATCTCGCCCTGGCCCGCGGCGCGGAGCGCCTGCTGGAACGTCTCCCGCGAGGACTCGGCCACGGCCCGCTGCTCGTCACCGTCGTAGTAGATCCCGGAGCGGTACTGCGTGCCGACGTCGTTGCCCTGGCGCATGCCCTGCGTCGGGTCGTGGCCCTCCCAGAACACCTTGAGCAGCTGTTCGTAGCTCACCCGTTCCGGGTCGTAGACGACGAGGACCGCCTCGGTGTGGCCGGTCATGCCGCTGCACACCTCTTCGTACGTCGGGTTCGGCGTGTACCCGCCCGCGTAGCCGACGGCCGTCGAGTACACGCCGTCGGTCATCCAGAACAACCGCTCGGCTCCCCAGAAACAGCCGAGGCCGAACACCGCGGTGCGCATACCGTCCGGGAACGGCGGCTTGATGCGCCGGTCCGGATACACCGCGTGCAGCTCCGGCGTCACCAGCGGTTCGGAACGTCCCGGCAGGGCCTCGTCCGCCGGCACCCGGCGCGTCTTGTCTCGACCGAAAAGCGACATACAGCCATGGTAGGCGACACATTCTCCTTCCGACCGTGATAACGACCCTGCATCGGCCAGTACTGTGCTCGGCGTACGTGCGCCCGCGGCGAAAGCGAGCAAGCACCACTGCACCACCCCCACTGCACCACCCGACGCACCCGCCGAGCATGAAGGACCACAGGGAGCCCGCCATGAGCTGGCAAGAAGAGCTGAGACGTCTCGACGCCCAGCTCACCGCCGGTGCCCTCACCCAGGCCGAGTACCGCCGCAAACGCGAAGAGGTCATCGCCGAAGCCTCGAGCGACGGCGGCTCCGACGCCACCGGTGACGACCGCGACGGCTCCGGCTCCGGCGGCGGCAGCGGCTCCGGCAGCGGGAACGGCTCCGGCGACGGACCGAAGTGGGCCGCCGCCAACTCGGCTGCGGCCGCGCAGCTTCCCGCAGGCAGCGACTCCGCCGACGTCCAGCCCGGCACACTCACGTCCGAGACTCCGCAGGCCCCGCAGCCCCCGCAGCCCCCGCAGTCTCCGCAGTCTCCGCAGTCTCCGCAGGCCCCGCCGACGACACCCGCTCCGACTCCGCTGAACCATGCCCCGTCGACGGCCCGGCGCGCACCCGCACCGCTGTTCATGCCGCACACGCCCGCGGACGGCTCGGCAACCGCCCCCGGCTCGGCAACCGCCTTCGGTTCCGCAACCGCCTTCGGCTCGGGCGGCGCGCCCGCGAACGAGACCTTCGCGGCGTCCCAGGCGAGCGACTACCCCGACTTCTCACCCGCACCGAAGAAGCGCAAGAGCCCCTGGATCATCGTGCCGCTGGTGATCCTCGTGGTGCTGGGCAGTGTCATCGGCGGCGCATGGTGGCTCTCCCGCTCCGACGACGGCCCGACCGCACCCGCACCGACCTCCGGCGCGCTGACGGACCCCGACGACGACACCGCCGGCACCGACGACGAGGTCGCGCTCGAGGAACAGTTGCCCGCGCTGCCAGGAACGGCGAATCCCGACAACTCGACGATGTCGGTGGACCGCGCACTCGACCTCGGACTCGTCACCCGGGCCGACGCCGAGTCGATGCGCAAGTTCGGCGTCGCCGACGTCGTCTACCGCGCCTCCTCCGAGGGCGAGGACGGCCAGCAGGGCAACAGCCTCGTCGTGGCCCGCACCCCGAGCGAGCAGAAGGCCATCGGGCTCCAACGCGCCATGAACACGACACTGGTCAAGGAGGGGTTCGCCAACGAACGCCTTCGCGACGACCCCCGGTTCATCGCCTTCACCGGAGAGCAATCCGACGGCCGGGTGAGCGTTCTGTGGTACGCGTCCGGCAGCCGTGCCGTCGGTATCGGCGTGTCCCAGCCGATGAGCGGTGACGAGAGCGAACTGATCACCCGCCTCGAGGAAATGCTGGTGTCGCTGCAGGACGCGCTACCCGCGTCGTAGGTGACTGCCCGGAATCGACGAGGTCACAAAATGACCCACACCTCCTCACAGCCTGCACACCGTGCAGAATGAGCGCAGTTCGAACACATCGCAGGAAGCGGCCGTCCGAGCCGGCGGCGCTGATCGAGCAGGGGGTACGGGGTGTCCTGGCAGGAAGAGTTGCGCAAGCTGGACGAGGAGCTTGCAGCGGGCAGACTCTCCGCTGACGACTACCGCGTCCGGCGCGACCAGGTGCTGTCGTCAGCCGTCACGCATGGTGACGAATCCGCAGGAGCACAGGCCCAGACTCCGGATCAAGCACCGGGCCAAGCGCCCGCTCAACCGGGCCAGCCGCAGCAGCCTGCCCAGCCGCAACAGCCCGGGCAGCCGGACCCTGCCCAGCAGCAGGCCGCGCCGCAGCAGCCCCAGCAGGCTCCGCAACAGCCGCCCCAGGATCCGCAGGGTCAGCAGTCCCAGCAGACTCCGCAGCAGCCCGGGCAACCCCAGGCTCCGCAACAGCCTGCGCAGCCGCAGGCCCAACAGCCACCCCAGAACCAGGGTGGTGACGGCAACTCGACGCAGGTCATCGCCCCGTTGACCCCACAGTCCGGCCAGCCGGGCCAGGCCGGTCAGCCCCCTGCCGGACCGGGCCAGCCGCCCGCGCAAGCAGGCCAGACGCCCCCGCAGGCGGGTAATCCGGGAGGCGATCCCGAGGCCACGCAGGCCGTGCGCCCTTCCGACCCGGAGGCGACCCAAGCCGTCCGCCCGGGCGATGCCGAAGCCACGCAGGCCGTGCAGCCGGTAGCCCCGCCGCAGCAGCCTCAGCAACCTCAGCAGCCGCAGCCGCCGCAACACCCCCAGCACCCGCAGGCCTCCCCCGCCGCCGGGTTCCCGCAGCCCGCGCAGGCACAACAGCAGCCGTGGAACGCTCCCGAGACCGACCAGAGCCCGCCGTGGGGCGGCGAGTTCCCGCCCGTCTCCCCCGGCAACTCGGCCGAATGGGGCCAGGGGCCCGAGGGTTCGTTCGACAGCGAGTCGAAGGGCGGCAAGGGCAAGATCTTCGCGATCGTCGCGGCGATCGTGCTGCTTGCGGGCGTCGCCACGGGATCGTTCTTCCTGTTCGGCTCCGGTGACGGGGAGCCGACGGCAAGCGGCGGCAACCAGGGCCAGCAGGGCGGTGGCGGCGACACCAGCCAGAGCCCGGAGCCGCAGGAGGACATGCCGCTCGAGGGCCACGAGGGAACGCTGGAGGACAGCAGCAGCGACACGCTCAAGTCCTGGGACGACATCGCGAACATCAAACTGCTCAACGACGACGAGCTCTCCGCGTACCAGAGCACCGCCCCCGGCAACGCCAAGTACGCCGTCTACCAGCACGACGGCGGCAAGGTGAAGACGGTGATCCTCATGGTCAAGGTGGCCGACCAGGACGCCGCGTCGGCTGCGGTGAGCGAGCTGCGCGACATCCAGCTCAAGAACAACCAGGAGAACACCTCGATCAACGGGGTGCCGGGTTCGGTGCAGGTCACCGAGATCCAGCGGAAGAAGGACGACGGCGAGATCGTCCAGCACGCGACGATGCGTGCCCACTACCTCTCCGGCGACGTCCTGGTGCGGGTCGAGGGCGTGTCCGGTCAGAAGAAGCTCGGCGCCATCAGGGACAAGTTCGAGGCGACCTTGAAGACCCAGCTCGAGAACCTGCCCGCCGATGAGTGAGCCGGCGCCACCGATGAGTGAGCCGACACCGTCCAGCGGTGACTTGACCGTGGTGACCGCCTGCACCATCGTCGCCCGCAACTACCTGCCCGCGGCGCGCGTGCTCGCGGCGTCGTACCTCAAGCACCATCCGGGGCACCAGTTCGTCGTCGGTGTCATCGACAGCGACTGCGGCGTCGGCACCGAGGATCCCGGTGACGACGAGACGGTCATCGACGGCATGCGCATCGTCGGGCCTTCGGCGTTCGGGATCGACTCCGAGACGTATCTGCGCATGGCGACGGCGTACTCGATCACCGAGCTGGCGACGGCCGTCAAGCCGTACCTGCTGCGTGAGCTGCGGGCGAACTCGTCGGTGGTGATCTACCTCGATCCGGACATCCAGGTGTTCTCGCCGATGCCGGAGGTCGCCGAACTCGCCCTCGAGCACAGCATCGTGCTCACCCCGCACTTCACCGCCCCGCTGCCGCGCGACGGCAAGGAGCCCGGCGACGCGGTCATCATGGGCACCGGCATCTTCAACCTCGGCTTCGTCGGTGTCGGACCGGGTTCGGAGGAGTTCCTCGAGTTCTGGGCGGGCCGCCTGCGCCAGGACGCGATCGTCGCGCCGGCCGAGCAGCTGTTCACCGACCAGCGCTGGGTCGACCAGGTGCCTGCCCTGTTCCGGCACGTGGTGCTCACCGACCCGGGCTTCAACGTGGCGTACTGGAACCTGCACGAACGCCCCGTCGAACGCTCCGACGACGGCGCCGTCACCGCGGGCGGGCACACGCTGCGGTTCTTCCACTTCTCCGGCTATCGCCCCGAGCGGCCGTGGCTGCTGACGCTGCACTGCGCCCGCAACCCGCGTGTGCTGCTGTCGGACAACCCGGACCTGCGCGCCCTGTGCGACGCCTACGGCTCGGCACTCAAGTCGTCCGGGTACGCCGAGACGCTGGAGGCCATCCCGTACGGCTTCGCGACGTTCGGCGACGGCACGCCACTGACCGCGGGCTGCCGGCGGCTGTTCCGCGACGGCTGGATCGCCGCCGAGACGCCCGACGAGACCGGCCGGGGCGCGGGCCGCCGCGACCCGATGCCGCCGCATGCCTACGGCGAGGACAAGGGTGAGGGGCTGCGTGCGTGGCTGTCGGCGCCCGCCGACCATGCGCAGGCCGCCGCGGGTCTGAACCGGATGACGATGGCCGTCTGGCGGGAGCGGACGGACCTGCAACTGGCGTTCCCGCACCCCACCGGCGCCGACGCCGGGGGCTTCCGCGCATGGTGCGCGGACTCGGGGGTCGACGAGCAGGTGCTGCCCGCGTGGGCGCTGCCCCACCGGCAGCCGGAGCCGCGCGAACCCGACGAGGACTTCGGCGTCAACCTCCTCGGCTATCTGACCGCCGAACTGGGGCTCGGTGAGATGGGCCGGGTCATCCACGACGCGATCGTCGACGCGGGTGTCGAGGTGGCGTCCGTGGTCGAGGAGAAGGCGGTGTCGAACCGCACCGGCGTCGAGCGGCCCGCCACCGCGGGCGACCCGCGGTTCCCGCTCAGCATCATCGCCGTCAATGCCGACCAGACCCGCCTGGCCACCTCGACGCATCCCGACGTCGTCCGCGACCGGTACCGCATCGGGCTGTGGGCGTGGGAGCTCGAGGACTTCCCCGAGTGGCAGCACGAGGCGTTCGGGATGGTCGACGAGGTGTGGACCGTCAGCGATTTCTGCCGCGACGCGTTCGCCGCGCACGCGACCGTGCCGGTGAAGACGATCCCCGTGCCCGTGCGTGACCCGGGACCCAGCGCGCGCGTCCGCAAGACGGGCGATCCGACCCGGTTCCTGTTCGCATTCGACTTCAACAGCGTGGGCGAACGCAAGAATCCGTGGGGCGCGGTCGAGGCGTTCCGGATCGCGTTCGAAGGCCGCACCGATGCGCGGCTCGTGCTCAAGACGATCAACGGCGACCTGCACCCGCAAGCTGCGGAACGCCTGCGCACGATGGTCGCCGACGACGCGCGCATCGAACTCGTCGAGGGCTACGTCAGCGCCGCCGAGCTGGCCGACCTGTACGCCTCCGCCGACTGCTACGTGTCGCTGCACCGCAGTGAGGGCTTCGGGCTGACGATCGCCGAGGCGATGGCGCGCGGCATGCCGGTGATCAGCACCGCGTACTCGAGCACCACCGAATTCCTCGACGCCGGCACGGGCTGGCCGATCCCCTACCGTCTGGTGCCGGTCGGTGACGGTTGCGAGCCGTACCACCCGGACGCGCTGTGGGCCGAGCCCGACGTGGACGCCGCGGCCGAGGCGATGCGCCAGGTCGCCGACGTGCCGGCGGAAGCCGCGCGCCGGGGCGGGGCTGCCCGCGACCACATCCTGCGCACCCGGTCGATGGGGGCCGCGTCGACCTGGCTGCGCTCCGAGCTGGAACGCGCCCACCGGACGTGGCTCGAACGCCACCGGGCCGTCGAGGACAAGCCTGCCGTCGAGAACCCGCTCACGCCGATGCGCGAGTCCCGCGAGGCGCTGCGCTGGCGGCCCGAGACGGGGGCCGCGGCTCGCTCACCGGTCGCACCCGCACTGCGCAAGGCCGTGCTGAGGCTGCTGGACCACTACGACGTCCACCAGCGCAAGGTGCTCGGCACTCTGCAGGACGGGTCCGAAACGACCATGCAGCGACTGCTGGAGCGGATCGAGGCACTCGAACGGTCCGTCGAGGCCACCTCCAGCGAGGCCGCCGAGGCACGCGAGACTGCTCGCCGCCAGGAGAAGCGGGCCGAGCAGCTGCGCCGCACGGTGGACGAACTGCGCCAGGCCGACACCGTCAGCACGGAACAACTGCACCGCACCGTGGCCGAACACGGCGCCGGTGTCGGTGTCGATGTCGAGGAGTTCCGCAGCAGCCAGGACGACATCCGCACACTCGCCGACCGGCTCGCGCACCTGAACTCCGACATCGACCGGCGGCAGGAGTCGATACAGGACCTCGTCCAGGCTCGCGACCAGCGGTTCGACAACGACGAACACGCCATCCAGCGACTCGGCCGAGACCTGGAGGCAGTGCTGGAGGCGGCGCGGCTGGTGCACGCCCCGATCCCCGAGGGCGGCGACGTCGTGGTGTGCGACACGGGCGCGCTGCTGCTGCCCGTCGACGACGTGATGCTGCCGTGGATCCGCCACCACCGGTCGTGGGAACGCGACGAGGCGCAGTTGCTGACGCAGTTGGCGGGGCGGCGCCCGGGGGCGTTCCTCGACGTCGGCGCGCACGTCGGCTATCACACGCTGAGCCTGCTGCGGTCGTCTTCTGCCGTCACGAACGTGGTGGCCGTCGAAGCCGACCCGACGAACGCCGAGTTCCTGCGCCGCAACCTGGCCGTGAACCTGCCGAAGGACCGTTCCGGGCTGGTCAACGTGCTGGAGGCGGCCGCATGGGACGCCGACGGCAACCTCGTGCTGGCGCACACCGACGAGCGCAACAGCGGTGACCACCGGGTGCGCGAACCGGACGGTACGGCGGGGCTGATGGTCCAGGCCGTGCGGCTCGACGGCAGCACCGACGTGCTGCGCCAGCCGGTGGGCCTGGTCAAGACGGATCTGCAGGGCCGCGACCACCGTGCGCTCGCCGGACTGCAGGAGACACTCGAGCGGGACCGGCCGGACGTGCTGTGCGAGTTCTCGCCGGAGGCGATCGAGGAGTTCGGCGACGACCCGGCCGCCGTACTCGTCGCCTACCGCAAGTGGGGATACCAGCCGGTCGAACTGCTCGCCGACGGCACACTCGCCGACGACGAACCGGACGACATGCTGATCCACCACGCCCGCATGGACCGCCGCGGCTTCACCACCCTCTGGCTCCGCCCGCAGTAACCCTCCGCATCCGTCGGTTGTGACCACCACCCGTCCGTGAGATCTCGGATGCGCGGTTGATTACTCCGCGTCGAGATCGCTACGCGGGTCAGCTCGGCTACGGGGTCGCTACCCGGAATCAGCTCCGCCGCGGGTTCAGCCTCGCTACGGGTTCAGCCTCGCTACGGGTTCAGCTCGGCGTACGCCATCAGGTAGGCACCCCACCAGGCACCGGCGACGCTGGCCAGCGACAGCACGACGGCCGACACCCACCGCGGCGCACGGGCCAGCAGAAACGCCACCGGGACGGCGAGCGTGATCGCGGGCAGCAGGAACCGGGCCCGGCAGTTCCAGAACGCGCCCGTGCCGAGCGCCGAGACCATCATCATCGCGGTGTAGACGTGCGCGGGCAGCGGGATCGACCGGATGAACCACGACGCCACCAGCAGCCCGATGCTCACCAGCACGACGCCGGCGAGGATCACCGACCACATCGGCTCGTCGCCGGAAAGCGCCCTGGAGAAGGTGATCCACGTGAGCTCACCGCCGTCGAATCCCATGTGCCAGGCGTGTTCCTGGATCCAGAACCACGCGTCGAGGCGCCCACCACGCCAGCCGACGTACAGCAGGTACGCGGCCAGTCCGAGCGGCGCGAGCAGCGCGGCGGCCCAGGGGCGCCAGCCGTCGCGTCGGCGCACGATCGCGATCAGCGCCGCGACGCCGACGGCCGCGATGAGGGCCACAGCCGTACTCCGGGACAGCCCCGCTACCAACGTCAACCCGCCCGCGGCCAGCCATTGCCGCCGTTCGAGCGCCACCAGCGTCCACACCGCGACGGCCACGAACAGCGACTCGGAGTAGCCCATGCGCAAGGCGATCGCGCCGGGCGCGACCGCCCACAGCACCGCCATCAGATTGCCGACGCGCGGTCCGCCGAGGCGCGTGCCGAACGCGTGCAGCCCCCACGCCGCGACGCCGCCCGCGAGCAGCGACACCAGCAGTAGCGCGGCCGCGGCGGGCATGCCGAACAGCCCGAACACCGACGCCAGCCCGGGCAGCAGCGGGAAGAACGCGAGGCTGACCGGTTCGGGGTTGCCGTTCTCGTCGAGGAGGACGTCCTGGCGGTAGCCGTGCTCGGCGATCTCGGCGTACCAGTTGACGTCGTAACTGCCGACCAGCTCCGTGAACGAGACGCCCGCGCGGTCGGCGACAAGCGCGATGACGACGTACGAGACGACCTGGACCGCGTAGAACGCTGTGAGCGCGGGCAGGGCCGGCCGGAGCGCACGCCACACCCGGTGGCGAAGTGTCACGGTTGCCGCCGATACGGGTGCGGCGGTCGTGTCGGTCATGTGCAGGTGTCGCAACTCGTCGATCGGACGGGGATTCCACAGTCATGCTAACTGCCGATACGCTGCCGCTTGCCCGTTCGACGTTGGTGTGAACCAACGCACCGTGGGGCAAAGGGGTGACATCCACGGTGAAACGGCAGGTACAAGCGGCACGCTGAGGGGGTGAGTGCGGTGGACAAGACGTCACGCTCTCGGCCGAAGCCGCTCGAAGGCGACGACAAGACACGCATCTCGTTCGTCGACATGGGCCGCGCGATCGCCGCGCTACTGGTGGTCTACTCCCACATCGCTCACCCGTGGGTGCAGGCGAAGGGCGAGAACGCACCCGTCATCGAGTTCGTCGAGACGTTCAGCAGCGAACCGATGCGCATGGCCACTCAGGGCATCGGCCAGATCGCGGTGCCGTTCTTCTTCCTGGTCAGCGGGTTCATCGTGACGCCGATCGCGATCCGCCAGGGGCGGCGGAAGTTCGCACTCAACCGGTTCATCCGCGTGTACGCACCGCTGCTGTTCGTACTGCTGTTGACGGCGGCTGCACTGTGGGCGGGCCTCGAACCGCAGTCGACGGGCCAGCCGCAGGAGCTGACACCGTGGACGATGTTCACCAACTGGACCCTGGTGAACTACGTCCTGTATCCGCAGATCGTCCTCATGCCGGTGGCCTGGACCATGATCATCGAGGTGCTGTTCTACCTCATCCTGCTGGCGCTGCTGCCGGTGTTGCGGCGGGCGGTGTGGCTGGCGATCGGCATCGAGCTGACGTTCGTGTTCGTAGTGCTGTCGAGCCGCAACGAGCTGAACGAATCGTGGTCGCTGTTCGCGGTCAACGTGTCGTACCTGCCGATCCTGATCATCGGCCAGGTCGTCTGGGCCACGACGTCGAAGAAGATCCCGCTCTGGGCAGGCGGCGTGTTCGGCGCACTGGCGTGGATGCTGTACGTGTACGCCGACATCGTCGACGTCGGGCGCATCGACGACTCGTACAACCTCGCGATGTCGATCGCCGTGATGTTCTTCCTGATTGGCTATTTCGCCGAGCCGAAGCTGCGGCAGTTCCGCTTCTGGACGGCGATGTCGGAACGCTCGTACTCCATCTATCTACTGCACAGTCTCGGCATTTTCGTCACGCTCGGCCTGCTGCGCCCTGCGGTGCCGTTCGCGATCGCACTGCCGATATCACTGCTGGTCACGGCAGCACTGGTCGAGATCAGTTACCGAGGTGTCGAGCGGCCCAGTCACCAGTGGGCCCGGAGTCTGTCCCGGCGCGTGGGCAACACCGCGAAGCACGGGTCCGGCAATGCCGGAGGTGCCGGTAGGGCCGGTAGGGCCGGTCCGGGAGCCGACGGTGCCGGGACCGGTGGTGCCGATCAGGCTGCGTCGACCGGTCCTGCGTCGACCGGTGAAGCCGTGTCGGCCGGTGAAGCCGTGTCGGCCGACGCGGACCACACGGACGCCGACCGGGATGCAGGTGTCGGCGAGGTGACCGTGCAGATCCCGGCCGACCAGGGCGCTGCAGGATCGCGCGGTGTGACGCCGTCCGAGCCGGTCCGAGCCACCCGTTCGGAACCGCTGCCCGCCGATCCGGCACGTTCCCGGCCGACCCGCTCGGCGCCCCGGAGTCCGGAGCCCGCACCGCCTCGTCCCGAATCCCCTCGTTCGGAATCCCCTCGTTCGGAACCGCTGCCACCACGGAATCGACCGCGCCGGCCCGCACCCCAGCCACCCCCGGAGCACGGCGGTGGTGTCGCCGAACCACGATTCAACGGACACGGCGACCAGCCGAACCACCCCGGTGACCGCCCTCGCCCCCATCCCGATCCGGAGGAACCGGCCCGGAACCACAGGGCGGAATCCGCCCCGGACCGCCAGGGGGAGCCGCCCCGGGATCGCCCCGCACAGCCACCTCCGCGGCCGGATCGACAACCGCCTGAAGCCCGACCACCCGAAGCCGGACCGTCCGGAACCGGACCGGCCGATGTCCCACCACCCGAAACCGGTGTCGACCCGCGCCGCGAGCCGCCGCAGGCATCGAATCCGGCCGAGGCCGGCCCTCGCGAACGCCCGGACCGGCAGCAGCGCACGGCCGACCCCGGGGCGGAACACCCCGGGGCGGAGCAACCGTGGAGACAACGCCGACGGCCACCGGAACAGCCGCCACCGCGGAGACCGTCGGAAGCCGAGCCGCGGCAACCGCCACCGGAGCAGCCACCACCGCGCTCCCCCGAGCAGCACTCCCTCCAGCAACAGCCTCCCCGACAGCGGCCTGCCGGACAGTGGTCTCCCCAACAGCCATCTCCCGAGCAGCACTCCCTCCAGCAACAGCCTCCCCGACAGCCGCCTCCCGAGCAGCCATCTCCCGAGCAGTGGCCGCGGGAACGTCGGCCTCGCCGTCCCGTTGGAGAGGACGGCCCGGGACACGCGCGTTGACACCTCCTGCCCGCCCGTCGAACGAACCTCTGCCTCACCCACACGGGCGAGACAGGCCGGAGCGTGTTCGTCATGAACCCGTGTCCCTGGGCGACGACGGACACGTGCCGCATCCGGCAGTCCGGCCGAAGGAGGAACCATGGACGACCGAGCGGAACCGACCCCGACCGAACCCACCGTCGAGGCCGAGGCACGCGTCGACGCCGTACCTGATCGTCGCCGATTCCCGGCGTGCGATCGAGTTCTGCATCGAGGCGTTCGGCGCGGTCCGGCGCGGTGACGTTCGGCGTCGACGTGGGGCCCGTTACCGAAGGCGACCTGATCAGCGCCCGATGGGTCGCTCACGGGCATTACCAGGCGGCAGCGACGACCTTCCACGGACACGACATCCTCCGGCACGACACCCTTCGTCACGGTGGGAACCGATTCGTCGAGTACTGGGTGATCGCCGAAACACCGTGACTCCGCCGCAGCGTTGCCCGCTGCGGTGCCACCGTGCGGCCGCGCCTCGGTGCCTCGGTGCCGCGGTGTTGCCGTGCCTCGGTGCCGCGGTTCGCTACACCTGCCGGTTGTCGTCCGGTGCACCTGCCGGCACGCACTGACGGCTGTTCACGTGCCGGCGAGAAGGGCCGCTCCCTCGTCGGCGGCGGCCTCGGCCACGTCGCGGGGATCGCCGTGGCCTGCGAGGACGCGGTACTCGGTGCGGCCGAGGAGCTGCCACGCGGTCCGCATTTCGGGCCACGACGGCATGGGCGTTCCGGTGCGGCACTGTTCGATGTACGGCCGCAGCATCGGATCACTGCGGTGCAGCGTGTCCATCGCGTCCTCGTGTACGGGCACGACCCTGCGGATCCGGTTGAGGTCCTGACCTGCGGTCGGCGACGCCTGGTACGTGGTGAGCAGATCGCGCGCGGCGGGCAGGTTGCGCGCGCGGTGGTTGAGGTAGAAGCCGTGGACCGACACGAGCGGTGTCGGGGGCTTGTCCCCGAACCGGGGAACGGGCGCGACGGTGACGTTCAGCCCCCGGCGGCGAATATCGGTCAGCGCCAGGGACGAACTGATCAGGTACGGCGCCCGGCCGCCGAGGAACGATCGCAGCGCTCCACGGCGGTCCACGTCGGGATCCAGGACGCCGCCCTGTGCTCTGCCGAGCGCGGCCAGTCTTTCGAACGCGTCGACGAAATCGCCACGCCAGCACCCGCTTCGATGCTCCTGCCCGGGGCCACGGCCGGCCCCGAAGAACGAGGCGCCCGCACTGCTGAGCAGCGGCCACGCGTGAAACGGATCGCCGTCCGGAGCGCCCACCTGTAGCGCGACGGCGACGCCGTCATCGATTCCCTTGGCACGCAACGCATACCGCCCGGTGGCGACGACGTCGGCGAAGGTCGACGGCATCGAACCGGTGCCGGCGAGGGCATCGTTGCGGATCAGCGCGACGCTGTCCATGACGTACGGCACCGCGTACAGCGGGTCACCGTTGCTGAGCGCGTCGGTCGCAACGGCCGACATGCCGGAGCGGTCCTCGACGGTCAGCGGTGGTTGTTCGACCCAGTCCTCGGTGACGGCCCTGCCGAGCCAGCCGTGTGGACCGGCGACGACGTCCGGCAGCTGGTAGCCGGCGGGCGCGTGTCCGGTCGAGGCGACGTGGGCGAACGCCGTTTCGAGCGCTTCGGTGCTGTCGAAGGATTCGACCCTGATGCGGACCGAGTAGTCCTTGCGGAAGCGGCTGTCCCGGCCGAAGTACCGCCTCAGGATGTCCGCCCTCGCGCTTTCCGACCACAACACGAGGGAACGGATCCGTTCGGCGATGCGTTCGTCACGGAGCCAGCATTCGCGACCGCTGCGGAACGTCACCTGGACTTTGTGCTGGTCGGTGTCGTGTGCACGGGAAACGCGCTCGTCATGGACGTCATCACTCAGCCAGAGGTGGGTGTCGTCCGGCTTCAGTACGGCGATTTCACGGCGGGCCGTCCGGCGCCGGGCTCCGCACACCACCGTGACGACGATCTGTTGCAACGGAACGTTTGATCCATTGTAGACAATCGCTCCGGTGTTGTCCGCGTCGTGGGCGATCTGCCAGCCGGTGCGGATCGCCATGGCCCGCGATTTGTTCCGCCGCGCCAGAAAGAACACCGTGGCGGAAGCAACGCCGCTCATCGCGGCGATGAGCGCGCCGAGCAGATCGGCAATGCCGGTGAGGTGCGGCATTGCCGCGGCGCTGAAACCTACGAGCTCTGACCCCCATGAGAGCATCGTCCCATGTTATCAATGTAAACCCTTGCGACAGAACAACGAACTGCAACTTGCACCGGTCAGCGGCCGACGGCATACCCTTGCATACCGCGCGCATTCGCCGCAGCACGAAGGATTCCGCCGTTCGGATCACGCGACACGGCTGAAAGACGTCCCAGTGCCCACGGTCCGGCGTCGACCACATCGTGGCCGCGATCCGCCAGGTCGGCGAGCACATCGTCGCCGACGCGCGATTCGACAACGAGCTCTTTCGGTGTCCACGACCTCGGAGAGAACGAACTCGGAAAAGCCGTCGTGTGCCACGCGGGCGCGTCGATCGACTCCTGCAGGTTCAGTCCCACCCCGACGTGTGCGAGCCAGAAGCAGAGCTGCCACTGATCCTGTTGGTCGCCGCCGGGTGTGCCGAACGCGAGGACCGGTTCGCCGTCGCGCAACGCCATCGACGGCGACAGCGTGATCCGCGGACGTTTTCCGGGCGCGAGCGAGTTGGGCAGGCCCTCCTCGAGCCAGAACATCTGCGCCCGGGAGTCCAGGCAGAAACCCAGGTCGGGGATCATGGGTGACGACTGCAGCCAACCACCGGACGGTGTGGCGGACACGATGTTGCCCGCGGCGTCGACGACGTCGATGTGCACGGTGTCGCCGCGATTCCGCCCCTGCGGTTCGACGGTGGGTTCGCCGATCGCGCCGGAACCCGCCGTCGCGCCGCGCGTGCGCTCGATCATCTCCGGCAGTCGGGCTCCGTCGCCGCCGGGGCGGAGCCGGTCGCTCGCGTCGTCGCCGAGCAGAGCGCGGCGCTGTGCGGCGTACTCACGCGAAAGCAGCCGGCCGACCGGAACGTCGCCGGTGTCGCCGTACCAGGCTTCGCGGTCGGCGAAGGCGAGCTTCGCGGCTTCGGTGGCGAGATGAATCGTCGTTGCGGTCGGTTTTCCGTCCACATAGGACAGATCGAGTTCTTCGAGGATGCGGAGCTGTTGAACGAGGGCCGGACCCTGGGTCCACGCACCGCACTTGACGAGACTCCACTCGCCGAAGTCCGCGACGACGGCTTCCTCGTAAGACGCTTCCCACGAGGCGAGGTCGTCACCGGTCAGCAGCCCGGCATGATCACGACCCGAATCGTCCCGGAATACGGTGCGGGTGAACGCATCGACGGCGTCGGCGACGAAGCCCTGCGCCCATGCCCGCCGCGCGGCATCGATCTGTTGCTCACGGCCGGATACCGTTTCCGACTCGGCGAGCAGCCGCTGCCAGGTCCGGGCCAGGGCACGGTTCGGGTGCAGCGAGCCCACGGTCGGCACGTCTCCACCGGGCAGCCATTGCCGCGCAGACGTCGGCCAGTGGGTGGCGAACAGCTCGGACACCGCGCGGATCGTGGCAGCGATCCGGTCGAGCACCGGAATCCCGTTCCAGGCATACGAGATCGCGTACCCGAGCACGTCGCGGAGCGACTTGGTGCCGTAGTCGCGCAGAAGGAGCAGCCAGGCATCCCACGCGCCCGGCACGGTGGCCGAGAGCAAACCACTGCCGGGGATCAGCTCCAGTCCGAGGTCATCGAAACGGTCGATCGTGGCCGCTGCGGGAGCGCCGCCCTGACCGCACAACACGCGGGGGCGGCGGCCTGCGGGAGCGAAGATCGCCGGCACCTGCCCGCCGGGTCCGTTCAGGTGCGGCTCGGCGACCTGAAGTACGAAACCCGCAGCGACCGCGGCGTCGAAAGCATTTCCCCCGTCTTCCAGTACCGCCATTCCCGCCGCCGAGGCGAGCCAGTGTGTGGAGGCGACCATGCCGTGTGTTCCGGCGAGTTCGGGTCTGGTGGTGAATGCGGAGGGATGCGACACACCACGACCCTACGACCCGTCAGGTAGTTACCTCAACTAACGAGATCTCAGCCGACGGCAGACGTGGCGTGTTCGACGATCCGCGGCCGGCCGATGCCCTGCCAACTCAGCCCGGTGGACAGAACCGTGGTCGGATCGAGCAGGTTCCGGGTGTCCAGGACGGTGTCGCCGTGCATCGCCTCGGCCATGACGTGCCAGTCCAGCTTGCGAAACTCCGGCCACTCGGTGAGAACCACGACGGCGTCCGCGTCCTTCGCCGCCCGGTACGGGCTGTCGACCACCAGCATTCCGGGTTGCTCTTCGGCGATCGCCGGATCATAGGCGGCGACCTCAGCCCCGTGAGCGCACAGCACGGACGCCACACCGAGTGCCGGCGAATCCCGGAGATCGTTCGTTCCCGCCTTGAACGCGAGCCCCAACAGGCCGATCCGAGCGCCGGAGAGATCACCACCGACCGCCTTCGCGATCTTCGCGATGACCCGTTCCCGCTGAGCGAGGTTCTCCGCAGCCGCCGCGCCGAGCAGGTCGAACCCGAACCCGACCGATTCGGACATGCGCAGCAGCGCACTGGTGTCCTTCGGCAGGCACGAACCTCCCCACCCCGGCCCGGGTTCCAGGAACGACCGCCCGATACGCCGGTCATATCCCATTCCTTCAGTGACCGAATCGATGTCCGCACCGAACCGTTCGCACAGCTCCGCGACCGAGTTGACGTACGACAGCTTCATGGCAAGGAAGCAGTTGGCCGCATACTTGACCAGTTCGGCACTCGCCGCGTCCGTGACCACCGACGGCGCGCCCAGTGCTGAGTACAGGTCGACGACCATCCGTGCCGCCTCCGCCGTCTCGGATCCGACGACGATCCGGTCCGGTCGCAGGAAGTCGCGCACCGCGCTGCCTTCACGCAGGAACTCCGGATTCGACACGACCGGGACGTCCGTTCTGCCGAGCAGCGCGCTGATCCGCTGCGTCGTTCCGACCGGAACCGTCGATTTGGTGACGACAGCACAACCGGACGGCAAGTGATCGGCGAGCTCGGCGACCACCTCCTCCACGGCTCGCAGGTCGGCTGCACCGCCCGCCCCCATCGGCGTCGGTACGCACAAGAACACCGCGTCCGCCTCGACCGCTGCGCCCGCGGCACCCACGACGAACGACAGCGTCCCTTCGGCGATCCCACGCGACACCAGTTCCGGTAGGCCTGGCTCGACGATGTCCACGCGGCCGGCCGACAGCCTCGCGACCTTCACTCTGTCCACATCTGCACAGGTCACCTGATGACCAAGGCTGGCAAGGCAGGCGCCCGTGGTAAGTCCGACGTACCCCGTTCCGACCACGACGATCCGCGCAGCGTCCATGAGGTAACGGTCACAGTCGCCGGTGACCTGCGGGCGAACACCGAGGGAACCGTCAGGCGGACATTCGTCGACGAATCGACCGCGTGACCACGTACGCTCTGTTTGCTCGAAGACGTGCGAGAAAGGACGAGCATGCAGATCAAGGACACCGCAGCCATCGTGACGGGTGGCGCTTCCGGTCTCGGCGGCGCTGCCGCGAAGGCGCTGGCCGCCAAGGGCGCCCGCGTGTTCGCATTCGACCTCGCGGCCTCGATCGACAAGGCCGAGCAAGTCGAAGGTGTCACCTACGTCGAGGCCGACGTGACGGACGGTGCCGCGCTGCGGACCGCCGTCGAAAAGGCCGCCTCCAGCGACGTCCCGTTGCGCATCGTCGTCAATTGCGCAGGTATCGGCCCTTCGGCGCGGATCCTGTCGAAGAAGGGAACGCATGACCTCGACCTCTTCCACAAGGTCGTCAACATCAACCTGGTCGGCACCTTCAACGTCATGACCCTCGCGGCCGAGGCCATTGCCGACACCGAACCACTCGAGGACGGCCAACGCGGCGTCGTGATCAACACCGCGTCGGTCGCCGCCATCGAGGGGCAGATCGGCCAGATCGCCTACTCGGCTTCCAAGGGCGGTGTCGTCGGTATGACCGTGCCCGCCGCACGCGACCTCGCCTCACAGGGCATTCGCGTCATGACCATCGCGCCGGGCATCATCGACACACCGATGCTGGCGACCGTCGGCGACGACGTCCGTGCCGGCCTTGCCTCCGGGGTTCCGTTCCCGAAGCGTCTCGGCCGGCCCGACGAGTACGGTCAACTGGCTGTCGACATCGTCGAACACGACTACCTCAACGGTGACGTCATCCGCCTCGACGGGTCGCTCCGCATGGCTCCGCGATAACGATGAACACCCGACGGTCGTGACACCTCGCCGACGGCGGTGCGTCGACCGCAGGCATCGCGTGCACCACACGACCTCGGCTACAGGCGCCGTATCGTGTCGCGCCGTGCCGTGCCACTTGCGTCGTGCCGTTTCGCGTCGTGCCGCTTGCGTCGTGCCGTTACGGCGCGCTGTGTCACGCTGTGCTACTGACGGTTCCGTACGACGGTCGCGGGCCGCCGCTGCCCACGCCGCAGATGGCCGAACGTGTCGACTGCGCTGTCGAATTTCGCCCCCGAGACGACCGTGTTTCGGGGGCGAAATTCGTTCTCGATACCGAAACCACCGTCGCAATCGGCGTCTGTCTCGGCGGTCGGACCCGCGACAACTCCGACAGTCCGACAGTGGACCGATCCAGGAATGCACATTTCGTGACCCCACGGGGCCCCCTTCCGCCTCCAACGAGAAAACCCCGGCCCGCAGGAAAACCAGCACTGCAGACCGGCCCGTCGAACCCTGTAGCTGCACCGGACTCACACCCTGCCGAACCGACACCGGACCCAACTGACACCGGACCGAACCAACACGGAACGGGTTGCCCGGACACGACGGGTCGTCATCAACGTGCGCACACAGGGCAAGTGTTCCACAGCCCACCGCACTCCATCTGTCACCCAACAGAGTGATTCGAACAAAGGTTTGACCGCACCTCGACACGTCTGTACCGTAGGCCGCTCGACGAACCGAGGGGGATCGATGGAGATCACCGATGTCGTACACGCCTGGCGTCAGATCGGCCGGGCACAGGCGGCGTACCTGCGAGCACTCGCCGAGTTTTCGGCGGAACACGAACACACCACCGATGTGACAGCGGAGCTGGCCCTCGCCAGAGGGGAGTCGGAACACGTTGTCCGGCGAGAACTCGAATGGGCCCACCAGCTGACATCATGCTTACCGCACACTTTGAACACACTCGCAAGCGGCGACATCGATCTACTCAAAGCATCGAAAGTGGCCTATCAGACAAAGCACCTGTCCAGCACAGACGCTACGCGCGTGGACCAGCTCGTCACGGAAAAACTCAGGGACCGCAGCGCCGACTCCATTCGCCGGACTGCCTACGACGCGGTACATCGGGTGGATCCCGGCGGCGCCGCAGCACGCGCACGCCAACGGCGAACGGAACGAAAGGTGGAACTGCGGCATCACGAAGACGCGATGGCCACGGTATCCGCATACCTTCCCGCGGAACGTGCAGCGGCCGTGTACGCACACGTCGACCGCGACGCACGGGCGACGCGCCGTCCCGACGACCAACGGACCACGGATCAGCTGCGTGCCGACGTGCTGGCCGACCAGCTACTGGCCGGCTGCTCCTGCGGGATACGCGGAGACGCTGATGATGCACCCCCACCGGTGAGAAATCCACGCAGAACGACGTCGGACAAGGCGCAGATCTACATCCACATCGACTTCGAAACGCTCACCACGATTCGCAACAACCCTGCGCATCTGTCCGGGCACGGGCCGATTCCCGCGGAAGTGGCCAGGGAAATCGCCTCCGACCCGAAATCCACATGGCGGAGAATCATCACCGACCCGAGGACCGGCGCACCATTGGACGTCGGCCGGGAGCGCTACCGACCGCCAGCAGTGACCGCGGAATACGTGAAGGTGCGAGACAGGGAATGCCGTTTCCCGGGATGCCACCGCCCTACCGAGTTCTCGGATCTCGACCATGTGCGCCCTCACGGCTGCAACGGGCCGACCTGCGCGGCAAACCTGATCGGGCTCTGTCGACGACACCACATCGTGAAGCACACCCCTGACTGGGTATTCGAGCTCGAGTCCGACGGGACCCTCCGCATTACTACCCCGGAGGGAACCATTCGCACCGGTAAGCCCGCCCACCTCGACACCCCTCCGAACGGCGGAAAGACCACTGATCGGAAACGCCGGCGGCGACGGGGAAATCGACGCAGCCGCAATCGAAATCGGAACGGACATCGCACCGCCGGTAACCGAACCGGCAGCGGACAGGGCGACGCTCACGGCACGTCGACCGTCACAAGTCCTCCATGAACGGAACGTCGATCATGGCCCGGTCACTGATCCACACTCGCAAGGCCTGCGTCGCGCGCACGTCGTCCTCGTTGTACTGGAGCAAGCGGGCACGCTGCTCGACATCGGGCTGCGCGCCGTCCATGCCGACAGCATCGCGATACCACCGCATCGACGCTTCGCCACCCGCTTCCGAATCGCGCCAGGCGAAGCCTGCCACCGGTGCGACGACCTTGAGGCCCTTGCCATGCGAGCACAGGAACTGATCGGACACACTCCGGAACAGGTCGACCCACTCGTCGGAGTCGACGAAGGCCCGTACTTGCGCTGCCGACGGCACACCCGGATACCCTGCGAACCGCTCCGCCGACGCGTACAGCCAGCGATTCTCGGCCAGAGCGTTATAGCAGTACGCCCGGAACCGCAAACCTGCGGAGGCGGTGCGTTCACGTACGTCTGTCAGCCACGCCCAGAACTCCGCAAACGACCGTGCCTCATCGTCCGTCGGCAGCGGCTCCCACGTGGCGAATCCGTGATAGCCGTGCTCCACGCCGATGTCGGCCCCGCCCAACAAGCAACCCCACAGATAGGCCCCGGAGTCGCCGAAGCTCTCCATGTCGATGTCGACCTCGACGTCGCCACGCGGCACGGTCACATCGCGGATACGCCGCACCATCGTCAGGTCGGCGAGCCACGCCTTCGCCAGCGATACGGCGTCCGAGAACGACACGCCCGTCCACTGGATCGGCGGTTCGTCATGACTATCGAGTGCGGCGAGCTTGTCCACCGTCGCGATGCCGGCACGACGCAACTCCATCGCATCCTCGCCTCGCACCACCAGGCTGACATCGCGGACCCGCGTGAGCTCCGCTTCGCACGTCGGCCACCACGGACAACCCTTGCATTCCAGGACACGCGACGGCTCGGCCAACGGCTCGTCACCCGCGGCCGCAGCACGCGCCACGGCGAGGCGGTCGGCGAAACGACTGTCGTATTCCCCCAGCGCGGTCCGCCCGCCCGGCCACGTGCCGGCCTCGAGGTCATGCCACAACACCACATCGGCATCGAGCCCGATCACGCCACCGATCGCGCGGTCCGGTTCGGCGAAACCTGCCGCCTGAAGAAGCCGATAGGTGTGAGCGAGCCGGAGCTGATCGCGCGGGTGGGACCGCACCTTCCGGCCCGGGTCGGTGGAGGCGTTGGCCGGGTCGAGGTCCGTCAACTCCGTCGTCCGAGCACCCTCCCCGGAGTCTGTGATGCGGTGACGCACGACAAGTACCGGCACGTACCCGTCGACGGAGCGGACGAGCAGCTGGATGCCACCACGACGCCCGGCTTCCCGGTCCCGGGGCAGCAACGCGCCCCAGATGTATCGGGCGCCCTCCTCCAGGGCAGTGAGAGTGAGTCCTGCACGTTCCGCGGGGGAAAGGTCGGCGGGGACAACGGTCCATGCTGCATCTGGATCGTCGGCCGAGCCCGCTCCGGCCTCCAGGTCTTCGCCGTCGTCGACCGGAGTGACGGCCGCCTGCAACCGCTCCGACACCTCGCTCCGGTGTGCTTCCGCGTCGGCGATCCGCTGCTCGGAGCTGGGGTCCGGGGGTGCGAGCCGGGTCCCGGCCATAGCGGGGTCGTTGTCGAGGTGCACCCGTCGGCGACACCGCGTGACCACGCCCGCGTCGAGTAACACCTCGTCAACCATGGTCTTCACTTTATGAGAAGGCCCCGACACTCCCGGAGGCGACGTGCTCTCAGCCCATCATGACCAGTAAGTTCTGGCCATACTGTCAACATGAGCGTGGTGCGCCGGGGGTCCCGACACGCCCACTTAACGACCGGAACCGGAGGCGAGGAACGGCGATGGCCCGCACATCCCGCAAGAATGGCGCCGACGACACGTTGTCCGAGGCCTCGGCGTCCTCGACGTTCCTGGAAACCTCGGAATCCCCGGAGCCGCAGTCCACGGAATCGTCGGAGCTCGGATCGGCGGAGTCCGAGGTCGCAACGCCATCGGTGACGAAGACCGCGAAGACGTCGAAGAAGGCCGGGAAGGCAGCGAAGAAGGCCGCCAACTCCGACGAGCACGCATCGGGTCTGACGCCGCAGAAGGCCAAGAACGCGGTCAAGGTGGCGAAGATCGTCATCCCCGCGGTCGGGCCTGCGCTGGTGCCCTTGGCCGTGCGCGCCGCCGGCACGGTCCGCGAAGCGTACGACCGTTACCAGGCACGCAAGATCGGCGTCCCCGTCGAGCAGCTGTCCGAGTACAGCGGCCACGGCGGCGGGCTGCTCGCCCGCATCGCCGGCGCGGCGGACGGTTTGAGAGAGCTGCGGCGGGCACCGCATGTCACTGACGACGACGTCTCGTTCGCCCAGCACGCACAAGGCACGCTCGAGCAGCTCACGGCCTCCGTGCGCGCCGCCGAGCACATGCCGTCGACTCGGAGGAAGGCCGCACACAAGGCCATCTCCTCGGAGCTCGACACCCTCGAATCCGAGCTGCTGCGCCGACTCGGCGTGGCGTGACCGCGGCTCCTCGGGATCGCGCCGCCGTCGAAACGTACACCGGCGGCTCCGGCATCGACGACCGGACAGGGCACGATCCGGGCGGCCGATAGGCTGACGGCGTGCGCACACGAACGCCGTCCGGACGCGTCGTCCCGGCCGTCCGCGGCGTCCTACTGGCAGTGACCTCGGCGGCACTGTCCGTGACCGCACACGGTGCCGCAGGCGGCGGACTGCCCCATCCGGCGACGACGATCGTCGTGGCGTCACTCATCGGATGGGTTGCCACGGCGACCGCCCACCGGGCCCGAGGCATCCGCGGCATCCTGCTGTTCCTCGGGGCGGGACAGCTCGCCGCGCACACCCTGCTCACCACGTTGTCCGGCCACGGCGGCGAAGGACCCGCCATGATCGCCGGGCACGCATTGGCCACCGTGGTGACCGCGTACGTGCTCGCCCACGCCGAGGCCGTGCTCGCCGGCGTGACGACCACTGTCCGCGCGGTTCTGCCGGTAGCGGTGTGGCGGTGGCGCCCATACCGGCGGCCGCAACACGGCCCCGCCCACCCGCCACTCGCACTCCCCGACGCGGCGACAACCGTGGTCGACGTCCTCCTCCGCCGCGTGCACGGCCGCCGCGGCCCGCCCGTCCTCTCCTGACTGGACAGTTCGTCACCCCGCGCCGGAGAAAGCCGCGCGGGGCACCTCACCGCGCCGCATCGCGCCCTTACGGCTCCGCGGCGCGCAGCAGACCCATCAGGAGAAATCACCATGTCGACATCTCGTCCCACCCGCCGTACCCCGCGTTCCGGTCACCGGCTGCGCGCCCGCGGTGCCGCGCTCACCACGGCGCTCGGCGCCGCCCTCACGGCCGGTGCGGTCCTCGGCGCCCCGGCCGCATCCGCGCACGTCACCGCCAATGTCTACGGCGACGCACCCGAGAAGGGCGGTTACGGCGCGATCACCCTGCGCGTGCCGAACGAGGAGGAGCAGGCGGGCACCACGAAGCTCGAGATGACCGTCCCCGCGGAGTACGAGATCACCAGCGCACGGACCCAGCCGGTCGACGGCTGGACGTCCGAGGTCACCGCGAACGGCTCCGACGTCGTCACCAAGGTCACGTGGACGGCCTCGGACGGCGCGGGCATTCCGGCCGGGCTGGACTCGTACCAGGAGTTCGGCGTGCAGCTCGGCGCCTTGCCCGACAACATCGACGACATCATGCTGCCGACGAAACAGACCTACTCCGACGGCACGGTCTCCAACTGGAACCAGCCACAGTCCGGTGACGCCGAGCCGGAGAGCCCGGCACCGGTCGTCGCGCTCGCCGAACCGTCGGACGGTCACGGTGCGCACGCCACGCACGACGACAGTGAGGGCGCCCCGGGTGAGGCCGGTTCCGGCGAGCACGCTCACGCCGCCGAGGGCGGCACCGACGAAACGGCGCGGTGGCTCGGCGGCGCAGGCCTGCTGGTCGGCGCACTCGGCGTCGGCGTCGGCGCTGGCGCCACGCTGCGCGCCCGCAAGAACGGAAAGGCGGACTCGTGACCACAGGCATCACCCCTGGCAGGCGCCTGCGCGCTGCCGCACTGTCACTCGCCACGCTCGTCGCACTGCTGGTCATGGCGACGCCCGCGGCGGCACACAACCAGCTGATCGAATCGGACCCCGCCGACGGCGCATCGCTCGACGAGGCGCCCGAGCAGGTCACGCTGACGTTCAACCAGCCGGTACAGCAGGGCGCGGGCGAGGACGTCAACCAGATCGCCGTCACCGGTCCCGACGGAGGCCGATGGACAGCAGGGGACGTGCAGGTCGACGGAACGACCGTCACAGCGCCGCTGCACCCGCTCGGACCTGCCGGGGAGTACGTCATCGGGTTCCGCGTCCTCTCGGCCGACGGCCACCCGGTCAGCGAGGAGCTCCGGTTCACGCTGACCGGGCCCGGACCCGGCGACGACACTCCTCCGGGTGCGGAGAGTGCGAAGCCGTCCGCGCCGGCCGCCGACGACGCACGGTCCGGCGGTGACGACGATTCCGGCGGAATCCCCGTGTGGGTGTGGATCGTCGCCGCGGTCGTGCTTCTCGGCGCGGGCGTGACGGTCGCACTGCGCACCGGGTCCGACCGGTCGTGAGCCGCGCCGAGACCACCTCGCGACCGCGTCTCGAAACACTGGCCGGCCTGCTCGCCGCAGCGGTGGCGGGCGCGCTGGCCGGTTTTGCGGGCGCGGCAACGGGGCCCGTCCGCGGCATCGCGGCGGCCAACGAGGTGGTCTCGGCAGGCGTCCCGGTGGCACGGGCGGTGATGAACGTGGCCGCTGTCGTCACCGTCGGGCTGGCGCTGCTGCCGGTGCTGCTCGGAGGTGCACGGCCGAAGCTGACCCGCCCCGTGCTGGCTTCGGCACAGCCCACGGCGGTGGCGGCGGCGCTGTTGTGGGCGGTCGCAGCGGGTGCGGCGCTCGTGCTGCAGGCGGCGGAGTACCGCCCCTCCGGCGTCGACGTCGGCCGGTACGTCGCCGACGTCGCGGCGGGCAAGGCGCTGGTGCTGGTCGCCGTGCTGTCGTTCGGGCTCGCCGCGCTGACCGTCGTGGCGCTGCGCAGGCCGGACACCGTGCCCGCCGAAGTGCGCGTCGGCCTCGGGCTGTTCGCCTTGCTTCCGCTGCCCGTCACGGGGCACGCGACGGGGTGGTCGCTGCACGACTACGCGACGATCTCCGTCGAGCTGCACGTCCTCGCCGCCGTCACCTGGACCGGCGGGCTCGCCGCCGTGGCCGCCGTCGTGGGAACCAACCGGTCGCTGCTGGCCACGGCGCTGCCCCGGTTCTCGACGCTCGCGACGGTGTGTCTGGCCTGCGTCGCCGTGACCGGGGTGTTCAACGCGGTCGTGGAGCTCGGCCGGCACCCGGAGCTGTCGTTGCCCGCGGCGGTGTTCGGCACGGCGTACGGCGTGCTCGTGGTGGTGAAGGTCGCGTGCCTGGCGGGTGCCGCCGCGCTGGGTGCACACCTGCGGGCGAAGCTGCTCCCGCAGGTGCTGCGCCACCGGCGGACGGCACTGGCCACGTGGGCAACGATCGAGCTGGCGATCCTCGGCCTGGCGTTCGGCTTCGCGGTCGCCCTCGGCCGAACGCCCGTCGGCTGAGCGGCACGTCCGTCACCCGCGTCGACGCCGACGGCGATCGGCCCCACCGAAATGTCGACGAAAAACACCGCCATCCGGACCAAACGCCGAACGGTTGGTTTCTGTCGTTGAACGACGGGCGATCGTCACCCTGAGCGGTAACGCATCCACCGGTGGTTCAGGTTTCCGGCCCGAAGGTCGGCGATCCGGCGATGCGCCTCTCGCCGCACGCCGGGGGAACGCTCGGCCGTGGGCAGCACACTCGTCGCCAGTTTGAGTTCCCGCATGCCGCGCAGCACGTCGAACCCTTCCCAGGCCGTGACGTCGAAGCCGTACCGCCTGGCGACCGCAGCCTGCCGCGAGGGCGAGTCACCGAATCGCTCACGGCCCACGGCCACCGGCACCAGGTCCCATTCCGGCGGCCCCGCACACGCCGAGTCGAAGTCGCACAGCACCGGGCCGCCGGAGCCGACGATGACGTTGCCGACGTGCGCATCGCCGTGAATCAACGTCCTGGCCAGCGGAAACTCGAGTTCGGCTGCTTTCGTTTCGAGCTCGTCGCACCGGTCGAGCAGGAACGCGCGATCGGTGTCGGCCAGCTCCTCCGCCCCGGCCGCAACGCGGGCCCGCACGTCGTCGAGCGGGGCCCACTCGCCCGCGCCGTCGACGTCCGGCACCCCCGCGGAGTGCAGTGTGCGCAGCAGTTCAGCCAGCTCGGCGGGGGTCGCGCGCCTGCCGGTGTCGGGAATCCGCTCCCACACCGTCGCCAGCTGTTCGCCCACTCGCACCGGCTGGTCGATCTCGTCGGCGAGCCGCACCGCGGGCACGCCGTGCCGCTGCAGGTGACGCGCGAGCCGGACCACCTTGGGCGCTCGATGCCGCAGTGCGGGTGTGCCGACGATGCGCACGACGAGCGGCCGGTCGGCGAGCGCGTACACCGCGTTGTTCGTGAACCGCAGCAACGTGGCGCCACGGGGATCGGCCCCCAGCCGTGCACACACGGCCTCCAGGACGTTGTCGAGCGGACCGCCGACTAAGCGAAGAATGCGTTCATCCGTTCGACGAAGTCCCTGGCGTCCGGGTTGTTCGACCGGCGCGCTGCCTCCTTCTTCAGCGGTTGCATGCGCTGCTCGACGCGGGCGGACTTGAGCCCTTCGGCCGATTCGAGCGCCTTACCGCCGGTACGCACGCCCACGTCGATGTCGCCGTCGATCATGTGGTTCGTGGCGAGCATGCCCAGGTTGAACACCTTGCTGCGCGCCATGTCGTCGTTGTAGGCGTCGATGGCCCTGCTCAGCGCGGGGATCGCGTACTTGGTGTGCATCGGGTCGGCCGCCTGCGCCAGCTCCGTGTGCACGGTGCCGACCATCGCGTGGACGTCGGTCTCGGTGAAGAACTTGACCCACGACTCGGCGCCGGCCAGGTCGGCACGCGCGAACTCGTCCCGTGTCCTGCCCAGCAGTTTCACGGCTTGGTCGGAGTTGCCCATCATCGCGTACGCCCACGCCTCGTTGGCGCACAGCACGGCGACCGCCAGTTCCGAGCCCGATTCCTGCGCCGCGATCTGCCCCAGCTGGAACAGCTTCAGCGCGTCGTCCGGCGCTTCCTGGTGCAGGTACACGCGCCCCATGCGGTACAGGATGTTCGCGACCAGCGGGTGGTTCTCGCCCTGCTTCGCCAGGTTGAGTGCGTTCGCGAAGTGACCGCGGGCCGAGTCGATCAGCCCGGTGTCGAACGACGTCCAGCCGGCGAGGCTGTGCAGGTCGGCCAGCGCGATGAACAGCCGCGATCTGACCCCGTCGGTGGTGCTGGCCTGCATCATCTGCTGTCCCCAGGACAGCTGCGCCACGACGGCGTCGCGGCAGAACCCGCCGCCGTACTGGTAGTCGAGCGCACGCAAAGCCCTGGTGGCGGCTTCGACCTGCCGCACATCGGTGACTCCGATGCGACCCGGCGCGGGTGTCCTTGCGGGGCTCGCCGCCCAGGCCTCCGCCGACGATCCGAAGACCGCGGCGCCCATCGTGACCTGGGCCGCGTGCGCGAGGAACTTCCGCCGTTTCACGGACTCGTCCTCCTCAGCCTGCTGCTCGCCGGAGGTTCCGGCGACCTGAATCTCGGTGGCCTCGTCGTATGCGAGACCCATGTATCCACGGGGAATACCCAGACCGGCGGCGATCCTGGCGAGCACGTCGTAGGCCATGACCTGACGGCCTTTCAGGATCTCCGAGACCTCGGACTGTGACTGGCCGGTCATCGCAGCGATCTGGCGTTGCGACACACCGTGTTTGCGCAGTTGGCGATAGACCTCACTGACATCGCGCACGGAGAGCGCGTCGCGCATCTCGTCGCCTTCCCAGACCTCCGGGTCCAGCCGGCTGGGCACGAGGTCGGACGAGTCCTCGTTCGTGCCTCCCGAGATACGGGCGATCGCCGTGTTGTCGGTGGTGTCCATGCGCCCCTCCACAGTCCTTCCGGGCGTCGTCAGCAGCGTAGGCACTTCACATTGAACCGCGCGAAACCCGATTTGTGACCCCTGATCGGCTCTGCCGAACTTCGTCGACCGCTTAACGGCCAGCTGTAGCCGGTCGCCGCTGTCCGGCCCACCGAGGCTTCTATCGGCGTTTCATTCATCGCAATCTAGTTCTCGGGATCGACGTGACCACCCGAACACGGTCAGCGATCACCCGGGAGATCCACCAGGACTCCCGCGGACGGCCCCAACGGCCGTACGGACCCTCCGCACCCGGGGTTCGTACGGACAGTCCAGGCAGGCGGGTGCGGAACGGACGGCGAAGCCGGAGCAGTACGGAGCCGGAGTACGGAGCCGGAGTACGAACCCGAACGGCATCACTGCCGGATCGAGTGCCCACCGGCCCACCGGCCCACCGCCCTCGACGAGCACGGAAACGGAGACGACGTGGAGATCGCATCCTCGGCCACCTCGCGTGGCACGTCGTCCCTGTCCGATGCCCGTCGGTCGGGCATGTCCCGACCGGGCACGGCTCCGTCCGCCTCACCGTTCCCGCCTGCCGCGGGTCCGGCCACTACCGCCGGCTCCCCGGCCGGGACTTCCGTCCCGGTCGCCCGGCAACACTTCTCCCCGGTCCCCACAGCCGACGCGCATGCGTCAGCGGCCCGCCGTGACGAGAACGGTCAGGTCGTCCGGCGCGTGCAGTGCGGCGATCCCATCGGCCGCGAACGCTGCATGACGGTGTACGTGGACGACGACGAAGTAGTGCTGGTCGGCCCGCCCGGTGAAGCGGCGCGGCTGACCAGCACCCAGCTCGGCCGGCTCACGGCCGCGCTCGGCGACGCCGCCGGACTGGCGGAAAGGTGACGGTGACCCCCTGTGGATAAAGTCCTCGGCCAGGTGCTCCGCAACGCGGTGTGGGAACGCCTCGACATGTTGTCCGACCTCGCAGGTCGCGCCGACGAGCCCTCGTTGGTGTCGGTCGCGCGTTCGGAGCTGCCCCGGCTGACCGATGGCTGGCGCGCGATGCTCCTCTCCCACGAACCCGACGACGGCGGCCACTGCCCCACGTGCTCCACCCGCTGGCGCCGGGTGAAGGCCCCGTGCACCGTGTGGCAAGTGGCGCACGAACATCTCGTGGCAGGCGGTCTGGCCCCCGAACAGCCGACCAAGCGGAAACTGCGCCGGAAGGTGCCGGCTCCCGCGTCGGCGACACACACGCCCGAGACGTCCCCGCGGCGCTCCGACGAGCCCGCACTCCCCGAACAAACGGGTCGGCATGCGTTGGTTGCACCGACGTCGGCCCGGCATGTCGCCACCGGAACCCCGACCCGGTAGCGGCATGCGAACAGGCGACGGGTTGCTGCCCGTCCCGGCCGGCGGCCGGCTCGTTCGTACCCCCGAGCGAGACGAGTCGGCTGCCGGCTTCCAACACGCCAGCCAGCTTGATTAATCGGAAGAACCGTCTTTCGTTTGCTACCGGAGACGGTGATCCGCAGTTAGGTTGGGGCAGTGACAGTGCGTTAACAAGTTCACAAGGAATTCCCGCGGATCAGCATCCGATTGACCCGGATGGATGAGACCCCCGGCCGCGGTGATAGCCCGCAGTAGATCCCCGCCTACGCAAGGGCCCCGATCCCCGCGGGCCGGTGCCGAAGATTCCCCTCCCCCCGACCGGCACCGGCCCGCGGTCCCACAAGTACGGAACCCACAAGTCCGGAATCCTGCTCCGGTATGCAGCTCCGGCGTGCAGCGCGCCGCCCGTTGCCATCCGGCACAGCGATCACTCGACCGTGGATGCATCACCTGCGCGTTAGAGTTCCCTACACAGAGTGAGGGAGCACCACGTGTCTGAGAGCCGTACCGACTTGCCACCACTACGTCGCAAACCCGTCCAGGAACGCAGCGCCAAGCGGGTCGAGCGCATGCTCGATGCCGCGGCCGAACTGCTGGCCGAAGAAGGGTATGACGCGCTCACCACGACGCTCGTCGCCAAACGCTCGGGCGTAGCGGTCGGGTCCCTCTACCAGTTCTTCCCCGACAAACGCGCGATCGTGCAGGCACTGACCCACCGGAACCTCGAACGGTTCCTCGGTGCCGTCGACGAACGGTTCCGCGGCGTCGACCACCAGAGCTGGTGGGAGATCGTCGACTCCCTGCTCGACATCTATCTGCAGATGCACCGCGAAGTACCGGGCTTTGCGCGAGTGCACTTCGGCGACGCCGTCGACGTGCAACTCCTCGACGAGGAACGCACCAACAACGGCGTCATCACCGACTCGCTGGCCGGCCTCGTCGCGAACCACGTTCAGCTCGCCCGCGACGAGGTGAACCTGCCGATATCCATCGCAGTCGAAGCGGCCGACTCGTTGCTGAAACTCGCATTCCGCACCGACCCCGAGGGTGATCCGCGGGTCGTCGCCGAGACCAAAGCCCTCATCAAGACCTACCTGGCGAGCCGCTTCGGCGACTGACTCCCCCACAACTGCAACGCGGCCGCGCGGTGTTGCGGAAGTGCAACGCGTCAGCCGAAGGACTTCGCCTCGCCGCGGTAGGTGGGAGCCGTGCGCTCGATCCGCGAGCCGCGGACCAGGTGGTACTCCGGGAAGCGTTCGGCGAGCTCGCCCGCCTTGGCGTGCCTGAACCACACGCGGTCTCCCGGCCCGAGATCCCGCGCAGCCGTGCCTGTCACCGGTGTCTGCACCTCACCGGCACCTTCGACACCGAGCAGCCGCAACCCGGCAGGCGCCACGGGCGCAGGCAGCCGCGACGGTGCCGCCTTCCCGGACGCGACGTAGCCACCCGCGAACACGGTGACGATGTCCCGCGCAGGCCTGCGCACGACGGGCAGCGCGAACAACGCTGCGGGCGCGGGGCTGAACCGCGTGTAGGAGTCGAACAGCCCCGGCCCCAGCAAGCCGGATCCCGCGGCGAGTTCCGTGACCGACGGGTCGGCGGCGGTGGATTCGATACTGCCGGTGCCGCCGCCGTTGACGAACTCCAGGTCGGCGACACGACGCACCGCGGCGACCGCCTCCCCTCGGCGCTGCGCGAGCTCGGCGGCCGAACGGCGTTGCACCCACCGCACGATGCGCGCTTCGAGGCCGCGGCCGCCGTCGGGAACGCCCGCGATCTGTCCCTCGTACGCCATCATGCCGACCAGGCGGAACCCGCGGCGTTCGGCGATCCGCGACGCGAGCTGCTGCGCCGAGCGGGGGCGGAACACCGGCGAACGGCGCGTCCCGACGTGGAGTCGCGGGACGGGGCGCCACGAGGCGTCGAGGTCGAGGGCGACGCGAAACTCGGGATGAGCACCCCAGCCGTCTGCACCCCGGCCCCCGGCGCCGAGCGCGGCGTCGATCGCATCGAGGTGTTCCGTCGAGTCGACCATGATCGTGATGGCGGCGCGGGCCGCATCGTCGGTGGCCAGGGTGCGCAGGGCAGCGTGATCGACGGTCGGGTAGGCCACCACGAGGTCGCTGCTCACGCCACAGCGATACAGCCACAGCGCCTCGGGCAGCGAGTAGCACAGCAGACCGGCGTAACCGGGGATCGTGAGCGTGCGCTCCAGCAACGCCCTGCAGCGCACGGACTTGCTGGCCACGCGGATCGGCACGCCGCCGGCACGTCGCGTGAGGTCACGCGCGTTGGCGTCGAACGCGTCAAGATCAACGACCGCCAAAGGTGGGTCGAGATCCTGGGTCGCGGCGTCGTACGCTGCAGCGTTCACGGTGCTCACGGCTACTACCGTACGCCAGACAGCTTGAAACGCGAAATGTATTCACATATTCTGTCGACCTCTCACGCAAGCAGGTGATCACGTGACGACGTGGACGAACTGGGCCGGCACCGCCACGGCGAGTCCGCAACGACGGCACCGCCCGCGGAATCTCGACGAGATCACCGCGGCCGTCCGCCAGGCAGTCGACACGGGCATGCGGGTGCGCCCGCTCGGCAGCGGCCATTCGTTCACGGGGGTCGCCGCAACCGATTCCGTCGCGCTCGACCTCACAGAATGGGCGGGCGTACTCGACGCCGACCGCGACACCGGACTGGTCACGGCACGATCCGGCACGACGCTGCAACGATTGAACGCCGAGCTCGCGCGTGTGGGCCTGGCGATGACGAACCTCGGCGACATCGATGCGCAAACGATTGCGGGCGCCATTTCGACGGGGACTCACGGCACGGGCGCCCGCTTCGGCGGCCTGGCGACCCAGGTCCGAGCGCTGGAACTCGTGCTGGCGGACGGCTCCGTCGTCACGTGCTCGGAGACCGAGCTCCCCGAACTGTTCGACGCGGCCCGCGTCGGCCTCGGCGCGCTCGGTGTGATCACCACCGTGACGTTGCAATGCGAACCGGCGTACCTACTCGACGCCCGCGAAGGACCCGAACCACTCGACGGTGTACTCGACGCGTTCGACGACTACGCCGACGACAACGACCACTTCGAGTTCTACTGGTTCCCTTACGGCCGCAACGCGCTCGTCAAACGCAACAACCGGGTACCGGGGCCTGCCGAACCGCTGTCGAAACTGCGCGAGTTCGTCGACTACACGGTCACCGAGAACGCGGCATTCGGCACCCTGTGCCGCCTCGGCCGTGCCGTCCCGGCCCTGGTGCCGACGCTGGGCAGGCTGTCGTCGTCGGCGTTGTCGACGCGCTCCTACCGCGACGTCTCCCACCGAGTGTTCGCCACGCAGCGGTCAGTGCGGTTCGTCGAGTCGGAGTGGGCGATTCCGCGCGAGGCGGTGGGCGACGTGCTGCGGGAACTGCGGACGCTCGTGCCGAGACTGGAGACCCCGGTGGCCTTTCCCGCCGAGGTGCGCGTCGCGGCGACCGACGACGTGTGGCTCTCGACCGCCTACGGCCGCGACACCGCCTACGTGGCAATCCACCAGTACATCGGCATGCCGTATCGGGAGTACTTCCTGGCCTTCGCCGCGATCGCCGGCGCGGTCGGCGGACGGCCGCACTGGGGCAAGCTGCACACCCTCGACGCGGCGACACTGCGGGAGCGCTACCCCCGATTCGACGACTTCGTGCGTGTGGCGGCCGACGCGGATCCGGCAGGCGTGTTCCGCAACGGTTACCTCGACCGGGTCCTCGGTCCGGTCAAAGCCGGTTGACGGCTTCGGCCACCGGCGTGCTGCCCGCAGTCAACTCGAGCGTGCGCCCGAACCCGTGCTCGCCGCCGAGTAGCGCGGCGAGCACGGCCGCGACGTCGTCACGCGGAATGTCGCCGCGGGGCGCACTGTCACCGAGCTGCACCCTGCCCGTCGCAGGTTCGTCGGTGAGCCGACTCGGGCGCAGGACGGTCCAGTCCAAATCGCGCCGCCGCAGGTCCTCCTCGGCGGCGCCCTTCGCACGCAGATAGGCGGCGAAGACCTCACCGAGGACGTCCTCGTCGAACGGACCGTCCGCCCCCATGGCGCTGACCTGCACGAACCGCCGGACACCCGCGCGCTCGGCCGCGTCGGCGAACAGCACCGCGGCACCCCGGTCGACGGTTTCCTTCCGCGGCATGCCACTGCCGGGGCCCGCGCCCGCGGCGAACACGGCCGCATCGGCACCGTCGAGTACGGCGGCCACCTCGTCGACCGTGGCGTTCTCGAGGTCCAGCACGGCCGGTTCGGCACTCACGGCTCGCAGGTCGTCGGCATGGTCCGGGTTGCGGATGATCCCGACGGCCTCGTCGCCGTTCGCGGCGAGGCGTTGTTCGAGGGGACGGGCGATCTTTCCGTGCCCACCGGCGATGACTACGCGCATGCCTCGATCCTAGTGGTCGATGGGGAGACGACGTCCCGGACAGCGTCGCGAAGCGTCCCGACCGAGGGAGACGGTGAGGCAGGCCCCGCGCCGGGAGGGACTATGCGTGCCGGGAGGACTACGCGTGCCGGGAGGACTACGCGTGCCGGGAAGGACTCTACGCGTACTGGGAGGACTACGCGTGCTGGGAGGATTCCTCCGCCGGCGCGGCACTCGCGTCCTCCATGGCGATCAACCGCTCGTAGACGACCTCGTTGACCCAGCGCCACACGGGGTCACGGCCCAGCAGAACGCGGTCGCTGTGGCTTTCGACGTCGAGCGTCACGTGCGCCTCGTCATCGGCCGACACCACGGCGACGCCGTACGTACGCGTCCGCGGGAGGCAGTTGTCGACGTAGTCGTGGGTGAGCGTCATCGACTGGGGCAGCACCATCGCCGCCTCGCCGTAGCGGGAGAACGGCACGGTCGCGGCGAGCCCGGTGCGCCAGTGCCGCGCCACCGCGAGCACGCCCACGACGTCGACGGCGGGCGGCGGCGCGGTGTCGGCCAGCTCCGGCCATGTCCACGTCGACACCTGCGCGCGGTCGGTGACGGGCTCCTGACCGAGGGCGATCCGCTCGGCGTGTGCCTCGGGGCGCAGCTTCGCCACGACGTACACGCGCCTGCCGAACATCGTCAGCGGCGGCAGCACCGCGCCGTGCCAGCCGAGGCTTGCGGCCGCGTCGGCGGCGAGCGCGTCGACGTTCTCGGGCAGTTCGACAGGCGGGACCACCCGGCTCGGCACCGAAGGCGTTCCGTTCGTGCCGTTCGTGCCGTTCGTGATCGCGGTCTGTCCGGGTGTCGCCGCCACGGATCTGCCTCCCGTACTCGTCCGGAGCCCGCTCCGGTGAGCGGAACTCCTCGTTGGATGGCTCTCTACTCCGAACACCCGTCCGCCGGATTCCCCGCGGGCATGTGGTGTTCACCAGCCCCTGCGCCGGTACAGCTCGTCGCAGGCGGGACGAATCCCGGGCCGCGAAGCGCTGCCGATTCAGACTGCAACCGAAACAGGCCGGCGTCTGCGCCCTCGCGGGGTAGCTGCGATCGACGGCACTCAGCGGTCGGTGATCGGTCGGTGAGCGGTGAAGGAAATTCGGCCCGGCAGTGCTGCCGTATGGGTGACGTACGGCTGAAAGGGGGATCTCGGGGCATTCCGGGCCTGTCCGGTGACGTTCACCGCAGCCAGGAACGACGACGGGCGGTTATCGTCTCCGACGGCCGGGAGCCGAGCGGTTCGCCACCACCGTACGGAAGGTGGACCTCACCGCTGAACTGGATGGACTCCAGAGCAGCACATCCGGCGACCGGATTCAACAGGAAGGACACAGGCGGCATCGAACGTGCGACAGGGGAACGTGCGGCGGGCCGGCCCAGCAGCGACGACCGAGCTGTTGCGGCACGGGCTGCAACGCGGCACGACTGCAACACTGGCCACCACGACACCGATGCACGCTGCGACATCCTGATGCCCCGATCCCGGCACCCCCGACACCCCGAAGCGACAAGGAGGTCCGCGCGTGGCACCGCGCCGTTCCGTTCTCTACCTGCCCGGCGCGAACGAGCGGGCGCTCGACAAGGCGAAGACGCTGCCCGCGGACGCGCTGATCCTGGACCTCGAGGACGCCGTCTCCCCCGACGCGAAGGAATCCGCGCGGGAGCGCGTGCACGCGGCGGCCGCGTCCGGTGACTACGGTGAGCGCGAGGTGGCGATCCGCATCAACGGGATCGACACCGAGTGGCACGACGCGGATCTGCGCGCCGCCGCCCAGGCCGGCCCTGCCGCCGTCGTCGTACCGAAGGTCGACTCCGCGCGCGACGTGATGACCATCGAGCGCGCGCTGGAGCTCAACGGCGCGCCCGGGCACACGACGATCTGGGCGATGCTCGAAACACCCGTCGCGATGCTGCACGCCGAGGAGATCGCCGCCGCGAGCGATCGGCTGTCGGTGCTGGTCATCGGCACGAACGACCTGGCGAAGGAGCTGCACGCCGAACCGGCTGCGGGCCGCGCACCGCTCGTCGCCGGACTGTCACTGTCACTACTGGCCGCTCGCGCCGCCGGCAAGCAGATCCTCGACGGCGTCTACAACGACGTGCAGGACCTTGCCGGTTTCGAGGCCGAAGCCACGCAGGCACGGCAGTTCGGGTTCGACGGCAAAACCCTCGTCCACCCGGGGCAGATCGAACCGTGCAACCGGGTGTTCGCCCCGTCCGACGAGGCCATCGCCCACGCCCGCAAGGTGATCGACGCCTTCGAGGCCGCGCGCGCGAAGGGCGACGCCGTGGTGACGGTCGACGGACGGATGGTGGAGAACCTCCACGTCACCGAGGCGCAGCGGATCCTCGACCTCTCGGACGCCATCGCCGCGAAGTAACCGTGTTGCGGATTCCGGGGCCCGTGTTGCGGGCTCCGGGGCCCGTGTTGCGGATTCCCGTCTCCCAGCCGCCGCCCATCTCGGGGAGGCGGGTTCGGCCGGGTCTCCCGCAGCGCTGCCGGGACTCCGTTGCCCCACCCGCCCGTGCGGCTCAGGTTGACGCGTCGTGATCACACGGGGAGTGCGCAGCGAAAACGGGGCACAAGCGGGCACAGGCACGCCGAACGCAGAACACGCGGGAGGACACAGCCGCGTGCAGCGCGTCGTTGAGGGGTGGTGGCCGGGCAACGGGCGGGCGCAGAACACGCGCGTCTGAGTGCAGGACATGCGGGGGAATCCGCGCAGGGGGACAGACGTTGCACCGGACGTGCCGCTACCGCCGTTGTCCGTGCTCGACCGCGCCTCCGTCCGTCACGGCCAGGATCCGGCCGCCGCCCTTCGCGACACGGTGGGATTCGCCCGTGACGTCGAACGCCTCGGGTACCGGCGGTTCTGGGTCGCCGAGCATCACGGGGTGCCCGGCATCGCGGGCGCGGCTCCGACGGTGCTGGCCGCCGCGGTAGGCGCCGCGACGTCGACGATCCGCATCGGGACGGGCGGCGTGATGCTGCCGAACCACCGGCCGCTGGTCGTGGCGGAGCAGTTCGGCACGCTCGCGTCGCTGCATCCCGGCAGGGTCGACATGGGACTCGGCCGTTCCGTCGGGTTCACCGGTGCCGTGCGGACCGCCCTCGGTGCCGGCAAGACCGATGCCGACCGGTTCGGCGACGACGTCCGTGAACTGCTCGGCCACTTCGACGGCGACCACCGGGTACGCGGCCTCCCCGCGGCGGGACTGGAGCCACCGCCGCTGTTCGTGCTGGCCACGGGGGCAGGCGCCGGACTCGCTGCGGAACTGGGCGCGGCACTCGTCATCGCACCGCTCGGCGACTTCGACCGCCTCACCGACCGCGTCCGGCACTACCGCGAGACGTTCCGGCCGTCGGTGCAGTGGCCCGAGCCGCACGTCGTCGTGTCCACCGCGGTAGCCGTCGCCGGCAGCCGCGCACAGGCGCGCGAACTGCTTCTTCCCGAGGCGTGGGCGATGGCCCGCTCACGCCTCGACGGCGTCTTCCCGCCGCTGCTGCCGCCTGACGACGTACCGACGCCCGGCGAACGCGAGCGGCGCCACCTCGACGACGCCCTGCGTGGTCAGATCCACGGCACCGAGTCCGACGTCGCCCGCGAACTCGCCGAGCTGGTCGAACGCACCGGCGCGGACGAACTGCTCATCACGATGAGTACGCACGACCGCGCCGACATGCTCGACTCGTACACGCGCCTGGCCGGCCTGGCCTGACGCGGCCGTCAGGTGCTCGCAGCTGTCGACCGCGATGATGTCGGCGCCCTCCTCCGCCGGTCGCACCGCGTGGCTCCTGCCCTGCCCGCGGGCTGTGCCGGTGATGAACGCGACCTTGCCTGCCATCCGACCCGTCATCGTCTCCTCCTCGAGACTGCAACCGGCCGGCCCGCCTACCCGACCGAACCCGCGACACGGTCCCTGGGACCTGCAACACGCCGGGGTGGGGCGGTGCGGGCGTCAGAGGTTTTCGAACGTCGCGGCGGCGCGCAGGGTGCCGATGTCGTCGAAGCGGCGGCCCGCGAGTTGCAGCCCGATGGGCAGGCCGTCCGGAGTCCGTCCACAATCGACGGACACGGCGGGCTGGCCGGACAGGTTGTACGGCAGCGTGAGCGTGATGTGCTCGAACGGGCGCATCGGATCTCCCGTGGGCGAGGCTGCATCGACCGGCTGCGGCGATACCTGGCACGTCGGCGAGAGCACGATGTCGTACGGCTCGGTGGCACGCAGGGTCGCGACGGCGATCGCGTCCATCTGCGCAAACCCGTGGTACGCGTCCACAGCGGACAGTCCTTCCGCCGCTCGTGCCCAGTCGACGAGGTACGGCAGCACCGAGCCGGAGTCGAGGTGTGTCAGATCGGCGAGAATGCGCGTGCGCCAGAACCGGTCGAGCCCGTCGAGCATGTCCCGCGTCAGCCACGGTTCGACGACCTCGACGCTCGCCCCCGCGGCCTCGAATCGGCGGGCCGCTGCGGACACGGCGTCGCGGACGGCCGGTTCGACGGGCAGTCCCACGCCGGGGTCGAGCTGCAGGCCGATCCGCAGGGACGACGGTTCGACGGGCGGGCACGACCAGTCCAATTCCGACGGTGGCAGCGACATGTGGTCCCGCGCATCCGGCTGCGACAGCACGCGCAGGAACAGCGCGGCGTCGGCGACGGTCCGCGTCATCGGCCCGATCGCCCTCCCCGGGAACGGCGGATCGACAGGAACCCGCCCGAAACTCGGCTTGACCCCGACGACGCCGCACCACGCCGCGGGCAGGCGGACCGACCCGCCGATGTCGGTACCGGCGTGCAACGGCCCGTACCCGGCCGCTGCCGCAGCTCCCGCACCCGCGCTCGACCCGCCGGGTGAACACGCCTGGTCCCACGGATTCCGCGTCGTCCCGTGAAAACTCGACACGCCCGCGGTGACCATGCCGAAGTCGGGCATCGTCGTTTTCGCCAGGAGCACGCCACCGGACTCCCGGACGCGCGCCGCAGCCGGCGCGTCGGACGCCGCGGGTTCGAGCCTCGTCGCGGCCGTGCCCATGGGCTTCGGCGTCCCGCGCGTGGCGATGTTCTCCTTGAGCGTCAACGGAATCCCGTCGATCGGACCCAGCGGAGTTCCGGCACGCCACCGCTGCTCCGAGGCCGCCGCCGCTTGCCGCGCGGCGTCCGGATCGAGGGCGTACAGGGCTCGCAACTGCGGTTCGCGCTCGTCGATCCGCGCCAGCACCGCGTCGGTGACCTCGACCGGGCTCACCTCACCAGAGGTGTACGCGGCGCGCAGTTCCGTCGCGGTCATCGCCGGGAGACTCGTCATGACCTCACTCCTTTTCGGACGGTGGATACTCGGAGCGTGAAGATTCGGGGTCCGGTGATTCTGGGTCCGGTGATTCTGGGGCCTGTGACTCGGGGCTCTGCGATTCGGAACTCTGTGGTTCGGCGGCCTGCGGTTCCGGGCCGTGCGGTTCCGGGCCGTGCGGTTCCGGGCCGTGCGGTTCCGGGCCGTGCGGTTCCGGGCCGTGCGGTTCCGGGCCGGGTGGTTCCGGGCCGGGTGGTTCGACCGGCGCCGCGTCGCCGAAAGATCGTCCCCGCTGTGGCTGCGACAGAGCCCCGTGCAGTGTCGGGGCGGCGGCGATCAGCTCGCGGGTGTAGTCGTGGCGGGGCGCGTCGTACACGTCGTCGACCGGCCCGTGCTCGACGAGCTCGCCCCGGCGCATCACGGCGACCTCGTCGCACACCTTCCGCACCACACCGAGGTCGTGCGAGACGAACACGAGTGTCAGCGCGTACTCGTCGACGAGCCGGGTGAGCAGGTCCAGAATCTGTTTGCGCACCAGCACGTCGAGCGCGCTGACGGCCTCGTCGGCGATCAGCACCTCCGGCTGCGGTGCCAGCGCGCGGGCGATCGAGATGCGCTGGCGCTGCCCACCGGAGAACCGGTGCGGATACTGCAGGCCCGCGTCGGCGGGCAGGTCGACTGCCTCGAGCAGTTCGGCCACCCGCTCGTCACGGCCGCGCGTGCGGCCGAGCGGTTCGCTGATGATGTCGCGCACACGCATGCGCGGGTCGAGCGATCCCATCGGATCCTGGAACACGACCTGCAGCCGTCGCCGCAGGAACCCGAGGTCACGATCGCGGCGGTCGTCGATGCGCCGGCGGTCGAACGTGACCGTGCCCGCGGTCGGCCGGTCGAGCGCGGCGAGCAGTCTGACCAGAGTGGACTTTCCGGAACCGGATTCGCCGACGATGCCGAACCGTCCGCCGCGTGGCACGTCGAGCGATACGCCGCGCAGCGCGTGAACCCCGCCGCGGTACGTGCGTTCGAGGTCGCGTACCGCGAGGATCGGTGCCGCGGTGTCCGGAGTGGCCGGGGCGGGCGTGGCAGCATCCGACGTGGCCGGGGCTGGCGTAGCGGCGTCCGGTGTGGGGGCCGCGGACGCCGGCGTGGCGGGAACTCCGTCGGGCGTGGACGTCACAGTGCGGCCTCCACGAGTCGCCGGGTGTAGTCGTGTTCGGGGTCCGACAGCACCGCCCGGACGGGGCCTTCCTCGACGAGACGACCGTCGCGGCACACCAGCACGCGCTCGCACACCGACGCGATGACGGCGAGGTCGTGGGTGATGAAAAGCAGGGAGGTGCCGCGGTCGCGCACGCCTTCGGCGACGAGGTCGAGCACCTGGGCCTGCACCGTCACGTCGAGCGCCGTGGTGGGTTCGTCGCAGATCAGCAGGGCGGGGTCGTTGGCGAGCGCGATGGTGAGCAGCACGCGCTGCCGCTGCCCGCCGGAGAGTTCGTGAGGGTAGGCGCGCGCCGTCCGTTCCGGCAGGCCGACGCGGTCGAGCAGTTCGCGGGCGCGGTCGGCTGCTCTGCGACGGGCCGTGCCGTGGATCGTGAGCGCCTCGGCGACCTGCCTGCCGATGCGCATCGCCGGGTTGAGCGCGGTCATCGGCTCCTGGAACACCATGCCGAGGTCCTTGCCGCGCAGGCGGGACAGCTCGCGTTCCGGGGCACCGAGGAGCTGCCGTCCCCGCAGCGTCACCGATCCGGATGCCGCGAGTCCGTCCGGCAGCAGGCCCATGATCGCCGACGCGGTGAGTGACTTGCCCGATCCGGATGCGCCGATCAGTCCGACCCGCTCCCCCTGCGCGATACGGAACGAGACGTCGTCCACCAGTTCCCCGTCATCGTGCGTGATGCTCAGCCCGTCGACAGCGAGCAGACCGTCACGTTCGGGTTCACGGTGCAGCCCTTGATCAGGGGAAGAATCGGGGCGGTCGACGCCCCCAAGGGCCCCTTCGGGGCGCTCAACGCCCCCAAGGTGCCCTTCGGGGCAGGCACGTTCCGTCATCGGCGGGCCTCCAGGTGGGGGTCGAACCGGTCGCGGAGGCCGTCGCCGAGCAGGTTGAAGCCGAGCACGACCGCCGCGATCGCCAAGCCCGGGACGAGCGCCAGCCGCGCGTCGACGGCCAGGAGTTCCTGCGATTCCTGCAGCATCCGCCCCCACGACGGGGTCGGCGGCGCGGTGCCGAACCCCAGGAACGACAGCGCCGCCTCGGCGAGCACAGCCATCGCGAACGACACCGACGACTGCACCACGACCATGCCCGAGACGTTCGGCAGCACGTGGCGCCACGCGATCCACCACCGCGACCGCCCACCGGCCCGCGCGGCGAGCGTGTACTCCCGCGAGAGCACCTGCAGCGTGCCCGCCCGGGCGACACGTGCGAACGCAGGCACGGTCGCCACCCCGATCGCGATCATCGCCGTCAGCGTGCTCGCGCCGTAGACCGCCGCGAGCATGATCGCCAGCAACAGCGCGGGAAACGCCAGCACGAGGTCACTGGTCCGCAGGACCAGCTCGCCGAGCCACCGCGGCCCCATCGCCGCCAGCACGCCCAGCGGCACCCCGGCCACGGCGGCCAGCCCGACGGCGACGATCCCGACGTACAGCGTCGTCTGCGCACCGACCATGAGCTGACTGAGGACGTCGCGGCCGAACTTGTCGGTGCCGAGCAGGTGCTGCGACGTCGGCCCGAGCAACCGCACGCTCGCGTCGACGGCCTGCGGGTCGAGCGGGGTCCACAGCAGCGACACGAGCGCCGTCACCACGACCACGCCCACGAGCGCTCCGCCGACGACGAGGTTGCCGCGCATCACGACCTCCGCAACCGGGGATCGAGAACCGCGTACAGCACGTCGACCAGGAAGTTCACCAGCAGCACTCCCACCACGAGCACCAGCACGACGCTCTGCACCGTCAGCAGGTCCCGCGCCGCGACGGCGTCGAGCAGCATGCTGCCCAGACCGGGGAGCACGAACACCCGCTCGATCACCACGGCGCCGACGAGCAGGGTCGCCAGCTGCAGTCCCAGGACCGTCACCACCGGGACCGCCGCGTTGCGCAACCCGTGCCGCAGCAGCGCCGGGTACGGCCGCAGCCCCTTGGCCCGCGCGGTGCGCAGGAAGTCCTCCCGCTGCACGTCGAGCACCGCGGAACGCACGTACCGCGTCAGCACCGCACCCTGTACCAGGCCCAGCGACACCGCGGGCAGGATCAGCCCGCTCAGCCACGCGCCGACGTCGTAGGCGGGCGGCGTCCACCCGCCCGACGGCAGCCAGCCGAGCTGCACCGCGAACACCTGCACCAGGATGATCGCCGCCAGGAACGCGGGCACCGCCACGCCCACCTGCGACGCCGCCGACACGATCACGCCACTCGGCTTACGGTGCCGCACCGCGGCGACGATCCCCGTCGGCACGGCGAGCAGCAGCGCGACGAGCATCCCCGCGCCGACCAGCCACAGCGTCACGCCCAACCGGTCGAGCAGCTGCGGCCCGATCGCCTCCTTCGTGACGTACGAGGTGCCGAAATCGCCGGTCAGCAGGCCGCCCATCCAGTCGAGATACTGCGTCACCAGTGGCCGGTCGAGGCCGAACTCCTGCCGCGTCTGCTCGACGAGCTCCGGCGTCGCGTTCACCCCGAGCGCGACCTGCGCCGGATCGCCCGGCAGCACCGCCATGAACGCGAACACCACGACCGACGCGACACCCACGCTCACCACGAAGATCACGAGCCTGCGCGCGATCGCCACCGCCGGACTGGCTCCCGCCGCGACGCGCTCACCCACCGTCACGACGGCTCCTGCCGCCGGAGGCCGGTGAGGTCGAACGACTCGCTCACCTGGTTGGCCTGCAGTCCGCGAACCTCGTTCTTCGCGACGACGATGTTCGGGAACAGGAACAGCCAGTTGGCGGCGGCGTCGTCGGACAGCGTCCTGGCGACCCGGCGCATGTCGGCGATGTACTCCCGGGGCGGGGCGGTGTCGGCCTCGGTGAGCAGACGCTGCACCCGCTCGCTGTCGTAGCCCCAGTAGAACTCGGGGTCGCCGAACGTCGTGATGTCCTGCGGTTCGACGTGCTGGACGATCGACATGTCGTAGTCGCCGTCGGTGAACACCTGTTGCAGCCACACCGCGGGGAAGTCGAGCGGTTCGATGTCGACGGTCACGCCGACCTTCTTCAGATGCGCGGCGACGACCTGGGCCGACGACACGGCGTACGGCAGGTTGGCGATCCGCAGGTTCAGCCGCAGCGATTCGTGTCCCGCCTCGCGTAACAGCCTGCGGGCGCGGTCCGGGTCGTACGGGTACTCGCCGGAGAGGTCCTCGAACCACGGGTCGGTGGGCGGCACCATGCTGCCGATCAGCTCGCCGCGCCCGCCCCACGCGGCCTCGAGCAGCGCCTTCCGGTCGACGGCGTACGTCAGCGCTTTGCGCACGCGGACGTCGTCGAGCGGGGCGCGGCGGTTGTTGTAGGCGAGCACGACCTCGCCGTTCGTCGTGCCCTGCAGCACCCGGAACCGGTTGTCGGCCTCGAACTGGGGAACCGAATCGGGTGCGGTCACGCCGGAGATGACGTCGATACCGCCGGAGAGCAGCGCGTTGTTCAGTGCCGTCGCGTCGGCGTAGTACTTGAGCACGACCGTGCGGTAATCGGGTTCGGGCCGGGGGCTGCCGGGGCGGCTGTACTCGGGGTTGCGGGTGAGCACGACCGCATCGCCGCGGCGCCTGCTCTCCACGTCGTACGGGCCGGTGCCGACGGGGTCGTTCGCCAGGTCGGCCACGCCGCTCGGGTCGAACATCGCACCGATCCGGGTGGTCATGGCGCGCAACCACGAGTTGCTGGGCCTGCTCAGTACGACGCGTGCGTGGTACTCGCCGACCACCTCGACCCGGTCGACGACGTCCATGCCGGACTGCAGCGAGATGGTCCAGTCCTGCTTTACCCGTTCGACGGAGAATTCGACATCCGATGCGGTGAACGGTTCGCCGTTGCTGAACGTCGCGTCGTCGCGCAGGTGGAAGTCGTACACCGTCCGGTCGTCGCTGACGTCCCACGATTCGGCGAGCCCGCCCGTGATCTCACCGTCCGAGTCGATCTTCACCAGCGTCTCGTAGACGTTGTAGAGCAGCGCCTGCGGAATCGCGGCGCCGTCGGTGGTGGTGAAGTCGAAGTTCTGCGGCTCTGCGGTGAATCCCACGGCCAGCGTCGACGGGCCGCCCGCCACGATCGCCGTCGAACCCGCAGTGCAGCCGGCCAGCGCGAGCGGCGCGGCCAACACCGCGGCGGACGCCAACGCCGAGAGCGCCGACCGCCGTGCCGCCATCCGTCACCGCCTCCCGGCCACCTCGGAGAACCCGATCAGCAGGCTGACGTTGGCACCGCGCCGACCGGTGGTCAAGGGGTCAACCGTCCAGCGCACCGGCCAGGTCACGCCACAGGTCCTCGGGGTCTTCGAGGCCGACGCTCAGCCGCAGCAGGCCGGCGGGCACGTGGGAGTCCCCCGGCAGGTGAGCGCGGCGTTCGAGGGTGCTCTCGACCCCGCCGAGGCTGGTCGCGTTGTGGATGAGCGTCAGGTTCGCGCAGAGGCGTTCGGCGGCGTCGCCGTCGGCGAGGTCGAACGACACCATCGCGCCCGCTGCCGGGTACCGCACCCGCACGACGGCCGGATGTTCGGCGAGCCGTCCGGCCAGCAGCGACGCGGTCGTCGACGCCGCGGCGAACCGCACCCCGAGCGTGCGCAGCCCGCGCAGCGCCAGCCATGCCTCGAGCGCACCGGGCGTGGCACCCGTGCGCGTGCGCGCCTCGCGCAGTGACGCCGACAGGTCGTCGCGTGCGGTCACGGCCACGCCGAGGAGCAGGTCGCTGTGCCCGCCGATGAACTTCGTGACGCTGTGCACCACCACGTCGGCGCCCATGCCCAGGGGCTGCTGGCCGAGCGGCGTGGCGAACGTGTTGTCGACGACGGTCAGTGGCGTGCGCTCGGCGGAAGCGGCGGCGGTGAGGACCGCGTCGAGGTCGGTGACGTCGAGCGTCGGGTTGGCCGGCGATTCGAGCCACAGCACGTCGACCTCACCGGCCGCGGCGATCCAGGCGTCGGTGTCGGTGGGATCGATGCGCCGGACGGTCAGCTTGCCCTGCTGCTGGGCGTGGTCGAGCACGCTGCGCGTACCGGCGTAGCTGTAGCGGGGAACGGCGATCGTCGCGCCCGCGGGCAGCAGGTCGAGCACGGCGGTGACGGTGGCCATGCCGGACGCGTACGCCGTCGCGGTGCCGCCTTCGAGAGTGCCGACGGCCTCTTCGAACGCCGCCCACGTGGGAGTGCCGACCTCACGGGAGTACTCGAGGCCGAGCGCGCTGGCCGGGACGAGCGGGACGTTGGCTGGATTGCCGTCACCGGCGTCGGGGCGGCCGGCGAGGATGGCGCGGGTGCGCGCGGACCACGAATCGTTCACGCGGACAACCGTAGCCGTACCCACCGTGCGCGTCCCGTCAACGAGATCAACGCGATGGCGAGCCGCCGGCACTCCGGTGACCGGCCACCGGCGCCTGCACCATCCGGACTCGCACCCCCTCCTGCCCCGGAACCTGCAACACGCGCCCTGGAATCCGCAACACGGTCCCCGGAGTGCACAACACGACGTCCTGAGTGCAGAACACGCGGTGCACGGCGCCTACGTGACCCCGGCGGATGGGGGTCCGGGGAGCGCCCCGGGTGGGGTGTGGGGGCTTCGCCCCCACGAAACATGACGATGATCGAAAAAAGCGAAGGCGCCCCAGCGACAAGCATGGGGCGCCTTCGATCGAGTGCGCGAGGTGGGAGTTGAACCCACACGTCCTTTCGGACACACGGACCTGAACCGTGCGCGTCTGCCATTCCGCCACTCGCGCGAGTGCCTTTCTGCGGCAGCTCCAATAGCGTAGCAGGCCGTTCCGGAGGCTTTCACCGGCCCCGGTGTCATGACCGCCAAACCCAGATACGATCGATGGGCAGAGGGGTGTTCACCAGGGAGGAGGGTGTCCGGATTGGGTCGTGTGCAACGTTTTGACCGGCGCCTCGAGAGCTTGGTGGGCAACACCTTCGCCCGGATGTTCGGCGGCAACGTCGTCACGGAGGAAGTGGCGCGCAGTCTGGAGCGTGAAAGCGAGGACAACGTTCGTGAGCTCGCGGGCGGGCGCAGGCTCGCTCCGAACCACTACATCGTGTCCTTGGGTGCTGCAGATCACGATCGGATGGCGGGCGACGAGCAGCGGGTCACCGGATTGCTGGCGGATGCCGTCTCACAGCATCTGTCCGAACACGGTTGGGACACCTATGGTGACGTCGTAGTTTCGCTAGAGCGCAACGAAGCGCTGCATACTGGACAGTTCAAGACCCGCTCGACCGTTGATCCCGACGTCACCGCATTTGCATTTGATGGCGACGGTCAAGCACGGCCGGCACGAACCAGCGACGCAGGAGACCGAGCAATGAGCCAGCCCGGCGGCTACGGCCAGTACGACCAGGGTGACCCGTACGGCCAGGGCCAGTACGGATACGGACAGGGACAGCCCGGCTACGACCAGGGGTATGGCCAGCCGGGCTACGACCAGGGCTACGGCCAGCCGGGGTACGACCCGTACGGCCAGGGTTACGACCAGGGCTACGGCCAGCCCGGCTACGACCCGTACGGCCAGGGCTACGACCCCGGTTACGGTCAGCCGCCGCAGGATCCCTACGGCCAGCCGGGTTACGGCCAGCCACCGCAGGACCCGTACGGCCAGCCCGGCTACGGTCAGCCGCCGCAGGATCCGTACGGCCAGCCCGGCTACGGCCAGCCCGGCGGTTACGACCCCGGTTACGGTCAGCCGCCGCAGGATCCCTACGGCCAGCCGGGTTACGGCCAGCCACCGCAGGACCCGTACGGCCAGCCCGGTTACGACCAGGGCTACGGGGCTCCGCCGAGCCCTCCCGGCGGCTACCCGGCGCAGGCTCCGCCCCCGCACTCGGATCCGTACGGCCAGCCCGCGCAGGATCCGTACGGCCAGCCCGGCGGCTACGGCCAGCCCGGCGGTTTCGGCGCCCCCGGCGCCCCCGGTGCACCCGGCGCGCCCGGCGCACCCGCCGGCGCCCCGCCGCGGCCGCTGACGGCGTCGCTGCAGCTCGACGACGGCTCCAACCGGAACTACGCCCTGAAGCAGGGCAGCAACGTCGTGGGCCGCGGACAGGAGGCCGATTTCCGCCTCCCGGACACGGGTGTCTCGCGTCGCCACCTGGAGATCACCTGGGACGGCCAGAGCGCCACGCTCGCCGACATCGGCTCGACGAACGGTTCGACCGTGAACGGAACGCCGGTCCAGACCTGGCAGCTGGCCGACGGCGACGTGATCCGTGTGGGTCACTCGTCGCTGGTGTTCCGGACCCAGGGCTGAGCGGATCCGGGTTCGGCCGGGCCCGGGCAGCGGAGCGCCAGCCCGGATTTTCGGCAATCCCGCACGGACGCCGCGTGCTGGTCACGCATAATGGCGACCATGTGGGGGCCTGCGGCGTGTTCGCCGTGGGGCGAGCGCGAAAAGGCGGGAGCTGACACAACACGTGCCGGAGCTGGTCGTACAACTCACCAGAGCAGGGTTTCTGCTGCTGCTGTGGCTGTTCGTGTTCGCCGCGCTGCGCGTGGTGCGTTCGGACCTCTACGCGGCGTCCGGTCTGCGGGTGAATCTCCCCAGTCTGCGCCGAGGCAAGGACAAGAAGCGCCCACGTTCGGGCGGGCGCAGTGGCGGGAAGATGCCGCGGCAGCTCGTCGTCACGCAGGGCGCCTTGTCCGGCACGCGTATCGCACTCGACGGCAAGCCGATCCTGATCGGCCGTGCCGACGACTCCACGCTGGTGCTCGACGACGACTACGCGTCGACGCGCCACGCTCGTATCTCCCTGCGCGGAGACGAGTGGTATGTGGAAGACCTGGGCTCGACGAACGGCACCTACCTCGATCGGGCTAAGGTCACTGCACCCCTCCGAGTCCCGCTCGGCGTCCCCATCCGGATCGGCAAGACGGTGATCGAGCTTCGCCCATGACTCTCGTCCTTCGCTACGCGGCACGCAGTGACCGCGGCCTGGTGCGATCCAACAACCAGGACTCGGTATATGCCGGCCCACGCCTGCTGGCGCTGGCCGACGGTATGGGCGGCCACGCCGCCGGTGAGGTGGCCAGCAAGGTCGTCATCGCGTCGTTGGCTCCGCTCGACGACGACGAACCCGGCGACGACCTGGTCAGCCAGCTCCGTGACGCCACCATCCAGGGCAACCACGCCATCTCGGAACTGGTGTCGAACGACCCCGAGCTCGACGGCATGGGCACGACGCTCACGGCCGCGCTGTTCTCGGGCTCGAAACTCGGCATGGTCCACGTCGGCGATTCTCGGGCGTACCTGCTGCGAGGTGGGCAGTTCTCGCAGATCACGCGTGACGACAGCTTCGTCAACGAGCTGATCGAGCAGGGGCGGATCACCGAGGAGGAGGCAGCGACGCATCCGCAGCGTTCGCTGCTACTCAAGGCGCTGACGGGCAGTGAGGTGGAGCCGAGCCTGACGGTGCGTGAGGCGCGCGCCGGCGATCGGTACCTGTTCTGCTCGGACGGGCTGTCCGGCATGGTCAGCAACGAGACGCTCGCCGAGGCGATGCAGATCCCGGACCCGCAGGAATGCGCGGACCGGATGATCGAGCTGGCACTCAAGGGCGGCGGCACGGACAACGTCACGGTGATCATCGCGGATGTCGTGGACGTCGACTACGGCGAGAACGCCCCGATCGTGGGCGGCGCCGCGGGAGACGGCACCGACGAGGCGCCGCAGGGCGACTCCCCTGCGGCCCGGGCACGGGCGCTCACTGCGCCACAGCAGCCCTCGCAGGCGCAGCAGGCCGACGCGGGCCCGCCGCCGGAGGATCCGAAGGCGAAGCGGCGCAAACGCGTCCGGCTGCTCGTCGGCATCGGGCTGGCGATCGTGCTGCTCGCGGCTGCGGCCATCACGACGCGGTACTTCGTGATGAGCCAGTACTACGTGGGGGTCGGTTCGAACGACGAGGTCGTCATCTACCAGGGCGTGCCGGGCAGCGTGCTCGGTCTGGACCTGCACGAGGAGGCCGAGGGGTCCTGTCCCCCGTCCTCGACGCTGTGCGAACCGCTGCGCCTGCAGGACCTGCAGCAGGACGCACGCTCGGCCGTGTCGAACTCGGTCAAGCGCGACGACCTGTCCGCGGCGCGCGAGTACATCGACACGCTGCGCCGCAACAACATGCTGGAGATCTGCGACGACGAGCAGGACCAGCCGCAGGGCGGCGGCGTCATCGGCGGCATCGGCGAGGGCGAGCAGCAGCAGAACGACGGCTCCGACGGCTCCGGGCAGGACCAGCAGAACCAGGACGACTCGACTTCGGGCGAGGCCGACGCGCAGGCGGGACAGGACCAGCAGCCGGGGGTGGACTGCCGTCCGGCGCCCGGCTCGGGCGGTAACTGATGTCCGCGGCCGCAGGCAACCAGAGCGCGGTCGGGCAGCAGTACACCACGAACCCACCACGTGAACTGCCGAAACGCCGTGGCACGGAGCTGATGCTGCTGGCGTTCGCGGCGGTCATCGTCACGACGGCCTTCGTGCTGGTGCAGATCAATCAGGAGCAGACGCTGTCCTGGTCGATCCTCTGGTACGGCGGTGCCTACCTGGCGATCTTCAGCGCGGCGCACGTGGCGGTGCGGTACTGGGCGCCGTACGCGGATCCGCTGATCCTGCCGTGCGTGGCGCTGCTCAACGGGCTCGGGCTGGTGACGATCTACCGGCTCGACCTCGCCGAAGCCGAACGGGCGCGCTCACTGGGACAGGAGTTCTCGGGCAGCGCGCCGCGGCAGGTGTTGTTCACGGTGGTGGCGCTGGCGCTGTTCCTCGCGGTGCTGCGGATCATCAAGGACCACCGCACGCTCACCAGTTACGCCTACACGGCGGGCCTGGGCGGGCTCATCCTGCTGGCGCTGCCCGCGATGCTTCCGGCGTCGCTGTCGGAGGTCAACGGCGCGAAGGTCTGGCTGAAGCTACCCGGCTTCTCGATCCAGCCCGGCGAGTTCGCCAAGATCCTGCTGATGATCTTCTTCGCGTCGTTCCTCGTCGCGAAGCGGGATCTGTTCATGACGGCGGGCAAACGCGTCATCGGCGTCGAGCTGCCGCGTGCGCGGGACCTGGGGCCGATCATCATCGCCGCGGTCGTCTGCCTCGGCATCCTCGTGTTCGAGCGCGACCTCGGCACGGCGCTGCTGTTCTTCGGCATCACGCTGATGATGTTGTACGTCGCCACCGAGCGTGCGATCTGGGTCGTCGTCGGCCTGAGCATGTTCCTCGCGGGCGCGTTCCTCGCCTACCAGCTGTTCACCCACGTGCAGCAGCGTGTCACCAACTGGATCGACCCGCTGGCCACCTACGACGATCCCGGCGGCGGTTATCAGATCGCGCAGGGCCTGTTCGGACTCGGCACCGGCGGCGTGTTCGGCACCGGGCTGGGCGCGGGCAGGCCGGAGATGGTGCCCGAGGCGCACACCGATTTCATCAGCGCCGCGCTCGGTGAGGAGATCGGTTTCGTCGGGCTCGCCGCGGTGCTGCTGGTCTACCTGTTGCTGGCGATGCGCGGGATGCGCAGTGCGCTGGCGGTGCGGGACACGTTCGGCAAGCTGCTCGGCGGCGGTCTGTCGTTCGCGATCGTCATGCAGGTGTTCGTCATCGTCGGCGGCGTCACGAAGCTCATCCCCATGACGGGTGTGACCACGCCGTTCCTGTCGGCGGGCGGGTCGTCGCTGCTGGCGAACTACATCCTCGTGGCGCTGCTGCTGCGGATCTCCGACACGGCGCGCCGCCCGCAGCAGTCGAAGCCACGCGGTGAGGCGCCGCAGAAACCGCTGGCGCCGATCGCCGAGGCGAACACCGTGATGGTGCAGCGCCCGCCGCAGCCGGCGTCGGAGAGCAACGCGCCGGCGGCTCGGGGGTCGGCGGGCCAGCAGGCACCCGACCAGCACATGCACGGCCGGCAACCACCGGGGCAACACGCGCACGGGCAGCAGGCACCGGAACACCCACCGGGCCGGAACCCGGCCGGACAGGCGCAGCAACCGGTCACGCCGGCCCAGGGGCAGCCACCGGTGTACCCGGCCGGGGAGCAGCAGGCGGATGCGCCGGCCGCTCAGCAGCCGCCCCGGCCGAAGGCGGAACCGCAGCAACCGCCCCAGTCGCCGGAGTCGCAGCAGGCAGCGGCGGAGCAACCGGCGCCCGTAGACGAGCCCGCCTGGCCCACCGAGGACAGCACCGACGAGGAACCGCACCGGCCGAAGGGGGATGACGCGACGTGAACACTCCCCTGCGCAAGGTCGGCATGGTCATGCTGGCGATGCTGACGCTGCTGCTGGTCAACACGACGTACGTCCAGGTGATCCGCGGTGACGACTACGCGTCCGATTCGCGGAACTCGCGGGTGCTGTACGAGGAGTACTCCCGCGAGCGCGGCAAGATCGTCTCCGACGAGGCGGGTCAGGTCCTCGCGGGCGTCGAGCCGTCGGACGACAACTTCAACTTCCTGCGCACCTACCGCAAGGGCCCGATGTACGCGCCCGTGACCGGCTACTACTCGATCATGTACGGCGCGGGCGGCATGGAGAACGCCGAGGACGAGTTCCTCAACGGGTCCGATCCGCGGCTGTTCGTGCGCAGGCTCTCGGACATGGTCACCGGACGCGATCCGCGTGGCGGCAACGTGCGGCTGACGATCAAACCCGCGGTGCAGCAGGCTGCATACCAGGCGATGACCGACAACGGCTACACGGGATCGGTCGTCGCGATGAACCCGAAGACCGGTGACATCCTCGGCATGGTGTCGACCCCGTCGTACGATCCGAACCGGCTGGCTTCCCACGACGGCGACGAGCAGCAGAAGGCGTGGAAGCAGTACAACGAGTCCGAGGAAAACCCGATGTTGAACCGGGCCGTGCGGGAAACGTATCCGCCCGGGTCGACCTTCAAGATCGTCACGACGGCCGCCGCGCTCGAGGACGGCATGGAGCCGGACGCCGGGGTCACGTCCGATTCCGAGGTCACGCTGCCGCAGACGAACAACCAGCTGGAGAACTACGGCGGCGCGACCTGCCCTGGCAGCACGCTCGAGGCCGCGCTGAAGTACTCGTGCAACACGGCCTTCGCCGAGATCGCCGGCAATCTCGGGGCCGAGAAGCTCCGCGCGACGGCGGCGAACTTCGGTATCGGCCAGGACGACCTCCGGATCCCGCTGGGTGTCGTGCCGTCGGGCCTCGGCGAGCTCGAGAGCGAGGCGGCGCTGTATCAGAGCGGTATCGGCCAGCGGGACGTGCGACTGACACCGTTGCAGGACGCGCTGATGGCGGCGACGGTCGCCAACGACGGCATGGCGATGAAGCCGAACCTCGTCAAGGCGCGGTTGGCCCCGGACCTGTCGACCATCGAGCCGATCAGCCCTGAGGAGCTGACCGGCGACGAGGCGATGTCGGACGAGTCGGCCGAGGCGCTGACGCAGATGATGATCCAGTCCGAGGAGAACACCGGCGGCGGTGGCAAGGATCCGGATCTGAAGATCGCCTCGAAGACGGGCACGGCCGAGCACGGCTCCGACCCGAAGAACACCCCGCCGCATGCCTGGTACACGGCGTTCGCTCCGCACGACGACCCGGAGATCGCCGTCGCGGTGATCGTCGAGTCGGGCGGCAACCACGGACTGGCAGCCACCGGCGGCACGGTCGCCGCCGAGATCGCCAGGGCCACCATCTCCGCAGGGCTCGGGGGTGGCTAGATGCTGTCGACCGGGCAACTGATCGCGGAGCGCTACCGCCTCACCAACCAGATCGCCGTCGGCGGTATGGGTGAGGTGTGGGAGGCCAGTGACACGCGGCTGGACCGCCCCGTGGCGGTGAAGATCCTCAAGGCCGAGTTGTCCGGCAACGCCGAGTTCCTGCACCGGTTCCGCGCGGAGGCGAAGACGACCGCGTCGCTGAACCATCAGAACATCGCGGCGGTGCACGACTACGGCGAGACCGAAGCGGGCGAGTCGGCGATCGCGTTCCTGGTCATGGAGATGGTCGAGGGCGAACCGCTGGCCGGGATCCTGCAGCGGGAGGGCCGGATCACGGCCGAGCGCACGCTCGACATCCTCGAACAGGCGGGGCACGCGCTGCAGGCCGCGCACGAACGCGGGCTGGTGCACCGCGACGTCAAACCCGGCAACATCATGGTCACGCCTGCGGGCGCGGTGAAGCTGACGGACTTCGGCATCGCCAAGGCCGCGGATTCGGCGCCCGTGACGCGCAACGGCATGGTGATGGGCACTGCCCACTACATCGCTCCCGAACAGGCGCTCGGGCAGGACGCCGAGCCGGGCAGCGACGTCTACTCGCTCGCGGTGTGCGGGTACGAGTGCCTCGCCGGGCGCAGGCCGTTCCTGTCGGAGAACGCCGTGACGGTGGCGATGATGCACATCCGCGATGTGCCGCCGCCGCTGCCGCCGGATGTACCACCCGGGGCGCGCGCCGTGATCGATGCCACATTGTTCAAGGATCCGCGCCAGCGTTACGCAGCGGGCGGCGAGTTCGCCGCGGCGATCGCGGCGGTGAAAGCGGGGCATCCGCTGCCGGTGCCGTCCGGTATGGCGGGTTACGGCCCGGCCGCCGGCCCCGTCCAGGGTGGTCAGGCGGCCGGGCAGGCCGGCCGGGTCACACCTCCCGGACCGCCCGGACAGGCGGGGAACCAGCCACAGCCGAATACCGTGGGGCAGGGATCGCACCCCTCGATGCAGCCGGTGTCGCCGGTCTCACCGGCCCAGAACGGCGTCATGGCGGGTCACGGGGGCACGTCCCACGGCGGCATGACGCCGCCGGGCGTGGCCGCACCGGGGGCGCCTCAACGACAGCGGCCCGGCGGGGTGTGGATACTGCTCACCTTGGCCGCCGTCCTGGTCGTGGCCGTCATCGCCACGCTGCTGATCGTGCTGCTCGGGCAGGATTCCGACCCGACTCCCGGCCGGGTCGGGGACCAGCCGCCGCCGACCGGCGGTAACTGGTCGCAGGCGTCGGGCGACATCGGGGGCGACGGCGTCATCGACACAGGCGGAGTGAGTACCGCCGGTGAAACGACAACCGGTTCCGACAAGACTGTCGGGGACCCTGACGAGAACGCAGAAGGCATGACGGGCACACCGTGGACGAAGTGGGACGGCACCGAGCAATGAGCGCACCGAGAATGCTCTCCAACCGCTACGAGCTTGGCGACACGCTCGGGTACGGCGGCATGTCCGAGGTCCACCACGCCCACGACGTGCGGCTCGGCCGTGAGGTGGCCGTCAAGATCCTGCGTGCCGACCTGGCCCGCGACCCGCAGTTCCAGGAACGGTTCCGCCGCGAGGCGCAGAACGCCGCCGCGCTGAACCACCCGGCCATCGTCGCCGTGTACGACACGGGCGAAGCCGACACCGAGTACGGCCCGCTGCCCTACATCGTCATGGAGTACGTCGAGGGCAGGACGCTGCGCGACATCGTCAAGACCGAGGGTCCGATGCCGGAGCAGCGGGCCATGGAGGTCATGGCGGACGTGTCGGCGGCGCTGGACTTCTCGCACCGCCACGGCATCGTGCACCGCGACGTCAAACCGGCGAACGTGATGATCACGCGGGGCGGCGCGGTCAAGGTGATGGACTTCGGCATCGCCCGCGCCGTCCACGACGGGCAGGCCGCGATGACGCAGACGGCCGCGGTCATCGGCACGGCGCAGTACCTGTCGCCGGAGCAGGCGCGCGGTGAGCGGGTCGACGCCCGCAGCGACGTCTACGCAGCGGGCTGTGTGCTCTACGAGCTGGTGACGGGCGATCCGCCGTTCACCGGTGACTCGCCGGTGGCGGTGGCGTACCAGCACGTGCGGGAGGACCCGAAACCGCCGTCGGCGATGAACCCCGAGGTTTCGCCCGAGCTCGACGCGGTGGTGCTGAAGGCGCTGGCCAAGGGAGCCGACAACCGGTACCAGTCGGCCGCGGAGATGCGCTCCGACCTGGTGCGCACGCTCACCGGGCAGCAGCCGTCCGCGCCGATGGTGATGTCCGACGAGGAGCGCACGCAGGTGATGGGCATGCCCTCGGGCGGCCCCGACGACGATTACGACGACGCCGACTACGCCCCCGCCTACGACGACGAGGACGACCGCAAGCGCAGGAAGGGCTGGCTCATCGCGCTGCTCGTGCTGCTCGGCGTGGGCCTCGTGGCGTTCGCCGCCTGGCTGGCCGGCGTGTTCGACAGCAACTCGGCGACCGAACGGGCCGTGCCGGACGTCGTCGGCCAGCAGACCGCGGTGGCGACCGAACGACTGGGCAACGCGGGCTTCGACAATGTGCAGCAAGAAGAGGTCATCTGCCGCGATCAGGCCGACCCGAACGATCCGAACGCGTGCACGCCGGATCAGCGGGGCACGGTGCTCGCGGTGTCCCCGGCGGCGGGTACGCGCGTGGACGTCAACGAGCAGCTGACCCTGCAGGTGGGCGTCAAGCCGTCGCAGGTGCGGGTGCCCGACCTGCAGGGCCTGGACCAGGGTGCGGCCGAGCAGGCGCTGAAGGACGCCGGGCTGTCGCTCGACCAGGACATCGCGGAGGAAGAGGTCGACGACTCGTCGGCCGTGGGCACGGTCATCAAGCAGAATCCTGCCGCGCATCACGAGGTCGAGTCGGGTACGAGCGTGAAGATCACGGTCGGCAAGGAGCCCGCGAAGATCACGGTCGAGAACATGCAGGGCAAGAAGTTCGCCGAGGCGAAGGCGCGGCTCGAGCAGCTCGGCTTCTCGGTGTCGCGCACGACCACCGACAGCGAACAGCCCCAGGGCACGGTGATCAACCAGACGCCGAACGCGGGCGAGTTCGAACGCGGCCACACGATCCAGCTGACGGTGTCCAACGGCGCAAACCAGCAGATGGACATGCCGGACCTGACCGGTATGTCGTGGGACGACGCCGTCCAGGCGCTCAAGGACGCGGGCTGGCAGGGCGACCAGCCGAGCCGGGTCGCCGATCCCGGCGCCGACGAGGAGAACGTCGACAAGGTCACCAACAGCAGCCCGGCACCCGGTGAGGCGATCACGAAGGGCCAGCCGGTGACGCTGTACGTCGGTGCCGAGGAGGACGAATCGCCGTCGTCCACCGAGGAGGACGACGACGGGATCTTCGACCCGCCTCGGTAACGGCAACCCCTGACCGCCCAGCGATGAGCCGTGACGGCCGCGCCGCCTCCGTGGTGGCGCGGCCGTTCTCGTGTGTGCGGTCGGGTGCGGGCTCGGCGGGGTGGGTCAGGCGGCCGCGTGCTGCAGGGCGCGGGTGGCCTGTTCGAGGCTGTCGACGGTCGCGGGGGCGACGGGGTGGCCCGCGGCGGCCATCCAGTTGGCGAGCATGCGATGGCCGCCCTGGGTGAGCACGGACTCGGGGTGGAACTGCACGCCTTCGAGGGGCAACTCCCGGTGGCGCATGCCCATGACGACGCCCGATTCGGTGCGACCGGTGACCTCGAAGACGTCGGGGATCGTCTCGGGCAGCACGGTCAGCGAGTGGTAGCGCGTGGCGGTGAACGGTTCGGGCAGGTTCGCCAGCACGCCGACGCCGCCGTGCTGCACCTGGCTGGTCTTGCCGTGCAGCAACTCGGGGGCGCGGTCGACGGTCGCGCCCCAGGCGACGCCGAGGGCCTGGTGGCCGAGGCACACGCCGAGCATCGGCACACCGTCGGCGGCGCACCGGTTGACCACGTCGATGCTGCGGCCTGCGCGTTCGGGTGTGCCGGGGCCGGGCGAGACGAGCACGCCGTCGAACTGCGGCACCGCGTCGGGGTCGACGACGTCGTTGCGCCACACCTCGGGCTCGGCACCCAGCTGTGCCAGGTACTGCACGAGGTTGTAGACGAAGCTGTCGTAGTTGTCGACGACCAGTACACGCATGACCTCAGGATACCGGCCGACCGCGGGAACATCCCTCGCGGAACCGGTACGAGCGTGCCCCCAAGGGCACCTTCGGGGCGCTCAACGCCCCAAAACTTCCCGTCGCATAATCCTCATCCGGTCGAACCGCACCAATGTCGTCGAACGGCACGAGTGCCCCGAAGGGCGGCGGGTTCTAGCGGTGGTTGCAACACCCTGAGTTGTGGGAGGTTGTGGCGATCGTGTCGGTTGTGGGTCGGCGTGAGAGGTTTGTGGCTCTGCTTGACGTGGTCAAGTGTGTGGGTTTGGCGGCGTGTGCGGTGGGTATCGATCGCGTGACGGCGCAGGGGTGGGCTCGTGCGGCGGGGTTCTGGTCGAAGCGGGCTGCCGATCCTCGCAAGGCCGAGTTCTTGGCGTTGCGGGATGAGGGTGTGACCAGGAAAGTCGCGGCCGAACGTGTGGGAGTGCACGTGCGGACGGCCCGGGACTGGGATCGGGGAATCCGACGGGTCAAGCGTGGTCGGTT
>NZ_JAMTCQ010000011.1 GCF_024171895.1 Prauserella halophila | reverse complement strand
CGCACCGGTTGTCGTTGCGGTTGTCGCAGGTGCGGAAGAACGGCACGGTGCCGTATTTGCGTGCGGATGGGAAGACGCAGGTCACGATCGAGTACGACAAGGACAAGCCGGTCCGGTTGGACACGGTGGTGTTGTCGTCGCAGCATGCTGAGGGTATCGATCTGGACAAGCAGCTTGCGGCGGATGTGCAGAAGTATGTGATTGATCCGGAGATCGAGGATCTGGGTCTGCAGGCGGAGAACCCGAACATTTTGATCAATCCGACGGGCCGGTTCGTGGTCGGTGGTCCGATGGGTGATGCGGGTCTGACGGGTCGGAAGATCATTGTCGACACGTATGGCGGGATGGCCCGTCATGGTGGTGGCGCGTTCTCGGGTAAGGACCCGTCGAAGGTGGACCGGTCCGCGGCGTATGCGACGCGGTGGGTGGCCAAGAACGTGGTGGCTGCCGGTCTGGCGGATCGGGCCGAGGTGCAGGTCGCCTATGCGATCGGTAAGGCGGCTCCGGTGGGGCTGTTCGTGGAGACGTTCGGGACGGAGAAGATCGCGCCGGAGAAGATCCAGGCGGCGATCAACGAGGTGTTCGATCTGCGTCCGGCGGCGATCATCCGGGATCTGGATCTGCTGCGGCCGATCTATGCGCAGACCGCGGCGTATGGCCACTTCGGCCGTCCGGACGCGAACCTGCCGTGGGAGAACACCAACCGCGCCGACGACCTGCTCCACAGCGTCGGTTGAGGTGCCATAACGTCGGTTGAAGCGTCACAGCGTCGGTTGAGGCACTGAGCCGTGTGCTGACACCGTGTCGCCGGTCGAGTGACGGCAACACGATTCAGCGGTGGTCGTCCGGGGTGGACCCGGACGACCGCATCGCTGTGTGTGAGGTCGTCCGGGTGAGATCCGGGACACGCCGCGGACCTGCCGCCCGTACGGGTGAGACGGTGCCTTACGCTACGGAACTTGTGGTGAGTACGCAGGGATCACAGGACGTGGCGTCCGGGGCCTCCGGCCCCGCGCCGCAGCCCGCGCGGGGCACCCGGTACATCAGCTGGGACGCCATCCGCGTGCTCGGCATCGCCGCGGTGCTGGCGTTCCACGCCACGTTCCTCACCCCGCACACGCTGCCCGGATACGACATGCCGCCCGGGCCGCTGCAGATGGACTTCCCGTTCGGCGCCTCGCTGCTGATCGTCATCTCCGGCTATTTCGCCGCGATGACCGTCGGCAGGAAACCACCACTGCGGTGGTGGCTGCGACGGCTCGCGCGGCTGTTGCCGGCATTCTTCGTCGCGGTGGTCGTGATCTTCGTGGCGAGCCTGGTGCTGCATCCCGAGGGTTTCTACCGGCCGTCCTACACCGACCTCGTCGGCAACCTCGCGCTGCTGCCGAACCTGCTCGACGGCGTGGAGTACATCGACAGGGCCCACTGGACGGTGCCGATCCAGGTGTGCGGCTTCACCGCGATCGCGCTGCTGGCCTGGAAGGGCCGCGTGCGCGGGCGCGCGGCGACGGCGGTCATGTGGGGCGTGCTGCTGTTGCCGCTCGCGCTGCGGTACCTGTTCATGGGTCCCGGCCGGATCCCGCCGGAATGGGTCAGCATGCTCATGGACGGCACGGGTCTTGCCCGGGCGCATCTGCTGATCGCCGGCGTGGCGATCTTCCGGTGGTCGAAACAGCGCATCACCTTCACCCAGCTGCTGCTGATGCTGGTGGTCGTGCTCGTGGCCCACACGAAGCACCCGCCGCCCGGCGACTCCGTGGTGGCGTTCGCGGTGGCGCTGGTGCTGATCAGCGTGGCCGCCTACCAGCCGGTGTGGGACGCGCCGCTGCTGACGAATCTCGCCAGGCCGATCCGTTGGCTGGGCGGCATCTCGTACGGCGTGTACCTGATGCACTATGTCATGGGCTCGCTCGTCGCCCGTCACCTCGCCGACCTCGGCGTACCGTGGTTCGGCTGGATTCCCGCGTACGTGGCGGTCGCCGTGCTGCTGGGCTGGGCATTGACCCGATGGGTCGAACAACCCGCGTTCACCCTGCTGAACCGTGGCATCGACGCGCTCCCGTCGCGGACGCCGGGTGCAGCGCGCTCCGGAGGGTGACCACCGCTCTGGTAGAGAAGACGGCGTGAGCAGTCCCGAACCGACCCCGCTGTGGGAACTGGACGACCTGCCCGCGCCGAAGCCGGGCCGGGCGAGCGGTTCCGGCGCGTCCGGAGGGGCAGACGAGTCCGGAGGGGCGGGCGCGGCCGCGGGCGGCGTGGGGCGCACCACCGGCGACCGCAGCGGTGGCAAGGGCGGCACTCGCAAGGGTGACGGTCGCAAGGGTGACGGTCGCAAGGATGTCGGTGGTAAGGGCGGCCGGAACAGCACCAAGGGGCGCAAACAACCCGCCGACCGCGATCCGATCGCCCGCGTGGCGGTCGACGTACCGCTGCCGCATCTGGACCGGACATTCGACTACCAGGTGCCCGCGGAATTCGACGAGCGCGCCGTCGCGGGCTGCCGGGTACGGGTGCGGTTCGCGGGCAGGCTGGTCGACGGGTTCGTCGTCGAACGGGCCGCCACGACCGAGCACCGCGGCAGGCTCGCGTTCCTCGAACGGGTCGTCTCCAGCGAGGTGGTCCTCACCCCGCAGCTGGCCGCACTGTGCCGCTCGGTCGCCGACCGCTACGGCGGTACGTTCATGGACGTCGCCCGGCTGGCGATCCCGCCGCGGCACGCCACCGCCGAGGCCGAGGCCGTGGGCGCAGGCGGCGCGGGCGGTGCTCCGGACGGCGCGGACTCCGGGGACGAGGGCGACCGGGACGATGCCGCCGAGACGGCCGGCAGGGCGGCACCGGACACCACCGCGCCGGACACCACCGCGCCGGACATTCCGGCGTCGGACGCACCGGCGCGGGACATCACGGCACCGGATACCACGGCACCGGACACCACGGCGTGGGAGCGGTACCGGTGGGGGCCGTCGTACGTCGGTGCGCTGACTGCGGGACGGGTGGCGAACGCGGTGTGGCAGGCGCTGCCGGGGGAGGACTGGCCCCGGCGGCTCGCCGAACTCGCCGCCACCGTGGCCGCGGCGGGCCGGGGCGCCGTGCTCGTCGTGCCCGACCACCGGGACGTGACGCGGCTGGCGGCCGCGTGCGCCGAACTGGCCGGTCCGGAGGTGGTGACCGCGCTGTCGGCCGACCTGGGACCCGCGGAACGGTACCGCCGGTGGCTGGCGGTGAAACGCGGCGCGGCACGCATCGCCGTCGGCACGCGCGCCGCCATGTTCGCCCCCGTGCACGATCCCGCCCTGTACGTCGTGTGGGACGACGGCGACGATCTGCACGCCGATCCGCACATGCCGTATCCGCAGGTGCGGGACGTGCTGATGCTGCGTGCGCACAGCGACCGCGCGTCGCTGCTGGTCGGCGGGTTCGCCCGGACCGCCGAGGCGCAACTGCTGCTCGAGTCCGGCTGGGCGCAGCCGCTCGTGGCCCCGCGGGAGCAGCTGCGCTCGCGGGCCCCGAGGGTGACGCCGACCGGTGAGGACTTCGACGTCGCGCGGGACGAGGCGGCGCACGCGGCCCGGCTGCCCGCGGTGGCGTTCGAAGCCGCGCGGGCGGGCCTGAAGGCCGGGGCTCCGGTCCTGGTGCAGGTACCTCGGCGCGGCTACGTACCGGGGCTCGCGTGCGCGCACTGCCGCACGCGGGCGCGGTGCCGGCACTGCGCCGGGCCACTGGCGCTGCCGGGAGGAGGGGAGGCGGGCTCGCCGCGCTGCCGGTGGTGCGGGGTGACCGACGCGTCGTTCCGCTGCTCGGCGTGCGGGTCGGTGCGCCTGCGCGCGGTCGTCATCGGGTCGAAACGGACGGCCGAGGAGCTGGGCAGGGCCTTCGCGGGCGCCCCCGTGCGGACGTCGGGCGGTGGCGAGGTGCTGGACGAGGTGCCCGCGGCGCCCGCGATCGTCGTGGCGACCCCGGGAGCCGAACCGGTCGCCGAGGGCGGCTACGGCGCGGCGCTGCTGCTCGACGGCTGGGCCCTGCTGGGCAGGGAGGACCTGCGCGCGTCCGAGGAGGCGCTGCGCCGGTGGATGGCCGCGGCCGCCCTGGTGCGCCCGGCGGCCGACGGTGGCCGCGTGATCGTCGGTGCCGAGGCCGGGGTGCCGGTCGTGCAGGCGCTCGTGCGGTGGGATCCGGGCTGGCTCGCGGAATCGGAACTCGCCGAACGCCGGGAACTTGGCTTCCCGCCCGCGGTGCGCATGGCCAGCATCGACGCTGCGCCGGACGCCCTCGCCGCGGCGCTCGACGAGCTCGCGCCGCCCGACAGCGCGGAGATCCTCGGCCCGGTGCCGCTCGGCGAGGTCGACGAGGACGGCAACGCCGAGCGGGAGCGGGCGCTGGTGCGCGTCCCTCGCGGCGACGGCCGCGCGCTCGCCGCGGCGGTGCACACGCTCAACGCCGTCCGCGGCGCACGCAAGGAGGAGGATCAGGTGCGGACCCGGCTCGACCCCCTCGACCTCATCTGATGCCCGGGCGGCGCTCTAGACTGGCGGGGATGATCGCACCGCTGACCCGTGCGGGCGGCCGATGAGGCTCGTCTTCGCCGGCACCCCGGAACCCGCCGTCCCCGCGCTCCGCGCGCTGCTCGCCTCCCGGCACGACGTCGTCGCCGTCGTCACCCGACCGGACGCTCCCGCGGGCCGGGGCCGCACGCTCGTGCGCTCCCCGGTCGGCGCGCTGGCCGACGAGCACGGCATCGAGGTGCTCACGCCGACCCGCGCGGACGACCCGCAGTTCCTGGCGCGGCTCGCCGAGCTGGCGCCCGACGCCTGCCCGGTGGTGGCCTACGGCGCGCTGCTGAAGCAGGACGCACTCGACGTCCCCGCCCACGGCTGGGTGAATCTGCACTTCTCGCTGCTGCCCGCATGGCGCGGCGCCGCCCCGGTGCAGGCCGCCGTCGGCGCGGGCGACGAGTACACGGGCGCGTCGACGTTCCGCATCGTGCCCGAACTCGACGCCGGCCCCGTGTTCGGCGTGGTGACCGAGCGCATCGGTGCCACCGACACCGCGGGCGCACTGCTCGGCAGGCTCGCCGAATCGGGTGCGGACCTCATGGTGTCCACGATGGACGGGATCGAGGACGGCACCGTCACCGCCGTGGAGCAACCCGCCGACGGGGTGAGCCACGCACCCAAGGTCACCGTCGACGACGCGCGGGTGCGGTTCGACCGGCCCGCGCTCGCCGTCGACCGGCACATTCGCGCGGTGACGCCGGAACCGGGCGCGTGGGCGGAGTTCCGCGGCGCGCGGTGCAAGCTCGGCCCGGTGCGGCCACTCGGCGACAGCGGTGCGGACGACGGCGGTGCGGACGACGGCGGCGACACCCCGGAGCTGGCGCCCGGCGAGCTGCTGGTGGAGCGCAAGCGCGTACTGGTGGGCACGGCCACTGCACCCCTCGAACTCGGCGAGGTGCAGGCACAGGGCAAGAAACGGATGGCGGCGACCGACTGGGCTCGCGGCACGAGGATCGAGCACGGGGAGCGCCTCACATGAGCGACGACGGCACGGGCCGTGGCGACGACGGCAGCAACCACGGCGACCGCGGCGACCACAGCAACCGCGGCAACGGTGGCAACGGCAACGGTGGCAACGGCGGTACGAACGGCGGCGGTACGAACGACGGCAAGAGCGGCGGCGGCAAGAGCGGTGACGGCGGCAACGGCCACCGCAGCGGCAAGCATGTCGGCGGCAGGCAGGGCGGCGGCCGGGGTGACGGCCGCGGCGGCGGCCGGGGCGGCCGAGGGGGCCGCGGTGCCAGGCCCCAGGACGATCGGCAGCGCAGGCAGGGCGGCGGACGGCCCGAGCGCGGCAGGCGGCCCGCGACGCGGAAGGAGGGCCCGCGCAAACCGCCCGTCGACGACCCGGCACGCCGGGTCGCGTTCGATGCCCTGCAGGCCGTCAGCGAACGCGATGCCTACGCGAACCTGATCCTGCCGGAGCTGCTGCGGGAGCGTCGCATCTCCGGTCGTGATGCCGCACTGGCGACCGAGCTCACCTACGGCACCGCACGCGCGACCGGACTGCTCGACGAGATCATCGCGTCCTGTGTGGACCGCCCGCTGTCCGACGTGGACGGCGCCGTGCTCGACGGGCTCCGGCTCGGTGCGTATCAGCTGTTGCGCACCAGGATCCCGCCGCATGCGGCCGTGGACTCCGCGGTGGAGATCGTCCGCGATGTCGCCGGTTCGCACGTTGCCGGGTTCGTCAACGCCGTGCTGCGGAAGGTGTCCGATCAGGACGAGCAGGCGTGGGTCACACAGTTGGCCCCCGACGCCGAGACGGACCGGATCGGCAATCTCGCGATGCGCACGTCCCACCCCCGGTGGATCGCGCGGGCATTCGCCGAGGCGCTCGGCGACACCGGTGACGAACTGGAAACGGCGCTCCGGGCCGACGATGCGCGCCCCGAGGTGCACCTGCTCGCGCGGCCGGGTGAGATCAGTGCCGACGAGCTCGCCGCCGTCACCGGTGGGGACGTGGCGCCGTACTCGCCGTACGGCGTGCACCTGCCTGCGGGCAGCGGCGACCTGGCCGCGTCGGAACCGCTGGCCGAGCACCTCGCGGCCGTGCAGGACGAAGGCAGCCAACTCGTCACGCTCGCGGCCGTGGGCGCGCCCGTCGACGGTTCCGATGCGCGCTGGCTCGATCTGTGCGCCGGCCCGGGCGGCAAGGCGACCCTGCTCGGCTGTCTGGCCGCGACCGCCGAGCACGAGGTGGCCGTCGACGCCGTCGAGGTCGCCGATCACCGCGCACGGCTCGTCGAACACGCCGTGTCGGGACTGCCCGTGACCGTGCACCGCGGCGACGGGCGGGATCCCGGGCTCGACGGCGGCTACGACCGGGTGCTCGTCGACGCGCCGTGCAGTGGACTCGGCGCGCTGCGGCGGCGTCCGGAATCCCGGTGGCGCAGGCAGCAGAGCGATGTCGCGGATCTGACGAAATTGCAGGCCGAACTGCTCGAATCCGCGTTCCGGCTGGTACGGCCGGGAGGGATCGTGGCCTACGTCGTGTGCTCGCCGCACCTGGCCGAGGCGGAGGGGGCGTTCACCACGGCCGTCCGGCGCGCGGGAGCCGAACCCGTCGACGCGCGGGAGTTCTTCCCCGGGATGCCGCTGCTCGGTGACGGTCCCACGGTGCAGCTGTGGCCGCACCGGCACGGCACCGACGCCATGTTCTGCGGACTCGCCCGCGCCACGTGAGCACCGCGTGAGCGCCGAGGAGTACCGCGTGAGCACCGAGGCGAGCGCGCCGCCGGAGCGGGAGCGGGGCTGCCTGGGTCTCGTCGCGTCGGCCTGCGGCGGAGTGGAGGATCGGCTGGCCGCCGAGCTGGCCGAACCCGCGGCCGAGCGGGGCTGGCGGCTGGCCGTCACACTGACGCCCACCGCGGCGTCGTGGTTCGACGACCGGCAGTTCGCGCGACTGCAGGCGACCACCGACCTCGACGTCCGGTGGCTCTCCCGGCTGCCCGGCGTGCCGCGTCCGCATCCGGACCCCGAGGCGTTCGTCGCCGCGCCGGCGAGTGCGGGTTCGGTGGCGAAACTCGCACTCGGCCTGGCCGACAATCAGGCGCTGACCGTGCTCGGTGACGCCGTCGGCGCGGTGCCGATGGTCGTCGGCCACCGGGTGGGGCCGACCCGGCCCGCCCATCCGGCATGGCAGGGTCACCTCGATGCGCTGGCCGGCGCCGGGGTGGACGTCACGTCGCTCGGTGCCGCCCCGTGGACGGAGCTGCTGGACCGCCTGCCGCGGCCCGGCGTCCGGTGAACGCGGCGGTGCGGCCCACATCACGTCCGGCGCGGCGAACACCGCCCCGGACGGTTGCGGCGGGTGCGGCTGCCTAGGATTCGCGGTGTGGCCTCTCAACCGCTTCACCCGCTGATCGCACCGAGCATCCTGTCCGCCGACTTCGCCCGACTCGGCGAGGAGGTCGCGGCCGTCGCCCGTGACGGCGAGACCCGGGCCGACTGGGTGCACGTCGACGTGATGGACAACCACTTCGTCCCCAACCTCACCCTCGGCCTCCCTGTCGTCGAGTCGCTCCGGAAGGTCAGTGAGGTGCCGCTCGACTGCCACCTCATGATCGAGGACCCCGACCGGTGGGCGCCCGGTTATGCCGAGGCGGGCGCGTACAACGTCACGGTCCACGCCGAGGCGGCCCGCGAGCCGGTGATGCTGGCGAAGAACCTGCGGGCTGCGGGGGCGAAGGCGGGCCTGTCGATCAAGCCGGGCACACCGCTCGAACCGCACCTCGACACGCTCAAGCACTACGACACGCTGCTGGTCATGTCGGTCGAACCGGGCTTCGGCGGCCAGTCGTTCATCCCGGACGTGCTCGAGAAGGTGCGCACGGCGCGCCGCCTCGTCGACACCGGGCACCTCACACTCGTCGTCGAAATCGACGGCGGCATCAACGCGAGCACGATCGAGCAGGCCGCCGAGGCCGGGGTCGACTGCTTCGTGGCCGGATCCGCCGTCTACGGCGCCGAGGATCCCGGCAGGGCCGTCGCGGCGCTGCGGGACCAGGCGGCCTGCGCACGCTCGGCGCACTGACGTGCCGACGGGACCGGCCGGCGGCGGCGCCGGGACAGGTGACGCGGGGACGGGTGACGCCGGAACAGTGGCGGCGGAGGCGGCCATGGCGGCGGCGCTGGCGTCGAGCGAGGACGTACGCGGTACGACGAGTCCGAACCCGCCCGTCGGAGCGGTGATCCTCGACGCCGAGGGCGCGGTCGTGGGCAGGGGTGCCACCCGGCCTCCCGGCGGGCCGCACGCCGAGGTGATGGCGCTGCGTGAGGCGGGGGAGCGGGCGCGGGGCGGCACCGCGTACGTGACGCTCGAACCGTGCGGGCACCGGGGCCGCACCCCGCCGTGCGCGCAGGCGTTGCGCGAGGCCGGGGTCGCCGCGGTGCGGTACGCGGTCGCCGACCCCAACCCGCCGGCCGCGGGCGGCGCCGAGGTGCTGCGTGCGGCGGGCGTGGACGTGGCAGGCGGGCTGCTGGCCGACGAGGTCGCGGGCGGGCCGCTGCGTGCGTGGCTGCACTCGGTACGCACCGGCAGGCCACACGTCACGTGGAAGTACGCCGCCACGCTCGACGGCCGCGTCGCCGCCGCCGACGGCACGAGCCGGTGGATCTCCGGGCCCGAGTCCCGCGCCGAGGTGCACCGCATCCGCGCGGCGGCCGATGCCGTCGTCGCGGGCACGGGAACGGTCCTGGCCGACGACGCGTGGCTCACCGCCCGCGGCGCCGACGGCGACCCGGCCGATCGCCAGCCGCTGCGCGTCGTCGTCGGCGCGCGGGAAATACCCCACGCCGCACGCGTGTTGGACGACGCGGCTCCGACACTGCACCTGCGCACGCGGGACCCGCGTGCGGTGCTGGCCGAGCTGGCCGAGCGCGAGGTCGTCGACGTGCTGCTCGAAGGCGGGCCGACCCTGGCGGGGGCCTTCGCCGGGGCGGGCATGATCGACCGGGTCGTGGGATACGTCGCGCCTGCGCTGCTCGGCGCCGGGCCGACGGCGCTCGGCCCGGCGGGCGTGTCGACCATCACCGAAGCCCACCGGTGGCGTGTCGAAGGGGTCACCATGAGTGGGGACGACGTGCGGATCACGGCCGTACCGGCCGCAGGTGAAGGAGGACCCTGACGTGTTCACGGGCATCGTGGAGGAACTCGGCGAGATCACGGCCGTCGAGCAGAGCGGTGACGCCGCGCGGATGCGCGTCCGCGGTCCGGTGGTGACCGGCGATGCGAAGCACGGGGACTCGATCGCGGTGAACGGAGTGTGCCTGACGGTGGTCGACGTCGACGGCGACGAGTTCACCGTCGACGTCGTGCACGAGACGCTCGAGCGCAGCAGCCTCGCCAAGGCCGAGGTGGGACGCGGCGTGAACCTCGAGCGGGCGATGGCGGCGAACGGCCGGTTCGGCGGGCACGTCATGCAGGGCCACGTCGACGGCACGGGGGTGTTCCTGCACCGCGACGCCGACGATCTGACGCACTTCGCGTTCCCGCCGCGGCTCGGGCGCTACATCGTGGCGAAGGGGTCCGTCGCGATCGACGGGGTGTCGCTGACGGTCGCGAGCGTCTCGCCCGAGGAGCTGACGATCGCGCTCGTCCCGACGACGCTGTCGCTGACCACGCTCGGCCGTACCGCACCGGGCGACGTGGTGAACGTCGAGGTGGACGTCCTCGCCAAGTATGTCGAGAAGCAGACCGCCGGCGGAACATCGTCGCTGTCGGTGGACAATGGCGGTGGCAAGGAGGACGGGTGACATGACAGAGACGTCAGAGGCGTGGCAGGCGGGCGCGGGCGCATCGGCGGGGTTCGACCTCGAGTCGATCGAGCTGGCCATCCAGGACATCGCCGACGGTAAGGCCGTCGTCGTGGTCGACGACGAGGACCGCGAGAACGAGGGCGATCTGATCTTCGCCGCCGAGAAGGTGACGCCGGAGCTGCTGGCGTTCATGGTGCGGTACACGTCCGGCTACGTGTGCGTGTCGCTGACCGGCGAGGACTGTGAGCGGCTCGACCTGCCGCCGATGTTCCACTCCAACCAGGACGTGCGCGGCACCGCGTACACCGTGACGGTCGATGCCGCCGAGGGCATCGGCACCGGCATCTCCGCCACCGACCGGGCGCACACGATCTCGCTGCTCGCGGACTCGGCGACGGGCCCGAAGGACGTCAAGCGCCCCGGGCATGTCGTGCCGTTGCGCGCCAAGGACGGTGGCGTCCTGCGCAGGCCCGGCCACACCGAGGCGGGCGTCGACCTCGCGCGCCTGGCCGGCCTCGCTCCGGCCGGCGTGCTGTGCGAGATCGTGTCGCAGAAGAACGACGGCGACATGGCCCAGCGCGACGAGCTCGAGGTGTTCGCCGCCGATCACGACCTGCGGCTGATCACGATCGCGGACCTGATCGCCTATCGCAGGCGGATGGAGAAGCAGGTCGAGCGGGTGGCCGAGGCGCGGATCCCGCTCGCGGCGGGCACCTTCCGCTCGATCGGCTACGACAGCCTGCTCGACGGTATCGAGCACGTCGCGTTCGTCTACGGCGAGATCGGTGACGGTGAGGACGTTCTGGTGCGGGTGCACTCGGAATGTCTCACCGGCGACGTGTTCGGCTCGCTGCGCTGTGACTGCGGTCCGCAGCTGCAGGCGGCGCTGCGAGCGGTCGCCGAGGAGGGGCGCGGCGTCGTGCTCTACATCCGCGGTCACGAGGGCCGGGGGATCGGCCTGCTGCACAAGCTGCAGGCGTACCAGTTGCAGGACGACGGCGCCGACACCGTGGATGCGAACCTTCAGCTGGGCGTGCCCGCCGACGCGCGCGACTACGGCACGGGTGCACAGATCCTCACCGACATCGGGGTGCGGTCGATGCGCCTGCTGACCAACAATCCGACCAAGCGGGTCGGGCTGGAAGGTTACGGCCTGCGCGTGACGGGCAGGGTGGCGTTGCCGGTGTCACCGAACCCGGAGAACCTGCGGTACCTGGAGACCAAACGCGACCGCATGGGTCATGAACTGGCGCAACTGGAGAATGCGGACGACGTCGGCGCGGGCCTGGCCGAGTTCGGCCGTGCCGGCACCGGCGCGGCCGGCACGGGAACGGAAGACGGTGGTGGACAGCCGTGAGTGGCGAAGGACGGCCGGAGGAGGACGCCGAGGCACTGCGCGAGTGCGACAACCTGCGCCTCGCGATCGCGGTGACCCGGTGGCACTCGACGATCACCGACAGTCTGCTCGACAACGCGTTGCGTGCGGCGTCGGCGGCGAAGCTGGCCGACGACCCGACGGTGGTGCGCGTGGCGGGCGGGATCGAGCTGCCCGTGGTGGCGCAGGCGCTGGCCAGGGGGCACGATGCGGTCGTGGCGCTCGGCGTGGTGATCCGCGGCGGCACTCCGCATTTCGAGTACGTGTGCGATGCCGTGACGGCGGGTCTGACGCGGGTGGCGCTCGACGAGTCGACGCCCGTCGGCAACGGGGTGCTGACGTGTGACACCGAGCAGCAGGCCCTCGACCGCGCAGGCCTGGCCGATTCGGTCGAGAACAAGGGACGCGAGGCCACTGTCGCCGCGCTGACGACGGCCGGCGTGCTGCGGGGGCTGCGACAGCCCTGGACCGAACGGGGCTTCGTGTGACCACGGGTGACCAGATGACCACGGGTGACCAGATGACCACGGGTGACCAGATGACGAGGGATTCCGGCAACGGCGCACGCGACGGCGACGACGTGGTCGTGGCCCGGCCGCGGCGGACCGCCTGGATGGGCGGGGTGCTCGGCGTCGCGCTGCTGGCGGTGTTCACGGTCGTGGCCGTGCTGTTGCGCGGGTCCGACAGCGGCGCGATCTTCCACCTCAGCGACCAGATCGCGATGGTGTTCGTCGGCCTGTTGCTGGGGCTGGCGTGTGCCTCGTTCGGCACCCCGAAGGTGCGCGCCGATTCCCGCGGCATCGACGTCCGCAACGTCGGCATCACGAGGCACTTCGACTGGGACGAGGTGCTGTCGGTGAGTTTCCCGGACGGTGCGTCGTTCGCGCGTCTCGAATTGCCCGACGACGAGTACTACCCGCTGCTGGCGGTGCAGGCCGTCGACCGGCACCGTGCCGTCGAGGCGGTGCGCGGGCTGCGCAGGCTGCACCGCCGCGCCGGACAGGACTGACCAGCGCCGGACAGGACCGACCGGGCCGGACAGGACTGACCAGCGCCGGACAGTGTTGATCAGCGCCGGACAGGACCGACCGGGCCGCCGCCGGTCCGGGGCCCGGCGAGGCGGGGCACCGGAACCGGGCAGGGGAGAGCCCGATCGGGTCAGCGGTCGAGGTCGACGACGACGGGTGCGTGGTCGGATGGGCTCTTGCCCTTGCGCTCCTCGCGGTCGACGTAGGCGTCCGACACGGCGCCCGCGACGGCGGCGTCGCCGTAGACCAGGTCGATGCGCATGCCGTTGTTCTTCGGGAACGCCAGCTGGCGGTAGTCCCAGTAGGTGTACGGGTGGTCGTACTTCAGCGGACGCGGCACGACGTCGGCCAGGCCCGTGTCCCGCAGCGCGGCCAGTGCCTTGCGCTCGGGTTCGGTGATGTGCGTCGACTCGGTGAACAGCGCGATGTCCCACACGTCGTCGTCGGTGGGGGCGATGTTGAAGTCGCCGAGGACGGCGAGCGGCCGCGACGGGTCGGCTGCGGTGTCCGCGGCCACGGTGTCGTTCAGTGCCGCGAGCCAGTCGAGCTTGTAGTCGTAGTGCGCGTGGCCCGGCTCGCGGCCGTTGGGCACGTACACCGACCAGAGGCGCACGCCGCCGCACGTGGCGCCGATCGCGCGGGGCTCGATCGCCCCGTCGTAGGCCGGCTGGCCCGGCAGATCGCGGACGACGTCGTCGAGTCCGGCCTTCGAGAGGATCGCCACGCCGTTCCAGCGGCCCGTGCCGTGGCTCGCGACCTCGTAGCCGAGCTCACGTACCTGCTCGGTGGGGAACGCGTCGTCGGTGCACTTGAGTTCCTGCAGGCAGAGTACGTCCGGCCGGGCCGAATCGAGCCAGGCGAGCAGTCGAGGCAGGCGGGCGGTGACCGAGTTGACGTTCCAGGTGGCGATCCGCATGCGGGCAGCCTCGCACAGCACGTTTGATGTATAATGATCTATACAGCTGGGCTCCGGCCGCCCCGTGTGGCATCGGCGCCGGTTCGGTGCGTGGCCCCTGACCAGGGTGTCGGTGGGTCGCCATACAGTGGTGACCGTGGCTGACCCGTCGACCTACCGGCCTGCGCCGGGAAGCATTCCGGACGAACCGGGCGTGTACAAGTTCCGCGACGACCAGCGGCGCGTCATCTACGTCGGCAAGGCGAAAAGCCTGCGCAGCCGGTTGAACTCCTACTTCGCCGACCTCGCGGGGCTGCACCCGCGCACCCGGCAGATGGTCACCACGGCCGCGAGCGTCGAATGGACCGTCGTCTCCACCGAGGTGGAGGCGCTCCAGCTCGAATACAACTGGATCAAGGAGTTCGACCCGCGGTTCAACGTCCGCTACCGCGACGACAAGAGCTACCCGGTGCTGGCCGTGACGTTGAACGAGGAGTTCCCGCGGCTGCACGTCTACCGGGGTCCGCGCAAGAAGGGCGTGCGCTACTTCGGCCCGTACGCCCACGCGTGGGCGATCCGCGAGACGCTCGACCTGCTGCTGCGCGTGTTCCCGGCCCGCACCTGCTCGAACGGGGTGTTCCGGCGGCACGCCCAGATCGGCAGGCCTTGCCTGCTCGGCTACATCGACAAGTGTTCGGCACCGTGCGTCGGTCGGGTCACCGCCGACGAGCACCGCGCGATCGTCGAGGACTTCTGCGACTTCCTCGCGGGCAGCACCGACAAGATGGTGCGCAGGCTGGAGAAGGCGATGACGGAGGCGTCGGGGGAGCTGGAGTTCGAACGTGCGGCCCGGCTGCGTGACGATCTCGCCGCCCTGCGGCGCGCGATGGAGAAGCAGGCGGTCGTGCTGGGCGACGGTACGGACGCCGACGTCGTCGCGTTCGCCCACGACGAGCTGGAGGCCGCGGTCCAGATCTTCCACGTGCGCGACGGCCGGGTGCGCGGGCAGCGCGGCTGGGTGGTCGACAAGGTCGAGGAGATGGACGTCGCCGCGCTGGTCGAACAGTTCCTCGGCCAGTTCTACGCCGAACAGCTCGACCTGGCCCGCGAGGCGCCGGGCAGCGTCGGTTCGACGGTGCCCCGGGAGGTGCTCGTGCCGGAGCTTCCCGCCGACGCCGGGGCGATGACCGACTGGCTGTCGGACCTGCGCGGTTCCCGGGTCCGGCTGCGGGTGCCGCAGCGCGGCGACAAACGTGCCCTCGCCGAGACGGTGGAGCGGAATGCCAAGGAGGCGTTCTCCCAGCACAAGCTCCGCCGGGCAGGCGATCTCACCGCGCGTTCGGCGGCGTTGCAGGAACTGCAGCAGCACCTCGCCCTCGACACCGCACCGCTGCGGATCGAATGCGTCGACATCAGTCACACCCAGGGCACCGACGTGGTCGCCTCGCTGGTCGTGTTCGAGGACGGGGTGCCGCGCAAGAACGAGTACCGCCGGTTCGCCCTCCGTGAGGCCGCCGACGAGGGCGACGTCGCCGCGATCGCCGAGGTCGTCCGGCGTCGCTTCGCCCGCTACCTCGCCGAGACCGCCGAGACCGCCGAGACCGCCGACGGCGCCGAGACCGACGGGAGTGCCGACGGCGCCGAGACCGACGGGAGTGCGTCCGGTACCGCGGGTGCCGAGGCCGCGGCACCCGAGCGGCCGGCCACCGGTACGGCTCCCGGCGAACCCGCAGGCCAGCAGGACGGCCCGCCCGGGCTCGACCCGGAGACCGGGAAGCCGAAGAAGTTCGCCTACCCGCCGAACCTGCTGGTCGTCGACGGTGCCGGCCCGCAGGCGAGCGCGGCCGCCGACGTCCTCGCCGAGCTCGGCATCACCGATGTGGCCGTCGTCGGTCTGGCCAAGCGGCTCGAAGAGGTCTGGCTGCCGTCCGACGACGAACCGGTCGTCCTGCCGAGGACCTCGGACGCGCTGTACCTTCTGCAGCGGGTGCGCGACGAGGCGCACCGGTTCGCCGTCCGGTATCACCGGGAGAAGCGCGGGAAGCGGGTACAGGCTTCCGAGCTGGACGGCGTCCCGGGGCTCGGGCAGGCGAGGAAGTCGGCGTTGATCAAGCACTTCGGTTCGGTGAAGAAGCTCAAGCAGGCCGGCATCGACGACATCGCGCGGGTTCCGGGTTTCGGGAAGCGCACCGCGGAGGCCGTGTACACGGCGCTCGCAGGGGGACAACGCACGGAGCGAGGGGAGTCAGACCAGTGAACAGTGCCGCAGCCGACAGAGCCGACGCGGCCGAGGAGGACGGCCGGGGTTCCGGTATGGAGGTCGCGGTGGTCACCGGCTTGTCCGGGGCCGGCCGCAGCACGGCGGCGAAATGCCTGGAGGACCTGGGCTGGTTCGTCGTCGACAACCTGCCGCCGGAACTGATCTCGACCATGGTCGAGCTCGGCGCGCAGTCGCGGGGAGCGATCACGAAGGTCGCGGTCGTGATGGACGTACGGTCGCGGGCGTTCACCGACGACCTGTCGTCGGTGATCAAGGGGCTGGACATGCGGGGGTACAAACCGCGTGTGCTGTTCCTCGAGGCGACCGATGCGGTACTGATCCGCCGGTTCGACCAGGTGCGGCGCGGCCACCCGATGCAGGGCGACGGCAGGCTCGTCGACGGCATCGGGGCCGAGCGGGCGCTGTTGGAACCGCTGCGTGCCGAGGCGGATCTGCTGCTGGACACGTCGTCGCTGTCGGTGCACGACCTGCGCGCCAAGATCGAGGACGCGTTCGGCAGCGAAGCCTCGGCGCAGACCCGGGTGACGGTGCTCTCATTCGGCTACAAGTACGGTCTGCCGATGGACTCCGACCTCGTGATGGACGTGCGGTTCCTGCCGAACCCCTTCTGGATCCCCGAGCTGCGTGATCACAGCGGCCTGGACACCGAGGTGCGCAACTACGTGCTCGGCCAGGAAGGTGCGGAGGAGTTCCTCGACCGGTACCAGGACCTGCTCCGGTTGATCGGTGCCGGCTACAAGCGCGAGGGCAAGCGGTACCTGACCCTTGCGATCGGCTGCACCGGCGGCAAGCACCGCAGTGTCGCGATCTCGGAGGAACTCGCGAACCGACTATCCAAAGAGGACGGAACAGCCGTGAAGGTGGTGCACCGGGACCTGGGCAGGGAGTGACCACGAAGATGCGCGCGGTCGCACTGGGCGGGGGTCACGGTCTGCACGCCACGCTGACGGCGTTGCGGCGGCTCACCGACGACGTCACGGCGGTGGTCACGGTTGCCGACGACGGCGGATCGTCGGGCAGGCTGCGCCGCGAACTCGGCCTGTTGCCGCCCGGCGACCTACGGAAGGCGCTCGCGGCCCTGGCCGCGACGGACGACGGCGGAGCGCGGTGGGCCGAGGTGTTCCAGCACCGGTTCGGCGGCAGCGGTGCGCTCACCGGACACGCCGTCGGAAACCTGCTGCTGGCCGGGCTGTTCGAGGTGCTCGGCGACCCGGTCGCCGGACTCGACGAGGCGGCCCGGCTGCTCGGCGTCTCCGGCCGCGTGCTGCCGATGTCGGCCGACCCGCTCGACATCGAGGCCGAGGTCACCGGCCTCGAACCCGACGGTGCGGTGAGCCGTATCCGCGGGCAGGTCGCCGTGGCGAGTACCCCGGGGCAGGTCCGGCGCATCACCCTGCACAGCGTGGTCCGGGCGGAGCAGGCCGGGCCGGGCGACGAGGTGACCCCCGCGGTGACACCACCGCGGGCGTGCCGGGAGGCCGTCGAGGCCGTGCTGGCGGCCGATGCGGTGTTCCTCGGCCCGGGGTCGTGGTTCACGAGCGTGCTGCCGCACCTGCTCGTGCCGGAGCTGCACGACGCGCTCGTGAAGACAGCGGCGACGAAGATCGTTATTCTGAACCTGGTGCCACAGCCGGGAGAGACGGCGGGCTTCTCGCCCGAACAGCACCTGGACGTACTCTTCCAGCACGCTCCCCGGCTCGGGGTGGACGCCGTGATCGCCGACAGCGACTCGGTACCGACGCCCGCGCGGTTGCACTCGGCCGCCGCGGCGCTGGGAGGGCGTGCACATCTGGCGCCGATCGCCGCCGCGGGCGCGGTGGGGCGGCACGATCCGGATGCGCTGGCTGGTTGTGTGCGAGACGCGCTCGATGTCACGGGCGCGAAGGAGGGGCCCTCATGGCGATGACCGCTGCGGTCAAGGACGAACTCAGCCGGCTGGAGCTGACCAAGGTCAGCCCACGGCGGTCCGAGGTGGCGGCCATGCTGCGGTTCGCGGGTGGACTGCACATCGTGGCCGGACGCGTCGTCGTCGAGGCCGAACTCGACACCGGTTCGGTGGCCCGGCGACTCCGCAAGGAGGTTCACGACCTGTACGGCCACCAGGCCGAGGTTCACATGATCACCTCGGGCGGGCTGCGCAAGGGTAACCGCTACGTGGTGCGCGTGGTCTCCGGTGGCGAGGGGCTCGCGCGGCAGACGGGGCTGATCGACCAGCGCGGCCGTCCCGTGCGCGGGTTGCCCGCGCCCGTCGTGTCCGGTGGCATTGCCGACGCCGAGGCCGCCTGGCGCGGCGCGTTCCTGGCCCACGGTTCGCTGACCGAACCGGGGCGTTCCTCGTCGCTCGAGGTCACGTGCCCGGGGCCGGAGGCGGCACTGGCGCTCGTCGGTGCGGCGCGCAGGCTCGGTATCCAGGCCAAGTCGCGTGAGGTGCGCGGCGCCGACCGGGTCGTCGTCCGCGACGGCGACGCCATCGGCGCACTGCTGACCCGGCTCGGGGCGCATTCGAGCGTGCTGGCGTGGGAGGAGCGCCGCATGCGCCGCGAGGTGCGGGCGACCGCGAACCGGCTGGCCAACTTCGACGACGCCAACCTCCGCCGGTCCGCGCGCGCCGCCGTGGCGGCAGCGGCACGGGTGGAACGCGCCATGGAGATCCTGGGGGAGGGAGCGCCGGACCATCTGCTCACCGCGGGCAGGCTGCGGGTGGCCAACCGGCAGGCCTCGCTCGAAGAGCTCGGCCAGCTCTCCGACCCGCCGATGACCAAGGACGCGGTCGCCGGCCGGATCCGCAGGCTCCTCGCCATGGCGGACAAGAAGGCCTCCGACCTGGGGCTTCCCGACACGGAGTCGGCCGTGACCGCGGAGATGCTCGACGAGGAAGTGTGACCGTGCGGGCGTGACCCGGGCGTGCGGCGGCCGTGATCTCGTACCGTAGCGGTGGCGCGGCCGAGTCACGGCCGGAAACACGGCGCCCTGACGCTCGGGACGAACGGTGTCGTCCGTCGTCCGGGAAATGGAGCCCGGGAAACGGAGTCCGGGAAACGGAGTCCGGGAAACCCGGCACGGAAGGTCAGGAGCGGGTTCGAGAAAGGGGGCATCACGTGCACGCGACCAGGGCGGGTTCCGACGGCCATGAACTCGCCGTCTCGCCCGAGATCGGAACGTGGCTCGAGCGCCGGTCCGGCCGCGCGGACGACTGGACCGCTGCCGAGCTCGTGGCCGCCAAGCGCGGGCGCACGGTGAGTGTCGTGATCCCGGCCAAGGACGAGGAGGAGACGGTCGGCGAGATCGTGCGGACGATCCGTACCGCGCTCGTGGAGGCCGAACCGCTCGTCGACGAGGTTCTCGTCGTCGACTCCTGTTCGCAGGACGGGACCGCCGACGTCGCCGCCGACGCGGGTGCCCTCGTCGTGGCCCAGGACGACGTGCTGCCCGCGCTGCCCCGCTGCCGTGGCAAAGGGGAGGCGTTGTGGAAGGGGCTCGCCGCCACCCGCGGCGAGCTGGTGGCGTTCGTCGACGGCGACCTCTACGACTTCACCGCCGACTACGTCGTCGGACTGCTCGGTCCGCTGCTCACCCGGCCGGGCGTCGATTACGTGAAGGGCTTCTACCACCGGCCGCTCGCCGGGGAGGGGCGGCACGAGGCCGACGGCGGCGGACGCGTCACCGAACTGGTCGCACGCCCGCTGCTGAACATGTTCTGGCCGGAACTGTCCGGGTTCGTCCAGCCGCTGGCCGGCGAGTACGCGGGGCGGCGCGAGGTGCTGGAGGCCATCCCGTTCGTGACGCATTACGGCGTCGAGGTCGGCCACCTCATCGACCTGATCGAACGGCGCGGTCTCGACGCGCTGGCACAGGTCGATCTGGGTACCCGCACCCACCGGCACCAGACCACGCAGGCGCTGGGCCGCATGTCCGCCCAGATCATCCTCACGATGCTGGACCGGCTGAAGCGGTACGGCAGGTTGTCGATGCCGGTGCCGCCCGCGACCCTGCTGGCCCAGTTCCAGCGCAGCGTGGCGGGACCGGGCACCGGGATCGAGCGGGACCTGGTGCTGACCGACCTGACGCTCGAGGAACGCGATCCGCTCGCCGGGATCGCGCGCGAATCCGGTGGCGCGGCCGGCCGCGGCGCCGCGGCGGCGCACGTGGCCGGCGGTGACCTGCCGCGGACGGCCTGACCTCCATTCGGGTGGGGACCGGCCGAGTCCGGCGGCACCGTGCGGGCGTTCCCGGCCGGGCGGGTCCGCGCCGTGTCCCCGGAGCCGGCAGCCGACCTCCCCCGGGGGCCTGCACGCGAGGACAGGACCGGGTTGCTAGCTTCCTGGCGTGCTCGCTCCCGCGCTGCTGAAGCGCCGTGCTTTCGACTTCGGCCGCCGTCACTGGCTTTTCCTCGTGGTGTTGGTGGCCGGTCTCGGCCTGCGCGCCGCCGCCTGGCTGGCGTATCCGCCTGCACTGCTGTACGGCGACTCGTTCCGTTACCTCGACAACGTCGGAACCCACAATCCGACCGGACTGCACCCGATCGGCTACGACCTGTTCGTCCTCGAACCGGTGCTGGCCGTGGGCGGGCTGGGCCTGGTGTCGTTCCTGCAGCACGTCGTCGGGCTGGGCTGCGGCATCGCGCTCTACGTGCTGGCGCGCCGGCTCGGGGTGCACCGGAACTGGCTGGCTGCACTCGCGGCGGCACCGGTCCTGCTCGACGCCTACGAGGTGCAGATCGAGCAGATGATCATGTCCGACGTCTGGTTCCAGGTCATCCTGGTCGCACTGCTGTGGCTGCTGCTCGGCACGAAGCGAGGTGGCCAGCCGCCGGTATGGGCGACCGCCGTGGCGGGGGTGCTGTTCGGCGTCGCCGTCGTGTTCCGGCTGGTCGCCCTGCCACTGGCGCTGCCCGCCGTGGTGTTCCTGTTCATCGCGGGCGGTCTCTGGCGCCGCTGGGGCACGTGGGCGGCGTGGCGGACGATCCTCGTCCGGGTCGCCACGCTCCTGCTGCCGTTCGCGCTCGTCGTCGTCGGTTACGGCACGTACTACGCGAGCTGGGCGGGCCACTTCGCACTCAGCCCGTCGACCGGCAACGTGCTCTACGCCCGCGGTGCCGTCGTGGCCGACTGCCGGAACCTGGAGCTGTCGGAACGGCTGCGACCCGCCTGCCCCGACGAACCGCTCGGGGAGCGGCTGGGCAGTGACAGGTACGCGCACATCGGCGCGGACGACGAGTGGCGCGCACAGTGGCCCGAGGGCACGAACATCGTCGGGATCCAGCAGGACTTCGGCACGGAGGTCATCCGGCAGCAGCCGGTCGACGTCGCCGCCGCGATCATGATCGACTTCCTCAAGGGGTTCCGCAGCTGGCGTGTCGACAGCCCGGGTGACGTGTCGGTGCAACGCTGGCATTTCCAGCCGACGTATCAGTTCTACAACCACGAGGAGAAAAGCCGGGAGTACGCGGTCCGCTACAGCGGCGAGGAGCCGGAGTCGCGGCCGACGCTGGGACGGGCCCTGCGCTGGTATCAGCTCTTCGGCGGCTTCACCCCGGGCAACGTACTCGGGGCGGCGCTGTTGCTCGCTCTGGCCGCCGGACTCGGGGTGACGCGCAGGGCACGTGCGAGCGGTCTGCGCTCGGCGATGCTGCTGCCCGCGGGCATGGCACTCGTGTCGCTGGGCGGTGCCGCGGCGTTCGAATTCTCCTGGCGTTACCAGCTCCCCGGCCTGACGTTGCTCCCGCTGGCGGGTGCTCTCGCCCTGACCGCCCTGTTGCGGCACCGCAAACGGCGCCGTGCCGAGCCGGCCGACGAGCCGGTGCCCGCTCCCGACGGCAGGTCCGGGCCGGGCGATGGTGCGGGGAGTCGTGCCGGGAGCAACGGCAGTGCGGATCCGGGCACAGCCGGCGGTACCCACCACGACAACGGGACGGGTGCCGACAGCGGAGCAAGTACTGACAGCGGAGCGGGTGCGCACTCCCAGGACCCGCCGGAACCGGAGCGGTCGTCGCCGGTCCGCTAGCCGGCCCGGTTCGCGGTCCGTGTCGGTGCGGTGGGCCGCTCGGCACGGTATGCAGTCCCTTCGTCACGGTGGGTCGCCGAACCGTGTGGTTCCCCGCTCGGAACCACGCGGCTCGACTGCCTTAACCTCACACCGTGCGAGCTGACGAGACGACCGCGGACCCCGACGAGGGGCTCGCGCGCAGGCTGAAGGCGCTCGCGTGCACCGCACCGCTGCACGATCTGGACGCCCGCAAGTCCAAGCTCGACTGGGCGGACGCGACCGTCTACCAGATGGCCGAGATCGGACTCCACACGATCGACCAGGTCACGATCGCGATGGATTTCGACACCGGCGCCGACCACCACCGGGTCACGCACCGGTTGCTGCCCTTCATCGCCGCGCAGGCGCCGGATCGCACCACCGACGAGCACACGCGGGTGGCGCGGTGGGTGCTCGACAACCTGATCAACGTCGGCACCACCGACCGCGGGTTCCGCCGCGTGTACGGCGCCGTCGACACCGACGGGCAGTACCGGCGGCGGGCCTTCGACTTCAAGCTGCTGGTCGAACTGGCCGCCCCCGACGGCGAGGTGTATCTGCGCGCGACCGACGAGGCGATCAACGTGCTCGTCGGTGCGCTCGACACCGATGTCGAGTCGGCCCACATCGCCGCGGAGGTCAAGCTCGAGAACCTCATCACGCGCGGCAGGCTCGCCGACGCGAAGCTCGCCGCGGAGCAGGCCCGGTACCGCACCGTGCAGTACGGCGAGATCCTGCGCGCCAAGCTCGACGCGACCCGGCGCGACGTGCGCTCGGTCGACTGGGAACGCGAACTGCCCGAACTCCTCGACACGGCGCTCACCCACATCGAATCCCGGTTCCGCGCCGAGACGGCCATCCTGAAGAACATCACGGCCGCCAGGGACGAGGCCGAGGACCCCGGCCACAAACGCCGCGCCGCCGAACTCGTCGACATCGTGGCGGACTGCATCCGCAGACATACCCAGCTGCAGAACCGGCTGCAGGCCGCGGGTGCGGTGTTCCGGGCCGAACAGGACCGGCAGCAGTTCTCCGGTCCGCCGCAGCGTGCGGCCGTCGACGTGTTCGGACAACTGCTCACGCCGACACTGGACCTGCCGCTGTCCGAGGCGCTCGCGCCCGTGGAGGCGTACTTCCGGGCCGGAGCCGGCACCACCGTGCCGACGGCGCCGTCCCTGCCGTCGCTCGTGTCGCTGCTGCTGCGGCCCGCCCCTGAACGCGAACACGTCGTCGGCGAGGTGCCGGACCCGGAGTTGCAGCCGGCCGAGGACACGGACCTGTTCACCGACGAACAGTGGCGGCAGGCCGACGCGCTGCTCGACCTGCCCGAGGTGCCGCGGCGGCTGTCGGGCCTGCTGGCCGACGCCCGTGCGGGCGATCCGGCCGTGGCGCGGCTCGTCGCCCTGCGCGCGGTGCACGCCTACGGCCCCGAGGTCGGCGGTGCGCTGCGGCAGCCGCAGCAGGTCGTGCTGCTCGCCGTCGACGACGGCACCGAACTGGACGACCCCGAGATCGGCGGTGCCGACCTGCTGCTGATGTCCGCGACCGTCGACACCGACGCCGACGCCGACACCGACGCCGACACGGACACCGGCACCGACGCCGACATCCACACCGGCACCGACGGTTCCCCCGGGGTGGCGGCGGAGGACGCCGCTGCGCAGCGCGATCCCGGATTGTTCGACGACGGCGACGCGATCGAGGAGGCGGCTCTGTGAGCACGGGACATGCGTCCGGCGATGCCGAGGCGGCGGCGCGGCTGCTCGCCTTCGGTATGCGTCCCAAGCTCGTGCCGGGGCGGGACGTGGTCTATGCGGACCTCGTCCGGCGCTACGGCGAGGACAGCGCGTTCAAACAGCTCACCCACGCCGTGGCCGCGGGGCTGGGCCTGATGGTGCTCGAGGTGAACGCACAGGCCGGCGCGGTGCTGGCCGCCACGGACGAGTCCGTCTTCGAGATCAAGATGGACAGCTACGCGCGGCAGTCGAAGATCCGGGAACGGCGCGACACCGAGAAGGTCCTGCACGGGCTCATCCACCTGGCGGCGGCGGCGCTCGGCTACCCGCGGCCCGACGATCTGGCCAACGACACCTACATCGGCCGGGTCAGCGTCGAGCAGGTGGACGGGGTCGTGCGGGAGGCGTGCCGCATCCTCGACGAGCGCGCCGCGGCCAACACCGATCCGCTCGCCGACGCGCCCGAGCTGGAACAGGCATGGCGGGCCTACGCGCGCAGGCCGGCCACGGCGGCGACCAAGGACGGCCGTCTCGCTCCCGACACCACGCGGGGCATGGTGACGCGGGCGCTACGGTTCCTGGCGGAGCAGGGATTCCTCGTCTCGGTGAGTTCCGAGCAGGGCGGGACCTACCGCACGACACCGCGCTACCAGGTGCAGGTGCGCGAGCTGGCGGCCGACGCCGCGTTCGACGAGCTGCTCGCACTCGGCGTCGTCGCGGTGCCGGGTGAGGGATCGACGCTGCGGGCGTCGGCCACCGACACGCTGTAGGGGAGTGGATGTACGAGCTGTCGCGGGTGCGCCTGCACTCGGTGGGCCCGAGCGGTGCGCGGTACCAGGACGTCGTGCTGGACTTCTCCGGCGTCGGCGACGTCGTGTCCACGCCGACGCAGGACGCGCTGTTCGGCGCGGGGGTGCACCCCGCCGAGGGCGGACCGCCGCGCCGCCCGTCCCCGGCGAGTGTGCTGTTCCTCGAGAACGGCGGCGGGAAGTCGGTGCTGATCAAACTGATCTTCTCGGTGATGTTGCCGGGCAGGCGGCAGGTCGTCGGCACGACGAACACGCGCGTGCTGGAGAAGTTCGTCGGCGCGAAAGATGTCGCCCACGTGGTGCTCGAGTGGCAGCACGTCGAGACCGGCGAGCGGCTGATCACCGGGAAGGTCTCCGAGTGGCGCGGGCACGTGGCCTCGTCGGACCCGGCCAACCTGGTCGACTCCTGGTACTGCTTCCGACCCGGCGCGGAGGTGGGCCTGGAGTCGTTGCCGCTGACCGCCGACGGCAGGTTGCTGACGATGTCCGGTTTTCACGACCGGATGACGTCGCTGCACGCGGACGTGCCGGAGCTGCAGGTGTTCTGGACCCGCAGGCAGCACGAGTGGACCGAGCGCCTCGACCGGCTCGGTCTGGACACCGAGCTGTTCCGGTACCAGCGCGCCATGAACGCGGGGGAAGGCGAGGCGGCGGACGCGTTCTCGTTCAACACCGACGAGGCGTTCGTCGAGTTCCTGCTGCGCGCGGTGATCACCGAGGACGAACCGAAGGACCTCGCCGAGGTTGTCGTCACGTACGCCGACAATCTCGCCCAGCGCAGTGAGCTGATGACCGAGCGCGACTTCGTGGCAGGCGCCCTCGACGCGCTCACCCCGCTGATCGACGAGGAGAAGCTCGCGGCCGCGGCACGGAAGCTCGCCGGCGCCGCCCGTGCGGAACTGGAGACCCTTGCCGGGGAGGTCGCGGGCAGGAACGCCGCGGAGTCCGAACGGCTCGAGACGCTGACCGCGCAGGTGCAGGAGGCCGCCGACGCCGAGCGGCTCGCCGAGGGCGATCACCGGCGCAACGAGGCGGTGTTGACGGAGCTGCGCAGGCAGGTGGCCGTGATGCTGCGGGACGAGGCCCAGGCCGAGTCCGACCGCGTCGACGCCGAACTGGCGGAGGCGAAGACCCTCGCCGAGGCGTGGCGGGAGACCGGCACCGTGCTGGCGCAACTGGGCGCGACGCGCAAGGCCGCCGACATCCGCGAGCTCGTCGGGAGCCGGGAGGAGAAGGCGCGGCCCGCGCTGGAGGCCAAGAACGCCGCGGCGACGGCGCTGGCGCGTGGCCTGCTGGGACTGGCGCGCGAGGCCCAGGACCAGGCCGACGACGCGGACCGGCAGGCGACGGCGCTGCAGGCCGAGGCCGAGGAGGCGCAGCGGGAACGTGACGAGGCGACCTCCGTCGCCGCGAACCGTCGGGCCGAGGCCGACGGCCTGGCCACGCGGCTGGAGGAGGTCAGGGCGGAGATCGCCAGGGCCACCGCCGACGGGCTGCTGCCGCACCGGGCCGACGTGGCCGAGGCGGCGCGGACGGCGGCCGCCGAGGGGCAGGAGGCGACCGCCGAGCTCGCGCGCAGGGAGACGGAGCTGGAACGCCTCGCCGAGGAATCGGCGGCCGCCCAGACCGCCGCGCACGAAGCGCAACGCGAGGTCGGCAGTGCCCGCGACGGCGCACACCGCGCCGCCGAGGAACTCACCCGCGCGCACCGTCGCACCGATGCGCTGGCCGCCGAGCCGCGGCTGGCCGAGCTGCTCGGCACCGACACCGTCACGCTGGAGACCGACACCCCGGTACTGGTGGAGCGGCTCGCCGACGCGCGCGGTGAGGCCGAACGCGAGCAGACGCGGCTTCGGATGGAGGAATCGCGGGACGAACGCGCGCTGGGCGCGCTCGGTTCGGGCGGGCTGTTGCCCGCACCCGAGGAACTGCAGGCGGCGCTCGAGGTGCTCGAAGCGGCCGGCATCACCGCGTGGTCGGGCTGGCGCTATCTGTCCACGCTGGACTCCTCGACGCGCGGCGACGCCGTGCAGCGGGCGCCCCAGCTCGTGTCGGGGGTGCTGCTCAACGACCCCGCACAGCTCGACCGTGCCCGGCAGGTCCTCACCGAGCACCGCCTGTTGCCCGGTGCGGCGATCGCCGTCGGCACCACCGCGGCGCTGGCCGACGGCGACCTCGGTGCGGCGCCCGGTGTCGCGTTCCTCGTGCCGCCGAACCCGGCGATGTACGACGAGGACGCGGCCGACGCGGAACGTGAGGCGATCAGCCGCCGTCAGCACGAGCGCCAGCGCAGGCTCGCCGAGCTGGAGGACTCGATCGGCCGCGACGCCGCGCTCACGTGGAAGCTCACCAGCTGGCGGGAGGACTACCCGGCCGGCAGCATCGCCGTGCTGGCCGAGCGTGCCCAGGAAGCAGACACCGCACTGGCGGCGGCCGAACGGAGTGCGGAGGAGGCCGAGCGAACCTCCGCGCGCCTCACCGAGAAGCGGGACGGGCTCCGGGAGCGGATCCCGGAGCTGCGCACGGAGGCCCGCCGCACCGAGGACGCCGCTCGCACACTCGAGGACCTCGCGGGAAGGGCCGGCCGGGTGACGCAGTGGACCGAGGAGGAACAGCGGGCCAGGGAGGCGGCCACGCTGGCGCAGCAGCGTTCGGAGGACGCCGCGGCGCGGGCGGCCCGGCTGCGGGACCGGGTCGCGGAGCACCGCCGCACGGCCGACGGCCACCGCCGCACCGCGAGTACCGCACGCGGCGAACTGGCGGAGGTGCCCGGCGGCGGGTCCGTGTCGGCCGACGATCCGGTTCCCACCGAACCGGTCGACGCCCTGCGGCGGGCCTTCACCTCGGCCTCCGAGGCCTACGCCCGGGTCGAGGTGGGCGGGGACCTGCGAGCCGAACTCGAGCAGGCCGAGGCCGCCGAGTCGGCGGCGAGGGCGGCGCTGGAGAACCTCGACGAGGACGTCCGGACCAGGGCGAGCGAGCTGCTCGACACCCCCGACGGCTCGGATTCGTCCGCCCGCGTGGCTGCGCAGGCTCGGGCGGCGCGGGTGGTCGAGACGCTGGAGGCCGAACGCACCGACGTGATCGGCAGGCTCGCCACCCGCACCGCCGAACTCGAGCAGCTGCCGTCGCCGTCGGGGCCACTGGACACCGTGGAACGACCGCGGGACATCGACCACGGCAGGGAGCTCATCGAGGCGGCGGCCGACGAGGTCTCGGCCGCCGCGCGGGAGTGGGAGGAACTGCAGCAGCGGCACGCGGCTGCGCAGGCGACTCTCGACACGGCGACGCAGAGCGCGTCCGGGTTCCGGATGCTGGCCGAGTCGCTCGCGCCGTACGTGCCCGCCGGTGAGGCGGTCCGCGCGTTCGACGGTGACGTGGAGGAGGCGCAGGCCAGGGCCACCGAGCTGACCGGGCGCCTCACCTCGGCCCAGCAACAGGTCGACGAGGCGGCGGCGCGAGTGCGGGCCGCCGCCGACACGCTGGCGCAGTACGCCACCGAGAAGCGATTCGAACAGTTGGACACGCCGGTGCGGCAGCAGGTCGTGTCGGTCCGCCACGACAGCCTGCCCGAGCACGCCGAGGAGTGGGCCGAGGCGCTGCGGCCGCGGCTGCGCACGCTCACCGACGACCTCGCCCAGATCGACCGGCACCGCTCCGGCATCGTCACCCGGTTGCAGAGCATGGTCGAAGGCGCGATCCGCACGTTGCGGTCGGCCCAGCGGGTGTCGCGCCTTCCCGACGGTCTCGGCGACTGGTCCGGGCAGGAGTTCCTCCGCATCCGCTTCACCGAGCTCGACGACGCCGACCTGGCCACGGCGCTCGGGGAGGTCGTCGACGAGGCGGCGGTCGGCAAGACCGCCGACGGCCGCGGCGTCAAACGCGACGGGTTGTCGCTGCTGCTGCGCGGGGTGCGCGCGGCCGTGCCCAAGGGCTTCCGGGTGGACATGCTCAAACCGGATTCGGTGCTGCGCACCGAACGCCAGCGGGTGTCGGAGATCCGCGACGTGTTCTCCGGTGGTCAGCAGCTCACCGCGGCCATCATCCTGTACTGCACGCTCGCGGCGCTCCGGGCCAACAACCGGGGCCGGATGCGGAATCCGCACTCGGGCGTGCTGTTCCTGGACAACCCGATCGGTCGCGCCTCGGCCGGGTATCTGCTCGAACTGCAGCGTGCCGTCGCCAGGGCGCTCGGTGTGCAGCTCGTCTACACGACCGGCCTGTTCGACGCCGGTGCGCTGTCGGAGTTCCCGCTCATCGTGCGGCTGCGCAACGACGCCGATCTGCGCGCGGGCCGCAAGTACCTGTCGGTCGACGCCACGATGCGCCGCCAACTCGACGAGCTGTCCGATCCCGACGGCACGGCCCGGCTGTCCTCGACGCGGGTGTACACGAAATCGGCGGCGGGCTGACCCCGCACCGACCTGCGGTGCGGTCGGCTTCTGTCGGTGACGGCTGGTAGACACGGCCCGTGACCCCGACGATGGCTGAGATGACGACGGCCGAGCGGCGGGCCCGGCTCGCGCGACGCCATTTCCTGAGCGATCCTGCGGCCTGCGTGGCCGACGTCGCAGCGGGCGTGGTCGCGTTGCACGCCACGGACCCGGCCACCGTGCATCTGTCCGCAGCGGCGCGACTCGGCGAGTCCGGCACCGTCGGCGATGCCGTCGACGCGGTGGAGCACGCGTTGTACGAGGAGCGTTCGGTGGTGCGGATGCTCGGGATGCGCCGCACGATGTTCGTCGTCGATCGCGACGTTGCGCCCCTCGTGCAGGCGGGTTGTGCCGTCGACATCGAACGCAAGCAACGGCGACTTCTGCTGCGCCACCTCGAGCAGACCGGTATCCCGGATCTCGAATGCTGGCTGGCCGACGTCGAGAACGCCACCGTCGAGGCCCTGCGGGCGCGCGGGACGGCGCGGGCGGCCCGGCTGGCCGAGGACGAACCCCGCCTGCGCACGGAGATCGTCATGGCCGCGGGCAAGCCGTACGAATCGACCACCTACATCACCAACCGGGTGCTGTTCCTGCTGGCGGCAGGCGGCCGCATCGTGCGCGGCCGGCCCGGCGGATCGTGGCTGTCCACGCAGTACGAGTGGTCGCTCACCGCCGACTGGTTGCCCGGCGGCATCCCGGAGCGGGAACCCGCCGACGCGCGGGCCGCGTTGCTGCGGCGATACCTGCACGCCTACGGGCCGGTGCGCGAAGCCGACATCCGCTGGTGGACCGGATGGACGGCCGCGCAGACCCGCCGCGCGCTGGCCGACACCGGCGCTGCGACGGTCGATCTCGACGGCGCGCCCGCGTTCGTGGCCGCCGGAGACGTCGAACCGACGCCCGAACCGGAGCCCTGGGTGGCGCTTCTGCCCGCGCTCGATCCGACGCCGATGGGCTGGACGGATCGCGACTTCTTTCTCGGGCAGCACCGCTCGGCGCTGTTCGACCGTAGCGGCAACATCGGCCCCACGATCTGGTGCGACGGCCGCATCGTCGGCGGTTGGGCCCACCGGTGCAGCAGCGAGGGAACCGGGGGAGTGGTGGTGACGCGGCTGCTGGAGGACATCGGTGCCGAGCGGACGGCACTGGTGGAGGCCGAGGCCGAACGGCTCACGCAGCGGTTGCACACCCGGTTGTCCGGCGCGGTGGTCGTGCCGAGGTTCCGGACCCCGGTGGAACGGGAGCTGAGCGCGTGAACCGGGCGTCCGGTCCGGTCCCGTGACAGGGTGATGCGATCTGAGCGAGCTTGAACGATTCTGTATTGTTCGAAGTGCGCTACACCTCACGTGCGGGGCAACCGGGAACGACCTGGTCGCCGCGCTAAGGTGTGGCCGTCCCAACGACGTGCGAGCCGGCCATCGGGCCGGGTCGAGAACACTGTGAGGTGAGAGCAGACGTGACGGTTCGCGTAGGCGTCAACGGCTTCGGCCGGATCGGCCGCAACTTCTTCCGTGCCGCGGCGGCCAGCGGCCACGACATCGAGGTCGTCGCATTCAACGATCTCGGTGACGTCTCCACGATGGCCCACCTGCTCAAGTACGACAGCGTGCTCGGCCGTTACCCGGAAGAGGTCACCACGTCGGACGAGGGCATCGTCGTGGGCGGCAAGACCATCAAGGCGCTCGCCGAGCGTGACCCGGCGAAGCTGCCGTGGGGCGACCTGGGCGTCGACGTGGTCGTCGAGTCCACCGGTTTCTTCACCAACGCCGACGACGCGAGGGCCCACCTCGAGGGCGGCGCGAAGAAGGTCCTCGTGTCCGCGCCGGCGAAGGGCGAGGACCTGACGGTCGTGCTCGGCGTCAACGACGACCAGTACGACGGTTCGCAGACGATCATCTCGAACGCGTCCTGCACCACGAACTGCCTCGGCCCGCTCGCCAAGGTGCTCAACGACAACTTCGGCATCGAGCAGGGCCTGATGACGACGGTCCACGCCTACACGGCCGACCAGAACCTGCAGGACGGCCCGCACAAGGACCTGCGCCGTGCGCGCGCCGCCGGGCTGAACATCGTGCCGACCGGTACGGGCGCCGCCAAGGCCATCGGCCTGGTCCTGCCGGAGCTGAACGGCAAGCTCGACGGCTACGCGCTGCGCGTGCCGGTGCCGACCGGCTCGTCGACGGACCTGACGGTCACGCTCTCGAAGAGCGCGAGCGAGGAGGCCATCAACGAGGCCTACAAGGCCGCCGCCGAGGGCCCGCTGCAGGGCATCCTGCGCTACAGCGACGAGCCGATCGTCTCCTCGGACATCGTCACCGACCCGGCTTCCTGCATCTACGACGCGCCGCTGACCAAGGTGATCGGCAACCAGGTCAAGGTCATCGGGTGGTACGACAACGAGTGGGGCTACTCCAACCGCCTCGTCGACGCCGCGAAGCTCGTCGGCTCCAGGCTGTCCTGAGCCATGGCAGTCACGTCACTCGACGATCTGATGTCCGGCGGGGGAGTCGCGGGCCGGTACGTACTGGTCCGGTCGGACCTGAACGTGCCGCTGGACGGCGCCACCATCACCGACGACGGTCGCGTCCGCGCAGCACTGCCGACCATTCGCCGTCTCGCCGAGGCGGGCGCGCGGGTGGTCGTCATGGCGCACCTGGGCAGGCCGAAGGGAACGCCCGACGACACGTACTCGTTGCGGCCCGTCGCCGCGCGGCTCGGCGAGCTGCTCGGCAGCGACGTCCCGCTGGCCGGTGACGTTGTCGGGCGTGAGGCCCGCGACGTCACGGCGAGCCTGGCCGACGGCCAGGTGGCCATGCTGGAGAACGTCCGCTTCGATCCGCGCGAGACGAGCAAGGACGCCGACGAGCGCGGTGCGCTGGCCGGTGAACTCGCCGCACTGGTCGGGCCCGGTGCCGCGTTCGTGTCCGACGGCTTCGGCGTGGTGCACCGGAAGCAGGCGTCCGTTTACGACATCGCCCGGGAACTGCCCGCCTGTGCCGGCGACCTCGTGCTGTCCGAGCTCGAGGTACTGCGCACGTTGACCGGGGATCCGCAGCGGCCGTACGCCGTCGTGCTCGGCGGCTCCAAGGTGTCGGACAAACTCGCGGTCATCGATGCGCTGCTGCCGAAGGTCGACCGGCTGCTGGTCGGCGGTGGCATGTGCTTCACGTTCCTGGCCGCACAGGGCCAGGGCGTCGGCAGTTCGCTGCTCGAGACCGACATGATCGACACGTGCAAGCGCCTGCTGGCCGAAGCGGGCGACAAGCTCATGCTGCCGGTCGACGTCGTGGCCGCGGACGCGTTCTCCGCCGAGGCCGCCACCCGTACGGTGGCGGCGGGCGAGATCGAGGACGGCTGGATGGGCCTGGACATCGGCCCGGAGTCGGTGCGCCGGTTCGCCGACGCCGTCGGCTCGGCGGCGACGGTGTTCTGGAACGGCCCGATGGGTGTGTTCGAGATGGAACCGTTCGCCGGTGGTACGCGGGGCGTGGCCCGCGCCATCGCCGACGGCGGCGCCTTCAGCGTCGTCGGCGGCGGCGACTCGGCCGCCGCGGTGCGGCAGCTCGGCCTGTCCGAGGACGGGTTCTCGCACATCTCCACCGGTGGCGGCGCCTCGCTGGAGTACCTGGAGGGCAAGGATCTGCCCGGTGTGGCTGTCCTGAGCGAGTGATGCACGGACCCGGCGCATGCTGATACCTGCCGAGGGCGCCGTGGCCGCACGGCCCGGCGCCCTCGGCACGGATCGTCGGCACGTTCCACCCCAGACCCCCCTCGTTCTCCGTAAGGTGCAGGTGTGACCCGCAAACCGCTCATCGTCGGTAACTGGCTGTGTTGTTTCCCCGGGGGGAGCTCCGCTCCACCCCAGACCCCCCTCGTTCTCCGTAAGGTGCAGGCGTGACCCGCAAACCACTCATCGCCGGCAACTGGAAGATGAATCTCAACCACCTCGAGGCCATCGCCCTGGTGCAGAAGATCGCCTTCTCGCTGCCGGAGAAGTACTACTCCAAGGTGGACGTGGCGGTCATCCCGCCGTTCACCGACATCCGCAGCGTGCAGACGCTCGTCGACGGCGACAAGCTGCTGCTCACCTACGGCGCCCAGGACGTGTCCCGGCACGCGTCCGGTGCCTACACCGGTGAGGTGTCGGCATCGATGCTGGCCAAGCTCGGCTGCACCTATGCCGTGGTCGGCCACTCGGAGCGGCGCGAGCACCACGACGAGACCGACGAGATCGTCGGCAAGAAGGTGCGCGCCGCGCTGAAGAACGACCTGACGCCGATCCTGTGCGTCGGTGAGCCCCTGGACGTCCGGGAGGCCGGTGACCACATCTCCCACACGACCACGCAGCTCATCGAAGCCCTGAAGGGCCTGAAGACCGAGCAGGTGGCCGACATCGTCGTCGCGTACGAACCGGTGTGGGCGATCGGCACGGGTCGCGTCGCGACGCCGGCGGACGCGGAAGAGGTGTGCGCGGCGCTGCGCAGCGCACTGACCGAGAAGTACGGTGCCGAACTCGCCGCAGGAGTGCGGGTCCTCTACGGTGGCTCGGTGAAGTCCGGCAACATCGCCGAGCTCATCTCCTGTGAGAACGTGGACGGTGCGCTCGTCGGCGGCGCCAGCCTCGACGGTGACGAATTCACGAAACTCTGTGCGATGGCAGCCGGAGGCCCGCTACCCTGATCGCGTGCGGCACCCGCTACTCTGGGTGCCCTCACCGCCCGCAGTCGACAGAGGATGACATGCAACTGTTCCTGCAAATCTTGTTGATCGTGACCAGCGTTCTGCTGATCGTCGCGGTGTTGCTGCACCGCGGTCGTGGTGGGGGCCTGTCGTCCTTGTTCGGTGGCGGGATGCAGGCCAGCCTGGCCGGTTCGAGCCGGGCCGAGTCGAACCTGGACAAGGTCACGATCGGGCTCGGCGCGGTCTGGCTGATCGCGATCGTCGGGCTCGGCCTGCTCCTCAAGCTCTGATCGGTCGCGTGCTTCGGCACGCCGGGTTCCTGGTGGGTGAGGTTTGATGGTTGGTGGGAACGCGATCCGCGGGATGCGCATCGGCGCGTCCGGTCCGTCGAGCGAATCCGAGCGCGGTGAGACCGCGCCGCGGAACATCGTGTCGTACTGGTGCGCCAACGGGCACGAGTCGCGACGGTCGTTCGCACTCGACGCCGAAATCCCGGACGAATGGGACTGCCCGAAATGCGGTCTGCTCGGTGGGCAGGACGAGCAGAACCCGCCGTCGGCGGGCCGGGCCGAGCCGTTCAAGTCGCATCTCGAATACGTCAAGGAACGGCGTAGCGAGGAGGACGGCCAAGCCCTCCTCGAAGAGGCTCTTGAGAAGCTGCGGCAGCGCCGCGGCAGAGCCTGACCGGCAGTAACGACATCGCGGCGGACCGCGGCAGCGAGTCTGCGGGAACCCGTACCACGTGCGCCGGCGACGACGATGTCGTCGCCGGCGCACGTATGTCTGTGGTGGCCCGGCCCTGCGGTCGCCGACGCGCCTGTTACGGCACCGGTGTCTCGACGGCTCCCGTGTCTGCGACGGGACTCACCGGGTAGCGGGCGGTGACACAGAATCCGCCGTCCGAGGTGGGCGCCGATTCGACCGAGCCGCCGAGCATCCGGGCGCGTTCGGCCAGGCCGGTCAAACCGAACCCGCCCGAGGGCAGTGGCCCGCCGTCGGCTGTCCGCGCAGGCGGATCGTTACGCACCTCCACCAGCAGAGCCTCGTCGGCGGCCGAGACCTTGACGAGTGTTGCCGCGCCCGGCGCATGCTTGCGGACGTTGGTGAGCGACTCCTGCACCGTGCGATAGGCCGCCGCCGACACCCGGTCGGGCACGCACGCGGGAAGGGTGTCGAGCTCGAGTTTCACCGGAACCTCACAGCCGTGCACGAGGTCGGGAATCTCGCAGACCTTCGGGGACGGCCCCTCGTCCTCGGCCGATCCCGACCGGAGCAGGCCGACCAGGCCGCGCAGCTCCTCGAGTGTGTGGGTGCTCAGTTCCCGGACCGTGCGCGCGGTCCGTTCCGCGTCACCGCCCGGCGCGGCCGCGGTGAGGACCCCGGCCTGCATGGCGATGAGCGTGATGTTGTGCGACACCACGTCGTGCATTTCCCTGGCCAACCGAGTGCGTTCCTCCGTTCGGACCATCTCGGCGTGGAGTTTGCGCTCGCGATCCCGGCTCTCGGCCAGTTCGGCCAGCCGGGTGGCCAGTTGCTGCCGGGCGCCGATGAGCAGCCCGATCGCCAGCGGCATGCCGGCGACAACCGTGCTGTAGATGACGTCGAGGGCGTGGAGCTGCCAGGTCAGGGCGGCGAACTCGTCCAGCGGCCAGAGGATGAAGCGGCACATCCAGACCACCCAGGCGCCGACCCAGACCTGCCAATGGGTCTGCTTGCGGGTGGCGAGGAAGCCCAGCGCCATCATGGCGGCGACCTGCGCCCAGCCCGCCATGAATCCGGGTGCGGCCAGTAGTAGCACCGTGAACGGGAACCAGCGGCGCAGGAGCAGGGCACCGCAGCTGAGTGCCGACAGGTACACCGAGTAGCCGGGTGCGTCGTCGGGGACGATGAGCCACACGTCCAGAACGGCGATCAGGAACACCGAGGCGTCGATGACGGTGCTCCGGACCGCAGCGCGGCTCCACAGGGTGGACAGCGAATTTCTGATGGCGGAGAACGCGAGGCGTACGCGGTGTGCCGCGGAGCGCGGGCCCTGAAGCGAGACGTCAGGGAGAAACGTTCCCTCTGTGGTCATGGTCGAGACCTCTCGTCTTGTGGACCTCACCATGAGAGAACATCCTGCCCCGAAGTGTCTCCCTATTCGGAAAAAAGTGTGCGGATGTTAACGCAACGCGCATGATATTTCTGTGTGGTCCCACCTGCGTGTGCAGGCGGTCTCACACCTATGGGTAGCGTTCCTGTACGCGCGGTGACCAGGGAAGTTCCGCGGCGGCCTCGGTGTCGAGCAACCAGAGCGTCCGGCCCGTACCGCGGGCACCGGCGACCGGCAGCGTCACCTCACCCGCGCCGCGGTGTGCGGCGGCGACCGCCTCCGCTTTCGCGGAGCCGGCGGTCACCAGCCACACCTCCTGTGCCCGCCGGATCGCCGGGAAGGTCAGCGATACCCGGGTCGGCGGCGGTTTGGGGCAGTCCCGCACCGCGACCACGGACCGCTCGGCCTCGCGGGCCGCCGGCGTGTCCGGGAAGATCGACGCGGTGTGCCCCTCGCCGCCGAGGCCGAGCAGCATCACGTCGAACGCCGGCACGCCGTCACCGGCGGCCGCCGTGGCCAGGACCCGGGTGTAGGCCGCCGCGGCGGCGTCCGGATCGTCGCCGAACTCCCCGTCGGAGGCCGCCACGGCGTGCACCCGCGCGGGATCGAGCGGTACCTGGTCGAGCAGTGCCTCGCGGGCCTGCTTGTCGTTGCGTTCGGCGTCGTCTGCCGGGACGAACCGCTCGTCGCCCCAATACACGTCGAGCCGCGACCAATCGAGTGCGTCTCTGGCGGGGGAGCGGCGGATCTGCTCCAGGATCGCGATGCCCGTACCGCCACCGGTGAGGACCACCGACGCCGAGCCGCGGGCCGCTTGTGCGTCGGTGAGTGCCGTGATCAGCCGTGCGGCCGTTGCCGCGGCCAGGACGTCGGCATCGGCGTGGACGACGACGTCGGCCGCCGACGTGGCGGAGGTGGTCATGCCTGGGCCTTCCCGGTCGGCTTCGAGGACTTCGACGCCGTGGACTTCGCGGGCGCGGATTTCGCCGATGACGTCGCCGCTGAGGACTTCGACCTCGAGGACGTCGGTTTCGACGACTGCTGCTTCGTGGATTTCGCCGACGTGGATTCCGCCGCTGTGGACGTCGCCGCTGTGGACGTCGATGTCGAGGAGCTGCGGCTCCGGGGACCCGACAGCTTGGCGAGACCGCGCAGCGTCGCCTCGTAGACCGCGTCCGAATCGAGCCTGCGCAGCTCTTCGACCAGACAGTCCCGGTTGTCGCGGCGGTGGAGCGCCACCTTCCGCGTGGGCTGGCCCGGCTGCGTGAGAGTGCCGGTGCGCCCGTCCGGACGTTCGATCGAGACCGGGCCCGAGGGGCGGTCCAGCGTCACCGACAGGATGCCTTGTGCACTCGACGTCTTGTTCCGCTTGACCGGCACATCCAGGTACTCGGCCAGCCAGCCCGCCAGGAGTTCGGTCGACGGCGAATCCGCCTCGCCGGTCACCGTCGCGCCCGTCACCTGCTCGTACGGTGGCAGATCCAGCGCCCCCGCCAATTGGGCCCGCCAATGTGTCAACCGGGCCCACGCCAGGTCGGTATCGCCGTCCGTGTACGACTTGGAACGGGCCAGCAGCGTCCGGATCGGGTTCTTGTCGGCAGCGGAATCGGTGATCCGGCGCTGCGCCAGCTTGCCCAGCGGATCCTTCATCGGCGACTTCGGGCCGTTGCTCGGCCACCAGGTGACGATGGGCGCGTCGGGCAGCAGCAGCGGCACCACGGCACTCTGGCCCTGATTCGCGAGCGGCCCGTACAGCCGCAGCACGACGACCTCGCTCGCACCCGCGTCGCCACCGACCCTGATCTGCCCGTCGATCCGCGGGGCAGCCGTGCGGACCCCCTTCGCCACGACGATCACCCGCGACGGATGCTCCCGGCTCGCCTCGTTGGCCGCGTCGATCGCGTCTTCGAGCTGCTCGTCGTCCTCGGCGACGATCACGAGTGTGAGGACCCGGCCGAGCGCCACCGCGCCGCCCCGTTCCCGCAGCTCCACCATTTTCTTGTTCAACTGCGACGTCGTCGTCGACGGCAGATCGATGATCACGGGCGCCTCCAGTGTTTTGCGGGACCCCCGCACCCGGTCGGCCCCCCGCGATCGAGGGCTGCGCAAGGGTGAATCACGGGCGCCTCCAGTGACGGCCGGTGCGCTCGAGCATCCGGTCCGCCCCAGGCGGACCCCAGCTGCCCGGCGCATACGGCTCCGGACTTCCCCGGTCGGCCCAGTGCTGCAGGACCGGATCGAGGATCTTCCAGGACAGCTCGACCTCTTCGTTGACCGGGAACAGCGACGGCTCTCCCAGCAGGACGTCGAGGATCAGCCGTTCGTAGGCCTCCGGCGAGCTCTCGGTGAACGAATGGCCGTAGCCGAAGTCCATCGTGACGTCCCGGACCTCCATGGTCGTGCCCGGAACCTTCGAGCCGAACCGCATCGTCACGCCCTCGTCCGGCTGCACCCGGATCACCAGGGCGTTCTCACCGAGCTCCTCGGTCGACGTGGAGTCGAACGGCAGGTGCGGCGCACGCTTGAACACCACGGCGATCTCCGTGACCCGCCTGCCCAGCCGTTTGCCGGTGCGCAGGTAGAACGGCACGCCTGCCCACCGCCGGTTCTCGACCTCGAGCGTGACCGCGGCATAGGTCTCGGTGGTCGACTCCTTGCGGAACCCGGCTTCCTGCGCGAGCCCCGGCACCTTCTTGCCGCCCTGCCAGCCGCCCGAGTACTGCCCGGCCGCGGTCGTCTCGTCGAACGGGCCGACGGCCTTCGTCGCGCCCAGCACCTTGACCTTCTCGGCCCGAAGGGCTCCCGGTTCGAACGAGACCGGTTCCTCCATCGCCGTCAGCGCGAGCAGCTGCAACAGGTGGTTCTGGATCACGTCGCGGGCCGCGCCGATACCGTCGTAGTACGCGGCACGTCCGCCGAGCCCGATGTCCTCGGCCATCGTGATCTGCACGTGGTCGACGTAGTGCGCGTTCCACAGCGGTTCGAACAGCTGGTTCGCGAACCGCAGCGCCATGATGTTCTGCACCGTCTCCTTGCCGAGGTAGTGGTCGATGCGGAACACCGACTCCTCGGGGAAGACGTGGTTCACCACGGAGTTGAGCTCCTGGGCGCTGGTGAGGTCGTGACCGAACGGCTTCTCGATCACGACGCGGCGCCACGTGTTCGCGTCGCAGTCGGACAGTCCGCTCCGGGAGAGCTGTTTGGTCACGATGGGGAACGCCCACGGTGGGATCGACAGGTAGAACGCGGTGTTGCCGCCCGTGCCGCGCTCGGCGTCCAGGTCGTGCACGGTCTGGGCCAGCCGGTCGAACGCGTCGTCGTCGTCGAAGGTGCCCTGGACGAACCGGATGCCTTCCGCGAGCCGGTTCCACACCGACTCGCGGAACGGCGTCCGTGCGTGCTCGGCGACCGCGTCGTGGACGACTTCGCCGAAGTCCTGGTTCTCCCACTCGCGGCGGGCGAACCCGATGAGGGAGAAACCGGGTGGCAGCAGGCCGCGATGGGCCAGGTCGTAGATCGCCGGCATCAGCTTCTTGCGGGACAGATCGCCAGTGACACCGAAGATCACCAGACTGGACGGGCCCGCGATGCGGGGGAGGCGTTTGTCCCGGGGATCGCGGAGCGGATTGGTCCAGCTACGCGTCATCGATCGAGCTCCTGTACGGCACGCACCAGTTCGGCGAGGCCGGCTGCCCGGTCGGTCAGGTGTAACCGCAGCACGGGCCTGCCGTGGTCGGTCAGAACCTGGCCGTCACCGAGTGCCTGCGCCAGCTGGAGCGTGCCCAACGTGTAGGGGCGGTCCGGTACCTGCAGATCCTCCTCGGACGCGCCGGTGAGCTGCAGGAACACACCGTTCTGATGGCCGCCCTTGTGGTATTGGCCCGTCGAGTGGAGGAACCGCGGGCCCCAGCCGAACGTGGTCGCCACGCCGGTGCGCTTGGCGATCTCCGACCGCAGCAGTGCGGCGGAGGCGTCGTCGAGCCGGTCGAGATAGGCCTGCACGGCCAGGTATCCGCCGTCGGGGACCGCGCCGGTGAACTCCCGCAGGATGTCGGCGAGCGAGCCGTCGGCGCTCGTCCCGGCGGAGGCGTAGATCTCCACCGTCCCGGCCACGGCGGCCGGAACCGACGTGGCGTGGAGCGCATCCGGGTCGTCGAGCAGCGAACGGGCCGCCTTCTTGGCTGCCTCGACGTCCGGCTGGTCGAACGGGTCGATCCCGAGCAGCCTGCCCGCGATCGCGACCGCCGACTCCCACAACAGGAACTGCGCGCCGAGCGGGCCGTCCACCGCGATCCGCGCCCCGTCGGCCGCCGGACCGGTCGCCACCGGGGTGGCGTCGTCGCCCGCGTCGTGGAAACCGGGCGCTTCCGGACCTTCGACGACGACGGGCAGCAGCCCCGTGCCCTGCTTGCCGGTGGACTCGGCGATGAGCTGTTCGGCCCAGTCGCCGAAGCCGGTCATGCCCGATCCGGTGTCGGCGAGCACGAGCTTCTCGGCCCCGCCGTCGTGAGCCGCACCGAACGCCGCGGCCAACCGCAGTGCCGGGTTCTCGTGCGAGTCGGCGGCGACGACGTCGGCGACCTGCGCCGCCTGGTCGAGCAGCCGCGCGACGTCGGCCCCGGCCAGGCCTGCTGGGACGAGACCGAACGCGGTCAGCGCCGAGTACCGGCCGCCGACGTGCGGATCGGCGAGGAAGACCTTGCGGCACTGGTCCAGCTCCGCCAGCGGTGAACCCGGATCGGTCACGACGACGATGCGCCGCGCGGGGTCGATGCCCTCCTCCTCGAAGGCGGCCGCGAACACGCGGCGATGACTGTCGGTCTCGACGGTCGTGCCCGACTTCGACGACACCACCAGCACGGTCCGGTCCAGGTCACCGGCGAGCGCGTCGGCGACCTGCGCGGGATCCGTGGTGTCGAGAACCGTGAGCGACACGCCCTCGGTGGCGGTGATGACCTCCGGTGCGAGCGACGACCCGCCCATGCCGGCGAGCACCACGCGGTCCACGCCTTCGGAGCGCAGATCGTTGCGCAGCGCCTCGATCTCACCGATCAACGGCCGTGACGTGCGGTGCAGCCCGGTCCACGACAGCCGGATCGACGCTTCGGACTCGGCGTCGGACCCCCACAGCGTGGCGTCCTGCGCGGCGAGTTTGCTCGCCACCCCGTCGGCCGCCAGCTGATCGAGCAGCGGTGCCGCGGCGGCCTCGAGTGCGGGATCGACGGTGACCCCGGTCTGTTGAGCGCCCATTCCCGTGCCTCAGCCCTTCGCCTTCTCGAGCTGGCCCGACACGGTGTCGAGCAGCTCGCCCCACGACTTGTCGAACTTCTCCACGCCCTCGTTCTCGAGCGTGACGAACACGTCGGGGATGTCGATGCCTGCGGCCGCCAGCGTGTCGAACACGGTCTGGGCCTGCTCCGCCGTGCCGGACATCGTGTCGCCGGTGACGTTCGCGTGGTCGGCCGAGGCCTCCAGCGTGGACTCCGGCATCGTGTTGACGGTGCCGGCGACGACGAGCCCGTCGACGTAGCGCGTGTCGGAGTAGTCCGGGTTCTTCACCCCGGTGGACGCCCACAGTGGACGCTGAGGGTGCGCGCCGTCGGCCTCGAGCGCCTGCCACCGTTCGGAGGAGAACAGCTCCTCGTAGGCGGCGTAGGCGAGCCGGGCGTTGGCGACGGCGGCCTCGCCACGGAGGCCGAGTGCCCCGTCGGTCCCGATCGCCTCGAGTCGCTTGTCGATCTCGCTGTCCACACGGGACACGAAGAACGAGGCGACGGAATGGATCGCCGACACGTCGTGGCCGTTGGCCTTCGCCTGCTCGAGACCGGCGAAGTAGGCGTCGATCACGGCGCGGTACCGCTCGACCGAGAAGATCAGCGTGACGTTGACGCTGATGCCCTGGGCGAGCGTCTTCGTGATCGCGGGCAGGCCCTCTTCGGTGGCCGGGATCTTCACCAGCACGTTCGGCCGGTCGACCGTCTTCCACAGGTCGGCCGCCTCGGCGACGGTCTTGTCGGTGTCGCGGGCCAGGCCGGGGTCGACCTCGATCGACACGCGGCCGTCGACGCCGCCGGTCTCGCTGTACACGTCGCGGAACACGTCCGCGGCGTTGCGCACGTCCGTGGTGGTCAGCTCACGCACGGTGGCGTGCACGTCGGCACCGCGCGCCGCGAGCTCACGCACCTGCGCGTCGTAGGCCTCGCCGTCGGACAGGGCGCCCGCGAAGATCGTCGGGTTGGTCGTGACGCCCACGACGTGCCAGTCGCGGATCAGCTCGGCGAGGTTGCCGGAAGTGATCCGGTCGCGGGACAGGTCGTCGAGCCAGATCGACACGCCGGCCTGGGACAGAGCCGCAAGGTTGGTGCTCATCAGGTGATTCCCCAATCCGGTCAGGAGTTCTTGTCCAGTGCGCGGCGGGCCGCGGTGACCACGGCCTCCGCGGTGATGCCGAACTCGCGGAACAGCGTCTTGTAGTCGGCGGAGGCGCCGAAGTGCTCGATCGAGACGATCTCGCCGCCGTCGCCGACGAACCGGTGCCACGGCTGGGCGATGCCCGCCTCGACGGCGACCCGCGCCGTCACGGTCGGCGGGATCACGGCGTCGCGGTAGGCCTGGTCCTGGCGGTCGAACCACTCGACACACGGCATCGACACGACGCTCGCCGCGACGCCGTCGGCCTCGAGGGTCGCCCTGGCCTCGACGGCCAGCTGCACCTCGGAACCGGTGGCGATGAGCACGACCTCCGGATTGCCGTTGGACGCCTCGGCCAACACGTAGCCGCCCTTGGCGACGCCCTCGGCGTTCGTGCCCTCGAGCACCGGCACGTTCTGCCGGGTGAGGGCGAGGCCGGTCGGGTGCTGAGTGTCCTCCAGCGAGGCCTTCCACACGGCGGCCGTCTCGTTGGCATCGGCGGGGCGCGCGACGCTCAGCCCCGGGATGGCCCTGAGCGCCGACAGCTGCTCGATCGGCTGATGCGTCGGACCGTCCTCGCCGAGGCCGATCGAGTCGTGCGTCCAGACGTAGGTGACGGGCGCCTTCATCAACGCGGCCAGGCGGACGGCCGGGCGCATGTAGTCGCTGAAGATCAGGAACGTGGCGCCGTACGGACGGGTGCCGCCGTGCAGCGCGATGCCGTTGAGGATCGAGCCCATCGCGTGCTCGCGCACACCGAAGTGCAGGTTCCGGCCGTACGGCTTCATCTCGAACATGTCCGTCGACGCGGACTCGGGGCCGAACGAGTCGGAGCCGTTGATGACGGTGTTGTTGCTCTCGGCCAGGTCGGCCGAACCGCCCCACAGCTCGGGCAGCACGTCCGCGACGGCGTTGAGTACCTGACCGGAGGCCTTGCGCGTGGCCACGCCCTTCTCGTCCGGTTCCCACGTCGGCAGCTTCTCGGCCCAGCCCTCCGGCAGCGACCGGGTGCGGAGCCGGTCGGCGAGCTGCTTGCGCTCCGGATTCTTCTCGGCCCAGGCGTTGAAGCGCTCCTGCCACTGCGCGCGCTCCGTCTTGCCGCGGTCCAGCGCCTTGCGGGTGTGGGCCAGCACCTCGTCCTCGATGGCGAAGCTGCGCTCGGGGTCGAAGTCCAGGGCCTTCTTCACGCTCGCGACCTCGTCGGCGCCCAGCGCGGCACCGTGAGCCTTGCCGGTGGCCATCTTCGTCGGCGCCGGGTAGCCGATCACCGTGCGCAGCAGAATGAACGACGGCCTGCTCGTCTCGGCCTTGGCCGCGGCGATCGCGTTCTCGAAGGCGACGACGTCCTCGCCGCCCTCGACGACCTCCACATGCCAGCCGTAGGCCTCGTAGCGCTTGGCGGTGTCCTCGGACAGGGCGATGTTCGTGTCGTCCTCGATGGAGATCTCGTTGTCGTCGTAGATGACCACGAGGTTGCCGAGTTCCTGCCGGCCCGCGATGGAGGAGGCCTCGGACGTGACGCCCTCTTCGATGTCACCGTCGGAGGCGACGACGTACACGTGGTGGTCGAACGGGCTCTCGCCCACCGGGCTCTCCGGGTCGAGCAGGCCGCGCTCGCGGCGGGCGGCCATGGCCATACCGACCGCGTTCGCCAGTCCCTGGCCGAGCGGTCCGGTGGTCGTCTCGACGCCGGGGGTGTGGCGGTACTCCGGGTGCCCCGGCGTCCTCGACTCCCACTTGCGCAGCTGCTCGAGATCGGCCATCTCGAGGCCGTATCCGGCGAGGAACAGCTGGATGTACAGCGTCAGGCTCGAATGGCCCGCCGACAGCACGAACCGGTCGCGCGCGGGCCACTCCGGGTCCGCGGGGTCGTGGCGCATGATCCGCTGGAACAGTGAATAGGCCGCCGGAGCCAGGCTCATCGCCGTGCCGGGGTGGCCGCTGCCGCAATGCTCCACCGCGTCGGCGGCAAGGACGCGGATGGTGTCCACGGCGCGGGTGTCGACGTCGGCCCAGTCGGCCGGGTAGTTCCGGCGCAGCAAGGGGTTGTTCTCCGCGGTCGAGGCGATTTCCGACACTAGAACTCGGCTCCTGATCGTCTTTGGCTGAAGCTGTTTCGGCGAACGCTCTGGTCCGGGCGCACGCTCCGGCTCGGGCGCACGCTCCGGTTTCGGTGCACGCCCGGGGCGCCGGGTGCGGTGGCGCCGGATGTACGTACTGCGACCACGTGGACGCCGTCACCGCGATCTTAATCGATCAGGCGCCGCGTGCCCATGGGGTTCGCCGGGTGGATGCCGACCGGGCGGCCGACGGAGGCCAGCGTAGTCCGCCCGCCGCGCCGGCGCGCCCGGGCGCGCCGGGTGGGCACCGGTGTGACCCGACCGGTGTGCCCTGCCCGCTCGCGCTCGCGCTCGCGCTTGCAGGCCGGTGTCGGCTCCGCCGGCTCCGCCGGCTCCGCCGGTGACGGCCGGATGTGACGTGCGCTGCGCCCCCGGGGTGCCGTGCGCCGGGGCTCGCCGGGCCTCTACTACCCTTTGTCACGGAAACGGCCGACCCGCGCCGTGCGGTGTCCGCGCCGTCACGGCCCGACCCGAATCTGACGCAGGGAGCGACATGTCGTTGGTGCACGCTGCGCATGCGCCGCATGGGCGCAGTGGTCACACCAGCGCCGGCAACAGCAACGTCGACGGTGCCGACTCCGCAGGCGGGGCCGCTGCCGACGGTGGGCCCTCCGGCGGCAGGCGTGGTGTGCGCGGTGCGGTCGCGGCCTACGCGGCCCTGGCCAAACCACGCGTGATCGAGTTGCTGCTCGTCACGACGATCCCCGCGATGTTCCTGGCGGGCCGCGAGATCCCCAGCCCGTGGCTGCTGCTCGCGACACTCGTCGGCGGCACCATGGCTGCGGGCAGTGCCAACGCGCTCAACTGCGTCGTCGACGCCGACATCGACAAGGTCATGAACCGCACGAAGAAGCGGCCACTCGTGCGGGACACCGTGCCGCGCACCAACGCGCTGATCTTCGGGCTCGCGCTCGGTGCGGCGTCGTTCGGGCTGCTCTACGGCACGGTCAATCTGCTGGCCGGGCTGCTGGCGATCGCGACGATCCTGTTCTACATCTTCGTCTACACCCTCGGGCTCAAGCGGCGGACGCCGCAGAACGTCGTCTGGGGCGGCGCCGCGGGCTGCATGCCCGTCGTGATCGGCTGGGCCGCGGTGACCGGCACCGTCGAATGGCCCGCGTTCGTCATGTTCGGCGTCATCTTCTTCTGGACGCCCCCGCACACGTGGGCGCTCGGCATGAAGTACCGCGACGACTACGAGCGTGCGGGTGTTCCGATGCTGCCCGTGGTGGCGAGCCCGCTGCACGTCGCCAAGCAGATCGTCGTCTACTCGTGGGTCATGGTCGGCTGGACGCTGTTGCTCGTGCCTGCCACGAGCTGGCTGTACGCCGGATTCGCAGGGCTGGCGGGTGCCTGGTTCCTGTTCTACGCCCACAGTCTGTACGCGGGCGTGAAACGCGGCCGCGAAACCAAGCCGATGGCGCTGTTCCACCGCTCCAACACCTACCTCATGATCGTGTTCGTCGCGCTCGCCGTCGACTCCGCGATCGGCATGCCGGTGCTCGGCCTGCCGTTCTGAGTTCTTCATCGCGCCACTGCAATTCATCGCGCCACTGCAATCGGTCGGGCAGGGGGCGCCCGCGTGTCGCGCGTAGGTTCCTGTCGGTCCGTTGGACGCCCCCTGCCCTCGCGATTCAGCGCCTTCGGCTGCGCGATCTGCCCCCTCCCAACCCCACCCCCTCCCTTCGGTCGGGGTGCCGTTGCGAGGTCGGGGTGCCGTTGCGAGGGGCGGGGTGCCGTCGGTCGGGGAATGCCGTTGCGCCGACGGGGGAGCAGGGCGCGCCCATGACGTCTCATCGCGTGGGGCGGGGTGGGTTGCTCATCTCGCTTCCCGGGAATTCATACGCGACCCCGGTCGTTGAACCTCGGCCGAACCTCCCCACGCCCGAACCTCCCCACGTCCGAAAGGCGCCGCCCCTTGTCCGTGTCCGCCGACGATCGGGCCACCGAAACCGGTAACACCGCCGAAACCGGCAAGACCACCGCGATCGCCGAGGAACAGGCGTACGTCACCGGTCTGTACGCCGCTCTGGACGCCGAGCGTGAGCTCGTCGCCCGCAGGCTCGAGGACAGCCTCCGCGCCGTCGACGACGGCGAGCCGCAGGCACAGGCCGAACGCGAAACCGCGACAGCCACCTACAGCGACCGCATGGCACAGCTGAAGACCGTCGAACAGGGACTGTGCTTCGGCCGCCTCGACTTCACCGCGGACCGTCTCGCGGCCGGGGACGTCGAATCACCGCTGTACATCGGCAGGCTCGGACTGTTCGACGAGGCCGACGACTACCGGCCACTGCTGATCGACTGGCGTGCCCCGGTGGCGCGCCCGTTCTACCTGGCCACGGCCGCGTCCCCGGACGGCGTGCGCAGACGGAGGCACCTGCGCACCCTGACCCGGCGGGTCGTCGGCGTGGACGACGAGGTGCTCGACCTCGGCGAGGACGGCGACAGCGACCACCTGGGCCTCGCAGGCGAAGCGGCGCTGCTGTCCGCGCTGGAACGTCGCCGCACCGGTGAGATGAGCGACATCGTCGCCACCATCCAGGCCGAGCAGGACCGCATCATCCGCGCCGACATGGGCGGCGTGCTGGTCGTCCAAGGTGGCCCCGGTACGGGCAAGACGGCCGTCGCCCTGCATCGCGCCGCGTACCTGCTCTACACCCATCGCAGACAGCTCACGACGCGCGGCGTGCTGGTCGTCGGGCCGAACAGCACGTTCCTGCGCTACATCGGCCAGGTGCTGCCGTCGCTGGGCGAGACGGGTGTGCTGCTGGCGACGGTCGGGGAGCTGCTCCCCGGCCTCGAGGCGGTCGGCACCGACACGCCGGAGACCGCGGAGGTCAAGGGCCGCATCGTCATGGCGGACGTGCTCGCCCGGGCCGTGCGCGATCGGCAGACCGTGCCCGACGACGTGCTGCCCATCGAGGTCGAGGACGGCGACGGGCTGACGCTGGATCGACGCACCTGCGAGCAGGCGCGGGAGAAGGCGCGGGCGACCCTGAAGCCGCACAACGCGGCACGCCGCGTGTTCGTCGACACACTTCTCGACGCGCTCGCGGAGCAGGCCGTGGCACGACTCGAGTCCAGCGTGCTCGACGACGTCCCGGAGATCCCGTTGACCGGTGACGAGGCCGACGACGGCGTGCTGCTCGACGAGCGCGACCACGCCACGATCAGGCAGGAGCTCGCCGAGGACCGCGCGGTCCTCGCGGCGCTGCACGAACTGTGGCCCAAGCTGACGCCGCAGGAACTGCTCGCCGACGTGCTCACCGACGCAGGCCGGCTGGCGTCGGCCACCGACGGCCTGCTGCCGGACGGCGACCGGGACGGGCTGCTGCGCAGTCCCGGGTCGTGGTGGACCCCCGGTGACGTGCCGTTGCTCGACGAACTGGCCGAGCTGCTGGGTGAGGACGACACCGAGGCACGGCAACGGCGCGAACGGCGTGAACGCGAGCAACGTGCCTACGCCGAGGGCGTGCTGCACGTGCTCGAGCAGGACGACGAGATCCTCGACGAGGACCAGATCCGGGTGCGCGACGTCCTCGACGCCGAGATGATCGCCGAGCGGCAGGAGGCCAGCAGCAACCTGACCGCGGCCCAGCGCGCAGCCAAGGACCGGACCTGGACGTTCGGGCATGTCATCGTCGACGAGGCACAGGAGTTGTCGGCGATGGACTGGCGCACGCTGATGCGGCGCTGCCCGAGCAGGTCGATGACGCTGGTCGGGGACGTGTCGCAAACCGGATCGCGCGGCGGGACGTCGTCGTGGGGCGAGGTGCTGTCGCCGTACGTCGGGGATCGCTGGCGGCTGCGCGAACTCACCGTGAACTACCGCACCCCCGCCGAGGTGATGGAGGTCGCCGCGGGCGTGCTCGCGGCGATCGATCCGGAGTTGCGCGCTCCGCAGTCCGTGCGTGACACCGGGGTGCGGCCGTGGCAGAGCTGCGCCGACCGGAGTGACCCGGCTGCGACCCTGGGGTCCGTTGTGGACGGCGAACTGGCCGAAGTGGACGGAGGTACGGTGGCTGTCGTCGTCCCCGAGGCGCTGGTGGATGTGACGTTCGACTCCGTCGAGGCGGCCGCCGACCGCGTGTCGGTGCTGACCGTCGGCAGGGCGAAGGGACTCGAGTTCGACTCGGTCGTGGTCCTGGCGCCGGACGAGATCATCGCCGAGTCGCCGCGCGGTCCGAACGACCTGTACGTCGCGTTGACCCGCGCCACGCAACGGCTCGGGATCGTGCACACCGGCCCGGTACCCGCAGCGCTCGAGCCCGCGGTGTCAGGTGCGGAAACCACTCGGTGAGCGGGCCGCTAGGGTAGGCGCATGCGCAAAGCTGGCAAGATCCTGATCGCGGCGGCCGCCGCCACGGCGCTCGCGGCGTGCTCGCCGTCCCTGCAGGAACCGACCGACCAGCAGGCGGGTGAGCAGAACACGCACACGCCCGCACCCGTGTCGGTCTCCGAGAGTCCCGCGTCCGACAGCGGCGACGGCGCCGACGGCGGCGGACACGCCGGCGCGGGCGACGACACCACCGCCTGTGCGGCCGACGACATCACCGTCGACAACGCGGCGGCCGAGCCGCGGGTCGAGATTCCGCGCGACTGCGCCGCCCCGGCGCAGGTCCTCACCCGTGATCTCGAGCCCGGGTCCGGCGCCGCCGCGACGCCGCAGTCGACGGTGCAGCTGGATTACACCGTGGTCGGCTGGTCCGACGGCAGCGTCGCCGACAGCGGCACCGCATCGATCGACCTGTCGGCGTCGGCGGGCGAGATCGAGGGCTGGCAGCAGGGTCTGGAAGGCGTGCGCCAGGGTGGCGAGCGCGTCGTCGTGCTGCCGCCGGACCTCGGTTATGCCGAGCAGAGCGGCAATCCGCTCGCCGGTGAGAATCTCGTCGTGGTGGCCGAGGTCACCGGCGTCGCCTGACGCGGACCGCTCCGTCGCCTGACGCGGACCGTTCCCACGCCGCGAATCCGCCCCCGGCGGCCCTCGGAGAGGAGCCGCCGGGGGGCGGTCGTACGTCGGCGGTTCCTCAGGGGATGAGCAGCACCTTGCCGGTGGTGCGGCGGCCCTGGAGATCCTCGTGGGCCGTACGCGCGTCGGCCAGTGGGTAGCGCGCGCCGATCCGCACGTCGAGGGTGCCGGCCGCGACGGCCGCGAACAGCTCACCGGTACGCCAGGTGAGCTCGTCCCGGGTGGCGACGTGGTCCGCAGCCGTCGGGCGGGTGAGGAACAACGACCCGCCGGAGTTGAGCAGCTGCGGATCGATCGGTGGCACGGGACCGCTGGAGGCTCCGAACAGCACGAGCATGCCCCGCCTGCGCAGGCAGCGCAGGCTCGCCTCGTACGTGCTCGCGCCGACGCCGTCGTACACGACAGCGGCGCCCTCGCCGCCGGTGAGTTCCCGAACCGCGTCGGCGAAGTCCCGGTCCGTGTAGCGGATCACCTCGTCGGCGCCCGCCTGCCGCGCGAGGGTCTCCTTCTCCGCCGTCGACACGGTGCCGAGTACACGCGCACCCTTGGCCTTGGCGAGCTGGGTCAGCAGCAGGCCCACTCCGCCCGCGGCCGCGTGCACGAGGATCGTCTCGCCTTCGGCCACCGGGTACGTCGAGTTGACGAGGTAGTGCGCCGTGATGCCCTGCAGCATGACGGCCGCCGCCGTCTCGGCGGGTACCTCGTCGGGTACGGGGACGGCCACGGCGGCCGGCACGAGAGCCCGCTGCGCGTATCCGCCGGGATGTCCTTGCCACGCCACCCGGTCGCCGAGGGTGAGGCCGGTGACCCCGGACCCGACCGCGGCGACCGTGCCTGCGCCTTCGAGCCCCGGCGTGTACGGCAGGTCCATCGGGTAAACGCCGGCCCGCTGATACGTGTCGATGTAGTTGACCCCGGCGGCGGCGACGTCGACGAGCACCTGGCCCGGTCCGGGGGAGGGCGTCTCGACGTCCGCAGGCGTGAGGACCTCCGGACCTCCGGTGCGTTCGATCCGGATGGCTGTGGGCATGCGGTTACCTCCTGGGTGGGGTTCGTGGGACGTGACGGTTCCGACCTTAGAGCCGAGGTCATGATCGTGACGTGCAGCGCGTCCCGGCCCGTGCCGTGGGGCCTGCCCCCTACACTGTCGCCGTGGCTGAGACCGAGAGCACCGAGAAGACCCCGACCGAACCGACGAAGGCGCAGCTGTCCGCCGCCCGCGGGTTCGTCGCCGAGCACGGCACGCCGTCGAAGGCCGTCGTGGAACGGATCGGGCGCCTGGGCGCCCGCGTCGTGCTGGTGGGAGCCGACGGCGCGATGGGCGACGTCGTCGTGCCGAACGCGGAGACCGGCGCGGCGCTCGTCGAGGCGATCGACGCCCTCGAATCCGCCGAATGGGATTCGGACACCGTGAACGCGACGGTGATCGGCGCGGAGCACCGCCGCACGATGGCCGGTCCGCGCGCTCGCGCGTGAGCGGGGCGAAACGCACCGCCCTGCTGGTCGGCTGCGGCCGGGTCGCGCAGGGCGACGGGGACGAGCACGCCGTTCCGGAGGCCCTCGCGGACGTCGGCGTCGACACGCGCTGGGCCGTCTGGGACGACCCGGCCGAGGACTTCGCGGCCGCCGACATCGTGATCCCGCGGTCGACGTGGGACTACCCGGAGCGGCGCGACGAGTTCCTGGCCTGGTGCGCGTCGGTGCCGGGACTGGCGAACCGGGCGAGCGTGGTCCGCTGGAACACCGACAAGGCCTACCTGCTCGACCTCGCCGCCGGCGGTGTCGACGTCGTGCCCACCGAACTCGCCGCGCCGGGTGAGACGCCGCAGTGGCCGGACCGCGACTTCGTCGTCAAGCCGTCCGTCGGCGCGGGCTCGCGGGGTGCGGCGCGGTTCACACCGGCCGGTCACGACGCCGCCGCACGGCACCTGCGCGCGTTGCACGACGACGGTTACACCGCCCTCGTCCAGCCGTATCAGCCCGCGGTCGACAGCGAGGGTGAGACCGCGCTCGTGTTCTTCGGCGGCCAGTACTCGCACGCGTTCACCAAGGGCCCGATGCTCAGTGGCGCCGACCTCGACGAATCCGGGTTGTTCGTCACCGAGAAGCTGGGGACCGCGACGCCGCGGGGTCCGTGGCGCGCGCTCGCGGAGGACGCGCTCGACGCGGCGGCTGCGCGGCTCGGCCTGCCCCGCACCGCGCTGCTCTACGCCCGGGTCGACCTGGTGCGGACCGCATCCGGTGAACCTGCCCTCCTGGAACTCGAGCTCAGTGAGCCGAGCCTGGGATTCCGGCAGGCCGACGCCGATGCGCCCGTCCGGTTCGCATCTGCGGTGCGTGCTGCGCTGACGTGACCGCCCGGTGACGCCCGCGGTTTCGGCCGGGCGTCACCGGGCGAGGTGCGTCAGGCGGCGACGCGTTTGGCGGCGAGTCGTTCGGGCTTGGGCCAGCGGACGCCCCGGGCCCAGCCGAGCTTCTCGAAGACCCAGATCAGCCGGGCGGAGATGTCGAGCTGACCGCGCAGCACGCCGTGCCGGGCGCAGGTCGGGTCGGCGTGATGGGAGTTGTGCCACGATTCACCCATGGACAGGATCGCCAGCGGCCAGAAGTTGGATGCCTTGTCGCGGCTGGTGAACGGACGTTCGCCGACCATGTGGCACACCGAGTTGACCGACCACGTCACGTGGTGCGAGAAGGCGATACGCACGAGTCCGGCCCAGAAGAACGCGGTCACGGCGCCCCACCAGGACCAGGTCACCAGCCCGCCGATGAGCGCGGGCAGGGCGAGGCTGGCCACGATCCACAGCGCGAAGAACCGGTTGACGATCTTGAGGTCCTCGTCGGCGAGCAGATCCGGGGCGAACCGCTGGTAGTTCGTGACGTCGCGGTTGAACATCCACCCCATGTGGGAGTGCCAGAAGCCGCGCAGCAGCGCGCCGGGGGACGTGCCGAACAGCCACGGTGAATGCGGGTCGCCCTCACGGTCGGCGAAGGCGTGGTGCCTGCGGTGGCTGGCGACCCAGAAGATCACCGACCCTTGCACGGCCATGCTGCCTGCGATGGCGAGTGCGATGCGCAGCGGACGGCCGGTCTTGAACGCACCGTGCGTGAAGTAGCGGTGGTAGCCGACGGTCACGCCGAGTGTGCCGACCGTGTAGAACCCGACGGCCAGGCCGAGGTCGAGCCAGCTGAGTCCCCAGCCCCACGCGAAGGGGATCGAGACGAGCAGCGCGAAGAACGGGATGAGCAGGAACGTTTTCAGCACCAGCATCTGGCCGGTTGTGCGGGCCTCGCCGAGGAGGGGCTTTCGTCCGGACGTTCCGGACGTGGTTTCCGGTGCCTGTTCGGCAGTGCTCATGGGGACGTGCGACCTCGTCTCGATGCGGTGGCAGGGGAGTGGTTACGGTCTCGGGCCCGCGGTGACACGGGCGGGTGTGGGATGCCGGTGGGCGGCGCCGACCGGAGAATACCGGGACGTGCACCGGTCATGGGCGGTTCCGTGGTGACAGGTGACGAAACGTACGGTCGCGTCCTTCGGACGGTGCGGTGCGGGCCGCCGGACGGTCGGTGCTGCGTGGTCGGCACTGCGTCGGCGGAGCTGTATTGGCGAAGCTGCACGGTCGGCACCGGACGGTTGGCGCTGCATTGTCGGCGGTGCACGGTCAGTGCTGGACGCTGGCGCTGGACGCCGGCACTGGACGATCGGCGGGGTGCGACGCCGACGGCGTGTTCGGCCACGGTGCCGGCGTGCGGGCGTCAGCGCGGTCCGGTGCCGGAGGCAGGTCCGCTCGCCGAGGATGCCGCGGTACCGGATGCCGCGGTACCGGATGCCGAGTTGGCGGGTGTCGCGGTACCGGTGGCGCCACGGGCGGCGCGGTGATGGCTGACGACGGGCCCGCGGTCGCGGGTGGCGCACCACAGGGCGGAGACGGCGACGATGACCGCGGCGGAGCCGAGGACGTGGAACGACACGAGTTCCTCCGGCACGCCGAGTTCGTACTGCACGCTGCCGAGGGCGCCCTGCGCCAGCGCGACGATCCAGACGACGGTGTAGCGGCGGCGGAAGGCCGCGGACGGCGGTGTCTCGTGCTTGTGGCGCCATGCGGCGACGCCGAGTGCCGCGAGGGTCACCAGGAACACGACGAGCAGGCCGCCGTGGATGAACGAGAGTGTTGCGATGGGCACGTCGAATCGCGCGGTGTCGGGATCGCCGCCGTGGGGGCCGGCACCGGTGACGGTGGTGCCGGCGACGAGTACTGCGGCGAGGGCGACGACCAGTCCCTGCACCAGCGGCCGATACCGGGCGGGCAGCGACGGGCGTGGCGTCTCGTCGCCTTCGTCGAGGGCGTAGAGGAGCTGGGTGGCGAGCCAGACGAGGACGGCGGAGACGAGGAAGTGGATCGCGACGGTCCACCACAGCAGGCCGGTGACGACGGTGATGCCGCCGATCACGGCCTGGGCGATGACGCCGCCGGGCATGGTCCACGCGAGCTTGACGAGCCGGGTGCGGCCGGGGTGCTCGAGGTGGATGCGCCAGGCGATGAGTACGCAGAGCGCTGCGACGACGCCGACGATGCCGGTGAGCAGGCGGTTCCCGAACTCGATCCACTGGTTGAACATCTCGTACTCGGGATGCTCGACCGGGAACATGCTGCCGGGGAAGCACCGCGGCCAGGAGGGGCAGCCGAGTCCGGACCCGGTGACCCGCACGATGGAGCCGGTGACGCCGATCCCGCCCTGGGTGATGATCGCGGCGATCGCGATGGTGCGTTGGACCGCCCGCGACGGGTACGGCAGCCGACCGACGAGCGAGGACAACCGCTCCACGAATGCGCTCACACTACAAAGTGTAAGAGGCGGCGCGAAGCGCCTCCCTTTGGGCGGTGGAGGGAGAAGGGCTGGCCGTAGGGGTAGCGCGGAGCGCTTCCATCTGGGTGGCGGTGGGAGAGGGGCCGGCCGCGCGCCCCGAAGGGCACCTTGGGGGCGTTCAACGCCCCAGATGTTCCCCTCGCGTCGTACCCGGTGTCGCCCTGGCTTCCGCGCGTCCTGCCGGCGTCGTCGGTCGCACCGCGAGGAGAAGATCGGGGCACTCGCATCGCGAGGGGAAGATTCGGGGCGCTCAGTGCCCCGAAGGTGCCCTTCGGGGCATCAGACCCGGAACCCGGAACCCGGGGTCAGGTGAGTTTCGTGGTTCGCGTGGCGATCGCGGCGGCGACGACGGTCCATGCGGCCAGCACGGCGCACGCTCCCGCCGAGAACGTGCCGTCGACGAGTGCGGCGTGCAGACCCTCCGCGAGCGCCCCGGACGGCAGCAGGCCGACGACCGTCGCGTAGGTGTCCGGCAGGGCGGACGGCACCATCAGGATGCCGCCTGCCAGCAGCAGGACGAACCACACGATGTTGGCGAGTGCCAGTACCGCCTCGGCCCTGAGTGCGCCGCCGAGCAGCACGCCCAGGGCGCCGAAACACAACGTGCCGACCGCGAGCAGGACGACGCCGAACGCGATGCCCGCGGCCGACGGTGACCAGCCGAGCAGCGCTGCGACGGCGCCGAGGACGAGCACCTGCAGGGTGACGACGACGAGTGCGGCGACGAGCCTGCCCGCGACGAGCAGCCACCGCGGCAGTGCGGTGGCGGAGAGCCGCTTCAGGACGCCGTATCGCCGGTCGAAACCGAGTGCGATGGCCTGGCCGGTGAACGCCGACGACAGGACGGCCAGGGCGAGAATGCGCGGAGTGATCCAGTCGACGCGTTCCATGCCGGCGAACTCGCCTGCGGGCAGCACGTCGAGCAGGCTGAGGCCGATGAGCAGCGCGAGGGGAATGAGGAGGGTGAGCAGGATTTGCTCGCCGTGCCGGAGCGTCAGTGCCGTCTCGACGCGCGCGTGGGCGGCCAGCATGCGCCCGAGGCGGCCGCGGCCGGGTGCGGGTGTGAAGGTGCCGGGGGCGAAGCGGGACGTCGTCATGTGCGCAGCTCCCGTCCGGTCAGTTCGAGGAAGACCTCTTCGAGATCGCGCCTGCCGACGTGCAGCTCGTCGGCGAGTACGCCCTGCTGGGCACACCACGACGTCACGGTGGACACGACCTGCGGGTCGACGTGCCCGATGACCCGGTAGGAGCCGGGGGTCGATTCGCGGACGACGTAGCCTTCGGGCAGGGCGGCGGCGAGCAGTCGGGTGTCGAGGCCGGGGCGGGCGCGGAACCGCAGGTGCGCGTCTTCGGCGTGCTCGGCGGTGAGCGCGCCGGGGGAGCCCTGCGCGATGACGGTGCCGTCGTCGACGATCACGACGTCGTCGGCGAGTGCCTCCGCTTCCTCCATGAGGTGAGTGGTCAGCAGCACGCTGACGCCGTCGGTGCGGAGTGCGCCCAGCAGCTCCCACACGAGCCGCCTGGCCTGTGGATCCATGCCGGCCGTGGGTTCGTCGAGAAACACCAGTTCCGGCCTGCCGATGAGCGCGCACGCAAGGGACAGGCGCTGTTGCTGGCCGCCGGAGAGCCGTTTGAACGGGGTGCGGCGCGCGGTACCGAGGCCGAGCACGTCGAGCATCCAGGCCGGGTCGAGCGGATCGGCCGCGCAGGCGGCGACCAGGCGGAGCATCTCTTCGGCGCGCACGCCCGGATACGCGCCGCCGCCTTGGGGCATGACGCCGACCCGCGGGCGCAGAGCGGAGCCGTCGCGAGCAGGATCGAGCCCGAGCACGCGCACCGTGCCCGCGTCGGCGTGGCGGAAGCCTTCGCAGATTTCCACGGTGGTGGTCTTGCCCGCGCCGTTGGGCCCGAGCAGGGCGAGGATCTCGCCTGTCGGCATCTTCAGATCGAGCCCGTCGACGGCGGTGACCGACCCGAAGCGCTTCACCAGCCCGGTGATCTCGACGGCCGCAGCATTCACGAACGTCAAGGGTACGGCGTGCCGCCGGGGCGTTCGCGTCGCCCTGGCGGGTGCCGACTCCGTCACGGGTGGTCGCGCGCCGACTCGTCGCGGGTGCCGGCACCGCTCACTTCGGCGGTCGTGCCGTCGGAACCCGGCCCATCGACGTGGGAACCCGCCGCGCCGACGTGGGAACCCGTCGCATCCGCGGCGGTGCCGGCCGGGTCCGTGGCGTGGCCGCGCCGAGTACGTCCGGCCGTGCGGGCCCGTGGTGGGTGGAACAGATCGTCGGGGTCGGTGCGGGCGAACAGCACGGCGGGTGCCCGCCACCAGAGCAGCGCGAGCGCGCCGAGCACGACGAGCCCTCCGGCGAAGTAGGCCTGCGGCAGCGTGTAGAGGCGACCGTCGAACGGGCTGCCGTTGGGCGGGATCAGTACGGCCAGCACGACGCTCATCCCGGTCGCGAGTACGCGGAACCGGGACGTGCCGGCCGAGGCGGCGAGCGGGATGATCGCCCAGAGCAGCCACCACGGCTGCATCGCGACGTGCAGCAGCATGAACGCGCCGACGGAGACGCCGAGGCCGATGATGGGCCGATATCGCCAGTGGAGGCTGTCCCAGAGGAACTTGACGGTGATCGCCCCTGCGGCGAGATAGCTCAGGATCGCCAGTACGGCGATGATCCCCGCGGTGTGGTTGCCGAGTCCGAGAGCGACCCCGAGCACGCCGCCGAGCTGGCCGATCTCGGCGGTCGGCGCGATCCAGTTCCACAGCTTGGTGGGGGTGCTCAGCCCGTTGACCCAGCCGTAGTCGAGGCCGACGCCGTAGGTCACCGCGGTCATGACGACGGCGCAGATCGCGATCATGCCGGTGGCGGCCTTGAGCAGGTCCTTGATACCGCCGTACCAGCGCCGGGCGATCATCACTCCGAAGAAGCCCAGCGCGACGATCGCGTGCAGTTTGACGGTCGCGGCGACGGTGATGATCGCTGCGCCGGCGACGATGAAACCGATCTCGCCCTTGGCCAGCGGCGGGGGCGAGTCACCGCGGACCCGGTAGGGAAGGCGCCGGAGACCGACCTCGAGGCCGAGCAGCATGAGGCCGATGCCGAGCGCGTCGTTGTGGGCGCCGCCGACGATGTGGAACAGCACGAGCGGGTTGGCCACACCGAGCCACAGTGCGGTGCTCGGCGGAACGCCGAACCGGGCGGCGAGCCGGGGCAGCGCCCAGACGACGATGCCGAGCCCGACGAGCGTGAGCAGCCGGAACAGCAGGATGCCGCCGGAGACGTGCTCGCCGCTGATGCCGGTGAGCCAGCTGCCGATGCGCAGGAACAGCGGCCCGTACGGGGCGGGGGTGTCGCGCCAGATGTTCGCGACGCCGACGACCAGCGGATCGCCGTTGCCGAGCGCCTCGGGGCCGACCTCGTACGGGTCCATGCCGCGGGTGAGGACCTCGCTCTGGCCCAGATAGACGTACGGATCACGGGTGAAGACCGGCGGGATCACGACGAGCGGGGCGATCCACAGCAGCAGAGTGCGGTGCAGTTCGCGCCTGCCGACGATGCGCTTGCGGCTCGGCCGGGCGAAGCGGCCGAGCAGCAGCCAGCCCGCGATCAGCATGATCATGCCGATGAACGCCAGGGCCAGTGACACCGTGGGGATCCGCGCGAAGATCCGCAGTACCGGCAGCGTGTTCACCGGGTTGAGTACGGGAGCGGCGCCCGCGCCGAGTGAGCCGAACGCGAGCATCAGTGAGCCGACGGTGCCGAAGCTCTGTACCAGGCGGATCGACCGTCGCTCGTCGGCCGTCAGGGGGTCGCGGTCACCCGGATGTGCGGGGGAGCGTGCGGGCACCCAGACGGTGGAGTCGGCCGGCGGGGACCGTCGGGAGCCGGAACCGCCGGTCTCCCGCGCCGGCGCGGGGTCGTCCTCGTCGCCGGGTCGCCGCCTGCGTCCCCCGCCGAATGCCACGGGGCCCCTGCCGAATGCCACGCCGAGAGAGTAGCGGTGGGCAGCGTCCCGCCGGCCGGTGGTGGTCCGGCCCTGCTCTGGCGAGCCGCGCGTGGACCTCGCGTGGACGCTGCGTGCCCCCAAGGGGTTCAGTGCCCCGGATCTTCCCCTCGTGTCCCCCGCATCGACGGCAAGCCCGGTGCTCGCAGTTCGTACCGAAGGGACGTATCGCCCACCGAGGGGGCGTCTCCTACCGAGGAGTGCGTCTCCTGCTGTGGCGCGGTGCGCTGCAGTGTGTCGGTGAGTCCGGTCACTGCCGGTGAGGCGCCTTTGCCTGCCGCGAGGAAATAAGACACAATCATGTTGTGAAAAACGACGGCAACCAGGATCAGCAGGGTGGCACCGCGCCACCGGCGCCTCCCGGTTCCGTCACGGCACCGGTACCGCCGCCGGGTTCGGACGGCGGTACACGGGGCGAGGTCGCCCGGGTTCTGCTCGAGCAGGGTCCGATGACTGCGGCCGCGGTGGCCGAGCAGCTCGGTATCAGCCCGGCTGCGGTGCGTCGGCATCTCGACGCACTGCTGGCCGACCGTGAGGCCGAGACGCGGGAGGCATCGCGACGCGGCAGGAGGGGCCGTGGCAGGCCCGCGAAGCTGTTCCTGCTCACCGAGCAGGGCAGGGCGCGGTTCGGGCATGCCTACGACGACCTTGCGGTCTCCGCGATCCGGTTCCTCGCCGAGCACGCGGGCGAGGAGGCGGTTCGTGCGTTCGCCGAGCGGCGCGTGGCGGCGCTCGTCGATCCGTACTGGGAGCAGATCTCGCAGGAGGCTGCTCCCGCGGACAAGGCGGAGGCACTGGCCACCGTCTTGACCAGGGAGGGCTACGCTGCGTCGACCAGGCAGGTCGACGCGGGCGGTCCGGACACCGGCGGCTCGACTGCGTCCGGGAGCGATCTCCCGGGTGGCACCGGAGCCTCCGGAACCACCTCCGGAACCACCTCCGGAACCGGAGCGCAGCTCTGCCAGCACCACTGCCCGGTGGCCCACGTCGCAGCGGAGTTCCCGCAGCTGTGCGAGGCCGAGACCGAGGCGTTCGCCCAGTTGCTCGGCACCCACGTGCAGCGACTGGCCACCATCGCGCGCGGCGATGCCGCGTGTACGACGCACGTGCCCGGCCCGGCGCCGGGTCACGAAGCACGAACTCCGAATGGAGGGACGACCGCATGACTGCCGCTGCCGAGCAGCGCAATCCCACCACCACGCCGTTGAGCCAGGAAGAGACCATCGAGTCTCTCGGCAACTACGCGTTCGGCTGGTCGGACCCGGACACGGCGGGCGCGAGCGCTCGGCGTGGCGTCGACGAGGATGTCGTATCGGACATCTCGGAGAAGAAGTCCGAGCCGGAGTGGATGCGCGACGCACGCTTGAAGGCGCTCAAGACCTTCGAGCGCAAGCCGATGCCCAACTGGGGCGCGGACCTGTCGGGGATCGACTTCGACAACATCAAGTACTTCGTGCGTTCGACCGAGAAGCAGGCCACCAGCTGGGAGGACCTGCCGACGGACATCAAGAACACCTACGACAAGCTCGGCATCCCCGAGGCGGAGAAGCAGCGCCTCGTCGCCGGCGTCGCCGCGCAGTACGAGTCCGAGGTCGTCTACCACCAGATCCGCGAGGACCTGGAGGCACAGGGCGTGCTGTTCCTGGACACCGACACGGCTCTGCGCGACTACCCGGAGCTGTTCGAGGAGCACTTCGGCTCGGTCATCCCGGCGGGCGACAACAAGTTCTCCGCGCTGAACACGGCCGTGTGGTCCGGCGGTTCGTTCATCTACGTGCCGAAGGGCGTGCACGTCGACATCCCGCTGCAGGCCTACTTCCGCATCAACACGGAGAACATGGGCCAGTTCGAGCGGACGCTGATCATCGTCGACGAGGACGCCTACGTGCACTACGTCGAGGGCTGCACGGCGCCGATCTACCAGTCCGACTCGCTGCACTCCGCGGTCGTGGAGATCGTCGTGAAGAAGGGCGGCCGCTGCCGCTACACGACGATCCAGAACTGGTCGAACAACGTCTACAACCTGGTGACCAAGCGCGCCAAGGCCGAAGAGGGCGCCACCATGGAGTGGGTCGACGGCAACATCGGCTCCAAGGTGACGATGAAGTACCCGTCGGTCTTCCTCATGGGCGAGCACGCCAAGGGCGAGGTCCTGTCGGTCGCGTTCGCGGGCGAGGGCCAGCACCAGGACGCGGGTGCGAAGATGGAGCACCTCGCCCCGCACACGTCCTCGTCGATCGTGTCGAAGTCGGTGGCGCGAGGCGGTGGCCGCACCTCGTATCGCGGTCTGGTGAAGGTCGCGAAGCGGGCACACCACTCGAGCTCCAGCGTGGTCTGCGACGCCCTGCTCGTCGACACGGTCTCCCGGTCGGACACGTACCCGTACGTCGACATCCGCAACGACGACGTGTCGATGGGGCATGAGGCCACCGTGTCCAAGGTGAGCGAGAACCAGCTGTTCTACCTGATGTCGCGCGGTCTCACCGAGGAGGAGGCCATGGCGATGGTGGTGCGCGGGTTCGTCGAGCCCATCGCGCGGGAGCTGCCGATGGAGTACGCGCTCGAGCTCAACCGCCTGATCGAACTGCAGATGGAAGGAAGCGTCGGCTGACATGACGGTTGCTGAGAACACCGCAGCCGCGAACACCGCGGAGGCCGCCGAGGTGACGATCCCGGCGGCCTCCCGCGGGGAGCGTTTCACCTCGTACGACGTCGAGGCGTTCGAGGTCCCGGGCGGCCGGGAGGAGAACTGGCGGTTCACGCCGATGAAGCGCCTGCGCGGGCTGCACGACGGTTCGGCGCCGGCCACCGGCGAGGCCGAGCTCGAGCTCGAGACGGCGCCGGAGGTGCGGGTCGAGACCATCGGCCGCGACGACGAGCGTCTCGGTGTGGCGGGTGTCCCGAGCGACCGGATCGCCGCTCAGGCGTACTCGTCGTTCGAGAAGGCCACGCTGGTGACGGTGCCCGCCGAGACGAAGGCCTCGGCCCGCACGATCGTGCGGCTGCACGGCCCCGGCGAGGGCAAGACCGCCTACGGCCACGTGCAGATCCGCGCCGAGCAGTTCGGTGAAGCGACGATCGTGCTGGACCACGTCGGTTCCGGCACCTACGCCGACAACGTCGAGTTCGTCCTCGGCGACGGCGCACAGCTGACGGTCGTGTCGGTGCAGGACTGGGCCGACGACGCGGTCCACGTCTCCGAGCAGCACCTCAAGCTGGGCCGGGATTCGCGCCTCAAGCACATCGTCGTCACGCTCGGTGGCGATCTGGTGCGCGTCAGTCCGACCGCCACGTTCGCGGGCCCGGGCGGCGACGTGGAGATGCTCGGCCTGCATTTCGCCGACACCGGCCAGCACCAGGAACACCGGTTGTTCGTGGACCACGCCGTGCCGAACTGCAAGTCCAACGTCCTCTACAAGGGCGCACTGCAGGGCGACGGGGCGCACACCGTGTGGATCGGCGACGTGCTCATCCGCGCGGCCGCGGAGGCCACCGAGACCTTCGAGCTCAACCGCAACCTCGTGCTGACCGAGGGTGCGCGCGCGGATTCGGTGCCGAATCTCGAGATCGAGACCGGCGAGATCTCCGGTGCGGGCCACGCCAGCGCCACGGGCCGGTTCGACGACGAGCAGCTGTTCTACCTGCAGGCACGTGGTCTTCCCGAGGACGAGGCCCGCAGGCTCGTCGTCCGCGGGTTCTTCCACGAGATCCTGATGAAGATCGAGGTCCCCGAGGTGCGCGAACGGCTCGAGGCGGCCATCGAGGCCGAGCTCGAAGCCATCGGCGTGTAACGCGGCCGGACCATCACCGACGACTTTCGAACGCCTAAGAGAAACGAAGAAGGCATGGCCACACTGGAAATCAAGGATCTGCACGCCGACGTCGTGACCGACGAAGGCAACAAGCCGATCCTCAACGGCGTCAACCTGACGATCCGCTCGGGCGAGACCCACGCGATCATGGGCCCGAACGGCTCCGGCAAGTCCACACTGTCGTACGCGATCGCCGGACACCCCAAGTACGCGGTGACCTCGGGCGAGGTGCTGCTCGACGGCGAGAACGTCCTCGAGATGAGCGTCGACGAGCGGGCCCGCGCGGGCCTGTTCCTCGCGATGCAGTACCCGGTCGAGGTGCCGGGCGTGTCGATGTCGAACTTCCTCCGCTCGGCCGCCACCGCGGTGCGCGGTGAGGCCCCGAAGCTGCGGCACTGGGTCAAGGAGGTCAAGGACGAGATGGGCCAGCTGGACATCTCCTCCGAGTTCGCCGAGCGCAGCGTGAACGAGGGCTTCTCCGGCGGTGAGAAGAAGCGCCACGAGATCCTGCAGATGGCGCTGCTGAAGCCGAAGTTCGCCATCCTCGACGAGACCGACTCGGGCCTCGACGTCGACGCGCTGCGCACGGTGTCGGAGGCGGTCAACGAGTACAAGTCGAACAACGAGGTCGGCGTCATGCTGATCACGCACTACTCGCGGCTCCTGAAGCACATCGAGCCCGACTTCGTGCACGTGTTCGCCGGTGGCAAGGTCGTGCAGTCCGGCGGCAAGGAGCTGGCGGACGAGCTCGAGGCCGACGGTTACGTCAAGTACACGACCGAAGCCGCGGTCTGACACGTCACCCGGGGTCTGCCGGCGGCGGGGGTACCGCTCCGGCAGACCCGGACCGAAGGGAGCCGGCGATGACCACCACGGATTCGCTGCCTGTGGACGTCACAGCGCTGCGAGCCGATTTCGCCATCCTGTCGCGCACCGTTCGTGACGGGAAACCGCTGGTGTACCTCGATTCCGGGGCTACGTCCCAGCGTCCCGCCCAGGTGCTCGACGCCGAGCGGCGGTTCGTGGAGACGGCCAACTCCGCCGTGCATCGGGGGGCGCACCAGCTGTCCGAGGAGGCGACCGACGCCTACGAGGGCGCCCGCGCGACGATCGCGTCGTTCGTCGGGGTCTCGCCGGGCGAGGTCGTGTTCACCAAGAACGCGACCGAGGGCGTCAACCTGGTCGCCTACGCGATGAGTAACGCCGCCACGGCGGGCCCCGAGTCGGAGCGGTTCGCGGTCGGGCCGGGTGACGAGATCGTCGTCACCGAGATGGAGCACCACGCGAACCTGGTGCCGTGGCAGCAACTCTGCCAGCGCACCGGGGCGACGCTGAAGTGGTTCTCGGTCACCGCCGACGGCAGGCTCGACCTGTCCGAACTGGACTCGCTGATCACCGAGCGGACCAAGGTGGTCGCATTCGCCCATCAGTCCAATGTGCTCGGTACCGTGAATCCGGTCGAGCCGTTGGTACGCCGGGCCCACGAGGTCGGCGCGCTGGTCGTGCTCGACGCGTGCCAGTCCGTGCCGCACGGCGTGTACGGGCAGGGCGCTGTCGATTTCGGCGCCCTGGGTGTCGACTTCGCGGTGTTCTCGGGGCACAAGATGCTCGGCCCGTCGGGCATCGGCGTGCTGTACGGGCGGCGGGAGCTGCTCGAGGCGATGCCGCCCTTCCTGACCGGTGGGTCGATGATCGAGCTCGTCCGGATGGAGGGTTCGACGTTCGCACCGCCGCCGCAGCGCTTCGAAGCGGGCGTGCCGATGACCTCGCAGGCCGTCGGGCTCGCCGCTGCGGTGGACTATTTGAACGGCGTCGGCATGGACCGCGTGTCCGCGCACGAGCACACGCTCGCCGAGCGGGCGCTCGCGGGCCTGTCGGAGATCCCCGGTGTGCGGATCATCGGACCGGCCGACACGGCCGATCGCGGTGCGACCGTGGCGTTCGTCGTCGACGGCGTGCATCCGCACGACGTGAGCCAGGTGCTCGACAGCCTGGGTATCGCGGTGCGCGTGGGACATCACTGCGCGTGGCCGCTGCACCGCGCGTGTGAGGTCCCGGCGACGGTGCGCGCGTCGTTCTACCTGTACAACGAACCATCCGAAGTGGACTCGCTGGTCGCGGGGGTTCGCGAGGCGCAGCGGTTCTTCGGAGTGGGGGAGTAGAGGCATGCAGCTCGAGAGCATGTACCAGGAGATCATCCTGGATCACTACAAGAACCCGCATGCCCGCGGTCTGCGTGAGCCGTTCGACGGCGAGTCGTTCCAGGTCAACCCGACCTGTGGCGACGAGGTGACCCTGCGCGTCAAGGTCGCCGACGACGGCACGGTCGAGGACGTGTCGTACGAGGGGCAGGGCTGTTCGATCAGCCAGGCCTCGACGTCGGTGATGACCGACCTCGTGATCGGCCACAGCATCGGCGAGGCGATGACCACGATGGATGCGTTCACGGAGCTGATGCAGGGGCGCGGCCAGGTCGAACCGGACGAGGACGTGCTCGACGACGGCATCGCGTTCGCCGGTGTCGCGAAGTATCCTGCGCGGGTGAAGTGCGCGTTGCTGGGATGGATGGCCTTCAAGGACGCACTGGCCCGCACGTCGATCGGCGCGGAGGCGGTGTGAGCGTGAACGGAGGCGGTGTGAGCGGGAACGGAGTCTGCGCAGCAGCGCTCACCGAGGCCGGCCGGGTAGTCCGGAAGATTGAGGTGGAAGCATGACCGAAGTCGGCACGCAGCAGGAGCGAGAGGGCCGGACTGCGGCCGATCTCGACCAGGAAGCACAGGCCTCCTCCGAGGCCGCGGCGGGCGGCGACGTGGCGAAGGTCGAGGACGTCGAGGAGGCCATGCGTGACGTGGTCGACCCCGAGCTCGGCATCAACGTCGTGGACCTGGGCCTGGTGTACGGCATCCAGGTGGAGCCGGACAACACGGCGACCATCGACATGACGCTGACGTCGGCGGCCTGCCCGCTGCAGGACGTGATCGAGGACCAGACGGCGTCGGTGCTGAAGGGCTCCGGCAAGCTGGTCGACGACTACCGGATCAACTGGGTCTGGATGCCGGCGTGGGGTCCCGAGAAGATCACCGATGACGGGCGCGAGCAGCTGCGCGCCCTCGGCTTCACGGTCTGAGGAGCTCCTCGGCCCGGACGATTCTCGCGCGCCGGACACCTGCTGACAGGTGTCCGGCGCGCGTTGTTTGTCTGGCCTGCCGTCGTCCCTATGTGGTTCGCCAAGCGGCGGCCGGAGCGGCGGCTCGCAGGGCGGCGGCTTCCGGAGCTGAGCGGCGCGGCGCTCGTCAGAGGGAGGCGTCGAGCGCGTCGAGGAGGCGGTCGGCGCGACCGTCGGCGTTCTCGCTGCGCAGTTCGTTGGTGACGAACGAGAAGCCGAGGCCCGTTTGGGGCCACGCGCCGTGGCGTCCACCGCCGGCTCCGGAGTGGCCGAAGGCGCCTGCCGAGCGGGACGCGGGGCCGTAGGTGCCGATGGGGTCCTCGAGCTCGTAGCCGAGACCGAATCGCAGTGGCCGGTCGTTGATGGCGTCGAACCCCTCGGACCAGGTCCGGGTCGCCCGCGCCAGCGCGTCCGGTGCCACGACGTGCCCGCGGGCGAGCAGATCGTAGAGCCGTGCCATCGACCGTGCCGTTCCGGTGCCGCTCCCGGCGGCCAGTTCGGCGCGGCGGTAGGCGGCGGAGTTCATCCGCTCGTCGGAGTCGAGCAGGCCCGCATACATGCGTTCGACGATCTTCCGGCGCTCCGGATCGTCGAGGAATGTGCTGATCGTGTACCCGGGTGCGCGCAGCAGCCGTGCCATGCGCTCGTCCAGGCACTCCGGCGTGCCGAGATGCAGCTCGAGCCCGAACGGTTCGGCCAGTACCTCGCGCACGAGGGTTCCGATGGAGCGGCCCGTCGCGCGGCGCAACAGTTCGGCGACGAGATGGCCGTGGGTCAGCGCGTGGTAGCCCACGCGGCTCCCCGGTGTCCATAACGGACGTTGTGCCGACAGAAGTGCGGCACACGCCGCATTGTCGAGCATGTCGTGCGGACTGTCCACATAGGGCAGGCCGGCGGTGTGGGACAGCACGTGGCCGATCGTGGCGTCGGCGGTGAACTCGGGCCAGAGATCCCGCACCGATGCATCCGGGTCGAGCACGTCGAGTGCGGCGACGACGGTGGCGACGACACCCTTCGTACCGGAGAACAGGACACACAGGGTGTCGTCGCGCCACGGCGCGGCCGAGGCCGGGTCGGCGAGGCCGCCCCACAGGTCGACCACCGCCGTGTCGTCGCGCACGACGGCGAAGGACCCGCCGCCGCGCGCGTCGGCGAGCACGTCGGCGAAGGCGTCCCGCACGGGCTCGAACCCCGGTGCGACCGATCCGTGAACCGTCATCGTCACATCCTCGGTGTGTTGGCGAGCAGTTCGCGCGTGTACTCGTGCGACGGGGAGTCGAGGACCTCGCCGACCGTGCCGGATTCGACGACCTCGCCGCCGCGCAGCACCGCGATCCGGTCGGCAACGTGCCGTGCCAGCGCGATGTTGTGGGTGACGAACAGCATCGCCATCCCCAGTTCGCGCCGCAGTTCGCAGAGCAGGTCCACGATCGTGGCTTGCACGGACACGTCGAGCGCGGAGGTCACCTCGTCGCACAGCAGCACGTCCGGTGTGGTCACCAGGCCGCGGGCGATCGCGGCGCGCTGCCGCTGGCCACCGGACAGCTCGTCGGGAAGCCGCCCTGCGAGCGCGGGATCGAGCCGCACTCGTTCGAGGGTCTCGGTCACCCGTTCCCGCCGCGCCGCGGCATCCAGGTCCGTGAGCGTCCGCAACGGCAGCTCCACCGACTGCGCGATCGTCTTGCGGGGGTTGAGCGAGGAGTACGGACTCTGGAACACGTACTGCACCGAGCGCAACTGTTCGGCGGTGCGCCGCTGGGTCGAGGCGGCGAGCGGGGTTCCGGACACCGACACCGTGCCGGCGTGCGGCAGGCCCAGCCCGGCCACGCACTGCGACAGCGTCGTCTTGCCGGAGCCGGACTCGCCGAGCAGCATCAGGCATTCGCCCGCGCGCACGTCCAGCGAGACGTCACGCAGCACCCGGTGCTCGCCGTAGGCCACGGACAGGCCGGACACCGACAGCACCGGCGTGTGTTCCGCATCGCCGGCGACCTCCATGTCCGCAGCACTCGCCCCTGCGGCTCCCGACTCCGTGGCACCCGGTGTCGAGCTGCCCGGTGTCGAACGGCCCGATCCGGACGTGTCGGTCGCGCCCGTGCCGTCGAGGTGCGGCACCGCGGTGACGAGTTCGCGAGTGTAGGCGTGCGCGGGGGCGCGGAGCACTTCCTCGGTGGAGCCGCATTCGACGACCTCGCCGCGGCGCAGCACGGCGACCCGGTGGGCGATCGTGGCGACCACCGCCAGGTCGTGCGTGATGTAGAGCGCGGCGGTGTCGTGTTCGGTGGTGAGTGCGGAGATCGTGCGCAGGACCAGCGTCTGCGTGGTGACGTCGAGTCCCGTGGTCGGTTCGTCGAGCACGACGACGTTCGGCCGGCACGCGAACGCCATGGCGATGCCGACGCGCTGCTGTTGTCCGCCGGACAGCTCGTGCGGGTACCGCCGTCGGTAGGCCTCGTCGTCCGGGAGCCCGACCTCGCCCAGGACTTCGGCGATACGCGTGGATCGTTCGGCCGCGGACGCGCCGTAACCGTGCGTTTCGAGCACCTCGCCGATCTGCTTGCCGATACGCAGGGCCGGGTTGAGCGAGGCGGCCGGGTCCTGGGGGATGTAGGCGACGGTGCTGCCGCGCAGCGACCGCCGCTGCCGGTCGCCGACCTCCAGCACGGACACCGGTTCGCCGTCGTCGGACTGCACCGACACGCCGCCGCCGGTGTGGATGAGCCCGCGCCGGAAGTGGCCGAGCGCGGCCAGTCCCGCGGTGGTCTTGCCGGAGCCGGACTCGCCGACGAGTGCCAGCACCTCACCGGGTGCGATCTCGTACGACACGCCCTTCAGCACGGGGTGTCCGGTGGCGGTGTCGACACGCAGCTCCCGGGCGAGGAGCGTGTGCGTCACCGTGGCGGGAGCGGTCATGCCGAGGCCTCCTTCGCAGTGTTCGGCTTGCCGGTGTTCGACGTGCCGGAGGCCGCCGACGCGAGCGAGTCGGTGATCAGGTTGGTGCCGACGGTCAGCACCGCGATCGCGAGCACGGGCAGCAGCACGCCCCACGGCTCGACGACGAGTGCGATGCGGTTCTCGTTGATCATCAGGCCCCAGTCGGCGGTCGGTGGCTGGATGCCGAGGCCGAGGAACGACAGCGACGCGACGTAGCCGATGGAGTACGTCAGCCGCAGGCCGAGCTCGACCATCAGCGGCCCGGTGATGTTGGGCAGTACCTCGCGCAGCAGGATGCGTCGGCGCGGCATGGCATACATGCGGGCGGCGCGGATGAAGTCTGCGTCCTTGACCGCCACCGTGGCCTGTCGTGCGACGCGGGCGACACGGGGCGCGTGGGTGACGCCGATGACCAGCACCAGCAGCCAGCCCTCCGGGCCGATCATGGCGATCGCCAGGAGGGCGAACACCAGCTGGGGGAAGGACAGCAGTACGTCGCTGCCGCGCATGATCAGCGAGTCGAGCCGGCCGCCGCTGTATCCGGCGAGCATGCCGAGCACTGCGCCCAGCACCAGGCCGAGTGCGGTGGCCAGCACCGCGTAGACCAGCAGTGTCAGGCCGCCGGAGAGGAACCGGGTGAACACGTCACGGCCGAGACCGTCGGTGCCGGCGATGCCGCCGGGTTGGAAGGGCTTGCCCGCGAAACCGGTCGTGTCGTGGCCGGTCAGCCACGGACCTACCCACGGGCCGAGTACCGCGACACCGACGACGACCACGGTCAGGGTCAGGCCGATCTTCGCCTGGGGCAGCGACAACGCGCGTCGCAGCAATGTGGGCTGTGTGGTCGTCGCGGTCATCGGGCCACCTCCGCACGCAGCTTGGGGTTGGTCATGATGCCGACGATGTCGGCGATCAGGTTCACCACGATGTAGACGCCCGCGATGAGCAGCGTGATCGCCTGGACGACCTCGACGTCACGGTTGTTGACGGCGTCGATCAGCGCCTGCCCGATGCCGGGGTAGCGGAAGAGGAACTCGACCACGACGACACCGCCCGCGAGCCAGGCGAGCTGGATCGCGATGACCTGCGCGACGGGGCCGATCGCGTGCGGCACGGCGTGACGCGTGATGACGACGCGTTCGGGTATGCCCTTGAGCCGCGCCATCTCGACGTATCCGCTGTCGAGCACCTCGCTCATCGTCGCGCGCATCATGCGCGTGATGTACGGGGTGACGACGAGCGTCAGCGTGAGTATCGGCAGCACGAGTTGGATCGGGCGTGACCAGACGGGTTCGCCGGGCGGCGCCAGTGTGACCGACGGGAACACGGGCAGCACGGTCGTCGACAGCAGGACGATCAGCGCGACACCGATGACGAACTCGGGTAGCGCGGCGACGACCAGGCTCAGGCCGGACACGGTGTGGTCGACGGCACGGCCACGCCGCAGCGCCGACCACGTGCCGAGCGCGAGCCCGCCCGCGGTACTGATCACCGCGGCGCCGACGAGTAGCACCAGCGAGGCGCCGATGCGCCCACCCAACAGCTCGGTCACCGGGCCCTGCGAGGCCGCCGACGTACCGAGATCGCCGGTGAACACCCCGCCGAGCCAGTCGAGGTAGCGCTGCCACACGGGCGCGTCGAGGCCGAGCTGGTCGTTCAGCGCGGCGATCCGCTCGGGAGTGGCCTGTTGGCCGAGGATGGCGCGGGCCGGGTCGCCGGGAAGCAGCAACGTCGCGACGAACACCAGCAGCGTCACCAGCCACAGCACCGCGACACTGATCGCGAGTCTGCGCAGAATCAAACGAAACACGAAATCCTCACCTCCTCAGCCGAGCCAGACCTGGCCGAACGAGTAACCGGACAGGGGCAGGCCGGTGCGGTCCGGGACGAGCCCGGCGACGTAGACCTGATGGGCGTCGACCTGGTTCACGAAGCCCCAGACGATGAGGCCGCCGCGTTCGTGCTCGATGCGCTGTGCCTGCTTGAGCAGGCGGGTGCGCCTGCTGGTGTCGCTGGTGCGGTTCGCCGTGCGGACGAGCCGGATGAACTCCGGGTCCTGCCAATGGGTCTCGTTGTAGGGCGAATCGGGCAGCGAGCCGTTCGCGGCCTGCGGCAGGTAGTTGCGCGTGTACCAGAAGTCCTGGGCGAAGTCCCACTTCAGGTAGTTGTCGCCGTAGAACGTGGTCGTGTCGACCCGGTTGAGTCGCACGTTCACGCCGGCTGCCTTGGCCTGCTGCTGGAACACCTGGGCGGCCTCGACGGCACCGGCCTGGATCGGTGCGGTGACGAGTTCGACGTCCAGATCGGACTTGCCCGCCTCGGCCAGCAGTCGGCGCGCCTCGGCGATGTTCTGCGTGCGCTGTGGCAACTCGGAGGCGTACGCGGGGTCGAACGGTGCGTACAAGTCGTTGCCGACCCGGCCCTGGCCCGCCAGCACCTGGTTGATCATTTGTTCGCGGTCGACGATGAGGCGCATGGCCTGCCGGACGCGCACGTCGTCGAACGGCGGACGGTCGACGCGCATGGTGAACGGCAGCCACGTACCCGTTTCCGACGAGAGGATGCGCATTCGTTCGTCGCTGCGCAGCACGTCGACGAGCGCCACCGGCACCTGGTCGATGGCGTCGACCTGGGAGGCGAGCAGCGCGTTGATCCGCGCGTCGTCCTCGGTGAAGTTGATGAGAACGAGCTCGTCCAGATACGGCCGCCCCGGCCGCCAGTAGTGCGGATTGCGCACGAACCGGCTCTGCAGGCCCGCCGTGAACTCCGCGGCGCGGAACGGGCCCGTGCCGACCGGCTTCGCGACGTCGAAGTCGGCGGGCACGATGCCCAGCGAGTATTGGCCGAGGTAGTCGGCGAACACCGCCGAGGGTTCGTTGAGGTGGAATTCGACCTGCCGGTCGCCTGCGGCCGTCACCTCGTCGAGCATCGAGAGGCTGGCCGCACCGGACTTCGGGTCGTCGGGGTCCATGATGCGGCGGAACGTGGCGACGACGTCGGCAGGGGTGACCGGTCTGCCGTCGTGGAACCGGATGTCCTCGCGGAGGGTCGCCGTCCACGTGGTCGCGTCCGCCGAGGACTCGAGTTTCTCGGCGACCAGGTAGGAGACCTCGAAGTCGTGGTCGCGGTAGACCAGCGGCTCGTACAGGTTGCGCACCCGTGCGATGTCGGGGTTGGTGACGGGGGAGTGCGGGTCGAGCGAGTCCGAGGCGCCGCCGCCGGTGACGCCGACGCGCAGCGTGCCGCCGCGCTTCGGTGGGCCGGTCGGCGCTGCGGCGGCGTCGCTGCGCCCGCCGCAGGCCGACAGGAACGGGACCGCGCCGGCCAGTGCGGCGCTGCCGAGCAGGAACTTTCTGCGGGAGAAACGAGTGTCGTGGTTGTCGAGGGACATGAAGGGCTTTCCGTCGGGGACAGGGGCGGTTACGAGCGGATCGCTCTCCCCGCGTACTCCGGCGCCGGCCGGAGCAGGCGGCGGAGCTTGTCCGCCACGTGATCCGGGAACGGCGCGGCCCCCTCGTCGGCGACGTGGATCGCCGTCAGCTCCTCGGTGGCGACGAGTTCGCCGCCGACACGGAGTTCGTGGCACAGCACGGCCTTCTTGGCGTCGACCGATGTCACGAACGTCGTGACGTGGAGGTCGGCACCGGGGCCGACCTCACGCAGGTACCGGACGTGTGCCTCGACGGTGTAGAGCGAGCACCCGGTCTCGGTGCGGTAGGTCTCGTCGAGACCGACGTGGTCCATCAGGCCGGTCGTGGCGAAACCGAACACCATGACGTAGAACGGCTCGCTGAGGTGACCGTTGTAGTCGATCCAGTCGTCGCGGACCCGGTCGTGGTACTCGAGAACGTCAGCCATCGGTGCGTCCCCGGGACTCGGCGACGGCGCGCTGCACGGCGATGACGGCCCGGTCCCGCTCGGCGACGAGCTCCGCGATGCTCCGGCCGTCGGCCTCGGACTCGCAGCCGTCGACCATGTCGTCGCGCAGCTGTTTCGTGAGGTCGGGCGCGGTCAACCGGGTCCACGGCGCCTCGAGCGACGGTCCGAAGTGGTCCAGCATGTGCGCCATGCCGCCCTCGCCGCCCGCGAGGTGGAACGTCAGGCACGGGCCGTGGACCGGCCAGCGCAGCCCGGGACCGTCGGTGATGGCGGTGTCGATCTGCTCGACGGTCGCTTCGCGCTCGGCGACCATGTGCAGGGCTTCGCGCCAGAGCGCTTCCTGCAGCCGGTTGGCGATGAAGCCCGGCAGTTCGTGGTCCATGGTGATGACGGACTTGCCGACGTGGCGGTAGAACGCGCTCGCCTGCTCGACGGCCCAGCGCTCGGACTTCTCGCCGCCGACGACCTCGACGAGCGGGATGAGGTACGGCGGGTTGAACGGGTGGCCGACGACGAGTCGCGCGGGATTCGCGGCGGCCGTGGCCATGTCGCTCATCGGAAAGCCCGAGGTGGACGAGGCGATGACCACGTCCGGCGGGGTGACGGTGTCGATGTCGGCCAGCAGCCTGCGCTTGAGGTCGAGGTCCTCCGGCGCGCTCTCCTGGACGAATTCGGCGCCGTCGACGGCCTCGGCGAGCGTCGGCGGCACGGTCAGGTTGTCCTGGGATGCGCCTTCGGCGAGGCCCAGTTCGGTCAGCGCGGGCCAGGCGCCCGCCACGACCCGGCGCAGCCTCGCCTCGGCGTCGGGCGCCGGGTCCCAGGCCTGAACCCGGTAGCCGCGGGCGAGGAAGTGGGCGGCCCAGCCGCCGCCGATGACGCCCGCGCCGACACAGGCGACGGTGGTGATGCCGATGGAGTCGGTGTCGGTCGGAGTGTCAGCCACGGCCGGCTCCCTTCAGGTTCAGTTGTGCCCGTGCCTCGTCCGGCGTGGCGGTGGTGCCGCCGAGGCTTTCGACGATGTTCACGGCGCGCTCGACCAGCCGGGCATTGGTGGCCTTGACCCCCTTGGAGAGGTACAGGTTGTCCTCGAGACCGACGCGCACGTGGCCGCCGAGCAGCGCCGACTGTGCCACCCATGGCAGCTGGTTGCGCCCGATCGCGAACGAGGCCCACTGGGATCCCTCGGGCAGCATGTTGACCATCGTTTGCAGCAGCTCCGGGTTCGCTGGCGCGCCGTACGGGATGCCCATGCACAGCTGGAACAGCGGTGGCGCGTCGATCAGGCCTTCCTCGATCAGCGTCGTGGCCAGCCAGAGCTGGCCGGTGTCGAAGATCTCCAGCTCGGGCTTGACTCCGAGTTCCTGGATCCGTTTCAGTCCGGTGCGCAGCATGTCGGGGGTGGAGACGTAGAGCTGGCTGCCCTCGCCGAAGTTCAGCGACCCGCAGTCCTGGGTGCAGATGTCGGGCAGGAGCTCCTCGACGTGCGGCAGCCGGTCGGTGGCGTTGACGAGGTCGGTGCCGTCGACGGGCTTGAGCGGGTCCTCCTCGTCCAGGAACAGGTCGCCGCCCATACCGGCGGTCAGGTTGACGACGACGTCGACACCGGACTCGCGGATGCGGCGGACGGCCTCGCGGTACAGCGGGACGTCGCGGGAACCCTGGCCGGTCTCGATGTCGCGTACGTGGATGTGGACGACGGCGGCGCCCGCGTCGGCGGCGGCGACGGCGTCGGCGGCGATCTGTTCCGGCGAGACCGGAACGTGCTCGCTCTTGCCCACCGTGTCACCCGCGCCGGTCAGCGCGGCGGTGACGATGATCTTGTCTCGCATGGAGGGATTCACATTCCTTTTCCGGCGATGGTGCGGTCGATGAAGTCCTTCAGGTGCTCGCGCATGGCCTCGACCGAACTCCCCGGTTTGCCGGTGAGCACCTGGATGCCGAGCCCGTCGACGAGCGCGCTCAGCTGGGTGGTGATCGCGTCGGGGTTCCGTTCGGCGAAGACGCCCTGTTCCTGGCCGCGTCGGATGGTCATGGCGATCGTGTGGAACCACCGGTCGTAGGAGTCCCAGTAGAGTCCGCGCATCTCGGGGTTGAGCGCGGACTCGTTCCACACCTGCAGCCACACGGACCACTCGTCGCGGAGCAGTCCGTCGGTGGGCAGCTGCAACTCGACGAGCCGCAGCAGCCGCTCGTAGGCGTTGTCGATCGTGTGCAGCTCGGCGACCTGCCGGTCGAACGCAAGCTTCACGTTGCGTCGCAATGCTTCGGTGAGCACGGCCTTCTTGGTGGGGAAGTGGTAATGGATGCTCGCCGTGCTCTGGCCGCACGCCTTGGCGATGTCGGCGATGCGCACGTGGTGGTAGCCACGTTCGGCGATGAGTTCCCACGCGGTTTCCAGGATTCTCCTGCGGGTCTCCGGTTGCGGACCGTCCTGTGTGGAGCTCGCCGACGGGGCGGGCACCGCGGTGACGGTCGCGGCGTCGTCGCTGCCGTTGAGCAGCCAGTTCACCGTCACCCCGGAGTGTTCGGCGATCCGGACGAGTTCGTGGGGGGAGAACCTGCGGGTTCCCTTGAGCGATTTGGACAGTTTCGTCTCGTCGAGTCCGATCGCCGCCCCGAACTCTCGCTGCGCGCCCGCTTTGGCGGGGAGCAGTCCCCGGATGCGGTCATGCAGTCCATCCGTCTCGGCCATGGCGCCGGACCGTAGTCAGCCTCTTGCGGTGATCGCAAGAGGCTGACTGGCACATCAGTCAGTCGCAAGTGCATGAACTGGGCATACGTGGGAAACGAGACGTGGGTCACCGCCTCGGTTGTCGCGGTTCGGGCGGGTTGTTCGTGTCGGCCGGAGGAACCGGCCCGGGGTGGGCCGACCCGCCCACGGGGGCACGGCGGGTCGCATAGTGTGTCGCGCATGGGAGCTGTGGACACCGCGCGCACGACACGACGGAACGCCGAGGCGGAGGCGGGAGGCTTCGCGGACCTGGTGAGCATTCCGTTCCGGATCGACCGGGACCGCATCGCCGGCTCACCGTTCTTCGCCCGGTTGTCGGGCGTGACCCAGGTCGTCAGCACCGGCGGGTCGGGGCTGCTCCACAACCGGCTCACCCACAGTCTCAAGGTCGCGCAGGTGGCGCGGGCGATCGCGGAACGGCTCGGTGCCGACGCCGAGGCGGGCTCGGTCGTCGGCAAGCTCGGCGGTTGCGACCCGGACGTGGCGGAGGCCGCCGCGCTCGGCCACGACCTCGGGCATCCGCCGTTCGGGCACCTCGGTGAACAGGTGCTCGACCGCATCGCCCGGCGCCGGTACGGCCTGTCCGACGGTTTCGAGGGCAACGCGCAGACGTTCCGCATCGTGACGACCACGGAGGTGGGCGGGCCGACGCCGGAGGGGCTGAACCTCACCGCGGCCACCCGTGCCGCGCTGCTGAAGTATCCGTGGCTTCGGCTGCATCGTCCCGAACCGCACCCGGCGACGATGGACGAGCCGCCCCGGGGCGCTGCCGAGGGGGAGGAGCCGGGTACCGGATCGGCGAAGTTCTCGGCATACGTCACCGAACTCGACGACGTCGACCAGGCCCGGGCGCCGTTCGCCGGGCTGGTCGAGCCGTGGCAGCAGACCGTCGAGGCGTCGGTCATGGACCTCGCCGACGACATTGCCTACGCGATCCATGATCTGCAGGATTTCCACCGGATCGGGGTGCTGCAGCACGCCTCGGTCGCGACCGAGCTGGGCCGGTGGCTCTCGGAGTCGGGCGCGTTCGCTGCGCTCTCGGACGAGACGCTGCGCGAGGTCCACGGTCGCCCCGGCCGGTCGCTGGAGGGGCTGCGGCGGCGGTTGCAGGCCAAGGATGCGTGGATCGCCGACGACGCGGTGTTCGCCGCTGCGGTGGCGCGGGTCCAGCACCAGCTGGTCGACGGCCTGCTGGCGAGCCCGTTCGACGGCTCGGTCGAGGCCGAACAGGCGATGGCGACGTTCTCGGCAGGCTGGACGGCGCGGCTGGCCGACGGTGTGGTCGTCACGCCGTCGCCGACGACCCGCAGCGGGCACGTGACGCTGCGGCAGGCGCAGTGGCACGAGGTGCAGGTGCTGAAGTTCGTGCACCGGCAGTTCGTGTTGCAGCGGCCGGACTTCGCCTTGCACCAGCGTGGCCAGGCAGCGCTGTTGACGTCCCTTGTGGACGCGCTCGACAGCTGGCTCGGTGACCGCGACGAGGCGGGCAGGCTTCCTCGCAAACTGCACGACCTGGTGGCGCTGGCGAGTGCGGAGTACGGCCGGCTGGTGCGCGAGGCCCCGGATCTGCTGGTCGGTGCGACAGGGGAGCGGGTCGAAGGTGCCGACGCCGTGCGCGGGCTCGCGCGTGGCCGCGCGGTGGTCGACTTCGTCGCCTCACTGACCGATGCGCAGGCGGCGACCATGCTCGAGGCCATCACCGGCCGCGGCGGTCAGCCGTGGTCGGACTCGTTCGTGCTGTGACGCCGCCGGTCCGCCGGATTCCTTGAATTGTGGAGAACCTGTTCCGGATTGTTAGAATTCCGGAATAGTGTGATTCTCGCGACTCGTCCTGATCGGATTCTCCGCGCCGGGAAGTGAGGCCGTCACTCGTGGCGGCTTGATTGCCACCACGCACACCCACACAGATGGCAGCGAGCGGTGGTGGAGCGTGTCCCGGAACCCACGCGGAATCTGACGACCCGTTACACCTACGACGAGTTGGGCAACCCGGCGACGGTGACCAGTCCGTCGGGAGTGGTCACCAAGGCCACCTGGGACGACGCGGGCAACCGGCTGTCGAGCACCGACGGGCTGGGAAACACCACCACAGCCACGTTCGACGGAGCGGGCAATCAGCTCACCGCCACGGACCCGACGGGGCGGGCGACGCGTTACGACTACGATCTCGCCGGCCGCCGGGTGTCCGCATCGGACACGAACGCCGCCGGTGAGCAACAGCGGAAGCGCACTGTCGACTACGACCGGGCGGGCAACCGGATCGGTGTCACCGACGCGCTGGGCCACACCACCACCCGCACGTACGACGCGCTCGACCGGCTGCGGTCGATGACTCGGCCGGTGGCCGAGGGTGAGTCGACGACCCGGAGCTATGGCTACGACGCGGCGGGGAACGTCACGCGCGCCACCGACGGGAACGGGCATGCGACGGTGTTCACCGTCAACGCGTGGGGCCTGCCGGAGTCCACTGTCGAACCGGCTACCGCGCAGACCCCGGACGCGGCCGATCGCACCTACACCGCGGTCTACGGGCTGAACGGGCGACTGGCCCGGCTCGTGAAGCCGGGTGGGGTGACGGTGTCCAACAATTACGACCCGTTGGGCAACCTGACCAAGCAGGTCGGCAGCGGGGCGTCGGCGGTGACGCCGGACCGGACGTTCACCTACGACACGGCCGGCCGGTTGACGAGTGTGTCCGCACCTGGCGGTACGGACGAGTTCGAGTACGACGATCGCGGCAATCTCGTCTCGGCGACCGGACCGTCGGGCTCGTCGAGCTATGCCTGGGACGACGACGGCCGTCAGGTGAGTGCGACGACGCAGGCAGGCACGGCGACGTTCGGCTACGACGGTGCGGGCAGGCTGGCGTCGGCGACGGATCCGCTGACCGGGACGAGCGTGTCCTACGGCTACGACGAAGCCGGGCGGGTGACCTCGGCCGGGTACGGCGACGGCCGGGCGTCGCGGGCGTTCGGTTACGACGGCCTGGGCCGGTTGACCTCGGACGAGGTCACGGCGCCGGACGGCACCGTGACCGCGTCGATCGCCTACGGCTACGACAAGGCCGACCGGCTCACGTCGAAAACCACCACGGGCGTCGCGGGTGCGGCGGACAACACCTATGCCTATGACCGGGCAGGGCGGCTGACGTCGTTCGACGACGGTGACGGTGCGCACGCCTACGGCTGGGACGCGGCGGGCAATGTCGTGCGCGACGGGGCGGTCGAGGCGACGTTCGACGCCCGTAACCGGCTGGTGTCCAAGGACGGCACGAGTTACGCATACACCCCGCGGGGCACGCTGACGTCGCGCACGAGCGGTGGCGAGACCACGCAGGTGCAGTTCAACGCGTTCGACGAGCTGGCCGCCGATGGGCCCACCGACTACGCGTACGACGGGCTGGGCCGGTTGGTCTCGGCCGGTGATGCGACGTTGTCGTATGCGGGGTCGGGTATCGCGGTCACGGGTGACGGGACGGATTCCTACACCTACACCCCGGGCGGGGATGTGCTGGGTGTGGGATCTGGTGACGGCTCGACGAGTGTGGCGTGGACGGATCAGCACACGGACCTGGTGGGGTTGTTCGATCCGGCGAACGGGCAGTTGGCCGGATCGCGCACTTACGGTCCGTTCGGGCAGCAAACTGCCGGTGAGGGTGCCGAGCCCGGTCTGGGCTATCAGCACCAGTACACCGACCCGGAATCGGGCAACGTGAACATGGGTGTCCGGTGGTATCAGCCCGATGCGGGCACGTTCGCCTCCCGCGACACCACCGGCCTGGATCCCCGCGACGTCGGTAACGCGAACCGCTATGCCTATGTGGGTGGTGACCCGCTGGGGCGGACCGATCCGACTGGTCGGTGTTTCGGTGTGTGCACGGCGATCGGGATCGGTATCAGTCTCGGTACGGCCGCGAAAGCGGTCGGGGGTGCGACTGTGGTTGCGGGGGCGTTGGTGGCGGCTCCGCATGTGGCGGATCGGGTCGAGTCGTGGCGTTCGGATGCGACGACCGACCCGTCGCCCGCCCCGACTCCGAATCATCGGCCGCCGCGGCGCTCTCTCAAGGACTGGTGGAACGACACTGCCGGGAAGTGGTGGAAGGGCACCGGCCGGGAGTTGTGGAAGGGCGCCAGGCGGTGGGCGGGCCATGTTGGTGATCAGTTCGAGGAGCTGTTGTCGTCGCAGGGTTCGGGGCCGAATGGGCGGCCGCCGTCGAATCCGGGGCAGAACTGGACTTTTTCGCCGGGTGCTGATCCTGATGGCCGTGGTGCCTGGTTGGGCGATTCGGGTGGTGGCCGGGCTGCTGCGGTGGCGGCTGCCGGGCGGGCTTATCGGGCGTGGTTGGTGGTGCGGCGTCAGCGGGTGATCGATGATGCGATGACGTCGCACGCATTACCGGACAGCTCGAAGCGGCCGGTGGTTGCTCCGTCGGTGCGGCGTGCGATCGAGGCGGCGGAGGGTGCTTCGCCGGTGCGTCTCGGGGTGCTCACTCCGACCGGTGATGGTGATGAGCCGTATCAGCCGCAGCAGCAGCCCGGTGGTGCCGCCGAGCCCGATGGTGTGCAGAGCAGCCACCTGTTGGGCGAGGAGTGTGCCGCCGGTGGGCAGGTGCGGCGTAACGGCACCGGCTGGGAATGCACCGCCCTCGAAGGCGGAGACACCGCCGAACCCGGTACCATCAGCGGCAGCCAAGGCGACCAGCCCTACGGCTTCCACACGGACGCTGGAGCCGTAAACGCAGGAAGGGTCGCTGGGCCAGCGCGCAGCACGGATCAGGTTCTGGACTCGTTCCGCGGTCTCGGGCCAGGGCGGAACAGTCACGTTCGCACTGTCGGCTCCAAGGGGGAGCTTCAAATGACCTTCGATTCGTGGATCGTGGGAGCAGAACGGCTTCCTGCCCGAGGACCGAGCGTGCCGAACGTGTATCGGCTCCCCGATGGCGGCACCTTCCAATGGCGGACGAGCTCGCGTACGGGCGGCCCAAGCATTGACATCTTCCCTGTGAAGGGGCGACAGCGCACGGTGCACCTTCAAGATGGTGCGACATGGTGACTGACGATCAGGTCGTGGCTGAGCTCTTGGCCTCCGGGCTCGGAGACTGGGTGTCACTGCATGACGTGGTGTGGCTCTGCACGGAAGGAGCGATCACACCAGTGGCGAAGAGTAGGACTCTTCGTGTCCTCGAGCGTGTCTACTCCGAGTACCTCATGGTTCCAGGCGACCTCGGCGAGTCCGGATTCGACGACTGGCCGCAGCCGAACGGATGGCTCGCGCGATCGGAGGCCGACCTGAACCGGCTCGACTGGAGGCCAATGGGTGACGGCTTCTGGCTGCGCTTGACGGAACGCGGCTTGCAGCGTGCCCGAAGGATCGGGCAGTCGTGAAGCGACACTGGGGAGGCGGGTCGTGAGGATGGAAGATTGGAGCTGCCCTTCGTCGACGACTGGCGGGTGTTGGTGGCCGCCTGCGAGGACTACGAATCGTGGAATGTCGTGGGCCCGCACGGTCTGCTGATCGTCTCGATGCCGGGCGGTGACCTGGCAGTCTGGCAGCCTTCCCTTTGATACGAGGCTGCTGTGCGCGAGTCCGGAGAGGTCGCCCATCCTCGCATTCATCGGAATTCAAGGGTTGAGAGGTGGTTGAGGCCGCACCGGTGGTGGGGCTCAGGGGCCTCAACCCCACCGCCAACGACACCGACCCGTACCAACCACAACAGCAGACCGATGGTGCCGCCGAACCCGACGGCATCCAAACCAACCACCTCATCGGCGACGAATGCGCCACCGGCGGACAGGTCCAACGGAACGGCACCGGCTGGGAATGCACCACCATCGACACCGGCGCCACCGAACCCGGTAGCATCAGCCGCGCCGGAGACCGGCCCTACGGCTTCAACACGGGCACCAGCGAAGCCGCAACCGACGGTGCGTCATCGGTTGGCGACATACTTCGGCCGGGTGGGGTGACGATTGGCAAGGCCGGAACCGACGACACAATCCGCGAGATCACCGGTGGCCTCGGCGAAGCTCAGGCGATGTTCCAACAGCTCAGCCACGGCGGCGCGGTCGTCGCTCAGACATCGAAACTGACGCGCGTGGAGCTGCCCAGCGGAGGAGGGTTCGTCCAACTGCGCAGGGAAATGTCGCGCAGTCCGAATACGGCCGCCACGATCGACGTCAACATCCCGGGCCTCGACATCAGGAAGTTGAAGTAGAACCCATGACCAGCGTTCTGACCGTGGCGGCTTCGGTGGCGATACTGATCCACCGGGAGCTCGACGACGATTACGTGGGTCTGTGGGTACTTCCGTGGCACATTCGGCGGGCGCTCCCCGACGCGTCTGACGATCAAGTGAGGACAGTTGCGACGGCGGTTCTGGAGGCGCTGGTCGCTGGCGACACGGCACTTGGAACCCTCGACGAGTACACCGGTTCATTCGAACCGTGGGTGACCGGTGAGACGGTTGGGTACGCCATGTCAGCTTGGCGTGCCCTCGGCCGCGACCCCAACCTCGGGGAGGTGGCGTGGCTCGCCCGGACCTCCTGATGCGGTACCGCAGTGCTGGTGGCACGGTTCCGCGCGGAGCCGACATCGATCACACCATTGACCTTCAGCTCGGTGGCCTCGACGAGATCGCGAACATGAGCCCGCTGGACATGTCGGTGAACCGGAGTCTCGGATCGCAGATCGGGTGACAGCTCCGAGGCGTTGAACCGGGCACGTGCGTGACGGCCGTAAGCATCTGTTGAGGGGATTCTGATGTTTGGATGTTTCCGTGCCGCGTATGCGCCGCTCGGAGACGTCGTCCTGGCGGGACAGATGTGGCAGCACGAGCGGCTCATGGGTGTTGAGGGGTATCTGGACTTCGCTGTGGAGTTCGCCGGCGCGACCTTCGGTGGTGGCCTCTACCGGGTCCATGACGACGCGTCTGGGGTGCGGGTGCTGAAGCTGATCTCGGAGGCGTTCCCGGAGTACGTCGCACGGGTATGCCCGTTCGGTTATGACTGGCTCGGGCGGCAGTTCGCGGTTGATTCCGGCCGGTCGTCACGACCAGCTGGACCGCCTCGGCCTTGAACTGCGGACTGAACTTCCGACGCTTCTCCGGCACGGACACATCCTCTCAGCCGAGAGGCCCTGTCCAAGATCCTTGGTACACCCCATATCTCGTTGACCGCATCCCGTGCCGGCGACGACTCCCCGGCCGCACGTGCCTCCGGACCATTCGTTGCCATGGGCGCACTCCATCAAATCTGATCTCGTACACAACCCATCTGACACGCCCGCTCCACCGCCAGCACTACTACGCCCGGCTGCGCAGGCCGGTCACCGACGCCGAGTACGACGAGGCCTATGTGGCGAACGCGGTCTTCGACGCTCACCGCGAGGATCCCGAGTTCGGCTACCGCCTGGTGCACGACGAGGCCACCGCCACGGGCATCGCAGTGCCGGACCGGACGGTGTGGAAGATCTGCTCGGACAACCAGTGGTGGTGCGTGTTCGGCACGAAACGCCGCGGCCGCAAGCGTCGGCCCGCCGCGCCGGCGCACGAGGATCTGGTGCGCCGCGAGTTCACCACTGACAGGCCGAATCGCCTGTGGCTGACCGACATCACCAACATGCCACCAGTGAGGGCACGCTCTACCTGTGCGCGATCAAGGACGCGTGGTCGAGCCGGATAGTGGGCTACTCCATCGGCGACCGGATGACCTCCCAACTCGCCCTCGATGCGTTGGAATCGACCGTCGCCCGCCGCGGAGGCAGCGTCGCCGGTTGCACGGTGCACAGCGATCGTGGAGAAAATTCCGCAGTAAGAAGGTGCAGCAAGCACTGATTTCCCTTGCTGCGAAGGTCCGTGGGTCTCGAAGGTCAAGTGATCTGGCGATCGATGTTCGGTCGAACGCGTCCACGGGCGAGGTTGTCTGCCTTCGCAAGCACGGTTGGAAGTCGATATGGCCCCGCCATCGCCGCAACGATTCGTGCCGCCTCGTCGATTTCAAGACCTCCGGCAGCAGTGACGTACACGGGTCTGGTCGCCGAGCCCCGGATCACTTCGGCTGCGTGTGTGGCGGTGCGGAAGGGCGTCTTGGCGGCGCCGATGACGGGAATGCCGAAGGCGTCCGCGGCATACGCTCCGAGCCCTGGCCGGCCTTGGGGGTCAAGGGTCGCGTACCCATCGACGACCAGGAGCTCAAGTTGCGGGCCGAGAGCTCGAACCGTTCGGATGCACGGGAGTTCGCGCTTGTAGAGCTTGCCCGGCTCGTATGGCTCGGTTCGGACGATGTCGGCGACGTGCTCGGACACGATCGTTGAGAAGGTCATGTCTCGGCAGACGACCAGTGCCACCTTCGCTTGTTCCTGGTCGTCGTAGTGGACGTCTACGACGCCGACCGTCGACGCTTGGTTCGCGGGTGCACTCAACTTGTTTGTCCGGTCGTGGCTCGGTGGGCGTGGTGGCCGGCACGTGGCCGTACGGCCTGCCCGAGCTGCTGCTGGGTAAGGGCCTGTGACTTGCGCGCCGTGCTGAGACGGGCGGAGATGTTGGTATCGGTCGCGGGCTCGCTCCCGGGGGTGCAAAGAGGAGTGACTGGTGCCCGAACCATAGGTGCCGCCTTAGCGTGTCGTTGACGTGCGGAAGCGAAGTAGGCCTATCTTAGCGAGCGAAGTAACGTTCTTGACAAGAGTTTGCCGCCGTTGCTCTCGCTCGAGTCAGACCCTGACCCACCTCTACCGACTTGAGTGCCTGAACGGGAGGGGCGCCACCCGAGCCGACTTTCTGGTCTCCCTGGATGCGCAGCTCCGCGTGGTGGACGATGGTGGCGTGACCGTCTTGGACGAGCCAGGGTTCCCCGTGGTCGAACTCGCTCGGAGCTCGTTGATCTGGCTGGGCGATTCCGAACGTCGGGATTTCGAGTTCGACGGTCGTGCTGCTGCGTAGTGCGCGGAGCTCGCCGCGGCAACGTCAGCGGCCGACCTCGTTCAGACCGATCGAGTGGGACTGGTGACATCGGTGAGCGACTGCTGGAGTATCCCCGGGTTCGAGGATGTCTATCTCGAGGACAGCTGGGTGCTGGGCATTTACTCAGGGCAGGGGAGGCTGACCTTCGATGTCGACGTGGTCCTTCGTGAGTCGCACCCCGATTACCGGCCGCCCGTGGCCGGGGAGCAGTACTGCTACGGCCGTGGCCGCTTATGTTTCGCATCGGTCACGGCATGTGAGTGGGTGGGCGGGTGCGTCGTCCCTGCGATCGATGCCTCAGATGAGGAAGATCTCGGCTCGTTCGACCGATTCGAGGTTCATGGTGATCGCTACATGATCGAGGGTGATTTCGGCCGAATCGAGGTCGTGGCCGGTCCGCCGTCGTTGGAACTGATGGTGCGGTAGCCAGACCGCGGCCGCTGCTGCGGCCGCCGCCGCGGCAGCCCAGCGGGCCTACCAAGCATGGCTAGCCGCACAGCGCCAACGGGTCATCGACGACGCCATGACCCCGCATGTGTTGCCGGACAGTTCGAAGCGGCCGGTGGTTGCTCCGTCGGTGCGGCGTGCGATCGAGGCGGCGGAGGGTGCTTCGCCGGTGCGTCTCGGGGTGCGCACCCCGACCGGCGATGGTGACGAGCCGTATCAGCCGCAGCAGCAGCCCGGTGGTGCCGCCGAGCCCGATGGTGTGCAGAGCAGCCACCTGATCGGCGAGGAGTGCGCCGCCGGTGGGCAGGTGCGGCGTAACGGCACCGGCTGGGAATGCACCGCCCTCGAGGACGGCGACACCGCCCAGCCCGGTAGCATCAGCAACACCCGGGGACAGCCCTACGGCTTCAGCACGGACGCTGGAGCCGGTCCACGGACGCTGTACCACTATACCGACGACGCTGGTTTGAAGGGCATCCTCGACAGCAAGCGCCTGAATCCGTCGTTGCGGAGCGTCAACCCAAAGGATGTCAGATACGGCAACGGTCAGTACGTCTCGGACATCGTCCCGGGCACTAGGACGTGCGCCCAACTCTCGAGGTGTTTCCTTGGCCAGCCCTTCCAGGGCCGACAGTTCGAGAACTACGTGGAGATCGACGTAAGGGGACTGAACGTGATCAAGGGCAGGGATGGTGTCTACGTCATCCCGGGGGAACTTCCGCTCGACATCAGTAGGCGCCTCACCTCCTCGGGGACGAACCGATGAGGAGATACCTGCGTGTTGCCTGGATTCACGATTTTGATGACGAGCCTGTCTCACTGTTGAGTGAGATTCTCAACGGAGAAGAGGTCCGGAAGGTCGAGATTTATCGAGACGGCCATGCGGACTTTGCTGACGCCACGCGGGCGACGGGGTCGACGCAGCTCTCCGAAACACTTATGCCCTCGGCCGAGGAAATCTCTGAGCAGGAGGAGTTCATCCCCGAGAAGATCGAGGCCGAGACGTTCGAAGCCGAGTGGCGCGTGGCTACCGAGCAACATGGCTAGGAACTTTTTAAGAATGAGGGGCATTGCAGGGATTTGGGGTCGGATGGCGCCGCCCAACCCGACGGCATTCAAGCCAACCACCTCATCGGCGAAGAATGCGCCACCGGCGGTGGAACGTTCCCGCTTTTGTCGGCAGTGATTTAGGGTGTCGTTGGCGCGCGAGAGCAGATTTGAGTCTAACTTGGCGAGCGAAGTAAGGTTCTTGGAAGGGGCTTGCCGTGGGGAGGATTCCCGACATAGAACGGAGCAGGCTCAAGGCCGAGGTCAGCGTGCAGCGGCTGATGGAGGGCTGCGGCGTCACCGAGATGATCATGCATCGCTTCTGCATGCCGGGCTACAGATGATCGCGCATGGTCACCTCGTCTCCGAGTTCGATGTCGCCGTCGAGGATTGCCCGGCCGCGAGTCCGGACCACTCCTTTGTGGCTGAGGGGGCTGGGTCGCGTGCTGCCGCTGTCGTTGTCGAGCCATGGGGAGAGGCTGCATGGACTGCAACGTTCGCGAGTCCTGATCCGGGGCGCCGTGCTCTGAGCGCGCTGCTGGGCACGCCTAGCACCACAGGTCTATGCGTCGTTGAACGCGGCACGGTTTTTCTGGGAGACGTGCTCGAGCCCGAGGGCTTCGATGTGGTGCTGACTCCAGGGCCCGTGGTCGCCGCCGAGGAGCTCGCAGCCGAAGCAGTTCTCCTGCTCGTGACCCCGTGGGCGATCACGGCCGTCGGCATCAGCGGCGTGCTGTGGACGACCCCGCGCATCGCGATCGACGGCTTGCGTGTCGACGAGGCCAGCGACGGATGGGTCGGAGGAGTTGCCGATCCCGATGACGACGAACCACGCGACTTCGCGGTCGAGCTGGCCACTGGTCAGGTTGTCGGTGGTGCCATGATCGCCTGATCAGCTTGCTTGGCTGGTGATGGCTTGGTGGGCGTGGTGGCGTGGGAGGGCGCCTTCGAGGAGGGCGGCGACGTGTTGTTGTTCTTCGGGGGTGAACTGGTCGACGGCTTCGAGCTTGAGTCGCAGCACGGCCACTGCGAGATGCGATTAGATCTGGTCAGATCGAGCTGAGGTCAATTCCATGAATGATAAGAAGGAGTGAGCTGTGTCAAAGATTTTGGACAGTTCCTCTGGTTTCTGCTGATTAGGCCGCTGCTGTTGCGGGGGTGTGGTGGGCTTGTAGGGCTTCGGCTGGGGTCGGTAGCCGAGGCTGCTGTGCAGCCGTCTGCGGTTGTAGAAGACTTCGATGTACTCGGCGACGGTGAATCGCGCCCGGGCCCGGGTCTCGTGCCGGCGGCGGTGATAGCACTCGTTTTTCAGGCTCGCGAAGAACGACTCGGCGGCGGCGTTGTCCCAGCACACGCCGGTGCTACCCAGGCTGGTGGTGACCCGGTTCTTCTCGCAGTAGCGGGCAAAATCCGACGCGGTGTATTGCGCACCGCGATCGGAACGCCGCTACCGAGTGCGGGCCGCCCGTTGGGTACGACCGCACCACCTATGACGCCGTTGACCGTTGGCCGCGGGGTGTCGTAGTCCCAGCCACGACGCGGTCGCGGCTGGGACTACGACCACCGACACCACTTCGGCTGAGTTCGCTCACGTTGCGGTCCGCTGTACGACCCGGGAGTCAGTTGAGGTCGACGGCAGGACGTGACGCATCGCCTGGATCCCACCACCCACCAGATCGCTGACACTCCCCCCCCCCGCCGGCGAGGCGAAACCCCGGGATTGGATCGATTCCGAGAATCGCACCTCGCCAAAACCCGTGCGCCAAAACCGGCGCACTAAAACCTGCGCGCCGAAAAGCCCGTCACTGAAGAACCGACCGAGCCGCGCGGGTCACGGCATGGCCGAGCAGCAGGGCGACCGTGACGCCACGCGAGACGATGGGCGCCACGCCAGACGACCGATGCCAGGGTAAGCGACCGACGCCAGGGCAGCCGCGCGGTGCCTCGGCACGCGACGCCGGGCACGGCGGCATACGGTGACGCCATGGCACGCGTGCGGCAGGTCAGCGGTGGCGGTAAGGCCGTCGAGGTGGAGCCCGAACGTCTCGCCGGCTGGTTCGACCGGTTCGCCGACCGGAACGGCGGTGCCGCATCGACCCGCGTGACACCGACGCAGGTGGTCGTGACCGCGGGAGACGGAACCACGGCCACCGTCGACGTGCCGTTCCCGCCGCTGGACCCCGGCTACGGCGACAGCGGCGGCTACGGCGACAGCGGCGGTTTCGGCGACAGCGAGGGCCTCGACGTGGCCGCACTCGTCGAGCACGTGCGGGTCCCACGGCGGATCGGACTGCTGCTGGTCCGGCTCGGCGCGCACAGCGTCGGCATCGCCGAAGGGTCGGACGTGGTCGTCTCCCGCACCGACCGGCACCTCGTGCACGGCCGCAACGCCGCGGGCGGATGGTCCCAGCAGCGCTTCGCCCGGCGCAGGGACGGCCAGGCCCGGCAGGCGCTGCGGGCAGCGGCCGACGATGCCACGGACGTCCTCGCCGCGGCCGCGTCCGAATTGGACGGTGTGGTGCTCGGTGGCGACCGCGCGGCCCTCGACGAACTGCGCGACGATCCGCGCCTGCAGCCGGTGTTCGCACTCGCCTCGCCTCGCGTGCTCGACGTGGCCGAACCCCGCCGGGCCGTGCTCGACGAGGCCGCGCGCCGCGGGCGGGCCGTCGAGGTCGTCCTCCGGTGACCTCGCCCCGGTGACGTCGTCTGGCCTCGCCCCGGTGGCCTCGTCGCCGGAGGCCTCGCCCCGGTGACCTCGTTCCCCGGTGGCCTCGCCCCGGTGACCTCGCCTCGGTGACCGTGGTCACCGGGGCCGGAACCCCGTTGCGGGCGCCCCGTACACTCGGGGCCGTGGTCGTTCTGCTGGAGTAACCCTCGCGCCGTGCCCGTGCGCCTGCGCCCCGTGTGCGCGCCGCACGCGCAGCGGCATGCACGGACGTCTCCACCTTCCGAACCGACGCCACGGAGTTCCTGTGATCACGGCTACCGGCCTGCAATTGCGCGCGGGTTCGCGCATCCTGCTCGACGACACGAGCCTGCGGGTTCAGCCCGGCGACCGCATCGGCCTCGTGGGCCGCAACGGCGCGGGCAAGACGACGACACTGAAGGTTCTCGCCGGCGAGGGCGAACCCTATGCGGGCGACGTCACCGTCGGCGGCGAGGTCGGCTACCTGCCCCAGGACCCGCGCGAGGGTGACCTGTCGGTACTGGCCAAGAACCGCGTCCTGTCGGCCCGCGGGCTCGACAAGATCCTGCGCGACATGGAGAAGGCGCAGACGGCGATGGCCGAGCTCGTCGACGAGGGCGAGCGGGACAAGGCCGTCCGCAACTACGGCAAGCTCGAGGAGCGGTTCTCCTCGCTGGGCGGATACGCCGCCGAGAGCGAAGCCGCACGCATCTGCGCCAACCTGGGACTCGAGGAGCGGATCCTCGACCAGCCGCTGCAGACGCTGTCGGGCGGACAGCGCAGGCGAGTGGAGCTGGCGCGCATCCTGTTCGCCGCCTCCGAATCCGGAGCAGGTGGCAAATCCGGCACCATGTTGCTGCTCGACGAGCCGACCAACCACCTCGACGCCGACTCGATCAGCTGGCTGCGCGGGTTCCTCAAGGCCCACGAGGGCGGGCTCGTGGTGATCAGCCACGACGTCGAGCTGCTCGACGAGGTCGTCAACAAGGTGTGGTTCCTCGACGCGACCCGCGGCGAGCTCGACGCCTACAACATGAACTGGAAGCGCTACCACGAGGCGCGCGCGACCGACGAGAAGCGCCGCCGCCGGGAGCGCGCCAACGCCGAGAAGAAGGCGAGCGCGCTGCAGCAGCAGGCCGCCAAACTCGGTGCGAAGGCGACCAAGGCCGTGGCTGCGAAGAACATGGCACGCCGCGCCGACGAGATGCTGTCGAACCTCGACGAGGAACGGCAGTCCGACAAGGTCGCGAAGATCAAGTTCCCGGCGCCGGCGTCCTGCGGCAAGACCCCGCTCACCGCCGAGGGGCTGTCCAAGTCCTACGGGTCGCTGGAGATCTTCACGGGTGTCGACCTGGCCATCGACCGGGGCTCGAAGGTCGTCGTGCTCGGGCTCAACGGTGCCGGCAAGACGACCCTGCTGCGACTGCTGGGCGGGATGGAAAAGCCCGACACCGGCGCGATGGTTCCCGGTCACGGGCTGCGTCTCGGCTACTACGCCCAGGAGCACGAGACGCTGGATCACGACGCGTCGGTGTGGGAGAACATCCGCAGCCTCGCGCCGGACACGGGAGCGCAAGAGCTGCGCACGCTGCTGGGTTCGTTCCTGTTCTCCGGTGAGCAGCTGGACCAGCCCACCGGCACGCTGTCGGGCGGGGAGAAGACGCGGCTCGCGCTGGCCGGCCTCGTGTCCAGCGCGGCGAACGTGCTGCTGCTCGACGAACCGACGAACAACCTGGACCCGGCCAGCCGTGAGCAGGTGCTCGACGCGTTGCACAGCTACACCGGCGCCGTCGTGCTCGTGACCCACGATCCGGGTGCGGTCGAGGCGCTGGAACCGGAACGGGTGATCCTGCTGCCGGACGGAACGGAAGATCATTGGTCCGCCGAGTATCTGGATCTGGTCCAGTTGGCGTGACGACATTCGCCGGCCGGCGGCCGTTCCCGGCCGGATTTCGTGGTCGGCGGCTCGTCGTTGACGGGTGGTCACAACGCCTGCCGGTCGTTAGTTGACGTGCACAAATACCGGATCGGCGCAACATTTTCTCGCGTGTCCCGGGTTTTGCCGTTCTCGTCTGGCATTCCGGCCGTACGTGTTCGATCATTACGACCACAGGGGTCGAATGTGGCCCAGAACACGAACAGGCGGAAGGTGGATCGACGTGGTTGACCTCAAGAAGGGCGCGCGTATCACCGGAAACACGCGTGACAAGCTCGCCGCCGACCTGAAGAAGAAGTACGAGAAGGGCGCGAGCATCCGTTCACTGGCCGAATCGACCGGCCGGTCCTACGGGTTCGTGCACCGCGTGCTGTCGGAGTCCGGTGTGCAGCTTCGGGGTCGTGGCGGCGCCACGCGCGTCAAGAAGAAGTAGACACGTCACGAAGTAGGCGTAGCAGACCTCCGCGCCTCGTCGCCCTCACCCTGGTCGTCGTCCTGCGCGGAGGTGCCGGCCGGATGTTCCTGCGGACGCGCGGAGCCGGGTCGGACGCGCGGAGCCGGGTCGACCGGTGGAATCGCGTAGGCCGGTGGAATCGCGTAGGCACAGCATCGCGCCGAGCAGTACGGCCGGATACACGAGGTACCCGAATCGCGTCGCAGGCGTGAGCAGTGTGAACGCGCCGAGTCCGGCGGCGATGCGGAGCAGGGCGTCCGCGCCGTCGGCAGGCGGGCGGACGAGCAGCCAGGCGGTCATCGCGACGGCGGCGAGGCCGAGCAGGACGAACGCGATCACGGTGCCCGCACTGCCGGTCGCGGCGATGAGATGCCCCGGCAGTGGGCTCGCCGCCGGTGATGTGACGGCTCCGAGTCCGGCCGGGAATTTCAGGACGTGCTCGATCATGTCCCGTGGGGCGACAAGCAGGGCCGGGAGGTGCACGGCGGCGCAGGTGCCCGCGAACACACAGCAGAACCGGACGAGTGTGCCCGCGCCCAGACGCGCGCACACGAGGGTGCCGACGACGACGGCGGCGGGGAGCACGATCAGCTTCGCGCTGGTGACCAGTGCCAGGACCCCGGCGGCCCACAACGGCCGGTCGACCGCGGCAAGCGTCGTGCCCAGGATCAGCAGGCCCGCGACGGCCAGGTCCGGACCTGCCGTGGCCCACGTCAGCGCCGTCAGCGGAAACACCGCGGCGAGCTGTGCCGCACGGACGGGGACGCGCGGGCGGCCGAGCAGTCGCCAGGCTCCCCAGGCGCACGCCACGGCGGTGAGCGCGAACAGCAGCCGGGCGTCGGTGAGCAGATCCCCGGCCGGGCTGCCGCCGAACCACGCCCGCGGCAGCCCGAACAGCGGCATCACCGGGCCGTAGGGCGTGTAGTCGTCGACGACGGGCGGGCGGCCGAGTGCCGTCACGTCGACGTACGGCGTACCTGTCGTGGTCAGCAGCTCGGCGGAACGTTCGATCACCCACACCTCGGGCTGGGCCGCCCAGCGGCCGGGATCGGGAGTCCAGTCTCCGCCGGAGAGCCGTCGGACCAGGAGGGTGCCGAGCGGTGCGAGCATGCCGACGACGCCGATGAGACCGACGCCGGTCCACCGGGAGGCCCACCGTCCGGTCGTGCGCGGGGACAGCCGCAGCCACAGGGTGTGGGCGAGGGCCAGCCCGTAGGCGGCGACGGCGAAGCCCGCCCATACGCGGAAGCCGTAGTGCTTGTCGGTGAGCGCCAGGGCGAGGGCGTAGCCGATGCACAGCGCGTAGAGCACGAGGTCGAGCCGCAGCGGACGGCCGGACGGTCCCTCGTCCCAGCTCACGCGTATCCAGTCCCCGGCGCGGCGGCTGCCCATAGCGTGTCAGGTTAGGTGACAGGTCACAGCGCCGGTGAGGCAGCCGGGAATTCGGGTCGGGAATCGGGAAGGATCATGTTCCCGGTGGTGTTGTGCAGGACATATGCCGACCATAGTTCGATTAATGTCGAGCATTGGTGCAGACGGGAAAGGCGGACGGAGACGCGGTGATGGACGGCAGCTGGTCGCTGATGAACGGTGCGATGCGCGCGGCGGACGCCCCGAAAGGCCTGCAGACAGGAACTCTGCGGCGGGTCGCCGCGTTCGCCCGGCCGCACTGGCGACGCCTGGGGGTCTTCCTCGGGCTGACGGTCGTCGCCGCGGTCATCGCGGTGTCGACGCCGCTGTTGGCCGGACGGGTGGTCGACCAGATCGTCGGGGACGGCGCCGTGAGCGCCGTGGTCTGGCTGGCACTCGCGATCGCGGGTCTCGCCGTCGCCGATGCCGCCGTCGGGCTCGCGGAACGCTGGCAGTCGGCCCACATCGGCGAGGGGCTGATCTTCGACCTGCGCCGTGCCGTGTTCGAGCACGTCCAGCGCATGCCGATCGCGTTCTTCACCCGGACCCGCACCGGCGCGCTGGTCAGCAGGCTCAACAACGACGTCATCGGCGCCCAGCGCACCTTCACCGCGACGTTGTCGGGGCTGGTGACGAACGTGATCCAGCTGGTGCTGTCGGTGGCCGTGATGGTCACGCTCTCCTGGCAGGTGACGCTGCTGGCACTGGTGCTGCTGCCGATCTTCGTGATCCCCGCGCGTCGCATCGCCCGGCGGATGGCGGAGCTGCAGCGCGAGTCGGCGGAACAGAACGCGTCGATGACGACGCAGATGACCGAACGGTTCTCGGCACCCGGTGCGACGCTGGTCAAACTGTTCGGCAGGCCGCGCGAGGAGGCGGGTGAATTCGCCGAGCGGGCGGGACGGGTGCGCGACCTCGGAGTGCGCACCGCGATGCTGACCCGCTGGTTCATGACCACGCTCACGCTCGTCTCGGCGCTGGCGCTCGCGCTGGTCTACGGCCTGGGCGGCTGGCTCGCACTCGACGGGCAACTGGCCGCGGGCACGGTCGTGTCGCTCGCGCTGCTGCTCACCCGGCTGTACACGCCGCTGACGGCGCTGGCCAACGTGCGCGTCGACGTGATGACCGCCCTCGTGTCGTTCGAGCGCATCTTCGAGGTGCTCGACCTCGACCCGATGATTACCGAGAAGCAGCAGCCGCGGGAACTGCCCACCGGTGCCGTGTCCGTCGAGTTCGACGGGGTGCGATTCGCCTACCCGTCGCCGGACTCGTACTCGCTGGCCTCGCTCGAGGACGTGGCCGCTCTGGACCACCGCGGTGGCGAGGACGTGCTGCACGGCGTGAGCTTCCGCGCCGGGGCGGGCGAGATGGTTGCGCTGGTCGGCTCGTCCGGCGCGGGCAAGTCGACGATCGCGAGCCTCGTGCCGCGGCTCTACGACGTCGACGCCGGCACGGTCCGGCTCTCCGGCGTCGACGTGCGTGATCTGAGTTTCGACACGCTCAAATCGTCCGTCGGTGTCGTGACGCAGGACGGGCACCTGTTCCACGACACGATCCGCGCCAACCTGTCGTATGTGCGCCCCGGAGGCGCCGACGCCGACATCTGGCACGCACTCGGCCGCGCCCGGCTCACCGAGCTGGTGCACTCGCTGCCGGACGGCCTGGACACGGTGGTGGGTGAGCGTGGCTACCGGCTCTCGGGAGGCGAACGGCAGCGGCTGACGATCGCCCGGTTGCTGTTGGCACAGCCGCGCGTGGTCGTACTCGACGAGGCGACGGCGCACCTGGATTCCGAATCCGAGGTCGCGGTGTCGGAGGCGCTCGGCGAGGCTCTCGCCGGACGTACCTCCCTCGTGATCGCGCACCGGCTGTCCACGATCCGCGCGGCCGACCGCATCTGTGTCGTCGACGAGGGCCGCGTCGTCGAGCAGGGAACCCACGACGAGCTGCTCGCGGCCGACGGCCGGTACGCGCAGCTGTACCGGACACAGTTCCGCGACGGCCAGGACGGTGAGACCGAACCGGCAGGCGATGACACCGAACCGGCCGGCGACGAACCGGTCGTGGCGTGACCGGCTCGGGTACGTGCGGCTCAGGTGAGGAGGGTTCGGGTGCGGACGGCGGCAGTGGCGGTGAGGGCATGACGGGTGAACCGGGCGCGGCCGGCGCGGCGGCACCGGCGCTCACGGTGCGGCGAGGCCGCGGCACCACCCGGGGTGTGGCGCTCGTCCTGCACGGCGGCGCCGAGCACGGCACGGAGCCGGTGCGGCCGTGGCACCTCGCGTACCTGCGGATGGTGCCGTTCGCCCGCGCCCTGGCGGCCGCCTACGGACCGCACGGGGTGGATGTCTACCTGCTGCGCAATCGTGTCCGGGGCTGGAACGGACCGGCGTACGACCCGGTCGTCGATGCGCGCCGGGCACTGGCGCGCATCCGGAGCGAGCATCCGGGCGTCCCCGTGACGCTGACCGGGCATTCGATGGGAGGCCGGGTCGCGCTGACCGTCGCCGACGACGACGCCGTCCGCGCGGTGTGCGCGCTCGCACCGTGGACGCCCGACGGCGACCCGGTGGAGCCGGTCCGCGGACGCAGGGTGCTCCTCGCGCACGGCACGGCCGACGAGCGCACCAGCCCGGCCGCGTCCCGCGGTTACGCCGAGCGCGCTGTGGCCGTCGCGGGCCATCTCGCCCGGGTGGAGCTCACCGGCGAGCGGCACGCGATGCTGCGCAGGCCGGGGGTGTGGCGACGGCTGGTGCTGGACACGACGGCGCGCGGACTGGAGCTACCGGCCGGACCGCGGGTTGCCGATCTCGACGACGCGTGGTGTGAGCCTGCTCCCACACACTTGTCGATCACCCTGTGACGTACCGTGACCAGCGGTTGAACCAGCTGCGGGCCACAGGTGCGGCGGCGGGTGGTGCAACCGGATCGGGGCCGCATGCGTCTTCGGTAGTGGGTGTGCGGTGTAGTGGACCGGGTGCGGCGTAGTGGACAAGGTGCGGTGTAGTGGACGAGGTACGTCACGGGCCCGCACTCCCGGGACCGTGCCAGCACTCGAACAACCCCGCACGTAACCGACCCGGTGCCGCGAACGGATCGAGTGCAGGCGCGGAGGGCGGAGCAGTAGTGAGACGGATCGGGAGACGGGCATGACGCAGGGCGGGCAGTACGGCGGGGGACGGCCGGAGGGCCGGCCGCCGCACCGGCGAGGTCCGGGCGGACCGGGAGGACCCGGTGGGCCCGGACGTCCGGGTGCTCCTCAGGGTGGTGGTCCGCAGGGTGGCCGCCCGGGACCGCGCGGGCCGCGTGACCACCAGCGGGCCCAGATGATGCCGTTACCCGGTAACGAGCAGGCCAGGCGCGCGGCGCCGCAGCAGGACACCCGGATCGCCCCGCCGCCCGAGGAACCGCCTCCGGAACGTCCGCGCCCGAAGGGGCGCCGCAAGCGCCGGTGGTCGTTCGGCAGGGTCGCCGGAGCGCTGGCGATGGTGATCGTGTTGTTGCTGGCCGGGGTGTGGTTGTATCTGGAGTTCTCGATCAACCGCATCGATGCGATCCAGGACTACGAGGGAAGGCCGGCCGCGGCGGAGGGCACCAACTGGCTGATCGTGGGGTCCGATTCGCGGGAGGGACTCGACCAGGATCAGAAGGACACGTTGTCCACCGGTGACGCGGGCGGCAGCCGCACCGACACGATGATGATCGCGCACCTGCCGGACAACGACACGAAGCCGACGCTGTTGAGCCTGCCGCGGGACTCGATCGTGGAGATCCCCGGTCACGGCTCCGGGAAGATCAACTCGGCGTTCGCGTTCGGTGGTGCCCCGCTGCTGGCGAAGACGGTCGAACAGGCCACCGACCTGCGTATCGACCACTACGCGGAGATCGGTTTCGGCGGCTTCGCGGGCATGGTCGACGCGATGGGCGGCGTCGAGATGGACATCGAGCAGGAGATGCACGATCCGAAGACCGGGATCACCATCCCGGCGGGGACGCAGGAGCTCGACGGTGCGCAGGCGCTCGGGTTCGTCCGTATGCGCTACAGCCCGGCGACGCCGCGTTCGGACCTGGACCGGGTGGTCAACCAGCGCCGGTTCATCGGCGAGATGGTCAGCCAGATGGCCAGCCCCGGCACACTGCTGAACCCCTTCGCCGTGGTGCCGCTGCTGGCCGAGGCGCCGGATGCGCTGGCGATGGACGACGAGGACCACCTGCACCACCTGATGGCTCTGGCCTGGGCCATGCGCGGCATCTCCAGCGACGAGGTGGTCAGTACGACGATGCCCACGGTGTCGGCCTCGGCCGAGCAGTGGGACGAACAGCGCTCGACCGCGCTGCTCGACGCGCTGCGCAACGACACACCCGTGCCGGAGAATGCGATCACCGAATGACGCGCCCGGTGGCTCGCCCTGAGCGCGGGCGGGCCACCGGGACGGGACGCGGGGAGTGGGGAGCCGCCGGGCGGCCGGGTCAGGCCGTGCGGCGCAGCACGTCCAGGGCGCGCTCCGCGTGCACCGCCATGCGCAGCTCACTCTTGACGACCGCGAGCACCCGGCGGTCGGTGCCGATGACGAACGTGTGCCGCTTGGTGGCCAGCGGCACGAACGCCCGCCGCACGCCGAACTGCCGCGCGACGGCGCCGTCCGCGTCGGACAACAGCGGAAAGCCCACGTCATGGGTCGTGTCGAACTTCTGCTGCTTGTCCACCGGATCCGGGCTGATACCGACCCGGTGTGCACCGACCTCGGCGAACTCCGCCGCGTGGTCGCGGAAGTGGCACGTCTCGGCCGTGCAGCCGGGGGTCATCGCTGCGGGATAGAAGAACAGCACAACCGGACCGGTTTCGAGGAAGCCGGTGAGCGACCGGGGCGTGGCGCTCTGGTCGGGCAGTGTGAAATCCGGGGCGAACTCGTCGGTGTTCATGCGGGGGAGTATCGCTGGTCGAGTACGGCGGCGATCTCGGTACCCGTGGCGGAACCGCCGTAATGGTCGCCGCGGCCGGCGAAGATGCCCACGTCCCGGAGCCGCTGGCCGTGGGCCGCGCTGCGGACGCCGTCCGCGCCGACGCGTTTGATTCCCAGCTCGTTCGTGCGTTCGAGGAGCGCGTACAGGTGTGCCCGGGCGTTGTCCGCCTCGGTGCCCTCGGCGGCGAGGCCGTCGACCAGCGGGCCGGACAGGATCGCGAACCCGACGGGGAGCTGGTGGGTGTGGACCAGTTCGAGGTCCGAGGCGCCGGAGACGGCGAGCGTGATCTTCACGTCCAGGTCGGCCAGTACGGACAACGTGTCCAGTACCTCGCCGCGCGGGTAGAGGAGTGCGAGACTGTCGGTGCAGATGCGCAGCTTCTGCGGCGGCAGGCCGGTACGGTCGAGCTCGTCGCGGATGATGCGGACGAGGTTCGGGTCGACGGCGAGTCGTGTCGGCAGTCGTACGCACAGATCCGGCGCCGTGGGATAGTCGCGGTACCACGCGGCGGCGTCCGACATCGCTTTGGTGAGCAGCAGCGTGCCGAGGCCGGGTGTCATGCCGGTCGTGTCGGCGAGCGGGAAGAACTCGTCACCCGTCAACATGCCGTGTTCGGGGTGGTTCCACCGCAGGACGGCGTTGACGACGGCGATCTCGTCGGTGCCGTCGAGTTTCACCGTCGGCTGGTACTCGACGTCGAACTCACCGTTCTCCATGCCGCCGCCGATACCGGCACCGATGCCGTAGCGCTTGCGATCGCCGGAGTCGAGCTCGGGCTCGAACAGCATCCACTGGGCGCGTCCTGCCTCCTTGGCGCGGTGCAGCGTGATCTCGGCGGCGCGCTGGATCTCCTCGGTCGTACCGGTACCCGCGTCCTGGACGACGATGCCCGCGCTGATGCTCACCGCGACGCCCAGGTCCCCGACGTAGACCGGCTCGGCGAGTTCGGCCATCGCCGCTTCCACGAGTTCGATCACCGCGGCGGCGGTGACCGGACCCCGGTGCAGGACCCCGAACCCGTCACCGGACAACCGGGCGACGACGGTGTCCGGACCCCGGAACACGGTCTCGAGTTTGCCTGCGGCGTAGCGCAGGACGTCGTCGGCGGAGCCGGGGCCGAGGCCGTCGTTGATGACTTTGAAGCCGTCGATGTCGAGATACACGACCGCGATCCGGTCGGACTCCGGAGACCCGAGCCAGGTTTCGAGCGTCGTCTGGTAACTACGCGAGTTGGGCAGCCCGGTCAGCTGGTCGTGGGTGTTCTGCCGCCGTAGCGCTTCGCGCAGCAGTTGCAGTTCGTTGATGTTCTCCGCGAGGAGTACCGGGTGCAGGCGGTCGCCTTCGGCGCTCGGCAGTGCCGTGACGGTGATGTTGGTCAGCGCGAAGCTCTCCTCGGCCGGGCCGAGGTGGACCTGCTCGCGCTTGCGGGCGCGGCCGTCCTCGGCGAGATCGGAGAGGGCGGTGCGGAGTGCGGCCGTATCGCGCTCGCCGGTGCCGAGCCCGGTGAGCGTACGGCCGACGAGATCGTCGAGCGTGACGTCGAGCAGTTCGAGCATGGCGGGGTTCGCGTCGAGGATCACGCCGTCGGGGCCGGCGAGGGCGACACCGCACGGCGAGGAGGAATAGAGCGCGGCGAAGCGCTCCACCGAGGAGTCGTGCCGGGTGCGGCACTGCGCCGCGCCGGCGTCGGCCCCTTCGCGGACCGCGGCGGCGAGGGCACGTTCGAGTTCGGCCGTGGGCACGGTCGACCCGGCTGCGGCGGCGATCTCGGCGGCCCAGCGGCGGGTGATGTGGGACAACCCTGGTGCGTCACCAGGTTCGGGCACCGTGCACCTCTCTCAACGTGCGCCTTTCCAAAACACCGATGGCACAGCCGTGCGATCCAGCTGCCCCGACTGCGCTGGAACACGGCTTCGACATGTCGAAGGCCGGCTCGCCCGTCTGCCCACCCTGCGGAGTACCGCAGTGTTTGCATCGTCGATCGAGTCGGCCGTTAAGTATGCAACATCATCATGTCGGCCACGCTGTGTCCACCGACTGTACGGGTGGTTCTACGCGCAGTATGTGTCACTCTGTGTGATTAGACCGGCTGGAGGTGGACCGGCAGGCCGTCGACCGGTACGGGCAGCGAGACGTGGTCCCAGCGGACCTCGTAATCACGCGGCACGGTGATCCGGTACGACCGGACGAGTTCGTGCAGCAGCGCCTTCGTCTCGAACATGCCGAAGTGCAGTCCGATGCACTTGTGCGCACCGCCCCCGAACGGCATCCACGCGAACCGGTGCGATTTGTCCTCGCGGCGTTCCTCGGCGAACCGCTCGGGGTCGAATCGGTGCGGATCGGTCCAGCACGCGGGGTCGAAGTGGTTCACGGCCGGCGTGACACTGACGAGCGAACCCGCCGGGATGTGGTGCCCGAGCACCTCGGTGTCCTTGACGGCCGTGCGCGACAGGCTCGGCACCGGCGCGACGAGCCGGAGTGCCTCCTTGATGACCAGTTCCAACGACGTCAGCGAGTCGAGCGCCGCCATGTCCGGGTGGTCGTCGCCGAGCGCGAGCGACTCGGCCCGAACGCGGTCCTGCCACTCCGGGTTCTTCGCGAGGTAGTAGGCCGCGGCCGTGGCGGTGATCGTCGTGGTGTCGTGCGCGGCCATCATGAGGAAGACCATGTGATTGATGACGTCGGTGTCGCTGAACCGCTCGCCGTCCGGTGTCGTGGCGTGGCACAGCGCGGAGAACAGATCGTCGCCGTCGCCTGCTCGCTGTGCGGGCAGGTTGGCGGCGAAGTAACGCTCAAGGCGCTTGCGGCCCTCGAGTCCGGCACGCCACCGGCCGCCCGGCACGGGGAACCGCACCAGGGCCGTACCCGCCCGTACGCATGCCACGAAGGCCCGGTTGATCTCACGGGTCTCGTCGTCGGTGCGCATGCCCATGAACACGCGAGTGGCGACGTCGAGGGTGAGCTGCTTGAGTGCCCAGTACAGCCGCGGCGACGAGGGCCACGCCCGGATGCCCTCGCGCAGTGCCGGCCCCATGCTCGCGACGTAGCCTCCGAGGCGGTCGCGGGTGAAGGCCTCCTGCATGATCCGCCGGTGCATGCGGTGCTCGTCGAAATCGAGCAACATCAACCCGCGGTGGAAGAACCTGTCGATGAAGAACCGCCAGCCCTCCTGTGAGAAGGCCTTGTCGCGGTTGACCAGTGCGGCCTGGGTGGCATCGGCGCCGGTGAGGGTGACGATCCGCTGTCCGAAGGCTCCGGTCCACGACACCGGCCCGTAGCGCTCGAACCGGTGGAGGCCGAACTCGACACCGAAGCGCATCTGGGTCAACGCGTTGCCCACGAGCGGCGGGCCCGCGTCGCCGAGCACGGGTGCGAGCCCGCTGTCCGCGGGAGGTGTGGCCAGCTCGCGCGCGGGCCAGCGCTGCTTGAGCAGCCGTTCGTCGACGGCACCGGGCAGTGGCCACGCGGTCAGCGGCGGCATGCGTTCCCGCAGCGTCGTGCTGATCCGGTCGATCGCGGCCGTGGTCGCACCCCGGGCGGCAGTGACTGGTGTGACGGCCATGACGGCACCTTCTCCTCGTCGCGGGACCCGTTTCTTTCACGATGCCTTCTTTCACGATGCTGCACGTGTTGGCACAACGACAAGGGCGTTCCCCCGACCGCAGGCCGGGCTCCCGGGCACGATGTCGCGCCCGCCGCCCCTCGGCGGCCGTCGCGCTCGACGGGCGGACGATGCGTCAGTCGGCCGGCACGGTTCGGGACGGGTGGCGCGAGGCGGAGCCGAGGCGGAAGTCGGCGAGGTTCACGCGGCGCGTACGGCGGCGGTACTCGCGCGTCCGTCCCGGCCAGTTCGACACCACGCGGCCGCTTGCGGCCCGGTACCAGCTCTGACAACGGGTCCACACCGAACGGGCGAGCCTGCGCTGCACCGTCTCGTCCCAGGCGCGTTCGGCCTCCGGGCGGACGTCGAGGTATCGGTCCGGCCGGGCGCGGAGGGTGCTGACGGCGTCGCGGATGTAGCGCGCCTGACTCTCCAGCATGTAGACGATCGAGCTGCCGCCGAGGTTCGTGTTCGGCCCGTACACGAGGAACATGTTGGGAAAGCCCGGCACCGTGATGCCGAGGTGGGCGCGGGCGCCGTCGCGCCAGGTCTCGGCGAGCCGGTGCCCGCCGAGGCCGCGGATCGTCATCGGCGCGAGCAGGTCCTGGGCGGCGAATCCGGTGCCGTAGATGATGACGTCGACGTCGTGGAACGTGCCGTCGGCAGTCCGCACCCCGTCGGGGGTGATCTCGGTGACGTCGTCGGTCACGAGGTCCACCGCGGGCTTCGTGAGCGCAGGCAGGTAGTCGTTGCTGAACAGGATGCGCTTGCAGCCGATCGTGTAGTCCGGCGTCAGCTGCTCACGCAACCGCGGGTCGGCGACCTGCGTCCGCAGGTGCTTGGCGGCCTGCATGCCGAACAGCGGGGTGAGTGCCTGCCACCGCGACAGGCATGCCTGTGCGAACTCGGCGTAGAGCCAGAACCCGAGACGGTCGAGCTGCTGCAGCGCGGGGACTGTCCGCAGGGGTGCGTGGTACCAGCGGTCGTAGGCATGGTCGCGTTTGGGCAGGATGTACTGCGCCGACCGCTGGAACACGGCCAGGTGCCCGACCTGTGGCTGGATCTGCGGTACGAACTGGATCGCGCTCGCGCCGGTGCCGATCACCGCGACGCGCTTGCCGGTCAGGTCGCAGTCGTGGTCCCACTCGGCCGAGTGAAACGCCGCGCCGCGGAACGTCTCACTGCCGGGGATGTCCGGATACGCAGGCTGGGAGAGCTGGCCGACGGCGGGGATGAACGCCCGCGTCTCGTACTCCTCGCCACCGGTGGTGCGCACCAGCCACCGGGCGGTGGTCTCGTCGAACTCGGCCGAGGCGACCTCGCGGCCGAACCGGATCCGGCCGGTGACCCCGTACTGATGAGCGACCCGCCGCAGATACGCGAGGATGTCGGGCTGCCGGGCGTAGCGCCGCGGCCAGCGCGTCGCTGCGGTGAACGAGAACGAGTACAACGGGGAGGGCACGTCACAGCCCGCACCGGGGTAGCTGTTCTCCCGCCATACTCCGCCGAGATCGGCGGCCTTCTCGAGGACGACGACGTCGTCGATCCCGTGGCGCTGCAGTTCGATGGCCATGGCGATGCCGCCGAAACCGGCTCCGACGACGAGCGCGGTGCTGCGAGTGGTCATGGCGGCAGCCTAGGGACGCGGCCGGAGTCCGGCCCACCGCAGCGGCGGACACGATATTGATACTTTCGGCCACGTGTCCGGATGGGATTTTCCCCGCGGGGTGGCGAGCACCGCGCTGCTGGCCGGGTTCGCGGAGGAACTCGGCCAGTCCACCGGCGACGTCCTCGCGGGAACGGGGCTCGATGCGGCGATGCTGCGGGACCCGCAGGCGCTGGTCGCCGCCGAACAGGAACTGGCCGTGGTGCGCAACCTGGTGCAGAGCCGGCCCGGACGTGATCCCGGGGTGCTGGGCCTGGAAGCGGGCACGCGGTATCACGCGACGTCGTACGGCATCTGGGGCTATGCGGTGACGAGCTGTGCGACCGTGCACGAGGCGGTCGAGCTCGCGCTGCGCTACATCGAGCTGACGTACGTCTTCTGCCTGCCGGAACTGCGCACCGGCGGTCCGCTGGCAGAGCTCCGGTGCCGCGACGACGAGGTACCCGCCGATGTGCGGGCGTTCCTGGTGGCACGCGACATCGCGGCGATCGTGACCCTCGTGCGCGAGCAGGCCGGCGCCGATCTGAGGCCGACGGTGCTGTCACTGCGTGCCCCCGAGCCCGTGGACCCGCAGCCGTACCGGGCGATTCTCGGCGTGGATCCGGAGTTCGGCAGCAGCACCGGGATCACGTTCCCGCACGCGGTGCTGGAGCAGCCGATGCCGCAGGCCAGCGAACACACCCTGGCGTGGTGCGAACGGCAGTGCCGGCAGGTGCTCGAAGGGATGCGACGGGACACCGGAGTGGCCGCCCGGGTCCGTCGGACGCTCGCCGGCATCGGTCCCGGCGCGGGCATGGCGGAGGTCGCCGCGGCGTTGTCGATGACCGAGCGCACACTGCGCCGCAGGCTGGCGGCGGAAGGCGTGCGCTACCGCGACCTGGTCGACGGGGTGCGGCGCGGGAGAGCCGAGGAGCTCCTCGCTGACGAGACACTGACGGTCGAGCAGATCTCCCACCGGCTCGGTTACAGCGAGCCGTCGAGCTTCCTGCACGCGTTCGCGCGGTGGCACGGCATGCCGCCGCGCGAGTTCAGGCTCCGAACCGGATCCGCGCATCGGACAGGTGCGCGCTGACGACCGGTGTGCGTCCCGCGAGATAGCCCAGCGGGCCGTCCGGGTTGATGTTCCAGGCCGCCGTCGCCGCCCCCGGCTTCGCCGTCGACCGCACGGCGGCCGTTCGCGGGCCGCACGCGGCCTGCTGGCGGATCGCGACGTTCATGGGTAACCGGGCCGGCAGGCTCGGGCGCGGCGAGAATGCGGCCGTCGCGACCCAGTCGGCTGCGGTGCTCGCGGTGGCGGTGACGGTGCGGCCGTGCGTCAACTGGAGGTCGGCGAGGTCCTTCGGAACGGCCCACAGCTCGCGGCCGCCTGCCTGCGAGGAGGGGCTGTCGACCCAGATCTCGGTGATCGTCCCGGTGGGAGTGCGTCCGCCGCGGACGGCCACGGCGGCGAGCAGTTCGCGATACGACAGCTGGCCCGACGGCAGGTAGTCGAACCAGGCGGTGACCACGAACGCCGCGCCGCCGACCGTCACGGGTCGCTGCGTGGCGGGCAGCCGGGGCAGCTCGGCCGCCGGGACCGTCCACAGTGACAGGTAGGCGTTCGCGGTGAGGTGCCACGGTTCGGGCGGATACTCCGGCGCGCCCGCCGGGGTCGTGGCAGGCGGGGTCGTGGCAGGCGAGTGGACCGGGGAGTGGGACGGCGCGGGGTACGAGGACTGCGGCGTGGACATCGGGCCTCCGGATGCGAGCGGGGCCGGCGTGGGGCCGAGCGGGCACTGCTGCGGGCGCCGGCGGGGAAGTAACGGGGCAGGGCGGGGGCGGTCGGCGTGCCGTCGACGGCGGCCGGGCCGGTGACGGTGTGCCGTGACGTGATTACGGGGGTTGCTGGCACCTTGTCAACAAGGTAAAAACAATCACGCGTGCTTGATTTGGCGCGTGAACGCGGCCTACGGTGCGGCGATCCGCCCACGGGCGGTCACGGCGCACTGCCGTCGGCGACACAGGATCTGGGACGAGGAGGTACCCGGTGGCCGATCTCGAGGCGATCCTCGACGACCTCGACGCGGAGAGCGCCGAGCTCGACGAGCTGGTCGCACCACTGTCGGACGCCGGGTGGCAGCGGCCCACACCGGCCGAAGGCTGGACGATCGCGCATCAGATCGCCCACTTGACCTGGACCGACGACAGGGCCGTGCTCGCCGCGCGCAGTCCGGACGATTTCGGTGCAGAACTCGAGCGTGCCGTCGAGGGCGGTGAAGACTACGTGGATGCCGGGGCGCGCGAGATCGCCACCGGCACCGGGCCCGCCGACCTGCTCGGCCGCTGGCGCGCAGGCCGGGCGGTACTGCGGGAGGCGCTCGCCGCCGTGCCGGCGGGCCGGAAGCTGCCCTGGTACGGCCCGCCGATGAGTCCGGCGTCGATGGTCACCGCGCGGCTGATGGAGACGTGGGCACACGGCCAGGACGTGGCCGACACCCTGGGCGTGGAGCGCAGCCCCGCCGCCCGGTTGCGGCACGTCGTCCGCATCGGCGTGCGCACCCGGGACTTCGCGTTCCTCGTTCACGGCCGCACCCCGCCCGCGGCGGAGTTCCGGGTCGAGCTCACCGCGCCCGACGGCACGGACTGGACCTTCGGGCCCGCCGACGCCACCGACCGCGTCACCGGCAGCGCCCTCGACTTCTGCCTGCTCGTGACCCAGCGCCGCCATCGCGACGACACCGGCCTGCAGGCGAGCCCGGACGCGGAGGAGTGGCTCCGGATCGCCCAGACGTTCGCCGGCCCGCCCGGTGGCGGCCGTGCCGCAGGTCAGTTCGCCACCGGGCGGGCCGCCGGACCGCAGCCGTCCGCCGGCCCCAAACCGTCCGCAGAACCGAGGGAGTGACCGTGACCCAGCCGGATCCGCTCGCCACACCTGAGCGCCTCGCGCTGCGCTCCACCGTGCGCGATTTCATGGACCGCGAGGTCCTGCCGAACCTCGACGAGTGGGAGGCCGCAGGCGAACTGCCGCGCCGGCTGCACAAGAAGGCGGGCGAGGTGGGCCTGCTCGGGGTCGCGCTGCCGGAGCAGGCCGGTGGGGGAGGCGGGGACTTCCTCGACGCGCTCGTCGTGACCGAGGAGATCCACTACGCGGGCGGGTCCGGCGGCCTCGTCGCCTCGCTGCTGACCTGCGGCATCGCCGTGCCGCACATGGCGGCCGTCGGCGATCCGGACCAGCTCGAGAACTGGGTCAAGCCGGCGCTCGCCGGTGACAAGGTGTGCTCGCTGGCGATCACCGAACCCGACGGCGGCTCCGATGTGGCCGGCATCCGCACCACGGCGCGGCGCGACGGCGACGAGTACGTCATCAACGGCGCCAAGACGTTCATCACCTCCGGCTGCCGCGCCGACTTCGTCACCACCGCCGTGCGCACCGGCGGCGACGGTGCACACGGGCTCTCCCTCATCGTCGTCGAGAAGCCCACGCCGGGGCTCACGGTGGGCCGCAAGCTCGACAAGATGGGCTGGCGCTGCTCCGATACCGCCGAACTGTCCTACGAGGACGTCCGCGTGCCCGCAGCCAACCTGGTCGGCCCGGAGAACAGCGGGTTCTTCCAGATCGCCACGCAGTTCGTCAGCGAACGGTTGTCGCTGGCGATCCAGGCCTACGCGACCGCGCAGCGGGCGCTCGACGTGACCGCCGAATGGTGCCGCACGCGCGAGACGTTCGGCCGTCCGTTGATCTCCCGCCAGCTGGTGCAGCACAAGCTCACCGAGATGGCGCAGAAGGTCGACGTGGCGCGCACGTACACGCGCGAGGTCGCGACACGGCACGCCGCGGGTGAGGACGTGATCACCGAGGCGTGCTTCGCCAAGAACACCGCCGTCGAAACCGGTGAATGGGTGGTCAACGAAGCGGTGCAGCTGCACGGCGGGCTCGGCTACATGAGCGAGTCCGAAGTGGAACGCCATTACCGTGACATCCGCATCCTCGGCATCGGCGGCGGCACCACCGAGATCCTCACCGGACTGGCGGCCCGGCAGCTCGGCTACACGAGCTGACAGCCCGTTCCGGTGCCGCCCTCGCACCGCTTCCGGACGATACGACACCCGCACGGGCTCCGGCACTCACCGGACGGAACGCATTCCCGGCCCGTCCCACACGCAGGAAGGAAACCGCACATGGTGGGCTTCACCGAATCCGAGGAGCGACAGGCACTGCGGCAGGCCGTCTCGGAGCTGGCAGGCAAGTACGGCCACGAGTACTACCTCGAGAAGGCCCGCGCGGGAGGGAAGACGGACGAGCTGTGGAACGAGGCGGGAAGCCTCGGCTACCTCGGCGTGTCGGTACCCGAAGCCTACGGCGGAGGCGGGGCCGGCATCGGCGATCTCGCCGCGGTGTGCGAGGAGTTCTGCGCCGCGGGCACGCCGATGCTGCTGATGGTGGTGTCGCCGGCGATCTGCGCGACCGTCATCGCCCGCTTCGGCACCGAGGAGCAGCGTCGCACGTGGCTGCCTGGATTCGCCGACGGCAGCGTGCGGATGGCGTTCGGCATCACCGAACCGGACGCCGGCTCGAACTCGCACCGCATCACGACCACGGCCGCCAGGGACGGCGAGGACTGGATCCTCAACGGGCGCAAGGTGTTCGTCTCCGGTGTGGACGAAGCCGATGCGGTGCTGATCGTCGGCCGCACCGAGGACGCCAGGACCGGCAAGCTCAAACCGGTGCTGTTCATCCTGCCCACCGACACGCCCGGGTTCGAGTACAAGGAGATCCCGATGGATCTCGTCTCGGCGGACAAGCAGTTCGGCCTGTTCCTCGACGACGTGCGGTTGCCCGCGAACGCGCTCGTCGGCTCCGAGGACGCCGCGCTGGCGCAGCTGTTCGCCGGACTCAACCCGGAACGCATCCTGGGCGCGGCCTTCTCGGTCGGCATCGCCCGCTACGCCCTCGACAAGGCCGCGGCCTACGCGAACGACCGCAACGTGTGGGGCGCCCCGATCGGCTCGCATCAGGGAATCTCGCACCCGCTGGCCGAGGTCAAGATCGAGACCGAGCTGGCCAAGCTGATGGGGCAGAAGGCCGCGGCACTGTACGACGCCGGTGACGACCACGGCGCGGGCGAGGCGGCGAACATGGCAAAGTACGCGGCGGCCGAAGCCGCGACCCGCACCGTGGACCAGGCCGTGCAGACACACGGCGGTAACGGCCTGGCCTCCGAGTACGGCCTGGGTACGTTGCTCGCCGCCGCGCGGGTGGGCCGGATCGCGCCGGTCAGCAGGGAGATGGTGCTGAACTTCGTCGCCCAGCACAGCCTGGGCCTGCCGAAGTCGTACTGAGACACGGAGCGATCCCACCCACGGGAGACGAGGAGCCGATGCCGATGAACGCGGCCGCGGAGGCCGGACCTGTCCCCGCAGCCGGAGCCCCGGACGACGGAGCCCCGGACGACGGGCCGGCAAGCGACACCGCCGGCGGCGAACCGGCCGCGGCCGACGGCCGCAGGCGGCAGGCCCGCGGCCGCACCACCCGGCGCAAACTCATCGGCGCGGCCGTCGAGTCGCTCGCCGAACGCGGCTGGCACGCCACGACGATGCTCGAGGTCGCCGAACGGGCAGGCGTGTCACGCGGTGCGGCGCAGCATCACTTCCCGACCCGCGAGTCGCTCGTCGTCGCGGCCGTCGAACAGCTGGGGGAGGAGCAGATCGCCGAGCTGCGGCGGCGGGCGGACGAGCTGCCGCAGGGGCGGGCGCGGACGCCGGTGGTGGCCGAGATGCTGCTCGACCTCTACACGGGCGTGAAGTTCCGCGCCGCGCTGGACCTGTGGGTGGCCGCCTCGCACGACCCGGGGCTGCGGGAGGTGCTGGTGCCGCTGCAGGCCCGCGTCGGCAGGGAGGCGCACCGGGTCGCCGTGGAGCTGCTGGGCGCGGACGAAACCCGGCCCGGTGTACGCGAAGCCGTGCAGGCCACGCTCGACCTGGCGCGCGGGCTCGGGTTGGCCAACCTGCTCACCGACGACGGCCCGCGCCGGGCACAGATCGTCCGGCAGTGGGCCGGCATGCTCGACGCGGCCGTGTGATCCCGGCTCGGGCCCGGCGGACCTCCAACAGGAAGCAGCCGTGCTTCACGGCGCGCACGGGGACGGCGATGCGCTCCGGCTCGACCGCCGCGGCAGGCCTCGCTGCGGCGCGCGAGGTGGTCAGCCCTCGTCGGCAGGCGTGCCGATGTCCTCGAACCACAGGGCGGGCCGCTCGCGGATGAACGTCTCCATCAGGGCGGTGCAGTCGACGTCGTCGAGGATCGTGACGTCGACGCCCGCCCCGGCGAGCCAGTCGTGACCGCCGGAGAACGTGGTGGCCTCGCCGATGACGAGCCGGCCGATGCCGAACTGGCGGACGAGTCCGCTGCAGTACCAGCACGGCGAGAGCGTGGTGACCATGATCGTGTCCCGGTAGTGCGGCCGTCGGCCCGCGTTCCGGAACGCCGCCGTCTCGGCGTGCATGATCGGGTCGTCGTCCTGGACCCGCCGGTTGCGGCCGCGGCCGAGCAGGGTGCCGTCGAGGTCGAACAGGGCGGCGCCGATCGGTATCCCGCCTTCGTCGGCGCCGGACCGGGCCTCGGCCTTCGCGGGAACCAGTAGCGCGTGCGGGTCCGGCAGCGGGTTCGCGTGCGGGGCCATGGGCTTTCCTCGGTACGTCGACGGGGCGGCGGTGCGTCCACTCCGGACCAGGGGTGAGGGCGGATACACCAGGGTAGGTCAGGGTGCGGTCCGGTCGTGAGGTCGATGCCGACCTGCCCTGGTGCATCAGGTGAGCGGTTGCTTAGGATGGGGCGTACGGACCGCGACGACAGTGCTGTCGCAGAACTCGGGAGGTGAGCGGTCGTGACTCGGACGCGGGCGACTCGCCACCGGCCTCACGGCCGTTCCCCGGTCGCCGCACCGAGCATGCGCAGGACGAGGTGGCCGTACTCACGGCCGAGCTCCTCCGGGGTGAGCCGCGACCGGTCGGTGTACCAGCGCGCGACGTCCACGCCGAGCGAGAGCACCGCACGCGCCGCCGTACCGGCGTCGCCGACGGTGAACACCCCGTCGGCGACGCCGCGGTCGAGGACGTCGCGCACCAGCCGTTCGATGTCCTTGCGCAGGCTCGCCACGACGCCGTACTCCTGCTCCGGCAGCGCCTCCAGCTCGTACTGCACCACACGCGCGATCGTGTGCCGCTGCGCATGCCAGGTCGTGAACCGCTCCACGAGATCGTGGATCGCCGTCGCGGGGTCGCCCGCCTCGTCGATCGCCTGCTGCGCCAGGCCCAGCACCTGCTCGTGGCCGCTGCGGCTGATCGTGAACAGCAGCGCCGCCTTCGACGGGAAGTGCACGTACAGCGCCGCGGGGCTCATCCCCGCCGTCGCCGCAATATCGCGGGTGGTGGTGGCGTGGTATCCGCGGCGCGCGAACGACTCGACGCCGGCCAGCATGAGCCGGCGCGCCGCATCGGGTTGCACCTCCGGCCACAGGTCGGCCGGTTGCGGGCCGGCGGACGGGATCCCAGACATGTCAGCAGTGTAAGCGAGCGCTCAGCGCGGATTGGAGAACGACATGACGAGCACCGCAGGGTCGGGCGATCTCACCGGCACCGTTGCCGTGGTGACCGGCGCCAGCAGAGGCATCGGCCTGGGGATCGCACAGGATCTGGTGGATCGCGGCGCGAAGGTGTGCATCACCGCGCGCAAACCGGATCCGCTGGCCGAGGCGGTGACCCAGCTCGGTGGTGAGGGCGTCGCGATCGGCGTGGCGGGTCGCGCCGACGACGCCGAACACCGGCAGGAGGCGGTCTCCCGGACGATGGAGGCCTTCGGCCGGATCGACTACCTGGTCAACAACACCGGCATCAACCCGCACTTCGGCTCGTTGCTCGACTGTGACGACGACGCCGCCGCAAAGACCTTCCAGGTCAACGTGCTCGCACCGCTGGCGTGGATCCGGGCGGTGCGCGATGCGTGGATGGGTGAGCACGGCGGATCGGTCGTCAATGTCGCGTCCGTGGCGGGTATCCGCACGTCACCGGGCATCGGCATGTACGGCGTGAGCAAGGCCGCGGTCATCCGTGCGACCTCGGAGCTGGCCGGGGAGCTGGGCCCGAACATCCGCGTCAACTGCGTGGCCCCCGCGGTCGTGAAGACGCAGTTCGCCACGCAGCTCTACGAGGGCAGGGAGGCGGAGGTCGCCTCGTCGTACCCGCTGAAGCGCCTAGGCGTGCCCTCGGACATCGCGGGCGCGGTGACGTTCCTGCTCTCCGATCGGGCGGCGTGGCTGACCGGCCAGACGCTCGTGCTGGACGGCGGCGTGACGCTCGGCGGTGGCTTGTGAGCGTCGAACTGCAGAATGCGGGCGTGGTGGTCACCGGTGCAGGCCGCGGCATCGGTGCGGCGCTCGCGCGGAGCTTCGCCGCCGAGGGCGCCCGCCTCGTGCTGGCAGATACCGACGGTGCGGCCGTCGAATCGGTCGCGCGGGACCTCGGGGTGGTGGCCGTACCGGGCGACGCCGCGAGCGAGGACGGGGTCCGAGCCCTCGTCGAACGTGCCCGTGAGGAACTCGGCGAGGTCGACCTGTACTGCGCGAACGCAGGTGTCGCCGAGCACGGCGGACCCGAGGCACCGGAAGAGGCGTGGGCCCGGTCGTGGGAGGTCAACGTGATGGCCCACGTGCGGGCGGCCAGGGAGCTGGTGCCGCACTGGCTCGAGCGCGGCAACGGTCACCTGCTCGTCACCGCCTCGGCGGCCGGGCTGCTCACGAACCTCGGCTCCGCGCCGTACTCGGTCACCAAACACGGCGCGGTGGGGTTCGCGGAATGGCTCGTGGCGACCTACCGGCACCGGGGTGTCGGCGCGCAGGTCGTGTGCCCGCAAGGGGTGCGCACGGCACTGTTGGAGGACGCCGGTGCGGCAGGGCAGGCGCTGCTCGGCGCCGGCGCCGTCGAACCCGAGGACGTCGCCGCGGCCGTCATGGAGGGTCTGCGGGACGGGCGGTTCCTGATCCTGCCGCATCCGGAGGTCGCCGAGTACTACACGAAACGCGCCACCGATACCGACCGGTGGCTCGGCGGGATGAACAAGCTGCAGCGGCAGCTCGAGGACGCCGTCGGCGGGCCGGCTTCGTGACCGAGTGGTGACAGCGGTCCCGGGGAGCGGTTCCCGTTCCCCGGGACCGCTGTTCTCGGTCCTGCGGTTCCCGGCCCACTACTCCCGGGCCTGCTGTTCCCGGTCCTGCTGCTCCCCGGCCCCGCTTCCCCGGCCTCCTCGCTGTCCGGCCACGGCCGCCTAGGGTGGGCGCATGACTCACGAACACGTCGTCGTCGTGACCACCACCGATTCCGAGGAGGCCGCCCGGGGCCTGGCCGCCGCGGCCGTGGAGGCGAGGCTCGGCGCCTGCGCGCAGATCGTCGGCCCCATCACCAGCGTGTACCGCTGGGAGGGCGCGATCGAGACCGATTCGGAGTGGCGGGTCGAGGTGAAGACCGCGGGCGACCGGTCGGAGAGTCTCGTCGCGCTGCTCACCGAGCGCCACACCTACGACGTGCCCGAGGTGATCGTCACGCCCGTCACGGGTGGCCACCCGGATTACCTGTCCTGGCTGGTCGACGAGACCCGCTGACGACCACGACGCGCGGGTGGAGACGCTCCACCTCCCGGAGCGTCTCCACCCGCGCCGGCAGGTCAGGCGGGCAGGTCCACGAGATCGCCCAGCACCGCCCGGTGCCTGCCCGGAGCGCCGAAGGCGACCTGACTCGCCTTCGCGCGCTTGAGGTACAGGTGTGCCGGGTGCTCCCACGTCATGCCGATGCCGCCGTGGAGCTGGATGCACTCCTCGGCCGCGTGCACGGCCGTCTCGGCGCAGTACGACTGGGCAGTGGCCACCGCGACGGGCGCGTCGGCGTCACCGCGGGCCAGCGTGTCCGCGGCGTACCGTGCCGCCGCCCGCGCGCCGACCAGCTCCAGCCACAGGTCGGCCAGCCGGTGCTTGAGCGCCTGGAACGAACCGACCGGCCTGCCGAACTGGTACCGGTTCTTGAGGTACTCCACGGTCTCGTCGAGACACCACTGAGCGAGGCCGAGCTGTTCCGACGCCAATAGCCCGGCACCGGTCAGCAGGGCTCCGGTCACCGCATCGGGGGCGCGGTCCGGTCCTGCCAGGCGGGTCGCCGCGGCACCGTGGAACGTGACGTCGGCGATCGGGCGGGTCAGGTCGAACGAGACCGGCGCCGAGACGTCGGCGGCGGCCGCGTCGACCGCGTACAGGCCGGGACCGTCCGGGCCGGTCGCCGCGACGACGAACACGTCCGCGGCCGTGCCGTCGGCGACGGACCGGACGGTGCCGCTCAGCGTGCCGTCGGCGCCGGCCGTGACGTCACCGGGGAACCCGGCGTCGGTCATCGTCGACAGCGGCACGGCGAGGGCGCCGACGGCTTCTCCCGTGGCGAGCCTGCGCACGAGATCCGCGACCGCGTCCGCCGCCGTGTCACAGCCGAGCAGCGCCGACGTGGCGAGCACGGCACTGCCGAGGAACGGCACCGGCGCCGCCGACCGGCCGAGCTCCTCCAGTACGAGCGCGACCTCGCGCGCCGACGCGCCCTGACCGCCGAGCTCGTCGGGCACCGCGAGCCCGGCGGCGCCGAGTTCGCCCGCGAGCGTCCGCCACAGCGCCCGGTCGTACGGCTCGTCGCTCTCCACCCTGGCGAGCAGGGATGCGGGCTCGCAGTGGTCCGTGAGCAGATCGCGCACGCTCGCGCGCAGGTCGGTCTCGACATCCGAGTAGAGCAGGTCGGCGTCGGTCATCGGGGCAGGTCCTTCCAGGCGACGTCCTTGTCGGTGCGCGGTTCTGCCGGCAGGCCCAGCACCCGCTCGGAGATGATGTTGCGCAGCACCTCGGAGGTGCCGCCCTCGATCGAATTCCCCTTGCTGCGCAGGTACCGGTAACCGGCTTCGCGGCCGGTGAAGTCGACGAGCTCGGGTCTGCGCATGGACCAGTCGTCGTAGCGCAAGGCGTCCTCACCGAGGATTTCCAGTTCGAGCGCGGCGAGTTCCTGTGCCACGGTGGCGAACGCCAGCTTCATGCCGGAGCCCTCCGGACCGGGCTGGCCGACGGCGAGCTGCTGGCGCAGTCTGCTGCCGGCGAGCCGGAACGCCTCCGCCTCGGCCCACAGTTTCACCAACCGGTCGCGCAGCTCGGGTGTGCGCAGTTCGGGCCGGTCGCGCCAGGTCCCGGCGACCTTGCCGGCCATGCCGCCCTCCCGCGGCTGGGCGTTGCCGCCGATCGCGACGCGTTCGTTCATCAGCGTGGTCTGGGCGACCTGCCAGCCCGCACCGACCTCGCCGAGCCGCTGCGCGTCCGGGATCCTCGCGTCGGTCAGGAACACCTCGTTGAACTCGGCCTCGCCGGTGATCTGGCGCAGGGGCCGCACCTCGACGCCGGGCTGGGTCATGTCCAGCACGAAGTACGTCATGCCCCGGTGCTTCGGCACGTCCGGATCGGTGCGGGTGACGAGAATGGCCCACTGGGCGGTGTGGGCACTCGAGGTCCACACCTTCTGCCCGTTGACGATCCAGTCTCCGGTTCCTTCGTCCCGCACGGCACGGGTGGCGAGTGCGGCCAGGTCGGACCCCGCCCCCGGCTCGGAGAACAGCTGGCACCACACCTCCTCCCCGGTCCACAGCGGACGGAGGAGTCGCTGTTTCAGTTCCTCGCCGCCGAACTTCAGGATGGTCGGTGCGGCCATGCCGAGGCCGATCCCGATGCGGCGCGGGTTGTTGTCCGGCGCGCCGGCCGCGGCGAACTCGGCGTCCACGGCCGCCTGCAGCTCCCGCGGAGCGTCCAGCCCGCCGAGGCCGACGGGGAAGTGCACCCAGGCCAGGCCGGCGTCGAACCGTGCCCGCAGGAACTCGAGCCGGTCGGTCGTGGCGGGATCGTGGGTGGCCAGGACGTCGGCGACACGGGCGCGCAGGCCCTCGGCGTCGAGGCTCTTCTCGGAGATCGTCAAGATTGGTACCTCTTCAGTTCTCGGCGGGCGAGGGAGCGCTTGTGCACTTCGTCGGGGCCGTCGGCCAGCCGCAGCGTGCGGGCCGAGGCCCACAGCGAGGCGAGCGGGAAGTCCTGGCTCACGCCGCCGGCTCCGTGCAGCTGGATCGCCTTGTCCAGAATGGACTCGACGGCCTGCGGGGTGGCGATCTTGATGGCCTGGATCTCCGTGTGTGCGCCCTTGTTGCCCGCCGTGTCCATGAGCCACGCCGTCTTCAGCACCAGCAGCCGCAGTGATTCGATGGTCACGCGGGCCTCGGCGATCCACTCCTGTACGACACCCTGCTTCGCCAGGGGAGCGCCGAACGCCTCCCGCTCGGCGGCGCGGGTGCACATGAGCTCCACCGCCCGCTCGGCCATGCCCAGCAGCCGCATGCAGTGGTGGATGCGGCCCGGTCCCAGGCGGGCCTGGGCGATGGCGAATCCGCCGCCCTCCTCGCCGATGAGGTTCTCGGCGGGCACGCGCACGTCGTCGAAGACGACCTCGGCGTGCCCGCCGCCGGAGCTGTCGTCGTAGCCGAACACCTGCATGCCGCGCTTGACGTGCAGCCCCGGCGTGTCCCGCGGCACCAGGATCATGCTCTGCTGCCGATGCGGCTCGGCGTCGGGGTCGGTCTTGCCCATCACGATGAAGATGCGGCAGTTCGGGTTCATGGCCCCGGAGATGAACCACTTGCGTCCGTTGAGGACGTAGGTGTCGCCGTCCTTGTCGATGCGGGTGGCGATGTTGCGGGCGTCGGACGAGGCGACATCCGGCTCGGTCATCGCGAACGCCGAGCGGATCGTCCCGTCCAGCAGCGGCTGCAGCCACGTGCGCTGCTGTTCGGCGGACCCGAACATGTGCAGCACTTCCATGTTGCCCGTGTCCGGCGCCGCACAGTTCAACGCGGCCGGCGCCAGTTCGGGACTGCGGCCGGTGATCTCCGCCAGCGGCGCGTACTGGAGGTTGGTGAGCCCGCCGCCGTCGGATCCGGGCAGGAAGAAGTTCCACAGGCCGCGGTTACGTGCCTCGGCCTTGAGATCCTCGACGACGGGCGGAACCGACCACGGATCGCTGCGCTCGGCGAGCTGTTCGTGCAGCACCGGCTCGGCCGGATAGACGTGGGAATCCATGAATTCGCGAAGTCGCCCCGCGAACTCCTCGGTGGTGCTGTCGGCCGCGAAATCCATCAGTTCCCTTTCAGCGCGGCGTTACCGCGCGCGACGAGCGGGGCAACGCCGGCCCCGATACGGTCGAATCCCTCGCCAACGGTCTGGCCGTGGCTGTAGCGGTAGTAGATGCCCTCGAGGATCACCGCGAGCTTGAACAGCGCGAACCCGAGGTACCACCCCATCGCGGACACGTCGCGGCCGGAGGCGCGGGCGTAGGCATCCCCGAGCTCCTCCGGCGACGGGTGTCCCGGTGCGGCCCCGACGTCGCTGACCGTGTCGAGGTCGAGCGTGTGCAGCTGTGAGTAGGCCAGGAGCAGCGCCACGTCGGTGAGCGGGTCGCCGAGTGTGGACATCTCCCAGTCGAGTACCGCGGCGATGCGGTCGTCGGAGTCGACGAGCACGTTGTCCAGGCGGTAGTCGCCGTGCACGATCGAGGGTGCGGGCGAGTCGGGAATGCGGGCCGCGAGCCGGTCGTGGAGTTCGTCGATACCCGGAACGTCGCGGCTGCGGGAGGCGGCCAGCTGTTTCGACCAGCGCCGGAGCTGGCGTTCCAGGAAGCCGTCGGGTTTGCCGAAATCGCCGAGTCCGACGGCATGCGGATCCACGGCGTGCAGATCCACGAGGGTCTCGACGAGCCGGCCTGCGATCGCCCTCGTCCGCTCCTCACCCCGCGGCTGCAGCTCGTCCGCGGTCCGCAGCGGCGATCCCTCGACGAAGTCCATGACGTAGAACTGCGCGCCGAGGACGTTGTCGTCGGTGCACAGCGAAAGGGCGCGCGGAACCGGCACCGCCGTCTCGTGCAGTCCGCTGATGACGCGGTGCTCCCGGCCCATGTCGTGGGCCGTCGGCAGGACATGGCCGAGCGGTGGACGCCGCAGCACCCACCGGTGCGTGCCGTCACCGATGATGTATGTGAGATTCGACCGGCCGCCTTCGATCAGCCGTGCCGTCAGTGGGCCGGTGACGGCTCCCGGCAGTTCGCGGTCCAGGTAAGGGCGCAGGCGCGCCAGGTCCACGCCGGGGGGATCTGCGTCGCTCATCCGACCTCCTTGTGCTCGAGCGAGTGTTGTGCCGGCTCGGAGTGCCGGCTCGGGGTGCGGGGACGGCCGGTGCCTCACGGCACCAGGATGCTGACCGTCTCCGCGATGCAGGCGGGTTTCGCTTCGCCGTCGATCTCGAGCTTCCACCGCACGACGGCTTGCGTGCCCTGATCGACGGGGGTGACCTCGGCGAGCTCGGCACTCGCGCGGATCCGCTGGCCGACCTTCACCGGTTGCGGGAACCGCACCTTGTTGAGGCCGTAGTTGATGCCCATGCTCAGCCCGTCGATCCGGTAGATGTCCTTGGTGAGCCGGGGGATGAGCGAGAGCGTGAGGAACCCGTGGGCGATCGGCGCGCCGAACGGTCCCGCCGCGGCGCGCTCGGGGTCGACGTGGATCCACTGGTGGTCGAGGGTCGCGTCGGCGAACAGGTCGACCTGCTCCTGTGTGATGGTGTGCCACGCGCTGTGACCGAGGTGCTCGCCGACGACGGCGGTGAAGCTGTCGAGGTCGGGGAAGACGCGGGCGGGTTCGGGCGAGTTCGTGGATTCGGCTGCGCTCATGCCTTCGGCCCTCCCGCGACGTAGATCACCTGACCGGACACGAACCCGGCACCGTCGCTGACGAGGAACGACACGGTGTGGGCGATGTCCTCGGGCTCGCCGACCCGGCGTACCGGGATCTCCTTCGCCGCGGCGGCCTTGAAGTCGTCGAAGCCCATGCCCAGCCGCTCGGCGGTGGCGGCGGTCATGTCGGTGGCGATGAAGCCGGGTGCGATGGCGTTGGCGGTGATGCCGAACTTGCCGAGCTCGGCGGCCAGCGTCTTCGTGAAGCCCTGCAGCCCGGCCTTCGCGGTCGAGTAGTTGGCCTGGCCACGGTTGCCGAGCGCCGACGTGCTCGAGAGGCTCACGATCCGGCCCCAGCCCTGGTCGGTCATGTGCTTCTGCACCGCACGCGACATCAGGAAGGCACCGCGCAGGTGTACGCCCATCACCGAATCCCAGTCGGATTCGGACATCTTGAACAGCAGGTTGTCCCGCGTGATGCCGGCGTTGTTCACCAGCACGGTGGGCGGTCCGAGTTTGTCGGCCACCGTGGCGACGACGCGTTCGACCTCGTCGGCATCGCTGATGTCGGCGGCCAGTCCGACCGCCTTTCCGCCCGCGGCGGTGATCGCGTCCGCACTCGCCGTGGCGCCGGCCTCGTCGAGATCGATCAAAGCGACTGCGAATCCGTCCTCGGCGAGCCGCCGGGCGATCGCGGCTCCGATACCGCGGCCTGCGCCGGTCACGACGGCAACGCGGGACGGAGAGTTGGGAACAGGGTTGTCCACCGACACGAAAGTCCTCCTCATCGAGTAAGCGTGCGCTTAGGAAGTTACCAGCCAGGAGGCCGGTGCGGGAGAGGCGAGGACCGCGGGAGTCGAATGCCGGCCCGGCGCCGGGTGTCAGCTCACGACCTGGGCGAGCACCGTGCGGAAGGCCCGGACATCCACAGTGGAGGGATCCTCGGCCAGCCACGCCCCGGCATCGCGGACGAACCGTTCCGGGGTCAGCACGGCGACGTCGGCCCCGGCCGCGTCGAAAGTGTCGGTGGGGGCGACCGTGATCGTGCCCGCGCGACTCGGATAGAGCACCAGCGCACCGCGGACGTCGATGCCGGGAAGGAGGTCGTCGAACGCGTCGAGCGCCTCGGCGAGCCTGCTTCCCCCACCGCCGAATCTGCGCCCGTTGCGCAGGAGGACGCCGCCGTCATCGGTGGTGTAATGGCCGGGAAGCCAGCGTTTGGACTCGACGAGCAGGAGCCGCCGCCCGCACAGGACGGCGTGGTCGATGTCGGCGAACACCGAACCGGGCCAGGCCAGTCCGTGGAAGATGCGTGCCCCGGGCAGGCGGGTCAGATACCGGCCGAGCAGGTCCGCCGTGCGGCGTTCGGCGATCTGGTCGTCATCGGCGCCGGGGCGGCCGAACACCAGGGTCCGAACCTCGGCGCGGGCGGCGCGCAGGGCCACGTGCCGCTGGCGGAGGAACGCCGCGGCGAATCCGGTCGCGGCGACGGCGGCCGCCACTCCGGCGACGAGTGCCGGTGCCGGCGCGCCGGCGAGGACGAGGAGCGTGGCCGCGGCGACCGTGAGGGCCGGGACGAGCAGCGGTACGGCGTGTCCAGGGGCCTTGCCGGGGGAGAGGTGGGTCCGGGGGTCCGTGGCCGCAGGCTGCCACCAGGGGATCGTCGCGGGGTCGAGCCGCACGCGCGGCGGCCGGAACGACGGATCGTCGCCGAAGGCGCGGGTGCGTGGCGGGCCCGCTCCGGGAGCCGTCGCCGCGACGGGGCCGCCGGGAACGACCGGGTCGCCGTCGCCCGGTTCGTCGCCGCCGGGGTCCTCGTCCGGGTCGGTACCGTCGTAGACGGCGCGCCGCGCCGGGTCGGTGAGGGTGTCGTAGGCCTCGCGCAGCAGCGCGAACCGGTCCGCGTCGCCGCCGGCATCGGGATGCCACGACCGTGCGCGGGCGCGGAACGCCGATTTGATCTGCGCCGGTGTCGCGTCGTCGGCTACGCCGAGCAGTGCGTAGAAGTCGACGTCGTCGGCGTCCGTCACGTCTGTGCCCGTCCCCTCTCCGTCGGCCACGGCATCCCGGGCGGCGGGCCGCAGCGGTCGTCGTCGGCCATGCCGGACCTCCTGCAGCCGCCTCTCGGATACCGTCCGGATCACCCGCGGATCCGCCCACCGTCGGCGCCATACTGTAGGCCGCCGGATGCGGTCGGTGACGCCTCCCCGGGGTGCGGAATCGCGGGGGCCGGGGCGAGCGGGTGACCGTCGTCGGAGTGAGCTGCCGTCACCCCGACGAGGGGCATGCGAACCCGACGCGACGAAGCGGGCGGGCGCGGCGACCCGGCCCCGAAGCGGTGACACCGGCCGGTCGGGACGACACGGGAGGTCACCGCCGACCCCGCCGTGGTGTGTCCGGACAGTGGTCAGCGCGGGGATGTGACAGCGTGTCAAGAGGCTGACCGGACCACTGGCTCCCTCGACCGGGTGGTCCACCGGGGGTCAGCCCGAGTGTGGTTCGGGGGTGGCTCGCGGGCGGATTCGGCCTGCGGAAACGGCGGAGATTGCGAAACTGGTTCGGAACTGCGGGGTATCCCCCGATCGGGGACAGTGGGCGATCTCGAAAGGCGCCCCGCTAATGCGCGTGTGAGCCTCATTTTCCGGGTAGTCCGCAACCACCCGGAAAGGATGGTACCGGCGATGAATATTGGTGATTCATTCCGCAACGTCTTGGACACGGTGATCAACTTCCTGCCGAACCTCGCCGTGTTCTTGGTGATCCTCGTCGTCGGCTGGATCGTGGCGAAGGCGCTGCGCAAGGTCGTCGACATGGTGCTCGAGCGGCTGCATTTCGATCGCGCGGTCGAGCGCGGTGGTATCAAGCGGGCGCTCGCACGCTCGAAGTACGACGCGAGTGATCTGATCGCGGCGATCGTCTACTACGCCGTACTGCTGATCGCCCTGCAGATGGGCTTCGCGGTCTTCGGCCCGAACCCGGTGAGCACGCTGCTCGCCGATGTGGTCGCCTGGCTGCCGATGGCCGTGGTCGCGATCGTCATCGTCGTGGTGGCTGCCGCGATCGGTAACGCGGTCAAGGACATCGCGAGCGCCGCGCTCGGTGCGTTCAGCTGGGGCAACTTCGTGGCCCGGTTGGCGCAGGTCTTCGTCGTCGCGCTCGGTGTGATCGCCGCACTGAACCAGATGGGCGTGGCCACCACGGTGACGACGCCGGTGCTGGTCGCGGTGCTGGCCACGGCCGGTGGCGTGATCGTCGTCGGTGTCGGCGGCGGCATGGTGCGGCCGATGCAGCAGCGGTGGGAGCGCTGGCTCGGCCGGGCCGAGTCGGAACTGCCCGCGGCGGCCGGTTCGGACGAGGCGTACCAGCGTGGTCGTGAGGACACCGCGCGCGCCCAGTCCGGTGCGGCCGCGACCGCCCAGCACGAGCCGGCGACCGGGCCGATCCCGACGGCGCAGGGCGCCTCTGGGATGCAGTCCGAGCAGCCCCGGCCCGACACGGGTGACTACCCCGGGTAAACGTCGACGAGTAGTTCCCTCATCGCGGCGGGTGCGTCCTCGGCAGGATCGAGGCGCACCCGCCGTCGTGTGTGGAGGTCGCCGTGCGCGGAGGTTGCCGTGTGTGGAGGTTGCCGTGTGTGCAGACCGGTGAGCCCGCGCCGTACTCGCGGTGCGGCGCTCCCGGCGGCAGGATCCGGGTCAGGAGAACAGCGCGGGATCGAGGTCCGCGCCCATCGCGGCGCCCGCGGTCGCCAGTAGGCAGACGGCTGCCAGCCGGAGAACGACCCAGTCCGTGGCCGCGCCGTCGGCCGACGGCGGGGTCCAGCCGGCGTCGCGGGCGGCGTCGTGTACTCCGCGGGCGTAGTAGGCGAGCTGAGCCTGGGAGAGGCCGCCCGCGCCGAGGGTCAGAATGTCGCGGATCGCCGCCGCGTGCTGATCGACCGCCGCCAGCCTGCCCGCAGGCAGGAGAGCGGGTGTTGCACCCATCCGGCCGAGCCGGTCGGTGAGCGCGGTGAGTTCCCGCCTGGCGGCAGACTCCCGCCACGTGTTCATCAGCCAACCCATGGCCCCGTAGTCTATCCACCCGTTCGGGTGGATCTTCAGGCAGTTCGTGACACCCGGTCGTCGTCGGATGCGGCCGCCGCCGGGCCCGGTGAGGGCGGAGGGGCGCCCCGGTCTTCCGTGTGAGGTGCAGTCCGCTTACCCGGTTGTGCCGTGCGCGGCGGCGCGGGCATCTACGCTGTGGCGGACCATGCAGATCCTGCCAGCTCGCCGGAACCCAGGAGCCGCCGTTGAGTGACGACGAAGGCCGCTTGATTGCGGAGCGTTACCGCCTGCACTCCAGAATCGGTACCGGCGCGATGGGCGTGGTCTGGCGGGCCGTCGACGAACGGCTCGACCGGACGGTCGCGGTCAAACAGCTCCTCCTGCCTCCCGGCCTGAACCAGCGCGAGGCGGAGACCACGCGACAGCGCGCATTCCGCGAGGGGCGGATGGCCGCCCGGTTGCAGCACCCGAACGCCATCACCGTCTACAACGTCGCCGAGGACGCGGGTCAGCCGTTGCTGGTCATGGAGTTCCTGCCGTCGCGGAGCCTGGCCGACCTGCTGTCCGAAGGGCGGCTGCTCGCGCCCACCGAGGTCGCGCGGCTCGGCGCACAGGTCGCCTCGGCGCTCGGTGCCGCGCACGCCGCCGATGTGGTGCACCGGGACGTCAAGCCGGGCAACGTGCTCATCGCCGAGGACGGGACCGCGAAGATCACCGATTTCGGTATCTCCCGAGCGGCCGGAGACGTCACCCTGACCAGCACCGGCTTGTTCGCCGGTACACCCGCGTACCTGTCACCGGAGGCGGCCCGCGGGGCGGACCCGGGGCCGGCATCCGACGTGTTCTCGCTCGGCGCGACGTTGTACTCGATGGTCGAGGGCGAGCCGCCGTTCGGCACGATCGACAACGAGATCGCGCTGTTGCACAAGGTGGCCACGTCCACAGCCGCCCCACCGCGCCGGGCAGGGCCCCTGGCGGGGCCGCTGCAGGCGATGCTGCACCAGGATCCGGCTCGGCGGCCGTCGATGGTGCAGGTGGAGGCCACGTTGCGGGAGGTGGCCACCGGAGTCGCTCCGCAACTCGAGCCGCCGACGGTCCCGGCCGTCGCTCCCGTCACCGCCGGCCCCGTCACCGCGCCGATTCCGGTGGTCGCGGATGCGCACGCGGCCGCTCCGGCGGGCGGACCCGCGGCGGAGCAGCGGCCTGCCACCCGGATCGGACTGCCGGCCGTCGCGCAGGAGGCACCCGCAGGCCGGAGGCGGGGCGCGATGATCGCTGTTGCGGTCGTGGCCGCCGTCGCGGCCGGCGTGCTGGTGTCCGAGATCCTGGTACGCACGCTCGGCGCATCCGGTTCGGAAGCCGAGGCGGCCCCGGCCACCGCGTCCGCCCCGGCCACGACGTCCCCGCCGACCTCGACGACGACTGCGCCGACCTCGACGACGAGTACCCCGCCGCAGCCGTCGCGGGCGGAAATGGAGGCGGCCGTCGCGCACTACTACGCGCTGGTGCCGTCCGACCTCGACGCGGCGTGGGGCTCGCTCGGCCCGTCACTGCACGCGCAGGGCAAGGAGCAGTACGAGGAGTTCTGGGACGGCATTGCGACGGTGAGGATCAGCGGGGGACCCCGGGCGGTCGACGACGAGACCGTCAAGGTGCGGTTGGACTTCACGACCTCCGACGGAGAGCGGACCCGCGAGATGCACCGATTGGGGGTGACCGTCCACGCATCGGGCAAGCCGTTGATCGACACCGACGAGGTCCTCAACACCCGCGAGCTCGGCGGGCGGGGTGACGGCAAGAAGGACGACAAGGGCACAAAGAAGGACGACAAGGGCACAAAGAAGGACGACGAGAAGGGCAAGGACGACGAGAAGGGCAAGGACGACGAGAAGGGCAAGGACGACGAGAAGGACGACGAGGAATACGAGGACGAGGACGAATAGCGGTGGCGCGCGAGCAGGCGAGGTGCCTGCGGTCGTCCTCGCGCCCTGCGGTAATTTTGTCCCGATTGCCGCAGCTGACCCCTGCAGAGGAATGCCTTGGCCCACGACGACGACTCCGTGACTCCCGACCCGGTAACGCCCGACCCGGTAACGCCCGACCCGGGTGACCGTCCGGACCGGACGCCGAGTACCGGGTCGACGTCCGGTGAAGTGTCCGGTGAAGTGCCGGAGGCGACCGAGACCGACGTCACGCCGCCCGCCGTCGACCCGGGCCCGGCCGAGCCCGCGTGGCCCTCGGAGAGCGACGCCGCGGCCCTCGGGGTTGCCGACGGCCCCGTGGTCGATGGCCCCGCCGTCGATGGCCCCGTCGCCGAGGGCACCGCCGCCGAGGGCACCGCGGCCGACGATTCCGAGGCCGACGCGGACGGTGCCGTCACCGGTGATGCCGACGATGCCGTCACCGAGCCCACTGCCGGAGCGTCCGGCAGCCGGTTTCCGGTTGCTGTGCCGTGGCGCAGAGTCGGTGTGGTCGCGGCGGCGGTGGTCGGTGTGCTGGTGGTGCTCTACGGCCTCGATCTACTGATCAGCCAGGGTGATGTCGCGCGGGGCCGCACGGTCGCCGGGATCGACGTCGCGGGCCAGAGCCGGGACGAGGCCGAGCGGACGCTGCGCAGCGAACTCGACTTGTCCTCGCCGGTCGACCTCCGCGGGGGCGGTGAGCACACGCTCGACCCCGAGTCGGCCGATCTGGCCGTGAACTGGCAGGCGACGCTCGACACGGCCACCGACCAGCCGCTGAATCCGTTCACGCGCCTGGCGTCGTTGTTCACCAGCGAGGACATCGGCCTCGTCTCGACCGCCGACGCGGCGCAGCTCGACGTCGAACTCGAACGTGTCCGCGGCGACATCGACCGGAAGGCGTCCGAAGGCACGGTGCGGTTCGAGGGCGCGACACCGGTGGCGGTGGACCCGGTCGAAGGCCGGGAACTCGACGTGGCGGGTGCGAAGTCGGCGATTCTCGCCCGCTGGGCCGCGCCGGGCGCGGTCGACGTGCCGGTGCGGACGCTCGAGGTGCGCTCGACACCGGAGACGGTGCGTGCCGCGGTGACCGCCCTCGCCGCCCCCGCCGTCTCCGGGCCGGTGACGATCCGGGGTGAGGGAGCGGAGGCCACGGTGCGGCCGCGGGGCATCGCGCGCTCGCTGACGTTCGAGGTGCGCGACGACGGCTCGCTCACGGCGGGGATCGACGAGGAGACGCTGCGCGAGGTCGCCGGGTCGCAGCTCGCCTCGACCGAGGATCCCGGCAGGGACGCGCGATTCACGTTCGAGGGCGGGGAGCCGAACATCGAGCCGTCGACGGACGGCTACGGCGTCGACTGGGCAGCTGTGGCGAAGGAGCTTCCCGACGTGCTGACCGGTGACGGCGAGCGGGCGGTGACGGCGCCCTACGGTGACCAGCCCGCCGAACTGACCACCGAGGAGGCCGAGGGCCTCGGGATCGAGGAGGTCGTCGGGGAGTTCACCACCTCCGGGTTCGCCTACGATTCGGGCCTCAACATCAAGCAGGTCGCGAAGGAGGTCGACGGCGCGGTCGTCGAACCGGGCGAGACCTTCAGCCTGAACGAGTACACCGGCCCGCGCGGTACCGAGCAGGGCTACGTGGCGGCGGGTGTCATCTCGGGCGGACAACCCGACCGGGCGGTCGGCGGGGGCATCTCCCAGTTCGCGACCACGCTGTACAACGCCTATTACTTCGCGGGCCTCGAAGACGTCGATCATCAGGAGCACAGCTACTACATCAGCCGTTACCCCGTGGGGCGTGAGGCCACGGTGTACCAGAAGGCGGACGGCTCGAGTCTCATCGATCTGAAGTTCAAGAACGACTCGCCCGACGGCATCGTCATCCAGACGATCTGGACGCCCAGCGACATCACCGTGAAGCTGTGGGGCACCGAGCGGTACGAGATCGACTCGGTCAACGGTGGCAGGTACAACTACACGGCGCCGCCCACCGAGGTCGTGCCCGCGAGCGAGTCCTGCGTGCCGAGCAGCGGTTCCAGCGGTTTCAGCACCGACGACACGCGGATCTTCAAGGACCCGGACAGTGACGAGGTGCTCCGCAAGGAGAAGCGGGACGTCAGATACCGGGGCCAGACCGCCGTCGTGTGCCTCGAGCCCGAACCCGAGCCCGACCCCGGACCGTCCGACGGCGGCGACTCCGGTGACGATGGCGGCGACTCCGGTGACAGCGGCGACGGCGATGGCGGCGATGGCGGCAGTGACGGCGGTGGCTCCGGCGACAGCGGCGGCGGTGGTGACGGCAGCGACGGTGGTGACGGCAGCGGCGACGGTGGGTAGCGGTGCCCGCGGAGCCGACTGCGGCGAGAGCGAGTCCGGTAGCCGGGGACAGAGCCGCGTGTCCCGGGCGGGGCCCGGCCGGACCTGCGGGACGCCGGGACGCCGGGACGGATCAGCGCACGACGACCGTGTGCTCCCCGCGCGGCCGTAGCTCGCCGATGACGGGTGCTCCCGGGATCTCGCCCGCGACCACCAGGCCGCCGGAGGTCTGCGCGTCGGCCAACAGCAGTGCCGTGTCACCGTCCACGCCGGACAAATCGGTGTGCGGGCGCACCCAGTCGAGATTGCGGGTGCTGCCACCGGGAACGAACCCGTCGGCCAGTGCCTGCCGGGCACCGTCCGCGTAGGGCACCGCCGCGGCATCGATCACCGCGGTGACACCGCTGGCCCGCGCGAGTTTGTGCACGTGCCCGAGGAGCCCGAATCCCGTGACGTCGGTGGCACAGCTGATGCCCGCGTCGAGTGCGGCGCGGGCGGCTGCGTCGTTGAGGGTGGTCATCACGGCGACCGATTCGGTGTTGGGCTCGCCGGTCGCCTTGTGGCGTGCGTTCAGGACTCCCAGGCCGAGCGGTTTCGTCAGGGAGAGCGCCGTGCCGGGCGTGCCGGCGTCGTTGCGCAGCAGTCGGTCGGGGTCGGCGAGGCCGGTCACGGCGAGTCCGTACTTCGGTTCCGGATCGTCGACGCTGTGCCCGCCCGCGAGGTGACACCCCGCGGCCGCGCAGACGTCGGCTCCGCCGCGCAGCACCTCCGTCGCCAGTTCCGGTGCCAACAGCTCGCGGGGCCAGCACAGCAGGTTCAGCGCGAGGAGCGGTGTGGCGCCCATGGCGTAGAGGTCGGACAACGCGTTCGTGGCCGCGATACGGCCCCAGTCGTAGGCGTCGTCGACGACGGGCGTGAAGAAGTCCGTCGTGGCGACGATCGCCTGTCCGCCGGTGATGCGCACCGCCGCGGCGTCGTCACCGCTGTCGAGCCCGACCAGCAGGTCGCCGGCGGCGCCGGTCGGGCCCGAGGTGCCGAGTCCGCGGACCATGTCCTCGAGTTCGCCCGCCGGGATCTTGCAGGCACAGCCACCGCCGTGGGCGTACCGGGTGAGTCGGAGAGTCATACCCCGATCCTGCCCGTGCGGGCCGTGATCGTCCTTGCGAGGATGACGGCATGTCGGCGATCGCGGCATTACTGCAGGGAGGCGCTTCCGGCCTGGTGACCGGCCCGGTCTTCAACACCGCGGAACGGCAGGCACTGTCGTTGGCGGGTTCGATTCCCGTTCGCCTCCGCCGGGACCGGTGCGGGGATGCGTCGTGACCGATCCACGGCGGCGCATCCCCCGCACCGACGTCCTGCTCGCCGATCCTCGGCTGGCGAAGGCCGCCGAGGAGCTGGGCCGCGAGCCGGTGAAGGCGGCGATCGTGACTGCGCAAGACCGCGTGCGGGCCGGTGACATCGTGCCGGAGGCCGTGGCCGACGTCGCGCTGGCTGCGGTCGACGAGCCGGCACCGCATGCGACGAGTCTGTCCCCCGTCGTGAACGCGACCGGTGTCGTCGTGCACACCAACCTGGGCAGGGCGCCGTTGTCGGACACCGCGCTCGAGGCGGTGCGCACCGCGGGCGGCTACACCGACGTCGAATTCGATCTCACCGGCGGGCATCGCGCCCGCAGGGGTAGGGGAGCGCTGGCCGCCCTCGCCGACGCGGTGCCGGATGCCGGCGACGTGCACGTGGTGAACAACAACGCGGCGGCGCTGCTGCTGTGTGCCCTCACGCTCGCGCCCGGCAAGGAGATCGTCCTGAGCCGGGGAGAGCTCGTCGAGATCGGCGACGGGTTCCGGATCCCCGAGTTGCTGACCGCGGCGGGCGCGAGACTGCGGGAGGTCGGCACGACCAACCGGACCGGCGTGGCCGACTACGCCGCGGCGATCGGCCCGGACACGGGCTGTGTGCTCAAGGTGCATCCGTCGAACTTCCGGGTCACGGGCTTCACCGCGGAGGCCTCGATCGAGGAGCTGACGGAGCTCGGCGTCCCCGTCGTCGTCGACGTCGGTTCGGGCCTGCTGCGGCCGCATCCGCTGCTGCCGGAGGAACCGGATGCGAGCACGGCGTTGCGTGCGGGCGCGGCCGTGGTCACGGCGAGCGGCGACAAGCTGCTCGGCGGTCCGCAGGCCGGTCTGCTGCTGGGCGACGCCGCGCTTCTCGAACGGCTGCGGCGGCATCCCGCCGCTCGGGCGCTGCGGGTGGACAAACTGACGCTCGCCGCGCTGGAGGCCACGTTGCTCGGCGAAGCCCCGCCGGTGGCGGCGGCGCTGGACGCCGATGTATCCGTCCTGCGGTCGCGGGCGGAACGGATCGCGGCCGAGCTGTCGGCGCGGGGCGTGACGGCGAGCGCGGTCGAGTCGGTCGCCGCGGTCGGGGGCGGGGGAGCCCCCGGGGTGGAGCTGCCGAGCGCGGCGGTGAGCCTGCCGGAGCCGTACGCCGAGCCGCTGCGGTCGGGGTCACCGGCCGTCGTCGGCAGGCTCGATCGGGGCCGGTGCCTGCTGGATCTGCGGACCGTGCCGGACAGCGACGACCGCGCGCTGGTCGAGGCGGTGCTGGGATGCGCGTCGTAGCCACCGCAGGCCATGTCGACCACGGCAAGTCGACGCTGGTCCGTGCCCTGACGGGAATGGAACCCGACCGGCTGGCCGAGGAGCAGCGGCGTGGCCTGACCGTGGAACTCGGTTTCGCGTGGACCACGCTGGAGGCCTCCGGCGACGGGAGCGACGGTGCCGCCGGGGCCGGCGAGGCGGTGGCGTTCGTCGACGTGCCGGGGCACGAACGGTTCGTGCCGAACATGCTCGCCGGCGCAGGGCCGGTGACGGCCGCGATGTTCGTGGTGGCGGCCGACGAAGGGTGGCAGGCCCAGTCGGCGGAGCACCTCGCCGCGCTGGACGCCTTCGGGGTCTCGCGTGGACTGCTCGTCGTCACGAAGGCGGACCGGGCCGATCCGGGAGAGGTGATCGCCGACGCCCGGGCGCGGCTCGCCGTCTCCACCCTCGGCGACGTTCCCGCGGTGGCGGTGAGCGGGCGGACCGGCGCGGGGCTCGCCGAGCTGCGGCACGCGCTCGCGGAACTCGTGCGCGACCTGCCCGTACCCGATACCACCGCGGATGTCCGGTTGTGGGCCGATCGCGTGTTCACGATCCGCGGGGCGGGCACTGTCGCCACGGGGACACTGGGCGCGGGCAGGATCACCGTGGGCGACGAGCTCGAGGTGTCCGGTTCGGGCAGTCGGGTGACCGTGCGCGGGGTGCAGGCACTCGGGCGCGAGCGTGGTTCGGTGGATGCGGTCGCGCGGGTGGCGGTGAACCTGCGGGGCGTCGACCGGTCCGGGGTGGGCAGGGGCAGGGCGCTGTTGACTCCGGGAGCATGGCGGCCCTCGTCGGAGGCCGATGTGCGACTGCGCGGTGACGGGGCGGCCGAACTGCACCGCGAGCTCGTCGTGCACGTCGGTGCGGCCGCCGTGCCGTGCCGGGTGCGTCCGCTCGGCGACGACACGGCACGGTTGACGCTCCGCGAACCGTTGCCGCTGCGCCGTGGTGACACCGGACTCCTGCGGGATCCCGGTGAGCACCGCGTGCCCGCGGGCGTGGAGGTCCTCGATCCGGACCCGCCGGCACTGCGCAGGCGTGGTGCGGCCCGCGAACGGGCGAGGGAACTCGACCGGGCCGAGCCCGCCGCGGCTTATCTGCGCCGCCGTGGGGTGGTGCAGACAGCCGAGCTGCGCGCTCGCGGGTTCCACCCGGACGCCCCGGTGCTCGGCGGCCTGCACGTCGATGCGGAGCTGCTCGCCGCACTGCCTGCGCGAGCGGGTGACCAGGTCGACGCCTTCGCGGCATCGGATCCGCTCGCCGCCGGGATGCCGGTGGAGGCGCTGCGGCGTGCCCTCGCTGTTCCGGCGGTGCTGGTGCCCCGCATCGCCGACGACGCCGGGCTGGAGCTGTGCGACGGGCTGGTGCGCAGGCCGGGGTCCGGTACCCTTCCGGCGGTGGTCGACCGGGCGGTGAGGGCGCTCGAACAGCGTCTCGCCGCGGAACCGTTCCGGGCACCGGAGGCCGACGACCTGGCCGGGCTCGGACTGGGACCGCGAGAGCTCGCCGCGGCGGAGCGGTCGGGCAGGCTCGTGCGCCTCACCGACACCGTGGTGCTGGCGGCCGGTGCGCTCGAACGCGCCGCGCGGGAGCTGGCAGAACTCGACCCGCCGTTCACCGTCAGCGGGGCGCGCCGGGCGTGGGGAACCACGCGCCGGGTTGCGGTGCCGCTGTTGGAACGGCTCGACGCCGACGGAGTCACCAGGCGGCGCGACGACGGCACTCGCGAGCTGTCCTGACCGCCCGCGCATGGTCACGGTCGCCGGGTCGTGGAGTCATCGCACGCCGCGGGGCCGGAACTGGACGCTGATGCGCGGTCCGACCGGCTTGGACGTCTTGGGAACGGCGTGTTCCCACGTTCGCTGGCACGAGCCGCCCATCACGACGAGGTCACCGTGTCCCAGCCCGTAGCGGGTGGTGGCGCCGCCGCCCCGCGGACGTAGCAGGAGCGGCCGGGCCACGCCGACCGACAGGATCGCCACCATCGTGTCCTCCGTGCGCCCGCGGCCGATCGTGTCGCCGTGCCAGGCCACACTGTCGGAGCCGTCGCGGTAGTAGCACAGGCCGGCGGTGCGGAACGGTTCGCCGAGTTCGGCGCCGTAGTACGCGGACAGCGCCTCGCGAGCCTCGGCGAGCACGGCATCGGGCAGCGTGTCGTGCTCGTCGTAGAAGCTCAGCAGCCGGGGAACGTCGACCGTCCGGTCGTACATCCGCCTGCGCTCCGCATGCCACGGCACCCCCGTTGCGAGTGCGCGGAACAGGGTGTCGGCACCGGACAGCCAGGCGGGCAGCACGTCGATCCACGCGCCGTGGCCGAGCTCCGTGCGGTGCACGTCCGTCAGCGGCCGGAGCGACGGCGCGCCCGCGGTATCGGACGACTCGGTGCCGGATGTGTCGGTGCCGGATGTGCCCGTACCGGACGATCCGTCGCCGGAGGTCGTGTCGAAGAGTGATCCCTGCAGTGCCAGGTCCATGTGCCCGACAGTACGGCATCTCGAACGGGTGTTCTACCCGCGTTCGGGTGGCGACTCGATCTTCGCCGTTCAGTGGTCCCGTGGATGCGCCCGGACGCCTACAATCAAGCCATGCATCGACCTCGACCGGTCACCGAGGTTCCCGACGTGGTCGGCCTCGGCGCCGAGGACGCGTGTGACATCGTGCGGCGTGCGGGCCTGGTTCCCGTCGGGCCGGACGGTGCGCCCGCGCCGGGGGCGGGTGTCGTGTCGGCGCAGCGGCCGATCGGTGCGGCCGGTGCCGAGGAAGGGGCGAAGGTGACCTTGTGGACCCATCCCGGCAAGGATTCCGCCGAGGCGCTCGTGGGGCCGAGTCCGAGGGAGTCGGCCGACCTCGACCCCGTGTGATCGGGAGGGGTCGGCGCAGCGCACATCCTGGGGTGCCGCCGCCGGGCCGGTGGCGTCGACGTGCCGATCGGGAACCGGGCAGGGCCGTTCCGCCTGCGCGGGTCGAGTGACCGCGCGGATCCGGCCGCACGCGGGCGTTTCCGGAACTCGAGCGGGTCAGCTGGGCTGCGAGCGACGTCGGGGCGGTGCCGGGTGGTCCGGTCCAGTGCGGTCCGGACATCGCCGGCAGCCGCGTCGCGTGGTTTCGCCGCAGCCGGTGCGGGTAACTCGAGGGCATGACCATGGCGCCGGAAGCGAGTGGGACGACTGCCGGGGTGTTCGGGCCGGTGCGGCTGGTGGGTGAGGCTGCGGCGCGCGTGCTCCACGGGCAGGGGTGGCGAATCCGGGTGCTGTCGTCGTACTCGGTATCGGTGGGGCAGGGGAGTGCGGAGCTGCACAGTCTCGCCGACGTCGTGGAGTTCGTCTGCGCGCAGTGCCTGGAATGGTGCGAGGCGACGCTCGTGGCGATCCGGCGCCGGTATCTCGTGTGCCCGGGTTGTTTCGGGGAACAGCCACAGTCGCTCGCGCCGGAGCCGGCCACGATTCCCGCGTCGACGGCGGGTGTCTCGATGGCCGGGGCGCGACGCGCGCCGTGGAGCGTGCACGCCGCCCGTCCCTGCCGGCGGGAACGCACGTAGGCGACGCGGCTGTGTCACGGCATGCCCTGGCACAGCCGGCCCGGCGCGTGGCGGCCGGTCGTCGAACCGCCGCGTCGACCGGATCGAGCGGCCGAGGAGTGATGTCGTGGCGGGACGTGGACGCCCGCGGCGCTTCGACAGGGAAGCGGCACTGCGAACGGCGATGGTGCTGTTCTGGGAGCACGGCTACGAGGGCGCTCGATGAGCATGCTCACCTCGGCCATGGGCATCACGGCCACGAGCCTCTACGCGGCTTTCGGCTCCAAGGAGGATCTCTTCCGGGAGTCCGTCGAGCTGTACAACTCGGCCGAGCAGTCGCCCACCGCGGCCGCGCTCGAGGAGGCGACTGCTCGCGACGTGGTCGAGGTGATGCTGCGGCGGAATGCCGACGACATGCTGGTCGAACACCTGCAGCGCGCCGAGCAGGCGCCGTCGGGCGAGACGAGCGGGTGACCGAGTGAGACGGGCGAACAGCCGGGCCAGCCGTATAACGTCCTATACGGAATCGCTCATGTGCAGGCTTCCCTCACCCTCGCCCGGGTGCCGCCACTCACCGACATCGCGCGGAGGCCGGGAAAAATCGCTGGGCGCGCCACGCAGTGGGCTGCCAAGGTCGACGCATGCCGTCACCGACCCTCGTCTTCGTTCCTGGTTCGAACAGTAACTCCTTCTCGGCGGCGCCGTTGCTGCGGGAGCTGACTCTGCTGGGTGTGCGTGCCCTCGCCGTCGACCTTCCCGGTCACGGCTTCGGCAGCACGCGGCCCGTCGCGTACCAGGCGCCGCAGGACCCGTCGGCGCTCGGCGCCGTGCCGTCGCAGGCCGCCGGGGTGACGGTGGCCGGTGCGGCCGAGCACCTCGCGGCGACCGTCCGCCGGGCACGGGAGCACGGGCCGGTGGTCGTGGTGGGGCACAGCCGGGGCGGGCTGCCGCTCACAACCCTGCTGAGCACCGAGCCGGAGCTGGTCGACCGGGCCGTGTACATCTCGGCGTGGTGTCCGGTCGCGGCGACGGTCGCCGAGTACATGGCCACGCCCGAGTACGCCGCCAGCGCGCTGAACAACCTGCCGAACGTGCTCGTCGCCGATCCCGCGCAGCTCGGCGCGCTCCGGATGAACTGGCGCACGGCCGACCCGGACGTGCTCGCAGCGCTCAAGGACGCGATGCTCGCCGACGTCACCGACGACGAATTCCTCGCCTACCTGGCCCTGCTCGACCCCGACGAGATCCTCGACCCGGGTGAGCCGGCAGACATCGGCCGGTGGGGGAGCGTGCCGCACACGTATGTGCGGTTGGCGGCGGACACGTCGATGCCACCGGCGATGCAGGATCGGCTGATCGCCGACGCGGACGCCGTGACACCCGGCAACCCGTTCGACGTGCACACGTTGCCCGGCAGTCACGCGGGATTCCTCGCACGACCCGAAGCGACGGCAGAAGCGGCCCGGCTGTTGGCACGGCTGGCGGAGGCTCGTTCGTGAGAACGCCACGGTTGTCCGGAGCTGCTGTCCACAGTGGACTCCAGTGGCCGGCTGCACGGTCACTGTGGGTATCGTCAGCCCGGAGGCCACTCCATGCCGCGCCCGCCGAGGACGTGACAGTGGGCGTGGAACACGGTCTGCTGGCCGTCCTTGCCGGTGTTGAACACGAGCCGGTAACCGGCGGCGTCGACCCCGTCTGCGGCGGCGACCTGACCGGCGACGTCCAGTACCCGGCCCGCCAGTGCCGGATCGGTGGTGGCCATCGACGCCGCGTCGGAATGGTGCGCCTTCGGGATGACCAGCACGTGCGTGGGCGCCTGCGGGTTGATGTCGCGGAACGCCAGCACGGAGTCGGTTTCGTGGACGATCGTGGCGGGTACGGACCGCAGGACGATGCTGCAGAACAGGCAGTCGGAACTCACGGGGCACACTGTAGATCGTGCGGCCGGCGGTGTGACAGCGCGGCAGGCACGTCGTCAGCCGGCGACCGGATGGTCGACCGCGTCGCCGGGGCGGGCGGTGCCGCCGGCGACCACCTCGGCATACACGCCCATCTCGTTGTGGCCGAACTCCTGATGGAGGCGTCGCGGCAGGTCGATGTCGCGCTCGGTGGTGTCCGGGTTGACCTCGGTCGCGGCGCAGCGCTTCGTGGCGAGCACACCACGGAGCCGGAGATCGCCGACCGTGATCTCCTCGCCGACGAGGTCGCGCTCGCTGAAGGCCGGCAGGCCGTCGTAGTAGAGGTTCGCCCGGAACCGGCGGGGGTCGAGTTCCGTGCCGAGACGTTCGCCGAGGGCACGCACCGAGGCGAGGTTCACCAGCGAGACGGCGTTCATCATCGCGTCGGACACGACGGAGACGTCGGTGAACCGCCTGCCGTCGACACGGGCCAGCACGGGCGGAGTGGACAGGCCGAGCACCTCGGCGAAGAATGTGGTCACGGCCGCGGCGCCGTCGTCGGTGGTGAGGGTCGCCTCGAGCACGGTGCGACCGTCCCGCTCCGCACGCAGTACACCGGTCTCCGGATCGAATCGGGTGCGGTAGCCGGCGAGCGACGCGTTGCGGGCGAGCATGAAGAACTGGGTCTTCGGCAGCGGTTCGGACGAGCCAGGGGTGTATCGGCCGTCGGGCCGGGCGAGCGCGAACGCCCGGTCGTACGGCACGCCGCGACCGGGTTCGAGGGTGACCGACGACAGCTTCTGTGGGCTCAGCCCTTTCACGGGGTAGACGTACAGTTCGCGGATCTCGCCGTCCATGTCGCGTGCCCTTCTTCCGGTGAGGTCGGAATGTGCAGGGGCAATCTAACCGTTCACCGCAGTGCGGTTCGTATCCGGGAACCGGTCACCCCGGTGCGGGTGTGGCGAAAGGGGAAGCAGTGACAGTATCGACCGCTCCGGCCATCGAGACGTCCGGCCTCGTCAAGGTCTTCGGCAAAACCCGCGCGGTCGACGGTATCGACCTGCGCGTGCCGGAGGCGGCCGTGTACGGGATTCTCGGGCCGAACGGAGCAGGCAAGACGACGTTCGTGCGCATGCTGGCCACCCTGCTGCGGCCGGATGCCGGGCACGGCACCGTGTTCGGGCGGGACATCGTCGGCGACGCCGCGCTCGTACGCAGGCAGGTGAGCCTGACGGGCCAGTACGCGTCGATCGACGAGGACCTGACGGGCACCGAGAACCTGGTGCTGCTGGGCAGGTTGCTGGGGCACGGCAAGTCCACGGCGAAGCGGCGATCGGGGGAACTGCTCGAGGCGTTCGGCCTGACCGATGCGGCGGACCGGCAGGTGAAGAACTACTCCGGCGGCATGCGCAGGCGAATCGACATCGCCGCGAGCATCATCTCCACGCCCCGGCTGCTGTTCCTCGACGAACCGACGACGGGGCTCGATCCGCGCAGCCGTAACCAGGTGTGGGACATCGTGCGGATCATCGTCGAGCAGGGCACCACCGTGCTGCTGACCACGCAGTACCTCGACGAGGCCGATCATCTCGCGGGCCGGATCGCGGTGATCGACCACGGCACGGTCATCGCGGAGGGCACGCCCGGCGAGCTCAAGTCGTCCGTGGGTGCAGGGTCGGTCCACGTGCGGCTGCGCCGCGGCGAGGAGCGGGCCCAGGCCGAACGCGTGCTGGCCGCGGAACTGGGTACCCAGGTGCACTTCGACGCCGACCCGGTGGCGCTGACGGCCCGGATCTCGGGTGGCGAGTCCGGGCGAGGGGCGGCCGAGCACGCGTCGCGTGCGCTCGCGCGGCTGGCTCAGGACGGCATCACCGTCGACGACTTCTCACTCGGCCAGCCGAGCCTCGACGAGGTGTTCCTGGCTCTGACGGATCGGAAGGAGACCCGGCCATGACGAGCACGTCGAGCGCGGAACGCGCCGAGGCCGACGGCTACACGCCCGTCGCGGACAATCTGGGCGCGGTGCTGGCCAGCGGCGAGCCGCCGACGCATCCGAGCGCGTGGTCGGCGTCGGTGACGTTCGCATGGCGAGCGATGCTCAAGATCAAGCACGTGCCGGAGCAGCTGTTCGACGTCACGGCGTTCCCGGTGATCATGACGCTCATGTTCACCTACCTGTTCGGTGGTGCGCTGGCGGGATCGCCCGAGGAGTACCTGCAGTACCTCCTGCCGGGCGTGCTGGTGATGAGCGTCGCGATGATCACGATGTACACCGGTGTCGGGTTGAACGCCGACATTCAGAAGGGCGTGTTCGACCGGTTCCGCACGCTGCCGATCTGGCGGCCGTCCGCGCTGGTGGGCGCGGTGATCGGCGACGTCTGCCGGTATTCGCTGGCCTCGGTGGTGATCATCGTGCTGGGGCTGGTCCTCGGGTACCGGCCCGGCGGCGGCGTGCTCGGCGTGCTGGTGGGCATCGGGTTGCTGCTGGTGTTCTCGTTCGCGTTCTCGTGGATCTGGACGTTGCTCGGCCTGGTGTTGCGCTCGGAACGTTCGGTGATGGGTGTCAGCGCCATGGTGCTGTTCCCGTTGTCGTTCCTCAGCAACGTGTTCGTCGACCCGCGGACGATGCCGGAGTGGCTGCAGGGGTTCGTGGACGTCAACCCGATCGCGCATCTGGTCGCGGCCGTGCGCGGCGCGCTGAGCGGGCAGTGGGACGGCTCGGCGACGCTGTGGATGTTCGTCTCGGCCGGGATCATCCTGGCGATCTTCGGCCCGCTGACGATGCGGCGCTACAACCGCAAGTGACGCCGGCGACCGTGTGGCGCGCCGAGCAGGGTGGCGTGGCGAACAGGGTGCCGTGCCGAGCAGGGTGCCGTGGCGAACAGGGTGCCGTGGCGACGCGCTCGGTCACGAGTGCAGGACACACGGGTCTGAGTGCAGCGCCGGCCGCGGTCAGGCGCTGCGGAAGAACCGGTCGAGCACGCGGGTGCCGAACTTGAGTGCGTCCACCGGAACCCGTTCGTCGACGCCGTGGAACAGGGCCGAGAAGTCCAGGTCGGCCGGCAGCTGCAGGGGAGCGAACCCGAAGTTGCGGATGCCGAGCCGCTGGAACGCCTTCGCGTCCGTGCCTGCCGAGAGCATGTAGGGCAGGGTGCGCGAGCCGGGGTCCTCGGCGGTGACGGCCGCGCTCATGGCGTCGACGATCGCGCCGTCGAACGTCGTCTCCACCGGCGGCAGTTCCATCCATTCGCGTTCCACGTCGGGGCCGAGCAGGTCGTCGAGTTCGCGGTCGAAGGCCTCCAGCCTGCCGGGCAGGATGCGGCAGTCGACGGACGCCTCGGCCACGGACGGGATGACGTTGGCCTTGTAGCCGGCCGTGAGCATCGTCGGGTTGGCGGTGTCGCGGAGCGTCGCGCCGATCATGCGGGAGATGTTGCCGAGCTTGGCGACACTGCCTTCGAGGTCGTCGTCCGGGAACTCCCAGCCGGTGATCTCGGTGACGCCGTCCAGGAACTCGCGCACCGAGTCGGACACGACGAGCGGGAAACGGTGGTTGCCGAGCTTCGCGACGGCCTCGGACAGTTTGGTGACGGCGTTGTCGCGGTGGATCATCGAGCCGTGGCCCGCCGTGCCGCGCACGCGCAGCGTCATCCAGCGGATCCCGCGCTGGGCCGTCTCGACCAGGTAGGCGCGCACGTCGTCCTTGAGCGTGATCGAGAAGCCGCCGACCTCGCTGATCGCCTCGGTGGCGCCCTCGAACAGCTCGGGCCGGTTCGACACGAGCCACTGGGCGCCGTACTTGCCGCCCGCCTCCTCGTCGGCCAGAAACGCGAAGATCATGTCGCGGGGCGGGACGATGCCCTCGCGCTTGTAGTGGCGCGCCAGGGCGAGCGTCATGCCCACCATGTCCTTCATGTCGACGGCGCCGCGGCCCCAGACGTAGCCGTCCTGCACCGCGCCGGAGAACGGGTGCACGGACCACTCGGCGGGGTCGGCGGGCACGACGTCGAGGTGGCCGTGCACGAGCAGTGCGCCGCGTGACGGATCGGCGCCGGGCAGCCGCGCGACGACGTTGTGCCGGTTCGTCCCGCCCGATTCGACGTAGCTGACCTCGTAGCCGACCTCGGTGAGCTTCTCGGCGACGTACTCGGCCGCCGCGCGTTCGCCGACGACCGTGTCGGGGTCGCCGGTGTTGGTCGTGTCGATGCGGATGAGCTCGCTGGTGAGAGTCACGGCCTCGTCGGCGGCCGCCTCGATGAGGTTGTCGGTCACGGGGACCTTCCTATCACTGAGACCTATCACTGAGACCGTTGGTGCAGGTGAGACATGTGGGGTCAGGAAGGCGGGACCCCCTGTGTGCGAGGGCCGCCGTGTCCGCTACTCTATTCGCCAGCAAGTCCGAGTGGCGGAATGGCAGACGCGCTAGCTTGAGGTGCTAGTGCCCGTAACGGGCGTGGGGGTTCAAGTCCCCCCTCGGACACAATCCGATCTTCTCCGGGAGATCGAGAACGGGTCGGACCTGCGGGTTCGGCCCGTTTTTCTGTCGTCCCCCTGTTCTGTCGTCCCCCTGTTCCGGGGACGTGTTCCGGGAAGAACCATTTGTTCCACGGGTTTCCCGTGGCGAGGTGGTTCGCTCGGCGAATACGGTTCCCGATCCGATCCGATCCGTGTCGTGTGTCGGCGCGTGGTTGTCCGGATCGGGCGGCTGCGCGCCGAGTGCTGCTGTTCGGCTGTTGCGCCGCTCTGCTGCTGTGCCATTCGGTGTCTGCGGGAGGTCGTCCCCCTGTGTGTGCGTCGTGCGGCGTCCGGTAACCTTTCCTGCAGCAGGTCCGAGTGGCGGAATGGCAGACGCGCTAGCTTGAGGTGCTAGTGCCCGCAAGGGCGTGGGGGTTCAAGTCCCCCCTCGGACACCATCTTCATCGATCGGGTGCTCGTCATCCGGGTGTTCATCGGCCCGATTGCCTCCGCGGCACCCGCCGTGCCGAGTTGTCCCACTCGGTGCATGTGAGCGTGCCGTCCGGGTGCAGGCGCGCCTTCACCATTCCGGTGTTGTCCAGGTCAATGACGGCGTTCGCCGGACCAGATCACGGCGGCGTGTTCCCGCGGCGCTGGTTCGGGAAGAGCGCTTCGGTGATGCGCCGTACCTGAGCCAGCAACAGGGGGCTGGTGCGTTCCGGCGACAGGTCCTGCAACCCTGCCAGCGAAATCGCCGCTGCCGCCCCCGACGGTCCCGGCACCGGCGCGGCGATCGACTCGATGTTCGTGGTCGGATGCGGCGGAAAGTGCACGACGCCGTGACGCTGCCGTGCGGTCGCCAGCTCGCGATGGAGTGCCGTGATGCGGTCGGCGTCGAGTCGCCCGCCGAGTGCCTGGTCGACGTACTCCGGCGAGCAGGTCGCGAGCAGGGCACACCCGCTGACGGTGTCGGAGGCGAGCAGCCGGGCTCCGACCCTCGACGGTACGGACCGGGCGGCGGGGCCGCCGATCTTGTCCAGGTAGTGGACCCGGTCTCCCTCCAGGACGGACAGATGGGCCACGGCACCCGTGATCGCATGCAATTCGTTGAGGTGGGCGGAGGCGGCGACCCGCACCTCCTCGTGCCGGCCGGGCTGGCCGACCAGTGTGGGCGCCTGCGGGCCGAGGCAGTAACCGCGAGTGTCGTGTTCGAGCCAGCCCTCGTCGACGAGCTGGCCGAGGATGCGGAAGGCCGTCGAGCGGGGGAGCCCGGTGAGCAGCATGATGTCCTCGAGCATGAGTCGGCCGGGGGCCTCGCTGAAGGCGTCCAGGACGCGGGTCACCCGACCCACGACGCCGAGCGGGATGCGGCGGTCGGTGGGGACGTCGGCTGCGGCGATGTCGGTGGGGATGGTCATGGCACTCCTCGAGTTGGACTACCCCGGAGTGTGCTGACCGTCACGATCGAAATCAAGTGGATGATTGGCACTTATCTTCTTTCGAGATCATCCGTGAGGTCGGCCGATCACGGGCGCGTCGCCGTCGACGTCCCGGTGTTCGATAGCTGATTCCGGTGTTGAACAGGGGAAATGTGGCTCGCGGGGGTGTCGACGACCGGTCTCGTCACTCGGGCGAAGGTAGTGGACCGAATGCACGAAAATCTGTGGTTCGGAGCGGCTGGGCACGCTGCCGATCGCGTTGCCGGACACACTGCCGGTCAACGGAGTGGCGTAGGCGCAAGAGGCGCCGAGTCGAGGGTGGCCGGCGGTTCAGGAGTGCGGGCACGGCGGTGGGCGATCCGGTCTTTCGGGATCGTGATGGTGGCCGGGGTTCTGCGTCGCCGCAGGTAACGCCGGTTGGCTGCGGACGAGTAGGCCTGACGCCGTGTCCACTTCGGATGCCGTCCTGCCTGCGGTCGAGGCGGGAGGACGCGTTGACATGCTCGCCACTGCCGGTCCGTGAGGTCCTGACGCGCCCCGGCCGATACACGGCCCATCGAGGTCTCCGGTAGTTGATCTTCTTGGTCGTTGATCCCTCTACCGGAGACCTCTCCTCATACCCACAGCGCCCCCTCGTTCCTGAACAGCTCCTGAAACGGTGGGTTGTCGTCGTCCTGGCGTTCCGGGTCGGTGGCTTCTCGCTCCGGTTCTACTCGGCGGGGTGGCGGTGTGCGGCGGTGCGGCGTGTCGGCGCCTGTCGTCCCGGGTCCTGTCGTCCCGGGTCCTGTCGTGTCGGGGCTGTGCGTCCCGGGTCCTGACGTCTCGAGTCTTGTCGTGCCGGGGCGTCGCGTGCCGGGGCTTGTCCCGTCGGGGTGAGGACGGGGTGGCGGTGTGCGGTGTAGGTCGCTCCGTGTGGTGTCGTCACGTGGGTGATGCCGTGGACGGGGTTGTAGCGGGTGTTCCAGTCGGGGTGGTCTTTGAGTCGGTGGTGTCGTCGGCAGCGGGGTCCGCCGTTGGCGACTGACGTCGACCCACCACCGTCACTGTCACTGTCACTGCTGCTGGTGGTCCAGGGGTGTTCGTGGTCGTGGTCGCAGTGCCGGGCGGGCCGGTGGCACCAGGGCATGACGCATTCCCGGTCGCGTACCCGTACCAACTCGCGGATCACCGCACTCGGCCGCCGCCTCCTGCGCCCCAGATCCACCGGCTCACCCGTGCCCGGGTCGCACAACACCGCACGCCAGATACTCCGCTCGTTCGTCATGATCTCCCGCGCGATCGGCGCGGGGATCGGCCCGTACCCGTCCAGTTCGCACCCGTTGTTGGACAGTGACAGGGCCGCGTCGACGGGTATGTGGAGGTAGACCATGGCTGCCGCTTCCGGCGGGGAGACACCGGGGTCACGTCCCAGTAGCAGGTCGGCGGCTACGTCGGCGCGTAGCTGGTCCAGGGTGCGGCGGTCACCACCGTGCCGCAGCGACCGGGCCATCGCATCGACCCGCGAATAACAGGCACCCGCCGTCTCGGACGGCAGACTCACCTCCAGCGACGACATCGCGTGTTCGCCGGGCGTGAGTTCGACCTTGCGTTCCGCCCGCGCCCGCCGGGCCCGTTCGGTCTGCCCGTCGGGGTCGGTCTTCTCGACGAGTCTGCGTACGCGTTGTGCGAGGTTGCCCGGCTGCCACGCCGTCTCCGGCGCATCCGTCAGCCTCTCCGCCAGGAGACCGTCGACCTGGCGGGCGGTGTCGTCATCGAGCGGATCAACCACGGCCAATACTCGCCGCGCCCCGTACGACTCGACCTCACCGGACTGCATCGCCGCGTGCAGCTGCGGCATCCGCCGCACCACCGACCGCCCGTCCTCGATCCGCCGCTCCACCTCGCGCGTCGACACCCGCAACACCGGCGTCAACTCCTCCACCACACCCCGATCGTCACTCACATCCGCCGCGATCTCCGCCAACAGTTCGAGTTCTTCGGCGTCGAGCCGCGCCCGCCGAGCCCGGACAACACCGACCCGCTCGACCTTCTCCCTCACACCATCCATCGTGTCGATGATATCGAACTAAAGTTCGATATAACCATGACACAACAGTGTGACGAGAATCCGGTGGGACGTGTCTGAACCACCACCTGCACCACGGGGAACACAACAGTCACACCGTCACCACAGTCCAGGCATGCCGCCTCGTCACGCCGTAGAACCGCACGAGCAACCGACGACGGACCGACCCAGCACCCGGCCGGCCTGCCCAGCGAACGATCGACCGGACCGGCTCACACCCCGGCCGGACCACCCGCGACTGGCTGACCCCGGCCGACTCACCCCGGCCGACTCACCCCCAGGGAACTCGACCCGCACATCGACCTCCACATCAACTCGACAACACGCTCCGAAAACACACTCGGAAGTGGGACGACGAAACCGTGGAGACCTCCCCGCATCCAAACAACAGGAACCGTTCCTGAACCGCTCCCAGAGGCTCGTCGCCTCAGAGACTCGGAGTCCGAGATTTCCGGAGCGCTGGAGGCTCCGGAGCACTGGAGGCTCGGGAGTGCCAAGGGACCGGAGTGCCAGGGAACCGGAGTGCCAGGGAACCGGAGTGCCAAGGGACCGGAACCCACGAGACCGGAGTGCTGGAGATTCGAGATCGATAGGGGTTCGAGAGGCCTACGGGTTCAGCAGGAGGCCCTGCTCGGTCAAGGTCGTGAGGTAGCGGTGCATGAGCTCGGTCCACTGCGCGCGCCGCGTCGGCTCCACGGGGCCGACGGCTGCCTCGAGGTCGCCCAGCTGTTCGTCGGCGAGGTGCCGCACCAGCGCCGTTCCCCGACGGGAGCAGCGCACCAGGCTGCTGCGCCGGTCGAAGGAGTCCACGGCCCGTTCGACCAGGCCGAGTTCGTCGAGCCGACTGATCCGCTTGCTCGCCTGGGTGTGGTCGACCCAGGTGATCTCGCCGAGTTTGGCAACGGGAAGGGGCCCTCGCCGCTCGATCGCGCACAGACTGAGGAACGTCTGTTGCCCCAGGGGCACCGACCGGCTCTCGAGGAGGTATTCGAACCAGCGTGCCTGGGATATCCACGTGAAGACCAGGATCGCGGTTTCGCCCAGCTCCAGCTGTGCGGCCGAGTAGTCGGACCCGTTCGCGACCAGGCGTCGCCACACCCGTCCCGCCTGTGACGTGGGCCGATCGGGAAGCCAGCCGGTCAGGCCTCGATACACGTGCTGCAGCCATTCGTTCAGATCGCTGACGTCCGTGTCGGCCCAGTTCGCGGTCATCTGGAGGTAGCGATCGGTGAAGCGCAGGAGCGAGGTGTTCATAACCGTCTGGGCCTCGGCCGTTAGGTGGAGCAGTGTTCGCCTACCGTCGACCGGGTCCGGTTCCCGCCCGATGTAGCCGACGCGTTCGAGCCGGCGGACCAGGCGGCTCGTGCGGGAGGGGTCGATGACGAGTGCGGTCGCGATCGTGCTCGCCGGCACCGGATCGCGTCCACTGAGGTACTCGAGCAGCCGTATCTCGGAGGTCGGCAGGGCGACGCCGGTCAGCTGTTCGAAGAAGCTCGAGTGTTCCCTGCTCAACGAGGTGCTGGCGAAGTCGTTGAGTAGCGACAGAGTCACGAACTCCAGGCTGGAGGTGGACTCCGAGGTCACCGCGAACTCCGATCGTGTCACCGAGGTCTGCATGTTCCGCATTCACTGACTCCCTACCCGCATTGTGCCGCGCCACCGGGCACGGCCGCTCAACGGGAGGCGTGCGGAGTGCCGGGCTGCGATCCCGTTCGGCGGGAGTACGTCGGTGCCGGACCCGTCGCCTTTGCGACGGTGCAGCCCGGTCGCGAGCTGCGATCAGGAGGAGGCGAATCATGGCCAATGACGTACTTGCCGCCATTGACGAGCGCGCCGATCGGATTGCGGCCACCGGCGCGGCGAGCGAGCAGCGCGGACAACTGGACGAGCGAGCGGTCGACCTGCTGCGGGAGACCGGTGTCATGCGCATGTTCCAGCCCGCGAAGTACGGCGGCGCGGAGGCACATCCGGCCGACTTCGCCGAGTCGGTGATGGCGGTCGCGGCAGCAGACGGTTCCGCCGGATGGGTGGCGGGCATCGTCGGCCTCCATCCCTGGGAACTGGCGATGGCCGACAACCGGGTGCAGGAGGAGGTCTGGGGCGAGGATCCCGAGGTCTGGATCGCCTCCCCGTACGCGCCGATGGGTATGTTGCGTCCCGTCGACGGCGGCTACCTCTTCTCCGGCCGGTGGCAGTTCTCCTCGGGCACCGACCACTGCAACTGGATCTTCCTCGGTGCCACCGTGGCCGGCTCCGACGGCAACCCGGACCACTCGGCCGGGATGCGGCACGTGATCCTGCCGCGGTCGGACTACGAGATCGTCGCCGACTCGTGGGACGTGGTCGGTCTCCGCGGCACCGGCAGCAAGGACATCGTCGTCGAGGACGTGTTCGTCCCCGAGTACCGAGTGCTCGCCTACGACCGGCTCGTCGACGGCTCCGCGCCCAGGGACGCGGGGATCGACAACCCGCTTTACCACATGCCGTTCACCACGGTGTTCCCCGCCGGGATCACCTCGGCCGTGATCGGCATCTGTGAAGGCGCGCTGGCCCACCACCTCGCCTATCAGCGTGATCGGCTGCAGATCACCGGCACGAAGGCGCGCGAGGACCCGTACGTGCTGTCCGCCGTCGGCGCCGCCGCGGCCGAGCTGCGGGCCTCCCGGATCGCTCTGCTGGACAGCATGCGGTGGTCCTACGACGAGGCGGCCGCAGGTAGGGAGCTCGCATTCGCCGACCGGGCGCGCAACCGGGAGACCCAGGTGGCCGCCGCGTGGCGGGCCGTGCGGGCGATGGACGACGTCGTGGCCCGTTCCGGTGGCAACGGCCTGCGCAACGACAACCCGATGCAGCGTTTCTGGCGGGACGGCCACATGGGACTCGCGCACGCGATCCACGTGCCGGGCGCCGTTTTCCACGCCTCGGCACTCGGCCGGCTGGACATCGTGCCACCGCCGGGGCCCCTGCGCTCGATGATCTGACGACGAAAGGAACCTCGATGACCCGCAACGAACGTCATATCCGCGGTCTCGGCTACATCCGGATGCAGAGCCAGGATCTGTCCCGCTGGCGCGAGCTGACCGTCGACGCGCTCGGCTTCCAGGAGGTCGCGGGCCCCGACCCCGACAGTCTCCACCTGCGGATGGACGAACGGGCCGCGCGGCTCGTCGTCTCGCCCGGCGCACCCGACCGGGTACTCGCCATCGGCTGGGAGGTGCGGGACCACCTGGCACTCGCCGCGGTGACCCGCGACCTCGAGGCGGCCGCCGTGGCGGTCAAACCGATGACCGCGGAGGAGAAGGCGGAACGCCGCGTCGAGGACGGCATCACGTTCACCGACCCCGGCGGCATCCCGACCGAGATCTTCTTCGCGCCCGAACTCGACCACAGCCCGGTCCTGACGGGGCTGGCGCAGCGGTTCGTCACCGGCGACCAGGGGCTGGGCCACGTCGTCGTGCCGACCATGGCCCCGGAGGAGAGCCTCGCCTTCTACACCGAGGTGCTCGGCTTCCTCAACCGCGGCGCGATGAAGGCGGGCCCGCCGACGGAGAGCGGCTACCAGCCGCGCGTGCGGTTCATGGGTGTCAACGAGCGGCACCACAGCCTCGCGCTGATCGGTGCCCCGCGGGGCGAGGTGCCGGGCGTCGTGCACTTCATGGTCGAGGTCGACACGCTGGACGCGGTCGGCAGGGCGCTCGACAGGGTCGACGAGCGCGGCTTCTCGTTGTCGTCCACGCTGGGCCGCCACACGAACGACCGGATGGTCTCGTTCTACGTCCGTGCCCCGGGCGGCTGGGACATCGAGTACGGCACCGACGGGATGCGCGTCGACGAGAGCCACTACACGGCCGAGGAGATCACCGCCGACTCCTACTGGGGACACGACTGGTCGGGGTCCGAACCGCTGGCGGCGTTCGCTCCGCCCGAGTGAGCCCGAGCGCGTAACGACCACAGCGGGCACGTGGCGACATCCCCCGGTTCGAGAGGAACCGGGGGATTCGTCGCGTGTCACCTCAGGCAGCCGGCGGCAGCGGTGCGGTGCCGCCTCTCAGCCGGCAGGTCAGCTCCAGACGTCGTTCCAGCCGAAGAGATCAGGCAGGGCGTGGGCGCTGTCGTCCTCGATCCCGAACCGTCCTTTGTAGAAAACCAGCGGGGAGGCGCGCCGGGGCGTTTCCAGGCCCGACACCCGGCCGATCACGACGTCGTGATCCCCGGAGGCGTGCACCGCCTCCACGGCGGCGTGGACCCGGCAGAGCACGTCGGGAAGCAGTGGCGTCCCCCACGGCGATGCGGTCCATGGCAGGCCGTCGAACTTGGTTCCGGCCGCGGAACCGAACCGCCGGCAGAGGTCGGCCTGGTCGTCGCCGAGGACGTTGACGCAGAAGTGCCCCGCCTCCCGGATCCGGGGCCAGGCGCGGCCACGGTGGTCCGCGCAGAACAGCACCAGGGGCGGGGCGAGCGACACCGAGGCGAACGACTGGCAGGCGAAGCCCGTCGGCCCGGCGTCGTCGGCTCCGGTCACGATGGTGACTCCGGTGGCGAAGATGCCCATCGTGTGGCGCATCGTTTGCGGGTCGGGCGTGAGGACCACCGGTGGCGTGTGCGCGGACACGGCCGCTTCGGACATTCGTCGTGCTCCTCCCGTCGCGGGGTCGGTCGCGTGGACCGTACGGCCGCCGGTGCGCGGCAGCCGTCGCTCCTCCCGGGCAGCGGGATCGATCCGGCGGTGGCACCGGGCCGGCACCTAACGTGCCGATCCATGGACCCGACTGCTACGACGCTCGATGCCACGTCGCACCTGCGCGAGTTGCCCACCGAGCAGGGGGTACTGCGCTACCACGAGATCGGGGAAGGACCGCCACTGGTGCTGCTGCACGGCTCCGGTCCGGGCGTCACCGGGTGGCGGAACTTCTCCGGCAACCTGGAGACGTTCTCGCGCCACTTCCGGTGCCTCGTCCTCGAACTCCCCGGTTTCGGCGTCAGCCACCCCACGGACCGGCCGCTACTGCCTGCCTCGGTCGAGGCCGCGACCCGGCTGTTGGACGGACTCGGTCTCGACCGGGTCGACGTCGTCGGCAACTCGATGGGCGGTATCGCAGGCGCCATCCTCGCGACGGAGCGACCGGACCGGGTGCGGCGCCTGGTCACCGTCGGTGGTGTGGGCCGCAACCTGCTTTCCCCCGGGCCCGGCGAAGGCATCAACCTGTTGATGGACTTCACCGACGATCCGACCCGCGAACGGCTCGTCGACTGGCTGCACTCGATGGTCTACGACCGCAGCATCATCACCGAGGAGATGATCGAGCAGCGCTGGCAGCAGGCCACGGAGCCGGCCACGCTGGCCGGCGCGCGCGGCATGTACGGGCGGGAGGCCTTCGAAGCCACGGCGGCGGCGATGGCCGACTCGGACGCCGCGCCCTACTGGGCCATGCTCCACAAGATCAAGGCCAAGACGCTCATCACGTGGGGACGTGACGACCGGGTCAGTCCCGTCGACATGGCGTTGTTGCCGATGCGCACCATCCCGGATGTGGAACTGCACATCTTTCCGGACTGCGGCCACTGGGCGATGATCGAGCAGAAGGATGCCTGGGAGAGCGTCGTGCTCGCCTTCCTGACCCGGCCGGACGCGTCATGACCGGCATTCGACTGCGGGTCGTCGACGTCGTCGCCGAGACCGAGGACGCCTGCTCGATCGTCCTGGCCGCCGCCGACGGATCCGCCGTCCGCTACCGCCCCGGGCAGTTCCTCACCTTCCGGGTTCCGGCCGCGGACGGCGGGGCGGGGGAGAGCGGGTCGCACCTCGCCCGCTGCTATTCGCTGAGCAGTTCGCCCCACAGCGATCCGGATCGGCTCGCCGTCACGGTCAAGAGGATCCCCGGCGGCCGTGGCTCGTCCTGGATGTGCGACCGCCTCGCCGTCGGCGACGTCGTCGACGCATTGCCACCGGCCGGTACCTTCACCCCGCGGGACCCGGACCGCGACCTGCTCCTCGTCGCCGCAGGCAGCGGGATCACCCCGGTCATGTCCATTCTGCTCGCGGCGCTGGAGATCGGCACCGGCCGAATCACGCTGGTCTACGCCAACCGCGACGAGTGGTCGGTGATCTTCGCGCGCCGCCTCGCCGAACTGGAACGGCGCCACCCGGACCGGTTGGTGGTGCTGCACTGGCTGGAGTCGCTGCACGGGACCCCGGGCGCGGACATGCTCGCGCCCAGACTGGCGCCGTACCTCGACCGGGAGACGTTCGTCTGCGGGCCCGGCCCGTTCATGGGTGCCGTCGAGAAGGCCGTGACCACCCTGGGGATGCCCGCCGAACGCTGGCACAAGGAAGAGTTCGTCTCGCTCACCGGAGACCCGTTCGCCGCGCCGGACGTACCGTCGGGCGCCGACGAGGAGTCCGGCGCCGTCGCGTTGGAGGTGGAGCTCGACGGCACCACCCACGCCCTCGGCTGGGAACGCTCACGCACGCTGCTCGACGTGCTGCTCGCCGCGGGCGTGGCGGCGCCCTACTCGTGCCGCGAGGGCGCCTGCAGCGCGTGCGCCTGCGTCGTGACCGAAGGGGAGGTCGAGATGGAGTCCAACGAGGTGCTCGACGATGCCGACCTCGCCGACGGGCTCGTCCTCTCGTGCCAGGCGCGGCCCGTCGGCGACCGGGTGCGTGTGAGTTACGACGGGTGACCGACGAGAGTCCGAACCCCGAACCCGAACCCGAACCCGAACCCGAGACCGAGTCGGGGCCCGGAGCCCGGGGCCACAGCCCCCGTTTGCCGCGGCTCGGCAACCACGAGGGCCGGTGAGGTCCCCGCCGCCGGGCGGCGGGGACCTCACCGGCCCTGACAGGTGCCTCACCGATGAGCCGGCGCCGAGGATCACTCGCTCTCGGTGAGTACCGGCAGCGCGCCGCGGTCCACAGCGTGGCTGAGGGTGTTGCGCAGCGCCGTGCAGCCACGGAAGGCGGTACCGGCGATGGTCGGCGGTGGGGCCGCCCGGCGCTCGAGACAACCGTCGAGGTCGCCGTGCCACTGGATACTGGTCTGCTCCCAGCTGCTCTTGCGCGCCTCGACCGTGATGCCGCAGCTCTCGCACGAGACCGGCACCATCGGAGCGGTCTCCAGCCGGACGTCGGGACGGACCTCGGGCCGGTCGGCCTTCTCGTTCCCGGGGGTGGTGGTGCGGATGGCCATCAGTGCGCCCCGGCGGCTTCGTCGCGACGTGCCACGTTGTCGGCGACCTCCCGGGACCATGCCTCGGCGGGCCGGGTCATGTCGAGTTCGAACTCGAACCGGTCGGTCATCTCGGCCTGCACGTCCGCGACGTCGGTGTAGAACTGCTGGTACCAGCGCCGCAGCTGGTAGACCGGCCCGTCCTCCTCGCACAGCAACGGATTGTCGATCCGGGCCTTGTTCTGCCAGATCTCGACGTCCTGTTCGAACCCGGTCTTGATGAAATCGCCCATCGTCTTGGCCGAGGCCGCGGCGTGTTCGTCGGAGACGCCCTGCGGCTTCTTGACGATGATGCCGTACTGCAGCACGAAGGAGTTGGTGTCGATCGGGTAATGGCAGTTGATCAGGATCGATTCGAAGTCGCCGGTGTCGAACTCGTACACCAGATCGTCGATCATGAACGACGGGCCGAAGTACGACGCGGTCGACCGGATCTCCAGCAGCTCGGCGCCGTCCTCGCTCGGGATGGCGACGTCGGCCCGTTCCGCGCCGTTCATGTACTGGGTGGCGACGTGGCCCTCGAAGACGTTCTTGAAGTAGGTCGGCATCGAGTAGTGGACGTAGAAGAAGTGCGCCATGTCCACGACGTTGTCGACGATCTCGCGGCAGTTGGAACCATCGATGCGGATGCTGTACCAGTGCCAGTCGGTCCACTCGTCACTGGTGGCTCCCGGGATCCTCGGGATGGCCTGCTCCTCGATCGGCGGGTTGCCCTCGGGGTCGTTCCAGACGAACAGCATGCCGTCCTGGTCCAGCGTGGGCCAGGACGAGGTCCGGGCCCGCAGCGGCACCCGGCGCGAGTACGGGATCTGTTTGCAGCGGCCGTCACCGCCCCAGCGCCAGTCGTGGAACGGGCAGGCGATGTTGCCGTCCTTGACGGTGCCCTGGGTCAGGTCCCCGCCCATGTGGCGGCAGTAGGCGTCGAGTACGTGGATCTCGCCGTCGGCGTCGGCCCACACGACGAGCTTGGTGCCGAAGGCCGTCACCTGGTGGGGCGAGCCGTCGCGGTAGTCGTCCGACAGACCGAGGCAGTGCCAGCCTCGAGCGTAGCGTTCGGCGACGGGGTCGGTTTCGATTCGGCGGGGGACGTCGGGAACGGTCGTCATGACCTCGGTCCTTCCTGCGGTCTGCTGCATGGTTCGGGCGGAGCTCGACCGTAGGGAGTGGTGGGCGGGACACACCGTGCTTCTCCCGTTGCGCGGCACTGTGCGTCGTCGGTGCCCCGTGACGACGCCGCACGAGCGGCCGCACTCCCTCTGAGCGGGAGGTGCCTCGCGCGGCGAGCGAGAACGTGGTGGCGTGCGCTTGCAGCACGCCACCACGCCGATGTCACCCGCGAGGAGACTCGATGTCCGACCGCAGCACGCTGACGCCCGCACCGGCCCACGACACGACCGTCGACCTGGTCGTGATCGGCTCCGGTACCGGGATGGCCGCGGCCCTCGCGGCCGACGAGCTGGGCCTGGAGACGGTGATCGTGGAGAAGACCGGGTACGTCGGCGGGTCGACGGCCCTGTCGGGCGGTGCGTTCTGGATCCCGGCGAGCTCGCTGCTCGCCGGCGAGGGCGCGGTCGATTCGCGCGAGCGTGCCGAGGACTATCTGCGTGCCGTCGTGGCAGGCACCTCGCCGGACGAACGGTGGCAGAGCTTCCTGCACCACGGTGAGGAGACGGTCCGGCTCCTGCAGCGCACCACGCCGATGCGGTTCATATGGAGCAAGGGGTACTCGGACTATCACCCGGAGCTGCCGGGAGGATCCTCGGCAGGCCGGAGCTGTGAATGCCGGCCGTTCGACCTCGCCACGCTCGGGGCCGAGCGGGCGCGGCTGCGTCCCACGGTGTTGCAGTCCCCGATGCCCATGCCGATCACCGGGTTCGACTACAAGTGGATGAACCTGATGGCGCGGATGCCCCGCCGCGGGGTGCCGCGGGTGGTGCACCGGGTCGCACAGGGCATCGGCGGGAAGGTCCTCGGCCGCGAGTACGCCGCCGGTGGCCAGGCGCTGGCCGCCGGGCTGTACGCCGGCGTGCTGCGGGCGGGGATACCGGTGTGGACGGAGACGTCGTTGCAGCAGCTGATCACCGACGGCGACCGGGTGACCGGCGTGGTGCTCGAACAGCACGGTCGCGAGGTGACGGTGCGGGCGCGCCGGGGCGTGGTCCTGGCTGCCGGCGGTTTCGACCACGACATCGCCCTGCGCCGCGAGTTCCAGTCGCCTGCGCTGGAGCCGGGCTGGAGCCTGGGCAGCGAGGGCAACACCGGCGACGCGATCCGGCTGGGGCGTGCAGCGGGCGCCGACGTGGCCTCGATGGATCAGTCCTGGTGGTTCCCGGCGGTGGCACCGTTGCCCGGTCGCTCGCCCGCGGTCCTGCTGGCGGAGCGGTCGCTGCCCGGGTCGTTGATCGTGGACCGCCACGGCCGCCGGTTCGTCAACGAGGCGACCGACTACATGAGCATCGGCCAGCGCATCCTCGAACGAGAGCGCGCAGGGGACCCCGTCGGGGACATGTGGATGGTCTTCGACCAGCGCTACCGCAACAGCTACGTGTTCGCCGCCGAGCTGTTCCCGCGCATGCCGATCCCGGACAGCTGGTACGACGCGGGCATCGCGCACCGGGCCGAGGGTCCGGCCGATCTGGCCGGCCGAACCGGGCTGCCGGTCGAGGCGCTGACCGCGTCGGTGCACCGGTTCAACACGCTCGCCGCGGCCGGGGTCGACGACGACTTCGGGCGGGGCAGCAGTGCCTACGACCGCTACTACGGCGACCCGACCGTGACCCCGAATCCCAATCTGCGGCCCCTCGACGGGCCGCTTCACGCGGTGCGGATCGTCCTCGGCGACCTCGGAACCTGCGGCGGACTGGCGACCGACGGGCAGGCGCGGGTGCTGCGCGAGGACCGCACCCCGTTCGGTGGGTTGTACGCGATCGGCAACACCGCGGCGAACGCCTTCGGTGCCGCCTACCCCGGAGCCGGAGCGACGATCGGGCAAGGCCTGGTCTACGGCACCGTGGCGGCCCGGCACGCGGCCGCTCACGGCGGGGTCGACACGGAATCGGCGGCCCCGGTCCACTGACGGCGCCGTGGCCGGTGTCGCCGCGATGCTCGCGAGCACCGACGGGGCGTTCCTCACCGGGACCGAGATCCGCATCGACGACGGAACCCACTACTGAACCCGGAGCCATGGGCGATGACCACGACACCGCAGCGATTCGGCCGCGGAACGGCGGTGGTGACCGGCGCCGGATGCGGTCTCGGTGAGGCCCTCGCCGAGCAGTTGTGCGGGCACGGCATGGCCGTCGTGGTCGCCGACGCCGACGCGGGCCGCGCGGGGACCGTGGCGCGGCGGCTGCGTGCCCACGGAGGACGTGCCGAGGCCCGTACGGTCGACGTCGCCGACCCGGCGGCGGTCGAGGACCTGGCGGTGGCGACGTACGCCGAGCACGGCAGCGTCGATCTGCTCCTCAACAACGCGGGCGTCGAGCTCGGCGGTCGGGTCTGGGAGATCGACCCCGTCCGCTGGCGCAGGCTGATGTCGGTCAACATCGACGGTGTCTTCCACGGCGTTCGCGCGTTCCTGCCGCGGATGCTGACCCGGGGCGCCCCCGCGATCGTCGCCAACGTGGCGTCCGTCGGCTCCGTCACGACGCCGCCGCGGCAGAGCGCGTACGTCGCCAGCAAACACGCCGTCCTCGGATTCACCGAATGCCTCCACCGGGAGCTCGCCGAGATCGGCGCGCCGGTGCAGGTCTCGGCCGTCCTTCCGTCCTGGGTGCGCACCCGGATCTTCGAGGACGCCCTGGCCGCGGGACCGGCCGGTGCTGCCTCGTCGCACGAGCACCTGTCCGGAATGAGTGCGTCGATGGCTGCGCAGGGCCTGGCGCCGGCGGACGCTGCCGCGCGGATTCTCGACGGGATCGCGCGGGGCGATTTCTGGGTCTTCACCGATCCGCAGCGAGGTCCCGAACTGCGGTCGGCACGGGGCAGGCTGCTCCTCGACGGCGAACCGCCTGCCGGCTGAGACCTGTTCCCGGGTTCCGTGCCGTGGAACTTCCCGGACCGGACATCCCGCCGCTGAGCCAAGGTCGGGCCGATGTACGAGCTGGTGCCACACGGACGAGGAGGTAGGGATGAGTGAGGCCGGCGCTGAGGCGACGTCCCGGGTCGGGCCGATCACCGGTGCCGTCGACCGGATGCGGACCGTCCTCGAGGAGGGATTCCCGCCGGTGTGGGAGATGACGGGGGAGCAGGCCCGCGCGGCGATGGACGCGCGCGTCCAGCCGGTCGCCAACCTCGACGACGTACGGTCCGCCACCGACCGGTGGCTTCCGCCCGATCCCGGCCAGGAGGCGCTGCGGGTGCGGGTCTACGAACCGCACGGGCAGCCGCGACCCCGCGCCGGGGTGGTGTTCTGCCACGGCGGGGGATTCGTGTTCTGCAGCGTCGAGAGCCACGACGGATTCTGCCGCCGGATGGCGCGGGATCTGGACGCGGTGGTCGTCTCCGTCGACTACCGGCCGGCCCCGGAGCATCCGGCGCCGGCGGCCGCAGAGGACGCGTACCGGGCCACCTGCTGGGCCGCCGACAACACCACGGCGCTCGGGATCGATCCCGAGCGGCTCGTGGTGGCCGGCGACAGCGCGGGCGGCAACCTCGCCGCCGCCGTGGCCCTGATGGCGCGCGACCGGGACGGTCCGCGGGTGGCCGCGCAGGCACTGCTGTACCCGGTGATCGAACCCGACTTCACCACCGAGTCCTACCGGCGCTATTCGACCGGCCAGGTCAACACGCTCGCGGCGATGCAGTGGTACTGGCAGCAGTACGTGCCCGGCGACCTGCCGGAGCCGGGCGAGTACGTCGTGCCGTCCCGTGCGGCCACGCTGGCCGGATTGCCTCCTGCGGTCGTCGTGAGCGCCGCCCGGGATCCGTTGTACAGCGAGGGCGAGGCGTACGCGACCGCGTTGCGCGGCGCCGGCGTTCCGGTGCGCCGTCGCACGTATCCGGAACTGTTCCACGGGTTCCTGACCATCCTCCCGTTCGCACCCGCAGCCTCGGCGCGCGACCTGCTCTGGGCCGACCTGCAGGCACAGCTCGACCGACCGACCTCGAATCAGGAGACCCGCCGATGAACCGGACCGTGACCGATCCCGACACCGTCCCGGAGACTCGGGACGTCCCCGACCCCGACGGCGGCCTGCTCGACACCGTCGTCGTCGGGGCCGGATTCGCCGGGATGTACGCCCTGCACCGCATGCTCGACAGCGGCCGCACCGCGGTCGCGTTGGAAGCCGGTCACGGCGTCGGCGGGGTGTGGTACTGGAACCGCTACCCCGGCGCCCGGTGCGACGTCGAGAGCGTCGACTACTCCTACTCCTTCGACGAGACGTTGCAGCAGGACTGGGTGTGGAGCGAACGGTACGCGACCCAACCCGAGATCCGCCGGTACTGCGAGTACGTCGCCGACCGGTTCGGCCTGCGGCCGCACCTCCGCTTCGGCCGCCGGGTCGACCGCGCGCACTTCGACGACCGGGACGCGGTCTGGACCATCGGCACCGAGGACGGGGAGCGGTACCGAGCCCGCCACGTCGTGCTCGCCACCGGCTCGCTCTCGGCTCCGAACCTGCCGGATCTGCCGGGGCGCGACTCGTTCGAGGGCGAGGTACTGATGACCGCCCAGTGGCCCGCGGAGGGCGTCGACCTCACCGGCAACCGGGTAGGCGTCATCGGTACCGGGTCCTCCGGGATCCAGGCGATTCCGCTGATCGCCGAGGCGGCCGAGTCGCTCACGGTGTTCCAGCGTTCGGCCAACTACACCGTTCCCGTGCTCAACCACGAGTTCACCGACGACGACTGGGAACGTCTCCAGGCCGGCTACCCCGATCGCCGCGCCGCGTCCTGGCGTAGCGGAGCGGGGTCTCCGCACACCGCGTACCCGAAGGACTTCTGGGAGATCGACGAGCAGGAACGCGAAGCCGCGTTCGCGGCCCGGTGGGCCGAGGGAGGCGTGCTGTTCGGCAAGACCTTCGACCGGCAGACGGTCGACCCGGAGATCAACCGGGCGGCGCGCGACTTCGCCGAACGGAAGATCCGTGAGATCGTCCGCGATCCGCAGACCGCCGCGGATCTGACGCCGACCGACCATCCGATCGGCACCAAGCGGATCTGCACCGACCGCGGTTACTACGAGACCTTCAACGCCGACCACGTCAGCCTCGTCAACCTGCGGCGTGACCCGATCGTCGAGGTCACCCCGTGGGGCGTGAAGACGGAGGAGGGCATCCACGAGCTCGACGTGCTGGTCTACGCCACCGGTTTCGACGCCATGACCGGTGCACTCACCCGGATCGACATCGTCGGCCCCCGCGGCGACCGCCTGGCCGACACCTGGTCCGGTGGCCCGCTGACCTACCTGGGCGTGGGCATCCCCGGCTTTCCCAACCTGTTCGCTCTCAACGGGCCGGGCAGCCCGTCGGTACTGATCAACATGGTGCTCGCGGCAGAGCAGCAGGTGGACTGGGTGATGGAGTTGCTCGACCACTGCGACGCCCACGGCCACACTCGGGTCGAGGCTCGTCACGACGCCGCCGAGACCTGGACCACGCACGTCGACGAGCTGTCCCGCACGACCCTCTTCCCCGAGGCACCGTCGTGGTACATGGGTGCCAACATCGAGGGCAAGAAGCGGGTCTTCATGCCCTACATCGGCGGATTCAAGGGATACATCGACAAGTGCGCCGAGTGCCGGGACAACGACTACGCCGGCTTCGTGCTCGGCTCGTGACGGCTGCGGGAGGGTTCCGGGTCGTCCGTGATCCGGAACCCTCCCGCGGGTGCTGGGATCGCCCGCTCGTCAGTGATCCCCCTGTTCGCCAGTGATTCCCGCTCGTCAGCGGCACCGGATCGTCAGCGGCACCGGATCGTCAGCGGCCCGCGGCGGCTCGACCGGCTCTGCGGCCGAAGAAGGTGCCGTCGCCGAGTGAGGTGCCGCTGATGTAGCCCCAGGAGTGGAGCCCGGAGGTGGCCCGGCCCGCGGCGTACAGGCCCGCGACGGTTCCGCCGTCGAGGTCGAGGACGGCTCCGTCGCCCGTGGTGTGGAGCCCGCCGAGGGTGAAGACCTCGGCACCACCGCCTCCGGCATCGCCGTGCTCGGGCGGGGTGATACCGCGGCGCACGTCGATCGCGGCCAGGGGAGGGTTCAACGGCCGCAGCCAGCGCGCCGTTTTGTGGAAGTAGGGATCCTCGCCCCGGGCGGCGTGCCGGTTGTACTCGCCGATGGTGGTCCGGAGCGCACCGTCGGGCATGCCGATCTCCCGTTCCAGCTCGTCGGCGGTCTCGGCCACGAAGTGCGGGACGACGCCCCAGCGCTGGTCCTCCGGGACCTCCTCGTAGGCCTGTTGGTCGAGGATCACCCAGACCTTCAGGCCGTGGTGGAACAGCGCGGCCTGGCCGACCAGTCCCGGGTAGGTGTCCTCGTTGACGAAACGCTGCCCCTGGTCGTTGACGATCATTCCTCGCACCATCATGCCGGGCACGAGCGCGATGCCGACCTGCCCGGCCGACATGTGCCTGACCGCGGCGCCGACGGCCTGGGCCATCACGATGCCGCGGCCGTCGTCGCCGCCGTCGCTGTTGGCCGGAAGTCCGACCAGTTGCGGCGCGTGCTGGGCCACCATGTCGGCGTTGTCGGCGAAACCTCCGGTGGTGAGGACGACGCCGTGCCGTGCCCGGTAGGTCACCGTCTCTCCGAAGTGGCGTGCCACGACGCCGACGACGCGGGGCCCGTCAGCGCTACCCCGGTCGGAGCTGCTCCGGTCGGTGCTGTGTCTCGCTGTGTTGTGGCGCTCGACGATCAACCGCGTGGCGCCGGTGTCGGTGTGGACTGCGACGTCGCTGGCGGCGACGGCATCGCCCAGCACCGACATCAGCACCCTGCCGCCGAATCCGTCAGCGGTGACGCGGTGTCCGCGTGGCGCAGGAACGGCCACGTCGCAGTGTGGATGGGCGAATTCGCCCATCCACATCAGACCGTCGTCGGTCGGCGGCACCCACGTCGGGGTGTCCCACAGCGACGGTTTGAAGGGGACGCCGAGGCCGGTCAGCCAGCGGTAGTGCTCGAGGCTGCCCCGGCAGTAGAGCCCGACCTTCTCCGCATCGGCGTCGGGACCGAGTGCGCTGAGGAGGAACTTCTCCATCTCCTCGGCGGTGTCGGCGAAGCCGCACGCCGTTTGGATCGGCGTGCCGCCGCCGAGGTAGATCTCGCCACCGGACATCGCGGCGGACCCGCCTCCGCCGCTCTGCCGTTCGAGCACGGTGGTGCGGGCGCCGGCTGCGTGGGCCTCCAACGCGGCGGCAGCCCCGGCGCAGCCGAAACCCACGACCAGCACGTCCGTCTCGTGGTCGAACGAGTCGATCTCGGCGACGTCGAGCGCGGACACGGGTGTCTTCTCACTCATCGGTTCGTCCTCTCGGGAACGTGCCGGGATCCTTGCGGTCGCAGGCGCGCAGGTACCGGTGCTTCAGGGGTCTTGATCGCTTCCGTGGCCTCCACGGCGCGCGGTCGCGCCGCCAGGTCGGTGTCGGGCATGCACAACCCTTTCGGTGCGGACGGTCGGGACCACCGCCGTGCAGTGACCTGCATCACTCTCCGGTGTCGGTCGAGGCTGACACCGAAGCGGGCGCCGATGGGGCCGTACTCCCGCTGGGCGGCAGTGCCTCTCGTCCGGCGATCCGGCCGGTGTGCTCCCGGGCGGCCGGAGCGTTCCGGCAGCGGTCTGGCCCGCGGGGCGTGCGACCACGCGCCGGCGTCAGACGCTGTACCCGCCGTCGACGTCGAGCTTCTGCCCGGTGATGAATCCGGCCTCGTCGGAGGCGAGGAAGGCGACCGCCGCAGCGATGTCGTCGGCGGTGCCGAACGTGCGTAGCGGGATGGCGGCGCGGGCCGCGTCGAGCGCGCGGGTGTCGAGATCGCCGGAGCCGATCAGGCGCTGGGCCATGCCGGCGGTGAGCATGCCCGGTCCGACACAGTTCACCCGGACGCCGAATCGGCCCTCCTCGGCGGCGAAACCGCGGGCGAGGGCCTCGACCGCCGCCTTCGGGGCGGTCGAGAGCCCGTCCCGTACCGGGTGACGACGGGTGGCGGCGGTCGTGACGGCGGTCATCGATCCACGGGTGCGGCGTAGCGACGGCAGCAGCGCCTGCATCAGGTTGAAGAACGCGTCGACGTCCTGGTCGAGCTGGCGGGCCAGCTGCTGCGAGGTGACGCGGGACAGGTGCACCATCGGCACGTGGGGTCCCGCGGTGTGGACCGCGGTACGGACGTCGCCGCAGCTCTCGAGAGCTGCGGCGAGCGCGGCGTGCGTCGCGTCCGGGTCCGCGAGATCGACGGCCGCAGTATGGACCACCCGATCGCCGAGTTCGGCGAGGAGGTCGTCGGGTCTGCGGGTGTGATGGAGCACGGCCAGGCGAGAGCCGGTGGCGGCGAGGCGGCGGCAGACGGCCCGCCCCAGTCCGCCGGAGGCTCCGGTCACCAGGGCCGCGCCGGCCGCGTCCGCGCTATTCATGCGTCCGGTCTCCGTTCGCTCGCCTCGTCGGGACTGGGCTGGTCGGGACGGGGGCTGGTGGCGTGGGGCATGCCAGCGAAACTAGCAAGCGCTTGGTTTCCCGACAACGAACTGAATGAACCTAGCGCTTGCTTGGTATTCCGGGTAGGCTGCGGGCACCGACACGGGAAAGGGTGCACGTGACGTACGAGATGGACATGACCGACCGGGTGGTGCTGGTGACCGGGGGCGGCCGCGGCGTCGGGGCGGGGATCGCCGAGGTGTTCCTCCGTGCCGGCGCGTCCGTGGAGATCTGCGGACGTCGGGAACCGGAGAGCGCGATCGAGGTCGACGAGCGCCGCACGCACTTCTCGGCGGTCGATATCCGCGAGGCCGACCAGGTGGCCGACTGGATCGCCGATATCGAATCCCGCAGGGGGCGCCTGGACATCGTGGTCAACAACGCCGGTGGGGCGCCGTTCGCGGAGTTCGGCGACGGCTCCCCCCGCTTCCACGCCAAGATCAACGACCTCAACTTCATGGGTGTCGTCCATGTCGCCCACGCGGCATATCCGCTGCTGCGGCGGTCCGGGAGTGGGGTGATGCTCAGCGTCACGTCGATCTCGGCCCGCAGGCCCAGTCCGGGCACAGCGGTGTACGGGGCGGCGAAGGCCGCCGTGGAGAGTCTCACCACCAGTCTGGCCGTCGAATGGGCACCCGGGGTGCGGGTCAACGCGGTCAGCTGCGGCCTCGTCGCCACCCCCGGGTCCACCGGCCACTACGGCAGCGACGAACAGGCGGCCCGGGTCGCCGCCACCATTCCCCGCGGCGTCCTCGCGACCCCGCAGGACGTCGGGCAGGCCTGCCTGCTGCTCGCGTCGCCGCTGGCCGAGCATGTGACCGGCGCCGTGCTGGACGTCGACGGTGGCGGCGAACGGCCCGCGTTCCTCCAGCACACCCCGAACGCCGGACGGTCCTGAGCGGCCGTGCCCATCGGGGCGCCGCCGCGGTCCCGCTGGCCGGGATCGGCGGGCGGACGAGGCCCGGCTCCTCCCTAGGGTCGCGGCCACCTGCTTCCGTGGATCGACAAAGGAGGGCACCGTGACCGAGTGGGACCGTGAGGCCGACGTCGTGGTGGTGGGGTCGGGTGGCGGCGGCATGGCCGGGGCCTACACCGCGGCCCGCGAAGGGCTGGAGGTCGTCCTCGTCGAGGCGACCGATCACTTCGGCGGGACCACCGCGTACTCGGGCGGAGGCGGTGTCTGGTTCCCGGCGAATCCGGTGCTGCAGCGGGCCGGGGCCGACGACACCGTCGAGGACGCGCTGGAGTACTACCGAGCCGTCGTCGGTGACCGTACGCCCGCCGCGCTGCAGGAGACCTACGTGCGAGGCGGCGCCGGTCTCGTCGAGTACCTCGAGTCCGACGAGCGGTTCGAGTTCATGGCCTACCCGTGGCCCGATTACTTCGGCGCGGCCCCGAAAGCCAGGACGGACGGCTACCGCCACATCGTGCCGGCACCGCTGCCCGCCGCCGAGATCGGCGAGCTGCGGGACGTGCTGCGGGGGACACTCGACGCCGAGCGGCTGGGCGCAGCCCTGCCGGACCCGCTGGTGGGCGGCCAGTCGCTCATCGGCCGGTTCCTCACGGCGCTGGCCGATCACCCGAAGGCGAGCCTGTGGCGGAACTCCCCGCTGGTGGAACTGGTCGTCGAGGGAGGTGCGGTCGTCGGGGCCGTCGTCGAGCGGACCGAGGGGCGCGAGACGCAGCGCCTGCGGCTTCGCGCCCGCCGCGGCGTCCTGCTGGCCGCAGGCGGCTTCGAACGCAACGACGAGATGCGCCTCGCGCACGGGGTGCCCGGTGCCGCGCGCGACACCATGGGACCAGCCGGCAACGTCGGGGGCGCCCACCGGGCCGCGACGGCGGTGGGCGCCGACGTCGACCTGATGGACCAGGCGTGGTGGTCGCCGGGACTGACGCACCCGGACGGACGTTCGGCGTTCGCCCTCGGATTCACCGGAGGCATCTTCGTCGACGCCGGGGGCAGGCGATTCGTGAACGAGTCCGCGCCGTACGACCGGCTGGCGCGGGAGGTCGTACGGCAGCTGCCGCCGGGGGAGCGCACCATGCGCTTCTGGATGATCTACGACGACCGCGACGGCGAGGTGCCGCCGGTCCAGGCTCCCAACGTCTCCTTCTCGCCGACCGAGGACTACCGGGCCGCCGGGCTGTGGCACACGGCCGGCACGCTGGCGGAACTGGCAGACCGGATCGGCGTTCCTGCGGGCGAACTGGAGGCGACCGTGGCCCGGTTCAACGCCATGGTGGAAATGGGTGAGGACCGCGATTTCCACCGCGGCCGGGAGGCGTACGACCGTTCCTTCTCCGGCGGCGGGTCACCCCTCGTACCGATCGAGAAGGGTCCCTTCCATGCGGCGGCGTTCGGACTGTCCGATCTGGGCACCAAGGGCGGACTGCGTACCGATACGGCGGCGCGTGTGCTGGACGGCAGCGGCGAGCCCATGCGCGGGCTCTACGCGGCCGGCAACACGATGGCCGCGCCGAGCGGGGAGGTGTATCCGGGCGGTGGCAACCCGATCGGCACCAGCATGCTCTTCGCCCACCTCGCGGTGCGGGACATGGCAGCCGCGGGCGGCGAAGGGCGCGCCGGCGCGGACACGCCGGCGCCGGAGGCGGTTCGCGCGACCGTCGAGAGCTATCTGGCCGCGATCGCCTCCGCGGACGGGGCGAGGATCGCCGCGCTGTACACGGAGGACGGAACGATGGAGGATCCCGCCGGCAGCGATCCGCTGGTCGGCCGCGGCGCGATCGCCGGGTTCTTCGAGACCATGGCCGGGGCGCGGGTGGAGACCGAGCTGCTGCACCTTCGCGTCGCCGGCCGGGAGGCGGCGTTCCATTTCCGGGTCACCGCGACCGCGGAGGGCCGATGCACCACCATCTCGCCGATCGACGTGATGACCCTCGACGACCGGTGCCGGATCGTCGCACTGCGGGCCTTCTGGTCACCCGATGACGTGGCCGTGCGCTGATGTGACCGTGCGCTGATGTGACCGTGCAGTGACGTGACTGTGCAGTGACGTGACTGTGCGCTGACATCCGGCACTTGGCGGCGGGCCGCACTCACTCCGTTCCGGGGATTGGGGTGAGGGGTACCGGCGTGGCGTGAGTGCGGCCCGCCGCGACACGGGACGAGCCCACACCGGCGTGCACCGGTGTGGGCTCGTCCCGTGTGCCCGGCTGTTACGCGGGGCCGGTCAGTTCCCGCTTGAGCACCTTCCCGCTGGCGTTGCGGGGCAGTTCGGTGAGGGCGATGACCTCGCGCGGCACCTTGAAGTTGGCCAGCCGTTCCCGGCACCAGGCGATCGTCGCGTCCTCGTCGACGGTCACCCCGGCGCGAGCGACGAGGTAGGCGCGGGGAACCGACCCCAGCCGGTCGTCGGGAATCCCCACCACGGCAGCCTCCACGACGTCGGGATGCGTGCTGAGCACGTTCTCCACCTCGGCCGGATAGACGTTGAAGCCGCCGACGACGATCATGTCCTTGAGCCGGTCGGTGATCGTCAGGCAGCCGTGTTCGTCGAGCCGTCCGACGTCGCCGGTGTGCAACCAGCCTCCGGAGTCGATCGCGTCCGCCGTGGCCGCCGGATCGTCGAGGTAGCCGAGCATCACGTTCTCGCCCCGCAGCAGTACCTCCCCGTCGGATCCGGCCGGCAGGTCGTGTCCGCCGGTGTCGACGATGCGCACCTCGATGCCGTCGACGGCCGGGCCGCAGCATTCCGCGATGTGGCGGGGGTCGTCATCGGCGCGGGAGTGGGTCGCGACCACGCATTCGGTGAGTCCGTACGGCTGGGCGACCCGGTCGATACCGAGGACGTCGATCATCTGCTCGAAGAGGTTCGCCGGTACGGAGGTGGCTCCGGCGACGGCGTAGCGCAGTGACGACAGGTCGTGGTGCGGCAGCCGTGGGTGGTTGATCAGGGTGGTGAAGATCGTGGGCGGTCCCGGCAGGACGGTGATCCGCTCGGCCTCGACGAGCTGCAGCAGCTGTTCGGCGTCGAAGGTGGCCAGCGGATAGATCGCGGTGCCTGCGGTGAGCGAGGTGAGCAGTCCGGCCTTGTAGCCGAAGCTGTGGAAGAACGGGTTGACGACGGCGTACCGGTCCGTCTCGGTCAGCTCGGCGCCCCGGGCCCACACGTGTGCCACGCCGAGCGTCTGCCGGTGGCCACTCATGACGCCTTTCGGCAGTCCGGTGGTGCCGGAGGTGTACAGGATGTCGCACACGGTGTCGGGGGTGACGGCCTCCGTCGCCGCGGCGAGGTCGGTGTCGGGGACCGTGGCACCACGTGCGAGGAAATCCGGCCACGACAGCGTGTCCGCTCGGGGGGTCGTCCCCACGTCGACGACCGTGTGCAGGTCGGGGAGGCCGGGGATCGGGCCGGTCGTGCCGGCGTCCGGCCCGGCCGAATCGATCAGCAGCTGGACCCGGTCGGCTCCGAGGAAGTCGCCGGCGACGACGAGTGCACCGGCTCGGGAATGCGCCAGGATGTGGCGGGCCTCCTGACCGCGATAGCGCGTGTTGAGCGGCACGACGGCGGCGCCGATGAGCTGGGCGCCGAGCAGTGCGACGATGAACTCGGTTCCGTTGGGGGCCCAGATCGCGACGCGGTCACCGGGACGCACGCCGATGGCGAGGTGGCTCCGTGCGGCGTGCCGTGCCCGGGCGGCCAGTTCGGCATAGCTCAGCGTGTCCTCCCCGTCCACGACGGCGGGCCGGTGCCCGAAACGGCGCTCGCCGGCGGACAGCAGGGCGGGAATCGTGAGTGGTCCGGTCACTGCAGCCTCCCAGGAAGCAAGTGCTTGTTCGGTATTCTAGTAGGGTCGGCCCCGGCGGACCACGGTGCGATCCGTCCACGTGGCGCTGGGCGTCGGTCGGCAGGAGGAGAAGCGATGACGGAGAGCACGACGAAAAAGCCCCGGAAGCGTCCCGGTAACGGTGCCGGGTCGGCGCGGCGCGCGGAGCTGTTGGAGATCGCGGCCCGGCTCTTCGCGACCCGGGGCTACTCGCAGACAACCGTCCGCGACATCGCCGACGAGGCCGGAATCCTCTCCGGAAGCCTCTATCACCACTTCAGCTCCAAGGAGACGATGCTCGAGGAGATCCTCCGGGGTTTCATGGACGGTCTGCTCGAACGCTTTCACGAGATCGTCGCCGGGGCCGCCACGCCGCGTGAGGCACTGGACGGCCTGGTCCGCTACTCCTTCACCGCGATCCACGAGCAACAGGCCGCGGTGTCGCTGTACCAGAACGAGATCGCGCTGCTGAGCCGGCTGCCCGACTTCGATTTCGTGGAGGAGAACAGTCGCCGGGTCGAGGCGATCTGGATCGCCGTCCTCGAGGAAGGGCGGCGGACCGGTGACTTCCGGGAGGATCTGCAGCCCGCACTGGTCTACCGCTTCGTCCGGGACGCGGTCTGGTCCTCGGTGCGATGGTACAACCCCGACGGGACGATGCGGCACGACACGCTCGCCGAGCAGTGTCTGCTCCTTCTCCACACCGGCCTGCTGGCCGGCTGACCCGGTTCGGGCCGGCCGGCAGGCAGGCCGGGTGCGGGACGTGCTCAGCCCCGCACCTCACGCTCGCGCATCCCCGTGGGGTCCAGCACGGTGCGGATCAGCTCCAGCTCCCTGGCGTCGGGCAGGCGCGTGGTTCCCGCGCCGCTGGTGTCGATCTCGAAACCGGTGGCGTCGCGGACGTCCGCCGCGGTCACCCCGGGGTGGAGCGAGCGAACCGCGAGGTGCCCCTCCGGGTCGTAGCCCAGGACGGCGAGGTCGGTGATCACGACGCCCAGGTCGTGGAACCGCAGGCTCTGCGTCGGGTGCCGGCGCGCCCGGTCGTTGCCCACGCCGCAGACCACGTCGACGGACTCGGTGAAGATCCGCGTGCTGTGGTGCGCGATCCAGTAGTCGGTGCGGTGGTTGACGGTGTTGCCGGGTGCGCCGCGGACGCCGATCAGTTGCCGGGTCGGAGTGCGCCGATCGCCGATCGAGGAGATGTTCTGGTTGCCGTACCGGTCGATCTGACTGGCGCCCATCATGCTGTGCCGCTTGCCGCTGTTGAGGATGTCGAAGATCAGCCGGAACGGCACCCAGCTCTCGACGACGCCGCCGGCAGCGGCGGTTTCCCCCAGCGGCGGCGCCTCCGCCATGAAGAAGCACTCACCGTCGTTGACGACCAGCTCGGGGGAGTGGGTCAGCCGGGCGAGGCGCGCGCTGATCATCGGCACGATCCCGACCGCGTGCGCGAGCACCTCGCCGGAGTCGCGCCAGGCGTCGCTGCACGCGGTGATGCAGACCTCGGCGCGGGTGGCGCCGGTGCCGGTCGGCTCGCCGGTCGTCCGGTCGTCGATGCTGACGTTCATGATGCCTGCTCCTTGTGGGACGAGTGGAAATCCGCCACCGCGGCGAGGTAGGACGCCTCGTCGCCGGTCAGAAAGGTGCGGGTGAACCGCTGCCAGGACTCGGGGTCCTTGGCCGCCGTGGCGTAGTGCTGCTGGAACGCCTCGTCACGTCCGTAGTCCGGCTCGCAGCCGGTGAAGTGTGCACCGTGCGGCGCTTCGATGACACCGTCGACGAACATGCGGCTCAGCAGCAGTGATTGCGGCGGCCCACCCGCGCCGAGTTCGGGAGTCGGCACGACCTTCTCGGTGGACAGGAAGGTCGTGTCCGAGGCCATCGCGAACAGGTCGTCGAAGTACGGGTCCGGGCCGAGGTACTGGCCGTTGCCCGCGGCGTCGCTGCGATTGAGGTGGATCAACGCCACGTCCATCCGCACGCCGGGCACGGCGACGTAGTCCTCGTCGGTGTAGGGCGAGGTGACGGTCTTCAGTTCCGGATTCATCGCCATGACGTCGCTTTCCAGGCCCGCCCTCGTGGGCAGGAAGGACAGCCGGTTGGCCCCGGCCCGCAACGCGGTGACGAACATTCCCTCGTCGTATTCGGACGTGTCGATACTTCCGGATTCCCGCGCCGCCCGGAAATGCGGGTCGAGCGGAATGCTGTCGAGCGAGACGAATCCGTAGACGAGCTTGCGCACCTTGCCCGCCGCGCACAACAGGCCGACGTCGGGGCCGCCCAGGGTCACGACCGTCAGATCGGTGACGTCGCTGCGCAACAGCTCGCGTACCGCCGCCATCGGTTTGCGGCGCGAGCCCCAGCCGCCGATGCCGAGCGTCATGCCGGATTCGATGTGCCGGGGCAGTTCGGTCAGCGGCATCGTCTTGTCGCTCATGTGCCTGCCTTCTCGTAGCGCTGGTTTCGAGGTGGTCGGTTGTGCTTGCCGCGAGGGGGAACGGAACGTCACTCGCGTCCGGAGTGCGGCCGTCCGGCGGGACGGGTCACGCCGCTTGCCCGCCGTCGACGACGAAGTGCTGCCCGGTGCAGTAGCCGGCCGCCGAGCTGAGCAGGAACGCGACCATGTTGCTGATCTCCTCCGGCCTCGCGGGCCTGGGGATCGGGATGTCAGCCACGGCACCGCCACCACTGCGCGTCGCCTCCGAGATCATGGCGGTGTCGACCGCGCCGGGGCACACCGCATTGACCCGGATGCCGTCCGTGCCGAGGTCGAGGGCGGCCGAGTGGGTGAGGCCGAGTACGGCCCATTTGGACGCGGCGTAGGCGGCGGCCGTGGCGTGCCCGGTCAGTCCGGCGATCGAGGAGATGTTCACGATCGCGCCGCCGTCGGACCGCATCGACGGCTGGACCGCCTGCATGCCGTAGAGCGCGCCGTGGACGTTGACCCGCAGATGCAGATCGAGCACCTCCTCGGTGGTGTCCATGATCGAGGCGAGTCCGTAGGCGCCGGCGTTGTTGACCAGTCCGTCGATCCGGCCGTAGCGATCGGCGGCGGTGCCGACGACCTCGGCCCAGTTCCCGGGCGAGGTGACATCCAGGGCGAGTCCGATCGCGTCGCCGTCGATCTCGGCCGCCACCTTCCCGGCGGGTTCGGCGGCGAGGTCGGTGACGACCACCGACGCGCCCAGTCCGGCGAGTGTCCTGGCGTGTGCGGCGCCGATGCCCTGGCCCGCTCCCGTGACGATGACGACGTGATTCTCGAGATCGACGAGGGGCTTCATGGCATCTCCTTCGCTACTCGACCGCGTGACAAGCAAGCGCTTGGTTCTGAACGCTAGCAGCTGACCGCCCCCCGCGTCACCCGTCGTGTCCCGCACGTCGGCACCGCTCGTCGTGAGGAGACGTCATGTCCGGCCAGGTCGGAGTCATCCATCACGTCGGGATCACGGTCGGCGACATCGAACGGTCGCTCGCCTTCTATGTCGATTTGCTCGCGGGCCGGCGGTTCGGGCCGTGGCGGCGCAGTGGTCCGAGGGTCGACGCGGTCACCGGTTATCCGGGTGTGGTCGTGCATCGGGCCTTCGTCGACCCGCCGGGTGCACACTGGGCCGATAAAGCAAGCAAGTGCTAGGTTTTTGTCATGGAACTCGAAGGAACCAGTGCCGTCGTCACCGGAGGAGCTTCGGGACTCGGGGCCGCCGCTGCCCGCAGGCTCGCCGCCGCGGGCGCGCGGGTCGTGATCGCCGATCTGCAGGAGGACCGGGGCGGCCTCGTCGCCGACGAGATCGGCGGGACGTTCGCGCGCGTCGACGTCACGCGCGCGGACGAGGTCGGCCGGGTGGTATCCGAGGCCGCGGCCGCGGGGCCGCTGCGCGCGGTGGTGACCGCCGCGGGCGTCGGGTGGACGGAGAGCACCGTCTCCGACGACGGCCACGCACACGCCGGTGAATCCTTCGAATGGGTGGTTCGGACCAATCTGCTCGGCACTTTCGAGGTCGTCCGCACGGCCGCAGAGGTCATGGCGGCTCAGGAGCCTGCCGACGACGGCGAGCGCGGGGCGATCGCGATGCTGTCGAGTGTGGAGGCCTTCGACGGGCAGGAGGGTCAGGTGGCGTACGCCGCGGCGAAGGCGGCGATCGCCGGCATGACGCTGCCGCTGGCCCGTGACCTGGCCGCGGTCGGCGTGCGCGCGACCGGCATCGCACCCGGGTTCATCGACACCCCGATCTTCGGAACCGGCGACGAGGCCGACGTGTTCAAGGCGCGAGTGGCCGAGGACGTGCCCTTTCCGCGGCGCATGGGCTCGCCGGACGAAGTCGCGAGCCTGATCCTGGAATGCCTCACGAACCCGTATCTCAACGGCGAGACCGTCCGGATCGACGGCGCACTCCGGATGCCTCCGCGGCTTCCGGCCCGTCCGGATCGGAAGCGCTGACGTCCGGCCACGAGAGCGCTTCCGGTCCACCTCGTCCGAAGTGGACCGGAAGCGCTCCTGGCCCGGACTTGCAGGGTCGGCGGGATCAGATCGGTGCGAGAACGCGCAGGTGCTCGTCCGCGGACCCGAAGAGGTGGGACGTGGCGTGGGCGCGCTTGAAGTACAGCTGGGCGTCGTGCTCCCAGGTGATACCGATCCCGCCGTGCAGCTGGACCATCTCGCCTGCAGCGTGTGAGAAGGCCTCGCTGCACCACGCCTTGGCGCGGGCCGCTTCGGTGGTCAGGTCGGGCGCGTTGCGGGCTGCAGCCCAGGCCGCGGCCCAGGAGATCGAGCGGGCCGTCTCGACGGAGACGAGCACGTCGGCCACGCGATGTTTGAGAGCCTGGAACGAGCCCAGAGGGCGGCCGAACTGGGTGCGTTCCTTCAGGTGGGCGACGGTGTCGTCGAGGGCCCGCTGGGCGCCGCCGACCTGCAGTGCGGTCACGGCGACGGCGGCGCGGGACCACAGCTGTGCGAGCGCGGCGCCTGCGTCGAGGGAGAGCGCTGTGGCGGGGACGTCGTCGAACTCCACGGTGGCGAACCGGAGTGTCGGATCGAGCGCAGGAGTGGGGGTTCGGGTGAGCCCCGCGGCGTCCGGTGCGACTTCGAAGAGGCCGGCCCCGGTCGGGGTCGTCGCCACCACCAGCACCACATCGGCCGCGGCTCCGTCGAGGACCAGCCGGGCGGAACCGGACAGCCGCCAGCCCTCGCCCGGCGCGGCCGCGTGGACGTCGGAACCGTCGAGGCGCCACCGTCCGGCGGTGTCCGCCCAGGCCAGGGCGGCGATGCGCTCGCCGGTCGCCATCGCGGGCAGCAGCCGTGCACAGTCGGCGGGTGCCGCTGCCAGGAGCAGCGCCTGCGTCGCCAGGACCCCGGAGCCGAGCAGCGGCGACGGGGTGAGGGCGGCGCCGAGCACCTCGAGCACCAGATGGGTTTCGAGAGACGTGAAACCGCCGCCGCCGTACTCCTCGGGCACGGCCAGCGCGGCGGCTCCGATCTGCTCGGTCACCGCCCGCCAGAGGTCGTCGTCGTATCCGCTGCCGTCGGCGACGACGCTGCGGAGATCACGGTCGGCGGCGCGGCGCTGGACGAGCGTGCGCACCGCGGTCATCAGCTCCTGCTGTTCCTCGGTGAGGCCGAACTGCATGGTCATGTCCTCGTCAGGTCGTCGAGTACCCGGCCGCGGTGGTGGGCGGGCGTTCCCCACGCGCCGATCAGGGCACGGCTGCGCAGCAGCCAGAGGCTCAGGTCGTGCTCCCGCGTGTAGCCGATCGCGCCGTGCACCTGCAGAGCCGTCCGGGCGGCGCGATGGGCCGCGGTGGACGCGGTGACCTTGGCGGCCGAGACCGTGCGCCGTGCCGTGGGAGAGCCGGCGGCGAGTTCGCGGGCCGCGCCGAGGACCAGCGGCCGCGCGAAGTCGAGGCCGACCTTCACGTCGGCGAGCTCGTGCTTGACCGCCTGGTACTCGCCGATCGCGCGGCCGAACTGGTGCCGCTGCCCGGCGTACGCGGTCGTGAGCGCCAGCATCCGGTCGCCCGAGCCGACCAGCGCGGCGGCGCAGGCGAGTGCGCCCTGGTCCAGGGCGCACTCGAGGGCGTCCTCCGGCAGCGGGGACGGCTGTTCGGCTGCGGTCACCGGGTGCAACGTCCGGCTGGGGTCCAGCGACCCGTGACCGGGGCCAGGCGTCGCAGTCGCCAGGCCGTCGTCCCTGGCCAGGACGACGTGCGTGGCGGCCTCGGCGTCCACGGCGTACGGGGTGACCGGCGGTGCCGCGAGGGTCACGCGGGCGGTGCCCTTCGCGATCCCGCCGAGCAGCTCCTCGTACGGCGTTCCGGCCAGCAATGCCGGCACGACCGCGACCGATTCGATCCAGGGTCCGGGTACGCAGTGACGGCCGAGCGATTCCGCGGCGACCGCGAGGTCGACCGGTCCCGCACCGGAGCCACCCGCCGCCTCGGGAACGGTCAGACCCGCTACACCCAGCTCGGCGAGCCGCTCCCACAGCTCGAGGCCAGGGGATCGGTCGCCGGAGATCCAGGCGCGGGTCACGGCGGGGACGTCGGCGTCGGAGAGCAGGTCGTCCAGCGCCGAGGCGAACTGGTGCTGCTCCTCGTCGAAAGAGAACTTCAACGTCGAGCCCTTCCGTTGTCGCCGCGAGGAAGCCCGAGGAGCCGCTCGGCGACGATGTTGCGCTGGATCTCGTTGGTACCGGCGTAGATCGGTCCGCCCAGCGAGAACAGGTAGTCGTCGGTCCAGCGGCCGCACAGCTCGGCCTCCGGCCCCAGCAGGTCGAGGGCGGTCTCGTGCAGGTCGACGTCGAGCTGCGACCAGAACAGCTTGTTGACGCTGCCGTCGGCGCCGACGTCGCCGCCGCGCTGCAACCTGTCGACGACGCCCCAGGTGTAGTACCGATAGGCCTCCGCGCCGATCCAGGCGTCCGCCACCCGGTCACGCAGGTGCGGTGCGGCTGCTCCCCGCTCCTGCCACAGGTCCAGCAGGCGTTCTGCGGCGGCGCAGAACCGTCCGGGCGCCCGCAGCGACAGGCCGCGTTCGTTGCCCGCGGTGCTCATCGCGACCCGCCAGCCGTCGCCCACGGTGCCGAGCACGTCGGAGTCGGGGACGAACACGTCGTCGACGAAGATCTCCGCGAACCCCGTGTTCCCGTCGAGCTGTTCGATCGGGCGAACCGTGATGCCGCTCGCGTCGAGCGGGAACAGGAAGTACGTCAGTCCCCGGTGCCGCTCCGCGCCGGGATCGGTGCGGAAGAGCCCGAACCCGCGATCGGCGAACGGTGCGCGCGAACTCCAGATCTTCTGTCCGTTGAGGACCCAGCCGCCCCGGGTGTCGTCGCGGACCGCGTGGCTGCGGATGCCGGCCAGGTCGCTGCCGGCCTCGGGTTCGGACCAGGCCTGGGCCCACACCTCGGTGCCGCCGGCCATGGCCGGGAGGATCCGCTGCTGCTGCTCCGGCGTTCCGTGCGCGAACACGATCGGCGCCAGCAGGGAGATGCCGTTCTGCGCGATCCGGGTCGGTGCGCCGCTGCGGTAGTACTCCTCCTCGAAGACGACCCACTCGGCGAGTGAGGCGTCGCGGCCGCCGAACTCGGCCGGCCAGGCCACGACCGACCAGCGGCCGTTCGCCAGGGTGCGTTCCCACTCGCGGTGCGCCCGGGCGCCCTCCTCGGTGTCCATCGACGGCAGCCGGCCCGGGTGGTGCTGCGCCAGCCAGGCCCGGGCCTCGGCACGGAAGGCCTGCTCCTGCTCGGTGAACTCCAGCGCGCCGGAGACGCCCGCGCTCGCGGGCGTCATTCCTGACTCGCCGTCGTGTTCGCTTCCGCCATCGCACTCGCGTCGAGACCGGAGAGGGAGTCGGCCGCGGTCTCGGCGTTGTGCGCATGCGCGGCGTGGTGGAGGCCGAACACCGAGTCCATACCGGTGCGCATCCCCATGGCGTCCTCGGCCTGGTTGACGGCCTTCTTGGTGAGAGCGAGGCCGAGGCGCGGCATCGCGGAGATCCGTTCCGCCATGTCGAGGACCGTCCGTTCCAGGTCCTCGCGCGCGACGACCTGGTTGACCATGCCGAGCTCGCGGGCGCGCGCGGCCGGGAAACGGTCGCCGGTGTAGAGCAGCTCCTTGGCTGCGCGCGGGTTCATGACCCACGGGTGGGCGAAGTACTCGACACCGGGGATGCCCATCCGCACGACCGGGTCGGCGAAGAAGGCGTCGTCGGAGGCGACGACGAAGTCGCAGGACCAGGCCAGCATCAGGCCGCCGGCGATGCAGGCGCCCTGCACCATCGCGATCATCGGCTTCGGGATCTCGCGCCAGCGGCGGCACATGCCGAGGTAGACCTCGGACTCGCGGGCGAAGCGGGAGTCCACTCCGTGCTTGTCGGTGTGATCCCAGTGGATGACGGCGCGGCGTTCGAAGGCCTGGTCGATGTCGCGGCCCGGCGTTCCGATGTCGTGGCCGCCGCTGAAGTGCTTGCCGGCGCCGGCGAGCACGATCACCTTCACGCGGTCGTCGTCGACGGCGCGCGTGAACGCCGTGTCGAGGGCGTAGGTCATCGCCGAGTTCTGGGCGTTGCTGTACTCCGGCCGGTTCATCGTGACCAGCGCGATGTGCCCGCGTACCTCGTAGGTGACGACCCGGTCGTCCTCGGGTGGCTCGGTGGTCGGATCCGCGTGACTCATGCCGCTCCTCTGTGCCCGGGGGTGTGCTGCATCGATGCTACCAAACAAGTGCTTGGTTTGGTAGGTTGCCGGTGTCACGACCGGAACGGCAAGGAGATGCTGTGGATCTGACCTACTCGGCCGAGGACGAGGCTTTCCGCACCGAGGTGCGGCAGTGGCTGGCCGACAACCTGGTCGGCGACTTCGCCGCGCTCAAGGGTCGCGGCGGATCCGGGCGGGAACACGAGTGTTACGAGGAGCGCGTCGCCTGGAACCGGCGTCTGGCCGAGGCGGGCTGGACCTGTCTGGGCTGGCCCGTCGAGTACGGCGGCCGCGGACTCAGCCTTTTCCAGCAAGTGATCTTCCACGAGGAATACGCCCGCGCCGGCGCTCCCGCCCGGGTGAACCATCTCGGGGAGGAGCTGCTCGGGCCGACCCTGATCGAGTTGGGCACCGAGCAGCAGCGGCAACGGTTCCTGCCGGGCATCGCCGACGTCACCGAGCTGTGGTGCCAGGGCTACTCCGAACCCGGCGCGGGCTCCGACCTCGCGGGGGTGCGCACCCGTGCCCGGCGGGAGGGCGACGAATGGGTCCTGGACGGGCAGAAGGTCTGGACCTCGCTGGCGCAGCACGCCGACTGGTGTTTCGTCCTCGCGCGCACCGACCCCGGCTCGACGCGCCATGCCGGCCTGTCCTACCTGCTGGTGCCGATGGATCAGCCGGGTGTCCGGGTTCGGCCGATCGAACAGCTCACCGGCACGTCGGAGTTCAACGAGGTCTTCTTCGACGGTGCCAGGACCGGCGCGGAGATGGTCGTCGGCGAACCCGGTGACGGCTGGCGCGTCGCCATGGCGACCCTCGGCTACGAGCGCGGCGTCTCCACCATCGGCCAGCAGGTCGGCTTCGCCAAGGAGCTCGACGGGATCGTCGCGACCGCCCGCGCGAACGGCACCTACGACGATCCGGTCGTGCGTGCCCGGCTCGCCCGCGCCCGGCTCGGCCTCGACGTGATCCGCACCCACGCCCTGCGCACCCTCAGCTCCGTCGCCGCAGGCACGCAGGGTCCGGAGGTCTCGGTCAGCAAGCTGCTGTGGGCGCGTTGGCACCGTGACCTGGGCGAACTGGCGATGGCGGTGCGCGGGGCCGACGCACTCACCGTCGCCGGGGCGCCGTACGCGCTCGACGACCAGCAGAGTCTCTACCTCTTCAGCCGCGCCGACACGATCTACGGCGGATCCGACGAGATCCAGCGCAACATCATCGCCGAGCGGGTGCTCGGCCTACCGAAGGAGCCTCGCCCATGACCCGACCGCCGACCACGCCGGAGCAGCCCGTCCCCGAGTACGTGCCCGGTCACGACCTGCTCGCCGGCCGGGTCGTGGTCGTGACCGCGGCGGCCGGTGCCGGGATCGGCGCGGCCGCGGCCCGCAAGGTGCTCGAGGAAGGAGCGGCCGCGGTCGTCATCGGTGACGCCCACGAGCGACGCCTCGGGGAGGCGCACCGCACGCTCGCCGAGGAGTTCGGGGAGGACCGCGTCGGTGCGCGGGTCTGCGACGTCACCGACGAGGAACAGGTGACGGCGCTGCTGGACGCGGCCGAGCCGTTCGGCGGCGTGGACGTCCTGATCAACAACGCCGGGCTGGGCGGTACCGACGACCTCCTCGAGATGCCGGACGAGCGCTGGAACCTGGTCCTCGACGTCACTCTGACCGGAACCATGCGCTGCACCCGCGCAGCCGGTCGCCGCTTCGTCGCGGCGGGCAAGAAGGGCGTCGTGGTCAACAACGCGTCGGTCGTCGGCTGGCGTGCCCAGGAAGGGCAGGCGCACTACGCAGCCGCGAAGGCGGGCGTGACGGCCCTGACCCGCTCGGCGGCGATGGATCTCGCACCGCACGGCATCCGGGTCAACGCCGTCTCACCCAGTCTGGCCATGCATCCGTTCCTGGAAAAGGTCACCAGTCCCGAGCTGCTCGCCGAACTCAAGTCCGCGGAGGCGTTCGGCCGCGCGGCCGCACCGTGGGAGATCGCGAACGTGATGGTCTTCCTCGCCAGTGACTACGCCTCGTACCTCACCGGCGAGGTCCTGTCCGCCAGCAGTCAGCACGCCTGAGCCGGCGATTCCGCGTCGCGTGTGCAGCGACCCGCACCCTGAGGAGACCCATGTCCGAGGCCTACATCATCGATGCCGTGCGCACCGCCGTCGGCAAACGCGGCGGCTCCCTTGCCGAGGTCCACTCGGCCGACCTCGGTGGCCATGTGCTGGCCGCGGTGGTCCGGCGCGCCGGGGTCGATCCGGCCGCGGTCGACGACGTGATCCTCGGCTGCACCGACACGCTCGGTTCGCAGGCAGGCGACATCGCTCGCACGGCATGGCTGGTCGCCGGCCTGCCGGAGACGGTGCCGGGCGTGACCGTCGACCGGCAGTGCGGCTCCAGTCAACAGGCGCTGCACTTCGCCGCGCAGGCGGTCATGTCGGGGACCCAGGACCTGGTCGTCGCCGGTGGGGTGCAGAACATGAGCGCCGTCCCGATCTCGGCGGCCATGCTGGTCGGCCAGCAGTACGGTTTCTCGACCCCGTTCGCCGAGTCGCCGGGCTGGCGCACGCGGTACGGCGACCAGGAGATCAGCCAGTTCCGGTCGGCGGAGATGATCGCCGAACGGTGGGACATCCCACGGGACCGGATGGAGGAGTTCGCGCTCGCCTCCCACGAGCGTGCCCACGCGGCGACAGCCGAGGGGCGCTTCTCCCGGGAGATCGAGCCGCTCGTGCTCGACGACGGCAGCGCGTTCGCCACGGACGAGTGTCCACGTCGGACATCGCTGGAGAAGATGGCAGGACTGGAACCGCTGGCGCCGGGAGGCAGGATCACCGCCGGGGTCGCCTCGCAGATCTGCGACGGCGCGGGCGCCGTCCTCGTCGCCTCGGAACGGGCCGTCGCCGAGCACGGGCTGCGGCCACGGGCGCGCGTGCACCACCTCACCGTGCGCGGGGACGATCCGGTGTGGATGCTCACCGGGCCGATCGCCGCGACCGAACACGCCCTGGCGCGCGCCGGCATGAGCATCGACGAGATAGACCTCGTCGAGTGCAACGAGGCGTTCGCCTCCGTGGTCCTGGCCTGGATGGCGGAGATCGGTGCCGGGCACGAGAAGGTCAACGTCAACGGTGGTGCCATCGCACTGGGTCATCCGATCGGCGCCACCGGCGTGCGGTTGATGACCACGCTGCTCGGCGAACTGGAACGCAGCGGGGGCCGGTACGGCCTGCAGGTGATGTGTGAGGGCGGCGGCCAGGCCAACGTGACGATCATCGAACGGCTCTGACGGCGAACGGCGTATCCATGGCGGGCGACGTGTCCATGGTGGACCAGGTGTCCACGGTGGGCGATGGCGCCGCCTGCCGTCACCGGCGGGCGGCGCCGTCACGCCGCCGGGATCCGGGGACGGCCGGCCGGCCGGATCGGGGACCGTCAGTCGGCCAGAGTTGCGCTGCTCGCGGCGATCCGCTCGACGGCCTGGGCGACGATCCGGTCGACCAGCTCCTCGCAGCTCGGCAGGTCGTCGATCACACCGACGACCTGCCCGGACGCCAGCATGCCCGCCTCGGTGTCCCCGTCGACGAGTCCGGCGCGCAGCAGCATCGGGGTGTTGGCGGCGAGCGTCATCTGTGACCACGTGCGACCGGAGGCCCGCTTCATCCGCCAGCCGTCGCGGACGAACTCCGGCCAGCTCACGCCGCTCATGCGCTTGAACTCCGCGGCCCGGCGGCCCGCGGACAGGAGCCGCTTGGCCGCGTTGCCGTCCTCCAGTCCCGCCACGAAGTCCGTTCGCAGCAACCGATGCGGCACCCCGTCGGCGCGCGCGGTGACGACGGTGCCGTCCAGCCCGTGGGACAGATACAGGCGCCGGATCTCCTCGGGCACGGTGCTGTCGCTGGTCAGCAGGAATCGCGTCCCCATGCCGATGCCGGCCGCGCCGTAAGTGAGGGCGGCGGCGAGCCCGCGGCCGTCGAAGAACCCGCCCGCGGCCACGACCGGGATGTCGACGGCGTCGGCCACCGTGGGCAGCAGCAGCGTGGTGGGGACCGATCCGGTGTGCCCACCGCCCTCGCCGCCCTGGACCATCACCAGGTCGGCACCCCACGAGGCCACCTTCTGCGCATGGCGCGCGGCGCCGACCGACGGCATCACGACGACGTCGTGCTCCTTGAGACGTGCGATCAGGTCCGGTGTCGGAGCGAGCGCGAACGAGGCGACCCTGACGCCGTGCTCGATGAGGAGGTCGACCCGCTGCGCAGCGTCCCCGGCATCGGCGCGGAGGTTGACCCCGAAGGGCCGGGTGGTGCGGTCCTTCACCTCGAGGACGGCCTTCTCCAGCTCGTCGAGGGTCATCGTGGCGGAGGCGAGGATGCCCAGTGCGCCCGCGCGTGCCGTGGCGCTGACGAGCCGCGGTCCGGCGACCCAACCCATCCCCGTCTGGACGATCGGATGGTCGACGCCGGTGAGCTCGGTGAGCGGTGTGCGCAGCCGCGACGGTGTGGTCATCGGTTCTCCCGTTCTGCGTCGGCCTGCTCACGTGTTGCGGACGAAGGTGTCGCGGCGTTCGTCGGCGACGCCGGCGAGGTTGAGCTCGAAGGTGAATCCCTGTTCGAAGCGGTAGCTCTTGTTGACGTCCATCGGGTCGATCCCGTTGAGCGCCTCCTTGGCCGCGCGGATCACGCGGGGATCCTTGTCGTTGATCTCGCGGGCGATCGTGAGGGCGGTTTCGTCCAGCTGGTCGTGAGGAACGACGTCGAACACCGAGCCGAAGCGGAGCAGGTCGGCCGCCGGGACGGTGCGGGCCGTGAAGTAGAGGGTGCGCATCAGATGCTGGGGCACCAGGCGGGCCAGGTGGGTGGCGGCGCCGAGGGCGCCCCGGTCGACCTCGGGGACGCCGATGTAGGCGTCGTCGGCGGCCACGATCGTGTCGGAGTTGCCGATCAGGCCGACCCCGCCGCCGAGACAGTGGCCGTGGACGGCGGCGACGACGGGCACGGGGGACTCGTAGACGGCCTTGAACGCTGCGTAGCAGCCGTGGTTGGCGCCCAGCAGCGCGTCGAAGCCGTCGGTGTGCTGCATCTCCTTGATGTCGACGCCCGCGTTGAAGCCCCGCCCCTCGGCGCGCAGCACCGTGACGTGGGCGCCCTGCTCGGCGGCCCCGCGTACGGCGTCGGCGACCGCGTACCAGCCCGCCACGGGCAGGGCGTTGACCGGCGGGTGCGCCATGGTCACGACGGCGATGGTCCCGTCGACGAAATCCGTGCTGACAGTCATGATGATCCTAACCTAGCGTTTGCTTGGTACTCTAACCCTGAACGGTCCCGATCGGCCAGTGGATCCGCGACGTCACCGGAGCGTTGTCGCCGCGTCGCCGGCCGGTCCAGCCCAGCAGATCCGAAGGAGCAGCACCGATGACAGGAATCCTGGAAGGCCGTGTCGCCGTCGTGACCGGTGCCGGACGCGGTCTCGGGCGCGAACACGCGCTCGAGCTGGCCCGCCACGGCGCGCGCGTGGTCGTCAACGACTTCGGCGTCTCGGCCGCGGGGGAGGGGACCGGCGAGACACCCGCGGAAGCGGTCGCCACCGAGATCGTCACTGCGGGAGGACAGGCCGTGGCCAGCGGTGCGGACGTCGCGGACTTCGAGCAGGCGGCCGCGCTGATCGAGCAGGCGGTCGACACCTTCGGCGCCCTCGACGTCCTGGTGAACAACGCCGGCTTCCTCCGGGACCGAATGCTGGTCAACGTCGAGGAAGCCGAGTGGGACGCCGTCGTCCGCGTGCACCTGAAGGGCCACTTCGCGATGCTGCGGCACGCAGGCGCCTACTGGCGCGCCGAGGCCAAGGCGGGGCGGGCCCGCGCAGCCCGGGTCGTCAACACCACCTCGGGTGCCGGCCTGCAGGGCAGTGTCGGACAGGGTGCGTACTCGGCGGCCAAGGCCGGCATCGCCGGCCTCACCCTGGTCGCCGCGGCGGAACTGGAGCGCTACGGCGTCACCGTGAACGCGATCGCCCCGGCGGCCAGGACCCGGATGACCGAAGGGGCGTTCGCGGACGCGATGGCCGCGCCCGCCGACGGGTTCGACGCCATGCACCCGGGCAACGTGGCGCCGGTGGTCGCCTGGCTCGCGAGTGCGGACGCGGCGGACGTGACCGGCCGGGTCGTCGAGGTCGAAGGCGGCCGGATCTGCGTCGAGGACGCCTGGCGGCACGGTCCGAGTGTCGACCTCGGGAGCCGCTGGGAGGCTGCCGACGTCGGCGGAGCGGTACGCGCTCTGCTGCCGAAGGCCGCCGCACCCGAACCGGTCTACGGGGCGTGAGGCGATCCGACCGCCCGACCGCCCGGCCGTCGCCGGCCGGACGGCGCGTTCGACGTGCACTCGAGCCGGGAGCCCGCCCTCACCGGGGTCCGGGCCGAGTTCGGCTGACAGATTCGGCCGACACGGGAGAAACCCGGTCGGGTAGTGGCCGTTTTGTTCCCGTGAGTCACACGGAATAGACTCTGCCGATATGTGTGGACCGTGCGCCGGAGTCGACACCGAGGAGGACCGATGACCGACAAGGCCGGCTCGGAGCCGGGAGTACAGGTCGAGGAGACCCGGCGCGGCGGGTTCACCAGCCGACGCGTGTTCATCCTCGCCGCCATCGGGTCCGCGGTGGGGCTCGGCAACATCTGGCGGTTCCCCTACGTCGCCTACGAGAACGGCGGCGGAGCGTTCATCCTGCCGTACCTCGTCGCGCTGCTGACCGCGGGAATCCCGTTCCTGCTGCTCGACTACGGACTGGGGCACCGGTTCCGTGGGTCGGCGCCGCTGTCGTTCGCCCGCGCTCGCAAGCGCTCCGAGGCGCTGGGCTGGTGGCAGGTTCTGATCTGCTTCTTCATCGCCGTCTACTACGCGGCCGTGCTCGCCTGGGCCGTGCGGTACACGTTCTTCTCGGTGAACAAGGCCTGGGGTGACGATCCGGAAACGTTCTTCTTCGAGGACTTCCTGCACGCAGGTGATCCGGGCGTGGCCATGGAGTTCACGCCCGGTGTGCTGGTGCCGCTGCTCGTGGTGTGGGGCGCGTTGATCGTGATCATGGCGCTGGGCGTGCAGCGCGGCATCGGCGCCGTCGCGATGGTCTTCATCCCGATCCTGGTGATCGCGTTCCTCGCCCTGGTGGTGCAGGCGTTGTTGCTGCCGGGTGCCGGCGGCGGGCTGAACGCACTGTTCACCCCGGACTGGGCGGCTCTGCTCGAACCCGGCGTCTGGGCGGCCGCCTTCGGGCAGATCTTCTTCTCGTTGTCGATCGGATTCGGCATCATGATCACCTACGCGTCCTACGTGAAGCGCAAGACCGACATGACCGGGTCGGCGATGGTCGTCGGCTTCTCCAACTCCGGCTTCGAACTGCTCGCCGGTATCGGGGTGTTCGCCGCACTGGGGTTCATGGCCCAGGCCTCCGGTGTGGCGGTGGGCGAGGTCGCCTCGGACGGCATCGGCCTGGCCTTCGTCGCGTTCCCGGCCATCATCAGCGAGGCCCCGGCGGGGGCGGTGCTCGGCGTCCTGTTCTTCGGCTCGCTGGTGATCGCCGGGCTCACGTCCCTGATCAGCGTGATCGAGGTCGTGATTTCCGGCGTGCGGGACAAGTTCGAGCTCTCCCGCATCACCGCCACGCTCGCCGTGGCGATCCCGACCGCGCTGATCAGTCTGGTGCTGTTCGCCACGACCAGCGGGTTGTACGTGCTCGACATCGTGGACCACTTCATCAACCGGTTCGGCATCCTCGCGGTCGCCGTGGTCAGCATGCTGGTCCTCGCATGGGGTGTCCGCCTGTTGCCGGAGCTGGCCAGGCACCTCAACCACCACGGCTCGATCACGTTGGGCCGAGCGTGGCGGGTGCTGGTCGGGGTGGTGGCGCCGCTGGCGCTGCTGTACGTGCTGATCCGGCAGCTCGTCACCGACATCTCCGCGCCGTACGAGGACTACCCGGCCTGGATGCTGGCGACCTTCGGGTGGGGAGTCGTCGTCGGTGTGGTCGTCCTGGCCGCACTGGCGTCGCTGGCACCGTGGAAGAGCCGGACGAAGATGGAACTGACCGAGGAGGAGGTGCGCTGATGGGCATCTCGGCGGTGTTGATGATGCTGCTCGCCATCCTGGTGATCTGGGGCGGTCTCGCGCTCGCGATCGTCAACCTGGTCCGGCGCAGTCCCGAGAACCGAGGGGAATAGCGCGCGGCGAGCCGGTGGTCAGCGGTCGTCGGCCGCGTGTCGCGGTCCGGCATTCCGCCGGCCATCGGGGGAGGCGGCGAACCAGGCGGCGAACCAGGAGACTGCCCGTGCCCGGAACTGTTCCGGATCGAGAGCGCCGGCGCCCTCCGGAAGTGCGGCGACGACCGGTACTCCGGTGATGCGGGGCAGTTCGGTGCGGTTGCACTGCGCGGCGAGGCCGGACTGTTCCGGAACGGCGCCGAGCACGAGCCCCGCCGGTTCGATGCCGCGGGCACGGAGCGCGTCGACGGTGAGCTCGGTGTGGTTCAGCGTGCCCAGGGCAATGCGGGTCACGACGAGCACCTCGACGTCGTGATCCCGGACGAGATCGGCCGCGAGGTCCGTCAACGTGCCGCCGCCGGTGTCGAGGCGGACGAGGAGTCCGCCGCTGCCCTCGACGATCACGCGGCGGTGGCGGCGGGCGAGCTCGCGGATCCGGGCGGCGTGCGCCTGGACCGCGGGGAGGTCGAGGCCGTGCAGCCGGGCGGCCGTGCCGGGAGCGAGGGGATCGTCGAGCCGCACGAACTCGGTGACCTCACGGGCCGCGAGGCGCCGCACCACGGAGCAGTCGGGTTCGTCGGTGCCTGCTCCGGTCTGCGCGGGCTTGACGACGAGCGTTCCGGGGCCGCAGCGCACCGCCAGCGCTGCGGTGGCCACGGTCTTGCCGACGCCGGTGTCGGTCCCGGTGACGATGGTGATCACGTTCGGCACCGGTCGACGGCCGCGGTCAGGACGGCGAGCGCGTGGTCCCAGCGCTCGTCGTCGAGTCCGATGTGGGTGGTGATCCGCAGGCGGGAGACTCCGTCCGGTACCGACGGCGGACGGAAGCAGCCGACGCGGACTCCGGCGGCCAGGGCCTCGGCTTGCGCGGTCAGTGCGGCCCGCGGGGACGGCATCGGTACGGACAGCACCGCACCCGCCGACCGCGGGACGTCGAGCCGTTCGGCGAGTTCGGCGCCGCGCCGGTGGATCCGTGCCGGGCCGACCTGCCGGTCCCGCAGTAACCGCAGGGCCGCCAGCGCCCCGGCCGTCGGTGCGGGGGCGAGGCCGGTGTCGAAGATGAAGGGGCGGGCGCGGTTCACGAGCTGGTCGACCAGGGCTGCGGAGCCGAGGACGGCACCGCCCAGCGCGCCGAGGGATTTCGACAGCGTCGCGGTCACGACCACGTGCGGGTGGCCCGCGAGACCGCGGGCGTGCACCGCTCCGCGCCCGTCCTCACCGGCCACGCCGAGCCCGTGCGCCTCGTCGACCACGAGCAGTGCGTTCGCCGCCGTGCACGCGTCGACGAGCTCGGGCAGCGGGGAGGTGTCGCCGAGGACCGAGAAGACCGACTCGGTCAGCACCACGGCGCGCCGGTCCCCGGCGTCCGCCAGCGCCTCGCGGACCGCGCCGACGTCGTTGTGCGGGACGACCGTGACCGCGGCCTTCGAGAGCCGCGCCGCGTCGATCAGCGACGCGTGAACGTGCTCGTCCGAGACGATCAGCGAATGCCGGTCCGCCAGTACTGTCACCGCGGACAGGTTGGCCTGGTAGCCGGTCGAGCAGACCAGCGCCGCTTCGTGGCCCGTGAACTCGGCGAGCTCCCGTTCCAGGTCGGCGTGCAACGTGGTCGTGCCGGTGACGAGGCGGGAGGCGCCCGCGCCGGCACCCCACGTGAGGGCGGCGTCGGCGGTGGCCCTGCACACGTCGGGGTGCGTGCTCAGGCCCAGGTAGTCGTTGCTGGCGAGATCGATGATGTCCTCGTCTGCCTGCCGCGGCCGCAGGGTGCGTTGCAATCCCGCGGCCTCGCGGGCCGCGCGCTGCTCGGCGAGCCACGTCGCCCATGCGTTCATGCCGCCTCCACCGCCGCCGCGATTCCGGAGCAGATGGTCGCGATGTCGTCGTCGGTGCACACGTAGGGCGGCATCGTGTAGATGAGGTCGCGGAACGGACGCAGCCACACACCCTGGGCGAGTGCCGCTTCGGCCGCGGCGGACACGTCCACGTCGCGGTCGAGCTGGACCACGCCGACCGCGCCGAGGACACGCACGCCGGCACCGCCGATCCCGTGCAGGGCCTGCAACCCGGCGTTGATCCGCCCCACGTCGCTGGCCCAGTCGCGTTCGGCCAGCAGGTCCAGACTCGCAGTGGCGATCGCACAGGCCAGTGGATTGCCCATGAACGTGGGGCCGTGCATGAGCACGCCGGAATCGCTCGCGGAGAGGCCGCGGGCGATGTCGGCCGTGCACAACGTGGCCGCCAGCGACAGGTAACCGCCGGTGAGTGCCTTCCCGACGCACATCACGTCCGGGGCCACACCGGCCGCGTCGGCGGCGAAGAACGTTCCGGTGCGGCCGAACCCGGTGGCGATCTCGTCGAAGATCAGCACCAGCCCGTGTTCGTCGGCCACCTCGCGAAAGACCGGCAGGCACTCGGCGGGGTAGGGGTGCATACCTCCGGCGCCCTGCAGCAGTGGCTCCACGATCAGGCCGGCGAGTTCGTGGCGGTGCTGCGCCGCCAGCGCGCGGAAGCCGTCGGCCCAGGCATCGACGTCGCCGCCGAGCGGGGGAGGCTGTTCGCCGAACACCTGCCGCGGCAGGAGTCCCGACCACATCGAGTGCATGCCGCCTTCCGGGTCGCACACGCTCATGCAGTCGAAGGTGTCGCCGTGGTATCCACCTCGGACGGTCAGGAACCGGCAGCGCTGCGTCCTGCCCCTGCCGCGCTGGTACTGCAGCGCCGTTTTCATCGCCACCTCGATGCTCACCGATCCGGAGTCGGCGAGGAACACCCGGTCGAGGTCGCCGGGTGCGAGGTCCACGAGACGACGGGCGAGCTCGACCGCGGGTTCGTGGGTGAGACCTCCGAACATCACGTGTGACATCCGGTCGAGCTGGCGGCGCGCGGCCTCGTCGAGCGCGGGGTGCCGGTATCCGTGAATGGCCGACCACCAGGACGCCATCCCGTCCACCACCTCGCCGATGCCGTCGAGGGTGATCCGGCTGCCCGATGCGCCCGTGGCCAGCTGCACGGGCGCCGGACTGGTCATCGACGTGTACGGGTGCCACAGGTGCTCGCGATCGAACGCGAGCAGCTCTTCGGCCGGGGGCATCACGCGTTGGGGAGGACGTCGGTGCCCGCGCCCCGGCGGCGGATCGCCGGATCGGCCGGTTCCTGCTCGCCGGCCCGCTGGGACGGGTCCTGCTCGGAGCCCAGGACGACGAAACCGTTGTCGCGGATCATGTCCAGATCCGCCCGGGCGTCCTGGCCCTCGGAGGTGAGGTAGTCACCGAGGAACAGCGAGTTGGCGACGTGCAGTGCGATCGGCTGCAGCGACCGCAGATGCATCTCCCGCCCGCCTGCGATGCGGACCTCCTTGTCGGGGCAGATGAAGCGGGCGGCCGCGAGGATCTTCACGCAGCGAGTGGGGGTGAGTTCCCAGGTGTTCTCGTGGGGCGTGCCCTCGAAGGGCATCAGGAAGTTCACCGGGATCGAGTCCGAGTCCAGCTCGCGGAGGGCGAACAGTGCCTCGGCCAGCTGCTCGTCGGATTCACCGAGCCCCGCGATCAGTCCCGAGCACGGGGAGATCCCCGCGTTCTTGGCCTTCTCGACGGTGTCGATCCGGTCGTCGTAGGTGTGGGTCTGGACGATGTTGGCGTGGTTGCTCTCGGCGGTGTTGATGTTGTGGTTGTAGGCGTCGACTCCGGCGGCCTTGAGTTTCTCGGCCTGGCCGTCGCCGAGCAGCCCGAGGCACGCGCACACCTCGACGTCCGGATACTCCGCCTTCAGCGACTCGACCATGTCGGTGACCTTGTCCACGTCCCGGGTGGAGGGTCCTCGTCCCGAGGCGACCAGGCAGACCCGGCTCGCGCCACCACGCAACCCCGCGCTCGCCTGGGCGATGGTGTTGTCCTTGGACAGCCACGAGTACTTCAGGATCTGCGCGTCGGAACCCAGCGCCTGCGAACAGTAGTTGCAGTTCTCGGGGCACATCCCGGATTTCAGGTTCACGAGGTAGTTCACCTTCACCGTGTTGCCGAAACCGGCGCGGCGTAGCCTGCCTGCGGCAGCGACGATCTGCATCAGCTCGGCGTCATCGGCACGCAACACGGCGAGTACATCGTCGGGGGTGGCCGGGGTGCCGGCAAGGATCGCGTCGGCAAGCTGCTGGAAGGTGTTGCTCATCGCGTCTCCGGTATCGACTGTCGGGTGACTGACCTGTCGGGTGGCTAACCTGAACAGCGTTCAGTTGAACAGCGTTCAGGTTAGACTGGTCGTGGCCGGGCGGTCAACGGAAAGGACCTCGCTTGCGTTATCACCGGGGTGACGTCGTGGCTCGCGCACTCGACGTGCTCGACGAGTACGGCTTGGAGTCGTTGACGATGCGGCGCCTGGCCGCTGAGCTCGGCGTGCAGCCGAGCGCCCTCTACCATCACGTGCCGAACAAGCAGGCGCTGCTGGCCGCGGTCGCCGACGAGATCCTCGCCCGTGCCAGGCGCGTCCGGGCGGCCGAGAGCTGGGACCGGCGTGTGGTCGAGAGCTGCACCGAGCTCCGCGACGCGATGCTGGCCTACCGCGACGGTGCCGAGGTGGTCGTGACCGCCTACACGTTCAGCCTCGGCGCCGCCGAACCCGCCGACGAGCTGCGCGCGGCATTGCGGGACGGCGGCCTCGCCGAAGATCTCGTCGACAGCGGCACCCGCGCCTTCCTGCACCTCGTGTTCGGTCACACGGTGGAGGAGCAGACCGCCATGCAGGCCGCCAGTGCCGGGGCGATCGATCGGACTCCGGATAACTCGGCCGACTTCGAGCGAGGGATCGAGCTGCTGCTGGACGGGGTGCGGTCACGCTTGGCTCCGCGCGGGCAGTACGGACGGTGCGGCACCGGCGAGTGATTCCGCGACTCTGACCGGCATCGGTCCGCGACACCGCTGTCGGCGTTCGCGACCTGCTGTCGCCGCTGTGCCGTTGCCGCCGCTGTGCCGTTGTCGCCGTTGTGACGCTTCGTATTCGAACCCCGGCTCGGATTCACAACTCGACGCCGGGCCGAGCTTATCGATCGCGGAAAGATGACGATCGGTCGGTGGTGGCGGGGTTAACCGTGTGCTAGGTCGAGGTGGCATGCCGGTCATTCGATCGGGTACCGAGACGAGGAGCGACCGAAGTGGAATCGACCCGCCGAAACGATCATCACCGCGACCGCAGTATTTCCGAATCCGATGACGAATACGAGAACGAAACCGTGTGTTCCCTGATCGATCGGTGGGTGCGGGACCATCCCGGCCGGACGGCAGTCGTCGACGGTGACGTCGAGATCGATTACGCGTCACTGTCGGCCAGGGCCGACACCGTTGCCCAGGAGCTGCTGGCACGGGGCGTGGCGCACGGTTCGCTGGTCGGGGTGTGTGTGGCGCGGACGTGGGAGCTGGTGGCGACGCTCCTCGGCGTGCTGCGTGCCGGATGTGCCTATGTTCCGCTCGATCCCACCTACCCGGAGGCCCGGATGCGTGACATCCTCGACCATTCCGGGGCGGCTGCAGTGGTGGTCGACGATCGCGACGGAGCAGCGCTCTGTGCCGGCACCGCCGAGCTGGTGTGGCTCGGCAGCGTGACGCGGACGCCGCGTGCCGGGGTGACGGCACCGGCAGCGGAGGACCTGGCGTACGTGATCTACACGTCGGGCACCACGGGCAGGCCGAAGGGCGTGGCGGTCGAGCACCGGAGCGTCGTGGCGATGAGCCGGTCTATGGGCGTGCTGCTCGACGAGACGGAACGGTCCGGGGTGATCGCCGCGACGTCCGTCTGTTTCGACCCCTCGGTGATGGAGATTCTCGGCACCCTGTCCCTCGGTGGCACGGTCGTCCTGGTCGCCGATGCGCTGGCGGTGCGCCGGCTTCCGGAACGAACCCGCGCCCGCACGGTGATCACGGTTCCGTCGGCCATGCAGGCATTGCTCGCAGGCGACGGCCTCCCGTCGGCGATCACGTGCGTGGTCCTGGGAGGTGAGGCGTTGAAGCGGTCGCTCGTCGAGGATCTCACGAGCCGGGACCGGCCACCCCGTGTGATCAACGTGTACGGGCCCACCGAAGCGACCGTCTTCGCGACGGCCGCCGACATCGTATCGGCCGCCGAGCCGGTCACGATCGGCGAACCGGTGCACACCACGCGCGCCTACATTCTCGACACCGGCGGAAACGTCGTACGGAACGGTGTGGCGGGGGAGCTGTACCTGGCGGGAGGGCAGCTCGCACGTGGATACCTGGGCGATCGGAAACAGACGACGGAACGGTTCGTCGAATTCGGCAGTCACCATCCCATTCCGGAAAGCAGATTGTACCGGACCGGTGATCTGTGCCGGTTCGACGAACGGGGAAGAATCGAGTTCCTGGGCCGGGTCGACGACCAGGTGAAGGTTCGTGGGTTCCGGATAGAACTCGGCGAGATCGAGTCCGCGCTGGAGTCGATGGAGGCCGTCGACCGGGCAGCGGCCACGGTGTGCGACGGGCCGGGCGGAGCGCAGTACCTCGCCGCCTACGTCACGTGCCGCGGCGGCTCGGTCGCCGGCCGGGATGCGCGGCGGCACCTCGGGGAACTGCTGCCCCGCCACCTGGTCCCGGGGGTGGTCACGGTGGTGGACGACATCCCGGTCCTTCCCAACGGAAAGCTCGACCGCTCGAGCCTGCCGCGCCCGGACGTCCCGGCGGCGGAACCGGCGGATCGGCACGCGCCGGAGTCCGTCTCGCTTCCCGCCCTGACTCCTGCCCCGGCTCCCGCCTCGACTCCGGCCTCGGGGGCCGAGCATTCCCGGACCGTGTCCCTCGTCCGCCGGGAGGTGGCGCTGATGCTCGGCCTCTCCGGTCCCGGCGACGTGCCGCCGGACGTGGCCCTGGACACGCTCGGGGTGGACTCGCTGTCGGTCGTCGAACTGGGACGGCGGATCGAGACGGCCGTGGGCCGGCGGATGGACGCGGCGGACCTCGCCGAGGACGCGACCGCGACGGCCCTGGCCTCCCGCGTCCTCGCCGCGGTGGGCGCGACCGAGAACGACACGCAGGCGGACCGGTGCCCACCGGCACGCGGCGGCGACGACCTTCAGCGGTTCCAGGAACGGATCCGGTCGGGGTATGCACCGTTCCCGGCCGCGAAGGCGTTCGCCTGGTCGTCCCGGGACAAGGCGCGCGTGGTCGGCGCGTTGAAGGCGATGCTGGCCCGCCGCGGTCACGATCCGCACAGCAGATTCGTGCGCAGCGGCAGCGCGACCGCCGGAACGGTGGCGGATGTGCACACCGGCGAGGAGCGTGAGTCCGTCGTGTGGACCACGAACCTGTACCTGGGCCTCAACCGGGACGAAACCGTACTCGACGCGTCGCGATCCGCGCTGGAATGCTTCGGGTCCGGAATGGGAACGTCGGCGACGGCATCCGGAACCATCGACCTGCATTTCGAGTTCGAGAAGACGTTCGCCGACGCCGTCGGCATGTCTGCGGCATGCCTCTTTCCGACGGGCTTCACCGCGAACCTGGGCGTGATCGCCGGTGTTCTCGGCGCACACGATGCGGTCGTGATGGACCAGCTCTGTCACGCCTCGATCGTCGACGGCGCCCGGCTGTCGGGAGCCACGATGCGCACCTTTCGGCACAACGACGAAACCGACCTGGCGGACGTACTGCGGAGCGAGGTGTCGCCGTACCGGACGACTCTCGTGGTGGTCGAAGGTGCCTACAGCATGGGTGAGGGCACCGCGCGCATCCGCGAGGTCGTCGACACCGCACGGGCGTACGGAGCGCTCGTCCTGGTCGACGAATCGCATTCGTTCGGCATCTACGGTCCGCAGGGCGCCGGCATGTGTGCCGCCGCCGGGTGTTCGCAGCAGGTCGATTTCGTGATGGCGACGCTCAGTAAGGCAATGGGGAGTCTCGGCGGCGTCGTCGCGGCAGGGGAGGAGGCTATCGACCTGCTGAAGTCGTCGGCGAACGCGTACATCTTCCAGGCGTCGTCGACGCCGGCGGACATCGCCGGGGCGCTGGCGGCGTTGCGGCGGCTCGGTAGCGACGACAGTCTCCGGGAACAGCTCTGGGACACCACGGCATATATGAGGACCCGGTTCACAGCGGCCGGGTACGACCCCGGCCCCGGCGACGGCCCCATCATCACACCCCGGATCCGGGACGAGGAGGTGCTCTACCTGACGGCTCGGGGGTTGAGCGCGCGCGGTGTCCACACCTCGGCCGTCACCTATCCCATCGTGGAGCGTGGTCAGGGTCGCCTGCGGTTCATCTGCTCGGCTTCCCACACGCGGGAGGACGTCGACGTCACCGTGTCCGCGCTCGTCGCCGCTCACGAGGAGGCGGATGAGGTGCGGAGAACCGGTGCGGGCGGGCCGCGCATTCCGGCTGCCGGTGCGGGTGTCCCGGCCGTGCGCGATCACGGCATCGACGACGTGCAGGTGTGGGCCGACGAATTCTGCGGATACGTGAACAAGACCCTGACCGCCGTGCCGGGGCCGATCCCGCAGCTGGCTGTGTCGATCGACGTTCCGGGAGGCGACGACGCCGTGGTGGTCGCGTTCCGCGACGGCACCGCAACCGTGGCGAGCCGGACCCCGCCGGGTGAGGCGTACTGCTCGCTGCGGTTGACCGACGATGCCGCGATCGCGGCACTGGTCGCGAACGATGCCGAGGGCTTGCTCGACAGTGTGATCAGCGGTGCGTGCGCACTGAACGGGCACACCGGTCCGTTCGTGTGGTTCGTGGCACGACTGTGTGAACGCGGCGACGCCCGGCACCCGTAGCCGCGCCGGCGCCCTCCGAGCGCCGGCCGTGCCGCGTCACCGTCGTGGCAACGCCCGGAGTCGGTTCCGGGCGTTGCCACGACGGCTCACCGGGGGTGCCGGCCGCCTTTCCGTGTACCGACGGTTCAGGAGGCAGCCGGCGTCGTGTCGGCTTCCGCCTCCTGCTCCTCGGCGGCGAGTGCTTGCACGGCCGGTTTCGTGATGACGACCGCCAGTGCGATGGCGAGCAGACCGCCCACGAGCTTGCCGATGAGCAACGGCCCGATGAGGTTCGGCTGGAAGTTCGCGGTGAACGCCAGGTGATCGCCCACGAGGAAGGCACTGCAGACGGCGAACGCGATGCACAGCACCCTGTCCTTCGGGGGCATGTCGCGGATCAGGCGGAACAGGGCCAGCACGTTGGCCACCGCGGCCAACAGGCCCGCCGTGCCCGCCGAACTCATCCCGACACGGCGGCCGAGTGCTCCCAGCGGCCGGGCGAGTCCCTTGCGCAGCATGTAGACCATGGGGAAGGCCCCGGCGAGCATGATGCCGATGTTGCCCGCCACCTCGAGCGCCCGGTACTGGTCCTGGGAGTCGGCGATGATCGGGTCGAAGCCCCAGCTGCCGAGTACGGCGGAGAACACACCCGTGAAGTGCTCGATGATGCTCACCGCGAGCACGAGCTTCAGGGCCGCATCCAGGATGCGCCCGAACCAGATGAACAAGCGGATCATGAACTTCGGCGCGAACCACAGCGCCGCGGCGAGCGCCACGACGAACACCGCGAGCGGAAGCAGGTTGAGCAGCATCGAACCGGCATCCAACCCGGACAGTGCGGCGTCCGAGGCGCTGTCTGCGGACACCTCACCGCGCACCGTCGTCGAGGTGGCCATGAGGATGGTCGTGGTGACCAGCACACCGATGGGGATCGCGAGGACGCCCGACATCACGCCGAGCGCCATGTAGCGATGGTCCCTGCGGTCCAACATGGCCAGACCGACGGGGATGGTGAAGATGATGGTGGCACCGGCCATGTAGCCGACGACGGTGGCCATGATCCAGCCACCGGTACTGGCCGCGGTTTCCTGCGCCAGTTGGTAGCCGCCCATGTCCACGGCGATCAGGCTCGTCGCGGCGATCGCCGGATCCGCGCCGATCGCGTCGAACAGCGGCCCGGCGACGGACTCGACCAGGGCCGACAGGTACGGGATGGCGGCCATGATCCCGGCGACGGGGATGAAGATGGCGCCGATGGAGTGCAGGCCTTCCTTGAATTCCTTGCCGAGGCCGTGCTCGTCGTCGCGGATCGACGCCACGGCGCCGATCACGACGAACACCATCATGATGTAGATGATCAGGTTCCCGAAGGACTCCACGCGTCCTCCTCCTTCCGGTGGGGGACGGGGTCAGCGCAGGAGCGGACGCAGGTGGTCGTTCAGGAACACACCGTCCGGGTCGAACTCCCGGCGCACGGCGAGGAACGTGTCGAACTCGGGGAACAGCTCGCCGAGCCGGTCCCGCGTCATGAAGTGGATCTTGCCCCAGTGCGGGCGGGCCTGGTACGGCTGCAGCCGCTGGTCGACGGCGCGCAGGAACGGCCAGTAGTCCGTGCCGGGCGCGCCGGAGACCGAGATCACCATGGTGTCGCGGTGGTAGTTCGGCGACAGGTACGCGTCATCGGCGGCGGTCCAGCGCACCTCGATCGGGTAGAGCTGATCGGGGAACTCGTCGAGCATCAGCCGCCGGATCGTGTTGAGCGCCTCCAGGCCGCAGGAGGCGGGCACCATGTACTCCATCTCGTGGAAGGGCTCGTCGTAGCCGCCGGGGTAGACCCGGTAGGCACGATCGGTCCGGTTCCCCACGTCGTCGGAGACGAGCCCGTCGGGTTCGGTGACCTCGGCCTCGTCGTAGATCTTGACGTAGCAGTGGTTGCTCATCGGCTGGTCGGGAGGTGCCGGGAGCTGGTACAGGTCGACCGAGTGGTCGGCGGGGCACCAGAAGAACGAGAAGTGCCGGTGGTTCGCGATCAGCTCGTCCCAGGACTCCTCGATCTCCTGCCACGGCCGGTAGCTGATCTCCTCGGCGATGTAGTACTTGGGGGAGACCTCGAGTTCGACTTCGAGCATCACGCCGAGCGTGCCGAGGGCGACCTGCGCCGCGCGCAGCTCGCGCATCCGGTCCTCGCCGATCTCGACGACCTCGCCGCGACCGTCGACCAGGCGCACCCGGCGCATCGCGGCCGACATGTTCGGCAGCTGGATGCCGGAGCCGTGCGTGGCCGTGGCGAGCGCCCCGGCGATGACCTGCTTGTCGATGTCGCCCTGGTTGGACAGCGACAGCCCGGCCTCCCACAGCGGCTCACCGAGCTCGCCGACCGTGGTGCCCGCCAGTGCCGAGACCCGCAGCCGCTGCGGATCGGTCGCCGTCACGCCGCTGAGCTGCGTCAGGTCGAGCATGAGGCCGCCGGTGGGCACGATCGGCGTGAACGAGTGGCCCGTTCCGGCGACCCGCACGTTCATGCCCTGCCGGATCGCGTACCGGACGGCCTCGACGACTTCGGCTTCGTCCCGGGGCCGGGAGTACATCGACGCGGTGACGGTGTGGTTGCCCGCCCAGTTGGTCCACACCCGGTCGTAGCTGGTGGGTGCGGACAGCGATGGCTCGGTCACGTGAATACTCCGATCTTGTGCAGCGGATCTCGGTCGGCGGCCGTCCCCCGCCCCCTGCGGGCGGCGCGGGCGTGACAGCGCTGGTCGTCGCGGGTCGTCATCGGCACCCGGTGATTCCGGGGTCGCTCCGGGCGCGTCGACCACGACGTGCCGCGTCCGGGAGCGGGCGTCGAGCGGACACCCGCGAGCTCTGCCGAGGGTCCTGTCCGCACGCGGGGATCGGCCCGTGCGTGCCTGCGGCCCGACTGCGTCGTCATGGACCTGCTCCCGAAGGCTCGTCGAAGGCGCGCACCGGCCGGTGAGGTTCGACGCTGAACGCTGCCGGCGGCACCCCGAGTGAACGGCGGCTGAGGAAACATAAAACACTCAAATTTAAATGACAAGTCGGTGTGAAGTCGGGTGACGCCGGGCGGTGGGTCCGGTGCCGTACCGTGACGGGCGAGCGATTCGTGCACATCCGCACGTCGAGCCCGCCTGGACCAACTTCGTGAGCAGAGGAAACCCAACGGTGTCGAGTTTTGCTGCGTATCTGCGGTTGGACGCCACCGAAGGCCCGGGTCTTCCGCAGAACGTGGCCGGGCAACTGGAGACCGCGGTCGCCGTCGGGCTGCTCAGCCACGGCGACCGGTTGCCCCCGGAGTCCGAACTCGCAGCCGAGCTGGGGGTTTCCACCGGAACGCTCCGGCAGGCGCTGGAGACCCTGCGCCAGCGCGGCGTCATCGAAACCCGGCGTGGCCGCGGCGGCGGCAGCTTCGTGCGGAGCGCCTCGAAACCACCGCCCGAAGCCGTGATGAACCGGCTGCGTGAGCGCAGCGCCGACTCGCTTCGTGATCTCGGTGACGCCTGCGCCGCCGTCGTGGGTGGCGCCGCGTATCTCGCCGCCCGGCGCGCGGCCGGCGACGACGTGACACACCTGCGATCGCTGGCCGGGCACTTCCGCGGCGCCGAGACCGCGGACGAGCGGCGCCGGGCGGACAGCCGTTTCCACATCGAGATCGGTGTGATTGCGCACTCGGCCCGGCTCACGCAGGCCATCGTCCATCTCCACGACGAGCTGGCGTCACTGTTCTGGATGGTCGGCGGCGAGGTCGACCATCACCCGGTGACGGAGAGCGCGCATGCCGGGCTCATCGCGGCGATCGAGGGTGCCGACGCGGACACCGCGCGGGCCGTGGTGATGCGGCACGTCGAAGATCGCGTGCAGCACCTGCTCGATCTGCACCTGGACCTGGTGGTGCGCGGTGAATCGTCGATGACGGCGACGCACAGGCGAGAAGGGGAAGGAACGTGACCGACGAAGATCCGGCGTCGCTGCGCCGCCCCGCGGAACGCATCAGGGAGCGAGTCGATCGCGTTCTCGGTGACCTCGGTGCGACGGCGGGGGACGTCGTCGGCACCCTCGCACCGCTGCGGCGACCACTGCGACGGTCCGACCTCGCGGCGGTGCAGCCCGCGCTGGTGCAGGTGATCGACCGGCACCGGGACTTCGTCCAGGGCGTCGGTATTGCGTTCGACGACGGCCACCTCGGTGACGCGTCACGCTGGATCGAGTGGTGGCGCAGCGAGGACGGCGAACCGGCCGAGTTCGTCCGCCACAACCTCGACCCGGAGCACAACCACTTCTACGACTACGCCGGCAAGGAGTGGTTCGCACTGCCCCGGACGATGCGCAGGCCGACGGTCACGGGCCCGTTCGTCGACTTCGCCGGAACCAACGAACACACCATCACCCTGGCCGTTCCGGTGGTCCACGACGACGGGTTCGTCGACGTGCTGGGCGCCGACGTCGCGGTCGAGGGTGTCGAGCGGTTGCTGGTCGAGTCCGTGCAGTCGCGATCGCCGGACACCGTGCTGCTCAACGAACACGACCGCGTCGTGGCCTCGACCGGTGTCCGCTGGTGGAGCGGAACCCTGCTACGCCGTGACGATCCCGGCCCGGACTGGTCGGAGGCCGTCGATCTCGGCGGTGACCTGCGCTGGCGGGTCGTCCGGGCTCACGGCTGACGGCGGGGTCCCACCCGACACGGCGTTCCGCCGCACCCGGGACCGGACTCCGACCGGGTGACGGCCGCCATGAGAGTCCCGTCACCATTCCCGCCCGGACTGCCGGTCGAGGGGGCACCGTTCTCGCCGCTCATCGGCAGGAGACGCCCTGCCGAACCTCGCAGCGGCCGATCGGGTTTCCGCCGCTGCCGGGGCCGGTTCGGTACGTTGCCGCTAGTGTGGCCGAACGCCACGGTCCGGTCGGGGCGTGTTGTCGCCTGGTTGTGGAGGAAGGGTGAGCGAGCTCGTGCACGAAACGTTGGAGCCCGTCTACGAACAGGTGGTCGGACGCAATCCCGGCGAGGTGGAGTTCCACCAAGCCGTGCGGGAGGTGCTCGACAGCGTAGGGCGCGTCATCGGCAAGCACCCGGAGTACGCCAGGGCGAAAATCATCGAGCGAATTTGTGAACCGGAACGGCAGATCACCTTCCGGGTTTCCTGGATGGACGACCGGGGCGAAGTTCATATCAATCGTGGTTTCCGGATCGAGTTCAACAGTGCTCTCGGTCCGTACAAGGGTGGACTCCGGTTTCATCCGTCGGTCTACCAGGGAATCGTGAAGTTCCTCGGGTTCGAGCAGGTGTTCAAGAACGCCCTGACGGGCCTGCCGATCGGCGGGGGCAAGGGTGGTTCGGACTTCGACCCGAAGGGCCGCTCGGACCGGGAGATCATGGCGTTCTGTCAGAGCTTCATGACCGAACTCTACCGGCATCTCGGCGAATACACCGACGTGCCCGCAGGCGACACCGGTGTCGGAAGTCGCGAGCTCGGATACCTGTTCGGGCAGTACAAGCGGATCACGAACCGTTACGAATCCGGCGTGTTGACCGGCAAGGCAGAGGCGTTCGGCGGATCCCACATCCGGACCGAGGCGACCGGATACGGTACCGCGTTTTTCGTCAAGGAGATGCTGGCGGCGCGTGGCCGGTCGCTCGAAGGAAAGCGTGTCGTCGTCTCGGGTTCGGGCAACGTGGCGATCTACGCCATGGAGAAGGCGCGAGAACTGGGCGGAGTCGTCGTGGCCTGTTCCGACTCGGACGGGTACATCCTCGACGAGGACGGTGTCGACGTCGAGCTCGTCCAGCAGATCAAGGAGGTCGAGCGCGGGCGGCTGTCCGAGTACGCGCAGCGCAGGCCGAGTGGCAAGTACGTGCCGGGTCGCCAGGTGTGGGAGGTGCCGTGCGAGGTGGCGATGCCGAGCGCGACCCAGAACGAGATCACCGGTAAGGAGGCTGCGCTTCTCGTGCGCAACGGCTGCATCGCCGTCGGCGAGGGTGCCAACATGCCCACCGCCCCCGAGGGTGCCCAGGTGTTCCGTGAAGCCGGTATCGCCTTCGGTCCCGGCAAGGCGGTGAACGCCGGCGGGGTCGCGACGTCGGCGCTGGAGATGCAGCAGAACGCCTCCCGTGATTCCTGGTCGCGCAAGTTCACGGAACGACGGCTCGAACAGATCATGGTCGGCATCCACGAGCGCTGCTACGCCACCGCCGAGGAGTACGGCGTTCCCGGCGACTACACCACCGGCGCCAACATCGCCGGGTTCAAGAAGGTCGCCGACGCCATGCTGGCCCTGGGACTGGTATGAAGCATGCGCCTCCGGCTGCTCCGGAGGACCGTCGGCGGGCTCGCGGTGTTCGCCCGCGCGGGTGCGGGCGCGATCGCTATCCGGGCACTGATCAACCCGTTGTCGGGGCGCCGCGCGGGGCGTATCCGCCCGCACCGCAGGCGCTACGCGCCCGTGGTGGGGGCCAGGACGATGTCGAAGTGGGCCTTCGTCCACGTACGCCCGCCCAGGTCGCGGCCGTCCGGTGTGGGGATGTCCGCGGCCTGTTCGTCGAAGTGTTTCACCAGCGAATCCTTGACGCCGAACACCGAATCGCCGATATCCAACTGCGGGTCGCCGTCGACGAAGATGTGTGTGACGAGTGTGCGCAGGTTCGCCGCGGTCACCATGAAATGCAGGTGCGCCGCGCGGACCGGTGACCGGCCCGCGGCCTCCAGCAGCCGCCCGACCGGACCATCGTGCGGTATCGGATACGGGGTCGGCGTCAGACACCAGAACCGGAAGCTCCCGTCCGGTTCGGTGAACAGGTGCCCCCGGCCGGAGACCCGCTCGTCGTCGTACTGCACGTCGTAGAAGCCGTCCTCGTCGGCCTCCCACACCTCGATGCGCGCACCCGGCACGGGTGCGCCGTCGGTGTCGCGCACGGTCCCTTCCACCCAGCACGGCTGGCCGGGGGCGTCGCCGGCGAGGTCACCGCCGTTGCCGACGAGCGGTGCGCCCTCGACGAAGAACGGGCCGAACACGGTGGCCTCGGTCGCGTCGCGGTACGCCTCGTTGTTGACCGCGATGGTCTGCATCGACGCACCGAGCACATCGGACAGCAGGATGAACTCCTGGCGTTTGTCGTCGGTGATGTGGCCCGTGTCGGTCAGGAAGTCGATCGCCCGTTTCCACTCGTCCTCGGTGAGCCGGACGTCACGGATGAACCCGTGGAGGTGTCGCGTCAGCGACTCCAGCACCTCCCGTAGCCGAGCGTCGCCCGCACCCGCGAACGAGGCCACGACCTCCTCGATCAACCGCTCCTCGATCCGTCGCTGCGCCTCGGACTCCGCGTGCCCGTCGGATGCCGCGGCTGCGCCGTCGGTGGTGGTCATGCGTCGACTCCTTTTCGATTCGAACAGGTGTGAACACGGCCGGCCCGTTCCTCGGTGGGCGCCGTGCGGCTCATGAGCTCGCGGCGTCGCCGTCTCGGTCGAGGATCCGGCTCAGCACCGTGGCGAGTTCGCGCTCGGGGTCCTCGACGAGATGATGACTCCGCCAGCCGACGTGCTTGTCCGGCCGCACGAGCACGGCGCCGTCCTCGGCCACGCCGCACAGCTCGGCCCAGTCGAAGTACAGGTCGGTCACCTCGCGGCCGGGCCCGATCACGACGGACTCGACCCTCACTCCCAGCGCGTCGGCGGCCTTCTGTGCCGCGGTGACCCACGGCTGACCCGTGATGCCGGTCAGCAGCGTGAACCCGTCGTAGCCTGCCAGGTCGTGGGTCGACAGTTTGCGCAGGCTGTCGCCCACCCAGGCGTGGGGCAGCCGCGCGCCGGGATGGGTCGAGGGCTGGTAGTACAGCTCGGGATCGCGGGTCGGCTCGGGCGGCGGCGTGCCGTCGCCGACGACGGCGCCGGAGTCGTAGTGCTGGCCCAGTTCCACGCCGTGTGCGTTGAACTCGTAGTTCTTCAGCTCCATGGCCTCACGCACGGCGGCGCGTTTCGCGGCGCCCTCGGGGGTGTCGTCCTTGCGTTCCTCCAGCCGCGCGTGCATCTGCTCGGCGTCGGATGCCGTGTCGAGGCCGAGCGCGGAGAACAACGCGCCGAACTCGCGGGCGGACGTGTTGGCACGTACCACGATCTGCCGCGCCACGGGAGCGCGTTCGGCGGTGTAGGTGTCGAGCAGGCCTGCACCGGCCTGTCCCCGCAACACCGCGGCGATCTTCCACGCCAGGTTGTAGGAGTCCTGCACCGACGTGTTGGAGCCGAGCCCGTTGCTCGGCGGATGTTTGTGGACGGCGTCGCCTGCGCAGAACACCCGGCCCTGCTGCAGGTTCGTCGCGTACTGCTCGTTGTTGCCCCACAGCGAGACGCCGGTGATCTCGACGTCGAGCTGCTGATCGCCCACGAGGTTGCGCACGATGGCGACGGCGTCCTCCTCGGTCACCTCGGGCGGGCCCTGATCGATGTCGAACCCCCACACGATGAGCCACTCGTTCCACGGGCGCACCATGCGCACGAGGCCGGCGCCGATCCCACCGACGTCGGCGCCCGGTTGGATGACCCAGTACAGCACCGACGGCCGGTGACCGCAGAGCGCGGAGAGGTCGGCCTTGAACGTGATGTTCATCGACCCCGCGATGTCCATGCGCCCCTCGTACGGCAGCCCGATGTCGGCGGCGACCTGCGACCGTGCACCGTCGGCACCGATCAGGTAGCGGGCGCGGATCGTGTACTCACTGCCGCTGAACCGGTCGAGCACGCGGACGTTCACGCCGTCGGCGTCCTGCGTGTGGCCGAGGTACTCGGTGCTGAACCGGGTCTGCGTGCCGCGCACCGTGGCGCCGCGCACGAGGATCGGTTCCAGATAGGTCTGCGGGATGTCGCAGTTCAGGGACGGCGAGGCCAGCTCGTAGTCGGCCCGGCGCGCCGGATGGTTGCCCCACGTCAGGATGCGCCCGATCTCTTCACCGGCGATCGCCGTGCAGAAGACCGTGTCGCCGATCAGGTGGTGCGGCGTGGCATCGGCGAGAACCCGGTCCTCGATGCCCATGTCACGGAAGATCTCCATGGTCCGCTGGTTGGTGATGTGGGCCCGCGGGGTGTTCGCCGTCCATCGGTACTTGGTGATCATGGTGTTGCTGATACCGAGGGTCGACAGGAACAGCGCCGCGGACGCCCCCGCGGGCCCCGAGCCGACGATCAGCACGTCGGTCTCGATCACGGTGGTGGTCGGCTGCGCGGTCTCGGCGAGTCCGTCGTCGAAAGTCACCATGGTTCCTGGCCTCCGTAGTCGGCGTCCGGCCCTCGTTGCCGGAACGTGGCCGACACGGTGCCACCGGCCGGGAGCGGGATGGGCGATCGCGGGTTCCGATGGCGGAAACGAGCAAAAATCGCGGGCGGCGCGTCAGTCGGCGCAGGCGTCGCGGCGGTCGCGGAGCGGGGTGGTGCCGAAACGCGCGCGATAGCTGCGGGAGAAGTGCGCCTGCGACGTGAACCCGTGGCGGGCGGCGATCTCGGCGAAGGTCATCCTGCGTGCGGTGGGGTCGGCGACAACGGCGCGCGAGGCGTCGAGCCGGGCGGCGAGGACGGCCTGTGGCACGCTGTGGCCCGACGCGGCGAACACGCGGGAGAGATGCCGCTCCGACACGCCGACCGCCCGGGCGATCCGGCTCGCGGACAGGTCCGGATCGGCCAGGTGCCTGGTGATGAACGCGCGGGCCGTGGCGAGGTGACCGCCCGTAGCAGCCTGCTCACCCACGACCGCCGGAAGTAACTCGAGCATGTCCGCCTCGAGGGCGTCCCAGTCGCCCGCACCGCGGAGTGCAGTCGCGACGAGTGAGCCGAGCGCATCGCCGTGAGGGGAGTCGGTGCCGATCACCCGCGGCTGCGCGAGTCCGGAGCGGCCGGTCGTCTCGCGCAGTACGTCGCGGGGCGTCTTGAGGACGAGTTCGGTCAACCCGCGGGAGAAACTCCGGCGGAACGGCTGGTCGGCGTCGCACACGAGCGCCTGCCCCGGAGACAACAGCCGGCGGCCGTCGCGGTGGTGGAACCACCCTTCGCCGGACAGGGGGAAGTACACGACGACACCGTCGCCGGGACACGTCGCGATCTGCCCGGGATCGCGCTCCACGACGTGCGGTGACCCCGTGACCTTCGCCAGCTGCAGGCGGGAGAGCGTGAGGTTCAGCTCGGTCCCGCTGAACGGCCCGTCACCCACCGGCCGGGCGCGGAGTCCGAGGAGCGAGCGCACGTTGTGGTCCTCCCACGCGGCCAGCCTGCGGGGTTCGGGCACGTCGGCGGTGTGGAAGTGGGTCAGGCCGTGCACGATCACGGGCGTCCTCCGTTCGCGGGGGAGGCGCGGGCTGGCCCGCGGACAGGGTTCGGCGTGGGGGAGCGGTCGCTCATTCGTCGCCGGTGCCGCCGGCCAGTGCCCGCCTGCGGAACTGGGCGGGCGCGAGACCGGTCTCGCGTTTGAAGACCTGGCCGAAGTGCGACGGTCCGGCGAACCCCCAGCGGGCGCCGATGGCCGACGCGGGCACCTGCGCGAGTGCGGGGTCGGCCAGGTCGAGCCGGCAGCGTTCGACGCGCCGCTGCCGGATGTAGCGCGCCACGGTGGTGCCGGTCCGTTCGAACAACGCGTGGAGCGAACGCGGGGACAGGAAGTGCGCCGCAGCGATCCGTCCCGGGTCGAGATCGGCATCGGACAGGTGGGCGTCGATGTGGTCCAGGATGTGCTCGAGTTGCTCCTCGTCGGGCCTGCTCGGCGGAGCGTGCTGGCCGAGCTCGCCCAGCAGCATGGTGCCGACGAGGGTCATCAGCGAGTGCACGGTCGTGTGCCCGTGGACGCCGAGCGATTCGAGGTTGCGGTTGACGCCCAGAATCGTGCTCCACACGGCGTCGTTGAGTCCGGGTGCGCACGCCATCGGCCGTGCGGTGAGCTCGGCGAGACGATCACCGTGGTGGGACGCGATCGCCGTCTTCGGGAACCGGATACACGTCGACCGGTAGTCCTCGCCGACCGTGAGTACCGCTGGCCTGCTCGAGTCGTAGAGCGCGAACAGTCCGGGTTCGAGGGCGGCGACACGCTCGTCCTGCTCGATGTGGATCCGGCCGTCGAGCTGCAGGGTGAGCACGTAGAAGCCGGTGTCGTCCTCGCTGATCGCGGTGTGGTCGCGGTAGGCGGCGTGGGGACCCGAGGTCATGTCGATGAAGCTGACCCCGTGCAGGTACCGCTCTCGCACCGTGCCGGTGAACCGGTCGGGTCGGGCGCAGTCGAACTCGAAGCTCAGCACGCTGCGCCGGACGGCGTCCTTCCAGGACGGGAACGTGACCGGGTGCGGCGACGGCCCGGTCATGTCGAATTGCTCCGTGAGCGACGTAAGTGACATCGTTGTCATCTCCACAGCTGGCGACTGCACGTCGGTCGGGCCACACTACCCAGCGGTCGCGTCACACACCATCACCGCACGGACTCGGGTGGCAGCACCGCGCCGCAGGCGGGTGGCGGTGCGCGGGTTCGACATCGTCGTGCGCTCTGACGTCACACACCGGCGGGCGGACGTTCCTACAGTTCGCCTCAGCGGATTTCTCAGTGTGGAGGAGCCATCGATGACATACGTGACAGGGTCGCACCATGTGACACTCTCCGTGGCCGACGCCCAGGAAGACGTGGATTTCCACGTCAAGGTCCTCGGGATGCGCTTCATCAAGCGCACCGTGCTGTTCGACGGCTCGCTGCCCGTCTACCACCTGTACTACTCGAACGCCGCCGGCGATCCGTCGAGTGTGGTGACGACGTTCCCGTGGGCCCAGGCCGGGTTCTACGGCAGGCGCGGCACCAACCAGGCGCGGGAGGTGCTGCTGTCGGTGCCGGATCACTCCCTGGACTTCTGGTACGACCGGCTCACCGGTCACAGCATCGAGGTGGCGAACGTCGAACGGTTCGGCAAGCGCAGGCTCGCGTTCCGGCACCCCTCGGGAATCGAGTACGTGTTCGTCGGCAACAGCGGTGACGAGCGGATCGGCCACCCCGGGTACGGGGTGCCGCAGGAGCACGCGATCCACGGCATCCACGGCGTGGGCGTGCACATGGCCACGCCGGACCGCATGGTCGAGTTCGCCGGCGAGTCCTTCTTCGCCCAGGAGGGCCTCACCGAGGAGGGCTCGGTGCTCGGGATGCAGATCGGCGACGCGAAACACGGCAACCACCTCGAGATCACGGTCAACCGCAGCGACGACCAGGGAACGTGGGGCTACGGTGCCGGCACCTACCACCACTTCGCGTGGAATCTCGACACGCTGGACAACCAGGACGCGGCGAAGTTCGGCATCGAGGGGCGCGGTTACACCGACATCTCCGAGCTCAAGGACCGCAAGTACTTCAAGAGCGTCTACGTCCGCACGCCGAGCGGAGCGCTGTTCGAACTCGCGGTCACACACGCCGACGGCGGGTGGACGTGCGACGAGTCGCCGCGCGAGCTGGGCAGCCGGTTCCAATTGCCCGAACAGTTCGAGCACCGCCGCGACGAGGTGCTCAGCCGGCTCGAGTCGATCGACATCTGAGTGCGGACGGAAGGACGGTGAGGTGCTGACATGACGGCACCGCATGTGGCGGGCGGCCACGAGTTGACTGTCCGCCGTGGACAGTTCTGGATCCCCGGCGAACGCGTCGCGACCGAGCACGGCACCGTGCAGCGGGCTCCGATGTTCGTCTCGTGGGAGGCACCGCCGGACGGGGCTCATGCCCCTGCGCTCGTGCTCGTGCACGGCGGCGGCGGGCAGGGCACCGACTGGACCGGCACGCCGGACGGCAGGCCGGGATGGGCCACGCGCTTCGTCGAGGCGGGTTTCGCGGTCTACGTGGTCGACCGCTGCGGACACGGGCGGTCGCCGTACCACCCGGACGTGGTCGCACCGATGGGCGCGCAGTTCCCGTACGAGGCAGCGCGGGCGCTGTTCCTGCCCGACGAGGCGAGCGAGCACCAGACACAGTGGACTTTCGAACGCGAGGTCGGCTCCGGTCACCTCGACCAGCTCGTGTCCCCGATGGGGCCGCTGCCCGCGGACCTCGCCGAGTCGCAACGGCTGGACGCGGAGCGGCTCGGCAGGCTCCTCGACATCGTGGGCGAGGCCGTGCTCGTGACGCATTCGGCGGGCGGGCCGGTCGGCTGGCTCACCGCGGACGCTCGGCCCGAGCAGATTCTGGGCATCGCCGCGATCGAACCGGTCGGGCCACCGTTCGCGGCGATCCCCGGGCTCGGCGCTTTGACGTGGGGCCTCACCAGCGCGGAGATCACCTGCGAACCGCCCGCAGGCGCCCCGGAGGAGGTCCCGGGACGGCGGATCCCGGCACTGGCGGACACGCCGGTGGCGGTGGTGACCGGCGGTGCCTCGGCGTTCGCCGATTTCGCGCCCCGGGTCGTGGACTTCCTGGCCGATGCAGGCGCCGACGCCCGGCGTATGCACCTGCCCGACTTCGGCATCACCGGCAACGGTCACGGACTGATCTTCGAGGCCAACTCGGACGAGACCGTCAAGCCGGTCATCGACTGGATTCTGACCACCGTCGAGCCGCGAGCGACGGCCGCGGAACCGATCCAAGGACGGACATCATGAACGATCTGCACGTCAGCGAGCACTTCGACGCGCTCATGGAGCGTCTCGACACCATCACCCCTGTCCTGGAGGAGAACGCCGACCAGGGCGAGGAACTGGGCCGGTTGTCCGACGAGGCCGCGAAGGCGCTCTGGGAGAGCGGGGTCTTCAAGGTCGGCATCCCCCGCGAACTCGGCGGTTACGAATTCTCCCCGCGGCAGGTGATCGACACGATCGCGAAGGTGTCCTACGCCGACGCGTCCGCGGGGTGGGCGTTCATGGCACTTCAGATGGTCACCGGGACGACCGCCGCCTATCTGGGCCCGGACGCCGTCGCGGAGCTGTTCCCCGACCCGGCCGGCGACGGCCACGCGCTCATCGCTGGTCAGGGCACCAAACTCGGGACGGCCGTGAAGACCGACGGCGGGTACCGCATCAGCGGGCGCTGGCACTTCGCGTCGGGGATCTCGATGGCGACCCACATCCACACCGCCGCCCTGTGCGAGGAGACCGGCGAGGCGCTGATCTTCACGCTCCCCAAGGAGCAGGCGACGGTGATCGACAACTGGGACGTCATGGGACTGCGGGGGACGAGTAGCCACGACTACGTGTGTGAGGACCTGTTCGTCCCGGACAGCCATGTCTACGACATCGCCACGACGACCACGCTGCACGGTGGGGCGATCTACCGCATGGGGCTGGCCAACATGTCGGGTATCTGCCACACGGGGTGGGCGCTCGGTGTCGGCAGGCGGATGCTCGACGAGCTGAAGGCCTTGGCCGCCAAGAAGACGGGCGGTCCGAACGCATCGGTGGACACCCAGCAGTTCTACGCGGAGTACGCCCAGGCCGAGGCGAAACTGCGGTCGGCGCGGGCGTGGGCGATGGATGTCTGGGACGACAACGAGGCCACGTTGGACGCCGGCGAACCGCTCGGCACCGAGCAGGAGACGCTCACGCGGTTGATGCTCAACAACACCACGTGGTCGGTGCACGCGGTGGGGCAGACGGTCTACAAATGGGCGGCTACTGCGGCGCTGCGACGAGGCGTACTGCAGCGGTTCTTCCGCGACCTGCACGCCGGTACCCAGCACGTCACGTCCGGGCCGGTGGTGCTGCAGAATTGCGGCAAACTGTTGAGCGGCCTGGCGCCGAACGCGCACTGGGTGTTCCTGGATCTGCAGGAGGCACAGTGACGACGGAGTGGGACGACGCCTTGGCCGAGCGGTTCGCAACCGCGTTCCGCACGCATCCGGCCGGGGTCTCGATCATCACGGCCGACGACGGTGCGGGACCTGTCGGCCTCACGGCGACGTCGGTCATCTCGCTCAGTGCTCGTCCTGCGCTGCTGGCGTTCTCGTTGTCGGCACGGTCGTCCGCGTCGCCGCGCATCGAGGCGGCGGGCACGGTCGTCGTGCACCTGCTGGCCGCCGGGCAGGTCGACCTGGCGAAGCGGTTCGCCACGGGTGGTATCGACCGGTTCGCACCGCCGTGCCGGTGGCACCGGCTGCCGACCGGTGAACCCGTGCTGTCGTCCGTGGCCACGTGGTTGCGGGGCCGAATCGTCGATCGGCTGACGGTCGGCGATTCGACACTCGTGGTGGTTGACGTCGCGGAGATCGGTCCGGGCGGCACGGCCGACGCACCCCTCGTGTATCGGGACCGCACCTGGTACGCGCTCGACGAGCGCGCGATGACGGCATGAGCGCGCCGCTGCAGGAGTGGGGCGTCCCGGCCGAGCGGGCGGAGCTGGCCGTGCTCGCGGTGCACGGCCGGGGCCAGGATCCGGCGTTCATGCGGGACACGTCGGAGCGGTTCGGGCAGGCGCCGGCGCGGTTCTTCGCCCCGGAAGCCGACGGCAACACCTGGTATCCGCTGTCGTTCCTGGAACCGGCCGAGCGAAACGAACCGGCGCTCGGCCGGTCCTTGCAGGCCATGGAGGACGCCCTCGCCCGGATCGCGCGGGCGGGATTCGATGCCCGGCGCGTCGTGCTCTGGGGCTTTTCCCAGGGTGCGTGCTTGTTGTCGCAGCTGATCCTCGCCGCACCGCGCCGGGTGGCGGGCCTCGTGTTGTTCACCGGTGGGTACATCGGTACGGAACCACCGACGCCGGGCGAGCGGTCACTGCACGACGTCCCCGCCCTGGTGCGGAGCATCGAGCACGACCCCTGGGTGCCGCGGGGCCGGGTCGAGGCGACGACCGGCCTGCTGCGCGGTGCGGGCGCGGATGTCGACTCCCGGATCGACCCGGGTGAGGAACACATCATCACCGACGAGGCGTGCCGCTCGGCCACCGAGCTGTTCGCGACCACGGCCGCCCGCGTGTCGTCGGGTGACGGCCGGGGGTGAGGACCGCGATCGTCCCCGGTCGCCGTGGATCCGCGGCCGGTGACGATCGCCTGCCTGCCCGGCGGCGACGGCACGCGGAGCGGCCGAGCGGCCGAGCGGCGCACGATCGGGTGAGATATAGCTGCTGCGAGCGGTGATCGAGAGATGTCCCGGCCCGGGGGTGCTGCGGAGGTCTGCCGGCCCGCCGAACCGCTGCCGGTGCGTTTCGCGTGGTGAGGCAGCGCGTGTGCGCCCGGTGGCCGGTTCCGCACGGGCCGTGACGCGACCGGCCGGCCCAGGTGTCCCCCATGCTCGGCGAGCGTTACTGTGAGCCGACCACGCCGTAATCGACTCGTGATAGCGACGTCGGTGGCGGTCGAAACGGCCGATCCGGTGACACCACGCGGAATACGGTCACAGCACCGAATACGGCCACAGCGCCGGAATTCGGCCACAGCACCGAATACGGTCACGGCGCCGAAAGCGGTCACGGCGGCCGTCGGCGCCACCCTCACGGTGGGCATTTCCTCGTCCGTCCGGGCAGGTGGATGCCGGCGCTTCCGTGGCCCGCCCGCACAGCAGATCATTCGGGGATCTCGCCCCGCAGGAGGTATCGACACCGTGCTCGAGAAGAAGCGCCACCAGGCTGAGGAAATGGCCCGCGGTGTTTACCGCACCATGAGGAACCGGTCGCGCGCACGGGACACCGAACGGCTCGAGGCCGAGGTCGCAGCCCTCCGCAACGACGTCGCGAGCCTGCGCAACGACGCCGCAAGCCTGCGTAACGACATGAAGCGTGTGCTGGACCGGGTCGTGGAGTTCGAGATCCGGTCGCGGCGCGACACCGTCTACGCGGGCGACCAGGAGGCGGCACTCGAAAGTCACCACTTCGCCAGGGAGAACATGATCGGCGCGCAGCATTTCCGGATGCCGGCGGAAACGCTGCGGCACGCGGTGTCGCTGGCCCCGGCCGGGGGAATGGCACTCGAGTTCGGTGTGGCCACCGGAAACACTCTCCGGCTGATCACGAAGATGCGCGACGACAACCAGATCTTCGGTTTCGACTCGTTCCAAGGGCTTCCGGAACCCTGGCTGGTCGGGATCCAGGCAGGCACGTTCGCACGAGAGGACCTGCCGGACGTTCCCGGAGCGGAGTTGGTCGTCGGCTGGTTCGAGGACACACTGCCGGAATTCCTCGAGCAGCACCCGGGTCCGGTGGACCTCCTCCACGTCGACAGCGATCTGTACAGCTCGGCGAGGACCGTGCTCGACCTCGTCGGCCCGCGTCTGCGGCCGGGCAGCATCGTCGTGTTCGACGAGTACTTCAACTACCCGGGCTGGCAGGAGCACGAACACAAGGCCTGGCAGGAGTACGTGGCGCGCACGGGCACCGAGTTCACCTACGAGGCCTACACCTACGCGGACCGGCAGGTCGTCGTGCGGATCACCGGCTGATGCCGGGTCCTGCGATTCACGACGTCGTGGTGGCTCCGCGCAGGTAGGTCGCCACAGCACGGCGGGAGGCCGCCGCGCGCGGTGCTGCCGGGTTCGGGCGGTGTCACCGCACCGCTGCCGCACCGCTGCCGGGCACTGCCGGGCGTTGCCGGGTGGCGCGGGGTGGTGATGTCACGCGGCGGGTCAGTGGGGTGCGGCCGTCTCGCCGAGGGCGCGCACCTCGGCGAGGCTGTCGGCGAGGGTTCGGCTGCCGAGTACGTCGAGGACCGCCTGTTCGGTGTCGGCGCTGAGCCTGCTGAAGAACTCGGCGGTGTTCGCGGTCACCTCGCAGGACGCGGCGACGTCGGGTCGGCAGGCCCACAGGGGTTTGTCGCCGACCGAGCACCGGTAGATCTCGGCGAGAGTGACCTCCTCGGCCGGTTTGGCGAGCCGGGCTCCGCCCGTGCGGCCCTTCGTCGATTCGACCAGGCCGCCCTGGACCAGTGGCACCAGGAGCTTGCGGACGAGGCTCGCGTTCGTCGCCAGGACATCGGCGAGCTGTGCCGAGCTCGACGTCGGCGGGTCGGCCGGGTCTCGTTCCGCCGTGGCGGCGAGGTAGAGCAGAGCCTTGAGTGCGCTCGAAAACCTGATGTCCAGCACGTGCTCGTTCACCGCCCTCCCGTGTCGCTGCTCCAGCGTACCGGTGCCGGGCCGCCGAGCCGTGCCCGCGCACCGAATGGTATTCGACACAGTTACAGTTTCGGCGTGGATGTGTATGTTTGACGGGAGCAATTTTGTTCCGGGGATTCGGGTCGCGATGGCGTCCCCGACGGCTCGTCCGGCCCCGGCAGTGCACCGTCGAAACGCAGTAGGAGCAGCATGTCCACACGCGCGGCACAGGCCCTCGCCCGCCCGTTCACCCTGGGATCGGCGGAGCTGCCGAATCGGATCGTCATGGCGCCGATGACGCGGGCGTTCTCGCCGTACGGAGTCCCGGGCGAGGACGTCGCGGCCTATTACAGCAGGCGCGCCGCGGCCGGCACCGGACTGATCATCACCGAGGGCACGTACATCGACCATCCGTCGGCGGGCGACATCGGCAAGGCACCGCAGTTCCACGGCGAGGACTCGCTCGCCGGCTGGCGCCGCGTCGTCGACGCCGTGCACGCCGAGGGCGGCACGATCATGCCGCAGCTGTGGCACGTCGGGATCCAGCGGGTGGCCGGAAAGCCGCCGCATCCGGAGGCGCCGTCGGTCGGCCCGTCCGGGGTGGCGCTGGACGGCACCGAGGGTGCGGGCGAGTCGCTGACGTCGGCGGACATCGATCGCATCATCGAGGCGTTCGCCGAGGCGGCTGCGCAGGCCGAGCGGATCGGTTTCGACGGTGTCGAACTGCACGGCGCCCACGGCTATCTGATCGACCAGTTCCTGTGGGAGCGGACCAACCGCCGCACCGACGCCTACGGCGGTGACGCGGCCTCCCGGACGAGGTTCGCCGCCGACATCGTCGAGGCCGTACGGGAGCGCGTCTCGCCCGAGTTCCCCGTGCTGTTCCGGTTCTCGCAGTGGAAGGCCGACAACTACGACGCGCAGCTCGCGGCGACGCCGGACGAGCTGCAGGCGGTGCTCGGCCCGATCTCCTCGGCCGGCGTCACGGCGTTCCACGCGTCCGGCCGTCGTTACTGGGAGCCGGAGTTCCCCGAGTACGACTCGGCGCTCAACGTCGGGGGCTGGGCGCGCAAGGTCACCGGCAAGCCGGTCATCACCGTCGGGTCCGTCGGCCTCGACGCCGTGTTCAGCCCCGAGACGTTCCGCGGCGAGGGCGCCGGCGTGCAGAGCATCGAGGGGCTGCTCGAGCGCTTCGAACGGGACGAGTTCGACCTCGTCGCCGTCGGCAGGGCCCTGCTCGCCGATCCGGACTGGGCGCGCAAGGTGCTGTCGGGCCGGGAATCCGAGCTCGTCCCCTTCACGAAGGACGCGGTCGCACAGCTCCACTGAAGGTCGCACAGCTCCACTGGCGGCCGAATTCCCGGCAGGCGTGACCGCCCGGCGAGTACGCCTTCCCGGCCTCACCCGCCATCGCGGTGTACAACATGGTTCCTCTTGTCGAGGATGGTTTACAGAAGATAGTGTTCTGTAAACCATCCTCGAGGAGGTCTGCGATGAGCGACGAGAAGGCAACGGTGCCCGTCGGCTCGACGGAGCGATGGACGGACCGCAAGCGGTACCTGTGGTTGATCGGTCTGGTCGTGCCGTCGCTGGTGTTCCTGGCGATCGGCTTGCACGCGGCGACCGGCTGGGGCGTGTGGCTGTGGCTGGGGCCGATCGTGATCCTGGTCGTCGTACCGCTGCTCGACCTGGCGGCCGGGCTGGATCGGAGCAATCCGCCCGACGACGTCATCGAGCGACTCGAGCAGGACCGGTACTACCGCTGGATCACCTACGCCTACCTGCCCATCCAGTACGCGGGATTCGTCGTCGCGTTGTGGCTGATCATGCGCGGCGAGCTGTCCGTCGTGGACAAGGTGGGCCTGGCGATCACGGTCGGGTGCGTCGGCGGTATCGGCATCAACACCGCACACGAACTGGGCCACAAGAAGGAGAGCCACGAACGGTGGCTCTCGAAGATCGCGCTCGCCCAGAGCTTCTACGGGCATTTCTACATCGAGCACAACCGCGGACATCACGTGCGAGTGGCCACGCCCGAGGACCCGGCCAGCAGCCGGGTGGGGGAGAGTTTCTACCGGTTCTGGCCCCGGACCGTCGTCGGTTCACTGCGCTCGGCCTGGCGGCTCGAGCGCAAGCGTTACGCCCGGCGCGACCGGCACCCGTACCGGATCGGCAACGACGTACTCAACGCGTGGCTGATGTCGGCCGTGCTCTGGTCGGTGATGATCGGCTGGCTCGGCATCGGTGTGCTGCCGTATCTGCTGATCCAGGCCGTGATCGGGTTCTCGCTGCTCGAGGTCGTGAACTACATGGAGCACTACGGCATGCTGCGGCAGATGCGGGGAACACCCGGGCGGCGCCGCTACGAGCGTGTCGACCCCAGCCACAGCTGGAACTCCAACAACGTCGCGACGAACGTGCTGCTCTACCACCTGCAGCGGCACAGCGACCACCATGCGAACCCGACCCGCCGTTATCAGACGCTGCGTGACTTCGAGGAATCGCCGGTGCTGCCCACCGGCTACGCGGGCATGATCGTGCTCGCCCTGGTGCCGCCGCTGTGGCGGCGCGTGATGGACCGGCGCGTACTGGACCACTTCGACGGCGACATCAGCCGTGCCAACATCCGGCCGGGCAAGCGGGCGAAGATCCTCGGGCGGTACGCACAGGCACCCGCGCCGGACGTCGCGACAGGGGCACCTGCGCCGGAGGTCGGCGACGGGGCCGTCGCCGCCGCCCGCGGCGCCGCGGGCGGCGGGCGGTGTCCCGGTTGCGGGTATGTCTACGACGAGAAGGTCGGGGATCCCCGGGAGGGCTTTCCCGCGGGTACACCGTGGTCGGCGATCCCGGACTCCTGGTGCTGCCCGGACTGCGGGGTCAGGGAGAAGATCGACTTCGTTGCCCCGGGAAGGGTGCGCGCCTGATCCGGATCGCTGCGGACCGGGCGGCGGGGCGGGCGTCTAGAATGGTGATCATGAGAGACGCTCTCGCGGCCGGACCGGCGGTCGGTGGTCAGCACCGGCAGCCGATCATCGCGGCGGCCATCGAGATCACCGCACGCGAGGGCTGGGCGGCGGTCACGATGGCCCGGTTGGCCGAGAACATCGGCGTCAGTCGCCAGACGGTCTACAACGAGGTCGGGTCGAAACCCGCGCTGGCCGAGGCCATGGTCGCCCATGAACTGGACCGGTTCCTCGCCCTGGTCCGTGGCGCGTTCGACCGCCATCCCGACGACCTGCCGGGTGCGGTCTACGACGCCGTCCAGGGCGTTCTCGACCTCGCCGCCGACAACGTCCTGCTGCGCGCCGTCGCGTCGGCCACTCACGGCAGCGACACCGAACTGTTGCCGCTGCTGACCACCCAGGCCGACACCCTGATCACGGAAGCCAAGGTGATTCTCACCGAGCGGGTGCGGTCCTACCGGGCCGCGCCCGCTGCCGAACAGATCGACGTGGCCGTCGACGTGATCGTGCGTGCGGTCCTCAGCCACGTCATGCAGCCCTCGGACACGCCGGCGCGGACGGCCGACGGCCTGGCCTGGTTGGCCGGCCGGGTTCTCGGCGATGGTGCGTCGGCTCCGCCCCTGCGTTACAGCGGGCGGTGAGGCGCGCACGCCGGAGCTGCGCTATCCGGCCCAGTGGTAACGGTGTTCCGGGCGTCCGGCCGATCCGTAGCGCATGCGCAGCTCGGCACGGCCGTCGGCGCACAGGTGCTCGAGGTACCGGCGCGCGGTGACGCGCGCGATGCCTGCTCGTTCGGCGACCTCGACGGCCGACAGGTCCGATCCGGCGGTACGCAGCGTGTCCGCGACGAGCCGGGCCGTTTCGGCCGTCAGCCCCTTCGGCAGCTCCTGCCGGGTGGTGGGCCGGTGGATGCCGAAGACGTTGTCCACGTCGCGCTGTGTGACCTGGTCGAGTCCGCTGAGCTTGTCCCTGGCCGCGGCGAAGCGTTCGAGTTGTCCGCGCAGCGTGCTCAGATCGAACGGCTTGATCAGGTAGTACAACGCGCCGCCGCGCATGGCCGCGCGGACGCTGTCGATGTCGCGCAACGCACTGATGACCAGGACGTCGACGGGTTTCGAGCCGTTCGCGCCGGTGACGTCCCGCAGGCGTTGCAGCACGTCGAGGCCGGACATGTCGGGCAGGTAGAGATCCAGAAGGACCAGGTCGGGGCGGTGCGCGGAGACCGCCTCCAGCGCCGCCGTGCCGGTGTGCACGACGTCCGCGACGATGAATCCCCGCGTCGAGGTGATGCAGTCCGCGTGGTTGCGAGCCACACGTGCGTCGTCGTCGACGACGAGCACCGACAGCACTCGGGCCACCTCATCGTAGTTCTCGGCGGTTCGGGTCGCTGCGTCCCGAGTGACCGGGCACGCTACCGCGCATCCTCTCGTACGGGCAGGTACGCGCTGAACACGGTCTCCTCGGCTGGGTCGACGTCGACCCAGCCGCCCCATCTGGTGCACGCCTGGCGCACGAGTGCCAGTCCGAGTCCCCGTGCGCCGTCTCCGCCCGGTGTGCGGTCCTTCGTGCTCACGCCCGCGGTGAACACGTCGTCGCCGAGCTCGGGGTCGATGCCGGGCCCGGAGTCGGTCACCCGTACTTCGAGCAGGTGGTGCTCGTCGTCGTGCAGGCGGACGAACAGCTCGATCCAGCCGGTGCTGCCGACGGCGTCGAGCGCGTTGTCGACCAGGTTGCCGACGACGATCAGCGCGTCGTCCCGCAGGCGTTGCGGCAGCTCCGCGGGCACGTCGCTGAGGGCGGCGAGTTCGAAGTCGACGCCCTGCTCGGCGGCTTGCGCCGATTTCGCCAGCACGAGCGCGGCCAGCGCGGTGTCGGCGAGGTGCTCCGACACGCGGGTCGACGCCTCGGTCGTGGTGGCCGAGAGTTCCGCCAGGTACCGCCTGGCTTCCGGCACGGCACCCAGTTCGAGCATCCCGCTCACGGTGTGGATCCGGTTGGCGAACTCGTGGGTCTGTGCCCGCAGTCCGCCGACCATGGTGCGCACGCCGTCGAGTTCACCGCCGAGCCGGACGAGTTCGGTGTGGTCGCGCAGCGTGACGAGCGTGCCCGTGCCCTGGTCGCCGATGCGCACGGCGCGGTGCTCGCACACCAGCAGGCGGTCGCCGACGGGCAGGAACAGCTCGCCCTCGGTGTCGGCCGTGTCCGTCAGCATCGCGCCCAGGCGCGGGTGCAACCCCAGTTCGCCGGGGCTGCGGCCCACGCAGTCCTCGGGCAGAGCGAGCATCGCGCGGGCCGAGTCGTTGGCCAGCAGCACCGCGCCCTCGGAGTCGGCCGCGAGTACGCCCTCGGAGATCGCGTACAGGAGGGCTTCCCTGCTTTCGAGGAGTTCGGTGATCTCGCGCGGTTCGAGTCCGTGGGTCTTCGCCCGGATCCGGCGCGAGACGAACCACGCCCCGCCCGCGCCGGCGACGAGTGCGAGCAGCAGCCCCGCGCCGATCGTGGGCAGCGTGCCGGTCGCCGCGAGCGACACCCGTGAGGACAGCACGCCGACCGACACGTAGCCGACGACCTCGCCCGCACCGGATTCCACGGGAACCCGGGTACGCAGCGTCAGCCCGGCGGGACCCCACTCGGTGCCCGTCCACGTGTTGCCCGCGAGGACCGGTGCGGGGTTGGTGTGCGGCCGCCCGCCGATCGCGTCGGGGTCGGGATGGGAGTGGCGGATGCCGTCCGCGTCGACGATCACGACGTACCGGACCTCGGCGGCGCGGCGGATGCGCTCGGCGAGCGGGGCGATGTCGCCGGGATGCCGCTGATCGGCGAGGTAGTCCCGCACGGTCGGCAGCTCGGCGACGGACTGGGCGAGGGTCAGCGCGCGCTGGGTGTATTCGTCGCGCACCTCGCGGTACTGGTTGACCGTCCACAGTGTCCCGGCTGCGAGCAGGGCGCCGAGCAGCAGCAGTGTGATGGACAGGAACAGATACCCCGTGAGCGACAGCCGGGGCCGCCCTCGCCGGGCACGGCGGGCCATCACGGTGCCCGCTCCGCGCCGGTCGCCGGTGACGCGGGCGAGACCAATACGACCACTACCGATCCAATGCACACAACGCTCGTGGGCGCAGCCACGCCCGGTTCATGATGTCGCACATCGCCGTACACCCGGATGAAACACCTCCCGGATTCTTGCGGCGGGCGAACTCGGTGACCAATGGAGGCAGGAGAAGCGCCCATGCTCAGTATCGTCGGCTTCGGGGTGATCGCAGCGATATCGACGCTGCTGATCCTCGGCCGCATCGCCCCTGTCGTGGGCCTGACCGTCATCCCGACCGCCGGTGCCTTCCTGGCGGGGTTCAACGCCGAGGAGATCGGCGAGTTCTTCGAATCGGGGCTCGCCTCGGTGCTGAACGTGGCCGTGATGCTGGTGTTCGCCATCCTGTTCTTCGGCATCATGAACGATGTCCGCCTGTTCAACCCGCTGATCAACGTGATGGTGCGGATGAGCCGTGGCAACGTCGTCGGCGTCGCCATGGTGACGGTGATCATCGGCGTGGTCTGTCACCTCGACGGTTCCGGTGCCACGTCGTACCTCATCGCGATCCCCGCGCTGCTCCCGCTGTATCGCCGGCTCGGGATGAGCCCGTACCTGCTCATGCTGTTGCTCAGTACCAGCATGGCCATTCTGAACATGCTGCCGTGGGGCGGTCCGGTCGGCCGGGCCGCCGCGAGCACCGGCCACGATCCGATCGACCTGTGGCAGGGCCTGATCCCGCTGCAGCTCGTCGGTGTCGTGCTGCTGCTCGGCATGGCCGCACTGCTCGGACTGCGGGAGAACCGGCGGATCGCATGCGCCGCCCCGGTGACCGATCCCGAGTCCGAGCCGGCCCTCACCGGTGCCCGGTCGACCGGCACCGGCGGCGCCGATCACGCCGACCGCACGCCCGGTGGTTCCGGTGACTCGACGGCGGGCGGGCCCGCCGACACCGGCGGAGCAGACACGGGCGGAGCAGACACGGGCGGAGCAGACACGGGGGACGGGCAGGTCCGGACGGTGACCGGGAAGCCGTATCGTCCCTGGTTCAACGGACCGCTCGTGGTGGCCCTGCTGGGGGTCCTCGTGGCGGACGTGCTGCCGGCCGGACTGGTGTTCATGCTGGGCCTGAGTGCCGCGCTCGTGGTGAATTACCCGAAGGTCCCGGATCAGATGGAGCGGATCCGTGCGCACGGTGGCGGCGCGCTCGGGACCGGCGCGATCATTCTCGCGGCCGGATGCTTCCTCGGGGTGCTGGAGGAGTCCGGGATGCTGCGGTCGCTGGCGACCGACCTGATCGCCCTGCTGCCGGACTCGGTCGTGCCGCTGTTGCACCTGATCGTGGGCGTGCTCGGGATGCCGCTCGAACTGGCGTTGAGCACGGACGCGCACTACTTCGCGTTGCTGCCCCTCGTGCACGACGCGGCGACCCAACTGGGCGTCAGCTCGATCACGGTGGTGTACGCGGTGCTGATCGGCAACGTGATCGGGACGTACGTCAGCCCGTTCAACGCCTCGGTGTGGCTCGGGGTCGGGCTCGCCGGCGTGGACATGGGCAAGCACATCCGCTACTCGTTCCTCCCGATGTGGGGCTTCAGCATCGCGATGCTCGCGGTTGCCGTGCCGCTCGGCATCATCGTGCTGTAGTCGCGCCACGATGTCGGCTCGTCAGGCCAGGGCCTCGACGGCGTCGCGGGCCGCGGCGCCGACGGCGAGATCGACGTCCTGCTGGATCCTGGCTGTGCGTTCGGAGGTGGTGAGCGCGGCGATCGCCACCCGGGACGTGCCGTGTTCCACGACGCCGATCTCGTGGCGCAGCGTCAGGAACGAGCCGGTCTTGCCGGCGATCCGGATGTCGTCGGCCTGCAGGTCGGCGCCGATGCGTGGGCTGAGCAGCTGGCGGGACATGGCACCGCGGACCGCGGCGGTGGCCTCCGGCTCGGCGATCCCGTCCGTCCAGATGCGGCACAGGAGGTCGACGAGGGCGACGGCAGATCCCACGGTCGCCCGGTGCACGTCGAGCGAATCGATCACGTGGCCGCCCATCGGGCGGGCGCCTTCCACGGCGAGGCGGCGGCCGAGGGTGAAGTCGGGGCCCGCGACCCGCGTCGCCGCCTCGTACATCAACTGCATCGGATGACGCACGTGGATCGCGTCGACACCCCACTGCCGGAGCCGGGACGTGACCTCCGCCGGTGGGACGAGCTCGAACAGTGCGTCCGCAGCGGCGTTGTCGCTGACGGTGATCATCTGGAGCAGCAGGTCGTCGATCGCGCACGTCGCGGGATGGCGGAACGCCGACAGCCCCGTGGGACCGTAGCTGCGTTCCGCCGGGTCGAGGGTCACCGTCGCATCGCCCGCCAGCTCGCCCCGTGCGATGCGGTCGGCGACCACGAGGCCCAGCGGAACCTTGGCCACGGAGGCGAGCGGCCACGGCCGGTCCGGGGCGACCCCGAACTGCCGGCCGGTGTCGACGTTGCGGGCCACGAATCCGCCCTGGACGCGGACCTCGCGCCAGCGGCGCCACACGCGGTCCGCCGCCTCGAGGAGTTCGGGCGAATCGCCCGACATCGGCGGCGCGGTCACGTCCGGCCCTTCGATCGCCCTGCCTCGTCGGGCCCTGTTTCGTCGGGCCCTGTCTCGTCGGGCGCTGGTGCGCCGGCGTCCGCCGCTGCGGTGGCGGCCGAGGGGGTGGCCGAGGCGGTCGCCGAGGCGGAGCGGCCGTCCGCAGGGGAGTCCGGTTCCGACGAGACGGCCTCGCCGAGCAGGCGCAGGCACCGCGTCCGCAGCGGACGGCCGGCGAGCGCGGCCGGTAGCGGTTCGCGCTCGACGAGCCGGTACCCGCGCAGCAACGGCGGATCGGCCAACGGCGCCCAGGACAGGCCGTGTCTCCGGGCTTCGGCCGCGGTGCAGAGCAGGATCGCGCGGCCGGCCAGCGCTTCGGCGAACGCGGTGTGAGGCGGACTCGCCCGTATCAGCGCAGGGGACAGCCCCGCGGCGTCGGCGGCGGCGTGGACCCGCTCGCCCTGCGGAGGGTCGAGGTCGTGCGGTAGCACGAGGAGCGGACGTGCGGGGCCGCCGCGCCGCGGCCGCAGCCCGCTCATGCGGCAGGGCCGGTCGCTCCCGCCGGGCGCGGGCGAGGCACCGAGCCGCACGGTCCACCGGGCCGACGCGGGCTCACAGTTCGACACCGTCCACGAGTGGTCGGGACGCGGTTCGTCCCCGTCGGCCGAGGTGAGGTGCACGGCCAGCTGCGCGTCGTCGAGGAGGGACAGCAGTCGGGCGAGTACGGCGGGATCCGACTCAGGGGGAACCGCCAGGGTGACCGTCGCCGGGTCGGCGTCGCGGACGGTGCGCACGAGATGGTCGGCCTGCTCGACCAGATGACGGGCACGCGGCAGCAGTGCGGCGCCGTCCGGGGTCAACGCGATCTGCCTGCGCGCCCGGTCGACGAGTTCGACGTCGAGTTCGCGTTCGAGCGTACGCAGCCGACGGCTCAACAGCGGCTGGTCGAGACCGAGTCGCAGTGCCGCCTCCGACACGCTCAGCTCCTCGGCGACGGCGACGAAACCGCGCAGATGCAGCACCAGATCCACAGTGTGCAGTATCGCGCACGGCCGGAACCACGTCGTATGTCGCGTCGACATGGGGCCATGCGTGCTCGTCCTTGGACGGGGACGCAGTGGCGGTGCCATCGTTCGCCTCGAACGGACAGGGAGGAGACGACGGTGGACAGCAGCGATGGGCTGAGCAGGCGTGCCGTGCTCGCGGGAGCGGCGGCCGGAGCGGTGACGGTGGGCCTGCCGGGAACGGCGGAGGCAGGGAGCCGGTCGGCGCGGGACGCGGGCGGTGACGGGCGCGTGGACGAGGAGTTCACGGCGCTGGAACGCACCTACCGGCGGCGCCTCGGTGTGGTCGCGTTCAATGCGCGGACGGGTGCGGGGCTGGAACATCGGCCCGATGAGCGGTTTCCGATCTGCTCGGTGTTCAAGGTCCTGCTCGCGGCGCGGATCCTGCGTGACTATCCGGCGGCCGCGTTGGAGCGCAGGCTCACGTGGACCGCCGACGACCTGGTGATGAACTCTCCGGTCACCGAACCGACCGTCCGAAATGGCCTGACCGTGGCGCAGCTCGCCGAGGCGGCCGTCACGGTCAGCGACAACACCGCGACCAACGTGCTCATGCGGGAGTTCGGAGGACCCGCCGGGGTCACCGGGTTCGCCCGGTCCCTCGGTGACCGGGTGACGCGGATCGACCGGTGGGAACCCGAGATGAGTACGGGCACTCCCGGCGACGTACGGGACACGACGTCGCCGCGGGCGATCGCGCGGACGTTCCGAACACTCGTGCTGGGCCACGCGCTCCCCACCGCCGATCGGCGGCAGCTGACCACGTGGATGCTGGCCAACCGGACCGCCGGGCCGGTGTTCGGGTCCGGCGTACCCGCCGACTGGACACTGGCGGACAAGACGGGTGCGGGCTGGTACGGCGTGCGCAACGACGTCGGCATCACGTGGACCCCCGACGGCGCTCCACTGGTCGTCGCGGCGTTCACCCGGGGGCAGCACCACGAGGACGACGTGCTCAGCGAACCGCTGGCCGCCGTCGCCGAATCCGCGTGCCGCCGGCTGGCCGGCGATCGGCCGTAGCGGCGAGCGGATCAACGCAGGCGTCCGAACAGGCGGCGTTGGGCGGACGAAGGTGCCCGGCGGTGCTAGCGTGCAGCGTTATGTCCCACGTTGGCGCCCCGGCATCATCGCGCCGGATCTACCTGATCGGGCCCGCAGGCCTGCCCAACTTCGGTGACGAACTGATCGCCGCGACGTGGCTGCGGTATCTGGCGCGGACCGCGCCGGACGCCGAGGTGTGGCTCGACTGCCACACGCCCGGCACCGCCCAGGTGATGCTCGCCGGGCTGCACCCCGGTCTGCGCTGTACGAACACGCTGTGGCGGCTGGCCGTCGAAGCTCCGGCCGAGGAGCCGTGGGCCGTGGCGACCTGGGTCCGCAAGGCCGTCCACGACCCGGGGCTCGCCCCGTGGTGCCGGCCCGGTATCGAACTGCTCGCGACCGCGGACGTGATCCACCTGATCGGCGGGGGCTACGTCAACGCGTTGTGGCCGCAACACCTGGGTCTGCTCGCGGGTGCCGTCGCGGCGGGCAACCGTTCGGGTGCCCGGCTGGCCATGACCGGACAGGGCTTGGTTCCCGCCGCGCCGGACGTCGCGGAGCTGCTGTACTCGCTCGCGGGCCGGTTCGACGTGGTGGACGTGCGCGACCGCGACTCCGCCGATCTGCTCGCGGTGGCGGTGCCTGCCGAGTTCAGCTGTGACGACGTGTTCCTCGACGTGCCCGGGACCGCGGTGTCCGACTACACCCGGCCGGTCATGGTGTGTGTGCAGTCCGACATCGGCGAACTCGGGCCACCTGCGCTGGCCGGCCGCGTGAAGGGAATACTGCGCAGCTGGGAGGTCGACCCGGCCGACGTCACGTTCGTCGAGGCCATACCGCGCGTCGACCGAGCCGTGCACGACCTGCTCGCGTCGGATCTACCGGGTACGGCGTTCATGCCGTTCTCGGAACTCTGGCGCGACGGTGTTCCCGCGGTCGACGGGCAGATCTGGCTCTCCACGCGATTCCATCTGCACCTGACCGCCGCTGCGGCGGGCGCGCGGGGCGTCGCGATGAGCGTGTCGCCGGACTACTACGGCACGAAGCACCGCAGTCTCGTCGAACTCGGCAGCGGCTGGACGATGCTCGACGCCGCGGGCACCGAGGTTCCCGGCGTTCCGGAGAACGGCGGCTACCCGGCGGACACGGTGAAGGAGCTGGGGATCCGCAAGGCCCGCGTGGCCGAGCGCATCTACCCGGAGTTCTGAGCGCGCACGTCCGAACGGGCCTGCGCGACACCGGTGACGGCCCGGGCTGCCGGTGCCGGCGATCACGCTGTGCCGGTGCCGGTGATCACGCTGTGGGGGTGCCGGCGAGGGGAGCGGCTTCGTCACGGCGGTGATCCGATTCCGGCCGGCTACCCCCGATCGTGTGGTTTGCGTTGTGCCGCTGTGCCACGTCGCTCCGAGCCGCCGGCGCCGGCCGGAGTTTTCGCAGGTGGAAGCGCGATTTTCGGCTCGTGAACCACTTGACGTGTCGTAGGTCACGGCGCATGCTGAAAGCACGCAGTTTAGTAATGCAGAACTCGTTGCGTATGACACAACCGGCATCGGTGCCGGTGGGCAACTGCGTGAAGGCAACGAGGCGGCGGGCACTCGCCCATTTCTCGAAGTAGATCGAACGGGCCGGAGAACCGAGGTGGCCCCCATGACCGATATGCTCAAGACCGCCGCCTGGCCGGACATCTCGCGCGAACCCAGCGCGGTCGTCGACCGGCCCGCGGTGATGCTCTACACGCGACTGCGCAAGTCCCCGTACTTCTGGAAATCCCGGGCCTGCGGTGCCGCGAGTTACAGCGTGTACAACCACACGTACCACCCGCGCCACTACGGCGACCCGGTCGGCGAGTACTGGGCCCTGCTCGACGGCGTCACGATTTGGGACGTCGGTGTCGAACGGCAGCTCGAGATCTCGGGCCCGGATGCGTTCGACTTCACGAACATGCTCGTGCCACGGGATCTCACCAAGTGCGACGTCGGCAAATGCAAGTACGTGTTCATCACGGCCCCCGACGGCGGAATCATCAACGATCCGGTCCTGTTGCGACTCGAACAGAACCGGTTCTGGCTGTCGCTGGCCGATTCGGATGTCGGCCTGTGGGCGATGGGCCTGGCGCATGCGGGCGGATGGAACGTCCACATCGCCGAGGCCGACGTCGCGCCGCTCCAGGTGCAGGGACCACGGTCCAAGGAGGTGCTGCACGACCTGTTCGGCGATGCGGTCCTGGACGTGCCGTACTACGGCCTGCACGAGTTCACTGTGGACGGAATGCGCGTCGTCGTCAGCCGCACCGGATACTCCGGCGAGATCGGCTACGAGCTGTACCTGCGGGACGCCTCGCGTGATGCGGAACGCCTGTGGGACGCCGTGTGGCAGGCCGGGCAGCCGTACGACATGCGCCCGATCGGGCCCTGTCACATGCGGCGGATCGAGGCCGGCATGCTCGCCTACGGCTGCGACATCACGCTCGGCACCAACCCGCTCGAGGTCGGCTACGACTACCGCTGGATGGTCGATCTCGACCAGGAGGCGGACTTCATCGGCAAGGCGGCTCTGGCGCAGGCGCGGGCCGATGGCGTCTCGCGGCTCATGGTGGGCATGGAGATCTCCGGCGAACCGCTCGGCACCTACAACGACGGGTCCATGATCGAACCGTTCGAGGTCTACGACGGTGCGGGACCACCGGTCGGCCGGGTGACGAGTGCGTGCCGTTCGCCGCGGCTCGAACGCAACATCGGACTCGCCATGGTGCCGGTCGGACTCAGTGAACTCGGCACGACCCTGCAGGTGCGCACACCCACCGGCGTGCGTGAGGGAACGGTCGTCGAGAAGCCGTTCATCGATCCGCGGAAGGAAACCCCGAAGCGATGAGGCGCACGCGGGAGCCGGGAGACGGGACGGTGCCGGGGTCGGCACCGTCCGGGATCCTGGCGCGCCCGCGCCTCGAGGTGCTGCCCCTGAGCGGCGTGCTCGAGGAGACGGGCGCGTTGCCGGAGGACACGGTCGTCACCGTGACGGCGTCGCCGCGCCGCGGGACCGGTGCGACCGTCGACCTGTGCGAAAAGCTGGCGGCCCAGCGGCTGCGTCCCGTGCCGCATCTGGCGGCACGGCAGCTCACCGGGAACGGCGAGCTGACCGACGTGCTCGACCGGCTCACCGGTGCCGGCGTGGACGACGTCTTCGTCGTCGGCGGCGACACGTCCGAGCCCGCCGGACCGTTCCCGGACGGCGGATCGCTGCTGCGGGCGATGGCCGAGCTCGGCCGGCTTCCCGCACGGGTGGGCGTTCCGTCCTATCCGGAGGGACACCCGTCGATCGACACCGCGACGCTGTGGTCGTCGCTGCGGTCCAAACAGGACCTGGCGACCTACACGGTGACGCAGCTGTGCTTCGACCTCACCGCGATCCGGGAATTCCTGCGGCAAACGGGCGAACACGGCATCACGCTGCCCGTCGTGATCGGTGTTCCCGGCGCTGTCGACGTCGCGACGCTGGCGCGCGTGGGCGCCCGGATCGGGGTCGGCGACTCACTCCGGTTCGTCGCGTCCCATCGGTCGATCGTCGGACGCCTGCTCCGGCCGCGGCGCGGGCGGGACAGCGTGCTGCGCGGCGTCGTCGACCTCGCAGAGCAGCACGGCGAACCCGCTCCGGCGGGACTGCACTGCTACACGTTCAACAAGGTGCGGGCCACCGCCCGCCTGCTCGCCGAGCTTCCGGCCGCGAACCGCGGCCGGAACGGATCGGCACCGAACCCACGAGGGGAGGGCTGAGACATGCCGTCGATGCCGTCGGACCTGGAGATCTCCCGCGCCGCGGTGCGGAAACCGCTGCTGGACGTGGCCGGGGACATGGGGATCGAGTCACGACTGTTCGAGCCGTACGGTCACTCCGCGGGCAAGATCTCGCTGGAAGCGATCGACGAGCTCGCGAACCGGCCGCGGGCGAAGTACGTCGTGGTCACCTCGATCACCCCGACACCGCTCGGGGAAGGCAAGACGACCACCACGGTCGGACTCGGCCAGGCGTTCGGCCACATCGGCAAACGCGGTGTGATCGCGGTCCGGCAGGCGTCGATGGGACCGACGTTCGGCATCAAGGGCGGCGCGGCCGGCGGCGGCTACTCGCAGGTCGTGCCGATGGAGGCCGTGAACCTGCACCTGACCGGTGACCTTCACGCCGTCACGTCGGCGCACAATCTGCTCGCCGCCATGGTCGACAACCACCTGCACAAGGGCAATGCGCTCGACCTCGACCCGCTCGCGATCGCCTGGCGCCGGGTGCTGGACGTCAACGACCGCGATCTGCGTCAGATCGTGACCGGCCTCGGCGGGCGGCAGGACGGGCTGCCGCGGCAGACCGGATTCGACATCACGGCGGCCAGCGAGGTGATGGCGGTGCTCGCGCTGTCCCGGTCGCTGCGGGACCTGCGTGCCCGGCTGGGCCGCATCGTGGTGGCCTACGACCGGAGGGGCGAGCCGGTCACGGCCGAGGACCTGCACGCCGCGGGTGCGATGTGCGTGCAGCTCCGCGACGCGCTGAAACCGAACCTGCTGCAGACGACGGAACAGACTCCCGCCCTGGTCCACTGCGGACCGTTCGGCAACATCGCCCACGGCAACTCGTCGGTCGTGGCCGACCTGATCGGCATTCGCTGCGGGGACTACCTCGTCACGGAGGCCGGGTTCGGGGCCGACATGGGGGCGGAGCGGTTCTTCAACATCAAATGCCGCTCCTCGGGGCTCACCCCCGACGCGGCGGTGGTGGTCGCGACGGTCCGTGGGCTGAAGGCGCACACGGGACGGTACCGCGTGATCGCAGGCCGGCCGCTGCCGGAGGAGATGCTGGCCGAGAATTCCGAGGACGTGCGGGACGGGGCGGAGAATCTCCGCAAACAGATCGCCAACGTCCGGGCGCACGGCGTGACCCCGGTCGTGGCGGTCAACGCGTTCCCCGGCGACCACGACAGCGAGAAACAGGCCATTGTGGACGTCGCCGCCGAGGAGGGTGCGCGGGCGGCGATCACCACGCATGCCTCCGAAGGTGGCAAAGGTGCGGCGGAACTCGCCGAGGCCGTCGCGGAGGCGTGCGCGGAGCCGGCCGGCTTCTCCTATCTGTACCCGGACGAGGCAACGCTGACGGAGAAGGTCGAGGCGATCGCGCGGCGGATGTACGGCGCCGACGGCATCGAACTCGGCGCCACCGCACGCAGGCAGCTCGACGACTACGAGCGGCACGGATTCGGCCGGCTGCCCGTGTGCGTGGCGAAGACGCACCTGTCGCTCTCGGCCGACCCGTCCCGCAAGGGAGCTCCCGGCGGCTGGATGCTGCCGGTGCGCGAGGTGCGCCTGTCGGCAGGCGCGGGGTTCATCTACCCGATCTGCGGTGACATGCGCACCATGCCGGGCCTGTCGTCGGAGCCTGCGGCCGAGCACATCGACATCGACGAGGCAGGCCAGGTCGTGGGGCTGTCGTGAGGAAGTGATCGAGATGACGGAGATTCCCGAACGCGCCGACATCGTCGTTGTCGGAGCCGGCATCGTGGGCAACTCGGTGTGCCATCACCTCGCCGAACTGGGGTGGCGGAACATCGTGCTGATCGAGAAGGGGCCGCTGCCCGATCCCGGCGGGTCGACCGGGCACGCCTCGAACTTCATCTTTCCCGTCGACCATTCCCGCGAGATCACCGCATTGACGACGGATTCCATGCGCCAGTACGAGAAGCTGGGCACGCTCATCAGCTGCGGTGGCGTCGAGGTGGCGCGGGAACCGGCGCGGGTCGAGGAGCTGAAACGGCGGATGGCCTCGGCGCGGGCCTGGGGCGTGGACGCCGAGCTGATCGACCCGGGGCGGGTCGCGGAGCTCGTGCCGTTCGTGGATCCGGACATTCTGCTCGCCGGCTTCTGGACCCCGTCGGTGGCGGTCGTCGACCCGCTGCGGGCAGGGGCACTCATGCGCGAACAGGCGATCGCCGACGGCGCGCTGACCGTGGCGGCGAGCACCACGGTGACCGGCATCCGCACCGACGGCGGGCGCGTGCAGAGGGTGTGCACCGACGCCGGGGACGTCGAGACTTCGCTGGTGGTCGTCGCATGCGGCGTCTGGAGCCCGCGGATCGCGCGGCTGGCGGGTGGGCAGATCCCGCTGACTCCGGCGGTGCACCAGATGATGGACGTCGGGCCGATTCCCGAGTTCGAGGCGAGCGGGACGGCGATCGCCTATCCGATCGTGCGGGACATGGACGCGCTCATGTACGAGCGGCAGAGCGGCGCCGATCTCGAGATCGGGTCGTACGCCCACCGGCCGATCCTGCACGAACCCGACGAGATCCCGTCGCTGGCGGCGGCCGCACTGTCACCCACCCAGCTGCCGTTCACCTCCGAGGACTTCGACCCGCAACTGGAGCAGGCGCTCGAATTGTTCGGCAGCATCCTCGACCGGCCGGATGCCGGGGTGCGGCACGCGATCAACGGACTGCTGTCCCTGACTCCCGACGGTGCGCCGGTGCTGGGGCCGAGTCCGGAGGTGGACGGGCTGTGGTCGGCGGCCGCGGTGTGGATCAAGGAGGGTCCGGGCGTGGGCCGGATGATGGCGGAGTGGCTGACCCACGGCGACTGTGAGTTCGACATGCACGGCGCCGACATCGCGCGGTTCTACCCGCACCAGCGCACGCGCGAGCACGTGCGTGCCCGCGCGAACGAGGGCTTCAACAAGACCTACGGCATCGTGCACCCGCGCGAGCAGTGGGAATCGGCCCGTGGCCGGAAGCTCTCGCCGTTCCACGCGCGTGAGCGCGCGGCCGGTGCGGTGTTCTTCGAGGTCGGCGGCTGGGAACGGCCGCATTGGTACGAGTCCAACCGCGACCTGCTCGAGGAGTTCGGCGACCGGATTCACGACCGTCCCCACGAGTGGGACGCCCGGTGGTGGTCGCCGATCGTGGAGGCCGAGCACCTGGCCCTGCGGGAGCGGGCGGCGATGATCGACCTGACGGCGTTCGCCCAGTTCGACGTACGCGGACCCGGAGCGCTGGACTACCTGCAGCGGATGACGATGGCGCAGCTCGACCGGCCCGTCGGCAGGATCTGCTACACACCGGTGCTGACGCCGGGCGGCGGCTTCCGCAGTGATCTCACGGTCGTGCGCCTGGCCGAGGACCGGTTCCGGGTGATCACCGGTGGCGCCGACGGAGCGCGGGACCGGTTCTGGTTCGAGAGCCACCTGCCCGCTGACGGCTCGGCGTCCCTCGTGGATGTGACGTCGGCGGTGTGCACGCTCGGGCTGTGGGGCCCGCGCGCCAGGGACATCCTCGCGGCGACGACCGAGGACGACGTGTCCGGCGAGGCGATCCCGTTCGGCACGGCCCGGTGGATCGCGGTCGACGGGATACCCGTGCTGGCGCTGCGGGTGTCCTATGTGGGCGATCTCGGCTGGGAGCTGCACGCGCCGTTCGAACAGGGGCAGGCGCTGTGGGACGCGATCGCCGAGGCGGGCAGGCCGCACGGCATCGCGCCTGCGGGCATCGGCGTCTACGGCACGACCGGACGGCTCGAGAAGGGCTACCGGCTCATGGGTGCCGAGCTCGACGCCGAGTACGACCCGGTGGAGGCCGGCCTGGCACTGCCCAAGGTGAAGGCGGCGGATTTCATCGGCAAGGACGCCTACCTCGCGGCGCGGGAGGGTGACCCCGCGGCGACGCTGTGCACCCTCACCGTCGACGACCACCTCGGCGCCGAGGGCATCCCGCGGTACCCGCAGGGTGGCGAGCCGATCGTGACACCGGCAGGGGAGCGGATCGTCGACCGCAAAGGCCGTGGTTCGGCCGTCACCAGCGCCGGGCCCGCGCCGTCGGTGGGCCGCCATCTGCTGATGGCGTACCTGCCGCCGGAGTTCGCCGTCGAAGGCACATCGCTGCAGGTGGAGTACATGGCCGAGCGGTATCCGGTCACGGTCGCACGGGCGGGCCGGACACCGCTGTTCGATCCGGACGACACGCGAATGAAGGCGTGATCCGCCCGGCAATGGCAGTCGAGCCGCCGGAAGGGAGGCGGACGTCGTGGACATCGTGGTCTGCATCAAGCGGGTGCCTGCGTTCGGAGCGCAGGTGCCGCTGACCGACGACGGACTGGCGGTCGATACGCGGCACCTCGGCTTCACCATCGGCCCGCACGAGGAATGCGCGGTCGAAGAGGCGGTGCGTCTCGCGGCCGCGCACGGCGGCCGGGTGACGGTGCTGACCGTGGGCCCGGAGGAGGCGGGCGAACAGCTCCGGTACGCGCTGGCGATGGGCGCCCACCAGGGGGTGCTCGTCGACACGGGCACGACGGACCTCGATCCGGAGGCGACCGCGACGGCCGTCCTCGCGGGACTGGCCGACGAGCCTGCGCCGGACCTGCTGCTGTTCGGCGACGCCTCCGCCGATGCGGGCCACGGACAGGTCGGCGTGCGCGTCGCGTTGGCGTGCGGCCTTCCGATCGTCGGCGGGGTCACCGGGATCGAGGCGGAGAGCGGGGCAGTGCCGGAGAACGGGGCAGTGGCGGAGAACGGGGCAGTGACGGAGAACGGAGCGACGCTGCGCGCGACCCGCGACACCCCCGGCGGCACCGAGGTGTTCGGGTTGTCGGTGCCTGCGGCCGTGGCGGTGAAGGAGGGCTTGAATCTGCCCCGATACCCGACGCTGCCGGGAAGGCTCAAGGCGAAGAAGGCGGCGCTGCGGACGGTGACGTGCGGTCCCGAACCGGGTGGTCTGCGCACCCTGGGCCTGCGCAGGCCCGCGGACGACCGTGCCGGTGCGATTCCGCTGGGACGCGGGGCGGATGCCGCGCCCGCGGTGGTCGACGTGCTGGCCGAGCTGGGGAAGGTGTGACGACGATGCAACTGATCGTGGTGGCCGACGGCCAGGTGGTTCCGGAACTGCCCGCGGTGGCACGGTCGCTGGCGAGCCGCGACGAGCCGGTGGAGGCGGTGGCGTTCGCCGGAACCGGGGTTCCGGCCGGCGACGTGGCCGGAGAGCTCGGCGGCTACGGCGTGAGCAGACTCCACGTCGTACGGCACGAGCTGCTCGACGAGTACGGGCCCGAGGCGTGGGGGAGCGCGCTGGCGACCGTGATCGACTGGCTCGGCCCGGCCGGTGTGCTGGCCTCGGCGTCGCACCGCGACACCGAGGTCCTCACCCACGCGGCCGCGCGTGCGGGCCTGCCCTTGGCGACGAACTGTGTGCGCCTCGCCGGGGAGGAGGACGGCTCCGGTGCCTGGCGACTGACCAGGACCCGCAGTGGCGGGGTGCTGCTGGAGGACGCCGAACTGACGGCGCCGGTGAAGCTGGCGACGGTGGCCGCGGCCGTCGAAACCCCGCAGGTGCCGCTCCAGCCGGCCGACTGTGAGGTCACCGAGTCCGCAGTGGACGTTCCGCCGGAGCTCGCCCGCACGCGCGTGGCCGAACGGGTCGCGAGCGAGACCGGGCTGTCGCTGTCGACGGCACCGGTCGTCGTCTCGGGTGGCCGGGGCGTCGGCGGTGCGGAAGGCTTCGTCGTCCTCGAGGAGCTGGCCGAGCGACTGGGCGGCGTCGTGGGCTGCTCGCGGGTGGCCACCAACAACGGCTGGCGGCCGCATCGGGACCAGGTGGGCCTCACCGGCACGAAGATCGCGGCGGACCTCTACATCGCGTGCGGGATCAGCGGCGCGACCCAGCACTGGGTGGGCTGCATGGATTCGGCGGCGATTCTGGCGATCAACACCGATCCCGAGGCGCCGATGATGCAGCGAGCCACCTACGCCGTCGAAGGTGACGTGCACGAGGTGGTGCCCGCCGTGCTCGCCGAGATCCGGCGGCGGGCCGACGGCGCAGCCGGATCCGGCCGGTCCGGGGTCGAGGAGCCCGCGCCGGCCGGGTCGTCGCGCCGATGATGTACCGCATCCGGTTTCGTCCCGCCGGGCTCGACCCCGAGTACGCGCGTGGCCCGGTGGCCGGTTTGCTCGACGCGAAGAACGGGGTGGAGTACGAGGCGCCGCGACGAATGCTGCGGAGTCGCTCGGGCTCTGCAACCGGCGCTGCCGGCTCTGCCGCCTGCGCTGCCTGCGCTGTCGGCGCTGTCGGCGCAGGCACCGCAATGTCCTCAACGGCTCCTTGTCGCGCGGTGGTGCGGCGTCGGGAATAGCCGTCGGGCGGGCCGGGTACCGCTGTGATCTGTCACACCCGGCGTGTAGGTCCCGGATGCGGCATTCGTGCGCGCGACGGCGAGTTATGCCCGGTCGGGTGGTGGTTGGGCACGCGCAGTGACCTCGCGGGGTGCCGTCACGCTGTCGGGGTTCGCACCGTCTGGTCATGTATGATGAGCTGCATGCCATAAGATACGAGCCGTATCTTATGGCGAGGTGTTGACCGATGTGCCTGCCGAGGTCATCGGCCGGGGGAGTGTCGTGACGGATACGTGGCCCGGACCACGCACCGTGGTTGCAGCACGCGTTGCGCCGCGGGTTGCCACGTCGTCCGTGTGTCCTCCCCTGGACCGGTGGTCGTGCCGAGGCGGGTGCGGGAGCAGCACCCGAACCGACCGCATGCGGCAGCAGCGGGCGGATTCGTGCCGATCGTTCCGGCAACGGCGCCGGTGACCGTGCGACACGAGCCCCAGTCCGTCACGTATCCAGGAGCCGAAACCACGCATGGCCAAGCTACTTTTCCGCCTCGGCAGGACCGCGTACCGCCGGTGGCCCTTCTTCCTGATCGCCTGGCTCGTCGTGCTCGCAGGCGTGGGCACGTTCTCCGTCACGCAGTCGCAGCCGATGTCGGATCAGTTCACGATCCCCGGCATCGAATCGGTCGAAGCCGCGGAAACGCTGCCGGAGATCATGGACGGGCAGGACTCGCCGATGGATGCGGCGAACGTCCAGGTCGTCGTGCAGGCTCCCGAAGGCGAGCAGCTGGCGGCCCCGCAACATGTCCGGGCCGTCGACGAGCTGATCGCCGACCTGCGCGACGTCGACACCGTGCCGCAGGGTGAGCAGGCCGTCCTCGGCCCCGTCCAGGCGGATGCGGGCCTCGAACAGCAGGCACTCCAGCAGGCCCGGCAGCAGGCCGAGGCCCAAGGACAGCCGTTCGACCGCGAGGCGGCGCTCGAACGGGCCGCGCCGCAGCTCGCCGCGTCCTCGCCGCTGTCGGAGGACGGACGCACCGGCCTGGTCGACTTCGCCCTGGACGTCGAGCAGGTCACCGACGTCGAACCGGAGACGCAGCAGCAGATCCTCGACGTCGTCGAGCAGCACGCCGACTCCTCGGATCTCGCCATGGAGGTCCGCGGCTCGGGCATGCAGGTGATGGAGATCGGTGGTGCGACGGCCGAGCTGATCGGCATCGTCATGGCGCTGATCATCCTCGCGCTGACGTTCGGTTCGCTGGTGTCGGCGGGCATGCCGGTCGTGACCGCCGGTATCGGGGTCGCGCTGGGCTCGATGGGTATCACGGCGATGACCGTGTTCACCGACATCTCGTCGACCACGCCGATCCTCGCGACGATGATCGGCCTCGCTGTCGGCATCGACTACGCCCTGTTCATCCTGGCGCGCTACCGCAGCGAACTCGAGCACACCGACGACCGGCCGACCGCGCTCGGCATCGCCGTCGGCACAGCCGGCTCCGCCGTCGTGTTCGCCGGCCTGACGGTGATCATCGCGCTCGCGGCACTCAGCGTCGTCGGGATTCCGTTCCTGACCACGATGGGCCTGGCCGCCGCGGCCACGGTCGCGATCGCGGTGCTCGTCGCACTGACGCTGTTGCCCGCCGTGGTCGGCATGCTCAAGGGCAAGACGTTCGGCCTGAAGTTCCGCAAGTACAGCCCGAAGCGCGAGGAGTCGGGACTCGTGCTGAACAACGGGGTGCGCTGGTCCCGCTTCCTCGGCAAGAAGCCGCTCGCCTGGACGCTGCTGGTTGTCGTCGCGCTCGGCGCACTGGCGATCCCGTTCAAGGACCTGCGCCTCGGCATGCCGAACGATGCGACGGCGCCCAGCGACTCGTCGCGCAGGCAGGCCGCCGAGATGATCGGCGACGCCTTCGGCCCCGGCAAGCTGGACCCGCTGATGCTGGTTGTCGACGCCCGGGGGATTTCGGACGACCCGCAGGCACAGCAGGCCGCCTACCAGGAGGCCCAGCAGTGGGCCGCCGAGCAGGACGGCGTCAGCCATGTCGTGCCGGCGCCCGGCAATGACAAGGGCACGATGGTCATGCTGCAACCCGAGTTCGGACCGGACGACCCACGCACCGCGGAGTTGCTCGAGAGTCTCCGCGCGGGCGAAGCCGGGTTCGAGGACAGCACCGGAGTGGAGCTGGGCATCACCGGCACCGTCGCGATCATGGAGGACATCTCCCAGCAGCTCAACGACGCGCTCGTGCCGTACCTGGCCACCGTCGTGGGCCTGGCGTTCGTCCTGCTGGTGCTGGTGTTCCGCTCGCTGCTCGTGCCGCTGACCGCGACGCTCGGCTTCCTGCTGTCGGTGCTGGCCACGCTCGGCGTGACGGTGGCACTGTTCCAGGAGGGCTGGTTCGGCATCTTCGAAGGCGGGCCGATCATCAGCTTCATGCCGATCATCCTGGTCGGCGTGGTGTTCGGGCTGGCGATGGACTACCAGGTCTTCCTGGTGACGCGGATTCGCGAGGCCCACGTGCACGGGGCGTCGTATCAGGACGCCATCGTCGACGGCTTCCGCAACTCGGCCCGTGTCGTGACGGCCGCTGCGCTGATCATGACCTCGGTGTTCGCCGGATTCATGCTCATGGACGACGTGATGATCAAGTCGATGGGCTTCGCGCTCGCCGTGGCGGTGGTGTTCGACGCGTTCGTGATCCGGATGCTGCTCATCCCGTCGCTCATGTACCTGATGAAGGACAAGGCGTGGGCGATGCCGAAGTGGCTGGACAGGATCGTCCCGAACGTCGACGTCGAAGGTGAGAGCCTCGAGCGTCCAGGCGCCGCTCGGGACCACTCCGATTCGGATCGCGAACCCGCGAACGCGTAGCTCCGCCCTCGTAGGTGGGTGGGACGGAAGAGCGCCCCTCGGACACGTCGGTGGCCGAGGGGCGCTTCCGCGTCGGAGGGAGGGGTGCCGTGGCCGAAGGTGCTGTGCCCGAGAAATGGCGACGGACAGCCCCGTGCTGCCGGATTGCGTCGTGGCGGTCTCAGACCCGGCGGGTCAGCAGGGGCAGGCAGATGCGGTCGACGATGTCGGCGACCGCGGCCTCGTCGACGTGCCCGATGGACAGCATCTCGTGGTGCCACAGCGCCAACGGCAGCATCGCGACGCGGTCCGGCAGCGGCTCCGGGCCCAGTTCGCCCCGTGCCCGTGCGGCGTCCAGCGCCCGCTGCAGCGCCTGTTCCGCGGGCGCGGTGGCGAGTTCGGCGAGTTGCGGCAACAGATCATCGTCCACGTCGGCGATGAGCCGGCGCACCGTGGTGATGCCGATCTGCTCGAACCGCCTGCCGAGTGCGAGACCGAGCGCCATGAGATCGGATCGGAGGTCGCCCGCGCTGTCCGACGGCAGATCGGCGGGCGCATGCCGGATGAGCGCGTCCAGGACCATCCGGGCGCGCGTCGCGTACCGGCGGTAGATCACCGGCTTGCTGGTGTGCGCACGGTGCGCGATGCCGTCGAACGTCACCCCGGTGTAGCCGCGTTCGAACAGTTCGCACAGCACGGCATCCAGGATCGCCTCCCGCAGCTCCTCGCCGCTGCGGCGGGTCGTGCGCGCCGGATCACTGTGCTCATTCATGCCGATCCAGCACTGTACCGGGCCGGGTACGATGCGGCTCCTGGAAGGCCCGGCGCGGGCCGTCGGCCCCGCAGCCGAGCCTTCCAGGATGCGACCGGAGGGGCTCACATCCGCGTTTCGCCGTCCCGGATGGCCTCGCGAATGCGGGTGTAGGTGCCACAGCGGCAGATGTTGCGGATGCCGTCGAGGTCGGCCTCGGTGACCGTCCTGCCCTCGTCGCGGACCTTGCGCACCAGCGCCACCGCCGCCATGATCTGACCGGGCTGGCAGTAACCGCACTGCACGACGTCCCGTTCGAGCCACGCCTCCTGCATCGGATGCAGGCCGTGCTGTCCGCGCGACTCCTCGGCGGCCTGCGCGGGCAGCCCCTCGATGGTGGTCACCTCGTCGTCGGCGGACAGTTCGCCGACGGGCACCGCGCAGGGATTGAACGCCTTGCCGTTGATGTGCGATGTGCAGGCCTTGCAGACGTTGATGCCACAGCCGTACTTGGGGCCCGTGACGCCGAGCAGGTCGCGCAGCACCCACAGCACCCGCACGTCGCCGGAGACGTCGACCGTCACCCGCTCACCGTTGACGACGAAAGTCTGTTCAGACATCTGGGTTCTCCGTGCTTCCCGTAGGTGCTGGTCAGTAGGTGTGGTCGAGGCCGTCGGTCGGCGATTGCGGCACCGGCGGTGCGTGCGGCTTCGGATCGAACGACAGCGTCTGGTGATTGATCGGGAACTCGGTCGGCATCGTGCCGGTGGCGCGGGCGTAGGCGCACGCGGCGGCCGCGGCCGCCGCGGCGACGCCCGCCTCGCCGACACCGCCGGGTGGCTCGGTGGAGTCGAGTACGACGACCTCGAGTTCCGGCGGCGTGTTCCACTGCCGGGTGTAGAAGTAGTTGTCCCAGCTGGCTTCCTGGAAGTGCCCGTCTCGCAGGTGGAGGCTGCTGGTGAGCGTCATCGCGATGCCGTCGTTGACGCAGCCCTGCATCTGCGCCTCGATGCCGCGCGGGTTGATCGCCTTGCCGCAGTCGATCACCATCGTCGCCTTCGTGACGCGCGGCCCGGTCACGGCGTTGCGGACCTTGCGGCCCACCGTCTCCGGACGGCAGTCGATCTCCATGATGCAGGCGGTGACGCCCTTGTACTCGACGTGCACCCCGATGCCCTGCGCCATGCCCTCGGGCAGTTCCTTGCCCCATTCGGCCTTTTCGGCGGCGGTCTCGAGTGCGGAGCGCAGCCTGCCGTTGCGCAGATGCGACAGCCGGAACTCCAGTGGATCGCTGCCCGTCCGCTGCGCGAGCTGGTCGACGATCAGCTCGTTCGCCGTGCGCACGTCGGGCGAGTAGATGTTGCGCATCGAGCTGGTGTTGAACCGCGTGTCGGTCTCGGCGAGCGACTGGCCGACGGCGCCGAAGTCGTAGGGCAATATCGTCGTGAGTTGGAAGATCACCTGGGAGAACGGGAGGTTCCCGAGTCCGCCGGGTAGGTCGGCGGCCTTGGCGGTGATGATGTCGCCCAGCCCGTGCCGGAAGTCGGTCTCGACGCTGGTGTGGGCCTGCTGGAGGCCGAGCACCGTATCGCCCGAGTAACAGGCGCGGATGCGGGAGGTGGCCAGCGGATGGGTGCGGCCGACGCGGGCGTCGTCGGCGCGGTGCCACATGAGTTTGACCGGTACGCCCATCGCCTTGCTGATGCGGGCCGCTTCGATGGCGGGATCGGAGAACAGCCGCCTGCCGAACGAACCGCCGCCCTGCACCACGTTGACCGTGACAGCGGCCTGCGGAATGCCGAGTGCCTCGGCGATGAGTCCCTGGGCGACGTTCGGGTTCTTCAGGCTCGCCCAGATCTGGGCGCTTCCGTGGCGCACGTCGGCGACCGCGCTGTTCGTGTCCATCGCGGAGTTGCTGCGGAACCAGAAGGTGAAATCGCCCGAGACGGTCTCACCGACGGGCAGGGCCGGTATCGGTGCCTCGGCGGAACGGACGCCGGCCAGGGCGTCCTCGTCGGACATGCCTGCGACCGGACCGTCGTTCCAGGACACCTCGAGTGTGCGGACCGCGTCGATGCACTGGCCGAACGTCGAAGCCCGCACCGCGACGCCGGTCGGGATCGTCGCCACGTGCGTGACGCCCGGCATCTCGCGCACCCGGTCCGCGTTGTGCACGGCCTTGGGCGTGCCGTTGAGCGTCGGGGCCCGGCACACCATCGTCGGCAGTGCCGCGGTGACGTCGAGATCGGTGGCGAACTGCTTGGCACCGGTGACGGCGTCCAGCGCATCGATGCGGTTGACGGGTGTGCCGACGACCGCGTGCGAATTCTCGTCCTTGAGCGCGACCTCGACCGCTTCGGGCTGCTCCTTCGCCGCGAGCGCGGAGAGCTTGCCGTAGTCGACGCGGCGTCCGTCGGGCGCGACGATGTGGCCGAGGTGCGACGTCAGTTTGTTCGCGCTGTCGCCGAGCAGCGTGGCGGCGGCCTGCAGCAGCGCGCCCTTCGCGATCGCGGCGGCCACGCGGATCGGCGTGTACATCGCGTGCATCGTGTTGGACCCGCCGGTGATCTGGTTGAACAGCAGCTCGGGCCTGCCGGGTGCCAGCGTGACGTGGACCTTGTCGACGGGCAGGTCGAGCTCTTCGGCGATCAGCATCGCGGCTGCCGTCGTGATGCCCTGGCCGACCTCGGCGCGGGGCAGCGCGAACGAGGCCGTGCCGTCGTCGTTGATCGTGACGGTGATCAGCTGCGACGTCGGCGCCGCGGCGAGGGTGAGCAGGTCGCTGAGGTCGGCGATCTCTGCGGGCTGGGGAAGGGTGGGCAGTTCACCGGGCGCGGCGTCGGCCGTGGCGCCGCGCCCGAACATCCCGAGGTCGGCGGCGGCGACGACGGTCGCACCGCCGAGCAGGTAGCCCATGAACTTGCGCCGGTTGACCGTGCGAGGGCCGTCGGTGGTGGTCACGAGGCACGCTCCTTTGCGTGGTTTCGTGCGGTGTCGGGGCGGTACGGGAACTGACGCGGCGCGGGATCGGCGCCACCCCCTGGGCCCCGTCCTGGTACGCGTGTGTACCGGAGCGGGACGGTACAGACGCGTACCATCGGGTGGCAAACACCGTCATCCGTTAGGGGAGGGACACTGTCTTCCACCAGTGGGGCCGGGGGCGTGGCCGGTCCGGTAGCCGCGAGTCCGGCCGACCGGGGCCCGCCCGGCACCGGAGGGGCCGGCGAGCGAAGCGTCGGCCCGGTGTCGTTCCGCAGGCGCCTGCTCGACGGCCTGGCCGCCGAGATCGCGGACGACAGCTACCGCAGCGCCACGGTCGCCGGGATCGTGCGCCGTGCCCAGACGTCGCGCCGCACCTTCTACGAGCATTTCGCCGACCGGGACGAGTGCTTCGTGGCGCTGATGGCCGAGACCACGGGCGAGATGGTCCGCTACGTGTCCGGTGCGGTCGACGAGACGGCGCCGTGGCCCGACCAGGTGCGGACCGCAGTCGAAGCGTGGTTCGCCTATGCCGAGGCCGAACCGGCGATCGTCGTCAGCTGGATCCGTGACGTACCCGCTCTCGGTGACAAGGCGCGGCAGCTGCAGCGGATGCAGCTCGAAGGCTTCGTGACGCTGGCCCAGGGGCTCGAGAGGCAGGCCGAGCGCCGAGGTGCAGGCCCACCCGTGCCGCGGGAGAGCGTGATCATTCTGCTCGGCGGGTTGCGCGAACTCGTGGCCACGACCGTCGAGGACGACGGGAGTCTCGACGCCGTGGTCGAATCGGCCGTCCACGCGGCCGTCTCCCTGCTGACACCCCGGTGACGCGACAATGCGTAGTGGCCGTGATGACAGCACGGCGACGGCGACGAACGAAAGGATCGCCCATGTCCGGCACACAGACACCGCTCGGCCTGTTCGGCACCGAGGACCTGATCGGCGAGGACGACCGGGCGATTCGCGACACGGTGCGGGCCTTCACCGCAGACCGGATCCGGCCCCACCTGGCGGACTGGTTCGACAGTGCCTCGATCCCGGCGCGGGATCTGGCACGTGAGCTCGGCAAGCTCGGCGTACTGGGCATGCACCTGGAGGGCTACGGCTGCGCGGGCACCACCGCGACCGCCTACGGCCTGGCGTGCATGGAGCTCGAGGCGGCCGATTCGGGCCTGCGGAGTCTCGTGTCGGTGCAGGGCTCGCTCGCCATGTTCGCGATCCGGCGCTGGGGCTCGGAGGAACAGAAGCAGGAGTGGCTGCCGCGCATGGCCGCGGGGGAGGCGATCGGCTGCTTCGGCCTCACCGAGCCGGACTTCGGGTCGAACCCGGGTGACATGCGGACGTACGCACGGCGCGACGCCGGCGGCGACTGGGTGCTCAACGGCACGAAGATGTGGATCACCAACGGCTCCGTGGCCGACGTCGCCGTGGTGTGGGCGCAGACCGATGACAAGATCCGCGGCTTCGTCGTTCCCACGGACACGCCGGGGTTCTCGGCGCCGGAGATCACGAAGAAGCTGTCGCTGCGGGCGTCGGTGACCAGCGAGCTCGTGCTGGAGGACGTCCGGCTCCCGGCGTCTGCGATGCTGCCGGAGGCGCGCGGCCTGTCCGGTCCGCTGTCGTGCCTGAACGAGGCGCGCTACGGCATCGTGTTCGGCGCGCTCGGCGCGGCCCGCGACTGCCTCGAAACGGCGATCGCCTATTCGCAGGAACGCGACATCTTCGGAAAACCGCTGGCCTCGTACCAGGCCACCCAGCTCAAACTCGCCGACATGAGCCTCGAACTCGGCAAGGGCATGCTGCTGGCACTGCACCTCGGCGGGCTCAAGGACGCGGGGACGCTGACGTCCGAACAGGTCAGCACCGGCAAGCTCAACAACGTGCGCGAGGCGATCGCGATCGCGCGCGAATGCCGGACGATTCTCGGTGCCAACGGGATCAGCCTCGAATACCCCGTACTGCGGCACGCCAACAACCTCGAATCGGTGCTGACCTACGAGGGCACGTCGGAGGTGCACCAGCTCGTGATCGGGCAGGCGGTGACGGGGCAGTCCGCATTCCGATGACCGCAGTCCCCGGCCTGTGAGCGAGGTCTCCCCGGTTGCAACGGTGCAGGCCGGCGCCGATTCCGGAGTGTGGAGGCGCCCGCCGCGGTGCCGTCGGCGAGCGCGGACGCGGCCACCCTGGGGCTAGGGTGGCCGTGCTGGTGGTTCACCCGCGTCCGGCCCGCACGGGCCTGCCGGGTGAGGCAAGAGAGAACCCGGTGCGAATCCGGGACTGCCCCGCAGCGGTGAGCGGGAACGACCGCCGTCAACGGCACTGGACCCCGGGTCCGGGAAGCGACGGCCAGTAGGACCTCCGGCCCCGGCCGGGAGAGCCCGCGAGTCCGAAGACCTGCCACCGGCGCGCGCACCACCCGGTGCGCGCGGGTCCGAGGTCTCGTGGGTGGACCGGGCGGACGGGCCGGGCAGGTGCGCCCCGGCCGGCCTGCGCCCCTCCGGCGAGACCGTCGGCACCCGTGTCGACGAGCTCGCGAGGAGAGAGCATTGACCGGCAGCATCGGTTCCACCGTCCTGGGATACCCCCGGATCGGCCCCGGCAGGGAGCTGCCGCGGGCACTCGAACGTTATTGGACCCATCGCGCGGACGAATCCGAACTCCGTGCCGTCGCCAGGGAACTGCGGGCGCGCGCGTGGCGGGAGCTGTCCGCCGCGGGCCTCGATTCGGTCCCGGGCGGCACCTTCTCGTACTACGACCACGTCCTCGACACGGCCGTGATGGCCGGCGCCGTGCCCGAGCGGTTCCGCGCGCTGGGTCTCGACCCGCTGGAGACGTACTTCGCCATGGCGCGGGGCACCGACTCGGTGCCGCCGCTGGCCACCGCACCGTGGTTCGGCACGCCCTACCACCACGTCGTGCCGGAGATCGGCCCGGACACGCCGCTCACGCTGGCCGACCGGACCCCGGTGCGCGACCATCTCGAGGCGTTGCGCCTGGGGATCAACACCCGTCCGGTGCTGCTCGGCCCCGTGACGTTCCTGCTGCTGTGCGCCCCGGAGCCGGGTTCGCCGCCGGGCTTTCAGCCCCTGGACCGCCTCGGCGAGCTGCTCGGGGTGTACGCCTGGGTGCTCGCCGAACTGCAGGCGGCGGGAGCCGACTGGGTGCAGCTCGACGAACCGGCGTTCGCCGCCGACCGGACCGATGTCGAGCGGGAGGCGCTACGGGATGCCTACTCCGTGCTGGGTGCCCGGACGCAGCGGCCCGCGCTGCTGACCGCCGTGCCGTACGGCGATCCGGGTCCGGCGCTCGGTGCGCTCGCCGCCACGCCGGTCGAGGGCGTCGCGGTCGACCTCGTGTCGGAAACGTCCACGGTGAACACGGTCGTCGCCACGCCGGGACTGTCGGACAAGACGCTCGTGGCCGGTCTGGTCGACGGGCGCAACGTGTGGCGTACCGATCTCGACGCGGCGTTGGTCACGGCGGCCACGCTGCTCGGTTCGGCACGGGAGGTGGCGGTGAGCACGTCGTGCTCGCTGCTGCACGTGCCGTACGACGTCGACCGGGAGACCGCACTGGACCCGGAGATCACACCGTGGCTCGCGTTCGCGTCGCAGAAGGTGCGCGAGGTCGTGACCCTGGCCACGGCGCTGCGCGGCGGTCCGGACACTGTCGCCGGGGAACTGACGTACGCGCGGGAGATCCTCGGCGGCCGCCGGGCGAGCCCGCCGGCCGACCGCCGGGTGCGGGCACGGCTGGCCACCCTGCGGCCCGCACATCTGCGGCGCTCGGCATACGCCGACCGGCGCGCGGCGCAGGAGCGCACCCGCCGGTCGGCCGACGACCCGACCGAGCCGACCGACCCGATCGACCCGCTCGTCGCGGCCGTCGACCGGCGGGTGCGCACGGGCCCCGGGAGCGACGAGTGTTACGGCGAACGGATGCGCGCGGGCCTGCACGACGTGGTGCGCCTGCAGGAGGTGCTCGGACCGCAGGCCGCCGACCTCGCCGCGCCGTCGGCCGACCAGCGACGGCACGACGATCTGGTGCGCTTCGTCGCCGAGCGGTTGTGCGGTATCGCGGTGCCCGAGCACGGCTGGGTGCAGCACAGCGGCGCCTACTGCGTGCGGCCGCCGATCGTGGCAGGGGACGTGAGCAGGCCCGCGCCGATGACGGTCGACTGGGTCGCGGCCGCTCAGCGGCTGACCACGGCCGTGGTGAAAGGGGTGCTGCCCGGCCCGGCGACCGTGCTCGCCGGGGCGTTCGTGCGTGACGACGTTCCGGTGCCGGACACGGCGGCGCAGCTCGCGCTCGTCCTGCGCGACGAGGTGCATGACCTGGAAGCGGCCGGAATCCGCGAGATCCAGGTGGACGAGCCCGCGTTGTGGCGGCGTCCGCCGCTGCGGGAACGCGCGCGCCGCGACCGGTGGACCTGGGCGACCGAGGCGTTCCGGTTGGCGACGTCGGGCGCGGCGGCCTCGACGCGGATTCGCACCCAGCTGGGCGACGCGGGGATCGACGAGACGCTGGAGACGACGGCGGCGCTCGACGCCGACGTGACGACGACCGCTCCCGCGACGGCGTCGGTCCGTGCACACGCCGACGCCCTGGCGATGGTGCGGAACGCGGCGGCCGGCCCCGAGGCGGCCGGCAGGTCGTTGCCGTAACACCCGCCGACACGAGTGGTGCCCGGCTCCACGCTCGCAGCGCGGGGCCGGGCACCACTCGAACCGGGTCAGCGTCGCGAACGGGCGGGCCCGCGGGTGAGCGTCAGCACGATCAGGCCGAGCACGATCAGTGCTGCGGCGAACACGATCATGCGAGGCAGGTCCTGCGCGGCGCCGGTCTCGGCGAGCTTGTCCGGACCCTTGCCCTGCCGCGGAGCCTGCTCGGCGTCCTGCCGCGGGGCCTCCTGGAGGACGAGCCGTTCGGTGCCGTCGGACCCGGCGTCCCCGGACTCGGTGCCGTCGGACCCGGTGCCGTTGGATTCGGTGCCGTCGGCCCCGGCGTCCCCGGACTCGGCGTCGCCGGCGGTTCCGGCCGGGGACTCGTCGCCCTCGGCCTCGCCGCTGGTGTCGCCTGCGGCGGCATTGCGGTCGGAGGCCACCTGATCCGGCGTGCCGCTCGCACCGTTCTCGCCGGCATCCGAGGTGCCGTCCTGGCCCGCGTCGCCGGCGGTCGCCCCGGTCTGCGAGTCGCCCGGCTCCTCGTCGGCACCTGTGGCCGTGTCCTCATCGGACGGGGAGGACGATGCCTCGTTCTCCGGCGACTCCGGGATGGACGGTTCCGGTTCGGGACTGGGCTCCGGGCTCGGCTCCGGCTCCGGGCTGGGATCGGGATCGGGTTTCGGGTCGGGCTCCGGCTCCGGCTCCGGCTTCGGGTCGGGTTCCGGCTTCGGTTCGGGCTCCGGCTCGGGTTCCTGCTTGGCCTCGCCGCCGAGGGCCAGTCGCTTCAACTGTGCCATGGAGCCGTTGAACGTGTTCTGGTCGCCGGGCATCGGTCCGTGGTCGTTGTACTGCCACAGCGTGTAATGGGGCCAGCCGTTGGGCAGCTCGCCGACGCGATCGTTGTAGCGGGCGATGAACAGCGGGTGGTCGCTGCCGAATCGGGGAGTGTTGCCGGTGCAGGTCTTCCACCAGTCCGTGGTCGTGTAGATCATCGGCCAGCGGCCGGTCTTGGAGTGCAGCTGCTTGGAGAAGTTCTTGATCCACCGGACCATGCCGTGTTCCGACCGGCCGTAGCAGGGGTCCGCGCCGTACGGGTTGTACTCCATGTCCAGTAGCGGTGGCAGTGTCTTGCCGTCCGCCGACCAGCCACCGCCGTTGGCGACGAAGTAGTCGGCCTGCGGCGCGGCCGGGCCGACGTCCGGGCGCGCGAAGTGATAGGCGCCGCGGATCATGCCGACGTCGTAGGCGCCGTTGTACTGCTGGGCGAAGTAGGAGTTGGTGAACCCGGTGCCTTCGGTGGCCTTGACGTAGGCGAACCGCGCGCCCGTGTTCCACGCGTGCTGCCAGTCGACGTTCTCCTGATGTCCCGAGACGTCGATCCCCGGGACGCTCTCGGGTTCGGCCGCGGCCTGCGAACCGCCCAGCAGTGTCAGTGATCCGAGCAGCATGGCCGCCAGTGCGGTCAGGGTCAGCGAGATCCGCGATGCGGTGCGCAGGCCGTTCGCCGGCATGGTGTCCTCCCAGGCCGCGCGCGATGGTTTCGGGCGCGGCGTTCGGTTCGGACCGCGCTCGGCAACTGCGCGGCCCTGGTCTGCACAAGCGCCCTCAGGATCGGTTCACATGGTGCTGGTGTAAATATGTGGGTCGGGTGTGACAGGTGTGAATTCTGTGATTTACGCAGGTCAGGTGACCCTGCGAGATGTCGCAGCGCAGGTGAAGTCACCTTCGTGGGTGACTTCTACGAGGTGACGGTGATTTCTCGGCCGAGGCACATCCCTTCCCTCCGTGTGTATCGCTACGTTCCCTGCGCGTCGGTACTGCTTGCGTGTCGGTACTGCCTTGCGTGTCGCTGTCACGGGAAGCGGCACCCGGCGATGTCTGACGAGTTCGTGACATCCGGGCCACCATCGGCGCGGTGGCCGCGCGCCGCCCCTACGGTGTCGGCATGCGCGTTCTCATCACCGGTGGCGCCGGGTTCGTCGGATCTCACGTGGCGGACGTACTGACCGAGCGGGGACACGAGGTGCGGTTGCTCGATCTGCTCGTCGACACCGCGCACGCGGGTAGCGAGCCGCCGCCGTGGGTGCGTGGCTACGAGACGATTCTCGGCGACGTGCGCTCCGACGAGGTCCTCGAGTCGGTGCTGTCCGATGTGGATGTCGTGTGCCATCAGGCCGCGGTGGTCGGGCACGGTCTCGACCCGTCGGACGCGCCGCGCTACACCGCCCATAACGACCACGGCACGGCTGTCCTGCTCGCCGCGATGTATCGCGCCGGAGTGCCACGGCTGGTGCTGGCGTCGTCGATGGTCGTGTACGGCGAGGGTCGCTACGCCTGCCCGGAACACGGCGTGACACCGCCGGCGCCGCGGCGGGCCGACGCCGTCACCGGTGGCCGGTTCGAACCACCGTGCCCGCGATGCGGTGCCGAGCTGGAACCGTTGCTGGTCCCGGAGGATGCCCCGCTCGCCCCGCGCAGCGTGTACGCGGCGTCGAAGGTGGCGCAGGAACATCTCGCGAGTGCGTGGGCACGGCAGACCGGCGGCGACGTGTGGGCGCTGCGCTACCACAACGTGTACGGCCCGAGGATGCCGCGTGACACCCCGTACGCGGGTGTGGCGTCGTTGTTCCGTTCGTGGCTCGAACGCGGGGAGGCGCCGGTGGTGCTGGAGGACGGCGAGCAGCGGCGGGACTTCGTCCACGTGCGTGACGTGGCGCTGGCCAACGCGCTCGCGGTGGAGCGGCCCACCGAGGGCCTGACGCCGGTCAACGTGTGTTCCGGCGAGCCGCACACGGTGGGCGAACTCGCGGCGGAGCTGTCGCGTGCCATGGCCGGGCCGGAGCCGCGGATCGCGGGCGGTGCCCGGCCCGGGGACGTGCGGCACGTCGTGGCGGATCCGGCACGCGCACGTGAGCTGCTGGGGTTCGCCGCCTCCGTGCCGTTCGCCACCGGGGTGGCCGCGTTCGCCACCGATCCGCTCCGCTCGTCGGCCGGGCTGGGCTGAATCGCGCCGGGCGCGCCGGGCGCGCCCGGCGCGATTCAGCCGGCGAGCGGCAGGCGTACCTCGAACCGGCAGCCCGGCCCGTGATTGCGGACGTCGATCCGCCCGGAATGTGCTTCGACGAGGCCTTTCGCGATCGCCAGGCCGAGGCCCGCCCCGGCGGGCTGGTCGCCGGATTCGGGCGTGCGCGCGGAGGTGCCGCGGTAGGCCACGTCGAACACCTTCGGCAGGTCCGATTCGGCGATGCCGCCGCAGGCGTCGTCGACCGCGAGCACTCCCTGCCCCTGGTCGACACCGGCGTGCACGACGACGGTGCCGTCCTGCGGGGTGTGGCGGACGGCGTTGGACAGCAGGTTGCGCACGACCCGGCCGAGCTCGGGGTCACTGCCGAGGACAACCGGCCAGACCACGGCATCGGTCCGGATGCGGATCCGTTTCCTGTGGGCGATCGGACCCTGCGCGGCGAGCGCATCCCCGACGACGTCGTGCAGCGGTACCGCGGCCGGCGTGAGCTGCAGCGGGCCCGCCGTGATCCGGGAGAGCTCGAACAGGTCGTCGACCATCCCGGACAGCCGGCCGCTCTCGGTGCCGATCCGGCCCGCGTAGTCGGCGACCTCCTCGGGCCTGCTGACGACGCCGTCGGCGAGCGCCTCGGCCATGGCGCGGATGCCGGCGAGCGGACTGCGCAGGTCGTGACTGATCCATGCGACGAGTTCGCGGCGGGACTCCTCGGCCGCCCGTTCCCGGTGCCGTGCCTCGCGCTCCCACACGCTGCGCCGGGCGATGACGCGTCCGAACAGGACGGCCAGCGGCACGGTCACGAGCGCCACCAGCAGGCAGACGAGCCACATCGTGGCGAGGGTGGCGTCGAACATGAACCCGCTGATGCCCAGCACGCCCGCGAACACGGCGGAGACGGGGATCAGCACCAGTACGGTCATCGTCGTGGCGAGGGTGCGGCGGCGCACGGCGCGGAGCACGAGCGCACCGGCCGCGACGACCGGGACGACGAGTGCGACGGCGACGGGCAGGATGTGGAGCGCGTGCTCCAGCATCGCGGCGAAGGATTCGTCGGGCGTGATCACGAGCCGGGCCCCGTCCGGTACTCGGCCGAGCCTGCGTCGTAGCGGTATCCGACGCCCCACACCGTGGTGATCCGCGCGGGTTCGGCGGGGACCCGTTCGATCTTCTCCCGCAGCCGCCGCACGTGGACGGTCACGGTGGACCGGTCGCCGAAGTCCCAGCCCCACACGCGCTCGAGCAGCTCGTCGCGTGTGAACGCCGTGCCGGGGTGGGTGAGGAAGAACCACAGCAGGTCGAACTCCCGTGTGGTGAGGGCGAGCCCGGCGCCGTCGGCGGTGGCGGTGCGCGCGGCGGGATTCAGGGTCAGCGGCCCGTCGGTCACCACCCGCGCGTCGGCCACGGGCCCGGTGCGGCGGAGCACCGAGGTCACCCGGAGCGCGAGTTCGCGCGGACTGAACGGCTTCGTCACGTAGTCGTCCGCGCCGAGCTGCAGCCCGGCGATCCGGTTCTCCTCCTCGCCCAGCGCGGTCAGCATCACGACCGGTACGTCCGCGGCCTCCGGCGCTCCGCGAATCCGGCGGCACACCTCGAGTCCGTCGAGGTCCGGGAGCATCAGGTCGAGTACGACGAGATCGGCGGGGCGCTGTTCGTGGGCCCGGAGTGCCTCCTGTCCGGTCCCGGCCAGCGCGACGGTGTAGCCGGCCAGTTCGAGATACCGGCGGACCACGTCCCGGACCGTCACGTCGTCGTCGACGACCAGTACCGCTCCCGCGGTGCCGGCCGGGGTGTCCCCGCTCGTGGTCATGGCACTCCTCGTCCGTGGCACGGGTGGTGTCCTACCAATTGGTCAGGAACAGGTGGTTCACCGCGAGCGCGGTCGCGGCCTGACACGCCAACCACCAGCGTGCACTGCGGGCCGGAAGCAGTGCCGTGGCCGCGAGCAGCCACACGGCGAACGGCAGCCAGATGCGCTCGACCTCGGCCTTGGACAGACCGGACAGATCCGCCGCGGCCACGGTCACGACGGCGCCGGCGATCACCGCGACGAGCCGCGGTGCGGTTCTCGCGCTGCACGCGGCCCGGCGGAGTGCAGGGCCGATGGCCGGTCCGGTGGCCAGCGCCAGGCAGCCGAGGTTGGCCCACACCCAGAAGGAGTACGGGCGGTCGGCGCCGATGCCGTCGTAGTACCGGTCGACCACGGCATGGTAGCCGTCGAGCCACCAGAACCCGGCGAGCGCGAACACTCCCACGACGACGAGGGCTCCGGCGACGGCGAGGCCGAACGCCCGCCAGGCTCTGGTCACCAGGACGAGCGCGAACGCGATCGCTCCCAGCGTGATGAGGCCGTACGAGAGGAAGATGCCGAACCCGAGGATCGCGCCCGCAGGGAGGGCCCAGGCCGCGTGGCGGACCGCAGCGAGCGCCAGCAGTGCGATCCCGGTGGCCGTCACCCCGGCGAACAGCGCGTCGGCGGAGACGCCGAGCCACACGGCACCCGGGAACAGCACCAGCAGCGGCAGCGCGGTGCGGGCGGAATCCCGGTGCCCGAGGAGCGACACCGTCGCCGGGACGGCCACCGCCACGAGCGCGCCTGCCAGCACGCACACCACCGACGCGGCGACGCCGCCGCCGAGCCCGACGCGGTCGAGCCAGACGAACACCAGCGTCGCGCCGGGCGGATGACCGGCGACGTGGACCGTCCAGGAATCGGCTTGTCCGTGGGCGATCCGGTCGACGAAACCGGCGAGCATCGCAGGGATGTCGGTGATACCGGGGACCTCGGCGAGATACTCGGTCCCGGGAGTGAGCCGCTTGGCGAAGCCGGACTGCCAGCCGTCGACGAGAGCGAGCGCGGTGATCCATCCGACCGCGGTGATGTATCCGAGCAGCAGAGCCCGGCGCCAGGGCAACCGCCTCGAGAGGGTGGGGCCGTAGAGGACGGCGAGGAGTGCGAGCAGCACCGCGGGAACGGTGCCGGGCCCGGTGTGCGGGAACGGCGTACCGAGGATCGGCCATTCGCCGAAGTTCTCGGGAGCACCTTTGAACGAGCTCGGGCCGAGCTGCCTGCCCGGGTTCCACCAGAGAGTTCCGGCCACCGACGCGCCGACGAGCGCGAGAACCACCGCGGCTGCGGCGAGGTCGGCGGGTGGCACGGGCCTGCTCCGGGTGGCGGTGGCGCCGGGGCACCCGTCACCGGAGTCGTCACGCGGGTCGGGGGTCATCGACGTCGAATCTAACGGTGCGGCAGCCGCCGGCCCAGCCGGCGTGACGCGACGTCAGGACTTCGTAAGACGCCGCGCGGTTTCCGCGGCGTGGTGGACGGGCCTAGCGTCGGAGACGTGGACGACGACAGGGCCGGCGACGATACGGACAAAACGAACACCGACGGCGCAGAAGGAACGGGTGACACAGAAGGGACGGACGGCACAGACGTCGTGAATCAACCCCACGGCGGGGGCGAACACGTCCGGGGCCGCGCTGCCGGGCCGACGGTGGACGTGATCCTGCCGTGCCTGAACGAGGCCGCGGCGCTGCCGGAGGTGCTGGCGCGGGTGCCCGCCGGGTACCGCGCGCTCGTCGTGGACAACGGTTCGACGGACGGTTCGGCCGACGTGGCGCGCCGCGGCGGTGCCGTGGTGGTGGCCGAACCGCGCCCGGGATACGGCGCGGCCGTCCACACCGGACTTCTGGCGGCCTCGGCAGACGTCGTGTGCGTGATGGATGCGGACGGTTCGCTCGATGCGGCGCGCCTGCCGGAGCTGGTGTCCGACGCCGCGCCGGGGCGGCTCGTCGTGGGGGCGCGGCGGCCGGTCACCGCGGCGGCCTGGCCGTGGCACGCGCGTGCCGGAAACCGGGTGATCGCAACCGTGCTCCGGCGGCGCGGGGTGCCGGTGACCGATCTGGGGCCGATCCGCATCGCGCACCGGACGTCGCTGCTCGAACTGGACGTGCGCGACCGGGCGTTCGGATACCCGCTCGAGGTGCTGCTGCGGGCTGCCGAAGCGGGCTGGACAGTGGTGGAACGGCCGGTCGAGTACTACGAACGTGCGGCGGGGACCCGCAGCAAGGTGACCGGTTCGGTCCGCGGCACCTGGCGGGCCGTCCGCGACATGGCGAGGGTGCTGTGAGCGCAGGCGTGGTGCTCGTGGTGGCGAAGGCGCCCGTGGCGGGGGTGGCGAAGACCCGGCTCGCGGCGTCCGTGGGCGGGCTCGCGGCGGCGCGGATCGCGGCGGCCTCGCTGCTGGACACCCTCGACGCGGCGCTGCGCACTCCGGCCACGAGGACGGCCGTGGCACTCACGGGCGAGATGGGGCCGGCCGAGGCGAGGTCCGACCTGGCGGAGCTGCTCGGCCGCTGCGACGTGTTCGGCCAGCGAGGAGTCGGGTTCGCCGAACGGCTCGCGGCCGCGCACGCGGACGTCCGCGAGCGGTACCCGGGTGCACCCGTGGTGCAGATCGGCATGGACAGTCCCCAGATCACGCCGGACCTGCTCGCAGCGGCACTGTCGCAGCTGGACACCGCCGACGCGGCGCTCGGCCCTGCGGCGGACGGCGGATGGTGGGCACTCGCACTGCGGGATCCGGGTCACGCCGCAGTACTGTCCGGCGTTCCGATGTCCACTGCCGACACCGCACGGGCCACTCGTGAGGCGCTGGCGGCCCGCGGTCTCGAGGTGTCGCCGTTGCCGGTGCTGTCCGATGTGGATACCGAGGACGACGCGCGCGCGGTGGCGCTGACCGTGCCCGCGGGCCGCTTCGCGCGGGCCGTCGATGCCGAACTCGCAGGGGCGGGCTCACGGTCGGGCGAAGGGGCGAGTGAAGCGGCGAGTGAAGGGCCGGGGGAAGGGGAGCGGTGAACGGATTCGAGACCGGTCTGCGCGGGAGCCGGGCGTGGCTCGACGTCGAGGGAGGCTCTCCCGTCGCGCTGCCCGCGGAACGCTGGCACGCCGCCCCCGCCGACGGCGACGAACTGCTGCTCGATTCGTGCACGGGCCCGACCGTGGACGTCGGCTGCGGTCCGGGGCGGCTGAGCGCCGCGCTCCACGACCGCGGCGTGCCGGTGCTGGGGGTGGATTCGTCACCGGTCGCGGTGGAGCTGACCCGGCAGCGCGGAGCACCCGTCCTGCAGCGCAGCGTATTCGAGCAAGTGCCGGACGAAGGCCGATGGCGGCACGCACTGCTGGCGGACGGCAACATCGGCATCGGTGGCGATCCGGTGAGGCTGCTGACCCGGGTTGCCGCGCTGTTGGCCGAGGGTGGCAGCGCGCTCGTCGAACTCGACCCGCCCGGCGGCGGGCTGCGGCGTGGCCGGGCGCGGATCGCGACCGGCCACGAGGCCCGCGGGGACTGGTTCGACTGGGCATGGGTGGCGGCCGAGGTCGCGGGGGACGTCGCGGCGGGAGCGGGGTTGCGGCTGACCTGGGTGACCGGTCACGGCGGCCGGTGGTTCGCCGAACTGCACAAACCCGGACGGGAGCCGGAACACGTCGGAGCGGGCGGCGGGCCTTCGCCGCGCTGAGACCGGGGACGGGCGGCGCGGTGGAGGCTTGTCGCCCGCGTCGCGGCGGCGCTACCGTCGCTGCGGAGCGAGTGTGCCCGGCCTGCGGGCATCGGTGGGGCCTGGCGGGCAGCGTGACCCAGAAGGCATTCGCCTCGTCGGCGGATCTCGACGAGAAGGAACGGACCCTCGACGTTCTCGCCGATGGTGTGTATGCGCTCGCCGCCGAAGGCGATCCGAACGTCGGCGCGATCGAGGGCGAGGACTTCCTCGTCTGCTTCGAAGTCTTGACGACGCCCGTCGCCGCCCGCGAATCGGGTGCTGTTGAGGAGTGGGTCCCGCCGTCGGGATGCGGGAGGATCCACGGTTTCGCCGGTGCTTTTTCGGAGTGTGTTTCCGGGCCGGTGTGTGGGTCGAGTCGTCCGGGGCAGGCCGGTCGGGTGCTGGGTCGGTCCGTCGTCGGTTGCTCGTGCGGTTCGGCGGCGTGACGAGGCGGTATGCCTGGACTGTGGTGACGGTGTGACTGTTGTGTTCCGCGTGGTGGAGGTGGTGGTTCAGACACGTCCCACCGGATTCTCGTCACACTGTCGTGTCATGGTTATCTCGAACTTTAGTTCGATACGGTCGGTGTTGTGGATGGGGTTAGGGAGAAGATCGAGCGGGTCGGTGGTGTTCGGGCTCGGCGGGCGCGGCTTGATGCCGAAGAACTCGGGCTGTTGGCGGCGATCGCGGCGGATGTGGGGGACGATCGTGGTGTGGTGGAGGAGTTGACGCCGGTGTTGCGGGTGTCGACGCGCGAGGTGGAGCGGCGGATCGAGGATGGGCGGTCGGTGGTGCGGCGGATGCCGCAGCTGCACGCGGCGATGCAGAATGGTGCGGTCGAGTCGTACGGGGCGCGGCGGGTATTGGCCGTGGTTGATCCGCTCGATGACGACACCGCCCGCCAGGTGGATGGTCTCCTGGCGGAGAAGCTGGTGGATGCGCCGGAGACGGCGTGGCAGCCGGGCAACCTCGCGCAGCGGGTGCGTCGGCTCGTGGAGAAGGCCGACCCGGACGGACAGACCGAACGGGCCCGGCGGGCGCGGGCGGAACGCAAGCTTGAACTCACGCCGGGCGAGCATGCTGTGTCGTCGCTGGAGGTGAGTCTGCCGGCCGAACGGGCGGGTGCGTGTTATTCGCGGGTCGATGCGATGGCCCGGTCGCTGCGGCACGGTGGTGATCGCCGCACGCTGGATCAGCTACGGGCCGATGTGGCCGCGGACCTGCTGTTGGGGCGTGATCCCGGTGTCTCCCCGCCGGAGGCGGCGGCCATGGTGTATCTGCACGTGCCTGTCGACGCGGCCCTGTCACTGTCCAACGACGGGTGTGAGTTGGACGGCTACGGGCCGATCCCCGCGCCGATTGCGCGGGAGATCATGACCAACGAGCGGAGTATTTGGCGTGCGGTGTTGTGTGATCCGGGCACTGGTGAGCCGGTGGATCTGGGGCGCAGGAGGCGGCGGCCGAGCGCGGTGATCCGGGAGTTGGTCCGCGTGCGCGACCGCGAATGCGTCATGCCCTGGTGCCACCGCCCCGCCCGGCACTGCGACCACGACCACGAACACCCCTGGGCCACCAATGACAACGGCGGTGACGGTGACGGTGACGCTGGCGGTAGCGGTGGTGGTGCCACGTCGGTCGCCAACGGTGGACCGCGGTGCCGACGACACCACCGGCTCAAAGACCACCCCGGCTGGAACACCCGCTACAACCCCGTCCACGGCACGCGCCACGGACACGGGAATCCACAATGGATGGTTCCACACCGGCAACCCGCACGCGCCCCGCACGACCCCGCGCAAGCCGCAGTTCTCGCGTGACCGCCACGAAAGGGGCTGGCGTCACGTCGTCCGATGTCGCATTCTCGATGACCGCCGCGCCCCGCCCTCCGGGAAGGTCCGGCACACCGGGCAGGTGACCGCCTCCCGGCATGGTTCGAACAACGGAGTTCACATGGAGCCGCAGTCCCCACCACACGGATCTCCACCGCACGGATCCCCACCGTACGAGGAGCGTCGGCAGGCCCGGCGCAAGCTCACGACCGGTGAACGGCGGGTGCTGGCCAGCACCCTCGCCGGAACGTCCATCGAATGGTTCGACTTCTTCATCTACGCGCAGGCCGCCGGCCTGGTGCTCGCGCCGCTGTTCTTCGGCCCGCTCAGCGAGGCGTCGCCCGGCCTCGCAGCGGTCGTGTCGCTGGCGACGATCGGCATCAGCTTCCTGTTCCGGCCGCTCGGCGCGATCATCGCAGGCCGGTACGGCGACCGGTTGGGCCGCAAGAAGATGCTGGTGCTCACGCTCGTCACGATGGGCGGCGCGACGTCGCTGATCGGCTTGCTGCCGACGTACGCCGACATCGGTGTGGCCGCCCCGATCCTGCTGATGCTGTTGCGGATCCTGCAGGGGTTCTCGGCAGGCGGGGAGTGGGGCGGGGCCGCCCTGATGTCGGTCGAACACGCCCCCGTGAACCGGCGCGGGCTGTTCGGCTCCTACCCGCAGATCGGCGTTCCCATCGGACTGATCCTCGCCACCGGCATGTTGTGGGCGGTCACCTCGGCGACCACTGCGGAGCAGTTCGAGGCGTGGGGCTGGCGGATTCCGTTCCTGTTCTCGGTGGTGCTGGTCGGAGTCGGCTATGCGATCCGGCGCGCCGTCGAGGAGAGCCCGGTGTTCCAGGAGATGGTGAAGCGCCGGAAGGAATCGTCCGCCCCACTGCGAGACCTGATGCGCAGCAACAAGCGGGAAGTGCTGTTGACCGCACTGATCTTCGTGGGCAACAACGCGGCCGGCTACCTGGTCATCGCGTACTTCCTGACCTACGGCGTGAACGTGCTCGGGTTGGAGAGGTCCGCGATCCTGACGGTGATCGTCATCGCCTCCGTCGCCTGGCTGGCGTCCACCCTGTGCGGCGGGATGCTGTCGGACCGTATCGGCCGGGTACGCACGTTCCAGTTTGGCTACGCGTTCATGTTCCTCTGGATGTTGCCGATGTTCCTGCTGGTCGACACCGGTGACCTCGTGCTGTTCGGTGCCGGCATCGTGATCCTGGCCCTGGGACTGGGCTTCTCGTACGGCCCGATGTCGGCGCTCTACGCCGAGATGTTCCCGGTGAGCGTGCGCTACTCGGGGGTGTCGATCGGGTATGCGCTCGGCGCGATCCTCGGCGGTGCGTTCGCGCCGACGATCGCGGAGCTGCTGGTGCAGGGCACCGGCTGGGGAGGCTCGGTGGGTCTGTACATCATGCTGCTCGCCGTGATCTCCGGCGGCGCGGTGTCGCTGGTGAACGAGCCGAAGGGCACCGACCTCGGCGTGGCTGCGACCGGGCGGACCTCCGCCGACCGGGCAGACAGCTGAGGAGCGTGCCGTCGTGGCCCGTCCGAACGGAGGACGGCGGACGGAGGACGGGCCACGACGACACGGACACGTGACGCGGCTGCTCAGGCCACGAGGACCCGCCAGGTCTTCGGTCCGCACAGGCCGTCGACGTAGAGCTGGTTGACCGACTGGAACTTCTCGATCGCCTGCTCGGTCACGGGGCCGTAGTCGCCGTCGACCAACAGCCCGTGGCTGTGTTTGTTGAGTGCCACCTGCGCGGCCTTGACCTGCTCGGAACCGGCGTTTGCGTTGACGCTCCGGATCAGGTTGGGCCACGTCACCGGTCCCACCTGGCCGTCGGTGACCAGCCCCTTGTTCTGCTGGAGCTTCTTGACGGCGCTCGTCGTCACCGAGCCGTAGTCGCCGTCGATGCGCAGGTCGGCGATGTTGCGGCTGCGCAGCAGACGCTGGATGATCTTCACCGACTCACCCGAGGCACCGGGATCGAGCGTGGACCAGCCGCCGCCGAGGTCGATGCCGCGGTTGCGCATGAACGGCACCGGGTCGGTGATCGAGTGCAGGCCGCCGCTGTGCACCTCGAAGTGCAGATGCGGGCCGGTCGAATTGCCCGTCGTGCCCATCAGGGCGATCCAGGCACCCGCGCCGACGGACTCACCCTTGGAGACGTACAGCTTGCTGAGGTGACCGTAGTAGGTGTAGCTGCCGCTGCCGTGCGACAGGATGATCCCGTAGCCGGTTCGGCCGCTCAGGACGTTCCAGCCGGCGGCGTAGACGGTGCCGCCCCTCGCCGCGTAGATGGCCGTGCCGGAAGGACCGGTGATGTCCTGGCCCGCGTGCGACACGCTGCCGCGGTCGGCCCCGAAATGCCCGCCGCTGGGGAAGTAGCCCTGGGCAGGGTTGCACCACAGGCCGTTCTTCAACGAGGCGGCTTCGGCCGAACCGGTACCGAGGGTGAGGCCGACCGCTGCGGCGCCGACTCCCGCTACCGTGCCGAAGAGCATCTTGCGCCGCGAGACACCGGCGATGCCCGGTGCTGGACTCCCGTCATGCATGTTCGAACGTTCCCTTCGTCTGGAGTATCCCCCGTTCGCGACGCTACGAGTTCGACGGCGATCGCCAATACCGACCAAGGGAGGTCGTCGCGTCGATCGAGGAGGGCCCCGCGCCGGTCCAGACCGCAGCGGCCCTGCGTCACGCGTCCGTGGTGGCGTCGCCGGGGCGGCCTTCGACGATCTCGGGCGGGTCGAACGCGCGGACGGCGGGAACGTCCGCGCCCGCCGGTTCGATTTCGACGAGCGTGGTACCGGAGGTCGGCCCCTGGGCGAGCCGGGACGTCCCGGCGTCGCGGGTCAGCACGTTCGGGTTGCCGTGCCGGCAGAGTCCGTCGGCGTCCGGGTCGTACCACGCACCGGTCGCCAGCACCGCCACACCGGGCCGCACCGCATCGGTGAGCCGTGCCCCGGCGAGACAGGCGCCGCGGTCGTTGTGGATCCGCACGGTCTCGCCGTCGGCGATCCCGCGGGCACGGGCGTCCTCGGGGTGCAGATCGACGGGCTCGCGGCCGCCGACCTTCGACTCCCGGCTGGTGCGGCCGCCGTCGTACTGCGAGTGCAGGCGGGTCTTCGGCTGGTTCGACACCAGGTGCAGCCCGTGGCGCTCGGCCGCCTCGGTGCCGAGCCGCTCGTAGGGTTCGAGCCACACGGGCATGCCGGGGCAATCCGGATAGCCGAACGCGGCGACCGTGTCGCTGACCAGTTCGATCCGCCCCGACGGGGTGGCGAGGGGAGCGGCCGACGGGTCGGCGCGCAACGCGGCGAACGAACCGCCGTCGGGCGACATGTCCTTCTCCGGCAGCGTCGCCGAGCCCGCGTCCCAGAACTCGTCGAAGCCGGGCAGGTCGATGCGCTCGTCGCGGAGCCGGTCGCGCGTGCGGTCGTAGAGTTCGCGCACCCACTGCCACTCGGAGCGGCCTTCGGTGAATCGCTCACCGAAGCCGAGCCGTTCGGCGAGCCCGGCGAACACCGCGTGATCGGTGCGCACGTCGGCCGGCGGCGGTACCGCCCGGTGCATGGCGGTGATGGTGGAGTCGGCGGAGCCCAGCGCAACATCGTCCCGTTCGAGCGAAGTGGCCACCGGGAAGACGAGGTCGGCACGTGTGGCCGTCGCGTTCCACCACGACTCGTGGACGATCACCGTGTCCGGCCGCTGCCACGCCCGGTCGAGCCTGCCGAGATCCTGGTGGTGGTGGAACGGATTGCCGCCCGCCCAGTACACGAGCCGGGTGTCGGGGAACGTGATGCGCTCGCCGTTGTAGTCGATCGTCTCACCGGGGGACAGCAGCATGTCGGCGATGCGCGCCACCGGGATGCGGGCCACGACGCCGCCAGGAGGCTGGGGCAGCGACGCGATCCGCCACTGGCCGCGCGTGCCGTGCTCGGCGATGCCCAGTCCCGCCGCGGGGCCACCGCCCGGCCTGCCGCACGACCCGGACAGCGCCGCCAGCGCGATGCCCGCCCAGCACGGCTGCTCACCGTGATCGTGCCGCTGGATCGACCACGCGAGGTTGATCACTGTGCGGTGCGCGGCGATCGCGCGGGCGAGCTCGCGGATCTCACCCGCTGCGACGCCGGTGATCCCCTCGGCCCACTCGGGATCCTTCGCCGTCCCGTCGCTGCGCCCGAGCACGTGCTCGCGGAACCGGTCGAAGCCCGTGCAGCAGCGGTTCGCGAAGTCGGTGTCGGCGAGCTCCTCGGCGAGCAGGACGTGGGTGAGAGCGAGCATCAGCGCGGCGTCCGTCCCGGGGCGCAGCGGAAGCCACTGCGCCCCGAGCTCGTCGGCGGCGTCGTCGCGGACGGGGGAGACGTTGACGAAGCCCACCCCGGCGCCGGCCGCCGCGCGCTGCCACGACGTCTGTGTGTGCCGGCTCGGTCCGCCGGACACCATCTGTGCGTTCTTGACGGCCATGCCGCCGAACGACACGACGAGACCGCCGTGCTCGGTGATCTCCCGCCACGACGGGCCACGCTCGTGCAGGCTGGTCGGCCCGCCGCCGATCACGTGCGGCAGCACGACCTCCATCGCCGCGAAGCTGTAGGTGTTGACCGATGCGGTGTAGCCGCCCGCCATGGCGAGGAAGCGGTGGATCTGGCTCTGCGGATGGTGGAATCTCCCCGCGCTGCCCCAGCCGTACGAACCGCCGTAGATCGCCGTGGGCCCGTGCTCGTTGCGGACCCGGGCGAGCTCACCTGCCGCCAGATCGAGCGCGCGGTCCCAGCTCACGGCGACGAACCGGTCCCGCCCGCGCACCGGGTCGCGGTCCCCGCGGAGCCAGCCTTCACGCACCATCGGGCGAGTGATCCGGTACGGCGCGTGGTTCACCTCGGGCACGCCCGCACCGACCGGGGACGGATCCGGATCGCCCGGATGCGGCTCCAGCGCGACGACCCGGTCACCCGAGGACAGGACGTCGTAACGGCCCCAGTGGAATGTCGTCGGGGTGCGGGTGGTCCCGCCTGCCGAACTGTCGCCACTCACACCGGTAACCGTACTCGTGAGCGCTGCGGACGCCGCTGATGCGGCGGCGGGGCGAACCGCGCAGCGCAGCCGAGTGCACTGCCGACCCCGGTGGTCACGAGTAGTCTCCGATTCAACGGTGGGACGTGACGAGTTTCATGCGGACCCAGGGGCGGTCGGCAGTGCACACGCGAGGGGAGCGCAGTTCATGGCGACGATCGTGGCAGGAATCGACGGGTCGGTCTCGGCGAGGCACGCGGCGGTATGGGCCGCGCGGGAAGCCGAACGGCGCGGGGACACGGTGCGGCTCGTCTTCGCCTACTTCGTGCCATCGGGCGCCTATCCGGCGTTCGTGTACTCGGTGCAGAAGGTGCGAGAGGGCGTCGAACAGCAGGCGCAGGCAGCGCTGGACGCTGCCCGGACCGAGATCGCCCAAGCCGTGCCGGGCGTCGAGGTGGAATCACTGCGGATCGAGGGCCAGCCGGTCCACGCGCTGACGAGGGAGTCGCGCGGTGCGCGGTGTGTGGTGATCGGCTCGCGCGGCCTCGGCGGGTTCACCGGAATGCTCGTCGGTTCGGTGGCGGTGGCGCTGGCCGCACATGCGCACAGTCATGTCGTCGTGGTCCGCGGCAAGCGCCACGACGATCCACCGCCGACGGCCGGACCCGTGGTCGTCGGCGTGGACGGGTCGGAGCAGGCCGAACAGGCACTGTCATATGCGTTCGACGCCGCGAAGCAGCGCGGTGTGCCACTCGTCGCAGCGCACACCTGGAACGATGTGATCGCGACCGAAGGTCCCTATGCATATCCGTTCCCGACGGATCTGACGGAGGCTGAGGCCGCGGGACGCAAGCTTCTCGCCGACACCCTCGCGCCGTGGCGGGAACGCTACCCCGATGTCGGGGTGCAAGAGGCCGTCGAAACGGGGCGACCGGTGCGTGCGCTGCTGCGGCACGCCGAGGATGCGCAGCTCGTGGTCGTCGGCACCCGCGGCCGCGGCGGATTCGCCGGCATGCTGCTCGGGTCGACGAGTCAGGCGCTCGTGATCCATGCGCCGTGCCCGGTGGTCGTCACCCGGACGGAGGGGTCGGGGTCCTGATGCGATGCGGGCCCGAGACGCGATGACCGGTCCCGCAGACATCGCCGTGCGCGCCGGCATCCGCGCCCCGTCGCAGCACAACACTCAGCCGTGGCTGTTCCGGGTGCTCGGCGACGGCGTCGAGGTGCTGAGGGACACCAGCCGGGCACTCGAACACGGCGACAACGACGGACGTGGCGCCGACCTGGCCTGTGGTGCCGTCCTGTGCAACATGCGGACCGCCCTGGCGGCCGCCGGGCACGCGTGCACCGTGGAGGTGCTACCCGACCGGCAGCGCCCCGAACTGGCGGGCACAGTGTGGTTCACGGGTCCGCACCGTCCTGGTCCGGAGGACGTCGCGCTGGGTACTGCCGTCGCGCGCCGTGCCACGAATCGCAGGCCGTTCGCCGACCGGCCGGTCCCGTCGTCGCTACTGCATCGGCTCACCGGAGCGGCCGAGAGCGACGCCGCCCGACTCGTGATGCTGTCGGGTGGCGAACTCGACATGTTCGCCGCATTGTTGCGTCGCGCCGATCACACGCTCGCCCGAGATGCGGCCTATCGTGCCGAGCTGGCCGCATGGACCCACGACGGCGAACGCCCGGACGGGGTGCCCGCCTCCGCGGGAGGGCCGCGGGCCGAGGCGGGAACGCTGCTTGCCATGCGCGACTTCGGTGCAGCACGGCGGACCGACGACAGCCCGTCGACCGCCGAACGCGCCTTCGAGCGCGACCCGGTCGTTGCGGTGCTGACCAGTACCGGCGATACCCGCAGGCACCGGATCGGTGCGGGCATCGCGCTGGAACACGTGTTGCTCGCCGCGACCTCGCGCGGGTTGAGTGCGTCGTTCCTCCCGCAGCCGGTGGAGGTGGAATCCACTCGTGTCGAGCTCACGACTGCACTGGGCCGGCGTGGGTATCCGCAGACCGTGTTGCGGCTCGGCCACGGATATCCCGGTGCGACGACGCCGCGACGGCCGGTCGAGGACGTGACGAGTTACGCCGGGTGACGGTCGCGTCCGGTTACCTCGAAAGGAGCGTCAGGTATGGACACCGACCCGCCAGTGCTGCGGGACGGCCCGGTGGTGGTCGGAACCGACGGGTCGGAGGGCGCGGAGCGCGCGCTGGACTGGGCCACCGACATGGCGGTGCTGAGCAACCGGCCGCTGCGGATCGTGCACGCCTTCACGTATGTCCAGGGGTTCTACGGCGGCGACCTGCCCGCGAGCCCGGAGGTGTACCGGGCGATGGAGGACGAGGGGCGCACGTTCATGGACGATGCCCGGACTCGCGTGACGGCCCGCGCGCCGGAACTGCGCGTGGAGACGGACATGCTGTTGCAGGGCTCGGTGCCGATGCTGGTGGACGAGTCGGAGCGGGCGAGCATGCTGGTCGTCGGAACCTCCGGGCGCGGTGGTTTCACCGGGATGCTGGTGGGATCGACGTCGGTGTCGCTGACCGCGCACGCTCACTGCCCGGTGGTCGTCGTGCGGGGTGACAGCGAGGCGGCGAGCGACGGGCCGGTGGTCGTCGGGGTCGACGGCAGCGGCGTGAGCACGGCGGCGGTGACGATGGCGTTCCGGGAGGCGTCCCTGCTCGGTGCGCCCCTGGTCGCGGTGCACGCGTGGGCGGACGTGGAGTACGAGCCGGGCCTGCCCGAGATGGCCGAGGGATCGTCGCGGGAACAGTCCGAACAGATCGTGCTGTCGGAGGCGCTCGCCGGGATGCCCGAGCGGTACCCGGACGTGCGCGTCGAGCGTGTCGTGGTGCCGGGCAAGCCGCGGCAGCAGTTGCTGGAACGCGCAGCGGGTGCGCGGCTTCTGGTGGCCGGCAGCCGCGGGCGCGGGGGTTTCCGCGGGATGCTCCTCGGATCGACGAGCCAGGCGCTCATCCATCACGCCGCATGCCCGGTGATGATCGTCCGCCCGGATCGGCACTGACCGGGTCCGCGCCCCACCGCTGGTCACCCCGAGGCACGGACGTGGGCGGTCGTGCCGGAGCGCAGGGCCGCCGCCACGTCGGTCCACAGTGGACCCGAACACCACCACCCGGGGGAAAGTGACGGAAGTCACACACTTAGGGTCGAGGTGTGACGGCCGCATGAACGGAGTGCTCGAAGGATTCCTGGTCATCGGGCTCGTGGTCGCGGTCGGATACGTCCTCGGCCGCACCGGTGCGCTGGGTGGATCGGCCATGCAGGTGCTCTCCCGCACAGCGTTCTTCGTCGGCAGCCCGGCCTTGCTGTTCAGTACCCTCGCCCGCACCGACGTCGGCGCGGTCTTCTCCACGGCGCTGCTCGTCACGGCCGTCACCAGCACTCTCGCGTGCGCGTTGTACCTGCCGTTCGGACTGGTGCGGCGCAGGGCGGCCGGTGAGCTCACCGTCGGCTCGATGGCCAGCGGCTACGTCAATGCGGGCAACCTCGGCATTCCCATCGCGACGTACGTCCTGCACGGCGTGGCCGACGTGGCACCGGTACTGTTGTTCCAGCTGGCGGTGCTGACACCCGTATTCACGTCGGTGCTCGACGTGTTGTCCGAACGTGCGGGCGGCGGCAGTCCGAACTGGCTGCGGGCGTTCGGCGCGCCACTGCGGAACCCACTCGCCCTGGCGAGTGCCGCCGGTATCGCCTGCTCCGCGACGGGCTTCCTGCCACCCGAGGCCGTGATGGACCCGATCGACCTGCTGGGGGATCTGGCCGTGCCCGCGATGCTGCTGGCGTTCGGCATCTCGTTGCACGCCTCGATCCTGCCCGGCCGGGACCGTGACCTGCGCCCGTCGCTGATCACGGTCGTGACGGTGAAGAACCTCGTCCATCCGGTGCTCGCGTGGCTGCTCGCTACGGCGGTCGGCGCGGGCGAACACGCGATGCTCGCCGCGGTGGTGTGCGCCGCGCTGCCGACCGCACAGAACGTCTTCGGCTATGCGGTGCGGTTCGACCAGGGCGTGCAGCTCGCCCGCGACGCTGCGCTCACGACGACGATCGTCTCGTTGCCGGTGCTGTTCGGGGTCGTGGCGCTCGTCGGCTGACGGATCGCGGCGACGTGTGCCCGGCGCGGGCGGTCGCGGTCCGTTGCGGTCCACGCCGCCGCCCCTGCCGGCCCGCGCAGCGGTCACCCGGCGCCGGCGTACGAAGCGCCGGAACGGCTCCGGCGTGGTACAAGAGAAGACCCGACGTGCACACGGCTTGGTGACGGAGAGCAAATGGAACTGGTGATCACGGCCGACCGAAGCGACGACGCGTTGTTCGTCCGCGCGAAGGGCGAAGTGGATCTGGGCACGGTGGCTCAGCTCGACTCGGCCCTGGACGCCGCGTGCGACGAGGTGTCGCCTCCGATGGCCGTGGTCGCCGATCTCAGCGGCGTCACCTTCCTGGCCTCATCGGGGCTGAGTGCCCTCGTCCGCGCCCACGAACGCTGTGACCAGGCCGGAACACCGTTGCGAGTGATCGTCGGCAACCGCGCCGTGCTGCGCGGCTTCGAGATCACCGGTCTGAACACACTGCTCGACCTGCGTGAGAGCGAATAGCGCGCGCGGCGCATAAGGTGTCGGCCATGGCGATCTACTACGACGTACATCAGGAAAATCCTCAGCCGCGGTCGGTCGGTAAGGTCGTCGACCTTCTCCGCTCCGGCGGGCTGATCGCCTATCCCACCGATTCGTGTTTCGCGCTCGGCACCTCGCTCGACAACCGCGAGGGTCTCGACCGCATCCGGAGCATCCGCAAGCTCGACGACAAGCACCACTTCACGCTCGTGTGCCAGGATTTCTCCCAGCTGGGACAGTTCGTCCACGTCGACAACAGCGTGTTCCGTGCCATCAAGTCCGCGACCCCCGGCCAGTACACGTTCATCCTGCCCGCGACGAAGGAAGTGCCGCGGCGGCTGCTGCACCCGAAGAAGAAGACCGTCGGCGTGCGCATCCCGGACCACGTCACGACACAGGCGCTCCTGGAAGGCCTCGGCGAGCCGCTCGTGTCGAGCACCCTGCTGTTGCCTGGCGAAGAAGAGCCGATGACCCAGGGCTGGGACATCAAGGAGGCGCTCGACCACGTGCTGGACGCGGTGATCGACTCGGGCGACTGCGGGGTGGAACCGACGACCGTCGTCGACTTCTCCGGGGACGATCCGGAGATCGTCCGTGTCGGCGCCGGCGATCCGTCTCGATTCGAGTAGGGCGCCCTGGTGCTCACTCGGGTGGCGCGAGGACGCACCGCGTGCGGCGGTAGATGGTCGGCATGCACTTGTTGCAGTGCACGCACAGCGAACGGTGCTGCGGTTCGGACCGCAACCGATTCGGCAGGTCGGGTTCGCGCAGCAGCGCTCTGGCCATCGCGACGAACGCGAAGCCGTGGCGCATCGCCAGGTCCATCGTGTCGCGACCGGTGATGCCGCCCAGCAGGACAAGCGGAAGTTCGAGGGCGTCGCGGAACTGGAGTGCGCGTTCGAGCAGGTAGGCGTCGCGGTAGGGGTAGCTGCGCAGAAAGGCCGAGCCGGCCAGCCGGATGCCGGTCCGCAACGGTTGCCCGAACGCGGCCGCGAACTCGGGGACGGGGGCGTCGCCGGTGAACAGGTACATCGGGTTCAGCAGCGAACTGCCGGCGGTGAGTTCGAGCGCGTCGAGGGTGGCGTCGGCTTCGAGCCACCGCGCGACCTGCAGGCTCTCCTCCAGCCAGAGCCCGCCCGGCACCCCGTCGTCCATGTTGAGCTTGGCGGTGACGGCGATACGGCCGCCCACGGCTTCGCGCACCGCCGCGGCCGTGTCCCTCGCCAGTCGTGCGCGGCGTGCGAGTGACCCGCCGTAGCCGTCGGACCTGCGATTCAGTTTCGGGCTGAGGAACGAGCTGATCAGGTAGTTGTGGCCGAAATGGAGTTCCACGGCATCGAACCCGGCGGCGACCGCCACCCGCGCCGCGTCGGCGTGCGCGGCGACGATCCCGTCGAGGTCGGCCTCGCTCGCGCGGCGTGTCATGCGCATCCCGAGCGGGCTGGGCAGCCTGTGGGGTGCGAGCGCGGGCAGCCGGTTGGACGCGCCATTGGCGACGGGCCCCGCGTGGCCGAGCTGGGCGCTGACGGCGGCACCTTCGGCGTGTACCGCCTCGGTGAGCCTGCGCAGATCCGGCACGGCCTCGGGCCGCATCAGGATCTGGTGGCGGTCGGTCCGGCCCTCCGGGGTGACCGCGCAGTAGGCCACGGTGGTCATGCCTGCGCCCCCGCGGGCGACGCGGGCGTGGAAGTCGACGAGGTCGTCGGTGACGACGCCCTCCGGAGTGCGGCCTTCGAACGTCGCCGCCTTGATGATGCGGTTCCGCAGAGTGACGGGCCCGAGTGTTTCGGAGCCGAAGACGTCCGGAACTGTGCTCATGGTTCCTCCAATGCTGCCGGTGCGGAGCGGCCCGCGGGAGGGCCGGGGCGGTTCACCGCTGCGGTGCCGAGAGCCCGGCAACGGTGAATGCACGTAACGAGCGGAAGTCGTCGCGTGTGGGAGGTTCGGCGGGGCCGGGTGCGGAGAGGGTGTGAAGGACGAGGTCGAACGCCAGCCGCAGCCGGTGCTCGGCGTCGGCGCCGCCGAGTCCGGGCACCGCGCCGCGCAGGAGTGCGGCCCACGGCCGCAGTCCGAACCAGCCGGAGGTGAACCCGACGTCCCGCCGCGCCAGTACGACCCGAGCCAGCAGGCGCAGCTGCAACCGGCCGTGCTCGGTGCGGGTGAGCTCGCCGAGCGGGGTGAGTACGACGTCGACGAGTTCACCGACGGTCGGAGTGTCGCCCGCACGGTGCCGCGTGGTGAGCCGGGTGAGGCCGTCGTGCCACAGCGGTGCCAGGCGTCGTTCGAGGAGCGCACCGATCAGGGCGTCCTTCGAACCGAAGTGGTAGTGCACGGCGGCCGGGTTCATGCCCGCGGCGGCGTTGATGGCGCGAATGGAGACCTCGTCGATGTCGCGCGCGAGCAACAGGGATTCGGCCGCGTCGAGCAGCCGGCAGCGAGTACTCGGCCGGTTCCCGTCGGCTGCGGGCACGGAAAGGGTCGAGGATGCAGCCGTCGTTGGCATGCGGCCAGTAGAACGTAGTGGTGGCCCGGCCTCAAGTGGCGTTTCAATCAGTGATGGGACACGGTCGCTCGCCCGTCGAACCCTCGCCGCCGGGCCGGTGGGCGACTATCGTCACAGGCATGTGCCGGAACATCACGCCCCTGCGGGGACTCGAACCGTCGGCGACGCCCGCGGAGATCGAGGCGGCTGCGCGACAGTACGTGCGGAAGGTCAGCGGCGTGCAGAGCGTCTCCGAGGCGACCCGCGAGCCGTTCGAACAGGCCGTCGCCGAGGTGACGGCCACGACGGCGCGCTTACTCGCGCAGTTGCCCGAGCGTCGGCGACCGCCGCGCACCGTGCCGCCGCTACGTCGTCCGGACGTGCAGGCCAGGGAAGCGGCCAAGCGGAGCTGACGGGTGCGACCCGCACGGTGAGGCCGGAGTCGGCGAGGGGCACGTCGAAGGCGTGCTCGGCGGCCGGGTCGAGTTCGTGGGCGACGGTGCCGCCGGGTGGAGTCAGGCTGTGAGCAGGTCTTCGAGTCGGCGTGCCGCGCGGAGGGTGGCCTGCGCGGCGCGGTCGGTGTCGAGGCCTTCGATCGCCACCACGCCGACCGATCGCTCCGCGTGCCCGAGGGCCTGCCTGCCTTCGGGCACGCGAACGCCCGCTGCGACACCGACGGCGCCGCGTTCGAGTTCGCCGCGGGTGAGGCTGTACCCGTCGTGGCGGGCGCGCACCACGGCGGCGTCGTCGCCGGGCTGCTCGGGTCGCGCGGCGAGAATCGCGATGCCTGCGGCACCCTTCGAGAGCGGATGCCTGCTGCCGACCCGGTAGCCGACCGTGAGAAGCTGCGCGTCCGGCTCGGCGACCTGGAGTGCGACGCAGTCGGCGCCTTCGGCGGCGGACAGGAAGGCGGTCGCCTGCGTCTCGTTCGCCAGTTCCCGCAGCAGTGGCCGTATGTCGTGGTGGAGCTGGGGTTCGAACCGGGCGGCGAGTACCGACACCCCGACAGCGAGGCGGAGTTTGCCGTCGTCGGTCTTCGCGATGAGCTGGTGCTCCTCGAGTGTGGACACGATGCGATAGCAGATGGCCCGGTGCACCTCGAGTCGGCGGGCGAGCTCGGCCACTGACAAGCCGCTCGGCTCCTGGGAGATCACGTCGAGCGCGCGCAGGCCCCGGTCGAGAGTCTGCAGCGTGCTCATCGGGTGCCCCTTCGTCGGCGCCGACGCGATAGTGCCGACAGGTGTGTGCCGGCGAGTGCGTTTCCGGTGTGGTGGTGCCCGAGCGTAACGGCGACGGACTCGCTGGTGGTCGCTGCCGGTCAGCGCGCTGCCGGTCGACGCGCCGGCTGCCCCTCCGGATCGGCTCGTCAGAGCAGCCGCGCCGCCGACGTGCGGTCGTGGCCGCCGACGTCGGCGGCGGCCACCGCCGACGCCAGCCGCCGGGGCAGGTCGGGCAACGTGGCGAATTCGGGCGGGTCGAGGTGCCGGAGCATCGCGCCGTCGAGGAGCCGGTGTGCGAACCGTGCCACCCGCTCCGGTGAGGGAACCGGGTGGGTGCCGCCGAGGTAGGACACCATGAGCAGGTCCTCGCCGGAGTGGGTCTCGATCGCACCGCCCCAGCCGTGGCGCTCGTCCCAGATGAGGGCGACGTCGCGGTCGGGGAAACCCGGCAGCCTGCCGTCCATCGCGATGTACGCGCCCGCGGGTGTGGTCGAGGCATCGCAGGTGTACTGAGCGGGAGTGCCGTCGGCCTGCGCGAGCGCGGCCGCGACGGCCGAGATGTAGGCGTGCAGTGTGGTTTCGGTCGAGTGCTGACCGTAGATGTCCACTGATGATCACCTCGATTCGTCCTGGCCGGCGTGCGTGTCGCGCCGGCGATTCACACTCCGTGGCCGGCCTCGCCGGGTTCGCGCGATGCGGCGGCGCTCGCGGTCACGGCACTCGCGATCACCCGTCGGATGCCGCGCCGCCGGGCGGGTCCCCGAGTTGCGTGCGGAGCGCCGCGATCTCCCGGCGGGCCTCGTCGAGCTCGTGTTCGAGTGCGAGGATGCGCTGAGCCGCCTGGAGATTCATGCCTTCGTCGAAGAGCGTGCGCATGCGGCTCGCCCGGCCGAGCTGATGGCGGGAGTAGCGCCGGTGGCCGCCGCCGGACCGTTCCGGGGAGACGACACCGGCCGTGTCGAGACTCCGCAGGAACGGTTGCTCGACGCCGAGGAGGTCGGCCGCCTGCCCGGTGGTGAACGTGGGCCGGTGTTCGTCGTCCAGGTCGTGCAGGGTCATGCGCTCTCGCTTCGAAAACCTGATCTCGTGGTATTCGTCTTGGTAACCCAGCTGATACAACGAATTTTTAGTCAACACTGCATGTTTCGTCAAGCAGGTCATGTGGGGTCGATCGGGGTTCGCGCGGGCCGCCTGACGATGGCGCCGCATTCGGGCGATCGGTAGCGTCGAACCGGTCGGGTGGTGCCGGTGCCGCCCGGAAGCGGAGGAGGGTCATGCCCGCCGAACACGTCGACGTCCTCATCGTGGGTGCAGGTCTGGCAGGTGTCGGCGCGGCCTGCCGGATGCGGCAGCGGCATCCCGGCCGCACGGTGGCGGTGTTGGAGGCGCGCGGCGCGATCGGGGGCACCTGGGACCTGTTCCGCTATCCCGGGGTGCGGTCCGATTCGGACATGTTCACGCTGGGCTACGGTTTCCACCCGTGGCGCCGGGCCGAGGCGATCGCCGACGGGCCGTCGATCCGCCAGTACATCCGCGACACCGCGCGCGAGTACGGGGTCGACGACCACGTCCGGTTCCATCACCGGGTCGAATCCGCGTCGTGGTCGAGTGACCGGGCGCTGTGGACGGTCACCGCGAGCCGGTCGGACACCGGCGCGCAGGTCACGCTGACGTGCTCGTTCCTGTACGTCTGCTCCGGGTACTACCGCTACGACGAGGGGTATACACCGCAGTTGCCCGGCGTGGACCGGTACGAGGGCACGCTCGTCCACCCGCAGCACTGGCCCGAGGACCTGGACCACCGCGGCCGTCGGGTCGTGGTGATCGGCAGCGGCGCCACCGCAGTGACCCTCGTCCCCGCCATGGCGCCCGAGGCGGCACACGTGACGATGCTGCAGCGGTCGCCGAGTTACGTCATGGCGCTGCCCTCGGTCGATCCGCTCGCCCGGCTGCTGAAGCGTGTGTTGCCGGACCGCGTGACGTTCCCCGTGGTGCGCTGGAAGAACGCGCTGACCATGGGCCTGTTCTTCCGGCTCAGCCGGCGGGCTCCCGGCCTCGTGCGGAGGCTGATCGAGCGTGGCGTGCGGTCGGCGCTGCCCGAGGGCTTCGACGTCGACCGGCACTTCTCACCCGAGTACCGGCCGTGGGACCAGCGTCTGTGCTTCGTTCCCGACGGCGATCTGTTCGCCGTGCTGCGGCGAGGTGACGCCTCGGTCGTCACCGACACGATCGACACCTTCACACCCGACGGCATCCGGCTCACCTCGGGCGCAGAACTGCCCGCCGACATCGTCGTGACGGCGACGGGGCTGAACCTCCTCGCGATCGGCGGCATCGCCCTCGACGTCGACGGTGAACAGGTCGATGTCGGGAAGGCCGTGACCTACAAGGGCATGATGCTCGACGGCGTACCGAACTTCGCGATGACGATCGGGTACACGAACGCGTCGTGGACCCTGAAGGCCGACCTCGTCGCCGAATACGTGTGCAGGTTGCTCACCCACCTCGACGAGCACCGCCTCGACCGGGCGACACCGGTGCTGCCACCGGGCGACCGGCCCGCAGAACCGCTCATCGACCTGCAGGCCGGATACGTGCTGCGCAGCATCGACCGGATGCCGAAGCAGGGACACGCGGCGCCCTGGCGGCTGCACCAGAACTACGTCCGCGACGTACTGCATCTGCGCCACGGCAGCGTGACCGAGGAGATGGACTTCGACGTCGCGGCGAACCGGCGTCAGTCGTCACTGAGCGGCGGTGGCGCGGAGCGGTAGGACGGCGGAGTCCTCGACAGGCCGATCGGGTTCCGGGGAAGGTGCACCTCGGTGCCGTCGGCGCGCGGGATGCCGACGACCGGATCGAGCCCGAGCTCGGCCGCGAGGTGGAACGCGCCGGCCACGTCGTTGACCACGCCCGCGGGCACGCGAGCCTCGGTGAGCAGGTCGGCCCACGCGCGGGCGTCACGCGCCTTCAGCAGCCGGACCAGGTGCTCCCGCAGCTCCTCCCGGTGATCGACCCGCGCGGTGTTGGTCGCGAACCGGGTGTCGGTGCCGAGCTCGGGTTCGCCCAACCGGTCGCACAGGGCACGGAACTGCCGGTCGTTGCCGACGGCCAGGACCAGTTCGCCGTCCCCGCACGGAAGCACCTCGTACGGAGCGACACTGGGGTGGGCGTTGCCCATCGGCTGCGGGACGACCCCGCCCGAGGTGTAGGCCGATCCCTGGTTCACCAGGGCCGCGAGCAGTGACGACAGCAGGTTCACTTCCACGAGCTGCCCCTCGCCGGTCGCGTCGCGGTGCCGGAGGGCGGCGAGCATGCCCACCGTGGCGAACTGCCCCGACAGCACGTCGACGAGTGCGACGCCGGCCTTCTGCGGTTCGCCGCCGGGCTGTCCCGTGACGCTCATCAGTCCGCCGAGCGCCTGGATCAGCAGGTCGTACCCGGGCAGTTCGGCCCCGGCGCCGGAGCCGAACCCGGTGATGGAGCAGTAGATCAGCCGCGGGTTCTCGACACGGAGGTCGTCGTAGGCGAGGCCGAGCTCGGACATCAGTCCCGGACGGAAGTTCTCGACCACGACGTCCGCGCCGGCGGCGAGCTCCCGGGCACGGGCGATGCCCTCGTCGGTGCGCAGATCGAGCGTCACCGAATCCTTGTTGCGGTTGACCGACTGGTAGTAGGTCGCCTCACCGCGGTCGTCGTAGGGCGGGCCCCACGCACGGGTGTCGTCGCCGGTGCCGGGCCGCTCGACCTTGACGACGGTCGCGCCGAGGTCGGCCAGCAGCATCGTGGCGAACGGCCCGGCGAGAACCCGGGAGAAGTCGACGATGCGCAGGTCGCCGAGGGAGGAGGACATCGGGGGTAGCGCTCCTTCGCGGGGACGGACCGGGTGCTGGGCGGTGCAGTGGGACGTGTGTCAGGCGTCGGTGTGCTCGCCGGGGGCCGTGGCTGCCGTCGACGTGGGACGGCGGGCCCAGAACGTCGCCAGCAGCGCGCCCGAGAGGTTGTGCCACACCGAGAACAGCGCGCCGGGAAGCGCAGCCGCCGCGGTGAAGTGCGTTGTGGCCAGGCTCGAGGCGAGGCCCGAGTTCTGCATACCGACCTCGACGCTGACGGCTCGGCGGGCCGATTCGTCGAGACCCGCGAGACGGGCGGCGCCGTACCCGAGCGCCAGGCCCGCCGAGTTGTGAGCGACGACCGCCAGCATGAGCAGTGCACCGCTCTCGGCGATCGTGCCGGAGTTGGCGCCGACGACAGCCGTCACGACCAGCGCGACACCGAGCACCGACACCAGCGGCAGATAGGGCAGCACCCGCCGGACGTAGCGGTCGGCGAGCGCACGCAGGACCAGGCCCGCCACCACCGGAAGCAGCACCACCTGGGCGATGGAGACGAACAGGTCGCCGAAGCCGACGGGCAGATCGGATCCGGCGAGCAGCAGCACGAGCAGCGGCGTGAGCAGTGGTGCGAGCAGCGTCGACACCGACGTCAGCGTCACCGACAGCGCCACGTCGCCCTTGGCCAGGTAGACGACGACGTTCGAGGCGGTGCCGCCCGGCGCGGACCCGACCAGCACCATGCCCACCAGCAGTGCCCCCGAGAGTCCGAACAACTGGCCGATGCCCCACGCCGTGAGCGGCATGACGAGGAACTGCGCGACGAGGCCGAACAGGATGGCGAGCGGGCGACGGGCGACGAGGGCGAAGTCCGCCCCTCGCAGCGTCAGTCCCATCCCGAACATGATCACGCCGAGCAGCAGCGGCACGTGGTCGACGAGTGCCGCCGACTGGTCGGGCGCGAGCAGGCCCGCGGCCACTCCGAGGACGACGAGCAGCGCGAACCACCGGCTCGCCGCTTCCGCCAGCCTGCGCACTGCACCGTGTCGCTGCGCCATCTCCGCCTCCTGCTCGTGTCTCCGGCGCACTGTAGGCGACGGCGCGGGTCCGGACGCGGCAGTGGTGTCACGCGACACTCCTCCTCACGGCGGTGTCCGGCACCGCCGGGCGTGCGGACCGGGCATCGGGTAGGCAGGGCGCGTGCACATTCCCGCGGAGACGGTCGACGCCGTCGTCATCGGAGCCGGGCCCAACGGGCTCGTCGCCGCGAACCTGCTGGCCGATGCAGGCTGGGACGTCGTCGTGCTGGAGGCGACGTCGACGCCCGGTGGCGCAGTGCGCAGTGCCGAGGCGATCGAACCCGGCTTCGTGACCGATCTGTTCAGCGCCTTCTACCCGATGGCGGCCGCCTCGCCCGTGCTGGCCGGACTGGACCTCGAGCGGTACGGGCTGCGCTGGCGGCACGCACCGGCCGCGCTGGCGCACGTGCTGCCGGACGACCGGGTGGCGCTCGTGTCCCGCGACGTCGAGGAGACGGCGGCGTCCCTCGGCGGATTCGCGTCCGGCGACGGCGAGACCTGGGCGGCGGAGACCGAGCTGTGGCGGCGGATCCGCGGGCCGTTGCTGGACGCGCTGTTGTCGCCGTTCCCGCCGGTGCGCGCGGCCGCACGGCTGGCGCGCGCGGCGGGCACGGCGGACGGAATGCGGCTCGCACGGATGGTGGCGATGCCGGCGACGACCTGGGCGGGGGAGCGGTTCCGCGGCGCGGGCGCTCTCGCGGTGCCCGCCGGGAACGCGCTGCACACCGACCTGGGTCCCGCGCAGGCGGGGAGTGCGGTGTTCGGCTGGCTGCTGTCGATGCTGGCGCAGGACGTCGGGTTTCCGGTGCCGGACGGCGGCTCGGGGGCGCTCACGGCCGCGCTGACCCGGCGGCTCGCGGAGCGCGGCGGGCGCGTCGAGTGCGGCAGGCCCGTAACGCGGGTGCTCACGGCGGGCGGCAGGGCGATGGGGGTGCTGGCCGACACACCCGTGCGGGCGCGCCGGGCGGTGCTGGCGGCGGTGCCGGCGCCGCTGTTGTACGGCCGCATGCTCGACGACGGGGTGCTGCCCGCGCGTGTTCGCGGTGATCTCCGCCGATTCGGCTGGGACGCCGCGACCGTCAAGGTGAACTGGACACTGTCCGGGCCGATCCCGTGGGCCGCACCCGAGGCGGCCGGGGCAGGCACGGTGCACCTCGGCGGCGACGTCGCAGGCCTCGCCCGGTACGGACTCGACGTCGAGCTCGGCACCGTGCCCGAGGACCCGATGCTGGTGATCGGGCAGATGGCGGTGGCGGATCCGTCGCGGGCACCGCACGGCTGCGAGTCGGCGTGGGCCTACACCCATGTGCCGCGCGGGCTCGACTGGGACGGCGACCGGTTACGCCGCTTCACCGACCGGATGGAGGCCCTGCTCGAACGGCACGCCCCGGGGTTCGGGGCGCGCATCCGCGGCAGGCTCGTGCAGGGGCCGCGTGAGCTGGAGCAGGCGAACCCGGCGCTGGTCGAAGGCGCCGTGGGTGGCGGTAGCGCGGCGATGCACCAGCAGCTCGTGTTCCGGCCCGTTCCCGGCCTCGGCCGGGCCGACACCCCGGTCGACCGGCTGTTCCTGGCGGGGGCATCGGCCCACCCCGGTGGCGCGGTGCACGGCGGTCCCGGGGCGAATGCGGCACGGGCCGCGCTGGCACGTGCGGGTGTGGGCGGCGGCGCCTACGCTGCCGCGATCGCAGGCCTGCACCGTCTCCTGCACACCTGAGGGCCGTGCCGTCCCGCGACCTTCCCGCGGCGTTACTCGGGAAGGTCGCGGATCGTGTCCTCGGCGGCGGTGCGCATGGCGTGGCGGATGCCCTGGGCCGCCGCGCGGCGCCGGCGCTGCGCACCCGACCCGTCGGCGACCACGCGGCGGGCCAGCGAGTCGACGAGGTCGGCATCGCCGAAGCGCTCCAGGGCGGGCCGGACGTGGTCGAGCAGGTCCTCGACGAGCTCCGCAGCCGGGCGCGTCCGGCCGGTCCACGGGTCGACGGCGCGGCCGCCGAGGCCGTACCGGGCTGCCGACCACACCGCCGCGGGAAGCACGTCGTCGACCGGATCCGCCGGCGCGGCCGCGCCGGCGGAGGGTGCGGGTGCCGCATCCACCAGGGCCGTGTCCACGAGAGCCCTGGACAGCAGGGCCTGCAGCACGGCCTCGTCGGGGGTCGCCGCGGTGTCGGCGACCCGCACCTCGACGGTGGGCAGCACGGGGGAGGGGCGCGCGAACCAGAACGTCGTGTACTGAGCGCCGAGTGCCCCGGCCGCCACGAGCCGGTCGACCAGTGCGTCGTGCCCGGCGGCACCCGCGAACCGGGGTGGAATGCCTGCGGTGGGGAAACGGGAGTGCTGGATCGTCCGCCAGCTGGCGTACCCGGTGTCCTGGCCCCGCTCGTACGGCGAATTGGCCGACAACGCGAGCAGTGTCGGCAGCCACGCGCGCAGGTGGTTCACGGCCACGACCGCGGCCTCGCGGTCGGGCACGCCGACGTGTACGTGACAGCCGCAGCCTTCGTAGTCGCCGATCAGCCCGCGGTAGAGACCGTCGAGCTCGGTGTACTGCGGATCCGGCCCGAGCGGTACGGCCGGGCTCGCGAGCGCGGGGGTGCCGGACGCGACGAGGGCGAGCCCTTCGGCCTGCGCCGCCTCCGCGAGGCGGTGTCTGCCGGTGACCAGCTGCCGGCGGAGCGCCGTGGCCGTGGTGCAGACTCCCGTCGCAGCTTCCACCTGGCTGGCCCGCAGCTCGGCGTGCCAGGTCGGGTCCCGGACCTCGTCGTCGGTCAGACCCGGACCGTCCGCGTCGGCCGCCGAAGCCGGCAGGTGCGCGAGCACGTCCTCGGCGGCGGGGACGGTCTGCCAGGTGTCGGGGTCGGCGAGCAGGAATTCCTCCTCGACCCCGATGGTTCGCGTGGCGGACACTGGATCGGGCCTTCCGGGTCAGCGCCCGGTGAACCGGGCTTGGCGGCGCTCGACGAAGCTCTGCAGGCCTTCGGCCGCGTCGTCGCTGGCGAGAATGCCGGGCAGGAGATCGCGCAGGTGGTCGGCCGCGGCACGTTCGTTCTCGAGCCGCTGGGCGACCCGTGCGTTGGCCAGCGTGCCCTGCACCCCCAACGGCGCCTGCTGGCCGATCACCCGCGCGACCTCGGTGGCCCGTTCGAACTGGGTGCCGGGCGCGACGACCTCCTGGAGCAGGCCGATCCGGTGCGCGTCCTCGGCGCCGAACTCCTCACCGGTGAGCAGGAAGCGCATGGCGTTGCCCCACCCGAGCTGGGTCGTGGCGCGGACCGTTGCGCCGCCGAACGGGATGATGCCCCGGCCGATCTCCAGTTGGCGGAACCGGACGTCGTCGGCGCCGATCACGATGTCGCAGGCGAGTGCGAGCTCGACGGACAGGGTGAACGAGATTCCCTGGACGGCGAGTACGACCGGTTTCGGCACCGGCGGCTTCCAGAGGCCGAACGGGTCGTAGGCACCGCCGCCGGACAGTGTGCCGGGCCCCTCGTCCTGCACGGAGGGCCAGACGTCGGCCAGGTCGAGGCCGGCGCTGAAGTGGTCGCCGTGGCCGTACAGCACGCCGACGCGAGCCTCGGGGTCCTCGGCCAGCCGGTCGTAGGCGAGACCGACCTCGTCGATGACGCGGCGGTCCCACGCATTGCGCTTCTCGGGACGGTTCACACCGATGAGCAGGACGTGGCCGTCACGTTCGACGGTGACTCGCGGCGACACGGGGCCTCCTTGGCTGGGTGAGCACGGTCGATGATCACGGAGCAGCGTGCCACACCCCTCAAGCATGTATAATGCCCTATACAGCGTGGCGTTGATCGGCGCACATTCCTACACCTCGCCACCGCGCGGTCACCAGCAGAAACCGCTCAGGACACGACCGGATTCTCGGAGTTCGCCGCGTCGTCGACGTACTCGACGACGCCGTGCTCGCGGAGCAGTTCGAGGATCCGGTCGGCGGCCGCTTCCGGGGAGCCCGTGCTCGTGTCGATCCGAAGGTCGGGCGTCTCCGGGTGCTCGTAGACGTCGTCGACGCCGGTGAGGCCCTTGACCTCGCCCGCGGCCGCACGCGCGTAGAGCCCCTTGGGGTCGCGGCGGGCGCATTCCTCCAACGGGGTGCTCACATAGACCTCGAAGAAGGCCGAACCACGCTCGGCGTGGTGCGTGCGGACCGCGTCGCGCGTCTCGGAGTACGGAGCGATGACCGGCACGAGGGTGAGGACCCGATGACGCGACAGCAGCTCGGCGATGAAGCCCACGCGCTGCCCTTGCTTGTCCCGGTCCTCGCGGCTGAACCCCAGGTCGCTCGAGATCGTGCGGCGGACCTCGTCGCCGTCGAGCACCTCGACCTCCGCGTCGGTGTTGTCACCGGCCACGAGCGTGGCGACGGCGCCGGCCACCGTCGACTTGCCCGCACCGGACAACCCGGTCAACCAGACGGTCGCACCGCGGGTGAGGCGAAGGGACCGGTCCGCAGTCATAAGAAGCTCCTCCAGGAAACCGTTACCGACCTGATGGTGGTGCACGGGACATCATCCGTGCGGGAAGAAAAACTCACCGTGAAGGCCACAGCAAACCATCCGATGTGACCGAGTACGCTCCCGGGGCCATGAGCTCCGCAACACAGCGTGTGTACCTGCACATCGGGCTACCCAAGACCGGAACGACATCGCTGCAGGAACTGTTGTGGCACAACCAGGGCACCCTCACCGCCGACGGCGTGTCGTTCCCCGGTCACGACCTGGGGGCGCATCACCGGGCGGTCGCGGACGTGCATCCCGGTCGCTACGGCAGCTGGAAGGAGAAGCGCACGCCCGGCTCGTGGGACTGGCTGGTCGAACAGGCCAGGGCGTTCGACGGAGCGACGCTGATCTCCTCCGAACTGCTGGCGCCTGCGAGCCCCGAAGAGGCTGAACGGGTCGTCTCCTCGTTGTCCTTCGCCGAGGTGCACATCGTGTGCACCGTGCGCGACCTCGCGCGCCAGATCCCGTCGGTGTGGCAGGAGAACGTCAAGACTCGCCAGAGCACGTCGTACCCCGACCTGCTGGCAGCACTCCGCAGCGCCGAACTGGACCACACGGCACGGCTGTTCTGGGACTACCAGGACCTGCCGCGCGTGCTGAGGACCTGGGGGGCCGGAATCCCGGCCGACCGCGTCCATGTGGTCACGGTTCCGCCCCGCGGCGGCCGTCCGGACGTGCTGTGGGAACGGTTCGCCGGGCTGCTCGGCCTCGACCCTGCGAAGTACGAGACGGACATCCCGCACTACGGCAACTTCTCGCTCGGCTATCCGGAGACGGAGTTCCTCCGCCGGATCAACGCGTCGCTGCCGGACCGGTTCCCGTGGCTGCAGTACGCCCGCAGGGTCAAGGACGACTTCGCCGCGCACACGCTCAGCGCACGCAGCGGCCGCGGCAGTATCCCGTTGCCGAAACAGGACCAGGACTGGGTGCATGACACCGCCGAGCGCCACATCGCGGAGGTGCGCGGCGCCGGCTACGACGTCGTGGGCGACCTCGAGGACCTGCGGCCCGTCGCGCCGCGCGGCGACGAGCCCGCTTCGGCCGACGAACTGACACCGACCGAAGCGGAGATCGGCGAGATCGCGATGGAATCGGTCACCGATCTGCTCCGCCATCCCGCCGGGTCGCGCCGGATGATGAAGCGCAAGCCGCCGCAGCCGGCGAAGGCGCTCCGGCTGCGGCAGTTCGTGATGCGCATGTCGGATCAGTACCCCCAGGTCATGGCGGCACGCCGGACGTACTGGCGGGTGCGCGCCAAGCTCGGTCGCTGACCGGTTCGAACACCTCGCGAGCCCGCAGCAGGCACCGGCGGGCGGGATGGAGCACGTGGCATGAGCAGAGTGGCGCTCACCGGCACGGATGGCCGATGGACCCTCACCCTGACCGATCCGGACCGGCGCAACTGCCTCGATGACGTCACCTGCCGTGAGCTCGGCGAAGCGATCGACACGGTCGCTGCAGCCGACGACGCGCGCACCCTCGTCGTGGCGGGGGAGGGGAAGGCGTTCTGTGCGGGTGCCGATCTGCCCGCGCTGTTCGGTGATGCCTCCGAACGTGCGGTCGGTGAACTGCGCAGGCACCTGCACTCGGTGTACGACAGCTTTCTGCGCCTGCGCCGGCTGGAGATCCCGACGGTCGCAGCCGTGCAGGGCGCGGCCGTCGGGGCCGGCCTGAACCTGGCGATGGCGTGTGACATCCGCGTCGCGAGCCCGCACGCGTCGTTCGCTGCGACGTTCTCGCGGATCGGACTGCACCCGGGCGGCGGATGCACGTGGTTCCTCGTCGATGCACTGGGGCCGCAGCGGGCGATGGCGTTGCTGCTCGACGGTGCCGCGCTGGACGGCCAGGCGGCCGTCCAGCAGGGCCTGGCGCTGGAACTCGCCGAGGATCCGCTCACGCGGGCCCACGAGCTGACGGACCGCTGGGCCGAGCACGATCCGGCGCTGACGCGGGACATCAAGACGGCCGTGGGGATCGCCGCGAGCGGCGATTTCGACGCCACGTTGGAGTTCGAGGCGTGGGCACAGGCCTCCAGCGCAACGGGGCCGAAGATCCGGGAGGTCGTGGAGCGCTTCCGGCAGTGAGCGGCGCCGGCGGTGAGCGCCGGCGAACCGGTCAGGCCACGAAGTCCGGCGAGGTCAGCAGGTCACGGTTGCGACGGCGACGCCGCAGCCACACCCGGCGCGTGCCGTCGGAGTAGAGCCGCACGGTGGACAGTTCCCAGCCGGTGAACTCGGCCTGGACGGCCAGCTGCACGGATGCGGTCACGCGGGAGACACCCGGCGGGAGCTGGACCCGCTGGTACTCCCAATCGTCGTCGACCACCGCTTCCGCACTCGTCATGGCGTGATCACCTGGATACCTTCCCCGGCTGCCGAACCGATGACGACCTGCGACGTCCGTTCGTCGACGGTAACGGAATCGGGCTGGCGAACGGTGGGGAGCCGGAACTTTTCCTCCGGTTGTCCGCCGCGTACGTCGTAGCCGACGACCTCGTTGCGCTCGGTGAGCGTGACCCAGGCGAGGTGGCGGCGGGAGTCGTAGGCGATGCCGTAGGCGCCGCCGTCGACCGGGTGCCGCTGGCGCAGCAGCAGCGGTTCGGTGTCGAAGGCGAGGAGTGCGCCGTTGCGGGCGTCGGTGACCAGCACGCGGCCGTACTCGTCGGTGGTGGCTTGGGCCGCTCCCTGGCCGGCCCTGAGTCCCTCGCCGATGGTGGCGTCGGTGACGTCGACCGAGAAGGCGGCGGTGCGCAGCCGGTCGAGTACGAGCGCGTCGCCGTCGCCGACGAGGACGTCGTCGGCGCTGTAGAGCTCTCCGCGGATGGTCCGCAGCGGCCGGTCGTCGGCATCGAGCACCTGGACCGCCTTCGCATCGCGCAGCGCCACGAGTGTCCGGTCGCCGTGAGCGGCGACGCCCGTGGGGGCGCCGTCGAGCTCGACGACGTCGGCCTCGGCCACGGCGGCGTCGATGCGGGCGAAGGCCCCGGCATCCGGCATGGTGGCGACGATGTCGCCGTCGATGGCGCGCAGGCTCGTGACCTCGCCCGGCAGTGACACGGTGCGTGGTTCGGCGCCGAGCCGGCCGAGGTCGTAGAGCTGCACGGCATCCTGCCCCGTCAGCGCCGCGGCGAGCGTGCCGTCCGCGGCAGCCACCGCGGTGACGTCGCCGTCGGCCGGTACGACCCGGCCCGTGGGCTTCTCGGTCGTTGCGGGCGAGGATGCGGCGGCTGCCCGTTCCGGGTTCTCGACGACCTGCAGCTGGTCGCCACCTGCGTCGGAGCAGCCGGTGAGCAGGAGCGCGGCGGCGATCGTGAGGGCGGCCGGCCGGCGCCGGCGCCGAGGTGCTCCGGCGGGGTCCGGTCGGCCGGCCTGCGACGGGTGGTATGCGGGTGCGGCGGTCACGGGGAGTCCTCGGTGGGGTCGGCGGGTTCGGACGCGCCCGGCCGTGCGGAGGTGCTGTCATCGGCGGGCCTGCTGACGTCGTCGAGCGCGCCGCGGATGGCGTCCGGCAACGTCAGTTCCTCGGCGGCGAGGGATCCGGCGAGCTGGATGGCGTCACGGGCGCCGACGACGGGAGCGACGACGCCGGGCCGGTCGCGGACCCAGGCCAGTGCGACCGCCAGGGGCGAGGTGCCGAGGCCGTCTGCCGCCGTCGCGACGGCTTCGACGATGCGGCTTGCACGGTCGGTGCGGTGGTGGTCGACGTAGCCGCCGTACGTGGTGGAGGCGCCGCGGGAGTCGGCGGGAGTGCCGCCGCGGTACTTGCCGGTCAGTACGCCGCGTCCGAGCGGTGCCCAGGGCAGCAGGCCGATGCCGTGGTGGCCCGCGGCGGGCACGATCTCCCGTTCGGCAGTGCGCTCGAGCAGGGAGTACTCGCTCTGGGTGGACACGATGCGCGTGGTGCGCAGGCCGCACGCCGCGGTCGCCAGTTGCCAGCCCGCGTAGTTGGATACGCCGACGTAGCGCACCTTTCCGCTGGTGACGGCGTCCTCGAGAGTGGAAAGCGTTTCCTCGAGCGGGACGGCCGGGTCCCAGGCGTGCACCTGCCACAGGTCGATGTGGTCGACCCCGAGGCGCCGCAGCGAGCCGTCGAGTGCGGCGAGCAGGGAGCCGCGGGACGCGCCGCCGCCGAACGGTCCGGACTCGCGGCGGGCGGCGGCCTTCGTGGCGAGCACGATGTCCTCGCGGGGAACGAGGTCGGCCAGCAGGGAGCCGAGGACGCGTTCACTCTCGCCGTCCCCGTAGACGTCGGCCGTGTCGACGAGCGTGCCTCCCGCGTCGACGAAGGCCACGAGCTGGTTGGCGGCTTCTTCGGCGTCGGTGCCGGTGCCCCAGGACAACGTGCCGAGGCCGATGCGGGACACCTGCGCGCCCGAGGCGCCGAGCGGGCGACATTCCATGGCTGCCCAGCGTAGTCATCACCCGTACGGGAGATTGACCAAGGCGCCATCGGCGGCCCGTCCGGCCACCGATAGTGTCGCTGCCCGTGCGACTGGGTTTGAACCTCGGCTACTGGGGCGCCGGGAACGACGCGAGCAATCTGACACTGGCGAAGCATGCCGACGAGCTGGGCTTTTCCGTCGTGTGGGCGGCGGAGGCGTACGGCTCCGATGCGCCGACCGTGCTGTCGTGGGTGGCGGCACAGACGTCGAGCATCGATGTGGGCAGTGCGGTGCTGCAGATCCCCGCGCGGACGCCGGCGACGACCGCGATGACCGCTGCGACGCTCGACTCACTGTCCGGCGGCCGGTTCCGGCTGGGACTGGGGGTGTCGGGCCCGCAGGTGTCGGAGGGGTGGCACGGCGTGCGGTTCGCATCGCCGCTGGGCCGAACGCGCGAGTACATGGACATCGTCCGCACGGCGCTGCGCCGCGAGCGAGTCTCCTACGAGGGCGAGCACTTCCGGCTGCCGTTGCCGGACGGGCCGGGCAAGACGCTGCGGCTGACCGTGCACCCGGTGCGCGAGCACGTCCCGATGTATCTGGCCGCCATCGGCCCGAAGAATGTCGAGTTGACCGGTGAGCTCGCCGACGGCTGGCTGCCGGTGTTCTTCTCGCCCGAACACGCCGGTGACCAGCTCGCGCAGCTGCGGGCGGGTGCGGAGAAGTCGGGCCGCGATCTGTCGTCGTTCGACATCGCGCCGACCGTGCCGCTCGTGCCGGGCGAGGACTGGCGGGTGTGTGCCGACTCGGTGCGCGCGTACGCGGCGCTGTATCTGGGCGGCATGGGCAGCAAGGAGAAGAACTTCTACAACCGGCTCGCGGCGCGGATGGGCTTCGAGGCCGAGGCGGCCGAGGTGCAGGAGAAGTTCCTGGCGAAGGATCATGCGGGGGCGATGGCGGCGGTGCCCGCCGAGTTCCTGGATGCGACGTCGTTGCTCGGGCCGAAGGAGCGGATCGCCGAGCGGCTGGCCGCGTTCGCCGAGGCCGGTGCGACGACGGTGAGCCTGTCGCCGTTCGTGGCCCCTGAGCAGGGTGCCGACGCGCTGCGCACGGCCTCCGAGGCGCTGGAGCTGGCGGGGGTGGCCTGCTGATGGGGTGGTTCGAGGCTCTCGTTCTGGGCATCGTCCAGGGGCTGACCGAGTTCCTGCCGGTCTCGTCGAGTGCGCACCTGCGGGTGACGGCGGCGTTCGCGGGCTGGGGTGACCCGGGTGCGGCGTTCACCGCGGTCACGCAGATCGGCACCGAGCTGGCGGTGCTGCTGTACTTCGGGAAGAAGATCGGCAGCATCCTGAAGAACTGGTTCTTCTCGATCTACAAGGCCGAGTACCGCCGCCATCCGGACGCGCGGATGGGCTGGCTGATCATCGTGGGTTCGATTCCGATCGGCGTGCTGGGCCTGCTGTTCGAGGAGCAGATCGGGCATGTGTTCCGTGACCTGCGGCTCATCGCGACGACGCTGATCGTGTTCGGCATCTTCCTGCTGCTCGCGGACCGGATGGGCAGGCAGGATCGTGATCTGGACCAGCTGACCGTCAAGCACGGTCTGACGTACGGGTTCTTCCAGGCGCTCGCGCTCGTTCCCGGGGTGTCCCGATCCGGTGGCACGATCACCGGTGGCCGGTTGATGGGCTACAACCGTTCTGCGGCGGCGGAGTACTCGTTCCTGCTCGCGGTGCCCGCGGTGCTCGCGTCCGGTTTCTACAAGCTCGCCGACATCGGCGACGGGCAGGGGCCGGCGTGGGGACCGACGCTCCTCGCCACTGCCGTGGCGTTCGGCGTGGGGTTCGCCGTGATCGCGTGGCTGATGTCCTACATCAGGCGGCATTCGTTCCTGCCGTTCGTGATCTACCGCGTGGCGCTGGGCCTGCTGCTGTACGTGCTGGTGTTCACCGGCGTACTCGACCCGAACGCCGGTCCGGTGGAGAGCTGATCGACAGGTGGTGTCGGCGTAGGGTGACGGGCGTGGGAACCGTCATTCTGTTGCGGCACGGCCGGTCGAGCGCCAACGGCTCGGGCGTGCTCGCCGGGCGCATGCCGAGGGTCGGACTGGACGACACGGGGCGCGGGCAGGCACAGCAGCTGGTGGACCGTCTCGCGGACGTGCCGCTGGCCGCGCTCGTGTCGTCGCCGTTGCTGCGGTGCAAGCAGACGCTCGAACCGCTCGCGAAGGCGCGCGGGCTCACGCGGGTGGCCGAGTCGCGGTTATCCGAAGTGGACTACGGCGACTGGACCGGCCGGGAGCTGAAGACGCTGGCGAAGGAGCCGCTGTGGCGGGTCGTGCAGGACCACCCGTCGGCGGCCGTGTTTCCCGGTGGGGAGGGTCTGGCCGGCGTGCAGGCCCGCGCGGTGGCGGCCGTGCGCGAGCATGACGCGCGGCTGACCGCCGAGCACGGTGAGCACGTCGTGTGGGCGCTGTGCAGCCACGGCGACGTGATCAAGTCGATCCTCGCCGATGCGCTCGGCCAGCATCTCGACGGGTTTCAGCGCATCGTCGTCGACCCGGGTTCGCTGTCGGTCGTGCGCTACAGCGAGACCCGGCCGTTCGTGGTGCGCATCAACGACAACGCGGGCGATCTCAGCGGCGTCGTTCCCCCGAAACCCACCAAGCGCGGCCGCAGGCGCGGGAGGAGCGCGGGCACTTCCGACGCCGTTCCCGGCGGCACCACTGGACGAAAGGACAACGCGTGACCGACAACCCGCTGCTGGCGCCGAGCGACCTGCCGTACGGGCTGCCGCCGTTCGATCGCATCTCCGACGAGCATTTCCTGCCTGCCTTCGAGACGGCGCTGGCCGAGCACCGGGCGGAGATCGGGGCGATCGCCGGTGATCCGGAGCCGCCGACGTTCGAGAACACGATCGTCGCGCTCGAGTGTTCGGGACAGTTGCTGCACCGCGTGTCCCAGATCCTGTTCAACCTGACCGCGGCCGATGCCACGGATGCGCGCCGGGAGGTGCAGACCGAGGTGGCTCCGCGGCTGGCGGTCCATTCGGACGAGATCCACCTCAACGCCGCGTTGTTCGCTCGCGTCGACGCGGTGCACGCCCGGCGGGAGGAGCTCGACCTCACCCCCGAGCAGGACTGGTTGCTGCACCGCACCCACATCGCGTTCCGCCGTGCCGGTGCGGACCTGGCCGACGACAAGCAGACGCGGCTGCGGGAGCTGAACGAGGAGTTGTCGCGGCTGGAGACCCGGTTCCAGGACAACTTGCTGGCCGACACCAACGAGTTGGCCGTGCTGGTGTCCACACGTGACGAACTGGCGGGCCTGTCCGAGGACGCGATCGCCGCGGCGGCCGAGGCGGCCACCGCGCGGGGTGAGGACGGCAAGTACCTGCTGACACTCGTGCTGCCGTCGGCCCAGCCGGTACTGGCTTCGCTGGAGAACCGGGAGTTGCGCAAGCGGGTCTTCCGCGCCTCGGTCTCGCGGGCCGGGCGGGGTAACGACCACGACAACAAGGACGTCCTGACGACGATCGTGCGGTTGCGGGCCGAGCGCGCAGCCGTGCTCGGCTACCCGCACCACGCGGCGTACATGATCGAGGATCAGACCGCCGGGTCGTCCGATGCCGCGGTGTCCATGCTGGAGCGGCTGGCACCGGCCGCGGTCGTCAACGCGAACGCCGAAGCCGCCGAGCTGCAGGAGGAGCTGACCGCCGACGGCATCGAGGGCGAATTGCAGCCCTGGGACTGGGCCTATTACGCCGAGCGGGTCCGCAAGCGCAAGTACGACATCGACGAGGCCGCGCTGCGGCCGTACTTCGAGCTGGAGCGGGTGCTGGTCGACGGTGTGTTCCATGCCGCGGGCAAGCTCTACGGGCTCACGTTCGCCGAGCGGCGGGACCTGTCCGGCTACCACCCGGACGTGCGGGTGTGGGAGGTGTTCGACGCCGACGGCGAGGCGCTCGGCCTGTATCTGGGCGACTACTTCACGCGGGACGCCAAGCGGGGCGGGGCGTGGATGAACAATCTCGTCGAGCAGTCGCGGCTGCTGGGGCAGCGTCCGGTCGTGGTGAACAACTTGAACATCACCAAGCCGCCGGAGGGTGAGCCGGCGCTGCTGACCTACGACGAGGTGATCACGCTTTTCCACGAGTTCGGTCACGCCCTGCACGGACTGGTGTCCGATGTGGAGTACCAGTCGCTGGAGGGCACGAACGTGCCGCGCGACTTCGTCGAGTTCCCGTCGCAGGTCAACGAGATGTGGGCGTTGTGGCCGGAGGTGCTGGCGAACTACGCGCGCCACCACCGCACCGGTGAGCCGCTGCCGCAGGAGACGGCGGCGAAGCTGGAGGAGGCGAGCCGGTACGGCGAAGGGTTCCGCACCACGGAGTACCTCGCGGCCGCGTTGCTCGACCTCGCGTGGCACACGCTCGGCGCGGATGCCGAGGTGGCGGATGCCGACCGGTTCGAGGCCGAGGCGTTGCAGAAGGCGGGCGTGGCGCTGGCGACCGTTCCACCGCGCTACCGCAGCACCTACTTCGCCCACGTGTTCAGCAACGCCTACTCGGCCGGCTACTACTCCTACATCTGGTCCGAGGTGCTCGATGCGGACTCGGTGGAGTGGTTCCGTGGCAGCGGCGGGCTGACGCGGGAGAACGGCGATCGGTTCCGCACCGAGCTGCTTGCCAAGGGCGGCAGTGTCGACCCGATGGAGGCGTTCCGCGCCTTCCGCGGCCGTGATCCACAGCTGCAGCCGCTGCTCGAACGCCGGGGCCTGACCGCCGCATGACCCGGTCGCAGTGAATCGGCGTCCCGTTGCCGACGCTGGAGTGAACAGCTCTGCGCTCGAGTGACCGGGTATTCGACACGGCCGCACAACGAGAGCCGCACCACGAGAAAGGGGCCGCCGGAACGGTGAGTCGTTCCGGCGGCCCCTGTGCGGGAGACGCGATCAGACCAGTCCGAGCTGCCTGACCGTGTCGCGCTCCTCGGTGAGTTCCTTGACCGACGCGTCGATCTTGCCGCGGGAGAACTCGTCGATCTCCAGGCCCTGGACGATCTCGTACTTGCCGCCGGAGGTCGTGACCGGGAACGAGGAGATGATGCCCTCGGGCACGTCGTAGGACCCGTCCGACGGGATGCCCATCGAGACCCAGTCGCCCTCGGAGGTGCCGTTGACCCAGTCGTGGACGTGGTCGATGGCGGCGTTGGCCGCCGACGCGGCCGACGAGGCGCCACGGGCCTCGATGATCTCCGCGCCGCGCTTGGCCACGCGCGGGATGAACTCGTCCTCGAGCCATGTCTGGTCGCCCACGGCCTGCGCGGCGTTCTTGCCGTCGACCTCGGCGTGGAAGATGTCCGGGTACTGCGTGGCGGAGTGGTTGCCCCAGATCGTGAGCTTCTTGATGTCGGCCACGCCCACGCCGAGCTTGGTGGCCAGCTGCGCCGCGGCACGGTTGTGGTCCAGCCGCGTCATCGCGGTGAAGCGCTCCTTGGGCACGTCGGGTGCGTGTGCCTGGGCGATCAGCGCGTTCGTGTTGGCGGGGTTGCCGACCACGAGGATCTTCACGTCGTCGGCGGCACCCGCGTTGATGGCCTCGCCCTGCGGCTTGAAGATGCCGCCGTTGGCCTCGAGCAGGTCACCGCGCTCCATGCCCTTGGCACGGGGACGGGCGCCGACGAGCAGGCCGACGTTGGTGCCGTCGAAGGCGTCCTTCGCGTTGTCGAAGATGTCGACACCGGCCAGCAGCGGGAACGCGCAGTCCTCGAGCTCCAGCGCGGTGCCCTCGGCCGCCGTCACTGCCTGCGGAATCTCCAGCAACCGCAGCTTGACCGGCGTGTCCTGGCCGAGCAGTTGACCGGACGCGATGCGGAACAGCAGCGCGTAACCGATCTGGCCGGCGGCGCCGGTGACGGTGACGTTGACAGGGGCCTGGGTCATAACGTTCTCCTGCTGATGAGTTCATTCAGTGCGTGTACCCGGGATGCTATCCGGGGGTTTCGCCGTCCGGTGGGTGCGTCGCCTCACCTGTACCGATTGAGCCGGGCCGAGGTGTGACGCCGAACGCTTTTCCGAGTGCTCCGACGGCGTCGTCGAGCTTCGCGAAACTCGCGAGCACGACCCGGACCGTAGGCTCGTCCTCAGGGCGGACGATGTCGTCACCGGGCGGTGGTTCGATGTGGCCAGGGGAGCCGGGGGAGCGGATGGCGTCGAGCAACGTGTCGATGTTGAGGATGATCCTGGTCTCGACACCGCCCAGCCGGTCGTCGAGCGCGAGCAGGCCCGGCCGGGCACGGGCCGCGATGTGCCGCGCCCGGAACGCGACGGCATCGAGGGTGTCGAGCACGTACCAGCCGTAGTCGCGGCGTGCCGCGCGCAGGCTGATCGGGTGGGTCAGCGGTTCGACGGCCGCGCGGACCTGTTCGACGTCCCGGTCCAGCGTGCGCGACAACTCGATGACGTTGACGTTGTCCACACCGGTCAGCAGGGTGTGGGCCTGCGTCACGTACTCCCGCAGGTCCTCGAGCGTGGTCGCGACGTCGTCGAGCATGACCGCCCTCGTGCGGACCGGCACGATCACGACGGCCGCCAGTACGCCGGCCACCGCGCCGACGGCCGTCTCCGCGAGGCGGACGCCGAGCACGTCGATACTGAACGTGCCGAGGATGCTGTAGAGCAGGCCGAGCATGGTCGTGATGAAGAACGTCATCACGATCTGTGACGTGCGTGCGAAGAACATCATGCCGAACACGCACACGAGGACCAGCACGATCGTCGCGGGCACGTTCCCGGCCACGGTGATGGCGCACAGGGCGCCCGCGAAGATCCCGACGACCGTGCCCACGACGCGGCGCGCGCTCTTGACCAGCGTCGCACCCGCACTCGACGTGCCGAGGAAGACGACGAACACGGTCAGCACCGCCCAGTACCACCGCTGGTGTGACACCAGTTCGCCGCCGATGACGGCCAGGCCACCGCCGAGCACCGCCTGGATGGCACTGCGGGTCTGGTTGTCGTAGGCGAACACCCGGGTGCGTTCCGGCTCGCCGGCCTCCGGTGATTCGGGTTCGGCCGAGAAGTCGCGTTCGGCGATGCGCTGGGCGTTCAGATCGGCAAGGGCGAGTTCGGCGATCGCCCGGCGCACGTCGTCACCGGGCTCGGTCCGGTCGCCCAGCCTGCTGCCGCTGACGAGCAGTTCGCTGAATTCCTCGGTGTCGCTGATGATCGGCAGTTCACGCGGATCGCGTTCGATGAGGGAGCGGAAACGGTGCAGCCGCGTGACCAGGTCGTCGCGCACCGCCTCGTCGAGGTTCTCGCCGCACACCCTGCGCGTGATGAGCGCGAGCCACTGCGCACCCAGTTCGACCTCCAGCGCCCGCCTCCGCAGCAGCGCTGCCGCCTGTGGATCGTCGAAGACGTCGCCGATCGTGTCCTCGATGAGCAGAACGGACTCGTGCAGCCGGTCGCCTGCGCGGCGGAGCTGCTTGCCGGTGCGCTGCGTGCCGCCCGCGGCGAGGTGGTTCGCAGTGGCCGCGACGCAGGCGCTGAGCCTGGTGCGGAACGACCGGCGGACCGCGAGCAACTCGCGGTCCGCCCTGCGCGGCAGCAGCACGAAACGCACGATCGCGTTCGCTCCCAGGCCGACGGCGAGCGCCAGCAGCAGCATCGGCACCTGGTCGAGCCGCGTCTGCAGGAACATCGCGAAGAAGAACAGGAAGAACGGGGCGGACCCGAGCGCGATGCCGCGGGGGCCGAACCGCTGCGCGTAGACCGCCACGAAGATCAGCAGTACGAACACGACACTGTCGAGCGGTGGTACGGCCTGGCCGAGACTCGCGGACGTCAGCGCGAGAGAGCCGACGACGAGCACGAGCCCGAGCGACACGGCCTGCCCGGCGGGCTCCGGATCGCTGATCGTGAACGCCGCCATCAGCGCGCCGACCGAGCCGACGAGGACGACGGGCAACGGCGGGCCGAGCACAGCGAGGACGGAGACCGTGATCCCGATGCCGAGCACCGCCGACAGTGCGCGGCGGCCTCGGCTCCATCCGGGATCCGAGGCGCGGAGCCGGTCGACCCCGGTCTCGAGCACCCGGCCGATCATCGGCACCGTCCCGGGGACACCGCACGGAGGCCACCACCTCCGCACGCGTCGGCGCTCTTCCTGCAACGGGAACCGATGTGAGCCACGCGCCACACCGTAGACCGCAGGCGGCCGGGTCCCGGCGACACCGCCGCCGGCCCGCGTGAACGTCCCCTGATGGAGTACTTCCCCTGATGGGATGCAGCGTCGAGTCGCGGGATCGCTGCGCTGCGTTTACCGTCAGTCATGGTGAGCAGCTACTACGGATCCGACGGCTACGAGTCCCACGGCGGGTACGGCGACTACCGCCACTCCGACTCGGCGAAACCGCACGTGAACGCCGGCACGCTGTGGGCGGGCGGGGCCGCGACCGCGCTCGTCGCCGCGCTGGTCGGGGTCGTCGCCACCCTGGTCGTCACGGGCGTCTTCGACATTCCCGTGATCGCTCCGGCCACCGCCGACGGCGCCGTCGACTACATCGGCGCGGTCTGGCTGGCCGGCTTCGGCGTCGTCGGTTCACTGCTGGCCACCGCCCTGGCGCACCTGCTGCTGCTCGTCGCACCGCGGCCGATGGCGTTCCTCGGCTGGATCGTCGGCCTCGTGACGGTCGTGTTCGCCGTGTGGCCGTTCACCATCGCCGTCGACATCGAGGTGCAGGTCGCCAGTGCGCTGGTGTACGTCGTCATGGGTATCGCCATCGGCTCGCTCGTCACCGGCATGGCCACCAAGGCACTCGACGACTGACGCGTGCGTCGCCCGCTGCGGCGCGGTCGGCCGGGCCGCAGCGGGCGTTCCGCCTCAGCCGTACTTGCCCTGCACCGCGCCGTCGGCGATCGAGGTGACGACCTTGAACGCCTTCATCGCCTCGGTCATCGTCTCGGCCTCGAACGCGATCCGCCGCAGTCCGGTCTCGGCCACGGTCGGCACCGCGGCGGCGGCCTGTGCGAGATGGCTGGCGTCGAACTCGATCTCGATCCGGTGCCGGGAGACGACCGGTTCGGCCCGTCCCGCACGGCGCATCGACCGCTCGGCGGCTTCGGCGATCCGGGCTGCGGTGACCGACGGCGGGTCGCACACCGCGGCGTAGCGGCTCACGCATTCCTTGACGACGACGTGCTCGGCCTCGCGCGCGTACTCGGCGGCATCGGCACACGCCCGGTCGTCGCCGGTGACCACGAGGATCGGCACCCCGTACTCGGCCGCCAGCGCCGTGTTGAGCCTGCCTTCGCTGGCGGGCGCTTCGTCGAGCCACACGCCCGTGATGTGCGCGGGCAGATAGGTGTGCGACAGCACGCCCTCACAGCCGGATCCCGCGTGATAACCGAGCAGGACCGCGCCGTCCACACCGGAATCGATGCCCTCCATCATGGACAGGGGCTTGTGCCTGCCGGTCAGCAGCCGCGCGCGGGTGTCGAGGTCTTCCAAGAGCAGATTCCGCTGCGACAGATGCGCCTCGTTGACGAGGACTCCGCCGGCTCCGCCTGCGCACGCCCCGGCGACCGTGGCGTTCACGTCGCCGGTCAGCATCGTGCGGAACCGCTGCCATTGTTCGGTCCCGGGTACGACGTCGTCGGTCCACGTGACGCCGGTGACGCCTTCCATGTCGGCGGAGATCAGGACGCTCGGCCCCGCGGTGCGGCCGGACTCGTTCGCGGGCACAGGCTGTGTCATGGGCACAGGCTACGACGCCGACGGACGCGAAAGGATCATGCCGTCCGCGGTGTCGGATTCGGCGCGAATCGGCCTATCCTGGAGCATGCCTGCCGGCGTGCTGGTGCACGCTGCGATCTTCGTTGCGCCGACGATCGTGGTCCTGCTCATCCTGTGGCTGCCGGGAGCGGCCCGGCGGGCCGCCCTCCGGCACCGGGCGGCCGGAGGCTGGTTCCCGCGCCGCCGTGCCGTCGAGGTGGTGGCCGCCGACCTGCGCCGCGCCCACCGCGACCTCGAGGACCTCGATTCCGACGCGTCCCGTTCCCGGTGGAGCAAGGCCTGTGCCCGCTACGACGCGGTGCTGGCCGAGGCCTGCGCCATCGCCGACGTCCCGTGCGACCGGCTCCACGACACCACCGGACTCGACCGCGACATCGCACGCCTCGAGCTGGAGGAGGCGCTCATCCGGCGCGGCCTGGCCCCGCACTGACGCACCAGCGCGTCGAGTGCCGCGCCGGAACGGTTCCGGGACGGCTTTCCTACTTCCGTCTGCTTCCGCTGGGCAACCCGTGTGGAAATCGTTGACAGCACATTCGTGGGAGTGGTTACTTTCCCGCTTCGGGCAAATCCTCCACAAACAACTCCCTCCCACGACAACCCTCCGGCAAAAACAGCAACCCTCCGGTGATAACGAGGTGCAACAGTGCGATTCAGTCGTTCTCGGCGTGGCCGAGCCGTATTCGCCGCCCTCCTGACGCCCCTGCTGGTCGCGGGGCCGTTCACCCCCGCCGCCGGTGCGCAGGAAACCGACGACGGTGACGAGTCGGTGCTCCGTGTCGCGTTGGTACAGGAGATCGATCACCTCAACCCGTTCACCGCGAGCTTCTCCTCCAGCGCGATGATCGGCCGGATGACGTGGGAGTTCATGACTCCGCCGTCCGCCGAGGACGCCACGCCCACCCCGGGTGTGGCCTCGGGGTGGGAGTCGTCCGAGGACGGCCTGACGTGGACGTACACGATCAATCCGGATCTGACGTGGTCCGACGGTAAGGACGTCACGTCCGAAGACGTGAAGTACACCTTCGAGAAGATCATGAACGACCCGGTGGCCGCGGAGGCCAACGGCAGCTACGTCGAGAACTTCGAGGAGGTCACCGCGCCCGACGAGGACACCGTGAAGGTCCGGACCTCCGAGCCGCAGGCGAGCATGACCGCGCTCGACATCCCGATCGTGCCCGAGCACATCTGGTCCGGGGTGGAGGACTTCTCCGCCCCGAGAACCGACACCCTCGAATTCGTCGGCGTGGGCAGCGGCCCGTTCGTGATCGGCGAGTACCAGCCGAACCGCTTCGTCAAGCTCGAGGCGAACGAGCATTTCTGGCGCGGCGAGGTCGCGGTCGACGAACTGCAGTTCATCCGGTTCGAGAACGCCGACGCCGCGGTCTCGGCGTTGCAGAGCGGAGAGGTCGATTTCGTCAACCGCCTCACGCCGGCACAGTTCGAGACGCTGGAAGGTACCGACGGCGTCACGACGAACTCCGCCAACGGGCGCCGGTTCAGCGAGCTCATGATCAACCCGGGCGCCGAGAACCAGGCCGGCGACCGGATCGGCAACGGCCACCCGGCGCTGCGGGAGCAGAAGGTGCGCCAGGCGATCGCCTACGCGATCGACCCGGAGACGCTCGTCGACCGTGTGCTGGGTGGATACGGCCAACTGCCCGGCGGCCTCGTTCCGCCGATCTACGAGAAGTACCACTACGAACCGTCCGACGAGGACAGGTACACGTTCGATCCGGACCGTGCGAACCGGATGCTGGACGAGGCCGGCTACGAGAAGGGACCCGACGGCGTCCGGCGCGACGACAGCGGCGACCCCCTCGAACTGCGTCTGACCGGGCGCTCCAGTGAGGACTTCGACGTCCGCGCGGCCGACTTCATCGCGGGCTGGCTCGGCGACGTCGGCATCCGTGTCACGAAGAATCTGGTGTCCGACAACCAGGTGGACGAGCAGACGACCGCCGCCGATTACGACCTCGCGCTGTCCGGCTGGGGTACGAGCCCCGACCCGGACTACATCCTCGCGAAGCAGACGTGCGACGCGCTGCCCACGTCGGAGGGCAACAGCAACAGCAGCGCGTTCTACTGCGACCCGGCCTACGACGAGCTGTACCGCCGGCAGCTCGCCGAGATGGACACCGCCAAGCGGGCCACGCTCGTCAAGCAGGCCCAGGAGATGTACTACGAGGCCGCACCGAGTGTGATCATCGGCTACGAGCAGGCGCTCGAGGCCTACCGCTCCGACCGGTGGGACGGCTTCCCGCGCCAGCCCGAGGGCGAGGGCGCGATCATGGAGCAGAGCGGGTACTGGGGCTTCGCCGGCGCAGAGCCCGTCGAAGGCGGCGGCGACGGCGGCGGCATGCCGACCGGTGCGTGGGTGGCCATCGGCGCGGTCGCGCTGATCGTGGTCGCCGGCGGCGGCACGGTGCTGGCGCGCCGCAAGGGTTCCGCGGAAGACCGGGAATAGGTAGCGCCCGGTGACCACGAGCCCGACCGAGCAGCACGCCGCCGACCCCGACGAGCGACGCAGCGGCACCTCCACGGTGCGGTACGTCGCAGGCAAGGTCGGCGGCGCGCTGGTCAGTCTCGTCTTCGTCGTGGCGCTGGGCTTCTTCCTGTTCCGGATGATCCCCGGCGACCCGCTCGTGACGATGACCCGCGAACGTCCGACCGGCCCGGAACAGCTGGCACACCTGCGCGAGCGGTTGGGACTGGACCAGCCCGTCTGGCAGCAGTTCCTCGATTACGTCGGCGGGCTGGTGCAGGGCGATTTCGGCACGTCCTACATGCACCGTCGGCCGGTGGCCGAGATGATCGCCGAACGAGTCGCGCCCACGCTGTTGCTGGTCGGCACCGCGACGGTGCTGGCCGTGCTGCTGGGGCTCTGGCTCGGGGTGCGGGCGGCGTGGCGCCGGGGCGGCATGTTCGACCGCACGCAGACCGGTATCGCGCTCGCGCTGTGGTCGATGCCGCAGTTCTGGCTCGGCCTGCTGCTGCTCATCGCCACCCAGGGCGTGTTCCCGAGCCGGGGCATGACCTCGGTCGATCCGCCGGACGGCTTCGCGCTGCAGGCACTCGACGTCGGCTGGCATCTGACGCTGCCCTGCTTGACGTTGTTACTGGTGATATATGCCCAGTACATGCTGGTCATGCGTTCGTCCCTGCTCGAGGAGATGGGCGCCGATTATCTGCGGACGGCCCGTGCCAAGGGCCTGCGCGACGACCTGGTGCGCAGGCGGCACGCCGTACCCAACGCGTTGCTGCCGACGATGACGCTGATCTTCCTGCAGTTCGGCATGGTCGTGTCCGGCACGGTGACCGTCGAGGCGGTGTTCTCGTGGCCGGGGCTGGGCCTGCTCACCTACGAGTCGTTGCGCGGGCCTGATCTGCCCGTGCTGCAAGGAGTGTTCGTGATTCTCGCCGGTTCGGTGATCGTGATGAATCTGGTCGCCGACCTGCTGTACCGCGTCGTCGACCCGCGGGTGCGTGCCTCGTGAGCGCGCCGGTGTGGGCGCGCAGGCGCGCAGCCGCGGTGCAGGCGTGGCGGGAGTTCCGGACGAACACCGGCGGCCTGCTCGGAGCCGCGTTCATCGCGCTGCTGGTGGTGTTCTCCCTCCTCGCCCCGCTGCTGATCGACCAGGACGGACTGAACGTCGTCACGGCCACGGGAAGCCCACTCGAACCGCCGAGCGGTGCCTACTGGCTCGGGACGGACGAATCCGGCCGGTCGGTGCTGCTGCTGACGCTGTGGGGCGCGCGGGTGTCACTGCTGGTCGGGTTCGCGGCGACGCTGCTGTCGGTGGTCGTGGGCACGCTCGTCGGTGTGGTGTCGGCCCACTTCGGCGGGTGGATCTCGGCGGTGCTGATGCGCATCACCGACTTCTTCCTGGTGCTGCCTGCGCTGGTGCTGGCGGCCGTGCTGATGGCCGTGCTGCCCAAATCCATGTGGACGGTGATCATGGCGATCGGCGTCACCTCGTGGCCGACCACCGCGAGGCTGGTGCGCGCGCAGACGCTGTCGGTGGAGAGCAGGCCGTACATCGAACGGTCGAAGGCACTCGGCGGCGGGCACACGCACATCATCGGCAAACACGTGCTGCCGTCGGTGCTGCCGCTCGTGTTCGCGAACACGACCCTCGTCGTCGGCGGGTCGATCATCGCCGAGTCGACGCTGGCGTTCCTCGGCATGTCCGGGCCCGAGATCTCCTGGGGTTCGATGCTCGACCGTGCCAACCAGTCGGGCGCGGTGACGGCGGGGGCCTGGTGGTACCTGCTGCCGCCCGGTGTCGCGATCGTGCTGGTCGTGCTCTCGTTCACGCTCGTCGGACGTGCACTCGAAACCGTGCTCAACCCGCGCCTGAAGGGGGACCGGTGACACCGTTACTCGAACTGCAGGACCTCGGTGTCACGTACCGGACCGCCGGCGGTGAGGTGGAGGCGGTGCGCGGCGTCGACCTCGCCCTGGAGCCGGGCGAGACGGTCGGCATCGCGGGCGAGTCCGGTTCCGGCAAGTCCACGGTCGTGGCGAGCGTACTGCGGCTGCTGCCGAAGTCGGCGAAGGTCACCGGCCGGGTGCTGCTCGACGGCGAGGACGTCGGTGCGATGCGCTGGGGCAGGTTGCGGGCCGCGCGGTGGTCGGAGGCATCGGTGGTGTTCCAGGGCGCCATGCACGCGCTCAACCCGGTGCGGCGCGTGGGCAAGCAGATCGCCGAACCGCTGCGGCTGCACACCGGGGCGAGTGCGGCCGAGGCCGAGGCACGCGTACACGAACTGTTGGCGCAGGTGGACCTGTCCGCGGCGAAGGCGAAGGCGTACCCGCACGAGCTGTCGGGCGGGCAGAAGCAACGCGTGATGATCGCGATGGCGCTGGCCTGCGCCCCGCAACTCGTCATCGCCGACGAACCGACCACCGCGCTGGACGTGATCGTGCAGGCACAGGTGCTCGACCTGCTCGGCAGGCTGGTCGAGGAACGCGGCATCGGCCTCGTGTTCATCACGCACGACCTGTCGGTGCTGGCCGCGACCTGCAGCCGGATCGCGGTCATGTATCAGGGGCTGATCGTCGAGACCGGGAACGCGAAGGAGGTCATCACCGCACCGCGGCACGAGCACACGAAGGCGCTGGCTGCTGCCTTCCCCGAGGTCGGCGACCCGGTGTCGCGGTACGCGCCCGCCACGGCGGAACCGCTGCCGGAGGAAGGGGAGCGGGACCCGCAGTCGCCGGTGCTGCTGTCGGCGCGGGAGCTGCGGGTGCACTTCCGCGACCGCGCCGGGTCCGCCGTGGCCGCGGTGGGCGGTGTCGACCTCGACGTGCGGCGGGACGAGATCGTCGCGCTCGTCGGACAGTCCGGCTCGGGCAAGACGACGCTCGCGAGGACACTGCTCGGCCTGCAGAAGCCGACGGCGGGCGGCGTGTACTACGACGGTGGACCCGTGCCGACGTCCGCGTCCGGGCTGCGGGACTACCGGCGCCGCGTCCAACTGGTGCTGCAGGATCCCAACAGCGCGCTCAACCCGCGGCACACGGTGTACGAGTCGGTGGCCGAAGGCCCGCGCATTCACGGGCTGGACGCCGATGAACCCGGCACCGTGGTGGCCGCGCTCGAGGCCGCCGAACTCAGGCCCGCCGAGCAGTATCTGACGCGGTTGCCGCACGAGCTGTCCGGTGGGCAACGCCAGCGTGTGGTCATCGCCGGTGCACTGGCGCTGAACCCGAGCGTGCTGGTGGCCGACGAACCGGTCGCGTCGCTGGATGCCTCGGTGCGCGGCGAGATCCTCGGGCTGTTGCTGCGGCTGCGCAGGCAGCTGGGCCTCGCGGGCCTGGTGATCACGCACGACCTCGGCCTGGCGTGGAACATCGCCGACCGGGTGGCCGTGATGTACCGCGGCGAACTCGTGGAGGTCGGACCGGTGGAGCAGGTGCTGCTCGAACCGCGGCACGACTACACCCGGGCTCTGCTCGCGGCGATGCCCTCGCCCGAGCCCGACGACGTGTGGCCTGCGGGGTGAGCCGGGCGGCGGCCCGTGCGACCGGAATACGCCGATACGCGTAGTGACTCCGGATACATCGGGTGATATCAGGGAGCCCGAGCGTGGTGTGTAACCTCAAAACCTAGTATGGCGACCACCACCGACCCCGTGCCCGGCGCCGGAACCCGGACCGGGAAGGGCCTTGCGGACACGTTCATCCCGGCCGACCCGGAGAGCGGCACGGGACGGTTTCCGCTGCGCACAACGCTCATGGGCGTGGTCGGCAGCGTCCTGGTCCTGATCGCGTCCTTCGGTGCGGCCGGGGTACTCGTGCACGACCCGGTGCTGAGCCAGGGCCCGCTGTCGTGGATCCGGTACGGCCACGGCAAGGTCCTCATGACAGGGCTGCTGTACGTCGGGTTCGGTCTCGTCGTGTGGGCGTGGGTCCGGCTCGGTCGGCACGTGCTGGCAGGCCGGGTCGGTGCGCGCCCGGTGGTGATCGCCGCGCTGTCCTGGATGGCGCCGTTACTGGTCGCGCCGCCGCTGTTCACCCGCGACGTCTTCTCGTACCTCGGCCAGGGGGCACAGCTGCTGCACGGGCTCGATCCGTACGCCTACGGCCCGGCCGCGCTCGACACCCTGCCCACGGTCGTGGAGAACGTACATCCGTTGTGGCAGACGACCCCGGCACCGTACGGTCCGCTGTTCCTGTGGATCTCGCAGCACATCGTGGGTGCCACGGGCGAGAACGTCATCGCCGGCGTGATCGTCACCCGGCTGGTACTGCTGGTGGGCCTGGCCGCAGTGCTGTGGGCACTGCCGAAGCTGGTCCGCAAGCTCGGCGGCAACCTCGCCGTGACGATGTGGCTCGCGGTGGCCAGCCCGATGATGGTCATCCACCTCGTCGGCGGACCTCACAACGACCTGCTGATGCTCGGTTTCCTGGCCGTCGGCGTGCTGCTGGCCCTCGACCGCAAGCACGCGCTCGCGGTCGGGCTCGTGACCGTGGGGATGCTGATCAAGCCGACGGCCGCGATCGCCCTGCCGTTCCTGGTGTGGATCTGGGCGAACCACCTGCCGGCCGAACGCAGTCTGTGCCGGCGCTTCGTCGCGGCCGTGACTCCTGCGCTGGGCATCTTCGGCGCGGTGTTCGTCGCCGGAACGTGGGCGTCGCTCGGCTCGTTCAACCTCGGCTGGTTCGCGGGCTTGTCCGCGCCGCAGATCATCGTCAACTGGCTGAACTTCCCGAGTGGCGTCGGCGAGGCCGTGCACACCCTCGTCAAGACGATCGTCGACGTCCCGCCGGGTCCGTTCGTCGACGTCGCCCGCGGCCTGGGCTGGCTGGCGCTCGCCGCCATCGCGGTGCGGCAGTGGTGGCTGGCACGGCACGGCGACGACAACACGACGATTTTCCGGATGGGGATCGCGCTGCTGACCGTGGCGATCTTCGCGCCGCCGACGCTGCCGTGGTACCTCACCTGGGGTTTCGTGGTCCTGGCTCTGTTCCGCTGGAAGCGCACGCACCTGGCGGCGGTTGTCGGGATCAGCGTGTTCCTCGTGCTCGTGTACTACCCGACGGGTGAGCAGAGCCTGTACCACTGGTGGTTCATCGTGGGCGTCGTCGCGGCGAGCCTCTACGCAGCCGCGTCGCTGCTCAAACCCGATCCGCTGGGGCTCGTCGCCGCGTGGCGGCGGCCGGACGTGCGCCGCCCCGAGCTGCCGCTCAGCTCGCCGACCAGCCGCTCCAGCCGCTGACGGCGATCACCACGACCGGCCCCTGCGGCGGCGTGTCCTCGTACTGCGGGTAGCGCGCCGTCAGGGCACGGATCGCGGGCATGCGGTCGGCCCCGTCGTCGTGCACCGTCGCCGTGCCGTCGGCCCGCGCCCACCAGAGCCTGCGCCAGTCGTCCTCGTAGTGATCGACCAGCAGCGACACCCGCGGATTCGCCGCGATGTTGCGCAGCCGCCGCAGGTTCGACGTCGACTTGGGCTTGTCGTCGATCGCGAACACCACGGTGTCGCCCTCGACCGCGAACGTCACCGGCACGAGGTGGGGCACGCCGTCGACGTCGGCGGTGGCCAGCGTCGCCACCCGGGCCGCGGCGAACCGGGAACGGGCATCGACCGGATCGAGTTTCATACCCCGAGAGTAAGGCCGGTCGGCACCGGTCAGGGATGGACCACCAGGTGTGCGGCGTCGGCGTCCAGTTCCGCAGGGGCGCCGAGCGGGAGTGTCAACGCGCCCCGGTGGTGGCCGAAACCGAGCTCCCACACCATCGGTACGTCGAGGTGGCCGAGCCGTTCCAGGAGGAGTGCTTCGACCTCCCGCGGGTCACCGCACTCGGCCCACGACCCCAGGGCGATCCCGGCGACGCCGTCGAACCAATCGGATCGCAGCAGCTGCGTCAGCATCCGGTCGATCCGGTAGACCTCCTCGCCGACGTCCTCGAGCAGTGCGATCGCTCCGGCCGCGTGCTGCTGCTCGGGTGTGCCCGCGCTCGCGGCGAGCAGGCTGAGGTTGCCGCCGACCGTGTGGCCGGTGGCCGTGCCGCCGAGGAGCGTGCGCGCGTCCGGACCGCGGATCGTCCGCGTGGCGGCGGGATGGAACAGCGCCTCGCGCAGGCTCTCGGCGGCGACGGAGTCGAAATGGGCCGAGGCCGGCATGGTCGAGAACACCGTCGGGCCGCCGAGGTGGTGGGCGAGGGCGGCGTGCAGTGCGGTGATGTCGCTCGACCCGGCGAAGAGCTTCGGGCCGGCCGCCCGGACGGCGTCCCAGTCGACCAGGTCGATCATGCGCTGGGCGCCGTACCCACCCCGTGCAGCCACGACCGCCGCGACGTCGTCACGCGTCCAGGCGCTGGTGAAATCGGCCGCGCGCTGCTCGTCCGTTCCCGCGAGGTACGGATACCGCGGATGCCGCGCCCGTACCCCGTCGAACACGTCGACCCGCAGTCCCCACGCGGTGAACGCAGTGACCGCCTGATCCACGAGCTCCCCACTGATGGGCCCCGACGGGGCGACCAGCGCCACGGTGTCACCCGGCTGGAGGGCGCGCGGCGTCATCGGCGCAACTCCAGCGCCGGAACGTCGGGGGTGCCGAAGCCGAACACCTGCCCGTAGAACGCCAGCTCCGCCTCCAGTGCGGCGACGATCGTCGCCGCACTGCGGAAGCCGTGTTGCTCCCCCTCGAACGGGAGATAGGCGTGCGGGATTCCGCTGCCCTCCAGCGCCGCGATGAACCGTTCGGCCTGATCGGGCGGGCAGATCTCGTCGTCGAGACCCTGCAGCATCAGCACCGGGCCGGCCAGGTCGTCGAGGTGGTGGAGAGGGGAGCGGTCCCGGTACCGCCGGATCGTCTCCGGCAGCGGCCCGACGAGCCCGTACACGTACTGCGCTTCGAAATCGTGCACCTCGCCGCCGTCACCCGTCCACTCCGCCAGATCGAGGATCGGGAACTTGACCGTCGCCGCACGATAGGTGCCGGTCGTCGTCATCGACGCCGCCGACGTGAACCCGCCTGCACTGCCGCCACGGATCGCGATCCGCTCCGGGTCGGCCGTGCCCTCCTCGACGAGGGTGCGGGCGACGGCGGCGCAGTCGGCAACGTCCACCACGCCCCACTGCTCGCGCAGCCGCTCCCGGTAGTGCCGGCCGTAGCCGACGGACCCGCCGTAGTCGACGGCCACGACACCGATGCCCCTACTGGTGAAGTAGGAGAAGTCCAGGTCGAGCACCGCGTAGTTGCGGCCGGTCGGGCCACCGTGGGCGTGCACCAGGTACGGCGGGCGTTCGTCGTCCGGGCCCGCACATTCCGGGTGCCGCGGCGGGTAGACGTAGGCCGGCACCGCGTGGCCGTCGGCGGTGCGGAACGTGCGCTCCTGCGGCACCGACAGGTACTCCGCGGGCGGCAGCTCCGGCTCTGGGGTGAGGTGTTCGACCGTGCCGTCATCGGGCCGCACGCGCACGACGGTGTTCTCCGTGTGGGGCCCCGCCGCGATACCGACGACGTCACCGCCGGCGACCGCGAGCGACGGTGCCCACGCCGTCAGTTCCGGGGCGACGGGGGTGAGCGTCCCCGAGGTCGTGTCGAGGACGGCCAACCGGCCGGACGCCAGCACCGCATACCGGTCCCGGTCGAGCGGTGCCAGCCAGCGCGCGCCCGTCTTCCACAGCGCCCCGCCGAGTTCGGCCTCGACCGGGGCGATCGCCTCGAACCCGGTGCCGCCGGCGGCACCGGCCAACGACACCCGGTGCAGGTTCCACCAGCCCGACGGATCGGCCAGTGCGAGCAGCTCGCCCGCAGGCCCCCACGTCAGTTGGCACACCGACACGCCGTCGCCGCCCGCCACGACGCGGTGCGGTCCCAACGCGCCGTCGCCGTCGACCTCGGCCACGCACACGGCCGTCTCGTCCCACGGCATCGACGGGTGGTCCCAGCCCAACCAGGCGGCGCGGCGGCCGTCGGGGGAGAGCTGCGGTGCGGTGAGGAAGTGGTGGGTGGCGGCCAGGGACCGGACCTCACCGTCGCGGCTCACGGCGATCAGGTCGCGGGAGACGTCGGTACGGCGGGATCCGGTCGCGGTCTCCCGTACCGCCCACACGGCGCCGTCGGCTCCGGGGCGCAGGTCGCCGTACCGGACGCCGTGCGGGACGGCGGGCTCGGGCGTCAGCGGCCGCACCCGGCCGTCGGAGTCGGCACCGGCGGAACCGCCCGGTAGCGGCGCCGCATAGATGCGCTGATCGTCCCAATGGGTGAACGCGAGTGTGTCGCCGACCACCGTCCACGGCCTGCCGCCGTACTCGTGGAGGCGGTTCCGGACGTTCCACGGCGGCGCCAGCACGTCCTCGGCGCGGCCGTCGTCGCCGATGCGCACCAGCGCGACCCTGCCTCCCTCGGCAGGCCGGGCCTCGGCCCACCACACCGCGGGGCCCGCACCCGTGTCCCGGTCGCCGTGCACCGGGCCGGGTCCGTGCACGACATCGAGCCACTGGGGTGTCGCACCAGCGGCGGCGACGGCGGCGGCGGTGATCGGGGACGGCCAGGTACCGAACGGAGCGATCGCAGGCATGAGCGCCACTGTAGGGCAACGACCGGCGCAGTCGGGGCAGGATCGTGCGATGATCCGCCCCCGGGCGAGACCCGGTGTGGAAGTTGGCTTAAGGTCGGGGGTGCCATGGCTCGTGTCATCCACGTCTTCCGCCAGCCCGACCGGTTCGTCGCAGGAACCGTCGGGGAACCCGGCGATCGCACCTTCTACCTGCAAGCCTCCGAGGACACGCGCACGATCAGCGTGACCATCGAGAAGCAGCAGGTATCCGTGCTCGCCGAACGTCTGAGCTCGCTGCTCGAGGAGATCGCCAGCAGATTCGACGCCGAGGTGCCGGAGGAGGCCCCGGACGAACTGCTCGACAACGAACCACTCAACGTGCCGGTCGAGGAGGAATTCCAGGTCGGCACGATGGGCCTGGGCTGGGACGCCGAGAGTCAGGCCGTCGTGGTCGAGCTGCTCGCCGTGACCGAGGGCGAAGTCGACGAGACCGTCGTGCTCGACGACACCGAGGAAGGCCCGGACGCCGTGCGGGTGTTCCTGAGCCCGCCCGCGGCACGCGCGTTCGCGGCCCGCGCCGACCGGGTCGTCAGCGCGGGCCGGAAACCGTGTCCGCTCTGCAGTGAGCCGCTCGACCCCGCCGGCCACATCTGCCCGCGGCAGAACGGCTACCGGCGCGATTCGGAACTCACCGACGAGAGCTGAGCCGAGGTGGCAGAGGCGCACAGTGAGCCCGGCCGGCCCGTCGACCCGGCGGACCCGGCCGTCGCCGAGCTGATCACACGCGGGGACCTCGAAGTCCGGGGCCGGATCGTCGACGCGTCGAACCTGACCGTGTTCGGCACCGTGGAACTCGACGGTGCCGTCGCCGATGTGGTGTACAAGCCGGTGTCGGGTGAACGGCCCCTCTGGGACTTCCCCGACGGCACGCTGGCAGGCCGGGAGGTCGCCACCGCACTGATCGCCGAGGCCGCCGAGATCGGCCGGGTGTCGCCGACCGTGTTGCGCGACGGCCCGTTCGGCGAAGGCATGGTGCAGCTCTGGATCGACGTCACCGAACGCGAACTGGTCGACGTCGTCGCCCCCGAGGAGTTGCCCGACGACTGGCGCGTCGTCCTCCGGGCCGAGGACCAGGAGGGGCAGCCACTCGTCGTCGCGCACGCCGACGACCCCGAACTGCGCGAACTGGCGATCCTCGACATCGTCGTGAACAACACCGACCGCAAGGGTGGCCACATCCTGCCGGGACCCGACGGGCGGATTTACGGCATCGACCACGGCATCTGCCTCCACACCGACCCGAAGCTGCGTACCGTGCTGTGGGGCTGGGCGGGCGAACCGCTCGGCGACGACGTGCTCGACAAGCTGCGCAAACTCCGCTGGGCACTCGACCGCGACCTGGGCGCCTCGCTGTCGCAGCACCTGACGCGCGAGGAAGTCACGGCGCTCACCACGCGGGTCGACGGCCTGGTCGAGGCCGGCACGTTCCCGGTCCCCAGCGGCGCCTGGCGCGCGATTCCCTGGCCACTGTTCTGAAACGGCCACCGTTCTGAAACGGCCACCGTTCTGACCTGGCCGCTGTTCTGACCTGGCCGCTGTTCTGACCGGTCCACTGTTCTCAGCCGACCCGCCCCGACCGCGGCCCGTCGATGCGGAGCCGGTTCCGGAACGGAGCGCCGCTTCCGGAAGCGGGGAGGGCGTGGCGCTCCCCGGATTCCGGCGGCCGAGCCGCTAGGTTTCCCGTTCGTGCGTTCCCATTCCTACGGCGACATCATGTCCGGTTCCCGCAAGCGCAAGGTCCCCGACGTGCCCGCGGAGCCGGGCCTCGTCGTCGAAGATCCGGCCAGCGGATTCTGCGGCGCGCTCGTCCGTCTCGAGCACGGCAACGTGGTCCTGGAGGGTCGGGACGGCAACCACCGGGTCTTCCCCCTCGGTCCCGCTGCGTTCCTGCTCGAGGGCAAGCCCGTGACGCTCGTGCCCACGCGGACCCCGCAGCCCGCGACGCCGCAGCGTACGCAGTCGGCGTCCGGATCCGTGCACGTCGACGGTCTGCGCGCCCGGGTGGCGCGCGACTCGCGCATCTGGGTCGAAGGCAAGCACGACGCCGAGCTGGTCGAGCGCATCTGGGGTCACGATCTGCGGGTCGAGGGCGTGGTCGTCGAACCGCTCGACGGTGTCGACGTGCTGTCCGATGCGATCGCCGAGTTCGGCACCGGCCGGGGCCGCAGGCTCGGTGTGCTGGTCGACCATCTGATTCCCGGCAGCAAGGAGTCCCGGATCGTCGAGGGGATCACCGACCCGCAGGTCATGATCACCGGCCATCCGTACGTCGACATCTGGGAAGCGGTCAAACCCGATGTCCTCGGGATCGAGGCCTGGCCCCGGATTCCGAAAGGGGTCGAATGGAAGCGTGGCGTCTGCGATGCGCTCGGCTGGGGCGAGACCTATGAGGGCTGGCAGCGGGTGCTTGCCGCGGTCGGCAGTTTCCGCGACGTCGAAACGCCACTCATCGGGGCGGTCGAACGGCTCATCGACTTCGTCACCGAGCCCGACGGCTGAGGGGGACCCTCCGATTCCGCAGTGCCCGTCTCACTCCTGCCGCACCACACCCGCCGCAGAAGTGAGGCGGCGAGGTCGCAGTCGAGCCGGATGAGGTCACACCTCGATCACGTACTGTGATCCGGTTCATCTCACCGATACGGATCTGGGAGCATGAGCCCATGACAGCGGCGCTCATCTGGCTCATCATCGGCATCGTCCTGATCGTGGCCGAGGTGCTGTCGGGCGACTTCGTCCTGCTCATGCTCGGCGTCGGGGCGCTCGCCGCGGCCGGGGCCGACGCGATCACCGGCAACATCTACGTCGACGTCGCGGTGTTCGCGATCGCCTCGACGGGCATGCTGGGGCTGGTCCGTCCCGCCCTGAAACGCCGCTTCCTGTCCGGTCCCGGCATCAAGACGAACGCCGAAGCGCTGGTGGGAAGTCAAGCGGTCGCGATGTCCGACGTGGACGCGCACGGCGGCCAGGTGAAGCTGGCCGGGGAGCCCTGGTCCGCAAAAGCCCTGACCGAAGGCGACGTCATCGAGGCGGGCGCGCACGTGACCGTCGTGGAGATCCAAGGGGCGACGGCCATCGTGTCCGCCGCGATCTGACACAGGGGCCGCGTCCGGCGCAGCACCTGGAAGTACGGACCGACCCGGCGCCGGTCCGCAAAATCGAACAGCCGCCGATCGGGACGGCGCACGCGCCGCGCGTGCACCCCGCAACCCGGTCCGCACCGTGAAGGGGAGAAACCAGGTGGAGCCAACAGGACTGATTGTTGTCGCCGTCATCGCGTTGCTCGTGATCGTCGTGGTCGCGAAGGCGCTGATGGTGGTGCCGCAATCACAATCGGCCGTCATCGAGCGGCTCGGGCGGTTCCGGATGGTGGCCGGCCCCGGTTTGAACTTCCTCGTGCCGTTTCTGGACAAGGTGCGCGCGAAGGTCGATCTCCGGGAGCAGGTCGTCTCGTTCCCACCGCAGCCGGTCATCACGCAGGACAACCTGACGGTCTCGATCGACACGGTCGTGTACTTCCAGGTCACCGACTCCCGCGCCGCGGTGTACGAGATCTCCAACTACATCGTCGGTGTCGAGCAGTTGACCACGACGACGCTGCGCAACCTCGTCGGCGGCATGAGCCTCGAGGACGCGCTGACCTCGCGTGATCAGACCAACCAGCAACTCCGCGGCGTCCTCGACGAGGCGACCGGCCGCTGGGGCATCCGCGTGGCGCGCGTCGAGCTGAAGGCCATCGATCCGCCGCCATCCATTCAGGACTCGATGGAAAAGCAGATGCGCGCGGACCGGGAGAAGCGCGCCATGGTGCTGACCGCCGAGGGCGAGCGCGAGTCGGCCATCAAGACGGCCGAGGGCCAGAAGCAGAGCCAGATCCTCGCGGCCGAGGGTTCCAAGCAGGCTTCGATCCTGTCCGCGGAAGCGGAGCGGCAGTCGCGGATCCTGCGGGCCCAGGGTGAACGTGCCGCCCGGTACCTGCAGGCACAGGGCCAGGCGAAAGCCATCGAGAAGGTCTTCGCGGCCATCAAGGCGGGCAAGCCGACGCCGGAGGTGCTGGCCTACCAGTACCTGCAGACGTTGCCGCAGATGGCGCAGGGCGACGCGAACAAGGTCTGGATGATCCCGAGCGAGTACGGCCAGGCCCTCGAAGGCTTTGCCCGCAAGCTCGGCGCTCCGGGCGAGGACGGCGTGTTCCGGTACGAGCCGCCCAAGGATGACGACACGGAGATGCCGCCGCTGGAGGACGAGGAGGTCGCGTCCTGGTTCGACACCAAGTCGGACCCGAGTGTCGCCGAGGCCGTGCGCGAGGCCGAGAAGGTCGCGCGCCAGGAGGTCGGCCCGCTGCACGGCACTCAGCAGGCGCCCACCCCGCCGCCCGCGGCGCTGCAGGCACTCGGCGGCGGCGCTTCGTCGCCCGCTCAGCCGGAAGCCGCTGAGAAGGACGAGGCGCCGGAACTTCCTCCGGTGCCCCCGGCCCAGCCTGCCGCGCCGACCCCGCCGCCGCAGCAGGCTCCGCAGCAGCAGCCGCCCGCGGGACCGTCCGGCGGAAACCCGGGGCAGCAGCCGCCGCAGCAGGGTCCGCAGGCGGGTGGACCGCCGCCGCGCCAGCAGTAGGCACAGGCGACTCGCACGAAGGCCGGTTTCCACGTCACCCGTGGGAACCGGCCTTCTGCGTCCGCAGTGGACGTGTTCGCGTCGCCCGGATCGGTCAACGGCGCACCCGGTACCGCAGGTGAAGCACCCGGTTCCCCTGGATCACCACGTCGGGATCCTCGAGCAGGTGCTGGGCCTCGACCGACCCGAAGTAGCGCTTGCCGGACCCGAGCACGACGGGTGCGACGTCCATGCGCACCTCGTCGACCAGGCCCGCGGCAAGCACCTGGCCACCCACGTCGCCCGCGGCGATGTTGACCGTGCGGTCACCCGCAAGGTGCTGCGCCGTGGTCACGGCCGCCTCGATGCCGTCGACGAAGTGGAACGGCGCCTCGCGATCCCACCCCTCGGGTGCGGGCCGGTGCGTCACGACGACCGCGTGGTCCACCCCGCCCGGAGACTCTCCGCCCCAGCCACCGGTCATGTCGAAGACGTGGCGGCCGAAGATCGACGCTCCGATCTCGTCCCAGTACGACCGGATGTACTCGTGGGACGTCCGCGACACCGTGAGTTCTCCGCCCTCGTCCAGCGGGACGTCACCGTTGAAGTACCAGTCGAACAGCGGTCCCGGCCGGTCGTTCTCGTCCGCGACGAAGCCGTCCACCGACACCACGTTGTACATGACCACCTTGCCCACGGGGCTCTCCTTTCCGCTGTCTCGGGACGGCCCCGAAACTAGGTGTGTCGGGAGGTACCGCGCTTGTACGAAATCAATCGGCGGGCAGCGGCCAACCGTCCAGTGCGTGACCGGGATGGTCACGCAGGAACTGCCGCCGGGCTTCCAGATACCGGGTAGGAGTGAGCCCGGTGAACGCCCGGAACTCGTGGCCGAAGTGGGCCTGGTCGAAATAGCCTGCGCCGGCGGCGAGTTCTCCCCAGTCGATCGGTTCGGCGGGGTCGATCGGGAACGCGGTGGAGAAGAAGCGGTAGGTGCGAGCCAGCCGCTTCGGCGTGACGCCGACGAGCTCCTTGAACCGCTGTGCCAGATGAGTGCTGCTGACACCGGCCGCCGCTGTCAGGTCACGGATCGCCACCGTCCCGCCGGTCGCCGCGACGGCATTGCCCGTGTGGCGGACCAGCCCCAGGCCGACGGTCTCGCACAGCCGTCGCATGAGCTCTTCCTCGAGGAGTGTCAGCATCTCGTGCGGCCCGCGAGCCGTGGCCAGCCGCTCCTGTAGTTCAGCAACGGCGGGCCGACCCCACACCTGCTCCACCGCCACCGGCCGGTCCCGCAGCTCGGCCGCGGGCATCGGCAGGAACGGCGCCGTCCCCCACGGCTTGAAATGCACGCCGACGGTGCGGGTCCGAAGTGGGTAGCCGAACGCCCACGCGCGGGTGGGCATGGTGACCACGCAGCCGTCGGCATACTCGGCCGTATCGATGTCGGCACCGGCGCGGATGCGCAGGTGGTCCCCGAGGTTGAGGACGAGCAGCGCCGACGGCGCGGGCGGCAGCGTCAGCCGGGCGTACGGCGGCGCGCCCTCCAGGTAATAGAGGTCGTCGATCAGCCCGTCCAGCGGCGGCCGAGGCACTCTGGACACGTACTCCACGTCCACAGCATCGCCGACCGCAGCCGCGACGGTCCACCCGCGCCGCGTCCGCGGCATCTCCCCGGTGGAGACGGTGGCCAGGGAACCGCCGTCCGGCCCGCCATGCGCTACGGTCGATCCCGATGAGCGAGCATCCGGTTCCCCTCACGCAGTCGGTGTGGGCCGGGACCGATCCGTGGCCCGGGACGTCCGATCCGGCAGCGTTGCTCGCGGCGATCGCGGACTGGCTCACCGGGTACGGCAACGTGCAGACCCGCCGGACCTACGCCGAGGGCCTGGGGCTGCCCGTCACGAGCGCCGACGTCGAGCAATGGGTCCGGACCACCGAGACCGGCACCACTGAGACCACCACACGGACCGGCGTCGACACGCCATCGCCGACGGTGTCCACACCGGACACCGCACCCCGGGATTCCGAGCTCCCGCACTTCACGGCGCCGGGGAACGGCTCGCCGGGACATGACTGGCGCGCTGCGGTGGCTGCCTATGCGGCGGCCCTGCAGTTGACGCCGCACGGTGCCGACGGTCCGGTCCGGCGTCCGCCCCCGGCACCGCGCGGCCGATTGCGTGCGGTGCACTGGTTCCGGTGGTGTGCCTCCCGACAGCTGGATCCGGTGCAGGTCACGAGCGGCCACGTGAAGGCGTGGCTCGAGGCCGTGGCCACCGCCGGCGCGGCACCGTCCACTCGCGACCGTCTGCTCGCGACCGTCAAGACGCTGTACGCCTCCTTCGCCGAGGCCGGCCTCGTCACGGGGAATCCCGCGGCGCTGAGCAGACGGCGACTCGGCCTGACCACGGCGGCAACGAGCACCTCGGCCACCGTCACGTTGACCGGCAGGCAGGTACGCGCCCTGCACACCGCGGCCGCGGCGCCGCGCAGGGGAGCGGGCGCCGTCGACACCGCCCGCGCGGCCGCGATCGTCGCGCTGTTCACCCTGGGGCTGCGGGTGAGTGAACTGTGCGGGCTCGACGAGTCCGATCTGCACGTCACGCGCGGGCGCCGGGCGCTGCGGGTGCACGGCAAGGGCGGCAAGACGCGCATCGTGTACCTGAGCGAACCCGCCGACGCCGCACTGACCGAATACCGGCTGCGCGTGCGGGACGCCGCAGCTTCGAGGGGGACGTCGGCGTCCCGCGAGACGGCGCTGCAACGGGAGCACACCGGCACCGCCGACGACCGGCCGTTGCTGTGCACCCGCACGGGGCGGCGGTTCCAGCGGCAGGCGATCTGGCAGCTGCTGCGCCGGGTCGCCGTGTCGGCGGGTCCGGAGCTGGCCGAGGTCGCCGACGCCATGCATCCGCACGCACTGCGGCACTTCTACGTCACCACCGCGGTCGAAGCCGGTGCAGATCTCGCCCACGTGCAGGGCGACGTCGGGCACAGCAGCATCGACACCACGCGCAAGGTCTACGACCACGCCGCGCCGGATCCCCAGCGCAGCGCCGTCGACCTCGTGGCAGGCACCTGGTACGAGGGATCCGAGCGGGACGTCGCATCCGACGACGGCGAGGCGGAACCGGACCGACCGTCGGCATGACCACGACGCCCTGGCTGCCAACGTCGGCCGAGCTCGCGTCCCACACGAAGGTGAGCACGGAGCTCGTGGCCGCTGCCGAATCGCTCAACAAAGCTGCACTGCTGCTCAGCGACTGCGGAATGGCCGACCGTGCCAGAGAGCTGTGCTGGCGCCAGTTCGACCTGTTTCGCTCCCACAGCCCTCTCGCGCCGCGAACAGCGAAGCTCGCCCTGCAGCCACTGGTCAATATCGGGCGACTCCAGATCCGCACCGGGGACGAGCATCGCGCACACGAGCTGTTCACCGGCCTCTATCAGGCCATGCGGGGCGGCGCTGCCATCCGCATCGACGACCGGGTCGTCGACACCGCAAACCTCCTCGACGACCGGGAGCGGCGGTCGGAGCTGGTTCGGTTCCTGTGGACGGTGCTGCTCGCCGACGGCACGCGCGCACTGACTCGCGCTGGACGATGGGAACACGCACTCGCGCACATCGAATGCCACCGCGGCATCGGTGAGAGACTGCTCAACGGCAGACAGGTCGCCATCATCACCGGCATCGTCAACGGTGACCACGACCATGCGCTCGAACTACTCGACCGCAGCGGCACACACGAACCCTGGGAACAGGCCATCGCCGACTGCCTGGCCACCCTGTGCCTCACACTCGCGGGCCGCGACACTCAGCTGGCCGAGCACCGGATGCTCGAGCACTACCTCGACCTCGGCACCACCCCTCCAGTGTTCCGATGCCGGCTCGGTCTCGTGGTACTCGACCTCCTTCGTCACGCACCGGCCGCCCCAATCGCTGCCAACATCACCCAGCAAGCGATCAGCGCGGGCGATGCCTACGTTGCCCGTGACGTAGACACACACCGCACCTGCATGGTCGGCACTTCCGCGGCGACCCGACAGCAGATGTCCACCATCGTCACGGATGGCGGCCTCGGCCACGACCCCTACCTCCCCGCAGCCTTACTCGACACGATCACCGACGCCGCGGCCGCCAGTGAGGAAGGTATGTCCCGCTTCCTGCGTGGCGGTTGCCGATGACACTGCTGGATGCCGGATCGCCAGCCAGTTCGCCACCCACTGATCCGGTTGCGAAGCCGCACCATCCACCCGAACGCAACGATGCCGGTGTCCCGCATGCGGGACACCGGCATCGTTTCCGTTACTTGGAAGTCAGGCGAGGTATTGGTCGTAGTGGCCGGCCTTCGCGTCGGCCACGAACGCTGCGAGTTCTTCGGGCGTGTAGACCTGTGTACGCGCCCGGCGTTCCTCTGTGGGGAGCTTGTCGTCCTGGAAGCTGATGAACCCACCCGCGGACGCGACCGTGATGCAGCTACCGCTGGCCCCGCTGGCCAACGGCTTGGCGTGCGGTGCGTGTACGAGCTGGGCGTAGAGCTCGTCCGTCAGCTGCTGGTAAGGGTTGTGTGTCATTCCAATTCCTTCTTTACGGTCTGCAGCCTGTCCAGGGTTGCCCGTGCCGACAGGGCCTGGGCGAGAGCTGCATTGTGGGTGTATGTCACCGACTTGATCGACTCTTTGTCCTCGTAGATCGCTGCACCGAGATCACTGTCGACTTGCGCTACCTCCGCGTCTTCGTCGTCAGGGAACCCGAAGATGACGAAACCTCCGATGCCAGGCCATGGCCCCGACTCGAAGGGCAGCACGTGAACCGCCTGGTGACCTTCCTCTGCTACCTCGCACAACTTCTCGAGTTGCGCTCGTAGCACGTTCGGGCCGCCGACCTGGTGATACAGCGTGGATTCCGCCAACACCGCGGTCAGGCGCCCGAAGCCTTTTTCGGCCAGTCGCTCCTGTCGGCGCATGCGCAGCTCGACCAGATCCTCGACAGCTGTCGGCCGGATCCACGCACGGGCCGACTCGACCACAGCCCGGGCGTAGTCCTCGGTCTGCAGCAGGCCCTGCACGAACACCGCGTCGTAGGTGCTCAACGTTGTTGCATCGTCGCCGAGCTCGACCATCAGCTCGAGTGATGACGGCAGGTACGGGTTGTACTTGCTCCACCATCCAGGTGTTTCGGCCGAAGCTCGCAGGTCCTCGAGTTTCTCGACCGTCTCGTCCGGCATGTCGAGGACGAACATGATCCGTGCGAGCTGGTCGGCGTCGAGCCGCGCGTTTCCCGCCTCGATCTTGGAGATCTGGCCCTGGCTGATGCTGGTTCTCTTCGACTGGTCAACGTTGAGCGCTTCGCAGGGTTGACCTTGGCTGAACCCGGCAGACTCGCGGATCTTGCGCAGCTGCTGCCCCAGCCTTCTGGCCCGGATCGTCTTACGCGCCACCTCGTGCTCCTGCTCTCTCACGTGATCACCCACTCCTGCCTGTCAACAGACTCACCCAGTTGGCCGACTGGCGGCGCTGGAATAATTCCGACATGATTCCACATGTGGCCGGAATGGGTCTGGTCACAGAGTAGCGCCGGGTGGCTCACAGGGGAGGACCTCCCCTCACTCCACTGGTCGAGCCACCCCGGTGCCGCAAGAGAAGCGGCGCCCTGGCCGTGACCCCGACACCGGCCAGGGCGCCGTACACCACGGAGAGAAGTCGCATGGGTGAGACCGACGAACCGCAGGGCAGTGGCGATGAGCGTGTGATCAGCACGCCCGAGGAATTCGCGGCCGCCGTCGGCAACTGGATGTCCGACCGGAACACCAACGATGCGGACATCAGCCAGTTCATCGCCAACACGGTCGCTGAGGTTCGACAGTGGCGGGACCAGCGCTACCAGCACCAACGCCCGGTCGGTGAGGACCTCGGAACGTCACAGGTGGGCGGTGACGACGACCTTCCTCGGCGCGCCTCCTTCTCCGGCGTGCTGCTGCCACAGCCGCTCGAGCCGCTGCATTTCGAGACCAACCCCGACGTGCTGCAACGCGTGCTCGAGGGGCTCTACAACCTGCCGATCGATCCCGGAGGTGCACCGTGACCACCCTCGACCTGTCTGTTCCGAACACCGAGTTCCCAACGCTCGACCTCGACCTGGACCAGGCACCGTTAGCACCGGCGCTCTATCTGTCCACGTTCGAAGCCCGGGATTGGCCGGCCGCGCTGGCGGTCGCGCTGCCTGACGTGGTGTACGCGGCCCGTACGACGGGCCGGTCCTGCGCCCAGCACGAGTTCATCGACACAGCGACGTTCGCGGCGGTGAGACTGGTGCTCACCTACGACGTCCACGACCGCCAGGTCGTCGCCGCTGTCGCTGAGGCCGGCACGGGAGGGTTGTGGGACCGCATCGTGGCTGCGGCAACGGACTGGAATCAGGCTGGACGCCCACCGGCCGAGGTCTGGTCTCCGCGATGACCTGCGCGGCATGATCAGTTCAGGAACCCGGTGAAAGGAGACCGGCGTGCGCCGTCGCCTCGCTGCTGGACTACTCACTCTGCCGCTCGTCGCGGGCGTAACCAGTGCTGTGTATCAGCAGCTGGCCGAACGCCGGGATTCTCGACGATTTCCTCCGCCTGGCGAGTTGGTCGATATCGGCGGCCGGCGCCTGCACATCATTCGGTCTGGGACGGGGAGTCCCACGGTGGTGGTGATGCCAGCGTTGAGCACCCCGGCTGCCGAATGGGTCCGTGTCCAACGCGCTCTGAGTCGGCAGACCGACGCAACGGTCGTCCTGGTCGACCGGGCGGGCATCGGTTGGAGCGACCCAGGCCCGTGGCCGCGCAGCCTGAGCGCGATGGCCGACGAACTCGACGCCCTGATCACGGCACTGGACCTCGACGATCCGGTGGTTCTGGTGGGGCATTCCGTGGGCGGGTTGATCGCGCGGTTGTTCACTGCTCGACATCCCGAACGTGTCGCACACCTGGTCCTGTCCGATTCCAGTCATGAGGACCAGAACCGGCGTCTCCGCGAAGCCGACCCCAGCGTCGGAGATCACGAGCTCTGGGCACACGCCGCCCGGTGGCGCCTTCGGGCACTGGGGTGGCACCGACTGCGCCTCGCGCTCGGCGGACGGCCCGAGATCCGACAGACCGCACGGCGCGAAGTCCCGCCTGACCTCGTCGACGCCCACCTCGCCCTCTCGCTCACCGGCCGACACCGGCGCGCCGTCGTCCAAGAGTTCGCCGGCCTGCTCCTCGGCCGGAAGTCGATGGCCGCAGCCCGCGATCTGGGTGACCTCCCGATCACTGTGATCACCGCTGGTCCGCATGGCCGGGAGGTCTGGTACCCGGTCTGGCGCGACCTTCAGTCCGAGTTCCTGACGATGTCGCACGCCAGCCGCCTGATCGACACGCCCCACACCGGCCATCACATCAACCATGACGATCCGACCCTGCATGCCCAGCTCATCCGCGAAGCGATCGACGAAACCCGGCGTCGCCGGACCGACAGGCCAGGAGACAAGGGATGACTGTCGACGCAGCCCGGAGTGGACGGCCGCGGATCGAACGGTCCGGCGGCGTTCAGGAAGCGGCGACGGTCGACCACATGCCGTTCGATTCCGGTGCGTGATGGGTGACGGTCAACCCGGCGGCCTCGATTCGCTGGACGAGCGTGTCCGGTGCGATCCGCAGCTTCGGATAACTGCTCTTGTGCAGTTCCCAGCCTTCGGCAGTGCGGGTGTAGACCAGGTCGTTGACGGTCACGGTCTCCGGGGTGTCGTAGTCGAGGGCGCACAGCATGATCCGCTCGTCGTCGCTGCGCACCGGCAGAAATCGGTCGGTTCCGGCGAGCTCCTGGGTCAGGTCCCGGTACGTCAGCAGGAGCTTCCCGCCGGTGGCCAGCGACGAAGCCACGCGAGTAAGAAGCAGGTCCACCGCGTCGAGGTCGGACAGATGCAGGAGCGTGTCGCGCATGCACACGACGACGTCGACGGAACCGCGCGCGGCCATCTCAGGGAGCGCGTCGAGAAGGTCGCCGTGACGCGTCCGTACCGCAGGACGTGAGCGGGCAAGGTGGGCGAGCTCGTCGAGGAGTTCCTGACTGGTGTCGACCCCGACGACGGTGCCGAATCCCATGTCGGCCAAGGCCAGGGTCTGCGGGCCCGGGCCGCACCCCAGGTCTACCGCCACGCTCGCTGCGGATGGCGCGCCGAGCCCGAGTTTCTCGAGCAGCTGACGGTCCTGGGTTGCGACCTGCTCGATGTCACCACCCAGCATCCAGCTGTAGTGCGAAGCCAACAGATCACGATAGTGAGCGGCTACACCCATGGTCCCTCCCAGATCATTCGAACGCCGCCGCCACCGTAATGGGACACCGGACACCGAAACACCCACACGCCGCCGCCTGGACACGTCCGTCGCTCCACACCGGTTGCCGACGTTGTTCGTCGACGCGAATGGTCGCCACTGATCACCGGAGCCGACACACCGACGCGGGACGGAATCGTGGCCGTCAGCGACGAGTGGTGGCGGCGGGCCGGTCGCCCGGATGCGAGGTGTGACGGGGGCGGACGGCCAGCGTGATCACGGGCAGCAGTGCGACGGCCAGTACACCTCCGGCCAGGGACAGCACGGTGTAGCTGCCGGTGGCCACGACCAGACCGGAGGCCAGACCGCCGCCGGCTCCCGCGACGGCGATGGCGACGTCGACCAGGCCTTGAGTCTTGGCGCGGGTGGCCAATGCCGTGTTGTCGGTGATGATCGCGGTGCCGCTGACGAGTCCGAAGCTCCACCCCAGTCCCAACAGGCCGAGTGCGACCGACAGCAGCGGGACCGACTCCGGTGGCGAGAACCCGGCGACCAGTCCTGCCGCCAGGAGGGTGAGGCCGGAGGCGCGGGCGAGGGGCATCCGGCCGTAGCGGTCGACGAGGTATCCGCTCAGCGGTGACGGCAGGTACATCGCGGCGACGTGGACGGCGATGACGACTCCGGCGGCGCCGACGGTGTGGCCGTGGTGCTGCATGTGGATCGGGGTCATGGTCATGATCGCGACCATGACGAGTTGGGCCAGCACCATCACGGCGGCGCCGAGCAGAATGCGGCGCCGGTCGTCGCCGCCACGGCCGGTGGCCGCGACGTCCGGGTCCGGGAGGTCGTCGGGGGCCGGGTCGGCCAGGGCACGCGCGGTGAGCAACGGGTCGGGGCGTAGCAGTGCCCAGAGCACGATCGCAGCGGCGCTGTAGGCGACCGCGGCCAGCAGGAAGGGTCCGGCCAGCGATGGAATGTTCCAGGTCTGCGCCAGTGTGCCCAACGGTGTGACCAGGTTGGGGCCGACGACGGCACCGAGCGTCGTGGCCACCAGCACGGCGCTGAGGGCGCGGGCACGGTGCGCGGGTGTCGCCAGGTCGGCGCCGGAGTAGCGGGCTTGCAGGTTGGTGGCGGTGCCCGACCCGTAGAGCAGCAGTGCGGCGAACAGCAGCACGACGCTGTCGACGGTGGCGGCGACCACGACGCCCACGGCGCCGAGAGCTCCGACCGCGTAGCCGGCCGCGAGGCCCACACGGCGTCCCCGACGTTGGGAAGCGCGTCCGATCAGGGCGGCGGCCAGTGCCGAACCCGCGGTGAACAGGGCGGTGGGCAGGCCGGACAGGCCCGTGGTGTCGAGCATGTCTTCGGCCAGCAGCGCCCCGACCGTGATGCCCGCCGCCAGCCCCGCACCGCTGAGAATCTGCGCAGCGACGAGGACGGCGAGGACGCGTCGTTGGGCAGGGTGCAGCGCGGCCGCGGTCGCAGAACTCATCCCGCTCCCTCCGGGGAAAGTGGTGGATCAGGAAGCGGTGACGGGCATACCGTCGCGGCGCCATTCGAGGATGCCGTCCTCCAGTAGCGCGGCGTCGTGCCCGCGGTCCTGCAGCAGCCGGACCGCGTCGTAGGACAGCACGCAGTAGCGCCCGCGGCAGTACGCGACGACCTCGACGTCCGGCGGGATCTCGGCCAACCGTTCGGCCAGCTCCGCGAGCGGGATCGAGACCGCTCCGGGCACGTGTCCGCCGCGGTACTCCTCGACCGGGCGCACATCCAGCACCAGTGCCCGGCCCTCCTCGGCGGCGCGGAGCAGTTCCTCGCGGCCGACCGTTCTGATGTTCTCGGTGTCGAGATACGCCCGGCGAACGGACTCGACCTCGGCACGGTGGTTGTCGGCGACCTCGCACAAGACCGACAGCAATCCGGCCACGTCGGCACCGGCCAGCCGGTACCGGACGCTCGTTCCCTGTCGGCGGGTGGTCACCAAGCCGGCTTCGTGCAGTATCTGCAGGTGAGCCGAGGCGGTGGTGAGCTTGAGCCCGGCCGCCTCGGACAGCTCCCGGACGGGACGTTCGCCCTGGGCGAGCAGTTCCAGCAGTTCCAGGCGCTTGCCGTGCGCCAGGGCCTTACCGGTGCCGGCGACGGCGTCGTACAGATCGGTCTTGTCGATGGCCATACGTGGCATTGTTCCATAAATCCATGGAACAATGCCACATATGGCCTCGAACCTGCACCAGGACCAGCAACGCCACTGGCAGTCGGTCTACACGGAGAACCCGGAGATGTACGGCTGGCACCCCTCCGAGCCCGCCCGGCACGCGGCCGAGTTCTTCGGTGCCTCGGGTGCCGAGTCGGTACTGGAACTCGGGGCCGGCCACGGCCGGGACGCACTGCACTTCGCGCGTGCGGGCTTCACGGTGCACGCCACTGATTTCAGCGGCACCGGGCTGGATCGACTCCACGCTCAGGCCGCCCACGACGGAGTTGCCGAGCGGGTACGGACCACGGTGCACGATGTCCGCGACCCGCTTCCGTTTCCCGATGCGTCAGTGGACGGCGTGTTCGCGCACATGTTGCTGTGCATGGCGTTGTCCACGCAGGAGATCCGCTCCGTCGTCGCCGAGATCGAACGGGTGCTGCGACCGGGGGCAACCCTGATCTACACCGTCCGGCACACGGGCGACGCCCACTACGGCGCCGGCACCTCTCATGGCGACGACATCTACGAACACGGCGGCTTCGCCGTGCACTTCTTCTCCCGTGAACTGGTCGACGACCTGGCTCGCGGCTGGCAACTGCGCGAGGTTCAGTCCTTCACCGAAGGGGAGTTGCCGCGGCGGTTGTGGCGGATCACCCAGACCAGGCCGCGGCTTGGCCGGTGAAGCAAGGCTGTGCACCGTAGCGGCCCCGTCCCGCTACTCAGTCTTCATTCCTGGTCCTGCTTCGGGACCAACGGCTGGCGCCTCGGGTGTAGACACTGATGGCTGCGCTGAGCAGACACGCGATGCCGGCGGCCAGCCAGTGCGGGTCCGGGGCTTCGATCCGTCCCAGTGGGATGACGACCTGTGCGGCTTCGGGGGCGAGGTTTTGGACGAGGCAGCCGCCGAGGAACACCAGCAGGGTGAGTACTGCGCCCGTCGTGGCGCCGAGCAGCGAGGCCAGTGCACAGGCAACTGCCGTGATGATCACGACGTTGGCGGGAACGAATTCCCAGGGCACACGTTCGGGTAGCCAGGTAGCGGCGACGAGGACGGGAAGTACGGCTATGGCGGTAGTGGCTAGTGTCAGCATCCCGCACAACAGGCCCACTCGACGGGTGGCCAGGTGTTCCCATTCGTACATGCGTGGCCGGAGCAGGCCCGCCACGATGCATGCGGTGACGATGGGAACGAACTCGATGATCGGAAGGTCTCGAGCTTCGTGAAACCGTGCAAAGTCGACCGGGATGGCACGTCGGGCGAACAGGAGCGACACTACGGTCGCCGCCGCCCACAAAGTGCTGATTGGTAGCGCGGCTCGCGCCCGGAGAAAGAGTCGCAAACCGCCCACTACGCGGCCCCTTGCAACGGCTCACAGTCTGCGAGTTGCTGTCCATGGGCGGCGAGCCAGGCCTGTACCGCTCGTGCGGTGTTCGCCCCGTCGAGAAACTCGCCTGCGGAGGCGGGAAGCCGTTCATCGGCCAATCCGGCACGCTGGCGCAGCCAGATCGCGAGCGCGTGGCGCTCGGCGGATCTGGTTTCGTACTCGTGGAACCTGATTCGGCCGGAATTCAATGCCTTACTGCACGATCTGATTCCTGCGAGATGGCTCGCCACGCTCGACGCTATCGCCCTCTTCAGCGGCGCCGTGGTGTACGGCTGGAATTCCGCGATCGTGTCCGCGTCCGGCGCAGGCAGGCTCGACCCGTACGCAGCAGTCAGGTATTCGGGGCGGCTACCGTATGCCTCGACGAGTGCGCGCACCACGGGCACGGCCGTGTCCAGCATTCGTCGGTGTCCTTGGTGCAGGCAGACGTCCACGCCTTTCACGGACCGGCACGCTTGAGGTGAGGTGTCATCGGCCAGCACGATACGAGGGGGACTGGCGAACGGAACCGAGACCAGCAGCACGACAGCACCCAGTGCGCCGCCAACGCGCCAGCTGACCAACTCGTTCGGCCGGACCCGTCGCGCGAGCATCCCCGCCAGGCCGAGGGTGAACGCGGTGAGCACCAACATGGTCACCAGTCGGTACGCAACAAGAACCGGATTCTCCACGACTCCCAATCTCACCGGACTGCCGAGCGTGGGCACAAACGCAGCGGCTGCGGGTTCCGCGACATTCGGCAGCTGGAACAGCAAGAACACCAGCACCGCAGCTGCCGGCGCCAGGACGGGATAGGGAAGTGCCGTACCCAAGACAGGCCCCAGGGCGACAGCCAGACCCATTCCCACCGGGCCAGTGAGCGCGGCAAAGACATCGATGCTTCCGTAGCTCGCTGTCGCGGTCATGTACACGAACAGCGGAATGAACGGCACCAGATACGCCGCAAGCATCCAGATCAGTAGGAGCGTGAAGCTGCGCAGCACTGATACGTGCCCTACGCGGGTTGCGGTCGGCAGCGCCAGTAACACCCTGCGCCCCGCCAGGTTCGAGCAATAGAAATACGACGCCATGGTGGCGATCGGACCGGCCAGAAGCAGTTGGTCGTGCACCGCCGCCGACACGCTCGGCCATCCCACCGGCATGTCGAACAGCCCCACCAGTCCGAAGGCAACCATCACCGCGATTGCGACAGCCGGTAGCAGCACACTCAGCAGCGGCATCGGCCATGCGGCGGATCCAGTGCGTCGTGTCATCCTTCGGGCCACCCATGCCGGAGAAAATGATCGTAGGCACGTTCCAGCTTCGAACCGCGAGCGCTGTCGCTAGGAGCGTCGTCGATCATGGCTGTCAGCTTGTCCGCCGAGCCGGAGAACTGCATCTGTCCGTCATCGATAATGGCCACTTCATCGCACAGGTGTGCTACGTCCTCGACCAGATGCGTGGACAGCACGACGGTTCGGTCACGACTGACCTCGTGGATCATTTCCCGCAACTGGAGACGTTGGCTCGGGTCGAGACCGACGGTCGGCTCATCCATGATTACAACGGCTGGATCGTGTGCCAACACTGCCGCGATTCCGAGTCGTTGCCGCATACCACCGGACAACGCGCGAGCTCTGGAGCGTTCCCGTTCGGCGAGCCCGACGCGGTCGAGAGCGCGCCTCGCGGCAGGAAGGCACTCGGCGTACGGCACACCGTTGAGCCAGGCCGCATACGCCACCGTGTCACGCACGCGCATGGCGGCAACCAACGAGAACCGCTCGGGTAGATAGCCGATAACTTGACGCGCCCCTTGGCGACCCGCAGGGCTGCTCAAGTCATGTTCGCCGACCAGCACCGAACCCGTGCGAACCCGATTCATCGTGACCAGCAGCGATAACAGAGTCGTCTTACCCGCCCCGTTCGGCCCCAGCAGGCCTGTGATTCCGGGGCGTACGTGCCACGTCAAACCCGACAGGACCTGACGTGTCCCGTACGCATAGCTGACACCCTCTACTCGGATATCCACACGCGATCCTTCTGCTGGGGCCGAACTGTCCGCAGATGGGCAGACACCCATCCATCGTGCTCCACTCCTGCCGGTTATGTGGCGGATCACCCAGACCAGGCCGCTACGGCCCTGTCCTGCGGGCTGACCTGCGCCCGCCTGCAGTCCGGAGCAGGTCAGGATTCGTCTCCGTCCGATGGTTCGCCGTCCGATGGAGCTCCGTCCGGTGACGTGTCATCGGGTGATGCGCTGCGGGAGAGGAGTTCCCGCAGCACGAGCTCGCGGAGGGTGGCCGGATCGTCGCCGGCGTCCAGCACCGCGGTGTGCACGCGTCGGAGTACGCCGTCCACGGCCACACGCTGCCGGTCGGCTTCGGCCGCCCGGGTCCGTAGCCGTTCCGCGCCGCCGCGCACGTCCGCCAGCTCCGCGCGCACGGCGGCGAGGTCCTGCTCGGCCTGCTGCCGTGCGGCCGCGGCGTCGTCGAGTCGCTGCACGAGGTCCTGTTCTCGCTGCGCGGTCTCGCGCAGCGCGGCGCGGGTCTCGTCGAGCTGGGTGGTGGCGGTCGTCAGCCGCTCGGTGAGGCTCTGTTCCAGATCACGGCTGCGCGCCCGATGTTCGTCGAGCGCCGCCTGCGCGGTGTCCCGTTCGCCGGTGCGCTGCGCCAGTTGTCCGCGCAGGTCGTCGAGGCGTTCCGTGAGCTCCTCGACCCGGGCGCGGACGACCTTGTTCTGATCCTCGGCGGTGCGGGCCCGCTCGGCGGTCGCTTCGACCGTCGCCTCGGCCCGCGCCTGCGCGAGCGCGGCGGCTTCGGCGGTCGCGGTGGCCTGCTGCGCGGTGTCCTGCGCCGCATCCGCGGTGTCCTGTGCCGCGTCCGCGTCGGCCCGTGCCCGATCGGCCTCGGCGACGGCCTCGTCCCGGAGGCGATCGGATTCGGCCGCGCGTTCCTCCGCGTCGGCCTGCGCGGTCCGGGCCTGTTCGGCGGCACTGTCCGCCTCGTCGGCCCGGGTGGCTGCGGCTGTCAGTTCGTCCTGCACGCGTGCCGTGACGTCCTCGAGCGCGCCGCCGAGTGCTTGCAGCGGCTCCAGGATCTGCCCGGCGGCTTCGGCGAACGTGTCGGTCGCGTCGCGCAACGCCGTCGGGGGATCGGTGTCGCCGAGTGCAGTGCGGAGCGCGTGTTCGGCGGCCGCCAGTTGCTTGCACGTCTTGTCGCCCGGCCACCGGCGGTCCGGGCAGAACTCGTAGGGCCGTCCGCCGCGTGGCCCCGGCGGCGGCAACGGCCGCCGGCAGTGCCGGAAGCCGCACTGCGCCGTCTGCGGGTCCGTCACGTGCACCGTCACACTTTCCGCGCTCATACAGCCACTCTAGTTGTCGATTATCTATCACTTAACTCGGGTTCTGGTTTAACTAACCGCAACACAGGACAGCTACAGAAGATATATTTTGTAGCTGAGTGAACTGACGGTTCGTAGACCGCAACCAGAGGCGTGCAGAACCCCTCGATGGACGGGGAACGGGCCCCACTCAGCCGGTACGAACGCCGCCTCGCCGGCAGGCAGCCAAGGCAGGGCAGGGCAGGGCCGCCGTCCCGGACGTGGTGTCCCGTGGGGCAGGGAGCCGCTCCCGCCGCGAACGTCAGGCGGGGACGAACTCCTCGGTCATGGCGCGGCCTGCGGCCGGAGCATCCGAAGCTCCACGAGAGTTGCCGCTGCACAGGACGCAGGAGGAAACAAGACTCCGGGAGCCGGCCCGATAGAACGGGCTCGGCTCAACCGGCATGAAGAATTGGAGTTGCAGCAGGCTGTGGCCGCCGCTTCGATGTGCGCCCGGTGGCGGGCAGCGTGGTCATGTCGGCGAGCGTGCTGCCGGACCAGATCGATTCGGCCCGTCTCAACCGCACCGCATAGTGGCGAGCGCGGGAGTTGTGTCCGGTGACACCGCAATTCCCGGCCCGTACGCGAGGTACGGGCCGGGAAGACACTCAGCGGAGTATCAGGCCACGCGCACGACGTCGGCCTGCGGGCCCTTGGGGCCCTGGCTGACGTCGTAGGTCACCTGCTGGTTTTCCTCGAGGGTCCGGAAGCCGGCCGCATCGATGGCCGAGTAGTGCACGAACACGTCCGGGCCGCCCTCGTTCGGGGCGATGAAGCCGAAGCCCTTTTCCGAGTTGAACCACTTCACAGTTCCGTTTGCCATGACTGTCTCCTTCGGGAGCTGGGGGTATGACGGAGCAACCACACTGTGTGGAGGCCCGGGCCGTGGATCTCAGACGGCGGCTTACTCCAGCTACAACCAAAGAAAGAAACTCGCCCGCATCAACATCCTGCGAGCATGCACAGAACACGAACCCAGAAAAACAACGACCGCCGTTCACACTACACGACTCGCGTGCCGTCAGCACCCCTGCTTGTGCCCGAGGAGTCTCGCGACCTACGATCAGGACAGTCGTACAGGGCGACTGCTCAGGAACCGGTTCAGTCATCGTACTGTGCAGTCATTGTGGGGAAGTGGGTGAACGATGGCCTCTCCGGCGGCGGAGCGCGGGCACGAGGTGCGGCAGCGACTGCTGGCCGCGGCTGCCGAGCTCATTCCCGAGCGTGGCTGGGCGGCAGTGAGCACCCGGGTCCTGGCCGAACGGGCGGGGGTGACGCCCAGCGTGGTGCACTACCACTTCCCGTCCCTGCCGGCGTTGCTGAACGAGGCTTCGGTCGGTCTCCTGCGGCAGGTACTGACCGAGGTGGAAACACGGCTGGACACGGCGAGCACTCCCGCCGAAGCGGTTGACGCGATGCTCGCGTCGGCCGACGCATACACCGGGGCCGATTCGATGTCGCGACTGGCTGTCGAGGCCTACCTGGCCGCAGGCCGGGACGAGAGTCTGCGCGAACAGCTCGTCGGCGTGGTCGAAGGATTCCGGCAGCGGTTGGGCCGTCGGCTGGGTGAGCAGGGGGTGTCCGCACCCGACGAGACCGCCGCTGTCCTGCTGGCCGCGGTCGACGGCCTGTTGCTGCATCGCGGATCGGGTGCCGGCCCGGACGCCGGGCCCGTGGCGCCGGTGCTGCGCAGGCTCGTCAGCTAGGCACTCGTCAACCAGGCAAAGGAGCCGGCGTGGAGATCGTCAAGAAGGTTCAGCCCCCGAAAGGGCTGGCGCGGATCCTGTTCCGCCTACCGCTGCAGCTCTACCGGGTGGGCCTCGGGTGGCTGTTCGGCGGCCGCCTCATGGTGGTCAACCACGTCGGCCGGGTCACCGGCAAGCGACGGCAGGTCGTCCTCGAGGTGATCGCCCGCAATGTGAACGACGGCAGCTATGTGGTCGCGTCCGGGTGGGGACCGGCGGCGGCCTGGTACCGCAACCTTCTCCACACGCCGGACGTCACCATCCAGGTCGGCAGGCACACGATCCCGGTGACGAGCGTGCCGCTGGCCAGGGACGAAGGAGCGGACATCATGGCGCACTACGCGTCCCGGCACCGCGTGGCGGCGAAACACCTGCTTCCTCGCCTGATGGGCTTCAGGGTCGACGGTTCCGAAGCCGATTTCCGGGCCGTCGGGCAGCACATGCCGTTCGTCCGGTTCGTCCCGCGGGCCTGAGCGCGCCTCCTGTATCGGCCATCGGCAGAGGAACTGGTGCGGACCGAACGACTCGGGCCTCGCGGAAAGCCTGCCGCACAGGTACACAGGGGATCGAGATAGGAGGCCGGGGTGCGAGTCCTTCTCTTCACGCATGGCACTCGGGGCGATGTCCAGCCCTTCGTCGCGTTGGCGACAGGTTTGCTCGCCGCGGGGCATGAACCGGTACTGGCAGCGCCTGCGGCGTTCGGACCCTTCGTCGAACGGCATGGAGTGCGCTTCGCGGCGTTGGACGACGGTCCGAACCGGATGTTGGACGAGCCCGGGCGCCTGGAGCCGGTGCTCACAGGCAAGGGCGGGAACGGGCGACGGGTCGCGACGATGCTGCGTGTCATGCGGGAGGCCAAGCCGGCCATGGCTCGCGTGCTCACGGACATGGCTTCCGCGGCCGATGGTGGTGCCGATCTCGTGGTCCATCAGGCCAACAGTCCCGCCCATCACATCGCCGAGTACCTGGGCGTGCCCGCGGTTCCGGTCGGTCTGCAGCCTGTCTGGGCGCCCACGCGTGCGTTTCCGAACCTGATGCTGCCGATGCGGGTTCCCGCGGTGTGCAACCGCATGTCCTACCGGCTCACCGCGCTGGCGTTGCGCTCGTTCGCCGGTGCGATCGACAGGTGGCGGCGCGACACCTTGGGGCTGTCCCGGCGCCGCTGTCGCCACGACTCCCTGCGGCGCCCGGACGGCACGCCGGCCACCCTGTTGCAGGCCTTCAGCCGGCACGTCGTGCCACCGCCCGCCGACTATCCGTCCTGGGTGCACACCACGGGGTTCTGGTTCCTGGACGCGGGCGAAGACTGGGATCCCTCGCCCGAGTTGACCCGGTTCCTCGCGGCAGGGACACCACCCGTGTTCATCGGCTTCGGCAGTATGCCCAACACCGATCCGGCTCAGGTGGGACGACTGGTCACCGAGGCCGTACGCCGGGCCGGGGTGCGTGCGATCCTCGCCTCCGGCGGGGGCGGCCTACGACTGGAGGAGCAGGCCGACGACGTGCTGGTCGTCGACCAGGTGCCGCACGACTGGATCTTCCCCCGCGTCGCCGCTGTCATCCATGCCGGTGGTGCCGGCACCACCGGCGCGGCGGCTGCCGCCGGTCGTCCTCAGGTCGGTTGTCCCTTCCACGTGGAGCAACGGTTCTGGGCGCAACGTCTGCACGCCATCGGTCTCGCCCCGGAGCCCGTCCCGGTGCGAGATCTCGACGTCGACGCACTGTCGGAAGCCATCCGGCGCGCTGTCACCGACGACGCTCGGACGCAACGTGCGGAGGAAGTGGCACGGCAGATCCGGGCCGAACGCGGGCTCGCCCGAGCCGTCGAACTACTGGAGTCGGAGGCGGCCGGTACATGACGGCAACCGAGGCCCACCGTCGGCACGGATCCTGTGCGGCGGGGTCAGGCGGGTGCGAATTTGTCGGTGGCCTCCAGCAGGACGTCGAGCGTGCCCGGTTCGTCGAAGGCGTGGCCGGCGTCGGGCACGATGACCAGTTCCGAGTCGGGCCAGGCCCGGTGCAGGTCCCACGCGCTGATGGGCGGTGTGACCACGTCGTAGCGGCCCTGCGCGATGACGCCGGGAATGCCGGCCAATCGGTGTGCGTCGCGCAGTAACTGGCCGTCCTCCAAGAAGCAGCGGTGGCGGAAGTAGTGCACCTCGATCCGCGCGAGCGCGGCCGCGTGGTCGGGGTCGGTGAAGCCGGTGATGAACTCCCGGTTCGGTTGCAGGTAGGCCGTGTCGGCTTCCCACTGTGCCCAGGCGATGGCCGCCGATGTGCGGACCGATTCGTCCGGGTCCGACAGCATCCGGTGGTAGGCCTCGATCAGATCGTCGCGTTCGTCGTGGGGGACGGGCTCCAGGAGCTTCTCGAACCGGTCGGGAAACAGGAATGCGGAGCTGCCGCGGTAGCCCCAGTCGAGTTCCTTGCGGCGTGCTGTGAACACACCGCGCAACACCAGTTCGGTGACGCGGTCGGGGTGCCTTTCCGCGTAGGCCAGCGCCAGTGTGCTGCCCCACGAACCGCCGAACACCTGCCATCGATCGACGCCGAGGTGCTCGCGCAGGCGTTCCATGTCGGCGACGAGGTGCCAGGTCGTGTTCCCGGTCAGGTCGGCGTCGATCCGCCCGGCGTTGGGCGTGCTGTTGCCCGCGCCGCGTTGGTCGAACAGCACGATCCGGTATCGCTCGGGGTCGAACAGACGTCGATGGCCGGGCCTGCACCCTGATCCCGGGCCACCGTGGAGGAACACGACGGGCTTACCCGCGGGGTCACCGCACTCTTCCCAGTAGAGCTCGTGGCCTCCACCGACGGGGAGCATTCCCGTGGTGTGCGGCTCGAGGTGCGGATACAACTCACGCATCACATCTCCCATTCACGATTCTGCCCCGGGCGCCTGGACCACCCGGGTTCCCGCGGCGCGGTCGTGCAGGGCCCGGCGCAGCGGGTCGCGCCAGGCCATCACGATGCTCACCAGTGGGATCACCAGCGCCAACGTATACGTGACGCCGACTGTGACAGGTGCATCCACGGCCAGGATGAGCCTGGCGACAGCGAGGTGCGCGAGTTGCCACGGAAGCAGCTTCACCGCGTTCCGCACCGCGACCCGGCCGTAGGAGGCACGGCCGCCACCCGCGTCCACCACGCGGAGCCGCGCGCGCCGTTTGCCCCAGCCGGCTCCGGCACGACCGCCCTCACCGATGGTGAAGTACAACCACACGGGGAACACGGTCAGCAGCAGCGCCGCGGCATCGACCGCCCCGAGCGGAGGGGACGGCGACACGAGCGCCGGTCCGGACACCGACCGCACGAGGAATCCCAGCACCGTCAAGCCGGCCAGCCATCCCACGATGGCGGCGTAGTCCCACAGCGAAGCACGCCACCGAGCACCGCCCGGTGCTCGACGGACCGGGATCTCGGCGCTCGCCATAGGCGCAGGGTAACGGCGCGGCACTGCTCGCGGTGGCACTTCCGCGGCGAACGAGCGGCGCCGTCGGCGGCGCGCGGGCAGTGGATCGGACCTCAGCGGGGTGTGACCGGCTCCGGGGTGGGCCGCTTCGGGGTGATGCCGTCGCCGGAGGAGGTGCCGGTCAGCCTGCGGTGGATCCAGGGCACGACGTGGCTGCGGATCCACCGCAGGTCCTCGCGCCGCCGCTGGGCAGGGGCCGCGGCAGGGACGGGCGGCAGCTCGGCCGGTCGCGGCAGGTCCCGGGCGCCGAGGACGTCGAGCACGGCCGTGGCCACGGCCCGGTGGCCGTGCGGGCCGAGGTGGATGCGGTCGTCGGACCACATCCGGCGGTCCCGCAGCTCCCGCATCGCCCACATGTCCACGACGAGTGCGCCGTGCTGCGCGGCGATGAGCCGGACGTGTTCGTTGTAGACCGCGGTGCGGCCCCGCATCTTCCGGAACACCGGGTCCTCGACCCCGTCCACACCGGTGAACAGCACGACCGTCGCCCCCGAGGCGGCGAGTTTGCCGACGGCTTCGTCGTAGGCCTCGGCCAGGCGGTCGACGTCCGGTCGTGGCCGCATCAGGTCGTTGCCGCCCGCATAGAGCGTCACCAGGTCCGGGCGCAGCGCCAGCACGGGGTCGAGCTGTTCGGCGAGCACCTGCTCGAGCAGCCGGCCCCGCACAGCCAGATTCGCGTAACCGAGGGCCGGGGTCGCCGCGGCGAGGGATTCGGCCACGCGGTCCGCCCAGCCGCGGACCCCGTTCGGGTAGGCGGGGTCGTCGTCGCCGACCCCTTCGGTAAACGAATCTCCGACTGCGACGAACCGTTCGAACATGGCGCCGACTGTACTCAGCGGGCGCCTGTGACCGGACACCCACCGACCCTACCGGCGGAGGTTCCTTCCGCGGCCGCCGTCACCGTTCTCGTGGCGCAACCACCGGTTCAAGAAGCTCGCCTCGGGCTACAAGCGGACGCATCCCGATGCGCGTCCGGCTGTAACACCGTCGTCGCACCGATGCCGGGTGCCGGGCTCACGGGCGAGCCCGGCACCCTCTCGTGTGGTCACGGCCGAACCGGGTCAGACCGGCAACAGCTCGAAGTCGCCGAAGTCGAAGCCGGGGGAGACGATGCACGACACCAGCGCCTCGGTGTCACCGGCGGGCCTGGCGGTCTGCCACACGCCCGCGGGCACGAGCACCTGCAGGTGCTGGCCGTCCTCGACGGCCGGTCCCAGTGTGTAGGTCTGCGGCGCGGAGCCGGGTGCGTCGCCGGCACCGCCGAGCTCCACGGTGAGCGGCCCGCCGCGGTGCCAGAGCCACAGCTCGTCGCTGCGGACCCTGTGCCACGCCGATTCCTCTCCCGGGGCGAGCAGGTAGTGGATGCCGGTGGCCGCGGCGCGGTCGCCGGGATAGCCCTCCGGGCGGAACGTGTGTCCGGCGACCCAGGTCTGCCGGTACCAGCCGCCTTCGGGGTGGGGTTCGAGGTCGAGGGCCGCGGCGAGCGGCGGTCGTTGCGGAGTCGACATGGCCGCGGAGTCTAGTCCGTACCCCGAGGGGCGGGACGGCTGCGAGAGCCGTCCCGCCCCTCGGGGTGGCAGCCGTGCCGCTGGCTTCGATCAGGCCCGCGGCGCGTCCGAGTCACCGGCAACACCATCACCCGAGCCTGCTTCGCCGGGGGCCGTATCGCCGGGGACCGTGATGTCCCGGGACCGGCGGTTCCCGGGACCGTGCCCTGACGCGGGACCGCCGTCGGTGGAGTAACCGAGGTCGAAGTCCTGCCTGCCCTCGTCGGCGCCCACGCGGACCGTTGCCGTGGCGGGGCCGTAGCCACTGGCGATGACCGTGTAGTGGCCGTGTTCCACGTCGTCGAACCGGTAGGTGCCGTCGGAGGCGGTCATCGTCACCGCGGCGACCTCGCCGAGCTCGTCGAGCAGGACCACGCGGGCCTCGGCGACCGTCGCCCCGCTGAGCTCCGAGCGCACGGTGCCGTCGAGCCGGCCCGCGGCGCTGAGTTCCACATCCTGGGTGACGCGCTCGCCGGTGGCCAGGCGCACCGGGGCGGCCTGCGGCCGGTAGCCCTGCGCCGTCACGGCCAGCGTGTAGGTCCCGCCCGTCACGTCGGGGAAGCGGTACCAGCCGTCGCCGCCGGTGAGGCTCGCGTCGAGCACGTCACCGCCGACGTCGGTCAGCACGACCGTCGCTCCGCCCACGGGCCGGGCCTGCGGGGTGCGCACCCGGCCGCTGACCTGGCCGGAACCGGCCAGCGCGATGTCGCGCTGCAGCGGGGTCGCACCGAGTTCGACCGACTGTGCCGAGGGCTGCAGCTGCTCGGCGGCCGCGATGAGGATGTAGCGCCCCGGTTCGCGCGCACCGACCCGGAACGTGCCGTCCTGTCCGCTCCGGGACAGGTCCACCTGCGTGCCCGAGACGTCGGTGAGCGTGAGCGTGGCCCCGGCTGCCGGTGTGCCCGCGACGGTGACGACACCGTGCACCGCAGCGGGCCGGTCGGCGGTGGACCCGTTGCGCCCGGCGGCCGCGAGCGGCGACGTGAGCGGTTCCGGTGCCGGGCGCGTTGTGGGGGAGTCGTCCGCACCGGCGGCTCCCGTCGCGGCGACCGGAACCGCGTCGTGGGCCGGACTCTCCGCCTCGCCGGTTGCGGTGCCGTCCTGTGATTCGGTCGGCTGTGGCTCGTCCAGGTCCAGTGTGCTGCGTAGCGGTGTCTCCTTGATGAACACCACGGCGAGGAACGTGACGACCGCGACGGCGGCACCGATGAGGAACACGTCGCCGATGGCGTCGCCGTAGGCCGACCGCACGATCGCCTGCACGGGTGCGGGCATCGCCTCGACGTCGAGGGTGGTCCCGCCCGAGCCGCCGGTGGCGCCGCCGCTCATCGGCATGCCGCGTGCGGCCGCCGCCTCGGCGATGTAGTCCGACACGTTGTGCGCGAGCACCGCGCCGAGCGCGGACACGCCCGCTGAGCCGCCGAGGGTGCGGAAGAACGTCACCACGGCGGTGCTGGAGCCGACGTCGCGCATGCCGACCGTGTTCTGCGCGACCAGCACCAGGTTCTGCATGAGGCAGCCGGTGCCGATGCCCATCAGCGCCAGGTAGACGCCCATCTGGGCCAGGTTGATCTCGCTGTCGATCGTGCCGAGCAGGCTCAGCGCGACGACGAGGATCAACGCACCGCCCACCAGGAACGGCTTCGTCCTGCCGATGCGGGACACGACCTGGCCGGAGATCGTCGTCGACAGGAACATGCCGAGCACCATCGGCATGGTCATCAAGCCGGCTTCGGTGGGCGAGTAGCCGCGCGCGATCTGGTAGTACTGCGCCAGGAACACCGCGCCGCCGAACATCGCCGTGCCGACCGCGAGTGTGCCGATCACCGTGAGCGAGAAGGACCGGTTGCGGAACAGCCTCAGCGGCACGACCGGTTCGGCGACCCTCGACTCCACGAACACGGCGAGGATCAGCGCGACGGCGGCTCCGCCGAGGAATGCGGCGGTCGTGGGCGACCACCAGTCGAACTCCTTGCCCGCGAGCGAGACCCAGATCAGCACCAGGGCGACACCGCCGACGATCAGCGTCGCGCCGAGCCAGTCGATCTTCACGTCCCGCTTGATCACGGGCAGCTTGAGTGTCTTGCCGAGCACGATCAGCGCGATCACGGCGACGGGCACGGTGACCCAGAAGCACCAGCGCCAACCGAGTGGCGAGTCGACGATGATGCCGCCGAGCAGCGGGCCCGACACCGTGGCGACGGCGAACGTCGCGCCGATGTAGCCGGAGTAACGGCCGCGCTCCCGCGGCGAGATCATCGCCGCGATGACGGCCTGGATCAGTGCCTGCAGGCCGCCCATGCCGATGCCCTGGACGGCACGGTAGGTGATCAGTTCCGGCATGGACTCGGCGAAACCGCCGAGGACCGAGCCGACCGTGAAGATCACGATCGCGAGCTGGTACAGCAGCTTCTTGCTGAACAGATCAGCCAGTTTTCCCCAGATCGGCGTGGTGGCCGTCGAGGTCAGCAGCATCGCGGTGATCACCCAGGTGTACTGGCTCTGGGTGCCCTCGAGATCGGCGATGATGCGGGGCAGGGCGTTGGAGACGATCGTCGACGAGAGGATCGCGACGAGCAGCGCGAGCAGCAGGCCGGTGAAGGCCTGCATGATCTCGCGCTTGGACATCGTGGCGTCGGCATCCTCGACGGTCTGGGCGTGCGCGGACGTGGTGAACCCCCTGAGTACGGACAGAGTTGTGACGACGAGCGTCGTAAGTCGGTTGATTCAACATAGCAAATAACTTGATTGATGCAACTATGTATTCCCGTCCGGGGCGTCCGCTAGCCCGGTCAGGGGACGCGATTTGCACGGTTCGTGTCGAAATCGGGGCCGCGGGCGTGCGGCACCTCACGCCTGCACACCGGAGGGGCCGCACACCCGAAGGACCCGCACCCGCCGTGGGTTCGGTCAGCCGGCCGCCTCGAATGCCGTGTCCCGCGCGGCCGGTGCCCAGACGTCCAGCTGCTCGCGCTGGCGCGCGAGCTTCTGCCCGATCCGTTCGACGGCTTCGGGCCCCAGGGGCAGCCGGAGCGGAGGTTCGGCGGAGTCGACGGCGTCGAGCAGGATGTCCGCCGCCCGGGCCGGGTCGTTGGGCTGACGGCCGTCCTGGTCGGCGAATCGTGCGCGCAGTGTTCCGGCGGGAGTTGCCTCGTATGCGTCGATCGGGGCCGCGTAGCGCATCGACGAACCCGCGAACTCGGTGCGGAACGGTCCTGGCTCGACGATCGTGACACCGATCCCGAACGGGGCGACTTCGCCAGCCAACGCCTCGGAAAGGCCTTCGAGCGCGAACTTCGACGACGCGTAGGCCGCGTGTCCGGGATTGCCGACCACTCCGCCCACGGAGGACATCTGCACGATGTGCCCCCGGCCGCGGGTTCGCATGTGGGGGAGTACGGCGCGGGTGACCCGGTGAACGCCGAGGACGTTGGTTTCCCACACGGCGCGCAGCTCGTCGTCGGCGAGTTCCTCCACGGCTCCGACCAACCCGTGTCCCGCGTTGTTGACGAGGACGTCGATGTGACCGTGCAGGTCGATCGCGGTCGCCACCGCATCGTGCACCGACGCCTGGTCGGTCACGTCGAGCCGCAACGGGTGCGGCAGATCGGCGATCGTCCGCGGATCGCGAGCGGTCGCCACGACGGTCTCACCGGCCCGAGCCGCCCGCTGGGCGATCGCGCGTCCCAGGCCGCGACTCGCGCCGGTGATCAGCCATACCTTCGTCATGTCTTCCTCCAGAGATGTCTTGATAATCAAGGCAATGATAGCTTGACTATCAAGGTTTTTACGGAGGTGAGCCCGATGGACTCGTTCGGCGACGAGCGGGAGCAATGGCTGGCGGTGATGCCCCCGGTCGCCCCCGAGGTCGAAGCGGCCCGGCAACGGATCGGACGGGTGTCACGACTGTTAGCCCGCGTCCTCGACCGGGTCGCGGCCGAACAGGGCATCACGGTCGGCGACTGGGAGACGTTGTCCGCGGTGAAACGCGCAGGCGGCTCGGCGACCCCGACGTTCATCGCCGAACGCCTGTCGCTGACGTCCGGCACCGTCAGCGTCCGACTGCGGCGGATGGTCGCCGCAGGCCTGCTCACCCAGCGGCCGAAACAGGCGGACGGCGACGCACGAAGCCGTCCGATCGAACTCACACCGCACGGCGAACGGGTATGGCGCCAAGCCACGGAACGCCGCGTCGCCGTCGAGCACGACTACTTCGCCGCCATCGGGCAGACCGGACTCGCGGCGCTGAATTCGGCTCTCGCGGACGTCCTCGCCGAGCTCGAACAAGACTTCGGCATTCCGTCACCGCACGACGCATCCCGGTGACGACCGCGTCGGACGTCGCCGGCTCCGCGCCCGTCGGACAGTCGACCCGGGCATCGACGTCGCCGGTTGACCTCTACTGCGCTCGAGGTGTGAAGCTGGATCCATGGCAGCGCAGACCACCGCACCCGACGGCTCCCAGGCCCACGCCGAACCGGCCGACCCGTGGGGCGTCGACGTCCTCGACCTCGACGCCTACCTCGCACGGATCGGCCGCCCCGCGGAACCGCCGTCGCCCGAAGCCCTCACCGCATTGCACGAGGCGCACGTGCGGACCATCCCGTTCGAGAACGTCGACTCACTCTCCGGCAGGTCCCCGGCACTCGACCTCGAGACGATCCAGGCGAAACTGGTCACCCGCCACCGCGGCGGCTACTGCTACGAGCACAGCCTGCTGTTCGCCGCCGCACTCGAACGTCTCGGCTACGGCGTCACCCGGCTGACGGCCCGAGTGCAGCCGCACCGCAACGGGCCGAAGTCCCACATGAACCTCCTGGTCACCGTCGACGGCGCGTCGTATCTCGCCGACGTCGGTTTCGGCGCCGGTGTCCTGCACCCCATGCCGCTCGCGGACGGGACCGTCGTCGATCAGGCGGGGTGGACGAACCGGATCTCGCACCGCGACGGTGTGTGGACCCTCGAGAAGCGGACCGCCGACGGGTGGGAACCGCTGCACGCGTTCGACGAGACGCCCCAGCGCCCCATCGACTACGAGGTGTTCAACCACTACGTCGCCACCCACCCGAAGTCACCGTTCGCCGGCGGGCTCATCGTGATGCGCCTCGAGCCCGGAGTCAGCAGGAAACTCCTCGGACGCAAGCGCGTCGTCGAGCGCCCCGACGGGAGCAAGGACGAGACACTGCTGGACCACGACGAGATCATCGGCGAACTGCGGGCGCTGGACGTCGTGCTCACCGACGACGAGGCGGCCACGCTGATCGAGGCGATGAAGGCCACCGAGTGATCCGGCCCGCCCATCCGGGCCGGATCACTCGGGCAGCAGTCGCGTCACCAGCCGGGACAGTTGCCGGATCGTGCGACATTCGAACATCGGCACCTCCCGCGCGTACCGGTACGCCTCCGAATCGCCGGTGCCCCACGACGACTCGCGCTCGGGGTTGAGCCAGTAGACGTGCCGGGCGCGCCCGGCGATCTCCCGCAGCGCGGTGAGGTTCGGGGGAGCACCGTTGGTGCGGCCGTCACCGAGAACGAGCACGCTGGTGCGGGGACCGAGCACGTCGCCCCAGCCGTCGGCGAACGTCTGCAGCGCCCCGTCGTAATCACTGCTCATGCCGACCTTCGTCAGGGCCGCCTCGGAGACGATGCGCTCGGCGAGGTGTTCGGGCTCGTCGCGTCCCGCCCGCACCAGTTCGGTGATCTCGTCGGTGCGCGAGACGAACGCGAAACTGCGGACCTTCGAGAACTGGTCGCTCAGCGCCTGCGTCAGCAGCAGGGTGAACTGGGCGAAGCCCGCGACCGAACCGGACAGGTCACACAGCAGGACGAGTTCGGGACGTCCGGGACGGCGCCGTCGCATGACCGGCCGCATCGGCACGCCGCCGGTGCCGAGCGATCGCCGCACGGTGCGGCGCAGGTCGATGCGGCCGCGAGTCGCCCGCCTGCGCCGCGCCGCCAACCGTGTGGCCAGCTTGCGCGACAGCGGCGCCGCCGCGCGGCGCATGTCGGCGAACTGCTCCGCCGTCGCACTCGTGAACGACACGAGGTCGGTCTGCGGCGCCACCGCGTACTGCGCGACCCGGTCACGACCGCGCAGCTCGGCGGTCCGCCTCCGTGCCTCCGCGCGCACGTGGTCGGTGAACGCCGCGATCCCCGCGGTCGCCTCACGGTCGGCGAGCGCCTCCGCCGACGCGCCGTCCAGGCCGTCGTCCCTGGCCTCGCGGATCGCGTCCCGCAACCGCGCCCGTAATGCCTGGGGGCGCACCTCGGACAACGCCTGATACGCCGACCAGCCGCTCAACCGTGGCGCCGCGCTTCCGCTCCCGCCTGCCGCGCCGGCGTTGCCCTGCGCTCCCTCGCCACCTTGTCCGCCCTCGCCGCCCGGTGCTCCCTGGCCGCCTTGCCCGCTCTGCCCGGCCGCGCCGTAGCCGCCGAACAGGTCGATCCCCGTGGCGGCCAGCGCACGCACGCGCGCGTCGTCGCCGGACACGAGCGCGTCGAGGAGCTGATCACGCAGCTGTGCGGGAGTGGCGGGCTCGTCGACCGTGGTTTCCGACGTGCCGTGTGCAGCGGGGAAGTAGAGGTCGAAGACACCGTCGAACACGGGCCGCTGGGCTGCGCCCCGCAGCACACTCGCGGAGAGGGCTTCGCGGAGCCGCTCCCGGTCGGCGAACCCGACGGCCTCGGCCGCCGCCGCGGCATCGACCGTCTCGCCGGTTCCGACGGCGATGCCGTGTTCGCGCAGCGCGTGCGCGAACGTGACGAGCCTGCCGGCCACGGCGTGCGCCGTCATGACACGGTGCTTCCGGGCGACACGTGTCCGGGTGACGCCGTTCCTGCGGCGACCGTCGCGGCGCCGTCGGTGGGGGAGAGCACCCGGTCGAGCCGCAGCTCGGACAGCGCCTTCCGCTGGTCGGTCTCGTACTTGAGGATCACGCCGAGGGTCGCGCGCACGACCTCCTCGTCGAGCGTCTCGGCGCCGAGCGCCAGCAGCGTCCGCGCCCAGTCCACCGACTCGGCGATCGACGGCGACTTGCGCAGCTCCAGCTCCCGCAGCGCTCCGACCACCCGCACCAGGGAGGCGGCCAGTTCGCGATCGAGCTCCGGCACGCGCAGTGTGACGATGTCGCGCTCCAGCTCGGCGGGCGGAAAGTCCAGGTGCAGGAACAGGCACCGGCGTTTCAGCGCCTCGGACAGCTCTCGAGTGGCGTTGGACGTGAGCACCACCAGCGGCCGCCGCGTCGCCGTGATCGTGCCCAGTTCGGGGACCGTGACCTGGAAGTCGCCCAGCACCTCCAGTAGCAGGCCTTCGACCTCGACGTCCGCCTTGTCGATCTCGTCGATGAGCAGCACGGTCGGGTGCTCGTTGCGGATCGCCGTCAGCAACGGGCGCGAGAGCAGGAACTCCTCGCTGAACACGTGCTCGCGGGTGGCGTCCCAGTTCTCGTCCTTGGCCGCCGTGATGCGCAGCAGCTGACTGGCGTGGTTCCACTCGTACAGCGCACGGGATTCGTCGATGCCCTCGTAGCACTGCAGCCGGATCAGCTCGCTGTCGGTCGCGGCCGCCATGGCGCGGGCCAGCTCGGTCTTGCCGACCCCGGCAGGGCCTTCGACCAGCAGTGGCTTGCCGAGTCGGTCGGCGAGGAACACCGTGGTCGCCACGGCGTTCGACGCGAGGTATCCGGCCCCTGCCAGGCGTTCGACGACTTCGTCGACCGAGGCGAACACCGACTCCTGCCCGGACGGCTGCGGCGTGGCCTGCGACGTCGATGGCTCTGTCACAACGGACTCCTTGGGGTAAGCGTCCGCTCATTCTCGCGTTCGTGGGCGCGTCGTCGCGAGGCCCGTGGCTCAGCTCACGCGTTTCGTCGGGGGTACGTGAGACAACGATTCGCAACAGCGGCGGTCGTCCACGGCGAACCCGGTCGGCCTGAAGAGCCCGCACGCACGAACTCGACCAGAGGAGTCACCGTGTTCCATGGCATGAGCACCGTCAGCCTGTTCGCCGACGACGTGCCGGCGGCGAGCGACTGGTACGCCGACCTGCTCGGCATCCAGCCGTACTTCGTACGCCCCGTCGACGGCCCGCCCGCCTACATCGAGTTCCGGATCGGGCCTGACGACCACGAACTGGGCATCATCGACGCGCGCTACGCGCCGCACCGACTCGGGGACGGCGGCATCGTCCTCTACTGGCACGTCGACGACGCCCACGCAGCCTACGACGACCTGCTCGCGCGGGGTGCAACCGAACACCAGGCGCCGATCGACAGGGAAGCCGGGTTCGTCACGGCGTCGGTCCGCGATCCGTTCGGCAACATCGTCGGTGTCATCCGCAACCCGGACGCCCGCCCGGACACCGCCGGGTAACCGGCCGCGGACCCGGCCCGGCGGCGGATGCGCCCCGCCGGGCCGGCCTGCCACCGCCGGAACCCGGATCAGCGTGCGGCCGTCTGTGTCGAGGGCGTTCTCCTGCGCTGGTTGGCCTGGAACCGTGCCTTCTTCTGGCGGTTCCCGCACGTGTTCATGTCGCACCATTTGCGGGTGCGACTCTGACTGGTGTCAAAGAAGGCCGCGCGGCAGGTCGACGATGCGCACAGGGCCAGTTTCCCGTCACGTTCGCCCGCGATGATGCCGATCGCGTCGGCAGCGATCACGCTGAGGGCGTCGTCCACACTCGCCGTCGAGCCGAGCTGCCATTCCCGGTTCCGCTCGGGGGTCAGGACGGCCGCTGCCCGGCCGCGAATGCTGCAGTCGTTGATGATCCGGAGTGCCTGCGCCGGCAGTACGTCACCGATCGCGGCCGCCGTCGCGGTGGTGTGAATCGCTTCCCGCAGTTCCCGCGCGAGTTCGAGCTCGGCGGCGCTGCAGGACTCCACGGCCAGGCCGTGCACCTCGAACCAGTCGACGAGCCGTTGCGGCGTGGGAATGCGTTCCACGGCGTCGCCGCACCGTTCGGTCAACGTCGCCGTGAAGCTCGTCGCCAGCATGTTGCCGAGACGGAAGTCGGGATACCCAGCACGCATGGAACCAGCTTAGCCGGTTGTCGCCGACCTCACGCCGTGCTAGAACCGGCATAGCTGGTTCTATCCTGGTCAGGAGGCCTCATGTCCCGCCCCACCGACGATGTGCACACCTTTCGAGCCCACACGACCGACGCCGACCTCGACGATCTGCGCACACGGTTGGCTGCGGCGCGCCTGCCGGAACCGGAGACGGTTCAGCGCACCGCGCCCGGCCCTCGCCGATGGGACCAGGGCGTTCCGCTCGCCGACCTCGTCGCTGTCGTGGACCACTGGCGCACCGACTACGACTGGCGATCGTTCGAGGAGCGCCTCGACCGGATCGGCCAGTTCCGCACGACCATCGATGACGTGGGGATCCATTTCCTGCACCGCCGGTCGGCGCGCGCGGACGCCACACCGCTGATCGTGACGCACGGCTGGCCGAGCAGCGTCGCCGAGTTCGTCGACGTCGTGGACGAACTGGCAGACCCCGGCGACGCCGGCGCCCCGGCGTTCCACGTCGTGGTCCCGTCACTGCCGGGATTCGGTTACAGCGACAAGCCGGCCACCACCGGGTGGGGAACCGAGAAGATCGCGTCCGCGTGGGTGGAGCTGATGAGACGGCTCGGCTACGACACGTTCGCAGCCCACGGCGGCGACTGGGGAGGCCCCATCACCACGATCCTCGGCGGTAGATTCCCCGAGCACGTTCTCGGTATCCACACCGCATTCGCGACGGCGCCGCCCGGGTTGAGCACGGACGGACTGACCGCGGCCGAGCGCGGCTGGGTCGAGGAAACCCGCCATTTCTGGCGCCACCGCGCGGCGTATGCCAAGCAACAGGAGACCCGGCCGCAGACCATCGGCTACTCGCTCGTCGACTCACCGGTGGGGCTGCTCGCCTGGATTCTCGACAAATTCGCCGAGTGGTCGGACACCGACGACAGCCCGTTCGAGACGATCTCCCGAGATCGCGTTCTGGACACCGTCACCCTCTACTGGCTGACGCGAACCGGCGCATCGGCGGCCCGCATCTACTACGAGAGCCACAACTCGCTCGACCCGGAACTCCGGGTGGACGTCCCGTCGGCGATCACCATGTACCCCCGCAACATCGAGAAGTGCCCGCGCCCCTGGGCAGAGCAGCGGTACCGGCAGCTCGTCCGATGGCGATCGCCCGGCACCGGAGGCCATTTCCCGGCATTGGAGGTTCCCGGGCATTTCGTCGACGACCTGCGGAACGGCCTCGCGGCGGTCCTGGCCACCGGCCGGTGAAAGCGACCCGATGAAGGCGACCGGGGACGTGTCCGACCGCTACTCGGCCGGTCAACGACCACCCGCTGTTCGACGCTCCGAACGCGATGTTTCCGATCCTGCCTGACGGGTGGCCGCGCTACCGTCCCGGACAGTTCCCCACCACCGAAACGCTGTCCCGGCACACCCTCAAACTGCCCGTGCCCCACGAGGACGACGGCCTCGCCGAGGGCTACCTGGCCGCATTCGACAAGATCTGGACCCACCGCCACGAACTGAAAGATGGTGCCCACGCATGAGCACACCCGAGCTGACCGACATTGCTCGCCAGGACATCACCGACGGCATCGCCCAGCAGGTCGTCGGTGCTGTCATCGAAGCAGCCGGAACGATCCTGCTACTCAAACGCCCCGCCGACGACTTCCGCGGCGGCACCTGGGAACTGCCCAGCGGCAAAGTCGAAGCCACGGACACCGACCTGTTCGCGGCACTGCACCGCGAAGTCACCGAAGAAACCGGCCTGACCATCTCCGAGGTCACCGGCTACCTCGGCGCGTTCGACTACACCTCGGGCTCCGGCAAACACACCCGCCAGCACACCTGGGCCGTGGTCGTGACCAACCCCGATGAGGTGCGGCTCAGCGAACACGACGACTCCGCCTGGGTGGCCACCACCCGCGACCACCCCGTCAGCGACGAGGTCCAACGACTCATCGACGCCCACCTCGCCACCGTCACCAGCTGAACGAACCTGGCCCACGTGGTTCGCGCCACCGCCGGCACGACCGTGCGAGCACTGAGCCGTGCGGCGCAGGGCCTACCGCGCGCTGCGGCCGGCGATCACGGTGGCGCCGAGGTCTTCGCACCGCTCCACACGCGGTGCGAGGCCCGCATCGGTGAACGCTGCGGCCGCGGAGTCGGCCTGCCGGTCACTGGTCTCGCTCAGCACGTGGCCGCCCGCGACGAGCCACGACGGCGCCTGGCGAGCCACGGCGCGTAAGGCGTCCAGCCCGTCGGCGCCGCCGTCCAGCGCGATCGGCGGTTCGTGGTCACGGGCCTCGGGCGGCATCGAGGCGATCGCCTCCGACGGCACGTACGGCACGTTGGCGACGACGACGTCCACGGCGCCGCGTAGCTCCGGCGGCAACGCGGAGAACAGGTCGCCCGCGTGGACCCGCGCGGACAGATTGCGGCGGGCGCACCGCACCGCCGCCGGATCGACGTCGGCGGCATGGACCACCGCATCGGGGCGTTCCGCCGCGATCGCCGCGCCGAGCGCGCCCGACCCGCAGCACAGGTCGACGACCACACCACCGGCGGGCAACACCTCGAGCGCCTGCTCGACCAGGAAACCGGTGCGCTGCCGCGGCACGAACACGCCCGGCTCGACCGCCACACGCAACCCACGGAACTCGGCCCAGCCGAGCACGTACTCGAGGGGTTCGCCGCCGACCCGGCGTGCGACGAGCCGCTCGAGGTCGGCCGGATCGGCGGCCTCGTCGCGCAGCAGTGCGGCCTCGTCCTCAGCGAACACACATCCGGCGCCGCGGAGGGACGACACGATCGACGACTGCAGCATCGCATCAGGCTATCCCCGGGGTGACCGGCCGAAGCGGGCGGTGAGCCCGAGCCGGCGGATGCGTTCGGCGTCGGCGCTCCGCACAGCAAGCATGGCCGGCATTCCAGACCGGACGATGATCACCGTTCAACGCCTGCGCGGCCGGGCACCTCCGGAAGCCAGCCCCGGTCACCCAGTTCGGCGGTGAACCGCCGGTAGGACTCCTCGAGCCGGTCGCGCTGCGCCGGGTCGGGTTCGACGACCGTGCCACCCGCACCGATCCGCGCGGACACCTCGGACAGTCCGCCCGGCACGGTTCCGGCGGCGGCCAGCAGCGCCGCGCCATAGGCGGTCTCGGCGTGCGCCGGCACCTGCATGCTCCGGCCCGTCACGGTCGCGCGGATCGTGGTCCACAGCGTGCTGGCGCTGCCGCCGCCCGCGGCGAGCAGCGGCCCGCGCACGTCCACACCGAGGTCGCAGACGTGCTCGAGGGCGAGACGTTCGAGGAACGCGACACCTTCGAGCCGCGCCCGGTGGAGTTCGACGTCGTCGGCCGGATCCCCGATGACGAATCCCCTCGCCTCCGGCGCCGGGAACGGGAACCGCTCGCCGGAGCGCGCCAGGGGGTAGGCCAGCGCCCGGGCGGGCCCGCGTGCAGCCGCCTCGGCGTCGAGCCGCGCGAGATCACCGGTCACGCCCTCGCCTCCGGTGTTGGACGCGCCGCCCGCGAGCCACCAGCCGTCCGGATGCCGATGGCTGTACAGCGCGCCCCACGGGTCGGCGACGAGCCGTTCGGTAGCGCCTTTGAGTACGTACGTCGTCCCGAGGATGCCCACGAACCGGCCCGGCTCGGCCGCTCCGGTGGCGAGCTGTGCCGCGCAGCCGTCGGTCATGCCGGCCACCACCGGGCAGCCCCTCGGCAGTCCCGCCACGGGCCGCGGCGTCTCGCCGAGCACGCGGGCCGGGGCCACGACGTCGGGAAGCCACGACGTCGGCACGCCCAGCGCGTCGAACACCTCCCACGCCCACTCGCCGCGGACCGGGTCGTAACCGCTCTTGAGCGTGTGCGACCAGTCCGCGGCGACCGGCCGGCCCGTGAGCGCTGCGCCGATGAACTCGGGCGTGTGCACCACGCCCGCCGCGTCGGGATACGCCGCATGCAGCCAGGCGATCCGGCCGAGCGCGGCGGTCGGGGAGACCGTCGTCCCGAGCGCGGCCCAGCGCTGCGCACCGGCCTCCGCGGCCACGACGTTCTCCTGCGCGGCCCGCCGGTCGTCATACATGAGCGCGGGCGAGGCCGGTTCGCCATGGCGGTCGACCGCCACGATCGTGCCCGACGTCGCCGACACCGCGACCGCCTCGACCGGCCCCACCTCGGGGCGCTCACACACCCGCCGGACGGCCGACTCCACCGCGGGCCACCAGCTACAGGCGTCCTGCTCGCTGTGCCCGTCGGGCGAACGGACAGGGTGGGGCAGGTCCGTGGCGGCGCGGGCGAGAACGGTGCCGTCGGCGGCGACCGCGAAGGCACGGACCCCCGCGGTCGCCACGTCGATGCCGACGACCGTCACCGCGGCGCCCTGACTTCCTGGTCAGCTTCCTGGTCAGTCTCCTGCGCTGTCTCCTCGGTGACGGTTTGCAGGTTCGCGTCCTTCGCGAGCGCTTCCTCCGTGGCCTCCGGGAGTTCGAGGAACCGCACGATGACCGCCGCGACCACGTACAGCGCCGAGAAGATGATCACCACGCCCGCGGCTCCGGCCGGCCCGAGGAACAGGCTCACGATCGCCGGGCCGACGAAGGTCGCGGCGCCGGCGCCGAGGTTCAGCAGCGCCATGGCACCGCCCTTGTTCTCGGGTGCCAGCGACGGCAGCAGCGCCGAGATCGGCACGAACCCGGCCAGCGTGGCCCCGTACAGCGCACCGACGAGCAGCGCGACCCAGTAGTAGTCGGCACCGAGGGCGAGCGGCACGAAGTAGAGCAGGAGGATCGAGACCGCGCAGCCGACGGCACCGAACCAGAAGATCGTCGTGCGCCAGCCGATCTTGTCGGAGACGACGCCGAAGATCAGGTTGAACACGATGTTGGTGCCGTAGATGACCGACACGAGCAGCAGCCAGCGCGCCTCGCCGAAGCCGATCTGGTGGGCGAAGATCGTCGGGAAGAACACGAGCATGCCGAACTCGGGCGCGGTGTTGATGACGCGCGCGATCATGCCGAGTCCGACCTGCGGTTTCTTCCAGGCGATCGACACGCTCGAGACGAGACTCTGCACGGGTTTCACGTCGGGCGGAGCCAGTCGCTGGAAGCCCGTGCGCTCCCGCACCCCGAGCAGGCAGACCAGGCCGCCGAGTCCGAGGATGCCGATGGAGAGCCACAGCGTGCCGTAGTGGCCGAAGATCGGGTTGGTGAAGCTCGCGACGAGCGAGCCCAGGGTCGGCAGGCCGCCGGTGAAGGCGAAGTAGAACCACCCGACGGCGGCTCCCAGGCGTGCGATCGGCGCGACCGCCGTGATCCACACCAGGAACCCGAACGCGAACATCGGGTAGCCGAGCCCGCGAATGCCGTAGAACACCATCATCAGTGCGTAGCTCTCACCACTCACGGCGATGGCGAGGAACAGGACGTCGAACACCAGCCAGATGGCGAGGCCGAGCATCATGACCCGGCGCGGGCCCCACAGTTCGGACAGGGCGCCGGAAAGCCACGACGCGAGCATCACGGCGACGCCGTACACGGTGATCACGTACGACGCGCGGATGTCGGTGCCGGCGCCGTGATCGGCCATGAACGGCGCGATGAACCCGGATTCGACGCCGTCGCCGATCATGAACAGGAGCAGGCCCACGTAGCCGAACAGCAACGGCGCGGGAAGGCCCCACTTCTCGAGTAACCCGCGGAACCCTCCGCCGGCTCCGGACAACGTCGGTGTTGTCTGCGCAGTCATCTTGCCTCCATGGGTGTCGCTCGCAGCATCATCACCCATGTGAACTTCACAAACAAGATGTGATTTTAGGTTTCCGCGAAACCATCGGACCCGCGGTGCTGTCAGTTGCGCGGTGCCGTCAGAGCGGCGCCACGTCCACCTCTGTGCGGTTGCGCAGCTCCTCCACCGTCGCCTCCGGCGTGCCCGCATCGACGATCAGCCGGTGATAGTCGGCGACGGGAGCGAGCCGGTGCAGCGCGGTGCGCGACATCTTGCTGGAGTCCATCAGCAGCACGCCGTTCTGCGCGCTCTGCAGCATGGCCCGCTTGACCATGACGATCTCGGGCTCCTGGTGGAACGTCAGCTCGGTGTTCATCGCCGACGTGGACACGAACGTCGTGTCCACGGTGAGCCGTTCGATCGCCTCCAGGCACGGCATGCCGAGGAAGGCGTCGTGCGTGGGCGAGTAGTCGCCGCCGATCGCGATCAGGCGCACGTCCTCGACGTCCTTGAGCACGTCGATCGCCCGGAGGTAGTTGGTCGCGACGGTCAGCGGGGTGACCTCGCCGAGCAGCTTGGCCAGTGCGAGGGCGCTCGTGGAGTCGTCCAGCAGGATCGACATCCCCGGTTCCACACAGGTCAGTGCCTGCCGGGCGATCGCGGCCTTGGCCTCGACGTTGGCGTTGAGGCGGTACTCGGAGTTGCTCTCGAACACCGTCGACGGCTGGGCGGACACGCCGCCGCGGAACTTGCGCAGCAGACCGCGGCGCGCGAGCTCGTCGAGGTCACGGTGGACCGTCATCACGCTCACGCCGGTCAGTTCGGCCAGTTCCGCCGCCGATGCCGAACCGTTGTTCACCACGTAGTCGGTGATGCGCTGCTGTCTGCCGGCGCGCTGCCCCGCACTCTTGTCGCTCTTCTCGGTCACGCGGGCCAGCATCTCATTCCGCGGGCGCGTTGAGCCGGTACAGGCTGGCGTGTCCTGCCTCGATGCCGACCTCGGTGATCGCGCCGTTCGCCAGCTTCGGCAGCACGCGGCGGTAGGTCGACAGTGGAATGCCGAGCAGCCGGCACAGCGCCAGCCGCAGCAGGGTGTTGTGTGCGACCACCAGGGCACGGCCTCCTGTGTCCTCGGCTCGTTCCGCGATACCGACCAGAGCGGCCACCGCGCGGTCGGCGACCGACGCGGGCGGCTCGGCGTCCGGGAAGGAACCGGCGATCGGATCGGCGCGGAACCGCTCCACCACGGAGGCGGGCAGTTCGGCGAGGGTGCGCCCTTCGGCCAGGCCGAAGTGCGCCTCCCGCAGCTCCGGTTCGACCTCGACCGGCAGACCCAGGGCGGAGCCGACCGGTTCGGCCGTCGCCATCGCCCTGCTCAGTGGGGAGGAATGGATCGCCACGGGAGGTTCGGCTGCGCCGGCGATGCGCCGGGCGAGCGTTTCGGCCTGCGCGGCGCCGCGTTCGGTCAGTGCCACGTCGCTGCTGCCCGCGTACCGGTTCTCGGCGTGCCACGTGGTTTCCCCGTGCCGGACCAGTAGGAGTCGAGTTCCCATGCAGCACCTCCGGTGACAAATCGCGACTCTGGTGTTAATTTAACATCCAGGACGTGAAAGGGGCTGTGAATGACGTTCGCCGCAGTCGTGTTCGACCTCGACGGAGTACTGGTCGAGAGTGAACACCTCTGGGAAGAGAACTGGGTCGCCTACGCCGCGCGACACGGTGTGACATGGACTGCCGAGGACACCGCGACGGTGCAGGGGATGAGCGCACCCGAATGGGCCGCGTATCTCGCCGACCGCAGCGGTACGGCCGAGACGGTGCAGCAGGTCGAGGACGCGGTCGTGGACGGCATGATCGCCTCGATCGAGGCGGGCGAGGCGCCGCTGTTGGGCGGCGCGGACACCATGGTGCGCGGTGTCGGCGCCCGTGCGCCCATCGCCCTGGCCTCCTCGGCGGCGCGCCGGGTGATCGACGCCGTCCTGGCCACCCACGGCCTGACCGGCGAGTTCAGCGCCACCGTGTCGAGCGCCGAGGTACCGAGGGGTAAACCGAGCCCCGACGTCTACACCGAGGCCGCCGCCCGGCTGGACGTACCGCCCGCGGCCTGCCTCGGCGTGGAGGACTCGAGCAACGGGATCCGGGCGGCCGCGGCCGCGGGACTCACCGTCGTCGCACTGCCCAACCCGACCTACCCACCGAAGCCGGACGCACTCGACCTGGCCGCCGCCGTCGCGGCCGACAACGACGACGTCCGCCGAACCCTGCTCGCCTACCTCACCGGAGAGTTGGTGCGATCGTGACCGTGCTGGGAACCGCCGAGACCTTCAAGCGCGACTGGGTCGACGGCTTCGTCACCGCGTACGGACGTGAGGTGCGCAAGGTTCCGGACGCCTACGGCGTCGTCGCCACCGACGTCCCGAAACGGGGCAAGGTCGCCGTGGTGATCGGCGGCGGCTGCGGCCATTACCCTGCGTTCGCCGGCCTGGTCGGTCACGGACTCGCCGACGGTGCCGTCGTGGGCGACGTATTCACGAGCCCCAGCGCCGAGCAGGTCCACCGCACCGCACGGGAAGCCGACGGCGGCGCGGGCGTCCTGTTCGGCTACGGCAACTACCAGGGCGACGTGCTCCACTTCGGACTCGCGGCACGACGGCTGGCCGCCGAAGGCATCGACAGCCGCACCATCCTCGTCACCGACGACGTCGCCAGCGGCCCCTCCGAGGACCCCGCGAGCCGCCGCGGCGTGGCAGGCGACTTCTTCGTCTTCAAGGTGGCAGGCGCCGCAGCCGAACGCGGTGACGACCTCGACGGGGTGCACGCCGCAGCCGTGAAGGCCAACGCCCGCACCCGCACGTTCGGCGCCGCCTTCGGCGGGTGCACGCTGCCCGGCGCCGCCGAGCCGCTGTTCACCGTCTCCGACACGGACATGGAACTCGGCCTGGGCATCCACGGCGAGCCCGGGGTGCGCACCGTCGGCAGACTCGCCGCCACCGAGCTGGCCGACGAACTCGTCGACGGTCTCCTTCCGGAGCTGCCGAGCGGGGACGGCCGCGTCGCCGTCCTGCTCAACGGACTCGGCCGCACCAAGTACGAGGAGATGTTCGTGGCCTACAAGCGCATCCACGAACGCCTCACGGCAGCAGGTCTGGACCCGGTGCACATCGAGGTCGGCGAGTTCGTCACCTCCCTCGACATGGCGGGCGTGTCACTGTCGGCCATGGTCCTCGACGACGAACTGGCCGCGCTGTACGCGGCGCCGTGCTCGTCACCCGGATACCGCAGCGACGGCCGGCCCGCCGCGCCGGTGCGGCCCTCGGTCACGGTCGACGACACGCTGGCCACGCCACAGCACGCCGGGGAGAGCACCGTCGACCGAGCCCTCACCGCCGCGCTCCGGCTGATCGAAGCGAACGAGGACGAACTCGGCAGGCTCGACGCCGTGGCCGCCGACGGCGATCACGGACTCGGCATGACCCGCGGCATGCGTGCCGCCGTCACGGCGGCACGCCGCTGCACCGGCCCGGCCGAGCAACTGCTCGCCGCGGGGACGGCGTTCGCCGACGCGGCGGGCGGGGCCTCGGGCGCGCTGTACGGGGTACTGCTGGCCGAAACCGGCGCGGGGCTGCGCGGCGAGATCACCGCCGAGACCCTGGCCGACGCCGTCGACAACGCCGCGGCGGCGTTCACCACGCTGGGCAAGGCCCGGCCGGGGGACAAGACCATGCTCGATGCGATCGAACCGTTCCGCACCACCCTGCGAGCTGCGGTACACGGATCGGCAGGACGCTCCGACACCGGCGCCGACATCGCCGACGCCTGGCGCAAGGCCGCCCAGGCAGCCACCGTCGCGGCACAGGAGACCGCGGACCTGGTGCCCGGCAAAGGGCGCGCAGCACGCTTGGCAGAACGCAGCAAAGGACACGCCGACCCGGGAGCGACGTCGTTCGCGCTCCTCGTCACCGCCGTCGGCGACGTACTGGGAGGGCAGAACTGATGCGAGTCGTCGTCGCGGCCGATGACGCCGGCGTGGGACTGAAGAACGAGGTGCGGAACCTGCTGTCCGCCGACGAGCGGGTGACCGAGGTGATCGACGTCGGGGTGGACGGACCCGACGACCACCGCGCCTATCCCGTGCTCGGACTGGCCGCCGCCGAGAAGATCGCCGCAGGCGAGGCCGACCGCGGCGTACTGGTCTGCGGCACCGGGATCGGCGTGGCCATCTCGGCGAACAAGGTCCCCGGAGTCCGTGCCACCGTGGCCCACGACTCCTACTCCGCCGAACGATCCGTCAAGTCCAACAACTGCCAGGTCATCACGTTCGGCGCCCGCGTGATCGGCCCCGAACTCGCCAAACGGATCGTCGGCGAATGGCTCGGCTACGCCTTCGACCCGGCCTCGGCCAGCGCCGCCAAGGTCGCCCACATCACCGACTACGAACAAGCGGGCGCCGCGACCTGAGTCCGGCGGCACCGGGAACCCAGCACCGAGAGGAACAATGACGTTGCGGATACTCGCTGCAGGAGACGAGTTCGTCAGGACCGAGCTGCTCGCCGACGCGGTGCGCGGCCAGGCCCCCGACGCCGAGCTGTCGCGGTTGTCGCTGCCCTGGCCGGTCGAACCGTTCGGCCCGGTCGGCGGGGTGCAGGAAGCCAGCGGCACCGAGCAACAGGTGATCGACGCGCTCGGCGACGCCGACGTCGCGGTCACACAGATGGCCCCGTTCACGAAACAGGTGTTCGCCGCGGCACCCCAGCTGAAGCTGGTGTCCGTCTCGCGCGGCGGACCGGTGAACGTGGACCTGGACGCGGCCACCGAAGCCGGGGTCGCGGTCACGTTCGCACCGGGCCGCAACGCGGCGGCCGCGGCCGAGTTCGCGCTCGGGCTCATCCTGGCCGCCATGCGCCGCATTCCGACGGCATCCGCGGAACTGCTCGGCGGGCAGTGGCGCGGGGACTACTACGCCTATCCCAACGCGGGCCTCGAACTCGACGGCACGACGGTCGGCCTGGTCGGCTACGGCGCGATCGGCGCACGGGTGGCCAAGGTACTCGCGGCCTTCGGTTCCCGCGTGCTGGTCGCCGATCCGTTCGCCGATCCCGACCGGATCGCCGCCGACGGCGCCGAGCTCGTCGACCTCGACGATCTGCTCCGGCGCAGCCCGGTCGTGAGCCTCCATGCCCGCCTCACCGAGGACACCCGGCACCTGATCGACGCCGAGAAGCTCGCGCTGCTGCCCGACGGGGCGGTGCTGGTCAACTCCGCCCGCGGCGGCCTGCTGGACTACGCCCCGCTGCCCGGGCTGCTGCGCAGCGGCAAACTCGGCGCGCTCGCACTCGACGTCTACGACGAGGAACCGCCGCCCGCCGACTGGGAACTGCGGAACCTGCCGAACGTGATCGCGACCCCGCACCTGGCCGGATGCAGCAAACAGACCGCCGAGCGGGCCGCCGAGATCGTCGCGGCGGAGGTGGGCCGCTACGTGCGCGGCGAGCAGCTGCTCAACGTCGCCAACCCGGCAGTACTGCGATGACCCGCATCATCGGCGTCGACATCGGAACGTCGCTGACCAAGGCCGTCGTGTTCGACGACGACGGGCTGGCCGTCGCCGAGGCGTCCACCCCGTCCGAACTCGACCAACGGCCCGGCGGCCACGTCGAACAGGACCTCGATCAGGTCGTCGGCACCGTCGCGACAGTGGTACGTGAGGTCACGGCCGCGCTGGACGGGCCGGTCGACGCCGTGGCGCTCACCGGGCAGGGCGACGGCGTGTGGCTGCGCGACGAACACGGCCGCGGCGTACGTCCTGCCGTGTCCTGGTTGGACGGCAGGGCCAACGCCCTGCTGGCCGACTGGCAGGCCGGCGGCGTGGCCTCGGAAGTGTTCCGCCGCACCGGGTCGGGCATGTTCCCCGGCTGCGCAGGCCCCGTCCTGTCGTATCTGGACACTCACGAACCCGAGACGCTCGACCGTGCGGCCGTCGCCGGCTACTGCGTCGACGCCGTGCTGCAACGACTGACCGGCGAGATCACCGTCGACGTGTCCGACGCGTCGCTGCCGTTCCTCGACCCGGCGACCCGCCGCTACGACGACGCCGCCCTCGCCGCGTGCGGCCTCACCCACCGCCGGGACCTGCTCGCCGAACCGGCGGCCCCGAGAACCGTCTTCGCCCTCGACGCCCACGGCGCCGAACTGCTCGGACTCCCCGCCGGGCTGCCGGTGACGGCCGGACCGTTCGACCTGCCGGCCAGCGCCATCGGCGCGGGCGTGCGCAAACCGGGAGACGGCATCCTCACGGCCGGCACGACGCTCGCGTGCCAGGTGCTCACCGGCGACGCCGCGTTCGACCCGGACGGCGAACCGGCGGGCATGTTCCTGTCGACGCCCGACGAGGGGGAGTACCTGCGAGCCATGCCGGCCATGGTCGGCACCGCGAGCATCGACTGGGCGTGCCGGATGTTCGGCATCGAGGTCGGGAAGATCGGCGAACTGCTCACCGAGAGCGGTCCCGGCGCGGGCGGGGTCCGTGCGCTACCGTTCCTGTCGGCGTCGGGGGAGCGGGCACCGTTCGTGGACGCGGCGGCGCGCGCCCAGTTCTCCGGGCTGAGCCTCGAACACGGACCGGCCGACGTCGTGCGCGCGCTGTGCGAGTCGATCGCCTACGCCGCCCGGCACTGCTTCGACGCCGCAGGCCTGTCCGGGACGTTGTACGCGTGTGGAGGCGGCGTTCGCTCCGCGGAGTGGACGCAGATCTTCGCCGACGTGCTGGGCAGGCCGATCGTGATTCCGAGCGACCCGGGAGTGGGCGCGCGCGGAGCCGTCCTCGTGGCGGCCGAAGCGCTGGGCGAGCCGTACGACGCGGAACGCTGGGCCGCCAGTTCCCGCACCGTGCAGTTCGACCCGTCGGCGGCCGAGTTCTACAAGGACGGCTACGCCGACTACCAGGCGTCACTGGCGTCGGCGCGGCAGCTCTGGCGGCTGTGACCGGGGACCCAGCCACGAGCCAGGCAACCTACGGGTGCGTAGCCTGGCCGTGTGGCAGAGATCGTGTACCCGCCCGTCGTACTGGCGGCCAAGACCATGTTCCGCGTGCTCGACAACCGGCTGCGGGTGACGGGCACCGAACACGTCCCGCCCACCGGCGGTGCGGTGATCGCCTGCAATCACATCGGCTACCTGGACTTCATCTTCTGCGGCCTCGGCGCGCAGCCTGCGAAGCGGCTGGTGCGGTTCATGGCCAAGAAGGAGATCTTCGACAACCGGATCGCCGGTCCGCTCATGCGCGGAATGCACCACATCTCCGTGGACCGCGGGGCGGGGAAGGCGTCCTACGACGAGGCGGTCGACCGGCTGTGCTCGGGCGAGGTCGTCGGGGTGTTCCCGGAAGCGACGATCAGCCGCTCGTTCACGATCAAACCGCTCAAATCCGGCGCGATCCGCATGGCCGCCGATGCGGGGGTGCCGGTCGTGCCGATGGCGCTGTGGGGCACTCAGCGGCTCTGGACGAAAGGGCGTCCGAAGGAGCTCACGAAACGGCACGTGCCGATCCACATCCATGCAGGGGAGCCGTTGCACCCGGCACCGGACGACGATCCGGACGCGCTCAGCGGTGACCTCCGTACGCGGCTGCAGTCGATCCTGGACACGCTGCAGGCCGACTACCCGGACCAGCCCGCGGGCGACGACGACCGCTGGTGGCTGCCCGCGCACCTCGGCGGCACCGCGCCGACCCCGGAGGAAGCAGCCGCACTCGACGCCAGAGGCCGGGACCGCGACTGAAGCGCCCACCGGCGACCGAGTGTCACTCACCGCGCCGCACGAAACAGGGGGAGAGGCGGTGAGGATTTCCACCCGGAGTCATCACCACCACGCTGTCGGCGTTGGCAGACTGATCACGTGACAGGTCTGACCGCCGAACTCGTGGTTGACGGTCGCGCACCGCACACCCCAGCCCTCGCCCCGAACGGGCAAATGCTCTGCTACGTCCTTGCTCCCATCAGTCGCACCGGTAACCATCTCGACACCGAAATCTGGCTCGTCAACACCGACGACGTCACCACGTCGCACCGGGCGACCACCGACACCGCGACGGAGTCCCGACCACGTTGGTCCGCGGACTCGGGCACGCTGTTCTTCCTGTCCGACTGCGCCGACCGGAGCACCTCGCAGGTACATCGGCTCGCCCTCGCCGACGGCACGGCAGACCCGGTGACCAACTGGGGCGCCGGCATCATCGACCACCTGCCGCTCGCCGACCTCACCATGGTCGCACTGTTGGCCGAAGACGAACTCACCGAACAGGACGCCCATCGCATCCGAGACCGTGACGACGCCATCGTCGTGGGCGAGCGTGAACCGCGCGCCCGGTTGCGCCTCCTCGATCTACGCACCGGACTGGTCACCACCCCGGACGTGTTCGGTGATCGGCACGTCGTGGAACTGCGACAACGTCCCGACGGCGGGCCGCTCGCCGTGCTGACCCGGGCCAGCAGCGACAAGGATTACGGCCCCCGCACCGGCCAGCTCCACCTGTTCGACCTCAGGACTGGGACCGCGACGGATTTCGGAGCGGTCGAGGCAGAAGCACACTCCCTGGCCTGGTGGCCAGGGGAGGACGGTTGGCATCTTGCCCATCTCGCGCTCACCCCACCCGTTCTGCAAGCCGGCACGGCGGTATTCGACCTGGCCGTGGACAGTCGCACCGTGCGTAACCGGACGTCCGACCTCCCGATGTGCCCGACCGAACTGCACCAGACCGACGCCGACCCGCTGGTTGTGTTCGCCGACGGGCTGAACACGACCTTGGCCCGACTCGATCCCACGGGCCCGACGACCTTGTCGCAGCACACCGGATGTCTCGACGACCTCAGCACCACCCCTGCCGGGGACACGATCGCGGCGCTGACCAGTACCCGTTATCAGCCCGCGAACGTTCACATCGGACCGGCGACCGGACCACTGCGAAGGCTCACCAACACCCGCCCAGAGCTGGACGCCATCGCTCTCGGAGCACAGCAACCGTTGAATCACCGTGCCGCTGACGGCCTCGACCTGGACGGTTTGCTGGTACTGCCGGTCGGAAGCTCCGCGGCGGACGGTCCGTTCCCGCTCGTCACCATCGTGCACGGCGGCCCCTACGACCGCTACGCCGATCGCTTCCAACTCTCCTGGGTCCCCAGCGCGCAATGGCTGGCCGCGGCCGGGTATGCGGTGTTCCTGCCCAACCCGCGCGGCGGCAAGGGTCACGGCCACCAGTTCGCTGCCAGCGTGGCCGGCCGGATCGGACAGGAGGAGTGGACCGACATCCAGACCGGCATCGACCTGCTCATCGCCGAAGGCGTCGCTGATCCGGATCGGCTGGGTATCGCCGGTGGGAGCCACGGCGGGTTCATGTCCGCATGGGCCGTCGGCCAGACCGATCGGTTCCGCGCCGCACTGGTCGTCGCCGGCGTCATCGACTGGGGCATGCTCACCGCGACCGGGGAGTACGGCCTGTTCGAAGCTGCGCTCGGTGGCAGCACCGGATGGTCGGGCATCGGCCCGCACCCGCACGACGCGGTCAGCCCGATCTCCTTCGCAGGTCGAGTACGCACGCCGGTGCTCCTCCTGCATGGGGCCGAGGACACCAATGTGCCCCTCGGCCAGTCCGTGTACTTCCATCGGGCGCTGCGACATTTCGGTGTCGAGCACGAGTTCGTCATCTATCCGAGGGAGGGGCACTCGATCCGGGAACGCAATCACCAACTCGACGTCCTCCGCCGAACCCGTGCGTGGTTCGACCGCTGGCTTCAGTCTTGACCGAGGACGGACGTCGACTAGCGGGGTTCGCCGCGTCCGTTGGTGTCTGCCGCACCTGCCTTCACGTGCCGGTGGCTGTAGTAGAGCAAGGCGAGCAGGACGATCCCGGAAAGGATCAAGCTCACGCCGGTGGTCCAGCCCGCCAGCGGCACCCACGGCACGATTCCCCACACGACTCCGGCGCCGATCAGCCCCAGCCCGGCCAGCACCGACCCGGCGATCCGCAGTGGACTCGCCACGCTGCTCTCGGCCGCTTGCATCGCCCGCTCTCTGACCGGCTCGATGTGGCGCTGCAGCGTGGGAAACGCCGCAGCGAGCGCGATGAGCCCGGCGAGCACCAGCAGCAACCCCGGGCCGGGCAGAACCAGCAACGCCAGTCCGACGAGCAGCACCACGCTGCCCACCACGGCAAGCACGCCGCGCGTCAGCGGGTTGCGGTGGCCCATGTGCCTCCTTACATCCCCGCCGGCGGCCGTCGCTTTCAGTCTACGGTCCTGCCGTCGGCGACGCCCTTCGCGACGTGATCGTGAGCGGTGGTCGGGCGAGGCGGAAACAGTCGCGCTCGACGCCAAAGGTTCGGACCGGGGTTCAACGTTCCGTCGGCCCCACGATTCAGGTCGTGGACAGGGGAGCGGTCCTGGAACTCGGGCCCTGCCGTGCGCTCGCCGGCGATGTCATCGGCGGCGCAGGGACGAGTCGAGCAGGGCGGGCGGGTAGGTCTGACCGATGCCGCCGATCTTTCCGAAATTCATCGTGCCCAGCGCCAGCGAGCTGACCGGACCCCAGGTTCAGAGACCTGGCTCCAGAGGGCCGCGCGAGTGCGAATCCCTCTGGTGATCGAGAAGCCGCAAAGGGCGGCGGTCATGCTGCGGTCGTGCTGCATGAGCAGCTGCAGACACGGTGCTGGTGGCGGTAAACACATCACGCAGCCAATACGTCTGCTCGCTGTCCCACGTCCACAGGACCGTCCGGTCTGCGCCCATACCGACCGGGACGTGCGTCCCAGCTAGAAAACCCATCAACGATAGATGTACACCGTCCCAATCCTGCGCGACGGATTGCCAGTCGGGGGCGAGCCCGCCCCGTTCCGCAGCTGCAGCCCTCAACGGGTAGCGCGTCACCAATTCATGCCAAGAGTCGGCACTGTCGATTTCGAACACGCGGGAGCTGCTGTCGGAATGCAGCAGTGTTCGCGTAGGCGAGGAGTTCGGTTCGGCGTCACCAACATGCGCGCTGGCGAGAGCATCCCAGCATGTATCCCCGTCGATGTAGCTCGATGTTACGAGCGCGGGGATCGGCAATTGCGCGTAGCTGCTGCTAACCAGGTTCGCCGAGTCACTGGGATGCCCAGCCACATGGACCTGCCAGTGATCCGCGACCGGCGATGACCACCAAGCCACGCCGGGCTCTCTCAGCACGGCATCGGCGAAGGCACGGACTTCTTCCCGTCGCTGAAGGGCACAATCAAGTGTCGCAGAATAGTGTTCATCCCATGGGTCGATCGCCTGGCGGGCTGCAACCGCCAGTGCAAACGACACACCAGGCTTGGTCACCTCTTTCGCGCTAAGACCCCAGTCTTGCGCGGCGAGCAGAGCTGCGCACGCCAAGGGGCCACGCAGGAAGGCCTCAACGTCGTCAGGCATGTGTCATCCTCATCTCGAATCTAGCGAGAATAACCAGCTCGCCGTCGCGCTCGCACGCCGACCGGGACCCGAGCTGACCCCAAAGGTCATCGGTGACACCGCACGACACGGACAGCATCCGCGTCAGTGGATCAACAGGTGTGGCACTGCCTGGCACGGTTCGGTCGGAGAGCGGACCGGAACACCTCCACACCCACTACTTAACATAATGTGCATTATCGGCACTCGAATAACGGCCACCGGAGCCGGAGAGCGGCCGTTGTCCCGCCGACGCCTGCATCCGTAGGATCACCCTGTGACCACCGATGATCGCAACGCCGCGCACCCGACGACCGCCGACTCGGACACACTCCACCCGGACACGTCGGCGTACACGGAGATCACCGACGTCGCGGCACTCACGGAGGTCCTCGGCGACGCCCAGCCGCGCGCCTGGACCAAAGAACGCACCGAACTCACCGGCATCGACCGGGACTGGCTCGCCGCGTCGCCGTTCTGCTTCCTGGCGACAGCCGACTCCGACGGCCGCTGCGACGTCTCACCGAAAGGCGACCCGGCGGGCCGCCTCGTGCACGTCCTCGACGACCGGACGATCGCCCTCGCGGAACGGCCGGGAAACCGCCGCGCCGACGGATACCGCAACATCCTGACGAACCCGCACGTCGGACTGAACTTCATCGTCCCGGGCCGCGGCGACACACTGCGAATCAACGGCCGCGCACGACTCGTCCGCGACGCACCGTTCTTCGCCGACATGGTCGTCAAAGGCCATCGTCCCGTGCTGGCCGTCGTCGTCCACATCGAACAGATCTTCTTTCACTGTTCGAAGGCGTTTCTGCGGTCCGGCCTGTGGCAGCCCGAGTCCTGGCATCCCGGCGACCTGCCACGGCGTGCCGTGATCGCCGACCGGGTCGAGAACACCGGCATGACACTCGGCCAACTGGACGAGCACTACGGCGAGCGCTACCGCGAGAAGCTCTATCGCGGCTGATCGGCGCCTCTCCCCTCGTGATCGATCGTCCGATCACCCAGCCTTGTTTTGTCACGGTGTCGAAATAAGCAAAGTGTCGAGATGACGCTGGGTGATCATGAGGACGGGGTGAGCTGTGCGGCGGGGTCATCGAAGCGCTTCGCTATCAGCGCAGCGCTCCGGTGTCAGCGGAGCGCTTCGATGTCACGTGCGACGCGGGCCACGTCGACGGACAGCTTTTCGAGCTCGCCGGACTCGGCACCGTCCGCGGCCGCGGTGGCCACGTCCTCGGCGGCGCACCGAAGCTGGAACAACCGGTCCTGGAGCGAGGCGACCTCAGCGGCCGACAACACCACCGCGTCCTCAGGCAGCCCGGTGCGCTGCACGGCCGTCCGACGTTCGTAGGCACGTTGCCGGCACGAGCGGCCGCAGTACCGGCGCCGGCGTCCCGCCGCAGCGGGCTGTTCCACGGCGCGGCCGCACCAGCCGCAGTGCTGCGGCACGGGCGTGCGCAGAGCCTGCAGTTCCTCGCGGGTCGGCGCCTCACTCACCACTCCGACCTTAGTCGGCCACTCGAAGTCCATGCCGCAGCCACGCCGGTCCGGCAGACTGGACGACGTGGCGCATATCTGGCATCGACATCCGCATCCCTACCTCGACGACACGCTCCCCCGTGCGCTGGCCCACCGCGGCTGGCACGTGGGCGAACTCGACGGGCTCGAAAACTCGCTGCCCGCCTTCCGGCGCGCGGCCGAGGAGGGCTACCGGTACGTCGAGACGGACGTGCACACCACCTCCGACGGCGTCGTCGTGGTGCATCACGACGCGCTGCTCGACCGCACGACCGACGGCACCGGCCCGATCTCCGAGCAGCCGTGGGACGCGGTTCGCCGCGCGAAGATCGACGGCCGCGTCTCGGTGTCGCGGCTCGAGGACCTCCTCGAGGAACTGCCGGACGTGCGGTTCAACATCGACGTCAAGGCCGACGACGCGGTCGAGCCGTTCGTGCGGGCGCTGGAGCGGACCGACGCCTTCGACCGGGTCGGCGCCGCCGCGTTCTCCGACTCCCGGCTGGCACGACTACGCGCGCTGGGCGGTGATCGCCTCCTCACGGCGTGCGGCCCGCGTTCGGTGGCCGTGCTGTGGGCCAACGGCTGGGTCCCGTTCCTGCGGCTCGGTGGTCTCTCCCACGGGGCGATGGCTCAGGTGCCGCGGCGGCAGGGCCGCATGACGCTCGTGGACCGCGCGTTCGTGCGTGCGGCGAGCAGGGCCGGCGTGGAGGTGCACGTCTGGACCGTCGACGACGCCGACGAGATGCGCGCACTGCTGGACCAGGGCGTGCACGGCATCGTCACCGACCGTCCCGACGTGCTGCGCGACGTGCTGCAGGAGCGGGGCGAGTGGACTGCCGAACGGCCGCCCGCCGCTCCCGACCCGGCCGGGAGCGGCGACTCCGCGGACGGATGAGGCCGATGACGGGGACCGCACCGCCGTGGTGGGTCGTCAGCGCGGCGCGGTTCCCTCCCACGCGGCCTTCCAGGTCTTGGGGCCGAGGCGGCCCGAATCGCGGATGTCGTTGGCCCGTTGCAGATCCAGCACCGCTTCCTTCGTCTCGTCGTAGTAGCAGCCGGTGCCCTGGAAGTCGTAGCCGAAGGCGTTCATGCGCAACTGGAACGTGCGCAGCTGCGGGGCGCAGTCGCCATAGGCGTAGACCACACCCGGCCAGTCGGGCATCGACGGACTGCCCGGCGGTGCCGGTGCTGCGGGCTCCCCACCGCCGATGTAGGCCGATTCGGCGCGGCTCGGCACCACCTTGCTCCGTGCGTCGGCGTCGTCGACCAGCCCGACCATTCCCGCGCACTCCCACGGTTGCCAGCCGCGCATGCGGTACAGCCGCAGCGCGCGGTAATCCTGTTCGGCCGGGGTGGCCAGGTCGGGCCTGCCGGTGCCGCCGACGCTGCGCCACGTCGGCAGGTCGAACTGATAGGCACCGTAGTATCCGTTGCCGGTGTTCACGTGGTAGCGCTCGGTCGACTCGCACATGCGCAGCTTCGCCCAGTCGGCGCGGCTGGGGTCGGCGGAGGTCGGCACCGCGAGCGCGAACTGCACGCCGAGCGCGGCCAGGACGACGAGGAGGAGCCTGGTGAGTCCCCGTGCCGGGCCACGGAGTCGGCTGCTGGTCATAACGGCACGGTAAGCAAACCGGACAACCGCCACAACAGTCACACTGGAAACGGCAGTCTCACCTACCACAGGCGGGGGATACTGCTGCGACACCCGGGATCACCCGGACGCACGGCACCGCCGAAAGTCGGGCCCATGGCACGCCGAGCCCACCCGGATCGTCACACCGACGGCGACAGGCGCGGCCGATCCGAGCCCGCGCGAACGAGCACGACCGCACCGAAGGACACCGACCCCGCATGACGAGCACGTTGCCCGGCCCGCAGCCGCCCGCCGATCCCGCACAGCGCAAACGGGAACAGCGCGGCTGGTACTTCTACGATTGGGCGAACTCGGCGTTCTACACGTCGGTGATCACCGTCTTCGGCGCGCTGTACATGAGCGCGGTGGCCGCCGACGCGGCGCGTGCCGATGTCGCACGCAACGGCCCGGCCGCGTGCACCGGTCCCGACGGCGGGGAGAACCGGCTCGTCGACTGCGACATCTCGGTGTTCGGGCTCGCCTTCCCCGCCGGGTCGCTGTGGGGCTACCTGCTGGCGGTCGCGACGATGGTGCAGGTCCTGATCCTGCCGATCGCCGGTGCGATCGCCGACCGCAGCCAGCGCAAGAAGGCGATTCTCGCCGGGTTCGCGTTCCTGGGTGCCACGGCGTCGGCGTTGCTGTTCTTCGTCGACGACGGCCGGTGGGAACTGGGAGCGGTGCTCTACATCGTCGCCAACATCGGCTACGGCGCCTCGATCGTCACCTACTACGCGTTCCTGCCCGGCATCGCGACGCCCGACGAGCGCGACGACGTCTCGGCCAAGGGCTGGGCGTTCGGCTATCTCGGCGGCGGTGTCGCACTGGCGTTGCAGCTGGCGTTCTACCTCGGCCGCGACATGGTGGGCGTCAGCGAGTCGACCGCCGTGCGGATCTGCTATCTGGCTTCCGGGCTGTGGTGGGCACTGTTCACGCTGATCCCGCTCCGCAGGTTGCGCGAACACCAGAACCCGCACGGCGGGGAAACGGGCATGCGGGTGCTCACCGCGGGATTCGTCGAGCTGAAGCAGACGTTCAAGGCCGCGAAGGCCCTGCCGCTGACGCTCGGGTTCCTCGGCGCGTATCTGATCTACACCGACGGCATCAACACGGTGGTCAGCGTGTCGGCGCAGTACGGCACGGAGGAGCTCGGGTTCACCGACCAGGTGCTGATCGCGACGGTGCTGGTGATCCAGTTCGTGGCCTACATCGGCGGCATGCTGCACGGTTTCGCGGCCCGCAGATTCGGCGCGAAGAAGGTGATCCTGGTGAGTCTGGGCGTGTGGGTCCTGGTGCTGGTGTACGCCTACTTCGTCGAAGAAGGCCAGGCGCTGCAGTTCTACGCGCTCGCCGTCGGCATCGGCCTGGTGCTCGGCGGCACCAATGCGCTGTCGCGCTCGCTGTACAGCCAGCTGATCCCGCCCGGCAAGGAGGCGCAGTTCTACTCGCTGTACGAGGTCGGGGAACGTGGCACGTCGTGGCTGGGCCCGCTCGTGTTCGCCGGCGTGGGCCAGGCGACGGGTTCGTTCCGGTACGCGATCATCGCGCTGGTGATCTTCTTCGTCGTCGGGTTCGTGCTCGTCGCGCTGGTGCCTGTGAGAAGGGCCATCGCGGCGGCCGGGAACGAGGAGCCGTCGGTGTTGTAGCGGCGGCGGCCGTTAGGGTTCTCCGGCGTGACAGCGCTCGAGAGTCCCGGAGCCGACCCGACCGATGCTCTTTCCCCGGTCCCCGCCTGGGGTTCGCGCCGTGAGGTGCCGAACGTCGGGAAGATCAAGTTCTCCTACGGTCCGATGGACTGCGGCAAGTCGACGCTCGCGCTGCAGATCGATCACAATCTGGCGCGCCAGGGCAGGCAGGGACTGCTGCTGGTGAGTAACGACCGTGCCGGACCCGGTCAGATCACGAGCCGGATCGGGATCACGCGGGAGGCGCTGGAGCTGGACGCCGGCACGGATCTGCGCAGTGTGGTGCGGCAGGCGTGGGAACAGGGCACGCACGTCGACTACCTGATCGTCGACGAGGCGCAGTTCCTCTCCCCCGTGCAGGTCGAGCAGCTCGGTGAACTCGCCGACGAAGCCACGATCGACGTGTACTGCTTCGGTATCGCCACCGATTTCCGCAGCCGGTTGTTCCCCGGCGCGCGCCGGTTGTTCGAGCTGGCCGACGAGTTGCAGCCGGTGCAGGTCGAGGTGCTCTGCTGGTGCGGGCTGCCGGGCCGGTTCAACGCGCGCGTGTTCGGCGACGAGGTACAACGCACCGGAGACACGGTCGTCGTGGCCGATACGACTGACCCGGCCGACACGGCCGACACTGTCGCCGGTGCCGAGCACCCGTACGACGTCGCCGATCCGGACGGCCTCGGCCGGTCCGTTGCCGATTCGGACGCCGTCGCCCCGGACGTCGCCGTATCGGAATCTGCCGTACCGGACACACCGGGCGCTCCCCCGGCCGTGTCTCCCGCGGCGGCGCACACCACGGACGGCGGGCGCGCGGTGTCCTTCGCGGAGGTGAATCAGGCGACACCACGGTCGCAGACCGACGGCACTACCGTGCGTTACCAAGTACTGTGTCGACGGCATTACCGACTCGGAGATCTCGGACCGGCCGGTTCCGGCCACGGTCAGCTGCGGTTGACCTGACGACCGGACCGGCACACTCCGCGATGCCGGATCCCCTCTCCGGGGGATGCACCCGAGACGCGCTCCGTCGGAGCGTCATACGAGCGCGGCTGCCGTCTCCCACTGGGGAGAAGACTGTTGTTCCGGCGCGATTCGTCGCGGCGGGTGTACCGAGTGCCGTGGGTAACGATCCGGCGTACGGGGAATGACCCGGCGGCGACGTTCGTTGCACTCGGTGAGCACGACCCCGGGCTCCACCGGGAGCCGACCGAAAGGACTCATCATGGCCGACCGTGTTCTCCGTGGCAGCAGGATGGGAGCGGTTAGCTACGAGACCGACCGCAACCACGACCTCGCTCCGCGACGTAGCGTGCGCTACGCCTGCCCCAAGGGTCACGAGTTCGAGGTTCCGTTCTCCGACGACGCCGAGATCCCCCCGACGTGGGAATGCCGGCTGCACGGCAGTGAGTCGGACATCATCGAGGGTGGACAGACGGCGCCGAAGGAGGCCAAGCCGCCGCGCACGCACTGGGACATGCTCCTGGAACGCCGGTCGGTGCCGGAACTCGAGGAACTGCTCAACGAGCGACTCGAGGAGCTGAAGGCCCGCCGCGGTCGCGTGTGACGCTTCGGCTCCTCACGTGAGATCGCGATCTCACTGACGACCTCGCCGAGACAGGCTCGCAGGGGCCGTCAGCCGGAGATTTCGCTCCCACCACAGACGTTGGCGCCCGCACCTCACCCCGAGGTGCGGGCGCCAACGTCTGTGGCGGGGCCGTTCGCTCGGCGGTCACGACGCGGGTCGGTGCATGTCGTCGAATGCTGCCGAGTCGCCGCCTCAGTCGCCTTCGACGTACGAGCGGTCCCGTTTTTCCAAGCCAACCGGGCAGCGGACCTGCGATCGTGCGTTCATGATCAAGAGAATCATTCCCTACGCCGACGGAGATGACCTCGCCGCGTCCCGGGAGTTCTACGTCGCAGTGTTCGGGTTCGAGGTCGCCATGGAAGAGCCGGTGCTCGGTTTGACGTCGCCCGTCGATCCCTCCGACCAGGTCCTCATTCCACCGCGCGGGATGGAGAGCCCTTCGCCGCGCTTCGGAATCGACGTGGGTGAGCCGGCCGCGGTCGACGCCGCGCACGCCGAGGTCGTACGCCGCGGTCTCCGCGTCGTGTATCCGCTGACCGACGAACCGTGGGGCGTGCGCCGCTTCTTCGTGGCGGACCCCAGCGGCACGGTCGTGAACGTGCTCGCCCACCGAACCTGACCGGTGCGCGGCCACGAGACCTGGCAGGATCGGCTCCCGTGGCTGTGCACCGTGACTCCGTGGTGAACGACTACAACGACTTCGCCGAGGCGTACACGGCGGCGAACGAGGACAGCCTCATCAACGCCAGCGTGAGGATGGTGGAGCTGGCACGCGATCGCCTGGGCGCCGACGCGGGACTCCAGGTGCCGGAGCTCCGTCGTGGACGAGTCACCGGCCGGGGCTGCGGAACACCACGTCGAACCACATGGTGCGGATCCGTTCGTTACTCCCTGCCGGTGCGGGTTGCGGTGTCAGGCGCCGGTGCCGTTGATCGCGACGACCAGCGCGCCGAGGGCGAGCAGAATGCTGACGGGCGTCTGGACGATGCGTTCGCGCCGGCTGCGCGAGACCGCGCTCAGCGCGATGCTGCTCGCACAGTAGGCCAGCAGCACCCAGGTGGCCGCCGTGATCGCCGTGGTGTCGCCACCGGGCAGGACACCGGCTCGGCTCAGCAACAAGAGGGCGAACTCGGCGTACAGCACGATGGCGACCACGGCCGCGCGTCGCAGGCGGGGTGTCGCGACGCGATGCTGCCCTCCCCACACGTACTCCCCGACCTGCCGGCCTCCGATGAAGAGGAGCTGCATCACCGCAAGTCCGATCAGGACGGCGAGTGCGACTCCGAGTGCGAGGAACGTCATCGTTCGTACCCTCCCGGTTGCGCGGAATCGTCAGGCGAGATCGGACGGGTCGGTGTTGGCACCGCACAGCACGACGGCGACTCGCTCGCCCGCGGCGGGCCGGTAGGCGCCGGAGAGCAGAGCGGCGAGCGCGGCCGCGGTGCCGTGTTCGACGACGAGGCGGAACTTCTGCCACAGCAGCGTCCGTGCCGCGACGATGTCGGCGTCGTCGACCAGGACCGAGGTCACGCCGGTGCGCGTGGCGACCGCGTGGGCGATCTCGCCGATGCGGGTGGCGCCGAGCGCGTCGGCCGCGACGCCCGAGACGTCGACGGCCACCGGGCCGCCCTCGGCGAGCGCGGTGTGCAGCGTCGGGATCGTCGCGGGTTCGACACCGACGACGTGGGCCCGGCCCTCGGCCGCCGCGGCGATGCCGGCGAGGAGCCCGCCGCCGCCCACGGCGACGAGGATCGTGTCGACGCCGCCGGTCTGGTCCAGCAGTTCCGCACCGAGTGTGCCCTGGCCTGCGCAGATCTCGGGCTGGTCGTAGGCGTGGCAGAACAGCGCGCCGGTTTCGGCGATGTCGGTCGTCGCCGCGTCGTAGGCATCGGCGTACTTCGTCCCGGTGGCGACGACGGTGGCGCCGAGTTCGGCGAGCTTGGCCTGCTTCACCGCCGGTGCCGTCTCCGGCACGTGCACCCGCGCGGGCACGCCCTGCCGGGCGGCGGCGTGGGCGACGGCCAGGCCCGCGTTGCCGCCCGAGGCGGCCACGACGCCCGCGTCGGTCAGATGTCCGTCGGCGGCCGCGGTGAGGATGCGGTTGTATGCGCCGCGGGCCTTGAACGAACCGGTGTGCTGCAGGTGTTCCAGTTTGAACCACACGGTCGCCGCGGGATCGGCGCGGCACTCGGCCGGGTCGGCCTGCACCAGCGGGGTCGTGCGGATGTGGCCGCGGATCCGCTCCCGGGCTGCGGCGACGTCGGCTGCCGTGAGCACGATCAACGCCGCGTCACGAGCCTGCGCACCTGCCCGAGGCGCCGGTGCAGACCCCATTGGGCGACTCGGAGCATCGCCTCGCCGACGATCGACCCGTTCATCTTCGAGGTGCCGACTTCCCGTTCGGTGAACGTGATCGGCACCTCGACGATGTCGAACCCGGCCTCCGCGGTGCGCAGCGTCAGGTCGATCTGGAAGCAGTAGCCCGCCGAGGCGATCTCGTCGAGCGGCAGTGCGGACAGGACCTGCGCGCGGTAGGCACGGAATCCGGCTGTCATGTCGTTGACCGGCACGCCGAGTGCGAGTCGCGAGTAGATGTTGGCGCCGCGGGACAGCATCTCCCGGCGTTTCGGCCAGTTCACGAGGGCACCGCCCGGTACGTAGCGCGAACCGATGACGAGGTCGGACTCGTCGAGCGCGGCGAGCAGCCGCGGCAGGTCCTCCGGCGCGTGGGATCCGTCGGCGTCCATCTCCACGAGGGTGCGGTAGTCACGGGCGAGGCCCCAGTGGAAGCCCGCGATGTAGGCGGCGCCGAGACCGGCCTTCTCGGTGCGGTGCAGCACGTGGACGCGGTCGTCGGAGGCGGCGACCTTGTCGGCGAGCTCGCCGGTGCCGTCCGGGCTGCCGTCGTCGACGACGAGTACGTGCACGTCGGGCAGCGCGTCGTGGAGGCGCTGCAGGAGCGGCGTGAGGTTCTCCCGCTCGTTGTAGGTCGGGATGATCACCAGCACGGGTTCGGTCGTGCCGGCGTGTGAGCCCTCCGCCATGTCGCTCCCCTGTCTCCCCTGTCTCCCCTGTCGGTTGCGGCGTCACCGCCGTGCGGTGCGCCGTGGTTCACCGGCCACCACGTCGTGGCCGCGCCGGGTTTCTCGCCCGGTTCTGCCGCCGTGACGTGTGTGCGGTCCGGCGGCGTCAGCCGTCCCGGCCGGTCGTGTGCACCGGACGGCGCCGCAGGGCGAATCCGGCGAGCACCGCGCAGACAGCCGCGCCGAGCATCACTCGTTCGGTCCACGGTCCGAACCGGTCCGCCAGCGTAGTCGTTTCCCGCAGCGGCACGTCGGCAACCAGGGAATCGGCCGTGTACATCTCCGTCTGCCGCGAGACCGTACCGTCCGGCCGGACGACGGCGCTCACGCCACTGGTCGCCGCGACGACGACGGCGCGTCCGTGCTCGACGGCGCGCAGGCGGGCCATCGCGAGCTGCTGGTAGGTCATCTCCCCGTCGCCGAACCACGCGTTGTTCGTCGGCAGCACGAGCATGCGGGCGCCCGCGTGCACCGCGTCGCGGGACGGGTAGTCGTAGGCGGCCTCGTAGCAGATCGCGGTACCCACCCGCGTGCCTGCGATGTCGAAAACGCCGGGTTCGTCGCCCCAGCGCATGTCCTGCGTGTTGCCGACGAACGGGGTGAACCATGCGGCGATCTCCCGCATGGGCACGTACTCCGAGAACGGTACGAGCTCCTGTTTCGCGTACCGCTGGCCCGGACCGTCGCCGGGGCGCCAGGCGACGACGGCGTTGTCGGTCCTTCCGTCTGCGGTCCGGTACAGCGAGCCGACGAGCGCGGGCACGCCGAGCTCGTCGACCGCGGCGGTGACCTCGGAATCGCGGCCGCCGACGACGTCGACGGTGGTTTCGGGCCACACGACGAGGTCCGGCCGGGCGACCTCGCCCCGGTCGATCCGGGTGGTCAGCCGGTCGTGCTCGGCGAGCGCGCCCGCCCGGATGGTGTCGCGCCGGCCGAGCAGGCCGATGCCCGCGTTCGGCGCGTTGCCCTGAACGACGGCGACGGTGCGGTGGCCGGTCTCGGCGCCGGTGCCGACGGCGGGCCAGAGCACCAGGCCCGCCAGCAGCGGCACGAGTGCGTAGGCCGCGGTGCGCGCGAGGCCGGTCCATTGCGGGCCGCGCGTGCGCAGGCCCGGCAGGCCGCGCAGGTGCACGACGAGCCAGGCGAGCCCGAATCCCGACGTGACGACCGCGAAGCCGACCAGCGGCGCGCCGCCGATCGCGGCGAGCGGGGTGTAGGCGCCCTCGGGCTGACTGAACCCGATCCGGCCCCAGGGGAAGCCGTTCGCGGGCCAGCGGGACCGGGCGTACTCCTGCAGCAGGAACACGAGTGCGAGCCAGACCGGCGCGCCGGGGAGCCGTCCCGCGAACGACATCAGCCCGGCGGCGACGGCGACGTACAGCGCCATCACCCCGGACAGCGCCAGCCACGGGCCGGGGCCGAACTCGGCGCCGAGGAAGTCGTCGATCCACAGCAGGTGCAGCAGGTTGAACGCCAGGCCGAACACGAGGCCGTAGCCCGCCGCGCCCCACAGCCGTCTGCCGTGCAGGGCGAGGCCGAACCCGGCGAAGGCGATCGGGGCCAGCCACCACAGCTGTCGTGGCGCGAACGCCAGGAACAGCACGATTCCCGAGGTGGCGGCGAGGGCGAACCGGCCAACGGCGGGCCGCAGCCGTTCCCACCGGGTGCCGGTCACGCTCGGGTCCCGGCCGCCGTCGTCCGGGTCGGCACCGGCCGCCGGTGTGTCCGCGCCTGCGGTGTCGGCGGGCGCGGTGGCCTGCTGCTCCCCCGACTCAGTCACGGGAGTGGATGACCTCACCGGCGCGGACGGTGCGCAGGCACGTCGGCAGCGGTGCGTCGGGATCGAGCGGCGGCAGGCCGGGGATCTGGGCGCGCGGGTCGGTCGACCACCGCTGCACCCGGCTGTCCGGAGCGGCGACGACCAGGTCGACCGGTTCCCAGATCGCGTAGTGGGCGGGCGCGCCGGGCACGAGTGCCCCGGTGACGCCGTCCTGCACCCCTGCGGCGCGGTGTCCGCCCCGGGTGTGGGCGTTGAACGCGGCGCGCGGGGAGATCCCGGAGCCCAGGGTGCGGTGGTGCACGGCGGCGCGCACGCTGTCCCACGGTGCGAGTGGCGTGACGGGTGCGTCCGAGCCGAAGGCGAGTGGCACCCCGGCGGCCGCCAGCGCGGCGAACGGGTTCAGCCCGGCGGCGCGGTCGGCGCCCAGCCGGGCGGCGTACATGCCCTCGCGGCCGCCCCAGTTTCCGTCGAACAGCGGCTGCATCGATGCGGCGACGTTGTAGCCGGCGAGGACGTCGGCCTGCTGCGCAGCGATCATCTCGACGTGTTCGAGCCGATGCTTGGCGCCCACGAGGGCTCGCCTGCCGACCTGCTTCTCGGCCCGGCGGAACCCTTCGACGGCCTCGGCGACGCCGGCGTCGCCGATGACGTGGAAGCCTGCCTGGAGCCCGGCGTCGGTGCACAGGGCGATGTGGTCGGCGATCTCGTCGGCGTCGAGGTAGCGGTTGCCGGTGGTGTCGGCGTCGGCGTACGGCGCGTGCAGTGCCGCGGTGCGCGAGCCGAGCGAGCCGTCGACGAGCAGGTCACCGGCCAGGCCGCGGGCGCCGAGCCCGCGGGCCGTGTCGACGGCGTCCTGGCCGCGGGCGCCCCAGTAGCCGACGACCTCGGGCAGCGCCTGCGTGGCGGCGAGGTCGAGCAGGCCGCGGAGGTCGTCCTCGCTGGAGATGCCGGGTGCGGCGTTCTCGTGCACGGAGACGATGCCGCGGGCGGCGGCCTCCCGCAGGAAGGTCTCCTGAACGCGGCGGCGATGTGCCGGGGTGAGCGCGGCGCGGGAGGCGGTGAGCGCCGCACAGTGTGCCTCCCTGGTCACGGGGCCGTCGTCGGACCAGCCGGGCAGGTCGCGGATGCCCGGAGCGAGGTCGACGAGCGCACTGGACACGAGTGCCGAGTGCACGTCCACCCGGCTCAGGTACACGGGTGCGCCGGCGGCCGCCTCGTCGAGCTCGGCGCGGCTCGGCAGCCGCGGGGCCGTCCACTGCGTCTCGTCCCAGCCGTGGGCGATCAGCACCTCGCCGGGCGTGGCCGCACCGCGCACCGCTGCGAGCAGCTCACCCGCGTCGCGTACGCGGGCCAGGTCGACACCGGCCAGGTGGAGTCCGGCGTTGGTGGCGTGCACGTGGGCATCGACGAACCCGGGCGTGACGAACGCGCCGTCGAGGTCGAGCACCTCGGCGTCCGGGTGGAGCGCGCGGCCGGGGCCGTCCTGCCCGACCCACACGACCGTGCCGTCGGTGACGGCCATCGCGGTGGCGTCGCTCGAAGCGGGCGTGTGGATGTGCCCGCCGAGCAGCAGGGTCGTGCGGGCAGCTTCGGCGCGGGAACCAGTGGTGTCAGGGGAAGAACTCGTCACGCCCGGCAGTGTGCCACGACGAAGGTGGCGATAATGTTTGCATCCAATTCTCGATATGACAGGATAATTTCAACGTATCCGCGAGTTTAGGAGCAGATGTGACTGCGACCCAGGAGTCTGCTGCCGGCGCACACCCGTCCGCGTCCGCCGACCAGGCGGGCCGGCACGGCGTCGAACAGCCCTACGAGTACCGGCGCGCCGAACTGGCCGAACCCGACTGGCGCCGCTTCCCCGGCTGGCGCGATGTGACCGAGGCGCAATGGCGCGACGCCCAGTGGCAGCGGGTCCACTGCGTCCGCAACATCAAGCAACTCCGCAACCTGGTGGGCGATCTGGTCGAGGACCGGTTCTTCGAGGACCTGGCCGCCGACCAGCGCGACATGGCGACCATGTCGATGCTGCTCCCGCCGCAGATGCTCAACACGATGGCGACGCAGGCCGGCACCGACCCGCGCGAGTTCACCGACGCGCTCTACGCCGATCCGATCCGGCGCTACATGCTTCCGGTGCGCAGCGACCGCGATCCGGAGTGGCCGAGCCATCCGCACTCGGAACGCGATTCGCTGCACGAGGCGGAGATGTGGGTCGTCGAAGGACTGACCCACCGCTACCCCACCAAGGTGCTCGCCGAGCTGCTGTCCACCTGCCCGCAGTACTGCGGCCACTGCACCCGCATGGACCTCGTCGGAAACTCGACCGAGCAGATCGACAAGCACAAGCTCGAGCTCAAACCGGTCGACCGGCAGGATGCGATCGTCGACTACCTCAAGCGCACCCCGGGCGTGCGCGACGTCGTGGTCTCCGGCGGCGACGTGGCGAACGTGCCGTGGCACCAGCTCGAGGCGTTCCTCATGCGGCTGCTGGAGATCGAGACCGTGCGCGACATCCGCCTCGCCACGAAGGCACTCGCCGGCTTGCCGCAGCACTGGCTGCAACCCAAGATCGTCGAGGGGCTCGAGCGCGTCGCCGGCACCGCGCGGCGGCGCGGCGTCAACCTGGCGATCCACACGCACGTCAACCACGCGCAATCGGTGACCCCGCTCGTCGCGGAAGCCACGCGGACCGCCCTCGAGGTGGGCGTGCGGGACGTGCGCAACCAGGGCGTGCTCATGCGCGGCGTGAACGACACCTCCACCGCGCTGCTCGACCTGTGCTTCGCGCTCCAGGGCGAGGCCGGCATCCTGCCGTACTACTTCTACATGTGCGACATGATCCCGAACGCCGAGCACTGGCGACTGTCGGTCGCCGAGGCGCAGCACCTGCAGCACGCGATCATGGGCTACCTGCCGGGCTATGCGACGCCGCGCATCGTGTGCGACGTGCCCTACGTCGGCAAGCGGTGGGTGCACCAGCTCGCCGAGTACGACCGGGAGCACGGCATCTCGTACTGGACGAAGAACTACCGCACGGGCATCGAGCTGGACGACCCCGAGGCACTCGAACGGCGCTATCCCTACTACGACCCGATCTCGACCCTGCCCGAGTCCGGCCGGACCTGGTGGGCCGAGCACGGCTGACGTGCGCGCCGGTCGGCTGAGTGGCTTCGTCCCACTTCCGGGGGCAACACCCACTCGCCCACTCGCCCGCACATCCGGAACGGACGGCCCGACGTGACAGAATAAGCCGGTGACCGCCGACTCGAGCTCCACGCCGCGCCGCCCGTGGCGCGGCGTGGACGCCGAGGACCGACGTGCCCGCCGCCAGGAGCAGCTGGTCGAGGCGGGTTTCACGATCATGGGCACCGACGGCGCCGCCGCGGTGACCATGCGGGGCGTGTGCCGGGCCGCACGTCTGACGGAACGGTACTTCTACGAGAGCTTCACCGGCCGCGAGGCGCTCTTGGTGGCCGTGCTGGAGGCGACGGCCCGCGATGCCCGGCAGGTCCTGGTGGCTGCCCTGGAGAACGGACCCGCCGACACGATTGCGTTACTCAGGCATGTCGTCGATGCCTTCACGGCTCACGTGACGGCCGATCCGCGGCGTGGCCGGATCCTCTTCGTGGAGTCACTGGCCGCTCCGGAACTCGCCACCCGTGGCCTGGTGCTGGTGGAGGAGTTCACGTCGACGATCGCCCAGGCATTGCGAGACCTCGACTTCGGCGGGGACGTCGACGAACAGGATGCCGAACTGAATTCCGAAGCCGTTTTCGGCGCGCTGGCATACCTGTACCAACTGTGGCTCGGCGATCGGTTGCCGATCGGCCGGGACCGGTTCATCGAACACGTCACGAGGGTCATCGAGAGCCTCGCGCGTGCCACGTCGGTCGACGCCGACGGCTGAGCATCCACGCTCCACGTCGCTGGATCGCCGCAGGGCGCTTCCGCACGTCCGCACCTCTCGCCGCGCCCACACCTCGGCCCCACGGAGTTGTCCGGCGCACAGTTCTCACGGAACACCCCTCGTCGCACCTCGTCTCACCGCACCTCGCCTCGCCGTCAACTTGACATCACACGATGTTGACATTGGCTGATGTCATCTTTACTGTCGCCTCCACAGCACGAGCGGGAAAGAGGTGCACCGATGACCGGACAGGCGACCCCGTCGACGGGGAGCGCGGCGGAGCAAGCCCGGATCGTGATCATCGGAGCGGGCTTCGGCGGGATCGCGGCGGCGATCCGCCTCAAACTCGCAGGGTTCGACGACTTCGTGGTACTGGACCGTGCCGATCAGGTGGGCGGGACCTGGCAGGCGAACACGTATCCCGGAGCGCAGTGCGACATCCCGTCGATCCTGTACTCGTTCTCGTTCGCGCCCAAATCGGACTGGAGCCGCCTCTACCCACTCCAGCCGGAGATCCAGCAGTATCTGGCCACGTGCGTGGAACACTACGAGATCACCTCACATGTGCGGCTGCGGCACGAAGTCATCGATGCGCGCTGGCACGAGGCGACACAGCGGTGGCACGTGACAACTCGGCACGGCAGTTGGCATGCGCAGGTGCTGATCGGTGCGATGGGCCCGTTCAGCGAACCGGCCGAACCCGAGTTGCCCGGCCTGGACCGATTCTCCGGTGCGGTCTTCCATTCGGCGGCCTGGGATCACGAACGCGACCTGTCCGGCAAGCGGGTCGCAGTGATCGGCACCGGCGCCTCGGCAGTCCAGATCGTTCCGCAGTTGCAGCCACAGGCCGAGACTCTGACGGTGTTCCAACGCACGCCGACCTGGATTCTGCCGCATCCGGACCGGCCGATGGACGGCTGGCCGCAGCAACTGTTCGCACGGGTGCCGCTGGCACAGCGCGCGGTTCGGCTCGGTTTCGACCTGCTCCAGGAGGTCCTCGTGCCGGGTCTGGTCCACCAGCCGGCCCTGCTGAAAGGCATGGAGGCGCTCGGCCGCGCACATTTACGCAGGCAGGTAAACGAGCCACGACTGCGTGCCAAACTCCAGCCGCACTATTCGTTCGGCTGCAAGCGCCCGACCTTCTCCAACACCTACTACCCGGCGTTGGGCGCGCCGAACGCCGACGTGGTCACCAGTGGCATAACCGGCGTGGACGAACGTGGGATCACCACCGGCGACGGCAGCCACCACGAGTTCGACGCGATCGTGCTGGCCACCGGTTTCCGAATGACGGATCACCCCATGTTCGACCGCGTACGCGGCTCCGACGAACGGACGCTCAGTGAGGTCTGGGCCGGTGATCCGCAGGCCCACCTGGGCACGACCATCAGCGGGTTCCCCAACTTCTTCTTCATCCTCGGCCCGAACTCGGTGACGTACACCTCGCAGGTCGTCACGATCGAGGCGCAGGTCGAGTACATCCTCAGCTGCCTGCGCGCGATGGATCGGCGGGACCTGTCGAGTCTCGATGTCCGACCCGAGGCACAGCGAACCTTCGTCCAGCAGATGGACCGCGGGCTGCGCCGATCAGTGTGGAACAGCGGCGGATGCAGCAGCTACTACCTGAGCCGCACCGGTCGCAACTTCGTTTTCTTTCCCGGCTTCAGCCGCCAGTTCCTGGCCCGCACCAAGGCTGTCGACCTGGACGACTTCCATGCCCATCGCGCGGCCGACCACAGGCACCGATCATTCCCACCGACCGGGAGGTCATCGTGAAGCTCCGTGAACGCATCATCGGCCGTCCGGTCGTCGATCCGGGCGGCGCGCGCCGCTACGACGACGATGAGCACGTCATCGCCGCCCGCGACGTCGAGTTCGACTGGGACGGCGTACCGATGCACTACATTCCCGGCGAACCCATCGCCACGCACGTCATCAACTTCATGCATCTCGTGCTTCCCGAGGGCGAACGTGCGATGGCGAAGGCACTCAGTGAGGCGTTGCCACTGATCGACGATCCACGTCTCCACGAAGAGGTGGTCGGGTTCATCGGGCAGGAAGCGACGCATGCCTCGTCACACGAAGGCGCGCGGGAACACCTGGCGCGGATCGGGCTCGATGTCGAACCGATGACGCGGCGAATGGAATGGCTCGTCGATCAGATCCTCGACAAGCACAACCTCACCGGGCACGCCAAACAAGCCTGGCTCTGCGAACGGCTCGGACTGTTCGCCGCGATGGAGCACTACACGGCCGTGATCGGCGAATGGCTGCTGAACGCGGACCACCTGGAACGCATGGGCATGCATCCCACCATGCTCGATCTGATCCGCTGGCACGGTGCCGAGGAGGTCGAACACCGCAATGTCGCGTTCGACGCGTTCATGTACGTCGATGGCAGCTACGCACGGCGTGTCCGCACCGCGGTGCTCGCGAGCCTGACTCTGCTGGCGCTGTTCACGTACTCGGTGCGTTACCTCTTCCGGGCCGACCCGTCCGAGGACAAGGGTCGCTTCTGGTTCCGGCAACTGATCGGGGCGATGCGCCGCAAGGTCATCCCCAGCGCCACGGTGTGGATCACGGAGATCCCCAAGTATCTCAACCCGAAGTTCCACCCGTCCCAGCTCGGCAGCATGGACACGGCGATTCGCTACCTCACCAGGTCGCCTGCCGCCAACGCCGATCGGGCGAAGGGTTCGCGCCGATGACCACCGCCGGCAGGGCCTCGTTCATCCCCTCCCCGTCGCTGCGGGTATTGGGCACACTCACCGGCGCCTACCGGTACCTCTTCGCCGGCAGTCGTGTCGCACCGTTGTTGTCCCGGCCCGACCCGGTACGCCGCACCGGCTTCGAGCGCCGGTGCGCCGTAACGGAACTGCAACCGGTGGCAGCGGATGTCGTGCACGTGACCCTCGCCGCGGCCGACGGCGAAGAACTCGCCCGATGGCAGCCCGGAGCACACATCGACGTGACACTCGCCTCCGGTCGGCAACGGCAGTACTCGCTGTGCGGCGATCCGCACGACCGCCACACCTACCGCATCGCGGTACGCCGTATCGACGACGGCGGTGGCGGGTCGCGCGAGATCCACGAGACACTGGCTGTGGGAGACGAGATCACCGTCCGCGGCCCGCGGAACGCGTTGCGCCTCGTGTCCGCACCGTCGTACCTGTTCGTCGCGGGCGGCATCGGCATCACACCGATCCTGCCGATGGTGAAAACGTGTCACCGACGGGGAGTCCCCTGGCGACTGCTGTACCTCGGGCGGTCACGTACCACCATGCCCTTCCTCGACGACCTCGCCGGTCTCGACACCGGCACCGTAGAGGTGCACGCCGACGACGAACACGGCACGGCATCCCTCGAATCCGTCCTCGCCTCCGCCGACGCCGGAGCGGCCGCCTACCTGTGCGGACCGCCCGGCCTGATGGACAGCGCCCGCCGCGGGCTCGGTGAGATCAATCCGAGCGCGTCCGTCCACATGGAACGTTTCGCGCCTCCGCCCGTCATAGACGGCCGTCCGTTCGAGGCCCGGCTGGAACGCAGCGGCACCAGCGTCGACGTGGCCGACGACGAGTCCGCGCTCGCCGCGATCCGCCGTGAGGTGCCCGGTGTCCCCTACTCCTGCCGGCAAGGCTTCTGTGGCACCTGCCGGACCCGGGTACTGGCCGGGAGCGTGGATCACCGTGACCGGATCCTGTCCGACGACGAACGGGCCGACACCATGCTGATCTGCGTATCGCGTGCGGCCCACGACCGGCTCGTCCTCGATCTGTGAACACGACGGAACGGCGAAAGGCAGCGGACATGCCACGATGGCACTCCCTCGCACCGAGCGACGACACGTTCCTCTCGACAGCGCGATTCCGGTTCAGACACACCGTGGATCTGCGCGCAGACACCGAACAGGTGTGGCGCGTGTTGACAGCGGACAACGCACCGGCGACCTGGGCACGCGGGATCACCGGTGCGGTATGGACCTCACCACGTCCGTTCGGCGTGGGCACGACCCGCACTGTCACCGTCGCCCACGGCGCAGCCGCGTTGCGGGAGCGCTTCTACCGGTGGGACGAGGGCGTGCGGATGAGTTTCAGTGCCGAGGCCGCGAACCGTCCCGGCCTGCACCGCTTCGCCGAGGACATCACGCTGTGCCCGCACTCGGACGGCACTCGGCTCGTCTGGACGTTCGCACTGGAGCCGCGGCGCATGCTGATGCCCCTGCTCGCACCGATCCGTCCCGTGCTGCTGTGGGTGACCGGCGAGTGGACTCGGGAGGTGGGCAAGCACGCTCCGGCGCGTGGCCCGGGCCGGCCCCGTCGGTGATCGCCCGTCACCCGACTGTCCGGCACCGAGTCCGGGAGAACCGGCTGGATGCCGGCCCCTTCACTTCGTTGAGGCTCACATCGCGGAAGGATCGAGCCGATGCCCATACGCACACCGTCCACACTGCTCACCGCGATCCGGGATCTCGGTGTGCCCCTACCGGTCCGCAGGGCGGCGCTCGACGTCGCAGGGAAAGTCGTGCTGATCACCGGCGGTGCCGACGGCATCGGTTTCGCGTTGGCCCGGCGCCTGCACGCTCGCGGCGCGACGGTAGCGCTCGTCGACGTCAACCCCGACGGGCTCGCCGCAGCCGTGGATGCCCTGGGCGGACAACGCGTGGTCACCGCGCAGGCCGACGTCGGTGACCGGCCTGCGGTCCACGCCGCGGTACGGGAGCTCGCCCAGCGCACCGGGGGCGTCGACGTCGTCGTGGCAGGAGCCGGCATCACTCCTCCGCCCGCCACTCTGCGCCAGGTCGAGCCCGCTGCGTTCGACCGCGTCGTCGAGGTCAACGTCACCGGGACCCTCAACACGATCCAGGCCGCGGCGGGCGAGGTCATCGCCCGCCGCGGGCACATCGTCGTGCTCTCCTCGTGCGCGGCGTTCACGCCCGGCCCGGGTGGTGCCGCCTACATGGTCAGCAAAGCCGCCGTGGAACAGCTCGGACGCGCGCTGCGACTCGAACTCGCCGGACACGGCGCCACCGCCGGGATCGTGTACTTCGGCTTCGTCGACACGGCGCTGGCGCGCGCAACTCTCGACGACCACCCGTTCGGACAGGCGTTGCAGGACCGGCTGCCCGCTCCGCTCCGCACCCGCATCAGCCCGGACCAGGCGGCGGCCGTCCTGGACCGCGCGATCGCTCGCCGAGCCGGTGCCGATGTGGCTCCCGGCAGCTGGCGCCCCTGGGCGTTACTCCGTGGAGTGGTCAACGTCCTCGCGGACGCCTACCTCACCGCCGACCCGCACACCCGCGCGCTCGTACGTGATCTCGAAACCCACAGCAGCGACTCGCGTTCGGCCGTGCGCTGACCCGCCGCACCCGGTGCTCCGCGCGGAGGTGATCCTCGCGGGCTGCGTCGTGTCCGGCCACCCCGGCGGTTCCGGGCTCACCGGCGACGAGGCGACCGAGACCGCTTCGGCATCACGCCGTATCCGGACGCAACGCCATCGACCGTAGAATCGCAGCGATGGCCAGATCTCGCTGGTGGCTCGGTGCATGCGCGCTGGCCGGGGTGTCCCTGCTGATCGCGATGTTCGTGCTGATGACTGCCGATCAAGCACCCGACGATCGCACCGGCCCGCCCGGACGCGGACCGCTCACCGTCGTGTCGATCGGCGACAGCACGATCTCCGGCGAGGGCACCGGCGACTACACCGCCGCCACCGACGGCAAGGACGGCAACTGGTGTCACCGTTCTCCGAACGCGCTGGTCAACGACATCGAGCTGCGGGGCGTCACCGAGCACGTCAACCTGGCCTGTTCCGGTGCCGCGTCGAAGCACATCCGCCTCGGCGACAAGAAGCAGTGGACCGAGCCCTCGCAGGCACAGCAGCTCGAACAGCTCGTCAAGGATCACCGGGTCGCAGCGGTGGTCGTCGGGATCGGCGCGAATGACGATCCGCAGTTCTCCCGCCTGATCTCGCAGTGCTTCACCGCCTGGTTCTCCGACGAGGCGGCGCCGTGCAACGAGAACATCCGGTCCGACTGGCAATCGCGCGTCGAGGCGATGATCCCGAAGGTCGCCGAGGCGCTGAACGACATCCACACCGTCCTGCGCGAGGCCGGTTACCGCGACGAGGACTACGAGCTCGTGCTGCAGTCCTATGCCTCGCCGATCGGGCCGGACATGCCGGAAAGCCTGCGCAACCTCGACGGCTGCCCGTTCCGCAAACCCGACCTGCGCTGGGTCCGCGACACCGGGGCCGTCGACCTGGCTGCGGGCCTGCGTCGCGCTGCCGCGAAAGCCGATGCCCGGTTCCTCGACATGTCCCGCGCGGCTCGCGGCCACGAGGCGTGCAGCGGCGGCGACGACACGAGCTCGGAATGGTTCACGCGGTTCACCGTCCGCTGGTCCGATCTGGAACACGCCGATCGGGCGAGCCACGCCATTCAGGAGTCGTTCCATCCGAACGCCCGCGGGCACCGCCAGTTCGCAGGCTGCCTGAGCGAGTTCCTGGCCACCACGGACAACGCCGCCGCATGCCTGGAAGGTGACGACGGAGACCTCCACCCCGCAGCGTCGGTGACCGCCGAACACGGCCGCTGAGCCCGCGGGCCGTCACAGGGTCGGCGAACGCCCTTCGAACGGCGTGGACAGCACGACCGTCGTGCGGGTCGAGACCTTCGCGACCTCGCGAATCCGCCGCAGCAGGTCTTCCAGCCCCAGCGGTGACGGCACCCGCACGAGCAGGATGTACGACTCGTCGCCCGCCACCGAGTAACAGGACTCGATCTCGGGGATGTGCTCGAGTCGCTGTGGATAGTCGTCGGGGGCGGCCGGGTCGTTGGGCGTGAGCGAGATCAGCGCCGTCAGCGGGAGGCCGATCTGTTCACCGTCGAGCTTGGCCGTGTAGCCGCGGATGACGCCACGCTGTTCGAGCCTGCGCACCCGCTGATGGACCGCCGAGACCGACAGGCCCACCCGCTCGGCGAGGTCGGTGAAACTCCGCCGCCCGTCGGCCGACAGCTCCGCCACGATCGCCTTGTCCAGCGGCTCCATCCCGCCGGAGGCCGGTGTGCTCGCCCCGGATGCCGTCATCGGTCGAGCACGACCAGCTCGTGGGGGCGGGTGTTGAGCGATTCGGCGCCGTCGGCGGTCACGACGACGATGTCCTCGATCCGCGCGCCCCAGTGCCCGGCCGTGTAGATGCCGGGTTCGATGCTGAACGCCATGCCCTCTTCGAGCGGCAGCTCGTTACCCGCGACGATGTACGGCTCCTCGTGCACGTCCAGGCCGATGCCGTGGCCCGTGCGGTGGATGAACCGGTCGCCGAATCCGGCGTCGGCGATGATGTCGCGGGCCGCCGCGTCCACCGACTCGGCGCTGACCCCGGGGCGCACCGCGTCGACGGCCGCCTGCTGGGCCCGCTGCAGGACCGCGTAGGTCGCCGCGACATCCGGGTCCCGGGGCTCGCCGACGGCGTAGGTGCGGGTGGAGTCGGAGTTGTAGCCCTCCGGGATCGGCCCTCCGATGTCGACGACCACGACGTCGCCCGGCTCGATGACCCGGTCCGACACGTCGTGGTGCGGGCTCGCACCGTTGGGCCCCGAGCCGACGATGACGAATTCGGCCGAGGTGTGACCCTCCTCGAGGATCGCCGCGGTGATGTCGGCGCCGACCTCGGCCTCCGTGCGGCCGGGACGCAACCACTCACCCATCCGCGCGTGCACGCGGTCGATCGCGGCGCCCGCTTCGCCGAGTGCGGCCCTCTCGGCGGCGTCCTTACGCATCCGCAGCTCGCGCAGCACCTGACCGGCCAGCACCTGTTCGGCACCCGGCACGGCCCCGCGTACGCCCAGCACGTGCAGTGCCGCCATCATGTCGCTCACGGCGACGCGGCCCGGAGCACCGAGCCGGTCGGCGACGAGGCGGTACGGGTCGTCGCCGTCGACCCAGGTGATGACGTCGATGCCGAGCTCGTCGGTCGGCACGTCCGAATAGCCGGGCAGTTCGAGCTTCGGCACGACCAGCGCGGGCGGGGCGTCACCTGCGGGCACCACCAGCGTGGTCAGCCGCTCGAACGAACCGCCGGCCTGGCCCACGAGATAGCGCAGATCCGAACCGGGCGCGATGAGCAGCGCGTCGGTGCCGGCATCGGCGGCGGCCGTGCCGGCACGGTCGAGGCGGGACCGCAGTGTGGCGGCATCGGGCGCGGGAGTGTGCAGCGATCGGCGGGACATGATCCCGACAATACCGAGCGCCCCCGCGCGGGGTGGTGTGCGGGCGAGCGCACACCCGCACACCCGCACACCTCCCCCGTTTCGAGCGACACCCGCACGTGTGGCGCGCGAACCGCGGGGCGGTGCATGGCAGGCTGTAGCGGTGAGCACCGGTTCCGTGGCGCTGCTGGACGCGGCGAGCCTGTATTTCCGTTCGTACTTCGCCCTGCCCGAGTCGATGACGGCTCCCGACGGCACACCCGTGAACGCGGTCCGCGGGTTCGCCGACACCGTGGCCCGCATCCTCACCGACCGCGGGCCCACCCGGCTCGTGGCGTGCCTCGACGCGGACTGGCGGCCGCAGTTCCGGGTCGATGCGCTGCCGAGCTACAAGGCACACCGCGTCGCCGAGGAGACCGGCACCGGCTCGGACGTCGAGGAAGTACCCGACACGCTGAGCCCCCAGGTGCCGATCATCCTCGAGCTGCTCGACGCGGCCGGACTGGCCGTCGCCGAAGCGTCCGGGTTCGAGGCCGACGACGTGATCGGCACGCTGACGGCGCGCGAGACGACCGATGCCGTCGAGGTCATCACCGGCGACCGGGACCTGTTCCAGCTCGTGCGGACCGCGCCGACCGCCGCCTCGGTGATCTACGTCGGCAAGGGCTGGGCCAAGGCCGACATCCTCGACCCCGAGAGCCTCGCCGAGCGGTACGGAGTCCCCGCCGAGCGGGCCGGAGCCGCGTACGCGGACATGGCGATGCTCCGCGGCGACCCGTCCGACGGGCTGCCCGGCGTCGCGGGTATCGGCGAGAAGACGGCCGCCAAGCTCATCACCCGGTTCGGCTCGTTCGAAGCCGTGATCGAGGCCGCCCGCGCGGAAAGTCCGGAACTGCCGCTGAAGACACGCACTCGCCTCAACGAGGCCGCCGAGTATCTCGCGGCCGCGCCGACCGTGGTGCGCGTCGCCGCCGACGCCCCGGTCACGTTCTCCGGTGCCGACGTCGTCCCGGCCGGGGCCGTGGACGAACCCCGGGTCCGGAACCTGGCCGAACGCTGGAACCTCGGCGGCTCGGCGACCCGGCTGCTCGACGCACTCGCCGCATACCGCGCCTGACGCCCGCGCACCGGCTCGGCCGGACGTCGCCCCGGGCCGGTGCGCACGTCACTCCGGAACACCGACCCGGTACCGGCCCTTCTCGGTCTCCACGGTGATCGTCACCGTGCGCTCGCCGTCGGCCAGTTCGACATGGCAGACGAACGAGGCGCCCACCTCGACCGGCTCGTTGCGCGGACACGACACGTCACGCACGCCCGACACGTCGTAGTCCTCGGTCACCACACGCCGCACATCGGCGTTCATCACCTCGACGTCGAAACGGCGCACGGTCTCGGTCGGGCTCGGTACCGGCGACGACACACCGGCGGACGTCTCCCCCGTGCTCGCCGTGGTGGACGGCACTGTGGTGGACGGCGCCGTGGTCGGGGCCGCCGACGTGGTCGCCGGCCCCGACTCCTCGTCACCGGTCGACTCGGCGCACGCCGTCGGCAGGCCCAGGAACGCGATGGCCGCGACCACCGCAACCGGACGTCTCCCCACGACCCCTCATCTCCCTGTTGATCTCTTGTGGGCTAGAAGAAGGTACCGCACCACGGCGGGGCAGATGTCGCGAACAACCGGTCCGCCTGCCGGGCAGCACCGGGCGTTGACGCACGGACACGTCCCGTGTCGACCAGCTGCGACGGCCGCCACGCACCGAGGTAGATCATCGCGAGGGCGTCGACGTCGAGGTGCAGCGCGGCCGGGTCCTCGGTGCGCGCGGCGCCGTCGGGGCCGACGCGATAGCACCCGTCGTTGCCGGGCAGCACCGGGTCGGTCACGTCGAGCACGAGGGACTCTCCCGCGTACGTGCGCATGGCCAGTGCCGTCGGCACGTCGATGAGCCGCAGCCACAGGTCGTCGAACTGCGCGATCGTCGACACGGCGCGCGGGTCGGTGAGCAGCAGTTCGAGCGGTTCGTCGAGGGGCCGTCCGCTCGCAGTGATGTCGTGGACGAGGTCCACCGACAGCAGGTACCGCCACAGCCCGGCGAACGATTCGGGGCCGGCGCACTGCAGGTCGACGAGTCTCAGCGTCGCCGGGCCCGGCTGGGGCCGGTCGACGGAGTAGACGGCGTACCCGTCGACACCGTCGGCACCTTCGTGGGTGATCGCGGTGACGGGACCGTCCTGCCTCTCGAGGGTCCGGCGCAGCTGCGCCCACCAGCCCGCAGGCCGCGTCAGCATGCCCGGCCGGGTCGCCGTCCGCGGATAGGCGTCGGCGAACAGCTCGATCGCCGCCTCCACGGTGCGGATCTCCACCCGGCCACCCACCGGTGCATCGGAGCGGAATCGCGCGAACCGCCGGTCGACGGTGTAGTCACGCGCGCAGGTGGCGACACCGTAGCCGAACCGACCGTAGATGGATGTCTCGGACGCGTGGAGGCCCGCGGCGACCATGCCACGCTCGGCGAGGTCGGTCAGCTGGGCATGCATGAGTTCGGTGAGCACACCCCGGCGGGTGCGGTCGGCACGCACACCCACGTGCGTGACGCCACCGATCGGCACACCTGCCCCGCCGGGCAGTGTCATGGCGGATTCGAACGAGCGGGCGGTGCCGATGAGCGCCCCCGACTCACCGTCGGTGACGCCGAGCGTCGGCCCGTCCTGCACGGCGGCGCGTACCTGGGGCCACTCTTCGTCGGTGATCGGCTTGACGTGCAGCGTGGACCGGAACAGATCCTGCGCCGTGCGTAACTCGTCGTCGGCCAGGGTCCGGACGTCGTGGTCGGTCATGCCACCGATCATTTCCGACAGCACGGGCTACCCGCCACCGGATTCCACTGTGACGAACCCCGGTGGCGACATCCGTGGCGGGCGGCTACTGGAGCCTGCCGACCTGGTACCGGGCGTCCTCGCTCTTGACCGTGATCGTGACCTGCCGCGTTTCACCCTCGACGTTCACGTCACAGGTGAACGTCTCGTCGACGGTGACCGGCTGGTCCTCCGGGCACGACACGCTCTGCACGCCTTCGACGCCGTAGTTGTCGGTGAGGACCCGCTGCACGTCCTGGTTCATCGCCTCCGCGTCGAAGACCGTCGATGAGGCGAGACCGATGGGCCAGAACAGTATTGCCGCCGCAGCGATCGCCAGGAGAACCACGGCGCCCAATCCTATCCACATGCCCTTGCCGGACTTGTTCTTCGGCTTCTGCGGCGCCGGGCCGGGCGCACCCGCGCCGGGCGGCGGGCCGTACGGCTGGCCCGGCGGCGGGGCCTGGCCGGGCTGCGTGAAGCCCGGAGGTGGGGGCTGGCCGCCCGGCTGGGTGTACGGCGCGGTGCCAGGGGCACCGCCCTGCGGCGGCCCCTGCGGATACTGGCCGGGCTGCTGCGGCATCGGCTGCCCCGGCGGCGGGGTCTGACCGGGCTGTCCCGGCGGCGGAGCCTGGCCCGGCGGATATCCCTGGGGCTGGGGCTGCCCGTATCCCGGCTGCGGTCCCGGCTGGCCGGGCGGCGGTTGACCGGGTTGACCGGGTTGCTGGGGATAGCCGGGCTGTTGCGGGTAACCGGGCTGCGGGGGTGGCTGCTGGCCGTAACCCGGTTGCCCGGGGAAACCACCGGACGGCGGACCCGGAGGCGGTTGCTGGCCCCACTGCTGCGGGTCGTTGCCTCCGTACGGCGTGCTCATCGTCCTGCCTCCGCCAATCATCACCCGGCCACCACGTCACCTGCGCAGCCGTGTCGGGCATTCTCGTCCGTGTATCGCGTGCGATCCAACCACAACGCCGTGTAGCGGGTGTGTGAAGGTCACCGGGCGCGCCGTCTCGCCCCCGTCACACCTCGCCCGCGGCGACGACACCACGGCGCAAGGCCCGGACGGCCTTGGCCGCCGCCCCGCCCACCGGGTGCTCCTTGCCCAGTACGACGCGCAGCTGATCGAGCAGATCGATCACCTGCCGCGACCACCGGACGAAATCGCCGGCCGTGAGCTCCTGCCCGTTGGCTTCCGACGTGGTGAGCACCCGTTCGAGCGACTCGCCGCGCGCCCACCGGTACACCGGCCACGCGAATCCGGCGTCCGGTTCCCTGGTGCGATCGAGCCGGTGCCTGCGCTCGTCCTCGGTCAGCTCGCTCCAGAGCGTCACGGTCTCCTGCCACGCCTTCGACACCGCGCCCTGCGGCAGTTTCGGCTCGGCCATCGCGTCCCGCCGCGCCTCGTAGACCAGCGACGACACGACCGCGGCCAGTTCCGGTGCCGACAGGCCGTGCCAGACGTGCCTGCGCACGCACTCGGCAGCCAGCAGGTCGGACTCGCTGTAGATGCGGGCCAGCAGCATGCCGTCCTCGGTCACCCGGTCCGTGCCGGTGCTGTCACCGGACTCGTCCCGGTCGAGGTATCCCCGTTCCGTCAGCAGCGCACAGATCCGGTCGAACGAACGGGCCAGCGAGTGCGTGGTCGCGGCGACCTTGCGTTCGAGCTGTTGTGTTTCGGCCTGCAGCCGTTGATAGCGCTCGACCCAGCGCAGACTGGCCTCGCGGTCGGCGAGGCCGTGTGCGGGGTGCCTGCGCATCCGCTGCCGCAGCTCCGCGAGCTGCTCGTCGTCGTTGGCCCCGGACCGCTTACGCTGTGCGGCAGGCTTCTCGATCCCCGTGTTGCGCAGCGACGAGGCGATGTCCCGCCGCACCTTGGGCGAGCGCAGTTCGACGTGCTTGGGCAGTTTGACCCGTCCCAGCGGTTCGACGGCCGACGGGAAGTCGGCCGCCGAGAGCGGGCCCGACCACCGGTCCTCGGTGACGACGACGGGGCGCGGCTCGTGCACCGTGTCGACACCCGGGTCGATCACGACGGCCAGGCCGGAACGGCGGCCGGACGGTACGAGGATGACGTCGCCCTTGCGCAGCTTCTCCAGCGACTGCGCCGCCTCCGCCCGCCGGTGCTGGCTGTTCTGCTTGGCCAGGTACTTCTCCCGGTCGGAGACCTTCTTGCGCAGCTCGACGTAGGAAAGCAGCTCGTCGAAGTCGCCGGAGACGGCTTCGACGTAGCCGGTGAGTGCCTCCTTGTTGCGCTCGATCCGCTTGGCCGTGCCGACGACGGCGCGGTCGGCCTGGAACTGCGCGAACGACTGCTCCAGCAGCTCCCTGGCCGCCTCGGCACCGAACTGGCCGACCAGATTGATGGCCATGTTGTAGCCGGGCCGGAACGAGGACTTGAGCGGGTAGGTGCGCGTCGAGGCCAGCCCGCCCACGTGGCGCGGATCGACGCCGGGCTGCCACAGCACGACGGCGTGGCCCTCGACGTCGATTCCCCGGCGCCCGGCACGCCCGGTCAGCTGGGTGTACTCGCCGGGCGTGAGGTCGACGTGCGCTTCGCCGTTGTACTTGACCAGCCGTTCCAGCACGACCGTGCGCGCGGGCATGTTGATGCCCAGGGCCAGGGTCTCAGTGGCGAACACGACCTTGACCAGGCCGCGGACGAACAGCTCCTCGACGGTCTCCTTGAACGCGGGCAACAGGCCCGCGTGGTGCGCGGCCACGCCGTGTTCGAGCCCGTCCCGCCATTCCCAGTAGCCCAGCACGCCCAGGTCGGACTCGGGCAGGTCGGCCGTGCGCTCGTCGACGATGCGCCGGACCTCGGCGATCTCCTCCGGGTTGTTGAGCCGCAGGCCGGAGTGCACGCACTGGCCGACGGCCGCATCGCAGCCGGCCCGGGAGAAGATGAACGTGATCGCGGGCAGGAGCCCGGCACGGTCGAGCCGGTCGATGACGTCGACGCGCGAGGGTGGCCGGAACCGCGGCATACGCGGTTTGCCCCGGTCACGGCCGCGCTTGCCCCGCCCGCCGCCGAACGCGGCGGGTGCGTGCATCCGAGCGACCTCTTCGACGCGGCGGAGCAGCTGCCGATTGATCTTCGGTTCGTCGCCGTGCTCCTCGCCGACGAACAGGTCCATGAGCCGGTTCCCGACCATCATGTGCTGCCACAGCGGCACGGGCCGGTGCTCGTCGACCACGACCGCCGTGTCGCCCCGGACGGCGACCAGCCACTCGCCGAACTCCTCGGCGTTGCTGACGGTCGCCGACAGTCCGACCACGCGGACGTACTCGGGCAGGTGCAGGATGACCTCTTCCCACACCGCGCCGCGGAACCGGTCGGCGAGGTAGTGCACCTCGTCCATGACGACGTAGCCCAGCTCGTCGAGCGTGGCCGACCCCGCGTACAGCATGTTGCGCAGGACCTCGGTGGTCATGACGACGACCTGCGCGTTGCCGTTGATGGCGGTGTCGCCCGTCAGGAGACCGACCGCGTCCGCGCCGTAGCGCTCGGCCAGGTCGGTGTACTTCTGGTTCGACAGCGCCTTGATCGGCGTCGTGTAGAAGCACTTGCGGCCCTCGGCCAGTGCGAGGTGCACGGCGAATTCGCCGACGACGGTCTTGCCGGCACCGGTGGGCGCGCACACCAGCACGCCGTGCCCGTCCTCGAGCGCCTCGCACCCCCGTGTCTGGAAGTCGTCGAACTCGAAGGCCAGCTCCGCCGCGAACCGGGCCAGCTGCGGGTGGTCGCTGCGCCGGCGGGCTGCGGCGTACGCCTCGGCCGGGCTGGGAGAGGCGGATGAGTCCACGGGGTCAGGGTTTCACATCGGCGGTCGTACCCGCATGAGGCGCTCCGTGGCCGTACCGAGCGAGAGTGCACAGGAGCGTGCAGGGGCGTGCCGGTTGATGTCTGCGGGCGGCGCTACCGTCCGGTCATGACCCCGGAGCGGCTGAAGGCGGCGTGCCTGGCATTCACGGGTGCCGGCGAGGAGTTCCCGTTCGACGAGCACGTGAGTGTGTTCAAGGTGAGCGGGAAGATTTTCGCGCTGTCGGCGCTCGGCCGCACCCCGCTGAGCGTGAACCTCAAGTGTGAACCGGAACTCGCGCTGCAACTGCGGGCCTCGTATCCGGCCGTGACGCCGGGCTGGCACATGAACAAGCGGCACTGGAACACGGTCGTGCTCGACGACGGCTCGCTCCCCGAGCAATTGATCCTCGATCTGGTCGAGGACTCCTACGATCTGGTCGTCGCCAACCTGCCCCGGGCGACGCGCGAGCGACTCGGCTGGAAGGCGCTGGCCGAGGAGCAGGTCAGGCCAGGACCGTCAGGGCCTGCGGCACGCAGCTGATCGACACGGGCAGCGTGCCGAGCGGGTCGCCGTCGGCGAACACCGGCCACGGACCTCGGCCGTCGCCGGCACGCGACCCGACCTCGGCCACCTCGACGGTACGGGCCTGCAGGGTGGTCACGGCCGCATGTTCGACGTGGCGACCGGTACGCAGCCGTGGCAGCACCCGCACGAGCTCGCGGGAGCCCGCCCGGCCGACAACGGTCACCTCGAGCAGCCCGTCGGCGGGATCGGCGCCGGGGCAGACCGGGATGCCCGCGCCGTACCAGGACGTGTTGCCGACGGCGACGAGCATCGCGGGCAGCGTGACCTCGTCGGTGTCGGTGGCGATCCGCACCTCACGGGCCCGGAACGAGGCCAGCTCCGCCGCGATCGCGACGTCGTAGCGGCGCGGACCGCGGGGCCAGCGCAGCCGGTTCGCCCTGTCGTTGACCGCTGCGTCGAAACCGCTGCACAGCACGGTGCCGAACCACGTGTCGCCGGCCTTGCCGAGGTCGAAGCGACGCCGCCGACCGGTGCGGAACGCGTCGATCAGCGCGTCCACGGCCGCGGCGGGATCGGTGGGCACGTCGAGGGCGCGAGCGAGGTCGTTGCCGGTGCCGGACGGAATCAGCCCGAGTGCCACCGGCGTGTCGGCGCAGAACTGCACGGCCTGGTGCGCCGAGCCGTCACCGCCGACGACGACCAGCACGTCGAGCCCGGCATCCCGCGCCGCGTCCAGTCGCTGCCGAGCCCCCTCGACGATGTCGAGGCGCGCGACGTGCGGCCGGAGCCGCGTGGCGACCGCCCCGGCCAGCCGCGCGGCCGCTCCCCTGCCGGATCCGGGGTGGAACGCCAGGGCTACGCGAGGCCCCCCGGTCACGTGATGTCGTCGGTGCCGCCGCGGCGACCGCCGTCGGTGCCGTCATCCGCGGTGCTCGGGGTGTACTCGAACGGGGCCGGTTCGTCGTCGGACAGCTCGTCCCAGCCCTCGGCGCCGCGCTTGCGGTCCAGCTTGCGGTCGTGGAAACGCGTGATCTGCAGCGAGATCTCGAACAGGATGCACAATGCGCCGGCCAGGCCGATCATCGAGAACGGATCCGCCGGCGTCACGAACGCCGCGAACACGAACATGATCATGATGATGCCGCGGCGCCACTTCTTCAGCGTCGCGTAGTGCACCACGCCGACCCGGTTGAGCATGATGATCAGCAGCGGCAGCTCGAAGCTGACACCGAAGATCAGCAGCAGTGACAGCACGAACGAGATGTACTTGTCACCGGTGAACCACGTGGCGAACTCGCCTGCGCCGAAGGTCGTGAGGATCTCCAGCGCGTGCGGGGCCATGAAGTAGGCCAGCAGCGCGCCGCCGGTGAACAGCAGGGATGCGATGGCGACGAACGTCATCGCGTACTTGCGCTCCTTGGAGTACAGCCCGGGCGCGATGAACGCCCACAGCTGGTACAGCCACAGCGGTGAGAACAGGACGGCCCCCGCACTGAGACCGACCTTCATCTGGATCATGAACGCTTCGAAGGGCACGGTCTGCAGTAACTGACAGTCCCCGCCCTTGGGGTAGCGCTGCTCCTGCGGGATGGCGCAATAGGGCTCGGTGACCAGGTCGCCGAGGGTCGGAATCGGCCCGATGCCGTGCCCGAACCACAGGAACCCGATGATCCCGCCCCCGATCAGGGCGAGTAGCGCATAGCCCACTCGGCGGCGGAACTCGTAGATGTGCTCGATGAGCGACATCGTGCCGTCGGGGTTGTGCCGACGGTTCCGAGTCTTCCGTTTGCCGCCCCGGCCCTCGCGCTGTGCGGAGGTGTCTCCCACGAAAGCGTCCGTTCTCGATCCGTTCGGGTGCGGTCAGCCGTTCTTCGGCGCCTGCTCGGCAGCCTGCTGCTGCTTGAGCTCGTCGAGCTGGCGCTGCAGCTGCTCCACCTGGTCGTCCTTGGAATCGGTCGCCGTGGTCCCGGTCGCCGTGGTACCGCCCGCCGTGGTCCCGGCGGGGGTGTCATCGGCGATTTCGGCGTCGGCCTTGACCGTCGGGTTCGAAATCTGCTTGGCGTCCGCCGTCGTCGTGCCGGCTTCCGTCGAGTCCTCGTCCTCCGACCGGTCTCCGCGCATGTCCTTGGTCTCGGCCTTGAAGACCTTCATGGACTTGCCGACGGATCGGGCCGCGTCCGGCAGGCGCTTGGCGCCGAACAGCACCACGACAACCAGCACGAGAATGATCAAATGCCACGGCTGCAAGGCGTTCATAGTGGGTGGCCTCCCTATTCGTTCAGGGCCGATCGTACGGGCTCGGGTACCGATGCCGAACCGTTTCGAACACGTCGGATACGAAGGTCGCGGACGGCGACACCGACCGCGGCCGCGCGAGCGCGGAGCATACCCGTGCGGGATTCCACGTCGACCCGCATCGCCGCGGCGGCGCGGCCGAGCCCTTTCGCCGTCCCTGCCGTTCGAAGCAGGGCGACGGCGAGCACGATCAGCCCGGCACCGGCCGCGGCGGCACTCAGCACGTAGAACACGTCCACCAGCCTACTGTGGGCCGATGATCGACAGGTGACGTGCTCGTGCCAACCCGGCTTCGGCACGGCGTCGGACGGCCACCGCGAGTTCACCGGGCCGTTCCACCGTCGCGCGACCGCCGAGCCCCAGTACGAGCCGCACCATCCACGATTCGTCGCCGTAGCGCATCCGCACGCGCAACCTGCCGCCCTCGAGCTCGGCCAGCTCCTCGCACGGATAGTACTCGGCGACCCACCGCGCATCGGGTTCGAGCACCAGGTCGGCCTCGGGATAGCTCTCGTGTGCGGAGAACACGCCGTCGGAGATGTCGGCATGGCGGGCGTGCGGTGGTGGGGCCGCAGGCTCGTCGAGCACGTGCAGCTCGTCGATCCGGTCGAGCCGGAACAGCCGCACGTCCTCGGCGCGGCGGCACCACGCCTCCAGATAGCTGTGCGCCTGCACGATGAGCAACCGCATCGGGTCGACCGTGCGCTCGGTCATCCGGTCGTTCGACGCCGCGTAATACCGCATCCGGATCGCGCGCCCGTGCAGCAGCGCCTCCCGGAGCACTTCCCGCGTCCGCGTGGTCGCCTCGTGCTCCCGGACCCCGCTACCGACGACGACCCCTGCCGGCTCGGCGGCCCCCGCCGCGACCTCGATCTTCGCGATCGCCCGGCCGACGGCGTCGGTGTCGACGACGCCGGGCGTTTCGGCGAGGGCCTTCAACGCGATGACCAGCGCACTCGCTTCGCCACCGGTGAGCCGCAGCGGCCTGCGCATGCCCGCGTCGAACGTGACCGACACGGTGTCACCGTCGAACGACAGGTCGATGAGGTCGCCGGGACCGTACCCGGGCAGTCCGCAGAGCCAGAGCAGCTCGAGGTCCTTGCGCAACTGTTTCGGCGTGACGTCGAAGTCCTGCGCCGCCTGGTCGATGCGGATCCCGGGCCGGGCCAGCAGGTACGGCACGAGAGCGAGCAGCCTCGGCATGCGCTCGGTTGCCGCGCTCATCGCATCCCTTCCTCGTGTGCGGCGACCCGCTCGAGCCGGTCCAGTACGGCCTTGGCCAGCACGTCGGGGGCCAGCACGACCGCGTCCGGACCGTGTCCCGCGATCCAGTCCGCGGCACCTTCGGGGTGCTGCAACTCGATCTCGACGACCTCGCCGTCCTCACCGTCGATCGAGCGGCGATCCAGCACCCGGGCATGCCGGCGGATCCCGGCGGCCCTTCCCTCGGCGAGCCACAGCCGAGCCGTGGTGGCCGAGGCACCGTCGTCACTCACGGACGTGCCCGCCACGAAGTCGAGCAGGTTCACGTCGTCCGGCCGCCGCACCGCGGCCCGGTCCCCCGTCGCCGCCACCTCGCTACTGATGCGCGAGAGCCGGAAGCAGCGGGGCGCATCCCGGTCGCGGTCGTGGCCGACGACGTACCACCGGCCGCGCCACGACACCACGCCCCACGGTTCGAGCGTGCGCGTGCGCCGCTCCGGCGAATCGGAACGCCGGTAGTCGAACCGCACCGCCTCGCCGCGCTGTACCGCCGCGAGCAGCGGCGCGAACGCCGGCTCGGTGTGCACCCGCGGTTCGACCATGGCGTGCGCCTGATCGTCGACCTCGACGCCCGCGGCGCGCAGTTTCACCAGCGCGCCGCGGGCCTGCCCGGTCAGGTCCGGCGAATCCCACAGCCGCGCCGCGAGCGCCACGGCCGTCGCCTCATCGGGAGCAAGGTCGATGTCGCCGAGCTCGTAATCACGGCGCGCGATGCGATACCCCTCGGGGTCGAACGCGGAGTTGGAACCCGTTTCCAGAGGGATACCCAGTTCACGCAGCTCGGCCTTGTCGCGTTCGAACATCCGGAAGAACGCCTCGGTACTCGCCGCATCCCCGTAACCGGGAACAATCCCGCGGATACGCTCGGCCGGCAGGTACTGCCGGGTGGACAGCAGCGCCAGCACCAGGTTGACCAGGCGTTCTGCACGGGCGGTGGACACCTCACCCACCCTAGCTCGCCCGGAGCCACGTTTCCGAGAGGTCTCCCCAGCGCGGCGTGGCCACCGCCGCCGGCCTGCCGGAGATGCTCGAACGCGGCCGGGTCCGGACGATCCGGGCTACAACGAGTTGATCAACCGATCCACCCGTTCGTCGACGGCACGGAACGGATCCTTGCACAGCACCGTCCGCTGCGCCTGATCGTTGAGCTTCAGATGCACCCAGTCGACGGTGAAATCACGGCCCGCCTGCTGCGCCGCCGCGATGAAATCACCACGCAGCTTCGCCCGGGTCGACTGCGGCGGCGTGTCCTTGGCAGCCTCGACCTCACCGTCATCGGTCACCCGCTGCACCAGCCCCTTGCGCTGCAACAGATCGAAGACGCCCCGGCCACGCCGAATGTCGTGATACGCCAGGTCCAGCTGCGCCACCCGCGGATCCGAGAGATCGAGATTGTGCTTGGCCCGGTACCGCTCGACGAACCGGTGCTTGATCGCCCAGTCGATCTCGGTGTCGACCAACGAGTAGTCCTGCTGCTCGACCGCGTCGAGCGCCCGGCCCCACAGATCGACCACCCGGTGCATCAGCGGACTCGCACCGGTCTCCTCGACATGCTGCACCGCCCGCGCGTAGTACTCACGCTGAATCTCCAGCGCCGACGCCTCCCGGCCCCCGGCGAGCCGCACCTGCCTGCGACCGGTCATGTCATGGCTGATCTCGCGAATCGCGCGGATCGGGTTGTCCAGACTGAAGTCCCGGAACTGCACCCCCTGCTCGATCATCTCCAGCACCAGATGCGCCGTACCGACCTTCAACAGCGTCGTCGGCTCCGCCATGTTCGAATCGCCCACGATCACGTGCAGCCTGCGGTACCGCTCGGCATCGGCGTGCGGCTCGTCGCGCGTGTTGATGATCGGCCGGGACCGCGTCGTCGCGCTCGACACGCCCTCCCAGATGTGCTCGGCCCGCTGGGACAGGCAGTACACCGCACCCCGCGGCGTCTGCAGCACCTTGCCCGCACCCGAGATCAACTGGCGGGTGACCAGGAACGGCAACAGCACATCGGCGATCCGCGAGAACTCGCCCGCACGCGTGACCAGATAGTTCTCGTGACAGCCGTACGAATTGCCGGCCGAGTCGGTGTTGTTCTTGAACAGGAAGATGTCGCCGCCGATGCCTTCGTCCGCGAGCCTGCGCTCGGCGTCGACCAACAGGTCCTCGAGAATCCGCTCCCCCGCCTTGTCGTGCGTGACCAGCTGCGTCAGGTCGTCACACTCGGCCGTCGCATACTCCGGATGCGAACCCACATCGAGATAGAGCCGGGAGCCGTTGGACAGAAAGACGTTGGACGACCGGCCCCACGAGACCACCCGCCGGAACAGATACCGCGCCACCTCGTCGGGCGAGAGCCTGCGCTGCCCGTGGAACGTGCAGGTCACTCCGAACTCGGTTTCGATCCCAAAGATCCGCCGCTGCATCCCTCAAGGGTAGGCGGTGAAAGCCCGGAACTGGGGAACGAATCGCGTGCGACCGCACGCCGACACGGGCCCCACAGCGCCGTACGACGGCATGTCGGTCATGACTCCGCCCCTGCTCCGTCGCGTCGCCGCACTTCAGCGTGCCGGCCGCCCCGACCGCAGGCTGATGGCCCGCAGCGCCGCCCTGCCCACACCCGCGCCGACGACGCGCTGACCATGATCACCCGGTCGGCGGACACAGCACGCGCGCACTCGTGTGGCTCGTGTTCGTCGGCAGCGGCACCTACGCGCCCAAGGGATTCTGGCCCAGCCACCGACCGGCACTCGACACCGGCCAGGTCAGCTGGATGCCTTCCCGTCCCCTTCGGAGTCGCCGTCCTCGGAACCCGAGTCGCTGCTGTCGGCGGCCTCGGTACGCGCAGGCAGCAAGGCATCCAGGGCGGCACCGGTGATGCGACGGAACTTCCGCCCCGGCCGCTCACGCTCCAGCACGGCGACCTCGAGCTTGCTCGGCTCACTGTCCGACGTCGATGCCGACGATGCCGACGATGCCGACGCCGACGCGCCGCTCCCGGACGCGCTGCTCCCGTTCGTACCGCTGCCGGACTTCGACGGGCGGAACGACTCCGCCGCGATCCGCACGGCATCGGCCATCTCCATGCCGTCGGAGAAGGTGTCCTTCAGCTTCGTGTTGATCGCGTCCGTCTGCCCGCCCATCACGACGAACTGCGGCTCGTCCACGATCGAGCCGTCGTAGGTCAGCCGGTACAGCTCGTCCTCATCGGCGCTCGCCCCGACCTGGGCGACACAGATCTCCACCTCATACGGCTTGAGCTGCTCGGTGAAGATCGTGCTCAGCGTCTGCGCGTAGACGTTGGCCAGTGCCCGCGCGCTCACGTCACGCCGGTCGTACTGGTACCCCTGCAGATCCACGTGCCGGATACCACCCCGGCGCAGGCTCTCGAACTCGCTGTAGCGGCCGACCGCTGCGAACCCGATGCGGTCGTAGATCTCCGACACCTTGTGCAGCGTCGGCGACGGATTCTCCGCCACGAACAGGATTCCGCCCCGGTATTTGAGCACCACGACGCTCCGACCGCGGGCAATGCCCTTGCGTGCGAGTTCGGAACGCTCCCGCATCAACTGCTCGGGCGAGGCGTACAGCGGCATCGACACTTGCGTTGGCTCCGCTCTGTTCGGGGATGTGAAGCTGACGAGTGGGGAACCGGGCGCGAACCGGTCCGGTGCCGGGCCGTATGCGACCCGGCACCCGGATCAGCCGCGCCAGTCCTGCTGGGCCGCCCGGTCGGCGACGACGGCCTCCGCGATGGCCGAGGTCTCCTCCGTGGGCAGCTGCACGGCACCGTGTTCGGCAGTGACCGTGACGACGCTCGGATAGATCTTGCGCGCCACATCCGGCCCACCGGTGGCCGTGTCGTCGTCGGCGGCGTCGTAGAGCGACTCGATCGCCGCCCGCACCGCGCCGTCCTGGTCGGCATCGGGGTCGTAGAGCTTCTTCATCGCCGACTTCGCGAACACCGACCCGGAGCCGATGGAGTGGAAACCCGCGTTCTCCTCGTACCGGCCGCCCGTGACGTCGAACGAGACGATGCGCCCCGCCCGCTTGGGATCGGACGCCTCGATGTCGTAGCCGACGAACAACGGGACCACCGCCAGCCCCGCCATCGCTGCGTCCAGGTTGCCCCGCACCATCGTCGCGAGCTTGTTCGACTTACCGTCGAGCGACAGTGACACACCCTCGATCTTCTCGTAGTGCGCCAACTCCACGGTGTACAGCCGGACGAGTTCGAGAGCGATACCCGCCGTACCCGCGATACCCACGGCCGAATAGGCGTCGGTGACGTACACCTTGTCCATGTCGCGGGTCGCGATCAGGTTGCCACTCGTCGCACGCCGGTCGCCTGCGATCAGCACACCACCGTTGAACGTCGCCGCCACGATCGTCGTACCGTGCGGCGCGTCGAGATCAGTGCCCGACGTGGCCATACCGGCCGAGCGCTTGCTCGGCAGTAGATCCGGTGCCTCGGCACGCAGGAAATCGGCGAAGGACGACGTCGTCGACGACAGGTAGGCGGAGGGCAGCGCGAAGCCCGAGTTGCGCGGAATCTGTTCCATGCGTGCTCGTAGTTCCCATCGACGAAAGGGACAGTACCGAAATGTTGATCAGCGAGCCTAGGTCACGCAGGCGCCTGCGTCACTCGCCGCCCTTCTGCACGTAGGCCCGTACGAAGTCCTCGGCGTTCTCCTCGAGGACGTCGTCGATCTCGTCGAGGATCGTGTCGACGTCCTCGCCCATCTGCTCACGGCGCTCCTGACCGGCCGGGGCTGCACCTTCGGCCTCGTCCTCGGAGTCGCCACCGCCGTGCTTCTCGACCTTCTCCTGAGCCATTGCCGCCTCCCGGTGTCACCGATGAGCTTGTAGCGCCCAGCCTACCCAGAGGAAGGGCGATTCTGGGCGATCGTTGTCGGAGTGGTGATCTTCTCCTACTCCGATCCGGTCAACGCCTCGACCAGTTCCTCGGCCGTCTCCGTCCGGTCCAGCAGGGCACCGACGTGCGCCTTCGTACCCCGCAGCGGCTCCAGCGTCGGAATCCGCACCAGCGAATCCCGCCCGACGTCGAAGATGACCGAATCCCACGACGCCGCCGCGATCGAACTGGCGTACTTCTCCAGCGTGCGGCCGCGGAAGTACGCCCGCGTGTCCTCCGGCGGCGTCGTGATCGCCCGCTGCACCTCGTCCTCACCGACCATGCGCTTCATGGACCCGCGCGTCACGAGCCGGTTGTACAGGCCCTTGTCGAGGCGCACATCCGAGTACTGCAGGTCGACCAGGTGCAACCGCGGTGCGGCCCAGCCGAGCTGATCACGTTCGCGGTACGCCTCGACCAGCCGCAACTTGGCAGGCCAGTCCAGCCGGTCGGACGCGTCCATCGGATCCTTCGCGAGCGTGTCGAGCGTCTCGCCCCACACCCGCAGCACCTCCTTGGACTGCTCGTCCCCACCGGTCCGCTCCAGGTGCGCCGAGGCCAGTTCGTGGTACGCGAACTGCAGGTCGAGGCCCGTGTACTTGCGACCACCCGCGACGTCGACGGTCGCCTTCAGCGACGGATCGTGACTGATCTCGTGCACCGCGCGCACCGGCTCGTCGAGTTTCAGGTGGTCGAACCGCACCCCCGCCTCGATCATGTCGAGCACCAGCGCGGTCGTGCCGACCTTCAAATACGTCGAGTACTCGGCCAGGTTGGCGTCACCGATGATGACGTGCAGCCTGCGGTACTTGTCCGCATCGGCGTGCGGTTCGTCGCGCGTGTTGATGATGCCGCGCTTGAGGGTTGTCTCCAGCCCGACCTCGACCTCGACGTAGTCCGAACGCTGCGAGAGCTGGAACCCCGGCTCCTCACCCTGCGGCCCGAGCCCCACCCGGCCCGACCCGGTCACCACCTGGCGCGACACGAAGAACGGCGTCAGCCCCGTGATGACCGACGTGAACGGGGTCGCCCGGTCCATCAGGTAGTTCTCGTGCGTGCCGTACGAGGCGCCCTTGCCGTCCACGTTGTTCTTGTACAACTGGAGCTGCGGCTGTCCGGGAACGGTCGCGGCGCGCATCGCCGCCTGCTCCATGACCCGCTCCCCCGCCTTGTCCCACACCACGGCGTCCCGCGGGTTGGTCACCTCCGGCGCGGAGTACTCCGGGTGCGCGTGGTCGACGTACAGCCGCGCACCGTTGGTGAGAATCACGTTGGCCGCGCCGAGGTCCTCCACGTCGTTGTCCTGCGTGGGCTGGCTCGGGCCGGTGAGGTCGAAGCCCCGTGCGTCGCGAAGCGGCGACTCGACCTCGTAGTCCCAGCGCGCACGCCGGGCACGCGGAATGTCGGCCGCCGCCGCATAGGCCAGCACGACCTGGGTGGAAGTCAGCACCGGGTTTGCGGTGGCGTCGCCCGGAACCGCGATCCCGTATTCCACCTCTGTTCCCATGATCCGCCGCATGCCACCACCCTACGGGCGCCGCATGCCACGATCACCCCATGGGCGGTGACGAGGTCGTTGCAATCTACGACCCACACGCACGCGTCGTCGGCGCCGCGACCAGGGCCGATGTACGCAGTCGCGGACTGTGGCACGCCGCCGCCGTCGTACTGGTGCGTTCCGGTGACGGCGGATCGGTGTACGTCCACCGGCGCACCGCCACCAAGGACGTGTACCCCTCGGCGCTCGACTGCTGGGCCGGGGGTGTCGTCGCCGCAGGCGAATCGCCCGACGACTGCGCCACCCGCGAACTCGGCGAGGAACTCGGCATCCACCGAGTGACCCCACGGCCGTTGTTCACCTGGGCCTTCACCGCGGACTCCCTGCGCTGTCACAACTTCACGTACGAAGTGCGCTGGGACGGCCCCGTGGTCCACCAGCCCGAGGAGGTCGCCGACGGCTGGTGGACCCCGCTGCCGCTGTTACGGGAGCGACTGGCCGCCGACGACGGCACCTTCGTCCCCGACGGCCGTCTCGGCGCTCTCGAATGGTTCCGTCGCTACGGCTGACCGGGACTCAGGCGTGTTTACCGACGGCGACGGGCGCGAGCCGGTGGATGGCCTCGGTCGCACTGCCCTGGTCGGCGGCCCGCACCTCGACGGTCGAGAGCACGTCCTCGGCCGCGATCACGACGGTGCAGGTGGCCGCCTGACACCACGCCTGCGCGTCGACACCCTGCGGAGCACCGCTGACCGGGATCTCCTCGCCGCTGCACGCGACCTGGTCGGCCGGTACGTCGGCCGCGGACCTGTTCTCGTAGCGCGTCACGAGGTGGTGCAGCGTGGAACCGGTCGGGTAACGCCAGGCGCGCTCGTCGATCTCCACGGCACCCGGCTGTTCGGCGAGCGTCGCGAGACACGTCGGAGCGGCGGGGTCGGCACCAGCGCTCGACGGCGCGATCGCCGCGACACCTTCCTCGCGGACGTCCTCGGGGGTGAGCAGCAGGCCCTGTCCGGCGGGTTGCGCAGGCGCCGTATCCGCGTCACCGCCCTGCTGGGTGGTCTCACCCTGCAGCGTGCCGTCGGACCGTGGCGCAGCGGCGGCGTCGTCGGAGCGCTCGCCGGCGGCCGGCCGGTCGTCGTAGTACGTGTCCAGGTCGTTCTCGCGGTCGGCGCAACCGGCCACGACCGTCAGCAGCGTGATCGCCACGGGCAGCCCGGCCATGGTGGTCCATCGTGCGCGTCGCACCTGAGTCTCGTCCTCTCCGACTCGCTCACTGGGCGCTCGCGACAGTAGTCATCCCCACACGAGCTGCGACCGGCGGGCCCAGTATTCCTGCGGGTTCTCCCGCAGCTCGGCGAGTCGTTCCAGGTCGTCGTCGCTCAGCTGCAGGCTGGCGGCCGCGAGGTTCGCGTCGAGCTGTGCCACGCCGGCCGGACCGACCAGCACGACGTCGGCCCACTCCTCGGCGTAGGCGGACCCGAGCGCCACCGCGTCGGGCGTCGTGCCGTGGGCCCGTGCGATGTCGGCGACGACCTCCGGCGGGTCGACGGCCAGCCTGCCGTTGGCCAGCGTTTCCTTCAGCTGGACCAGCACACCGGCCTTGTGCGCCTCGGCGAGCGCCAGACCGGCCGACGATTCGAGCACGTTCCACGTCGACTGCACGGCGGTGAACAGCTGCCTGCCGGCGACGGTCAGGTCCAGTGCGCGCCGGATCGTGTCGGCCTGCACCGGCCCGGACGTCGAGAAGCCCACCCGCACTCCGGCATCGACGAGCTCGCCGAGCGCCGCCTGCAGTCCGCGGTCGTCGAACAGCGGACTGTCCGGGGTCAGCGAATGCACCTGGTAGAGCGCCGGCACGACCGGCAGCGCGTCCCGGGTCTCGGCCCACTGCTGCCGGAACCGCGCGAGCGAGTGTTCCTTGACCTCGTGCACGGCTGCGTCCAGCCGCCACTCGCCCACGTACGCATATCCCCATTTGCTGGACACCGTGACGTCGACATGCCCCCGCGCGGTCAGCCAGTCGGCGAGGAACTCTTCGGCCCTGCCGTACGAGCGCGCCGCGTCGACCCGGCGGACACCCGCCGCGTACGCACGGTCCAGTACGGCGAACGTCGCCTCGCGCATCGCGTCGACGGTGCGATCCGCCGGCAGTTCCGGGTCGCGGCCGAGGTTGATGTAGGCGGGCCGCCCCAACGAAGCGAGGCCCACCGCTGTCCGTGCGATGTTGTCCATATGGCGCACGGTAGCGGGTGGGAGTGAAGGTGGTTGCCGAATGCCCAGCTGTATAGATCGTTATACAGCTGGCTCCGAGGCGCCCGACGCACGGCGCCGCATCAGCTCGAGAAACTGGTCGGCCGACAGCACCTCGCGATGCAGCTTCTCCAGCCTCGCCGCAGGCGCCCGCACGTACCCCTTGCCGAAGACCGGCGCGATCTCGCGCAGACTGGCGCCCGCTTCACGCGCCGCGAGCAAGGTCCAGTCGGACGCGTTCGCGCATGCCGTCGACGCCTGCCGCAACTCGCCGAGCAGCGCGATCAGTTCCTCGGCGTCGAGTTCGCCTGCCGCCACCGCCGCAGCGGTCTCCTCGAGCCATGCCAGCACCGCCGCGGCGGTGACCGGGGCCGGCGTACTCCCCTCCCCTGCTTCGGCGGTCGAATCCGGTGGGCCGACGGGTGGGATGTCCTCACTCATGAGCCCGATCGTATAGGTCGTTATACGAGCCGTGGTGGTGCGACACGCGCGCGGCCCGCCCCGACATCGCCGGAGCGGGCCGCGCCGCCCGAAACGGGCACCTCGATCACGAGGCCACGAACGTCACAAGTACTGGCCGGTGTTGGTCGCGGTATCGATCACCCTGCCGGAGTCCTGGTTCTTGCCGGTGACGAGCGTGCGGATGTAGACGATCCGTTCGCCCTTCTTGCCGGAGATCCGGGCCCAGTCGTCCGGGTTGGTCGTGTTGGGCAGGTCCTCGTTCTCCGCGAACTCGTCCACGATCGCGTCCAGCAGATGCTGCACTCGCAGACCCGCCTGCTCGGTCTCCAGCACCGACTTGATGGCGGCCTTCTTCGCCCGGTCGACGATGTTCTGAATCATCGCGCCGGAGTTGAAGTCGCGGAAGTAGAGCACCTCCTTGTCCCCGTTGGCGTAGGTCACCTCCAGGAACCGGTTCTCGTCGGACTCCTCGTACATCCGCTCCACGGTGTGCTGGATCATCGCGTCCAACGTGGCCTGGGAGTCCCCGGAGAACTCGAGCAGGTCGTCGGCATGGATCGGCAGATCCGCGGTCAGGTACTTCGAGAAGATGTCCTTCGCGCCCTCGGCCTCCGGCCGCTCGATCTTGATCTTCACGTCGAGCCTGCCGGGACGCAGGATCGCCGGGTCGATCATGTCCTCGCGGTTCGAGGCACCGATGACGATCACGTTCTCGAGCCCTTCGACACCGTCGATCTCCGCCAGCAGCTGCGGCACGATCGTCGTCTCGACGTCCGACGACACCCCACTGCCACGGGTTCGGAAGATCGACTCCATCTCGTCGAAGAACACGATGACCGGAGTGCCCTCGGACGCCTTCTCCCGAGCGCGCTGGAAGATCATCCGGATGTGCCGTTCGGTCTCGCCGACGAACTTGTTCAGCAGCTCGGGGCCCTTGACGTTGAGGAAGTACGACTTCGCCTCGCTCGCGTCACCGGACACCTTCTTCGCCAGCGAGTTCGCCACCGCCTTGGCGATCAGCGTCTTGCCGCACCCCGGCGGGCCGTACAGCAGCACCCCCTTCGGCGGCTGGAGCTGGTACTGCCGGAACAGGTCCGCGTGCAGGAACGGGAGCTCGACGGCATCCCGGATCTGCTCGATCTGCCCGAAGAGGCCACCGACGTCCTCGTACGCGACATCGGGCACCTCCTCCAGCACCAGGTCCTCGACCTCGGCCTTCGGCACCCGCTCGTAGGCGTATCCGGCCTTGGAGTCGACGAGGACCGAGTCGCCGGACTTCAACTCCTCCGCCGCGAGGGGATCCGAGAGCCAGACGACGCGTTCCTCGTCGGCATGCCCGACGAGGAGCCCGCGGACACTGCCGCCCTCGACTTCCGGAGGAAGCACCTCACGCAGGGTGCACACCTCACCGGTGCGTTCGAAGCCTCCGCCCTCGACGACCGTGAGTGCCTCGTTCAGCCGCAGGGTCTGCCCGCGTTGCAACGATCCGACCTCGACGTTCGGCGACACGGCGACGCGCATCTTCCTGCCGGACGTGAACACGTCCACCGTGCTGTCCTCGTAGGCCTCGACGAAGACGCCGTACCCGCTCGGCGGTTGCGCGAGCCGGTCGACCTCCTCGCGGAGCGTCAGCAGCTGACTCCGGGCCTCGCGCAACGTCTCCACGAGCTTCTCGTTCCGCTCGGTGAGCTGTTCGACGCGCTCGGTCGCCTCTGCGAGACGTTGTTCGAGGACACGATTCTGCCGGGGAGAGTCGTTCAGCTTCCGGCGAAGCAGGGCGACTTCCTCTTCCAGCTGTCGGACCTGGCTCGCCTCGTCGCCGGCCGGGGTGTCCGCGGGAGACCCCGCGCTGGTCGCTCCATTCGGTTCTGAAGAGTCGGCCTCCTCGTGCCGACCACCGGGAAGGTCGTGTTGCATTTCGGCACCTCCTCGGAATGCATTTGCTTCCACGGTACCGGCGATCACCGACAAGAAAAGCCTTCGGCGAGTTACAGAATCGGCGCGTCGCGCGGGTTCGACCGACTACCCACTGCTCCGCGCGGGGATGCGGAACTCCGCCGCACTGCGCAGGTTCCACCGAACGGCCGCAGCGCCCGCGCGCGTCGTGGAACGGCGGGAAGCGACGAGGAACACGGGCGTGGACCGGACAACCCGGACACCGCCCCACGATGCGGTGAATCATGATCGACAGTGCGCGGCCGACGGCGTACCGGTGGATCTGCGCAGCACACCACCCGCCCGGGCCCGCGACGACCCGCGCGGCGACGGGCGTGCGGGCCGTGACGGCCTCACCCGCGCGGCACACCGGCCCACCCTCGCGTAGCGGGGCGGCCGTCGACGGGTGCCCCGCTACGAAAAAGCACGGCCCCGCCCCGATACACCGCCGCGAAACACCGCGGTTACGCGCCTCGCCGGCCGGTCCCGCCGCGAACCGCGGCCCGCCGTGACCGACGGTGGTACACGGGTGGATGAGTGGCCGGAACCGACGTGGATACGATCACATCCCACTGAGGGGGCCACAGCTCGCGCCGACACAAGGGGACCTCATGACATATCCACCGCAGCCGCCCGGACCGGGCCAACCGGACCCCTACGGCCAGCAACCCGGTCAATACGGCCAGCAGCCCGGCTACCCCCAGCAGCCCGGTCCTCAGCCGTACGGCCAGCCGCCGCAGCCGGGGCCCTACGGCCAGCAGGATCCGTACGGCCAGCAGCCGTACGGTCAGAACCCCTACGGCCAGGGACAGTTCGGGCAGGGACAGTTCGGGCAGCAGCCCTACGGCGGCTATCCCGGCGGCCCCGGCGGTGAGCCGCCCAAGAAGAAGACCGGCCTCGTCGTCGGCATCGTCGCCGCGGCCGTCGTGCTGCTCGCCGGCGTGTTCGCCTTCACCGCGTGGGTCGCGCCCGGGTTCCTCACCGACGACGAGAACTCGGCCGAGGGCAACCAGGGCACCTCCCCGACGACGAGTCAGGCCTCCGAGCCGGCGGCCCCCAGCTCGGAGACCGTGCCGACGTCCGAGACCGTGCCGGAGCTCGAGACCGGCGCACCCGATTCCGGTGGCGGCGCCGCGGGGCTGAACGAACTCGCGACCGAGACGGTCACCGCGTTGAACGAGGCCGACGGCGACGCATTCGACGCGCTCGTCTGTGCGGACTCCCCGCTCAAGGGAGAGCTCACCCCCCAGCAGGGTGCGCAATGGCAACTGCGCGGAACGCCGAGCGAGTCCGGAAGCCGGGGCCAGTTCACGGTGACCGCCAGCATGGGGAACGAGAGCGGAACGGTCGACTTCGCCGCCCAGCAGCAGTCGGGCCAGTGGTGCATCGCCAACGGCGCGTCGTCGTAACGCTCGCCGACCCCCGCTCCGTCAGCCGCGAGTGGGCCTGCGCTGCTGCCGGGGCGGGGTCACCCCGTCGGCGAGCCGGCGGGTGGTGAGCAGGAACGCCGTGTGAGCGATCATCCGGTGTTCGGGCCGCACGGCGAGTCCGACGACGTGCCACGGCCGCAGCACGGTCTCCCACGCCTGCGGCTCGGTCCAGCACTGCTGTTCGCGCAGTGCCTCGGTGACCGACGACAGCTGCGTCGTCGTGGCCACGTACACCAGCAGCACACCGCCGGGGACGAGGTTCCGGTGCACGGTCGGCAGCACGTCCCAGGGCGAGAGCATGTCGAGCACGACCCGGTCGACCTCGCCCTCGTGGCCGGCGAGGTCGCCGCGGTGCAGCTCCCAGTTGCCGGGCCGGTGACCGAAGAACCGCTCGACGTTGCGTTCGGCGTGCTCGGCGTGGTCGTCCCGTACCTCGTAGGACGTCACGCTGCCGTCGCCGCCGACCGCCCGCAGCAGCGAACACGTCAGCGCCCCGGAGCCGGCCCCTGCCTCGAGAACCCGCGCGCCGGGGAAGATGTCGCCCCACATCACGATCTGAGCGGCGTCCTTCGGGTAGATCACCTGGGCGCCGCGTGGCATGGACAGCACGTAGTCCGACAGCAGCGGCCGCACCGCCAGGTAGTTCGTCCCGCCCGCGGACGTGACGACCGACGCCTCGGGCTTGCCGATGAGGTCGTCGTGCGCGAGAGCGCCGCGGTGCGTGTGGTAGTGCTCGCCCTCCGCGAGCACGATCGTGTAGTGCCGTCCCTTCGGGTCGGTCAGTTGCACGCGATCCCCGACACGGAACGGTCCTGCGCTCACGAAACTCCCAATCTCACGCCCTCTGCGGGAAGCCTTTCAGCGGCGCTCGATCGTCCCAGACCCGCCGGGCACCCGATTCAGCGGGTACGGCGGTTCCCGGCCAGGGCGGCGCGCAGATCGTCGCGGTGCAGCACGCCTGCGGGCCTGCCCTCGTCGTCGACGACGAGGAACTGCCACGCAGCGACCTCGGCGACACGTTCGATCACCGCATCGCCCGTCTCCGACGCGAGCAGCACGGTCTCCGCGCGGATCGCTTCCGCCGCCAGTTCCGCGGGCGCACGCGGCGATTCGGCGGCGAGCTGTTCGGCCGCGGTCTCGTCGAGCAGTCCTGCCGCGACGCCGTCGGCCCGCACGAGCACCACTCCCCTGCCCGCCGAGGCCGACAGTGCCGACTCCACCGGGCTCTCGGCCGGCAGCTGCAGCACCGGCCGGGTCAGGTCCTCGAGCGCCAGGCCCGCCGGCCAGCTCCGCCGCTGTTCGGCGGCCATTTCGCCGGTGGCACCCGTGACCACGAACCAGGCCGTCACGACACAGACCCCGAGCCGCAGCCACCGGTCGTCGCTGCCCTCCGCCAGGCCCCACAGCGCCCACACCAACAGCGCCAGCGCGACCAGGCCGCCGCCGAACACGGCCGCACGCGTCCCCGACGCGCGGTTGCCCGTGAGCGACCACACGCCGGCCCGCAGCATCCGCCCGCCGTCGAGCGGCAGCCCCGGCAGCAGGTTGAACACCCCGACCGCAAGGTTGGCCACCGCGCACTGGGCGACGAGCAGCCACACCGCGCCGCCCGGTGGCACGGCGATCAGCAGGAGGCCGCAGAACACGGCGAGCAGCACCGACACCACGGGGCCCGCGGCCGCCACCAGGCCCTCCTGTTTCGGCTTCGCCGGGCTGCGGGCCACCTCCGAGAGGCCGCCGAGCAGGAACAGTCGCAGCCTGCGCACGGGCATGCCGAGCCGGAGCGCGACGAGGACGTGGCCGAGCTCGTGGGCGAGAACCGACAGGCCCAGCAGTACGGCGAACGCGCCGGCCAGGGCCCACGACACGCCGGGGCCCGCGCCCGGCAGCAGCCTGCCGACCAACGGGCTGTACAGCACGACGATGAGCAGCGAACCGATCCACCAGGACGGGGCGAGCAGCACGGGCACACCGCCGACCCGGAACAGCAGCAGACCGCCGTCGGTGACGGTCCCGCGCCGGGACCGGTTCGTCGTGTTCACGAGGTGAGGGTAGAACGCGCCGTGTACGAGCCCGGTTATCGCCGCGCCCCGCCGCGCACGGCATCGCCGGTTCGCACGGCCGTGTCGCCGTCACGGCCCCGGCACCACCGCCCCGGCACCACGGCAGCCGTGACACCGCGGCGGCCGTGGTCGGTTTCTGTCGGGAGCGCTCGTTAGGGTGCCGGGCATGACCGAGGGAACCCATGACTGACACGACGGACGACGCTCCCGCCGGGGGCTCGAACGCCGCCGATGCCGCACCGGCCGCCGGCGCCGACGGCGAGGCGCCGCGGCCACGCCGGCGCCCGGCACTGTCGCCGTCGCGGGCGGGCGATTTCAAGCAGTGCCCGCTGCTCTACCGGTTCCGCGCGATCGACCGGATTCCCGAACCGCCCACCAAGGCCCAGGTCCGCGGCACGCTCGTGCATTCGGTGCTGGAGCGACTGTTCGCACTCCCTCGTGGCGACCGCAGCCCCGAGCGGGCACACGCGCTGCTCGCGCCGACGTGGGAGGAGCTTTCGCAGGAGAGCCCGGAGTGGTCGGAGCTGTTCGCCGAGGACGAAACGGGCCCGGACGGTCACGCGGCCGGGTGGCTCGACGGTGCGGGCACGCTGCTCGACTCGTACTTCGAACTCGAAGACCCGAACCGCCTCGAACCGGAGGCGTGCGAGGTGCACGTCGAGACCGAGCTCGGATCAGGCGTGCGCCTGCGCGGTTACGTCGACCGGCTCGACGTCGCGCCGACCGGCGAGATCCGGGTCGTCGACTACAAGACCGGCGCCGCGCCCCGGGCGATCGGCGAGGCCAAGGCCCTGTTCCAGATGAAGTTCTACGCCGTGGTGCTGTGGCGCACCCGCGGGGTGGTGCCCCGGCAGCTCAAGCTGATGTACCTGCGCGACGGGCAGGACCTGGCCTACACCCCCGACGAGGACGAACTGGCGCGGTTCGAGCGCACCCTCGAGGCGATCTGGTCGGCGATCCGCACCGCGGGCAAGACCGGCGACTTCCGCCCCAGTCCGAGCAAGCTGTGCAACTGGTGTGCCCACCAATCGCTCTGCCCGGAGTTCGGCGGTACGCCACCGGAGTACCCCGGCTGGCCCGAACCGGCCGGCGGTGAGGAGTCGGCGCTCGACCGCGCGGATTGACCCCCTGGCGGGCCGTGACAGGATCGACCGGCACGCCGGGCGCGATCAGCGCCGCACGCGAGTGCTGATCGACTACTCTGTTCCCGGCAATCGAGATCCAGGAGCCGCGCACAGTGCAGATCACCTCGGTGGTCAATCAGAAGGGCGGGGTCGGCAAGACCGCGCTGAGTGTCGGCGCCGCCGCCGCACTCGCGGAGCGGGGCCGCCGCGTTCTTCTCATCGACCTGGACCCGCAAGGGCACGCCACGACGGAGATGCTCGGCCTGCCCGAGGTTCCGGCCGACCGGCCCAGCCTCGCCAAGGCGCTCACGAAGACGTGGCGCGGCCCGGTCGAAGAGCTCGTCGCGGCGCATCCGCGCAGTAATGTCGGCCGTGGCGGGGTGTTCGACGTCATCCCCACCTCGCCCGGCATGTTCGACCTGGTCCGCAGGCTCGACCAGTTCCGGGTTCCGGGCTGGCAGCTGGCTCGGGTGATCCAGTTCGCCAATTACGACCACGTCGTCATCGACTGTCCGCCCGCACTCGACGTGCTGACCAACAACGCGCTGGTCGCCACCAGCGGACTGCTCGTACCCGTGCAGCCGGACCGCACCAGCATCCGTGCGCTCCGGCTCATGCAGGAGCAGATCCGCCACCTCGAGACCATGGTCGAACGGCCGCCCATCGACTACTACGGCCTCGTACCCGGGCTGTACCGGCGTCCCATTTCCGGCTACGCCGTCACCGCGCTGCGGGAACTGGAGCAGTTCGGCATCCCCGTGCTACCGCACGTGCCGCTGGGCGTGGTGATGAACGAGGCCGCCGCGCGCGGCATGCCGGTCACGACGTTCGCCCCGGAGACCACGCACGCCGCGGCGTTCCGCGAGATCGCCCGTGCGCTGGACGAGTCGCCGGGCACCGCCCCGCAGGCACCGGCCGCGCCGGAACAGGACTTCGACTTCGAAGACTTCATCACCGACGTCGCCCACACGCGCAACGCCAACGACAACGGCGCGCGCAGGAAGCTCTACGACCTGCTGCCGAAGCGCAGTAAAGACCACTAGCGCAGCAAGGACAACCAGGAACGACCGCGCGACAACCGCAGCAGTTCCTCACGCGGGCTGCCGACGCGACGTAGGGGCCCGGCACAACGCATCGCGCGTTGCCGGGCCCCTACGTGCTGTGCCGGCGTCCTACAGGCGGCAGGAACGGATGTCCGAAGCCAGGATCGCCTTCGCGCCGACCGCGGCGAGCTCGTCCATCACGGCGTTGACCTTCTTACGCGACACCATGGCACGCACGGCCACCCAGTCCGGATCGGCGAGCGGCGCCACGGTGGGCGATTCGAGTCCCGGCGTGATCGCGGTCGCCTGTTCCAGCAGCGACCGCGGGCAGTCGTAGTCCAGCATCATGTAGTGCTGGGCGAACACCACACCCTGCAGTCGCGCGGTGAGCTGTTCGACCGCGGGGTTCCGGCCGTTGCCGGTGTGCTCGATGACCACGGCCTCGGACACGCAGATGGGGTCACCGAACGCCACCAGTTCGTGCTGGCGCAGCGTCCGTCCCGAGCCCACGACGTCGGCGATCGCGTCGGCCACGCCGAGCTGTACCGAGATCTCGACGGCCCCGTCGAGCGGGATGACGTCCGCCTCGACACCCTGCCGGGCCAGGTCGTCGCGCACCAGTCGCGGATACGACGTGGCGAGCCGCTTGCCCTGCAGGTCGGCGACGGTCCAGTCGCGCACCGCAGGAGCGGCGTACCGGAACGTCGACCCGCCGAAACCCAACCCGAGCTTTTCCTGCACGGCGGCGCCCGAGTCCAGCGCGAGGTCGCGGCCGGTGAGCCCCAGGTCCAGCTCGCCGGACCCGACGTAGACCGGAATGTCCTTCGGCCGGAGGAAGAAGAACTCGACCTCGTTGACCGTGTCGAGCACGGTCAGGTCCCGCTGCTCATGTCGTTTGCGGTAGCCCGCTTCACCGAGCATTTCCGACGAGGGCCCGGCCAGCGCACCCTTGTTCGGTACCGCGACACGCAGCATCTGACGTCCTCTCTCGTTCACAGGTACCGGTAGACGTCGTCCATCGCGACGCCCCGGCCGATCATCAGCACCTGAACCCGGTACAGCAGCTGGGACACCTCTTCGGCCAGCCGCTCGTCGGATTCGTGCTCGGCGGCGATCCACACCTCGCCCGCCTCTTCCAGTACCTTCTTGCCCTGCGCATGCACTCCGGCGTCCAGCGCGGCGACGGTGCCCGAATCCGCGGGTCGAGTGCGGGCGCGCTCGGTCAGCTCGGCGTACAGCTCGTCGAAGGTCTTCACGCGGAGAATCCTGTCATCCGCGGCGCGCGGGCCGGCGAGCGGCCTGGCCGGTGATGTTGCAGGTCACCGGCGCCGGATCAGCCGGCGCAGTTCACCGGCGTCGACCCCCACGAGCGACGGGCGGAAAATCCGTCGCGGACCGCGGTCGACGGGGACGTCGGACTCGACGACCAGGACGGCACAGCCTGCGGCCTCGGCCGAGGCCGCGCCGACGGGCGAGTCCTCGACGGCCGCGCATGCGCCCGGATCCACGCCGAGCAGCCGCGCAGCCCGCAGGTACGGCTCGGGATGCGGCTTGTTCTGCCCGTCCACCTCGTCCCCGCACACCGTGGCGGCGAAGAATTCTCGCCCGATCGTGTCAAGCGCGAGTTCGGTCAGCCCGCGCTCGGTGGACGTCACCAACGCGCACGGCACGCCGGCCGCGCGCAGCGCCTCGAGCGCCTCCCGTGCGCCCGGCTGCCAGGGCAGCGCACCGGAGAACAGCTCCGCCGTGCGCACCCGCATCCGGTCCGCGACCTCGCCGGCGGCCTCGTCGGTCACCGCACGCCCCGCGATCTCCAACAGCCTGCGGGACGTCACGGCCATGTTCGACCCGACGAGCGCGGTCCGCTGCTCGGCGGTCAGCTGCCCGCCCAGTTGCTGCGCCGCTTCGGCGAGCACCACGTCCCAGAGCTTCTCGGAGTCGACCAGGGTGCCGTCCATGTCCCACAACACAGCGGCCGGACCGCCTTCACCGGGGGCGGAGGACGGATCGATCACGGACTTCTCCCTCGTGGTCGGTGGGCGCACCGCAGGCAGCGGCCGCCGTCCAGCCTACGGTGACGTACCCGCCCGGCGCCGGGACGTACGCTGGGCGGGTGAGCACGCCCTTCAACGACTTCACCGACGGCGACACCGATGGCGATGAGACCCGGGAACCCCGGGGCCCGGTCATGATCGCCTGTTTCGACGGCTGGAACGACGCGGGTGATGCCGCCAGCACTGCGCTCGAGCACCTCGCGCTGAACTGGGACGCGACACCGCTGGCCGAACTCGAACCGGACGACTACTACGACTTCCAGGTCGCCAGGCCGACGGTCCGGCTGGTCGACGGTGTGACCCGCCGCGTCGAGTGGCCGACGACCCGCCTGTCGGTGTGCCGCCCTGCGGGTGCCGACCAGGACGTGGTGCTGGTGCAGGGGCCGGAGCCGAACATGCGCTGGCGGGCGTTCTGCGCGGAGCTCCTCGAGCACGCCGAACGGCTCGGAGTGCGGACCGTGATCACCATCGGCGCCCTGGTCGGTGACACCGCCCACACCCGGCCGATCCCGGTGACCGGCACGGCCTACGACGCGGAGGCCGCCAAGCGGTTCGGGCTCGAGCGGGAGCGGTACCAGGGCCCGACGGGGATCGTCGGCGTGTTCCAGGACCTGTGTGTGAAGGAGGGCGTGCCCGCGGTGTCGGTGTGGGCGGTCGTGCCGCACTACGTGTCGCACCCACCGTCCCCGAAGGCCACGATCGCCCTGCTGAACAAGCTCGAGGACATCCTCGACGTCGGGATCCCGCTGGGCGCACTGCCGGAACAGGCCGAGGACTGGCAGAAGACCGTCAGTGAGATGGCCGACGAGGACGAGGAGATCTCCGAGTACGTGCGCTCGCTCGAGGAGCGGGGCGACGCGGAGATCGACCTCGAGGGCGCGAGCGGCGACATGATCGCGGCCGAGTTCGAGCGCTACCTGCGGCGGCGCAGGGACGACGGACCGGGGCACACCGGCCGGTGACCGCGAGGAGCACGGCAGGCGGCGCCCCGATCGCACGCGCCGCCTGCCGGCCTCAGTCCGCGGTCAGCACCGTCCGGACCGCCACCGGACCGCGGGAGCGCTTGCGCCACTCCCGCGGATAGCCCAGCGACACCTCTTCGAAGCGCACCCCGTCGGCATACGTGGTGCGCGGGATGTGCAGGTGCCCGTACACGGCGAGCCGCGCGCGGAACCGGAGGTGCCAGTCCTCCGTCCGGTTCGTACCGCACCACATGGCGAACTCCGGGTAGTACAGCGGCGCGGTCGGATGCCGGTGCAACGGCCAGTGCGACAGCAGCACCGTCTCGTGGTCGTCGGGGATCTCGGCCAAGCGCTTCTCGCTCAGCGTCAGCCGCTCGTCGCACCACTCGGCGCGGCCGGGATACGGCTCGTGCCCGAGCAGATACTCGTCGGTGCAGACCACCCCCGCCTCGCGGGCCTGCCGAAGCGCCTCGTCCAGCGACGTGCCCTGCGCCGACGGCGTCCGCCAGCTGTAGTCGTACAGCACGAACAGCGGTGCGATCGTCAGCGGCCGCTCGGCGTAGGGCCACACGGGGAACTCGTCCTCGGGGGTGAGCACGCCGATCTCCCGGCAGCGGCTGACCAGTTCGTCGTAGCGCGGGCGGCCGGAAAGCTGGTCCGGATCCTTCGCGGTGGTCCACAACTCGTGATTTCCCGGCACCCACACGACCGTGGCGAACCGCTCCCGCAGGCGCGCCAGGGTGTCGACGACGGTGGCCATGCGTTCGCCGACATCCCCGGCGACCAGCAGCCAGTCGTCCGGCGTGTCCGGCCGGATCACGTCGACGTACGTCTCGTTGCCGGTGTGCGTGACGTGCAGATCGCTCGTGGCGTGAAGAGTGGGCACGCGGCCCACGGTAGCGTCCCAGCGCCGGGCGATCCTCCTACCGGATGAGCCTGATGCCGATGGTTCCTACAGGACGACCCCGAGCAGGGCGTCGACGGCCGTGCGGATCAGCGCGGGGGCGTCGGCGTCCCCGCCCGATCCGCCGGGACCGCCGCGGAGTGCCTCGTCGGCCCACGCGTCGACGGCGGCGAGCGCGCGCGGCGTGTCGAGGTCGTCGGCCAGGTGTTCACGCAGCCGGGCGACCGTGTCGGCCGCGGCGGGGCCCGCCGGAAGCTGCACGGCCTCGCGCCACCGGGCGAGCCGGCGCTGAGCCGTCGCGAGCACCTCGTCGGTCCACGCGCGCTCCTCGCGGTAGTGGCCCGCGAACAGGCCCAGCCGGATGGCGTCCGGTTCGACGTCGGCGGCCCGCAGCCGCGACACGAACACCAGGTTTCCCTTCGACTTGGACATCTTCTCGCCGTCGAGCCCGATCATCCCGGCGTGCACGTAGTGCCGGGCGAACGGATGGTCACCCGCGAGCGCCTCGGCGTGCGCGGCGCTGTACTCGTGGTGCGGGAACGCCAGATCGGAACCGCCGCCCTGCACGTCGAAGCCGACCCCGAGCTGGTCGAGGGCGATCACGCTGCACTCGATGTGCCAGCCGGGCCGGCCACGTCCGAGTTCGGACTCCCAGTACGGCTCCCCCGGCCGGTGCGCCCGCCACAGCAGCGCGTCGAGCGGGTCCCGCTTGCCGGAACGCTCGGGATCGCCGCCCCGCTCGGCGAACAGCCGCGCCATCGTCTCGGCGTCGTAGCCCGACTCGTACCCGAACCGGCCGGTGTACGAACGATCGAAGTAGACGTCCGGGTACTCGGGGTCGTCGGCCCGGTAGGCCGCACCTGAGGCCAGCAGCTTCCCGATGACCTCCACGATCTGCGGGATGGTCTCGACGGCGCCGATGAAGTCGCGAGGCGGAACGACCCGCAGGGCCTCCATGTCCTCCCGGAACAGGGCGGTCTCACGCATCGCGAGCACGACCCAGTCGTCCTGGTCCCGCTCGGCGCGTTCGAGCAGCGGATCGTCGATGTCGGTGACGTTCTGGACGTAGTGCACCTCGTGCCCGGCGTCGAGCCACAGCCGGTGCACGAGGTCGAAGGCGAGGTACGTCGCGGCGTGCCCGAGGTGCGTGGCGTCGTACGGCGTGATGCCGCAGACGTACATCCGGGCGATCCGGCCGGGTGAGACGGGGCGGATGTCACCGGATGCCGTGTCGTACAGCCGCAGCGGGCGGGACTCTCCGGGGACACGGGGCACGGCGACCGAGGACCAAGTCTGCATGTCTCAACCCTATGTGCGCCCCGGCGGAACGTTCCCGTCCGGTGGGAAAGACGCCGACCACAATGCCGCCAGCCCGGCGAGCCGATCGGTCCATTCCTCGAACACGGTCGCGATCGCCGCGTTCAACAGACCGGCCTTCGAGCCGAAGTGGTAGCCGATCGACGCGAGGTTCGTGCCGGACGCCGCGACGAGGTCACGCGCGTACCGAGGACCGCCGCCCGTGCCGGCCGCGACCACCGGAGCCCGCCACCGGAACACCCGGCCGGAGCGCTCCCGCCCGCACGGCATCGGGCACCCTCCGCCCACGCAAAGGAGCGCGCTCATGACGACGACCGGCTCCACCGCATCGGCCGCCCCGGACACGGGCGTGCACCTCGACGACGTCACGGCCACCGCACCGCCTCCCGGGCCGCGCCTGCCCCGCATCGTCCAGACCCTGCTGTACGGCTCGTACCGCGAGCACTGGATGCCCCGGCTGCGCCGCCGCCACGGCGACGTGTTCCGGCTGCGCGTCTTCCCCGACGGCGACGTCGTGCAACTGGCGAACGTCGAGCACATCCGGGCCGTGTTCGGCGGCCCGGCCGACGTGTTCCACGCGGGCGAGGGCAACGTGATCCTCAAGCCCGCGATGGGCAGGCACTCGGTACTGCTCACCGACGAGGACGTGCACCTGCGCGCCCGCAAGCTGCTCATGCCCGCGTTCAACGGCGCCGCCCTGCGGGGCTATCGCGACCTGATCACCGAGCTCGCCGGGGCCGAGGTCGACGGCTGGCGGCCGGGTCCGGTGCGCTCGCACGAACGCATGCAGGCCGTGACGCTCGAGAGCATCCTGCGCGTCGTGTTCGGTGTCGCCGAAGGACCGCGGCTCGACCGGCTGCGCGAGCTGCTGCGCCGCATCGTCGACATCGGCCCCGTCGACCTCCTCGGCTGGCACCAGCCGAAACTGCAGCGGTTCGGCGTATGGAAACGCGATGCCGAGGTCCGCGCAGCCGCCGACGACCACGACGAGAAGCACCTCGAGGCCGTCGTGAAGGAGGCGATGCGGCTGCACCCGGTGATCTCCGAGGTCGCCAGGGTCGTCACCCGCGACGTGGAGATCGGCGGCCACCGCATTCCCGCGGGCCACGGCGTCATGCCGTCGATCACGATGGTCCAGCACGACCCGGCGCACCACGACGATCCGCACGCGTTCCGCCCGGAGCGGTTCACCGGTTCCGGCCCGGCCACCGGAACCTGGTTCCCGTTCGGTGGCGGCGTCCGGCGTTGTCTGGGCGCGGGCTTCTCCCTGCTCGAATCCGCCGTCGTCCTCGGCGAGGTGCTGCGACGCTTCCGGATCACCCCGGACCGGACGCGCCCCGAACGCGCCAAGGCCCGCAACATCACGATGGTCCCCGCCCGCGGCGCCCGCCTCGTGATCACCCCGCGCTGACCCCGCGTGTTCTGCAGTCAGACGCGCGTGTCCTGCACCCGGGCAGGTGGCGCGGTCGGGTCGGCACGCTCAGCCGCGCCGGTTGCGCAGGTAGTCGCCCACCACGGCCGCGCCCAGGCCGTCGGCGTCCGGTGCCAGCACGCGCCCGCCCGCGCGGCGTGCGAGCAGATCCACGAATGCCGCCAGCCGCGGGTCGTCGCCGAGGCGGAAGACCGACAGTGCCGCACCCGACGTGGCGAGCCGGTCCACTTCGGACAGCGTCCTGGTGAGCGTCACCGGGCTCGGCGGATAGTCGAAGAGTGCTTCGCCGTCCGGTTCGAGATGGGCGGTCGGTTCGCCGTCGGTGACCATCAGCACCACGGGCTGCGCACCCGGATGCCGCCGCAGATGCCGCCCGGCGAGCAGCAGCGCGTGGTGGGCGTTCGTGCCCTGTTCCCACGTGGCCTCGAGCGCCACCAGCTCGGACAGCTCGACCTGCCGGGCGTGGCGTCCGAACGTGATGATCTGCAGCGCATCGGTCCGGAAGCGGGTCGAGATGAGCTGATGCAGGGCCAGCGCGGTGCGCTTCATCGGCAGCCACCGGTCCTCGGCGACCATCGACCACGAGGTGTCGACGCACAGCGCCACCGCGGCCCGCGACCGGTGTTCGGTCTCGGCGACCTCCACATCGGACACGTCGAGCCGCACCGTCGACCGGCCCGCCGACGCAGTGCGCAGCACCGCGTTCCGCACCGTCTTCGACACCGCCCACGGTTGGGTGTCCCCGAATCGCCAGGGCCTGCTCGATCCGGTCACCTCGCCGGCCGCGCCGGAGGCCGTCGTATCGCGCTCACCGCGTCCGGCCCGCAGCACGCGGACCACATCGGACAGTGCGGTCTCCCCCAGTCTGCGCAGCGCCTTCGGTGACAGCCGCAGCGACCCGTCCGGCGCCCGCTCGAACACACCCTGCCTGCTCAGCTCCCGTTCCAGTTCGGCGAGCCTGCGCGCGTCCACCCCGGCGTCGTCGCCGAGCTGACGTTCCAGCGATTCGAGGTCGATGTCCTCGAGCCGCGCACCCGGATAGCTCTGTGCCAGCTGTTCGGCCAGCGCGTCGAGTTCGGACAGATCGGTCATCGCCCGCGCCGCCTCGGCCAGCCCCAGCGGATCCTGCCCGCGGAACCGGCCGGACGACGACCAGTCCTCCCCCGGTCTCGCGGCACGCAGTCGCTCGTCCAACCGCGACAGCTGCTCGGCGATCCGCGGGTCGCCGAACGCCTGCTGCGCCAGCTCCGCCAGCTCCTGCCGTTGCTCCGGCGTCATCGAGTTCATCGCCCGCTGCGCCGCCGCCGACCGCGCGGACAGCGCATCGATCAGCTCGTCCACGGTCGACGGGTTCTCCGGGAAGAACTCGCCGTGCCTGCGCAGGAACTCGTCGAACCGCTCCGCGACGTCCGCATCGCCGCGGGCGTGCGCGGCGAGCAGGTCGTTCAGATCGGCGAGCATCGCACCCGCCCGGTCCGCGTCCTCGGGTGTCGCCTGCTGCAGCGCCTCCTTCATGCGATCGAACCGCGCACCGAGCAGTTCCCGGCCCAGCAGCTCCCGGATTCGCTCGTAGTTGCTCCTGCCGGTCTCCGATCGCCACTCGTGATCGGCCAGATCCGACACCGCACCCGCCGTCCCCGACGGCAACGCGTCCAGTCGCATCTCCTCGAACCGGGCGTCCTCGGAGGCCTCGCTCGCCAGTCGCCGCCGCTCCGCCGTGAGCCCCTCGTCGAGCAGCCGCCGCACCTCCTGCAACGTGCCGTCCAGGCGATGGCGGCGCTGGATCTCCGCGCGCCGCTGCCACACCCGGCGGGTCAGCTCGTCCAGTCCCGCCGTGGCCGGCGTGCCCCGCCGCAGCAACTCGTCGGTCGCCGACCGCGGTGAAGCGCCTTCCATGACGTCCCGGCCGACCTGATCCACCGCCTCCCGCAGCTCGACCGGTGGGGCCAGCGGGTCCGGACCGTCGCGATACGGCCCGTACCGGTACCCGTCGGCACTCATGATCCGTATACCGTCCTCGCGTCCGCGCCGTCGCCCGGACTGCGGACGTCCTTGGCGACCTTCCTGCCGAGATACAGCGATTCGAGCGCCAGCTCGACCGCCGCGGCGATTCGCGCAGCCGCGTCGTCCGGGCCTGCGCCGCATCGCTCGGCCACCTCGTGCAGCACCGGCAACTCCGGTAACACGGCCAGCAGTTCCCGGCCGCGGACCCGCTCGCCCGTCTCGACCGGCCGCCCCTCGGTCACCGCATCGGCCAACGGCGTGAGGTCCAGCCCCGCGAACCGGGTGCGTGCCGTCTCGGCCACCGCCACCCGCAGCAGATGCACCAACTGTTCGAGCTCGCGGCCCTCTTCGCCGGGTTCGAACTCGAGCTTGCCGCGCAACACCTCCGGGACCGACTCCAGGTCCACCGGACGCGCCACCGCCGGCTCCTCGCCCGTCAGGGCTGCGCGCCGCAGCGCCGCCGCGGCCACGGTCTCCGCCGCCGCCACGGCGAACCGGGCAGACACGCCGGACCGCTGGTCGATCACGGTCGCCTCGCGCAGGCTGCGCACCAACCGCGCGAGCACCTCCACCAGCGGATCACCGACCTCCGCGACCAGGTCCGCCTCCTGTCGCACGAGGTCGATCTCGGCCTCGACCTCAGCCGGGTAATGCGTGCGGATCTCCGCGCCGAAGCGGTCCTTGAGCGGGGTGATGATCCGCCCGCGGTTGGTGTAGTCCTCCGGGTTCGCCGTCGCGACGAGCAGCACGTCCAGCGGCAGGCGCAGCGTATAACCGCGGACCTGGATGTCGCGCTCCTCCATCACGTTCAGCAGCGCCACCTGAATGCGCTCGGCCAGATCGGGCAGCTCGTTGACCGCCACGATCCCGCGGTGCGCCCGTGGCACCAGTCCGAAGTGGATGGTCTCCGGGTCGCCGAGGGGCCTGCCCTCGGCGACCTTCACCGGATCGACGTCGCCGATGAGATCGCCCACCGAGGTGTCGGGGGTGGCGAGCTTCTCCGTGTACCGGTGGCTGCGGTGCCACCACCGGACCGGCAGGTCGTCGCCGAGTTCGGCGGCGCGGCGCAGGGAGGCGGGCGTGATCGGCCGCAGCGGGTGCTCGGCGAGTTCGGAACCCTCGATGACGGGGGTCCACTCGTCGAGCAGTCCGCCGAGCGTGCGCAGCAGCCGGGTCTTGCCCTGGCCGCGTTCGCCGAGCAGCGCGACGTCGTGCCCGGCCAGCAGCGCGCGTTCCAGCTGCGGCACGACCGTGGCCCCGAACCCGACGATGCCCGGCCACGGATCGCGGCCCTCCCGCAGTGCGGTGAGCAGGTTGGCGGCGATCTCGTCCTTCACACCCCGCGGCTCATGGCCTGCGGCGCGCAGCTCCCCCGCCGTACGCGGCAGGTCTGCGGGTGCGGTCTCCTCCGAAACATTCACCCCGACCAGCCTAGGCCTGCTGCGGCGAACGCGTCACGATCGCCGGCCCGTCCGGATCGCCGGGCCCACCGGGGCGTTCCGGACGGTACCCTCGGGCGCTGTGTGTTGTCCCAGTGCGACTCTGGCCGTGTGGTCCTCGGCGTGGCTCCACGGCGCGGCCGCGTCCGACAACGTGCTCGACGCCCTGCTGCCGTGGGGCGAAGCGCACGAGGTGGTCGCCGCCGACGATGCCACCGGCGCCGCCCTCGACCTTCCCGTGACGGGCGGGCCGCCCGCCCGTCCCGCTCAGCTGCTGGGCACTCTCCGGAGACTCGGCGTGACCATCGCCCGGCTCGTGCTGCCGGTGCCGGGCGACGTCCGCGGCCTCGGTGGCGGCGGGGAGTTCCCGAAGGCGGCACTGGCCGCCGGTGAGGCCGTTGTCCTCCCCTGCGCCGGCTACGGCGTCGTGCCGCACCACATCGCCGAGGGGCTCGTCCGCTGGACGGTCCACCCGCTCGCCACGTCCGGCCCCGTCCTGCCGCAGGACGTGGGCCTCGACCACGTGAGTCTCGCCGAGGCCGAGCACGGCCTGACCGATGCCATCCGCGACAGCGCAGGCGCTCTGCAGTCCCTCGACGTGGCCAGCGAACGCCCGAGCGTGCGCGCCGAGCTGTCGGCACACCTGCGTGCCCGGCCGGAACCCGCCTGGCCGGACGGCACACCCCCGCGCGCGTTGCGGGTGCTGCAGCGCGCCGAAGAGATCGGCGCGATCCTCGACGTCGCCACCGCCGAAGAGCCGGGCGGCGCGCTGTCGGCGTCGGCCGCCGAACGCCGCGCCGACGCCCTCCGCCCGCTGTCGGAGGCGGTGCGCACCGCGAGGTGCGCGGCGATCAACGAGACCGTGCGCGTGTTCGGCGATCAGGCGAACCGTGCGTGATACTCCATCGCCAAGCTGTATAAACCGTTATACGACACTCTTCGAGGTGACCGCCCCGCACGACTAGCCCGTCGCCGGTCGCCCCACCGGCGCGCAGCAACCCTCCGCGCACGGCGCCCCGTTCAGGGTGCAGCCGGCCACCGGAAACGCCTCGGACAGCTTCCGCACGCCCGCCGACGCGAGATGCTCCTGCGCGAGTTCGGCGACGAGCTCGGCGAACCGCGGGTCGCCGTTCGGTGTCGCCGCGCGCGCGAAGCCCATGCCGAGCTCGGCCGCCCGGTCGGCGGCCTCGTTGTCGAGGTCCCACACCACCTCGAGATGGTCCGAGACGAAGCCGATCGGGCTCACCACGACCGCCCCGGCGCCCTGCTCGTGCAGCGCATCGAGGTGATCGACGATGTCCGGCTCCAACCACGGAACGTGCGGTGGTCCGGACCGGGACTGCCACACCACGTCGTACTCCTCGACGCCCGCCTGCGCGGCGACGAGCCGTGCCGCTTCGAACACCTGCGCCGAGTACCACTCGCCGCCCGTGCCGGGCGGTCCCGCCGCGGCGTCGGCGGCCGTCGGGACGGAGTGTGCGGTGAACACCGTGCGAGCCGGGCGCCCGTCCAGCTGCGCGTGCGCGGCCCGGACGGCGTCGGCATTGGCGGCCACGAACAACGGGTGATCGAAGAACTGGCGGAGCTTGAGCAGCTCCGGCGCGCCGTCGCCGACCGCCGCACGGGCGCGCGCGATGTCCTCGTCGTACTGCCGGCACGCCGAGTACCCGCCGTAGGCACTGGTCGGGAACACCAAGGCCCGCCGCACCCCGTCGGCCCGCATCCGCGCGAGGGTGTCCTCGACCATCGGATGCCAGTTGCGGTTGCCGAAGTACACCGGAAGGTCGAGGCCGCGCACCGCGAGTTCCCGCTCCACCGCCGCCATCGCCTCCCGGTTGAGGCGATTGATGGGCGACACTCCCCCGAAATGCCGGTAGTGCTCGGCCACCTCGTCGAGCCGTTCGCGCGGCACTCCCCGGCCCCGCGTCACGTTCTCCAGAAACGGCATCACGTCGTCCGGCCCCTCGGGCCCGCCGAACGACAACCACAGCAGCGCGTCGTAACTCACGGCCCCCATCTTTCCGCTGTGGCCCGCGGCACGCCGAACCGGGTACACCGGTGCCACCGGCCCTCACCCGCAACCGGACTGCCGACCGAGGGACACGTCCACGGGGCCGGGAGCGGCGGACCCGTGTCCCGCGCACCGGCCCGCCGCGACGCTCGCGCGGCGCTACTGACCGGTGGCGTGCACGCCACCGTCGACCATGATCATCGAACCCGTGGTGGCGGGCATCCAGTCCGACAGTGCGGCGCAGATCGTCTTCGCCACCGGTGTCGGGTCGGTGGTGTCCCAGCCGAGCGGCGCGCGGTCGCCCCAGCCGTCCTCGAGCTCCTCGAAACCCGGGATCGACTTGGCAGCCATGGTCTTGACCGGTCCTGCCGACACCAGGTTCGCCCGCACACCGTGCGGCCCGAGGTCGCGGGCGAGGTACCGGTTGACCGATTCCAGTGCCGCCTTGGCGACCCCCATCCAGTTGTAGGCGGGCCAGGCGACGCGGGCGTCGAAGTCCATGCCCACCACCGCCGATCCGGAGCCCAGCAACGGCAGCGCGGCCTTGGCGAGCGCCTTGTACGAGTAGGCCGACACCTCGACGGCCTTGCCGACGTCCTCCGACGGCGCGTCCAGGAACGGCGAACCCAAGCAGCTCTCCGGGGCGAACGCGATCGAGTGCAACACGCCGTCGAGCCCGTCGACGTGCTCGCGCACGCGGTCGGCGAGCGTGTCGAGGTGTTCGGGGTCCTGCACGTCGAGTTCGACCACCGGTGCGGGCTCGGGCAGCCGCTTGGCGATGCGCTCGATGAGCGACAACCTGCCGAAGCCGGTCAGCACCACCTGTGCGCCCTGTTCCTGCGCCGTCCTCGCGGCGTGGAACGCGATCGACGCGTCCGTGATGACGCCGGTGATCAGCAGGCGCTTACCTTCGAGCAGTCCGGACACGGAATTCTTCCCTTCGCTGTGTGCCGATGGTCGCGGCGGTGATGCCGGCCGGTGCCGGCCGGTGCTGGTTGACGTGAGTGCGGCGCGGCGCGGTGGCCCATCATGTGCGGCCGATCGCGTGCGGCCGGATTCGCCGCGCGAGCTGCGGTGCCCGCAGCGGCTCAGTGCCCCATGCCGAGGCCGCCGTCCACCGGCAGCACGGCGCCGTTCACGTACGCCGCCTCGTCCGAGGCCAGGAACCGCACCATGTTGGCGATGTCCTCGGGCCGGCCGTACCGGCCGGCCGGGATCTGCGCCAGCGCGGCCTCACGCTGCTGCTCGCTCAGTTCCCCGGTCATGTCGGTGTCGATGAAGCCGGGCGAAACGACGTTCGCCGTGATGTTGCGCGAGCCGAGTTCCCGGGTGACCGACCGGGCGACCCCGACCAGACCGGCCTTGCTCGCCGCATAGTTCACCTGGCCCGCTCCACCGGACAGGCCCACGACCGACGAGATGAACACCAGCCGGCCCCACTTCGCCCGCAGCATGCTGCGGGAGGCCCGCTTGGCGACGCGGTAGGCACCGGTGAGGTTCGCATCGACCACGCGGGTGAACGACTCCTCGTTCATCCGCATCAGCAGCGTGTCGTCGGTGATGCCGGCGTTGGAGACCAGCACCTCCACCGGCCCCTGGTGCTCCTCCACCTGCTTGAACGCGGCTTCGATCTGCTCACCGTCGGTGACGTCGGCCTGCACGCCGAACAGTCCGTCCGGCGCTCCCGATCCGCGGTGGGTCACCGCCACCTGATGTCCGGCGTCCGCGAGGCCGCGCGCGATCGCCAGTCCGATGCCGCGGTTGCCTCCGGTGACCAGAACCGACCGTCCCACGAGAAACCTCTCCTCACGCCGCATGGCAGTTGTCGCCGTGAGGCTATCCGGCCCCACTTCCGCGGGTTGCCGGTACCCGGAGGTAACTCGGCCGAGCAGGTCATGGCCTTCACCACACCACGTTCGGCCGCCGTCCTCACGCTCGGCCAGCACCTCGCCCGGGCCGCCCGCGGCTCGGGCGAACCCGATCGCCAGAATCGGTACCGGGCCGCCGCCCGGCCGCCAGCCGCTGCAGGAACAGGAGAAACCACCGACGTGTTCCGGGTCGTCTTCTACCACCCCGAGATCCCGCCCAACACCGGCAACGCGATCCGGCTGTCGGCCAACACCGGCTGCCAACTGCACCTGATCGAGCCCCTCGGTTTCGGCTTCGAGGACAAGCAACTGCGCCGCGCCGGGCTCGACTATCACGATCTGGCCGACGTCCACGTGCATCCGACCATCGAGGCGGCCTGGGAGACGCTGCTGCCGGCCAACGTCTACGCCTTCACCGCCCGGGGCGACCGGCTCCACACCGACGTGTCCTACACCGCCGGCGACGTGCTGCTGTTCGGCCCGGAGTCGACCGGTCTGCCCGACGAGGTCCTCGCCGACCCCGCGATCACCGAGCGCGTGCACCTGCCCATGCTGCCCACGTCGCGGTCGCTGAACCTGACGAACACCGCGTCGATCGCCGTGTACGAGGCCTGGCGTCAGCACGGCTTTCCGGGAGTCTAGTCCGGCAGGCGCCTGCCGATGAGCAGCGAACCGGCCGCGGCGCCGAACAGCACGAGCGTGCCGAGCACCACCCAGGGCCTGCTGGCGTCCGTGTCCTTGGTCTCGTACCCGATCTGCTCGCCGAGGCTCTCGTAGACCTCCTCGAGTTCCTCGGCCGTGGCCGCCTTGTAGAAGTCACCGCCGGACAACCGCGCGATCTCCCGCATCGACGCGTCGTCGACCTGGACCGGCACGTCCTTGCCCTCGATCTCCACGCTGCCGTGCGAGGTGCCGAACGAGATGGTGCTGACCGGGATGTCCTTCTCCTGGGCCTTCGTCGCCGCGGTGAACGCGCCGCGCGGGGCGTACTCGTCCTGCGGCACGGTCTGCTTGCCGTCGGTCATGAGCACGATGCGCGCCGGTGGTGGTCCCTGCGCACCGCCCACGACCGCGGAGAAACTCTCCACCGACTGCAGGGCGGCGAAGATGCCTTCACCGGTCGCCGTGGACTGGGCCAGCTGCAGGTTCCGGATCGCGTTCGTGACGCCGTCCCGTTCCGTGGTGGGCGCCACCAGCACCGTGGCCGTGCCCGCGAACGAGATCAGCCCGAGGTTCACGCCCGGGGTGAGTCCTTCCGCGAACTGCGAGGCCGCGTCCTGGGCCGCCTTCAGCCGGGTGGGCTCGACATCGGTGGCCTCCATCGACAGCGACACGTCCATCACGAGCATCACCGTCGCCCGGTTCCGCGGAACCTTCTGCTCCGCCGTCGGACCGGCGAGCGCGAACGTCAGCAGCAGCAGCGACACCATCAGCAGTGCCGACGGGACGTGCCGGGCCCACCGCCTGCCGCTGGGCGCGACCCGTTCGAGCAGCGCGAGGTTGGAGAAGCGCATCGTCCGTTTGCGCCGCGAGCGAGCAGCCAGGACGTACCCGATCACCACCGCGGCGACGACGATCAGCAGCAGGAACCACCAGGGCGAGCTGAAACCGGTCAGGTTCATGAGGTCGCTCCCGACCAGCCGCGTTTGCGCGCGACGACGAACCGCACCACGTCGGCGATCCAGTCGGAGTCGGTGCGCAGCACGAGGTGCCCGGCACCGGCCTGGCGCAGCGCGCGGGCGACCTCACCGCGGTGCTGCTGGGCCGCGGCGGCGAACTCCTTGCGCAGCCGGGCCGACGCGTGCACCTCACGCTGTCGGCCGGTCTCCGGATCGGCGAGCACGATGTCACCGACCTCCGGCAGGTCGACGTCCCGCGGGTCGAGCACCTCGACGCCGATCAGGTCGTGCCGCCCGGACAGCCCGCGCAGCGGCCGTTGCCACCCCGTGTCCCCCAGGAAATCGGAGACGACCACGGCCAGTCCGCGCCGGCGGGGTGGCCTGCGCAACTGGTCGACGAGCTCGGCCAGATCGCCGCGCGTGCCCTCGGCCGCACGGGGCATCTCGGCGATCGTGCGGACCAGGTTGCGTGCGTGAGCCTGTCCTCCCCGTGCCGGAACGCGCACGGTCTCGGCGCCGTTCGAGATGAGCGCCCCGACGCGATTCCCTCCCCCGAGGGTCAGATGCGTGATCGCGGCCGCGGCGCACACGACGAGGTCGCGCTTCTCGCAGGCCGCCGTGCCGAAATCGAGGCTCGCCGACACGTCCGCCACGAGCCAGGTCTCCAGCTCGCGGTCGGCGATCGTCTCGCGGATGTGCGGGGTCGTGGTCCGGGCGGTCACGGCCCAGTCCATCCGGCGCACGTCGTCACCGGGCTGGTACGGACGCGCCTCCCCCGGTTCGGACCCGGGGCCCGGCACCAGGCCGAGGTGGTTTCCCTGCAGCAGCCCGTCGAGCCGGCCGCGGACGTCGAGTTCCAGCGTCCGCAGGCCCGCCGTCAGCCGATCGCCGCGCAGCACCGGCGGCGCCCACGAGGGCCGTCCCGCGTCCCGGCCGCCGGCACCGCTCCCCCCTGCCGGCCCGGGCGGGCCTCCGGAGTCGTTCGTCCGCGCCATGGCGACGGATTACCGGCCCGGCGCGCCGGCCGCGACCGCGGGCTGACCGCCCTGCGGGCCCTGCGGACGCGCGGTCACCTGGGGCAACGGCACGGTCTGCAGGATGCGGCTCACGATGTGGTCGAGCGGAACGCCGTCGGCGAGTGCGTCGTAGGACAGCACCAGCCGGTGGCGCAGCACGTCTCCGGCGACATCGACGATGTCCTGCGGCAGCACGTAGTCACGACCGCGCACGAGGGCCAGCGCACGTGCCGCGGAGATGATGCCGAGGCTCGCACGCGGCGAAGCACCGTAGGACACCCACCCCGCGACGTCGGAGAGCCCGTGGTCGTTCGGGGTGCGGGTGGCCAGGACCAGGCGGACCACGTAGTCCACGAGCGCATGGTGGACGAACACCTGCGAGGCCACGCCCTGCAACCGGACGAGTTCGTCCGGCGTGAGCACCGTCTGCGGCTCGGGCGCGGACACGCCCATCCGGTAGACGATCTCGCGTTCCTCTTCGGCCGTGGGGTACTCGACGATGATCTTGAACAGGAACCGGTCGCGCTGGGCTTCCGGCAGCGGATACACGCCTTCGTTCTCGATCGGGTTCTGCGTGGCGAGCACGAGGAACGGATCCGGCATCGGGAAGGTCTCCCCGCCCAGCGAGACGTGCTGCTCGGCCATCACCTCGAGCATCGCCGACTGGACCTTCGCCGGAGCACGGTTGATCTCGTCCGCGAGGACGAAGTTCGCGACCACCGGGCCGAGCTCGACGTCGAACTTCTCGCTGCCCTGCCGGTAGATCCGGGTGCCGAGGATGTCGGCGGGCACGAGGTCGGGGGTGAACTGTACGCGCGAGAACGATCCGCCGACGACCTTGGCGAACGTCTCGACGGCGAGGGTCTTCGCGACCCCGGGCACGCCCTCCAGCAGCAGGTGACCTTTCGCGAGCAGCCCCACCAGCATGCGCTCGACCAACCGATCCTGGCCGACGATGACGCGCTTGACCTCGAACACGGTGCGTTCGAGCAGCTGGGCGTCGCGTGCCGGTGCGCCGGGTTCCGCCCCGCTCGCGTTGTCGGGGGTGCCGGGCTCGGTCACACCTAACCTCCTTGCCGGTGATCTTCCCTCTCGCCGGGACCGTACCGCTCGCGGGCGCGCACCCGGTGGCTGAGGTGGAGGGTTCTATGGAACCCGACACGCGGTATGACGCCTGTGAACCACTCCGACGGTCACGGCAGGTCACCGGCCGTGTCGACGTCGGCGGCCTCGTCACCGCGGGCCGGTACGTCGGCGATGGTCAGACCATTCAGCACCCGGCGCAGCGCGTGACCGGCGGGAGCTGCCGGGATCGCCGCGCGCAGTGCCGCCGTCCGCCAGGCACCGAGCAGCCACTGCCGGCGGCCGGCGGCGTCGACCAGGACCGCACCGTCCGGGTCGGGGCCGGCGGCGGGGTGCTCGCGGGCCTGCCGGTCGAGCGCGTCCAGGAGGCGGCCCACGACGTCCGGCGTGACCCCGCGCAGGTCCCCGGCCAGCACCACCACCCGCGGCCGGTCCACCAGAGCCAGCCCGGCGGCGAGCGCGGCGACCGGCCCGCCGCCCGGCGGTTCCTCCCGCGTCCAGCGCACGCCGTGCACATCGGGCCGCCGCGGTCCGACGACCACGACGGGATCGGCACCGCTCAGCGCATCCAGTGACCGTGCCAGCAGCGTGCGCCCGCCGACGTCGAGCATCGGTTTGTCCACCCCGCCGAGCCGGCGTGCCTGCCCGCCGGCCACGACGATGCCCGCATACGGCTCCGGATCCGGCCCCGCCGCGGAGCCCGGGGAGGCGCCGGCGCCGCGCGCCGTCACCCGATGAGGCGCGTGGCGTACGGGAGGATGTCGCCGTACCGCACCGGCACGACCCGGACGTGGCCACCGGAGTACGGTGCCTCGATCATCTGGCCGTTGCCCAGGTACATCGCGACGTGATGGATGCCGCCATTGCCCCAGAACAGCATGTCGCCGCGCCGCATCTGCGACAGCGGCACCTTCCGTCCCGCGTCGTACTGGTAACCGCTGTAGTGCGGCAGCGCCTGGACCCCGGCGAACGCGTAGATCATCAGGCCCGAACAGTCGAAGCCGATCTTGTTGTAGTCGCCGTGGGCATCGGCGACGCCGCCGTCGCGGATGCCGTACGTCGGGCCGTGCGCATTGCCGCCGCCCCAGGCGTACTGCACACCGAGCTGCGACATCGCGCGCTGCACCGCCGCTTCGACGCTCGCGCCCGCCGGTACCGACGTCGCCGACGCCGCTGGGGCCGGGGCCGAACCGCCCCCGCCGGAGGCCGCGGCTGCCGCCTGCTGGGCCTGCGCAGCCTCTTCGGCCTCCTTCTCGGCGAGCCACTCCTGGTACCGCTCGCGCTGCCCTTCGAGACCGCCGACGTGCGAGCGCGCCTCACGAAGCTGCCGTTCTACGGAGCTCTTCTCCGTCCGGAGCTCCTTGGCACGGGACGCCTGCCGGGAGCGTGCGGCGACGGCCGCCTGCTGGGCCTGGTCCGCCGCGGTCTTCGCCTCCGCCGCGGCGGCCCGCTTCTGCCGCGCGTCCTGGAGGGCCTCCCTGGCCGCGGCCTCCTTGTTCGACTTGCGTACCTGCGCGCGTTTCATGCTGCCGAGCGCATCCAGCTCACTGTCGCCGACGGCACCCAGCAGCTGCTCCCGGGCGAGCAGATCCTTCGGCGAATCGGCACCCAGATAGGCGCTCAGTGAGCCGATCGCGGTGCCCTGCCGGTGGCTGCCCGCCACGAACCGGTCCAGCGACTTCCGCGCCGTCCGGATCGCACCCGACGCGGTCTCGACCTCCGCGCGGGCCGTCTCGGCACGTGACTCCGCGGCCTCGGCGGCGGACCGCGCCCGCTGCAGATCCACCCGCGCCTTGTTGGCCTGCTCGAGTTTCCGCTCCACCCGGTTGCGCAGGGTGGTCAGTTTGGCCTCGGCGTCGGCGAGTCGACTGGTGAGCCGGCCGACCTCGCCCGCTTTCTCGGACGCTTCCGCCCTGCCGGCTTCGAGTTCCGCATCGCTCGGGTTCGGCGGGGGCGGCGGCACCGCAGCGGCCGTACCCGGGGCTCCGAGCAGCACGGCCAGCGTGAACGCTCCCGCGGCCACCCCGCGCCGGGACCTCCGTCCACCCCGCCGCGCCGACGACCAGGCCGGCCGCGGCGCCGACGCCCGCGACTGCGCCGCTCGGTCCGCGCTCGTCCGCATCCGATCCCACCTCCTGCTACTCCGAGCAGAACTGTGCCATCACCGCCTCTGCGCCACCACATGCCACATTCGAAACATCGGCATCGTTCATCACATTTCCCCGTATTGGGGGACCCCCATCCGGCTGGTCGGGCAAATCCGGCAGGATGGTGCGCATGGTCAACTCCCGTCCGACGGCGGTCGTGGTCCGCACCACCGCCACCGCGCTGACCGGCGTCGGTCTCGTACTCGCCGTCGTCGGGACGTTTCTGCCGTGGTTCTCGTCCGGCGATGTGAACCGCAGCAGCTACGAAACTGCGGGGCTGGTCGAGCACTTCCGCCTCGCGGGCGGCGCCGAGGAGGCGCTGACCGTGTGGGCCGGTGTCCCGCTGCTGGCAGCTGTGTTCGCCGCCACGCTGGCCACCCGGTTCGTACGCACGGCCGCAGCGCTGTGCCTTGTTCTTTCACTTCCGGTGGGAACCGTCGCGGTACTCGTCGCAGTCCGAGCCGGTGAACGTGATCAAGGACTGATCGGCATCGCCCCGTCCGGCCCCGTTGTGACCGCGCTCGGCATGGGCCTCACCGCGGTCGCCGCACTCGTCACGCTCGCCGTCGCAGGACCGGCTCACCGGGCCACGCAGGCGGCGGCAGTGGACAACGCCGACGTGCCACAGCGGCACGACTGAACGGTCGGCATGCACATCCGGGTTCCGGTTCGCCGCGAGCCCGGCAAGACAGGACGCCGGTACCCGCGCCCGCGCACCGGCGCATCGACACAGAGCAGGTGGGAATCGTGACCACTCCGCAAGACCCCGACAATCCGTGGGGGAACCAGCCCGGCGGGCAGCCGGGCCAGCCGTACGGCGGTCAGCCCCAGCCGGGCGGCGACCCGCAGGGCGGCCAGCCCCAGTACGGGCAGCCTCAGTACGGACAACCGCAATACGGCCAGCCCCAGTACGGACAGCCGGGACCGCAGTACGGGCAGCCGCAGCAGGGATACGACCAGGGATACCCGCCGCCGTACGGCCAGCAGGACGCCGTCGCCCCGGCTCCGCCGCCCGCGGGCAAGGGCCGTAAACGCGGGCTCGTCATCGGGCTCGTCATCGCGCTCGTCGTCGCCGCGGGCGCCGTGGGCAGCTATTTCGCGTTCTTCCAGCAGAGCTCCGTCGCCGCGGGCTCGTCGTCGCCGACCGAGGCCGTGCGCAAGCTGGCGACGTCGCTCGAAGGCGATGACGTCGCGGGAGCCGTGAGCACCCTCGCCCCGTCGGAATCCCGACCGCTCACCGATACGTTCGACGAATTCATCGCCGAGTACAAGCGCCTCGGCGTGCTCACCGAGGACGCCGATCCCGAGATGTTCAGCGGAATCAGCGTGACCACCGAGAACCTGCGCTTCGACGAGCAGGGTGAGGAGCGGATCAACGACCGCGTCACCGTCACCGAGCTCACGGGCGGGACGATCACGTTCGAGGCCGACTACTCCGAGGTGCCGCTGGCACCCGAGTTCAAGGACCAGATAGTCGAAAACACGCCCTTCGGCGAGGACAGCCACACGGTCGATATCGCCGAGGATCTCGACGAGCCTCTGCGGCTCGCCGCCGTGCAGGAGAACGGCGAGTGGTATCCGAGCCTCTTCTACACGCTCGCCGACTATGCCGTGCAGGACCTGGACCTCGAGTGGTCGTCGCGGTCGATCCCCGCGAAGGGTGCCGACTCGGTCGACGCGGCCGTGAAGGACACCGTCAATGCCGCGTTGAGCGGCGACCTCGAGCGCGTCATCGAACTGCTGCCTCCGGACCAGCTGGCGGTGGTGCACGACGCGGGACCGCTGCTGCTCGAGCAGGCCGCCGGCTTCGAGGGTCTGCCGGGCGCCGAGGTCACCGACCTGCAGACCGAGACCAGCGAGGTCACCGGCGGTACGCGCGCCACGATCACGTCGATCTCCGTGTCCGTACAGGGCAGCACCATCACGGTCGCCAAGTCCGGCGACTGCTACGAGATGCAGGCCCGGGGCCGGAGCCAGCGGCTGTGCGCCGACGACATCGCCCGGCAGGCTGCGGCGGACTCCCCCGACATGCCACCGGCCGCCGCGGAGATGGTCTCCAACGTCACCGAAGGGTTCATGAAGCAGGGCCTCGGCGTCGTGACCACGGAGGTCGACGGCAAGCATTACGTCAGCCCCCTGGACACCGCGAACGATCTGGTCATCACGGCCATGCGCAGCATGCAGCCGGAGGACCTCAAGGCCATGCTCGCCGGCGACTACTGATCCGGTGGCCGCCTCGCGTGGCGGCCACCCACCGGGCCTCCCCGAGAACCCAGGGCCCCGGCACCGCACCTGGTGCCGGGGCCCTGTGTGCGAGGTGAACGGGAATCGGGGCGGATATCACACGTTTCCGGCGACATCCAGCCGTACCCTTCCTTGAACCCAAAAAAGGACACGCGTACTGTTTGTAACGCAGGGATCATCCGAGCCCACCTCTGCGGGCGCAACGGGGGTGCGCAAGACTCGGCCCTGGGTACCCGAACTAACCGCCGCATGGAGTGAGACGTGACTGCACCCGCCAGCAAGAACAGCTTCGGCGCTCGCGACACACTGAAGGTCGGTGACGCCTCGTACGAGGTGTTCCGCCTCAACCAGGTCGAGGGGTCGCAGCGGCTGCCGTACAGCCTGAAGATTCTCCTGGAGAACCTTCTGCGCACCGAGGACGGCGCCAACATCACCGCGGAGCACATCCGCGCACTGGGCAACTGGGATCCGAAGGCCGATCCGTCCACCGAGATTCAGTTCACGCCCGCTCGCGTGGTGATGCAGGACTTCACCGGTGTGCCGTGTGTGGTCGACCTCGCCACGATGCGGGAGGCCGTCACGGCCCTCGGCGGCGACCCGGACCAGGTCAACCCGCTCGCGCCGGCCGAGATGGTCATCGACCACTCGGTGGTGATCGACATCTTCGGCCGCGAGGACGCGTTCGAGCGCAACGTCGAGATCGAGTACGAGCGCAACAAGGAGCGCTACCAGTTCCTGCGCTGGGGCCAGAACGCCTTCGAGGAGTTCAAGGTCGTCCCGCCGGGCACCGGCATCGTCCACCAGGTCAACATCGAGCACCTGGCGCGCACGATCATGTCCCGGAACGGCCAGGCCTACCCGGACACCTGTGTCGGCACGGACTCGCACACCACCATGGTCAACGGCCTGGGCGTGCTCGGCTGGGGCGTCGGCGGCATCGAGGCCGAGGCCGCGATGCTCGGACAGCCGGTGTCGATGCTCATCCCGAAGGTCGTCGGCTTCAAGCTGACCGGCCAGATCCCGCCCGGCGCGACCGCCACCGACGTCGTGCTGACGATCACCGAGAAGCTGCGCGCGCACGGCGTGGTCGGCAAGTTCGTCGAGTTCTACGGCGACGGTGTCGGCGCGGTGCCGCTGGCCAACCGCGCCACGATCGGCAACATGAGCCCGGAATTCGGCTCCACCGCCGCGATCTTCCCGATCGACGAGGAGACGCTCCGCTACCTCAAGCTCACCGGCCGCTCCGAGGAGCAGCTCGCGCTCGTCGAGGCCTACTCCAAGGAGCAGGGCCTCTGGCACGACCCGGCCCACGAGCCGGAGTACTCGGAGTACCTCGAGCTGGACCTGTCGACGGTCGTGCCGTCGATCGCGGGCCCGAAGCGCCCGCAGGACCGCATCGAGCTGACCGAGGCGAAGTCGTCCTTCCGCACGTCGCTGCACGACTACGTCTCCGGCGACCAGGCCACCCCGCACACGCAGATCGACGAGAAGGTCGAGGAGAGCTTCCCGGCCAGCGACGCACCCGCGCTGTCGTTCGCCGCCGAGGACGCCGTGGCGGTGCAGTCGGCAGCCAACGGTGCCCACGGCCGTCCGTCGAAGCCGGTCACCGTCACGTCCGAGGAGCGCGGCGAGTTCGTGCTCGACCACGGCGCCGTGGTGATCGCCTCGATCACCTCGTGCACCAACACCTCGAACCCGTCGGTCATGCTCGGCGCCGCGCTGCTGGCCCGCAACGCCGTCGAGAAGGGCCTGTCGTCCAAGCCGTGGGTCAAGACGTCGATGGCCCCGGGCTCGCAGGTCGTCACCGACTACTACGAGAAGGCCGGCCTGTGGCCGTACCTGGAGAAGCTGGGCTACCACCTGGTCGGCTACGGCTGCACCACCTGCATCGGCAACTCCGGTCCGCTGCCGGAGGAGATCTCGCAGTCGATCCAGGACAACGACCTCACGGCCGTGTCGGTGCTGTCCGGTAACCGCAACTTCGAGGGCCGGATCAACCCCGACGTCAAGATGAACTACCTGGCCTCGCCGCCGCTGGTCATCGCCTACGCCCTCGCGGGCACGATGGACTTCGACTTCGAGAACCAGCCGCTCGGCCAGGACACCGACGGAAACGACGTGTTCCTGCGCGACATCTGGCCGTCGCCGCAGGAGATCCAGTCCACGATCGACTCGGCGATCACACAGGAGATGTTCACCAAGGACTACTCCGACGTGTTCGACGGCGGCGAGCGCTGGAAGGCCCTGCCCACCCCGGAGGGCAAGACGTTCGAGTGGGACGCCGAGTCCACCTACGTCCGCAAGCCCCCGTACTTCGACGGCATGGGCGCCGAGCCGGATCCGGTCACCGACATCTCCGGTGCCCGCGTGCTGGCGCTGCTGGGCGACTCGGTCACCACGGACCACATCTCCCCCGCCGGTGCCATCAAGGAGGACTCGCCCGCAGGCCGGTACCTCAAGGAGAACGGACTGGAGCGCAAGGACTTCAACTCGTACGGCTCGCGCCGTGGCAACCACGAGGTGATGATCCGCGGCACCTTCGCCAACATCCGGCTGCGCAACCTGCTGCTCGACGACGTGCAGGGCGGTTACACCCGCGACTTCACGCAGGAGGGCGGCCCGCAGGCCTTCATCTACGACGCGGCCCAGAACTACGCCGCGCAGGGCACGCCGCTGGTCGTGCTGGGCGGCAAGGAGTACGGCTCCGGGTCGTCGCGCGACTGGGCGGCCAAGGGCACGCGCCTGCTGGGCGTGCAGGCGGTGATCGCCGAGTCGTTCGAGCGCATCCACCGGTCGAACCTGATCGGCATGGGCGTGGTGCCGCTGCAGTTCCCGCAGGGCTCCTCGGCGTCCTCGCTGGGCCTGGACGGCACGGAGACCTACGACATCGCCGGCATCACCGAGCTGAACAACGATGTGACGCCGTCGACGGTCAAGGTCACCGCCACGAAGGCCGACGGCAAGCAGGTCGAGTTCGACGCCGACGTCCGCATCGACACCCCCGGTGAGGCGGACTACTACCGCAACGGCGGCATCCTGCAGTACGTGCTGCGGAACCTGACCAACTCCTGATCCCGTAACACGCGACGGACGGCGCCGCGGGCCTTTCGGCTCGCGGCGCCGTTCTGCTGTGGCCGGCCGGTTCTGCTGTGGCCGGCCGGTCCGGCACCACCGCTCCGGATATCCGGTCGCGCGTCGGCACCGGTGATGGTTCCGTGTCGGAGTGATCCCCTCCGACGTCTTCCGCGAGCTGCCGAGCCTGACCGACGACCGACTGCGCCTCGTCCCGCTCGCCGAGGAGCACTTCGACGGGGTGCGGCGGATGGTCGACGATCCGGTGGTCCGCAGGCTGACCGGGACGCACCGCACGTTCACCGACGACGAGGTGCGGCAGCACCTGGCAACCAGGGCCGACCACCACGACCGCGCGGACTGGGCCATCACCGACGCCGGCACGGGCGCGTTCCTCGGCGAGGCGGTGTTGCACGAGCTGGACGCGCCGAACGCCACGGCGGGATACCGCATCGCGCTGCTCGGCCCGGACGTCTTCAGCCGCGGCTACGGCACCGCGGCGACCCGGCTGGTGCTGAACTACGCGTTCGGCACAGCCGGGCTGCACCGCGTGGGCCTGGAAGTGTTCGATTTCAACGTCCGCGCCCAGCGGGTCTACGAGAAGTGCGGGTTCGTCCGCGAAGGCATCTACCGCAGTGCACTGTACTCCGGCGGCATCTGGCACGACGTGATCGCGATGGGCATCATCGCGAGCGATCCCCGGTCGGGGTGAGCACGAAGATCGGGAAGTCGCGGCCCGCCTGCTGCCGTTCCATGCCGTAGCCGGGCCAGAACGCCAGCAGCCGTCGCCACATGGCATCGCGGTCCAGGCCGGTGAGTTCCCGGGCGCGCACCGCGACGTCCCTGCCGCGGGCGAGCACGCGCGCGTCCGGGCACGCGCGCAGGTTGAGCGCCCATGCCGGGTCGTGGGGGCGGCCCCAGTTCGACCCGGTGACGACGAACGCCTCACCGCCCGTTCCCGGCGCCGCCCGCCCGCGCGCCGTGCCCCGGGGTCCGCTGCGGCCGGCGGCTCGGGTGTCGGGCGTTTCGTTGCCGGGCGCTTCGTTGCCGGGCGCTTCGTTGCCGGGCGTTTCGTTGCCGGGCGTTTCGTTGTCGGGAGCCCGGCGGTCGGGCAGGTAGAGCAGATTGTTCTCCCGCGGCTGTCCGGTCCGGCGTCCCGTCGTGATCAGTCGCAGTGACGGCAGGCCCGCGATGCCGACCAGACTGGCCCGTCCCCGGGAGGCGCGGTGCAGGCGAGCGTCGGCCCACACGATGCCCTCGGCGAGCTTCATCAGCGACCGCCGTCGGCCCAGAACCCGGGCGACGGCGGGCAGGGGGTTCCGCATACCGGACATTCGATCATTGCCGACGGGCGTGCCGCACGCCGGTTTCCCGACGGCCGTGCCGAGTGCAGGACACGCGGTGCCGAGTGCAGGACACACGAACGGACGCAGGCCTCACACGGCGCGGGAGAGGGAGACGCCGAACCGGTTCGCCTCGTCGGTCCACCAGTGTTCGCGGGTGAATCCCGCCTCGGCGAGTTCGGTCCGCACCCCGTCGGGCCGGAACTTGGCGGAGACCTCGGTCCGCAGATGTTCGCCCGCGCGGAATTCGACGTCCAGCCCGGCGCCCGGGACATGCACCACGAGATCGCGCCGGGCACGCAGGCGCATCTCGATCCACTCGTGCTCGGCGTCCCACGCGGCCACGTGGTCGAAATCCGCCGGGTCGGCGTCGGCGTCCAGGCGACTGTTCAGCACCGTGAGCACGTTGCGGTTGAACTCGGCCGTCACGCCGCCCGCGTCGTCGTAGGCGGCCACGAGCGTGGCGGGGTCCTTCACCAGGTCGGTCCCGAGCAGCAGCCATTCCCCCGGCTTGAGCACCGCACGCACCGACCGCAGGAACGCCGCGCGCTCGGCGGGCGGGAAATTGCCGATCGTGCCGCCGAGGAACGCCACCAGTCTCGGCGACGTGCCCGGCAGCTCGCCGAGATTCACGGTGAAGTCCCCGACGACGCCGTGCACGGCCAGGTCCGGGTAATCGGCGGCGATCGCCTCCGCCGCCTCGGTCAGCGCCGAGGCCGACACGTCCTGGGGCACGAAGCTCGTCAGCGTGTCGGCCGACCGCAGCGCGTCGAGCAGCGCACGGGTCTTCTCGCTCGAGCCGGCGCCGAGTTCCACGAGCGTGCGCGCCCCGGTGGCCGCGGCGATCGCGGGGGCCTCGCGCAGCAGCACCTCCCGCTCGGCGCGCGTGGGGTAGTACTCGGGCAGCGCGGTGATCTGTTCGAACAACTCGCTGCCCCGCGCGTCGTAGAACCACGTGGCGGGCAACCACTTCTGCGCCGCCGACAGTCCTTCCCGGACGTCGCGGCGCAGCGCCGTGGTCAGGTCGTCGCCGCTGCGGTGCCGTTCGATGATCACGTTGTTCACTCCGAGCTCCGTTCGTCGAGGGGCAGGATCGTGCTGGTGACCGCGCCGGTGGCGGCCCGGCGGGCGATGACGAGGTGGCCGTCGGGAACGGCCTGCCACGCCGGATCGTCGTCGTAGGGTTCCGAGGCCACGGCGACGCCGCCGGGGTCTGCGCGGACCGACAGCGAATGCGTCCACGCGGTCGCGACGAGCAGGTCGCGGCCCGCGAGCACGAGGTTCAGCCGCGATCCCGGCGCCGATCGGTCCACATCGGACACCAGCCGCGCCACCTCGGTCACCGGATCGCCGCCCACGGCCAGCCGATGCCGCAGCAGTGCCCACAGCAATGCCGAGTCGGTGCGCGATTCCAGGCCGAGCAGCTCGACGACGGGAAGCTTCTCCGCGAGCCCCGCCACCGAGGACGGCCAGTCGCGCACGACCCCGTTGTGGCTGAACATCCACCGGTCGTCGACCAGCGGCGCACAGGCGCCCTCCTCGACCGGCATGCCCGGCGTACCCGAGCGCACCGCGCCGACGTAGGCCGCGGGCCGGAGCGTGCCGGCCAACCGCGGCAGCGTGTCGTCGGTCCACATCGGACGAGCACGGCGGTACTGCACCGGCGGGCCGGCGTCGTCGGCCAGCCAGGCGAGGCCGAACCCGTCGGCGTTGACGGTGCCGCCGCCGCGCATGTCCGCCGGGGCGTAGGACTGCACGAGCAGCGCGTGCGGCGCGCCCACCAGCGGGTCCGCGGGCGAGGCCGGTGCGCCGAGATACGCGAGATGCCGGCACACCGCTCACACCACCTCGTCACGGCGCAGGTCGCGGGCACAGCGGAAGCCCGTGAAGATCTGCCTGCGGATCGGGTAGTCCCAGTTGCGGAACGTACCGCGGATCGCCACCGGATCGGTGCCGAACGATCCGCCGCGGAGCACCTTGTGGTCGCTGCCGAAGAACACCTCGGAGTACTCGCGGTACGGGAACGCCGTGAAGCCCGGGTATCCCGCGAACTCCGTGGCCGTCCACTCCCAGACGTCACCGATCAGCTGATGCGCACCCACCGGCGACGCGCCGTCCGGGTAGGCACCGACCGGCGCGGGCCGCAGGTGCCGCTGACCGAGGTTGGCGCGCTCGGCCGTGGGTTCGCCGTCGCCCCACGGGTAGCGCAGCGAACGGCCGGACGCCGGGTCGTGGCGGGCCGCCTTCTCCCATTCCGCCTCGGTGGGCAGCCGTTTGCCCGCCCACGCGGCGTAGGCCTCGGCCTCGTGGAACGACACGTGCAGCACCGGTTCGTCGGCCGGGACCGCCTCGTCCACACCGAACCGCCTGCGCCGCCAGCGGCCCTCGTCGCGGTACCAGAACCGCGGCGCGGTGATGCCGTGGCGGGTCACGTACGCCCAGCCCTCCTCGCTCCACCACCGCGGCTCGGTGTACCCGCCGGCCTCGACGAACGCGGCGTACCGCCCGCTCGTCACCGGGACCGTGTCGAGCGCGAAGGCGTCGACGAACACCTCGTGGGCGGGTCGTTCGTTGTCGAGCGCCCACGGTTCCACCGACGTGCCCATGACGAACGACCCCGCGGGCACGACGACCTCCTCCGGCAACGATCCGGCGCGCCTGCCGGGCGGAGCCGGCGCCTCGAGCAGCGGATCGCCGCGGCGCAGCTGATGGGTCGCGAGCATCGTCTCGTCGTGCTGCTGTTCGTGCTGGGCGATCATGCCGAACGCGAACGCCGACGTGGTCAGCCGGTCACCCTCCAACGGGACGCGGTCGAGCGCGTCCAGCGCCTTGTCCCGGACCTGGCCGACGTAAGCGCGGGCCTCGTCCGGACCGAGCAGCGGCAGTGCGGGCCGGTCGGAACGCGGATGCTGGAACGCGTCGTACAACTCGTCCAGATCGGGGCGCAACGGTTCACGCCCGCCGACGTCCCGCACGAGCCAGATCTCCTCCTGGCTGCCGACGTGCGCGAGATCCCACACCAGCGGGGACATGAGTGTCGAATGCTGCCGGGTGAGCTCGGTGTCGTCGATGTCGGTCAGTGCCGCGGTGCGTCGGCGCGCCCGGTCCAGCGCCGCGGCCGCGTGGGCACGCAGGTCCTCGGCGGTGCCGCCCGGCCGCCGATCGGGTGCGCCTGCGGGGTCGGGGCCACCTGCGGGGTCGGGTGTACCGGGCACCTCCGGCGCAGCGGGGACCGGGGAACGATCGAACGCGGCCATACTTCCTCCTCGAACGACAGTGGGCTGGACAACAGTGGGCTGGAACGACAGGGGGCTGGAACGACAGCGGGGACGAGCAACGGGTTGACGCGCCGGGGTGCCGGCACACCGGCGGCCCGGCGGGTATCGGCGTCATGCGGGGTGCAGGCGGCCGTCGAGCCGGGCGGCGACGGCGGTGGCGATCTCCTCGGCCAGCGCGGACGTGAGGCCGAGATCGGCGAGACCGTCACAGCCGAGCTCCGCGACGCCGCGGGCGCCGCGGGCGAGGGCGGGATCGGCGAGCCCGAGCCGGGCGGCGTCGGCCCACCGGCCCTCGGTGGGTGCGCAGACCTCGCGGACGCGGTCGACCACCGCCGGACCGCGCAGCAGCGCGGCCAGCAGCGCGACGGGATCGACCCAGCGGCCTGCTGGCTGCGCGTCGAGGTAGCGCACCTCGAGGTGCCCGCGCGGGCGGACCGGGGTGAACAGTGTGGTCAGGTGGTAGTCGAGGTCGCCGAAGGTCGGCGGCGGCCAGTGCCGGGCGGCGCCGCGGCGGGCGATCCAGTCGGCGAACGTCAGCCGGGCGGGTGCGTCCCAGGGTCCGGCCGTGCGCCTGCGGACCATGAGCGGCGTGTCGAGCACGTGGGAGGCCCAGCGTGCGGGCGGATCGGCGACGGCGCCACTGCCCGCGGCCGGGTCGGTGCGGGCGGGTTCGGTGTCCATCACGGCGCGCCAGCGTGCCGACGCGTGCCCGGTGTCGCGGCCGGTGTGGGTACGCGAATTGGCGAACAGTGCGAGCAGGACGGGACCGAGTGCGTGCACGGCCGCCCAGCGGGCGGGTACCGCGGCGGGTTCCCCGGCGTCCACGCACACCTGCACGGCCGCGGTGCTGCACATCATCGTCGCGCCACCGGGGCCGATCGCGGCGAACCGGCGCTGCATCGCCGCATAACGTTCGGTGTCGAGGACCCGTGCGGGCGGGCGCACCGGGTCGATCGCCTCCGCGGCGAGCACCAGACCGTCGGCGGCGAGCAGGTCGGTGACGTGAGCCAGGTCGACGCCCGCGTCGGTCACCAGCGCCGGCACCGACTCCTGCGGGCGCGTGGAGATCTCCACCTGGCCGCCCGGTTCGAGGGTGAGGGTCGATCCTGCAGGCAACGGTGCGGCGCGGCCGCCGGGCGCCAGCGTGGCCGGAGCGTGCGCGCCGAGTGCGCGCCGCAAGCGATCGGGGTCCAGCGGGAGGCTCGGATCGGCCGCGTCGTGGACGAGGAACTCGAGTTCGGCACCGGTCAGCCGCGGCGGGCCGTGCTTGAAGCAGACCGAGGCGACGTACGCCTCCCCTTCGGCGCGGTCGGCGATCGCCCGTGCGGCGACCTCCACGGCCGCAGCGTCCGGGGTCGGGGTCTCTAGGGTCGGGGACTCTGAACTCGGGGGCTCCGGAGTCGGGGTGTCCGGGGTTGAAGTGACAGAACCGTGCATCGCCGTCATGCGACCACCGCATCCACTCGGGGACCGTCGCTGTCGGACGCTACCGGCGGCCACCGACAATCGCAGCCACCGCGCGGGGCCGAACGGGGCGCGAACGCCGATACGCAGTGGGCGACACGCCAATCCCAGTACGTACGTACGGTTTGCATCTCATGCGTGCCCGGTGTCAAGATCGGTGAATGCCACGGGTCAGCCAGGACCACCTCGAAGCACGCCGACGCCAGATCCTCGACGGCGCACGCCTGTGTTTCGGGCGCTTCGGCTACGAGGGTGCCACCGTCCGCAGGCTCGAAGAGGCGACCGGTCTGTCACGCGGCGCGATCTTCCATCACTTCCGCGACAAGGAGTCGCTGTTCCTCGCCCTCGCCGAGGACGACGCCGCCCGTATGGCCGACGTCGTCGCGCAGCAGGGTCTCGTGCAGGTGATGCGTGACCTGCTGGCCGGCGATTCCGAACACCCGGCCGACTGGCTCGGCACCCGGCTCGAGGTCTCCCGCAGGCTGCGTACCGACCCCGAGTTCCGCAGCCGGTGGGCCGAACACTCGCAGCAACTGACCACCGCCACCCGCAAGCGCCTCGAATGGCAGCGCCGGTCCGGCAACCTGCGCGACGACATCGAGGTGAACGTGCTGGCCGACTACCTCCAGCTCGTCCTGGAGGGGCTGGTCTCCCACCTCGCGATGGGCCTGCCCGCCGACGACCTGGAGCCCGTCCTGGACGTCGTCGAGGACAGCGTCCGCCGCCACCGGGGCGACTGAGCCCGCTCGCCGGCCGGCACGGCGCAGGCCTGCCCGGTTCGGGAACTCCGCCGCCGTCGCCACCGTTTGTCCTGGTTAAGATGCTCGTATCCCCTGTTCGCCTGTGCTGCCCGAGGAGTGACGTCGTTCGTGCGCGATGCGCAGTCACCGGATGACAGTATTCGGCCGGGTGACAGACCCGGCTCGTTGATGTCTCCCCCTGTCCGCCCCGCCCCTGCGGCCCCGGGCGGCGCCTGCTGATGGACGTCCTGCTCATCATCGGCGGCCTGCTGGTCGTCGTCCTGCTGACCGTCGGCACGGGCCTCGCGGTGGCGGCCGAGTTCTCCCTCACCACACTCGAACGCAGCACCATCGAGGCCAACGTCCGCCAGGTCGGCGACCGCCGGTCGAAGACCGTGCTCAAGGCGCACCGGACCCTCTCGTTCCAGTTGTCCGGCGCCCAGGTCGCGATCACACTCACGACCCTGCTGACGGGGTACGTCGCCGAACCGCTGCTGGGCCAGGTGATCCGCCCCGTGCTGACGGGCGTCGGCCTGTCCGAGGGCGCCGCTCGGGGCACGTCGCTGGTGCTGTCGATGCTGCTCGCCACCGCGCTGTCGATGGTCATCGGCGAGATGGTGCCGAAGAACCTCGCCGTCTCGCTGCCGCTCAACACGGCGCGAGCCGTCGCCGGCTACCACTCCCGGTTCTCGGCGCTGTTCCGCTGGCTGATCGCGCTCATGAACAACAGCGCCAACGTCGTCGTCCGCAAACTCGGCATCGAACCGCAGGAGGAACTGCGCTCCGCACGGTCGCCCCAGGAGCTGGGCTCGATCGTGCGCACGAGCGCCGCGAGCGGCACCCTCGACGTCGCCACCGCCCACCTGCTCGACCGCTCGCTGCGGTTCGGCGAGCGCACTGCCGCCGAGCTGATGACCCCGCGCGTGCGTGTCGAGTCACTGCACCTCGACGAGACCGTCGCCGACCTCGTCGAGGTGTCGCGGCGCACCGGGCTGTCCCGGTTCCCCGTCTACCGCGAGGATCTCGACGACGTCCAGGGCGCCGTGCACATCAAACAGGCATTCACGGTCCGCGCCGACGAGCGCACCACCGTGCCGATCGGCTCGGTGATGCGCCCCGTCCCGACCGTGCCCGAATCGCTGCCGGGCGACACGCTGCTCGAGCGCCTCCGTGCCTCGCGCTTCCAGCTGGCGATCGTGGTCGACGAGTACGGCGGCAGCGCCGGGCTCGTCACCCTCGAAGACGTCGTCGAGGAGATCATCGGCGACGTCCGGGACGAACACGACGACCGCGAGGAGCCCGCCTCGCAACAGATCGGCGTCGACAGCTGGGCCGTGTCCGGGCAGCTGCGCGGTGACGAGGTCGCCGACATCACCGGCTTCGCCATGCCCGACGGCGACTACGAGACGATCGCCGGCCTGATCCTCGAGCGGTTGGGCCGCATCCCCGCCGCCGACGACTCGGTCGACATCGACGGCTGGCGGCTCACCGTCACCGAGATGGACCGGCACCGCATCGCCGAGGTCCGCGTCGAGCGACGGGAGGTGCCCGCGTGAACGACTGGGTCGCCATCTCCCTCATCGCCGTCCTGCTGGGGTTGAACGCATTCTTCGTCGGCGCCGAGTTCGCGCTCATCTCCTCCCGGCGGGACCGGCTCGAAGCGCTGCTGGAAGCGGGCAAAGGCCGCGCGAGGACCGTCATCAAGGCGGGCCAGAACGTCTCGCTGATGCTCGCGGGCGCACAGCTGGGCATCACGGTGTGCTCGCTGCTGCTGCTCCAGTTCGGCGAACCGGCCGTGGCGAACCAGCTCGAGGCCGCCGTCAACGCACTCGGCGTCCCGCTGCCCGCGTACGTCGTGCACGCCGTCGCCTTCGTCGTCACGCTCGTGGCCATCACCCTGCTGCACGTGCTGGTCGGCGAGATGGTGCCGAAGAACATCGCGATCGCCGAGCCGGAGCGGATGGCGTTGTGGCTCGTGCCCGTGCACGTCGCGTGGGTCCGGCTGGTGCACCCGTTCCTCTGGCTGCTCAACGGGATCGCCAACGGCGTGCTGCGGCTGATGCGTGTCGAACCGAAGGACGAGATCGACACCGGCTACACCTCCGACGAGCTGGCCGCACTGCTCAGCGAGTCACGCAGGGAGGGGCTCATCGAGCACGCCGAGCACCGGCGGCTGTCGCAGACGCTGTCCTCGGCCGACAAGACCGTTGCCGACATCGTCGTACCGATGGCCGAGCTGCGGACCGTGCCGGATCATCCGACGCTCGGCGACGTCGAGGCGGCGGTGTCGGCCACCGGGTTCTCCCGCTACCCGCTGCGTGCCGACAGCGGCGACCTCGTCGGGTACCTGCACGTCAAGGACGTGCTCGACCACCTCGGCGACGATCCGGGAGCGCGGGTCCCGGTGAGCAAGATCCGGCGGCTGACCCAGCTGCCGGTGCACGCGCGGCTCGACACCGCGCTGTCGGCGATGCGGCGGGAGGGCAGTCACCTGGCGACCGCCACCGACGACGCGGGCGCGGTGATCGGCGTGGCCGCGCTGGAGGACCTCGTCGAGGAGTACGTCGGCACGGTGCGGGACGGCACACATGTCACCTGACACGGTGCTCACCGAACCGGAATGGCGGGCGCGGGAAGAGGCGCACACCACGCGCATGCGGCCGTGGACAGAGCCCCGTCAGGAACGACGCTCCCGCGGTGAGAAGCACCCGGTGCTGGACTTCCTGTTCACCTACTACTCGCTGCCGCCCTCGCAGCTCGAGCGCTGGCAGCCGGGTCCGGGCGTGCTGCTCACCGGAGAAGGGATCCGACGGTTCCTCGACCGCACCGGGTACGTGGAGACCGCCGACGGCGTCCACGCCGATCCGGTGCTGCCGCCCAAGCGTGCCCGCATGGCGCGGTACGTGCTCTCCCTGCTCGAGGCGACGGCCTCACGCCCACCCCGGCTGAACTGCTTCGGCCTCCACGAATGGGCCATGGTGTATCGCCACCCGCCGGACCAGGTTCGACACGCTCAGTTACCGCTGCGACTGGGTTCCGGCGGCACCGACGACGTTGTCCAGAGCCTCGACATCCGCTGTGGCCACTACGACGCCTTCCGGTTCTTCACCGAGCAGGCACGGCCGCTGAACACGCTGCAGCCGACCCGCGAGACGCAGCGCGACCTCGACCAGCCCGGGTGCCTGCACGTCGGCATGGACCTCTACAAATGGGCCTACAAGCTCGGCCCGCTCGTGCCGTCGGAGCTGCTCGGAGACTGCTTCGAGCTGGCGGCCGACGTCCGGGTCCTGGACATGCGCGCGAGCCCGTACGACCTGTCGGACCTGGGCTATTCCCCGGTGCGGATCGAGACGGCTGCGGGCCGTGCCGAGTACGCCCGGCAACAGGCCGCGTTCACCCGGCGCGCCGCGCCGTTACGCGAACGGCTGATCGCCCTCTACCGCGAGTTGCTCGCCACGACGGAAGTCGGATCCGAATCACACTGATCCGACGGGTTGGGCTGTTAGGGTGGTTACGTTTGTGTCACGTCGACAGAGTGTGACCGGCACTCGGTGCAAGCGAGAGGACGCGAATGGGGCGGCATTACAGAGCCGAGGACCCGGCTCCCGGGCAGCCTGACCCGCTGCGCAGCGAGAGACCGGAGACCGGCTCGAGCACGGGCGGATCGCCGGACGACTGGTTCCGCGACACGACCACGCCGCCGGCTGCCTATCGCAGCACGCCCGGCTATGCGCCGGCCCCGGACGACGTCCTGTCCACCTCCCCCGCGATGCACCCGGTCGGACCGGATCGCACCCGGGCCGAGGACGCGGCCGAGCGGACCACCCGCCTCGACCCCGTCCCGGCCGACAGTCCTCCGGCCGACGGCCCGGTCCCGACCGGAGACGAATCCGGCCGCCGGGACCACGCCGCCCACACGGCTACCGGAGCCCGGCCGGACGCCCCGCTCCCCCACCCGGCACCAGCGGACGCCGGACCTCCTTCCCGCCCGCACGCCGACCGGCCACGTGTCCACGACGCGGGCCACTCCACGAGCGAGACCCCGCCCGGCGCCACCGGCCCGGCCGCCGGGGCCACCTCCGACTCCGCCACCTCCGGAACGACAGCCCCCGGGACCGGCCGCGACGCGGCTACGGCGTCGAGCGGCGGCGGTCGCCGTGCCACCGCGACCGGCCGCCACAGCACCGTCAGCGCCACCGGCAGCCGCCGGGCCGTCACGACGACGGGCAGGCACGGCACGGTCACCTCGACCGGAAGCCATCGCGCCGTGGACAAGAAGCCCCAGCGCAAGATCGCGGCGTGGCCGGTGGCCGGTGGCGTACTCGTGGTGCTCGTCGTGGCGGGCATCTTCGGCTGGAACTGGGCCTCCGGTGCACTCTCGAGCCGCGCCGAAGCGCAGGCCGCGGCATGTCAGGAAGGCCGGTCGACGCTGCGGGTGGCGACGGCGCCCGCCGTGGCCGAACCCGTCCGGCAAGCCGCCAAGACATGGAACGACGACGACACCGTGGTCCACGGACACTGCATCACCGTGACGGTGCAGCCGGCGGCGCCGTCGGAGGTGTTCGACGACCTGACCGGCGACCGCACCCGCGGCACACCCGGCGCATGGATCACGGACGGCCCGCAGTGGCCGGACCGGCTCGCCTCGGCCCAGCCCGACCGGATCGGTGCCTCACCGGAACAGCTCACCACCGGCCCCGACGGTGAGTTCACCTATCTCAGCCTCGCAGGTGATGGCGTGGACACCGTGCAACAGCGCGCCGCACAGTCGTTCCGTGCGCACCTGACCTCGCAGTCTCAGCAGCACTTCGCGCAGGCCGGCGTCACGGGCTGATCCGGCCCGTGACGCCGGTACGCCGAGCCGGCCCCTCCCCTGCGCCTTCCGAAGCCTCCCGGCACCGCACAACCGGAGCAAGAGATGAGCAAGAGGGGGAGCACTGAGGCGCTGCCGCATAGAGATGCACTGCCGTATAGGTCGTTATACAACCTGCGGATCACCACGACCCTGCACGACTGAGCGCGTACGAACCGCGGTTCGTACGCGCTCAGTCGTCGAGATATGACGTCGAGATATGACGTCGAGGTGTGGCGCCGGGCTGCGCCTCAGCCGGTGCGGCGGGCGTGGCGCCGCTGGGACAGCTCGTCGGCCACCGGCGTCTCGATCTCACCACCGTCGGCCCGCTCGGCGGGAAACTCGTGCAACGAGCCGCTGATCTCCTGCATCGCACCGCTGACGGCGATACCGAACACACCCTGACCGCCCTGGAGCAGATCGACGATCTCCTCCGGCGACGTGCATTCGTAGACGGTCGTACCGTCGGAGAACAGCGTCACCCGCGCCAGATCGCGCACTCCCCTGCCCCGCAGGTGATCGACCGCGACCCGGATGTTCTGCAGCGAAATACCCGTGTCGAGCAGTCGTTTGATGATCTTGAGGACCAACATGTCCTTGAACGAGTACAGCCGCTGCGAGCCCGAACCGTGCGCCGTGCGGATGCTGGGCGCGATCAACTTGGTGCGCGCCCAGTAGTCCAGCTGACGGTACGTGATTCCGGCGATCTGACAGGCCGCAGGGCCACGGTAGCCAACCAGCTCATCCGGCAGCGAATCGTCGGGGAACAGTGCCTCCTGTTCACTACCGTCGATGCCCCTGATCGGACTGTCGTCGACCACGCATGCCTCCTCTCGCCCGGCCGCGCGGCCGACGAAACAAGACCGCCGGCCCGGGCGGGCCGACCGGTACGACCGACGCCCGTGCGGCCCGGTCGCCGGCCACGGCGCGTTTCGTCGCTCTACGAACGGTATGCCTGCCTCACGGGGCGGTCAACGCGACGCGCGGGCGCGGTGACGACATCTCGACCCGATTACCCGATCGCCGGCTTCGGCACACGCTTCTCCACCCATGAGGAGACTCCGGTGCATGCGGAGGAACGTGCCGCCGAGGTACCGGGCATCCGGCCGGCAGCTACGTGTCGGCGCCGCGGAAGTCCTCCGGTGAGACCGAGTCGAGGAACTCGCGGAACTTCTCGACCTCGTCCTCCTGCTCGTCCGGGATGATCAGGCCGGCCTCGTCGAGCACGCCTTCCTCCGCATGGATCGGCACACCCATGCGGAGAGCGAGCGCGACGGAGTCGCTGGGCCGCGCGGACACCCGCACATCACCGTCGAACACGAGCTCGGCGAAGAAGGTGCTCTCCTCCAGATCGGTGATGACCACCTGCTCGAGCTCCCGGCCGAGACCGGCGATGACGTCCTTGAGCAGATCGTGAGTCAGCGGACGGGCAGGCCGCACGCCCTGCTGTTCCAAGGCGATCGCGGTCGCCTCCACCGAGCCGATCCAGATCGGCAGGTACCGCTCGCCGTCCGTCTCCCGCAGCAACAAGATCGGCTGGTTCGCGGGCAGCTCGACCCGGACGCCGACGACGCGCATCTCGCTCATCGGGCTTCGCCTCCCTCTCTGCGCGCGGGCTGCAGCGCTCCCCGGTGGATCAGCTGTTCGGCCGGCCCACGCGGACTCCACGCGGACACCGCCGACGCTACCCGCCATCGGTGCACTGTGCTCGCTTCTCACTCTCGCCGGCCCGGTCTCTTCGAGCCCGCCTTCAACCGTACGTCATCCCGGGGACTGCACCGAAGTTTCGCCACCCGGCTGCTGAGGCCACGACCTGCCGCACTGCTCCGTCCGAGCGCCCCGGACCCCCGAATGCCGGGGCGGAGACGCCGCCGCGGCCTCACCCGTGGGACATCCCCCGGATCCCCGCCTTCACCAGCAACGTGTGCAGCGTGACCGACAGGGCCGCCAGCTCGCGAACGAGTTCGTCGCCGCGTTCACGGGCGCCCTCGTCACGACTCCGGTACACCGGAGCCACCACCTGTTCGAGCAGCCCGACCTCGCGATCGGCCGAGACGCGCAGCGCCCGCAGGTGCCGTGGTTCGATGCCGAACGCCCCCATCGCGGCGGCCGTCTTCGCGATGGTCGCCGCATCGGCATCGTAGAACCCGCCTGCGGCGGGCCGGATCAGTCCGTACTGGACCAGTTCGGACAGCAACGCCTCATCGATCTCCGCCTCGGCCAGTAGCTGCTCGTGGGTCAACCGGGACACGGCGCCGACGGCGAACTCGTCCGCCGTCGGCGCCGGCGCACCGGATTCCGGAGCATCGAGCGGAACCAGCCGCCGCGGCGGGCGGAGTCCCGGCTGCGGATCGGACGTCGGCACCGGAGCCGCACCACGGTCCGCGTCGTCGAGCTGCTCCTTGATGACCTTCAGTGGCAGATAATGATCACGTTGCGCCGTCAGGACGAACCGGAGCCGCTCGACATCGGCCGTGGTGAACTGACGGTAGCCGGACGGCGTGCGAGCAGGCCGGACCAGGCCCTCGGATTCGAGGAACCTGATCTTCGAGATCGTCACCCCGGGAAAGTCCTTGCGCAGGTGCGCCAGTACGGCCCCGATGCTCAACCCCTCGCGTGGTTGCCGTCCGGCAGCCGTCACTGCGCCCCCTGGCCTCCGGTCAGGAACACCAGACGGAACTTGCCGATCTGCACTTCGTCACCGCCGGCGAGGACCGCCTGGTCGACCGGCTCACGGTTGACGTACGTGCCGTTGAGGCTGCCGACGTCGATCACGACGAACGAACCGCCCTCGCGGCGGAACTCCGCGTGCCGCCGGGAAACGGTGACGTCGTCCAGGAAGATGTCGCTGTCGGGGTGGCGGCCCGCGCTCGTCGTGTCGCGGTCGAGCAGGAATCGCGAACCCGCGTTCGGGCCCCGCTTGACCACCAGCAACGCCGAACCCGCGGGCAGCGCGTCAACGCCGGCCTCCTGCGACTCGGCCGCCGGCGCCTCCTGCCCCTCCCCTTCCGACAGGAAGTCCGCCCGGAACACGGAGGTCTTCTCCGGAGCTCCCTCCGGGGGAATCTCGGGCCCGTCGTTCGTGCTCACCTGAGCTCTCCTTACGCACTGACAGTCTGTCGCTTGGTCCCTCACCGCCCGTGATCGCGAAACCGCAGGCGGCCATGAAACCTGGTGCGCCTCAACGTACCGCGCGGGCGGCCGCGCGCAATGCCCGGGCTCCCCGATCAACTCCCGGTCAGTCGCTGGTACGCCTCGGCGTCGAGCAACCCGTCGAGGGTGGCCGGATCGGACACCTCGAGCTCGACGAGCCAGCCTTCGCCGTAGGGGTCGCCGTTGATCAGCTCCGGGGTGGCGACGACCGCGGCATTGACGGCGACGATCTCGCCGTCCAGCGGGGCGTAGATCTCGGACACGCTCTTGGTCGATTCGACCTCGCCGACGGTCTCGCCCGCCGCCGTTTCGCCGCCGGGATCCGGCAGGTCGACGAACACGACGTCACCCAGCTGGTCCTGGGCGTACTCGGTGATGCCCACCCGCACGACACCGTCACCGCGCTCGGCGACCCATTCGTGGTCCTCGGTGTAGCGCAGCTCCTCCGGCGTGGACTGTGCAGCCAAGGCCGTTCCCCTTTCACTCCCCTCATGGCCACGAACGAGAGGAATCGTCGCACGACGCTGCGATCGCGTCAGGCCGAACCACACGCCCGGCCGCCCCGGCGGGCGGGCCTGTGCTCCGCTCAGCCCGCTGTCGCGTCCGACCCGCCGGCGCGGCGGTCGCGCGCGACCGCCAGCCCGGTCTGCACGACGTACAGCACGCCGGACCAGACGTAGAGCACGCCGCCCCAGATCGTGAACGCGTAGGCCAGCGGCGCCGCGATCGCGGCCGCGGTCGACTCACCCTGGACGAGAAGCAACAGCGGGAAGGCATACATCAGGACGAACGTGGCGCCCTTGCCGACGTAGGTGACGACGGGTGGCTCGAACCGGTTGTACCGCAGGACCAGCACACAGAGCGCCGCGGCGCCCTCCCGCACCAGCAGCACCGCGACGGCCCACCACGGGACGATGTCGCGCAGCAGGAACGCCACCAGCGTGGCGACGATGTAGAGCCGGTCGGCGGCCGGATCGAGGAGCTGCCCCAGGCGGCTCATCTGGTTCAGCCAACGGGCGAGTTTGCCGTCGAGCCAGTCGGTGAGCCCGCTGAACACGAGGATCGCCAGCGCCCAGCCGTCCGCATGGGGGCCGAGCAGCAACCACAGGAACACCGGCACGCCGGCGAGCCGCAGTATCGACAGCAGGTTCGGCAGCATGAACGCCTGCCGCAGGACGGACGGACCGCCCCTGCCACCGGCAGCGGCTCTCACGGCCGGGCCCCGCTCACGGCCGCCCGTCGCCGTGTCCCTGCCCGTCGGCGTGTCCCCGGCCCCCGCAGCGTCCGTTCCCCCCGCAGCGTCCGTTCCCCCCGCAGCGTCCGTACCGGCCGTCTCGTCCGGCGGTCCGTTTCCGCCGCTGCGACCCGCGCACTGCCTCGACCCCGCCGACTCATTCACCCACTCACCGTATCGAGTCACAGGCCGGCGGGACGCGACCGTGGTCAGCGGGCGCGGTGATAGCTCCAGCCGCGACGGCACAGCTCGTCCCGGGTGAGGGCGAGCGGCCGACCACGCCGGTCCGTGCCCATCCACCGCGGTCGACCGGTGCTGTTCTCGAGCACGTACGGCCTGCCCTGACTCCACACGACGGTGCACGGGGTCGTCGGTGGCGCCGCCGCGTGCCGCGGTGGCGCAGTGGAAAGCTCGGCGCTACGTTGCTCACTGTCGTTCATCACCGGGATTATCGGCACGATCCGCGGGGACGTTAACGGGCTGCCGCACGATTCACCCGTCCGCGGCCCGCACGCGATCCACAATGGACTCGCCTGCAGGCCTGCCGCCCCTTCAGCCCTTCAGCCCTTCAGCCCCGGGAAATCCTCGTCGCGGAACTCCCCTGCCGGCCGCTCCGCGGCGTCGTTCTCCTTGCCGCGCAGCTCGACCCGGCGGATCTTGCCGGAGATCGTCTTCGGCAACTCGGCGAACTCGAGCCTGCGCACCCGCTTGTACGGCGCAAGGTGCTCGCGGCAGAACGCGAGGATGCGCTCGGCCGTCGCACCGTCGGGAGCGTGCCCGGAGGTCAGCACGACGTACGCCTTCGGCACCGCCAGGCGGATCGGATCCTGAGCGGGCACGACGGCCGCCTCGGCGACCGCCTCGTGCTCCAGCAGCACACTCTCCAGCTCGAACGGCGAGATGCGGTAGTCCGAGGCCTTGAAGACGTCGTCGGTGCGGCCGACGTAGGTGATGTAGCCGTCCTCGTCGATCGCTCCGACGTCTCCGGTGTGGTAATAGCCACCCTCGAACGCCGTGGCCGTGCGGTCCTCGTCGCCCGCGTACCCGACCATCAGGCCGGTCGGCCGCTGCGACAGGTCGAGACACAGCTCGCCCTCCGTGGCCGGCTCGCCGCTGGCCGGGTCGACCAGCACGACGTCGAAGCCCGGCACCGCCCGCCCCATCGAACCCGGCTTGACCTTCTGCCCCGGGGTGTTGGCGATCTGCACCGTGGTCTCGGTCTGGCCGAAACCGTCGCGGATGGTCACGCCCCACGCGGTCCGCACCTGCTCGATGACCTCCGGGTTCAGCGGCTCGCCCGCACCGACGACCTTCGTCGGCGGCGTCGGCAGCGCACTCAGGTCGGCCTGGATGAGCATCCGCCAGACCGTCGGCGGGGCGCAGAAGCTCGTGACGCCGCATCGCTCCAGCTGCGCCAGCAGGGCGTCGGCGTCGAAGCGCGTGTAGTTGTACAGGAACACGGTGGCCTCGGCGTTCCACGGCGCGAACACGTTGCTCCACGCGTGCTTCGCCCAACCCGGCGACGCGACGTTGAGGTGCACGTCGCCGGGTTCGAGGCCGATCCAGTACATCGTCGACAGATGTCCCGCCGGATACGACACGTGCGTGTGCTGCACCAGCTTCGGCTGCGCCGTCGTACCGGACGTGAAGTACAACAGCAGCGGATCGGTGGCCTGCGTCGCGCCGTCCGGGGTGAACGCGCCGTCGGCCGAGTAGGCGTCGGCGTACGGGAGCCAGCCACCCGTCGGCTCCCCGACGGCGATGCGCGTGTAGTCGCCGGGCACGTCGGCGAACTTCTCCGCATCGGCCGAGCGCGCCACGACGTGCCGGGCGTGTCCCCGGTCCACCCGGTCACGCAGATCGGCGGGACCCAGCAGCGTCGTCGCCGGGATGAGCACGGCCCCGAGCTTGATCGCGGCGAGGATCGTCTCCCACAGCTCGACCTGGTTGCCGAGCATGAGGATCAGCCGGTCACCACGCTGCACGCCCTGGGCACGCAGCCAGTTCGCCACCTGGTTGGAGCGCCGCGCCAGCTCCGGATACGTCCACCGGCCCTCGGTGCCGTCCTCCTCCACGATCCACAGCGCGTAGCGCTCAGCGGTGACCGGATCGGCCGCCACGCGGTCGAACCAGTCGAGCGCCCAGTTGAACTCGGTCAGCTCGGGCCAGGAAAACCCCTCACGAGCCGCGTCGTAGTCCTCACGGGCCGACACCAGGAAGTCCCGGGCCCGCCGGAACTCGTCGTGCCCCGCGTTCGGGTGGGAGGTGTGGACTGTGCGGGCCGTATCGGCTGTGTGGGCCTCGTTGCTCACGTTCGTGCTTCTCCTCGCTCGCCGTTACCTGCTGCCGGGCGCTACTCGCCGGTGAAGTGGGGCGGGCGCTTCTCCAGGAACGCCTGCACCGCCTCACCGAGATCCTTGCTGGGCAGGAACGCCGCGTTCCACGCCGACACGTACCGCAGCCCGGCGTCGACCTGCTGCTCGGTGCCCATGGACAGTACGTCCTTGATGCCCCGCACGACCAGCGGAGGGTTCGCCGCGAGTTCGGCGGCGAGCTCCCGGGCGGCGGTCAGCAGCGCGTCCCGGTCGGGGTACACGTCGTTGACGAGACCCATCTTCTCGGCACGGGCGGCGTCGATGTCCTTGCCGGTGAGCGCGAGCTCCCGCAGGTGCCCTTCCCCGATGATGCCGCCGAGGCGCTGCAGGCTGCCGATGTCGGCGACGATCGCGACCTTGACCTCGCGCACACTGAACTGTGCGTCGGCACTGGCCAGCCGGATGTCGGCACCCGCGATGAGGTCGACGCCGCCGCCGATGCACCAGCCGGACACGGCGGCGACCACCGGGGTCCGGCACTTGGCCACTGTGCTGACGGCGTCCTGCATCGTCCGCACCTCGTCGAGGAACCGGGTGCGCGGACCCGCCTGGGCGTCGCCGGCGAGGAACTCGCTCCACCCGGGCAGCATGGCGTTCAGGTCGAGGCCGTACGAGAAGTGCTTGCCGCTGCCGGCCAGCACGATCGCCCGCACCTCGGGGTCGGCGTCGAGCGCGCGGAAGACCAGCGGCAGTTCGCGCCAGAAGTCCGGTCCCATCGCGTTACCCTTGGCGGGGCCGAGGAGCGTGACCTCGGCGACGTGGCCGTCACGGCGGATGTCGAAGGCGACCGGATTCTCGGGCAGTGCGTTCTCGGATGGCGCTGCGTTCTCGGATGGCCCTGCGTTCTCGGACGGCGCTGCGGTGTTCTCGGCGTTCATGGCCGTCATCCTCGCTCACGCCCCGGACGTCGCCGACAGGGCCCGCCCCGCACCGGCGCGCCGCCGCCCCGGCGGCCGGGGCGGCGGCGCGGGCCGGACAGCGGAGGCCGGGCGGCGCGGGCCGGGTGACGAGGCGCCACCCGGCCCGCGCGCTCACGACCCGTCGTGATCGGTGGCGACGACCTCGGCGAGTTCGTCGAGCACACGTTCGGCGTCGGGTCCGTCGGCGCTCAGGACGACCTCGTCGCCGCTGCGCGCGCCGAGCCCGATCACCGACAGCACGCTGCGCGCGTCGACGGGGTCGGCACCGGCCTTGCCGATCGTCACCGGCACCGGCTGGCTCGCGGCCGCCTTGGCGAAGACGGCAGCCGGCCTGGCGTGCAGGCCCACCGACGAGCCCACGGTCACGTGACGTTCCATCATCGGGTGCTCCTTCCCTTCCGGCTACCCCTGCTGGGCGCCGATGAGTCCGTCTTCCGGTGCCTCGGCCGCGACGTCCGGCCGGGCCTGCCGCTCGCGGCGGCCGAGGAGGCTCTTGGCCGCCACCACGCAGCCGCAGGTGACGACCATCCCGGCGGCGACGGCGACGAGGTACAGCAGCGGCGAACCGACCAGTCCGACCACCCAGATGCCACCGTGGGGCGCGGGCGAGGTGGCGCCGAACGCCACGACGAGAGCGCCGGTCGTGGCGCTGCCCGCCATCAACGACGGGATCACGCGCAGCGGATCGGCCGCGGCGAACGGGATGGCACCCTCGGTGATGAACGACAGTCCGAGCAGCCAGCCGGCCTTGCCCGCGTCGCGCTCCGCGTGGGTGAACAGCCGTCCGCGCACGACGGTCGCGAGTGCCAGCCCCAGCGGGGGCGTCATGCCCGCGGCCATGACCGCTGCCATGATCACGGTGTCCCCGCTGGCCAGTGCCGCGATGCCGAACGTGTAGGCGACCTTGTTCACCGGGCCGCCCGTGTCGAAGGCCATCATCAGGCCGAGCAGGCCGCCGAGCAGCCACGCCGTGCCACCGGAGAGGCCGGCGAGCCAGTCGGTCATGCCGCTCTGTGCGGCCGCGATCGGTTCGCCGACGACCACGAGCATCAGGAAGCCGATCACGAAGGACGCCACGAGCGGGATCACCACGACCGGCATCACCCCGGCGACGCCGCGCGGCACCTTGATCCGCTTCAGCCCCATGACGACGAAACCGGCCAGCAGACCGGACACGAGGCCGCCGAGGAACCCGGCACCGATCGCGCTCGCGAGCAGCCCGCCGACGATGCCCGGCGCGAGGCCGGGACGGTCGGCCATGCCGAACGCGATGAAGCCGGACAGTATCGGGACGAGCATGTCGAACGCCGTGGAACCGACCTTGAACAGCACGCCGGCGATCCCCGCCTCGCCGAGGAGGTCGGCCGGGTCGGAGATGCCGTCGTAGTGCACGCCGCGGAAGTCGCCGCCGTCCACGATGGCGGCGATCTCGGCGCCGCCGACCAGGAACGCGATGGCGATGAGAATGCCGCCCGCCGCGACGAACGGAATCATGTAGCTCACGCCGGTCATCAGCCACTGGCGCAGGCGCGTGCCCGCCCCGGCGTTCCCGTCGGCCTTGTTCTCCGATTCGGGATCCGAGGCAGCCGGGGCGGCCGGTTCCGGCTCGCCGGTGGCCTCACCGGTGGCCTCGGCGGGGGCCGCGCCGGACTCGGCGGCCGTCACGGCCTGTTCGACGAGGGCGGCGGCATCGTTGATCGCGGTCTTGACGCCCGCGGTGACCTGTGGCTTGCCCGCGAACCGCTCGCGGTCGCGCACGTCGACGTCGGCGGCGAACACCACCGCGTCCGCGGCCGCGATGTCCTCGGCGGCCAGCGGAGCCGAACCCGCCGACCCCTGCGTCTCCACGGTGATCTCGTGCCCGGCGGACGTCGCGGCCTGCTGGAGCGCCTCGGCGGCCATGTACGTGTGCGCGATGCCGGTGGGGCACGATGTGACGGCGACGAACTTCATTGTCCGAGCACCTCCTCGCGAACGAGCCGCACGACGGCCTCCGTGTCGGGAGCGTCGAGCAGCGATTGACGGAACGACTGGTGCATCAGGCGCCGGGCGAGCGCGCCGAGCACGCTGAGGTGCTCGTCGCCACCGCCTTCCGGCGCGGCGATCAGGAAGATCAGGTGTGCGGGGCCGTCGTCGGCGCCGAAGTCCACACCGGACGTGCTGCGCCCGAAACCGAGCGTCGGCTCGGTCACGTGCGCCGACCGCGCGTGCGGGATGCCGATGCCGCCCTCGATGCCGGTGGGCATCTGGGCTTCGCGCTCGCGCAGGTCGGCGAGGAACCCCTCGAGGTCGGTGACGCGGCCCGCTCCGGCGAGCCGCTGGGCGAGGTCCCTGTTCACCCCCTCGCGTTCGCCGGCGCTGAGGTCGAGGTCGACGAAATCGGCGGTGATCAGTTCGGCCATGTCAGCGGCCCTCCTCGAGTGCGCGGCCGGTCTCGACCGCGGGGTGAATCGTGACGCCGACACGGTCGACGTCGGCTGGCGTCGGCATCCGGCTGCCGGCGAGCCCGGTGGCGGCGGCGCCCCATGCCAGCGCCGCGGGGAGCGCGTCCCTGCCGCCTCCTGCGGCGAGGAACCCGGCGAGCAACGCGTCACCGGCGCCCACGCTGCTGCGGGCGGCCTCGACGGGTGCCTCGCCGTGGACCGCGCCGTGCTCGTCGGCGAGCACGGCGCCGTCGGATCCGAGACTCGCGAGCACGGTCCGCGCCCCGCGAGCCCGCAACACCTCGGCGGCGCGGGCGGCGTCGCCGAGCGTGTGGACCGGAATGCCCGCGCATGCCGCGAGCTCCTCCCGGTTCGGTTTGACGAGATCGGGTTCGGCGGCGAGGCTCCGGGCGAGCGCGGGCCCCGACGAGTCGACGGCCACCCGGACACCGGCGGCCCTCGCGGTCGTGACCAGCCGCGCGTAGCAGTCCTCGGCGGCGCCCGGCGGCAGGCTGCCGCAGCCGGCGACCCAGGTGGTGCCGTGGCCGCACGCGGCGAGCGTGGCCTCGAGCAGAGCGCTCAGTTCCGAGTCGGCGCACGCCGGCCCCGGCAGGTTGAGCTTCGTGACCGTGCCGTCCGGCTCGGCGAGTGTGATGTTGGTGCGCGTGCCCCCGGCCACGGGGACCGCCCGCACGGTCACGCCCTGCGTGTCGAGCAGCTCGGTGAGCCGGTTGCCCTCGGCACCACCCGCGAGCAGGACGGCGGCGGTCTTGCGCCCGTGGGCGGCGAGCGCACGGGACACGTTGACCCCTTTGCCACCGGGGTCCACATGCGACCCCTGCGCGCGCAGCACCTCGCCGCGGTGCAAAGACCCGACCTCGACGGTGTGATCGATGCTCGGGTTGGGGGTCATGGTGACGATCATGCTTGCACCACCTCGGGTCCTGCGGCGGCGAGCTGCTCGCCCAGTTCGGAGTCCAGTCCGCTGTCGGTGACGATCACATCCACATCGGACAGATCGCCGAACCGCGCGAGGTAGTCGTTGCCCGCCTTCGTGTGGTCGGCCAGCACCACCACCCGCCGCGCGGCGTGGATCATCGCCCGCTTCACCGCGGCCTCGCCGGTGTCGGGCGTGGTCAGGCCCCGGTCCGCGGACATGCCGTTGGTGCCGAGGAAGGCGACGTCGATGCAGATGTCGGCCAGCGCGCGCAGCGTCCAGTCCTCGACGGCGGCCATCGTGCGGCCCCGGACCTTCCCGCCCAGCAGCAGAACGGTGACCTGCGGCCGGACGGCCAGCGACGCGACGAGGGGCACCGCGTTGGTGACGACGGTCAGCTCGCGATCGTTCGGCAGGATCTCGGCCAACCGGGCTGTCGTGGTGCCCGCGTCGAGCAGGACCGAGCCCTCGGCGGGCAGCTCCGCGAGCGCGGCCTTGGCGATGCGTTCCTTCTCCGAGGTCAGCACCGCATCGCGGTCGGCGAGGCCGGGCTCGAACCCGAGTCGCTCGACCGGGATCGCGCCCCCGTGTACGCGGCGGAGCAAGCCCTGCCGTTCGAGAACGGTGAGGTCCCGCCGCACCGTCTCCGTGGTGACGTCGAAGTCGGTGGACAGCGCGGCCACGTCGGCACGGCCCTCTGCCCGGGCTCGCTCGACGATCTTCCGCTGACGCTCCTGTGCGTACATGTGGCTTTCCTTGCCGGTTTGTTTTGATTTACTTGGTTATATGTGGGTTACGGGCACATGTCAACCCCGGAAAGGAGCACGGGTGCACGCTCGGACCCCGTGTTGCGGATTCCGGGGCCCGTGTTGCGGCCTCCGGGGCCCGTGTTGCGGATTCCGGAGCCCGTGTTGCGGCCTCCGGGGCCCGTGTTGCGGCCTCCGGGGCCCGTGTTGCGGATTCCGGGGGCCGTGTTGCGGATTCCGGAGCGGACCCGGGCCGACGGATGTCGGGACGTGACGCGGTGGCGTCACCGTCGGCGGAGGCCCGGAACCGGCGCGGTGAAGGAAACGGGGGCGGCGAAGGAAAAACGGGTGAGGTGCAGGAAAACAGGTGCGGTGCAGGAACAGGCACCACGGGGAACAGGGCGCGGTGAAAGCGGCGCGCCACGAAGAGCGGTGCGCGACGAAGGAACGGCGCACCCGGACCAACAGGCGCCAGGAACAACAGGGCACCCGGGCCAACAGGGCACCGTGAACAACAGGGTGCAGTGGACGGGCCCAGCGGGGAACGCGGTGCCGTGGCCGAGCGCCGGCAGGGGGCCTTCCGGAGTCAGCCGCCCACGCCGTCGACGGAAGCCGCGGTCAGGACTCCCGGCCGAAGAGGTCGACGACCGGGCCGATCACCGTCACCGCGGGCGGGCGCATGCCCTCGCGGGCCGCATCGGCGCCGACCTCCTTCAGCGTCGAGCGCAGCACCTTCTGGGTGCGCATCGCGCCGTCCTGGATCATCGCGACCGGCGTGTCGGCGGGCCTGCCCGCGCTCATCAGCGTGTCGGCGAACCGGTCGATCCGCTCGACACCCATCATCAGCACGATCGTGCCCCGCATGCGGCCGAGCGCGTCCCAGTCGGTCAGCGACGTCTCGTGGTCCGGGGGCACGTGCCCGGACACGACGACCACCTCGTGGGTGACACCGCGATGCGTCACCGGCACGTCGGCCAGTGCCGGGACGGCGAACGCGCTGGTGATGCCGGGCACGACCGACACGGCCACGCCGGCCTCCGCACAGGCGAGCAGCTCCTCGAAACCGCGGCCGAACACGTACGGGTCGCCGCCTTTGAGGCGGACGACGAACCTGCCCGCCTTCGCGTTGTCGATCAGCGCGCTGTTGATGACGTCCTGACTGGCCGCGCGGCCGTACGGGATCTTCGCCGCGTCGATCACCTCGACGTGCGGGGGCAGTTCGTCGAGCAGCTCGCGCGGTGCGAGCCGGTCGACGACGACCACATCGGCCCGCGCGAGCAGCCTGCGACCGCGCACGGTGATCAGCTCGGCGTCGCCGGGCCCGCCGCCGACCAGCGCGACCCCGGCTTCGGGGCGGCGGTCGCCGGCCTCCGCGTCCCGGCCGTACCCGGCACCGGGATCCGCCGCGGCGCCGGAGTGCAGCGCGTCCAGGAGGCTGTCGCGCACGACGGCGGAACGCTGCGGTTCACCGCCGGACAGCACGCCCACGAGCACGCCGTCGTTGTCACCCACCGCCGGTGTCACGGCACTGCCGTCGGGCCCGGAATCGGCGCGGACGCAGAAGGTGCGCCTGCGGTCGGCCTCGGTGCACACGGCGGCGTTGACGTCCGCGTCGTCCGTGCACGCCAGGGCGTACCAGGCGTCGGCGAGATCGCCGTCGGTGTACTCCCGCCGGGTCCAGGTGATCTCGCCCTCGTCCGCCATTGCTCCGACCGACGGGGTGGTGTCCGGGGACACGAGTTCGATGACGGCCCCGGCCTTGACCAGCCGTGGCAGCCGCCGCTGAGCGACGGTACCGCCGCCCACGACGACCACGCGCCGCCCGGTGAGGTCGAGTCCGACCAGGTAGTGCTCCTCCTGCGCCATGCCAGTCAGCATGACGCATGCCCTGTCAGGCGCGTGCGCTCAGGGCCTCAACAACGTGAGCAGTTCCTCTGCTCCGAACGTCCGCGCGGTCTCCACCGCGGTCGGTTGCCCGGCCTCCGGGTCGGCTCCGCCGTCGAGCAGCGCCCGCACCACGTCCGCCTCGCCCTTGAACACGGCGCCTGCCAGGGGGCTCTGACCCCGGTCGTTGAGCCGGTCCGGGTCGGCGCCGCGACGCAGCAGCGCGGTGACGGTGCCGGCGTGACCGTGGTATGCGGCGAGCATCACCAGCGTGTCGCCGCTGTCGTTGGACAGGTTCACCGGAACCCCGGCATCCACGTAGGCGGCCAGCGTGTCGGTGTCGCCGTGGCGGGCGAAGTCGAAGACCCGCGTCGCGAGTTCCAGCAGTTCGGGGTCGATCTCGGTGCCGACGGTGTGGGACCCGCCGGCCGCCTCGATCCGGCCGGCCCCTGGGCCGGGATGCCGCTCCGTCATGCGGCCAGGGTGGCACGTTCCGGACCGCCGCGCTCGGCACCGGAACGTGCCACCCTTCCTCAGCCCTTCTTGACCGGGTACGGCAGCAGTGCCATCTCGCGGGCGTTCTTGATCGCCCGGGCCACGTCCTTCTGCTCCGCCGGGGTCAGGCCGGTGATCCGGCGGGCGCGGATCTTGCCGCGGTCGGACAGGAACTTCCGCAGCAGCGCGGTGTCCTTCCAGTCGACGTACTCGACGCCTTCGGCACGCAGCAGATTCCGCCTACGCTTCTGCGGTGCGGGCTTCACCGATCTCCTCCTACCAGCCGGACGTGCTCACGCCGGGCAGTTCGCCCCGGTGTGCCATCTCCCGCGCCCGGTCTGTGTCGTTGCGGGACACCCGCACCCGGTCGCGCCGACGAGCAGGAAATGCCGCGATGGTCACTCATCAGCGCTCCTCTGCGTCTTGCGGGACACCCGCACCCGGTCGCGCCGACGAGTAGAGGGCTCCGCGATGGTCACTCGTCAGCGCTCCTCCCGGAACTCGACGTGCCCGCGCATCACCGGGTCGTACTTGCGCAGCACCAGGCGGTCGGGATCGTTGCGCCGGTTCTTGCGGGTGACGTACGTGTAGCCGGTGCCCGCCGTGGAGCGCAGCTTGACGATCGGGCGCACATCGGTGGTGCTCGCCATCAGAGCGTCACCCCTCGCGCGCGCAGGTCCGCCACGACGGCGTCGATCCCGCGCTTGTCGATCGTCTTCATGCCCTTGACCGAGACCCGCAGTGTCACCCAGCGGTTCTCACCCGGAACCCAGTAGCGGCGGCGCTGGATGTTCGGTTCCCAGCGGCGCGCCGTGCGCCGGTGCGAGTGCGAGACCTGCGTGCCGTAGCCCGGTGCGCGGCCGGTGACCTGGCAGATCGCCGACATCGACCCTCCCTTGTTGGTATTGACAATCGTTTTCATTTACACTGTACGACATGTTCGCCCCGCACCGCACACCCCTGGTTCTGCTCGCCGGTCTCGGCGAGCCACCGGTCCGGCTACTCGCCGACCGGCTCACCGCAGGCACGCCGGCCACTGCGCTCGTCCACCACGACCTGCGCCACGCCGACGACGGCATCATCCGGCGCCGCGTCCGCCTCGGCTCGGCAGAACGCATCGAGACCGTGGCGCTCGACCACGGCTGCGTGTCCTGCACCCTCCGGCGGGACCTGCTGCCGCTGCTGCGCGGGCTGTCCCGCCGGCCCGAGGTCGAGCGCATCGTCGTGCAACTGGACGAGGCCTTGGAGCCCGAGCTCGTGTGCCACGAACTGCACACCGCCCTCGTCGACGACACACCCGTGACCGAGGACGTCGCGGTGGAGGCCGTGGTCACGGTCGTCGACCAGGCGTCCTGGCTCGCGGCGGCCACCGGCGATACGCCACTCGCCGAGGCCGGTCTGCACGCCGGGCCCGGCGACGACCGCACCCTGGCCCAGGCGGCGGTGGCCCAGGCGGAGTTCGCCGACGTCCTCGTGCTGGCAGGCGAGGCGCCCGACGCCTGGACCGCGGCGCGCACCGGCGCGGTCCTGCAGCGGCTGGCACCCCGCGCCGCCCTGTTGGACCTGTGCGGCACCGGCACCGACCGGCTGCTCGGCGCCGTACCCGGCGACGGTCACCGGGGAACGCCGCGCGATCCGCACGACCCACTGGTGACCGGACAGCCGCCGCTCGAGGCGGACTGCGGCGTCACGCTCACGATGTTCACCGCACAGCGCCCGTTCCACCCGCAGCGCCTGCACGACGCGCTGGACGTGCTGCTCGAGGGTGTCGTCCGCACCCGCGGCCGCGTGTGGCTGGCCGGCAGGCCGGACGATCACCTGTGGCTCGAATCCGCGGGAGGCGGCCTCGGAATCCGGCTCGCCGGCTGCTGGCTGGACTCGCCCCACGCGCCCGCGTGGGAGGACGTCTCCCCCGAACGCCGCACGCTCGCCGCGCTCCGGTGGGACCCGGTGTGGGGCGACCGGGTCCAGGAACTCGCCGTGCTCTCCCACCGGGCCGATCCGCTTCTGATCGACCACGAACTGCGCCGGGCGCTACTCACCGACGACGAGCTCGCCGCGGGGCCGGACCGCTGGCACGGCTACCCGGACCCGTTCGGCACGGGCCACGACGAGCCCTGCGACGACACCGCCGCCGCCGAACCCACGAGCGCCGGCGACCGTCCGACGATCCGACAGGAGGAACGATGAAACCCGACATCCATCCCGACTACCACCCGGTCGTCTTCCACGACGCCAACACCGGTGACCGGTTCCTGACGCGGTCCACGGCCACTTCGGACCGCACGACCGAGTGGGAGGACGGCGACACCTACCCGCTGGTGACCGTGGACATCAGTTCCGCCTCGCATCCCTTCTGGACAGGGACGCAGCGGATCATGGACAGCGCGGGGCAGGTGGAGAAGTTCCGCCGTCGCTACGGCAGCGCGCCGGCCGCGCGGGGACGGTAGAGCCTCCCGCAGCCGTGACTCCCGGCACCGAGGACGTCCTCGGTGCCGGGAGTCACGCCGGAAAACACCGGAATTCACACCGGAATTCACGCCGGAGTCACGCGCCGCCTCCCCCGCTCGTGGCGCCGGCTTCCGGCCGCCGGTCGCCCAGCACACTGCGCCGCAGCAACGGCAGCGCCAGCGCGACCACGACGGCGGGCAGCGCGGAGAACCCGAGTGTGATCGCCGTGATCGCGCTCTCGGGCTGGGCGGCCACCGAGTCCGCGCTCGAGACGTATCCGCCGAGCGCCAGCACGAGTCCGAACACGCCGGGGCCGACGGCGAGGCCGAGCGTTTCGGCTGCGGTCCACACCCCGGCGGTGATCCCGGCGCGCGTCGCACCGGTGCGTTCCTCCTCCGCGGAGATCAGGTCCGGCAGGATCGCCAGCGGGAACACCTGGATACCGGCATAGCCGACGCCGGCGACCGCGACGAAGACGAACACCACGGGGGTCGCCAGCACCGGGGAGAGGGCGAGAGCACCGAGCGCCGCGGCCAGCAGCACCGACGAGACCCGGAATCCGGCGAGTTTGCCGCCACGGCGGCTGATGCGGTCCCACACGGGCATGACCAGCAGCGCCGGGCCGACGAACCCGGCGAAGAGCAGCGACTGCAGGCCGGGATCGCCGAGTACGTACCGCGCGACGTAGTTGACGCCGGCCAGCAGTGTGGCCACGCCGAGCGCCTGGAGGAAGTAGACGGCCAGCAGCCAGCGGAACGCGCGCCAGGCCCGCATGGTGGCCAGCAGCTCGCGCCATCCCGGCGTGGGCTCCCGCAGCCTGCCGACGGGCGCACCGCGCGTGCCCGCGTGGACGGCGACCGCGCCGAGCGCGATGAGCACGCCGACGAACACGCCCATCACGCGATACCCGTGGGTGCCGCCGAGCCCGCTCGCGATGGCCGGTGCGACCGCACCGGAGACGAGGATCGCCAGCGCCAGCACGCCGATGCGCCAGGTCGTCAGCCGGGTGCGCTCGTCGTAGTCCTCGGTCAGCTCCGCAGGCAGGGCGTTGAACGGCACCTGGAAGAACGCGAACGCCGTGGCGCACACGAAGAACACGACCACGACGTAGCCGGCGTCCGCCGCCGTCGACCCCAGTCCGGGACCGGCGAACAGCGCGGCGAAACACGCGGCCAGAACCAGCCCGCCGACGAGCAGGAACGGCCTGCGGCTGCCGTGCGTGCGCAGGGCGTTGTCGGAGATGCGCCCCGCAACGGGGTTGAACAGCACGTCCCACGCCTTCGGCAGCAGCACGATCGCCCCCGCCAGCGCGGCCGGCACCGCCATCGTGTCGGTGAGATACGGCAGCAGCAGCAGACCCGGCACCGTCCCGAACGCACCCGTGGCGAACGACCCGAGCGAGTACCCGAGACGAGTCCTGGTCCCCAGTGCCGACATGCTCCTCCTCGAACAAGGTGAGTGGAAGAGGAATCGTGTCACCCCCGCCGCGGCACCCGAATGCGGCCCCGGCGGGTCAGGACAGTGCGTCGGCCACGCGGCGCAGCATCGCGGCGTCCCCGCGCACGAGCAGCGTGGTCACGACCGTCTCCTCCCACGCCTGCAGCTCGTCGCAGATCTTCGCGGGCGGGCCGATCAGTGACGTGTCCTCGACCAGTGCCGTCGGGATCGCCGCGGTGGCCTCCTCCTTGCGGCCCGCGAGGTACAGCTCCTGGACCTCGTCGGCGACGTGGGCGTAGCCCATGCGCGCGAACACGTCGTGGTGGAAGTTGGCCTCCTTCGCGCCCATGCCGCCGATGTAGAGCGCCAGCGACGGCTTGATCATCGCCGCCGCGGTTTCGACGTCGTCGTGCACGATCACCGGGACCGACGCGGCGACCTCGAACTCGTCCGGCCGCCCGCCGCGGGCGGCGAAGCCCTCGTCGAGGGCCGCGCGGTAGAACGCGTCGGTTTTCGGCGAGAAGAACAGCGGCAGCCAGCCGTCGCAGATCTCCGCCGACAGGGCCACGTTCTTCGGCCCCTCGGCGGCGAGGTGGATCGGGATGCGCGGCCGCAGCGGATGCACCGTGGATTTGAGTGGTTTGCCCAGACCGGTGCCGCCCTGCAACGGCAATTGGTACTGCCTGCCGTCGTAGGTCACGGGCGCCTCGCGGGCGACGACCCGGCGCACGATGTCGACGTATTCGCGGGTCCTGGCGAGGGGTTTCGGGTACGGCTGGCCGTACCAGCCTTCGACGACCTGCGGGCCGGACGCGCCGATCCCGAGGACGAACCGCCCGCCCGAGAGGTGATCCAGGGTGAGCGCGGCCATCGCCGTGGCGGTCGGCGTGCGCGCCGACATCTGGACGATGTCGGTGCCGAGCGTGACGCGGGAGGTCGCCGATCCCCACCAGGCGAGCGGGGTCAGCGCGTCGGACCCGTAGCCCTCGGCCGTCCACACCGAGTCGAACCCGAGCTCTTCGGCCGTCGTGATCGCCTCGAGCGCGCCGTCCGGGGGACCGGACGACCAGTAGCCGAGGTGGTAACCGAGCTTCACGTCGCACTCTCCTTCAACTGCGCTGTCGTCGGAATGCCGCTGTCCCGGGTTCCGCTGTCTTGCCTGCCGCGGTCGGGTTCGGGCCGGTCGCCGATCAGCCCGTGGGCCGGTGTTCGGCGGGCACGTAGTGGACGGGCCGGGAGCGCTCGGTCTCGGGCGGGAGGTTCCGGGGCGGTGTTTCGACGGCCGGGGTTCCCGCCGGGTCCAGGCCGAGCGCGCGCCGCCAGCCCGCCCTCGCTCTCGGATGGTACCGCCGCTGCCAGGGTACGAGGCGGAACGCGAACCCGATCGCTGTGCCCACCAGCCGGTGCAGCCGCTCGTCGCGCGGCGACCACGAGTAGCCGAGCCGCTCGCGCACCGCCGCGTCGTACATGCCGACCGTGAGCCATACGAAACTCCGGTGCACCAGCGGCCGCACGAGTGTCCACAGCGGACTCGGCAACCACCTCAGCAACGGCGGCCTGCCGATCCGGGAGAGGTCGAGGACGTCGCGGGTGGCCTTGTTGTCCTCGAGCACCTCGCGGCACGTGCGGTCCCAGTACTCCTGGAAGTCCTCCCACGTGTCCGGCACCGGCCGCAGGGACATGCCGTACATCCGGTACCAGCGCTTGTGCTCGTCGAACAACTGCCGCCGCTGCGGCTCGGTGAGCCCGCCCATGAAGTTCTCGGCGATGATCAGCGTGCTGACGAAGAACGTCGCGTGCGCCCAGTAGAACGTGCCGGGATTGAGGGCGTGGTAGCGGCGGCCGAACTTGTCGGTGCCGTGGATCGTGTCGTGATAGCCGCGCACCTCGCGTGCCGTCGCGTGGGCACGCGGGCCGTCGTAGATCACCCCGCCGATCGGGTACAGCGAGCGGAACAGCCGTTCCCAGCGTTCGTCGAAGAACCGGGAGTGCTCCTCGACACCGGCACCGAGTTCGGGGTGCATGTTCTGCATGCTGCCCGCCCACAGCGCGATGAGCAGTCCCCGCCAGTCGCCGAAGATGCGCCAGGTGAGAGAGTCGGGCCCGAGCGGTTCGGGGCCGCTGCCTGCGGATCGCGAACTCTGTGTCATCGCCGACTCCCAATTGACCACGGCCGTTGTCACATTCGTGGCTCACGGTACGGTCGACAACGTTCGTGGTCAATCGAGGGACGTGCACATGACTGCCGAAAGCCGCACCTGGGCAGGGACGACGCTGGCCGACCGCAAGGCCGCCCGTAGGCGGCAGCTGCTCGACTCCGGGCTGACCCTGCTCGGCTCCGACGACGGTGCCGCCCTCAGCGTGCGCGCGGTCTGCCGCCACAGCAGGCTCACCGAACGCTACTTCTACGAGAACTTCACCGACCGCGACGAACTCATCGTCGCCGTCTACGACGCGCTGGCCGCCGAAGCCCACCGCGTCCTCGTCGACGCCGTGGCGGCCGCGCCCGCCGAGGATCGCCCTGGCAGGGCGAAGGCCGCGGTCACCGCCTTCGTCGAGCTGATCATCGACGACCCCCGCAAAGGCCGCGTACTGCTGCTGGCACCGCTGTCCCACCCCGCACTGATCCGCAGCGGGGTGCAGCGCATCCCGATGTTCGCCGCACTCGTGCGGGACGAGCTCTCCGCGGGCGCCGACGAGGAGGATCGCGCGATGACCGCCACCGCACTGGTGGGCGGACTCGCCAACCTGTTCACCGCCTACCTCGAGGGAACCCTCGAGGTAGGCCGCGACCGGCTCGTGGCCCACTGCGTCAAGCTCGTCCTCGGCATCGACGCCCTGCACAACTGACCGCACCACCGATCACGCGCCGACGGCACCCTCACGCTCGGCCGGCCGTTTCTCCGCCACGAGTTCGAGGGCGATGTCGATGATCATGTCCTCCTGGCCGCCGACGTAGCGCCGCTCGCCGACGCGGTAGAGGATCTCGTGCGCGGGCACACCGTACCGCTGGGCCGCACGTTCGGCGTGCAGCAGGAAACTCGAGTACACGCCGCCGAATCCCTGCACGATCGACGAACGGTCCATCACCGGCAGGCGCGTGATGAACGGCTTGACGACGTTCTCCGCCGCATCCATCAGCGCATCCTTGTCGACGCCGGTCCCGACCCCGAGCCGGTCGAACGTCGCGGCGAGCACCTCGGTCGGCGAGTTGCCGGCGCCCGCGCCGAGCGCGACGAGCGACCCGTCGATCTGCCGCGCGCCCGCACGATGGGCCAGCACCGAGTTGGCCACGCCGAAGCTGAGGTTCTGGTGCCCGTGATAGCCGACCTGCGCGTCGTCGCCGAGTTCGGCCACGATCGCCGCGACGCGGTCCGAGGCGTCCTCCAGGATCAGCGCACCCGCGGAGTCGACGACGTACACGCACTGACAGCCCGCGTCGGCCATGATCCGCGCCTGCTTCGCCAACGCCTCCGGCTCGGCCATGTGCGAGAGCATCAGGAATCCGACGGTCTCCAGCCCGAGCGCCCTGGCTGCCGTGAAGTGCTGCACCGACACGTCGGCCTCGGTGCAGTGCGTCGCGATGCGCACCGCGCCCGCGCCGAGCTCCGCCGCGGCCCGCAGGTCGGTCACCGTGCCGAGCCCCGGCAGGAGCAGCACCGCGATCCGGGCCTGCCGCGCCTCCTCCACGGCGGCGGCGATCAGCGCGCGCTCGTCGACGAGTGAGAAGCCGTAGTTGAACGTCGACCCGCCGAGCCCGTCGCCGTGGCTGACCTCCACGAGCGACACCCCCGCGCCGTCGAGCGCACGCACGGTGTCGCGCACGTGCTGTTCGGTGAACCGGTGCGCCATGGCGTGGCTGCCGTCGCGCAGGGTCGTGTCGACGATCCGGACCGGGTCCGTCATGCGTGCACCGCCTTCGTCTCGAGGATCCGCTCCGCCATGAGTTCGCCGACCCGCGCGGCCGCGGCGGTCATGATGTCCAGGTTCCCGGCGTAGGTCGGCAGGTAGTCGCCGTGACCGGCCACCTCCAGGAACACGCCCACGCGGGCGCGGCCGTTCCACTCGGGGCGCGGGTCGTCGAACTGCGGCTCGGCCTTGAGTGTGTAGCCGGGCACGTACTCCTGCACCCGCCGGACCGTGTCGTGAATGGACTGCGCGACGGCCGCGCGGTCGGCGTCCGGGTCGAGGGCGCAGAACACCGTGTCCCGCATGATCATCGGCGGGTCCATCGGGTTGATGATGATGATCGCCTTGCCGCGTTCGGCACCGCCGACCACTTCGAGGCCACGGGCGGTCGTCTCGGTGAACTCGTCGATGTTGGCGCGCGTGCCGGGCCCCGCCGATCGCGACGACACCGACGCCACGATCTCCGCGTACGGCACGGCGGTGACGCTGCTGACCGCGTGCACGATCGGAATGGTCGCCTGCCCGCCGCAGGTGATCATGTTCACGTCGGGTGCGTCGAGGTGCTCCTGCAGGTTCACGACCGGGCACGTGAACGGACCGGTCGCCGCCGGGGTCAGGTCGACCGCGCGGATGCCGGCCTCGGCATAGCGCGGCGCGGCGGCGAGGTGCGCCTGCGCCGACGTCGCGTCGAACACCAGGTCCGGCGTCTCGTCCCGGGCCAGCAGCCAGTCGACACCGCCTGCCGAGGCCTGCACGCCGAGCGCCTCGGCGCGCGCCAGCCCTTCCGAGGCCGGGTCGACGCCCACCATGTGGCGCACGTCGACCCGCTCGCTGTGCTGCAGCTTCGCCAGCAGGTCGGTGCCGATGTTGCCGGGGCCGACGATCGCGGCCACCGCTCGAGATCTGCTCATGGGGATGACGCTGGGGCACCGCATACGCCAGGATCAACGCATGTGTCCCGCTCACCGGAACGACGGCGTGTCCCGCGCCCCGAACGGGGCCGGTGAACCCGCCTCGACGGCCACCCGGGTGGCCGCACTGCTGTCGGCGTTCCGCCCGGGCGACGAGGCACTCGGCGTGTCCGAGCTGGCCCGCCGGACGGGCGTGCCGAAGTCGACCACGCACCGCCTCACCGCCCACCTCGTCGACGAGGGACTGCTCGAACCGGTGGGCGGGGGCAGGCTGCGGCTCGCGCTGACGCTGTTCGAGATCGGCCAGCTCGCCGTGGCCCAGCGGGGCCTGGTCGACGCGGCCCGGCCGCATCTTGCCGACCTGCGCGAGGCGACCCGCAACACCGCGCATCTGGCGGTACTGGAGGGCACCGAGGTGGTCTACCTCGACATTCTCCACGGCCCGGACGCTCCCACCCTGCCTTCTCGCGTGGGTGGGCGGTTTCCCGCACACGCCACCTCGGTCGGCAAGGCGATCCTGGCCTTCTCCCCGGAGTCCGTTGTGGACAGTGTGATCACGTCCGGACTGACCCGGATCAGCCGGCGGACCGTGACCGGGCCGGGGCTGTTCCGGTCCCAGCTGGCCACGATCGCCCGCGAGGGGATCGCCTACGACCGGGAGGAATCCGGGGTCGGCGTGGTCTGCGCCGGGGCACCGCTGCTCGGCTCGGACGGTGCCGCCGCCGGCGCGCTGTCGCTGTCCGGCTGGACGAACCGGATGCGCCTCGACCGCGTCGCCCCCGCGGTCCGCACCGCCGCGCTGGCCCTGTCCCGGCTGCTGCCCTGACCCGCCGCTTCCCTCACCAGCCGCTTCCCTGACCGGCGGCACCCCTCGAGGCGCCGTACGGCCGGCCCGGCCGCGTCCCGCCGTACCCCTAGGGTGGTCGCATGTCCCCCACCCCCATGCCGAGTGACGACCTGACCGCGTTCTGGCGCGAACGCCACATCGCGACGCTGACGACGCCGCGTGCCGACGGCACACCGCACGTGGTGCCCGTGGGGGTGACCGTCGACGAGGAGTTCGCCGTCGCACGGGTCATCTGCTCCGGCGACAGTGTCAAGGCCCGCAACGTCCGCCGCGCCGGACCCGACGGCGCCCCCGTCGCCGTCGCCCAGGCCGATGGCCGCCGGTGGTCGACGCTCGAAGGCCGCGCCGTCGTCCGGGACGACGCGGACGCGGTGACCGAGGCGGAGCGGCGCTACGCCGAGCGGTACCGCACGCCGCGGGCCAACCCCCGGCGCGTCGTCCTCGAGATCACGCTCGGCCGCAGGCTGGGCATGCGCTGACCGCCCCGGCGCACGTCCGCGCGCTCAGCCGCCGAACATGGCGCGGAAGTGCTCCAGCGACGAGGCGCGGTAGACGAAGTTGTTCTCGGTGACGTCCGACAGCGGTGCCGAGGGCTCGGCCGAGTACAGGTGTCCCGGGTGCACGACGGGGTCACCGGACAGCTGCGCCAGCGCCTGCAGGCTGTGATACATCGCGTCGGCATCCCCGCCGGGGAAGTCCGTGCGCCCGCAGCCCTCCAGGAACAGCGTGTCGCCCGCGACGAGTTTGTCGCCGACGAGGAAGCACTGGCTGCCCGGCGTGTGCCCGGGCGTGTGCAGCAGCCGGATGCCGACGGCCCCGACGTCGAGCCGCGCGTCGTGCTCGTGGGCGACGAGGTCGTCGGACACGCCCGTGGTGCGCCGGACCCACTCGGCCTCGGCGTCGCTCACGTGCACCGGCACCTGCTCGCGTTCCAGCAGTTCGGCCAGCCCGGGCAGCGAGAAGCCCATGAAGTCGCCGCCCACGTGGTCGGGGTGGTGGTGCGTGACGAGCACACCGGTCAGCCGCATGTCGTCGGCGGCCAGCGTGTCGAGCAGGTCACCGGCCGCATAGGCCGGGTCGACGACCACGGCCTCCCGGGTCTCGGCGTCACCGATGAGGTAGGCGAAGTTGCGCATCTGGCTCGCGACGGGATCGCCTGCGGCGAAGTCCCTGCCCGCGAGCAACTGGCGGAAGTACAGCCGATCGGACATGGCCGGGAGGCTACCGGTCCCCGGGTACGGACACGTCGCCGCAGTGGCGGGTACCCGTGCCGATCCGCGGACCGGCGCGGCCTTTCCCGGCGCGGCGGCCGAGCCGGGAAAGACCGACGGACGCAGTACGTGGCCGGGCCGTCACGGATGCGACAATCCCCGGACCTGAATCCGCCGGCGAGGAGGGCCCATGCGTATCGGACGTGCCACCGCCGGCGTGGCAGTGGGCATCGCGATTCTGCTCACCGGCGCGGCCAGCGCAGCGCTCGAGCCCGGTGCCGACGAGGCCGCCACCCACGCTTCACCGCCTGCTCCGTCGCACGCCGATCCGCACCACTCCCCCGCCCCCACGTCCTCCCCCGAGCCCACGGACACCGCCCGCCCGCACACGGTGCGCATCCACGTGTCCGGACCGGACGACACACTCATGCGTGTCGTCCGCGACGGCCGCGGCAGCGAGGTGGCCCTGGGCGGCGAGCCGTTCGAGCACTCCTTCACCGAACCGGCGGACAGCGAGGGGCATCTCGGCATCCAGGTCGCCGCGGCGAGCAAGCAGGCGGGCCGGCCCGCCGTGCAGTGCCGCATCACCGTCGACGGCGCCGTCGTGGCCCGGCAACGAGCGGTGACCCGTGACGAGACGGGACTGGCTCAGGTCCGGTGCACGGTGCCCCGCGGGGTGTAGGACTCATTCCGTGGCGATCATCTGTTCCGGCAGCATCGTCGCGATCCCGGGCGCGGCGATGAGCACGAGGCACAGGACGACGATCGCGGGCAGGAACCAGCCGATGCCGCGGAAGATGTCGCCGATCGTGATCCGGTGTCCCAGGTTCACCGCGGGGTCCTTCACGATTCCGTGCACGATGAACGCCAGCACGCCGACCGGCGGGGTGACGATCGCCGTTTCGGCGAGGATCACCACGAAGACACCGAACCACAACGGCGAAATGCCCAGCCCGGCGAGTACCGGCATCAACAGCGGCACGGTCAGCAGCAGGATCGACAGCGGATCCATGAACGTGCCCAGGACGAGGTAGGCCACGATCACGACGAGCAGGAACTCGACCCGGCCGAGTTCGGCGGAGACGACCCAGTCAGCGAACCCCGGCCCGATTCCGGAAACGGCCAGCAGCTGCGACAGCGCCATCGCACCGACGAACAGGAAGAACACCGTCCCCAAGCTCTTCAACGTCTCCGTGGCCGCAGCGGCGATCGTGGCCAACCGCCGCCCGCTGCCGGCGTAGCCGAACGCCAGCAGCAGCGCGGCCAGGGCTCCGGCCGCGCCGGCCTCGGTCACGGTGACCAGGCCCGTGTACATGCCGCCGAGGACCATGGCGACGAGCACCGGCAGCGGCCACATGGCCAGCAGCGCACGCCCCTTCTCCGCCGCCGAGGCCGGCGCCGCGTCCCCGCCGGTCCCGGAACGGGCGACGAGGTCCCGCTTGGCCGTGCACAACACGACGATCGTCAGCGCGAAACACAACGCCAGCGCTGCGCCCGGCACGATGCCCGCCATGAGCTGCGGACCGACCGGCACCTGCGCCAGGCCGGCGTAGATCACGAGGAACACGCTGGGCGGGATGATCTGGCCCGGCAGTCCCGCCATGATCACCGAACCGACGGCGAGCCGCTTGTCGTAGCCGCTGCGCAGCATCTCGGGCACGCCGATGCGCGCGAGCGCCTGGATGCTGCCCACGGTCGAGCCGCTGACCGCCGCGAGTCCCGCGCCCGCACCGGTGGTGCCGATGGCGAGCCCGCCCGGCAACCGGCCGACCAGTGCGCGCGCCGAGGAGTACAGCCGCTCGGTGACCCCCGACTTCCAGAGCAGCAGGCCCATGAACACGAACATCGGGATGACGCTGAACTCCCAGCTTGCCACGGTCTCGTAGGGCAGCCGCGACAGCACGGTCTCCATCGCCCTGGGACCGTGCAGCCCGAACAGCCCCAGCACGCCCGGTGCCGCCAGCGCGATGCCGATGGGAACGCGCACCGCGATCAGCAGCAGCATGAGCACGATCGCCGCGGCGCCGACGCTCTCCCGCGTGAACGGCCCGAAAACGACCACGAGGCACGCCAGCGCCGTGAGCCCGACGAGCACGCGGGTGAGCCACACCGCGCCGAACGTGGCCGTGCCTGCCGGATGTGCGCCCTCGCCGTCGTGCGCCGCGGCCGCAGCCGACGTCTCGTCCACGCCTGCGGCTCCGGTCGATTCCGGCACGCTCCGACGTCTCCGCTCAGCCGACCGCATGTCCCTCACCTCCACCACGTCCGATCTCGTCGTCCTCGGCCGCGTCGTCGGCCCCGTCGTCGGCTTCGAACCGCGACGGCCGCGTCAGCAGCAGCGCCACCTCGGTCAGCACGTGCACCGTCAGCACCGTGTAGGTCACCGGCACCAGGAACGTGACCGGCCAGACGACCACGCCGATCACGCCGCCGGTGAGTTCGAGCTCCCGGTTGTGCAGGGCCTCGAGCCAGCCGAACCAGGCGAAGCCCGCGCACACCACACCGACGAGCACCAGTCCCGCGATCCGCAGTTCGAACCGGTTACGCCGCGGCAGCCGATCGTGGACCACGGTCGCCTCCGTGTGCCCCCACTCCCGCTGCGCCACGACGAACCCCAGCATCGCGACCACCGGCATGTACCAGTACGTGACGTACTCGTTCGTTCCGGTCAGCGGCGCATCGGCGAACGCGCGCATGGCCGCGTTCGTCACGATGTGCAGCATCATCACCACCACCGCCGCCGCGCCGAGTGCGAGCAGCACACGGCCTGCGATGTCCAGAATCCTCGTCGCAGAGGTATGCACCACGACCACTCCACTCCTGCCTGCCGGTTCTTGGCGACTCGCGGGTTCGCGAGTCAGCGCGGACGATGGGCGTGCAACACCTCGGACCTGATCCGCTCCATGAACCCGTCCAGATCGATCCGGCCTTCGCGGTACCACCCGGCGAACTCGGCGTCCGGCACCGCCGGGATCGACATCTCCTCGACGATTCCCTTCCACTTCTCCAGGGCGGCGTTCACGTCGTTCAGGAACCGCTCGCCGTCCAGCGCCTTGCTGTTGCGCACGTCGTCGAGCAGCTCCCGGTTCGTCTCGCGCAGCGGGCGTTCGACGTCGGAGGCGAAATCGTTGAACTCGCCGCCGTGTTCGGCCATCTGGCCCGCGGCCTCCTGCATCGCGGGCCAGATGTAGTCGGACAGCATCCGTTCGATGTAGACGTCGAGCCGGTCGTGGATCAACTGCCGGGCGACCAGCGGCAGGCTCTCCCACTCGGCCTGCCCGAATCCGATCGCGAAGGGCAGCCGCGCGAACCCGGTGTCGGCGTCGATCGTGTAGTGCGGCGCGAGCGGCACGATGCCCAGCGGCCCGTTCGACCACCCGTTGCCCATCGCGCAATCGATCGTGCCGCGCTGGAGCGCCTCGTAGATCTCGGAGTACGGCAGCGACACCGGGGACATACCGAGCGCCTCGGCCTGAACGGCGTGCGCGGACCCGCTGACGCGCACCTGCGCGCCCTGCAGTTCGGCCAGGCTGTCGCGCGGCTCGGTGCACATCAGCGCGAGGCTGGTCGTCGGCCCGTACGGCAGCAGCATCCGGATGCCCTCGTAGGACAGCTCGTCGGAGATCTCCGGGGTGCTCATCCCGGTCTCGAGGTACGCGCCGAGTGCCTGCAGGGTCCCTGCGACGGGGCCGTGCTCACCGAGCAGGCTCGCTTTCGCCAGCGCCCCGTTCGCCGGGAACCGGGACGGTTCGTACAGCGGGTACAGGTAGTCCATGTCGACCCTGCCGTCGGCCAGGGCCGACGGTGCGTCGTCCGGTCCGGCGATGGCGTTGGCGTAGGCGATCTCGACGTCGAGCTTGCCGCCGGACCACTCGCGGAGTGCGTCGGCGTAGGCCTCGATGTGCACGCTGCCGCCGACACCGGGGCTGCTCGGTGACTGCAGGGTCAGCTCGATCGGCTCGACGCCGCCGAACACGCGCTGGTACTCCGGTTTCGTCGCACCGGCGGATACACCCTCGCCGCCCGCCGAGGAACCGGCATCGCTGACGGCGAGACACGCACTGGCCAGCATCATGACCACCACCGGCAGTGCGAGGCCCGCCACCCGGCGCCGCACCGGCACCGTCGCCGCCCGATCGCGCATGATCCACCTTTCCGTCACCGGCCGCCGGTTCCGCCCGTGCCCGCCGGTGCTGGTCCACACCCGCCGGCCGCGTCCCGGTGCACCGCCGACCGGATTCCGGAGCCTACTGCCTGATAACCAAGCAATCACTTGGTCGGCACAGTGTTGGCGGTCGGGTTCCGGCTGTCAACACCCACGGGGGAAGTGACGGGACAGCGCAACAACATTGCGACCGGACGCGGCAGCCGACGGTAACCCTCGCAGCGCGGGCAGTCGTCGAATAGTGATACCAAGCGCTTGCTTTTCACCGCACTGACCGTCCCGACGTCCGCCGACACCGCGTTCCCGCATCCGCCCCGGCGACCCTCGACGTCCGCCGGCACCGGAGCGTCCGCCACAATCGACGGCCATGAACGGAACCGTCGTCGTCCTCGGCGGACGCAGCGAGATCGGTCTCGCCGTCGCCCTCCGCCTCGTCCGCGGTGGCGCGACCGAGGTCGTCCTCGCCGCCCGCCGCAGCCACGATCTCGACGAGCAGGAGCGGGCCCTCCGCGACGCCGGGGCCACCTCCGTCGCCCGGGTCGAATTCGACGCCGACGACACCGCGCGGCACGCCGAGGTGCTGGGCGAGATCATGACCGCCCACGGCCCGGTCGGCGTCGTGATCACCGCATTCGGCATCCTCGGCGACCAGGCACGGGCCGAACACGACGCGGCGCAGGCACTGCAGATCGTCCACACCGACTACACCGCGCACGTCAGTGCGCTGACCCACCTCGCGACGCTGCTGCGGGCCCAGGGCAGCGGCAGCCTCGTCGTCTTCTCCTCGGTCGCAGGGATCCGGGTACGCCGCGCCAACTACGTCTACGGCTCGGCGAAGGCCGGGCTCGACGGGTTCGCGAGCGGACTGGCCGACGCCCTCGCGGGCAGTGGCGTGCACCTGCTACTGGTCCGGCCCGGCTTCGTCATCGGGCGCATGACCGACGGTATGTCCCCCGCGCCGTTCTCCAGCACCGCGGATCAGGTCGCCGACGCCACCGTCGCCGCGTTGCGGGCGGGCCGTCACACGGCGTGGGTGCCGCGGATCCTGCAGCCGGTCTTCGCCGGGATGCGCCTGCTGCCCCGTGCACTGTGGCGGCGCCTGCCCCGCTGAACGGCGGTCCGGCTCGTACCCGGCACGACCGGCCGAGTTCCGCCGCGCGCCCCACGGCCGGTCGTCGCGTACCGTCCCGTAGTACCGACGTGATCACGAACGGAGATCGCCGATGACCGAGGCCGGCCGAAGCCAGGGACCCGTCGTCGTCGGAACCGACGGTTCCGATACCGCACTACGGGGCGTGCAGTGGGCGGCGCGGGCAGCGGCGATCCGGCGCGCACCGCTGCAGATCCTGCACGCGTCCGGGTACCCCGAGCGCTACACCGGCGAGTCGATGCTGCCGCCCGAGTCGTTCAAGGCCGAGCTGCGCAGGCAGCGATGGGAGTTCCTGCACGCGGCGCGGCAGTCGGCGATCGACACCGTCGCCGCGGCCGGGTTGCCCCGGCTCGAGGTGGACACCGTGCTCGATCCGGAACAGCCGATCCCGGCCCTCGTCCACGCCTCCGCGTCCGCGCGACTGCTGGTCCTCGGCACGTCGGCGCACCGCAGCATCACCGGCCTCATCGTCGGCTCGACGACCATCGCGCTCGTCGGCCACGCCCACAGCCCCGTGGTGTCCGTACGGGGCGACGTCGGCGACACCGGCGAACCCGACCGCAGGCCCGTCGTGGTCGGCGTCGACGGCAGCCCGCTCAGCGAACGCGCACTGGGCTGCGCCTTCGACGAGGCCTCGTTCCGCGGCGTCGCACTCGTCGCGGTGCACACCTGGAGCGATTCGGACACCTCGGCGTTCCGCGAGACGCACGTCGACTGGGAACCGCTGCGCGACACCGAGGAACGGCGGCTCGCCGAACGCCTCGCCGGCTGGCGCGAACGCTACCCCGACGTGCCGGTGGAACGGGTACTGGTCAAGGACCGGCCCCGGCACGAGCTGCTCGAGTGGAGCCAGCGGGCCCAGCTGGTCGTCGTGGGCAGCCGGGGCCGCGGCGGATTCCGCGGCCTGCTGCTCGGATCGACCAGTCATGCACTGATCCACAACGCCGGATGTCCCGTACTCGTCGCCCGTCCCGAGTCCTGACCGGCGGGCACGGCGGCACCGCCCTTGTCGCCACACCCCCTTCGCCACCGCCCTTCACCACACCCCCTTCGCCACAACCCTTTCGCCGTAACCCGTCGCCACAACCCTGCGCCACAACGGAGTCACCTCAGCGCGGGGTGAGCAGTACCCACACCGGACCGGCGGCGACCGGTATCCGCTCGCCGCCCGCGGTGCGATACGTCGTCGCCTCGCCCCGTGACGGGCGCTCCCAGGTGCCGTCGAAGGACCTGCCGTCACGCAGAATCGTCGCCTCGCCGCGGCCGACCGTGCCGGCCACCGGCGAGAGCTGCCCACCGGCGTCACGCACCTTCCTGCCCTCGCTCACGGCCACGCGCTGCACGACCACCGTTCCCGCGGTGACGCGGCCGGCCTCGCGGGTCCGCAACGGCGCACCGTTGAACGACACCCGCCACCGGTCGTCCTCGGCCGACCACGTGAACCGGTAGCGCGCCGCACGGAAGTGCACCTCCCGGGCGCCGGTCGGCGTGCCGCCCGCGGGCGCCGCGCCCGGCTCGGTCACCTGCTCCGGTCCTCGCTCCCGGTTCTGCCCCGGCAGCCGGTGCGGGCGCACGTACAGGTTGTGCGGGATGGGCCGGTCGCCCCCGCGGAAGTACGCACCGGGCCGTGTCTTGTCCGTCACGAGGGTGATCGGCGCGCGCCGCAGCAGCGGTTCGATCTCCGGCGCGCCACCCGAATACACCAACACCGGCCGGCCGTACTGCGCGACGAGTGCGACATCGGTCTCCCTGGCACTGCGCACCGGCCCGGCCACCTCGGGCAGCCTGCTGGCATACACCGCCGCGAGCCGCGTCAGCCCTCCTTCGACCGGTTCGACGTACACCACGTCCGCCGCCGACAGGCCGGTCTGCGGGCGCGACTCCTCGACGTTGTCGATCTTCACGACCACGACCGGGCGCCGCGGCGGGCCGCCGCCGTCGTCCGGAGGGGCCGACCGGGTTCCGTCGCCGCCACCACCGTCGCCGCCACCACCGTCACCGTCGCCGCCGCGAAGCAGCAGCAGCGTCGCCGCCAGCACGGCGATCAGGAACACGGCCACCGCCGCGAGCAGGCGGGACGCCGGGCGCGACAACGCCATGTGCTCACCTACCCCGCGGGTCCGGCCGGCCGCGCCGCGGCCGGAGGCGACGACGCGACCGCCGGTGAGGCGTGCCCGGCGACAGTGGTGCCGCAGGCCGGGCGGGAGCGTCGGCCGCGATCATAGCGTCACTACCGGACCCAGTCCGGTGCCACGCGTTCCCATTCGCGGTCCCACCGCGCACGGCGCGAGCGCGCCAGCAGCAACCGGAACATCGCGTAGCCGAGTCCGCACGCCGTGAGCACCCCGAGCCACAGGGCGAGACCCGCACTCACACCGTCGACGACGGCGCCGGTCCGGGTCGCCGGTGCCGCGGTCACCGCCCCGGCGCGGTCGACCCAGATCGTGACCTCCGAACCGCGGGTGGCACCGCGGTAGGCCGATACCGTTCCGGTGCGCTCACCGCCGTCCGGAGCCGTCCACCGCGCCGGGACGTGCACGCCGCCCCGTAGGTGACCGGTCGTCGCCGACGTCGGTGCGTCCGCGGTCAGCACGGCCGTCACCCGATGTGTGGCGGCCGCATCCCGCGCCGCTTCACCGAGCCTGCCCGCGTGGACGTCGCCGCCCCACGTGACCGCCGCGGGCACCGTCGCGACGGCGAGCACCACGATCATCACGAGCAGCCGGCCGTCCCAGCGATCGCCGCTCCGCGCCAGTGGATTTCTGCCGGGGTGGATCCGCCGGCACGCTCGCGTGAACCATCCACCCGATCCCGCACTTGTCGCCGTCACCGATCTCTCCTCGTGGCCGCACCGGGTGCGCCGTCCGCGGGGAACCCGACCGGCCCTCCGCGCACGTCGTGTTCCCGCCGGAGCGACGGACTATGCACCACCCGCACCGACCCCGTAGGGGGTCCGTCACGACGACGGCGGGCCGGCACATCGAGGATGTGCCGGCCCGCCGCGGAACCGTGCCGTCAGGACACGCTGGCCAGGTAGTCGGCCGCCTTCTGCGGATCCATGAACCAGTGCTGGTAATCCGACGGGTCGGAGAAGCCGTTGGCGAACCGGTTCGCCACCGTGGAGTTCTCCTGCGCCGCACCCAGAATGTCCATGACGTGCGGGGGCGGCGGTGTCAGCAGTGCATTCGTCCAGTTGGTTACGTGCTGGGCGTACTCCCAGTACTTCTCGAACGTGTCGGTCATCCACGCGTCGTCGAACGGCTGGTCGCCCCGTTCGATGATCGAGCGCAGGTACGAGTCCGCACACTTGGCGGCGTTGTTCGATCCCTGACCCGTGATCGGGTCGTTGGCCACGACGACGTCGGCCATCCCGAGCACCTTGCCGCCCGAGGGCAGGGTGCCGACCGGCTTGCGGATGACCGGCGTGTACCCGCCGGCCAGCGTGGCGCGGTCGTCGGTCAGCTCGGCGTTCCGGGCACGCTCGTACTCCCACGGCAGGAACTGCTTCATCAGCGACAGCGTGCGGTCGAGGTGCTCCTGCGGCGACGGGCGGTCGTTGAAGCAGTCCAGCGGTCCGCCGGGGATGCCCTCGAAGAACAGGATCTCGCAGTTCCCGCTCAGCGTCAGCCCCGGGATCATGAACAATTCGCCGACACCCGGGATGAGGTTGAACCGCACGGCCCGGTTGTTCGGGTGCTCCGGCCGGGTCTCGACACCGTGCGCGTACACGACCGACAGCGCACGCTGCGGCTTGGTCCAGACCGACCGCTCGTGGTCCCGGTCGAACAGCTGCACCAGCTCACCCTTGCCGGCCGCGACGACCGTCAGGTCGTACATCGTCGACAGCGAGTTGAGGTCGGCCGTCGTCACCCCGTGGATGACGAGCTTGCCGCCACGCTGTTCGAACAGCTCCAGCCAGCCCGCCATCTTCACGCGCTGGTCGATCGACTGCCCGTAATTGTCGAGCCAGCCCGCCCAGTTCAGAACCCGGCTGGAGTCCTCACCCGCGACCGACACGCCGAGACCGTCGACGGTCACGCACTCGGCCTCCCACAGGTTGAGGCCCTCGTCGCGTTCGGTCTGCAGTGCGTCGTTGAACATGCACTGGGTCGACATCACACGGCCACCGCGGATCTCGTCCGCGGTCCGTGCCGACATGACGGTGACGTCGTAGCCGTGTTGTTGCAGCGACAACGCCAACTGCAGCCCCGACTGTCCCGCGCCGACGACCAGAATCTTACGCATGGGTTCGTGTCCTCCCGGTGTCCGACAGTTCGGCCAGCGACAGCGTGTAGCTCACGAGCTCACGCAACGTCTCGGCCGTGGATCTCGGCTCTCTCGCGTCGACGGTGACCAACGGAATCGACTCGTCGAGCGCCAGGGCGTCCCTGACATCGTCGAGGTCGTGGTACATCTCGCCGTCGAATCGGTTGACCGCGACGATGAACGGCAGATCCGAATCGTTCTCGAAGTAGTTGATGGCCGCGAAGGACTGGTCGATCCGGCGGGTGTCGACCAGCACCACGGCGCCGAGCGCGCCGCGGGACAGGTCGTCCCACAGGAACCAGAACCGCGCCTGGCCGGGCGTGCCGAACAGGTACAACAGCAGATCACTGTGCAATGTGATCTTGCCGAAGTCCATCGCGACGGTCGTGGTCGACTTCTGCTCCGTGTCGGGCGCCTCGTCGATACCCGTGCCCGCCTCGGTCATCCAGGCTTCGCTGTTGATCGGCGGCACTTCGGAGACGGACCCGACGAAGGTGGTCTTGCCGACGCCGAAACCGCCTGCCACCACGATCTTCGCCGAGACCGCAAGCTGATCCGGGTCGCCGCCGGCCGCCGCCTGGGCGCCGTCAGACCGGTAGCCGCTTGAGTCCATCGAGGATCCTCTCGAGTACGTTCCGATCGTGCGCGTACGCGTACGCCGTGGGGTGGATGTAGATCGCTCCCTGGGCCGCCAGGTCACTGACCAGCACGCGGATCACACCCAGCGGCAGTCCCAGCGACACCGACAACTCGGCGATCGACACACGCGTGCGCGCACGCTCGTAGACCCGACGCGACTCCGGCATCAGGGAGTCGGCCAGGCCCGGGTCATAACGCGGCACCGAAATCAGCGTTTCGACGAGCAGGTCGTAACGCGGTTTGGTGCGGCCGCCGGTGAGCGCGTAAGGACGGATCCGCTTGCTGCGCATCCGGTTCGGCTGACCGGCCCCATTCTCTGTGGACACGGTGGTCACTTCCTCACCAGTGGGGTCGTCACGCCTGCGCCCTGCGGGCGGTCAGCACGCGTCGCATGTCGGCACGGATTTCCGGGGTCAGGGCGTGGCCGGCATTGCGGACGAACTGAGTCATCTCGTACGCCACCACCTTCATGTCGCAGTCGGATCCGGTCAGCACGGCGAGTCCGGCGCCGTTGCCGATACCCATGAACAGAAAGTAGCCGTGGGTGAGCCGGATGATGATCTGCTCACACCCGCCCTTGTCGAACAGCGTCGCGCTGTTGCGCGCGAGGCTGAGCATCCCGCTCGAGATCGCCGCGAGCTGCTCCGATTCGTCGACCGACACCCCGTCGGACGACGTCAGCGGAAATCCGTCGGAGGACATGATCAACGCGTGCGTAACCCCGTGGACCTTGCGGACGAAGTCGTTGATCAACCATGCGAAGTTCTCTTTGCCTGTGGGCTGCGAGGTCACTCGGACTCCTCACCGGCGTCGTCGAACCGACGGTGCTTGGCCCTCGGGTTGTCCGCCGCGTCCTGGGTGTCCGCCGCGTCCTGCCCGGCCTCGGAACCGTCCGCGGCGAGCTGTTCGCCGTCGGAGAACGCGTCCAGGTCGGCGAGCAGCCGATCGTGGCTCTCCTCCATCGACACCGGATCCTCGAGCACGTCCTCCGGAGCCGATGTCGCCTCCGGAGCGGCGCTCTCGCCGGAACCCGACCCCGGGGCCGCGGTGTCCTTCAGGCTCTGGGACACCCGCCGGGGCAGCCCACCGGCCGTCGTGCCGCCCGTCGCGTTCGACGACGGCCGCGGCCGGGGACGCGGCGACGGCGACTCGGCCGCCGGCGCCGCGGTGTCGGCCACCGGCGCCGCGGTGTCGACCGCGGGCGGTGCGGTGTCGGCCGCCGGCGGTGCGGTGTCGGAGGACAGCTCGGGCGCCGGTGGCGGGGCCGCCGCCGACGCGGTCTGCTGGGGTACGCGCTGCGGCAGCTCACCGGAGATGGCCCCCGTCGAACGCTCCGGCGACTCGGCCGCCGGTTCGACCAGACCCGGACCCTGCGAGTAGAAGACCGTCTCGTTGCCCGACCACATCGCGTCCGGCACCTCGGTCACCAGCGCCATCGGCAACAGGACCGTCGCGGTCGTACCACCCGGCAGCCGGTTCGCCAGCGACACGGTCAGCCGGTGCCGGTCGGCGAGGCGCCGCACCACGGTCAGGCCCATGCTGCGGATCGCCTCGTCGTCGATGACCTCGTCGGTGGCGGTCTCGGACGGGGACAGCCGCCGGTTGAGCTCGTCCATGCGCTCCGGTGGCAGCCCGATGCCGTCGTCCTCGATACGCAGCAGCACGCTGCCGCTGTCGGTCAGATGTGCGCTGACCCGCACCGGAGCGTTGGGCGGCGACTGGTTCGCCGCGTTGTCCAGCAACTCGGCCAGCAGCCGGCTGATGTCCTCCGCCGCGAACCCGGCGACACCGAGCGACGCGACCCGTCCGATGGTGACGCGGGAATACTGGTCGATCGACGACATCGCGCCGCGCACGACGTCCACCAGCGACAAGGCATCGATCGCGGGGCCGCCGGCGTCCTTGCCCGCGAGCACCCGGAGGTTCTCGGCATTGCGCCGCAGCCGCGCCGCGAGGTGGTCGAGCCGGTACAGCTGGCCCAGCCGCTGCTCGTCCTCCTCGCCGATCTCCATCTTCTCGAGTTCCTGCAGCAGGGTGTCGACCAGGTTCAGGTCGCGGAGCGCGAGGTTCGCACACATGTCGACCAGTGCCTGCTGCTGTTCGCCGCCGCGCTCCGGCAGGGGCTGCGCCAGAGCGGCGAGCGCCGCCCCGTCGGATCCGTCCCCGTCTTGTCGCGGTGGATCCAGCAGGTGAGCCGCCGCCACCCGGGAGCGGTCAAGTAATACACGCGAGCGCTCCAGGATTTCCCGCGCTCTCGCCCGCCTCGCCATTCGGTGTCCACACTTTCTTGAGTCTCGCGTACGGGCCTCGGAATTCGGCCGCATCTCCCCCGACCAACGGTGGAATATGCAAGCAGACGCCCTCCCCGATGTCTACCAGCAGTCCCCGCCTTGTCGCGGGCGGTAATGCCTTACGCTCACCTCCGGTGAAGAGCGCACCGTACACCCGTTCGTGGGACCCGAATCACCGTCCGTGGCCCATGTACTGCCGCACAGATCACACCTAGAGTGACCGAATCAGTGCCGGGCCGGCGTGCGGACGTGCGATCCTCACGGAGACACCGCCCGGGCGGTGCGTCTCGGGCAGGACGTCCGGGGAGTACGTCTCGGGCGCCGCGGGCGCACCACCGCCCGGCACCTCCGGGGACGGCACGGCCCCGGACACGGCCCGGAGAGCACCGACGACACGGACAGCACCGACAACCGCCGAGAGCAGCAACGACGCCGAGCGACACCACCGACAGCACCGGCCCGCCACGCGGCTGGCGGGTCCGACCGATACGCGCCGCGGAAGGACCACGAGTGAGCAGCCACACCGCACAGGTCGACGACATCCGGCTCGTGGCCATGTCGAGCGCACTCAACTGCGCCGGCATGTTCGTCGAGTTCTCGCTGACCGAATGGCGGCTGCCGATGCTCCGCGACACCGCGTCGACAGCGGCACGCGAGCTGGTGCAGAACGTGCTCGACCACGCCGACGGCGAGAACCCCGGCTTCGTCAACGTACGACTCCGGCTGCAGGGTGATTGCCTGCTCATCGAAGTCGAGGACGACCAGCTCGCCCACTCCCACGACGACGCCCCCACCATCGACGGCCGCCGCACCGGGGCCGTACCGGTGCAGGGCCGTGGCAAACTCGTCTGGTGCGAGGTGCCCCTGCCACCCGGCATGTCGGCCACCCAGGTCCGGTTGCCGCACCGCGGGGAGCGACGCAACCTGCCGCCGGAGGCGTCCGACCCGCCGTCCGAGCAACCGCAGACGGTCGACCCGGCACTCGCCGACCGAGTACTCGTCGGCCTCAGGAACCGTGAATGGTGAGCGCACCGCGGCACCGGGGCGACCTCACTGCCGACATCTCCGAGGACGGTCTCCGCAGCGACGGTGCCCGCACCGACGCTGCGCCCGCCGAGAACGACACGGCGCCTGCCGGGAACAGTGCAGCGCCTGCCGGGAACGATCCGGAGCCCGCGGGGAACAGTCCGGAGCCCGCCGAGATCGCCGACCTGTTCTACGCTCTCTGCGGGCGCCGGCGTGACGTCCGCGGGCAGTTCACCGGTGAGCCGGTCGACGACGCGGTACTGCAGCGGATTCTCGGCGCGGCCCACGCCGCTCCCAGCGTCGGGCTGAGCCAGCCGTGGGATTTCGTGCTCGTGCGCGATCCCGGCACCCGCGAGGCGTTCCGCGAGCACGTCGCCACCGAGCGCGACACGTTCGCCCGTGAGCTTTCCGGCGAGGACGCCGCGACCTTCTCGAAGATCAAGGTCGAGGGCATCCTCGAGTCGACGCTGTCGGTGGTCGTCACCTACGACCCGGACCGCGGCTCCCCTGCCGTGCTGGGCAGGCACGCGATCGCCGATGCCGGGCTGTACTCGGTGTGCCTGGCGATCCAGAACCTGTGGCTCGCGGCGACCGCCGAAGGCCTGGGTGTCGGCTGGGTCAGCTTCTACCGCGAGCCCGTCCTGCGCGCACTCCTGAACATTCCCGATCGGGTCCGCCCCGTGGCGTGGCTGTGCCTGGGGCCGGTGACCCACCTCGAACGGACCCCGGATCTGGAACGGCACGGATGGCGCAGCCGCCTTCCGCTCGAGGCGGTCGTGCACACGGAGCGTTATCCGGATTCCTGAGCCACGCCGTCACCGCCCCACCGGACGCTGGACACCCGCGGACCGGGAGCGCACCCTGAACGGTGGAGACACCCCCGCGTACGGAGTATGCGCGCATGGAGTTCACCGATCGCCGCGACGCCGGGCGTGAACTGGCCGCCCGGCTGCACCATCTGGCCGGGCAGCGGCCACTGGTACTCGGCCTGCCGCGGGGCGGTGTGGTCGTCGCCGGCCCGGTGGCGGAGGCGCTCGGAGGGGAGCTCGACATCATCGGCGTCCGCAAGCTCGGCGTGCCCGGCGATTCGGAGCTGGCGCTCGGCGCGATCGCCGAAGGCGGCACGATCGTCACCAACCCGGACGTGCTGCGCCACCGCCGCCTCGGCGCCGCCGAGGTCGACCGTGCCGCGGCCGAGGCGTTTCCCGAACTGGACAGATCCGTCGCACGGCTGCGCCGCGGCAGGCAGCCCGCACCGCTCGAGGGCCGGTGTGTGATCGTCGTGGACGACGGCGTCGCCACGGGAGCGACCGTTCGTGCGGCCCTGCAATCGGTCGCCTCCCGCGGTGCGCGGCTGCTCACCCTCGCCGTACCCGTGGCGCCTGCGGACGTACTCGAGGAGCTGTCCTCGGCCGCCGACCACACGGTGTGCCCGAATCCACGGGTGTGGATGCGCGCGGTCGGCAACTGGTACCGCAACTTCCGGCCGGTGACCGACGACGAGGTCATGGCGTTGCTGCACCCTCAGCACGCATGAGCCCCCGTCCCCGCACCCGAGGCAGCGACCGACTCCATCGTCCGGCAACCCCGGCCCGGTCCACTTCGGATGTCCGTAAGGGATGTCCGTTGTGGATGTCCGTCACGGACGCGGGATGTTGCGCAGGTTGGAACGGGCCAGTTCCACCATCTTTCCGACGCCGCCTCCCAGCACCACTTTGCTCGCCGCCAGCGCGAAGCCCTTCATCTGCTGGGCCGTGATGTGCGGCGGCATCGACATGGCGTTGGGATCGGTCACCACGTCGACGAGCGCGGGCCCCGGGCGGGCGAGCGCGTCCGCGAGTGCGGTGCGCACCTGCCCCGGCTCGGTGACCCGCGTGGCCGGGATTCCCGCGCCTTCGGCGATCGCGGCATAGTCCACCCCGGCGTGGTCGGTCTGGTAGTCGGGCAGCCCCTCCACGAGCATTTCGAGCTTGACCATGCCGAGCGACGAGTTGTTGAACAGCACGATTTTCACCGGCAGATCGTGCAGCCGCACCGTGAGCAGTTCCCCGAGCAGCATCGCCAGGCCGCCGTCACCGGACATCGACACGACCTGCCGCTGCGGGTACGCCAGCTGCGCGCCGACGGCGTGCGGCAGTGCGTTGGCCATCGTCCCGTGCAGGAACGAGCCGATCACGCGCCTGTGCCCGTTCGGCGTGAGGTAGCGAGCCGCCCACACGTTGCACATGCCGGTGTCGACGGTGAACACGGCGTCCTCGGCGGCCAGGTCGTCCAGCACGTCGGCGACGTACTCCGGGTGGATCGGCGTGCGGTCACCGACGTCCCTGGTGTACGCCTCGACCACCGTTTCGAGGGAACGGCAGTGTTCGCGGAGCATGCCGTCCAGGAAGTCGCGGTCGGTTTTCTGCTCCACCAGGGGCAACACGGCGCGCAGGGTCTCGCCGACGTCGCCGTGCACGCCGGCCTCGAGCGGGGTGCGCCTGCCGAGCCTGCTCGCGTCGTGGTCGACCTGCACGGTGCGTTCCAGCGGCAGGAAGCCGTCGTAGGGAAAGTCCGTGCCGAGCAACACCAGCAGGTCGGCGTCCTGGGTGGCCCGGTAGCAGGCCCCGTAGCCGAGCAGCCCGCTCATGCCGACATCGAACGGGTTGTCGTACTGCACCCATTCCTTCCCGCGGAGCGAATGCCCCACCGGAGCGTGCACGCGGCCCGCCAGCTCCATGACCTCGGCATGGGCGTCGGCGACCCCGGCACCGCAGAACAGCGTGACCGTCCTGGCCCGGTTGAGCGCGCCGGCCAGTGCCTGCACCTGCGTCTGCGGCGGCACCGCCACGGCGCGTTCGGTGATGAACGTGTTCGTGCCGGTGGCGCCCGCCGCGTCGCCGTGCGCCAGATCACCGGGCATCACCAGGACCGATACTCCACCGCCGGCGAGCGCACGCTGGATCGCGATCCGCGGCACCCGCGGGACCTGCTCCGCCGTGCTGATCGTCTCGCAGTAACCGCTGCAGTCGACGAAGAGGCGTTCCGGGTGCGTCTCCTGGAAGAAGCCGGTGCCGATCTGGCTGGCCGGGATGTGCGAGGCCAGTGCGAGCACCGGCGCGCCCGTGCGGTGAGCGTCGTAGAGGCCCTGGACGAGGTGCGTGTTGCCGGGTCCGCAGCTGCCCGCGCAGACCGCGAGCCTGCCGGTCAGCTGCGCCTCCGCCGCCGCGGCGAACGCACCCGCCTCCTCGTTGCGCACGTGCACCCAGTCGATGCCGGGCGTGCGCCGGATCGCGTCGACGATCGGGTTGAGGCTGTCGCCGACGACGCCGTAGATCCGTGACACACCGGCCTGCACCAGTACCTCGATGAACTGATCGGCGACCGAGGCTCGGGCCATGTCGTACTCCTTCGTGGGTCGGCGGTGCTGCGGCTCGGGTGTTCCGGTTCGATTGTCGATGCGCGACGCCCGCCCCGCGATCCGAAACGCCCCGCGATCCGAAACGCCCTGCTGCCGATGCGGTGCGCGCGGTGCTCACCGGTCCCCGATCACGCGCCCCCGGCATCACGCATCGCGGCGATCATGCGGCGCGCCGGCGCCGAGCAGGGACAGCGGGTGGTCGTAGAGCTGCGTGAGCAGTCCCGTGCACGCCGCCATCGCCTGCACGTTCCGCCCGAACCGGGTCACGGTGATCAGGTCGGTACCCGGCAGCATCGTCGAGGAGGCGAACTCCGCCAGCACGGTGTCCAGGTAGGCCGGTGTCTCGGTGATCGCCTGCCCGCCGAGCACGACCAGCTCCGGGTTGACCAGGTCGCGGGTCATCGCGATCGCCCGGCCGAGCGCCCGCGCCCGTTCGGTGAGCATCCCCCGGGCTCGCGGATCGGCATCCGCGGCGGCGACCAGGTCGCTCAGCTCCGAGCCGGTGATGATCCCCGCGTCCCTGGCGCGCTCGACCACGGCGCGTTCGGCGACCGTCGCCTCGAGACAGCCCGTGCGCCCGCAGTCGCACCGCACGTCACTGCCGACAGGCAGGTGGGCGATACTGCCGGATTGCCCCGGACCGCGGTGCAGCACGCCGTCGACGGCCACCGCCACACCGGTCATCTCGCGCGCGTAGAAGTACAGCGAGCTCGCCGCCCGCCCGGACACGCCGAACAACAGCTCCGCCGTCGCCATCGCCGGCACGTGCCCGTCCAGGTGCACCGCCAATCCGGTGACCTCTTCGAGCACATCCCTCGCGGGCACGCCGTGCCAGTCCAGCGGGCCGTGGTCGAGCCGCCCACGCTCGGCGTCGACCTGACCCCCGATGGCCAGCCCGATCCCGATGATGCGGCGCTGCGGCCACTCGGCCAGGAAGGTGCTGACCTCGTCGCCGATGGCCCGCAGCACGTCCGCCGCCGAACCCTGCGGGGTCGGGATGCGCTCACTGCCCAACAGCCGCCCCGACAGGGTGGTCAGTCCGTAGGTCGTGGTCACGATGCCGATGTGGACACCGCACGCGGCGATCACGTTCTCGTCGAGTCGCACCGGCACGGTCGGCCTGCCGATCCCGCCGCCGGTCGCCACCTCGGGCGCCTCCCGCAGCAACGCCAGGTCCGTCAGTGCGGTGATCTGCCTGCTGACCGTGGGCATGCTCAGCCCCGTCAGCCGTGCGATCTCGGCGCGTGACAGCGGCCCCTCCCTCCGGGCCGCGGCCAGCACCGCGGCCGCATTGGACTCCCTCACTCCGCCCGCACCGGGAACGTCCCTGACCGACGCCGGTAGCCGCCTGCCCACTCGTGACCTCACTTTCGTCTCGGTCGAACCCTACGTGCCCACCACCCCGTCCCGCCGGATTTCCCATCCCCCGGAAGCCGCCGGAATTAATTTCCCGGCGTTGCAGAATTTCTTTTCACCAAGTTAGAAAAACCGTGTCACCCGTCACGTTCCACAGTTTCCCGAAACAGTGGACCCCGGGATCGTCGTCGTGCCAGCATCGGACGCAGCGGCGGACACGACTGCCTTCACCTGCGACCACACGCGCCTGCGATCGGACTCCACCGCTGTCCGAACGGAGCCGCGGACGACGCGGCCAGCGGAAGAAATGCGCGGCACCGCGGGCGGAAAGCGGGACCCGCCGCACTACGGAACACACCTGATACCGGCAATTCCGACATCCTGCGGAATTGCCGGGCACCTTTCGATTCACCGAGGTCGGCATGCACACACTGCTCCTGTTCGGACTGGCCGGGTTCCTGGCCCAGCTGGTCGACGGCTCACTCGGCATGGCCTTCGGCGTCACGGCGACGACGACCCTGCTGGTCGCGGGCACCACCCCGGCGGTCGCCTCCGCGGCCGTGCATCTGGCCGAGGTCGGCACCACGCTCGCGTCCGGCCTGTCGCACTGGAAGATGCGCAACGTCGACTGGCGCGTCGTCGGTACGCTGGCCCTGCCGGGCGCCGCCGGCGCCGTGCTGGGCGCCTACGTGCTCACCTCGCTGGCCGCCTCGTCGGCCCAGCTGTGGATCACGACGATCCTGTTGCTGCTCGGCCTGTACGTGCTCATCCGGTTCGCGTTCCTGAACCTGGGCTCACTGCTCACCACGGCACGGCCCGGCGCACGCTTCCTCGCTCCGCTCGGTGTCGTCGCCGGCTTCGTCGACGCCAGCGGCGGAGGCGGCTGGGGCCCGGTCGCGACGACGACGCTGCTGTCGTCGGGCCGGCTCGAACCACGCAAGGTCGTGGGCTCGGTCGACACGTCCGAGTTCGTCGTGGCGATCGCGGCGAGCGTGGGATTCCTGTTCGCGCTGTCGCACACCGGTGGTATGAACTACACGGTCGTCGCCGGGCTGATGCTCGGCGGTATCGTCGCGGCGCCGCTGGCCGCATGGCTGGTCCGCAGACTGCCGCCGCGGATCCTCGGCGCAGCAGCAGGCGGCCTCATCGTGTTCACCAACAGCCGCGCACTGCTCGCCTCGCTCGACGTCCCGCCGACGGTCACCGTCACCGTGCTGGCCGGCATCGGCGTGCTGTGGGCGGCCGGCCTCACCGCCGCGATCCGCTCGATCCGGGCGGAACGCCGCATGAACGTCCTGGCCGGCGAAACCGTCCCGGACCACGCCACGGCGACCACTGCCACAGCAACCACCGACACCACCGCAACCGCCGACACCACGGCCGCCGCCGACGCCGCGGCAACCGGCACGGCGGCAGGCGAACCCGGCGCCGGCACCGCCGAGCGGAACGGACCGTCCGGACACGCCTGACCCTGCATCACCCGCGTGGGCGGGCCGGGGATGCGCTCCCCGGCCCGCCCACGAGCGTCGGCCGTCCCGCCGCGGACGCGGGGTCAGGGCCGGTCGATCGCCTCGATGATCGCCGGGCGGAGCCGTTCCGGCCGGATCACCGCATCGACGGAGCCGACCTCGACGGCACGGTCGATGCTGTGGATGCCGTCGAACTCCGCGGCCACCTCGCCGAGCTTGTCCGCCCGCACCTCGGCGCGCACCTCGGCCAGCGATGCCGCGGCCGCGGCACGGTCGCCGCCCTCGGCCGCTGCTGCGACCCGCTGCGCCTCCTGCACGCGTGGATCGGCGCCCGTGCGCGCATCGACGTCGCCGGAGAACACCACCGCTGCGGCGGGAGCGCCACCGAGCACCGACGCGTACGAACCCTCGACCGCCAGCACGGTCATGTTCGGGTTGAGCGCCTTGGAGAACACCACGAACGCGCCCCCGTGATAACGCGAGATCACGCAGAACACGATCGGCCCGTCGAAGTTCACGATCGCCCTGCCGATCTCGGCGCCGTACTCCAGCTGGAGCTTGCGCATCGATTCGGGGCTGCCGTCGAATCCGGACAGGTTGGCCAGCACCACGAGCGGCCGGTTGCCGCTGGTCGCATTGATCGCGCGCGCGGCCTTCTTCGACGACCGCGGGAACAGCGTGCCCGCGGTGTAGGTGTCCGGCCCGTCCGTCGGCGGGAACCCGCGGCGCGGCACCGGTCGCGACTCGATGCCCAGCAGGCACACCGGCCGTCCGCCGAGGTGCACGTCCTGCACGACGGCGGTCTCCGCGTCGGCCATGCCCGCCCAGCGTTCCAGCACCGGATGGTCCTGATCGGACAGTGCGCGCATCACGGTGCGGATGTCGAACGGCTTCTTCCGGTCCGGATTGGACTCGACGGAGAAAATCTCCCCGACCGTGGTGAACTCGCTGCCCGCGACGTGGTGCGGGAAGCCGGAGACATCCCGCTCGACCGGGTCGGTCGTCGCCGCCGGCCGTGGCGCCGCTTCCCCGGCCGCGACGTAGGTGTGCTCGTAGTGGCGCATCAGCACGTCCCGAGCCCCGGCGAGGTCGGCGGCCCAGTACTGGGCCTGCCCGTTCGGCCCCATCACCCGGTCGTAGCCGCCGATGCCGAAGTTGTCCTCGGCCGAGACGCCACCGGAGAAGTCCAGCGACTGCTTGCCGGTCAGCACCATGGCCGAATCCGGCGTCATCACCAGGATCCCCTTGGTGTGCATCAGCATCGTGGCCTCGGCGTTCCAGTACGGCTGCGCGCCGACGTTGATCCCGGCGACGACGATGTTGATCTCACCGCCGGCCTGGGTGAACTCGACGATGCGCTTCAGTGCCGCCGCGACCCAGTCCATGTTCTCGGTACCCGAGTCCATGGCGATGCGCGCACCCGCCGAGAGGGCGAACCATTCGACCGGTACCCGCATCCGGTCGGCCAGATCCAGCGCGGCGATCACCCGCGCACATTCCGGTTCCGACAGCGACCCCAAGGACTTCGTCGGGTCACCCAGCAACACCACGCGGGCGACGCCGTCGGGATGCTGCGCCGTCGGAGTGGTCACCACCCCCGCGACGATCCCGGTCGTGTTGCCACCCTTCGGCCGCTCGACCGGCACCAGCGCACCCGTCTCGTCGAGATCGTGTTCGGCGAACGTCCCGTCGGGGCCGGCGAGCATCGCGGTGAGCTCGTACGGGTACACGGTCCCGCGCCGCCGGGCGCGCAGCACCTTCTGGCCGTAGTCGTCGAGCGGCGGGATGTCCTCGGACGGCGGTTCGACGATCTCGACCTTCACGCCGGAGCCGACGTCGTAGCCGATGCGCACGGCCGTGTCACGGAGTTCACCGTGCTCCTCGTCCGAGCGGCGGCCGACCAGGAGCACCTCCTCGAGGCCCGCACCCGTGGTGGTCGGCAGCACGCGGCGCGCGATGGCGTCGACCTCGTCGAGCGTGAGCCGGTTGGGCGGCCAGACGTACAGCAGCACCCGGTTCGTGTCGAGCCGCTTCCTGGCCGGACGGCCCGCCTGCTCCTGCCGGATCGCCGCCACGCACGCGTCGAGCGTGTCCTCGACGTCCGGCAACGCCAGGATCCGGCCGGTGTCCTCGTCCTTCAGCGGCGTCAGGTCCCGCACCTGGGCCATCGCCACGAGGCGTTCGTCGGTCTCGTTGCCCCGCGCCACTGCGCGGTAGAGATAGACCTCCTCGTCCGCCGACGGCAACCGGGTCAGGTCGAAGTTGCGCCACCGCGGCAGCTGCAGGCGCTGCGCGATCATCGGGTGCAGGCCCCGGATCACCCGGTCCTCGGCCAGGCCGTCGGCGGTGGCCGTGAACGTGAAGTGGTGGTGCATGGCCGATCCGCTGCGGCCCGCCACACTGGCCGTGATCCGTACCGTCCGGTCCGGCAGCGACGCCGCCGCGAGCTCGTTCCGGAGCCGCTCGGCCATCGCGTCGGCATCGCCGGGCTGGTCGGGCCAGGTCACGTAGACGTCCGCCACCAGGTCGCCGGTCTCCCCGCCGTCGCCCGGATCACCGCCACCGGACTCGCCGCCACCGGACTCGCTGTCGACGGCGAGGGCCGCCACGGCATCGAGCGCGTCCCCGAGCCGGGACATGTCGGTCGCGGTGCTGACGAGCCGATAGTGGACCGGGTCCGCCGCGCCGGGGCGGTACTCACCGGTGACGCAGTCGAAACCCGCGGTGCGCACGGTGTCGATGCCGTGCAGCCGCCGCGAACCGTAGTAGCGCCGGGCGAGCACCTCCAGCATCGGCCGCTGGTCGGTACCGGGGCGCACCATGCGCTGGGCGAGCACGCGGACGAGCGGTTCCGGCGTGGCGACCATGGCCGCGATCCGCTCCTCCCGGTCGGCCGCGTCCGGGCGGGCGTCGAGGTGGCGCAGGTGCTTGCGCACCGCGGTGTAGCTCTCGGCCCGGTTGCGCCGGTACATCGGCTGTCCGAACCACCGGAACACCAGGCTCCGCGCGAGGTCGGTCACCACCGGGAACCGCAGCTGGGTCGCCACGACGAGGTGTTCCAGCGCCTCCCCGACCGTCAGCCGCACGGGTTCCGGCGGTGCGGGCTCGGTCAGCCACTGCTGCAGCACCGTCGTCACGACCGTGGCGTCGGCCGCGCCGCGCTGCTGTGCCAGGAAGATACGGAAGACCGCCTCTTCGAGCTCCGGGGTGCGGTCGAGCTCGGTGACGCCGTAGTACGCGAACACGCGCGTCAGCTTGGCCAGGAAGCTCTCGGACAACCCGGCACGTTCGGTGTCGAGGCTCTGCAGGTATGTGTGGAAGAACTCGCGTGCACTGTGGACGCTGGCACCGGCGTCGTGGTCGCCCTGGCCGCCCGCGGCGGGGCGGTTCCGCGTCAGTTCGCACAGGTCGGCGAACACGCGCAGCAGTCCGGCCTCCTCGGCCAGCGGGCGCGTGCCGTCGTCGGCCAGCTGCGTCCGTGCCTTGAGATACGCGGTGGGGGCGCCGGTGTCCTCGTCCGGCCCGGTGTCGAAGCCGAGCAGCCGCCAGCGCAGCCGGTCCAGCCCGCGCTCGACCTGCTCGGCCACGGGCGCTTCCGGCGGCGCGGCGGGCAGTTCCAGGTCCACACTCTGCGCCGCATCGGCGGCCCCGGTGGTCTCGTCGGCCTCGTCGGCGTCCTCGTCGGCCATCGGTTCGAGCCGCAACAGCGGGGCACCGGCCTCGACCTGACTGCCCACCGACACCGGGCGCTGCACCAGCCTGCCGCGGAACGGTGCCCGCAGCACCGTCTCCATCTTCATGCTCTCCAGCACCAGCACCGGCGCACCCGACTCGACCTCGTCACCCGGCTCCACCGGGGTGGCCACGACGAGCGCCGGGGCGGGCGAGCGCAGCACACCGCCCTCGTCCCGGCTCACCCGGTGGGTCACGCCGTCGACCTCGACCAGGTGCACCGGGCCGTGCGTGCCCGTCACGAGCCGGTACCGGCGGCCGTGCACCGTGACCTGGCCACTGCTGTCGTCGAACCGTTCCAGCGTGACGTCGAGCGCGGGCGCCGCGGTCGCCCCGTCGATCTCCACCCGGAACCGCCGGGGGCCGGTGCGCGCGACCGTCACGCGGTAGCCGGCACCGCGCAGTTTCAGATCGATCGCCGTGGCCCCGTCGTGGCGCACCTGCGGCCGCCCGCCGTGGGCCGTGGTGAGCAGGCGCTGCCGCTCCGCCTGCTCGCCCTCCTCGTAGGCCTCGATCGCGGCCGCAGCCAGGGCGATCCCGGAATGATGGTGGGATGCGAGCCTGCCCTCGGACCGCACCCGGTCGATCCAGCCCGTGTCGGCAGTGCCGTCGATCACCTCGGGCGCGTCCAGCAGGTCGAGCAGGAAGCTCTTGTTGGTGGCGCCGCCGTCGATGAGCACGGTCGTGTCGCGCACCGCACGGCGCAACCGGGCGAGCGCCTCGTCCCGGGTGCGCCCGTAGGTGATGATCTTCGCGATCATCGAGTCGAAGTCCGCCGGGATGTCGTCGCCGGCACCCACGCCGGTGTCGACGCGGACACCGGGGCCGCTCGGCAGCGTCAGCAGGGAGATGTGCCCCGGCGCGGGTGCGAAGTCGCGGTCCGGATCCTCGGCGTTGAGCCGCGCCTCCACGGCGTGCCCGTACTCCTGCGGCTGCGGCCCCGTCAGCGCGCCGCCTTCTGCCACGTGCAGCTGTGCCTTGACGAGGTCGAACGACGTCGTCGCCTCGGTGATGGGGTGTTCGACCTGCAGGCGGGTGTTGACCTCGAGGAACGCCAGCAACCGTTCGCCGGGGTGGTACAGGAACTCGACGGTCGCCGCGCCGCGGTAGTCCACGGCCAGCGCGAGGCGTTCCGCCGAAGCCTTGAGGTCGGCCACCTGCTCGGCCTCGAGCCGCACCGATGCCGACTCCTCGATCACCTTCTGGTTGCGGCGCTGCACCGAGCAGTCGCGCACGCCGAGGGCCCAGGCCGTGCCCTGGCCATCGGCGATCACCTGCACCTCGACGTGCCGAGCTCCCGTGACGAGGCGCTCGAGGAACACCACACCGCTGCCGAACGCACGCTCGGCCTCGGCACTGGTCCGTTCGTAGGCTTCCGCCAGATCATCGGCGGTCTCGACCACCCGGATGCCGCGTCCGCCGCCGCCCGCGGTGGCCTTCAGCATCAACGGGTAACCGATGCCGCTCGCCGCCTCGATCGCGCCCTCGAGCCCGTCCACCGAGCCACGGCTCCAGGGCGCGACGGGCACGCCGACGTCCTCGGCGATCAGTTTCGCACCGATCTTGTCGCCGAGTTTGCGCATGGCCTCCGGTGACGGGCCGACGAACGCCACGCCGAGCCGCTCGCACAGCTCCGGGAAGGCCGGGTCCTCGGCCACGAAGCCCCAGCCGACCCACGCCGCGTCCGCTCCCGACTCCGTCAGCGCGCGCTCCAGCACCGCCATGTCCAGATACGGCCGGTCGGCGGCGTTGCCCAGCTCCCAGGCATGATCCGCTTCGCGCACGAACGTGGCGCCGCGGTCGACGTCGGTGTGGAGAGCGACCGTCTCGCGACGGCCACCGTCCTCGGCGTTGAGTTCGCGCACGGCACGGATGAGCCGCATCGCGGCCTCACCTCGGTTGACGATGGCGATGCGGATGAACAAACTGGGCAAACCTCACAACCTACTGTCACGCCCCTGGCGAGGACGCCGGGCTCTCGTGTTCGGGTCTCACGCGTTCTGGTCTTACGCGCGGCACCGGCTCGCGTCCGCGACACGGTGCCGGAATCGCGCACGAGTTCCACGGCCGGAATCCGGCACACGCCCGTCCGCGCGTCCCCAGCTTCCCCGGCCGGGTACCGATTCCGGAATGATCGCAGCCGCCACGTCGCACCGGGGCGGTTTGTAGGAATCCACCAAAAAATCGACGCGACGGGTCGCCGACCCGTCGCGTCCTGTGAGACCCGCTCCGCCCGCCGCGGCGAGCCGTACTCGACCGGACCGCCCCACCGAGGCGGCTGCGGTACCGCTCACCGCGCCGCGTGAGCCGGGCGCGTCAGCCCGCCAGTCCGGTGAGCCGTTCCTTGATCAGGTCGTCGGCGCCGCCCGCGACCCGCGCGACCAGTTCGCCGACCGTCGGGATGTCCTGGATGAGGCCCTGCACCAGACCGGCGGACCAGATGCCGTCGTCGGTGTCACCCTCCTCCAGCACCCGGGTACGCCCCCGGTTGCCCGCGACGAGCTCACGCACGTCCTCGAACGCGCCGCCGCCGTCCAGGACCGAGACGACCTCGCGGCTGACACTGTTGCTCGCGACCCGGGCGGTGTTGCGCAGCGGCCGGAAGATCAGCTCGGTGTCGCGTTCGGTGTTCGCGACCATGGCCTGCTTGACGTTCTCGTGCACGGGCGCCTCGCGGGTGGCGACGAACCGCGTGCCCATGTTGATGCCGTCCGCGCCGAGGGCGAGCGCCGCCACGAGCCCGCGCGCATCACCGAACCCGCCGGAGGCGACCATCGGGATCGTGATCTTGTCGGCGGCCGCGGGAATCAGCACCAGGCCCGGGATGTCGTCCTCACCGGGATGGCCCGCGCATTCGAAACCGTCGATGGAGATGCCGTCCACGCCCAGTTCCTGGGCCTTGACCGCGTGGCGCACGCTGGTGCACTTGTGCAGTACCTTCACGCCGCCGCCCTGGAACGTCGGCAGGTGCTCGGCGGGATTGAACCCGGCGGTCTCGACCACCGGAACCCCGGATTCGACGATCACGTCGCGGTACTCGGCGTACGGCGGCGGGTTGATCGACGGCAGGATCGTGAGGTTCACGCCGAACGGCTTGTCGGTCATCTCCCGGCAGCGCGCGATCTCCTTGGCCAGGTCCTCCGGTGTGGGCTGCGTCAGAGCCGTGAGGAATCCGAGCGCGCCTGCGTTGGCCACGGCCGAGACGAGTTCGGCCGTGCCGACCCACTGCATCCCACCCTGCACGATCGGGTGATCGACGCCGAACACGTCGCAGAATCGCGTGCGAACCATTGCGTTTCCCTTCGCAAGAGGTCAGGAGCCGTCGGGTGGAGTCGGCCGGACAATCGCGGCGACGCCTCCGGGCGATCACCGCACCGCCCAGGAAAGCGTGCGCTTACCCCGCAGCGTAACCACGGATGCAGCACGTCACCCGTGACCTATGTCTCGCCGCGACAGGGCGGATGGTCCTCGTGATCATGCACCGGGCGGCGCACACCCGCTACCGTGGCGGCGGCGAATCCGCGGCGGCAGAATCCGCGGCGGCAGAATCCGGGGCGGCCTCGGCGGAGCAGCCGCGGCGCTGCCTACCATCGGCCCTCCCCGCGCTTCCCGACCGACTCCCCATTCCCGACCGACGAGGTGAGCGACACCGTGCCTGGCCCTCTCAGTGGTCTGAAAGTCGTCGAACTGCCCGCGATCGGCCCGGTGCCGCACGCCGGCATGATCCTGGCCGATCTCGGCGCGGACGTCGTCCGGGTGGAACGCCCGGCCGGCGCGCTCGACATCCACGACGGCAAGCCCGACCATCTGATGCGCGGCAAGCGCTCGGTCGCTGCCGATCTCAAGTCCGCCGACGGAGTCCGGTTCGTGCTCGAACTCGTCGCGCAGGCCGACGTGCTGCTGGAAGGGTTCCGACCGGGTGTGGCCGAACGGCTCGGCGTCGGGCCCGACGACTGCACCGGCGCCAACCCGCGGCTCGTCTACGGCCGGATGACCGGCTGGGGCCAGGACGGACCGATGGCCCATCAGGCCGGCCACGACATCAACTACATCGGCCTGACCGGGTCGCTGCACGCGATCGGCAGGGCCGAGGAGCCGCCTGCGCCGCCGCTCAACCTCGTCGGCGACTACGGCGGCGGATCGATGTTCCTGCTCACCGGCGTGCTCTCGGCGCTGTGGGAGCGTGAACGCTCCGGCACGGGCCAGGTGGTCGACGCGGCGATGGTCGACGGCGCGAGCGTGCTCACCCAGATGCTCTGGACACTGCGCGGCGTCGGTGCCTGGTCCTCGGAGCGCGCCGACAATCTGCTCGACTCGGGCGCCCCGTTCTACGACACGTACGTCTGCTCGGACGGCCGCTACATCGCGGTCGGCGCACTCGAAGCGCAGTTCTACGCCCGGCTGCTGGAAGGACTCGGCCTGGCGGCCGAGGAGCTGCCCGACCAGCACGACCGGTCCGGCTGGCCCGCGCTGCGGGCGCGGTTCACGCAGGTGTTCGCGAGCCGTACCCGCGACGAGTGGGCGGCCGTCTTCGACGGCACCGACGCGTGTGTCACCCCGGTGCTGACCTGGGACGAGGTCGCCGACCACCCGCACGTCGCCGCCCGGCAGACGTTCCTCGAGATCGACGGGGTCGTCCAGCCCGCGCCCGCACCCCGGTTCTCCCGCACGAGCCCGCCGGTGCCGGAGCCACCGCACCGGCCGGGTTCCGACAACGACGCCGTCGCCGCCGACTGGGGGCTGTGACGCGCCATTCCCTCCGCCGCCGATTGGGGCCGAGTACAGCACCGCCGGCGACGGCGGCCACCCCGGCGCGGACCGGTGACGGGGCCGGTCCGGCGTGTTGGCAGGATGAGTCGGTATGGCCGAGATCGAGATCCCGCGCCGCGTCGTGCGCGGCATGGTCGCGCTGTCCGTCCTGGCCGTGGTGGCGGTCGTGCTGATGCTGACCGAGACCGAGTCGAACCTCGGCATGTGGGTGTTCGCCGTCGTGATGGTGCTGTCGGCCGCCGGATTCTGGGCCGCGTACTTCTATCAGCGTGCCAAGAGCCGCCGGGGCGAATGACCCATCGGGCCGGTGGGTCATTCGCCCCGGTCGACGTGGTGTTCAGCCGACGCGGTCGAGGATTCCCGCCACGCGCTCCTGCACCATCGGCGACAGCGTTTTCATGTACGCCTTGGTGATGTGGTTGTTGTCCAGGTAGACGAGCACGTTCCCGATCATCGGCGGGCAGGTCGTCGGCGTGCAGAAATAGTCACTGAAGTCGACGAAGTGCACGTTTCGCGGCAGGTTCTCGACCGCGGTCCACGACGGTTGCGGGTCGTAGACCTTCTCGCGCGAGACCGAGCACGACGGGTCGTCGACGCCGTGCTTCTCGGCGCAGTCCGCCAGTGACCGATCGAACCGCGGGTTGTCGCGGGCGGCGATCACCGGGATGCCCGCATCGGTGATGGTCTGCCACTGCTCGACGTAACCGCGTGGGGTGATCTCGTCCCGCCCCGGATGTGCGTCGCGGCTGGCCATCGTGAACACGGCATCGGGCTTGATCTCGAGGATCTCCTGGGCGACCGTCTCGTTCCACGAGGCGCACTCCGGATTGTTGGGTGCCTCCGTGGTCAGCGGGCAGCCGCCGCGGCCCATGGAGATGATCTCCCAGCCTTCCTTCTCCGCGGCGGGCCGCAGCGCCGCGTTGAACTGCTGCGAGTGCGAGTCGCCCGCGACGACGACGCGCCGCGTGGGGTCCGGGTGGAGGCTTTCGGTGCAGATGACGACCACCTCGTTCTTGTCCGAGTGGCGACACTGCTCCTCGGTGAAGTTGTCGTACTGCTTGGGCAGCGCCGCGAACGGCGGGATCGGCTCGACGTCGCCCGCCGCACGGGCACCGCCGGGCGAGAGAACCTCGGCACCGGGATGGGCCGGGTCATCCTCCTTCTGCACGAACGTGGCCCGTTCGACGGCCGCCAGCTGCCACGCGCCCGCCAGAGTCAGCACGACCGCGAGGGTCGCCGCACCCACCCGGTACGACCCGCCCACGGTCTGCACGTCCCGCTTCGCCCGCAGCACCGGCTGTTCGGCCAGGTGGTAGGTCAGCATCGCCAGCAGCAGCGACACGGCGATCACGACCGCACCGCCGCGCAGGCCGACCTCGGGCCGGTCCCGCAGCAGCACGTAGAACAGCAGCACGGGCCAGTGCCACAAGTAGAGCGAGAAGCTGAGGTTGCCCAGGTAGTTCAGCAGACGTGACGACAGGAACCGGTCGGCGCCGAACACGGTGCCCGTCTGGCCCGCCACGAGGACCAGCGCGGCGGCCACCACCGGCCACAGCGCCACGTAGCCGGGGAACATGGTGCCGACCTGCAGCACGAGGCCGCACAGCACGAGGCCGGCGACGCCGAGCCAGCCCAGGACGATCCGCAGCGCCCGCGGCAGCACGAGCTTGTCGATCGCCAGCGCGGCCATCCCGCCCAGTGCGAATTCCCAGACACGGGTCGCCGACATGAAGTAGGCGAACTGCTGATCGGCGGTCGTCAGGTACACCGAGTAGGCCAGCGATGCGGCCGTCAGCGTCGTCAGCAGGCCGAACAGCCACGGGTACAGCTTCCCGCCGAACCGCTTGACGACGAACGCGAACGCCGCGATGAGCAGCGGCCACACGAGGTAGAACTGGCCCTGGATCGACAGGGACCAGAAGTGCTGCACGAGGCTCGCCTGGTCGTGCTGGGCGAAGTAGTCGGCCGACTGAGCGGCCAGCTGCCAGTTCTCGAAGAACAGGGCCGAGGCCACGATCTCGCCCGCGGTCTGCTCCCAGCGCGTCTCCGGCAGCAGGAAATAGGCCCCGATCATGGTGCCGACGAGCACGGTCATCATGGCCGGGAAGAGCCGTTTGACGAACCGGCTCCACGTCGCGCGGAAGTGGACCCGATCGCGCAGGCTCGCACGGAAGAGCTGTCCGGTGATGAGGAACCCGCTGACGAAGAAGAACACGTCCACGCCGCCGGACACGCGGTCCAGCCACACGTGATAGATCACCACCAGCGCGCACGCGAGCGCGCGAAGGCCCTGCAGTTCGGGCCGGTACCGGGTCTTGCCCGGCGGCGGTGCGACCGGTGCCGACACCTCCGGCGGCGCTGGCGGCGACTGCGTCACGGCGTACCTCACTCTCGTCCTTACCGGCGTTCCATGATGCCAACCCCCGTTCAGGTGGTTTCCACCACTTCCGTGCACTGTGACGCAGAATGCGCCGGGAAGGTGGACGCTGGCCGTCGGCTTGCCGCGGCGAACCAGCATCATCCCTGGTCAACGCCGTGATCCGCGGCGGAAGCGGCGCGGAGACGAGAGAGGGAGCCGGGCCGATGCCGGCGGATGCGCACGGCACCGGCCCGCGGCGGTCACTCCGGCAGGTCCTTCGCCGGCAGGATGCGCCCGGTGACGTCGCCGAAACCGATACGGCCGCCGCCGGTGCCCGGCGCAGTGGCGCTGATGGTCACCTCGTCGCCGTCCTCGAGGAAGGTGCGCGTCCGGCCGCCGACCTCGACCGGTTCCTGGCCGCCCCAGGTGATCTCGATGAACGCTCCCCGCTCGTGCTTTCCGGGGCCGGAGATCGTGCCGGACGCGTACAGATCGCCCGTGCTCGCCGCGGCACCGCCCGCGGTCAGGTGCGCCAGCATCTGCGCGGGCGACCAGTACATGTCCCGGTACACCGGGCGGGAGACGACCTCCCCGTTCCAGCTGACGGCCAGGTCGATGTCCAGGCCCCAGTCCTGCTCCTCCTGCAGATACGGCAGCACTTCCGGCTCCTGCACCGGCCCCGGCACGCGGGCGGCCTCCAGCGCCTGCAGCGGCACCACCCACGCCGAGATCGACGTCGCGAAGCTCTTGCCGAGGTGCGGGCCGAGCGGCTGGTACTCCCACGCCTGGATGTCGCGCGCCGACCAGTCGTTGACCAGCACCGCACCGAAGACGTGCTCGGCCAGCTCCGCGGTCGTCACCCGTGAGCCGAGCGGTGAGCCCGTGCCGACGACGAAACCGAGCTCCGCCTCGATGTCGAGCCGCTGCGACGGGCCGAACACCGGACCGTCGTCGGTCTTGCGCTGCCCGCACGGGCGGGCGATCTCGGTGCCGGTGACCACGACGGTGCTCGACCGGCCGTGGTAACCGACCGGCAGGTGCTTCCAGTTCGGCAGCAGCGGCTCCGAGTTCGGGCGCAGGATGCGGCCGAGGTTCGTGGCGTGGTGCTCGGAGGCGTAGAAGTCGACGTAGTCGGCGACGTCGAACGGCCGGTGCATCGTCACCGACGACACGGGGTGCACGGCCGCGTCGGGCACGTCCGCTGCGGCGAGCTCGGCGACCCGTCGCCGCACCTCGTCCCACCGCGCGCGGCCCTGCGCCATGAAGTCGCCCAGCGACGGGCGGGCGAACACCGCGTCACCCAGCGTGGCGGCGAGGTCGACGACCGAGTCGCCGACGCGCACGCCGACCCGCGGATCGGTACCCGGCGTGGCGAACACGCCGTAGGGCAGGTTGTCGAGCCCGAACAGCGATCCCCCGGGGATGGTGATGGTGGTCATACGGTCACTCCTTGTCCGGCCGCCGGCACGGCGGGAATCAGGCCGAGTTCCACGAGCTCGGCGAGCGGCTCGGCGATGCTGCAGGTACCGGATGCTGCAGGTACCGAACGATGAGGAACGAACCCCGGACGACCGCCACCCGGTCGTCGCCGAGCTCGCGCGCCGCCGCGAGCTCGGCTTCCCCGGGGTGCAGTTCGGCGCTGACCCCGCCGGGGCGGAACTCGGCCCGCAGGCCTCGTTCGGCGAGCCCGGCGGGCCTGCGCTCGTCACGCGGCACCGCGACGTGGACGGTCATGCCGCCGCGCTCACTGCCCCGGTCCCCGCCCGGACCAGGTCCAGGCGTAGTTCGGGTCCTCGCACGCGAGAGCGCCCTCGCCGAGTTCGAGCGGGCGGAAGGTGTCGACCATGACGGCCAGCTCGTCGAAGAACTCCGTTCCGAGGCTCTTCTCCACCGCGCCGGGCTGCGGTCCGTGCGAATGACCGCCGGGGTGCCAGGAGATCGAGCCCTGCCCGATACCCGAGCCCTGCCGCGCCTCGTAGTCGCCGCCGCAGTAGAACATGATCTCGTCGGAGTCCACATTGGAGTGGTAGTACGGCACCGGCACGGACAGCGGGTGGTAGTCCACCTTGCGGGGGACGAAATTGCAGACGACGAAGTTGTCGCCCTCGAAGGCCTGGTGCACGGGTGGCGGCTGGTGCACCCTGCCGGTGACGGGTTCGAAGTCGTGCACGCTGAACGTGAACGGGTACAGGCAGCCGTCCCAGCCGACGACGTCGAACGGATGCTCCGGGTAGACGAGCACGCTACCGCCGATCGCGCTGCCGACGCGGTGTTTGACATGCACCGCCACGTCGGTTGCCTCCCGCACCAGGGGCTCCGCGGGGCCGTGCAGGTCGCGCTCGCAGTACGGCGAGTGCTCCAGGAACTGGCCGTAGCGGGACAGGTACCGCTTCGGCGGGGCGATGTGACTGCCTGCCTCGATCGCGTACGCCCGCAACGGCCCGTCGCCGTGGGGCAGCCACCGGTGGGTGGTCGACATCGGCAGGAACACGTAGTCGCCCGCTGTCGCCTCCAGGCTGCCGAACACGGTCTCCACCGTCGCCTGCCCGGATTCGACGTAGACGATCTCGTCGCCGGTCGCGTTGCGGTACAGCGGTGAGTCCTTCGTGGACACGACGTAGGACAGGCGCACGTCGCCGTTGCCGAGGACGAGCCTGCGCCCGGTGACCACATCGGTCTCGGCCCAGGTCTCCTTCGGGAACAGGTCGTGCAGCGTCAGGTGCCGCGGTTTGAGCGGATGGTTCGGCGTGGTCGACAGGTCCGGCAGCTCCCAGACCCGGGAGTCGACGATCGCCGACGGTATCCCGCGGTGATACAGCAGCGACGAGTCCGAGGAGAACCCCTCCTCGCCCATGAGCTCCTCGTAGTACAGCCCGCCGTCCGGGGTCCGGTGCTGGGTGTGGCGCTTCGGTGGCACGCTGCCGACCCGGCGGTAATACGCCATGACTGCCTCCTTGCTGTCGCCTCGCCTACGCACCGCAGAGGCACGCACCGGAGATACTAGTTAATACATGTACTAGCCTCAACACGTGCGCGCACGGTCGCCCGTGAGCCCGCGCGCTCAGTTCCTGCCGCGGACGTCGAACTGGTCGCGGCTGGTGACGAGCTTGTCGAGCAGCATGACGAGGATGCGTTGCTCCTCGGGGGACAACACCCCCGCCCACTCGTCCTCGCGCTCGTTGTGCTCCCGGAAGACCTCGATCATGTCGCGGTGGCCCGCATCGGTCAGCGACAGCAGGACCGACCGGCCGTCACGAACTCCGGACTCCCTGTTCAGAGACCCGTCGGCCACCAGCGTCTTGGCCAGGTTGGACACCGCGGCCCGGCTCATCCCCGTCAGCTCCGCGGCCTTCTTCGCCTCGAGCGGACCTGCCAGCCAGGTGACGAACAGCAGTCGGAATCCGGACCAGGAGAGCCCGTGCGGACGATGCACCGAGGCCTCGAGGTCGTAGGTGACGATGTTGGACGCACGGTTGAGGGTCAGCAGCAGCTCGGTCGCGAGCTGGTGCTTGAAGCCGTACTCCTCGGCGAGCCTGCGGTTGGCGAGCTCGACGAACGACCAGAAGTCCAGCCCGCCGGGATCACCTGCCGTCATGGCGCCCACCTTACCGCTCGACCAACATAGTAAATCTATAAACTACTCCCCTCCCCGGCCAACCGTCCACCACGTGTCCTGCACTCTCCCGCCGCGTGGCCTGTACTCGTAGACGCGGATCATGCGGCTGTCGCTCCTCGCCGGGACTGCCGCGCCGCGTCCCGGGTCACCCGACCGGCGCGCGAGCGCGCACGACGTGGTCGGCCAGGCCGTAGTCGCACGCCTCGGGCGCGTCGAACCACCGGTCGCGATCGCTGTCGGCGACGACCCGTTCGACCGACTGGCCGCTGCAGTCGGAGATCAGCTCCGCGATCTCCCGCTTACTGCGCTGCAACATCTCGGCCGAGGCCGCCATGTCCGACGCGGTCCCCCCGATGCCGCCCGTGGGCTGATGCATCATCACCGCACAGTGCGGCAGGACATGGCGCTTTCCGGGCTCACCCGCGGTGAGCAACAGCTGGCCCATCGACGCAGCCAGGCCCATACCGACGGTCACGACGTCGCAGTCGATCAGCCGCATCGTGTCGAGGACCGCGAGACCGGCCTGCACCGAGCCACCGGGCGAGTTGATGTACAGGGAGATGTCGCGCCGTGGATCGTCGGCCGCCAGCAACAGCAGCTGTCCCGTGATCCGGTCCGCGACCGCGTCGTCGACCTCCTGGCCGAGCACGATCACCCGCTCGGCCAGGAGTCGCCGTTCCACGGCGTCCGACAACGACGCGGTTGCGGATTCGTTCGACGGTGATTCGTTCGAAAGTGTTGTCATACGCCGGACGTTAGGTCTGTCCACAGTGACCCGTCGAGCGGATTCGCCCTGCGCGAAGACGATTCCGCTGTCGGCGGACGGCCGGCGACGCGCTCGGTGACGGCAGCTCGGTGACGGCAGCTCGGTGAAGGCAGCTCGGTGAAGGCTCGGTGGCGGCAGCCGGTGCGCTCCCGACGGGTTCTCCGGGGCGAGATCGGGGACATCCCCGATGCCGGAGCCGCGCCGGGAGCACATGCTGGAGGCATGACTACACCGGCCACCACGAAACTCACCCGGTCGCGCAGCAACCGCATGCTCGGCGGCGTGTGCGCAGGCCTGGCCCACCGAGTCGGCTGGAAGCCGCGCACGATGCGGCTGGCGTTCGTCGTCTCGTGCCTGCTGCCCGGACCGCAGTTCCTGCTCTACCTCGTGCTCTGGATCGTCATCCCGTCCGGGGACCGCTGACCGGTCCGTGCCCGCCGCCCGATCGGACCGGGTCCGGTCACGGCAGCGTCGCGCTGGCCCCGAGTCCCTTCTCGGCCGCCGCGGCGCGCACCGCATCGATGACCAGCCGGAGCGAGGGCCGGGGCGTGCCCTTGGCCCGGTAGGCGATCGACACTCGCCGCATGACGGGTTCGGTCAGCGCGACGATGTCCACGCCCGGCGGCAGTAGCGACAACCCGAGATCGGACACCAGCGTGACACCCAGTCCGGAGCCGACCATCGCCAGCGCGGTCGCCTGTTCCTCCACTTCGTGCGCGATCTTCGGCTCGAACCCCCGCTGCTGACAAGCGATCCGGACGGCGCGGCCGAAATGCGACCGTGGGCCCGCCAGCACCCACGGGTGTTCCGCCAGCTCGGTGAGCGACACCGCGGGCTCGGGCACGACACCGGTCGGCGCTGCGGCGTGCAACCGCTCCACTGCGACGACTTCGCGCGCCAGCGCCGGATCCCACGGCATCGGATAGTCCGAGTAATCGATCACGAACGAGAAGTCGAGCGTGCCGTCCCGCACCGCACCCGCCGTCTCCTCGGGTGCGAGTTCGCGCGTGCGCACTTCGATGCCGGGGTGCTCGGAGGCCAGCGCCGTCAGCGCGGGCGGTAGCAACCCCGAGGCCACCGACGCCCATACGCCTGCCGTCAGCCGCGCCGACAGGCCGTCCTGCGCGTTCTCGAGCGCATGTGTCGCCCGGCCGACCGAATCGAGGATCTCCTCGGCGTGTTCGGCCAGCAGTGTGCCGAGCTCGGTCAGCTGCACCCTCCTGCCCAGGCGTTCGAACAGCTGCACGCCCACGTCGCGCTCCAGTTGGGCCAGTTGTTGCGACACGGCCGACGCCGAGTAGTGCAGCGCACCGGCGGCCGCGGTGACGGTGCCCTTCCGGTGCAGTTCGCGCAGCATGCGCAGACGGTGCAACGACAGTTCCATGGCCGCCAGCGTAGACATGTGGGCCTGTGCAGGTGGGCCTGTGCAGGAAGCGTGAACGTTTCCGTGCGTGATCCTTAACTAGACGCGCAGGCGCCCCGGGCCGCACGCTGTATGTAGCGGGCAGGCAGAGCGACGGCAGACCGGACAGAGCGACGGCGGACAGAGCGTCACCGCGACTGAAGCACGCATCCTCACCGAAGAATCGGCACGTGACCGTGTGGCGGTCGACGCTGTCTTCTTCCGGTGAAGCGCCCCGACAACAGACGAGTTCGGACGAAACGAACGATGGAGGTGCATTTCAGGTGACCACGATGGAGAACCGTCCGGCGTCCGGGAACACCGCGACCGGCACCCGGTCCGCAGGCGCGACCGACATTCGCACCAGTGAGCCGCTGCTGCGGCTCACCTGGACCGACCCGGTCACGGGCGCCCAAGGCTTCCTCGTGGTGCACACTCTCGCCTCGGGCCTGGCCACCGGCGGCACGCGGATGCGCGCGGGCTGCACCGTGAAGGAGGTCGAGGACCTCGCCCGCGGCATGGCCGCCAAGACGGCGACGTTCGACCTGCCCGTCGGCGGTGCGAAGGGCGGCATCGACTTCGACCCCAAGGACCCGCGCGCGGTCGAGGTCCTCGAGCGCTTCTGCCAGGCGATGCGCCCGTGGCTGGACGCCCACTGGGTGACGGCCGAAGACCTCGGCGTACCGCAGCACCTGATCGACGACGTCTTCGACCGGCTCGGACTGGAGCAGAGCTACCACGCGGCGATCACCAGGGCGCCGCACCCGGAGCGCACGCTGCGGCGGGTCCAGGCCGGGCTCAACGCGCCCGTGCCCGGTGGCCTGCTGCTCGGTGACGTCATCGGCGGCTACGGCGTCGCCCAGGCGTGCCTCGGCGCGGCCGGCGCATGGGGCTGGGCGCACGAGACGACCACCGTCGCGATCCAGGGCATCGGCACGATGGGCGGCGGCGCCGCGTTCTACCTGCACGAGGCGGGAATGCCGGTCGTGGCCGTCGCCGACGCCGCAGGCACGCTGTACCGGCCCGACGGCCTCGACGTGCCCGCACTGCTCGAGCTGCGCGACGCCTACGGGGAGATCGACCGGACCCGGTTGCCGGAGGACGTGCAGCAGCTGCCGCGCGACGCCGTGATCGGAACCGAGGCCGACATCCTCGTGCCCGCCGCGATCTCGTACGCGGTCACCCCCGACAACGCCTCCGACGTCGCGGCCAAGATCGTCGTCGAAGCCGCCAACTCGGCGACCACGCCGGAGGCCGAGGCGATGCTCGCGGCCCGCGAAATCCCGGTCATCCCGGATTTCGTCGCCAACGCCGGCGCGGCGGCGTGGGCGTGGTGGCTGCTGCTGGGATACGTCGACGCCGATCCGGCCACGTCGTTCCACCGGCTGCGCACCGAAATGCAGTCGAAGGTGGCGATGCTGCTGAGTTCGTGGGACGTCGACGGTACGCCGCTGCGGCACACGGCCTGGCAGCTCGCCTCCGCCAACCGGGAGGTGCTCGCCGAGTCGCCCGACGTGACGATTCCGTAGTCGCCGGGTCACCTCGCCGCCGGACATCTCGCCGCCGGACATCTCGCCGCCGGACACGGAGCGGGTCCCGGTCGCCGTCAACGGCGCCGGGGCCCGCTCCGCTGCTGTACCGGCGCTGGGTCGTTGCGGGTGCTGGGTCGTTGCGGGCGGGATCAGCCCTTGAAATAGACGAGCTGGTGCGTGGTGGCGAGCAGCTCGCCGTCGGTGCCCCACAGGCACGCGGACTGGTCGAAGTAGCCGCGTCCGAAGCGGTTCGACCGGGCACGGGCGAGGACCGGGCTCGTGCCCTGTGCGGCGAGGGCGTCGTCGTCGGCGTGGAAGTAGATCGTGAGCGAGACCGTGCCTGCGGGCGCGGCCTGGCCGCGGCGCAGGAACACACGCGGGTAGAACACGTCGCACATTGACGCCAGCGCCGGGAAGTCGAGCGGCCGGTCCGGGGCGTCGCGGACCCACAGCGTCGTCGTCGAGTCCGGCGATTCCGGGGCACCCTCGAGTGCGGGCACGGCGCCGTCGAGGAAGCGCATCTCGTAGTTCTTGGCCCACTGCACGTGGTCCGGCATGGGGGTGACGGGCGCGGTGTCCGGTGCGGCCACCTCCGGCATCGCCGTTTCCGTGTCGGCCCACGTGTCGCGGCGCGCGGCGTACACGGCAGTGGCGGTGGTGACGACCCGACCGTCCTGCGTCAGTTCGAGCCACCAGTGCTGCGTGGAACGGTTGGTGCGGGACGGCCGGGCGGTGATGCCGAACTCGCCCTCGGCGACGGGGCCGGCGTAATTGACGGTCAACGACACCGGCACGCCGAGCCGCTCGGGATGGCGTTGCACGGCCTCGAGCAGCGTTGCCGCCGTGATTCCGCCGTAAGGGCCGACCATGTTGGCGTAGGCCGGATGGGTCTGCCCGGTGTACCCACCGTCGCCCGTATCACCCGGTTTCAGCGCGATCGCGACGTCGAACGGGTGCTCGCGGTCCGCCGGGATACGACTGTCGGCTCCACTCATGCCTGCCTCCTCGGTCCACCCCGCACTCGTCGCCGTCCGGACGACGGCATGCTTAGCATGGCGCAGCAATCGCTCCGGGCCGCGGGAGTCGCCCGGAGCGACCGCGCTCACAGTCCCGCTGCCTCCCCCGCCCGCCGGGGTCCGACAGTCCGTGTTCTGTTCGGCTGGGGTCGCGGGCCGTGGCATTGCAGGCTGGCGTCACAGGTTGACGTCGCAGGTTGGCGGCGCAGGTTGGCGGCGGCCCCGGGGTCACGTTCGTGGGGACGACGTCGCGCCCGCTCCGGGCCTACGGTCGGGGTATGCGTATGACGACGGCGGCCGCCGTGGCGTTCGCCGTGCTGGGGTGGGGCGAATTCGAGCACTGGCGCTCGTCGCGGCGGTGGCTCGGCACGTCCCGCCGGGGCGACGGGCCCGATGTGGTCGTCGTGCTCGGGTACCGCAACCGCGGCGCGCGAGCCAATGCCGTCAACCGCTGGCGCGTGCGTGCGGGGCTGCGGTCGCGTACACCCGGCGCACGGCTGATCCTGACCGGTGGTGCGGTGGCCGGACCGACGCCGGAGGCGACCCTGATGGCCGCCTACGCGCGCCGCGCCTGCGGTTACGACGGGCCCTTGGTGACCGAGTCGGCCAGCACCACGACGTGGGAGAACGTGGTCAACGTCGCGGCGCTGCTCGAGGACGCCGGGCGGATCGTCGTCGTGTCGCACGCGCTGCACGCGGAGAAGGCGCGGGTCTATCTGTGGCGCAGGCGGCCCGACCTGGCCGCCCGGCTGGTGCGCGGGCGGGACTACCGGTTCGGCGAATGGATTCTGGCCAAGCCCGCGCTCGCCGTGGCCGGGCGGCACCGACTGCGCGCGGCGCTGTCACCACAGCGGTCGCGGCCACGACCGCGGTGACGGCCACGACCGCGGTGACGGCCACGGCCGAGCGCGGCACCGCTCCCCCGGTTCGTGCCGCGCTCCACCGTTGCGTCGTCCACATCGGACAGATAGTACTTCCCGCTGCGGTGCCGGCTCTGTACCGTCCGCCACGATCACCACCCGCCGATGCGAGGTAAGCCGGAGAGGCGCGTCGTCAGGCCTGCCCGTTGCCCGTCACCCTGCGAGAAGTGCGGGTGTCGGGTGGTCGGGAACATGCTTAGCCGAACCGACGGTCGAGTCTGCCCCGGTGAGTGCCGGCCCGCCGGACACCCGAGCCCCGCCCGCTGGAACGAGGCCCGGACCGCTGGGAACGGATCGTGGCGACCCGCTGTGAGGCCGCCGTCGCGGACGCGGTACAGTACCGACATCGCTTCGACGCGAGGCGATGGCCGGGCTGTGGCGCAGTTTGGTAGCGCACTTGACTGGGGGTCAAGGGGTCGCAGGTTCAAATCCTGTCAGCCCGACCGGCGAAGCAAGGCCGTGACCTGCACGTTTGTGGGTCACGGCCTTGTTCTCGTTAGGCCGATTCGCCGACTGAGCGGCTTCCCGAGTGACTACGCCTTCGGTTTGCGGGCGAGCATGCCGCGCGGTCAGCCCGCGAGGAATCAGCCGATGCCGAGGAACACGACCAGGCCGCGGCTCGCCTGCGTCATATGAATATCCGACAGCACGCCAAGTCGCGTACCCAGCGTGCGGCGCGGGATGGCTGACACCTTGTCCAGCATGATCTGTGTCGCTTCGCTCAGGCCGTTCGTCTCATCCGGTTCGACAGGCACGCGCATCAGTGGCGCCTCCAGGCCGTGAGTCGTAAACGGGCACACCACCACCGAGTCTGTCCCGTCGAACGCATCACTCTGCACGATCACCACTGGCCGAGGCTTGCCCGTGTAGGCGCCCTTCGCTGCCGCCGTCCACACCTCGCCACGATTCACGCGTCGTCGCCCAGGACATACTCGGCCACGGCCTCAGTCCACGCCTCATCCTCGGTGCCACGCTCACTCTCCGCCACAGCTACCGACTGCTCGTGCGCAGCCCGCGCGAACTCTGGCGACGATGTATCCGGCACCCAGATCTGAATCGGCCGCAACCCCTGCCGACGCAATCGAGAACGATGCGCCCGCACCCGTGCCGCCGTGTCTTCCCTGCTCGCCATACCCTGACGTTACATGTAACCGGCCCGCCGGAGCCAGTGTGTTCAGACTTTCTCTTCCTGTTCAAGGCGGCGCTGGCCGGCGCCGCGCGACCTCGCCCCTCCTGCTCCGACCGAGCCTGCGCGCGGGGCGCGCGGCTAGCGCCGGTCCCCGCGCGCATCGGCCGGAGCCGAGGCAGGCCGCACACACCACAGCGGCGCGTTGACAGAAGAAAGCTGTCCTCGCCGGACGGGCAGGCTCCGGGATGGCCGGGGAAACGTAGCCGCGGTGCGGTTGGCAGGGTGGGCGTTCGGTGGCCATCCCGTCGCCTGACCAGATGGCTATCATGCCGCGCAGGGGCCACAAGCCTGGCAAGTTCGGCCGGCGGATGACGAGCCAAGGTTGCGGCCCCAACACAGCGTGATCGAGACGCCATCAGGCGACGGGATGACCACCAAACAGCGCGAAGACTCGTCGCGTCATCGTGTGACGTGCGCCTTCAACATCTCTACGTAGTGCGTCAAACCTCGCTTCTGAAGTTCCTCTATAAATCGGTCCCAAGGCGGGATATTGCTCATGTAAGGCTTGCTGCAACTGCCGGTGTAGAGGCCACCGCCAGGTCCGGTGTACAGGCCACCACCGGGCCCGGTGTAGAGGCCGCCTCCAGGCCCGGTATACAGGCCGCCACCGGGCCCAGTGGAGAGGCCGCCACCGGGCCCAGTAGAGAGGCCACCACCAGGCCCGGTGTACAGGCCCCCTCCAGGGCCGGTGTACAGGCCGCCACCTGGGCCTGTGTAACGCCCCCCTCCAGGGCCTGTGTAACGTCCCCCTCCAGGGCCTGTGTAACGTCCCCCTCCAGGGCCTGTGTAACGGTCCCGAGGCCACGTGTTCTTCTTCATAGCAGCATCGTAGACGTCAGGTACGACACGATCTTGCGTCGTGACCCGCAAGGGGAACAGCGTTTCCACCCGAGCAGGCCGGAGCACATCCCGTGCACACGAGCGCCATCGATAGTCATGAACGACTACAACCAGCCACGACCACGTGACCGCCATAGCTGCTAGGTCATGTCTGATAATTGTCGGGTCCAGGCGATGACGGCGTTGAGGATGATCGCTGCGCGGTAGATGGTGGCGTGTTTGTCGTATCGGGTGGTCAGGCCTTGCCACTGTGTGAGATGGCAGTAGCGGCGCTCGATCGCGTTGCGGTGCCGGTACTCGGCGGCGTCGAGCCCGACGGGCCGCCCGCCGTGTGATCCGCGGTTCTTGCGGTGCTGTTTCTGATCGTCGGGTTCGGGGATCACGGCGGTGATGCCGCGTGAACGCAGGTGAGCCCGGATCGCTCGAGAGGAGTAGGCCTTGTCGGCCCGGACAGCGTCGGGTCGGGTTCGTGGCCGTCCCACCTGCCGGCCGATACGTAGCTGTCGTAGCAGTGGCAGCAGCATCGGAGAATCGCCCGCATGGCCCGCGGTCAGCAACGTGACCAGTGGCAGCCCGCTGCCGTCGACAAGTTGGTGGATCTTCGTCGACAGCCCACCGCGTGAACGGCCGAGCGCGTGATCACGCGGCTCGATGGTCGGCTGCGTGTAATTCGATCCAGCCCCCTGTGCGGCGCGTGACATTCGCCGCGTGCTGATGCGCCCGCGCGATCGTGGAATCGACCGAGACCGACCAATCCACCAACCCGGCCGCGTCCGCCGCAGCGGTCAACTCAGCCAGCACCGCATCCCATGTGCCCTCGGCGGCCAGCCGCCGGTGCCAGGTCCAGACGGTCTGCCATGGACCGAACACCTCGGGCAGATCCCGCCACGCGATCCCTGTCCGATAGCGGTACATGATCGCCTCAACCATCGTCCGAGCATCCGAAAACGGCCTACCCCTACGACCAGT
>NZ_JAMTCQ010000010.1 GCF_024171895.1 Prauserella halophila | reverse complement strand
CGGCTCACCTACGCGGGTCGCTGACCTGGGACCAAGGGGCGGAGATGGCCGCGCACCAGGCGTTCCGGGTCGCCACCGGCGTCCCGGTCTACTTCTGCCATCCCGCCTCCCCCTGGCAGCGCGGCTCGAACGAGAACACCAACCGGCTGCTGCGCCAGTACTTCCCCAAGGGCACCGACCTGTCCGTCCACGGCCCCGAAGACCTCGAACTCGTCGCACAAAAACTCAACAGCCGCCCACGCAAAACGCTCGGCTGGGACACCCCAGCCGAGCGTCTGCTAAAACTCGTCTAAATCACCCGGTGTTGCAACCACCCCTAGAACCCGCCGTGCCCTTCGGGGCATCACCGGGGCACACGCCTACACACCCGGACAGCCGGTGTGGTCACGGTGTGTATCCACGGCAAATCGGTGGACGGCGTGTCGATACTGGCCTCATGTTGGCCGGCCATTTCCCGCTCGTCGGGCTGCGGGTTCGCACCCCGCGCCTCGAGCTGCGACTGCCCGACGACGACCAACTGGCCGCACTTGCCGAGCTCGCCGCGGTCGGCATCCACGAGCCGGACACGATGCCGTTCGTCACGCCCTTCACCGACGCGCCGCCCGACGTCGTTGCCCGCTCCGTGGTGCAGCACCACTACCGCATGCGCGGCGAGCTGGTCCCGGACAAGTGGGTGCTGCCGTTGACCGTGCTGTCCGGCGGCACCGTCGTCGGCACACAGGACCTCGAAGCCACCGAGTTCGCCGTCACCCGCCAGGTCGGTAGCGGTTCATGGCTCGGGCGCGAGCACCAGGGTCAGGGGATCGGCACCGAGATGCGCGCCGCGGCACTGCACCTGGCGTTCGCCGGTCTCGGCGCGGAGCTCGCCCGCTCCGAATCGTTCGACGGCAACGCCGCGTCGACGGGCGTGTCCCGCAAGCTCGGTTACGCCGACGACGGCACCGCCCACCACGCCGTCCTCGGCCGTCGCCGGACCGGCCACCGGTTCGTGCTCACCCGCGAGACGTGGGAGCGCCACCGGAGCGTCGACGTGACGATCGACGGCCTGGAACCCTGCCTGCCACTGCTCGGCGCCGACGACCCACCCGCCTGACCGCCGCCTGACCGCTCCCGCTGACCGCCCTCCCAGCGCAGCGACGGACCGACCACCTGACCACTGCCCGGCGGAGCGACAACCCCGGCCGGGGCGACGCCGAGGCCCCCTGTCCTGGAGCCACAGTCGCCCCAGCTCAGACCCGCTATCAGCGGTCTCTCACGGTCCTGTACCCTTCTTCGCGGAGGATTGGCCGAGCGGCCTAAGGCGCACGATTGGAAATCGTGTTGGGTTAATAGCCCTCACGGGTTCGAATCCCGTATCCTCCGCCAACCGCGAACGCCGGGTGGTCCCGCTGGGGCCACCCGGCGTTTTCGTTCCACATCGTTCCGAGTCCGGCCACGCTGTTCCGAGCCCGGCCGCGCCGCGTTCCGAGCCCGACCGCGCTGCTCCGGGCCCGACCGCGCTACTCCGGGGCCGACCGCACTGTTCCGCGGGTGACCAGCAGCCAGGTGAACCCAGCGGTGAGCTTCCTCGCAAAACGCTCGCAATCACGGGCCGGGCACGCTTTAAGCTGGGGTGTGCCGAGAGGCGTTGCAACGGGTCGGCCATCGCCAGGGGCCGTCCCGCCACGCTCGGCGTGAACCACCAAGGACGCCTTCCGACCAGGAAGGCAGGGCATGAGCAACATCCAGCCAGACCGCACCGACGAGCTCTCCGCGCTCCTGCGTGAGCGGATCATGATCATCGACGGTGCGATGGGCACGATGATCCAGCAGGAGTCGCCCGGCGAGTCCGAGTTCCGCGGCGAACGCTTCGCCGACTGGGGTTGTGACGTCAAGGGCAACAGCGACCTGCTGGTGCTGACCCAGCCCGACCTGATCGGCGGCATCACGCGTCAGTTCCTCGAGTCCGGTGCGGACATCGTCGAGACCAACACCTTCAGCGCGACCACGATCGCGCAGGCCGACTTCGAGATGCAGGAGCTGGTCTACGAGCTCAACTACGAGGGTGCCCGGCTGGCCCGCACGGCGGCCGACGAGTTCTCGACCGCCGACAAGCCCCGGTTCGTGGCGGGCGCGATGGGCCCGACGAACCGCACGGCATCGATCTCGCCGGACGTCAACGACCCGGGCGCCCGCAACGTCTCCTACGACGAGCTGGTGACGGCGTACCTGCAGCAGGCCAACGCCCTCGTGGACGGCGGCGCCGACCTGCTGCTGATCGAGACGATCTTCGACACCCTCAACGCGAAGGCGTGCATCTTCGCGCTCGAGACGCTCTTCGCGGAGCGTGGCCGCAACTGGCCGGTCATGGTCTCGGGCACCATCACCGACGCCTCGGGCCGGACGCTCTCGGGCCAGACCACCGAGGCGTTCTGGAACTCGATCCGGCACGTCAAGCCGCTGCTGGTCGGCCTCAACTGCGCGCTCGGTGCCGCCGAGATGCGCCAGTACGCCGCCGAGCTCAGCCGCATCGCGGACTGCTTCGTGCACTGCTACCCCAACGCGGGCCTGCCCAACGCGTTCGGCGAGTACGACGAGTCCCCCGAGCAGATGGCCCCCGTGGTCCGCGAGTTCGCGGAAGCGGGCCTGGTCAACGTGCTCGGTGGCTGCTGCGGCACCACCCCGGAGCACATCGGTGCCATCGTGAAGGCCTCCGAGGGGCTGGCACCGCGCGTGCCCGCCGAGCCCGAGCCCGCGATGCGCCTGTCCGGCCTTGAGCCCTTCAACGTCGACAACTCGTCGCTGTTCGTGAACATCGGCGAGCGGACCAACATCACCGGCTCGGCGCGGTTCCGCAAGCTGATCAAGGACAGCGACTACGACACCGCCCTTTCGGTGGCCGTGCAGCAGGTCGAGAACGGCGCGCAGGTCATCGACGTCAACATGGACGAGGGCATGATCGACGGCGTCGAGGCGATGGACCGCTTCCTCAAGCTGATCGCCTCCGAGCCCGACATCTGCCGCGTGCCGATCATGGTCGACTCCTCCAAGTGGGAGGTCATCGAAGCCGGCCTGAAGAACATCCAGGGCAAGCCGATCGTCAACTCGATCTCGCTCAAGGCGGGCGAGGACGAGTTCATCGAGCAGGCCGAGCTCTGCAAGAAGTACGGCGCGGCCGTGGTCGTCATGGCCTTCGACGAGGACGGGCAGGCGGACAACCTGCAGCGCCGTAAGGAGATCTGCCAGCGCGCGTACGACATCCTCGTCGACCGGCTCGCCTTCCCCCGCGAGGACATCGTCTTCGACCCGAACGTGTTCGCGGTCGCGACGGGCATCGAGGAACACGCGACGTACGGCCAGGACTTCATCGAGGGCACCCGCTGGATCAAGCAGAACCTGCCGGGAGCCAAGATCTCCGGCGGCGTCTCCAACGTCTCGTTCTCGTTCCGCGGCAACAACACCGTGCGCGAGGCGATCCACGCGGTCTTCCTCTACCACGCGATCGACGCCGGCATGGACATGGGCATCGTCAACGCCGGTGCGCTCGCGGTCTACGACGAGGTCGCCCCCGACCTGCGGGACGCCATCGAGGACGTCATCCTCAACCGCACCGACGACTCGCAGGAAGCGACCGAGCGCCTGCTCGAGCTCGCCGAGCGGTACAAGGGCAGCGGCACCTCCACCGACGAGACCGCCGACGAGTGGCGTGAGCTGCCGGTCGGCGAGCGGATCACCCACGCGCTGGTGAAGGGGATCGACGCCCACGTCGAGGACGACACCGAGGAGCTGCGTAACGAGATCGCCGAGCGCAACGGCCGGCCGATCGAGGTCATCGAGGGCCCGCTGATGGAGGGCATGAACGTCGTCGGCGACCTGTTCGGCGCGGGCAAGATGTTCCTGCCCCAGGTGGTCAAGAGCGCCCGCGTGATGAAGAAGGCCGTGGCGTACCTGATCCCGTTCATCGAGCAGGAGAAGGCCGACGCAGGCACCACCGGCGAGAAGGACACCAACGGCACGGTCGTGCTCGCGACCGTGAAGGGCGACGTCCACGACATCGGCAAGAACATCGTCGGCGTCGTGCTGCAGTGCAACAACTTCGAGGTCATCGACCTCGGCGTGATGGTGCCCACCCAGCAGATCCTGGACGCCGCCAAGGAGCACCAGGCCGACGTGATCGGCCTGTCCGGCCTGATCACCCCGTCCCTGGACGAGATGGTCAACTTCGCCTCCGAGATGCAGCGGCAGGAGTACGACGTCCCGCTGCTGCTCGGCGGCGCCACCACCTCGCGCGCCCACACGGCGGTCAAGGTCGACCGGAAGTACGACGGGCCCGTGGTGTGGGTGAAGGACGCCTCCCGCTCGGTGCCGGTGGTGGCCTCGCTGCTGCACGACGAGCAGCGCGAGACGCTGATGTCCGAGGTGCAGGCCGACTACGACGCGCTGCGCGCGCGGCACGCGAACAAGCAGGACAAGCCGCTGGTCAGCCTCGAGCAGGCGCGGGAGAACCGCACGCCGATCGACTGGTCGTCGTACACCCCGCCGACGCCGGCCAAGCCGGGCATCCACGTGTTCGAGGACTACGACCTGGCCGAGCTGCGGGACTACATCGACTGGCAGCCGTTCTTCAACGCGTGGGAGATGAAGGGCTCGTTCCCCGACATCCTCAACAACCCGTCGACCGGTGAGACCGCGCGCAAGCTCTACGACGACGCGCAGGCCATGCTCGACAAGCTGACCGAGGAGAAGTGGCTGACCGCCAGCGGCGTCATCGGCTTCTTCCCGGCCAACGCGGTCGGCGACGACATCGAGCTCTACACCGACGAGCAGCGGGGCGAGAAGCTGACGACGCTGTTCAACCTGCGCCAGCAGGGCGAGCACCGCGAGGGCGTTCCGAACCGCTCCATCGGCGACTTCGTGGCGCCGAAGGACACGGGTCTCGAGGACTGGGTCGGCGGCTTCGCCGTCACCGCGGGGCTGGGCACGCAGAAGAAGATCGCCGAGTTCAAGGAGAACCTCGACGACTACAACGCGATCCTGCTCGAGTCGCTGGCCGACCGGCTCGCCGAGGCGTTCGCCGAGCGGATGCACGAGCGCGTGCGCAAGGAGTTCTGGGGCTACGTGCCCGACGAGGAGCTGGACAACGTCGGCCTGATCAAGGAGAAGTACGACGGCATCCGGCCGGCACCCGGCTACCCGGCGTGCCCCGAGCACACCGAGAAGCAGACGCTGTGGAGCCTGCTCGACGTCGAGAACACCACCGGCATCCAGCTCACCGAGTCGATGGCGATGTGGCCGGGCGCGGCCGTCTCCGGCTTCTACTTCAGCCACCCCGAATCCCGTTACTTCGTGGTGGGCCGGTTGGGCCGCGACCAGGTCGAGGACTACGCCGAGCGCAAGGGCTGGTCGAAGGCCGAGGCCGAGCGCTGGCTGTCGGCGAACCTGGGCTACGACCCGGAGGACTGATGTGCTGGCCTGAGTAGCGCAGACAACAGTGAAACGCCGGGTGGGTCGCGTGACCCACCCGGCGTTTCGCTGTCGGCGGGACTCCCGGAGTGCGGAGTCCGGCAGTGCAGCAATGCGGCAGTGCGGCAAGCGGGCACCGGATCGCCACTGTCCACGCGCCGCCGTCACGCGCCGCGGTCGCGCACAGCGGTCGCGCACAGCGGTCACATGCAGCGGTCACATGCAGCGGTCACAATGCAGCGGTCACGCGCCGCGGTCGAGCTCTTCGAGGTCGCGCTCGCTCAGGGAGACGTCGGCGATCCGCATGTTCTCCTCCAGGTGCGCCATGCGGGAAGTGCCGGGGATCAGCAGCACGTTGTCGCGGTGGGCGAGCAGCCAGGCCAGGCCGACCTGCGCGGGCGACGCTCCGACCCGCTCTGCCACCGCCCGGACCGCGGCGTTGTCGGTGACCTTCGGCAGGTGGGGGAATGCCGACCCGAGCGGGAAGTACGGCACGTAGGCGATGCCCTCGTCGCGGCACAGGTCCAGCACCTCGGCGTCGGCGCGGTCGACGAGGCTGAACGCGTTCTGCACGCACACGATGCCCGCCTGCTCGATGGCCTGCTTCACCTGGGCGTACGTGGCCGTCGAGATGCCGACCCCCGCGATCTTTCCCTCGGCGCGCAACGCGACCATCTCGGCGAACTGATCCTCGAGCGGAATCCGCTGGTCGGCGGGCAGCTCGTGCTCGTCCATCCGGCGCAGGTTCACGACTCCTAGCCGGTCGACGTCCAGGGTGCGCAGATTCTCCTCGGCAGCCGCCCGCAGCTGGCCGGGCCGCTGAGCGGGCACGAATCCGCCCTCCTCGTCACGGACGGCACCGATCTTGGAGGACAGCACGAGATCGTCGGGATACGGATGCAGCGCCTCGCGGATCAGCTCGTTCGCGACGTCGGGTCCGTAGAACTGGGCGGTGTCGATGTGATCGACACCGAGCTCGACGGCGCGGCGCAGCACGGCGACGGCCTCGTCGTGGTCACTCGGTGGCCCCAGGACGCCGGGACCGGGCAGCTGCATCGCACCGAACCCGACGCGGTGCACGGGAACCTCGCCGAGGGAGTACGTATCCATGGTCGCGACGCTAGCGGCGCCCGCGATGCGTCACAAACCGTGCTCAGCAGGTGGTAAGCCTGCGCGACGCGGCACGCTCGCCACCGCGCATGTCCTGCACCCAGGACACGCGCAACCGAATACGCAGCGTCATCGGATTCGGGCGACCTCCACACTCCTGCCGAGGCGTGGTCACGCTAAGTTGGGAGGCGACACGTACCGAACATGCCCAAGGAGCCAGCCCCATGGCCGGAGTGGAAGAGATCCGCGCGGGGATCGCCGCCGCGAACGAGAAGGCTTCCGCCAGCATCGCCGCACTTCAACAGGCCGCGCAGGCCCTCGAGGAAGCGCAGCAGACACTCGCGATGGCGACCGAAGGCAGCGCACAGGAGGACGTCAGCCAGGCACACGGGCTCATGGCGGAGGCGATTCAGGGCATCACGGGCACGCAGAGCACCATTCAGGCGTGCATCTCGTCGGCCGAGGGCTACGCATCCCGCCTGTGAGCGGCGCTGCGTCACGCGATGTCACTACACGAACTCCGCGCCTCGCTGAGCGTCGTCCGGTCGGGCCTCACTGACACCTCCGCACAGGCGGCCCACGCCAGGGAACTGCTCGAGGAGTACCGGCGCGCGCTGCTCAGCGTCCAGAGCGGCACCGGCGCGGACGCGTCCGGCCGGCCGTGGCTCCCGCCGCCGCTGGCGCGCGCGTTCGACCAGCTGGACGAGCACATCGCCCAGCTGGGCAACGTCGAATCGGCCCTGAACCAGTACGAAACAAGGTTGTAGCAGCCGCATGGGCAGGAAGAAGGGCGAGCAGCGCGCTCGCGTCGTGACCGCTCTCGACCAGCTCCGCCACCAGATCGGCCTCGCGCTCGGAGCCGCCCGCAACGCGCATGCGGCAGCCGAGCACGAACTCGCCCAGCGCAGACTCGAACACGAGGTCGTGCGCACCGGCCTGGAACGCGCGGCCGCCGACCCGGAACTCGCCGCACGCATGACCACCCCGGCGATGGCCGGTGTCGTCGAGCGGCTCGCGACGGTCCGCGACCGGTTCTACGCCGATTGGGCCGACGGTCCCCGACGTCTCCGCGAGCTCGTCGCGACCTCCGCGCCCGGGCCCGCGGGAGCCCCGCCCGGCGACTGGCTCGGCCGCGTCGGCACCGGCCCCGGACTGTCGTCGCCGGAGCTGTGGCGGATCGGCGACTCCACGGTGGACATCGGCGGCGGGCAGACGTTCGACGTCGCGGTGCCGCTGCTCGACGCCTCCCACCTGTCGATCACGTCGGCGCCGAACACCCGGCCGACCGTGGACGCGCTCGTCGAATCACTGCTGATGCGCGTGCTGTCGACGTTCGAACCGGGCGCCGTGAAGATCCACCTGTGGGACGTCGGCCAGCTCACCGGCGTGCTGCCGAACTTCTACGCGCTCACCCGCACGAGCGCCGTCACGGTGCACGACCCGACCCGGCTGGCCGACCTGCTCGACGACTTCGCGGGGCACATCCGCCGCATTCACGGCTACACCATGCAGTCGGGTCACGCCTCGCTGCGGGCGATGCGGGCCGCCACGGGCAAACGCCTCGAACCGTGGCGGATCGGCGTGCTCTACGGCAACGGCGAAGATCTGCAACCGGAGCAGGTCCGCGACATCAAGCGCGTCGCCAGCGGGGCGCTCGAAGCCGGCATCTCGCTGATCCTCGTGGACGTGCCGACGATGGCAGGCGGCGCGGTCGAGAACGTCCACGTGACGGCCGATCGCACCGCGGTGACGAGCATGACGGGCGCCGACCTCGCCGTCCGCCTCGACCCGCCGCTGCCCGCGAGCCAGGTGACGGCCACCGCGGGCAGGCTCGCCGAGGCGCTCGTCGCCAAGCAGGGCGGTCCGCGCACGTTCGACGACCTGCTGCCCACGGAGTTCGGCACCGGGTCGTCGGCGGCCGAGCTCCGCGCCCCGGTGGGTTTCCACGAGGGCGAGCCGGTGGACGTCGTCATCGGCGATGCCACTCCGCACGCGCTGATCGGCGGGCCGAGCGGCTCCGGCAAGACGAACTTCCTGTACGCGCTGCTGGGCTCGCTGTGTGCGCGGTACTCGCCGGACGAACTGTCGCTGTACCTGCTCGATTTCAAGGAAGGCGTGTCGTTCGCGGGACTGGCGCCCGGCCGCAAGGAGGAGAGCTGGCTGCCGCACGCGCGGCTGGTCGGGGTCAACGTCAACACCGACCGCGAGTTCGGCCTGGCCCTGTTGCGGTTCCTCACCGACGAGCTGCGCCGTCGCTCGGCCGCCGCCAAGGAACACGAGGTCACGACCCTGTCCGAACTGCGGGAGCAGGATCCCGGCGGTCATTGGCCGCGCATCGTGGCCGTCGTCGACGAGTTCCAGTACCTGTTCGGCGAGCGCGATTCGGTGACGGCGCTGGCGACGTCGCTGCTCGAGGACGTCGCGCGCCGCGGCCGGTCGCAGGGCATCCATCTGATCCTGGCGAGCCAGGACATCGCGGGCATCGAGGCGTTCTGGGGCAAGCCCGCGGTGTTCGAGCAGTGCACGTTGCGGATCGCCATGCCGAAGGCGCGGCGGGTGCTCGCGGAGGCCAACCAGGCCGCGGTCGCTGCGCCGCGCTGGCACGCGGTGGTCAACCACGATTCCGGTATCGGCCACGGCAACAGCCTGGCCCACGTCCCCGACGCGAGCTCCGGCGGTGTTTTCCCGGCGCTGCAACGCGAGTTGTGGCAGCGCTACGGTGCGACGAGCGTGCCGCGGCTGTTCGACGGCGCCCACGCGCCCGTGCTCGGCGAGTCGTCGGCCTACACGGCGCTGTCGCGTTCGGACCGGCCACAGGCGATCGTCGGCCAGTCCATCGACGTCGCCGACACGGCACACGCCGTCGAGCTGTCGGCCGCACCGGGGCGCAACCTGGCCGTGCTCGGTACCGGCCAGCGCGACGCGGTGTCCATTCTGGATTCTACGGTGCGATCCGTGGCGCGGCAGTGTGCACCGGGCGACGTCGAGTTCGCGCTGGCGTGCTTGGTCGAGCGGTGCACGCCCGCGGTGACGGCGCTGGCCGAGGAGCTGTCGGTCGACGGGCACAAGGCCGAGGTCGTCACCACGGACACGCTCGGCGACCTCGTGTCGGCGTGGGCCGGGCAGGAGTCGGCGCCCCGGCGGATCCTGGTGGCCTACGGCGTCGACGCGGCCCTGCCCACGTTGGAGGCGAAGGAACCCGGCAAGTCCAGCGGACTCGACCACCTGCGGGCGCTGCTCAAGCACGGCCCGGCGCGTGGCGTGCACGTGCTCGGCTGGTGGCGCAGCGTGGCGCGGCTCAAGGACACGCTCGGGTTCGGCGGCACCGACGACATCGGCGCGTGGGCGGCACTCGACGTGCAGGGCAACGAGCTGTCGACTCTGGCGGCAGGACAGGTCGTGCACTGGTCACCCCGGCCCGATCGCGCGCTGTTCTTCGACCGGACGACGCTGTCGGCCCCGGAGGTCGTCGTCCCGTTCCGGCGCGAGGAGGATTCCGATGACTGACGGACACGACGCGGACACTGCGGCTGGTGCTGCGGCGGGCGCGGGCGCCATGGCGCGCGACGTCGGCGGCGGTGGGACGTCGGCTGCGGCGCGGTACAAGGAGATCATCGGGCTGGCGCGCACGGCGGCCGAGGAACTGCGCGCGTGGGAACAGGCGCGGGACCGGCAGCTGTACGGGGAGATCCAGGCGGCGGAGGACAACGTGGCCGCGGCGGCCGAGGCCGAGGAGGCGATGGCGGACCGCGCGCGCCGGTGGTGGTCGATGGCGCGGGACAACGTGGCGCGGCTGTCGTGGCTCGACGTGGGCGCCGACCCCGAGCCGGTGCCGAACGCGCGCGGCGAGCAGGCATCGCGCTATGCCGACGACATCCGCCCCGCCTACCACGAACTCACCCAGGCGGTGCTGAAACTGAGCTGGCGCGCACGCTGAGGCCGGGTGCATTGTCCGACGGCGGAACCGAAAGCCGGGCCGACTCTCGCGATGCTGCCGATGCGGGGCTGGAGGGAAGCCATGAACGACCCCGAACTCTCGACCACGTCGTCCGGCAGGACATGGCCACGGTGGGCACCTGCCGCGGTAGTGCTGCTCGGCGCCGTGTCCCTGCCGCTCGTCGTGTTCCAGCCACTGGCGGCGGTGCTGACCGCTGCCGGTGCGATGATCGCGGGAACGCTGGGAGCGAGAAGCCATCACGGACGCGATCGGCAGCTCTACCTGACCGGCGCGGCATTGGGCGTAGTGACCTGGCTCCTGCTCGCATTGGCCGCGCTCGGGTTGTTCACGGCATCGCAGACGTCCCCGCAGGCACCGTCACCACCACAACCGGTGCCGTCGCCGCCGGTTTCGTCCCCAGCGGGCTAAGAGCTGGTTCGGCGCAACGGCACCGCCCCGTTCGGCGAGCAGGAACACAGCGCCGACTCGACTGACAACGGGAAGAAGACAGCAGCGACGGTTGAGTGCGGTCCGACGGGTCAGGCATGCGGCTCTGGGAATGATTCACGACAGTCCGTCGCTGATCACCGCCACTGGACACCCCGGCCGATGCGCAGGTTCGGGGCGCACCCACGCATCGGCCGAGGCAAATCATGCGGACCCAATGGGCCAGGTCAGGACCTCATACACGACGTCGGCGATGGAGCCGTCGGCGACGCGCACCGGCTCCGGCCAGTTGCCATCCGGCCACGGGAATCCGTCCCGTTCGAGGCGCAGCGCACCGGAGACGAGGTTCCGGTCCGTGGCCAGCGTCATGATGTCGACGTGGTGGCCATGGAAGCGGGTGAAGAACAGCTCCTGTTCTCCGGGTGATGCTCCGCTGTAGGAAAACCCGTGCACTTTGGCCGCCACGATGGCCTCGGCGTCATCACGGGTCCTCGGGTCGGGCGGCTGAGTCGTCAGCGGCGCCATGGTGAGCCTTTCGTGCATTGGTCGTGCCGTTCGGTCGGTGCCCGGAACCGCGCCGCGTTCGATCGCGGCGCACGAACCTTCGCTGTGTACTCACGGACGCCGTGGATTGGGTGGTGCGACGGGTTCATGGCGAAACAACTGCCGGAGCCGCGACGTCTTGCGGGAACCGCGGATCGACGACGACTTCGAAGGGGAACGCCGCCGCGAATCGGTGGGAACACCCAAGCGAGACCGGCAATGCATACAGCGAGGCCCCGGCGGACTGACCAGCGGCACCGGGGCCACTCGGGCGCCGCACACCGCCGTCGGGTCGGTCGCCGTTCGGAAGGCGCGTCCGGATTCGTCGTCGCCGACCGCGTGGTCACGGCGGTCCGCCGCGCTGGTGAACCACGTGATGAACAACCGCTCCGGTGGTGAGGTCATCGTCCGCTTCTTTCCTGTCCGTTCAGCAAGTGCCCATGAGCACGAAACCCCAGTTCAGGCGGACATTCCACCCTGATCGACAGTGATCTTGCGGAACACACATTCCCTGTCGAGCCGGGAGAAAATGCGGCACACTGCACAAGACGTAGGGTCCAGCCATCCACGGCGGAAGGGGACAGCGATGCCGACGGCGGTCCGCAGCGTGCGTCAAGAACAGCGGCAGCTGACGGCCGACCTGCGTGCCCGGTCGAAGACGTGGGCAGAGATCGCCTGCGTGTTCGCCGAGCGGTACAACGTCAACATGCGGGCGGCGTTTCGCCTGGCGCACGGCTGGAGCCAGCGTGAAGCCGCCGATGCCTGGAACGAGCGCTGGCCCGCCGACCCGAAGACGTTCAAGAACTTCTCGTACTGGGAGCAGTGGCCCGCCGAGACCGGACATGCGCCCTCGCTCGAGGTGCTGGGCAGGCTCGCGGAGCTGTATGCGTGCCGGCTGGCCGATCTCGTCAGCGACGTCGCCGACTTCCGCGCTACCGACGACGCTCATCGCCACGGCGAGCAACTGGCGACTCTCGGCAGCGCCGACGGCACCGACGCCACCATGCGCGACTTCGTCACCCACCTCGACCAGGTCGACGTCCACGAACTTGCGAACATGGCCACCACCTGGGCCCAGAGCAACGGCGACGGTGACGGTGACGGTGTCGACCGCCGTTCACTGCTGCTCAAAGTCAGCGCAGCCCTGTCGCTGGCCTCGACCAGTCCTGCACTCACCGATGACGCCGAAGCGAGCGCCACCCCACTCACCGCGCCGACCGACGACTTTTCCGGCATCTGGTACAGCCGCTATGTCTACCCCAGCACCGGCCGCGCCAAGGACTTCACCGGCGAACACTATGTGGTTCTGCGCCAGCAAGACGCCCGACTCGTCGGCCAAGGTTTGCCGCACACGATCGGATCGCGACTACGCATCGAACTCGCCGTCGACAAATCCGTTGCCACGGGAACGTGGCGTGAGAACACGTCACCGAACGGCTACTACAAGGGCGCTACGTTCCACGGAACACTGCAAATGGTCATCGACCCTTCGGGCCGCCGAATGACCGGCATGTGGCTCGGTTTCGGGCGCGACTTCACCATCAACAGCGGGCAATGGGAACTCACCCTGTGTGAGACCTCGATCTCCAAGACCGCGCAGCGGGCCTACCATGAGAAGGTTTGAGCGGTCAGCTCAAGACCGCCACAAGGGTCGTCCCTCGCGCGAAATCGCCGGAACCGATGCGATGGAACAGGCCGTACATCATCTTGGCCTCATACACCCAATCCAGGGTGATCCCATGGCGCGCTTCGAAGTCCTCGATGAAGTCATCCAGCTCGGGCTTCCGCTTCGCGTATCCGCCGAAGTGGAAGTCGTAGTCAAGCGCCCAGTTCGCCGTTTCTCCACCGGTTGCGTCTCGCTGAAGCCTCCGCACCTCTTCGTGGAGAAATTGTCCGCCTTTCAAGACAGCGAATCCCAGCGCACGCGAGTTTCCGTTGAGCCCGGAGGCGATCCCCGCGACCGTCCCACCACTGCCTGTCGCACAACAAACCACGTCGAAATCGATGCCGATCTCGCTGGGCAACTCAGCGCAACCACGAACCCCAAGGCCATTGCTGCCACCTTCCGGCACCACGTAGCACGGGCCGAATTCGGCGACCAACGCCTCCAGAACGTCCTGCTCCGTTTTTCGCCGGTACGCAGCGCGATCCAAGTATGTCAGCGCCATCCCTCGACGTGCGGCATACGCCAACGACTCGTTGAGCGGTAAGTGCTCCTCACCCCGAACCACGCCAACCGTTTCGAGTCCGACGTAGTGTCCGGCAGCAGCTGTCGCGCGAATGTGGTTCGAATAAGCTCCGCCGAACGTCAACAAGCGTTTGTGGCCTTGGTCTTTGACCGCCGCCAGGTTGTACTTGAGCTTCCGCCACTTGTTCCCCGGAACCTCGGGATGGATCAGATCATCCCGCTTGAGATACACCGTGACACCTTGCTCGCGCAGGCGATCGTCACCCAACTCGACCAGGGGTGACGGCAGCCCGAGGACCAGATCACCCGGGCCCTGTTCCGCCGAATCCATGGCGCAAGGATATGCCCGCACGCACACAAAGCACGATCACCGGCCGATCTCGACGCGCAAACCTGCGCTGTCGGGCCGCGCGATTGCGTCACACTGCACATGGATGCATGGCTGCGCCTTTCGCTGCGAAGACAACAGGTGATCCCAGGAAAGGGAACGGCAATGGGCAGGATCGTGCTCTACATGTGGATGTCCCTCGACGGCTTCATCGCGGGACCGGAGACGGGCCCGGCCGAAGACTCGACGACGGCGATCCGAGCACCGCTCGTTCCACCGACGAGGTCGGCAGCCGCATCCTGGCCGAAGCGAACGCCACCGGCGCGGTCCTCACCGGCAGGCGCACCTTCGATCACGCAGACCGGTGGAACGGCGACCACCACGACGGCGTCCCCATTTTCGTGCTCACCCGGTCCGTGCCCGAGCAGCCCGCACCCGGGCACGCCCACTACGTCACCGACGTCCCCGAAGCCGCCGAGCAGGCCAGGCAGGCCGCAGGCGACCGGGACGTCATGCTGCACGGCGCGTCCGCCGCCCGCGCATTGCTCGACGCCGGGGAACTCGACGAGACGTCGCTGCAGATCATGCCCGTGTTGCTCGGGCAGGGCCGCCGGCTCTTCGACGACCTGTCCACCGAACACGTCGAGCTCGAACTGACCCGCACCCTCGACAGCCCCGCGATGCTCCACACCCGCTACCGGATCGGCCCGGCAGAGCGGCACCGGAACCATGCGTAAGGACGTCTCACGCTCGATCGTCCGGCAATACTCCCCCGCTCGACCGATCGAGCCACGCCCGTCGACCGCAATACGGCCCCATCGAACACAGCCGCGCGCCGGCGCGTCCGTGAGGGGTGGCGGCTGGGCGACGGGTGGGTGCAACGCAGCGTCCTGAGCGCAGGACACGGCGTGCTGAATGCAGAACACGCGCCCCGGAAACCACGACACGGCCTCCGGAAAGCGCAACACGATCCCCGGAATCCGCAACACGGGCCCCGGAGAACGCAACACGGGCCCCGGGATCCGCAACACGGCACGGTTGCCGCCGAGCGCTCACCCGGCGGACCGCTCACCCGTCGGAACCTAGTTGCGCGGCTCCCAGCGGAAGTAGCGGCGCGCCAGCGTTGTGGTTCCGACGATCAGGGCGAGGAGGACGAGCACGCTGGGTGCGGCAGCCGTCAGGGCTCGGGTCTCGCTCCCGTCCCAGCCGAGATGGACGAGTTCGGCCACGGCGCCGCCGCCGGTCGCCCGCATCGCCCAGGTGACCTCTCCGGCAGCCGCGGTGGCCCACACGCCCCCTCCTGCCAGGGCCACGAGGACGGGCAGCAGGGTGAAGTTGGTGGCCTCGACGGTACGGGTGAACGCGGCCGTCACGAACGCCACTGCGCAGCCCAGCACCCCGGCGAGCACGACGGCCAGCACCAGGAGCACAGGGTGGGCCGGTACCGAGCTCGTGGCGTAGGCCAGGACGGTCAGCAGCATCGCCGCTTGGCCCACGAACAGCACGCCGACGGGACCGAGTGTGGACACCAGCACCGCCGGTGGCGCGATCGGAGCGGTCCGCCACCGCTGCAGGAGGTGCTGCTGGCGCCGGGCGACCAGCGTGGTCGTCGCGGTGCTCGCGACGGTGAGGCAGACCAGGGCGAGCAGCAGCATCGACGCGGCGGTTCCGGTGAGTCCGGTCGGCGGGGGCTTGACGATGAACAGTGCTCCGAGGGCCAGCGGCAGCAGCAGGGCGTTCGTCGCCGCGGTGCGGTTTCGCAGGAGCAGGGTCAGCTCGGCGCGGGCAAGCGCGAAGGTCGCGTTCATGATGTCGTGGCCTCCTCCGAAACGTGCGTGGTGCTGATCTCGTGGAAGATCTCGGCGAGCGTTGCTTCGCTGCTGTGCAGCCGATGAAGCTGGGACCGCTGCGTCTCGGCCCAGCGCAACAACGTGCCGAGGTCCCGGGTGAGGTCCGGGGTGCGGATCTCGACGAGCCGCACCCCTCGCTCCGGCGTGACCGAGGCCCTGCCGACGAGTTCGGACTCCGGAACGGCGGGCCCGGCCCCGACGAGCTCGTAACGGATCGTGGCGCGGCGCGCGGTGACGATCTCGGACAAGGTGCCCGCGACGGCCACGGTGCCCTCGTGGAGGATCAGCAGCCGATCCGCCAGCGCCTCGGCCTCTTCCAGGTGATGCGTGGTGAGCACGATGGTGGAACCGGTCCGGAGGAGGCCCCGGATCAGCTCCCAGGTCGCGGCACGTGACTCGGGGTCCAAGCCGGACGTGGGCTCGTCGAGGAACAGGAGCTCGGGGGCGCCGGTCAGCGCGACAGCGAGGTCGAGCCGGCGGCGCTCCCCGCCCGACAGCCGCCCGATGCGCACGTTCCGGCGGTGCGCGAGACCGACGGCGGTGAGCTGCTCGCGCATCGACCCGGGAGTGGGCCGGTCCCGTTTCAGGCGGCTCCAGAGAGCGAGGAACTCGGCGGGCGTCAGCTCGGCGGGCAGCGCACTGTCCTGCAACATGACGCCGATCCGCGCGGCCAGGGCGCGGCGCTGCCGAACCGGGTCGAGGCCGAGGATCCGCACGCGGCCGCCTGCGGGCCTGCGGCGGCCCTGCATCGCCTCGAGTGTCGTCGTCTTGCCCGCCCCGTTGGTGCCCAGCACCGCGAGCAGCTCCCCGCGAGGTGCGTCGAGATCGACGCCGCGCACGGCCTCGTGTTCGCCGTAGGTGCAGCGCAGTCCACGTACGTGGACTGCAGGGGCCTCGGTGGTGTCCATGCGAACCAGCGTGCGGTTCGCGCGGCGCGAACCGACAGTGCCGAAACCACAGCCGTTCCGGTGCACTCCGCACGCCCGCCGATGACGGATGTCATTGGTGGGAGCGGCCCGGCTGCGGGACGATGACCGTCATGGACCGCGCACCCGTACGGGCCACGTCGGCGGAGCCCGCCGGGCCGGGCCCGGCCGCGGACGACTCCTCGGCCGGGCTGAGAGCCGCAGGAGCGGACCGGTTGCGCCGGCACAACTGGTGGGCGCTGGTCGGGCTGGTCTACGCGGCAGGCGCCTTCGTCGTCGTCGCGATCCTCGCCACCGAGCCGTGGGGACCGTTGACCGTCGGCACTGCCGTGGCGGCGGCGGCCGGTTCACTGGGCGCAGGACGTCTGCTGCAGCGGCGGTTTCCCACCGCGGACGGTTCGGCCGACGGCGACGACGGCCTTCCGGTGGCGCTGATCGGACTCGCGGTGACCGGTGGACTCGCCGTGACGCTCGCGGCCCAGTGGCTCAGCGACGACGCGGAATGGGCGATCGTGCCCGGCCTGGTCACCGGCGGCCTCGCCGTCACTGTCGCCCGGCGCCACCGCACCACGGTCGTGGCCGGTGCGGTGCTGGTCACGGCGGGAGCGGCCGCAGCGGCACAGACCGCGACCGCCGGACCGCCGGATCTCGTGGGAATCGCGGCGAGCGCTCTGCTGATCGCCGCGATCGGCGGATTCCTGATCTACGGGTTGTGGGCCTGCGACGCGGTCGAACGCCTGGAGCACGCCCGCCGCCTGGAAGGCGAGCTCGCGGTCGCCGACGAGCGGCTACGCTTCGCCTCCGATCTGCACGACATCCAGGGACACCACCTGCAGGTCATCGCGCTGAAGAGCGAGCTCGGCCAGCGGCTGGCCGAGCTCGACCCCGCCGCGGCGGGCGAACAGATGCGCGAGGTGCAGGAACACGCCCGCACCGCCCTGCGGGACACTCGGGCGGTGGTGCAGGGATACCGGCACGCCTCGCTCGACGCCGAACTGGCCAACGCCACCGGAGTGCTCGCCGCCGCCGGAATCGACGGGCGCCTCGACGGACGCACCGAGCACGCCGTCGCCGCCATCCCGGAAGCCCAGCGCAAGCTGCTGGCCCTCGTCACCCGCGAGGCCACCACCAACGTCCTGCGGCACAGTCACGCCGCACACGCCCGCCTCGCACTGGACGTCGACGCAGGCTGGGCGGTGTTGCGCATCCGCAACGACGGCTCCGCCGCGACGGACTCGACGGCGGACTCGGCAACGGATTCGGCGACGGGCACCGGTCTGACCGGCCTCGCCGGCCGGTTCGACGCCCTCGGCGGCACCGTGGAGTGGCGCCAGGACGGGGAGTGGTTCACCGTGACGGCGCGACTACCGACGACCGAAGGCGGGTGAGCATGGTTCGCCTGCTGCTGGCCGACGACGAGGTGCTCGTCCGCAGCGCCCTCGCCACCCTGCTCGATCTCGAGGACGACCTGCAGGTGGTCGCCGAGGCGGCCACCGGCAGCGACGCGGTCGCCCAGGCCCGCGAGCACCACCCCGACATCGCCGTGCTCGATCTGGAGATGCCCCCGGCCGACGGACTGGTCGCTGCCGAGGAGATTCGCCGTGAGCTCGGCCTGCAGATCGTGCTCGTCACCCGGCACGCGCGCCCCGGGGTGCTGCGCCGCGCGCTCGCGAGCGGGGTGAGTGGCTTCGTCCCCAAGACCACGCCCGCGGCCCGGCTCGCCGAGATCCTGCGCGGAGTGGCCGCCGGGCACCGCTACGTCGACCCCGAGATCGCGGCTTCCGCGCTGACGGAGGACAGCTGCCCGCTGTCGGCTCGTGAACTCGACGTGCTGCGAGCCGCGCGCGGCGGCGACTCGGTGCAGGCGATCGCCGACCACGTACACCTCGCTCCCGGGACGGTGCGCAACTATCTCTCGTCGGCCATGACGAAGCTGGACGTCCCGACCCGGTACGCGGCCGCGCACCACGCGTGGCAAGAGGGATGGATCTGAGTGGTCCCCGGGATCCGCAACACGGGCCCCGGAATCCGCAACACGGCCACGCGGACGGCCGGCCGTCCGCGAAGGACGGCCGGCCGTGTCGCAAGCCTTTCGGCGCAGGGAGCGCCGACGAACGCCTACCTATCGAAAGGCCACCAGAACCAGTCCCAGAAGTCGAGCGCGTGCCCGGCTGACGGCTTGAAGCGCACGATCTGCGGGTCGTGGTCGCTGGCCTGCTCGGCGAACTCGGAGTTGATGCGCACCACGTCGTAGTCGACCCGGCGCAGCGAGTCGGACACGAGCATGTGGTCGAGCACCTGCGAGTTGCCCTCGTAGACGTAGCTGTACTGCTCGCTGGCGGGCAGCGTGTCGATCAGCGAGGTGAGCGCGCCGCCGTCGGTGAGCTTCGCCAGCGTGTCCGAGAACTGGTAGTCGTTCAGGTCCCCGGCGACGACCACGTTGGCGTTCGGTTGCACGTCCTGGAGTTCGTCGACGAAGCCCCGCAGAACCTCAGCCTGCTTGTGGCGCTGCTCCTCGGACGAGCGCGTCGGCGGCTGGAACCGGCCGTGGGTCGGCTCGTCGCCGCCCTTCGACGCGAAGTGGTTGGCCACGACGAACACCGTGCGCCCGCGGAACTCGAACTCCCCGGCGAGCGGTTTGCGGCTGTCGTCCCACGCCTCGTGCTGCGGGTCGATCCGGCCCGGCGACGCCGAGAGCTTCGCCGTGCCGCGCCGCGTCTTCTCCACCTCGACGGCCGTCGTCGCGTCGCCGCCCTCACGGTCCACGAACGACACCCGCTCGGGGTCGAAAAGGAATCCCACGCGGATGTTGCCGCCCGGCTGGCCGCCGTCGGTGCGGTCCTGTGGGTCGATCTGCCGGTACTCGTAGGCCGGACCGCCCGCGGCCTCGATCGCCTCGACGAACCTGTCGAGCGTCTTGTCGGCCGCCACGACCCCGTCGCCGTTGCCGTCGGCGCCGTTGTTGTCCTGGATCTCCTCCAACGTCACGACGTCCGGCGACCGCAGGTGCTTCACGACCCCCTCGGCGAGGTCGTCGAACTTCGCCTGCTCGTCGACGGCGGACAGGTTCTCGACGTTGTACGTCGCGACCGACAGCTCGCTCGGCTTCTGCGTGCGCGTCGTCTCGCGTTCGAGGCCGCCGCTCTCGACCTCGCCCAGCTCGGTGGCCTGCATCGTGTAGCCGCCGTACTGGTCGTACTCGAGCGGACCCGCGGTGGTGCCGGTGAGCGTGTCGCCGACGTCGGCCGTCGGGAACGGGTGCTCGGAGAACGGGAGCAGCGACTCGATCTTCAGCAACCCGGTGTTGGGTTCGTCGTAGCCGCCGTAGAAGACCCCGCCGCGCGGCGTGCGGTTCTGCCCCGGCTTGGTCGTCACGTACAGCTCGTTGTAGTCGGTGCTGCGGCTGACCAGCGGGGCGTCGGCGACGGAGACGCGCTCACCCTCGTGGGCCTCCCAGAAGTCCAGTGCGTACTTGTCGGGCCGGAGTTCGAACTCGTCGAGATTGCCCTCCTCCGGCGCGAGCGCCTCCGGCACGGCGTCGGGGTCCAGCGCGACCGCCTCGGGCAGCTCGTTGCCGGACGAAGCGACCGTCCACTCCGCATCGATCAGCTGCGTCGACGACTGGTACGCCGAGTCCTGCCCTCGCGGCCGGTATTCACTGACCTCACCGGTGAGCGACACTTCGTCGCCTGCGGTCACGTCCGGCGTCTCGTTGCCGTTGTAGACGAACAACGCCTCGCTGGTGCGCGGGTCGTCGTCGGGCTGCGGATCCTGTACCCAGAAACCGCGGACACTGCCGAACTGGCGCTTCGCGGTCACGATTCCGGGCACGGTGACGGTCTCGCCGTCCATCGGGGAGAGCCGCCCGGTGCCCTGGACATCGTGGATGCGGGCACTGTCGGCGGTCTCTGCGGTCTGTGCCTCCGGGGCCCGCGTCTCCGGGGGTGCTGCATTCGCTGGGGGCGCTGCGTTCGCTGGGGGCGCTGCGTTCGCTGGGGTGGCTGCGTTCGCTGGGGTGGCGAGCGCGAGCGAACCGGCCACCGCTGTCGCGGAGAGTGCCGAGACGACCCGCGTCGCGCGTCTGGTGAGTGCGGTCACGGCACGCATCTTTACCCATTCGGGTTATCCCCGAAAGGACAATGCCCGACGCGGAGGGGTCCGTTCGTCGGTTATTCATCCGCGCGAGCGCCCTCGGTCATCACCGGAACCGGCGGAGGCACACGTGAACCGCGCCGGGGCAAACGCAAAACGGGGCAGGAACTCACGCGGAGTTCCTGCCCCGTTCCGGATCTCCGGAGAGATCAACGGCGGTAGCGGTGGGATTCGAACCCACGGAGGCTCTCACCTCACGCGATTTCGAGTCGCGCTCCTTAGGCCGCTCGGACACGCTACCGCTAAATAGGTTACGAGACGGACCACCGGCGATTACACGGGGGGTGGGTCTGGCGGATCCCCGCGGGGACGATCACCCGGCGTCGCCGCGCTGCGCTGCGAAGAACACATCGAGCAGCGCCGCGCACTCGGCTTCGAGCACCCCGCCGACCACTTCGGGCCGGTGGTTCAACCTCCGGTCGCGCACGACGTCCCACAGCGAGCCGGCCGCACCGGTCCGCGGTTCCCACGCGCCGAACACCACCCGATCGACCCGCGCGAGCACGAGCGCGCCCGCGCACATCGTGCACGGCTCGACCGTCACCGCCAGGGTGCAGCCGGTGAGCCGCCAGCCGTCACCGTGTTCGGCCGCCGCCGCCCGCAGCGCCAGCACCTCGGCGTGCGCCGTCGGATCGCCCAGCGCCTCGCGCGCGTTGCGGGCGCCTGCGAGCAGCCGGCCGTCGGCGTCGAACACGGCCGCCCCGATCGGCACGTCCGCGTCCGGTGCAGCACCGCCGACGACCCTGTCGGCAGCCCCGGAGCCCCGCCCCGCGAAGCCCTCGCCTGCCCGCCGCAGCGCCTCGCGCACCGCGGACTCGTCGGCGTGCGACGGGTTCACAGCTCGTCGAGGGCCTTGTTGAACTCGTCGCCGAACCCGCAGCGCTGCGCGATCATGCCCAGCTGCTCGTCCGGGTACAGATCCGCCTCGCCCGCGATCACCTCGAGCTCGGGTGCCGGCATGCCCAGATCCGCCAGCACCTCGAGGTCACCTTCGGGCCAGATCGTGTCGTCGTCCTCGTCGGGCGGTTCGGCACGCAACAGGTCCAGCACGTCGGCGGCGATGTCGTAGTCCAGCGCCGCGGCCGCGTCCGACACCATCAGCTGAGCACCGCTCGGCGTGGGCCGGACGACCACGAAGAACTCGTCGTCCACCGCCAACAGCCCGAACACCGCCCCCGTCGAACGCAGCTTGCGCAGTTCGGTGATGGCGGCGTCGAGTTCGGCCAGTGCGGCCTGGTCCAACGCGCTGCACTGCCACCGACCGTCCTCGCGCACGACGGCCACTGCGAATCCCGTGATCGACTCCTCCACCGGCATGGGCCTACCGTATACCCGTGTAACCTTCGATGACGGCTCGAAAGGTGCCTGTCTCGTCCGCGGCCGATCCGAACCGACGCCCACGGGCCCGCGGCGACTCGTGCCAGGATCGACCGCATGACCGGACCCGAACAGCTCCCCACCCTTCCCGACCTGGTGCTCCCGCGGCTGCTCGACGAGGCACGGCAACTGCAGCCGGACACCGTCGCGCTGCGCAGGCGGCTGCACGCTCACCCCGAAATCGGCCTCCAACTGCCGAACACGCAGCAGCAGATCCTCGACGCGCTCGACGGCCTTCCGCTGGAGATCACCACGGGGAAGACGTCGACGTCGGTCACCGCCGTGCTCCGCGGCGCCGAACCCGGGCCCTCGGTGCTGCTGCGCGCGGACATGGACGCCCTGCCGCTGCAAGAGGAGTCCGGCCTCGACTTCCCGTCCGAGGTCGACGGCGTCATGCACGCCTGCGGGCACGACACGCACGTGGCGATGCTCGTCTCCGCGGCGCGGCTGCTGTCCCGGCACGTCGACGAGCTCGCGGGCTCGGTCGTGTTCATGTTCCAGCCCGGCGAGGAAGGCCAGCACGGCGCGCGGCACATGATCCACGAAGGCGTGCTGGACGCGGCGGGGCAGCGCGTCGAGCGGGCGTTCGGCGTGCACATCTACCCGACGCTGCCGAGCGGCCAGGTGTACACCCGCCCAGGTCCGCTGATGGCCGCGGTCGACGACTTCCACGTGCGGGTCCTCGGCAAGGGCGGACACGGCTCGATGCCGGCGGCGGCGATCGATCCGATCCCGGCGGCCGCGGCGCTGGTCGGCGCGCTGCACACGATGTCGAGCCGCCGGTTCGCCGCGACCGAACCCGCTGTGCTGTCGGTGACGCACCTCGAGGCTGGCACGACCACGAACATCATCCCGGAGACCGCGTTCGTCGAGGGCACGATGCGCACGCTGTCCGACAGTGCGCGGGCCACGATGCGCGCCGAGGTGGAGAAGGTGTGCGAGGGGATCGCCGCCGCGTACGGCTGCCGCGTGCAGGTGGACCTCACGCCTGGCTACCCGGTCACGGCCAACGACCCAGACGAGGCAGCGCGGGTGCTGGATCTCGCGTCGGCCGTTCTCGGGCCGGACAACGCGATCGCGCTGCCGGACCCGATCATGGGCGGCGAGGACTTCTCATACGTGCTGCAGCGCGTCCCCGGCGCGTTCGCGCTACTCGGCGGCTGCCCTCCGGACGTCGATCCCGCCGAGGCGCCGGCCAACCACTCGAACCGTGTCAACCACCACGAGGACGCCATGACCCACGGCGTCGCGATGCACGCCGCCTACGCCCTGTCGGCGTTGCGCTGAGTGGTCGGCGGCCAGGTCGCGTGACCCCGGCGGCCGGCGGCCGGTTGCCGCCGGCCCGGCGTGGCGTGGCGTGGCGTTCAATGCCCCCAAGGGCACCTTCGGGGCATTGAACGCCCCAAAAGTTCCCCTCGCGCGCTCCAACTCCCCTGTCACCGACGGTAGTTGAACAGCGTTCCGGCAGCGCTATGATCAAGGGAAGAATAGGGGCGTTGAGTGCCCCCAAGGTGCCCTTGGGGGCACCTGGGGGCAGTCGACGTTCGGTGAGGGGCGGGCGGGGAGCCACGGACGTGTGTCAGGATCTCCCACCGTGCGTGACGTGTGCGTGATCGGGCTGGGACTCATCGGCGGGTCGGTGCTGCGGGCGGCCGCCCTCGCCGGGCGCAGCTCGTGGGGAGCCTCCGACTCCGGCTCGGACGTCGAGGCCGCCGTCGCCGACGGGTTCGACGCGACCGCCGACGTCGCAGGCGCCCTGGCACGCGCAGCCGACGCCGACGCCCTTGTCGTGCTCGCCGTACCACTGACCGCGATCGACGACGTCCTCCGCGCGGTCGCCACGCACGCACCGAACTGCCTGCTCACCGACGTTACGAGCGTCAAGGCGCCGGTCCGCGACGCCGTCGCCCGGATCGCGCCGGACGCACGCTACGCGGGCGGGCATCCGATGGCGGGCACCGCCGAATCCGGCTGGAAGGCCGCGACCGCGACGCTGTTCGACGGCGCCACCTGGGTCGTGTGCGCAGAGGAATCCGCGGGTGACGACGAGCCGGGCACGGACCTCACGGCGTGGCGGGAGTCCGCCGCGCTGGCGTTCGACGCGGGCGCACGCGTCATCGCGCTGCCCGCGCTCGCGCACGACGGCACGGTCGCCAGGACGTCACATCTGCCGCACCTTCTCGCGGCCGTGCTGGCGAACGTCGCCGGAGGCGGCGGCCCGCTGGCCGCGGCACTCGCGGCGGGGTCGCTGCGGGACGGCACCCGCGTCGCAGGCACCCGCCCGGAACTGGTGCGCGCCATGACCGAAGGCAACCGCGCCGCACTGCTTCCCGTGCTCGACGAGGCGCTGGGCCTGCTCGGCGCCGCGCGGGGTTCGCTGGCCTCGACGGGCGGTCTCGCCGCGACGATCGACGCCGGTCACGACGCGCTCGCGGCCCTCACGGAGCAGCAGGGGGCCCCGCGCACGCCGGTCACACTGGATCTGCGCGCACCCGATTCCCTCGACGCACTGCTGTCACTGGGCGAGCGCGGCGGCTGGTTCACCTCGCTCGACGGGGACGTGCTCACCGGCGAAGTCGCCTGAACCCGGCCGAACCGGCCGAACCGGTCCGGTTCCGATCTCGCGATATTCGCCGGCCGAACCGGCCGTCCCCGCCGAACCTGCCCGAGTCGACCCGATTCCCGTCTCGTGACACTCACCGGGCCGGTCGAACCTCGTTCAGCGGCGGCCCGGCGACGGCACGGTCACTGCCCGGTCGGACCCGACGGCCCCGGCCGCTGGCCACCCTGGCCACCATCCTGGTCGCCGCCTTGATCGCCCTGCTCACCGGTCTGCTTGTGCAGCGTGTCCTTCGCCTTCTGCGTCACGTTGTCGATCTTGTCGGCCTTGTCGCCGAACTTGGACTTGGCAAAGCCGCTCGCCTTGTCCAAGCCCTGCTCGACCTTGCCGCTGTTCTTGCTCAGCGCATCCTGAGCCTTCTTCTTGATGTCATCGAAGTTGATTCCCATGTCCCCAATCCACCAGCATTGACGGCCGAGCGCAAACGTTCGCGGGAGTATCGGCGAGTAAAGACCCGACGGTGTCATCCCCGGCCACGTCACCGGCCGACATTCCGGCGTCATCCCCAGCCGACATCACCGGGCCATCGCCGGTGTCATCGCAGGCCGCCGTCACCGTCACCGGCGCCGGAACCGGAACCGCGAGCGCGTCGGATCCGGCCCACGGACGGCGGCGAGCGCAGCCGCCAGCTGTTCGGTAACCCCCGCGAGCTGGTCACTCTCGGGCAGCTCGACGTCACCCGGCTCGCGCGCCTGCCTGACGGCGCCCGCCAGCTCGGCGAGCGCGGCGGTCACGAGGCGGACATCGGACTCGGCGGGCCGCTCGGTGCCGTGCGAGATCGTCACGACCACGGCCGTGGCGGCATCGGTGACCTGCTCGAGCGCCACGATCGCGGGCCACCACACGGCGGCCTGCCTGCCCGCGGGTGAGGGCTCCACGACAAGTTGCTGGAACGCGGTGCGCAGGTCGGACAGCCCGCGATAGGCACGCCGCCTGCAACGCGACCGCTCCATCCGGTCGGCGTCGGGCGGCCCGAGGCTGACCTCGACGTACTGGGCGACGGTGTCGGCGACGTCCGCCAGCCGCCCGCCCACACGCGGGCGCCTGCTGCCCGGCCACAGCACATAGCCGAAGACGAGCACGATCACGCAACCCAGGACGGTGTCGGCGAGCCGGGCGAACACGACGCCCCAGTCACCGCCCATCGTGAGGTCCATCTGCAGGATGATCAGCGGCGTCACGAACGCGCTGAGGATGCCGTAGTTGCGGACCTTGCCGATGGCCACGCCCGCACCCATCACCGCGACGAGCAGCGCCAGCACGACGCCGTGGGAGTTGGCACCGAAGCCGAGGAGCGCGGCACCGATGCCCACGCCGACGATCGTGCCGACGCCGCGCAGCACCGCCCGGCCGAACACCGACCCGAAGTCCGGCTTGAGCACGAGCCCGACCGTGAGCGTGATCCAGTAGGAGTTGTCCAGCGGCACGACCAGACGTGCGAGCTCGGCGAGCGCGACACAGAGCGTCAGCCTGGCCGTGGCGAGCCACGTGAGCGGACCCGACGTGAGCGAGTCCAGCCATTCACCCAGCTTCGCCCGCCACCGCACGCGTTCGCGGCGGCGGCGTTCCCGATCGGCGCCGATGTTCGTGAGCGCGTAGTACAGCGCCGCCGCCGGCGAATCGGCGGGCTCGTCACTGACCCCGGCCTGCGACCGCGGCTCCGGCGGTGCCGGCAGCGGCAGGTCGGCGAGCACGGCCGTGGCGAGGTCGGTGAAGTGTGCGACGACGTTCCTCGGAGCGCGCTGGCCCGCGTTGACCATCGCGACGGATGCCTCGACGGCAGGCGTCGCCGCCGACAGCACGTTGAGCAGCCTGCGATACGTCGCGTCCCGGCCCGACAGCCACGACCGCGCGGTGAGCAGCCGGTCGTAGGCGGTGTTCATCGCGGTCGTGAGCTGGGCACGCGCGGTGAGCGACGTCGCGTCGTCGGGTGCCGAGTGCATGGCCGCCAGCTCGATGAACACCTGCGCGACGGCTTTGCGCTCCGGCGACGTCCCGTGTACCGGCCAGCCGGAGAGCGCGACGAGCAGTCCCCAGGTGCCGCCGGTGACGATGCACAGAAAGGCGACACCGACGTCTGTACCGGCCGCGGCCTGGCCCGTGCCGAGCGTCACGAACACGAGCAGCTGCAGCGCGGCGAACGACGCGTTGTTGCCGCCCGCGCTGATCAGAGCCGACACGGCTGCGACGGCTACGACGGTCGGATGTGACAGCCACGGGTCGGCACCCGAGACGAGGCCGATCCCGAACCCGGCGATCGCGGCGAGCACGGTGCCGCCGAGCCGGGTCGCGCGGTACCGGTACGGACCGGCGACGTCGCCGGTGACGACCGGCAGCACACCCGCCGACACCAGCGCGCCGATCGCGGGCGCACCGAGCAGGTATCCGACGGCGATCGGCGCCGAGAACGCCACGGCAGCGCGCACGGCGCCGCTCCACGGAACCGGCGCCGGGTTGGTCCGCAACAGGTGTGAAAGCCAGCGCGGCGCGGGCAGGTCGGCTTGGGGCGGACTCACGCCTCCATCTTGACCCAGCGCCACCCCTCCCGAGTAGCGCCGGGCCGTGGCGACATGATCACAAGTCGCGGACGTCGCCGCCGTTGCGCACAACCGGGGTGCGGCAGTCGGGTCACAGGGCAGCCGGGGCGCGGTGCGATGGCACCCGCGAAGCGGTGTGGCCGCGCTCCTTGCGAGCCACAGCCGCTCCGCGGCGCTCGGTGGTGCGGACCCCGCCCACGGCGGCACCCGAACCCGTCCCCACGGCGGACGGATGGCCGACACCCCCACTGCGTGTCACTGACAGCCGGCCAGCCGTATCCCGTTCGGGGACTCCCCTTTCGGGGGACATTGACTCCGACCGACTGTGCCGCCCGGCGGTTCCGTCGAGCGGCGACCGGATTTCACGAACTCACCGGGCCACCCGCCCACCGGGGGTCACCGGCCAGGGGGTGTCCGCCGACGAGTCGCCGGCCAGACAGCTGCCGGCGGATCCCGGTCGGCGAGTCACCGGTCCGCGTTCATCGACTCCCAGCGCGCGAACAGCTTCGGGAGCTCGGCGACCAGGTAGTCGAGGAAGTCGGCCATGCGGGTCAGGCGCGCCCCCGCCGGTGTGTCGGGCCCCACGGCCTGCACGCCTTCGAGCGTCGCGTCGCGCCACATCTCGAGCATGCGTTCGCGCTTGAGCATCGAGGCGAACCAGAAGTCGTCGAACACGCGGTAGTGGTCACGGCGCGCACCCGGTGCCCGCTCCTTGGCGATGAGCCCGGTCTGTTCCAGGTACTTGACCGCGCCGGAGACGGCGGCCGGACTGACCGACAGCGCCTCCGCGACCTCTGCCGCGGTCATCTCCCCGCTGTCCGCCGTCGTCAGCGCCGCGAACACGCGCGCGGGCATGCGCGGGAGGCCCATGTTGTTCAGCGTGAGCCCGAGGCTTTCGACGTACTTGGCGACCGCCGCCTCATCGCGGCTGCCCGCCTCGTCGCGGCTGCCCGCCTCACCGGGGACGTCAGCCGTACCGGAGGCGTCCGCTTCACCGAAGGCATCAGCCTCACCGGGAGCGCCGGCCTCGTCACGGGCACCGGCGTCGCGGGCACCGGCGTCGCGATTGTCGGCGTCCTGCTGTCCGGCTGACTTCTCGACCACGGGCACATCCTCCCTCACGTCGATCACGGAACCACACGGCGCGCGTTCCACGTTCACAGTGATCATGAATTTTCGAGTATTCACAACTTTGTGAAATAAGTGTACCTTCAAGCGCATGACACACAACGCCGTGAACACCACCACCCACGGCGCGACCGCCCACGAGGCGATCAGCGTCGCCGGGCTCCACAAGACGTTCGGCCGGACCACGGCCCTCGACGGTCTCGATCTGCACGTCACGACCGGTGAGGTCCACGGTTTCCTCGGCCCCAACGGCTCCGGGAAGTCGACCACCATCCGCGTGCTGCTCGGCCTGCTGCGCGCCGACAGCGGCGACGTGCGGCTTCTCGACGGCGATCCGTGGCGGCAGGCGGCCACGCTGCACCGGCGACTCGCCTACGTGCCCGGCGACGTGAGCCTGTGGCCCAACCTCTCGGGCGGCGAGGTCATCGACCTGCTCGGCAGGCTCCGCGGCGGCCTGGACAAGCGCAGGCGCGCCGAGCTGATCGAGCGGTTCGAGCTGGACCCGACCAAGAAGGGGCGCACCTACTCCAAGGGCAACCGGCAGAAGGTCGCGCTCGTGGCCGCGCTGGCCTCGGACGTCGAGCTGCTGATCCTCGACGAGCCGACGTCCGGCCTCGACCCGCTGATGGAGGCCGCGTTCCAGGAGACGATCCGGGAGGTGCGCGGCGAGGGCAGGACGGTACTGCTGTCCAGCCACATCCTCGCCGAGGTGGAGGCACTGTGCGACCGCGTGAGCATCATCCGCGCGGGCCGCACGATGGAGACCGGCACCCTCGACGATCTGCGCCACCTCACGCGGACGTCCATCTCGGCCGAGCTCGCGGGCCACCCGAACGGCCTGGCGAATCTTTCCCACGTCCACGACCTGCGCGTCGACGACAACACGGTGCACTTCGACGTGGACACCGACGCGCTGGACGAGGCGTTGCGGCGGCTCACCGACATCGGGGTGCGCAGCCTGACGAGCACTCCGCCGACCCTCGAGGAGCTGTTCCTGCGGCACTACACCGACGAACCGCCCGAGACCGAACGCACAGAGAAGGCGAGGACGGCGCCATGACCGCGAACGTCACCCACGTCGTCGCCACGCACGAGACGCCGTCGCGCGCGGCCGGTGCGCTCGCGGGCACGGGGCAGCTGATCCGCCTGGCGCTGCGGCGCGACCGGATCGTGCTGCCCGTGTGGGCGCTGGTGATCGCGTTCCTCGCCGCGTCGGGAGCGAGTGCGTACGAGGCGCTGTACCCGGACCCGGCCGAACGCGCCGGACTCACGGCCAGCGTGGCGGCCAACCCGTCGTTCGCGGTCATGTTCGGCCCCGCCTACGACCTCGAGACGGCGGGCGGGTTCACGGCCTGGCGGTTCGGCACGATCGCGGCGCTGCTGACGTCGCTGATCGCGGCGTTCACCGTCACCCGGCACACCCGTCAGGAGGAGGACACCGGACGGCAGGAGCTGCTGTCGTCGGCGGTGCTCGGCCGCTACGCACCGCTGACCGCTGCCGTGGTCACGGCAGGCCTGTTCAGCGTGACGACCGGCGCACTGCTGGCCGCGATGATCACGGGCGTCGGCGCGGACACCACGGGTTCGGTGGCCTTCGGTGCGGCCGTGGCGCTGTGCGGCCTGGTGTTCACCGGCGTCGCGGCCGTGACCGCCCAGCTCGCGGAGTACTCGCGCACGGCCAACACGCTGGCGGGCTCGACGTTCGGCGTGCTGTTCCTGCTGCGCGCCGCGGGCGACACCGCGGAGGCCGAATGGCTCTCGTGGCTCTCGCCGGTGGGCTGGATGCACCGGGTGCGCGCATTCGCCGCCGACGAGTGGTGGGTGCTGGCCCTGCCCGCCGCGACGGCGCTCGCACTGGGTGCGGTGGCCTACACCCTGCTGCCGCGACGCGACGTCGGCATGAGCCTCATCCCGGGCAGGCCGGGACGCGCGGCGGCCAAGCCCGGGCTGCGGACGTCGCTGGCGCTGTCGTGGCGGCTGCACCGCGGCGCACTACTCGGCTGGATGGTCGGATTCGCCGTGATGGGCCTGCTGTTCGGCTCGCTCGCGTCCGGCGTCGGCGACATCGTGGGCGACAGCGCCGAGATGAAGCGGATGCTGCAGCAGATGGGCGGCGCCCGCGGCATTGAGGACGCGTTCCTGAGCTCGATCACCGGCATGGTCGCCATGATCGGCTCGCTGTACGCGGTGCAGGCGACGCTGCGGATGCGCTACGAGGAGACCGCGCTGCGCGTCGAACCTCTCCTCACGACCGGTGTCGGACGGCTGCGCTGGCTCGGCGGGCACCTGCTGTTCGTGCTGGCCGGCACCGCCGCGGTACTCGCCGTGTGCGCTGCACTGCTCGGCGTCGGCTACGGGTTGAGCTCCGGCGACGTCGGCGGCGAGTGGCCGCGCGTGTTCGGCGCGACGCTGGCGCAGCTGCCCGCGATGTGGGTGGTGGCGGGCGCCGCGGTGCTGCTGTTCGGCCTCGTGCCACGCGCCACGGTGGCGGCGTGGGGAGTGGCAGCGGCGTTCGTGCTGATCTCCATGTTCGGCCCGATCCTCGAACTGCCCCAGGCCGTGCTGAACGTCTCGCCGTTCACGCACGTGCCGCAGCTGCCGCACGCCGAGTTCACCGCGACCCCGCTGCTGTGGCTGACGGCAGCCGCCACGGTCCTCGTCGCGGTGGGCGTGACGGCGCTGCGCAGGCGCGACATCGGCTGACCGGCCCCGGGGACGGGGTCGGTGGCCCTGCTGTGCGGCCGGTCCGGTGCCGGGGGTCGGACCGGCCGCACCGCACGGGCACCTCACCCGGGTCGTACGTTGCCGTGCCGGTCGACCGTGACCGACGCGGCCGGTCCGCCGGCCGGGCAGTCCTCACCGTTGGGATACGTCGGCTCCGGAACCACGGTCACCGGATCCAGCCGTTGCCCGTCGGCGGTGAGCGTGACGCGAACGGGTTCCGCCGGTAGCTCCGGGATGTCGGCGAACCCGTGCTGCGGATCGGCCGACCAGCGGGTCACGGCGTGCTCCCGGCAGGTTCCGTCCCGGCACCACTCGAGCACCATCTCGCTCGCTCCCGGCCCGCTGACGCCGATCCCGGGAGGCGAGCCGATGGCCGTGCACTCCTGTACGCCCGAACCGCACCCGCCCAGAGCGCCGAGTGCGAGCAGCCCGGGCAGCCACATCCACCGCATACCCACGTAGACGCGCGCCACGGCCGATTCGGTTGCAGGACTCGCCGTTGGTCCACTTCGGACCACTGGGGCTCGGCGGGTCGCCGGACGGCTCACTGCGGGTCGGGCTGCGGGTCGGGCTGCGGGTCGGTGACCTCGGCCAGGGCGGCCTCGGCCTCGCTCACGCGACGGTCGGCGGTGTCGAAGGCCTTGCGTGCCGCGGTGGTGCGGCGGCGCGCCTCTGCTTCGGCAGCCTCGGCCTCGCGGAGTTCGGTCACGGCGTCCCCTCGCGCCGCCCGAGCCTCGGCCAGCTCGGCGTTGCGTTTCCTGCGCCGATCCCGCTGCTCCCGCAGCCGTTGCTCCCGTTCCCTGCGTTCCTGCTCCAGCCGCTCCTGTTCACGGCGTTCCTGTTCCAGGCGCTCCCGTTCCCTGTGTTCCTGTTCCAGCCGGTCCTGTTCGCGGCTTTCGTGTTCCAGCTGGTCCCGCTCGTGGCGTTCCTGCTCGTGGCGCTCCTGTTCGTGACGATCCTGCCCCCGACGGTTGCGCTCGCGGCGCTGCTGCTTCTTGCCGCGGTGTTCCCGGTCCTGCCGTTCCGCCTGCGCGCGCCGGGCAGCCTCACCGGAGGTCGCGGTGGCCGCCGCTCGCCCGCCACCGGGTTGCCCGCCACCGAGTTGCCCGCTTTCGCCGGTCCGGTTCTCGCTCTGTCCGTCCCCGCGCCGGTCCCCCGGAGCCGGACCGGCACCGCCGCGGCCGCCCGCCCCGGGCTCCGACCCGGGAGCAGACAGGCCACCCGCGAACACATCGCCGGGCTGCAGTGCGGACACGAGGCAGCCGCGGGCGACCGCCTCGCCCGCATCGACGTCGGTCACGGCGGCGTCGAACGTGTCGTGCACCTCTGGCGAGACCGCCCCGCCGACACCGGCGGCCTCCAGTTCGGACAGCTCGCCGACCAGTTCCCGCCGCCGCTGCGACAGCTCGCGGATGCGATCACCGTCGAACTCGGCGTGCGCGGAACGCAGCTCGTCGCCGAGCGAGCGGAGTTCGCGTACCCGGTCGGGGTGCCGGCGCGCGAACCGGTTCACCCGCGCCGCCGCGACGGTGGGTTTGCGCAGTTTGCGGATCCGCGCCGCGAGGTCGCGATCGGCAGCCGACCGTGCCCGCTCGTTGCGCGCCTGCGTGAACTCCCCACGGTCGAGTGCGTACAACTCGGCCGCGACGGCGTCCAGTGCCGCGTCCCCGTCTGCGTCCGTACCGGTCCGCGCCGCGTCGTCCATGCGTTCAGCGTGCCGCACTCGCACTCTTCCGCGAAGTTCCTCGGCCACGTTCCTCGGCCACGTTCCCCGGCCGACGTTCCTCGGTCACCGCGGGCCGCAACCTCCGCCGGATCGGCGCCGATCCGGCGGAGGACACGGTTCGCGGCGCGCTCACGTCGCGGGCACGGCGGCCCCGGTTTCGAGGACGGTCTTGAGCTCGGCCACGAGTTCGGGCCAGCCCTGGGAGACCATCTGCCGCATGGTGCTGCCGTCGGGGAACCCGTCGTGGGTGACGGTGAGCCGCACCTTCTCACCGCGCCCGTCCGGATCGCCGCGGCTCTCGATCTCGAACGTCACGGTCGAACGCGACTCGGTGGCCAGCTCGGCGCGCAGCTCCTCACCGATGCCCACCGAGGTCGCCCACTCCGGGGTGGGCGTGTGCCACGTGTACGACAGCCTGCGGTACGGCTCGGCCTCGACGACCTGCTGAGCCGGATCCTCGGTGCGGCTGCCGCCCTCCTTCCACACCATCGGCGACCCGGGCCGCCAGTCGGTCTCGAACTCCACGCCCCAGTAGCGGCGTGTGAACGCCGGGTCGGTCAGCGCCTGCCACAGCTTCTCCGGCGTGGTCCTGATGTACGTCGTGTACACGAACGCGGGCTCGCCCATCGACGTCTGCTCCAATGCCTGTTTGAGGTCGGCGAGCGCTTCGACCCGCCTGCGGTCGTAGGTGTGGATCCAGCGGTCCGAGATCGCGTGGATCGGCGCGGCATTGAGGTAGTGCAGCTTCTCCCTGCCCCGGCGAATCGTGGTCACGAGATTCGCCTCCTCCAGCACGGCCAGGTGCTTGCTCACCGACTGGCGCGTCATGTCCAGCTCCGCGCACAGTTCCCGCAACGCCTGCCCGTTGCGGGCGTTGAGACTGTCCAGCAGCCGGCGTCGACCGGGGTCGGCCAGCGCCTTGAAGACCTCGTCCATCCGCTCCCGTTCCAATATGCAACCGTCCGGCTGCCTTTCCAGGTTAGGCAGCTGTACGGTTGCATGTCAAGCTGCGTCACATCACCCGCCGATTCTTCGTAGTGGCGACGTACGGTCGGAGTCGTGGCAATTGACGAGATCGAGTTCTACTGGCGACCCGGCTGCCCGTTCTGCATGATGCTCGAGACGCAGCTCGACAAGACCGACCTGCCGGTCCGAAAGATCAACATCTGGGAAGAGCAGGGCGCGGTCGAGCGCGTGCGCGCAGCCGCCGACGGCAACGAGACCGTGCCGACCGTGTACGTCGGCGAGCGCTCGCTGGTGAACCCCGGCATGGCCGAACTCGAGGACCTCGTCCGCTCCGAAGCACCCCAGCTCCTCGGCGAATAACCTCTCCGCCGCAGGCGCGGCGCGCCTCGCCCGCCGCGCGAAGGGAGTTTGACCGCATCCAGTTCGGGTAGTCCCGCAAGTGATGGATGCAGGTTCACCCCCGGACGTCGCCGCACTGCTGCGCTCGGTCGGGCTGCGCGTCACCGGCCCACGCCGACGCGTCCTGACCTGGCTCGAACACCACCCGCACTCGACCGCGGACGCCGTCTGGGCCGGCGTCCGCGGGCAACCCGCGTCGGTGTCACGCCAGGCCATCTACGACGTACTGCGCGCCTGCGAGGAAACCGGCCTGGTGCGTTCGATACAGCCTGCCGGTCACGCGGCCCGCTACGAACGGCGTGTGCACGACAACCATCACCACCTCGTCTGCCAGTCATGCGGGCGGACGGAAGACGTCGACTGCGCCACCGGCCCGGCGCCCTGTCTCACCCCGAGTGATCACCGCGGCTTCGACGTTTCCGGGGCCGAGGTCATGTTCTGGGGCCTGTGCCCTGCGTGCCGACAGCAACGGCAGGCCGAGTCCGCCCCGGCCGAGCAGACTCCCGTTCCCCACGGCGGCTGACCCGGCGACGGCGGCACCGCCCGCCGGGACACGCCCACGGATTCACAACCGACACGCCACCACGCGGATGCCGCAACGAGGAGGAACCGAACGACATGGCCGCACCCACCAACCGTCCCGCCACCACCACCGACGCCGGCATCCCCGTCGAAAGCGACGAACACTCGCTCACGGTCGGCGCAGGCGGGCCGATCCTGCTGCAGGACGCGTACCTCATCGAGCAGATGGCCCAGTTCAATCGCGAACGCATCCCGGAACGGCAGCCGCACGCCAAGGGCAGCGGCGCGTTCGGGCGCTTCGAGGTGACCGGCGACGTCAGCCGGTACACGAAGGCCGCGCTGTTCCAGCCGGGCGCGAAGACGGAGATGGTCGCGCGCTTCTCGACGGTCGCGGGAGAACGGGGCAGCCCCGACACGTGGCGGGACCCGCGCGGTTTCGCTCTGAAGTTCTACACCTCGCAGGGCAACTACGACATGGTCGGCAACAACACACCGGTCTTCTTCATCAAGGACCCGATGAAGTTCCAGCACTTCATCCGCTCGCAGAAACGCCGTGCGGACAACAACCTGCGCGACCACGACATGCAGTGGGACTTCTGGACGCTCTCGCCCGAGTCGGCGCACCAGGTGACGTGGCTGATGGGCGACCGCGGCATTCCGCGTTCCTGGCGGCACATGAACGGCTACACGTCCCACACGTACATGTGGATCAACGACAAGGGCCAGGAGTTCTGGGTCAAGTACCACTTCAAGACCGACCAGGGAATCGAGTGCTTCACCCAGCACGAGGCCGACCAGATGGCCGCCGTCGACACGGATTACCACACGCGTGATCTGTTCGAGCACATCGCAGCGGGCGACTATCCGAGTTGGACACTGTACGTGCAGGTGATGCCGTACGAGGACGCGAAAACGTACCGGTTCAACCCGTTCGACCTGACGAAGGTGTGGCCCCACAGCGACTACCCGCTGATCGAGGTCGGCCGCATGACGTTGGACCGCAACCCGACCGACAACCACGCGGAGATCGAACAGGCCGCGTTCCAGCCGAACAACCTCGTACCCGGAATCGGTCCCAGCCCGGACCGGATGTTGCTGGGCAGGCTGTTCTCGTACGCCGATGCCCACCGCGCCCGCATCGGCGTCAACTACCAGCAACTGCCGGTGAACGCCCCGGTCGCAGCGCTCGAGTCGTACTCGAAGGACGGGGTGATGGCGTACCGGAAGACGAACGATCCCGTCTACGCGCCGAATTCGAAGGGCGGCCCCGCGGCCGACAGCGAGACCCACAGCCCGCCGACCTGGCAGGCCGACGGCGACATCACCCGCGCCGCCTACGTGTCCCACCCCGCCGACGACGACTGGACCCAGCCCGGCACGCTCGTGCGGGAGGTCATGGACGAAGGCGCCCGCGACCGGCTGGTCGACAACGTCGTCGGGCACCTGCTCAAGGGCGTCACCGAACCCGTGCTGGAGCGGGCGTTCGAGTACTGGAAGAACATCGACCCGACGGTCGGCAAGCGCATCGAGGACGGCGTGCGCTCGAAGCACGGCAAGACGTGACCGGAGGCGACGTGGTGGTCCCGGCTCCGCGTTCCTAGGTCACCGGTCGCGTCAAATGACCTGCTGGACGTCCTGGGCGGCGATGTTGTCCATCGCGCGCTCGGCGACCGCGGCGATCGTCATCGACGGGTTGCAGGCTCCGGTCGTACCGGGGATCAAGGCGCCGTCGAGCACGTACAGGCCCGGCTGGTCGTGCACTCTGCCGTCCAGATCGCACACCGAGCCCATCGCTGCCCCACCGAGTGGGTGCCAGGTGCTGTTGACCAGCTCATTGGTGTCGGTGAGCACGCCGAGACCGGTCGCGACCTCCGAGACCCGCCGATGGATGTGCCGGTAGCTGGTGGCGTCACCCTCCCGGGGAAAGTGCAGGGACACCGAGTCGGTGTGCGAGTCGTACGCGAAGTGCCCGCGGTCGGCACTCACCCCGAACCCGACCAGCATGGTCGTTCTGGTGTTGATCCCCAGGGGTGGCACCGAAGCCTGGATGACGGTGTTCGCCGTAGCCGGGTCGTTCCACTCCTTGCTGCCGTAGACCACGGGTCCGCCCTGGACCGCGCCCAGGTTCTCCTCGAGGTCGGTCCAGGCGTAGATGCGGTCGCCGTTGGTGCCCCACTCCCCGCCGAGGCCGTCGGGCAGACCGGGGATCGCACCGGTTTCCCGGGCGCGCACCAGCAGCTTGCTGGTGCCCGTGCTGCCCGCCGCCATGATCAGCGCGTTGGTGGTGAGCAGCTTCTGCTCGAGCACACGGCCGTTGTCATCGGTCCGGTCGACGTGTACCTCCCACCGGCCATCCCGCGTACGGGCGACGCCGGTGACGTTGTGATGGGTGGCGACGGTGGCCTTGCCGGTCCGCTCGGCCGCCGCGAGGTAGGTGACGTCGACCGAGTTCTTGCCACCGTTGTTCACCCCGAACGCGCAATCCCCGTTGGTGTAGGAGGGCTTCATGTCACCGCGGAGCTCGGCCAGTGCGTAGTCCCAGTCGATCGGCATCGGGACCTTCTCGAGGTCGTAGCCCGCCCGGCTCACCCGCTCACCGAACACCCTCGCGGCGTAGTAGTTCGGCGAGGCGATCAGCTCGTCGGGGGCGGTCGCCGTCCGGAGCATCCGTGCGACCCGCGGATAGTGGATCTCGTTCATCCGGCCGTAGTCGAGCCGTTCGGGCAACCATGTGTTGAACACCGCTTCCGACGGTTGCAGCGTCATGCCCTGGTAGACGAGCGATCCCCCGCCGACGCCGGCGGCGCAGATGCTCAGGATGTTCTCGCCCAGCACCGGTTCCAGCAGCCCGACGTAGGGTTCGAAGTTCAGCGGGGCGCCGAGCAGCGTCGCCAGGGGCCTGGCGGCGTCCGGGACGGTGCCGTACCAGAGCGCTCGTTTGTCCAGGTTGGACACGCGGGGAAAGGTTTCGGCGTCGGGACCGGTCGGCCAGCGGCGTCCGCGTTCGAGCACGGTGACCGGGACGCCGGCCTGGGCCAGGCGCAGCGCGGCAACACCGCCGCCGAATCCGGAACCGATGACGACGGCGCGGTGTTCCTCTCGGGTGAACCGGACCCGCGCCGAGGCGATTCCGGAGCCGAGCATGCTCGCCGCCGTGATGCCGGCGGCTCCTGCAAGCACGCTCCGTCTCGTGGTGGTGGTCATGTGGGGCTGACTCCTCGTGATGGTGAGCGGGTCCGGGCGCGCGGACACGGACAGCCGGTCGTCCGCGCGCCCGGCACGTGGCGGCGGGAGAGCGTCAGGGTTGTTCGGGCAGCGAGTCGCAGTTCGAGCTCGCCGGCTCGCCCGTGAGGCGATCCTTCAGCCACGACACCGCCTTGCCCTGGTCGAGCAGCAGCGGGGCCAAGTGGTTGAGCAGCAGTCCGTCGCCGAGGTTCGGAAGGCGGACGGGCGCGTAGGTGAGCTCGGCGCCCTGGGCACACCAGTCGGCGGCGAGCTGCCTGGTCTGTGCGTGCGCGACGAGATCGTCCTGCACCCCGGACGTGACGCGCACCGCGGTGGCGGGCTTCTCGGTGCCGATGCGCTGCTCGTCCAGTACTTCCTGCAAGCGCGGTTCCGCTTGCACGATCTCCCCGAGGGACTGGCCCGTGGTCGTCCAGTCGCTGCTGCGGGTGAAGGCGTGGCCGAGGATCCCGCCACCGACGCACTTCGTGGCCAGATCCTCGAGCGCGGATCTGCCCGCGTCGTTGAGGTACTCATCGGCGATGGGCCGCAGATCCGGGTACGTATGCAGGAACCCGTTCAGCGTCCAGCCGAGTGCACCCGCCAGGGCGCTGCCGTCGATGCCACCGATGACCTTGGTGAGGTCGGCGGGCGGTGCGCCGACGTAGGCGCCGGCCAGTGCGACGTCCGGGGCGTAGGTGGGCTGCAGTTCGACAGCCGAGGCGCCGGCACCACCGCCCTGGCTGTAGCCGTAGAGACCGACGCGCGACTCGGGGGTGATCGACGCGCCGGGCAGCGCACGCGCCGCGCGGACGGCGTCGAGCAGGGCGTGCCCGCTGTCGACCCGATTGACGTAGGTGTGCGGCCGGTCGGTCGTGCCGAGCCCGATGTAATCGGTGACGACCACGCCTGCCCCGGCGGCCAGCAGCCGGTAGATCGCGATGTCCTCGTAGCCGACCGACACCGAGTCACCGTTGAGTTGGATCGGGTGCTCCAGCCCCTTCGAGGCCGAGCACCCGTCTCCCTGGCCCATGGTCCCGGGCGCCACGGCCACCAGCGGACGCGGTCCTTCGCCGCGCCACGACGCCGCGGGGTCGATGTAGGCGCCCGTGACGGCCGCGGGCTCGCCGGTGGAGTCGGTGGTCTTGTACATCAGGCGGGTGGCCGTACCGGGCAGCCGCTGCCCGTCGATGCTGGGCAGACTCGCCGCAAGCGGCAGCGGCTCGGTGCGCACCAGGGCGCCGTCGGTTTCCGGGAGCTTCGCGGGTGGATCGTAGAAGTTCGAGCTCTCCGCCTCGGGCGAACGGGCGTCCGCCGATGCCGGCGGTGCCTGGATACCGGCGAGCAGCAGCGCGGCGGCGCTCGCGGCGGCGCTCGCGGCGATCAGGCCGCGTACGCGCAGGCGACCGCGCGCAGGCGGGGCGGAGGCGGCGGATGACGGGTGCCGCCGGAGGCGGGATCGGGGCATGCGGATCACTCCCTGCGTCATTGGATGGGACGAACTGCGCAAGCCGATCGGGTTCGCTGTCGGTCACCGCGACCCGTGCGGCGCCCGGCCTGCTCGTGTGGAAGCGGCGGCGATGCGCGCTTCCACAGGCCGGTCGCGTCGGTCGGCGCACGGTTCGTGGCCGCATGCCCGGCGACGCGTCGTCAACTCCTGCTATGACCTCGGTTACTGGCGAGTCACCCCGGGAGCATAACGTGGACGTCACTCAGTGCCAAGATGACATCATGTGTCACCAGGGCCGGCCCCTATACTCGGACGACCGGCGACACAGGAGCAGTGAACAGTGGTGGGCAACGCGACATCTGGCAATGCGAACGACGAGCCGACCGCCAGGCCCTCGCTCAACAACCGGCGGAAAGCCGCTCTACGACTGGAGATCGCGCGGCACGCGGTCGACCTGTTCACCGCGCAGGGCATTGCCACCACCAAGGGCGAGCAGATCGCCCGTGCGGCGGGCATCTCCACTCGCACACTGTGGCGACACTTCCCCACCAAGGAGAGCTGCGTACGCCCACTACTGGCCGCAGGCCTGGAGGCAGCCACCGAACAACTGCGCGACTGGCCGCCGAACGTCGGCCTGCTGGGTTTCTTCGTCAACTCCTGCGAAAGCGCCACGCTGCCCCAGGCCGAACCCGCTGTGCTCAACCTGATCCGCATGACCCACACCGAGCCGGCCCTGCGGGTGGTGTGGCTGCAGGCACACGACGACGCGCTTCCGGTCCTCTGCCGACTCCTCGCCGACCGCTCCGGCCTGAGCTCCGACAACCTGCGTATCAAGGTCCACGCGGCGACCCTGAACGGAGCTCTACGTGCTGCGGCCGAGGACTTCGCCCAGCGCTACGCCACCGACAACAGCGCCGGAAACGAAGAACTCACAGCCTGCCTGCGCACCGCACTGCACACCGCGGCAGAGGGACTGCCGTACTGACCGAATCTCGGGCAATCACTCGACAACCCTTACCGCACCCGCCGTGATCGCGGCGTTGAGCCGCCGTGCCGGGCCTCCGGTCAGTCGAGCCCGGCGGTGCGCAGCTGCACGTCGACGGCGCGTGCGAAGTACGAGTCCGCCGGGTCGAGGGTGTTGGCGAACTGGCCGGTGAACTCCAGCGCCACCGTGCCGAACAGCTGGGTCCACGCATCGACGGCCTGCAGCACGACCTCCTCGGGCAGACCGGTCAGGTCGAGCGCCGCCGTGATCGTGCGCGCCTGGGTTCGCAGCGGCTCGCCGGGTTCGGCCCCACCGGCGCGCATGCCTGCCGACTGCCAGGCATCGTGCACGATCCGCAGGAAGCAGCCAGGGATGCGACCTGCGGGCGCGACGGTGTCCTGCGGAGCGCGATACCCCGGCACCGGTGTTCCGTAGAGCAGTGCGTACTCGTGCGGATGACTGCTCACCCACGTGCGCAGCGCGAATGCGGCCGCGCGCCAGCGATCGGCGGGGCCGTCACCGGATGCCGCCGCTGCGTCGAGGGTATCGCCGAGCGCGTCGTACGCGTCCACGATGAGCGCGGTGAGCAGGTCGTCCCGACTCGGAAAGTAGCGGTAGAGCGCGGACGAGACCATCCCGAGTTCCCGTGCGACCGCCCGCAGGGAGAGGCCGTTCGCACCCTTGTCGGCGAGCTGCTTGCGGGCCTCCTCCTTGATCTCGGCCGTCAGCTCGGCGCGGGCGCGTTCCCGGGCGGTGTGGTGGGCGGGCATGGCGTGATTATCGCACCTGTGTGATCGCTGCACCACATCGAGATCAGTGATCTTGATTTTTGAGGTCAAGACGGGGACTCTAAACGGGAGAGCAGTGCTCTCAAATTAGACAGCTGATCTCGAGGAGGGGTTGTGACCGAGAACGTGCGTTACCTGGAGCCCGCCCGGTCGACAGTGGCGTTCAACGCCGTCGTGGCACGCCTGACCCGGCTGGGCATCAGCCTGTGGGGAAGCAGGGTGCTGTCGGTACGCGGACGGAAGACCGGGGAATGGCGGTCGGTTCCGGTGAACCTGCTGGTCATCGACGGTGTGCGCTACCTCGTGGCCGCCCGCGGGCACACCCAGTGGGTGCGGAACCTGCGCTCGGCGGGAGAGGGCACGCTGCGCGTCGGACGGAGGGTCGAGTGGTTCGAGGCGGTCGAGCTCGGCGACGACGACAAGCCGCCGGTCGTCCGCGCCTACCTCGAGCGATGGGGATGGGAGGTCGGCGCGTTCTTCGACGGGATCGACGCGAGGTCGTCGGACGACGACCTGCTCGCAGCCGCCCCGGGCGTCCCGGTGTTCCGCATCTCGTCCGGGCGCGGCGGCTGACTCGTCGATCGGCGACTGCGCCGACCCGGCCGCCACCGCCACCCGGCTACGGACGACCCTCTGAACCGCAGCACCGTCCCGGAACCCGCAACACGGGCCCCGCGAACTGCAACACGCGCCCCGGAATCCGCAACACGGCGTCCTGGGTGCAGGACACGCGCGTTGGGCGGGCGGGTCAGGTGACCAGCAGGACTTCCAGGGTGCGGGGGCCGTGGACACCTTCGACGCGGTCGAGTTCGATGTCGCTGGTCGCGGACGGCCCGCTGATGAACGTCAGCGGAGCCGTGGGGTCCAGCCGTTCGATCGCCTCCGGCACGCTCACCACGATCTGGTCCGCGTGCACGATGCACAGGTGGTGGTCGGGCACGAGCGTGAGCGCCCGCCTGCCCTGGCCGCGACCCGCGTCGAGCACGATGGTGCCGGTCTCGGCGATCGCGATCGCACACCCGCTGAGCACTCCGTCGGCACTGTCCAATTCGGCCACAGTGAGTGGCGGTGCGTCGGCCAGCCACGGCACTTCGGGAACGCACCACTCTCGCGGGACGTCCGGCGGCACGACGATCCGCCCGCGGCCGTCGAGCCGCTCGGCGATCCGGTACGGCAGTTCCCGCGCAGCCGTCCGGTACACCGTGGCCTGGTAATCCGTGATGCGTTCGGCCAGCAGCTCGACGGGGTCACCGGCGTGGCGGGTCCGTTCGTAATCGCGTGACACCGGCGACGGCGCCGGGCGATCGACTGCGCGAATCCGTCCGAGGATCTCGTCGCGCGCGCTAACCACGGTTGCGCCTCCACCACGCCCGGAAAGATTCCTTCGGCACCACCGGCGCGTCCCGGGTGTCCGTCCACTTCGAACCCGGCCACGGCAGGGACGACAGCGTTCCGTCGCGCGCCAGGAATCGGGTGAGCGAGCCGGCCTTCTGCGCCGCCTCGTACCGCCTGCGATCACCGAACACCCATGCGGCCGCAGACATCGCCATCGCCTCGGGTGTTCGCTTTCCCTTCGCCTCCACCACTTCCGCGCGCAAATGTGTCAGCACCTCGGGGATGTTGATCCGAACCGGACAGACCTCGTAGCACGCACCGCACAGCGACGACGCGTACGGCAGTGACGCGGCCTGCTCGTCGTGGAGGTCCCCTGCCAGTTGCGGCGCGAGGATCGCACCGATCGGCCCTGGATACACGGACCCGTACGCCTGACCTCCCGTGCGTTCGTACACCGGGCAGACGTTCAGGCACGCCGAGCACCGGATGCACCGCAGCGCCTGCCTGCCGACCTCGTCGGCGAGCGTCGACGTCCGGCCGTTGTCCAGCAGCACCAGGTGGAACTTCTGCGGCCCGTCGCCGGGAGTCACCCCCGACCAGGTCGACGTGTACGGGTTCATCCGTTCCGCTGTGGACGATCGGGGCAACAGCTGGAGGAACACCTCGAGGTCCTGCCAGCGTGGCAGTACCTTCTCGACGCCCATCACGGTGATCAGGGTTTCCGGGAGGGTCAGGCACATCCGGCCGTTGCCCTCGGACTCCACCACGACGATCGAACCGGTGTCGGCGACGCCGAAGTTGGCCCCGGAGATCGCGACCTTCGCCGACAGGAACTTGCGCCGCAGGTATTTGCGGGCCGCCTCGGCGAGCGCGTGGGGATCGTCGGAGGTCGGCGGTTCGGGCATCTGCGCGAAGATCTCCTTGATCTCAGCGCGGTTGCGGTGGATCGCCGGCACGAGGATGTGCGAAGGCCGGTCGTCTCCCAGTTGGACGATCACCTCGGCGAGGTCGGTCTCGATCGCGTTCACCCCGCCGTCGGCGAGCGCCTCGTTGAGCCCGATCTCGGCCGTGGCCATCGACTTGACCTTGACGACCTCGTCGGTGTCCTCGGCCTGCACCAGGTCGAGGACGATGCGGTTCGCCTCCTCGGCATCGCGCGCCCAGTGCACCACGCCGCCGCGGTCGGTGACGGCCGCTTCGAGGCGTTCCAGATAGGTGTCGAGGTTCGCCAGCACGTCGTCCTTGACGGACTCGCCTGCTCTGCGCAGTTCCTCCCAGTCGCCGAGTTCGGCCACCGCCGACTCGCGCTTGCCGCGGATCGTGGTGGTGGCCTTGCGGAGGTTGCCGCGCAGTTGCGTGTCGCCGAGGGCATCGCGCGCGGCGTCGGGAAAAGTCGGGCTGCCAAGCCACGTCACGGGGTTGCGACCCACGGCTCCTCCTGTGTGCTCGCCAGAATCTCGGCCAGGTGCACGGTGCGGACACCCGCGCGCATCCGGGACAGGCCGCCGCCGATCTGCATCAGGCACGAGTTGTCGCCCGCGGTCACGACCTGCGCACCGGTGTCCTGCACGCACCGCATCTTGTCCGCGAGCATGGCGGTGGAGGTCTCGGCGTTCTTCAACGCGAACGTGCCGCCGAAGCCGCAGCACTGCTCCGCCTGCGGCAGCGCGACGAGCTCCAACCCGGAAACGGCTCGCAGCAGGCGCAGGGGTTTGTCGCCGACACCCAGCATGCGCAGCGAATGGCACGTCGGGTGATAGGTGACCCGGTGCGGGAAGTGCGCGCCCACGTCGACGACGCCGAGCACGTCCACCAGGAACTCGCTCAGCTCGTACGTGCGCGTGGCCGCGGGCGACGCGGCGCACAGGTTCGGATGGTTCTCCCGCACCATGCCCGCGCACGAGCCGGAGGGCGCCACGACGTGGTCATAGCTGTCGAACACGTCGGCGTAGGCACGCGCCATCGGCCGCGCGTGCTCGGCGTACCCGGTGTTGAAATGCATCTGCCCGCAGCACGTCTGGTCCAACGGGAAGTCGACGTCGCAGCCGAGTCGTTCGAGCAGGCGCACCACGGCCTTGGCGGTCTCGGGATAGACCGTATCGGTGAGGCACGTAGGAAACAGTGCGACGCGCGGCCCGCTCACCCCGGGACCGCCTCGTCCTCAATGGACACCGGAGCCCGCGTTGCGTCACCCGTCAGCACACCCCGACTCTACGACCTGTGCCGCTCCCGCGCGAGGCCTGTGCCGCTCCCACACGAGACGTTGCACGCCACGCAGTGCGTCCGTTAGCGTCGGCGCCGTGACTGCCGGGTCGGCCAGGTGTGGCCACGCACGAGAGAGGTTCCCGGCCACCGCGTGATCGCGCGGTGGGCCCGGAGCTGCTCACGAGCGCGGGGCCCGCCACTACGCACTGCTTTTCGACGGTTCGAATCCTCAGGCCCTCACTCCGAAAGCAGTGTGTACATGAACGATTTCAACAGACCGGTCATCGACGAGTTCCGGGCCGCGGGCGGCCGTGTCGGCGGCATGTTCGCCGACGCCAGGCTGTTGCTTCTCACCACCACCGGCGCGCAGAGCGGCCTGCGGCACACCACTCCGCTGGGTTATTTCCCCGACGGCGAGCGCGTGCTCGTGATCGCGTCGGCCGCGGGCTCCGACCGGCATCCCGACTGGTTCCACAACATCGAAGCGGACCCGCGCGTGACCGTCGAGGACGGAGCATTCACCTACGACGCCCACGCCGAGACGCTCGAGGGCGAAGAACGCGACACGGTGTTCGCCCGCGTCGTCGAGGCCGAACCGGGCTTCGGCGACTACCAGCGCAAGACCTCACGAGTCCTGCCGGTGGTCGCGCTGTCACCGATCGCCGACGGGCCGCCGGGCGGCGGTTCCCTCGCGGACATGCTGGTGGGCATCCACGACAACTTCCGGCGCGAGCTCGAGCTGGTCAGGAAGGAACTGGCCGGTTCGGGGCCGACGCTGGGAGCGCAGCTGCGCATCAACTGCATGACGCTGTGCCAGGGACTGCACAATCACCACGTCGGCGAGGACATGGGCCTGTTCGAAGCCATCGGCGCCAAGCACCCGGAGCTGGCCGACGCCCTCGCACGGTTACGCAGTGAACACGACACCGTCGCCGACCTCACCGCAGCGATCCGAACCGCCGTACAGGACGAGTCGCGGGATACGGCGCGTGCCGAGGTCGAGCGGCTCGCCGACGAGCTCGAACGGCACCTGGACCACGAAGAACAGCAGCTGCTGCCCGCACTCAGGGCCATGTGACGGCCCGGACCCGGTTCGGAACCCAGCGCGGCCAACTCGACGCGGTCAACTCGGCGCGGCCAGCACAGCGCGGCCAACACAGCGCGGCCAACTCGGTGCGGCCAGCACAGCGCGGCCAACACAGCGCGGTCAACTCGGCGCGGCCAGCACAGCGCGGCCAACACAGCGCGGCCCCGGAGAGCGCAGCGCGCTTCCCCGGGGCCGCGGCGGTGTCACTTCGAGGAGTCGTCGGACTTGGCCTGATAGATGTCCGGGACGCCGTCACCGTCGTCGTCACGGTTCTCGAGCTCGTGCAGCCGCTTGTACACGCGGTTGCGTGCCCGGAGCACGATCGTGCCCAGCACGGCTGCGAGGATCGAACCGGAGAGGATCGCGATCCGGACGTGGTCGTCCTCCGGCGTGCCGACCCCGAAGGCGAGTTCGCCGATGAGCAGACTCACCGTGAAGCCGATGCCGCCGAGCAAGGCGAGCCCGATGCCGTCGACCCAATTGAGCCCTTCGGCCATCCGGCCGCCGGTGAGTTTCGTGGCGAGCCACGCACCGCCCACGATGCCGATGGTCTTACCGAGCACGAGGCCGGTCATGACGCCGAGCGAGACCGGCTCCTGCCAGGCTTCGACCAGGCCGGACAGGCCCCCGATCGGAACGCCTGCCGCCATGAAGGCGAAGATCGGCACCGCCACGCCGGCCGACAGCGGGCGGAAGCGGTGTTCGAAGTACTCGGCGAGACCGGGGCCCGCATCCGGGCCGCCGGCCCGCTCGCTGCGCATCACCGGCACGACCATGCCGAGCGCGACACCCGCAATGGTCGCGTGGACACCGGAGGCGTGCACGAGCGCCCAGGTCACGACGGCGAGCGGCAGCAGCAGATACCAGGAGCGCACCCGTTTCTGCACCAGGAAGGTGAAGATGCCCAGCGGGACGAGCGCCAGCAGCAGCGGGACGATCGCCAGGTCGTCGGTGAAGAAGACCGCGATGATCAGGATCGCGATGAGGTCGTCGACCACCGCGAGCGTCAGCAGGAACATGCGCAGCGCGGCGGGCAGGAACGGCCCGGCGACCGCGAGGATGGCCACGGCGAACGCGATGTCGGTGGCCGTCGGGATGGCCCAGCCCTGCATGGCGCCGCCGAAGTTGAAGGCGACGTAGATCAGGGCAGGCGCGACGACACCGCCGATCGCGGCGACGACGGGAACGATCGCCTTACGGATGTCCCGCAGGTCACCCGCGACGAACTCGCGTTTGAGCTCGAGTCCGACGACGAAGAAGAAGATGGCCAGCAGGCCGTCGGCGGCCCAGTGGGAGATCGTCAGATCCAGGTGCAGCGATTCGGGGCCGATCTTGTACGACACCATGGACTGATACGCCTCTGACCAGGGCGAGTTTGCCCACAGCAGAGCGACCACGGCACCGATGATCAGTAGCGCGCCACCGACGGTCTCCTTGCGCAGGATGTCACCGATTCGGCGGGTCTCCGACCACGATCCGCGACCGAACGTGTCGTAGTCGTGGGAAGACGATTGCGACATTCACACTCCAGGGAAGGCAGCGGTCAAGACCATTGCCGACCAGACTTCCCGGCACACCTGGCCGCCAGGATAGTGGCCGCGCACAAGAAGACTAGCCCCTTCACGCCAGCTCGGCCGAGTGCGAGCAACGTCGGGTTGACACGGTGACCAGGTGTTTCCAGGGCCATTCGCGGCTGCTTTCGCCATTCAGTGACTCACTGTGACATGTACCTCCGTGATCCCGTGCACCTCAGGAATCCCATGCATCTCCGCAAGCCGGCGCATCTCCGCAAGCCGAAGCACCTCCGCAAGCCGAAGCACCTCCGCAAGCCGGAGCACCGCGCCGACACCCGCCGCCCCGAGGCCGGACACCGACCGCCGCCCCGGACCCGCACTCGGGCAAAAAAAGGGGCGCCGGCCCTTGCTGGGGGTCCAAGGGCCGGCGCCGGCGCGCCCTCTGGGGGAGGGAGGGTGCGCACCAGGGAAGAGCGGCCCCGCGCCCTCCGATGACGCACCCACGCGAAACTCACCCATCCGGGTGAGATGCCGACCGTGTTGCGGGTTCCGGGGCCCGTGTTGCGGGTTCCGGGGCGGCCCTTCGCAGGCGGCGGTCGGCGAAGCGCTGTGCGTGACGGGCCCGGGTTGCGGCTCACCGCTCGGCGACGAGCTCGACTTCGAAGCCCTCTCCGTTCTCGAGGAACGCGGCGTAGTGATCGGGCCCACCCGCGTGCGGGTGCCGGTCTGCGAACAGCAGCCGCCAGCCGCGGGCGGACGCCTCGGCGGCGAGGCGGTCCACGTCGGCGCGCCCACCTGCCCAGAACGCGACATGGTTCATACCCGCTCGCAGCCGGTCGTGCTCCCCCGACCGATCGGACCCCGCTTCCAGCACGACGTACCCGCTCGCCTCGTGCCGCCAGCTCTGGCCGTCCCGCCAGCGGTCGGAACACACGTACCCGAGCTCGCCGAGCAGCCAACCCCACTCGCGTTCGGCCGCGGCGAGGTCGCCGACCCACAGTTCCAGGTGGTGCAGTGCGCCCGTGCGCGTCATTCGCCGGTCTCGCCGTCGATGGACTCGCGCAGCAGGTCGGCGTGGCCGTTGTGCCTGGCGTACTCCTCGATCATGTGCAGCGTGATCCACCGCAGGTTCGGCGCGCTACCGTCCGGCCAGGACGAGTCGGCGAGCCGGTCGAACCCGCCGTCGGCGAGCGCCTCCGCGGTCAGCCTGCGTGAGGTGTCCACGGTGTTCTTCCACAGTGCGAACAGCTGCTCCGGTGTCTCGTCCGCGGCGGTGCGCCAGTCCCAGTCCGGGTCCCGGCTCCAGTCCACCGCATCCCACGGCGGTTCGGCCGGCAACCCGTGGAGACTGCGTGCGAACCAGTGATTCTCGACGAACGCCATGTGCTTGAGCAGTCCGCCCAGTGTCATGGCGGAGGCCGCGGTCGTCGCCCGCAGCGCGTCTGCCTGCAGCCGCGAACACTTCCACTCGAGCGTCTGCCGCTGGTAGTCGAGAAAGCCGAGCAGCTGGTCCTCCTCACCACCCCCGAGCGGCGGTTCGGTCCTGCCCTGTTCGTCTACATCGGACATAAAAATTGGCTCCTCGTCCCTGTTCGGTGTGATCGGCGATCCTGGCCCGGGCAGCTGCGTGTCCGATACTGTCCGATGCAGTTCACGACGTCGTGTCCACCGGAATCGGGAGTACCCGCAGCCATGCTCGAACCGACTGTGGAGCCCACGGCCGAGGCGGCCCGCACCGCTGCGCAACAGTTCATCGACCTCGCACTGTCGGCCCTCGACCCGGCGACCCCGGTGCCCGCGACCCCGCCGTGGACGATCGCCGATGTCTTCGGCCACGTCGCGATGGAACCACGGCGCTACCGCGATCTCGCCCGTGGCCAGGGCTCGTGGCCGTCGCAAGCGGCCGAGCTGCCCGCGTTCAACGCCGAGCAGGTCGCCTCGCTGCCCACCGGCGACCTCGGCAACCTCGCCGGCCTGCTGCGCGCCGACCTCGACGGCTTCCTCGCCACGATCGACGAGCTCGGCCCGGACGCACGGATGATGTTCGACGGCGACCAGGAGATCCGCGTCGACCGTTCGCTCGGCACGCTGCTCGGCGAGTTCCTCGTGCACGGCCACGACATCGCGACCGCTCTCGGCAGGCGGTGGCCGATCGACCCCGAGTACGTGCCGATGGTGCTGACCGGAATGCACCAGATCATGCCGGGCTGGGTCGATCACGACGCGGCTGCTGGCCACACGGCGACCTACCACGTGCGGCTGCGCGGCGGTCCCATGCAGATCTACGCCTTCCGTGACGGTGCCCTGACCATCGGGGAGAGTGGCCGTCCACACGTACGCATCTCGGCCGACCCGGCCACGTGGCTGCTGCTGGTCTACGGCCGCGGCAACCCGACGCGCGCAACACTCACCGGGAAGGTGCTGGCCTACGGCCGCAAGCCCTGGCTGGCGCCCGGCCTGGCGAACCGGTTTCTGCCGCCGTGACCGCGCCCGTCACCACCGCGCCCGTCACCACCGCGCCCAGGAGTCGGGGCACGTTCCGTCGACGTCGGTGACGCCGTAGGCGCGTGCCAGGTCGCCCGCCGTGACGGAACGCTGGTTCCACCCCGCGCGCTCGGGATCCGCGGCGAGTGCGGCGATGCCGCGCCCGACGAATCGCGGCGTCTCCGACGTCGCGAAGTCCTCCGGGGCCACCGGACCGTCGGCGCGTCCGGGGTCGAGCGCGTCGCGCCAGGTGTCCTCGGTGACGCCGAAGTGCTCCAGCATCATCTCCGAGCGCAGCCAGCCCGGCGTGACTGCGACGGCGCTCGCCCCGTGCGGTGCGAGTTCGTGTCCCTGGGAGAAGGCCAGCCGGTTCACGGACGCCTTCGCGAGGTCGTAGAACACCGAGATCCGGTAGGACGACGCGTTGATCTCCGTGGTGCCGTCGGTGACCTCCACGAGCAGCCCGCCGGGTTGTTCGACGAGCAGCGGCAGCAGGAAATGCGACGTCACCAGGTGCGTCTCGACGGCGAGCCGCACGATGCGCAGGCCGACGTCGAGGTCGTGCTGCCAGATCGGGGTGTTCCACTCGGCGGGGCCGCCCTTGAGCTGCTCGCCGCCCCAGATGTCGTTGACCAGCACGTCGAGGTGGCCGAATTCGCCACGGACCCGGTCGGCGAGCGCGCGCACCTCGTCGTGTTCGAGGTGATCCACCCGGACGGGTACACCCGTGCCGCCCAGCGACGTGACCAGCTCGGCGGTCTCCTCGATCGTCTCGGAACGGTCGTAGTCCGACGCCGCGTTGCCTGCGCGCGAGCTGCGGCCCGTGCAGATCACCGTCGCGCCCGCCTCACCCAGGGCCGCGGCGATCCCACGGCCCGCACCACGCGTCGCCCCGGCCACGAGCGCGACCTTGCCGTCCAGGCTCCGGCGCCCGCTCACGTCACCGCTCTCGTCGCCGGACACGTCAGCGTCACCCTCCACGTCACAGCCCACGTCACAGCCCACGTCACCGCCGCCGCCCACGTCACCGTCCGGCATGACAGCCCCTTCCCATGACAGCCCCTTCCCATGACGGCCCCCTCCTCCGCTCCCGTCGATGGTCGCCCGTGACGCTACTCGCGACGTCCGACAATTCCGGTGCGGCGAGAATGCGCAGCATGGACGAGATGACGATCCGCGCCGCACGAGACGACGAACTGCCGTTGCTGGCCGGCATGCGCTGGCGCTGGGTGATCGACCGCGGGGACGAACCCGCCACGACGCGCGGCGAGTTCGTCGACACCTTCGTCTCGTGGGCGCGAACCCACTCCGAGGAGCATCATCCGCTGGTCGTCCTGCGAGGTGACGAGATCATCGGCATGGCGTGGCTGGCGCTGCAGGCGCGGGTGCCGTCACCGCACGCGACCGACCGGGTGGTGGGCGATCTGCAGTGTGTCTACGTGACACCGGAACATCGGTCGGCCGGTTACGGCGATCGGCTCGTCGAGGCGGTACTGACCCGGGCCGGGGAGCTGGGGCTCGAATGGGTCACGGTGCATTCGAGCCGGCGCGCGGTCCCGGCCTACGAACGCCGGGGATTCGCCGTGTCACCGCGCCTGCTGCAGGTCTCACTCTGACCCGGCGGAGCCGGCACGCGGTCCCGCCGGTCCGCCGCGGGACTGCCGAGCCACCGCGGGATTGCCGAACCGCCGCGGGGCCTGCGCGCTCGGCCCGGCGTTCACTCCGTGGAGCGCACCATGGTGAGCTGGTGCACCGGCCTGCCGTGGTGACGAACGCCCGGCACCGGCACGACCTCGCCGTGCGGCGTGAACCCCATGCGCGTGAAGAACCGCACGGCGCGTTCGTTTTCCTGCACCGTCTGCAGGTGACAGCCCGCGACGCCCTGTTGTTTCAACTGGGACAGGAAGTTCCGCACCATCCCTTCCGCCGCTCCGCTGCCGCGCGCGGTCTCGGCGACGTTGAGGTGCAGGTGAGCGGGCCACCGCTCGTCGTGGAGCTCGCCTGCCGTCCCGCGCCTGCGTAGCTTGGCCACGGCCAGGTCACGCACGCTGCGGACGAGGAACCGCCGCGCAGCGGGATTCTTCAGCAGCCGGTGCTGCCGGATCGCGGCCGCCAGCCTCGCGTCCTCACCGGCCAGCAGCTCGGGGGACGGGCAGCCGACGAGGTATCCGACCAGCCGATCGTCGCGTTCGGCCAACCACACCGACCCCGGCACGGCGTCGAGATACGGGTCGAGGTAGACGGCGGCCTCCGATTCGGGATCGCCCCACAGCGATTCCGTGGGCGATCCGTTGCCGGCATAGGCGAACAACTCCCGCAAGGCGGGCCGATCACCACTGCGATAGGTACGAACGGTCAGCATCGAGATCACCTCGCTTGGGGAGCGCTGCGCGAGCGGTGACCGGCCGCTCCCGATGTCGGCCGATTCTCCCTCGCACGACGGAAAATCGTGGCCGAGTGGTGGCATCGGCCTCCACTGTCCAACCTTGACACACGCGCACGGGCGGCCGCACGATCAGCCCGCGGTGGCCGACGGCGGCGAGGGAACTCGCGACGACGTCGACTGCACGGACTCCGACGGCTGGTTCGATCTCGTCGACCGCAAGAACGACCGGATCCGGAGGCCGTGTTGCGGATTCCGGGGGCCGTGTTGCGGCGAAAACGGGAAGCGTGTACCGGCGCGGCGTTGCTACGTTACGCCGGTGACGGAACAGGTGACCGAGCTGCGCGCCGCCATGCGGACGGCGTTGAAAGATGCCATGAAGACGAAGGACAAGGGAGCGACGTCAGCGTTGCGTTCGGCTCTCGGCGCCATCGACAACGCCGAAGCCGTGCAGGCCGAAACCGCTCCCGATGCGGGTTCGGACAACGTCGCGGGAGCCGTGGCCGGGGTCGGCACGGCCGACGTCGCACGCCGGGAGCTGACGGGCGAGGACGTGACCGGCATCGTGCGCTCGGCTGTCGACGAACGCAGGGCGAACGCGGCCGATTACGACCGGCTCGGGCAACACGACGCAGCCGAAGCCGTCCGGTACGAGGCGTCCGTGCTGGCCCGGTTCGTGGACGGCTGAACCTACGTCCGAATCGGCTGGTGGGCGAGGCCCGGTCGCACGAACGACCCGCACCCGTACCCGTACCCGTACCCGTACCCGCACGATGGCGTGGACCGGCGCCCGCGTCCGCAGGCTCCGGGCAACGCCCAGGTGCAGAACACGCGGTGCCGAATGCAGGACACGCGGGGCTGAGTGCAGAACACGCGGGGCGGACCCGAACTTGCAACACGGGCCCCGGAAAGCGCAACACGATCCCCGGAACCTGCAACACGGCGTCGAGGGCGGGGAGCTAGCTGCGCGGGCGCAGGCGGACGTTCGGCAGTTCGGGGGCGGGGATGGTCTGTTCCCATTCCTCCGGCATGCGGCCGAACCGGCCCGGCGTGCGCGACGTGCGCTCGTGCTCCCATTCGCGCCGGTACTCGGCGATCTCGTCGTGTGAACGGCCGACGAAGTTCCACCACATGACGATCTGCTCGTCGAGTGGTTCGCCGCCGAGCAGCAGCACGCGCGTGTCGGACTCGGCGCGCAACGTCAGGGTGCCGGGCCCCGCGGGCTGGTGGACGAGCATGCCCGCCTCGGCGGTCACCCCGGCTGTGTCGACCGATCCCCGGTCGACCAGCACGCCGTGTTCGAACGTCGGATCGACGTCCAGCTGCAGCTCCCGCCCGGCAGGCAGGGTGAGCTCGGCTCCGAGCAGCGGCGTGAACGTCCGTACCGGCGAGACCTGCCCTGCGAGTGAGCCGAGGAAAACGAGCAGCTGCGCGCCGTCGACGTCGACCGCGGGCGGCGCGTAGTGCTGGAACCCCGGCCGGGTGAACCGCTCGGCTTCGGGCAACGCGAGCCACAGCTGCACGCCGTGCAGCACGTCGGTGTCGGCGGTGGAGAACTCGGAGTGCGCGATCCCGGCGCCCGCCGTCATGAGGTTGAGCTCGCCGGGGCGCACATACGCGTGAACGCCGGTCGTGTCGCGGTGCTCGATCTCGCCGCGGAACAGCCACGACACCGTCTGCAGCCCGGTGTGCGGATGACCTGCGACGCGCATACCGCCGGTCGCCGACACGTCGTCGGGGCCGTAGTGGTCGACGAAACACCACGCACCGATGAACGACTGCGCCCGCTGCGGCAACGTGCGGCGCACCGCCATCGCCCGCGGACCGCCGAGAGGCACGCTGCGCGGTTCGAGCACGCGCCCGCGGTCGTTCGGTGCCGACGTACAGGTCAGCTCCTCGGGTGTGGCCTCGAGATTGCTCATTCCCGCCTCCAGGTGCTCGTCGGATCCACGCGCGCCGCCAGGTCCACGCGAGCGTCACCGTTCACCATGCCCGACGCGCTGCCACGGGACATCGCGCACGTCGACCGACCGCGGCGGCCGGAACGGCACGCGCGGTCGAGCTGTCCGACGCCCGCGGCACCGTCACCGCCGTCGGCTGACCGGCCCCGCCTGCGGCCGTCGTCCGCGGCGCCGTCGTCCGCGGCGCCGTCGTCCGCGCAGGCCGGCCCGGTGTTCGCCGCCCGCCTCAGGCAGGAGCGCAGCCGGCCGGGTCGGCCTGCACCACGGGCGCGTTCTCGGCGGCACCGTGGAACTCGGTCCGTCCGTGCAGGAGGACCGTGTCGCGCCGGACCGCGTAGCGGGTGCGCACGCCGTCGAGTCCGGTTTCGGTCCGTTCGGCGCGCACGGTCGTGAAGGTCGCGCCGCCGGTGACCGGTTCGTGGCAGGTATACGACGCCGCCGACGTCGCACCACCACCGTCGTGGAAGGCGAACGGCACCCCGTCGGTGCCGGTCACACGCACGAGCCCCTGTTCGGGGAGGTACGTGAACGCGGCGAGGGTCCGCGTGTTGGCTCCGGTCGCGATGGTGACGACGACGTCGTCGGCACCGTCCCTGCCCAGGTCGGCCACGCGCGGATCGAGCTGCAGCCGTCCGGGCACGTCCGCGGGGAACGCCGATTCCACATAGGAATGGTCGGCGAAGCGTGCGGACACGACACGGTCGTCGCCGCGGTCGCGCACGGTGATCAGCTCAGGGCCACCGTCGCCGTCGATATCGGCCTGCACGGACGCCGAGTCCGGCACGTCGCGGTCCCCGTCGGCCATCGATACGCCCGGTGCCGCCAGAGCTCCGCTCAGCACGGCGGCCGTCGTCAGGCCCACCGTTCTCGGCACGTTGCCCGCGCGGGTGTTCCCGGCAGTTGTCATCGCAGCCCCCTCGCGATGTCGACCCGCGCCGTGTCGCGCGGACTCGCTGCCAGGACGAGGTGAGCGTGCCCGCGGGTTGCACCCGCCGTTCGAAACGGCCGTTACAGGGGGCGGACGGTGAGGATCTGCTGGGCGTGGCCGACGTGACCGCGGAGGTCGTGCAGGGCGGTGCTCGTGATGCCGCGCCCCTCGGGGCCGAACGTGACGGTGGTGTCGAGGCCGGTCCAGCCCGGCTCCGGGGTCCGGTGCAGGTGGACGGTCAGGTCGACGTTCGGGAACATCCACTCCGTCGGTGGCCTGCGCACGGCGATGCCATTGGCCGCGTCGACGTGCGTGACGAACGAGGCGAACGGTCCCGCGGATTCACCGGCGACGAGATCCAGGGTGTGCGCGAGCCAAACCGTGCCGCGGCCCGGTTCCGGCGACGAGACCGGGCGGGCGTCTAGGGAGGCGATGTACCCACCGGACCACAGCTCCGACATCCCCCACGGTTCGAGATCGTCCGGTGGGGTGAGCGGCGCGTCCTCACCACCCGCGACGGACGCGGTGTCGCCCGGGGTCAGCAGCCATGCCCGCGCGCGTACCGCGGTACGGCCGCCGAGGTCGGCCACGGCCTCGACCAGCTCGATCGTCCGCCCCGGACGGATCACCTCGACCCGGATGTCGCATTCGTCGAGGGCGAGTGTGCCGAGGATGTCGAAGCTGATGCGGGAGACCGCGAGCGCGCTGCCGCGTTCGTCGCGGTCGCGTTCGATGGCGTGGGTGATGAGTCCCCCGAGAGGGCTGAAATGCTGTTCGTCCGGGTTCCACGCGCCGCTCGTGTGCAAAGTCGGCTTGTACCGCCGCTCGTCGATGCGCTCGTAGTAGCTGCGCGGATGGTCGATGCCGGTACTCACCAGGCGGGCTCCCTCTCTCCTCGGTCTCCCCGGTGAAGATAGGCGATGAGCAGCGAATCTAGTACGTTACACATGTCTCGTCCCGCGACATGGCCATCGCCGGGTGACCACGAGCCGCCGGACAAGGGACGATGAGTCGCCGAACGCGACGGAGTCGTCGCCGGGCGGTTGCTCATGGAAGGGCGACTGGGACCCGAACTGAGCACCCGACACGAAAACGGCCCTGATACGACAGTGGCCCTGATACGAAAACGGTCCCTGCGAGAGTCTCGCAAGGACCGTTTTCGCTCGTCAGCTACGTGGCCAGGGCCGGGGTCGAACCGGCGACCTTCCGCTTTTCAGGCGGACGCTCGTACCAACTGAGCTACCTGGCCGTTCGCTGTTGTACACAGTAGCGCATGTGTACAACAGCGCGTGCGGCGGGTCCGGTCGCGCAGGGCAGCGACAGTTGCGGAGCGGCACGACCACCACTGTCGAAACCGCCCAGCGCCGAAACCGCCCAGCGCCGAAACCGCTCAGCGCCGAGACCACCCGGCGTCGAGAACTCCCGTCGATGCGAAAGGAGCGGGTCCGTCTCATGACGAACCCGCTCCTTCGATGCGACCCTGACGGGACTTGAACCCGCGACCTCCGCCGTGACAGGGCGGCGCGCTGACCAACTGCGCCACAGGGCCTTGCTGTGTTCCGACTGTCGGGTTCCGATGACCGTCACCCGAGCCGGCATTCTGTTGTCAGCTGCACGTCTCACGTGCAGTGTACTGCGTACTCCCAACGGGATTCGAACCCGCGTCGCCGCCTTGAAAGGGCGGAGTCCTAGGCCGCTGGACGATGGGAGCCCGGCCCGGTTTCGGATAACCGACCCGACCACGCTCTCCAGGTCGTCTCCCCGGGAGCGATGACTACTTTACGACACCTGCCCGACTGCCGAAACACCGGGGGCCAGTTTTGCCCTGACCTGCGAAAACTTCCGCACCGGTGGAGTTCGCCGCCGGCGCCCGCCGAACCCGCCGACACCCGAGGCCCACTCGATCAGCGGGACGACCTGGATCACTCCGGATGACCTGGATCACGCCGGATGACGCAGCGCCCGGACGACACCCGGCCCGGCCACACAGCGCCCGGATCCGTGACGTCGAGGCGTCCACCACCGCCGCCGGGTTAACGACGCCCCACCGGGAGCTGCCAACCCGGTGACAGCACGGGCGAACCCGGCGCAACCGCGTTGCCCTGCACCGTTGCCGGCAATTAGCGTGACGAAGTGCTGTCCAGGTGCACGACCAGGGGGTGTGCACCTGGACGCACACGCTCACCACGTGCCACAGCCGCCACGGCCGATTCGACCCGTCACCGGGTCGAATCGGACGACGAGGCGGCGGGAGCCTGCGACCAGCGGCCTACGGACCTGCGAGCGATACCGCTAACGCTGGGCCGGCACGTTGCCGTCGTCATCGGGTGTCAGGCCGAGCATGCCGAGCAGCTCCGCGCAGTCCTCGACGTCGAGCGCACCGGAGGCCACTGCGATTCGCGCCCTGCGCACCTGATCGTCGGACACCCGCGGCGCCTCCGCCTGTCCCGAACGCTGCCCCGGAAGCCCGCCGACATCGGAAACCTGCCCTCCTCCCTCTTGCCGAAGGAGAAACTGCCGCACTTCCACAGATCCGCTCATTGCTCCTCCAAGGGGCTGCGCCGGATCGCAGACGGTCCCCCGCGTCACGGGCTTCCGCCGGATCGAGGGGTGGTCGAGTACCGGCCTCGGCGCCGAGGCTAGCCACGCGGCGATCACAACCCCAGCCCCCCGCAGAGTGAACTCCCGGCCACGCAGCGAACTCGGCTCGTCGGTCGCACCGGGCCCCGCCAGGAGCGTGCGACGACCCGGAACGGTCCGTGTCGCGCAATTTCCGTACGTCGTGCCTGCCGACGAAAGATCTCGCGGACACAGCGTGCCGTCTCCGGAAGAATGTCAACCTATTCGCGGTAGACACGGCGGAGTACAAACCGATGGCGATCCGCCAGTACCGACTCGTGGCCTTATTTTCATCCACAAGTCTCGCCACTCGCGGCCGGATCGTGTAACAATCGACGTGCTGACGCACCCCCGGTCAGCGCCTGTGGAGATCCCCTCCGGCCCCCGCGTTCCTCCCCCTGGCGCGGGGGCTTCTCCATTTCTGCAGCACCCTCCATTTCTGCAGCACCTTCCGCGCATCCGGATCGCAGCGGTGGTCACGGCCGTTTCAGTCGCTCGTTCGCCACCGGCGTCCCGGCCCCGCACTGCACCTCGGCAGCATTCTCCGGTCGGCGGCAGCATTCTCCGGTCGGCGCAGTCCGCAATCCGCACGGCATCGGAAATCACGATCCGTGCAAGAATCCACAACGCGGCTCGGTTGTGCCCACACGAACGGCCTATCGACATACTCGACGACGACAAGCTGACGATGGCAGTCCGTCACGCGACGTGTCGGAAGCCATGTCGCGTGCACGTCGGTGAAACACAACCGTTATCGTGGCCGCCGTGCCTAAACCTTCATTCGGACGGCTGTCCGGCCGCGGCAAATCCGGCTCCAGACGCCGGGACGACGCGGACAACGCCACGCCGCGCGCCGCCGCACCGGCAGGCCGCGACGACACCGACGACCACGGCGGCGAGGACCAGGAGCTCTCCAGCTACCTGAAGGCCCTCGCCCCGGACAACGACGTCGAGAGCACCGGCTCCGGCAGGAAGTTCGGCGAAGCGCAGGTCTACCAGCTGCGCATGACCCACGCCGCAGGCGAGGAACTCAGTGAGCTCGCCGAGGCCCGTGGCACCTCGCCGCAGGCGCTCGCGCTGGAATGGGTACTCGAGCGTCTCGCTTGGGAAGCGGAGTCCGTACCGTCCGCGGACCCGGCCGGCGCCGAGGCGGCGCAACCGGAAGCCGGGTACCGGGAGTCCGAGCACCGGGAGTCCGAGTACCGGGGCAGCATGTTCCAGGACGAGCACCAGGACGCCGGGGTCCGGGCGGCTCCGTACGCCGAACCTCCGGCTGCAGCCCCGGGCGAGGACGTTCCGCGGCCCGGCGAGGACGTTCCGCGGCCCGGCGAGGACACCGATCCGCACGGTCGCGCGGTTCCGCCGCTCGCCGCCGCACCCGGGGGACCGCGCCACGCGTCGGGGCCCGGCCGCATCGAACCGGAGGCCCGCACCGACGAGCACTTCTTCGACCGCTCCGGCTGGGACGCACCAGGCCGCTGACCGGCCCCGAAACGCAAGTGAGCCCCCGGCGACGATGTCGCCGGGGGCTCACTTGTCAGTCAGTGAAAGTCAGTAGGTGACGCACGCCCTCAGAGAGCGCGGACCTTCTGAGCCTGAGGGCCCTTCTGACCCTGGCCGACCTCGAACTCCACTCGCTGGTTCTCCTCGAGGGTGCGGAAGCCGCGGCCCTCGATCTCCGAGTAGTGGACGAACACGTCGCCCTCTCCGCCGTCCTGGGCAATGAAGCCGAAGCCCTTTTCGGCGTTGAACCACTTCACAGTGCCTTGCGCCACCGTTTACTCCTCGTTGCTGTTGAGCTGGACCCCACCGCAGTGAGGTCCCGGCCGATCCGGACGGTTCCAACGAGGTTCTACGAAAGAGCGCATGTCCGCCTCACGCCCCGCGTTAGAAGTTCCGCGAGTGTGAAGCCACGAACACGCAAAACAACGGCCACTTCGCAGCCTACCCCTCCTCCGTCTTTTGGACAGCCCCGCATCCGGATTGGTCCGACCGGGCCGATCGACCCCCGAACAGGTTTCGGCCTCCTCCATAGCGGCCATGTCACCTGGGTAGCCGCATGGTCACGGCCGGCGGCGATCGGAACGTTCGAACCAACCAGCGAGATGTGATTACCATCACTATTCTCGAATTCGTGGCGAAGACGCGGTCGCGGCCGCATCCGCCGGGGACTTCGAAGGGGGCGAATCGGCGTGACGGGGAGACAACCGACCGGGCCCGGTCGCAGATCCGCGCAGGTCGTTGCACTGGCGCTGACGGCGTTGCTCTGGCTGACGGCCTGCACCGGGACCGCACCCCGGCAGGGCAGCGCAGGCGCACAGGGCGCTGAGCCCGAGCCCGCACCCGCGGCCGAGGTCAGCCTCCGGCCCGGTGACGGTGCCACGGACGTCGAACCGCGCGACGAGGTGTCGGTGACCGTCGAGCACGGCAGACTCAGCGAGGTCACGCTCGCCAACGGCATGGGCGAGCCGGTCGACGGCGAACTCGCCGCGAACGAGCGATCGTGGACGACCACCGAACGGCTCGGCTACGACAAGGTCTACCGCTGGAAGGGCACCGCGACGAACGCCGACGGCAAGGAAACCCCGGTCACCGGCTCGTTCCACACCGTGAAGCCGGCCGCGATCCACGGCGCCAGCCTGAACGTCGGCGACGGCGGAACCTACGGCGTCGCCATGCCGATCTCGATCACGTTCGACGAACCCGTCGAGAACAAGGCGGCGGTCGAACGAGCGCTGTCGGTCGAGCCGTCCAACGCCACCGAGGGTTCGTGGGCGTGGCTCGAACTCGACACGGCCGTGCACTGGCGCCCCAAGGAGTACTGGGAGCCCGGCACGGAGGTGTCGGTCCACGGCGACCTGTACGGCCTCGCGCTGGGCGACGGCGCCTACGCCGAGAGCGACCTGTCCTCGACGTTCACGATCGGCCGCAGGCAGCTCGTGCGCGCCAACACGCAGACGCACCGGATGAAGGTGTTCGTCGACGGCAACCAGACCGCCGACTACCCGGCGAGCTTCGGACTCGACTCCGACCCCGGGCGCGTCACCCGCAACGGCACCCACGTCGTGATGACCAAGCACTCCGAGTACTACATGACCAATCCCCAATACGACTACGAGGACTTCCGGGTCGAATGGGCCGTGCGGATCTCCAACAACGGCGAGTTCACCCACGCGGCCCCGTGGTCGGTGGGCAGTCAGGGCCACACGAACGTCAGCCACGGGTGCGTCAACCTGGCCCCGGCGGACGCCCTCGAGTACTACAACCTGGCGCAGACCGGCGACCCGTTCGAGGTGCGCGGCAGCAGCGTGCCCCTCGGCCCGCGGGACGGCAACTACCACGACTGGTCGTACTCCTGGTCCGAGTGGACGTCCATGTCCGCGCTCCAGGACTGACGTCCGGCGTCGTAACCCGGTCCGGTGCCCGCCTCACCACCCGAGCTTCGACAGCGCGGCCTGAACGGTCTCGGCTGCGACCTCGCAGTAGTGCTCACGACCGCTGTCGACGTCGGCGGTGCGCACCCGCAGCTGCACGTGCCACCGCAAGCGGTGAGGCCCAGAGCGCAAACCGCTGCCACGACGTGCCGTGCTGCCCTCGTCACGATGATTGCGCTCCCCAAGAGTGAGGCCGAGTCGACCCGACCGGCCGCTCCGACCGGAACAGTCGTGCCAGCCGGCAACCAGCCGCGGCATTCACCACAGATCGGGGCCGCAGGCGAGGCCACGGCCGAGCGGCCGGATAGCTTGACCCGATGAGTTCACGCACCGACAGCTGGCCGCCCGCCGACGCCGAGCCGGTCGGCCCGCACGCCGACGCACCCGCCCCCGGCACGCAGCTCGCCGAGCACTACGCCGAGTGCTTCGGGTGCGGCCACGAGGTCGAATCGGGCCTGCACCTGCAGTCCACGGTCGCCGACGACATGTCCGTCGTGTCGACGTTCACCGTGCAGAAGGATCACCAGGGCGCTCCCGGCCTGGCCCACGGCGGGCTGCTGGCGTGCGCGTTCGACGAGGCCCTCGGGTCGGCGGTCGGCAATCTGCTGCGCAGGCCGGCCGTGACCGCCCGACTGGAGACCGACTTCGTCGCGCCCGTACCCGTCGGCTCGACGCTGCACATCGCGGCCAAGCTCGACGGCGGTTCCGGCCGGAAGACGTACGTCAGCGCCGAAGGTCGCCTCGACGCCGCCGACGGTCCGGTCGCGCTGCGCGCCAGGGCACTGTTCGTCACCGTCGGGGTCGAACACTTCACCACGCACAGCGACCCCGACGCGCTCGACAAGTTCCGCGAGACCAACGCAGCCGAGGCCGTGGCCACCGAGGACAGGGGCTGGGACGTCAACCCCTGATGTCCGCGGCGGTGGCGTGGTCGTGGCTGCGGTGACGATGCGCCCCGAAGGGCACTTTCGGGGCGCTCAACAACCCGCGGCCTGATCACGCCCCGCGGCCGTCATACCTTGTCACGTCAGGGTGCGGGGCCGCAGGGTGTTCGCCTGGTCGACGAGCTCGATGCGCTCGGCGGTCGTCGACACCAACCGGGCCAGCGATCGGTAGTGCTGCTCGAGGCCGAATCGCACGTCGCGGTCGCGCAGCGCGCACCCCACCACCCGGGCACTGTCGGACGCCTCGTTGGAGCCGACCCACGCCAGCGCTGCCGACAACACCTCGATCGCGAGCCGCGTCCGCCGCTCGGCGTCCAGGTGCAGCCGCTCGAATCGCACGCTCGCGTCCACGAGGTCGGCCTCCGTCACCGGCCTGCCCTCGAGCGGCGTGATCTTCACCTTGATCGCCGCCAGCTGCGCGGACACGTGGTGCGTCGACGTCGCCGGCACCGATTCGAGCACCTCGATCGCGCTCGCCCGCGCCCCCTGCGCCAGGTACACCCGCGCCAACCCGAACGCGGCGCTCACGTACGACCGGTCGGTGCGCCACACCAGCTCGTACAGCCGCGACGCGCCGAAGTACTCGCCGGTCGCCTCCGCGCTGAACGCCATCGCCAGCTTCGGCGCCGTTTCACCCGGCAGCTCGTCGTAGACCGTGTCGAACGCGACGTGCGCCACCCGCGCACGCCCGCCCGCGAGCTCGATCAGCCCGCGATACCAGTCGATCCGCCAGTCGTGCGGGAACCCGGCCTTGATCGCCAGGTACTGCGCCGCCTGCAACTGCCGGTTGGCCTCGGCCAACTCGCCCAGCTCGATCCGTGCGCGCACCACCCGCAGCCGCACCTCGATCGACTCCCGCGGCGCGCCGGCCAGCGCCTCGATCGCCGCCCGCGGATCCGCACCCAGCGTCGCGGCGAGGACACCCGCGCCTGCGTCGTCAGTGTCGACCTGCGGCACGGGAAGTCCCGACACCACTTCGACCGGATCGGGCAGCGGCACGTCCTGCCCACGCTCGGGCACCACCATGTCGACGCCGAACGTGTTCGTCTCCGGACCGAACACAGTGGACTGCCCCGGACGCTGTTTCCCCGTTCCCAGTGCCATGATCTCGCGCAGCACGCCCGTAAGCTGGTCGGCCATCTCCTCGGCGGAGGTGAACCGGCGCGCCGGATCCGCATTGGTCGCGCGTCGCAGGAACCGATAGTACGAACCGAACAACTTGAACAGCGGAACGTCGTCCTGGCTCGGCAGTGTCGTCTTGAACTTCGTGGTGTAGCCGGTGAATTCGAAGCTCAGTACGGCGAGCGTACGGCCGACCGTGAACAGGTCCGACGCGACGGACGCACCATCGCTCGCCAACTCCGGTGCGCTGTAGCCGCTCGTGAAGAACAGCGGACTGTTGTAGTCGTCCATCCGCCGCACGGCACCCAGATCGATCAGCTTGAGCTGATCTCCGGTCTGGATCACGTTGTCCGGCTTGAGATCGCAGTACAACAGGCCCTGGTTGTGCAGATATCCCAGCGCGGGCAGGATTTCCAACCCGTACGCGATGACCTGCCCGATCGGCAGCGGTTCGGCGCGCCCGCTCTCCCGATGGTGGTCGAGCGCGAGCTGACGCAACGACTGCCCGCCGATGTACTCCATCACGATGTAGTCGACGGCCCCGCCCGTTTCCGGATCGGGGTGCTGCACGAAGTTGTAGATCTTGACGATGTGCGGATGCTCGACCTCGGCGAGGAACCGCTTCTCGTTCACGGCGGCGGCCATCGCCGTCGCATCGCCGGTATTGATCAGTCCTTTGAGGACGACCCAGCGGCCGTCGACGTTGAGGTCACGCGCGAGATAGATCCAGCCGAGCCCGCCGTAGGCGAGCGCGCCCAGCACCTCGTACTGCCCGCCGACGAGATCTCCCGGCTGCAGCTTCGGCACGAACGAGAACGGTGTGCCGCACTTGGTGCACGTGCCCTGCGGATCTCCCGCGTCACCGTCCGAGCCACGGCCGACCTTCGCGTTGCAGCTGCTGCAGAAACGCTTCGACTCCGACACGACCGGGTCGGACAGCACCGCCTCGGCCGGGTCGCGATAGGGCACCGGCGGCACTTCGACCATGCCCGCGCCGAGACCGCCGCGGGCCGCCGTACGTCTCGACGTCCGCCGCGACGTCCGCGAGAACGCACCGCCGGCAGTACCCGCACCGGACCCCGTCCACGGGCCACTGCCGGTACCACTTCCCGCACCGCTCCCGGGGCCGCTACCCGGGCCACTCCCGGGGCCGCTCCCGGGGCCACTGCCCGGGCCGCTTCCGGGCGCGCTGCCCGGAGCGCTGCCGGGGCCACTCGTGTACCCACTGGGCGGGCCCATACCGTCGCTCGGACTGTCCGATTCGGACGGCGGCAGGGGTGGCATGACGAGCTCGGTGCCCGGAGCGTGGTCGAGCACACTCGTCGACATCGGCTCGGGCGGCCCGCCCGGCGGCTCCGCTGCCTGCGCTTCCTGCGGTGCCTGCGGTGACTGCGGTGCCTGCGGTGACTGCGGTGACTGCCGGCCCGGCGGTACCTGCGACGGCTGCTGCGGTGCCTGCTGACCCGGCGGTTGCTGACCCGGCGGTTGCTGGCCGGGTGGTTGCTGGCCGGCGTTGTCCGGAGCGGCATGCCGGGGCGTTCCGCCGTTCGGCCACGCCGGGGCAACGTACTGCGTGTGCTGCTCGTCGTCCTCGTTCGGCGCCGCGTGGCGAGGGTGACGTGGCTCGTCGGTCACAGGTTGCCTCCTCGGTTCGCGGTCACCGGTACTGCGGCTTCGGCGGTTTCAGGTTGCCGAGCACCCGTTGCAGCCCCCAGTGCCGGAACCGGTCGCGCCACATGTCCTGCCGGAAGTCCTCGAGCGTCGCGTTCACGAACCGGACCATGTCCTTGTTCCCCTTCGGGACGCCGACGCCGTACAGCTCCTCGGACAGCGGCGGCCCGACCACGCGCGTCGACGGGTCCTCCTCGGTCATGCCCGCGAGGATCGTGTCGTCGGTCGACACACCCGAGACCTGGCCCTGCTGCAACAGCACGAGACAGTCCGTCCAGTTGTTGGTCACCACGGGCTCCGGCTTCGGGTCGGCCTCGGCGAGCCTGCCCACCGACGTCGAACTGCCCGCGGCGCACACCTTTTTGCCGCCCAACTGCGAAATGTCCTCGATCCCGGACTTCTCGGTCACCAGCACCCGCTGCGCCGCCTCGAAGTACACCGACGAGAACGCGACCTTCTGCAGCCGCTGGCAGGTCACCGAATAGGTGCGCACGACCACGTCCACATCGCCGTTGACGAGCACGCTCTCGCGCTCGGAGGAGTTGATCGCCTTGAAGCGGATCGTGTTCGGGTCGTAATCGCCGAAGATGTCGTGGGCGATCTCCTTCACGACATCGATGTCGAACCCTTCGAGCTCACCGGTCTGCGGATTGCGGAAGCCCCACAGATTCGTACTCTGATCCACTCCCGCGATGAGGTAGCCGCGTTTCCTGATGTCGTCCATTGTGGAACCGGCGGGGATCGAATCGTTCGGCCGCAAGCTCTCGCGCGGGTTGCAGTCCGGTGCCTCCGAACCGCCCTGCTCGATCTTCCCGGACACATCGGTGCCGCCGGGCATCGGCCGCTGCACCGATCCGACCGGGGCGGGATCCACGGGCGTTCCCGCCGACCCGCATCCGGCCACCAACGTCGCCACCAGCACCCCGGCGAGCCATGTCCAGCGTTTCATCAGCGGTACTCCCGAAGACGTTCACGGATACCGAGGATCGAGCCCAGCATCGCCACCAGCGACAACACCGCGAACCCCGGTGAGAGCAGCGTCAACGCACGCGAAGCATTCGTCGTGTCGCCGAGGAACAACTGCCTGCTGTCGGCGATCCCCCTGGCCAGGTCGCCGTCGAGGCGCGTGAACGCAGCCGTCGCGCCCTCGTCGCCCTCGGTCTGGATGGCCAGTTCGACCGCGTCCCCGTAGCGGCCGCCGTTGTCGAGGTTGCGCACCTGCCCGTGGACGTCGCGCCACGCCCCTGCGCTGCGAACGGCCGCATCGACGTGGTCGGCGGCCGGCAGGCCCTCGGTGCCTTCCCTCGCCTCACCGAGCAACCCGCCCTCGCCGTTCGCGCCGGACAGCTGCCGGATGGAAGCCTGGTACTCCTCCTCGTACGCGGTGCCGTTGCCGCGGGCCAGCAGCGTCAGCGTCTCGTCGGTACGAGCCTGCAGCGCCGCGATCCGGGCCTGCACCATGACGTCGGTCTGTTCCGAGCCCGAGGACTGACCGCTGCCGACGAGCACGCTCTGGACCGTCACGGCCACCGCCGACCACAGCACCGCCAGCCCGACCGCGATCGTCGCCACGACCAGGCCGACGTTGAACACCCGGTTCGTCTTGCGCTTGAGACACACCTGCGTGGCGATCAGCGCCGCCAGCAACGCCAGCGCCAGCAGGCCGGTCAGCCACGGCACGGACATCGCGTCGTCCTGCTCCTCCGCGAGGCGCTCGACGTCGATCTCGTACAGCGTCTTCGCGGCAGGCAGGATCTCCGACCGCATGAGCTCCGAGGCCTCGGCGAGATAGGCCGCGCCGACGGGGTTGCCCTGGCGGCTGTTCGTCCGCGCCGTCTCGACCAGCCCGGTGTAGACCGGCAACTGCCGCGACAGCACGTCGACCTGCTCCACGGCCTCGGGGTTGCCGGCCGAATCGCCGGCCGCCTTCGCGAGTGCAGCCCCGGCGCGGGCGACGTCGAGGTCGTAGCGATCCCGCAACGCGACGCCTTCGGAGTCGGCGTTGAGCAGTGTGCCCGCCGCGGTGGCGTCGGCGTCCGACAGCGAGCGGTAGACCTCCTGCGCGGCCGCTGTCAACGGCTCGCGATGGTCGACGAGACCGTCGATCGTGGCCTTGCGCTCACTGAGTTCGGCGCTGGCGACCGTGCCGACCAGCAGCGCGAGCAGGGCAAGCCCGACACTGATCAGCGTCAATCTGCCCGGCGACGTCGCCGCCGAACGACGCAGGCCGTGCACCGCCGCACTCGGCAGCCGCACCAGCCATGCGAACCCGGAGCGTCCCCCGCGCGGCTCACCCGCGGGTTCCGGTCCGGGCACCTGCTCCTGCCCGTCCGGACCGTGACGCGTCACGGTGCTCGTCATTGTCCCTCCACCCAGTTCGCCTGCCGCGCACGACCGTAGCCGAGCCGCCCCTCCTGCAGGCCACGGACCGGTGCAACAGACGAAGATCGTGAAGATGTCGTATCACGAGCAACGGGTGCGCCGAGCCCCTGCCACCCGAAACGAGGAGCCGCCCGACCGAGGCGGCGACGCCCGGTGACCAGCGAACGGGTGGGCCGCTAGCGAGCCAACCTGGTGAGACGGGTCGGGGTCGGCCAGCGGACCTTCGTCGCCCAGCCGAGCTTCTCGAAGATCCAGATCAGCCTGGCCGAGATGTCGAGCTGACCACGCAGCACGCCGTGGCGGGCACAGGTCGGGTCAGCATGGTGCAGGTTGTGCCATGCCTCACCGAACGAGAAGACCGCGAGCGGCCAGAAGTTCGCCGCCTTGTCCCTGCTGCTGAACGGACGTTCGCCGATCATGTGGCAGATCGAGTTCACCGACCACGTCACGTGGTGCAGCAGCCCGATCCGGACGAGACCGGCCCAGAAGAAGGCCGTCACGCCGCCCCACACCGACCACGTGATGAGCCCGCCGAGCAGGGCCGGCAGCAGGAAGCTCGCGAGCACCCAGACCGGGAAGAGGCGGTCGACGGTGCGGATGTCCCGGTCACCCGCGAGGTCGGGGGCGAACCGCTCGACGTTCGTGACCTCGCGGTCGAACAGCCAGCCCATGTGCGCGTGCCAGAAGCCCTTCGCCAGCGCGGCGGGTGACGTGCCGTACCGCCACGGTGAATGCGGGTCACCCGCGCGGTCGGAGAACGCGTGGTGCCTGCGGTGGTCCGCCACCCACGTCGTCACCTGGCCCTGCGCCGACATGCTGCCCGCGATCGCCATTGCGATGCGCAGCGGCCGGGCCGCCTTGTACGAACCGTGTGTGAACAGCCGGTGGTATCCCGCCGTCACTCCGAGACCGCTGACGACGAAGAACGCGGCACCGATCGCGATGTCGATCCAGCTCAGGCCCCACCCCCACGCGAACGGCACCGCTGCGGCGATCGCCACCAGCGGCAGCAGGACGAACACCTTCACGGTGACGTGTTCCGGCAGGGAGGTCCGACCGGACGTGACCGGCTTCGGCCGCCGCGACCCGGCTGATTCGTGAGTTTCCGCGTCAGTGGAGACGGGGGACATGGACACCTCGTGTTGGTTACGGCCCGCAGGGGCCTGCGACCTCGCTCGGGCACCCGGTGAGATGCCGGGTCCGGCGGTCGCGGCATCCGCGGTCGGATGTGCAGGGAGCGCCCCGTGCGGGTTCGGCACGGCCGCGGGAAGCGGCGGACTGGGGCTCCGATCTATCGGGGTCGTGTTGGCAACTGCCCGGCCGTCTGCCACCGACGCTACCGCAGGAACCGGCCACTGACCATGGCCTCGCACCGGCATCCCGCGACGCCGAACCCGCCGGTCCGGCGTCGCGGTACCCGTACCCGCGCGGCCGACTCGGCCGGCCGTCACCGGACCGGAGACGAACACCGGCCGCGGACCGGTCGGCGGCATCCGGGTCGTAGACTACGAGCGGTAGTAATCGTGGAGGTCCGGTGATCACTGGCTATGCGATCGCGGTATCCGCCTGCGCGGCGGGAATCGCGGTATGGGCGTTCGTCCTCGTCGTGCTGCACCGCGAACCGGAGAAACCGCTGCTCGTAGGCGTTGGCGTGCTCGAGGCACTGCTCGCCGTGCAGGTCGTGATCTCGGTGGTCATGCTGATCGGTGGTGGCGAGCCGGGCAGCATGCTCACGTTCCTGGCCTATCTGTTCGGCTCGTTGCTCGTGCTGCCGCTGGGAACCGTGTGGGCACTCGCCGAACGCACGCGGTCGAGCACCGCGATCCTCGGTGTCCTGTGTCTGACCGTCCCGGTGCTGTTGCTGCGCATGGTCGAGGTATGGGGCGGGGCCAGTGCCTGACGAACCCGCGAGCCCGCAGTACTCGAACCCGCAGTACTCGAACCCGCAGCACTCGAGCCGTGGGGGTTCGAGCCGTGGGGGTTCGAGTCACCGGCGCCCGAGCACCGAACGACCCGCGACCGCCAGCGGCCCGGGGCGCGTCCTGATCGTCGTCTACGCAATCTTCGCCGTGGCGGCGACGTCCCGCGCCGCCGTGCAGATCGCCACCCGATTCGGCGAGGCACCGGTGCCGTACGCACTGTCCGCGTTCGCGGCGGTGGTCTACCTGCTCGCGACGTTCGCGCTCGCCCGCACCGGAACGACCTGGTGGCGCGTCGCGCTCACCGCCTGCTCGGTCGAGATGACGGGGGTGCTGGTCATCGGCGCGCTGAGCGTGTTCGACCGCGCCGCATTCCCCGACGCCACGGTGTGGTCAAACTTCGGCATGGGCTACCTGTTCATCCCACTGGTGCTGCCCGTCGTCGGCCTGCTCTGGCTGCGCAGGACCCGGCCCGCCTGACGCAGGGCGCGACCGTACGGTGCGCACGGTCAGCCCGCCTGGCCGAACAGCACGAACGCCGCCGTGGCCGCGACGACCGCACCGCCCCACCGCGATGCGCCCACCACCCGGGAACGGCCCGGCGCGCAGCAACTACACGCCGTACGGCACGAGCGCGGCGCGCCTGCGGTGATCACGGGACATACCGGAACCCTGGCGACGCGGCTGGTCGTTCACACCCACATCGCGGCGATCACGATGTTGACCAGCGTCGCGGCGGTGAGGCCGTAGAAGACGTTCTTGCCGGTGTCGGGGCGGCGCCACAGGATGTGCGCCAGCACGAGCACCACGACGGCGACGCCCAGCTTGACGCCGATCTTCATGTGGTTGGCCTCGCCGCCGACGAGGCCTGCCGACACGATTCCGGCGAGCGCCAGACCCGTGACGACCTGGGCACTCGCGCCCCACAGCATGATCTTGCCCGCCTGCTCGGCGTGGCCGACCCACCGCACGACGATGCCGCTCACGAGATACGCCATGCCGAGCAGGTGGAGCACGACGAGGAGGTTGTAGACGATGTCCATGCGCGGAATCTACTACATCTCGTAGCAACGCGGCTGCGGGTACGAGAGAACGAGTGTGAGCAGGCACGAGTAGGTGGCGGCCACGAGTAGGTGGGCGACCACGCGGGGGCCGAGTGCGAGGGGGCGAGCGCGAGGCGAGTGCGAAGGTGCCTTTGGGGGAACTCGACCTCGCTTACAGCGGGACCGCGAACAGCGACACCGATGTCGCCAGCGCCGCGACGGCCACCGCACACGCCAGCGGCCACGCAAGCGGCAACCTGCCGCCGTCGGGGTTGCGCAGCCTGCGGATCCGGGCCAGCACCAGCGCATCGGCCGCCGCGAGCGCACCCGCAGGCGTTCCGCCACCGCTGCCGTTGGCGCGGAACCGCTCCAGCGCACTCGCCAACGCCTCCCGGCCCCGCGACCGTGCAGCGCGATCGTCGGCACACATCTCGACGAGCAGCTCGATCGTCGAACACACCCTGGTCAGCAGCGTGCTGGCCGGCAGCAACCGCCGCAACGCCTGGAACGGCGCGACGACGAGGTGGTGCCGTTCGCGCGCGTGCGCGCGCTCGTGAGCGAGGACGGCGTCGAGTTCGTCATCGGTGAGCAGCCGCTGCGCACCCGCGCTCACGACGATGTGCGGGGTACGGCCGGGCAGGCAGTACGCCACGGCGGCGGGATGGTCGACCACGAGCGCATCCCTGCCCTGGGCCTCGCCGTCCTGCGTCGCGACGAGCTGCAACAGCAGCCGGTGCCGTGCCCGCGCGCGGGCCGTACTGACCAGACAGAGCAGCTGATTCACCACGAGCCAGCCGCCGACGGCCAGACCGAGGCCGACCGCGCCGAGATGCCAGACGTCCAGCTCCCGGAACCGCCACGGCAGATCGACGAGTGCGGGCAAGAGCCCGCGCCCGAACGGTTCGAGACCGAACGACAGCAGCGCGCCGACCGCCGACACGATCAGCGCCAGCGAGCTGAGCTGCCACAGCACCAGCGCGGCACGTGGATGCGAATGGGTCCAACGTCCGCGCAGCAGCCAGAGCGACACGAGCACGGCCGCCGTGCCCGCTACGAGGTGATGCACGGCGAGTGTCACGGTGATTCGCCCCGCTCCAGTGCCTTCCGCAGCGCATCGGCCTCGTCGGTGGTGACCGACTGGGCGAACCGCACCAGCGCGGAATCACGGTCGCCGGTCATCTCCAGCGCTTCGAGCATCAGTTCCGCGACGTACTCCTCCCGGCTCGCCTCCGGCGCGTACAGCCACGCCCGCCCCGACCGCTTCCTGCGCACGACGCCCTTCGCCGCGAGCCGGGTCAGCACGGTCATGACGGTCGTGTACGCCAGACCGCGGTCGACCAGCTCGTCGTGGACCGAACGTACGGTGGCGGGTTCGGCCCGCGCCCAGAGCACTTCCATCACCGCGCGCTCCAGTTCACCCAGCTTCGCCACGTCCACCCTTTCTCCGTGATTCCACCCGAAATTCAACCACGACCCGCAGCGCAACGGGTGCAGCTTGTGATTCGTTCGGCGAGAGGACGCTCGGCGGATGGGGGTGTCGGCGCAGGTCACGGGCGGTTCATTCCACAGGTACGGCGAAGGTGACGGGGTCGAGCGGCAGGCCGGCCGCGTACTGCTCGTCGAACAGCTCGACACCCTGCTCGGTGAGCCGTGCGGGAACCCCGGACCACACGCGAAGCCCCTGATCGGCGACCGGGTCCGCGGGCTCGAGCGTGGCGAGCGGCATGCGCACGGAGGTGTCCGGCCAGTGCTCGACGTCGACGACCGTGAGCACGGCACCGTCGGGAGTGAACTCGACCCACGGGTCCTTCAGCATCACGAACAGCAACCCGGCATGACCGACGAGCCGCACGTCGCCCTGGAAACGGAGCACGTCCCCCGCTGCGTGCGCAGCGGAACCGGTGCCCGAGGCCCCGGCCGCGCCCTCGCCGACGGCGGGTTCGAAATGGAAGAAGCTGCCGTCGACGACGGACCCGCCGTCCTTGGCGCCGCAGCCACCGTCCCTGAGCCGGGACACGTACGCCACGAAGCTGCGTTTCAGGCCCCAGGTCAACCCCGGTCGACCGACGTCCACGCGACCTCCTCGTCGCTCGCCGGAGTCACGAATCGGGCACGACGGTACGGGATCGCACCACTGGGCGACAGTGTTCGCGCGCCGCTGTCACGGCGGCTCGCGCGGCGTTTCGCGCGCCGCTGTCACGTCGGGCAGGCCGGCACGTCGCAGGCCGGCCGGTGCCACTATTCCGGCCGGTCACAGACCTCCCCGAGTTTTCCGGAACCGACAGTACCGACAGTACCGACAGCGGGGACAATACCGCCGAACCGGCGGCCGGTGCGGCAGGAGGCGGTATCGACGAATGCCTATGCGGTGCCGACGGCGTCCTGCAGCTCGGCTCCGATACCGGTGGCCGTGCGGGCACAGTGCGCGCAGCAGAAGAACCGGCCGTCGACCGACGCCCCGTGGCCGATCACCCGGCAGCCGCAGTGTTCACACACGGGCGCCAACCGGTGAATCGCGCATTCGAACGAATCGAAAACGTGCACGCCGCCATCCTGGGTACGAATCTCGAACGTCAGCTCGTAGTCGTTGCCGCAGACCTCACAGGCGGCCATGGCCGCTCCTTCCTTCGGGATCCATCAGGGCACGCATAGACGTTCCCGCATCTCTCGAGCGGAAACCTCGCGGACGAATCGCTCTCGCGGCCAGGCACCACCGGCGAGCCGAGCCCGAGAACACCGCCCGGCCCTTCGACCGGACGGCTGTGTCGATCACGTTTCCCGAACGGCTTAGGCTCACCGTGGTGAACGATCGAGCACCGGAAACCGGCGATCCCGGCACGCAGACCGGAACCCTGCTGCGATACCTGCAGCAGGCACGCGACGCGCTGCTGTGGAAACTCGACGGTGTCGGCGAGTACGACGCCCGCAGACCTCTCACGCCGACCGGTACGAACCTGCTCGGCCTGGTGAAACACGCCGCAGGAGTCGAGTTCGGCTACTTCGGCGAGACGTTCGGCCGCACCCCGCGCGGCGCTCCCGCATGGCTCGACGAGGTGGACGCCGACCCCCTCGTCGACATGTGGGCACAACCCGGCGAATCCCGCGAGGACATTTTCGCGCTGTATCGCACTGCCTGGGCCAACACCGACGCCGTACTCGGCGACGCGAACCTCGACACGCTCGGTCACGTCCCTCACTGGCCTGCACATCGCAATCCGGTGACGCTGCACCAGATCGCCGTGCACGTCATCGCCGACGCGCAGCGGCACGCGGGACACGCCGACATCCTTCGCGAGCAACTCGACGGCGCGGTCGGCTACACCCGATCGGCCTCGAACCTCCCGTACGAGCAGCGTGCGGCATGGCAAGAACACGTCGCGAAGCTCGACGAGGCGGCCGCGCTGTTCCGGCAGTGACCCACCGGAAGGCGGGCCACGTCCGCGCGGCACGGCACGCCGGTACCCGCCGACGGCCGCGCACCGCCCTACCGGACGGCGAGGCCACGCACGTCGGCGATGCGCTCGTTACCTCCTAGTCGCTCGGACCCGACGAGCCGGCGCGGACGTGGACGAGGAAGTACGCAGGCCGGTACTCCGGCAGCAGCTGCCTCCCGGTGTGATCGACCATCTTCCAGTGCACCTTGCAGTTCGTGGGCTCACTCGCCGCGCGCGCGGTCACCGGCACCGTCACCTTCTCGCCAGGGGGTGTGTCCGCGATCCGGACGCGTCTCGGGGCGGTGCAGTGGCGCGGGCCCTGCTCGTGATCCATCCGCTGCAAGTAGCGGCCCTTCCACTCCACCGTGCCGACGTTGTGCAGTTCGAACGTGCGCGTGAACTGTTGCCTCGGCGCGACGACCGCACCGTCCTGGATGCCGAGGTCACGGGACAGTTTGCTGGCATCGCCCTCGTGCACCGGTTCCGTCAGCGCCTCCGGCTCGGGTGAGCTGCTGGTGTCGCCGCTGCCGCCCTGCTGGTCGCCCGCCTCGGCACGCCCGTCGTCACCGCCGAACATCCACAGCCCGGCCACCACCGCGACCACCGCGAGGACCGCCACCGGCACCGCGAGCCAGCGCCGCGAGAATCGGCGACCTGCCGACGAGTCGCCGACCGCAACACCGGCGCCCGAGTTCTCGTCCAGCTCGGCCGTGTCGACGGGGAGGCCGGTTCCGTCCGACGCGGCTTCCGAGGATGCTCCCGGGGACGCCGCCGTGCCCGCAGCGTCCGCCGACTCCGCCGAGTCATCGGTTCGGGTGCCGTCGGCACGGCCCGCGCGCTCTGCCGGTTCCGGCAGTTCCCCCGACAGCACGGCGCTGGTGCGGCGGTACCGCGCACACCACTCCGCTTCGTCGCCGCCGCAGGCACGCACGAACTCGCGCACCGTCTCCCACGGCTGCAATCGGCGCCCGGTCACGGTCAGATGGAGCGTCGCGTGCGACACCGCACCCGAGAGCTCGGCCATCTTGCGAAACGACGGATTCCCCGCCTGCTGTCTGAGTCGCTTCAGCTCCGCCATGAACTCCTCGAGCGCAGGCGACCTCTGCTCACCTTCGGCATCGGACACGGCTCAGGTCCTCCTTCTCGAGCGTCTGCGAGTGTGACGCCGGCTACCCCGCAGCGGTTGCCGATCTGTCAAAAATCACGTCCCGGACTTCGGCGGGCGCCCGGAGCGTCACACGATGCGGCGCTCGACCTCCTACCGACCCCGGCTGCCATACGGTCCTGACCAGCTATTTTGCACGGAAACGGGCGGATCCCGGAACTGTCAACCGGTGTCATACGGCGTCAGGAGGATCGCCGAACGCGTTCCGGACACGGGTCGTGTTCGCCACTCTTCGTTCCAGCAAGAACACACCACAGCTGGAAGAGGAAGCGATGAAAGCGAAGCGCCGCACCACGAGACTGGTGCCGACGTCGGTGACCGGCCTCGCCGCGGCGGCGGTGCTGGCCGTCCTGCCGGTGTACGCGGCCGCCGGCAACCCCGGTCTCACGGCCGGAGGCGGCGGCGCGGCTGCGGCAGGCGGTGCCGCCGCAGCCGGACCCGCGGAGCTGCCGAAGGTGAACATGGCAGCGGTCCTCGAGGCCGCGCAGATCGACCCGCAGCGACCGGACCAGACCCTCACCGGCGGGGCGGCCGAGCACGTCAAGAAGGTCGAGCTCGAGCTCGCCGAACGCGGCGTCCTCGAGCGGCGATACGTCGACGGCCACTACGGCACCGCCACCCTCGGCGCCTACTCCGCGTTCCAGCGTTCGCTCGGCTACGAAGGCCTCGCCGCCAACGGCATCCCCGGTCACCGTTCCCTGACGGCGCTCGGCGACCACGCCTTCGACGTCACCCACATCGTGCGCCCCGGCACGCGCGTGACGCTGGACGGCGCGACGTTCAACAAGCGCACCAAGGAGATGCTGCTCGAATCGCAACGGCTGACCGGCGTGACGTTCGACGTCGAGCAGGGGTCGTACAACCCGGGCGGCGACCCGACCTCGGCCGGCACCCATGACGGCGGCGGCGCGGTCGATCTGTACGTCGACGGGATGAGCAGGCAGAAGCGCACCGAGGTCGTGCGCGCGATGCGCGAGGTCGGATTCGCCGCCTGGTACCGCTCGCCCGCGCAGGGCAACTGGGGTCCGCACATCCACGCCGTTGCGCTCGGCGACCCGGACCAGTCCGAAACCGCCCGCGCACAGACCGGCGACTACTACCTCGGCAAGAACGGACTCGCCAACGACTTGCCCGACTACGGGCCCAAGGTCGAGCCGATCCGCACCTGGGAGGGATACCAACGGACGCAATGATCACGCAGGCCGCGCCGAACGCAGCGGCCGCACGCGGAGTGCGCATCGATTTCGATTTCTGAACGCGGGAACCGGCGAGACCCTCCCACGGGTCCGGACGACCGGAACCACACCTGCTCGTTCAATCCCGTCGTCACCGATTCACGTCTCATCAACCTGTTGAAGCGAGGAGAGTCATGAAGTTCCGTAAGATCTCGGCGGCCATCGGGGCCGTCGCCGTCGCGGCGACCGCCACGCTGGTGTCGGTCGGCGCAGGCCAGGCGTCCGCGGCGCCGGCATTCAAGATGCCGTTCAAGTGCGGATACACCGCGACCGCGGCCACGTGGCGGGATCACAGTCCCGAGAACTCCGTCGACTTCCAGAAATCCGGCATCTGGAAGACTCCGGTTCTCGCGTCCGCATCGGGCACCGTCAAGCGGGTCGCCAATGAGGGCAGCACCAGCTACGGCAAGTGGATCGAGATCGACCACGGCGGCGGCTGGACGACCCGGTATGCGCACCTGTACTCGCAGGGCGTCAGCGTGGGCCAGAAGGTCAACGCGGGCACCCGGATCGGCCGCGTCGGCAACACGGGCGGTTCGACCGGTCCGCACCTGCACTTCGAACAGCGCCGCTACGGCTCGGCCAAGCGCGTCGTCCTCGGCGGCAGGAACGTCCCGTACTTCACCAAGACCGATTTCACGAGCAAGAACTGTGGCGGTGGCGGATCCAACCCGTACACGCCCAAGGAGATCTGCGGCAACGGCTTCAAGGTGATCAACCAGCGGGGCCTGGACGGCAACGGCCGCGTGTACCTGATGTACAACACGAACACCGGCAAGAACTGCGTCACCACGATCAAGAACACCAACATCGGCAAGGCCAGCTGGACGGTGTCGTTCCTCGAGGTCCAGGGGCAGAACCGCAAGCGCGACCGGGGCCAGTTCAGCTACTACGCGGGCCCGGTGAAGGCGCAGGCCGCGAACCAGTGCGTCAAGTGGGGCGGCGCTGTCGGCGGCAAGTCGTTCGCAAGCAACTTCGGCCACTGCGGTTCCTGATCCCGAATGCGACGCGGAGGACACCCCATGCGCAAGTCCGCAGCGACGGCGTTGCTGACGGCGGTGGCCGCGGCGGGACTCGCACCGGCCACGGCCGCCAGTGAGCCGAACACCGCAGGGCAGACGACAGCGGCCGGTTCGGTCAACCTGGAGAAGGTCACGTGGGAGGAGTCCCGGCGCAGTAACTGATCGCCCCCGCGGGCCGGTCGAGCCCGGTGAGAACCGTTCGGCCCGCGGAAGGAGTTCCTCCGCCGCACGGGCGAGTGGCACGAGCCCCGGAAGCTCCCTCCCACTCGCGCGGTGGTCCAACCACCGGTCCCACCGGGCCGCTGGGGGTATGCACAGGCAGCGGCCTCCCCCTCGCGCCTTGTCCGTGCATACATGGCCCGGCCTGGAGCCGGCCGGAACCGCCCCGGTTCGTCATCCCCCGAGGACCGAACCGGGGCGGTTCTGTGTGCACACCCCGGGAACTGCAACACGAACCCCGGAATCGACAACACGAACCCCGGACGCCGCAACACGATCCCTGGAAAGCGCAACACGGCCTCCGGAATCGACAACACGGCCCCGGTGGTCAGGCGACGTAGCCGGCGAGGTGCTGGCCCGTCAGAGTCGGGCGGGAGGCGACCAGGTCGGCGGGCGTGCCTTCGTAGACGATCCGGCCACCGTCGTGGCCGGCACCGGGGCCGAGGTCGATGATCCAGTCGGCGTGAGCCATCACCGCCTGGTGGTGCTCGATGACCACGACCGACTTGCCGGAATCGACCAGCCCGTCCAGCAACGCCAGCAGCTGATCGACGTCGGCGAGGTGCAGACCGGTGGTCGGCTCGTCCAGCACGTACACGCCCGCGCCCTCGGTCATCCGCGTGGCAAGCTTGAGCCGTTGCCGCTCGCCGCCGGACAACGTGGTCAACGGCTGTCCGAGCGTCAGGTACCCGAGGCCGACGTCGTCGAGCCGCTTCAGGATCTTGTGCGCCGCAGGGATTTTCGCTTCTCCCGAGGAGAAGAACTCCTCGGCGTGCGCCACCGACATCGCGAGCACCTCGCTGATGTCCTTGCCGCCCAGTTCGTACTCCAGCACCTCCGCCTGGAACCGCCTGCCCTCGCACACCTCGCAGGGCGTCGGGACTCCCGCCATGATCGCCAGGTCGAGGTAGATGACACCAGCGCCGTTGCAATTCGGGCACGCGCCGTCGGAGTTCGCGCTGAACAGCCCCGGTTTGACGCCGCCGGCCTTCGCGAACGCTTTGCGGATCGGGTCGAGCGCGCCCGTGTACGTGGCCGGATTCGAGCGGCGCGAGCCCTTGATCGCGCTCTGATCGACGATCGCGACGTCGTCGCGTCCGCCCAGCGAGCCGTGGATCAGCGAACTCTTGCCCGACCCGGCCACACCCGTGACAACGGTGAGCACGCCGAGCGGGATGTCGACGTCGACGCCGGTGAGGTTGTGCAGGTCGGCACCGCGGATCTCCAGTGCCCCGGCGGCGGCGCGCACCGACGGCTTCAGCGCAGCACGGTCGTCGAGGTGCTTTCCGGTGAGCGTGTCGCTGCCGCGCAGCCCGTCGAGCGTGCCCTCGAAACACACCGTTCCGCCGTCGGTGCCCGCGCCGGGACCGAGATCGACGACGTGGTCGGCAATGGCGATCGTCTCCGGCTTGTGTTCGACGACCAGCACCGTGTTGCCCTTGTCGCGCAGGCGCAGCAGCAGGCCGTTCATGCGTGCGATGTCGTGCGGGTGCAGACCGATGGTCGGTTCGTCGAAGACATAGGTGACGTCGGTCAGTGACGAGCCGAGGTGGCGGATCAGCTTGGTGCGCTGCGCCTCACCGCCGGACAGGGTTCCGGACGGCCGGTCCAGCGACAAGTATCCGAGCCCGATCTCGACGAACGAGTCCAGTGTGGACTGAAGCGTCTCCAGCAGCGGCCGCACCCGGGGAGCGTCGATACCGCGCACCCATTCGGCGAGGTCGCTGATCTGCATCGCGCACGCGTCGGCGATGTTCACGCCCTCAATCCTCGACGAACGCGCGGTCTCGTTCAGCCGGGTGCCGTCGCACTCGGGACACGCCGTGAACGTGATCGCCCTGTCGACGAACGCACGGATGTGCGGCTGCATCGCCTCGCGGTCCTTCGACAGCATCGACTTCTGCAGCTTCGGGATGATGCCCTCGTAGGTGAGGTTGATCCCGTCGACCTTGATCTTCGTGGGTTCCTTGTACAGCAGATCGTCCAATTCGGACTTGCTGAACTCACGCAGCGGCTTGTCCGGGTCGAAGAAGCCGCAGCCGATGTAGATGCGCCCGTACCACCCTTCGGCACCCCAGCCGGGAATCGTGAACGGACCCTCTCGCAGCGACTTGCTGTCGTCGTACATGGCCGACAGGTCGAAGTCGGTGACCCTGCCGGTGCCTTCGCACTCCGAGCACATGCCGCCGAGCACGTTGAAGCTGCGCCGCTCCTTGACCTTCTTGCCGCCACGTTCCGTCGTGATCGCACCGGCACCGCTGACCGACGCGACGTTGAACGAGAACGCCTTCGGCGACCCGATGTGCGGCTCGCCCAGTTTGCTGAACAGGATCCGCAGCATCGCACCGGTGTCGGTCGCCGTGCCCACCGTCGACCGCGGATCGGCAGCCATCCGCTCCTGGTCCACGATGATCGCCGTGGTCAGGCCGTCGAGAACGTCGACGTCCGGGCGCGCCAACCTCGGCATGAAGCCCTGCACGAACGTGCTGTACGTCTCGTTGATCAGCCGCTGCGATTCCGCGGCGATCGTCGCGAACACGAGCGAGCTCTTGCCCGACCCGGACACGCCGGTGAACACCGTCAGCCGCCGCTTCGGCAGTTCGATGCTGATGTCGGCGAGGTTGTTCTCCCGCGCACCCTGCACGCGGATCAGGTCGTGACTGTCGGCGGCCGGCACCGCCGGCGTGTCCATGCTCATCGGTTCTCCAGTGGGTGGGTTCGTCTCGGTCGCCTGCGACACGCCTCAGCGGCGGGTCAGCCGCACGACGGGATATTGCCTGCTGTGTTTGCGCTGGTACTTCGCGATGCGGGGCTGCTCGGTGACGATGCGCCGCCACGCCCGCTCGCGTTCGGCACCGTCGAGAACCTGCGGGGTCACGCCGACGGGCTCCTGCCCGTGCCACTCGGCGGTCGCCTCGTCCGGACGGGCCATCAGGTTGACGTACCAGTCCGGGGCCCGCTCCCCGCCGCCCGAGGCGATGACCAGCCAGGCGTCGGAGTCGTCGTCGGCGAACCAGGTCAGCGGGGTTTCCCGCGGCTCGCCACTGCGCTTGCCCACGGTGTGCAGGATCAACAGGTCCATCCCCATCGAGCGGCCACCCTTGCGCCGGATGCGTTTCGCCGTGGAGGCGTTGGCCCGGTGCTGGATCCACCGCGACAGCGCATTCGGGCCCGAGGTCTTCGCGGTCATCGCCTGCTCACCCCGCCTGCTGGATGCGGATCATGTTGCCGGCGGGGTCGCGCAGGGCGCAGTCTCGGATGCCGTACGGCTGGTCGATCGGCTCCTGGACGACCTCGACGTCGCCCTGCTGCACCCTGGCGAACGCGGCGTCGACGTCCGGGGTGGACAGGTTGATCATGGCGTACGTGCCCTTGGCCATCATCTCCTCGATGAGGCTGCGCTCGGCGTCGGTGAGGCCGGGCGTGGCCTCGGGCGGGTACAGGACGATGGACGTCTCCGGCTGGCCCGGCGGGCCGACGGTGATCCAGTGCATGTCGCCGTACTCGACGTGGTTGCGAACCTCGAAGCCGAGGACGTCACGGTAGAAGGCCAGCGATGCGTCCGCGTCGGCGAGGGGAAGCATCGCCTGGGCGATGGTGAGATCTGTACCGGTCATGGCTTCACGCTAGGACCTGCGTGGCGCGGGCGCTTCTCGATTCCTGATCGGCCTGGTGACCTGTTTCGCCACGCACGCGGGCATGCCCTCGGTCGCCCCGGCCTGCTCCGCCCGGTACCGGCTCGGGGACATGCCGACGAGCTCGCTGAACCGCGTGCTGAACGTGCCCAGCGACGAACCGCCGACCTCGAAGCACACTTCCGTGACGCTCAGATCGCCGCGGCGCAGGAGGGTCATGGCGCGTTCGATCCGCCGGGTCATCAGGTAGGAGTACGGCGATTCGCCGTAGGCCTCGCGGAACCGCCTGCTGAGGTGACCCGCCGACAGGTGCACACCACGCGCCAGCGCCTCGACGTCGAGCGGCTGGGCGTACTCCCTGTCGATCCGGTCGCGCACCCTGCGCAGGAGCGCGAGCTCACGCAACCTGGCCGCGTCGGTGGTACTCACCCCGGTAAGCCTGCCACGAAACCACCACGCCCCGGGAACGGCCGAACGCCCCCAAGGGCACCTTCGGGGCGTCCAGTGCCCCCAAGGGCACCTTCGGGGCACTGGACACAGCCACGCGACCGCGCCTCGCTGGCGCCCCCTCGCTGGCGCCCCCTCGCGGCCGCTCCTCACGACCGCCGCCTCGCGACGGCGTCGGGCTCAGCGCCACGCGACGTCGTCGAAGACGGCCGCCCAGTAGTGCGGCAGCGCCTCGCCGAGCGTGATCCACGCCGGGTCTCCGCGGTCGCCGCCGGGCTGCGGCACCGCGACGCGGACGTCCGGCCCGTGCCCTGCAAGCCGCTCCCGGCACACCCCGCAGGGGCTGAGGACGACGAATCGGCTCGGCGCCTCCCGCGCCAGGCACACCGACGCGACGATCGTCCTGCCGAGCCGGAACGCCGCCGCGAACGGCTCGGTCTCGTGGCAGAGCTCCACACTGGGGTTCGCGACGTCCGGAGCCGTGCCGGTGACGATCGTGCCGTCGTCGAGCAGCATGGCCGCGGCCCCGCGTTCGACGTCGTCGGGAAAGCGGGTCTCGATCAGCTCGCGGCACGCGGACACCGTCGCGGCGAGCCGTTCCGGCGGGGCGGGGTCGGTCGGGGCAGGGTCGATCGGAGTCACGCGCCGCACCGTACGTCAGGGCGCGACACCGGGACGCAGCATCGGAACGAAAGGCGCCAAGGACACTCCTCACCTGCAAAAACAGCCGCACCACCCCCGCCGTGCACGGCGACGGCGAAGTTTGTCGCAGAAAATTCGCCCCACCTGTCGATTTCCGGGGGTGCCCGTTCGACCTCCGGGTGAGAAGCTCCACGAGGGGGCTTCACCGGCGAAGGAGCAGACAATGAAGTTCATGCTGATCATGCGGGTCACCGACGAGACCCTCGAGGCGTCGAAGGATCTCGACTTCAACGAGATGATCGCGGTCATGGGCCGGTTCAACGAGGAGATGGTCAACGCCGGGGTCATGGTCGGCGGTGAAGGCCTCGACCCCCAGGACCCGGGTGTGGTCGTCGATTACTCCGGCGAGACCCCGGTCGTCACCGACGGCCCGTACGGCGAGACCAAGGAGCTGTTCAACGGCTTCTGGATGCTCGAGGTCGCCTCGAAGGAAGAGGCCGTCGAATGGGCCAAGCGCGCCCCGCTGCAGGGCCCCGGCAGCAAGATGGAGGTCCGCCGCGTGACCGAGGTCAACGAGTTCCCGCAGGACAACGAGTGGGTCCAGAAGGAGAAAGGCTGGCGGGAGCAGCTCGGCACGGCGTGAGCGGAGCAGCCGAAACCGTCACGGCCCGGCGCCGGGTCGAGGCGCTGTGGCGAATCGAGTCGGCGCGGATCGTCGGTGCACTCGCGCGGTACACCGGCGATCTCGCGCTGGCCGAGGACGTCGCGCAGGAAGCCCTGGCGGAGGCACTGGTGAACTGGCCCCGCGAGGGCATCCCGCGTGATCCGGTGGCGTGGCTGCTGACGACCGGCAGACGACGGGCGATCGACACGTTCCGCAGGCGGTCGGCCCTCGACGACCGCCTGCCGCAGCTCGACACCGGCCCAGCCCCCGAGCGGCCCGACGACACCGACGACGACGTCCTCACACTGATGTTCACCGCGTGCCACCCCGTGTTGTCCCGCGAAGCCCGGGTTGCGCTGACGCTGCGCGTGGTCGGCGGGCTGACGAGCGACGAGATCGCGCGGGCGTTCCTCGTCTCGACGGCCACCGTGCAGGCGCGCATCACGCGTGCGAAGAAGTCGCTCGGCGCGGCGGACGCGGGATTCGAAGCGCCGCAGGCGGATGAGCTCGGCAGCCGGCTCGCGTCCGTGCTCAGCGTCGTGTACGTGATCTTCACCGAAGGGTCGTCGGCGAGTTCGGGCGGTTCCCTGATCCGGTTCGACCTGGCAGGCGAAGCGCGGCGGCTCGCGAGGGTGCTGGCGCGGCTGATGCCGGGCGAGAACGAGGTGCACGGGCTGTCGGCACTGCTGGAGCTGACGTCGGCACGGTTCCCGGCGAGGACGGATGCCGATGGCGAACCCGTGCTGCTCGAGGATCAGAACCGGCGGTTGTGGGACACCTCGGCGATCCGCAGGGGCAGGGCGGCGCTGCGGTCCGCCGAGCGGATCGGCCGCGGCCTCGGCTACTACGGGTTGCAGGCGGCGATCGCCGAATGCCACGCCGTCGCCCCGTCGGTGGCCGAGACGGATTGGGACCGGATCGTCGCGCTGTACGAGGCGCTGGGGACGTTGGCGCCGTCACCGATCGTGGAGTTGAACCGCGCGGTGGCGGTGTCCCGCGACCCCGCCGAAGCGCTGCCGCTGGTCGACGCGGTCGCCGAGGGACTCCCGGGCTCGCACCAGGTGGCAGGCGTGCGCGGGGAACTGCTGCTCCGGCTCGGCCGCACCGCCGAGGCACGCGCCGAATTGGAACGTGCCGTGTCGCAGTGCGGCAACGACCGCGAACGCACCGTCCTGACCCGCAAACTCGCCACCCTCGACTAATCCCACCGCGCGGGTTGCCTACGTGGGCGCGTGTTCTGCATTCGGCACCACGTGTCCTGCATTCGGCACCGCGTGTCCTGCATTCAGGTCGACGTCCCGGCGACGTTTCCCGGCGTCGTTCCCGGCCGCGAATCGACGCCCCGACAGCTGCCGGCCCGCCGAACACCGACCGGCAGGCGAGTTGTCGATGCGCCGGTAGGATGACGGCCGGCTCGCCCGTTCGGCACGTTTAGCGCAAGCGCCCACGAGGTAGGGCCCTGACCGGGCAACGACAGGAAAGACTCTCGCCTGAGGATCGCTCCGACTCGGCCTCGTATTACAGCTTTGACCTGCGATTTTTTGCACATTTGCGGGCTGGCGTCCGCGGAGTCACCCATGGCACATTGTGGGTGCGTTGGGCAACGTCCCCCAGCGCCGAGGGACTCACCCGGCAACCCCACAACTCGCGAGTGCGGCAGCGTTGTGCGCCGACGGACGAGTCCCCTCGCCAATGGGACGGCGAGCGCGGTCAAGAAAGGAGGTGTCAAAAAATGCGAGTGATCTACACCGCGATTCGTCGCTACGTCGCCGAGCTGAACCGGATGCAGGACGTTGGCCGTGGCCTCTCCACGCACAAGGGAGAGAAGGCCGGCCGCTGACCATCACCGGTAGTCCCAATGGTGTTTTCCGGTCCGGGGTTCACACGCCGCGGTCGAACATCGGGCCGTCACATTCTTTTCGGGTTGAATGATCGGCATGCCCACCGGGGCATGCCGATCTCCTTGTTTCCGGCCCGGGTCCGCGTCACGACGTCACTCGGTCGCCTCGGCGCCGGCGTCCTCCTGGCGTTTCGAGCGCAGCTGGGTGGCGACGGCGAGAGTCGTCATCACGAGGACCACTGCGAGTCCCACGACGATCGGCGGGACGGAGTGCCCCAGTGTCAGCCCGAGAACGCCGATGACCACGAGTGCCGTTGTCGCGAAATACCGTTCGCGGGCCACCGCTCCGGTACGCGAACGCAGGAACAGGATGTTGCCCGCGAGATAGACGAGCGGTCCGCCGACCGTGGTCAGCACCAACGCGGGGTCGGTGTGCTCGTGGGTGATCCGCAGTTCGATCGACACGGCGACGACGATGGCGCCCGCGACCATCAGTGCGTGGGCGTACGCGAACGCCGACCGCAGCGCGCTGGTGCTCACATCGCCCTGGCTGGCCTGCGTGTCGTGTCCCGCGAGCGCGAAGTACGCCCACCACATGACGAACAGCCCGACGAACCCGAACAGCGATGCCAGCACGGCACGTGTGGTGATCGGGTCCATGCCGTACAGCGTGTTGCCCATGATCAGGATCGACTCGCCGAGCGCGATGATGAACACGAGCCGATTACGTTCGGCCAGATGCGCGGCGTCGGTCGGCCAGGTGTGCATGGGTGCCGAACCGAGACCCGGGAAACGGAACTCGAACCGCGGCCCCGAGACGTCGATCAGCAGCGCGACGGCCCAGACGATCAGCCGCGGCACCGTGTCGAGGAAGGCGCCCGCGAGGAACAGCACGCCCGCCGACGCGCTCCACGCGAGCAGGTTCGTGTAGTTCTTCGCGAGGACGTGGCCCCGCATCGCCACAGCCATGAACGCAGGGCGGCCGACCTGCGCGGCCACGTAACAACCCGCGAACAGCAGGCCGTCCTCGGCGAACGCGTGCGGCAGGGCGAGCGCCATGCCCAGCGCGGCGAGCATCAACAGCCCGTTGAGGACGCGCACCAGACCACTGCTCGGGTCGAGCCAGTTCATCGCCCACGCGGAGTAGTTCCACGCCCACCACACCGCGCCGAACAGCACGGCCACCTCTGCGAAGCCGAACCACGTGAGGTGGTCGAGGAGCGTGTGCGAGACCTGGATGATCGTGAAGACATACACCAGGTCGAAGAACAGCTCGATCGGAGCGACCTCCGACCGTTCGCGCCCTTCCGGCCGCAGCAGTCGTGGCCGTGTCGCCTGCGAGTTCACGGGGAATCCTCCAGAAAGCCGACCCTGATCATGGACTGCCGGGATTGTATGCGCCGGTACCGCACTCGGCCGTTCGGATGATCGCCAACCGTGTCGCTCCCTCCGGGACCCGTGGCGCGGTGCGGATTCCAGAAGCCGTGTTGCGCGGTGCCGAGTGCAGAACACGCGGGTCTGAGTGCAGAACACGCGGTGCCGAGTGCGGGACACGCGCAAGGTGGTCAGGGGTGGAGGTGCCGCCTCGCCGTTCGGTGCGCTTCCGCCACGCCTGCTCCTGCGTCGAGGTCGGCTGGGGACGGCGTGAGGGTGATGCCGTCGTCGTGGGCTCGCCAGGTCGGCGGCTCGGGCCCGCCGCGCAGCGCCCACGCCGCCTGCCGGGCCGCGCCGACGGCGACATGCTCCATCTCCGGCGGGACGACCACGCTCGTGCCGAACACGCCGGGAGCGATCGCCCGTACGGCCGCCGACCGGGAGGCACCACCCGTGAGCAGCACCCGCCGCACCGCCACGCCGTGTTCACGCAGCGCATCGAGGCCGGCTGCCAGCCCGCACAGCATCCCCTCGACGGCGGCGCGCGCCACATCGGCGGGTGTCATATTGGCTCGCGTGAGCCCGACCAGCGAGCCCGAGGCGTCGGGCAGGTTCGGCGTCCGCTCCCCGTCCAGATAGGGCAGCAGCGTCAGCCCGCCGGCGCCGGGCGAGGCCGACAGGGCCAGCTTGTCGAGACCGTCGAGGTCGGTGCCGAGCATCGCGGCCGTGGAGGTGAGCACCCGCGCGGCGTTGAGCGTGCACGCCAGCGGCAGGTATCGGCCCGTGGCATCGGCGAACCCGGCGACCACGCCTGAACCGTCGGCGACCGGCTTCTCGGACACGCCGAACACGGTGCCGCTCGTGCCGAGCGAGACGGCCACGTCGCCGTCGGCGAGTTCGAGCGCGAGGCCCGCGGCCATGTTGTCGCCCGTGCCCGCGGCCACGAGTACGCCGTCGGCGGTGCGTCCCGCAGGCTCGGCCGGTCCCAGCACCGCCGGCAGTCCGACCTCCCTGCCGAACGCCCTGACCAGCAGGTCCTCGCGGTACGCACCGTCGACGGCCGAGTAGTAACCGGTACCGGAGGCGTCGCCGCGGTCCGTGGTCGGCTCGCCGCGCCCGCCGAGCAGGCGCCAGGTCAGCCAGTCGTGGGGCAGCAGCACCCGCGCGACGCGCTCGGCCGCGTCCGGTTCGTGCTCGGCGAGCCAGCGCAGCTTCGTCACCGTGAAGCTGGCCAGCGGCACGGAGCCGACGGCCTCCGCCCACGGCTGACCACCGCCCAGTTCGGCGACGAGTTCGTCGGCGGCACCCGCGGAGCGGGTGTCGTTCCACAGCAAGGCATCCCGCACCACCTCGCCGTCGTCGTCGACAGTCACCATGCCGTGCTGCTGACCGGCAACGGCGATCGCAGCGACGTCGCCGCGCAGCCCATCACCGGCGGTGCCCAGCGCCCGCCACCACTCCGCGGGATCGACCTCCGTGGCGTCCGGGTGCGCGGCCTGCCCGGTCCGCACCACCTCGCCACTCGCGGCATCGCACACGACGACCTTGGTGGACTGCGTCGACGAATCCACCCCGGCTACCAGCTCGCTCACTGTGTCAGGCGCCCCTTCGCTCCCGGCCCGGGCTGACGGGCCACTCGGCCACGGCGGGCCGTCCCCGCCGGACGTCACTGCCCGGAGCCGGTCATTCCGCGCCGATCCGCAGCCCGGACTCCGGGTCGAAGACGTGTACCTCACCAGTGTCGCAGGGCGCCACCCGTATCGCCTCACCGAGCTTCGGCGGCGTGCGGCCGTCGGTGCGCACGACAACCTTGTCGGCGTGGCCGGCGAGTGTGCCGTGCACGTAGGCGTCCGCGCCGAGCTCCTCGACGAGCTGCACCTGCAGGTCGAAGCCGTCCTCGCCCGCGCCGACCGGCGACAGCGACTCGGGCCGGATCCCGACCGTGACCTCCCCTTGCTCGGCGCGCACGGGCAGTTGCACCTTCAGCTCGCCGAGTTTCACCCCGCCGCCGTCCACGGGCAGGGTCAGCAGGTTCATGGCGGGTGAGCCGATGAACCCGGCGACGAACACGTTCCGCGGTGTGCCGTACAGCTCCTGCGGGGAGGCGCACTGCTGCAGCACCCCGTCGCGCAGCACCGCGACCCGGTCGCCCATCGTCATCGCCTCCACCTGGTCGTGTGTCACGTAGATCGTCGTGGTGGCGAGTCGCCGCTGCAGCGCAGCGATGTTGGCCCGCGTCTCCACGCGCAGTTTGGCGTCCAGATTGGACAACGGCTCGTCCATGAGGAACACGCTCGGTTCGCGGACGATGGCCCTGCCCATCGCGACACGCTGTCGCTGACCGCCGGACAGTGCCTTCGGTTTGCGGTCGAGGTACTGGGTCAGGTCGAGCAGGTCCGCGGCCTCCTCGACCTTGACCCGGACGTCGGCTTTGGACATCCCGCGCAGCTTCAGCGAGAAGGCCATGTTCTCCCGCACACTCATGTGCGGATACAGCGCGTACGACTGGAACACCATCGCGATGTCCCGGTCCTTCGGCGGCAGCTGCGTGACGTCGCGGTCGCCGATCGCGATCGTTCCCTCGTCGACGTCCTCCAGACCTGCGGCCATGCGCAGCGCGGTCGACTTGCCCGAACCCGACGGCCCGACGAGTACGAGGAACTCGCCGTCGCCTGCACACAGATCCAGACCGTCGACGGCCCGCACGGAATGCGCGCCCGGGTAGATGCGGGATGCACCGGCATATGCCACTTGCGCCATCGGTGACTCCTTTACTTGACCGCGCCCATGGAAAGGCCGCGTACCAGGTGGTTCTGTGCGACCCAGCCGATGATCATCACCGGCAGCGAGGCGAGCAGCGCCGCGGCCGACAGTTGGGCCCAGAACAGGCCCTCGCTGGTGATGAACCCGACCAGGAACACCGGCACGGTGCCGGCCTGTGCGGCCGTGAGGTTGACCGCGTAGAAGAACTCGGTCCACGCGAAGATCACGCAGATCAGCGCCGTGGCCGCGATTCCCGGTGCCACGACGGGAAGAACGACCCGGTACAGCACCGTGGGCAGCTTTGCACCGTCCACTCTGGCCGCCTCGATCATCTCGGTCGGCACCTCGAGGAAGAACGAGCGCATCATCCACACCGCGAGCGGCAGATTCATGCCCGCGTACAGCACGATCAGCGCCCACACGTTGTCGAGCATGCCGAGGTTCTGCGAGATCACGTACAGCGGAATGATCGCCGCGACGATCGGCAGCATCTTCGTCGACAGGAAGAAGCCGAGTGCGTTGGACGTCTGCTTGACCGGCGCGAGCGACAGCGCGTACGCCGCGGGCACGCCCAGCAGCAGCACCAGCAACGTCGACAGCCCCGTCACGAACGCCGAGTTCGCCAGGTACGGCAGGAACCCGCGGTCGAGGATGGTCGTGAACTGTTCCAGCGTCGGCGTGAACGCGAACGTCGGCGGATCGGTTGCGGCGTCGACCTCGTGCTTGAACGAGGTCACGACCATCCAGATCACCGGGAACACGAACAGCAGCGCGACGAGCCAGGTGAGCCCGGTCAGCGCGCCACGGCCGAGCCGGTTCGTTCTCGCAGTCATGTCACTTCACCCCACGCGAGACGTCGAAAGCCCGGAACATCAGCCGCAGCGCAAAGGTCGCCACGATCAGGGTCATCGCCACGACGACCACACCCATCGCCGAGGACTGGCCGACGTCGAATCCCTCGAACGCGCGCTGGTAGATGTAGTACGGCAGGTTGGTGCTCGCCGTGCCGGGGCCGCCCTGAGTCATCAGGTAGATCGCGTCGAAGCTGTTGACGATGTAGATCGCGCCCAGCAGCACGGCGAGCTGCAGATACCGCGACAGTTGGGGCAACGTGATCGACACGAACGTCCGCCACCGGCCCGCGCCGTCGACCTGCGCCGCTTCGAGGACCTCGCGCGACTGCGCCTGCAGGCCCGCGAGGATCAGCAGCATCATGAACGGCGTCCACTGCCACACGATCTGCGTCATCACCGCGGCCAGCGGATAGTTCGACAACCATTCGACCTCGACGCCGAAGGCCCAGTTGAGCAGGCCGTAGGTCGGGTCGAACATCGTCGTCTTCCACAGCAGCGCACCGGCCGCGGGCAGGATCAGGAACGGCGTGATCAGCAGTGTCCGCACGATGCCGCGGCCGGGGAACGTACGGTCCAGCAGCAGCGCCAGCCCCAGGCCGAGCAGCATCGCCACGAACACGCACACGACGGTCAACGTCACCGTGTTGCCCAGTGCCTGCAGGAACACCGAGTCGGTGAACACGTCGACGTAGTTGTCGAACCCGACGAAGTGCTGAGATCCCGGGCGGACCATGTTCCACGACTGGAACGAGTAGAACACCGTGACCAGGAAGGGAACCTGCGTGACCGCGATCGTGAACAGCAGTGCGGGCAGCAGCGGAGCACGGCGTTTCCACGCGGCCGACCGTTGGCGGGACCGGGTTCGCGTGGACGGCGGCTCCGCCGACTGCGGCGCCTCGACGAGGGTCGTCATCGCTCACCTCCCGCTGCGGCAGTGTGTATCGGTGTCATCGTGCGCCGGGTCATTGCCCGCTCTCCTGATAGGATTTGCCGACCGTCACCGCGTATTCGTGTGCCTGCGCCAGCGCCTCTTCGGAGGTCTTCTGCCCGGCGATCGCGGCCGAGAGCTGTTGCGACACCCGCGTCCCGAGGTCCTGGAACTCGGGGATGCCGAGGAACTGGATCCCCTCGTACGGCACGGGTTTCGTCATCGTGTGCTCCTGATCGGCGACACTGATGGCATCCAATGTGGGCTGTGCATAGGCTTCTGCGGCCTGCCGGTACTGCGGGATGTCGTACGTGGAGTTCCGGGAACCGGTGGGCACGCGGTTCCAGCCGAACTCGGTACCGACGGTCTGCACGAACTCCTTGCCCGTCATCCAGCGGAGGAAGTCCCACGCCGTGTCCTTGTTGTCCGTGACCTCCGGAATGGCGAGTGACCACGTGTACAGCCAGCCGCCCGCCTCGGTCCGCTGCCGCGGCGCCGGCGCGTACCCGGACTTGCCGACGACCTCGCTGCTCTGCGGGTCCTCGTTGGTACCGGCCATGACGGTCGCGTCGTACCACATGGCGGCCTGTCCACGGCCGTATCGGTTGCCGCACTCCTGGAAGCCCGCCGAGGAGGCACCGGGCTCGCCGTGATCGCGCACCAGGTCGACGTAGAAGTTCCACGCCCTGCGGAACTCCGGCGAGTCGAGCCGCGAGTTCCAGTTCTCGTCGTACCAGCGGCCGCCGAAGGTGTTCACGACCGTGTTGAACGGCGCGAGGCTCTCACCCCATCCGGGCTTGCCGCGCAGGCAGATGCCCGCGATGCCGGCCGACGGGTCGTGCAGCCGTTTCGCGAAACCACGGATCTGTTCCCACGTCGGGTTGTCCGGCATCTCCAGGCCCGCCTTCGCGAACAGATCCTTGCGGTAGGCCACAAAGGACGATTCGCCGTAGAACGGGACGGCGTACATGTCGCCCCGGTGGGAGAGCGCTCCGCGAATGCTCGGAATGAAGTCGCCCGCGTCGTAGTCCGGGTCGGCGTCGATCCGCGGCTGCAGGTTCTCCAGCCAGCCGTTCTCCGCCCACTGGGGCGTCTCGTAGTTACTGATCATCACCGCGTCGAACTCGCCGCCCTCGTTGGCGACCGACGCGGTGATCTTCGCGCGCGCCTGGTTCTCGGGCAGCTGCACGAACTTCAGCTGTACGCCGGGATGCTGCGCCTCGAACCGGTCCGACAGCGCGACGGCGTCCTCCATCTGCGGATTCGACACGATCGCGATGACCAGGGTCTCGTCGCCCGCACCGAGTGCGCCGGCGCCCGCACAGCCCGCGGCGGGCAGCACCGCGGTGAGCAGAATTCCCAGCCGGGCCAGGAATCCACGACGCCGTGGCCGCGTCCTGTGCATCGGGCTGCGCGTCGGCCTACCCATCGGCTTACGCATCGGCCGGCCCCGGCAGCACCTGCGTCTTCAGGCCCTGCCCGCTGCGCATGAGCTGCAGCGCGTCGTCGAACTGCTCCAGCGGCAGGCTCTCGGTGAGCAGCGACGACGTGTCGATCACGCCCGTTGCCACGAGGTTCAGCGCCGCGCCGTAGCTGTGCAGCACCGCCATCGAGCCGACAACGGTGATCTCGTCGTTGTAGATGCGGAACGGCGACAGCGACACGCGCGCATCTTCGGGAGCCACGCCGAACACGAGGAGGCGACCACCGCGGCGCAGCGAGTCGAACGCGGCCTCGATCGCGGCCACGGCACCGGTGCAGTCCACTGCGGCGTCGAACTTCTCGTCGTCGAGCTCGGCGACGTCGGCGACCGCGGCCTCGGCGCCGAGTGCGCGCGGCCTGCCGAGCCGTGCGGTGTTGCGGTCGACCGTCGTGACGACCGCGCCCGCGCGCTGCAGCAGCTGCTGCATGATCAGACCCATCGTGCCCGCACCCAGCACCAGGAACCGCTCACCGGCTTCGACGCCGATCCGCCGCACGCCGTGGACCGCGCACGACACCGGTTCGACGAGCGCACCCTGTTGGTACGTCATCGCGTCGGGCATGCGGTAGCAGGTGGCTGCGGGGACGGCGACGTACTCGGCGAACGCACCGTCGACGGTGTCGCCGGTCGCACCCCAGTTGGCGCACAGGTTGCCGCGCCCCGACCGGCACGGACCGCAGTGGCCGCAGAACAGCGACGGATCGACGGCCACGCGGTCGCCGACAGCGAACCCGCCGGGCGCGTTCGCTCCGACCTCGACGACCCGGCCCGCGAACTCGTGACCGGGGACGATGGGGTAGGGCGTCGGCGGGAAATATCCGTCGGCGATGTGCAGGTCGGTACCGCAGATGCCGCACGCGCCCACGGCCACGACGACGTCGTGGTCTCGCGGCTTGGGGTCGGGGACCTCGCCGACGCGTACCGAGCCCGGGGTGTCGATGATCGCGGCCCGCATGAAGCGCCACCCTCCTGATGCTCACTCCGGCAATGCCCGCCCGGCTCGTGTCGACCGTGCCGCGGCCGGCCGGCTGTCACCTCGGTGGCACCCGCTACGGCGTCGGAGCGGCCGATCAGGACCAACCGGACTGGAGGTGCTCAACTGAGCACTTCTGCCCACTGCCTGAACGTTGACTGACAGATGCATTGAATGCTTCTGCTCAACGGTGAGTCAACGTTTCCAGGCGAAGTTTGTGCTAAGTTGCTCATATGAGCGGAAAACGGCGCCGTGGCGATCCAGGACCGGCCGAACTGCTGCTCGCCACGTCGATCGGACGGCGGTTCTACGTCCAGGGCGCGTCGAAACTGGAGATCGCCGAGGAGTTCGGGATCAGCCGGTTCAAGGTGGCGCGCATCCTGGACCAGGCACGTGACAGCGGGCTGATCAGGGTGGAGTTCGACGTGCCCGCACCGCTCGAGCCGACGCTGTCCGACGAGGTGGCCTCCGCATACGGACTCCGCCGCGCACTGGTGCTCGAACGAGCGGACCGCACCGAGATCGAGCTACGCAAACGCCTCGGCGCCATGGCCGCGGACCTGCTGACCGAGCTGATCACCGAGGACGACGTGCTGGGCCTCGTCTGGGCACGGACCGTCAACGCGATGACGGACTCCCTGCGCGGGCTCGCGCGCTGTCCCGTGGTGCAGCTGTGCGGGGTCTCCTCGCGGATCGACACCCGGGAACACTCGGCGGACCGCTCCGTCGAAACGGTCCGCCGAGTGGCCGCGGTGTCCGGCGGCGAGGCGTTCCCCGTCTTCGGCCCGCTCGTGTTGCCGGACCACCGCACCGCGCAGACGTTGCGGCAACAGCCGGGCATCGCCGAGGCTTTCGAACGGTTCGCGAAGATCACCACGGCGGTCGTCAGCATCGGCGCGTGGCGGAGCGGGCAGTCCACCGTCTACAGCGTGCTCGGGCAGCAGCAGCGTGAGGAACTGGCCCGCAAGGGTGCCGTCGCCGAGGTCGCAGCACGCCTCTTCGACGCCGACGGCAACGAGCTCGTGGGCGAGCCCGGCCACCACGTCCTCGCGGCGAGCGTCGCCGATCTGAAACGCATCCCCGAGGTCATCGCCCTCGGCGGCGGAGCGGGCAAGGCCGACGCCATCGCCGCGGTGTTGCGATCGGGCATGGTCGACACCCTCGTCACCGACGCGGGCGCCGCGGAGCGCCTCCTCGCACAGGCGTAGGCGGCCACGAACTCCCGCCGCACAGCTCACGCACAGGTTCGCCACAGGCGGTTCCCAACGGCGTACGCGACGACGGCCCCAGGACCAGCCTGGCACAGCGAGTCACCCGGCTCGACGCCGACGGTCCGCGCCCTCGTGGTGGACGACGAGCCGCCGATCGCCGAACTCGTGTCGATGACACTGGGCTACGAAGGCTGGGAGGTGCGCAGCGCGGGGGACGGCGCCGCCCTGCCCGCCCGAGTGCCACGTGGACCTCCGGAGCGAGTTGTCCACAGCGACGCCAGTTATCCACAGCTTTGGGGACAACGCGGCCTCGATGGGCACAGCCGCGTATGAGCGCGGCCGTGGGGTGGATTGGGCGACGGGCGGATGCAACACGGCCTCCGGAATCCGCAACACGAGCCCCGGAACCTGCAACACGAACGCAGGACACGCGCATGGGAAAGCCCCGCGGGCCTGCCGGCCCGCGGGGCTGTACCCAGTTCAGCTCAGGAGACGGCGATCGTCACCTGGTGCAGGCCGGGGCCCGCGGCGTCGACCGTGGCCTCGCCGTTGCCGTTGCGGTGCAGTGCGCGCACCTTCCACGCACCCGGCGCGGCGTAGAACCGGAAGTCGCCCTCCGGCGATGCCTGCACCTCGCCCGCGAACTCGTCGTCGCCGTTGAGCAGCCGCACGTACGCACCACCGAGCGGGCTTTCGCCGCCGGTGACCGTGCCTGCGACGACAACCTGGTCGCCGGTGTCCTCACCGGTCACGACCGCCGTCTGCTCGGGAGCTCCGCATCCGTCGCTCATGTCACTTGCCTCCGTTCGAACCGGTCTCGACCGGCACACCGACCAGCGAGCCGTACTCGGTCCACGAACCGTCGTAGTTCTTGACGTCCTTCAGGCCCATCAGCTCGTGCAGCGCGAACCACGTGTGGCTGGAGCGCTCGCCGATGCGGCAGTAGGCGATCGTCGCCTTGCCGGTGTCCAGGCCCGCCTCCTCGTAGAGCTCCTTGAGCTCGTCGGCGGTCTTGAACGTGCCGTCCTCGTTGGCGGTCTTCGCCCACGGCACGTTCAGCGCCGACGGGATGTGGCCGCCGCGCTGCGCCGACTCCTGCGGCAGGTGCGCCGGGGCGACCAGCTTGCCGGAGAACTCGTCCGGCGAACGCACGTCGACGAGGTTCTTCGTGCTGATGGCGTCGACGACCTCGTCACGGAAGGCCCGCAGCGACAGGTCCTGGTCGGATGCCGTGTAGTTCGTGGCGGGCCGGTCCGGAACCTCCTTGACGAGGTCGCGGCCGTCGAGCTCCCACTTCTTGCGGCCGCCGTCGATCAGCTTGACCTTGTCGTGGCCGTAGAGCTTGAAGTACCAGTACGCGTACGCCGCGAACCAGTTGTTGTTGCCGCCGTACAGGATCACCAGGTCGTCGTTGCCGATTCCCTTGGCCGACAGCAGCTTCTCGAAGCCCGCCTTGTCGACGAAGTCGCGGCGCACCTGGTCCTGCAGTTCAGTCTTCCAGTCGATCCGGACGGCACCCGGGATGTGGCCGCCTTCGTACGCGGTCGTGTCTTCATCGACCTCGGCGAACACGACACCCGGGGTGCTCAGGTTCTCCTCGGCCCACTGTGTAGTGACCAGGACGTCTTCACGGCTCATGGAGCGGAACTCACTTTCTGTTACTCGTGTTCGGTGCGGATGAGACTGGCGGTGTTGCTGCCCGCGAGGTGGCGGACCGGGAGAGTGCAGGTGCCTGTCACGACGTACTCCCCGCCCGCGGCGAGATGCGCTGCAGCAGCAGGTACATCTCGCAACCGAGGCAGAAGCCGAACACCGCGTTGAGCAGCGCCGCGAACAGGGCCAGCGCCGTGGCGACGAGGCCGACAACGATCACGCCACTGGCGTACCCGATGGTGCCCACCAGTGCGAACGCGAACCCCACCGCCTGGGCGAACCGCAGCGGCGCCACGTCCTCGCGTTCGTCGGTCGGCTGCAGCCGCGGTGCGATCAGCAGGCGGTATAGCACCGAGTACGGCGCGGGCCGCAGCCCGACGAACGCGCCGATCGCGAAGACCACCGTCTGCGCGGCCAGCAACGGCCACCAGCCGGTCGCCAGCACGATCACCAGCACGACCGTGGTGACGATCGCGGCGAATCGGGGACCACGTGGATCGACCGCTTGCGGGGCGGACATGACACCTCCTCCGACGGGCTGTCTCCTGCGGCGGAGTCAGCGGCTCGAACTGCGCGCGCACCGCCGACTCGGTGCGTGAGCCGGGGTACACAGGCTGCTACGCACGCGGCAGAAGTCAACCGCGCGCCGCTGGGTCAGCTCGACGCCCGGCACGGGGAGGTGAGAATCCGGCCTGTCCACGGCGGTAAGCCTACTCAGGCTCCCCAGGAGCGGGAACCGTGTTCATTCTGTGGGATGCCCGACGTCGGAGCGGTCGGCTGCGGACCGCCCGTCCGCGGGTAGCCGGGGTTCGAGGGCTGCGAGCAGCGTCTCCCGATCCGGCACCCCGGAGACCCGCAACAGCTCGCCACCCGATCGGGTGTAGGCGATCGTGGTCGGCGTGCGCAGCACACCCAGGTCGCGGGCGATCCCGGGCCGGTCGGTGATGTCGAGGTCGACGTGACGCAGCCCCTCGGTGCCCTCGGCGACGTGCGTGAGCAGCGCCCGCGCCTGCCGGCAGGGGGCGCAGAACGTCGTCGAGAGCTGCACCAGCGTCACGTCGGCTGCCTCACCGGCGAGCGCGTCCCGCACGTCGGCAGGCAGTCCGGCCTGCGCAGGCGTGCCGTCGCCGGAACCCCGGTCACCGTCACCCGATGCGGGGATCGCGGCGGAGGAACCGGGACCGGCCGCGGCATCCGGCTCCGACGGCGGTGCGGACATGCGGATCCGCCCGTTGCGGGAGCGCAGGGCCAGGCCGACGATCACCGCGGCAACCAGCGTCACCCCGGCGACGATCAATCCCGTCATACGTCCTCCCGTCGTACTCGCTCCTGCCGGTCTCCCCCAGCGCCGGCTCCCCCAGCGGGGGCCGGCCGCCCTCGCTGAGGGCGGAGGCGCCGCCACGCCCGCGTCGGCGAGGGCGGCCCCTAGCGTGAGGCGTTCGCACCGGTGAAGGCCACGTGTTCGGCCTCACCTCGCACGGTGATGCCGTCCGGCGACGCGACCACCGCGGTCGGCGTCACGGTGAAGGGCAGCTGACCCGCGTTGATGTCCGCCTCGAAGCTCGGCAGCAGCTGCCGCTGCACCGCCCGGGGAACAACCGTCGTCTCCTGGTCATTCCCGAACTGCAGCCGGTGCGGGGTGATCGTGATGCTGGAGCCGTCGAGCTCGATGATCGCGAACGCGAAGATCTCCTTCTCCTGACCCGCGACCTGCACCTTGCCCGACAGTCGGATGCCCGCGGAGCTGTCGTCGTTGTCGTCGCCGTCCGGGCCGTAGACGGGGTCGCCGTCGGAACCGTCGCCCGCTCCCGCACCGGGAGCGCGGTCGGCGTCGCCACCGGTGTTGGCGCTGTCATCGGTGTCGGTGGCCTGCTCGCCCGAGCCCTCGCCGTTGCGGACGTAGGCCTCGCTCGACGCGGCGATCTGCAGGTCCTCGATGTTGTCCAGCGGGCTGACCCGGTTGATGTCGCTGGCCTTGAGGGTGACCTCGCCCTCGACCCGGTCGATCGTGACGTTGTCGACGTTGCCCTGGGCCAGGTCGGACAGCGGGGCGTCGACGTCGTACAGCTCGGCCTTGATGCCGACGTCCTGCAGCACGTCCTGTACCGGCACCGACTTCGCCTCGACGGTGATGTGGCCGTACTCACCGGCGACCGCCTGCGTGAGGAACGGGAACCCGCCGATCCCCACGTCGGGGTCGCTGTCGAGACCCAGCTGCTGCCGCGCCTTCTGCGACACCGTGTGCTCGGCGAACGCCGCGCCCGCGAAATCGACGCCGACCAGTACCGCGAGCACCACGAGAACCACCGTGACGATCTTGCGGACGCGGCGTCCCGAGCTCGGGGAGGAGGACTTCGACGGCGGGGACACGGTTTCACTCACGAGTGGCTCTCAATCGGCGGCTGGCAGGCAGGCGGCTGGCCGGCACTGTCGAACTCCGGGAATGGGCAGGAACCGACACACCCCGGGATGCAATGTGACCGGGGACGTACGAAACCGTAAACACGCCGTTGTGTGATGCCCGTTTCACGACTGCAGACACCCGCGGGGTGTCAACGCTATTGTCACCGATGACCGGCCCGAGTTTTACTTGAGGCGCTCGAAACTTGTGAGGCGGTGGCACTTGTCTTGTGAGGCGACGGCACTTGTGAGGCGATTGCGATGAGCCTGGGCTTGCTGGTACTCACTGCAGAATCCGATGCCACGTCGGTATTGCCTGCTCTCGACCTGCTCCCGCACACGGTACGCGTACGGGCCCCCGAGGTCACCGCGCTGCTGGATGCCGGTCACCGCGACGTCATCCTGCTGGACGCACGCTCCGACCTCGCGTCGGCCAAGAGCCTGAGCCGGCTGCTCAAGGGCGCAGGCGAGGAGGACGCGACGACCCCCGTGATCGCCGTCATCGGGGAAGGCGGACTCGTCGCGGTGAACTCGGAATGGCGCACCGACGACATCCTGCTGCCCACCGCGGGCCCCGCCGAGGTCGACGCCCGCCTGCGGCTGGCCACGACCCGCGACGGCGGCGCCCCTCAGGTCGACGCCGAGCTGCGCGTCGGCGATCTGGTGATCGACGAAGCGACCTACACCGCCCGCCTGCGCAAGCGCACCCTCGAGCTCACCTACAAGGAGTTCGAGCTGCTCAAGTACCTCGCCCAGCACGCGGGCCGCGTGTTCACGCGCGCCCAGCTGCTGCAGGAGGTGTGGGGCTACGACTTCTTCGGCGGCACCCGCACCGTGGACGTCCACGTGCGGCGCCTGCGCGCCAAGCTGGGGCCCGAACACGAGCAGATGATCGGCACCGTCCGCAATGTGGGTTACAAGTTCGAGCGGCCCGCGAAGTCCACCGGCCCGGTAAAAGGCGGTAATCCCGGCGGGACCGTCCCCGGCGGGAACACGCCGGCCCGGCCCATCATCTCCCGGCCGTCCGCCCGCGACGAGTACTCGGGACACTGACAGCCGCGACGTCGGCGCTTTCCTTCCCACGAACCGGGCGAGGACGGCACCGACACCGGCCGTCCGGCTAGCCTGGCGGGCATGCTGGAGCTGCAGTGGGCCGAGGATCTGGACGACGAACGCACCGCGGCGGTGCGCGAGCTGCTGACGGCGGCACGCGGCGTCGACGGTAAACCCGATGCCGAACCGGACGGCCCGCTGCCCGGCGAGTTCGCCGGTGGCCGGTATCTGCTGGCGACGGCCCGTGACGCACTCGTCGGCGTCGCACACGTCGACGAGTCCGGTGATGCGTTCGGCAGGTGGGTCGCCGAGCTCGTCGTCCATCCCGGGCACCGCCGGTCCGGATACGGCACCGCGCTGGCCGAGGCCCTGGTGGCGGAGTATCCGCGGAACCTGCGGGTGTGGGCTCACGGCGACCGCGCGGGAGCAGCCACGCTCGCCGAACGCTTCGGGCTGCTGCGCTCCCGCGAACTGCTGATCATGCACGTCGGAACGGCGGGCGCCGACTGGCCCGAGCCGGCCCTTCCCGAAGGCGTCACCCTGCGCACGTTCACACCCGGCGCCGACGAACAGGCCGTCGTCGACGTCAACGCCCGCGCGTTCCATTGGCACCCGGAGCAGGGCGAACTCACGGTCGCCGACCTCGCCGCGACCGAACGGGAGGACTGGTTCGACGCCGACGGGTTCTTCCTCGCCGAGAAGGCGGGCACCGTGATCGGCTTCCACTGGACGAAGGTGCACCCGCCGAACCCTGCGGCCCCGGAGCCGGCGAGCGCGGCGCAGAGCGCCTCCGAAGGCGGCGGCCCTCCCGGCGACGCCGCAGGCGAGGTCTACGTCGTCGGCGTCGACCCGGACGCCCAGGGCAGCGGGCTCGGCCGCGCACTCACCCTCGCGGGCCTGCGCCACCTGGCCGACCGCGGCCTGCGCCGGGTGATCCTCTACGTCGAGGGTGACAACACGCCCGCCGTGGCGGTCTACCGCCGGCTCGGCTTCACGCCGTACGAAGTGGATGTGCAGTACGCGACGGCGGACGCCGCGTGAGCGTGCGCACCTGAGGCGGGTCCGCACGCAGGCCGGTGGTAGCGTCGCCGGCGGCCAGTCGTGCTCACGGGTGACGTGAGTCAGGGAATCCGGTGCGAATCCGGAACTGACGCGCAGCGGTGAGGGTGACGGCCGGGACACACGCCACTGCGGCCCGACGGGCGGCGGGAAGGCGTTCCGGCCGGATGACCCCGAGTCCGAAGACCTGCTGGCCCGGGCTCTCACGAGCCGGCAACCGGTCCGACTGCGGGCTCCGCGCATGAGTCCTCGACATCAAGGGAACCCTGTGCAGATCCTCCCGTCACGATCACGAGCCATCCGCACCTCGGCGGCACTGCTGCTCTCGACCTGCCTCACCGTCGGCCTCGCCTCCTGCGGCGCGCCCGCCGCCGAACGCGAACAGGCCGCACCCGGCTTCCCGCGCACGATCGACAACTGCGGTCACACCACCGAGGTGCACGAACCGCCGCAGCGCGTCGTCACCCTCAACCAGGCGAGCACGGAACTCCTGCTCTCACTGGGCCTCGAGGACCGGATCGTGGGCACGGCGACGTGGACCGACCCGGTGCTGCCCGAGCTGAAGCAGGCCGCCGAGGGCATCCCGCGCCTGGCCGACGACATGCCGTCGTTCGAATCGGTGCTGGACGCCGAGCCGGACTTCGCCGCCGGATCGTTCGCCGCGACCCTCGGTAAGGGAGGGGTAGCCACGCGCGAGCAGTTCGACGAGCTGGGCGTGCCGACGTATCTGTCACCCACCGATTGCGGTGCGAAGGACAACAGCGGCTCCGGCGACGGCATCCGGTCGGAAACGCTCACCATGGACGTGCTGTACGGCGAGATCCGCGACCTGTCCCGGATCTTCGACGTGCAGCAGCGCGGGCAGAAGCTGATCGACGAGCTGAAGCAGCGGCTCGACGGACTCGACGTCGACGCGACGGGAACATCCGTTCTGTACTGGTTCGCGAACTCCGACTCGCCGTACCTGGCAGGCTGCTGCGGTGCACCCGGCATCATGACCCGCGCCGTCGGTGCGGAGAACGTGTTCGACGACACCAACGCCGAGTGGCCGCAGTCGGGCTGGGAGAACGTCGCCGAGCGTGATCCCGACGTCGTCGTGCTCGGCGACCTGACGCGTCGTTCGCAGACCGCGGAATCGGCACGGTCCAAAATCGACTTCCTCGAATCGCATCCGGTCACCCGGGACATGACGGCGGTCAAACGCGAACGCTACGTGCGGGTCTCGGGACAGGCACTGAACCCGACGATCCGCACCGTCGACGGCGCCGAGGAGCTCGCCACCAAGCTCCGCGAGTTCGGGCTGGTGCAGTGAGCACCGTGACGACCGACCGCGGGACGAGCACGCCGCCTGCGGCCACCGCCGGTGCGGCGCGGTCGCGACTGCCGGCGCTGCTGCTGGGCGGCTGCCTCGTGCTGATCGCCTCGATCGCGGTGGCCGTCACGATCGGACCCGCCGACATCGACGTCAGCGACGTGTGGACGACGCTGCTGTCCCGCGTCGGGCTGGCCGAACCGACGCTGTCGGTGCTGCGCGACGGCATCATCTGGGACCTGCGACTCCCGCGGACGCTACTGGCCGCGGTGTGCGGGGCGGGGCTCGCGGTGTGCGGCGTGGTGATGCAGTCGCTGTTGCGCAACCCGCTCGCCGACCCGTTCGTCCTGGGCGTCTCGTCCGGTGCATCGACGGGCGCCGTGCTGGTCATCGTCCTCGGAGTGGGCAGCGGCGTGCTGTCGATGTCCGGCGGCGCGTTCCTCGGCGCGGTGGCGTCGTTCGCGCTGGTGCTGACCCTGAGCCACACGCTGGGCGGGACGACCGACCGGGTCGTGCTCTCGGGCGTGGCGGTGATGCAGCTGCTGTCGGCTCTGACGTCGTTCATCGTGCTGACCTCCGCCGACGCCCAGACCACGCGCGGCGTGTTGTTCTGGCTGCTCGGCTCGCTGGCGAACGCCAGCTGGTCCGAAGTGACCACCTGCGCGGTGGTGCTGGCAGGCACCCTGTTGGTGTGCAGCGGATACGCGCGCTCGCTGGACGCGTTCGCCTTCGGCGAGGACGCGGCGGCCACGCTCGGCGTCTCGGTCGGGCGCACGCGCGTGGTGCTGATGTCGGTGACGGCGCTGCTCACTGCGGTGCTCGTCAGCTCGGTCGGGGCGATCGGCTTCGTCGGTCTCGTGCTGCCGCACGCCGCGCGGCTGCTCACCGGTCCGGGGCACGCGCGGCTGCTGCCGGTGAGCGCGGTGGCCGGTGCGGTGCTGCTGGTGTGGGTCGACACGATCGCGCGGACCGTGCTGGAACCGCAGGAAGTGCCCGTCGGGGTCGTCACGGCGCTGATCGGCGTACCCGCGTTCGTGCTGATCCTCTACCGCTCGCGGGGTGCGCAGTGACGGCGGCGGAATCCGATCCGGACGTGGGCCTGGCGGCCACGGGAGTGTCGCGTTCACTCGGCGGCGGGCTGGTGCTGGACGGCGTGAGCGTCGCGCCTGCCGACGGTTCGACGGTGGGTGTTCTCGGGCCGAACGGGTCGGGCAAGTCGACGCTGCTGCGGGTGCTGGCCGGCGTGCTCAAGCCGTCGGCGGGCCGGGTCACCGTGGACGGCCAGGACCTGTCCGACGTGGCCCGGCGGACGTTGGCGCAGCGCGTTGCCGTCGTGGAGCAGCATTCGGACACGCAGATTCCACTGACGGTGCGCGACGTCGTCGGGCTCGGCCGGGTGCCGCACCGGCGCGCGTGGCTCGCGTCGTCGGCCACCGACGAGGCCGCGATCCACGAGGCGCTGGAACAGACCGGAATGACGACCAAGGCCTCGCAGCGCTGGCAGACCCTGTCGGGCGGCGAACGCCAGCGGGTGCAGATCGCCCGTGCACTCGCGCAACGTCCACGCGAGCTGCTGCTCGACGAGCCGACGAACCACCTCGACGTGCAGCACCAGTTCGAACTCCTCGACCTGCTCTCCTCGCTGCCCGTGACGTCCGTGATCGCCCTGCACGACCTGAACCTCGCCGCGATGTACTGCGACGAGATCGTCCTGCTCGACCAGGGTGCCGTCGTGGCGGCGGGCAGTTCCGCGGACGTGCTCACCGAGGACCTGATCCTGCAGGTCTACAACGTCAAGGCCGAGGTCACGACCAGCCCCGAAGGCCACCCCCACGTCCGCTTCCTCCGCAACTGAAGCAAGCGGCAACCGACTCCGGGGCCCGTGTTGCGGACTCCAGGGCCCGTGTTGCGGATTCCAGGGCCCGTGTTGCGGATTCCAGGGCCCGTGTTGCGGACTCCGGGGCCCGTGTTGCGGACTCCGGGGCGTCTGTTCAGCATTCGTGCGCGCGTGTCCTGCGCCCACCCGTCGCCGGACCGCCCCCTCATGGCGCGCTCACGCGGCTGCGCCCTCGCGCGTGTCCTGCACCCGTGCACATCGGCCACCCCGTCAGTCGCCCTGCCTGCTCAACTCCTCCCACTTCGCGAACTCGGCAGTCGTCGCGCGGAACATGTCCATCGACATGTCGTAGGCCGCACCGCCGAGGATGATGCGCCGCGGCGGCTCGTCGAGGTCGACGATCTCGACCAGAGCCTCCGCCGCCCGTGCCGGATCGAGATCCTCGGCGTCGCCGAGCAGGGCGTCGAGCCGTTCCCGCAGTGGCGCGTACTCCGGATTCGGGCTGGTCGTCGTCAATCCGCGGGCGAACAGGTCGGTGTCGTATCCGCCGGGGTGCACGGTCGTCACGGAGATCCCGAACGGTTCGACCTCCATGGCGAGCGCGCCGCTGATCGTCTCGAGCGCGGCCTTACCCGCGCCGTAAAGACCGGTCGACGCGAATCCGCCGCCGGCTCCGGGCATCGTCGCGATCTGCAGGATGTGCCCTGAGCCCTGCTCGCGCAACAGTGGAACTGCTGCTTGGCAGACCCACAGCGCGCCGAACAGGTTCGTGTCGAAGTGCTCGCGCACCTGCTGCTCGGTGGCCTCCTCGACCATCCCGAGCAGCGCACCGCCCGCGTTGTTGACGACCACGTCGATGCCGTCGAACTCGTCGAAGGCGTTGCGCACACCGGCCATGACCGCCGACCGGTCGGACACGTCGAGCGAGAACGTCGACAGCGCGCCATCTGATCGGGCGACGAGCTCGGCCAACGGGGTGACGTCGCGAGCCACGCCCACCACTCGATCCCCCGCCGCCAACGCCGCCTCCGTGAAGGCCCGCCCCAGACCTCGGGACGCACCGGTGATGAACCAACTTCGCGTCATGCCGACCTCCCATATCGAGACGAGACGGTCCGTCTCGAATGGGTTCAGAGTCCGCTCGTTGGCATGGATTGTCAAGACGAACCGTCTCGTTTCGTCGTACGATGTCGCCATGGCACCGGAGTCCGGACCCCGCCGCAGCGAACGTTCTCGCCAGGCAATCCTCGCCGCGACCAGGGAACTCATCGCCGAAGTCGGCTACGGAAAGCTGTCGATCGAGGGAATCGCGGCACGGGCGGGAGTAGGCAAGCAGACGATCTACCGCTGGTGGCCGTCGAAGGGTGCGGTCGTGTTCGACTCGCTGCTCGCACTGAGCCAGGACAGCGCAGGCGACATCGAACTGCCCGACACCGGCGACATCCGAACGGACCTCAGGTCGGTCCTACGGGCGACGGTCGCGGAGTTCGCCGACGACGAGTTCCAAGCGCCCATCCGCGCGCTGCACACCGAGATCATGAACGATCCGCAGCTCGCGACGGCCTATCGCGAACGGATGGACACACCCGTTCGCGAAGCGAAACTGCGGCGGCTGCGGAGCGCGCAACGGGCGGGTCAGGTCGCGGAGGACGCCGATCTCGACCTGCTACTTGACATGCTCTACGCACCGCTCACCCAACGCTGGCTACTCCGCTCCGGTGGCATCGACGCAGCCTTCGCCGACGCTCTCGTCGACGCGACGCTCCGGGCTTTCGCCCCGGCCTGACTGCACCCGTTCCCGCAACCCGCAACACGGTCCCCGGAACCCGCAACACGGGCCCCGGAACCTGCAACACGGCGCCCTGAGTGCAGGACACGCGAGGCAGGGATCAGCCGAAGCGGCCCGAGATGTAGTCCTCCGTCGCCTTCTGCGCCGGCGTGGAGAAGATCTTCGTCGTCTCGTCGATCTCGACGAGTTCACCGGGCTTGCCGACGCCCTGCAGGTTGAAGAACCCGGTGGTGTCGGATACGCGCGCGGCCTGCTGCATGTTGTGCGTGACGATGACGATCGTGTAGTTCGTCTTCAGCTCCAGCATCAGGTCCTCGATGGCCTGCGTGGAGATCGGGTCGAGCGCCGAGCACGGTTCGTCCATCAGCAGCACCTCGGGCTGTACGGCGATGGCACGCGCGATGCACAGCCGCTGCTGCTGCCCACCCGACAGTCCCGAACCCGGCTTGTGCAGGCGGTCCTTGACCTCTTCCCACAGGTTGGCCGACTTCAGCGACCGCTCCACGAGATCGTCCATGTCGGACTTCTTCAGCCGCTTGTTGTTCAGCTTGAGGCCCGCAGCCACGTTGTCGTAGATGGACATCGTGGGGAACGGATTCGCCCGCTGGAACACCATGCCGATCTGCCTGCGCACGTTCACCGGGTCGACGTTGGGCCCGTACAGGTCGTCGTCGTCCATGACGACCGAACCCTCGACCCGCGCGTTCGGCACGAGCTCGTGCATCCGGTTGAGCGTGCGCAGGAACGTCGACTTGCCGCAACCCGACGGCCCGATCAGCGCCGTGACCGACCGCGGCTGGATCGTCATCGACACGCCCTGCACCGCGAGGAACTTGTCGTAGTAGATGTCGAGGTCCTTGACCTCGATGCGCTTAGCCACAGTTACTTCCTACTCTTTCCGGGCCGTCAGCGGGACTTCGGGGCGAACAGCTTGGAGATGGCCCGAGCGACGAGGTTCAGCACCATCACGATGATCATCAGCACCAGCGCGGCACCCCACGCGCGGTCGAAGGACGCCTCGGCGAACAGGCCGGGGCTCTGATACTCGTAGTACGAGAACACCGACAGCGTCGTCATCCGGCCGTCGAACGGGTCGAAGTTGTCGCCGTCGGTGAGGCCCGCGGTCACCAGCAGTGGTGCGGTTTCGCCGATGACACGGGCGATCGCCAGCGTGACGCCCGTGGCGATGCCGGCCAGGGCCGTCGGCAGCACGACCTTCAGGATCGTCCGCCACTTGGGCACGGCCAGCGCGTACGAGGCCTCGCGCAGCTCGTTGGGCACGAGCTTGAGCATCTCCTCGGTGGAACGCACGACGGTCGGGATCATCAGCACGCTGAGCGCGACGGCGCCGGCCAGGCCCATGCGCACCCCCGGCCCGAAGACCATCACGAACAGCGCGTAGGCGAACAGACCGGCGACGATCGACGGAATACCGGTCATGACGTCGACGAAGAACGTGATGGCCTTGGCGAGTTTGCCGCGGCCGTATTCGACGAGGTAGATCGCGGTGAGCATGCCGACCGGTACGGAGATCAGCGTGGCGAGTCCCGTGATGATCAGCGTGCCTATCATCGCGTGGTAGATGCCGCCGCCTTCGCCGGTGACGCCGATCATCGAGTACGTGAAGAACTCGGCGTCGAACCGTGCCACGCCCCTCGTGACCACGGTGGCGATCACCGAGATCAGCGGCAGCAACGCCAGCAGGAACGCGCCGGAAACGAGCGCCGTGACGAACCGGTCGGTGGCCTTACGCGGCCCCTCGACGGTGCGCGACCAGGTGTAGACGATCACCACGTAGGCGGCCGCCGCGAGCAGTGCACACAGCACGATGGCCCAGTCGGCCAGGAGCCAGAGCAGCAGGCCCGCCACCCCCGCGGCGACGAGCGTGGTCGGCGCGGCGCTCCGCGGCAGCTGACCGGCCGTGAGCGACACCCCGCCGAGCGGCGTGTTCAGGTCCGGATCCTGTTCGGGAGTCTTGAGCGAGGTGGACATCAGTTGGCTCCGTCGAAGTCTTTGCGCCGGTTGATCACCGCGCGGGCGATCATGTTCACGGCCAGCGTGATGGCGAACAGCACGAGACCGGACGCGATCAACGTGTTCATCCCGACGCCGGTCGCTTCGGGGAACTGCAGCGCGATGTTCGCGGCGATGGTCGGCGGGTTCTCACTGCTGATCAGGTCGAACGTGACGCCCGCGGACGCCGACAGCACCATCGCGACGGCCATCGTCTCGCCGAGCGCGCGGCCGAGGCCGAGCATCGAGGCGCCGATGATGCTGGAGCGGCCGAACGGCAGGGCCGCCATGCGGATCATCTCCCACCGGGTGGCGCCGATCGCGAGCGCCGCTTCCTGGTGCAGCTGCGGCGTCTGCGTGAACGCCTCGCGCACGACGGCGGTGATGATCGGCAGCACCATCACGGCGAGCACGATGATCGCCACCAGCATGGTGCGGCCCGTCGACGACGCCGGGCCCGCGAAGAACGGGATCCACCCGACGTGCTCGGACAGCCACGACGCCGGATCGACCGTGACGGGCGCCAGCACGTTCATGCCCCAGAGGCCGAAGATGATGCTCGGGACCGCGGCGAGCAGGTCGATGATGTAGCCGAGGGCCTTGGCGATGCTGCGCGGTGCGTAATAGGTGATGAACAGGGCGATCGCCACCGCGAGCGGTACGGCGATGACCAGCGCGAGCACCGCCGAGATCAGCGTGCCGAACAGCAGCGGCCAGATGTAGACGACGAGTCCCTCGCCGCCGGGGATGTCCTCGGCGGGCGCCGTGAGCGCCGGCCACGCCTCCGTCACCAGGAAGACCGCGACACCCGCGAGCGCCACGAGGATCAGCACGCCGGACCCGGTCGAAACACCGGCGAAGATGCGATCGCCCGGACGTCGCGGCGTCCGGTTCCTCCGGGGCGGGGCCTCGGTACTGGAAGCCACGTTCTATTCCTTCCGTTCTTGCGTTCGGCCGCCGCGGCGGCGCACGACCCGGCTCACGAACAACTCTCCTGACACGCGTGTGTCCGGGTGGTCACCTCATCGCCGAGGAGACCACCCGGACAGTGCGGGGACGCCACTCGGGTCGCCCGTTATCGCTGTCTGCGACGGTTGCCGACGGGTGTCAGCTGCCGGAGTTCGACGAGCTGATCGCCTCGATCGCCGGCTCCACATTCGAGCGCAGGTCGTCCGAGATCGGGGCGGACCCGGCCTGCTCGGCCGCGGCGTCCTGGCCCTCGGCGCTGACGATGTAGTTGAGGTAGTCCTTGACCATGGTGGCCTTGTCGGCGTTGTCGTAGTTGCTGCAGGCCAGGACGTAGGACACCAGCACGATCGGGTAGGTGCCCGACTCGGTCGTGTCGCGGGCCAGGTCGAAGGCGAAGCTGTGGTCGCCGCGGCCCTCGACGCGCTCGGAGACGTCGAGCACGGCCGACGCGGCCTCCGGGGAGTACTGGACGAACTCGTCACCGACACCGACCTCGACGGTCGTCAGGTCGCCTGCCCGGCTGGCGTCGGCGTAGCCGATCGTGCCGTCGCCGTTCTTGACGGCCTGCACGACACCGGAAGTGCCCTGCGCAGCCTCGCCGCCCGACACCGGCCACTCGTCGCCGACCTCGTGCGGCCACTGCTCGGGCGCCGCGGCCTTGAGGTATTCGACGAAGTTCTCGGTGGTGCCGGAGCCGTCGCCGCGGTTCACCGGGACGATCCTGGTGTCCGGCAGGTCGACGCCCTCGTTGGTGGCCGCGATCTCCGGGTCGTTCCACGTGGTGATCTTCTGGTTGAAGATCTTGGCGATCGTCGCCGGCTTGAGCTTGATGCTGTCGACGCCCTCGACGTTGGTGATCAGCGCGACCGGCGACACGTAGGCGGGCACCTCGACGAAGCCGCCCTCACCGCAACGCTCCTGCGCAGCCGCGACCTCGCCGTCGTCGAGGTAGGCGTCCGAGCCGGCGAAGTCGACGCCGCCGTTGGTGAACTGCTCCCGGCCGCCGCTCGAGCCGACCGGGTCGTAGTTGATGGTGCCCTCGTTGTTGTCGAGGAAGCCGGTACGCCACGCGCTCTGCGCCGCCTCCTGCGAGCTGGCGCCGGCACCGTTGATGGTGGGACCGCCGGACGAGCCTTCCTCGTTGGCGGAGCCGCAGGCGACCAGGCCGAACGCGAGTGCGGCCGTCGTCGGCAGGACGAAGGCGCGGCCCAGGGTGGAACGCTTCACAGTTGACCTCTTCCGGGGTTCTGGTGCGGCAGAACTCCTGCCGCCGCTCGGGGTTTGTGCCGCGTCGAACGCTATGGGCGCGACATGAAGCCGCTTCATGAAGCGAATGAACGGAAGGTGAACGGGACGTGCCACCCCGGCGACGTCACGGCGACATCACCACGGGGTGACCGACTGTTGTCGGCCGCGCATTCCCAGTTCATACGGCATGTGTCCAACGCGTAACCCGAGCGGATGAAGGTCGGTCGATCAGACGTCGCTGGAACTGTGATTTGGCATACGCCCTGTGACAACGAACAGCATCCGGCGCGCCACGGAGACCGCGTGGTCGGCGTAGCGCTCGTAGAACCGGCTCAGCAGTGTGAGGTCCACGGCAGGCGACACACCGTGCTCCCAGTCGCGATCCATGATCACGGCGAACAGGTTGCGGTGGATCTCGTCCACCTCGTCGTCATCGTCCTCAAGGCTCTTGGCGGCTTCCGCGTCGTCACCGCGCACGACCCGCTCGAGCTTGCGAGCCAGGCGCACGTCCACGTCGCCGAGCCGCTCGAACGCGGGCCGCACCTCCGCAGGCAGCACCGGCTGCGGATGCCTGCGGCGGGCAGCCTTCGCGACGTGCAGCGCCAGGTCGCCCATCCGCTCGATGCTCTCCGCCGCGTGCAGTGATGCGACGACGATGCGCAGATCCGTGGCCACCGGCGCCTGGAGCGCGAGCAGGCCGTACGACTTCTCCTCGGCGGTCGACCGTGCGTCGTCCACCTTCACGTCGTCGCTGATGACCTGCTCGGCGAGTTCGAGGTCCTGGTGCAGCAGCGATCGCGTCGCGCGCTCCATCGCTTCACTCACCAGCTGGACCATGTCACCCAGTTGAGAACGGAGATTGTCGAGTTCGAGGTTGTAGGCATCCCGCATACGGCTGACTCTACGGCCCGCAATGGCCCAACGCCGAATCCCGATCTGAACCGTCGGTGAACGCGGACCGACGACTCGGTGAGGTCTGCCGGGCGAGTCGATGCGCCCGTGTTGCGGCTTCCGGAGGTCGTGTTGCGGGTTCCGGAGGTCGTGTTGCGGATTCCGGAGGCCGTGTTGCGGATTCCCGGCCCGGCCGCCACTCCTCGCGGGTGCGCCAACGGGCGACTGCGCGCGAGGGTGATCCGGTCAGGGCGCCGCGACGCCGGCCGGCTGTTCCGCAGTCTGCTGTTCGTCGGACTGGGCCTGCTCACTCGACGACGCGTCACCGTCCGGATCCTCGTCGGACGGTGACTTCTCTCCCGGCAGCGGCGTGTTGTCGATGATCGCGTCGAACAACGCCTGCGAGTCCTGTTCGAGCAGCACCTCGTTACCGCGCTCGTTGGCCTCGCCGACCGTCGGGACGGTCAGGAACTCGACCTTGCCGGAATCGAATCCGCGCATCGACTGCGCCAGCGTCAGCATCTGGTCGACGCCGATGCCCTCGCCGAACGTCGACCGGGTGAACGCCTCGACGAACCGGCTCAGCTTGGCGGTGTCGAACAGGACGTCCCTCGACAGTGTCGCGTCGAGCAGCGACGAGAGGAAGTTCTGTTGCCGCTGCATCCGGCCGTAGTCGGAGAACGTCGGATCGCTGTACACCTTGCGCGCGCGTACGTAGTTCAGCGCCTGCTGGCCCTTGAGCGTCACGTTGCCGGTCTGCGTGACGACCTCGCCGAGCGTCTGGTCCACGATCGGCTCGTCGATCTGCACGTCGACACCGTCGACCGCATCGACCATGCCCTTGAAGCCGTTGAAATCGATGCCGACGAAGTGGTTGATCTTCATCCCGGTGAGCTGCTGGACCACCTTGGTCACGCATTTCGGCCCGCCGACCGCGAACGCCGTGTTGATCTTGACCTGGTCGGCAGCCGGTGTCACCTCGCCGTACTGCCCGGACTTCGAATCCCAGCGCTCGCATTCCGGCCGGGTGATCTCCAGGTCGCGCGGGAACGACACGACGACGGCGCGACGGCGGTTCTCCGGCACGTGCGCCACCATCAGCGTGTCCGACCGCGCGCCACCCACGTCGGCGGTCGTGCCGACGTCATCCTCCTCCTCTGCCCCCTCGCGAGTGTCCGAGCCGAGGATGATGAAGTTCTCGTCGCCGATCTGACCGGGCATGATGTGGGACGAGTTCTCGTCGAGCGCCGCGATCTGGTTGAACTTCGAGTCGAACCAGGTCTTCGCACCCCACGCGGCCCCCGTGGCGAGGAAGACCAGCGCCGCGGCGACGATCGCCAGCGTCTTGCTCGCGAGCCGGGCACGGTCGTTCTTCCGCTTCTTCTTCTCCTGCAGCCGGGTGCGCGCGGCCGCGTCGTCGTCGGGACGGTCGGCATCCGCGGCAGGATCACCAGCGGCGAGGCCGGTTTCTTCCTCGGCGTGGGCGGTGTCTTCCTCGCCGTGGGCGTCGTCGTGCGGGGGCTCCCCTGCTCCCCTGACGGCCGAACCACGCCCGCCGATCGTCGACGTGACGGCCGCCTGCAGTTTCGTGCGCGTGTGCTCGAACCGCGCCGCGAGCCGCTCCTTGCGCGCACGCCGCTCGCCCTCCTCGGCTTCGAGCTCGTCGTGCGCGGCGGAGAACCGGGCCAGCGTGTTGTCGATCTTGCGCTTGTACTGGGTCTGTTCGTCGACCGGCTCCATCTGGTCGGTCATCGACAGCCGGTCTTCGCCCTCCTTGCCGGGAGCGAGCGGTCTGCGCGGCCGCGGCGGCGCCGGAGCGGAACGGCCCGGTTCGGCGGGATCGGGAGACGCGGGCTCGTCGGGTGGAGGTTCGGCGGGTGGGAGTTCGTCGGGTGCGGGCCCGGCGGGCGATGACGTGCCGCGCCCGCCCGGACGGGGCGGCTCCGGCCGGTCACCTGCACGAGCTCCGGCGTCCGGACCCGTGCGGGGACCGGTGTGGGGGCCTTCCGCGACACGGCGGGTTCCGGGGTTCCGGCGTTCGTCGAGGTCACGGCGATCGCCGCGGGCGTCACGGGCGTCACGGGCGTCACGGGGGTCGATGTCGGCTGCGGCGCCACGAGCATCGCGGGCGTCCCGGACACCGGTGGTATCGGCGTCGGGCCCGGTCTCCGGCACGGACGCGACTGCTCCGAACGCGGTCGACGACTCGGGATCGGGCTCAGGCTCAGGGCGCTGTTGGTCAGGGCGCTGTTGAGGACGTGGCGGGGCCGGACGCTGCTCGACGCGGCGTGCTCCGTCGGGGCCGTCGGCCTGCGGGTCCACGGGACGGCCGTTCGGGCGCGGACCGCCCTCGGGGCCGGGTTCGGTGTGGTGACGCGGCCGCGCGGGAGGCGGCGGAGTCGGAGTCGGCCTGCGGGGCGGCTGATCCGACGGCCCGCGCCCGGGGCCTGCGGCACCGGGCGGAGCTGGTGCAGCGCCCGGACCTGGAGCAGCGCCCGGTCCTGCGACACCGGGCGGTTCCGGGGCGACGGACGGACGCGGACCGGTCGACGGACGCGGCGCAGCGGGCGAACCCGGAGCCCCGGACCGGCCGGGAGCAGCGGGTGGGCCAGGCGCAGCCGACCGAGGCGGGGCAGTTGACGGACGCGCGGCAGCGGGCTGACTCTGCGCAGCGGGTTCGCCCGGCGCAACGGGCTGACTCTGCGCAGCGGGTTCGCCCGGCGCAACGGGCCGGCCCGAGACAGCGGGCAGCGCCGAGTCGTCCGGCGCCGACCCGTCCTGCCGTCGACGCACCTCCGGCCGGCCCGCGACATCGGACCGATCCGGGACATCCGGCGACGGAGCGTCGGTGAACGCCGCGCGAGGCCGCCCGGGAGGTGCGGGCGGTCGAGCGTCGCTGACCGGTCGCGGATTCGGACCGGAGTGCTGCGGGGTGCGCTGGCCCGGTGGGATCGGCGCGCGGGGGGCAGCCTGCGAGCCACCTTGCTGCGGACCGTCCGGACGCCCCGGTCCAGGGGAAATTCCCGGATCCCGATTCGGATCACGGGGCTCTCGTTGTTCACGGGGCTGCTGTTGTTCACGGGACTGCTGTTGGGCCCGACCACGAGGCGGAAGCGGCTCCGCGGCATCACCCCACGGTTGCCATACCTCGGGCTCCGGCCCCGGGGTGTGCGGAGGCACGTCACCCGGTCCGGACCGTCGCGGAGGAGTCGGCACCGGTGGTGGCTGCTCCGATGGTGGTGACGACGGCAGCTGCTGCGACGGCCGCTGCTGCGCCCGCGGTGGCGGCGACGGCGGGCGTGGCGGTGGCTCGGGCGGCCGTTCGGGCCGTTCGGGCGGCAGTTCCGCCGGTGCCGGACGTGCCGGCATGGCGCGCGGCGGTCCGGGCGGCGGTTCGGGCGGCGGTTCGGGCGGCGCCGGACGTGCCGACATGTCGTGCGGCGGTTCGGGCGCTCCGTGCGGCGGTTCCGGAGGACCGGACCGGCCGGGAGGCGGGGGCGGCTCGGCGCCACGACGAGGAGGCGCGGACGGCGAAGAAGGACCGGGGCGGGGCTCGGGGTGAGGTTCGGGGTGTGCCTGGGGTGCGCCGCGACGACCCGGTGGCGGCGGCAGCTGCGCCGGTCCGGCCGGTGCATCCGATTCGGTCGGATGGCCGGGACCCGCAGCGGCATTCGGAGCAGGCTGTGGAACCGGCGGCACGGGCGGACCCGGCTTGCGACCGTTTCCGCCGACTCCGCCGTTTCCAGCGGCGCCGTTTCCACCAGCGCCGTTGCCTCCACCGACTCCGCCGTTTCCAGCGATGTCGTTACCTCCACCGACTGCGCCGTTTCGGCCGGTCCTGCCGTTTCCGCCGATCCTGCCGTTTTCGCCAGTTAGGCCGTTTTCGTCGCTTTCACCTACTCGGCCACTTCTGTCATTTCTGCCGGCCGTGCCGGGCTCGACCGCCGGGGCCGCGTCGTGCGGCGACCCGGTTGCCTGTGGGTTGTGCCCGGTCTTGGCCAGCAGTTCGGAAACGCTCGTTCCACCGTCGCCGTCGAGGGAGCGGCGTCGCTTGCGTTCGGAGTCGGCGCGATTACGTTCGGCGCGACGGCGCCATTCCGCGACCTGGTCCGCAGCGGCCTGGGCGTGGCGCGAAGCAGGCGAGCCGTGCTCGTCGGACACGCGCCCACTCCTTCCCAGAACGCCTGGTCACATACCGCATTCGCAGCACGGAAACGACCGTGGCGTGATCGGCTTTCGGACAGTGTGCGCTATCGTACGGACGTCCCTCTTTCGTGACGACACCAAGGCCCGAACTTTTTACGCAGAGTTGCAAATTTGGGTATCGCCGATCACACGGTAGAGAGCAGGGGGAGCACGACCTCACGAATGCCGCCGGGGAGTGCCTCCACTGAGAGTACGCATCACACCACTTTCCGGGCCGTGATCGCAGGCCACCGAGTTGCGACCCCGTCGTTTTGCCTGGTAGAGCAACTCGTCCGCAATACGGAGGCGGATATCGGCATCGCCGTCGGCGGGTGAAACACCAACACTGATCGTGACGGCGAGCCCCTGCCTCACCGTCCGCCACGGGAACTGCTCGACCCGCATCCGCGCGCGCTCGACGATCGCGGCGACCGTCCTCGGCGACGTCTCGGGCACCACCAGCACGAACTCCTCACCGCCGTAGCGCGCGCAGAACCCTCCCTGCGGCAACGACCGCCGGAGGATTCGGGCCACCTGGCGCAGCACCCGATCGCCCACCTCGTGCCCGAAGCGGTCGTTGACGCCCTTGAACTCGTCGAGATCGACCAGCGCCACGGCGACGGGTTCGAGCCACGGCAAGGTGCGGTCGAGGTAGCGGCGGTTGTACACGCCGGTGAGCTCGTCGGTCAGGCTCTCGTATCGCAGCTGTTCGACCTCGCGGCGGTACTGCTCGGGGATGCGCGCCGCGACGGGCAGGCTCTGGGCATGGCCGAGTGCTGAGCGCAGGTGTTCGTAGGCACTGCGCCAGTCGCCCTGCTCCGCGAACGCGTCGGCCAGCGATTCGTGCGCGGCCACCAGCGCTGCGGTGTCGAAGACGGGTTCGGCCGGTGTCACCACGTCACCTCCAACAGCCTCGAACCCCATAAGGGATGTCGACAGGAGAGAGGCGCCGCTTGAGCCATCGGGACTCGGCGAACGTGAAAATCGCTCGACAGGACGAGCCGCGCTGCGAAATCACGCCCCGCCGCCTTCGACCGTGAACCCGACCGGCGTGAACCCGGCCGGCGTGCGCAGAGCAGGCGTCCGCAGAACAGGCGTGGGCACCGCAGCGTGGGTAGGGCCGGAGTGGGTAGGGCCGGAGTGGGCAGGGCAACCTGGGCAGCAGGTCAGATGCGGAACGACCGGGTGAACGCGGTCAGCAGTTCCTTCGGGCCGGTGATCGCGACGATGCCGTCGGCCAGCGCGTCGTCCGGGGTGAGTTCACCGGCGAGCAGTGCGCGGAGCGCCGGTCCGCTGTCGATGACCAGGTCGGCATCGGCCGCCTCGCCGCGTGCCGCGGCCAGTTCACCGCCTGCGACGCGGGCGTGCGCGACGACGTCACCGAGACGAATTTCGTAGGTCGCGTCGCCCTGTGCCTGCGCAACCTCGGGCAGGAACGTCGTCCGCAGCGCCATGACCAGGGAATCCGTCGTGACGATCTCGTCGGGGCCGGGTTCGCCGAGTGCGCGGGCTCCCCAACGGCCCAGGGCGAGTACGACGTCTTCGAGGTCGGCGCCGTACTCGGTGAGGGCGTATACGACGGAACCGTCCGGACGCGGCCGAACCCGGCGTTCGACGATGCCCGCGACCTCGAGTTCTTTCAGTCGCGCCGAGAGCACGTTCGTCGGGATGCGCGGCAGGCCCCGTTTCAGGTCCGTGTAGCGCTTCGGCGAGACGAGCAGGTCGCGGACGATCAGCAGCGTCCAGCGTTCGCCGACCAGTTCGACGGCCCGGACCAGCCCACAGAACTGCCCGTACTGCCGCTTTCCCATGCTGCGAAGTCTACCGCTTCATGCACCCGCCGAACCCCGCTTGCTTTTCCGCAGCGATGCAGCACCCGATTTGCGCCCGAATCTTCCCCTCGCGGCGCGGTCGACTCGGCCTCGCTCAGCCGCCGGAGTGCATCATGTCGGCGCCTTCGGGCACGCACGGGTCGTCGGGATCGTCGAGCCAGCCGTGCGGCAGCGTGACCTTGCCGGGCGAGCCCTGCCGTCCGCGCGGGCCGAGTGCGTCCGCAGGGAACGGTGCGTCGTGTTCCAGTTTGCCGATGAGGTCGTCGAGCTGGTCCAGCGAGGACACCGTCGCGAACGATCGCCGCAGCTCCGAGCCGACAGGGAACCCCATGAAGTACCAGGCCATGTGCTTGCGGATGTCGCGCATGGCCTTGTCGTGACCGTCGTGTTCGATCAGCAGCTCGGTATGCCTGCGGAGTACCCGTGCGACCTCACCGAGGTTCGGCGGCTCCGGTGCGGGCCTGCCTTGGAACGCCGCCTCCAACTCGCCGAACAGCCACGGCCTGCCGAGACACCCGCGTCCGACGACCACACCGTCGCAGCCGGTCTCCTCGACCATCCGCGTGGCGTCGGCGGCGGTGAAGATGTCGCCGTTGCCGAGCACCGGGATACCGGTGACCGCTTCCTTGAGCCGTGCGATGTGCGACCAGTCCGCCTGGCCCGAGTACCGCTGCGCGGCGGTGCGCGCGTGCAGGGACACCGCGACGGCACCCTCGGCCTCGGCGATGCGGCCCGCGTCGAGGTAGGTGTGGTGGTCGTCGTCGATGCCGACGCGGAACTTCACCGTCACCGGCACACCCGCGGGCTCGGCCGCCTCCACCGACGCGCGCACGATGTTGCCGAACAGGTTGCGCTTGTACGGCAGCGCCGACCCGCCGCCCTTGCGCGTCACCTTGGCCACGGGGCAGCCGTAGTTCTGGTCGATGTGATCGGCCAGCCCCTCGCCGACGATGATCTTGACGGCCTCGCGCATCGTCGCCGGGTCGACGCCGTAGAGCTGCATCGAACGCGGGTACTCGCCGGCGGCGAAGGTCATCATGTGCATCGTGCCGGGATGGCGCTCGACGACGGCGCGAGCGGTGATCATCTCGCACACGTACAGCCCGGCGCCGTACTCCTGGCACAGCTTCCGGAACGCGACGTTGGTGATGCCCGCCATCGGAGCGAGCACGACGGGAGGGTCGACCCGGTACTGGCCGACCTGCAGCGCAGGCGTCGTCAGGGTGGCGGTCATGGCTCCATTGTCGCCGGTGACGCACGTCGCAGGTCAACGGGTTGGCGACAAGGCCTGGTGGGAGCGCGCGCACCCCAGCGCACCGCACAACTTCCGCCGACGTCTTGCCCTCTACTTAACTCCAGGTTCTAACGTCGTGATCATGGACGACTCACAGCTGATCCGGGAATGGATCGCCGCCACCGCCAGAACGCTGGACACCGTCGAGCCGTCCGCGTCGCTGACCGACCTGCGACCGTTGAGCACGATCACCGCGGACGCCACCGTGGTCGGGATCGGCACGTCCACCCGGTCGGCGCACGAACCGTCCACCGTCATGCACCGGATCCTGCGGTTTCTGGTGGAGGAGAACGGGTTTCGCTCGGTCCTGCTGGAAGGAGACGAGACGAAGAGCAGCGAGCTCGCCGAGTTCGTCAGCACCGGCCGTGGCGACGCACGCGAGATTCTGGCCGAAGCGCGGTCGTTCTGGCGCACCGAAGAGATCCTCGGCGTGCTCGAGTGGCTGCGGTCGTACAACGAGGCGCACCCGGCCGATCCCGTCCGGCTGGTGGAAGCAACCGAACCGGCGGACACCTCGTGGCAGGACAGTCTCTCCACGATCGAACGCCACCTCGCCGAGAGTGTCATCGAATGGCACGAGCGCACCGGCGACAGAATCGTCTATTGGGGCGGCCTGGCGCACACGGTCGTCGGGCCGCGGCGGCTCGTCACACAGAGCACCAGCGTGGAGCGCCAGCGCAACGCGGGCAGTTACCTCCGAGAGCACTTCGGCGCCGACTACCGGTCGATCGGCGTCACCTTCGGCAACGGCACGATGCCCCACGAAGTGCCCGATCCCCCTGAGGACTACGCCGAGCACACCCTGTCCGCGGCCGGACTCGCGCCGTACGTGCTCGATCTGCACGCGGTGGCACCTGCGCCGGTGCGGGCGTGGCTGTCCACTCCGACGAAAACCCGGCTGATCGGCCCGAGCTACGACCCGGCGAACGACGCCGCATACCACTTGTCCGGACAGTCGCTGGACGAGTGGTTCGACGCCGTCGCGCACATCCCGACCGTGACCCCTCAGCGAACGCTTCTGCACTGAACGCCGGGGTTGGGTTGCCGAGTTGCGACCACACGGAGCGCCGCTCCATTTCCCGCAGGGAAGATCACCGTTTCACGAATTTTCGAGAGAACCGCGCTACGCAATTCTTGTCGTATTCGTTGGGTGACATCAGCAGCCACCGGTCGGCCTCGTCCCCGAGGAACCAAGGGAGGACGTTCCATACCTGAAGACGCAACACGGGGCCCGGAAGGCACAACACGGCCCCCGGAAAAGGCAACACGGGCTCCGGAAAGCGCAACACGCGGTGCCGAACGCAGGACACGCGCCGGGGCCGGGTCAGAAGTCGACGTTGATGCAGGCCAGGCGCGGGCCCGCGGCGCCGGACTCGCCGGGATCGGTCGACGTGTGGTGCTCGTGGATCACCACCGAGGCGGGCCTACGATCGCCGTACGACCAGTCCACATGCGACACGGCAACTCCCGTGCCGTGGGACGTGGTGGTGAAATCGAGCCAGACCTCGTTGTCCGGGTTGGCGTAGTCCGGGTCGGTCGACGGTGGGTTCGGGTCCTGCACGTGCTGGAAGTGCGAGCCCGCGTCGTCCCCGCTCGGGCCGCACGGGTTCTCGTGGACGTGCGCGCCGTAGCGGCGGTCCGGCTGCAGTCCGGAGACGGCCAGTTTCGTGGTGGTGCCGACACCGCCGCTGGACAGCGAGAACACCGATGCGCGCGCACCCGGCGGCACACGGTCGAGGTCGTACGTCGAGGCCGTGGCGCCGTCGACGTACGGGGCGAACGTGCCGTGCGCGAACGCGACCGAGCCGCGCGGCGACGCAGCTCCGGTAGCGGCGGGCCCGGTAGCGGCGGGCCCGGTGGCGGCGGCCCCGGCAGGAGCGGCCCCGGCAGGAGCAGGCCCGGCAGGAGCAGGCCCGGCAGGAGCAGGCCCGATTGCGGTCGGCCCTGCGGCGGCTGCCGTACCGGCGCTCGCGAGGGCGACGGCGGACGTCAGGGCTGCGGCAGCAGAGAATCGTCTCATGGGTCGTCCCTAACCGCTCGCGCGATCAGCCACAAGGCCGTTAACACGGTCGAGCGATCTCACTGCGTGACACGAACGCACCGGTCCGCTGCGGCCGGTCGTAATCTGGCATGCGTGACTACCGCGGACACATCGGCCCCTGGCACGGCGGCCCCCTCGGAACCCCGGGATCGAACGTGGCTCGTCGCGGTGGCGGCGGCACTGTGGGGAACCGACGGGCTGCTCCGGCTGCCGCTCGCGGAGGATCTGCCCTCGGGCACGGTCGTGTTCTGGGAACACCTGATCATCGTCGCGTTGCTGACTCCGTTCGTGCCGCGCGCGGTGCGGGCGCTGGCACGCTGCGGTCCGCGGGTGTGGCTGGCTGTGCTGATCATCGGCGGCGGTTCGTCGGCGCTGGCCACAGCGCTGTTCACGGCGGCGTTCCAGACGGGAGACGCGATCACACCGCTGGTGCTGCAGAAGCTGCAACCGGTGTTCGCGGTGCTGGCCGCGTGGGTCGTACTGGGCGAACGCCTGCGCGGCGGCTACGTGCTGTTCGCCGTACCCGCGGTGGCGGGCGCGTGGCTGCTGGCGTTCGCCGACCCGCTGGACATCGAGTTCAGCGCGTTGCGCGCGGCGCTGCTCGCACTCGGCGCTGCGGCACTGTGGGCGGCAGGCACCGTGCTGGGCCGCCTGGTGTCGACCAGCCTGTCCTCACGCGACGTGACGACCCTGCGCTTCACCGTGGGACTTCCCGTCGCCGCGATTATCGTGGCCGCCCAGGGGAACCCGTACACGGTGGGCTGGGACAACGCCGTGGGACTCGGGCTGCTCGCGCTGATTCCGGGACTGTTCGCGCTGAGCCTGTACTACCTGGGCCTGCGCGCGACTCCCGCCGCACGCGCGACCCTGGCCGAACTCGCCTATCCGGCGACGGCCGTCGTCATCGGCGTATCCTTTTTGGACGAAACAATGACGGCGACGCAGTGGGCCGGTCTCGTCGTCGTGGTCGTCGCCGTGACGGCGCTGGGCTGGCACGAACGCACGGCGAAGCGGCGGCCCGTGGTGGTGCCGCCCGAACCCGCGATGACAGGCGGCCGGGAGTAGGGACCCGCGGTGAGTGACTCGGGAGCGGAAGCGCGCGGCGGCGAATCCGGCGCCGACCACCCCGGTGCGCAGCGCCAACCTGCTGCGCAACGCCAACCTGCGGCGCAGCGACAACCTGCTGCGCAGCGCGACCCTGCGGCGGAACGCGACGCCGGCGCGGGACAAGACGGCACGGAGGAGTACGACCCCGACCCGGGCCGGGAACCCGGTCCCGAGCCGCACCACCAGCGGTTGACCCGCAACGTGAACGAGCTGCTGGGTGAGCTCCGCGTGGCGCAGGCCGGGGTGCAGATCCTGTTCGGTTTCCTGCTCGCGGTGGCGTTCACGGCACAGTTCCGCGACGCGAGCGGGTTCGAGAAGACGCTGCACCTGGTGACGGTGCTGTTCACGGCCGCGGCCACGGCGCTGCTCACCGCGCCGGCCGCCTGGCACCGCATGCTGTTCCGCACCGGGCGCAGGCAGGCCATCCTGCGCGTCGGCAACCGGCTGGTCATCGCGGGGCTGGTGTGCCTGGCCGTCGCGGTGACGCTCACCGTCGGGCTGATCGCCAAGGTGATCTACGGTCCGGTGCTGATGGGTGTGGCGCTCGCGCTGGTGGGCGGCCTGTTCTCGACCCTGTGGTTCTACATCCCCACGAGGCTGTGAGCGCCCCGAGACTGTGCCCCGCGTGAGCGTGCCCATGAGGGGCGGTGCCGGGCCGGCGGGAGCGAGGGGCGGTGGTCGGGCCGGCGGGAGCGAGGAGCCCCGCGAAGGGAACTTCTGGGGCGCTCAACGCCCCGAAGGTGCCCTTGGGGGCACCAACGGGACGGTCAGTCCTCGTCGGTGAGGTAGGGGTGCAGGCCCGCAGTGTCGTTGTACCGCGGGTCCGGGCGGAACCAGGTGATGATGTCGGTGTCGAAGGCGTCGAGGTCGGAGACGTCGTAGAGCTCCTCGTGCGCACCGTCGGCGAACGCGTGATCGTCGAAGTGGCCGAAGATCTCGGAGGCGCGTTCCTCCGGCATGGCGTCGGCGAGCTCGAGTTCCAGTTCGGCCCGCGACTTGACGACGTGCAGCGCGAGCGCCTCGGCCGGGCACAGCGGGGCCGTCCACTCCTCCTGCATCAGGCGGTAGCCGAGGATCGCGGTCGTCACGAGCAGCTGTTTGGCGAACAGCGCGGTGTACTGGTCGGCGTACTGCTGGGGCAGTTCGTCGATGACCCACAGCGCCTCGACGTCGACGGCGGTGCCGTCCTCGTCCTCGAGCAGCTGGATGTCACCGAACAGCTCGTCGGTCACCATTTCGACGCCGTGCATCACCGCGCCCGCCACGTAGCGGGCCTCCGCCTCGGTGACGTCGCCGCCCTCGGTGAACCCGAACGCGTCGAGTCCGAACGCACGCAGGAACCCGGACGCGTCGAGCAGCCGCTGCCTGCGTTCGGTCAGGTCGAGCCGGTCGGCGGGGTCGATCTCGATGACGTCGTCCTCGGCCTGGTCCGTCGACGCGGCGAGGGCACTCTCGAGCTGGTCGTCCGTGACCGTGACGGCGCAGTGCTTGACCTGCCAGCCGCGGAGCAGTTCGGTCTCCTCGAGGATCTGCTCCAGCACGGCGCGCGTGGCGTCCTCGGCGAACACGAGCGCGGGCGCGTCGAGCAGCCAGCTGACGTTCGCTCCGCCGGGGTGGGCGTGCACGGTGTGTTCGACGGGCGTGATCTCGACACCGTCCGGCCCCTCGATCCCGGCCAGACGGGACAGCCGCGTGTCGAGCAGCGCCACCACGCCGACCTGCTGGAGCGGGTCCAGGTCAGGGGCGTCTTCCGGGCCGGTGAGCTCTGCCGACAGTTGGTACTCCACGGCGTGCAGTGTGGCACGGCGAACGACGGCTCAAGCCATCAGCTCCAGTTTCGCGAGCTCGCCCCTGCCGGAGACGCCGAGCTTCGGATACGCCTTGTACAGGTGGTAGCCGACGGTGCGCGGGCTGAGGTACAGGTGGTTGCCGATGTCGCGGTTGCTGAGGCCGTCTGCTGCCAACTGCACGATGCGCAGTTCCTGGGGTGTGAGGCCGTCGAGGTCGAGGGCCGTGTCGCGACCGGGACGGCTGTCCCGGCCCTCGCCCGCGGCGCGCAGCTCGGTGCGGGCACGGTCGGCCCACGGCTGGGCGCCGAGCCGGTCGAACACCGTCAGCGCGGCGCGCAGGTGAGGCCGCGCCTTGGCCGGGTTGCGGTCCCGGCGGAGCCATTCGCCGTGCGCGAGCTCGGTGCGGGCTCGTTGCCACGGCCCCGCGTGGTCGGACATCCCGAGCGCGGTCGGAAGCAGATCCGATTCGCCCAGCAGGCCGCGACTGCGGAGCGCGACGGCACGCAGCTGTGGGCGGTCCACGGCGTTCACCCAGGTCACGTAGTCCGCAAGCGCTTGCTCCGCGAAGTCGCGATCCTCGCACCGGCCGGTGCGCGCGGCTGCCTCGACCAGGTCCGGCACCGCCGTCAGCCCGGCGAGCCCCGGCCGGTGCGAGGCCGTCAACCGGTCGACCGCCGTCTCGGCGCGGCCCTCACCGAGGTCCAGCAGAGCGAGCGCGTGTGCGGCGGTGGCCGACTCGGAGTCGGCGGCGAACGCGGCCGTGGCGTCCGCGTGACCCCGCACGGCGGCGACAACGGCCAGGACGCCCGACGACACCGCCGTACCGCGCCGCTGGCCGATGCGGGTCGCGACCTCCAGGCCCTCGCCTGCCGACCTCGCCGCGGCGTCGAGCTCGCCGAGCTGCAGCTCCGCCTGCGCGAGCACGCCCAGCGCAGCGGGCAACGCCCCGGTGGCGGCCTGCCTCCTGGCCTGGCGCACGGTGTCCGTTGCCCTGGAGTACGCACCGTCGGCGTCGCCGAGCAGCAGCGACCACGACGACCGCTGCACCTCCGAGCGCAGGGTCAGTGCGATGTCGGTGCAGGCAGCCAGCTCGGCGCAGTCGACCGTGACGAGCTCGCGCACCGCCGCGACCGCCTCCGCGACGTCGGAACCCGCGGCGGTCGCGAGGGCACGCACCCGCTCGGCACCGGGAAGCCCCAGCTCATCGGCCGTGGCCGCGGATTCGACCGCACGAGCCGGATCGTCGCCCCGCCACGCCGCGCCGACCGCCATGAACAGCAGCTTGGACGCAGGCTCCGGGGCATCGCCCGCGATCCGCCGGGCGGTGGTGACGAGCAGGTGATGCGCCTCGGCGGTGCGGCCGTCGTCCTCGGCAAGCGTCGCGCGCACGATCGCCGCCCACGTCGCGTCCACCGGTTCCGGCAGCAACGCCGCAGCCTGTTCGGCCAGGTCACGCGCACGTTCGGGCTGACCCGCATCGGCTGCGGCGCGGGCGGCCGACGTCAGCCGAAGGCCTTCGTCCCTGGCCAGCGGACTGAGGTGAGCGGCACGTTCGTAGGCATCGGCGACTGCCGCCAAGCCGCCGCGGACACTCGCGCGGTCGATGCCGGCTTCGAGCGCGGCGGCGACCGACTCGTCCGGCGTGGTGGTGGCGGCGGCGAGATGGCGGGCGCGGCGGTCGGCGTCGGTGTCCTGGCTCAGCACCTCGGCCAGTGCGCGGTGGGCTTCGAGCCGCCGGGCCAGCGTGGCGGCGCGGTACACCGACGCGCCGACGAGCGGATGCCGGAACCCGAAGCAGCCCTCGGTGAACATCACGAGCTCGGCGTCCTCGGCCACGCGGAGATCGTCGATCGACGCACCGAGTGTGCCCGCCGCGGCGAGGATCGTGCCGATGTCGCACGTACCGTCGGCGGCCGCGACCAGGAGCACGGTCCGGGTTGCCTGCGGCAGCTCCGCGACGAAACCCGCGAACGGATCGCCGTGGCTGTCGCGTTCGGACGAACCGAGTTCGAGCAGCGCCAACGGGTTACCGTCCGCATCGGCGACGACGCGGTCACGCCGGTGACGCGGCAGCTCCGTCGAGGCGAGGATCCGCCGCGCCGACTCCTCGTCCACACCGGACAGTCGCAGCTCGGGCAGGCCGGGTGTGGGTGTCACCGGCGCGTGCGGTTCGCGAACCGCCAGCAGCACGCCGATCCGCTGTCCGGCGAGCCTGCGCGCGGCGAACGACAGGGCGTCGACCGACGCGGTGTCGAGCCAATGCGCATCGTCGGTCAGCACCAGCACGGGCCCGCTCCGCGCGAGGGTTCCCAGCAGCTCCAACAGCGCCACGCCCGCGGCGAACCGGTCGAGGGTGCCGTCCCCCGCCAGCACCCGGCGCAACACTCCGGCATGCGGTTCGGCCAGCTCGTCGACGCGCCCGGCCACCGGGTGCAGCAACAGGTGCAGACCCGCGAACGGGATCCCCGCCTCGGCCTCGACTCCCGCGCCGCGGAGCACCAGCAGGTCATCCGCACCGGCCGGCCCGGCGGCGGCCGCCGGAGCCGCACCCCCGGTCGTGGTGCCGCCGGTCGTGGTGCTGCCGGTCGTGTCCGTGTCGGCGGCGTCGGCCGCGAACGCGAGCAGCGCCGACTTGCCGATCCCCGCCTCGCCCCGCAGCACCAGGGCCTGTCCGGCCCCGCTGCGCATCTCGGCGACGAACGTCGTGATGCGGGCGAGTTCGTCGGCACGGCCGTGGATCCCTGCAAAACTCATGGTCACGACTCTGCAACTTCGAGTTAGGTCGAAGTCAACCGGCAGTGATCCCACCGGCGCCGCCCACTCCGGGAACGTCACCATGGCCGGTGTGGGCGACGTTCCCGGGTGGGCCGGACGAGCGGAGCAGGTCGAGTTGGGCAGCACGGACGACGTGAGCAGAACGAGGCGAGCGGAGTGGCCGGGTGAGCAGAGTGGCCGGGTGAGCGCTGCCGGCCGACTGGGCCGAACCACGTCAGCACGCAGTGGTCAGCTGCCGTACGGGTGCTGCGCCCGGGCATCGTGCAGTGCCCTGCCCCACCACAGCAGCTGGTCGAGCATGCCCTTGGCCGCCTGGCCCGCCGACTCCGCGTCGTGCGGGAGGCCGTCGTCGCCGAAGCGGTCCGGGTAGTTGTAGAAGCTGACGGTGTCGCGGACGGTCATGGCGTGCAGCTCGGCGAATACGCCGCGCAGGTGCTCGACGGCGCGCAGGCCACCGCTCATGCCGCCGTAGGTGACGAAGCCGACGGGCTTGGTGAGCCACTCCGCGTGGAAGTGGTCGATGGCGGCCTTGAGCGGCGCCGGGTAGCTGTGGTTGTACTCGGGCGTGACGACGACGAACGCGTCGGCGGCGGCCAGACGCCCGCCGAGTGCGTCGGTGTCGGCGGATCCGTCGAGCGAATCCGGCAGGTCCATCCCCGCCAGGTCGATGACGTCGACGTCGAACCCGTGATGCTTGCGCACCTCGTCGGCGAACCAGGCGGCAGGCACCGGTGCGAACCGGCCGGTGCGGGCGCTGCCGATGATCACGGCGAGCCGCAACGGGTCGCCGGCGCGCCGGTCGTTGCCCGCGGCCGCGGTGTTGTCGTCGGTTGCGGTCGTGGCCGTGGCGTTGTCGCTGGTCATGATGGTTCCTCCCGGATCGATCGGTGCGTGTGTCGATTGCCGTGAACGCTACGAACGCCGGGCACGACGCGGCATCAGTCGACCGACCGGTCCGCCGACCTGCCACCCCGCGTGTCCTGCGCCCAGTACGCCGTGTTGCGGATTCCGGGGGCCGTGTTGCGCCTTCCAGAGACCGTGTTGCGGATTCCCGGGCCGTGTTGTGGGTTCCAGGCCCGTCCTGCGCCCACCGCACGACTGGTCCCCACGCGTGTTCTGCACTCGGCCCCGGTGCGACGCCGGCTGCCTGCCGTGCCGTGTCGCGCCCCGTTCGTTCGCCCTCGACCGGCCGCAGGTCCGTACCGTGCTCTGCCATGACGGTCCTACGTTCGGTGCTGTTGTTCGGGTTGGCTGCGCTCGCGGAGATCGGCGGGGCGTGGCTGGTGTGGCAGGGCGTGCGCGAACACCGTGGGCTGCTGTGGGTCGCGGCGGGTGTGCTCGCGCTGGGTGCGTACGGGTTCGTGGCGACGTTGCAGCCGGACGCGCATTTCGGCCGGATCCTGGCTGCCTACGGCGGTGTGTTCGTGGCGGGTTCGCTGGCGTGGGGCATGATCGTCGACAAGTTCCAGCCGGACCGCTGGGACTACATCGGCGCTGCGCTGTGCCTGGTGGGGGTGGCCGTGATCATGTACGCCCCGCGTCCGGCGTGAGGCAGGCGACCCGCTGGAGCGTGGCGAACCCGTCGTCGCTGCCCGGCCAGTGGCGGCGCGCGGCGTCGATCCCCGCTCGGCGTACGACGGACCGCAGCACGGCGGTGACGACGATCGCGTCGTCGGCGTATCCCAGTACGGGCACGAAGTCCGGCACGAGGTCGACCGGCGAGGCGAGGTAAACGAGCAGCAGCCACAGCCGCACGCGGACGCCGCGAGGCAGGTCGCGGTCGGCGGCCAGCCTGCGCACGAGGCGCAGCACATCCGGCAGCAGCCGCAGCGCCTCGCGCAGCAGCCCGCCGCGCGGCCGCACGATCACCAGCACGACGACGAGCGCCACCCAGGCGACCGCGAGGGCCACGCCGACACCGATCAGGGCTTCCCAATACCAGGCCACGCGGGCAGCGTAGGCGAGGGCCGGACCGCTTCCAGGGCCGCCGAATGCGGCCGCTAAGCTGAGCCGCGGCAGGGCCGTTAGCTCAATGGCAGAGCAGTGGACTTTTAATCCTCGGGTTCTGGGTTCGAGTCCCAGGCGGCCCACCACTTCCCACCAGGTCACAGCGTCAGCCAGACGAGTCCGGATCATCCGGTGCCCCTTTACTGCTCCCCATTCGAGCCGCCCAACGCATCGAGCACTTCGGCAGGCCTACGGGACACAGCCATGCGACCGACATAGGTATCAGTCGTCTGGGAGAATCGCCAGTGGCCCAGGAGGTCGCTTGCTTCTCGGGCGGGCAGCGCGTCGGTTACCAGAGTCGCGACGGTGTTCCGGAAGGTCCGGGGCGTGAACCAGGTACCGATGTCGTGGCGGTCGCGGAATGCTCGCCGGTCACGCCGCATGTGTTGGTCTCGCGTAGTCCGCCGAGGGCGTCGGGGAACACCCAGCCGACCACATCCTCGGGCGCCTGCCCTCGATCTTCAACGACCCGCGATCGGCGATCAAGAAGCGTGCTCACGAGCCAGGTTGCCAGTGGCACGGCACGCTGGGCTGTCTCGGTCTTGCCGTCGTTGACGCCCTTGCCGTGTGCCTTGCTGCGAACCATGTTGCCGACCGTGTAGGCAAGTTGAGCGTCAAAGTCGATGTGCTCCCAGCGGATCGCCAGGACCCCACCAGTGCGGCAGCATCCGCGTACCGTCCAGCCGACAGCAGCGCGTGGCACACCGACCGGCGCAGCGAGGTCAACACGACCGGCTCACGGGCGTGTTCCGCCAGGTCATAGCCACGTTGTGCCGCTACGCACGCCAGATCGGTCTCACCGAGCTTGGTCAGCAACGCCGTACTGGCCTAGTACGCCAGTGCCAACAACCGCTGGCAGCGCACCTTGTCCGCACCTTCGTACTGGTCTACCGCGTGTACCAGGTCCTCGACGAGCCCAGGGAGCGATGCCGTCATGAAACCGAAGCGCGAGCCTTGGTAGGCATCCCACACGACGCTACCCCGTTCCACCAGGTCATCCGGCGAATGCGGCTCATGCGCGGGCCCCGAGTCGGAATGAGCTGCCGATAGGTCAACAACGCGTTGCGCAGCGCAGGCACGGTCCGCCGACCGGTGTCGGGCGACCACTCGACAATCGACGACTCCGCCAGCAGCTCAGTCAACGACAGATCCAGCTCGACGGCGATCGAGTTGATGACCGACAGCCGATCGAGCTGGATCCGATTGTTCTCGACCTTGTTCAACCAGTCCTCAGTACGCCCCACCAGCTCAGCCAGCACCCGCTACGAGAGCCCCCGACGACGCCGATACCACGAGATGCGCTCGCCGATCGTTAGCTCTGCGGTTGCGCCCTTCATAAGTCCATTTTCGCATACGATCACGAGACCCAGCTCGAAAAATCCTTCCAATGCGTCCACACGGTTCCTGGTATAGGCCCGAACTTGCTTCGACTATCGCACTGGATCCGCGCCACTCTCGACGGAATAGCTGAAATCTCCCTTGATCAAATAACTGTTCGAAAGTCGGATGAATCGAGGTGACTCGCTCACACCCCTTGACTGGGTTACTTCTACCGTCGTGACTGGTTCTGCGGAACCAGCAGGTTCTGCACTTTCTCGCGTAAGTATAAGTGTAACAACAGCGACCAGGAGTGAAGCAAACGCAATAAGTAGAGCAATACGACCAATCTTAAAGGTGTCGATAGATGCTCCGAGCGATGCAACGGTAGATAAAATACTCCTGTAACTTTGATCCGCCTGCACGATCTGCTCAAGCTGATCAACTTGATTTGCACGTAGCTCGTTGTTCATATCAATCGGCGTGAATCTCGGCCGCTCGTGTTCCTCATAGGCAGCGACTAACCATGGTGCTAGGTCCAACACAAAGCAGACATCTTCAGACCTACGGCGCTCATTATTCCACAATTTAGTAACGTCTTGAGCAACACTGCTCGTGTCCAAACTCAGGGTGAGAAAGCTTGTGCGCAGACGCCGAACGTCACGAGCTTTAAAATCGCCATGCCTAGCGCGTGCAGTATCACGCAATATTGAGTACTGCTTCTCGGTTACCTCAATAAAATCAGAAATTGACAATAAAACGAAAAATTCAGCTATGCGCTGATCAACAGCATGCCCAATGGCTCGTGTATCACTCGAACCATAGAACCGTAGATCGTGTGATTCAACAAGAACGCTGCGATTTCCCCACAATGTCCACGTTCTAGTGCTCAATGTGGGACATAAACTTGTCTCTACTCGCGACAACCGAATGTTAGGTAACTCCGGCGAGGTACGGTATCTAGTATCTTCAGTTAAGCCGATTGCGCGTAGCGCGTCCATAAAGACTCGCTCACCACGTTCGCCTCGTACGGGGTCATGCTGCTCTAAAAGTAGCATATCAATCAATGGATGGGGCTCGTTGTTCCTAGTGAAGAATCCTGGGCATCTACGGTTAATCCACTGTCGCGCCGCATCGTGTAGCGCCCGTCGAGACTCTTGGGTTGCGCGATACCCAGAGAATAAGCGGTCTTCGGCCTTTGGAAGCTTTCCTCTACGGCGGATTAGCTGCGGCTCATGCATCTGATGCCAAACCTCATCAACCGAGTAAGAAGCTTCTGGCGTTATTTGAAAATGTGCTACAACTGCTGTGAGTCCTGCGCCTACTTGAATCGCGGTCAATTCTATTCCGCTAAACGGCCACGGAAGTTTCTCAGTCGACCCGGCTGGATAGGTGAACGGTGCCGCAGGATCGGAGATGCTGACTAGACGCCACCATGATTGCCCGTTACTATCGCGCGTTCTCTTAAGCTGGTCTTGCTTATCTTGGCCATACTCGAAACTGAGTCGTTGACTATCCCATGAATTACGAGAGATCGACTGGGCAAGAGTTTTAAACTCGCTAGGCGGAAACAACTCGATAGTCCAGAGGTCCGGGATAGTCACATGTTCGTCTTGAGGGACGGACAGATTTCTCATTTCGTCATTTTTACTCCAAGCTTTATTGACGTCGTGCGTGTAAAACTGAAGCAGGTAGTTAATTCCATAAAGACACCTTCTCAGTAAAGCATCGGGTAGCATTCGCCTACGCCAGGATCGTCGAAGCCAAAACAAAACGTTGTATGGACGGTCGTACCAACGGTGACCGTAGCCGATTTCAGGAGCTTTACTGTGCGCCTCACGTACATATGAAAATAGGGACGACTTGTCATCGTCGGCTTGACCTTCATGAGTGGTCCCAGAGGGTTGCGAGTCGGCCGGTTGAGACACAGATGAGTCTTGGCCACCCGACGACTCGGCTTCGCTGCTGGAACCGTTAGAATCACTAGCCAATAGCACACCTCGCCAATTCCGTGGTGCGACATAGGCAGTCGCATGCTGCCGGGAAAGCTTACCAGTGGGCCTGGATATGGTGACACAAATGCAGGTCCCGAGCGCTACTGATTGATGAGAGATGTTAACGGGAAGCCGGGGCTATGAAGCACCGCGCCCCAAAGCAGCATGGCGCACGCTACACCACCGGAGTAGGACATCTCGGGCAACCGCAGTCGAAGTGAATCTTCTGTACGTCTTCAAGCCACCCTATCGGGCAGATCGCCCTGGCCGATAGGCGCGCAGCTACCCGGTCGGCCAGGGCCTAGGCAGCCGCGCCAACACGCCGTCGGCCACGCGCGCGACCAACGATAGGCACGCCTGAAACGCCAGCAGTGCTCACTGCGTTCTGGTGCTCGAGGAAGGCCCTGGATTGTACGGTCGCTGCCCCAGATACAAGGCCAAGCCACTACACGGTCGCGCCCGCCGGGCGCGAGCCTTGCATCAGGGGACCCGCGCTCCCTGCGGGCAGGAGTCGGCGGGCAGGTCCAGCCTGCCCGCAATGCCACAGGGCCTCCCTCGAGCACCAGCAGAGCTGCCCCTTTACTGCCCTTAATCAACGACAACGGGCCCGTGTTACTCAAGAAGGATGCAAGCTACCGAAGCGCCAAAATCCAACTGTGCCAACACATTCCGGTGTATCCGGAATCGTCGCGAACTCCGGATCGTATAGCCTCGGGTTCTGGGTTCGAGTCCCAGGCGGCCCACCACTTCCCACCAGGTCAGCGGGGCTCCGTTCGAGAGCGCCCCGGCCTCACCTGCAGGCGGCTGTCTGGTCGCGTTACTCGGCGTACCTTCGAATGTCACGACAGCAGCCGCGTTCCCAGCCTCACGTCCGGCATCGGCATCGCGTCATCGACCGCGACTCGACCGGAGCATTCCCCGTCGACCCGCTGCCCGCGCATCACGACGGTGCTTGCACCGCCGCTTTCGACGTCGCCGGCTCTTCCACGTCCCGGGATGAGACGTCCGTGCTCGGACACCCGACCAGGCGAGCCCGACCGAAACCTCTTGACCGACACGGTCGACCCACAGCCGAACCCCACGGATTCGTCGTCCACGCAAGACAACGGAGTGAAACCCATGAGCCCTGAGCGAATCACCAGTGGCGCCGAGCGCACGCTGATCGAGAACATGCTCGATCGCAACCGAGAATCCTTGATCGAAACAGCACGGGGACTCTCCGAAACCGAGGCCCGTCGGCAACTCGTACCGTCACTGACCACACCGATCTCCTTGATCAAACATGCCGCTGCCGCCGAACGCATCTGGTTCCAGCGGTTCTGGGCGGGACTAGAGGAGTCCGAGTGCGACGGATACTCGAAACGGGACGAGGGCACCTTCACCGTCGCAGATAACGAGCCGCTGGCCGAGGTGATCGCCGAGTTCGAACGCGCGAGCCGGCGATCTCGTGCGATCTCCGACGAATTCCACTTCGACGACACGAAACACAATCCGAGGGAGGGAACGGTCAGCATGCGGTGGACGCTCCTCGCGATGATCGAGGAATTCGCCAGGCACGCCGGGCACGGCGATATCCTTCGCGAACAGATCGACCAGCACAGTTCGCGATAACCTCAGCCGCCAAAACCGCTCGACCTCGCGCAAGGCTGCCGACGAACGTGTTTTGCTCGTACCCGCCGCGGCTCGACGCGGCCAACGGAACTGCGCCGGCGATCAGGGCCCGCCCAGCGAGCATCGCCTATGCCGCTCCACCGGCCGACGGTTTCTTCATTACTTCGGCGTGCCTAGCTTTTCCCTTGGTACCGCGCACGTCGTGCTCGTCACCGGTGTACCACGCAGCCGTCGTGGTCCGGCCACGAAAAGAACGACCCCCGCATTCCGACGACGCGGGCCGGGACACGGGGGCCGTCGCGCCCGGCCCGCCGATGGCCGACCCTGCCGAGGTCGGTGCGGAGCCGACCGGCCCCGCACCGTCGGCCCTGCCCGATCCGGACGACTCCGAAAGCTCCGGCGACCGGCCACGGGCACGTCACGTCGAGCGGACGCCGGGCGGGACCGTGGTCGCCGCCTGTGCCCGGAACGGGCAGGCCTCACTGCTGTCGTGGAGCCCCGCGCAGGGATTCCGGGCCGACGACATCGACGACGGGCCGGACGACGAGGCGGAGCTGACCTTCGAATCGGACGAACGGGACGTCGACGTCACCGTGGAGTGCCGGGACCGGAAGCCGCACGCCACGATCGACGCCGACAACTAGGCCCCGGGTCAGGACGTCCCCGGCGCCTCGGGCCTGTGCGCAGGTGACGAAGGGTTCGATTCCCCGTCCCCGGCCGTCGACGCGATCAGGTCGAGCAGGCCGGGGAATCGATCGTTCAGGTCCTCGGTTCGCAGTCGGCTGCGGCGCTCCAGTCCGTACTGCCGTTGGTGGATCACGCCGGCCTCGCGGAGGGCCTTGAAGTGGTGCGTGAGGCTGGATTTGGGCCGGTCGAAGCCGAACCAGCCGCACGGGTGGTCGAACTCGTCCGACTCCAGCAGGAGCTTGCGCGCCACGGTCATCCGGAGCGGGTCGGCGAGCGCACCCATCACCGCCTCCAGGCGCAGTTCCTCGATCGACGGCTCCGGCAGGAGCGGTGGCCTCTCGGTCGCAGTGTCGCCCATGCACCCATCATAGCAAGTTGTACGAATATCTTCGTACTGCTACGTTCCAGTACGAAAATTCTCGTACATGGAGGTTGGGCGTGACAGTGGTGAGCGAACCCGCGACTCGTGCCGGGTCGGGGTGGCAGTTGGCCAGAGCGGCATGGGCGGTGGCGGCGGTGTTCGCCCTGTCCAATTCGCCGACCCCGCTGTACGTGTATTGGCAGCAAGAGCTCGGCTACTCCTCGGGAACGCTGACGGTGGTGTTCGCCGCCTACATCGCAGGCCTGGTGATGACACTGCTGGTGGCGGGGCGGGCGTCGGATCGATACGGCCGCAAGCGGGTCGTCGTTCCGGGGATCGTGATTGCGCTGATCTCGGCTGCGTTGTTCATGACAGCCGGCAGCGTCGTGACGCTGATCGTGGCGAGGTTCTCGGTCGGCGTTGCCGTCGGCATCGTGGTCTCGGCCGGTATGGCCGCGGTTGTCGACCTCGGCGGGACGAACCGACGACACCTGACGTCGATGCTCGCGTCCATCGCGATGGTGTTCGGCTCCGGTCTCGGCCCACTGCTCGGCGGACTCGTCTACGAGCTGACACCGGAGCCCGTCGGTTGGGTGTTCACCGTCAACATCGCGCTGCTGGTCGTCGCGCTCATCGGTTACGTCGGCCTGCCGCTGGAACGCCCGGCCGGTCGTGCCCGCGGGCCCGTGTGGCCCCGGCTGCCACGTGTTCCGAGCCGCAACCGGAAACACATCTCGAGCGGTGCGGCCGTCTTCGCTCCCGGGCTGACGGCGACGTCGTTCGTGCTGTCGCTGGGGCCGTCGCTGCTGGTTCTCGCCGTCGGGAACACGTCACCCCTGTTGGCCGGGGGCGCCGCGTGCGTGATGTTCCTCGCCGCGACCGGATCGCAGCTCGTCCTCACTCGGCTCGCCGTGCCTCGCCTCTTCGCGCTCGGGAGCAGCAGCACGGTCCTGGCGATGGTCGCCGTCGTGGCCACGCTCCACACCGAGAGCCCCGTCGTGTTCGTTGCGGCGGCGCTCCTGTCGGGCTGCGGACAAGGACTCGGTCAGCTGGGCGGTCTCCGGCTCATCGCCCAGCACGTCGACGACGACCGCCGCGCCGAGGGCAACGCCGCGCTGAACATCAGCGCCTACCTTCCCGCCGCCGTTCTCACCGTCGTCACCGGCTATGCGGTCAGCGGGTGGGGCATCCAGCCGGCGGTCACAACGCTCGCAGTCGCGCTGGCGGCGCTGGGGTTGATCCTCGGCACGGCCGCCTACCGGGCCAACGCCGCCGACTGACATGACCCGGATCGGAGTGACAACATCGGCCTGGCGATCGGTATACGGGTGCGGCGTGTCCGCCTTGGCCGTCGGCGCGGCCCTGCTGGTCGGGCTACACCTCGTCCCGCCGACCAGTGAGATCGATCCGCTGCGGCGCACCATCAGCGAATACGCCCTCGGGCCACATAAGTGGATCTTCGACCTGTCGGTGCTGCTGACGGCTGCCGGTTCCGGAGTCACGTTCGCCGGAATCGCACGGCGCGGCGCCCATCGCGCAGCGGTGGTGCTCGGTGCACTGTGGACAGTCAGTCTGCTGATCATCGTTGTGTTCCCGAAGATCGACTGGTCGGCGGGACCGACCGTCGGTGGCCGGATCCACTTCTACGCGAGCGTGGTCGCCTTCGTGTCCCTGCCCTTCGCCGTCCTTCTCTGCGCACGGGTGGTCTTCCCCGGCTCGGCGGCCCGGCGGCGCTTGGCACGCGGGCTCGCCGTCACGTCGTTGTGCTGGTTCGCGGTGGTACTGGGCACCGTGGGGATCACCAGCGCAAACGAGGCGTCGTGGTGGCAGGTGCTTCCGGTGGGCCTGATCGAGCGGCTGATCGTCGGTAGCGCCCACGCCGCACATGCCGTGCTACTGGTGGGTCTCGCACGGGATCAGCGCGACAACCGGGCTCCCGCCCGGCATCCGGGGACGATCAACGGCAACTGACGTCGCGTGCGTACGTCGAAACACGTACGCGGTGAGCGCGTCGTGACGGATGCCCCGTCGAACGGCTCCGGCCTAGCGTTTCCGGAGTCACCGTCCGTTCGTGCCGATGAGGAGGAACACCATGGGGATCACGCGACACGCACCGCGGCCGGAACACGGCCGGAGTGCTGCCGGGGTCCTGCCATGACCGCCGGCCTCCGCGCACGGGTCGGCCTCGCACCGCTCACCGTCGTCGGCCTGGCGATGCTGGGCGCACCGCGGGCGATCGCGCACGACCTCGGACCTGTCGCCGCAGTGCTGAACGGGTTGCTCGTGTTCGTACCACTCGCCGTGTAGGTGGCGTTCGTCCTTCCCGTCCCCGCTGTTGACGCTGTCGGCCGTCGGAGCCGTCTACGGCATCGTGCTCGGCGTCGTGCACCAGGCGCTGTGGCACGTGGCCCACGACGAACCTCCCGAGCTCGGCGGCAACCTCGCCGGCGCGCTGTCACCGGCCGTCGAAGCCGCCGTGCTCCGCTCCGCCGCCTGCCGGTCACGGTGCTGATCGTCACCGCCGTCGCGCTGCTCGGCTACTACATGCTCTCCTATCCGCCCATCGGATTGGCCGTTCCCGTCGCCGCGGCGCCCTACTCCGCCGCCGAATGCGGCCGGCTCTACTGGGCGTGCGGCACGGCGCTGACGCTGCTCACGGTGTCCACAGTGGTGCGGATCGGACAGGGAGACAACCTGTCGTACGTGCTCGGCCTCGAAACGCCCACCTCGGCGACCCTGATGCTCGCCGTGATCGCGCTCGGCGACAGTGTGCGATCCCGCAGGGGATGGCGGGCCGAATTGGACAGACAAGCCGCAGCGGCCGCCCTGGAACAGGAAGTCGAGGCGACCCGCCGGGTCGAGCAGGAACGGATGCGAATCGCGCGCGATCTGCACGATCTGCTGGCACACACCGTGTCGGTGATCTCGCTGCACACCGACGTCGCCAGGGAGACGCTCCACGACGAGCCCGCCACCGCGGAGCGGTCACTCGCCGCGGCGCGCACGGCCTGCCGGGACGCCGGCCGGGAACTGCGCGCGACGGTCGACGCGCTCCGCACCCCGGACGCCGACGCCGAGGACCGCGATCCGGGGAGCGCCGACGCACGTCCCGGGCTGGACCGGCTCGGCGAACTCGTCGACACCGCCACCGCAGGGGGATTGCACGTCGAGGTCCGCACGACCGGCACCCCGCGCGCGCTGCCGGTCGTGTCGGACGTGACGGCCTATCGTGTCGTGCAGGAGGCGTTGAGCAACGTGCTGCGGCACGCCGGCGCCACCACGGCGACCGTGGACGTGGATTACGGCGAGGACGCGGTGACGATGCGGGTGAGCGACGACGGCCGGGGCACAGTTGCCACGGACCCCGCCGGCGGTTGGGGCATCACCGGCATGCGCGAACGCCTGACACTGCTCGGCGGCACGCTGCGGATACGGACCCGGCCGGGAGAGGGCTTCGATGTGACAGCGCGCATACCCGCGCGGGGCGACTCGTGATCCGGGTCGTGCTCGTCGACGATCAGCACCTGATCCGCGCGGGGCTGCGAACCCTGCTCGAACGGGCGGCCGACATCGACGTGGCAGGCGAGGCCGACGACGCGGACACCGGCGTCGCGCTCGTCGCCGCCGAGCAGCCGGACGTGGTGCTGATGGACATCCGCATGCCCGGCACCGACGGGCTGGACGCCACGCGGCGCATCGTCGACGACCCGCAGCTGCGCGCCGTGCAGGTCGTCGTGCTCACCACGTTCGACACCGACGAGAACATTCTGCAGGCGATCCGCGCCGGTGCGGCGGGATTCCTGCTCAAGGACACGACCCCGGACGAGTTGCGCGAGGCGGTGCGGATCGTCGCCCGCGGCGACGCGCTGCTGTCGCCGTCGGTGACCCGGCGGGTCATGCGGGCCGCGGCCGAGAAGCCGGTTCCGGTCGCGTCCGATCGGCTGGAGGTGCTCACCGAGCGGGAACGCGAAGTGCTGGCCGAGGTCGGCGCGGGCCGTTCCAACGGGGAGATCGCCGAGCGCCTGTTCATGAGCCCGGCCACCGCGCGCACGCATGTCGGGAGGCTGCTGACCAAACTCGACGCCCGCGACCGCTCACAACTCGTCGCGCTGGCCTACGAAACCGGCCTCGTCGCACCGGGCCGCCGCGACGACTGACTGCCCGCCACCGTCAGCCGTCCACGATCAGCTTGACGACGTCGTCGACGCCCCGGTGGTCATGCCGCGTGGTGCCCCGGATGCTCCAGCCGGTCCGCTATCCAGACCTTGATGACCGACTGCCGAGTCACACCCAACCGCTTGGCCTCGCTGTCCAACGATTCGATCATCCACGTCGGGAAATCGACGTTGACCCGCCGCTGCTCGACGTTCGGACGCTTGACCCTGGACAGGTCGAGGTCACCGGTCACGTCCTCGCCACGGCCGAAACGCTCGTCGAACTCCTCGGCCTTCATAGAGCGTGACCTCCTCGCTACGCGCTCGGCGGACCGAAATGATCCTCGTTCGGCCACCTCGGTACGTCACGACCGCCGACCATGCTTTCCGCCGATCATGCCGATGACGAGCCACCGAGGCTCATCGGTTGTACGAGCAGGCACACGCCCGCGGCGATCACCCGGCAGACCTCATCCCGCGGCGCGCTCGGCGAAGCGGGTGAGCTGGTCGGCGACGGTGCCCCAGCCGGTGTCGGCACTCAGTTCGACGTGGCGGGCGAGCCCTTCGGGATCGCGGTGGCGAACCACGATCCGGTAGTCGGTGCCGTCGGGGTGATCCCGCATCGTGATCTCGGCGACGAGCGTGACGGGTTCGGGATCGGCAGGCCGCCACGCGCTGTCGACGGCGTTCGTGAACACGATGCGCTCGAACTCGTCGACCGCGAGGAAACAGGCGTCCAGGTGCGGCGAGAACGTGGTGCCGTCCTCACTCATGCGCGTCACGAACGCGCCACCGGGGCGCACGTCGAGCCGGTCGACCCGGCAGTGCATCGGCTCCGGGATCCACCACTGCGCCAGGTTGTCCGGGTCGGTCCACGCCTGCCACACGGCTTTCCGCGGCGCCCGGATGATGCGGTCGACGGTGAAGTCGAGTTCGGGATTCATGACTCGTTCCTCTCGTCGGCGGTGCCGTGACCGCCGGTATCGGGATTAGCGGTGACGAAGCGTTCGAGCCGGTCGGTGCGCTCTTCCCAGAGCCGCCGCTGCTGCGCGAGCCAGTCGTCGACGACGCCGAGCCGCTCCCGGTCGAGTTCGCAGGTGCGCACCCGCCCGTCCTTACGGGTCCTGATCAGACCGCTGCGCTCGAGCATCCGCACGTGTTTCAGGAAGGAAGGGAGCGTCATCGCGGCTTCTGCCGCCAGATCGCCGACGCCGGCAGGACCGGCACCGAGCCGGTGAATCACCGAACGCCGCGTGGGGTCGGCCAGCGCCAGGAAAACGTCGTCGAGCTCGGGTTCGGCCGGGACCGGACCCACCGCAGGCGTCGAAAGCTTTGCCATATGGCTAAGTATTGCCGCACAAAACAGTTAACGCAAGGGTTAAGTGTTTCGCGGGGGCGGCCGAGCGCGAGCCGACGTCACCCCTGGTGAACGCGACGAGGGAGCCGACCCGAACCGGTGACCGTGCTCACGAGGTGGCACCGGGACTCGGGCGAACCGGGGAGTGGGCGCTATCCTTCCGCGCGTGGAGATTCTGTTTACGACGCTGCTGATCCTGGCCATCATCGCTTCGATGTGGTTCGCGGGCTACGTCGTCTACCGGCTGTACGCCGGTAACTGAGCCGACGCGGCTCCGCAGCGACAACGCGCGAGATCAGCGACAGCACCCGAGAGCACCCGGTCAGCATCCGTCACCAACGCTGAGTAAGGCTTACCCGATGTCGAGCGGCGACGAGGCCATCGAGGCCGCAGCGCAACGCGCTGAAAAAACGGCACACCGCAACATCCCGCAGCTGGACGATCTGCCGATCACCGGCGACACGGCCAACCTGCGAGAGGGCGCCGACCTCAACGACGCGTGCCTGGCGCTGCTGCCGCTGATCGGTGTGTGGCGCGGCGAGGGCGAGGTCAACTACCCGACGATGGACGAGCCCGCGCGCGTCGCGCAGCAGCTCACCATCGCCCACGACGGACGTCCGTTCCTGTACCACGAGGCGCGGTCGTGGCTGCTCGACGCGGACGGCAACATCATCCGGTCCGCCGCACGCGAGACCGGGTTCTGGCGTCCGCAGGCCGACGACACGATCGAGCTCGTGCTGTCGCACTCGTCCGGCGTCATCGAACTCTTCTACGGCCAGACCCGCGGGCAGTCGGCGTGGCAGCTCGCCACCGACGCCGTGGTGCGGTCGCAGACAGCCAAGGAGGTCACGGCCGCCGAACGGCTGTACGGGATCATGCCCGACGGCAGCGGCAACCTCGGCTACGTCGAGGAACGCGCCATGATGGGGCATCCGATGACCCCGCACGTCTCCCTCGTCCTCGAGCGCGTCGTCGGCTGAGTTCCGTCCACCCCACTCCGCTCACCCCTCCGAACGACCCCCGTTCAGCCGAACCTCTGCACCTTCCTGGATGCCCCGAAGGGCACCTTGGGGGCACTGAGCGCCCCGAATCTTCCCATCGCACCGTCGACGTCCGGCAGAGGAGCGAGGGGAAGAATAGGGGCGTTGAACGCCCCGAAGGTGCCCTTGGGGGCGTTCTTCCGCCGACCTCCGGCCCACTCAGCGTGGTCGCTCCTCGCCCACCTGCGCCTTGTTGTTACGCAGGTGGGCGAGGAGGTCACTCGTACTGCGCGTCGTAGGCGGCCGCCAGTTCGGCGTGGATCGACACCGCGGGATCGTCGGCCAACCGGACGTCGTCGAGCGTGTGCACCCGCGTCAGCTTTCGCACCGACGACGCGAGCATCAGAGCGTCACCCGACCCGAGCTCCTCGGTCTTGAGCTGCGCCACCTCGGTCTTCCAGCCCGCCCGTTCGGCCGCACGGAACACGTCGCCCTGGGTCGTACCCGGGAGAATGCCGTTCGCCGGCGGCGGCGTGTACAGCGTGCCGCCGCGCGCGAGCACGACGTTCGACGTCGGGCCTTCGAGCACGTAGCCCTCGGTGCTGGTGAAGATCACGTCCTCGGCACCACGGCGCCGCGCCTCCCGCTGCGCCGCCATGTTCACCGAGTACGACAACGTCTTCGCACCCAGCAACAGCCACGGCGCACGCTCCATCAGGTCCACCTCGAACCCGCGGTTCAGCGTCGCCACGCCGATGCCGTCGCGCCGCGCCTTCCTCGTCGACTCCGCGATGTCCGTGCCGTACGCGAACGCCGTCGGCTTCTCGTCCGGGTCACCATCGATCCCGCGGGTCAGGACGATCTTCAGTGCGAGCTCCACCTCCCGCGGCCAGTTGTCGATGACCAGGCCGATCACGCGCTCCCACGCCTCGCGGTCCGGCGGAGCCATGTCCATTTTCGCCGCCGACCGCGCGAACCGGTCCAGGTGCGCGTCCAGCTCCCGCGGCACTCCGTTCGTGACGAGGATCGTTTCGAAGATGCCGTCACCGCGCATCAGGCCGAGGTCGTCGATGCGAATGTGGGCCTGGTCGGGGTCGGCGAAGGTTCCGTCGAGGAAAGCGAGGACGCGCATGGTTTCACCGTACCCAGCGGTCCGGGTGGCGCTACCCACCATCGGAGCGGCTCGGCGACATACGATCGCCGTATGACCTATTCCTCGCCCCTGTCCGGACTGCCGGGCGCCGTCGCCGCACCAGACGACCACCCCGAAGCGGGCGTGCCGTGGCACTGGGGTGATCCGTTCGCCGAACAGCGCACGGCCACGCGCGGGGTGGCTGTCGTCGACCGGTCGCACCGGCACGTGATCACCGTCGGCGGACCGGAACGCCTGTCGTGGCTGCACCTGGTCCTGTCGCAGCACGTCACCGAACTGCCCGCCGACACCGGCACCGAGGCCCTCGTCCTCGACGCCCACGGCCACATCGACGCGCACACCGTTCTCGGCTACACCGGCGACGTCGTCCACCTCGACACCGACCCGGATTCGCACGCCACGAGCGCCATGCCGAACGGCGGCAAGCAAACACTGATCGACTACCTGCAGGCCATGAAGTTCTGGTCCGACGTCGACATCCGCGACGCGACCGACAACTACGCCCTGCTGACACTCCTCGGGCCGGACGCGGACCAGGCGCTCACCGCCCTCGGCGGCGACGCACCTCTGGAACTGCCCACCGAGCCGTACGCGATCGCCGCACTGCCCGGCGGCGGGTTCGCACGCCGCATGCCGTGGCCGGGGCCGCACGCCATCGACCTGCTCGTCCCGCGCGCCGATCTGGTCGACATCTGGAAGCGCCTGACCGACGCGGGTGCGCGCCCCGCAGGCTCGTGGGCGTTCGACGCGCTGCGCGTGGAGTCGCAGCGGCCGCGCGTCGGCGTCGACACCGACGACCGCACCATCCCGCACGAGGTCGGCTGGATCGGCTCGGCCGCCCACGTCGCGAAGGGCTGCTACCGCGGGCAGGAGACGGTCGCGAAGGTGTTCAACGTCGGCAGGCCGCCTCGCAACATGCTGCTGCTGCACCTGGACGGATCGATGGAGGTCTACCCCGAGGCGGGCGACCCCGTGCTGCGCGGCGAGCGCACGGTCGGCCGTGTCGGCAGCGTCGCCCAGCACCACGAGCTCGGCCCGATCGCGTTGGCCCTGGTCAAACGATCCACTCCGGTGGATGCCGAACTCCTCACCGGCTCCGGCGACGAGACTCCCCAGGCCGCGATCGACCCGGACTCGGTGCCCGACGAGGGCGCCGCGCCGGGGCGCGAGGCCGTCGCGCGACTGCGGGGCTGACATGATCTCCGCTCCCGGAGGTGTCCGGCCTCTGGCCCAGATCGACGACGTAGAGCAGGATGAATCCGTGATCGAAGTCCGGCCCGGCGGGCGACGTCGGATCGACCGCGTCCTAGCACCCGGTTACGCGAGCGAGCCGGAGGCACTGTCGCTGTCGACGCTGCGGGAGCGGCGGGACGAGGCCGCCCAGGAGGAGACCGACCTCTCCTACCTGCGCAGACTGCTGCACGCCCGCATCGACATCGTCAAGGCCGAGCAGCTGCGGCGCAGTTCCGACACCCCCGGCGACGAGGACGTCGTCGCCCAGCTCACCGCGATCCTGTCCGACAACGCCCTCGGGCCCGCGACCGGTTCGGGCAGGCACCAGACGCTCGAACCGACGCGTGCGGGCGAGTACCGTCGCGCCGCCGAAGCGCTGGTCGGCGACGCGAACCTGTCGGACGTCGTGTCCCTGGGCGACGATCGCCTCACCGAGACGCTCGAGTCGTACCGGCAGCAGGAGGAATCGGTGTCACAACGCAGGCGGGAAGTGCAGGCGGTCGTCGACACGTTCAACGCCGAGATCGCCGGCCGGTACGCACACGGCACGGCCTCGGTCGACGAGCTGCTCGACTCCCAGCGCTCCGCGACCGGCTCCACCGACGAGGGCGGCCGGGCATGACCGCGCTCGTCGAAGTGGTGCGCTCGGGGTTCGTCGAGAGCGTGCACCACGGCAGCCTCGTCGTGACCGCACCGGACGGCACGGTGCGTGCGGCCGTCGGCGACGCCGACGAACCGATGTACCCGCGGTCGTCGAACAAGCCACTGCAGGCACTCGGCATGCTGCACGCCGGGCTGGACGTCTCCGACGACGACCTGGCGCTGGTGTGCGCGTCCCACAACGGCGAGCCCGAACACGCCGAGCGGACGCTGACGCTGCTGGCGAAGGCCGGACTCGGCGAGGACGACCTGCAGTGCCCACCCGACACGCCTCGCGGCCGGCCCGCCGCCGAACGTCGCCGGGCCTCGATGAACTGCTCCGGCAAGCACGCGGGGATGCTGTCGGCGTGCGTCTCGGCGGGCTGGCCGACGGGGACCTACACCGACCCGGAGCACCCGCTGCAGACCACGATCGCGGAGACGGTGGCGGAGCTGACGGGCGAGCCGATCGCGTGGACCGGCGTCGACGGGTGCGGAGCGCCGCTGCTGGCGTACTCGCTGACCGGCCTGGCACGCGCGTTCGGACGCCTGGTGACGGCGGATTCCGGCAACCCGCGACGGGTGGCCGACGCGATGCGGGCGCATCCGTGGCTGGTCGCGGGCACCGGCCGGGAGGACACGGTGCTGATGGAGGCCGTGCCGGGGCTGCTGATGAAGGGCGGCGCGGAGGGCGTGCACGCCTTCGCACTGGCCGACGGCACCGCCGTGGCCCTGAAGGTGTCCGACGGCAGTGCGCGCGCCCGCGAACCGATCCTCGTCGAGGCGCTGCGACTACTCGACGAGACACCGTCCGGCGAGGCAGTCGAACGCATGGCCGTCGGTGCGGGCGTGGTCACGGGCGCGAACCGGGACGTCGGCTCACTCCGCGTGACTACCGCGTTGACGGACGCGCTGCACTGATCACTGCGCCAGTGCCCCGAAGGGCACCTTGGGGGCGCTCAACGCCCCGAAGGTGCCCTTCGGGGCATCTTCGGGGCACGACCGGTCGTCACTCTCAGTTGAAGCGTTCGCGGGCGGCGAGTTCGCCCCAGTAGTCACGCAGCGTCTGGAAGATCTCGCCGACCTCGTCGACGTCACCGTTGCGGAGCGCCTCGAGCAGCATGTGCACCTCGTCGGCGGACGTGTCCGACTCGAGAGTCAGGTCGTCGACGAGCTGCACCAGCCCGCCGTAGTCGAGTTCGACCGCCGAGGCCGGGTGGAAGTTCGCCAGCCACCGATGCGTCTCACTGAGGATCTGCACCGGCCCCGCGTCCTCGCCGAGCGCATTGCCCACCAGCTCCTCGGCCTCGCCGACCCGGCGCAGCGCGTCCGTCATCGGCGCGCGCCACGACAGTTCACGCTTCGGGTCACCTCGACCGGAGCCGAGCTCCAGCCGGAACTGCCGCGGATCGACGAGCGAGAACCACGGCAACGGGACGGTCCAGGTCGTCGACAGCACGTGCATCGACGTCCCGTAGAGGTCACGCAACGCGGAGTTGGCCCGCGACTTGATGCGGTCCTCCGGTGCGCCCAGCGCGTCGACGACGGCACCCCGCAACGCGGGATGCGCCTCGCCGAGGAAGCCGACCAGCGCGGCCGCCGACCGCGGGCGGATCTCCAGCGGGCACACGAGCGGGCCGGGCCCGACCTCGGCGCTCCCCTCGGTCGGCACGTCCTCGGCATCGAGCACCAGCACGTCGGGCAGCGAGGACGACTGCTTGGGCAACATCCGCGGCGTCTCACCGGTCTGTGACCTCAGCCACATGACCATCTCACGCTCGCCCGCGTCGGGCCGGGTCAGCGCGGCCTCTTCGACCGCACGGGACAGCCGCTCGTCCGGCGGCTCGCCGAAGGCAACGAGCGGTTCGTAAACCCGCAGATAGGCGACGAATGGTCGGAGCACCCCGGAATCCTGGCACGTCGCCGAGCCGGTGCGAGCATCGGCTGGCCGGTTCTCACGTGATCTTCGTAAGTGTCGCGTCACGCACACCGCGCCACGTCGCGTCCGGGCCGGGGGACACGGTACGGTGTCCCCTAGGAAATAGTTGTCGAGACGACGCGGGGCCGCCGTTTTCCCCCGGCCGCCCCGCCCCTGCGCAAGGGGGTCGAGCCATGGGGCGCGGCCGAGCTAAGGCCAAGCAGACGAAGGTGGCCCGGGAGCTCAAGTACAGCGTTCCCACCACGGATCTCGAAGCACTTCAACGAGAGCTGTCGAGCAACTCGGACCAGAACGGCCACGAGGACGAGGATCGGTACGAAGACCCGTACGACGACGGGTACGACGACTACCGTCGATGACGCACGCGAAATGCGGGGGTGGCACCGAGCGATCGGTGACCACCCCCGCATTCCGCGTGCCCAATGAAACCTCAAGGGAGAGAACGTGCCGAAAATCCAGCGGATCGGTGTTGTCGGTGCGGGCCTGATGGGCTCGGGTATCGCCGAAGTACACGCGAGGGCAGGGCTGGACGTCGTGGTGAACGAGGTCAGCCAGTCGGCGCTGGACGCCGGGAAGGCCAAGATCGAGAAGTCGCTGCAGCGCGCGGCGAAGGCGGGCAAGATCGCCGACGCCGACGTCGACGCGACGCTCGGGCGGCTGACGTTCACCACGGACATCGAGGCGTTCGCCGACCGCGATTTCGTCGTCGAGGCCATCCTCGAGCAGGAGCAGGCCAAGACGGAACTGTTCGGCAGGATCGACGAGGTCGTGACGAACGAGAGCGCGATCCTGGCCTCGAACACGTCCTCCATCCCGATCATGAAGCTGGGCATGGCGACCCAGCGACCCGAGCACGTCGTCGGCGTGCATTTCTTCAACCCGGTGCCGGTGCTGCCGCTCGTGGAGCTCGTGGCGTCGGTGCGCACGAGCGACGACGTCGTGGCACGCGCGGAAGAGCACGTCACGGGCACGCTCGGCAAGACCGCGATCCACTGCCAGGACCGCGCGGGCTTCATCGTCAACGCCCTGCTGGTGCCGTACCTGCTGTCGGCGATCCGGATGTACGAGGCCGGATTCGCCTCGGCCGAGGACATCGACGAGGGCATGGAGAAGGGCACCGCACACCCGATGGGGCCGCTGCGGCTGTCGGACATGGTCGGCCTCGACACGATCAAGGCCATCGCGGACTCGATGTACGACGAGTACAAGGAGCCCACCTACGCGGCTCCGCCGCTGCTCATGCGCATGGTCGACGCCGGCCTCCACGGCAAGAAGTCCGGCCGCGGCTTCTACGACTACAGCTGATCCACCCCGGACCCGTGTTGCGGGTTCCAGAAGCCGTGTTGCGGGTTCCAGAGGAACCCGCAACACCGGCGACCATGTGGCGCCGACGACGCGGGATGCGGTCCGGGTCAGTCGTCGTGGCGGGCGCGGCGGTTGCGTTTGACGTCCGAGCGCCGCTTCTTCGCAGCGATGCGACGTTCCTGCGAACCCCGCGTCGGTTTCGTCGGCTTGCGCTTCTTCGGCGGCGGTGCGGCGGCCTCGCGCAGCACGTTCGCCAACCGCTCGCGGGCCGCCTCACGGTTGCGGAGCTGCTCGCGATGCTCCGCGGCCACGACCGTCAGCACCCCGCCGACGAGCCGCCGATCCAATCGCGTCAGCACCTGTGACCGCAACGACTCCGGTACCGCGGCCGATCGCGCCACGTCGAACGACAGCTCGACGCGCGACGACGTCGTGTTCACGCCCTGACCACCCGGGCCGGAAGCGCGCGAGAACCGCTCCGACAGTTCCCTCTCGGGGACGGCGAAGCGGGACGTCACGCGCAGTTCGTTCACATCAGCCACGATGACCCGTTCGGCCGGAGCGTGTCGAGCGAATTCGGCGGCGGTGATCGGCGGATGACCAGCGGGCGCCGGGCCGGAGCGGGAACCGCGGTCGGGGCCGGGCGGGAGCCGGGGTACTCAGAATCGCGGGTGGTCGCCCGACAACACGGCACGCGGACCGTCGGCGGCGTCACCGTCGGCCCGTTTGACTTCGCCGAGCACCCATGCGGGCACGTGCCGCGCCGTGAGTACCGCCAGCGCACGGTCGACGTCCTCGGCCGCGACGACCGCGACCATGCCGACGCCCATGTTGAATGTCTTCTCCATCTCGACCCGCTCGATGCGGCCACGCTGCTGAATCACCGCGAACACGGGTGCAGGCGTCCACGAACCGCGGTCGAGGTGGGCGACAAGTCCCTGCGGCAACACACGTTCGAGGTTCGCCTCGAGACCACCGCCGGTGATGTGCGAGAACGTGCGAACCCCCGCCTCGGCGACGAGCGCGAGGCAGTCCTTGGCATAGATGCGCGTCGGTTCGAGCAGCTCCTCACCGAGCGTGCGGCCGAGCTCCTCCACGTGCCCGTCCAACGGCAGTCGTGCGACGTCGAGCAGCACATGCCGAGCCAGCGAGTAACCGTTCGAATGCAAGCCGGAGGAACCCATGGCGATGACGACGTCACCGGGGCGCACCCGGTCGGGGCCGAGCACGTCGGCCGCCTCGACGGCGCCGATGCCCGTCGCGGAGATGTCGTACTCGTGTTCGGCCATCATGCCGGGGTGCTCCGCGGTCTCACCACCCAGAAGCGCACAGCCCGCCTGGACGCAGCCCTCGGAGATGCCCTCGACGAGCGCGGCGATCCGCTCGGGCACGACCTTGCCGACTGCGATGTAGTCCTGCAGGAACAACGGCTCCGCGCCGGTCACGACAAGGTCGTCGACAACCATCGCGACCAGGTCGATGCCGACGGTGTCGTGCTTGTCGAGCGCCTGTGCGACCGCGATCTTCGTGCCGACACCGTCGGTCGACGAGGCCAGCAGCGGTTCCTTCCAGCGGTCGAGCTTCAGTGAGAACAGGCCGGCGAACCCGCCGACCCCACCGATGACCTCCGGGCGCGTCGCGCGCGCAGCGTGCGGCTTCAGCAGTTCGACGGCGTCGTCGCCCGCGTCGATGTCGACACCCGCCGCGGCATACGTGGCACCGGCATCCTCTGCGCCGGCGTCGTCGGCACCGCGTTTCTCGGCACCGGGTTTTTCGACACCGGGTTTCTCGACACCGCGGTCGGCAACGACCGGCTCCTGGCCAGACTCGCTCATCGGAACGCGGACTCCTCACTCGGCATTACTGCGGCACGCGGTGTGCCCCAAGGTGCCCTTCGGGGCGACAACCTACGGACGCCCGACGGCGTCCTCGGCACCGTACCCCGCTCCGGTGACGGGCAGTTCCTCAGCTGCACCGCCGAGGTTCTCGAGCATGTGCTTGCCGATGAGCTCCTCGTCCGGCAGCGCCACGGGGTACTCGCCGTCGAAGCACGCCGCACACACCCGGTTACGTGGCTGTTCGGCCGCCGCGACGAGCGAGTCCACGGACGCGTACCCGAGGGAATCCGCACCGATGGCACGGCGGATCCCGTCGAGATCGGCGCCGTTGGCGACCAGCTCGGCACGCGAGGCGAAATCGATACCGTAGAAGCACGGCCAGCGCACCGGCGGCGACGCGATCCGCACGTGGACCTCGAGCGCGCCGGATTCGCGCAACATCCGCACCAGCGCACGCTGAGTGTTGCCGCGCACGATCGAATCGTCGACGACGACGAGCCGCTTGCCGCGGATCACCTCACGCAGCGGGTTCAGCTTCAACCGGATGCCGAGCTGGCGGATCGTCTGCGACGGCTGGATGAACGTGCGCCCGACGTAGCTGTTCTTGACCAGGCCCTGGCCGTAGGGGATTCCGGCCGCCTGCGCGTAGCCGATCGCGGCGGGCGTACCGGATTCGGGCACGGGGATGACCAGGTCCGCGTCGGCGGGGTACTCGTCGGCGAGCCTGCGTCCGATGTCGACCCGCGTGGCGTGGACGCTGCGGCCGGAGATCGACGTGTCGGGCCGCGCCAGATAGACGTACTCGAAGATGCAGCCCTTCGGCTCCGGGCTGGCGAACCGCGTGGAGCGGATGCCGTCGGCGTCGATCGCGATCAGCTCACCGGGTTCGACCTCGCGGACGAACGATGCGCCGACGATGTCGAGCGCGGCGGTTTCGCTCGCGGCGACCCAGCCGCGTTCGAGGCGGCCGAGAACCAGCGGGCGGAAACCCTGTGCGTCGCGCGCCGCGTACAAAGTCGACTCGTCGGAGAATGTGAGGCAGAACGCGCCGCGCAGCGTCGGCAGGAGCTCGGCGGCCGCGGCCTCGACACCCTTGTCGGCGGCGGTCGCGGCGAGCAGCCCGCAGATCAGGTCCGAGTCGGTGGTGGCGCCGTTGTTGCCGACGAAGCCGAGTTCGCGGGCGCGCTCGTGCAGCTCGTGGGTGTTGACGAGATTGCCGTTGTGGCCGAGCGCGATGCCGGTGCCGGCGCCGGTGGTGCGGAACGTCGGCTGGGCGTTCTCCCAGCTGCCGCCGCCGGTCGTGGAGTAACGGCAGTGCCCGACGGCGACGTGTCCCTGCAGCGACGACAGCGACTTCTCGTCGAACACCTGACTGACCAGGCCGAGGTCCTTGAACACGACGACGCGGCGCCCGTCGCCCGTGGAAATGCCCGCGGCCTCCTGGCCACGGTGCTGCAACGCGTACAGCCCGTAGTACGCCAGTTTCGCGACCTCCTCGCCCGGTGCCCAGACTCCGAAGACGCCGCATTCCTCCCGGGGATCGGCTTCGGGTTCGAAAGCCGGGTCCGTGACCGACTCCGCCGACGGTTCGTGGTGGTCACCGGGCAGGTTGTCGTACCTGTCGTTGTGCACCGAGGGACTCCCCTGAGAACGAGAACGGGCCGCCTCCAGTCTAGTCCGTGGAGGCGGCCCGTTCGGGGTGAGATGGCGCTCAGACCGGGCGTCACAGCGACGAGGGGGGAGGTGCACTGCGCCGCCGCGGTCTGAGCACCGACCTGGGGACACGGCGGAAAACCGGCCGTGTCGAGCCGCGGGGCCGACTGCACCCATACTCGGGCCCGCGTTCAGGTTGGCTTGTCGTATCGAGTTGTCGGTCCGGTCGAGTCAGGCCGTGGCCTGCAGCCACTTCGCGCGGCCGGATCCGTTCGGCACCCAGCAACCCCTGCCCGTCCGGAGCGACGACGCCGGTTCGGCGCACTCGTCGTCCGGCAGCTCCAGCAGTTCGTCGACGACGCTTTCCATGTCGCCGCTGCGCTGCCACAGCACCTGCTTGGGTTCGAGGACGTCCGGCTCATCGTACGGCATCCGGGTCGCGGTGACGTCGTCCTCGGCGTCGAGCCGGACCACGTCCACCACCTTCTCGTGCATCCGGACCCCGACGACGGTCACGAGCTCACCGTCGGCGTCACGGGGGTGCACGAAGCGGTAGCCGCTGGCGATGAGCCTGCCGAGCGTCGCCTCGACCTCGCTGGGAGCGAGTTCAGGCGAGCATGTCATCGAACTCGCCGTCCTTCACGCCTGCCACGAAAGCATCGATCTCCGCGCGGGTGTAGACGAGAGCCGGACCCTGAGGATCGCGGGAGTTCCGCATGGCGATGTCGCCACCGGAGAGCGGCGCCACTTCGACGCAGTTTCCCATCGCGCCGCTGTACCGGCTCTTGCGCCACTGCGCGCCGGTGAGTAGCTCCGAGGAAATACCGTTCTCGATCAGCTGCATGATCCTCACCTTCCCGACTTTCAACCTCTGGAGGATGCATCTGCACGTGCATTGACGTGTGCACCGAAGCTAGCACGCGTTAGTGCTCGTGTGAATGCACGTGCAGAAGCTCATGATGCTATTCACACCGAAGCAACTCAACGGAGAAACCGCAGGTCAGCGGCTCACACCGAAAATCGAGAGCTGTCCCGGCTCGACGAACGGAGGCGTGGCTGCGACGAGCGGTGGATCTTCGTCGGCGAGCGGGTAGGCACCGTGCGGGACGCCGGCTCGAACTTCCCCCGGCACGACGAAGGATCACACAGCGTGCTTGCAGCACACGTGCTGTTACGAAACCTCCGGTCGACGCCGGCGGCCGGGGTTCAGGAGTCGGCGCGCGCCTTGGCCAACAGCTGCCGGGAGCGGTCCGGCGTCTCGGCGTCGACGGCAAGGCGGTCGAGAGCACGGCCGATGAGCTCGACGTCGTCGGACCGGTCGAGGTAAACGCCTGCCGCGATGTGCTCGACGTAGCCGATGTTCGGCAACTCCGGCTCGGAGAACCGCAGCAGCGTGAACGCACCCTCCGCGGCATAACCACTGCGCTCGTACGGCACCACCTGCACGGTGATGTGCGGCATCTCGGTCAACTCGAGCACCTGCTCGAGCTGCGCGCGGTGGACATCGTGGCCGCCGATCGGCCGATGCAGCACCGACTCTCGACCACGGCCCACAGCTTCGGGGCATCCGGCCGGAACAGCAGCCGCTGCCTGCGCATCCGTACCCGAACCCGCGCGTCTGCCGCCTCGGAGGCGTGCTCCGGCAGACCGTGGGTCATGATCGCTCTCGCGTACTCCTGTGTCTGGAGCAGACCGGGGAAGAACTGCAGCTCGTAGGTCTGGATCCGCGCCGCGGCCTCTTCGAGACCGACGAAGTCGTCGAACCAGCGGGGCATGTAGTCGTTGAACTTCTGCCACCATCCCGGCTGCGCGGACTGATCCACGAGCTCCAAGAAGGCCGATCGCTGTGTCTCGTCACGGACGCCGTAGAGCGTGAGCAGGTCCTCGACGTCGCGTCCCTTGAACTTGACGCGGCCCAGCTCGAGCCGGCTGATCTTCGACTCGGACGCGCGGATCTCGTAGCCGGCATCGGCACGGGAATAGCCTGCGGCCTCCCGCAGCCTGCGCAGCTGCGAACCGAGGATCATGCGCCGTGCGGTCGGGCCCTTGTCGTCGGACGCATCCGGCACGCCCGCCGCGGGGCGCGCCGACGGGACCGACTGGGCTGCCGGGGGAGTATCGGGTGCGGACGGCCCGGGCGGCCACGAAGCCTCTGAACCGGGTGTCATATCGACCGTTCCGTCCCCTTCATCCACAAGTCAGTAACCCACACGTGCCTGTCGTCAGCTGGAACGATCATCGTAACGCAGCAGAATCAGGCGGACATTCAACGTAGGCGCCCCCGGCCGGGCTATCAAGTCCGGTAGCCGAGCCGGTGGTGTTTACTCTCACACGTTGGTCCGACTACCCTGTGTGCGCTCCACATCCCCAGGCGAAGGCGAGGTTTCCCTCACGTGTCCACCGGACCTGTCCCACAGACCGAGCGCGAACCCGTAGGGGTGGATCCCAACCGGGCGAGCATCGCACGTGTCTACGACGCCTTCCTCGGCGGTAAGGACAACTACGAGATCGACCGCAAGGTCCGCAACGGAGTCCTCACCGAGGCGCCGTACGCCGAACACCTCGCGATCGAGAACCGCGACTTCCTGATCCGCTCGGTGCGATTCATCGCGCAGCAGACCGGCATCACCCAGTTCCTCGACTGCGGATCCGGCCTGCCCACCGCGGAGAACACGCACCAGGTCGTCCAGCGCGTCAGGCCCGACGCCGAGGTCGTCTACGTCGACAACGACCCCGTCGTCCTCGCCCACGGCCGCGCGCTGCTGGAGGAGAACGACCAGACCTCGCTGATGGGCAGCGACATCTTCGACCCCGACGACGTGCTCGACAACGAGATCGTGCGCGCTCGCCTGGACCTCACGCAGCCGATCGCGCTGCTGCAGATCGGCACCCTGCACCACTACGAGGGTCCGGCCGAGGCGCCTGCCGAACTCATGCAGCGCTACTACGACCGCCTGGCGTCCGGCTCGTACGTCGCGATCAGCCACTTCCTCGACCCCGAGAACGAGCACACGCCGATGGCGCGGCGGGCCGAGGACAAGTTCCGCCACAGCCCGATGGGGTCGGGCACGTTCCGCACCCTGGACGAGATCCGCGCCCTGTTCGGCGACCTCGAACTGGTCGAGCCCGGCGTCATCCGGCTCGCCGACTGGTGGCAGGACGGCCCGCGGCTGGCGCCCCTCAACGAGGCGCAGCACTGCATCGCGGGAGGCGTCGCCCGCAAGCCGTGACGGAAAGCCGGTCAGACGGCCACGATGGGGAGCCAGTGGGAGACGTCGGCGCGGGCGCCGGACGCGGCGACCAGGCCACCGTCGACCGCGTCCGTCCACTGCCGCCTGCCCGTGGCGAGTTCGAGCCAGGTGCGGGGATCGGTCTCGACCACGTTCGGCGGCGTACCGCGCGTGTGCTTCGGCCCGTCGACGCACTGGACGACACCGAGCGGCGGAACGCGCACCTCGACGCTGTTGCCCGGAGCGACCGCCGCGAGGGTGCGCAGGCTCAGCCGAACGGCGGCAGCGAGCTGCGCTCGCGTCGGCTCGGCGGGATCGGTTCCGTCCAGCCAGGCGGTCACGGTCCGGACGGCTTCTCGTAACTCTTCGGGGTCGACCGAGCGCGATGCGGGCATGTGTCCACACTAGAGTGGGCGCGGCAGGCGCGGACACTTCCGCCGCAGGCGACAGGGAGACGCTGTTGCGGGCGGAACGACTGCGGCGGCAGTGCGGCCGAGAGGCCGACGTCAGTGCAGGCGGCGTGGCAGTGAACGTGGAGAGCTACATGGAGCAGCGGGACGACGCGAACCGGCTGGTACCGGGTGAGCCCCAGCACCGGCCTGGCCACAATCCCAAGATCACCAAGGAGATGCGGGCCAACGCGCGCGCGAACCCGAACAGCTGGTTGTACGTGATCGATGAGGCCTTCGACCCGGCGGGCCGGGTTCCCTCCTGGGCGGTCGTCGGCGCTTACCCGGTGAACAACGAAGGCGAGATCGTGGAGGATTTCCACCCCAACGACCGGTACCGGCCGTCCCCGAAGGCGCTCGGCTACCCGGAACCCGCTTCCGATCTGGAGCGGCTGCTGCAACTGGTGCACACCGACCACCACCCGGCGGAGGACCTGCCGCCGATGGTCCTGGACGCGACACTGTTCGTCTACGCCCTCTCGCCGGTGCAGCGCACCGTGATCGGGTTCCACAACGCCGACGGGCGCATCCTGGTGCCTGCCTACACGCAGAAGTCGCTGGTTCCCGCCGAGTGGCCGCACGCGCGCGCGGTCCTCGGCCGCGACATCGTCGATCTGCTGGGCGATCACCCGCTGGCCGTCAACCCGCACGATCTCGTCACTGCCGTGATCCCGGCACACCATCTGCGGCACTCACTCGCACAGGAGCAGTAACGCCCACCCGGCCTCTTGTACCCGAGGTGGAAAACGGGAAACCGGCGTCACTCGAACGAATCAGAACGAGTGTCTTTTCCTCGCCACAACATCACCCGAACGGCGCCCACTCGCACTGCGAGTGGGCGTTTTTCGTGCTCCGGCGCAATTCCAGATGTGTATCACCCACCCGTAGTGGAATTTTCACGCCAACTAGTGACAAAGTTCGCGGCCCCCTATAACAATCAACGACCGAACGGCTACCTGCAGCAGGTCGTTCACCGCGAGGGCACATTGTGAAGGGATACGTCGCATGTCCACTGCACGAAGAATCCGGCGGCGGATACGTGCCGCCGTCGTGGCCGGTTCCGTCAGTGCACTCCTGCTCGGTGCGCTGACCACAACAGCGAACGCAACGCAGCCGAACTCCGAAACGGATGCATTCGAGATCGGCAATCACGCAATGGGTTCGCAGATCGCAAAGGTGGAAGGGGACGACTCGTCGCCGTCGACCGCGGCCGCGATGCGACCGCAGGGCGTCGGTGCCGACGGTATGAAGGCACAGGCCACTGTGGCCGGCATCGACGTCGCCAGCCACCAGAGCAACGTCGACTGGGACTACTGGTGGGGCCAGGGCAAGCGGTTCGCCTACGTCAAGGCCACGGAGGCGACCAGCTACACGAACCCGTACTTCGCCCAGCAGTACATCGGCTCGTACGACATCGGCATGATCCGCGGTGCGTACCACTTCGCGGTGCCGAACTCGTCCTCCGGGCGGGCACAGGCGAACTACTTCGTGGACAACGGCGGGGGCTGGTCCGGCGACGGCAAGACGCTGCCCGGTGCGCTGGACATGGAGTACAACCCGTACGGCAGCGATCCGTGCTACGGCATGAACCAGGCGCAGATGGGCTCGTGGATCCGCGACTTCCACGACACGTACCGCTCACGGACCGGCCGCTCGCCCGTGATCTACACGTCGACGAGCTGGTGGAACAAGTGCGTCGGCTGGGCACAGACGTTCGGCGACACCGTTCCGCTCTGGGTCGCGCGGTACTCCGACTCGGTCGGCCGGCTGCCCAACGGCTGGGGATACCACACGTTCTGGCAGTACACATCCAGTCCGCTCGACCAGAACTCGTTCAACGGCACCTACGACAGACTGCAGGCGCTCGCGAACGGCTGATCGACTCCACTGCGGCAGGCCCGGCGTCGGCGTGGTGCACACCACCCGCGCCGGGCCTGCTCGCGTGCCGGGCCGGCTGTGCGAAACTCACCGTTCACGACACCTGGGGGAGAGAATCGTGACGTACCCACCACAGCCCGGACCGCCTTCCGGCCCGCAGGGCGGCTGGCAGGGCCCGCCCGGCGGATTCCCGCAACAGGGCGGGTTTCCGGGCGGCCCCGGCAGGTATCCGAGCGGCGGGCCGCAGCGGAAGACCGGCCTGATCGTCGGCCTCTCACTGGGCGGCGTCGCGGTGCTGTTCGGCGTGTTCGCGATCCTCGCCTGGGTCGCGCCGGGTTTCCTGCTCAGCGGCGACGACTCCGGTGGATCCGGCAAGACCGGCGGCTCCGGCAAGGCCGCGGCCGACGAGGGCGGCTCGAGCGAACGGGCCGAAGCCGATGTCGCTGCCTACCCCACCGCCGACGCGCTGGCCACGGCCCTGGTTCAGGCCGTCAACCGCGGTGACAGCGACGCGCTGGTCGCGGCGTTCTGCGATGGCCACAAGGACGACGTCGAGGAAGACGCCGACGAGATGTTGGCCAAGAAGTCGTCCATCACCGTCCGCAAGGTGGAGAGGCTCGACGAGACCGGTGGCATGGTCGAATACGACGGCGTCACCAGCGGCGGCAACGAATTCAGTGGCATCATCGGCTTCCGGCAACAGGACGGCACCGAGATGTTCTGTGCGGACAGCTTCAGCAAGCCGTTGATCCTCGGCGAGGAGACGTCGTCGGCACCTGCTCCGTCCAGCGAGGTCGAGACTCCGGAGCCGACCGACGAGAACTACGGCCGGACAACCGGCATCACCGACATTCGCACGCTGGGGCAGAAGTTCGTCTCGGCCGTCAACTCGGGCGATACGGCGACAGCCACGAGCCTCGGCTGTCCTGGCCCCGTGAACACGGGCGAATCGATGATCGAAAACGGCAAGCGGCTCCGCATCACGTCCGTCGACGACGATGCGAAGGAGCCCTCGGCGGAACTCATCGTGACCCACTCCGACGGTGACCGCAGTGAGTACCGCATCGAAACGGTTCGGGACCCCACGGCCGGGGACCTGTGTATCGACGGGCTCATCCTGTACATCCCGGACGAGGGCTGACGAGAAGACGGAGACGTCCGTGCTCATGCGGCGAGTCCGTGCTCATGCAGTGACGCCGGCAACCGGCACCGGCAACGGCCTGCACGCGACCGCCGCGAGGGTGCGCGCTCTCACCTGCCGGGATCCTCGGAAGTTCCCGCCACCTGCGGTGCAGTCGTGCGAGACTGCTACGGCTACGGCGCGAAGGGGAGAGCGATGACATATCCACCGCAGCCCGGCCAGGGCGGTCAACAGGGCGGCTGGGAGCAGCAGGGCTACGGCCAGCAGGGCCAGGGATACCCGGGACAGGGCTACCCCGGCCAGCAGGGCTACCCCGGACAACAGGGATATCCGGGTCAGCAGGACCCAAGTCAGCAGGGCTGGTACGGCCAGCAGGACCCGAGCCAGCAGGGTTGGTACGGCCAGCAGGGCTATCCGGGTTACGACCCCACCGGCGGCCAGTACGGCATGCAGGCCGGCGGCCCCGGCGGCGGGCCGCCCAAGAAGAAGACCGGCCTCATCGTCGGCATCGCCCTCGGCTCCGTCGTCATCGTGTTCGGCGTCTTCGCCGTCCTCGCCTGGATCGCGCCCGGTTTCCTCCTCGACGACGAGGACGACAGTGGCTCCGGCGGTTCCGGAGCCCAGGCCCTCGCCGAAAGGATCATGCAGGGCTTCAGCGATCAGGACAGCCAGGCCCTGCAACAGCTCACGTGCTCCGACGCCGACCCCGTCGTCGACGCCGTCATCGGAGTCGCAGGCTCCGTGCAGAGCGCCGAACTCGGCGACGTCCAGGAAAACGGCAACACCGCAACCGCCACCGGCACAGTCAGTGCAGCGGGTAGGGACATGGACGTCAGCGCGACCCTGAAGAAGAACGGCGAAACCTGGTGCTGGCAAGGACTCGACCGGCCCGGTACGACTCCGGGCGACATGGGGCAGGGCGAGGTCGGTCCCAGCACCGAGATGGCGGAGCCGACGGCGGCCGAGGACTACCCGGAACCGGGCGGTGACGGCGGCAGCGAGGAGTGGCGCGGCAACGCCGAGAAATTCATCAGTGCCGTCAACTCCGGCGACAAGCAGACCGCGAAGTCCCTGGTGTGCTCAGACTCCACGGACAGCAATGTCGAAGATCTCATCAACGGCCCGACGCAGATCCAGTTGGTTGAGTCGCTATCGAGCACCGAACGGATGGCCTCCGCGAAGATCTCGGGAACCGTCGGCGACAAGGAGCTCGACGACGGCTCGCAGCTCACGTTCTACAACTTCGAGGAGAACGAACCCTGGTGCGTCAACTGGGCGTGGGTCATCCAATCGTACGGCGGGTGAGCCGAGGCAGCCGGGCAATGGGGTGCGGTTCCCGCTGCCCGGCCGTGCTGCACCCTTCTCTCTGAACCACGGGGCTCTCTGACCCACGGGCGTCGGGCGGCGTGACCCGGGTGCCGGCGCCCCTTCCCGTCGACGCGGGTTCACCGGAGGCGCGGCGGCGCCATGGCACAATCCTGCGGTCGAGCACACGAGGGGGCGAGCGATGCCGTACAACACCGGGGCGTACCCGGCCGGTTCGTACGGGTACGGAACCGGGCCGCACGGATCCGGATACGGGCACGGGCACGGGCACGGGCACGGGCAGCAGCCGTACGGTGCGGCTCCTGGCCACGGCACTGCGAATCAACAGTCGCCGAACCGACCGGCTGCGAACCAACAGGCGGCGGGCCGGCCCGGACCACCACCGCCTGCCGGTGCACAGCAAGGCGGCCAACAGCAGGGCGGACCACAGCGCGGACCACGGGGCAGGCAATGGCCGCGCAGGCCGCGACAGCAGGGCGGACCACAGGCCGGACAACGGCCGCCGGATCCGCCACAGGGCCCGTCGAAGGGCCCATCGCCTGGCGAACCGCCTGCACCCGGGAAACGGCGAGGTGGACCGAATCAGGGCGGAGCGCCGCCGGAGCGGCACCGCCACGGCCCGGAAGCGTTCGCCCCGCCACGACGCAGCCCCCGCCCCACGCGGCTCGCCGCGATCGCCGGTGGCGGAGTAGTCCTGCTCGTCGGACTGTTCGCGTTCACGGCGTGGGTCGCGCCCGGCTTCCTCACCGGAGGCGCTGCGGGCGCCGCATCCGGTGAAAACGCCCGCGCCGTCGCGCAGCGGATCATGAGCGGATTCGCCAACCAGGACAAGGCCGCGCTGCAGGAACTGACCTGTGAGGACGCGGAACGTCCCGTGACGACGGCGATCCGGCAGGCGCATGAGACCACCGGAGCACGTCTCACGGGCAGACTCGCCGTGCGCGACGGCTCCGCCACGGCATCGGGACGGCTCACGATGCGCGGCGACCACATCGACGTCGAGGCCGGTCTCGAATCCCGCGGCGGATCGTGGTGCTGGCAATCGCTCACCGTACCCGGGCTCGAGCTGGGCAGCCTGCGCCCGACGGGCTGACCCGGCAGCTGCACCACGCAGCCGGACCGTCACGACCACCGGCCACACGGACGTCCCGACTCACGCTTGCCCCTTGTCGACCCCGCCATTGTCGACATGGCGATTCGACCCGTGACGCTCGGGGCCGGATCGCTGCCGACTGCCGACTGCCGACTGCCGACTGCCGACTGCCGACTGCCGAGGCGATGTTGCGATCACGGTCCACGGCCGATGGTGATCGACTACCGTCGCGAGCCGTGAAACGCCTCCGATCCCCGGGTTCCCGGCAGCGGTCCTCGATCGCGCTGGCGGCCACGCTCGTACTGGCCGTCGCAGCGGTGGTGACCATCGGCGCCTGGCTGGTCGCCGACCCCGGCACACCGCGCAGCGATGCGCTGCGCACGGCAGGCATTGCGGGTGGCGCGATCATCGCGCTGTACGCATTATGGCTCAACGACCGGAGACGCCGCGTCGAGGAAGCGCGGCACGCGCTGGAGGGCGACCGGGTCTCGGACGAACGGTTCGCGCGGTCGGTCGAGCTGCTCGGTCACGACGCCGATCAGGTGCGGGTCGGCGCCATGCACGCGCTCGCGGGGCTGGCGAAGGCACGGCCGGACTACACGCAAACGGTCCTCGACGTGCTGTGCGCCTACCTCCGCAGGCCGTACTCCCATCCCCGGTGGTCCGACACCGGTAATCTCACGGCCGAAGAACACGAGGAGGCCGAGCGTGAACTCCAGGTTCGCCTGACCGCGCAACGTCTCGTGTACGCACTACTATCCACATCGGACGATCCGGACGGAATCGACTACGATCTCGACCTCACCGGCGCCGCCGTCGAATACCTCGATCTCTCGCACCGACGCATGGGCACGGTCGTGCTGCGGTACGTCTATCTGCACAGCGATTCGAATCTCAGCCGATGCGTGTTCACCGGACCGGTCTGGTTCTCCAACGGCCGCACCGGCACGGGACGGCTGCAGGGACGATTCCGTTGCGACGACACGGTGTTCGAACAGCCCGCGGCGTTCCGTGACGCGACGTTCGACTCGCTCGCGTCGTTCCGCCGCACCCGATTCGCCGACGACTGTTCCTTCTCCGGCGCCGCGTTCAACGGAACCGCCCGGTTCACCGACGCGACGTTCGGCGAACTGGATCTGCGCCGCGCGCGATTCGCCGGCGACATCGACCTCCGCTGGCGCGAAGCAGCCGCCGTGTCGGTCGAGGACACCGAAGCCGACCCGGCCCGCAGCATCGAGCTCCCGGACGGCTGGCGCGTCACGCCGGTAAGCAGCGGCGCCCACCTCACCCCGCCGGCCACGGGAACGGACTGAGGCGCCGCCGACAGTGTGCACCCACGACAAGCGAGGTCCACACCACACCCGGAAGCGATCCGCACATGCCACACCTCGAGGAGACCCCGGCATGGCAAAGTGGTTTCCGGACAATTGTGATGATGTTGCGAAATCTGGGGACATCCACGGAGGGGACTCATGACATATCCGCCACAGCCCGGCCAGCCGGGCGGCCAACCGGATCCGTACGGCCAGCAGCCGGGGCAACCCGGTGGGCAGGGCCAGCCCGGTCAGCCGTACGGCCAGCCGGGTCCCTACGGCCAGCAGCCGGGGCCCGGGCAGCCGGGTGGACCGATGGGGCAGCCACCGTCCGGCGGGTTCCCGCAACAGGGCATGCCCCAGGGCGGCTACCCCCAGCAGGGCATGCCCCAGGGCGGCTATCAGCAGCACGGATATCCCCAGCAGGGATATCCGCAGCAGGGCGGGCCGTACGGCCAGCCGCCGAAGAAGAAGACCGGCCTCATCGTCGGCCTGTCGCTCGGCGGTGTCGCGGCCCTCGCGGCGTTCTTCATCACCGGCTTCGCCGCACCGGGCTTCTTTCTTTCCGACAGCCCTCGGGACGTGGCCGAGGTGTACGCCCAGGCCGCTAATTCCGAGGATCTGGACGCCTTGAAAGAAGTCGTCTGTCCGTCATCCGAACTGAGCGAGGCCATCAACAAGGTCGACCCTTCCGACGGTAACGACGAGTACACCTCCGAGCTCGCGGTCACCGGCCACGGCACCGAATCAGGTGATGAAGCCAGGGTCCCGGCGAGGAGTGAAACCACGTTCCAAGGCAATACCACCACGTCCGAGGGGCACTTCGTCCTGAAGGACGAGGACGGCTGGTGCGTGAACGGCCTCGAACGCACGGGCAGTCCCGCCGGCAGCGCCGAGGCGCCGACCGGCGAACCCGCGTATCCCACCGCTGGATACGACGAGGGTTACCCGACGGGCGGCTACGGGGACTACGGAGAAAACGATTCGTACCCGACCGGCGGTTACGGCGATTATGGCGAGTACGACTCGTACCCGAGCGAGGACTACGGCTACGACGACGATTACGGCTACTGAGCCACCCCACGGACACTGCTTCCGGCGAACCAGTGCGGCCGACGACCCGGCCGGTGACGGCGCGCCCCGCGGACACGCGGAGCGCGCCGTCCTCGTTAGCGCGGACCGTGGGCAACAGTCGCGAGGCCGTCGGCCGCGCTGCTGTGGGACAGTGGCTGACGATCAAGGTCACCCAGTCGAGGGGCGCACGGGGCGCATCGCGTGACCAGAAGAGGGGGCTTCGTGACCTACCCACCCCAGCCGGGCCCGCCCGGTCCGTACGGCCAGCAACCGGGACCCTACGGCCACCCCGGTGGACCGCAGCACGGCGGATACCCGCAGTCCGGTGGATACCCGCAGTCCGGTGGATTTCCGCAGCAGGGCATGCCCCAACAGGGCGGATACCCGCCACCCGGCCAACCACCCGGCTTCCCACAGGGCCCGAACGGGTACGGCGAACCACCGAAGAACAAGACCGGCCTGATCGTCGGAGTCTCCGCCGCAGCCGTCATCCTGATCGGCGCGCTCGTGGTCACCGGATTCTGGGTGCCCGGCTTCTTCGTGGGTGACGACACCGAGGCGACCGCAAGCAGCAGCGAGGACGCGGAAGGCAGTGGCGGCACCGGCGATAGCGGTGACGCCGGCTCCGGTAGCAGTGACGGCGGGTTCGGCGGCAGTGACGGCGGCTCCGGTGGCAGCGACGGCGGAACGGGCGGCGCGCAGAGCGCCGCGACGGAGTACGCCGCCGCACTGTCCGACCTCGATGTGGCTCGCATGCGGCAGATCGTCTGCGCTGAAAACACCGACGTCGCACCGGAGAGTGACACTCCCGACGGTCTCCAGTTCCAAGCATCGGTCAGCGGAGTCGAGCAGATGTCGCCGGACAGGGCCTTGGCCAGGCTGGACATGAAGATCGAAGACGGCCAGAGGTCGGGCAACCTGCAGCTCGACGTCTCGCTCGAAAACCAGGACACCTGGTGCGTCGCCGATGTCCAGCCGTCCGGCAGCGGATCGCAGTCCGATTTCTGACGCGGCCCGGTTCCACTCCGGCGGTGCCGACGCACGGCACGACTCCCACCTGGTTTCGGCAGCGACGTAACCTGCGAGCAGGCCACGTCGGCACACGAGGAGCGGACCGCGATGACCTACCCGCCGCAGCCGGGGCAGCCGGGGCAGCCGGGGCAGCCCGGACCGTACGAGCAGCAACCGGGCGCCCCGCAGGGGCCGCCGTACCCCGGCGGCTACCCGCAGTCGGGCGGATTCCCGCAGCAGGGCGGTCAGCCTCCACAGCACGGCCGATACGGACAGCACGACCCGTACGGATATTACGGGCAATACGGACAACAGCACCCAGGACCCGATGCGCCCGGCCCGGCCGGCAGCTCCGGTGAGCCGCCGAGGAAGAAGACCGGGCTGATCGCGGCGATCTCGGCAGGAGCCGTCGCGTTCGTGGTGGCCTTCCTGATCACCGCGTTCTGGGCGCCGGGTTTCCTCACCGGAGACGACGGCGACGCCGAGCAGACCGCGTCCGGCGGGGACGGCAACGGACAGCAGAACGCACCTGTCGAGTCGAGCGCGCCCACGAGCCCGACGGAGATCCCCAGCAGCCCGGGCGGCGAGTCCGGAAGCAGCAACGATGGCAGCAGTCCGGATGCCGTCGCGGCGACGGCCGTCGAAGCATTGAACAACCGGGACGTCGAGCTGGCCAACGAGATCGGATGCAGCCCACGGGCCGATCCGGAGAGCGACGATTCCGGCGCGCAACTCAAGTACGAGGTCACCGGCGAGGCCAGGGTGGACGGCAACCGGGCGCGCGTTCCCATACAGGCCACCGGCGAGGCACCCGGAGAGGGCCGGCAGGTGAGGACCGGCCACATCATGCTCCAGAACCAGGGCGGCTGGTGCGTCGCGAGCGTGCAGTAACGGGGCACAGCCACCGAGGCGACCGGATGCGACCTCCCGGCAGGAACGAACCCGGCAACGGCACCGGGCGCAGCCCGGGGACGGTCACGCGCACGGACGTCCCGGCGTTGCCACCACGGCGAGGAGTCCGTTCCGGTCAAGGTGACCCCGACGGACTCGCAGCAGAGCGGGGAAAGCACCACCAGTCACCTCGTCCTGAAGGACAACGACGGCTGGTGCGCCGACGCCATCGAGTGAGGCGCACTCGCACCCCGGCTCGACGCCCCGCTCAGGCGAACCGCTCAGGCGAACAGTGCCGGCAGCGTTCCTTCCCAGGCCTCGCGCAGTTCGCCGAGCCCGAAGGTGGCCACGTCCTGGATCTCCAACTGATCCGAATGCTCGTCGGCCACACCGCATTTGCGCCACGGCAGACCGCGGGCACTGCACATCTCGGTGAACCGCAGCTCCTCGGTCCGCGGCACGGCAACCAGCATGCGGCCCGCGGACTCGGAGAACAACTGGACGAACGGGTCGGCGTCGGGGTCGAGCAGCACGCGCGCACCGCACTGGCCGACCAGCGCCATCTCGACGATCGCCTGCGCGAGACCGCCGTCCGACAGGTCGTGCGCGGCCGAGACCATGCCGTCGCGCGAACCCGCGACGAGGATCTCCGCCAGCAGGCGCTCACGTGCCAGGTCGACCTCCGGCGGCAGTCCGCCCAGGTGGCCGTGCACGACGTGGGCCCACGTCGAACCGCCGAACTCGTCGCGCGTATCACCGAGCAGCAGCAGCGATTCGCCCGGCTCGTTACCGATGCCGGTGGGGATGCGCCGCCGCACGTCGTCGATGACTCCGAGCACGCCGACCACCGGCGTCGGCAGGATCGCCGTGTCGCCGGTCTGGTTGTAGAAGCTGACGTTGCCGCCCGTGACGGGAACGCCCAGCTCGGCGCAGCCGTCGGCCAGCCCGTGCACGGCGCGTTCGAACTGCCACATCACGCCGGGGTCCTCGGGGGAGCCGAAGTTGAGGCAGTTCGTCACGGCAAGCGGCTGTGCACCGCCGGCGGCGACATTCCGGTACGCCTCGGCCAGCGCCAGCCGCGCACCTCGGTACGGGTCGAGGTAGACGTACCGGCTGTTGCAGTCGGTCGCCACCGAGACGCCCCGTGACGTCGACTCGTCGACCCGGATCATGCCCGAGTCCGCGGGCTGGGCGAGGACGGTGTTGCCGCGCACGTAGCGATCGTACTGCTGGGTCACCCATTCCCGCGAGGCGAGATCCGGCGAGGAAATCAGTCGCAGCAGCGTTTCCCGAAGCTCATCCGGAGTGGACGGACGCGCCAGTGAGTCCGGAGTGGACGACTGGATCCCGTCCTGCGAATCCGGCCGTGCGTAGGGACGGTCGTAGACCGGGCCCTGGTGGGCTACGGTCCGCGGCGGCACGTCGACGACCGTTTCGCCGTGCGATCCGATCACGAGATTCTCGCCGTCGGTGACCTCGCCGATCTCCGTGGCGATGACGTCCCATTTGCGGCAGATCTCCATGAAAGCGTCCACATCGGACGGTGCGACCACGGCGCACATCCGTTCCTGCGACTCGCTCGACAGGATCTCCGCGGCCGTCATTCCCGTGGCACGCAACGGAACCCGGTCGAGGTCGATGTACATACCGCCGTCACCGGCCGCCGCGAGCTCCGACGTGGCACACGACAGGCCCGCGCCGCCGAGGTCCTGGATGCCGACGACGACGTCCTTGGCGAACAGTTCGAGGCAGCACTCGATGAGCACCTTCTCGGTGAACGGGTCGCCGACCTGCACGCTCGGCAACTTCTTGCGGCCGCCCGCGCTCTCGTCGCCGTCGAACGTCGCGCTCGCCAGCACGGACACGCCGCCGATACCGTCGAGCCCCGTGCGCGCACCGAACAGGATGATCTTGTTGCCCGCGCCGGAGGCGTGCGCCAGGTGCAGGTCCTCGGCCCGCATCGAACCGACACACATCGCGTTGACCAGCGGGTTTCCCGCGTACGTCTCGTCGAACACGACCTCGCCGCCGACGTTCGGCAGGCCGAGACAGTTGCCGTAACCGGCGACCCCCGCGACCACGCCCGGCAGCACGCGGCGCGTGTCCTCGGCATCGGCGGGCCCGAACCGCAGCGGATCGGCCACGGCGAGCGGGCGCGCACCCATTGCGAGGATGTCGCGCACGATGCCGCCGACACCCGTGGCCGCACCCTGATACGGCTCCACATAGGACGGATGGTTGTGGCTCTCGACCTTGAACGTCACGGCCCAGCCGTCGCCGACGTCGACGACGCCCGCGTTCTCGCCGATGCCCGCGAGCATCTTCTCGCGCATCTCGGCGGTCGTGGTGTCGCCGAAGTAACCGAGGTGCCGCTTCGACGATTTGTACGAGCAGTGCTCGCTCCACATCACCGAGTACATGGCCAGCTCGGCCTCGGTGGGCCTGCGGCCGAGAATCTCGCGGATGCGCTGGTACTCGTCGTCGGCAAGGCCCAGCTCGGCGTACGGCTGCGCGGCGTCGGGCGTCTCCGCGGCATGGGCGGTGGTGTCGATCAGCGTCGTGTCAGTGGCCACGGCCCCAGGGTACGTGGACGTGCGACACACCGGCGGCCCGGTCCGGTCCTGCCGACCGGAGCCGGGCCGATCATCGGCGCAGGTCAGGGTCGCCGCCGGCGATACGCGCCGCGACCTCGAAGCGGGCCGCAACGCGGACGCGGACACGATCGTCGGCGCCTGGTGCGCTCCGTCGATCGGCCGGCTCCTCCACGGAAACCCGCTCGCCATCGGCGCAGGTCATTTCGTAACGTGGTGCCACGTGCTCACCAAGCCGTATCCCGCTCCCGACGTGACACTCCCGCAGCGGCCGACCCCGCTGCATTTCCTGCTGGCCGTGCTCGGTTCGCGGCCTTGGCTCGCGCTGTCCGCGGCCGTACTCGGCGCGGTGTGGCTCGTGCCGGGTGCGTTCCTGCCGCTCGTGGTCGGCGACGCGATCGACCGCGGCATCGCGGGCGCCGACACCGGCGAGCTCGTCGGCAGGATCACGCTGATCGTCGGCATCGGCGTGGGCCAGGCGGTGTTCGGGGGAGCACTAATGTTCGCCGTCGTTGGCATGTGGCTGCACGGCGCGTCGACGACGCAGCGGCTCGTGGCGACGCACGTCGCACGGCTCGGTGGTTCCCTGCGGGCGCAGGTCAGCTCGGGCGAGGTGCTGGCGATCTCCTCGTCGGACCTGAGTCGCATCGGCAACGTGTTCGAGGTGTCGGGGCGGCTGCTGGGCTCGATCGTGGCGTTCCTCGCCGTGGGCGTCGCGCTGCTGAGTTACTCACCACTGCTGGCTGGGGTGGCGCTCGTCGGCGTGCCGCTGGCTGTGGCCGGGATCGGTCCGCTCGTCGCGCCGATCCAGCGTAAGGTCGACGCGCAGCGACAGCGGCGGTCGGCGATGAGCGCAGTCGCTGCGGACGTGGTGTCCGGGCTGCGGATCCTGCGCGGCGTCGGCGGCGAACGGCAGTTCGGCGAGCGGTTCCGCGCCGCGAGCGGTCATGTGCGCGACACGGGGATGGGCGTGGCACGGGCGCAGTCGTGGCTCGCGGCCGCAGAGGTGGTGCTGCCCGGTCTCGTCACCGTGGCGATCACCTGGCTGGGCGCGCGGCTCGCGCTGGCAGGCGACATCACGGTGGGCGAGCTCGTCGCGTTCTACGGTGCCTCGGCGTTCCTCGCGATCCCGGTGACGACCGCGACCATGGCCACCGGCGACCTGGCATCGGCGCTCGTGTCGGCGGCAAGGGTGTGCAGGCTGCTGTCCCTGCGCAGGCGACTTCCCGAGCCCGAGAACCCCGCCACACTGCCGGGCGGCCCGCTCGACGCGGGTGATCCCACGACCGGACTGACGGCGGCTGCGGGAGAGCTCACCGTCGTCGACGCGGGCGAGCACGCGGAAGCGATCGCCGAGCGGCTGAGCAGATTCACCGGCGACGGCGAGCCCGCGCTGCTGTCCGGCGTTCCGACCGACCGAGTAGGACTCCCCGAGCTCCGCGAACGCGTCGTCCACGCCCACAACCAGGACGTCTGGTTCTCCGGAATCCTCGCCGACGAACTCGACGCGGCTCGCCGGCGTGGTGGCGATGTCGACAAAGCACTCTGGGCGGCCGACGCCGACGACATCCTGGCCGGCCTTCCGGACGGGATCAGGGAGTACATCGGCGAACGCGGACGCGAGGTGTCGGGTGGTCAGCGTCAGCGACTGAGCCTCGCGCGCGCCCTCGTGACCGACGCCGACGTGCTGGTGCTCGACGAACCCACCTCGGCGGTCGACGCCCACACCGAGGCCCGCATCACCGAACGCGTCGCGGCTCTACGACGGGGAAGAACGACGATCGTGTTCGCCCAGAGCGCGCTCTGGGCCGTGGTGGCCGACCACGTCGTGACCGCCGGCGACCTGACGCTCGGCGATGCGGAGACGGCCACGGAGGTGTCGAACCGATGATCGCGGGCACACTGCCGCTGGCGTCCCGTGCCGCGACGCGGACCTGGCTGCGCGGAACGCTGCGGCAGCACCGCAGGGCGCTGCTGGTCGCGGCGGCACTGTTCACCGTCGCGACGGTGGCGGGGATCGCGGGGCCGCAGATCCTCGGCACGCTCGTCGACCACGTCACCGGAGGCGGCGGCGCCGGGGAGATCGACGTCCTCGCGCTCGTGTTCGTCGCGGCACTCGTCGTGCAGGCGGCCCTCAGCAAGGTGGCCCACGCACGCATCGGCATGCTCGGCGAACGCATCATCGCCGGGGCACGCGAAGGCCTCATCGGCCAGGCGCTGCGATTGCCGCTGAGCGACATCGAGGCGGCGGGCACGGGCGACCTGCTCAGCAGGGCGACCTCCGACGTCGACCGGATCGACCACGCCGTCCGCAACGCGGTGCCGACGATCACGACGTCGGCACTGACGCTGTCGATCACGACCGTCGCGATGATCGTGACGTCGCCGCTGCTTGCGCTCGGACTGCTCGTCGCCGCCGCGGTGGTGTACTTCCCGACCCGCTGGTATCTGCGGCGGGCGCCCGACGTCATCGCAGGCATGCTCCGGTCGTGGGCGGTGCTGCACTCGACGACCCACGAAACGGCGGAGGGCGCGCGTACCACCGAGGCGTTCGGGCTGACCGGCCACCGCGAACGCACCGGTGAGGACAGCCTGCAGACCGCGATCCGGGGCGAACGACGGCTGCGGCTGCTGCAGACCCGCTGGACGCCGTTCCTCGAGCTGTCGCACACGTTGCCGATCGCGGCGACGCTGATTCTCGGCGGCTGGGCCTACACGCAGGGACTGGTCGAGCTGGGCACGATCGCCACGATGGTGCTGTACATCCAGGCGCTCGCCTCGCCGATGGACGAGCTGCTGTGGTGGTTCGAGGACATGGCGGTGGCCGGAACGGCCCTGCGCAGGGTGCTCGGTGTGCAGGGCCCCGACGACGAGCGCACCGCAGCCGCGCCCAGCGGCAGGGACATCGACCTCCGCGACGTGCACTTCAGCTACACCGCGGGCAAGGAGGTGCTCCGCGGGATCGACCTGCGGGTGCCGCGCGGGCAGCAGCTGGCGATCGTCGGACCGTCGGGAGCGGGGAAATCGACGCTCGCCAGGCTGCTCGCGGGGATCTCGGCGCCGACGCGCGGTTCGGTGACGATCGGGGGTTCCGAGGTGTCGGGGCTCGCCGACGACGTACTCCGCGGGGAGGTGCTGTTGCTGACACAGGAACAGCACGTCTTCGCGGGCACGCTACGGGAGAATCTGACACTGCCCGGCGACGGCTCGTGGACCGACGAGCGGCTGTGGGATGCGCTGCGCGCCGCGGGCGGCGACCGTTGGGCGTCGGCGCTGCCCGACGGTCTGGACACCACCCTCGGAACGGGCGCCCACGCGGTGCCCGCGGCCGTGGCACAGCAACTCGCGCTCGCACGGGTGGTGCTCGCGGATCCGCACACGCTCGTGCTGGACGAGGCCACGTCGCTGCTCGACACGTCGTCGGCGAGGGATCTCGAACGCACCCTCGCCCGGGTTCTGGAGGGGCGCACCGTGATCGCGATCGCGCACCGGCTGCACACCGCGGCCGCCGCCGACCGCGTCGCCGTCGTCGAGGACGGGCACATCAGCGAACTGGGCAGTCACGCCGAGCTGCTCGGCGCCGACGGACCCTACGCGCGGCTGGTTCGAACCGCCTCCGCTCAAGAGGCCGGGGCGACCTGACGCGGTGATGTGATGCGGCGATTCTCCCCGGTACGGCTGGTCAGGCCGCGACGCCCAGCGCGTCGAGCGCGGAGTAGAACATGCCGAGGCCGTCGTCGGACGGGCCGGTGAGCGCGTCGATGGCGTGCTCCGGGTGCGGCATCAGTCCGACGATCCGGCCGGTCTCGTTCGCGATACCCGCGATGTCGCCCAGCGACCCGTTGGGGTTCTCACCGACGTACCGGAACACCACTCGGCCGTCGCCGTCGAGGCGCTCCAACGTGGCGTCGTCGGCCATGTAGCCGCCTTCGCCGGACTTCAGCGGGATCAGCACCTCTGCGCCGGAGTCGTAACGCGTGCTCCACGCCGTCGTGTTGTTCTCGACGCGCAGCCACTGGTCGCGGCACACGAAGTGCAGCTTGTCGTTGCGCACCAACGCGCCCGGAAGCAGGCCCGCCTCGCAGAGGATCTGGAAGCCGTTGCAGATGCCCAGCACCGGCATGCCCGTGCCCGCAGCGTCGATCACCGACGTCATCACGGGCGCGAACCGGGCGATCGCACCGCAGCGCAGGTAGTCGCCGTAAGAGAACCCGCCGGGCACGACGACCGCGTCGACACCGTGGAGGTCGGCGTCGGCATGCCACAGCGGGACGGCCTCGGCGCCGGAGCGCTGCACCGCGCGGACGGCGTCGACGTCGTCGAGGGTGCCCGGGAATGTGATGACGCCGATACGAGCGGTCACTGCTCCACCCGCCGGATCGTCCAGTCCTCGATCACGGGGTTGGCGAGGAAGCCTTCGGCGATCTTCGCGAGCGTGTCGTCGTCGACCGAGTCGTCGACTTCCAGCTCGAAATGCTTACCCTGACGAACTTCGGCCACTCCGTCGAACCCGAGCCGCGGAAGGGCGCCGGCGACGGCCTGCCCCTGCGGGTCGAGGATCTCGGGCTTGGGCATGACGTCGACGACTACTCGGGCCACGACAGGCTGCTCCTTGCGTTTCGAAAGCGCTGCGTTGGAAGAACGTTTCCGCAGGTCGGATGGCCCGGTCAGCGTAACCCAGTGACGGCCGGAGCCGACCTTCGGGGCCGAGAGACCCCCGACGCCCCTCGGCCCCGAGCCGGTCGGCACCGGCTTCTACGTCGGGAGACGTGTGCGTATTGCGTCGGTTGCGCCGAACCTGCCGGAATCACCGGTTCGGAGGACGACGACCGTCGTCCGGTGACTGAGAGCTACCGATTCGCTGCGGTCAGCGAGTGAATCCGGGTTACGGGCCGTAGCCGGGCGGGACGGAGCCGGGCGGGACGGAGCCGGGCGGCGGGTAACCGGGCGGTCCGTAGCCCGGCGGGCCCATCGACGGTCCCTGCGGCTGTTTCGGCTTGCCCCCGCGCATCGCACGGCCGGTCGCGGGCAACACGGCCATGATCGACCCGCCCAGCAGCACCAGCGCAACGATGGCGGGGAAGATCGAGAACTCGGCGGGGAGATCGAAGCCGACGGTCGTTCCGTCGATCGTGGCCTCGTACCCGATCGCCAGGTATTTGATCAGTGCGAACACGTAGTACGCGAAGCCGAGCAAGCCCAGCCCCGCAGCGACCCACCGGGCGAACCCGATGCGGGCGAACAGCAGCACGACGAACAGCAGCAGCGTCGACGGGTACGAATAGGTGACCGCGATGATGGCGTCGGCGTTGTCGTTCGGCATCCCCAGGAAGGCGAAGCCGGTCATCGTAAACCGCATGTACGCGGCGAATTCGCTTTCCGGCAGGTCGATCGACATCGTTGCCGAGAGGTAGAGGATCGCGATCGCGAGCAGGAACGCGATCGCCGTGACGTAGGCCATCGCCGTGCTCGGCTTGCGCGGGGCGAACCCCGCCTGCGGGTGTCCGTACCCCGGGCCGCCCGGGTGCCCGTACGGGCCGGGCCGGCCGAACTGGCCGGGGCCGCCCGGCTGCTGCGGATATCCGCCCGGATACGGCTGGTTCATGCGCCGTCCCCTCGCTGTGCCTGCCGCTCGGTACTGTGCCTGCCGCTCGGTACTGTGCCTACTGTATGGCGCCGGTGCCTGCCGCTCGTAGCCGCGACCCGGGACTTCTTAACACACCACGTGCCCGAACCGCGTCCTTCCCGGACGTTGCGGTTCGCCGAAGCACGAGGCGCAGGCGAGGACGAGCCGGCTACCGAAGCCGCACGAAAGCCCCACCGCGAACCGGACAGGCGCGGCCGCGGCGAACGGGGACGGCCGGCCACGCCGGAACCACGGCGAACGCACACCGGAGCAACGGCAACCGGCGGCGCCGGCCGATCGGGAGCGTCCGGAGTCTCAGCCCTTGCCGTGCAGCTTCGCGATGAGCTTGCCGACGAGCGCCTCGGTCTTCTTCGACCGCGCGAACGACGTCAGCGCGATCGGGGCGGTGAACCGCTGCCGGGCGATCGCCTTCGGCCGGGCGAACTCCCGGAGCCCCTCGGGGCCGTGGATGCGCCCGAAGCCGGAATCGCCGCTGCCGCCGAACGGGAGCGAGGCGATGCCCGCGAACGACAGCGGCGCGTTGATCGCCGTCTGCCCGGTGCGCAACCGCCGCGCCAGCTCCATGCCACGCGACTTGGAGAACACCGTCGAGCCGAGTCCGTACACCGAATCGTTGGCCTTCTCGACGGCCTCGTCCATGGTCGCGACCTTGGCGATGGTCACGGTCGGGCCGAACGTCTCCTCGCGAACCGCCGAGCAGTCCTCGGGCACGTCGACGAGCACGGTCGGCTTGACGTACCGGTCGCCCACGGCGTCCGCGCCGCCGACCACCGCCTTGCCGCCCGCGGCCAGGGCGTCCTCGATGTGCCTGCGCACGATGTCCAGTTGCGACGGCATCGTCATCGGGCCGTACTGCTCACCGGCATCGATGTCCTCGGCCTTGGCGACGACCTTCGCGACGAACTCGTCGTGGACGCGCTCGTGGACGTACACGCGCTCGACGCCCGCGCACGTCTGCCCGGCGTTGGAGAACGCGCCCCACACGGTGGCGTCGGCGGCGGCGTCGAGGTCGGCATCGGCGTCGACGAGCAGCGGGTCCTTGCCGCCGGCCTCGATGACGACGGGTGTCAGCGTTTCGGCCGCCGATGCCATGACTTTCTTGCCCGTGGCGGCCGATCCGGTGAACGCGATCTTGTCGGCGCCGGCCTTCGTCAGCGCCGCGCCGGTCTCGCCGAGGCCCGTCACGAGCTGCAGCACCGGATGTTCCGGCACCGCTTCGGCGAACGAATCGGCCAGCCACTTGCCGACCCCGGGCGTGAATTCGGACGGCTTGAAGACCACGGCGTTGCCCGCGGCGAGCGCGTAGCTGATCGAGCCGAGCGGGGTGTAGACCGGGTAGTTCCACGGTCCGATGACGCCGACGACACCGAGCGGCTGGTGTTCGACGCTGGCGGCCTGGTTCGCCAGCAGCAGGCCGGGCGCGCGGCGCTGCGGGCCGAGGACCTTGCGGGCGTGCTTGCCCGCCCACGCCAGGTGCTCGATGGCGAGGACGAGTTCGAGCTGCGCGTCGCCCGCGGGCTTGCCGGTCTCTTCGGAGATGACCTCGACGAGCTCCGGCATGCGATTGGCGAGCGCGGCGCGCCACGTGGCCAGGCGTTCGGCGCGGCCCGCGAATCCGAGGGAGTCCCACCAGGCGGCGGCCTCGCGCGCCTTCGCCACGGCGGACTCGACCTGTTCGGCGGTATGCACCGGATACGCACCGACGGTCTCGCCGGTGGCCGGGTTGAACGACTCGAACGTCTCGCCAGTGAGCACAGTGGTCATGCCCCGAGGATACGGCCCCGTCAGTTTTGCTGGCAATGTGCCAACGACGTCACGGTGCTGCCGCGGGCCGAGCAGACGCCGTGGCGACGACCCCGGTGGGCGACTCGCGCACCCCGGACGTCGTCGCTCCCAGCGCGGCGTAGGTCCGCGGCCGGGCACCGGCCTCGACGGCCGCGTCGACCGCATCCAGCACGGCCCGTCTGCCGCCGGCCGTCACGATGTCGGAGGCGTCCACAGCCAGCCGCACGAGCCCACCTCGCCGCACCGCCCGCATCACCGCTGCGATGCCTCCCGAGTCGCCGGCAGGCATCGCCACGGAACGAGCCGCCCACGACGGCAGCCTCGCCGCACCGCGGCGCACCGCCGCGGCAGGCGTGCCGAGCCGTTCCCCTGCCCGTTCACGCCCGCCCCGTTCGCCGACACCGACCCGGTGCACGCGCCCGCGCACGGTCACGCCGCGCCGCAGGTCACGCACCCCGGCGTCGTCCGCGCACACCGCGAACCCGTGCCGGCGCAACGCCTCGCGGCCTTCGGGGGTGATCCGCCAGCGTGGCGGGGCGAACACGTCGGTGCGCAGGCCTTCGGCGTCGAGCGCCGCCGTGGCGGCGATGAGCCGCAGGCCCGCCTCGTGCCCGCGCAGCGAGGCGAACTCGGCGGGTACGCGACGGTCGTAGCCGTGCAGCGCCACCGCGTCACCCCGGGCCACGCGCAGTCGCACCCATTCGGTCGCGCGCCGCGAGCCACCCGGCGTGTGCAGGAGCGACAGCGGCACCCCACGCGTATCGAGATCATCGGCGAGGGCGGCGCAGCCGTCCAGCGTGCGCGCGCCCGGCCCGGACAGGGAGACCAGCAACGAGGTATCCACGACTCCCACGAAACCGGTCGCGGATTACCGGGCGAGGGCCCGCGAGTGAGCCTGCGATGAAGCGCCACCGACGAACGCCGGATCCCGTCGTTCCGACGGGTGACGAGCGCGCCCCGCGTCGCCGCGGCGGCCGTTCGCAGCCCCGGTCACGGACCGCCGCTCACGAGCCGTCCGTCACAGGCCCTCTGTCACAGGCCCTCTGTCACAGGCCCTCTGTCACAAGCCACCGGTCACCAGCCGCCGGTCACGGACCGCCGATCACGAGCGGTCGGTGGCGGGCTGGTCCTGGGCACGGTGGGTGGCGCGCTCGTCGTCGGAGTCGCTCATGTCCTCGCCCGCGAGAGCGTTGATGCGCTTCTCCTCCCGCATCGAGCGGATCGACGTCACCAGCGCGACCACGATCAACACGGCCAGCCCGATGTAGCAGACCACGATCGCGGCGTACGGCAGTCCGAGGTTGCTCAGCAGCATCCACGCGTTCGCCAGGATGATGAGGCCACCCGCGGCGGTGCCGAGCACCCGCGGCGGCATGTGATGTGCCAGCCAGGCACCGATCGGCGCGGCGACCACACCGCCGATCAGCAGGCCCAGCACCACCAGCCAGTTCATGCCCTCGTTCTTGAGTGCGATCAGGAACGCCAGGCAGGCCGCGACGGTCACGACGAACTCGGCCGCACTGACCGAGCCGACGACCTTCCGCGGTTCGAGCCGTCCCGACGACAGCAGCGTCGTGGTGGCAACCGGACCCCAGCCGCCACCGCCGCTCGCGTCGACGAACCCGGCCACGAACCCGAGCGGGGCCAGGAACTTCGCGCCGGGGCGTTTGTCGGTGATGAGCTTGCCGAGCTTCAGGAACGCGAACCGCACCAGTACGTACATGCCGAGCAGGAACAGGAACGCGCTGATCCACGCACCTGCGACGTCGGTCGACATCGCGACCAGCGCGAACGCACCGATCGCCGCCCCGATCGCACCGGGCACGGCGAGGATGCTCACCGTGCGCCAGTCGATGTTGCGGAACTTCCAGTGCGACACACCCGAGGCCAGCGACGTGCCGACCTGGGCGAAGTGTGCCGACGCCGACGCGATCGCCGGGGCCGTGCCCGCGGCGATCAGCACCGTCGTGGACGTCATGCCGTAGCCCATGCCGAGCGTGCCGGACACGAGTTGTGCCAGGAACCCGGCGATCCCGAAGAACAGGAGCGCTTGCATGCCGACCTCAGACGTGACTGTTGACGGGCGCGGAACGGCCCGGGGATGGGACAGGGACTGGCGTCAGCGGTGACGGCACAGCGCGGAGCTCACCCGGAGCAGGTCGATGTGCCTGCGCTGCACCAACGGCCGTAACGACCCAGGAGGAATGCACGCGCACACGAAACTGCCCACAAACTCGATCGTTGCAGAAGGTCACGATCGGGTCTACCCGCTCCCACATCACAGGATGGGCGCCGGCTCGTACTCGGCGGCCTCTGGGAATCGCTTCACGACGTCCGCCACGCGCGTGGCGACAGCTTCGACCTGCGACGACGCCGTTCCGGTGAACGACAGCCGTTCGGCGAGAAGGGCGTCGAGACTCGCCCGGTCGAGGGGTAGGCGCTCGTCGGCGGCGAGCCGGTCGAGCAGGTCGTTATCGGCCTGGCCCTCACGCATCGCCAGCGCCACCGCGACGGCGTTCTCCTTGATGGCCTCGTGCGCCACCTCCCGGCCGACCCCGCCGCGCACCGCGGCCATCAGCACCTTGGTGGTGGCCAGGAACGGCAGGTAGCGGTTCAGCTCACGGTCGACCACCGCGGGGAACACGCCGAACTCGCGCAGCACCGTCAGCAGCGTCTCCAGCAGCCCGTCGAGCGCGAAGAACGCGTCCGGCAACGCGACGCGGCGCACCACGGAGTCGGACACGTCGCCCTCGTTCCACTGGTCGCCCGCCAGCTCACCGACCATCGACAGGTGCCCGCGCAGCACGACGGCCAGGCCGTTCACGCGCTCGCACGAGCGGGTGTTCATCTTGTGCGGCATCGCCGACGAGCCGACCTGCCCCGGCTGGAATCCCTCGGTGACCAGCTCGTTGCCCGCCATCAGCCGGATCGTCCTGGCCAGGCTCGACGGCGGTGCGGCGAGCTGCGTCAATGCGGAGACGACGTCGAAGTCCAGCGACCGGGGATACACCTGGCCGACGCTGTCGAGGACGTGGTCGAACCCGAGGTGACCTGCGACGCGCTGCTCGAGGTCGGCCAGCTTGTCGGCGTCGCCCAGCAGGTCGAGCATGTCCTGCGCCGTGCCGACCGGCCCCTTGATGCCCCGCAGCGGGTAACGCGCGACGAGGTCGTCGAGCCGGTCGAACGCGACGAGGAGCTCGTCGGCGGCCGTGGCGAAGCGTTTGCCCAGCGTCGTGGCCTGCGCCGCGACGTTGTGCGACCGGCCGGCCATGACCAGTTCGGAGTGCTCGGACGCCAGCTCCGCCAGGCGGGCGAGGACGGCGACCGTACGGCTGCGCAGCAGTTCGAGGGACCGGCGGACCTGCAGCTGCTCGACGTTCTCGGTCAGGTCACGCGAGGTCATGCCCTTGTGGACGTGTTCGTGCCCGGCGAGGGCGTTGAACTCCTCGATGCGCGCCTTGACGTCGTGGCGCGTGACGCGTTCCCGTTCGGCGATCGAGTCGAGGTCGACGTCCGGCAGCACCCGTTCGTAGTCGGCGATCACGCCGTCGGGTACGTCGACGCCCAGCTGCGCCTGGGCCTTGAGGACGGCGAGCCAGAGTTCGCGCTCGAGCCGGACCTTCTGCTGCGGGGACCACAGTGCGACGAGTTCGCCGGAGGCATAGCGGCCTGCGAGTACGTTCGGGATGGCGGGCTTGTCGGTCACCCCGCCAGGCTAGCCGGAGTTCCGGATCACAAGCCCATCACGGTCCCGACGAACGTTGTCCCCGGCTCGCGTAGTGGTGCAGGTGGTGGATCACTCGGTGCCGGGGGCGAGCGTGCCGCGGAGCATGCGGGCCGCGGCGCCGCGGGGGTCCGGGTCGACGGCGATGAGCGCGTTGACCACGGCACCGTCGACCACCGCGATGATCCGTTCGATGCGGCGTTCGTCGGCGTCCAGACCGGACTTGACGAGGATCTCGGCCAGCAGTTCGCGCAGCTCACCGGAGAGGGTGCGCATCAACGGCCGCAGGTAGGGGCGGCGGCCGGTGCCGACGAGGCGTTCGTAGCGCAGCAGCACCGCCTCGTACGCCGGGTCCTCGCCGAGCAGCTGGTCGAGCACGAGTCCGACGACGGTGTCCACGCCCCGGTCGGCGGTCGGCAGGCCGGCGAGGCGGGCGCGCCCCGCGGCGAGTTCCGTGCGTCCGTGCTGTTCGGTCGCGGCGGAGACGAGTTCGTCGAGCGAGTCGAAGTAGTACGTGGTCGAGGCGAGCGGCAGACCCGCACGTTCGGCCACGGCGCGGTGGCGGATGGCGTCGAACCCGCCCTCCGACAGCAGCTCGGCTGCGGCCTCCACCAGGGCGTTACGGCGGCGTTCACCCTTCGGCGTGCTCGCGGACGTCATAGCGCGCAAGTGTGCCAGTCGGCAGGCACCCGAACAGGACGTATCCGCCAGGACTCCGGCGAACGGTGTGGTCCGGGTCGGAATCCGGCGAGGGAGCCGCCGCCGAACGGAATCGGCAGGCCGGGACCGAGCGGCCCGCGTGTGGTTACAGGTCGCCCGCGATGCGCTCGGCCAGCCGGTCGACGTCGGGACCGCCGGTTCCGGTATGCGTCAACGACTCGTTCAGCAGCAGCAACGTCGCGCCACTGGCCGTGCGCTGCTCGGCGAGCTCACCGTCCGGCGTGTCGCCGGGCAGTTGCAGCTGCCTGCCGTCCGGCACGAGGACGGCCGTCAGCGCGGAGCCGTCGATGCGGAACGACGCCGACGTCGTGCCCTCGGGGCAGATGCGTCCCGGTGAGGCGTCCGAGGCGGCGACCGGGAGCTCGCCAGCGAGGGCGGTGGCGAGCTCCCGGTCGACCTGATCGCACCCGTGGGCACGATCCCCGTCCGTCGAGCCGTCCTGCTTCGGCTCGGCGGACGGGAGTCCCTGGATTCCCGGTTCACTGCTCTGCTGACGCGGCCGGTCGTCCTCGGGTTGCGCGATGCGCGGCTGTGTCCCTCCTGTGGTGGACCGGTCGGCTCCGGCGGACCGCTCGGATCCGGCGACCACGGTATTCCCGTCATCGCCGCCGAGTAGCGAACCCGCGACGACGCCACCGCCGCCGAGGAGGACGACGGCGGCAGCCGCACCGCCCACGATCGCGCGCCTGCGGACCGTGACCCGGTGCGCGGCCTCGGCGACGTCGGCCTCGTCGAACGACGACGGCGGCGGCTGCCCGGGCACGGAACGGAACAGCTCGCCCAGTTCCCGTTCATCCATGCGCCTCCACCTCCGTACCGAGCGCCTTGCGCAGCGCAGCCAGCCCGCGGGCGGTCTGGCTCTTGACGTTGCCCTCGCTGCAACCGAGGACGCCCGCCACGCTGCTGACGTCCAGACCGTCGAAGTACCGCAGGACGAGCACGGCTCGCTGCCTCGACGGCACCTGCCGCAACCCGGCCAGCAGGTCCTCGCGCGTGGCCACCCGGTCGCCCAGCTGGTCGGGCGCGGCCGACGATCCGGGCGCCGACGGTTCCGGCAGGTCCGAACCACCCTCGGTCTGCCGTTCCCGCCGCCACGGCCGCCGTGACTCGTCGATCGCGGCTCGCACCAGCGTCTTGCGGACGTAGGCGTCGAGGGCTTCCCGGTCACGGACCTTGTGCCAGCGCCGGTGCAGCGCCACGAACGCGGTCTGTGCCAGGTCGTCGGCCCGGTGCCAGTCGCCGCAGAGCATGTACGCGGTTCTGCGCACGGAGTCTCGCTTCGCGGCGAAGTACGCCGCGAACTCCTGCTCGTCGCGGGGGTCCACGCGGTAGGTCTCCGGTCGCTTCCTCAGTTGTTCGTGCCTCGGTAGACGGCACCTGTCTCCTACACGGTTGCACGCCTGCGCCACATTTTTGGTCACGAATCGGTGAGCCCTGCTTCGAACTCCCCGGCGACGTGTGATGTGATCGAAACGTGACCTCCGGATCCCCAGTCCCGATCGACTTCCGTTCGGACACGATCACCGCGCCCGACGACGCCATGCGCACGGCCATGGCGGACGCCGAGGTCGGTGACAACGTCATCGACTCCGATCCCACGATCGCGAGCCTCGAGCAGCGCGCCGCGGACATGCTGGGCATGGAGGCCGCACTGTGGACGCCGAGCGGGACCATGGCGAACCTCATCGCGCTGTCGCTGCACCTGGAGCGCGGCGATCGCTTCCTCGCACCGCGCGGCGCGCACGTGCTCACCAACGAGCTCGGCTCGGCCGCGTGGTTCGCGGGCGGCATGCCCGATCCGGTCGACCACGATGCGGGCCCCGGCAGGCCGACCCCTGCGACGGTGCGCGCGGCGGCGGGTCCGCCGAACGGCCCGTACTACGCGTTGCGCACGACCCTGCTGTCGTTGGAGAACACGCACAACGCCTCGGGCGGTGCGGTCACCCCGCCCGAGGAGCACGCGCAGCTGGTCGCGACCGCGCGCGACTGTGGTCTGAACGTCCATCTCGACGGAGCCCGGCTGTGGAACGCGGCCGCGGCGCTGGACCTGCCGCCCGCAGCGCTGACGGTCGGCGTGGACTCGGTGTCGGCCTGCCTGTCGAAGGGGCTCGGCGCGCCTGCCGGTTCGGTCGTCGCGGGTGACGCCGAGTTCGTGGAACGGGCGCGGCGGATACGGCAGATGCTCGGCGGGGGCGTCCGGCAGGGCGGCGTGCTGGCGGCTCCCGGGCTGCTGGCGCTCGATCGGGTCGACGACCTCGCGCACGACCATGCGAACGCGCGCGCCCTGGCCGCAGGGCTGGCCGGGCTGGGCTGGGACGTCGAGGAGCCGCAGACGAACATTCTGCTCGCCACGGTGCCGGACGTGGCGCTCGCGCTCGAGCGCCTGCGCGGTCTGGGAATCCTGGCGCTGCCGATGGCGGGCAGGGTGCGATTCGTCCTGCACCGCGATGTGAGTGACGACGACGTCGAGGAAGCGCTGCGGCGCATCGAGGAGGAACGCGGGTGACCGGCTGGGTGGTGTTCGACTACGGCGAGGTGCTGTGTCGCAGGACGACGGCTCTGCCAGAGCTGGCCGGCAGACTCGACGTGCCGCCCGCGACGTTCGAACCCGCCTACTGGGCCCACCGCGATCCGTACGACCGCGGCGCCGACGACGTCGCGTACTGGCAGGCCGTCGCCGACACCGTCGACACGGAGGTCGACGAGCGGGCCGTACGCGAGCTGACCGAGATCGACGCGCGCGGCTGGTCGCAGCTCGACCCGGACGCGGCACTGCTCGTGGAAACGCTGGCAGACTCGGGAACACGGCTGGCGTTGCTGTCGAATGCACCCGCGTCGTTCGCGCGGCACGCCGAGAAGCAGCCGTGGACGCGGCATTTCGAGCACCTGCTGTTCTCCGGCGACCTGGGCACGGCGAAGCCGGACGCGGAGATCTACCGGTTGCTGGTGCAGCGGCTGGGCTGCCCGCCCGGTGACTGCCTGTTCTTCGACGACCGCAGGGCCAATGTGGACGCCGCTCGCACGGCGGGGCTGCGCGCGGAACTCTGGCCGGGCGCGGCAACCGCCAAAACGCTGCTGCTGTAGGAGCGGCACTGCCGGTGGCGGGTTCGCGGTTCAGTCGCGGTTCAGTCGCGGCCCAGTTCGGTGCAGATGCAGGCCTTGTTGCCGTCCGGATCGGACAGTACGACGAACGCCGGGGCGTGGCTGTCGTCGACCACGCGTCCGCCCGCATCGATCGCCGCGGCCACGCGCCGGTCGGCGTCGGAGGGTGGAACGGTGACGTCGACGTGGAAGCGCTGCCGGTCCGGTGCCGTCGAGTCGGTTCGCTGGAACCACAGCTTGTCGAGCCCCAGCGGTAGCAGCTCCGCGTCCGGGGTCGCGACAGCGCTACCGGTGACCTCCCCACCGGTGACCTCCCGGCTGGTGACCTCGCCGCCTGCGGCTCGGCCCGCGAGGACGGCCGCCCAGAAGCCGCGCACCGTGTCGGACCCGGGGGTGTCCAGAGCCAGTTCCAGCACCTGTGCCCGTTCCGGGCGTGGCGTCAGGCCGTGCTCGGCCGCGAGCGCGCTGATCCGTTCGGCCAGCCGGACGTCCCGTTCGGTGACGCCGCCCGCATCGCGACTGCGCAACGCGAACTGGACGTGTCCGGCGCGCAGGTCGACGTCCGGGTGGTGGCCGGTCTCGCCGGCGAGCCGCCCGATCGCCGCGACGAACGCGGCTCCCTCCGCGAACGATTCCGCCTCGAACCGTGACCGCAGCGCCCCCAACAGCAGGTGCCAATCGGCGAGGTCGATCTCGCCGACTCCGAGTGTGGTCTGTTTCATCCGGCGACCATAAGCGCGGCCCCCGACAATCCCGACCCCCGTGGACCGCGGCCGGTCACAGGGATTGCCAGGTCGCGGTGAGGGTCTTGGTCAGGTTGGCCGGGGTTCCGGGCAGGCAGTGCAGGTTGTCCTGCCCGTCGGCGAACGTCAGCACCCGGCCCTGGCCGCGGATGTCGATCACCGAGAACGGTTTGCTCCTGCGGTGACGTCCCTCCGAGTTCCCGGCGACGTACACCTGATGCACCGCCTCACGCGGCGCCTTCAGGTGTTTCTCCAGCTCCTTCTCCTGGGTCAGCCGCGAGGCGAACATGTCGTGGTTCCGGTCGCGCTGGTCGAACGCGGCACGACTGGTGTGGAGTTCACGCGTGGTGGCGGGCGGGCGTTCGGGCAGATCGGTGACGAAGTCCTCCACGAGGCGGCGCTCGTCGGACGGGACGATGCCCACCGTCTCGCCTTTCACCTGCATGGCAACGGCCTCGCCGCCCGCCGTCATCACGGCCACCTTCCGGTCCTGACCAGCGTCAACGCAGCTGCTCCAGCAGTAGATCTCCCGGTCGGGCGAGGCGATGACGCGCAGCGCAACGCGGAAGTCCCGCGTCAGCGTGTCGCCCTGAGCCAGGCCCTGCTCCGCGAGGGCGCGGAAACATTCGCGGGTGAACTCCTCGCGCCCCGCCAACGGGACGTACATGTCGTTGGCGCTCAACAGCGGATGCGCCTCGCCGAGGCGTTCGAGTTCCCACAGGTGCAGCAATACGGTCCGAGGCACCGCGATCGGACGCGTCAACACGGCCACGGCGATTACTCGCCGATCGTCGGGGGAGTGACGACGTTGCCCGTCGTCGGATCGCGGAGCACCTCGCCGTCGTCGCCGAACGAGAACGCCTCGTCGGTCGGCATGACGTACTGCCGCTGGTGCTCCTCCTCGTCACCGCCCTGGCCACCACGGCCAGCGCCGCCCATGCCGCCCATCGGCATCCCGCCACGGCCACCGGATCCGGCCGCGCCTCCGGAAGTCGCACCACCGCCGGTTGCCCCGCCACTGCCCGTCGGGCCGAACGGCGCGGCGCCCGTGGCCCTGCCTGCACCCGCGGCACCACCGCCTGCCGCGCCACCTGCGGCTCCACCCGCGGCGCCGCCTGCCGCGCCGCCTGCGGCTCCGCCTGCCGCGCCGCCGGAATAGCCGCCGCCGGGCACGGAATACCGGCCACCGGTCGCGGGCGCGCCTCCGGAGCCACCGGAACCTCCGGGGCCGAAGCCGCCCGTGGAACCGACCGGCCCGAAACCGGGTGCGCTGGACGAACCGCCGGGACCGAAGCCGGTACTCGGGTTGTACCCGGGAGGCGAATAGTTCGGAGCCGACGCCGCAGGACGTTGGAACTCGGGAGGGGTGTATCCGGAGGTGGACGTCGTATCGTCCGGCGTGGGATTCGGCCCGGTCGGCGCCGGATAATTCGACGTGGGCTGGTTCGGTGCCGGCCCGTTCGGTGTCGGACCGGGCTGTGTCGGACCAGGCTGTGGCGGGCCGGTGCGGGGAACCGAGTCGGCCGTCGGCCTGGGACCGGTCTGAACCGGATCACCGGAGCGCGAGGACCCCGGCTCGTTGATCGAGACGACGTCGCCGCCCGCGTCCTCCACCGAGGAGGACTTGTCCCGCTCGAGCGAACCGATCCCGCCCTCGACACCGTCGAGCTTGCCGAAATCGGACTTCAGCGACTGCTGCGAACCCTGGATCGACCCCTCGTATCCCTGGTAGATCTGCGCCGCCTGGGACACCTGGCTCTTGTACTGGTTGACCTGGTCCTCGGTGTCTGTGTCCCACGGGGTCACGACGTCCCAGGCACCGCGATCGGGTGGCTGGTCGGGAAGCGACGGCAGCTGCTGCTTGACGTTGTCGAACGAGGACGCGTTCGACGTGTAGTGCTCGGAGTTGGCCTGATACACCGTTCCGGCGTTCGCGGTGACCTTCGCTCCCATGCGCAGCCGGTCCGCGGCGGCATCCGCACCCTCACCCGTCCAGGAGCTCTCGAGCACCTGCAGCATCTTCATGCTCGACTCGCTGACCTGCCGGTGACCGCCGTCCACTCCCTGAGCCGTGGTCGCCGCCTCCTGCCACGGGCCGCCGCTGCCGGCATGTACCCGGCGCACCAGCTCCGGCAGCGGGACCGCACCCGATTTCTCGAAAGCGCCGCCGAAAATCATCAAATCCGCCATGTACTCGGCCATCCCGTCAAACAGGCCCATCACTGCCCCCTCAAGCCTTCTTCTTCAGGTTCTCCACCACGGTCTCAGCGGTTCTCTCCGCAGCCACGCACGGATCTTTGCCGTCCTGCTCGGCCTCGTAGCTTGAGCTACCCGTGACCGTCATCGAGTACTCGTCAGCCAGCCCGACCGCAACAGTGCAGATCGTGTCATCGGGCCCCTTTTTGAACTGCAAGGCAGGGAACCCGCCGATCGGATCAATCTCACGGAACACGGGCATCTGCGGTTTCGTGTTGGCGTACTGCGCGCTCAATCCTTCGCGGGTCACAGTGCTGAACCCGACCGTAAAACCCGCTCCCGTATCACGGTTCGACCAACTACAGCCAGGACCCGTAGCGTTCTGGTCCTGTCGCTCACCGTCCGACGCTCCCTCACCGAGAGCTGCCTCGACCTGCTCAAGTGTCAGCGCGTCACACGGATCACCGGACAACACCGACTCCGGCAACGGGTTCGACACCGCGGGAGCGCCGCTGTGCGGCAGGTCCTGCCCGGGACCCGACGCGGCCGACGACGGCGAACCCGACACGGTCGACGGCGACTCGGCCACCGACGACGGCATCGGCTCGGCCTCGCCGGCCGAGCCTCCCGAACACCCGGCAACCAGCAGCACCGAACCCGCCGCCACAGCTCCGGCCAGGCGCTTCATCACCAGTACCCTCCACCGGAGTCGCCCTCACCGCCGGACTTGGTGACGTCCTTACCGGCCTGCTCGTCCGACTCCTCGTACATGCCGATGGCCTTCCCCAGCGCACGAGCGAAGTCGCGGTAGAACTTGACCTCGGCGTCGACATGCTCCGCGCCGCGGCGGAAGATCTCATTACCGGCCTTCGTGAAGGACTGACTCGCCGGGTCGTCAGCCGGTGCCTTGGTTTCGACCAACCGTCGCGCATTCCACGCCTGATCCTGCAATTCATGCACGATGGCGTTCGCCCGTTCGTAGAGGCCGCGGGCGGTGTCGGCGTCGAACTCGAAGCCACCACCCGAGCCAGGATTCGACTCCTTGCCGTCGATGACGAAGTTCATACCGGCCCACACGTTGCCGGCGATCTCGCCGACACGGCCGGCAATCTCTCCCGCACCCTCGACCATCGAGTCGAGCACGTTGCCGTCCTCGGACATGGGTCATCGCCCCCTCGTTCTCAACGCACCTCAACGACCGGACAGCCTAACAGCGAAGGAGGCCACACGGGGACGATCTCGGCGAAACCGACGCGAGCGAGGAGCACAGCCGCACCGGCCGCCACGAGACCGAAACGAGGGCGCGCCCCGACTGCTTCGGGGCGCGCCCTGTCGTCTTCGCCGACACCACCGGCTGCGCAGTAGCCCGCCGTGTCGAAACCCCGCCGCCTCGAAAACCCCGTCGCCTCAAAACCCCGCCGTGTCGACGCGGCTGCGCGAGGCGGCAGATCACCGACCGGCCCGGCCGCCACGCGGCGGGCCCGCGCGGTTACGAGCCGATCTTCTTCTTGTCGTCACCCTTGAGCGCGCCGTAGGCGGCTGCGCCGAGGAAGCCCGCGCCTGCGATCACGGCGATCCAGAACACCGCCTTGACGAGGAAGCCGACCAGCGAACCGATCACCATGAATGCGGCCCACGCCAGAATCAGGCCGCCGACGATCTTCCAGAACATTGCGCTTCCTCCACACTCGTGTGCTGCCGTGTATGTCCAGGTTGGCACGCCGCGCACCCGAAAGTCCCGGCACCTGGGCAACGCTCAGGGAAAACTCCGGGTTCCCCCGGTCCGGTCAGGCCGCCGCGGCCACGGCCCTGCCGACCGTGGCCGGTGCGACTCGCGAGTCAGTTCCGGAGCCAGGTCCCCATGCGCTCCACGGCCGTGGCGATGTCGCTGCGCGCGCCCGCGAACGACAGTCGCACGAACGACCCGCCTGCGACCGGGTCGAAGTCCACGCCCGGTGTGATCGCCACCCCGGTGTCGTCGAGCAGCTTGCGGCACCACGACAGCGAATCATCGGTGTGCTCGGAGACGTCGACGTAGGCGTAGAAGGCGCCGTCGATCGGTGCGATGCGGGTCAGGCCGATGTCGCGCAGCCCGTCGAGGAGCAGGTCGCGGTTGGCGCGGTAGTGGTCCACGTGGCCGTCCAGCTCGGCGCAGGACTCCGGCGACAGCGCCGCGACCGCCGCGTGCTGCGACAACGCGGGCGGGCAGATGTTGAAGTTGCCGGTCAGCACGTCGACGCTGCGGTGCAGCGCCTGCGGCGCGAGCATCCACCCGAGCCGCCAGCCCGTCATCGCGAAGTACTTCGAGAACGACCCGAGCACCAGTGCCTCACGGGACGTCTGCCACGCGCACGCGACGTCGCGCTCGTAGGAAATGCCGTGGTAGATCTCGTCGCTGATCAGCCGCACACCCCGCGCGGTGCACCACTCGGTCAGCGTCGCCAGCTCGCCGGGCGCCACGATCGTGCCCGTCGGGTTGCTCGGGCTCGCCACGACGAGGCCCTTGATGTCGCCGAGCCCGTCGAGGATCTCCGGCGTCGGCTGGAACCGCGTGCTCTCGTCCGTGGCGAACTCGACGACCTCGCAGCCCAGCGCGTTCAGCAGGTTGCGGTACGCCGGATAGCCGGGACGGGCCATCGCCACCCGGTCGCCCACCTCGAACGCGGCGAGGAACGCCAACAGGAACCCGCCCGAGGAGCCGGTGGTGACGATGACGTCCGCCGGGTCGACGTCGAGGCCGTAGGCGCGGTCGTAGTGTCCGGCGATCGCCTCGCGCAGCGGCGGGATGCCCAGCTGCGGCGTGTACCCGAGGTCGCTGCCCCGCAACGCCTGCTGCGCCGCCGCCAATACCGGCTCCGGCGCACCCGCCGTCGGCTGGCCCGCGCACAGGAACACCACGTCACCGCGCTCGGCCTGCCGTGCCTTGGCCGCCGACAGCACGTCCATCACGTAGAACGGCGGCACATCGGCGCGCTGCGCGGCCGGCGGGAACGGGGAAGTCGCGGATTCCGTCGTCATGTCCAGCAGGGTAAGGGCGCGGGCGCGTCGAGGGGCGAGGGTGGGAGTGACGGCTTGCGGCCGATGCCGCCGATCATGAGGCGGCGGGCGGGGTCGAGGTGCTCCGGCGGGCCGTCCGGCCACCAGTGGACGAGCGTCTCGAAGCCGGGTTCGATGAGTTCGAGGCCGTCGAAGTAGGTGACGATCTCCTCGCGCGTGCGGAATCGGCCGGTGCCATCGGGCTGTGCAGAAACGCCTGCTCCAACCGGTGGCGACCGCGGCGGCTTCGGGATCCTCGTCGCCGGGGTTGAAGAAGTGGGACAGCACGACGTACGACCCCGGCGGCAGCGCGTCGACGTAGGTGCGCATCAGCGTCGCGGGGTCGCGATCGTCGGCGACGTGGGGCAGCGTGCCGACCTGCTGCAGCGCCATCGGCCGGTCCCACTCCAGCACACCGGCCACGGCAGGTCGATAACCGTCGGCAGGGCCGGCTCCGACGCGGGGTTCCGTCCGGGAGTGGAAGTCACCGTCCGGGAGTGGAAGTCACTGTGCGGCTCCGGGCTGCGCGGTCTCTCCGGGCTGCGCGCGCTCGGGGGACCGCGCGCAGCCTATCGGACACCGCCGGGCTCAGAAGCCACACTGCATACGTTCGACGTCCTCGTCGGTGATCTCCACCGGCCCCTCGGGCGGCTCCGTGATGCGGATGTGGTTGCCGAACGGGTCCCGCAGCGCGCAGTCGATGCCGTACGGCTGCTCGACCGGCTCCTGCGTGAACTCGACGCCCTTCTCCCGCAGCTCCTCGTACGTCTTGCGGCAGTCGTCGGTGTTGAGGATCGCCGCCACGCCGAGCGCACCCTTCGTGACCAGGTCGCGGATCTGCGCCGCCACCTCCTCGCTGTGCTGCGGCGGCCCCGGAACCTCCAGCAGCAGGTGACTGTCCGGCGCGGCGGGCAGATGCACCGTGAGCCAGCGCATGAACCCCAGGTCGACGTCGTCGGTGACCTCGAATCCGAGCGTGCCGCAGTAGAAGTCGAGGGCTTCGTCCTGATCGAGGACCATGACCGAGGTGATTCCGATTCGTGTGAACATGCCCGTAACGTTACGACCGCACCCGCCGGTGGCGCTTATCCGAAACTGCTCTCGTGAACCGGCCTCACGCCGGGCGTGACCACGTCTTGACGAAGCACACCGGAACGGGCAGCGGCGTCGCCGCCGCACGGTACTCGGCGGGCGAGACCCCCACGACCGAACGGAACGTGCGGCTGAACGTGCCCAGACTGTCGAACCCGATCTCCTCGGCGACCCCCGTGACGGTGGCCGACGGCGACCGCAGCAGCGCCATCGCACGTTCGATCCGCCTGCGCTGCAGATACCGGTGCGGCGTCTCGCCGAACGTCGCGCGGAACGAGCGCGTGAAGTGGCTCGGCGACATCAGCGCGATGCGAGCGAGCGTGGGCACGTCGAGCGGCTTCGCGTAATCGCGGTCGATCGCGTCGCGTGCGCGCAGCAACCGGCGGTTCTGGTCCTCGCGCGGGCTCATCGTGGCCACGCCGTCCAGAATAGCCCGCGTCGGGCCCGCTCGCGCGGGCTTCGGCGGTACCCGGCCGTGACACCGCCGCACAGACACCGCCACACGGTGGGTCTCGCTCCAGCGACACCGCGAGGGCAGCGGCAGCCATCAGCAGCACTCCGACGACGCCGAACAGCACCGCCGTGCTGCCGAGCAGGCCGACGCTCCACCACGTCGGCGCCGACGCCGGCCGAGACACCCAGAAGGATCCATCACATCTGCACGGTTGCACGGATCCATCCGATATAGACTGTCCACTGAGGATAGTTCCCGAGTCACACGCCGCAGCGCGAGGAGTTCCCCGGGTGTTCCCGGCCGGCAATCGTTGGCCGGCTTCCCTTCAGCTCAGGGAATCACACTCGAAAGGTTCCGTTACGGCGAACGTCCGGATCACTCCGGCGAGCCGGTTCCCGCATAGCCGGCGTCATCGGCAGCGTCGGCGTCGTCATCACCGTCGGCGGCATCGGCGGGAGAGTTCGCCGTGTCGGCGTGGTCCCTGTCGTTCGCCGAATCACTGTCGCTCGGGGAATCACTGTCGTTCGGGGAATCACTGTCGTTCGCGTCGTCCTTGCCGTTGGGGGAGTCGGCCGAGTCGCTGTCGTTCGGGGAGTTGGCGGAGTTCGCCGTGTCCGCATCGTCGGGCGAGTCGGCCGAATCGGCCTGACCGCTGTCCTGAACGGACGACTGCGCCTGTGAAGCGGACTTCGGGTCGTTCACGTCGTCGGCCATGGCGGTGCCGCCGACGGCGATCGCACCGCCGATGCCGACCGCAGCAGCGGCGACGACGAACCAGGGACGCTTGTTGCTTGCCATGATGTGACTTCCTTCCATCGGGGTTGCTCGGGACGGGTTTCTCGTACCTGCACGCGTCGGATCCGCGCGAGGGTTCCGGGAGCCGCCACATTTCCCTCGGTCCGGAGCTCTCGAACTCCGGACCGGCGGGACATGCGGCAGCGGTGAGGACTCAGCCGGCGAGCGGATCGCCGGTGCGGCACCAGGTCCGGGCAAGCTCGAGCCTGCGTTCCAGGACAGCGGGCCAGTCGCGGCCGCCGGTACGGTGCGCACCCGGCGCCAGCGACAACACCACGGCCGCGGCGTGCGACCGCAGCGTCGCCGGGTCCCAGTGCCGGTCGAACTCGCGCAGGCACCGCGCCGTGAACCGGTCGATCACCGGCGCGCGCTCGGGTTTGACCTGCGCCAGCACGGAGAGATGGCCCAGCAGGCAGGCCGGATCGTCGTGCGGGTCGCCGGAGCCGGCTGTGTCGATGTCGAGCAGCCCGGCCGGCGAACCGCCGGAGACGAGCAGCTGCGTCTCGTAGAAGTCGCCGTGGACGGGCACCCGCGCTGCGCCGGTCGGCACGTCGACGGCCCCGGCGATCGCGTGCGCCGTCCCGGCTGCGCCGGGGTGCACGCGGGCGACGACGTCGGCGTAATGCCCGGCCTGGTCGGCCCAGCTCCGCCTGCGCGCGTGCCCGGCGAACGCCTGCGGCAGACCACGGAGGGTGGCCACGATTTCGGCGGGGTCGATGCGTTCGAGCTCCATCGTGTTGCCGCCGAGCAGCAGCTCCCGCAACGGCGTGCCCCCGATCCCGGCGAGCACGAGCAGGCCGCTGCCGGTCCAGCCGAGGCTCTCGGCGACGAGGCCGCCCTCGGCCGCGCGGTGCAGCCGGTGCAGCTCCTCGACCTTCTCGGGACGCAGCACCTTGACGAACGCCGTCGTCCGGGCGGTCCGGGCCTCGATCACGGCGCGGCGCAGCGGCCGGTACGAACGGACCTTCAGCCGCAGCTCGTCGGCGGGCAGGCCCAACCCGCTGAGCAGGTCACTCATCCGGCCGGGGTCCACGGCGGCAGCCAGGCCCGGCAGCGCCGGATCGTGCGGGAACCGCCACACGCCGAGTTCGCGGTCCCCGTCGGACATCCGCAGCGCATCGCGCGCCTTCGCGGACGTGCTGGCGCAGTACGTGTCGGTGGCGCGGGAGCCGTCGGCGCGCGTCACGTCGACCCGTGCCGCCACGGTCGTCGACGCTCGCTGGACGTCGCGGTGCGTGATGCGGCTGGCGACGGCGGTGTCACCGTCCGCCCCGGCGACGGCGGCCCACAACTCGCGGAGCTCCGCCTCGTCCGGTTGCCACTGCTCTTCGCTCATGACGTCAACAATGCCGACGGCCCGTGAAACCCGCCTGAGCCGACCATGAAAGACCTTTCATGTCCTTGCCCGGAACGGATCACCGAGGATCAGTACGGCTGGTAGCCGCCGCCGGAAGCGATGGACTCAAGGCCCGGGTGCTGTTCGAGGCTGCCGTAGCGGTCGAACGTGTAGCTGACACCGGCGATGATGTTGTCCACCGGGTCCCAGATGTCGCCGTGGCCGGGCAGCGCGTGGGAGTCGAACGTCGGGTCGATGCACTGCATCAGGCCCTTCGACGGCGTGCCCTTCGCTGCGTTCGAGTCCCAGTCGTTGATGGCGCGCGGATCGCCGCCGGACTCGTGCTCGATGATCGTCCAGATCTGATCGATGTTCTCCTCGGTGACGGGGATGCCGTTCTCCTGGAGGACCTTGATGGCTTCCTTGATCCACTGCTCGACGTTCCCCGGCGGAGGGCCCGCGGGCGGACCACCACTCGACCCGAGGCCGCCACCGCCACCGCCGCCGACGGCCGTCTCGGCACCACCACCGCCGCCGCTGCCGCCACCGCCGACGCTCGGCGCGCTGCCGGGGTTGCTGATGCCACCCGTGTCGGCCATCTGCGACTGGACCTGCCCCGGCTTCGTCACCTGCGAGTAGCCGCCCGACCCGCCGATCTCCTGCTTCATCAGCCGCTGGGCCTTCTTGATCGCCTGGTTGGCCTGTGCCAGCAGGCCCTTGATCTGCTCGGCCGCCTGGGACGCCGTCTGCCGGTTCTGCTCCCGCGCCTGCTCCCGGATCGACTCCGGGTCCGGGCCGTCACCGTCGCCGCCGGAGGCCGACTGCACCTGCTGCTCGGCCTCCTTGTTGCGGTTGTCGATCTCCTTCTTGGCCTTGGCCTTGGTCTCGTTGATCGAGCTCTTCAAATCCGAGAGCTTCTGCTGCAGGGTGTTCAGCTCGCCGGCGGCCTCGTCGAGCTTGTCCTTGACGCGATCGCCCGCCGAGACGACCTTCTCGACGTAGGAGAAGAAAGCCTCCGCAGCAGGACCGTTCCAGACACCGCCCTCCGACAACGGCGAGGCCGCATTCTTCAGATCCGCAGAATGGTCGCCCGTATTGCCCGACGCAGTTTTGAACTCCTGCGCCACGCTCTGAATCTTGCCCGGATCGACCTTGTCGACCTTCGCGGCCCGGGATTCGACCTGATCCCAGTTCTCCGGCATCCCCAGTGACATGTCAGGCCTCGCCTCGCATGGTCAAGTTGCTCGCCGCCTGCTCGTCCGCCTCCGTCATCGCGGCGATCGCGTTGCGCAGCGCTCCGCTGGCCTCGGCCATGTGCTGCTGCGCCGCGTCGAATTCCGCCTGCATCCCCGAGGTGAACGAACCGAGCGCAGAGTCCACCCGTTCCGGATCGTCGGTGTCCTCGTCCTCGACCTCACCGAACGGACTCTCCCCCTCGACGCCGCGAAGTTTGGCCTTGTCCTCGACGATCCGGTCGGCGATCCCATCGACCTTCCCTGCCGTGCTCCGCATGGATTCTGCGTCGTAAACCGGCACGGTGGTCATCCCCCTTCACGAAAACGGTCCACTCCTCGCCGGTACGACGCATGCGCCCACTCCGGCGGTTCCGCTCCACTCTATCGCCCGCGCCGGCGGCGAAAGCGCGAACTGCGGCTACCCGTTTTCGTCGCATGTTCGGACCGGTCCGGCCCTCCTCGACGAATTCGGCTCACGTCTCGTCGAGCAGTTCCCACACGCGCTGCGCGAGAAGTGTGTTGTCCGCGGGCGCGACGGTCGCCCACTGCCTGCCGTCGCTGCCCGGAGCGACCTGCAGCAGATACCGGCCCTTGTCACTGTCGAAGAACGACACGACCCGGGGCGCGCGGCGAACACTGCCGTCCCGCGCGTACACCTGGGCGCCGAACTGCCCCCGGACGGTCTGCCCCGCGAGCATCGCCGCGACCTCCTGCGCCTCACTCAGTGCGATCCCGCGGTCGGCGAGCACGCCCACGAGCGTCCGCGCATCACCGCCTGCCTCCCGGTCGGCGGCGACCAGCACGTCGTGCGGCAGGGTCGCCGACCAGCCGATGCCCGCGGCCGTTCCACCGGACACCGACACCGCCGACTCCGGCAACGACGAGTCACGCGCCGGGATCAGCCACACCTCGTCGCCGTCCAGGACGCCCATCAGCGCCTGACTGCCCGTGCTCACCGCGAGCCCCGAGATCTGCCGGTCGGTCCAGACCCACATGTCGATGGCGACCGCGGGACGCACGAACAGGTTCAGCAGGTCCACCAGATCGCTCGTGGCCTGGCGGCCCTTGGCGAGCCTGCGCTGGGCCAGTGAGTCCCACGCCTGTTCGATCAGGTCGGATCGCTCGTGCTGCGTCACGCCCGCACTTGGCACGTCCAATGCGGGGTGCCGGCGCGGCAACCGTTCGGCCTCCCAGAGCACGTCGAACTCGAGCGTGGACAGCACCACGTTCCGGCCGGTGGTCACGGATGACTCACCGCTGTTCCGCGTTCGGGTCGCCGATCGTGCCGGGCGAGACCATGCGCTGGTCGGCGAACAGGTCGTTGTCGTCGACGCCGTACCGGCGCACGTGCGCGTCGTCCTCGTCGCCTTCCTGCGGCGCGGCCTTCTGCATCATGCCGCGCCGGTCCTGCTCGGACTTCGGCGTCTGGTTCTGCTGCGCCCGGGACTGCTCCTCGGGCAGGTCACCGATCTGCGACTGATGCGGTGAACGCGGCACGCCGCCCCGGCCGCCGCTGCGTTCGCTGTCACCGGCGAGCGCACCCGCGATGCCGCCTGCGGCCACCGCACCGGTGGCGCCACCGACGTCGTTCACGCCGAACCCGGAGGACTTCGGCGATGCCGTCGTACCGCCCGTCGGGACCGCCGTACCGCCTGCCACCGGTGCGACGCCGAACGACTTGCCCTTCTGCAGTTCCGCGTCGCCGGAGGCGGGCGCACCCGCCTTGCCGCCGACCATTCCCGGAGGCGGCACCGTCGCACCACCGCCGGGTGCGGGGCTGCCGGTGGCGGGCCCGCCGGGCGCGGGCGTCACGGACGAGCCGCCACCCGCCGACGGCAGCTTGCCCGCACCGGACTGGCCACCCGGCTGGCCCGGCGTCGCAGGCGCACCCTGACCGCCCTGACCGCCCGGAACGGCCGGAGTGCCGGGCGGAGTACCGGGTGTTGCCGGTTTCCCGACTGCGCCGGGCGTGCCCCCGGCGGTGGGAGCGGCCGGGTTCGCAGGCGCCGCACCCGTCGGACCGCCCGGCTGCGCAGCACCGCCGGGATACTGGGAGGCGGGATATTGGGAGCCGGAGTACTGGGAGGCGGAGTACTGGGAGGCGGGGTACTGGGAGGCGGGGTACTGGGAGCCGGAGTACTGGGGAGCTTGCGAACCCGACCCCGGGCGCGGCACGTTCACGTAGCCGTGGCCACCGTTCGGCGACGCCGACACCGGTGCGGCCGTGGCGGGCGTGGTCGACGACGGCGCCGTACTCGGCGTCTGCGTGGCCGAACCGGCCGCGGGCGGCGGAGCGAGCGGGGCGTTGTGGTTCACGGGCTGCTGGGCCGGCTGTGGAGTGTGGTGGACCGGACCGGGCGCCACCGGTGCGTCGACCGGACGGGCCGCGGGGGGAGTCACGCCCGACGATTCGGTGCGGTCGTCGGCGGGAGCGCTCGCGGGCACCTCGGTCACGTCCGGCGGCTTCGGCGGACCACCCGCGTCGACCTCGGTCGGCACTTCCGCGGTCACGGCTGCCGACATCGGCGCCGGGGCGCTCAGCTGCGGCAGCTCCGACAGGTTCGCGCCGGACTCGCTCGCGTACCCGTTGAGCGCCTCCAGCGCCTGTGCGCGCGCCTCCTGCCCCTGGGCGACGCGCCGGGCGTTGTCGGTCTCGAAGCCGAGAAGGCTGCCGAGCGAGTCCATGACGCCGTAACCGCCCGTGTCCTGCCGCAGCGACGCGGCGTCGGGAAGTCTGTGCACCGTGCGGTTGAATGCCTCACCCTGGGCGAAGATCTTCTTCGCGCACGCCTCGACCGTGGATTGGGCCTCCTCGGAGAAGTCGGCCTGGCCGGTCAGCCACCGGAACGCCTGGTCGCTGGCGTCGCCGTGCCACTCGACGCCGAGCTTGCCCAGCTCGGTGCGCAACGTCCGCTCGGTCTCGTGCAGCGCCTTGCCGACCGACTTCAGCGCGCTCACGGCCTCACCGATACCGCCCGTGCCCGCTCCGCTGCGGAACACCTCGACCTCACGAGCCAGCATCTCGTCGGTGTAGCCGTCGAACCGGTGGTTGCGGATCTCGTTCGCACGCTGCGAGACATCCATCGCCATGTCGATTTCCCTCTACTTCCGCTTCGACCGCACGGTCGAGAAAACCTGGACAGCGCTGACAGTCCGGAGCAGTCGCACCCGGCGGGCGGGACCGCGACTAGCCGGGAAGACCGTGTGCGCCGAGGGCACCGGCCTTCTCCTCGTCGGACTCGGCGTACGTTTCGCCCGCTTTGCGCAGCTGGGTGGCCAGGGCCCGCAGGTCCTCGACGTAAGTGCGCGCGTGCGCAGCGTACGAATCCTCGGGGCCGCTGACGACGTCGTTCCACGCCTCGATCGCGTTCCGCGACACGATGTCCTCGGCGGGCGCCGGGATCTGCAGCGCACCGAGGTGCTCCGAGAGCTTCTTCTCGAGCGCGTCGGCCTGCGCCTCGAGGACCCGCGCCGCGTCGGCCACCTTGTCCGGCGAGACGTCGATGTCACCCGCGGACGGCACCGAGGGGACCAGCCCACCACCGGGCGTGGCCTCCGCACCGCCGAACAGCCCACCCGGGTCGAGGGAGCCGGCGGCGAAGGCGCCGTCGGCCGCGTTGCCGGAACCCACAGCGTTGCCGGAACCCACAGCGTTGCCGGAACCTGCGGACCCCTCGCCCGCTGGACCGTCGGAACGCGACTCGCTCACCTCTGACGGCATGCGCACCCCCTGTAACGGCCGGTAGTCATCCGGTGTTATCGGCAGGCTACCAACTCGAATGTGACAGTGACCTGAACTCGGACGACCCGAACTTGGCCGACCTCAACTTGGACGAGCGCACCCGGGCGACGGTTCCCTCCGATCGTCGGGTTCTCCGCCGCGGGCGTACCGGCGGGCCGTCGCCGGCGAACAGGTCGCCGCTCGGCACACCACCGGCGAACCGAGCGCGCGAGGCGGCAACCGCCGGTTCAGCGTTCCGGAACCGACACCTCGCCGCGGGCAGCCCGCGAGGCGATGTCCGTGCGGTGGTGTGCACCGGCGAGGCTCACCCGGCCCACGCGCTCGTACGCCTCGGCGCGGGCCGCCTCGAGGTCCGCGCCGGTGCCGACCACCGACAGGACGCGGCCACCGCTGGAAACGACCGCGCCGTCGTCACGCCTGCGCGTGCCCGCGTGGAGCACGCCCTCGGCCTCCCCGCCGGTGATCACATCGCCGACGAGCGGCTTACCGGGGTAGCCGTCGGCGGCGACGACGACCGTCACCGCCGAGTCATCGGCCCATTCGAGCGGCGGCTGCTCGGCGAGCGTGCCGGTCGCGGTGGCGTGGAGCAGACCGGCGACCGGGGTGCGCAACAGCGCCAGCACGGCCTGGGTCTCGGGGTCGCCGAAGCGGCAGTTGAACTCGATGACCTGCGGACCGTCGCTCGTGAGCGCCAGCCCCGCGTACAGCAGCCCGGTGAACGCCGAATCGCGATCGGCCATCTCGTCGACGACGGGCTGGATGATCCGCTCGACGATGTCGTCGGCGAAACCCTCCGGAACCCACGACAGCGGGGTGTAGGCACCCATGCCACCGGTGTTCGGGCCGGAGTCGCCGTCGCCGACGCGCTTGAAGTCCTGCGCGGGCAACAGCGGCACCACGGTGCGCCCGTCGACCAGGCAGAACAGCGAGGCCTCCGGGCCGTCGAGGAACGATTCGAGCACCACGGGGTGGCCGCCGTCGAGCAACATCAGGGCGTGCTTGCGCGCCTGCTCGACGTCGGTCGTGACGACGACGCCCTTGCCCGCGGCGAGGCCGTCGTCCTTGACGACCCAGGTCGGGCCGAACCGGCCGAGCGCGGCGTCGAGGTGCGCCGGGTTGTCGACGACCTCGCTGTGGGCGGTCGGCACTCCGGCTGCGGTCATGACCTCCTTCGCGAACGCCTTCGAGCCCTCGATCCGCGCCGCGGCCGCCGAGGGGCCGAAGCAGGCGATGCCCGCCCTGCGGACCGCGTCGGCGGCACCGACCACGAGCGGCACCTCGGGGCCGATCACCACGAGGTCGGCCCGCCACTGTTGGGCGAGTGCCGCGATGGCGGACGGGTCGGTGAGGTCGACACCGAGCGGTTCGGCGATGGTCGCCGTGCCGGCATTGCCGGGCGCGCAAGCGATCGCCGTCACCGCCGGGTCGTGGGACGCGGCGAGTACGAGGGCATGCTCGCGGGCTCCGGAGCCGATAACCAGGAAGCGCACGATTCCTCAGCGTAGACATGCCCATATCCGCTCGTTCATCGGCATGTACCTCGGCGGCTGCCACGCTGTCGCCAGCTGGTCGCACGCGACCGCGAACGTAGGCGAACGTCCCCCACCGGCTCGAGAGAGGCTGACGACGACTCATGGCATTTGTCTCCCGATTCCGTAAGCGTCTCGGAGTGGCGGCGCTGGGCGCGCTGGCGGTGCTGGCCACCACCGGCGCCGTGCCCGCAGGCGCCCAATCCGGCGCGTCACCCTCCGGCGCGCCATCGTCTGATGCAACGTCACCGTCCGGCGCGGCCCAGGGCCACGGCGGCCCGCACGCCGACGAGCGGATCGTCGTCGGCCACCGTGGCGCGTCCGGCTACCGGCCCGAGCACACGCTGGCCTCGTACGAACTGGCCGCGCGCATGGGTGCCGACTACATCGAGCCCGACCTCGTCACGACCTCGGACGGCGTGCTGGTCGCACGGCACGAGCCGGAGATCGGCGGGACCACCGACGTGGCAGACCGGCCCGAGTTCGCCGACCGCAAGACGACGAAGCTCGTCGACGGCGACCCGGTGACCGGCTGGTTCGCCGAGGACTTCACCCTCGCCGAACTCAAGACGTTGCGGGCGAAGGAGCGGCTGCCGGAGATCCGGCCGAACAACACGATCTACGACGGCCGGTTCGAGATCCCGACGCTGCAGGAGGTCATCGACCTTTCGGAGCGGCTGAGCCGGGAACTGCACCGGCCGGTCGGCATCTACCCCGAGACCAAGCACCCGACGTACTTCCAGGAGCAGGGCCTCGCACTGGAGCCGGAGCTGGTGGAAGCGCTGAACCGCAACCACCTCAACCGCCCCAACGCGAAGGTGCAGGTGCAGTCGTTCGAGGTGGGCAATCTCAAGGAGCTGAACGAGCAGGTGCGCGTGCCGCTGGTGCAGCTGACCTCGACCTCCGGTGCGCCGTACGACTTCGTGAAATCCGGTGACCCGCGCACGTACGAAGACATGACCACGCCGGAAGGGCTCCGCGAAATCGCCACGTACGCCGACGGGCTCGGGCCGTCGATCGGGCAGATCGTCCCGCTGGATTCCGACGGCAACACCACCGAGCCGACGTCGCTCGTCGACGACTCCCACGCCGCCGGGCTGAGTATCGTGCCGTGGACGTTCCGCGCCGAGAACGAGTTCCTGCCCGCCGACTACGACTCGTCCGACGACGCGGCGGAGTGGGGCGACGCACTCGGCTGGGCGAAGGCGGTCTGGGCGACCGGTGTCGACGGCATGTTCGCCGACCACCCGGACATCGTCATCGAAGCGGCCGAGTAACGCGCTCCCGCCGTAGCCGTGCGGCTGCCCCGAAGGGCACCTTCGGGGCAGCCGCACGTACCGCAGGACCCGGCGACGGCTCCCCGCTCAGGCGATCCGGTGCCGTTCGATCGTTTCCTCACGACCGGGGCCGACGCCGATCGCCGAGATGCGCGTGCCCATCAGCTCCTCGAGCCGCTCGACGTAGGCCTGCGCGTTCTTCGGCAGGTCCTCGAAGGTGCGGCACTCGCTGATGTCCTCCCACCAGCCCGGCAGCTCCTCGTACACCGGTTTCGCGTGGTGCACGTCGGTCTGAGTCATCGGCATGTCCTCGGTGCGCTGCCCGTCGACCTCGTAGGCCACGCACACCGGCACGCGCTCCAGCCCGGACAGCACGTCGAGCTTGGTGAGGAAGTAATCGGTGATGCCGTTGACGCGCGCGGCGTAGCGGCCGATCACCGCGTCGAACCAGCCCGTACGCCGCGACCGGCCCGTCGTCACACCGAACTCGGCACCGGACTTGCGCAGGTTCTCGCCCGCCTCGTCGCTCAGCTCCGTCGGGAACGGACCCGAACCGACCCGCGTCGTGTACGCCTTGAGGATGCCGAGCACGGTGGTGATCCGCCCCGGCCCGATGCCCGAACCGGCGCTGGCTCCACCGGACGTCGGGCTGGACGACGTCACGTACGGGTAGGTGCCGTGGTCGACGTCCAGCAGCGTGCCCTGCGAGCCCTCGAGCAGCACGGTCTCGTCGCGTTCGAGCGCCTTGTTCAGTTCGAGGCGCGTGTCGGCGATGCGGTGCTGGAACCGCTCGGCCTGCTCGAGGACGGTGTCGGTGACCTCGGCGGCGTCGAGCCCCTTGCGGTTGTAGACCTTGACCAGCACCTGGTTCTTGAACTCCAGGGCGGCCTCGACCTTCTGCCGCAGGATCTTCTCGTCGAGCAGATCCTGCACACGAACGCCCACGCGCGCGACCTTGTCCTGGTAGCACGGCCCGATACCGCGGCCGGTGGTGCCGATCTTGCGGCTGCCCAGGTAGCGCTCGGTGACCTTGTCGATCGCCACGTGGTACGGCATGATCAAGTGCGCGTCGGCGGAGAGCAGCAGCCTGCCCGTGTCGATGTCACGCGCCTCGAGGCCTTCGAGCTCCTCGAGCAGGACGCCCGGATCGACGACCACACCGTTGCCGATGACGTTCGTGACACCGGGCGTGAGGATGCCCGACGGAATGAGGTGCAGTGCGAAGTCCTGCCCGTCGGGCATCACCACGGTGTGACCCGCGTTGTTGCCACCCTGGTAGCGCACCACCCAGTCCACCTTGTCGCCGAGCAGGTCGGTGGCCTTGCCCTTGCCTTCGTCGCCCCATTGGGCACCGATGAGCACGATGGCCGGCATGTGAAACTCCAAGGTGTGAGGTGGCTGTGGACGCTGCTGACACTGGCTGCCAGTCGCGGTGGCTGTCGAAATGCCGGTACACGAGCCTAACCGAGGGGGTTTCCGTGCGGAGACTGGTGCTGCACTGCGGAAGCGCTGAGCTGGGCGAACGCCTACCGGAGGGGGTCGGCGAGGCGGAGCTGCCCGCGCGTCCCGGCAAGGCGGACGTCGACCCGCTGCTGGAGCCGGGCGGGCAGCGGCTCGTGGTCGTGGGCGACGACGCCGACCTGTCCGCGGTGGCGCTCCGGCTGCTGCGCCGCGGCCGGCTCGACGACACCGCCGTCGGGTACGTGCCGACCGACCGGTCGTCGCGGGTGGCAGGCCTGTGGGGGGTGCCGACCGACCGTGGAAGAGCGTTCGACGTCGCACTGTCGGGCGAGCCACGAGGGGTACCGCTCGTCCGGGACGACGCGGGCGGCCTGCTGCTGGGACACGGCGTCGTGCAGCGGCCACGCGGCGTCGGCTACTGCGACGACACGGAGGCACTGCGCGGCGAGGCCGCACTGCTCGAGGTGCGGCCCGATCCGGCCGCGGGCAGCGACACGGCGTCCGGCGGGCTGCGCGTCACCATCACGTGGGGAAAGCTGCTGAAGCGGCGGCGGACGTTCGCGGGCAGGGCGTTCCAATTGGGCGGCGCCGACGTCGTGCCCGAATCCGACGGCGTGCCGTACCCGCGGACCATGTCGCGGTGGACCTGGTACCGGCACACCCACGACTTCCGTCTGGTCCTTCCCCCGACCTCGGCCTGAATCCGTCCAGGGTTCACGCGATCGTCACCTCTCTCGGAGACATTCGGAAAGTCCTTCACATTGCTGGACGACCTCACGTTCCCCGCTGAGAGGTGTGTCTGCCGTGACTCTTCCTCGCAAGTTCCGCTATTCCGCACTCGCACTCGGCGCCGCCGCAGCCTTGGCCATCGGCATCGCCGCCACGGGCGGGACCACGGACGTCTCCGCCGCGCCCACCCCGCCCGGTATCCCGGACCCGTACGACGCCGAGTGGAAACTCACCCAGCTGACCGTGGCCGAGGACGGTTCCATGGACGGCTACGACCGCGACCTGTTCCCGCACTGGAGCAGCCACGAAGACAACTGCAACACCCGTGAGCTGGTGCTCGAACGTGACGGCGACGGCGTCGAGACGGGCAACGACTGCTACCCGACCGACGGCGACTGGCACAGCGAGTACGACGGCGAGACGTCGAGCGATCCGTCCGAGTTCCACATCGACCACGTGGTGCCGCTCGGCAACGCCTGGGTGTCCGGCGCCGCGGAGTGGACGACCGACGAGCGTGAGGCGTTCGCCAACGACCTGTCCGCACCGCAGCTCATCGCCGTGTCGGGTGGCTCCAACCTGTCGAAGAGCGACGACGACCCGGCGGAGTGGCAGCCGTCGGTCGAGGAGTACCACTGCACGTACGCCTCGATGTGGATCGCCGTCAAGTACAAGTACGAGCTGACGGTCGACGAGGCCGAACACGGCGCCCTCGAGGACATGCTCGCCACCTGCTGACGCCCCCACCGGTGGCGCCCCGAAGGGCACCTTGGGGGCGCGTTCGCTGGTCCGTACGAGTGAGTTGTCTACTGGCGAGTAGCGATTCCTTGATCTCGCCTCTCCCCGCGGCTAGAACCTGTTTTGACAACGTCGTCACATCCCAGCTGGGGAGCCTCATGCGATCAACCCGCAGGAGACGCATCACCACGTCCCTCGCCACCATCGCCGTGTCCGCCACCGCCGCGTCGCTGCTCGCCGCCCCGGCCGCGGCAGCACCGGCCACCGCATCGCAGGCCACCGCATCATCTGCCACAGCGTCATCACCGGTCACGGCCGCAAGTGACGAGTTCTACACTCCGCCGTCGCCGCTCCCGGAGGGCGAGTCCGGGGACGTCATCCGGCACGAGGAGACCGCGTTCTTCCTCGATCCGCTCAAACTGGCCCGAGCCCCCGCCGACGCGCAACGCGTCATGTACCGCAGCACCGACACCCACGGCGACGCCAACGCCGTCACGGGCACCGTGCTCACCCCGCACCGGGACTGGAACGGCCCCGGCGAGCGGCCGGTCGTCGGCTACTCCGCAGGCACACAGGGCATGGGCGACCGCTGCGCACCGTCGAAGGCCATGGCCGCAGGCATGGAGTACGAGGGCGCCTTCATCGCGGGCCTGCTCGCGAAGGGCTACGCCGTCGCGATCACCGACTACGAGGGTCTCGGCACGCCCGGCGTCCACACGTACGTCAACCGCAAGGCCACCGCACACGCCGCACTCGACGTGGTCCGCGCCGCGCAGCAGCTGCCGGAGGCAGGCCTGCCTTCGGACGGGCCCGTGTTGACAGCGGGTTATTCACAGGGCGGCGGCGCATCGGCCGCGGCGGCCGAACTGCAGCCGTCCTACGCGCCGGACGTCGACCTCATCGGTTCGTTCGCGGGCGCCCCGCCCTCGGACCTGTCGGCAGTGGCCGATCGCCTGGACGGACACTACGCGTCGGCGTTCCTGCTGTTCGCGGTCGCGAGCATGCACGAGGCGTACCCGGATCTGGGCATCGAGGACATCCTCAACGAGAAGGGCCACGAGGTACGCACGAAGATCGAGGAACGGTGCACCGCCGACGGGCTGGTCGGACACGCGTTCACCCGCACCTCCGAGCTGACGGTCGACGGCAGGCCCATCGGCGATTACCTCGCCGAGGAGCCGTTCCGCAGCGCCGTCGAGGAGCAGCGCATCGGCACGCTGAAGCCGGAGGCGCCCGTGTACGTGGCTCACAGCCGGCTCGACGACATCGTCCCGTACGACCAGGGCCGCGACATGGCGCGTTCCTGGTGTGAGCAGGATGCGACGGTGCAGTTCGACACGCTGGCCATCCCGACGCACGTCGGTGGCTACGTGGGCGCCTACCCGAAGGCCTACGCCTGGTTCGACCAGCGTGTCCGCGGCGAGACCGCGCCGACGAACTGCGGCGGCTTCTGACCGCGGGCTGCTACGACGAAACGGGCCGCCGGGGAGATCTCCCCGGCGGCCCGTTTCGTGTCGGCGAACGTCCGCAACGCCGCGCGAGACGGCGCCGAGGCAGGTCAGGCGATTCCGGTGGCCTCGGCGGACGCGGGGTCCGAGTCGACGAGCAGCTGCTTGCACCGCTCGTACTCGTCGGCCTCGCCGATACGGCCCGAGGCCTTGGCGAGCGCGGCGACGCAGCGGAGGAAACCCTGGTTCGGGCGATGCGTCCACGGCACCGGGCCGAAGCCCTTCCACCCGGAACGGCGCAGCTGATCGAGGCCGCGGTGATAGCCGGTGCGGGCGTAGGCGTAGGCGTCGACGACCTCGTTCTCACCGAGCGCGCGCTCGGCCAGAGCGGCCCAGGCCTCGCTGAAGTCGGGATGCTCGGCGGCGACCTCGCTCGGCTCGGTGCCCGCGTCCAGCGCGGCTTCGGCGTCGGGGCGCTCCGGGAGCGTGGTGGGTTCCGGTTCGAGCAGGTTGTGCGTCATGCCGCCATTGAACCACCGAGCGCGCGGCCACGGAGCGGCGCAGGGGGTGGGCGTAGGGGTGGTGCCGGGGGTGGCGCGGCCGGCTGGGGACCGGCGGACGCGGCTGCCCTCAGCAGCAGTACCGACTCAGAGCAGCAGCGTCAGCGAGGACGCGACCGCCATCAGCACGAGACAGCCGACCAGGACGATCGCGACGAGACGTTTCGACATCACGCCGCCACTGTGCCCGACCACGAACCGTGCCCACCGCCCTCCCCCGAACGTGAATTCCCCCAAGGGCACCTTGGAGGCGCTCAACGCCCCCAAGGTGCCCTTGGGGGCGCCTTGGGGGCGTTGGAGAAGCCTTGGGGAGTTGGGCGCAAGCCCGGTGTTCGTCAGAGCTTCTTGCCTGCCGACTTCAGGGCTTCGGCGGACTCGACGACGCGCTGGGCCATGGCGCCCTCGGCGACCTTGAGGTAGCTGCGCGGGTCGTAGGTCTTCTTGTTGCCGACCTCGCCGTCGATCTTGAGTACGCCGTCGTAGTTCTTGAAGAAGTGGTCGGCGATGGAGCGCGAGAACGCGTACTGCGTGTCCGTGTCGACGTTCATCTTCACGACGCCGTACGACAACGCCTCGTGGATCTCCTCGAGCAGCGAACCGGAACCGCCGTGGAACACGAGCTCGAACGGCTTCGATCCTGCGGGCAGGCCCAGCTTCTCGGCGGCGACGGCCTGGCCGCGCTGGAGCACGTCGGGGCGCAGTTGCACGGCACCCGGCTTGTACGAACCGTGGACGTTGCCGAAGGTCGCCGCCAGCAGGTACCGGCCCTTCTCGCCTGCGCCGAGCGCGTCGATGGTCTTGGTGAAGTCGCCTTCGGCGGTGTACAGCTTCTCGTTGATCTCGTTGGCGACGCCGTCCTCCTCGCCGCCGACGACGCCGATCTCGACCTCGAGAATGATCTTCGCTGCGGCCGATGCGTCGAGCAGCTCGGACGCGATCGACAGGTTCTCGTCGAGGTCGATGGCCGAACCGTCCCACATGTGCGACTGGAACAGCGGGTTCTCGCCGCGCTTCACGCGCTCGGCGGAGATGTCGATCAGCGGGCGGACGAAGCCGTCCAGCTTGTCCTTCGGGCAGTGGTCGGTGTGCAGCGCGACGTTGACGTCGTACTTCTCGGCGACCACGTGCGCGAACTCGGCCAGCGCCTTCGAGCCGGTGACCATGTCCTTCACCTTCTGGCCCGACGCGAACTCGGCGCCACCGGTGGAGAACTGGATGATCCCGTCACTCTCGGCCTCCGCGAACCCGCGGATCGCAGCATTGACGGTCTCCGACGAGGTCACGTTGATCGCCGGATATGCGAACTCGCCCTGCTTGGCACGGTCCAGCATCTCGGCGTAGACCTCAGGCGTGGCGATGGGCATCGTTGTCCTCCTCGGGGCGGCATGGCATGCGACTGTGTCGTCAGCCGCATTCCCGGTCGTCTTCCGGTTGACTCGTGCTCACCGACGGCACCGTCACGGGTTCGGCGCCGGGCTCTGCAGACCGGATCCTACGAGCCACAGCCTGGCATCACCCGACGACCCGGCAAAGCCCGGTATCGCCCCGACGCAGCCCTTCCACAACCCCGATCCGGGCTCCGGTCGCCGGACCGACCGCGGAAACCGCCGACACACCGCCCGGCGCGGCCACCGAACGGGGATTCGTCGGTGGCCGTTCTCATAGCGCGGATCAGCCCCGCGATCGATTAATATTGCATACCGCAAGCAATCGATGGGCGGATCATGGCGTCACGGATCATGGCGTCACGGATCAGGGGATCCGACTCGGCGACCGCAGCCGGCCCGCACCCGACATCACCGGCAGACCCGGACACGGACACGGCCGGCAGCTCCGCAGGTACCTGCAGCACGGGCAGCGCCGGCAGCGCGCCGACCGACGCGGACGCGAAGCCTGCGACGGCCCGGACCGCCTCCGCCGGGGAAGCGGCCGAAGCTGCGGCCCCTGCCGGCTCTTCGGCCCCTGCCGAGTCCCGCGCGCCGATCTGGTCCCGCGACCTCGCACTCGTCTGGGTCGTCAACTTCTGTCTCGCACTGGCCTTCTACGGCCTCATCACGATCATGGCGGTCTACGCCGTCACGCGGTTCGGGGTGTCCGATTCGACCGGCGGACTCGCGGCGAGCATCTTCGTCGTCGGCGCCACGATCGCACGGCTGTTCGCGGGCGGGCTCGTCGACCGGTTCGGCCGACGCCGCGTGCTGTGGGCGGGGCTGGCGGCATGCGCCCTGGTCGCGGCGCTGTACCTCGCGGCGAGCTCGCTGCCACTGCTGCTCGCGGTCCGCGCCACGCACGGCGTGCTGTTCGCCGTCACGAGCACGGCCGCGATGACGCTCGCCCAGGCACGCATCCCGTCGTCCCGGCGTAGCGAAGGCACCGGCTACTTCGCGTTGAGTATCACGCTCTCGACCGCGATCGGCCCGTTCATGAGCCTCGAGATCGTCGACGGCAGCGGCTACGACACGCTGTTCTGGTCGATCTTCGCCACGCACGCGGCAGCCTGCCTGCTGGCGCTGCTGATCACCGCGAAGGACGAGCCACCGGCACCGGAACCCGCCCGGCAGCGCACCGCGCGCGGCGTGCTGACGTCGATGGTGCATCCCGCGGTTCTGCCGATCGGACTGTTCATGCTGGTGATCGGCTGCGTCTACTCCACCATCGTCACGTATCTGAACTCCTACACCGAGCAGGAGGGGCTCGAGCAGGGAGCGAGCCTGTTCTTCGTCGCCTACGCGACGGTGATGTTCGCCAGCCGGTTCGTCATGGGCAGACTCCAGGACCGGCGCGGCGACAACGTCGTCGTCTACTCGGCGATCGTGGTGTTCGCGGGCGCACTGTTGCTGCTCGGCACCGCCTCGGCCGACTGGATGATCGTGGCCACGGGCGCGCTCACCGGATTCGGCTTCGGCACCCTCAACCCCGCCTGCCAGGCGGCGGCCGTGTCGCGGGTGCCGCAGGAGCAGTTCGGCGTCGCGATCTCGACGTTCTTCCTGATGCTCGACGCGGGCGTCGGCCTCGGACCCGTCGTGCTCGGCCTGTTCGCAGCGGCCTCGGGCTATGCGGCGATGTTCCTCGTACTCGCGGGCATGATGCTGCTCAGTGCACTGCTGTATCTCGCCGTTCACGGCCGCAGGCCCGACGCCCGGCACGGCCGCGCCGCGGCAACGCACGCGTAGGCGCCCGTTCCCGGTGAGCTCGCAGGCCCGCGGGCGCCCGTGCGACCGGCAGCGGGAGCGGCTCGGGGTCTCGACCGAGCCGCTCCCCGCCGTCGACGTGCGCCGCAGTCCTTACCGCAGGTGCTCGGCCAGGGCCCGGTAGACGGGCAGTGGGTCGGCGTCGGGAGGCAGTGTCTGGATGCTGACGTGATCCGCGCCGGCCTCGATGTGCTTCTTGACGCCCGCCGCGACGGTGTCCGCGTCTCCGTGCAGGCCGAGTCGGTCGATCAGCGCGTCGCTGCCGCCGTCGTCGATGTCCGATTCGGACCAGCCGAGACGCTTGAGGCTGTTCCGGTAGTTGACGAGGCCGAGGTACGGATTGTTGATCGGTGGGCGCGCGGTGGCCCGCGCACGTTCGGCGTCGGTGTCGAGTACGACCTTCTGCTCCGGTGCCAGCAGCACGCCCCGGCCGAGCTGCTGGCGCGCGTCGCGGGTGTGCTCGGGCGTGGTCAGGTAGGGGTGCGCGCCGAGGGCACGTTGCGCCGACAGTTGCAGCACCTTCGGCCCCAGCGCCGCGAGCGCCCTGCCCTCGACCGGAACGCCGGCCTCGTCGAGCTGGTCGAGGTAGGAGACGATCTTGTCGTACGGCTTCTGGTACTCCTGCTGCGCCTCGGGATGGCCGACGCCGACACCGAGCAGGAACCGGTCCGGGTGTTTGGCGGCGATCCGCAGGTAGGACGCGCCGACCGTCGGAGCGTCGTCGGTCCACATGTTGACGATGCCGGTCGCGATCGTGATCGACGACGTCGCGTCGAGCAGCTTCTCGATGTGCGCGAGGTCGCCCGGTGGGTTGCCGCCCAGCCAGATCGTGCCGTAGCCGAGCTTCTCGATCTCGACCGCGAGCTCCTCGTCGACGCCGTTCCACCAGCGCCAGATTCCGTACTTGCCCAGATTCACCGCCATGTCCGTGGCAACGCCCCGCACCCGGTCGGATGTTCCTCCACATTCCCGCCATCGCTGATATCACTGAACCGGACGTTGTCCACCGAACCTCGAGACGACCCCGACGAGCTGCGCACGACCGGCGCCACGGGTTTCCCTACCAAGCAGTAGCCTACTGTGAGTAAGTTGCGGTACGGTCGGGACGACGAGCACCGAGGAGGCAGCAGTGACGTTCCTGTCCGGCGGAAATGGCGACAGCCTGAAGAACGTGAAAGACAAGGTCGTGCTGATCACAGGCGCGGCACGCGGCATCGGCGCAGGCTTGGCCGAACGTCTGGCCTCCGACGGCGCCAAGGTCGCGCTCGTCGGGCTGGAAGCCGACGAGCAGACCAGGGTCGCCGAGCGCATCGGCCCGAACGCGCGTTCCTGGGAAGCCGACGTGACCAGCTGGGACGCGCTGGAGCGGGCGACGGCCGGGATCGTCGAGCACTTCGGCGGGATCGACATCGTCATCGCCAACGCAGGCATCGCCACCACGGGCTTCGCCCGCTCGATCGACCGCGACGCCTACGAAAAGGTCTTGGAGGTCGACCTGCTCGGCGTGTGGCGCACGTTCCGCGTCACGATGCCGCACGTCATCGACCGCAAGGGCTATCTGCTCGCCATCTCGTCGTTCGCTGCGGTCGCGCACGCGCCCGGCCTGTCGAACTACGCGGCGGCCAAGGCGGGTGTCGAGGCGTTCTGCAACAGCCTGCGCGCGGAGCTGCAGCATCTCGGCGTGAAGGTCGGCGTGGCGCACCCGACGTGGATCAAGACCGACCTCGTCGACAGCGCCGACTCGCATCCCGTGTTCGGCAAGCTCCGCACCGGCATGCCCGGCCTGATGGGGAAGACCTACCCGCTCGACCTGGCGCTCGACCAGCTCACCGAGGGTGTCCGCAAGCGGGCGCGGGTCATCCACGTGCCCAAGTGGGTCGGGGTGATGAAGCTCTTCCGTGCGATCGTCCCGCCGCTCATCGAGTTCGGTGCGCGGTTCCGGGGTGTGGCGAAGGCCGACGAGGCGGCGCTCGAGGACATCGCCAAGCGCGGCTCCCGCGAGTCCGCACTCAACGGCCACGGTGGCCGAGCCGCCGTCGAGTAACGCGCCGCAGTTGCCCGGCCGGCCACACGGAGCGTCGCCGGTCGAGCGGCTGTGGGCGCAACCAGGGTGACCCGGGAGCGCCACCGGTCAGGCCTACCCGACGACAGGAGGACAACGTTGTCCCGCCGCGATCAGATCCGCATGTCCGACGACGAGGTGCGCGCGTACTTCGCCGAGCAGCGCGTCATCGACGTCGCCACGATGAGCCCGAACGGCAGGCCACACCTGGCGCCGCTGTGGTACTTCCCGCGAAACGGCGATTCCCCGGCCGATGCCGGTTCCCCTGCCGATGCCGGTTCCCCTGCCGATGCCGGTTCCCCTGCCGATGCCGGTTCCCTTGCCGATGCCGGAGTGCCCGCACTGGCGACCTGGACGTATCGCAAGTCGCAGAAGATCGCGAACCTGCAGCGGCTGCCGCAGGCGACAGTGCTGATCGAGTCCGGCGAAACGTACGAGCAGCTCCGCGGCGTGTCGATGGAGTGCGATGTGGCATTCGTCGAGGACACGGCCGAAACCGAGCGGATCGGCACGACTCTCGCGATGCGCTATGCGGGGCTGGAGGGCGATCCGCCCGATGAGCTCAGGGCGGGCATTTCGCAGCAGGCACCGAAACGCGTCGGCCTGATCTTCACGCCCACGAAGCTCGTCAGCTGGGACCACACGAAGCTCGGCGGCACGTACTGACCGATCGGGCGGTTCCCCGGCCCGCACTGTTGCTGGCACCATGACGTATATCACTCGTCGACGAGTGCCGGGAGCTCACCGTGAAGCTGCGCGCCGAAATCGCCCAATCCTGGCGACGTGCCGAACTGGCCGGATTGAAACCCGACAGTCCGACCGACCGCATCGCGGGCGCCGACGTTGCCGACATCGACACCCGCAGTCGCCTGCTGCGCGCCGCCGACCCGGTGCTCGACGAGATCTCGCGGCATCTGCGCGACGCCCGGTTGTTGGTGCTGCTCGCCGACCGCGACTGCCGCATCGTCGCGCGCCGCTACGGCGACAAATCGCTCGAACGCGCGCTCGACGCCGTCAGCGCGGTGCCCGGCTGCCGCTTCTCCGAGGAGGTCAGCGGCACGAATTCGCTGGCCACGCCGTACGAGGTGCGCCGCGGCATGGCCGTCCACGGCGACGAGCACTTCCTCGATGTGCTCAAACCGTTCACCTGTTATGGCCATCCGATCACCAATCCGGCGACCGGCAGGCTCGAGGGTGTTCTCGACATCACGGGCCTGGTCGAGGATGCGAATCCGCTGTTGGCTCCGTTCCTGCTGCAGGCCGTGACCGACATCGAACGGCGGCTGCTCGACGGGTCGAATCTGGCCCAGCAACGGTTGCTGGCGGCGTTCCAGGCGGCGCAGCACCGATCGTCGGCGGTGCTCGCGCTCGGCGAGGACGTCGTACTGGCCAACAGTGCGGCGGTGGATCTCGTCGATCCCGCCGACCACCCGATGTTGCGCGAGCTGTCCCGCACGCGGCGCGGTGTGCGGCGGGTGCAGCTGTCGTCGGGCACCGAGGTCGAGGTGCGGATGGAGGCGGTGTCGGTCAACGCGGGGATGCTGTTCGAGCTGGCGCCGCTGCGGCCGGCGTACTCGGCCGCGACCCGAAGGCGATCGGCGCAGAGCGTGGTGCCCGCCGACGTCGAGGACCGCCTCCGCCGCAGCGCAGCCGCCCGGCGCCGGGTGCTGATCACGGGTGAACCCGGCACCGGTCGCGGCTCGGCGACAACAGTGCTGGCCGGGCCGGACCCGATCGCGCGCGCCGACGCGGGCGAGCTCACGCTGCTCGGCGAGTCCGAGTGGACCGCACGGCTCGAACGGCTTGCGGCGACCCACCAGGGCCTCGTCGTGGTGCGGGACGTCCACCTGCTGCCGCCACCGGCCGTGAGCAGACTGGCCCGGCTGCTCGACAAGACATCCGCGTGGTTCGCGTTCACCGCACGTACGGGCGCTGCAGCGCACGGCACCGGCTCGCCGACCGGGGACAGCGGGGTGGACAGCAGAGTGGGCGGCGGGGTGGACGCCGAACTGCTCGCGCGGGTGCACCGGAGGGCCGAGCTGCCACCGTTGCGGGCGCGCCGCGGTGACATTCCGACGTTGGCCAGGGCGATGCTGGCAGGTGTGCGTCCCGACGGCACTCCGCGGCTGACGGCCGGTGCCCTCGAGCTGCTCAGTGCGCAGCCGTGGCCGGGGAACCTGCGAGAGCTGGAGACGGTGCTGACCGACGTCACCGAGGGACGATCCGCGGGCGACATCACGGCGCGCGATCTGGCCCCGCTGTGTCCGGTGACGACCACCGCGCCGGCGCTGTCGGGTTGGCAGCGGGCCGAGTACGAGGCGATCACCCGCGCGCTCGCCGCCGTCGGAGGGAACAAGGTCCGGGCCGCGCGCGACCTGGGCATCAGCCGTTCCACGCTGTACAACCGCATCCGCACCCTCCACATCACCACCACCCGGTGAGCACCACCAGCCGCTGAGCCCGGCCTCCGTGTGTCACCGCGTGTCGCCGTGGCACGCGGCGCGTGTGCAAAAGCTGCACACCCACGCGGCGCGGAAGCGGCCAACAATCGCGATGACCGGAGTTGCAACGACGCAATGCGGAATGAGGAGTCATCGTGAAAACGAAGGCAGCGGTTCTGTTCGACGCGGGTAAGCCGTTCGAGATCATGGAACTCGACCTGGACGGCCCCGGCCCCGGCGAAGTGCTGATCAAATACACGTCTGCGGGGCTGTGCCACTCCGACCTGCACCTGATCGACAACGACCTGGTGCCGCGGTTTCCGATCGTCGGCGGCCACGAGGGCGCGGGCGTCATCGAGGAGGTCGGCGCCGGCGTCACGAAGGTCGAACCCGGCGACCACGTCGTGTGCAGCTTCATCCCCAACTGCGGCACCTGCCGTTACTGCTCGACGGGCAGGCAGAACCTGTGTGACATGGGCGCCACGATCCTCGAAGGACACCTGCCGGACGGCAGTTTCCGATTCCACGGCAGCGGCGGCGACATCGGCGCCATGTGCATGCTCGGCACGTTCTCGGAACGCGCGACGATCTCGCAGCACTCGGTGGTGAAGGTGGACGACTGGCTGCCGCTGGAGACGGCCGTGCTGGTCGGTTGCGGCGTGCCCACCGGCTGGGCGACGGCCAACTACAGCGGCGGCGTGCGCGCGGGCGACACCGCGGTGGTCTACGGCGTCGGCGGCATCGGCATCAACGCCGTGCAGGGTGCGGCCCACGCCGGTGCGGCCAATGTGATCGCAGTCGACCCGTTGGCGTTCAAGCGCGAATCGGCGTTGAAACTCGGCGCGACGCACGCCTTCGCGACCGCGGAGGAAGCCGCCGAAAAGGTCACCGAGCTCACGTGGGGACAGATGGCCGACCAGGCGCTGATCTGCGTCGGCACGGTGGAGGAATCCGTCGTCAGCTCGGCATTCGACGTCGTCGGCAAGGGCGGCACGGTCGTCATCACCGGCCTGGCGAACCCGGAGAAGCTGACCGTGAACGTCTCGGGCGGTGTGATGACGCTGTTCGAGAAGACGGTCAAGGGAACGCTGTTCGGATCGGCCAACCCGCAGTACGACATCGTGCGGCTGCTGCGCCTCTACGACCAGGGGCACCTCAAGCTCGACGAGCTCGTCACGACGAAGTACACGCTGGAGCAGGTCAACGAGGGCTACCAGGACCTGCGGGACGGTAAGAACATCCGCGGCGTCATCGTCCACGACACGTGACAAGCCGGGCGTGGGCGCTCCCGATCACGTGGGCGCCCACGCCTGTTCCATCCGACGACCGTGGGTGTTGCGCGACGACGCCCACGGTCGCTTTCGTGTCCGTGGCGTGGGCGTGTCCGTGTGCGCATCCGTAGGCGTGTCCGTGCCCTGGGCCGCGGCCGCCGGGTGGGTGCCGATGCGAGGGGAAGATTCGGGGCGATGGGTGCCCCGAAGGTGCCCTTCGGGGCACCGGATGTTGCCCGTGTGGGTTACTCCGATGACGGCAGCCAGGCTCCGAGGACGGGTTTCCACTCGTGGATCGTGCGTTCCGCCAGCGCGCCTTCGAGGTGGTACGGATCGGCGTCCAGCAGCGCTTGGAGTTCGTCCCGGTCGGCCGCCTGCATGACGATCATGCCTCCGACGTTGCCGTCCAGCGGGCCCGCCAACGCCACCACACCGCGTTCGGAGAGATCGGCGAGATACTCCCGGTGCCGCGACCGCACGTCCACGTACTTGTCGCCGTCGTACCGCGTCTGAACCACATACCAAGTCATCCCCCGAAGATACGGCCGCGCGGAGCGCGTCGATGAGGGGTGGCGGCCGGGCGAAGGGCCGGCCCCGCCGCGCGGAGCGCGTCCGGCCGGTGGCGGTGGCGGGAGGCGCCTGGGAAACCACGGTTCCCGGGGCCGCCCGGCGTCGTCGTCATCACCTTGGCGGGAATCCTGGGTTCGGCACCGGTCGACCCGATACGCTGATCACGCGGTGAGGTCCCCGGCACCGAAGGACGGTTCGATGAGCAATGCCGAGCGCGGCGCGGTCGGCGGTACAGCCGACGGCGGCACCGCCGGTCACGGCGATGCCGCCAGTCACGGCAGCACGGCCGGCACTGGCGGCGTGTCCGGTGCAGGCGGCGCGGGCGGTGCAGGCGGCGCGGGCGGTGCTGCCGGTGCAGGCGGCGCGTCCGGCGAGGGCGGCGCGTCCGGCGAGGGCGGCGCGTCCGGCGAGGGCGGCGCGTCCAACGCCGTTGAGCAGACGCTCCGGCACCTGCGCACGCTCGACGCGCCCGTCGAGGAGACCGACGACGCACCGTCACAGAGCCCGCTGACACTCGAGGACCTCTACCGCCAGCACCGCATGCGCCTCGTCCGGCTGGCGATCCTGCTGGTGGACGAGCCCGCGACGGCCGAGGACGTCGTGCAGGAGGCGTTCACCGGTCTGCACCGCAACTGGGCGACGCTGCGCGATGCGGCGGCCGCGCTCGGATATCTGCGCGCGGCGGTCGTCAACGGCTCACGCAGTGTGCTGCGCAGGCGTAAGACGGCGCGGGAGTACGTGCCGCCGCATGCGGTCAACGCGCGGTCGGCCGAGAGCCTGGCGATGCTGTCGACCGAGCACCAGGCAGTGGTGAAGGCGTTGTCGAAACTGCCGCCGCGGCAGCGCGAGGTGCTGGTGCTGCGCTACTACGGCGGCCTGTCGGAAGCGGAGATCTCCGAGGCCACGGGCATCTCGAAGGGAACGGTCAAGTCCACCGCGAGTCGCGCCCTCGAAGCGTTGCAGCGCACCGTGCCCGATTCGAAACGCTGAGCGGCGTTTCCCGCACGCCGAGTCCGCCACGCCGGACCCGCAACGGGCGGCCCCTGAACCCGGCACTGCGCACCGAGGAACCCCGTCCGGCAGAGCCCCGAGAAGCAGCTCGACAACCTGCTTGCGGCACCGCGTTCGGCGGTGCACACGGTGTATGCGGGCGGCACATCCGGCTCCGCACACGTGCGCAGCAAACCGTTCACCGTCGTCGACATCCGGAACCAGGGACGTGTCGTCGCGTTCACCGACGGCGCAGGCGACATCCACTGCCTGCCGGGAACGCCCAGTCACCTCGCGCAGACGTTCCTCGCGACCTGGCAGTCGATGTAGCCCGCCCCGGCACCCGTCGCCGCTGCCGTTTTCGCCCGCAACGGGTGATTCCGGTTCGGATCCGGCGCGCGGGGGAACGCTCACACCACGAACACATCACGCGTGCGTACCTGGCCCTCGGCTGGTCTGGACCAATAAGATGCCTTCCGTGAGCACCCCCGACGACCACACGTCCGAACCTCCGGACCTCGTCCTCGCCGGCGGCGGGGTCGTCCTGCCCGGCGGGGTGGCCGAGGCGGGCTGGGTCGCGATCACGGGGGAGCGCATCACCGCGACGGGGACGGGACCGGCGCCCGCCGCGCGCGAGCACGTCGACGTCGGCGGTTGCCTCGTCGTCCCCGGCTTCGTCGACATGCACTGCCACGGTGGCGGGGGCGCGTCGTTCTCGACGACCGACCCCGCCGAGGCAGCCCGTGCGGTGGCCGCACATCGTCGTCACGGCACGACGACGATGCTCGCGAGCCTGGTCAGCGAACCGGTTCCCACGCTGACGAACCAGGTCGCGGCGCTCGCCGAACTGGTCGACGGCGACCTGCTGGCCGGGGTGCACCTCGAAGGGCCGTTCCTCGCCGAGGCCCGCTGCGGGGCACACGATCCGGCCGTGCTGAGCGAACCCGATGACCACGCCGTGTCGGCACTACTCGCAGCGGGCCCGGTGCGCATGGTCACGATCGCCCCCGAACTGACCGGTGGCGTCGAGGCCGTGCGGCAGGTCGCCGAGCAGGGAGTGATCGCCGCGATCGGCCACACCGACGCCCGCTCCCCACAGCTGCGCGCCGCCGTCGACGCGGGAGCCACCGTCGCGACGCACCTGTTCAACGCGATGCGCCCGCTGCACCACCGCGAACCCGGCGCCGTGGGCACGCTGCTCGACGACGACCGCGTGACCGTCGAGCTGATCTGCGATCTCATCCACGTGCACCCCGACGTCGTGCGCCTCGCCACCCGCCACGCGGGGCCGGCCCGGACGGCGCTGATCACCGACGCCATGTCCGCGACCGGCGCCCCCGACGGCGACTACACCCTCGGCGCACTCGACGTCGAAGTGCGCGACGGCATCGCGAGGGTGCCGGGTTCCGGAGCGCTGGCCGGCAGCACACTCACCATGGACGCCGCGTTCCGCAACGCCGTCACCGCGGTCGGCATGAGCGTCACCGACGCCGTCCACGCGACCGCCACGCGACCGGCCCGGCTACTGGGACTCGACCACGAGGTCGGCAGCCTCACCGCCGGCCTGCGCGCCGATCTGGTGGTGCTCGACAAGGACCTGCGGACACAACACGTGATGCATTCAGGACAGTGGGTCACCGCTGAGTGACACGTGTGCAACCCGTTCGTGCGCCGACTGACCGGCCACGGCCGACGGCATTACGCTGGGCATCGATGAGCGACGACCCCGAGCGCCTGCTGGCCGAGGCGTTGCGGGCGCAGGCTCGCAACGCACCTCCCGCTGGGCACCCGGCACCGCAGCACGCCGGACCGGACCCGCAGCACGCCAGTGTTGACCCGCGGCACGCCGGCCCCGATCCGGAACCCAGCGGTCCGGCACCCGTCGTCGAGACCCCGGGCGGTTACGGCCTGTTGTCCGGCGCGGGCGAAGGTTCCCTCGAACGCGAACGTGCCGCGCTCGACGCCCAGGCCGCGCCGTCGGCGCCCTCGGCGCCCTCGACGCCGACCGCCGAGCCCGCACTCGACTCGGCTACGGAACCCGCCGTCACGCGGACGAGCGGGCACGGTCGCCACCAACGCACCGACTCCGCAGGCAGGTCGGTGTCGCTGCCGTGGATCGTGCTCCTCGCCGCGGTCCTCGGCCTGGCCTGTGGCTGCGTCATCGGCCTGCTCACGATCACCTGAAGCCGAGCCTCTGCCACCTGCGCCGCCACGCAAAACACCGGCTGTTTCATCACTCGAACATCGAGCCGGGGTTGAAGAGGTTGTGGGGGTCGAGTGACCGGCGGATGTCGCGGTGCACGCGCAGGCCGACGGGGCCGAGTTCGCGGGCCAGCAGGTCCTGTTTGAACTTGCCGATGCCGTGCTCGCCGCTGACGGTGCCGCCGAGCGACAGGCCGAGTTCGCAGATCGCGTCGAACGCTCCTCGCGCGCGGTCGAACTCGTCGTCGCGGTCGTAGATCACGGTGGGGTGCATGTTGCCGTCGCCCGCGTGCCCGTTGACAACGATGCGCAGGCCGACGTCCTCGGCGATCCGGGCGCAGCCGTCGATCAGGTCGGCGATGCGGGTCCGCGGGACGCACACGTCGTCGATCATGTGCTGAGCGCCCATGCTCTCGATCGCCGGGTGCACCGAACGCCTGGCCTGCATCAGCATGCTGCCCTCGGCGAGGTCGGTGGTGGAGTGCACCAGCGCGGCACCCGCTTCGGAGCACACGCGTTCCAGCACGGCCAGTTCCCGCGAGGCCGCCTCGCCGCCGGCGTCCGACTGGCACAGCAGGAGCGTGCCGCCGCCGTCGCCACTGCCGAGGTCCGTACCGAGGTACCGCTCGACGGTACGCACGGTCGTGGCGTCCATGATCTCCATCAGCGACGGCACGAGACCCTCGCCGACGATCCTGGTCACGGCCGCACCCGCGTCGGCGGTGTCGGGGAACGACGCGACCAGCGTGCCCGGCACCTGCGGCAGTGGGCGCAGCGCCAGCGTGGCGCGAGTGATCACGCCGAGCGTGCCCTCGCTGCCGACGAACAGTTTCGTCAGGTCGTAGCCCGCGACTCCCTTGACGGTGCGCCTGCCCGTCTGCAGCAGCGATCCGTCGGCGAGCACGACGTCGAGCCCCAGCACCGAATCGGTCGTCACGCCGTACTTCACGCAGCACAGGCCGCCCGCGTTCGTGGCGAGATTGCCGCCGAGGGTGCAGAAGTCGTAGCTGGCGGGGTCGGGCGGGTAGAACAGGTCGTGGGCGGTGGCCGCCTCACGCAGGTCGGCGTTGATGACACCGGGTTCGACGACCGCGACCCGGTTGGCCGCGTCGACCTCCACGATCCGGTTCATGCGCGTGAGCACCAGCACAACGCAGCCGTCGAGCGCGTTGGCGCCGCCGCACAACCCGCTGCCTGCGCCGCGCGGGACGACTGGCACTCCCGCGTCCGCGCACGCGCGCACGACCGCCTGCACCTCCTCGGTCGACGACGGGAGCGCGACGGCGAGCGGGGTGCCGGACGGCGCCAACGGCAGCCGGTCGCGTGAGTAGTTCGCCATGACGTCGGGGTCGGTGAGCACCCCTGACGAACCGAGCCGTGCGGTGAGCAGATCCACGAGGCCGGCGGCGGTGCCGGCCGGGAAGGTACCGACCATGGTCTGCACCGTAATCCGCGCTCACCCGACCCGGTACGGACGTGTGGTCCTTCACAACAACCGATCGCCGTACCAGTCTGTCTCACACCCCCGACCGAGCTAAGATAGTTGTAACTGTCAAATAAGCTGGCGGACGTTCACCGGACCCTGCCCCCGATCGGCTCCGGACGGCGACCGCCCGATGTGACAGCACGAGCACCGCGGCGAAGGACCACCCCATGACAGTTCCCTCCCAGGACGACCTCGACGTCGCGGATGCACTCGGCGGCCAGCTGGTGCGGTTCTACCGGGCGATGGCGAAAACGAAGTCCTACCTGTCCAAGACCGGCCCGGACGGTATCGAGCGTGCTGCCTACGCGATCCTGTTCTACCTGGTCGGCAACGGCCCGCAGCGCACGTCGGCGCTCGCCGACGCCCTGCATTCGGACATCTCCACCGTCAGCAGGCAGAGCAGCACGCTCGTGCAGCACGGGCTGGTGGAACGCACCGCCGACCCCGAGGACGGCCGGGCCACCCTGCTCGTACCCACCGACGAGGGCCTGCGCGTGTTCGAGGAGAACCGCAAACTGCGGGCACAGTGGATCGCGTCGATGCTGCAGGAGTGGCCGCGCGACGACCGGGTCGCCGTCGCCTCGCTGCTCGACCGGCTCAACGCGGAGATCGAGCAGTTCCACGAGGGCATGATCGAATCCGCCTCGAACGACGGCGGAGACGGGGACGGGAACGGCGCGCACGGGAAGTCGGCGTGAACGCCGGCAGCGGCCACCTGCGCCACCCCGGTAGTAGCGGCGGTAGCCGATGCGGCAGCAGCCTCGGTCGCAGCGGCAGTGGCAGCGGTCCGGGATGCACGACCGTTACTCCGGGGCGCCATGATCAGCGCTAGCATCACCCGAACGGACGCCAGCTACTCACTCAGCGAAGTCGGCTCGCGGCGGCACGGTTACCCATCCGTGGCCGAGGAGGTCCGCGCGACCGGAGGCGAGGCTCTCCACGACGTCCGACCGGGGGACGAGCACGTGCCACGCGACTGAAGGGAACCCACCACTGATGCCGGGACTGTCCGCCACCGTCCGCACGACCGACGGCTGGGGAATCGAGCACGCCGTCCTCACCGTCACCGACCTCGGCGGGCGGCAGGCCGCACACGCCGCGGCCGACGCCCAGGGCGTCGTGAGCACCGACCTGCTGCAGCCCGGCGTCTACACCGCAGTCGTCACTGCCGCAGGCCACCTGCCCATCGCACGCACCGCCCAGGTCGGCAGCACCGGCGGCGCCGAGCTCGGCGAACTCGTCCTCGAACCGGAGGAGGGCGCCATCGAGCTGCCGCCCACCGGGCCGTGGGTGATCGACCCGGTGCACTCCTCGGTGCAGTTCGCCGCGCGCCACCTCGGCATCTCCAGTGTCAGGGGCCGGTTCGGCGAGATCCAGGGACAGGTGCAGGTCGCCAGGCCGGTCGAGCAGTCCCTCGTGCGCGCCCAGATCACGGCCGGTTCCATCGACACCGGCATCAAGATGCGCGACGACCACCTGCGCTCGGCCGATTTCCTCGAGGTCGACGAGTTCCCGACGATCGACTTCGTCAGCACCGGTCTCGTCCAGCGCGGTTCGGCCGACTGGACGATGGAGGGTGAGCTGACCCTGCACGGCGAACGCAAACCGGTGACGTTCGAGATGACCTACGGCGGCTACGGACCGGACCCGTGGGGCGGCACGCGCGCGGCCTTCCACGCCGAGACGCAACTGCGGCGCGAGGACTTCGCGATCAACTACAACGCCATGGTGCGCGCGGGCGTCGCGGCGGTCGGAACGACGGTGAAGGTCGAGATCGACATCCAGCTCGTCCAGGGCGAACAGCTCCCGGAGATGTGATCGTTCCCGCCGTCGGCACGGCCGCGACGACGGCGGAGCCGGACGGCCGGGTGAGGTCCGCCTGCCACTGATTTCGGTACTTGCGAGTGATCCGCCGGCGCGGCCACGTACGCTGGGGCGCTGTGAGTGGTGCGTACGCGATGGGTACCGGGTTCGGGCTGGATTGGCTCGCGACGGTCGGACCGGTGCTGCTCTGGGTCGTCGTACTCGGTTTTGTGTTCATCGAGTGCGCGCTGATCCTAGGACTGTTCCTGCCCGGCGACTCCCTGCTGTTCATCGCAGGTCTCATCCTGGCGCAGGAGAGTGCCGGTGATGTCCAGGTGTGGGCGCTGGCGCTGTCGGGGCTGCTGGCGGCGATCGTGGGCAACCGGGTCGGCTACTTCGTCGGCGACCGCACCGGCACGCGGTTCATCTCCCACCGCGACGGGAAGGTCCTCAACCAGCGCAACCTGGACCGGGCCCACGAATTCCTCGAGCGCTGGGGATTCCTCGCCATCGTCGCCGCACGGTGGATTCCGTACGTCCGGACGCTGGCGCCCATGCTGGCAGGCGTCGCCCGGATGAACATGCGGCGGTTCATGGTCTCCACGACGGTCGGCGCGATCATCTGGGTGCCGACGCTGGTGCTCATCGGCTTCTACGGCGCGGGCCTGATCGCGCACATGCCGTGGCTGACCGAGGGGCTGATCTGGGTCAGCGTCGGATTCTTCGTCATCAGCACCACCTACGGCGTGATCCGCTACCGCAAGGAAACCCGCAAACCCGTGGCGGAAGACCCCGCCTGACCGGGCGACCCCGACCGGACCATCAGCCGTGTGCCCCGAAGGGCACCTTGGGGGCACTCAACGCCCCGAAGGTGCCCTTGGGGGCATCAACGGCTACAGCTCCCGCAACGCTCCGTGGCGGAGTTCGAGGCGACGGGTCGGCCGGAGGGATGACAGGAAGCGCTCGTCGTGACTGACGACGACCAGCGCTCCCTCGTACGACCGCAGCGCGCTCTCGAGCTGACCGACGCTGACGAGGTCGAGATTGTTCGTCGGCTCGTCCAGGAGCAGCAGCTGTGGTGCAGGCTCGGCGAACAGCGTGCACACCAGACTCGCCCGCAACAGCTCCCCTCCCGAGAGTGACCGCACCGGCCGCTGTGCCCCGTCGCCCCGGAACAGGAACCGCGCGAGCAGGTTCATCCGGTCGACCGGTGACATCGACGGCGCGAACGCCGCCAGGTTCTCCGCCACCGACCTGTCGCCGTCGAGCACGTCGAGCCGCTGCGTCATATACGCCACCCGGCCGTCCGCCCGCCGCACAGTCCCGCCGCCCGAGTCGCCGCCGCCCGGCTCACCACCGCCATCAGGGTCACCGCCGCCCGGTTCGAGGTCCCCGCTGATCACCCGCAGCAGTGTCGATTTACCGGAACCGTTCGGCCCGGTCAGCGCGATCCGCTCCGGCCCGCGGATCGCCAGGTCCAGCCCGAGCGCGCGGACACCCGAACCGCCCGAGTCCGCCCCACCTGCGTCCAGCGCCGCAGCCTCGCCTGTGACCGCCTCGCCAGCGGCCGCCTCGCCTGTAACCGCCTCGCCAGCGGCCGGCGCCACCCCCTCGCCGCCGGACTCGGAGCGGCAGTCGCCACCGGAGTGGCGGCCGGACTCGGCGCCGCCGGATCCGGCGCCGGAGTCGCGGGCGCCGGAGTCGCGGGCGCCGGTGTCGGAGTCGCCGCGCCCGGCGTCGAACAGGTCCCGGACCCGGATACCTTCGCCGTGGAAAACCGTCCGCCCGGCGGGTACCCGCGTCTGCGGCAGGTCGACCACGATCGCGTCGTCGTCGCGCAACGTTCGCTGCGCGTCGTCGAGATGCGCACGGGCCTGCGCGAGGCGGGCGCCGTGCACGTCGTCGGACTTCGCAGCCGATGTCTGCGCCTTGCGTTCGAGTTCCCCGGCGACGATCTTCGGCAATCCCGCGCCGGCAGCCTTCCGCGAACCGGTACTCGCCCGGCGGTCAGCCCGCTCCCGGGCCTGCTGCTTCTCCCGCTTCTCTCGCTTGACCTGCTGTTTCGCGGTGCGAATCCGCTGCTCGGCCGCCTGCCGTTCCGCCTCGATCGTCTCCTCGTACGCGGTGAACCCACCGCCGAAGAACCGGACCTCGCTGTGGTCGAGTTCGGCGATGCGATCCATCCGGTCGAGCAGCGCGCGGTCGTGGCTGACCACGAGCAGGCAGCCCGACCAGTCGTCGAGCACGTCGTGGAGCGTGCGTCGGGCCTCGGCGTCGAGGTTGTTCGTGGGCTCGTCGAGCAGCAGTACGTCGGGTTCGGCGAGGAGCTCCGCGGCGAGCCCGATCGCCACGATCTGTCCGCCCGAGAGCGTTCGCAACGGCCGCATCAGCTCTACGCCGGTGAGCCCGATCCGGTCGAGCTGTGCCCTCGAGCGCTGCTCGACGTCCCAGTCGTTGCCGATCACCGTGAAGTGGTGCTCGTCGACGTCACCGGCCTCGACGGCGGTGATCGCCTCGAGCACCGGCGCGACACCCAGCACGTCGGCCACCGTCAGCTCCCCGCGCTGCGGCAACGTCTGCGGCAGGTGACCGAGCACGCCGTCGACGGTGATCGTGCCCGAACGCGGGCGGTGCGTCCCCGCGATGAGCGCGAGCAGGGTGCTCTTGCCCGCCCCGTTCGGCGCGACGAGACCGGTACGACCGGGCCCGACGGTCAGCGACAGGTCCTCGAACAGGGGCGTGTCGTCCGGCCACGCGAACGACAGATGGGAGCAGACGATGGACGGGGACGACCCCGGCGTGGGCGACCCCGGCACGGACGACGCAGCGGCGAACGGCGAGCCGGAAGCAGGATGGGACACGGCTGATACCTCGGGAGTCGGGCGACGCGGACACAGGTCGACGGCCACCGGAAGAGGTGGCGACTCCGCGGATCGGCACCGGCTGGGATCAGCCGAACACTTCCCGCTCGGATACGGGTCAAGCGGTCATCGCGATCAACACGGAGCTGTCAGGCGTCACCGAGCACGTCGTGTACTCCCAAGAACGGCAGTAGGCCGCCCCCGAGGCTACTCGGCCTCCGCTGCCCGAGCGAAGCCTTTTTCGCCCGGCAGCATTCTCACCCGGCAGCGTCTTCACCCGACAGCGTCTTCACCCGGCAGCGTTGCCGCCCGCAAGCTGCAATCCACGTGTGGACAATCCTGTGGATAACTCACACTTGTCCCCAGGCTTGTGGACAACCCCGACGGCTCCGGAAACCCCGCGCGCACGCCGGGCGACTGCCGGACACTGCCGAACCCACGCCCGCGAAACCGGAGGTCACACCGCGAAGGTCGGCAGCTCCATGTCCTTGACGACGAGGTCGGCGCGAGCGGCGGTCGGCGTGACGAGGTCGGCGTTGCGCTGGTCCGATCCCCACGCGCGCTGCTGCGCCTCGACGAGCGACCGGCCGTACTTACGGTGGCGCGACACGAGCCGTTCGATCCGCACGTCCTCGGCCGGCTGCATGAACCACGCCTCGTCGAGCAGCGGCCGCAGCTGCGCCCACGGTTCGGTCTCGAGCAACAGGTAGTTGCCCTCGGTGATCACGAGCGGCACGTCCTCGGGCACGGCGACGGCGCCCGCGATCGGCTCTTCGATCTCCCTGCGGAACTCCGGGGCGTACACGCGCTCGTCACCCGCGGCCAGCCTGCGCACCAGGTGGACGTACCCGGGACCGTCGAACGTGTCCGGGGCGCCCTTGCGGTCGGCGTTGCCCAGCCGGGCGAGCTCCACCTGCGCGAGGTGGAAACCGTCCATGCCGACCACCTTCGCCCGGTTACCGAGCGCACCGGCCAGCTGCCACGCCATCGTCGTCTTGCCGGACGCCGGGGCTCCCGCGATGCCCAGCACACGCCTGCCGCCGGATGCGGCGAGCGCCTCGGCGCGCGCCAGCAGATCATCAAACGTCGTCATCTCGCTCCCATCATGACCCGTGCGCCGCGCCCCGGCTCGCCGACCCCGTGTCGTCCGGCCCACCGCCGCACCGGGTGTCGGCCACGATCGACGGTAGGCAGCGGTATGGTGCCGCGCAATCGAGCACGCAAACGCTTGCCGCCCCGTCGGGAAGGAGTCCGTCGTCCCCGTGCCGAAGAGACCGAGCCGGCCGACCCAACGCGACATCGCCGACCTGGCGGGCGTGTCGATCACTACCGTGTCACACGTCGTGAACGACACGAGAACCGTGGCACCCGCGACCCGCGAGGCCGTGCTCGCCGCGGTCGAGCAGACCGGCTACACGGGGGACGTCATCGCCCGGTCACTGGTCACGGGCGGGACGCAGACGATCGGGCTGGCGGTGCCGCTCAGCGGCAGCCCCCACATCGGCACGCTCGTGCAGGCCGTCGAGCGCGAAGCCGCGGCCGCCGGCTACACCGTGCTGCTCTCGGACACGCACGACTGCGCCGACACCGAACGCGCCGTCGTCCGCGCACTGCGGGCCCATCGCATCGAGGGCGTGGTGCTCGTGTCCGCACCCGACGACCGCGACGTCGTCGACGAACTGCTGACCGCAGGGGTGCCGACCGTGCTGCTCGACCGGCTGACCACACGCAGCGACATCGACCAGGTCGGTCCGGAGAACATCCAGACCATGTCGGCGCTCACCGAGCACGTCGCCGCGCGGGCGCACCGGCGGATCGGACTCGTCAGCGGGCCGGAGGGCCAGGTCACGAGCGACGAGCGCGTGCTGGGCTACCGGCTCGGGCTCGGCCGCGCCCGCGTGCCGTGGAGCCCGGAACTGGTCGTGACCGGCGAACCCAGCCGTGACGGCGGCGCCGCGGCGCTGGCGACGTTGCTGGAGCTGCCGGAGCCGCCGACCGCGGTGCTGGCGGCCGACGACGCCATGGCCGCGGGCGTGGTCGTCGAGGCGCGGCGACGCGGGCTGCGGATCGGCACCGACCTGGCGCTCGCGTGCTTCGACGAACCCGAGTGGTCCGACCTCGTCGACCCGCCACTGACGACGGTCGCCCAGGCGGTGGCCGACATGGGCGGCGAGGCGATGCGCCTGCTGCTCGCTCGACTGAAGGACCCGGAGCGCGAACCGGAGACGGTGCGGCTGCCGCCTGCGTGGCGCCACCGGACGTCGTGCGGCTGTCCACCGGAGAACCCGACCCCCTGACCCTCGCGCGTGTCCTGCGCCCTCCCGTCGCCCGACCTCCACCCCCCACCGACGCGCTGACGCGCGACTGCGTCCTCGCGGGTGTTCTGCACTCAGGCCCGTGTGCCAGCCGCACATCGCTGCCGCTGCACTCGTGAGCATCGACAACCGACTGCGCCCGGTGCCACCATCGAGCGATGACAACGGCGTATGTCACGTGTCCGCTGTGCGAGGCGACCTGCGGACTCGAGGTGACACTGGACGGCACGGCCGTCACCGGTGTCCGCGGTGACCGCGACGACGTGTTCTCCCGGGGCTACGTCTGCCCGAAGGGCGCCTCCCTCGGCGCGCTGCACCACGACCCGGACCGGCTGCACACACCGTTGATCCGCCGTGACGGCGAGCTCGTCGAGGCGTCGTGGGACGAGGCGTTCGCCGAGATCGACGCCCGGCTGCCCGGGCTCATCGACGCCCACGGCCGGGACGCGGTGGCCGTCTACGTCGGCAACCCCGTTTCGCACAACGTGTCCGCCTCGGTGTACCTACGCGCGCTCGTCAAGGCGCTGCGCACGACGAACGTCTACACCGCGGGCAGCGTCGACCAGATCCCGAAGCACTACTCGTCCGGATACCTGTTCGGCGGCGCGATGACGATCCCCGTACCGGACCTGGACCGCACCGAACACCTCCTCGTACTCGGCGCCAACCCGCTCGTGTCCAACGGGAGCCTGATGACGGCCGGTGACGTGCGGTCACGGCTGCGCGGGATCCGCGAACGCGGCGGCCGGATCGTGGTCGTCGACCCGCGGCGCACGCGGACCGCCGAATTCGCCGACGAGCACCACCCGATCCGCCCCGGCACCGACGCGCTGCTGTTGCTGGCGATGGTGCACACGCTCTTCGCCGAGGACCTCGTGCGGCTGGGCACGCTTGCCAGGCACGTCACCGGCGTGGACGAGATACGCGAGCTCGCGACGGACTACTCGCCGGAAGCGGTCACCGGGGCGACGGGGCTCCCGGCCGCCGACATCCGCCGGCTGGCCCGCGAGCTGGCAGCCGCCGACCGGGCCGCGGTCTACGGCCGGATCGGCACCACGACACAGGAGTTCGGCACGCTGACGAGCTGGCTCGTGGACGTGCTGAACGTGCTCACCGGGCACCTCGACCGCGAGGGCTGCGCGATGTTCCCGCTCGCCGCCGCGGGGCAGGCGAACACGGCGCCGGGCAAGCCGTTCCGCGCCGGACGCCGCCACACCCGCGTGCGCGGCCTGCCCGAGGTCATCGGCGAGGTGCCCGTGGCGACGCTGGCCGACGAGATCGAAACCCCCGGTGACGGGCAGGTGCGTGCGCTCATCACAATCGCGGGGAACCCGTGCCTGAGCGCGCCCAACGCGGCCCGCCTCGACGCCGCGCTGGCCGACCTCGACTTCATGGTGTCGATCGACATCTACCGCAACGAGACCACCAGCCGGGCCGACGTCGTCCTGCCCGCGCCGAGCCCGCTCGAACGGCCGCACTACGACGTGACGCTGTACCAGCTCGCGGTGCGCAGCGTCGCGAACTGGACCCCGGCCACGCTCGACACCGGCATCCCGCAGGAATGGCGGACGCTGCTGCGGCTCAGTGGCGTCATCGCCGGTCAGGGGCCGGACGCCGACGTCGACGCGCTCGACGACCTGCTCGCCGCCGACCTGGCGGACCGCTACGGCGTCGCCGCGGACGAGTCCCGGCGCGGACCGGAGCGGATCGTCGACCTGATGCTGCGCGCCGGGCCGTTCGATCTGACGCTCGCCGACCTCGAAGCCGCCCCGCACGGCGTCGACCTGGGCCCGATGCAGCCGCGTGTCCCCGACGTGCTGGCCACCGAGAGCGGCAAGGTCGAACTCGCGCCGGAAGCGATCGTGTCGGACATGCCGCGCCTGGCGGATTCGCTGGCGCGGTGGTCGTCGTCGCGGTCGAACAGTGCGGCGTCGAACGGTGCGGTGTCGAACAGTGCGGCGTCGAACGGTGCGGCGTCGAACGGCGCCGGTGGGCGGGCTTCCGGCCGGACGACGGATCTGATCCTGATCGGCAGGCGGCAGCTGAGCTCGAACAACTCGTGGATGCACAACCTCGAACCGCTCGTACGCGGCAGCAACCGGTGCACGGCGCAACTGCACCCCGACGATGCGAACGGACTGGACCTGGCCGACGGCGACCCGGTGACGGTCACCGCCCGCACGGGGTCGATCGACGTCCCCGTGGAGATCACCGACGCGGTGCGGCCCGGTGTCGTCAGCATTCCGCACGGCTGGGGACACGACGTGGCGGGCGTGCGGACCACCGTCGCGACGCAGCACAGCGGCGCCAACGCCAACGTGCTCACCGACGACCTCGCCCTCGACGTGCCCACGGGAACCGCCGCACTGGGCGGAATCCCGGTCACCCTGACGAAACCCTGACGCGCATGTCCTGCACTCGGCACGCCGTGTTCTGCACTCAAACCCGCGTGTTCTGCACCGGAAACAGTCCTCATCGGACATCGTGACGGTCCTGATTCCTGCCGGAGTCCGCGGTGCTCGACTCGAGATCGACCGCAGGAGCGGGTTTTCCCGGTGCGTTCCGCCGGATCCGGCCACGGCGGCTCAGGCGGTGACTCCCCACTCCCGGCGAAGCAGGTCTCGACCACGTCGCCACATTTCGGCATGCGCCGAAACGTCGCGCCCCTACGGTCTCGCCCACGACCGAATACGCAACACACCTGCGCTGGTCGGGTTCGACAGCCGAGGGCATCCGCTCCCACTCGCGCAACCACGCCGCCCGCCGCAGCTCCCGCGAGCCTGAGCGCCGACCCGGCGTTACTGGGCGACCACATCGCGAGTGTTTTGTCGCCAACAGCCTGTCCACCCCGGTCCGGGTGCGAACGACCGTAGTGACCGAGTAGCCGTCAGCCCCACGCGTCGGCGACGTCGGCGTGCTGCCGCACCCACGTGTGCATGACGACACCGGCGGCGACACCCGCATTGATCGACCGCGTCGTACCGAACTGCGCGATCGACACGACCAGGGCCGCCGCGTCCTTCGCCTCCTTCGACAACCCGGGCCCCTCCTGGCCGAACAGCAGCACGCACTCGCGCGGCATGTCGGCAGTCTCGAGCGGCTCGGCACCCGGCGTGTTGTCGACCGCGACGATCGGCAGCGCCCGCGCGGCTGCGAAGTCGACCAGCCCGTCGACCGTGGGGTGATGGTGGAGGTGCTGGTACCGGTCGGTCACCATCGCGCCGCGGCGGTTCCAGCGGCGCTTGCCGACGATGTGCACGGCAGCGGCGGCGAACGCGTTGGCCGTCCGCACCACCGTGCCGATGTTGTGGTCGTGCTGCCAGTTCTCGATCGCGACGTGGAACGGGTGCCGCCGCAGGTCCATGTCGGCGACGATCGCCTCGCGCCGCCAGTACCGATAGGCGTCGACGACGTTGCGCCGGTCGCCCTCGGCGAGCAGTTCCGGGTCGTAGCGCTCGTCATTGGGCCACGGCCCCTCCCACGGGCCCACTCCCACCTCGGGATTCGCACCCCACTCGGTCGGACCGGCCTCATCGGCACCTGGCTCGTCAGACGTCACGCGGCCATTCTCCCGGTTCGGCGCACCGGCGAGGCACCCGCACCGCTACGCGGGCAGGCCGGCCGCTCTCCTCACCCCAGCCGGATCGAGTGGCCGGTGCCGGGCTGATGCCACCGGTTCCGCCACAGCACATACACGCCCACATACGACCCTATGACCAGCAGCAACGCCGCGACTGCCACGAACGACAACATCGAATGCGGAATCAGCGTGCCGTAGATGTAGTACTCGTTGAATCCGCCGGGCAGTGAGCCGAGCCCGCGCTGCTCACGCAGGAAGTCCTCGACAACGGTCAACGGACAGGGGAGCGGGAACACGTTCACCGCGACACCCCACGCCGCGAACAGCACGTGCACGAAAACCGACTTCGGCCAGATCCACGCCAGAAAACCGCCGAGGCCGATATAGGCGAGCGCGAGGAAATGCACGACGGTGACCACAACGGTCAACAGCCATAGCATCGAACCCCACCTGCCCCGGCGACCGGCGACAACCCCCTACTACTCCGGCCAACATAGCGTGCCGGGGAGGCATTCCGCGTCCGGGAAAACCCTGGAGGGGCGCGTTTCGCCTCCGCCGTTATGGTTCCGATACCCGATTCGCTTCCCGGGAAGCCGCCGCAGCACTCGCCTGATAGGCGGAACCGGGCGCATCCGTTGCGTGAGGAACCCGTTCGGGTCGGATGTGCCCCGAAGGGCACCTTCGGGGCACTCAACGCCCCCAAGGTGCCCTTCGGGGCACTCGCGCGCTGAGCTGTTCGGGGGTCGCTCGGTCGTGGGGGTCAGGTGCGGGACAGGCCGAGGTCGTCGAGGTCGAGGAGGTAGCGGTACGCGAGGCCCGCCTCCTCGATGGCCTCACGGGCGCCGGTGCCACGGTCGACGACGGTTGCCACGCCGACGACGGTCGCGCCCGCCTCGTTCAGCGCTTCGACGGCCGTCAGGACGCTGCCGCCGGTCGTCGACGTGTCCTCGACGGCCAGCACTCGCTGCCCCGCGACTTCGAGACCCTCGATCCGGCGCTGCATCCCGTGTTCCTTGAGGTTCTTGCGCACGACGAACGCGTCGAGGACCATGCCGTCGGCCGCGGCCGAGTGCAGCATCGACGTCGCCACGGGGTCCGCGCCCAGCGTCAGCCCGCCCACCGCGACGTAGTTCCAGTCCGCCGTGACCTGCCGCAGCAACGTGCCCATGAGCGGTGCCGCCGCATGGTGGAGAGTGGCTCTGCGCAGGTCGACGTAGTAGTCGGCCTCCTTGCCCGAGGACAGGGTCACCTTGCCGTGCACCACGCACAGCTCGGTGACGAGCCTGGCCAGTTCGCTCTTCGCCGCTTGGTCCAACGAGGGTATCGCCACGGCTCGCAGTCTGGCATGCATGCGTTGCGGAACCGGCCGCGGCCCGCGCCGGACGTGACACCCGCCGCCTGCCGGGAATCCGCAGTGCGGCGGCCGCGGTTCAGGTGCGGCCGCGGCCCGCGAACCGCCCGCCGATGCGCCGGATCAGCCCGCGCGGCAACAGCTTCCCGACCGCCACCGCGAACTTGTACTGCCCACCCGGAATCGACACGGCCTTGCCTCGTCGCAGATCCGAGAGCGCCTCGCGCACGACGACGTCGGCCTCCAGCCAGATCCGCTTCGGACCGGACTTCTCCAGCCTCGCGCGGTCGTGGAACTCGGTGCGGGTGAACCCGGGGCACAGCGCCATCACGCGCACACCCGACCCCTGCAACGCCGCCGCGAGTCCGTCCGAGAACGACGTCACCCACGCCTTGCTGGCCGTGTACGTCGAACCGCGACCGGAGAAGAAACCCGCCACGCTGGATACGTTGACGATGTCGCCGCCGCCCGCTTCGCGCATCGCCGGGACGGCTGCGCGCGTCAGGTGCAGCACCGCCGTGACGTTGACGTCCAGCTGGTGCTGCAGTTCCTCGGGCGAGGCTGTCCAGAACTCGCCGGCCAGACCGAGCCCCGCGTTGTTGACGAGCAGGTCGACCCCGCCTGCCAGTCGCTGTTCGACGGCCTCGCGTCCCTCGGCGGTGGCCAGGTCGGCCGGCAGGACGTCGACGGACACGCCGTAGCTTTCCACGAGCGCGTCCGCGCGGGTGCGCAGCCGCGTCTCGTCCCGTGCAACGAGCACGAGGTCGTAACGCTCACCGGCGAGTTCCCGCGCGAATGCGGCACCGATGCCGGACGTGGCACCGGTGATGACGGCGGTCGGCATCAGCGGTTGACACCCTCTCCCGGAGCGTTCACGCCGGGCTCGTCGACCTCGGGGTCGGACGGATCCGGGGCGGGCGGTTCGGCGACGGGTGCCTGCGCAGGCACGTATCGCTCCTCCATCGCCTCCTCGGACGGGTCGATGATGTCGGCGATCTCGCCGAGGTCGCGCAGCAGCCGCTCGAGCCGCGACGGGCCGACATTGGGCGCGAGACTCGCCAGCACCCATTCGCGCTCGAACCACGCCACACCGACGTCCCCGCCGAGCGCATCGGCCGCCTCGACGAGCTCCTGCGTGACGAGTGCCCGACCCGCGGCCACCTCGTCGGCGAACGCGTACCGCTGGCCGACCGGGCCGAGCAGCTCCGGCATCTCCGTGCGCTGGAACGGCACGCTCGCCAGCCACAGTTCGAGCAGCACCGGCTGCACGCGGTTGCAGCGCACGGCCACGATCACCGACGGGATGACGCCGTCGGCGACGACGTCGAACACGAACACCGGACGCCTGCCGTCGGAAGTGAAGGTCGAGCCCGCGACCACGTTCACCGCGGATTCGGCACCGAAGTAGCCGATCGCGCCGCCCGACCACTCGCGCGGCAGCTCCTCGTCCTCGTCGACGTACTGCCAGCCGCGCAGCTCGGCCCAGCGCGCGCGTTCCCGGTTGCGGGAGCTTTCGCGCGCGCGATCGGTCATCAGCAGAGCGAGACCCGCCACGGCGGCGATGGCCGCGACGACGAACCAGATCCACGCCGGAATACCCACGCGAGCAGCGTATCCCGCCCGGCCCGCCACACCGAAGAGGCAGGCCGGACGGAACGCAAACGGATCCGGCCGGTTACGACCCCCGGGTGACGACGAGCGACTCGGACGCCTCGAGCTCGGGTGCCTCGACCCGGACCGTGTCGCCGTCCCGGATCTCACCACCCAGCAGTTGCTTGGCCAGCTGGTCGCCGATCGCCGACTGCACGAGCCGCCGCAGCGGACGCGCACCGTACACCGGGTCGTAGCCGTTCAGTGCCAGCCACTCGCGCGCAGCGGAGGACACGTCGAGCGTCAGCCTGCGCTGGGCGAGTCGCTGCCCGAGCCGGGCGACCTGGATGTCGACGATCTCGCCCAGCTGCTCGGTGCCCAGCGCATGGAACACGACGATGTCGTCGAGCCGGTTGAGGAACTCCGGCTTGAAGTGCGCCTGCACGACCGACATGACCGCGTCCCGCCGTTGCTGCTCGTCGAGCGCGGCGTCGGCCAGCGCCTGCGAACCGAGGTTCGACGTCAGGACGAGGATCGTGTTGCGGAAGTCCACCGTGCGGCCCTGACCGTCGGTGAGCCTGCCGTCGTCGAGCACCTGCAACAGCACGTCGAACACGTCGGGGTGGGCCTTCTCCACCTCGTCGAGCAGCACCACCGAGTACGGCCGCCTGCGCACGGTCTCGGTCAGCTGCCCGCCCTGGTCGTAGCCGACGTACCCCGGGGGAGCGCCGACCAGCCGCGCGACGCTGTGCTTCTCCGAGTACTCGCTCATGTCGATGCGCAGCATGGCGCGCTCGTCGTCGAAGAGGAACTCGGCGAGCCCCTTGGCCAGCTCCGTCTTGCCGACACCGGTGGGCCCGAGAAACAGGAACGAACCCGTCGGCCGGTCCGGATCGGCCACGCCCGCGCGCGCCCTGCGCACCGCGTCGGAGACGACCTTCACGGCATCGGCCTGCCCGACGACCCGGCCGGTCAGCTCCTCCTCCATGCGCAGCAGCTTGCCGGTCTCGCCCTCGAGCAGCCTGCCTGCGGGAATCCCGGTCCAGGCGCTGACGACGTCGGCCACGTCGTCACCGCCGACCTCTTCCTTGAGCATCACGTCGGGCCGGGACTCCGCCACCTCGGACGCCTCCGTGGCCTGCTCGAGCTCCTTCTCCAGCTGCGGGATGCGGCCGTAACGCAGCTCGGCGGCACGGCCGAGATCGGAATCACGTTCGGCACGGTCCGCCTCGCCGCGCAGCTGCTCCAGCTGTTCCTTCAGCTCCCGGACCCGTTCGATCGAGCCCTTCTCGTTCTGCCACCGCGCGGTGAGCGCGTTGAGCTGTTCGCGCCGCTCGGCGAGTTCCGCCCGCAGCGCCCCGAGCCGGTCCTTCGAGGCGGCGTCGCTCTCCTTCGACAACGCCATCTCCTCGATCTCGAGCCTGCGCACGGCACGTTCGACCTCGTCGATCTCCACGGGGCGCGAGTCGATCTCCATGCGCAGCCGCGACGCCGCCTCGTCGACCAGGTCGATCGCCTTGTCCGGCAGGAAGCGCGCGGTGATGTAGCGGTCCGACAGCGTGGCCGCCGCGACCAGAGCACTGTCGGTGATGCGCACACCGTGGTGCACCTCGTAGCGCTCCTTGAGGCCGCGCAGGATGCCGACTGCGTCCTCGACCGACGGCTCACCGACCATGACCTGCTGGAACCGGCGCTCCAGCGCGGCGTCGGTCTCGATGTGCTTGCGGTACTCCTCGAGCGTCGTGGCGCCGACCATGCGCAGTTCGCCGCGCGCGAGCATCGGCTTGATCATGTTGCCCGCGTCCATGCTGCCGCCTTCGCCGGACGCGCCCGCGCCGACGATCGTGTGCAGCTCGTCGATGAACGTGACGACCTGGCCCTCGGAGTCCTTGATCTCCTTGAGCACGGCCTTCAGCCGCTCCTCGAACTCGCCGCGGTACTTCGATCCCGCGACCATCGAGCCGAGGTCGAGCGACACGACACGCTTGCCACGCAGCGACTCCGGCACGTCGCCGGCCACGATCCGCTGCGCAAGACCCTCGACGATCGCCGTCTTGCCGACACCCGGCTCACCGATCAGCACCGGGTTGTTCTTCGTGCGGCGCGAGAGCACCTGCACCACGCGGCGGATCTCCGGGTCACGGCCGATGACCGGGTCCAGTTCGCCCGCCTTGGCGCGTTCGGTCAGGTCGACGCCGTACTTCTCCAGCGCCTGATACGTGCCTTCCGGGTCCGGAGTCGTGACCCGGGCCGAACCACGGACCTGTGTGAAGGCGTCCCGCAAGGCCTCCGGCGTCGCACCGCTGCCGCTCAGCAACTGCGACACCGGACCACCGTCGGCCGCCAGCCCCACCAGGACGTGCTCGGTCGAGACGTACTCGTCACCGAGCTCGGTCGCCAGTTTCTGCGCATGCGTCAGCGACTTGACCGCGTGACCGTCGAAGTTGGGAGACGACACGGTGGAACCGGTTGCGGCGGGGAGCTTCGCGACGATCGGTTCGAGCTCGGCGTCGATCGCCTGCGGATCGGCTCCGACAGCCGTGAGCAACGGCCCCGCCAGCCCGTCCGACTGAGCCAGGAGCGCACCGAGCAGATGTGCCGGCGAGATCTCCGGATTGCCCGCCATCGTGGCGGCCTGCGCCGCCGACGAGATCGCCTGCTGGGTCTTCGTGGTCGGATTGAAAGCGTCCATCCCCTCACCTCTGGATCGTCGGTATCAGCCACAGCGCCGTCGGCCACAGCCTCGCAGCTCGAGCGCTCTCATACAGTCCAACGTCAGAAAACTTGAGTCTGTTCCGCTCAATTCTAGCGGGACGATCCGCGCAGGCCACGCGGTGCGTACTCCTCACCGTGGTGAGTACCGGACGCGTCGACTACGGGCCAGCCGACCTGTGACACGCCGGCAAGGCGAACGCGTCGGGCCAGCGGTGTTGCCCCGAAGGGCACCTTCGGGGCGTTGAGCGCCCCGAAGGTGCCCTTGGGGGCATGACTGCCCACCCCGACGCCGCCCACCGCGGAAAGATTGCCGTGAGTGGCAGGGCGTCGCAGGTCGTGTCCGGTTCAGCGGGTTTGCCCCATTAGCACACATCTACGCCGCGTGTCGTCACAACTCGGCGTAACAAAAGCAGTCGAAAGTCTTGTTTGACAGAGACCGTACGGGCCAACCTCTACGTCATGCCTGTACCGAGCGCAGTCTCCACAAACTCGCCGCCGACGTCGGGAGACACCCACATCCTGGCTGCCGAGGGCGAGCTCCTCTCCTCGATCGAGACCTGGATCAACGACATCTTCACGCCGATCTCGGACGGCTTCTCGGCCTTCGTGTTCGCCGAGATCAGCATGTTCGGGATCTCCTTCCCGTGGATCGTGGCGTGGCTGATCCTCGCGGCCACCGTCTTCACCGTCTACTTCGGCTTCATCCAGTTCCGTAAGTTCAAGCTCGCCACGCAGATCGTGCGCGGCAAGTTCACGGACAAGTCCGAACCGGGCGAGATCCACCACTTCCAAGCCCTGGCCTCGGCACTGTCCGGAACCGTCGGACTCGGCAACATCGCCGGTGTCGGTGTCGCCGTGACGATCGGCGGCGCCGGCGCCACCTTCTGGATGATCTTCGCCGGCCTGCTCGGCATGTGCACCAAGTTCGTCGAGTGCACCCTCGGGGTGAGGTACCGCGAGGAGCATGCGGACGGCACCGTCTCCGGCGGCCCGATGTACTACCTGCGCAAGGGCATCCCGGAGCGGTTCCCCAACGCATTCGGCGCCGGCCTCGGCAAGGTACTCGCGGTACTGACCGCCATCGGCATCCTGTTCTTCGGCATCGCCGGCGGCAGCATGTTCCAGGCCAACCAGACGTTCCAGCAGGTCCGCGACGTGACCGGTGGCGACGGCGGCCTGTTCGGCAGCGACGGCTCCGCCCTGATCTTCGGCATCGTCCTGGCGCTGATCATCGGCGCCGTGATCATCGGCGGCATCAAGTCCGTCGGCGCAGTCACCGGCAGGCTCGTGCCGGCCATGGCCCTCGTCTACATCGCGGCATGTCTGCTCGTGATCGTCATGAATCTCGGCCAGGTGCCGGGCGCGGTCGGTGAGATCGTCAGCGGTGCGTTCACCGGCGAAGGTGTCGCAGGCGGTGCCATCGGCGCCTTGATCGTCGGGTTCCAGCGTTCGGCGTTCTCCAACGAAGCGGGCCTCGGCTCCGCACCGATCGCCCACTCCGCGGTCAAGACGAAGAACCCCGCCACCGAAGGCTTCGTCGCCCTCCTCGAACCGTTCATCGACACGGTCGTCGTCTGCACCATGACCGCCCTGACCATCGTCATCGCCAGCCCGCAGATGTGGCTCGACACCAAGGCGACGGTGGCCGCAGGCGGCGATGCGCCGGACAACGAGCAGGGCGTGACGATCACGTCCGAGGCGTTCGGCACCGTGTTGCCCTGGTTCCCGTACGTGCTGACGGTCGCCGTCGTGCTGTTCGCGATCTCGACGATGATCACGTGGGGCTACTACGGCCAGAAGGCATGGACGTACCTGTTCGGCAAGTCGCGCATCGGTGAGCGCATCTACCAGGTGCTGTTCTGCCTGACCGGTGTCGCAGGCTGCGTGCTCACGCTCGGCAGTGTGCTGTCGTTCGCCGACGCGGTCGTGTTCTCGCTGGCACTGTTCAACATCATCGGCCTCTACCTGCTGATGCCGATCGTGAAGAAGGAAGTCCAGACCTTCCTCGGCAAGCTCAAGTCCGGCGAGGTTCAACGCACGGACAAGGAACCGCAGGGCTGAGCCGACCGGCCACAGCAGGATTCGAATCGAACGCCCCCGGGGCGCACTGATCGTCTTCAGTGCACCCGGGGGCTTCACTGTGTCCGGGCTGCGATCGAGCCGGCAGTGGCAGCGCCGACAGCAGTGGCGAGCGGGCAACGGCAGCGCCGACAGCCGGGCGAGCTCGTACTCACAGTGATCATCATCGGGCTACTTTCGACTGAAACAAGTGATATACACCACAGTCGAGCCGTCGAGAATGTGATCGCGGCAACTCGCCCGTTTGCCGCTCTCACCTGGTCCGAGTGACCCAGCGGAGCACCTCCGGCACGCCAGGTTGCAATAACCCGGTGTAACAAATCGTTTGATTTCCTTGCTCTAAACCATTCGTTCAGGTCAACTACCTGACCATGTATTTGCAGAGCACAGCCGGAGCGGCGAACCCGCCCGGCTCCGCCCACGTCCTCGCCGCGGACGGAGGGGGCATCTTCGCCGGCGTCGAGAACTGGATCGCCGACAACTTCACCCCGATCGCCGACGGCCTGGCGAGCTTCGTCTTCGCCGAGGTCACCGTCGCCGGCGTCACGTTCCCCTGGATCGTGTCCTGGCTGATCCTCGGCGCCATCGTCTTCACCGTCTACTTCGGGTTCATCCAGGTCCGTCGGTTCAAGCTCGCCACCGAGCTGGTGCGCGGCAAGTTCACGGACAAGTCCGACCCCGGCGAGATCAATCATTTCCAGGCTCTGGCCTCGGCGCTGTCCGGCACCGTCGGACTCGGCAACATCGCCGGTGTCGGTGCCGCTGTCACCATCGGTGGCGCCGGGGCGACGTTCTGGATGATCTGTGCCGGCCTGCTGGCCATGGCCAGCAAGTTCGTCGAGTGCACGCTCGGCGTGAAGTACCGCGAGGAGCATGCGGACGGCACCGTCTCCGGCGGCCCCATGTACTACCTGAGCAAGGGCATCGCCGACCGGTTCCAGAACGGCTTCGGCGTCGGCCTCGGCAAGGTGCTCGCCGCACTGACCGCCATCGGCATCCTGTTCTTCGGGATCATCGGCGGCAACATGTTCCAGTCGAACCAGGCGTTCGCGCAGATCAAGGACGTCACCGGTGGCGACGACGGCCTGTTCGGCAGCGACGGCTCCGCCCTGGTCTTCGGCATCATCCTGGCGATCGTCATCGGCATCGTGATCATCGGCGGCATCAAGTCGATCGCCAACGTCACGTCGCGCCTGGTGCCGACGATGGGCGTGCTCTACATCGTCGCCTGCCTCGTGGTCATCCTCGTCAACTTCACCGCAGTGCCCGCCGCGATCGGCGAGATCATCAGCGGTGCGTTCACCGGCGAAGGCGTCGCAGGCGGCATGATCGGTGCGCTGATCGTCGGTATCCAGCGTTCGGCGTTCTCCAACGAAGCGGGCCTCGGCTCCGCACCGATCGCCCACTCCGCAGTCAAGACGAAGAACCCCGCCACCGAAGGCTTCGTCGCCCTCCTCGAACCGTTCATCGACACGGTCGTCGTCTGCACCATGACCGCCCTGACCATCGTCATCGCCAAGCCTGCGATCTGGACCGAGGGCTTCGCCGACGTCAACCAGAACGGGGCCGACGCGCCCGACGGTGTGACGGTCACGTCGGACGCCTTCGCGACGGTCATGCCGTGGTTCCCCTACGTGCTGACGGTCGCCGTGGTGCTGTTCGCCATCTCGACGCTCATCACCTGGGGCTACTACGGCCAGAAGGCCTGGGGTTACCTGTTCGGCCGCAGGACGGTGTCGATCCGCATCTACCAGGTGCTGTTCTGCATGATGTCGGCTGCGGGCGCGGTGCTCACGCTCCAGTCGGTCATCGACTTCGCCGACGCGGTGCTGTTCCTGCTGGCCCTGTTCAACATCACCGGCCTGTACCTGCTGCTGCCGATCGTCAAGAAGGAGGTCAAGAGCTTCCTGGGCAAGATCGACAGCGGTGAGATCCAGAAGAAGGAGAAGACGGAGGTCTGACGCTCCCGTCGACCACTCCCACTACGAGCGGCCCGGCATCCAACTTTGGGTGCCGGGCCGCGTCGCTGCCACACCACGATTACCCGTCCGAGCGATGTAGTTGATCACGTGAAGTGACGATGGGTTCGTTATCCCAGGGTGACAATTCACGGCCACATAAGTGACATACACCCCAAAACGGTCGACTGAGCCACCCATCCGGAGCAACAACAGGACGAGCGGGTCTGTTCGCTCTACCGTGCAGCTGCACATGATTTTAGGGTGAGCCCGTGCGTACGCACCGAAAGGCGGATTGGACAGTGAACTCGACTGCGAACTCTTCACCACGGCCCCGCGCCGGAGCGAAGAGCGGTTCCACCACAACCGGCGTCGCCACGCCGGCCGCCGGGTCACCCGCGCGCGCCTAGCCCTGGAAGGCCCTGACGATCACAGTGCGTATCGACTGCAATCCCACCCGCCTCCGCACCGAGGGCCGCCGCGTCCTCGGACCCGGCGGCCTCGCCGAGCCCGGTTCCGCGATATGACAGCCGAGCCGCTCAACCCGATCCCGAAGGTCGCCGACCCCGGCGACACCCCGGCGGCCGTCACCACCATGGTTCGCCACATCCGCGACACGTGGCGCGAGATCGAACCCCACACCCCGGAAGTCGCCCAGTTCTTCTACGGGATGCTGTTCACCCTCGCCCCCGAGGCACGTGACTTCTTCCCGATCCACATGGACGTGCGCAGCGGCAAGCTCGTGCGCGCCATCGTGAACATCCTGCAATCGGTGGACCGGCCCGACGACGTGGCGCCGTACCTGGTGCAACTCGGCCGCGACCACCGCAAGTTCGGCGTGCAGGCGCACCATTACGAAGCCATCGGCACCGCGCTGCTCGCCGCCGTGAAACGGCAACTCGGACCCGCCTGGACCGACGAAGTCGAACGCGCGTGGGCGGAAGCCTTCACGATCGTCGCCCGCTCGATGCAGGACGCGGCCGAGGCCGACGAGTACCCGCCGTCGTGGACGGGCACCGTCGCCGAACACCGCAGGCTGAGCTGGGACCTGGCGCTCGTGCGGATCGAGCCGGACCGCCACATTCCGTACCGGCCCGGCCAGTACCTGAGCGTCGAGGTGCCGCAGCGGCCGCGACTGTGGCGCAACCTGTCACCGGCCAACGCGCCGCGCCCTGACGGTTCGATCGAGTTCCACGTGCGTGCCATCGAGGGCGGCTGGGTCTCTCGCGGCATCGTCAGCCACACCCAGCCGGGCGACGTGTGGCAGTTCGGCGCCCCGATGGGCCAGCTCCACGTCGACCGCGAATCCGGCCGTGACGTGCTCATGATCGCGGGCGGCACGGGCATCACGCCGCTGCAGTCGATCCTCGACGACCTCGGCCGCTTCGGGAAGAACCCCCACGTGACGATCTTCTACGGCGGCGGCGCGCGCGAGGACCTGTACGCACTCGAGGTGCTGCGCTCGCTCGCGTCGACGAACCCGTGGCTGACCGTGCACCCGGTCGTCGAGCAGGACGAAGGGCTTTCCGGATTCGAGGTCGGCACCCTCGCGGACGTCGTCTCCTCGTACGGCGCGTGGGCCGACCACGACGTGCTCGTCTCCGGCTCCCCGGCGATGATCCGCGCGACCGTCAGCCGCATGCTCGTCGCAGGCACCGCGCTGGACCAGATCCGCTACGACCCCTTCACGGAGGAATGACCCGCAACCCCGTGTTGCAGGGCTCCAGCACCGCGTGTTCTGCACTCGGCACCGCGTGTTCTGCACTCGTGCCGTCATGCGACGCCCGCACCGTCAGCCGGCGGCTCCGTCGAGCAGTCGGCTGTAGCGCAGCCGAAGAGCCCGCTCGGTACTGGCCAGCGCCGCCGCGGCGGTGACCGTGATGTTGGCCCAGACCGGCAGCTCCACGGGCGGGCTGAAAGTGCCGAGGTGCTCGGCGATCTCCGGCACCCGCGTGATCGATCCGACGATCTGTGTGAGCAGGACGAGCAGCGCTACCAACAGCACACTCACCGAGCCGGCGCCCATCCAGTGGCTCAGCGTCGGGTGTTCACGTTCGAAGCGCAGCCGCCGCCCTTCCGCGGAGGCCGGATCAGGAGCGAGCCGGCGCTCGGCGCCCTCGGCGGTGACGTAGTGACAGCGCTTGAGGCCGAAACCGCTCGCCGCCACCTCGATGGTGCCACCGGGTACGGGAAAGCGGGCCGGGATGGACGACACGGCGTGATGCCTGCCGTCGAGATACAGATCGGCGCTCCGGCGGCCGTTCGAGTCGTACTTCCCGTGCTTGACGTCGACGCTGTAGACCGGTTGCCTGCCGTCGTCGGACAACCGCACGTGAAACAGTGCGCGCCGCGTCCACTGCCACCATCGGAACCGCTTCAGCTCCCGCCCGTCACCGGGCTCGACCCGGCTCAGAGCCCGCTCCCGCCGCCACGCCCGGAATCTGCCGCCCACTCTGGTCACTCGCCCTTCTCGGCGGCGCAGGCCAGATCGTGCTCGGGACGATCACCGGTGGTCAGGTACGTCGTCACGGCGTCCTTCGCACAGGTGTTGGCGCCGAACGGGTAGATAACGTGCCCGCCCTGGTCGGCGGTCACCATCGTGGCGCGTTGCCCGAACGCGCGGCGCAGCTTCCGGGCGCCGACCAACGGTGTCCCCGGATCGCGCTCGTTCTGCACCATGAGCACGTTCGACGGACCGCGATCGCCGATGTGCACCGGCGGCTCCTGGCGTTCGTCCGGCCAGAACGCGCACGGTCCGATGTTGGCCGTCGAACCGCCGAGCATCGGGTACTTCGCCCGGTCCACTGCGACATTGCCCAGGTACTGCCACATCGAGTCCGGCCAGCGCGAGTCACCACAGGTGACCGCGAGCCGCGCCGACATCAGGTTCTCCATGTCGCCGGACGGAGGCGACGGTGCCGGCGGCAACGGCCGGTTCTCGTCGAGCGCCTGCCACATCTCTGCCAACAGGGGCATGAGCGCGTCGCTGTAGAGACGCTCCAGCGTGATGCCCCGCAGCAGCGTCCCGTCGATGCCGTGGACGGGCTTGTCGTCCAGCCGATCGACCAGCTCGAAGAACTTCGCCCTCACTTGCGCCGGCGTACTGCCGAGTCCGTACTCGGGACGGGCGGCAGCGAACGCCGCGAAGTCCGGGAACCGGTCCGCCATACCGCGGGCGAACAGGCGCATGGCCTCGTAGTCGTAGCCGTCGGGGCTCATGTTGCTGTCGAGCACGACGCGGTCGCTGCGCTGCGGGAACATCGTCGTGTACACCGCGCCGAGATAGCTGCCGTAGGACGCGCCGAGATAGGAGACCTTCGGTTCACCCAACGCCACGCGAAGCCGGTCCATGTCGCGAGCGGTGTTGGCGGTGGTGGTGTACGGCAGCATCCACGCCGTACGCGAGGTGGCGCACTGCTCGGCGATGGTCCGCGCGTACCGGGATTCGGTCACGACATCGACCGGAGTGTGCGCGTACTGCGCGAATGCACCGCGAGCCTGCTGCCGCTCGGTGAGGTCGCAGGTCACCGGCGCGCTGCGGCCGACACCACGCGGGTCCATGCCGACGATGTCGTAGGAGTCCAGCACCCGCTTCGGCAGCCCCGCCCCGGCCAACGTGGCCGGATAGTCGAGCCCCGGGCCGCCGGGTCCGCCCGGGTTGGTCAACAGCACGCCCCGGCGCCGTGACGGCTTCTCGCTCGGTAGCCGGGACACCGCGATCTCGATCTTCCTGCCGTCGGGTTTCCGGTAGTCCAGGGGTACGTCCAGCGTCGAACACTCCAGACGCGGCGAGGACGCCTCCTCGGGGCACGGCCCCCACCGAAGGGAATCCCAGGCCACAGATCCGTCCGGCGTCGACCGCGGTTCCCGCGCTGCCACCGACACTCCCGGGACCATGGACAGGACGAAGGCGGCGGCGAGGACGCCGGCCACGGTTTTGCGCATATGTTCCCCCACGTTCGGTGTCATCACGACAGCGATTCTTCGTGGAGTGAGGTCCCGGCCACATCGTCCCGGCGTCCAGAGCTTCCTCGACCGGCGTCGAAGGCGCAGGTTCGACCTACGTCTGGTCCGACGTCATCCTCGCGGTCGCTGCACCGAACGCCGGGCTCCGCGATACTGACCGGGATGATCACGGACGCCACGCCCCGGTTCAGCCCGCCGCACCACGTGTGGCGGATCCTCACCGGCGCCGTGATCGGTGCCCTGCTGTGGCTCGCGACCGGTGTTCAGCTCGCACAACAGCACTCGGCCGGAGCGGACATGTGGTTCTACACCGGCGATCCGCTCGTCGGACTCGCATGTCTGGCGGCGCTCGTATGGCGCAGGCGGTTCCCGCTCCCGGTGGCGCTGGCGACAGCGCTCGCGTCGGCGGTCTCGACCACCGCCTCGGCTGCCGCACTACTGGCGCTGTGCTCGCTCGCCACCCGTCGGCGTCCGATGGAGATCGCCGCGGTGCTGCTCGTCTCGGTCGCCGTATCGCAAACTTACGTCGAGTTCCGCATGGCGGGTGCACCGAGCGGTCCACTGTGGCTCCAGCTCGCAGTCGCGGTGCTGGTCACGGGGATCGCCGCCGCCGGCGGCGTGGCCGTCGGCGCCCGCCGTACCGAGGTACGCTCGCTGCAGCACCGGGCCGAGAGCGCCGAGCGGGAACAGCTCGCACGCGCGGCACAGGCACGCACCCAGGAACGGACACGCATCGCCCGCGAGATGCACGACGTGCTCGCGCATCGGATCTCCCTGGTCGCCATGCAGGCCGGGGTTCTGAACCATCGCGCCGATCTGTCGAACCACGATCGGCAGGTCATGATCCGCGGCATCGCCGACGGCGCGCACCAGGCGCTGGAAGAGCTGCGGGACGTGCTCGGGGTGCTCCGCACCGACCCGGACCGGCCGGAACAGCCGCAACCCACCGTCGAGAGCATCCCGGACCTGGTGACCGACGCCCGCACGTCGGGACTGGACGTCACGTGGACCACCACCGTGCGGGGCACACCGCCGGAGGCCATCGGGAGGGCCTGTTACCGGGTCGTCCAAGAAGGACTGACCAATGCCGCGAAACACGCACCCGGCACCGCCGTGCACGTCGGTGCCGGAGGAGCGGAAGGCCACGAACTGCGGATCAGCGTGGGCAACTCACCGGCCACCGGCGTCCCCGCGCGATGCCCCGAGTCGGGATTCGGCCTGCTCGGGCTGACCGAACGCATCACGCTGCTGGGAGGGGAACTCGACCACCACCGGAGCGCCGATGGTGGGTATCTTCTCGCCGCGCGCCTGCCCTGGCCGCGTCACGACGACGAAAAGAGAGCCTGAGTGAACAGCGAACACGATCCGGTGCGGATCGTCATCGTCGACGACGACCAGCTGGTGCGCATGGCTTTGCGTCTCATGGTCGACGGCGAGCCGGACCTCACGGTGACCGCCGAAGCGGCCGACGGCGACGACGCGCTCACCGCGGTGGAGCAGCACCGGCCCGACGTCGTGCTGATGGATGTCCGCATGCCCGGCCGCGACGGCATCACTGCCACCGGTGACATCCTCAGCCGCCCCACGCCGCCCCGGGTGCTCGTGCTGACCACGTTCGACTCGGACGAGTTCGTGCTCGGTGCACTGCGTGCAGGCGCGCTCGGATTCGTGCTCAAGGACACGCCGCCCGCGCAGATCGTCGACGCGATACGAACCGTCGCCCAAGGACACCCCGCGCTCTCGCCCGCAGCGACCGCGCGCCTGATCGCGGCGGCCACCGGACCCCGGTCCTCGGAGGCCAGGCGCTCCGCCAGTTCGGCCGCGGCCGCGAACCTCGCCACGCTGACCGAACGGGAGCTGGACACGGCCCGGGCCATCGCGGACGGGCTCGGCAACCCCGAGATCGCCGCGCGACTGCACGTCAGCGTCGCGACCGTCAAGGCGCACATCGGAAACGTGCTCGGCAAACTCGCGGTCGAGAACCGCGTGCAGATCGCCCTCGCCGTCCGTGACGCGGAGAATTGATCACTGATTCCGATCACCACAGTTGCCTTCGTCGGGGGGCGGTTCCAGCGGCAACGTGACGACGAAACGGGCCCCTCCGCTGAATTCGGCGAGCTCGAGCGTGCCGCCGTGCAGGGCCGCGATGTCCCGGGCCAACGCCAATCCGAGACCCGCACCGCCCTGCGAGCGCTGTCGGGACGTGTCGATGCGGGTGAACCGCTCGAAGATGCGTTCCCGGGACTCGTCGGGCACGCCCGGCCCATCGTCCGCGACCTCGACCTGCGCGCGGCCCCGCGTTACCGACAGCCGGACCTCGACCCTCTGGCGGGCGTAGCGTTCGGCGTTGTCGAACAGGTTCGTCAGCAATCGCGCCAAGTGCGTGCGGTGGCCGCGAACGACGACAGAATCGGCGAGGTGCAGGCTTCGCTCCACGTTCGCAGGTGTGCGCCGGTCGGCAACCTCGGTGATCAGCTCGGCCAGTTCGGTCGGCTCGCCTCCTTCCCGAGTTTCCGCGTCAATGCGCGCGAGAGTCAGCAGATCCGCCACGAGCCGGTCGAGGCGGTCCAGATCCTCCAGCGTGCCCGATACGATGCCGGGCCAATCGACCCGGTCGGGGTGTTCCTGCGCGACTTCGAGCGGCGTGCGCAGCGCGGCAAGCGGGCTGCGCAGCTCGTGCGAGGCGTCGGCAACGAACTGGCGCTGTTTGCGGACGGACTCGTCGAGCCGGTCAAGCGTGTCGTTGAGCGTCACGGCCAGACGTGCGGGCGCGTCGTCGCCGGCCGGCACCGGCATCCGTCCGCGCAGATCGCGTGCCGACAGCCGTGCGAACTCCCTGCGAATCGCGTCGACCGGGCCCAGCGCTCGTCCCGTGCTGAACCACGTCAGCCCGGCGACGACGGCGAGAAGCGCGGGCGCGCCGATGAGCATCGCCCGTGTGGCCGCCTCCGTCGCCCGGCGCACCGATTCGGTCGAGGCTCTGGCGACAAGCGTCCGGGTTCCTTCCGAAGTGGTCACAGTGGCCTCGGCGGTACGGAACGGACCCGCTCCGGAGGTGCGGCCACTTCTCGGAGCATCGGCCTGGACGCGCTGCTCGTTCGCTGTGACGTCGACGGTTACACCGTTCGGGACGGCCTTTCCGGCGCGCACCGCCTCGGTCGCCGCGCGCAGCCGATCGTCCAATGCGGTGTCGAGCTCCTGGGTGAGCTTCGTGTCGAGATAGGACACGAGCGCGAAGCCGATCGCCATGGTCGCCACCGCCACCACGACGGTCGCCGTGATCGTGGTCCGTGCACGTACCGAGAATCGGGCGAGCCCGGAGCGCTTACGCATCGGGCACCAGCCGGTAGCCGTGCCCCCGCACGGTTCTGATGCTGTTCCGGTCGTACGGCAGGTCGATCTTCTTGCGCAGCGCGCTGATGTGCACCTCGACCAGATTCGGCTCCGGTCGTTCGGCGAAGTCCCAGCCGCCTTCGAGTAGGCGGCGCTTCGACAGCACCTGGCCCGGATGCGTCGCCAACATCTCGAGCAGCGTGAACTCCTTGCCGGTCAACAGAATCTGATCGCCGCCGCGTGCACAGGCACGCGCCGACGGGTCGACCACGAGGTCACCGACGTGGATCACCGGAGCACGTGCGGGCGCGCGCCGTACGACGTTACGCAGCCGCGCCAGCAGCACGACGTACGAGAACGGCTTCGTGACGTAGTCGTCCGCACCTGCGTCGAGCGCCTCGGCCTCGTCGTACTCGCCGTCCTTGGCCGTGAGCATGACGATCGGCGTCGCATCGCCGCCCGCCCGTAGTCGTGCACACACCTTGTAGCCGTTCAGGCCCGGAAGCATGATGTCCAGCAGGATCGCTGCGTACTCGTGGTGCTCGGCGTACCAGAGCGCCTCGTTGCCGTCCCCGGTCACGTCCACCGACCAACCCTCAGCGTTCAGTCCCGTCCGCAGCGCGTCGGCCACGCGTGATTCGTCCTCGACGATCAACACCCGCATGGCCGACAGTCTCCCAGTCGAACCTGAAGAGAACTTCAGAATCGTTCAGCCTTCCTTCAGTGGGGACCGGGCACGGTCGTAGACATCGCGGAAACGCCGCGAGGAAACCCACAGGAGGAATGACAGTTATGCGTAAGCCGACCGGCAAGACGATGACAGTAACGCTCCTCGCCGCAGGTGCGGTCGCACTCGGCGGCGCGGGCAGCGCACTGGCGGCGGGTGGCGAGAGCCCTGCTGACACACAGGACAATAAGCAGAGCTCCCACGGCAGCTCAGCATCCGTACCGTCGGACGCGAAGCTGTCGGGTCCGGTTGCGATCAAGAAACTCCCGGGCGGCGGCATCGCCGTCAAGAAGGTCGACCGCGACGACGCCGAGGCGGGCACCGAAGGCAAGCCGGCCGAGCCGCAGAAGGGCACGCCGACCGAGCTCCCCGACCGCGGCGACACCAGTGTCACGACCGGGTCGGCCGAGTAGAGCGGGAAGTCGCAGTAGGACGAAGGCGGCGCGGGAGGGCATCCGGGGGTGCCCTCCCGCACGCCGGATTCCGCACGCCGGACGAGGCCGGCGAGGATTCGTGGCGCCGGGTGCTCACGTTCTTCGGCAAGCATCTGCGCTGAGACGGGGAACTCCGGCGGCGGAGTCGGTCACGCACTCGCACGGCCACACGTCGTCGGGGCGGCGGTCGGCGACCGGCGGGTGCGACACGGTGTCCCCGGAACGCGCAACACGGGCCCACGAAGGCAGGGCACGCGCGGAGGGGTCAGCGGGGGCGCTTCGGCTTGCCCGGCTTCCAGACGACCACGGCGTTCTGTTTCCGGAACGGCACCAGGTCCTTGCGGTACGACGCGTGCACGGCGGCCGCCGCCTGCTCGGCCGCCGCATACGCCGACGACAGTTCCTCAGCCAGCTCGGTCACGCGGAACTGCAACGCCTCGACCTGGTTCTCCAGCTCGATGATCCGCTTGATGCCCGCGAGGTTGACGCCCTCGTCCTGCGACAGCCGCTGCACCTCGCGCAGCTGGGCGATGTCCCGCATGGAGTAGCGCCTGCCGCCGCCGGTCGTACGGCCGGGCGAGACGAGGCCCATCCGGTCGTACGACCGCAGTGTCTGTGCATGCAGGCCCGACAGCTGCGCCGCCACGGAGATCACGAAGACCGGCGTGTCCTCGTCCGCACCGTGCGGCATCCCGAATCCCGGCGAACCTGGACCGAACATCACTCACCTCTGTCGCGCAACAGCGCAGTGATCTCGGGTCGCGGATCGTGCTTTGCGACCGCATCGGCGTACTTCTCGAGGGCTGCCTTCGCATCGTCGTCGATCTTGGACGGCACGACGACCTGCAGCGTAACGAGGAGATCGCCCTGCGAACCATCCCGTTTGGTGATTCCCTTGCCACGCACCCGCAGCACACGCCCGCTCGCCGTGCCCGCGGGCACGCGCACGGACACCTTCGCCTCGAGCGTCGGCACGGTCAGGGTCGTGCCGAGCGCCAGTTCGGTGAATTCGACGGGGAGCGTGATCGTCAGGTCGTTGCCGGACCGGCCGAACACGTCGTCGGCATTGACGTGCACCCGCACGAACAGATCGCCCGCGGACGCACCGCCCTTGCCGGGCTCGCCCTGACCCGCGAGGCGGATCTTCTGGCCGTCGTCGACACCCGGCGGAATCCGCACCGTGAGCGTGCGCGTCCGCGTGGACACGCCCTCACCGGCGCACTCCGGGCACGGGTCGTCGATCTTCTGACCGCTGCCACGGCAGTCCGGGCACGGCTCCGAGAACGCGAACGCCCCTTGGTTGCGGTTGACGAGCCCGGCGCCCGAACACGTCGGACAGGCCCGCGGCGACGTACCGGGCCGTGCACCGTTGCCGCCGCACGTACCGCACGTCGCGGGACTCGACAGCCGCAACGGCAGGGTCGCGCCCTTCACCGCCTCGGCGAAGTCGATCCGCACATCGGTTTCGACATCGCTGCCGCGCTGACCACGCTGACCGGCACCGCCGGCACCACCGGCACCGCCACGGCGTCCGAACAGGTTGCCGAGCATGTCGCCAAGCCCGCCGAACCCGCCGGCACCGGCACCGCCACCGGGACCGCCGCCGGCACCACCGCCCTGGCCGAAGATGTCACCGAGGTCGAACCCGCCGGCACCACCGGCACCGGGACCGCCGGCCCCGCCACCGGGGAAGCCGCCGAAACCGCCACCCGTACGGCCGGAGCCGAACAGCGTGCGAGCCTCGTCGTACTCCTTGCGCTTGTCCGGATCGGACAACACGCCGTAGGCCTCCGAGACGGCCTTGAACTTCTTCTCAGCCTCGGCGTTGCCGGGGTTGGCGTCGGGGTGGTTCTCCCGTGCCAGCTTCCGGTACGCCTTCTTGATCTCGTCCGTGGAAGCGTCGGAGGAGACGCCCAGCTCACGGTAGAAGTCCTTGTCGAGCCACTCCCGAGCGCTCATCGGGCGTCTCCTCCTTTCCGCTTGTTGTCAGTTCCGCTGCTCATCGCTGTCGACGGGCAGTTCGCCTTCGACCGGCGGGTCGATCGGCGCCTCCGCATTCAGCGCCTCCGCATTCGCGACCGGATCACCCGGGGCCGGAGCACCCGGGTCGGCGGGACCGGCGTCAACGGGTGCGTCGCCGGGCTCATGATCGGTCACGGCCACGAGTGCCGCCCGCAGCACGCGGTCGCCGAACCGGTATCCGCGCCGCAGCACGGTGGTCACGGTCGGACCGGACACCTCAGGGGACGTGTCGTGCTGCACCGCTTCGTGCACGCTCGGGTCGAACTCGTCACCCTCGGCGCCGAACGGCTCGAGACCGGACTTCTCCAGCGCCTCGACCAGCTTGTCGGCCACCGATTTGAACGCACCGGTCAGGTCGCCGTGCTGGGCGGCGCGCTCGACGTCGTCCAGCAGCGGCAGCAGGTCGCCAGCCAGCGAGGCCTTGCCGGAGGCCGCGAGCTGCTCACGTTCCTTGTCGGCACGCCTGCGGTAGTTGGCGTACTCGGCCTGGAGACGCTGCAGGTCCGCGGTGCGTTCCTCCAGCTGCTTGGCCAGGTCCGGCTGGGCGTCGGCCGCGGCCTCCCCGGCCTCCCCGGCCTCCCCGGCCTCGTCCGCCGACCCGCCGACCTCCGTGCCCGCGAGCTCACCCGCGGGCACCTCGACCGCTTCGCCGTCCTCGGGAGCGCGCAGGTCACCCGATTCCGGATCGACCTTGCGACGGTCCCGCACGACGACCGGTTCCTCTTCCTGGACTTCGGTCTCGTCCCGTTCGGTCACTTCTTGTCGTCCTCGTCGACGACCTCGGCGTCCATGACGTCGTCATCGGCCTTGGCGGACCCGGCGTCGGCACCGGCGCCCGCGGCGCCCGCGGCACCCGCATCGGCACCGGCCGCACCCTCGGCGTCCGCGTTGGCGTACAGCGCCTGGCCGAGCTCCTGCGACACCGTGTTCAGCGTCTCGACGGACTCCTTGACCTTGGCGATGTCGTCGCCCTTGAGCGCCTCGTTGGTGTCGTCGATCGCCGTCTTGACCTTGGTCTTGAGCTCGTCCGGCAACTTGTCCTCGTTGTCGGTCACGAACTTCTCGGTCTGGTAGGACAGCGTCTCCGCCTGGTTGCGGGTCTCGGCCTCCTCGCGCCGCCGCTGGTCCTCCTCGGCGTGCGCCTCGGCGTCCTTGACCATCTGGTCGATGTCCTCCTGCGGCAGCGCGGAGCCGCCCGTGATGGTCATCGACTGTTCCTTGTTGGTGCCCAGGTCCTTCGCCGTGACGTGCACGATGCCGTTGGCGTCGATGTCGAACGAGACCTCGATCTGCGGCACGCCGCGCGGCGCAGGGGGCAGGCCCGTCAGCTCGAACATGCCGAGCTTCTTGTTGTGCGCGGCGATCTCGCGCTCCCCCTGGAACACCTGGATCTGCACCGACGGCTGGTTGTCGTCCGCCGTCGAGAAGATCTCGCTGCGCTTGGTCGGGATCGTCGTGTTGCGCTCGATGAGCTTGGTGAACACGCCACCCTTGGTCTCGATGCCCAGCGACAGCGGCGTGACGTCCAGCAGCAGGACGTCCTTGACCTCACCCTTGAGCACACCGGCCTGCAGACCGGCGCCGACGGCGACGACCTCGTCCGGGTTGACGCCCTTGTTCGGCTCCTTGCCGCCGGTCAGCTCCGTGACCAGCTCGGTCACGGCCGGCATCCGGGTGGAACCGCCGACCAGCACCACGTGGTCGATCTCGCCGACCGAGATGCCCGCGTCGCGCACCACGTTGTTGAACGGCTTGCGCGCACGCTCGAGCAGGTCGGAGGTGATGCGCTGGAACTCGGCGCGCGAGAGCGTCTCGTCGAGGAACAGCGGGTTCTTGTCCGCGTCAACCGTGATGTACGGCAGGTTGATGCTGGCGGTCGACGAGCTGGAGAGCTCGATCTTCGCCTTCTCCGCGGCCTCCTTGATGCGCTGGAGCGCCATGCGGTCCTTGGTCAGGTCGATGCCGTTGGACGCCTTGAACTTGTCGACCAGCCAGTCGACGATGCGCTCGTCCCAGTCGTCACCACCGAGGTGGTTGTCACCACTGGTGGCACGGACCTCGACGACACCTTCGCCGATCTCGAGCAGCGAGACGTCGAACGTGCCGCCACCGAGGTCGAAGACCAGGATGGTCTGTTCCTTCTCGCCCTTGTCGAGGCCGTAGGCCAGCGCGGCCGCGGTCGGCTCGTTGACGATGCGCAGGACGTTCAGGCCTGCGATCTGGCCGGCCTCCTTCGTGGCCTGGCGCTGGGCGTCCTCGAAGTACGCCGGGACGGTGATGACCGCGTCGGTCACGTCGTCACCCAGGTAGGACTCGGCGTCGCGCTTGAGCTTCATCAGCACGCGCGCGCTGATCTCCTGGGCGGTGTAAGCCTTGTCGTCGACCTCGGTGCTCCAGTCCGAGCCCATGTGCCGCTTGACCGACCGGATCGTCCTGTCGACGTTGGTGACGGCCTGGTTCTTGGCGGGCTGACCCGTGAGCACTTCGCCGTTCTTGGCGAAGGCGACGGTGGACGGAGTGGTACGCGCCCCTTCCGAGTTGGCGATGACGTTCGGCTCACCGCCCTCGAGCACGGAAACGACCGAGTTCGTCGTACCAAGGTCGATGCCGACCGCTCGCGCCATGTGTCTTTCCCTCCTACTGATCCTGTGGACGCCCCGCCGACCCGGCTGACCGGGTGACACGGTGGATTACCGATACCTGAGCGGGGCTCACTCAAGTTATAACGCTACCGGTCGTGCTACGTCAAATCAGACTTGAGTTCTTCTTGCTCAACCTTTCTGCCAGCACAACGTCCGACCTGCGATGTTTGTTCCCGGAGTCGGCCACGACCACCGAGGACACCATCGATGACAGAGCCGTGGTCGCGTCCCCGGCGGTAGTACTCGACCGAGGCACGGACCGAGGCACGGACCGGTGCGGGTCGCGGTGCGAATCCGCCGGCGATCCCGGCGCAGGTACGGCGACCCCGGCGCAGGTGCAGCGATCCGGGCACAGGTGCAGCGATCCGAGCGAGCTGCGGCCCGGTCTAACGGCGACGGACGGTGACGTCCCCGCTGCCCGTATCCAGCGACAGCGTGTGCTGGGCGTCGGGGGACGTGTCGACACCGATCTCCCGGGACCCGCTGCCGCTGTCGCCTTCGAGCCGGTATCCGCCGCGCGGAACCATGACCGAGATGTCGCCACTGCCCGTCGACGCCGTGACGCTCGCGGGCCGCGCGAGGGCGAGATCGATCCCGCCCGACCCGGTCTCGGCCCGAACCGGCCCGTCCAGCCCGCGGCCGATGATCCCACCGGAACCCACATCGACGGTCACGGCGCCGCCGATGCTCGTGAGCTCGGACTCTCCCGAACCGGCGTCCAGCCGCGCATCGCCCTCGACGTCCGAAACGCGCGCGTCACCCGAGCCCACCTCGACGTCGAGCGACTCGGCGCCGCTGATCTCCAGGTCGCCGGAACCGATCTCGCCCGAGACCGCCACCCCGCGCGGCACGACGATCTCGTACGAGGTCGTGCACCACATGCCGCAGTCGGGCAACGTCAGCACGTCGTCACGGTGCTCGAACGCCGGATCGCCGCCGCCCCACCGGTAGGTCTTCGTCTCGGTCACGGTCGCGGCCTCGACGTCACCGGCACGGATGGTCACGTTGCCCGGCCCCTTGTCGAGCTCGATACGTCCCACGCCGGCCACCGACTCCCGGTGCGTCACGCTCGACTCGTCGAAGATCCCGAACGCGACCGCCGCCCCCGCACCGACGAACACCAGTCCGCCGATCGCCAGTACCGGACGCTGAACTCGCGGAGCTCGCATGGGCCGTCGCTTCCCCCTATGTCGTGGTTGTCGGAACAGTAGGCGGGCACGGACCATCAGCACTAGTGGGGCCTGCCCCCATATGACCCTGATTCCGGCAGCCGGGACCGCCCTGATGCCGGCCACCCGGCCCACCCGGCCGCCCGGCCGTCGAGTGCCACGCGGGCGCGGCGCCCATGCCGACGCGCCGCACACGGCTGCCTACGCTGGGGACGGGCCGCGGGACGCAGGGAGCGGAACGCGGCCGGCAGCCCCGCACAGTGCCGCCCGACCCACGAGGAGCGTGAGATGGCCGACGCGCCGTTCGACTTCAACCCCTACGATTTCCTGCCGCAAGTGCCGAGCTTCGACGTGCGCAGCGACGACGTGACCGACGGCGAGGCCCTGCCGACGCCGCAGCTGTCCGGCCTGTTCGGCGCGGGCGGTGAGGACACCTCGCCGCACCTGACGTGGTCCGGCTTCCCCGACGGCACCAAGAGCTTCGCCGTGACCTGCTACGACCCCGACGCACCCACGGTCAGCGGCTTCTGGCACTGGGCCGTGTTCGACATCCCGGCCTCGGTCACGGAGCTGCCCACCGGTGCGGGCGATCCGAACGGCGCGAACCTGCCCGCAGGCGTCAAGATGCTCACCACCGACGGCGGCGTCCGCCAGTACCTCGGCGCCGCGCCGCCGCCCGGGCACGGGCCGCACCGCTACATCTTCGTGGTGCACGCACTGGACGTCGAGCCGCTCAACATCCCCGACGAGGCCCGGCCCGCGTTCCTGTCGTTCAACATGTTCGGCCACACCCTGGGCCGCGCCACCCTGACCGCCGTTCACGAGAACAAGGGCTGACACCGCCGGCGCGGACGGTCGCCGTCGGCACCGGTGCCGACGGCGACCGTCCGCGGGCCCGAGTGCAGAACACGCGGGTCATCTCGGGTTGAGCAGGTAGTCGACCACGGGGCGGAGTTCCTCCTCGCCGGGCGGTTCGTCGTCGATGAGTCCCTGGATCAGGAGGCCGTCGATACCGGCCAGGAACACGCGGAAGGCGACCTCGTCGTCGTGCCGCACCATCGACGTCAGCACATCGAGCCACCGCCGCGCCGCAGGTCGCAGCTCGGGTTTGCGTGCGGCCAGCAGGTACAGCTCGTACTCGGCCATCGTTCGCCCGCGTTTCGGTCCGAGCGCCTCGGCCAGCAGTTTCGCGATCTCCTCGGCGCCGCGGCCGCGCCCGTGCGAACGCGCGCGATCGATCATCCAGTACACCTCGGTGGCCATGTCCCGCGCGCAGTCGATCAGCGTGGCGACGAGCAGGTCGTCGAGGGTGGCGAAGTGGTAGGTCGTCGACGTCGTCGGGATCCCCGCCTCCGTGGCCACCGTGCGGTGCGTGACCCCGGCGACGCCGTCGCGTTCGATCACGCGAAGAGTAGCCTCGATGATCTCGGTACGTCGCTTCTCGCCGCGCGCCTTGCGGCCGTCGGCCTGCCGCTTCACGATGCGCGGCCCGTTTCGAGCAGGGCGACGCCGCCCATGACCAGTACCAGCCCGGCGATCATGGTGAGATTCATCGGCTCATCGAGGAAGGCCGAGCCGATGAGCGCCACGAGCGCCACGCCCGCAGCCGCCCAGATCGCGTAAGCCACCCCGACCGGCATACCGTGTTTCAACGCCTGCCCCAACAGCACGAACGCCGTGCCGTACCCGACGACCACGACGATCGACGGCAGCAGCCTGGAGAAACCCTCCGACAACTTCAAGGACACGGTGCCGGCGACCTCGGCCACGATCGCTCCGGCTATCAACAGATATGCACCCACGGGCGTCAAGATACCTGAACATTCGTCCCACTATTGGCGAGGTTTCTGCCACATCAGTGGGACTTGGGCGTCTCTTATCCATTACTCCTCAGTAGGACGAGAACGAGGAAGAGATACCCTCCCGACACCCACCACGAAGACCGAACCGAAAGGCCCGATCATGGGTGCATTGCAGATCACGCTCGGCGTGATCGGCGTTGCCGTCAGCATTGCCGCTTGGGGTGTGTTCGTCGCCGCCGTCATCCGGCAGGTGCGCATCATCCGACTCGGGCAGCCGGACGGCACGCGCTACGGACCGTTCGTCCCGCGGATGAAGACGCTGATCAAGGAGTTCGCCGCCCACACGCGGATGAACAAGTTCCGGCGCGTCGGGCCATGGCACTGGCTCGTGATGTGGGGCTTCCTGCTGGGCTCGCTCGCACTGTTCGAGGCCTACGGCGAGATCTTCGACCCGCACTTCGCGTGGCCGATCATCGGCCACTGGGCGCCGTGGCAGCTGCTGCTCGAACTGCTCGGCATCGGCACCGTGGCCGGTGGTGTCGCGCTGGCGATCATCCGCCAGGCCAACCACCCGCGCCGCGCCGACCGGCAGTCCCGGTTCCAGGGTTCGAACTTCGCCGCCGCCTACTTCGTCGAGGCCGTGGTGATCATCGAGGGCATCGGCATCCTCGGTGTCAAGACGTTCAAGATCTCCAGTGGCATCGAGGACCCGGCCCTGTGGTCGAGCTTCCTCACGCAGCCGCTCGCGCAGATCCTGCCGGCCAGCACCGCAGCCGTGTCGATCATGGCGCTGGGCAAGCTGCTCTCCGGCATGCTCTGGCTGGCCGTCGTCAGCCGGTACCTGACGATGGGTGTCGCCTGGCACCGGTTCAGCGCCTTCTTCAACATCTACTTCAAGCGTGAGGACGACGGCGGCGTCGCACTCGGCGCGCTCAAGCCGATGATGAGCGGCGGCAAACCGCTCGACTTCGAAGAGGCCGACCCGGAGCAGGACGTCTTCGGTGCGGGCCAGGTCGAGGACTTCAGCTGGAAGGGCTGGCTCGACTTCTCGACCTGCACCGAGTGCGGTCGCTGCCAGTCGCAGTGCCCGGCCTGGAACACGGGCAAGCCGCTGTCGCCGAAGATGCTGATCACTCAGCTCCGCGACCACGCCTACGCCAAGGCGCCCTACCTGATGGAGGGCGGCAAGAAGGACATGGCGGGCGACGAGATCGGCCTGACCGGTGACGACCCGCACGCCGGCATCGACGTGCTGGCGCTGGCCGAGTCCGAGCGTGCGCTGATCGGCGACGCCGAGGCGAACGGCGTCATCGACCCGGACATGCTGTGGTCGTGCACCAACTGCGGCGCGTGCGTCGAGCAGTGCCCCGTCGACATCGAGCACGTCGACCACATCGTCGACATGCGCCGGTACCAGGTGATGATCGAGTCGGACTTCCCGACCGAGCTGAACTCGCTGTTCAAGAACCTGGAGAACAAGGGCAACCCGTGGGGTCAGAACGCCAAGGACCGTATGGCCTGGGCCGAGGACCTCGACTTCGAGGTGCCGGTGTTCGACGGTGAGTTCGGTGACGCCGAGTACCTGTTCTGGGTCGGCTGCGCCGGTGCGTTCGAGGACCGTGCGAAGAAGACCACGCGTGCGGTGGCCGAGCTGCTGCACCTGGCCGACGTCAAGTACACGGTGCTCGGGCCGGAGGAGACGTGCACCGGTGACCCGGCTCGCCGCGCGGGCAACGAGTTCGTGTTCCAGATGCTCGCGCAGCAGAACGTCGAGGTGCTGAACTCGGTGTTCGAGGATGTCGAACCCGCCAAGCGCAAGATCGTCGTCACGTGTGCGCACTGCTTCAACACGCTGGCCAACGAGTACCCGGACCTCGGCGGCAACTACGAGGTCGTGCACCACACGCAGCTGCTCAACCGGCTCGTGCGGGAGAAGCGGCTGACGCCGATGGCGCCGGTCGCGCAGGACATCACCTACCACGACCCGTGCTTCCTCGGCCGCCACAACCAGGTGTACGAGGCGCCGCGTGAGCTCGCCGACGCCGCGGGCGCGAATCTGCGCGAGATGCCGCGGCACGGTGACCGGTCCATGTGCTGCGGTGCCGGTGGTGCTCGCATGTGGATGGAGGAGCAGATCGGCAAGCGGATCAACGTCGAGCGTGTCGACGAAGCGCTCGGCACCGCTCCGTCGAAGATCGCGACGGGCTGCCCGTTCTGCCGCGTGATGCTCAACGACGGTGTCACCTCGCGCCAGAGCGACGGAACGGCGAGCGAGGACCTCGAGGTCCTCGACGTGTCGCAGCTGTTGCTGTCCGCGGTCAAACGGGACGGTGACAACGAACCGGCCGCCGCGGATTCGGAACCGGAACCCGCGGAGTCCTGACCGGAACGTGACAGAAGAGGGGCCGGCGGTTCGTCGAACCGCCGGCCCCTTTCGTGTCGGCTGTCAGGCGTGTCCGAGCCGCAGCAGGACGGACTCGCCGGGCGCGTCGTCGAGACCGTCGTTGTCGACGGCGCCCACGAGGCGGCCGTCTGCGGTCACCGCGAGGCCTTCCGGTTTGTCGGCCACGACGCCGCCACCCGCTTCGAGCGCGGGCAGCAGATCCTGCGAGAACCGCTTGTGCAGCACCGGTTTCGGCTCGCCCGCGGGCACGGGGGAGACGGTCGAGACGTCGACCTCGTAGAGCTTCTTGGTCCGTGCGTTCGCGCCCCGCTGGTTGTCCCGTTCGAGCACGAGCAGCCGCCCGTCGCCGAGCGGGGTCAGCTCGGACACACCGATCCAGCCGCTGGCCGGCGCAGCGTCGAGCGGGTAGGCCGCGAACGCCCACCTCCCGGTCGCGGGCGTGTAGCGGGCGAGCGTGGTCCGCCCCTGCTCGTTGTCGGCCCACTCGCGCTGCACGGCGACCCACACGTGCTCACCGGACACGGCCACGCCTTCGAAGCCGTGCTTCTCGGCTCCGTCGGCGATCTCGCCGGGAAGCGCGATCTCGCGGCGCACCTCACCGCCGGAATCGACGTCGACGAGCAGGTTTCGGATGCCCTCGGCCGGCTTGCCCTCGGTCGCGAGCCAGTAACCGCCGTCGGCGCGGGCGGCGATGCCCTCGGCGTCGTAGGTGGCAGGCTCGCCGTCGCGCGTGACGGGCAGCTCGCCCGTCACGCGGGCCGGGTGCGAGGCGGTGTCGACGGTGAGCACGCGGCTCGGCGTGTACGCGTCGTCGGTGACGGCCACGACCTCGCCCGGATCGCGGGGCGCTCCTGACTTGCCGGGCACTCCTGACTTGCCGGGCATTCCTGGCTTGCCGGGCATTCCTGGCTTGCCGGGCACTCCTGGCTTGCCGGGTACTCCTGGCTTGCCGGGTACTCCTGGCTTGCCGGGCACTCCTGGCTTGCGGGGAACTGCGGAAAGCCCGGACAGCGCACCGAATCCGATGCCGTCGGAGACGATCGACGGCGTGCCCTCGTTGTGCTTGAGCGACGCCGCAAGCGGCTTGCGCGTCAGCTGGTACCGGCTGAGCGAGGAACGCACGCCGTCCTCGGCGTCATCCTCCTCGGCGGAGACGACGAGCCCGCCGCGTTGCGGCACGGGCAGCACGCCCTCGGGTGCGACGCCGGTGGGCAGTCCCTGCACCAGCTGCGGCCGCCGCGGATCGTCCACGTTGTACACGGCGACGAGGTTGGCGCGTTCGAGCGCGACGAACGCGTAGCGGTGCTTGCCGTATGTGGCGACCGCCAGTCCCTCCGGTTCGACGCCCTTGTTCTCCGCGCGGTGCTCCGGGTACTGGCCGTACGAGATGGCGAGTTCCTCCAACTCGACGCCCGAGCTGTACACGACGTCACCGGTGCGGGCGTCGAACGCGGTCCACGTGCGGGTGCCGCCCTCGTAGTCGCCTTCGTCGGCGGTCGCGAGGGTGTCGTCGTCGAGCCAGCCGACCGAGTCGGGCTCGCGCGGCCCCTCGACCGTGCCGTCGCGCTCGATCGTGCCGTCCTCGGTGGTGTCGACGCCGCGGACCGTCGCCGTGCCGGCGCTGAAGTCGCTGCGCACGTCGCCGCTGACGAGGTCGACGACCGCGATGTGGTTGTTCTCCTGCAGCGTCACGGCGACCTCGCCGCGCGCGTTGATCGAGACGTACTCGGGTTCGGGGTCGCTCGGTGCCACGTCGGCGAGCCCGGTCAGGTCGGTCTTGCGCACTTGCCAGTCCGCGGGTGCACCGTCGAGGTCGACGATGTCGAGGAACCCGGCAGGCTGCTGCGGGATCGCACCGTCATCGAGGTCCTCGTCGCGCTCGTTCTCGATGGCCACGGCAGCGTGCCGGCCGTCGGAGGAGATGTCGATCGCGTCGGGCTGGCCGCCGAGGTCGTGGCTCGCGACGACGGACCGTGCGTCGATGTCGACGACCTCGAGCACACCCGACGGCTCGGTATAGCTCGCCGAGGTGTTCACGGCGACGAGCGCCAGCCCGCCGACGACGTCGACGGACGTGGGCTCGCCCGGTAGGTCGAGGGTTCCCGCGGGCTCGACGGAGCTGCGCCGCACGAGATTCGCGAAGCCGATGCGCTCGGCGGGTGAGTCGGTGTATACGACCGTGCGGCCGTCCGGGGTCACCGCCGAGATCTCGGCCGCGGTTTCCTGGTCGGGCGAGGAGTTCTCGTACACGGGCATCGTCGCCGTGCGCACGAAGTGTTCGCCGGGGTGGGAGGGCACGCTCGCCGTCGCTGTCGGCGCCAGGACGGCTGTCAGCGCGACGGTCGCCGCGCAGGCGAGGAATCGGTTTCTGTTTCGCACCCGAGTTTTGTAGCCCGTTCGGGTGTTATCGGACTGAACGCGACACGAACGCCGCATACCGATGCCTGTGACCGCGAGCCGGGCGCCCGGTGCGCCATCGGCCGGCGGAGCCCTTGCCTCAAGGTATGAATAGTGGTTCACTTCTTGGCATGGTGTACCGCCGCACCCCGAAGGTCCAGGCACGCATGGACTCCCAACGCGCCGCGATCCTCGATGCAGCCGTCGAACTGCTCGCCACCCGCGGCTATGCGGGCTGCTCCGTGGTCGCCGTCGCCCAGGACGCGGGCGTGGCCACCGGCAGCGTCTACCGGCATTTCCCCAGCAAGGCCGAGCTGGTCGCCGAACTGTTCCGCCAGCTCGTGACACGGGAGGTCGAGGCGGTCGAACGTGCGGCGCAGCAGCCGGGATCGGCAGGCGAACGCGTCGTCGCCGTCGTCGACACGTTCGCCGCGCGTGCACTCAAGGCCCCGACCCTCGCGTACGCGCTGCTCGCGGAACCGGTGGACACGCCCGTCGAGGCCGAACGCATCGTGTTCCGCCGCGCGTTCCGCGACGTCATCGCGGCCAGGATCACCGAGGGCGTGCGGGACGGCACCTTGCCGCCCCAGCAGGCCCCGCTCACCGCCGCCGCGATCGTCGGCGCCGTCGCCGAGGTCATGATCGGACCGCTGACCTCGGGCAGCGAGGGCGCCGTCGGCGAACTGCCCACCTTCACCCTGCGAGCCCTAGGAGCCCCCGATGCCGGCAACCCATGACGTGACGAACCAGGTACCGCAACTGACCGGCCACGACGTCGCCGACGACCCGACGCTGCTCGCCGCCCTGGAACACGAGGGAGCGAACTGGGCCGCCGACGAGGTGCACGAACTCAGCAGGCTCGCCGGCAGCGAGCGCGTGCAGGAGTGGGGCAGGCTGGCGAACGAGAACCCGCCCGTCCTGCGCACCCACGACCGAGTGGGTCATCGCATCGACGAGGTGGAGTTCCATCCGCACTGGCACGACCTGATGGACGTGGCCGTGTCGCACGGCCTGCACGCCACGCCGTGGCAGGACCCGCGACCGGGCGCGCACGTGGCCCGGGCGGCGAAGTTCTACGTGTGGAGCCAGAACGAGGCAGGCCACACGTGCCCGATCTCGATGACCTACTCGGCGGTGCCGACGCTGCGGCACAGCCCGGAGCTCGCCGCCGCGTACGAACCGCTGCTCGCCGCGCGCGAGTACGACTACGGCCTGCGCGTGCCGGCGAGCAAGCGCGGCCTCATCGCGGGCATGTCGATGACGGAGAAGCAGGGCGGCTCGGACGTGCGCGCCAACACGACGACCGCGGCTCCGGCCGGCGACGGCTCGTATGCGCTCACGGGCCACAAGTGGTTCACGTCGGCGCCGATGTCGGACGTGTTCCTCACGCTGGCGCAGGCACCGGGCGGGCTGTCGTGTTTCCTGCTGCCACGCGTGCTGCCGGACGGTTCGCGCAACACCATCCACCTGCAGCGGCTCAAGGACAAGCTGGGCAACAAGTCCAACGCGTCGGCCGAGATCGAGTACGACGGCGCAATCGGGTGGCTCGTCGGCGAGGAGGGCCGCGGGGTCCGCACGATCATCGAGATGGTGTCGAACACGCGCCTGGACTGCACCATCGGCGGTGCGGCGGGGATGCGCTACGGCACGGCGCGGGCGGCGCATCACGCGCGGCACCGGTCGACGTTCGGCACCCGGCTGGCCGACCAGCCTGCGATGGCGAACGTGCTGGCGGATCTGGCCGTCGAGTCGGAGGCGGCGACCCTGGTGGCGATGCGCCTGGCGGGGGCGAGCGATCGTGCGGCGACCGACGACGGCGAGGCGGCGTTCCGGCGGCTGGCCTTGGCGGTGACGAAGTACTGGGTGTGCAAGCGGGCGCCTGCGCATGCGGCCGAGGCGCTGGAATGCCTCGGTGGCAACGGTTATGTCGAGGAGTCGGGCATGCCGCGCCTGTTCCGCGAGTCGCCGTTGTCGTCGATCTGGGAGGGTTCGGGCAACGTCGCGGCGCTGGACACGTTGCGCGCCATGGCGAAGCAGCCGGATTCGGTGGAGGCGCTGGTCGCCGAGCTCGACGCGGCGTCCGGTGCGGACGGACGGCTGGACGAGGCGATCGCCGGCGTGCGCAAGGAACTCGCCGACCTGTCCGATGTGGAGTATCGCGCGCGCAGGCTGGTCGAACGGCTGGCGCTGGTGCTGCAGGGATCGCTGCTGGTGCGCCGCGGCGACGAGGCGGTGGCCGACGCGTTCTGCGCCTCCCGGCTGGCGGGCGACCGGGGCACGGCCTTCGGCACGCTGCCCACCGGTGTCGACACGAACCGCATCCTGAGCCGCGTCACCCCGAACGACTGACCGCCCACCCGAGTGAGGGTCTTGTGCCCCGAAGGGCACCTTGGGGGCGTTGGGCGCCCCGAAGGTGCCCTTGGGGGCGCCAACCCACCGGCCCGACCACCACGCTCAGTAGCCGAGGTCGAGGGTCCAGTACCAGCCGTCCTCGTTGAGACCGACGCCGAGAGCCGTGGCGTCACAGTCGGTGATGTTGGCCCGGTGGGCGTCCTGGGACATCCAGTTGTCGACGACGGCGCGCGCGGACGTGACGCCCATCGCGAGGTTCTCGGCCGCGGGGTCGTCGTAACCGTACGATTCGACGCGGTCCTCGAACGACGTGCCGTCCGACGATTCGTGCGACAACCGCCCGTGCTCGGACATGTCGTCGCTGTGCGCCTGCGCGGACTCGTCGAGTTCCGGGGCAACGCGGGCGGGGGAGCAACCCGCGACCTCGCGTTCCTCGTTGATGTACCGCGCGAGCTCGTGGGCAGGCAGTTCGCTCCGGCTCTCGGAGGTGGTCGCGGGGGAGGTCGTCGGCGACGTGGTGTCCGATGCCGACGTGGACGGGTTCGTCGTCGGCGTGGTCGAGACCTCGGAGGTTTCCGAGCTGTCCGGTGTCTCCGGCGGCGCGGACGTGGTGGCGGGCGGCGACGGCTCGACGGTGGTCGTGGTGGGTTCGTTGCCGGGCAGCGAGACGGACGACGTCGCGGGAGCGGGTCCCACGGATGCCTCGGCACCCGGTCCGCCCTGCTGGTCGGCCGGATCGGTGGGCGGATGTTCGGGTGACCGCCGTTCCAGACCATTGCTCGGCCCTGCGACCTGCGCCGTGTCGGACGCGTCGGTGCCCGGCCACAGCAGGTGACCGCCGACGGCGCCCGCGACACCGACGAGCACGCTGAGTGTCACCATCGCGGTGCGGGATCGGGGGGTCGGGGTAACCACGACCAGGCAAGCTACCACCAACGGGTGATTTAGCGAACCGATCTGTGAGAACGATCAGTCACACGTCTTCGACGCCGTCGCGCCCGGCCACAGGAACGGGGTCGAGCGTGGTCTCGACCCTCAGCGCGTGGTCTCGACCCTCAGCGCGCGGTGTCGATGCGGTCGAAGTTGCGGTACGCGCGGCTGGGCGTGGGGCCGCGCTGTCCCTGGTACTTGGAACCGGCCGCGCTGGAGCCGTACGGGTGTTCGGCCGAGCTGGTGAGCCGGAACAGGCACAGCTGGCCGATCTTCATACCGGGCCACAGCGTGATCGGCAGGTTCGCGACGTTCGACAGTTCGAGCGTGATGTGCCCGTCGAATCCGGGGTCGATGAATCCGGCGGTCGAGTGTGTCAGCAGGCCGAGTCTGCCGAGCGACGATTTGCCTTCGAGCCGGCCCGCGAGGTCGTCGGGCAGGCTGAACAGCTCGAACGTCGATCCGAGCACGAACTCGCCCGGATGCAGTACGAACGCTTCGCCCTCGGTCTTCTCGACGAGCGAGGTGAGCTCGTCCTGCTGCAACGACGGGTCGATGTGCGTGTACCTCGTGTTGTCGAAGACGCGGAAGAACCGGTCGAGGCGCACGTCGATACTCGACGGCTGAAGCATCTGCGGCCCGTACGGGTCGACGGCGAGCCGGCCTGCGTCGAGCTCCTTGCGGAGGTCGCGGTCACTGAGCAGCACGGACCCACCCTATCCCTGCGGTGCTCACGCCGCGGGACGCATATGCCGTGCGTACGTGCCGTCGATCCGGAACAGCGAGCCGAGCCTGCGCAGGTACTGCCTGCGCCCGAGCTCGCCGATGCGCTGCTGCACCGCCGTCGCGCCGGGCACGACGCGGCGCACACTCTCGGCGGCGAAGTTGGCGGCCGCACCCGCGACCACGGCTCCCTGCGCGATCGGATCGTTCGGCAGGCCGAGGAAGTCGGCGTTGTCCTTGCCGAGCACGAGCCTGCTGACCGAGGCGTGCACGCGGACGGACGCTTCGGCGAGCACCGTGCCCAGCGCGCCGCGGCCCTCACCGGCACCTTCGTGCGCGGCGAGCAGCGCGGCGGCGAGGCGTTTCGAGTCGTCGTCGGGGATGAACTCGCTGGTGGCGAGCAGCCAGAGCAGGCGCCAGGCGTCGTCCTCGGTGGCGGGCAGGAGTTCGTCGTCGATGCCCATGAGGTGGCCGACGTAGCGCCACAGGTGGTGGATGTCGGCGCGTTCGCCGTCGGTGTAGCGCACGCCGAGCAGCTGCATGCCCACGACGTAGACGAGTGAGAACAGCAGGAGCGTGCCGACGGTCTGGACCTGGTTGACGGGCCGGTCCCAGGCGTCGTGGTCCCAGTCGGGGCGGCGGTTCATGGCGGCGCGGACGTGGGCGTGGACGAGGCGGACGCGCAGCGCGGCGGCGTAGCCGTGCTCGTGGGTGCGCAGCGCACCGGGCGTGGTGACCTCGAGCCACCAGTGCGTGGTCTCGACGAGTCGTTTCGGTGCCATGTCTTCGACGAGAGCACCGGTGCCGACCAGCGGTTTCGTCGCTCTCGACGAGAGGTAGCCGCCCATGAGGGCCATGTCGCCGAGCGGGAAGAGGCCCAGCAGGCCGGTGCGGACGATGGCGCGGGCGCCCGCGTCGAGGCGGGTGTCGTCGACCCAGTAGGGCGTGGCTTCCGCGTGACGGAAGAACGCGAGCAGCTCGGCAGGCGGGTCCGGGACGGCATCGATGCCGTCGGTGAGCGCACGCTCGAACAGGGCGCGGCCCTCGCCTTCCGGCAGGCGTTCGATCAGGGCGACGACGTCGTCGGCGAGAGGGTCACCCAGCTGGGCGTACTCGCGGAAGGCGTTGAGCTGACGCCGGGTACCGCGCACGTCGCCGGGGGCGTACAGCCGTGTGGCCAGGCGAAATCCACCGGAGCGCAGGAAGTCCGGCTCGGGCAGCCGCTCGTCGACACTCATCGCATGCTCCTTTGCGCGACCCTTTCGGGCCATGACAACAAGTGTTGTCAATCAAGGCCATGAGCGTCAAGCGAGGGATCGGGCCGGATTCGACCGGGGGTGGGGGTGACGATCCGCGGCGACGTTGTAGGATCGGTCGACAGCAGGCGGATGTAGTTCAATGGTAGAACATCAGCTTCCCAAGCTGAGAACGCGGGTTCGATTCCCGTCATCCGCTCCAAGCACGAAGGCCCAGGTCAGAAGCCATCCACTTCGGACCTGGGCCTTCGTCATGCTGGGTGACGCGAGTAGCGTGTGACCACCAACCGAGGGCCGTTGAGTCGTCACCCTCCTCCGAATCGGTCTCCGAGCTGACACGACGCTCTACGAGCACCCCGACCCACGAACCGAGTAACTCGAAGCGTGGTCGATCTCGTGAATCCCGATGAACCTCACCGGTGCGCACCGACCTCGTGCTCGCCGCCGGCAGCTGGGCAACCTCGCCCATCGACGATGGACATCATCATATTCTCGTCACCGTCCGAACTCTCGGCCGGCTACAACGACGAGGCCGTCAAACCTAACCCCAGAGTACTATAATGTCTTGAACTAGTTGACCCCAGAACGCCTCGCCCTGATCCACGAGTTAATAACCGAAAAAATAACGACCAGACCTGCAGTGACATGAAGCAGCGACAACCAGATAGGATTATCACTACTGATTGTTAAATAAACCCCAGAAAAAAGTACAACCACACCCAAGAGAAGCCCCAGAAGGCGTGTCTGAGTGGACCTCCACGGACCCTCACGCACTACAGCTCACCCCAAAATTACCACGAAACCAAGTAAAGTCTACCCAAAAAATTAGCACGATTACGCATTCTACGCAAATTGGAGCCTCCCGGCGCCGGGGAACAGCAGTAGTCAAATATATTCCTTCCGCATGGCCCCGTAATATTTATACAGACATTTCTACCTTTATCCATTAACCTAATAATTGATCATTATGTGCGACCGAAGAAAACCTTCAAAAGGGTGACCTGCGGGTGTCATACACGCACTTCAAGAGACGTAGTTCGATCGGCGCAGCCAACGGGAACGTAAAGACTACGGAGCCTTCCACTCGGCTGGATCCCATCCAGTGCCGACCCACACGCCAAGCGCGTCGCGTTCGCCGTCATCGGTCGATTCGTAGCCTGTACGTTCCGGCCCAGCGCTCCCGCCGTGCCCCGCGGAGCGCTGGAAAGACTGCCGAATTGCCCTCTAGAGATCAAGGGCGGCGCGCTTCGCGCGCCGCCGCCGGGGCACGCCCACCAGGACTGAGAGCCGGTCAGCGATCATCCCATCGGCCTCGCTGATGACTCGCTGGTAGATCAGGACCTACGCATGGCGTCGTGGCCATCCGAGCCGTGACGTCCTTGTGCACTGGACAGGTTCCGACGAGGGGAACGGTGTCCACGGCCCGGGCCTTCGTCGTACACGCGCACACGACGGCGTGCAGCTTCTCGCGACGCCGTAAATGCGGCGCTAGCTTCCACCCGGGCGCGCGGCCTGAGCCAAGAGGTCGGCGTGCAAGAGATCGGACGCCCCGACTACCTCGACGCCGGTGATTTTGCCGTCTTTCCAGTCCATGATGACGGGGCCGGAGATTCCCGGCGGGGTCTCGAGTTCGACGATTCGACGGCCAGGAGCAAGTTCATTGTCCGTGAGGTACAGGTACGCGGCGTCGGCCTCGGGGTCATACTCGATATGCACCACTTCATGGTGGCGTACCTGTCCACACGCGGACAACCAGCAAAACCGACCATCGACAGTCCGCTATGGACCGGGGTCGCACATAGCCGTCCAGTCTCACTGCTGCCGCGCCGTCACCGTGGTTCGAGCAGGCAGAACTCGTTGCCCTCAGGATCCGCGAGAACAGTCCACTCCGCCTCATCGGGTTGTCCCGCCGAAACCCGAGACGCTCCCCGTGCAAGCAGATCGTCCAGCGTCGCCCCTTGGTCACCGGCGTACAGATCTAGATGCAGCCGATTCTTGGCCGACTTTCGGTCATCGACCGCGACGAAGAACAAGGAAGGCGCGCTTCCATCGGGTTCCTGCACCTCGACACCGCCGGGGACCGGATCCGTCACTCTCCAGCCGAGCGTCTCCGCCCACCACTGCGCGAGGGACAACGGATCGCGCGCATCGATGGTCAACGCCTCCCACCTGATCACCATGACCGCAGGATCCACCGACCCACACCGAACCGCAACAGTGGTCGCCGACAGACCACGCTCCACGCGTACCTGGCAGTGTCAATCGGTGGAAGCGCGTGACACCGCCCCGACCCGGCCACGCCACGCCACGCCGTCAGGCTCGACTCCCCGGCACCGGCCGCGGAACGAGACGCGGCCGTGTCCGGCCGCAGTCCTCACGCGGCGGTCCAGACGCCGAGTTCGTTGCCGGCCGGGTCGCGGAAGTGGAACCGCCGCCCACCGGGGAAGTCGAACGGCTCCTGGGTGATCTCACCACCCGCCTCGCGCACGGCGCGCAGGCTCGCCTCCAGGTCTGTCGAATACAGCAGCACCAGCGGTCCACCGGGGGTGACCTGGTCCTCCTTCCGGAAGCCGCCGACCTCGGCCGTGTCGCCGGATGCTCCGCGGATCCCGACGTACGCGGGCCCCGGACCGTAATCGGTGAACCGCCAGCCGAACGCGTCGCCGTAGAACGCCTTGACCGCGTCGAAGTCGGTGACGGGAAGCTCGACGTAGTCGAGCGCATGATGGGTGTTCCTCGCGATATCAGCCATGCACCGATCCTGCCCGCGACCCACGACAGTTTCAGCAGCCACCCGCAGCAGTGCCCGAGCCGCCGTGGGACGAGCGGCGGCACTGACCAGTGACGGCGCTACTGCGGCCGAAGAGTCGGCGGGTGGTCGAGCAGAAGGTAGTCCCGGGCCCGCTTGTTCGTCTCCGCACCACCCACGTGCACCGAATGCAGAATCCCGTTGTACACCAGATCCCAGAGCCGATGGTTTCGCTGGAGCCTGATTATTTTAGGGCGCAGGGAACGCCCTTCATTGTCAACCATTTCGATTGCGTGCGCAGCCCCATCAAGGTGTACTTTGACGGTGGCGAGGTCGTACGTTTTTACGTACGCGTCATCATCTAGCGCGAGCCAGTCAACACCCGCGTAGACCTTCTCAGACCCCGCCGATGCGAGGAAGATAAATGGCCATGGCAAAATTAGTATCCATAACCACCACACGCCCATCCAGGAGAATCCGCCGTCTAGAATTACGCCAAAGACGGCCAGTATCGCCGACATGGATGCGCCGGCCATCATTCGACCGGCGCGCGTGGGGTAGAACCACTCCAGCATCGGGCCTTCAGCCACAGGAGAACGAGGTACACGATCCGCGCTCAGTTCTCGCCGGTCGTCCGGTCGTTCTCCTTCAGATTCCAGCGGGGCCCCCGAGGGACGAGGTTCGCCCGTATACAAGTCAGGTTTGGGTGGAATCCTGGAAACATCCATGTAGCCGCCTAAAATAGGTCACCAAAGAAATCACCGGCCACCCGCCCTGCCTTGCCTATCGCATCCCCCGCGTCGGACAACCGGTCGCCGGTCCAATCCACCGCTTCGCCCGCCATGTCAGCGACGTCATCGCCCCATTCGTCAATGGCGAATCCGACTCCCGCAGACACGACCGCACTTCCAGCCACGGCCCATCCGACCGGCCCGCCCGCGCTCGCCACTGCCGCTGTTGCCAACGAGCCAGCGACAAAGCTGCCAGCACCCGATGCGATGGCCTTGCCCGGATCCTTACCACCGCGAATATCCATTCCAACGCCGACCGCGGTTAAACCGGCCCCGAAAACCGGGGTCTTGCTGGCAAGCTTCGTCGCACCACGGAGTGCCGGATTTGAGGCAGCCTTCGCGGATTCCACCTTCCCGAAGTCGAAGTTCGTCGTGAGCACAGTTTTCAAGTTCGGCGGCACTCACCAGTGACGGCGCTACTGCGGCCGAAGAGTCGGCGGGTGGTCGAGCAGAAGGTAGTCCCGGGCCCGCTTGTTCGTCTCCGCACCACCCACGTGCACCGAATGCAGAATCCCGTTGTACACCAGATCCCAGAGCCGATGGTTTGCCTGCAAGTCGTCGACCCGTGGCCGAGCACTTCGACCCGAACTGTCCACCATCTGAATCACGTGCGCCACGCCATCTACATGAACCGTGGCCTTGGTCAACTCGTAGGTCTTCACGTAGTCCTTGTCGGACACCGCCAGCCAGTCAGCACCGGCCGACTTTCCACCAGTCCGACTCGCCAAGAAGAGCACCGGGACAGGCAAAAGCACCAACCCCCAGAGCCACAAATTATCCACCCAAGTAAACCCTGAGCGAAATACATACATGGCAAAGATAAAAACACTAACAAGGGCGCCGGCTACTATACGGCTTGTCCTGTCCGGATAGAACCATTCTAGCATCACGCCTTTCTCGGATGGAGGCTTCGGCACTTTTTCCACCTTCACCTCGCTGCTCTCAGTACCACCCTTTCCTTCATCAGTACGAGGCGCACTCGGCGGACGCGGCTCTCCTGACATCGAGTCAGGCTTCGGTGGCAAGTCTCGAAGGTTCATTCTTCCCCCTCTAGAACAGACCACCGAAGAAATCACCAACAGCTTTGCCTGCGTCCGAAACGCGATCGCCGGCCCAGTCGGTCACCTCTCCGGCGGCCTCAGCGGCATCGTCTCCCCACTCATCAATCGCGAACCCGACCCCAGCTGATACAACGGCACCACCGGCCACCGCCCAGCCAACAGGGCCACCCGCACTCGCCACCGCAGCAGTTGCCAACGAACCCGCGACAAATCCACCCGAACCTGACGCTACAGCCTTTGTAGGATCCTTCCCGCTGGCGATATCCAAGCCCACTCCACCCGCCGTGATGAGTCCGCCGACCACGGGTAGTTTACTGCCGAATTTGGCCGCACCACGCAGTGCCACATTAGACGGCGGCCTCTCCGGGCTGTACTTCCCGAAATCGAAGTTCCTCGTGAGCACAGTTTTCAAGTTCTTCGGCAGCTTGTCCACCATGCGGGCGGTACGTGTGGCTGTCGCCCGGTTCAGCTCCGCCTGCTTGGCGAGCCTGCGTTCGACCTCCAAGGAGTCCGCGCGTGCCTGTGCGTACGGGTTCGTCCTGCCGCTCTTCGCGTACGCGGCCGCGCGTTCGATCGCCGGGTCCAGCGCCTTCGCCGCCGCCCGGTACTGACTCGTGCGTTGGGCGACCGCTCCCGCCAGGCCTGTGCTGATGTCGGCGATGTTGATCGGCGCCTTCTCCGCATAGCCCTTCGCAAACTTCACGAACGTCTGCTGCGACTTGATGAATGCCTCACGCGCCGGAGTCGCTGTCCGTTCCGCTTCCACGTAGGCCTTGACCTGCTTCTCGTGCGCCGCCTGCGCTTGGGTGGCCTGGTCGTGGATCTGCTGCTGGCGTGGACTCGGCTTCTTGTCGGTCGGCAACGACGCTGGATCTGCCGGCGCAGGACCCGGTTCCTGGATGATGTTTCCGCTGATCGTCAGGCCGCCGTTGCGCGCGATCTCCAGCGCCTGCAACATGCGTGACTTCGCCGTATGGATGTCATCGGCGTGCGAGTCGAGCCGGGACGACGTGCGGGACAGGTCCGTGCTGAGGCCGTCGATCTGCCCACCGAACTTCGTCATCGTGCTTCGGAACCCGTCCGAAGCCTCGCCCGTCCACGTGGCTTCGGAATCACCGCGCGCCCCGTACACCTGCGTCCCCGCCGTGTGCACGTTCTGGGACCTGCCCTGCAACCACTGCGCGACGCTCCTGATGCTCGCCGCATCCGCCTTGATCTCGGTGTCGATCGACATGGCTCCCCCTCACAGCCCACCGCTGGCGTTGGACACATCGACGCGACCGTCGTGCTCGGCCGTCTCATACGCATCGCGTCCGGATGCCACGGCATCACCGGCGGCTCCACAACCTTCGACAACGCCGGCGAGGGAGGTCGACAGCGCACCGACGATCCCCTGGACGACTTCACTGATCTCACCCGCGTTCGGCGCAGGCGGACGCTGCCCCGCGGCCTGTTCCAGCGAACTCGCGCCGTTGCGCAGTTTCGACGCGATCCCGTCCAGCGAACCGGTATCCGCGCCGTATCCACTCACGAACGCCTCCGGTGGGTACTGCCTCCTGACGCTGGTCGTCCGGAAGAACGGCGTTCCACAGAACCTCGGTGGCGCCACTGTCGGTCACGATGCGGTTCAGATAGTCACTTCGCACCGACAGCCACGGCTGCCCTTCGCCACACCCCTCGACGAGAGCCTCCAGTGAGGTGAAGGCGAGCAGGACGAGCCGCTCGTCCTCCAGTCGCCGCAACTCGACCGTCGCCTCCTCATCGCCGTAGTGAACGCGTTCGGACGGTAGGTAGACCTCGTCGGGCCGGTCGTCGGCCGCATCGGCGAACTCCGGTCCGATCACCGGAGGTGCAAGGGCGTCCTGAGCCCCGAATCGTTCTTCAGGCACGTCGTCCTCCCAACGTCGTGTCCGGTTCACACGAAACCACCAAAACGTCCTGAGCAGCAACTATGGCGGCGTGTCGCGAAAAGTAACACGGCGTGATACTCAAGGCCCGGAACCGAAACCAGCCGTGTGAAGCCACGTGCGCTCGCGTCGTCGTCGGGCTCCATACACATGTGCTCCCGCGGTACCGAAGACTCGCGGGAGCAGCTGCCGGGCCGGGGTTTCGACCGCGCGGCGATGACCACACGGACGTAGCCTCGGGCACATGGAGCTCGGACTGCACTATTACACGTTCACCCACCCCGATTGGGAAACGACGCTCGCCGACCGCCTGGCCGAGACCGCCCGCGTCGCCGACGACGGCGGCGTGAGCCTACTGACCCTGATGGACCACTGGTTCCAGATGGAGCAGGTGGGCGGTCCGTTCGAGCCGATGCTCGAGGGGTACACCACGCTCGGCTACCTCGCCGGCCTCACCCGCAACATCCAGCTCGGCCTGCTCGTCACCGGCGTGACATACCGGCACCCCGGTCTGCTGGCCAAAACCGTCACTACGCTCGACTCGCTGTCGGAAGGCCGCGCAGTACTGGGAGTCGGCGCCGCCTGGTACGACCGGGAACACGCGGGCCTCGGCGTGCCGTTCCCGTCGACCGCCGAACGATTCGAGCGCCTCGAGGAGACCCTGCAGATCTGCAGGCAGATGTGGTCCGACGACGACGGCGCCTACAACGGCAAGCACTACCGGCTCGCCGAGACGATCTGCCTGCCCAAACCCGCCGACGGCACGATTCCCGTCCTCATCGGCGGTGGCGGCGAACGCAAGACACTTCGGCTCGTCGCGCAGTACGGCCAGGCGTGCAACCTCTTCGGCGCACCCGGCGACGACGGTGTCGCGGCGGTGCGGCACAAGCTGGACGTGCTGCGCGGGCACTGCGACAGGCTCGGCACGGACTACGACGCCATCCGGAAGACGATCCTCTACCAGGGCGAGACGACCACCGACCCCGACGGATTCCTCCGGCAGATGGAGGCCTACCGCGAGCTCGGCGTCTCGCTCGTCAGCGTGATGCCGCCCGCGTATCAGGACCCGGTGCCGTGGGCGACGAGCCTCGTCGGCGACATCCGGCCGAGGCTCGCCGCCGTCTGACGTTCCCTGCCTGACAGTCACCGCCTGACGTTCGCTGCCTGACGGTCACTGTCCGAAGTTCACTGTCCGAAATCGACTGCCGGCGGCTGGCGCGGCAGGCCACTCAGCAGCAGTGGTCGCCGCGCCAGGCGTCGCGTCCCTCCTTGACCGCGAGCGCAGCGATCACCAGCGCGGCGGCGGGATCGGCCCACGCCCAGCCGAACACCGAATTCAGCAGCAGCCCCGCGAGCACGACACCCGACAGGTACGTGCACAGCAGCGTCTGCTTCGAATCGGCGACCGCGCTCGCCGAGCCCAGTTCACGGCCGGCACGGCGTTGCGCGTACGACAGCACCGGCATGATCACCAGCGACACCGCAGCCAGCGTGATGCCGACCGTCGAATGGTCCGCCTGCTCGCCGCCGGCCAACGCCGTGACGGACTCGAACGTCACATACGCAGCCAGCGCGAAGAACGACACCGCGATGACCTTCAGCGCGACACGTTCCCGCCGCTCCGGATCACGCCCCGCGAACTGCCACGCCACTGCCGCCGCCGAGGCGACCTCGACCGTCGAATCGAGCCCGAACCCGATCAGCGCCGCCGACGACGCGATGGCACCCGCCGTGATCGCGATGATCGCCTCGATGACGTTGTAGGTGATCGTCGCCGCCACGAACAGGCGCACCCGGCGAGACAGCACCGCACGTCGACGATCCGTCGGACCCGAGTTCGTAAGCCCCGCGGTCGCCGTCGCCGCGGCTGCCGTCGCCACAGGTGCCGGCGATGCGGTGTCGGCCGAGCAGCAGCCGTCGCTGCATGCCTCCGCGTCGGCGGCGACAGCGGTACCGGTGGCTGTTGTGGCTTCGATAGGTAGCGCGGCTTCGGCGGACGGCGCGGAGTTGGCCGCCGCCGGTGAACCGCTCGGGTCGCAGCAGTCGTCAGCCATCCGTGGCGACCTCCCCGTCCGCGGCGTGCGCTGTGGCCTGCGCAGCGTCCTGCTCGGCCGTGACCTCGTCGGGGCACGGCGGCGCAACGGCCGACTCCGGTGCCGTCTCCGCAGGCGCCTGCGATTCGTCGATGCACGCCTCGCCCGTATCGACGGCGAGCACCACCTGCACGAACTCGCCCAACGCGCGCGCCAGGTGCGGATCCGCCAGCTCGTACCGGACCTGCCTGCCCTCGTACGCCGCCACGACCAGTCCGCATCCCCGCAGACACGCCAGGTGGTTCGACACGTTCGAGCGCGTCAGGTCGAGCTTCGTCGCCAGCTGCCCCGGGTAGTTCACGCCGTCCAACAGGGCCACCAGGATGCGGCACCGGGTGGGGTCCGCCAGCGCCCGTCCCAGGCGCGACAACGCCGCCTCCCGCGTTTCACTCGTCAGCATGCATCGAACAGTACAGCCGCACCTGACCATTCAGCAAGGACTGAACCGTCGCGGTCGGGGCCGAGTCATGCCGGCATCCCGGTCAGCGCGTCGCCGAGCGGGCGGCCTTGCGGCGCAACCGGTTGTACGCGCCGGTCAGCCCCATTGCCCGGCGCGCCTCGAACACGACCTCACGGACCACGGCGCGCGTCCGTTCCGTGCCGGCGACGACGAGCTCGTCGACGTATCCGGACCGAGCGGCATACTGCGCGCGCCGCTCCCGCACCGGATCGAGGAACCGGTTGAGCGCCGTCGCCAGCGCCTGTTTGACCTCGCCGTCGCCGACGCGCCCCTCGCGATACCGCTGCTCGAGATCGGCCACCTGCCCGCGGTCGTCGTTGAACGCACGGTGGTACTCGAACACCGGGTTGCCCTCCACGGTGCCGGGCACGTCGGCCCGCACCCGCTGCGGATCGGTGTACATGCCGGCCACCTTGCGGCTGACCTCCTCGGACGGGTCGGAAAGGTAGATCGCGTTGCCGAGCGACTTGCTCATCTTCGCCCGCCCGTCGGTGCCGATGAGGCTGGGCACGTCGCTGGCGACGGCGGCGGGCACCGGGAAGACCTCGCCGTACAGGCCGTTGAACCGCCGTGCGATCTCGCGGGTCACCTCGACGTGGGCGTGATTGTCCTGTCCGACCGGGACGGCGCCCGCCTTGACGCACAGGATGTCCGCCGCTTGCAGCACCGGATAACCCAACAGCGCGTAGCCCATCTCGCCGCCGCGGCTCATGTCCTTCAGGCTCGGGACGCGCTGCAACCGCGGGACCGAGACGAGGCTCTGCAGCAACGTGTTCAGTTCCGCGACCTCGCCGATCGCGGACTGCAGGTAGAACGTCACGTGTTCCGGGTCGACACCCACGGCGAGCGCGTCGAGCACCTGGTCCCGGACGTGCTGCGGAATTTGCGCGATGGCCTCGGGGGAGTTCTCCGTCGTGAGCAGGTGCAGATCGGCCAGGATCAGGAACGTCTCGTATTCGCGGGCCAGCCGAACCCGGTTGGCGAGGCTGCCCACGTAGTGGCCGAGGTGGAGCCTGCCGGTCGGGCGATCACCGGTGAGCAGACGGGGGCGGGACGGGTGCGACATATCGGTGCCTCCAGGGTCGAGTCGGAGACCACCCGCGGACGCACCGTCACGAAAACGCGAAAACGGCCGCCCTCAGGGCGGCCGTGGTGAACATGCGCAAGGTCAGGGCCGCCGGTCGGCGGCCCACCACATGGCGATTCGAGTGCGCATACGTCGACGATACCCGACCCGTGCTGCCGATCCGGGCCCACGCCCCGGGCCCAACACCGCATCGGCGACCGGATCGGATGCGACACCCTCAGCCCGCTGCGACACCCTCAGCCCGCGATGCGTTCGTTGTACGTGAACTCGACACCACCCGCGGCGCACGCCTGCCGCAGGACCTCCCGCACCCGCTCGACCTCCGTCCTCTCGGGCGTACCCAGGTCGGCCTTGATCCGGTTCGCCCCGGCGAACACACTCCGCTGCGGGTCCGTGGTCGTGCGTGCCTTCACCGCGGTGCCGTCGACGAGGTCGAGGTAGGCGTGCATGCCGACCCTGTCCTGCCCGCCGAGGTTGGTCAGGACCTCCAGCCGGAACGCCGACAGGTCCCGCCACGACAGCTGAAACCCGCCGCGCGTGATCGGGCCCGACGGCACGACGATCAGATCGATCAGGTCGTCGCCCGCATATCCCGAAGCCTGCTTCGTCCTCGGGTACAGCAGCAGCATGAACGTGGCGCATCCGGCGACACCCAGCGCGAGCAGCAACCAGCGCGCGGGCGGCTCCAGGAACATCGAGACCACACCCGCCACCACCAGCTCGGAGATCCCCGCGTACAGGAAGATGTTCGCCCTGCGATTGTTGGCGACCGGGTCGGCGACGTGGCGGTAGATCTCACCGGTCCGCTGCGCGGGCGGCATGGCGGGAACACGGACGGATTCGGGCATCGGCACTCCTCGGGACGGACATTCCTCGGGACGGACTCTTCGGGGCGAGCCCTCGGGCAGCAGGCCGCGGGCCGCGGGCCGCGGGGCGAATGACACCGGGCGAATCCTACGACGGCCACCGGCCCGGCAGGGCCGTTTCGTGACTCCCCGACGGCGTGCGCACCGGCAGCCTGCCGCCGAGCAGCGTTGACCTCGAACGGCGTTGACCTGGAGTTAACTCGAAGTCATAGCGTTCTTCCCAGGAGAAAGGAGCCGACCATGAAGAAGATCAACGACGAGCTGTGGGAAACCGAACCCGAGTATCCGTTCCCCGGGCTGAGCACTCACGCCTACCTGTGGCTCGCGCCCGGCGGCAACATCCTGTTCTACAACACGACGCACGAGTCCGAGTTCGACCGCATGGCCGAGCTCGGCGGCGTCGCCCATCACTACCTGAGCCATCAGGACGAAATAGCGCCGTCCCTGCACACGATCAGGGAACGCTTCGGACCGGCGCTCCACGCCCACGCGACGGAAGCCCACCTCGTCGGCGAGGTGGCGCCCGTCGACGACGCCTTCGACGACCGGCACATCACCACCACCGGCATCGACGTGATCCCGACTCCGGGCCACACTCCCGGCAGCGCCTGCTACCTGGTGCCCCTGTCCGGCCGGAAATACCTGTTCACCGGCGACACGATCTACGCCGACCCCCACGGCCACTGGCGTGCCGGCTACATCCCCGGCATGAGCGACCACGCGCAGCTCACGGCGAGCCTCACCGGTCTCGCCACCCTGCAACCCGACGTCGTGGTCTCGAGCGCGTTCACCGGCGATTCGGGCGTCACCGAGCTCGGCGGGCGCACGTGGGCGGACTGCGTGCACGAGGCACTCCACGCACTCGAACCGGAGGCGGCAGGCAGCAACTGACGATCCGCGCGCGACGCCGGGGCAGACCAGGGGAAACACGCGGCAGTCATCGGCCATGACCTCCATTCGAGTGATGCACACCATTCAATGTCACGGCGTGATAACGGGCAGGGGAAGTGCGGCGATACCCCGGATGACCCCATACACATCCCCCGGCTCGAGATGGAGATCGTCCATGTGGACATCTGCCTCGGGCGCGCTCGGAATCGCAGGACTGGCCGCATGGTCGGTCACGGGCGTGCTCGCGTTCCTGGTGGCAGGGCTGACGTTCCTGCTGCTGCTTTCGCTCGTGGTGCTGTCACCGAGCCCCGCGCGGTAACACCGCGACCGGCACCACGTCGACGTCGGCCGAACACCGCCAACCCCGGGCGCGCACCGCGGACACCCCCGACCGCCACGAAGGAACCTCCCCGGTTTCATCCCGATTCGTGACGAGTCCGCGGCGTCGCAGGCGGTGCAGGCCGTCGGTGACCGGACACGGGCGGCGCCGGATCGGACTCCCCGAACCGGCCGGCGCTGCTCGTGTCCATCCCGACACCGAGCCCGCTACGTCGCAGCGTCGGCACGCGAGCTCGCCTGATCGTCGGACCCATCGGGCATCCTGGGCGAAGCACGCACCACAGCAGGCACCGACATCCCGGGGACCGCTATGCGCACACTCGCGATCACCCAGAACATCACGCTCGACGGCTGCGTCGAGATGCTCGACCCGTGGTCGGACCTGAAGACGCAGTTCGACCCGACGGTCGACAATCCCGAACTCGCCGCCGAGAACCGCCGCCACCAGCAGCGATGCGACGCGGTTGTGTTCGGCAGGCAGACCTTCGAGGACTTCCGCGGCTTCTGGCCGAACCAGACCGGTGACGTCGCCGACTTCCTCGACCGGGTCGACAAGTACGTCGTCACCGGCACGCTCACCGATCCCGGTTGGCAGAACACCCACGTCATCGACGCCGGCGAGCCGGTCGCGGCGATCCGCGAGCTCAAACGGAAACCGGGTGCCGACATCGTCGTCACGGGCAGCATCACGCTCTGCCATGCGCTCATCGAGGCAGGTCTCGTGGACGAGTACCGGTTGTTCGGCTATCCCGTGGTCCAGGGCCGCGGGCGCAGGCTGTTCCCGGACGGCATCGCGCTGCCGCACATGACGCTGCGCGACATGAAGTCGTTCCCCGGCGGCATCACCTACACCTGCCACACCCCGGTCTGAGCCACGGTCCGCACGGCACGTTCAGCGTCGGCGTTTCGCCCGCTCCGGCGCTTTCCGATTCCAGGACTCCTCGAGGAGCTCGTGCAGTTGCGCCTCGTCGACGGCGTCGAGGTCGACGAGGATCGCGCCGTAGCCGTCGTAGTGCGGCGTGGTGTAGAAGGCCTGCTCACCGGACGCCAGCAACGCTTCCTTCTCGTCCATACCGCACAGCAGCACCAGTCCACCCTCGGCCTCGGTGCGCAACCGCGCGAAACTCTTGCCGTTGACCTTCAGCGCAGGCGTGCCGTACGAGATGGCTTCCTCGACCTCCGGCAACCCGGTCCCGAACGACACGACGTCGGCCCACTTGCTCATCCCGACACACTCCTATTACCGGTTCGGCGGTTCTCACCGGCGCGGCGTCCCTACCGGCGCAGCGTCTCTACCCGCGCAGCGCCGCCGACGACCACCTACGACGAGCGTTCCCGCAGATCGGCCCGAAACCTCGCCGACGCGAGCGGGTCGACCTCGCCGAGTGCCGCGAGCTGCGCACTTCGGGTGCGGTCGCGGCGACGGTCCGCGCGGCGGTCTTCCCACGTCACGATGACCGCGGCGACAGTGAGCAGCAGGGCGAACAGCCCGATGGTCGACGCCAGGTACACGCCATCTCCTTTGATGCCGGTATGTGTGGCAGGTCACACAGCATAGACAATCCGTCACCACCGGCGCCACCCCACCTCCCGAATCGCCGCAAAAGACTGCGGAGCGTCACCGGATTCCGCCCTGACCAGGGGCATGTCAATCGTTTGCGAACAACAACCGGCGGGTAGGCAGCTGACCAGGCACACTCCGCCTAGGAACTGCATAAATCATCGGCTCATCGCGTCATGAGGTCGAAGCTCACCAGTCACAGCTGCGAACGACAGCGAGTAGATCTCGCCGGGGGACCGTGGCGACACGGCGGCGAACACGTCCACAAGGACGTGCGGAGACGGAGTGGTTATGGCGCAAAGCACCGAAAGAGGCCGCCCGACAGGGGGCCTCGGACCAGCAGGAACGCGGACTCTCACGGTCGCGGTCCTCGATCCGGTCCCGGTCTTCCGGGAAGGCCTGAACGTCCTGGTCGGCAAGACACCGGGACTGCAGTGGGTGGGCCACGCGGCCAACCACCACGCATCGCTGCAACTGTGTGAGCAGCTGCGGCCGAACATCGTGATCCTCGACTCCGGGTTCGATCCGCACTGCCACCTGGTCCGGCTGCTCCGGGACGGCGATCCGACGCTGGTCGTCGTGGTGCTGGTGCGCGATGCACACCGCACGCCGCAGTTCCTGTCGGCAGCCGCGGCCGCGGGCGCCCACGCGACCGTCCCGCGCACGGCCGATCCCCGCCGCCTGGCGGAGGCGATCCGGCGGGCGCACGTCGACCGCCGCTACACCGACCCGGCGCTCGCCGCGCTGACGGCGCGTCCGAAGCGGCAACCGTCGGCCGACGGAGCGAGCACGAGCGGCAAGCAGCAGATGCCGTTGTCACGGCGCGAGTACCAAGTGCTGCAGCTGGTGGCCGAAGGGCTGGAGAACTCGGCGATCGCCAAGACGCTGTTCCTGTCGGTGGAGACCGTGCGCACACACGTCAAGAGCATTCTGCGCAAGCTGTCGGCCCGCGACCGCACACACGCGGTGACGAAAGCGTTCCGTTCGGGGATCCTCATCCCGCGCCCCGAGGAGACCACGGCACCCGCCGACAGCACCCCCGGCCCGCCACCACAGCACACCCCGACACCGCACGCCCCGACACAGCACACGCCGACACCGCACGCCCCGACACCGCACACGCCGCCGCAACACACCCCTGCGGCCGGCTCTCCCGCAACCCCGCCCACGACTCCACCCATCGCACCGGCCTGACCGGAACGGCGGCCACGCGGCCGTCCAACCACAGAGACACTCGGCCCCGCGACCACCCGGCCGCGGGGCCAACAGGGATGTCCACGCGCAGGGTGTCCACGCGGTACGGATGCTCCGGGTCGGTCGGCGTCCCTGACGAAAGGACCGAAAACCGGAGACGAGACCCAGAAAACACCGCCACGACTTGCCGTCGATTACTTAGGGGTAATATCCTTAAGTTACCGGCGAGTAGGGCCGTGTTGTCCGGAGTGTCCACTTCACGGGGCGAAGTCCGAACAGTGCCCAGCCGCCACACCCGAACAACCTTCGTACGGAGCGACGACATGGGCCACTACAAGAGCAACGTCCGGGACCTGGAGTTCAACCTCTTCGAGGTCCTCGGCATCCAGAACCGACTCGGCAAGGGTGTCCTGGCCGAGTCCGACGAAGAGACCGCCCGCGGCGTACTGTCCGAGCTCAACAACCTCGCGACGGGCCCGCTGGCCGAGTCCTTCGAGGATGCCGACCGCAACCCGCCGGTGTACGACCCGAAGACCTTCTCCGCCACGCTGCCGGAGTCGTTCAAGAAGAGCTACCAGCAGCTGTGGGACGGCGAGTGGTGGCGCCTCGGCCTCACCAACAAGCTCGGCGGCTTCGGCCTGCCCCCGACCGTGCAGTGGGCGGCCTCCGAGCTGATCCTCGGTGCGAACCCGGCGCTGTACATGTACATGGCCGGCCCGAACTTCGCGATGGTCGTCGACCAGAACGGCACCGAAGAGCAGCAGCGCTGGGCGCAGCTCATGATCGACCGCGCCTGGGGCGCGACGATGGTGCTGACCGAGCCGGACGCCGGTTCCGACGTCGGCGCGGGCCGCGCCAAGGCCGTGCAGCAGGAGGACGGCTCCTGGAACATCGAAGGCGTCAAGCGCTTCATCACCTCGGCCGACCAGGACATGACCGAGAACATCATGCACCTGGTGCTGGCCCGCCCCGAGGGTCACGGCCCGGGCACCAAGGGCCTGTCGCTGTTCCTCGTGCCGAAGTACCACTTCGACACCAACACCGGTGAGCCCGGCGAGCGCAACGGCGCCTACGTCACCAACGTCGAGCACAAGATGGGCCTGAAGGTCTCCACCACGTGTGAGCTGACCTTCGGCCAGCACGGCACGCCCGCCAAGGGCTGGCTGCTCGGCGAGGTGCACAACGGCATCGCGCAGATGTTCCAGGTCATCGAGTACGCGCGCATGATGGTCGGCACGAAGGCCATCGCGACCCTGTCGACGGGCTACCTCAACGCGCTCGAGTACGCCAAGGAGCGCGTGCAGGGTCCGGATCTGACCAAGCAGACCGACAAGAACGCCCCGCGTGTCACGATCACGAACCACCCGGACGTGCGCCGCAGCCTCATGCTGCAGAAGGCCTACGCCGAGGGCATGCGCGCCGTGTACCTCTACACCGCGTCGTTCCAGGACCAGGTGTGGACGCAGGAAGGTGACGAGGACTCGATCAAGCTCGCCGAGCGGGTCAACGACCTACTGCTCCCGATCGTCAAGGGCGTCGGCTCCGAGCGCGCCACCGAGCAGCTGGTGCAGTCGCTGCAGACGTTCGGCGGGTCGGGCTTCCTGCAGGACTACCCGATCGAGCAGTACATCCGTGACGCGAAGATCGACTCGCTGTACGAGGGCACCACGGCCATCCAGTCGATGGACTTCTTCTTCCGGAAGGTCGTCCGCGACAAGGGCCAGGCCCTGACCCACATCGCGGGCGAGATCTCCTCGTTCGTGGAAGGCACGGGGTCCGAGCCCGACTCGCGCCTGAAGAAGGAGCGGGAGCTGCTCAAGCAGGCCCTCGACGACGTCCAGGGCATGATCGGCTCGCTGATCGGCAACCTGACCTCGGCGCAGGAGGACGTGAACAACGTCTACAAGGTCGGCCAGCACAGCGTGCGGCTGCTGCTGTCGGCAGGCGACCTGATCGTCGGCTGGAAGCTGCTGCAGCAGGCCGAGATCGCACTGGGCAAGCTCGACGAGGCCAGCGGCAAGGACAAGTCCTTCTACGAGGGCAAGGTCGCCGTGGCTTCGTTCTTCGCCAAGCAGGTGCTGCCGGAGCTCACGGCCCGCCGCGCCATCACCGAGGCCGCCGATAACGACCTGATGGAGGTCGACGAAGCGGCGTTCTGATCCCCGCGATCGAACACCACGACCGAAAGGGCACCCCGGCCGCAACGTCACCGACGCGGCCGGGGTGCCCTTTTCGTGTTCGCTCGGCGGTCCGCGAAAACGCCGACTGTTCGGCAGTCGCGTCCGCCGAGGTCACGGTTCCGATCGGGCTCGTTCGGCCCGTTGCGCCGCGACGCGGTCGGTGTAGGACTGCGTGCTGAGGTCGGCATCGGCCACTCCGAGATCGACGAGTACCGAACGGACGACGTCGAGTGCGGCGTCCACATCGTGAGGCTCGGCGGCAGTTTCGACTTCGAGGAAGGTCTGCCCCGGCAGTTCGGGGATCTCCACGACGGTGGCCAGCAGGTCCCGGCCCCCGCAGGTGAACCGGTAGTTGTCGCAGTGTTTGCTGAACTCGATCAGCACGGTCAGACCGAGGCCGAGGAAGGTTTCACGGAGCACGTCCGGGTCGTCGACGACGGTCTCGTGCTCGGGTTTCGACCCGGTGTCGTGCACGGGCGGCTGCTTGTAGGTGAGCACCGTGCGAGTCCGGTCCGCCGTCGTGACGGTGCGGACGCGAAGCTCGTATCCCCGGGCATCGAGCGAACGATCCGGATGGTCGTAGTAGGTGTCCGCGTAGGTGCTGCGTTCCACGGGGGCGAAGGTGCCGAGAGTGGCGCGGACGAGGTCGGAGTCACGGACGAGAGCGGTGAGTTCGGCCTCAACCGGCACAGGGGCACCTCCAGCTAGACAACGCGGCGTGCGGTGCGCCGCAATTCGTCGGTAAACCTACGGATTCCTCGCCAGAACGCGCCATAGGGCGACGGTCCGAGTTGATACATGGGGCTGGTGTGTCCTTCGTGGACTTCACCGAACGCGGACACGAACAGCGTGTCGTCGAGGCCGATGACACGCCAGGCGGGGAGCAGGTCGTAGAGGTAGGCTTCGACAGTGGCGCCGTCGTTGGCCAGGTCGGCGAGCAGTTCCAGCGACAGCCGCACGCCTGCGGTGAACGACTGGCAACTCTCGCCGATCTCAGTTGCGCGTCGCTGAGCGGCATCGCTGTCAGGGTCGAGAAGCAGCACCCTTACCGTGACCTCGCGGTTGCGAATGCGCGCGCGCAGCAAGGAGTCGTTCAAGCCAAGGATGCCGAGACCGCGCACAGCGAGAACCTCGACGACGTCAGCGTACGCAGCACGGCGCTCGATCTCCGGCCTTGCCGCGGCTATACATCTCACCGTGAGATACCCGCGATGATATGGGCTGACCACTGCCCGTGACCGATGCTGCAGACATGTGGCTCGTGCGACGCTCCGACAGTGCTGTTTTCGTGGTCAGCCACGACGGATGGCCGATCAAGACCGACCCGGATGAGCCTGATCTTGCGACGGTGCCCGGCTGGCGTCCGGTCGTCGCAGGCGTCCGCCACATCGGCGGCACAGTCAACGAGCCACCCACCGGCGTGACGGCCGAAATGCTGTGCGGTCGTGAAGTGACGGTACCTCGACGGCGGCACCGCGCAGGCCCGATGCTCTTCGACTGCTCCGCATGCTGGCATGTCTGGCTCGGCGTCGACTGAGGACGCGCTCACGGGCTCGCTCGCAGCGAACTTCAATGGCCCGGCCGGGGACGCACGATGAGCATCTCGAGATCCTGCAGAAGGAGGAGGAGCGCGATGGCTGAGAACCTGAACGATCTGGATCGTCTTCGGCCCGTTGACCCGACCGCCCTTGCCGAGGCAACCGAGGCCCTCCACCAGCGCGAACGATCCTGGCAGTTCCGCGAACTGCGCACTCGCACCCAACTGACACAGGCGGAAATCGCCGAGCGGATGCACGTCGGCCAGAACCGTGTCTTGCAGATCGAGCCAGGCGGGGTGGAACACGCCCGGTCGGAGACGCTCCGGACGTACGCCGAGGCGTTGGGCGGCGAGCTGAACGTGGAAATCAAAGCAGAGAACCACAGCTATCACGTCGCATGATGGTCACCGACGCGGCCGGGGTGCCCTTTTCGTGTTCGTTTCGCCCGAACAGCGGGTTGGCGATGCGATCATCGGGTATGCACGGAGTGTCGCCCGCCGACGGCGGGCCGGCGCAGGCATGTACACGCGCAGGAGGCTCGCATGGAGATTTCGGGCATCATCTCGGCGATCGTCGTCGGGCTCGTCATCGGCGTGCTCGGCAGGCTCGCCGCTCCCGGCAAGCAGAAGATCGCCATCTGGCTGACCCTGCTCGTCGGCATCGTCGCCGCGTTCGTCGGCACCGCCATCGCCCGCGGCCTCGGCTATGCCGACACCGACGGCTGGGACTGGCTCGAGCTCATCACCCAGGTGGTCGTCGCCGCTGTCGGCGTTTCCCTCGCCGCCGGGATCGCGGGCAAGAACCGCAAGAAGGTCGAACGCTGACGCGTCCTTGGACTCACTCCTGGTCACAGCGGCCGCTTTCCGCGAATCGCTGCTTCCCGACGGCGAACCGATCACGTTGACGCCGGCACGGGTCAGGCGACTGCCGCCGTGGTGTCACGAGTGAGCAATCGGCCCTCGTGATGGACATCGCAGCCGGCACGCTCACCGAGATCGCCGGCATCGCCGACCGGCTCCGCGACGGTACTGAGTCCCGCTGAACTCAGGTCGGCGGCAGCAGGGACCGCTGCGGCAGCGGCGACGAGTAGACCACGCTCGTCGTGACGCTGCCGAGACCGCCGACCCTGCCCGCAACCTGTTCCAGATGCTTCATGCCGGTCGCGACCACCTTCATGACGAAACAGTCGTCACCGGTCACGTGGTGGGCTTCGATCACCTCCGGCAGATCGGCCAGCAGCCGGTGGAGCGGCTCGTAGTTGCTGCTCGGATAGCGCAGGCGGAGAAACGCCATGATCGAGTAGCCGAGGCGTTCGGGGTCCACCCGGGCGGCATAGCCGTGGATGACACCGGCCTCCTCCAGTCTGCGCATCCGCTCGGCAGTGGCGCTGTGGCTCATGTTGATGGCCCGCGCCAGGTCGGCGATGCTCTGCCGGCCGTCGTCCTGGAGCGCACCCAGGATGGCCGTGTCGACCTTGTCGGGCTCGAAAGGGATTGTCACGGTCATGACCTGACAATGCCATGAATCCCCCGGCGATCGTCGCTATACCCCGGGAATCGAATCTTCAGATTCCCAGGTCGCCGACAGTATCGTCTTCGACCATGACGACTTCCGCGCAACCGAACGAACACCTCGTCAACCACTTCACGCGCAAGCTCGAGTGCGAGACCGACGCCTCGGACGTACACGCGGACCAGGAGGCAGGGCGGCGATTCCTACTGATCGACTCCCGCGGCGACGCCGCATGGAACCAGGCCCGCGTCGTCGGTGCGACGCACCTGCCCACCGCACAGATCGCCCAGCGAGCACCCGCGGAAATACCGGTGGACATGCCGGTGGTGACCTACTGCTGGGGCCCCGGCTGCAACGGCGCCACTCGCGCGGCCCTGGAGTTCGCGAAGCTCGGCTACCGGGTCAAGGAGATGATCGGCGGCTTCGAATACTGGGCCCGCGAAGGACTCCCCGTCGAGAACGACCACGGCAGGATTCCGCACGCCACGGATCCGCTGACGGCCCCGCTCGACGCCACCACGTGTGACTGCACGTGACGTTCACCCGGACCGCACGCTGAACCAGGACCGGCTCGATCACCGCCGTTCCCAGGCCGAACCGCGGTCTCAGCAGAAGTACGGTCTCAGCAGAAGTGCGGTCTCAGCCGCGGCTGCGGTGTCAGCCTCGGCCGCGGTCGACCTGCTGGGAACGGCCATCGCCGGGCAGGAACGGCCACTCCGGGCTCCGCGGGTCGCCGCCGCGCCCGTCATCGCCACCGTCGTCGCCATCACCGTCACCCGATTCGCAGACCACCCGCGGCACCGGCCGGTACGTCACGGTCGTCGACTGCCGGTCCACGACACGGTCGCCGTTCAGTGTCGTCACCACACGCGTGTCGGTGACGGTGAAGCCCTCCGCTCCCGACGTCTCCTCACAGTCCGGACCGCGTTGCCGCTGCACCGGCGGCGACTGCACATCCCTGCGGTCACTCGTCGAACCGCTGACGCGGTACTGCTTCGTGCTCCACAGCCGCACCGTCACGCTGTCGCCCGACGTCCACGCCTGCACCGCCACCCCGCTGTCGAGGTTGTTGGTCAGCGACAGGTCGACCGTCGACCCGTCGGGCAGCTGCGACACGGCGTCGCGGCCTGCGGGGTAGCGGTCGACGTACGTCGGGTGCGCCGTGTGACCCGCGTCCTTCAGCCCAGCTGCGTAGGCGGCGTTGTACAGCGTGCTCGTCAGCTGGGACACGCCGCCGCCGATCATCCGCGGGCCGGTGCCGCCGGAATACAACGGCGCCTCGACGTAACCCTTCGACGACGTGCGCGGACCGGTCGCCTCGTCGAGGCTGAACGTGTCGCCGGGACGCACCACCGTGCCGGTCACCGCGGCAGCCATCGTCGACACGTTCCGCGCGGCGGCGCCGCTCAGCCCACCGGTCGTGAACTCGCCGACGACCTCCTTCATGCCGAGTTTCCTCAGGTCCTTCGTACTCACGTCGGGCGCCTGCACCTGGTACACGACGTCGAGCGTGCGCCCCTCCTGCTTTGCCGCCATGGTGAAGAACGGCGCGAACGTCTCCTGCCAGTCGATCCGCCTGCCTTCCTTCGACGGTTCGACCGACGGTTCGGAGCCCGCGAACACCAGCTCGGCGTTCGACGCGCGCTGTTCGGTCTCGCGCAGCCGGGGCACCAGCACGTCCTGCAGCTCGGCCCTGTCGAGCGTCAGCTGCAGCGCCCCTTCGTCGGAGGGTTCGTGCTGCATCGCGGCGCTGATGTGCTTCGGCGTGAGCGTCGCCGTCGTCTCGTCGGCGCGCACCGCCACGGGTGCCGACACGAGCGGCTTCGTCTGTTCGAGGGCTCGCCGCACCGCCTCCTTCGTGGTCTTCGCGGGCGTGACGTCGACGTCGAGGGTCACGCCCTTGGCGGCCAGCCAGTCCGCCTTGATCTCCTTCATCGCACCGTCGACGTCGGTGAGGCGCTGACCCTGCCGAGGCATGATCGGGAACGGTTCGACCGCGCCGTCGTCACCGCCGGACACGGTGCGGAACCCGACGTCGCCCTCGCGCACACCGTGGTCGATCTCGCTGCCGGCCAGGCCGGTGATCGCCTCGCGCAGCACGTCGTCGTCGGCCGAGGACACGACGCCGATCTCCCGCGAGGAGAACAGCGACGTCAGCCGCGACACGGGGTCGATCGGCTGGTTGCCCGCACGTTCCACGGTGCCTGCCCAGTCGAGGCCGAGGCCCGCGTCGGCCGGGTCGAGCCGCGTCGTGACGTCCCCTGCCCGCACCGGCAGCGGGTCGGTCAGCTGCGGGCCGAGCTCGGTCCGCAGCTTCTGCTCGGCGTCCGCGGCGCTCAATCCGCCGACCTCGACACCGGCCACCGTCACCCCGCGCGGCACGTCACCGAGGCTGGTCAGCAGGTCCGCCAGGTACACGAGCAGCAGCGCGACGAGCGTGCCGCCGAACACCATGAACGCTTTGCCGATGCCGCGCCGGACCCTCGTACGCGCGGGACGGTTGCGGGGTTCGGCCGGGCCGAGCAGGTCGTCGGCGAGGCCGGTCTCACCGGCCGCAGCGGCCTCGTCGCGGTACCGCACGCTCGGGTACGCCGAGAACGCCGCGGCAGGCAGGTCCGTACCCGTGGACTCGGGATCGGTCTGGTCGGCAGGCCACGCCGGATCGTGCGAAAGCAGCCAGTTGTCCGGCAGGTTCAGCGACCCGTCATCCTCGTGAATCCGGTCCTGATGAACCTCGTACCCGCCGTCATCGGACTCCCCGCGCTCGCGCGGGGAGTGGTCAGGGACGTCCTCGGGGTGGGCCGGGTGTTCCCACGGCCGGTCGAACTCCTCGCGCACCAGCCCTCCCCGCGCGCTCGACGCTACAAGTACAAACCTGTTCCCTGTTCGGTCCGCTCACTGGCGATGGCGTGGATGTCACGCTCGCGCATCACCAGATAGGCATCGCCCTGGATCTCCACCTCGAGCGGATCCTCGGGGTTGAACAGGACGCGGTCGCCGACCTGGATGTTGCGCACGTTGTTGCCGACGCCGAGGACGTCGCCCCAGCACAGCCTGCTGGCGACCTGCGCGGTCGCCGGAATGACGATGCCGCTGCTGCTGCGGCGTTCGCCGTCGTCCGACGGCTGCCGGACGAGCAGCCGATCGTGCAACATCTGGATTTCGAGCTTCGCGTCCGAATCCGCGTTGTCCGGGGGTTCCACCACAGGTTCATGTTAAGCCCCCGCAGGACCCGGATTTCCGGACATCACCAGGCTCAGCTCGCCGTCTCCGTGGCGTTCGACCCGGACCGGCACGCCCCAGTCCTGCCGCGTGACCCGGCAGACGGGATGTTCGGCGTCGATGTCGCAGCTGGCCGCCTGGGCGACGACCTGCAGTACACCCTCGGTCACGTCGCCGGAGAGGCGGATCAGACGTGACAGGTCACTGTCGGCCCCGTCGCCCTCGAGGAGCAGTTCCGGCGGGGAGGCGCTCACCTCGAGCCGCGTCGACGGGCCGTAGCGGTCGTCGAGCTTCTGCCCCGGCGGCGGCGTGAACACCACGTTCAGCTGCACCGCGCCCGAGCCCAGTACCGTCGCGGGCCTGCGCACCTCGAGCGCATCACCCTCGACCCGGTCGGCGTCCGACAGGTCCAGCGGCGTCAGGCGGTGCGCACCCGTTTCCACGGCGAACACGCCGTCGCCCGCCACGACGAGGCCCGCCGGTTCGGCCAGCCCCGAGGCAACCGTGCCGACCTCGCCCGTCGCGGGGTCGTAGCGGCGGATCGCCCCGTTGTAGGTGTCGGCGACGCCCACGGTGCCGTCGGGCAGCACCGCCACGCCCTGCGGATGCTGCAGCAGCGCGTGGGCGGCCTTGCCGTCGCGGTGGCCGAAGTGGAACAGGTCCGTGCCGACGGCGGTGTACACGTCGTGGCCGCCGTCGCCGTCACCCTCGATCCACCGCAGCGCCGACGTCTCGGCGTCGACGAACCACATGCGGTTGCGGCCCACGGCCAGTCCGGACGGCTGCGCGAGGAACGCCTCGTCGGCGCGGCCGTCGCGCAGCCCCTCGGTGGTGGTGCCCGCCAACCGGCGCACCGTGGCCTCGACCGGGTCGAACAGGCCGAGCGTGTGGTTGCCCGCCATCGCGACGACGACGCCGCCGGGGCCGCCGTCGGCCTCGTCCCACCAGCACACGTCCCACGGACTGGTCAGGGCGACGTCGAGCGCCTTGCCCGTGTCGTCGCCGTCCCGCCATTGCTCGCCGGTACCCGCCACGGTCGTCACGGCACCGTTCGACAGGTCGACCCCGCGCAGCGTGTGACCCGCCGTGTCGGCGACGACCAGGTGGTAGCCGACCCGCTGGGCGACCGCCTCCGGCAGCAGTGTCAGGCCCGACGGCTCGGCCAGCGAGGCCACGTCGAACGCCCCGTCCCGGGCCCCGCGCTCACCGCTGCCGAACCTGCGGACGACCGTCTCGGCGTCGGAGGCGAACTCGGCGACGCCGTGCCCCGCGGTGTCGGCCACGAGCAGGCGCCCGCCGGCGGTCGCGACGGCCTTCGCGGGGAAGCGCAGTTCGGTGTCGGCCGCCTCACCCGCCACGTACGGGCTGTCGCCGCGACGCAGCGTGCCCTTCGCCTCGTGCGCCTCGGCCAGCTCGGCGACGACGCGGCTCAGCGCCTCACCGTGCCCCTCACCTGCGGCGACGTGCACGATGTAGCCCTCGGGGTCGACGACGACGAGCGTCGGCCACGCCTTGATCGCGTACTGCCGCCACGTCGTCATGTCCGGATCGTTCAGCACCGGGTGGGCCACGCCGTACCGCTCGACGGCCGCCGCGATCGCCTCGCGCTCGCCCTCGTGCGTGAACTTCGGCGAATGCACCCCGATGGTCACGAGCACGTCGGCGAACTCCTCCTCGATGGGACGGAGTTCGCCGATCACGTGCTGACAGTTGATGCAGCCCGACGTCCAGAAGTCGAGCAGAACGATCTTGCCCCGCAGCTCGGCGAGGCGGAGCTGCTCGTCACCCGTGTTCAGCCAGTCGGTGCCGGCGAGTTCGGGCGCGCGGATGTGCTGCCGCGCGGCACTCGTCGCGGGCACCGGATCGGTAATGCTCACGACTCCAGTCAACGTCATCCGAGCCGAAAGGTGAGCCCCCGCGTGCGGCATTACACCCGCGAGAGCGATCACCCTCGGGTGAGAGAATGCGCAGGGTATTTTCGCACGTCGTCGTTCGTCGCCGTACTGGTCCGATCGGGTCCGTAGGCAGCGACACTCGAATCGGACGAGTGTTGCTGACGACACCACACGTAACGCAGGACGGGCGTTTCACGACGAGGTGGTCAAATCGGGCACAACAACCCCAAGAGCGCAAGAACAGGTTGGCTTCGGGTGGTTCTTCTTGTGCACACACTGCGGAGGACATGCACGTGACAGTGACCGGATACGCCCCGGGCGCGTACGACCTGTTCCACGTCGGGCATCTGAACATCCTGCGACGCGCGAGCGCTCGGTGCGACCGGCTGGTCGTCGGTGTCGTCACCGATGAGGTGGTGCATCGCGTGAAGGGAAGACTCCCGATCGTTCCCTTCGACGAGCGCCTCGAGATCGTACGGAGCATTCGCTACGTCGACGAGGCGGTAGCCGATCCGTACACCGACAAGTTCGAAGCATGGGAGGACCTGCGCTACGACATCCTGTTCAAGGGCGATGACTGGCGCGGCACCGCGAAGGGCAAACGTCTCGAAGAGCGGCTCGGCGCCGTGGGGGCGCGGGTCGTCTACTTCCCCTACACCATGCACACCTCGAGCACGGTCTTACGGAAGGTGATTTCCGAGACCGCATGATCGACACTTTAGTGTGATCAAACTGTGTCCGATCAGTGCGCTGGGACCGTAACGTGGCACTTCTCGAATTCGACTACCCTCACACGAGTGATTTGATCATCACTCGTGTGAGGGTAGGCCTCTAGCTGGTGTGCGCCTGCGGTGCGCTTGGTGTGCGCCTGCGGCGTGCTCGGTGTGACGGCTCGGCAGCGTAGCGATTCGAGGAGCATGGATGCGGCGTCGGCGTACGCGAGACCACATTCGTTCGGTGGCGGCAGCAGCCATCGCCGTAGTACTCGCGGCAGGCTCGACGGTTTTCGTCGACACGACCGCCAACGCGCAGGGCTCGGGCCCCACCGGCAGTGCATCCCACGATGCCGCCGCCTCGTGCTGGGAGATCAAGCAGAACGACCCGGACGCCCCGGATGGCTCCTACTGGTTGCAGACCCCGTCGCTGGTCGCGCCGGAACGGTTCTACTGCGACATGACCACCGACGGCGGTGGCTGGGTATTGATCGGCAGGGGACGCCAGGACTGGCGGCAGGAGTATCAGGGTCAGGGCACTCCAGCGCAGGTTCGTGACGCGGTGACGGGGCAGGACGCGTTCACCGTCCGAAGCCTGCCTTCGCGCACCGTTGACGGGCTGCTCAACGACGGCAGGGTGGATGCGCTCGACGACGGGATCCGGGTCAGGCGGGCCAAGAACACCAGCGGCACCAGCTGGCAGGATGCCCGGTTCGAGTTCGAGAACCGCGATCGCTGGGTGTGGAGTTTCGGTGCTGAACACCGGGTCGGTTCCTACGATTTCGGTGGGTTCTTCGGCAGCGGCTCCGGTGGGCAGACGAACGACTTCGGCAAGGACGACTCGTACCGCCGGATCGACACCCGGAACGACCACAGCGGACAGGGCTGGTTGCGTGGCTGGTCCTACGGATCCCGGGTGAGCGGGTCGAACAGCGCGGACTCGTACCTGTGGTCCGAGACGGACGGTGCCGGGCATGCCCGACCCTTCACCCAGATCTATCTCCGGCCGAAACTCACCCAGGACGACCTCGACTACACGGAGATCGCCGAGCAGGGGACCGCACCGTCCGAACGGCGGCCGCTGCTCCAGAGCGGGGCCGAACCGCAGGAATGGGGTGTGACCGGGCGGGCCACGTCCAACACGAACGAGCACTACACCGAGGCGCGAACATTCGGCCAGTCCGGCGACACCGTCTTCGTCGGCGGCAACTTCCGTAACGTTCAGAAGGGCCCTGACCCAGGGCCCGGGGAGCGGATCGAACAAAGCTACCTGGCGGGCTTCGATGTGGACACCGGAGACTGGGTCTCCTCGTTCCGTCCGGACTTCAACGGACCGGTCAGGGCGCTGTCCGTACTGCCGAGCGGACTGGTCGTCGCAGGCGGCGAGTTCACCGAGGTCAACGGGGAGTCCAACGCGGGGCTCGTCGCGCTCGACCCGGCGACCGGTGACATCGCAGACGAATGGCACGTGGCCATGGAGAACCGGCTGACGTGCTGTTCCACGAAGGTCTGGACGCTCGAACAGCAAGGCGACTGGCTCTACGTGGGCGGATCCTTCACCCACATGCGCGGAATGGGACAGAGCCGGACTGCCTACAGCCGCAATACCGGGCGGATCGACGTGAGCACCGCAAGCCCGGACCAGGACTGGAACCCCGAGTTCAACGGGACCGTGTTCGACCTCGATACCGGCGCCGACGGCGACCGGATCTATGCGGCGGGGCATTTCACCTGGTCGCAGCACGAGCCAGCCGAGAAGGTGGCCGTCGTCAGCACCGAGCAGGGCGCCCCTCTCGTGCCGGGAATGGCGGACCCGTCCTTCAGTAATTCGACGAACTATCAGCAGACGATCCTGGAAGCGGGCGACCGGGTGTGGGTCGGCGGGTCCGAGCACAGCCTGTTCAGCTACGCCCGGTCGGACTTCGAGTTGCTGTCGGGCAACATCACCAAGAATGGCGGGGACTTCCAGGCGACCGAACTGATCGACGGCGTCGTGTACGGAACCTGCCATTGCAGACACTGGAACTACTCGGATGCCTACACCTGGCAGGATGTCGGCACCGACTGGACGCAGGCCGACAAGCTGGGCTTCATCGGTGCCTGGGATGCCGAAACGGGTGAGTATCTTCCCGAGTTCAACGCAAGACTGAACGGGCACAGGGACCAGGGGCCGTGGGACGTGTTCCAGGACAGCACCGGCACGGTGTGGTTCTCCGGAGACTTCCGGCAGGGGCTGCGCCAGAACGGATGGTCGTGGACCTGGCTCGGTGGTTTCGCACGGTTCGAACCGCGCGACACCACCGCTCCGACGGTCCCGGGCTCACTGTCGAGCACGGACAACGGGGACGACACGGTCCGGCTGTCGTGGAAGGGTTCGACCGACGACCGCGGTTCCGTGAGTTACGAGGTCCTGAAGGACGACCGCGTCGTCGCGGTCAGGCCATGGCAGACCGAGGTCGAGGTTCCCGACGAGCCAGGGCGTTACTTCGTCCGGGCCGTCGACGACACCGGTAACCGCTCGGCCAGCACGTCGGCACACGACATCGGCGGCTCGAGTGGTGGTGCGTGACGAATTGGCGAACGAAGCGCCGTAATATGCCGACCATGCCCGGATCGTCGTGGTCGAACCCCGCTGTGAGCGAGGGACCCGATGACACCTGCCCGTCAGTGAGCGTCGTGATCCCCACTCGGGACCGACCCGAACTCGTGACCAGGGCGGCCCGCGCGGTCCTTGCGCAGGAGTATGCGGGTGATATCGAGTGCATCGTGGTGTTCGACCAAACCGAGCCGCATCCCCTGCCACTGGACAACGGATCGCATCCCGGTCGGCGGATCGTGCTACGGCGCAACGAGCGGACGTCCGGCCTCGCGGGTGCACGCAACACCGGGATCCTCACGGCGACCGGCGAGATCGTCGGGCACTGCGACGACGACGACGAGTGGCTGCCCGGCAAGCTGGCTCGCCAACTCGAGCGGTGGCACGCCGAACCGGCTGCTCCCGCTGTGGCCACCGGCTTGGTGATCCGCAACGACACCGGTGAGCATCGCCGTCTCGCGCCGGAGCGGGCTACGTTCGCCGACTTCCTCGCGTCTCGGATCATGGAGATCCACTCCTCGAGCCTGCTGGTGCACCGGGCGGATCTGCTCGGCCGAATCGGGCTCGTCGACGAAGGACTGCCGGCCTCCTACGGTGAGGACCACGAGTGGCTGCTGCGAGCCACCCGGCACGGCGACGTGGTGAGCGTGCCGGAGCCGTGCGTCCGCATCAACTGGAATCGGCCGTCGTTCTACATGGGCAAGTGGCAGGCGATGGTCGATGGTCTGACCTACATGCTGGACAGGGTGCCCGAGTTCGCCGACAACCCGCGGGGACTGGCCAGGATGGAAGGCCAGATCGCCTTCGCCTGTGCCGCGATGGGTCGGCGTCGTGCCGCGGTGCGGTGGGCGTTGCGCACGCTGCGTCATGACCCTCGGCAGGTGCGCGGCCTCGGAGCGCTCGCGGTGGCGGCACGGGTGGTCAAAGCGGACCGTCTCGTGCGGCTCGTCCAGTCACGAGGCCGGGGCCTTTAGCGGCCATGGCCCTGCAAGCTCCACAACGGTCGCAGGCACCACCCACAGCAAGGCGTCCCCTGCCCTCGTGGCCGGTGGACGCCCTACTGTGGGGGTTTCCGGTCTGGTGGCTGCTGGGCATGACGCCCTTCATCGTGGTGATCATGGCTATCGTGATGGCCGCCATCCTGCTGGTCCGACGAGATCTGTACGTCGTCGCAGGAATTTCACCGTGGTTCGGCTTCATCGCGTGGACGATCCCGTGCGCGTTGATGCTCGATTCCCCGCTCCGGCTCGTCGGCTACGGTCAACGTGCGGCGAATTACGTCGCGATCGCGATCGTGCTGCTGTACGTCGTCAACGCCAGGCAGCGCCTCTCGATGACGCGCGTCGTCGGCGGCCTCACCGCGGTCTGGGTCACGGTCGTGGCAGGCGGTTACCTCGGAACGTTCTTCCCCGAAGGACGCCTGACGACCCCCGTCGGCCTACTACTGCCGGACGCTCTCACCGGCAACGAGTACGTCTTCGATCTGGTCTTCCCCCCGTTCGCCGAGATCCAGCACCCGTGGGGTGCGCCGGAACCGTACATCCGGCCGTCGGCTCCTTTCCCGTACGCCAACGGCTGGGGCAGTGCGATGGCCCTGCTCACGCCGGTGGCGCTGGCTCAGATGGCCATGACGCGATCGACGCGAGTCAAGGTGCTGCTCGTCGGCTGCCTGGCCGCAGCCATCGTGCCGACGCTGGCGGGACTCAACCGAGGTATGTTGCTCGGCCTCGGGGTCGCGCTCGCGTACGTCGCGGTCCGGTTGATGTTCCGTGGCACGATGCTGCCGTTTCTCGGACTCGCCACCTGCGGCCTCGTCGCTGCTTCCGCTGCCGTTTCACTCGGGTTGATCGACGCGTTGCGGGAACGGGCACAGCTCGGGAGCAATGAGACCAGGATGCTGATCTATCGCGAGACGTTCGAGCGGACCCTGGAATCCCCGTTACTCGGTTTCGGCGCGCCGAGGCCGTCCGAGGTCGTCGATCTCTCCGTCGGCACGCAGGGTCACCTGTGGATGATGATGTTCTCCTTCGGCTTCGTCGGCCTCGGGCTGTTCCTGTGGTTCCTCTTCGGCTCCGTGCTTCGTACTTGGCGAGCGCCCGGCTTCTCGCGCCTGTGGCTGCACAGCTCGCTCGTCGCGGCCAGCACATTGATCATCTTCTACGGAATCGACACCATGCAGTTGCTGACCATCGCGCTGGTAGCGGCGATCCTGCTGCGCGACCCGGTAGTTCGCGCCCACCGCACCCCGCCGGTCACCGAACCGGTCACGTTCGAGCCGCACTCTCGGGTGGCCGGGGTATGAACCGTGAGCGCGTTGCCCGATCGGGCTTGATCAGCCTCGCGGGCGGTGGAACGGGTGCGGTGTTCGGCCTGCTCCTCGCTGTCGTCGTCGGCCGCGGCCTCGGCCCGGAGGACACCGGGTTCTTCTTCCAGATGATCGCACTGTTCATGATCATCGCGAACGTCGGCGAGCTCGGTGCCGACACCGGACTGGTCCGCGAACTGGCCCGGCAGGTCTCGCTGGGCCGCTACGCCGACCTCGTCCGAACGATCGCGATAGCCGCGATCCCGGTCGCCGCCATCGGGATCGTCGTGCTCACCGCCATCTGGCTGTTCGCACCCGAAGTGGCCCAGGTGATCTCTTCACCGGCCGCGCATCCGACAACAACGACCTTGATCGTCAACACGATCCCGTTCGCGCTGCTGGCCTCGCTACTGACCGTCCTGCTCGGCGCGACTCGCGGCCTCGGGGGAGTGCTGCCCTTCGTCGGGATCATCAATATCGGGCTGCCGGTAGCGCGCGTCGTCGTCGTGCTGATCGTGTTGAGCACCGGGTTCGGCCTGATCGCGGCGGCGCGGGCATGGACGTGGCCGCTCGTGGTGGCCTGCGCCGGCGCCGCTGTGATCCTGGCCGGCCAGTTGTCGCGAATGGTGCCCCGCACCGATGCGGCTGTACAGCCGCGTACCCCCACCCGAGCACTCGTTCGCGAGTTCTGGTCGTTCAGCGCGGCGAGGGGTGTGGCGGCCGCGCTCGAGATCGGGCTGGCGTGGGCCGATGTGCTGCTGGTCGCCGCGCTCCTGGGGCCGACCGAGGCAGGCGTGTACGCAATAGTCTCGCGGGCCGCACGTGCCGGGCTCCTGGTGGACACGGCAATGCGGATGGCTTTGTCTCCCCGGGTCAGTGCGACCTTGGCGGTCGGCGACCTCGCCGGTGCACGCGCTCTCCACCTGAGCACGACCAGGTCGTTGATCCTGCTGTCCTGGCCGTGCTACCTCACACTGGCTCTGTTCGCACCCGCCGTACTCTCCGCCTTCGGCCAGGGATTCGACGCAGGCGAGAATGCCATGATCGCGCTCTGCGCGGCGATGATGCTGTTGTCGGCAACCGGGATGCTGCAGACCGTTCTTCTCATGGGTGGCCACAGCCAGTGGCAGATGGGCAACAAGGCCGCCGCTCTCGTGGTCAACATCGTCGGGATACTGCTGCTGGTACCGCTGTGGGGCATCGTCGGAGCCGCCATGGCGTGGGTCATCACCGTTGCGGTCGACGCGGCTCTGGCCTGCTGGCAGGTGCACCGTCTGATGGCCGTCGACATCGCGCTGCGCAGCCTGGCCCCCGCGGTCGCGGTTGTCGTGGGCGCTGTCGTGCTGCCGGGGCTGCTCGTCCGCGGTGTCTTCGGCGCGACGATACCGGCGCTGGCGGTCCACGTCGTGATCGCGACCGCGGTGTTCGTCCTGCTGTGCCGGCGCTTCCGTGAGCAGTTCGAACTCGATGCGCTGAGCGGGATGCTGCGCTCGCCCATGTCGAAAGGCTCCCGTCGGTGAGCACGCCTACCCGGACGCCAGGCTCCACACCCGCACGTAGTCGACCTCGTAGATCACCGGGAACGTGGGCGAGCGCAGACCGGTGCTGTCGCAGTTCGGGGGTTCTCCTCCCGACAGGCAGAACCCACCGTCGTATCGGGAGTAGCCCGGGGGATCGTCGGGATGGCCCACCCATGGCCCGCCGGTGTGCGTGTTGATCGACAGGTCCCACAGGTCGGGCTGCGCGAAATCGTGCCAGAACTTCGGTTCGGTGGCCAGATGTTCGCCGACCAGCACGCCGTCGGTGTAGAAGCGGAACCGGACGTCGTCCGACTCGGGAATGATTCCGACACCCCAGGTATGCCAGTCCGGTTCCGCGTCCGGCTCCTCGATGTGGGTGCTGACGTCGAAGGTGTTCTTGCTGCCGTCGAGGTGCAGTGTCTGCCGTGTGTTCCCCGGTTCGGCGCAGTGGAAGACCTCCATGAGGTCGACCTCGGCGATACTGGCTCCGGCGCGATGCCGTAGCCAGCATGCGTGCAGCATGCCCTGTGCATGCTGGACCTTGCCGCGCATCTCGAAGAATCCCGCTCTGGGGAAGAACGTGTCCCTGGCCGGCTCCGGACTGCCTTGCGGACCACGGCGCGCGGTCGACAGGAACCCCGAGGTGAAATCCTTGTCGCGGTAGTGCTCGCGTTCGGTGAACACCCGCAGCGTCCCGTCGGCACGCAGGTTCTCCGGACGAAGATAGTCCTCGGTCTGGTTGGCCCAGCCGTACGTATTGTGGTAGCGGTACCACAGGGAGCGGTCGATGGTGCCGAACTGATCCTCGAAGTGGGGCGCCCATCGATGGCCGGGTGGTGGATCGGCGCCGTCCGGCGACGCCGAGGGTCGTGAATACCCGAAGGTGGCTCTCGAGTACCCGAAGGCGGAGCCAGGCACGACCGGCGTCAGACCGGCCGCGGTCCCCGCCGCGGCGAGCACAGCGCCACGAAGAACATTCCGTCGCCCGTACGCGCGCTCGGTCATCGGCAGTCAGGGGCGCAGCACCCGGTGGGCCTGTTTCCCCTTCCCCCTTTCAGCCCGTACGCGCGGCCTTCCCGCACGGGGTCGACCGACGACCTTCTCGACATGGCTACACCGCCTTGACATCGAGTTCTCGATACCGCCTGACCAGGCTCAACACCAGCAACAGAGTGTTGAGGACGAACAGGATGCCGTAACAGACAAGGAAAAGCGAGCTCGAACCCCACCCGATGAAGATCAGGCAGAGCACGCCGAAATCCCCCGGAAGTGCGAGGAGCGACCGGGCGGCCGAATCGCTCGTCGATGAGTGAACACCTTCGGGAGGACCGGACTGCCGGCGCATCTGCTCGGCAAGGATCAGCGCGAAGAACCGGACAACCGTGACCAGCAGAAAGCCGATCGGGAGGAGAAGCAGCGCGGACGGGAGCTCACCGTGGAAGCGGTACAGAGCGATCAGGACGCCGAGATGGAGCGCGGGCATGCGTGCGGCGTCGACGACGTGGTCGAGCCATTCCCCGGCCGGGCTTCCACCACCCCGCAACCGGGCGAGCTGCCCGTCGGCCGAGTCGAGAACATACCCGGCGGCAAGACCCACGGCGACCGCGATCCCCAGGACCAACGACGGCTGCATCGTCACCAGCACCGTGATCGACAGGAACGAGAGGACACCACTGATGACGGTGACCTGGTTCGGGGTCAAACCGACGACGTGGGCCAGCGCAGCAGCGAGCCTGCCGAGAGGCCGGTTCACATAGCGGGTGTAAGCCGGGACGCCCGCGCCCGCCTTCTGGGCAGCACTCAGATCGCGGACCGCCTGACCGATCTGCCGCGGCGTCGCCGCCCGAGAGCTCGTCATTACCCATCCCACCGTGCGGCGAACACCGCAGTGTCGTGATCTGTGCCCTGTCGCACCGCAGCACCACCTGTGCCAGGCATTACGTACACTAACCGGGGTGCTCGAACTGGACGAAATGCGCCTCTCCATCTCGACCGTGGCGACCGTGGCGACCACGGTCCGCGACGACAGGAGCGCGGGTCGGGCACCGGTACGCCGTGAGAGGTAACGCCGATGACTGAGGACAGTCCTGCGATCCGCCTCACCGACATCGTTACGCGGCTCCGCCGGAGATGGCGTGTCATCGCGCTGACCGTCGGTGTCTGCGTGGCGCTCGCCATGGTGTTCGCATTCCTGCAACCGCGGACCTACACCGCAGTCTCGGTACTGACGGTCAATCCCATCGCGGCAAATCCGTTCGGGGGAGCATCGGGCACTCAAGAGGTGAACATCACGACTGAGCGCGCCGTCGTGCAGTCCACCGAGGTCGCGGAGGCCGCACGCGAGATCATCGGGTCGACGGCCGACCCGCGTGACCTCGTCGAGCGCATCGACGTGACATCACCGACGGACGCGCTCATCCTCGAGATCGAGGCGCAAGCAGGCCGGGCCGAGGAGGCGGCCGCCACTGCGAACGCGTTCGCCGAGGCCTATCTCGCCACGCGCACGGCAGCGGCGACCGATGTCGACGACCGCACCGAGAAGATCGACGAGCGCATCGCCGAGTTGACTGCTCAGCTCTCGCAATCCGTTGACGATCCGGAGCTGCCGGTCCCGGAGTCGATCCAACGCGAGATCGATGGCCTGCGCGACATGCGCAGCGAGCTGACCGCCACCGTGATCGACCCTGGCCGCGTCATCACCAGCGCCGCGCCTCCCCGCAACGAATCCTCGTTGGGACTGCCGATCTTCGCAGCGGGCGGGCTGGCCGTCGGCCTGCTCGCAGGGGTCGGTGTCGCGCTCGCCCGCGAACGCTTCGACAGCCGAGTCGGCAACGGCACGCGCCTGTCCGGCGTCATCGCTCTGCCCGTGTTGGAAGAACACGGGCAGAGCGGCTTCGACGACCTGTTGAATCGGCTCGTCATCCGCCTCGACCTCGATCCCGACCTCGAATTCCTCACCGTCGGTGTGGTCGGGGCGGATGGCCCCAGCAGCGATCGGGTCTCACGGCGACTCAGCAGTGACCTCACGGCGGCCGGATATCGAGCGCTGTTCGTGCCGTGGGGGGATCGCTCGCCGGCAGAACTCGAAGGCGGCCTCGTCAACTCCGTAAGAGGTGATCAACAGGGCGCGGACCCGGTCAGGGTCGTCGTCATCAGCGCCTCCGCCGAAGAGGGCATCGGCCGGACCGCGATGCTGGCCCAGCGACTGGACAAGGTGGTCGTCACGACGAGCAGCACAGCGAAGATGGAAGACGTGACAGAACTCGTCGAAGAGATCGGCGCCACGGGAGCGGGCATCGACGCCGTCGTCGCTGTTCGGACATCGGGGCGCGCTGTTCGGACATCGGGGCGCAGAGCCGATCGGCGCCCGCGGAACGACACCACCGAGAACACGGAGCCACCGGCGCACTCGGACACGGTCTTCGACTGGTCCGGGGACGGCCCCCCGGCCGATCCGACGATTCGCTTCCGTCCCGTCTCAGCACGAGGACGCGTCAGGAAAGGAGTGCACCGCGACTTTCCATGAGCTGTCCACGAACTCCATCGTGTAGAGATGCGGCGTTCTGACGCTCTCACCGGCAGGCCCGCCCGACAACGACTCACCGCGCTCGTCGACTACGCGAACGTCGGTGGAGTCGATGCAGGTCTGCACCGTCACGGCCGGTGGGGTCTGATCCAGCGCGACGGAGGTTACCCGGCGAGCGACGACGGCCACCGAACCTTCCTGGCGCCACTTGTTGTCGGCGAACTCGCCTGCGGTGTTCTCCAGCTCGCCCCGGGCGGGGCCGTGCGCGACCGCGTCCACGCCGTCCGGCATTTCGGCCGGGGCCTGCAGAGCGTCGTCACTGAGCTCGAGGAACGTCTCGAGCGTTCCCGTCGCGTCGCGTGCCGCTGATTCCGGGTCCAACGCTGCCGAGTCGCCCGCCGTGCCCGGAGGGGTCTCGCGTGATGTGGTGGCCGGTCTCGAAGTGGACGAGGTGCTCGGTCGCGAGGTGGACGAGGTGCTCGGTCGATCGGTACGCCCGTCATCGCGGGCAGCACCGGTAGCGACGGCCGCGTCGTCCGACGTGTTCCCGCCCGAGTGCAGCAAGCCGGCGGTCACGAGTACGCCCACCATCGCCAGCGCCGACAGCGAACCGATGACCACGGCCCGTCGCCGGGACCGCCCTGCGGCTGTGGTCGAGTCCACCGGCGCGCCGTCCTCGTTCCCGTTCACCCGTCCTCGCCTTCTGTGCCTACGTGTGCTGCTGTCGTCATCCGAGCGCGCCATGCGAACCGGATGAGCTGCGTGACCCGTCGGACGCGCACCCAGCCCGGTGCGCGTCCCAGTGCGTCGGACAGAACTGCGCCGACGTTCTCGGCCGCGCGGGAAGCAGGGCTTGCGTCACCGCAGATTCGGTAGGCCATCGGATCGGTGTACGCGCGGTCGAGCTGCGTCCGCAGTGCAGCCTCGGTCTCGGCGAGATGGATCCAGCCTGCTTCCGCCATCCTGCGGCTGAACGCGACCTGGTGATCGTCCACGTGCTCGCCGCGGGACGCCGTGCGCGGCACCACGATCGGCAACAACCCGGCCGACCGCGCGTCCATGATCGTGTTGGGGCCGCCGTGGGTGACAACGACCCGGGCACGGCCCAGGTGGTCGACCAGCTCGTCGCGCGGAATGATGTCGGCGCTGTCTGCGGACAGGAGGGGACGCGAGTAGCCGGTCTGCGCGAAGGCCTCGACGTCGCTGCGGTCGGCGATCCAGTCGTCCAGCCAGGACACGAGCCGATCGAAGGGATGGTGGTCGGTGCCGAGCACGGCGACCAGGAGTTCGCTCACAGGGCCGCTCCTACGTAAATGCCTTCCGGGTAGATGCGCCGCTGCTCTTCCCACTGCAGGCAGAAGTGGTCAGCGAGGGGATAACACAGCATCCCCGTGAGCGACGGCCGGTCTATTCGGTCGAACACCTCCAGATAGATCGTGCGGACACGCAACGCTCTCGCCACCACGAAGAACGGAAAGGCCACGCCGGCTCCGTTCGAGACGACCACGTCCGGCCGCTCACGGCGCAGCGTTCGCACCGCGAGCACCAGATTGCGGGCAGCGTTGCGGATGTTGCGGGTAACCGGGTGGTAGGCCCAGGTGACGGATTCGCCCTCCAGTGCCGACACTGCGTCGGGTTTGTCGAAACTCACCCAGTGCCTGTCATGTCCGGACCAGCACTCGGCCAGGTTGTCCAGTTGTGCCAGATGGCCGCCCGTCGACGCGACCAGCATGATCTTCATGAGTTCAGTAGGCTCCCTTGCCCTGAACGACCGCTCGCACGGTCTTCCACAAGATCGCCGCATCCAGGGCGAGCGACCAGTCCTCCACATAGCGCAGATCCAGCCGCACGCTGTCCTCCCATGACAGGTCACTGCGCCCGCTGACCTGCCACAGCCCGGTCATCCCCGGCTTGACCAACAGTCTTCTTCCGACATCGGGATCGTAGGTCCGGCTCTCCTCGGGAAGCGGCGGACGCGGCCCCACCAGCGACATGCTCCCGGCCAGCACGTTGAACAACTGCGGCAGTTCGTCGATCGAGAATCGCCGCAGTACCGACCCGACACGCGTCACCCGCGGATCCCCGCGCACCTTGAACAGCGGCCCTTGCGCCTCGTTCGCCGCGGCGAGGGATACGCGTTCCGCATCGGCACCGACCCGCATCGTGCGGAACTTCCACATCCAAAACGTCTCACCGTCTCGTTTGACACGTCGCTGGGAGTAGAAGACGTGGCCGCCGCCGTCCAGCTTGATCGCGGCCGCGATCAGCACGAGCAGCGGGGCGGTCAGCGCCAGCGCGACACCGGCGCCGAGGCGGTCGACGACCTCCTTGACGAACCGGCGACCACCGGTGAACGCAGGCGGGACGACGCGCAGCATAGGCATACCCAGCACGCCGGAGACGTTCAATCGCGGACCGCCTACCTCCATCAGTACCGGCGCCACAACGAGTTCGGCAGACGTTCCCTCCAGGTCCCACGCCAACCGCTGAAGCCTGCTCTGCGTCCAGTACGAATCCGGGGTCACCGCAACGATCCGATAGCCCGTCCGCCTCACCTGTTCGGCGAGGTCGTCGAGGCCGCCGACGATGGGCACACCACTGATTTCGCCGGCACGAGCATGGTCGGCACCCGGGTTCGCGATGCACGCCGCCTCGACCCGCCAGCCGACGTGCGGATTGGCGCGGACACGTTCGACCAGGTCCTGAATCGAACCGGCTCCGCCTGCGGCCACCACGGGCAGCGTGCACCGGCCCTTGGCACGGGCGCGATGCAATCGTTGCCGAAGGGCGTACCTGGCAACAACGACGACGACCGCGACGACCGGTACGACGACGAAGGCCCACGGGCGCAGATCGAGCAGGCCGAACAGCGCCGCAGCCAGCGCCAGCACCACCGCAGCCGTCAGCATCCCGAGACCGAGTCTGCGGAACTCCTCCGCACCTTCGCCGAGTACCCGCTGGGACCACGCGCGCCGTCCCATCAGTGAACCGAGCACTACCAGCGCGGTCGGCACCGGGTAGACGAAATCCAAGAGCTCTGTCCGGCCGACATCAGCCAGCAGCGCTGCGCCGATGATCACAATCAGTGTCGCTGCCACATCGCTCGCGATGACCGCTGATCGGTAGTCTCGTTCCCACTGCAGTCTCGGGCCGTTTCCACGGCGGCTGCCCCGTGGTGGGTGCGGAAGGACCGCGTAACGACCCCATGCCCCCGAGTCGGTGTGATCATCCTCAGCAGGCCCGTGCCGTAGTCCGTCATGAGACACCAGCGGCGCACGGGTCTGTTCCTGCATACACACTCCCCTTGGGTGGGCCCGCTCGAGCTACGCCCGAACACCGCACACTTTCGGTAGCTCAATGTTCATCCGCCAGGAGGATGAACGTTTCCTTTCGGGTTGTCTCCGTGTCGGTACTACGCGTTTCAGCATTCCGCGCATGGTGTCCAATTCGTTATGTTTAGCCGTTTCACACACGCGCGTGGCGGCACCCGACGCCTGGGTGCAGGGACCGCGCTGATGCGCTCGTGCGGGGCCGTTCGGCGCGCGGTGACACACCAGGGGTGATCGCGACGATCACGACCGTCACGACCGAGCAGCGGACCTTCACGGAGCGTGATCTATCCGATGTGGACCGTGTGGTCGTGGGCAGGCGACATCCACATCGACCTCCGCCGGGAGGAGCACGAGCTGTGCTTTCCGATGCCGATCGAGGTATGGACCGACGGACGCAAGCAGCTCGCCGCCCTGGCCGATGGTCACCACGGACCGGGAGAGTCGTGGGCCGACCTTGCTACGCGACTACGCTCGCCGCGATCCGGGCGATCGAGGCCGCCGACGCCGCGAGGTCTTGACAATTACCCCGACACCGTCGGTCTGTGCCACCTGCCCCGACACCTCGGGCTGTGCCATCTCCCCGACGCCGTCGGGCTGTGCCATCGTGACGGAACGATCGGTGTGCGACCGTGGGGCGGCATGGACGTTCCCCGATTGGAACGTGGTCCGACGGAATACGTGGTGCGACGGAATACGTGGTGCGACGGAATACGTGGGCCGACAGAGTGCATAGCCGATCGAGTTCGAGCCGAGCGGCGGTACGGCCGACCCGCCGGATACCGAACGTGCCGAGGGGGGGGCACGTCCGGAACCATGCTCAAGCGGTCGTCGCGGACTCCGCCCGCCGCTTCAGACCCGCGAGGGTCTTGTCGATGTTGCGCTTGTTGATCCCGGCACGGTCCATCGTGCCGAGCACCACGCCGGTGACCACCCGGGCCCAGCCGGGGCGGCGGTCCCACGTGCTCTCGACGACCCGGCAGCCGTCGCCGTCCGGTTCGAGGTCGTACTGCCACCGGGCCACCTTCAGCGGGCCGACACCCACGTCGAACGCGAACCGCTCGCCCTTCGCGACGTCGGTCACCGTCGCCGTCGTGCTCCACCTGCGGAAACCGTTGCGGTTGCGGCCACGGAACCTGACGCCGGGCGCCGCGGCACTCGCCCCGTCGAGCCAGCGGAACCCCTCGTACTCGTTCGCCAGCTCGGCCAGCACCCCGGGGTCGCTGACCAGGGCGTACACCTGTTCCGGCGAGGCGTCGACATGGATCGCACCGGACGCATCCGGCTCCTTCGTGCTCGGCAACGCAGGCTCCTCTCGTGTGACGACTGTGACCGCGTGTCTACCGGCCGAGAGGCATCCACCGCTATGCGAGGGATGCACTCGACACACGGATCAACTCGCGTTGTTGCGGCGGAGGGCACGGGTCATGCCGGCCGCTGCGGTGGTGGCGAGCACCCAGCCCATCGCCGTGAAACCCGTGGCGACCCACGAATCGGCCCCGTCGAGGTGCCATCTGCCCTTGTTGCCGAAATCGACGATCGGCACGAGCAGGTCGACGGTGAACAGCACCGGGTTCCAGTTCAGCCCCGTGTCGTCCGCGTTGACGGCACACCGCCTGCCCTCCACGGTCAGCAGGTTCCCGTCGTGGATGCAGTCGTCCACGCCCACGCCGAACCACACACTGCCCGCAGCCAAGAGCAACAGCAGCAGCACGATGGCACGCACCGGGCGGTAGCCGTAGCCGACCATCCACCGCTGCAACAGGCTCCACAACCGCACGCCCATGCCGACGAGCGGCCTGCTGTGCGCGAGCGACTCGTACCGGTACTGCTGCTTCTTCGCCAGCACCCAGTCGGCCTGCTCCTCGTTGCCGGAGGACCGCAGCATCGCGGCGAACTGGTCGTACGGGCCCGGCCGGTACCCGCCGATCGCGTCGTGCAGCAGGCGGAGCCTGCGCCGGACCTCCACGCTGTCGTTGATCGCGATGGGCGTGCCGAGGCTGTCGTAGCGGAAGTCCTCGAGGTCGAGTCCGCCGGTCGCCAGCCACACGTCCCCCTCGACGCCGGTGGCCCTCGTGTCGGTCGCGTCGGCGTCGTCGGTGAGCGTGGAGCAGTGCGCCCGGAGCAGCACCACCTTCCCGAGCGGCGGGCCGCCGGGCGCGAGAACGAACTCGTCGGCGTGCGTGTCGCCCACATCGAGGGCGACCGCGGCGGGGTCGTCGGTGCCGTCGGTGGCACCGCACAGCAGCGCGCCGGTGATGTCGAGCTGCCGCTGGATCTGCGCCCCGTCCATGGTCACACCGCCACGGGCCGTGAACGGGCGCTTCTCCTCGGCCGTGAGCAGCACGCTGCGGGCGACCCGCACCGACCGCAGGTCCACGGCCCAGTCGCAGCTGCCGTCGTCCTTGCGCTCCGGCTTACCGATCTCGGTCCCGTGCAGGTCGATGCTGCCGCCGACGGACATGCCCATCAGCCGCAGCGTGCCCTCGGCGCGGCAACGCCGGACCTTCAGATTGCCGGACACGGTGCTGCGGCGGAACGACAGTACGTCGCGGCCGGGATGGCCGAACGTGCCGTCGGTGAGGTGGACGTTGCCGCGGATCATCACGTCCGCGATACGCAGCTGGCCCTTGAGGCGGATGCCCTTGCTGTCGAGGTCGCCGCTGATCTCGCTGCCGTCGAGGTGCACGGCGCGGTCGCGGAACGGCGGTCTGCGACTCGGCAGCACGCGGATGTGGGCTTCCGCCAGCCGCAGCGAGCCGCCCAGCCGGGAATTGACCATGCGCAGCGTGCCGTCGACGTCCAGTCCGTCCGAGAGCTCGACATTGCCCTCGACCTGCAGCCGGTCGGCGATCAGAGCGGGATGCGGATCGACGTACCAGTCACCGGTCTTCCACGTGTCGACCTCGGTGCCGCTCTGCTTCACCTTCAGCTCGGCGCCGCGGAAGTTGAGATCGCCGGACACCCGCATGCTCGGCATATACAACAGCCCGCGGGTGCGGAACCGCTGTTCACCCGCGTCGCCGCCGGGCCGGTCGACCTCGCACAGCAGACTGCCGCCGACGGCGGCGCCGTTGGCGTTGAGCGCGAAACCGTCCGGATTGCGCAGCACCGCACCCGAGAAGTTGACGTTGCCGCCGGTGCGCAGGCCCGGGATGCGCACCTCACCCTCGGCATCCATCCGATACGCCAGCAGCGCACCCGTGATGAGGAGCCGGTCGGCGTGCAGCGCCTTGCCCTGCGGATGGACGATGCGCGTCGCCGTGAACACCGCCGAACCCTCGACGACGGCATCGGTCAGGTTGACGGCTGCATCGGGTGTCCCGCGGTCGATGTCGTCGGCGCGGCGCATCGTCGTCTCGCCGTCGGTGCCGCGTCCCGGCTCGGCCTCGATGTAGGACTTGATCACCCGCAGGTCGTTGCCCGTACGCAGGTTGCGCGCCAGCAGACCGGGCAGTCGGCAGCGCTGGAACACCAGGCCGAGGAGCTTGGCCTCGCGCACGTCGGGGGCATGTTCGAAGCGGCAGCGCTCGAAGCGGAACAGATACCGCAGGTCGGCACCGCGCAGATCGAGTCTGCCGGTGATGAACGCGTTCTCGACCTGCAGGATCGGCGCATTCGTCGACTGCTTGCGCCACCGCAGCAACCCGGCGAAGCCGCTGTCGCCGTCGAGAACCTGCCGGACCAGTTCGGAGGCGTCGACGACGTATGCGGGTTCGGAATCGGAGTCGAACGGGTCGTAGCGGTCGGCGTTGTCGGTCGTGGCCGTCTTGCCGGGTTTGCGGGCGCGGGGGACGCCGAACGCGGGCTTGCCGGGAATCGGGGAGCCTGCGGGATCAGGGGAGCCTGCGGGATCGGCGGAGCCTGCGGGATCGGCGGAGCCTGCGGGATCGGCGGAGCCTGCGAGACCAGGGGAGCCTGCGGGGGAGGGGACGTGTGTCGAGGTGTCGCCCGGAGCCGGAACCAGCCGGGTGGTCTCGATGTCGGTGGTCGCGGCGTAGCCGGCGAGGCTGTCTTCCGTGCGATCTCCGGCCGGGCCACCGTGGTGGCGATCGTCGGCAGGGTCGTCGTGGTGGCTCCGGCCGGAACCGTCGCCGGAATGGTCGTCGCCGTCGTCGTCGCGTCCACCTCGTCGGCAAATGCTCGGCATGACGCAACGCCCCTCCCTGGTCACCTGCCTACCGGAGCCGGCCCCCGATCACGGTGCAGCCGGCCGAGAGGTGGTGGCAACACCCGGTACCGACGTGACCGCGCAGAGCGACAAGATACCGCGCAAAACCCCGGAACATCACCTGTTCCAGCGATTCAGCAACTCCGCCCCGCAACAAGGGAGATGCCCCCAAGGGCACCTTCGGGGCGCTCAACGCCCCCAAGGTGCCCTTCGGGGCAAAAAGGGGTTCACCCGGTCAGGGGGAGGTGTCAGTCGGTCTCGGCGGCGTGAATCGGGTTGAGGACGCGGCTGAGGAACGTCTTGGTGCGGTCCTCGGCCGGGTCGCCGATGACCTTCGTGGGCGGGCCGGATTCGACGACGACACCGCCGTCCATGAACAGCACCTTGTCGGCGACCTCGCGCGCGAACTGCATCTCGTGGGTCACGACGAGCATCGTCATGCCCTCGTCGGCGAGCCTGCGCATCACGCCGAGCACGTCGCCGACCAGCTCCGGGTCCAGCGCCGACGTCGGTTCGTCGAACAGCATCACCGCGGGCTGCATCGACAGCGCCCGTGCGATCGCGACGCGCTGCTGCTGCCCGCCCGACAGCTGCTCCGGCATCGCACCGGCCTTCTCCGCCAGCCCCACCTTCTCGAGGTTCTCGCGCGCGAGCCGCTCGGCCTCGCCCGCATCACGTTTGAGCACCTTGCGCTGCGCGACCGTCAGGTTGTCCAGCACCGACAGGTGACCGAACAGGTTGAACCCCTGGAAGACCATGCCGATCGAACGCCGCGCCTTGTCGATCTCGACGTCCGGGTCCGTCAGCTCGTAGCCGTTGACGACGACCGTGCCGCTGTTCGGCTCCTCGAGCACGTTCACACAGCGCAGCAGCGTCGATTTGCCCGAGCCCGAAGGGCCGATGATGCAGACGACCTCGCCGCGCTCGACACTCACGTCGATGCCCTTGAGCACCTCGAGCATGCCGAACGCCTTGTGCAGGCCGGTGATCTCGACGATCGGCCCGCCACTCGCGGCGAGTGCCTCCCCCGTTCCGGCGCTCATGCCGTCACCTCCAGTCCTTCGTCGCGCTTGCGGCCGGCGCGGCGTTCGAGATGCCGCGACAGGTAGCCGAGCGGCACCGTGATGAGCAGGTAGCAGAGACCGGCCAGCAGGATCGGCGACATCGAGTTCGTCGCGTTCATGCCTTCCCGGCCGAACTTCGCCAGCTCGTACTGCGTGCCGAGCAGCCCGAGGATGTAGATCAGCGACGAGTCCTTCGTCAGCAGGATCAGCTCATTGGTCAGCGGCGGCAGGATGATGCGGAACGCCTGCGGGATGACGATCGTGACCATCGCGCGCGTCTGCGACATGCCGAGCGAACGAGCCGCCTCGACCTGCCCCTTCGGCACGGCCTGAATGCCGGCGCGCAGCGTCTCTGCGATGTAACCCGAGCCGACGAGGCCGAGCGCGATCGCCACCGTCGAGTAGGTGTCGAACTGGATTTGGAACGCCACCGGCACACCGAACCCGAGCGCGATGAACACCAGCAACGCGGGAACGCCGCGGAAGAACTCGATGTACACCGTGGCGATCCACCGGTACGGCGCGACCGACGACAGCTTCATCAGCGCCAACACGAGACCCAGGGCCAACCCGAGCGCGAACCCGAGGCCGGTGTAAATGATCGTGTTCACCAGCGCCGTGGTGATGATCCCCGGGAACTGGGTGCTCATCGCCTCCAGGTCGAAGAACGCGTTGCCGAGCTTCTCCCAGTTGGCGAAGAACACCATGGCCGCCACGACCAGTACGAGAATCCCGTACTGCACGCCACGGAAGGCCTGCGCGCGCTTGCGCGGCGACATCGGCATGGACCGACTCCTCACACGTTTCCCACCACAAGGAGCCGGCCTCACGACGGAGGCCGGCTCCCCGGGGAACGATAGTTGTGTCTACTTGCCGCTCTCGTCGGAGCCCTCACTGCCGTTGTCGCCGCTGCCGGAGGGCGGGGCCTCGCCGAACCACCTCTCGTAGATCTCGTCGTAGCGGCCGTCCTGCTTGGCGGCGTCGAACACCTCGTCGACCTTCGCCTGGAGCGCACCGTTGCCGTCGGCCACCGCGATGCCGTACTGCTCGCCCGTGTCGAACTCGGTGCTGACCTCGACGTCCTGCTTCTCCTTCGAGGCGTAAAGCAGCACGGAGTTGTCGTTGATGCCCGCCGCGACGGCGCCGTTCTGCACACCCTGCTGCAGCAGTGCGAGGTCCTCGTACTGGCGGGTCTGGTAGCCGTACTTGCCCTTGTTCTCGGTGGCGTACTGCTCACCCGTGGTGCCCTGCTGCACGCCGAGCACCTTGCCGTCGAGGTCGTCGAGACCGTCGACGTCGGAACCGGACTTCACGAGCAAGGCCTGGTCTGCATCGAAGTAGCCCTGGGAGAAGTCCATGACGCTGTCGCGACCCTCGTTGATCGTGATCGCCGCCGCGGCGAGGTCGCAGTCACCCGCCTCGAACACCTGGGCCGTCTCGATGCCTTCGAAGCTCGTGTCCACCAGCTTCTGTTCCACGCCGAGGTCCTCGGCGACCAGGTCGACGAGGTCGACGTCGAAGCCGACGGTCTCGCCGCCTTCGTGGAACTGGAACGGTTCGTAGGGCAGGTGGGTGCAGACGATCAGCTCGCCGTCGTTGAGCAGCTCCACCTTGTCGCCCGCCTGGGTATCGCCCGCGGTGTCAACCTCCTCAGCACAGCCGGCCGCGGTAGCGGCCAGCGCCAGCACGGGAAGCATGGCGAGCGAGCGGAGCTTACGCTGCGTGGGTTTACGCCGGGGGTTACGCACCACGATCTTGACTCCTAGTAATGAGCGCTGGTCGGTCAAGGCATAGTGCCACTCCATGTGGGTATTTGGCACCACCTGCGTCGTTACATAGCGGTTTCGATACCGATCACGTGCTCGTCGCGCGCCGGCCACCCGCCACCGGCTACCCCGCGTGTTCTGCACCCAGACCCGCGTGTCCTGCATCCACGCCCGCGTGTTCTGCACTCGCCGACGCCGCGCCGATACTGGGCCGATCCTTCGCCGGCCCCGCCCGGCCGTCCGGCGCCTACCCGAACCGCCTGTCCCGGATGCGGACGTGACCTACGTCTACCGCTTTCGTGGGCCGCCACGGGTTACCTTGCGAGCATGCCCGCACCACGCGTCTCCTTGCCTGCCGCCGACCTGGCACGCATCGTCGTTTTCGCCGCGTTCATCGCCGTGCTCGGGATCTTTCCCGGCATCTACTTCGGCGCGTCCGGCGTACCCGTGGTCATCCAGAACGCGGGCCCGTTGCTCGCAGGCGTACTGCTCGGCGCGCGGCGCGGCACCGCATCCGTCGTCCTGCTCCTCGCGCTGACCGCCATCGGCCTGCCGCTGCTGTCCGGCGGGCGCGGCGGGCTGGCGCCGTTCGTCGGCCCCAGCGGCGGGTTCCTGTTCGGCTGGATCCTCTCCGCGCTCGTCGCAGGCCTCATCGTGAGCCGTGCCGCCAAGCCGAACCTGCCGGTCATCGGGCTCGCCACGCTCGCGGGCCTGCTCAGCAGCTACCTCATCGGCATCCCGTTCCTCGGCGCCTACATCGGCGACCTCGGCGCAGCTGCCGTCCAGTCGCTCGTGTTCGTTCCCGGCGACCTCGCCAAGGTGGCGGCCACCGCCGCCATCGCCGCCGTCGTCCACCGGGCACTGCCCGGAACGCTGCCCCGGACGGCCCGCACCGAATGACGCTCACCGCTCACGTTCCCCCGACCGCGCACGGCGCAGCACGCACGCTCGCCGCGCGCGGTGTCGGCCGCGGGACGCGCATCGCCGTGGAGGGATCCGGCGACGTGATGTCGTGGCTGCTCGGGGCCGACATCCTGGGCGCGGCGGTGCTCGTCCTCGAACCGACGTGGCCCGCGGCCGACCGTGCCGCTGTACTCGCCGACGCCGACCCAGCACTGATCGTCGGCGGCAGTCCGGAACCCGCCGAGGCACGCCCTGCCGACAGGGACCCTGCCGACTGGGACACCGGCGAGGCGGGTGGGGACGAGACGTACTTCTACCTGCCGACCACCTCCGGCAGCACCGGCACACCCAAGGTCGGCCTGCGCACGCGTGCCTCCTGGCTGCGCAGTTTCGAGGTGCTCGGCCCCGTCGACGGGCCCGTACTCGTGGCGGGCCCGCTCAGCGCATCGCTGTTCCTGTTCGGCGCGCTGCACACCGCGTGGTGCGGCGCCGAGCTGCGACTCCGCGACCGCTGGCTCCCCGCCGAGGCTCGCGAGGCCGCCACCGTGCACGTCGTACCCGCGATGCTCGCCGAACTCGTCTCCGACGCCGAGCACCGGCCCGGGCCGTCGGCGCTTCGCACCGTCGTCTGCGGCGGCGCCCACCTCGGCGAGGACCTGCGCGAACGATTCGCCCGCGCCTTCCCGGACACCCGACTGGTCGAGTACTACGGCTCGGCGGAACTGTCCCTGATCGCGATCCGCCGTGACGGCGAGCTGCGCCCCGTCGACGGCGTCGAGATCGACGTCGACGGTGGCGCACTGTGGGTGCGATCGCCGCTGGCCTTCAGCGGCTACCTGCGTGGCGGCCACCTCGAACCCGCACCCGAATGGCTCACCAACGGCGACCACGGCCGGCTCACCGACACCGGCGGACTCGTCGTCACCGGACGCGGCTCGACGGTCGTCGCCAGCGGCGGGACGCAGGTGCCCGCCGAGCACGTCGAATCCGTGCTGCGTACCGTCACGGGTGTGGACGACGCGCTGGTCACGGGCACCCCGCACCCGCGGCTCGGCCTGCTCGTCACCGCGATCGTGCAGACCCCGCAGCCACCGGCGCTCGCCGACCTGCGTGCCGCGGTGCGATCGGCACTCCGCCCCGAGTTCCGGCCCCGGAGATGGCTGTGGACGACGTCGCTGCCGCGCACGCCGTCCGGCAAGCCCGCCCGGGCCGTCGCCGAGGAGCAGCTGCGCAACGGCACGTTCGAGGGCGTGGCACTGACCGCACCGACGGCTCCCGGAACAGCACTGCGGACCGCAGGGACACCGGCCACGGCACCGCCGGCCACCGGGACGGCGCCGTCGTGACCGAGCCGGTGGTGATCGCCGCACGGCGAACGCCGATCGGCCGCGACGGAGGCGGACTCCGCGACCACGACGTCGTCGCACTCGCCGCACCCGTACTGCGCGCCGTCGTCGACGACGCGGGCCTCGACCGGGTCGGCAGGATCGACGACGTCGTGCTCGGCAACGTCTTCGGTCCCGGTGGCAATCCGGCGCGCGTGGCGGCTCTGCGCGCCGGGCTGGGCGTCGATGTTCCCGGTGCGACCGTCGACCGGCAGTGCGCCAGCGGACTCGCCGCCGTCGCGCAGGCGGCCGCGTCCGTGCGTGCGGGCGAGGGCGAGGCCTACCTGGCAGGCGGTGTCGAAAGCACGTCGACCGCACCGCAGCGCGCCTGGCCGACCGACCCGCCCACGCCCTACACCCGCGCACCCTTCGCACCGCCGGAGTTCGGGGACCCCGACATGGGGCCCGCCGCCGACCTCGTCGCCGCCGAGGCGGGCGTCTCCCGGTCGCGACAGGACGCGTTCGCCGCGCGCAGCCACGCCCGTGCCGTCGCCGCCCGGAACGAGGGCAGGCTGGCCCGCGAACTCGTGCCCGTCGGGGACGTCACCGCCGACGAACGCCCCCGCACGGGATTCACCGTCGAACGCCTCGCCCGGTTCCGGCCCGCCTTCACCGCAACCGGCACCGCGACGGCCGCCAACTCGTGCGGGGTCAACGACGGCGCCGCGGCGGTACTCGTGGTGAGCGAACGCCTGCGCGCGCGACTGGGTGTGCCCGGCCTCCGGCTCACCGCGTCGGCCACGCGGGCGTGCGACCCGGCGCGACTCGGCCTCGGCGCCGTACCGGCGATGCGGGACGTGCTCCGCTCCGGTACGCCGGACGCCGTCGAGTTCAACGAGGCGTTCGCCGGGCAGGCGCTGGCCTGCCTCGACGCGGCCGGTATCGACGAGCACGCGGTCAGCCCGGACGGTGGAGCGATCGCGTTCGGTCACCCCTGGGGCGCGTCCGGCGCGATGCTCGTGGTGCGGTTGTTCTCACGGCTCGTGTGCCAGGGACTGGGCACGACCGGACTGGCTGCGTTGTCCGCGGGAGGCGGGGTCGGAGTGGCGACGATGTGGACGGTCGTGCCGTGATGTGGACGGATGCACTGGTGCATGTGGATGGTTGCGCGATGATGTGGATGGTTGCGCGGTGATCGAGTTCGACGGTGTGGGACACACCTACGACACGAAACCAGTCGTGTCCGATGTGGACATCAAGCTGGACGAACGACGAGTGGCCTTCGTGGGCGCCAACGGATCCGGTAAGTCGACGGTCGCACGGATGATCAACGGACTCGTCGTGCCGACCCGCGGTCACGTGCGCGTCAACGGCCTCGACACGGCCTCGGACGGAGGCAAGGTCCGCAAACACGTCGGGTTCGTGTTCACCAACCCGGATTCGCAGATCGTCATGCCGACCGCGGGCGAGGACGTCGCGTTCTCACTCCGCGGCAGCGGGTTGTCCAAAGCGGAACGAGCGGCCCGCGCGGCCGAGGTGCTCGGGGAGTACGGCCTCGATCCGGAGCATCCCGCGCAGCAGCTGTCGGGCGGGCAGAAACAGTTGCTGGCGCTGTGCTCGATGCTCGTACTCGATCCCGACGTGCTGGTGTGCGACGAGCCGACGACACTGCTCGACCTGCGTAACAAGCGCCGGTTCATCGAATTGCTGGGCCAGTTGCGCCAGCAGGTCGTGCTCGTGACGCACGACCTGGACCTGCTCGACGACTTCGACCGCGTACTCGTGTTCGACGACGGCTGCGTGGTCGCCGACGACGAACCCACGGCCGCGGTCCGCTACTACCGGCAGCTGGTGTCATGACGGTGCCGGTGCAGCGCTTGATCAAGGGAACATCCGGGGCGCCGGCGGGGTGGTCGGCGTGACACCGCTGGGCCTGTACGAACCGGGTGGGAGCGTGCTGCACCGCGCACCGGCCGGGCCGAAACTGCTCGCCGTGGTCGCACTCGCCGCTGCGGTGGTCGTCCTCGCATCACCGTGGTGGCTGGGCGGACTGCTGGCGGCGGTACTGACGGGCTACGGCGTCGCACGGGTGCCGCGGCGACGGTGGTGGCCGCTGGTGCGGACGCTGGTGGTCGTGTCCGTGGTGGTGTTCGCGGTGCAGTGGTGGCTGCTCGGCGCCATGACGGCGGCCACCGTCTGCCTGCGGCTCGTCACGGCGCTGGCCGCCGCGAGCCTGTTCACCCTGACGACCCGGGTCGACGACGTGGTGTCCACTGTGGAACGCGCGGTGCGGCCGCTGCAACGGTTCGGCGTGCGGCCGGAACTGGTCGGGCTGCTCGTCGGGCTGACGGTGCAGGCGATCGCGACGCTGTCCGGAATCGCGGGGGAGGTGCGCGCCGCCGCGAAGGCGCGAGGTGCGGACCGCAGCCCGACGGCGTTCGTGGTGCCGTTCCTCGTCCGCACCCTGCGCCACGCCGACCAGCTCGGCGAAGCCCTCGCCGCCCGCGGCGCCGGCGACCGCTGAGCACGGTGTCGGACTCGTTCGGCACCCGCGACGGGCGCCGATCCACGCGATGCGAACGCAGAACACGGGGTGCGAGTGCAGAACACGGAGTGCCGAATGCAGAACACGCGGCATTCCCCACGGCACCCCAAGGGCCTCGGTGACGTTGAACGCGAAGGGAAGATTCGGGGCGCTCAACGCCCCCAAGGTGCCCTTGGGGGCGCCTTGGGGGCGTCTTGGAGGGTTTGCCGCTAGAAGGTGATCGCCATGGCCGGGTCGGACATCAGGGCGCCGACATCGGCGAGGAACTGCGAACCCTGCTGGCCGTCGATGACGCGGTGGTCGAAGCTCAGCGACAACTGCATCACCTTGCGCACGGCCAGTTCACCGTCGACGACCCACGGCGTGTCGCGGATCGCCCCGACCGCCAGGATCGCCGACTCACCGGGGTTGATGATCGGCGTTCCCGTGTCGACGCCGAACACGCCGACGTTGGTGATCGTGAACGTCCCGTTCAACATGTCCGCGGGCTGCGTCTTGCCGTCCCGGGCCGTCGCCGTGAGCTCGTCGATCTCGCCCGCCAACTGCGGCAGGGACATCCCGTCGGCGTCGCGGATCTTCGGCACCACGAGCCCGCGCGGCGTCGCCGCAGCGATACCCAGGTGCACGTAGTCCTTGAAGACGATCTCGCCCGCGTCGCCGTCCCACAGCGAGTTGACCTCCGGCGTGCGCTTGGCAGCCAGGCACACGGCCTTCGCCGCGAACGCCAGCGGCGTCAGCTTCACTCCCGCGAACTCGGGGTTCGACTTGAGCTTCTGCCGCAGTTCCATCATCGGCGTCACGTCGACGGTGAGGAACTCCGTGACGTGCGGTGCGGTGAACGCGCTGTGCACCATCGCCTCGGCCGTCGCCTTGCGCACGCCCTTGATCGGCACCCGGTGTTCGCGCGCACCGGCCTCCGCCGGAGCCGCCGGCTGTACGGTCTGCTGCGCGGTGGCCTGCTGCGCCGGGGCTTCGACCGCCCGCTGCACGTCCTCGCGGGTGATCACCCCGCCGTCGCCGGAACCGGTCAACACGCGCAGATCCACGCCGAGGTCCTTGGCGAGCTTGCGCACCGGCGGCTTCGCCAACGGCACGTACCCGCCGTGCACCTCCGGCGCCCCCGCACCCGAGGCCGGCACCGGCTGTGCCGGCACAGCCGGTGCCGATGCAGGAGGTGCAGGCGCAGGCTGTGCCGCTGCCGGCACCGCAGCACCCGATACCCCAGCACCCGATACCCCAGCGCCCGATACCCCAGCGCCCGACACCGTTCCGGAACCGTTCGCCGCCGCACCGGCCGCAGCCGCCGCACCGGCACCGGCCGTGCCCGTGCCGTTCGAACCGGCACCACCGGAATCGGATCCGGCCACGGGCTTGCGCGGCCGCCGTTTCGTACTCGTCTCCTTCGAGCCGTAGCCGACGAGCGGTTTCATCTCGTCGGACTCGGCCGATCCGGCGGCCGACCCGGCGTCGGCGGCACCCGCGGCGTCCGCACCCACCCCGTTCGCTGGAGCCTGCGCGGCGGCGTCCGAGGCCGGAGCGGTGCCGTGCGGATCGACGTCGACGGTCAGGATCGGCGCGCCGACCTCCACCGTCTGCCCCGGCTCGACGAGCAGTTCGGTGACGACGCCCGCCCACGGGATGGGCAGCTCGACGGCCGCCTTCGCGGTCTCGACCTCCACGACGATCTGGTTGACCGTCACCTCGTCGCCCGGCTGCACCTTCCAGCCCAGGATCTCGGCCTCGGTCAGCCCCTCGGCAGTGTCGGCGAGGGGAAACTGCTTGTACTCAGGCATGAATCCTCCTCACCATTCCAGCGCGCGGTCGACGGCATACAGCACCCGATCCAGGTCGGGCAGGAAGTGCTCCTCGAGCTTGGCCGGTGGATACGGCGTGTCGAATCCGGTGGCCCGCTGCACCGGCGCCTCCAGCGAGTAGAAGCACTCCTGCTGCACACGCGCGGCCACCTCCGACGTCAGGGACACCTCGGACGAGGCCTCGCTGACCACGACGAGCCTGCCGGTGCGGCGCACCGACTCGAACACCGGGCCGAGGTCGAGCGGCGACAGCGTGCGCAGATCGATCACCTCGAGGCTGCGGCCCTCCTCCTGCGCGGCCGTGGCCGCGTCGAGCGCCACCGGCAGCGAGGGGCCGTACGCCGCGATCGTGGCCGTGTCCCCGTGGCGCACGACCCGCGAGCTGTGCAGCGCATCGGGCGTGGCCGACGTGTCGACCGGCGCCTTCAGCGCGCTCGAGTGGTACAGCTTCTTCGGCTCGAACAGCATCACGGGGTCGTCCGAACTGATCGCCTGCTGCATCATCCAGTAGGCGTCGACCGGGTTCGCACACGAGACGACCTTGAGCCCCGGGATGTGCGAGAACAGCGACTCGGGCGATTCCGAGTGGTGCTCGACCGCGCCGATCCCGCCGCCGAACGGCACGCGGATCACGACGGGTGCCTTGAGCTTGCCCTGGGTGCGGTAGTGCAGCTTCGCGAGCTGGCTGGAGATCTGGTCGAACGCCGGGAAGATGAACCCCTCGAACTGGATCTCGCACACCGGCCGGAACCCGCGCACGGCCAGTCCGATGGCCGTGCCGACGATGCCCGACTCGGCCAGCGGCGTGTCGAGCACGCGGTGTTCGCCGAAGTCCTTCTGCAGCCCGTCGGTGACGCGGAAGACGCCGCCGAGCTTGCCGACGTCCTCGCCCATCACGAGAACCTTCGGGTCGGCCTCCATCGACGCGCGCAGGCCGTTGTTCAGCGCCTTGCCGATGGTCATGGTCTGAGTGCTCGCCGACTGGGTGTCCACAGGGGATGCCGCGGGTGCCGCCATCAGTGCTCACCTCCCGCGAAACCGGCAAGGTAGCTCAGGTACTCCTCGCGCTGGGTGTCCAATGTGGCCGGAGTGTCGGCGTACACCTCACTGAAGATCCGTTCCGGTGGTGGATCGGGCATGTTGAAGCAGTGATCGCGCAACTGCGCCGCGAACTCGTCGGCCTCGGCGTCGACGCCGTCGAAGAAGTCCTGCTCGGCGCCGCCCGCACGCGCGAGGTGGGCGCGCACCCGCTCGACCGGGTCCTTCAGCTTCCACGCCTCGAGCTCGTCGGACAGCCGGTAGCGCGTCGGGTCGTCCGTCGTGGTGTGGGCGTCCATGCGGTAGGTGAACGCCTCGATGAGCACCGGTCCGTTGCCGTGGCGGCACTCGTCGAGCGCCCACCGTGTCACGGCCATGCAGGCCAGGACGTCGTTGCCGTCGACCCGGATACCGGGGAAACCGTAACCGCGGGCACGCTGATACAGCGGCAGCCGCGACTGGCGTTCGGTCGGCTCGGAGATCGCCCACTGGTTGTTCTGGCAGAAGAAGACGACCGGCGCGTCGTAGACCGCACCCCACACGAAGCCCTCGTGCACGTCGCCCTGGCTGGTGGCGCCGTCGCCGAAGTAGACGATCGTGGCCTCGTTGTCGGCGTCGTCGGCGTTGCCGACCTTGCCGTCGAACTTCTGGCCCATGGCATACCCGGCGGCGTTGATGACCTGGTTGCCGATGACGATCGTGTACGGGTGGAAGCCGTACTTCGCCGGGTCCCAGCCCGACTGGTCGGTGCAGCGGAAAATGCCCAGCAGCTCGCGGAAATCGATACCGCGGGTGTACGCGACGCCGTGTTCACGGTAGCTGGGGAACGCCATGTCCGACGGGCGCAGCGCACGGCCGGAACCGACCTGCGCGGCTTCCTGGCCGAGCAGCGGAACCCAGATGCCGAGCTGGCCCTGCCGCTGCATGGCGTTGGATTCCCGGTCGGCTCTGCGCACCAGCACCATGTCGCGGTACAGGTCGCGCAGTGCTTCGGTGTCGATATCGGCGATATAGGGATCGAACCGGCTGTCGGCCAGCCGCTCACCTTCCGGGGTCAGCAGCTGCGTCAGCTCGGCACCACCTTCGGTCGTCGCTCGCAAACCTGCGATCACCTGCTCCGGGGACGGCTGTGCCGCTGTCGCGGCGGGGCCGGCGCCGGGGTCCGGTCGCGTCCACTGTTCTGGGGACGGCATGGTTTCTCCTCCAGGTCGTGCCGCTCGGCCGCTTGTGGCGACCGTGACGGCGCGCCGCCGGCACCGCCGGCGCGCACCTGTGGTGTGGCCGCGCCGGTGTCCGTCGGCGGTGACGGTTCACGACGTCATCCTGGCACGAACGGGGGAGGTTTGCGGAGGGCCCGTGGCCGAATTTTTGCCTAGAACATGGCGTTGAGCTGGGAGAATACTCGGACTACCGACGGTGAGTCCGCCGAAAGTCTGGTGTCCATTCCACTCCTGTCCAGGGCTCACCGCTCGCGCAGCGACATCCTGTGAGCACGCGCTTGCGGGTCGTGTGACACGCGAGCGATCCCCGTCACACCTTCGTGCGTGTTTGGATGAGCGCATGGATACGACGGTGATTCGGGAAACGGTTCGCGTCCGATGGGCGGCGGACTCCGGTACGGCGACCGGCAGCCTGGCCGGTCTGGTCGAGATACCGGCCCTGTCCCCGGCGTTCGACGCCGAGTGGGCGACGACGCGGCAACTGCACGCGGCCGTGGACCACGTGCGCACCTACCTCGACGCCCGCGGCTTCCCCGGTGCGAGTACCGAGGTCGTCGAACTGCCCGGCCGCACCCCGGTGCTGCTGCTCGACGTCCCCGCCACGGACGGCGCCCGCGGCGACGAGACCGTCGTCGTCTACGGCCACCTGGACAAACAACCGGCGGCAGGCGAGTGGTCGCCGGGACTGGGGCCGTGGACGCCGTCGTCACCGGCGGCAGGCTGTACGGCCGCGGCGCGGGCGACGACGGGTACGCGGCCTACGCGGCGGCGACCGCCCTCGAAGCGCTGCACGCGGGCGGCGGCGCCCATGCGCGCACGGTCGTCCTGCTGGAGACGTGCGAGGAGTCCGGCAGCCCCGACCTCGGTGCATATCTGGAACACCTGCGGCCGCGGCTGGGCGAGGTCGGCCTCGTCGTCTGCCTCGACACTTCCGGCGCGGACCACGAACGGCTGTGGCTGGCGACGTCACTGCGCGGGATGGTCTCGTTCGATCTGACCGTCCGGGTGCTCACGTCGGGCGTCCACTCCGGCCACGCCAGCGGTCTCGTGCCCAGCAGTTTCCGTATCCTGCGGGAACTGCTCGACCGCATCGAGGACCCGCGCACCGGCCGGCTGCAGCTGCCCGAGCTCGTCACCGACGTGCCTGCCGACCGGCTCGCCGAGGTCCGCGCCGCGGGCGAGGCGCTGGCGCCGGCGTTGCCGCTGGTCGACGGCATGCGCTACGCGCGCAACGGCACCGCCGACGTCGCCGACCTGGTACTGGCGAACACGTGGTCCACGACGATGTCGGTCACGGGCGCCGACGGGCTGCCGCCGCTGCGGGAGGCCGGCAACGTGCTGCGGCCGCACACCGGCGTGAAGCTGAGTTTCCGCCTGCCGCCGACCGTCGACGGCGACACGGCACTGGCCGCGTTGACCCGGGTGCTCACCACCGACCCGCCGTTCGGCGCACAGGTCGAGATCACCCGCACCGATGCGGCGACCGGCTGGAACGCGGGCCCCGCGCGGCGTGGCTGGAATCGACCCTCGACGAGGTCGGCAGCGACGTGTTCGGCCTGCCGTGGCGTGCGCTCGGCCTCGGCGGCACGATCCCGTTCCTCGGCCTGTTCGGCCGCGCCTACCCCGAGGCGCAGTTCGTCGTCACCGGCCCGCGCGGCCCGGGAAACAACGCGCACGTGCCCGACGAATGGCTGCACCTGGAGCAGACCGAACGCGTCACCGAGGCCGTCGCGCGGATCATCGACGCGCACGCGAGGTCGTGACGCGCACGGGTGGAATCCGGGGAGCACGGGCAGAACTCGGGGAGCACGGGCAGAGTCCGGCGAGCGCTGCCACCTTCGACGAATCGACGTCGCCGCGGCCGACCAGTGGCAGGATGGGCGACGTGGAACAGCGAACCGTAGCCGACACCGTCCGGGAGACGTGGTCGGAAGAGATCCTGCCCAGCCTGTCCGGACTCATCGAGATCCCCGCATTGTCGCCGGGATTCGACTCCGAATGGGAAACCTCCGGCCACCTCGACGCCGCGATCGCGCACGTGCACGCATGGATGGAGTCCCGGCAGATCCCGGGAGCGACCATCGACGTCGTGCGACTGCCCGGCCGGAGCCCGGTGCTGCTACTCGACGTCCCCGCAACGCCGGGCGCCGAGGACGCGGGCACCGTGCTGCTCTACGGCCACCTCGACAAGCAGCCACCGGTCGGTGGCTGGTCCGAGGGACTCGGGCCGTGGACGCCGGTCGCCGACGGGCACAAGCTGTACGGACGCGGTTCGGCCGACGACGGATACGCGGGCTACGCCGCGACGGCCGCGCTCGAAGCCGTGCGCGCGGGCGGCGGCATGCACGCGCGCTCCGTCGTGCTGCTGGAGACGGGCGAGGAGTCCGGCAGTCCCGACCTGCCCGCCTACCTCGAGCACCTGTCCGATCGGCTCGGCCGCGTCACGTTCGTCGTGTGCCTCGACTCCGGCGGCAACGACTACGAACGGCTGTGGCTGACGACGTCGCTGCGCGGACTCGCCCAGGTCGACCTGACGGTGCGCGTGCTCGACTCCTCGCAGCACTCCGGCCTGGCCAGCGGCGTGGTGCCGGACTCGTTCCGCGTCCTGCGCACGCTGCTCGACCGCATCGAGGACTCGGCCACCGGCGAGGTGCTGCTGCCCGAGTGCACCGTCTCGATCCCGCAGAACCGGATCACCGAGGCGGGCGCGACGGCCGAGGTCACACCGCCCGGCTCCGCCGCGAGCGCGTTCCCGCTGCACGCCTCGACGCAGCCGATGGCGGGTGACGACGTCGAGCTGCTGCTGAACAACGCGTGGCGACCGACGCTGTCGATCATCGGCGCGTCCGGTTTCCCCGAACCCGACGACGCGGGCAACGTGCTGCGGTCGGCCTCGACGCTGGCGCTGAGCTTCCGGTTGCCGCCGACGGCCGATTCCACCGCCGCGATCGAAGCCATCAAGAAGGCGCTGACCACGGATGTGCCGTACGGCGCGACCGTCGAGCTCTCGGGAGTCGAGGCCGCCGACGGGTGGAACGCACCCGACGCGGCGCCGTGGCTGGCTTCGACGTTGGAGTCGGTGAGCACCACGGTGTTCGACGCACCGTGGCGCACCAGCGGGCTCGGCGGCTCGATCCCGTTCATGGGCCTGCTCGGGAAGAAGTACCCGGAGGCGCAGTTCCTGGTCACGGGCGCGCTCGGGCCGGACTCGAACGCCCACGTGCCCGACGAGTGGCTGCACGTCCCGCAGGCCACCCGCGTCACCGAGGCGGTCGCCCACTTCCTGGACGCCCACGCCCGCGGCTGACCCGCGTGTTCTGCGCGCGCGGTCTCCGGACCCGGATCCCTGGGTTCCGGGTCCGGAGGCCGCCGCGCTCGTCTACAGCCGGACCCGTCAGCCTTCGATGATGCGGGGTGGGCCGTCGTCACGGTCGTCGCCGGACCGGTCACGCTCGCGCGACGTGTCGGCCGCGTCCGGGCCGTCGGAGACGACCTCGCTGTCGACAACGATCACCTGGCTGCGCATGCCGGGGCCGAACGGGCCACCGCCGTACGCGGCTCCACCCACCGGTGCCCGCTTCTGCGCGCGCCGCAGCCAGGCCCGGCGCACCACCTTCCGGGTCGGCGGCACCAGGAACAGCAGGCCGATGACGTCACTGACGAACCCGGGCAACAGGATCAGCAGACCGCCGACACCGACGAGCATGCCGTCGGTGATCTCCTCGTGCGGCGACCTCCCTGAGCGGGCCGTCGCACTGAACGCCCGCATCGCCTTGCCACCTTCCCTGCGGGCCAGCCACGACCCGATGAAGGCGCCCGCGATCAGCAGTCCGATCGTCGGGAGGAAGCCGATGAACGACGCCACCGTCCACACGGCGGCCACCTCGGCGATCACGTACAGCAAGAGCAGAACGGCCATATCGGGTCAACGTACGGGACGTCCGTTTTGATCCTGCTCGTGATCACCGTGTGAAGCCGACGGGAGTATCAACCGCCCATTCCGGGCATCACCGCACGCCGTCGCAGTCCTACCGAGGGTGGAAGGCACAATCCGGGTCATGACCGAAGTACCAGCGCGGACCGTGCCGCAGCGAATGACCGTCGTGACGTTGGCCGCAGCGAACGTCGAGGAACTGCGCGATTTCTACAGGGCGCTCGGCTGGGAGGAACTGCCCGCCAGCCGTGACGACTGGGTGGGCTTCCTGGTCGGCGGCGTGGTGCTGGCGCTGCATCCGCGGACGGCACTGTCCGAGGAGACGGGCGCAGGCATGTACGGCGGTGGGTTCACGCTCGCCGTCAACGTCGACAGCCCGGAGGACGTCGACACGGCCTACGACGCTGCTCTCGCCATGGGCGCGGGCGACGTCGCCGAACCACAGGAGCGCGCCTGGGGCGGCAGGTCGGCCTACTTCGCCGACCCCGAGGGCAACCGCTGGGAAATCGCCTACAACGAGGCCGTTGTTTTCGGCGACCGCGGGGAGGTCGTCGCCTTCGGCTGAGCCGCCTCCGACCCGTGACGACACGCGCCCGCCGTCAGGCCGCCCCCGGGAGGTCGAAGAAGCTGAGCATACGGACGGCGGGCGCGTAGTCACCCTTGACCTTCAGCTTGCCCCTGACGAACTGCGACGCCGGACGGGCGTTGCCGGTGGCGACGCGGAGGAAGTCGTCGAACGGCGCGGTGATCGTCGTGTCCGGGGTGAGCACACAGTCGGCCGTCGACACGCAACGGCCGTCCTCGATGACCGTCTGGTAGCGGTCGTAATCGTCCCCGTTCGGGAAACGCCAGGTCACGACGATGTCCGCGTCCCCGGCACGCTCCGGACTGAAGTGGTCGGCCATGCGGCGGAACACCTCTTCGAGGAACAGCGCGCGCAGCTGCGGATGGCGGGCCACGCCCGCGAGCTGCTCCTTCGACGCCGCACGCACGATCGCGGCCAGCACGTCGGTGGATAGCGAATCGAGCTCGATGCCCGAGCCGGTCGAGTCCAGCATGTGGAGCGTCTCGAGCACACGGAGAAACTGTTCGGTGCTCAGCACTGCCACGTCGATGCTGCGCGCGAACTCGTCGAGCACACTTCCAGTCGGCACGGCGTCAGGTTACTCAGGGGTATATATACCGGCAAATGCACCTGTCGGGTTGACCGATCGCGGGTACCGGGTCGGGTGAGCCCTGCGGCCGCAGCCGTCCCGCTCGCCGGTGCCACTGCGAGCGGATCACGGGGACACGGTACCGCGGCGCGGCGTAGAGTCACCCAACGGTGTGCCGCCGCGGGGATCGGCGGCACCGACGAGTCGTCGACCGGGAGGAAGCGTGACGGAGAGCGAGCAGCAGGCGGAGAAATCGAAACGCCTGCCGAGGGCGGTGCGCGAGAAGCAGATTCTCGACGCCGCCGTCACGGTGTTCGCCCGCCACGGCTACCACCCCGCCTCGATGGACGAGGTGTCCGAGGTCGCGGGCGTGTCGAAGCCGATGATCTACAGCTACCTCGGCTCGAAGGAGGACCTGTTCCTCCAATGCATCCGCCGCGAGGCGAATCGGCTGATCGAGGCCGTGCGAACGGGTATCGACGTGGACGTCGCCGCCGACATGCAGCTGTGGACGGGGCTGCGCGCGTTCTACGGGTTCGTGGCCGAACACCGCGCGTCCTGGACGGTGCTGCACCAGCAGGCACTGGCCGTGGGCGAGAAGTTCGCCGCCGAGGTCACCGCGCTGCGCTCGCACGCGATCGAGATGGTGACGAAGCTGGTCGTGTCGGAGGGCTCACGCAAGGGCCTCGGAGAACAGGCCGAATTCTCCGGCGAGGGCCTGTCGGCCGCGCTGGTCGGCGCCGCGGAGGCACTCGCGGACTGGTGGCTGGACCACCCGGACCTGTCGCCGGGCGTGCTCGCGTCGTGGCTGATGAACCTGACGTGGCTGGGCTTCAACGACCTCGTCCAAGGGCAGGTGTGGCGGCCCAGCTGACGCCGGCCGCGGCTTACTCGCGTCGAGGCCGGCGGATTCCGTCGAGAAGGAACGTGGTGCGGCGGTCGTAATCGGCCGCGGAAGGCGGGGTTCCGTACTTGAGCGCGAGCGCGCCGTCGTGGATGAGTGCCTGCAGATCGCCGGTCCGGAACTCCGGCCGGAGCTCGCCCGACTCGTGTCCCGCGGCGATGAGCTCGGCGTTGAACTCGCCCGCCACGTGGCAGATCGCCATGAGCTGCTGCGATTCGGGATACATCTGCAGCAGTACGTCGTTGGCGGCGGGCTGGCGGTACTGGAGCTCGCGGACCGCGGCGATGTAGTACGCGACCCGTTCGCCGGCGTTCGCGATGGTCCGGGCGTGCTCGATGACGGCGTACAGCTCGCCTGCGACGAGTTGTTCGATGACGGCCTCGATGAGCCCGATCCGGCCGCCGAACCGGTTGAAGACCGTCGCCTTGCTCACGCCCGCCGCCTTGGCCACGTCTTCCAACGGCACGGCGAGCCCGCGGCCGCGGAACGCATCGATCGCGGCACGACGGATCTGCTCGGTGTTGCGCCTGGCATCGGCACGCAACCGCGGCTCCGCAGTCTTCGGCTCCGCAGTCTTCGAGTCCGCAGGCTCGCGCTCCGCAGGCTTTGACTCCGCAGGCTTTGGTTCCCCGGGAGCTGGCTGCGCAGGCTCGTCGGTCATGCCTCACCTTCCACTCGGTCGAACACCGCACCACGACACCGGACCACAGCACTGCACCACGACACCGGGCCACAGCACCGGACCACAACAACTTGACCCGGAAGGTCAGGTTATCTAGCCTCGGCCGAGGACACAAACTAACCAACCAGGTCAATTTATGTGCAGGCGTGCCGACACAGCTCGACACCCGATTGGAGTTCCGATGATCGTTGTCACGGGTGCCACCGGCTCTCTCAACGGGGCCACCGTCGAGCACCTCCTCGAACGCGTACCGGCCGGGCGCATCGGTGTCAGCGCGCGCGACGTCGGCAAGGCACAGCACCTCGCCGACCGCGGTGTACGCGTACGGCAGGGCTCCTACGACGACCCGGTGGCGCTACGCGATTCGTTCGAGGGCGCCGAGCAGGTACTGCTGGTGAGCTCCAACGACATGTCGGCCGACGTGCTCGGCCAGCACCGCACGGCGATCGATGCGGCCGTCGCGGCCGGTGCCACGAGGATCCTCTACACGAGTCAGCAGAACCCCGTGGGAAGCCCGTACCCTCCGGCGGCCGTACACGCCGCCACCGAAGCCGCCCTCGCCGACTCCGGAACAGCGTGGACTGCGCTGCGCAACGGCTTCTTCGGCGACCTCGGCCAGTTGCTGGGCCCCTGGCAGGAGACCGGTGTGATCGCGCAACCGGCCGACGGCCCCCTCCCGTGGACCGAGCGCGCCGACCTCGCCGAGGCCGCAGCGGTCGTCCTCGCCGGCGACCGTTCGTTCGACGGCCCCGTGACGCTCGCCGCGCCGCCCGTCACCCTCGACGACTTCGCCACGATCCTGACCGAGGCCGCCGGCCGCACGATCGAACGCACCGTCGTCGACGATGCGCAGTGGCGTGCCGACCGGATCGCGCAGGGCACGCCGGAGTTCCTGGCCGACATGGCGCTCGGCATGTTCCAGGCCGCCCGGAGCGGCCACTACGCGGAACCCGGACCGCTACTGGGCGAACTGCTCGGCCGCGAGCCCCGCAGCGCCGCCCGGCAGGCCCTCGACCAGATCGCGGCCTGACGCACTCGGCCCCTCGCCGGGTGTCCGCATCGAACGCGGCACCCGGCGAAGGAGAGCGGTCAGACCGTGGCGGCCTGCGCCGCGCCCTCAACGGCCGAGCTGCCCAGATCACCCTTCGGCAGGGGTTGCTGCGCCTCGAGGGCACGGGTCCAGTCCTCCGTCGAAGCGACGGCGGCCCAGTTGGAGTTGAGCAGCGTCATCAGGGTCGTGTGCACCGTCTCGGCGTCCACGGTGCCGGCGTCGTTGGCGAGGTTGACCGCACCGGTCGCGTCCGAGAGCACCTCGGTGGCAAATCCCAGGTACTCGGCCTCGACCGCGGCGGCCAGCACGCAGTTGTTCGTCATGTAGCCGACCAGGGTGACCGTGTCGACGCCCTGGCTACGAAGCCAGTCGCCGAGGTCCGTGCCTGCATAGATCGAACTGTTCTGCTTGACGAACTGCTTCCAGTCGCCGGTCCGGCGAGCGGCGACCTCCGGGTGCAGTTGGAAGTCGGCCTGGGTCGGATTGAACAGGGGCGCGTCCTCGCCCCTGGAGTGCTGCACCGCGACGATGGGGATCCCGCTGGCGTTGGCGGCGTCGATCGCGCGAGTGACGCGGGACAGGGACTCCGCGTGCGGCGGGTACTGGACCTCCAACGGGCCGTCGAAGTAGACCTGCTGGACGTCGATGACGACGAGCGCGCGTCGAGTAGTGGTCATGAAGTCCTCCTCGGACTGGCATGGGTCTCGGACTGGGTTCGCTGCGCCACTGGTGGCGCTTCGTGATCGATCCTGCCGAGGCTCTTACCTCCTGGCGAGTGGCGTGAATGCCGATATACAATGAATTCACGCCAAACGGAGGTGACGCCAAACGGAGGTGCGAGGTGCGAATCGGAATCCACGCGTTCGACGGCGTCACGATGTTCCACCTCTCGGTCCCGCAGATGGTCTTCGACGAGGTGACCCGGCAAGGCTTGGCGCACTGGGAGACGTTCCTGTTCAGTGACACGCCGGGCACGATCCGCACCGCTGAGGGTTACCGCATCGGAGACGTCACCGGGCTCGAAGAAGCCCGGGATGCCGACGTCGTCGTGATGCCGTCCTGGTTCTTCGACGGCCGCCCCATCACCGCCGCCGTACGCACGACGCTGACCGGCGCACACGAGTCGGGCGCGACGATCGTCGGGCTCTGCCTCGGCGCGATCCCCGTCGTCGATGCCGGCCTGCTCGGCGAACGTCCTGCCGTCACGCACTGGCAGGGCTTCGACCTGCTGACACAGCGCCATCCCGGCATCGATCTCGACGACTCCGTGCTGTACATCGACCACGGGGACGTCCTCACGTCGGCCGGAACCGCTTCCGGGCTGGACGCGTGCCTGCACCTGGTCCGGTCACGTCTCGGCGCGACCGCCGCCAACAAGGTCGCCCGCAGCCTGGTCATCGCACCGCATCGCGAGGGCGGACAGGCCCAGTACATCGAACGCCCCATGCCTCCGCGGTCGGAAGACGACGCGATCTCCCGCGCGATGGAGTGGGCCGAGCAGCGGCTGGCGGAACCGTTGCCGGTCGAACGGCTGGCCACCACCGCCCACATGAGCACGCGGACGTTCGTGCGGGAATTCCGCTCGGCGACGGGTACGACGCCGGCCGCCTGGGTTCGCGCACGCCGACTGGACGAAGCCCGCCGGCTGCTGGAGACGAGCGACCTGCCGATCGACCGGATCGCGGTGGACTGCGGCTTCGGCAGCGCCGTGACGATGCGTCAGAACTTCTCGACCCGGTTCAAGATCTCGCCCTCGCAATACCGCCGGCGCTTCCACGCCACTGCGGATCGAAACAGCCGCGGGGAATTGAAACAGCCGCTGGCTGAACCGGCTGCAGGCTGAACCGGCCACCGGGGCCGGCCTCCTCGCGACCGGTGCGGCTCGCTGTGAGCCGCACCGGCCCGGGAGTGCCGCACTTGTCCGGCCCCGGCGGTGCGGGCTACAGGTTCGTGATCGTGCCCGACAGGTGGGGCTTCGGCTTGCGCGCGTTCCACACCTCGAAGGCGTTCCCGTCGTCGGTGCGCCACGACGTGAACGCCACCTTCGCGGGCAGCAGCACCGGCAGCTTGAACTTGACGTCCACCGAGTAGGCGTCGGGCAGCCTGCCCTCGAACGCGGCGAGCGCGCGGGCCTTCGTCCACATGCCGTGGGCGATCGCCGAGGGGAAGCCGAACGCCTTCGCCGTCAGCGGGTGCAGGTGGATGGGGTTACGGTCGCCGGACACCTCGGCGTAGCGGCGTCCGATGTCGCCGGGCACCCGCCAGATCGCGCCGGGCGTCGGCGCCGCGAGCTGCTGACCGCCGCCGCCCGAGCCGGAACCGCCGCCTCGCCGCAGATACGTGCTCACGTCCGACCACACGAGTTCGTCGCCTGCCAGCGCCTCACTGATGACGTCGAACTGCCTGCCCTTCTCGTGCGGGCGCAGGTCGGCCACGCGCACGCGCAGCGTCACCGCCTCGTCGAGCCGGACCGGCCGGTACTGGGTGATGCGGTTGGCGACGTGCACCATCCCCAGCAGGGGGAACGGGAACGACGGCTCGGCCATGAGCGCCATCTGCATGCCGAACGCCTGGATGTGCGGATACGTGATCGGCAGCTCGTCGGACAGCCGGAAACCGCACACCTGGTTGTAGGCGGCGAGCTCGCCGGGGTCGGCGACGACGCCGGTACGCACGAACTCCAGGTCGGGCAACCGGTCGCCACCGCTCTTGCGCAGCCCGCCGAGCACGACCTTCGGGTACAGCGCCGCCACGTTCGGGGCGCTGTGAAGCTCCTTGACCGTCATGTCACGCCCCCAGGAACGCCTGGCCGCACACGCGCACGACGTTGCCGTTGACGGCGGCCGACGCCGGGTTGGCGTACCAGGCGATGGTCTCGGCGACGTCGACCGGCAGCCCGCCCTGCGCCAGGGCCGACAGCCTGCGGCCGAACTCGCGGATCATGACCGGCACCGCGGCCGTCATCTGGGTCTCGATGAAACCGGGTGCGACGGCGTTGATCGTGCCGCCGTAGGCGGCCAGCCGCGGCGCGGTGTCGTCGACCATGCCGATGACGCCCGCCTTGCTGGCGGCGTAGTTGGCCTGGCCGACGTTGCCCGCGATGCCTGCCATCGACGAGACACCGATGATGCGGCCACCGGTGTTCAGCACCTTGTCGGCGACGAGCTTGTCGTTGACGGCGAGCTGCGAGACGAGGTTGACGCTCAGCACCGAGTCCCACGCCTTGTCGGTCAGGTTGCCGAGCGTCTTGTCGCGCGTGATGCCCGCGTTGTGGACGACGATGTCGACGCCGCCGTGGCGCTCGGTGAGGTGATCGGCGAGCTTGGCGGGGGCGCCGTCGGCCGTGATGTCGAGCTGCAGTGCGGAGCCGCCGATCTTGTTGGCGACCTGCGAGAGGTCGGCGCCCTGCGCCGGAATGTCGAGCACGACGACGTGGGCGCCGTCGCGGGCCAGCGTCTCGGCGATCGCCGCGCCGATACCGCGGGAGGCGCCCGTGACCAGGGCCGTCTTGCCCGCGAGGGGCGTGTCCCAGTTCTCCGGTGCGGTCGCGGTCGTCACGCCGCCGGTGCCGACGCGGATGACCTGGCCCGCGACGAACGCCGACTTGGCCGACAGCAGGAACCGGATGGTCGACTCGGTGGCCTCCTCGGCACCTTCGGCCACATAGACGAGCTGGGCGGTCGCGCCGCGCTTGAGCTCCTTGCCCACGGAACGGGTGAAGCCTTCGAGCGCGCGCTGGGCGATGCGCTCCCTGCCGTCGGTCGACTCCGGCGGGGTGCCGAGCACGACGACGCGCGCCGACGGGGCGACCTTGCGGATCACCGGCTGGTAGAAGGCGTAGAGCTCCCGCAGCTGCTCCGGGTCCTTGATACCGGTGGCGTCGAAGACGAGCGCGCCGTAACGGGTGTCGTCGCCCGCCGCCTCGGTGAGCACGTCGATGCCCGCGGCGCCGATCTGCTTGGTGAGTGTCTTCTCGAGTCGTCCGCCCGTAGCGGCGCCGATCAGCGCCGGGCCCGCCAGCGGCGGCTCGCCGGGGCGGTGGCGCCGCAACTTCGGCGGATTGGGCAGGCCGAGCTTCGGAACCAGGAACTTGCCCACCGCGCTCGTGGTGAACTCTTGGTACTTGTCCGCCATCGCTGCGTCACCGCCTTCATCTGACTGCCTGTCGCCTCACACCCTAACCTACTCGCCAGTAAGTTACACTCGGACTCACACGCCGCGAGCGCGATCCGGCACTGAGCAGTGCGTAGGCAGCCGAGCGCCACGGCACCGGCCAAGCCCGAGTACCAGTCAGCAGGAGGAACCCATGACCTCAGCGGAGAAGCCGAGCGGCGGCAAGGCCCGGTCGAGCAAACCCAAGGCGCCGAGCGCGAGGAGGGTCGCGATCGTCGGTGCGAACCGCATCCCGTTCGCACGATCCAACGGCCCCTACGCGAACGCCTCCAACCAGGACATGCTCACCGCGGCCGTCGACGGTCTGGTGAGCCGCTACGCGCTGCAGAACGAGGAGCTGGGTGAGGTCGCCGCGGGCGCGGTGCTCAAGCACTCGCGCGACTTCAACCTGGCCCGCGAGGTCGTGCTCGGCAGCAGGCTCGCGCCGACCACACCCGCCGCCGACGTGCAGATGGCGTGCGGCACCGGCCTGCAGGCCATCGTGAACACGGCCAACAAGATCGCGCTCGGCCAGGTCGACTCGGCGATCGCGGGCGGCGTGGACACCACGAGCGACGCTCCGCTGGCCGTCAACGACGACCTGCGCCGCGTGCTGGTCAAGCTCAACTCCGCCAAGACGATGGCGCAGCGACTCAAGCTGCTCGGCAAGCTCCGGCCCGGTCACATCGTCCCGGAGATCCCGCAGAACTCCGAGCCGCGCACCGGCCTCTCGATGGGAGAGCACGCGTCGCTGACGGCGAACTCGTGGGACATCCAGCGCGCCGACCAGGACGAACTCGCGGCCACGAGCCACCAGCGCCTCGCCGCGGCCTACGACGCGGGCTTCTTCGACGACCTGCTCACGCCGTTCCTTGGCCAGACCCGCGACCAGAACCTGCGCGGCGATTCGACGGCGGAGAAGCTCGGCAAGCTGGGGCCCGCGTTCGGTGGCTCCGAGGGCACGATGACGGCGGGCAACTCGACGCCGCTGTCCGACGGTGCCTCCGCCGTGCTGCTGGCCACCGAGGAGTGGGCCAAGGAGCACAAACTGCCGGTGCTGGCGTACCTGACGTTCTCACAGACCGCGGCCGTCGACTACGTGCACGGCGAGGAAGGCCTGCTCATGGCGCCTGCCTACGCGGTGCCGAGGATGCTCGACCGCGCGGGCCTGGCGCTCGGCGACTTCGACTTCTACGAGATCCACGAGGCGTTCGCGTCGCAGGTGCTGGCCACGCTGAAGGCGTGGGAGGACCCGGCGTTCGCCAAGGAGAAGCTCGGCCGCGACGAGCCGGTCGGGGCGGTCGACCGCGAGAAGCTGAACGTCAACGGTTCGTCGCTCGCCGCGGGCCACCCGTTCGCCGCGACCGGTGGCCGCATCGTCGGCACGCTCGCCAAACTACTCGCGGAGAAGGGTTCGGGCCGCGGCCTGATCTCCATCTGCGCGGCAGGCGGCCAGGGCATCACGGCGATCCTGGAGAAGTAACCCCACCGCGTGGTGTGCCTCCCGAAGGGCGCCTTCGGGAGGCACACCCGCCAGCCCGGCCACCGTCCCTCGAGGGCACGCTGACGCGTGGCTGCGTTGAGCGCCCCCAAGGCGCCCTTGGGGGCGCTCAACGCCGAGCTCGGTGAGTCAGTTCGGCAGGACCGATTCGACGGCGCCGGTCGCCTTCGACGTCGTGTGCTCGACCTGCTTGCGCGCCTTGCGGGCAGCGCGCTTGGCGCGCCAGCCGACGGACGGCCTGCCCTCGGTGTCGGCCATCGACAGCATCAGGCCGCCCGCCAGGCCCGTGTTCTTGAGGAACTGGATCTGTTCCTGGGCACGCTCACCCTCGTCGGTCTTCTCCCAGAACGGGTGGCCCGCCACGGTCGTCGCCGTGATGCTGGTCAACAGTGCCAACGACGACAGGCGGCGGAATCGGCCGAGTGCGAGCAGCGTGCCGGCCGCGACCTTCACCGCACCGTCGAACTTCACCACCGCCACGGGATCGGCCTCGACCGGCAGTGTTTCGGCCACCGGCATGACGTTCTCGCTGAGGAACGGTTCAGCAGCCTGCGCATGACCCTCCGCCTGCCGGATGGCGTTCACGCCACCCCAGATGAAAGTGGCGGCAAGCAGGGGGCGGGCCACGCGGCGCAGGATCATCGGTTCTCCTCCGGTCAGGCTGAGAGTTGTGGTCGGACTGAAAGTCTCCGCCCCAAACCTACCCAGCCACAGCCGTCTCGCGCTCTCTACCACTCTCTAGACATATCGCTAGAAAGTGATAGAGAGCCCTACGAAGGAGGGCTGTGTTCGACGGCGCATGGCTGTGTTCGACGGCGTTCCTCGGCGTCCGACGGCGTTCCTCAGCGATAGCGCTTCGGGAGTGCGAAGCCGGACTCCGCGGCCACCTCCCGCAGGCGGTTCGGATAGTCGCTGATGATGCCGTCCACACCGTCGTCGACGAGCTTGCGCATGGTCGGCTTGTCGTTGATCGTCCACGGGATCACGTCGAGCCCCGCGGCGTGCGCCTCGTCGACCAGCTCGGCCGTCGTGAACGGGACGTAGTCCGGGTCGCCGACCGCACCGTCCTGCGGGTTGCCGTGCACCGGCGAGATCGCGCTCGCCCCGAACGACGCCGCCGCACGCACCGGGCTGCCTCCGAAGTCGTCGATGTCCAGCCCGCCCAGCCACGGCGACGCACCCGGCTCACCGACCTCGAGGAAACCCGGTTCGGTCAGCGCGACGAGCGGCAGCTTCGGCATCCGCTCCTTCATCGCCATCAGCGCACCCCAGTCGAAGCTCTGGATGCTGACGTTCCGCGCGAGCCCGCTGCGCTCGACCTCCGCGGCAACCCGCTCGACGAACTGCTCCCGCGGCGCCGTCTCGTGCGGGGCGGCAGCCTCGACCTTCGTCTCGATGTTGAACTCCACGCCGAACGCCCGGTGCTCACGGACCAGCGCGAACAGTTCCGCGAGCGTGGGCATCGGTTCGCCGGGGGAGAGCTCCTGGTCGGGGTGGCTCGGGTCCTGCTGCGATCCGCAGTCGAGCGTGCGCACCTGCGCGAAGGTCAGATCCTTGACGTACTTTCCCGCGTAGGGGAACTGCGGATCTCCCGGCGTGACGGGCGCGGTGTCGAGGCACTTGTCCGGGTCGATCCGCCGGTCGTGGGTGATCACCTCACGGCCGTCGCGCGTGATCTGGACATCGAGTTCGAGGGTCGTGACGCCGAGTTCGAGCGCGCGGTCGAACGCCTTGAGCGTGCCTTCGACCGTAAGACCGATACCGCCGCGGTGGGCCTGGATGTCGAAGTGGGGATCGCCGTGGGGCGGCGTGCCGTGGACGCGGTCCGTGCCGCCGTCCGCCCGGGCGCCGTGCTGAGTCGAGGCGGCACCCGCACCCGGCAACGCTGTCATGAGTGCTGTCATGAGTATCGCCGCGCCGAGCGCGAGCGCTGTCTTCACTGCCTTGGTCACGGACACCGACGGTGACACGGCAGGGTGAAGGGCGGGTGTCCCGAACGTGTAGCCCGCGGATCGTGGTGCCCGCCGGGAGGCGACCCCGGCAACACGCGGGCAGGGATTTCTCGCGGACTATCGGACTGGAGCTAGACGACCCAATAATGTCGTAGCGATGGACCCTGTGCGGAATCCGTTCGCCCCCGGAGCAGGTCAGCGCCCGCCCGAACTGGCCGGGCGCGAACGCGAGCTGGACGCGTTCGACGTGGTGCTGGAGCGCGTCGCGCGCGGCAGGCCCGAGCGCAGCCTGATGCTGACCGGACTGCGCGGCGTGGGTAAGACGGTGCTGCTCGGCGAACTGCGGTCCATGGCGATCCGCCGCCACTGGGGTGCGGGCAAGGTCGAAGCACGCCCCGACGCCGAACTCCGCAGGCCGCTGTCGGCCGCGCTGCACCGTGCCGTCCGCGATCTGGCGGTCCGTCACCGCGCGCCCGACCGGGTCGACGAGGTACTCGCCGTCCTCAAGGCGTTCGCCCTCAAGTCGAACAAGCCCGACGCGAAGCTGCGCGACCGTTGGCAGCCCGGCATCGACGTCCCTCCCGCTCAGGGCAGGGCCGACTCGGGCGACATCGAGATCGACCTCGTGGAGCTGCTGTCCGAGGTCGCCGAGCTGGCCACGGACGTCGGCTCCGGGGTCGCCCTGCTGATCGACGAGATCCAGGACCTGAGCCCCGCGGACGTCTCCGCACTGTGCGCGGCGTGCCACGAGCTCTCGCAGTCCGGCGCGCCGCTCGTCGTCGTCGGCGCGGGACTGCCACATGTGCCTGCGGTGCTGTCGGCATCGAAGTCGTATTCCGAACGACTCTTCCGTTACACCCGGATCGATCGTCTGAGCAGGGAAGATGCCGACCGTGCCGTGCTCGCGCCCATCGAACGCGAGGACGCGCACATCGCACCCGGTGCGCTCGACGCCCTGCACACGGCCTCCGGCGGCTATCCCTACTTCATCCAGGCCTACGGCAAGGCGGCCTGGGACGCCGCGCCCACGAACCCGATCGACGAGGAGGACGTGCGCGTCGCCGCACCCGAGGCCGAGGCCGAGCTGGCGGTCGGCTTCTTCGGCTCCCGTTACGAACGCGCCACCCCCGCCGAACGCGAGTACCTGCGCGCCATGGCCGAGCTCACGCAGGGCAAGGACGAAAGCGCCGTCACCTCCGACATCGCCGTCTACCTGGGCCGCAAACCGTCGTCGCTGTCACCGGCGCGGGACAGTCTGATGAAGAAGGGCCTCGTCTACTCCGCGGAACGCGGTCAGATCGCCTTCACCGTCCCCCACTTCGGCAACTACCTCCTCACCCGCGCCGACTGACCCACTCGCCCCGACGCACGGGCGACAGCCGCCGATACCCGTATCTAGCCCCGTATTAGCTCATTTCTAGACACCCGAAGACGTACCTAGCTTTCGGCATCACCCGGATGGACCACACCGAATGCGTAACGCTGCCGACGATCGTTCGGGAAGTAAGCCAACTCACCGGATGATCAGTAGCGATCACGGTGAAGATTGCGGATAATAAGACATGTAGGGATCGAAGTCGAGAGGTGACCGGCCATCCGTTCACACTCCGCCGGTGCGCAGTCGCAGCCGACCCGCCGATCAACCACCGCAGGCAGGCGCCATTGGGGGCGCGGCCGCCGCGGACGAACAGCGGGCGCTGGCAGATCCGATCCCGACGCGTAAGTAGTACAACCACACAACGAGCAGCTCTCGAAGGAGATGCCACACCACAGATGTCGAACCTCGCCGCACGCCTCCGCGCCCGTCGAGCCCACACCCGCACCCGCCGCGCCGTCAGCAAGGCGATCGACACCGCCACCACGACGACGATGCGCGACGAGCTCATCACCCTCGCGCAGTCTCAGGGCTACCAGCGACCCAAGCCCCGAATGTGACGTGAATTACAATAGGGTTCAGGTGTAACGCTGCCGGTATCGGCGGCGATATGCCCCATGACCCCGCGGTGCTGGCGGACCCCCGACCTGGCAGCACCGCGGGGTTTCCATATGTCCGGACCTGTCACCGCGCCGCCTCCGACCTGGGGTTTCTCCGCGTCCGTCCGAAAAATCGGGACCGGACACGTCGCGAATGGACGAATCGGACACGGCGGCGGCGATCAGCCCGCGATCTTCTCCGTCCACGATGGACGAAGCACCGCGCTCCCCGCGAGCACGCGGACGACCTCGCCGACGGGCGGCCGCACCCACGCCTACGGTCCGCCTGACCTCACTCGATAGAGTGAGATCGATGTCGAGATCTGGGCGAATCGCGCTGGCCACCTCGGCGATGGTCGCCGCCCTCGTAATGACCGGATGCGCCCACGCAACCATCGGCCTGGCCGAACTCGACCACATGCGCTCCACCGACGGCACGCGCGCCGGCAACGACACCGCCCAGCGCACGATCGTCGCGGAGGTCGGCGAATGCCTCGACGGTGACAATCCCGGCCCGGTCGAATGCTCCGACGAGCACACCGTGGAAGTCACGAAGAAGGGAACGTTAGGCAGCGACCTGGGCTCCACCGAGGCCGGCGTACCGCCCGGAGAATCGACCGTGTTCCGCGCCGTCTTCCCCCGGTGCCGCAGCGCCGCCGCCGAGTACCTGGGCAGCGCGTCCTACGACGCCTCGACACTCGGCGCCTGGCTGGTGTGGGCCGACGTCAAGGACTGGAAGGCGGGCCACCGCTGGTACCGGTGCGGAGTGGCCCAGCTCGACGGCACCGGCAGGCCCGTCGCCCGCACCGGCTCGATCCGCGATGCGCTGGCCGAGAGCTTCGACCGCTACCGCGTCTGCTCGGCGACCCGCCCGTCGGCCGAAGTGCCCGAGACCGTTCCCTGCAGCGAGCCGCACATGGCCGAGGCCGTCGGTGTCGTCAACGCGGGCAAGGCGGACGGGCCCGTGCCGTCCGAACCGGAATTCGATGACAAAGCACGTACCGCCTGTGGCACGAAGGTGCACGAGTTCGTCGGCGCGGACCGTCGCGACGTGGCACCTTCGTGGCGCTGGCCGGACGAGACGACTTGGCGCATCGGCTTCACCAACATCATGTGCTATGCCGAAACGAACCAGGCCACCACGGGCTCGGTACGGGACATCGGCACGTCGCCGCTGCCCAATTAGGACGTACGGCCCTGTCAAGTCCTGATTTTCCCGACGATCGGCAGGTTGATACCACCGATTCGGCCCGCTTGAATGTCCCCGATCGAATCGAGATTGAGGGACGCCATGACCATGACGACATCGCGGCGCACCGTGGTCGCGGGAGCACTGGCGACCGCACTGGTTGCCACGATCGCCCCCGCCGCCGCGGCCGCCGACACCCCGGAAGGGGAACCACCGCGACAGCGGGCGACGCAGCAGGCGACGACCGCACAGCCGGAGATCTCCCACGAGGTCCCGGAGCGCTACGCCGGGCAGCGGCTCGACTGGCATCCGTGCTCCGAGGACGAACTCGGCTCCTCGCCGCCGGAGAAGTACGACCTGGAGTGCGCCACCTATCGGACTCCCCAGGACTGGAACGACGCCGACGCGGGCGAGGACATCACCATCGCCGTCAGCAGGCTGAAGGCCGAGGGCGAGGCAACCGCGAGCGTGCTCACCAACCCGGGCGGCCCCGGCGCTCCCGGGCGGAACTTCCCGCTGCGCATGGCCGAGCAGGAACGCCTGCGTGAGCACCAGGACGTCATCGGCTTCGATCCGCGCGGAACGGGCCACAGCACGAACATCACGTGCGGTGGTGCCGTCGGGACGGGTGACTCGCTCGATCCGCGCGACCGCAGCCGCGAGAACCTCAACCTGATCCTCGACGCCACGAAGTACGCGGCCGACTCGTGCCAGATCAAGTCCGGCGAGCTGGGCCCGCTGATCAACACGTTCCAGACCACCCACGACATGGATCTGCTCCGCACCCTGCTCGGGCGCGACACGATCAACTGGGTCGGCTACTCCGCGGGAACGTGGCTCGGTGCACACTACGCGCAGCGGTTCCCCGAGCACACCGGCCGATTCGTGCTGGACTCGGCCACCGAGTTCACCACGACGTGGCAGCGCTCGTTCGACTGGCAACCGCTGGGCTTCGAGCGTCGCTGGCGGGAGGACTTCCTGCCGTGGCTGGCGCGCTACGACGAGCAGTACGGCTTCGGCGATTCCGGCGAGCGCACGCGGCAGACGTACGAGCAGGTGCGCGCGGCACTGGCCGAGAAGCCCGTGAAGCTGGACGGCAAGAAGGTCGGGCCGAACGAGCTCGACTCGGCGATCGCGGGCATGCTCTACAGCAAAACGGCGTTCCCGCCGCTGGCCGAGTACCTGGTGTCGGTCCGCGAACTGACCGGCAACGACACGCGCATCGCGTCCACGACGGCGATGGACAACGTCCGCAAGCTGCTCGAGAACACCAAGGCACGCGGGCCGCAACCGCTCGTCGTGGACAACGGCCACGGCGCGCAGCAGTACGACGACGCCTACGACGCCAGCTTCTGGACGATCCCCTGCAACGAGGGCCGCTGGTACGGCAACCGGATGACCGCGATCTGGCAGTCCGAACTGATGGGCCGCCAGTGGCCGCTGCTGGGATGGGGCTGGCTGATCCAGCCGTGCATCTTCTGGAAGGGCAAGCCGATCGACCTGCCCGAGCTGGACGGCGAGGGCGTGCCGCCGACACTCATCGTCCAGTCGGAGAACGACCCGGCGACCCCGATCGAGGGTGCCCGCCGCGCCCACGAGAAGTTCGCGGGCTCGCGGATGATCACCGTGACCGACGAGGGTGATCACGGCATCTACGCGGGCGACAACCCGGCTGTGGACGAGGTCGTCGAGGACTACCTGGTCGACGGCGTCGTGCCGGAGGACCAGAGCATCCCCGGCGCACCGATGCCCACACCGAACGGATCCTGACCGGGCGTCGGCTCCCGGGGATTCCGTAGCCGACGGTGCCCGCCTTCCCGGCAACACAGCAGGGGAGGCGGGCACTGTCGTCGGCAGGTCCACCGCCCGCAGGCACCGCCGTTCACAGGCACCGTCGTCGGCAGGCCCTGTCGTCGGCGTTGGGCGGGCACGGGTCCACGACGGGCTACCGACACGTACACAGGCTTGTGCACAACTTCCCCATGCTTTCCACAGAGTTGTCCACAAGCTGTGTTCACCGGTGCACGAATCCTGTGCACACCCTCGTCGCCGGCCCGCATCTGCGCCTGTCGGTATTGCTGCCTGTCGGTATTGCTGCCTGTCGGTATTACTATTGGCGCCGTGGTGCGAGTGCCGCTGAGCGAAGCCGAACGCCTGCGCGGGGAACGACTCGGCCTCGCCCTGCGCAGCGCACGCGGCGCACGCAGCATGGTCGGGGTCGCCGCCGACGCGGGTATCTCCGTCGAAACGCTGCGCAAGATCGAGACCGGGCGCATCCCGACGCCTGCGTTCTTCACGGTGCTGGCGATCGCCGACAGCGTCGACCTACCCCTCGACGACCTGCGCACGGCGCTCGCGGCGCCGCCCGGCGAGACGGCCGACTCGGCCCTGTCCCGCCGGGCCGACGCCGGTTAGATTGCTGCGCATGTCGTCCGATCCGAGCCACGGCAAGGTGGCAGAGCCCGAAGTCCCCATCGGCCTCAAAGCGAAAGCGCGCCAGATCGGCCCCGGCATCATGGCCGCAGCGACCGGTGTCGGCGCAGGCGACCTCGTGGCCACGATGGTCGCGGGCTCGCGCTACGGCTACACCCTGCTGTGGGCGGTGATCGTCGGGACGATCTTCAAGATCGCGCTCGGCGAGGCCGTCGGCCGGTGGCACCTGACGTCCGGCCGCACGATGCTCTCGGGCTGGCGCACCCTCGGCCGCTGGGTGCTCGTCTACTTCGGCATCTACGCCGTGGTCTGGGGCTTCGTCTACGGAGCCACCGCCATGTCGGCGAGCGGCCTGCCCCTGAACGCGCTGTTCCCCGCCGTCGACGTGCGCTACTGGGCGATGCTCTGCGGCCTCGCCGGGTTCGTTCTGGTGTGGTTCAGCCGGTACGCCGTGATCGAGAAGGTGATGACCGCGCTCGTCGGCGTCATGTTCGTCGCCGTCGTCGGCACCGCGATCCTCGTGACGCCGAACCTCGTCGAGACGTTCCAGGGCTTCGTGCCGCGGCTGCCCGACGGCTCGTTCGTCTACGTCCTCGGCCTGATCGGCGGCGTCGGCGGAACGATCACCATGGCCGCGTACGGCTACTGGACGCTCGCCAAGGGATGGCGCTCGTCGCGGTGGCTGTCGATGATGCGGCTCGACAACGCGACCGGCTACGTCACCACGGCGATCTTCGTCGTCGCGATGCTCATCGTCGGTGCGGAGCTGCTCGCCGGGCACAACGTCGTCGACGGCGACGAGGGCCTGCTCATGCTCGGCAACACGCTCGCCGCGGACTACGGCCAGTGGGCGCGCATCCCGTTCCTCGTCGGATTCTGGGCCGTGTCGTTCAGCTCGCTCGTCGGCGTGTGGAACGGCGTCAGCCTGCTGTTCGCCGACTGGTGGCGCACCTGGCGCCTGCCGCGGTACACGGTGGGCGAGGCCGAGGAACTCGCGGACTACGACCACCGCGCCGGCATCGGCAGCCCCGTGTTCCGGGGTTACATCGTGTGGCTGACATTCCCGCCGATGGCGCTGCTGTTCCTCGACCAGCCGTTCCAGCTGACCGTGACCTACGGCGCGCTGGGTGCACTGTTCATGCCGTTCCTCGCGGGCACGCTGCTGTTCCTGCTCAACTCCAACCGCGTCGAGCGCGTGGGACGGTCGGGCTGGTTGTCGAACACGCTGCTTTCGTTGTGCCTCGGCCTGTTCGGCTATCTGGCGGTGGACAAGCTCATCGGCCTGTTCTGACCGGGCCCGGTTCTGCACGGACGCGCCCCTGAACCAGCGCATCCCTGAACCGGAACGTCCAGAAAAGCACGTCCCTGAAACAGCTCAGCGCAGCAACGCCCAGCCGATGCCCGCGGCAGGCACGATCAGTGCCGCGGGCATCGGCAACGCGGCGAGCAGCGCCACGCCCATCACCAGGAGGTCCGGACCACGCACCAGCTGCGCTATGAGATGCACCGGTGCCTGACCGAACGGTGTGTCCGTGGCGGCGGGCGTGGCGTAGTCGACCGGCGGGCGGGTCGCGGTGCGGACCACGGCTGCGGCCACCACGGGCAGGAGCGCCCAGGTACCGGCCGGGACCGAATCGCCGCCCGCCAGCGTGACGACCAGCAACAGCGCCCCCGCCCACACTGCGGCGACGGCGAGCAACGCGACGAGGGTGCAGGCACGCAACCCGACGTCCGATTCGTCCAGCCATCGTCGCAACCCCGGCGAACGCCAGAGCGAGGCGGCACCGCCACCGAACGGCACGAGCGCGGCGAACGCGCACCCGCCCGCGAGCACCACGTCCGGAACGGCGGGGAGCACCGGACGGGCGAGTGCCGCCAGCACGGCAAGTCCGGCCGCAACCGGCACGAACCGCGCTCTGCCCACCATGCCCGCGGCGACGAACGACCACACCGAGCGCAGCCTCGTCGAAACCGGGGACGCAGGTGGGAACAGCATCCCCGGATCGAGGAACGTCACGCCGACCGCACGGACGACGCGTTCGCGCCAGCCTGCGACGAGACGTTCCCGACCGGCCTTCGCAGCCGCGGGAAGCCGCCACGGAACGCCGACACCCGCGGCCGCCGGAAGCACGAGTAGCCCGCATACGCCGACGGCGCCCACCATCACCTGCCACGCCCACGGCGGTATCCACCAGACGGTGCCGAGGAACGCGCCGACGTACGCCAATCCCGCGATCCGGGCCAGCCAGCCGAACCAGACGCGGCCGCTGATGACGAGCACGCGGTCCTGTCCACCGCCGAAGTCGCGCCACGTCAGCGCGGCGGGGTCGGCCCAGAGGAATCGCCGCCGCAGCAACGACGACCAGACGGCGACCGCCGACACGCAGAAGAACGCCACCACTGCCACCGCGCGCGTGCCGGTATCGACCTCGAGGACCTCGCGCCACCACTCGATGCGGTAGAACGCGCTCACCAACCATGCGCCTGCGAACAGGGCGAGCAACGAGCTCGTGTCACCACTGAAGAGTCTGCGCAGCGTCATCTACGGGTCGTCCCTGCTACCGGACCGGTTCGAGCGCTCCGAGCTCGAGCACGTGATCGGCCGCGCCGAGCAACGGCGGGTGATGCGTCGCGAGCACGACGACCGCGCCGTCTCCTGTCGCACGGGCGATGACGTCGGTCAGCCACCGTTTTCCCGCGGCGTCGAGCGCACGCTCCGGTTCGTCGAGCAGGAGCACGTCGAAGGGCCTCGCCGTGGCCCCGAGCAGGAGCAGCCGCCGCCGCTGGCCCGCCGACAGCGAACCGGCCGTGACATCGGCGCGGTCGGCGAGTTCGGCGCCGGCGAGCAGCGTATCGACGTCGAGGTCGACACCGAACGACGTCGCCAGCAGGTCCAGGTGCTGTGCCGGCGTGAACTCGGCGAAGAAGTCGGAGTCGTCCAGCAGCACGGACAGGCGTCTGCGGAAGTTCCGGTCACGTTCGTCCGGGGCGGCACCTCCGACCGTGACGATGCCCTCCGCGGGTTCCTGCATGCCGTACACGGCTCGGAGGAATGTGGACTTGCCGCTGCCGTTGGGACCGGTGAGCACCAGGCATTCGCCCGGGCTCACTCGCAGGTCGACGTCGCGCAGCAACCACACCTCGCCCGCGCGCATGCCGAGGCCGTCCGCAACGATCTCCATCGGCCCGGCACTTTCCCTCAGCGCAGCTGTTCGACGACGGGCGCGAAAGCGGCCATGTCCTTCTCCATCACCGTGATGTAGGTGAAGCCGAACCGCTCCCGGTGTGCGCGCAACCGGTCGGCGATCTGCGCGGCGGTGCCGACGAGCAGCATGGGCAGCTCGCCCAGCTCGTCGGCGGACTTCGTCGTGTCGTACTCCCGCAGGCGCTCGAGCGCTCCCGCGCGGTCGTCGGTGACCTCGACGTGCTGGATGAGCAGGTTCAGCTCGGGATCGCGGTCACCGGCCTCGGTGACCGCGAACGCCACGCGCTCGTCCAGTTCGGACGGTCCGGCGAGCGTCGCCCCGTCACCGTCGCGGGTGAAGTGCGCGCCCGTGAACCCGACGACGTCGGCCTCCCGCGCCGCGATGCGCAGCATCCGGTCACGCTGGCCGCCCAGAACGATCGGCGGCAGGCTGCGATCGCCGTAGTGCTGGCGGAGCACGGTCAGGCACTGTTCGAGATGGTCCAGACGTGCGCCGGGGCGGGGGAACGGCAGCCCGGCGGTGTCGAACTCCGCCCTGGCGTACCCGGTGCCGAGACCGAGTTCGAGCCTGCCGTCGAGGAGGAGATCGGTCGTGTCGACGTCACGGGCGAGCAGGGTCGGGTTGTAGAAGGCGGTGTTGACGACGAACGTGCCGAGCTGCACCCGCTCGGTGGCCTCCGCCGCCGCGACCAGCGACGGGAACGGCGACGGCATGCCGAGGTGGTCGGCCACCGCGACCACGTCGAAGCCGAAGTCCTCGGCCCTGCGGCACTTGTCCAGCCACTGGGGCCGCTCCCCAGAAGCGAGCATGTTCACGCCGAATCGGAAATCCATGACCCCGACGGTACCGACATCCGCGCAGGGCCACGGTCGTTTCGAGCGGGGTCCACTCCGCTTCCGCAGTGCGCGAAAATCCGTTCGCCCGCCTGCGATTCCCGGCCGTACGTTCCGTGAATGCCCGACGCGATCTTCGCCGACCCACGGCTCGCTGCCCTCTACGACGTGTTCGAGAGCCCCCGCGACGACCTCGCGCTGTACCTGGGCCTCGCCGACGAGGTGGGCGCGGCTCGCGTGCTCGACGTCGGCTGCGGCACCGGCGAGCTGGCGGCAGCGCTGGCGAGCCGCGGCTGCGAGGTCGTCGGCGTCGACCCGGCCGAAGCGTCGTTGGAGATCGCGCGCGCCAGGAACGCCGACGTCACGTGGCTCCGCGGAGACGCAAGTGCCGCGGCAGCGCACCTGGCGGAACTCTCACAACGGGCCGAGTTCCGCGCCGACCTCGCCGTGATGACCGGCAACGTCGCGCAGGTCTTCCTCACCGACGACGACTGGCACGCAACGTTGACGGCCGTGCGCGCGACACTGCGCCCTGGCGGCCGCCTCGCGTTCGAAACGAGGAGGCCCGGGGCCCGCGCCTGGCAGCGCTGGGCGGCCGCTCCCGACGTGACACGGGACGTACCCGGCGTCGGCGCCGTGGCCATGGCGACGAACGTGACCGACGTGGCACTGCCGTTCGTGTCGTTCCGGCACGCCTATCGGTTCCCGGACGGCTCGGTGGTCACGTCGGACTCGACGCTCCGCTTCCGCAACCGCGACGAGATCACGGCGAGCCTGGACGCGGCGGGCTTCACCGTGACCGACGTACGCGACGCCCCTGACCGCCCCGGCGCCGAGTACGTCTTCCTCACGCAGCGTGCAGACGCCCCGAGACCGTAATTTGCCCCCAAGGGCACCTTCGGGGCACTGAGTGCCCCGAAGGTGCCCTTGGGGGCGTGGAGCGTGAGACGGACGTTGTCACGCCCTGTTACGAAGTTCAGCCGAGGCGCTGCTTGAGAGCGGCGAGCTCGTCCTTCAGCGCGGACGGGATCTTGTCCTCGCCGATCGAGGCGAACCACTCCTCGATGAGCGGGATCTCCTGCTTCCACTCCTCGACGTTCACGTCCAGCGACGCCTGGATGTCCTCGAGCGGCTCCGACAGGTCGGACGTCTCGATGTCCTCGGCGGTCGGCACGAGGCCCACCGGCGTCTCCTGGGCGTTCGCCTTGCCCTCGAGGCGCTCGACGATCCACTTGAGAACGCGCGTGTTCTCACCGAAGCCCGGCCACAGGAACCGGCCGTCGTCGCCGCGGCGGAACCAGTTGACGTAGAAGATCTTCGGCAGCTTCGACTGATCGGCGTTCTTGCCGGTGTCCAGCCAGTGCTGGAAGTAGTCGGCGGCGTGGTAGCCGAGGAACGGCAGCATCGCCATCGGGTCGCGGCGCACCTCGCCGACCTTGCCCGCAGCGGCCGCGGTCTTCTCCGACGACATGGTGGCGCCCAGGAACACGCCCTGCTGCCAGTCGCGGGACTCGTTGACCAGCGGCACCGTCGTCTTGCGGCGGCCACCGAACAGGATCGCCGAGATCGGCACGCCCTGCGGGTCGTCCCACTCGGGCGCCAGCGTCGGGATCTGCGAGATCGGCGTGCAGAACCGCGAGTTCGGGTGGGCGGCGGGCTCGTCGGAGTCCGGCGTCCAGTCACGGCCCTTCCAGTCGGTCAGGTGGGCGGGCGCCTCCTTGGTCAGGCCCTCCCACCAGACGTCGCCGTCGTCGGTCAGGGCGACGTTGGTGTAGACCGTGTTGCCCTTCTCGATGGTCTTCACGGCCACCGGGTTCGTCTTCTCGCCGGTGCCGGGCGCGACGCCGAAGAGACCGAACTCGGGGTTGATCGCGTACAGCCTGCCGTCCTCGCCGAACCGCATCCACGCGATGTCGTCACCGATGGTCTCGGCACGCCAGCCCGGCAGGGTCGGCTGCAGCATCGCCAGGTTGGTCTTGCCGCAGGCACTCGGGAACGCGGCCGCGACGTAGTAGGCCTTGTTCTCCGGCGAGATGAGCTTGAGGATCAGCATGTGCTCGGCGAGCCAGCCCTCGTCCCGCGCCATCGCCGAGGCGATGCGCAGCGAGTAGCACTTCTTGCCGAGCAGCGAGTTGCCGCCGTAGCCCGAGCCGAAGCTCCAGATCGTGCGCGACTCCGGGAAGTGCGTGATGTACTTCGTGTCGTTGCACGGCCACGGCACGTCCTGCTCACCGGGCTCGAGCGGCTTGCCGACCGAGTGCAGGGCGGGCACGAACGAACGCTCGGTGCCGTCGGCCTTGACGAACTTGTCCAGTGCCTTCCGGCCCATGCGGGTCATGACCCCCATGGAGGACACCACGTACGCGAAGTCGGTGACCTCGATGCCGAGCTTCGGGTCGTCGTCGCCGAGCGGACCCATGCAGAACGGGATGACATACATCGTCCGACCACGCATGCAGCCCCGGTAGAGCTCGGTCATGGTGGCCCTCATCCGGTCCGGGTCCATCCAGTTGTTGGTGGGCCCTGCGTCCTCCTCCCGCTCGGAGCAGATGAAGGTGCGCTCCTCGACCCGCGCGACGTCGCTCGGGTCGGAAGCGGCCCAGTAGGAGTTCGGCCGCTTGTCCAGCTCGACGAACGTGCCTGCCTCGACCAGTTCCCGGTTGATGCGCTCGGCTTCTTCCTCGGAGCCGTCGACCCACACCACCCGGTCGGGCGTGGTCAGCTCCGCGACCTCCCGCACCCAGGACAGCACGCCACTGTGCGTGGTCGGTGCGTCGTCCAGTCCTGGGATGGCTACTGCAGTCATCTCTTCTCCTGTCTTCGACGACAAGAGCCCACACCGAACTGCAGCGTCCTGGTGCGGGCTCCGTTGCCGGCGACCGAAATGGCTTCACCCACCGCGGCCAAGCGGTGCGTGCGTTTCTTGGGGATTCCCAGAGACTAACGGCCGTATCGCGGCTTCAGGCAGGTCAGCGCTGTCGGTTCTCTCACAAGAACGATCAGGGAATCGATTCAGTTACAGCCGATCGGCCCAGTCGGAGGAAGACTTTCGCCAGGTGGGAACGGCGAGATCGCCACGGAAATGCCCGCGAACGGGTGCGGCCCGGCTCCCACTGGGGAACCGGGCCGCAAAACCCTCGCAATTCGCGTGCGGTCAGTTCTGGCTGATCCACTGACCGGTGGCCGGATCGATCTTCGCCACGCCTTCGACGCCGGCACCGGCCGCGGCGCCCTCGCCCCACGGGTCGGCGGTCTCCGGCACCCGTGCGGCACCCGAGGAACCGCCGTAGCCGCCGGTCTCGTCGGTCTCGGTCCACTCGCCGTCGCCGTCGCTCTCGAGCACGACCTCGTTGCCATGCTCGTCGATGACCACGGCGATGTCGGCCTCGCCGTCGCCGTCGGCATCGGTGAAGGCGATCGTGTCGCCGTCCTCGGTCTCGACGATGGCGGTGTCGTTCGTGCCGTCCTCGTTGGTGTCGATCGTCGCCGGGCCGACCTCGACGTCCCCGTCGCCCAGGTCGGCGGTGATCATGCCGCCGGCGCCGGCGTCGGTCTCCGGGGCGTCGTCGGCGGACCCGCCGCCCATCTCGACCCACTGGCCACTGGCCTCGTCGTACTCCGCTTCCACGACCACGTTGCGGTCGGAATCGGCTTCGGCGTACGCGTCGGCATCACCGTCACCGTCGGTGTCGACGAACAGCTGCGCGGTGCCGTCCTCGTGCTCGATCAGGGCGGCGTCGTACACGCCGTCGCCGTCGACGTCCTGGTTGAGCTCGGCCGTGTACTCCTCACTGTCGACCGTCACCGTCATGTCTTCGGCGGTGGTCGTGGCGTCAGCGCTGCCGTCGTCGACCCACACTTCAAACTCCCCCTAGCTCAGGGCTGCTGATCCTTTCGGCACCTACCGGCCGCGCCGCGGACTCCGCGACGACCACCGGCCTCCCCGGTGCACCCGCCGTTGCGGGTCGTGTCATTGGGACTCACGTTATGCCGGTTCGGTTCCCTGCACCAGGCGACACCGCCCGAGCGGATGGGACCGTCACCCCTGCTCGCCCGCCCGGGGCCGATCCCGCAGCGCCCGGATCCGTCCGAGCAGCGTTTCGGCACGTTCCCGGCCGTCGGCCAGGTCCTTGACCCGCTTCGTCGCCACCGCGAGCTTCTGCTTGCGCTCCTGGGCATCCATCTTGATGTTCTTGTCGACCTCTTTGAGCTCGGCCTCGATCGACTCGATCCGCCTGCTGACCGCCTCGTCGAGCGCCAGCGACAGCTGCTGCTCGGCCTCGATGAGCTGTTCGGACACGAGCTGGTCCAGCGTGGAGCGGGCGTCGGCGATCGACTCGATCAGCCATTGCTTCGAGTGCTGTTTGTCCGCGGAGTGCCTGCGCGTCCGGCCGACCCACCAGCCCGCGCCGAGACCGACGACGACCGTCGCGGGCAACACGACCGGGTTGAACAGTGCGAACCCGGCCAGCGGCGCGGCTGCGAGCTTCGCGGCACCCGCACCGCTGGTCAGGCCCATGAACACCAGGAGCTTGTCCTCGGCCGACGACGGGCGCTTGTCCGGCGGCCGCAGCTCCACCGGCGGCGTCACCCCGCGCAGGAACTGCGAGCGGATGACGGCCAGCTCCTCCTCGGAGAACAGCTCGGCCAGGGTCGCGTCGGCGACCTGGTTGAGCCGCTGCGCCAGCAGCCCCGAGAGCTGTTGCGACGACGCCTGCAGCACGGCGTCGACCTGCGCGGGAAGGTCCTTCAGATCCTGCCGTCGCGCCCCGTCGATCTCCTGCCGGAACCGGGCCTGGGCATCCCGCATGCGCCGGGCCGACTCGTGCGTCAGGTCGCTGCGGGCCCGCTGGATCTCGCCGCGCAGCTTGAGCTGCCACCCGCGGGTCGACGAGCGGCGGGCGGCGTTCAGCTCGTCCCTGCGCGCCCGCAGCGCGGCCGCCTCGTCCTCGCCGGAGGTCAGCGCACGCTGATCGGCGACCGCCCTCGCCTGCCGTTCCGACAGCGCCGTGGCCAGTGCACGCATCGTGTTCGCCTCGGCCAGCATCGCGGCCCGCCCGACGAGCGCCTCCTGCAGCGCGCCCTGCAGCTCGGCCACGCCCGACTTCTCCCGCAGCGTCACCGCGGCCTGCTCGCTCGGGGCCTTCCCCGCCATCTCGAACATGCGCGCCGACACCGGGTGGAACGGCGCATCGGTGAACCGGGGCGCGTGCTCGGCCAGCAGCCTGCGGTCGGCCTCGAGGATCTCCCGCCAGCCGCGGAACTGGTCGGTCTTGGCGAGCGCGAACAACACGGTCTCGACGCGATCGCTCATCTCGGCGAGGAACTGCAGCTCGCTCGACGTGAACGGCGCGGACGCGTCGACGACGAACAGCAGCGCCGTCGCGTTGGCTGCCGCTTCCATGGCGAGGTCGGCGTGCCCCGCGTCCAGCCCGCCGACGCCGGGGGTGTCGACCACGGTGATGCGCTCCAACAGCGGAACCGGACCGTCGACCTGCACATACCGCGGCGGAATCTGCCCGGCCGGCAGTTCGTGCGACACCGATGACCACGCGGGCAGTTCGGCCAGCGGGAACCCCACCGGCGCGAGCTGCCCCGGATAGCACGCCTCGGCCGACCACTCGTCGGCGTGATCGAAGACCAGATACGTCGACGTCGCGACCTCGGCGTCCACGGGCGAGAGCCCCGGCGCCGCCAACACGGCGTTGACCAGGGAGCTCTTGCCGCGGTTGGTCTCACCGACCACGACGACGGTCGGCTTGGCCGCCGCCGACTTCCGCTGCCGCTCCACCCAGTCGGCCGACTCCGCCGCCTCGCCGCGCAGCAACGTGAGCAGCGACTCCCGCACCTGCTTGACCTGCGCGGGCAGACCCGCCTTGCCGAGCGAACGTGTGGATGCCGTCACAATGCGCAGCCTATCGGGGACCCGCCTGCGGGCTCAGCGACGCGTGTACACCGTGACGACGGGTGCGCGCAGCAACCGATCGTGGTCGACGAAGCCGGGTACCTCGGTCTCGGCAACCGTGCCTTCGAGGTTCGCGTCGTCGGTGCGCACCGCGCCACCCGCCTCGTGCTGCGCCGGGTCGAACCGCGCACCGTCGGGCCGCAGCGCGTGCACTCCGATGGCGGCGAGCCCCTTCTCGATGCGCTCGGCGACACCGCCACTGTGCGCGCGATCCATGGCGTACAGGCAGAGCTGGATCAGCGCCTGGCGATCGGCCAACGCCTGCTCCGGCTCGATGCCGCTGGCGAGAGCTACTGGGTCCACATCGGGTTCTGACGCGCCGTCCGCCGGACCGGTTCCCTCCCCGTCGGGAGGCGAACTCACCGGCGTGCCCGCTGCGGACCGGGTGCCGGACCCGGGTTCACCCCGGGCTGCGGTGCGGACGGCACGTCGGGACGGCGGTTGCCGGGGTGCGGGCCATCGGGGTGCGGGTTGCCGGGTCGAGCATTGCCGGGAGCCCCGGCGGGTCCCACAGGTCTCCCCGCGTTGGGACCCGCGGCCTGACCGTCGCCGGAACCGGCTGCACCGCCGCCCGCGGCCTGGCTCACCTGCGTCTTGAGCCGCTGCCACAGCAGGAAGTACGCCCGGTGCACCACGTGCGCCACGCGCGCCTGCGCGGGCGTCGCCCCGAACGACGCGAAGGAGCGCCACCAGCCGGCGCGCTCGAGCGCGAACGCCGACAGATCGTCGGCCGGGGCGCCGGGCATCCCGAGCTGAGCGGCGATGTCGGCGCTGCTGCCGACGCGCAGTACCTCGTCGGTGAGATCCTGCGGCATGTCGACGGCACCCGACGTGACCAGCGTCAACGCCTCCAGCAGCCGCAGCTGATGCGCCTCGGGGCGGGCGAGGAGCACCTCGATGGCATCGTGCACCCGCTGCCGTTCGGCCTGGTCGCCGGAATCGTGGGCGAATGCGGTGATGGAGGCGAGCGCGGCGGCGGCCTTGATGCCGTCCGCACGCGCTGCGAACACGCTCGACAGCCGCCGGTGCACCGCGTCCAGCCCGGAGACGTCGAGCAGCCGCCGGTGCAGCGCACCCACCGTCACCTGCTCGTCCGCGCGGATGACGTCGATCGCCCTGCGGATGCCGAACAGGTCCAGCTTCTCCAGCAGGCGCACCCGCACGCCCGCGGGCACGTCGCACTCCCACGTGGTGAAGATGTCGGCCGAGACGAGCATGACCTCCAGGTCGCCGTCGTCGAGACCGGCGAGCGTGCGCAGCGCGTCGGCCTCGGTGTCGGTGAACGCGCCCGTCTCCGTCGACTCGGCGAGCAGCCCGATCACCGGCAGCACGTCGGCCACCCGCGGCCGCAACAGGCTCGCCTGCTTCTCGGCGAGCGTCGTCGCGGCCCGCCACACGTCTCCGTCGGCCCCTTCCACCGACTCGGGCGGGATCGTGTCGGCCTTGTTCAGCACCGCGATGGCATTGACCGGGCCTGCCTCGCGGCTCGCCGTCGCGGCCGTGAACGCGGCGAGCGCCTGCTGATCGTCGGCCCGGATGCCCTGCGTGACGACGTACAGCACCGCCTCGGCGCCGACCAGCGCGCTGCGGGACGTCTCGTCGAGCGCATCGGCGTCGGAACCGGCGGTGTCCCCGGAACCGCCTGCGCCGTCGGCGCCGGGGGAGGGCCCGGCGCCCGGGGAGATCCCGGCTGACCCGGCTGCTGCCGGTTCGTCCCCGTCGGAGAGCGAACCGCTCAGCCGCGCCGCACCGAGTGCCTGCTGTGTCCGCGCCACCGACGAGGTGTCGAGCGACCCCAGGCCCGGCGTGTCGATCACCGTCATGTCGCGCAGCACCGCGTTCGTCAGATACGCCTCGATGTGCGACACGCTCTCGATGTCGACGCCCAGTTCGGCCGGGATCCCGCCGTCGGGCGCAAACGGTTGCACCTGCTTCGAACCGTCGGTGAACACGACCTCGATGCGGTCGACCGTGCCGTACTGGAACCGGGTGACGAGCCGCGTGCACTCGCCGACGTCGGTGGGCGCCACGCGACGTCCGATCAGCGCGTTGACCAGCGTCGACTTGCCCGATTTGATCCGCCCCGCCACCGCGACCTGCAGCGGCGCCTCCAGTCTGCGCAGCACCTCGGCCAAACCCGCCGCCGTGCGCTGGGAGACCTGACCACGCAGCCGGTTGCACAGATCCGCCACCGACTCCGACAGCGGGCCGGCCGGTCTGCCTCCACCTGCCGCCGTCATCGAACCCCCTGCTGACCGTGCCTGCCGCCGCTACTTGCGGGCATATCCTCCCACCCGAATCCCACCCCGACCACCTCGGACGCGCGGCCCCACCGGAGCTGCGACACCGGGTCAGCCAACACCGGGTCAGCCAACACCGAGTCATCCCACGCCGAGTCATCCCACGCTGGGTCATCCCACGCGACGACCCGGCGTGCGACCTCAGGGCGACGCGCAGCCGGCCCTCGACCGCCTACCGTGAGCCGGTGCGCCGGATCAGTCTCTGGATGAGGGCCCGCCCCATGGTGGGCGACAGCCTCATCGCCATCGTGCTGTTCGCACTCGACGCGCTGGTATACAGCCTGTTCGTGGCCTTTCCGGCGCCCGGCGTGGCCACGCCGCCGTGGTACGTGGGCCTGCCACTGGCCGTGTGCCTGCTGGCCGTTGTCCCGTTCCGGCGCAAGTACCCGCTGGTCATGGCGTACTGGATACTCGTGTGGACGATCCCGTACGTCGCGTCCGGGTTCGGCGACGTGGGGCTCGGCGTCGCTGTGGTCAGCTGCATCGCCCTGTACACGGTGGTCGTCTACAGCGGACGCCGGCAGGCCGCGCTCTACACCGCGTTGACGCTGGTCGTGATCCTGACCCACCAGATCCTCCAGTACCCCGGCGACTGGATCGTCAACACGGTGACGGTCGTGCTGTCCCTCGCACTGTGCTGGGTGCTGGGTGAGTTCGTCGGCGCTCGGCGTGCCTACCAGGCCGAGGTCGAGGCGCGGCTGCACCTGCTGGAGAACGAACGCCACCAGGCCACCCGCATCGCCGTCGCCGAGGAGCGCGAACGCATCGCCCGCGAGCTGCACGACGTCGTGGCGCACGCGGTCAGCGTGATCGTGGTGCACGCCGACGGCGCGTCCTACGCCGTCCGCAAGGATCCCGACCTGGCCGAACGCGCCATCGGCACCATCTCCGACACGGGCCGCAGCGCGCTGAGCGAACTGCGCAGGCTGCTGGCGATCCTGCGCGACGACGACCGCGACGGAGACCACGACGACGAAGGCAGCCGCGGCGGTGGTGAGGGTGCGCGCACCCCGCAGCCGACGGCAGCCGACCTCGTCGAGCTGGCCGACCGCATCGAAACGGCGGGGCTGACGGTGCGGCTCGACCTGGACGAGGCCATCGACGAGCTGCCCGCGGGCGTGTCGCTCGGCGTGTACCGGATCGTGCAGGAGGCGCTCACCAACAGCCTCAAGCACGCGGGCATCGGCACTCGCGCGCAGGTACGCGTGCGCTGGGATCGCGGGGCGGGACGCAACGCCGAGCACGCCGGGTCGGTGCACGTCGACGTCGACGACGACGGCGCCGGAAAGGCCAATCCCGTACTGGCAGGCGGGTCGGGTGCACGAGCCAGGAGGACCGCGGACCGCGCGCCCTCGACGTCGGGCGGGAACGGGCTCATCGGCATGCGTGAACGCACGAACGTCCACGACGGCACCCTCATCGCCGGGCCGGCACCCGGCGGCGGCTGGCAGGTCCGCGCCGAGCTCACCGCGAGGTTGGGCGATTGACGTGCTCCCCGTCTGATGATCCCCGTCTGATGAACTGGTTCCCGGCCGCTGGACCGGACTTCCCGGTCGATCCCGGCGTCCTACCCACCGGCAATGCCGGGTTCCGCCGATTGGAGTTCCGATGATCCGAGTGCTCGTCGTCGACGATCAGGAACTGATGCGCGTCGGCTTTCGCATGGTGCTCGACGCCCAGGACGACATCGAGGTCGCGGGGGAGTCGGGCAACGGTGAGGAGGCGGTGCGCCTCGCCGCGGAGCACAGCCCGGACGTCGTGCTGATGGACGTGCGCATGCCCGTGCTGGACGGGGTCGAGGCGACGCAGCGGATCGTGGCGGCAGGCAGTTCGCGGGTGCTGGTCATGACGACGTTCGACCTGGACGAATACGTCTACTCGGCATTGCGGGCGGGCGCGTCGGGATTCCTGCTGAAGGACACGCCGTCCGGTGACCTGGTGTCGGCGCTCCGGTCGGTGGCAGGCGGCGATGCGGTCGTCTCACCTGCGATCACGCGGCGACTGCTGGACCGGTTCGTCGACACGGGACGGATCGCGCCGCGGGATGCCGCCGCGCTGGAGGCTCTGACCGGCCGCGAACGCGAGGTGCTGGCCCACGTCGCGAAGGGGTTGTCGAACACGGAGATCGCGGGGGAGCTGTTCCTGTCGGAGGCGACCGTCAAGACCCACGTGGGCCGCATCCTGACGAAACTCGACCTGCGCGACCGGGTCCAGGCCGTCGTCCTCGCCTACGAAACCGGCCTGGCCAGCCCCGGGAGCTGATCCCACCGCGTCCGAACCGCCGACGGTTGATCACAGCTACGGTTGTTGTTGCCGCCACCGCGAGGAGGGGACCGTTTCATGAGCAGCGCTTTCGACGACAGCGCTGTCGGCTCCGATGGCAGGGTTGTCGGCTCTGATGGCACTGTCGGCTCCGATGATTGGGACGCGCTGCGGGAACGCAGCAGACGTCTGGACGAGTGGCTCGGCGCCGACGGACTCAGCACGCGTGAACTTCTTCGCCGGGTGAAGACCGCCGACACGTCGGTGTGGTGGGAGGCCGCGCAGGTGTCGAGGCAGGTCGCGGCGGACAGCAGGCGCTCGACCGACCTCTCCGATGAGATGACCGACCTGCTGGAATCCGGATGGACCGGCGACAGCCCGCAGCCGCCGACCTCCGAGATGCGCGAGTCCGCGGCCGCCGCCAGGAGGATGGCGGACGTGTACGACCGCATGGCCGAGCACTACGCCGCGAACGCCGCGGAGCTGGAACGGCTGCAACGAGAACTGCCCGACGAGATCCCCACCCACGACGACCGGATCCTCGACGCGGAGCCGTGGTACGACGGCGACCCGGCGGTGCGGCAGCACGAGATCAACGAGGCACTCGAACGAGTCCGCGAGCTCTACGGCGACTTCGAGGCGCGGATCCAGCGCTCCATCCACGAGATCGGCACCGAGGACGTCTGAACCGCCAGGAGGCGGCAGCGACCGCGGTGACGATTTCGCCATTTTTCCTTCCGCTGTGTCCGGGTTCGACTACTCTGCGGCGCGGACTGTGTCGTGAATGACCGCGAGATGGGGAGGGGCCATCAGTCATGGCCGAGAACACGCAGTCGGACGACTTCTGGGACAAGATCACGCCGTGGAAGTCGTCGGATTTCGTCATCACACCCTGGTTCGACGTCGACGACGGCGGCGCGGGTGGCGCGAGCGGCTTCGTGCTCGACGAGGAAAGCGCGGACGACATCTACAAGGCCCTGCTGAAGGTCGTGGACAAGTTCGACGTCCTCAAGCGTGAAGCTGGCTGGTTGACGCGGACGGAACCGCCGGCGCAGGACCCCGCGAGCGTCGACTTCAACACCGTGGGCAACAAGGCCTTCGAGCTGGGCTCCGATCACGTGGCCGCCGAGTACATGTACTGGCGCAACCTGACCCAGGCGCTCGGCAAGGCGCTGGAGGCCTACCGCACGGCGGACGAGGACGCCAAGGATGATATCACCAAGACTGGCGGTGACGGCGACTCCGGTGGAGGACTGCTCGGATGAGGCGAGCGATGGCGGCAGCGGCGACCGGCGCCCTGTTGGTGCTGGTCGCGGGCTGTTCAGACGGCGCCGAGGGCGAGGCGCAGCCCTCACCCGAACCGTCGGCACCGGCATCCGACTCGACGACCGCCGCGCCCAGCACATCGGCACCGGCGCAGGAACCACCCCACAGCGGCGCACCCGCAGTGACCAACCCGCTGCCCGAATCGGTCCTGTCCGCCGAGCCGTGCGACGTGGTCACCCCCGAACAAGTCACCGAACTCCTCGGGAAGTCCGTCGAAGGCACCGATCGCGATTTGGACGAACTCGGCGAGGGCTGCGAATGGAAGAACCCGCAGCGGATGTCCGCGTTCGACGTGCAGTACGACACGGTCATGCGCCAAGGCCTCAGTTCGGCGTATGCGAACTCGCAGCCCCAGATGGAGCACTTCGAAGCAACCGGACCGATCCAGGGGTTCCCGGCTGTCGAGTACAACAACGACCAAGGAGATCTGACCTGCCATGTAGTCGTTGGACTCGCCGACGAGTACAGCGTCGGGACCGCCGTCACGCTCGGCCAGGATGCGGAGATGCAGGATTCGTGCGAAGCGGCTAACCAGGTCGCCGACATAATCGTGGGAAACCTGAAGAACAACGCAGGGGGGTAACAGCAATGGGGAAGCTCTTCGGTCCGGACAATCCGGAAGAGCGGTGAGGCGAGCGATGGCGGCAGCGGCGACCGGCGCCCTGTTGGTGCTGGCCGCGGGCTGTTCGGACGACACGACCGGCCAGGCCCAGCCCTCGCCCGAACCGTCGGCACCGGCATCCGACTCGACGACCGCCGCGCCCAGCACATCGGCATCGGCGCAGGAACCGCCCCACAGCGGCGCACCCGCGGTGACCAACCCACTGCCCGAATCGGTCCTGTCCGCCGAGCCGTGCGATGTGGTCACCCCCGAACAAGTCACCGAGCTCCTCGGGAAACCTGTCGAAGGCACCGAAGCGGATTTGGACGAACTCGGCGAGGGCTGCGAGTGGCAGAACCCTCAGCGGATGTCCGGGTTCGACCTGCAGTACAACACGGTGATGCGCCAAGGTCTTAGTGCCGCGTATGCCAATGTGCCGTCCCAGATGGAGCACTTCGAGGAAACTGGTCCGATCCAGGGGTTCCCGGCTGTCGAGTACAACAACGGCGAAGAAGAAAACTTGTGCACGGTGGTCGTGGGACTCGCCGACGAGTACAACGTGTCGACCAACGTCACGCTCGGCCAGGATGCGGAGGACCAGGACTCGTGCGAAGCGGCTAACCAGGTCGCCGACATCATCGTAGGCAATCTGAAGGACAATGCAGGGGGGGTAACAGCGATGGGGAAGCTTTTCGGCATCGGCAATCCGGAAGACCGCAGCTTGCAGGACGAGCAGGACCGGATCCAGTTCGAGAACTCCATCCCGTTCTTCAATGATTCGCCCACGATCCAGGAGATCGTCACCCGGGTGAAGGCGGGCGAGTCGGCCAAGTGGCAGAACGCGTCCAACGGCACGGACCGGGTGATGGCAGGCCACGAGGAAGCCGTCGACCTGGCGAAAGGCGCTGCACAGGCGCTGGAAAGCTCGTGGTCCGGTGCGGGGGCCGACGCCGCGAGTGAGAAGATCAAAATTGGTTCCGACGCCGCCGCGAAGACCTCCGACGTGTACCGCCAGAACCGGCAACATTACGACGAGAACATCTCCGCATTCGACGCGTTGAAGGCGAAGCTTCCCGAGAACCTGCCTGCGCAGGAGCCGGAACTGTCCGCGTGGGACAGCGTCACCCCGTGGGACACCGACCAGGAGGACAAGGCCAACCAGTACAAGGCGCAGGTCCAACAAGCGCAGAGCCAGTACAGCACCCACCAGTCGAGCTCCCTCGACTCCAGCATGGCTGTCGAGGGCAACTTCGGCCAGCTGCAGGAATTCGACGGCAAGTTGGGCGACATCTTCCAGGGTGGGGACGCCGATGGGCCGACGGATTCGGGCGTGATCGACATTCCCGATCCGGACTCCGGTGGCGGGGATGGTGGTGGCCCGGTGGCCACCGGTGATCCCGCAGGTGGTCGCCCTGTCGGTGGCGATCCCGTCGGTGATCGCCCCGTCGGTGGTGGTTACCAGTCGCCCGACAGGCCGGGTGATGTTCCGGCTCCCAGTTACGCCTCACCCGACGACAGCACGGGCACAGCCGGGTACACGCCGCCATCGACGGCGATGCCGCCTGCGGCGAACTATCCGGGGTCGAGTTACCCCGGGTCCGGCGGTTTCGGCCCCGGCGGTCCCGGTGCGGCCACCCCGGGTACGGGCGGCGCCGGCCCGATCGGGACGACGGGTTTCGGTCCGACCGGTGGCGGCACGTCCGGTTACGGCGGTTCGGCCGGTGGTGCGGGCGGTTCTTCCGGCGGCGCGGCAGGAGGTTCCGGAGGTGCCGGTGGTGGCGCCCGCGCGGGTTCTCCGGGTGCGGGCAGGATGACCGGCGCCGCTCCCGGTGGCTTCGGCCCGACCGGTTCCGGTGGTGCCGGTACCGGTGCCGGATCCGGAGCGGCCGGTTCCGGTGGTGCCGGCGCGCGTGGTGGCATGGGCGCGATGGGCGGTGCCGGCAAGGGCGGCGGCCAGGGCAGCGAGGACGAGGAGCATCAGCGCAAGTACGTCGCCGATACCGACGAGGCGTTCGACCTCACCGAGGGCGACGAAGTGCTGCGCGACCCCAGAACCGGCTTCGTCGCCACGCCGCCCACCATCGGCGAGTAACCGATGGCGGTACTCGACAGACCCGTGACGCTGCCGCGGGTGATCGCGCTGTATGCGTGGGAACTCGAAGAACTCGGCGAGGCCCACCCGATCCTCGGCGCACGGGAGACGTACATCCACGTGGACCGCACCGGCGAGGCCGAGCGCCAAGCCCTCGGCCTGCTGCAGGACCTCGGCCTGTCCGACGGGCAGATGCCCACACGGGAGCTGCGGGTGGCATTGCGGGTGCTGCGCTCGCCGGTCCGGGAACTATACTCGCACTCCAAGATCCACACCCGTGACGGCGGAACGTTGGAGTTCAAGTCCGCCGCTGCGGTCGCGGGCGACGTCGGTGTGGCGCTCGAGGTGCGCGGGGACATGGTGACCCTCAGCCGGTTCGACGCCGACGACCTCGTCGACGGGTTCCTGTCCGAGCTACCGGCGCTGCGGCCCGCGCAGATTCCCGAACTGCACACCACGAGGCGTGACTACGAACTCCGCGACGAGAACCACGACATGTTCGCCGCCCGCGAGTCGCCGGAAAAACGCATCGAAAAACTCGTGAAGGCCCCTCGCCTCGGCGTACACCAGGTGTTCGTCGCCGGGCGCACCACCGGCGGCGGCCACGAACGCAGCCTCCCGTTCACGCTGATCGATGCCCGCGACCAGGGCCGCATCCTGACCTTCACCGACCCCGGCGGCGGCATCCACTGCCTGCCGGCCGATTCCGGAACCCTGACGAAAACCTTCCTCGCCACCTGGCAATCCATCCCCTGACGCAGCGTCAGGGGAAATCTTCCGCACCCTCCCGTGATGCGGGCGCCCCGAAGGGCACCTTCGGGGCGCTCAACGCCCCCAAGGTGCCCTTCGGGGCATCACCCGGAAAGGTGCGGGGTGGAGGAATTGCGGTGGGGCGCTCAGCGGTACACCGACATGTCGACCGTCTGCGGGTCGAGTCCCGCCTGGAAGACCTCGCGGAAGCAGCGGCCGAAGTCGGGGCGGCTGCCGTCGACGTCGGTGATGCCGTACCTCGACGACAGCGTCCACGAGGCGAGCGTCCGCCCCGCCAGCCGCGCCACGTCGGGATCCGTCGCCAACGCCGCGACACCCCGCGCCAGGTACGCGGGCGTCTCCGACACGGCGAACTCCGGACGCTCGTCGGTCACGGCATCGCGCCAGTTCTCCTCCGTGACGCCGAACAACTCGAGCATCGCCTCCGAGCGCAGAAATCCCGGCGTGACCGACAACCCGGTGCAGCCGTGGGAGGCCAGTTCGGCGCCCAGCGCCCGCCCGATCGCCCGCACCCCGCATTTGACCAGGTAGTACGGGATGCCCGCGCCGAGGTACTCGTCGTCCTCACCGTCGGTCACCTCGACGACGAGCCCGCCCGGATTGCGCACGACGAGCGGCAGCAGCCGGTGGAGCGCGATCAGATGCGTTTCCAGCCCGCCACGCACCAGCGTCAGCGCACTGTCCACAGACGAGTCCCAGTACGCGTTGCCGAAGTCGACGTACGGATCGCCGCCCCACACGTCGTCGACGAGCACGTCGATCCGGCCGCCCGCTTCGGCGTCGACCCGCGCGACGAGAGCGTCCACATCGGCCACGTTCGAGAAGTCGCAGCGCACCGCGATCCCGTGGCCCCCGGCCTCGTCGACGAGCGCAGCCGTCCCCTCGATCGTCTCGGGCCGCGCCATCGGCGACGCCTGTTCGCGCGTCGTCCTGCCCGTGACGAACACGGTCGCCCCGCAGCGCCCGAGTTCCACGGCGATCGCCCTGCCGCATCCTCGCGTCGCACCCGTCACCACGGCGACCTTGCCCCTCAGTGGGCCCGTTCCGGTCATGGCAGCCATCCCTTCATGATCACGTCGACGGTCTGGGCCAGGCAGGCCGACAGCGTGCCCCTCTCGGACGCCGTCTCCCTTTCCTTCGCCACCGCCTCACCCGCAGCAACCGCCTCATTCGCAGACGCCGACTCGTCCGCCGGCGCCGACTCGTCCGCCGGCGCCGGCTCATTCGCAGACGCCACCTCGCTGGTCGACGTCGTGTCAGTCGTCCTCAGTGACCAGTCCAGCGCCGCCCCGTTGACCGCCGACAGCAGTACGCGTGCGGCGACCCCGGGCGGCGGTCCGCACCACCGGTCATCTGCCGCCACCCGCAGCAGCACGGTCAACTCCTCCCGGCATGCCGCGTAGTGCTCACCGAGCAGTCCGCGCAGTTCCGGGTCGGCGAGGTCGGTGCCGAGCTGGGCCAGATGGTTGGCCACTCCGGAGTCGCCTGCCGTGTCCAGCTCGGCGAACACCGCGAGCAGTGCCGCCCTGACGGCCGTCGCCGGGGAGTCGGCCGCACCGCCCGCGCTGCGCATCCGCTCGACGGCCTGCACCCGGCCGAGCTCCGTCAGCGCCCGCAGCAGTCCGGCTTTCGAACCGAACCGGTGCGCCACGCTGCCGACAGCCACCCCCGCCTGGCGAGCGACCTGCGCGAGCGTGAATCCCGGCCCGGCCTGCTCGATGACGGTGGCGGCCGCCGTCAGCAACCGTTCGTCGGTGATGGTCCGCGGTCTCGCCACCCCATTAATGAATCATAGTTCAATAACTATCGCAACCGTATCCGTGCCGTATCCCGTGCCGCCGCGTTCCACGGCCGCCACCCGCGCGCCCCGACGTCCGAAACGGACGGTTCAGGGAGAACTCAGGGTTGTCACCGATCGCGTGCACACCCGCGGATGACCGAAGCTGTCACCACACCGAACACGGCCGGGGCACCACCCCGGGCCGGCACAACCGGCCGCCTACGACCGCAGGCCAACCCGATTTCGACCTACAGGATGACGCGCGAGCGGGCGGGTATCCGGAAAGATGAAACCTGCCACGGGCGATGACCGGCGACATCGCCGCACCGGGGACGACACCGGCGTTCGTCGCGGCCACCGCAGTGACCACGGGACCTTCCGGGGCCATCCCGCGCACCCGGATCCCGCCACACCGACGGCCGCTCCCGCGCCGCCACAGGAGGAGAACACCATGATCGAGGCGCACAGCCTCACCAAGAGGTACGGCGGCAAGGTCGCCGTCGACGACCTGTCGTTCAGCGTCAAGTCCGGACGCGTCACGGGCTTTCTCGGGCCGAACGGTGCGGGCAAGTCGACGACCATGCGGATGATGCTCGGACTGGACAACCCGACGGGCGGCTCGGTCACGATCGGGGGCAAGCGCTACACCGAACTGCACCATCCGCTCAGGACCGTCGGCGCCCTGCTCGAGGCGAGTTGGGTTCACCCCAACCGCTCCGCACGTGCGCACCTGGCGTGGATGGCGAAGTCGAACAAGATCTCGCCGAAGCGCGTCGACGAGGTGCTCGACATCGTCGGCCTTTCCGAGGTCGCGAGCAAGCGTGCGGGCGGGTTCTCGCTGGGCATGTCGCAGCGGCTCGGCATCGCGGCCGCGCTACTCGGCGACCCGGAGGTGCTGCTGTTCGACGAGCCGGTCAACGGCCTCGACCCCGAAGGCATCCTGTGGATCCGCAAGTTCATGCAGCGCCTCGCCGACGAGGGCCGCACCGTGTTCGTCTCCAGCCACCTGCTCTCGGAGATGGCGTTGACGGCCACCGACCTCGTCGTGATCGGCAAGGGCAAGCTGGTCTCGCAGAGCACCACCGAGGAGTTCGTCGCACGCGCCACCGACAGCACGGTGAAGATCCGCAGTCCGCACCTCGACCGGCTGCGCCCCGCCCTCGACCGGGTCGGCGCGACGGTGACGGCCGCCGACGACGGCCTGATCGTGTCGGGCGCCAGCAGCGACAAGATCGGCGAACTGGCGATGGAGAACCAGGTGACACTGCACGAGCTCGCCCCGCAGCAGGGCTCGTTGGAGCAGGCGTTCATGCAGATCACCGGCGACTCGGTCGAATACCACGCCGACCTGGAGACCGAGGACGCCGCCGAGCAACCCGCCGGTCACGCAAGCACCACGAACTGACGGCGGCAGCCACGAACCGGCGGCGCCACGAACCAACAGGGGAAAACGATCATGACTCTTCTCGCAGTCGAACGCATCAAACTGCTCAGCACACGGTCACCGTGGTGGTGCGCGCTCGCCGCACTACTGATCACGGCCGGCTTCTCCACGCTCGTCGTCAGCAACGCCGGTGGCGGGTTCCCGGCGACGGTCTCCGCGACACAGTTCGCCTACACCTTCGGCATGGCCGTGATCATGGTGCTCGCGACGCTCGCCGTGACCACCGAATACCGCTTCGGCACCATGCGCACCACGTTCCAGGCCATACCCAACCGCGCCGCGGCACTGCTGGCCAAGGCGACGGTCGTCGCCCTGGTCGCACTCGTCATCGGCGAGGTGATGGCGTTCCTGTCCTGGGGCCTCGGCAATCTGCTCAGACCCGAGGACGACCTCGCGCTCAACAGCACGGCCGACTGGCTCAACGTCGCCGGCGTCGGGCCGGTGTGTGCACTGGGCGCGGTGATCGCCGTGGCCACGGGTATCCTGATCCGCCACTCGGCCGGTGCGATCTCACTGGTGCTGATCTACTTCCTGGCGGTCGAAAGCCTGGTCCAGGCCATCCCCACCGTCGGTGCCGATATCTACGAATGGATGCCGTTCAACGTCGCGCACAAGGTCATCACCGGCGACGGAGAGTCGGCGGGCGCCTCGGGCGAGATGCTCACACCGCTGTCGACGTCGACGCTGAGCCCGTGGTGGGCGCTGGCCTATTTCGCAGGCTTCGCCGCGGTGCTGCTGGCCGTCGCGATCACGACGGCCCGCAAGCGAGACGCGTGACCTGCGCGGCGCCCTCGGGGGAGGACGCCGCGACGGGAAGACCGCCCACCAGCGAACGGGGCTGCGGGTGAGCGGTACCCACCGGGGAAGAACGGGCCCGGGCCGCGATTCGGGGGCGGCCCGGGCCCGTTCGCGTGTTCGGGGCGTTCGGGGCGTTCGGGGCTACGGGAGGGTGGGCTCGCGGGTCGGCTCGCGGACGGGCTCGGGTGACGTGCGAGTGGGCTCGAATCGTTCCCGGCGGTTTTCCCGTCGGTAGAATGTGAGGTGAGCACTCCCACGGAGGACGCGCACAGCCGGCCGTTCGAGGATGCTGGATGCCAGCCCGTCGGGACTCTACGGAGGTGATCCTTGGCGGTGTCCGAAATTCAACAGGAGTCCGACAGCACGCGATCGGACAAGAGCACGCGACCCGATGACGGTGCGCGATCGGGTTACAGCGCGCCGTCGGGCGGCGACGCGCTGTCCGCTGGTGCCCTGTCCAACGGCGCCCTGTCCGACGGCGCCCTGTCCGACGGCACCCTGTCCGCTGGTGCCCTGTCCGGCGGTGACCTGCCCGGCGGTGACCCGTCCGGCGGTGACGACGCGTCGCTCAGTCTGGAACCGATGGTCGGCCTGGAATGGTCGCAGGCCATCGAGCTTCCCCTCGTGAGCGGCGACGCCGCGAGCCCGGCCGACCTGCGCAAGGCATGGGTCCACCGCGGACCGCTGAGTCAGGTACTCGCGCTCTACCGGGCCGTACAGAAATCCGACGAACCCGTGCCGTCCCCGTGGTGGTTGCGCGCACTGTCCGACGGCCGGCTCGAATCGCGCGAGGCCGGTTTCCGCGTCGAGGACCGCGTGCACAAATTGCTCAGCCGCCGCCCCGGATGGGAATTCGTGCCGTGGGCCGACGACGGCGAATCCGGGTACTGGGAGTTCATGCCGTCCGAGGGCACGGGCGGGAACCGGCGCACTCCGACGACGATCGTCAACACTTCCCGCCACACCGGGTGGATCGACATGCTCCCTGCTCACGCGGCTGCCACGCCGGAGCCCGCCGCGATCGACGGGCTCGCCGGACTGCGGGCACGACTGGGGGAGATCGAGGCCGTCCGCTGAACCGCGGCTATCGTCGGCATCCGTGGAGAGTCAAGAACAGCCCCGGCTGCGCAGCGTCGTCAGTTACGTCAAGCGCGGCGGGAGGATGACGGTCGGGCAGCAGCGCGCGTGGGACACCCGGTGGCCCGAGCTGGGCGCGGCGGTGTCCGAGCTCGAACCGGGGCCGATCGACTTCGACGCGTGGTTCGGCAGGCCCGCGCCGGTGGTGTTGGAGATCGGCTCCGGCATGGGCGAGGCGACCGCCCAGCTCGCGGCCGCCGCGCCGGATGTCAACTACGCCGCGACCGAGGTCTACGAGGCGGGTCTCGGCCAGCTGATGCTGCGCGCCGACAAGCTCGGCGTGACGAACCTGCGCCTGCTGCACGGCGACACCGTGCCGCTGCTGCGCGACCACGTCGAGCCCGGCTCGCTGGCGGGCGTGCGCGTCTTCTTCCCCGACCCGTGGCCGAAGAAGCGCCACCACAAGCGGCGCCTCGTGCAGCCCGCCTTCGTCGAGCTCGTGTCCTCCCGGCTCGCAGACGGCGGCACGCTGCACCTCGCGACGGACTGGCAGGACTACGCCGATCAGATGCTCGAGGTGTGTTCGGCGGAGGAATCGCTGGTCAACCGGTTCGACGGCTGGGCCCCACGCCCCGAGTGGCGCCCCGTGACCAAGTTCGAACAGCGCGCCGAGGAGGAGGGCCGCGTCTCCCACGACCTGATCTTCGAGAAGCACTGAACCACGGCGGCCCGGCGACGGACACGAGCAGCCGCGCGGAGGTGTCGACGGAGTACCGGTCGGCACCCGTGTTCCCGATCACCTGTCGCTGATCATCGGCGGAAAGCAAGCAGAGCTGGCACCTGCCCCGGCCGCCTGACACGCGCGAAGGTGCACGGCGGGGCGTCCCCCGATGAACGCCCCGCCGTGTCTCCCCGATCCCCTCGGTTCCCCAACCCCCTGTTTCCCGTCCCCCTGTTTCCCCGGCTGTTCCCCGTCGCGGTTGCCCGCCCCGGTTACTCGTCGGCCAGGGGTTCGGCCTGTACGCGGCGCAGGGCGGGCGTGCACACCGACGACGCGATCAGCGCGACACCGATCCCCAGCACCACCGGCGCCGCGAGCCACGGCGTGAGCACCCTCGCGCCGTCGTCGACGACGACGGCGAACAGCCCGATCCCGACGAGCGTCCCGGCCACGCCGGCGCCGACCGTCGCGACCAACGCGGGCAGCGCCGCCTCCGCGCGCAGCGCCCTCGCCAGCACCCGCACCGGCGTGCCTGCCGCCATGAGCGCACCGAACGTGCGCCGCCGGTCGAGCACCGATCCGGCCGTGCTCACGGCCGCGCTACATCCGCCGAGCACCGCCGCCACGATCAGACCGATCACCGTGACCCGCTGCAGATCGTCGAGCTGCGAGTTCTGCCCGGCGAGGCGCGCCTGCCTGCTCTGCACCTGCAGTCCGTCCGCGGCGGATGCCAGCGCCGTCCGGACGACGTCGACGTTGACGGGCGTCGACGGCACCGCAACCACACCCGTGCTCGGGGTGAAGTCCGAGGGGATCACCGCCGAGTCGACGATCGCCTCGGGTGCCGCCTCGGACGTCGCCGTCATCGGCCGCACCGGCACGTCGGCGGCCAGCGATGTTCCGGGCCGATCGAAATCCGCCGAAACGGTGAGCTCGCCCCGCGAAACACCCGGGTACGGCGTGTACACGCCCGGCTCGCCCTCGCACGCCCCGCGCATGTCGACCGCCAGGAGTTGCTCGGCCGCGTCGCAGTCGACGACCTTGGCGAGGGCATGCTCGTCACCGAGGAAGGCGTCGCCGATCGTCGCCGCACGCTCGTCCTGGCCGTAACGCGCCAGCGCGTCGTTGGTGTCGGCCGCGATCTGCCGCAGTGAGTCGTGGTCGGTCTCGACGTACAGCACGCCGTCGGCGTACTCCCGCAGCGCGCCCGCCTGGCCTTCGATGCTCGGCAGCACCGTCAGCGCCATCGAGCCGGTGAACACGGCCAGCACCACACCGGCGGTCGCCCGGTAGGCGCCGCGGGGATCGTCCCGCAACCTGCGACCGGCCAACAACGCCGACGGCTTGCGCCAGCGCCGCACGAACAGACCACCGATCGCCGCGGTGATCCACGGGCCTGCGAGCGTCAGCGATCCGATCACCATCGCCATCGACAGCAGCAGCAGCGTCCCTTCGAACTGGCTTTCACCCGTCGCGACCAGGAAGGCGAACAGCGCGCCCGACACCGGCAACGGCACCAGCCGCCACCAGCGCAGCGGCTTGGGCGTGTGCCCACCCGCAGCACCCAACGGTGCCGACAGCACCCGCCGCAGTCCGAGGACCGCGGCCAGCAGAACCAGCACCGGCACGCCCACGACGATCGCCACCGTCGGCGCGGGGCCGAGCACGAAGTCGGCGGCCTGCCACGTGCCGCCGTTCCAGGGCACGACGGTGGCCGCCTGCCGCAACAGCGGGCTCACCGCCCAGCCGAGCAGTGCACCTCCGGCCGCGGCGATCGCCGTCTCGGCCGTGACCATGCTGATCACCTGGCGTGGCGTCGCGCCCGCCAGCCGGAACGCGGCGAGCCTGCGCTCCCTGCGCGCCGCGATCAGCCTCGCCGACGACGCGACCAGCACCATGCTCGGCACCGTCAGCACCACCACCCCGACACCGGCGAGCAGGCCGAGAAACGAGTCGGCACCCTGCCCGGAGGGGTTGAACCCGTCCTGCGGCATCGCCGTCCCGGGCAGGTCATCGGGCGTGTGGCCGACCAGCGCGACCAGCTGCTCCGGATACTCCAGCGCGTCGTCACCGAGTACCCCCGCCTTCTCGCCGAACCGCTCACCGAGTTGCGAACCGGCCGTGTGGTCGACCACGTCGGCCAGTTCGGGAGACAGCAGCGTCTCGCCGGGTGCGGGCAGCCGGTCGATGCCGGGTGGAAGGTCGATCTGCGTGGGGTCGGCCAGGGCGGCGACGTCCACCCGCTGGATCTCCCTGCCGTCCGGCGCCACGTCGTCGCTGACGGCCAACTCCAGTGACGCCCCGTCCTCCGACAGCTCGCCGTAGTGCTGCCACGCGGCCCGGTCCGCGCGCGTCTCGGTGGCGCCCGGCAACGCGACGAGCAGCAGCACCAGGGCCGTCGCGACGGCCACGCCGACGGCGATCAGGATCGCCGAGACGCGGGTGCGGCCGTCGGTGCGCAACACGCGCAGCGCGAGCTGGAAGCTGTTCACGTCGGCACCACCGCTCCCGTACGCGTGTCGGCGTCGATCCGGCCGTCCCGCAGGCTGACGGTGCGCGGCACCGACGCTGCCAGGTCGCGGTCGTGCGTCACGACCACCACCGCCGCGCCGGATCCGGCCGCCGCGTCGAGCAGTGCCTGCATGGTTTCGCCACCGGTTCGGGTGTCGAGCGCTCCGGTCGGCTCGTCGGCGAAGATCACGCTCGGCCGATGCGCCAGCGCCCGCGCGATCGCCACGCGCTGTGCCTGCCCGCCGGACAGTTCGCCGGGGCGGTTGCGTTCCTTGCCGGAGAGGCCGAGGTGTTCCAGCCACCGGCGCGCCCCGGCCAGTGCCTCCCTGCGACCGGTGCCCGCCAACAGCGTGGGCAGCGCGGCGTTCTCCTCCGCCGACAGCTCGCCGACCAGCATGCCCGACTGGAACACGAAGCCGAACTCGGTGCGCCGCAGCTCGCTGCGTTTGGTCTCGCCCAGCGAGTCGATACGCCTGCCGCCGAGCGCCACCTCGCCGTCGTCGGCGGGAAGGATGCCCGCGAGCACGTGCAGCAGCGTCGATTTGCCGGACCCGGAGGGCCCGACGATCGCCATCGCCTCACCAGGCGTGACGTCGATATCCACTCCGGACAACGCGTACTGCGTGCCGTACCGCTTGCTGAGGCCGCGGCCGCTCAGCGCGGGCCGGGCCCGATTCTCCGATGAGGGTGGTCGTTCCGAGGTCCGTGTCGTCATGGCTGTGCAGCTTGCCGTGGGCGGACGGCCGCCCACTTCGGACGGACGGCCGGAACGGTCCGGTGGGGCATCGGCCGATCGGCCGACCCGACGCGAGCCGTCCGGCCGGGCCGCACCCGGAACCGGCTCGACTACCGTCCGCGGCATGCCCGACACGTCCCCGGTCCGCGACCGCGCCACCCGCCTGCTGCGCCAGGTCGATCCCGCGGACATGGTGCTGCTCGCCGCCGTGCTGGCGGACCTCGCCGTGCTGCTGCCCGCGTCGGTCGACGGCGCGGGCTCGCCCGGCCTCGATCTGCTGCCGTTCCCGGGGATCCTGCTGCTGGTGGCCTGTGCGGTGACCGGCAAGTCCAGACCCGTGCTCGCGGGCTGGTCCGGCGCCTGCGTGCTCGGCGCGAACTCGGTGCTGATCGACTTCGCCGACGCCCCGACGTTCTCGACACTGCTGCCGGAGACGTCGTTCGCCGAATGCGTCGCCGGCATGCTGCTCGTCTACTACTGCGCGCGGTCGGCGCCCGCCCCGATGGCGATCGTGACGATCTCCGCGCTCGTGACGGCCGAACTGGCGACCGCGGTGCTGCGCGATGCGAACGTGCACCTACTGCAGCTGGCCGGTATCGGACTGGTGCTGCTGGTCGTGTCCGTCGTTCCCGGCGCCAGTGCCCGCCAGGGGATCGGCGACGGCGCGCTGGGCACGCTGCTGCGACAGCGGTGGCTGCTCGTCGGCGTGCTCGCGGTGGCGCTGTTCTTGGACGCATCGATCCTGCTCTCCGAGCTGTGGCCCGAGCTGGTGATGGCCGTGCCCGCGATCGTCGCCGCGGTGCTGGCGCTCCGCGCGCCGAACTCGCCCCTGCGATCCGCGTTCGGCTTGGCCGGCGTGGTCGTGGCAACCACGGTGCTGGCGGTGGCGGTCGACACCGACCGGTACGTCTCGTTCGGCGGACTGCCCGTCGCGGCCACCGTTTCGGGCATGATCGTCACGGCGCTGCTGGTGCGCCTCGAATCGCCGCGCCGTGCCGTCACGGCCATCATCACGCTCGCCGTTGCGGTCGCCGCAGGGACGATCGCGCAGGTCGTGACGTTCATCGAACCGGCCGTGTACGGGACAGGCCTACGGGCCGAGCTGCTGAACGGCATGAGCATGTTCGCGGTGCTGCTGCTCGGCATCAGCGTGGCGGTCGGCCTGTTCCTGCGAGCCCGCGACTCCGAACGCAAGACCACCGTCGAAGCCGCGGTCGCCGAGGCGCAGACCGCCGAGCGGATGGCGCTTGCCCGCGAACTGCACGACGTCGTGGCACACCACGTCACGGGCATCGTGGTGCAGGCGCAGGCGGTGCGGATCGTCGCCGAGCAGAATCCGCACGTCGTCGCCGATTCGCTGGGGCAGATCGAGCACGCCGGCACCGAGGCGCTCGCGGCGATGCGACGTCTCGTGCGCAGCATGCGCGGGGAGACGGGCGAAACGAGCGAGTCCGCCACCGGGGAGCAGCCTGCGGCATCCGGGGAGCAAGCGACCACGAACCTCGATGCCGACCTGCGCAAACTCGCCACCTCGGCGGCACACGGCATGCCGGTGGAACTCGACGTCGAGGTGCCGCCGGAACTACCGCAGGAGGTGGCGCGCTCGGCACTGCGCATCGTGCAGGAGGCGCTCACCAACGTCAGCAAGCACGCCGCGGGTGCCTCGGCGGTCTGGGTGAGCGTGCACGGCGAAACCGGGGACGGCTTGCCCGGCGGCGATTCCGGTGGCGATTCCGGTGGCGGCCCCGGCAGCGGAGCGCGCGACCTGCTGCACATCCGGGTGGCCGACGACGGCGCACCCGGCGACCCGGGACCGCTGGCTGCGGTCGGCGGCTACGGTCTGGTGGGCATGCGCGAGCGGGTGGAACTGCTCGGTGGCACGCTCAGCGCCGGCCGGATCGACGACGGGCACGGCAGCGGCTGGGTCGTCGAAGCGTCGCTGCCGTTGCGGGGAGAAGGAGAATCGCAGTGATCCGGGTACTGATCGCCGACGACCAGGACATGGTGCGCACCGGCTTTCGCATGATCGTGGACGCCTCCGAGGACATGGAGGTCGTGGCCGACGTGGCGGACGGGATCGACGCCGTGAGCAAGGCACGCGAGCTGCGCCCGGACGTGTGCCTGCTCGACATCCGCATGCCCGGCATGGACGGCCTCGAGGTCACGCGGCACCTGGCGGGCCCCGGCGTCGCCGACCCGCTGAAGGTCGTGGTCGTGACGACGTTCGACCTCGACGAGTACGTCCACAGCGCGCTCACCGGAGGGGCGTCGGGATTCCTGCTCAAGGACGCGGGGCCCGCGCTGCTGCTGGAGGCGATCCGCGCGGCCGAACGCGGGGACGCGCTGGTGTCGCCGCAGATCACGGTGCGGCTGCTGCAGCACTTCGCCGACGCCCCTGCCGACGATGCGCCCACAGTGGAGGAGCCAGCGGAACCGCTGACGGCGCGGGAACTCGACGTCGTCCGGGCTGCGGCCCGCGGGCACACGAACACGGAGATCGGGGAGGAGCTGTTCCTGTCACTGTCGACGGTGAAGACGCACCTCGCCGCGGTGCAGAACAAGATCGGCGCCCGAAACCGGGTCGAGATCGCCGCATGGGCCTGGCGGAGCGGCATCGTCGCCGACTGAGCTGCACCCGGCCACGCGATTGGTGACAGTGTGTCTGATCGAACGTGGCGTGGAGGGGTGGCGATGGCTCGACCTGGCCTCGCTGTCGATGTCGCTGATCAAACCGCATGCATGGCCGGGGCTCGCTCGGAGCGACTGTATAGCTGAGGACACAAGACCCGGGTGACGGGCGAGTCGCTCGATAGAGTGGGCACATGATCCACCGCCTGACAGCGCCCGTGGTGCTGCCCGCCGATCCGGAGTGTTCCGTCATCCGCGATGGCGCCGTCGACATCGACGAACACGGCCGCATCACGTACTGCGGACCGGCGAGCGAAGCCCCGGCGACGGCCGCGACGACGACCGCCAAACAGGGAATCCTGCTACCTGGTCTGGTCAACACGCACGCGCACAGCCCGATGGTGCTGCTCCGCGGCATGGGCGGCGACCTCCCGTTGCTGCGCTGGCTCCGCGAGGTCATCTGGCCCACCGAGGCGAAGCTCCAGCCCGCCGACGTGCACGCCGGCATGGTCCTGGGATCGGTCGAAATGCTCCGCCGCGGCGTCACGACCAGCGCGGAAATGTACTTCCACGCCGAACAGCTGGCCGACGCAGTGCTCACCACGGGCGCACGCGGCGTCATCGGCGGTCCGATCATCGACCTGCCCGGCCTCGACTGGCGCGCGCTGCTGGCCGACGCGAGCAAGTGGATCGACGCCGACGGCCTGCGCTTCGGGCCGGGCGAGCGCATCGAGCTGTCGTACGCGGGCCACTCGGCGTACATGCTGCCCCCGGAGGCGCTCGGCGCGATCGCCGACGAAGCCGCCGCGCGCGATGCCCTGGTGCAGATTCACGTCGCCGAAGCCGCGGACGAGGACGCCGCGCAGCGCTCCGCACACGGTTCGGTGCCGAAGCTACTCGACGAGGTCGGCCTGCTGCGCGGCAGGATCGTGGCTGCCCACGCGGTTCATCTGTCCGATGAGGACATCACACTGCTGGCCGACCGCGGCGCCGGTGTCGCCCACTGCCCCGGATCGAACGCCAAGCTGGCTTCCGGTATCGCCCGGCTGGCCGACCTTCGCGCCGCGAACATCCGCATCGGACTCGGCACCGACGGCCCTTCCAGCAACGACGACCTCGATCTGTGGGAAGAGGTGCAGCTGTCGGCGATGCTCTCGCGCCTCTCGCAACAGGACGCGACGGCGCTGACGGCGGCCGCAGCGCTCCTGCTCGCCACCCGCGGCGGCGCCGACGCCCTGGGCCGCAACGACATCGGCGCGCTCGAACCCGGCCGTTGGGCCGACCTCGTGCACGTCGACGTCGACGACCCCGCGTTCGCCACCGGCCTCGACGTTCCCGACGAACAGCTGCTCGGCAACCTCGTGTGGGCCGCGGGTTCCCGCCGGGTGCGGGACGTCTGGGTCGCGGGCGAGCAGGTCGTCGCCGACGGCGAGTCGTCCCGCGTGGACCGCGGGCAGGCTCAGGCGGACGTCGCCGCCGCGGCTCAGCGCCTCCGCACGGCCTGACCGCACCCGACGCGACGCCTGCGACGACGGCACGTCAGCGCGGGCGATCACACGGCGGACTTCCTCACCGTGATCGCTGTTGGGTTGTCGAAGGCCGGTCGTAGGCGGAGGCGTTGTTCGAGTGCGCTGTCGGTAATGCTCAGGTGTCGCTTGCTGTTGTCTCGACGCTGTGGATGGGCATAGCGGTGGCGTTCAAGGCGGCGGTGAGTGCGTGGGTGGGATCGGGCGGGGCGGCGATGGTGCGCCAGGCGATGTAGCCGTCGGGGCGGACCAGGGTGACCCCGGTGGATTCGAGGCCGTAGGCGGTGCGGAAGGCGTTGGGCTCCACCGGTTTCGCGTCAGTGCCGAGGTGTACGAACGTGACCGGGATATCCAGCTGCTCGGCGGCGCGGGCCGCGGCGGCGGCCCAGCGGTCGTCCTCGGACAGCAACACCCAGTCGCGCCGGAACAGATCCAGCGTCGAGTTTTCCTCGCCGTCGATGGTGACCCACAGGTGCGGGGCCCGGGTGCCGGGCTGACCGGCCCATTGGTCGGGTCGCTGCGCGGGCGGCAGGTCGGCGTCCGCGCCCAGGACCGCGGCCGAGCGGTAGAGCTGGCCGAGTTCGATGGACGCGTCGTCGAGCACCGGCACGTCTGTTCTGGGGGTCGCCAGGTAGGCCTTGTAGTCGGCGCGGGCGAAGAGCTGGTCGTGGCGCAGGTCGGCGATAGGCTGGCGTTCGGCGTCGTAGGTGTCCAGCAGTCGCGGCTCGGATTTCCCGGCCAGCACGGCGGCCAGTTTCCAGGCCAGGTTGTGCACGTCGTCGATACCGGTGTTGGCGCCGAAACCGCCACGGTTGGGCGGCAATTGGTGGGCGGCGTCGCCGGCGAGCAGCACCCGGCCACAGGAGAAGCGGTCAGCGATCAGCCCGGCCAAGTCCCAGCGGCCGGTGGTCACCAATTCGATGGGGATGTCGGTGCGGCCGATCGCCTGCTGCACCACCTGGATCTGCTCGTCGACGGCACGCTCGACGTCGTCGCTGAGCATCAGCACCCAGCGCCCGTCGGAATAGGTGGTCAGGAATGCCTTCAGGTCGGGCTGCTCGATCTCGAACTGGACCACACCGCGTCGCAGGTACTCGTCCAAGGGGGCGCGGAACAAGATGCTGCGCTGCACCGACAGCGGACCTGCCCCGTGGCGGCCGATGCCCAACGCCTCACGCACGACACCGGTCGCGCCGTCCGCGGCCACCACATACTGGGCGCGCAGGCGGTACTCGTGACTGTCGTCGCGACGGCGCAGAGTGGCTGTCACGCCGTCGACGTCCTGGACGAAGCCGAGCAGCTCGGTGCCCGGTCGCAGGTCAGCGCCCAGTTCGACCGATCGGTCACGCAGGAGGGGTTCGAGCCGGTCCTGGGTGATCGCGATCGCGTGCACCGGGGAGTCTTCCGCGCCGTAGGCACCCTTGCCGCCGGGCGTCCACGGGTATTCCTCGAGCCAGGTCCCGGTCAGGCTCTCCACCCGAGCCCGCCGCGGCGGCTTCATGCCCTGCAGCGACGGTGGCACCTCGACCCCGACCTGCCGGAAGTGTTCCACCGTACGGGTCGTGAAACCGATCGCCCGCGGATGCGGGGAGCTGCCGCGGTGCTTGTCGACCACCACGACCGGAACGCCCTGCCAGGCCAGAAACACCGCGGCGGACAGCCCGACCAGGCTGCCGCCGACGATCAGTACCGGTGTCGTTTCGTTGCCGTCCATCTCGATCATGCCTTCGCACCGTTGAGTCGAACTCTGACCCACCCAGGAAAACACAACCTGATTAAAAAGACAACTGAGTTAATATATTTAGTGACTTAAGCAAGGTGCTAGGGTGGTGACATGCCTGTTGAGCCACCCGGACGCCGGGAACGCAAGAACGCCCAGGTTCGCCGGGCGCTGGCCGAGGCCGCGCAGCGACTGTTCCTGGAGAAGGGCTACGACCAGGTCAGCGTCAAACAGATCGCCGACGCGGTGGACATCTCGGGCCCGACGGTGTTCAAACACGTCCCCGACGGCAAGGAGGCGTTGATGTTCGACGATGGCGTCGAACGCCGGGAAAGCCTGCTGTCGGCGGTGCATGAACGCCCCGCCGGAGTGTCGGTAATGGCGGCACTGCGGGAGTTCATGGCCGGGCGTGGGCCGTTCGTGGCCGACCCCACCCCGGAGGTCCGCAGACTCACCGAACTGATCATGGGCACCCCCGCCCTGCGCGACTACTCCCGCAAACTGTGGATTCGCTGTGAGGAACCCCTGGCCGAAGCCATCGCCACCGAACTCGGCCGCGACCCCGACGATCTCACCGCCCGCGCCGTCGCCCGCTACGTCCTCGAGATCCCGCAATTCCTCAGCGACGAACCCGCCCCCCGCGCCGCCCTCGACACCGTGTTCGACCTGCTTGAACACGGACTCCACGGCGCACCCTGACCGCACCGGCGCCTTTCGCCGAGACGGCCAACACGGGTTCGAACAACGATCTCGACATCCTCATTGGGATTCCCCTCGGCCTTCGCCGGGCCCAGCGAGCTGCGTGTTCGCCGGAGAAGGTGTTCGCCGGGGCAGGCCTTCGGCGCTGGGTGTTCGGCCAGCTGGGTGTTCGGCCAGCTGGGTGTTCGGCCAGCTGGGTGTTCGGCGCGTGTCGGGTACTCGACGTCGGGCAGGCTTCCCCTCGACACCAGTCTGCGCCGGTTCCGGGCATCCCCCGATGCCCGGAACCGGCGCAGATCCCCTCTTCCTCTTTACCGGAAGGCGCCGACGACCACTGCGGCGGCACCGGCCTTCACCTCACCGGCCTTCACATCACCGGCCGTCACGTCACCGCCGGTCACGGAACCGCGCGACGGCTGGTCGCATAGGTCGCGGCCGCCAGTATCGCGGCGATCAACGTCGGATAGCCGGCGAACATCAACAGCGTCGGCGTCTCCGCGAAGAAGTCGAAGACCTGTTGCCACCAGCCCTGCGACCCGACCAGCGCCATCAGGCCGACGAGCAGGGCACCGAGGGCCAGCCCCAGCACCCACACGCCCAGCTGTCCCCAGCGGTGGAACACGATTCCCGCCCACAACCCGGCGAACGACAGCAGCAGGAACGGTCCCGCATACACGAGAACCTGCGTCACCACGTTGCTCTCCTGCAGGAACGGCAGGTCGAACATCGCGAGGCCGAGTCCCCAGCCACCGGTGGCTCCCTCGATCAGCGCCATGACCCAGATGATGACGCCGTACAGCAGCGCCTGGCCGACGACGACGAGTCCCGCAGCGGCGACGAAATCGCGTCGTGTGACGCTGATTCCGAGCGCGAACGGGAACATCTGCGTCATCGTCTGGATGTGCGTCACCAGCGTCACGATGTAGACCGACACCAGCGCGCCGGTGATGGCGGGCTCGCCCGGCATCTGGATCGCCATGAAGATCACGATGTTGGCCGCCAGCACGCAGGCGAGCACCAGTAGCGGCAGGCCGAGCACCATGCGCGCGTTCACGAGCTGGATACGCGCGACTTTCACGAGCTGTGCCGGCGTCATGACCGGACCCCCTTGCCGTTTCCGTTACCCGCGCCCGCGAGCGCGGCGTCGTGGAACTGTGTGGTTCGGACGACGAGCTGCTGCAGCGACACCGGTTCGACCTGCAGGCTCGCCGTTTCACGATCGGTGGGAACCCCGGAGACGAGCACGCGCGTGAAGCCGCCCAAGTCCTCCCGGTGCAGTACCTCGTGGCCGTCGGAGAACTGTTCGACCGCCTTCGTGGGACCGCTGACCGTCACGGCCTGGCTGCGCAGGTTCTCGGACGAGTCGTCCATGACGATGCGGCCACGGTCGATCACGGTGACGTCCTCGATGATGTCCGCGACCTCGTCGATGAGGTGTGTCGACAGCACGATCGTGCGCGGGTGTTCGGCGTAGTCGGCGATCAAGTGGTCGTAGAACGCCTGCCGTGCCACGGCGTCCAGTCCGAGGTACGGCTCGTCGAACAGCGTCACCGGCGCACGCGCCGCGAGTCCGATGATCACGCCGACGGACGAGAGCTGCCCGCGCGACAGTTTCCTGACCCGCTGCTTGACCGGCAGCCGGAACTCCTCGATGAGCCGTTCGGCGAAACCCTGGTCCCAGTTCGGGAAGACCATCGCGGCGGCCTCGAGCGCGTGCCGGGCCAGGAAGATGTCGGGATAGCGCTGCGACTCCTTGATGAAGCACACCTGGTGCAGCACGTCGGCGTTCTCGTACGGGTTCTCCCCGAACACGCGGATCTGCCCCGACGTCGGCACTTCCTGGCCCGTGAGCATCCGCATCGCCGTGCTCTTACCCGCGCCGTTGCGGCCCAGCAGGCCGTGGATCCGGTTCTCGTGCAGGTCGAAGGAGACGTCGTCGACGGCCCGGGTGTCGCCGTAGCGTTTCGTCACCCCACGCAGACTCACCGCGCTCATCAGTCGTCCCTCCAGGTGTCGATCATCTTTTTCACGTCCTCGGCGTCCATTTCGAGTCGTTTCGCCTCGGCGAGCAGCGGAGTGATGTAGGAGCGACCGAACGCTTCCTGCCTGCGTTCGACGAGCTTTTCCCTTGATCCCTCCTGCACGAACATTCCGACTCCCCGTTTCTTGTAGAGCAGGCCATCGGCCACGAGCTGGTTGATGCCGTTCGCCGCGGTGGCCGGATTGATCCGGTGGAAGGCGGCCAGCTCGTTCGTGGACGGCGCCCTGCTCTCCTCCGGCAGGGATCCGTCGATGATCGAGTCCTCGATCTGCTCCGCGATCTGCTGGAACAGCGGTCGCGCGTCGTCCATCACGATCGCCACCAGATGAACCACATTGGTTCATTAGTCATGTAGGTAACCATGGCACCAGGGTGGTCGGGTGTCAACTCGGTGCGGAGGCGAGGGGATCGAGGAAACACCGCAGGCGGCATCCGCCGTTAGGGTCCGTGTTGTGGGACCGATCGCAGCCGCGGGGGAGTTTTCCCCGTACGGGGTGTCGCACTGGCTGGCCGTGGGAGTCTTCGCGGTCGGTGCACCGCTGGTCGTCCACCTCGGCCTGCGGCAGCGGCCGGCTGCGCGAGCACGGCGCTTCAGCCGGGCGTTCGCGGTGACGATCTTCATCGCCAGCGTGGCGGACCTGTGGTACGAGCTGGTTCCCCCGACTCTCGAACGCTCGGTGCCGTTGCACCTGTCCGACCTCGTACCGCTGGTCGCCGCCTACGCCTTGTACTTCCAGCGCGCGTGGGCCCACGCGCTCGCCTACTACTGGGGGCTGGTGCTGAGTACCCAGGCGTTGATCTCACCGGCGCTGACCGGCCCGGACTTCCCGCACGCCAACTACATGCTGTTCTGGGGGAGCCATCTACTGGCCGTGTTGGCCGCGATCTATCTCACCTGGGGGCTGGGGATGCGCGTCGACTGGCGCAGCTACCGGCTCGCGGTCGCCGTCACGCTGACGTGGGCGGCCGTGACGATGACCTTCAACGCCGCCGCCGGCACCAACTACGGTTTCCTCAACGGCACATCCGACACGGCGTCCGTGCTGGACCTGTTCGGCCCGTGGCCCTGGTACCTGCCGCCCGTCGCCGCGCTACTGCTCGTGACGTGGGCGCTGATGACCTGGCCGTGGGTACGGCTCCACGATCGCGGCCGCGTCACGTGATGCCGGGGTATCGGAGTCCGGCCATGACGAATCGCGCAGGGGACGGCGCGTGGCCGGTGTGACCGAGCCGGACCGCTGGCGGCACCTGGCGGAGGGCAACGCCCGGCAGGCCCGTAAACGCGTCGCGGCGAACGTGCTGATCCGCGACGCGGCCGGACGTGCCCTGCTGGTGAACCCGACCTACAAGGACTTCTGGGACCTACCCGGCGGTATGGCCGAAGCCAACGAACCACCCTGCGCCGCTGCCGAGCGCGAGTTGCGCGAGGAGCTCGGACTGACGATCACGACGGGGAGCTTGCTGGCACTGGATTGGGTCGCGGCCCACGGCCCGTGGGACGACCAACTGGTATTCGTGTTCGACGGCGGCACACTCTCCCCGGAGCAGACGGCCAACCTCCGGCCCACGGATGCCGAGCTGGAGGAGCTGACGTTCGCGGCGCCGCACGAGGCCGGGAAGCTTCTCCGGCCGGACGTGGCAAGCCTGCTGGAGCGGGCGCGGAGCGCGCTTGCCGACGGAACCGTGCGCTACACCGAACGCCCCGGGTACGTCCCGGAGTGAGTCGCCGGGGCCGACCATCCGCAGGACCCGGCGTAGACCTACCGGTGGGGGCGGGGACGGACGGTGATGTCGGTCAGATGAGCGTCCGCGCCGGCCAGCACGGCTGCCGACACCGCACCCGCGACCGACTCCGGTCGCAGGTACTTCTCCGGCCGGTACTCGCCGCCCTCGCCCGCGACCACGGCCTGCTGCATCTCGGTGTCGGTCCGGCCCGGGTACACCGACGTCACGCGCAGGCCGTTCGGCTCTTCCTCCGCGCGCAGGGCATCCGCGAACGCACGGACGCCGAACTTGCTCGCCGCGTACGGTCCCCAGCCTTCGCGTGCGGACAGTCCCTGGCCCGAGTTGATCACCACGACGTGGCCGTGGGCGCTGCGCAGCGCGGGCAGCAACAGCCGGGTCAGCTCGGCAACGGCGACGACGTTGACCTCGAAGTTCGCGCGCCACGACTCGGCGGGCGAATCGACCACGTCGCCGAGCCGGGCGAGGCCCGCGGAGTGAACGAGCACGTCGAGCCGGTCGAGCCGCGCGGCGGCGTCGGCGACGGCGGTCTCGTCGGAAAGATCGACGGCCCAGGGGTGCGCGTCGGGCAGCTCGCTCGCGAGGGCGGCGAGAGCGGCCTCGTCCCTGCCGCCGAGCAGCACCCGGTGAGTGTCGGCGAGTTCGCGGGCGACGGCCGCGCCGATACCGCGCGACGCTCCGGTGACGAGTGCAAGAGGACGATCGGTCATGGCAGCCACGGTAGTTCGCGTGTGCCGGCCTTGAACAACGAGATCAACAACGATCGAGGAGAAACACGGCATGCGCACGGTCGGCAGCGGCGAACACGTCGTCATCGCACTGCACGGATCGTTCGGCTCGAGCCGGGCATGGACGGCGTTCGAACCTCACCTCGACCGGCGGCAGTTCACCTACGTCTTCCCCGATTACCGCGGCTACGGCGATCGGCGCGGCGTGAGCCGCCCCGACCGGGCCACCCGGTCGGGGTGACCCGGTCAGGGTGACTCAGACGCCGATGCGGCCGCCGTCGGACTTACGGACCGCGACGATCGCGGGCCGGGCGTGGCCGCCGTCGGGCCAGCTCGAACCGGGCTCGCCGCCCTCTCCCGGGTGCTGCACCGCCACGAGCACGAGGTCGTCGCGCACCACCGGACCGCACGTCTCGGCACCCACCGGCACGGTCAGGAACTGCTTGACCTGCCCCCGGTCCGGGCCCGTGACCGGCACCGAGAACAGCCCGTCGTTCGAGCCCAGCTCGTTGCCGTCCGTGGAAATCCAGAGGTTGCCGTAACCGTCGAAGGCCAGGTTGTCCGGACACGAGATCGGGCTGACCCGGCTCTTGTCGAACCCGCCGAAATACGTGTCGGCCGCAGCCGGATCGCCGCACACGAGCAACAGCCGCCAGCGGAACCTCGTCTCGGTGCCGTCCTCGTCCCATTCGAGGACATGGCCGTTCTTGTTGCCGTCCCGCGGATTCGGCTCGTCGGCACCGGCCTTGCCGGCCGCACCGCGGTCGCTGTTGTTGGTCAACGCGGCGTAGATGCTGCCGGTGACCGGGTTCGGCTCGATGTCCTCGGGACGGTCCATCTTCGTGGCGCCCACCTTGTCGGCGGCCAAGCGCGTGAAGACGTACACCTCCTCGGCGGTGAAACCGTCCACAAACGACTCGTTGCCGCTGGCGAGGGCGAGCCATTCGCCGGTGCCGTCGAACTCGCCGTCCGAGGGAAGTGTGCCGCTGCCGTCGATCTCGGAAGCCGGGCTGTCGCCGGTGAACTTGGCGACGTACAGCGTGCCCTCGTCCAGCAACGCCATGTTGTGCCTGCGGGCATGCGCACTGCGGCCCGGCTTGTACCGGCCCTTGGAGACGAACTTGTAGATGTAGTCGAACCGCTCGTCGTCACCCGAATACGCGACCACCCGGCCGTCGGCAGCGATCTTGATGTTCGCGGCCTCGTGCTTGAACCGGCCCAGCGCGGTGTGCTTGATCGGCTTGGCGTTCGGATCGTTCGGGTCGATCTCGACGACCCAGCCGAAGCGGTGGACCTCGTTCGGCTCCCGCGAGATGTCCCAGCGCTCGTCGAAGCGCTCCCACTTGCGGGTGCTCTCACCGGCGACGAGGCCGTACCGGTCGAGACGTTCGGCCTGCTGCGGGTCGGTGATCCGGTCGCCGTGGGCGAAGTACTGGTGGAAGTTCTCCTCACCGGACAGCACCGTGCCCCACGGCGTGACGCCGCCGGCGCAGTTGTTCAGCGTGCCGTGGACGATCGTGCCCGTCGGGTCGGCGGACGTCGTCAGCAGCTCCGAACCCGCGACCGGTCCGCGTACCTCGAACTCGGTGTCGAGCGTGATGCGGCGGTTGTACCGGCTGTGCCTCACCTCGAGGCCACCGTCGCGGGTGCGGTCGGCCTGCATCACCGAAAGGCCGTGCGCGGCCCACCCGATGCGCACCTGCTCCTCGGCAGGGTTCGCCTCGTCGTACGTGCCTTCCGGGAACATCTCCGTCTCGGAGGTGTACTCGTGGTTGACCACCAGGAAGTTGCGCTTGCCGGAGCCGTCCTGCGGGATGAGGCCGACGAAGTCGTTGTTGTAGCCGAACTGCTTCGCCTGCGCCGCCGCCGTCTGGTTGTGGACGTCGAACTTCGGCGCGTCCGCCACCACGGGATCGCCCCAGCGGATGACGACCTGCTGCTCGTAGCCCTCCGGCACGGTCACGGCGTCGCGGGTGTTCGGCGCAACGGGATCGAAGTCCGTGCCCGGACCGGGGTGTCCACCCGGGCGGCCGTTGCCGTTGCCGCGCCCCGGCTGCGCGGCGAGCGCCGGGACCTCGGCCGCGGCGGTACCCGACAGCGCCGCGAATCCGGCGGCCGCCGCGGCCATGACGCCACCGGCACGCAGCGCGCCGCGCCGGGACACGACGTCTCGCACGACATCGCCGAAGTACTCGTTGCCGGAGGTGTTCGGGGCTGGGTGGGAACACTGATTGCCGCACCGGTATTCACACGTCACCGGCGAACGACCGGTTCGGTGGGTAGTCAGCAGTGGGAGAAAACGCCCAGGCTTGGCGGACACACGGCCTCCAGTCACTCGGTCAGGGGAACAGTCGTGACGTTAGGTGCCGAACTTGAGTACCTCTCATCTGCGACATGAACGACGAGAGAACGCCGCCGCAGACGTTCAGACCTCCTCACCGACAAACCCGGCCTCCGCAGGCACCTGAGTGAAGTCCTCCTTACCGGCCCCGGGAACGAGGAGCAAGCCCGCCGCGATCGCCGACAGCACCGCCGCGGCCAGGAACGGCGCACGGTCGAATCCGGACCACTCGGCGACATGCCCCACGAGCGTCGCCGCAGCGGCGCCGCCGAGCCAGCGGCAGAAGTTGTACCCGGCGCTGGCCACCGGGCGCGGCGCATCGCTGACCGACATCGCCGTCCCGGTGAACAACGTGTTCAACAACCCGGAGATCAGGCCACTGACGACGATCGCCACTACGAGCAGCGCCTTGCTGGGCACCACCATCACCAGCAACAGCACCGCGTAGCCGGCGACGGCCAGCGCCGTGGCGTGGCGTTCGCCGAGCCGTGCGGCCAGCTTCGGCGCGAGCACCACGCCTGCGATCGCCACGCACAGTCCCCAGCCGAAGAAGATCAGCCCGATCTCGATCGCACCCCATTCGAGTACGAACGGCGACCACGCGAGCACCGCGAAGAATCCGGCCGTGTACAGGGCCGATCCGACGGACGTGCGCAACAGCTCGGCATCCCCGAGCGCGCGCAACGGGTCGAGCAGCCGCACCCGCGACCGCGGCTGCCCTGCGTCGCTGGTCAAGAACACGGAACACAACACCAGCGCTGCACCCATGAGCACCGCGGTGCCGATGAACGGCCCCCGCCACGACAGGTGGCCGAGCACCGCGCCGAGCAGCGGCCCGACCGACAGCCCGAGACCGAGCGCCGCCTCGTACAGCAGGATCGCGCCCGACTGACCGCCCGCGGCAGCCCCCACGATCACCGACAGCGCCGTGGCGATGAAGAAGGCGTTGCCGAGCCCCCACACCGCGCGCAGTCCGATCAGCTGCTCGATCGAACCCGCCGCGGCGCACAGCGCGGTGGCCAGCACGATCAGTGTCAGGCCGACGACGACCGTGCGTTTGGCGCCGAACCGCGTGCTCGCCGCACTCGTGAACAGCATCGCGACGACCTGGATCGCCAGATACGACGAGAACAGCAACGTAGTCTGCTGCGGTGTCGCGTCGAGTCCCTCGGCGATGGACAGCAGGATCGGGTCGACCAGGCCGATCCCCATGAACGCGATGACCGCGGCGAACGCGGTGATCCAGACCTGTTTCGGCTGACCTCTGACGGCCGACAGCAGCGAATGCTGCTCACTCATCGGCGCGAACCTCCTGACGCGGATGTCGATGTACTGCCCGGAGTGCCGGCACGGGCCCGACTGCGGTCGCGGGGGTGGCGCCGCGAACCGCAGCGGCAGTGGCTCCGCGGTGAGCGGCACTACGCGACGTTTCAGTTAGCTATGCTAATCAACAACACTTAGCTATACGAAGTAAGTTCGCTCACGCGGGTGCCATGCCTGCCGGACGATGTGGCCCCGGCCCGCGGGGCCGTGACTGCCTAGGATTCGGACATGCAGGCAGTGATATTCGACATGGACGGCGTGCTCGTCGACTCCGAGCAGCTGTGGGACGAGGTCCGGCGATCGGTGGCGGCCTCCCACGGCGGCACCTGGAACGCCGAGGCCACCCGCGCGATGCAGGGGATGAGCACCCCGGAATGGGCGGCGTACCTGGCCGAGGAGGTCGGCGTGGCGCTCCCGCCCGACGAGATCGCCGACACGGTGATCGCCGAGATGCGCAACCGCTACGCGGACGCGCCGCCCGTGCTGCCCGGCGCGTCCGAGACCCTGAGCCGCATCGCCTCGGAATACCCGGTGGCGATCGCCAGCTCGTCACCACCGGTACTGATCGAGTCGTTCCTGACCGCCACCGGACTCGCACCGCAGGTACCGGTGGCCGTCTCGAGCGAACAGGTCGCGAAGGGCAAACCGGCACCGGACGTCTATCTCGAAGCGGCGTCGCGGCTGGGGGTCCACGCGCGGGAGTGCGCTGCCGTCGAGGACTCGACCAGCGGATTGCAGGCAGCGCTGGCTGCCGGGATGACCGTGTTCGCCGTGCCCAATCCACACTTCCCACCGGACAGAACGGTCGTCGCGAAGACACACCGCACCCTCGACGGCATCTCCGAGCTGCCCGCCGCCCTGGGTTTCTGAGACCGGCGCCCGCTCGCGGGCCACGGCCACGAAGGGCGCGCCGGCAGCCCGGATGCAGAACACGCGGGTCCGAGCGCAGGTAACGCGCGAGGGCGGGGCGGGTGCTGCACCCGCCCCGCCCTCGCGCGTTACCTACCTGACTTACTGCCTACCTGACGTATTGCCTACGTGACTACTTGTCGACTGCAGCTTCGTTGTCGATTGCGGCTTCGTCGTCGGCCGCGGGGTCGATGAACTTCTCCACCGCGTCGCGGGCGGTCGAGTCGTCGTACTGCACCGGCGGCGACTTCATGAAGTACGACGAGGCCGACAGCACCGGGCCGCCGAAGCCGCGGTCCTTGGCGATCTTCGCCGCACGCAGCGCGTCGATGATGATGCCCGCGGAGTTGGGGGAGTCCCACACCTCGAGCTTGTACTCCATGTTCAGCGGCGCATCACCGAACGCACGACCCTCGAGGCGCACGTACGCCCACTTGCGGTCCGACAGCCACGCGACGTGGTCCGAAGGGCCGACGTGCACGTTCGACCTGCCCATGTCGCGCTCGACCTGCGAGGTGACGGACTGCGTCTTCGAGATCTTCTTCGACTCGAGACGCTCGTTCTCCTTCATGTTGAGGAAGTCCATGTTGCCGCCGACGTTCAGCTGCATCGTGCGGTCGAGCTGCACGCCGCGGTCCTCGAACAGCTTCGCCAGCACCCGGTGCGTGATCGTGGCGCCGACCTGCGACTTGATGTCGTCACCGACGATCGGCACCCCGGCCTGCTCGAACTTCTCCGCCCACACCGGGTCGGAGGCGATGAACTCCGGGATGGCGTTGACGAACGCGACGCCTGCGTCGATCGCGGCCTGCGCGTAGAACTCGGTCGCCTCCCGCGAGCCCACCGGCAGGTACGACACGAGCACGTCGACGTCGGCGGCCCGCAGCGCGGCGGCCACGTCCACCGGAGCCTCGTCGGACTCATCCATGACCTCGCGGTAGTACTTGCCGAGACCGTCGAGCGTGTGGCCGCGCTGCACGGCCACGCCGACCGGCGGTACGTCACAGATCTTGATCGTGTTGTTCTCGCTCGCGACGACCGCTTCGGCCAGGTCCTGGCCGACCTTCTTGGCGTCCACGTCGAACGCGGCGACGAAGTCGATGTCACTGATGTGGTAATCGCCGAACTGGACGTGCATCAAGCCGGGAACACGCGAACCCTTGTCGGCGTCGCGGTAGTAGTGCACACCCTGAATCAGCGAGGCCGCACAGTTGCCAACACCCGCGATGGCCACCCTCACGCGGCGATTCTCGCCCATGCCGGTATCTCCCTTACTCGTGTTCCGTACTACCTGGGTCACGCCGAGTGGTCGCCTGTGTCGACGTCTCCTGCTCGGCCTGTTCATGCGCGATGAGCTCGTTGAGCCAGCGCACCTCCCGCTCGCTGGTCTCGAGTCCCAACTCGTGCAGCTCGCGGGTGTAGCGATCGATCTTTTCCTCGGCCCTGGCCAGCGCTGCCCGAAGGCCTTCGCGACGTTCCTCGACCCGCCTGCGCCTGCCCTCCAGGATCCGCATGCGGACGTCCGCGGGCGTGCGCGAGAAGAACGTCAGATGGACGCCGAAGCCCTCGTCGTCCCATGTCTGCGGACCGGCGTCGGCGAGTAGTTCGCCGAACCGCTCCTTGCCTTCCGCTGTGAGCTTGTACACGCGCTTGGACCTGCTCGCCCTGCGATTCCACGGCGTCGTGGCGGAGGCGTGCGCTGCCGAAGCGGGACCGCCCGCCGAGGCGGCCGCGGCGTCCACGTCGGCCGTGTCCTCGGCGATCCAGCCGGCCCGCTGCATCCGGCGCAGTGTCGGATACAGCGATCCGTAGCTGAACGTGCGGAACATCCCCAGCGATTCGTGGAGACGTTTCCGCAGTACATAGCCATGCATGGGGGCCTCGTGCAACAGGCCGAGAATTGCGAATTCGAGCACACGGGCACCCCCTTCGGGAACCAATCGACGTCGCCCGGCGTTTCGGTCTGCCGGGTGACCGGCGCGGCCGGTCACTACGACCCGTCGGTGACTACGACCCAATGTACCGGCTCATTATATCGCGTTGATACATCGCAGTGGTGTAGCTAACCGACGGGCAACCCGAGAGGCGGACAACCGTCACCCGACCGTTATCCACTGCGACGGCGTGTCGCCTCGCTGCTGCGGTGCCTCATCGGCGAGCGGCCGGTGGCCGATCGTCCGGAACCACGTACTCTGTTGAGGTGCAGAACCAGCGGCAAGTCGTCGACTACGCGCTTCGGCGTCGTGCGTTGCTGGCCGAGTTCCGGACGGGACGGGCCAGCACCATGGACGTCTGCGACGCCACCCCGCAGTTGCAGCAGGCAGCCAAGTTCCACGGCGTGCCTGACGACAACGCCTGCCCGGTGTGCGGAAAGCACTCCATGGCGCAGGTCAGCTGGGTGTTCGGCGACGAGCTCAAGCACGCAGCGGGTTCGGCGAGGAAGCCGGACGAACTCGAGCGCATGGCCTCGCTTTTCGCCGAGTTCACCGTCTATGTCGTAGAGGTCTGCCGCGCGTGTGCGTGGAACCACCTGGTGCTCTCGTACGTCCTCGGGACGGCGGAGACACCGGAGGCCGCTCCCCGCACCACGCGGAACACACGGAGGACCGCGGGACAGTGACGACGTGACGACCGCGACCACGCGGCCGGGGTCCGGATGCCCTCGGCCGCTCGGACAAGAGGGTTGGGTCCGCAGAACGGCGTTCCCCGACGCGCCGATCTGGGAGGGTCTTAAGTGAACGACCAGGGAAATCACGGCTGGCCGGAACAGGAGCCAGGCCACCCGCGGCAGCCCCGGCGCCCCGAAGCCGGTGACACTCCGCAGTGGCCCGGTGACGGACCGGACGAACCGCCGAGACCTCAGGGCGCACCGCGGCAGGCACCACAGGGCGACCAGCCCCGCCGGCCCGAGCGCCCCCCGCAGCAACACCCCGAGCAGCAGCAACACCCCGAACAGCAGCACCCCCGGCAGCAGCGGCCCCCACAGCACCAGCGGCCGCCGCAGGACGGGCAGCAGCCACCGCGCGGGCAGCGGCCACCACAGGACCCCGGTCAGCAGCCTCCCCGTAGACCGCAGCAGCCCGGTCACCCCGACCAGCCGCGACCGCCCCGCGACGGTGCGCAGGGCGGCAGGCCGCCGGGACAGCCGCAGCAACCGCGGCAGCCCCGCAACCCCGGACAGCACCCGCCACCCGCGTGGCCGGACGCCGAAGGCGATCGCGGCGGCAGGCACGCCGCGCCGGAGGGCGGGCAGCCTCAACGACCGCAGCAGTCCCAGCCCCCGCAGCAGTCCCAGCCCCCGCAGCAACCCCGGCGTCCCCAGCAGTCCCAGCGCGCGCCCGAGCAGCAGGGACGGCCGCAGCACCCGGAGGCACAGCACCCGGAGACGGGCCGTGCCGCAGGAGGCCGTCCGGCCGGCGGCCCGCAGGACGCCCCGCAGCAGGACCCGAGGCAGGACCCGCGACGCAGGCAGGCACCGCCCGGTGGCGCAGACCGACCCCGCCACGACCGGCGCGGGCCGGACGACCGGCGTCGCCCCGAGGACCGCCGGCCCGACGGACGTCCCGAGGGGCGTCCCGGGGAACGCCCGCCTCACCACCCCGGAGCCGGTACGGCCGGTGCCGCGGGAGGGGCGGCAGGTGGATACGCCGCGCACCCGTCCGAACAGCCCGAGCCGGGGCTGATCACGCACGAGGGCGTCGGCCGACGCGACTACTCCGACCCGTACGGCCAGCAGGCGTACCGCGCGGACCCGCTCACCGGTGCCTACGACGAGGACGACTTCTCCGACGAGGACGCGGCGGTCGCGTCGAGCTCGCACGCCGAGGGCGGCCTCGACCCCGACGACGAACCCACCGGCCGCAAGGCCAAGAAGGTCCTCACGCCCGCCCAGCGCAAGAAGCGCCGCTGGCGCCGGGTTCGGCGCACGCTCTACGCCGGTGTCGGCGTGTTCGTCGTGATCCCCGCGATCGCGTTCGTCGTGACGTACTTCCTCGTGGACGTGCCGACCCCGGAGGAGGTCGCCGCCCAGCAGGGCAAGGTCGTCAACTACTACTACTCCGACGGCGAGAAGATGGCCGAGGAGGCACCGCCCGAGGGCAGGCGCGTCACCCTGCAGCCAGGGGACCTCCCGGACACGGTCAAACACGCGGTGTACGCGGCCGAGGACGCGACGTTCGAGACCAACTCGGGCTTCGACGTCACCGGCATCCTGCGCGCGGTCTGGAACCAGGCGACCGGTGGCACCGGCGGCGGTTCGACGATCAGCCAGCAGTACGTCAAGGTCGCGACCGAGAACGACGAATACTCGTACACGCGGAAATGGACCGAGCTCGTCAAGTCGTTCAAGATGAACAACGAGCAGTCCAAGGCCGAGATCATCACGGCGTACCTGAACACCATCTACTTCGGTCGCGGCGCGTACGGCATCGAAACGGCGGCGCAGTCGTACTACGGCAAGAGCGCGAAAGACCTGAACGCCTCGGAGTCGGCGCTGCTGGCCGGCATGATCCAGCAGCCGGGCCGCGTCGAGGACGAACAGGTCCGGGAGCAACGCTGGTCGTACGTGATGGACCAGATGGTGGCCAACAACTGGCTGTCCGGGCAGAAGCGGGAAGCCGCGGAACCGCCGACGCTGATCCCCGACGAACAGGCCAGGCCCGAGGCGCTGACGGGCCCGGACGCGTTCGTCAAGAACCGGGTCATGGCCGAGCTCGCCGCGAAGGGCTACTCCCAGGAGAAGATCCAGACCAGCGGCTACAAGATCCACACCACGATCGACAAGCGCGCCCAGGCCGCGGCCGAACAGGCCGTCAACGAGGTGATGGAGGGCGAGCCGGGCGAGCTCCGCAAGTCCCTCGTGGCCGTCGACCCGAAGAGCGGCGGGGTACGTGCCTACTACGGCGGCCCGAACGAACCCGGCGTCGACGAGATGGACTGGGGCAACGTCCAGCGCAACCCCGGCTCGTCGTTCAAGCCGTTCGACTTCACGGCCCTGCTGCAGCAGGGCGAGAAGGGGCTGTACTCGACGTACGACGGCAGCTCGCCGCGGCAGTTCGGCACCGTCACGGTCGGCAACTCGAGCGGCGTGGAATGCAACCCCTGCACCGTCCGCGAGGCGATGGAACGGTCCATCAACACCGTGTTCTACGACATGGTGACCAACGACGTCGGCCCCCGTGCGGTGGCCGACGCCGCGAAGGCGGCGGGCATCCCGGACAAACACGGCGAGCAGCCGACGATGGGCAGCCTCGACGGCAACATCTCCATCGGCGGCGGTCAGACCCAGGTGACGCCGACCGACATGGCCGGCGCGTACGCGACGTTCGCGGCCGACGGCATCCAGCGTGACAGCCACTTCGTGGCGAAACTGGAAACGGCCGACGGCGAGGTGCTGTTCGACGAGACGACCCCGGCCGCGAAGAAGGGCGAGCAGGCGTTCGACCCCGATCCGGAGGAGAACCGTCAGATCTCGCGCAACGTCACCGAGTCGATGCTCGATGTGCTGCCCGGCTCGGGCCTCGCGTGTCCGAGCGAGCACTCCTGCGCGGGCAAGACCGGTACGCACCAGTACGACCAGGGCGACGTCGACTCGGAGGAGAACTCGCAGGCCTGGATGGTCGGCTACTCACCGCAGATCTCGGCGGCCGCGTGGGTCGGCACCGGTGGCGGTGAACCGATCCGTGACGCGAACGGCGGCCCGATCTACGGCAGCGGTCTGCCCGGTTCGATCTGGGAGAAGTTCATGACCCGCTACCTCGAACCGCTCGATCCGGAGGAGTTCAGCGACCTCTCGTCCGAGCAGATCTTCGGGCCTGCGCAGGCGTCCGTCGCCGACGACTCGTCGCCCGTTCCCGAGGAACCGACGGAGCCGTCGTCGAGCGAGGAGTCGACCAGCGAGGAATCGAGCAGCCCGGAATCGACGACGCGGCCGTCGCGCCCGAACCCGTCGCACGGACCACCGACCAAGTCCGAATCCCCGACCTCGGCCAGCGAGAGCGACGAAGAGGACGGCGACGGTGGCTGGTTCGGTGGCCCGGACGAACCGGCCGACGACGTGAACGGCAACGGCAACGGCAACGGGTCATCGGACGGCTGATCGTCACCGGAGGGCCGATCGCGTGACGGAACGCCCGCCACGGTTACCGGAACGCCGCGGTCGCCGCTTGTAACATCCGACGCGTGCCCAGCGATACGCCTTCTTCCTCGTCGCGGTCCGGCCCGGCGGACGGACCGGACCGCGATTCCGGGGACGAACCGGCCCCGACGGGCACAACCGAGCAGGAGCACGAACCGGGCTCCGAACCGGACGTGACCTCGGACGGCGAAGCGGCGGACCGCACTCCCGAGACGGCGTCGCTGGACCCGTCCCAGCGGGTGGTGCCGAGCCGCATCGATCCGCTGGCCTCGCGGGTCACCACACCGATCGGCGGCCCGCTGGGGGAGCACGCGGCCGTCGGCAGGCACTGGTTCTGGTCGCCCCTGCGAGTGTGCCTGCTGCTCGGCGTGCTCGCGCTGATGCTGTCGTGGTTCGGCAAGGCAGCCTGCATCCAGCAGTACGAGGACGCCGCCGGGAACCTGCAGCTGGACTGGCAGTCGAACCGCCAGTACGTCGCGATGTGCTACTCCGACATCGTCCCGCTGTACACGGCGGAACGGCTCGACCAGCCGGACACGTTCCCCTACGTCACGCACTGGAGCGAGGAGGTCGGCGAGGGCGAGTTCCAGCGCCGCTACATGGAGTATCCGGTGCTGACCGGCCTGTTCCAGTGGGTCAACGCGAAGCTCACCCACGGGTGGGTGGGCGTCGCCGACGAAGGCCTGCTGCCGGGGGCATTACCGGTGGCGGTGTACTTCAACATCACGGCACTGTTCCTCGCCGCCGCATGGCTGACGACGATCTGGGCCACCGCACGCATCGCCCGGCGCAGACCGTGGGACGCAGCACTGGTGGCCGTATCACCGCTGGTCGTCGTACACGCGTTCACCAACTTCGACGCGCTCGCCGTCGCACTGGCGATGTGCGGACTGCTCGCGTGGTCCCGGCACAGACCCGTGATCGCCGGACTGCTCCTCGGGCTCGGCGCCGCGACGAAGCTGTATCCACTGCTGCTGCTCGGCCCACTGCTCGTGCTGTGCATCCGGGCGGGCAGAGCCGGCGAGTGGACGAGGACGGCACTGGCCACGGCGGGTGCCTGGCTGGCGGTGAATCTGCCGTTCCTGGCCGTGTTCACCGAGGGATGGCGCGAGTTCTTCCGGCTCAACACCGAACGCGTCATGGATCCGGACTCGATCTACAACGTGGTCTCGCACTTCACGGGGTGGGCCGGGTTCGACGGGCCACTCGAACCCGGCCAGGCGCCGAGCGTGCTCAACACCGTCAGCGCCGCGCTGTTCCTGCTGGGCTGCGTGGGCGTGGCGTACGTGGCGCTGACCGCGCCGCGGCGGCCGCGCCTGGCACAGCTGTGCTTCCTCGTCGTGGCGGTGTTCCTGCTGACGAACAAGGTCTGGAGCCCGCAGTACTCGCTGTGGCTCGTGCCGCTGGCCGTGCTCGCGATCCCGCGCTGGCGCCTGCTGCTGAGCTGGATGCTCATCGACGCGTGCATGTGGGCTCCGCGGATGCTTTCCTACGTCGACGTCGAGGACAAGGGCCTGCCCGACGGCTGGTTCCTGGCGACGGTCGTCGTGCGCGATCTGGCCGTCGTCGCCCTGTGCGTGCTGATCCTGCGGGAGATCTACCGCCCGTCGGCCGATCCGGTGCGCTGCCCTTCCGGCCCCGGTTCCGGGGACGACGATCCGCTGGGCGGAGCGCTGTCCGGGTCGGCCGACGCCGTCGTCGTGCCCGGGCTGTCGGCACTGCTGCCGCGAAACCGGTCCGCGCGATCGCGGTCGCCGGCGTCCCTGCGGTCGCCGGAGTCGGACACCGAATCGGCACCGAACGGGCGGTGACCGGGCAGCAGCGACCGCGCCGGATCGTGATCGGTGACCGCGCGGGCTCCCAGGAACGCCGCGAACAACCCCACCAGCAGCGCCGCCTTGCCCCACACACCGATGACGACCGCCTGCGCCGCGAAGCCGTCGGCGATGGACTGGCCGAAATCGCCGTACCAGCGGAAGACACCCACGCCCAGCGCCACGTCCGCCACGAGGTAGGCCGCGATCCAGCCCCATCGCACGCGCAGCAGCACGAACATCGGCAGCAGCCACAGCGTGTACTGCGGCGAGTGGACCTTGTGCAGCAGCAGGAACCCGCACAGCGCCGCCGCGCACACCGGCAGCAGCGGAAAGCTCCCCTCCCGCCGGGCCCGGTCCCAGCCGATGCCGCACGCCAGTGCCAGCGCGGTGAGCACCGCCAGCGGTGACACGACGTCGGTGAACTGCTGGAACGCCACGTCACTCGAGAACAGGTGCCGCACGCCCCAGTACCAGATCGAGTTCGTGGTGACGTCCGCTTCCCGCTGCCCCTGGAATTCGATGGAGGCCCACCAGCCGTCGAACCCGGCCAGCACGAACGGCAGGTTCACCGCGGCCACGACACCGCCTGCCAGCAGCGGCACCCGCAACGCCTCCGACAGCGCCTCCCGGACGCTGCGGCCGGTCTCGCCCCCGCGTCTGCTCTCGGCGCCGCGTGAGCTCTCCGCACCACGCCTGCTCTCGACGAACACGTAGAGCGCGAGGGGCACCACGAACAGCCCGGGATACAGCTTCAACGCCGTCCCGGCACCGAGCAGTACAGCCGCCCACCCGGCGCGGCTGCGCAGCGAACCGCGGGTGCGGTGGAGCACGAAGAAGGCCGCCACCGACGCCGCGACCACCGGCAGGTCCCAGTTGTGGAACCCGTACAGCACCAGCGGCGGGCCGAGCGCCCACAGCAGCGCACGCCACCCGGCGAGCCTGCCCAGCAGCCACGCCGTGACCAGGCCGAACGGCGCGAGCAGCACCGCGGACCAGAGCAGGAACTCGGCGTCGGTGTCGGCGAAGACCGCACCCGCCCAGATGAGCACGCCGGTCAGCACGGGGTATTCGAGCGTGCCGCCGACCAGCTGCCCGTCGGCGGTGATGTCGCCGTGGACGTACGGGAAGACGTGGTTGTCGACGTCCCTGCCGAGCCAGAGGAACTGGATGTCCGAGTAGCACGCGTCGTGGTAGTTGCGCTCGGCGTAGTTCGGGGTGCTGCGCCCGTTCTCGTCGAACTCGGGACCGGTGCAGCGGTGCTTGTTCAGCAGCCCGAACACCAGCGTGATGCCGCACAGCAGGATGGCCGCCGCGGCCACGGCACGCGTCGACGGCGAAGGGCCGAACCCGGTGGCCGGATCGTGCCCGGAACCGCCGGGCGGGTCGCTATCCGCGGAGGTACGCGATGTCGTCTCGCTGGCCATCGGGAGGAGTCTCCACGATCACCGGTGCCCGGGCGGCGAGCGCCACGGCCCGCAGCACCTCGGCGTCGATCGCGCCCCCGCCGCCGACGACGCCGGCGTGCCGGTCCCGCTGCGAGCCCGCCTCGTCACGCGAGTTGTTCAGGTGCACCAGGTCGATCCGCCCGGTGATCGCCAGTACGTCGTCGACCACCGTCGTCAGGTCCCAGCCCGCCGCGTGCGCATGACACGTGTCGAGGCAGAACCCCGCACCGAACTCACCGATCGCGTCCCACAGGCGCGCGAGCATGTCCAGGTCGCGCGCCATGGCGCCGTCGCCGCCTGCGGTGTTCTCGACGAGGATCGGCACGTCGAACGACGACCTCTCGAACAGCTTCCGCCAGTTCGCGATGCCCTCGGCCGGGTCCTCGCCCTTGCGGACATGCCCGCCGTGCACGACGAGTCCCTTCGCTCCGACCGTCGCGGCCGCCTCCGCGTGCTGCGTCACTGCCTTGCGGGACGGGATCCGGATGCGATTGTTCAGCGACGCCACGTTGAGCACGTACGGCGAGTGGATGAACACCTCGACGTCGCTCGCGAGCAGCTCGTCGGCACGAGGATGCGGTTGCGGCTTCTTCCAGCCCTGCGGGTCGGCGAGGAAGAACTGGACGGCGTCCGCCCCGACCTCACCCGCCGTGGTCAGCGGATCGTCGTCGCGGACATGCGCGCCGACACGCGTAGTCAGCTCCATCGGCCGAGGGTATCGATCACCTCCGACACCCATCGAGTACCTTCACCCTGCAACGCTGATCGTTCGGTGCGGCACGCAGAGTGACACCTGCGGCGGCCGACGCGACCTCGCCGCGGCAGCGCATCGAACGGCAGAGCGGCAGCGGGAACGAACGGCACCGCGGCAGCGCATCGAACGGCAAGGCAGTTGACACGAGGGTGGGTCCTGTGAGGAACGTCCGGAAGACGAGGCGCACGACCGGTGCCGTGCGCACGGGCGTCGTGGCGGCGGCGGCCGGCATCGCCGCGTTCGGCTTCGGCGGCGTGGCGCATGCCCAGGACAGTGCACACCAGGACGGCGCACGTCAGAACAGCGCACACCAGAACAGCGCACGTCAGGACGGCGAGCCGAAGGTCGTCGACGGCGAGTGCGACTCCACGCTCAAGGGTCAGGCCGGCGAAGCGCTGACCGTCGACGCCGGCGCCGCGGCGGGCGTCGACGGCGTCGCCGACATCGGCACCGCCTCCACGGGCAACGGCCCGGGCGGAGGCACGGGCGGCGAGAGCACGCTGGTGTCGCTGCCGCTCAAGGAGACGCTCGTCGGCACGGGCCTGAGCGAGTCCGGCGTCGTGGTCGACTCGCTCGGCCGGGTCTGCGACACCGCACAGGGCACCGTCAACACCCTCGGCGCCACCACCCGCGACGTCGCCGACGGCCTCACGCCCGGCGAACCGGCGCCGGATGAGCCCGGCGACCCGGAACAGCCCGGCGACCCGGAGCCCGAACCCGAACCGAACCCGGACCGCCCGGCACCCGGCGGCCCCGGCGGCCCCGGCGAGGACGCTCCCGGCACGGACGTCCCGCCCGCACCCGGCGCACCGATCCTGCCGCCCGCCGGCCAGGGCGTGCTCGCCGAGCCGCTCGATCCGGTATCGCTGCCGCCCGCCGCGGACGTCACGGTGCCGAAGGCCCCCGTCGGCCCGAGCATGGACGTGCCGGACCGGGGCAGCAGGCCCGGCCAGCAGGAGAACACCACGCGCCAGTCCGGAACCGCCAGGGCGATGCCGCAGGCCGCCGAGACCGACCGCACTCCGCTCGTGCTGTCGGTCGGCGCACTGCTGGCGGTCGTGGCGGGCCTGAGCAGAGCCTGGATCACGCGCAAGAACGCCTGATCGCCACGCAGTGCGTGACGCTTTCCCGTGTGATTCGTTGGTCCTAGTGAGCCGACCTGGGGAGGCCCCGGAATGCGCACACCCGGCAATGAGGCCGACAACCGCGCCCGCGAGGACGTCGAGACCGGCAACGCGGGCCACTCCACCAGGGGAAAGGTGGCGTCGGCCGTGGCGAAACCGGCCGCCGTGGCCACCGCAGGCCTGCTTCTCGCGGCCGGTGCCGGCCTGGCCGCTCCCGCGACGGCGGCCGCCGAGACCAAGCAGGTCCGCTGCGGCGGCACCGTGACGGTCGAGCCCGGCGACCGCGTGCAGGGCATCACCGCGCTCGGCGTACCGCTCGACCTCGGCGTCGTCACCGATACGGTCGGCTCGCTGCTCGACGGGGTCTGCAAGGTGACGGTCAACGTGGTCGACACGGCGGTGCGGCCGGTGCCCGAGGTCGGCGATCCGGTCGCGGACGGCGTGAACGACGCGGTCGACGAGGTCACCAGCGGCGCGAAGCGGGTCACCGACACGGTCGGCGGGCGCGAAGCCGTCGTGCCCGACCCCGGCGAGGACGCGGACGAACCGGCCGATCCCGGAGACGACGACGCGAACTCCGGATCCGGCTCGGACCCGGGTTCGGATCCCGGCTCAGGTTCCGGCAACGGCAACGGCTCCGGTTCCGGCAACGGGGCTGGCGGTGACTCCGAAGCCGATCACGGCGCGTCGGGCACCCGCGAGCCGAACAGCCCCGTCGTGGCCGCGCCGGGATCGGGATCCTCCTCCGGCGGCGCAGGCGGCCCTTCCGCGATGGCCGCACCCGCAGCCGTGTCGCCACAGCTCCGGTACGCAGGCATCCCGGTGGCACAAGGCGCTGACTTCGACACCGCACCGGGCCTGCGCTACGGCGGTCAGATCCCCGGTTACAACCCGGAGTTCGGCGTACTGGGCAGCCCCGACGGATCCGGGAACACGACCGACGGCGCGGAGCGGAACGCCGGGAACTCCGAAGCCGTCCCCGACCGGCAGGCCGCCGCGCCCGCCCGGGAGAACGCCGACCTGCGCACCGCGGGCGAGGCGGCATCGCTGCCGTCGGCAGCGGGCGACAACGAAGGAGGTCCGTCGATGCCGCTGCTGCTCGCGGTACTCGCGCTCGCCAGTGTCAGCGCGGGCCTGGTCCGCACCTGGGTCCTCCGGCGCGCGAGCGTGGCGTGACCGGCCGAGACCGTCGCACCCGGCCACACCCGGTCGACACCACACGGACCGGCGATGACGTGCACCAGAAACCGTCACCGTACCGTGGGCCGCACCACGCCGATTCCGCGACGGTGAGTGACTACCGGCCCGTAACCGTCCGCCCACACGGTCGTTTATCTTGATAACGCCTTGCCGCACCGACGCTGAAGGCTTCAGGTCCGGGCCGGGCATCGCCGTTCGGAAAGGGATACCGTTCGAAGTGCGTACCAAGACCGCTCTGACCCGCGCGATGGGCACGGCCGCTGCCACGGCGGTCGCCGCGGGCCTGACCGCGATCGCCGCGCCGGCCGCCAATGCCGAAACCCAGACGATCGTCGACTCGTGCACCTCGACGGTCTCGGCTCCGATCGACGCGAAGGTGCTGGTCGACGGCGCTGTACTCGCGGGCCCCGTCGAACGAGGAGCCGAAGAGGCCGATCGGTTCCTGCAGTTCACCTACCCCGACCGGCTGGCCGACGAGATCTCGGAGCACCAGCTCGAGGTCGGTACGGTGCCGAACAAGGCCGCCACGACCATCGGCGGTGAGTCCGTCGCCGCGGCCGTCGCCGAAGTACTCGACGGCCACTGGGCGCTCGGCACCAAGAAGGAACGCGTCCTGGAGTCGATCAAGAACAAGGTCGCGGGCGTCTGCGGCATGCCGGTGGAGGCGACGAACTACTCGGCGCCGACGAGTTCGCGGCCCACACAGTCTCCGGACCAGAGCTCGAACCCGCAGCAGAACGGCGGCTCCGGCGGCCGGCAGCAGCAACCGCAGCAGTCGTCGCAATCCGGCGGCGAGCAGCGCGGCGCGCCGGCCACGCCGGACGGTCCGCAGGGCAGTGGCGACGCCTACGCGGCTCCGCGGGACTACAGCGACCTCCCCGAGGCCTCCGTGCCGACCGGGGGCGACGCCGTTCCGCCGGACATGCGGTACTCGCCGCAGGACGGCGTCCCCGGCGCGCCCGATTCGCCGGAGTACGGCGTGCTGAGCGACGGCGGCATCGGCGAGGGCGGCATCGGCGAGGGCGGAAAATCGGGTGCAGGCGATGTGCGCAACGCGGGCAACGCCGACGCGCTCGCCGCCGACGACGCGGCTCCGAACCAGGTGCAACTGCCGATGCTGCTCGCCGTGGTCGCCCTCGCGGGTGTCACCGCCGCGCTCGTGCGCACCTGGGTCCTCCACAAGACCACCTGACACCCCGCACCCCTCGTGCCCCGAAGGGCACCTTCGCGGCACTCAACGCCCCGAAGGTGCCCTTCGGGGCGTCACCATGCGGGGCGTCACCATGCGGGGCGGTGGCCGGGCCCACGGGCGGGCATGTGGGTGTTCCGGTGCGGTGACCGGCCCCGGAGCCGGTCCGGTCGGCCCCGGCGGCTAGACTGCCGGTTCGACATTGCCCTCCTGCCACGGATCGTCCGTGGCCGCCCGAGCCCATAGGAGGTGAGTGGTTGTGTCACGCCATTACGAGGTAATGGTCATCCTCGACCCGTCGCTCGACGAGCGGACGGTCGCACCCACCCTGGAGAACTTCCTCAAGGTCATCCGCGACGCGGGTGGCAGCGTGGAGAAGGTCGACATCTGGGGTCGCCGCAGGCTCTCGTACGAGATCAACAAGAACGCCGAGGGCATCTACGCCGTTCTCGAGCTGATCTGCGAGTCGGACGACGTCCAGGAGCTCGACCGGCAGCTGTCGCTGCAGGAGACCGTGCTGCGCACCAAGGTGGTCCGCCGCCAGGAAGTGCGTGGAGCCAAGCGCGCCGCCAAGATCGCCGCGAAGGCCTGAGGCGGCAGCCATGGCCGGAGACACCATCATCACGGTGGTCGGCAACCTGACCGCGGACCCGGAACTCCGGTTCACGCCGTCCGGCGCCGCCGTTGCGAACTTCACCGTCGCCTCCACCCCGCGCCAGTTCGACAAGCAGAGCGGTGAGTGGAAGGACGGCGAGGCGCTGTTCCTGCGCTGCAACATCTGGCGCCAGGCCGCGGAGAACGTCGCCGAGACGCTCACGCGAGGCGCCCGGGTCGTCGTGCAGGGCCGGCTCAAGCAGCGGTCGTTCGAGACCAAGGAAGGCGAGAAGCGCACCGTCGTGGAGCTCGAGGTCGACGAGATCGGCCCGTCCCTGCGGTACGCGACGGCCAAGGTCAACAAGGTCAGCCGCGGTGGCGGTGGCGGCGGCGGTTTCGGTGGCGGTGGCGCTGCGGCGCCCGCGTCCGCCGGCTCCGGTGCTCCCGCCGACGACCCGTGGGGTAGCGCGCCCCCCGCCGGCGGCGGTGGCGGCGGTTTCTCCGACGAGCCGCCGTTCTGAGCCGCTCGCCAGTCCCGACATCAGCATCCACGCACTAAGTTCCCCAGGAGTACACAGTGGCTAAGCCACCGGTTCGTAAGCCGAAGAAGAAGGTCTGCGTCTTCTGCAAGGCCATCAAGCAGGGCCAGCCTGAGGCCATCGACTACAAGGACACCAATCTGCTGCGGAAGTACATCTCCGACCGCGGCAAGATCCGTGCCCGTCGAGTCACCGGTAACTGCAGCCAGCACCAGCGCGACGTCGCCATCGCGGTGAAGAACTCGCGCGAGATGGCGCTGCTGCCCTACACGTCGACTGCGCGCTGAGAAGGGAGTCAGTCATGGCGAAGATCATTCTGACGACCGACGTCGACCACCTGGGCGGCCCTGGCGACATCGTCGAGGTCAAGGACGGCTACGCACGCAACTACCTGTTGCCGCGCGGCTACGCGATCCCGTCCTCGAAGGGCGCGGAGAAGAACGTCCGCACCATTCGGCGTGCCCAGGAAGCCCGGCGGATCCGCGACCTGGACCACGCGAAGGAGCTGAAGACGCAGCTCGAGGGTCTGGGCCACATCGCCGTCGGAGCGAAGGCGTCCCCCGGGGCGAAGAAGCTGTTCGGCTCGGTCACCACGGCCGACATCGTCGGCGCCATCAAGGCCGCGGGCGGGCCGCTGCTCGACAAGCGCGTCATCCACGTCGACGGTCACATCAAGACCGTCGGCAAGCACGCGGTCACGGCCCGGCTGCACCCGGACGTGAAGGCTGACGTGAAGCTGGACGTGCAGCCCAAGTAGGCACGAGCTCACGCGAACGAGTGGCGGGTCCTCCGATACGGAGGGCCCGCCACTCGTCGTAGGGCGACCGCAGGCCCCGGCCCGGTGGGTGACACCGGGCCGGGGCCTGAAAGATTTTCGGACGCGAACGAAACCTTTCCGCCGCCGGGATCGTCCTACTTTCGACACGGTTGACGCCCTCGGCCGGGGGCGTGAAGCTTGCGGACAGACGGTGTGGACCGCTCTGGGGGACGACGAGGAAGGGGCAGGACGTGGAAGCGGATTTCGCCGGCGGCGCCATCACGAGAATGCCGGTACCGATGGTGCACCTGGCAAAGAACGCTGCGAGTCCGGGCGAGTTCGCCAAGAAGGCCGCGAGCTCCACGGCCGGCGGTGGCTATTCCTTCAGCCCCGAGGAGATCGACGCGGTGTTGAAGCAGTGGGAGGACCTACGCGACGACCTGCAGAACGACCTCGACGAGGCCAACAAGATCGCAAACGTGCAGGCGCCGGGCAACGAGCCGGCCAGCAACACGTTCGTCGGCTCGGCCAACCCGGCCGGGCAGGCACTCCTGCAGCAGACCAAGAGCATGCTCGAGCACACCAAGCAGTACATCGACGCCTTGAAGCAGGCCAAGGGCGTCACCGAGCAGGCGGAGGAACAGGCCACCGAAGACGCAGGCAAGGCGGGCAACGGAGTCCTCGGATGAGGCACCGCCGTTCCGCAGGTGCGGTAGTCGTCGCCGCAGTCGCAGGCCTGGTGCTGTCGGCCTGCGGGTCCGAGACCGAGGGTGACCCGGTCGGTGCGGGAGGCCCGTCCGCACCGGGCACATCGGCGACCGTTCCGGCCCCGTCGTCGACGGTGGGCGGATCCGGACCGGCACCGCAGGTGAGCGATCCGGTCGACGTCGCCGCCCTCGAACAGAACCCGTGCGCGGCACTGTCGGACGAGCAGACGCAGGAGCGCAACCTCGAGCAGGGCGAATCGGAACCGATGTCCGACGGTTCGCCCACATGCATCTACCGCTACTCCGACGACTCGGGCAGCCGGATCCGGTTCGTCCAGGTGCAGGATTTCGCGAACGGTCTCGACGACGTCTACGCCCGCGCCGACAGTCTCGCGGTGTTCGAGCCGACCGAGGTCGAGGGCCATCCGGCGGTGATCACGCAGACGCACCAGGACGACCGCGGAGACGGTTTCTGTGACCTGCAGGTCGGCCTCACCGACGAGTACGTGGTGTCACTGATGGCCCAGATCGACGAGGCCAGCGACGACTACCCGCAGGGGTGCGAGGTCACCGAGGTACTTGCCGGCGACATGATCCACAACCTTCGGGGGCAGGCGTGACACGTCAGGAACCGCGCACCGATGCGTCACGTCAGAACCACACCGACCAGGGGAGTTGAGCTGAGATGGTGCTGCCAGTCCTAGTTCCGATCGCCGCCGGTGCGGGCGGCTACGTCACCGGTTCGGTGGCGAACAGCCAAGACGGCCAACCGCAGGTCAGCTCGTCGGGCTGCATCGACGCACACCAGATCTACCAGGCCGTCACGAGCGGTCCCGGCACGGCGTCGCTGCACGACGGGCAGCTCGCGACCAGCACGCTGCAGAGCAAGTACCAGCAGCGGGTGGCGCAGATCGATCAGCTCGACCAGCAGATGGACGCCGCCTGGACCGGCGAGGGCGCTTCGAGCGCACGGATGGGCGCCGAGCCGATGAAGGTCTGGATGGAGGACTCCAACGCCAACCTCGCCAAGAGCGGCGCGGTCCTGAACAACCAGTCGGGCGCGTTCGAGAAGGTCCGCACGACGGTGAAGCCCCTGCCCGAGAACCCGCCGGAGAGCGGCTTCTGGAACGACGTCGCCCCCTGGGAGACGGACACCGACAAGAAGATCGCCGAGTACAACGAGAACGCCAAGCTGAACGTCGCGGCGTTCGAGGCCTACAACACCCAGAGCACGCAGAACGCAAGCATGATGCCGCAGTTCAGCGAGATGCGGGGTTCGTTCGGCGACGTGTCGATGACCGAGTCCGGTGTCGTCGAGAGCGGCACGGCCAAGGACTTCATCCACGACGGCGGCGGCTCCGGCGGCAGCGGCAGCGGCTCGTATCAGCCCGGTCCCGGTGGTTCGGGTTCCGGCGCACCCGGTTCGGGTGGTTCGGGTTCGGGTGGTGCGGGTTCCGGCGCGCCCGGTTCGGGTGGTCCCGGTACGGGTGGTCCCGGTTCGGTGAACCCGGGTCCCGGTTACCCTCCCGGCACTCCCGGCCCCGGCGACCCGAACAACCCGAACGATCCGAACGCGCCATGGGGCTCCGTCGACCCCTGGGATCCGTCCGCCCCGGGCAACCTGCCCGAGGACGACAGCACCGGTTCGTCGGGCTTCGACCCGACCGTGCCGAGCGTTCCGAACAGCCCGATCGGCACCGGCCCCTACCCGCCGGGCACGCCCGGTCCGGGCTCGGGCGGTTTCGGCCCGGGCGGTAGTGGCTTCGGTCCCGGTGGCGGCTCGTTCGGCCCTGGTGGCAGCGGATTCGGCCCCGGCGCCGGCTCGTTCGGTCCCGGTGGCAGCGGCTACGGCTCCGGTTCGGGCTACGGCTACGGCTCGGGTTCCGGTGCGGGTTACGGCTCCGGTTCGGGCGGCGCGGCAGGTGCCGGTGGCGGCGCAGGCGCGGGCGCGGGCGCGGGCAGCGGCGCAGGTGCCGCCCGCGGCGGCATGGGCATGAGCGGTGCCGGTGGCGGCGCGGTGGGCGGCGCCTCGGGTGCCGGCGGCGCAGGCGCATCGGGCCGCGGCGGCATGATGCCGATGGGCGCCGGTGGGCGTGGCCAGCAAGGCGATGACGACGAGGAGCACGAGCGCAAGTTCATGATCGACGAGGACGGCAACAAGCTGTTCGGGACCGATCAGAAGACCGCTCCGCCCGTCATCGGCGAATAGGACACGCCACCAGGACGGGTCGAACACCCCTGCAGTCACTCGATCGGGCCGCTGCCACGTAGCTTTTCGGCAGCGGCCCGATCTCTGGTCCGTCCATCCCCACGACTCAACCCCTGGCCCGATTCCGCGGTCCGAACCCCGGCCCGCGGCCCCGTGGGCCGTGCACCCCGAAGAGGTAGCACCGTGCTCGAGCACCAGGAGATTCTCCGTACCCGCACCCTCGTCCGCCTGCTCCAGCGGGCGGGCACCGAACCACACCCGACCATCGAGAAGGGCGCCACGTGGTACAGCCGCGACGTGCTCCAGCAGCTCGACGCCGAGGTCCACGCCGAGCTGGCCCGCGTCGGGCTGGCGAACGACAGCGGTGTGCACCCGGATCTGCTCGCAACGGTCGAAGCCATCGCCCATCCCGAACTGGAGTTCTACGGCTGGATCAGCAGCCTGAACGACGGAGCACCCGTCGACCTTTCCGTGCTGGCGGGAAGCGGTCGCGGCGAGGCGTTCACGCTGGTCAACAACGAGGCGGCAGGCGTGGTCGTGCTGGCCAGCGTGCCCGCGCGAGAACTGCTCGACGCGTTCCTGTTGCAGCTGCCGCAGCAGGCCCCCGCGAACTCGCCGACGATCTCCGTACCCAAGGCCACGGTGGAGGGGCGGGCCCGTCCTGCGGCCAACGAGGACATGCCGTTGATGCGCTCCAACGTCCCGGACGCGGCCCAGCAGGACGTGACCGAGTTCAAGCGCATCATCGGACTCGAGCGCACCGGCGGCGGGCAGCTGTACGTGGCGGCACGGTACCGCTCCGGGCAGCGGCAACGCGCGGAGAAGCCGGTCACGTACCTCGACACCGTCGAGGGCCGCTGGCTGGTCGAGGAGACGCCGGGCGCGGGCGAGCCGATGCTCGCCGCCGCACCCGCGACACCGGATCTGCTGCGAACCCGACTGCGTGAGGCACAGAGCACGCTTGCCGGCTGACGGGCGACAGCACCGGCGGGCCGATCAGCTGAACGCCGGCAAGCAGGCCGATCGCCGGTCCGTCACCGGCGGTGACGGCAGCCGTCCGCCCGATCGGTCGCTGGACAACCCGCCTGCAGCACCGGCCGTGATCGCACGGGCATCCCCGGTATCCACAGGTGGGTACCGCGGCCACCTCGCCGCGACACGCCGAAGGAGCAACCCCGGACGACACGCCGGAAGTGTGACCACAAACTTATCCACAACCTACCCACAGGGTTTGCGCAGGTGTTTTCCCTCGACCGGACGACGGATTCCCCACGTTGTACACAGGTAGACAACCGCTTGTGGCCGGATCGGCCCACTCATCCACAGGCAATGCACAACGCGGCACGGACCGGTCCCCAGGGCCGATTGCACTGGGCCGTCCGAGCGATCTAGCGTGCACCTCGCGCGCCCGTCCACCGTGCACGAGATGTCGTCCCAGCGCCGCAGGCGACGGCGCGACAGTGCGACAGTGCGACAGTGCGACCGGACTGCGCTGGACCGGACTGCGCTGGACCGGACTGCGCTATAGTAGTTCGAACCCCCGTTCGATGATGTCCTCGGTTCGGAACGGATGCCCTGACGACGAAGGAGGTGTGTGAACCGGTGGCGATCACCGACGACCGCGGTCCCGCGACGACCGGTGGCGAGCACGGCACGTTCGACCGGCAGCCGCCACAGGACGTGGCCGCGGAGCAGTCCGTGCTCGGCGGCATGCTGCTGTCGAAGGACGCGATCGCCGACGTCGTCGAGGCGCTGCGGCCCGGCGACTTCTACCGGCCCGCGCACCAGGCGGTGTACGACTGCGTGCTCGACCTCTACGGCCGCGGCGAGCCCGCCGACCCGATCACGGTGTCGGCGGAGCTGGAGCGCCGCGGCGAGCTGAGCCGCGTCGGCGGGGCACCGTACCTGCACACGCTCATCGCGACCGTGCCCACGGCGGCGAACGCCGGGTACTACGCACAGATCGTCGCGGAGAAGGCGGTTCTGCGGCGGCTCGTCGAGGCAGGCACGCGGATCGTGCAGTACGGCTACGGCGCCGACAGCAACGGTGGCGACGGCAACGACGTCAACGAGGTGGTCGACCGCGCACAGGCCGCGATCTACGAGGTCACCGAACGGCGCACCAGCGAGGACTACGTCGCGCTGGAGGAGCTGCTCCAGCCGACGATGGACGAGATCGACGCCATCGCCTCCCGTGGCGGTGACGCACAGGGCATCCCCACCGGCTTCCACGACCTCGACGACGTGACCAACGGCCTGCACCCCAGCCAGATGGTCATCATCGCGGCCCGGCCGGGCGTGGGCAAGGCACTCGCGCTCGACACGCAGCTGGCGACTCCGTCCGGGTGGACCACGATGGGCGAGGTGCAACCGGGTGACCAGCTGATCGGCTCGGACGGGGCGCCCACGACCGTCGTGGCCGCGACCGACGTCATGCACCGCCGCCCGTGCTACGAGGTGGAGTTCTCCGACGGATCCGTGATCGTCGCGGACGCCGAGCACCAGTGGCTGACCGACACGCGCGCCTCCCGGCGGGGGAACGCCCGCGCCGAGGTCCGCACCACCGAGCAGCTTGCCGCCACGGTCCGGTGTGACACCGCGGACAGCCGCATCAACCACTCGGTGCGACTCACGCAGCCGCTGGATCTTCCCGAACGCGACCTCCCGCTGCACCCGTACGCACTCGGTGCCTGGCTCGGCGACGGCCACGCCGCCGGCGCACGGTTCACCACCGCCGACCCGGAGATCATCACCTACCTCGAAGCCGAGGCGGGGTTGTTCGTCCCCGCGAGGGGCCGATACTCGTACACCCTGCGCTTCCCGAAACCCGAACCGACGGAATGCCGGTCCTGCGTCGTATGCGGCGTGGCGTTCGTCCCGCGGACCAGCGACGTCAAGACGTGCGGCCGGTCATGCGGCGGCAGAGCCCGCTTCGTCTCAGAACCCGCTACTCAGCCGTCCTGCCCCGACTGCGGGATGCCGTCGTCGGGTCTGCGGCAATGCCAGGAATGCCGCGATCACCACGGCACGGTGCAAGCGGTGTTGCGGAACCTCGGTGTCCTCGGCTCCAAGCACGTCCCCACCGACTATCTGCGCGCGTCGGAAACACAGCGGCGGGCACTGTTGGCGGGACTGCTCGACACCGACGGAACCGTGGCCCCTTCGGGCAGCGTCCAGTTCTCCGTCACCGACGAACGTCTCGCCGACGACGTGTACGAGTTGATCGCCGGCCTCGGTTACCGATGCTCCCGGGCCACCAAGCAGGTGCGCGGACGGACCGAGGCGACGTCGGTGGCGCACACGCTCACGTTCACCACCCATGACCGCGTCTTCTGGCTGCAGCGCAAACATCTGCTGCACAAGGAACGGCTCACCGGACGCAGCCCGCGGCCGACCCCGCGGTACATCGTGGCTGTCCGCCCCGTGGCCAGCGTGCCGGTGCGGTGCGTCGAGGTCGGCGCCGACGACCACCTGTATCTGGCCGGACGCTCCATGGTCCCGACACACAATTCGACACTGGGTCTGGATTTCGCCAGGTCGTGCTCGATCAAACACGGCATGACGAGCGCGATCTTCTCGCTGGAGATGAGCCGCACCGAGATCGTCATGCGCATGCTGTCCGCGGAGGCGCGCATCCGGCTGGCCGACATGCGCGGTGGCCGGATGTCCGACGACGACTGGACGCGGCTGGCGCGGCGGATGAGCGAGATCAGCGAGGCGCCACTGTTCGTGGACGACTCGCCGAACCTGACGATGATGGAGATCCGCGCGAAGGCCCGCCGCCTCAAACAGCGCAACGACCTGCAGCTCGTCGTCGTCGACTACATGCAGCTGATGACGTCCGGTAAGCGCGTCGAGTCGCGGCAGCAGGAGGTGTCCGAGTTCTCGCGGCAGTTGAAGCTGCTGGCGAAGGAACTCGAGGTGCCCGTGGTGGCGATCAGCCAGCTGAACCGTGGTCCGGAACAGCGGACCGACAAGCGGCCGATGCTGTCGGACCTGCGTGAATCCGGTTCGCTGGAGCAGGACGCCGACATCGTCATGCTGATCCACCGGCCCGACGCCTTCGAGGGCGACGACCCGCGTGCGGGTGAGGCCGACCTGATCCTGGCCAAGCACCGTGCCGGTCCGACGAGCACGATCGCCGTCGCCCACCAGCTGCACTACAGCCGCTTCACCGACCTCGCCCAGGAGTAGCCACCTGCGGGTTCACGTCGCACCCGACTGCGGAGCGGCCAGTTGTACCACCACCGCGCCTGCCAGCAGTGCCGCCGCGCCCACCAGCTGCAGGGGGCCGAGCGCCTGGCCGAGCAACACCCAGGCCAGCCCGGCGGCGACCAGCGGCTCCACCAGGCTCAGCACGCTGGCCAGAGCGGGCGGGAGATCGCGGAGCGCTCGCAGCCCGGCCAGGTAGGGAAGCGCCGTGCCGAGCGCTGCCAGGAGCACCAGGATCAGCCACACCGGAGCGTGCAGACCGCCGATTCCCGCGGACACGTCGAGCATCCCGGAGCCCGGCAGCCAGGGCGGCGCAACGACGATCACCGCCACCGCGCCGATCGCGAGACCTCCTGCGGTCAGTCCGAACGAATCGTGCCGGTTCGCGCCGCGTTCGCCGATCAGGAAGTACCCGGCCGAGCAGACCGCCGCTGCGAGCCCGGCCGCGAGGCCGATCAGGTCCAGTCGGACGCCGTGCCAGATCTCGGCGACCAGCACCAACCCGGCCACGGCCAGCCCGATGCCCAGCCACACGAGTCCCGGCAGCCGGGTGCGGCGCACCAGCCGCACCCACAAGGCGACCAGCGCGGGCGCCAGGTTGACCAGCACCATCGCCACTCCGACCGGAACCCGGGAGATGGCCACGAAGAAGAGCAGCTGCACTCCGGCCACACCGAGCAGGCCGTAACCGAACAACAGACCCAGCTCGGCCCGGCGGAACCGCAGCGCCTGCGGCCGCATCACGGCGACCACTGGTATCAGGATCGCCGCGGCCAGCCCGATCCGCGCCGAGGTCACCGCTGCCGGGGACCATCCGGCCGCCATGACGGTCTTGGCCACCGGCCCGGACGTCGCGAACAGCACCCACGACGTCGTGCTCAACACGGTCGCGCGGGCTCGGACCGATACCCGCGCGGGCTTCTGCAACAGGCCCACCACCGGAGTCTGCCCACGGCCTCGCCGCCGTGGGCAACGGATTTTCAGGCAGGAAGCGACGGCCGGCTCACTCCGTCACGAGTAGCTCACTCCGTCACGGGTAGGCATTCGGCGAGCAGGTCGACGACGTCGCGCCACGCCCGCTCGGCGTGCTGCGGGTGGTGGCCGACGCCGGGAAGCACCGTCTGATCCACCGTCGGATGGTGGAAGGCGTGCAGGGCTCCGCCGTAGACCACGAGGCGCCAGTCGAGGCCCGCGTCCTGCATCTCTGCGGTGAACGCGTTCCGCTGCTCGGGCGCCATGATCGGGTCCTCGGAGCCGACACCGGCCCACACCGGGCACCGGATGTTCCGCGCCTCGCCCGGGCGGCCCGTGACCAGACCGTTGACCGTGCCGATGGCGCGCAGGTCGACGCCGGCACGGCCGAGTTCCACCGCGACCGCGCCGCCGGTGCCGTAACCGACGGCGGCGATCCGCCCGGGGTCGGTCCGTGGCTCGTCGCGCACCACGTCGAGTGCCCCGTGGCCGATGTCGCGCAGCCGGTCGGGGTCGGCGAGCAGCGGGCCCACCCGCGCCAGCATCTCTTCCGGGTCGGTGAACCAGTGCCCGCCGTGGAGATCGAAGGCCAGCGCCACGTACCCGAGTTCGGCGAGGGCATCGGCCCTGCGCCGCTGGACGTCGTTCAGACCAGGACCTTCGGGCCCGAGCAGAACCGCGGGCCGGGGTCCGGAACCGGCGGGGAGTGCGAGGTGCCCGATCATCGTCAGGCCGTCGGCGGGGTAGGTGACCGTGCGCGTGGCGACAGGTGGCATGCACCCGAACGTAGGCCACACCGGCGCCGGGCCGGCCGGTGTTCACCGCGGGCGGAACCCGCCCTGCGCGTTTCACCGGGCTCAGCCGGGCCGGCCGACGCGGGTGGCAGGTCGCGGAGGGCCACTGGCCCCGGCCGGGTAAGGCCCGCTGCGGATCGTCAGGGCCGGTAACTGGCGCGCACGTGGAAGCGTTCGCCCTGCGGGCCGAGGATGCTGAGGAACTCGGCGGGGTGGGCATCGGCGTTGCCGAACCAGTGCGGCAGATGGGTGTCGAACTCGGCGACCTCGCCCGCGATGAGCACCAGGTCCTGCTCGCCGAGGATGACCCGCAACCGTCCGTTGAGGACGTACAGCCAGTGATAGCCCTCGTGGGAACGGGGCGTCGGGGTCCGGTCATTCAGTTCGCCCGGCAGGATGTGCTTGAACGCCTGCAGCCCGCCCGGCCTGCGCGTCAGCGGCAGGACCGTGAGCCCGTCGTACTGTATCGGCCGTGGGTACACCCGCGGATCGCCGACCTCGGGCGCTCCGACAAGGTCGTCCAACGGCACCCGGTACGCCTTCGCCAGCGGCAGCAGCAGATCGAGCCCCGGCTTGCGCTGCCCCGATTCGAGGCGCGACAGCGTGCTCACCGAGATGCCCGTCGCCTCGGACAGCGCGCTCAACGTCAGGTCCGCCTCCGCGCGCAGCTTCCGCAACCGCGGCCCCACGGCCGTCAACACGGCGTCGAAATCATCGTCCACGCCCGGATTGCAGTTCCGGCAACTCATTTTGTCAACTCGGCTGGGGCGCGATGAACCAGCTCTCGCTGTGCGGCCTTGCGGTTTCGGCAAGAGAGTTTGCCGACTCGCCGCAGTCGGACGCACCGTGACGGTATGACTCAACAGCAGACCGGCGCCGAATTCTGGGACGAGCGCTACCGCGAACAGGACCGGCTATTCAGTGGAAACCCCAACACCGTCCTCGTCACCGACACCGCGGACCTGCCGCCGGGGCAGGCGCTCGACGTCGGCTGCGGCGAGGGCGGCGACGTGGTGTGGCTCGCCCGACGCGGGTGGCGGGTTACCGCGATCGACATCTCGCGTGTGGCGTTGGAACGAGCGGCCGCGGCAGCGCGCGAATACGACCTCGGCGAGCGCGTGAGCTGGGTCCACGGCGACCCCACGACCCTGCCGCCGCCCGCGGGTTCGTTCGACCTCGTGTCCGTGCACTACTTCCCACTGCGCCGGGATTCGGGCCAGGGCGCACTCCGCGGCCTCCTCGACGCCGTCACACCTGGCGGGACACTGCTTTTCGTCGGTCACAATCCACGTGGAGCCGACAAGAGTCACGACCCGTATGCCTACTACCAGCCCGAACAGGTCGCGGAGCTGCTCGACGACGACTGGATCGTCGAATGCCACGAGACTCGCGCCCGCACGACGGCCCCGCCGGAAGGCACGCACCACACTCATGACGTCGTCCTCCGCGCCCGCCAACGACCCTGACGACACGCGCATCACCCCGGCCAACGGCACCGTCGAACAGCTGCTATCAGGTAGCTGACCAGCGCGATCCGGACCAGACGGCGTGTGGTCTCGACGACGGCCGCGATCAGCCCCACCGACAGGGCCAGGCTCACCGCGCAAGCCCGGCACCCGTCCACAGATCGCCCCGTACCCACTCGGGGCTCCGATCACCCGCGTGCCCACGACTCAGCACCCGCACGTCGTGACCGGCGGTCACCCTGTCCACAACGGCTCTGCCCAGGGTTGCCGTACCGCGCGGAATGTGACGGCCGCAGAGTCTGGGCGGAGGCGAAACCGAGCTTGTCCGGGGTCGCGGCGATCCGGATTCCGGTGATGACGCCGTCGCTCGCCTCCGGGCCGACCTGCGGCGACGGACACCTCGATGCGTGAATCGCGAACCGGACGTAGGCTTGTTGAAAGTTCAACAATGTGCGCGAGAGTTGGCGACCACCAGGGAGGCGTCATGACCGACCGGATGCCCGTGCTGTACCTGAGCCACGGGGCGCCGCCGCTCGCCGACGACACCACCTGGACCCGCCAGCTCGCCGACTGGGCCGCCGACCTGCCGAAACCGACGTCGATCCTCGTCGTCTCCGCCCATTGGGAAGAGGCGCCCGCCACGATCGGCGCCACCACGACCGTCCCGCTCGTGTACGACTTCTGGGGCTTTCCCGACCGCTACTACGACGTCACCTACCCGGCACCCGGCGCGCCCGGCCTCGCTGCCGACGTGCGGAAACTACTCGGCGGCCACGTCCACGACGATCCCGTCCGCGGCCTCGACCACGGCGCCTACGTACCGCTCGTCGAGATGTACCCCGGCGCCGACATACCCGTTCTCCAGGTGTCCCTGCCGACCCTCGACCCCCGCGCGCTCTACGACTTCGGCCGCCGCCTGGCCCCGCTGCGGGACCGCGGTGTGCTGATCATGGGCAGCGGCTTCTTCACGCACAACCTCGTCGCGATGCGCCAGACCGACGGCTCCGCAGGAGCACCTCCGGCGTGGTCGGCCGAGTTCGACGACTGGGGCGCAGACGCACTCGCCACCGGCGACGTCGACGCGCTGCTCGACTTCCGCCACAAGGCCCCCGCCGCCCAGCTCGCACACCCGAGGACCGAACACTTCGCGCCACTGTTCGTCTCCCTCGGTGCCGGCGAGGACCGCAGGCACCGCACCGTCATCGACGGCTACTGGCACGGCCTCGCGAAACGCTCCGTCCAACTCGGCTGATCCGCCCGCGACCACCCCGCACACGGAAGCGGGCCCCGGAAGCGACGTTGCTTCCGGGGCCCGCGGTTCGGTCAGCCGACCTCATGCGGCCGGCAGGGGATGGGTTCGGCTCAGACGAACGCACCCAGGCCGTAGCCGTTGAGCGCCACCTGGTCCGCCGCGGATCCGGCCGCGCCCGACGCGGAGTCGGCGCCCAGCGACGGCGCACCCGCCGGCAGCTCCGGGGCCGACGGCGCGTCGGCCGGCAGCTCCGCGGAACGCATGTCCGTGCCACCCAGCTCGACGCCGTTCAGCGACACGCCGTCCAGCGCACCCGCGAACTCACCCTGCGTCGGGTCGGCCGGCAGCGCCGGCATGTCCGCACGCTGGGCGGGCATCGCCGGCATCTCGGGCACGGCCGCCCCGGACAGCTCCGGCAGCAGACCGTTCACCGGCAGGTCACCGGCGCCCGGCATGGCCGGCAGCGCCGGGGCCGACGGCATGGCTGCCGGCGCGGCCGAACGCTGCATCGGCGACGACGCCCCCAGCTCGCTCGCCCGGTCGGCCAGCGCGTCGAGGTGCGACGTCGTCGGCATGCCCGTCGCCGGCATCTCCGAACCGGTGATCTGCTGGTCGATGACCGGGTCGATGGGCGCGTCGGCGACGGTCAGGTCCGTGTCGTTGCTGGCCACGGTGGTCGCCTGGCCGAGCAGCTCGAGCGGCACGTCGTAGACCTGCGCCACGACGCCGATCGGACGCTGGAAGTCCACACCGGACAGCGACTGCGGGTCACCGGCCGTCGTGGTGGTGCCGCTGGACTCGCCCACCGTCGTGTTCTCGCCGATGGCGTTGGCGACACCGCCGAGCGTGGCGGCGTTGCCGAACAGCTGCGCCACCGCGGTCACCGGCACGTCGACGATCGATCCGGAGATCGCGCCGTCCACGCCGGAGGTCTCCTTGTCGCCACCCGAGGTGACGTCCACGAAGTTCGCGCCGGCACCGTTGGAGACGCCGGTCAGGCTGGCCGCGTTGCCGAAGGCCGACACGATCGGCATCGCGTCTGCGCTGACGATGTTGCCCGCGATCGAACCGCCGTCACCGACGGTCTCCGAGTCGCCGCCCGCCTCGGACACGACGTCGTTGACGCCCGTTCCCGACGCGGTGCCGATCCAGTTGGCGCCGTTGCCGAACACCGACGCCGCGCCACCGGCGGGCACCTCGACCAGGTTGCCCGCGATGGAGCCTTCCTCACCCGAGGTCATGGCGTCGCCGCCTGCGAACGAGTCGGTGAGGTTGCCGCTGGTGCCGTGACCGTTGCCGATCCAGCTGGCGCCGATCCCGTGCACCTGAGTCGGCAGCGACACCGGCACGAAGCCGATGTTGCCCGCCACCGTGCCCTTGTCGCCCGCGGCTGTCACGTTGCCGCCGGACTCGCTGATCGTGTCGGTCTCACCCTCGCCGATACCGTTGCCGATCCAGCTGCCGCCGACACCGAAGACCTGCGCGGGCAGCGACACCGGCGTCTGCACCAGGTTGGAGTTCGCGAAGCCGTAGTCGTCCACGGTGTTGCCGCCACCGCCGGCGCTGACCTCCTTGGTCTCCTCGCCGTAGCCGATGCCCTGGCCGATCCAGCTGCCGCCGACACCGAACACCTCGACCGGCGTCGCGACCGGCACCTGCACCAGGTTGCCCGAGCCGGAGGAGTCGTTGGCCAGCGTGCCGTCGTAACCGCCCGCGTCGACGAGCTTGTCGGACTCGGCGTTGCCCGAGGCGTTGCCGATCCAGCTGCCGCCCACGCCGAACACCTCGGCGGCCGACCCGATCGCCGGCGACACCGTGTTGGACGAGAGTGCCGACTCGTCGCCCGGCGTCAGCGTGTCACCGCCCGCGGTGGCCTCGGTGCTGTTGACGTGGTCCTCGGCGTGGGCGTTGCCGATCCACGTGCCGCCGACCCCGAAGATCTCCACCGGCAGCGCCACCGGGGCGTTGGCGATGTTGCCCGAGCCCGCGGCCTCGTTGCCGTTCGTGTTGGAGGTACCGCCCGCGGTCATCGCCGCGTCGGACGCCGTGTCGACGGTCTGGGAGTTGCCGATCCACGAACCCGCGACGCCCGTGACCGACGCCAGCGACGCGACCTGCGGCTGGGCGATCGTGCCGGAGGCGAAACCGTTCTCGCCCTCCGTCTGGATGAAACTGTCGATGTCGTGCATGCCCGGCGACGTGTCGTCACCGGCGGCGGCGTCGACCATTGACGAACCGGTCGCGTCGGCGTCACCGCCCCACGTGGCCGCGTTGTTGGCGACCCGCACCGGCAGCGCGACCGGCGCGCCCACCACGTTGCCCGCGATGGAGCCGCCCTCGCCGTTGGTGGCGAGGTAGCCGCCGCTCTCGGCCGAGCTGCTGGGGTCGAAGTCGGTCTCGGAGTGGCCGAGGAACCACGCAATGGCGTTGCCCGACAACTGCACCGGCGTGGCCAGCTGCGGCGAGACGATGTTGCCCGCACCGGCGCCGTTGGTGCCGTCGGTGTCGACGTCTCCCGTGGTGATGGCGTCCTGCGAGGCGCTGCCCGTGGCCTTGCCCGAACCGAACAGGCTGCCCGCGTTGCCGGAGATCTGCACCGGCGCCGCCCAGTCGAGGGCCACGACGTTGCCCGCGAGCCCGCCGGAGGAGCCGTCGGTGCTGACGTCGGAGTTGTTCTCGTAGGACTGCTCGGCGTCCGAGTGCGCCTCGGCGTCACCGAGGATGCCCACGGCGTTGCCCGTGATCTGGATCGGCAGCGCGATGTTGCCGACGAGCTTGTTGCCCATGAACGGGTCGCCGGCGGGGTCGGGGGACGGCGCGGGCACCTGACGCGGGTCGGTCCCGTCGGCCTGCTGCGTGAGAGTGCCGGCGGCCTGGTCGCCCTGCGGCACGCCCTGCGGCACGGCCTGGGTCACGGCGTCGGTGACGCGGCCGGCACCGGACTCGGTCGTCTCGGTGTGCGGGCCCGTCTGGGTCAGGGCCTCGGTGCCGCGATCGGCCACGGGCTCCACCCCGTCGGCGGCAGGGCTTGCGGCCTCGCCACCACGGTCGGCGGCGGGCTGGGACTGCGTCTTCGCCGTCGAGGCGGCCGCGTTGACCTTGTCCGTGACAGGCTTGGAGCTGAATTCCCGGTCGACGTCCGGCAGGTCGTACTGCCCCATCGGGGTGCCGACCGCGTTGTCCTCCATCTGCACGGGAACGCTGACGCCCATGTCGACCGGACCGGCAGGGGAGTCGGGGTCGACGTTCTCGTCTGCGGAAGCGATGCCGGTGCCCAGCATCATCATGCCACCGGTCACCAGCGCGGTCTGCAATCCACGCTTCGCCCAGGTATGCATCGTGTGGTTCTCCTTTTCCTAGGTTCCCTAGTTGAGGGGTTGGTGCGCTCCGCCGTACGCGCGGGGACATGAGGCGGATTGCGAGCACGCCGAACGACGCGTCGCGGGAAATGCGGGACAGGAAAAGCCGACGCGGAGAAAAGAAAAGCGGAAATAAAAACCGCAGGGGCGCGCCGGCTACCCCGCGGAAGTGATCAGTCGGGCGTCACACCGGGCTGCGAACCCGGCGACATCGACTTGTGCAGCAGGCCGGAGCGCGTAACAGCGCCCGCAGCGGCCACGGCGAACGGCCGGGCCGTCGTGATGACGGCGCCGGACGGTGCGTCGGCGTGCGCGTTGCCTGCGATCGAGGAGTGCGACGGCACGGAGGCCGGCACGTACTGCGGGTCGAACTCGGGAGCCGGCAGTGTTGCCGGCTGACCGGGCTCGGTTCCGACGGCGGAGCCTTCGATGCTCACACCGTCGCTACCGGCGTCGAACACGCCGGGGGTCATGGGGTGGCCGTGGTCCGAAGTGGACGGCACGGGCTGCTGCCGTTCGCGGCCGGACGCGCGGGTGTCGGCGTCGTACGCCGAGGTCTGGGGCCGGGATTCGGGCGCCTGCGCACCGGAGCCCATCGGCACGTCGTACGGCGACGGAAGGTCCGCCGGATCTGCCGTGAAGTCGTCCCACGGCAGGTCGAAGCCGGACCACTCGGGCTGCCAGTCGGGCGTCCAGTTGACGGACCGGTCGCCGGACAGGTCGTCGAAGCCGGTCAGGGCATCGAGCGTGTCGCCGAAGTCGTGGAGCGCATCGCGAGTCGGGTCGACAATGCCCGATGCGCCGTGCCCGTCCGCGGTTTCCGTCCCGCCGGAGCTGCCCGGACGGTCGGGCTCGGCGTCCGGGCACGTTCCGCCCGCGACGTCGTCGCCCTCCGCGAGCTCGGCGGCGACGGTCTCGCCTGCCGGATCCGGTCCGGGCACGTCATCGCCGACTGCCCCGAGCTCGCCGCTGTCGAGACTACCGCTGTCGAGCTCGCTGCTGTCGAGACTGCTGCTGTCTAGTTTGCTGCTGTCGAGACTGCTGCTGTCTAGTTTGCTGCTGTCGAGTTCGCCGGCGTCGAAACGATCGGCGTGCTTGCCGTCGAACAGGCCGCGCAGGTCGGTCGGCCCACCCGCGGAGTCGTCGCACGTGCCGAGCCCTGTCGCGTCCCGACCGCCATCGGCGAGCTGCCTGCCGGCCGCGTGGCCTGCGGACTGGGACTCGCCGTCGGCTGCACCGGCTTCGACGGGAGCGGCCGCGCGCGGCGCATCCGCGCCGTCGTGGTCCGCACCGTCGCAGTCTGCAGCACCGTGGTCTGCACCACCGGTCGGCCGTTGCTGCGGCGAGTGGGGGCCGGACGAGCGGGAGTCGTCGGACTCGGAGTCGAACGGGACGGCCGCGGCCGGATCGGCATCGCCGGCGTCGCCGAGCGGGTTCTCCACGGCGGACGCCGATGTCGCACCGATACCCCACAGGATCGCCGTGGCGGCCGCCGCGCCTCCGGAGACGGCGAGCGCGCGCGACAGCCACCGACGGACGCGCCGGGCGTCCGGTGTCGGGGTCGTCGCTGCCACGCACACTCCTCGCGAATCTCGAACCTGAGCCTCATCCGTGCAGAACCTCTCGATCCTGCGCGGCGGGCTGTGCACTTCACAGTGGACTCTGTACTTCACGGCGGACTCTGCACTTCACGTCCTGCCAACACCCGGCTGCCAACGCCCGGACCCGCAAAACGTGAAGAAGAATCGGAAAATGAATTCCGACGGTTTTCACCGCGTGCCGACGAGAGTGGCAAACCCGAGCCGCAGAAATCACGTCTCGCGCAACTTGATGACACGAAGGTGTGAAAATTACGCGCTGTATCAACCTGTGACTCGGCGTAGTGCCACTGCCCGTAGATCGCCTCGTCGCCCACGGCAACGTCGATCTCGATACGGTTACCGCGTGGACGACGACACGGCACAGCAGACCGGGAACACCACCACCGGCGGCAGACCCCACGACAGCCCCCTCGACGCCGATGTTGCCTACGCGGTACCGAGGGGATTCCGGGTAGCCGCCGCGCTGGCCTGGCGGTTCCTGGTGATCGTCGCCGCGCTGTACGTCATCGGAGAAGTGATCGGCTACCTCCCCGTCGTCGTGATCCCGCTGTCGGTGGCGCTGCTGCTCGCCGCGCTGCTGATCCCGGCGGTACACCGGCTGACGCGGATCGGCCTGCCGCAACCGGTGTCGGCGGTGATCGTGCTGATCGGCGGGCTCGGCGTCGTCGGCGGACTGCTGACGTTCGTCATCATCCAGTTCACCGAAGGCCTGCCCGCCCTGCAGCAACAGGTGTCGCAGAGCCTCGAACAGATCGAGGACTGGCTCATCAACGGGCCCCTGCACCTGCAGCAGACGCAGATCCAGGACGCCATCAACAACGGCGTCCAGTTCATCCAGGAGAACCAGGCCGCGGTCACCTCGAGCGCACTGACCACGGCAGGCACCATCGGCACGTTCCTGACCGGGTTCCTGCTGACGCTCTTCATTCTCATCTTCTTCCTGACCAGCGGGAACCAGATCTGGACGTTCCTCATCCGCGGCGTGCCCCGCAACGCGCGCACCCGGGTCGACGTCGCAGGCCGCCGGGCGTTCACCTCGCTGATCAACTACGTGCGCGCGACCGCCGCCGTCGCCGTCGTGGACGCCGTCCTCATCGGCGCCGGCCTGTGGATCATGGGCGTTCCCCTCGTGGTGCCGCTGTCCACCCTGATCTTCCTCGGCGCGTTCGTCCCGATCATCGGTGCCGTCGTCACCGGGGCGGTAGCCGTACTCGTGGCCCTGGTGACCAACGGCTTCCTCGCCGCGCTCGTCGTGCTGGCGATCGTGGTCGGCGTGATGCAGGTCGAAGGCAACGTGCTGCAGCCGCTGCTGCTGGGCCGTTCGGTGCAGCTGCACCCGCTGGCCGTCGTCCTCGCGATCACCGTCGGCCTGACCGTCGCGGGTATCCCCGGTGCCCTGCTGGCCGTTCCGCTGCTCGCGGTCCTGAACGCGGGCATCCAGTCACTGGTGCACGGCACCGAACCCGGAGAGGGAACCGATGCGGACGACGCCGAGTCGGACTCCGGCGGTACGGACCACGGCGGTACGGACTCCGACGGCGAACCGGACGCCGGATCCCGTGCCACGACCACCGGCACTACCGTGACAACCGGCGAATCAGACAGATCCGAGGAGTAGCCAGGCGGCCCCGATGACGACCGCACAAAAACCGAACCTGCACGACGCAGTGACCCCACTGTGGTGGGGAACGATCGTGCTGCGCTGGATGACGCTGGCGTTCGCGCTGGGTGCGGTGATCGTCCACCTCGACGAGTACCGCAATCTGACGCTGGCGTGGGCCGCGTTCGCCGTGATGGTCGTGTGGTCGATCGTGACGACCGCCGCGTTCGTGCGCGTGCGTTCCCGGTGGGCCGGCCTCGTCGTGGCGGACGTGGCGGTGACCTGCACGATCATGTTGCTCTCGCCGCTGGCGCTGTCGGATTACCAGTTCGCCATCACCGCGCCGCTGCTGACGACGGTGTGGGCGTCCGTCGCGCCGTTGACGGCCGGGGCGCGGTTCGGTGCCGTCGGAGGGGCGGCAGGCGGGCTGATCGTCGCCGTCTCCACCGGTGTCTCCCGGTGGACGTTCGACCTCGACGTCGCGCGTGACGGGCTGCTGCTGTTCGCCAGCGGCATGATCATCGGTATGGCCGCGACGACGGCCCGGCGGTCGCAGGCCGCGGTCTCGCGGGCGATGCGCACCGAGGCCGCCACCGCCGAACGCGAACGCCTCGCCCGCTCCATCCACGACAGCGTGCTGCAGGTGCTCGCGCGGGTACGCAGGCGCGGCGCCGAACTCGGCGGCGAAGCGGCGGAACTCGCCAATCAGGCAGGCGAACAGGAGATCGCGCTCAGGGCGCTCGTGACGTCGGAGCCGCTGGGCCCCAGCGACGGTGACGCCGACCTGCGCGCCGCGCTCGGCGTGCTGGCGACGTCACGGGTGCAGGTCTCCGGACCCGCCTGCGAGGTGCGACTGCCCGCGGACACGGTCACCGAACTGCTCACGGCCGTGCAGGAAGCCCTGTCCAACGTGGACAAGCACGCGGGCGAGGGCGCGAAGGCGTGGGTGTTGCTCGAAGAGCTCTCCGACGAGATCGTGCTGACCGTCCGGGACGACGGCCCCGGCATCCCCGAGGGCCGGCTCGAAGCGGCAGCCGAGGAAGGACACCTCGGCGTCGCGCAATCCATCAGGGCCCGCCTCGCCGAACTGGGTGGAACGGCTCGGCTCGACACCGCACCCGGTGCGGGAACCGAGTGGGAAATACACCTGCCACGACCGGTCGACCGAAGGAGGACCACCCGATGACGGTGTCGGTGATGATCGTCGACGACCATCCGATGTGGCGGGACGGCGTCGCGCGCGACCTGGGCGAACACGGCTTCGACGTGCGCGCCACGGCGGCCGATGTCGACTCGGCGGTGCGGGTGTCGGCCACGGTCACACCCGACGTCGTGCTGATGGACCTCAACCTCGGCGAGCAATCCGGGGTGGACGCGATCAGGGCGATCGTGCAGCAGCTGAGCGACACCCGGGTGCTCGTCCTGTCGGCGAGCGGCGAGCACGCCGACGTGCTGGAGGCCGTCAAGGCCGGAGCGTCGGGCTACCTCGTCAAGTCCGCGTCCGTGACCGAGCTGGTCGACGCCGTGCGGCGCACCGCCGACGGTGACCCGGTATTCACCGCCGGTCTGGCCGGGATGGTGCTCGGCGAGTACCGGCGGATGGCCGAGACCCCGAGTTCGGGCGGTCCGCCGCCGCAGCTGACACAGCGCGAACAGGATGTGCTGCGATTCGTCGCCAAGGGCCTGACGGCGCGGCAGATCGCCGACCGCCTCGTCATCTCGCACCGCACCGTGGAGAACCACGTGCAGTCGACGTTGCGGAAACTCCAGCTGCACAACCGCGTCGAGCTCGCCCGGTACGCCATCGAGCACGGCCTCGACCAGGAGCAGGAGTGACCCTCGGGAGCCGGGGAGCCACTGGGGCAGCCGGGCGGTCCGGGACCGCCCGGGCAGTGTCGGTGTGGCGCCGTCGCAGTCCGGATCCGCGGGCGTCCCGGCGGAGATTCCGGGGCGGTTCTCAGGGGTTTCCCGGATCCGGCGCGAGCGCGCCGGCCGTACCGTGCTCGGTGTGACTGAGAACTCCGGCGACGCGACGGACACCGGCGGAAACGCCCTCGGTGGGACGGGTGCTGTTCCTGCGGGTGCCACTCCTGCGGGTACCACTCCTGCGGATGCCACGGCCAACACCGGCCCGGCCGCGACGGCCGACGCGACCCGGTCGGCTCCCGGACCCGAGCCGGCGCCCGAGAGCGGGCCGGCGCCCGGCGCGACCGAGCGGGAGCGACTGCGGAACCTGCGCGTGTCCGATGCCGAGCGGGAGCACGTCGTCGAGCTCCTCCAGCGCGCGATCGGTCACGGCATGCTGAATCTGGACGAGTTCACCGAGCGGACCGACACGACGCTCGGCGCGCAGACACGGGGTGAACTGAACGCGGTACTGACCGATCTACCGGGGCTGCGGCACGAGGACGCGGTACCGGCACCGGGCACGGCCGGGGCCGCAATGAGTGGGAGCGCAGTGGGCGGTCAGCAGCTTCCCGGAGAGCGGCCCGTGTCGGGCAGGCGCGTCGAGATCAAGGGAGTCGGCAGCACGCTCGTGCGACGCGGCCGGTGGCAGGTGCCGCCGGAAATGCTGGTGCGCAACAAGTACGGCGAGACGAAGCTCGACTTCTCGTCGGCCGAGTTCACGAGCGGCACGGTGCATGTCGACCTGGACACGAAGTGGGGTTCGGTGAACCTGATCGTGCCGGAGCAGGCATCCGTGGACCTGAACGGGCTGGACGAGCTGAAGTGGTCGTCGCTCACCGACAAGACCGACTCGACCCGCGCCACGGGAACCCCGCGGATCGTCGTGACGGGCCGGGTCATCGGCGGTTCGATGACCGTCCGGTACTCGCGCCGCAACTGGTTCGGCTGACGAGCCTCGAGCCGACGGAGCCGCCGCGGCCTCGATGTCTCCGTCAGTGTGCCCTGCTCACGGACCGAGCTACTTCGCTGCGGTGCGGGCCGCCTGCGCGGTCGGGGCGGCCAGTGCCTTTTCGGCGGCGCGTTCGCATTCGGCCAGCGTCACGCCGGCCAGCCCGGCCCCGACGGCACGCACCGACGCGGCGTTCATCGACAAGCTCGTCACGCCGAGACCGGCCAGCACCCTGGCGAGCCCCGGGTCGGCGGCGGCCTCACCGCACACGCCCGCAGGCTTGCCGGTCGCCTTGGCCGCCTCACCGACCAGGCCGATGAGCCGCAACAACGCGGGCTGCCACGGGTCGTTGAGCGTGGCCACGGCACCGAGCTGCCGATCGGCGGCGAACGTGTACTGGGCGAGGTCGTTGGTACCGACGGACACGAAATCCACGGCGTCCAGCACCTCGCGAGCACTCAGCGCCGCGGCGGGCACCTCGATCATCACGCCCGCGCGCGCGATCCCGGCCGCCCGCGCCCGCTCGGCGAACCACGCGGCCTCGTCGGCGGTCGCGACCATGGGCGCCATGACCGCGACCTCGGCACCCGAATCCGCGGTCGCACCCGCGATGGCCTCGAGCTGGCGGTCGAGCACGCCGGGCCGGTCGAACGCCACGCGCACGCCACGGACGCCGAGCGCCGGGTTCGGCTCCGCCTCGGGCGAGAGGAACGCCAACGGCTTGTCGGCTCCCGCGTCGAGGGTGCGCACGATGACCGGCTTACCGCGGAACGGCTCGAGAACCGCGCCGTAGGCCGAGCGCTGCCCCTCGACACCGGGTTCGTCGTCGGCGTCGAGGTAGCAGAATTCCGTGCGGAACAGGCCCACACCTTCGGCGCCCGCGTCGGCTGCGGCGCGGGCATCGGTGGGCGCTCCGACGTTCGCCAGCACCTTCACGGCATGGCCGTCGGACGTTTCACCGGTGCCGTTCCACTCGGCGGCGCCTCCCGCGGTGGCGGTGACGACGGGTGCCGCCGGATCGGCCGCTTCGACGGTGCCCGCGTCGCCGTCGACGACCAGCGCCTCGGCGTCGAAGCTCAGCGCACCCCGCACGGCCACGATCGCCGGGATGCCGATCGACCGCGCGAGAATCGCCGTGTGGCTGGTCGGACCGCCCTCCTCGGTGACGAGCGCGAGGACCTTCGCCGGGTCGAGGCCGGCCGTGTCCGCCGGGGCCAGGTCGCGGGCGACGAGCACGCTCGGGGTGGTCAGCTCCGGGACGCCGGGCGGAGCGACGCCGAGGATCTCGGCGATGATCCGGTCACGCACGTCGTGGACGTCGCGAACCCGTTCGGCCATGTACCCGCCCGCGTTGGTCAGTGCCTGCGCGAAGTGGCCCGCCGCCTCGTAGACGGCGCGAGCCGCGGGGATGCGCTGTGCGGTGACGAGCTGCTCGGCCTGGCTGACCAGCGAAGGGTCCGCGGCCATCGCGGCGGTGGTGGTGAGGATCGCGGCGGCGTCACCGGTCGCGGCGGCCGCCATCGATTCGAGCCGGCCGGCCACCTTTTCGGCCGCGGGCCCGATCAGGGCGGAGTCGGCATACGGGTCGTCGGGCCCCGGTGTGCTGGCCGGTTCCTCGATGGAGTCGGTGACCCGTACGACCGGGCCGCTCGCGCGGCCGGGGCTGACGCCGACGCCGGACAACTTCGCCTCGGCCATGTACCTGATCCTCCCAAACTGATCGGAAAACTCAGCTTAAATCGTCGAGCTGCGGGTACGAGGGCTGGGCGCCGCGCTTCGTCACCGACACCGCGGCCACCTCGGCGGCCCGGCGCGCCGCGTCGGCCACCGTCGCACCGGAGGCCAGCCACGTGGCGAGGGCACCGGCGAAGGCGTCCCCGGCTCCGGTCGTGTCCACGGCGGTGACCTGCGGCGACGCCACCGTGATCTGCTCGACCCGACCGTGTTCGTCGCGGGTGGCGACGACCGCGCCGTCGGGGCCGCGCGTGATCACGACCGCGTCCGGCCCGAGGTCGAGCAGCCTGCCGTGATCGGCAGCGCCTGCGCTGTTCGCACCGTCGGCGCCGTCGGCGGCATCTGCGCTGTCGGCGCCACTGTCGGCACTGTCGGCGCTGTCGCCGCTGCCTGCGGAGTAGGTCCCCAGCAGCCAGGAGGCCTCGTGTTCGTTGACCACCAGCACGTCGAGCGCCCGCAAGGTGTCGTCGGACAGTTTCGCCGTGGGCGAGAGGTTCAGGACCGTGCGGACGCCGGCACGTGCGGCCGCGGCAATGGCGTGCTCGACGACATCGATCGGCACCTCGAGCGAGGCAACGAGCACCTTGGCACCGGCCGGGTCGCCCACGTCGGCAGGCGCCGGTGCATGGTTGGCGCCGGGGGAGACGAGGATCGAGTTCTCGCCGTCGGGGGTCACGGTGATGTACGCGGCGCCGGTCGGCCGGTCGACCACGAGTACGCGGTCGGTGCCGACCCCGGAGCCGCGGAGCGAGTCGAGCAGGAGCCTGCCGTGTGCGTCGTCGCCGACGGCGCCGATCAGTGCCACGTCGGCGCCGAGACGGGCCGCGGCCACGGCCGTGTTCGCGCCCTTGCCGCCGGGAAGGATCCGCGTGTCGCCTCCGAGGACGGTCTCCCCGCCTGCGGGACGGCGATCCGTGGCGACGACGAGGTCGGCATTGGCGGAGCCGACGACGAGAACAGCTGCGGTCACCCCTACACCCTGCCATGCCCGCGCGACGGCATTTGCAAATGCAGATACCCGGCCGCGGATGTGAAAAGTTTTGTAATTACAGAGTCGATCAGTGCAACAATCGGGTGGACCACCCAGCGCAGGCGTACCTACTTTCGAGTGACACAGGAACGTCGGCGTCATGGTTCGAGTCCGGATGGACTCTCTCAGTCATACCGCGATCGCGCGGTGTGTTGTCCGGCTGGGCCGTTCGGTCCAGTCGGGCGTCGGGTCGCCGGCATCGGTCACGTAGCCCCCCGAGTGATCGGTGCCGGCGGCGCCCCGACTTCATGGCGAGGACTCACGAAGCGTCCGGCGTGCCCCGGCCAGGCGTGCCCCGAAGGGCACCTTCGGGGCGTTGAGAGCCCCGAACTCTCCCTTGACCAAGCACGCCCACGCGCACGGCGGTGTCCCGTCGGCGGCATAACAGCTTCCCATCGACGGCACAGCGGCGTCTGCCGGATGGTCACTCCCGCAGAGCCGGCCCCTGCTCACCGTCACAGACGATCCGCACGTCGGGCCGGGTTCGCGCGGCCGCCTCGTGGTAGGCCTCGTCCAGACTCCGCAGAACCCCGTCGGGATTGCTCCGCAGCTCCGACGGCAGAGTGCAGACCACCGGAACGCTTGATCGGCCGTAGCGGGAATTGCGGTTCACCGTCCGATTGAAGGCATCGCGGGAGTAGTGAAAGGCCGCCGAATCGATCTCCCATGCGAGCCCGACGTCGTCCCACCATGCATCGGGGGTCGCGACATATCGCCCGTTGGCGGTGAACAACCTGGGGTTCCAATGCGTCGGCGGACGTGCCGTCGCGGCGACCAGCCGTTTGGCATCCAGTTCCGCGACGGATCGCAGGTGACGTGTCTCGCCGAGAATTCGACGAGGTATCGCGGTACCTCGCTGACCACCGACGTCGAGTTCCTCGCGGAGCAGTTCGCGCGAGCATCCGCCGTGCCGGGCCGCCTCGAACAACAGGTTGGCCACGGGCTCATCGGCTCGCATGCGCCGCGCAGCATCGAGAGCTGCACGTGTGACGGGCGTCACCGGAACATCGCGAATGTGCCGCGCTTTCGGCATCCGGAGCGTTCGTTCGACGAGTACGAACCCGGAACTCTTGATGCGGTGCGCATGCGGAATCAGAAGGTGAATCTTGTCGCCGTGCGCGGACACCTCGCGCTCTCCGACGTTCAAACCCTGTCGCTGACATGCGTCGAGTCCGGTGATGACGGCGTTCGGACCGCCGTACAGCAGCGCGGCGATCAGCCGTTGCTCGTGAGTGGGCTCGGCGTTCTGGAGCATGATGATTCCGGGCAGCAACCACCGCCACGGCCCGCCGGGCAGACATCGCCGATATACGGTTCGCCGGTCCATTGTCAGTTCCTGCAGCGTTGCGGCCCGGACGACCTCGAGCCTGCTGCGGATGCGGAGCGTCTCGAGGTCGTCTGCCCATCGTCCTCGTCTCACACATCCGATACTGATGTCCGACGAGCACCACCGGAACGGATTCTCCGCCTACCTGTGGACAACTCGGTCGTTGTGGACAACTCAGATTTCAGGATCAGAGTTTCCGGATCAGTGTCTCCGGAGCGCGCAAGGTATCCACGCCGGACATCGTCGTCTCGCGGGATGCGACCAAAACCCCGAGGTACAGCCACACGCTGGATGCCCGTCGGCTGTTGATCGTCGTTCGATGACGCCATCGGCTTGCCGCGACCCACCGTGAGCCGCGGCAAGCCGTTGCGAGCGGCGGCGAGCCGTCGTGAGCGGACACCGCGACGGACACACCGCGACGGATGCGAAGGGAACTTTAGGGGCGTTGAGCGCCCCGAAGGTGCCCTTGGGGGCACCCAACCCCGGCGGCTCAGACGACGACGTTGACCAGCTTGCCCGGCACGACGATCACCTTTTTCGGCTCGCCTCCGGACAGGGCCTCCACGACCTTCTCGTCCGCCAGCGCTGCCGATTCGACATCGCCCTGGCCGGCATCGGCGGTCACCGTGATCCGCGAACGCACCTTGCCGTTGACCTGGATCGGGTACTCGATCGTGTCGTCGACCAGGTACTTCTCGTCGGCCACCGGGAACGGGCCGTGCACCAGCGTGTCCGGGTGGCCCAGGCGGTACCACAGCTCCTCGGCGATGTGCGGGCACAGCGGCGCCAGCATCAGCACCATCGGCTCGGCCAGCGCGCGCGGCGTGGCCCCGGCGGAGCTGTACGTCTTCGTGACGTGGTTGTTCAGCTCGATCAGCTTCGCACCGGCCGTGTTGAACCGCAGCTCCGCATAGTCCTCGCGCACGCTCGCGACGGTCTTGTGCAGCTGTTTGAGGTCCGCCTCGGACAACTCGTCGTCGGAAACGCGCAGCTCACCCGTGGTCTCGTCCACGATCAGTCGCCACAGCCGCTGCAGGAACCGGTGCGCACCGACGACGTCCTTCGTCGCCCACGGCTTCGAGTCCATCAGCGGGCCCATGGACATCTCGTAGAACCGGAAGGTGTCGGCGCCGAAGGTGTCGGCCATCTCGTCCGGCGCGACCGAGTTCTTCAGGCTCTTGCCCATCTTCCCGTACTCGCGGGTGACCTCTTCGTCACCGTAGAAGTACTTGCCTTCCGACTCGGTCACCTCCTCGGCGGGCACGTACACGCCGCGGGAGTCGGTGTAGGCGTAAGCCTGAATGTAGCCCTGGTTGTACAGCTTCCGGTACGGCTCGGCCGACGAGACGAAGCCCAGGTCGTGCAGCACCTTGTGCCAGAACCGTGAGTACAGCAGGTGCAGCACCGCGTGCTCCACGCCGCCGACGTACAGGTCCAGCCCGCCCGGATCGTCGGCGCCGTGCTCGGCGGCACGCGGACCCATCCAGTACTGCTCGTTCTCCGGGTCGACGAACTGCTCGTCGTTCGTCGGGTCGATGTAGCGCAGCTGGTACCAGCACGAACCGGCCCACTGCGGCATCACGTTGGTGTCGCGGTGGTACGTCTTCGGCCCGTCGCCCAGGTCCAGCGTGACCTCGACCCAGTCGGTCGCCTTCGCCAGCGGCGGCTCGGGTTCGGACTCGGAGTCGTCCGGATCGAACGTCTTCGGCGAGTACTCGTCGACGTCCGGCAGCACGACGGGCAGCTGGTCCTCGGGCAGCGGGATCGCCGTGCCGTGCTCGTCGTAGACGACCGGGAACGGCTCGCCCCAGTACCGCTGCCGCGCGAACAGCCAGTCGCGCAGCTTGTACTGCACGGTGCCCTCGCCGTGACCCTTGTCCTCCAGCCAGCCGATGATGGCCTTCTTGGCGTCGTCGACGCCGAGGCCGTTCAGGCTGATGTCCTCGTTGGTCGAGTTGATCGCCGTGCCGTCACCGGTGTAGGCCTCGGCGGTCGAGTGGCCGTCCGGCGCCTCGACGGTGTACAGGATCGGCAGCTCGAACTCGGTTGCGAACTCGAAGTCGCGCTCGTCGTGCGCGGGCACCGCCATGACGGCACCCGTGCCGTACCCCATCAGCACGTAGTCGGCGATGAACACCGGCACGGCCTCGCCGTTGGCCGGGTTCGTCGCATGCGATCCGGTGAAGACGCCGGTCTTGTCCCTGGTCTCCTGCCGGTCCAGGTCGGACTTGCGCGCGGTCTCCTTGCGGTACGCCTCGACGGCCTCGGCCGGGGTCGCGGCGCCGCCGGTCCACGCCTCCTTCGCGCCCTCCGGCCAGGCGTCGGTGGTCAGCTTGTCGACCAGGGGGTGCTCGGGCGCCAGGACCATGTACGTCGACCCGAACAGCGTGTCCGGCCGCGTGGTGAACACCTCGATGGTGTCGTCGCCGACGGGGAACCGGACGTTCGCACCGCGGGAGCGGCCGATCCAGTTGCGCTGCATCGACTTGACCTTCTCGGGCCAGTCCAGCAGTTCCAGGTCGTCGACAAGGCGGTCGGCGTAGGCGGTGATCCGCATCATCCACTGCCGCAGCGGTTTGCGGAACACGGGGAAGTTGCCACGCTCGGTCAGGCCCTCGGCGGTGACCTCCTCGTTCGCGACGACCGTGCCCAGGCCGGGGGCCCAGTTGACGGGCGCCTCGGAGATGTACACCAGCCGGTACTCGTCGATGATCTGCCGCTGCTCGTCGGCCGACAGCTCCGACCAGGCGCGACCGTCCGGCGTCTCGCGCTCACCGGCGGCGAACTGCTTCTCCAGCTCCGCGATCGGGCGCGCCTTGTTCTCGCGGTCGTCGTAGTAGGAGTTGAAGATCTGCAGGAAGATCCACTGCGTCCACTTGTAGAACTCGATGTCCGTGGTCGCGATGCGGCGGCGTTCGTCGTGGCCGAAACCCAGACGGCGGATCTGGTCCAGGTACCGCTCGATGTTGTTCTCGGTCGTGGTGCGCGGGTGCGTACCGGTCTGCACGGCGTACTGCTCCGCGGGCAGACCGAACGAGTCGAAGCCCATCGTGTGCAGCACGTTCCGGCCGATCATGCGGTTGTACCGCGCGAACACGTCGGTGCCGATGAAGCCCAGCGGGTGACCGACGTGCAGCCCCGAGCCCGACGGATACGGGAACATGTCCTGCACGAACAGCTTGTCGGACGGCATCGGTGCGGACTCGTCGGAGAGCGGGCCCGCCGGGTTGGGCGCATGGTAGGTGCCGTGGTCGGACCAGTAGTCCTGCCAGCGCCGCTCGATCTGCCCGGCCAGCGCCGCGTTGTACCGCTGCGCCGGGGTCGTGTCGCTGCCGTCTGTCATCTCGCCGGAACCTTTCCGCACTCGTGGCCTGCCGCCTGTGGCATGGGATTGAACGCCCTGAAAAGCAATCGACCCCTCAGCCTGGAGGCATGAGGGGTTCGCCGCGCCGACCGCCGGTCGCGGTCAGCGCGGCCGGCTAAGGAGCAGGCTCGCCGAATTCACGTCCCCATGATAACTCCCGACGTCACCCGGTTTACGTAGGCGTGCTGGTCCGGAGGCGTTCCGGCGGCGTCCGGGGGGGGCGTCCGCGGCCTGCCCGGGGCCGGCACACCGTGCGGGCAACGGCCACGGGTGTCGCAAAGGCCGGGTGCTGCAAAAGGCCGGGTGCTGCAAGGGCGCCGCCGGGATCGCCGGGATCGCCGGGGCACATGCGGACATGACGCCGCGCACAGCGGATTCGGGTGTCGACATGACGACCGGTGCGACTGCGTATTCTCGGGTTCGTGACCGTCGTGATCGTCGCCTCGTTGATTCCCGCAGTCCTCGGCATCCTGGTCGGCTGGGGCGGTGCCCTCGGCCTGCGCGAGAAGCTGCCCCGTGACCGCGGGGCCGGCGTGCGCACGCGGGCGACGCTGCGCAGCGACGAGGCGTTCCGGGTGGCGAACCGGGTCGCCGGACTGCCGACCGTCGTGGCAGGTGCCGTCGGCGTGCTGGCGGGCGTGGCCGGATTCGTGATGCCGAACGTCTGGGGAACCGTGATCGCCGTGGTGATCGGCCTCGTCGGCATGTTCGCGCTCGTCGCGGGTGGAGGTGCGCTGGGACACCGGGCGGCGCTCACGGTGCCCGAGCCCGCACCGGAGCCCGCGGGGTGCGGCGGCTGTGCCTGTGGCGGAGGCGGCTGCGGCGCTCTTGCAGCTGCGCAAGCCGACGAGGCGTAGTCCCCGGCATCGTCCCCGGCGTCGAATGCCCCGAAGGGCACCTTCGGGGCATTCAGTACCGCAACGTCACGGGCGTTCGAAGGTCCGCAACGGGCGGTCGGTGAGCGCCAGCACGCACAGGCCCGCGACGCAGCCGAGCCCGCCGCCTGGAAGCTCAGACTCGACAGCGCCAGCCCCGCGCTGAGCTGCCCGGACGAGAGGAGCTTCACGGCCAACGTCCGCCGGGCGGGCGCCCCGAGCCCCGCCAGTGCACCCTGCACACCGACCAGTACCAAGATCAACGCGAACGATCGCACTCCCGCAAGCGCTTGCGCGGCGAGCAGTGTCGCCGCCGCCGTCTGCCCGATCGTGGTGAACAGGACGAGCCGTCGCCGATCGAGGGCGTCGGCCAGCGAACCGCCGACCAGGCCGCACACCACCATGCCGATCGCTTGCGCCAGCCCGACTGCGCCGACCGCGAACGAACTGCCCGTCAGCGCCCACGCCTGCGCGAGCACCGCCACCACGGCGACCTGCTGCCCGAGGGTCGACGCCGACGTGCTGATCCACAGCCTGCGAAAGTTCGCACTGGCTCGCAGCGGCCGCACATCGACGAGCGCGCCGAGCAGGCTCATGACCCGGCCACACGGTGCGGTTCGGCAGAGATCCGAGGCGTGCGCGGAGCCGCCGCGCTCACGGGACGTCCGTCAGGCGGTCCGCAATGCGGTCGCGGAACGATCGGCGTTCGAGAGCGGCGGTCATGTCCTCGACGACGCGGGTGAGGGAGTAGGGCAGTTCGGCGTCGAGCTCGGCGGCGGCCTCTTCGGTGGCTCGCCATTCGGCCTCGAGGAACGGCAACAGCTCGCGGCCGGCGTCGGTGAGCTCGACGACGCGGGTGCGCGCGTCGTCGCCGGGACGCGTGGTGACCAGGCCGTCACCGCGAAGCGAGGCGACCGTCTGGCTCATCGCCGAATGCGTGACCTCCGTGGACTCGGCAAGCCTGCGGATGGTCATCGGCCCGCGCCTGCCGAGGCGGATCAGCGGCATCGTGTGCCTCGGCCGGACGTCGACGCCGCGCTCGGCGTAGAGCCGCACGATCTCGGCGTCCATCGCATCCCGCAGCCGTCGCAGCGGGCGCCAGAAGTCCAGTTCCGTGGGGTCGGATTCATCGGCCATTCCACGATCGTAACAGCACTTATATAAGCACTGTCAGGTCCGATGGCCGCACCGGCGCGGCGGCAGCCGACAGGACTAAGAACGGCACAGCGACCGGCACGGCACAGCAACGACCGGCACGACAACGACCCACACAGCAACGACCCGCACGGCGGCAGGGAGCACGTCGTGACCCGGCGACCTCACGACCCGCGGCCGGCCACGCCACGCGGAAGCTACACCGCGCGGACCCGCAGGAACTCGTTCAGCGCGAAGACCTTGGCCCCGAGCCGAACGCTGCGCGGTAGCAGACCGGCGACCTCCTCGTAGGACAGGACGACCGGGTCGGTGACCTCGTGGCTCGCGCCGTCGAACTCCACCGTGGCCCCGCCCGCGGCGAGGATGTTGCGTGCCCAGTCGACGCGCGCGGTGTAGGGCAGCCCGATGAGGAAACCGTCCGCGACGGGCATCGGTGTCACCGGCGTGGCGTACTCGCGGCCACTCGTGCGCCCGCGGTGGTGCACCACGCCGTTGCCCTGTCCGGCATTGCCCGCGGTCGGGAGCACGACCGGCGTCATGACGCGCTTGCTGAACTGCCGGAGGCGATCCTGCAGGACCGGCGATTTACGGCGCATCCCGACGACGAATGCACCCAGCGCAACGGCCAGGACCGAGAGGACGACAAGCAGCAGACGACGCATCACCCAACCGTACGGCGTATCCCTCGCCGGTGCAGGGCTCGAAGGCCCGATCACCGGCGGCGGGGGCCGATCCCGGGATGCCGAGCACGAATCCCGGCGTGCGGGCTACGGGGCGTGCGAGCTACGGGTGTGCGGGTTTACGGAGCGTGCGGGCTACGGGGCGTGCCGGGTCGCGCGGGACAGGGCACGGTCATGGGCCTCGCGCAGCAGGTCGGCGACAAGATCGCGCGTCCGTTGCCCCGGATTGACGACGGCCACCAGGCCGGTGCGCGCGTACACCGGATGCGGCAGCACCGTGTCGGTCGCCGCGAGGTCGACGCCCGCAAAGTCCACAGCGGCCGCCTGCTGTCCGATGAGGTGCGCGAACCGCTCGCGGGTGACGTGCACGTTGATCCGCCACCGTCCGTCGACGTCGAGCCGGGACGCCTCGTCTCCGGGATAGTTCTTCGTGACGATCGTGGCGTAGGGCTGTATGCGCTGCGGAACCCGCCCGTCCGGGGAGTAGTAGAAGAAGTGGTCGCCCCACGCGATCTCCGGATATTCGCCGCCCGGCTCCGGTGAGAGCACCAGCGAACCGGGCAGGGATCGGGCCAGTCCGAGAATGTCGTCGATGGTCATGGCTCAAGTCTGTTATTGAAGTGCTTATGGAGGGTTCGACGACCGGCGATCGCCCGCTGACCACGGTGGCAGTCGCCTCGGCCTCGGGATACAGCCCACAGCAGGTTCGCGACCTCGAACGTCTCGGCGTGATCCCACCGGCGACCAGGGCACCGAACAACTACCGGCGCTTCGGCCGGCAGCACATCGTGGCGCTGCGCGCCTACCGCGGGCTGGCGGCGGCGATGGGCCCCGTCGTCGCACGGCGCACCCTGCGCGAGCTCCGCACCCTGCCGCTCGACGAGGCCGCCGCCGTCGTCAGCGCCTTCCACGTCGACCTGGCCCGCCTGCGCACCCGGGCACTGGACGCGATCGCCGCGCTCCGGGCGATTCGCATCGAGGCCGATCCCCATGCGGAGGAGACACCGAACGACGCGATGTCGGTCGGCGAGCTCGCGGAGGCGCTCGGCGTACGCACCTCGACGTTGCGGTTCTGGGAGCGCGAAGGGCTGGTCCTACCGGAGCGAGTGACGTCGTACGGCGCGCGGCGGTATCCCCAGCGAGCCATTCGCGAAGCACGCATCACGGTCGCGTTGCGCGCTGCGGGCTACGGCATCCCGGCCGTACGCGGCACCCTCGACGCCGTCCGCGAACTCGGCGACGTCGACGCCCCCATTCAGGCACTGCAAGTGCGGTTGACCGACATCGCGCGCCGCACCGTGACTCTGGTCTCGGCGGGCGCCGACGTCGCGGCACTGCTCGGGGACACGGAGCAGGGATGAGGTACCGACGCGCCGGTCGGAGCCGCCGCGGGTGCAGAACACGCGGGTGCAACACGGTCCCCGACAAGCGCGACACGGACGCATTCGCCGGGGTCAGTTGAGTTGCAGGTCGCCGGGGTGGGTGGCCAGCAGGGCGGTCGGCAGGCCCTGGCGGCGGAGGACGTGCGCCCACAGATCGCGATGCGGCGTGGCCAGGACGTCACCGGGCAATGCAGGCACGATCAGCCAGTCACCGCGGTTGATCTCCGCGGCGAGCTGTCCCGCGTCCCAGCCCGCGTAGCCCGCGAACACGCGCATGCCGCGGACCTTGGCGACGAGTTCGTCGGGATCGGCATCGAGGTCGACGAGCGCCACGGGTCCGCGGACGGCGATGAGCCCTTCGAGGTCCGACGCGTCCTCGCCGGTACGCAGGGCAGCCAGGCACAGGGCCGTCTTCTTCTCCACCGGACCGCCGACGAACACCGACTCCGGTTCGACGACGTGCGCACCCCAACCGGGCAGGACCTCGCCAACCGGCACCTCGCTCGGCCGGTTCAACACCACCCCGAGCGTGCCCTCGTCGCGATGATCGATGACGAACACCACCGTCCGCCGGAAGTTGTCGTCGAACATCGTGGGGGCGGCGACCAGCAATGTTCCCGGTTCCACCTCGGAGTCCGCTTGCACGTCTGCCATGATCCCACCCACCTGGGTGCCCCACGGGAACGGAGGGGATGTTTGCGGCGTCGCCAACGTCCCTCTGGACCTCGCGTGGAACTTGCTGTAAGTGAGCGAACCGGGCCTCACCGTCACGGCTAACCCGTTAAGGTGAGGCCGGGAGAGTGGTCCGGACCATGCCGGCCGTGCACTGGGGACGAACTGGGACCGGGCCGTGTCCGTCGAACCGCCGTGTCCATCGAACCGCCGTGTCCGTCGAACGCGAGCGACATCGGAAAGCACGCTCCCGTGGCCGGACGGACGAGCCCGACGGGTGTGGTTACAGTAAAACTCGCGCGAACTGCGGGTGGGGACCGGAGCGAAGACCGAGGCGAGGGGGCGAGGAACGCGTGCGACATCGAGTCGAAGTGGCGGAGCGTCCGGACGCGCTGTATGCGCTGTGGAACGGGCAGATGTTTCGCGCACAGCGTTCGACCACGGATTCCAGCGTGCTGCTGACACCGTTGGCGGGCGAGGACGCGCCCGAGGAGTTCGACACCGAGGCCCGCGGCACCCGCGGCAAGGTCGTCCCCGCTGAGGAGGCGCCCGCGACGTTCGCGCTGCACACCTACTGTCTCCGGGACGACGAGCCGTACCTCGTCGAGCCCACGTCCGACGACGGTGAACTGATCCTCCGCTGGACCGGCACCGACGAGCAGCGCGCCCACGATCTCGGCCTCACCGACTTCACCACCCGCGTGCAGGACCCGGACACGATCACCGCGCTGTGGCAGGAGCGGCACGATTTCGCCGCCGCCCACGCGCCGCGGACCGAACCGGGCACGGGCGAGGTCCAGCCGCTGCTCAAGGCCATCGGACAGACGCTGCTGGGCTTCCTGCCGTCGGGGTGGCAGCGGGTGGCCGCACAGTTCCGCCAGGTGGGCGACTACTCGGAGCTCGAAGTCAAGGCCGACGCCGGCGAGGACACCGCGGTGTCGCTGTCGGCCCCGCCGCAGCTCGGCCAGCTGATGTCGCAGCTGCGGTCGGCGATGTACACGCCCGAGGACGGCACCTGGTTCCAGGGCACGTACGCGCTCGACCCGGAGCGCAACTTCGATTTCGACTACGACACCACGGGCGAACCGCAGTGGCAGCTGCCGCCCGCTGGCAGGCGCACGGCGCGCACCTACGACGCCGAGCTGGAGTACTTCCCGCGCAAGGACCCGCCGCCGTGGCTCGCGGCCAAGGCGGGCAAGCCGCTCGACGTCGAGTTCCGGCATGCGCACATCGTCGACAGCGGTGGCGGCGAGGGCGAGCAGCCGGTCGTCAACCGGCCGCCACTGCCGCAGGAGGAAATCCCGCGGGTGCTCGGGTACCTGTTCCGCGCCCCGGTGGTGCTCGCCCGGCAGGGCGGACTGAGGGACCTGTTCGCCCCGCAGGGGGCGCCGCACGACGTGCCGGATGCGTTCCACACCGACGGCACGTGGGTCTGGCCCGCAGCCGTACCGCACTACCTGCGCAAGTACGGCGTCCCGCCGGAGCAGGACCTGCTCGATGCGATCAGGGCGAAGCAGTACACCGTGCCGTACGCGAGCCGGTCGGTGCGCGCCACGGCCGAGGCCGACCTGCTGGGCAAACCCCGGCCGCCGCGCGCGCCGGAGGACGTCGCCGAACCGAGCACCGTGACGAAGGTGCAGCGCGGTGAGGAACCGAGGCGGCTGCGGGCATCGGAGGTGCTGTCGGCGCTGCGGCTGCGGCTCGCCGAACACGGCATCGCCGACTCGGCGTTCCGCATCGGCGAGACCGCCGACGACGCGTGGTGCCTGCACCGTGCGGTCGACGGCTGGGAGGTCGCGCGCTATGCGGACGGGGTGCCGGTCGAACCGCGCCACTTCGCGCGCGTGCACGACGCCGCGGAAGCTCTGCTCGGAGCGTTGCTGCTGCTGCCCGGCCGCATGGGCGCCGGCACGTCGGCCGAGCAGCAGCACCCGACGGACTGGCCGATCCAGCCGGTGCGCGGCGAACCACCGCTGCCGTTCTTCCGCAACAAGCGCATGGTCACGCTGCCCGTGGGGATGCGACTGCGGCGGTTCGGAGGCGAGCAGGGCAACCTGCTGCACCCGGACCGGACGCCGTTCCCCGAGACGTCGTTGCCGGTCGAACGCGAGGGCGACCTGCGGACGTTCGTCGTCAAGCGGCCGGTGCACGTGCTGACCGGCGTTACGTCCCCGTGGGGGCCGCTGCCCGGCGGCGCGGTCGCCTACCTGCTGCCGAACCCCGTCGGTGCCCACGTCGAATCGGGCGCGCTGGAGCGCGTGTAGCCGCCACGAACGGCCCCTTCGCACCCACCCTCCCGGTGATCTTCACGCCCCCAAGGGCACCTTCGGGGCACTCAACGCCCCCAAGGTGCCCTTGGGGGCACTTCACGGCATGGGCCGGACGGGGGGAAGGGTTGACGCGGGGATCGGGATCCCGCTAGCCGGCGGGGTCGATGCCCTGGTCGGCGGCCCAGCGGCGGAGTTCGGCCACCGCCTCGTCGTGGTCGAGCGGACCGCGGTCGAGGCGCAGTTCCTTGAGGTGCTTCCACGCCTTGCCGACGATCGGCCCCGGCTCCACGCCGAGGACACGGATGATCTCGTTGCCGTCGAGGTCGGGGCGCACCCGCTTCAGGTCCTCCTCCTCGGCGATCCGCGCGATCCGGCTCTCGAGGTCGTCGTAGGTGCGCTGCAGCGCGGCGGCCTTGCGCCGGTTTCGCGTCGTGCTGTCGGCGCGCACGAGCTTGTGCAGCCGCGTCAGCAGCGGGCCCGCGTCGTTGACATACCGACGCACCGCCGAGTCGGTCCACTCGCCCTTGCCGTAGCCGTGGAACCGCAGGTGCAGGTACACGAGCTGCGACACGTCCTGCACGATCTCCTTGGAGTACCGCAGCGCGCGCAAGCGTTTGCGCGCCATCTTGGCGCCGACGACCTCGTGGTGGTGGAAGCTCACGCCACCGCCGGATTCGAACCTGCGCGTGTCCGGCTTGCCGATGTCGTGCAGCAGTGCCGCCAGCCGCAGCACCAGATCCGGTTCCGACGTCGGTTCGTGCGCGGTCTCCAGGTCGACCGCCTGCTCCAACACCGTCAGCGAGTGCTGGTAGACGTCCTTGTGCTGGTGGTGCTCGTCCATCGCCAGGCGCATGCCGGGCACCTCGGGCAGCACGACGTCGGCGAGCCCGGTGTCGACCATCAGCTCCAGCCCTCGTCGCGGCGCCTTCCCGAGCAGCAGTTTCGACAGCTCGGCCTGCACCCGCTCGGCGGTGATCCGCTCCAGCTCACCCGCCATGTCCCGCATCGCCGCGACCACCCGGTCGGACGGCGTGAAGTCCAGCTGCGCCACGAACCGTGCCGCGCGCAGCATCCGCAGCGGATCGTCGGCGAACGACTCCTCGGGCGTCGCGGGAGTGTCGAGCAGCCCCGACGCCAGGGCCGCCATACCACCGTGCGGGTCGACGAACGTCTTCGTCGACAGTTCGATGGCCATCGCGTTCGCCGTGAAGTCGCGGCGCACCAGGTCGCCCTCGATCGTGTCCCCGAACGACACGTCGGGGTTGCGGCTCACCCGGTCGTAGACGTCGGCGCGGAACGTGGTGATCTCCAGCTGCACGCCGCCCTTCGCCGCGCCGAGCGTGCCGAACTCGATGCCCGTGTCCCACACGGCTTCGGCCCACCCGGAGACCAGCCGCTGGATCGTCTCCGGCCGCGCGTCGGTCGTGAAGTCGAGATCCGACGACAATCTGCCGAGCAGCGCGTCCCGGACGCTCCCCCCGACCAGGTACACCCGGTGGCCCGCGTCGGCGAACCTCGTGGCCAGCTCGTCGGCGACGGGGGAGACCCGCAGCAACTCCGCGACGGCGTTGCGCTGCGCCTCCTTCATGGCTCGCAGCTGCGATTCTGTGGTGTTCACGGCGGCCTGGTTCACGCCTGCGCGACCTCCGCGACGTCTGCGGCACCCGCGGCAGGGCGGGCGATCGGGTTCAACACGGACACAGCAAGCCAGCCTACCGCCGCCGGGATGTGATCTAGCATCGCAGCATGCCTGGATCGGCCGGTCGCTCCGGTGACGCCACACCACGGCGCCGACCGCGGCGCCGGCGCGGGCGGCGCATGACGACTGTCGACGAGACCTCAGCAGGTGGTCTCGTGGTCGATCACGCGCGCACGCACGCCGCGCTCATCGGCAGGCTGAACCGGCACGGCCGCCTGCTGTGGTCCCTGCCGAAAGGCCACATCGAGGACGGTGAGACCGTCGAGGAGACGGCCGTACGCGAGGTTCGGGAGGAGACCGGCATCGTCGCGCAGGTGATCCGCCCCCTGGGTTCGATCGACTACTGGTTCGTGGCCGAGCGCAGGCGGATTCACAAGACGGTGCATCATTTCCTCCTCGAGGCACACGGCGGCGAGCTGTCCGACGACGACCTGGAGGTCACCGAGGTGGCCTGGGTCCCGCTGGAAGAACTGGATTCACGGCTCGCCTACACCGATGAGCGCAAGCTCGTGCGCAAAGCACGGGAGTTGTTCGACTAGGCGGGCCCGCTGTCGCGGGCCTGCTGCCGCGGACGAGCGGCGGTACCCGGGGCGGACACGCACGCGGGCAGGCACGGACAGGCACGGAGGCGGCGAGCAGTGAGCAGGTTCAGCGCATTCGCGCTGGCGTTGGCCTTCCTCCTCACGCAGGGGCTGTTCGCCGCACCGGCCGCCGCAGCCTCACCGGCCACCGCAGCTGCCGACGGGGCCGCACACCTGCAGCCCGGCCGATCACAGCCGGATCCGGCGCAGCGGCTCAGCGGCCCCGACCTGCTCGAACTCGACATCGACACGTTCTCGCCGCGTATCCTCACCGCACCGCAGGCGGACCGGACTCGCGTACGGGTCACCGGCACGGTCACCAACACCGGCGACCGTGACGTCTCCGGTGTCGTGGCACGCCTGCAGGTCGGCCAGGCCGTGCCGACGGCGTCGGCGTTCCGGCGGTCCGTCACCCAACCGCCTCCCGCCGAGGCGGGCACGACGGAGTGGGCCACGCTCGCCGACGCGCTGGCACCGGGGGAGTCGGCGCCCGTGCGGTTCGACGTTCCGGCCACGGACCTGCCACTGACCAATCCCGGTATCTATCCACTGCTGGTCAACGTCAACGGCACGCCCGAGTACGGCGGACCGGCGCGGCTGGCGTCGATGAACCTGCTGCTGCCGGTGATCGACCCGTCGAGCGAAACCACCTCTGCGCGGAGCACGCTGCTGTGGCCGATCACGGCGACACGCCCGCGAGTGGTGTCCCAGCCCCACGACAACACGATCGTGCTCGCCGACGACGGCCTCGCCACCGCGCTCGCCCCGGGCGGCCGCCTCGACGCGCTGGTCGAATCCGCACTGGCCAAGCAGGACGACTCCGCCCTGTTCGGCTCGATGTGCTTCGCCATCGACCCGGAACTGCTCGACACCGTCGAGGCCATGACCGGCGGCTATCGCGTGCGCACCACCGGCGAGGACGTCGAAGGACAGGGTGCCGAGGATGCCCGCAACTGGCTCGGCAAGCTCCGCTCGCTCGTGGCGTCGCACTGCGTCATCCAGATGCCCTACGCCGATGCCGACCTGGGAACGCTCGCCGAGGTCGACGCCGAGGCCGACCTGACGCGCATGGCCGTCGGCGGCGAGGCGTCGATCCTGCGGCGAACCGGGGTGCAGCCGCGGCCCGGCGTGGTGTGGCCCTCCGGTGCGCTCGACAAGGACGCGATGGCGGCGGCGACCGAGGCCGGTGCGCGGACGTTCGTCACGCCGCCCGCGGCGTCGGCCACCGCCGACGAGATCGGCCGCGTCTCGGCCACCGACCAGGCGCAGACGCTGACGTACGACCCGCTCGTGTCGGCGGCGCTGACCGGGCGCAAGCCACGCGGCAACCGGCTGACCGCGGTGAACGACGCCGAGGTCGCCACGCAGAACGGCATCGCGGCGCTGGCGCTGCGCGGCGGGCTCGGCGAGCAGACCGGCGGTCCGGTGGTGATCGCACCGCCGCGGCGGATCAGCGCCACGACCGGCGAGCTCACCGCGTTCCTCGACGCCTACGCGCGGCTGCAGGGCGCGAACATGCTCACCCCGACGACACTCGACGACGTGCTGGCCGCCCCGCCGCAGGACGCGGCACGATCACCGGAACCCGGCGACGGCTCCGCCGCGGCGGCACTCGAGGGCGATCTGCTCGATTCGCTGTCGGCCACCGAAGCCACGACCGCCGATCTCGGCCGCGCGATGCGCGTCGACCCCACCCGGCAGGTTCCGCCTGACCGGCTGCTGCGACCGCTGCACAACGCCGTGATCCGCGCGACCTCGTCCGCCTGGACGGTCCGCCCGAACGCCGCGATGGCTGCGGCCCGCAGCGCCGAGAACCAGCTCACCGACCTGACCGGGCGCGTCACCGTCTCGACGCTGGCCCAGCCGGTGCTGCGCGGGTCCGAGTCCGCACCGCTGCCCGTGAGCGTCAGCAACGACCTGCCGGTGCAGATTCGCGTGCGGCTGCAGCTGGAGAACATCGCGGGCCTGCGCCCGGCACACATCCCGGTGCAGACGCTGTCGGCCAACAGCACGTTCAGCCCGCAGGTACCTGCCGAAACGCTCCGGTCGGGCCGGTTCAAGATCACGGTGTCGCTGACCACACCCGGCGGCACGTCCCTCGGCGAACCCGCCGAACTCGAGCTCAGCTCGACGGAACTCTCGACCGTGACGGTCGTCATCACGATCGTCGCCGGCGTGGCGCTGGTGCTGCTGGCGGGCAGGCGCATCGTCCGCAGGCTCAGGCACCGGGGTGACGACGGCGATCCGGCTTCACAGCGCAGTTGACAGTGGCCGCGGGCTCCCCTCGACTCGGTCACCCGGACCACGGTCGCCGCTGACGGGGTCACGCTCGGTGCACGCCGTCGCCGGGAACCGGCGCCCGCCGCTCCATGAGCCTCACCGAAACACTCTCCACGCGACCTGAGTTTTACCGCTGCGCGCATTACCCTGAACCGAGCTTGACGCCGAGTTGATGGGGCACGCGTTGGACAGACAGCCGGGCCGGCCACCCGAAGGGGGCGGGCCGGGAGGACCGGCGAGGCCAGGGGGGCCTGCAGCATCCGAGGGGGATGACGCCATGCAATGGCCGGGTGACTCTGCGGAGCGGCCCGGGGCCGATCCGCGTGCCGTCGACCCGGACGGCCCCGACGCCCATCGCAGGGAACCCCGAAACCCCGAACAGCGCGACCCCGAACAGCGCAGTCGCGAACCGCGCAGTCGCGAACCGCGCGGTCCCGAACCCCGCAATCGACAGCCGCGCAGTCACGAACGACGCGGCCAAGAACCGCGCAGCCAAGAACCGCGCAGCCAGGAACCGCGCGGTCGAGACCGGCGGAGTCGAGAAGCTCAGGGGCGCGAACCTCGCGACCACGACCCCCACGACGGGGATCCGCACGCACGCGAGGTCCGGCATCCACGCGGGGACCGTCCTGCCCCGCCACCGGGCACGGCCCCGCCGCCGGGCGCCGGGCCACCGGCTCCCGGCGGGCCACAGCCACCCGCCGGACCGGACGATCCGCAACGGAACGGTCGCCGTGCCCCCGAGGCCGGCGACCGGCGTATGCCGCCGCCCCCGGACGGCGAACGCCGCCCCCGTCGCGGTCCACCGCCGCCTCCTCCGGGAACTCCTCCGCCTGGAACACCGCCGCCGGGAACGCCCGCACCCGGAACGCCTCCGCAGGGAGCGCAAGCACCGCAGGGCCCACCCGCCGGCAGGCCACCGGCCGATCCCCGGGCCGGACAGGAACCGCCGCAGCGGCGCGGGCGGCCTGCGGGTCCGCAGGCCCCGGGACCGGGCGGTCCTGCGGGGCCGCCCGGTCCGCCGCAGGCGCAGGGCAGGCAGGCACCACCGCCTGACCGCACCCGACGTGACCGGCCTGCGCCGCCACCTCCGGAACAGCACCCGCCCGAGCACCGCCCACCGCAGGGGCGGCCACCCGAACCGCATCCCGGCAGGTCACCCCACGCGGCCCCGGCACCGCCACCACCGCCCGCGGACCGGTGGCCGCCACCGGACGAACCGCTCCCGCCCGACCCGCGCGGAAAGCCGCCACGCCGCGGCAGACCGCCCGAGGCCACGCGGCGCGGTCCGGTGCGCCCGTGGCAGGGCAGCGGCCCGGCAGGCGGGTCCGGCGAGACCGACAGGCCCGCCGAGGCGGGCGGGCCCGGTCCCGGCGACCCTGCACGCCCGCCACAGGGCGGGGACCGCGGCCTTCCACCGCAGGACCGGCCGGCCCCGCGCGGGCCGCAGGGACGCCCGGCACCGCCGCACGAACCGGACGCGACGGTCTACATCCCGCCGCGCTCGGCGCGCTGGCCGGGCATAGACCCGGACGTGCAGGGTCCGTACGACGAGCTCGCGACCCAGATGATGCCGCGGATCCTCGACGGTCCCCGGCACACGGAGATCGGCGAACGGATCCCGGCGGTCGGCGTCGACGAGCGCGCCGAACCCGAGGCCGAGCCGCAGCCCGCGGCGAAGAAGCAGTCGCTGGCCAAGGCCACGGGCCGCATGGCGATCGCGACCATGACCAGCCGCATCACGGGGTTCCTGTGGAAGGTGCTGCTGGCGTGGGTGGCCACGCTCGGCGTGCTGTACGACTCCTTCACGGTCGCCAACACGATGCCGCTGATCATCAACGAGCTGCTGCTCGGCGGCGTGCTGACCAGCGTGGTCGTGCCGCTGCTCGTGCGGTCGCAGGACGATCCGGACGGCGGCGAGTCGTACACGCAGCGCCTGATCACGATGGCGATCACGATCCTCGGTATCGGCACGATCGTCTCGACCGCGGCCGCGCCGTGGCTGACGTCGCTGCTGATGGACGACTCGGGTGCGGCGAATCCGCAGCTGGCGACGTGGTTCGCGTACCTGCTGCTGCCGGGCCTGCTGTTCTACGGACTGTTCGCGGTGCTGTCGGCGGTGCTCAACGCCAAACAGATCTTCGGGCCCGCCCAGTGGGCCCCGGTGATCAACAACATGGTCATCATCGCCACGATCATCGCGTTCGCGCTGGTCCCCGGCGATCCGACGATCGTGCCGACGAGCATGAGCGACCCACAGGTGCTCGTGCTGGGGCTCGGCGTGCTGACGGCGATGACCGCGCAGGCGCTGTTCCTGGTGCCCGCACTGCGCCGGTCGGGATTCCGGTTCAAGTGGAACTTCGGCCTCGACGAGCGGCTGAAGGAGTTCGGCGGGCTCGCGGCGTGGATCCTCGGGTACGTCGTCGTCAGCCAGATCGGCATGGTCATCAACACGCGCGTGCTCACCGCGGGCGCGGCCGGTGGCGCGTCGATCTACTCGAACGCGTGGCTGCTGTTCCAGCTGCCCTACGGCGTCATCGGCGTCTCGCTGCTGACCGCGCTGATGCCGAAGATGAGCAGGGCCGCGGCCGACGGCGACCACCGCAGGCTCGTCGGCGACCTGTCCTACGGCTCGCGGCTGACGACGCTGATGCTGCTGCCCGTCTCGGCGGTCATGGCCGTGGCGGGCACCTCGATCGGTGTGGCGCTGTTCGCGCTGGGCAAGGGCTCGGTCGAGAACGCCGAACGCTTGGGGCAAGCGCTTGCGGTGTCGGCGTTCGGCCTGCTGCCGTATGCGCTGGTGATGCTGCAGATGCGCGTGTTCTACGCGATGAAGGACTCGCGCACGCCGACGCTGATCATGGTCGTGATGACAGCGGTGAAGATCCCGCTGCTGTACCTGGCGCAGGCACTGCTGTCGCCGACCCACGTCGTACTCGGCGTGATGATGGTCAACTCGCTGGTGTTCGTCGTCGGCGCGGTCCTGGGGCAGGTGTGGCTGTGGGTGAAGCTGGGCAACCTGCGCAGCAAGCGTGTGGTGGGCGTCATCCTGTTCACGGTCGTCGCCAGCGTGCTCGGCGCGGCCGCCGCGGCGGCGGCCGGCATGCTGGTTCCGGACTTCTTCGGGGCGATCGGCGGTGCCTGGGTGACGCTGATCCTGCAGGGCATCGTCGGAATGGGTGTCTCGTTCGGGGTACTGATGGCGCTCAAGGTGGATGAGCTCGCACCGGTGACCAGGAGAGTCACCCGGTTGCTCGGCCGCGGCTAGCGACGGAAGACACCGCCCTCGCACTTCGTGTTCACGTACCCTCTTCTTGAGACAGCCGAGAGCGAGAGCCAAACCTAGGGGGTCAGGCCGGATGGGCACGAGAGCGCAGCGTGGTGCGCTGGCGCCCGGCGGGGTCGTCGGTGACGGCCGCTACCGCCTGCTCGCGCAGTTCGGCATCGACGAACGCGCGGGGGCGCACCTGTGGCGTGCGCGCGACGGGCAGCTCCGCCGCGACGTCGCGCTGACGATGCTGGTCGGCGATCCCGCCGACCCCGAAGCCGCTCTCCTCGGCAGGCGCACCCTGGAACGCGCCGCGCACGCCGCGACGTTCGAGCATCCCGGCGTGGCCCGCGTACTCGACGTGCTGTCCCTCGGCAGCGGCATCTCCTCGTCGGAGGGGCTGCTGGGCATCGTCGTGGCCGAATGGACCAAGGGAACCGACCTGATCGACCTCGTCGCCGAACGCCCCGTCGAACCGGGCGCGGCCGTTCGCATGGTGCGGGCCCTCGCCGAATCGGTCGACCAGGCGCACCAGTCCGGCCTGGTGCTCGGGATCGACCACCCGCAGCGGCTCCGGCTCACGCCGGACGGCAGGCTGCGGCTGGCGTTCCCCGGCCCACTGCCGGACGCCACCCTGCGTGACGACGTCAAGGCACTCGGCTCGGTGCTGTACCTGCTGCTCACCGGCCGCTGGGCGCTGCCGGGCGGCCCGCCCGCGCTGCCGCCCGCGCCCAAGTCGCCGACCGGCAGGATCGTGCCGGCGAAGTCGCTGCAGCCCCGCGTGCCGCAGGAGCTGTCGGCGCTGTCGGTGCGCACCATCGAGGACGGCGACCACGGCGGCATCCGCACCAGCGCGGCGATCCTGCGGGCCCTCGACAACGCCGCAGAGGCCGCCGAACGCGCCAAGCAGGCCGCCGCCGAACCGGCCGAGCCCGACGGCAGCGTGTGGACCACGAAGAAGCCGTCCAAGGACAAGGCACGCCGCCGCAAGCTCGCACTCGGCGTCACCGCACTGGTGTGCGCAGCCGTCGCCGTGCTCGCGTGGCTCGGCATGATGGCCATCAACTTCTTCCAGGACGACGGCGACAGCTCCGGCCCGCCAGTCAACCTCGCCGATCCGCCATCCCAACAGCAGGGCGGCGATCAGAACGGCGGCGACGGTGGCAACGGCGGCGACGGCGGGAACGGCAACCAGCAGGCGCAGACCGGCAAGCCGGTGCAGCCGTCGGAGATCACCGTCTACAACCCCGAGGGCGAGGGCGACAGCCCCGGGGACGCGCCGAGGGCCGTCGACGGCGACCCCGCCACCGTGTGGCGCACCGACCTGTACAAGCAGCAGCTGCCCGCGCTGAAGCCCGGCGTCGGCCTCCTTGCGACGTTCGACGAGCCGATCGACCTGTCGAAGGTGCGGGTCATCGCCGACAGCCCCGGCACCGAGGTGGAGATCCGCACCGCCGGCTCGCCGGAGGCCCCACTCGACGACACGCAGATCGTCGGCCGCGGCACGCTCGAGGACGTCAACACCATGATCTCGCTCGACCAGCCGGTCGACAGCACGTACGTGGTCGTGTGGGTCACGACGTTGTCCGGCCAGGAGCCCGAGTTCACGTCGGAGTTCGGCGAGGTCAAGTTCCTGCCCTCGGGCTGAGCCCGCTTGAGTGCCCGCCGTGAGAGGCCGCCGTGAGAGCTCCTGACACGGTGACGGCGGACGCGGCGACAGTCCCGGCACAGCGATCTCACCCGGACGATCCGCGCAGGGCCTGCTCGCGCCGTGACGCTCCTTAGTAATCTCATCCGGGTGACAGCGCCCACCGCCGAGCCCACGGATGCGGATCTGATCAAGGCGCACGCCGCCGGCGATCCACATGCGTTCAACGAGCTCGTACGCCGACACCGAGACCGCATGTGGGCCGTCGCCCTGCGCACGGTCCGTGACCCGGAGGAAGCCGCCGACGCCCTGCAGGACGCGTTCATCTCCGCCTTCCGCGCGGCGTCGAACTTCCGTGCCGAGTCGCAGGTCACAACCTGGCTGCACCGGATCGTGGTGAATGCGTGCCTCGATCGCATCCGCAGGCGTCAGGCCAAGCCCACCGTGCCGCTGCCCGAGGAGGGCCACCAGGAACCGGCCGTCCCCCGCGACTCGATGGCCGAACGCGAGACGTCGCTGGTCATCAAGGACGCGCTCGACCGGCTACCGGAGGACCAGCGCGCCCCGATCGTGCTCGTCGACGTCGAGGGATACTCGGTGTCGGAGACTGCGGAGATGCTCGGCATCGCTGACGGCACGGTGAAGAGCAGGTGTGCGCGAGGTCGCTCCAAACTGGCGAAACTTCTCGGCCATCTGCGGAACCCGGCAGAGGAAGGCGGCGTCCCAACTTACGAAAGCAAACACGGGGAGGGACGACGATGACGGACGAGTTCAGGGGGAATGGCGGGGCCGACGGTTCCGTGTCTGTCGACGTGCTCGCCGATCTGCACGCCGGTGCGCTGAGCGAGAGCGAAGCGGCCGAGCTGTGGCCTCGCGTCAACGCCGACCCGGAGGCGCGAGCCGTCATCGAGGCGCTGGAAGCGGCCCAGGCCGACCTGGGATCGCTCCAGGACGAACCGGCCGAGCCGATGCCCGCCGACGTGGCGGCGCGGATCGACGCGGCACTCGCCGACGAGCAGCGCACCCGTGAGCAGCAGGACGCGGGCACGAACGTCGTCAGCCTCGACCGTGCTCGCAGCAGGCGGAAGAAGCAGGGCATGGCGGCCGGCTTCGTCGCGGTGGCCGCCGCTGTCGTGGCCGCGGTCGCGATCGTCGTGCCGAATCTCGGCGGGGGCGACGAGACATCCGGCGTCGCACAGCCGGCACCGTCGGAGCAGTCCGGCGACAGTGACGCAGGCGCTCCGTCGGACGGTTCCGGACCGCTGGCGCTGACGACGGACGACGGCGACCTGACCTCGGCGATCGACGACATCCAGACGATGCGTGACTACGGCCCGCTCGAGACCAGGAGCCGCTTCGACGCCTGTGTCCAGGCGGCGGGCGCCGACACGAACAAGGAACCGGCCGGGGTGCGCCCGGTCACGATCGACGGTGAGGAAGCCGTGCTGGCGCTCTACACGACTGGCGAGCTCGCCCAGTTCCGCATGGTCGCGGTGAGCCCGGACTGCAGCTCGGCTCCGGTACTCGACCGGGTCGTCGGCGCGGGCGGCTGAGCAGCAGCGGACAAGCAGCAGGCGGCCGAGCAGCACCCGGCCCAGCCCCGTATCCTCGAGACAACACGACAGGCCCGCTTCTCCAGGTGAGAGGCGGGCCTGTTCGCTGTTCCGTCCCGGCCGCAGTCAGGGAAGCACCACGCTCGCGACACCGGCGATCTGCTCGAGCTCACGTCGGGGTGCGCCGTCACGCGCCCGCTGCACCAGGCCGCTGAGCACGGCCATCACGTAGCCGGCCTGCCCTGCGGCGTCGATGCTGCCGGCCAGCCGCCCTGCCGTCATGTCCGTCTCGATCTTGCGCCGGATGTCGTCGGTCTTCTGCTCCCGGAGCCGTGACAGCGTGGTGCGGATCCGCTCGTCGTCGGTGCCCTGGTCTCCGGCCGCGACGAGGCAGCCACGCGGCAGCCCCTCCCGCGTGTACCGGGCCGGGGCTTCGGCAAGGATGCGCCGGATCGCCTGCGGGGCGGTCGGTTCCTCGTCCAGAGCGGCATCGATGAAACCGCCGTACCGACGGTCGTATACGCCGACGGCCTCCTCGAAAAGCGCGTGTTTGCCGCCGAACGCGTTGTACAGGCTCGGCTGCCGCAGGCTCAGCTCCTCGCTGAGATCGCGCACCGACGTCGCCTCGTACCCCTTGCGCCAGAACAGGCGGATCGCCTGATCGAGCGCCGCGTCGCGGTCGAATCCGCGGGGACGTCCGCGCGTCGTGGTGGAAGTCATGCCCCTCATTTTATATCGGTCGATACACAACATGCTAGGGTCGCCTATTAAATAGCGATCGATACAAAAAGGAGCGAGTAATGACGGCGAAGCGCGGCGGGATACCGCTCGCGATCTGGGGCATCGGGTTCGGGATCTTCGCGCAAGGCACGAGCGAACTCATGCTCGCCGGCCTGCTGCCGGAGATGGCGGCCGATCTGGGGGTGACGATCCCCGCGGCAGGGTGGCTGATCAGCGCATTCGCACTCGGCATGCTCGTCGGCGCACCGGTCCTGGCCGTGCTGACCCTGCGCTGGCCCCGGCGCTCCGCGCTACTCGTGTTCCTGGCCGCGTTCGTCCTCAGCCACGTGGTCAGCGCCCTGACCGACAGCTACGGGCTGCTGTTCGCGATGCGGTTCGTCGGCGCCTTCGCCTACGCGGGATTCTGGGCCGTCGGCGGCAGCACCGCGATGGCGCTCGTCGGGCCCGACCGGCGCGGACAGGCGATGAGCATCGTCGCGGGAGGACTCACGATCGCGATCGTGCTCGGCCTGCCCGCCGGCACCTGGATCGGGCAGCACCTGGGCTGGCGCGGCGCCTTCTGGGCGGTCGCGGCCCTCTCGGCCGCCGCCGCGGTCGCGATCATCGCCTCGGTTCCTCCACTCCACCCGGAGAACCCGCCGAGCGTGCGCGAGGAACTGCGCGGGCTCAGGCCACCCCGGCTGTGGCTGTCCTACGCGATGACGGCGGTCGCGACCACCGCGCTGCTGGGCACCTTCTCCTACCTGGCCGCCATGCTGATCGAAACCACCGGCATCGACTCCGCGTGGGTGCCTGCCGTGCTGTTCGGCTACGGGCTCGGTGCCCTCATCGGCATCGCGATCGGCGGAAAGACGGCCGATCGCTACCCCAGGGCAATCCTCGGCATCGGCTTCACTGGGCTACTGGTGACGTCCCTGCTACTCGCCCTCACCGCACACCACGCGGGCGTGACCGTCGCGGGCGTGATGGCACTCGGCCTGCTCGGGTTCGGCACCAACCCGGCACTGAACTCCCGCTTCATGTCCATCGCCCCCGACGCACCCACGCTCGCCTTCTCGGGGAACGTCTCCGCGTTCAACGTCGGCATCACACTCGGCCCCTGGATCGGAGGTCTCGTTCTCGCGGCGGGCCACGCCTACCCGGCGATCCCGGCCGTCGGCGCCGCGGTCGCGGGGCTCGCGCTCCTGCTCTGGGCCTGGGACCTCGTCCTGCGCGCCCGCGCCCGCCGTCGAACGCGCACGCGAGAGCACGTCGTTCGGCAGGAGCCGAGCGCGGCACGGTAGCGACGGGCTGCCGCGTGGACGCGCACGGTCACCAGTGGGTCCGGCCGTCCACATCGCGGGAGGACACCCGGCGAAAGCCCCGTCACATGCGGGCACCGCCGATGGCGGGAACAGACGCACCTACGATTCTGTTGGACCCGGTGTCAGGCGTTATCGAAGCGGAGGAGACCAGTGGCTGCAGAGGACGTTCGGAACCTGATCATCGTCGGGTCGGGTCCCGCGGGGTACACCGCGGCCGTGTACGCGGCCCGCGCACAGCTCGAGCCGCTGGTGTTCGAGGGGTCCCAGTTCGGCGGTGCCCTGATGACGACGACCGAGGTCGAGAACTACCCCGGCTTCCGGTCCGGCATCCAGGGCCCGGACCTGATGGAAGAGATGCGCGAGCAGGCCAAGACGTTCGGCGCGGACCTGCGTGCCGAGGACGCCGAGCAGCTCGAGCTCACCGGAGACATCAAGTACGTCACCGCGAACGGCAAGCGCTACGCCGCCCGTGCCGTCATCCTCGCGACCGGCGCCGCGCCGCGCTACCTGGGCGTGCCGGGTGAGCAGGAACTGCTCGGCCGCGGCGTGTCGTCCTGCGCGACCTGCGACGGTTTCTTCTTCCGCGAGCACGACATCGCCGTGGTCGGCGGCGGCGACTCGGCGATGGAGGAGGCGACGTTCCTGACGAAGTTCGCCAAGACCGTCACGATCGTCCACCGGCGTGAGGAGTTCCGCGCCTCGAAGATCATGCTCGAACGCGCCCAGCAGAACGACAAGATCCGCTGGCAGCTCAACTCACAGATCACCGAGGTGCTCGGCGACGGAACCGTGGGCGGGCTGAAGGTCGAGGACACGGTGACGGGCGAGGAGTCCACGCTCGACGTGACGGGCTTCTTCGTCGCGATCGGCCACGACCCGCGCAACGAGCTGTTCCGCGACCAGATCGAGGTCGACGAGTCGGGCTACGTGCTCACCAAGGGCCGCAGCTCGTACACGAACGTCGACGGCGTATTCGCCGCGGGAGACCTGGTGGACCAGATCTACCAGCAGGCCGTCACGGCGGCAGGCAGCGGCTGCACCGCAGCCATCGACGCCGAGCGCTGGCTCGCCGAGCACGCTCACGTGGCCGAGGCCGCGGAGACCTCCGAACTGGTCGGCGGCGGCTATGCCACCGCCGGCGCCACCAACTGACCGACCGAATTCCGGTTTCCGGGGACAAGCCGGGCGAGTAGGGCCCGGACGAGAAAGAAAGAGGCACCATGACTGACACCGTGAAGGTGACCGACAGCAGCTTCGCCGACGACGTGCTCAGCAACGACAAACCCGTGCTCGTCGACTTCTGGGCCACCTGGTGCGGCCCGTGCAAGATGGTCGCCCCGGTGCTCGAGGAGATCGCGGCCGAGCACCCCGACAAGATCCGGATCGCCAAGCTGGACATCGACGAGAACCCGAACACCGCCCGCGACTACCAGGTCATGTCGATCCCGACGCTGATCCTGTTCCAGGACGGCAAGCCGGTGAAGCAGATCACGGGCGCCAAGCCGAAGGCCGCTCTGCTCGACGACCTGTCGGAAGTGCTCTGACCCGGACGTCGACACGCGCACGCAGGCGAAAGCCCGGGACCGGCGAGAATCCGCGTCCCGGGCTTTTCGCATTTTTCGTCCGGTACGCGTCACACGGCGCCGCCCGGACCGTCACCCGGGTGAAGGGCTCATCGGGACGGGCCTGGCGCGCTCGGCGCGTAGGCACAAGGCACAATAGTCAGGCGCAGGGCCTCGCGCCCTGTATTGGTTTGCACAGCATCGAGCACCGGATCGGGCGGGCATCCGCCCGCCGGTCGGATGCCCAAGGTAGAGCGAGGAGTGCATGCGGGTACTCCGCCGCGGCGACAGCGGACCGGACGTCGCCGACATCAGGTCCATGCTGGTCAGCCTGGATCTGCTCCCGGATTCAGGCGCGAACGGTGCGCACGGCGACCCCGGCACGGGCGTCGCCGCCCACGGCGCGGCCGGGGCGGACACCGTGTTCGACGCACGGACGGAACACGCCGTCCGTGCGTTCCAACAGCACCGCGGCCTGATCACCGACGGCGTGGTGGGTCCTGCGACATACCGTGCGCTCCGCGGATCCTGCTACCACCTGGGCAGCCGCCCGCTGGCCTATCTCGTCTCGTCACCCGTTCACGGGGACGACGTCTTCTCCCTGCAGGAGCGCCTCACCGAGCTCGGCTACGACGCGGGCAGGCCGGACGGGCATTTCGGACCGCAGACCGAGCGCGGCCTGCGGAACTTCCAGCGCGACTACGGGTTGACCGTCGACGGCATCTGCGGCCAGTCAACGGTGCGTGCCCTGCGACAGCTGTCGCCGCGTGCGCGGGGTGGCCGTCCGGTGTTCCTGCGCGAACAGGAACAGGTGCGGCAGGCCGGGCCGCGGCTCCGCGGCAAACGCATCGTCATCGACCCGGGTCACGGTGGCGACGACCCGGGAGTCGAGGTCGACGGGGTCGCCGAACGGGACATCGCCTGGGACCTGGCACGCCGTCTCGAAGGGCGCATGAAGGCCACGGGGATGGAAGCGCTGATCTCCCGCGGGCCCGCGCAGGGCCCCTCCGAGGCCGACCGGGCACAGTTCGCCAACGATGCGGGCGCCGATCTGTTCCTGTCGCTCCACAGCGACGGCAACTCCTCGCCGCACGCCCAGGGCGTCGCGAGCTTCCACTTCGGCACCGGCAACGGCACGACGTCCACCGTCGGGGAGCTGCTCGCCGGCTATATCCAGCGCGAGCTCGCCGCCCGCACCCGGCTGCGCGACTGCCGCACCCACCCCAAGACGTGGGACATCTTCACGCGCACCCGCTGCCCCGCGGTCCGTGTCGAGATCGGTTACCTGACGAACGGGCAGGACCGCCTCAGGCTCTCCGACCCGGCGTTCCGCGACGTGGTCGCCGAGGGCATCCTCATCTCGGTCAAGCGGCTGTATCTGCTCGGGGAGGGCGACCAGCCCACCGGCACGTTCACCTTCGCCGACGTCCTCGCCCACGAACTGGCCAAGGCGGAGTAGACCCGGACCCGGTGGGCGCCGAACAGGTGACTGTGCACAAGCCACTGCCAACCTGTGGATAACCACGTCAGTTGTGCACAGAACTGTGGATAACTCGGTACGGTGACGGACGGGAGCGGTGGTCCGGGGGAGCGGTGGCTCAGGCGCGCGAGCTGGACGACGTCGCCGTCGTCATCGTGACCTCGCCGAGCAGCTTCTCGAGCGCCGCCTCGACGTCTTCCTTCCACGAGATCGACGACCGCAGCTCCAAGCGCAACCGGGGCCAGCGGGGATGCGGCCGCACGGTCTTGAACCCGACGCTCTGCAGGAACGCGGCCGGCACCACGCACGAGTGCCCGTCGGAATCCCCAGCACCGGAATCCACAGCACCAGAGGTCACAGCGCCGGAGGTCACGGCACCCGCGCCCGCTGCACCGTGAGCTTCAGCGCTCTCGGCGGCTTCGGTGTCGGTGTCCTCCGGACCGGCGTCGCCGAACGCTTCGATCGCCTTCACGCCGCGACGAGTGAGGTCCTTCGCGACGGCCTGCACCAGCGTCCGGCCGAGACCGCTGCCACGGAACTCCGGCAGGATGTGGAACGCCGTCAGCAGCACCGCGTCCGGGCTGGGCGGAGAGGTCGGAAAGGCATCCGACCGGGGGACCGCATTCGGCGGCGCGTACAGGACGAACCCGACGGGAAGCTTCCCGCTGTAGACGATCCGGCCGCACGCGCCCCACTCGAGCAGTACGCCGGAGACCCAGGCTTCCTTCTCGACCTCGGTCTCGCCGAACTCCTCGGCCTGCTGTGTCAGATGCGGAGCGAGCTCCCAGTACACGCACCGCCGGCAGCGCTGCGGCAACTCCTCGAGGTTGTCCAGCGTGACGCCCACGATGCGACGTGACACCAGACCTCCCGGGCTGCAGGGCTGCGCGACCGCAGACGACCGCGTACACCGGCGCTGACCGACGCCCCTGCGCGCGCCGGACGCGCAGGGCGAGTGACACCGGCAAGCATAGGCCGATGTGACGAGCACGCCAACGGCGGGAGGCGCACTACCACCTGTGGTTACACTCGAACAACTACCGGTAGGTAGAGCCCAGCCGCCGAACGCTTTCCCACGAAAAGCAGACGGAAGTATGCCATGAGCGAACCCCAGGTCCCGGATTCGCAGAGCGCGGAGCCGGATCTCCCCGAGCCCAAGCCCGGCGCCGAGCCGGGCAGCCGCACCAACCTCGACCCGCACGTCGAGCGCTACGCCGCCCGCACCGCGGGCATGACGGCGTCCGAGATCCGCGCCCTGTTCGCCGTGGCCAGCCGGCCCGAGGTCGTCTCACTGGCGGGCGGCATGCCGAACCTCGCAGCGCTCCCGCTCGAGTCGCTGTCGGAGCAGATGAGCGAGCTCATCGCCGAGGACGGGCTCACGGCCCTGCAGTACGGTTCCGCGCACGGCGTTCCGGCGCTGCGCGAGCAGATCTGCGAGGTCATGGCCATGGAGGGCATCACCGGCCACCCGGACGACGTCGTCGTCACGGTCGGGTCGCAGATGGCGCTCGACATGGTCACGCGGTTGTTCTGCGACCCGGGTGACGTCGTGCTCGCCGAGGGTCCGTCGTACGTCGGCGCGCTCGGCTCGTTCGCGGCCTACCAGGCCGAGGTCGTGCACGTCGCCATGGACGACGACGGCCTCGTGCCCGAGAACCTCCGCGCCGCACTCGCCGAATGCGAGAAGGCAGGCAAGCGGGTCAAGTTCCTCTACACGATCCCGAACTTCCACAACCCGGCCGGCGTGACGCTCGCCGCCGACCGCCGCGGCGAGATCCTCGAGATCTGCCGGCAGTACGACGTGCTCGTCATCGAGGACAACCCGTACGGCCTGCTCGCCTTCGACGGGCAGACCTACCCGGCCCTGCGGTCGATGGACCCGGACAACGTCGTGTACCTCGGCTCGTTCTCGAAGACGTTCGCCTCGGGCCTGCGCGTCGGCTGGGTGCTTGCGCCGCACGCCGTGCGCGAGAAGCTCGTGCTGGCTTCCGAATCGGCCACGCTGTGCCCGCCGACGCTGAACCAGCTCGTCGTGTCGAAGTACCTCTCGACGCACGACTGGAAGGGCCAGATCAAGACGTTCCGCGAGAACTACCGCGAACGCCGCGACGCGATGATCGGCGCCCTCGAGCAGTACATGCCCGAGGGCTGCAGCTGGACCCACCCCGAGGGCGGGTTCTACGTGTGGCTGACCGTTCCCGAAGGCGTCGACGCGAAGGCGATGCTGGCACGCGCCGTCACCGCACGCGTCGCGTACGCCTCGGGGACGGGCTTCTACTCGGACGGCCTGGGCAGCAGGCAGATGCGACTGTCCTATTGCTACCCGACGCCCGAACGGATCCACGAAGGCGTGCGCAGGCTCGCCGGCGTACTCGAGTCCGAAATGGATTTGATGCGGACGTTCGGTAGCGTCACCACCCGTGCCGTGTCGGGGCCGCAGACGCCCGGACCGGACACGGCCTGATCGACGTTTTCCCTTCAGCCCCAAGGAGTTTCACGGGTGGCCGAACGTACTGTCGCCGTCCTCGCAGGCGGCCTCTCCCATGAACGGGACGTCTCACTGCGGTCCGGCAGAAGGCTGTCGGTCGCATTGCGCGATGCCGGTCTGACGGTCCAGGAGTGGGACACCGATGCGAGCCTGATCGGCCGACTGCGCGAGCAGCGGCCCGACGCGGCCGTCATCGCACTGCACGGCGGTGAAGGCGAGAACGGCTCGGTGCAGACCGTGCTCGAGATGTTCGGCGTACCGTTCGTCGGCACCCACTCGCAGGGCTGCCGGCGCGCGTGGGACAAGCCGATCGCGAAGGCGCTCGTGTCCGGAGCCGGTTTCGCCACGCCGGACTCGTTCGTCCTGCCGCACAGCACGTTCCGCGAACTCGGTGCGCAGTCGGTGCTCGACGCGATGGTCGAACGGCTCGGCCTGCCGTTGATCCTCAAGCCGGACCAGGGCGGCTCTGCGCTGGGCGCCCAGGTGGTGCGCGATGCCGCCGAACTACCCACCGCGATGGTCGGCTGCTTCGCCTACGGCGACACCGTGCTCGCTGAGCAATACATCGACGGCACCGAGGTCGCCGTGACGGTGGTCGAGGGTGACCGCGGGCCGCAGGCTCTGCCCGCGGTCGAGATCGTGGCGGAGAACGGTGTCTACGACTACACGGCGCGTTACACCGCAGGGCTGACCGACTTCTTCACGCCCGCGCGCCTCGACGGCGAGATCGAGCGCGCGGTGGGGGAGCTGGCGGTCGGTGCACACCGGACCCTCGGCCTGCGCGACATCTCGCGAACCGATGCGATCGTCGCGCCCGACGGCACGGTCCACTTCCTAGAAGTGAACTCATCGCCGGGACTCACGGAGACGTCGACCGTGCCGATGGCGCTCGAGGCGGCGGGCACGTCGCTGGGGAAGGTGTTCGACGAGCTGATCGGACGTGCCGTCGGCCGCGGTGCGTGAGGCACCACCCGGCACATCCTTCGAGACACGACGGCGCCCGGAGCGGATTCGCTTCGGGCGCCGTTTTCATGGCTCACTATTGGTGATCTCAGCTTGCCCGGATTGATCGTCACCGTGACGTAATGGACTGGAGTGATGGGACTTCGGATCAGGTGTCCGATTTGTTCCTATTCGGGTCCATCAGGCCGACGATGCGCTCGAGGTCGTCGACGGAGCCGAACTCGACGACGATACGGCCCTTCCGGCGGCCGAGGTCGACCTTCACCTTCGTGTCGAAACTGTCCGACAGCCGCGTGGCGAGCTCCTTGAGGCCCGGCTCGTCGGCCGGCTTGCTGGCTTCCTTCTTCTCCTTCTTCTTCGGACCGTTCTTGTAGAGGGTCACCGCTTCCTCGGTCGCTCGGACCGACAGCCCCTCCGAGATGATGCGTCCCGCCAGCTCCTCCTGCGCGTCGGCGTCCTCGAGCGACAGCAACGCCCGCGCGTGTCCCGCCGACAGCACACCCGCCGCCACCCGGCGCTGCACGGGGAGGGGGAGGCGGAGCAGTCGGATCGTGTTGGTGATGACCGGCCGACTGCGCCCGATCCGCGAGGCGAGCTCGTCGTGTGTCACCTCGAACTCGTCGAGCAGCTGTTGATACGCCGCGGCTTCCTCGAGCGGATTCAGCTGCACCCGATGAATGTTCTCCAGCAGCGCGTCCCGCAGCATCGCCTCGTCGGCGGTCTGCCGCACGATCGCCGGGATGTGCTCGAGCCCGGCCCGCTGCGACGCACGCAGTCGGCGCTCGCCCATGACGAGTTCGAACTTGGCGTCGGGGAGGGCGCGCACCACGATCGGCTGCATCAGGCCGAACTCGCGGATCGAATGCTCCAACTCGGCAAGGGCCTCTTCGTCGAAGACCTGCCGAGGCTGCTTCGGGTTCCGCTCGATGGCCTCGAGCGGAACCTCGCGGTAGACCGCGCCGGCGACCTCGCCACCTGCCTCGGGTGCGTCGTCGACGGCGCCGTTGGCGGCGAACCATCCCCTCTCGTCACCCGCGGGCGGTTTGACATCGGCCATCTCGGGGACCGGCACATGGGACTCGGCCTCGGGATCGACCTCGAAGTCGTCCTCGGCCGGCCCCGTCGGGATCAGCGCTGCCAGTCCGCGGCCGAGGCCGCCTTTGCGTTCGTTCATTCCTGCTTCCCCTCCACACCGCGTTCGGCGACTTCGCGTGCGGCGTCCAGATAACTCATGGCGCCACGTGAACCCGGGTCGAAGGCCAGCACCGTCTGGCCGTATCCGGGAGCCTCCGAGACCTTCACACTGCGCGGGATGATCGTCTTCAGGACGACCTCACCGAAGTGGTTCTTGACTTCCTGCGTCACCTGGTCGGCCAGCTTCGTGCGGCCGTCGTACATGGTGAGCAGGATGGTCGACACCGACAGCGTGCGGTTCAGGTGCTTCTGCACCAGTTCGATGTTGCTGAGCAGCTGCCCCAGACCTTCCAGTGCGTAGTACTCGCACTGGATCGGGATCAGCACCTCGTGGGCCGAGACGAGCGCGTTCACCGTGAGCAGGCCGAGCGAGGGAGGGCAGTCGATGAAGACGTAGTCGACGTCGAGCTGAGCGAGCGCCTCGTTGGTCAACGCCTCCTTCAGCCTCGACTCGCGCGACTGCATCGACACCAGCTCGATCTCCGCACCCGCGAGGTCGATCGTCGCGGGCACGCACAGCAGGTTGTCGGTCTGCGAGCTCGGCTGTGCCGCTTCGACGATCGAGACCTCACCGATGAGCAGTTCGTACACCGACGGTGTTCCGGAACGGTGGTCCACGTCGATCGCCGTACTCGCGTTCCCCTGCGGGTCCAGGTCGATGACGAGCGTTTTCACGCCGTGCATCGCCAGTGCCGCAGCGAGGTTCACCGTGCTCGTCGTCTTGCCGACGCCGCCCTTCTGGTTCGCGACCGTGATGACGCGGCGCTTCGACGGACGCGGCATGAAGCCCTCGTCGGGGTGGAGTACCTTCGCCGCACGGAGCGCCTCCTCGGCAATGGGCATCGATCCGCCGGTTTTCGACTGTCCAGCTGGCGTGGTCACCGAGTCTCTCCCTTCATCGGCGCGTACCCGACGCCGCCGTGTTTCACGTGGAACATGCCTTGCTCGGAACTGCTCGTCATGTGCTCCGCTGACCCTTCTTCTTCGACCGCTTCCGCTGCGACCCCGGCCGCTGTCGTGCCACCCGCTCGATCACCACGACCGTCGTCGGCGTATCGAGGATGTCGCCACCACACTCCGCGATCCGCGGTGCGCCGCCGCCGGCCTTGCCGATGTCCGCCCTGTCCCGCTCGATCTCCTCCGCCGCGCTGGCACCTTTGAGTGCGATCAACCTTCCCGACTCCTGCACCAGTGGCAGACACCAGCCGGCGAGGCGGGCAAGAGGAGCGACCGCACGAGCCGTCACGACCTCTGCGGGATCGAGTTGTGCGCGTACCGCCTTCTCTTCCGCTCGTCCGCGAACCACGGTGACGCCGTCGAGGTCGAGCTCGTCCACGACCTCTTCGAGCCACTCGACACGACGTGCCATCGGCTCGAGGAGCACGATATCGAGATCGGGGCGGCTGATCGCCAACGGCACTCCGGGAAGGCCGGCTCCGGATCCCACGTCGATGACTCGTGTTTCACGTGGAACCTCGTCGTCCAACACCGCCGAGTTGAGGACGTGCCGGTCCCAAAGGCGGTCCAGCTCCCGCGGTCCGATCAGTCCGCGGGTGACTCCCTCTTCGCGCAGCATGCCGACGAATCGTTCCGCACGATCGACGTGCTCACCGAACACCGCGATCGCCGCCGTCGGCGTGGTGGACTCCAGTTCGTTCCGGCTCACTACTCAACTCCTCGCTGGATCCACGGGCGTCGCGTTTCACGTGAAACGGCCCGTGCTCGATTGTCCATGAACGTCGGCGCGAACCGAGTCGACAGTCCGAAGGTGTGGAGAAGTCCACGACCGTTTCACGTGGAACATCGACAGTGGGCGCACAACAGCCCACCCCCACCATCCCTGGCGCGCTCCCACCGGTCGACGACATCGGCGATGACTCCGGTTTCGGTGTCGGTCATGAACGGAGCGGTCGGCGGGTTGTCGCGTGCACCCCGATCGCCGGACTCGCGAAGCGGCGGGCGAGTGGGGATGACCGAACGATGGCTGTCCCGCGCGTGCCGGGTTACCGCCGTACCGCGGTGCCGACGAGTCGGAGGGTCGGAGGGTCGGGGAGTCAGGGAGTCAGGGAGTCAGGGAGTCAGGGAGTCAGGGAGTCAGGGAGTCAGGGAGTCAGGGAGTCAGGGAGCAGACTCGACACCTTCACGACGAGCGGCCGGCGGGGCCGTTGTCCTGCCTCCGACTCCCCGGCTCGGCTGCGGGCCTGCGATTCGGTATCGCCGGCCCAGTCCGCCGCATCGTCGGGCTCAAAGGCGCCAATTCAAGGGGAGGACCAGGAAGGGGAGGGACAGCACCACGGGTCCAGAGTCCTCTGGCCGATGGTCACCGGTTGCGTATCGCCAATCCGGCGCCGCCGGCCCAGGTCCGGCAGTTCCGCTTCGTCGGTTCACCGCCGCCAGGTCCGCATGCCGGTTACACGTCGGCCGCTCAGCTCCGCCAGGTCCGCATCGGCAGTACAGGGCACCAGTTCGGCGGCGCCGGTTCCGTATCGACGTCCCAGTATCGGGGGCCCGGCATCGGGGGCCCGGCATCGGGGGCCCGGCATCGGGGGCCCCGCTCCGGTAGGTCCTCGAACGCCGGTACGACTCCGCCGGTTCAGCTCCACCGGTACGGCTCCACCGGCCAGCTGCTCCGGCCAACTGCTCCGGTTCCGCGTCGGCGGCTCAGCTCCGTCAGGTCCGCGTCGGCAGTACCCGGTCATGAGCTCAGCATCGCCGGTCGTGCTCTGCCGGGCCCGCTCCACCGACCCGCGCCGCCAACCCGAGTCGCCGCCCCGCGCCGTCGATTCCGCGCCACCAGCCCGGCTTCGCCACCGTGTCGATGCGCGAGTCCGGCCCGGTCCGCACGTACCCACGCGATCGCTCAGACACACCCGCCGTTCGTGTTCGCACGCCGTGCCGGTCCGCATCTCACCCGCAACCGCGTCCGCACCGTCACTCTCCATACCCGCAGCACCGACTCGCCGAGCTACGCCGCCTCGTCGCGCCACCTTGCCGCTTAGAGAGCCGCCGACACCGCGTGCTCAGTTCCACGTGAAACCACGACACGTCCGGCCCAGCCGCGCGGGGAGCCATGGACCACTGCGGCTCCTCAGCCGATTCGGTCCCATCCGTTCCGACCCGGCCCCGCGCCGGAACGGACGCCGACCGCCGGAGTCTCGTCGAGCCGTTTGCCCGACCCGATCCCGCCCGGTCGGAGCACAGCGGAGCGCGGGGGAGCGGTCCACCCCGAACACACAGAAGCGGCCCGTCGGATCGCTGATTCCGACGGGCCGCTTCTGCTGACGATCGTTTCTACTCGGGGACGACCACCACGCGCCGCTTTGGCTCCTCGCCCTCACTCTCGCTCGTGACGCCCTCGACCTCCGCGACCGCGTCGTGCACGACCTTGCGCTCGAAGGGGCTCATCGGCTGGAGCTTCTCCTTCTCGCCCGACTTGGCCACGTTCTCGCCCGCCGTCCGGCCGATCCTGCGGAGCTCCTCGCGCCGGCCGGCGCGCCAGCCCGCGACGTCGAGCATCAGCCGACTGCGCGATCCGGTTTCCTGCTGAACCGCCAGCCGGGTCAGCTCCTGCAGTGCCTCGAGCACGTTCCCGCGTGAGCCGACGAGCTTCTCGAGGTCGTCGCCGCCTTCGATACTGACGATCGCGCGACCGGCCTCGACGTCGAGGTCGATGTCACCGTCGTAGTCGAGCAGATCGAGCAACCGCTCCAGGTAGTCGCCCGCGATATCGCCTTCGCGGACGAGATCGCTCTCGCCCGACCTCTCGTCGCCCGACGTCTCCTCACCCGACTCCGGCGCGTCGGCCGAATCGGCCGCACCCGTCTCGGGGGAGTCACCGGCGGTCTCGTCACCGGCCCCGGACGCCGCGGCCTTCTCCTCTTCCGTGCCGATCACCTCTGCGGTCTCGGACATGTCGCTTCTCCTCTCGAGCCCTCAGGCGAGGTCTTGTTACGGAAGGCGGGCGCCGCGCGCATCAGCGGCGCTTGCCGCCCTTGGACTTCTTGCCCTGACCGGCAGGCCGCTGCTTGTTGCCGCCGTTCTTGGCCCATGCGCCGCCCTTGGCGCTGTTACCGCTCTTGGCGCTGCTGCCGCTCTTCTGCGAGGTGCCGTTCTTCTGCGACGTGCCGCTGCCGTTGGTATTGCCCGTGGACGACTGCGCCGAGACCTTGCCCGGATCGCCCTCGGAGCCGGATTCGGCCGAGTCGGAAGCCTCGTCCGACGCCTGCTTGTTCTGCGTGGCCGGCTTCTGGCCCGGCTGCGGCTTGTTCGGCTTCTGGCCCGCCTTCGGCTTCTGGCCCGGCTTGGGCGCGAGGTTGTCGCGCTTCTCCTTCTCCTCGAGCTTCTTCTGCTCCTCTTCACGGTCGATGCGGCCGTAGACCAAGCGCTGCTGGCCGAGGGTCCAGCCGTTGTTCGCGAGCCAGTAGATGAGCAGGCCGATCGGGAAGAAGGCACCGAAGATGAGGACACCGAACGGGAAGATGTACAGCGTCAGCTTGTTCATCATGGCCGTCTGCTGCGAAGCCGACGCCGGGTTCTGGCGCGCCACCGAGTGACGGGCCGTGAGGTGCGTGGCGATCGCTGCGATGATCATCAACGGGATCGCGAGCGGCGCGACTTCCCAGTTCCACTCGTCCGACTGGCCGGCGAAGCCGAAGTGGTTGATCGCGTCACCGATGTTGATGCCGAACAGCTTGGCGTTGACGTACGAGTCGACTTCCGCCGCGTCGAAGAAGTAGTTGTCCGGCCTTCCCTCCTGGAAGTTGCGCAGCACCCAGTTCAGACCGATGAACACGGGAATCTGCAGCAGCATCGGCAGGCAGCTGCCGAGCGGGTTGACCCCGTGCTCCTGCTGTAGCTTGCGCATCTCCGTCGCTTGCTTCTGCCGGTCGTTGGCGTACTTCTTCTGCAGCTTCTTCACCTCGGGGGCGAAGTCCTGCATCTTCTTCATCGACCGGACCTGCTTGACGAACGGCTTGAAGAGGATGCCGCGCACGGTGAAGGTCAGGAAGACAATGCCGAGAATCCAGGCAATGGCGTTGTCCGGCCCGAAGACGAAGCCGAACACCTTGTGCCAGCACCACAAGATGAACGACACAGGGTAGTAGATAAAGTCGAGCACTGAGCTACTCCTCGGTAGATATACCAGGGGGTTGACGCCGGAGGCTGAACGTCTCGGGCACGGGGTCCCGTCCCGGGTCGGTCCACGGACCGCACCGCAGCAGTCTGCGAACGGCGAGATAACTGCCCCGCGCCGCGCCGTGCTTGGTCAACGACTCGGCCGCGTATGCGCTGCAGCTCGGATTGAACCGGCACATCGGAGGCAGGAAGGGGGCGATCACCTTGCGGTAGAAGCGGATCGGGAGCAGCAGAATCCACGCGACCGGCGTCGGTCGCGGAGCCGCATGTGTCGTCTCGTCGTGGTCGCCCGCACCATCCTGGTGCTCGGTGACCGGCTGCTGCTCACTCACACCGTTCGTCCATTGCTGTCGCGGGGGGCCTCCGGTGCAGCGCTCGTGGCACCGGCAAGCTTCAACCGCCGCAACGCCGCGTCGAGGTCCGAGCCCAACTCCGCACTGCTCGCCCCGGCGGCAGGCGGAAGCGCTCGTACGACCAACGCGCAACTGTCCGGCAGGGTTCCGAGCCGGTCCGCGACAAGGTGGCGCAGGCGCCGGCTGACCCGGTGCCGCACCACGGAATTGCCCACGGCCTTGCTCACGACGAACCCTGCCTTCTTCCGCTCGCCCGATTCGGCGAGCGCGTGCAGCACAAGGCGGCGGCGCCCGGCTCGGACGCCGCCACGCATGACGGCACGGAATTCCTCACTGCGCCGCAGGCGAGCGTCGGCGGGTAGCACGCGCGCGCCCGGAACCGGCAGCAGACGAGGTCAGGCGGACAGCTTCTGACGGCCCTTGCGACGACGGGCGGCCACGATGGCGCGGCCTGCCCGCGTACGCATCCGCAGCCGGAATCCGTGGGTCCGCGCGCGTCGGCGGTTGTTCGGCTGGAAGGTGCGCTTGCTCACGGCGTCATTCTCCTGGTCTGGCGACGTTGGGTCTGTAGGTCGCCACCGTCCTCGTATCCGCCACGAACCCCGGCGCGATACTCTCCGATCGGAACATCTCGTCGGCCGGGTAGCCGTGACGCCGCGGTGTCGGCGGCAGACCTTTCAAGGGTACGCACCCGGCGGGCCACCCCCGACACCACCCCCTGTGGCAGGCCCCCTGCTCACGGATCCGGTTCAACTGGCGACACGCCGTCGACCGTGGAATCCTTGCTTCGATGAACAGCTTGTGGCATAGACCAGCGCTTGTTAACCTGCCTCTTCTCGGCCCGCGAAGATGAGGGGAACGCGCCGCACCGCCGGTAGGTGGGAGACTGGGCGAGCGACCCACGGACCCGCGAGTAGGAGGGCTCGGGGGTCGGCCGTACATTAATGCACAGCCTGTGGACAACTTGGGGATGCTTCCTGCGCTGATCACGCCGGAGGTGCCGTTCGACCTGCACTGCTGCCGTCGGTGACCGATCATCGGCGCGCACGTGCTCGTGAAGACCGTGCTCATGAACGCGTCGACAGGTGGAGTCGGCCGGGTGAAACGCGTCGACGAACGAAATGCACAGGCCGCGTCGACGAGGTCGAGGGGAGGGGAGCAGAGCAGGGTGTCTGAGCAACAGCTGAACCTGGGTTCCGTGTGGGAACAGGTCGTCAAAGAGCTGTCCGACGGCACGCTCTCGCCCCAGCAGCGCGCCTGGATGCGCGTGACCCGGCCCATCGGCCTGCTCGACGGCACCGCACTGCTCGCCGCGCCGAGCGACTTCGCCAAGGAAGCGATCGAGCGCGCGCTGCGGGAGCCGATCACCGCCGCTCTGTCCCGCAGGCTCGGCCGCGACGTGTCCCTCGCCGTGAAGGTCGACTCGGCCGAGAGCACGCCCGCACCGAACGGGCCGACGTCCCCGCCGCAGTACTCCGCCACGGGCCGGATGGAAGGCACCCTCACCACCGAGAGCGGCGACACCACCGGTGCAACGCCCCATCCGGCCGGTGCCGACCCGGCGACGTCGTCCACCTCCCCGGCGTCGCCGCACGGACCCGGCCCTTCCGGCGCACCCGGCGTCCCGCCGACGTCGCCGGCCGAAGAGACGATGGTCATGCCGACCATTCCACCGATCCGCGACGACACTCCACCTCCGCCCGGTGTCCCCTCGAGCGGCACGCCGTCCTCGGCGAACGCCCCCGAGTCCGGTTCCGGCTCGGCCGCCGCGGGGTCGGCCGAGCAGTCGACGCCGCACCGGCCCCAGACGTCCCAGTCAGCGCAGTCGCCCCAATCAGCGCAGTCGGCGCAGGCAGGACCGGCGGGGTCGTCAGGGCCGTCGGCACCGCCGGGGCCGGCACCGGGCCGACGCCCGACGCCGTACCCGCAGCAGCCCGGCACTCCGCGGCATTCCGCACCCCAGCAGCCGGGAACCCGCTCCGGCGGGCAGAACGGCGGCCCGCACACCTCGGAGCAGCACCAGTCAGGACAGCACCCGCCGGAGCCGCAGACTTCCGGGCGGCAGTCCGCGCCGGACGGAACCGGCCCCGCAGCGCGTTCCGCCCAGCAGCACCCTCGCGGTCCGCAGGCCGGACCGGGTTCGCCAACCACCGGCGACGGCTCCGGCGAGGCTTCACAGCATGCGGGAAGGCATTCGCCGTCCGGCGGAGGGCAGCAATCCGGAGCACAGCAATCCGGAGCACAGCAATCCGGGGGCGGGTCGGCGTCCGCGCAGTCCACGCAGTCGGCGGGTCAGTCACGACTCGAGGCGCTGGCCGACTCGGACGAAGAGGTCGACGAGGAAGGCGAGGCGCTGGCCGCCGCCAACGAGATCTGGCCGTCGTTCACCGGCCAGCCCACCGCGGGCCAGCCGTACACCGCTCCCGCCCAGCCGCAGACGTCGAAGACGAAGCTGAACGAGAAGTACACGTTCGACACGTTCGTCATCGGTGCGTCCAACCGGTTCGCGCACGCTGCGGCGGTCGCCGTCGCCGAAGCGCCGTCCCGCGCCTACAACCCGCTGTTCATCTGGGGTGAGTCCGGGCTCGGCAAGACGCACCTGCTGCACGCCGTCGGGCACTACGCCCAGCGGCTGTTCCCCGGGATGCGCGTGCGGTACGTCTCGACCGAAGAGTTCACCAACGACTTCATCAACTCGCTGCGCGACGATCGTAAGGTCGCGTTCCAGCGGCGCTACCGCGACATCGACATCCTGCTCGTCGACGACATCCAGTTCCTCGAAGGCAAGGAAGGTACTCAGGAGGAGTTCTTCCACACCTTCAACACGCTCCACAACGCGAACAAGCAGATCGTCGTCTCGTCCGACCGACCGCCCAAGCGCCTCGAAACGCTGGAGGACCGGCTGCGGACCCGGTTCGAGTGGGGTCTGATCACCGACATCCAGCCGCCCGAGCTCGAGACCCGGATCGCGATCCTCCGCAAGAAGGCGGCCCAGGACCGGCTCGACGTCCCCGGTGACGTACTCGAGTTCATCGCCGCGCGGATCGAGGCGAACATCCGCGAGCTCGAGGGCGCGCTCATCCGCGTCACCGCGTTCGCGTCGCTGAACCAGCAGCCGGTGGACGTCGGGCTCGCCGAGATCGTGCTGCGCGACCTGATTCCCGATTCACAGGCACCGGAGATCAGCGCCTCGACGATCATGGGCGTGACGGCCGACTTCTTCGACGTGACGGTCGACGACCTGTGCGGCCCCGGCAAGACGAAGGCGCTCGCCACCGCGCGGCAGATCGCCATGTACCTGTGCCGCGAGCTGACCGACATGTCGCTGCCCCGCATCGGGCAGACGTTCGGCGGGCGCGACCACACGACGGTCATGCACGCGGACAAGAAGATCCGCAAGGAGATGGCCGAGCGCCGCCGCATCTACGACCAGGTGCAGGAACTCACCTCCCGCATCAAGCAGCGCGCCCGCCAGTAACCCGCCCTCGGCAGCACCGCGTGTCCTGCGCTCACAACCGCGTGTTCTGCACTCGGCACCGCGTGTCCTGCGCTCAGTGCGGTGACAGCCACGTCCGGTGTGCCGAGGTCCACACCCACACGTCACCCACACCTCGACCGGCCCGCTGACGCGCAGCTGTCGTACCCAGGAGTGGGCTCGGCGGGCCGCGGCGCGCGCACATCGCGGCCACCTCGGCACGTTGCAGCCAGCCGCCGCAACGATCGCGGGGCCGGATCAGACCACCAGCCCCGCCCGGATCGGCCCGTGAGCCGGCACCGCGAGGCCGTCGCAGGCACCGTTCGGCCGATCCGTCCACTGTGCACATCCGACCTTCGTCGGATTCCGCACCACAACGCGAAAACCACTCACTCCCGATCTCGCGCGGGGTTGTCCACCGGACATCCACAGCATCCACAGGGTTGTCCGCACCCTGTCCGCAAGCTGTCCACCGACGCGCTGACCGGAACGTTGCACTACACCGGCCTCCGCGTCACCGCGCTTGTGCACGGACGAGCAGGGAAAACATCCCCACTGTGTGGAAGTTCTTGTGTGCCAAGAAATCCGTCACCCCTCCGAGCGATCTGTCTCACGACGGCCGCACACAGGCCTTGGGCACAACCGCCCCCACAACTGGGGACAACCATGGGGACAACTTCTGGCCACCTGAGGACGGTTCAAACCACCCACACCCACCCCCGAATGGTCCACCGATCCCCACACCCTGTCCTCCACACGGCACCACGCCCGCCGACCAGCAAGAACGAGCCGTATCCACACAACTCACAACACTTACTACTACGGCTGGACAAAAGATCTCTCTTATAAGAACAAGAGAAAAAGAGAAGATGGGGAAGCTGGGGACGAGCCCCTCCGGAAGCCCGCGGCCCGATATGACCCGCGGTCCTTGCAGGCTCTACCGTGGAGACCCACACATCCGGTCCGCTCGAGCAATGGCGGTCTTCATGTCGATCGGGTCCGGTCCGTATCCGGTCCGGGTACGCAGATGCATCGACATGTCGACACGCTGTAGGTTGGCGGACCCGCTACAGCCACGGTCCGGGCTCGTCTCGCACCTCGAGGGGATCCGGCTGGTGGTCGTTTGTCGTCTTTCGAGCTACGGCGGCTCGGGCCGTCGAAAGGATGGGCGCCATGAAGATCCGCGTCGAGCGCGATGGCCTCGCTGACGCCGTCGCCTGGGTGGCACGCAGCCTCCCGTCCCGGCCGCCGGTTCCGGTGCTGGGCGGAGTACTGCTGGACGCCGGCGGCGACGGTGGCTCCGATGCGCTGACGGTGTCCGGTTTCGACTACGAGGTGTCGGCGACGGTCGGCGTACCCGCGACGATCGCCGACGGTGGGCGCACGCTGGTGTCCGGCAGGCTGCTCGCCGACATCACCAAGGCGTTGCCCGCCCAGCCGGTCGAGATCTCCGTCGACGGGGCGCGTGCGTCGATCACCTGCGGCAGCGCCCGGTTCTCCCTGCCGACGATGCCGGTCGAGGACTATCCCCAGCTGCCGGCGCAGCCCGACCTGGCAGGCGAGGTCGCGGGCGATGCCTTCGCGCAGGCCGTGGCGCAGGTTGCCGTCGCCGCGGGTAAGGACGACACGTTGCCGATGCTCACCGGCATGCGCGTCGAGATCTCCGGGGAGAACCTCACGCTGGTGGCCACCGACCGGTTCCGGCTGGCGATGAAGGAGTTCAACTGGTCGCCGGCCCAGGAACTCGGTGACGCCTCCGTGCTGGTGCCGGCACGCACGCTCGCCGACGCGGCGAAGTCGCTGGGCACGAGCGGCTCGACGGTTCAGGTCGGCCTCGCCAGCGGCGACGGTCTGCTCGGCCTGACCGGTTCCGGCAAGTACACGACGACCCGGCTGCTCGACGCCGAGTTCCCGCCGTACCGCCAGCTGCTGCCGAGCGAGCACAGCTGCCGCGCCGTCATCGACGTGTCGACGCTGACCGAGGCGATCAAGCGGGTGTCCCTGGTCGCCGAGCGAGGTACGCAGGTGCGGCTCGAGTTCGGGGACGGCTCGCTGCGCCTGTCGGCGGGTGGCGACGACGAGGGAAGCGCCGAAGAGGAGCTGCCCGTCGACTTCGAGGGCGAACCGGTGGCCATCGCGTTCAACCCGGGTTACCTCGCGGACGGCCTCGCCGCGTTGCACGTCGACCGTGCGGAACTGACGTTCACCACGCCGAACCGGCCCGCACTGATCAAGCCCGCGGACGAGAACGGCGACGTGGTGCCCGGTTATCTGTACCTGCTCATGCCGGTGCGCTTGCCCGGTTGAGCTCGGGCGGCTCGCGAACCCGCAGGCACACGTAACTACCAAGGGAAAGTATTTCGATGGTGCAGCTCGGACTGGTCGGCCTCGGTAAGATGGGTTTCAACATGCGCGAGCGGCTGCGGGCCGTCGGGCACGAGGTGGTCGGCTTCGACCAGAACCCGGACGTCAGTGACGTCTCGTCGCTCGCGGACCTGGTGAATATGCTCGGCGCACCGCGCATCGTGTGGGTGATGGTGCCCGCGGGCGAGGCGACGCGAGCCACCGTCGCGGAGTTCGCCGGCCTGCTGTCGGCAGGCGACCTGGTCATCGACGGCGGCAACTCGCGGTTCACCGACGACAGTCACAACGCCGGGGTGCTCGCCGAGCAGGGCGTGAAGTACGTGGACGTCGGCGTCTCCGGTGGTCTGTGGGGCAAGGACAACGGCTACGGCCTCATGGCAGGCGGCACCGAGGCGGACATCGACCAGGCGATGCCGATCTTCGACGCGCTGCGCCCGGAGGGTCCGCGGGACGAGGGCTTCGCCCACGCGGGCGGCGTCGGCGCGGGTCACTACGCGAAGATGGTGCACAACGGCATCGAGTACGGCCTGATGCAGGCCTACGCCGAGGGCTTCGAACTGCTCGAGGCCTCCGACGTCGTCGACAACGTGCCCGGCGTGATCAAGGCGTGGCAGCGCGGCACGGTCGTCCGGTCCTGGCTGCTCGACCTGCTGATCCGCGCCATCGAGGAGGACCCGCAGCTGGCCGAGCTCGAGGGCTACGTCGAGGACTCGGGCGAGGGCCGGTGGACGCTCGAGGAGGCGATCAACAACTCGGTGCCCGCGCCGGTCATCTCGGCTGCGCTGTTCGCGCGGTTCGCCTCGCGGCAGGAGGACTCGTCGGCGATGCGTGCCGTGGCGGCGCTGCGTAACCAGTTCGGCGGGCACAGCGTCAAGAAGGCAGGCGAATGACGAAGGCCGCCGGATAACGCCGTGTACATCCGTCACCTGCAGGTGACCGATTTCCGCTCCTGGGATCACGTCGATGTGCCGCTCGAACCGGGCCCGTCCGTGCTGGTCGGGCAGAACGGACGAGGGAAGACGAATCTCCTCGAAGCGATCGGTTACGTCGCCACTCTCTCCTCCCACCGGGTCGCGACCGATGCGCCCCTGGTGCGGCAGGGGTGTGAACGCGCGCTGGTACGGACCGCGGTGGTCAACGAGGACCGGGAGCTGACGGTCGAGCTGGAGATCGCGGCGGGCCGGGCCAACCGGGCACGCGTGAACCGGGGCGCGGTCGGCAGGCCGCGGGACGTGCTGGGCATCCTGCGCACAGTGCTGTTCTCGCCCGAGGATCTGGTGCTGGTGCGGGGTGATCCGGCCGAGCGCCGCAAGTTCCTCGACGAGCTGCTGGTGCAGCGCGCGCCGCGCTACGCCGGGGTGCGCGCCGACTACGACAAGGTGCTCAAGCAGCGCAACGCCCTGTTGAAGTCGGCGGGCAAGAAGCGCGGCGACGATCCGTACGCGGCCTCGACGCTCGACGTGTGGGACGACCACCTGTCGAAGGCGGGGGCGCAGCTGCTGGCGGCGAGGCTGAACCTGGTGGCGGATCTCGCACCGCACACCGCGGAGGCGTACGCGGGGGTGGCACCGGATTCGCGGCCCGCGCACATCGCGTACCGGTCGAGCCTGGGCGAGGCGTTGCCGGAGGGGTACGGCGAGCCGAGCGGCGAGCGGGCCGATCCCGAACGGCTCGCCGAAGTGCTGCGGGTCGCGCTCGGCGAGTCGCGCGCGGCGGAGCTGGAGCGTGGGGTAAGCCTGGTCGGACCGCATCGCGACGAGCTGGACCTGGTGCTCGGCGACACCCCGGCGAAGGGGTACGCGAGCCACGGCGAGTCGTGGTCGTTCGCGCTGGCGTTGCGGCTCGGTTCGTACGAGCTGCTGCGCGGTGAGGCAGGGGGTGAGCCGGTGCTGATGCTCGACGACGTGTTCGCCGAGTTGGACAAGCGGCGGCGGGCGCGGCTGGCGGAGGTCGCACTGGGTGCCGAACAGGTGCTCGTGACGGCCGCCGTGGACGAGGACGTGCCGACCGAACTGACCGGCGTCCGTTACGAGGTCGCAGATGGGGAGGTGACGCGTGGCTGAGGGGGTCCGCAACGGCGGGAATCGGCGACGGGGAGTGACCGCGAACACATCCAAGGGTCGCCGAACTGGGGACAAGCCTGTGGACAGTGTGGATAACACCCTGGATTTGCTGTCGCACTGGGTGGCCGGGGACCACGATTCGCAGGTCAATACTCCCCCCGAGGGGGGAAAATCGGGGGAGACCCCCGATCGGGCGACGGAGCGTGACCATACCGCACCGACCGGAGTAGTCGCCGAGGCGGGGCCGGCGACCGCGCCTGGGGACAACTCGCGTGCGAGTGGCCGTGGTGGCGCGCCATCCACAAGGAACGCGCAGTCCCCAGGGAATGCCCGGTCGGCAGGGAACGCACACTCCGCGTCCGGTTCCGACGGGAGCGAGGCCGGTGCCGCCGGCAGCGGTGCGGAAAGCGGCCGGGACCTGGCGCACGCCGCGTTGAAGGCGGCGCAGGACCGGGCCAAGACGCGGGGTCGTGAACCGGGTACGCGCCAACAGGGGAAGCGCCCGCCCGGCAAGCAGGGGCAGACGGCACAGAACTCGCGCAGGCGCCGCTGGTCGGCGGCAGGCGCCGATGAACGCGACCCGCAGAGCCTCGGCCGGATCGCCTCGCGCATGGCGTCGCAGTTCGGCTGGAGCGACCGCCTCGCGGGCGGGCACGTGTTCGGCCGGTGGGCCACCCTCGTGGGTGAAGACGTGGCCGAGCACGCCCAGCCGGTGAGCCTGACCGATGGAGAACTGGTGGTCAGGGCGTCGTCGACGGCGTGGGCCACCCAGCTGCGGTTGCTGCAGCGGCAGCTGCTCGCCAAGATCGCCTCCGGGGTGGGCAACGGCGTCGTCAAGCGCATGAAGATCCAGGGTCCGGCGGCGCCGAGCTGGCGGAAAGGACCACGCCACGTGTCCGGCAGGGGGCCGCGTGACACGTACGGCTGACCGCTTCCGAAGAGCGGGCGCCCGATTTCTCCGAGACGTCGTGGCGTCGATCGGGTCAGCCCCCGGACCCGATCAGGGTTGAGATCGTCGCTCTCCGGCGAAATCAGACGTGTCCTTGATGCATGTGAGCAAGACTGGCCAAGTAAACTAAGACCGGTGGGCCGGATCGGCACTCGGGAAAGCGCGTGTGAGTGCGTGCGAGACGGTGAGCCGACAAGGTGCCCGCGCCCCAGATTTCCCGTGCGCGTGCGCGTGTGGCGATGGTGAGGAGAAGTCAGGCCGGTGGCAGAGAACCAGAACGAATACGGTGCGTCCTCCATCACGGTCCTCGAGGGTCTCGAGGCCGTCCGCAAGCGCCCGGGCATGTACATCGGGTCCACCGGTGAACGCGGCCTGCACCACCTGATCCAGGAGGTCGTGGACAACTCCGTCGACGAGGCGATGGCCGGGCACGCGTCCAAGGTCGAGGTCACGCTCATGGCCGACGGCGGCGTCCGCGTCGTCGACGACGGCCGCGGCATCCCGGTCGAGCTGCACCCGAAGGAACAGCGCCCGACCGTCGAGGTCGTGCTGACGGTGCTGCACGCGGGCGGCAAGTTCGACAGCGACTCGTACGCGGTCTCCGGTGGTCTGCACGGCGTCGGCGTGTCCGTGGTCAATGCCCTGTCGAAACAGCTCGACGTCGAGATCCACGTCAACGGCAGGGTCTGGACGCAGCACTACGACCATTCCGTGCCCGGTGAGCTCACCGACATCGGTCCGACCGACCGCACCGGAACCACCGTCACGTTCTGGGCCGACCCCGACATCTTCGAGACCACCGACTACAACGCCGAGACGGTCGCGCGCAGGCTGCAGGAGATGGCGTTCCTCAACAAGGGCCTGACGATCGTGCTGCGCGACGAGCGCGTGTCGGAGGACGAGAACGGTGAGGACGTCGTCGGCGAGGCCGCACGCATCAAGGAGCGCATCTACCACTACCCGGGTGGACTCGAGGACTTCGTCAAGCACATCAACAACACGAAGGACCCGATCCACCCGACGATCGTCAGCTTCGAGGCGGTCGGCGACGACCTCGAGGTCGAGGTCGCGATGCAGTGGAACAACGGGTTCACACCGTCGGTGTACACGTTCGCCAACACGATCAACACGCACGAGGGCGGCACCCACGAGGAGGGCTTCCGCGCCGCGTTGACCCGCGTGGTGAACGCCTACGCGCGCGACAAGAAGCTACTCAAGGAGAAGGACCCCAACCTCACCGGCGACGACGTCCGCGAGGGCCTGACGGCGATCATTTCGATCAAGGTCGGCGAGCCGCAGTTCGAGGGTCAGACCAAGACCAAGCTGGGCAACAGCGAGGCGAAGACGTTCGTGCAGACCAACGCGAACGAGTGGCTGTCGGACTGGTTCGAGCGCAACCCGGCCGAGGCCAAGGTCATCATCAACAAGGCTCTCTCGAGCGCGCAGGCCCGCGACGCCGCGCGCAAGGCCCGTGACCTGGTGCGCCGTAAGGGCGCGATGGACATCGGCGGGCTGCCGGGCAAGCTCAAGGACTGCCGGTCCACCGATCCCGAGCAGTGCGAGCTCTACATCGTGGAGGGTGACTCCGCAGGCGGTTCGGCCAAGGAGGGCCGGGACTCGATGTTCCAGGCGATCCTGCCGATCCGGGGCAAGATCATCAACGTCGAGAAGGCCCGCATCGACCGCGTCCTCAAGAACGCCGAGGTCCAGTCGCTGATCACGGCACTCGGCACGGGCATCCACGACGAGTTCGACATCTCGAAGCTGCGCTACCACAAGATCGTGCTGATGGCCGACGCCGACGTCGACGGCCAGCACATCCGCACCCTGCTGCTGACACTGCTGTTCCGGTTCATGCGCCCGCTGATCGAGCACGGCTACGTCTACCTGGCACAGCCGCCGCTGTACAAGATCAAGTGGCCGCGCGGTGAAGCGCAGTACGCCTACTCCGACCGCGAGCGGGACGGCCTGCTCGAGGCCGGCGCCGCGGCGGGCAAGAAGCTGCCGAAGGAGGACGGCATCCAGCGGTACAAGGGCCTCGGCGAGATGAACTCGGACGAGCTGTGGGAGACCACGATGGACCCGACGAACCGTGTGCTGCTGCAGGTGAGCCTCGACGACGCCGCCACGGCCGACGAGCTGTTCTCCGTTCTGATGGGCGAGGACGTCGACGCCCGCCGTTCGTTCATCACTCGTAACGCCAAGGCCGCCGGAATGCTCGACATCTGATCCGCCGAGCCCGCCACGGACTCTCCGTCCACTCGCGAGCCACCCGGATCAGGCGTGAAAGGAACAACCAGCCGTGACTGAAACTCTGCCCCCCGACGGCCAGCACGGCCGTGTCGAGCCGGTCGATCTCCAGCAGGAGATGCAGAACTCGTACATCAATTACGCGATGAGCGTGATCGTGTCGCGAGCGCTGCCGGACGTGCGCGACGGGCTCAAGCCGGTGCACCGCCGCGTGCTGTACTCGATGTACGACTCGGGTTTCCGGCCCGAGCGCGGGTACAACAAGTGCTCCCGCGTCGTCGGTGACGTGATGGGCAATTACCACCCGCACGGCGACTCGGCGATCTACGACGCCCTCGTGCGCCTGGCACAGCCGTGGTCGATGCGGTACCCGCTCATCGACGGCCAGGGCAACTTCGGTTCTCCGGGCAACGATCCGGCCGCCGCGATGAGGTACACCGAGTCGCGCCTCGACCCGCTGGCGATGGAGATGCTGCGGGAGATCAACGAGGAGACCGTCGACTTCTCCGACAACTACGACGGGCGGACGCGGGAACCGGACGTACTGCCGAGCCGGATCCCGAACCTGCTGGTCAACGGCGGTTCGGGCATCGCGGTGGGCATGGCCACGAACATCCCGCCGCACAACCTCCGCGAGGTCGCCGACGGCGTCATCTGGGCGCTGGACAATCCGGAGGCGGGCGAGGAGGAGACGCTCGCCGCGATGATGCAGCGCATCAAGGGGCCGGACTTCCCGACCCGCGGTCTGATCCTCGGCACGCAGGGCATCTCCGAGGCCTACCGCACGGGCCGCGGCTCCGTGCGCATGCGCGCGGTCGTCGAGGTCGAGGAGGACAACAAGGGCCGCGCGACACTGGTCGTCACCGAGCTGCCGTACCAGGTCAACCCGGACAACCTCGTCGAGAGCATCGCGACGCTGGTGCGTGACGGCAAGCTCACGGGCATCGCCGACATCGCCGACGAGACCAACTCGCGCATCGGCATGCGCATCGTCGTCACGCTCAAGCGCGATGCGGTCGCCAAGGTGGTGCTGAACAACCTCTACAAGCACACCCAGCTGCAGTACAACTTCGGCGTCAACATGCTGTCCCTGGTCGACGGCGTGCCGCGCACGCTGCGGCTCGACCAGATGATCCGGCACTACACGAACCACCAGCTCGACGTCATCATCCGGCGCACCCGGTACCGCCTGCGTAAGGCCGAGGAACGCGCCCACATCCTGCGCGGTCTGGTCAAGGCGCTGGACCAGCTGGACGCGGTGATCGCGCTGATCCGGCGTTCGCCCACGGTCGACGAGGCGCGCACGGGCCTGATCGAGCTGCTCGACATCGACGAGATCCAGGCCACCGCGATCCTCGACATGCAGCTGCGCCGCCTGGCCGCACTGGAACGTCAGAAGATCATCGACGAGCTGACCGAGATCGAGGCGACGATCGCCGACCTCGAGGACATCCTCGCCAGGCCGGAGCGGCAGCGGCAGATCGTCAAGGATGAGCTCACCGAGATCGTCGAGAAATGGGGCGACGAGCGCCGCACGAAGATCATTCCGTACGACGGCGAGGTGTCGGTCGAGGACCTGATCGCCGAAGAGGACGTCGTCGTCACCATCACCCGCACCGGGTACGTCAAGCGCACCAAGACGGATTCGTACCGTTCGCAGAAGCGCGGCGGCAAGGGTGTGCAGGGCGCGACGCTCAAGCAGGACGACATCGTCCAGCACTTCTTCGTGTGCTCGACACACCACTGGCTGCTGTTCTTCACCAACAAGGGGCGCGTGTACCGCACGAAGGCCTACGACCTGCCCGAGGCCGGTCGCAACGCCCGCGGCCAGCACGTGGCGAACCTGCTGGCGTTCCAGCCGGACGAGGAGATCGCGGGCGTCATCCACATCCCGGACTACGAGGCCGCGGACTACCTGGTCCTGGCCACGCAGAACGGTCTGGTCAAGAAGTCCAAGCTGACCGATTTCGACTCGGCGCGTTCGGGTGGGCTGATCGCCGTCAACCTGCGCGAGGGTGACGAGCTCGTGGGCGCCGTGCTGGCCTCGGCCGACGACGACCTGCTGCTCGTGTCCGCGGAGGGCCAGTCCATCCGCTTCCACGCCACCGACGAGACGCTGCGACCGATGGGCCGTGCCACGTCGGGCGTGCTGGGCATGCGGTTCAACGAGGGCGACGAGCTGCTCAAGATCAGCGTGGTCAAGCCGGACACGTTCCTGCTGGTCGCGACCGACGGCGGGTACGCCAAGCGGACCGACATCGAGGATTACCCGGTGCAGGGACGCGGCGGCAAGGGCGTGCTCACCATTCAGCAGGACCGCAGACGTGGCAGGCTGGTGGGCGCGCTCGTGGTCGAGTCGGACGACGAGCTGTACGCCATCACCTCCAGCGGCGGGGTCATCCGGACGCGCGCCGACGACGTGCGCAAGGCCGGCAGGCAGACGAAGGGGGTTCGCCTGATGAACCTCGACGAGGGAACGACTCTGCTGGCCGTGGCGCGCAACGCCGACAAGCCTTCGGACGTCCTCGAAGGGGAGGCCGAAGAGGACGCAGTGGACGCGGCGGACACCGCAGGCGATGCGGACGGCGTTGCTGATGGTGCTGTTACATCGGATGCGGCAGCCTCGACGGAGGTGGAGACCGAGTCCACCGTGACCGGCGACGGCGTGGCAGCCGACGACGACGGCGCTGACGACGACGTGGCCGATGCCGACGAGGCCTCGGCGAGCGAGGATGCACAGGACGAGTAAGAGTGAGCGGTAGGCACGAGACGCAAGCGCGGACGAGGGACTGACCGGTAGTGACACCACCCGACAACACCGAACAGCGCGGCGCCGACGCGGGTACCGACGACGAGGTCGCGCCGCCGTGGCAGCGTGTCGCGAAGGACGTCGACTCCGTGCCGGAATCCGATGGTGACGGCTTCGGGCAGCGCTGGTCGTCGGGTGAACTGCCCGCCGACGAGGCGTCGTACCAGCCGACCGAGCAATACGCCGCGGCCGGTTCGGCGCGGGCCGACTACGCGAGCAGTGACGCCGATACCCAGGTGGTGAGCGGCAGCGCGGCGAGCCGGCTGTTCGGCGGGCGCGAGTCCGAGGCAGGCGACGACCAGCTCGCGTCGCCTGCGGGCGTCGGCACCGCGGCGGGTTCGGGCGCCGGCGGTGGGGCGAAGCGGTCGACTCCGGTCAGCGCGCTGCGCAGGCCCGGCCGTGGTCCGCGCCGCGCGAGTCTGCAGATCAAACGGTTCGACCCGTGGTCGGTGCTCAAACTGTCGCTCGTGCTGGGTGTGGCGCTGTTCTTCATCTGGCTCGTCGCGGTCGGTGTGCTGTACACCGTGCTGGAAGGCATGGGTGTGTGGGACCAGATCAACGGCACCTACACCTCGCTCGTGCAGGCGGAGGCGACCGAAGGCGTCAGCGATCCGTTCATCACCGCACCGAGGGTGTTCGGCATCGCCGCCATCGTCGGTGCCGTCAACATCGTGCTGATCTCGGCCCTGACGACGGTCAGCGCGTTCATCTACAACGTGTCGGCCGATCTCGCGGGTGGCCTCGAGGTCACGCTCTCCGAGCGGGAGTGACGAGCGGCCGGCAGGCCCGCAACGGGCGGCATGCCCGTGACGGGTGGGAGTGAGAGCCCGTGACGGGCGGGGTGCGAAAGCCGTGAGGCGGGGTGCCCCCGTGTCAACCCGGCCGCAGTGGTGAGGTAGAGTTTTGACCGCTGCACGGGCCCATAGCTCAGACGGTTAGAGCGCATCGCTGATAACGATGAGGTCGGAGGTTCAAGTCCTCCTGGGCCCACCCGATCGAAGGCGCCTCCTGCTCCACGCGGGAGGCGCCTTCGTTCTTGCGCGTGTTGCGCTTTCCGGGGACCGTGTTGCAGGTTCCGGGGCGCGTGTTGCGGGTTCGCGGAGCAGCTCAGGCGCGGCTGCGCAGGGTGGTGTCGAGCGTGCGGAGGAGCTCCCCCGGACGGGCACCGCCCGCCGGGTCAGCCGGGTAGCGGCAGAGCACGTCGATCACGGCAGGTGTGGCTAACCGTCGCGCTCGTTCGAGTTGCTCCACCGCGACGTCCGCGTCCCCACCGGTTTCCAGTTCGAACGCCCGCGCCCCGTGGGCGGCCGCGCCGAGGATGTGCCTGACCTGGGTCGCCTTCGGCAGCGGGTGCAGATACGCGGAGCTCGCGGCCGCGTGCGCGGACCGGACGGCCTCACTCGCGGCGGCCAGGCCGGCATCGCGGGTCTCCTGGTAGGCACGCCACGCCGCCCACGCCTCGTCGCGGATCGCCTTCGACCGTCGCGCGCCGCCGGCGAACGCCCGCGTGACGTCGAGTGCGTCCCGTGCGCGCGAATCCCCGGGACACGCTCGTTCGAAGATCGCCGCCGCGGGCTCTGCACACGCCACGGCGAACGCCGCGACGGCCCGGACCTCGTCCAGCGTCACCTCGATCGACACGCGTCCATCATGCCCTGACGCGGCCGGTCGTCACGACGGTTTGCGGGTCCAGGCGTGGGGAAACGGTCCGATGGCGCCGAAACGACCAACGTCTTTGCGTCGCAGCGAAAACATCGGCGGGTGCCGCTCGGGCGCACGCGTTCGGCGCTGTCGCCCACTCGGCCGGACCTTGATCTGTCCACAGCGGATTCCACCTGGGGACGCCGGGCATCGTCGACACCTCTGACACCGCGGGACACTGTCGACACCGCGGGACACCGCGACGGCCGGGATTTCGCACCCACGGGGAGTCAGCTGCCCGCGAGGAACTCGACCAGTGGCGCCGAGGGTGAACACGCGCGCCGCCGGCGTCGACGAGTCCGCGACCCCGGAGTTGACCTATCTGATCAGGGTTTTCGGTTCGCGTGCGCTCGTATTGGGCTGGGGCTACCTGCGCTCCGACGACTCGGGGCGACGCCGGTGGCGCCGGCTGAACCTGCTGATGGGCGTCTGCGACACGGCTGACGGCCCCGCCCACGTCGTCCGCGGCGACATTCGCCGCGGTGCCGCCATCGGGCTGACCGCCGCCACGGGTGCCTACGCGACGCTGGGTGTCGTGGGAGTGCTGGCCGATCGCCGGGCAGCCACAGCGGGCAGCAGCAGGCGATGACCGAGGAGTCCGCCGACGCGGCGGAGCAACGCCGGAAAGTGGTGTGAGCTGCCGGCGCCGGCAGTCCGGTGAATTTCTCGCGAATCGGGCGTGGGGGCGGCTTCCGAGCGTTACGCTGCTTCCGGCGTTGTCGGGCGCGTGGTGTGAACCGTGGAGGCGGCAGTGGCGGTCGAGTCGGGTGACAGGGCCGATCCGGTCGACGGGATCCCCGTGAACGGTTCTCCCGCCGACGTCGCCCGCTGGTGGCGGGAGCGGTCGGCCGAGGAACGGGAATCGGCGATCTCCGCCGACCCGGCCGCGATCGGCGCCCTCGACGGGGTGCCGACCGTCGATCGTGATCGCGCCAACCGGTTGCTGTTCGACGCCGAGTACGCCGCGGTCACGCTGCAGCAGGACGACTCGGCGCAGCAGGACGACTCCGCCTCCGGCGACATCGACGATTCCGCCGACGATCGTGCCGCCGTCATCCGGGCCATGGACGCGATCAAGCGCTACATCGACGCCGATGCGACCCGCACCCGGCCGCGAGCGTTCCTCGTCGGCTTCTCCCGTGAAGGGCGGGGCCGCGCGATCATCGCCACCGGGGACCCGGACACGGCGGACAACGTCGTGACGAACGTGCAGGGCACCGGGACGAACCTGACGACCGTCCGGTCCGAGATCGACAAGTCCGACGCGATCGTCGACCGCGTGAGCCGGATGTCCCGTAGCAGCAACACATCCACGATCACCTGGCTCGGCTACGACGCGCCGCAGGACTTGCTCGAATCGGCGACCGACGACCGCGCCGTCGTCGGTGGCGAGCTGTTGCAGTCCTTTCAGGACGGTCTGCGTGCGACCCGCGTCGGCGAGCGTTCCTACAACACGGTGATCGGGTTCAGCTACGGTTCGACGGTCGCGGGCCATGCCGCGGACGTCGAGCTGCTCGACGTCGACGCGGTGGTGTTCGTCGGCAGTCCGGGCGTGGGTGTGGACCATGTGTCCGAGCTACAGCTGCCGGAGGGGTGCCGGGTCTACGCCACCACGGCCGAGAACGACGTCATCCGCCTGACGCCCGACTTCATCCACGGCCCGCAGCCGATCGACGAGGAGTTCGGCGCGACCGTGTTCGAGTCCGACCCCGGTGCCGACGGCGAATGGTTCACCATCGGCCTGTCCACCGAGGCGCATTCGCAGTACTGGAACGTCGATTCCGACTCGCTGCGCAACTTCGCGGCGATCATCCTGGGAAGGGGGCCGTTGTGACGCGTACCGGCACCCGGCGCCGGGGGAAGGGGCACAGGCCATGCGGACGTTGACCCACGACCAGGCGCGCGAACGGGCACAGGAACACATCGACAGCGCCGTCGCCGCGCTGCCTGCGCAGCCTATGCTGACGCTGCAGCGCGACGACGCGCTCGAGTGCGACGACCCCAAGGATCGTGGTCCCCGCGGCCGCTACGAGGTCGGCAAGACGTACTGGCTCGACGAACTCCCCGGCGGCCGCAACGCCGAGATCGTCGACGTGCTCGTCGAACACTGGACGTCCCACGAGTTCCGCGTGCTCGTCGACCACCGCGACGCCGACGACCGGTTCGTGTCGGTGCAGCACACCGGCGACGCGTTCCGCATGTCCGTCACGCAGAGCCTCGAGGGCGACCTCTCGCTCGGCGCGTCGTCGCCCTGCATTTGGCTCGACGGCGGCACCGACGATTGACGGCCGGCGCCGGCGACTGACGTCGACGCCGGCGAGCAGCAGTCACAACCGGAAAGCCCCCGGGAAGCCCCGGGAAGCCCCGGGAAGCGACCACGGCGTGCCGGCACCTACCGCGAGAAGGTGCCGGCCACGGTGCGGTTGGTGACGTTGATGCGGTTCCACGCGTTGATCGCGGCGACGGCCATGATCAGCGCACCGAGTTGTGCGTCGTCGTAATGCTTGCGGGCCGCCTGCCACACGTCGTCGGGGACGCCGTGCGGGTTGTCGGTGATCCGCGTGGCGGCTTCGGCCAGTTCGAGCGCCGCACGTTCGGCGTCGGTGAAGTAGGGCATCTCGCGGAACGCGGCGACGCCGTTGACGCGTTCGGTGCTCTCGCCGTCGGCTGCGGCGTCGCGGGCGTGCATGTCGACGCAGAAGCCGCAGCCGTTGATCTGGCTGACGCGCAGTTTCAGCAGGTGCAGCAAGCCCTGCGACACCTCGCTGTCGGCGAGGAACTTCTCCATCGCGTACATGGCCTTGTAGCCGCCCGCGGCTGCGGACTGCAGACCGTCGAATCGTCCCTGCATCAATTTCTCCTTTTCTGGATGTTCAATATCCGGAATTGGTGGACAGGTGAGGACACGCCCACGCTGTGGCGGTTCTCAGCGGGTGTCGTCGAACCAGCGGCGCACCTTGTCGGGCACGCCGGGGTTCGCGTGTTCGACGGTCGCCATGACGTCGGCGACCGTCTGCCCGGCGAGTTCGCGTCGCCAGGCGAGTTCGGCCTTGCGCATCGCGGCATCGATCGCGCAGGGCTTGCGGTATGCGTCGGTGTCGCCGCCGCCCGAGCCGCCGCGCTGACGGATCTCGGTGCAGCGGAACGCCGGTTCGTCACCGTCGATGGCGACGACGACGTCCATCAACGTGACCTTCTCGGGCGGCCTGGTAAGGCGGAAGCCTCCGCGTGGGCCCGATACGGACGTGAGGATGTCGGCACGCGCCAACGCCTGCAGCTGCTTGTTGAGATATGCCGCGGGCAGCTCGTAGAACGCCGCGAGCCGGGCCGCGGGCACGGCTCGTTCACCCAGCCATGCCAGGTTCAGGCAGCTGTGTACCGCCCACTCGACTCCCTCGTTCATCCGCATAACCTGGATACTAGATGTCCATGATCGTTGGCGCAAGGTTGCTTCGGGGAGCGAGGTTCGAGTCGGGCAACGTCCTGACCTGCTTGTTCGCGACCCGAGATCGCGCGTGGTTCCACGTGGAACAATCCACGATCTCGGCTGGCCGTCGCTCGCGCTCTCGGCTGCCCGGATGGCCGGACCGCGTGCACGGGCGCGAACGGGGTGCAGTAATATCGGGGACGGCAGGTCAGTTCGTGCCAGAGGGAGGCTCCGGCCGTGAAGAAGCTGTTGGCGTTCGCCGTGGTCGCGGGTGGCGTATTCTTCGTCATCAAGCGCAACAAGGACGCGAAGGCGGAGGCGGACCTGTGGCGCGAAGCCACGGCGCCGGTCGACACCCAGGTCAACGGTGCCGCCCGTAACGGCAGCGCCCCGGCGAGCACCGGAGCGGGCCACAACTGACACCGGCGCACGTGACCGTTCACGGTTCGCGTGCCCAGGGGCTGTAGCTCAATTGGTAGAGCGCTGCTTTTGCAAGGCAGAGGTCAGGGGTTCGATTCCCCTCAGCTCCACATAGTTTCACCTCGAACTGGTCTTCTGACGCCGGGGCAGTTCCGGCCCGATCTCGATTCGGTGCGCCCCGGACGCGCGCTCGGGCCCCACCAGAAGAGCAGACGCGACTGGGCCGGCTGTGGCGTCAACATGCTGGGGGTTTCTCGTCCTAGCGCGACCGCTATACCGTCACCGATATAGCGCCCCTTGGGGCTCTGTTCCAGAGCCGACCTCGCAGAACATTGACCGTGCCTGAGGAGACGCAGCGAACGCGAACTTCATCGCGTTCCAGATGCGAAACACCACCGAGCATGTACAACCACCCGGGTGCACCGTCCTCGATCAGGACCGTCAGGAGGCTTGCAACGCGCAGGTAGCGGATGGACAGCAGCATCGCCGGGACGCCCCACTTGAGCTCGCGGCGCGTGCGGATGGCATCCAACAGGATGTTGGTTCGCATATAGCGGCGCAGGAAGTAATGGGTGTGGACACTGGCGATCCAGATCAAGCGAACAGAGCACGGCCCTCTGCTCGTCTCCGGCGACAAGGAGCCAAAAGGGCCGCTCGGAACGAAATCGTCCGATCGTACCGCCACATCGGGCAGTGGCATAGCGGGTGGAGTCTGCCTCCCGACGGTCTACGTCCGTCGAGCGTGGGACGGAAGGCGCGAACGCCTTCCTACACGTTCATTCGCGCAGCATGTTCGTACACCAGCTGTCGGATGTGAGATCATTGGGAGTGTGGAACAACCCCGCGCGAGGCATTTTGTCGGCCGCAGCGGTCGTTTATCCGGCCCCGGCACGAGAGGCTGTAGTTGCTCGTCGCGACGGAGTTGTCCCTGTCCTCTCGGGAGCCCAGAGGGCGTGCACGTCCCGGGCGCGGACTGGAACCGATAGAAGGGTGAGGACTGCGTGGCAAAGGCGTCATCGAAGCAGCCGATGAAACCACCGTTCCCGGTTGAGAACGTTCCCCTTGAACTCATCGACCTTGACCTGCGCAACTCTCGCTTCCCTCGCGACGCGCAGTCCCAAAGCGACGCGCTTGAGCTGATGCTCACGACCGCAGGCGACGGCTGCCTCGACCTCCTGAAAGACCTTACGCGGACTGGTCAGATGAACAGCTCTGACCTTCCGATCGTAGTAGCCCACGATGAGCGATACGTCATGATGGAGGGCAACCGTCGACTGACCTGTCTGCGCTTGTGGACCGCCCCAGACCTTCTGGGGCGGAACGAGTCACTGGAGAAGCAACTGCTTTCGCGGGTGCAGCGCCTTGTTGCAGACAGCGCGTATGGCCCGCCGACCGAGCTACGGGTTGCCGTCGCGCCCAGCGAGAGCGATGCCGACGTCTGGATCGAACGCAAGCACACTGGGGGCGCCGGAGGTGCGGGCACCGTCGAGTGGGGTGCCGCCATGAAGGACCGTCGTCGAGCGCGGAATGATCCTACGAAAGTCTCCCGTGCGATGGCGTTCGTCGATCTGGTTTCTCGTGAATACGAAGATGAATCCGATATTCAGGCTGCACTGGAAACCGTCCGCAGCACGCGGTACACGATGATTCAGCGCTTTGTCGATCGCAGCGTTGTCCGCGATATGATTGGAATGGATTTCAACGACGGTAAAATGACATTCCGGTACGGGTCGCAGGCGACGCTTCCCATTATTCGTCAGGTTCTAAACGACTTCGCGAGACCCAAAGCTGAGTCCGGAAAGACCTGGGCTCGTGAACTAGATACCGTCGAGGATTTCAGGGCCTACCTCAACGGCTACCCTGAACTGCTACCGAGCGAGGAGCCAAGGACAGGTCCACGCCGCGGAAAGGGCGGTCAGCACGCTGGTGGGGCAGCCTCAAACACATCTCACCCCGAGGGTGGGGCGGGTCAACAAGGAGACGGGGACGGCCAAGAAGGAAGTGCCTCCGAGGCACCTGATAGCGAAGACCAGCGTCCACCTCGGCCGACTTCAGCCCGCGAGCACATTTTCCGTGGCCTCGTCCTCGACGAGTTCACACCCCGCATCCAAGAGATGGTGCGCATGACGTCTCTTCTGAATGTTAAACGACAGAATGAGATTGTCGCGGTGATGCTGCGCGTCATCCTCGACCTCACCGCATACCAGTTCCTCAAGTCTCATGGTCGGGACGTGCCAAGAAACTTGGATGAGCGCATCAAGGAAGCCATAAAAGTGATTGAGCCGAACGCTTCCGATGCTCTCGGCACCGCCGAACAAACATCGCCACTACGTAAGGCATTCCACAGCACCACCCCGACCAATATCCGACTTGCACAGTACGCCGTGCACGATATTAATAGCGGGAGTACGCCTACTGAAGTGTTCACCCTGGCGGACCGGTATACGCCAGTACTGGACGCGATGAACAGCAACATGGGGAGTACGCCGGTCAAATGAGATACCTTTCACCCCTGCGCTATCCTGGCGGTAAGGCGCGTCTTGCCCCCTACTTGACACGCCTCATTGAAGCCCAGGAGCCGAAACCGCGTCAGTACGCAGAGCCCTTCGCGGGAGGTGCCGGGGCGGCCCTTCATCTTCTTTGGGACCGTACCGTGGACCGCATCCATCTTAACGACTTGAACCCGGGTATCGCTGCATTCTGGCGCGCGTCACTCGACCTTCCCAATGAGTTCTGTCGCAAAATTCGAACTATTCCGCTCACAATCGATGAGTGGCATCGGCAGGCCGAGGTCTATGCGAGCCCGTCCGGGCGGGACGATTTTGAACTCGGTTTTGCCGCTTTCTACCTCAACCGTACTAATCGTTCGGGCATCCTTGACGCTCGGCCAATCGGCGGTTTTGAGCAGCTTGGGCGCTGGAAGATTGATGCGCGCTTCAATCGTGAATCGCTTTGCATGCGCATCCAGGCCCTCGCTGACTTGCGACATTGCATCTATATCACCGAGTACGACGCTCTTGAGTTCCTCAATGTCATACAAGACATCGCTCAGGATGTCTTCGTATATGCGGACCCCCCTTACCTCGTCCAAGGGGAAGGGCTGTACCTGCACGCTTTTGACGCCGATTCCCACCTCGAATTGGCGAATCTTCTGGCCGGCGCGGACTTCCCATGGATTCTCACGTACGACGACGACCCGAGAATTACGAATTTGCTCTATAGTGACGGCCGGTGTGCCACATTTGATATCGCGCACACGGCGCACCGTCAGCACGTTGGAACTGAAGCAGTCATTTATTCTGAGCACTTGGTCGTCCCGGACCTAGAGATCACTACCGGACGGATCGCACGCTGGGCGGCGTAGGTCAGACGAGATTGTTCGCGTTCTAACAATGGGAGGGTGAAGGAACACGGCAGCTACGATGTTCACCTTGACATGACCGGTCGGATGGCCGTCACATGACGCCTTCCTGTCGACGAGATTCGAGGCCACGGGGTCCGGTGTTCGGTGCGGTGCCCGCCGATGTGGTGTCGACCAATTCGACGCCGGTCGTACCCGACGCCGACCCGCACTTCCTTACCGAACGGACGAGCGTGGTCGAACCGTTCTCGTGCTGCACCGTCGTGCGGCAGCGCCCTCGTCGTGCCCTTGCCAGTTCTCGGAACCTGCGGAAGGCTTGCTTCGTCGCATCGGGGTCACACTGTGGGGAAGGGGACGGGCTTATGGGTGTCGAGAAGTTGAAGCACGCTGATCCGGATCAGTACGGAGAGGATCTCAAGGCGACGCTCGACGCGTTCGAAGACGCGCTCAAGGATCGATACATCGATGATCTCGACGATCACATGCAGGTCTGGACCGTGGACGGGGAGCGCCCCGACCCGGAACCTCGTGCTAACGCCGGTTGGGTCACTGCTGGATGGTGCCGAGCCCGACCAGGAGTATGCCAACGACATCGGGGACGTCGTGCCCGGGCTCATGGACGCGCTGCTCAAACTCCGCGATAACTCGACCGAAGAGGAATCCGCATGGTCCGACAAGGTGGCCAACTTCCAAAACGCTGTCACGGGCGAGAAAAGTGAAAACCTGGAACTGGACGACTTTGCCGGCCAGGATGGCCAGAGTTCCAGTCCGCCCGCCGGGGGTTTCAATGTGAACGTCGAGGAAGTTCGCGAGCTCGCCGGCTATTGTTTCGATGCGTCCGAAGAGTACGAAAAAATTATCACGAACGCCGTTGCGGTTGACGAAGCCGACTTCGAGTTACGCGGGAGAGGCAATGAGGCCACGGCCGGAGACCGGGAACTGTCGGATCTCCAGGACGCATTCGTGTCGTTCCTGCAGACGACGTGCGCTCGCTACTACGAGGCAGGGACTCGGCTCACAGAGGCTGCCCGTCAATACTACGGCTCCGAGGCGGAGAACGAAGACATCCTGCGGCACCTCGAGCGGGATCTGGACTTGAACGGAGCCGACGAGGGCAACGGCGGATCGCCTGATTCGCACGTCGACAAGTCCGACCGCAAAGACATCGAAGATTGGGAGGACTATTACATCGCGCCTGATGGGCGAGTGATTCCGGGTGACGATTACCGTGCCCCCGAACAACCGAGTTGAGGTGAACTGTCTTGATTGACAACAGGTCGGACTGGGTCTCACTCGGCACCGACGAGTTCTTTCTATCGTGGTTTGCGCATTACAAAGTCGGCCACTTCCACTACTTTTTCGGGCTCGGCCCGGTAGGATGATCCAGGACAGATCGTGCCGCGCGCACCGGCGCCGCCAGTGAAGCGCTCCACCGGCGTGACCTCGGCACGATCGAGGATCCGGCACCGGACCTGATGGAGATCATCGATGTCCTGGGCACGGCTCCGGTTCGGGTGGAACTCGCCTACACGGGAGATATCGCACCGACCATGCGTCTCGGAGCGGTTCAGGCTTCTCGAACAGCCGTGGCACGCTCGCGGTGAAGCGATGCGAGGGTGGCACCGACTGGCGGTACACGTCGTCCGAGGTGTCGTGGACCGACACCCGGAGTGGCCGCTACTCCCTTCGCCGAGTCGGCGAGCGGACTACGATCGTGCCGACGGATCACGCGCGGCCGAGCTCGATGTTCACGGAACTGCTGGCGGAGCTGAACCCACCGGGTTGAGCCCGGGTGTTGCTGAGAAAATTGTGCCCGATCGCAACGCGACGGGGTGGTGCCCATCGAGGGTGGTGCTCATCGAGGGTGGCGGGACGTTCCTCTCGACCGCCACGACAGCGTATCCGGCAGGCAGAAGGGGAAACCATGTCCGACAATGCACCAGAGGCGGAAGTCGCCCTTGCCGGCGATCGCGACCGCTACGAGATCAGCGTCGGCGAGCAGCGGGCGGGGTTCACCGAGTACGTCGACCGCGACGGGCAGCGCATCTTCTACCACACCGAGATCGGCGAGAACTTCGGCGGAATGGGCCTGGGCAGCACCCTGATCGGTCGGGCACTGGCCGACACCCGCGATGCGGGTCTGCGCATCGTCGCGGTGTGCCCGTTCGTGAAGAAGTACCTCGAACGTCACCACGAGGTCGTCGACGTCGTCGACGAGGTCACCACCGAGGCACTGGCCGCGGTGCGCGAGCGGACGGGGTGAGCGATGTCCGACAGGGTATTCATCGACAAGCAGACTCCGTCCGTGTTCAAGGCGTTGACGTCGACCGCAACCGAGATCCGCAGCCGGGCGCGCGAGATCGGCCTGGACACCATCCTGCTGGAACTGGTCAACGTCCGCGCTTCGCAGCTCAACGCGTGCACCTTCTGTCTGGACCGGCACACCCACCTCGCCCTGGAGGCGGGTGAGACCGCTCAGCGGTTGGCGGTGCTGCCCGGCTGGCGCGACACCGAGCTGTTCACCTCGCGTGAGCAGTCCGCGCTGGAACTGACCGAAGCGGTGACCCTGGTCGCCCAGCAGGGCCCCGACGACGACGCCTATGCGCGAGCCCGCTCGAGCCTGACCGACGACGAGGTCTCGCTGGTGACGTGGGCTGCCATCACAATCAACGCATTCAACCGCGTTTCCCTCATGTCGAAGCATCCGGTACGCCACCGCCCCGGAACGGCGAACCGGCCGGAAACCTGACGCAGCATCGACGGCGCTGCGGCTACTGACGTGCCTGGGCAATCACGTACCCGATCACGGCGACGAGCACGATCGCCAGCACGGCCCCGGCGATCATGCCCTTGCGAATATAGGTCCACCGGTCCGGAGGGCGGACCCGCAGCGGCATTTCGGCCGTTTTCTGCAGGCTCTTGACGCTCTCGGTTATCTGCGACGACGTCGACACGATGCTGTGCGTCGCCGTATTGACCGACGACAGGTAATCGGAGTCTTCCAGCTGTTGCGCCGCCTGGACTGTCTCCTCCATGTCGGCGATCGCGCTTTTGAGATCGCGGGTCGCACCCTGGAGCGTCGAGGCATGGTCGGGCAGGTCGGCGAGTACGTTCGACGAATCCCGCATCATCGGTGCGTATTCGGGCAGCTGCAGTAATCCCTGGGTCGACTCCCGCAGCATCGAGGCGTAGTCCGGCAGGTCGACGAGGTCACGGGACGACTCCCGCAACATCGGGGCATGGTCGGGCAGGTGGTCGAGTCTTCGCGAGGACTCCAGCAGCATGGGGGCGTAGTCGGGAAGCTCGCCGAAAGCGCGCGCCGATTCGGCGAGCGTCGCCACGGTGTCGGCGTCGAGATGCGGACTGCTGAACGTTGCGTCCACCAACGTGCGCAGGAGTTCAGCGCTTTCCCGGCTGGTTTCCTCGAGTTTCGCGATCGCGGCGAGGAGTTCGTCCTTCGTGTCGCCGATGACCTCGCTCAGCGTGTTCGTCAGAACCTCGGTCAAGCCTTCTTCGGTCAGATCGGTCAGATCGGTCAGATCGGTGAGATCGGTGAGATCGCCGGCGAGCTCGCCCTCGCGCCGCGTCTTCCATTCCCGGAGAAGTTCGACCGAGTACTCGTCACCGGTCGGCTTTCTGTCGACCAGTTTGTGGTGGAACACGCACAGCAGCAACAGGTTGGAGAAGCCGTTCCGCTCGGCTTCGGCCATGTTCTCGTCGTAGCGTGGACCGCCCTGGGCCGCGGCGCGAATGTGGGCGACCTCGACCTTCACGATCGGTGTTTCGCCCGCCATCTGTACCACCCGCTCGGAGCATTCCGGTGCATAGCACCGACCGAGACTCACAGCGAACAGGGCTTTCTTGGTCGACTCGCGGTAATCCCTACTCGCCACCTATACTTCCTCCCTCGTGCGCTCACGGCACGCGGCCAACGGCGTCCTCGGTCGTAGAGTTCGGCGTATCGGCGCCAGCTCAGCATGGTGACGGTCATCGACGACGCGAGGCCGACGGCCGTCGGCACCGGCCGTTTCGTCCACGCGCCCAGCGCGGCAGCGGCGCGGCAGTGGCGAGGCCGATCGATCCGACCGCGCTGAGACCGCCCGATCCCGGGTCCTGCTTCGGGTCGGCGATCCACTGCTGTTCGCCGGCGAACACCCACCGGCGCAACCGGTCACCCGCCGGCCCGCCGGAATCCACAGTGGGTGTGTTGAGCGTCGGCATCGGTCCTCCAGCTGCCCGAACGACTTTCGTCGGCGCGCCGAAGTATGCCGCACCCGTCGGCGTGCCGGCGGAGATTCGCAGCACCCGTCCACGGACCCCGCCGCGCCTGTCCACGGACCCACCCGCGGCAGCGCCGTCCCGGGGCACTCACCGGCTGTACCTGTCCTCGACCCCGACGCGGCCGTCGCGGTTGACCGCGGGGGCGTGGCCAGGCAATGCCGGGCTCCGTATCCACCACAGGTTGGCGTGGCGAGCTGCACAGTCGTAGCTCGCGGTCGGGGTTGAACGACCGGTGCGCGGCCCGGCCCACCGGTGGCGGCGTTACGGCGAACGTCGGTCACGGGGAGACCACCGCTCATCTCTTCGCGGCCTGCTGTTCACCGGAAGTGGCCCCACTGCGGTCCCCGGTTCGATACTTTCACCTCATCTGCCCCACCGGCGAGAGGCCCGATGTGAGTGGTTACGACGTCGACCCCGAGACACTGGTCAGCACCGGCGACACGGTCGTTTCGCTCGCCGACGGGGCCGGGCAGGCGGTCGCCGAGTTCAGCGGTTCGGCCGCGGTCTACTCCGAAGACAACGACGGATTCGCCGCCTCGGGCAAGGCCGACGGGATCGCCCAGCTGTGGGAGTTCCACGTCGACGACCTCAACAAGCGCACCGCCGTGGCGGGTGAACTGCTGCGCGACGGGGCGGGCGACTACGAGCAGCTGGAGGACGCCGTTCTCGACACGCTTCCCGAGCTGCACTCGGAGGCGTGACGTGGTTTCGTTCGCACAACTGCGGTCGGCCGAACCCGCCTCCTTCGACAACCTGGCGAGCAAGTGGTCGCGCCTGGCCGGTGAACTCTCGTCCACCGACTCCGACCTCGCGTCCGCGGCACGGTCGCTGGCGAACTGGAGCGGCGAAGCCGCCGACACCGCGCGGTCCCACATCGGCGACGTGCGCGGCGGTTACTCCACGGCCGCCGAGTACATCGAGAAGATCCCGCCCGCGCTGCGCACGCTTTCGGACGCGGTGTCCGAGGCACAGAAGACCGTGAACAACGTGGTGGAGACCGTGGAGTCGTCGGGGCGCCTGCAGGTGCAGACCGACGGCACCGTCAGGGCCATCCCCGGTGGACCCGGCGACACGCGCACCGACGAGGAGAAGCAGGCGGCTTCCGATCTCGCGGAGGAACTGACCGGGAAGATCTCGGGCGCGCTGAGCACGGTCAACGAGGCCGACCGCACCGCGGTGTCCGCTTTGGACAAGGCGACGCCGCAGTCGGCCGGCCTGGAACTCGAGGCCACCGGCGAGGGCAACGTCGTGGCCCCGGCCGACATTCCGCGTGACGCCTCGGCCGCGAAGGTCAAGGAATGGTGGGACGAACTGAGCCCCACCGAACAGGAATCGGCCATCTACACGCACGGCGACGTCATCGGCGGTCTGGACGGGATTCCCGCGGAGGATCGCGACCGCGCCAACCGGATCCGGTTCACCGAGGAGTACACGCAGTGCAGCGAACGCCGCGACGAACTGGAAAATCTCGGTCCGTCCGAGTACTCGCCGGAGGCGCGCGAACTCGACGAGATCGACCGGACGCTGCGCGGTCTCGACGCCGTGCACGAACGCCTCGAACGGGAACCGACCGCCACCAGGCCGGAGGCGTACCTGCTCGACTTCTCCACCGAGGGCAACGGCCGCGGCGTCGTCGCGACCGGAAACCCCGACACGGCCGACAACGTCGTCACTTCCGTCCCGGGAACGGGGTCGAACCTGTCGAGGATCGGCGGCGAACTCGACAAGGCCGACGCGCTGCTCGACCAGGCCGCGCAGACCGACCGCGGCAGCAGCAACGCGGCCGTCACGTGGGTCGGCTACGACGCGCCGCAGGATCTGGGAGCGGCAACGAAGGCCGACTACGCCGAGGATGCCGCGGGTGACCTCCGGTCCTTCCAGGAAGGCCTGCGCGCCACACACGAGGGCGAAGCGTCGAACAACACGCTCATCGGCCACAGCTACGGGTCCACGGTGGTCGGGCATTCGGCGCAGGACGGGCACCTCGACGTCGACAACGCGGTGTTCATCGGCAGCCCCGGTGTCGGCGCCGACCACGTGTCCGAACTCGACCTTCCCGACGACGCCGACGTCTACGCAGGGACCGCGGAGAACGACATCATCCGCAGCACGCTGCCGTTCATCCACGACAACCAGCCCGTCAACGAGGACTTCGGCGCCGAGGTGTTCGACGCGGGCGAAGGCACCGACTCCTGGTACGGATACTCGACCGAGGCGCATTCGGAGTACTGGGACGAGAACTCCACGCCGCTGCGCAACCTCGGCCGCATCGTGGTCGGCGAGTCGCCGTCATGATGGGCCCATGAGGAGGCAGCCGGGGCTGCGGCAGGGGAAGGGCAGGCCGGGGGAGGGCATGCCGGCGACGCGGCTGCGCGCATGGCGCGGGCGGCGGGTGCTGCTCGCCGTTGCCGCGGGTGCGCTGCTGCTGGCCGGCTGCGGCGGTGGCGCCGGTGTCGGCGGCTCGGGCGCGGGAACGGCCAGTGACGGAACGGAAGGCGGGCGGCAGATGAGCACCCTGACGATCGAACAGGCGCGGGAGCGGGCGCAGCAGCACATCGACAGCGCCGTCGCGGCACTGCCCGTGACACCGGAGCTGACCCTGCACCGCGACGACGAACTCGAATGCACCGACCCCGACGACAAGGGCCCGGCGGGGCGCCACCAGGTCGGCAGGACGTACTGGCTCGACGAGGTTCCGGCCGAACGCAATGCCGAGATCGTCGACACGCTCCACGACCACTGGACCTCCGGCGGTTTTCGGGTGCTTGCCGACCAGCGGTCGGCCGGCGACCGGTTCGTGTCCGTCGAACACGGTGACGACGCGTTCCGCATGTCCGTGCAGCAGAGCAAGGACGGCAGCCTGTCGCTCGGCGCATCGTCGCCGTGCGTGTGGCCCGACGGCGAACCACCCGGCGGCGCGGACCAGGACGGCGCGGATCAGGACGGCGCGGATCAGGACGGCAGCTGACTCATGCCTGCGCAGCCGGGCGGCGCAGGCTCTCGTACACGCGCGGGAAGCCTTCGGAGCCGTGCCCTGCGGCAATCTGCCTGCTGATCAGCTCCTGCACCGTGGCGACCGGTGCCGGGTCGACGCCCTGTTCCTCGCTCGCACGCACGATGTGTGACAGGTCGGAGAACTCCAGACTCTGCTGCCCGGGCACGGCGTAGTCGCCGCCGTCGATGACGCCGGCGAAGTCGGCGAACCCTTCTGTCATGGCGGCGAGGAACGGGGCCGCTCGTGCAGCGAATTCGGTCGCGCTCAGGTCCGCGAAACCGGCCATGGCCGCACCGTGGAAGAAACCCGCGAACATCTGATACATCCCCGAGAGAAGCGCGAGGTCGATCAGCGACGCCGCACCCGCGTCGTCGCCGTCGTAGGTTCCGTTCGACCACACGTCGAGCACGTCCCGGAAACGGTCGTAGGCCTCCCTCGAACCGCTGTAGAAGATCTGCGCGGCGGGGGATCCGATCATCTCGGGCACGGCGAGAATCGCGCCGTCCAGATACGTCACGTCGTGGTCGGCCGCCCACCGGGCCAGCTCTCGCGACTCGTTCGGTGTGGTCGTGGTGACGTTGAGCAGTGTGCGGCCGCGCAGTTCCGCGGCGACGGGGGTGAGCGTGTCGTGGACAGATCCGGCCCGGAGCAGGCACATGACGACCAGCGGGTGCGCAATGACCGCCTGGCCGGGGGTTTCGGCTTGCGCGGCGCCCCGGGTGGCCAGCGGAACGGCGCGTTCCGCGGTGCGGTTCCACACGGTCACCGGGTGTCCGGCGCCGAGCAGTTCACCTGCGAGCGCGCTTCCCATCGCGCCGGTACCCAGTATCGTGACGCCCTCGGCTGTTGCGGGTTCGGTTGCGGGTTTCGATGCCATGGCTCCAAGCTGAGCAGGCCGACCGCAGCGCGGGGAAGTACGCACTGTTTTCTGCGGTACGCACCTTTCGGTAAGTGAGCAAGGAGTCCGTGATGCCGGAGTCGTCTCGAACCGGGCCCTACGTCTGCGGTATCGATGCCGCGATGGACGTCGTGAGCGGCAAGTGGAAGGGACTCGTGCTCTGGGAACTGGAGGCACACGGCGTCCGCCGGTTCGCCGAGCTCCGTCGCGCGCTCGTGGGCGTGAGCGAGAAGATGCTCACCCAGCACCTGCGTGAGATGGAGGAGGACGGTCTGATCGACCGCGCCGTCTACGCGGAGGTGCCGCCACGCGTGGAGTACTCGCTGACCGAAGCCGGCAAGTCCCTCAACGCGGCGCTGCTTCCGCTCGGCGAGTGGGGCAGGGAACGGGTCCGCAAGGAAGGCCTCGCCACCGCCGAGTCCCCGGAGCCGGAGTCTGCGCCGCCGAATCCCTGACGGTGGTGCGTCGTTGCGTGCCCGGTCGCGTGATCCTCTTCTGCAGCGGTCCGATATCCGCCGTTCCTGTTGGGTGGGCTGGGAGCGCGGACGCTCCTGCATGTACTGCGGTGGTGGGGATCGCGGACGACCTCGCTCTTTTGGCGAGGGGCGTCTGGATGGGCCGTGTGGGGGAGTCCGGTTTGGCCGGATGTGAGCGAATTGGCCACGACTCGGTGAATGGTTCGCTGTGCTAGCGTGCTGCGGGAAAACTGGACACGCCTGAGGATTCGGGGAGGTATCGATGGCACCGGGTGGCGACGAGACGGCGCAGGGCAGCGGCGACGGCGGGCAGCTCTCGACGCAGGACGCCGCGATGGCCGGTACGGCGCTGGGCGGCGGGAACATCTTCGCCGCCGTGAACTTCGTCATCGACGGCAAGGCGACCAACCCCGGCTCCGGCGGTGGCTACGAGTTCGACGGCGACACCGCCAAGGGCATCTTCGAGGAAGCCAAGGAGCTCGCCGGGCGGTACGGCCAGCATTACCGCAAGGCACAGGACATCGCCGAGGCGGCGGTGTCGCCGGCCGAGGATCCGGCCAGTGTGCGCTTCACGCAGGTCGCGAAGCGGGCCTGGCAGGTGGGTGCGGAACGTATGCGTGAGCTGTGGAAGTTCCACCACGACCTGGCGGAGAAGCTCGGCAAGGCGCTGGGTGTGTACGAGGAGGCCGAGGACCAGGCCGGCAAGGACGTCAAGCACGCCGGTGGTGGGGACGGCAAGGACGAAGGGGGCGCCGTCGGATGAAGCGCGCTGTCGCGCTCGTGGCGGCAGGCTCGGCCGTGGTGCTGGCCGCAGGTTGTTCGGGCGAATCGGCAGGCCAGCCGGAGCCCGATCCGACGTCGTCGGCCAGTTCCTCGGCAACGCCGCCGAGTACCGACGGGTCAGTGGGTGATTCGGACCTGCCGCACAGTGGTGCGCCGGAGGTGTCGAACCCGCTTCCGGAGTCGGTGTTGTCGGGTGATCCCTGTGAGGCGTTGACCCGGAGTCAGCTGGAGTGGGCGCTGGGGTCCGCCGTTCCCGGTGAGCGGCGCGATATCGACATGCTCGGCCCGCGGTGTTCCTGGGACGACGATGGCGGTGGGTTCACGCTCACTTTCCTGACCGCGACGCGACAGGGCTTGAGCATTATCTATTCGAACAATCAGGACGGCGGGCGTCGCACCCTGACCGAGGTCGAGCCGGTGCACGACCTGCCCACGATCACCCTTTCAGAGGAGCGAATCGCCTGTTCAGCAGCCGTCGGTCTGGCCGACGAGTACGCCGTTCTCGTCAACGTGACCCTCGGGCCGGGCAAAGATACCGATGCGTGCGACTCGGCGCTCCGACTCTCCGACATGGTCGTGGGGAACCTGAAGGACAAGGCGTAGCAGGCATACCGGCGGGCGGTGGCCGCCACACGGACGAGGTAACTGCAGACAGCAGGCGAAGCAGTGCACGAGGGGGCGACGATGGGCGTGTTCGACGATCCGTTGATTTTGGACAAGGCCAAGGCCTACGTCGGCGGGCTGTTCTCGGCGGGATCGATGCCGATCGAGCAGATCGTGCGCGCGATGCGCCAGGGCGAATCCGGCAAATGGCAGGGCACCGCCGACGAAGCGGACACCCTCACGAAGGATGTGACCGAGGGCGACGACGCCAGCGTCATGCGCAGCACGAAGATGATGCAGGCCATGGAGAGCTCCTGGACGGGCGAGGGTGCCGAGGCCGCCGCGGGCACGATCCGCCGGGGCATGAAGGCGGCCCAGGCGACCGCGGACGTCTACCAGAAGAACGCCCGGTTCCACGCCGACAACTCGCACTCGTTCGACGGCAGCAAGAACCAGTTCCCCGACATCCCCAAGGATGCGCCGGAGAAGGACTTCTTCGACCACGTCACCCCGTGGGACACCGACACCGAGGGCCAGATCAACCAGCGCAACGCCAAGATCGAGCAGGCGAAGCAGGTCTACCAGGGTTACGACTCGACCGTGAGCGACTCGGCGATGAACGTCGACGCCAGCTTCGACGAGCTGGGCGGCATCGACGGTGACTTCTCCGGTATCGAACGGGACAAGTCCTCGTCGGTCGCGGATGCCGGCACCGGCGTCACCTCCATCGACGAACCCGGCTCCGGCGGCTCCGTGCAGCCGGGCGGTCCGCAGGTACGGCCGGGTGGTTCACAAGTACAGCCGGGCGGTTCGCAGATTCCGTCCGGGGGTCCGACTCCTGTGCCGGGAGGTCCGACACCGGGCAACCCGACGTCGAACGTGCCCGGCCCGGCTCCCGACGACACGACGTCGAGTTCCGGCTACACCCCGCCCGACTTCCAGCGTCCCGCCGCCGCGGCGCCCGGCTACAACACCCCGGGATTCAACTCCGGCTCCGGCTTCGGCCCCGGCGGTTCCACGAACACGCCCGGCTTCGGGCCGGTCGGGACCGGCGGTGGCTTCGGCCCCACCGGCGGCGGATCGTCCTCGGCCGGTGGTGGCCGTTTCTCCACTCCCGGCATGGGCGGCGCTGCCGGCGGCTACTCCAGCGGCGGTGCCGGTGCAGCCGGTGGCGCGGCCGGTGCGGCCGGCGGCGCCGCAGGTGCAGGCAGGGCCACGGGTGCTGCTCCGTTCGGGCCGGCCGGTTCCGGAGGTGCCGCTGCCGGTGGACCCGCCGCCGCGGGCGGCTCGGGTGCCGCGTCCGGTGGTCGCGGTGGAATGCCGATGGGCGGTGCGGGCGGCGGCGGTCGCGGCGGCCAGGGCGGCGACGACGAGGACCACCAGCGCAAGTACATCGCCGACACCGACCACGCCTTCTCGCTGACCGAAGGCGAAGAAGTGCTGCGCGACCCGGTGACCGGCCACGTCGTCACACCCCCGACCATCGGCGAGTAACCGTCGTGGCCGTCATCAACCGCCCGGTCGCCCTGCCACGGCTCGTGCTCGCCCGCCTGTGGGAGCTGGAAGGCCTCGGCAGCGCACATCCCGTACTCGGGGTGTCCGAAATGTACACACCCCGGGACGATCGCGCCGAGGTCGACGCGGGCATCTTCCGGGGCCTCGAAGAGGTCGGTATCGCCAACGGCGAGATGCTCACGCGCGAATTCCGCGTGGCACTGCGGATCCTGGCCTCGCCCGAGCGGGAACTGTACTGCTGGAGCAGTCACGGCGACGACCCCTCGCGCAGCCGAGCCCTCGCCATGTCGACGGCCGGCGGCCAAGCCGTCGCCGTGCAGGTGCACGACGACATGGTGACGATCGCGCACGTCGACGAGCGCCGCCTCGTCGAGGAGTTCGTCGGCGAGCTGCCACAGGTTCCCGCCGCACCCGTACGCGAGCTGCACACCAGCCGCGCCGCCTACGAACAACGCGACGAACGCCGCGACATGTTCGCCGCGCGGCCCGGGCCGGAGCAGGAACTCCACAAACACATGAACGCACCGCGGGAAGCGGCCCACCAGGTGTATACCGGGGCCACAGTGGACGGACGGTACCGGCGCAGCAAACCGTTCTCCCTGGTCGACATCCGGGGCAGTGGCCGGATCCTCGTGTTCGCCGACGGGCAGCAGAACATCCACTTGCTGCCGGGGAGCCCCGCCAACCTGGCCAGAACGTTCGCAGCGACGTGGCAGGCCATGTAACCCACCACAGGGAGGCTTCCGCGCCGTCGGTCTACAGCCGGCCGTTGCGGCGGAGGACACGGCAGGTCTCGACCGTGGTGTAGCCACGCCATTCCAGTGCCGCCGCGGGCGAATAGCTGTCGAAGTCCGCGGCCCACCCGCCGTCGGCCGGCACGAACGTCGCCAGGTGGTCGAGGAGGCCCCGCGCCTCGGGACGCCTATCGCTCGCCGCATCGGTCAACCCCGGTGCGAACGAGAGCACGTACGCGAACGGCCACGTCGGGGTCGAACGCCGCGAGCCGGTGCACCTGCCGCCGCTCAGCGCAGTTTCCACGATTCGCGCACGTGGCAATTGTCGTTCTCCCACCACTGCAGGTCGATGCGATCGACGCGCAGCCGCACCGGCAGTGCGGGCGCCAGGTCGGCGGCGACGGTCGCCGGGGTGACGCCGTCGACGGCCCGGTCGAGCGTCACGTGCGGCACCACGTCGCCGAACCTGCCGCCGTACGGTGGGCACTGCGGAAACGCGGCAGCAAGGGTGCGGGTCAGCGTGCGCAGCGGCCGGTCAGGATCGGCGCGCAGATGGATGAGCCCGTCGGGAAAGGTCTCGATCCGCTCGAGAACCGTGTCGAACGCGGGCGTCGCCGCGGCTACACGGGTGACGACGTCGACATCGGCCGGCGTGGGGGCGGTCAGCCACGGTGCGAGCAGCGTGATGTGGGCGTGCGCGAACGCCGGGTCCGCCGAGACGAACGACGCGTCGTAATGAGCGGTGCGGGCGCGGACGTAGCCGTCGAGCTGGTCGACACCGACCGCCAGTACCGAATGCCCCGGCGAGCGGATCACGCGGCGGCGGAGGCCTCCCGGGCGCGCGTCGTGCGCGCCTCGATGAGGAGTACGGCCACCACCACGCCGAACCCGACGGCGCCCAGCGTGATCGCCGTGCCGAGGTGGTCACCGGGTGCGAGCAGCCCGCGATCCTCGGTCTGCCACGGCCACAGCGCGCGCAGGCTGCCCGCCATGAGACCGGTCAGCACGACGAGCGTGATGCGCTTGCGGTGTTCGAGCAGCCACTGCAGCCCCTTCACGATCGACCCGAGACCGACGACGGCGCCCAGGGCGAACAGGCCGAGGTAGGCCAGGTCGCGGTCGTTCACCGCGCCGAGCGTCGGCTGGTAGAGGCCGATGGTGAGCAGCAGGAACGAACCGGACAGCCCGGGCAGCACCAGCGCGCAGATCGCCACCGCCGCCGACAGGACGATCACCGGCGCCGTGGCCTCGAGGTTGCCGGGCGGCAGGCTGACCAGGACGTACACGACGACGGCCGTGACCAGCGCCGTCAGTCCGTCCTTCCACGTCCACGGCGCACCGCCGCCCGAGGAATCCTTCGCCGGTGCGGTCCTCGACATCGAGTACGGCACCCACAGCGAGGCCAGCACCATGCCGAAGAACAGTGCGCGCATCTGCTCCGGGTGCTCCTCGACCCACGTCTCCATGAGGCCGGCCATGATCAGCAGCGCGGCGAACATGCCGGCCAGCAGTGGGATGATCGTCCGCCAGGAGACCGAACGGAACTCCGCGGCGGCCCGGTCCATACCCTTGCCGCGGGGCAGGTCGGACACCGTGCGGCCGACGCCGGAGATGAGGTGTCCCGCCGAGGTGATCGCCGTGTCGTACACCTTCGTGACGAGCGCGACCGTGCCGCCGCTGACACCGGGAACGGTCTCGGCGGTGCCGATCAGCGCGCCGCGCACCACGTCGATGCCGTAGCTGGTCCACGCAGGGGCCTTGCCCGCGCGCTGCGGCGATGTCGTCACACTCTCTCCTTCGGACGGGCCGGATCGGCTGCCTGCGGCTCCTTCTATCGTGGCAGGCGCCGGGTCCCGGACTGCCGCAGGTCCTCACTCGGGGTGAGGACTCCGAACGAAGCCCGCGCGTGTTCTGCTCCCGAACCCCTCACTGGCGCGCGGGCGCGGCGGAGGGTCAGCGGCCCGCGCGGATGTCGGCGAGGGAGCGGTCGCCGCGGCGGAAGAAGTCGGCGATCTCGGCGTCACGCAGCGGGATGAACGCGAGCACGAGCAGCATGTTCCCGGGCAGCAGCAGCCATGCGGTCTGCGTCAGCGCGACGACCCACAGCACGGCGCTCACCGGCGTGGCGATCAGCAGGACGGTGCGCGCCCACCGTTTCGGTTCGGCCAGCACCAGTGACGCGGGCACCACGAACGCGAACTGCAGCGACGTGACCACCAGCAACGTCCACAGCACCCGATCGGTCGTCGGCACCACGGCCGCCATGGTCAGCAGGACCGACAGCGCACTGCTGAGCAACGCCAGCCACTTGATGCGGCCCACCCGGCGGCGGATGCGCTCGTCGGGCGATTCGGGCTCGTCGGCGGCCGTGTCGACTGCTGCGCCCGTGTCGGCGGCCGTCGCCGTGTCGACCTGCGCGGGTTCGCGTTCGCCGGCCTCGGGTGCGCCACCTTCGGTCGCGCCGGGCCCGGTGTCGCCGCTCTGCTCGTTCGGCTCGGTCGCCACCACGTTCACTCCCTCACCTCGCCGCTGTCACCTCCATCATCGACCATCCGGCCGGTCTGCGGTGTGCCCGGGAGGCTGCGGTGTGCGGGGCGGCACGTCCGGTGGCCCCGACCCCCTCGTCCGGGGCCACCGGTTCCCGCTCAGCTCAGGTGGTGCACCTGCGCGAGTTCGTGCACCGGCGTGGCGATGCCGGCGTGCCGGGCCTTGAGCTGCAGCGCCAGGTACAGCGAGTAGTGCCGTGACTGGTGCAGGTTCCCGCCGTGGAACCACAGTGCTTCCTGCCGCGTGGGTTTCCACATGTTGCGCTCCTCGCCCTCCCACGGGCCGGGGTCCTTGGCGGTGTCCGAGCCGAGGCCCCACACCTTGCCGACCCGGTCGGCGACCTCCTGGCCCATCAGGTCGGCGGCCCAGCCGTTCATCGACCCGTAGCCCGTGGCGTACACGACGAGGTCGGCGGGCAGTTCGGTGCCGTCGGCCAGCACGACGGAGTCTTCGGTGAGGCGGTCGATCTGCCCGTGCGCCAGCGCGACCCGCCCGTCGGCGACGAGCTCGGCCGCACCCACGTCGATGTAGTAACCCGAGCCGCGTCGCAGGTACTTGAGGAACAGCCCGGACCCGTCTTCACCGAAATCGAGCCGGAATCCGGCGCGTTCGAGCTTGGCGTAGAACTCCGAGTCCTGCTGCTGCATCTTCTCGTACAGCGGGATCTGGAATTCGTGCATGATCCGGTACGGCAGCGAGGCGAAGATCAGGTCGGCCTTCTCGGTGGTCACGCCCGCGGCGAGCGCCCGTTCCGAGTACAGGTCACCCAGGCCGATCTCCATGAGGCTTTCGCTCTTGACGATGTGCGTGGACGAGCGCTGCACCATCGTCACGTCGGCGTCGTGTTCCCACAGCGCACCGCAGATGTCGAACGCCGAGTTGTTGCTGCCGATCACCACGACGCGCTTGCCTGCGTAGGCGTCCGGACCGGGATGCTGCGAGGAGTGGTGCTGCTCGCCGCGGAAGACGTCCTGCCCGTCGACCTCGGGCACGTTCGGCTTGCCGGACATGCCGGTGGCCAGCACGACCTGCTGCGGGTGCAGCGTCATCCGCTCGCCGTCCCGGTCGACCTCGACGGTCCACTCCTGCGTGGCCGAGTCGTAACTCGCCGAGGTGGCCGTCGTCGATCCCCAGTACGGCACCTCCATGATCTTGACGTACGACTCGAGCCAGTCGGCGATCTTGTCCTTCGGGGCGAACACCGGCCAGTTGTCCGGGAACTTCAGGTAGGGCAGGTGGTCGTACCAGACCGGGTCGTGCAGGCACAGCGACTTGTACCGGCTGCGCCACTGGTCGCCGGGCCGCGGATGGTTGTCGATCACCAGTGCGGGCACGTCGAGCTGCCGCAGCCGCGCGCCGAGTGCGATGCCGCCCTGGCCGCCACCGATCACCAGCACGTACGGCTGCACCGTGCTCCCGAGCTCGGCCTCCTCCTGCGCTCGCTTCTCAGCCCACGTCGTGCGGTCGGGGTTGACGCCGTGTTCCGCGCCCATCGGACGCCGGGTGCCGCGCGGCTCCTCGTGGCCCTTCAGCTCGTACAGCGTGGTCAGCAGCGTCCACGCCTTGAGCCGGCCCGACTCGTCGACGAGCCGCATCAGGCCGCGTCCGCGGCCCACGGCGGTGTCGAACGTGAACCACGCGGTCGTGACGCCGTCGGCCTCCTCGGGCGGTTCGATGAGCGCGAAGTTCGTCGGATCGGTGACCTCGAGCGTGGCCTCGAGCCGGTGGGCGACACCGTCGGGGTTCTCGGTGGTGGTGATGTTCCAGGTGAACGAGACGAGGTCACGCCAGTAGCTGGTCGCGGCGAACATGCCGGATGCGCGAGCGACGTCGCGGGCGGCCAGCGCGGCGGCGAAATCGTCGAGCCAGCTCTCGGCGCTCTGCGCGGCGGTCGGTCGCGAGTCCAGGGTCTGCGTCATTGGGGCCCTCCTTGCGGCCACGGCGTTCATCGTGTGATGTGGGATACACAGTCCGCGCAGAGTTGCCGGTCCGGCCAGCGTTGCGCCGTGTTGCATGCACGTGTTCCGGCCGGTTGCCGTGGGAGGAGGTGCCGGTCGTGACCGGTGAAACGGCGTCGTCGGGTTTGCCGGCAGATCTGTCACAGCACGCGCGAGTGATGCAGCGGGTGCACGAGGCCGTGCTCACCGGGACGCGCCCGCCCGTGCGTCCGCGCGGCGTGGTGGAGCGGTCGTGGTCGCGGATGCTGAACCTCGGCCTGGACGTGTCGGGGTCGCCGCGTGCCGTGGTGCCGGTTGCCGAGTTGGAGCTGCGCAGGCGCCGGTCGGGGCTGGAACCGGTGATCGACGACCTGCGGCAGCTGTTGGGCCGGGCCGCGGAGACATCGCCGTTCCTGGTGGTGGTGACCGACGCCGACGGCGTGATCCTGTGGCGGGACGGTTCTCCGCGCGTGCGGGCCTACGCCGATGCGCTGGGGTTCACCGAGGGTGCGCGCTGGACCGAGGCGACGGTGGGCACGAACGCGGTCGGTACGGCGCTCGTGGAGGCGGCGCCGGTGCAACTGCTGGCCGCGGAACACTTCGAATCGGCACAGCACCGCTGGTACTGCTGCGCGGCGCCGGTGCATTCGCCGGTGACCGGCGAGCCGGTGGGCGTGGTGGACATCAGCGGCCCGGCGCTCACGCTGCATCCGGCGATCGGCGCGCTGGTCGAAACGTCGGTGCGACTGGCCGAGTCGGGACTGTGGCGGCAGCACGAACAGCGGCTGGAACGGCTGCGCCGCACCGCCGAACCCGTGCTCGGCGGCGTGGGTGAACCGCTCCTGGTGGTCGACGACGAGGGGTGGGTCGCGGTGCGTTCCGGGATCGCGGCGGGCGCGCGGGTGGCCGTGCCGCGGGAGGGCCTGCCGATGGCGGTCGCGGGACTCGGGTTGTGCACGCCGGAACGACTCGGCGAGGGCTGGCTGCTGCGTCCGCGCCGGGAACGCGCGCCGATGGTCGCCGAACTGGACCTGGCGGGCGAGGCCGTGGTGCGGGTGCGCAGCGACGACGGGTCGTGGTCGGCGGGGCTGACGAGACGGCAGGCGCAGGTGCTGGCGCTGATCGCCCGCGCGGGCCGGGAGGGCGTGGACGCGGCCGCGCTCGGTCGCGGGCTGTTCGGCGACGACGGGCACACGGTGACGGCGCGCGCTGAGGTGTCACGCCTGCGGCGGGTGGTCGGCGACCTCGTGGCGCCCGCACCGTACCGCTTGGCCGACGGCGTGACGCTGACCGTCACGGGCGAGGAGTGAACGAGCTGCGGGCGCGCCCCAGGGGCGCCTTACGTGCCCCCAAGGGCACCTTCGGGGCGCTCAACGCCCCGAATCCTCCCCTGATCATGGGGGCTGCCGCGACGCACCGGTGTCGCTGCACCGCGCCGGCGTCGTCGCAACGTGCCGGGGTTCCCGCGACGTGCCGGCGTCGTCGCAACGTGCCGGGGTTCCCGCGACGTGCCGGGGTCGTCGCGGGAATCGGTTCCGGTGCGGCATCGGCCGCCGTCCGGCCTGCCCGTCGCGTATCCGGCGTGCCTGCTGACTCTGCGAGCCGTATCGCCCGGGTTCAGCTGCGCGGGCGGCGCCCCAGCAGCGCGACGAGGCGGTCGATCGGTGGCGCGTCGTCGGCATGCGGCTGTGGCGGGGCGAACGGCCCGTCGGCATCGCTTTCCGTGTCCGGCAGCTGCCCGCGGGTGAACGTGAGGGCACGCTCGACGATGTCGTCGGGGTAGTCGACGCGCTGCCCCGTGGCGACGGCGAGGTCCCAGCCGTGCACGAGGTCCTCGACGGTCCGCAGTTGCACCGCGGCGATGCCGGGAATGGCGCCGACGGGTGCCTCGATGACCTGTTCCAGCGCGCCCGGCCCCCGGAATGCGGTGACGACGTCGGCGGCGTGTGCGCGGTAGGAGCCCGCGGGGTCGTCGCCGAGTGCGTCGGCGGAGTCGGGATCGAGCGGATAGCCGGGCTTGCCGGCCAGCAGTTCGACGAAAAGCTTGCTGCCGAGTGCGAGGTGGTTCGTCACATCGCGTACCGACCATTCGCTGCACGGTGTCGCGGCCTGCCACTGGTCGGTGCGGATGCCGGCGACGATGTCGCCGACGGCCCGCAGGCTCGTGTCCAGGTCGTCCACGGGCTCGTTCGTCATGGAAACCCCCGGTCGGTTCGCAGCGGTGACGTCTTCGTTGACAGGCCCCGATGACACGAGTGGACCCCTCGTGTCACCTGGGGACCCCCATTCTTCACACTACCGCTCACCTGCGACAGTTTTCGCCGATCAAGGCAGGTCGGCGGCCGCTCACGCCTGGTCGGGTCGGGACCTGCGGCCGTCACCTGTCCTGTGCAGTGCCGGATGCGGCCCGCGCCGCGGCGGCCATGTGCTCGACACAGCCGCGCACCCGATCCAGCACGTGCGCGGGCCACACCTCGTCGGCGTATTCACTGCCCAGGTACAGCTCCCGTGCGTGCTCGATCGCCGGGCGGTAGTCCTCGGGCAGCCGCTGCGCCGCCCACGCCGCCGCTTCGTCCTTCGGCAGGATCTCGCCCGTCTTCACCGTTGCCCACACCCGCGCCACCGTCAGCACCACGTTCCGCGTATCGGTATCGATCTCCGACACGACCTCGTCTAGGCCAGCCAGGCTCGCCCGCACCAGGTCGGCACGCGGCACCGGCGTCAGCACCTCACCGGGCGGCGGCCCCGCCAGCGCCCGGTGACCGGCCAGCGCCGACGCCACCGCCAACACCAGGTCCGCCATCGGTTCCGGCTCCGGTACGTATCCCGCCTCGTACCGCTCCCGCAGCCACTCGCCGTACAGATAATCGACCACCGGCGGAAAATGCGGAAATCGCGGAGCAGTACCGGCCCTCGTCACACCGTCGTCCTCCGCGCTCGGCCGCGCCGCGTCGCCGCCGACGGTCACCATCAGCTCCACCGGACGCAATCCGCCCCCGATGCCGGACATCCCCAGCAGCCCGCGCGTCAGTTCCCGCCGCCGGTCGTCGTCGAGCCCGCGCCGCGTCACCGCCAGCACGTCGACGTCGCTCGCAGGCCGCAGACCACCCAGCACAGCCGATCCGTGCAGGTAACAGCCGACGACATCGTCGCCAACCACCTCGTCGAGCAGCCCGGCCACCCGCAGCGCGAGTTCGTCCCCCGCCGCCGCCCGGCCGCGCCGGTCCTCACCGCCGTCGGTCACATCGTCGCTCGGCATGTCACCGCTTTGCATATCGCCGCCTCGCATGTCAGCGCCTCGCATGTCAGCGCCCCGGAGAGCACCGCCTCGTGCACGTCACCCCGTCCCGCCACTTCTACCGCCGAACCCCGTCAACTGCCCACACCACACCGGGCAGCACGCCACGAGCGGACACCCGCCGGTGCGGTGCGTCCGGCCGCCGTGCCCGTTCGAGCTCACCGATCCCCACTGCGCCGTTCCGAGCCTGCCTCCCCACTGCGTCCCTATCCACCGTCCCCACTCCGCCGTCCTTCTCCGCACTCCGTGGGTTCCGGTCGAGGAGCTTCTGGTTGACTCGACAGTCATGCGACGACCTCTCGCGTTCGGTACCCGCGCCGGCCTCGCCGGCCTGGCAGCGGCGGCGATCACGCTCGCCGGCTGCAGCATCCCGGAACCCGGCAGCAACGGCAGCAGCGGCGGTGACGGCGGCAGCGGCACGGCCACGGGGGAGCAGACCCGCACCGTCACCCGCACCGAACCCGCGCCGGAGCTTCCGCCCGAACCGAAACCCGCGGGCGTCGTCGACGCCTGCCCCTACCTACCCACCACCGATGCGGAACGCGCCAACGGCCAGGGCGTGAGCGAAGTCCGCACCTCCACCGAGCAGCCGCATCCGACGTGCTTCTTCTACCGCCCCGACGGCGAGGTGCAGCTGGTGACACAGGTGTTCACCGGCGCCCCCGACGTCGCCACCGGCATCGTCAACCGTGCCGCCCCCATCGACACCTCCAACCCCACCGAGCAGCCCGCGGGCTGGAGCGGCGGCTACCTGTCCGGTGACGAGGGCGCCGTCTACGCCGTGTCGAAACAGGGCAACGCTGTCGTCGTCACGACCAACCAGGCACAGAGCGTCAAGGCCAGGACCGTGGCCACCGACGTCATCGCCACACTCGGGCTGTGACCTCGACTCGGCCGGGCGCCGTGGCCAGCCAGGACGCCGTTTCCTCGCGCAGAGTGATCGGATGGCGACGCAGAACCGGCCACGACGTGAGTAGGGAAACACCGGTGTATTAGGGTTGCGCCACACGTGCAGACCACTCAGCGTTGATCACGAATCGCCGCTTCCCCTGTTCAGGTGACGATCGACCGTTCGGTTCTGCGCGGGTCCCCCTCCGAATTCCGAAGTGACAAGGAAGATCTCGTGGCTGACACTCTCAAGGAAGCTCTGCTCGACTCGACCCGTCGTCCGGACGTCGTCACCGACCTGACCGCGCTGGTCGACGAAGAGGTCGACGACAAGAGCGGCGTGTCCGGCACGGTCATCAAGACCGGCTACGGCGCCGTCAAGAAGATCAAGCCGGGCATCATCGGTTCCGCCGTGGACAGCCTGCTGGACGACTTCGTCGAGGCCCTCGAGCCGATCTTCGCCGACTTCAAGGCGAACGGCGGCGGCGACTTCGGCTCCTACCTGCCGACCCGCGGCGACGAGGCCGCCGACGCGCTGCTGTCGGTCACCGACGCGCGCGCCGAGAAGTCCTCGCGCGACTCCATCAAGAAGGTCTACGAGAAGCTGCGCCCGAAGGGCAAGGAGAACGTCGTGGAGGCGCTGCCGCGGCTCGGCGCGCTCATCCAGAAGTACGCGGGCTGATCCCCGCAGATTTCATGCGAAAGGGCTACCTTCCGATCGGGAAGGTAGCCCTTTCGCTGTGCTCCTCGGCCAGCACCGCGCCGTCCGACGATGTTTGCCGGCTGACACTGCGCTGGCTGACGCTGCGCCGACCGATACTGCGCCGGCTGACGCTGTGCCGACAAACACTGCGCCGGCTGGCTGCTCGAGGCCGGTCGGCGATCGAGCCGCTCGCCGACCGGGTGAAGCTCGGTTTCGCTGCGTGCGGGCGGACGCCGTCAGGCCTGCTTCGGCTGCGGCTTCGCGCTCGTCTGGCCGTTGGTGCCTGCCGCGCCGCCCGTCTCCGGGTTGTCCGTGCTCTGCGGTGGCGCCGGCGCCACCGGGGTCTCCGGCTTCGGCCTCAGCGCGTATGCCACACCGGCGATCACGCCGATGGCCAGCAGAATCGGAAGCGCCTTGCGCTTCTTCTTCTTCTTGCCGGTCTCGTCGGCCTCACCGGCGGCAGCGCCCTTGGCTTCCTTCATCGCGACCTTGAAGTCCTTCTTGGCGACCTTGAAGTCCTTCTTGGCGCGACGCTTCGACTCGCCCGCAGCCTTCGCGGCCTTCACGGCGGCCTTCTTGGCCTTGCGGGTCGGCTCGGTCAGGTCGTCGCGACGCTCGTCGGCGACCTGCTTGGCCTTCTTGGCGCTCTTGGAGACCTCTTTGCTGGCCTTTTTGGCCTGCGCGGCTAGCTTCTTCTGAGTACGCCGTGAGGTCTGCACGACCTCGTCGGTGCCATCGGTCAGCCGGTCCTTCACGGACTCACCCGCCTCCGCGGTTCGAGTCATCGCCTCCACCTCGTTATTCGTCGGTTGTGTTCCTGTCACACTACCCGTCATCCTGCCCCTTACTGTCGGATTATGCCCGGGATGGCACGATGATTCGTGTGACTGAGAACAACGAGAGCGTGGTCGGCACCAAGTTCAAGGCCACTCTGCACACGAACCGTGGCGACATCGCCATCAACCTCTTCCCTGATCACGCCCCGAAGACGGTCGCGAACTTCGTCGGTCTCGCGGAAGGCACGAAGGAGTACACGCAGCCGAACGCGAAAGGCGAGAAGGGCGGCCCGTTCTACGACGGCTCCATCTTCCACCGCGTGATCGAGGGCTTCATGCTGCAGGGCGGTGACCCGACGGGCACCGGCCGCGGCGGCCCCGGGTACAAGTTCGACGACGAGTTCCACCCGGATCTCCAGTTCAACCGGCCGTACCTGCTGGCCATGGCGAACGCCGGACCGGGCACCAACGGCAGCCAGTTCTTCGTCACGGTGGCGCCCACGCCGCACCTGAACTTCAAGCACACGATCTTCGGTGAGGTCGCCGACGACTCGTCGCGCGCCGTCGTCGACGAGATCGGCCGCGTCGCCACGGGCCCGGCCGACAAGCCGCTCGAGGACATCGTCGTCGAGTCGGTCGAGATCGAACGCTCCTGATCTCTCCCCGGCACGTGTAGTGACTCAACCTCCGTATCCGCCCGACCACGAACCGGCCAGAGCCGAGGGTGGGGCCCAGCCCGGATGCTGGTGGCATCCGAGCACGCCGACGAGGTTGAGCTGCGTGCGCTGCGGCCGTCCGGCCTGTCCGGACTGCCTGCGCGAAGCGTCCGTCGGCTACCAGTGCATCGACTGTGTCCAAGCCGCACGTGCCAACCAGCGCCGATCACAGCCACTCCGCCCCGGCGACCGCACGGTCGCCGGGGCGCGCGTGTCGTCGAAGGCCGTCGTCACGCCGCTGCTGATCGCGGTCAACGTGCTGTTCTACGTCGTCACCGCCGCGCAGGCTGGCGACCCGATGAACAACCAGGACTCGGCGCTGCTCGAAGTCGGGTCGCTGTGGCCGTTCGCCATCCACGTCCACGGCGAATGGTTGCGACTGGGCGTCTCGGGCTTCCTGCACTACGGCCTGCTCCACCTCGCGATGAACATGCTCGCGCTGTGGATCCTCGGCAAGGACCTCGAGCTGCTGCTCGGCCGAGTGCGGTTCCTCGCGCTGTACCTCGTGTCGCTGCTGGGCGGGTCGACGGCCGTGTTCCTGCTCGACGACGTGGACACCGGAACCGCGGGCGCGTCCGGCGCCGTGTACGGCCTGATGGGTGCCCTGCTCGTCGCCGTCCTGCGGCTCAAGCTCAACCCCGGCGGCGCGATCGGCATCATCGCGATCAACCTCGTGCTGACCGTGACGATCCCGGGTATCTCGTTGCTCGGCCATCTCGGCGGACTGCTGGCCGGGGCGCTGGTGATGGTCGCCATGCTGTTCGCCCCGAAGAAGGACCGCGGCGCCTACCAGGCCACGATGGTGGCGCTCCTCGTCGTCGCCTGCGTCGGCCTGATCATCTACCGCGACCTGACCATCGCGTCCGACATCTGCCGCGCCTACCAGGGACTGTGCGCCGGAACGGCCGTGTGACACCGGTGCCGAGTCGCCGCTGCGCCGACGGTCAGCCGGGTTCGCGCCCGGTGTAGCGGGCCTGCAGGGCGGTGAGGTCGTCGTGGACGTCGCGGGGATCGACGCCGAGTTCCAGCCAGCCCAGCACCGTGAGCCCTTCGCCGTCCGCGGGCGTGGCGCGGTGCTCGTCCTCGCCCGCGGACGGCGGAGGCGCCTGCCGGCCGAGGGGTTCGATCTCGAGCGCCACCGCATCGCGGCCGAGCCTGCGCACGGTCGTCAGTTCGATGCGGACCTCTCGCCAGCCCAGCTCCCTGGTACCGCCGAGACTGCGGAGCCGCAGGCCCGCGGCATCGGCTTTCAGCCGGGGACGGACGAACGTGCCGTACGCGGCGGCCAGCGCCAGTGCTGCGGTTCCGAGGCCGAACAGCAGCATGCCAGGCCGATCGGCCGACGCCGAAGCGGCGAGCGCGCCTGCGGCAGCGCCCACGGCGAGTACCCAGCCGATCGCCACCAGCCCCGAGTGGGTCGACCAACTGAGAGTGGAGTTATCCACAGGGGCATCCACAGTGGGGATCAATCACACCGGTGTAACCCGGTGTGGGACAAGGGGAGGGGAGTCGATCGTCCGATCGGCTCAACGCCATTTCATCGTCATGAGCAGGCCGCTGATCATGAGGGCGAACCCGATCGCGAAGTTCCAGTTGCCCAGCTCCAGCATGAAGCCGATCTTGTCGCCCGCGAGGTAGTTGACGACCAGCCAGGCCAACCCCAGCAGCATCAACCCGAACATGACGATCTTGTAGGGAAGCGGCGACGGGCCGGCCGCTGCAACCTTCACCGGGGTTTTCCGGTCGGCCGGCGGGGTGTACGCCGTCTTCTTGCGGACTTTGGACTTGGGCATTGATGTCCCTCGTGCTCTGCGAATCGAAACGCGTGGCGGACCTGGGCCACCGCCACTAAGACACGTTAACGTAAGCGCCCAGGCGTCCGAAGCAGTACTGAGCAGCCCGCGAGTAGTCTGCGAGCGCGTGGCGTGCCGAGACGCCGGGCGCACGAGTCCCGGCCCGCATGTTCGCGGGCGAGAATCATGGGCGAGAGGAGCCCCCTTGTCGACGTCCGACGAGGACCCCGAGACCACGCAGGTCCCGGCGACCGGCCCGGAATCGTCCGCGGCGGGCGCCGCGGATCGCCCTCCCGCGCCGCCCCGCCCGCGTGGCGGCAGAGCGCGCACCGCCGTCCGCGGGTTCGGCGAACTGCTCATCACGCTCGGCCTCGTACTGTTGTTGTTCGTGGCGTACGAGTTGTATGTCACCAACTGGAAGTCCGGAAACCTGCAGCGCGAGGCGAGTGCTCAGCTCGACGAGGAGTGGCGCAGCGCGCCGCAGGGGGAGCGGCAGCTCCATGTCGATCCGGCCGACGGTGAGGCCTTCGCCCGCATGTACATCCCCACCTTCGGCGCCGACTGGAGCTTCACGGTGCAGGAGGGGGTCGGCCCCGACGCGCTGGAGGTCGGTCCCGGGCACTACAAGGACACCGCCATGCCCGGGCAGCCGGGCAACGTCGGCATCGCGGGCCACCGCGTCGGCAAGGGCGCCCCGTTCAACGACCTCGACCTGCTGAACTCGTGCGATCCGGTCGTCATCGAGACCGGCGACAGCTTCTACGTCTACCGGGTGCTGCCGATGCAGAACGAGGCCGGCGGCTGGGCCGACGGCAAGGGCACCCAGCAGCGCTGCAACAACGTCGCCCCGCTGCAGGACAAGCAGGACGCCTACGACGAGACGTTCGGCAGGCGCATCGTGCTGCCACAGCGCGGCGACGCCGTGTCGCCCGTGCCGTACAAGGCGCGCAACCCGCTGCCGAAGGCGTCGCAGGCAGCTCTGCTCACGCTCACCACGTGCCACCCGCAGTTCTCCGACGCCGAACGCATGATCATCCACGGCGTGCTGACGAACCAGTACAAGAAGGCCGAAGGCACCGGCTACGACGACCTGCTGGCCGCGATCGGGGAGGCGTGACATGTACGGCTGGATCTGGCGTCACCTGCCGGGCTCCGTGGCCCTGCGCATCGTCGAAGCGTTCGTGCTGGTGGTGGCCGTCGTCGCGCTGCTGATGTTCGTCGTCTTCCCGTGGGTAGAACCGATGCTCCCGTTCAACGACGTCTCGGTGCGGTAGGCAGCGCGGTAGGCGGAGTGGTCGTGGTTGGCGGCTCGGGGCTGGCGGTTCGGGGTTCGCGGTTCGGTAGGCGGCGTGGTGCGAGCGGCGTGATCAAGGGATCGTTCGGGGCGCCCGCCCGTCTCCTACCGCCACCCAACCGGTCACGCTTCGCGTGGCAGTGCTCGATACATGCCCCGAAGGTGCCGGCGGGTTCTAGGGGTGGTTGCAACACCGGGTGATTTAGACGAGTTTTAGCAGACGCTCGGCTGGGGTGTCCCAGCCGAGCGTTTTGCGTGGGCGGCTGTTGAGTTTTTGTGCGACGAGTTCGAGGTCTTCGGGGCCGTGGACGGACAGGTCGGTGCCCTTGGGGAAGTACTGGCGCAGCAGCCGGTTGGTGTTCTCGTTCGAGCCGCGCTGCCAGGGGGAGGCGGGATGGCAGAAGTAGACCGGGACGCCGGTGGCGACCCGGAACGCCTGGTGCGCGGCCATCTCCGCCCCTTGGTCCCAGGTCAGCGACCCGCGTAGGTGAGCCGGAAGTGTGC
>NZ_JAMTCQ010000009.1:993284-1322943 GCF_024171895.1 Prauserella halophila | reverse complement strand
CTTACCGATCGCATAGGCGACCTGCACCTCGGCCCGATCCGCCAGACCGGCAGCCACCACGTTCTTGGCCACCCACCGCGTCGCATACGCCGCGGACCGGTCCACCTTCGACGGGTCCTTACCCGAGAACGCGCCACCACCATGACGGGCCATCCCGCCATACGTGTCGACAATGATCTTCCGACCCGTCAGACCCGCATCACCCATCGGACCACCGACCACGAACCGGCCCGTCGGATTGATCAAAATGTTCGGGTTCTCGGCCTGCAGACCCAGATCCTCGATCTCCGGATCAATCACATACTTCTGCACATCCGCCGCAAGCTGCTTGTCCAGATCGATACCCTCAGCATGCTGCGACGACAACACCACCGTGTCCAACCGGACCGGCTTGTCCTTGTCGTACTCGATCGTGACCTGCGTCTTCCCATCCGCACGCAAATACGGCACCGTGCCGTTCTTCCGCACCTGCGACAACCGCAACGACAACCGGTGCGACAACGCGATCGGCAACGGCATCAACTCCGGCGTGTCCGAGCAGGCATACCCGAACATCAACCCCTGATCACCGGCACCCTGCTTGTCCAGATCATCCAGAGCATTCTCCAGACGCGACTCATACGCCGTGTCCACACCCTGCGCAATATCCGGCGACTGCGCACCGATCGACACACTCACACCACACGAAGCGCCATCAAAGCCCTTCTCCGAGGAGTCATAACCGATGTCCAACACCGCCTGACGAATCAACGCCGTCGCATCCACGTTCGCCGCCGTCGTCACCTCACCGGCCACATGCACCTGACCAGTCGTGATCATCGCTTCCACCGCGACCCGCGACCGCGGATCCTGCGCCAACATCGCATCCAGAATCGTGTCGCTAATCGCGTCACACATCTTGTCCGGGTGACCCTCGGTCACCGACTCACTCGTGAACAACCTGCCTGTACTCACAATGCTTCCTTCTGTCGACGGGAGCGGTCTTACTTGTGTCTCGTGAACTTGCTTGCGATGCGGCGCCGGATCACGCCTTGACGTGGAAGATGCCCCACGCGAGGTTGCCGGACTTGCCGCCGGCAACCCAGTTCCGGAGGCCGAGCTTCATGCGGTCGCGGTAGTCCTGGCTGATCGTGCCGGCCAGCTCGGTCTCCCGCTTCTCCAGCTCGGCCAGTACGCGACCGTAGTGGTTCGCGAGCTGGTGGGTGTGGTCGTCGAACTCGACCGACGCCATACCCAGGCGCTTCAGCTCCTTCGTGTAGAAGGCGGGCGAGCCGAGGCTGTCGAGGTGAAGCCGGTCGAGAATCGGCTGCAGCGCGGACGTGTCGCAGCCGTCCGCGGCCATCGGGTCGGTGAAGACCATCTCGCCGTTCGGCTTGAGCACGCGCACCGCTTCCTCGACCACGCGGACGCGGTCACCGCTGTGCAGGTACGCGTCCTGCGACCAGATGACGTCGAACTCGTTGTCGTTGAACGCCAGGTTCTCGAAGTCGCCGTCGACGACGTCGATCAGCTCGGAGAGGCCCGCTTCCTTGTTGAACTGGCGGTTGCGCTCGTTCTCGACCTCGGAGAGGTTCAAGCACGTGACGTGGACGCCGTAGGTCTCGGCCAGGTAGCGGGCCGCACCGCCGTAGCCGGCACCCAGGTCGAGCACCTTCTGGCCCTTGGTCAGGTCGAGCGTGTTCGCCATCTGCTCGACCGTGCGACGGCTGGCGGCGGCGATCTCCTCGGTCTCCGACTGGTACAGGCCGACGTGGATGTCGGTGCCGCCCCAGACGTTGTAGTAGAAGTTGTCGGCGTCCTCGGAGTTGTAGTACTCGCGAGCGGTGTTGACCGCACTCGAGTAGTTCTCCGTCATCGTGTTCTCCAGGTACGCCTTCGTCGCAACGTGCACGAAGAAGTCCGGCGCGTTGTCGCTGCCGTAGGCCTCCTGGAAGTCGCCGTACGTGTCGATCTGCTGGAAGCCGACCTCACGCAGCAGGCGGCGCAGGTAGTTCTTGCGCAGCGGGAACATGTTGAGGTGGTACAGCGAGCCGTCCGGGAACTCGTACCGGAAACGGGCCAGACCGTCGTCGACGTACTCCGGCTCGGCGCTGACCTGGTCACCGCAGTAGTAGTACGTGTGCTTGCTCGAGAACCCGTCGTCGAGGATCGAGTCGTAGTTGCGCTGGTCGATGATCAGGATGCCGTCGTGCTTGAGCACGGAGTAGAACTCGGCCAGCGCCTTACGACGGTCGTTCTCGTCGAACAGGTGCGTGAAGGAGTTGCCCAGGCAGACGATCGCGTCGTACTTGCCCTTGACGTCCTTGCTCAGCCAGCGCCAGTCGGAGTGCACGACCTTCAGGACGTAGTCGCCGTACTGCTTGCCGTTCTCGAACGCCTTCGCCAGCATCTCGGCGGCGCCGTCGACACTCGTCGTGTCGAAGCCCGCCTCGAGCATGCGCACGGAGTGGAAGCCCGTCCCCGCGGCGGCGTCGAGTACCGACTCGACGCCGTGCTTGCGGAGCAGGTCGACGAAGAAGCTGCCTTCACTCTCGTACCGGCCACGCCAGTCGATCAGCTCGTCCCACTTGTCGACGAAGCCCTCGTTGTACTCCTCGGCGTAGTGGTCGCTCTCCCGGACGGCCAGCGGGTCGGAACCGAACGCCTGGTCGGGATGCGCGTCGGCGCGGCTCTTCTCTGCGACTTCGGCCTGCGCATCGGTGGTGCCAGCCGTTGATTCCTGCATTGGGTTCCCTCCACGTTCGGCGGATCGGTGCTTGATCGTCCGTGGCCGACTCACCGCAGTCTCGTCCCACCTCTCGGCGCACGTCACGTGCGGAGATACGGCCGCGAACACATCGGGGAAGGGCGGAGAAAGATCCGGGCCGACGACGCGACGTATCGATCGCGGTTCAAATCGGCCCGCGGCGCGCATTGTGCGCAGCCCGAGTAACGCGCGTCACACCTGACGCGGCCCTTCGCCCCGACTGGGCGGAATTGCGCCGTATCCGCACTGATCCCGCGCAAACCGCCTGAGACTCAATCTATTCACAAACTCGCCGTTCGATCAATGGGTCCGTGGCGTGACGTGAATTTTCACCCCTCGTATACCGCGCGAGCGACGCTTCGCGGCCGCACGAGCCGCGCTCACGACGCCGCGGCGAGCTGCGTTCTGCCAGGTCGGAGGGCTGATGCGCGCAATGCGCAACCACCCCCGCGTTACACCGCCAAGGGTTTTGTGACGTCCGCAACACACCGACACGTTCGGACCAAGCAGAACTACCCAGTGTGCATTTCAGCGCGGATTTCGCCGCAGCTCTAGCCCGTGAGCCTGATCAATGATACAAGATTCGAGTTCGTAGCGTATCCGACAACGCGTTGCGCATTACTCAACAACGATACCTGCCGAGGCGATCACCGAATCACCGCGGGAGCGCCGCCGGACATCGCCGGTGCACCGCCCAAGATTGTCAAAATGTAGTACCGTTATCGTTCCGTTGCCGCCTTGACATCGTGGCGAAACAATGCAACCTGCACGATGTGCGATTCACGAGTGTGCTTGCGGACACAATTCCGGTGACCGAGGTCATCACTGCCGCCAATTCGGATTCGGTGAATCGGAACTTCTATGAGATGGCCGACCCGGATCTTGAAAATAGCGCCTCGTGCCGCGTCGCACCGTCGTAACCGCCTGCGACCGGCGGCAACGCGAACAGCTCGCCCACTGTCGGTGCCACGTCGACCGTCGTCGCCGGAGCCGAGGACGTCACCCCCTTGCGTACCCGTGGATGCCCGCCCGCGACGAAGAACGGGATGGGCTCGGTCGCCGGGTGACCGTGGTTACCCGGGATCGGGTTCGATATCGGCGTCGGGTCGGAGAAGCGCCATCCCGCCTCGCAGTACACGACCAGGTCCGCACCGTCCGGTGCGAGCCGCAGCTTCGCGGGCGAGTGCACCGACAGCACCCCCGACGTGGCCAGGGCGATCTCCCGCATCCGCGCCACGGCCGCGCCGCGTTCGGACTCCGGGCCGGTGAAGGTCAGCAGGTCCGCTCCGCCGTTCTGCGCGATCGCGACCTTGCCCGCCAGTGCCTCGTCCGCCTCCAGCGGCGCCTGCAGTGAGATCATCTTGTGCCCGTGCGACCAGTCCATCGAGTGGTCCGCGATCACCATGACCACGCTCGAAGACCAGCGGCCGCTGCTGCGCAGCTCGTCGACGAACCGGCCGACATGCGCATCCGTGGCAGCGAGTGCGCCCGTCCGCAACAGTCCCAGCGACGTGCCGGTCAGGTCCGCATGGCCCACCCGGTCGACGTCACCGAGATTGACGAAGACGAGGTCCGGATCCGTCTCGTCCACCATCGCCGACAACGCGCACTTGGTCGCCAGGTCCGGCGCATGGTCGGTGACCGGAATCAGCGGCTCCGGTTCCCAGCGAACACTCGCCCGATCCCCGAAGATCGTGTACAGGTACTCCTTACTGAGCACACTGCCGCTCACCCGGCCCGTGCCCGCGACCCGCTCGAGCAGGGTCGGCACGCGGATGTCCGACGGCCGGTCGAGCGTGCGCACCACACCCTCGTCACGGTCGTAGACGTCGTTGGCAGGCACACCCGACCGGTCGGGCCGTACGCCGGTCATCATCATCACGTGGTTAGGCAGTGTCTCCGTCACCGGCAGTGCACGCGCCTGCGGGAAGTGCGTCCCCTCGGCACGCAGTGCGTACAGGTTCGGCGTCACACCGGGGTCGATCTCGTCGGGCCGTAGCCCGTCGACGACGAGCACGTAGACCCGCAGGTCCTTCTCGCCCGCCACGCCCGGGCCGTGCCCTCCGCTCCGGGCCGCCGACACGGCCGGCGCCCCCGCCGCGGTGGACAGCACGATCGCGGCACCGGTCGTCGTCGCGACCCGCAGGAACCGCCGCCGGGACGCATCGACGCCATGGCGCGGTGCGGCAGCGGGGGCGGTGTTCTCGTCGTTCATCGTTCCTCCTGCCGTGCCAGGGCTCGGCTGCGTGCGTCGGCGCGTGCGTGTTCGGTCGCGGCCTCGTACCGCGGGACGATCCCGTCCATCGACCGCGGGGCGCGCTCGAGGCCGCCGGTACCTGCAGGCACGCGGTAGGAAGCGGTGACCTCGGCAGCGCTGGCGGGATCGGCACGGTCGGCGAGCCGGAACCAGTCCATGCGCACCTGTTCGGGCGTGACGTCGAGGACCGAGAACCCGTGCGAGTCGAAGTCGAGGTATTTCACGTGCGGGTTCGCCAGCTTGATGGCCGCTTCGACGACCAGCGACAGCGTGCGGGGCCGCACGTTCAGGTAGTCGTCCAGGTTGTCGCTCGTGACCGAGGTGCAGACCAGCTCGGTCGCGACGGCATCACCGCTGAGCGGGTACGTCAGCGGATCCGCCGGAAGCTCCGCGGCCCAGCCCGAGTGAATATCGCCGGTCAGGAACACGGTGCCGGACACACCGTGGTCGCGCAGCGCCCGCAACACCGCCGCCCGGTCGGACGTGTACCCGTCCCATTGGTCCACATTATACGGAACCCCTTCGACGGGACCGACGAGTTCCGTGATCGCCCCGAACTCCCGGGTGGTCAATGTGGACGGAAACTGCACGGGCGAGATCATCACCGAGTTCCCGACGAGCTTCCATTGTGCGGTCGCGGTCGTGAGTCCCGACGTGAGCCAGTCCAGCTGCTCCCTGCCCGTGATGGTGCGTTCGCCGTCATGAATTCCGCCGTCGAACGGATGCGCCACCTGCTCACTGCGATAGGACCTCAAGTCCAACATGGACAGTTCGGCCAGTGATCCGAACGTCAGCCTCCGGTAGAGGGTGCCACCGGGTTCGTAGCGCACCGGCATCCACTCCGCGTACGCCTGCTGGGACGCCGCCCTGCGGTCGGCCCACGTACCCTCGTCCGGCTCGGTGTGGTTCTCGGCTCCGCCCGCCCAGGCGTCGTTGGCCGACTCGTGGTCGTCCCACGTCACGGCGAACGGCGCGGCCGCGTGCAGCGCCTGCAACGACGGGTCCGTCTTGTACTGCGCGTGCCGCCGGCGATAGTGCTCCAGCGTCGTCATCTCGACCGGGGGATCGTGGCGGCGCGGCACACCGGATCCGGCCCCGTACTCGTACAGATAGTCGCCGAGATGGATGACCAGGTCGAGGTCTCCACGCTCGGCCAGGTGCCGGTACGCGGCGAAGTGGCCCGCCTGCCAGTTCGAACACGAGACCACCCCGAAGCGCAGACTCCGCACTGCGCTGCCGGCAGTGGGGGCGGTGCGAGTCCGGCCGACGGGCGATGTGGCGCCCCGCCAGGAGAAGCGGAAGTAGTACCACGTGTCCGGCTCGAGGCCGGTGACATCGGCCTTGACCGTGTGGTCCCGGCCGGGGCCGGTCGGGACCCGGCCGCGGGCGGCGATCCGGCGAAACCCCGCGTCGCGGGCCATCTCCCACCGGACGACCGACTCCACTCCCCTGCCCGAACCGGGTGTCGCGTCGGCCGACGGGGTCAGGCGCGTCCACAGCAGCACGCTGTCGGGCAACGGATCGCCGGAGGCCACCCCGTGCCGGAACGGCTGCTCGGCCCCGGCCGCCACGGCGGGCCCTGTGAGTGCGGCCCCACCCACGGCGGCCAGTGAACCCGTTCGCAGCACCTGTCTTCGGTTCATCGTGTTCACGCTGGCACTCTTGAGGACGGCACCCCGTCGTGTCACGGGTGCAACCGTTTCGTTCAACCAGATTTCGCCCGGACGGCCGGGAACCGACAGTCGGGTGTGACCGTCATGCTTGCCGGGTCCAGCATGCTTGTGTAAGTATCGGCCGACTGTTCGCTGAGTCGGTCCGGACACACCCGGATTCGGACGGACAGGAGTCGGTGTGAACCAGGTTCAATTCGCGTTCCAACCGCTCTACAGCCTGCACACGGGGAGTGCAGTCGCTGTGGAAGCGCTTGCCCGTCCGGCCTCGGGGCGCATAAGCGAATTGCTTGAATCGGCCATGCGCCTGGGCAGGCTCGTCCAGGCCGATACGGGCCTCGCCGCCCGCGCCGTCGACGAAGCCGAGCACCACGCCACGCGGCTGCCGCTGCATCTCAACATCACGGCGCTGACGGCCGCCTCCCCCTCGTCCTCGCTGGAACCGCTGCTCACCGCGCTCCGGGAGACGGGGCGCAGGCCCCACGACATCGTCTTCGAAGTCGGCCCGCCGTTCCACACGGCTCCGCCCGCGGCACTGCTCGACGGATTGAACCGGCTGGCCGCGCACGGATTCCGCCTCGCGTTCGACGGAGTCGGCGCCGCCGACCTCCCGCTCAACCTGCTCGCCGATTCCCGCACCGACATGGTGAAGCTGGACCGCAGCTCCCTCGGCAAGCTGCCGGACGACACCCCGACGACGGCGCTGACCGAAGCGCTGGTGCATTTCGCCGACCGCACCGGCGTACGACTCGTGGCGACCGGGGTCGAGACCGAGACGCAGCTGGACACGGTGCGCGGACTCGGTATCGGCCTCGTCCAAGGGAACCTGTTCGCGCCGGCAGGCGCGGGCTCCGTACCCGCCGGTGCCATCGCTCCGGCCCACTCTGGCCGTGACTCCTACCCGTCCGGCGGAACACCCGGGATCAAGGACTTCCTCCGCCCGGCACGGACCGTGTCCGCCGACGCCACGTGCGACGAGGTCCGCACGGTCCTCGTCGACGACGTCGCGCTCAGCGGCCTCGTCGGCGTCGATGCCGACGGCAAACCCCGCTGGTCGATCGACCGCACCCGCTTCCTGCTCGCCGTCACCGGCCCGTTCGGTCACGCGCTCCACGCACACCGGCCGGCGCGGCGCCTCGCCGACCCGCCGCACGTGATCCGCAACTCGGCATCGACGCTGGAGGTTCTGGACCTCGCCAGCGATGGGCAGTCCGGCCGGGCCTCGGACGACGTGGTCGTCATCGACGAATCGGGCCGCTGCCAGGGGGTCGTACTGATGCACGAGCTCGTCCGCGGCATGGCCGAAGCCAAGGTGGAACAGGCCGCAGCCCTGAACCCGCTGACCCGGCTCCCCGGCAGCGACGCCGTGGCCAGGGACGTCGACCGGCGCCTCGCCGCGAACGAACCGCTCGTGGTCGGCTGGCTGGACATCGACTCGTTCAAGACGATCAACGACACAGCCGGCTTCGCCGCGGGGGACGACGTCATCCGCGCGATCGGGCGCGCGCTCACGCGCCTCGCCACCGACCTGGGCGGAGTGACGGTCAGTCACGTCGGTGGTGACGACTTCCTCATCTCGTGCGGGCAGGACACGATCCGCCCGCTCGCCGACGCGATACTGGACACGCGCTGGTCGGCGGACGGGATGCCGGTGACCGTGTCGTTGTCCACGCTGCGGTGCCCGCGACGGTCCATCGAGTCCTACGGCGAGATCTCCCGGCTGCTGGCGCCGTTGAAGAAGCACGCGAAGGACCTCGCAGGATCGAGCTGGGTCTGCGGAAGACCGGGCACCGGGCACGTCGAGGTACTCCGCGGCACGCCCGGCGCCTCCGGGACGTCGGCGTCCGCGGGCTGAGGGACCTCCGTCACCGGTCCGATCGGGGACATCTCCCGCGGCACGGCTCATCGCGGAATATCCACCCGCCCGCCTGCCGGCACCGGGCGATCCGGCCGGAGGCCGAACTCCGCCCGCAGTTCCCGCGCTGCGGCCAGGCACACCGCGGCCAGCGCGACGGGCTCACCCGGGTCGCCCAGGCCCCCGTCGACCGCGTCGAAGTCGTTCCACAGCGCATCGATCCCGGCGGACCCGGCGTCGCACGCCGGATGTACGAGGCGGCCGCCGACCGGGTCCCGTCGGCCGTCCTGAGGTTCGAGCCGAGTGACGACCGCCGCCGGTTCCCCCAGCGGGCCGACGACGGTCGCTGCGAGCTCGGCGGCACGCGCAGGCGCATCCCCCGGCCCTGCCAGGAACGACACCCGCTGCCAGGCCTGCCAGCACGGCAGATCCAGGGGGAACGTTGCCGCCCGGGACGGCTGCGTACCGCCGCCGGCGCGGTCGAGGGCCGCCGCATGACCGGCTGCCTGTGCACGTTCCGCGTCCTCCCCGGTGGCCGCGTCCCCGGTGGCAGCGTCCCCGCCCGGCCACGCGTTCCGCGGCCCGGCGGGGGCGACACCGTCCGACGGAGCCTGCCCCAGCACCGGACCCGCCACCGAGTACAGCCGCGGAGCATGACCGGTCCGGTGGTACGGGTGCGCCAGTGTCACCAGCCGGAAAGCTGCATCCCCGGCGTCCCGTGCCGTCGTCCGGACCAGCAGCTCCGCGCTCCACAGCCGCACGGTTCGTCCCCGCCTCCGCACTTCCCACGCCTCGACGTCCAGTTGCTCCTGACGCCGGTGGCCCGCCTCGCCCGCCGGGTCGTGCTGACCGGGCACGGCGCCCCGGCGTCGTGTCTCGTCGACGGCCGACGACATCCACGGCAGGTCGGCTCTGCCACTGATCCCCACGAACAGTCCCCGTTCCCTGACACCTTGTCCACTCGCGCCGTCTCGTCCACTCGCACCGTCCGGACGGCCGGCCGATCCGGCACGCATCATCGCTGGTGAGCGGCCCGCGATGCGCGCTGGCGAACGACAAGCTAGCACGGAACGAGCAGGGCGCGCCACAGCGCGCTACCTGATGGTGTGACGCAGACCGACGCGGTGTGCCGCGTTCCACAACTTCGTGCAGCTCGGGACCGTTCTAATGTCGAACCCATGAGCGGTCCCGCACCACGCAAGTACAACCCGGACAACAAGACCGGATACGAATACGAGCTACTGGCCGACCACCTCGCCGGGCTCATCGCCAGCGGCGAATGGGCTCCCGGACGACGAGTGCCCGGCGAGCGATCCCTGGCCGAGGAGTACGGCGTCGCGCTCGACACCGTCCGCAAGGCAACCCGCATCCTGCGCGAGCGCGGACTCGTGCAGACCCTCAAGTCGAAGGGCACGTTCGTCGCCCATCCCGATTGAGTCACCCATCCCGAACGACCCGCCACCGGTCACCACCCGGCGGCGGTCACCGCTCACCATCGGGCGCGCGCCGCGGCACACCGCCCCGACGCCGCCCTGCCTCACGCGTATTCGCGCGCGCCGCTGTCCGCCCTGCCATCGCTCGTGGCACCGTAGAACCATGAGCGAGCGCAACGTTCTCGGCGACGAGCTCCAACCGTGCGGTACCGACCCGGTGACCGGCTACTACCGCACGGGGTGCTGCGAAACCGGAGACGACGACCCCGGCAACCATTCCGTGTGCGCCGTGGTGACGACGGAGTTCCTTGCCCAGCAACAGGCCGGGGGCAACGACCTCACGAACCCGCGCCCGGAGTTCGGCTTTCCCGGCCTCACCCCCGGGGACCGCTGGTGCGTCTGCGCCGATCGCTGGCTCCAGGCGCGCGAGGCCGGGTCCGCACCACCGGTCGTGCTGGCCGCGACGCACGAACGCGCCGCCGAGGTCGTCCCTCTGGCTGTGCTTCGCGAACACGCGGTCGACGTGCCGGCCGATCCGAGCAGTCTGCTCTGACCCGGCCCGGCCGTCAGCCGTGGTCGGCCGCCGGCTTCTCGGCCAGCACCCGCACGACGGGCGCCGTCGTCTCGGCTTCCACGACAGTCATGCCCTCGGCTCGCAACGTGGCCGCGATCGCCCGGTGCCCCGGCATCCGCACCCCGGCGAGCCCCGCGGCGGCGGCCACCGCGTCGGCGCCCGGTCCCGCATAGCCCGGCTGCAGGACCGCGACGCGACCACCCGGCGCGACCACCCGGGCGCACTCGGCCAGCGCCGCCTGCCGGTCGTGCACGAGCTGCAGCACCATCAGGCACGTCACGGCGTCGACGCTCGCCTCGCCCAGCGGCAGCTCCGTGGCATCCGCCCGGAGGAATCCGACGTTCGGCGCGGCACAGGCGCCCGCGGCACGCCGCAGCATCGACCGCGACACGTCGACGCCGATGGCGACCCCCTCGCCTCCGACATCCCGCCCCAGCTCCGCGGTCACCGTTCCGGGACCACATCCGACATCGAGGGCGGTCCCGCCTTCGGGCAGGTGCAGCCGCTCGGCCGGCGGGCGGAGCCGCGCGACGACCTTCCTGGCGAAGGCCTGCGCGGGCTCGTACACGGCGGTACCCGCACGCGACTCCCACAGTGCCTGTACCGGACCGCTCGGCCGTCGCTCCTCCGTGCCGAGCAGGTCGAGGTACCCGTCCCGGATCGACACCGGGGCCGGTTCCGTGGTCAGCAGTGGCAGTACGCGACGCACGGCGTCGGGCAGCGCGGTGGAGTCCATGCGCGCGACCGTACTGGGCACGCCGCTGCCGCCGACACAGTCGACGACAGCGGTGACACGACAGGTGTGAGGCGACAGCGGTGAGGCGACAGCGGTGAGGCGAGACGCAACGTCCCGGCTGCCGTCACCCTAGGCGGACATCGACCGTCCGGGCGCCAACACCGCATCGACAGCCGGCGGCACCTCGCGATAAACGGGCAGCCGCCGTTCCAAGCCGGTGACCTCGATCGGGCGCAGGACCGGCCGTGCCGCGGCGAGTGCCCACGGAATATTCCGCGATCGCGCATCGGCACCGGTCTGCAGCAGGAGCGACAGCCCCGCCGCGCTGAGATAACTCGTCTCGGTGAAGTCGAGCACGAGGGCCCGCACATTCTGCAGCTGATGTTCGAAACACGGGCGCAACAGCGATACTCCGAGCAGGTCGATCTCCCCCAGCACATGCATCACCACGAGCCCCGCACGCCGTGGTTCGGTCACCACCTCGACACCGGTGGCCGAAATCGTGCCCGCTCCCGATCTTGCCCCGACGACCGTCTCCATGAAAGTCCCTCCCCCGGATTCCACACTCTGTTCTCCGACCCCGACGTTCTCCGACCCCGACGCCGGCCGTCCTGCGACCCCGACACCGGCCCGCCGCGGCATCGTGCTCGACGCCGGTACCCCGCGGTGGTGTCCGGCAGCACCGCCTCACCCCGGCATTCCATCCGGGCATTCCACCCGGGCATTCCGCCCGGCCCGTCGCTCGTGGCTCACCGGAGCCCGCCGCCGGAGTCACGCCATATCCCCGCGATATGACGAATACCCGCAGCGGCCGACAGAATCGGAGTCGAACATCCCGATTTCGCCTACCCCGAGCCGAAATCGCCCGGCGAAATCTGCGCAGATCGTCGACAACCGTCACCTGTCGGCGATGCATCACCGACCCCGACGCCGCTGCTCAGAACGGTACGCCCGTCGCAAACGAACTTCAACACCTCGACCCATCCGGCCGTGAGTTGTCCATAATGGACCCTGTCCGGAAAGAAACCCACGAAACCGTTCAATTCTACGATTAATCGCCGAACCGGGGGTGATGCCACGAACCACGGCCTGTGCCACCGGCCGGCTCCGCACCGGCCGGCTCCGCACCGGACCGCGGGGCGTGCCCGGCACCCGCGGCGACGGCGCCGCAACCACGACGACCCGGACCGACTACGGTCGTTTCCCATGGCAACGCTGGTGACTTTTCACGCGCACCCGGACGACGAATGCATCACGTGCGGCGGCGTGATGCGCATGGCCGCCGACCAGGGACATCGTGTGGTGCTCGTGGTCGCCACGCGCGGCGAACTCGGTGAGGTGACCGACGGGGTGCTCGAGCCGGGCGAACCGCTGTGGCGCCGCCGGGTCGCCGAGACCCGTGCCGCCGCGGACCTCCTCGGCGCCGCGCGCGTGGAATTCCTCGGATACACCGACTCCGGGATGATGGGTGAACCCTCCAACGACGAGACCGGCTCCTTCTGGCAGGCCGACGTGGACGAGGCCGCACAGCGGTTGGCCGACATCCTCCGGGAGGAGGACGCCGAGGTGCTCACCGTCTACGACTCCCACGGCGGCTACGGCCACCCCGACCACATCCAGGTGCACCGCGTGGGCCTGCGGGCGGCCGAACTCGCAGGCACCCCACGCGTCTACGAGGCCACGCAGAACCGCGACCAGATGCTCCGCGGAATGGCACAGCTCGCCGAGAACCCGGAACTCGCCGGTATCGAACTGCCGGACGTCGACGCCGCACCCGAGTTCGGCAGCCCCGAAGCGGTGCTCACCGCGGCGGTCGACGTGACCCCGTATCTCGACGCCAAGCGCGCGGCCATGCGGGCGCACGCGAGTCAGATCGCCGAACAGTCGTTCTTCCTCGCGATGCCCGACGAGGCGTTCGCGTTCACCTTCGGCACGGAGTGGTTCATCCGCGCGGGCGGCGGACCGGGCATCACCGAGACCGACCTCATGGCGGAGCTGCCCGTCACGACCGGTGCGGACACGTCCGGGTGAGATCATGGGCGGCGAGTGCTGCGGCCCGCGGGCCATGGCGCGCGCGGACGAGGCCAGGCGCGAACTGATCCGCCGGACTCGTCCACGTCCGGGAACCTCGACCGGGCACCGACAGCACCGACAGACCGTGCGCGGGCGTGCACCTGGCAGGACCGCCGCGAGTCCACTAGCGTGAAGGCACATGATCGGCCTTCCCGCGGCGATCACCGCCTGCCTGTTCGATCTCGACGGCGTGCTCACCAGCACGGCGTCGGTGCACCGGACCGCGTGGCGGCGCACGTTCGACGAGCTGCTCGCCCGCCGCGGCCACGCCCCGTTCACCGATGAGGACTACACCACCTACCTCGACGGCCGGTCACGGCTCGACGGCGTGCGCGCGTTCCTCGCCTCTCGGGACCTCGACCTGCCCGAAGGGACTCCGGACGATCCGACGGATACGGAGACGGTCCACGGCATCGGCGCACGCAAGAACGCTCTCGTCCTGCGCCTCATCGACGAGTCGGGCGTGACGCCGTTCCCAGGGTCGGTCCGGTACCTGACGGCCGCGCGTGCCGCGGGCCTCGCGATCGGCGTCGTCACCTCGTCGGCGAACGCCGCACACGTCCTCGGCGCCGCGGGCCTCGACGAGTTCGTCCAGGCCCGCGTCGACGGGAAGACGATCACCCGGGAGGGGCTGCGCGGCAAACCCGCCCCCGATGCGTTCCTCGCCTGCGCCGGGCTGCTGGGAGCCGCGCCGGCGGCCGCAGCCGTGTTCGAGGACGCGCTCGCCGGGGTCGAGGCGGGCAGGGCGGGCGGATTCGGCCACGTCGTCGGGGTCGACAGGGCCGGGCAGGCCGCCGCCCTGGCCGAGCACGGCGCGGACGTCGTCGTCCGGGATCTCGCCGACCTGCTGGAGGTGCCGCCATGACCGGGACACGCGGTTACGAATGCTCACCGTGGCAGCTGCTGTGGCGCGGCCTCGACCTGAGCGGACTCACCCAGACCGAATCGACGTTCGCACTGTCCAACGGGCACATCGGCCTGCGCGGCACGTTCGAGGAGGCCGAACCGCGCGGCCTGCCGGGCACGTATCTGAACGGGTTCTACGAGGAGCACCCACTGCCCTACGCCGAGGCGGGATACGGCTATCCGGAGGCGGGCCAGACGGTCGTCAACGTGACCGACGGCAAGATCATCCGGCTGCTCGTCGAGGACGAACCGCTCGACCTGCGCTACGGGCACACGACAGCGCATCACCGGGTACTCGACTTCCGGTCCGGCACACTCCGGCGCGAGACGAACTGGACCTCGCCGACCGGCAGGCGCGTGCGAGTACGCAGCGAGCGCCTGGTCTCGTTCACGCAGCGCGCAGTGGTGGCGATCCGTTACGAGGTCGAACCGCTCGACGGCGGGCTGCAGCTGGTGGCGCAGTCGGACCTGCTGGCGAACGATCCGATCGAGGCCGAAACCGGTGACCCGCGGGTGGCCGCGGCCCTCGAGGCACCGCTGCACGGCGAGTACCTGACTGCAACGGACCACCGCGCCGTGCTGGTCCATCGCACGAGCCGGTCCGGACTGCGCATGGCCGCGGCGATGGACCACGAGATCGAGGCGCCCGGCGGCAGCGATCTGCGCACCGACATCACCGTCGAGGACGACCTCGCGCGATTGACGGTCGCGGTCGACGTCGCCGAGGGCGGGAGCCTGCGGCTGACGAAGTACCTCGGCTACGGCTGGTCGGCGCAGCGCTCGATCCCGGCGCTGCGCTCCCAGGTCGACGCGGCGCTCGCCGGGGCACGGCAGACCGGCTGGGAAGGTCTGCTGGCCGAGCAGCGGCGGTTCCTCGACGACTTCTGGGCCTCGGCCGACGTCGAGATCGAGGGCGATCCGGAGCTGCAGCAGGCGCTGCGGTTCTCGCTGTTCCACGTCCTGCAGGCCGGTGCCCGCGGCGAGAGCCGCGCCATTCCCGGCAAGGGCCTGACCGGTCCCGGCTACGACGGGCACGCCTTCTGGGACAGCGAAACGTTCGTCGCGCAGGCGCTCACCTACACCCTTCCCGGTGCCGCGGGCGATGCCCTCCGCTGGCGGCACTCCACGATCGACAAGGCACGCAACCGCGCCCGACAGCTCGGCCTGCGCGGAGCGGCCTTTCCGTGGCGCTCGATCAACGGCGACGAATGTTCGGCCTACTGGCCCGCGGGCACGGCGGCCTTCCATGTCAACGCCGACATCGCCGACGCCGTGGCCCGGTATCTCGCGGCCACCGGCGACGCCGAGTTCGAACGCGCCCACGGCACGGAGCTCTTCGTCGAGACCGCACGGCTGTGGATGTCACTGGGCCATCACGATCCGCACGGCGGGTTCCGCATCGACGGCGTCACCGGGCCGGACGAGTACTCGGCCATTGTGGACAACAACGTCTACACGAATCTGATGGCACAGCGGAATCTGCTCGAAGCGGCCGCATCGTGTACGCGGCAGCCGGACGTCGCCGCACGACTGTCGGTGGGCCGGCACGAGACCGCCGCATGGCTGGCGGCGGCCGACGCGATGCTCGTCCCCTACGACGAGCTGCTCGAGGTGCACCCGCAGGCCGAACGCTTCACCGAACACGCACGCTGGAACTTCCGGGCGACACCGGCGTCGGCCTACCCGCTGCTGCTGCATTTCCCGTACTTCGACCTCTACCGCAAGCAGGTGGTCAAGCAGTCGGACCTGGTGCTGGCCATGCACCTGCGCGGGGACGCGTTCACCGACGAGGAGAAGCGGCGCAACTTCGCGTACTACGAGGCGCTCACCGTGCGGGACTCGTCCTTGTCGGCGGCCACTCAGGCAGTGCTGGCTGCCGAGTGCGGGCACCTCGAGCTGGCCTACGACTACTTCGCCGAAGCCGCGCTCGTGGATCTGCGTGACGTCCACGGCAACGTCCGCAACGGCCTGCACATCGCCTCGCTCGCGGGCGCGTGGATCGCGCTCGTCGCCGGTTTCGGCGGCATGCGTGATCACGACGGCAACCTGTCGTTCCGGCCCCAGCTGCCGCCCGACCTCGAGCGCATCACCTTCCACGTGTGTTTCCGGCACGCGCGGTTCCGCGTCGACGTACGACGGGGCGAAGCGACCTACACGCCGACCGACGGCGAATCCGTCTCGTTCCTCCATCACGGTGAGACGGTCACCCTGACCGGCGAGGCGGTCACACTTCCGTTGCCCGAACCGGCCGACCCGCCGCGCCCGGCACAGCCTGAGGGCCGCGGCCCGGCACGACGTCGGCCGCTCCCGGCGGCCGATGCCGGCGCCTCGCCGGGCACAGCCACCGACGCCGCGCAGGGCGACGCCACCGGCGCCGCGCACCGGACGGCGGACGACCCCTAGTCGGGCGGTTCGATCGCCCCGGCGTCCGGGTCGACGTCGTCGGCGTCCTGGACCTCACGACGCCGGCGGCCGGGAAGTCCGGTGTCCACCTCGTCGCGGTTGGGCGGTTCCGGCACGTCCTCGGTGCCGCCGCCGGCATCCGGGTGCGGCGGTACGGGCACGTCCGGCGACTGCGGCCACGGCGACCCGGAGCCGTCCGGCCCCGGGTCGCCGGGATTGCGGTGATCGGACATACCCGAGGTGTACCCGCATCGCCGTGGCCGTGTCGACGTCACCGGCATCTCCCGCGGACGTACGGCCCAGCGGCTATCCTGCGCGCCATGGGGAAACGTCGTCAGCGGATGTGGCCACCGTGCCAGTGCGGCGAAGCCTCGTCACACGCCGAGCAGATGCCGGCCTGTGGCCGGGCCACCTGCCTGCGCCGCTGGTGGACACTTGTCGGTGTGCCGTCTCTGCTGACGCTCGCCGTCCTGATCACCGCGGGGATGCTGCTCGGCCCCGACCGGACCCACAGCTGCCCCGACGGCATGACCGACAAGGGTGCGGGCATCTGCGTCCGGGCGGGCACCGACTGACCCGGCCCTCCGGCTGACCCTCACGGCCGACCACCGGCCACGGGAACACGGCCCGCTACGAGGCCACTTCGGCCGCTCCGGCCCATTCGGAGACGACCCCGTCGAGCACGGACAACGGCAACCCACCGCCGCCCAGGACGACGTCGTGGAACGCACGGATGTCGAACGACGCGCCCAGTGCTGCTTCGGCCTTCGCCCGGATCCGCTCGATCTCGAGCCTGCCCACCATGTACGCCAGTGCCTGCCCCGGCCAGTTGATGTACCGGTCGGCCTCGGAGACGATCTCCACCTCCGCCATCGGCGTGTTCTCGAGCAGGTAGTCGATCGCCTGCTGCCTGCTCCAGCCCTTCGCATGCAGCCCGGTGTCGACGACGAGCCTGCCCGCGCGCATCGAATCGTTGCTCAGCATGCCGAGCAGCGCGACGTCGCCCGAGTACAGGCCCATCTCGTGCGCCAGCCGTTCCGCGTACAGTCCCCAGCCTTCGGTGTAGGCGTTGAAGTCGCCGAGCCTGCGCAGCAGCGGCAGGTCGGTGAGTCCCAGTGCGCGGCTGATCTGGAAGTGATGACCGGGAACAGCCTCGTGGAAGGCGGTTGCCTCGACGGTGTGCCGGAAGCGCTCCTCCGCCTTGTACGTGTTGGCGAAGTACATGCCGGGGCGTGACCCGTCGGTGGCGGGCGCGAGGTAGTACGCGGGCGCCGATCCCGGTGCCTCCGCCTCGGGCACGGGCTCCACGACGCACGATTCCGGCGGGATCGTGCCGAACCACTCCGGGGTGGCCTGCTCCGCGCGCGCCACGGCCGCCCGGGACGCCTCCAGCAGCTCGTCACCGTTGTTCCAGCGCAGCTCACCGTCGGTCCGCAGTCGCCGGAAGATCTCCTGCAGATCGTCGGTGCCGAAGACCCGCGCGCCGATCTCGCGGTACTCCCCCGCCAGTTCGCCGATCAGCCGCAGGCCCGTGTCGTGGAGCTCGTCGGCGGTGCGATCGGTCGTCGTGTGCACCCGCGCCAGCGAACGGTAGATCGTCTCCCCGCCGGGCACGTGGCACACCCCGGACTCCTCGTCGGGCCTGCCGTGGGGCAGGATCTCTGTTTCCAGCACATCGCGGTACCGGCGGAACGCGGGCCGGACGAACTCCTCGAGAATCCGCACCCGTTCGGCGTCGAAGTCGGGTGAGTCGGCGGGTGCCTCCTGGCGCAGCAGCGGATCGGCACGGGAATCGGCGAGATAACGATCGATGTGGGCGATCGCGTTCCGCACGCCGCGGGTGACGGGCCTGCGGCCGGCACCGAGACCGGTGCGATGCCGCTCGGCAGCCGCCTCCAGGTGCCCGGGTACGGCGCGGAGCCGGTCGAGCTGTGCGGCTGCCTGCCCCGCCGTGGTGACGGGCGTCATCGGCAGCAGCATCAGCACACCCGTGGCCGGCGCCTGGAACCCGTCGCTGATGCAGAACTCCACGGTCTTCGCGTCGAGCGTCTCGAGACGGGCCTGTGCCGATGCGATCAGCACCTCCCGCGTCGTCCTGCTCTCGCCGGTCAACCGCGCCGGGTCGATCGCCTTCGCGCGCGTGACGATGTCCGTGAGGGCGCGCCACTGCCGCTGCTCCGCCTCCTCCCCGAGGTCCTCGAGGCCCGCTCGCTCGGGATCGATCCCGAGAATCGCCGGCATCATCGGGTTCGCATCGAAGATCAGGTCCATGTACTCATCGGCGAGCGCCACGACGTCATCCATGGACGACGAGGATAACGGCTGTCACGCCCTCCGGCCGCCTGTTTCGACCGCCTGTTTCGACCGCGGCCGCGCGCGCAGGAGGCGACGGTATTGTCGGCGGCGTGTCCGTCACCGACCCCGTCGACGCGCGGCTGCTGCAGGTTGTTGCCGACCTGGGCCGGGCGTCGATCGTCGACATCGCCTCCCGCGCCGGCCTGGATCCCCGCGAGGCCGCTCGGCGACTGCTGTCCCTGTCGGCCTACGGCCTGCCGCTACAGGTCGGAGTCGAAGCCGACAGCACTCGCCTGCGCTCCGCGCTCGCAGCGGCGCCGGCGGCATCGAGCCCCGGACCGCCCGGTCCCACGGCACCGAACCCCCTGCCGCCGGCTGCCGCGCCACCGGCGGGGGCTCCCGCAACCGGCGGACCGTCCGGTTCGGACGGCTCGCAGCCGCCGGTCGACCCCGTGATCAGCATGTGGGGCCCGCCGCAGAGCGCCTCGTGGACCCGCCCCGACGGCTCCTGACACCCGCTCCGCCTGCTCGGGCCCCGGACCGAGTCAGGACTCGACGCGCAGGATCTCCAGTGCGTGGGCGAGATCGTCCGGATACTCGCTCGTGAACTCGACCCACCTGCCGTCGGCGGGGTGGGCGAATCCGAGCGCCCGCGCATGCAGCCACTGCCGCGTCACGCCGAGCTTGCTCGCCAGCGCAGGATCCGCACCGTAGGTCGCGTCGCCGACACACGGATGCCGCAGCGCGGAGAAATGCACGCGGATCTGATGGGTGCGGCCCGTCTCCAGTTTGACGTCGGCCAGTGAGGCCGCACGGAACGCCTCGATCACCTCGTAGTGCGTCACCGACGGCCGCCCGCCCTGCACGACCGCGAACTTGTAGTCACGGGTCGGATGCCGGTCGATGGGCGCGTCGATCGTGCCGCGCATCGGATCCGGATGTCCCTGCACCAGTGCGTGGTAGCGCTTCTCCACCGTGCGTTCCTTGAACGCGCGTTTGAGCGCCGTGTAGGCGTACTCGCTCTTGGCCACCACCATCACGCCGGTCGTGCCCGCGTCGAGGCGGTGCACCACGCCCTGCCGTTCCGCCGCTCCCGAAGTGGAGATCCGCAGGCCCGCCGCAGCGAGTCCGCCGATGACGGTCGGCCCCTCCCAGCCCGGGCTCGGGTGCACGGCGACGCCGACGGGCTTGTCGACCACGACGATGTCGTCGTCCTCGTGAAGGACCTTCATCCCCTCGACCGGTTCGGCCACCACCTGCGGCGGTGCCTCCGGTTCGGGCAGCGTGACCTCGAGCAGACCGCCCGCGACGAGGCGGTCCGATTTGGCCGCGGGCATTCCGTCGAGGACCACGTCGCCGTTACCGGCGAGGTCGGCCACGGCCGTGCGCGACAGGCCGAGCAGTTTGGCCAGCCCGGCATCGACCCGCATTCCGTCCAGCCCGTCCGGGACGGGCAGCATCCGGGCGCTCATGCATCCTCCTCCGGGCTCGTCCGTGCGGCCCGGCCGGACCGCGTCCCGTCCTCCGCGGCGGACGCGGCATCCGTGGCGTCGGGAGCGGCGTCGGGAGCGGCCGCAGGAGCACCGGCCTCCGGCCCGGCCGATTCGGCGTCGGTATCGGTGTTGGTATCGGTGTCGCCGGCTTCGGCGTCGCCGGAGTCGGTGTCGGTGTTGCGCTTGCGCCCGCGCGTGATCGTGCCGTCGTAGTCCCTGCCGAGCACGGACAACACCACGATCAGTACCGCGCCGATGGTGATGGCCGAGTCGGCGGCGTTGAACACCGGGAAGTACCGGCCGTCCGGACCGAACACGGACAGGAAGTCGATCACGTGCCCCTCCATCGGGGCAGGTGCGCGGAACACCCGGTCGGTCAGGTTACCGAGCGCACCGGCGAGAACGAGCCCGAGGCCGATCGCCCAGCCGGTCGACCGCAGTTTCCTGGCGAACCAGACGATCACGCCCACGACGGCGAGCGCGACCAGCGCGAGTATCCACGTGCCTCCGAAGTCCATCCCGAACGCGGCGTAGGGGTTGCGGACGAGCTGCAGGTGGACGAACCCGCCGAGAATGCGGACCGGTTCCTCGCCCTCCAGCGCGGCCGTCGCGGCGACCTTCGTGACCAGGTCGATCAGATAGACGACCACGGCCACGGACGCGAGCAGCACGACGTAACGGGGCGAGCGGCCGCCGGTACCCGCCGGCTCGCGGGACGTGGCGGTCTCGGGTTCACGCTCGGGGTTCACCGGTCCATTGTCCACCCCGGCCGCCCCGGTCCTCGTCGGCGGTCAGTCGCCGGACTCGCCCTTCCACGTGGCGAGCGGCCCCGCTCGGTCGACGGCACGGAGCCGGCGCTCGGCGCGGCTGCGCGCTTCGCTCGTGGTGACCACGAGCAGCCGGTCCCCCGACTGCAACCGCGTCCCGGAACCGGGGGTGAAGCTCGCCCCGTCACGCACCACCAGACTCATGCCCGCACCGGTGGGCAGGCGCAGTTCCCGCAGGTAGACGCCGTGCAGCCGGGACCCCGAGCGGATCTCGATCTGCAGCAGCACCGCGCCGAGCTCGTCCAGTGGCGCCGCGTCGACGTCGAGCTCCTCCGGTTCGCCGGTACGCGCGAGCCCGAGCAGTCGCGCGACCGGGCTGAGCAGGGCTCCCTGCAGCAGGGTGAACCCGATGACGATCACGAACACGGCATCCAGCAGGCCCTGCGCTCCGGGCAGTCCCTCGGCCAGCGGGATCGTGGCCAGCACGATCGGTACCGCACCCCGCAGCCCCGCCCAGGACAGGAACACCTGCTCCCGCCACGGCAACCGGAACGGCAGCATCGACACCAGTACCGACACGGGCCGTGCGAGCAGGAGGACCACCGCACCGGCGACGAGGCCGGGCACGAGGCCGCCGACCAGCCGCTCCGGCGAGGCGAACAGCCCGAGCAGCACGAACAGGCCGATCTGTGCCATCCAGCCGAGGCCCTCGGCGAACGACAGTGTGTCACCGCGGTGCGGCAGCCGTGCGTTGCCGAGCACGAGGCCGGCGAGGTAGGTCGCGAGCAGCCCCGACGCCTGGCCGAGCTGGCCCGCCGAGTAGGCGACCACGCACACGGCGACCGTCGCGAGCGGATACAGGCCGGTGGCGGGCAGCGCGATCCGCCGCAACGCCTGGGCACCGAGCCAGCCGAGCCCCAGTCCGATCCCGGCGCCCGCACCCAGCTGATACAGCACGACCAGCGGCAATGTCCAGTCCACCTCGGCACCGCCTGCCAACAGCACCACGGCGATGTAGGCGGGCGCGTCGTTGAGACCGGACTCCAGTTCCAGGGTGCCCGACAGTCGCCGGTTGATCCCCGATCCGCGCAGCATGGAGAACACGGCCGCCGCATCGGTACTGGCCAGTACGGCACCCCACAGGAAGGCGACCTGCCAGTCGAGGTCGAGCAGCCAGTGCAGCGCCGACCCTGCCACCAGAACGGTGACGACAATGGCCAGTGTGGACAGTGCGATTCCGGGGCCGAGCGCGGGCCGCACCGCCTCCCACCGCGTCGTCAGCCCGCCTTCGGCCAGGATCATCACGAGCGCGGCGAGACCGAGGCTCTGGGTGATCTCGGGATTGTCGAACTCGATACCGAGGCCGGACTCGCCCAGCAGCACCCCGATACCGAGGTAGATCAGCAGCGACGGCAGCCCGAGCCGGATCGAGAACCGAACGGCGAACACCGACGCGAGCAGGACGATGGCGCCCGATCCGAGAATGACCGGAAGCTCGTCCATGCCGTCTGTCCCTCGCTGTCGTCTATCGGCGTGACCGTACGGTCCGTGTGCCGTTCATGGCATTACGGTAACGGGCGGCGATGCCGCGGGCCGCCACAGCCGGGGCGGCGGGTGACATCGGCCGCACCCGGCGTCGGCTCCTCGGCGCCGGCAGTCGAGCCACTCCGTCAGTCGAGGCGGTAGCCCATGCCCCGCACGGTGACGATGCGGTCCTGGCCGAGTTTGCGGCGCAGCGTCCGCACGTAGACGTCCACGACGTTGGAGCCGGGATCGAAGTCGTACCCCCACACGTGGGAGAGCATCTGCTCCCGCGAGAGGACCTGGCCCGGATGCCGCAGGAACAGCTCGAGCAGCGAGAACTCGCGCGCCGTGAGGTCGATGACCCCGTCGGGGGTTTCGGCACGGCGGGTCCGCAGGTCGAGGGACAAATCCCCGTGCCGCAGCACCGTGACCTCGGGCGCGCGCTCCGACGAGCGCAGCCGCAGCCGCACGCGCGCGAGCAGTTCCTCGAACCGGAACGGCTTGGTCATGTAGTCGTCCGCGCCGCCTTCGAGACCCGCGACCGTGTCGTGCACGGTGTCGCGAGCGGTCAGGATGATCACGGGAACGTGCACGTGGGCGCGCCGCATCGCCTGCAGCACGGCGAAACCGTCACGTTTGGGCAGCCCCAGATCGAGCACCACCAGATCGAACTCGCCTGCCACGACCTGCGCGAGCGCGGTATCGCCGTCCTCGACCACCGTCGTGGTGAAGCCGTTGGAACGCAGCCCCTTCTCGATGAACGCGGCGATCTTCGCCTCGTCCTCGGCGATCAGGATGCGGCTCATCGGTCTCCTCCCCGCAGCGGCAACTCGAACCCGAACGTCGCACCCTGTCCCGGTGCCGACATCACCCGCACCTGTCCGTGGTGCGCATCGGCGATCGCCTGCACGATCGCCAGGCCCAGACCGGCGCCCGTACCGTCGCGGGCACCGGCCCCGCCTCGTACGAACCTGTCGAAGATCCGGTCGGCGTCCCCGGCCTCCAGCCCGGGACCGGTGTCACTGACCCAGAACGACACGGACTGTCCGCCGACGGCCGAACCGATACGGATCGCCGCACCCTCGGTGGTGTGCTGAACCGCATTCTGCGCCAACTGCACCATCGCCTGGGTGACGCGCTGCGAGTCGACCCAGGCGTCTCCCTCCCCGATCGCCTCGAGTGTCCACCCGCGCGGTGCGATCGCCCGCACCTTCGCGTCGATGTCGCTCGTCAGTTCCGGCACGGACGTCCATTCCGGATGGACGAAGTCGGGCTGCTCGGCCTTCGCGAGCAACAACAGATCGTCCACGATCCGCGCCATCCGGTCGAGTTCACCGGTGCACAGGCGCACGACCTCGGCGCGTTCGGCCGGATCGTCGCCCATCAGCTCGAGATTCCCGCGCACGATCGTGATCGGGGTGCGCAGCTCGTGGCCTGCGTCGTCGAGGAACTGCCTGCGCGTGTCGAACGCCCGCTCCAACCGGTCCAGCATCGCGTTGAACTGTTCGGCCAGCGCGGCGACGTCGTCCCGGCCTTCGACCCGGATCCGCCGCGTCAGGTCGGCCTCGGTGAGCCGGCCCGCCGCCTTCCGTACCGTGTTGACCGGAGCGAGAATCTGCCCCGCGACCAACCACGACACCCCTGCGGCCAACACGAGCGCGACGCCGCTGACGACGATCAGGGTCTGCACCGTCGCGCTCGACTCCGCCCTGACCTCGTCGACGAAGTATCCGCTGACGAACCAGGCATCCGCCTCGGTGCCGCCCTGGCGGGGCAGCACCTCGACCCGCAGCCAGCGCAGCTCGCCGGCAGGTGTCGCCACGGTCCCCGTGGTGTCGTCGCGCGAGACGATGTCGCGCAGCAGCGCATCGGAGAGCCGGACGTCCCGGAACGTCTCGTCGGCCTGCCGGATCGCCTCGATCCCGCCACCGGTGCGCCGGATACCCAGCATGATCTCGGCGTCGTCCGGGTACTGACTGCTCAGGTGGCGATAGAACAGGTCGTTCGGATCGGTCACCGGCCGGCCGGTCATCGGGTCCAGGCCCGCCTCGGCGAACCGACGGAACTCCTGGGCGTCCTGGGCCAGCGCGGCGTTGACCCGATCGTCGATCGCGCGGTACTCAAACTCGACCACCAGCAGCACGACCGTGGCCAGTCCCGCCGCCATGACGGCGGCGAGCCAGCCCATGATCTGCAGTCTGGCGGGGATCCGGGTCCCCCGCCTGCGTCCGGGCGAGGGCCTGCCCTCGGAACTCGAGGCACCGCCTCCGGCGCCGGGGCCAGCGAACTCCTGCGTGGCGAAGACGTCAGGCATCGGCCACCGTGCGGAGCGACCGGGATCGGCGAAACCGGTCAGTCGTCGTCATCGTCGTCCCGGTCGTCGTCCCGGTCGTCGTCTCCCTCGTCGTCGTCATCGTCGTCGTCATCGACCGGCGGCGGTGGCGGGACGACATGGGTCGACCGGGGATTCGCAGGTGACCGGGGCGGCCGTTCCGGCCCGTCGGAACCGGAGCTCGGATCAGGCGAGGCCGGCAGGGTGTCGTCGGACCCGAGCGACGGCAGTTCACTGCGCGAGCCGTCGGCTCCGCCGATGCGGACCACCGGGTGCTCGTTGACCGGCTCGCCGGAACCGCGCAGCAGCAGTGTCACGACCACCGCGGCGACCGGAAGGGCCAGCACGGCGACGAGCGCCAGCGCCCTCGGTGTCGGTTTCATGGCGTCCACCCTCCCCCGCAACGGCGAAGCCCGGATGAGCCGGAGATGAAAACGTCTTCATCTCCGGCCCGCCCGGGCGGCTCGGCAGGCCGGCACCGCAGGCCGGCCCGCGCATCGACGCCTCAGCCCGCGTGCTTGCGCACCGCGACGGTCACCTTGTCCCCGTCACCGACCGCACCGGCGAACCCGTCGCTCGCCGCCCCGTACTCCACGTCGGCGGCCAGGGTCTCCGAGGCCACGAATTCCTGGTGCACCCGCGCCGCCTCGGCAACCGCGTCCGACGCATCGATCGTCAGCGTGATGCGGTCGGCCACGTCGAGCCCCGCATCGCGGCGGGCCTGCTGCACGACCCGGACCAGGTCGCGCGCCACACCCTCGGCCGCCAGTTCCGGCGTCACCGCGGTCTCGAGCAGCACCAGTCCCGAGCCGCCGGGCAGCTCACCCGCGACTCCCTCGCCCGAGGCGACCAGCCTGCGTTCGTACTCGCCCTCGGCCAGCTCGATGCCGGCCGCGACGACCGCGCCCTCGGACGTGACGGACCAGTCCCCCGCCTTCACCGCCTTGATCACGGTCTGCACGTCCTTGCCCAGCCGCGGCCCCGCAGCACGGGCGTTGACCGCGACCTCGAACGCCCCGTGGGCGGCGACGTCGGTGGTCAGCTCGACCGACTTGACGTTCACCTCATCGGCGACGATGTCCGCGAACGGCCGCAGCACCTCGGCGTCCTCGGCGGCCACGAGCAGTGAGGCCAACGGCAGCCGCACCCGCAGCTTGTTCGCCTTGCGCAGCGACAGCGCCGACGAGCACACCTGCCGCACGCGGTCCATCGCCGTGACGAGCTCGTGGTCGGCCCGCAGCGACTCGGCGTCCGGCCAGTCGGCCAGGTGCACCGACCGCCCGCCGGTCAGCCCGCGCCACACCACCTCCGTCGTCATCGGCAACAACGGTGCCGCCACCCGGCACACCGTCTCCAGGACCGTGTGCAACGTGTCGACCGCGGCCTTCTCGCCCGCCCAGAACCGATCACGAGAGCGCCGCACGTACCAGTTGGTCAGCACCTCGAGGTAGTCCCGCAGTGTCGCGCACGCCCCCGCGATGTCGTAGCTGTCCATTGCGGACTGCGCGTCGACGACGAGTTCGCGGGTCTTGGCGAGGATGTAGCGGTCCAGCACGTGCCGCGAGGGCTGCTTGCAGGCCCGAGCCATCGCTTCAGCGTCGGTGACCGATGTTCCGTCGATGCCCTCGGCGTTCGCGTACAACGCGAGGAAGTAGTACGAGTTCCACAGCGGCAGCACCGCCTGGCGCACCGCGTCGCGGATGCCCTTCTCCGTCACCACCAGGTTGCCGCCGCGCAGAATCGGGCTCGCCATCAGGTACCAGCGCATCGCGTCGGAACCGTCCCGGTCGAACACCTCGTTGACGTCCGGGTAGTTCCGCAGCGACTTCGACATCTTCTGGCCGTCGGAGCCGAGCACGATGCCGTGCGAGACACAGGTCCGGAACGACGGCCGGTCGAACAGCGCCGTCGCCAGCACGTGCAGCGTGTAGAACCAGCCGCGGGTCTGGCCGATGTACTCGACGATGAAATCACCCGGGTAGTGGTGCTCGAACCACTCGGTGTTCTCGAACGGGTAATGCACCTGGGCGTACGGCATCGACCCGGAGTCGAACCACACGTCCAGCACGTCCGGCACGCGGCGCATCGTCGAGGCGCCCGTCGGATCGTCCGGGTTCGGCCGGGTGAGCTCGTCGATGTACGGCCGGTGCAGGTCGGCGGGCCGCACCCCGAAGTCGCGCTCCAGCTCGTCGAGCGAGCCGTAGACGTCGACGCGCGGGTGATTCGGGTCGTCGGAGACCCACACCGGGATCGGCGTGCCCCAGTAGCGGTTGCGCGAGATCGACCAGTCGCGGGCGTTCTCGAGCCACTTGCCGAACTGGCCGTCCTTGATGTGGTCCGGGTACCAGGTGATCTGCTGGTTCAGCTCGACCATCCGGTCCTTGAACTCGGTCACCGCCACGAACCACGACGACACGGCGCGGTAGATGAGCGGGTTCCGGCACCGCCAGCAGTGCGGATAGCTGTGCTCGTAGGTCTCGTGCCGCAGCAGGATCGCGCCCTGCTGCGCGGCCGATCCGGTGCCGCTTTTCAGATCGCGGATGATGTTCGGGTTGGCCTCGAACACCTGCTGGCCCTCGTAGTCGGGCACCTGCGCGTCGAACCGGCCCCTGGCGTCGACCGGCGTCGCGGGAACGATACCGGCGGCGTCGGTGACGACCTTGTCCTCGTCACCGTAGGCGGGGGCGATGTGGACGATACCCGTGCCGTCGTCGGTGGTCACGTAGTCGGCCGACAGCACCCGGTGGGCGTGCTCCCTGCCGACGAAATACGGGAACGGCGGCGCGTAGCGGGTGCCGAGCAGGTCGGATCCCTTGTACCGGGCGATGACCGACGGCTGTTCGCCGAGCTCCTTCTCATAGGCACCGAGGCGGGCTTCGGCGAGCACGAACCGCCTGCCGTCGGCGTCGGCGACCTGGACGTAGTCCACGTCCGGGTGCACGGCCGTGGCCAGATTGGACGGCACGGTCCACGGCGTGGTGGTCCAGATGAGCAGATGCGCGCCGTCCAGCTCGCTGTCGTTGCCCTCGACGCGGTAGCCGATGGTCACCGCCGGGTCCTGCCGCGACTGGTAGACGTCGTCGTCCATCCGCAGCTCGTGGTTGGACAACGGCGTCTCGTCACGCCAGCAGTACGGCAGCACCCGGTAGCCCTCGTAGACCAGGCCCTTGTCCCACAGCCGCTTGAACGCCCAGATCACCGATTCCATGTAGGTGACGTCGAGCGTCTTGTAGTCGTTGTCGAAATCGACCCACCGCGCCTGCCGGGTGACGTAGTCCTGCCACTCGGCGGTGTAGCGCAGCACCGATTCACGGCACGCCCGGTTGAACTCGGCGATGCCCATCTCGTCGATCTGCGACTTGTCGGTGATGCCGAGCTGCTTCTCCGCTTCGAGCTCGGCGGGCAGACCGTGGGTGTCCCAGCCGAACCGGCGCTCGACCCGCTTGCCCCGCATCGTCTGGTAGCGGGGAACGATGTCCTTGACGTACCCGGTCAGCAGGTGGCCGTAGTGCGGCAGACCGTTGGCGAACGGCGGACCGTCGTAGAAGACGTACTCGTTGTCACCGCCGGTGCCCGCATCGCGCGCCTCGATGCTCGCCTGAAAAGTGCGGTCGCTCTCCCAGTAAGCCAGGATGTCCTTTTCCAAGGCGGGAAAGGACGGCTGCGACGGGACCTCGTCAGCGGGCTGCCCGCCGACGGATGCCTTGGGGTACATCCGGTGTGCTCCTCGCGGAAAATGTCCGTGTTGCCGTACGGGCCTTCCGGCCCACACGGGGACGACGCGTGCGCCACGTGAGCGCACGTTCCGCGGTACCACCCCGTTTGTCCGCGCCGGTCGCGCGGACCTCTCGTTCGGCGGCTGTGACGGGCCGCTGCCGTCCGGTTCTACTGAGTCGCCGTGGGCGTGTCGCCACGCGGCGTCCGTTCTTCCGGAAGCTCCCCGGTGATGGCCGGATCATCGCCTTGTCTGTTCAGGCGCCTTGTCTGTTCAGGCGCCTTGTCTGTTCAGGCGCCTTGTCTGTTCAGGCGCCTTGTCTGTTCAGGCGCCTTGTCTGTTCAGGTGCCTTGTCTGTTCAAGTTGTGTGTTCAGGGTAACCGGTCCCGGCGCGGAGCATCAGGTGCCCGCGGAGTCGCGGTGCCGTGCGGCGAGCGTCGCGTCCGGGCTGCACCGTCCGCACGGGCTGAACCCCAGCTCCCTGGCCTCTCTGGCCGGCAACGGGATCGTCTCGCGCGCCTGGAGCCACGTGCACTCGCCGAGGTGGTATCGCGGCCGCTCGTCCACGACCACGACCTCGTCCTCGAGCAGCTCCATGAGTCGCGCATCGGCGGCGGACGAGTCCTCCGTGGCCGGTTCGTCGTCCGGGTCGGCCAGATCGCCCTCGACGGCGATCAGCTCCGTCTGCCCGTCGTCCACGGCCGCGTCGGCATCCTCGTCGACGTCGGCATCCTCGGCATTGTCAGCATCGTCGGCGGACTCGGCGGAATGGTCGGAGTCGGCGAAGTCCCGGTCGGCAGCCGAGTCCGCAACGGCGGCCGTCTTCGCGGACTCGGCGTTCTCGGACTCGGCGTTCTCGGATTCCGCTGTGTCGGATTCGGCCGTGTCGCCTGCAGCCTCCGGTTTCGCGTCCCCACCTGCCGACCGGCGCCGCCACCAGTCGATCACCAGCAGGATCGCCGCGAGCACGGACACGCCCAGCGAGACCCAGGCCCACAGCGAGTCGGCGGTGATCAGCGCCGCGACCACGAGGCCGAGCGCACCCAGCACGAGAATCAGAACGATGTAGAGCACAGTGAATTACAACACGAGCAAGAAAAAGACGGCCCCGACCCCTTCCTCAGGGTGTCGGAACCGTCTCTCCCGGTGAACACGTCGGCCCGGCGGTGCCGATGGAGCCGCCGGGCAGCTCGTCAGCCCGCTTCGGCCCGCGGACCGAACGAGTAGCCCTGCTGGTTCCCGTTCGAGGAGTTCGAACTCGAGCTCGAGCTGTTGGTCGAGGAGGAGGACGAGGACTCGGATTCGGACGACGAGGACGTCGATGCCGACGCCGATGCCGGTGCTGCCGAACCACGATCGTCGAGCTCACGCAACTGCGATTCCAGGAACCCGCGGAGCCGCGTACGGTACTCCCGCTCGATCGTGCGCAGTTCCTCGATCTTCTTGTTGAGCTCGCCCTTCTCGGTGTTCAGGTTGTTCATGGTCTCGGTGTACTTGCGCTGCGCCTCGCGATCCAGTGTGGTCGCCTTGTCGCGCGCCTGACGCTCGAGCGTCTCCGCCCGGGTCCGTGCGTCGTTGAGCATGCTCTCGGCGCGCGTTCGCGCCTCGTTGACCATCGAGTCCGCCTTCGAGCGGGCATCCGACAGCAACTGTTCGGACTTCGTCCTGGCTTCGGCGAGCATGCCGTCGGACTCGGTCTTGGCCTCGGCGGTCAGCCGGTCGGCCATCTCCTGGGCCAGGCCCAGGACCTTGGCGGCCTGCACATTCGGCTCGCCGTTCTCACCACCGAGCAGGCCCGCGGCCGCGGCCGCGGCCTGCGTCTGCTCGGTCGACGACGGGGGCGGCACCGGAGCGAGCCGGCGCGACGGGGCCTCGTCGGTGGAACCGCGCTGCGGAGCGGACTGGGCCGCCGGCGCGGACGCGGTACCGCCCGCCTTCGCCGACTCCAGCTCACCGCGGGTCGACTCCAGCTCGGCGTCGAGCTGCTCGACCTGCTGCCGCAGCTCGTTGTTGTCCTCGATCAACCGGGCAAGTTCCGTCTCCACCAGGTCGAGGAACGCATCCACCTCGTCCTCGTTGTAGCCCCGCTTGCCGATAGGCGGCTTGCTGAACGCGACGTTATGCACGTCAGCAGGGGTCAACGACATCAGATCACCTCACGCACTCCATGGGCTGTCGGACGATCCGGGTTCCCCGTCACCCGGGTAGCGCCAGTTGCATCAGTATGAACACAACCAACAGCAGCACCATAATCGATAAGTCCAGGCCCACGCCGCCGATCCGTACGACGGGAATGACACGTCGTACGAGCTTGACCGGTGGGTCTGTCACTGTGTAGATGCTCTCGACCGCGACCGCAACCCCTCCCTCAGGTCGCCACTCGCGCGCGAAAGCCCGTACAAGCTCCACGACGATCCGCGCCATGAGCAGGAGCCAAACGACAAAGAGCAGCCAATAAAAGACCATCCGGACCGCATCCACGCCGCCACTCTAGCCACAACCGGCGCGACTGTGGGCCACCGGCCCGCCTCCGCGCCCAGCGGCTCGTCACCGGCGCCGGGTGGTTGCCCGGTGATCGGTGGCAGGGATCGGCAACAGCACGGATCGGCAACGGCACGGATCAGCGGCGCAGGAACAAGCCGCCCTCGGCGATACGCCTGCGGTCCTCCGCGGAGACGTCGGCGTCCGGGGGTGAGAGCAAGAACACCTTGTTGGTGACGCGGTCCATCGAGCCGCGGAGAGCGAACGCGAGCCCCGCGGCGAAGTCGACGACGCGCTTGGCGTCCGCATTGTCCATTTCTGTCAGGTTGATGATCACCGGCGTGCCGTCCCGATAGGCCTCACCGATCTCACGGGCCTCGGTGTAGCTCGTCGGGTGCAGGGTGCGGATCCGGCTCAGCGGGTCCCGGTTCGCCGCAGGCGTGCGCGCGGGCGGCTCCGGCGCCGGGCGCAAGCGGGTGACGGGCTCGGGCTGACGATCGACGGCGAGTGAGCCGTGCACCGGCGACGGCTCCGGGGCCGAACGCCGCGAACGGGCAGGCTCGGGCTCCTCGAACTCGTCCATGACGTGGTACCGCGAGCGCCCCCGGCGCGGCGGCTCGTCGTAATCCGCCTCCCGGTAGTCGCTCCTGCCGCGGTCGTACGCGTCGTAGGAGTCGTAGGCCTCGTAGGCCTCGTACGCGTCCGGGTCGTCGGCATAGCCGCGCCGGTAGTCGTAGTCGTACTCGTCCTCGGCAGGGACCATTCCGAAGTAGGCCTTCAGCTTGTGCAGCGTGCTCATGCCTCTCCCTCGCCCGTACGGCCACGCCCCACCCTTGACGCTGAGTCACCGACGAACGCCACTGTGGGTGAACCTCTCTATGGCGAGGCTAGACCGCGGCCGCCGAGCAATGCGGTTCCGACACGCACACAAGTCGAGCCGTGCGCCACCGCGGCCTCCACATCCCCGCTCATCCCTGCCGAAAGCTCCACGGCGTCGGGATGATCACGTCTCACCCTCGCGTGTGCCTCGGCGAGTCGGGCGAACGCCGGCTCCGGATCCGCGGCCAGTGGAGCGACCGCCATGACTCCCCGCAATCGCAGCGCCTCACTCGAACGAGCAACGACATCGGCCAGCTGCGGCAGATCGCCGAGCGGGCACCCACCGCGCCGCTGCGCGTCCTCGGAGGTGTCGAGGCTCGCCTGCAGCAGGACCTCGAGCGGCCCGGATCGTCGGCCGGCCTCCTGCTCGGTGCGTACCGCCTTGGCGAGCGCCTCGGCGAGGCGTGACGAATCGACCGACTGCACCTCGCTCGCCCAGCCTGCGACCGACTTGGCCTTGTTGCGCTGCAGTCGCCCGACCATGTGCCAGCGCACGGCGGCGCCGGGCCGCAGCCGCGCGACCTCGGCCGCCTTCGGAGCCGCCTCCTGGTCCCGATTCTCGGCCAGGTCCGTCAGACCGAGGTCGACCAGCAATGCGGCATCGGCGGCGGGGAAGGTCTTCGTCACGGCGAGCAACCGGACCTCGTCCGGCTTTCGGCCCGCCGCGGCACACGCCGCGTCGATCCGGCCGCGGACGGCCTCGAGCGACGACGCCAGCTCCGCGCGCCGCTGCTCCGGATTCCGGGGCCCCTCTGCGGTCACGCTCACTCCTCGATCCACGTCAGCGCCGCGATCCGGCCCGAAGGGCGGTCCCTGCGGTGGCTGAACAGCGTGTCGTCCTCCACGGTGCAGCGCGGATCGACGCCGATCCTGCCGACGCCGGCGTCGGCCAACTGTCGCCACAGACCGGCGTGCAGGTCGAGCGCCGCCGTGCCCTTCCTGCTCCGGCATCGGCTACCCGGCAGGTGCGCCTCGACGTCGGCGGCCATGTCGGCAGGCACCTCGTAACAGGAACCGCACACCGCAGGGCCCAGCAGCGCCTCGATCCGCCCCGGTTCGGCACCGACCGAGCGCATCGCGGCCAGCGCGGCAGGCACGACACCCACCCTGGCCCCGACCCGTCCCGCGTGCACGGCGGCCACGACACCTGCCTCGGAATCGCCAAGCAGCACCGGGACGCAGTCCGCGACGAGCACGACCGGCACCACCCCGGGCGTGGCGGTCACCAGTGCATCCGTGGCTTCGGCGGGTTCGGTCTCGGTGCCGTCCACGATCGTCGCCGTGCGCCCGTGGACCTGTTCCATCCACGCGAGGTCGCCCTCGGCCAGGCCCAGTTCGGTGGCCAGCCGCGTGCGGTTGGCACGCACCGCGTCGGGATCGTCTCCGACCTGCAGGCCGAGGTTGAACGAGTCGTACGGGGGTTTCGAGTAACCGCCCGCCCTCGTCGTGATCACGCGCCTGATGCGCACCGATTCGTCCTTTCACTCGGGCTCGGCCGACGGCCCCTGCAGGACCGCCGGCACCGGAGAGCTTACGGAACCCCGACATACGCCGAGGGTCACCGCCCCCTGCCGCGGGAGCGGTGACCCTCGAACGCGAAATGCTGCGAAACGTGCCTCAGCGGCGCATGAACGGTGGGACGTCGACCTCGTCGTCGGCCGGATCCTCCGTCACCGGCTGCGTACCGCCCGGCAGTCCCGTCTGCGGGCGCGGCGCTCCGGGCTGAGCCTGGCCGGATGCCGGGGCTCCCGCCTGCTGCGCGGGTCCCTGCGGTGCGGGCGCCTGCTGGTCGCTCGCCCCAGGCTGGCCACCACCCGGCTGCGGAGCACCGGTCGACTGTGCACCCGATTGCGGAGCTGCGCCGGAACCGTTGGCGTGCGCCGATGCCGCGCCGTTGGCCGGGGTCGCCCCCGGAGCCGACGCGGTCGGCGACTGCTCGGCCGGCCCGCCTGCAGCCGGCTGTGCCGGGTTGGCCTGTGCTCCGGAGATACCGGACTCGGCCGGCGCACCGCCACCCTCGCCCGCTTCGACGGTCGCGGCCGTGCCGTTCGCCGTCAGCGTGCCCGGGTCCAGCTTCTTGTGTGTCGGAGTACCCGCGTCGAAGCCCGCAGCGATCACCGTCACCCGGACCTCGTCGCCGAGCGAGTCGTCGATGATCGTTCCGAAGATGATGTTCGCCTCGGGGTGCGCCGACTCCTGCACCAGCGACGCAGCCTCGTTGATCTCGAACAGACCCAGATCGGACCCGCCCGCGATCGACAGCAGAGCACCGTACGCGCCGTCCATGGATGCCTCGAGCAACGGAGAATTGATCGCCTTCTCCGCTGCCTGCACGGCGCGACCCTCGCCACGCGCCGAGCCGATCCCCATGAGTGCGCTTCCCGCCCCCGACATGACGCTCTTGACGTCCGCGAAGTCGAGGTTGATCAGACCGGGCGTGGTGATCAGATCGGTGATGCCCTGCACACCGGACAGCAACACCTCGTCGGCCGAGCGGAAGGCGTCCATCAGCGAGACACCGATGTCGCCGAGCTGCAGCAGCCGGTCGTTCGGGATGACGATGAGCGTGTCGCACTCGTTGCGCAGCTCCTGTATCCCGTCCTCGGCCTGCTTGCCGCGCCGTTTCCCCTCGAACGAGAACGGACGCGTGACCACACCGATGGTCAGTGCACCGAGCTTGCGGGCGATCTGCGCCACGACCGGGGCGCCGCCGGTGCCGGTGCCGCCGCCTTCGCCCGCGGTCACGAACACCATGTCGGCGCCCTTGAGGACCTCTTCGATCTCGTCGCGGTGATCCTCGGCCGCCTGCTGGCCGACGTCCGGTGCGGCACCCGCACCGAGCCCGCGGGTGAGTTCCCGGCCGATGTCGAGCTTGACGTCCGCGTCGGACATCAGCAGTGCCTGAGCGTCGGTGTTCACCGCGATGAACTCGACGCCTTTGAGGCCGACCTCGATCATGCGGTTCACGGCGTTCACGCCGCCGCCGCCGATACCGACGACCTTGATCACCGCGAGGTAATTGTGCGGGGGCGTCATCGGGTTCGCCTTCCTGATCGTGGTGCTTGTCCCTGGCTCGCGCTGGATGTCGACCTCGAACTCGCGGAAACCCTCAACCTCAAGTTGAGGTTCAGACTTATGTCAACTACCAACGTTGCGGTAGGACGGTAAGCATCGCGCGGGCCCGAATCCAGGCGCCACGCCGCGTGTCGCCGGATGTTTGCACACCTCCGGCGTTATCTCCGCCACCGCACGCCCGGAGCCCGAACCACCCGGACCGCGTTGCCGCACAACGGAAAACGGCCGCCACGCAGTGCAGCCACCCGGTCACGACACGGTCGGCAGTTCGGGGCTCGACACGTCGTACACCTTCCCCGGCCGGGTCATCACCGCGCCGAGGGCTTTCGTCTTGCTGTCACTGTCGGAGGCATCGCCCCACCGCACCGTCTTTCCGCTGCGGAGCGTGAACTCGACGCTGCCCGGCGACTCCGCCCGCCACTGCGTGACCTTGCCCCGCAGCTGTTCCGGCAACGCCTTCCGCACCGAGATCACCGCGCGCGTCTCGGCGTTGTCGGCGCCCACTTCGGACAGCTTGAACTCCGGAAGTCCTTGCGGCCGCTCGGAAATCTCCTTGTACACCACGCCGCCGGAGTCGACGAGGTACAGCGTCGAACCGGTGTCGTACACGCCGGCGGGCGTGCGTTCGGTGACGGCGATCTCGATCGTCGACGGCCACGACCGCGAGACGTCGACCGTCGCGACACCGGGGATCTCGGCGACCCGTCCGGCGATCGCGTCGGTGTCCACCCGGAGCATCGCGCGCTGGTCGGGAACCTCGGCCACCTGCCGCACCCGGCCGGCCTCGACGTCACGATTTCCGGTCACCTCCACCGACCGCACCCCCAGCAACGACGTGAACAGCAGCACGTACACCAGTCCGACCACCGTGAGCACGCTCAGCACCGCGATCCACCGTCGCCGCAGGGCGCGGGCGCGCGACACGATGCCGGCGCCCGCGGGCCCCGCCCGACGTTCCGTTCTCCGGCCCTGTCGCCCCGGCGCGGGCCTGCCGCGCCGCGCCGCTCCGCGATCCGGCTTCGCCGGGCCGTCGTCACCCCGGCGCTGCGCTTGCCGTCTCGTGCCGGTCATGTCCGTGTCCGTTCGCCGCGTCAGGCCCGGCGCCGATCCAACTCGGCGAGGATCTCCGGGCCGAGCTGTGTCACGTCGCCTGCACCCATGGTCACGAGCAGATCACCCGGCTCGACGAGATCGGCCGCGAGCGCGGTGGCGCGGTCGAACGCGGGTTCGTAGTGCACGGTCGCACCGCTGATCCGCTCCGCGATGAGCTCCCCGTTCACCCCCGGTTTCGGCTCCTCCCGCGCGCCGTAGACGTCGAGCAGGATCACCTCATCGGCCAGGTCCAGCGCCTCGGCGAACTCGCTCGCGAACGCCTCGGTGCGGGAATAGAGGTGTGGCTGGAACACGACGACGACCCGGCCGGTGCCCGCGGCGTGCCGCACCGCACGCAGCTGCGCGTCGACTTCGGTGGGGTGATGGGCGTAGTCGTCGTAGACGCGCACGTCGGCGGCACGGCCCTTGAACTCGAACCGCCTGCGCACACCGCCGAACACCGCGAGGCCGGCGAGCATCCCGTCGACCGGCGCGCCCAGCTCCAGACCCGTCAGCAGTGCGGCGACGGCGTTGAACGCCATGTGCTCGCCCGGCACGGTCACCCGCACCTCGAGCTCCTCACCGCCGAGCGCGAGCCGCACCGTGCCGCCTTCTTCGGCCGGCTCGTAGGCCACGACCTGCGCGTCGTGCTCACCGGTCGCCGACCGGCCGTACCGCAGCACGCGCACCCCGGCCGCCTCGGCGCGGCACGCCAGCTCGGCCGCGGCCGCGTCGTCGGCGCACACCACGAGCGCGCCCCCCGGCGCGATCCGCCCGAGGAATTCGGTGAACACGGCCATGTAGGCGTCGACGGTGCCGTGGTGGTCGAGGTGGTCGGGTTCGACATTCGTCACGACCGCCACGTCCGGCGTGTAGCTCAGGAACGAACCGTCGCTCTCGTCGGCCTCCGCGACGAACACACCACCTTCGCCGTGGTGTGCGTTCGCACCGGACTCGTTGAGATCGCCGCCGATCGCGAACGACGGGTCGAGCCTGCAGTGCTGCAGTGCGACCGTCAGCATCGACGTCGTCGACGTCTTGCCGTGGGTGCCCGCGATGCACGCGACACGGTGACCCTCCATCAGCGCGGCGAGGGCCTCGGCGCGATGCAGCACCGGAATGCCGCGTGCGCGCGCGGCCACCAGTTCGGGGTTGTCGTCGCGGATCGCCGTCGACACGACCACCGCGGTCGGTTCTGCACCCGCGAGGACGAGGTTCTCCGCGGCCTGCCCGACGGCGATGTGCCCGCCCTGGGCCCGCAGCGTCAGGAAGGCCCGCGACTCCTTCGCGTCGGAACCGGACACCTGCGCACCGCGCGCCAGCAGGATGCGCGCGATACCGCTCATACCTGCGCCGCCGATCCCGATGAGGTGCGCCCGCTGCAGCACCTCGGGCGGACGCGCCACGACGGCGTTCATGCCGGGCTCCTCGGGTGTGTCAACTGCCATCGCCATGTCCCCCGGCCTCCAAGACCATCCGCGCCAGCGTTTCGTCGGCCGAGCCGTGCCCCAGCCCGACCGCGGCCGCACTCATCTTCGCGAGCCGCTCGGCGTCGGTCACCACCGGGACCACCTGCTCGGCGATCGATTCCGGGGTCAGCGCCTCGTCCTCGACCAACAGCCCGGCCCCGGCCTGCACCGCGGGTTCGGCGTTGAGCGCCTGCTCACCGTTGCCGTGCGGCAGCGGGACGAACACCGCGGGCAGGCCGACCGCCGACACCTCGGCGACCGTCATCGCCCCCGACCGGCACAGCACCAGGTCGGCCGCGGCGTAGGCGAGGTCCATCCGTTCCAGGTACGGCACCGGCACGTACGGCGGAGCGCCGGGGAACTCGCGCACCGCGACCGAGTTCTTTGGACCGTGCGCGTGGAGCACCCCCACACCGGCCTCGGCGAAGGTCCGGGCGGCCCCGGACACGGCCTCGTTGATCGACCTCGCGCCCTGCGAACCGCCGAAGGCGAGCACGGTCGGGGCGTCGGGGTCGAGTCCGAAGTGGGCCCGGGCCTCGGCGCGCAGCGCGGCGCGGTCCAGTGACGTGATCGAGCGCCGCAGCGGGATGCCGACGACCTCGGCGCCCGGCAGCGGTGTTCCCGGCACGGCGGCGGCGACCTTCGCGGCGAGGCGGGCGCCGATCTTGTTGGCCAGGCCCGGGTGTTTGTTGGCCTCGTGCACGACGATCGGGGTCCGCCCGCGTGCGGCCAGGTAGGCGGGCAGCGCGACGTAGCCGCCGAACCCGACGACGACGTCGGCGCCGACACGGTCGAACACCTCGCGCGTGCGCTTGACGGAATCGCGCACCTTCAACGGGAGCCGCAGCAGCTCGGGCGTGGGTTTGCGGGGCATCGGCACCGGCGGGATCAGCTCGAGCGGGTACCCGCGGTCCGGTACCAGCGTGGTCTCCAGGCCGCGCTCGGTGCCCAGCGCGACCACTCGCGCATCCGGCCGGAGCCGCGTCACCGCGTCGGCCAGCGCGAGCGCGGGTTCGATATGGCCGGCCGTGCCGCCCCCTGCGACGACGACCGTCGGTGCGGTGCGTGCCGGCGTCGTCTGCTCCGCACCGGTGTCGGGCTGGCTCACCTGCGTCCTCTCCGTGTCGATCGGCTGGTTCCCGTTGAGCGATCCGGTTTCGAGCTGCGTGGTCGGTCACGCCCCGGCTCGCCGCGGGCGCGGCGACCGTGCTCCGGCGCCGCGCTCCGCCCCGGCACCGCACTTCGCCCCGGCGCCGCGCTCCGCCGTTCGGACGCTGTCGACGAGCGTGCCCCGCGGGTTGCGGGCCTGCCGGTCTTGGCATCCGAGGAACGCGAGCCGTTCTGGCCGCGGCCGCCGCCCCGGGCCCCGCCACGCCGGGTGGCGGGCGGCCGGTACGGCGCCGGTGCCGGCAACCGCATCAGGCGCCCGAACTTACCCGGCCCCTGGGTTCGCAACGCCGCGACGGCCTCCGGTTCGTGCCGCGCGCAGTTGGCGAGCAGGCCGAACAGCAGCATCGTCACCAGCAGCGACGTGCCGCCGTAGGAGATCATCGGCAGCGTCACGCCCGTGACGGGCAGCAATCCGACGACGTAGCCGATGTTGATGGCCGCCTGCGACACGATCGACACCGTCAGCGTCCCGGCGACGATCCGGATCCAGGGGTCCAGGTTACGCATCGCGATGCGCAGGCCGACGAAGGTCAGCAGGCCGAACAGGCCGATCACGCCGATACAGCCGACGAAGCCGAGTTCTTCGCCGATCAGGGCGAAGATGAAGTCGTGCTGCACGTTCGGCAGGTACATCCATTTCGACTGGCCCTGCCCGAGGCCCTTGCCGAGGAGTCCGCCGTCGGCGAGCGCGTACAGCGCCTGGTTGGCCTGCATCCCCTTGCCGAGCGGATCGGCGTCGGGATTCAGGAACGTCATGACGCGATCGAGCCGGTAGTCGGCGATCAGCGCCAGCGTCACCGCGGCCGCGATGCCCGAGGCCAGCACGATGCCGAACAGGCGTTTCGGCGCGCCCGCGAACCACAGCAGCGCGATGAGCACGATGCCGAGCGGCACCGTGCCGCCGAGGTCCGGCTGGGCCATGACCAGTGCACACATCAGCAGCGCCGCGGGCACCACCGGCACCAGCAGGTGCCGCCACTGGTGCAGCACCTGGTATTTGGTCACCAGGATGTGGGCGCCCCACAGCGCGAGCACGACCTTGCCGAGCTCCACGGGCTGCAGCGACAGCGGCCCGACCGCGAACCAACCCTGCGAACCGTTCCGCTCGGTGCCCAACGGGGTGAGCACGAGAGCCAGCAGGCCGAGCACGACGACCATCGCGGCGGACGAGAGCATGCGGATCCGCGGCAGCGGAATGCGCACGCCGAGCCAGAACACGACCGCGCCGATGGCCACGAACACCAGGTGCCGCTGGAACAGGGCGTAGACGCTGCCCGCATTGCCCGGGTCGTACGACGACACCGACGACGCCGACAGCACCATCACGGTGCCGATCACCACGAGCAGCCCGCACACCGCGAGGATCAGGTGGAAGTCGGCCAACGGGCGCGACAGCCACGCGGTCAGCGCGGTGCGGACGGCCGTCAGTCCGCGTTCGGTGCGTTTCGTCCGGTTGCCGCCCTCGCTCCGCCGGGCGGAGCCGGCGGAACCGGATCGGCCCTCGTCAACCGCCGTCACCGAGGCGTTCCCGTCTCAGCACGTCGACGGCCGCCGTGAACGCCTCACCCCTCGCCGCGTAGTCGCGGAACATGTCCAGCGACGCCGCCGCGGGTGCCAGCACCACCGTGTCGCCCGCCTCCGCGAGCGCGTGAGCCGCGTTCACCGCCGATGTCATGGGCTCATGGTCACCCGGATCGACACGTGTGACGGGAACATCGGGCGCGTGTCGCGCAACAGCGGCGCCGATCACGTCCGCGTCGACCCCGAGCAGGACCACACCGCGTAGTCGCGCCGCCACGCCCTCGACGAGGTCGTCGACGGACGCGCCCTTGAGCTGGCCGCCCGCGACCCAGACGACACCGTCCTGTGCGAGCAGGGAGCCGGTCGCGGCGTGCGGGTTGGTGGCCTTCGAATCGTTGACGTAGCGCACCCCGTCGACCTCACCCGCGACGACGGCGCGGTGGGCGCCGGGCGCGAAGGTGCGCAGACCTTCCGAGACGGCGGCGGACGGGACGCCGCAGGCACGTGCGAGAGCGGCGGCGGCGAGGGCGTTGGCGACGTTGTGCGGTCCCATCGGACGGATGTCGCCGAGCGTGGCCAGTTCCTCGGCACCCTGCGCCGGATCGCCGACATAGGCGCGGTCGACGAACAGGTCTCGGGCGATGCCGAGTTCACCGGGCCACGGGGCGTCGAGGCGGAACCCGATCCGGCGCGCGCCGTCGGGCGCGTACTCGTCGGCGAGGCGCTGCGACCACGCCTCGGCCACGTTGTGCACGACCGTCGCCGAGCGCGCGTGCACGCTGCCCTTGGCGGCGGCGTAGGCCTCGAGACCACCGTGCCAGTCGAGATGGTCCTCGGCGACGTTGAGCACCACGGACGCGCGAGGGGCGAGAGTGGACGACCAGTGCAGCTGGAAGCTGGACAGCTCGACGGCCAGTACGGCGTGCCCCGCGCGAACGGCGTCGAGCACGGCGAAGCCGACGTTACCGCAGGCCACGGCGTCCACGCCGGCCGCGCGCAGTACCGACTCGAGCATGCCGACGGTCGTGGTCTTGCCGTTGGTGCCGGTCACGACGAGCCAGGTGGGCGGGCGCTCCCGCTGCTGCCCGAGTCGCCAGGCCAGCTCGACGTCGCCGATCACCTCGATGCCCGCCTCGGCCGCCGCCGCCAGCAGTGGCGCGGTCGGCCGCCAGCCGGGACTCGTCACGACCAGCTCGGTGCCCTCGGGCGGGGCGTCGAGCCCGGGTTCCAGTGCGGCGCCGAGACCGTCGAGTTCGGCGAGCCGCTGGGCGTCGCCGTCCGTCACGGTCACGTCGGCGCCGAGTTCGGTCAGCGCCTCGGCCGCCGACCGGCCGGTCACCCCGGCGCCCGCGACGAGGACACGTGTTCCCGCCAACTTCACGGGTCAGCCTCCGCCGAGTCCGAGCTGTTCGCTGTAGAACAAGCCGAGGCCGAACATGCAGCACACGGCCGCGAGCAGCCAGAACCGGATGATCACCGTCGTCTCGGCCCAGCCGGAGAGCTCGAAGTGGTGATGGAACGGCGCCATCCGGAACAGCCGCTTGCGGGTGGTGCGGAAGACGGCGATCTGCAGCACGACCGACACCATCTCGACGACGAACAGGCCCCCGATGACGATGGCGAGCAGCTCGGTGCGCGTGGTCATCGACAGGCCCGCGATGAGACCACCGAGGGCGAGCGATCCGGTGTCGCCCATGAAGATCTTCGCCGGTGCGGCGTTCCACCACAGGAACCCGACGCAGCCACCTGCCGCGGCGGCGGCCACCACGGCGAGGTCGAGCGGATCGCGAACGTCGTAACACGCGGCCTGCGGCGTCTCGACACAGCTGAGCCGGGCCTGCCAGAACGCGATCACCACGTACGTGACCAGCACCATCGCTCCGGCGCCGCCGGCGAGGCCGTCGAGCCCGTCGGTGAAGTTCACCGCGTTCGACCACGCCGAGATCAGCAGGTAGCAGAACAGGATGAACACCGGGACCGGGAAGAAGATCAGTGACAGGTCCCGGACGTACGAGAGGTGCTGCGAGGCGGGCGCCAGTCCGTTGTCGTTGACGAACTGCAGCGCGAGGATGCCGAACACGACCGCAACGAGGAGCTGGCCGACCAGCTTGGCCGTCTTGTTGAGGCCGAGATTGCGCTGTTTGCGGATCTTGATGAAGTCGTCGAGGAAGCCCACGATGCCGAGCCCGACGGACAGGAACAACACGAGCAGACCGGACGCCGTCGGCCCCGAGTTCGCCGAACCGCGGAACACGTCGACCAGGTGCGCCACGGCGTACGCGACGACCATCGCGACGATGATCGCCACACCGCCCATCGTGGGCGTGCCGCGTTTCGAACGGTGACCCTCGGGCCCCTCTTCACGGATCTCCTGCCCGAAACCCTGTTTCGAGAACTGCCTGATCAGATACGGCGTGAACAGGATGGAGATCAGCAGCCCCACCGAGGCCGCGATCAGGATGCTGATCACTCGGTGCCCTCCAGCAGCGCGTCGGCCACCCGCCACATCTCGGCGACCTTGGAGGCCTTGACCAGGACCACGTCGTCGGAACGCAGCTCGTCGCGCAGCAGTGCGACGGCCGCGTCGGTGTCGGGAACCAGAACCGACTCCTCTCCCCAAGAACCTTCATGGCTGGCACCGGTGTGCATCGGGGCGGCCGCGTCTCCGACCACCACGAGCCTGCTGATGTTCAGGCGCACCGCGAGCCTGCCGATCTCGTCGTGCGCGGACACGCTATCGGTACCCAGTTCGCCCATCTCCGACAGGACCGCCCATGATCGTCGGCCCGCAGGCCGGGTCATCGACGCGAGGGTCTTGAGCGCCGCCTTCATCGACTCCGGGTTGGCGTTGTAGGAGTCGTTGAGCACCGTGACGCCGTCGTCGCGCGTGGTGACCTCCATGCGCCGGGAGGACCGCCGCTCGGCACCGGACAGGCGCTCGGCGACCTCGGCGACGGGCGTACCGAGCTCGAGCGCGATCGCCGCGGCGGTGAGGGCGTTGCCGACGTGGTGCTCCCCGTGCAGCGACAGCGTCACGTCGGCGGTGCCCTGCGGGGCGGCGAGCCGGAACGACGCCCGCGCCTGGTCGTCGAGGCGGACGTCCTCGGCCCGCACCGTCGCCCCGGGGCTCTCGCCGACGAACACGACGCGCGCCGGGGTGCGGGAGGCCATGGCGGCGACCAGCGGGTCGTCGGCGTTGAGCACGGCCACGCCGTCGGCGGGCAGCGCCTCGACCAGCTCGCCCTTCGTCTGCGCGATGCCCTCGCGGGAGCCGAACTCGCCGACGTGGGCGGTGCCGACGTTGAGCACCGCCCCGATCGTCGGGGGCGCGATCCGCGCCAGTTCGGCGATGTGCCCGGGCCCGCGGGCCGACAGCTCCAGCACGAGGTTGCGGGTCGAGGAGTCGGCCCGCAGTGCGGTCCACGGATGACCGAGCTCGTTGTTGAACGACCCGGGCGGCGCGATCGTCGGCCCGAGCGGTTCGAGCAGCTGGGCGATGAGGTCCTTGGTGGAGGTCTTGCCGGACGAGCCGGTGACGCCGACGACGGTCGTCCCGCCCTCGGTCAGCCGCGTGACGACGTGCCGGGCGAGCGTGCCGAGCGCGGCGAGCACCGCCGCGCCCGATCCGTCGCTGTCGCCCGCCAGCGCCATCGCGTTCGCGTGCGCATCCGCGACCGGCGGGGCGATCACGGCGGGTGCGTCGACCTCACGGCCCGCGAGCACGCCCGCGGCACCGTCGGCGACGGCCTTCGCCGCGAACTCGTGCCCGTCGACCCGCTCGCCGGGCAACGCGACGAACAACCCACCGTCGGTGAGCCTGCGGGAGTCGAATTCCACCGACCCCGTCACGCGCTCGGTACCGTCGGCCCGGTGCAGCCGGCCGCCGGTCACCTCGGCGATCTCGGCCATGCTCATCTCGATCACACGCTCACCTCGAGTCTGTCGCGGATGGCGGCCGCGAGCTCATCCCGGTCGGAGAAGGGATGCACCACGCCCGCGATGTTCTGGCCGCTCTCGTGTCCTTTGCCCGCCACGAGCACGACGTCCCCGGGACCGGCCGCGGCGACCGCCGCGGCGATGGCCTCCCTGCGGTCGCCGATCTCGCGGATCTCACCGGCCTCGGCCGGGTCCACGGCCCGGGCGCCCACCAGCGTCTCGGCGCGGATCGCGGCCGGGTCCTCGCTGCGAGGGTTGTCGTCGGTGACGATCACCAGTTCGCTGCCGCGCGCCGCCGCCTCGCCCATGATGGGCCGCTTCGCGGTGTCGCGATCGCCACCGCACCCGAGCACCGTGATGATGCGCCCTTGCGTGCGCGCGCGCAGTGCTTGCAGCGCCTGCGTGACGGCGGCCGGCTTGTGCGCGTAGTCGACGACCGCGGCGAACGGCTGGCCCAGCGCGACACGTTCCATCCGGCCCGGCACCTCGACCGAAGCCAGGCCCGCGACGATCGCGTCGAGGGAGACGCCCGCCGTGTCCAGGATCGCCGCGGCCAGGGTCGCGTTGGCGACGTTGAACTCACCCGGCAGCGGGATGCCGGCGCGGGCGGTGCGCCCGTCCGGCGCGTGGAGGGTGAAGGCCTGTTCTCCCGTCGGCATCGCGGCGATGTCGCTCGCCCGCCATGCGGCGTCGGCGTCCGCCTCCGTCCCGACCGTGATCGTCTGCGGCGTGACGAGCGCGCGGCCCCACTCGGCGTCGGTGACCACGACCTCGCTCGTCGACCGGCCGTCGAACAGCAGCGATTTCGCGGCGAAGTAGTCGTCCATGTCGCGGTGGAAGTCGAGATGGTCCTGCGACAGGTTGGTGAACGCACCGACCGTGAACCGCGTGCCGTTCACCCGGCCGAGGCTCAGCGCGTGGCTGGAGACTTCCATCGGCACGTGCGTCACGCCCTGTTCGACCATGAGCGCGAACAGGGCCTGCAGATCGGGTGCCTCCGGCGTGGTGAACGCGCTGGCGAGCCGTTCGCCCGACACCCGGGTCTCGACCGTTCCGATGAGACCGGTGGTGTGGCCCGCCGCGCGCAGTCCCGCCTCCACGAGGTACGTCGTGGTCGTTTTGCCCGACGTGCCCGTGATCCCGAGGACGTTGAGGGTCAGCGACGGTTCGCCGTAGATCCAGGCGGCGATCTCGCCGAGCACCGCGCGCGGCTCGGAGTGCACGAGCACGGGCAGGTCGGTCTCGGCGATCACGGGGCGTTCGGCGCCGGCCTCGTCGGTGAGGATCGCGGCCGCACCCGCGGCCATGGCGCCTGCGGCGAAATCCGCGCCGTGCACGTGTGCGCCCGGCAGCGCGGCGAACAGGTCGCCGGGTCGCACGTCCTGTCCGCGCAGCGTCGCTCCCGTCACCATGACCTCGGGCGCCGACGGGTCGGCCAGCAGCCGGGATCCGGAGCGCGCCACGAGCGTCGTCACGGGAACCGGTTCGGTGTACGCGGGCCGCGGCGGCCCGGAACGACCGGGCGGCGCCGCGGACGCATCACCGGGCACTGGGCCGGGCGCGCCGGACGCGGTGATCCCGGGCTCGTCCTTGTTGACAGACACGCGGGAAGGTTACCCACGCCCGCGCCGTCACTCCTCAGCGGTCACCGGCAGCCGCCGATCCCCGACGTCGCCGGTGCCGGTGCCGGTGCCGGCGAGGTCCTCGGCGGCCAGGTGGCCGAACACCATCGCCGGTCCGATCGTGGCCCCGGGACCGGCGTAGGTACGGCCCATCACGGCGGCGGTGGTGTTGCCCGCCGCGTAGAGCCCGTCGATCACCGAGCCGTCCTCACGCAGCACGCGGGCTCGCGTGTCCGTGCGCACCCCGCCCTTCGTGCCGAGATCACCCGGGACCATCCTCACGGCGTAGAACGGCGCCTGGTTCAGTTCGCCGAGACTGGGATTGGGCCGGTTCCGGGGGTCGCCGTAGTAGTGGTCGTAACGGCTGCGGCCCCGGCCGAACTCGGTGTCCTCGCCCGCCCTGGCATACCCGTTGAACCGGGCCACCGTGGCTTCGAGCTCCCGGGCGGGCACACCCATCTGCTCGGCCAGCGCGCCGACCGACGATGCCTGCACCACGATGCCGTGCTTGTACCAGCGTCCCGGGAGGGCCTGCCGCGGGCCGAGTCCGGTGAACATGTAGCGGTTGCGGTACCGCTGGTCGAACACCAGCCAGGTCGGGATGTTCTCCCCCGGACCGTCACCGCGGCCCTGGTCGCCGCCGTACATGGCGTGCACGGCGTCCACGTAGGGCGCCGACTCGTTCACGAACCGGCGACCGCGGTCGTTCACCATGATGCTGCCGGGCCGGGATCGCTCGGCCAGCGCGAACCACGGTCCGCCCGGCAGCGGGATCGACGGGCCCCACCAGGCGTCGTCCATCAGGTCCACCGCCGCACCCACGGCCGTCGCCGCGGTGATGGCGTCGCCGGTGTTGGCCTCGGCGCCGACCGTCCACTCCGTCCCGATGGGAGCCCGCTGGCACCGCTCGCGCATCGCCGCGTTGTGCTCGAACCCGCCTGCGGCGAGCACCACTCCGCGCCGGGCGCGCACCACGGCCTCCTCCCCGTCCCGGTCGACGACGACGCCGGTCACCCGGTCGCCGTCGGTCTCCAGGCGCAACAGCGGCCGGTTGAGCCTGACCTCGCCGCCGGCGCGGCGAACGCCGATCCGGAGCGCGGCGGCGATCGCCTGTCCCATGACCAGCTGGCGCTTGCCCAGCAGCAGACCGCCCAGCCAGCGCATGCCGAGGCTCAGCAACGTCAGCAGGCCCCGCGGGTGGCGTGCGATCAGGCTCAGCCACCGGTAGTCGGCCTGGCCGAGCGGCACGCCGAGCGGCGGCGCGCTGTACGGCGGCTCGAGCCTGCTCCGGTCCTCGCCGAGCAGCCGGGCGTCGACGGGTTTCGGCTCGGCGGAACGACCGGCCGCCCTGCCGCCGGGCACTTCGGGATAGTAGTCGGAGTAGCCGCGCACCCAGCGCAACCGCAACGGCGTGACCGCTTCCACGAAGGACAGTACTGCCGGGCCGTGCGCGAGATACGTGTCGATGCGCTCCGGTTCGGCCGCCTCGCCCACGATCGCGTGCAGGTACTCCCTGGCGGCCGCCGGCGTGTCCGGCACCCCCGCGCGCTGCAGCGCGTCGTTGCCGGGAACCCACACGCCACCGCCGGAACGGGCCGTCGACCCGCCGAACGCCCCGGCCTTCTCGAGCACCACGGTCGACAGCCCGAGATGCGCCGCACGCAGCGCCGCGGTCAGCCCGGCGGCGCCGCTGCCGACCACGACGACGTCGATCTCCTCGACCTCGCCGTCATCACCCGCGGGTGTGCTCGGCTGCTCGCCCGTCACGCGGAATCCTCCAGCGACAGCGCGGCCTTCGGGCACGACTCGACGGCCTGCAGGATCCGGCCGCGGTTCTCGGCGTCCGGGTCGGCCTTGAGAATCAGGTTCTCGTCCTCGTCCAGCTCGAACACGTCGGGTGCGACGGCCTCGCAGATTCCGTTGGACTCACACAGATCCCAGTCGACGACGATCCTCATGCCTGTTCCTCCTGAAATCGCTTCTCGGTCAGTGCGGCCGCCACGCGGCGCCCGGAGAACACGCAGTCCGCAATGGACAGCCCGCTCACGTAGGACTCCGAGCACACGCCGACGGCGTTGCGGCCCGCGGCGTACAGCCCCGGTACGGCCGAGCCGTCGTCGCGGGTGACGGCGCCGGTCGATTCGTCGACGGCCAGCCCGCCGAGCGTGATCATCGGGATCGGGAAGGCCGGCTGCGTCCGGATGGAGCAGTCGATCGCGTGGAACGGGCCGTCCGACAGCGGGCGCACGTGTGCCGGATCCTTGCCCATCCGGTCGTGACCGGCGGCGGCGCCGGCGTTGTACTCCTCGATCGTGTGTGCCAGCCCGTCCGGGTCGATGCCGCGCCTGCGGGCGAGTGCCGGCAGATCGTCTCCGGAAACGTGGCCCAGCCGCAGCACGTACTCGGCCTGCAGTCGCTGGAACCACAGGGTCTGGGACGGGGCCTGCCGGAGCGCCTCCGCGCGGATGCGGGCGTCGACGATCAGGTACGCCTCCGCGCCGGGCTGGCGCGCGACGTGGTCACCGATGCGCGCGCCGTAGTAGGCCTCGTTGCAGATGCGCTCGCCGCGGTTGTTGACGAGCACCCCGTCGACCATCGCCAGCGGCGGGTTGAAGAACCGCCACGCCGACACCCGGTGCATCCGGTCGGTCCGCCCGCCCACGGACTCCCCGAGCGCGATGCCGCTGCCGTCGTCACCGATCGTGCCGAGCGAGGATCCCCGGCGATAGGCGGGTGCGTGCTCGGCCACGAGCGACCGGTTGAACACGAACCCGCCGGCGGCGAGGACGACACCGCGGCGGGCGCGGAACCGCCGCACCTCGCCGTGCCTGCGTTCCAGGCTCGCGATCGGCCCGTCGAGCATCCGGCCCAGCGGGCGGTAGTAGATGTTGAGCTTGCGGTTCGCCGCCGACAGCGCCCGGTGCAGCCGGCGCGGAAGGGGCCTGCGGAGTTCGGTGGCCTCCACGCCGACGACGCAGTCGTCGGCGGTGACGAGCCCGGTGGCCCTGGTCCGGGTGCGCACCGCGATCGGCCTGCGCGCCACGGCCCGGCGCAACGCCGCGAACAACGGTTTGCCGGACACGCCCTTGCCCTTGGCGCGGTGCCCGCGCGGTGCGGGTGCCGCGGCGTCGGAGAACGGCGGGGCGAGCTCGTTGCCCGAGTAGTACAGGTAGTGCTCGTTGGTGGGATACGACGTCTTGCGCGGCGCCATGCTGCCGTCGAACGGCACGCCGTGCTGCTCCAGCCAGCGCAGGTTGTCGAGGCTCTGCGCGCAGAACCGCGACAGCGTCTCGTCGGAGACGGCGCCGCCGGTCTCGAGCCGGAGGTAGTCGAGCATCGCGCCGGTGCTGTCCTCGAACCCCGCGGCCCGCTGGTACGGCGTGCCGCCCCCGGCGTAGACGACGCCGCCGCTGAGGGCGGTCGCGCCGCCGCCGTCGAACCGGTCGAGGACGAGCACGTCGGCACCGTGGTCGGAGGCGTCGACGGCGGCACACGCCCCTGCACCCCCGAGGCCGACGATCACGACGTCGGCCTCGGCATCCCATTCCCGGTGCGGCATCGCAGGCTCCTTCCGGCGGGCGGATCGCCCTCACATGATGCAGATTTCTGAAACATGTTTCAACTCATGGCCGAAGCCGAACGTGGTGGTCGATACCGAACTCGACCACGCCGCCACACCCGGACAGCATCGTGTTCCAACCGCGGTGACACCGCTGTTGAGCCCGCGGCGGCGCGCGCCTACAGTCCCGGCATGCCCGCTGCCACGGCCATGCCACCCGAGCTGCTGACCGCCGCGATCGACGCCCCCGGCTTCATGCCGACCGACGAGGGCCTCGTCCTCTACGACGCACTGCACGAGACGGCGACCACCCGGCACGGCGACGCCGGCGAGGCCCCCGTGGCCGTGGAGATCGGCAGCTACTGCGGCAAGTCGACAGTGTTCCTGGGCGCGGCCGCGCGGGAGACGGGCGCACGGGTCGTGACCGTCGATCACCACCGCGGCTCCGAGGAACACCAGCCCGGTTGGGAGTACCACGACCCCGGCCTCGTCGACCCGCACACCGGCAGGCTCGACACGCTGGGCGCCTTCCGCCGCACCATCGCGAGCGCCGGACTGGAGGAGACCGTCGTCGCCGTCGTCGGCCGCTCGCCGGAGGTCGCGGCGCTGTGGCGCACCCCCGCCGACCTGGTGTTCATCGACGGCGGCCACACCGAGGAGGCCGCCGAGGCAGACCTCGCCGGCTGGGCGCCCTGGGTGCGGCCTGGCGGACTGCTGGCCATCCACGACGTGTTCCCCGACCCGCGCGACGGCGGCCGCCCGCCGTTCCACATCTTCCGCCGGGCGCTGGCCTCCGGACAGTTCGCCGAACACGCGGCGACCGGTTCGATGCGGCTGCTGCGGCGGATCGCCGGTCAGCCGGGCACACCCGTCACATAGGTGTCACAGCAGCCGGCGCCGACCGACGCGAGTCCCGCGGGGAGGCCGTCGCCGCGGAAGATCGCCGACGACGGCGTGGTGCGCGACAGCGCATCGGCTGCCAGGATCACCGCCGCGCCGGTCCACGTCGTCCGTTCCTCCGGCCAGCGCTTGCCGTCGGTGACGACGTGGCCCGTCCAGTACGAGCCGTCCGGATCGCGCAGATGCTGCATGGCCGCCAGCAGCTCCCGTGCCGGCGCGGCCTCGCCAAGCGCATCGAGACTGAGCACGAGTTCACAGGTCTCCGCTCCGGTGACCCACGGCCGGTCGTCGACACACCGCGCGCCGAGCCCGTCGACGACGAAGTCCCGCCAGCGCCCGCGGATCCGGTCGAGCCCGGCGCGCCCGCGGACGGCGCCCCCGAGCACCGGGTAGTACCAGTCCATCGAGTAACGGCTCTTGTCCGCGAACGCCTCGGGGTGGGCGCGCAGCGCGTGGCCGAGCCTGCCCAGCGCGACCTCCCAGTCCGGCTGCGGCCGTTCGACGTACTCGGCCAGCGCGAGCGCGCATCGCAGGCTCTGATGGATGCTCGCGCAGCCCGACAGCAACGCCTCACCGGCCCACACACCGCCGGCGCCGCGCGCCCAGGCGACCTCGCCGCGTTCGGCCTGCGCCTCCAGCACGAGGTCGACGGCGGCGCGCACCACCGGCCACATACGACGGGCGAAGTCGTCGTCGCCGGTGCAGGTCAGGTGATGCCACACGCCGACAGCCACGTAGGCGCAGAAGTTGGTGTCGGTGACCGGATCCTCGACGCGGCCGCCGACGAGCTTCGCGGGCCAGGAACCGTCGCTGCGCTGGGTGCAGCGGCACCAGTCGTAGGCGGCGGCAGCCTCGTCGTGGAGCCCGGAGGCCGTCAGCGCCATGGCGGATTCGACGTGGTCCCACGGGTCGGTGTGCCCGCCGGGAAACCACGGAACGGCACCGGAACTCTCCTGCACCGCGGCGATCGACCGCGCCGTGGCGGCCATCTCGGACGCGGTCAGGACGCCGGGGACCTCGGGCAGGTCAGTCCGCGGCACCGGCGACCCCCTGCCCACCACCGGTCCCGCCGTCCCCGGCTGCGGCCTCGTCCCCGGCCGCGCCCTCGTCCTTGACCGCGCCCTCGTCCTTGACGCTGTACAGCGCGAGGCTCTTGCCGAGCACGGGGTCGAGCAGCCGCTCGGCGGTGCGCGTCGGCCAGGGGGCGCGCAGCATGTCCCACACCAGCAGCCGGTGGTACGCCTTGACCAGCGGATTGTCGTCGTTGTCGGGTCCGACGGCGCACTTGAGCCACCAGTACGGCGCGTGCAGTGCATGGGCGTGCTCGGCGGCGACGGGCCGCAGCCCGGCGGAGCTCAGCTTGCCGCGCAGTTCGTCGCCCCGGTAGATGCGCACGTGCCCGCCCTCGACCTCGTGGTAAGCGTCCGAGAGCAGCCAGCACACGCGTTCCGGCAGCCACCGCGGCACCGTGACGACGACGGACCCGCCGGGCCGCGCCACGCGCACCAGCTCGGCGATCGCCCGCTCGTCCTCGGGAACGTGCTCCAGGATCTCGGAGGCGATCACGCAGTCGAACGTCCCGTCCGGGAACGGCAGCCGCAGCGCGTCGCCCGCCACCGTGGTGGCCGCCGCCCCGTCGGGCACCTGCCCTTCGGCCGACATCGCGGCGAACATCGTCTCGACCTCGGCGAGCTCGGACTTGTCCTGATCGAACGCCACGACGTCGGCGCCCCGCCGGTAGGCCTCGAACGCGTGCCTGCCCGCACCGCAGCCGACGTCGATCACCGTCGCATCCGGTCCCACCCCGATGCGGTCGAAGTCCACCGTCAGCATCTATTCCGCCTTTCGCCGTGTCCGGTCGATCACCTCGCGGTATGCATCCACTGTGGACGCCGCGACGGATCGCCAGCTGTATCGTTCGAGGGCCCGCGCCCGTCCCGCCTCGCCGAGTCGGCCGCGCAGACCCCGGTCGTCGAGCACCGTGGCCAGTTCCCGCGTCAGCGCCTCGGTGTCGCCGGGTGGCACCAGCCGGGCGCAGTCGCCCACCACCTCCGGCAGCGCGCCCGCGCGGCTCACCACCAGGGGCGTGCCACACGCCATCGCCTCGACCGTCGGCAGCGAGAATCCCTCGTAGAGCGACGGCACGCAGGCCACCTCCGCGGAGGCCAGCAGACCGGCCAGCTCGTCATCGGCCAGTCCGTGCACCGCGCGCACGACGTCACCGATCGCCAGTTCGTCGATGAGCCGCCTGGTCGGCCCGTCCTCGGCGAGCTTGCTGACCAGCACCAGCTCCACGTCCCGTTCCGCCCGGAGCTTCGCCACCGACTCGAGCAGGTGGCGGACGCCTTTCAACGGCACGTCGGCACTGGCCACGGCCACGATGCGCCCCGGCACCCGATCCCGGGCCGGGCGGAACAGCTCCGTGTCGACGCCGAGCGGGATCGTCGTGAGCCGCTCGTCCGGCACCCGGAAATCCTCGGCGATGTCGCCCGCCGACGCCTGCGACACGGTGATCAACCGCGGAAGCCGCCGGGCCACCCGCGCCTGCATCGTCACGAAGCCGTACCAGCGGCGGACCGCGAGCCTGCGCCGCCACGGCGCCGCGGCCAGGTCGGCGATCCGGTCGCGGGTGATCGGATGGTGCACCGTCGCCACCAGGGGCAGACCCGCGCGCTGCAGGCCGAGCAGGCCGTAGCCGAGGCACTGGTTGTCGTGCACGACATCGAAGTCGGCCGCCCGGTCCCGGAGCAACCGCGCAGCGCGCAGGCTGAACGTCAGCGGCTCGGGGAACCCGGCCGTCCACATGGCGCCGGTCTCGAGCAGGTCGATCGCGTCGCGGTACTCGCCGAGCCGCGGGGTGCGGAACGGATCCGGCTCGCGGTACAGGTCGAGGCTCGGCACCGGCGTGAGCCGGACCGGATCGTCGAGATCCGGATACGGCTGCCCGGACAGCACCTCGACGTCGTGCCCGAGCTCGGCCAGCCCACGGCTGAGGTGCCGTACGTACACGCCCTGCCCGCCGCAGTGCGGCTTGCTCCGGTAGGACAACAACGCGATCCGCATCCGCTCACCTCACCCGCGTTCGCCGGACGACCGCCCTGATCATCGAGCACGATGACAACATGTTTCATTTCCCGCCAACGTCCGGCCCTCCTGCCCTGCTCACCCACCGCCCTGACCTGCGCACTCGGCGGCAGGGTCACGTCGGCGACATCCGGGAGATGCGCCAGGTCCCGTCCACCCGCACCGCCTCGACATCGATCCACACCGCATCCGAACTGCGCGGACGCATATCCTCGCCCAGGACGCGCTGATCGGCCAGTACGAGCAGTTCCGCCCGGTCCGCGTGCAGACTGCGCACCCCGACCGAGCGGACCGTCGTCGACTGCACGGTGCCGGACTCACCTCCGCGCCCGCCGTCCGCGTCACTGTCCGATCCGTCGCGGAGCCGGGCGAACGTCGCGTCGTACTCCCGGCGCGCCTTTCCGGTCAGCACCCGGTCGGCGGCCCGCTCGGTGCGCGCGAGGTCACCGCGGTCGTAGGAGAACACGGCCGTGACGGCGGCATCGATCTCCTCCGCCAACTGCTGCGTCCGCGCTGCGTCGACGTGGGCCACGTCGTCCGGTGCCGCATCCACCGAGCGCATGCCCAGCCAGACCGCGCCGGCCGTGGCGACGACACACACCGCGGCGAGGACGGCCAGCACCGTGGCTCGCCGCGTCGCCGGAACCTTCGTCCCGGCCGACGCGTCGTCGGCTGTGCCGCGGCCCCCGGTCGCAAGGTCCTGCCCGGCCGCACGCTCGTCGTCGAGGGCATCCTCGTCCTCGGCGTCCCGCCGGTCGCGGCCTCCCCGATCCTCGCCGTCGTCCCCGGGCTCCGCATCGGTTTCCGTGCCGGGCATCTCGCCCTCGCGATCGCCGGGTTCCCGCCCGGTCCGCCGCGTCATGATCCCACCGCCTGCACGTCCGACACGGTCCACCGGTCCCCCTTCCGCGTCAGCGACGCGATCAGCGTGCTGCGCCGCTGCTCCGTACCGACGTCGGTGTCCACGACCGCCAGCAGCCGCGCCGTCCCGCCCTCGACGTCCAGTTCGGACAGGGCGGAGCGGGTCACCGTTGCCGTGGCGACGGTCTCGTTGCTGCGGGCGCGGTCGATGTGCCGTTTCCGGTCGCCCGTCAGCCTGCCGTGCAGGGCGCCGGAGGTCACCCGTGCCCACGCGTCGAGGTCCGATGCGGCGGTGCGGTGATCGATCGTGTGGAGCACCTCCAGTGCCCGGGTGCTCTCCCGCACGGCGGCGTCACGGGCGGCGGCCGTGCTGGCGGGCTCGCTGTGGGCCACCGCCCACCAACGCCAGCCCAGACCGGCACAGGTTGCGGTCGCGATCACGGCGACGGCCAGCAGCACCGTGACGGTGCGGTCCCGGGCCACCCGGCGCAGCAGCGGTACCGGCCTCATCCGTCCACCCCCAGCAGGCCGCCCAGCCCGCCGCCGGACGCCCCGGAGTCCGCCGGATCGCCCCGGTCCGAATCACGCTGGTCGGAGTCACGCTGGCCGGAATCGCCGGTGGCCGAGAAGTCGAGCAGCCCGGGCAGTCCGCCGGACCGTTCCCCACGTCCCTCCTGGTTCCCGCGTCGTGCCGCCTCCCGGTCGGTGCCACCGCCGGAGTCACCACTCGCGTCCCCGTCACCACCCGGCACCTGCACCTGCTCGCCCGCCACCGGCGCGTTCTGTGCACCGCGGACGCTGCTCGGACTCCCCGGAGGTTCCGCGCAGTAGGCCTCGGTGTTGGGCTCGATGTCGCGCGTGTCGTTCGCAGTGCGGCGCTCGGTGCCCTCGTAGCCCTTGGTGCAGCCGTGCGGGTCGAAGAACGTGGGCACGAAACCGAGGTGCCCTTCGCCGTTGGACACGACCGAACGGGAGAAGCCGGACACCATCGGCAGCGCCACCAGCATGTGCTCGAGCGCATCGGTGCGCGGCTCGAGCACCTGCGAGGTCGTGAGCAGATTCGCGATCAGCACCGACAGGCTCGTCCCGGACTCGTCGAGCAGTGCCGAGATCTCGCGGCTCGCCGCAGGTGCCCGGTCGATGACGCTGCGCAGATCGGAATCGGACTTCTTCAGCTGCGCGGCGATGTCGCGGAAGCCACCGGCGATCGAACGCAGCTGCTCGGCGTTCCGGCGCTGGGTGTCGAGCACCGTGCGGCTCTGCCGCAGCAGTTGCGCCGTCTGCGGCAGGTTCTCCCCGGCCTCGGCGGTGAGCGAACCCGCCGAATCCAGCAACCGCCCCAAGTCGGGCCCCACACCGGTGAAGGCGGTGTCGAGTTCGTCGACGACCGTCCGCAACGACTCCGGGTCCACACTGGACACGAGACGGTTCAGGTTTCCCAGTAGCTGTCCGGGCGGTACCGGTGTGCCGGTCCGGGAACTGTCGATCGTCGAACCGTGTTCGAGATACGGTCCGTCGCCCGACCGGGGCCGTAAATCGACATATTGCTCGCCGACGGCGGACCGGTTGGCGACAACGGCACCGGCGTCCGCGGGAATGTCCGGCGAGTCGCTGTCGATGTCCAGGTCGACGGTCACCCCGCTTCCTTCGAGGCCGATATCGGCCACCCGGCCGACCGTCACACCGCGGTAGGCGACCTCGGCGTTCTCGAAGATGCCACCCGACTCGGCGAGCTGGACGTGGACGACGTACCCGCGGTTGCCGAACAACCGGTCCAGCCCGGCATACGTGCCACCCGCGTAGCCGACGGCCAGCAGCGAAATGAGGCCGAACGCGACAAGCTGCACGCGGTTCTTGCGTTCCAGGCGCATCAGCCACCTCCCAGCAGTCCGCCGAGCAGGCCGTCGAAGCCCCCGCCCGCGCCGGACCGGCCCTGCCCGCCGTCCGGCGGCGAGGCGGTCAGCGGTTGCGAGGAACCCGGCAACGGCAGCGGCGGCGGGCTGTCCCCGTCGTTGAACGGAATCGCCCCATCGGCGCCTGTGCCGTCGTCGTCCGGGAGCTGCACGGCGGATCTGGGTGCATTGACGATGTTCTCCAGGATCGCGTCGAGCTGCAGATCCAGCCGCACGCTCACGTTCGCGTAATCGCCCTGCATGATCGACTCCCCGAACACCGGAATCGGATAGCTCGGCAGCAGCTGCATCGCCTTCGGCAGATCGGCACCGGTCTCGGCCAGTTTCTCCAACGTCGGCGTGAGCGCCTGCAGGTTCGCGACGAGGCTCTGCTTGCTCGCATCGATCACGCGCGTGCCGGTCCCCGACAGCTCCCGCAACGACGTCAGCATGCCGACCAGCTGCTTCCGTTGGCCGGAGACGACCTTCAACCCGGGTTCCAGGTGCTCCAGCGCCGTCGCCAGGTGTCCGCGCTGTGTCGACAGGGTGCTCGACAGCCGGTGCACACCGTCGATGGCCCGTACGATGTCGCCACGCTGGTTGTCCAATGTGGTCGCCAGTTCGTCCACCCGCGTCAGCAACGCCCTGATCTCCGGTTCGTTCCCGCTCAGCGCATCGTTGAGTTCACCGACGATGTCCCGGATCTGTTCCACTCCGCCACCGTTGAGCAGCAGCGACAGCGCACCGAGCACCTCCTCCACCTGCGGATTGCGGTTCGTCCGGTCGAGTGGGATCACGTCGCCGTCGCCGAGCGTTCCCGTGCCGCCGTCGCCGGGCGGACGCAGCTCGACGAACTTCTCGCCGAGCAGACTCGACTGGCGCAACTCCGCCACCGCATCGGCGGGCAGGCCGATGTCCCCGTTCACGGCGAGATCGGCCAGCGCGGTCTTCCCGTCCTCGGCGAGGCGCACCCGCTCCACTCGCCCGACCGCGACGTCGTTGACCTTCACCGCCGCCTGCGGCACGAGGTCGAGCACGTCCTGGAACCGCACGGTGATCCGGTACGGCCGGTCGCCGAGGTCGGCACCACCGGGAAGCGGCGCGTTGTACAGCCCCGAGAACCCGCCGTCGCCACAGCCTGCCACCAGCAACAGCAGGGACACCAGTGTCACGTGCACGGCCCGGCGCATCCGCCCGGGACGTGCTCGACCCGGCCTGCGCTCCGCCGCTGTCACTGTCGTCACCGCTGTCACTGTCGTCACCGTCATCACCGGCCTCCCGGTGCGACGATCGACGGAAGGGGCAACGGCGGCAGCTCCCCGTTCTGGATCGAGGCCAGCAACTGCGAGACCGACGGCAGCTTCGCCGCGCCGTCGACGACCGGCCCGAGGATCTCGCACAACTTGTCGAGCGAGGCCGGGATGCGGTGGTCGGCCAACGACTTCGTCAGCTTGCACGCGCTCGTCATCAGCGGGTTGGTCAGCTCGTTGAAGTTGTAGCGGATCGCGATCGACCCGGATGCGGCGTCGTAGGAGTTGATGAAGTTCGACAGCCCGAGCGGCGCCACGTCGGCGATCTCCGCGACCGCGGCGCGCTGATCGGCCAGTACCCGGGTGATGCCTTCGAGTTTGCCGATGTTGTCCGACAGCGCCTTCCTGTTCTCGCCGACGAAGCCCTTCACCTTGCCCAGCGCCCCGCCCAGCGACGACAGCGCCTTGCCGACGTCGTCGGAGTCCTCCGCGAGGAATCCGCTCACCTCGCTCAGCCGCTCGTAGAAGCGGTTGAGCTGCGCATCGCTCGTGGCGAGCAGTTCGGTGAACTTCTGCAGGTTCCGCACCGTCGCGAACAGGTCCTCGGACGAGCCGTCGAGCGTCGTGGCCAGTTCGGACAGTTTCGTAACCGTGGTGTTCAGATTCCGCCCGTTGCCGTCGAGGTTGGCCGCGGTCGTGTCGAGCACCCGCGACAGTGCCCCGTCGGAGTTCGCCCCGTCCGGCCCGAGCGCCGTCGACAGTTCGTCCAGGCTCGCGTACAGGTCGTCGATCTCCATCGGCGTGGCGGTGCGCTCACGTGGGATGACGGTGCCCGACGACATCACCGGACCGCCGTCGTACACCGGCGTCAGCTGCACGTAGCGGTCGCTGACGAGGCTCGGCGAGACGACCACCGCGTCGGCGTCGCGCGGCACCTGCACCCCGTCGTCGACCCGCATGGTCACCACGACCTGCTCACCGCGCGGCTGCACCCGCGTGATCTCGCCGACCTCGATGCCCAGGACGCGCACCGTCGAGCCCGCGTACAGCCCGACCGCGCGGTCGAAGTGGGCGCTCACCCGGGTGCCCGCCTCCTCGCGCAACAGCCACCAGCCGCCCGCGGTCAGCAGCAACGCGGCGACGCAGGCCGTGGCCAGCCAGCGGTACAGGCTCCTGCCCGAGCGCGTGTCCATCGTCATCGGTCACCTCCGGCACCCTGGTCCGGTGCGGCCATGTCACCGATGCAGCCCTCCGAGTTGTACTCGTACCCGGTTCCCGTGTTGATCGTCGGCGGCAGCAGCCCGCAGATGTAGCCGTCGAACCAGCGGCCGTTGCCGGTCACGTTGGTCCCGAGCCGCGTGAACGGCGCGAGCAGTTCCAGGCCCCGGTCCAGGTTGCTCTGGTTCCGCTGCAGCACGGTGGTGACCTTGCTCAGTTCCCGTAGCGCGGGCCGCAGCTGCTCCCGGTTGTCGTCGACGACGCCGGACAATTGTTGCGAGACCTGCCGGGTGCCGACCAGCAGCCGATTGATGGCCTGCCGCCGGTCCTGCAGTTCGGTCAGCAGCGTGTTGCCGTCACCGATGACCTTGCGCAGCTGCGTGTTCCTGCTGCGGAGCGTGCCGGTGATCTTGCGGGTGTTCGACAGCAACCTGCCGAGTTCGGCGTCGCGTGACGACACCGTCTCCGAGAGCGCAGAGAGCCCCTCCAGCGCCTCGGTCATCGGCTCGGGGGTGTCGGCGAACGTCTCGGCCGCCACGTCGAAGCTCTTCGCGAGCTGGTCGGTGTCGATGTCCTCGACGGTTCCGGAGAGCCGGTCGAACGCGTCCTGCAATTCGAACGGCGTTTCCGTGCGCCGCACCGGAATCGGCTCCGCCGGATCCTGCGGCGTGTCACCCTCCGGCTCGAGCCCGAGGTACTTCTCGCCCAGCAGCGTCTTGATCTCGATCGACGCCTTCGTCCGAGCACCGATCCGGGAGGTGTCGACACCGTCGAGCGAGAACGTCGCGCGCACGTGCGTGCCGTCGAGCACGACCTCGTCGACCTCGCCGACCTTCACGCCCGCCAGCTGCACGTCGTTGCCCTCGGCCAAGCCCGCGGACTCGGCGAAGTGCGCGGCATAACTCGTGCGGTCGCTCAGAATCGGGATCTCGTCGGCCCGGTAGACGGTGACGGTCACGAGCACGACCAGCACGAGGGCCACGAGCCCCACCGCGGCCTGGTTGCGTTCCTTCAGCGGTTTCACTCCGTCTGGCACCTCTCCGGCTGCTCCGTCGCGGGCAGCGGCAGAATCGGCACCTCGACATTGAGGGCCTTGATACCGACCGTCCCGCTCAAATCACACAAGAAGTAGTTGAACCAGCTGCCGTAGCTGACCGCGCGCGTGAACTTCTGCAGGTGCCCCGGCAGCGTCGTGAGCACCTCGTCGATCAGCTCGCGCGAGCCGGCCAGACCGCTCGCCAGCTTCCGCAGCGACGCCACGTCCTGGCGCAGCGGCTGCCGCGCGTCCTCGAGCAGCCCGCTGGTCGCCGTGGTCAGCTCGGCCAGCCCGGACACGGCCTCGCCGATCGGCTTGCGCTGTTTCGCCAGCCCGCTCACCAGCTGCTGCGTCGTCGACACGAGGCTTTTCACCTGCGGCGTGCGCGAGTTGACGGTGCCGAGGACACGGTTGAGATTGTCGATGGTCTGCCCGATGACCCGGTCCTTCGACGCGAGGGTCGAGGTCAGCGACGCCGTGTGCGACAGCAGGCTGCGCACCGTGCCGCCCTCGCCCTGGAACACTCGGATGATCTCGTAGGAGAGCTGGTTGATCTCCTTCGGGTCGAGTGCGCGGAACAGCGGCTGGAAGCCGTTGAACAGCACCGTCAGGTTGAGCGCGGGGCTCGTCCGCTCCGGCGGGATCACCCCGCCGGGTTCGAGGCGGCCCCGGTCGGGCACATCGGTACCGAGCGCCACGTACCGCTGTCCGATGAGGTTGCGGTATTTCACCGTCGCCGTCACCAGAGCGGGCAGCTCGCGCTCACCGTCGACGTCGAACCGGACTTCCGCGTGGTCGCCCTCGCCGACGGTGATCTCCCTGACCTGACCGACCTTCACGCCCGCGATCCGGACGTCGTCGCCCTCGGCCAGACCCGACACGTCGACGAACCGTGCGGTGTAGCCCGAGGCGTCGCCGAAGTTCGTGTTGGCGATGGTCGCGGCCAGCATTCCGGTCAGCAGCACCGTCACGACGGCGAACACCGAGATCTTCAGCAGTGGTCCGGTGATACTCCTCATCGCAGCTCCACTGTTGTGCCGCGGTAGAGCGGGCCGAGCAGCACGCCGCCCCAGCCCGGCAGCTCGTCCGGCGCGATCCCGGTGTTCGGCGACTGCAGCACCCCGATCAGCCGGTGTTCGGCGGCCGAATTCGCGGGCGACGAGACCCGTCCCTGCGGCGCACCGCCGCCGCCCGACGCCGCGCTCGACCGGCCCTGCAGCGCGGCCTTGTCGTCACCGTCGGCGGGGAACGGCACGTCGTAGCCCAGCACCGGCCCCGGGAGCGGTCCGGAGTTCTTCGACGGCGCCGGATGGGTCGACCCGTCCTCGAGCGGACCTTCCGGCGGATACTGCGGAAACCGCTCGGGTGGCACCTTCTGCGGGTAGCACCTCGGGCCGCGCTTGTCGTTGTACTGCGGCTCGTCGACTCCCGGCTCGTACTTGCCGCGGTTGTCGGCCAGCATCCGGATCACGACATGGTTCATCTCGTCCTCGCCGTGTCCGAAGGCCGCCTTCGCGTTCGGCACGGCCTCGGCGAACTGCCGGAACATGCACGGGTACTGCGGCGCGTACTCGGCAAGCACGTCCAGTGTGGACTGCGAGGTCGTCGTCAGGCGGATGATGTTCTGTTCGTTGGCGGCGAGGAACCGCTCCAGGTTCCCGGACGCACGGGACACGCTCTCGTACACGCCTGCCAGCCCCTGCCGTTTCTCGACGATCGTGCGGGTCGTCGTGGTCAGATCCCGCATCGCGGCGAGGAAGTCGGGCGCCGCCTCGCGGTAGATGCCGGCCACGTCGGCCACCGCCTCGATGTCGTGCGACAGGTCCGGCAACGACGGGTTGAAGTCCTTCAGATATTCCGACAGCCCCACGAGCGTGTCCCCGAGCTGCTCGCCGCGCCCCTCCAGCGCGTCGGACACCGACGACAGCGTGCCGGCGAGCTTCTGGGGCTGCACCGACTGGAGCAGCGGGAGCACATTGGACAACACCTCCTCCAGCTCGACCGCCGAGCGGCTGCGGTCCTGGGTGATGACGTCACCGGCCGCCAACGGCACCACCTCCCCGGAACCGTCCGACCCCTTCGGCGGTTGCAGCGCCACATAGCGCTCGCCGAACAGCGTTTTCGGCAGCAGCCTCGCCGACACCCCCGCGGGCACGGCCTCGATCCGGTCACGCTCGATCGCCAGCTCGAGAATCGCCTTCTCCCCGTCGGTCGCCACCGACCGCACCTCCCCCACGCGCATGCCGCGGATCTTCACGTCGGCACCCTGGCGCAGCTGGTTGCCCGCGGTGGAGGCCTCGAGACGGACGGGGACCGCGTCGGAGAACGCCTTGTTGTAGATCGCGATCGTCGTGGTGATGAACAGGGCAGCCACGACGAGGAAGATCAGCCCGAGCAGCTGCAGCCCGAGCCGGCGCACCACCACCTTCGGCGTACTCATCCGGACAACCTCACCGTCGTGCTCGCGCCCCAGATCGCGAGGCTGAGGAAGAAGTCCAGCACCGCGACCAGGACGATCGACGTCCGCACCGCCCGGCCCACGGCGGTTCCCACGCCCGCGGGCCCGCCGCGGGCGTAGTAGCCGTAGAAGCAGTGCGACATGATCACGATGGTGCTGAAGATGATCACCTTGAGGAACGACCACAGCACGTCCTCCGGCGGGAGGAACAGGTGGAAGTAGTGGTCGTACGTGCCCGCGGACTGCCCGTACATCCAGATCGTCACCTGGCGGGAGGCCAGATACGACGACAGCAGTCCCACCGCGTACAGCGGGATCACCGCCACGACCCCGGCGATCACCCGCGTCGTGACCAGATACGGCAGGCTCGGGATGCCCATGACCTCCATGGCGTCGATCTCCTCGGAGATCCGCATCGCGCCGAGCTGGGCGGTGAACCCGCAGCCGACGGTGGACGAGAGGGCCAGGCCGGCGGCGAGCGGCGCCACCTCGCGGGTGTTGAAGTAGGCGGAGATGAAACCCGTCAGCGCGGCCGTGCCGAGCTGTTCGAGCGCCGCATAGCCCTGGATGCCGACGATGAGCCCGGTGAACAGAGTCATGCCGATCATCACGCCGAGGGTGCCGCCGATGACGGCCAGTCCACCGGTGCCGAAGCACACCTCGGTCAGCAGCCGCAACGTCTCCTTGCTGTAGCGCCGGACCGTGCGCGGCACCCAGGCGAGCACCTTGAGGTAGAACAGCAGCTGCTCGCCGAGGCCCTCGAACAGCGCGCCCGGCCGCGCGATGGCCTCGAGCACCCGCTCGTCGGAGCGCGGGCCGCGCTGCGGGGATGCGCCCGGCCGTGCCGGCGTGCGCGGCTCTGCGGTGGACTCGGAATCCCGGCCCTGGGTCGAGGTCATGGCGTCACAACGCCTTCGGTGGGACGAGCTGCAGGTACACGGCCGTGAGCACCACGTTGATGAGGAACAACAGCAGGAACGTGATCACGACCGCCTGGTTCACGGCGTCACCGACACCCTTCGGTCCACCGGACGGGTTGAGCCCGCGGAACGCGGCGACCACGCCGGCGAAGAATCCGTAGATCACGGCCTTGATCTCGCTGATCCACAGATCCGGCAACTGTGCGAGCGCGTTGAAGCTCGCCAAGTACGCGCCCGGTGTGCCGCCCTGCATGACGACGTTGAAGAAGTAACCGCCGAGCACGCCGACGACGCTGACCAGACCGTTGAGCAGGACCGACACGATGATCGCCGCGAGCACCCGCGGCACGATGAGGCGCTGGATCGGGTCGACCCCGAGCACCTCCATCGCGTCGATCTCCTCGCGGATCTTGCGGGCACCGATGTCGGCACACACGGCGCTACCGCCCGCACCCGCGACGAGCAGCGCCGTGATCAGCGGGCTCGCCTGCTGCACGATCGCCAGCGCGCTGGCCGCACCGGTGAACGACTGGGCGCCGATCTGCTGGGTCAGCGAGCCCAGCTGCAGCGCGATCACCGCGCCGAACGGAATCGCCACCAGCGCGGTCGGCAGGATCGTGACACTGGCGAAGAACCAACACTGCTGGATCCATTCGCGCCACTGGAACGGCCGCCGCGGGATCGCGGTGAGCACCTGCCACGACAACGTCGTGAGCCGGCCGACCTGGGCCAGCGCGGCGGTGCCCGGGAGGGAAGCCGTCCGTGTGGTCATGACACCTCCTGCGCCGGCCTGCCGGTTACTGACGTGCCGAGCTCCTAGGACTTCAGCGCGTGGGTCGCGGTGGCGCCGCCGTCGGCGACGAACTCGGCTCCCGTGCTGTAGGAGCTGTCGTCACTCGCCAGGAACGCGACGAGGCCCGCGATCTCCTCGGGTGCACCGACGCGCCCCAGCGCGACCTTCCCGCCCACCGGGGAGAGATCGGTGTCCTCACCGGTGAACCTGCGGATCATGGCAGTGTCGATCATGCCCGGGTGCACCGAGTTGACCCGGATCCCCTTCCCGCCCAGCTCCAGCGCCGCCACCTTCGTCATGCCGCGGATCGCGAACTTCGTGGCCGTGTACGCCGCGACGTTCGGCATGCCGGCCAGTCCTTCGACCGACGACAGGTTGACGATCGAACCGCCGCCCGCCGACGTCATGGGCGCCACGGCCGCACGCATCCCGAGGAATGTGCCGATCTGGTTCACCCGGAGAAGCCGCTCGTAGTCGGCCAGCGTCGTGTGCTCCAGCTCCGAGAAGTGCAGCAGTCCGGCGTTGTTGACCAGCACGTTCGGCGGGCCGAACTCCTCGGTGACACGCTCGAGCGCGGACGTCCAGTCCTCTTCGGACGCCACGTCGAGCCGCTGGTAGGCCGCCGCCCCGGCGCGGTGGGCGCACAACTGCGCCGCGACCTCCTTGCCTTCGGCGTCCTCGACGTCGGTGACCAGCACACGCGCGCCCTCGGCGGCCAGCCTGCGCGCGAACGCCGCTCCCTGGCCGCCCGCCGCACCGGTGATCAGTGCGATCTTTCCCGAGAGCCGTGACCCGTTCGTGACCGTCCCAGGTGTCGTCGTCATCGCCGCGCTCACATCATCTCGTCGCCGAGGGGCATGAGCACGGTCTTGAGTTCGGTGAACGACTCGATCGACGACTTGCCGCCCTCCCGGCCGAGGCCGGACTGCTTGAAGCCGCCGAACGGCAGGTGCGGTTCGATCTGGAACCCGTTCACGCACACCGTCCCCGCGCGCACCTTGCGGGCCATGCGGAACGTGCGCTGGGCGTTCGCGCTGAACACGCTGGCGCCCAGGCCGTACTCGGTGTCGTTGGCCATCGCGACGGCCTCGTCCTCGTCCTCGAACGGGATCACGGCCAGTACCGGGCCGAAAACCTCCTCCTGCGCGAGCGTCGACGAGTTGTCGACGTCGGCGAAGATCGTCGGAGCGACGAAGTTGCCGCAGGCGTAGTCGCCGTCGAGACGCTCCCCGCCGGTCACGAGCCGGGCGCCGTCGGCCTTGCCCTGCTCGATGTAACCGAGAACGCGGTCGAGCTGCGTGCCGTTGATCAGTGGCGCCGACATCACGGCGGGGTCGAACGGGTCGCCGTAGCTGACCATGCCCGCCATGCCCTCCGCCGCGGCGATGAACTCGTCGTACACGCTGCGGTGCACGAGCGCCCGCGTGTTGGCCACGCACGCCTGGCCGGACAGGCCGAGGGTGACCGCGCCGATGGTCGTGGCCGCAGCGAGGCCGACGTCCGCGGCGTCGTCGAACACGATCGCCGGGCTCTTGCCGCCGAGTTCGAGCGACACCCGCTTCATCGTCGCCGCCGACGCCTCGACGATCCGGCCGCCGACCCCGCGTGAGCCGGTGAAGCTGACCTTGTCGACGTCGGGGTGGGTGATGAGCCGCTGGCCGGTCGGATCGCCGGGACCGGTCACGACGTTGAGCACGCCGGCAGGCACGCCAGCCTCTTCGAGCAGCTCCACCATCCGCAGCACCGCGAACGTGCAGTACTCCGACGGCTTCAGCACCACGGTGCACCCGGTCGCGAGCGCGGGCGCGACCTTCTGCGCGAACAGCAGGAACGGCGCGTTCCACGGCAGGATCGCCGCGACGACGCCGATCGGCTCGCGGAACGTCATCGCCAGGTGGTCACCGCCCTGGTACGGCGTGAGCGTCTCGCCGCCGAGCTTGTCGACCCAGCCGGCGTGGTGGTCGAACACGTCCGCGGCGACCTCGACCGACACCGCGTAGACACCGGCACCGAAGCCGACGGGCACGGAGTTGTCGAGCGCCTGCAGCCCGCGGAGCTCCTCGGCGTGCTCGCGCAGCAGTGCACCACAGCGGCGGAGCACGGCGATGCGTTCCTGCGCGCGGGTGTTCGACCACTCGCCGGAGTCGAACCGCTTGCGTGCCGCGGCGACGGCGGCGTCCACATCGGATGCCGATGCGACGGCGAGTTCGCCGATGTCCTCGCCGGTGGCGGGGTGCCGGTGCGTCCACGTGGCCCCACCGGTGGCGCCTCCCCATTCGCCGTCGATGTAGAGCAGGCCCGGTTTGAGTCCCACCGTCTCGCGGTGCGGCTGCATGGTCAGCGTCATGGGCGCGTCTCCTGTCCCGGTTGTCCCAGTTCCAGCACGTCGGTCGCGGAGAACATGCGTGCGGGGTCGCGGTCGTCGAAGTGGCCGCCGATCCGGTCGGCGAGTTCGCCGACCGTCCAGGCCTCGCCGCCGGTGACGAAATCCCGTTCGATCGACGGCGGGGCCAGCAGTGCCACGTGCCCGCCGTGCACGACGAACACCTGACCGTTGATGCGGTCGGCTCCCGGCGAGGCCAGGTAGCCGACCAACGGGGCGACGTGGCCGGTCGACAGCGGGTCGTTGCCGTCCGGCGCCTCGGTGCCGAAGGTCTCCGCGGTCATCGCGGTCCGGGCGCGGGGGCAGATCGCGTTGGCGCGGACGCCGTAGCGGGCGCCCGCCCGCGCGGTCGACACCGTCAGCGCCGTGATGCCCGCCTTCGCGGCGCCGTAGTTCGCTTGCCCGGCGGGGCCGGACAGGAAGGCCTCCGAGGCCGTGTTGACGACCCGGCCGTAGGCAACGCCGCCGTCGGCTTTCGACACCGCCCGCCAATGCTGCAGTGCGCCGCGGCACAGCAGGAAGTGCCCGCGCAGATGCACCCGCACCACGGTGTCCCAGTCGTCGTCGGTGAGGTTGAACAGCATCTTGTCGCGTACCAGGCCCGCGTTGTTCACCACGACGTCGAGCCTGCCGAAGTGTTCGGTCGCCGCGGCGAGGAGCGCGTCGGCCGTGGCGCGCTCGCCGACGTCACCGGCCACGGCCAACGCTTTGCCGCCGACCTCTTCGACGGCGGTGGCCGTGGCGCGGGCGGGCTCATCGGTGACGTCGTTGACGACGACCGCGGCGCCCTGCTCGGCGAGTGCAAGTGCCTCGGCCCGGCCGAGTCCTGCCCCCGCACCGGTGACGATCGCGACCCGGCCGTCGAGCACGGTCCCCGTCACGCGAACGTCACCACCTGGCGAATCACGTCACCGCTGCCGCTCCGCAGGGTGTCGAGCCCGGCGTTGAGGTCGTCGAACGCGACGCGGCGGCTGATCATGCCGTCCAGGTCGAGCATGCCCGCACGCCAGAAGCGGAGCATGGCCGCCGTGTCGCGTTCGACGTGCGCGGATCCGTAGAGCGAGCCGAGGATCTTCTTGTCGTGCAGGAACAGCTCCTGCGCACTGAACTCGACCATCGAGTCGGCCTTGCCCGCACCGACCACGACGACCGAGCCGCCGCGGCGCGCGTGGTCCCAGCCGGAGCGGATCGTCGCGGGCGCGCCGACGACATCGAAGGCGTAGTCGAAGCCCTGCGAGGCCGTCAGTTGATGCTTGGTCTCCTCCACCTGGTCCGGTGTCACCGCGTGGGTCGCGCCGAACCGCTCGGCGACGTCGTGCTTGGCCGTGACCGGGTCGACGGCGACGATCGTGGTGGCTCCGGCGATCCGCAGGCCCTGGATGACCGAGATGCCGACGCCGCCGCAGCCGTACACGATCGCCGTCGAGCCCGGCTCCACCCTCGCGGTGTTGAGCACCGCCCCGACGCCGGTGAGCACACCGCACGCGATCAGCGCGGCGGTATCGAACGGCACCTCGGAGTCGACCTTGACGGCAGCCGGAGCCGGAACGACCAGTTCCTCGGCGAACGTGCCGAGTCCGGAGAACCCGAACAGCTGCTGGTCACCGATCCGGAACCGGGCGGTGGTGAACGCCTCGACGACGTGCACCGCGCACAGATTCGGTTCTCCGCGCACGCAGTCCGGGCAGTGCCCGCACGGCGGCACGAACGACATCGTGACGTGGTCTCCCGGCTGCAGGTGCTCGACTCCGTCCCCGACGGCGACGACCTCGCCCGCGCCCTCGTGCCCGACGACCGCCGGCGCCAACGCGGGCAGCGTGCCGGTCATCGCGGACAGGTCGCTGTGACAGATACCCGAGGCACGCACGCGTACGCGCACCTCGCCGGGCCCGGGCCCGACGACCGTGACGTCGTCGCGCAGGTCGAGCTTGTCGGTCCCGATCTCGTGCAGAACGGCCGCTCTCACGTAGTGCCTCCTCGTTGAAGCCTGCTCGGGGTGCGACGCGGCCGGGAGTGTGTGCTGGCTCACCTCGGCTCACATCGCGATCGACAATAGAATTTGTTCTCATTCTCCGCAAGGGTCGGCTGCCGCGGTCTACGCCGCCTCCATCGGCGACACAAGTAACCACTGAGCGGGAACGATGCCCGAGAGGTCGAATACGAACCCCATCGGACCCCTTTTCTCAAGTAGAACCTGTTCTACACTCAGAGTCGGCAGGATCCGCCGCTGTGGCCGGACCGGGTCGGCGAGGGCTCGACCTGACCGGCGGGGCGGCGGCCAGGTACCTCACTACGTCCAACGGCCCACAGGAGGTTCGGATGCGGATCGCGTACGCACCGGAGCACGACCGGCTGCGCGACGAGCTGCGCGCGTACTTCGCCACGCTCATGACGCCGGAGCGGCGCGACGGGCTCCGCACCGAAGGCCCCGGCGCCGGGGATCACGGCAACGGGGGCGAGTACGGCGACGGAACCGCGTACAAGGAGATCGTGCGACAGCTGGGCGAGGACGGCTGGCTGGCGCTCGGCTGGCCGGAGGAACACGGCGGACAGGCGCGGTCGATGCTCGATCAGCTGATCTTCACCGACGAGGCCGCGGCCGCAGGGGTGCCGGTGCCGTTCCTGACGATCAACACCATCGGCCCGACCATCATGCGGTACGGCACTCCGCGGCAGCAGGAGTACTTCCTGCCGCGCATCGCGAGCGGCCGCCTCCACTTCGCCATCGGCTACTCCGAGCCCGACGCGGGCACCGACCTCGCCGCGCTGCGGACCCGGGCGGTACGGGACGGCGACGAGTACGTCGTCAACGGCCAGAAGATGTGGACCAGTCTCATCGAGTACGCCGACTACGTGTGGCTCGCCGCGCGCACCGACCCGGACGCCACGCGGCACAAGGGGATCAGCGTGCTGGCCGTGCCGACCTCGGCGGAAGGCTTCTCGTGGACGAAGGTCCGCACCGTCGCCGGACCGGGCACGAGCGCGACCTACTACTCGGACGTGCGGGTTCCCGTCTCCTCCCGGATCGCCGAGGAGAACGCCGGCTGGCCGCTGATCACCAACCAGCTCAACCACGAACGTGTCGCGCTCACCTCCGCGGCGCCGCTCCAGGCGGCGCTCGCCGAGGTTCTCACCTGGGCACGGGAGACGAAACGGGCCGACGGCAGCCGCGTCATCGACCAGGAATGGGTACGCGCGCACCTGGCGCGGGTGCACGCCCACGCCGACTACCTCAAGCTCCGCAACTGGAAGATCGCCTCGACCGCCGACACCGGCGGAGTCTCCCCTGCGGACGCGTCGGCGACGAAGGTGTTCGGCACGGAGCTGGCCACCGACGCCTACCGGCTGCTGCTCGAGGTCCTGGGCGCGGGCGGCCTGGTCCGTGAGGGTTCTCCCGGTGCGGTGCTGCAGGGGCGGATCGAACGCGCGCACCGGTCGGCACTGATCCTCACGTTCGGCGGCGGCACCAACGAGATCCAGCGGGACATCGTCGGCGCCACCGCACTCGGCCTGCCCGTCACCCGCTGACGAACACCATTCCACATCGGACCGCCACGCGAGGAGACGTCGATGGACTTCACCTACACCGAGGCGCAGCGCGACCTCGCCGAACTGACCCGCCGCATCGCGAGCGACCACCCGCCGACGGCGCCGCACGGGACCGGCGGTTTCGACCGCGAGCTGTGGCGGGCGCTCGCCACCGCGGGCGTGCTGGACGCGGCCCTGCCGTCGGCGGTCGGCGGTGGCGGGTTCGGCGTGCTGGAGCAGTGCGCGATCCTGCACGAGCTGGGCCGCGCCGCCGCGGCCGTGCCGTACGTGCCCGCGATCGCCCCCGCCGCGTCGGCACTCGCCGGGTTCGGCGACGGCGAGCTGGTGGAACGCTGGCTCGTGCCCGTCGTGCGGGGCGCGGTGGTGGTGAGCGCCGCCGTGCCCGACGACGGGGCTCCCACCGGCTTCTCACTGGACCCGGCCGGCGGTCTGACCGGCGAGGCACAGGCCGTACCGTACGGGGCATTCGCCGACGGCCTGCTGCTCCAGGCGGCCACGGCCGACGGCGACGTCCTCGCGCTGGTGGCCGCCGACGATCCCGGCCTGGACCTCGCACCGCAGCGCATGGTCGACCACGCCGACGCCGCGCTCGTGCGCGCAGCCGGAGTACGGCCGCAGGCGGTACTGCCCGCAGCGTCGGTGCCGTTCCTCCGCAGGCGCCTCACGCTCGGTAGCTGTGCGCGGCAGCTCGGCGTGGTCGAGCGCGCGCTCGAGCTCACGGCGGGTTACGCGGGCGAGCGGCACCAGTTCGGTACACCGATCGGCGGCTTCCAGTCGGTGCGGCACCGGCTGGCCGACGGCTACCTCGACGTCGACGCCGTCCGGCTCACGCTCTGGCAGGCGGCGTGGCGCCTCTCCGCCGCCCCGGCCGCCCCGGCCGCCCCGGCCGCCGACGGATCGCGGACCGGGACCACCGGTGACGGCGGAATCGCCGACGATCCGGACAGCAACGACAGCAACGACAGCAACGGCGGTAACGACGGTAACGACGGCGAGACCGACGTCGATGTCGCGATCGCGACGGCGAAGTACTGGGCCGCTGAGGCCGGCCACCGGGTGGCGCACACGGCCGTGCACGTCCACGGCGGCGTCGGCATCGACGTCGAACACGACGTGCACCGGTACTTCATCGCGGCGAAACGGGGCGAGTTCGCGGGCGGCGGCGCGACGGCACAGCTCCACCGGCTCGGGGAGCTGCTGGCATGACGCCGGTTCCGACGGTCGCCGAGCTGCTGCTGGCGCAGGCGGGGCGCACGGACCCCGGGCTGAAGACCCACGACGGGACGTGGACGTGGGACGAGGTCGTCGCCGAATCCGCCACCCGCGGGGCGGCCCTGCGGGAACTGCTGCGCAGCCGGCCCGGCGACGGCCCGCCGCATGTCGGCATCCTCGCCGACAACGGCCCCGAGTTCGCCTTCCTGCTCGGCGGGTGCGCACTGGCGGGCTCGGTACTCGTCGGCCTGAACCCGACGCGGCGCGGCCCGGCGCTCGCACGGGACGTGCGGGTCTCGGACTGTCGCGTGGTGCTCACGCAGCCGTCGTACCGGCCACTACTCGGTGACGATCCCGGCGTTCCCGTGCTCGAGCTCGACGGTCCGGAGTGGACGGAACTGGTCGCGGGTCACGCCGGAACCTCCGCCGACCCCGCCGCCGCGGCCGCCGACGATCTGCTGATGCTGATCTTCACCTCCGGCACGAGCGGCGATCCGAAACCGGTGCGCTGCACCCACGGCAAGATCGCCGGGCCCGGACGGATGCTCGCGGACCGGTTCGGCCTGTCGCCCACCGACACCGTCTACGTCGCGATGCCGATGTTCCATTCCAACGCCGTCATGGCAGGCTGGGCCGTCGGACTCGCCGCGGGCGCGGCCGTCGCGCTGCGCGACCGGTTCTCCGCGAGCGGATTCCTCCCGGACGTGCGCCGGTTCGGGGCGACGTACGCCGACTACGTCGGCACGCCCCTCTCGTACGTGCTCGCCACGCCGCCGCGGCCCGACGATGCCGACAACCCGCTCCGCATCGTCTACGGCAACGAGGGCGCCGAGGCCGACCTCGCGGCCTTCGCGGACCGGTTCGGCTGCCACGTGGTCGACGCGTACGGCTCGACCGAGGGCGGCATCGGCTTCGCCAGGACACCCGGCACCCCGCCGGGATCGCTCGGCAGGCTCACCGACGGGGTGCACATCCTCGACCCCGACACCGGCCGGTCCTGCCCGCCCGCCGAGTTCGGCCAGGACGGGCAGCTCCGCAACGCCGACGCCGCCGTGGGCGAGCTCGTCAACCTGGCCGGTCCGGGCTCGTTCGCCGGGTACTACAACGACCCCGCGGCCAACGCCGACCGGGTCCGAGACGGCCGATACCACACCGGTGACCTGGCCTACGCCGACGCCGACGGGTTCGCCTACTTCGCCGGGCGCACCGCCGACTGGGTGCGCGTCGACGGCGAGAACCTCGGCACGGCGCCGATCGAGCGGATCCTCGTGCGCCACCCCGCGATCGCCGAAGCGGCCGTGTACGCCGTGCCGGGCAACGTCGGCGACGACGTCATGGCCGCGATCGTCCCCGCCGACGGCGCCGAACCCGACCCCGGCGGGTTCGCGGAGTTCCTGGACCGGCAGGACGATCTCGGCCCGAAACAGCGTCCCCGCTACGTGCGCGTGACCCGCGAGCTGCCGAGGACGGCGACATTCAAGGTGATCAAGCGGCGGCTCGCCGCGGACGGCACCACGTGCGCCGACCCGGTGTGGGAACACACCGGCGCCACCTACCGGATCGTCACCGGGTCCTGACGGGACGCCGTGGTCGGCCTGCAGGAGCGCGGTCAGCCTGCAGGAGCGTGGTCAGCCTGCAGGAGCGTTGAGCTGGCGCAGCCGCCGGGGACCGCTGTCGGGCCGGGACGGCGGCGAACCGAGAACGATCCGCGCGTTCGTGACGAACGCTCCCTCCGGCGACGCCAGAATCGGGTCGAGCATCAGCGACCGCACCTCCGGGTTGTCCTCCCCCAGCGCCGCGACGCGGAGCATGAGGTCCTGCAGCGCGTCGAGGTCGGCGGGCTCATCGCCGCGGTATCCGGTGAGCAGTGGTGCCGTCCGCGGTTCCCGCACCAGGGTCGCGGCGTCCACATCGGTCAGCGGAACCGCACGGAACGCACGGTCGCCCAGCAGCGTACTGACCACTCCGGACAGTCCGAACGAGACGAGCGTGCCGAACGACGGGTCGTCCTGCAGGCCGATGACGCACGAGAGCCCCTTGGGCGCCATCCGCTGCACGTAGATCTCGGCCATCCCCGAGGTGTCACGCAGGTCGCGATAGCTCGTGCGCACCGAATCGTCCGAGGCGAGGTCGAGCCGTACGCCCGCCAGATCGGGCCTGCCCCGCAGGGTGTCGTCGTAGGCCTTCAGTGTCACCGGGTAGCCGAGCTCGGCCGCGACGGCCGCGGCCTCGTCCTCGCTCGAGACCACCCGGAACGGTACGACGTCGATGCCGTAGCACTCGAGCAGCCGAATCAGATCCGCATCGGTCAGGCGCACGTCCCGCCCGCCGGAGCGCTGTCCGTCCTGGTGGTCGCCGTCGAGGCCGGAGAGGTGGTGCCGTCCCGCGTCTCCCCCGTACCGGGACTCGGCGGGCAGCCACTCCCGCACGATGCCCTGTGCCCGTTCCGGATGCAGCCCGTCGGGCCGCACGACCGTCCCCTGTGCCCGCGAGCGCCACTCCGCGTAGCGGATGACCCTGGCGAGCGCGTTCACCGCCCGCTCGGGGCTGGGGTAGCTCGGTATCGAGCCGACCACCGGCTGGCCGTGGTCGCCGAGCGTGGCCAGCTCGGCGGGCACGCCCTCGACGGCGAGGAACGTCGACACGATCGGCTTGTCGACCGCGTCCCGCGCCTGCACCGTCTCCCGCAACGCACGCGCGTACGTCGTGCCGGGGGTCGCCACGGGCGGCGCGAACACGGCGACCAGCGCGTCCACGTCCGGCGAGTCGAGTGCCTCGCCGACGGCCCCGGCGAACTCCTCCGGCGAAGCCTGCGGTCCGATGTCGACCGGCTCGATGCCGAGTTCGAGCCCGTTCGCCCTCGCCGTGTCCGCGGCGAGCAGGCCGATCGCACTCGAGTTCCCGACGATTCCCACGCGGGAACCGGCAGGCAGCGGCTGGTGGGCGAACACCAGCGCCGTGTCGAACAGCTGCGCCAGCGAGTCCACCCGCACGACCCCGGCCTGCTCGAACAGTGCCTGCACACTCGACTCGTCGATCTCCGTCGACGTCGCCGCGAGCTGCGGCCGGACCGCGTGCCTGCCCGATTTCACCGCCACGATCGGTGTGGTGCGCGCGAGCCGCCGCGCGAGCCGGGCGAACTTGCGCGGGTTGCCGAACGACTCGAGATACAGCAGTACGACGTCGGTGTTCGGATCGGTCTCCCAGTACTGCAGCAGGTCGTTGCCGGACACGTCGGCGCGGTTACCCGCCGAGACGAACGTCGACAGTCCGAGCCCGCGCGACTCGGCATCGGCCAGGATCGCCGTCCCCAGCGAACCCGACTGGCAGAAGAAGCCGGTGCGGCCGGGTCTCGGCAACTGCGGTGCGAGCGTCGCGTTGAGCCGCACCCGCCGGTCCGTGTTGAGCACGCCGAGCGCGTTCGGACCGACCACCCGCATCCCGTGCGCCCGCGCCTCACCGACGAGCTGCAGCTCCGCGTGCGCGCCGTGCGGACCCGCCTCGGCGAACCCGGCCGAAACGATGACGAGCGTTTTGACGCCCTTCTCGAGCGCACCGTCGAGCACCGCCTCGACCTGGTCGGCGGGCACGGCGACCACCGCGAGATCGACGGGGTCCGGGATGTCCAGCACCGACCGGTAGGCCCGCACCCCGCGTACCGATGCGTGCTCGGCGTTGACCGGGAAGACCGGCCCGGAGAAGTCGGCGCCCAGCAGGTTGGTCAGGACCGCGTAGCCGATCTTCGTCGGATCGGTCGACGCGCCGATCACGGCCACCGAACGCGGGTGCAGCAGGTTGTGCACACTGCGCGCCTCTGCGGCCTGTTCGCGGGCGCGCGCCACCTCGAGCGAGTCCTCGGTGGGATCGATGTCGAACTCGAGGTGGACGACACCTTCCTCGAATGCGCGGCTGACCTGATACCCGGCGTCCCGGAACACCCGCACCATCGCCGAGTTCTCGGCGAGGACCTCGGCCACGAACCGCCGCAACCCCGATTCCCGCGCCGCCGCGGCGAGGTGTTCGAGCAGGATCGACCCCAGCCCACGGCCCTGATGAGCGTCGTCGACGACGAACGCCACCTCGGCGGACTCGCTGTCCAGGCCCTCGTATCTGCCGATCGCGACGGCGTCGTCACCGAGCAGCGCGATAAACGCGACCCGGCTGCGGTGATCGACGGTCGTGAACCGCTTGAGGTCCCGCCCCGGGATCCGCGGATAGGCACCGAAGTAACGCAGGTACCGGGTCCGCTCCGACAGCCTGCTGTGGAGAGCCACGACCAGGTCGGCGTCGCTCGGCACGATCGGCCGCATGTGCACGGTGCCGCCGTCGGACAGGACGACGTCGGCCTCCCACTCGTGCGGGTAGTCGAACGGATCCGGCCCCGGCTCCTCGCTCCCTCCGGCTGCTGCGCCGGCGGTCTCCGGGGTCGCGGTCTCCGGGGTCGCGGTCTCCGGGGGCGCGGTCTCTGCGCCGTCGGTCTCCGGGGCCGTCTCGCCCGCATCCGACGTCTCGCCGGTACCGGAGGAATACTGCTGCTCGGTCATGGCGGTTCAGTCCCTCGGATCGTCCGGATCCAGTCCGTGCAATGGGAACACGGCACGGCGGGTGTCGCGGATCGCCGCATCCACGGCGGCGCCCGAGCCGTCACCCCACGGCGAGTACGCCGTGTCGGCCCCGTCGGACATGGTCGGCGGCAACTCCGCAGTCGGCGCCACGCCACGGACCGTCTCGGTCCACTCGGCGGGCAGGGGGACGTCCGGGGCGACGTCGCGGTCGAGCACCGTCGCGACGAGGTGTGTCCAGGACCGCGGCACGACGCGCAGCAACTGGTAGCCACCGCCGCCGACCGCGAGCCAGCGGCCCTCCGCATGACGGTCGGCCAGCGCGCGCAGCTCGCGGTAGATCGTCCGGTGCCCGTCGACCGTGAGCGACAGGTCCGCGAGCGGATCCTCACCGTGGGAGTCGACGCCGCACTGGGTGACGAGAATCTGCGGCCGGAACCGGTCGAGCAGCGACGGGACGACGGCGTGGAAGGCGCGCTGCCACCCGGCGTCATGAGTGCCGGGTGGCAGCGGCACGTTGACGGCGCTGCCCTCGCCGTCCTCGACCCCGGTCTCCGCCGAGTAACCGGTCCCGGGGAACAGCGTCAACGGGTGCTGGTGAAGCGAGATCGTCAGCACGCGCGGATCGCCGAGGAACGCCGCCTGCACCCCGTCGCCGTGGTGCACGTCGGTGTCGACGTAGGCGATGCGGTCGTAGCCCTGCTCGAGCAGCCACGAGATCGCGACGGAACAGTCGTTGTAGACGCAGAACCCCGCCGCGCGGTCGTGCATCGCGTGGTGGTGCCCGCCCGCGATGCTCACCGCACGCTGCGCGCGGCCCTCGGAGAGGCACCGCGCCCCCATCAGGGTGGAGCCCACGACGAGCGAGGCGGCGTCGTGCATATCGGTGAAAACCGGGTTGTCGTCGGTGCCGAGACCGTGGCCGACGTCCCAGCCTGCCAGCGGCGCCTGCTGCACCGCCTCGAGATACTCCGCCGAGTGCGCCCGGTAGAGCTCCTTGGCACCCGCCGGTTCCGGACTCAGCAGCGGCACGTCGTCGAGTACTCCGAGGGCCGTCGCGAGCCGCATCGTCAAGTGCAGCCGCACGGGGTTGAACGGGTGCTGCTCCCCCATGTCGTAGGCCAGCAGCGCGGAGTCCCAGACGACGGCGGAGGGAGACATGCCCCAGAGCCTAGCTGCCACGAGGGAGGAGTCGAGGGTGACGATCAGCCCGGACGCTCACCGGTGGCCGCGGGACGGTCCGGATCCGCGGACCAGTTCGACCACGAGCCCGCGTACAGCGCGGCCGGCGTCGTGCGCCCCGCGCGTTCGAGCGCGAGCACGACCGAGCTGGCGGTGATGCCCGATCCGCAGTAGGCACCCGCGGCGGACTCCCCCGGCGCCGACGTACCGAAGTCGATGCCGAGGGCTGCGAAGTGCTCCCGCAGCCGCTCCGGGGAGCGCCAATGTCCGTCCGTCTCGACCTGCGTCGCGAACGGGGCGTTGCGGGCACCCGGGATGTGACCGCCGCGTGGGTCGACGGGCTCGTGGTCGCCGGTGTAGCGCTCGTGGGCCCGCGCGTCGAGCAGGACACCGTCCCGTGCCAGCGCGGCCGCCCCGTCGGCGTCGAGCACCGGCAGCTGGCCGGGCTCGACGGTGACGTCACCGTCCCGCGGAGCGGGAACCTCGGTGGTCACGGGCCTTCCCTCGGCCCGCCACGCCGCGAACCCGCCGTCGAGCACGGCCACACGGTCGTGCCCCGCCCAGCGCAGTAGCCACCAGGCGCGGGCCGCGACCGACGAATCCGCGTCGTCGTAGGCGACCACCGGCCGGTCGGCGCGCACGCCGGCAGCCCGCAGCACCCGTTGCAGGTCGCCGGGCTCCGGCAGCGGGTGGCGGCCCGCCGGGCCCGCGGCGCCGGCGAGGTCGGCGTCGACGTCGAGGAACACGGCGCCGGGCAGATGCCCGTCGCGGTACGACTCCGCCCCGGGCGGGCCGAGGAGCCGCCAGCGCACATCGAGCACGACCGGCCGCAGGCCGGCCGGGCCGTCCAGCGTTTCGGCCAGTTCGGCGGTGCTCACCACCGGACCGAACGACGCGGGCTGCGGCTCGGGCATGGTGTCGGTCATCGGTGACGTTCCTTACCTCGGGAGTGGTCGGCCGGCGGCGCCGCCGTCGTTCGTCCCGGCGAACGGGCTCCTCGGCGGAGGCTGTCGGAGTGATTACCACACCGCCCCGACGAGATTCCGGCGCGTGACGGCCGACCGCTCCGTCGGGGGTGAGGACTACCATGAGTTCGGCGAACAAAGGGGACAGGCGTGAACGATCTCATCGACACCACAGAGATGTACTTGCGCACCATCTTCGAGCTCGAGGAAGAAGGTGTCACCCCGCTGCGCGCGCGGATCGCGGAGCGGCTGGACCAGAGCGGTCCGACGGTGAGCCAGACGGTGGCGCGGATGGAACGGGACGGCCTGGTCGTCGTCGCCGACGACCGGCACCTGCAGCTGACCGAGCACGGGCGCGAGCTCGCCATCGCGGTGATGCGCAAGCACCGGCTGGCCGAGCGGTTGCTCGTCGACGTCATCGGCCTCGAGTGGGAGCACGTCCACAGCGAGGCCTGCCGCTGGGAACACGTGATGAGCGAAGCCGTCGAGCACAAGCTCGTCACGCTGCTGAACCAGCCGACGACCTCGCCGTACGGCAATCCGATCCCGGGGCTGGACAAGCTCGGCGACGGTGGCGAACCCGCCCCGCCCGCCGAGGCCGACCTGGTGCGGCTCGACGACGTGGCACGCGGCGGTGGCGGCAAGGTGGAGATCCGCCGCATCGCCGAGCACGTGCAGAGCGACGAGGCGCTCATGGCGCAGCTCAAGTCGGTCGGCATCATCCCCGGCCGGACGGTCCACGTCGGGAAGAACGCGGGCACGTCCGTCGAGGTGTCGGACGACGCGACATCGGGCACCGTGAACACGAACGTGCTGCACGCCGTGCTGGCCCAGATCCGGTGACAGTCTCGGGCCAGGCGGTGCCTGCGGGCCCCGCGGGCACCGCCGAGAACGCGTTCCGTTCCGTCCACGGTCGCCCACCCGCAGGCGTGTGGTCGGCACCGGGCCGGGTGAACCTCATCGGCGAGCACACCGACTACAACGACGGGTTCGTCCTGCCGTTCGCGCTCCCTCATCGCCTCGCCGCAGCCGCTGCGCCGAGGGAGGACGGCAAGCTGACGTTCACGACCGTCGGGTCGGACGGCCGTACCCATGCCGAGGACCCGGTGGCCGTGGCCGACCTGCGGCCCGGCACACCCGACGGCTGGTCCCGCTACCCGGCCGGTGTCGCCTGGGTACTGCGCGAAGCCGGTGCCGAAGGACCCGGCACCGCAGCTGGGTGGAGCGTCGACCGGGGCGCCGATCTGGTGTTCGCGGGGGACGTGCCGACCGGAGCCGGGCTGTCGTCGTCCGCCGCGATCGAATGCGCCACCGCGATGGCGCTGCTCGGCCTGGCGGGCGAGCACGACCAGGACGCGGCCCGCCGCGCCGCGATCGCGCGAGAGGCGCAGCGCGCCGAGAACGAGTTCGTCGGCGTCCCGACGGGCATCCTCGACCAGACGGCGTCGATGTGCTGCGTCGACGGTCACGTGCTGGCTCTCGACTGCCGGTCCGGCGAGGCCGAGCAGGTGCCGCTCAACGCCACGGGCGCCGGACTGTCGGTGCTGGTCATCGACACACAGGTCAAGCACTCGCTGGACGGGTCCGAGTACGGCGACCGGCGGGAAGGCACCGAGCGTGCGGCGCGGCTGCTCGGTCTGCCCGCGCTGCGCGACATCGCCCCGGACGCGCTGGACGACGCTCTCGACCAACTGCCTGCCGACCTCGTTCCGCTCGTCCGGCACGTCGTCACCGAGAACGCCCGCGTACTCGAAGCATCCCGGTACCTGCGCGGCGGCCGGATCGCCGACATCGGGCCGGTGCTGGACGCCTCGCACGTGAGCATGCGCGACGACTACCGCATTTCGTGTCCCGAGCTCGACCTCGCCGTCGATACGGCCCGCACCGCAGGTGCGCTCGGCTCCCGGATGACGGGCGGCGGGTTCGGCGGATCGGCCATCGCACTGGTCCGCGAGAACGATCGGCACGCCGTGGAGGCGGCCGTGACCACGGCGTTCGACACCGCCGGATACCGCAGGCCGCGCATGTTCGTCGCCGTACCGTCCACCGGGGCCGGGCGCGACCGGTGACCGCCTCGCCGCAGCACCCCGCCGGGACTGCGGCACACTGTCATCGGCCGGCTCCGGCCCGAAGCCCTTCGCCGATTCGACGTCCCGCCCCGACACGACGCCCCGCCCGGATATGCCCCGCCCGGATCCGACGCCCCGCGCCGCCTCGAAACCCTCGGACCACCGCTCCGCCACAGGTCGGCGACCCGTCGCCCGCACCCGATCAGGAAGGCCCGGAACATGCCCACCGACACAGCCACGTCCCGCAGCCCGATGAAACTGGTCGTCACCGGCGGCGCCGGGTACGTCGGCAGCGTGTGTGCCGCCCGGCTCGTCGAAGCCGGGCATGACGTCACGGTCGTCGACGACCTGTCGACGGGCCATGCCGACGCGGTTCCGGACGGCGTCCACTTCATCCAGGGGGATGCTGCCGACGTCGCGCAGACGCTGCTGAGCCAGGGATTCGACGGCGTCCTGCACTTCGCGGCGAAGTCGCTCGTCGGCGAGTCCATGCAGGATCCGGGTCTCTACTGGCGGGGCAATGTCCTCACCTCCCTGCGCTTGCTCGATGCGATGCGCACCCACAACACACCGCGGCTGGTGTTCTCCTCGACGGCCGCCACCTACGGCGAACCGGACGTCAGCCCGATTCCGGAGACCACACCGACCGGGCCCACGAACACCTACGGCGCCACCAAGCTGGCGATCGACCACGCGATCACCAGCTATGCCCACGCCCACGGGATCGCGGCGACCAGCCTGCGCTACTTCAACGTCGCCGGCGCTCACGACGGGTTCGGGGAGCGCCACGCCACCGAAACGCACCTGATCCCGATCGTGCTGCAGGTCGCCACCGGCGACCGCGAGCAGGTGCAGATCTTCGGCGAGGACTACCCGACCGCCGACGGCACCGCCGTCCGCGACTACATCCACGTCACCGATCTCGCGGACGCGCATCTGCTCGCTCTCGAGCACGCGCGTGAAGGCCGGCACGAGATCTACAACCTCGGTAACGGCACCGGGTTCTCCGTGCGCGAGGTGATCGACGCCTGCCGCGAGGTCACCGGGCACGACATCCCCGCAGCCGTCGCACCGCGTCGCGCAGGCGATCCGGCCGTACTCGTGGCCTCGGCCGAGAAGGCACGCACGGACCTGGGCTGGAAGCCGGTGCACACGGATCTGCACGGGATCGTCACGGACGCATGGCGCTTCACCCGGGACCGGATCGCTCAGGACCGCCGTTCCGCGCCGCGCCGCTGACCGTACCGCCGCCCCCTGCTCCGGGCCCACGTGCTCGGGCTCCGGCGTCGTCGGCTCGGCCGGCAACCGCTGACAGGGCCCCTCTCCGGTCCCGTGCGAGCCCGGCCAGCTTCTCCGGCGGCACGGCGTGCACCAGCGCCTGGTCGAAGAGTTTCGCCAGCGTGTGTCCCGGACATGCCTCGAGCGCGTTCGCCACCGCCATGCCGGCCAGCGGACCGTCGCCACGAAGGTAGGCGGTGTAGGCCAGCAGCGACGCCGGTTCCGCCCGCTCCGGCGGTGGAACCCCGCGCACCAGCGCGGTCCAGAGGTGTTCGGCCGCGACCGCGACTTCGCTCCGCGGCGGCCAGCACACGCTGAACGCCGCGTCCCGCACCTCGTGGTGTGCCAGGGCACGTGCCAGGTCCACGATCTCCTGGTCCGCCAGTGCCGGCCGGGTTCCGGCGTCCGCACCGGTCCGGAACCGTTCCAGTGCATCGCGGACGATCGCGTAGGCACGCGCGATCTCGTCGTCGACATCGGCCGGTTCCGCCTCGTCCCGGCAGGCGGCCAGTTCCAGCAGCGCCGCGCGGCGGGCCAGCGCTTCGTCACTCTCCGGATCCAGCGTGTGCGCCATCGCGTCCCGGCTGGCATAGGTCACCTGTCCGGCGTGCGTGGTCACGGCCGCCGTCGTCGAGGCCGCCGGGTCGGGCAGCTCACCGGCGCAGCTCTCGTCGGCGTAGCTCTCGTCGGCGTAGCACCGCCATCGTGCGCCGATCCGGATCTCCGGCGTCCACAGCGCGTGATTGATCGGTACGCCGAGATCGGTCATCACGGCGGACAATGCCGCCATCACGTCGCGGTGCGCGGGCCCGTCATCCGGCGGATCGCCGCCGACCAGCACCACGGTCACGGCGGCGGCACCGGTGAGCGCCGGGTCCAGTGTCGGGGCCAGCTCCGGCACTGCCGCCGCATCCGGGATGTCGACGCGCATGACGTGGCTGACGATGTGGGACTCCGGACCGTCGGAGGCGTGGACGAGCAGCACCAGCGAATCCGCGGGCGTGAAGCCCAGGAGGTACGGAACCGAGGCGATGAGCCGTTCCGGCCTGCGCAGGTCCACCCGGGTCTCGAAGTCGGGATGGGTCGTCGATGAAGTGGTCATGCCTCCACGATGCGGCCGCGGAAGCGCCGCGGGCGGCGCTGCGCGAAATCTGTGGACACTCCGGTCCGACGTGGATAACTCGCCACCGTGCGACCGGCGCGGGGCGGAACTGTCGGTGGCGGGCGCTACCCTCCCGCGCCCGCCACCGGCCGCACGGCGCCCCCGGTGCCGACGATCGGCACCGTGACCGAGGAATGCTTCACGTCCACCGCGACGCCCGCGCCCGGCCGCGGCCGCAGCGTGAAGTCGTGGTCGCTGGAGAGCACCACGAACTCCAGCCGGTGCCCCGCGTCCAGCACGTAGTCCTGCGGCTGCAGGTCGAACGAGAGCCGGTACGACTGCCCCGGGCGGACGGGCCGGGTCGAGGCGCGGTCGTGGCGGTTCTGCGGATCCGCCCAGCCGCGCGTGATGACGTGCGACGTGCCGTCGTGACCGCGATCGACGAGTACGCCGGTCACGTTCGCCGCGGGCCGGTCGAACGAGAGGCGCAGATCGACCGACGGGGTCCCGCTCAGCCGCATCGGGCTTGCGAGAGCTCCGGTGGTGTAGCGCAACCGGTGCGGCGACGCCCCGGCGTCCGCGAGCTGCTCCACCGTCTTCGACGCGTCGTCGGTCAGCGACTCCGTCACCGGCCGGCCGCGCGCCATGCCGTCCGGCGACAGCCCGCCGACACCGTCACCGCCGGGCCGCAGGTGCAGTTCCGCATCGTCGGCACCGGCCGCGGGCCAGTCCGCCTCGTCGTGCCACGACTCGTCCTCGCGCTGGATCGTCGCGCGCGGTTCCGTGTCGATGCCGTTGTCGACGTCGTAGAGGTAGTGGGAGAACCAGCGGTTCAGCGTCCGCAGCCATTCCTCCTTGCGCACGCCGTACGGGTCGGTGTGCGCGGCCTGGTGCAGCCAGATCTTCCGCTCGACCCCGTGCTCGGCCAGCGCCTCGTACCAGCGCGCGGTCTGGCTGAACGTCACGTTCCAGTCGGCCAGGCCGTGCACGGCCAGCACCGAGGCCTCCACGTCCGCCGCATCGTCGCGGTAGGACCGGCGCTGCCAGAATTCACTGTCGTCGCCGGTGATCCGATCCTGTTCCCGTGCCAGCTCGTCGATCACCGGGCGGCAGATCTCCCGGTCCTCGCGGGTGTAGACGTACTCGGCGAGCACGTCGGCGTCCTCACCCTGGAAACCGCCGGGCGCGACGACGGCACCGTTCTCCCGGTAGTAGTCGTACCACTCGGAGATCGCCGCGATCGGCACGATCGTCTCGAGCCCGTCGACCCCGGTGCTCGCGACGGCGTTCGGCAACGTCCCGTTGTAGGACACACCCATCATCGCCGTCCTGCCGGTGGTCCAGTCCGCCTGCACCCGATCACCGTCACCGGTACGTGCCGAGGCGCGCCCGTTCAGCCAGTCCACGACGGAGGTGGCACCGATCGTCTCGTTCTCACCTCCCGTCGTCGGGCATCCCGTCGACGCGCCGGTTCCGAGCGATTCGGCGTAGACCACGGCGAAACCGCGCGACAGCAGATAGTCCTCGTACCGGGACGTCATCTCCGCCCTCGGCACGTACAGTTCCACGTCGACGTCGTGGTTCTGCACGTCGTTGCCGCCCGCGAAGTACGGGCTCGCGGTGTAGACCACCGGCACCTGCACACCCTGCTCGGTCTCGGCCGGCCGCACGACCCGGACGTGCACCTCGTCGTCGGCGCCGTCCCGGTCGCTGTCGACCGGTGCACGTACCCACAGGTTCTCCCGCACGACGTCGCCGGAATCGAACACCGGCTGTGCTTGCCCGTCCGCGAACACGGGCCGCTGCGGTGAGCCCGCGGACTCGGCGGCCGCAGCGGGGGCCAGCAACGGCAGCGCGATCACGGCGGTCAGCAACGGGGCGAAACGGCTGGCTCTCCACCTGGCTCTCAACACGGAACACCTCGGTCGGTTCGTCGGGCAGGGACGGTGCGCTCGGCACCGCGCACGCGAGCGGCACGACCCTTCCGCCGATCCGCGAGGCTGTCAAGATCGCGCAGAAACCGCCGGAAGCGGGGAAATCACCGACTTTCGGATGACGTGTCACCGAGATCCCGCGCCGACACGTCCCCGGCGAAACCCACCGAGACATGGTCGGATGGAGGCATGGGACATCGTGTCGTCGCGGCCGGTGCCGTCACCGGGGCCGTGCTGGCGGCGGGCGTCACGCTCACCGCAGGCGGAGCCCTGCACGATCCGACCGCAGAGCACACCGGCCGCTCCGTGATCGCGGCCGCCCCCGGCCGTGGCCAGGACGCCACCACACTCGAACCTCCGTCGACACCGCGTGAGCGCACGCAGACGGCCGCGGCCGTCACCGACGCGATCAACGGTGTCGTGCCCGGTTCGACGGCGGGTCTGGCCGTCCACGACCGGCGGACCGGGGCGATGGCCGTCGCGACCGATCCCGACGAGCCCCATTACACGGCCTCCGTCGTCAAGTTGCTCATCGCCATCGACGTACTCCGCCACCACGGCTGGCACGCCCCCGGCGGCGACACCGGCTCGGATCTGACCGCCATGCTGTCGGCCAGCGACGATGCCGCAGCGAGCCGGCTGTGGGACGAGTTCGGCGGTGCCGCCATCGTCGACCGCACCGCCGAGCTCGTCGGGCTGGACGCCACGACACCGCCCGACGAGGCCGACGAATGGGAACTCACCCGCATGAGTCCCCGTGACATCGTGCGCACCTACACCTACCTGCAGCAGGACCTGCCCCGATCCGCGCGCGAAGCGGTGCTCGGCACGCTCGCCCACTTCGACGCAACCGCCGCCGACGGCTTCGACCAGCGATTCGGCCTGCCTGCGGCCTTCGGGAACGACACCGTGGCGGTGAAGCAGGGCTGGATGCCGGTCGGCGACGACGTGGTGCTGAACACGACCGGTGTCGTCGGTGCGGGCGGCCGTTTCGTCGTCGCCCTGCCCGTGGTCCTGCCGGGCGACACCGATTTCGCCACGGCACGGGACGCACTGACGGCCGGCGCGCGGGCCCTGGCCCGTGCCCTCGGCGGCGGCTGACTCTCCGCGCCTGCTGGCAGACTGGGCGCATGACCGACGTGCCCGATCCCGCCACGACCCCCGACGATCCGCACCGCTGGCTCGAGGACGTGACCGGCGAACGCGCGCTCGACTGGGTGCGCGCCCGCAACGCCGAGACGACGGCCGCCTACACCGACCGTCCCCGCTTCACGGCTCTGCAGGACCGGTTGCGCGAAACCCTCGACGCCGACGACCGGATTCCGTACGTCGTGCGGCGCGGCGAGTTCCTGTACAACTTCTGGCGCGACGCGCAGCACCCCCGGGGACTGTGGCGCCGCACCACCCTCGCCGAGTACCGCACGGCCGACCCGGAGTGGGACGTCCTCATCGACGTCGGCGCGCTGGCCGACGCCGAAGACGAGAACTGGGTGTGGCAGGGCGCCGCGGTACTGCGGCCGTCGCTGGACCGCTGCCTCGTCGAACTCTCGCGCGGCGGAGCGGACGCCGCGGTGGTCCGCGAGTTCGATCTCCAGCGCCGCGAGTTCGTCGCCGACGGATTCCAGCTGCCCGAGGCGAAGAGCTCGGTCAGCTGGATCGACGCCGACACGATCTACGTCGGCACGGACTTCGGCGAGGGCTCGCTCACCACGTCGGGGTACCCGCGCGTGGTGAAACGCTGGCGGCGCGGCACGCCGCTCGAGGACGCCGACACCGTCTTCGAAGGCAAACCCGACGATGTCGCGGTCCGTGGCTTCCACGACCCGACCGAAGGGTGGGAACGCGACCTGGTTCGGCGGAACGTCGAATTCTACCGCAGCGAACTCTACCTGCACACCGACGACGGGCTCGTGCACATCGACGTACCCGACGACGCCGTCGCGTCGTTGCACCGGGAATGGCTGCTGGTCCGCACGCGCACTCCGTGGGGCGACCACCCCGCGGGGGCGCTCCTGGCGGCCCGGCTCGAGGACTTCCTCGCCGGGAACACCACGATGACCGCACTGTTCTCCCCGGACGCCCACACGTCGCTGGACTACTACGCCTGGACCCGCAACCACCTGATCGTCGGCACTCTCAGCGATGTGAAGACCAGACTGCGCGTGCTCACCCCCGGCAACGACGGCTGGCGCGACGAGCCGCTCACCGGAGTTCCCGACGTCGGCACCGTCGACCTGATCGACACCGAGCCCGACCTCGACGACGAGTTCCTGCTCGAGGTCACGGGATTCACGCAGCCGTCCTCGCTCGTCCGCGGTGTCGTCGGCGGCCGCTACGAAACGCTGAAGGAGGCGCCGGCGCGGTTCGACGCCTCCGGCCTGACGACCGAGCAGTTCTTCGCCACGTCGGCCGACGGCACCGAAATCCCGTACTTCGTGGTGCGCGAGCCCGGTACCGAGCCCGGGCCGACGCTGCTCGGCGGCTACGGCGGCTTCGAGGTGTCGCAGACGCCGTACTACAGCGGCGTCGTCGGCCGTGCCTGGCTCGCACGTGGGGGAACCTACGTGCTCGCCAACATTCGCGGCGGCGGCGAATACGGACCGGACTGGCACAACCAGGCCATCAAGGAGCACCGCCACCGTGTCCACGAGGACTTCGCCGCCGTGGCACAGGATCTCACCGAGCGCGGCATCACCACGCGCGATCGGCTCGGCATCCAGGGCGGCAGCAACGGCGGCCTGCTCATGGGAGTGATGCTCACGCGCTATCCGGAACTGTTCGGTGCGATCGTGTGCCAGGTGCCGCTACTCGACATGGGGCGGTATCACCTGTTGCTGGCGGGTGCATCGTGGATGGCCGAGTACGGCGACCCCGACGATGCCGAGCAGTGGGACCACATCCGCGCCTACTCGCCGTACCAGAACGTCCGGAGTGGACAGCCCTATCCCCCGCTGCTGATGCTCACGTCCACGCGGGACGACCGCGTGCATCCCGGGCACGCGCGCAAAATGGTGGCGCGGCTGCTCGAATCCGGCTACTCACCGGAGAACGTCCGCTACTACGAGAACATCGAAGGCGGTCACGGCGGAGCGGCCGACAACGCACAGCTGGCGTTCAAGACGGCGCTGGCCTACGAGTTCCTCTGGGAACGCCTCGGCGGCTGACGCCGACCGGGTGTGCCCCGGCACGTCTCACGCTTCTGCGAAGTCCGGGACGTCCGGGGCATCCGGGGCATCCGGGGCGTCCGGGGCGTCCGGGGCGTCCGGGGCGTCCGGGGCGTCCGGGGCGTCCGGGGCGTCCGGGGCGTCCTGCGTGAGTTCCTCGGCGCGTTCCTGCAGCTCGAGCGCGATGGGCTCGGCTTCGTCGTAGCGGTCGGGATAGGCCGACCGTTGCACGGCCTGAGCGATCTGTCCGGCGGTGAAGTCGGGATTCGCCGCGTCCTGGTCGATCGCGCCCGTCGTGCCGTCCGACGGGTTGCCGTGCAGGAAGTCGTACGTCGCCAGCTCCGGATCAGCGGCGTTGACCCACCCGTAGTCCGGCCGCTGCTGGAACACGCCGATCGACGACGCATGCCCGCAGTCGAGATCGTTGGCGTGCGATTCCACCCATGCCGCCTCGTAGGCGGCCAACCGCACCTTCGCTCCTGCCTCCTCGGCGTCGAGCACGTTCTCGATGATCACGAGAATCTGCTCGTCGGCCTCGGCGGGGACGTCGCAGTGGACGTGCACAGGGCTCTCGGCCGCCGGGAGATGAGCGCCCGGCCGCAACAGTGCGTCATCGCGCTCGCCGGCCGCCGCGGGAACCGCAATAGCCATGGTCAGTACCGACACGGCCAGGCCGGTCACCAATCCTGTTCTCGACGTGCTCATGCCATCCCTTCGCTCGGTGGTCGACCTGCGAGCAGGTGACGTGACGTGTTCGGGCCGGCCGCCGGGCACGCACTCCGCGGTCCACACCCGTTGCCGCGACCGCGTTCACGCCGGAAGCCCCACCGGCAGGCGCCTACGGCCACCCGTTCCTGACACAGTGAATTCCTGCCACAGTGAACTCGACGGCAGCGCATACGGCACGACGGGCGATACCGAACGTCACGCCATCGGGCGACAGCACCGCACCGGGCCGCACCCACGAACGAGGGCCGGGGATCGGCATGATCCCCGGCCCTCGTCATCGCTCACACCGGACGGTCACCTCGACGCAATCTCCTCGGCGGAGGTGGCACGGTGCCCGGTGGTCAGCTGCAGCCCGACGTGGCGCCGCAACCCTCGCAGGCGTAGCACGACCCTGCGGGCCGCATCTTCGTCCCGCAGGTCATGCACAGCGGGGCGTCCGCGGCCTTGCCGAGCTGCAGCTCCACCAGCTCGGTGGTCGTGTGCGCCTCGCCCCCGGACGCACTCTCGTCATCCGCCGCCTGCTCGACAACATGCGTGCCGCCGAAGTCCACGGTGCTGCGCAGTGTCTCCAGATCGACACCGTCGCTGTCCGAACCGCCGCCGCTGTACTCGGCCTCGACCTGGGCCGCTCGCTCGTCGGCAGTGAAGATGCCGAGCTGGGCGCGCTTCTCGTGCGGCAGGTAGTCCAGCGCAAGCCTGCGGAACAGGTAGTCCAGCACGCTGGTCGCCATCCGCACGTCCGGATCGTCGGTCATACCGGCCGGCTCGAACCGCAGGTTCTGGAACTTCTGCACGTAGAACTCGAGCGGAATGCCGTACTGCAACCCCACCGAGATCGACATCGAGAAGGCGTCCATCACGCCCGCGAGCGTCGAACCCTGCTTACCGAGCTTGACGAAGATCTCGCCGAGCCCGTCGTCCGGGTACGACCCGGCCGTCAGGTACCCCTCGGCACCGGCGACGGTGAACGACACCGTCTGGCTCGGGCGCTTCTTCGGCAGGCGCTTGCGCACCGGGCGGTACTCGACGACCTTCTCCGGCTCGGCCTCGCCCTTCTCCTGCTTGCCCGTCGACAGCGGCTGACCGACCTTGCAGTTGTCCCGGTAGATCGCCAGCGCCTTCAGGCCGAGCCTCCAGCCTTCGAAGTAGATCTCCGCGACCTCGTCGACCGTCGCCGCCTCCGGCATGTTGACGGTCTTGGAGATTGCACCCGAGATGAAGGGCTGCACCGCAGCCATCATGCGCACGTGGCCCATCGGAGCGATGGAACGCTCACCGACCGCACAGTCGAACACCTCGTAGTGCTCGCTCCGCAGCCCCGGCGCGTCGATGACGTGGCCGTGCTGGGCGATGTAGTCGACGATCGCCTCGACCTGCTCCTCCTGGTAGCCCAGGGAACGGAGGGCACGCGGGGCAGCGTTGTTGACGATCTGCATCGACCCGCCGCCGACGAGCTTCTTGAACTTCACCAGCGAGAAGTCCGGCTCGATGCCGGTGGTGTCGCAGTCCATCATGAAGCCGATCGTGCCCGTGGGCGCGAGCACACTGGCCTGCGCGTTGCGCCAGCCTGCGCGCTCACCGACCTCGATGCCACGCTTCCATTCGTCCGTGGCCAGTGCACGGACGTCCGCGTCGTTGCGGTGCAACGTCCGCACGAGCTCGTTCGCGGCGGCGTGCTTACGCATGACCCGCTGGTGGCCTTCGGCGTTGCGGGCGTAGCCCTCGTACGGGCCGACCACACCTGCCATCTCGGCGGAACGCCGGTACGACACCGCGGTCATCAGCGAGGTGATCGACGCCGCGAGCGCACGGCCGCCGTCGGAGTCGTAGGCGTGGCCCGTCGCCATGAGCAGCGCGCCCAGGTTGGCGTAGCCGATGCCCAGCTGGCGGTACTTCCGCGTCGTGTCACCGATCGCCTCGGTCGGGAAGTCGGCGAAGCAGATCGAGATGTCCATCGCCGTGATGACCAGCTCGACCGCACTCGCGAACAGCTGCGCGTCGAACGAACCGTCGTCGGACAGGAACTTGAGCAGGTTCAGCGACGCCAGGTTGCAGCTCGAGTTGTCGAGGTGCATGTACTCCGAGCACGGGTTGGATGCGGTGATCCGGCCGGACTCGGGGCACGTGTGCCAGTCGTTGATCGTGTCGTCGTACTGCAGGCCCGGGTCGGCACATTCCCACGCCGCCTGCGCCATCTTGCGGAACAGCGGCTTCGCCTCGGTGTGGTCGATGACCTCACCGGTGGCGCGGGCACGCATGCCGAACTTGTCGTCCGACTCGACGGCCCGCATGAACTCGTCGGACACGCGCACCGAGTTGTTCGCGTTCTGGTACTGCACCGACGCGATGTCGGTGCCGCCCAGGTCCATGTCGAAGCCGCCGTCGCGGAGCGCCCGGATCTTGTGCTCTTCCTTGGCCTTGGTGTCGATGAACTCCTCGACGTCGGGGTGGTCGACGTCGAGCACCACCATCTTCGCCGCACGGCGGGTCGCACCGCCCGACTTGATCGTGCCCGCCGAGGCGTCGGCACCGCGCATGAACGACACCGGGCCGGAGGCCGTACCGCCGGAGGAGAGGAGCTCCTTCGAGGAGCGGATCCGCGACAGGTTCAGACCGGCGCCGGAGCCGCCCTTGAAGATGCGGCCCTCTTCCTTGTACCAGTCGAGGATCGACTCCATGGTGTCGTCGACCGACAGGATGAAGCACGCCGAGACCTGTTGCTTGGACGCGGTGCCGACGTTGAACCAGACCGGCGAGTTGAAGCTGAACACCTGGTGGAGCAGCATCCAGGTGAGTTCGTGCTCGAAGATCTCCGCGTCGGCAGGCGAGGCGAAGTAGCCGTGTTCGGTACCCGAGGCGACGTAGGTCTTCACGACGCGGTCGATCAGCTGTTTGAGGCTGTTCTCCCGCTCCGGGCTGCCCGCCGCACCCCGGAAGTACTTGCTGGTGACGATGTTCGTGGCGTTGATCGACCAGGACTCGGGGAACTCGACGCCCCGCTGCTCGAAGTTCACCGTCCCGTCGCGCCAGTTGGTCATGACGACGTCACGCCTCTCCCACGTGACCTCGTCGTACGGGTGCACCCCCTCGGTCGTGAACACACGGCGGACCTGCAGGCCCTTCCGTGCGCCACTGCCGCCACCGGACCGCTTCTTCGACGTCTTCGAGGTCTCGGCGCCGGCTCCGACCGTTTCTGTCATGACTCCCACTCCCGCGATTGACACCAAGCGGCGACGCCGATGCGCCGTCCGCATTTACTCCCGCTGTCGACCGAGGCCCTCAGTCGACTGAATCCGCAATCGCCTGACGAAGGTCCGTGATCTCCTTCTCGAAGTCTTCGATGGAGGAGAACCCGCGGTAAACACTCGCGAACCGCAGATATGCCACAGCGTCCAGCTCCCGCAACGGTCCGAGGATCGCCAACCCGACCTCATGACTCGGGATCTCCGCCACGCCGGCGGCCCTGATCGACTCCTCCACCCGCTGCGCGAGTTGCTGCAGCGCGTCGTCGTCGACCGGACGCCCCTGGCAGGCCCGGTGCACTCCCCGAATGACCTTGTCCCTGCTGAACTGTTCCGTCACCCCGGACCGTTTGACGACGGCGAGGACCATCGACTCCGAGGTCGTGAACCGACGGCCGCACTGCGAGCACGAACGCCGACGCCGGATCGCCTGCCCTTCGTCCACCTCACGAGAATCGACGACGCGAGACTCGGCATGCCTGCAGAACGGACACCGCATGACCGAACACCTCCCGCTTCACAGATGATGGCGCACCGTGCGCCATCGACCGTCGCCGAGTCACCTCACGTGGCGACCGGCTGCCGGTGCGTCCCTGACGCACCGCCGACAACTCTCGATCACCCGCCGACTCGACGACCGGCGGCGACACCGGTCGTGGAGCTTCGGCGGAGACTGCCGATCACCAGGTCCGCCCTGGTGATCGGGCTGTGGATACCCGGTGGGCGAAGACCGACGAGCTGTGGATAACTCTGTCCGATCCTACCCCAACTTGTGGACCAACTACAGCCGTGTAACTACTAGATGTGGGGGCTGAGCTTAAGAGTCCACCCACCCGCCGCGCAAGCTGACACAACCCTCCGGCGAGTGATCACCGACATAGCTCACCATCGCGGGGGAGTCGGCTCGAGCGCCACTCCGGAGGAATCCGCAGGAGAGGCGGTCCGCAACCCTCACGACCTGACCTTCGCGACCCGGCCGTCACGACCCTGCTGGCACCACCAGCGGTGTGCCGACCCGCACGGTGCCACCGGCCAGATCGTTGAGCTCCCGGATACGAGTCACGACCGCGGCCGGGTTCGCGTCGGGGGCGGCCGCCTCGGCGAGATCCCAGAGCGTCTCCCCCGCACCCACCGACACCACCGCCGTCTCCGCAGGCACCGCGCCGACGCCGGCGTCGCTCACGACGGCGAGCGCGTTGGCGATCGACCCGACCGCCACCACGAAGCAGAACACACCGATCGCCACCGCGGCGAGAAGCCACACCTGCGACGTGGGCCGGGTTCGCGAACATGCTCTCACCGGACGTCGGGTACGAGGACGGACCGGGGCACGTCTCGTCGGTGGCCGGCACGGCTCGGCGACCGGGACCACTCGGACCCACTCGGCCGTTCGCCGAACGCGAACACCCCCGCTCCCCGACCTGCCGGACCCCGCATCCACACGGCAGGTCACGGCACTGCTATACCTCGCATGTCCGTGCTCCAGCGGCTGCTCCCGCTGCAGTACGATCGACATGGCCACCTCCTCGAACATCCGATCGATCGAACGCGTGTACGATGTGTACCACCCGGGTCCGACAAAATCGAGACCCGAGCGGCGTGTCCCTCGAACAGATGTTTGAGATTCGCGGTCGGGCAAGCTAGCGTCGGAGGTGTACGGCGTGCCATCCGGCCATCACGGCGTGTGGCGGCCCGCCGAACACGACCGAGTACACGACGACTCGCGGCAGCCGTACGGCACCGCGATCACCGGGCAGCCGTCCGCTGCCCGCGACTGGGAGGCGACACGGTGGCACGCAAGACCCATGACGAGACCGGCGGCAAGCGCGGTCCCGGCGGCACCGTCCACGATCTGCCGGAGGTCACCGAGGAAGGCCTCACACCACGGCAGCAGCGCGTGCTGGCCGTGATCCGGTGGTGGGTGGACCGCTACGGCTACCCACCGAGTGTCCGCGAGATCGGCGAGGCGGTCGGCCTGACCTCCACCTCGTCGGTGCACCATCAGCTCGGCGCGCTGCAGCGCAAGGGCTATCTGCGGCGGGACCCCAACCGCCCGCGCGCCGTCGGCATGCTGACGACGGACTCCATCTCGAAGGTGAACCCGTCCGAAGACCGGCCGACTCCGGCCTTCGTGCCGATGGTCGGCCGCATCGCCGCCGGTGGTCCGGTGCTGGCCGAGCAGGCGGTCGAAGACGTCTTCCCGTTGCCGAAGGACCTGGTCGGCGAGGGAAATCTGTTCCTGCTCAGCGTCACCGGTGACTCCATGGTCGACGCGGCCATCACCGACGGCGACTGGGTCGTCGTGCGTCAGCAGGAGGACGCGGAGAACGGCGAGATCGTGGCGGCCATGATCGACGGCGAGGCGACCGTCAAGACGTTCAAGCGCAAGGACGGCCACATCTGGTTGCTGCCGCACAACGACGCCTACGAGCCGATCCCGGGCGACGATGCCGAGATCCTCGGCAAAGTGGTCGCAGTGCTACGCCGGCTCTGACACCACACCCGGCCGTGTGAGGATGCCCCACCGCACAGGGATCCCGCTGCGGAGAGGCTCCCGGCGCTCCGGGTCGGGTGCACACGCTCGGGTATCCCGGCGCCCACCGCTCCCGGCCGTCACCGGCCACGACCATCACCGCTTACGACGACGCACGACGGTCACGAGGAGTGCCACGGCCAGGGCAATCACGACGACGCCTGCGGTGACCGGCAGGATCGGAAAACCCGGCGCGTCGTCGTGCTGCCGGGAATCGGCCGCCGACCGGGCGTCGGCCTGTCGTCGGCCGCTGTCGGGCCCGCCAGGCCCGGTCACGGTCGACCCGGAATCGCCGTCCGGTCCTGCGCCCGCACCGTCGTCACCGGGAGTCCCGTTCCCTGCCGCGCCGGAGACCAGCGCCGTGGCGTCCGGAACGAGGCGGACCGGATTCCCGACTCCCTCACTCACGGACACGAGCGCCCCGTCCGGTTGGAACGCGATCGCCTCACCCTGCGGTTCGTCAGGCAGCGGTACCCGTACCGGGTCGCGCCGGAGCGCTGTGACGACGTCGCCGTCGGGCGCCGGGTACAGGTAGGCGTCGGTGTAGGTGCGGACCGCGACGACCGTCCCGTCGTGGCTCGACGCGGCACCTGTGACGAGCAGTGACCCGGCGGCGCCGACCGGCCCGCCGGGCGTTCCCGTCGGAGAGACCTGCACCGTGCCGACCCGCTCCAACGGAGTCGGCCCGGGGGTCCGCAGTGCTGTCGCCGGGCGGTACACGTCCGAAGATCCGGTCATGCTCTTCGTGATGATGTGCGGTGTGCCCTCGGGACCGAGGATCATCGCCTCGGCGTCGTGCGGGCCGTCGGGATACGTGAGCCGGTGGAGCGTGGACCCTTCGCCGGGACGGAGTGCGTGCAGTGCCACGGTCTCCCGGGCCATGCGGTTGTCGCCGACGTCGGCGAGCCAGAACGTACCGTCGGCGGCCCTCGCGAGATCTTCGACGTCGTACGGGTCCGCGGGGTCGGTGATCACGTCGGCGACGACGCAGTTCCGATCGAGTGCATAGACCCGAAGGTCCACGCCCCCGTCGTTGACGACGTACCACCGGTCCGCATCGGCCACCAGTCCCGATGCCTCGGCCAGCGCGGGGTCGTCGACGCGGCACACCGCTTCGGGCGCGGGCGGATCACCGCCGGGCGGCCGGGCCTCCGCCATCGGGGCGGCGGCCGGAAGCCCCAGCGCGACGGCAGCAGACAGGGAGACAGCGGACAGAGCGACGGCGGCGGACAGGGCGACGGCGGTCAGAACCCCGGCACGCAGAACGCGGGCCGGGGTCCCGACGGTGGTGCGCCCGGTACGGGCATCCACCGTCCGACGGGGTCGCACGCGGTCAGGACGCCGGTTCGCCGACCGGACCGCCCGCATCGCCCGATCCGGCCGCGCCATCGGCCTCGGTGCGGTACGGCTCCAGGGCACCGGCCAGGTCCGCGTGCACCCGCGCACACAGCCGTGTGCCGTCGGCAGTGTGGTCCTCGGTCAGCACCTCACCCTCGGCGTGCGTACGCGCGACGAGCTCACCCCGCGCGTACGGCACGAGCACGTCGACCGGCTTCTCCGGTCGCGGCAACCGGTCCGCGATCGCGGCGACCAGCTTCTCGACACCGTGCTGCGTACGGGCCGAGACGACATGGGCCTCCGGCAACAGGTGCCGCAGGCGGGCCAGCGACACGTCATCGGCGGCGTCGGCCTTGTTGATGACGATCAGCTCGGGCGGTAGCGACTCGGAGCGTGTGCTGCCGATCTCGGCCAACACGGTCCGCACTGCCTGCACCTGCTCTTCGGGTGCCGGATCGGAGCCGTCGACGATGTGCAGCAGCACATCGGCGGCGACGGCCTCGTCGAGCGTCGAACGGAAGGCATCCACGAGCTGGTGCGGCAGGTGCCGGACGAAGCCGACGGTGTCGGTCAACGTGTACGCCCTGCCGTCGGGAGTGACGGCGCGGCGGGTCGTCGGGTCGAGCGTGGCGAACAGCGCGTCCTCGACCAGCACACCGGCGTCGGTCACCGCGTTGAGCAGGCTCGACTTGCCCGCGTTGGTGTAACCGACGATCGCCACGCTCGGCACGTCGTTCGCGACACGCCTGCCGCGTTTGGTCTCGCGGATCGTGTCCATCGCCGCGATCTCACGGCGCAGTTTGGCCACGCGCTTGCTGATGCGCCTGCGGTCGATCTCGAGCTTGGTCTCACCCGGTCCGCGCAGCCCCACGCCGCCGTTGCTGCCCGCGCGACCACCGGCCTGCCGGGACAACGTGTCGCCCCAGCCGCGCAGCCGCGGAATGAGGTACTGCAGCTGTGCGAGCTCGACCTGCGCCTTGCCTTCCTTCGAGCTCGCATGCTGGGCGAAGATGTCGAGGATCAGGGCCGTGCGGTCGACGACCTTGACGTTGAGCTTGTCCTCGAGCTGGCGCAGCTGACCGGGCGAGAGCTCGCCGTCGCAGACCACCGTGTCCGCACCCGTGGCGGTCACGATGTCGGCGAGCTCGCGCACCTTGCCCGAGCCCACGTAGGTCGCCGGATCGGGCCGGTTGCGCCGCTGCACGAGACCTTCGAGCACGGTCGAGCCCGCCGTTTCGGCCAGTCGGGCGAGTTCGTCGAGGGAGGCCTCCGACTGGGCGGCCGTCCCCTCGGTCCACACGCCGACGAGCACGACATGTTCGAGCCGCAGCTGCCGGTTCTCGACCTCGGTGATGTCGGAGAGTTCGGTGGACAGGCCCGCGACCCGGCGCAGTGACGCACGGTCCTCGAGCTCCAGTTCACCGGTCGACGGTGCGTCGTCGAACACCTCGTCCGGCGTGTCGGCGGACAGGTCCGCCCGCGACGTCAGCACGTCGCCGCGATTCGGGTTACTCACAAGCCTCCATGTCGAGTGTCGTCGCCGCGTACACGGCGCCTACGGATCCATCGTCCCACGTTCCGCCGGATTCGCCGAACCGTTTACCGACTGGGGTATAGAGCCAGGTAGACGGCGGTCGCGTCGGGCGGTTCCGCACCGCCCCCGGTCGCGTGGCCGGCCGCATCGTCCGAGGTGGCTGCCGATGCCGCGTCGCAATCCTGCTCGTCACCTGCCGCGAACTCGTCGATGAGCTCCGTCAGTCGCGCTCGGAATTCGGCGAGCCTGCCCTCCGGCAACCGTGCGACCACCCGCGTCTGGTGCAGCTCCGCCCGGTCGAGGTCGGCGATCTCGGTCAGGAACGCCTCGAGCATCGCGTCTTCCACCGGCGCGTTCCACGGGCCGCCGATCCGCCAGGACAGTCCGGTCGAGCGGTACGGGATCTCTTTCGCACCGCGGGCTCCCCTGCGAGGCCGTTCGGCGGCGAGAAAGCCCGTGTCCACGAGTTTGCGCACGTGATGCAGCGTCGTCGCCGGGTCCCGGTCGAGCCGTTGAGCGATCTCCTTGTTGGTCAGCCCCTCGTGATGGGTCAACCGGATGATCCGCAGGCGTATTCCCGAGGCGAGCGCACTCGCCTCGGCCTCGGTCGCCGTCCGTCGCCGCTCTCCCATCCGCACAGCATACGTGCCTCGCGGCGTCAGTGATTGACGGTTTCCAATCAGTGGGACACACTGCATCGATGCGACCGGACTCCCCATGGCGGCAGCGGGATTTCCGGCGGCTGTGGGCCGGAGCGTCGGCAAGTCAGTTGAGCACGTTCACCGGTGGCGCCGTCCTTCCGTTGCTCGCAGCGACCGCGCTCACTGCGTCGCCGTGGCAGATGGGCCTGCTGACGGCGGCGGACAAGGCGGCGTTCCTGTTCCTCGGCCTGCCCGTCGGCGTATGGATCGACCGCGTGCGCCGCAAACCACTCATGATCACTGCCAACCTGCTCCGCGGCTGCCTCCTGCTGACCGTGCCTCTCGCGTGGTGGGCGGACGCACTGACGATGCCGCAGCTGATCGTCGTGGCGCTGTTGGCCGGAGCCGGCGCACTCGTGTTCGACGTCGCGCACCAGTCGTACCTGCCGAGCCTCGTCGGCCGGGACCGGCTCGTTGCGGCCAACACCGGTCTGCACGCCAGCCACTCCGTCGCCGACGTGACCGGACGCGGACTCGGCGGAGGTCTCGTACAGTTGCTGGGGGCGGCACACGCCGTGATTCCCGTCGGCATCGGATACCTCGCGTCGGCAGCCGCACTCGGGCGTATCCGCACCCGTGAGCCCGCACCCGTCTCCCGCGGCCATCGCACGATCCGGGCCGAGATCGGCGACGGACTGCGGTTCGTGGTCGGCCGGCGGGACCTGCGCGCCATGACGTTGTACACGGCCGTCGGCAACCTCGCGTTCGCCGTGCTCACAGCCGTGCAGGTGCTGTATCTGACCCGCACCCTCCAACTCGCGCCTGCCCAGGTGGGTGCCGTCCTGGCCGCGGTCGGGTTCGGGGCCGTGAGCGGCGCGTTCACCGCCGGCACGTGGACACGACTGTTCGGCAGCGTGCGAACCATCTGGCTCGTGCCGCTGCTCACCGCACCGGCGGCAGTCGTGGTACCGCTCGCACAGCCGGGCACCGGAGCATGGTTCGTCGGCGCCGCGCTCGCGGTCCTCGGTCACGGGATGACCGTGTACAACGTCGGCCAGGTCAGTTACCGGCAGGCGATCTGCCCGGAGCACCTGCTCGGTCGCATGAACGCCGGAATCCGGTTCGTGGCGTGGGGCGCCGCGCCGCTGGGTGCCCTGGCTGGAGGGGCACTCGCCGAAACGGTCGGGCTCCGTCCGACGGTGTGGATGTTCGCGGCCTGCATGCTCGGCGCACCGACGCTGCTCATCCTGTCCCCGCTCCGTTCCGGAGGCGCGTCGCCGTCGGAGCGGAGCGGGGACGTCACGGCTCAGCGGGAAGGCTGACCTCCCGTCGCGGCACCGGCTCCTCACCGGTTCGGTCACCGTCCGGTGAGGAGCCGGGCGCGGATCGCGCCGTCGGCCGCCGCCCGAGCCACGGTGACCGCCAACGCCTGGGCACCCTGCACGACGGCGGTGTCCGCCGCCGGCGCCGCGGCGGCCACCGCGAATTCGGCCTGGTGATTGACGGCGGGCAGCGAGTCGATGCCGATGTACGGGTGGATCGCGGGGATCACCTGGCTGACGTTGCCGAGGTCGGTGGAGGCGCGGTTCATGCGGGCGTCGGCACCCTCGGTGAACGTCCTGCCCAGTTCCGACGCCGCGGCCACGTACAGTTCCGTGAGCTCGGCGTCGTTGCGGAAACTCGCGTACGGCTTGCTCTCCGGTTCCACCGACAGGTCGCAGCCGGCGGCCAGCGCCCCGGCTTCGAAACAGCGCTGTACCCGCTGCTCCACCTCGGCCAGCTCGTCGAGGTCCGAGGCGCGGACGTACCAGCGTCCCTCCGCGTGCCCGGGGATCGCGTTGGGGGCCGCCCCCGCCTCGGTGACGATCCCGTGCACCCGCACACTCGCGGGCAGTTGCTGGCGCAGCAGGCCGATCGCCACCTGCGCCACCGTGAACGCGTCCGCCGCGTTGACGCCACGTTCCGGGTAGGCGGCCGCGTGAGCGGCGCGCCCGGTGTAGCCGACCCGGGAATGGGACACCGCGTACGGCTCGGCCTCGGCCACGTCGACCGGGCCCGGGTGGACGAGTGCCGCGAGGTGCATCCCGTCGAACCCGCCCCGGTCCAGCAGTTCGATCTTGCCGCCGCCACCTTCCTCGGCGGGTGTCCCCGCGACGTGCACGGTCAGGCCGAGGTCGTCGGCCAGCGGCGCCAGCGCGAGTGCCGCGCCCACGGAGATCGCGGCGATCACGTTGTGCCCGCACGCGTGCCCGAGCCCCGGCAACGCGTCGTACTCCGCGCACAACACGACGTGCAACGGCCCACCGCCCGCGCTGGCGAGGAACGCCGTGTCGAGGCCGCACCAGCGCTCCCGCACGCCGAAACCGGCGTCGGCCAGCTCACCGGCCACGCGCGCGCTCGAGCGGACCTCCTCCCACGCGACCTCCGGGTCCGCATGCAGGTCGTGGGACAGCGTCACCAGCCGGCGCGACGCGGCCGCCACCGCGTCGTGCACGGTGGATGCGATCGCCGAGGTCATCAGAGGTCTCCCGGCACGCCGTAGGAGGGTGCCTGTCGCGGGTCGATGCCGCGGACCCGGTAGGCCGCCTTCTGCGGTGCCCACAGTCGCCAGAGCCGACGCAGCTCGCCGAACGGATCGTCCGCGTCGTCCACGCGCAGGTCGGTCACCGCCCATGGCACGTCCTCGACCACGACGAGGCCCACCGACCGCACGGGACCCTCCTCGCCACCAGCCTCCAGCGCCACGGCGTAACCGTCCAGCAGCCGCTGCTCGAACGTCTCCGCCCGGCTGCCCGTGTAACCCGCCATCATCGCGTGTGCCACCGACTCCGTAGCGAGCAGGTTGCCCGCCACGACCGCCCCGTCGCCGGTGACCGACGTGTGGGTGCCGAGAGTGTTCGAGCCGGAATGAGCCGCGGCCCCTCCCGAAGCCGACACCACGGACAGCTGGCGATACTCCGGGAACGCATCGGCGGCGACCATCGCCGCGACGGCTTCCGATGCGTCCGCACCGGTCGCCAGCGCATCGAGCCCCACCGGTCCCAGTGCGGGGTTCGTGACGTTCTGCGAGGTCACCGCTCCGACGCCGGTTCGTACGTGCGCGCACCGTGACGCCACTGCCGGACTCGACGAACTGACGACGACACCGAGTCCACCGGTCGCAGGATCCCGCGCCGCGAGCGAGAAGGTCATGCGTCCTCCCCGTACTCGCCGCTGAGGACGGCCGTCGCATCGATCTCGACGACCCACTCCGGCCGCGCGAGCCCGTCCACGATCAAACCGGTCGAAACCGGATACACACCGCGCAACCAGGTTCCCATTTCGCGGTACACCTCTTCCCGATGGCGCACGTCGGTCAGGTACACGACGATCTTGACGATGTCCCGCAACCCGCTTCCCGATTCGTCGAGCAGCTGCGCGATGTTCGCCATGGCCTTGCGCGTCTGAGCCGTTGCGTCGCCGATGCCGACGCTCTCGCGTGTGTCGAGATCCTGGCCGACCTGGCCGCGCAGGTACACCACACCCCCGGCCACGACCGCCTGGCACAGGTCGTTGTCGAGATTCTGCTCGGGGTACGTCTCGGCCGTGTTGAACGTCCGGATCCGGGTGTGGGCGGGCCGCAGCTGTTGGCCGGTCATACGGTGGCACCCTTCTGTCCGAGAACCTTGTCCGACAGGTCCGCCACGTCCCGGACCAGATCGAGCGGACCGGCGTAGTCGAAGTTGTGGTAGACGGCCGCGAGATGTGCGAACGGCGGTGCCTGTGCGAACAGCTGGAACGCCAGCCGATGTCCCGCGTAGTCGCTGTTGAGTAGATCGCGTGCCATGGCGAGGAGTTTGCGGCGATCGTCGGCGACCCAGTTCTCGTTGATCGAGTAGAACTTGTCCAGCCATCCCGCGGTAGCCGGGTTGTCGAACGCCGCGGCGTCGGGCGTGATGCAGATCTGCCCGCCGCACAGCTCGCGCGCCAGATGCATCATCTCCGCCAGCGGTGTGAGCGCGGCGACCCGGCCCGTGTAGAGCAACGACTGGTTGGGCATCAGCAGCCCGCCGGGGCTGGGCTCTGCCATGACGATCGACGCCGTGAGGTGCGCGCTGATCGTCTCGCGATACGTCGCCAGTGTCGCCAGCTTCTCCTGCACCGCCTGCTGCTTGTCGAGTCCGGTCTGTTTGGCGTTCCACAGCGCGGCGCCGATCATCAGGTCGGCGAACCGCAGCGTCCGCTGCACGTAGGCGAACGCGCTGTAGCGGTGCAGCGTGGACCGGATGTATGTGGCGGCGCGCGTGTGGCGGTAGAACAGTACGTTCTCCCACGGGATCTCGACGTCGTCGAAGACCACCATGGACTCGACCTCGTCCACCCGGTTCGACAACGGGTAGTCCGCCTCCGGCACGCGGCCGGCGAAACCGTCCCGGCAGATGAACTTGAGGCCCGGCGATCCCATGTCGAGAATGAAACCGACGGCGTAGTCGGACATCTCGTCGTTGCCCCAGTTGGCGATCGTGGGTTTCGTGAACGCCTGGTTCGAGTACGCGGCCGCCGTCTCGTACTTCGCCCCGCGCACCACGATGCCGTTGTCGGTCTCCCGCACGATGTGCAGCAGCATGTCGGGGTCCTGGTCCTGCGGCGCACGGGAACGGTCGCCCTTCGGGTCGGTGTTCGCCGAGACGTGGAACGGGTCGGCGGTCACGGCCCGGTGCACATGGTTGCGGATGTTCTCGGCGAAACGCGGGTCCACCTCGTTGAGCACGTCCTGGCCGTCGTAGAGCGACCACATCTCGCCGATGGTCTCGTCGCCGACGCGCGTGACGACGCCACGGGCGTGGTCCATGACCAGATCGGTCGCAGCGCGTTTGTCCCACCAGTCCTGCTGAGTGCGCGGCAGTCGGTTGGCGATGCAATTGGTCTCGCCACTGTCCGGATCGTGGTAGGTCATCACGTCACGCGTGCCGGAGTCGTGGGCCATGTCGTAGAGGTGGGCACGGACATCCACGATCGGCTTGAACGCCCGATGTGTCGTCACGTCCCGCACACGTTCGTTGCCCATCCAGACTTCGCGGCCGTCGCGAATGGAGTCGCGGTACTCCTCACCGGTACGGATCATGCTGACGTTCTCCTCGTAAGTGGGCGCGGCCTGTCATGAGTGGCCGAGATGACCACCAGCATTCGGTGGCAGCACGGAATCTGTAAAACACGGAGTTCCGATCGTCGGCATCGTCGAATGAGATGAATCCGACACCGCAATACCGGCGCAACACGAACGTCGCGTGACCGCCGGATTCCCCGCCACACGGCGGATTCACGATACGTCCACGCTCACATCGGATTTCGCAGATGTTTCATCGGATCACATGATGCAGTTCATCGATGTTCGCCGCTTATTCGCGGCCTCGGTGCGCGCATAACCTCGGACGTGTCTTCCCCGCTTCGCTCACTCGGACGACGTCGAACGTCGGCTCGCACGAAGGGAAATCGCGATGACCCACTCCCCCGCGCCATCTCCCCGTCCCTGTAGCGGCTCCGCCCGGTTCCGCCGGTTCGCCGCCTTCGCCGCCGGTGCGGCCCTCCTCGCCACCGCCGCCTGCGGAGGATCCGACACGGGCTCCGGCGGCGACCTGTCCGTCGGTATCGACCTGACCTACCCGCCGTACGACCAGCGGGAGGACGGACAGCCCGCCGGGTTCGACGTCGAGTTCGTCGACGCTATGACCGAGAAGATGGGCATGACCCCCGACTATCAGGACGTGCGATTCGCCCAGATCATCCAGGGACTCAAGGGGAACCGCTACGACATGGTGGCCTCGGCGCTCTACTTCTCGGCGGAACGTCTCGAACAGGTGGACATGGTGCCGTACTTCCAGACCGGTTCGTCGATCATCGTCGCCGGTGACTCCGATGCCACCGAACTCACCGACCTGTGCGGACGGAGCGTGGGCGCGCTGACCGGCAGCGTGCACCACGACGCCGCCGCGGAGAAGATCCCGTCGCTGTGCGACGAAGCGGGAGAGGGTGCCGTCGATGCCCGCGAGTACCCCACCGACCCCGAGGCCACGTCGGCGATGCGAGCGGGCCAGGTCCAGGCCACGGTGACCGACGCCGCGGTGGCCGCGGACGTCGTCGAGTCCTCCGACGGTGCGCTGAAGCTCCTCGACGACGAGCTGCTCTGGCCGACGGCGGTGGGCCTGGCCGTCAACAAGGGCAACGACGAGCTGCGCGCGTCCATCGAGCAGGCCATCCAGGAGATGAAGGACGACGGGACCTACGAGCGACTGCTCGAGTCCTACAACCTGGAGCCGGTCGACGACCGGGTACTCGAAGAGTCGAAGAACAGCTGAGGCGCCCGGATGAGTTTCGACTGGAACTACGCGCTGAGCCTGCTGTCGTTCGGGGACTTCTGGACGGCGTGTCTCGTCGTCGTGGCGCTGAGCGTGGCCTCGTGGCTGCTCGGCAACGCCGTCGGCATCGTCGCCGCCTTCATGAAGGAGTCCCGGATCGGACCGGTGCGCTGGCTCGCGTCGGGATACGTGTGGCTGTTCCGCAGCCTCCCGCTCCTCGTGCTGCTGGTGTTCGTCTACAACCTGCCGCAGCTGTTCCCGGGGCTGGCCGACGTGCTCGGCTCGGCCTTCGTCGTCGGCCTGATCTCGCTGGTACTCAGCGAAGGCGCCTACATGGCGGAGATCCACCGGGGTGGACTGCTGTCGGTACGCCCCGACCAGCGGGAGGCCGCACAGGCGCTGGGATTGCGGTACCTGACGGTGCAGCGGCTCGTCGTGCTGCCGCAGGCCTTCCGGGTGGCGATCCCGTCGCTGGGCAACGAGCTGACGACGATCATCAAGCTCTCCTCGCTGGTGTCGACCATTTCGCTGACGGAGATCCTGCTCGTCGGCCAGCGGCTGTACACCGACAACTTCAAAGTGCTCGAGACGATGCTCATGGTGGCGTTCTACTACGTGCTCATCGTCAGCTTCTTCGACATCGTGCGCAGGCTCATCGAGAACCGGCTCGACGTCACGCGGCGGAAGACCGCCGCCGTCGCGTCCGCCGACCGCACCGACCGTCCCGTGCTCCTGGCGCGGCCGCGCCGGGAGCACACCGGCACACCCGTCGTCCGGGTCGAGGATGTCGACAAGTCGTTCGGCGACAACACCGTACTGTCCGATGTGGATCTCGACGTCCACGAGGGCGAGGTCGTGGTCGTCATCGGGCCGTCGGGGTCCGGGAAGACGACGTTGCTGCGCACCCTGAACCACCTGGAGTCCGTCGACTCGGGACGGGTCGAGATCAACGGCGCCCTCATGGGCTACAAGCTCGACGACTCCGGCAAGCCCCACGACCTCTCGGACGCCGAGGTGTCACGGCAACGGCGCGAGGTGGGGATGGTGTTCCAGCGGTTCAACCTGTTCCCGCACCGGACGTCGGTCGAGAACGTGCTCCTGGCGCCGACGGCGTTGCGGCTGCGCGGCGCCGTCGACCGTGCCGGTGCGCTGGATCTCCTCGAACGGGTGGGGCTGCGCGAGCACGCCGACAAGTACCCGCACCAGCTCTCGGGCGGGCAGCAACAGCGGGTGGCGATCGCACGCGCCATCGCGATGAACCCGAAGGTTCTGTTGTTCGACGAGCCCACCTCGGCACTGGACCCGGAGCTGGTGGGCGAGGTACTCGGCACGATCGCCGACCTGGCCGACGAGGGCCGCACGATGGTCGTCGTGACCCACGAGATGCGCCTCGCCCGCGACGTGGCCGACTGGGTCGTGTTCATGGAGGACGGCCGGGTCGCCGCCCAGGGCCCGCCGGACGAAGTGCTCGGCACGGGCGCCACCCCGCGGGTCGCGCGCTTCCTGCAGCAGGTCGACCACACCGCACCGGCGGCCGAGGAGGTGCGCTCATGACACCCGGTCCCGTGGAACCGGTGAGCGGCACCGAGGTGCCGCGCTTCGCCGAGGCGGCCACGTTCGCCCACCTGCCTGCGATCGACGCGGTGACCGACTACGACCTCGCCGTCCTGGGTGTGCCGTTCGACGGCGGCACCCCGTACCGGCCCGGGGCGCGGTTCGGTCCGATGGCGGTCCGCCAAGCGTCGCGTCACCTGCGGCCCGCATACCACGTGGAACTGGACGTGGCCCCCTTCCGCGCCGCGCAGGTCGTCGACGCCGGTGACGTGGCGGCGAACCCGTTCTCCATCGACGCCGCACTCGGCGAAATCGGCACGCACACTCCCCGGAGGTTCACCATGATGCGCACGTTCTGTTTCGGCAAGCTCGCCGTCCTCGTCGAGGACCTGTACTTCGTCGACCCGGATCCCTATCCCGGCCAGGAGGGCGCGGAACGCGGGGTCCGCGTGGAGTTGCGGCTGCTGGACCCACAACCGCAGACCGGTTCGGTGTACTCGTCGGCCAGGATCGTGCTCGACACGGCCGTGTGGCGCGTCGACATCCTCGAATCCGTCGCCGCAGGTCCCGGGAGCCGCGACCGCGTGCACTACCACCCGGACATGGCCGGCAACGAGCCCGGAGACCGCGTCTTCGACCCCGAACTGTCGGCCGATCCGGAGACGTGGCTGGCGGCGCGGCTCGCCGCGCCCGCGGATTTCCTGGGAGACAAACTCGGCGACCTCACGGAGTACGAGAGCGATCTGGCGGCGCTCCGCACCGAGGCCGACACGATCGTCACCGCCGTGTCCGGCCTTCTCCGGCGGGTACGTGCCGGTGAACTGGCGCAGGAGCCGGCGTGACCGCCGCCGACCTCACGCCGGTTCCCGACTCCGGTGGAGCCGCCGCGGCGTCGCCCGCCCATTCGGTGACCCTGACCCAGCTGCGCTACTTCGTGGAGGCCGCGAGCAGGCTCAGTATGACGGAGGCGTCACTGCGGTTGCACGTGGCGCAGTCAGCGGTGTCGTCGGCGGTGGCCGCGCTCGAGCGGCAGCTCGGCACGCAGTTGTTCATCCGTAAGCATTCGAAGGGGCTCGTGCTGACCCCCGCCGGGCGGGACCTTCTCCGCGACGCGCGGTCGGTGCTCGACCACCTCGGTGAGGTCGTCGCCTCCGCCCAGGGTGACGGCGACACGGTCCGCGGCACCGTGCGCCTCGCCGTGATGGTGACGCTCATGCCGTTCGTACTGCCCTCGTTGCTGACCGACCTGCGCAGTCGCTACCCGGATCTCGACGTCATCGTCACCGAATCCGCACCGAGCGACGTCGGCGCCGCGCTGTGCGAGGGTTCGGTGGATCTGGCGATCGGTTACGACCTGTTGCTCTCGGAAGACATCGACCACGAGGTGGTGGCCGAGGCGCCGCCGTACGTGCTGTTGCCGCCCACGCACCGGCTGGCGCGGCAGCCTCAGGTGTCGCTGAGCGAGCTGGCGAGCGAACCGATGGTGCTGCTCGACCTTCCCGGCAGCCGCGACTATTTCATCCGGTTGCTGCGCGACAGCGGGATTCAGCCCGATGTCCGCTACCGCACGACGAACTACGAGGCGGTTCGGGCGCTCGTCGCCCGCGGCCACGGCTTCGCGATCCTCAACCAGGTCTCGGCAGGCTCGGTCACCTATGACGGGGGGCGTGCGGTGGCGCGTCCTCTCGCCGACGAGGTGCCCGCGCTTCCGGTGGTACTGTCGTGGCTGGACACGGGACGCTTGACCGGCCGCATCCGCACCGTGGCCGAGCGGGCCCGGGAGGTGGTGCCCGCGTCGATCCGGGCCATCCGCGCCGACGCGGCCGCCGACGAACATGGAACCGAGCCCGTACCGTGACCGTCGAACGCCGACAGATCACCCTTCCCGGCGATCACGGATCGTGTTCGCCGGGTGCACGGGTCGGGGGACGGCGTCCACCCGTTCGCCGTCTGGCCACCGGCATTCGCCACCGGATAGGACAGAACAGACCTGTCCGACGGCGATCGGGGACGCATGCGGACATCGCGAGGCGACCACACCACCCACACCGACTTCCACGCACCGGCACGGCGCGACCGGACCGCACCGCACACCCGTCCGCGCACCCGTCCGCGCACCCGCCCGGGCACGCGCCGCGGGACGCGACTGCTGACCACGCTCGGGGCCCTCACCCTCGCGCTGGCCATGACGCTCGCGATCACGCCGTCGGCCTCGGCCACCGGATGGCAGCCGCGGTTCGGCCACTACGTCGCGCTCGGCGACTCCTACACCTCGGGGCCGTTGGTCCCGCTGCCCAAGCCGACCGCGCCGCTCGGCTGCGCCCGGTCGACGACGAACTACCCGACCATCCTCGCCGCGCAGACCCACGTCGGATCGTTCCGAGACGTCAGCTGCGGCGGCGCGGCCACCGGTCACATGACCGAACCGCAGCGCACCCCGCTCGGCACGAACCCGCCCCAGCTCGACGCACTGCGGCCCGGCACCGACCTCGTGACGCTCGGCATCGGCGGCAACGACGAGGGCGTCTTCGGCGACCTCGTCGGCATCTGCCCCGGACTGCGCGATGAGAACCCCTCCGGCAGCCCGTGCCGCGACCACTTCACGGAAGCAGGCACCGACACCCTGGCCGAGGCCGTGGCCCGCACCGGGGAGCGGGTCGGCGCAGTGCTCGACGAGATCGCGGCGGCCTCGCCCCGCGCCACGGTGCTCGTCGTGGGATATCCACGCATCACGCCCGCCCCCGGAACCGGCGTCACCTGTCCGGACGTGCTGCCGTTCGCCGACGGCGACCTGGCGTGGGCCGACGACATCGAAACCGCACTGAACGACGAGCTCCGCACGGCGTCCGAGAACCACGGTGCGTCCTTCGTGGACATGTACCCGGCTTCCTACGGCCACGACGCGTGCGCCGGCCTGCAGGCGTGGATCCAGGGCAAGGACACCAATCCGCTGGTCGCGATGTCGTACCACCCGAACGCGGCCGGCATGTACGGCGTAGCCACCGAGATCCGCCGCACGCTGAGCGCGGGGAACTGATACCCGCCCGATACGGCCGTGGCCCGCGCCTCCCCACGACGCGGAGGGCGGGCCACGGGGTGCTCGGCCAGCGGATCGGGAGGCGGGCAACAGGTCAGGAGTCGGGCAGCGAATCCAGCCGGGCGGTGATGCGCTCGATGTCGGCGGCCGCCGTATCCCGGCGCACGCGAATCTTGTCGACCACGTCGGCGGGTGCCTTGTCGAGGAACGCCTGGTTGCCGAGTTTGCCGTCGGTCTGCTTGAGCTCCTTCTCGGCAGCCGCCAGGTCCTTCTCCAACCGCTTGCGCTCGGCACCGACGTCGATGGTGCCCGACGTGTCGACCTCGACCGCCACGGTGCCGTCGGCCAGCGCGACCTCGATCGACGCGGTGGCCGTGAACTCGTCGCCGGGTTCGGTCAGCTTCGCCAGCGAGCGCACGGCCTCCTCGTGCGCGGCGACGGCCTCGAAACCGGGTCCGGTCAACCGCGTGACCACTTTCTGCCCCGGTTTGAGGCCCTGGTCGGAACGGAACCGGCGCACCTCGGTGACGAGCTTCTGCACGTCCTCGATCCGGCCCTCCGCGGCCGGGTCGGCGGCCGGCAGCAGCTCGCCGGTCGGCCAGTCGGCCACGACCAGGGAAGTTCCCCCCGTCAACGTCGTCCACAGCCGTTCGGTCACGAACGGGACGAACGGGTGCAGCAGCCGCAGCACCGTGTCCAGCGCATGCCCGAGAACGGCGCGGGCGTCGTCGGCCTTCTCGCCGGCCAGCTGCACCTTGGCCAGTTCGATGTACCAGTCGCAGAGCTCGCCCCACGTGAAGTGGTAGAGCGTGTTCGTCGCCTTGGCGAACTGGAATTCCTCGAGCAGTTCGTCCACTTCGGACAGGACCGTGCCCAACCGGCCGAGGATCCACCGGTCGGCCTCGGTCATGTCCTCGACCGCGGGCAGCGGGCGCGCGGTCGTCGCACCGTTGAGGATCGCGAACCGCGCCGCGTTCCACAGCTTCGTGCAGAAGTTGCGCGACCCGGCCGCCCAGTCCTCGGCCAAGGCCATGTCCGTGCCGGGGTTGGCGCCGCGGGCGAGCGTGAACCGCGTGGCGTCGGCGCCGTAGTTGTCCATCCAGTCGATCGGGTCGAGGACGTTGCCCTTCGACTTCGACATCTTCTTGCCGTACTGATCGCGGATCAGGCCGTGCAGATAGATGTGCTGGAACGGCACGGATTCCTCGGCACCGCGGTCACGCATACCGTGCAGGCCGAACATCATCATCCGCGCGACCCAGAAGAACAGGATGTCGTAACCGGTCGACAGCACGGTCGTCGGATAGAACTTCGCCAGGTCGGCGGTCTCGTCCGGCCAGCCCATCGTGGAGAACGGCCACAGGCCCGAGGAGAACCACGTGTCGAGCACGTCGGAATCCTGGTACCACCCCTCGCCCGACGGCGGCTCGTCGTCCGGGCCGACGCAGACCTGCTCGCCGTTCGGGCCGTACCAGACCGGAATCCGGTGCCCCCACCACAGCTGGCGGGAGATCGTCCAGTCGTGCATGTTGTCGACCCAGTCGAAGTAGCGCTTGGCCAGCTCCGGCGGGTGGACCTGCACCCGGCCGTCACGCACGGCGTCGCCCGCCGCCTCGGCGAGCGGGCCGACCCCGACCCACCACTGCAGCGACAGCCGCGGCTCGATGACCGTGTCGCAGCGCGAGCAGTGCCCGACCGCGTGCACGTACGGCCGCTTCTCCGCGACGATCCGGCCGTCCTCACGCAGCGCCGCCACGATCGCGGGCCGCGCCTCGAACCGGTCCATGCCCTCGAACGGGCCCGACGCCGTGATCACCGCGCGCTCGTCCATGATCGACGGCATCGGCAGGTCGTGGCGGCGGCCGATCTCGAAGTCGTTCGGGTCGTGCGCGGGCGTCACCTTCACCGCGCCGGTGCCGAACTCGGGGTCGACGTGCTCATCGGCCACGATCGGGATGCGCCTGCCCGTCAGGGGCAGCTCGATCTCGGTGCCGACCAGGTGCCGGTAGCGCTCGTCGTCGGGGTGCACCGCGACGGCCGTGTCGCCGAGCATCGTCTCCGCGCGCGTCGTGGCGACGACGACCGACGCCTCGCCCTCGCCGTAGCGGATCGACACCAGCTCGCCGTCGTCGTCGGAGTGGTCGACCTCGATGTCCGACAGCGCCGTCATGCACCGCGGGCACCAGTTGATGATGCGCTCGGCCTGGTAGATCAGCCCCTCGTCGTAGAGGCGCTTGAACATGGTCTGCACGGCGCGCGAGAGACCGTCGTCCATCGTGAAGCGCTCACGAGACCAGTCGATGCTCTCGCCGAGCCGCCGCATCTGGCCGAGGATCTTGCCGCCGTACTCCTGCTTCCACTCCCACACGCGCTCGACGAAGCGCTCACGTCCGAGGTCGTGGCGGGACACGCCTTCACCGGCCAGCTCGCGCTCGACGACGTTCTGCGTCGCGATGCCGGCGTGGTCCATGCCCGGCAGCCACAGCACCTCGTAGCCCTGCATCCGCCTGCGCCTGCTCATCGCGTCCATCAACGTGTGGTTCAGGGCGTGGCCCATGTGCAGCGTGCCCGTGACGTTCGGTGGCGGCAGTACGATGGAGAACGGCGGCTTGTCCGACGACGCGTCGGCGGTGAAGTAGCCCGCGTCTACCCAGCGCTGGTACAGGGCGGCCTCTTCGTCGGCCGGGTTCCAGGCGGTGGGAAGGTCCGTGTGCTGCTGGTTCGCGTTCTCCATCACAGCCGGTAAGTCTACGAACCCGCTTCCGGCGCCTCGTCACCGGCGTGGTCTCGCCCGCGAGGACGCCTACGACGTGGTGACGACGGTGGCCGCCATCACCGAGACCATGACGGCCACCGTCACCTCGTCGATGGCCTTGCGCACGGCGTCACTGCCCCAGTTGCCCTCGGCGATCTGCTCGGCCCGTTTCCTCGTCACCTCGGCGTCGTCGGTAGGGAACGCATGCCGGACGGACTTCGTGGCCACGAGCAGCGCGATCACCGCGGCCGTGCGGTCGTCCGGCTCCCCGTCGTCGACGAGCACCCGGTGCAGTTCGGCACGAAGGCTCTCCTCGTGCCGGGAGTCGGCTGCGGGCCAGCGGGTGACGGGGAACAGCTTGAGCACCTTCCTGCTCTCCCGTCGCAGCACGCCGCGGTCGGCGAGTCCGGACAGCAGCCGCTCGACCGGATCGTCCTCGGCCAATCGGGCCACGGCGTCCTTCGGCTTCGAACCCTGCTCCTCCGCGAGCAGGGCGAGCGCCCCGTCCAGTTCGGCCTCACCCACGGGCGTGGTCTCGCGCAGGATGATGCGGCCCGCCGTGCCCTCGTCCGCGTCGCCGGTGACGTCCACCTTGCCGAGCAGCGTCAGCTCGAGCAGGAGCGCCCCGGCCACGGCCCGGTCGAGGTTGTCGATCCCCGAGACGGGCTTGCCCTCGGTGTCGTCGAACGCCAGGAGCAGCAGGTCCTCCGCGATGAGCATGGCCGCACCCTAGCCGCGGTCGCACGCGTTCACCACTGGTTCGCCGCGACCGCCCGCTACGACGCCGCCCAGAACACCGCGTCGGCGACCTGCGCGTACAGGCCCTTCGGGTGGTCGCGGAACATCGGCTCGGTGCCGAACAGCACCGCCCGGGTTCCCGCTGCCGAGACCCCGGAGACGACGGACGCCTCGCCCGCGGCCTCGGCGGGGCCGCCCACGTCCTCGCCCGGCAGCCAGTGGCCCGCGACGAGCGGATCGCGGGCGTAGCGCTGCTCGGCGGCCACGGACTCACCGAGGCCCGTGAACCACACCGGCGAGTAGACGAACGACTGCGCGGGCGCGCGGTCGAGCAGACCGCCGTCACCGTCGGTCACCGACACGACGCCGTTGGCGTCCGGGCGTCCTTCGACCGCGGTGACCGGCAACAGACCGGCCGCCTCGTTGAACGCCGCACCGCCCGCACCGCGGGTGACGACCCCGCCGTCGTCGAGGAACGCCCGCAACCGGCGTTTCGCCTCGGCCGTCAGCGCGTCGTGGTCGAGCCCGGTGGAGACCAGCAGTGCGCTGACGCCGTCGAAGTCGAACCCGTCGTTCAGCACCGCGGTCGAGACCGGACGGACCTCGAACCCGAGTCCGCGCAGCACGGCGAGTTCGCCGGCGGACACCGCGGCGGCGATCACCGGCGCTGCCAGTTCGGTTCCGGCCGCGTCCTTGCCTGCCCTGGTGAAGACCACGCCGAACCGGTCGGCCGCCGTCGCCGCCTCACGGCGCGCCGATGCGGGGACGACGAGCACGCCGTCGTCACCACGGGTCACCTCCACGCCGCGCTCGAGCAGGTACGTCACGGCCTGCACGTCGGCACCGTCGGTGAGCGCCAGCTCCAGGTCCGCGTTCGGTGACGGCGGGAGTGACCCCGTCGTCCCGGCCGTCACCACCGGCGACGTGCGCACCGCGGGCGCCTCGTCGGCGGAGACGTCGACGGTGACGCCCCACAACAGCCCGAGACTCCAGCCGGAGATGTCGTACATCCGCGGGACGTTCCCGGAGATGTCCTGACCTGCCGAGAGCATGACGTTGGCCAGACCGCGTTTGGGCTGGTGCATGTCGACGACGTACGAGCCCTTCGGGTACCGCTCGCCGCCCAGATGGAACGTGTGCTCCGCACGCGTGACCCGGACGTCGTGGGCGACGAGGTGGTCGACGAGCCGGGCTGCGGCCGGCGCCGACCGCTGACCGTCGCCGGCGGGGATCACGTAGGCCCGCGGGAACTCCACCGAGTAGCGATCCTCCTCGCCGAGACCGGGGACGTACCCGTCGGGGATCTCGCGCTGCGGCTCGCCGGCCCAGCCTCGGCGGAACGTCTCGATCTGGTCGTCGATCAGCTCCGCGCGGTGGCTGTCGGCGTAGTCGACCGCCGACGTGATCGTCGCGGCGACCACGTCGCGATTGATGGCCGACCGGCGCCGCAGCTCCTCGACCGGCAGCTCCTCGTACTCGCTGCGGTTCACCCGGAGCGGCACCTCGACGGTGTGTCCCACCGTGCCGTGGTGGATCGAGTACATCGGGGTGAAGATGGGCGGCCAGTCGTCCCACTCGCCCGGCTCGAAGTCGCGGAAAGGGATGTCGGCCCGCACGGTCTCGTCGTAGCCCAGCTTCCCGATGGCGCGCTCCATCCCGAGCGCGTTCTCGTAGGCGTGCTTGATGTAGAGGTCGTACTCGTAGTCCCGGCCGTGGGGCGGCGTTCCCGGCTCGATGAGCGTCGTGCCGGTGTATCCGTGCTCGTCGAGCATCACCAGCGGCTGGGTCTCGATCAGCACGTCCCGCACCGCACGCGATTCCGGCTGGCTCGAAGTGATGTGGTCACGGTTGATGTCGAACCCCGCGGCGTTCGCGCGGGTGCCCGCGACGCGGCCGTCGGGGTTGTTGGTGACGGTCAGGTAGAGCCGGGTGGATTCGAGCAGCTCGGCATGGGCCGGATCGGTGCCGGTGGCGAGACGTTCGATGACGTCCAGTGCGCCGTCGGTGCCCTCCCACTCGTCACCATGGATGTTCGCGTTGATCCACACCGGCGCCTTGTACTCGCGCGCCAGTCGCTCGTTACCCGCCGCCGCGGCCGGGTCCTCCTCGATGAGCTCGCGCCAGCGCGCCTGCCGCGACGCCTCCGCCGGCGATTCCGGCGCGGTGAGCGTCACCAGGTACAGGTCACGACCCTGGGTGCTCTGCCCGACGACCTCCGCGGAGACGCGGTCGCTGCGCTCCTGCAGCTCGTTCAGCTGCGGCGCGATGTCGTGATACGGCGTCAGACCGAGCTTGATCGCCTTGTCGTCGGGATTCTCCGGGAACTCCCGCAGGCTGGTCTGCCGCGGGTAGCCGTCCTGCCGTCCGATCTGCCGGTTCTCCCCCGGCATCGCGAGCCGGGTGGCCGCGGAGGTGGCACCGCTGCGGGCCAGCTGTCCGGACTCGCGGTGCGCGGCGGCCCCGGATGCGCCGTGTTCCGTCGGCTCCTGTGCGCCCGCGGGTGTGGTCAGCGCGGGAAGGGTCACGAGAACGGCGAAGGCGGCGAGTCCGCGGCGGACGGATCGGGATACGGCCACGAAAACCTCCGGTCGGCAGCTGCTCCCCTGTCGGGATCGGCTGCCCACCCTTTCGGACGGCTAACGACCGCCGCAAGACGCCACGGGTGAAACAGGCGTAAAACCACCCGGCCGCTGTAATCGGACACCCGCGGCGAACGGACAGCAAAGCGGGCCCGCTCGCTCTCCTCTTCTACGCTGGAGCCACGGTGCTCGCGTGACGGTCGGCCACCCGGTCTCACCGCGGCACCCCGAATCGCCGAACCACGTCTGGAGTGGACCTACCGATGGGCCGAGTGACGGTACGCAGGCCGGTACGCATGCTCACGCCGAACGGCGAACGCACGCGCCCGGACGCCCTCGCCGCCGAGGAACCCCTGGAACTGCGCGTGGCCGGCGCCCCCCTCGCCGTCACCATGCGCACCCCGGGCAACGACGTCGAACTGGCACACGGGTTCCTGCTGTCGGAAGGCGTCATCGGCGACCGGGAGGACGTCACCACGGCCCGGTACTGCGCAGGAACCGACGACGAGGGACACAACACCTACAACGTTCTCGACGTCGCCCTCGCCCCCGGCGTCCCGGGGCCCGACCCCGGCGTGGCGCGCAACTTCTACACGACGTCGTCCTGCGGGGTGTGCGGGAAGGCGGCGCTCGACGCGGTGAAACTCAGTACGCGGTTCTCCCCTGCCGAGACCGGTCCGGCAGTCACGCCGGAGATGCTCTCGACGCTGCCCGACGCGCTGCGTGAGCGGCAGAAGGTCTTCGCCAGCACGGGCGGGCTGCACGCCGCGGCCCTGTTCACCGCCGACGGCACCGTACTGGACGTGCGCGAAGACGTCGGCAGGCACAACGCCGTGGACAAGGTGCTCGGGAAAGCACTGCTCGACGGAGCCGTACCCGCCTCCGACCGCGGTCTGCTCGTGTCCGGACGTGCCTCGTTCGAGTTGGTGCAGAAGGCTGCGATGGCGGGCATCCCCCTGTTGGCCGCCGTGTCCGCTCCGTCGTCACTGGCCGTGGAGCTGGCCGCCGAACAGGGCATGACGCTCGTCGGTTTTCTGCGAGGGAGCAGCATGAACGTCTACACCAGGGGGGATCGCGTTGCCGAAGGCTGATCGCCGCTCGGTGGTTCTCGGCGGAGCCGCTGTCGCCGCCACGGCGGCGCTGTCCGCGCTCACCGGGTCATCGGCGGCGCATCGCACGGTGACGGCGCTCGCCCCCGACATCCGCTCCGAATCCGTGTTCTCCCGGGCGCGGGGGCGCTTCGTGAACCTCGTGCTCCTGCTGCCGCACTCGGTCCCGGCACAGGGCCTGCCGATGGCCGTGGTGCTCCATGCCCGCGGTGGTACCGCGCGGGCCGCCACACCGAACGGGATGGCGCCCTACCTGGCCCGGGCCACCGAGTCGGGCCGCGTACCGGCGTTCGGCCTCGTCGCGGTCGACGGCGGTCCGTACGCCTATTGGCACGAGTCCGTACCCGGTGACGACCCCATGGCCATGCTGTTGGACGAGGTACCGAACTGGCTCGCCGTGCGGGGACTCGGCGGTGCGCACGGGCGCCCGTTCGCGGCCACCGGGACCTCGATGGGAGGCTTCGGCGCGCTGGTCTACACCCGCAGGCGCCACGAACGCGGGACTCCGCTCGCCGCGACCGGAGTGCTCGCTCCGGCGCTGCTGACGGAGTGGGACGAGATGCGGGAACGCGAGGCGTTTCGCGACGAGCAGGCGTGGGCTGCGCTCGACCCGCTGCGGCACACCGACACGCTCGGCGACACCCCGCTCGGGGTGTGGTGCGGCACGTCGGACCCGTTCGTCGTCGGGACCCGGCGATTCGTGCGGCGCGCCGACCCGGAGGTGGCGAGGTTCAGCGAAGGCGGCCACAGCGGGAACTTCTACACTTCGACGGTGCCCGGCCTCGTCTCGTTTCTCGGCCGCTACGCGCCCGGGCCGGCCGAACCCCACGCCTGAGCGACTACCGGGCGAACCACACCCGCGTGGCGGTGTGGGCCGCACCGCGGTAGGTCCGGACCAGGTCGGCGATCCGGTTGACCAGCAACAGACCACGTCCACCGAACTGGTCCGGAGGCACCGGCACTCGTCCGGCGAACAGGTCGGTGTGACGCCCGGTGTCGTCGACCTGGCAGACGACCGCACCGGTCGACGGCTCGTGCCATACCCACAGCGTGCCCGACCCGCCTCCGTGCTGCACGCTGTTCGCGGTGAGCTCGCCCGCCACCGAGGCGACGTCCTTCAGCCGCTCGCGCGCAATACCGTGGCATTCCGCGTGCGCCGTGGCGAAGCGCCGTGCCTCGGCGAGTGTGTGCAGGTCGAACCGGAACGCAGGCGCACCCGCGGGCACCGGCAGCGGCCGGTTGCAACCGTCGATCACGGCGTGGGGGTCGTAGGCCTCGCTGTGGTACCTGCCCGTCTCGTCGATCAGATCCGGATGGGTCGCCGCGGCATCGTCGATGACGGATCGGTCCAGCCGTGACGCATCGTAGGGGCAGAGGATCATCGCAGGGACGCCCGCGAACAACTCGTTGATCAATGCCTCGTGCTCGACCGCGGCGGTGTATGCGGCTGCGGACCGCTCCGGCCAGATCGGTTCGCCGACGATCCGCACCCGGCCGGCACGACTGTCGGCGAACGATCGCAGCACGCCGCCGAGGATCGCGGGCGGATTCCGGCCGGCCTCGGTCATGTCCACGAGTGTCACCTCGGCGGCGATATCGCCGAGCACGCGCTCGACCGCCACCAACCGGTCCGTCGGCAATGCCAGTGCGACCGGCTCACCATTCTCGACACCGCCCGCCACGAATGCCGTGATCACATTCAGGTACGCGTCCTCGTCGCGGTAGAGCAGAGCCTCGTGCGAGAACTCGCTGGTCGCGAGCTCGCCCATGATGGTCACAGCTTGGCGTCCTCTTCGCGTCGGCACACCCTACCGGGAAGGGCTAACCGGAACGCGGGATCGCGAAACCTCGGGAGAGGACGTCCCCGCGGCACCGTTCACCAGAACCGGTTGATGATCCCGAGCAGCCAGAACCCGAGCGCCACCCCGCCGGCCACAACCGTCGTCCAAGCGACCACGTGGCGGTCGTCGGTGGCGCTCGACGCCCGCCATGCGGCGACCGCCGAGCCTGCGAACGACGCCAACGGCAGCAGCGGCCACGCAGACGTCCGCGTGACCGTTGCGACCACGCACACCACCATGAACACGACCAGAAAACCGGCGATCACCCGCTGTACCCGCGGCTGCCGCAGGCGCAGGGCCGCGACCAGACGTGCCGCCACGTCGTCCGATTCGTTCACCATGTCCCCAGCCGTCCGCTGCAACGCCGGCAACTCCCGCGCGGGCAAGTCCTGCGACGTCGTCATCAGCGGCGCCCGCCCGGTCAGGCGGACTTCTCCCCGTGCTCACCGCCACGCCGCCGGGACGGCTGCCGCGACACGATCGTCGGGTTCACGTTCTCCCGCACCATCTGCTCGGTGATGACGACCTTCGCCACGTCCTCGCGGCTCGGGATGTCGTACATGACCGGCTGCAGCACCTCTTCCATGATCGCCCGCAGACCGCGGGCGCCGGTGCCGCGCAGCAACGCCTGGTCGGCGATCGCCTCGAGCGCGGTATCGGTGAACTCGAGTTCCACGTTGTCCAGCTCGAACAGCTTCGTGTACTGCTTCGTGAGCGCGTTCCGCGGCTCGGTGAGGATCTGCACGAGCGCGGCCTTGTCCAGGCTCGTCACACTCGCCATGACCGGAACCCGGCCGATGAACTCGGGAATCAACCCGAACTTGATCAGATCTTCCGGCATCGTCTCGCTGAAGACGTCGGTCTGCTCGATCTCCTGCTTGGTGCGGATCTCCGCACCGAATCCGAGGCCGCGCTTGCCGATGCGTTCGTTGACGATCTCCTCGAGCCCCTGGAACGCACCGGCCACGATGAACAGCACGTTCGTCGTGTCGATCTGGATGAACTCCTGGTGCGGGTGCTTGCGGCCGCCCTGCGGCGGCACCGCGGCGGTCGTGCCCTCGAGAATCTTCAGCAGCGCCTGCTGCACGCCCTCGCCGGAGACATCGCGGGTGATCGACGGGTTCTCGGACTTGCGAGCGATCTTGTCGACCTCGTCGATGTAGATGATGCCCGTCTCGGCACGCTTGACGTCGTAGTCGGCGGCCTGGATCAGCTTGAGGAGAATGTTCTCGACGTCCTCGCCGACGTAGCCGGCCTCGGTCAGCGCGGTCGCGTCCGCGATGGCGAACGGGACGTTGAGCATCTTCGCGAGGGTCTGCGCGAGATAGGTCTTGCCGCAGCCGGTCGGGCCGAGCATCAGGATGTTCGACTTGGCGAGCTCGACCGGCTCGTCCTTCGACTCCTTCGGGCCTGCGGAGCCCTGCGACTGGATGCGCTTGTAGTGGTTGTACACCGCGACGGCCAGCGAGCGCTTCGCGTCGTCCTGGCCGATGATGTACTGCTCGAGGAACTCGTGGATCTCCGTCGGCTTCGGCAGTTCGTCGAGCTTGACGTCGCCGGCCTCGGCCAGTTCCTCCTCGATGATCTCGTTGCAGAGATCGATGCACTCATCGCAGATGTAGACGCCGGGACCGGCGATGAGCTTCTTCACCTGTTTTTGGCTCTTCCCACAGAACGAGCACTTGAGCAGGTCTCCGCCCTCGCCGATGCGTGCCATGGCCGCTGACCTCGTCCCCTCTGGTGCGTCAGGCGCACCTGGCTCGTCTCGGTGCCGCCTGGTGTACCCAGTGAACAGGCGCCACGCGCTGTCTGTCGACGGTACCCGCCGGGCGGGACCGATGGGAGTCCGCCGGACCATCCCCACTCACGCGGGGAGCACGCGACGGCCTTCCCGACACCTTAGCCCGCCGGGCGGGAACCTGTCGGGTGACGACACGCTCCGCCCGGCGGTCGGTGTGCTCAGCCCGAACCTGCGCCCTTGCGGTACGGCAGGACCTCGTCGATGATCCCGTACTCCTTGGCCTCTTCGGCCGTCAGGATCTTGTCCCGCTCGATGTCCTTGCGGACCTCGTCTTCGGTCTTCTCGGTGTGCTTGGCCATCGTCGTCTCCATGAGCCGACGGATCCGCTGGATCTCGGCCGCCTGGATCTCCAGGTCGGACACCTGGCCGTAGGTGCCCTCCGTGGCAGGCTGGTGGATCATCATCCGGGCGTTCGGCAGCGCGTACCGCTTACCCTTCGTACCCGCCGCCAGCAGCACGGCCGCAGCGGAGGCGGCCTGGCCGAGGCACACCGTGGCGATGTCGGGCCGCACGAACTGCATCGTGTCGTAGATGGCCATCAACGCCGTGAACGAACCGCCCGGCGAGTTGATGTAGATCATGATGTCCCGGTCCGGGTCCTCGTGCTCGAGGTGCAGCAGCTGGGCCATCACGTCGTTGGCCGACGCGTCGTCCACCTGCACGCCCAGCATGATCTGGCGCTCTTCGTAGAGCTTGTTGTACGGGTTCGACTCCTTGATCCCGTAACTGGTGCGCTCCACGTAGGAGGGCATCACGTACCGGGCCTGAGGAAGCTGGAAGTTGCTCATGGGTCGTCTCCTTCTCGGGTCCCGGTCAGTTCGAGCTCGAGGCCGGCGCGGGGTTCTCGCGCGTCAGCACCTGGTCGACGAAGCCGTAGTCGAGGGCCTCCTGCGAGGTGAACCAGCGGTCGCGGTCACCGTCGGCGAGAACCTGGTCGACCGACTGGCCCGTCTGGTCGGCGGTGATGCGCGCCAGCTCCTGCTTCCACTTGCCGAAGACCTCGGCCTGGATGGCGATGTCCGACGCCGTACCGCCGACGCCCGCCGACGGCTGGTGCATCAGGATGCGCGCGTGCTCCAGCGCGTAGCGCTTGCCCGGAGTGCCCGACGACAGGAGGAACTGGCCCATCGAGGCCGCCATGCCCATGGCGTACGTCGCCACGTCCGGCTCGATGAGCTGCATCGTGTCGTAGATGGCGAACCCGGCGGTGACCGAGCCACCCGGCGAGTTGATGTAGAAGCGGATGTCGGACTGCGAGTCCTCCGCCGACAGCAGCAACAGCTGCGCCGTGATGCGGTTGGCGACCTCGTCATTGACCTCGGAGCCCAGCACCACGATGCGTTCCTGGAGCAGCCGCTCGTACACCGAGTCGGTCAGGTTCAGTCCCGCGGTGCTGGTGCGCCCCTCGGGCATGTGCTGCGTCACGTCTGCCTGCCTTTTTTCGAAGTCTCAGATCTTGCAACCGACCCTAACGAACTCGGGCGGCGCAGAATGCCTGACACCGCCCGAGTTCGCTCAGAGCATGAAGAGAAATCACTTGTCCGACGACGACTCGGAGGACTCCGAAGCCGTCTCGGTGTCCTCCTCGGACGCGACCTCCACCGTCTCGCCCTCGACGGTGTCCGGGGTCTCGTCCTCTTCCTCGCCGAACAGCTCGGTCAGGTCGAGGGCCTGCCCCGACTCGTCGGTGACCGTGGCGCCGCGCACGACCGCCGCAAGTGCCTTGCCCCGGCGGACGTCGGCGAAGATCGCGCCCAGCTGACCCGACTGCTGGGCGCGCTGGATGTACTCGTCCGGGCTGACGCCGAAGCGCTGAGCCTGGTAGATGATCCGCTCGGTCAGCTCCTGGTCGCCGACCTGGACGTCCTTCTCGTCGGCGAGGGTGTCGAGCAGCAGCTGCGTACGGACCGACTTCTCGGCCTCGGTGCGGACCTCGTTCTCCCACGCCTCCGGGTCGCCGCCCTGAGCCTCGAGGTCCTTCTTGTAGGCCTCTTCGTCGTGCTCGTACGGGTGGATGGCCTCGTGCTTGGCGTTGTCGATCTCGCCCTGCAGCACCTTCTCCGGCACGGGCACGTCGACGCGCTCGAGCAGCTGCTCGAGGACCTTGTCCCGCGCCTCGACACCCTGCTGCATCCGCTTCGAGCGCCCGAGCCGCTCGCGCAGGTCGGCCTTCAGCTCGTCGATCGTGTCGAACTCGCTGGCCAGCTGGGCGAACTCGTCGTCGGCCTCCGGCAGCTCGCGCACCTTGACACTGCCGAGGGTGACGGTGACCTCGGCGTCCCTGCCGGCGTGCTCACCGGCGAGCAGGTTCGTGGTGAACGTGGCCGACTCGCCCTCGGACAGGCCGACGAGCGCGTCGTCGATGCCGTCGATGAGCTGCCCGGAGCCGATCTCGTAGGACAGGCCGGACGTGGACGCCTCGGAGACCTCCTGGCCGTCGACCGTCGCGGACAGGTCGATCGAGGTGAAGTCGCCGTGCTCGGCGGGACGATCGACGCCGGTCAGCGTGCCGAACCGGGCGCGGAGGTTGTCGAGCTCCTCGCCGACCTCGTCGTCGGTGACGTCCACGTCGGCCACGCTCACCGACAGGTCGTCCAGATCCGGGATCGTGATCTCGGGGCGGATGTCGACCTCTGCGGTGAACTCGAGGACGTCCTTGTCCTCGAGCTTGGTGACCTCGAAGTCGGGCTGTCCGAGCGTGCGGACGTCTCCGCTCTCCACGGCCTCCATGTACTTGGCCGGAATGGCCTCGTTGACGACTTCGTCGAGCACGGGGGCGCGGCCGATCCTGCTCTCGAGGACGGGGGCCGGTGCCTTACCGGGGCGGAAGCCGGGGATCCGGACCTGCTGAGCGATCTTGCTGTAGGCGCGGTCGAAGTTCGGTTTGAGCTCGTCGAACGGCACCTCGACATTGATCTTCACGCGCGTCGGGCTCAGCTGCTCGACGGTGCTCTTCAACGTTTTCTCCTAGCCGGGACAGTGGTATCGGTCGGTATTTCGCATCGGTCCGCATTTCGGACCCATGTCCGCACGCGCGTCCGCGCCGGATGGGCGCGCAGGCGTGCGTATGGTTTCACGGTCTCGCCCACGGGCACCGCAGGTGACGATGGGGAACCGATGTCCGAGTCTAAGTCAGCCGACCGCCGGAGGCTGGGCCGCCCCTCACGGACCGTGCGCGGACCGTGCCGCGACGGGTCGTCAGTCGGTGGAACCGGATCCCGTATCGGGACCGTCACCGGTGCTGCCCCGGCCACCCTTGCCCTTGCCGAAACCGCCGAAACCGCCGAAACCATTACGGGAACGGTTTCCGGACCCACCGCCGAACTCGGAACCGTCGTCGGAGCCGTCACCGATGCCGTTGCCGAGTTTGCGCAGCCACAGCCGCCAGATGACGGCGGTCGGCACTCCGGCCGCGATGACCACACCGATCGCCACCACGACGGGCGAGCCGCTTCCCGCGCCCACGGCGATGACGACGCCGCCGACGATGAACAGCGCGGCCAGGGCCGCGACGATCCACAGCGTCCGCGCGGTGCCCGGCCGCAAAGTGGCCAGGCTCTGGGCCAGACGCGGGTCGTCCTCGCCCAGGCGGCGTTCGATCTCGGCGAGCTGTCGCCGTTCCTCGTCACGCAGGCCCATACGGCATCACCACATTCGATTATGGATCAGCACGACCGTTACGGACAGTCCCAACCCGGCATCGATTTGACCCGTTCCCGGATCTCGTCCGGTCGGGCGCCACGTACGCGGGCCTTCACGCTCGGTGTGCCGAACGGCTAGATTCACACCGTCGGTGATCCGCAACGGTCGATCACTCAGGATGTAGGACGTAGTCCGTAAGACGATGTAGGACGTAGTCCGTAGTCCGTAGACACAGCACGTAAGACACAGCACTGAGCACGCAGGACACAGTCGTCGGCGCTACCGGGAGTTCGCATGTCCGTGCCCGCGCAGCAGGGGCCCGTGGGCGGGTTCGCCCGACCGCGCAGGCTGCGCGACCCGGCTGCGATCCTCCAGACCGCACGGCACATCGCCGACGACCTGGTCGACGGGCTCGGCGGGCCACGGGTCCGCTCCGCAGCCCGTGGTATCCGGCGGCTGCTCGCGTGCGAGGGCGTGGCTCTGTCGGGCCTGTCGGGCGAGCTCACCGTCGCGGGAACCCTGCCCCGGGACGTCGACGTGGCGGCGATCGTCGACGAAGTGCTGCACACCGAGCACCGGCGACGCCGGGCCGAGGTCATCGCCGAACCGCTCGTCGTCCACGACGAACTGGCCGGCGTGCTGGTGGCTGCGGGCACGGCGCGCGTGTCGGCGTTGCGCGAGGTCGCCGGGGTACTCGTCGCCGCCCTGGAACGCGGCAGGTTGGAGGCGTCGGCGGAAGAGGCGTCCGAGGCCGAGCTCCGGGCACTACGGGCCGAGATCTCGCCGCACTTCGTCTACAACGCGCTGACGGTCGTGGCCGGACTGGTGCGTCCCGATCCGGCCCGGTCGCGCGAACTGCTGCTCGATTTCGCCGACTACATCCGCTACAGCCTGGCGGGCCACGGCGAGTACACGACCGTGGCGGACGAGTTTCACGCGATCGAGACCTACCTGGCGCTGCAGCGAGCGGTACTCGGCGACCGCCTGAAGATGCAGGTCCGGGTCGCACCCGAGGTACTCGCCGTGGCGATCCCCTACCTGGTGCTGCAACCGCTGGTGGAGAACGCCGTCCGGCACGGCATCGAACGCCGTACCGGGGGTGGGACGGTCCAGGTTCTCGGCGAGGCGGAAGGATCGGACTGCGTCATCAGCGTCGAGGACGACGGCGCGGGCATGGACCCGGGCGACGCCGAACGACTGCTGGCGGAGGGCGGCGCCGGCGCACGGGACACCGGGGGCATGGGACTGGCCAACGTGGATCGGAGGCTGCGCAACGTGTACGGACCGTGGTTCGGGCTCGTGGTCGAAACCGCGGAGGGCGCGGGCACCCGGGTCGTGGTGCGGGTTCCGCGCTTCCAACCGGGAGTGGTGCCGTGACGGTGCAGGAGAATCCCCAGCCGCTGCACACCGCAGCACCCGGGTTGCGGGTGCTGGCGGTCGACGACGTGCCCGCTGCGCTCGACGATCTCTGCAGCCTGTTGCGCGAGGCGCCCGAGGTGGCGGCGGTGACGGCCGCCGCCGATCCGCTCGAGGCGCTGCGCTCCATCCGGGGCGGCGAGTACGACGCGGTGTTCCTCGACATCGCGATGCCCGGCCTCGACGGGCTCGAGCTCGGCGAGCTGTTGCGCAAGCTCGCGACACCTCCCGTGATCGTCTTCGTGACGGCCTACGACGAGCACGGGATCGCGGCGTTCGGTATCGGCGCGATCGACTACCTGCTCAAGCCCGTACGCGCGGAACGCCTCGCCGACGCGCTCGGCAGGGTCTCCCGGATGGCGGGCGCCGACGAGCAGCCCGCACGGGCGGGCACGGACGCGCCGGTACCGGACGCGATGGCCGCCCTGCCGGTCGAGGCCGCTGGCCGCACCCGGTACGTCCAACGCAGCGAGGTGCGCTTCGCCGAGGCACACGGCGACTACGTGCGGCTGCACGCGCCGTCGGGCGTACACCTGGTGCGCATGCCGATCTCGCGACTCGAGGAGTACTGGGAGGGCGCCGGGTTCGTCCGTACCCACCGCGGGTTCCTGGTCGCGCTGTCGGCGGTGCGCGAGCTGCGGAGCGATTCCGTCGGCGGGGTGCTCGCCCACACCGACCTGGGCGACGTTCCCGTCAGCAGGCGCCACGCCCGGATGCTTCGGGAGCGGCTACTGAAGGCCGCGCAGCAGGGCGAGTTCGAACGGCCGACATGACCGGTCGCCGTGTCGCCGTCACCAGTCCGCAGACCCGTCTCGCCCACGCCCGGCGGCGCTACCGGGGGCCGTGGCGGCCGGCGACACTCGACCCGGCCGAGATGCCGCGGGCGATCGCGCTGCACCGCGCCGGACGCAAGCGTGCGGTCTCCGCGCTGGCGGCGCTCGGAGTCCTGATCGTCGGCCTGCCGCTGTCGCTGTCGCTGTCGCTGTGGCCCGGGCTGGACGAGGTGCGCGTGGCCGGTGTCCCGCTGTCGTGGGCCGCGATCGTGGTGGTGCCGTTCCCCGCGATGGTGGCTGTGGCGTTCTGGCAGTTGCACCGCGCCGAGCAGGCCGAACGCGCGTTTGATACCGACAGTCTCGACAATTTTGACAAGACCGGAAGTTCTGACAACGGGGTGGGTGAGGACGCCTCGTGATCGTCGCCCTCGCGGTCGCGCCGGTCGTACTGGTGACGATGCTCATCGGCCTGCGCGGTGTGGCAGCCATGCGCACGACCTCGGACTTCCTCGTCGCCTCCCGCCGCGTGTCGCCGCTGCTCAACTCCGCCGCGGTGTCCGGTGAGTACCTGTCGGCCGCCTCGTTCCTCGGCGTCGCAGGGCTGGTGGTCAAGGACGGGATCGGCTCCCTCTGGTATCCGGTCGGCTTCACCGCGGGCTACATCGCGATGCTCGCGCTCGTCGCCGCCCCGATGCGCCGGTCGGGGGCACTCACCGTGCCGGACTTCGCCGAGGCCCGGCTCGCCTCGGCCCCGCTGCGCAAGCTCGCAGCGGTGGTCGTGCTGGTGATCGGCGTGCTGTACCTGGTGCCGCAGTTCCGCACGGCCGGTCTCGTACTCAGTGTCGTCACGGAGACGCCCTACTGGGTGGGCGTCGTGCTGGCTGGCGGTGTCGTCAGCGCCACCCTCGCGCTCGGCGGCATGCGCGCGGCGACGTACGTGCAGGCGTTCCAGTTCGTGTTAAAGCTGGTGCTGTTCATCGTGCCCGCGATGTGGCTGCTCATCCAGGCCGGACCGGACGTGCGCACCGAGGCGACACAGCCCACCGAGTTCACGCACTTCCACGAGGACACGACGGTCACGTTCCGTGTCGGTGCGACGCTCGACGTGCCGGCCGGTGCCGAGCTCGTCGACCGCGACGAAGGGCCACGCGAACTCGAGTCCGGCGCCTGGGAGGTACCTCCGGGAACGACCGTGACGTTCGCCGACGGCACGCCGGTGCCCGAGGTCCGCGGCGAAGCCGTGCCGGGTGCCGACGGGTGGGAGCGGCCACTGCTCGATCTCGACGACGAGGGCTACCCGCTGCTGGGCACGTGGGCGGTGCTGATCGCGACGATGCTCGGCACGATGGGACTGCCGCACGTGATCATGCGGTTCCACACGAGCCCCGACGGCCGCGCCGCACGCCGCACCGCCGCGTTCACGGTCGCCCTGCTGAGTGTGTTCTACCTGTTCCCGGGCATCTACGGCGTACTCGGGCGGGTGCTGGTACCTCACCTCTACCTGACCGGCGCCACCGACAGCGCCGTCGTCGCACTGCCGGCCCAGGTCGACGACGGCACCGCAGGCACCGTGTTCACCGGGCTCCTCACCGCGGGCGCCTTCGCGGCGTTCCTCGCGACGTCACTCGGGCTGCTGCTCGTCGTGTCCGGTGCGATCTCCCACGACCTCGTGCCCGGCGGCCTGAGACAGCTGCGCCTGGCGGTCGTCGGCGCGGCCGCCGTGATCGTGCTGCTCGCACTGCCTGCGGCAGGGCTCGACGCGGGAACACTCGTCACCTGGGGGTTCACGGTCGCGTCCTCGACCTTCTGCCCGCTGCTGGTGCTCGGTATCTGGTGGCGCCGGCTCACGGCCGCAGGCGCGCTCGCCGGCGTCACGGCAGGCCTCGTGTCCACGATCGGAGCGTTCCTGATCAGCGTCGGCGGCCCGGACCTGCACGGCTGGGTGGCGATCCTCGTCGCCCAGCCCGCCCCGTGGACCGTGCCGCTCGCCTTCCTCACCATGATCGTCGTGTCGCGGCTGGGCAGGCCTGCACCGTGGGCGACCGCCGCGATGCTGCGACTGCACCTGCACGAACACCGTCTCTCCCCGTTCGTCTCCCGCGATCAGGGCGACGGCGCGGCGCGTGACCTGGGCCACTCGTCGTGGCCGGCACGCCGCTCGTCGGCCGTTCGTCGCATCACGCGCCGGCTGGGCCGCTGACCGGTTCACCCGGGTCGGGCCCGCCCCTACCGTGTCGCCAGCACACTCCCCGTGCCTTTGTCGAGGCGTGCACCGTGACAAGGAGGTCACCGTGAATTCCACCGAGCCTCAGCCACCTGAGGCGGACATGTGGGCGCAAGTCCACGCCAGCGAGGATTTCCAACGGCTGCGCAAACGGCTGCGGAACTTCGTCTTCCCGATGACCGCGCTGTTCCTGGTCTGGTACCTGACCTACGTACTGCTGGCCGACTACGCACACGACTTCATGTCGATCAAGGTCGTGGGCAACATCAACCTCGGCCTGATCCTCGGCCTGCTGCAGTTCGTGTCGACGTTCGTGATCACCGGGCTCTACGTGCGCTACGCGAACCGCAAGCTGGACCCGATCGCCGAGAGCGTCCGCAACGAGGTCGAAGGTGGTGACAAGCAGTGAGCACCCTTGCCCAGGGCAGCGTCGAAGGCGGCAACCCGCTGGTCAACATCGGAATCTTCACCCTCTTCGTGATCATCACGCTGGTGATCGTCTTCCGCGCCTCCCGCAACACCAAGACCGCGTCCGACTACTACGCGGCCGGCCGGTCGTTCTCCGGGCCGCAGAACGGCACCGCGATCGCCGGTGACTACCTGTCGGCGGCCTCGTTCCTCGGTATCGCGGGCGCCATCGCCGTCTACGGCTACGACGGTTTCCTGTACTCGATCGGCTTCCTCGTCGCCTGGCTGGTGGCGCTGCTGCTCGTCGCGGAGCTGCTGCGCAACACGGGCAAGTTCACGATGGGCGACGTGCTGGCGTTCCGGATGCGGCAGCGTCCGGTGCGCGCGGCGGCCGCCACGTCGACGCTGGCGGTCTCGTTCTTCTATCTGCTCGCACAGATGGCCGGTGCGGGCGGTCTGGTGTCACTGCTGCTCGGTGTCGAAGGCGATGTCGGGCAGAGCATCGTCATCGGGGTCGTCGGCATCGTGATGATCATCTACGTCCTGGTCGGCGGCATGAAGGGCACGACCTGGGTGCAGATCATCAAGGCAGGCCTGCTCATCGCCGGCACGGCCGTGATGACGGTGTGGGTGCTCGGCAAGTACGGCCTGAACCTCTCGGAGCTGCTCGGCTCGGCGTCCGAGGCCGCGGGCGGCAATGACGCGCTGCTCAACCCCGGTGAGAGGTACGGCGAGAGCGGCACGACACAGCTCGACTTCCTGTCGCTCGGGATCGCGCTGGTCCTCGGTACGGCGGGTCTGCCCCACGTGCTGATGCGCTTCTACACGGTGCCGACGTCGAAGGAGGCCCGGCGCAGCGTGGTGTGGGCGATCTCGTGGATCGGCCTGTTCTACCTGTTCACGCTCGTGCTGGGCTACGGCGCCGCGGCGCTGGTCGGCACCGAGACGATCAACAACGCACCGGGCGGTGAGAACGCGGCGGCTCCGCTGCTGGCACTGGAACTCGGCGGTCCGGTGTTGCTCGGCTTCATCGCGGCGGTGGCGTTCGCAACGATCCTCGCCGTCGTGGCCGGTCTGACGATCACGGCCTCGGCGTCGTTCGCACACGACGTCTACGCCAACGTGATCAAGAAGGGCAACGTCGACAGCAAGACCACGGAGGTGAAGGTCGCGCGGATCACCGCGTGCGTGATCGGTGCGGTCGCGATCATCGGCGGCATCCTCGCGAAGGAACAGAACGTCGCGTTCCTGGTGGCGCTCGCGTTCGCCGTCGCGGCGTCGGCGAACCTGCCGACGATCCTGTACTCGCTGTTCTGGAAGCGGTTCAACACCCGCGGTGCACTGTGGTCGATCTACGGCGGCCTGACGACGACGATCGTGCTGATCGTCTTCTCCCCCGCCGTGTCCGGCAGCGACAGCGCGATGATCCCGGGAGCGGACTTCTCCTGGTTCCCGCTGTCGAACCCGGGCCTGGTGTCGATCCCCGTGTCGTTCCTGCTGGGCATCATCGGCACGCTCTCCTCGAAGGAACACCTCGAGGAGAAGCACAAGGAGATGGAGGTTCGCTCCCTCACCGGCGCCGGTGCCGAAAAGGCGACGACGCACTGACGGGTCCGTCCCGCATCTCACGAGAGGCCGTCCGGCGCGTCGCGTCGGACGGCCTCTCGCTTGGTCTGGTCCATACTCGGGGCATGGCCGGTTTCGACGTCACCCAGCTCCGCTCCCACTTCCCCGCACTCGCCGAGGGTGCCGCACACTTCGACGGACCCGGTGGCTCCCAGGTGCCACGGCCGGTCGCGTCGGCCGTGGCGGACACGCTCTGCTCGGCGGTCGCGAACCGCGGCGCGAACACGGCCGCGGAACGACGCGCCGACGCGATCGTGCTCGACGCCCGCAGCGCCGCGGCCGACCTCGTGGGTGCCGCGGCCGACGGGATCGTGTTCGGGCGCAGCATGACGCAACTGACCTACGACCTCGCGCGCACACTGGCGAAGGACTGGGGCCCGGGCGACGAGGTCGTCGTCACCACGCTGGATCACGACGCGAACATCCGCCCCTGGGTGCAGGCTGCCGAAGCGCGCGGCGCCACGGTGCGGTGGGCGGAGTTCGACGCCGCCACCGGGGAACTCGACGTCGCAGCGGTGACGGACCTGCTCTCGGCTCGCACCCGGATGGTCGCCGTGACGGCGGCGTCGAACCTGCTCGGCACGCGCCCGGACATTCCCGCGATCACTGCCGCCACCCGCGAGGCAGGCGCGTTGTCCTATGTGGATGGCGTGCACCTCACACCGCACGCGCTGATCGACGTCGACGCACTCGGCGCGGACTTCTACGCGTGTTCGCCGTACAAGTTCTTCGGTCCGCACCTCGGATTCGTCGCCGCGAGGCCGGAGCTGCTGGAGACGCTGAGGCCGGACAAGCTCGCGCCCTCCACGAACGCCGTCCCGGAGCGATTCGAACTCGGCACCCTGCCGTACGAGCTGCTGGCCGGGACGACGGCAGCGGTCGACTTCCTCGCCGGCATCGCGCCGGACGCGCCGACGGGGTCGCGACGGGACGCGCTCGCGACCGCGTTCGACGTCGTGGCGCGGCACGAGGACGCGCTCATGGCGCTCCTGGAGGACGGCCTGACCGCGACCGGCCGGGTCACGCTGCACGGATCCCGAACTCGGCACCGCACACCCACGGTCCTGTTCTCGGTGGACGGCCTCGCCCCGGCGGAGGTCTACACCCGGCTGGCCGAACGCGGCGTGAACGCACCCGCGGGCACGTTCTACGCACTGGAATGCTCCCGCCGTCTCGGCCTGGGCGACACCGGTGCCGTCCGTGCCGGGATCGCGCCGTACACCACCGAATCCGAGGTGCAGCACCTCGTGACGGAGGTCGGGAAGATCGCGGTAGCAGGCTGACTCGCCCCGGTCGCCGCAGTCCGATCCGCCGCGTCCGGAAGATGCGACCCAACAAGGCGCGTCGCGACGCAGCCCGCTAGCCGTCGAGGAGGCCGTTGGCGTGGTCGCGGAGCGGGCCGGCAAGGTCGGGGAAGTCGCCACCATCGATGCGCCGCAACAATCGGGCGGTGGCATACAACTGGGCGACCCGCCCCGTTGGCGTCTCGAGCTTGTACGCGAACCGGCGGCGAATGTCCGCGGCGATGCCCGGGTGGAGCAGGCTGAAGCAGTACAGGGTCGCAGAGTCGAGCCCGACCGGTCCTTGTCCCCACAGCTCCCAGTCCAGCAGTCCGAACGGATCCCGGAGCAGGTTCGACCAGTGCAGGTCGCCGTGCACGGTTTCCCACCGGTCGACCGTGGTGGGAGCGTCGGCGCCGAACCGGTCGGTGATCCGCTGGGTGATCTTGGCCTGGTCGGCGTGGACCCGACAGGTGGGCACCGTCGAGAGTGTGTCGAGGGTGCCTGCCAGCGCAGACCACCAGCCGGTGGTCACAGGCGGGTCGCCTCGGAGGACGTCCGTGGGGGAACACGGTTGGCCGTCGAGGTGGGTCATCAGCTCGGCGCGCTGGTTTCGCCAATCTCGTTCCGGCCACTCGGCCACGTCGAGCACGTAGGGCTTGGCGATCCCGGTGATCGCGTTGGCGTCCTCCGTGCCGGTCCACGACTCGCCGCACGCCCACTGGGGTTCCTGCGAAACAACGCGGAGCCACCGCGCTCCAGCCGAACCGTGTGCTGGCGCGCCGATCGAGCGCAGCCGCCAACCGAACACCGGTTCGCCGGCGACGGTGACGTCGAACTGCGCTGCGGCTCGGCCGAGGTTGTGGCGCATGAAGTTGCGGAACACCGCGTCGGGGTCAGTGGCGGGTTCAGCGGCGAGGTAGTCACTCATCGTCGGTGATGTGCCGCAGGTAGGTGTCGGGGTTGTCGAGGTAGCGACGCCAGTGGTCGACGAGTTCCAGTTCAGCCCACTTCACACGACGCAAGCCGTGCTCGCCGGCCTCGATGATGTCCGCACCGGGCGTGGCGGCGAGGACAGGCGAGTGTGTCGCGCACACCACTTGCGCGCCCGATTCTCCGAGATCGTGCATCAGCCCCACGAGGTGCAGGCAGGCGGTGAACGACAACGCGGACTCCGGCTCGTCCAGCACGTAGAAACCGGGGTCGCGGAACATCGACTGGAACACCGCGACGAACCCCTCGCCGTGGCTCATCTCGGCCGTGTTCTCTTCCCAGTAGCCGGGAACACCGCCCAGGTTCTCGGTCATGCTGAACGCCGTCTCAGCGCGGAGGAAGAAGCCCTTCTTCTTCAACCGCGGACCGGCCAGCATGCGGGATCCCTGGGCGGTGGTCTCCAGACGCAGGACCTCGCCGAGGGGGGTCTTGGTCGGGTCGGCCTTGCCGGTCCGTGCTCCAGCACGCCCGCCGCGGGCGTCGAGCTTGAATCCTTCGGCGATGGCTTCGACGAGCGTCGACTTACCCGTCCCGTTGTCGCCGACGATGAACGTCACCGGATGAGTGAACTCCAGGCCGTCTTCGACCAGTTCGGCGACCGCAGGCACGGAGAACGGCCAGTGCTCCGTGGTGGGCGGCTGGAGCGAGTCCGGTACGTACGCGCGACGGACGAACATGTCGGCCTCCCGTTCAGCCGTAGTTGGGTTGGCACCCGCCCTTCGGCCCGCACGGGCCGGACCCCGTGGGCCAGCATTGGGGCAAGCAGGCCGGGCCGCAGTTCGGCCCGCATTTCGGATCACACGGTCCCATTGTCTCGCGGGTGGCGAAGTGTGCCGCGAGGGCGCCAGCGGTTTCGCGCATCGTGGCGCCCTCGAGGATGTTCACGAGCGTGTCGTCTCGGACATCGCCGACAGGCAGCCAGCGGGAGAACACGCACGGCCAGACGCTACCTTCGGGCGACACTGCGGCCGTGCCCTGGCCGCACCGGCCGCACAGCTGGTCGACCGTGCCCGGCGCGCCATCGCCTCCGCGCCCGACCTCCCGGAGTCGATCGCGGCCGACCTCCGGCACGCCGAGGTTGACCAACTCGTCGTGCGCCTGGTCAGCGCGCTGGTCGTCGGCGAGGTCGATCACCCCGGCGCGCAGCGGAATGCCCTTGGCCTGAGCCTTGGCGATGTTCGCGCGGGTCCGTGCATGCGAGGGTCGGCCGGTAATGGCGGCGTGTTCGGCGGGGTCGTCGGAGTAGTACGAGGTTGCCAAGCTCACGCCCGGGAGCGCGAAGACGTCCCACAGTTCGTCGGTGACGTGCACGAGGTTGCTGAACACCTCAACCCGCAGCCCGTGGGATAGCGCGTGCCGCACGAGTTCAGGCAGGCTGGGGTGCAGGGTGGGCTCGCCGCCGATGAACTGCACCATCGACACGCCGAGATCGGCGGCCTGATCCAGCACGCTGAGCCAGTCAGGGGTCGTCATCGTGCCGTGGTCGCCGGCCGGGGAGCTGCCCGCGTAGCAGTGGGTGCATTCGAGTTGGCATCTGCCGGTGATTTCCAGCCACAGGAACGTCAACGGCGGATCGCCGTGGATGGTCGAGTCGTCGGCTGTCAACGTCATCGAAACATGTCCTTCCTCGGTCGGCGGTCACAACCAGCGACGACGACCCGCCGCTGAAATTGGTGCGCCTGCCCGGCCGGGAGTGCGGGGTATCACCGGAGGAACCGGCGAGATCAGTCGACACCCAGCCACACGTGCCAGCACGCGCTGCAGTCGAACAACACCGGCTCCCGACGTCGGAGCCGTCGCGGCACCGTGACCAGTCGGCCGCACAGCATCTCGGCCGTCACGCCCGCCGGGGGTTCGTCATGGGTGCCACCGATGTGGCGCACACCTTCGGCCACCGGACGCCACCCGGGCACGGTGTCGAAATCAGGCGTGTCGAGGTCGGCCTCGATCGGCCATCCGTCCGGACCGATGGTCACCAGGCCGCCGTCGGCGTGCTGCGTCCACATGCCGGGGACGTTATGGAGCCGCCGCGGAGGGATGTGTCCTATCGGGACACATCGGGAGTTTTCACCCGTTAGGCGCAACTCCCATGCGCCAGGCCAGGCCGCGGAGGTCGCGGCCGCCGGCGTCGCGGCGAGCACGTCGCAGGTTGTCGGCCACGGCCTCACGTGCGAAAACGTTGGTGCGGACCTTCTGTGGGGCCAGCTGCTCGGCTTTCAGCAGCGCCGCAACGCCGCGGGTGCGCTGGCGCGGCTCGGCAAGCAGGCCGCGGCCGTAGTCCAGCCAGAACGCGGCCTGCCGGCTGGTGGACACACCCACCGGGCGCACCGTGGAGGCGATCTCCTCCACCTTTCCGCCGTGGCCCAGCTCAACGGCGATGGTGGTGCGCCAGATACTGACGTTGGTACGGCCGAAGTTGGTTTGCTGCCACGGGGACACGTCCGGTTCCAGCTGCCCGGCCAGCGCCGCAGCCTCGGACAGGTGAGTCTGGGCTGTGTCCTCGTCACCTTGCACAGCACGGGACAATGCAGCGGTCAGGTGGGCCATGCCTCGGGTCTCGACGCGCGCGTCAGGAGCGTCGGCGATGCCTACGGCGAGGTCGTACTGTCGCCGCCGGTTCCCGCCGCTGAGTAGCTGTGCGCGGTGATATCCGGCGTAGGTCGTCCATACCGGGTCGTCCATGCGTTCGGCGACCTGCCGCATGCGCTCCACAGCCAGAGTGGGGAGCCCGGACACACCAAGGTCGTGCGCCAGGTAGGCCGACGCCTTGTAGGCACCCAGCAGGTCGGTGAGTGCGGCGCGCTGGTGGGCCGGGTCGTTGGCCGCAGTCAGCAGTTCGCGGATCAGCCCGGGCAGCATGCGGGCCTGTCCTGCCAGGTCGGCAGCCGGGCGCAACACCTTGGTGAGCCGTTCACAGTCGGCGTGAATCTCCGGCCACGGGCGGACCCGGGCGTCCGGCGCCTCGTCGACCTGCCAGCCGGTCAGCACGTCGACCACGTCGGGGATAGAGGCGTGCAACTCGTCGGACGTGGCGTCCACCGGCTCATTGAGCGACCCCGTGATCTCCGACGGTGCGACGCGCAGCGTGTTGGCCAGCGATTCGAGCACCCGGCGACTGTTGATCGCCTTGTCGCCGCGTTCGAGCTTGGCAAGGTATCCGTGCGAGATACCGGACAGCTCCGCTGCGGCGCGCAGACTGAGTTGCCGCCAGGATCGGATCTCGCGCAGACGGCGACCGATGTGTGCTGTGTCGTCGTGCATGGAGTGTCCTCCGTCACGTGGTCGGGAACCGTCGCGAAGCCCCGGAGGCCGGGACCGAACCATGCGAACGGTCTGACGCGAGGGTACCGCCCGCAAGGATGACAGCGGGTCGGCTCGACGCGAATGTCGTAGCCTCCAGACCCGCAATCCGCCGACCCGCAGTGTCCCTGCAGGCCAGAGGCGGTTCCGGCACGGTCGGGGTGACAGGATTTGAACCTGCGACCCTTCGCTCCCAAAGCGAATGCGCTACCAAGCTGCGCCACACCCCGTCCACCACGCGGGGTGGTGTGCACACACCATAGCGCTACCGGTAGACTGCCCACGCAGCCGGTCACCGGCAGCATGCGGGCGTAGCTCAATGGTAGAGCCCCAGTCTTCCAAACTGGTGGTGCGGGTTCGATTCCCGTCGCCCGCTCAGCGCACGAAACCCCAGGCCAGGCGCCCTTCAGGGCCCTGGCCTTTCGTGTGTCCAGGGACGGATCGTGGCCGCTCGACCGTCAAAGCGTCCTCGTCATGAAGACACTGTTCGGATCGGGCCGGTAGTCGGCGAACGGCGCGCAGTAGGAGAAGCCGAACTTCTCGTACAGCTTCCGCGCCGGGAGAAAGAATTCGTCCGAACCGGTTTCCAGACTCAACCGTGACAGTCCCATGCGCCGCGCCTCGGCGAGGATGTGTTCCAGCAGTCCGGACGCGATGCCGCCGCGGGCGCGGTCGGGCGACGTGCGCATCGACTTGAGCTCGCCGTGGTCGCCGTGGTCACCGCGCTCGCCGTCGAGACGCTTGATCGCACCGCAGCCGACCACGGCCTCGCCGCTGCGTACCGACCAGAACGTCACGTCCGGTTTGCGCAGCTCGTCGAGATCGAGGGCGTGCTTGCTCTCGGGTGGCGACGTGGCCTTCATCTGCTCCAGGTGATCTGCCAGGAACTCCGCGATCCGCGGACCGGACAGATCATCGACCACGATCCTCATGCGCGCCTCCATTCACTCACCCCGCCCGTCACGGGTCACCAGCCGGAAGCCGACATCCAGTTCGTCGCGGCCCAGCAGGTCGCGGTGCCGTTCGTGCCAACGGCCGGAGGCGAGGTCCCGTCGCAACCGCTCGATGCCCCGCGACACCGCCACCTCATCGGTCTGGGCCAGGGCGGAACAGTTCCGCCGGACGCGGGCGTCCAGATAGGCCTCCGGCCGCCGCCAGTGCGCCGGGGCCGACGACGTCACCGGGCCGACATCACCGGGAGGCGTCGTCGTCCTGGCGGGCCGTCGCCGCCGCGCGGTCCATCTCCCAGAACGCGCGCACCGACAGAAGCAGCCCGTCGACACCGGTCCGGTAGACGATCACACAGTCGGTGTCGACGCGGTAGTCGCCGTCGAAGAACGTGGTGATCGTGGCGACGTTCGCCACCTCGTCGCCTCCCGCGTGCGAATCGCGGACGGCGAACTCGAACCGCCGCACGTTCGCGATCGTCAGGTCCCAGAACGCCGAGATGCCGTCCGCGCCGTGGTGCCCCTTTCCCCCCTCATCGAACGGCGACGGGCCCACCGGATCCTCGATCACCGCCGCGGGGTCGAACAGGCTCAGCCAGCGCTGCTTGTCCCCCGCCGCGACGGCCTCCATGGACCGCAACGCCGCGACCCGCGCGGGCGGCTGCTGCGCTTCGACGTCCCAGCACACCCTGACACTCATCCGCCGGACCTCCTCAGAACCGCTCGATGATCTCGGCGGCGAACTTCTTGATCGAGTCCTTCTTCTGCTCCACCGGGGCGTCGAACCCGAGGCCGTCGAACACCCACGGCACGGTGATCACGTCGGTGACGCCGACGTCGGCCTGCTCGCGATAGCCGTCGAGACCGAACCGGTCGATGCACACGGCCTGGAACTCGAAGGGCTGGTCTGCGCGGCCGTACTCGGCGCGCAGTGTGTTCAGCCGCGCGATCGTGTCGCGCAGGTCGTCGAGCTTCATCATCGCCGACGACCAGCCGTCGCCGACGCGCGCCGCCCGGCGCAGCGCCGGTTCGCTGTGCCCGCCGACGTAGAACGGCACGTGCCGCTTCGGCGCAGGACTCATGCACAGCTTGTCGAAGTCGAAGAACTCGCCGTGATACTCGACCATCCCGCCGTCGAGGATCAGCCGGAGCACGTCGATGGCCTCGTCGACGCGCTTGCCGCGCCGCCGGTACGGCACCCCGCACCACTCGAACTCCTCCGGCGCCCAGCCGACACCGAGGCCGAGCCCGAACCGGTCGCCCGTGAGGTTCGCGACCGAACCCACCTGACGGGCCAACAGCACCGGATTGCGCGAACCGAGTTTCAGCACCGACGTGTAGAACGTGATCCTGTTCGTGGCGGCCCCCATCGACGCCGCAGCGATCAACGGGTCGACCCACGGGGTGTTCTCGTCCCAGAACCGGCTTCCGTCCGGAGTGTAGGGATAGTCCGCGGACACCTGTTCCGAGTAGAAGAGCGAGTCGGGAAGGGCGATCGAGGAGAACCCGCACTCCTCAGCCGTGACGGCCAGCTCGGTCAGTTGATCCAGCGGGGTCAGGGCCACCGACAGTGTGAACCTCATGACGCAAAACAGTAACGTGTTCTAGTTTCGTGCGCCAGAGTTGACTCCGTCTCGACGGACCCGGGCGAACTCGTCCGGGCGAACTCGTACTACCCGGGCCGTACCGGATGATCACGGCGGGAACTTCCGAGGCGCCGCGGGCGTTGTCCGTTTCGAAGGAGTCTGTCCGGTCCGCCGGCGGCTCCGCAGGCAACACGCACGCCCCTGAGCACCTGATGGAGCCGGGCATCCAATGGAGCCTGAGCACTAATGAAGCGGAGTACCTCATGGAGCTCGTCCTCGTCGTCCTCGTACTGATCATCGTCGGTGGCGGGTACTACCTGATCCAGTCGCATCAGAAGGCCAAGCGCAACCGGCTGGAGGACGCGAAAGCCGAGGCGCGGCGCTGGCTGGAGCGGCTCGGCGGGCAGGTGCTCAACCTGACGGGCACCGACACGGCCTCCCAGCAGGCGATCGCCGACGCGTCCGAGCGTTACAACGCCGCCGGGTCGCAGATGGAACAGGCCCAGACCGAGGAACAGGCGAAACTCGTCAAGGACACCGCACTCGAGGGCCTGTACTACGTCCGCGCCGCGCGGGAGGCGATGGGGCTCGATCCGGGACCGGAGCTGCCGGAGGACCGGGAGCGCCAGGCCGCGGGCAAGGTCACCGAGCATCGCTCCGTCGACGTCGAAGGCCAGCACTACGAGGCCTCCCCGGAGCCGGGCGCCGACACCCCGCACTACTACCCCGGCGGCCGCGTCGCCGGCAGGCCGGTACCGCAGGGCTGGTACAGCGAGCCGTGGTGGAAGCCTGCGCTGGTCGCGGGTGCGTGGGGCATGGGCTCGATGATGCTGTTCAGCGCGATGTTCTCCGGTATGGCGGGCATCCCCAGCGGCGAAGCCTGGGCGGGCGGCAACGACGCCGGCCAGGAGGACGCCATGAACGAAGGTGGTGACGCCGGCGGCGACGGTGGCGACGGTGGTGACGGCGGCGACATGGGAGGCGACGCCGGCGGTGACATGGGAGGCGACATGGGTGGCATGGGCGACATGGGCGACATGGGCGACATGGGCGGTGGATTCGACTTCGGGTTCTGACCGCCCCGGTACGTCACTCCCTCACTGCCTCACGTCGTCACACCCTCACGCGGGTTGGCAGGCCGGGCACCAGTAGAGATGCCTGCCCGCCAGTTCGGTATGGGCGACCGGCGCGGCGCAGACCAGGCACGGCTGTCCGGCGCGGCGGTAGACGTACACCTCGCCGCCGTGCCGGTCCTGCCGCGGCGCGCGGCCCGTGACCTCGGGCAGGTGCTCGTCGGCGACCGTGTCGATCCGCCCGCTGCGCACGCCCGCGCGCATGAGGGCGACGAGGTCGTCCCACATCGCCTTCCACACCGTCTCGTCGAGATCGCGACCGGCGAGCATCGGGGGAACGCCGTGGCGGAACAGGACCTCGGCGCGGTAGACGTTCCCGACCCCGGACAGCACCTTCTGGTCCATCAGCTGGGCCGCGATCGACGTCCGGGAACGGGAGATGCGCTGCCAGGCGAGCTCCGGCCGGGCGTCGCGGCGCAGCGGGTCGGGGCCGAGCCGCGCGGTGATCGCGTCGACCTCGGGTTCGGTGAGCAGCTCGCACCGGGTCGGACCGCGCAGGTCCGTCCACTGTGTCCGGCCGGACAGGCGCATCCGCACCTGGCCGACGGGCTCCGTCTCGGGAAGCGGCGATTCCGTGAACGCGCCGTAGAGCCCGAGGTGGACGTGAACGACGCCGAGCGGGCCGTAGTCGTGGAACAGGTGCTTGCCGTGGGCCTCGGCACGCACGAACGTCGCGCCGTCGAGCCGTGCGGCCTCGGTGGCGAACCGGCCCTGGGGGCTGCTCACCCGCACCGGCGCACCCGCGTAGCGCCGCTGATGCAGCCGGGCGAGCCGGTGCAGGGTGTGCCCTTCGGGCATCAGGCCTCCGGCAGGGCGGGGGCGTTGCCGGTCTGCTCGAAGTCGGTCAGTTGCTGCACCCGGCGCGTGTGCCGCGGGTCGTCGTCCACCGCGGTGTCCAGGAACGCCTCGACGATCCCGGTGGCCTCCTCCGCGCTGTGCATCCGGGAACCGACACCGATGACCTGGGCATGGTTGTGCTGCCGCGTCAGCTGAGCGGTCTCCACACTCCACGCCAGCCCCGCCCGGCAGCCCGGCACCTTGTTGGCGGCGATCTGCTCGCCGTTGCCCGAACCGCCGATGACGATCCCCAGGCTGCCGTCGTCGGCGACGACGCGACGCGCGGTCTCGATGCAGAACGGCGGGTAGTCGTCGGCGGCGTCGTAGACGTGTGGGCCGACGTCGGTGACGTCGTGGCCCTGCTTCTCGAGATGGGCGACGAGGTGACTCTTCAACTCGAGGCCGGCATGGTCGGATCCCAGGTAGACACGCACAGCGGCAGTGTGCCATCCCCGCTGCACATGGCCTCGGGCCACCCGGCAGGGTGTGAGCCATGACGGATGCGATGCCGCCGAACGCGACTCCGACGGCACCGGGGACGGACCCCGCGACCACACAGACACCCGCGCTCCCGGCCCAGGACGGCCACGACGTGCGGCTCGACTGGGGCGCGTGCGGACTGGCGGCCCTCGGCGGCCACTGCGCGGTGCTGGTGATCGTGGACGTCCTGTCGTTCTCGACGCGGGTGGACCTGTCGCTCGCGGCGGGCACCACCGTGAGGCCGGTGCGCTGGACGGGCCCGGGGAGCGCGCCCGCAGACTCCGCCGAGCCGCTGCAGTCGCCGAACGGGGCGACCCTGACGATCGATGCCGCCACGACGGGTGCCCACGTGCTCACGGCCTGTCTGCGCAACGCCGACGCCGTCGCCGAGCACGCCGCGGACCTGGCTGCGGGCGGGCCGATCGGCGTGCTCGCCGCGGGAGAACAGTGGGGCGTAGCGGCCGGTGCCGCGCCGGGATCCGAGGGACCGCTGCGGCCGTGCCTCGAGGACCAGCTCGGCGCAGGTGCCGTCGTCGCGGGGCTGCAGTCCTACGGTGCCGTCTCGCCCGAGGCGGTTGTGGCGGCGCAGGCGTTCGCCGTGGCCGATACACCCGCGACGGTGGGCGGCTCGGCCTCGGGCCGCGAACTGACCGCACACGGCGACCGCGAGCTCCTCGAGCGTGCCGTCGAGGTCGGTGTGTCGCCGTGTGTGCCGAGGCTCGGCGACGACGGGGTGCTGGCCGGTGCCTGACTGGTCCGAGCAGGCACCGGGCGTGTACGCGCGCCGTTACGCCGAGCTGGACCTGACCGTCGGGCTCGTCGTCGGGTCCGAGCGGTGCCTGGTGATCGACACCCGCGGATCACGCGGACAGGGCGAGGAACTGGCCGCTGCGGTCCGCGAGGTGACACACCTGCCACCCGTGATCGTGCTGACCCATGCTCATTTCGACCACGCCTTCGGCGCCGCGTCGCTGAAGGCGGCGTTCGGCGACTGTCCGATATGGGCACACACCGGATGCCGGGACGCGCTGGCGGAACGCGCCGAGTCCGACCGTCGGGAATGGACGGATCGGTACCGCCGCGAGGGTGAGCACGCACTCGCCGACGATCTCGCCGCAACGCCGATCGCGGCACCGACGCGGACCTTCGACCGTGCAACGCGCCTGGACCTGGGCGGCCGCACCGTCGACCTCGTCCATCCGGGGCCGGGGCACACCGACCACGACGTGATCGCCGTCGCCGGGAACGTCGTATTCGCAGGAGACCTCGTCGAACACGCACCGGGTGGATCGTTCACCGAGGAGTCCTTCGGGCCGGACACGCACCTGGCGGCGTGGCCCACCACCCTCGAGCACGTGCTCGCCCACCGGCCGCGGGTGGTCGTTCCCGGCCACGGCGACCCCGTCGACGCCGCGTTCGTCGCGCGGGCGCGGGCGGATCTGCGCACGCTGGCGGACCTGCAGTCGGGCGTTCGCGCCGGCACACTCACGCTCTCCGCGGCCGTCGACTCCGCTCCCCTGCCGCCGGAGGCCTGCCGCGCCGCGTTGTCGTGAACCTCCACGGTGCACAGCCGAGCCGCGCACCACTGCGGTCGCGAACTGCGGTCGCGAACTCCGCTGGCCCGAACTCCGGCGGCGTGCCCCGGCGCCGTGACTCCCGGCGTTCAGACGGTCTCGCCGCGGCGCAGGGGCTCACCGACCCGGTGCAGGTGGCCGAGCGCCTCGCGCCAGGACCCGACCAGCCCGGTTTCGTGATACGGCACGCCGATCTCCGCGCAGTACTGCCGCACGATCGGCTGCGCCTTGCGCAGGTGCGGCATCGGCAGGTGCGGGAACAGGTGGTGTTCGATCTGGTAGTTCAGGCCGCCCATGACGTTGTCGACCAGCGGGCCGCCGCGGACGTTGCGGGTGGTCAGCACCTGCTTGCGCAGGAAGTCGAGCTTCTCACCCGGTTTCAGGGTCGGCATGCCCTTGTGCCCCGGAGCGAACACCGACCCCATGTAGACACCCCAGAGCGCCTGGTGAACGAGCAGGAACGCGAGGGCCCTCCCCGGTGAGAGGACGAGCAGCAGCGCACCGAGGTACGCGGCAATGTGCGCGGCGAGCACCGAGGCTTCGACGGCGCGGTGCGTGATGCGCCGGTTCGCGTGCCGGCCGATCACCGCCCGCACGCTGGAGAAGTGCAGGTTGAAGCCTTCCAGCGTGAGCAGCGGGAAGAACAACAGGGCCTGCCTGCGTCCGATGATGCGCGGCAGTCCCCTGCTGGCCAGCGCCTGCTCCCGGGACCACACCAGGATGTCCGGAATCACGTCCGGATCGTGCTGCTCGTGGTTCGGGTTGGCGTGGTGCCGGGTGTGCTTGTCCGTCCACCAGCCGTAGCTCATCCCGATACCGAGGTTGCCCGCGAGGAGTCCGGCGATCTTGCCCGCCCTGCGAGTGCGAAACACCTGCCGGTGCGCCAGGTCGTGCGAGACCAGCGCGACCTGTGCGAACACGACCGCGAAGAACGCGGCGAGCAGCAACTGCCACCAGGTGTCACCGAGCAGGAAGAACGCGGCGATGCCGGCGCCGTACAGGGCCGCGACGATGCCGATGCGGGTTGCATAGTAGCCGGGCCGGCGGGCGAACAGTCCCGCGTCGGCGATGCGGCGGGACAGCACGGCGAAGTCGCTGCCCTGTCTGGTCTCGGACGGTTCAGCTGCGGTCGACGTCATGCCGTCAACCCTGTCCCGCACCACCACCGCGCGGACATCCCGCACGCCCCCGACGTCCCACTGGTGCAGGCCCCACCGGCTCCGCCGCACCGGCGGCACGAAAAGCCCCCAAGGGCCCCTTCGGGGCGTTGAGCGCCCCAATTCCTCCCCTCGCTGCAGCGTACCGGCGCGGTCACCGCACCACGACCGGCGACCGGCGACCGGCGACCGGCGACCGGCGACCGGCGACCGGCGACCGGCGACCGGCGACCGGCGACCGGCGACCGGCGACCGGCGACCGAAGGAAGCGTGAGGGGAAGATTCGGGCCCCCGCCCGCCACCCCTCACGGCCACGCTGCCGCGTGGCTGCGCCGCATGCCCCAAGGTGCCCTTGGGGCATCCAACCCACCCGCGGTCAGTCGACGTCGAGGTCGCCGGTGCGGGTGCGCTCGGGTTCGGAGAATCCCAGCCCGGGTGGTATGTCCTGGGTCGGCGTGTAGCCGCGCTATCGTGAGTTCATGACGCTCGCGGCCCCCGCCCGTGCACTGGCCGAAACCCTGGTCGCCCCGCTCGGCCGACGCTGGGAGCACGTGCAGGGTGTCGCCAACCGGGCAAGCGAACTCGTCGACGCTGTCGACGACGATCGGCGCGATACGTTGTTGGCTGCCGCCTGGCTCCATGACATCGGCTATGCGCCTGAGGTCGGCGATACGCGGTTTCACCCGCTGGACGGTGCTCGCTACCTGCGTGACCACGAATGGCCCGAGGAGATCGTGAACCTCGTGGCACACCATTCAGGGGCTCGTTATGAGGCTGCCGAGCGGGGTATGTCCGACGAGCTCGCGGAATTCCCGTACCAGGACGGCCCGGTTATGGATGCGCTTGTCACGGCCGATCTGACGACCGGGCCCAGCGGCGAACGGCTCACGTACGACGAGCGCATATCCGAGATACTTCGGCGGTACTCGCCCGACCACCCCGTACACCGAACATGGACAGAGGCCGCGCCGATCCTTCGGGCGTCGGTTGAGCGCACAGAATTCCGTGTTTCAGCCCGATCAGCCTAGGTGTGGTTGGTTTCGGGTGCTGTCGACGGCGTGCTCGATGCGCATCCGCATCGAGGGGTGGATATTCAGTTCGCCGATGTCGGCGATATCAACCCACTTGGCGGCCTTCGTTTCTGAACCGTCCTCGCGTGGCTGGCCGCCAACCCAGCGCCCGGCAAAGCACAATGAGAATTGCTGGCGAACTTCTCCGTCGTCGTATGCCATGACATGGCGAGGGTTGGTATAGGTGCCGACGAGTTCGGTCACCTCGACATCGACGCCCGTTTCTTCCTTCACTTCCCGAACGGCCGTATCGGTGATGCTTTCGCCCGGGTCGTGGCCGCCGCCTGGCAATGCCCAAAGGTCATTGTCCACCTTGTGAACGAGCAGAATACGGCCCTCCGTATCGCGGACCGCAACCGTCACGGAGGGGACGACGCTGTTCACGGCGGGGGCGTTCGGGTCGTCGATGTAGTCGATGCATGGCATTCACGCCTCCCAGCTCGGTTCGGGGATTGCCCGCTCCCATACGCGATCGAACGACCGCATGTAGTGCTGCCACATCGATCCTTCGGGCTGCCGCCGTAGGTGCAGCACGGGATTCTGTCCAGCGAGCGCACCGTGCGCGTGGCCGTTGACGAGCAAGTCGTCGTCAAAGCGGTAGAGCGAGTTGTACAGCACCGTGCCGTGCGTGCGGACCTCCACGCCATCGAGTCGCGCAGATGGGGATGCCGTGGCCGGTTGCGACCAGTGCCGACGTCGAGATGAAACTTGCCGCACACATGGCCGACAACAACATCACCGAGGTGACCGTCGTGATCAACAACCGGCCATGTCAAGGTGCGTTGTCGTGTGACAACCTCGTGTCAGTGCTACTGCCCGCTGGTTCGTCGCTGACAGTGCACGGCACCGAACCTGACGGCACGCCGTTCATGCAGACATACCGTGGAGGAAGGAAACCGCCGTGGCAGTGACCGCCTGGTACGACGTCGCCGGTCCCGCGACCGTGACCACTACCGCCGAGCTCGACGCGGTGCTCGACACTGTCGCCGCGTGGAACGGCGCGAACCTGATCGAGCTCTCCGATGTCGACAACCCGTGGCGCACGCCGATGATGAACGTCGGACTCGACGCCGAAGAATGACCGCCCGGGGCGGGCATGCCAGTACATCGGCGTTGCGCGCCGGGCACGTCCGCAGTCGTCGAGCAAACGCCGCGCGGCCGATGCGGAGCGCATCGGTTCGAAAGCCGACCAAGACGGTGAAGTCGAATGCCACTTACTGCCACCCGCACGGAAGACGACCCGTTCTACGACGAACTGACCATTTGCACCAGCGACCCTGACGGAAGGGTCGAAGTCTCCGGGGGCAAGGTTCCCACGGTCATCATCACCCGGTCCCCGGACGCGGCCGTGAACCGATTCGTTCCCATCGGCTCCCGGGAGGCCGGCGAGCTGACGATGACGGTCGACGGGTCCATCGCGGAACTTCGCCCGGGGAAAGGAAAATGGACCAGACGATCATACCGAGTCGACGTCAGCGTCGCCGGGACGAAGTACAGGTTCAAGCCCAACTCCATCGCCACAAGTCAACTGATCCGCGCGGGAAAGAAGATCTTCGAACCCTCGATGGATGACGAACACGGCGATTTCCTCGTGCAGTGGCTCGTCAGCCGCGCCGACACCGAACCCGCCGACGCCGCGATCGGGTACGCGCTGGCCGTGGCGTTCCGTACCGGCGCCGCGAACCTCGTCTCGGCACTCATCAACGGGGCCGAAATGACCCTGCCGGACTGATCCGGCCTGGCCTACTCACACTGAGCGGCCAGGAACTGCCGCACTGTGAGCCCTACTGCGCCTGAATACCCCCAAGGGCACTTTGGTTGCACTCAACGCAACCTAAAGTGCCCTTGGGGGCGCCACAACGCGCGCTCAGTCGAAGTTGAGGTCGCCGGTGCGGGTGCGCTTGAGTTCGTAGAAGTCCGGGTAGCTCGCCATCGCGACGGCGCCGTCGAACAGCTTCACCGCGTCCTCACCACGCGGGATGGACGACAGGACCGGGCCGAAGAACGCGACGCCGTCGACGTGCAGGGTCGGCGTGCCGACGTCCATGCCCACCGGGTCCATGCCCTCGTGGTGACTCGTGCGCAGCGCCTCGTCGTACTCGGTGGACGTCGCCGCGGCCAGCAGCTCCGCCGGTGCCGACACCTCGGCGACTGCCTCCTTCAGCACCAGGTCGATGTCCTTGTTGTCCTGGTTGTGATACCGCGTGCCGAACGCCGTGTAGTAGTCGCGCAGCACCTGCTCGCCCTGGTGCTGCGCCAGGGCGATGGCGACCCGCACCGGGCCCCACGCCTTCTTCATCAGCTCGACGTACTCGTCGGACAGCTCGCTTCCGGAGTTGAGCACGGCCAGGCTCATCACACGGAAGTTCAGGTCGATGTCCCGGTGCTTCTCCACTTCGAGGATCCAGCGTGAGGTGATCCACGCGAACGGGCACAGCGGGTCGAAGTAGAAGTCGACACGGGGACGGGACTCGGTCATGAAACGTTGCTCCTCGCTCTGCCTGGTCTGATCTACCCCGGCCAACACCACTCGAACGGACGTTGTTCCCGCTGCGGCGAGCCGGCGCGGGCACGCGTCCCGGGAGTGGGCACGCGTCCCGGGGTGGGCACGATGTCGATTCCCCGTGCGGGCGGGACAACGGCCATGATTGGATCGGCGGACGTTCTGTTGTCCATCCACGACCGATGACCGAGGTGTCCGTGCCCGCCCCCAATCTGACCCGGGACGCTGCCCAGCAGCGCGCCGACCTGCTCGACGTCCAGTCCTACGACGTCCTTCTCGACCTCACCGACGGCCAGGGCCGCCCCGGCGAGAAGACGTTCGACTCCAGGACCACGATCACCTTCGCGGCCGACCGGCCCGGGACGGACTCCTGGGTCGACATCGTCGCCGAGGGTGTGCGGTCGGCGACGCTCAACGGCATGCCGCTCCCCGTCGACGGGTACGTCGAGGACGACGGCCTCGCCCTGCCGAACCTGGCGGCGACGAACGAGCTCACCGTCGAGGCCGACTGCCGCTACATGAACACCGGCGAGGGACTGCACCGATTCGTCGATCCCGTCGACGAATCGGTGTACCTGTACTCGCAGTTCGAGACCGCCGACGCCAAGCGCATGTTCGCGTGCTTCGACCAGCCGGATCTCAAGGCGACGTACCGGCTCACCGTCATCGCCCCGAAGGGCTGGAAGGTCGTCTCCAACGCGCGTGTCGCATCCGAGTCCCAGACGCCCGAGGGCGCGGTGCGGCTCGTGTTCGCCGAGTCCGAGCGCATCTCGACCTACCTGGTCGCCCTCGTGGCCGGGCCGTACGCCGAATGGCGCGACGAGTACCGCGACGAGAACGGCACCATCCCGCTCGGCATCTACTGCCGCTCCTCGCTGGCCGAGTACATGGACGCCGAACGGCTCTTCGCCGAGACGAAGCAGGGGTTCGGCTTCTATCACGAGAACTTCGGCGTGGCCTACCCGTTCTCGAAGTACGACCAGCTGTTCGTGCCCGAGTTCAACGCGGGCGCGATGGAGAACGCGGGCGCCGTGACCTTCCGGGAGGACTACGTCTTCCGCAGCCGTGTCACCCGCTACTCCTACGAGCGCCGCGCCGAGACACTGCTGCACGAGATGGCGCACATGTGGTTCGGCGACCTCGTCACGATGCGCTGGTGGGACGACCTGTGGCTGAACGAGTCGTTCGCGACGTTCGCCAGCGTCCTCGCACAGGCCGAGGCGACCGAGTACACCGGCGCGTGGACGAGCTTCGCCAACATCGAGAAGTCGTGGGCCTACCGGCAGGACCAGCTGCCCTCCACGCACCCGATCGCCGCCGACATGGTCGACCTGCAGGCGGTCGAGGTGAACTTCGACGGCATCACCTACGCCAAGGGCGCGAGCGTGCTCAAACAGCTCGTCGCCTACGTCGGGCAGGACAACTTCCTGTCGGGGCTGAAGCTGTACTTCGACCGCCACGCGTGGGGCAACGCGACGCTGGCCGAGCTGCTCGCCGCCCTCGAAGAGGCGTCCGGCCGCGACCTGTCCTGGTGGAGCGCCCAGTGGCTCGAGACGACGGGCCTGAACTCGCTGCGCCCGTCGTTCGAGACCGACGCCGACGGCAGGTTCACGTCGCTGTCGATCGTGCAGGGCGGCGCCAAGCCGGGCGCGGGCGAGCTGCGGACCCACCGCGCGGCCGTCGGCATCTACGACGACGTCGACGGAAAGCTGGTGCGCACCAACCGCGTCGAACTCGACATCGACGGCGACCGCACCGAGGTGCCCGACCTCGTCGGCGCCGACCGCGGCAAGCTCGTGCTGGTCAACGACGACGACCTCACCTACTGCACGATGCGCCTCGACAGCGACTCGCTGGTGACGCTGATCGATCGCATCGGCGACATCACCGACCCGCTCCCCCGGACTCTGTGCTGGTCGGCTGCGTGGGAGATGACGCGAGAGGCCGAACTCAAGGCCCGCGACTTCGTCACGCTCGTGCAGCGCGGCATCGGCGCGGAGACCGAGGTCGGCGTCGTCCAGCGACTGCTGATGCAGGCCCAGACGGCGCTGAACTCCTACGCCGAGCCCGCGTGGGCACAGCAGCAGGGCTGGCCAGCGTTCACGGCGCGGCTGCTGGAGCTGGCGCGCACCGCCGAGGCGGGTTCGGACCACCAGCTGGCGTTCGTCAACGCGCTGACCTCAGCGGTGCTGGACGAGCAGACCCTGTCGGTGCTGGCCGGCTGGTTCGACGGCTCGGCAACCCTCGACGGACTCGTCGTCGACACCGACCTGCGGTGGCGGCTGCTGCACGCGCTGGTCGCCCACGGCCGGGCGGGCGAGGCGGAGATCGACGCCGAACACGAGCGGGACAACACCGCCACGGGCCGCCGTCACGCCGAGCGTGCCCGGGCGCTGCGGCCGACGGCCGAGGCCAAGGCGGAGGCCTGGGAGCGCGCGGTCCACGACGACGAGCTGCCCAACGCGGTGAACGAGGCCATCATCACCGGCTTCTCCCATCCGGGCCAGAAGCACCTGCTCGAGGACTACGTCGACACGTACTTCGCCACGATCGACGACGTGTGGGCGCGCCGCTCCAGCGAAGCCGCCCAGCCGACGGTGGTGGGCCTGTTCCCGTCGTGGTCGGTCACGCGCGAGTGCATCGCCGCGGCCGACGCATGGCTCGAGGGCGACCGCCCGCCCGCACTGCATCGGCTCGTCGTCGAGGGGCGTGCCGGGGTCGCACGGGCACTCGCCGCCCGGGAGTTCGACGGGAGCTGACGCGCTCCCGAGAGCAACCCGGGTTCGACAGCGACGCGGGTCCGACAGCAGAGCGCCCCGGCACCGAACGAATCGGTGCCGGGGCGCTGCATTTCGATTGTGGTGACCGATTGCGGTGGCCGATCACATCGACCGGCCACATCGCGAGGACCGGCCACATCGCGAGCAGTTCCGGTCCGCGGAATCGGTCGTCAGCGTGCGGGCCTGCTGCCCGCATGATCGGCCAGCATGCGCAGGCCACTGACGAAGCCACCGGTCAGGTCGCCCTCCTTGAACGAGGCGACCATGGTCATGACGGCCAGCTTCACGGTGCGGTCGGGCACGCGCTGTCTGGTCTTCGCGCCGGTGACGACCTCGACGACCCGCTCGCCCGGCGACACGGCGATCAGCACGGCACTGTCGCCTCGTTCACCGAGCCGGTCGTGCAGCTGCTCCGCGGCCGCGCGCGTGTCCTCGGCTCCGAGGGGACCGAGGTAGATGCTGAAGTCGATGCCGCTGTCACGCGTCGCCAGCGCGAGCGCCTCGTCGATACGGCTCAGCTGCCGGGTCGTGAATGGGCCGTTCGGAGTAGTGGGTGCGTATTCCTGGGCGCGCGAGATACGGCCGCTTTCCGTAACCGCGGCGCCGAAGGGCAGATCCGCAGGGTCGACGGCGGCGGATTCACGGTCGTGAACCAGTTCACCAGTTGCCACGGGCACCTCCTCGGTCCGTCGACGGCTTGCCGGACGTACCGGCACTGACCGGGTTGGCACTCCACCATGTCGCAGGGTGATCCCATTCCTGCCCCGGGCGATACCGCGGCCGGCCTGCGAAGTTCGAGCGCAGGGTGACCAGCGCGAAAACGCCGCAGATGGCAAGCGGGACCACCGCGAAGACCAGGATCGTCTCGAGGATGCTCACGAGCGCAGGATATCCGACCACTCCGGGATCACGGCCACCTGGCGCGTCCGCCACGCCGGATTGCCCCGCACCGCTCGCCGCATCTCTACCACCGTCCGCCGCTTGCCGGAGACGCAATGGCACGTTGAGCCGAAGCGCCCCTGGCAGACGTTTGCAACTCGACGTACACCCGGCCTCACCGGCCGCATCAAGCTTGTCACGGATCACGGACCCTCGTACGTTTTTCACACGTACGGGTTCTTGCGCCCGATGTTCCCAACCCCGCTGATTTTCTGCCGGTCACAGGAGGCACACATGCTTCACGTCCTGAGCCCCGCCGCGACGAGCGACAACACGACGTCCTCCGACGTCGCCCGCCCCGCAGAGCTCGGAACGCGAGTCACGCGCGGTACCCGTGTCACCTGTGGCACCCGGGTGACGGCCGGTACCCGGGTCACGCGCGGTACACGCGTGACCCGCGGCACGCGCGTCACCATGGGAACCCGCGTCACGCGGGGAACCCGGGTCACCTCCGGCACCCGCGTGACCATGGGAACCCGCGTCACGCGAGGCACCCGGGTCACCTCCGGCACGCGCGTCACCATGGGCACGCGCGTGACCATGGGCACCCGGGTCACGTGCGGTACCCGCGTCACCGTCTGACCGGTACGACCCCGTCCGTCGCCGCGACGTTCCGGCGTCGGCGACGTTCACGACGAAAGTCGCCGCAGAAGCTCCGGCCGGCCGCATCCCGCGCCGCCGGAGCGTCTGCGCGCCGATTCCGGCCGCCGAGTCGGGCAGTCGACCCCGACGACCGGCCCGGAACGATTCAGGCGGCCGGTTCAGGCCGCGGCCGCTCCGGTTCAGGCCGCGGGCGCTCCGGAATCAGGCCGCAGGTGCTCCGAGATACTGCCGCCACAGCGGATCGGTCTCCTTCGCATGCGCCAGCAGCCGCCAATGCGGTCCGTGCGGCGTCCGCGGGATGGTCCGCATCGTCCAGCCGATTTCCGAGAGGAGCTTGTCGGCCTTGCGGTGGTTGCACTTGGCGCAGCAGGCGACGCAGTTCTCCCAGGAATGCTCACCGCCGCGGCTGCGCGGCTGGACGTGATCGATCGTTTCGGCACGACCGCCGCAGTAGGCGCAGCGGAAGCGGTCACGATGCAACAGGCCTGCGCGCGTGAGCGGAACCTGTGCTCGATACGGTACGCGCACATAATTCGACAACCGGATCACCGACGGAACGTCCACGGTCATCGTCGCGGCGTGCAGCGTCAGGCCCGACGGATCCTCGTGCACGACTTCGGCCTTGCCGCAGACCAGCAGAACGATCGCCCGGCGTAACGGCAACGCCGTCAACGGTTCGAACGTCGCGTTGAGCAGCAGGACCCGGCGTTTACCCCAGCCGGGACCCGACGAACCGGAACCGGCCTCGCGGGAACGCCACGCCCCGGGCGTTCGGGGAACCCTGCCCGCTCGCGGCGGGCCGGTGGGGTGCGGCCCCGTCGGAGCCGTTCCACCGCGGTTCACGCCGGACGCCGGCGCGCACAGCGGGACCTCCGGCGCCGTCCCGGCCGGCTGCCGGGGGTGAGCGCCGTGAGGGCTCGGTTGTCGGTCTGGCACGCGACCACCTCCACCGGTGCTGCCCTAGTCGACCACACATCGCCCCTGGAACGCACGTGTGTTAAGGCACGTGTCCGTCCCGAGTACCGTGGCTGTGGAGTTCGACGTGCTCAACATGCCTTACCTGCACTTCTGCAGGACCGACGAAGTGGGCGGCGTCACACATTTTCGCGACCAGGCTATGGAAGGAAAGCTCTCCCCGTGGACCAGCTGCTCAGCGAACCCCCGTCCTGCATTCAGGAGGCGGGCACCTGGTGCCGACAGATCTGGCAGATCACCGGCAACGAATGGCTGGCCGGTTCTGCGGACTGGCTGATCGCCAAGCCGTTCACGATCCTGGTCATCGCCGTCGTCGCGGTCGTCGTGCGCCTGCTGGTCCGCAGGCTCATCGACCGGATGACCCGCACCCCCGCCAACAACGGCACGGACAAGACGCCTGCCCTGCTCAAACCCCTGAAGGAAAAGGCCCCCGACCTCGTCGGCCCCGGCGTCCTCGAACGCCGCAGGCAGCGGGCCATGACCCTCGGCTCGGTCCTGAACTCGATCACCAGTGTCCTCGTCTACACGATCGCCGTAGTGCTCATCCTCGGCGAGCTGGGCATCAACCTCGCTCCGATCCTGGCCTCGGCGGGCATCGTCGGGGTCGCTGTCGGTTTCGGTGCACAGAACCTCGTCCGAGACTTTCTGTCCGGCATCTTCATGATGTTGGAGGATCAGTACGGCGTGGGCGATGTCGTCGATGTCGGCGAGGCCATCGGCACCGTCGAGGCCGTCGGCCTGCGCATCACGACGCTGCGCGATCTCAACGGCACAGTCTGGTATGTCCGTAACGGTGAGGTGCTCCGCGTCGGCAACTTCAGCCAGGGCTACGCCGTCGGTGTCGTCGACATCCCGGTGGCCTACGACGCGGACCTGGACCGGGCGACGACACTGCTCTCCGAGGTGGCGTCGGCATCGGCCGAGCGCGAGGACCTGGCCCCCGACGTGCTCGAAGCGCCCACGGTGCTGGGTGTCGAGAGTGTGACGCCCGAGGCGGTGCTACTGCGCCTGACCGTGAAGGTGCGTCCCGGCAAGCAATGGTCCATCCAGCGTGCGCTGCGTGCCGACGCGATGGCCGCCTTCGAGCGGGCCGGCTTCCAACCGCCGCTGCAGCGACTGTTCCCGAACAGCGGCAACAACGCCTGAACCACGGGGACAATGGACCCGACCCGGCCATCGTTCGAGATGGCCTCACGTTCGAGATAGACCCACGTTCGAGATAGCCGAGGTACCCGAAGTGTCAGAGGCCAACGGCGGAACCGCCGACCCGCGTACGTTCTACGACGCAGTGGGCGGTGAGGAGACGTTCCGGAAGCTCGTGGCGCGGTTCTACGCCGAAGTCGCCGACGACGAGGTGCTGCGACCGCTGTATCCCGAGGAAGACCTGGGCCCGGCCGAGGATCGCCTGCGGCTGTTCCTCATCCAGTACTGGGGCGGTCCGCAGACCTACTCCGAGCAGCGCGGCCACCCGCGGCTGCGGATGCGGCACGCGCCGTACAAGATCGGCCCGATCGAACGGGATGCGTGGCTGCGGGCCATGCGAATCGCCGTCGACGAGACCGGTATCCCGGAGCCGTACCGGACAAAGCTGTGGGAGTACCTGGAGAAGGCGGCCCAGTCGATGATGAACAGCTGGGTCTGAAACAGCGATGTCACCGAGGGATGAACTGCTCCCCGGTGGTTGGACTGTGATATTCAGTTCCGGCCGCTGAGGAGCAGTTCAAGCCGAGGGCGCTCGCGGCCCGCCGGAAGCGGTTGTACTCGTTGGTGTCGGGAATCGGCACCCCGGTCCCTTCCTCGGGCGGCCGTTCGATCCGCCACGGCGTCACCTCCGGGCGGCCCTCTGCCAGGACCCGGCGGTCGGATCGACGGACTCATCGGTCCGCTCCCGCTCCTCGCGTCGTGGCTCATCGCTCGTCCGCCAACCATCACGCCGGGAGCCGTCATGGCACCGGTAGCTGTTCCGTGTCACCGTTCTGCCGCAGGTCACCCGTCATGCACGCGTGCTCGGAACAGCAAGGGCAGCAGCGCGTGCCCGCACCAGCTCGCGAACGGGCCGGCGGTCCAGCCGTGACCGTGCGCCGGGACCCGTCGCATGTGGATCTCCAGGACCGCCGCCACCGACACTCTCGCCGCCGGCGGCACTGCCGACGCTGCCACTCGACTGCCGTCGTCGCCCTTATGCCGCCCCGCCGGGTCCGCACTGTGCGAAAGTCGTGGCCACGGGAAATCGGACGCTCCATTGTCGATTTCCGGATCCCGTCCTAACCACCAGTCGAACCCGAAGGGAACAACCGTGACGATTCTTCGCCGTGCGGCCGTCGCCGGACTCATGACCCTCGTCCTCGGCGGTGCCGCCGCACCTGCAGCCACAGCGAGCCAGACGGTGGCACCCGAACCCGCGACCGGCATCACCAAGATCTGGCACGTCACCGTGCAGTGCCACATCGTGCGGATCAGCGACAACCACGTCGTCGGCTACGAACGCGCCGACGGTTCCGGAAACACCAAGACGAAGGCGCTCAACAACGCAAAGCGCAACGTTCCGGTCCCGGAAGGACACAGGAAACGACACTGCGACGCCAAACGCTGGTGGTAACGTCGCGCAGGGGAGGTGGGGCACCCACCTCCCCGTTACGAAACGGCGAGACACCCGAGGAGTTACCAGTGCCGGATGAGCAGGCCCACGACGATTCCGCCCCTACCGGCGAACAACCCAGCGTCTGGGAAATCCGAATCGGCGTCTACGCCACCGAAACACAGGCGAACGAGGTCAAGGAGCAGTTCGTGCGGCTCCTGTGCCCCGACCCCGAACACGAACCTCCGTGCCCTGTTCCGTGGTCGGCATGGGTCGTCCACGAGTCGGATCTCGACGACCCTCAGCTCTACGCCGAGCTAACCGAGCAGGGCGAAGCCGAACGGCATCTCCGGCCGTAGCCGCTGTCCGGCCTCTGCCGTTCTCGGACACTCACCACCGTACAACGACCCGCTTCGCTCCCCGTTGCGATCCGCCGATGACCGTCACGCCGAGCGCCGTCATGCGACCCGCCACATGTTGCGTGTGAACCCGGGCCGCCGGTATTCGACCAGAGCCCACGCAACCTGTACGGCCGTTGGCAGCCCACTGCCGGAGCCGCCCTCGTCGTCACGCAGCACGCCGCCGTCCGGCGCGACGGCCGCAACGAGCGTCTCGACCCCACGCCGCACCGTGTGCCGGCCATCCGCTCCCCACACCAGCGCCGCCCGGATGAGCGCGGCAAGCGCCGAGATGTCCCGTGTACGAACGGCATTGACGGCTAGCGCCTCCAGAACACGAACGGTGCGAGGCCGGCTGTCCGACGCTCCGCTCCCCCGCCGTTCGCCCCCGACGCCACACCGCGTCACGCGATCGGCCGTGTGCCGCGGATCGCCGTACAGCAGCTGCTCCGGAATCGCCGGGATGCCTCCGGCTGCCTGCACGTCTGCGAGCAGGCAGCGTGCGAACACAGCCTCGGAATCCTGTCTTGGGTACGAATCGGAACCGACACCGGCGGTGGTTCGGCACAACCACAGTCCGATCTCGGCATCGGCGTCTACCTGAGAACACTCCAGCCACGTCTCGAGCACGCCGATGCCGACGTCGACGGTGGTGCCCGTCCGCCGGATACCACTACCTGGCATGCCGCCGCCGTTCCGATGACGCCATGATCGCCACCATCGTCGTGTGGAAACACGTGCCGAACAGATACGCCGACCGCTTCGCGCCCTCGAGCATCGCAGCCGTGTGCGGGTTGTACAGCGGGCTCGGCACCGCTCCGTCGTCATGTTGGGCAGCGGCGAGCCGATGCCATCCGTGCGCGACCAACGGATCGTCTGCCGATCCCAACGTTTCCGCACACAGCAGGAATTCACCCGCGAGATCGAGGTCATCGCGGGCCAGGCACGAGCCGAGCAGCACCGACACCTGATCACGCACCCGATCAGCCTCGACCGGTGCCGGCAAGGGCAACGCCCGTGAACCGAAATCAGACAAATAGAAGAGCACGTGCGTTAACGCGTAGGCTTCATCGTCGCGCATGAACAGCGTGTTGTCACGCGTCCCGGCTATACTGGTCCGATACAGCTCGACAGCATCGGACCACTCGACCGGCACGGTGCTGAATCCGCCGAGGTCCGTCACATACGCCAATTCGAGCCTGGTCAGGGCCGGACGATCCGCGGCCGAGACATCTCCGCACCCGAGTGCGAGGGCAGTCTCCACCGCGTCCAGTGCCGGACCGGCATCTCGCCCTGCAGCTTCGAGAACCGCGGTGAAGTACGCGAAGTAGGGAAACGTCTCATCCCAGCGCTGCAGACCCTGGCGAAAAGACTTCCACCGGCAGACCGACTCGGCCAACGCGAAGCCGGATTCCGTCAGCGCCCGGGCATACTGAGCGTACGGGCCACGGCTTACGCACCGGAGCAACACGATCAACTCGAGAAGCGGGCCCGGCCGAAACCGCCGGGCGGGTAGGTATTCCTCCCAATAGCAAGGATCGAACCACCGGCGCTGAGCGTGCAACCACTCGAGCGCCGACAACGCGAGCCGGTCCTCGTCCACGGACTCGTCGAGCTCGCCGCGCCGCTCTCGGCCCGATCGCCTTGACGACGAATCACCCGAATGTCCCGCACCGGAAGCAACGAATGTCATCTGCCCACCCTGATCCGGATAGCCGTGAACCCAGCGACGAGGAACCCGCACAACACCGCAAAATCAACCAGCGGGTGAGCCAGGCCGCTGCCCGGGACCCCGGTGCCGGCGGCGTTCAGCAACAGGTGTCGAACCAGATCCACGCCGTAACTCATCGGATTGACCGTGATGAGTCCACTGAGCCATGCGGGGAGATCGTCCGGCCGGAAAACCGATCCCGACAGGAACAGCATCGGGAATGTCGCTAGGGACACACTGGACTGCAGCGTCTGGATCCGTGTGATCGCGGTCGCCAGGAGGAGCCCGATCGAGGAGAAGACAATGCCGACGAACGTGTAGGCCGCGGTCCCGTACGCGAAACCGGCCGGTGTCAGCGGTACCTCGAGTATCGGGGACAGCAACAACATGATCGCGCTCTGCACACACACCACGGTGCCCGTCGCGAAGATCTTGCCGACAGGAAGGCACATCTTCGGCGCGGGCGCGACGAGCATCTCCCGCAACACACCGAACTCGCGGTCCCATGCATACCCGAGACCGGAGTTGATGCCGACCGTCACAACCTGGATCGCGATGATGCCGGGGAACACGTAGGCACTGAAGGGAAGTCCATCGCTGGGCCGGATCATGCTGTTGAAACCGACACCGAAGATCACCACGATGAACACCATCTGCATGGCCTGGCTCACCAGCATCCCAGGATGCTTGACCTGCCGGATCAAGTCACGCTGCGCGATCACGACGATCGCCCTCGTCGCACTGACCGCACCGTGCTCGGGCGCATCCACATCGGCTGCAGAGTCCGGCGGCCGCGTCGTAGACCGGTGGTGAACCGTGCTCATGTTCACTTCCGATCACCCCCGGAACCTGCCGTGACCGACAGGTACACATCGTCCATCGTCGGGTGACGAACCGATGCCTCAAGGACTCCTGTGCCCGTCGACGCGACAACCTGGGCGATGGCCTTCTCCGGCTCCGCACACCGCACGACGAGCCCGGGAGCGTCGAACCGGACATCGTGACCCGCCGCGCTCAGGTTCGCCAACGCCGCCGCGTCGTCCTCCGTGCGCACCAGCACGCTGGAACTCCCGAGACTGAGCTTCAATTCATCGGCGGATCCGTGCCGCACCAGTTTGCCTTCGTTGATGATCGCAATCTCGTCGGCGAACTCGGCCTCGTCCATGTAATGGGTGGAGAACAGAATGCTGACCCCGAACTCGGTCCGCATCCTCCGCAGGTCCTGCCAGACCTGCCACCGTGCCTCCGGATCCAGGCCGGTCGTCGGCTCGTCGAGAACCAACAGGCCCGGGCGATGCAACAGCGCGCGGGCGACCTCCACACGCCGGGCCAAACCACCCGAGAGTTTCTGGACGTCGTCGTTGCGCCGGTCTCCCAGGCCGAACACCGCGAGCACTCGGTCGATCCGTTCACGGGCGTCCGCCTTGCCCATCCCGAACAGCCGCGCGTGGAACCAGAGGTTTCGTTGTACCGAGAGGTCCTTGTCCAGCGTGCGCTCCTGGAACACCAGACCCAGCCGCGCCCGCGCCGCGGTTGCTCGGCGCCGCAGGTCATGACCGAAGATCCGAATCTCTCCCGAGTCGGCCGGTACGGCAGTGCTCACCGCACCGAGGACGCTCGACTTTCCCGCGCCGTTGGGACCCAGCAGCGCCGTAATCCGGCCGGAGGGACAGATGTGCGAAAGGCCGTCGACAGCCAGCACCGACGGGTAGCGGACCACAAGGTTCTCGATCTCCACGGCCGGGTGCTCGGCAGCGCCATCACCCACCCCGCACTCGCTCACGACAGGCCCAGGCAGCGATGCCACAGCGGACCTCCCTTTCGTCGACCCGCCTCGCCGGAGAAGGGGACCAGCGCCGCGGCGACTCCGGCGGCACCTTCCAGAAGCCCTGCCACATCCACTGATCTGCAAACACGCCCGGGACTCTGTTGGGCACGCGGATACCGCATCAGATGCGGGAACACGAACGGCCGCGCATCGTCGGCGGTGTCCAGTACCGAACGCACCAGCCGTGCGGTACCCCGCAACAGGGCCGCATCACCGGTCGATCTGCCGATATCGGTACAGATCGCGAGTAGCCCGCCGTACCCGTGGCAGATGGTGGGCCCGTCGATCGCCCAGGACGATTCGTCCCGTTCAAGTGCCGCGCGCAATGCGGATACCGCCTCGTCGATCCATTCGGGCTCGCCGAGCGCGGTGCCGGCAGCGTGCAGAGCGACGGCCACCCCCGGCGCCCCGTAACACCACGCTGTGCGGGTGAACTCGCTCGTGGTCATGCGATGGTCCGCGGTTTCCTCGGCGAAGCTCACCCTGCACGGCCAATACGGTCCGGCATCGTCGAACAGTCGCCAACCACGCAGCCACTCCACCATTTCCGCGATCGCATCCCGTTGACCGTCCACTTCGTACCCGATTCGGACGGCGTGGGCGAGAACAGCGAGTGGACCGGGGACACCGTGCGCGAGCCCCAGATTGAAGTCACCGTCGGGATAGTCGCCGCGGTCACGCTCGGTAGGTTGCGACGCCGCCGGAACCCACCAGCCGGGCACTCGGTGCCCGTGCACCGTGATCGGCCGAGCGAGCCGTACCAGGTGGCGCAAGGTGCCGTCCAACGCCCGACGAACCCGTGGACCCGTCTCCCCGGAATCCTGCGCAGCGTCGAGCAGCAGCCGACCGGAACCGGCGAGCCCGTTGATCAGATCATAGGAGAACCAATCGACACCGTCGCCGTCAGCACGCTGTCGTTCGTGCTCCAGCCGCGTCAGTACCGTATCGGCCAGCCACTCGGCGAGCTTGCTACGGAGCCCACCGTAGTGACCTGCCGCCCCGGCTGCGGTCTGCGCGGCCGACAGCACAGCCGCCGGTCCCGCGTACATGCCACGATGCGGAACCCCGTCGAGGGCTGATCCTGCGCGAGCGAGGTGCTCATGGGCGACCGCCGCCCACCACGATGTCGTCTCTGTGTCACGCGCCGCGAGCTCCGCGAAGAAGGTCGCCACACCGGGCCATCCGTTCGACAGTGTGGCAGGCGCCCACATGACGGTGTCATAGATAGGATCCCGGTTGTCCTCCCTGCCGGCGATCGCCGCGATCCGGTCGGGATCCGCGAGTCGATTGGCCACGGCGTTCACGGCTTCCTCCGCCCGGACCCGATCGGCTTCACTGATCGGTGGTTCCGGTTCCGTCCTCCCGACACGCCTCCTCGACTGCGCTTCGTCCGTGCTCGACGAAACCGATGTCGCCTGTGATGTCGTCGCCGATGTGCTCATCCGCGGTGCCTCCTTCTCCGTGCCGCGTCCTGCACGCACCCGCGTGCCAACGCCACCACGTCCCGTTCGCGCTCGCTGTCGCCGCCGAGGAGGCGGTTGCACGTCATATGCATCAGGCTTCCGACGAACCGGCCTTCGTCCGACCGGCATGCACCGTCGGCGCGGAAAACGTCCATAGCCCGCCTTGTGACGGCGACAGCCTCGTCCCGCCCACGCAGCGCGGCCAGGATCTTGTCGCCGAACACGTCTCCCCGCAGCCGCGGACTCCCGCCCAGAGGATCAATCAGCTCCGCCCAGTAGGCGGGATCCCGTCGGAACCGCTCTGGGAGTTCACGGCGTGTTCCGGTCCGGGACATCCACACCTCGGCCGGATCCTGCACCCGGCCGACGTCGTCCCCGGAGTGCGGCACGGCTGGCGTTCCGAACGTGTGGGCCAGGAACGACACGGACATGGCGGCCATCGTGTCGATGTCGTAAGGGCATTCCGGATCGGCAGCGAGGGTCAGCAAATCGACCGCCGCCATACTGTCGGCATGAAAGAGCTCCTCGACCCACGGGGCCAGTTCGGCACCGCCGTAGCGTTCGAACTCGGGGTCGTATTCGTCGACGCGGTGTGTCCGGAGCAGCCCCTCGTGCTGCCAACGCTCCAACACCGGACCCAACGCAGGAACGATGTCCTGCCACAGCACCGCGGTGTCGGCCGTGAGCCGCAGCCGCAGGTGGTGGCCGTCCGGGTCGGTGTAACGCAGGAAGAACCAGCGTTCCGCGCCCCGGGCACGAGCGGTGTCGACCAGTTCGCCGAGCCGCGTGCGCAACAGTTCGTTCTGGCCGCTCGCCGTACCGTAGAGCTTGAGATACAACCAGCGTCCACCCAGTCCGTGCACGGCCGCCCGCTCCTCCCGGTGTGCAGGAGTGACGCTGCGCCGGGGCACGGCCTCACGCCGTTGCAGCGGGACCACGAACTCGGCCGAGCTGCCGACCGGGACATCCCCGTCGTCGACATGAGCCGAACCGGGGATCTCGTGCGCCACGAGCCCGGGGGCCTTACGTAGCTCCTCGCGCAGCAGTTCGACGTGCCACGGCTCGTCCAGGTCCAGTTCGACACGTTGGTCGTTGCTCACGGCAAGCACCCGCCGAGGGACCGTCCAGCGATCCCGCCACACCGCGACGGCTGTTGTCCATTCCGGACTGTCGAGCGAGTCCCGGAGCTCGTCGAGCCGCCACACCGCCGGTGCCAATACGAAGCGGCCGTACCGGACGCGGGGCACAAACGGCGAGTCGGCGAGCGTTCCCCATTTCCACGGCTCCCACAGCCGTTGACCTTCCAAGCCGATCTCCCAAAGCAACCGCGCTGCATTCGGAGCCTGCGCGGTGGTACTGACCATGTTGGCCAGGATCGGCGTGACCTCCCGGCCGCTCGGTACGTGCACCGCACACAACCGCTCCAGTGTCGCCGCGACCGCGATGTCCGAGAGAGTCACCTCATCGGCGTGGGGAGAAGGGAACAAGCCCACGCCGATCCGCGTCCCCGTCGAGGGAGCGGTGTGGGCCAGGTTCGCGGCCTTGCCCGACCGAGGCAGAAAGGCGATGTCGGCACGGCGCGCGCCCACGACATGCGTGGGCACGGCGGTCGCAGCACCCACGAGCCGGTCCTGGTAACCGCCGAGTGCCCTCGCGAACCGGGTGAACGTCGACCCTGCCTGGTGGGATCCGGGGCTGGGCGACAGCGTCACGAGGAACTCGCCCTCCGCCACTGCCCGCGACGACACACCGGTCACGTGGACCGTCACCTCGCACGAGTTGGGCAGGTCCGCAACTGTCGGGGCGCCGCGACACAGCGCGTTCACCGTGTCGTCGTCCAGTTCGACCTCACGCTTGCTCTCCCGCAGCGCAGTGGCCAGTAGCAGATGTAACGTCCGGCTGCGGTCCCTATCCGGCTCGGCCTCCGCCGTGTCTTCCGGCATCTCGCTGTTCGGCCAGGAGTATCCCGGCGGCGGACCGAGGCCCGTATCCCCGTCGATGAGGTCGAGCAGGGGAACGAGCCGGTCGGTGCCGTAGCGTTCCAGGAACCGCAGGTGATAGTCACGCAGTGAGTACAACCCCAGCTTCGGTGTCGACATGCGCCACATCAGCTCGACCCCGCGTTCCACCTCCTCCGCGACCGCACGCGGCAACACCGTGCCCGCGGTGAGGCACGTGTCGACATGTAGTGGTGTCGGATGCTCGCTCACTTCTCGCGCGGCGGAAGCGGCCTCGGCCAGCTCCGCTACACCCGTTCCTGCGGACGCCCGATCGTAGGTCGCGATCCTCGCCTCCAGGCCCCTCAGGGCGTCGAGCAGCGCGGCCGGTTGCTCCGGCAGGGATATCGCGGCGCCGTCGAGAACGCGCATCACGTGCGCCAGCGGGTCGTCACCGTCCAACGGTGGACGGAGCTCGGTGAGCAGGATTTCCTGGGCGACAAGCGAATCGAGCAGACCACGCACGCGCGGCAACACCGCTGCGCCGAATCGCTCGGTCAACGCCTCGGTCAGGACACCGAGAGCGACCGGGCGCTCCGCGAGTTCCAACGCCCGGCGCACCGGTTCGGTGTACCGGACCGATACGGATGCCCGGCTGGTACTCGACGGAGCCTGTCCGAACGTCGAGGCGCAGTCCAGCACCAGCCGGTCACCACGCACCCGCGCGGCGGGATGCGCCTGCACCCTGAGCCCGGGCAGGTCTCCTGCACGCTCCTCCACCGGGCGCAACGCGGCGAGCAACCATTGCATGTCGACCTGCGTGCGCGTGGTGGGAGCAGCCGGAACGGCGACGTACGGGAGCTCGGTCGGGTCGGGAGCGGTGGCGAAGTCACCGCAGGCGATGCCGGCGAACAACCCGAACGGCGTCGGCCGACTGCGCATTCTCAGGTCGTAACGTAAGACGGCGAAGGCGGCTCGTCGGAGTCGCGAAGGCTTGGCCGTGTCGGTTCCTTCCGCCGCGATCCTGCGCACGAATTCCGCCAGGCTCGGGCTTGCCACAGTGATGGCCTCCATGAGCCGGGCGTCACCACTCGCCCGCTTCACGATCTCGTGGTGTGCGCCGGTGTCACGTACGCACGGCACATCGCCGTGCAACCCCGGGCGATCGGCTCCGACGGGTGCACGCCAGAGATAGAAATCCCAGGCTCGGAACAGCCCTTCGGCCGACGAGCGGTCAGTCATGGTGCACCCCGTTCTCGACGAGATGGACGGTGGAATCGAGGTGGGCGCCGGGGTGAGCGCCCGGCATGCGCCGAACGCCCACCCCAGCAACCCTGCGTGTCAGCAACAGTGGCTGCAGCCGGAGCCGCCGCCCTCGCTGGTACACCCGGGGGTGCAGTACGAGACGCTGGTGACGGCCGGGTTGGCCATCGTCGCCTCGAAACCGACCTGGAGATCGAGGTCGAACAGGTCGACCTCACCCGTCTCCACGGTCTCGTCCACAGGAGCGGACATCTTTACCTCCTCGATGATCGACACGACGCCGGTCGTCCCCCGACGCCGCGCATTCGGTGTGCTTCACTCCTGGTAGGGCCTGATCAGGTACTGCGAAGCAAGCTCACACAAGCAACCGGCCGGCCCCGGGGGCAAGGCCGACGCCGTCGGATGGCAGGAAAGTCAGTCCGTCGACAGGACACCGTGAACCGCACCGCCTTCGCGCGCTACGTACAACGGTGGACAGTTCGCAGAGCACTGCGACGCAAGGAGAGGGAAACGACGTGAGCGAGCCGGGGACCCGCTCCGATGCAGGACTGCTGGCCAGGGTTGCCGATGGGCACGAGGACGCGTTGGCCGCGCTGTATCAGGGCCACGCGGCCGCGATGCTCCGGCTCATCCGACGACTCACCTCGGACCGTGCCGAGGCCGAAGAGATACTGCAGGAGTCCTGGCTGGCGGTGTGGCAGTCCGCGGCAGCCTTCCGCGGCGACGCCTCGGCACGTGCGTGGCTACTGGGTGTCGCGCGCCGTCAGGCGCACAACCGGCTGCGTCGCGCCTCGGTCTCGACGGTCGAACTGGACGAGACCGTCGACGTGGCGCAGTCCGGGCCGGACGTCGAGAATCGGGTGATCTCCGCGATGGAGTTCGACGACGTGGTCGCTGCGATCCGCGAGCTTCCGGACCATCTGCGCGACGTGGTCGACCTCGTCGTCGTGGAGCAGTTGCCGTACGGCGACATCGCACGCGTGCTCGGTATCCCCGCCGGCACGGTGAAGAGCCGGATGGCACACGCGAAGAAGCGGCTGGCAAGCGCTGCACAACAGGTCGGACGTGGTGAGCACGACACGGCGCTGCCGGAAGGGAGACGGCGATGACGCATTGGGATGACGAACGGCTTCTCGACGCTTTGCGGAGGACCGACGCGACGGCGGACGCGCTTCCGGCCGACGAGCATCTCCGGAATTGCGCGGATTGCCGGCAACGCTTCGCGGCGATGCGGAAACTCTCGGACGCCGGCCGGGTCGTCGCGGCCGAGTCCGCCGCCGATCTGCGTGTTCCGTCGTTCGAATCGGTCCGAGCCGCACTGCCCACCGCGAGCCCGGTCGCGGCGGACCCCGTCCCCCGGAGAACACCGCGGGAAACCCTTCGGCTCGTCTCGGCACTCGTCGCCGCGCAGGTGCGCCTGCTGCCCGGCGCACTGGGGCCGGTCAGCGCACTCGGGTTCGCCGCCGCCGTCGGGCTCGCCCTGGCACTTCCCGGGAACGGCCTGGCCGAGCACGTCTTCAGTGCCCTCGTGGTTCTGGTCGTGCTGACAGGGGTGCTGACGACCTCGTCCCAGAACCGCGACCCGCGGACCGAAGCGCTGGTCGCCCTGCCGATATCGCCGCCGACCGTGTTCACCTGCCGGGTGGTCGGCGTGCTCGGCATCGACCTGGCGATCGCCACGGCGTGTTCGGCGCTCGTGAGGCTCTTCGGCGCGGCCGACGACCTGCCATCGCTGCTCGCGAGCTGGTTCGGCCAGGCACTGCTGACCGCGGGCATCGCGCTCGTGTTCGCCGTCGGACGGTCCCCGGTACTGGGAGTATTGACCGGCGGCCTCGCATGGCTCCTCGGGGCGACCAGCAGTGTTCCGGCCGCGTCGGGACTACCGCTGCACTCCGCGGTCTCGACGCTGTGGAGCACATCTCCTCTCGTCCTGGCCCTCGGCGTGGCCCTGCTCGCGGTCGCGGTGCTGCGCCTGCGAGTGCCGCGTCCGATGCACTGACACGTCGTTCGGAGCGAACCGTGAACCGCGACCGATCTCGGTGCTACGTACCGAACATGCACTCGCTGTGGGGACATCGAACACACGGCTCGGCGGGACAGGCCCCGAGACGGTGGAGCTGGACGCTGTGGGGTTACGACGCACGGCACTGCGGCCGAGCGGCGTTCGCCCTGCCGCCGGTCGCCGCGATCCTGGCGGTCGTCACCGCGGCTGTGGTCGACGTGTCGTGGCACCAGCTGGTCGCGGGCACCCTGTTCCCGATCCTCGCCGTGATGCCGGCAGCGAGCGTGGTGACGGCGGAGCCCGCACCGGAACTGCACGCGAGCGTGCCGCATCCCTACCCCCGCACGATCGCACGTCGGCTCGCGGTCGCAGGTGGCCTCGTCACGGCCGGTGCCGTTCTCGCGGCCCTCACCACAGGACTGATCGAACCCACCACGCACGTGGGCCGGTTCTTCACGCTCGCCTGGTGCTCGTCGGTGTTACTGGTCGGTGCAGGAGCGGCCGGGGGCGCCGCGCTCCGGTCCGCAGCGGGCGCCTCGGCGGTCGTGGTCGGCGTCTGGCTCGGACAGGTGCTGATCCTCGAGCGACTTCTCGGCGACGGCGGTGCCCGCCTCGTGGTCCCCGTACTCGTGGGGACCACCGCGACGATCTGGGCACTGATTCGGTTCCGGACGGCCGGAGTCCCCGGGGCCGACCGGCGAACGGAGGTCGCCCCATGACCACCGTCATGTCCCGAACGCTCGTGGCGACAGCACGGTACGAGGCGCTCATGGCGGCACGCGGCAGGATGCTGTGGTGGGCGCTGACTCCGCTGACCCTACTGGCCGTCTTGCTGGCACTCACATCCGAACAAGTCGTCGGCAATGCCGATCCGGTGCGGCGGGTCGCCGAGACGGCGATCGTCTTCTCGCTCCTGTGCACCGTCGGCGTCGCCGTCGGCCTGACGGACAGGCTGAGGATCCATCGGCGTTCCGGGCTCACGGATCTACTCGATGCCACGGCCGCGCGTGGGTCGGTTCGCCTCGTCGGCTCTTTCCTGGGCTCGCTCGCGGTCGCGCTCGCCGTTCCGCTGATCGGATTTTGCACGCTGGTCGTCACGATCGCGATCGAAACCGGATCCGCATCCGCTCTCGTCGCTGGGCTCGTGGCCGCCGCGGTGATCATCTTGCCCGCGAGTGTGGTCCTGGCCAGTTTCGCGACCTTGCTCGGTGTTCTGATGCCCGCCGCCTTCGCCCGTGCCATCACGGTCGTCGCATGGATCTGGGCAACGGTCCTCAACCCCACAATCCTGCCGGTGCCGACGGTCACCGGAACTGTGCTCTCCCCTCTCGGGAGGTACCCGGCCGCGGCATGGCTGCATGCGCCGCAGACCGGAGCGACGTACGGGCTGGACGGCGTGCTACGACCCGTGGTCAGTGGCGGAACGGCGACGCTGCAAGTGCTCGTCGTGCTGGCGGTGGCGGCGCTACTGCTCTCGATCACCAACATCCGACTCGCCGCACGGCACTGACCTCGGGCTTCGGCCGAGGACTAAGGAGACGACCCATGGAGATCGCACTCAGCGGGGTGACCAAGACCTACCGCGGCGGTAAGCGCGTGTTCGACGGCCTCGATCTCGAGATCGGCGAAGGCATGATCGGCCTGCTCGGCGCCAACGGCGCGGGCAAGACCACCTTGATGCGCATGCTGACGACCGTGTTGAAACCGACGTCCGGACGTATCCTCGTCGGCGGACACGACGTCACCACCCGTACCGGCGCGAGGGCGGTCAAGCACATTCTCGGGTATCTGCCCCAGGAACTCGCCCTCTACCCTGAGCTGACCGGCGCCGAGTTCCTCGACTACATCGCACTGCTCAAGGGCATCGGCAGCAAGGCCGAACGGAGGCGCCAGACAGGCGACCTGCTCGATCAGGTCGGCCTGGCCGAACTCGCAGGCGAGCGCATCAGCACCTATTCGGGTGGGATGAAGCGCCGACTCGGGATCGCGCAGGCGCTGCTCGGCGACCCGGACCTCCTCATCGTCGACGAACCGACAGCCGGACTCGATCCTCACGAACGCATGCGATTCCGCTCGCTGTTGGCGAGCCTGTCCGGCCTGCGGATCGTCCTACTGTCCACCCATATCCTCGACGACGTGGCACAAAGTTGCCCCGATGTGGCCGTCCTCGCCGGGGGACGGCTCGCCTACCACGGAAGCACGAGCGGACTCACCTCCGCAGCGGCGGGCCACACCTACCACGTACCCCCCGGTGTCGCCGTCCCACCGGAGGCCACCGTCGTCAACGCCGTCACCCAGACAGGCAGCACGGACTACCGCGTCGTCAGCCCGGCCCCGGTTCCCGGAGCCCGGTTGGTCGATCCGAGCCTCGAAGACGGTTACGTCGCGTTGTTGCAGAACGATTCCGAAGATTCGGCGGTGGCGTCATGACACGGTGGACGGCCCACGGCGCAGTGGGCAGCATGCTGTTGGCGGCCGTGGCATTAATCGGTGCATGCGGCGGGGGTGCCGGCCGCGAGGATCCGGCGATCGATGATCCCGAGCCCGCGCCTCCGGCGGAGCACGGCCGGCAGCAGATCGGCGAAAAGAACATAGGGCACATCTGGCCGCTGACCGTACACAGCGGAACGATCGCGTGTGAGAAGCCCGACCGGGCACTGTTCACCGCACCGGACGGAGAAACCTATGCGCTCAACGAGCGTGCCGCCGACGCCGACCACCCCGACATCGCCCCGCTTCGGGCCGATGGAGCGAACGGGGAACCGATCAGTCTCGGTGCACTTCGGAGCAAGGCCGTCGCACTGTGCAACGACTGAACCGCATTCCACGGCGACGTTCCACCTTTCCGGTGAACTTTGAACTCTCCTGATTCAGCAGCCACCGCGAGTTATTACCACTACCACGGGAGAATCCCCGAACGCGCCAGCCGCCTGCGCCGGATCATCACCACCCGAAACGTCGGTAAACCAATTGTCAATTGACACGTTTCAACTCCCCCTATAGCATGAATCAATCTTATAGAAGATGGTCGACCAACACTGGGGGAAGTGTTGAACCGCGATGACGCTGCGTGTCTATGTCCCGACTGCTCGATTCGAGTGCACGAGCACCTGAGTAACGTCACAGGGGATTCGTCGGCACTGCCACTCGAACAGTTCGGATTTCGAGTCATATTCTTCGACACTCAGCAACTGGACGTGCTCGTTGACGACGGCCGACCCGTCCTCCTGCCCGCCACGAACGAGCTGCAAGCTGAGACCCTGTCCGAATTGCGAGGAAAACTCGGCTACTCGGTCTCCCCGCTCGTCGCCGTGGTCGACGATTACAGTGGCCACCAGACCTACATGGCGATCAAGCGCGGCGCCTCTCAGGTCATCAACCTGGCCATATCACTGGATAACCAGTTTCGCACACTGCAGATGTCCCTGGCCCGCAGTAGTGCAAGCCCCTCGTGGACAACGGCCAAGTCGTCGACTCCGATCACCCAGGCGAGGTCGAAACTTGCGGAGACGGCTGCGGGGTCCTCCATCGCCTCGGACCGACCGGAAGCGCCGAACCAGAACCACGACCACGAGTCCGACATTCTGATCACACTACTTTGCGGCAGAGAAACAGTTTCATCCATCGCCCGCAAGTTTTTTTGTTCCGAGCGCACAATGTACCGCAAGATTCGTTCGCTGTATGATCGACTCGACGTCGACAGTCGATCGGAACTCAGAACACTGATCGCGACGAACCGATACGGAACCGCAGGGTAGGCGAACCGCATCATGGTGTCCGCACCAGCCGCCCTGCAGCCCGGCCACCGCGGCAGGTCCCGAGCACCGCCCGGCCCTCGGGCTTCCGGTCCCTCACCGCACTCCGGTCGAGCCGGATTCGGCGACGATACGGAAGAACCCCGCCTCGAGGTCGTCGTCGGCGGCCAGGCCCTCCACGTCCCCCTCGTACCTCGTGCGGCCGTCGACGAGAACACCCACGTCGTCGCAGATCTGGGCGATCTCCGCCAACTGGTGACTGGAGACGAGCACCGTCACGCCCATATCGGCAAGGCCTCGGATCGTGGAGCGCATCTCCCGAATGCCGATCGGATCGAGTCCGTTGGTCGGCTCGTCGAGCAACAGCAGTTGCGGTTTGGCGAGCAAGGCGATCGCGATACCCAGCCGCCAGCGCATCCCCAGCGAGAACTGCCCCACCTTGCGCCCCGAGACGCCACGGAGCCCGACCGTGTCCAGTGCCGATTCGATCCAGCTTTCCGGCACACAACGGAGTTTCGCGTGTGCGCGCAGATGAGTGCGCGCGTCCAGCCCTGGCCAGAGACCGGGCGTCTCGATCAGCGCTCCGATATCGCATCGAGCCCTACCGTGGTGCGGCATGCCGAACACCTCGATCTCTCCGGCAGTCGGCCGTTGCAGACCGAGGATGATCTTCATCAGCGTGGACTTGCCCGCACCATTCGGCCCGAGGAGCCCGTAGACGTGTCCGGTCGGAACGGAGACATCGGCTCCGTCCAGCGCTCGGTGAGCCCCGAAATGCTTGGCCACACCGGAGACCCGCAGTGCGGTGTTCATCGGATTCCTCCCGGAAGTATCGGTTGTCGGCTGGTAGGTCGGCGACGGCACGCTCGTGAGCACGCAGCGCCGCGACTAGATCTGCTTGCGTTTGAGGTAATGCCCGCCCAGGACCAGCGCGACCGCCGCCAGGAGAGCGGACAGCACCAGCGCGACCGGCACCGCACCCATGTCACGAAGCGGACTGTCGGGCGGTAGCGGCACACCGTTCGGCCCGATACCGGCTAGCGGTAGGATCACGCGCATCGGCCACGCCATCGGGACCGCGAACCAGAAGTCCTTGTCCGAGATCAACGCCCCGCACAGCATTCCGGCCACGCCGAGCGTGATCGCGGCCCCGAGCCCCCACCGCATCGCCACGTAGACGGCCACCGCGACGGTGCCGAGCCCAGCCACCCACGGCAGAAGCGCCCCACCGAGAACCGTCATGCCGTCGTCGATCAGCCTTCCCTGCAGCGCGGCACCGATGCCGAGTAGCACTGCGAGGATCGCGGTGGAGAACAACTGAAGCAGCGCGAGAGCCACCACCTTGCCGACGAAATACCGGCTTCGCGGCACGGCGTAGGAGAACATCAACCGCCATGCGTCGTGGTCGGCGCGCACCGAGAGCGCAGCCATGAGCCCGGCGGTGATCGGAACCAGAACGCCCCAGAGTTCGAGCGATACGTCCCGGAAGACCTCCCAGTACCGTCCCGACTCGGCCTCCGCCGAGCCCGCTGAACCGATGTACAACGGCACGGCGGCCACGATGGGCGCCAGGAACGCATACCAGAACAGGAAACCGTGCCGTAGCCGCATCAGCTCCACGCGGACGACCGTGGCGATCGCCGGGTGGTCCCGCCATTGCGATCCGCTCGATGGTCCGGCGACTGTCGACGTGCTCATGTGCTCGTGCTCCTCCCGCACCGTTTGCTTCCCGTGCCGTCGGTACGACGCGATGACAGGTACGTAGCGCCAGGGCGCCCGGTGGTTCACGGATGCGCGGAGAGTGACTCACGTCTGCCAGAGCTGCCACGGGCACGCAGAACGGCCCGTCATCCTCGCCTGGGCTGTCAGTGTGGGTCGGAGCCGCCGATCTGAAGCTGGGAGCGATGCCATGACAGCCGGTACCGCCAGAAGACTGCTACGTGCCGCCCTGTGCGGCGTGGACGATGTGACCGCCGCGATTGCGGCGGTCGGACCCGACGAGGCCGCGGATTTGGTGGTGTCCGAGCTGACGCCGCGATTACGGCTTTCGGGAGAAGCCGAGTTCGACCACGAGCTAACGGTCCGGCTCCGCATGCCGGCCACCGCCGGTGTCGTCGAACGTGATCTCGAGGTCGGATCCGGGTCCGCGGGCTGGACGCTGGGCATGGGCGCGGCGACCACGGAAGTTCCCGCTGCCGTGGTGACCCAGGACCTCGCGGAGGTGCTGCACGGCATCTTCGTACCCTCCGCCGCCCGCGCCGCGACCCGCTCCGTGCATTGGCGGGACAAGGACGATTTCACCGCCTTCCACTCGCCGCCGCATGTTTTCACGGTGGTGCACCGGCTCCTCGCAGCCATGGACCACCACCGCGACCACGAACTCGCCGCCCTCGCCGTGCGTTACGGCTCGGACAAATGGGGGATGCACAATTATGCACCCCACTATCAGTGGCACTTCGGCCCGATGCGACAGCTGCCGATCACGATCCTCGAGATCGGCGTGGGCGGATACCATGATCCGACCGGGGGAGGCGCGTCGCTGCGCATGTGGCGTGACTTCTTCCCGCAGGCATTGGTGTACGGCATCGACATCGTCGACAAGAGCACACACGACGAGGGACGCGTCAGGACGTTCCGGGCGGACCAGTCCGATCCGGACTCGTTGGCGACAGTGCTCGACGAAATCGGCGATCCGGACATCATCGTCGACGACGGAAGCCATATCAGTAAACACGTCATCGACACGTTCACGTGCCTGTTTCCACGACTGCGTCCCGGGGGCAAGTACGTGATCGAAGATCTGCAGACATCCTATTGGCCCAGTTTCGGTGGCAGGGAGGACGTGATGTGCGATCCCGCGACGAGCATGGGCATGCTGAAGGACCTCGTCGACGGACTGAACCATCAGGAGCTCACGTCTCGATCGCCCCGGGCGGGACGTGGCACCGACGCACACATCACGGGAATCCACTTCCACCACAACCTGACCGTGATCGACAAGGGCAGCAATCTCGAACCCGGTCCTCCGTCGTGGCTGTCCACAACACGGCCCGATTGATCGATACCGGAGAATCTTGTGCCTACCGCATGTATCGACGTCATCTGCCCGACCCACAACGCCTCGACCGGCATTCTCCCGTCGCTGTACGGCGTCCTCGCCCAGACTGTCGAGGACTGGAACCTCATCGTGGTGGCCGACGGATGCACCGACGAGACCGTGGACGTGGTCCGCTCCATGGACGACCCCCGGATCGAGGTGGTGAGCGTCGATGCGCACGGAAGTCCGGGCGGACCCCGGAATGTCGGCCTCGCCACGGCGACCTCGCCGCATGTGGCCTATTTGGACCACGACGATCGATGGGAGCCGGACCACCTGCGACTCCTCCTGGAACAACTCGAATCGGGTTCTTCCCTGGCGGCAACGGGCTGCGTCCGCGTCGATTCCCACGGCCGGGTCCGGGAACGCTCCGGCGTGCTGGATACCGTGTGGCATCCCGAGCTGCAGACGTTGAACGCGATGTACGAGCCGTCCCGCGTCGGCCATGTCCGGTCTCTCGCGTCCGAGGTCGGCGGCTGGAGCACGACGGTCGCGGGGTTCGAGGACTGGGACCTCTGGTTCCGACTCGCGGAGCACGGTGCCGGGTTCACGATGACGGCGCATCGCACGGCGATCCTCACTCTCTCCGACAGCAGTAGGCGCCATACGTTCTCACCGCGGCGGGGAATCGGAATCGCCCGCCTCGACGGACCTGAGCACGCGGAACGGATCCGCACCTCACTGGCCGACCCGGCCGTGCGAGCGCGAGCCGACGAGTGCTACGTGGCCGACACTCGAGGCTGGTTCGCCGACATTCTGTCCTCATCGGACTGCATCCGCTCCTCCGACGCCGGACTCGACGACCTCATGGATGCCGTGAAGGACAAGGTCGCCACCGGCGCCGCGGGCTCACTGCTCCGCGAACTCGTCGTCCTCCCCGACCCGGTGCATCCCGTGCTGGCCCTGCCGACGGCGCCGGTCGCGGCGAACCACAACAGGCGTATTCGCGAGTTGATTCAGCAGCGGAACCGCGCTCAGCTGCAGCTGCTGCGGACCCTGCTCCGGCCGTGACGCGGAGTTCGACGTCCGCGCGCCGGATCAGAACAGCAGGGGCAGCAGCGCGTGCCTGCGACGGACGACCGCGCCGTACCGGCCGTCGAGCCGCAACCACGCGTCGGTGGCGATCACCCGTACCACGTCGTCTTCCACGGACGAGTCGACGAAACCCATGCCCGACATCGCGAACAGGCACCGCATCGGCACCTCGATCTCGGTCTCCTCCTCGCCGGAGACGGTGAGGACCGTCTGATCCATGAGCGACGCGGGCGGCGTGCCCAGCGGTCCGACGCTCTCCCTGGCGACAGTGACCCCGCGGTCGGCGAGGTCGGCCACGACGGCGGCGGGCAGCGTGTCGACCGATCGCCACCCCGCCGTGACCGGCAGTTCGGACCGCCACAGCAGGTCGCGCGGCGGCCCCGGGTCCATCCGCTCACCCGGCGACACGGTCAACGCCGCGAGCAGTTCCGATCCGGACACCGTCACATCGCCCGGATCGACCTCACCTTCCACCGCCCTCGTCACCAGCACCTCGAACGGCGTGCCTGCCCAGGCTTCGAGCACGCCGGGCCCGCGCATGCGCAGTCGTACGACCGTCTGCGCGTCGAGGCGTACCGCCCTGGCGATGAACGCACCGAGCGATTCACGGTCGGCGGGGTCGGGGATTCTCAGTTCAGGCACTGTCGGCCTCCGGGATGTGTTCCGTCAGAAAGGCCCGCTCCTGCGCGCCGAGCCTGCGAGGTCGCGCCGCGCCGATGTCGTACGGCGCCAGCAGTGTCCACGCCGTCACCGCAACCGGGTCCGACTCGGACGGCCCGTTGTGGACCCGGTACGCGAGCGTGAACGACGCCTGCCGCAGCCGGCTCAAGGTGATGCCGACCCGCAGCTGCTTACCGTCGACGATCACCGGCGCCTTGAACTCGACTCCCAGCTCGGCAACGACCGTACCCTTCGCGAACTCGCCCAGTCCCTGTGCGGTCGCGTCGTCGAACAGCAGCGGCACCCGTGCCTCTTCCAGCAACGTCACCATGCGCGCGTGGTTGATGTGGCCGAACACGTCCATGTCGGACCACCGCGGCTGCACGTGCGTGATGTACTCGCCGGTGCTCATCCGACGGTGCTCCGGATCTGCCGCGCGGCGACGGACAGCGTCGCCAGGTCGATCCGCCCGGACCGGGAGATCTCGTCGAGCGTGACGCGGGAGCGCGCCAACCGGGACGCGTTGGCCTCCTCCCATTTGGCGATCTTGTCGTCGACCGAGTCGCCGGGGTCGCTGTGCCGCAGGGCGTCGCGCGTGATGGCGCGCAGCGAGCCGTACAGATCGTCGCGCAGGGCGAGTCTGGCCAGCGCGTGCCACCGGTTGTCGCGCTCGAGCTGGTTGACCGACGCCAGCATGTGGTCGAAACCCAGGTGGTCCGACAGCGCGAAGTACAGCTCGGCGACGTCCACCGGCGTCCCGTCACCGTCCGACTCGGCCAGTTCGGCGACCTCGGTGATGTCCAGCAGCGCGTAGCCGAGCAGCAGCTCACTGACGCGCTCCGCGAGCTCGGTGGGCACGCCCGCCGCGGTCAGCCTGCTCACCTCGGCACGCACCTTCTCGGCCTCGCGGCCGCGGACCAACTTGCCCACCTCGCCGGTCAGCGCCCGCACCGGCGCGCCGAAGCGGTTGATCTCCGCACCGACGGCCAGTGGTTGCGGGCGGTTCGTCAGGAACCACCGGGACGCCCGGTCCAGGACCCTGCGGGTCTCCAGTGTCATCTCGTCGGCGACCTCGGTCGCCACGACGTTGTCCAGCTCCGCGATCGCCTCCCACACCTCGGACAGCCCGTAGACGTTCGTGACGATCGAGTACGCCCGCACCGCGTCGGTCGCCGTGGCGTTGAGCTCTTCGGCCAACCGGAACGCGTACGTCAGGCCCGCACCGTCGACGACCTCGTTGACCAGCCAGGTCGTCGTGATCTGCCGCAACAGCGGGTGCTTGGCCACCGACGTGCCGAACCGGTCCCGCAGCGCCGACGGGAAGTACTCGATGGAACGGCGGCTGAACACCTCGGCGTCGGGCAGTTCGCTGGCGAGGATCTCGTCCTTGAGGTCGAGCTTGACGTGCGCCAGCACCGTAGCGAGTTCCGGCGACGTCAGCCCCTCGCCCTCCTGTTCGAGCTCGCCGAACCCGGAGTCGACGGGCAACGCCTCGAGCCCCCGGTCCAGCGCTCCCTTGGCCTCGAGCGCGCCGACGAGCCTGCGGTGCACCGACACCATCGCGTCGGTGTGGTGGCGCGCGACGCCGAGCACACCGTTCTGCGTGTAGTTGTCCCGCAGCACGAGCTCGCCGACCTCGTCGGTCATCACCTCGAGCAGCTCGTTGCGTTCGGAGACGTCCAACTCACCCGTCTCGACGAGCTTGTCGAGCAGGATCTTGATGTTGACCTCGTGGTCGGAGCAGTCGACGCCGGCCGAGTTGTCGAGCGCGTCGGTGTTGACCTTGCCGCCGTGGCGGGCGAATTCGATCCGCCCACGCTGGGTCAGGCCGAGGTTGCCGCCTTCACCGATGACCTTGGCGCGCATCTGCCTGCCGTTGACCCGGACCGCGTCGTTGGCCTTGTCGCCCGCCTCGGCGTGCCGCTCGCGCTCGGCCTTGACGTAGGTGCCGATACCGCCGTTCCACAGCAGGTCGACCGGAGCCTGCAGGATCGCGTGGACCAGTTCGGCCGGCGACATGCTCTCGATCTCGGGGCGGAGTCCGAGCGCCTCGGCCACCTGCGGCGTGATCGGGATGGTCTTCGCGCTGCGCGGGTAGATCCCGCCGCCCTCACTGATCAACGACCGGTCGTAATCGTCCCACGTCGACCGCGGCAGTTCGAACAACCGGGTCCGCTCGGCGAAGGAACTCGCCGCGTCGGGGGTGGGGTCCAGGAAGACGTGCAGGTGGTTGAACGCGGCCACGAGGCGGATGTGCTCGGACAACAGCATGCCGTTCCCGAACACGTCGCCGCCCATGTCGCCGATGCCGACGACCGTGAAGTCCTGGCTCTGCGTGTCCACGTCGAGTTCGCGGAAATGCCGCTTGACGCTCTCCCACGCACCCTTGGCGGTGATGCCCATGACCTTGTGGTCGTAACCGACGGAGCCACCGGAGGCGAACGCATCGCCCAGCCAGAACCCGTAGCTCTTCGCGACCTCGTTGGCGATGTCGGAGAACGTCGCCGTGCCTTTGTCCGCGGCGACGACGAGATAGTTGTCGTCGCCGTCGTAGCGGACGACGTCGCGGGCCGGCACCGTGGCGCCGTCGACGAGGTTGTCGGTGAGATCAAGCAGGCCGGAGATGAACATGCGGTAGCAGGCGACGCCCTCGGCGTGGTGTGCTTCACGATCCATCCCCGGGTCGCCCGTGGCCACCGGCGGGCGTTTGACGACGAACCCACCCTTGGCGCCGACCGGCACGATCACCGAGTTCTTCACCGCCTGTGCCTTCACCAGGCCCAGCACCTCGGTGCGGAAGTCCTCGCGGCGGTCCGACCAGCGCAGCCCGCCCCGTGCCACCGAGCCGAACCGCAGGTGGACACCTTCCACGCGCGGCGAGCACACGAAGATCTCGTACGCGGGACGCGGCTCGGGCAGGTCGGGCACCTGCTGCGGGTCGAGTTTGAACGCGAGGTATCGGCGCGGGTTCCCGTCGCCGTCGGTGACACGGTAGTTCGTACGCAGCGTCGCCACGATCACCGAGAGCAGCCTGCGCAGGATCCTGTCCTGGTCGAGGCTGGTGACCTCGTCGATCATCGCGTTGATGTCGTCGATCTGTTCGCTCGTACGGTTCTCGCACTGCGTGTCGTCCGGGCCGAACCGGGTTTCGAACAGCCGCACCAGCGCCGTGGCGATGTCGGTGTGCGCCAGCACTGTCGTCTCGATGTAGTCCTGCGAATAGGGAGACCCGGCCTGGCGCAGGTATCGGGCGTAGGCGCGCAGCACCGCGACCTGCCGCCAGTCGAGCCCGGCACGCAGCACCAGGCCGTTGAAGCCGTCGACCTCGGCATCGCCCCGCCACTCGGCGGCGAACGCGTCCTGGAAGCGCACCTGCAGGTCGTCCTCGGACCCGGCCACGGCGAGCACCGCCGGGTCGATGCGCAGGCCGAAGTCGTAGATCCACAGCCGCGCGCCGTCCTCCCGCGAGACCTCGTACGGCCGTTCGTCGACGACCTCGACACCCATGCGCTGCAGCAACGGCAGCATCGTCGACAGCGTCACACCGTCGCCCCGGGTGTAGAGCTTGAACCGGCGCTCCCCCGGCGCCGCGTCGGCGGGCAGGTAGAACGACATCCGCACATCGCCGCGCCCGTCGAGCGACTCGAGCATGCGCAGGTCGCGCAGCGCGGACTCGGCGTCGAAGTCCTCCTTGTAGGCCTCCGGGAACACCGTGGCGTAGCGCTGAGCCTGCTGCGTGGCCGATTCCTCACCCGCGAACGTCACAGCCTTGCCGTCGCCCGCGCGCTCGCGCCGTTCGGCGAGGATCGCCTCCACCATCAGGTCGTCCCAGCTGCGCATGGCCTCGGCGAGGCGCTCCTGGATCCGCAGCGTGTCGGGTGCGACGGTCACACCCGGGTCGGTGTGAACGGTGAAGTGCACCTGCGCGAGCTGCGTCTCCCCCAGCCGCGCCGCGTACTCCAGGTGCGTGCCCTCGAGCTCGTCGAGCAACACCTGCTGCATCGCCAGCCGCGACCGGGTCGTGTACCGGTCGCGCGGCAGGAACACCAGGCACGAGTAGAACCGGCCGTAGGTGTCACGACGGAGGAACAGCCGCAACCTGCGCCGGTCGGCGAGCGTGATCGCGCCCGTGGCCGTGGCGTACAGCGAGTCCGGGTCGGCCGAGAACAGGTCGGCACGCGGCCAGTTCTGCAGCACTTCGAGCATCCGCTGGCCGGAATAGGACTGCATCGGGAACCCCGCGCGATGGATGACCTCGCGCACTCGGCGCTCGACGACCGGGATGTCGAGGACGTTCTCGTGCAGCGCGGTGGTGGTGAACATGCCGAGGAAACGGTGCTCACCCGTGACGTTGCCGTCCGAGTCGAACGTCTTCACGCCCACGTAGTACGGGTAGATCGGCCGGTGCACTGTGGACGGTGCGCCCGCCTGCGTGAGCACCAGCAGCTCCGGTTTCAGTGCCTGCGCCGTCGAGTCCGGTCCCGCGGTGAGGTTGCGGGCGGCGAGGCTGTCCTGTCGCAGCACTCCGAGCCCGGATGCCAGCACCGCACGCAGTGCAGGCTCGCCGGCGTCGTCGATCACCTCGTAGTGGCGGTAGCCGAGGAACGTCAGGTGGCCGTCCGCCAGCCAGCGCAGCAGCTGCGCACCGTCGTGCACCTCCTGTTCGGGCAACGGCGGCGGCGTGGCGTCGAGCTCGTCGGCCAGCGAGATCGCGGCGGCGGCCATGCGGTCGGTGTCCTCCACGACCTCGCGGACGTCCTCCAGCACCGCCAGCAGCCGGTGGTCGCACTCGCGTGCACGCTCCACATCGGTGATCGAATCGATCTCCAGGTACATCCAGGATTCGACGGTCGCACCGGCGGGCGGCTGCTCGACGTCGCCGCCCGGGTGCAGCTGCTGCAGGCCGCCGGACATGTCGCGAGTGACCAACATGATCGGGTGAACGATGCGCTGTACCTGCACACCACCGCGGGCCAGTTCGGCCACGACGGAGTCGACCAGATAGGGCATGTCGTCGGTGACGACCTGGATGACGGTCGATTCGCTCGACCAACCGTCCTCGGCGGTCGTCGGGTTGAACAGGCGCAGCGCCGGCCGCCCCGGGACCCGGTTACGCGCCAGCTCGAGGTGGGATCGCACGGCACCGACGAGATCACCGGGACTCTCACCGATGATCTCCTCGGCGGGAATCAGCCGGTAGTAATGACCGATGAGGTCGGCGATGTCCGGGGCCTGGGCCGCCGCCGCGGCCACCAGATCGTCCCGAAGCTGTTCCGGGCTGCGCCGGCCGGGCGTGGCGCCCTGCCCGCCCTCGTTCTGCGGACGGGCCTGAACACCGGTCGAGCTCATGTCGGGCAACGCAACTCTCCAACTCTGGCGATGGCAGCTCGGATGTGCCGTGCGGTCGCCGCCACTGTATCGGGACGCTGCCGTTCGGGTGGCCGGATGGCGCCGGTCCTATCGATCGTGGCGGCCGCCGTGTCCCCCGGCGTGGGCACTGCCGTTGCGGCGCCTGCCGTTCACGCCTGCACCACTGCCGACGGCGTGGCCGTCACGGTCGTCCCCGCCGGACGTCGACGCAAGGGCGGATCCGGACGCGACCTGGTGCTCGGCGAGTGCGCGTGCCAGCAGTTCCGCCAGGCCGGCGTCCTCCGGCGGCTCGTCGAGCGGGAGTTCGTGCCGCGGCAGGCCGGACACCGCGCTCGCGGCCGCCTCGCCGGTCTCCACACCGGTTCCGGCCGGGGAATCCGGGCCGGTGGGTTCGGACCCGCCTGCTGCGGTGAACGCCGGATCCGTGGTCGCGGCGGGTTCGGTGCCATGACCGGTCTCCGCACCGCTCACAGTCTCGGCGCCGTTACCGGCGTCCGCGCCGCTCCCGCTGTCCGCGCCGCTCCCGGGGACCGCAGGATCCACCGTGGGAGCAGCGGGGAAGCTCGGCTGCGACTCACCGGCCGGCATCCCGGCGGTCGACAGGTCGGCAGGCCCGGTCGCGGCGGCCCCGGTCGGCAGGTCGGCAGGCTGCGGGTGTGCGGCCGGCGTGTCCGCGGCGGGTGACCCGGGGGCGAGCGCAGCGTCGGACCCCGCCGTCGCGCCGTCACCGGTACCGACCGATTCGTCACCGGCGCCGAGTGCGTCCGTCGGCAGCAACGGCGGCGGCAGCTTGACCCGCGGCAGCCACGGGTCGCCGACGGGGTCCTCCGCGGCACCGCCGCCGTGGTCGGCCATGCCATGGTTCGTCGTTCCATGGCTCGTGGGGGCATCGCGGTCCGTAGCGCTGTGACGGCCGATGTCACTGTGACGGCCGGTATCACCGTGACGGCCGGTATCACCGTGACGGCCGGTATCACCGTGACGGCCGGTATCACCGCGAGGACCGGTTTCGCCGTGACGGCCGATCCCGTGGTCACCGCGGCTATCGACTCCACCCCCGGTGCCGGTACCGGTGGTACCGGCGTGCGCCGACGCCGCCAGGGCGTCGTCGGTGATCGCGGGAATGATCGCCGTCGCATCGTCCGTCTGGGGTGCGGAGGCGGTCGCCGCGGCGAGGATCGGTTCGACACTGGCCCCGGCGGCCCATGAATCCAGGACATCGGACGCCGCCGAATCCACCGCGTCAGACACGTCGGTGTGGCCCGGTCCGGCCTGCGAAGCGGTCGCTGCTCCGCTGTCCACCGTCGATGACGGTGCTGATACGGGAGAGTCGGGCATCGGGGATTCGGGTACCGGAGAGTCGGACGCGAACGAGTCGAGCACCGGCGACACGAACGACGACGAGCCCGGCGACAACGAACCCAGCACCGACGAACCCGGAAGCGACAACCCCGACAGTGGAGAACCGGGAAGCGGGCCCGGTTCCCGGCTGTCACCGGTGTCCGGTGAGTCGGACGCCGCTGCTCGGCGGCGACCGCCACCAGACGGTGCAATGCCCAGGCGGTCCAGCACCGAGCGCGCGGCGACCGAGCCGTGGTCGACGTCGTGCCGCCGGCGCTTGCGCGGCGCACCCTGCTCGGAGGACGTTGCGTCGGCCTGCCCGGCCGACTCGGCCTTCTCCTCTGCGGCATCCGATTGCCCGGCTGCCGTGTCGGCGGCCGCACTCGTCGAGGTGGTCTCACCGGTCCCCGACGGACCGGTCGTCGCCGCATCGGCCGGGGCCACAGCAGCGGACTCGTCGCGGGCCGGTTCGTCGGAACGCGGTACCGCCGGCATCACCATGGTCGCTTCGGCGGCGGCCGCACCGTCTCCGGCCGTTGCGCCGTGTCCGTTCACTGCACCGTGTCCGTTCACTGCACCGTGTCCGTTCACTGCGCCGTGTCCGTTCACCGGTGGATGACCGTTCACGACCGCAGCGCCGTTCGTACCGGTCGGAGCACCGCCCGGCGCGGGCCGGCCTGCCGCGGTCTGGGGATCGGCATCGAGGGCCGCCGCGTCGACGGCGGCGGTGCTGAACGCAGTGTCGTGAACAGCGGTGGCTCCGTCGACCGCCGGCGCCTCCGCGGCCCGAGCACCGGAGGTGGCCTGCTGGGGACGCGCCGACGTGACGATCTCCGCCAGGTCCACCGGCGCCTGTTCCCCCGAGCCGAACTCGCCGTGCAGTACCGCGCGCGCCTGGCTGCGTGCGCGGGCGTCCCGCTGCTCGGCGGCACGCGCGTTGTGCAGACACGTCACGGCTTCGGCGGGGTCACCGATGCGCTCCTCGACGTTCGCCAGTTCCAGCCAGAGCCGCGAGACGATCGCATCGAGGTCGTGGCGCACGACGCCGTACAACGCATCGCGCAGCATCGTGGCTGCGGTTTCGGCCGCGCCGTTGGTCAGCAGGACCCGGGTGGCCAGCGCCGTGCGGAGCCATGCGGTCGGCGCAACGGCGGCGGCGCGCTCCGGCTCGTCGAGCAGCGGCTGCGCGGCTTCCAGCGCCGGCTCGCCATCACCACGGTCCAGCAGCGAGCACACGAGTTCGAGGACGAGGCGGACCCTGGCGACTCCGCCGTCGCGGGACGGGTCGGCCATCCGGTCGAGCAGGCCGATGCCGGTCCTGGCCGCGTCGGCGGCGCCCATCGTGTCGCCGTGCCGTCTGCGGTGCGCGGACACCCCGAGCCGGATCATGCCCCGCGCCATGAGCTTGTCGTCCTCGTCGAGGGTGGCATCGCCTGCCACGAGGCGGTCGCCTTCGAGTAGGACCCGGTCGAGCTCGGCCTTCCGCCCGAGCGTGCCGAGGCAGCCGACCAGGTGACACAGCGCGGTCGCACGGCGCACGGTCGACAGGCCGCCCACGGTGAGCACGGGTCGCAGAATGGCCAGTCCGGTCAGGGGTGCACCGACGCTGCGTGCACACACCGCCAGGTCGGTGCGGATCTGCGCGGCGATCACCGGCAGTTCCGCGTCCTCCGCGGCACGTAACGCGGCAACGGCGCGACCCACCGTCGACGCGCGATGACCGAGCAGGACGTGGGCATGCACGACGGTGGCTTCGGCGCGCACCCACAGCGCGTTCGCGCCCGCGGATTCCGCCAGGCTCGCGGCCCGCTCACCGAGGATCGCGGCGAGCTCGGGCGCCCGCCACTCCATCGTGTCGGCACGGTGCAGGAGTTGCTCCACCGCGGACAGGTCGCCTGCGCCGCCGGGAGTGGCGTCTTCTCGGTGCACACCGCGAGGAACCGCAGTGTCGCGGCCGTTGACCACGTGCGTGCCGGCCGACTCAGTGGCAACCACGGGGACTCCGCTCTGTGAGGCCTTCCATTCCTGCAGACGGGCGTGCCGACGAGCCGGCGGTTCGGACCTGCACACCCCTACTCGGGCTGCGCGGCCCGGCCGCCGACTCGCGAGAGACCGACCCTATCCAACGTCGCAGCGGTCCCTGGGCCGGGTGATCAGTCCCGGGTGAGCTTGCGGCGGGTCACCCGGTGCGGACGCGCCGCATCCGGGCCCATGCGCTCGATCTTGTTCTTCTCGTAACCTTCGAAGTTGCCCTCGAACCAGAACCACTTCGCCGGGTTCTCGTCGTCACCCTCCCAGGCGAGGATGTGGGTGGCGATGCGGTCGAGGAACCACCGGTCGTGGGAGATGACCACGGCGCAGCCCGGGAACTGTTCGAGCGCGTTCTCCAGCGAGCCCAGCGTCTCGACGTCCAGGTCGTTGGTCGGCTCGTCCAGCAGGAGCAGGTTGCCGCCCTGCTTGAGCGTCAGTGCGAGGTTGAGACGGTTGCGCTCACCACCGGACAGCACGCCGGCCTTCTTCTGCTGATCGGGCCCCTTGAATCCGAAGGCGCTGACGTAGGCACGCGACGGCATCTCGACCTGACCGACGTTGATGAAGTCGAGCCCGTCGGAGACGACCTCCCACACGGACTTGTTCGGGTCGATACCGGCCCGCGTCTGGTCCACGTAGGCCAGCTTGACGGTGTCGCCGATCTTGACGCTGCCCTCGTCGGGGTTCTCGAGGCCGACGATCGTGTTGAACAGCGTCGTCTTACCGACGCCGTTCGGGCCGATGACACCGACGATGCCGTTGCGCGGGAGCGTGAACGACAGGCCGTCGATGAGCAGGCGGTCCTCGAACCCCTTCTTGAGGTTCTCGACCTCGACCACCGTGTTACCCAGCCGCGGACCCGGCGGGATCTGGATCTCTTCGAAGTCGAGCTTCTTGCTCTTCTCCGCTTCCTCCGCCATCTGCTCGTACCGCTCGAGACGCGACCGGGACTTGGACTGCCGGGCCTTGGCGTTCGAGCGCACCCATTCCAGCTCGGACTTGAGCCGCTTGGCGAGCTTGGCGTCCTTCTTGCCCTGCACCTCGAGGCGCTCGCGCTTCTTCTCGAGATACGTGGAGTAGTTGCCCTCGTAGCCTTCGACGTTGCCGCGGTCGAGCTCCATGATCCACTCGGCGACGTTGTCCAGGAAGTACCGGTCGTGTGTCACGGCGAGGACCGCACCGTCGTAGTTGGCCAGGAACTGTTCCAGCCAGAGCACGCTCTCGGCGTCGAGGTGGTTGGTGGGCTCGTCGAGCAGCAGCAGGTCGGGCCTGGACAACAACAGCTTGCACAGCGCGACACGGCGGCGCTCACCACCGGACAGGTGCTCCACCTGCTCGTCACCGGGCGGGCAGCGCAGCGCATCCATCGCCTGCTCGAGTTGCGAGTCGAGTTCCCACGCGTCGGCGTGGTCGAGCTCCTCCTGCAGCTTGCCCATCTCGGCCATGAGCTCGTCGGTGTAATCGGTCGCGAGCTGCTCGGCGATCTCGTTGAACCGGTCGAGCTTGACCTTGATCTCGCCGAGGCCCTCCTCGACGTTGCCGCGCACGGTCTTCTCCTCGTTCAGCGGCGGCTCCTGCTGGAGGATGCCGACGCTCGCGCCCGGCTGGATGAACGCCTCGCCGTTACTGGGCTGGTCGAGTCCCGCCATGATTTTCAGGACGGTCGACTTGCCCGCACCGTTCGGGCCCACGACGCCGATCTTCGCGCCCGGGAAGAACGCGGTGCTGACATCGTCGAGAATCACCTTGTCCCCGACGGTCTTGCGTACCTTCTTCATGGTGTAGATGAACTCGGCCATACCGCGATCGTAGAGCCGAGCCGCGAACCGGCTGACGGCGCCTCGCCTTCTCCGAACCAGGATCCGCGGCTCGGCACTCGGCCGCCACGGGCACACTCAGGCCGCCGGAACGGCCGCCGCCACCGGCTCTCCCGGTTCCACAGCGCTGTGACCAGCTTCAGGACGCTTCTTGCCCCGGGGACTGCGCTGGACACCGCTCGTGCACCACGACAGATTCGGCCCCACGGCCTGCGCATCCAGTTCGGTCACGGTGCGGGACTGGCCGTCCGTGACGAACTCGGTGGTGTACAAGCGGCCGGTCACGACGACGGGGTCGCCCTTGGCCAGCGAGTCCCGCACGTTCTCCGCGAGCCGCCGCCAGCACGAGACCCGCACCGCGAGGGACCGGCCGTTGCACCACTCCCCTGCTTCCTTGTCGTAGCGCCGCTCATTGCTGCGCAGCCAGAATGCGGCCACCGCGCCGCTGTGGGTGTCCTTCATGAACACGTCGCTGGAGATGTTGCCCACCACGGTCACCGTGGTCTCGCCGATCGCCATTGCCGTTCCTTTCTCGCCGGGATGTTCGGTGAGTTCCACCGTGCCCTGCGAGTACGGCCGAGAACGCCGCCGCGGCGAATCTGTGGACAACCGACGGCGACGTGGACAACCCGGCCGCGGCGAGGCCGGATCACGCCGAAATCGTCGGTACGCCGTGCTACTCGCGCCGGTTGCCGCTCGCGAGCTCCTTGAGCATCGCGTTGTAGGCGGCCAGATCCTGCCCGCCCGTGACCTCTTCCCGCCGGTCACGGCGGCGCGCCTCGCGGTCGTCGGCCCTGGCCCACTGGACGAGCAGCGCGACCATCACGACCACCACGGGAATCTCACCCGTCGCCCACGCGATGCCGCCACCGGTCCGCTGGTCGAGCAGCAGGTCGTCGATCCAGGGCAGACCGAGTCCCCGGTAGAACGACGCCCCGATCACGGTCTGCATGTTCATGAGCGTCACGCCGAAGAACGCGTGGAACGGCATCGACACGAACACCATGCCGAGCTTGGCCAGGTGCGGCAGCCGGCGCGGCGACGGGTCGATGCCGATCACCGGCCAGTAGAAGACGTAACCGGCCAGCAGGAAGTGGGCCTTCATCGCCAGGTGTGCCCAGTGATAGTTCAGCGCGGAGTCGAACATCCCCGAGTAGTAGAGACCGTAGAACGACCCGACGAACAGCAGCGTCGCCACCACCGGGTTGGTCAGCACGCGGGTCACGGGCGAGTGGACCAACGCCAGCAGCCACTCCCGGGGTCCGGGAGGCGCGTTCCTGCCCGCGGTCGGCAGCGCACGCAGTGCCAACGTGACCGGCCCGCCGAGGACGAGAAGCACGGGCACGCCCATCGACAGGAACATGTGACTCACCATGTGCATGCTGAACATCGACGGCGAGTAGCGCCCGATTCCGGACGAGGTCGCCACCAGCAACATGGCGCAGCCGAGCACCCAGGCCCAGGTGCGGCCCACGGGCCAGGCGTCACCGCGACGGCGCAGCCTGCGCACACCGGCCAGGTACACGCCCGCGAGCACGATTGCCGCGGTGCCGTAGACGAGGTCGAACCGCCACGCGGTGAGCAGCGTCCAGAACGTGGGCTCACCGGCGAGCTCGTAGCCCAGCAGCAACTCGACCGTCGACGGCTCGGCGGCGATCTCGGCCGGTGGCGGGGTACGCGCGAGCGCCGCGGCGAGGCCGATCGTGACGAGCATGATCAGCACCTCGACGCCGGCGAGGCGCAGCAGCTGACCGCCGCCCGCACCGTCGCGCAGACCCGCGATGCTGCGGCTGCGCTGCTGCTGACCGAACACGCCGAGCATCGCGAGCAGAACGCCTTTTGCCAGCACGAGCAGGCCGTAGTCGGTGGTGAGCAGGTCCCCCGGCGCCACCCGCACGAGTGCGTTGATGATCCCGGAGGCGGCCATCACGATCCATGCGACCAGCGCGACCTTCGAGAACCGGGTCGCGGCAAGCGTCAGGTGGGCCCCGCGCCTGCGCCCGTGCGCGAGGAGCGCGATGAGCCCGCCGACCCACAGTGCGGCACCGAGCAGGTGGTACAGCAGGCTGTTCGTGGCCATGTCGTGCGAGCCGCCACTGGCGGAGTGTCCGGTCACGGCGACCGGGACGAGCCCGAAGACCGACACGAAGAACAGCACCGTCGTCCAGTTCCACGTCAGCACCAGTCGGCAGCCGAGGGCGAGCAGCAGCGCGATGCCCGAGGTGATGAGCCAGGCCTTGGGCTGTTCGATGGCCCCGACGAAGTTGAGGAAGGCATCGGGGTCGAGCAGCTCGGTGACCGGGCGGCCGGCACCGTCGGCGGCGACGAAGAACACCGAGGTCAGGGCGAGGACGAACCAGGCCCACGCGGCGTAACCGGCCGTGCGTACGGCCGCGTAGCCGTCGACGGCGAGGATGCCGGAGCGCTGGGGCGGCACCAGGAAGGCGGCCAGCAGGAGCGACCCGATACACACCGCCGAGGCCAGGTCGGCCGCGACCCGGACGGCGGTGATGCCGTAGGTGGTGAGAGGGCCGGGGTCGGAGATGCCGGCGACTGCCCCGAGCCCGCCCGTCAGCGCGACCAGTCCGACCGCGACGACGACGCCGAGGAGCGCGCCGACGGCCAGGAGAGGTGCGATGCCCGCCCCGCGTGGCGCGCGGACGTCGGACTCGAGGTCGGCTTCGGTGGACACGCCTATGAGGGTAGGCCGAGCGTCAGCGTGCGGTCCCGCCGGTCACCGCGTGATGCCGGGCACGCTCGCGCTCGACTAGCAGCGATCGCCACGCGCCACAAGCGGCTTCCGAGAATCTGTGGACAACCGCCGAACATGAGTAGGTGCCCGTAACTCGAACGAGTCGAACATCGCGAGTTGTCCACAGAATCGCGTTTTCCTGCTGACATTCCGGTCGACGTTCGCCATCGTTGGATCCGACCCAACCCGACGATTCACCTCTGGGGGAGAAACCGATGACTCGACGTCATGTCACCTTCCGCACCGCCCTGCCCGCCGTTCTGCTCAGCGTCGCCGCGGCGACGGCCGGACTGGCGACACCGGCCGCGGCAGGGACGGCCCAGGGTCCGGCCGCACCTGCCGCGACCCCGTCCTCAGCCGCATCCTCAGCCGCGTCACCGCAGCCGGACCACCCGGAGTTCGCCTGCGACTCGGGAGAATTCTGTGCCTGGCAGGACGAGTTCTACGGCGGAAAGCTCCAGCGATTCGATCTCCGAAATACACACACCGACGACTGCGTAGCACTCGATAATGCTATGGAGGCACACTCGTTCGCTACCCGAATGGAACGTCACATCACGGTGTACCAGGACCGGGAATGTGCCACCCAGGCGGATTTCAGTACCTATCCGGGCCCGGGGACGTTCGTTCCACAGGCGCCGTACGTCGTACGGGCGATTCAAATCTGGGAGTGACGCCTCCGTCTTCCCCGATCCCGGCCGGCCCGTGCGGATGTCACGGAAGGGGAACCCGTGACACCACGGAAGCCGGCCCGGAAGCGGTCACGTCGCCCCGAGCGTGACCGCGCCGTGGGGGCGCCGTATGCCGGAGCGTGCTCCCCGCGCTCTGCCCCGCGCCCGGCGCCCCCACGGCACCCGCCGCGGCTCGGCCACCGTTCCCGCGGCCACCACTCACGAACGAGACAGCCCGTCGGTATCCTGGCGATCGTGCGTGGTCGACTCACCTCCGCCGACGTGTCGGTGATACGGACGCGACGGCCGCACTGCGGCCGTCCGTGTGGTCCGCCGAATGCGGTCCACCGAATGTGATCCACACAGCACCGCGGGACACGAGTGAAACGAATCGGACACATCGAGCGATCACACGTGCGGCGATGACTAAGCTGACTCACCGCGGTCGGTACGGTCACGCCGGGCCTCCGTAGCTCAGTTGGATAGAGCAAGAGCCTTCTAATCTCTAGGTCGCAGGTTCGAGTCCTGCCGGGGGCGCCCTCTCTCTGGCCTGCAGTTTCTGCAGGTCAGAAGATGCGCAGCCTGCTCTCCACGAAGCCCCACGGGCGCGGTGGTCCGAAAACGGTCCATTTGCTCGCGCACACCGCACACTCGCCCGCGTCTGCCGTCGACTCGACGAGCCGCACCCGCGGCGCCCACGCACCGTCCGCCAGCATCTGACCCCGGCTCGCCATGTGGCCGATCATCGCGACGTACCCCGTCGTGACCCTGATCGGTTCAGCCGCCCAGACGATCTCGCCCGAGCCGCGGCCATGCCGCCGACCGCCACGACTGGCCCGACCCCGCCAGCCGAGTGCGTCTGGAACGACGAGCTCGCCGACGCGATCCGCGAGCTCGTCAGCAACCCCGCCCGCTGGTCCGTCGTGCCAGCCGACGAGATACCCACCAACTGCTCCGGCTATGTCGAGTACGACAACGGCAACGTGTCCATCGACGAGGACCAGCCGTGCGACCGCGTCGCCGACATCGTGCGGCACGAGTGGACGCACGCGCAGCAGGTGCGCCTGCTCGGCGGCCGCGTCGAGATCGTCGCCGACTGCGGCTCGTGACTCCTCGACTCGAACGCGACCCCGTACCGCGACCGATTGATTGACGCACGCGACGTGGTGTACACCGACCGGGACATCGTCGACGCACTCACGCTCATCGACTACCCGTCGTGGGCCGAGTCGCGGGGTCATACCCAGCGATCGCCGCGCTGCGCCACCTACTCGCCCGACCGCGCGCGTGGCTCGCCGAGGACCCGCCCGACCGCGACGCCCCGGAAGACTGAGTGCGGTGACGCGAAAAGCCTTGGTCAGCGGGCAGGAACCAGACAGTTCCTGACACCTCCAGCCGAGTCCGGCGACCACAGGTAACAGCGGCGACACGATGCCGCACGCATTCCCATAACCACAGCTCACACGTGTCGCACACCGAACGACGGCTGTACACGGCAACCCGCGAAAGGAAGCACTGATGTCTGTTCCGAACAACCCGCCCTACCCGCAACAGCCGACGCAGCAACCGCCGACGCAGCAACCGAAACGGCGCCGCAAGTGGCCGTGGTTCCTCGGCAGTCTCGCCGCATTGATCATCATCATCGCAGCGATGACCAACGGCGACGACGGCAACTCTGCGCCCAGCGTGGCGACGGGCAGCGACACGAGCCGGCAGCAACCCTCCAGTCAGGACACGTCGACCGAGCAGCCGACCAGCACCGAGCAGCCCACAGCTTCAGAGCAGCCCACCACTTCGGAGCAGCCGACCTCACCCCAACTTCCCCCGCAGGTGCAGCAAGCGGTCCGGGCGGCCCAGGACTACTTGGGCTACACGGCCTTCTCGCGGGACGGGCTGATCCAGCAGCTGTCGAGCTCCGCCGGAGATGACTACCCGAAGGACGTCGCGACCCAGGCAGTCGGCACCCTCGACGTGGACTGGAACGAGCAGGCAGCAACCTCCGCCAAGGATTACCTGGACTACACGTCCTTCTCGTGCTCGAGACTGATCCAGCAACTGTCCAGCTCCGCCGGAGATAAGTTCACCAGGGAGCAGGCCACCTACGGCGCGAACCAGACGAAGGCCTGCGGCTGAGTGCACAAGCCGTCCGGATGATCGCTCGCAGGCTGCCCCATTCACCGGCTACGGTGAATGGGCGCATCTCATCTGCGGAGGAACGGCCCCGGTTTGGCCACCGGGGGCGTTCCGCAGCTGAACCTCACTCCGCAGACGTGAGAGGTGCGCCCACGAGCGACAACGACACGACCCCCATCGGCCGCCGGATCCGCGAGGCCCGGTCCTGGCGGCAGCTGAACCTCGAAACCGCCGCGCAGCTCGCCGGGCTCTGGCACGGGTATCTCGGCAACATCGAACGCGGCGACGTGTCGATCGGCAGACGTTCGAGGCAATCGCGACAGCGTCATCGAGGAGCATGCTGGGATACGTGCTGTGAAGTCGCGCCTCGACCCGTTCGGTCGGCTACCGTCGTGCCTGCTGGTAGCCGGCCGAAACGTCGAGCAGGATCGACCGAGCAGCGTCGTCGGCCGCGGCAGCGTCCCAGAGTTGCCGGAACAGGTCGTCGTAGAACGCGTAGTCGTTGCCGTCGCTGGTGCGGATACTGGTGTGCAGCAATTCGGCGACGACGAGGTCATCGAGGATCGTGAACCCGTGGAGTGGCGCCGTCGGGAGAGGCATGCCGAGTGGGAGCACGCGAAAGCCGACAGCAGGGCCGCCGACGAGCGCAAGTAGCCGGTCGATCTGGCCGGCCATGGTCTCGAACCAGTCGCCATCCGGGTCGACGCCGGGCGGCGGTGTACGTAGCGCGGCCTCGCTGACGAGGATGTCGACCTGGGCTGACGGTTCGTAGAGGATCGTCTGGCGCTGCATACGTGCCGCGGCAGCCTGGTCGGGGTCGCGAGTCGTGCCACGCAGCGCCGACAGTCCGCGGAACACCGCCAGGGCGTAGCTGTGGGTCTGTACCAGGCCGGGCACGAGCACGGTCTCGAACACGCGGATGTGCTCCGCCCGCTGCTCCAGCTCGCCGAACGACTGCTGAAGCGCGGTGTGCCCGGACTGAAAGCTGTCCGTCGTGGCGCCTGGGTGGGCTTGTCGGCCTGCGCGGGGTTGGACTCGGACGGACAATGACGTCCGGTCCTGTTTGCGTTCCCGGCCGCGGAGGTGTGGACGATGGGTAACCGGCACACCGAGATCCTGGGGTTCCTTGGACTCCTGGCCGTGACTGTCTCAACCCTGGTTCTCGTGGTAGTCGCCGGCCTGGCGATATCGGCGTGGGGCCTTCTGTGATGAACCCGTCGAGCGAGGTATCAGTCCCGTTGGCATGACAACGCCCGGCAGTCCGTCTCTCCTATCCACCGCTGCCCGGGACCAGTCGATCAGCCCGGCGGCGTTGAGCTGGGCCAGCAACACCTCATGCAGCTGTTGCCAAACTGCCACCCGAGTCTGAGGCACTGGCGCAATGGGCGGGGCGTTTGTTCGACTATCATCAGGCGGACCCGACCGCGTTGCGGGTGAGTCTGTGGGCGCAGTTGGAGCGGCCGGACGTAGCTGCAGAGCCGGTGGAGGCCTACCCGGCCAAGACAGTCTCGGCCGGTAACGGGCGCGACGGCGTGATCTCCGCGGTCGACCTTCTTGTCATCATCTCTGCAATCGCTCAGGCGTGGGTGCTCACGCCTATCGGGCTGCTCCGCGCTGACGGGTCCGATCCTTCCGCTCCTGATCGGATTCTCCAACACCGGCGTGCGGTCATGGCAGCAGTCGCGTCGATCACCGGAGAGTCCGATAGCGCCTCCGCGTGACTGTCAACGAGCTTCGGCTTCGCGTTGACCTTGAGGAGCTGCCGCGGTTCTCAACTGAGCAGCGAATGGCCTGGGGTTGCGAGGTTGCCTGCGGCGAATAGTTCTCGGGTGTTGGTATGTGCAGGTCTGGAAGACGCAGTCGTCGTCATCGGGGTGACGAGGTCGCGGTCTCGGAGGATCATCGGTCCTGGTGATGCCCTGTCTTGGCACATCTCGGCGAAACTTCGGGAGTGCGTCCGCATGTTCGATGTCGATGACCGCGTCGCCGTAGACCTCCGTGTACGCTGTGCATTCGTTGTAGGCGGCACACTCCTCTGCGACTGCGAAATCGACCCCGCCTCGTCTCTCATGCGGGCCGTTCAACGGCCCAGACCGCTTCACCTTCTACTCGGGGGACGAACGCGGCTACACCGATTACCCGGCGCTGAGTCTCTGAAGCTCATGGAGAAGGCGGATTCAGATCGCATGCCGGCGACGCGACACTTCGACGCGTCCCGGTGGTGTGAGCATCAATGATCTTCAGCCCTCATGCATCTCTTCCTAGATGCTTGGCCAGGAAGGTCTCGAGCCGGCTGTATAACTCAATGTTGCTCTCCGGGTTGATGAACCAGTGGCCTTCGGACTCGTTGAGTAGGTATTCGACGTCCGCGCCGCGGGCGCGGAGCGCCTCGGCCATGCGGTCAGCGTTGCGGCGGTGAACACGGACGTCGTGGGCGCCGTGGATCAGCAGCACCGGGGAGGTGATTTCGTCGACACGGCTGATGGGTGAGCGTGCGAGCATGTCTGCTCTTTGTTCGGGGATCTCAGGATCGCCGATGTGGCGCAGATAGCTGTTCTCGACGGCTCGGCGAGCGAACGGTACGACCCCTTCGACGAGGTCGACGAGGTCTGACATGCCGGTGTAACTGATCGCTGCGGCGAACCGATCGGGTGTGAAGGAGGCTCCGACCAGCGCAGCGTAGCCACCGTACGAACAGCCGTAGATTGCCACTCGTTCCGGGTCGGTGTGTCCCTGCTGGATCGACCAGTCGAGAGCGTCGATGAGGTCGTCATGCATGCGCCCGGCGAACTCACCGATTCCGGCGTCGAGATGGGCTTTGCCATATCCGGTGGATCCACGGAAGTTGACCTGCAGCACCGCGTATCCACGGTTGGCGAGAAGCTGCACCTCGGGGTCGTATCCCCAGCTGTCGCGGTACCACGGCCCGCCATGGACGAGCAGCACGGTTGGCAGGCCACGTGGCTCGATGCCGAGCGGCAACGTGAGATGGCAGGGCAGGGAGAGTTCGTCACGGGCCGTGATGGCGATGGGGGTGACAGGGGCCAGCTGCTTGGGATCGAGGTGGGGGAAGGGGTGGAACAGATGGCGCGCCTCTGCCGAGGTGTGATCATAGAACCAGGTCACGCCAGGGTCGCGATCATGCGTGAACTCCACGACCCAGCGCCGTCCTGTCGTGTCACACGAGACATGGGAGAGGTCCCCGTCCGAGAGCTCGGCCAGGTGAGGCAGCACCTCGGCGAAGTGTGTATCGAGAGCGTGGATTTCCTGACGCTCCCCGAGATACCGAGCCCCGAGGAGGTCACCGGTGGCTGGATGCAGGATCAGCGAGGAGGCGAACCGTGGATCAGTCTCCGGCCGGGGAGTATCCAGATCGAACACCGGATGGCTGTCCACCTCTGTCTCCTCACCGGTATTCAGATCAAGACGGGCCAGCCGGGTGCGATCCGAGCCGCGTGAGGACCCGATCCACAACCCTGTGCCGTCCGCGGTAGGAACAACAGGGAGGATGCCGAGGAGAATATCTGACGAGGGAAAACGGGCGATCGTGCGCGTCTGGTCAGCGGACCACTCCGAAAGTATGTGTTCGCCTCCCTCCCCAATAGTGAAGGCCAGCACTCGTTCCGGTGTACGCAGCCACGAGATCACGTCGCCGGAACTTTCGGCGATGCGGGTGAGGTCACCGTTTGTGAGATCGAGCTTGAAGAAGTCGATCAGATCGGCACGCCGTTTGTTCAGCTGCACGAACGCAGTCTCGGGCTGGTCCGGCGACAGTTGCGTACCGATGAGTCGCACGCCCTCGTACGGAGTCAGGTCAACGGCAGGCTGCTGGGGTCGCGCCGGGTCGACGCGATGCAGATGCCAGTTCTCATCCCCGTCGGTGTCCTGTTGGAACAGCAGGTAACGCCCGTCGACGCTCCAGAAGAACAGGTCAATGTTGCGCCGTGTCTCGGAGGTGACACGGCGGGCGTTCAGAGTGCCCGAGTCGTCGTCGAGGTCGGGAGTGGACCAATCTGAGTCCACGTCACGCAGGAAAACATTGAGCCGGCCGCGCCAAGGGGCGAGGTAGGCGATCTGCGTCCCGTTCGGGGAGAGTACGGCGCGGCTGCGGGTGGGTGGTGCGAAGAAGTCTTCGACAGAGAACAGTGCGGGAACAGTTGTCATGGCATTCCCTTCCGATCGGCGGGTGCGATGAGTCTCAGTCAAATCCCCGACGTCGCGTCATACTCAAGCGCAGTGGCCGTGATTAAGATCATTCTCGTGTTGTGCGGCTGCGTACCGGTGAGGTGTCGCCCGAATGAGTGAGGCGCCACTGGAGGGTACGCAGGACGCGGTGCTGCACCGGCCTGAGACGGTGTTCGTTCAACTGGTCCAGGAGTGCGGGGGCTCGAGGGCTGAGAGACGATAAGCCGTCTGTGTGTGCCAGGAGTGGTCGGAGGTGGGCGATCCAATCGTCAACGAGCGTCTCGACCTCGTGGTCTGGTGCGTCGGCATCGAGGGCATAGAAGCGTGCCGTCAGCGAGGCGGAGGTCGTCCTGCTGTCTTCTGAGGCATTGAGCAGGGCGGCTAGACCTGCCCGACCGTCGTCATCCAGTAGGTGTCCGAGCAGAATGAGCTGCTCATGCTCGTACTGGAGCATGTCCTTGGGGGCATCCGGATCGGGAGCCGACTGCCAGGTGGAGAGCTCCGGCGGCAGATCGGGCAGTGCCCCGGTGCGGCGCAGTACGTCGATGCTGGCTCGGCGGGCGCTGAGTCGTTCGATCTCGGCCGCGGCTTGGCGGTCAAGTTCGTTGAGGAGCTCACCGGCAGCGGTGGGGTCGTCCAGCACCGCGGGGAGTTCGGACAGTGGAATTCCCAACGCCGTGAGCCTTGTGATCCGCAGCACGCGCACGAGATCGCCGATGCCGTACTGTCGGTAGTCTCCGTCAGATCGCGGCGGCTCGGGCAACAGGCCGATCTGATGATAGTGGCGCAGCGTGCGCACGGTGACGCCGGCCAGATCGGCGAGTTCACTGCTGAGCATCGAGTATCTCCTTCGATTCCAGATCGCGCGAGGCAAGCACGGCCATTAGCACCAGGATCCAGACCCCGGTGACGCTCACCGCCGCCAGCAGCGGTGAGCCGATCTCGGCGAGCACACCTGCCAGCCCAATCCTCGCCGGTGCAGCGACCGTTAGCAGGGCTGTCTTGACGCTGGGCACTCGTCCACGGAGAGCGCCGGGGTGTGCTGGATCTGCAGCACACCAGCCACCGCCCCGACCACAGAGTTTCCGAGATCCAAGGCCGCCGCTCCGGCGAACACGACCGTCGGGGACTGGAGCGAGGCCATCAGGGCGAACCCCACGGTGGTGATGACGAACCCCGCCGACAGCCATGTCCGCACCGACAGTCGGGCTCCGATGCCACGTCCTTCTCGTGCTCGAGACTGATCCAGCAACTGTCCAGCCCCGCTGGAGATCAGTTCACCAGGGAGCAGGCCAGGGGCTGTCCGTGATCTCGTCTGCCGGTGATCTCGTCTGCCCGCCCGGTGACACCCCTCGCTCCCGGCCGGGCAGGCGGCCCCACACCACCCGGAATGCTGGACAGCGCCGGCCACACCCGGAGACGGACAAATACCGGCCCATAACCGCGCACCACTCGTGCGCAGGGTGTACACCACTACCTGCCCGAGACACGAGACGATCCCCGCACCCTCCGGAGAGAGTGCGGGGATCGTGGCCGCCGGCCGGTGTGTCATCCTTCTCGGCGCCCCTGGCGTTCCACCTCCCCCTCGTTGAACGCCAGGGGCCCTTTGTCTACCCAGTCATGTTCGCGACATGCCTCGAACGAGCGGCCGGACGTGCCATGCGACGGGCGCCCGATCGTGATCACGCAGCGACTCCATCGGTGCGCATGCCCGGCTGGCGTCCCGCCCTGGCGGTTCCGGACTCCGACCGTGTCGGGGCAGCGTTCACGCCCGTGGCCGAAATATCGCGGTCGGATATCGCCTGATCGCATCCGGTAGCGAGCCCCTACTCGCTACAGCTGTGCCCCAGGTATCACAACTGCCCAACTGCGGAGTGGGACTCGTTGACACCTCCCCTGAGCGAGAAGGGCTACCTCCCGCCGGACCGATACCGCACGAGCCTGGACGAGATCGAGAAGACCTTCGTACGGGCGCCGCAATACGTGGCCTCGCAGTCACTGAGGAACCCCCGTGATGCCGGAGACTTTGGTGTGCCAACGCCTCCGGACAAGCGGGGAGGAGCTCAAAGATCACTCTTACGCGTAGGACGCCGGCGCGCCTGGCTGAACGCGGCATTGCCTCGTTCGGCGGTCAACCGTGACCGGCCACGGTCGTCTCCGCGATCGGGGCGCCGGTGCCGGCCCGGACTTCGTCTTCGGTGACGCCGGGGGCGAGCGCGACCAGTCGGAGGCCGGTGGCGGTCACGTCGAGCACCGCGAGGTCGGTGATGATCCGGTTGACGACGCCCGAGCCGGTCAGCGGCAGGGTGCACTCGTCGACGATCTTCGGGGTGCCGTCCTTGGCCACGTGGTCGGTGAGCACGACGACGCGACGGGCTCCGACGACCAGGTCCATCGCACCGCCCATCCCTTTGACGAGAGTCCCCGGGATCGCCCAGTTGGCCAGATCGCCATGCTTGCTGACCTGCAACGCACCCAGGACGGCGATATCGATGTGCCCACCGCGCATCATGCCGAACGATGCGGCCGAGTCGAAATAGCTGGCACCGGGGTTGACGGTGACCGTCTGTTTCCCGGCGTTGATCAGATCGGCGTCTTCCTCCCCCTCGACCGGGAACGGCCCGACACCGAGAAGGCCGTTCTCGCTCTGCAGCGTCACCTCCACCCCGTCCGGCACATGGTTCGCGACCAGGGTCGGGATGCCGATCCCGAGGTTGACGTAATCACCGTCGCGCAGCTCGGCGGCCGCGAGCGCCGCCATGTCGTCACGTGTCCAAGCCATCAGCAGCTCCTAGTCGGTCGGCACGTCGGCGCGAGGGCGCACCGTACGCTTCTCGATGTCCTTGACACGCGGCGCCGCTCGAACCAGGCGGTCCACGTAGATACCCGGCGTCACGACCCGTTCCGGGTCGAGGAACTCACCGGCGAGGTGTTCGGCCTCCACCACCGTCACCCGGCCACAGGTCGCCACCACCGGGTTGAAGTTCCGCGCACTGGCTCGATAGACGAGATTGCCCGCCGGGTCCGCCGTGTGCGCGTGCACCAGCGCCACGTCGGCGACGATCCCCCGTTCCTGGACGTGCAGGTGCCCGTCGAACTCGGCCAGCGGCTTACCCTGCGCCACCGGCGTTCCCACCCCGGCACGGGTGTAGAACGCCGCGATACCCGCGCCGCCGGCACGCAGCCGCTCCGACAGCGTGCCCTGGGGCGCGAACTCCACCTCCAGAGTCTCGTCGAGGAACTGCTGGGCGAACAGCTTGTTCTCCCCCACATACGACGCGATCACCTTGGCCACCTGCTTGTTCTCCAGCAGAATCCCGAGGCCCTTGCCATCGACGCCCATGTTGTTCGACACCACCGTCAACCCGGTCACCCCGCTGTCCCGCACCACCTCGATCAGGTCGTTCGGGATCCCGCACAGACCGAACCCGCCGACAGCCAGCGTCATCCCGTCCACGAGTACATCGGCCAGCGCCTCCCGCGCATCAACACGCAGCTTCGACACCTCACCACCTCCTTGTGTCCGAACAGCGAACGGCGAGAAGTACAGCGACTCGCTCGCTGTTTGGCAATATGTCGAGGTAGATCCGCCCTAAAGTGATCGCCCACCGAGCGCGCTTGTTCCTGTGCGTTCACTCAGTGAACGCCTACGATCGAGCCATGCGCGAAGCGTCGAACGCACACTTGGTCGGCAGAGTCGGAGGCGTGCTGCGCGCGTTGTCCGCCAGAAACGACAGCGGCGCCCTCACCGCCGACCTGGCTCGTGACACCGACCTCCCACGACCCACGGTGCACCGCTTGCTCAACGCGCTGGCCGAAGAAGGCTTCGTCGACCGTGACCAGCGGACCGGCCGCTGGTTTCTCGGCCCGGAGCTCTACCTACTGGGCCAGACCGCCGGGAACCGCTACGACGTCACCCACCACGCCCGCGCCGGCGTGCACCGACTGGCCGAAGCAACCGGCGAAAGCGCCTTCTTCTCCGCACTACGCGGCGAGGAAACCGTGTGCCTGATCCGCGAAGACGGCGACTTCCCCATCCGCTCGTTCGTGCTCTACCAAGGCGCCCGATTCCCCCTCGGCGTCGTCTCAGCAGGACTCGTCACCCTCGCTTTCCTCGACGACTCCGAGATCGACTCTTACCTCGACCGCACCGATCTGACCCACCGTTGGGGGCAGGCCCACTCCCCCGACGACATCCGTGCCCGCATCGAACGCACCCGCCACGAGGGATACGCGGTCAACCCCGGCCTCGTCGTCGAAGGCAGCTGGGGCATGGCCGCCGCCGTGTTCGACCCCGCCGGACGCCCCTCCTGGGCCCTCACACTCACCGGCATCGAATCCCGCTTCACACCCGCCCGGCAACCCGAACTCGGCGCACTACTCCTCCACGAAGCCCACATCCTCAGCCAACACCTCAGCACCCCGAACGCGAAGCCCGGAAAACGAGGGTGAGACCACCACCCTCCGGACCGTCCACAGCAAACGGACATCAGAGGCAGGCCGACCCAGGACCCTGTGACTCGCACAAGAGTCAGGTCAGTGCGGCGACAGTGCGCGCCAGGCACGTCCGGCCCATGTATCCGGCGAGCCACGCACTGGTATCCACCAGCTTCTGCAGGTCGATACCGGTGTCGATGCCGAGTCCGTGCAGGTGCCACACAAGGTCTTCGGTGGCGAGGTTGCCTGTCGCACTGCCGGCGTAGGGGCAGCCGCCCAGACCACCCGCACTGGCGTCGATGATGGTGATCCCGCGTTGCACCCCGAGCCAGTTGTGCCTCTATCCATTGGCTATGGCGCAACCGGACCAGCGCGATCCCCCAATGCGGCGGTGTTCGTGGTCATGGGCAAGACCGACGTGGAGGCTGACCGGCACCGCCGGCAATCGATGGTCCTTCCCCGCATTCGGCGCATCCCGCGGAGCACCGTGAACGCGGACCGGAACCATGACCCCAGCCGCGGCTTGCGCTTCATGCCCATGGCTTTGAGCAGCGGAGAGTGGAGAGGCCAGGCCGTGACGGCGCCTTCGCCGAATCGGGAAGCGATTTCGGCGTCGGTCGCCGAAACGAGCGCCAATCGGGCGACCTCGTACTCGTCGGCGGTGCGAAGCGCGGCGGATCGGCCACGTACTGCCGTCCCCGCCTGTATGCCTGCAGGTTTCGCACCGAGGATCATGGACACGCCCCGGCTGGACGGCGAGGTGCGCGTCGCTCGAGGGGTCCGTGCCCAACCCGTCCCACCTCGGCGACACCGAAGAATTCGGCCACTCGGCCTGCAGCATTCCGGAAAACGGGTATCTCAACGGCGAAACCATCCGGCTCGACGGCGCGCTGAGCATGGCTCCTCGATGAGGGATGAAGCCACGCTCACGCTCGCCTCAGGCGGACGGCCACCGGACGGTGAGCACCACCGAATCGGCCAGCGCATGCCACGTGTGGTCCACACCCGGCCCCCACATCGCATAATCACCGGCCTGCGTGAACGTGGCCGCACCCTCGCTCGACTCGACACGGAAATGGCCGCTGATGAGCAGGACGAGGGTGGTCCGCTGGTCGCCGTCCGTCCACTCGGGACGCTCGTCGCCCTCCGGATGGTTCGCCCATTTGATCTCGACGTCTCCGGTGGAGCGAACGCCGTGCGAAGGGTCGAGGAAGTGGCCCACGAGCCGGCCTCGCGTGCCGGCGCCGTCGTCGGCCGCGTTGCCGGTGTGCCAGCTCTCGGTCACGTGACTCCCCATTGCGATGGACGGCAGCTTCACGCGCTGTCCGCCGATCCGGGCGGGCCTCCTTCGACCGTGCAGCAAGGCGAACAATCCTGCGCTGCTCCACGATACCCCGCTGATCGATTCGACCAGCAGTTCCGGGGCGCACGCGGATCAGCGCTACGGGGCAGCCGCCCGCCGCTACCGGTCAACCGTCTCCGGGGCGAGTACGCGAACGAGGCACAGGAAGCACGGCTGTCCCTGAACCTGAGACAGGAACTCGACGCGCTCGCGTGACAGCTGCACGCGGCAGTAAGCGACGAGCACGTCCGGTGGCGCCGCTGCGTCCCGGTCGGCCGGGACGACGTGACAGACCCGCTGCGTCTCACCCACCGTCCCGGGAAGCGGACGGACGAACCGCAACAGTGGCTCCGACGGAGTCATCGGAACCACCTCCCGAGAAGTCGCCGGACCCGGCCGGGCTTCTGCCGCGGTGTCATGCCTTCGTCGTCCGAGTAGTAGTGCGGTGCGGTTACGCGATGTCTGCAGATAGAGCATCTCGTGCGTGGGGCGCTGAGCATCGACGCCGCAACGACGCGTGCCCCGCACACGCTGTCGAAGACGCCCTCGCTACGCCCGGCCGCGAACGACTCGTCGGTGACGACGTGCTCGACCAAATCGGGCGCACAGGTCATCCAGGTCGCCGCCGTGTCCTCGTCGTGTGTCGCTGCTGTGCCGGTCATCGTGGCTCTTACCGGTGCCATCGCCCCTCCTCCGTTGTGGAAGCACCCGGCGCCGGGGAAAACCGCGCGGACATCGGCGTCGGGGAACAGGTCCGTCTCCGGCAGGAACATCCCGGCACCGGGCGCCTGCGACCAACCCAAACGCCACAGCGGGCGGGGTCCCAGAGCAGAAACGACGGACCTTCGCAGCCCAAATGTTGCACTCAGCGAACTGACCTGCGGAAACACACTCTTGCCGATATGGCTCCCGGAAGCTGAGGGGAGGCCCCACGATGTCCGGTCGACGAACGAACCTGGCGGCCGCACGCAAGTCTGCGGGCCACACCCAGGAAAGCCTGGCCGCTGCGCTGCACATCGACCGATCCACGGTCATCCGCTGGGAAGCAGGCGACTACACACCACTGCCCTACCTCCGCCCGAAACTCGCACGCCTCCTGCTGCAGACCCCCGAGCAACTGCACGCGCTGTTCGACACGGTTGGTGAGATCGCGGCCCCCGTGACGGCATGAGTGAAAACCGAGGGGTGAACAGGGTGTGCCGGGGCACCGATTCTGGCGGTCGACCCGGCACACCGCTGGCTGACAGCTCTCCCGAGGGGTCGCGGGGTGACAGGGTGCGTTACCGGACGGTGGGTTCGGGCTCCGTCTGCTTCGCGGGCTGTCGTTGCGGTACGAGCCCGATGGCCCGGTGCTGCAGGAACTCCAGCGGCCCCCGTGCCGCCCACAACCGCCACAGCACGGAACCGGCGAGCGCGACGGCGGCGAACACGACGAACGCCAGTAGCGTGCGGTTGGCTGGCATGCCCTGTGTGGTGGTGAACATGCTGGAGTCCAGGATGAGGAAATGCGCGAAGTACCAGGTCAGCGCCATACTTCCGAACGCGGCGAGTGGCCAGAGGAGGCGGCGCCACGCCTGCCGGTCCACGGCGATGAGGAGTCCGCCGAGCAGCGCTGCGATCAGGCCCATCGTTCCGACGTATTCGACGATGCTGAACATGGTGTGCGCGGGGCCGGGCGATCCGAGTGTGACCAGTTCCTGCCACGGCGCGGGGGCGTTGCCGGCGGCGTCCGGTTCACCGGCGGCATTGACAATGCCTGCTGTGCCGAACGGGTACATCGCCGCGAGTGAGACGACGACGGCGCCGAGCGCGGTGGCGCCGCCTGTACGTAGTAGTCGTGTGCGCACTGCGTGCTCGCGAAGGTCGAGCCTGCCCAGTGCGAGTCCCAGCACGAGGAACGGGAGCACGGCGATCGTGTCCTGCGCCGTCGGGGTGGTGCCGACGAGGACGTGTTGCAGCGTCGGCAGCCAGTCTCCCGGGTGCAGGAGCAAGCTGAAACCTTGGTGTTCCTGTAGCCGCATCATCACCGACATGTCCGGTTCGAACAGGTTCAGGTTGTTCTGCAGGAGCTTGCCGACCGGCGCGACGAGCGCCAGCACCCCCGCGGTGATGAACAGTGTCCGCGCCCGCAGCAGCGTCAACGGCAGTAGCAGCACGAGCCACAGCGCGTAGTAGTGCAGGATTTGAATGTCCCACGATCCCAGTTCGCCCAGCACCAGCGCGAGGATCAGCAACACCACCGCGCGCACCAGCATGCGTAGCGAACTTCCGGCCAGTGTCCGCCCACGGTGCGGGGCGGCTCCGCCCGTGGCGAGTGCGACGGTGACGCCCGCGAGCAGGAAGAAAATCTCCCGGGAGCGGACATGGACGAGTCCGTTCACCCAGTCCAGCACCTCGGGTGTCTCGGGTCCCTGCCCCGGACTCACCCATCCGGACAGTGCGAAGTGGGTCCACACCATGCCGAGTATCGCCAGCGCGCGGAGAACGTCGATGCCGAGTAGCCGCCCGTGTGGAATGTGGGCGCGCCATCGTGGGGTGGTTCGCGGTTGGCTCATGTGAGACGAACTCCAGTCCCTGTGTCGGTGTCGAGTACGTCTCCATGCTCACGATCGAATGTCCGGATGCGGCACGTATCGTGTCCCGATCATGTCGCAGTCGTGCCCGATTACCTGCGACGGTGCGTGCGTCGAACAACGCCGTGGATTTTCCGGAGAGAGGCGGGATCCCGGCTGAAAACCGAGTGCCCGGGCCGGCTCGGCGTGCCGCTACACTCCGGGCGATGCTCACGAGAGCGGCGGACCACCTTGACAGCGACCGTTACGAGCAACTGGTCCGGTTTGTCTTCCTGCTGCTGGACGGGAGTGCTGCCGACGGCAGCGCGCCGGAGGATCGGCTGGCGCGTGCCTACCGCATTACCGGGAAAGCCGTGCGACGGCGCGCCAAGCGCAGTGCTGCGACCTCGGCCGGTGCCGACGGTCCGTACCACCTTGCCCGGCGCAGGGTGCTGCGGCACATTCTGCGGCATGAGCCGGAAGAGACCGGACAGGTGATCCGCTTCTTGCAACCCTACATCGTCGCGCTGCCCCACCAAGCCCTCCAGGACGCGGCGGTATCCGCGATGTGCCAGCCGGTCTTCGGCGACCTACACGTGTGGAACGGGGACTACAACGCAGCGTACGGCATCGACACCTCCAGCCTGATCAACGAAGAAGTCTGGTGACCACGACCAACCCCGGCTCCTTGAAGGACACCGGCGCTGCCATCGAGATCACCACGGCCGGGATGGTCACCGACAGCTCGGCGACTGCCCCGGCCACAGCGCGGCTCGCGCGGCGGCTGCCCGGTCACGTCCCCGCCAGCGCCATGAGCAGGCCCGCGATCAGCGCCGTGCGGCCCGGGACGTGGTCGAGCAGTACGTGCTCGTGCCGCGCATGGGCACCGCCGCCGACCGCCCCGAGCCCGTCCAGCACCGGCCTGCCCAGCGCCGACACGAAGTTGCCGTCGCTGGCTCCCCCGACACCGACCTGGCCGAGCTCCCAGCCTGCCTCGACCGCGACCCCCTCGGCGATGCCGAACAGGTCCTCGGAACCGGGATTGGGCACCATCGGCGGCCGGTTCCATTCGCCCGTAACCGTCACGCTCGCCCGGGAGTCCGACGTCCGCAACGCCGCGAACGCCGCATCGATCCTGGCCATCTCGTCCGGTTCCGACACCCGAACGTCGATGCCGCACGTCGCGGACCCGGCGACGACGTTGCACCCCGTGCCGCCCTCGATGAGACCGACGTTGACGGTGGTGCCCCGCTCCCGGTCCCCGAACGTCGCGATCTGACCGACCAGCCGCGCGAGCTCGTGGATCGCACTGACACCCGCGTCGGGATCGAGTCCCGCGTGCGACTCGACACCGGCGACCGTGACGTCGAACAGCCCGACACCTTTGCGCACGGTCTTCAGGTTGCCGTCCGCCGCCCCCTCGCACACCAGCGTCGCGAGGACGTCCTCGCTGAGGCGTTCGATGATCGGCCGCGCGACCGGGCTGCCGATCTCCTCGTCCCCGTTGAGCAGCAGCCGCACCGTCGGACGCGGCATGCCGAGCTCGCTGAGGCACTGCAACGCCCACACCGCTTGCACGAGACCGAGCTTCATGTCGAACGCGCCGGGCCCGCTCGCGCGGTCGCCGTCGACGGTCAGCGGCCACTCCGCCAGCGTTCCCTCGGGCCAGACGGTGTCGTAATGGCACAACACCAGCACCGTTCCCGGTGCGGTGCCGGGATAGGAGACCTCCAGCGCGTCCCCGTACTTCCCGCCGTCGTGCATCCGCCGCTCGCCCGGTTCACCGAGCCGTTCGGTGAGCCAGCGCTCGATCGCCGCGATCCCCGCGCTCAGCAGCGCCTTGTCGTCGCTGGGGGTTTCCAGCTCGACGAGCGTGCGCAGATCGGCGGTCATCTCCGGGAAGGCACGCTCGGCCCAGCCGTGAATGGTCAACTCCGACATGTTCTCTCCCCTTCTCGTCAGCGCACGGGTGCGCCGGGCCCGAGCGGGATACCGATTCCCCACCAGGCCAGGAACAACAACGTCCACGCCGTCATCACGCTCAGCGCGATCGGCAACGTCAATGACATCAACGTCCCGATACCGGCCTGCTTCCGGTACCGCTGCAGGAAGCCGAGCGCCATCGCGAAGTACGGGCTCATCGGGCTGATCAGGTTGGTGCCCGAGTCGGCGATACGGTACAGCGCGAGTGTCGTCTCCGCCGGAACGTTCAGCAGCAGGAACATCGGCACGAACACGGGGGCGATCAGCGTCCACAACGCCGACCCGCTGGTCAGCAGCACGCCCATGACGCACGCTGCGACCAGCATGCCGAGGAACATCACGAGCGTCGGCACCTCCGCGTCCTCGAGCAGCTCCGCACCGCGGATCGCGACGACCTCGCCCATGTTCGTCCACTTGAAGTAGGCGATGAACTGGCTCGCCGCGAAGAACAGCACGATCACGGGCGCCAGGTCGCGCACGCCCTGTGCCATGGCGACGGGGATCTCGCGGGCTCTGGTCAGGCTGCCGGTGGTGCGGCCGTAGACGTATCCCGTGAGCAGGAATGTCAGCCCGAGCACGACGGCGATACCGGTGACCACGGCCGAGTCGAGCAGCCCGCCGTCCTCGCCGCGCGCCGGCGAACCCGGCGGGATCAGCGCGAGCGCCACCACTGCGGCGATGCCCAGTAGCGTCCAGCCCGCGTTGCGCAGACCCTTGCGCTCCGCGTCGGACAGGTTCATCGAGCCGAGCTCCTCGTCGACCCCGTCCCCGTCGACCTCGATGCTCTGCGCCCGCCGCGTGAGCACGAACTCGGTCACAGCGGTGATCACCAGCGCGAGCACGATCGCCGAGGCCGCGGTGAAGAAGTAGTTGGCCAGCGGGCTGACGACGTAACCGGGCTGGACCAGCTCGGCGGCGCTCGTCGTGATCCCGGCGAAGAGCACGTCGCCCGCGGTGATGAACACCGAGGCGTCGTAGCCCGCGGCGATCGACGCGTACGCCACGACGAGACCGAGGATCGGACTGCGCCCGGCCGCCTTGAACACGAGCGCGCCCAGCGGCACGAGCACGACGTAGGCGGCGTCCGAGGCCACGCTCGCGGAGATCCCGGCCAGCGACAGCGCGAACGTCAGGTACTTCGGCTGCACCCGGGTCACGGTGCGCCGCAGCAACGCCGTGAGCAGGCCGCTGCGTTCGGCGACCGCGACGCCGAGCATCACCGCCACGATCAGCGCCAGCGGAGGGAACGTCGCGAAGTTGTCGACGGCTTCGCCGAGCATCAGGTGCAGACCGGCCTGGGACAGCAGGCTCGTGATCTCGACCCGCTCGCCGTCGGCGGGCGAGATCGCGAAGGCACCGACGGCGTCCAATACGGCGCTGAGCACGATGACGACGCCCGCCATCAGCACGAACAGCCAGAACGGGTGCGGCAGCTTGTTGCCGGCACGTTCGATGACACCGAGCAGCCGCAACAGCAACCGCATCGGCCGCGAGGTCGCGGGCGGCACCGCGTTCGTTTCCGTGGAAGTCACGAGGCCCCATTCGCCGTGGGTGAGGAACACGCCTGATTAGAGAGGCTAACGAACGGTTTGGTCAAGTTGCGAGTGCGTGTCGCACGTTTCGACCGCCGAACCCGGTTCGAGTGCTAATTTCGTTCGATGAAAGCTGGGGGTACGGACAGCACACGGAGCATTGGGAAACGCTGGGGGGATCGATCAGCATCGGGGATTCGATGAGCACTGACGCTTCGGCCGGCACCGGGGAGTTGGAACCCGAGGACCTCGACCTCGTCGCCGCACTGCAGGTCGCGCCGCGTGCGCCGCTGGCCGCGCTCGCCTCGACACTCGCCGTTTCGTCCAGCACCGTCAGCAGACGGATGGCGCGGCTGGAGTCCGACGGCGTACTCCGGGTCATCGGGCAGCTCGACTGGTCGGTGACCGGGCACGGCAACCCGTGGCACGTGTGGGTCAACGCAGGACCGGGTCGCGGCCGGCAAGTGGCCACCACCATCGCGGAGCTCCCGGAGTCGCAGCTCGTGGCCACCACCGCGGGCCGGGCCGACGTCTACTGCGCCGTGCAGGCCACGGAACGGAACGCACTGCAGGACCTGCTCGGCGAGCGGATCGCCGCGATCGGCGGCGTCGACTCGGCGCACAGCGAGCTGGTGCTACGCGGTGTGGCCCTGGCCGACTCGTGGCGGCTGCACCGATTGTCCGACGAGCAGCTCGACATACTGCGCTCGCACGCCGAGACCGAACAGCTGCGGACCGAGTCGCCCGTCGAGCTCACCGAGGACGCGCTGCGCGTGGCGCGACTGCTGCGTGAACACGGCCGAATCACCGCGGCACAGGTGGCCAGGGAGCTCGGCAGTACCCAGTCCACCGCCTACCGCCTGCTGCACCAGCTGCTGGAACGCGGCATCGTGCGGCCACGCGTCGAGATCGAACCCCGGCTGCTCGGCTACGGACTGGAAGCGGTGGTCGCACTGACCGTGGCTCCCGGCTCCATCCGCGCCGTCAGCGAATCACTCGGCCGGCATCCCTCGGCGCGGTACGTCTCCGTCGTCGGCGGCAACTCGTCGGTGATCCACCAGGGAGTGTTCCGCGACGAGGACGGCCTCGCCGAGTTCCTGACCGGCGACCTCGGCGCGCTGCCCGGCGTGTTGTCGTTCGACGTGTCGGTCCTGCTGGACGTCCGCAAGCGATACTGGCGGGACCTCACCGCCGCGCAGTGAGAACGTCTCGATCGGGACGTCGGGAAACAACGGCCGGCCGTTCTCGGGCGCAAGCTCGAGCGTCGCGGCGGTCGACGCCATGTCCCCGGACAGCAGCGGTCTCCCCGGACGTGCGCGTCCGGGGAGACCGTCGTTGGTCGCGCGTTTCCCTGTCGCTACCGGCCGGACTCCGAGTGGACGGGCCGGCTGTCACCGACTCCGAGCACGCCCTTGAGCTTCTCCAGCGGAACCCCCTTGGTCTCCGGCATCAACACCAGCACCCAGACGAGCTGGCCGACCATGCACACGAAGAAGAAGGCGAAGGCCATGCCACCGCCGACCACCTCGGCCAGCAGCGGGAAGATCCAGGAGATGACGGCCGCCGCTCCCCAGTGGACCAGTGAACCGAACGCCTGTCCCCTGGCCCGGATCGAGGTCGGGAAGATCTCGGAGATGAAGACCCAGATCACCGCACCCTGACCGAAGGCGTGCGCGGCGACGAACAGCATCACCAGCAGGACGACGAACATGCTGGCCGTGCCGGAGAAGTCCGCCCCCTGACTGAGGAAGGTCGCCGAGAGCAGGCCCAGCGTGATCAGGTAACCGAGCGATCCGATGAGCATCAGCTTGCGCCGTCCGAGCTTGTCGATCACGAACAGGGCGAGCATCGTCGAGATCAGGTTGATCAGCCCGACACCGCCGCTGCTCAGGAACGAGGCGCTCTCGCCCATCCCTGCCGACTCGAAGATCGACGGGGCGTAATAGAGCACCGCGTTGATCCCGGAAAGCTGGTTGAACGCCGCGATCGCGAGCGCGAGGAAGATGACCTTACGGTGGCGGCGCGTGAAAAACTTGGGGCGCTGTTCCGCGTCGTCGGTCTCGAGCGCCTCGGTGATCTCCTTGTGGGCGAGGCGTGCCTCCTCCGGGTCCGACGCGAGCGCCTCGATCACACGGTCGGCCTCTGCCACCCGGCCGACCTTCATCAGCCAGCGCGGACTCTCCGGCACCAGGACGAGCAGCAGTGCGAACGCGAGCGCCGGCAGCGCCTCGACACCGAACATCCACCGCCACGCCGTCGCTTCCGGCGCCAGTTGAAGCATGACGTAGTTCGACAGATAGGCCAGCAGGATGCCGAGCACGATGTTGAACTGGAACAGCCCCACCATCCTGCCGCGGAGCTTGGGCGGGGCGACCTCGGCGTTGTAGATCGGTGCGACCGCGGCCGCCGCGCCGACCCCGACGCCGCCGATGAAGCGCAGCGCCATGAAGGTGCCCCAGTCCGGCGCGAGCGCGGAACCGATGGCGGATACGAGGTAGAGAATTCCGATCGCGTAGAGGACCTTCTTGCGCCCGAACACGTCGGCCGGCTTCCAGAGCCCGGTCGCGGCCGCACCGACGATGGTGCCGATCAGGGCGGTCGCGACGGTGAAGCCCAGGCCGCCCGCGTTCAGCGAGAAGACGTCCTTCAGTGCGTCGGTGGTACCGGAGATCACGGCGGTGTCGAAACCGAACAGCAGGCCGCCGAGCGCGGCGATGACGGCGCTGCGTAGCGCCAGTCGTTTCCCGGCAGGATTACCTGCCCGGGGTGGTGCATCGTTCATGGCGGGAAACCTTCCTCGTTGAAGGGAACGGGGAGCGTGGTGGGGAGTCGGCGAATCGACCGGGTTCGGTTCTGCGCAGCCACCGGATCTGCCGCGGGGACACGGTCTTCCGTCGGGCCACGGTCTTCTGCGCGGCCACGGTCTTTCGTCGGGCGACGGTCTTCTGCGCGGCCACGGTCTTTCGCGCGGCCACGGTCTTTCGCGGGGTCACGGCCTTCCGCGGAGGCACCGGGGCTTTCCGTGCCGCTGGTGGGCCGGGGGCGACCCGCCCGTCCGGCAGGCGCAGGAGTCGTGCCGTCCCGCACCTGCGCGCATCGAGATCATGCGAGCACCACCTCGATCGCGGCCTCGTTGAGTTCGGAGACGGCTTGCTCGTCGAGACCACTGTCGGTCACCAGGACGTCGATCTCTCCGAGCGTGGCGAACCGGGCGAACTGGTCGTCGCCGTACTTGCTGTGATCGCTGAGCAGCACCCGGCGACGGCAGGACCGGATCATCGCTGCCTTCACCGCGGATTCGGCGGTGTCCGGAGTCGTACACCCCCGCGCCACCGAGAAGCCGTTCGCGCCGAAGAATCCGATGTCGACGGTCAGACCGTCCAGGACGTCGAGTGCCCACGACTCGACCGTCGCCAGTGTCGTGCCCCGGATGCGGCCGCCCAGCATGTGCAGGTTGACATCGGAGCGGGTGGCGAGCTGCGAGGCGATGGGCAGCGAGTTCGTGACGATCGTCAGATCCCGCCCCTGCGGCAGGGACGCCGCCAGGCGGCTGCTCGTGGTCCCTGCGTCCAACAGCACGGTTCCGCGTTGCGGCACCAGGTCGAGCGCCGCACGCGCGATCCGGTCCTTCTCGTCCGAGCGGGTCTGATCACGCTCGTTGACCGCGGGTTCGAAATCCAGCCGTTCCAGCAGGATCGCGCCGCCGTAGACCCGGCGAACCAGTCCCTGCCGTTCCAGCGCGGCGAGATCGCGCCGAATGGTTTCGGGCGCGACACCGAGCTCCTCGGACGTGACGGTGACATCGACCCGTCCGTCCGTGCGCACCTGCTGTGCCAGCAGCTGTTGACGCTCCGCGCCGTACATGCCCGTTTCCCTCCGGTGTGTTTTGGTGTTGCCTGATTTTGACTGCTGTTACGTGCTTGTCAACCCTCACGGCCAAACCGGACAACGGTACCGCCACCCGGCCTGCTACGAAGCGGCCCGACAACGAGCAGCACACCCCACGGAAATCCGCCTGAACAACGGCGTCGACGGCGACGTCGGTGCTCACGACGTTCGTCGCGTAAGCACTCCTGAACCGGCGACCCCGACGACGACGGTGATGCGGGGCTCCCCGGCCCCGCGGGATCCGGCAGGCCCGTCAGCCGGTTCCACAACCTTGACAATCCGGCAGCAGCAAGCACAATCAGTCGGCACCAAAGACGAACCGGCTCCAACCGGGCATCCATGAGCCAGCCGACCACCGGCAGCCGGCGAGCGGCCTGTCGACCCCGACGCGCGGCGTGAGGACGGAACTACCCGGCTGCCCGGCTGCCCCATGGCTCGCCGAACCCGCTCCCGCCCTTCGCCCCAGTTCCGTTCGACCCAGTTCCGTTCGACCCAGTTCCGGAGCGGCATCCCTCCGCACAAGCCGTCACTTCCCGATCAAGGAGGATCGCGTGACTGCAGGCTCGCCACCATCGAGCACATCTCTGCCGGGTCCCCCGGTGCACCGGCACGGCTTCCTCGTGGAACGCCGCCCGCGACGACCCGGATCCCACACCCGGCAGGAACCGGTAGACCCCGTCCCGGAATCCGCAGGAACACCGCCCATGAACTCCCGCATGCCCACACGGGCGGCAGGAACACCGAGGAGGTAGTGATGGAGCACTTCGCTGGAAACGCCACCGATGCACGACAGTCACTGAAACGAGCATTCGGGCGCCGCAGCTTCTTGGCCGGCGCCGGCGCTCTGGCCGGCCTGGGGGTGACGACGACCCTGCCCGGTTCACCGACCGCCCGTGCCGCAGCCACGACGACCGGCACCGACTCGGAAACGTCGCAGTGGCGTCCCTCGGTGTGCTTCACCCCGGAGCGCAACTGGATGAACGACCCGAACGGGATGGTGTACTTCAAGGGCGAGTACCACCTGTTCTTCCAGCACAACCCGTACGGCGACCAATGGGGCAACATGTCCTGGGGCCACGCGGTCAGTACCGACCTCGTGAACTGGCAGCACCTGCCGGTGGCGCTGGAGCCCGACGAACTGGGAGCCATCTTCTCCGGCTGCGCCGTGGTCGACCGCCACGACACCAGCGGTCTCTTCGGCGGCAAGCCCGGTCTGGTCGCGCTCTACACCAGTGCGGGCGACACGCAGCAGCAGAGCCTGGCCTACAGCAGCGACCGAGGCCGCACCTGGACCAAATACTCCGGGAACCCGGTGATCCCCAGCTCCGGCGATGTTGATTTCCGCGATCCGAAGGTCTTCTGGCATTCGCCGACGGACCGGTGGGTCATGTCGATCGCCGTGGGGGATCGCATCCGCTTCTACGGCTCGCCTGACCTCCTCCACTGGGAGCAACTCAGCGAGTTCGGCGCGAATCACGGCGCGCACGGCGGCGTGTGGGAGTGCCCCGATCTCTTCCAGCTACCGGTGGACGGCGACCACCGCCGCAGCAAGTGGGTCCTCATCGTGAGCATCAATCCGGGCGGACCGGCGGGTGGCTCGGGAATGCAGTACTTCCTGGGTGACTTCGACGGCACCACCTTCACCGCCGACAACGCACCCGGCGAGGTCCTGTGGGCTGACGAGGGATCGGACTTCTACGCCGCAGTGTCCTGGTCGGACGTTCCCGACGGCCGCAGGTTATGGGTGGGCTGGATGAGCAACTGGAACTACGCGGGCGACATCCCCACGTCTCCGTGGCGCGGTGGCATGTCCGTCCCGCGCGAACTCGAACTGGTCTCCACCACGGCCGGAACCCGGCTCGCGCAGCAGCCGGTCAAGGAACTGAACCGGGTGCGCCGCAACCGGCGATCCTGGAACGGCACCGTCTCCGACCAGCGCGGAGCTCCCGAATTCTCGGGAACGGTGCTCGACATCGTCGCCGAATTCCAGCTCGTCGGAGCGACGGCGACCACGTTCGGATTCGACGTCTTCGCGGGCGATTCCTGCCGCACCCGCATCGGCTACGACGCCAGCACGCAGGAACTGTTCGTCGACCGGCGCGCTTCCGGACAGACGACGGTCCACGACACCTTCCCCGCACGGCACACGGTCGCCCTGACCACGGCGGGAGACATCCTCCGGATCCGCGCCGTGATCGACCGGGCCAACGTGCAAGTGTTCGGGGACCGCGGTCAGGCCGTGATCACCGACCTGGTCTTCCCCGACGACGGCAACAACCGGGCAGGTGCGTTCGCCACCGGCGGTGACGTCACGGTGAAGTCGCTGGACGTCTTCGACCTCGACGCATGACGCCCCGGTGCCGGCCCCGCACGTGATCATCGCCGGGGCCGGCACCGCCGGGTTCAGCGCCGGCGGGTTCGACGCCCAGTGCCCGGCCGGCCGACCGGCAACGCGATGACGACAGCCGCCACGACCACGTGCGCGACCATGAACACCACGGCCGTGGCCACGCTCGGCACACCACTGCAGGACCTGCTCGGCGAGCGGATCGCCGCGATCGGCGGCGTCGACTCGGCGCACAGCGAGCTGGCGCGACCGCGCGGTGAGGACGTCTCGTCCGGGACAGCAGCGCCCCCTGCACGGTCCCGCACCGGGGCCGTAGCGGGAAACCTGCTCACAACGCACCCTCCGGCAAAACCGCCGCCATCGTCGGCGCCAACACGCCGGAATGGGTCACAGCATTCTGGGCCACGGTGTCGGTCGGCGCGGTGGCTGTCGCCTTCAATGCCTGGTGGTCACCGCAGGAGATCGCCTACGCCGTCGAGCACACCCGGCCGCGCGTGGTTGTTGCGGACACGGGCCTCGACCCCCAGCGCAGTGGGCGCGATGCTGCTCCGCCCGGACCGGATGCAGCGAGCGGACTCCCGGTCACCGGGAAGCCGCTGCCCGGTGACCGGGGCCTGGGGTAAGAAAGCAGGCGATGTCCACCAGTCCCAGCACCGACTCGACCGGTGCCACGCCCCTGTTCCAGCCGCTGGAGATGCGCTCGGTCGCACTCGGAAACCGCATCGTCATGTCGCCGATGACCCGGGCACAGTCGCCCAGCGGTGTCCCCGGCCGCGACGTCGCCGACTACTACCGCCGCCGCGCCGAAGGTGGCACCGGCCTGATCGTGACCGAAGGCGTCGCGATCGACGACCCGACGGCCGTGGACAGCCCGAACGTGCCGCGGCTGCACGGCGATGAGGTCCTGGCCGGCTGGCGCGAGGTGATCGATGCGGTGCACGGAGCAGGCGGCACGATCGTCCCCCAGCTGTGGCATGTCGGCCCGCTGTGGGGAGCGATGGGCAAGGTCGATCCGGCGAGCACACCGATGCGCCCGTCCGGGCTGTGGGGCACGCCCGGGCTCACCTCATACCCTGACGACTACGTCTCGCGTGCACAGGTGCCCACCGAGCCGATGACCGACGCCGGCATCGCCTCGGTCATCGACTCCTACGCACGGGCTGCCGCCAACGCCATCGACATCGGCTTCGACGGCGTCGCTATTCACGGCGGCCACGGCTACCTGCTGGACTCGTTCCTCTGGGAGAGCACCAACCAGCGCAACGACGACTGGGGTGGGGATCTGACCCGCCGCACGCGGTTCCCGGTCGAGGTCGTCAAGGCGATCCGCCGTGCCATCGGGGAGAGTGCTCCGATCGTGTATCGGTTCTCCCAGCACAAGCAGCAGGACTTCGCGGCGCGGATCGCAGCGACTCCGGACGAGCTGGGCGTGATTCTCGGGCCTCTGGTCGACGCAGGCGTGGACGTGCTCGACGCCAGTATCCGCCGTTTCGACATCCCTGCGTTCGACGACAGTGACCTGTCGCTGGCGGGGTGGGCGAAGAAGCTCACCGGTGCCACCACGATGGCGGTCGGCAGCGTCGGGCTGGGGCGGTCACTGCGCGAGGGCCGGCTCAAGGGTTCCGTGCCGACCGTCGACAACATCCCCGAGCTGGAACGGCGGATGACTGCCGGGGAGTTCGATCTGATCGCGATCGGCCGCCTGCATCTGGCCGACCCCGGGCTGGCCACCACCCTCCGGGAAGGGCGTCCGCTACCGGAGTTCGATCGGGAACGCCACGAGAAGATCCTGTACTGAGGGGAGCTCAGCGAGGTCCGGTTGATGCCGTTGTGCGTTCACCGGGCCTGCTGACTGAGTCCGGGTGGGGTGGAGATAAGCGCCGACATCATCAACGCCGCACTCGTGCTCACCCATTTCCAACGCGGCCGACTCACGTCGACCTCGCCGAGATCACCTCACCAGGATCGCTCCACCCTGACCCATGGCTCTCGGAATCCCGGCCGACGAGATTGAATCTGTTCTGAACAGAGACATCGCACTTCTCCGCACCGTCCGCATAGGACGCCGGGGCCGGGAAGCTCCGAGTGAGCGATGCATAGCGACTCCCTTCTCCTGTTGCGGCATGCTGTGGCCGCAATCTGTTGCGGCGACCGTTGAGTCATCGGGAATTCCGGTAGGTCAAGAGCCCGGGGCACGGCGCTTGTGCTGCATCTCCCTGACAGGGAGCCGGGCTTCGGCAACGCTCGGAGTGCGACGTGTTCGTCGCAACAGCCTGCTCGGCGACCGTACTGGTACCGCCGCGAGCCCGGACCGACGTCAAAGCCCTCGCGAGCCGGCGTCAGCGCGGTCTGTCTGCCGATACCACGGCTGGCGCCGGTCACGAGGGCCACGGAGCGTCGTACGGGTGTCTTTGCTGCGTTCATGGGGCATAGAGTGCGGCGGCCGACCCCACCATGGGCGAGGTCTCCCGGTTACCGGAAGCACCGCGACACGAGTATCGGTTGACGACCTACTCGTCCGGGAGCAGCCGCTTGGTGGCTTCGTGGGCACCGAGCGCCAATCCCGCCCGGTCCAACCCGCTGCGCTGCTCCGCGGCGGTCTCGTTACCACCCGCGATGTACACCGGGCCGTTCGCCACGTTGGCCAAGCCCTCCCGTGCGACATCGTCGGGTTCGCTCACGTTCAGGCCGGGGATGTCGAAGTTGAGCCCGGCCCGCTCCATGGCGGGCGTCCGGGTGACCCCGAGGACGAGCTCAAGTACATCGACGCCGTACTCGCTCAGCTCCAGCCACAGGCCCTCGGCGAAGACCCGACTGAACGCCTTCACCCCCGAGTAGACACTCTGCCGTGCCTGACCCAGGTAACCGGCGAGCGAACCGACCAGAATGATGCCGCCACGTCCTCGCATGCGCATCTGCCTGCCGAAATGATGCGTCAGCGCGAGCTGCGTACCGAGGTTCAGGTCGATCACGCCCTGGAAGCCCTCGAGCTCACCCTCGAGGAACTCGTGACCGTAGCTGTTGGCCCCCGCGTTGAACACGAGAATCCCGACGTCGATGTCTTGAGTGGACTGTCTAATCTCGTCAACGGCGGACGGATCTAGCAGGTCCATCGCAAGGGTGCGCACCTGCACACCCTTGCGCCGCACCGCATCCGCCGTCTCGGCCAGCGGGCCGGGCTTACGTGCGATCAGTACGACGTGGATGCCCGCGTCGGCGAGCTGGTGCGCGAACGAGGCGCCCACGCCTTCCGAACCGCCCGCGATGACAGCCCACGGTCCATAACGCTGCTCGTCGATCATCCGACAGTCACCACTTCCTGTGTATCGTCGTATTGCACGTAGATCTCGGCCAGGACGGCTCAGGGTCGACCGCGGCGTCCCGGCCGGCGCCGCGAGACAAGTGGTACAGCGGCACGTCGCGACAGGTCCAGGAGACCTCCTTGGTGGCAGCCGGGGCTGCCAGCGCTACGTCGACGTCGATGGGCATGTGTTCCTCACGTTCGTGCACAGTAGACAGTGGAAAGCGGCGAAACTCATGACGCGGTGGTGGGCGCGAGGTCGCGGGGAAGGCCGAGCATCGAGTACGAGGCATCGACAGTGCTGGGCGAAGGCGGCGAGGTTGCCGCGACAGTTGCGCCACCCCGTCACACCGGGGCCGGATCCGTGCAGCATCACCAGCGGTGGACCGTCGCCCGCTTCGTGACAGCGGAGGACACACGTGATCCGCGTGCAGCTCACGCAACGTCGATTCATAGCTCGGTTCCGACATGTGGCCCCAGCTCTCCGGTAGCACGCCAACAGGTATTGGCCGGGACTGTGGCAGACCCATGGCACCGCACGACGCGCTCCTCCCGACCAGCGAGACCACCCGTTGTCCCGTCATCGCGCGGCGCGCGCCGGCTCGTCCCGGCCGGCCCGCGCACGCCCGTTCCCGGTGAACGGGACCCCGTCCACCCGGGCGGCCCCCGTGCGGTACCAAGGCCGGCGCAGCTCGTCACGATCCTCGGCGAGCCGCCGGCCGTCACCGACAGCAGCGCCAGGAACTGCCGTCGCGAAAACAATCTCCACACCGACCTCGGAGGGCCCGATGACCGAGAGCAGTGATCGAGGGGGGCAGGCAGATCAGCTGTCACAGGCGGAGCGACTCGTTCAGCTGGAACACCGGCTCCAAGCTCTGGAGGACGAAGTCGAGGTGACCCGCCTGATCCTGTCTTACGGACCGCTCGTCGACAGTGGAGACGCCGACGCCGTGGCCGCGATCTGGGAACCCGACGGCGTCTACGACGTCGACGAGTTGGTGATGAACGGACGTGAGCAGATCGCCGCCATGGTGACCTCGGAGTTCCACCAGCACTGGATCACGAACGGTTGCGCACATGTCATCGGAGCACCGCGCGTGAGCGTGAACGGCGACGACGCGGTCGCGGTCTGCTATTCGCTGATGATCGTCACTGGCGATGACGGATTCGTGGTACGCAGGGCGACCGCCAACCATTGGCGCCTGCGGCGAGGTGCGGACGGCTGGCTGGTCACCACCCGCACCAGCCGAGTGCTCGACGGCCGCGCGGAATCACCCGAGCTGCTTGCCAGTGGCATGGCGTCGGTAGCGGATCCCACTGCGGAGACCGAGTGAACGACGACCAGCGGGATATCTCCGACCAGCTGCACGAACTGGCCACGGCGATCGATCGGCGCGATTCGGGACGCGGTGCACGGGATCTTCCTCCCGAACGCAACCGCATTGGTGAACATGGCGCCGAACGGGACGCGGTCAAGGGGCCTTCATTGACCTTGTGCCCGGGGCAGCGCAGTTGCGCCTGGTCGTCATTGCGCATGACCCGGCGCCGGGGAGCCGCCGTCTTCTCGGTCACGATGTCGTCGCTGGCGGCCCCGCGTAGTCCGACGACGTCCCAATACATCCTCGATCGCGTATTCCGACCTCGGCCCAAGCACCGTCAGGAAGTCGACAGGGTTACCGGTCTCGCCGACCAGGATCGCACCGAGCAACGCCCATGACGAGTAGTCGCACCCCGACGAGAAGCTCCAGCGGTCGGCCCCACAGCAGACCTGCACCCACTCGCCTCGGGCCCCGTTTCCGCTCAGTGAGCACGACCGGCCGGTACGCGTCCCCGCGCGCCGCAGGATCGCCAGTATCCGAGACGCCGACTCAGCGCCGGACCGGATCGCCTCCCGACGCCAGGAAGGCCTCCAACTCTGCCGGGGTGGGCGCCGATTCCCAGTCGCCGGGCATCGTGCACAGCAGAGCTCCGCAGGCGTTCGCGCGGGCGAGCTTCTTCTCGACACTCCACCCGTGCACGTCGCGGCTGAGGTACCCGGCCACGAACGCGTCCCCGGCGCCGACCGTGTCGACGACGCCGACGCGATGCCCGGGAACATCGACGAGGGAACCGTCACGGCAGGCGCTCGCTCCGTCGGCACCGCGTTTGACCACGATCTCGCGTGTCCCACCGGGATCGACCGCGCGGACCAGCGCACCGATGTCGACGCCGGCCTCCTGCTCGGGAATCGCCGGGTCACCGTCGGGAGCGAGGTGCGCGAGCTCGCCGGGGGAGCCGAACACGAGGTCGGCCTGTTCGGCCAGTTCCCCGAGCACCTCGGTGGCCACGTGCGCGGGCGCGAGTGTCGCGCGGTAGTTCACGTCGACACTGACGCGCACGCCTGCCTCCCGCGCGCGCCGCACCACCGACCGGCACGTCTCCCGTGCCGAGTCCGACAGCAACGGCGTGATGCCCGTCAGGTGCACGAGTCCGGCGCTTTCGACCAGACCGGCGGGCACGTCCGTCGCCGCCAGCCGCGAACCGGCCGAGCCCGCGCGGTAGTAGTGCACCCGCGCGGTTCCCTGGCCCGTGAGTTCCTTGAGCATCAGCCCCGTCGCCGCCTCGGTGTCGACCTGGGCACGCACGTCGACACCCTCACCGCGGACTTCGCGCACGATCCGCCTGCCGAGCGAGTCGTCGCCGACCCGGCCGAGCCACGTGACGGGCACGCCCAGGCGGCTCAGGCTGACGGCGACGTTCGTCTCGGCGCCGCCGATGCCGACGTGCGCCTCGGACACATGGGCCAGCGTTCCGAGGCGCCCGCCCGTGATCAGGCCCATCGTCTCGCCCAACGTCAGAACCCCGCCGGTCATGCGCCTGCCCTCCCCGCACACACGTCGACGAATTTCCGCGCCCGCGCCGCGAGCGCGTCCAGGTCACCGCCGCCGAGGGCGTCCCCGAGGAGCGGCCCGCCGACGCTGACAGCCGCCGCACCGGCCGCGAGCCACGCCTGCGCCGACTCCAGGTCCACACCTCCGGACGGCACCACCGCGAGGTCGGGGAACGGACCACGCAGGTCCTCGAGATACCCAGGCCCCACCCGGCCCGCCGGGAACACCTTCACCGCGGGGACCCCGCGGCGCCACGTGGACCACAGCTCGGTGGGAGTGAGCCCACCGGGGACGACCGGGACGTCCCGTTCCAGGGCCCGGTCGACGACCGGGATGTCCGATACCGGGGTTACCACGTAGCGCGCTCCCCCGCCGACGGCGGCGTCGACCTCGTCGGGGCGCGTCACGGTGCCGACGCCGATGTCGGCGGTGTCGCCGTACCGTTCGACGAGCCCGGGCAGAGCGGCGACCGTTCCCGGCGTGGTGAGCGTGAGCTCGAAGCTGCGCACCCCCGATTCGACCATGGTGTCGATCACCGGCGCGTAGTCGTCGGCGCGCTCACCGCGGAGGACGACGACCAGCCGCGTTTCGGCGGTCCACCGGGGCAGTGCCCGACGTTCGCTCATCACGTGTGTCCTTTCCCGACTCACCAGTCGTGGACGGTGCCGTCGAGCAGACGGTTCACCGGTAGGTATGCGGCTGTGTAGGGGTGGCGCGCGGCGACCTGTTCGTCGAGTTCCACGCCGAGTCCCGGAGTGTCGCCCGGGTGCAGGAAGCCACGGTCGAACGTGTACGAGGTGCGGAACGCCTCGAGTGTCAGCGCGCTGTGCGGCATGTACTCCTGGATACCGAAGTTGTGGATCGCCAGGTCGAGGTGCAGTGCGGCCGCCATACCGACCGGCGACACGTCGGTCGGGCCGTGGATGCCGGAGCGGATGCCGTAGATCGCCGCGAAGTCGAGCAGCTTCTTCATCCCCGTGACGCCGCCGGTGTGCGTGGGAGCCGACCGCACGTAGTCGATGAGCCGCTCGGTGATCAGCGTCCGGTAGTCGTGCACCGAGTTGAAGACCTCGCCGGTGGCCAGTGGTGTCGTGCTGTGCTGCCGCACCAGCCGGAACGCCTCCTGGTCCTCGCCGGGTGTCACGTCCTCGAGCCACAACAGGTCGTACGGTTCGAGCGACTTGGCCAGCCGCGCGGCCTCGATCGGCGACATGCGGTGGTGCGCGTCGTGGAGCAGCCGCAGCTCCGGGCCGAACTCCTCCCGCACCTTCTCGAAGATCGCCGGAACGTGCCGCAGATAGGCGGGTGTGTCCCAGTCCTCCTCCTCGGGCCGCGTCGCCGCGCTCCCGTCGGCGGCGCGATGCGCGGGTTCGTAGTCGTAACGCTCGCCCGGCTCCGCGGTGTCCGAGACGCCGTACACCCGTTCGAGACCGGGAACGCCCGTCTGGATGCGCACCGCGGTGTAGCCCTCGTCGACGTACCCGCGGATCGCCCGCGCCAGCGACGGGTAGTCGTTACCGGAGGCGTGCGCGTACACCCGGAGCTTGTCCCGGCTCGCCCCGCCGAGCAGCTGGTACAGCGGAACGCCCGCCTTCTTGGCCTTGATGTCCCACAGCGCCGTGTCGACCGCGGCGATCGCGGCCATCGTCACCGGCCCGCGCCGCCAGTACGCCCCGCGGTAGAGGTACTGCCACGTGTCCTCGATGCGGTCCTCGTCCCGGCCGAGGAGCGTACTCGCGAGGTGATCCCGCAAATACGAGGCCACGGACAGCTCCCGCCCGTTGAGCGTCGCATCGCCCCATCCGACGAGGCCGTCGGACGTGACGATCTTGAGGGTGACGAAGTTGCGTCCCGGGCTGGTGACGATGACGTCGGCGGTCGAGATGCTCACGAGGGCTGGAGTCCTTCCGGGCAGATATGTCGACAGTGGACGGTGGGTACCGCTATGGGCGTGGGACCGCGCCCGGGGTACGGCGCGGATCGGCTCATACCGCGTTGCGCGGATCTCTCAGGTCGCGGCCCGCGACCTCCGGCATGAGCAGCGTCCCGATGAGCGGGCAGAGCGTGAAGAACCCGAGCAGGACCGCAACCGGAATCCACGATCCGGTGGTCGCTGCGACCCACGCGGCCGCGACGACGGGACCGATGCCGGTGGCGATCATCGCGGCGATCTCCCGGATGACGCCGGTCGCGGCGTAGCGGTGCCGGGAGCCGAAAATCTCCGGCAGAGTGAGGTTCTCGAGCGAGGCCAGCGCCATGACCGACACGTTGTGCATGACGATGTAGCCGACGAACACCTGTGGCACGTCCGCTCCGGCGATCAGCATCATGGTCGGAACGATGAGCACGAGCGAGATCACGCTCATCACCTGGTACATGCGGCGCCTGCCGAACCTGTCACCGAGCGCACCGACGATCGGCACCGTGGCGAACGCGCACAACGACGAGATGATCACGACGCTCGTTCCCACCGACGCCGACATCGCGAGCGTGACGGTGATGAACGAGACCATGTAGGTCTGCAGGATTCCCGAGTTGCCCGCCTGCCCGAACCGCAGCAGGAACGCCGGCACGAGCGCGCGCCACTTCTTCTGCTCGAGCGCCTCGAGCATGCGGGTGTCGTTGTCGCGCTCGGCCTTCGCCCGCACCTCGTCGGCCGAGAGCGCTACGCCGTTGTCGACGTGGGAGCTCTCCTCGAACACCGGGCTCTCCTTGAGCCGGAGCCGGATCCACACGGCCACGAGCAGGATCACCGCGCTACCCAGGAACGGGATGCGCCAGCCCCACGCGAGGAGCTGTTCCTCGGACAGGACAGCCACGAGAACGCCCCAGATCGCGGAGGCACCGAGCGTGCCGCAGTTCGTGCCGAGTGCCACGAGCGAGGCGATCACGCCGCGCCGCCGCCGCGGTGCGTATTCGGCGAGCATGACACCGGCACCGGAGATCTCCGCGCCTGCGCCGAATCCCTGCCCGAGGCGCAGCACCACGAGCAGGATCGGAGCGAGGATGCCGATGTCGTGCGCCGTCGGCAACGCACCGATGAGCGTCGTCGAACCGCCCATGAGCGCGATCGTGATGAACAGGACCTTCGTGCGGCCCACCCGGTCGCCGAGTCGTCCGAAATACCAGGCGCCGACGGGGCGGGCGACATAGCCGACGGCGTACGTGGCCATCGCGGCGACGACGGCGAGTGCGGCACTGTCGCCCACGAAGAAGAGCTGGCCGAAGACCAGGCCGGCGGCGAGCGAGTACAGCTGGAAATCCATGAACTCGAGCGCAGTGCCCAGCCAACCGGACATCGCGGCACGCGTGAGATCACCGGTGCTGCGTTCGGCCTGTCCGTCACCGGCGGTGTCGGCTTCGGGCGGCGGTGCTGAAGTGGACATCGTTGTTCCTTCTGCAGGGTCGATGGAGACGTGAGAGGGGAAAGGAGTCAGAACTCGATGAGGACCTTGCCGGAGGCGGCCGAGTCCGTCGCCGTCGCGAATGCCTCGACCGCGTCGGCCGCGGGGAGGACGTGCGTGACGACCCCGGCGATGGCGGGGTGGGCCGCGAGCATCTCGACGGCCTCGTCGATCTCGGTCGAGAAGCGGAAGGTGCCGCGCAGCTGCAGTTCCTTCGACACGAGCGGTGCGAGGTTCACACCGATCGCGGCGTCGGCGAGCATCCCGACCTGCACCACGACACCGGCCCGGGCCGCTGACGTGACCGCCTGGGTGAGCGACGCGGGCGCGCCCGAGCACTCGAACACGACGGGGTACTCGGCCGCCGGCACGTCGTCGCGTCCGATCAGGAACGTCTCGTGAGCGCCGAGGGCGCGGGCCCGGTCGAGGGCGGCTTCCTGGACGTCGCCGACCGCCACATGGCCGACGCCCCGGGCCGCAAGCGCCGCGACGGTGAGCAGCCCGACCGGCCCCGCGCCGAGGACGAGAACCTGGTCGCCCGGGTGCTCGCCCGCGACGGTGAGGGCGTGCAATGCGACGCCGAGGGGTTCGGCGAGCGCCGCGTCCCGCAGCGACAGCCCGTCGGGCAACCTGCGGAGCATGGGTTTGCCGACGACCACGTACTCCGCCGCCGCGCCCTGGCGGTGCGGGAAGTCCGCGGCGCTGCCGAGGTAGTCACCGCCGGGCCACAGGTGCGGCCGATCGTCGAGGCCCGCCACCGGGCGGCCGTACCGCGCGGGGTGCACCGTCACCGGCGTACCTCTCGCCCACTCCCCGCTCGGGTCGGATTCGACGGTCGCCGAGAACTCGTGCCCGGGTGCGAACGGCTCGCGGACGAGGTTCTCGCCGTTCTTGCCGTGGAAGTAGTAGTGCAGGTCGGAACCGCAGATGCCGACGTAGCGCACGCGCAGCAGCACTTCGCCCTCGCCGGGTGCGGGCACGGCGACGTCGTCGAGGCGCATGTCCTCGGCACCGTGGATGAACAGGCCCTTCATCGGTGATCAGCTCCAGGGGGTCGGTAACGGATCGGGAGACGGCGGGCTCAACGGGAGGCTGCGGCCACGTCGGCGGCCGCGGCGCGCACCCCGTCGCGGGTGATGAGCGTCAGCAGGTCGGCCACCCGGGCGGTGAAGTCGTCCTGCTCGGCGAGGGCGTCGGGGAAGAAGCCGCCGGTCAGGATCCGGCGCACGTGGTCGGGCACCGTCACGGCGCCGTCGACGGCGGCAGCGAGCCGCTCGCGAGCGGGTTCGGCGATACGCGAGGAGAGAGGGTCCGGGGTGAAGCCCGCGGGCGGGGCGACGCACGCGATCCACGCAGCGGTGCACAGCGCGAGCCGGTGCGGCACGGTGCCGCGCCGGAGGTGGAACAGCGCCGCGTCGGGGATGCGCTGGAGCAGCTTGACCGAACCGTCGGAGCCGACCTGCGTGGTCGCGTGCCCGATCAGCGGGTTGCGCCAGCGAGCGTCCAGTTCGGACACATACGCATCGGCGTCGAATCCGGTGGGCGGGGTGAACGTCGGGAGGTAGTCGCCGGCGATCCCGCCGAGCACCGCCTCCCGTACGAAGTCCTGGCTCCAGGCGGCGTCGATCGTGGGCGCACCGGCGAGAATGCCGAGGTAGGCGATGAGCGAGTGGGATCCGTTGAGCAGCCGCAGCTTCACCATCTCGTACGCCTCGATCTCGGTCGAGAACGTCACGCCGGCCTGCTCCCATGCCGGACGACCGCCCGCGAAGTCGTCCTCGAGGACCCACATGCTGAAGTCCTCGGCGGGAACGGGACAGCGGTCGGTCACGCCGAGCAGGTCCGCGACGCGCGCCGCGTGCTCGTCCGTCGTCTTCGGCACGATGCGATCGACCATGCCGTTCGGGAACGACACCGACGTAGCCACGAAGGACAGGACGTCGTCGCTCGCACCGGCCGCCTGGAGGAACTCCTCGACCACGGCACGCGTGACGTCGCCGTTCGACTGGAGGTTGTCGCACGACAGCACGGCAACCGGCTCGCCGGAGTGGGCGCGCCGTTCGAGCCCGCGCGCGATCATGCCCACGGCCGTGCGCGGGGCCGAGCCTGCGACGAAGTCGGCAGCGACGTCGGAACGGTCGAGCGCCAGGCGGCCCGTGGCCGGATCGCGGGTGTAGCCGACCTCGGAGACGGTCAGCGAGACGATGCGGTGGGCCGGGTCCGCGATCGCGGCGACGACCGCTGCCGGGTCCTGGGCCGCCACGCCGGTGTCACGGTGGACGTCGACGACGCCTGCCCGCGCACCGTGTTCGGTGAGCTGCAGGATCGAGTAGACGTTGTCCTGGGCACGCATCGGTGCGACGACCCGGTCCGAGGAGTGCGCGAAACCGCGGATGCCCCAGTCGCCGCCTGCCGCGGCCATCGCCTGCGCCGTGTGGACGGCGCCGTGGGCGCGGTGGAAGTTCCCCAGACCGAGGTGCACGATGCCGGTCCGGTCCGGAGCGGAGGCTCCGATGAGCGACCCCGCGGGCACGTTCTTCCGCCCGAGTGACTGTGCCATGACGTCCTTGTCCCTCCGCGGCCCGCGAGCGGCACGTGTGCATCACCCGCAAGCCTGCGTTTCATATTACGAACCGGTCGTTTTGTATGTCGGACCGTAAGATAGACTGGCACTGCACGCGACGCAATACCGACCCCGGTGACAATGGAGCCATGGACACCGAACCCACCTCGGACACCCCGCCCATGACAAGCCTCGATCGCGCGCTCGTCGTGCTCGAGACGGTCGCCGCCGCGGGCCCGGAAGGCATGTCGCTCGGCGAGATCGCGGCGCACACGGGAATCAACAAGGGCTCGGTCCACCGCCTGCTCCGCGGTCTGGCGCATCGCGAGTACGTGACCCGCGACGGCGACGACCGCAACTACGTCCTCGGCGAGTCGCTCCGGCGGATCGTGCGGACGTTCGGGGCCGACGAGAACCTGCCACTGCTGTTCCGGCCGCTGCTGCTCGAGCTGTCCCGCCGCACGGAGGAGCTCGTCCACCTCGGAATACTCGACGGACGTCGCGTCGTCTATCTCGACAAGATCGAACCGGAGCGTTCGGTCCGGGTGTGGTCGCGGGTCGGCAGGCGGGCACACATCGCGAGCACGGCACTGGGGCGGGCGCTCGTCGCCACCGCTCCCCCGAACGATTCGCTGCTGACCGGGTACGTCGAGGAAGCCGACCCCGACCGTGAGTATTCGACGCTCGCGGGCAGGTTCCGGGATGCGGTCGAGGCGGCACGCACCCTCGGGTGGGCCGTCGAGAATCAGGAGAACGAACCCGGCATCGCGTGCGTCGGGATCGCTCTCACGTCCGTGGCCTCACAGGACGTCGCGATCAGCGTCACCGGACCCGCCGACCGCATGACGACCGACCGGCTGGCAGAGACCGGCGCGCTGATGCGCGAGGCGGCCTACGAACTCGCTCCGGCGGAATACACGCTGGCCCCGGCGACGGGGTGAGCGCCACTCGGAAGCATTGCCTTCGCCACGCTTCTCCGACGGCGCAACAGCCGCCGGGTGGCGGTCTCAGCCGATGGCTGCACCACCGCAGACCTTGAGCACCTGGCCCGTGACGTATCCGGCGCCCGGTCCTGCCAGGTATCCCACGGCCGCGGCCACCTCCTCCGGCGTGCCCATACGTTTGATCACCTGATCGTCCAGTGCGTAGGCGACGTCGGCGGTCAGTGCCGTCGCGATCGGGCCAGGGGCGACCGAGTTACAGGTGATCCCGTCCTCGCCGAGCTCCTTGGCGAGCCACTTGGACAACGCGATCACGCCGCCCTTGGACGCCGCGTACGCGGGGCCGGACCGGCCGCCGCCGGTACCTCCCGACCGTGGGCCGCCCATGATCCCGGAGATCGAGCTGATGTTGATGATCCGCCCGTCTCCCTGTGCCTTCATGTGGGGTTCGACGGCGCGGCAGTACAGGAACATGCCGCGCAGGTTGGTGTCCAGGTCGCGGTACCACTCGTCGTCGGTGAGTGTGTCCAGTCCGTTCCTGCTGGCCGTGCCCGCGTTGTTGACCAGGACATCGACCGAACCGAGCTCGTCGACCGTGGCATCGACCGAGGCGCGCACGGCCTCCTCGTCACGCACGTCGACCTTTCGGTACACCACGTGCTGCTGCGGGAAGTCGGCGGCAAGCGCCGTGACGTACTCGCCGGCATCGGCCAGATCGACAGCCACGACGTGCGCGCCCTGTCCCGCCAGGCCCCGCGCGACGGCCAGTCCGATACCACGCGCGGCGCCGGTGACGAGGGCGACCCGGCCGGTGAGGTCGAACAAATTCACTCCCATGCTCCCTTCTAGAAGCCCAGCAGATCCGGAAGCCAGTTGGACAGCGCGGGCACGTACGCGACGAGCAGCAGCACGACCAGGCCGGCGGCGAAGAACGGGCGGATGCCCTTGACGACTTCGGCCAGCGGAACCTTCGCGATACCGGCCGCCACGAACAGGTTGATGCCGACGGGCGGTGTGACCAGCCCGAGCGCCAGATTCACGACCATCATCACGCCGATGGTCGTCACGTCGACGCCCGCTTCGAGCAGCACCGGGGCGATGATCGGCACGAAGAGGTACAACGCGGACACCGCGTCGATGAACGCGCCGACGATCAACAGCACCACGATGGCCATCAGCACGATCAGCACGGTGTTGCCGGTCAGCCCCAGCAGCGCCTCGGAGATGTTCTCCGCGATCTCGTTGACGGTCACCACGTAGGCGAACACCGAGGCCGCACCCACGATCAACATCACCACGGCCGACTGCGCCGAGGCGGTCACGAGGATGCGGTACAGCTGCCGGAGGCTGATCTCCCGGTAGACGAACAGGCCGACCAGCAGCGCGTAGACTGCCGCGACCACCGCCGACTCGGTCGGTGTGACGATGCCGCCGTAGATACCGCCGAGGATGATCAACGGGACCAGCAGGCCCGGGATCGCCTTCCCGAAGGAGGCGGCGAGCCCGTGCGCCGCGGCCACCTCGGCACCGTCGCCGGCGGCAGGCGCATCCGCGTCGCCGCCACTGTGACCTCCGCCGCCACTGTGACCGCCGCCAGTGCGACCGCCGTTGCCGCCGTCACCGCCTGCGGTGCCTGCCGCGACCGCGACGGGTTGCGTCCGCGGCAGCAGCAGGCTGGCCACCACGAGCGCGGCAGCCAGCAGGATTCCCGGCACGATGCCAGCCACGAACAGGCGCACGATCGACACGCCCGCATAATCACTGACGACCACCGCAAAGATGATGAACGCGACGCTGGGCGGCACGATGATGCCCATCGAACCCGCACTGGCGAGCAGGGACGTCGCGTGCCGGGCTGCGTAGCCCTGACGGATCAGCGCCGGGATGAGGATCGACCCGATGGCCGCCACCGTGGCGGGACCCGATCCCGAGATGGCCGAGAAGAAGAACGCGGCGATGATGACGACGATCGCCAAGCCGTGCTTGCGCCTGCCCACACAGGCGTGTGCGAAGTCCACGAGCCTGCGCGAGATGCCGGCATACTCCATGATCACGCCGGCGAGGATGAAGAACGGAATGGCCAGCAACGTCTCCGATGCGACGGAGGCGGTGAAGACGTTCGGCACGATCGACAGTTCACCGAAACCGCCCATGGCCACCAGCGAGACGCAGGCCGCCACCCCGAGCGAGAACGCCACGGGAACACCCAGCAGCAGCAACACGAAGAAGCTGCCGAACAGCACGACACCGATCACCGGTCGGCCTCCTCACTCGGCTGAGAATCCACTGTGGACCTTCGGAAGCCGACCCGACTCGCCTGCAACGTGCGGTACACACCGAAGATCGCACCCACGGGGACAGCGGCGGTGAACAACCATTGCGGAATCCGAATCGACGGTGTCGCCCTGCCGCTGCCGAGCTGAGCGATCGCCATGTCGATGCCGAAGTACAGCAGCACGGCCAGGAACGTCAGTATCGCCACGGTGATCAGAGCCGTCATGACCTGCCGCACCACCCCGGCGGCCTTCTCGTGCAGCGCACTGAATCCCAGGTGGGCACCTTCCCGCAGCCCGATCACCGCGCCCATCATCACCATCCACACCGCCAGGTTCACGGTGAGTTCCGAGGTGAAGGCCAACGAGGCATTGAGGAAGTACCGGCTGATGACGTTGACGAACGCGACCACAGTCACCACCGCGAACGGGACGGCGGCCAGCACGTTCTCCGCGGCTGTGAGCACGCGTTCCGAAGTCGACTTCTGCATGACTCAGCGCTCCGGGCTCACGGCACGGACCATCGCGGGCCCCCACACCGGCTCGTAGGACTCGTACAGCGGCCGCACCGCCGCGCGGAAGCGGGCGACCTGCGCATCGGTGAGCTCGGTCGTCGTCATCAGCTTCGACTGCTCGTCGATCTGCTGCTGTTCGAGCCCTCTGTTGGTCTCGATCTGGAAGGAGTTCGCGTCGGCCGCGGCCTTCTGCACGATCTTCCGGTCCTCGGGACTCAGCGACCGGAACAGGTCCTGGTTCATCCCGAGGATCAGCGGGTCGTAGACATAGTTCCACACTGTCAGATGCCGCTGCACCTCGGCGAGCCCGGCCGACGAGATGACGTCCATCGGGTTCTCCTGACCCTCGATCGTGCCCTGCTGGAGCGAGGTGAACACCTCGGAGAAGTTCATCGTCGTCGGGTTGGCGCCGAGGCTGCGGAAGATGTCGGTGAACATGCCGATGCCGGGAATGCGCACCTTGATGCCGGACAGGTCGGCAGGCTTGCTCACCGAGCGGACGTTGTTGGTCAACTGCCGGAAGCCGCTCTCGCCGAACCCGAGCATCTTCACGCCGATCTCGGAGGAGAGCTTCTCGTAGGCGGCGGTCGCACCGCCGTCCAGGGCACGGTCGGCCTCGTCGTAGCCGCGGTACAGGAACGGGGCGTTGATCGCGCCGAACCGCGGGTCGATGCCCGCGTAGATGATCGTGGAGTTGTAGGAGAAGTCCTTGTCGCCGTTCATCAGCTGTTCGACCCCGGCGGCGGGGTCGCCCGCCGACAGCTGTTCGCCGGTGAAGATCCGGAGCTCCATCCGGCCACCGGACTCGCGTGACAGGGTTTCGGCGAACCGCTCCGCCGCTTGGTACCAGGTGGAGGACTCACCGACCGTGACAGTCATGTCCCAGGTGTAGACCGGTCTGTCCGGTGTGGCCGTCGCCGAGCCGCATGCACCGAGCACCAGGCAGGCCAGCAGCGCGACGGCGCCCCGAAGGCGCTTCGACATCATTGTCCGTTTCTCCTCGTCCGCCCCGGAAGGGAACACCGATCCTGAGAGAAGCCGATCAGCGATGTCAATGCGCATTCGCGATCGATAGTCCACAATATGGACCATTGCGGTTCGGCGTAAATCGATCCATGATGGCTGCTGTGAGCGCCAATGCCGACGCGCCGCGACCCGCCGCGCCACCTCCCAAACTCGGAAACGCAGCTCGCAGGTCCGCATCATGGACCATCGCTCACACCGCCGACGATGCCGCCGAACGGCCGTCCGGATCGCAGAGCATCCAGCGGGCACTCGTGCTGCTGAACCTCGTCGGTGTGCTGGCGCGCGACCGGCCGGACGGTGTGTCACTCGCCGAGCTCACGCGCGTCAGCGGCCGCCCGAAGGCAAGTGTGCGCCGGATCCTCGTCGCCCTGGTCGCCGAAGGGTACGTCGAGCAGGATCCCGACACGGCGTGCTACCGCCTCGGGCTGCAGGCCGGTGTGCTCGGCGAGCTGGCGGGCAACCGGGCCGACGACCTCGGCGAGGCGAGCACCGACAGTCTCATCCGGATCGCAGACGCCTCGACCGAGACGACGTTCCTGACCGTGCGCCACGGCAGCTACGCCGTGTGCACGCGCAGGCAAGAGGGTCCCGGCCCGATCCGCAACTACGCCCTGGCCGTCGGCGACCGGCATCCGCTGGGCATCGGCGCGGGCAGTCTCGCCATTCTCGGCGCACTGTCCGACGACGACGTCGAAGACGTGCTGGCCTCGACGGCCACGACCCGCGACCACTACCCCGGATTCGACGACGACACATTGCACGACCTCGTGCACCGGTCACGTCACGACGGGTACGCGCTGAACGACGGCCGTGTCATCGCCGGGTCCTGGGCACTCGGTGTCGCGGTGCACGACGCCGCCGACCGTCCGGTCGCCGCACTCAGCGTCGCCAGTATCGCCGAGCGCTTCGACGGCGCCCGGCGCGACGAGCTCGCCGCACTGCTGCACGCGGAGGCCCGGTCCATCCATGCCGCACTGACCGATTCTCAGAAGTCCAGATCCGCGAGAGGACGACCATGACAACCACCCCCGCGATCATCGGCTGGGCGCATTCGAAGTTCGGTAAGGCGTCCGAGCCGGACGTCGAAGCACTGCTGGCCGGTGTCACCGGCGCGGCCCTCGACCATGCGGGCACCGAGCCCGGCGACGTCGACGGGATCTTCGTCGGCGTGTTCAACGGCGGGTTCTCCCGGCAGGGTTTCGAGGCGGGCCTGGTCGGTGCGGGCAGGCCCGAGCTGGCGACCGTGCCCGCGGTACACACCGAGAACGCCTGCGCGACCGGATCGTCGGCGCTGTTCACGGCGCTGGACTTCGTGCAGTCGGGCCGCGGCCGGATCGCACTCGTCGCCGGCGCGGAGAAGATGACGGCGGCCGAGCCCGAGGTCGTGAGCGATGCGTTGCTCACCGCCTCCTACCGCAAGGACGACGAGCAGGCTGGCAGTTTCGCGGGCGTGTTCGCCGGGATCGCCCGTGACTACTTCGAGCGGTACGGCGACCACCGGAACACGCTCGCCCACATCGCCGCGAAGAACCACCGCAACGGTGTCGACAACCCGTACGCGCACCTGCGCAAGGACCTCGGCTTCGAGTTCTGCGCCGAGGTGTCGGATCGCAACCCGTTCGTGGCCGACCCGCTCCGCCGTACGGACTGTTCGCTGGTTTCCGACGGTGCGGCCGCGCTGGTCGTGGCCTCCCCGGACGTCGCCGCGAGCGCACCGCGCGCCGTGGGCTGGCGGGGCCGGGCCCACGCCAACGATCACCTGCCGCTGAGCCGCCGCGACGACGTGCTCTCCTTCGCGGGCGCCAAATCGGCGTTCGCCCGCGCCACGAACGAGGCGGGGGCCGGACTGTCCGACCTGGACCTCATCGAGACACACGACTGCTTCACCGTCGCCGAGCTGTTGCAGTACGAGGCGTTCGGCCTCGCCGAGCCGGGCAAGGGTGCCACCGCCATCGACTCCGGACGCACGGAACGTGACGGCGATCTACCGGTGAACCCGTCGGGCGGGCTCAAGTCGAAGGGGCATCCCATCGGCGCGACCGGGATCTCGCAACACATCATGGCCGCCCTGCAGCTGACCGGCGACGCGGGCGAGATGCAGGTCCCCGGCGCCGGACTGGCTGCGGTGTTCAACATGGGCGGCGTCGCGGTCGCCAACTACTGCTCGGTGCTGGAGCGGGTGCGATGACGCTGCGTGCCGTCAACCTGTCCCATCTGCTGACCGCAACGGCCACCCGGCTGTCCGGCCGCGACGCCCTCGTGTCCGGCTCGGCGCGCCTGACGTGGCAGGACCTGGACGCGCGTGCGTCCGCGGTCGCGGCCGAGCTGCGCAGCCGCGGCATCGGCCGTGGTGACGCGGTGCTCGTGCACTCGCCCAACCACGTCGAGTTCCTCGCGGCGATGTTCGGGGTGTGGCGCGCCGGCGCGGTGTTCGCTCCCGCCAACTTCCGCCTGACCCCGTCCGAGGTAGCCGGGCTGGCCGAACTGACGACGCCCGCTGCGCTCATCTGCCACACCGACTACGCCGACCATGCCGATGCCGTCGCCGCGGCGTCGGAACTCACCGGCGGCACGCTGTGGATCGGCGCCACGTCCCGTGCCGACGGTGCCATCGCCGGCCTGCCCACCCCGCAGGCCGGCGAACCGGACGAGCCCGTGTGGAACGGTGACCACGCCTGGTACTTCTTCACTTCCGGCACCAGTGGCAGGCCCAAAGCCGTCGTGCTGACCCACGACCAGCTGGGATTCGTCGTCAACAACCACCTCTGCGACCTGATGCCCGGCCTCGGCGCCGACGACGCGCAGATCGTCGTCGCGCCGCTGTCCCACGGCGCCGGGATCCATCTGCTGCCGCAGGTCGCCCGGGGCGCGAAGACCGTGCTGCCCGCGTCGACCCGGCTGGAGCCCGCGGAAGTCTGGCAGCTCGTCGAGACCGAGCGTGTCACCAACGCCTTCACCGTACCGACGATCCTCACAACGCTCACCCAGGCGCCCGAGGCGGCCCACCACGACCTGGGCTCCCTGCGCTACGTGATCTACGCAGGCGCACCGATGTACCGCGCCGACCAGCAACGCGCCCGCGCGGTGCTCGGCGATGTGCTCGTGCAGTACTACGGACTGGGCGAGGTCACCGGCAACATCACGGTGCTGCCACCGGACGAGCACGACCGCAGGCCGCCGGACGGTGTCGAGTACGGCACCTGTGGCTATCCGCGCACCGGCATGCAGGTCAGCATCCAGGGCTCCGACGGCACGGAACTGCCCACGGGAGAGCAGGGCGAAATCTGTGTCGCGGGCCCTGCGGTGTTCGCCGGCTACCTGCGCAACGAGGAGGCCGACGCCGAGTCCTTCCGCGACGGCTGGTTCCGCACCGGGGATCTGGGCATGGTCGACGCCGAGGGATACGTCTACGTCACGGGCAGGGCGTCCGACATGTTCATCTCGGGCGGGTCCAATGTGTACCCGCGGGAGATCGAAGAACGCCTGCTGCACCATCCGGCCGTGGCCGAGGCGGCGGTCGTGGGTGTGCCGGATCCGAAGTGGGGCGAGATCGGAGTGGCCGTCTGTGTCTCGTCCGACGGCAACGCGGCCGACGACGAGGAGTTGCGGTCGTGGCTCGGGGATTCGCTCGCGCGGTACAAGATCCCGAAACGCTTCGTGTGGTGGGACGAGATCCCGAAGTCGGGATACGGCAAGGTGGTCAAGCGCACCATCAAGCAGCGATTGGCGGAGTCGTGACCGCGCACCGGTCCGGGTTCCCGCTGCAGCACCCCGGACCCCGCTCGCCGGAACGCATCGTGTGGGTGCCCACCGGCGTGACGATCGTGCGGACGCAACTGCCGCCCGGCGCGAGCGTCGCAGCGGAGCTGTGGCGGATCGTCGAGTCCGCAGGTCACCGGGCGGCGTGCGTCGAACTGGCGCACGGCAGCTTCGGCACGCTGCGCTACGTGCACCCGGCCGTCGGCACCGAGCGTCCCGCCTACTTCAGCGAGACCTGCGAACCCGCCGGTCCCTGTTTCGTGCTGGGCGGTTCCGCGACCGTGGGGATCCGCGAGGGCTCGGGATTCGCACACGTGCACGCCACCTGGCTCGACGAGCACGGACGTGTCCGCGGCGGCCATCTGCTACCGGACACGACGGTCGGCGCGGTGCCGATCGAGGCAACGATGCGGTTGCTGCACGACGTCGCCTACGTCAGCGACACCTGCCCGGAGACGACCATGCCCGCGTTCACCCCGCACCCGCGTGGGCAAGCGGCGGCCACGCAGGCCGTCGCGGCGCGCATCCGCCCCGGCGAAGACCTGCACACCGCGGTCACGGACGTGGCGGCACGGGCGGGTTTCCGTTCCGCGGTGGTCCGCTCCAGCCTGGGCAGCGCCGTCGGCGCCCGGCTGCGCACCGGTCCCGGGCGGATCGCGGAGGCCGACTGGCCGGCCACCGAGTTCACCTCGCTCACCGGCACCGTCGACGACGGCGATGCCGTGCTCACCGCGTCGCTGGTGGACCGCAACGGTGACGTGCACTCGGGCCTGGTGCTGCCGGGGCAGAACCCGGTGGCGGTGACCTTCGAGTTGTACGTCGAGCGCGCCGATTCCGGTGCGATATCCCGCGACGTCGACAACCCGGCCGAGGAGGCACCAGGATGACCGACACTCCACGACTCGCCGGCCGGACTGCGCTCGTGTTCGGCGGCGGTGGCGGGCCGGACGGAGCGACCAACGGTCAGGCCGCCGCGATGACCTACGCCCGGCACGGGGCGTCGGTCGCCGCGGTGGACGTCAGCGCGGAGGCGGCGGACCACACCGCCGAGGCGATCCGCGCCGAGAACGGTTCCGCGACGGCGATCACCGCGGACGTCACCGACGGAGACCAGGTCGCCGACGCCGTCGGCCGTGCGGTCGAGGCGTTCGGGCCTGTGGACATCCTGCACAACAACGTGGGTGTCACGGTGCTGGGCGGTCCGATGGAGCTGAGCCTGGAGCAATGGCACCGCGCGTTTGCGCTCAATGTGGACGGCGTGTTCCTGGCGTGCAAGCACGTGCTGCCTGCCATGCTCGACCGCGGCAGCGGGGCTATCGTCAATGTCTCGTCGCTCGCGGCGCTGCGCCACGTCGGTTACGAGTACCCGGCATACATGTCGGCGAAGGCCGCGGTGAACCAGGCGACGGTGTCACTGGCGCTGACGTACGCCGCCCGCGGCATCCGCGCCAACGCCGTGGCACCCGGTTTCATCGAGACGCCCCTCGTACGCCAGCAGCTGGCGTCCCAAGCGGGGTCGGTCGACGAGCTCATGGCCGACCGCCACGCGGCGAGCCCCACGGGGCGGATGGGCACCCCGTGGGATGTCGCCAACGCGAGCCTGTTCCTGGCCTCCGACGAGGCCGCCTACGTCAACGGGGTGTGCCTGCCGGTCGACGGCGGCCTGGCGATGACCTGCGCACCCGGCTGAACCGGCCGGTCGCGGACGACTGCGGGCGTGCTCATCCGTCCGAGCGGTACGGCTCCGGTTCCACCGGCACGTTGTTCAGATCGACGGACCGGAAAATGTCGTCGGCCACGGGATTGCGCAATTCCTCGGCGAGCTGACCCACCAGTCCCGCGGTGCGGGCCAGCAGCGCGAAACCCCGCAGCAGCTGCAGCGGCAGGTCGAGGTCGGCGAGCGCCGCCCCGCACACCCCGGCTCCGTTGAGCGGCAACGTCTTGCCGAGCACCTGCGGGTGCACCCGGCCGATCGCCTCGAACAGGCGCAGATGAGGCCCGAACAGCCCTTCCTCGCGCGCGATCTCGAACAGCCGTGGCGTGCGCGGATCGCCGTCCTTGTGCACGTGATGGCCCAGGCCGGGGATCAGTTGTCCGGCCTCGCGGCGGGCACGCACGGTCGCCAGGGCGAGCGCGTCCCAGCCTTCGTCGTCGGACGGCCGCTCGGCGTCGCGCAGCACGTCGTCGAGGAACCGGCCACAGTCCTCGGTGACGCCGAGGAACCGCGAACCCCCGCCGAGCAGCCCGGCGGCGAGCGCGCCCTGGATCGAATCGGGCGCCGACAGGTACGTCAACCGCGTGACCATCGCCGTCGGGGTGAAGCCGTGGTCGGCGAGCGCCGCCAGCACGGCCTCGAACAGTCTCGTCTCGCCGGGTTCGGGACGCCGCTGGGTGGCGAGCCGGAACGCCAGCTCACCGAACCCCACGTTGCCCATCACGTCCGCGGCGAGGTCCTCGCCGAGCAGCGTGATGGACTCGCGCGACGAGGCGCCGAGCGCGGTCGGGTATCGGTTCGTCACGGCATCGTCGGTCATGCGGGATTCTCCAGCCAACGCCGCAGGTCCTCACCGTGCTCGTCCAGTTCCGGCGGCGGAAGTTCGTACGTCGCGGGGGTTTCCGAGAACCGGATCGGGTTGCGCGTCGACGGCACCGCCTTGTCCCCGGTGCCCGCGTCCACGATCGGGTCGAGGCCGAACCGGTCGGCCATGGCGAATCCGCCGTCGATCGTGTTGATCGGCCCGCTGGGCACCCCCGCCTCGATGAGCAGGTCGAACCACTCCAGGGCGGGCCGCCGCGTCAGCTGACCGACCAGGATCGGCCGCAGCTCCTCGCGGTTCTTCGTCCGGTCGGCGTTACGGGCGAACCGCGGATCGTCGGCGATCTCGGGAATGTCGAGGACCTTACAGAGGGTCCGGAACTGGTGGTCGTTGGCCGCGGTGATGATGAGGTCGTTGTCCGCGGTCGGCAGCGGCTCGTACGGGAACACGCTCGGGTGCGCGTTGCCCATGCGGTACGGCACGGTGCCACCCGCGGCGTAGGCCGAGGAGTGGTTGACCAGGCCCGTCAGCGCCGAGGACAGCAGGTTGATCTCGATGTGCTGTCCCCCGGCTCCGGTGTCACGATGCCGCAGCGCGGCCAGAATCCCGATCGCGGCGTGATTGCCCGCCATGACGTCGAACACCGAGATCCCGGCGCGGTAGGGCGGCCCCTCCGGATCTCCGGTCAGGCTCATCAGACCGGAGATCGCCTGGACCATCAGATCGTAACCGGGCACGTCCTTGCCGGGGCCGGAGCCGAAGCCGCTGATCGAGGTGTAGATGACGCCCTCGTTCGAGGCGCGGACGGTGTCGTAGTCCAGTCCGTACTTCGTCAGTCCGCCGGGTTTGAAGTTCTCGATCAGCACGTCCGCCCTGTCGGCCAGCTCGCGCGCGAGCCGGGCGTCGTGTCCGTCGTGCAGATCGAGGGAGATCGACCGCTTGCCCCGGTTCACGCCGAGGTAGTAGGTCGACACCCCGTCGCGCACCGGCGGTGTCCAGCTACGCGTGTCGTCGCCGTGCGGCCCCTCGACCTTGATCACCTCGGCCCCGAGGTCCGCGAGCAACATCGTGGCGTACGGCCCCGCGAGGATGCGTGAAAAATCCGCCACGAGCACGCCCGACAGTGGGCCGCCGTGACCGGATCCCGTTGGTACTCCCACAGATAGCCTCCGTTGTCCGCCCTACGGACGATTGTCCGCACTTGCAGTCTGCGGGAACGGACCAGGCGCGTCAAGCAGCCCGACGGGGTCAACCGACCTCGGAGCCCTCCACCCGCGGCAGCGCCGACACTCGTGCGAAATCGGCACTGATGGCACCCGCGGCCTGCAGCAACAGCGGCAGATACTTCTCGGTGATCGTCTCCATCGACGTCTCCGCGGCATGGCTGTTGACGTTCAGCGCGGCGATCACCCGGCCCGCACCGTCCCGCAGCGGAACGGCGATCGAGCGGATCCCCAGCGCCAGGTCCTGGTCGGTGACGGCCCATCCGCGTGCCCTGACCTCCCGCAGCACGGCGTCCCGCTCCTCGACGTCGGGCTGCCACCGCGGCACGAGACCGGAACGCGTCGACTCGGCGAGCGTCCGGTCGAGTTCGTCGGACGGCAACGCGGCGAGCAGCACCTTGCCCAACGAGGTCGCCAGCGCGGGGAACCGGGTCCCCAGCTCGACCCGCAGCGCCACGATCTTGGGCACCGCCACGCGCGCCACGTACACGATGTCCGGCCCGTCCAGCTGCGCGATCGACACGGACTCGTCGACCTTCGCGACCAGATCCTGCATATGCGGCCGCGCGACCTCCCACAGGCCCATCGACGACACGTACGCCATACCGAGTTCGAGCACCCGCGGCGTCAGGACGAACCTGCCGTCCGTCGACCGCACGTAGTCGAGCTCCTGCAGTGTCAGCAAGATCCGGCGCACCGTCGGACGCGACAGCCCGGTCGCCGACGCGACATCGGTCAACGACATCTCCGGCCGCGCCGGTTCGAACGCGGCGATGACCTCCAGTCCGCGTGCCAACGCCTCGATGAATTCCGGTCCGGCACCCTCTCGCGCCACCTCGACCTCCTCGACTAGACCTCGTTCCGGATCACGCTATCAGCCGAATGTCCGCTGTTCGGACACATCGGTCTGGCTTACGAATCCGATCTGAACTGCGGATTATCAGAGTCACTGAGAGGACACTCCCGCGCTTTCACCACATCCGCCCGTAGAGCGGACACACTACGACGCCCGCTGCCCCGCCCCGCGACCATCCGGAACAGCGTTCTTCCTGATCACGGGAACAGCTCGAACCCTCCTGCCGGACCACGGAACAGCACGCGCGAAACCTTGACAACGCCACTTCCGGGAGCAAAAGTGACCTAAGTGTCCGTTGAGCGGACATCCGTCCGACGAAGTGCGACAAAGGAGCCGTCACCATGACCCAGGCCGTATCCGAGCGCTCCGGCAAGCCCGACCACCAGACGCTGCCGGCGCGCCTGCACCACAACGCGTTCGTGACCGAGGACCAGGAAGCCACGCGGGCCTTCTACGAGGAGCTCATCGGGCTGCCGCTGATCGCGACGTGGGCCGAGGTGGAGGACCTCTTCGGCAAGGAACGCACCTACTGCCACACCTTCTACGGACTCGGCGACGACAGCGCGCTCGCGTTCTTCCAGTTCGCCGACTCCGAAGACCAGAAGGAATTCGGCCCGAAGATGCCGAAATCGCCGTTCAGCCACATCGCGCTGAAGGTGACCGAGGGCGTCCAGCAGGCCATCGAGACCCGGCTCTCGGCCGAGGGGTGGAACCCCGACGAGACGTACGTGCTCGACCACGGCTACTGCCGGTCCCTCTACACCCGTGACCCCAACGGGCTGCTGCTCGAGTTCACGGTCGACGCCCCCAACGTGGAAGAACTGAACCGCATCCGGCTCCGCACCGCGCACGACGACCTGAAGCGGTGGCTGAGCGGCGACCACACCCCCAACAACGACGTGCGCTGACGCGCTCGATCATCCCAGTGCCCGCCACAACCCCGCACCCGCCCGCAGTCGTCCTGCTCGTGCACGGCGCCCACCACGGCGCGTGGTGCTGGCGCCGGGTCGTCGACGGCCTCGCCTCGCGCGGCGTGCGGGGTGAGGCGCTGGAGCTGCCGCTGACCACGTACGACGACGACGTGGCGGCGGTGCGCGCGGACGTCGAACGGTTGCGCCGTGACGGACCGCTCGTCGTCGTCGCCCACAGCTACAGCGGCATCGTCGTCGCCGACGCCGCACACGCGGCCTCCCGGCTCGTCTTCGTCGCGGCACGCCTGCCGCTGCCCGGCGAGTCGCAGACCGCGCTCAGTCAGAGCTGGCACGGCGATGGCATGCGCGAAGCACTCGTGCGCGACGACGACGGGTGGGTGCACCCGACCCCCGCCGCACGCGATGCCTTCTACCCGGACTGTCCGGACGAGGTCGCCACGGACGCCGTGTCCCGGCTCCGGCCGATGAAGAGCGCGGTTCCCGCCGAGCCGCTCGAGGATCCGGCCTGGACCCGCGCACCGACCGCCTACATCGTGTGCCGCCGGGATCGGGTGGTCCGCGTCGACCGGCAACGGGAGCGAGCCTCGCATGTCGGCGAACACCACGAACTCGACTCCGGCCACTCCCCGTTCCTCGCCGTTCCCGATGAGCTCGCCGCCCTGTTGGCAGGCCAGGCGCAGAAGACGCGGGCCACCACGGCGTGACATCTGCCCGGTGTCGTGAAGAGAAAACATGTGCCTGCCATGTCAGGGTGCACCGGCCACCCACCGCGTCGACGGCGGGATCAGCGGCGTGCGGGCTCGATACCCAGCGCCCGGTCCACCCATCGGCCGACCGGCAGCGCGATGATCACGGCGGCCAGCACGACGTGGGTGACCATGAACACCACCGCGGTCGCCACGCTCGGCACACCCGTGAACACGACGATGTGCGAGGCCCACGGCAGCTCCGAGGGGCGCGAGCCCGCAGCCCACACCTCGTTGAGCGCCCAGAACGTCAGGTCGTTCAAGCCCGACACGACGACCAGGATCGCCGCCACGCCCGTCTTGAGCACGTTCGCGGTCCGGGCCCCGCCCAGCCGGTAGGCCAGCAACATGAGCAGCACGATGAACGTGGTGATGAACAGCTCGAACTGGTACACCGGTTCGAACGAGCCGTCCTGGTCGGCCGTGCGCCCGAACTCCTGGATGCGCATGACCATCTCGGTGTCGATGTAGCCCATGTAGCCGATCACGCCGAGCAGCAGCAGCCCCGGCGCCGCGCGCCACGTCGGCAACAACGCCACGGCCACCACGGCGAACGCGAACGGGCTCAGTTTGAACGCCCATTCGGCCACGTTGTCGAGCGTCTGGTCGGGCGGCAGCACCACCATGATCAACAGCGCCAGTACCGCCGCGGGCACCGCGGGCACCACCCACAGCCAGCCGCGCGCGCGATACAGCGCGGCGACCCAGCCCCTACCGTGGTCGCCGCCGGGGCCTCCGGCGGCGGCATCTGCTCCCGGCATCGTCGCGGTCATGCCTCGTCATCCTCCATGCGCGGCTTCTCCACCCAGAACGGGCCGAGCGCGAGCGCGTCCACGTCGGTCTTCAGGTAGCACGCGACCGCGTCGGCCGGGCTCATGACGATCGGTTCCTCGTTGTCGTTGAACGAGGTGTTGACGACCATCGGGATGCCGGTCAACCGTTCGAAGTGCTGGATCATCCGGTAGTAGAGGGGATTGTCCTCCTCGGACACCGTCTGCACCCGGGCGGTCCCGTCGACGTGGGTGATCGCCGGCACCACTTCACGCTGGTGCTCGAGCACGTCGAACACCAGCAGCATCACCGGCGACGGATAACCACTGGCGAAGAACTCCCCTGCGCGCTCGGCGAGACAGGACGGCGCGAACGGCCGGAACGCCTCCCGGTGCTTGACCTTCTCGTTCATCCGCGTCTTCGACTCCGGGTCACGCGGGTCGGCCACGAGCGAACGGTTCCCGAGCGCACGCGGTCCGCACTCCATCCGGCCCTGGAACCAGCCTGCGATCACCCCGTCGGCGATCCGACCGGCCGCGTGCGCGGCGATGTCGTCGGGACGCTCGTAGTCCAGTCCGGCGTCCTTGAGTGCGAGTTCCATCTCGGTCTCGGTGTATTCCGGGCCGGTGAAGGTGAAACCGGTGCTCGCGCGCGGACGGTGATAGGTACCGACGCTGACGTCCAGGGCCGCACCGACCGCGCAGCCGTCGTCGGCCGCGGCCGGCTGGGCGAAGAAGTCCTCGAACGGTGTCTCCAACAGGATCCGCCCGTTCATCACGCTGTTGAGCGCCACGCCGCCGGCCACGCTCAGCCTCGTCGACCCGGTTTCGGCCTGCAGCCAGCGAGCCAGGTGCAGACCGGCCTCCTCGAGCACCACCTGGAGCGCGTAGGCGATGTCGCAGTAGTGCTGCGGCACCGGGTTCTCGGCCGTCACCCGGGTCTTCGGGCGGGCCGGTCCGAACAGGTCGTGGAACTTCTGCGACATCACGTGCTTGCCGGTGCGGTGGTGCTCGAACCAGCTCAGGTCGAGTTCGAACCCGCCGTCCGGATGGAGGTGCACCAGCTCACGCATCGCCTCGACATAGGTGTCGCGTCCCAGCGGGGCCAGTCCCATGATCTTGCCTTCGTCCCGCGTCGGGTAGAAGCCGAGGTACCCGGTGACCGCCGCATACATCGCGCCGAGCGAATGGGGGAACTTGATCCGGCGCAGTTCGGTGATGGTGTCGCCCTTGCCGTGTGCCAGCAGGGTGGACGCCCCGTCGCTGCCGATACCGTCGAGCGTCAGCACCGCCGACTCGTCCCACGGGGAGATGTAGTAGGCGCTGCCCGCGTGGGCGCGGTGGTGGTCGACCAGGTGCACCTTGAAGTTCACCGGACCCGAGTGACCGACGGCCTCCTTGACGTCACGCTCGAGGGTGTAGGTGCGTTTGATGTGTGCGAGCACGGCGCCGCCGACGTGGTAGTCGTCGACGCCCTTGCCCCCACCGCTGCGGAACGTCTTCAGCAGTCCGGCGGCGCGGCCGCCGCCGGTGCCGTCCGGGTTGCGGAAGACGTCCAGCGTGCCCGGGAAGTACCGTGCGAACACCTTGGCCGCGTGGATCGCCTCCTGCCACCGCTGCCAGTAGTAGGCCACGTGGTCGACCTCGGAGAGCGTGATGCCCGCCTGGTCGAGGCAGAACCGGATCGCGTTCGCAGGCAGGCGCCCGTCGTGTTTGACGCGGGTGAACCGTTCCTCCTCGGCGAACGCGACGATCGTGCCGTCACGGACCAGCGCCGCCGCCGAGTCGTGAACCCTACTGATGCCGAGTACGTACATGCTCTCGCTCCGTGGTGTTACGTGGTGGATGACAGGCCGGACTCACGCGGGCCGTCCGGTGAGCGGTCCGGAATGATGTCTGCGCACCATGTGGTGCAGCGCTGCCGCCTCGGCCGACAACGCGAGCACGACCGCGGCGAACCCGCCCGCGGCGCCGAGCGGCGGCACCAGGAACAGGGCGCACACCGTCGTCACGGCGAGTCGGCACAGCGCTCCCCGGAAGCTCGCGCCCAACAAGGGGCTTCCGGTGTTCTCGATCAGGAAGATCCCGTACATCACGGCGATCGCGACGACGATCTCGACGACGGTCAGCGCGCCGAGCGCCGCCCACATGGCGATCCCCGTATCGGCCAGCAGCGCATCACGGACCGGTGGCACCAGCAGAGCGGTGCCGAACAGCACGGCGAACGCCATCCCGCCCACGACCGCGGCCCGCAGCACCGCCATGGCCTTCGCGCGCGCCTGCCCCGCACCACTGCCCCGCTGCCGGAGTGACACCCCCGGCTGGTGGATCCGGAGCTGATACCGCACGATCGAGGAGAACGCGCCGGCGGCCAACATCGCCAGGTAGAACGGCCCACTGTCCGACACCCGCCCCACGCCGGCGAACACGAAGAACACCACGGCCACGGTCAGCGCATCGAGCAGTTCCGGCACGCCGAGCAGCCACGTGGTGCGCCCGTAGGCGAGCACGAGCCGCCGTCGCCGCAACGGTTCGGGCCGCAGCCAGTCTCGGGGCAGCGCACCGACGGCCGCCAGCGCGACGAGAGCCAGCCCGGCGGGCAGGACCAGCAGCACGGTGCGCGGTGACCAGTCGGCCAGCCACGTCGCCAGTGTCACGCCGAGCACGAGCACCGCACCCGCCGTGAACGCCCACGCGTCGAGCGATGCCCTGCCGCGGAGCCGGTGCAGGCCCGACACCGTCATCAGCATCCCGGAGCACGTGTGCCAGCAGGCTGCGGCCAGGTACGGCAGCAGCGCCGACTCCGGTGCCACCGCGAGGGTCACGAGCAGCGCCGCCGCGAACACGAGAACCGGGGCGATGGCGAACCGCACCGCCAGCGCGGTCACGGTCGCCCGCGTCACCCGCACCCGCGGAGCCAGCTTCAGCACGCTCTTCTCCGCGGCGTTGGGCAGGAACACCAGCCACCCGCAGGCGCCGAGGGCGTTGGCGAACGGGCCGTAGGCCACCGTGCCCCACGCGACGGCCAGCACGACCTGCATCAGCTGAAGGCTGATCCGGAACGAGCCGCGGCCGAGGAGAAGCCGGAGGATCATCAGCCGGCGGGGCGCCGTGCTCACCGCCGTGCCCGTCACGGCCCCGGCACCGCCTGAGCCACGTCGTCGAGCCGGAACTTCAGTGCGCCGCGCACCGCCTCGGCCGAGGCTCGCAGTTCGTCCGTGGTGGCTGCTCTGAGGACGGCGTAGCCGAGCTTGTAGCCGGCCTGTTCGTAGGCGCGGACGAAGGTCCCTTCCTCGGCGAACATCTGCACGTCGACCACCGAGGGATGTGCGCGGACCTCGCCGAGGCCGCAGATCTCGGCGAGCCTGCCCGCCCGGTCGGCACCGAAGACCTGCACCATCGTGGGCACCGGCTCCCGGGGAGCGAGCACCGGCTCCTCCCCCACGGCCGTGGCCATGGTCGCCGCCATGATGTCCACGCCGTAGCACGACTCGATGAGCTCGGCCAGGCCGTTGCCACCCATGCGGGCACCCAATTCCACCAGGTACAGCCTGGCGTCACGACCCAGCACCGCGTCGAGGGTCAGCGGCCCGTCGGGGTAATCGAGCCGTTCGCAGATCCGCTCGAGCATCCGCACCAGCTCGTCGTCCACTTCGGACGGAAGCTCGGCGGGAACGAGATGGGTCGTCGTGACGAAGTACGGCGGTGGCGTGATCGTCCGCTCGGTGACGGCGTGGAAGGCCACCCGCCCGTGCCGCACGAGGACTTCGACGGTGAGGTGCATGCCCGTCAGATACTCCTCCACGACGAGCTTGCCCTCGGGGGAGAACGCCACCGATTCGGCGAACGCCGAGCGCAGCACACCAGGGCCGGAGCAGGCCACGACTCCCCGGCTGCCCGACGAGTCGACCGGTTTGACCAGTGCGGGGAATCGCAGCTCGCGGGCGCGCTTGACGAGGTCGTCGTCCGGGGCACCGCTGACCGCGCGATAGCCGGGCAGGTCCAGCTCGGCACACAGCTCCCGGAACACCGATTTGTCGACCGAGGCGCGCATCGCCAGGTCGGGCAGCGGCGCGGGCAGGTTCCAATGCCGGGTGAGCCACGCGAGCGCGGGCAGTCCGACGTCGCTGGCCGGGCACAGCACCCCGACGATGTCGTCGCGCCCCGCGAGCGTGCTCGCGATCAGCTCCGGAGCACGTACGCTCAGCTGAACGAACTCGTCCGCGTACAGCACGCCGGGCGCGCTCGGCCGGATGTCGACACAGATCGTCCGGTAGCCCAGTTCCCTCGCCCGCTGGTACACGCCGACCGAACCGTCGGCGCCACCCAGCACCACCAGTGTCGTCACGACGCCACCTCCGCCCGCCGCGGTTGCGGCGCCGTCGGCCACTCGTCGAGGAGAAGGTCGGCCGGATCGACCCGGTCGCGCAGCGACGTCTCGCGGATATAGAACTGGCGCGGCCGCGGCTGCCCGGATCCGACGCTGACGAGGTAGCGAACACCCACCGCCAGTACCGCGGTGAGCACGGCGAGGACCACGAACAGCGCGGCCGACACCGCAGCACCGCCGATCAGCCCGGACGCGGCTGCCACGGCCAGCAAGCCGCACAGCGCCGCGGTCCCGAGCGCGAGACCCGCGGCGACGCCCGGCAGACGGCGCGTGAATCCGACGAACAGTTCCACCGCGTGCGAGGCCAGGAAGCGGAACCCCACCTTGGACTCGCCGCGTGCCCGCGCACGGTGGCCGACGAGGGCGGTGGTGTACCGGCCGGTCAGCCGCGGCACGGTCGCCATGAAGTACGGGGTGCCGAGCTCGAGATCGACGACCCGGCGTGCGAGGTCCGTGCGCACCAGCCGGAACGCGGTCGCACCTCGCGGAATCTCCACCTTCAGGACTCGTTGCGCGAGATGGTGGAACACCGCGGTCCCCCACCGCCGCAGCATCGGGTCCTGCCGGTTGGTCCGGACCCCGAAGACGGCGTCGTAGCCCCGTTCCGCCTCGCCGATCAGCACGCGCGCCTCGGCGGCCGGGAACTGCTGGTCGGCATCGACATGCAGTACCCACGGCGCAGCGGCATAGCGATACCCGGCCGAGAAGGCTGCCTCGAAGCCGAAGTTCCGCGTGAAGGACATGAAATCCACACGCGGATCTTGTTCCGCGAGATCGCGAATGATATCGAGCGTCCCGTCGGAGCTCCCGTCGTCGACGTATATGATTTCGAGGTCGACGTCGCTGAACTCCTCGACAATTTCCGCATAGGATGCCGAGACATTGGCCACTTCGTTATAACACGGCACCACGACCGTGATGTTCGTTATCCTCGTACGGTCATCACTCGACTCCGTCACAGCTCACGCACCATCCATGGGGTGGATTCCCGTATGCAAATCCATCTCGGCGAATGTGGCATGAATGCCCTCGCGTTTCTACATCGTCAGCAGGCTCTACCCCCAGCAGGAACGGTTCGAGAGTTTTGTCCGACGACACGGCGACAGCAAGGACAGGAGTTCGGATTGAGCCGTTCAGCCGAGTCCGAAACGGGGAGACCCGCGACCTTTCGGCCCAATCACACAATGAGCGATACGAATTCGTGCGTTCCGATGGCACACTGTCCAGCCATGTGGAATTCGCTGGCCTACCGGTTGTGGCGGGCCGCCTATCTGCGCGCCGTCTCCTCGGCATTCGCCACGGTGCCGCTGTATCGCGAGACCTGGGCACTGCACGGCCGGACCGACCCGGTACTCGTTCCGGGTAAGACCGGGAGCAACGGCGGTGCGCTGCCCGCCGACGAGGTGCGCCGCCGGCTGGTCGACACCGCACCCCTCGCGGGCGGATCGACCGAGCCGGACCCGGCTCGCGGACTCGCCTTCCTGCTCACCCGCGCCACGCAGCGCCCCTCCCATCGCCTGGTCGTGGTGGTCGACGCCGAGGTCACCCGACCGCCCACCGGGCTGCCACGCGGTTCCCGCGGCTGCGTCCTGCACCCGGATGCCGCCGCATCCGCGGGCGACGAACCCGTCCTCAGAGAGATCGTCGACACGCTGCGCCGGGGCGAGCGGGTCCTGGCCGTCGGCGAGGACAAGAACCTCGACGCACTGTCCTCGGCACTGCCTGCCGAGTTGCCGCCGCCCGACCGCGTCCCGCACCATCGCATCGACCGCCTCACCGGCGGGCCGTTCGGCCTGCTCCACGATCCGCTGCTCGGTTACCTCGGCGTCCTCCGCGACTGCGGCCGATGGCACGTCGACCGGCGCCGCGTCCACGTTCGCGAAACGACGGGCGGCCTCGCGTTCACCGTCCTCGAACGCACCTCACCCCGGCTGGTCGACGTGCTCGTCGGCGGCGGAGTGCCGGGCGAGGTGCATGCGTGCCCGCAACACGCATCGCCCGTGATCCAAACTTGACGTCCTCTCGGTCCTTCAAGGACCGAGATTCCCATCCAGCTCACGCCGGATAGTTCCTGCTTCTTCACCCCGAAGGGAGGTTTCGACAGATGCCTCGCCGACTGGCGTCGGGTCGGTCTCACTCCGTCTCCACAGGCTGCAACCGCCCGCCCGGCGGGCGGACTGTTCTTGGCGGCGTTCACGTCCCGGTCGTGGGACGCTCCGCAACCGGAGCATGTCCACGTGCGCACGTTCAGCGGCATCGACTCGGCGAGCCTGCCGCAGGACGAGCACGCCTTACTGGAGGGCGACCAGCGGTCAACCGTGACCACCTCGCGGCCGTACCGGTCGGCCTTGTACTCCAGCATCGAACGCAGCTCCGACCACGAGGCGTCGGAGATGGAACGCGCCAGCGCATGGTTGCGCACCATGCCGGACACGTGCAGATCCTCGAGCACGATCGTTTGGTTCTCACGAACGAGCCGAGTACTCGGTTTGTGCGGATAATCCCGCCTGCGGTCGGTGATCTCCCCAGTCGAGAGCGTCACCAACGCATCGATACCAGCGTCGACACCGACGACGTGCGTCGTGGGTGCGTAGTGCTCGACGGCGGTCTCGACCAGCAACGAGCGAGACTTCTTCCTCGACTTGAACCGCGGATACCGCGCCCGCTTACCGAAGAAGTTCGTGAACGCGCCCTGCAGATGCCGCAACGTCTGCTGCAACGGCACGCTGGACACCTCGCTGAGGAAGGCGAGTTCGTCGGTCTTCTTCCACCCGGTGAGCGTCGCCGACGTCTGCACGTAGTTCAGGGATCGGTTCCTCTCGGCCCCAACGGGCGAGGTTTCCGCCGACTGGAGCACACATGACGGTTCGCATCACACGTACGACCGTCACCGATGCCCGGATCTGCGACCCGCGCGTCGATCCGGCGCCCGACGGCTGGGCCGAGTTCGCCGAGCTCACACGCCCGCACGCAGTGTGGGACCCGCGGCTGCTGCGCATCGAGGGGTGGCTGGCGCGCAATCCGCCGCTGCTGGTCACCGTGCACGACGCCGACGGCATCGTGGCGGCGCTGTCGGCACTGGTCTGCCGACCGGCGCGCCTACCCCGCTACGCCCCGCGCCGCACGCGACGCGGTCCGATGTGGGTGGAGGTGAGCCAACCGTGGCTCAGCGGCCTGCCCGGCATCGTCCGGCGGCCCACGGTGTCCGGCCACCGGCTCCGCGTCGCGGTGCGCGCGGCGGAGAGCACGCTGGCACGCCGCCTCGGACCCGGCCTGGCAGGCGTGTTCTACCGCGGCGTCGGACCCGACCTGCTTCCCGTTCTCTCCGGACGGGGCCGTGTCCGCAGGCGCACCGATTCGGCCGCGGTGCTGGACAACACGTTCGCCGACACCGACGAGTGGCTCGCGTCGCTGAGCAAGAGCCGGCGCGCGAACCTGCGCAGGCAACACCGCCGGACCGACGCCGACCCGTCACTCCGGATCCGCGGAGGACCCGGGCGGGCCGACGCCGACCCGGAGGCCATGGCGGATCTGCTCAACGAGCACCGGGCCCGGTTTCCCGCGCAGACCGGCGACACGCGCTCACCCATCGCGGCACCGTATCTGGAGGCGTTCGTGCGCAGGCCCGATGTGCACACACTCACCTATCACGACACCGACGGCAGGCTGCTCGCCCTCAACACGCTGCTCGACCACCGCGACGTCGTCGTCAAACAACACTGGGCGGCGCTCGCCCCGGACGACGGTGGCAGGCAGGGCCTGTACTTCGACGCCTACATGCGTGCCGTGCGCTGGTGCGTCGCGCACCGCAGACCGCGGATCTCCGCGGGCCGGGGCAAACTCGACGTCAAGACGTCCCTGGGGTTCACACCGAGGGACGTGTACGGCGTCATCGCGCCGAGGCCGGTGATGGGCCGGTGAACGTCGAGATCATCGATCCGCGGGTGGACCCGGAACCGACAGGCTGGGCGGATTTCGTCAACGACCGGCGCCTGCATCCCGTCTGGCGCCACCCGCTGATCCGGCTCGAAGCGTGGACGGCGCGCAACCCGCCGCTGCTGGCTGTGGTGCGTGAGCACGGGCGGGTGGTCGGGGGCCTGCAGGCCATGGTGTGCCGCAGTTGGAGCACCGGTCGCTTCGGCCCCGCCGCCACCCGGCGACCGGCCCGGCTGCGGCCGCGCTGGGCAGAGGTCTACCTGCCGTTGCACAGCGGGTATCCCGCCGCCGCGTTCCACTCCGGCGTCGACGTCCGGGGCGCGATCAGGGAGTTCGAGCGGTCGCTGGTGCACCGCGTCGGCCCGGGCCTGCTCGGCGTGCTGTACCGGGCCATGACCGACGACCTCGCGGACGCGATGTCCGGACCACAGCGGCCGCATCGCGTGATCGATCCGGCGGCGGTCCTGCACCCACCGGCCACGGTCGACGAGTGGCGTGCGGGCCTCGGCACCGACGTCCGCGCCACCGTCGACGCGATCGACGCCGACCCGGAGGTGCGTACCGACGTCGGCGCAGGCCGCGACGACCTGGATGCCAGCGAACTCGCCGCACTCCTCAACGCACACCGGGCACGTCAGGACGCCCGGGCCTGGGCGGGCGGTCAGCGTTCGCGGTTCGCCGGGCTGCACCTGGACACCCGCAGCCCCGTGTCACCTGCCTATCTCGACGCGCTGCTGCGCAGGCCGAACGTGCTCACCCGCACGTACCGCACCCCGACGGGCCGCCTGCTCGGCTTCAGCACCATGATCACCGACCGCGGTACGGCCGCATTCCACCACTGGGCAGCCGTGTCCCGTGTGGACGGCGGCAGGCCGGGGCTCCACCGGCACGCGTACGCCCAGGCCGTGGCACAGGCGATCGACCTCGGCAGCACCGAGCTGACCGCGGGCAGGGCGATGCTGGACGAGAAGGCGGCCCTCGGTTTCCGTGACACCCGGCAGCTGCACACCGTTGCGGCACCGCGGCCACTCCTCGGTGACCGGCGTGGTCCGCAGGCGGTACACCGGGAGACACCGCGCGACACGACAGGGCACATCCACCGGAATCGCGCCGGGAGCGTGACATGACAGTGCACATCGACGTCCTGGATCCTCGCACCGATCCGGAACCCGCCGACTGGGCCGAGTTCGCCGCGGCCCGGCAACTGCCCGCACCGTGGGACTACGACATGCTCCGCCTCGAGACGAATTCGTCGCGGTGCCCGAACCTGCTGGTCGTCGCACGTGATCGCGGCACGCCGGTCGCCGCGCTGTCGGTCACCGTCGCCCGTCCGGGAGACCTGCACCGCCGCAGGCCCGTCGGTGGAGCCGCACGGTTCACACCCCGGCTCGCCGAGGTGCACCAGCCGTGGATGCCCGGCACCTCCGGCCGCGTCTTCGCACCGGGGCTCGACCCGACCGCGCAGCGGCAGCTCATGCGCTCCGCCGAACGTGCTCTCGTGTCGTTCATCGGCCCCGGCTGCGGCGGTGTCGTCCACCGCTACGTCCGTGACGACGAGCTGCCGGCCGTCACCGGCAGGGGCCGGGCGGTGCGCGACGCCGTGCCCACGACGTTGCTGGAGAACGGGTTCACCGACGTCGACGGGTGGGTCTCGTCGCTGGCGCGGAGCAGGCGGCACAGCATCCGCGGGCAACGGCGGAAGATCGCCGCCGACCCGTCGCTGACAATCCGATGTGGACGGTCCAGGGACGATCTCGAGGGAGCCGAGCTCGCCACGCTGCTGCATGCACACCGGGCGAAGTTCGGCCGCGTTCCACTGGACCTCCGCGGAGCCGTCACCGCCGAGTATCTGCACGCCCTGGTACGCAGACCCGACGTGGCCACCCTGACGTACCGGGACGCCTCGTCCGGGAGGCTGCTCGCGTTCACCAACGTGCTCGACCACGCGGTGACACCGCTGCACCAGCACTGGGCAGCCGTTCCCCCCGACCGGGGAGGAAAACGGCACCTGTACTTCGACGCCTACGCCAGGGTGGTCGGCTTCATGATCGACAACGGCAGGCCTTCGATCTCGTCCGGCCGCGGAATGCAGGACGTCAAGGGCTCGCTCGGGTTCGCGCCCCGGCCGCTGCAGTCGGTCGTCGCCCCGCGGCCGGTGTGCCGATGATCCGGGCGGCGACGGGAGGCGGCGCCCGCGCTACGGCTCCCACGCGGGCGGGGTCGAGACCGATCACCGACTACGAGGTACTGGACCCGCGGTTCGACCCCGAACCCGGCTACTGGCCAGGGCTCCGTATCACTGCGGGACTGCACGCCGACTGGAGCTGGGACGTCCTCACCGCCCAGGCATGGGCGGCCAGAACACCTCAGTACGTCACGGTGTTCCATGGCGACGACGGTCCGTGCGGTGTGGTGTGGGCCGCATGGGTCGGGCCTCCCACCCGGCGTCACCGCTTCGCGCACACGATGCGCGGTGGCCGGTTCGGCGGACTCGACGTCCGGGCGCCGAACAACGCATCCGCACCGGGCTGGTGGTTCGCCGACGGCACGGTCCAGCGGCTGCTCACCGACTACGCACCGGCCATGCGCGACGCCCTGGGCAGCGGGGCGCGCCTGCTGCTGGCGCGGCAGCTCGGCGACACCGACGCGGCAGCCATGAACACACGGCTGCGCGTCGTGCGGCCCACCGAACCGGTCAACGTGCTCGACACCGCACCGTTCGAGTCCGTGCAGCACTGGATGTCCGGGCTGCGCAAGAGCCGCAAACGGAGCCTCAACCAGATCGCAACGGCCATCGAGGACGACCCCCGCCTCGAGGTGAGGATCGGCCCGATGGCCGACGCCGACCCCGGCGAGGTCGCGGCGCTGCTGCGTCACAACGCCGAGAAGCATCACGACGTGCCGATCGTGCCCCTGCCGATGTTCACCCGCTACCTCGAGAACCTGCTGGGCCGGCCGGACGTGCACGGCGTGCGCTATGTCGACCCGGCCTCCGGTGCGCTGCGGGCGCTCGCGCTGATCCTCGACCATCCACAGTGGCCGGTGATGCGATCGTGGTCGATGTTGCCGCTCCATCGCGGTGGCAGGCGGAACGTGTACTTCGACATGTACACCCAGTCGGTGCGGTACGCACTCGCGTCAGGCAAGAAGGGCGTCGTGCTCGGCAAGAAGATGACCGATCTCAAGCACACGTTCGGCGCCCGGACGATGCCCCAGAACGCAGCACTCGTCCCACTGCGGTGACAGCACGCGACCGGCACGTCAGACCGCACCCGCCACCGCCAATGCCGCACACCCGCCTGCGGCGACGAGGAGTGTCGACAGCGCACCCAGGATCACGCCTCGTCGCCCCGTCCGCACCAGCGCTCCCGGATCGACGCCGGTTCCGAGGCCGAACAGTGCGGCGGCGAACAGCAACGTCGAGGTCACCTCCGCCACCGAGAGCACCGCGGGCGGCACGACACCGGTGCTCCGCACCGCCATCATCGCCAGGAAACCCACCACGAACAGCGGGAGCAGCGGAGGACGTGCTCCGGCGCCGGTCCCGGCCGTGCGGTGCCTGTTCACCATGCCGACGCCCGCGACCATCGGCGCGAGCAGGACAACGCGGCTGAGCTTCACGACCACGGCCACGGCCACTGCGGCGGCGCCCGCCGGCGATGCCGCCGCCACCACCTGCGCCACCTCGTGGACCGACACGCCTGCCCACGCTCCGAGTTGCTCCGGTTCCATGCCGAGCCACCCGCCCAGCAGCGGAACCACGGCGATGGCTCCGCTGCCGTAGAGCGTCACGAGAGCCACGCCGGTGGCCACGTCCTCCCTGTCGTTGTCGGTGACGCTGTCCATCGCCGCGATCGCGGAGGCTCCGCAGATCGAGAACCCGGTCGCGACCAGGAGCCGAAGTCCAGGGGAGACACCGAGCAGGCGGCCGAGACCCAGTGTTCCGAAGAAGGCTGCCACGACGGTCACCACGACGGCGGCCACGACGCCCGGGCCGAGAGCCAGGACGTCACCGACACCGAGCTGCAGGCCCAGCAGCACGACACCGAGACGCAGGCACCGTGCGGTCACCCACGACAATCCCGCTCGGCACCGTCCGGGGATCCACCTGCCCGTCGCGACACCGAGCACCACCGCAACCGTCAGCGCTCCGAGCGCGGACCACAGCAGCGACACGGCGAAGGCTGCCGCCGTACCCACCGCGGCCGCGGCGACGCCGGGCAACAGCTCCGTCTTCCGGGACGGGCCCGCGAGGGAGGCGTGGTGCTTGATCACACCTCGATCGTCGGGCCGCGCCCTCCGGTGGCGGTACCGTCAACTCGTTCGCACGTCATAACCTGGAGGCATGTCCACCCTGCCCGACGTCGAGTCGTTGCGCCTGCTGGTACTGGTCGGCGAGCACGGCAGCCTCACGACCGCGGCCGAACGGACGGGGACCACCCAGCCCGCGGCGAGCAAACGCATCTCCGCGCTCGAGCGCAGGCTCGGCCTGCGGCTGCTGGACCGGTCACACACCGGATCGGCACTCACCGCGGACGGGCGCCTCGTGTGCAGCTGGGCCGATCGCGTGATCGAGGATGTCAACCGCCTCGTCGAGGGCGCCCGTGCGCTGCGCCGCGAGCGCTCGGCGCAACTGTCCCTGGCGGCGAGTCTGACGGTTGCCGAACACCTGCTGCCGACGTGGATCGGCGACCTGCGGCGGCAGCTGCCCGATCTGCACGTGGGGCTGCAGGTGCTCAACTCCACTCGGGTGTGCGAGCTGGCCCGGCACGGCGAGATCGACCTCGGGTTCATCGAATCGCCCCGGCGATTGCGCGAATTGCGTTCACAGACCGTCGCACGGGACCGGCTCGTCCTCGTGGTCGCCCCGGGGCACCCCTGGGCACGGCGGCGGACTCCGATCGGTGCCGCCGAGCTCGCTGCCACCCCGTTGATCACCAGGGAGATCGGCTCCGGCACCCGTGACACCGCTGAACAGGCACTCCTGACCGCGGGGCTCACCCCCGCGGAGCCGCTGCTGGAGCTGGGATCGACGGCCGCGGTACGCAGTTCGGTGGCGACCGGAACCGGTCCCGCGCTGCTCAGTGAGCTGGTGCTCGCGCCCGAGCTGGCGGCCGGATCGCTGCGTGAGGTCGCGACGACCGGTGTCGAGCTGCAGCGCACCCTCCGTGCCGTGTGGCACCCCGAGGCGACTCCGTCCGGTGCCTCGGCCGATCTGCTCGCCCTGGCCGCGCGAGCGGGACGCGCCCGCCGCGGGCCCTCGGCTCGGCCTCGCAGCTGACCGCGGCGCCGGTGCCCACACCCGTCATCCGGCGAGCGTGCGACAGGGAGTCGGTGTCCATTCCCGCCTGCGGCGGACGGTCAGTCCTCGCCGTCCTCGCCCTCGCCGTCGTCGCCGTCCTCGCCGTCCTCGCCGTCGTCGTCGCCGCCCTCGCCGTCGCCGTACTGGCCGCCGCCGTCCTCCTCCTGCTGGTTGCCGTCGTCCTCGACCGGCTCGTCACAGGCGGCCACTCCACCGAGCGCACTCACCGCGGCCAATGCCGCGACCGTCTTCCTGATCCTCATACGCGGCAGAGTACGGACATCACAGCCGTTTCACACGACGCCGACCGTCACACACAGGGACGACTCCGCACCGGACCGCGGGCCTGCCCGGCACGGCGATTTCACTCGCCGTCCAGTCGGTCGAGGTGCCTGCCCAGCAGCTCGCCCGCATGCCGGACGTGCTCCTGCATCGCGGTCCGGACCGCCTCCGCATCGCGCGCGTGCAGCGCCTCCAGAATCGGATAGTGATCGTCGACGGAGGCCTGCACCCAGCCGTCGATCATCTCGTAGTAGCGCGACGGCGTGTGCTTGACGGCCTGCCCGAGAAACCACGTCAGTTTCGGCGACCGGCCCGCCATCGCGAGCAGGTGGTGGAATCGATGGTTGAGCTCCTCGATCTCCGTGACCCTGTCCTCGGCGAGCGCGTCGGCGAGGCCGCGCTGCAGCTCCTCGAGGCGGGCGAGGTCGTCGTCGGACAGCCGCGGGGTGGCGCGTGCGGCGAGCTCACCCTCCAGTTGGGCCTGCACCCAGAACAGGTCGCGCACGTCGTCCCCGGACAGCGGGGCGACCATGAACCCGCGCCGCCGCTCGAGCTGCAACAGCCCCTCGGCGCACAGCGCCAGCAGTCCCTCCCGGACCGGCGTCACGCTGACCCCGAGGTCACCGGCGACCTGGTCGAGGCGCACGAACTCCGGAAACCGCAGCTGCCCCGACATGACGAGCTCGCGCACGTGCGCGGCGACCTGGTCGGGCAGGGAGCGCTTTCCCCTGGTGCGCGCCGTCGTGTCCGCCATGACCCACCTCACTCGCAGCCGTCGAGCCTGCCACCCTTCCGGAAATCATATATTTAGGTTATAAAAAATAGAAAGGCTCCTGCCTGCACCGTTGGAGGTCGAGCACATGCCAGCCCCGCACCCACGCCCGACGGGCGACACCGGACCACCGGCATGACGTCCGATTCGGCTTCCGCCCCGCTCGACGGCCTCCGCGTGGTCGAATGCGCCAGCTTCGTGGCGGGCCCGTCCGGGGGCATGGCACTGTCCCGGCTCGGCGCCGACGTGCTGCGGGTCGACCCTCCCGGAGGTGGGGGCGACTTCCGCCGCTGGCCCGTCGACGCTCACGGCACGAGCCTGTACTGGGCGAACCTCAACAAGGGCAAACGTTCCCTCGCTCTCGACTTCCGCAATCCCGAGGGCCGCGAGCTCCTCCTCGCCCTCGCCACCGAATCCGGCCAGGATGCCGGCATCTACCTCGACAACGTCGCGGGCCGCGCCCGGCTGACCTCCGGGGAACTGGCCGCGCGCCGGGCCGACACGATCCACGTGCACGTCGAAGGAGTGGCAGGCGGCAAACCCGGTGTCGACTACACCGTCAACGCCGCCGTCGGTGTTCCGGCCGTCACCGGACCGGCCGACCACGACAGGCCGGTCAACCACGCCCTGCCTGCCTGGGATTTCCTGTGCGGCCAGCACGCCGTGACCGCGATCCTCGCGGCGCTGCACCGCCGCAACCGACGTGGCGAAGGCTCGTCGTCGACGATCGCCCTGTCGGATGTGGCACTGTCGGCGATCGGAGACCTGGGCTGGATCGCCGAGGCGCACCGGACCGGCCGCGCGCGGGAGCGCATCGGCAACCACACCTACGGCAGCTTCGGCGTCGACTTCCCCACCGCCGACGGCCGCCGGGTCATCGTCGTCGCACTCACCGCCGGACAGTGGGCCGGGCTCTGCACAGCCACCGGGACCGCCGAGGTGTTCGCCGCGCTCGAACCCGCCCTCGGCGCCGACCTGTCCGACGAGTCCGACCGCTACCGGTTCCGCGAGACGATCGAGGCGATCCTGCGGCCGTGGTTCGCCGCCCGCCCGTACGACGAGGTCGCCCGCCTGCTCGACGAGTCCCGCGTGCTGTGGGGCCCTTACCGCGACATGGCCGAGGCCGCGCAGTCGGCGCTCGACGACGCCACGTCCGTCGTCCGGGAGATCGACCAGCCCGGTATCGGGACGATGGCCACCGCGGCCGGCCCCATCCGCACCGCGGGCGAGGCCTCCCCTCCGCGCCCCGCACCGGCGCTCGGGGCCGACACCGACGCGGTATTGAGCCAGCGCCTCGGTCTCAGCCAGGCCGAGATCGGCAGGCTGCACGACGCCGGTCTCGTCGCAGGCCCCGCCTGAACGCCCGGCAGCACCCGACACCCAGCACCACCCGACACCCACACCGAAAGGACACCGCAACGACATGGGTCTACTCGACGGCAAGGTCGCCGTACTCACCGGCGCCGCACAGGGAATCGGCTTCGCCATCGCCGAACGATTCGTCTCCGAGGGGGCGCGGGTGGTCGTCGGTGACGTCGACGAGGCCGCGGCCGCGACCGCCGCGGACGCGCTCGGCGGCTCCGCCGTCGCGACGGCCGTGCGCTGCGACGTCACCTCGCCGACGGACACGGATGCGCTCCTCGCCGCCGCCACCGACCACTTCGGCGCGCTCGACGTCCTGGTCAACAACGCGGGCATCACCCGCGACGCGACGATGCGGACGATGACCGAGGAACAGTTCGACCAGGTCATCGACGTCCACCTGAAGGGCACGTGGAACGGTATGCGGAAGGCGTCCACGATCATGCGCGCGCAGCAACGCGGAGCGATCGTCAACATCTCGTCGCTGTCCGGCAAGGTCGGTATGGCAGGCCAGACCAACTACTCGGCGGCCAAGGCGGGCATCGTCGGCATGAGTAAGGCTGCGGCCAAGGAGATGGCCCACCACGGCGTGCGCGTCAACGCGATCCAGCCGGGACTGATCCGCTCCGCGATGACCGAGGCCATGCCCGAGCACGTGTGGGATCAGAAGATGGCCGAGATCCCGATGCACCGGCCGGGCGAGGTGTCCGAAGTGGCGAGTGTGGCACTGTTCCTCGCCTCCGACCTGTCGTCCTACATGACCGGGACCGTCCTCGAGGTCACCGGCGGGAGGTACATGTGATGAGCACCGGAATGCCCCGTGAGGCCGTGGTCTGCGAGCCGGTCCGCACCCCGATCGGCCGGTTCGGCGGCGTCCTGCGTCCGCTCGGCGCCGCCGACCTCGGCGAAACCGCCCTGCGCGGCCTGCTGGAACGCAGTGGCATCTCCCCCGAGGCGATCGACGACGTCGTGCTCGGCCACTGCTATCCGAACAGCGAGGCACCCGCGATCGGCAGGCTGGTCGCGCTGAACTCCGGACTGCCGATCACCACCGGCGGTATGCAGGTCGACCGCCGGTGCGGTTCCGGCCTGCAGTCGGTGCTGCAGGCCGCAATGCAGGTGCAGAGCGGCGCGAGCGACGTCGTCGTGGCGGGCGGCGCCGAGAGCATGAGCAACGTGGCGTTCTACTCCACCGAGATGCGCTGGGGCACCAAGGGGTCCGGCGTGATGCTGGAGGACGGGCTCGCGCGGGGCCGCATCACGGCGGGCGGCCGGAACCACCCGGTGCCGGGCGGCATGCTGGAGACCGCCGAGAACCTGCGCCGCGAGTACTCGATCCCACGCGAGGAGCAGGACCGGCTGGCCCTGACCTCGCATCAACGGGCCGTGGCGGCGCAGCAATCCGGCGTGTTCGCCGAGGAGATCGTTCCGGTGACCGTCCGCACCCGCAAGGGCGAGTCCGTTGTGGACACCGATGAGCACCCACGTGCCGACGCTTCCGCCGACACACTGGGCGGGCTGAAACCCGTGCTCGGTAAGCAGGATCCGGACGCGACCGTCACGGCAGGCAACGCCAGCGGGCAGAACGACGCGGCCGCGATGTGCGTCGTGACGCACCCCGACAAGGCCGCCGAACTGGGTCTGCGCCCGTTGGTGCGGATCGTGTCGTGGGCGCTCGCCGGAGTGCCACCGGAAACGATGGGCATCGGGCCGGTGTCGGCCTCGCGGCAGGCGCTGGACCGTGCCGGGCTCGCGATGTCCGACATGGACCTCGTCGAGCTCAACGAGGCCTTCGCCGCTCAGGTGCTCGCCTGCACCCGCGAATGGAACTTCGGTGCCGGCGATTTCGACCGCCTCAACGTCCACGGCTCCGGTATCTCCCTCGGCCACCCCGTCGGCGCGACCGGTACCCGGATCCTCGCCACCCTGGCTCGCGAGATGGACCGGCGCGAGGCCCGCTACGGCCTGGAAACGATGTGCATCGGCGGCGGCCAGGGCCTGGCCGCGGTCGTCGAACGCGTCACCGGCTGACGACGGCGGCAGGTGGCAGCCGAGCGACCGCCCACCGTCGCGTGCGGCCTCCCGGCTGCCACCCGTGTATCCGCACACCCCGCCCCAGGCCTCAGGAGGAACAGTCATGGCCCGCCTGGCACAGACCACCGGACTGTCCGACGTGCAGTCCGAGATCCTGGCCACCGTCAGGAAATTCGTCGACAACGAGATCATCCCGCGTGCGCAGGAGCTCGAACACGGCGACACGTATCCCGCCGAGATCGTCGAAGGCATGAAGGAGATGGGGCTGTTCGGCATCACCATCCCCGAGGAGTACGGCGGGCTGGGCGAATCACTGCTGACCTACGCGCTCGTGGTCGAGGAGATCGCGCGCGGCTGGATGAGCGTCTCCGGCGTGATCAACACCCACTTCATCGTGGCGCACATGATCGCCCGGCACGGCACCGAGGCGCAGAAGCGTCACTTCCTGCCCCGGATGGCGACCGGCGAGGTCCGGGGCGCGTTCTCGATGTCCGAACCCGACCTCGGCTCCGACGTCGCCGCGATCAGCACCAAAGCCACCCGCGTAGCCGCCGAGGGCGACACCCCTGCCGACGCGGGCGTTGCCGGCGAGGGAGACTACGTCGTCGACGGCACCAAGATGTGGCTCACCAACGGCGGCACGTCGACGCTCGTCGCCCTGCTGGCCCGCACCGACGAGGGAGCCGGCAGTCCACACCGGAACCTGACGACGTTCCTCGTCGAGAAACCGGAGGGCTACGGCGAGGTGCTGCCGGGACTCACGATTCCCGGCAAGATCGACAAGATGGGATACAAGGGCGTCGACACGACCGAGGCCGTGTTCGACAGCTTCCGCATCGGCGCCGACATGGTGCTCGGCGACGCTCCCGGCCAGGGCTTCTCGTACATGATGGACGGCATCGAGGTGGGCCGGGTCAACGTCTCGGCCCGCGCGTGCGGCATCGCGATCCGCGCGTTCGAGCTGGCGATCGAGTACGCCCAGCAGCGCGAAACGTTCGGCAAGCCCATCGCGCAGCACCAGGCGATCTCGTTCAAGCTGGCCGAGATGGCCACGAAGGTCGAGGCGGCCCACCAGATGATGGTCAACGCCGCGCGGCTCAAGGATTCCGGTACGCGCAACGATGTCGAAGCGGGCATGGCCAAGCTCATCGCCAGTGAGTACTGCACCGAGGTCACGCAGGAGGCGTTCCGCATCCACGGCGGTTACGGCTACTCCACCGAGTACGAGATCGAACGCCTCATGCGCGAGGCGCCGTTCCTGCTCATCGGCGAGGGCACGAGCGAGATCCAGAAGACGATCATCAGCAAGGGCCTGCTCAAGGAGTACCGCCTGCGCGACTGAGTCCGGCTGCGGCCGGGCACCGGGTCACGTGAAGCGCCACCGGGTCGGCAGGAACGTCCCCTCCAGCGGAAACGCGAACGCCGTCTCCGGGGCGATCTCGAACACGGCGAACAGCCGAGCTGCGGCCCGGGCTCCACGCGCCGGTGACTCAGCCAGGCAGTTCGACGACGGTCATCCCCGTGCCCGCGGTGGGCGCGTCCATCGCAGCCAGAGCAGCGGGTGCCTGCGCGAGGCCGATGGTCTCGCCGATCAGGTCCTCCGGCCGCAGCCTGCCGTCGGCGAGCATGCCCAGCAGCTGTGGATAGTCCCGCGCGGGCATCCCGTGGGAGCCGTAGATCTCCAGTTCCTGCGCGGTGACGACGTCCATCGGGACCGGCGGCGTCGCTGCCTCGCCGAACAGCAGGCCGACCTGCACGTGCCTGCCCCGGCGGCGCAGGCTGCGCACCGATTGGGTGCAGGTGCCGGCCGATCCGAAGGCATCCAGCGACACGTGTGCACCGCCCCCGGTGAGTTCCCGGACTGCGGCTGCGGTCTCGGCGGCACCGGAACCCGCCGAATTCACGACGGCCCGGGCTCCGAGAGTGCGGGCACTCTCGAGCGGCGAGTCCGCGACGTCGACCGCGACGACCCGTGCGCCCAGCGCGACGCCGATCTGCACCGCCGACAAGCCCACGCCCCCGCAGCCGTGCACGGCCAGCCAGTTCCCCGGCCCGATGCTGCCGTGGGCCGTCACCGCGCGGAAGGCCGTCGCGAACCGGCAACCGAGCGAGGCCGCCGCGGTGAAGTCCACGGATTCGGGCACCGCCACGAGATTCAGGTCCGCCGCGTGCAGTGCCACGCGCTCGGCATACGAGCCCGGTCCGGTGAACCCCGGCTGGGTCTGATGCGGACACACCTGGGCCTCGCCCGCGGCGCAGTACTCGCACCGGCCGCACCCGCACACGAACGGCACCGTCACCCGCGCCCCGGGGTGCCAGCGGGTGACCTCGGGGCCGGTTTCGGTGATGACGCCTGCCAGTTCGTGCCCCGGGATCTGCGGCAACGGCACCTGCTCGTGACCCTTCCAGGCATGCCAGTCCGACCGGCACACGCCGGTGGCGCGGACGGCGATCACCACACCGTCCGGCGGGCACTCGGGTTCCGGCACGTCGGTGAGCACGGGCGGTTCGCCGTAACCGGCGTAGACGACAGCCTGCATACCGTCAGTCTGACCGCCCGGCGCCGCCACCTCGCCTGCGCCCCGCCGCGGCCGTGAGGCCGTTCTCGCCCACAGCCGCGTTCTCACCCACGGCCGGTCAGGAGCGGGGCAGCAGCACCACGCCGTCGTCGTCGGCGTACAGCGTGTCGCCGGGGTGGAACGTGATGCCGCCGAATCCGACCGGGATGTCGACCTCGCCGACCCCGTCCTTGCTGCTCTTGCGCGGGTTGGTGCCGAGGGCCTTGACGCCCAGCGGCAGTCCGCCCAGCACCGCCGAGTCCCGCACCGCGCCGTTGACGACGAGCCCGGCCCAGCCGTTGCGCACCGCCGCGCCCGCGATCAGGTCACCGGTCAGTGCCGTGTGCAGCGACCCGCGGCCGTCGACCACGAGCACGCAGCCCTCGCCGTCGGAGTTCAGCAGCTGCTTGACCAGGCCGTTGTCCTGGTAACAGGACACCGTCCGCACCCTGCCGGAGAACTCGCGGTGCGAGCCGAACTGCCGGAACTGGGTATCGCACACGCGCAGCGCCTCGCCGTGCTCGTCGACGAGGTCTGCCGTACTCATCACGTCACTCACGCCCGACATCATGACCACCGCGGGCACGCCCGGTCCGCCCGGGGAGGCACACGCCACATGCGCCTGCCCCGCGGCCTGCGCCGTCAGTGGTCGGACGGGCCCCGCTCGTCGTCGGCCACGGCCTTGCCGGACGCCTCGCGCATCTCGATCAGCTCGGTCATCCAGTCACCCGTCTCGCGGGCGACGTCGCGCACCGCGCCCGTGATGATCCCGGCGATGTTGCCGACGTGCGACGCCGCCTGCTCGGTGAGTACCTGCACCGTGTCCTTACCCGCTTCGAATCGGCCGACCATGTCACCGCTCCCTCGTGTGTTCTGCGGGTGTCACGCCGCAGCAGGTGTCCGGTCGCGCTCGACTGTAGCCGGTTCCGGCGCTGAGTCCCCGCTGCCGGGAAGTGCGAACTTGACGATCTTCTTCGCCACCGACCACAACTGCTTGTGCAGCGGCCCTGTGTGGTACGGCAATCCGTACTTCTCGCAGATCGCCCGCACCTCGCCCGCGATCTGCGGATACCGCCGCGCCGGGATGTCCGGGAACAGGTGGTGCTCGATCTGGTGCGAGAGGTTGCCGGAGAGGATGTGGAACAGCGGGCCACCGGTGATGTTGGCCGAGCCGAGGATCTGCCGCAGGTACCACTGTCCGCGGGTCTCGTGTTCGGTCTCCTCCTCGGAGAAGCTCTCGACGTCGGCCGGGAAGTGGCCGCAGAAGATGATCCCGAACGACCAGAGGTTCCGCGTCAGGTTGGCCGCGGCGTTGCCCGCGAACGTGAGCGGCGCCAGCGGCCCCGTGAGCAGCGGGAACAGCACATAGTCCTTGCCGATCTGCGTGCCCATCTTCTTGCCGATGCGGCGGCGCTCCTCGCTGAACTCCGACCACTTGCGCTCACCCTTGACGACCCGGTCGATCTCGAGGTCGTGCAGCATGACGCCCCACTGGAAGAAGATCGCCAGCAACGTCGCGTACACCGGGTTGCCGAGGTAGTACGGATGCCACTGCTGCGCCGGGTCGATGCGCAGCACGCCGTAACCGACGTCGCGGTCCTTGTCGACGATGTTGGTGTAGGTGTGGTGGATGTAGTTGTGGGAGTATCGCCAGTTCTCGGCGGGTGCCACGTTGTCCCATTCGAACCGCTGCGAGCTCAGCGCCGGGTCACGCGTCCAGTCGTACTGGCCGTGCATGACGTTGTGGCCGATCTCCATGTTGTCGAGGATCTTCGCCAGCGACAGCGCGCTCACTCCCGCGAGCCAGGCGGGCGGGAAGAACCCGGCGTACATCAGTGCCCTGCCGGTGACCTCGAGGCCCCGCTGGGTCTTGATGACGTTCTGGATGTACTCGACGTCCTCGGCGCCGAGGTCGGCGACGACCCGCTGCCGCAGTTCGTCCATCTCGCGGCCGAATTCCTCGACCTGCTCCGACGTGAGCCGGTCCTGCAAGCCCGTCATGGGTGCTCCTAACAGTCGATCTCGACGTCACCGGCCGCGGCGGTGACGCACAGCTGGATTTCTTCGTCGTCCTCGGCGGATTCCTCGCCGCTCGCGGTGCGCACGACGCCGGAGACCTTGCGCTGGGTGCACGAGAAGCAGATGCCCATGCGGCAGCCGTGTTCGGGGGACAGTCCGGCGTCCTCCGCCTGTTCGAGCAGCGGCCTGCCGTCGCTCACGATGTCCACCCCGCTGCGCGCGAAGCGGATCCGGCCGCCGGTCCCGGCGACCGCCGGCACCGGTGGCGTGAACTCCTCGGTGTGCAGGTGTTCACTGATCCCCGCATCCGCGTACAGCGCGCGCACGGCGTCCATCAGCGGCGGCGGACCGCAGAGAAAGGTGGTGGCGCGCGCGAACCACGGGGCGACGCGGCGCAGGTGCTCGGCGGTGAAATGGCCGTCGGAGGCCGTGTGCCGCACGTGGATGCGCACCCCACGCCGCGCCGCGAGCTCGTCCAGCTCCTCTGCGTACGGCACGTCGGCGGGAGTCCGCGCGTAGTACAGCAGCGAGACCTCGCCCGGATACCGTTCGTCGACCAGCGTCCGCAGCATCGACAGCACGGGCGTGATGCCGCTGCCTCCCGCGACGAGCACGACGGAGTCCGGCCGCTGCTCGGGCAGTGCGAACGTGCCGCCTGCGGGCGAGAGCCCGAGCACCATGCCCAGGTGGGCACGTTCGTGCACGTGACGTGAGACCAGCCCGCCCTCGTGGGCCTTGACGGTGAATTCGAGCTCGCCGCTGCGGTGAGCGCTGCCGGCCGGCGAGTAGCAGCGCGTGCGCCGCACGCCGTCGATGTCGACGGTGACACGCACGAACTGCCCCGCGGCGAAACCCCGCCACGCCCTGCTCGGGCGAACCGTCAGCGTGATCGAGTCCCTGGTCGGCCTGCGCAGCGCCACGACCTCGCCGCGGACGTCGGTGCGCACCAGCATCGGATCGATCAGCTCGAGGTAGCGGTCGACTCCGTGCGGTGTCAGCAGCCTTTCCGCCAGCGACCCGAGCGAGGCGGGCAGCGATCCCGGCCGGGTCGCCGCGCGCCGCACCACTGTGGGTATCGCCATTCCGCGCCTCCGTTTTCAGTGAACGACTGTACACTCAATCCTGTAGGCGATCACGTGGAGGCGCAAGGTGAACACGGTCGATGTGAACGGGGTTACAGGACCGCCCGACGTATGCTCGAAGGCCATGACGGCACCGGAGACCCGCAACGAGCGCAAGGAACGGACGCGCCGCGCGCTGCTCGACGCCGCACTGGGGCTGGCGTCCGAGCGGGGATTCGCCGGACTGAGCCTGCGGGAGATCACCAAGCAGGCCGGTGTCGTGCCGACGGCGTTCTACCGCCATTTCGAGTCGATGGACGAACTCGGCGTCACGCTCGTCGAGGAGTCGATGCGCACGCTGCGGACGATGATCCGCGGTGCACGCAACACCCCCGACGGTTCGGCAGACCTCATCCGCGCGTCGGTCCGGACGCTCTCGGAGCACGTGCGTTCACACGAGGAGCACTACTGGTTCCTGGTGCGGGAACGCTACGGCGGCACCGGCGCCGTGCGCCAAACCATCGGCGTGGAGCTGAAACTCCTGGCCGGCGAGCTGGCCGTGGATCTCGCGCGGTTCGACCGTCTGCGCGACTGGTCCACCGAAGACCTGCACATGCTGGCCGACCTCATCGTGTCCGCGATGCTCGCGACCGCGCTCGAACTGCTGGAGGCGCGCCCCGGCGCGACGGCGGAGATCACGGCCGAAGCCGAGCGGAAGCTGCGCCTGATCTTTCTCGGCGTACCCCACTGGCGCAGCCGCTGAGCCCGACCGCGAAAAACCCCCGCCTCAGGAGAAGCGGCGTAGCCGCAGGCTGTTCGTCACCACGAACACCGAGCTCAGCGCCATGGCGGCGCCGGCGAGCATCGGGTTGAGCAGTCCCGCCGCCGCGAGTGGCAGCGCGGCCACGTTGTAGCCGAACGCCCAGAAGAGGTTGCCCTGGATGGTGCGCAGGGTCCGGCGGGACAATCGGATGGCGTCGGCCGCCGCGGTGAGATCGCCGCGCACCAGCGTCAGGTCGCCCGCCTCGATCGCGACGTCCGTACCGGTACCCATTGCCAGCCCCAGGTCGGCGCAGGCCAGCGCGGCAGCGTCGTTCACCCCGTCGCCGACCATCGCGACGACACGCCCCTCCGACTGCAGCCGCTGCACCACGGCCACCTTGTCCTCGGGCAGTACCTCGGCGATCACGTCGGCCGGATCGTCGATACCGACCTGCGTGGCCACGGCCCGCGCGACCGCGTCGTTGTCACCGGTCAGCAGCACCGGGCGCAGTCCCAGCGACCGCATCCGCCGCACCGCTTCGACCGACGTCGCCTTGACCTCGTCGGTGACGACCAGTACGGCACGCGCCTCGCCGTCCCAGCCCGCGATCACCGCGGTGCCACCATCGCGTTCCGCGGCGTCCTTCGCGGCCACGAGCTCGTCCGGCAGCGTCAGGCTCCACTCCCTCGCCAGCGCCTCCCTGCCCACGACGACCGCGTGGCCCTCGACCACACCGTGCACGCCGAGGCCGTTCGTCGTGGCGAAGTCGCTCGCCTCCGGCAGCGCGCCGAATTCCCGCTCCGCCGCGTCCGCGATGGCCCTGGCGATGGGATGCTGCGAGGCGTTCTCGACGGCACCGGCCAGCCGCAACGCCTCCTCGCGGGCCGTCCCCTCGGCGAGATGCACCGCACCGAGTGTCATCGCCGCGGTGGTCACGGTTCCGGTCTTGTCGAGCACGACCGTGTCGACCCTGCGCGTGGATTCGAGCACCTCGGGGCCCTTGATGAGGATGCCGAGCTGCGCGCCGCGGCCGGTACCGACGAGCAGCGCTGTCGGCGTGGCCAGGCCCAGTGCACACGGGCACGCGATGATCAGCACGGCGACGGCTGCGGTGAACGCCGCCTCGACTGCGCCACCGGTGGCCAGCCAGCCGATGAGCGTGCCCACGGCCAGCACGATGACGATCGGCACGAACACGCCGGAAATGCGGTCGGCGAGCCGCTGCACCTCGGCCTTACCGGCCTGGGCGTCCTCGACGAGCTTGGCCATCTGCGCCAGCCGCGTGTCCCCGCCGACGCGGGTCGCCTCGACCACGAGCCTGCCGCCCTGGTTGACGGTCGCGCCGACGACGGTGTCGCCCTCGGTGACCTCGACCGGCACCGACTCACCGGTGAGCATGCTCGCATCGACCGCCGACGCGCCCTCGACGACGACTCCGTCGGTCGCGATCTTCTCCCCCGGCCGCACGACGAACCGGTCACCGACACCGAGCCGGTCGACGGGGATGCGCTCCTCGCGGCCGTCGCGCAGCACGCCGACGTCCTTGGCACCGAGGTCGAGCAACGCCCGCAGCGCTGCACCGGCCCGCCGCTTCGCGCGCGCCTCGAAGTACCGGCCCGCCAGCAAGAACATCGTGACACCCGCGGCGACCTCGAGATAGATGTTCGCGCTGCCGTCCCCGCGTTCGATCGTGAACTCGAAGGCGTGCGTCATCCCGGGCATGCCCGCGCTGCCGAAGAACAGTGCGTAGAGCGACCACGCATACGCCGCGGACACGCCCATCGACACCAGCGTGTCCATCGTCGCCGCGCCGTGCCTCAGGTTGATGAGCGCGCTGCGGTGGAACGGCCACGCCGCCCACACCACGACCGGCGAGGCCAGCGTGAGCGAGGCCCACTGCCAGTTGGCGAACTGCAGCGGCGGCACCATCGCCAGCACGATCACCGGCACCGCCAGCACGATCGCCCCGATGAGGCGCTGCCGAAGGGATTCCGCTTCGCGGTCGACGGGTTCGGCGGCCGACCCGTCGTGAGCCCCGGCCTCATCGGATACCTCCGGGGCGGGCAGCGCCGCCTCGTAGCCCGCGGCTTCGACCGTCTCGACCAGCCGATCCGGCGTCACCCCGGCGGAATAGGACACGCGCGCCTTCTCGGTCGCGTAGTTCACCGACGCCGCGACGCCGTCGAGCTTGTTGAGCTTGCGTTCGATGCGGTTCGCACACGAGGCACACGTCATGCCACTGATCGCCAACTCGACCTCGTGCTCAGCCACCGGATCCTGCCCGGCGGCCTCGGCACCCTCCGGTGTCCGCGGTCCGGCCGTCATCGCCGCCTCCTTCACAGCTCGTCGCTCACGGGTGCGCGACTCGATACACGGGTTCGCGACCTCATGCGGTCAGCGTGTACCCGGCTTCTTCGACGGCCGAGCGCACGTTGTCCTCGGCCAGCTCCGCCTCGCTGGTCACGGTCACCGCTCCGGTGTCGAGGTCGACGTTCACGGACTGCACGCCGTCGAGCTCGCCGACCTCCTCGGTCACCGACGCCACGCAGTGCTGGCAGGTCATCCCGGTCACGGTGTAGGTCTTCTCGAACATCGTTGTCACCTTCCCTGTGAAATCGCCTGGCGTTTCCCGGTCACGACCGCACGAGGCGCGCTATCGCCTCGCTGGCCTCCCGGACCTTCTCGTCGGCCGCCTCGCCGCCTTCGGCGACGGCCTCGGCGACGCAATGCTTCAGATGCTCGTCCAGCAGACCCAGAGACAGTGACTGCAGCGCCTTCGTCGCGGCCGACACCTGCGTGAGGATGTCGATGCAGTACTCGTCGTCCTCGACCATCCGCTGCAATCCGCGGATCTGCCCCTCGATCCGGCGCAGCCGCTTGAGGTAGGCATCCTTGTCTCCGCTGTAACCCCGCATGACGCCTCTCCTTCGCTTCCGACGCCGCCATCGTATACCCCCTACCCCTATAAGGACACAGCGGCGGCGAGGGCGTAGTGGAGGTGAGGACGCAGCGGAAGTGAGGGCGTAGCGGAGGCACAGACACAGCAGAAGTGACGAACATGCGAGCCAAGAACTTGAGCAATCAAAGCTCAAGTTTGGGAACAAAGCCTGCCGCAACTCCGTTGAACCGAGTGACAGGCCCGAGCCGCGGGCCTCGAGCCCGAGAAGGGATCAGCGACATGGCATTCCCGGTTCTGCGCACCACCCGCACCCCGCGTCCGCTGCACACCTGGAGTCCGGTCCGCAGCCCGCTGCACGACGTCGCCGAACTGCAACGGCTACTGACAAGCGGGGCGGACGGAACCCCGCAGACCTGGTCGCCGGCCGCGGACGTTCGCGAGACCGACGAGGAGTACGTCGTCGAGATCGAGGTGCCGGGCGTCAAGCGCGAGGACATCGCGGTCGACCTGGCCGACGGAAAGCTGACCGTGAGCGGCGAGGTCACCGAGCGTGAGGGCCACTTCCGTCGCCGCACGCGCCGCACCGGCCAGTTCCGGTACGCGGCCACCCTGCCCGAGGGTGTCGACACCGAGCAGGTGGGTGCCGAACTCGCCGACGGCGTGCTGAGCGTGCACGTGCCGAAGCTCCCCGAGGACACGGCGCGCCGGATCGACGTCAAGTAGAACGACATCGCGGCAGGGCCGGCACCCGCACCCGGGCGCCGGCCCTGCCGCGCCTACATTCCTGCCGCACCGCGGTGACACCCGGGGCCACGAATTCGCCCGACCGCGAACCCGCAATTGTGTCCCACCTCACGTCAAAAGGCGGGATTTGTGTCCTGAATGGACTTTCATGCGAATTCGGTTCGGTTTGGAAACCACGCCGCCGGGTATCTGCCGAACATGGTGCACATCCCGGGACAGCAGGACAATGACGATATGAACATGGCCGAACTCGCTGAGTCGGCACGAGCAGTCGGTATCTTCTCGACCGCCCACATGAGCAAAGCGGAACTGATCGAAGCGGTCAGGCAACAACGCGAAACGGACGCCGTTCTCCGGGCCGAGGGGCCACGCACCGACAACCGGGGCTCAGGCAACCAGGGCTCAGGCAACCAGGGCAGCGGAAAACAGCGCACCGCCGGAAGGGGAACCGGCGAAGGGCGCACCGGCGAGCGGGCCGGCGACGTTCCCGTTCAGACCGCCGAGCGGCGCCTGACCGGAGGAGTCACTGGGTGACGAGTGAACGGCTCGCCAGTTCCGCGGCGTGGAGCTCCCGCCCCAGCTGAGCGGCCATGCGCTGCGCGCGGGCCAACGCGGCTGCCGCTTCGAACGTCGACTGGGTCGCTTCGCCGTAGGCCGCGTCGTCACCGACGTTGCCGGACCACAGCTGCTGCTCGAGCCGCGTACCCGCTTCGGGGAGGAACCGGGCGAGGTTCTCGGCGAGCTGCCGCAGCGAACCCAGCACTTCGTGCAGTTCCGCCTCGTGATCGGCGCGCGGAGCCGTGCCGCGGCGGGCGGCCCACTGCTGCAGACTGCGCGTCGCGTCTTCAGCACGGGCAGCCAGTGTGCCGGGGTCGGCCGGGGCGCCCACGTTCGTCTGGTCGGCATTGCCGGATGCGGTCATGGCGGTTCCCTCTACGGATGGCGGAACAAAAAGCGAACTCGGGGCCGGATGCATTCTCCGGGAAATCCGGTCTTGTTTCACGTTAACCCCGGGTAGCAGATTTCAGGCCGCGATGTGGCGAAGCTCAAGTTTCGCCACGGACCGGCGCACTTCGGCGGGTTCCGGCACCACTCACGGCGAATGAAGATCGAATTCTGCTGAAACCGGCCCGTCCGATCGATTTTTCGATCAGTTCGGGTCCGTGTCGTCCGGGCCGCCGCGTGCGAGGCGTGCGAGCGCGTCGAGTGCGTCGGTGAGCACGGATTCGGGCGGAGCGGCCAGCGCCAGCCGAACCGCGGACGGGGCATGCCCCTCGTCGATCGTGAACGACGCCGCCGGGCTGACCGCAATGCCGTGACGTGCCGCTGCGGCGACGAAGGTGTCCGCCCGCCACGGTTCGGGAAGCTCCCACCAGCAATGATAGGAACGCGGATCGGCACGTACCGCGAACCCGTCCAGCCGGGTCCGCATCAGTTCCTGCCGCCGAGCCGCATCGGCACGTTTCCCCGCGACGAGCTCGCCGACCGTGCCGTCGGCGATCCACCGGGTAGCCGCGTCCAGCGCGAATCCGGTCGCCGCCCATCCGCCGCAGCGCAGTGCCCGCGCGACGTCGTCCCGGCGTTCCGCGGGCGCGACGACGAAGCCGAGGGTCAACCCGGGCGCGATCCGCTTCGACAGGCTGTCGACGACGACCGTGCATTCCGGAATGTGGTCGGCCAACCGCGGATCGTCACAGAGAAAGGCGTTCACCCGGTCCTCGATCACCGGAACGCCGCGGTCCCGGACCACCGCGGCGAATGCCTTCTTCCGTTCCTCCGGCATCGTCGGCCCGAGCGGATTCTGCAACGCGGGCTGGACGTACACGGCGTCGACCGCCGCCTGCTCGAGCGCGTCGGGACGAAGTCCGTCCTCGTCGAGATCGAGCGGCACGAGGGTGACACCGCGGCCGGCGGCGATCCCGCGCACCACCGGGTAGGTCAGCGCCTCCACCCCGAGCCGTCCGCCCGGGGGCACGAGGGCCGCGACCGCGGCGGCGATCGCCTGCCGTCCGTTACCGGTGAACAGCACGCCGTCCGGGTCGAGGTCCCCGAGCAGGCCCGCGGCGGCCGTGCGCGCCTCGGCACTGCCGCCCACGGGGACGGGCGCCGAGGCCGCAGCGAACGCATCGGGGCGGAGGACACCCGACAGGCCGCGGGTCAGCAGTTCCGACTGCCCCGGCAACGACGGGAAGTTCAGTTCGAGGTCGACCCGTGCCCGTGCCGGCTCCCCGCCGGAAGGATCGACGGGTGGCGTCGCGGCCCGGACGAACGTGCCCCGGCCCACCTCGCCGACGACGAGGCCCCGCCGGGTCAGCTCCGCATACACGCGGGAGGCCGTCGAGCCGGCGATGCCGCGACGGCGCGCGAACCGACGCTGCGGCGGTAACTGCTCCCCCACCCGGAGCCGGCCCGATGCGATCTCCGCGGCGACCGCATCGGCGATGGCCCGATAGTCCTCGTCACGGGAACCGACCATGCCCGCACCGTCGCAGAATATTGCACCGAGGTCAATGTTTTGATTGCACCGATCAGCATGCCCTTCTAGCGTCACAACCATGACGGCGACGGGAACTACGACGACAGCAGGCGCACGAGTGGCCTACGACGACGCGGGACACGGCCGCACCGTCGTACTGCTCCACGGCCACCCCTTCGACCGGTCGATGTGGTGGCCGCAACGGGAACGACTGGCCGCCGCAGGACGGCGCGTCATCGTGCCGGACCTGCGCGGATACGGCGACACCCCGAGTAGGGACACGTGCACCCCGCTCGCGGTGTTCGCCGGCGACATCCTCGCACTGCTCGACGAGCTCGACGTCGAGCACTTCGTCCTCGGCGGACTGTCGATGGGCGGACAGATCGCCCTCGCAACCCACCGATTACTCCGATACAGATCGGAGCATTATCGGGTCCGGGGAATGCTACTCGCGGCGTCGTCCCCACATCCCGAGAACGCCGCCGGAGTCCGAGCCCGCCGTGCCACGGCCGACCGCCTGCTGTCCGAGGGCATGCGACGGTACGCCGGAGACATGCTGCCGCGGATGCTGGCACCCGACAGCATCCGGGCACTCCCCGCCACCGCCCGGCACGTCCGCCGCATGATGACCGCCACGCCGCTCGACGGCGCCGCCGCCGCACTCCGTGGCCGGGCGATGCGGCCCGACTACCGGCCCGAGCTCGCCGAGATCACCGTGCCCGCGCTCGTCGTCGTGGGCGAGCACGACACCCTCACCCCGGTGCCGATCGCCCGGGACACGGCGGCCGCCCTGCCCCGGGGCCGGCTCGCCGTCGTCGACGGCACGGCACATCTGCCGAACCTGGAGCACGAAGTCGCCTTCAACGACACCCTGCAGCACTTCGTCGAGACGTGCGACGGCTGAACGTCACGCCGCAACGGTGCGCCAAGGGCGTACGGCGCGGGGTGTACGGAGAACCACGACGCACCCCGCGCCGTGGCCAGCGCGACGGCGTCGTCGACGAACAAGCTGCGCAACGCCTCCTGATCACCGCCGCGGACCAGCGGACGAACGTGTCCTGCACGGCGTCCTCGGCGTCGGCGACCGTGCCGAGCATGCGATAGGCGACGGCCAGCAACCGGCTGCGCGCCTCCTCGAAGGTGCGAACGTGCTCGCCGGCGAAGGACACGTCTCCGATCCGGCCACCCGGTCACCCAGTCATGCGCTTCACACCCGCGCGGGCTCGACGACGTCGAACGTCAGCCCCTTGCCTCCGACGTCGATGCGCACCGTGGCCCCCTCGGCGATCTCCCCGCCGAGCAGCATCCGCGACAGGACGTTGTCGACCTCGCGCTGGATCGTGCGCCGCAGCGGGCGGGCGCCGTACTCGGGTTGATATCCCGCTTCGGCGAGCCAGCGCACCGCGTCCTCGCTGACGTCCACCTCGACGTCCTGCGCGCGTGCCTTGCGCCGCGTCTCCTCCAACAGCAGCGACGTCACCTGTTCCAGCTGCTCGGAGGTGAGCTTGCGGAACACGATGATCTCGTCGATGCGGTTGAGGAACTCCGGCCGGAAGTTGTCCCGCAACCTGCGCATCAGCCGGTCGCGCAGCGGCTCGTCGCCGTCGTCGCCGCTGGAAGCGGCGAAGCCGAGCGCACCCTGCGTACCGCTCAGCACGAGTTCCGACCCGATGTTGCTGGTCATGATCAGCACCGTGTTGGTGAAGTTCACGGTCCGGCCGCGGCCGTCGGTGAGCCTGCCGTCGTCGAGGACCTGCAGCAGGATGTTGAACACCTCCGGGTGCGCCTTCTCGATCTCGTCGAGCAGCACCACCGAGTACGGCGTCCGCCGAACGGCCTCGGTCAGCTGGCCCGCCTCCTCGTAGCCGACGTAGCCCGGTGGGGCACCGATCAGGCGGGAGACGGTGTGCCGTTCGCCGTACTCGGACATGTCCAGCCGGATCATGCGGTCGTCGCCACCGAACAACGCCGCGGCGAGTGCTCGGGCCAATTCGGTCTTGCCGACCCCGGTCGGGCCGAGGAACAGGAAGCTGCCGGACGGCCGATCGGGTTCGGCGAGGCCCGCCCGGGTGCGGCGCACGGCCTCCGCGATCGCCTCGACCGCCTCGTCCTGACCGACGACCCGTCGGTGGAGGTGTTCCTCCAGCTTGAGCAGCCGTTCGCGTTCCTCCTGCGTCAACTGTGCGACGGGGATGCCGGTGAGCCGCGACACGACCTCCGCGATGTCGGTCCGACCGACCTCTGCCTCCCCGGCCGGCCGGTCCTGGTTGCGAGCCTGTTCGATCCGTTCCCGCAGTTCGTTGATCTCGTCCCGCAGTGCCGAGGCCCGTTCGTAGTGTTCCTCGCTCACGGCCTGGTCGCGGTCACGGGACAGCTGGTCGAGGCGGTCCTGCAGCTCCGTGAGGCCTTCCGGCCGCTGCGCCGACCGCATGCGCACCCGCGCGCCCGCCTGGTCGATCAGATCGATCGCCTTGTCGGGCAGATGCCGGTCGGTGATGTAGCGGTCGGACATGGTGACCGCGGCGTTCAGGGCCTCGTCGGTGAACCGCACCTGGTGATGCGCCTCGTACTGGTCGCGCAGCCCGTGCAGGATCGTCAGCGCGTCCTCCACCGTCGGCTCCGGCACGAGGATCGGCTGGAACCGACGTTCGAACGCCGGGTCGGTCTCGATGTTGGTGCGGTACTCGTCGAGCGTCGTCGCGCCGACGATGTGCAGCTCACCGCGGGCGAGCGCCGGTTTGAGCATGTTGCCCGCACCCATCGAACCCTCCGACGACCCCGCGCCCACGACCATGTGCAGCTCGTCGATGAACACGACGAGCTCGTCGCGGTGTTCGCGGATCTCGTCCAGCAGGGCCGTCATCCGCTCCTCGAAATCGCCGCGGTATCGCGTGCCCGCGACCATCGCCGTGAGGTCGAGCTGGATCACCCTGCGGTCGCCGAGGATGTCCGGCACCTGCCGATCGGCGATGCGCTGCGCGAGGCCCTCCACGATCGCCGTTTTGCCCACGCCCGCTTCACCGATCAGCACCGGGTTGTTCTTCGTCCGGCGTGACAGCACCTCGATGGTCTGCTCGATCTCCGAGTCCCTGCCGACCACCGGGTCGAGCTCACCACCCGAAGCCAGCGCGGTGAGGTCGCGGCCGTACTGCTCCAACGTCGGGGTGTTGCCCGTCCCGCCGCCGCCACGTGACGTCCCCGAGCCCCCGCCACGGCCCGTGGCCTGTCCCGGCTGCGACGCCGTGGAGGCGCCGCCGGGTTCCGGGCCGGCCAGCGCGCGGCGGATCGTCTCCGGCGTCACGCCCGAGTCGCCGAGCATCCGTCCCGCCGGGGAGTCCTGGTGCGCCACGAGCGCGAGCAGGATGTGCTCCGGGCCGATGTAGCTCGAACGCAGCTGCCGGGAGATCTGGTGGGCGTCCATCAGGATGCGTTTGGCCGCCGGGGTGAGGACCGGGGCCGACGACGGGCCGCCGGCGGAGCCGCGCTCGGCATGCTCGCCGATCTGTGTGGCGAGCGCGTCCGGGTCGCCGCCCGCGCGCTGGATCAGCTCGCGACTGCCCGGCACCTGCGTCGCGCCCCAGAGCAGATGCAGCGAGTCGAGTTCGGCGCTGCCCTGCCTGCCGACCTGCTGCACCGACGCCGACAACAGCGCCAGGGCCTGCTCGCTCATCAACCGCGTGATGCCCAGCGGGGCCTGGCGCCCCGGCATCGCACCGCGGCTCGAACCGCCGAAGAACTGGGCGAGCAGCTGGTCGAACGGACTGGGGCCGGGTTCGCCGAAGAAGCCGGACATGGACGGTCTCCTCCCTACCGATGGCGGGATCTGCCGCACACGTGGCTACCCACTGAGCCGAGGTGTCAACCAGCCCTGCCGAGCCGCGAACTCCGGCCGCGCGTGTCCTGCACTCAGAACCGCGTGTCCTGCACTCGGACACGTGTGTTCTGCACCGGGCATTCGCGCAGAGGACGGGCTCACCAGCTCGGCGGCCGCGCTCGTTGACACCCCGTCCCCGGACCTGCAACACCGTCCCGGACTAACCGGTCGCTTGCCTGCGGAACTCACTGGGATTGACACCCCGGACGCGTTTGAATGCGGCGCTGAACCCGAACGGATCGGAATAACCCACGGTGCGGGCGATGTCGGCGATCGTCGCCGAGGCCCGCTCGACCAACAGCTCCGCGGCGAGCGTCATCCGCCAGCGCGTGAGATACGTCAGCGGCGGTTCGCCCATCAGCTCGGCGAATCGTTTGGCGAGGGTCGCACGGGCCACACCGGCACCACCGGCGAGCGTGGCGACCGTCCACGGCGCCGCGGGGTCGGCGTGCATCCGTCGTAGCGCGACGCCCACGACCGGATCGTGCTGCGCCGCCCACCACGCCGGCGGTCTCCCGTCCGGCCGGTCGAACCACTCGCGCAACGTGCAGACCAACATCCAGTCCAGGAGCCGATCGAGGACGACCTGTTGGCCCGGCCGGTCGATCGCGACCTCCTCGGCGAGATGGTCCAGCACGCCGTCACCCGTCCCGCCACCGTCCACCCGCAACACGCCGGGCAGTGCCTCGAGCAGCCGGCCGTTGATCTCGCCACGGGCGGGATAGGCCCCGACGATCAGCGCTACGTCGGCATCACCGGTGTCGTGCCAACCACGGCGATGCCGCGTGCCACCCTGGCCGGGGACCGCGCAATGTTGCCCGCACGCGACCGGGTCGGCACGCGTGCCGACCTCGTCGACGAAGCTGAACGGCTCCGGTCCGCGGACGACGACGGTGTCCCGGTCACGCAGCGGTACCGGGACACCGTGTTCCGGCACGATCCAGCCCGCTCCGCCGAGCACGGTGCACAGCGTCAACGGTGCACCGTCGGCGAAATGCAACGACCACGGCGGCGTCAGCATCGAGCTACCGAACAGCGACCCGTGTGCCCGCACGCCGCGGATCAGGTCGGCGAACACGTCCACCATGCCGAGTGTAGACGAATACACAGGCATTCCGGTGTCCTGGCCATGGGATCGTCCGAGCGAATCGAGTTGACTCGTAGGTATGACAACCGAGACCGCGATGTCGACGCCGTTGACCGCCCCCGACCTGGCCTTCCTCCGCCGCCCGCTGCACGGCTTCCTGTCCGTGGCGGCGGGACCGCTGCCGCCACAGCCGCGCCCCGTGTGGTTCGAGGTCACCGAGGCAGGCACGATCCAGCTGTTCACCTATCCGGACGCGCCCAAGGTACGGCGGTTACGCCGGGACCCGCGCGCCTCGATCGTCGTCGCCGCACCGGTGGGCGAACCGGAGCAGTGGGTATCGGTCAGCGGTCGCGTCACGATCGAGTCCGAGGGTGCGCACGCACTGTTGGACCGTCTCGCGGCTCGCTACTGGGACCTCGACGACCCCGGGCACGCCGCCGACCTGGCCACCATGCGGTCGGAGGAGTGGGCGCGCATCGTCATCCGGCCCGAATCCGTCCACCGTGCGACGGGCTGACGCGGCTGAAAGGCGCTGACCGGAGCCCGCGGTGCGGCCCGCCGGCACGGTCGCGCGCCAGCGTGTCGGTGACGGGCGACAGCCGGGTGACGGGTGGGCGCAACACAGTCCCCGGAATGCGCAACACAGGCCCTGGAGAACGCAACACGGCGTCCGGAATGCGCAACACGCGGTTACATGTTGATCATGTGGCCCGCGAGACCGTGAACCGCCTCCTTGATGGCCTCGCCGAGTGTCGGGTGGGCGTGCACGTTGCGGGCGACCTCGTGGACCGTCAGGTCCCACTGCTGGGCGAGCGTCAGTTCGGGCAGCAGCTCGGTGACCTCGGGGCCGATCAGGTGGGCACCGAGGAACTCGCCGTGGGCGGAGTCGGCGATCACCTTGACGAACCCGACCGGGTCGGCCAGCCCGTGCGCCTTGCCGTTGGCCGTGAACGGGAACTTCTGCACCTGCACGTCGTGACCCGCGTCGCGCGCCTCCTCCTCGGTGAGCCCGAACGAGGCGATCTGCGGCTGGCAGTACGTCGCCCGCGGGATCATGCGGAAGTCGAGCTCCATCGTCTCGGCATCGGCGATGGTCTCCGCGGCGATCATGGCCATCGACTCGGCGGCGTGGGCGAGCATCAGCTTCGCCGTCACGTCGCCGATCGCGAAGATGTTCGGCACATTGGTGCGACCCCGGCCGTCGACGTCGATCGCACCGCGGTCGGTCAGCTGTACGCCCGTGTTCTCGAGCCCGAAGCCCTCGACGTTCGGCGCGAAGCCCATGGCCTGCAGCACCTTGTCGGCCTCGAGGACCTGCTGCTGACCGCCGGACGACACGGTGACGCGCACGCCGGTGCCGTTGTCCTCGATCGACTCGACCTTCGTCGACGTCAGCACCTCGACGCCGAGCTTGCGGTAGCGGCGCGCGAGTTCGGCCGACACCTCGTCGTCCTCGGCCGGCACCATGCGGTCGGCGAACTCCACGACGGTGACCTTCACACCGTAGTTGTGCAGCACGTAGGCGAACTCGACGCCGATCGCACCGGCACCGGCGACGACGATGCTGTCCGGCAGCTCCTCGGTGAGGATCTGTTCCTCGTAGGTGACCACGTTCTGGCTGCGCTGTGTACCGGGCAGCAGTTTCGGGCTGGCGCCCGAGGCGATGATGCAGTGGTCGAACGTGACCGTGTCGGTCTCGCCGTCGCTGCGCCGCACGTCGATCGCGTTCGGGCCGGTGAACGAACCGCGGCCGTTCAGCTGCGTGATGGCATTCTTCTTCATCAGGTAGTGAATGCCCTTGACGCGACCGTCGGCCACCTTGCGGCTGCGCTGGTAGGCCGCGCCGTAGTCGAAGGTGATCTCACCGGTCGTCTGGATTCCGAAGGTCTTGGCCTCGGAGGTGAACAGATGGGCCAGCTCCGCGTTCCGCAGCAGCGCCTTCGACGGGATGCAGCCCACGTTCAGGCACACACCGCCCCAGTAGCGCTCCTCGATGATGGCGGTGTCGTACCCGAGCTGGGCAGCCCGGACCGCGGCGGTGTATCCGCCGGGGCCGGCACCCAGGACCACAACGTCGAAGTGTTCGCTCATGGCGGCGATTATGCCCCGCACCACACCAAGCGGCCCTCACCCCGGCCACGGGCGTGACCTGGGTCGCTCTGCCGGGCCTTTCACCGACCCGGCAGAGCGTTCATGCAGATCAGGCCGGATCGAGCAGCACGACGGGGATGTCGCGGTTGGTCTTGGCCCGGTAATCGTCGTAGGAAGGCCACACCGCAGCCATCAGCGGCCACAACTCGGCCTTCTCCTCGGCGTTCGCGGTGCGGGCCACGGCGTCGAACTTCGCCGCGCCCACCTGGATCTTCACGTTCGGATCGGCCACGAGGTTCTTGTACCAGCCGGGATCGTCGGGCGCACCGCCCTTGGACGCCACGACGACGTAGGAACCACCGTGCGACTGGTAGATCAGCGCTGACTTACGCGGCTCGCCGGTCTTCCGCCCGGTGGTGGTGAGAACCAAAGTCGGCACCCCGTCCTGCCACACGTGGCCGACCTCGCCGTCGGTCTCCTCGTACTTCCGAACGTGTTCGTCGCCGAACAGCACGTCGCTCATCGTCGGCCCCTTCGCCATACACCTGCTGGGTCTGCTGATCGTCATCCTAGGACGTCGGCGAGCATCGCGCGGTCGACGTTGCCCCCGGAGACGACCACGACCGTGCGGCCCCGCGGCAACTCACCCGACCGGTGGAGATAGGCGGCGAGAGGTACCGCGCCGGACGGCTCGGCGATCAACCGGTTCCGGGTGGCGAGCACCCGCATGGCCTCGCAGATCTCGTCATCGGTGACGGTGACGATGCCGTCGAGGACAGCGCGCAGGTGTGCGAACGTCAGCTCGGTCGGCTGTGCACGCAGTCCGTCCGCCACCGTCCTGGCGCGGTCCGCCACGGGCCACTCGACCACGTGCCCGGCACGCAAGCTGTCGGCGGCGTCCGCAGCCAGCTCCGGTTCGACCCCGTACACGGCAGCATTCGGGCACAGCGCCTTCACGGCCGTTCCGACGCCCGACGCGAGCCCTCCACCGCTGACCGGAACGAGCACGAGCTCCACGTCCGGGAAATCGTCGGCGATCTCGAGCCCGGCGGTGCCCTGACCGGCGATGATGTCAGGGTGATCGAACGGCGGCACGAGCGCCGCACCGAGCTCGTCGACCAGCCGGAACGCCGTCGACTCCCGTTCGGCGAGCGGCACCAGCACGACCTCGGCGCCGTACAACCGCGTGCCGTCGATCTTCACCTGCGGAGTGCCCTCGGGCATCACGATGTGGGCGGGAACGCCGAAACGCTGCGCCGCGCGCGCCACCGCCTGCGCATGATTACCGCTCGAATACGCCACGACGCCCTGTCCCTTGGCGACACCCTGCCTCCTCGTCCGGTCGTCGAGCGCCGCCAGCGCGTTCGACGCACCACGGAGTTTGAACGCACCGATCGGCTGCAGGTTCTCGGGCTTCAACCACAGCGGACGGTCGGCGTCGGCCCACGGTGCCGACAGCAGCGGCGTACGCAGAACCTCGCCGCGCACCCGGTCGGCGGCGGTACGGATGTCGTCGAGTGACACGAGCTGCATACCCGCAGTCTGCCCGCACCCGGTGCCGATGCCGTATTCAGGGCAGGCCGCCGCGGCACTCCGACTTAGAATCAGGTCGACTTCGAATCAGGTCGACTTCGAGTTAGGTGGAAGTCGACGCGCGGTTCGGTTACCGTGGCGAGGTGACCACCAAGCTCGCCGAGCATCTCACGATCGGGCAGGTCGCTCAGCGCAGCGGCGTGCCGCACACCGCATTACGGTTCTACGAGGACCGCGGGCTGATCACCTCGGAACGGTCCAGCGGCAACCAGCGGCGCTACCCGCGGTCGGTCCTGCGCCGAATCGCCTTCATCCGCGCCGCGCAACGCGTCGGGCTCAGCCTCGACGAGATCGGCTCCGCCCTCGACACCCTGCCCCACGACCACGCGCCGACGAAGGCCGACTGGGCGCGCCTGTCACGGGACTGGCGCGACGAGCTCGACGCCCGCATCGACGCGCTGCAGCGCCTCCGCGACCAGCTCACCGGCTGTGTCGGATGCGGCTGCCTGTCGCTGAAGACCTGCGGACTCCACAACGTCGACGACCGGTTCTCCCAGTTCGGCCCCGGGGCACCACTGTTGAAACCCGCCAGCGAAGGCGGAATCGAATAGGCGCAGACCTCGACGCTCCGCGTGTCCTGCACTCGGCCGGTCGAGTTCTGCATTCGGCCGGTCGAGTTCTGCATTCGGTCCGTCGGACTCGGCGTCCGCGTCCTGCTCACCCCACCGTGTCGGCCACCGCGAGGGGTACGAGCTGCTCCGCGGCGGTGAACGAGCCGTGATGTCCCGTCAACGACGTCTCGGCGGGCTCGGCCGTCGCGCTCACGATGCCGTACCGATCGCGGGCCGCCGCGACGACGTCGCCGATCCGCGGGCGCACGCGGTCACCGACGTGTGGTCCGAACCAGCCGTACGCGACGGCCTGCTCCCGCGAAACGACCCAGGCACGTTCACCGAGGATCTCCCGCCAGGCCGCCAGTAGGTCGTCGGCCGCGCCCGGCTCGGCGTAGACGTGCCGGGCGCGCACCTCGCCACCCAGTGCGCGCATGCCCTCCCGCAACGCCGGCGTCGCGTCGACATCGACGGTCTCCCCGATCCGCACCATGCCGTGGTCGGCAACCACGGCCAGCACCGCGCCCGGTGGCAGTCCCTCCACGACGGACTCCACGAGCCGGTCGACCTGGCGCAACTGCATCCGCCACGCCACCGATCCCGGGCCGTACAGATGTCCGAGCATGTCGAGTTCGCTGTGATAGCCGTAGACGAACGCGCGCTCCGGCCGCAGCGCCTCCGTCACCCGCATCGCCAGATCGCCGAGCGCGTGCACGCCGACGTACCGGCCGCCACGCAACACCGCCCGCGTCAACGGCGAACCGTCGAACCGGGCCGCCGACACCACGCTGGTCGCCACCCCGGCCGCAGCCGCACGCTCGAACGTCGTCGCCAGCGGCTGCACGTCCTCCGCGCGCAGCTCCTCCGACAGATCCGCCCCGCCGGGATGCCGGCACCACCGCAATGCGTTCACCACACCCGTGCCCGGCACCTCGAAGCTGTAGCCCGCCATGCCGTGCACCCCCGACGCTGCACCCGTGCCGATGGCGGCAAGCCCCGCCGCCGTCGTCGCCGGATATCCGACCCGCAACGGCCGCCTGCACAGTTCGTGCAACACCGGAGCGCAATCGGCGTGCTCGTGCAGCAGCTCCCAGCCGAGGCCGTCGATGAGCAGGACACACGCCCGCGGCGCTTCCGGCAGCTCGGGTACGGAATGCTCGAAGCCCGGTACTCCCGATGCGGCGAGCATCGTCGGCACGACCTCGGACAGCTGCGAATGATCCATACCGACCACCATCGCCGTCGCACCGGCCCCGGCGCCAGCCGATTTCACCGGCCGCACTCGGCCGCGGCGTCCGGAAGCCGGTGCACCGTGACGGCGACCTACTCGTCGAAGTTGCGTTCGGCCAAGGCGGTGATGCGTGCGATCGCGTCCTCGGCCTGAGTCCCGGTCGCGGTCACGACGACGGTGTCGCCCTTGCGCGCGGTCAGCGACATCAGCGAGAACACGCTCCTCGCATCGGCTTCGGTGTCACCGAGCGTGATCCGTACGTCCGCATCCACGTCGGCGACACACCGGGCCAGCAACGCTGCGGGCCGCGCGTGCAGTCCGACCTCGTTGGCGAGCGTGATCTCGGCCTTCGCCCCGGATTCCGCCGCTGCAGCGTCTTCGGAATCGGCGCCATCGGCCGACTCGGCGGTGTCGGTGACCTCGGACCGGCCTGCCGCTGCGCGCGCCGCATCGGCCACCGCGGCCCGGTCGCCACCGCCCTGTGCCGAGACGGCCGCGGCGATCGCGCCCTCGACGAGCGGGGCGTCGACGACCACGGCAGCCTCCGGCTCCGGCAGCGATTCCACCGCCATTTCCGCCGTCATCTGCGCGCTTCCCAGGTCGTAGAGCACGACCACGCCCGACCCCGTGTCGGCCTCGGTCACCGCCGCGAGCACGGCCTCGAAATCGGTGCCGATCCCGCCGTCCGACAGCCCTCCGGCCGGTCGCACCGTGACGTCGGGCGCCATCTGTGCGGCCACCTCGGCGACCCCGTCGGCGAGGCCGCCACTGTGCGACACGACCACCAGTGCGACCCGCTCCCCGCTCATCGCGCAGCCTCCGCGAAGGACCGCAGCAGCAACGCCGTCGACGTCGCCCCCGGATCGGCGTGGCCCACGCTGCGTTCGCCCAGGTACGACGCGCGCCCCTTGCGGGCCGTCAGCGGCACGGTCGAGTCGGCGCCCTCCTTTGCGGCGTCGGCGGCGGCGCTGAGCACCGCTGCCACGTCCCCGCCGTCGGCGTGGCTGCGTTCCGCGGCCTCGACGGCGGGCGCGAGCGCATCGACCATCGTGGCGTCTCCGACCTCGGCCTTACCGCGGGCGACCACGCCGTCCAGCGCGGCACGCAGGCCCGTCGCGATCGCGGCCGCGTCCAGTTCGGACGCATCACCGAGCTTCGTGGCCGCACGCAGGAACGCCGTGCCGTACAGCGGCCCCGCCGCTCCGCCGACCTTCGAGATCAGCGTCGTGGCAGCCGTCTTCAGGACCGCACCGGGCGTCTCGGGAACGCCCGCGTCCAGCGACGACAGCACCGCCGCGAAGCCGCGGTCGAGGTTCTCCCCGTGGTCGGCATCGCCGATGGCACGATCCAGCTCGATCAGTTCGGCCTTGTGCTCGGCGACGCTCGCACCGCCCGCGCGCAGCACCGCGGCCACGCGTTCCGCATCGCAGCCCATCAGACCCCCCACCGCAGCGACGGCGTGTGCACCGGCGCGTCCCACAGCTCGGTCAGTTCGTCGTCCAGCCGCAACAGCGTCAGGCTGAGCCCCTGCATCTCCAGGCTGGTCACGTACGGCCCGACGAGCCGGCGGGTGACCCGGATACCGCGATCGGCCAACAGCCGCTCGGCGATCCCGTGGGCCAGATACGTCTCCATCGGCGGGGTGGCGCCCATCGAGTTGGTCAGCAGCAGTACCTCGTCACCCTCGCCGAACGGCAGGTCGTCGACCACGGCCGTGACCATGCGCTCGACCAGCGCGTCCGCGGGCTCGGCCGCGATCCGCTCACGGCCCGGTTCGCCGTGGATGCCGATGCCGAACTCGATCTCGTCGGCACCGAGGTCGAAACTCGGTTCACCGGCATGCGGCACGGTCGGCGGCGAGAGCGCCACGCCGATGGATCGCACCTGGCCGACCACGCGCCGAGCGAGCGCCTCGACGGCGTCGAGCCCGTCCCCGCGCGCAGCCGCCGCGCCGACGATCTTCTCCAGCGGCACGGTGCCGCCGACGCCGCGCCTGCCGGCGGTGAACGTCGAATCCGCCACCGCGACGTCGTCGTCGATCACCACGCTGCGGACGTCCAGCCCCTCGGCTGCCGCCAGTTCGGCCGCTGTTTCGAAGTTCAGCACGTCGCCGGTGTAGTTCTTCACCACCAGCAGCGCACCGGCGTCTCCGGTGGTCGCCGAGATCGCGGCCTGTGCCGCGTCCGGCGTCGGTGAGGTGAACACCGGGCCGGGAACGGCCGCGTCGAGCATGCCCGCGCCGACGAACCCGGTGTGCAGCGGCTCGTGGCCGGAACCGCCGCCCGAGATCACGGCCACCTTGCCGGCGACCGGTGCGTCCACACGCACCACGTGATCCGGGTCGTAGGCCACGCGCACCAGGTCCGCGTGCGCGGCTGCCAATCCTCGGAGCGACTCGGCGACCACCGTCGCCGGATCGTTGATGATCTTCTTCACGACGTCCCACTTTCCGTGTCGCCTTCGACTTCGCCCGCGAACGCGGCGCGTGCTGGAGGCAACGCTAACGACAGAAGCAGTCCGGGCGCCACGCGAGAGTCACGCGGCAACGCCCGGCCTGCGTCGTCGGACCGTTGGTTCAGCCCTGCTCCGGCGAGGAGGAGTCGCTCTCCTCGTCCTCGGGGTCCGGCACCGTGAGCGGACGGACCTTCACCCACAGCAGGAACAACCCGGTGAACACGAGCATGCCGATGCCCGCGATCAGGTTGATGTTCATGCCGCCGGCCTTGGCCAGATCCTCGTCGGAGACGAACCCGATCCCGAGTACGGTGATCACCGCTCCGTACACGCCGGTGAGCAGTGCGATGACCAGTCGGACGTCGAACGCACCGGCGGTGCGCTTGCGCGTGTCGCTGCCCATTGCCGCCTCCTAGAAGAAGATGTTCAGGACGATCGTGAGGGCCAGGACGATGCCCGCCAGCAGGCCCGGGTTGCGGTACCAGCCCGCGTCCTCGCCCACCGTCGAGCGCTTCAGCTTCTCCTTCGGTGTCAGCGAGTAGACCAGGCCCACGAGCTGCGCCTCCGGCTTCGGCCTGGTCGCCATGGTGACCACAACACTGACCGCGATGTCCACCACGAACGCCGCACCGGCACCGATGAACGAGGCACCCTGACCGGGCAGGTCCCACACCCCGGTCTCGGCGAGCAGGAAGACACCGACCGCAGCACCGGTACCGGAGACGAGGCCCGTCCAACCGGCGGTGGCCGTCATCCGCTTCCAGAACATACCGAGGATGAACGTCGCGAACAGCGGTGCGTTGAAGAACGAGAACAGCTGCTGCAGGTAGTCCATCAGGTTGCTGTAGGTGGAGGCGATGAACGCCGTGCCGATCGCGAGGATCGTGGCGCACGCCGTCACCACCCGGCCTGCCCGCAGGTAGTACTGATCCGGCTTGTCCTTCTTGATGTAGGCCTGCCAGATGTCGTACGTGAAGACGGTGTTGAACGCGCTCAGGTTCGCCGCCATACCGGCCATGAACGAGGCCAGCAGGCCGGCGATCGCGATGCCGAGCATGCCGTTCGGCAGCAGATCGCGCATCAACAGCAGCAGCGCGTCGTTGAATGTCGCGCCACTGGGCGCGGCCTCGCCCGCCATCAGGGCCGCCTTGTTCTCACCGGAGAGTTCGGTGACGCTGACGCCGGCGATCATGCCCGGGATGATCACGATGAACGGGATGAGCATCTTCGGGAACGCACCGATGATCGGGGTGCGCTGAGCGGCCGACATGCTCTTCGAGGCCATCGCGCGCTGCACCTCGACGAAGTTCGTCGTCCAGTAGCCGAACGAGAGCACGAAGCCGAGACCGAACACGAGGCCGAGCACCGACAGGAAGTTGTCGCCGAAGCCGGTGAGCTGGTTACCCGGCCAGGAGCTGAGCTGCTCCTCGCCGCCGGGACCACTCGCGACCTTGTCGACGAGACCTTCCCAGCCACCGACCTCGTGCAGGCCGACCAGCGTCAGCGGCAGCAGGGCCGCGACGATGACGAAGAACTGCAGCACCTCGTTGTAGATCGCCGCCGACAGTCCGCCGAGTGCGGTGTAGGCCAGCACGATGACCGCCGCGAGCAGGATCGACACCCAGAGCGGCCAGCCCAGCAACAGGTTCACGACGCTGGCCAGCAGGAACAGGTTCGCACCGGCGATGAGGATCTGCGCCGTCGCGAAGCTGACACCGTTGACGAGGTGGGCCGGCTTGCCGAAGCGCCGGAGCATGAACTCCGGGACACTGCGCACCTTCGAGCCGTAATAGAACGGCATCATCACGATGGCCAGGAACAGCATCGCCGGGATCGCGCCGACCCAGAAGTAGTGCACGGTCGGCAGGCCGTACTGGGCGCCGTTCGCCGACATGCCCATGACCTCGATCGCGCCCAGGTTCGCCGCGACGAACGCCAGGCCGGTCACCCACGCGGGAAGCGATCGGCCGGAAAGGAAGAAGTCCAGACTCGACGACACCTGTTTCCGCGCCAGGTATCCGATACCGAGCACCAGGGCGAAGTAGAACGCGAGCAACGCGTAGTCGATCGCGTTCGCGTCGAGCCGTAGATCCTGGGCTAGGACGGTCATCGGCCCACCTCCGGAATCAACAGTAGTCAACAGGAATGATCACAGATCAAGCTGCGCGCGAACATTACCGCACGCAGATCACCACTTGAATGCCACACGTCGAATTACGTAACGCACATGTCCGCTGACCGACCGTGACGACACTCGACACACGTCGGAGCCGTCAATGCTCTGGATGCCGTGGATGCGGTGGATGCCGCCGATGAGATGCACGCCGGCGGCACCGTGGCCTACCGCGTCACCCTCGACGGCGAGTTCGTCGGCTGGGTCGGCGACGGCCGACCGTTCCCGCCGGGGCCAGTGATCGCGCTATCTTGGCCGCGTACCTCATCTGCGGAGGTCGAGGCCGCCGGCTGATCACCGGGGACATTTCGCAGGTGAGCTCGCTCCGCAGACGTGAGAGGTAGACATGACCGCCGAGACGTTCGGCCAGTGCCTACGCCGCCTGCGCGGCGAGGCTGGCCTATCTCAAGCGCAGCTCGCCCGCATGGTCCCGATCCACCAATCGAACCTCTCCCGCTGGGAAGGTGACCGCCAGGCCGTCGAGGACCGGGTGCTCGTCGAGCGACTCGAAACCGTGCTCGGCGCCCCGGGCGCGCTCACCCGGGCACAGGCGCCGTCGCTGCTGCACGGCGACGGCATCGACTCACAGCGCATCGACCACGCCGTGCGGCGCCCGCGCACCGTCGACGACCGCACCCTCGACGCGCTCGCCAAACTACTCGCCAGCACGCGTCACCTCGAAGACTGTGTCGGCGCCGCCGCGGTGCTGCTGCCCGAACGGGGCCACGTCAACCTGCTGACCGAGCTGGCCAGCGAGTCCCGCGGGCCGATCCGCACCCGAGTGATCGACCTCGCCGGCCAGTGGGCACAACATCACGGGTGGCTCTACACCGCGCTCGAGCGCTACGACGAGGCCGACCAGTGGTTCTCCCGATCGCTGGAATGGGCGCTCGAGGCCGGCGACGACGACCTCGCCGCGACCGTCTGGTCATTCAAGGGCCACGTCGCATGGTTGAAGGGCCAGGTCGGGCCGACCATCGGGCTCACCCACACCGCCCGCCGCTACACCGGCATCCACGCCGGCCAGACCGCCTACGACGCGCTACAGGAAGCGCGTGGGCACGCACTGCTCGGCGACGTGTCCGAGGTCGAGCGGCTCGTCGACGAGGCGCACGCGCTGTCCCAGCTGGCCACCCGGCAGATGGCCGACGGGTCCGCCCCGCCGTGGCACTACTACCGCGAGGACGGGTTCTGGAACCTCGAGGGCGGCCGGGCGATCGCACCGGTGCGCCCACGGCAGGCCGTCGAGCTACTCGAGGCCGGGCTCGCCGAGCTGCCACCCGACCAGCTACACGCCGACTGGGCCGACGCCTACCGGCGCGACCTCGAGGCCGCGCAACGCGCCACCGCATGACCCATGCGCGCTATGCGCATATCCGATGCGCATAGCGTAACCCCTGTTGTCGCAGGTCACCAGCGGTCGATGGTCTGGCCATGCGGCACGTGCAATTCCCCAGCGGCCATATGGTCACGATCGGCCCGGACGGGTGGCCGATCGAGGCCGACCCCGAGGCGCCCGACCTCGACACGGTGCCCGGCTGGCGCCCGGTGGCCGAGGGTGTGCGCCACATCGGCGGCACCGTCGACGAACCGGCCGCCGACACCGTGGCCGAGATGCTGTGCGGCCGCCAGATCGTCGTGCCTCGCCGGCACCGCCGCGTGCCGCCGGCCCTGTTCGACTGCCACGCCTGCTGGCACGAGTGGATCGGCGTCGACGAGTGAGGCGCCCGTGTACGCACAAGACCTACGCGCACCTGATGCCGTCCAGTGAGGCTCGCACGCGCGCCGCGATCGACGCGGCGATGTGCCCCCAGAGTGCCCCGGGAGGCGATAGCGCCGCGCTGACCACCGATGATCCTCAGAAGAGGCGGAACTCGTCCGGTTCGATGCCGCGCAGGGCGTCGTAGTCCAGCGTGACGCAGCGGATGCCGCGGTCCTCGGCGAGCGTCCGCGCCTGGGGCCGGATCTGCTGTGCGGCGAACACTCCCTGCACGGGAGCCAGCAACGGGTCGCGATTGAGCAGTTCGAGGTAACGCGTCAGCTGCTCCACCCCGTCGATCTCACCGCGCCGCTTGATCTCCACCGCGACGGACACCCCGCCAGCGTCGCGCGCGAGGATGTCGACCGGTCCGATCGCGGTCGGGTACTCGCGCCGCACGAGCGAGTAGCCGTCGCCGAGCGTGGTGATGTGTTCGGCCAGCAGTTCCTGCAGATGCGCCTCGACACCGTCCTTCTGCAGGCCCGGCTCCGCGCCCAGGTCGTGGGTGACCTCCTCGACGATGTGGTCGATCGTGACGACCAGCTTCTCGCCGGCCTTGTTCTCGACGATCCACAGGTTGCCGTCCTCGATGAGCCAGCACGGTGGACTCATCCAGTTCAGCGGCTTGTAGGCCCGGTCGTCGGAGTGCACCGACACCGAACCGTCCGACTTGACCAACAGCAGCCGGGTGGCCATGGGCAGGTGGGCGGTGAGACGGCCGGCATAGTCGACCTGGCACCGGGCAATGACCAAACGCACGGCGAGAGATTAGGACACGCGCCGCAGCCGCCGATGCAGGCCCCGCATGTGACGGTCCGATATCGGTCCGCTCATCCGTCCGAGATCCGTTCGGTCAGTCGCGACGCGCAAAGCCGGTTCCCCCGTTAGTGTCTTGCGGGTGCCGGCGCTGGCCACCGCCTGTCGCAGCAGGCGTCGCGAGCGAAACACCGACGAGAGGTGCTGATGAACGACATACCGACTGTGTGGGACTGGACGGGGAACCTGCTCGACGGTTTACGTGTCACCCTCCAGGTGACAGTACTCGGCACGCTCATGATGCTCGCCATAGCCGTCGCACTCGGACTCATGGCACGGTCGCGGCGATTACTGGTTCGGGGTGTGGCCCGCGTCGTGATCGAGCTGTTCCGCGGCACCTCGTTGCCGATTCAGCTCCTCTTCCTGTTCTTCGCCCTGCCGCTCATGGGGATCCGCTTCGAGGCACTGTTCTGCGGCGTGCTCGCGTTCGGACTGAACTACGGCGCCTACGGCGCCGAGGTGGTGCGCGGGTCCATCAACGCCGTGCCCAAACCACAGTGGGAAGCAGCGACCGCGTTGAACCTGTCCGCATGGCAGCGGATGACCCGCGTGATCTGGCCACAAGCCATCCCGCTGATGATCCCGTCGATGAACAACCTGTTCATCCAGCTGCTCAAGAGCACTCCGCTACTTTACGCGATCTCGCTCGTGGACCTGATGAACAAGGGCGAGGCGTTCCGCCTCGCCGGAGGCAACGCGACCGCCATGTACCTGACCCTGATGGTGATCTACTTCGTCATGGCCTATGCGGTGACGCTGCTGTCCAATATGGCCGAAGTGATCGCGAAGGCGCGCCTCGGGCAGCATGCAGGCTTGCGAAGCGTCTTCCGTACGACGAAGGCGGAACCCGCTGACGCTGCGGTCGATCACGTGGAGGTGTCGTCACGATGACCTGGGACTGGAACTACGTCGCCGAGATTCTGCCCGGGCTGCTGGAGCACTTCGTCCAGTACACGCTGGTCGCCACGGTGCTCGGCATCGCGCTGGCAGCCCTCCTGGGGATGCTGTTCGCCGTCATTCGCAGGCTACGGATCCCGGTGCTCACGCAGCTGCTGACCGCGTTCATCGAGTTCGTCCGCAGCACCCCGCTGCTGATCCAGTTGTTCTTCCTGTTCTACGCGCTGCCGGGCATGGGCATCACCCTGCAACCGATGACGGCAGGCGTCATCGGACTCGGCGTGCACTACGCCTGCTACATGGCCGATGTCTACCGCTCGGGCATCGACGCAGTCCCGAGTGGACAGTGGGAGGCCAGTGTCGCGCTGCAACTGTCTCCCCGCGTGACGTGGCAGCGTGTCGTATTGCCCCAGGCGGTCCGCAACGTGCTGCCGTCACTGGGCAACTACGCGATCGCCATGTTCAAGGAGACGCCGTTCCTGGCGTTCATCACCGTCCCCGAGCTGCTCAACGAGGCTCAGCGAGTCGGCGGCGACGCCTACGAATATGTCGAGCCACTCGCCCTGGCGGCATTGATCTTCCTGGCCGCCAGTTACCCGACGGCACTGTTGTTGCGCCGACTGGAGACCAGGCTGGAGACACGCTGACACACGGGGGTCGTGAAATGCTTCCGGAGCATTTCACGACCCCCGTCGACGGCGTCAGCCCTCGTTGGTGCAGAGTTCCTCCGTCGTAGCTTTCCGAGTCGCGTCAGCCGAGAAGCCCCACTTGTCCATCAGCTTGTCGAACTCGTCGGTCTCCTTGAACTTCTTCAGCTCGTCGTTGTACTTGTTGAAGAACTCCTCGTCCCCGGGCCGGAACGCAGCGCCGGAACCCGTCGTCGGGAACGACTCGAGCGGCTCCGTGATCTCGAAGCCACCCTTCTGCTCCTTCAACTTCTCGAGGGACAGCGTCGGCAGCAGGATCGCGTCCACCCGGCCATCCTTCATGCCCTGCAACGCGTCGGGCCCCAGCGGATACGTCGACAGCTTGGCTTCCTCGACGCCCAACGACTTCGCGGTCTTGAGCTCGAAGCTGCTCTCCAGGACAGCCACCTTGACGTCCTTGTTCTTGAGGTCGTCGACCGTGGTCAAGCCCTTGGGATTACCCGTCGGCACGGCGAACGACTCCGTCGACACGAGTACCGGCGACGTGTACTGGACCTTGGCACACCTGCTCTTGTTCATGAACAGCCCGGCGGTGACCATGTCCCAGCGCCGGGCGTTGAGGCCGAGGATCATCGACTTGTAATCGGCCTGTACACCCTTGATGTTGTCGATGCCCATGCGTTCGAGCACGGCCTTCGCCACATCGGGCTCGGCGCCGGTGAGGTCACCGTTCGCCTTGAGCACGGTGTACGGCGCCTCGTTCGCGACCGCGAGGCGCAGCGCCTGGCCCGCATCCACCCGCTGCTGCAGGCTCTGGCCGTCTTCGGACTGACCGGTATCGGGGTTGGTCGTCTCGCACGCACCGAGGAGCAAGCCGCCCCCGACGGCTGCGAGACCGGTCGCGGAGTGCCGCAACATGGTCCGGCGGGAAAAGCGGTTCAGCTTCGGTTCCGACACAATCTCTCCGTTCGAAAGACAACGGTTCACGAGACCCTAACCCAAACGAGTGGATCAGGCAGAATCTTTGCCATGGAACAGGTCAGCTCGCGGCAGGTCTACGAGAACAACTGGATGACGGTGCGCGAGGATGCGATCCGGCGCGGCGACGGATCCCCCGGCGTATACGGAGTCGTGGACAAACCCGACTACGCGCTCGTCATTCCCTACGAGGACGGCAGGTTCCACCTCGTCGAACAATTTCGTTACCCGCTCGGTATCCGGCGCTGGGAATTCCCGCAGGGCACGGCGCCCGATCGCGCCGACGTCGAACCGGCCGAGCTGGCCGCGCGCGAGCTGCGCGAGGAGACCGGGCTTACGGCGGGCGCCTGGACCGAGATCGGGCGGCTCGACGTCGCGCCCGGCATGGCCAGCCAGCGCGGCAGGATCTTCCTCGCCACCGACCTCACCCACGGCGAGCCGCAACGGGAGCACGAGGAGCAGGACATGCGCGCGGCGTGGTTCGAACGGGCACAGTTCGAGGCGATGATCGCAACGGGCGAGATCACCGACGCACAGTCCGTCGCGGCGTACGCGATACTCCAACTGCGGGAGCGGCGCTCCTAGTCCGGCCAGTCGGGTTTGCGCTTCTCCAGGAACGCGGCCATCCCCTCACGGGCGCCCGGTAGCTGGGACGCCGCCGCCATGACCTCGACGGCGATGCCGTACGCGTCGTCCTCGGGCCGGTCGAGCTGCGAGTACAGCGTCTGCTTGCCCAGCGCCTTGGCCGCCCGGCTCCCCCGAGTCGCCCTGCCGAGCAGCTCGGTGACGGCCTCGTCAAGCTCCGTGTCCGGCACGACGCGGTTGACCAGGCCCCAGTCCAGCGCGGTCGCAGCGTCCACGACGTCGCCGGTCAGCGCCATCTCCATGAGGCGTTTGCGGCCGACCGTCCTCGCGACGGGCACGGCAGGCGTGTGGCAGAACCAACCGCCCTTACCACCCGGCAGCGCGAAGCCTGCCGATTCGGCGGCCACGGCGAGGTCGCACGACGCGACGAGCTGACACCCCGCGGCCGTCGCGAGCCCGTGCACCCGCGCGACGACGACCTGCGGCACCGACTCCATCGTGCGCATCAGCTGGGTGCACACCTGCAGCAGTTCGCGCACACCGACGAGGTCGCGTTCCGCGACGTCGCCGAAGTCGTGCCCGGCCGAGAACACGGGACCCGCCCCCGCGAGCACGATCCCGGTCGCGTCCGACTCCCCGACCTCGGTGAACGCGGCGAGCAGCTCCCGAAGGTGCTCCTCGGTCAGCGAGTTTCGCCTGCTCGCGCGGTTCATCGTGATCGTGGCGGTCGCACCGTCGCGCTTGACGAGGATGTGCTCGTACTCACCCATGAACCGACCGTATCCCGCCTCACGGGCTCGCGGAAGGCGCCACGTCACGAGGGAACGAGACACGGCGAGCGGTTCGAGCGCCGAGCCCGTTACGCCTGGCGCGACACCGTGCGTGGTTACAACCGTGCGCGGTTACGAGGCCGCCCGGTCGATGACGGCGTGCAGGAACGCCTTCGTGCGTTCCTCATCGGGGTCGGTGAACAGCTTGTCCGGCGCCGCGTCCTCGACGATCTGCCCGGCGTCGAACATCATCACGCGGTCGGAGACGTCGCGCGCGAACTGCATCTCGTGCGTGACGCACAGGAACGTGATGTCGGTGGTGCTGGCGATCTCGCGCAGCACGGCCAGCACACCCGCGACCAGCTCGGGATCCAGCGCCGAGGTGACCTCGTCGAGCAGCAGGATCTCGGGCTCCATCGCCAGTGCCCGCGCGATCGCGACCCGCTGCTGCTGCCCACCCGAGAGCCGCGAGGGATGCTCGTCGACCTTGTCGGAAAGGCCCACCATGTCCAGCAGCTCCTTGCCGCGCCGCTCGGCCTCGTCGCGCGACTTGCCGAGCACCCTGATCGGGGCCTCGGTGATGTTCTGCAGCACCTTCATGTTCGGGAACAGGTTGAACTGCTGGAACACCATGCCGATGCGCTTGCGGACCTGGCGCAGGTGCCGCTCGTCCGCGGGGACGAGCTTGCCGCCGCGATCCATGTGGCTGAGGTACTCGTCGCCGACCTGGATCGTGCCGCCGTTGATGCGCTCCAGCGTCATCAGCAGGCGCAGGATCGTCGTCTTTCCGGATCCGCTCGGCCCGATCAGCGAGACGAACTCGCCGGGACTCACGGAGAAGCTCAGATCGCGCAGCACGATGTTGTCGTCGAACTTCTTGACGACATCGTCGAACCTGATCATCACATCCGTGCCAAGACCGGTCGATGTCTCACGCTGAGGGCACAAAACGACGCTCCAAAAATCGAACGAGCAGAGGCATGACGAGCAAGCCGTAGGGTAACTCACAAGCAGGACCCCGCACGGCCACAACGGTGATCGGCTCGACATTCTTGTGCGGTTGCCCACGCATCGTGGCGGGTTCCTCGCTGCCCCGCCCCGCGCCCTGTCCGCGCCGTGGCGCCCTGTCCTCGGCACGGTCCGCCGACGATCGCCTACCGTGGAACGTCGTGACGTGGAGTGCTTACAGCAGCTATCTGGTACTGACCATCCTGGTCGTCATCGCACCCGGCCCGGACACCGTCGTGACGCTCAAGAACGCGTTCGCGGGCGGGCTCCGGGGCGGCTTGACGGCCACCTTCGGCATCGCGGTCGGCAACCTCGTGCAGGGCACGCTCGTCGCATTCGGACTCGGCACACTGATCGTCCAGTCGCAACCGCTGTTCACGGCGCTGCGCTGGGCCGGCGTCGCCTACCTCGCCTATCTGGGCATCCAGGCCCTGCGGTCGGCCTGGCGCGGCGACTACGCCGCGATGGACGCCCAAGGAGCCGACGTCAGCACGTTCCGCCGCTGGCGCGAAGGCTTCTTCTCCAACGTCACCAACCCCAAGGTGCTGGCGCTGTATCTGTCGGTGCTGCCGCAGTTCCTCGATCCGGTCACGAGCACGCCGCTGCACGCGCTCCTGCTCGCCTACACGGTGGCCGTGCTGGGCGCGCTGTGGCTGGTCCTGCTGCTGATGTTCGTGCACCGAGTCCGTGCCTGGCTGCAGCGGCGGAGGGTGCGCCGCGGACTCGACATCGCGACCGGCGGCACGCTCATCGGCTTCGGCGTATCCCTCGCGGCGGGCGGCTGACCCGGCCACGGCGCAGCTGCGACCGACCGTGCGGCGGCAGGGCGACGGCCGATCGTCAGTCGGCTTCCGGCCCCGGGGTGCCCACGCGATCGATCCGCGCGCCGAGGCGGTTGAGGTTCTCCACGAAGTTCGGGTATCCCCGGTCGATGTGGAAGACGTCCCACACCTCGGTGATGCCGTCGGCACACAGACCCGCCAGCACCAGGCCCGCGCCCGCACGGATGTCGGACGCCCACACCGGTGCGCTCGAGAGTTGCTCCACACCGCGGACGACGGCGTGGTGCCCGTCCGTTCGCGCGTCCGCACCGAGGCGCACCATCTCCTCGATGAACCGGAACCGCGCCTCGTAGACGTTCTCCGTGATCATCGAGGTGCCTTCGGACACCGACGACAGTGCGACCGCGAACGGCTGCAGATCGGTCGCGAATCCGGGGTACGGCAGCGTCACGAAGTCGACCGACTCCGGCCGCTCGGGCTGACGGACCCGGAAGCCCTTGCCGTCGTAGGTCGTCACCTCGGCGCCAGCCAGGCGCAGCTTCTCCAGAACCAGTTCGAGATGATGCGGGTCGACCCCGGTGACGGTCACGTCGCCACGGGTCATGGCAGCCGCGAACGCCCAGGTCGCGCCGACGATGCGGTCACCGATCACGCGGTGTTCGGTCGGCTTGAGCTCGGCAACGCCCTCGACGGTCAACGTCGACGTGCCCGCACCCTCGATCTTCGCGCCCATCTCGCCCAGCATCGCCGCGATGTCGGCGATCTCCGGCTCCCGCGCGGCGTTGTCGATCACGGTCGTTCCGTCGGCGAGAGCCGCCGCCATGAGGATGTTCTCGGTGGCGCCGACACTCGGAAAATCCAGCCAGATCTGCGCGCCGTGCAGGCCGTCCGCCTCGGCGACCACACAGCCGTGCTCGATCGAGCTCGTCGCACCGAGCTTGCGGAGGCCGTTCTGATGCATGTCCAGCGGCCGCGACCCGATCGCGTCCCCGCCCGGCAGCGCCACGACGGCCTTCTTCAGCTTGCCGACCAGCGGGCCCAGCACACAGACCGACGCGCGCAGCTTGCTCATCGCGCTCGACGAGGCCTCGTGCGACAGCTCGGCGGGAGTGGTGATGCGCACCACGTCGTCGTCGATCTCGACGTCGCAGCCGACGCTGCGCAGCACATCGGCCATCAGGGGGACGTCGAGGATCCGCGGGCAGTTCGTGATCGTGGTCGTGCCCTCGGCGAGCAGCGCCGCCGCCATCAGCTTCAGCACACTGTTCTTGGCTCCGACGACCTCGACCTCGCCGGTCAGGCGCGCTCCGCCGTGTACGTCGAAGTGCTCGCTCATGCGCACATCTTGCCCGCCGGATCCGCGCACTCTGCGCAGGGGCATGCTTACAGCAAGGGTGGTCACAATCCGGCCACGGTTGAAACGAACGATCTCGTTCCTGCGATGACCCATTCGCCGGCACCTGACGTAGCCTCGTCACATGTCTGTCCGGATCAACCGTGTGTACACCAAGGTCGGCGACACCGGCACCACCGCTCTCGGCGACGGTTCCCGGGTCGCCAAGACCGACCCCCGGCTCGGCGCCTACGCCGACGTCGACGAGGCGAACTCCGTCATCGGCGTCGCGATCGCCCTCGGCGACCTGTCCGACGAGCTCGCCGACGTGCTCCGCGGGGTGCAGAACGACCTGTTCGACGTCGGCGCGGACCTGTGCTCCCCCATCGCGGCCGACCCCGAGTACCCGCCGTTGCGCGTCACCGAGCCGTACCTCGAGCGACTGGAAGGCTGGTGCGACGAGTTCAACGAACGGCTCGGCAAGCTGACGTCGTTCATCCTGCCCGGCGGCACCTCGGGCGCAGCGCTGCTGCACCAGGCACGCACCGTCGCCCGGCGCGCGGAGCGGTCGGCGTGGGAGCTCGCCGAAGCGGATCCGGACCGCACCAACACCCTCGCGGTCAAGTACCTGAACCGCCTGTCGGACCTGCTGTTCATCCTCGCCCGCCTGGCCAACCCGGACGGCGATGTGCTGTGGCAGCCCGGCGGCGGCCGCTGAGCACGACCTCTGTACACGCTGAAGCCCCTGCCGGCGGCAGGGGCTTCAGTATCGTCACGGGGACGGCGTGTGATTCGGTCACGCCACGAATGCAGAACACGCGGGTCACGAGGCTCGGCGGATGCGCCTTCCCGGCGGTGCCGACTCGAGCCACGACAGGAATCCGGTGAGCGCATCGGGCCCCATGGCCATCTCGATGGGTTCGCCGCGGGCGGGCTGACAACGCAGCACGCTCGAACCCGACGGGACAGCATAGGACTCGGTGCCGATGGGTTCGCGCCGGTCCGCGATCTCCAGCCCTTCGCGGCCCAGCACCCGGTCCGGGCCGCTGCGCAGGCTCCACACGCGATACCACAGGAAGTGTTCGCCGTGATACCGCGCGATACCCAGGTGCCAGCCGGAGCGCTCGCGGTCCGGATCCCAGCGCAGCGCAACGCTCACGCCACCGCGGCGGCGCATCGCGACCCACCGCAGCCCGTACCAGAGGACGACGGCGAACAGCACCAGCAGCAGGGCGAAGACCACGATCATTGCGTTCACGGCCACCCGCCTCTGCTGGTCTCGCCTGTCAGACCGTCTGGCCGGCTGCGCGGAGTTTCGCGGTCGCTCTCTCGCGTTCGACCTCGTCGTCATCGGCGAGCGCAGCTCGCGCAGCCTCGACGTCGATCTCCTCGTCCAGTTCGGCCGTCTCGGCGAGCACGCTGACCCGCTCCGCCGTCACCGACAGGAAGCCGCCGTGTACTGCGGCCGTGATCGTGTCGCCGTCGGTCGTCGTCACCTTGACCACGCCGCCCTCGACCAGTTCACCGAGCGTCGGTTCGTGGCCCGGCATGACGCCGATCTCGCCTTCGGTGGTCTGCGCGACGACGAACGAGGCCTGGCCGGACCACAGCCGCCGTTCGACGGCGACCAGCTCGACGGACATCTCAGCCACGTGGGGTCTCCTTCTTCATCAGCGCTGGCGCCAGTGTAACCGCCACGCTGTCCTTGCCAGGGGGTGCGTACGGAAGCGACGGGACCGGGAGGGCCCGGCCCCGTCGCGCCGCGTGTGTCACTCGAACGTCAGCCGGTCACTTACCGGTGAGCTCGTGGTACTTCTTCTCGAGGTCCTCGAGGCCACCGATGCCCATGAACGCCTGTTCCGGGTAGTGGTCGAACTCGCCCTCGGCGATCTTGCCGAACGCCTCGACGGTCTCGGTCACCGGCACGGTCGAACCGGGCTGACCCGTGAAGACCTCGGCGACGAGCATGTTCTGCGAGAGGAAACGCTCGATCCGGCGAGCACGCTGCACCGTGAGCTTGTCCTCTTCGGACAGCTCGTCCATACCGAGAATCGCGATGATGTCCTGCAGCTCCTTGTACTTCTGCAGGATCCGGATGACCTCGGAAGCCACCCGGTAGTGCTCGTCACCGACGATCGCCGGGTCCAGAATCGTGGACGTCGACGCCAGCGGGTCGACCGCAGGGAAGATGCCCTTCTGGAACACGCCACGCGAGAGCTCGGTGGTGGCGTCGAGGTGGGCGAACGTGGCCGCCGGAGCCGGGTCGGTGTAGTCGTCCGCCGGCACGTAGACCGCCTGCATCGAGGTGATCGAACGGCCCTTGGTCGAGGTGATCCGCTCCTGCAGCACACCCATCTCGTCGGCCAGCGTCGGCTGGTAACCCACCGCCGACGGCATGCGGCCGAGCAGCGTCGAGACCTCCTGGCCCGCCTGCGTGAACCGGAAGATGTTGTCGACGAACAGCAGCACGTCCTGGTTTTGGACGTCGCGGAAGTACTCCGCCATCGTCAGCGCGGACAGCGCGACGCGCATACGGGTACCCGGCGGCTCGTCCATCTGGCCGAACACGAGGGCCGTGTTGTCGATGGTGCCGTCCTCGCTCAGCTCGAGGAACATGTCCGTGCCCTCGCGAGTGCGCTCACCGACACCGGCGAACACCGAGCTACCACCGAAGTTCTTGGCGATACGGGTGATCATTTCCTTGATCAGCACCGTCTTGCCCACACCGGCACCGCCGAACAGGCCGATCTTGCCACCCTGCACGTACGGGGTGAGCAGGTCGATGACCTTCAGACCGGTCTGCAGCACCTGCGTGCGGCCCTCGAGCTGGTCGAACGCAGGCGGGTTGCGGTGGATGGTCCAGTGCTCCATGTCGGAGCCGTAGCCGGGCTCGTCGAGGCACTCGCCCAGCGCGTTGTAGACGTGGCCCTTGACCTTGTCGCCGACCGGCACGGAGATCGCCGCACCCGTGTCGGTGACCGGTGCGCCACGGACGAGGCCGTCCTGCGGCGCCAGCGAGATCGCACGCACCATGTTGTCGCCCAGGTGCTGCGCGACCTCCAGGGTCACGGTCTTGCTGAGGGCGGCGAACTCGATGTCGACCTTGAGCGCGTTGTTGAGCTCGGGGATGTGGCCGCGTGGGAATTCCACGTCGACGACCGGACCGGTCACCGAGACGATGCGCCCCTTGACGGCAGCTTCAGTGCTAGTCATAGCTCAGTCATCACTTCCTACTGCGGCGAGCGCATCCACTCCGCCGACGATTTCGCTGATCTCCTGGGTGATCTGGGCCTGGCGGGCCTGGTTGGCCAGCCGGGTGTAGTTCTCCACCAGCTCACTCGCGTTGTCCGACGCCGCCTTCATCGCGTTGCGCTGGGCCGCCAGCTCGGACGCCGCCGATTCCAACAACGCCGCGAAGATCCGCGTGTTGATGTACTTCGGCAGCAGGGAGGCAAGCAGCGTCTCCGCGTTCGGCTCGAACTGGTACGACGGTGCGACCTCACCGCTTGCCGTGGCGCCTGCGTCGTCACCACCGGAGTACTCGACCTCCAGCGGTGCCATCCGCTTGGCCACCGGCGTCTGCGTCAGCATCGACCGGAACTCGGTGTAGACGATGTGGAGCTCGTCCACGCCCAGCACTCCATCCGGACCGGACTGCTCGCCGCCGTCGTCGCCGCCCGCGAGGAACGCGTCGACCAGGTGCTTGCCCACCTCGGCCGCGTTCTCGTAATGCGGCTGCTGGGAGAACCCGGTCCAGCTGTTCGCCAGCTCACGGTCGCGGAACGTGTAGTAGTTCACGCCCTTGCCGCCGATGACGTAGAGCTGCGGATCCTTGCCCTGTGACCGCAGGAGCGAGAGCAATTCCTCGGTGGCCCGCAGCACGTTGGCGTTGTAGCCACCGCACAGCCCCTTGTCACTGGTCACAACGAGCACGGCGACCCGCCGTACCGATTCGCGTTCGACCAGCAGCGGGTGATCGAGGTTCGGCGTCGCGCCCGCCAGCGAGGAGAGCACCTCGGTGATCTCCGTGGCGTACGGACGTGCGGCCTCGACCCTCGCCTGCGCCTTGCTGATGCGCGAGGTGGCGATGAGTTCCATCGCCTTGGTGATCTTGCCGATGTTCTTGGTGGACCGGATCTTCGACCGGAGCTCACGAAGCTGTGCCATGGCTACCGCCCACTACTTCTTCGGAGCCGGACGGTTCACCTTCACGGATTCCTGTCCGACCTTCTCGGCGTCCATCGCGTCGGCCTCCGCCTCGTTGAGCTGCTTGCCCTCCGAGGTGGTGAAGCCCTTCTTGAACTCTGCGGCAGCAGCAGCGACCTTCTCGGCCAGCTCGTCGTTCCACTGCCCCTTCTCGCGGATCTCGGTCAGGACGTCCGCGTGCTTGTGCCGCATGTTCTCGAGCAGCTCGGTGTTGAACCGCGCGGTGTCCTCGATCGGCACGTCGTCGAAGTGCCCGTTCGTCCCGAGGTACACCGTGACGACCTGCTGCTCGACCGGGACCGGCGAGTACTGCGACTGCTTGAGCAGCTCGTACAGGCGGACACCACGGTCCAGCTGAGCCTTCGAGGATTCGTCGAGGTCCGAGGCGAAGGCGGAGAACGCCTTCAGCTCTTCGTACTGCGACAGGTCGATCCGCAACGTACCGGCGACCTTCTTCATGGCCTTGGTCTGCGCGTCACCACCGACTCGCGACACCGAGGTCGTCGTGTCGACGGCGGGGCGCTGTCCCGAGTTGAACTTGTCCGACTGGAAGAAGCACTGCCCGTCGGTGATCGAGATGACGTTCGTCGGGATGTAGGCCGAGATGTCGTTGGCCTTCGTCTCGATGATCGGCAGACCCGTCAGCGAACCGCCGCCCAGCTCGTCCGAGAGCTTGGCGCACCGCTCGAGCAGACGCGAGTGCAAGTAGAAGACGTCGCCGGGGAACGCCTCACGGCCCGGCGGACGGCGCAGCAGCAGCGAGATCGCTCGGTAGGCCTCCGCCTGCTTGGTCAGGTCGTCGAAGACGATCAGGACGTGCTTGCCCTGGTACATCCAGTGCTGACCCAGCGCGGACCCGGAGTACGGCGCCAGCCACTTGAAGCCGGCCGGGTCGGAAGCCGGGGCGGCGACGATCGTCGTGTACTCCAGGGCGCCCGCGTCCTCGAGGGACTTGCGCACCCCGGCGATCGTCGAGCCCTTCTGGCCGATGGCGACGTAGATGCACCGGACCTGCTTGTCCGGGTCGCCGCTCTCCCAGTTGGCCTTCTGGTTGATGATGGTGTCGATGCAGACCGCGGTCTTACCGGTCTTACGGTCACCGATGATCAGCTGACGCTGGCCACGGCCGATCGGCGTCATCGAGTCGATGGCGGTGATCCCGGTGGCCAGCGGTTCGTCGACCGGCTGCCGCTCGACCACCGAAGCGGCCTGGAGCTCCAGGGCGCGACGTTCGTCCGACTCGATGTCACCGAGGCCGTCGATCGGAGCGCCGAGCGGGTCGATGACGCGACCGAGGAAGTTCTCGCCGACCGGCACCGACAGGATCCGCCCGGTGCGCTTGACCTCCTGGCCCTCTTCGATCTTCTCGAAGTCACCGAGGAGCACGACACCGATCTCGCGCGGCTCCAGGTTCTGCGCAACGCCGTACACGCCGCCGGGGAACTCCAGCAGCTCGTTGGCCATGGTCGACGGCAGGCCCTCGACGTGGGCGACACCGTCACCGGTGTCGACGACGACGCCGACCTCTTCCCGGCTTACCTCCGGGGAGTAACTCGAGACGTAGTTCTCGATCGCACTGCGGATCTCATCCGAGGAGATCGTCAGCTCCGTCATGTCGTTCCCGCTCTCACTTCGTGTCTTGCCACTGTGCAAAGTTTGTGTTGCGCGCGCCGTCAGCTCGCGAGCTGCCTGCGCAACGCCTCGATCCGCCCTGCCACGCTGCCGTCGATGACCTCGTCACCGACCCGGATGACAAGCCCGGCACCGACCTTGTCATCGACCTCGACGTGCAGGGCCAGTCGGCGCCCGTAGATCTGCTCGAGCCGTGTGGCCAGCTGGTCACGCTGGCCCTCTGTCAGCCCGGTGGCGCTCTTGACGTACGCGACCGACTTCGAGCGATACGCCGCGGCTTGTTCGACGAGCGCGTCGATACCGACCGCCACGCCACGTCCGCGTGGACGTGCCACGACCTGTTCGGCCAGCACGAGCGTGACCGCGTCGACCTTCTCGCCGAGCAGGCCGCGCAACAGCGACCGTCGTTCGGAGGCGGGGCGGACCCGGTCGGCCAGTACCCGCTCGAGTTCCGGCTCCCTCTCGACGATACGGGCGAGCTGGAACAGCTCCGCCTCTACCGTGGCGAGTTTGCCGGCCTTGTCGGCGCTGACCAGCAGCGCCTTGCGGGCGACGGTCTCCAGGCCGTCCAGCAGCTCACGCGGGCTGGACCAGCGGCTGCCCACAGCGGTGTCGAGCACGCCGAGGGCGGGTTCCGACACCTTGCCTTGCAGCAACGACCTGACGAGCCGCTTGCGGGCCTCGGGGTCGGACGAGCCGTCGCCGACGGACCGCCGCAACCCCACCTCCTTGGTGAGCAGTTCCACCACGGAGAGCAGCTCTTCCCCGACGGCGGACGGGTTCGTGCCCGCGTCGCCGAGCACCTCGTCGAGACGGGTCTCGGCGAAGCCAAGAGCGTCCCGGCTCGCAGCATGCAGCGTCATGTGCGCCTACTCCTAGTTCCTGGCTCCGGCGCCATCGGCACCGGCGTCGAGTTCGGTGAGGAACCGGTCGACGGTGCCGCGCCTGCGGGCTTCGTCCTCCAGCGACTCACCGACGATCCGGCTGGCCAACGCCACCGAGTTCCGGCCGAGGTCGGCACGCAGTTCAGCGACGAGCTGCGCACGCTGCTGCTGCAGCTGCGCCTCGCCCTGAGCAACGATCCGGCCGGCCTCCTGCTCAGCCTCGGCACGCAGTTCCGCCTTGATCGTCTCGGCCTCGAGCCGTGCGTCATCACGGATCTTGGCGGCCTCGGTCCGTGCCTCGGCCAGCTGCGCCTTGTACTGCTCCAGCGCCTGCTCGGCCTCGGCCTGAGCCTTCTCCGCCTTCTCGATGCCGCCTTCGATCTTCGCGGTCCGCTCCTCGTACAGCTTCTCGAAGCGCGGCACCACGAACTTGCGCAGCACCCACAGCAGAAGCAGGAACGCGATCAGACCGATGATGATCTCGGCAACGTGCGGCATCACCGGGTTGTACTCTTCAGCCGCCAGAATCATCGTCGTCTCCACTTCGTCCTGTCATTACCGGCGTCGGCGTTGCCGACGTCAGGCGAGGAAGAAGAGAACGAAGCCCAGCAGCGCCAGAACCTCGACCAGGGCGAAGGTGGTGAAGCCGATGTTCATCAGCTTGCCCTGGGCCTCCGGCTGGCGGGCGGTGCCGCTGATGACGGAGGAGAAGATCATACCGACGCCGATACCACCACCGATGGCACCGAGGCCGTAGCCGACAACGGCGAGGCCCGAGTTGATGCTGGTCTCAGCGGCCTGCTGGGCGAGAACAATGGAGCTCACGTGTTTTCCCTTTCCAACTTCGTCCGTGTTCGGTAACGGATGTCTTGTCTGTGGGTTCGGACGGACGTCGTCGCTCGCGCGTGAGCCGTCCGGGATCTGAGGGTCGGTGCGGTAGTTCTAGTGGTCTTCGGCCAGTGCCGCGCCGATGTAGTTGGCCGACAGCAACGCGAAGATGAAGGCCTGGATCGACATGATCAGGACCTCGATGAACGTCATCGCGATCGCTCCGCCGAACGAGAAGACGGAGAAGATCTTCGTGATGCCGTCACCGTGGAGCAGCAAGAACTCCGCCGAGATGCCGAACAGCATGATCAGCAGGTGTCCCGCGAACATCGCCGCAAAAACTCGGATCGCGAGCGTCAGCGGGTTCATGATGAACTTCGTGAAGAACTCGATCGGTGTCAGCAGGAGATATACGGCCTTCGGCGCGCCCGGCGGAACCAGTTGGTTCTTCAGGTAGCCGCCGAGACCGTGCCGGCGGATGCCCGCGTAGTGGTACACGGGGTAGACCACCAGCACCGACAGTGCGAGCGGGAAGCCGATGTGCGACATCGTCGGGAACTGCAGGATCGGAATGATCCCGAACAGGTTGTTCACGAGGACGAAGCTGAACAGACCCAGAATCAGAGGCAAAAAGCGCAGGAAGTCCCTGGAACCGATCTGCTCACGGGCGATGTTGTTACGCCCGAAGTCGTAGAACGACTCGACGAGGAACTGTCCCTTGCCAGGCACGACGCTCAGCTTCCTGCTCGAGAGCAGGAAGAACCCGATGATCAGGACCACCGACAGCACAATCAGCAGTATGGGTTTGGTGACCCAGCCGAAAATCGGAGGCAGATTAAACGCCTCGGCCGTCGGCGGCGTGAATTCGTCACCCGCGGCTAGTACCAGCGCGCCCAACTGGGCTCCTTCCGGTTCTCCCGGCCGGCGTTCACTCCGCCGGGGGAATCGATGCAACCTGGGCATAACGTACCGGATCGAGATCCAGTGCTATGCGGGGCATCCCTCTACGTGAAGCAAGGGCAACCTTGCCGGGGACGCTATCAGCCCGGTTGCAGCCGTAGCCGTACGGGCATACTTCTAAGCAATGAAATGCCGGTCGACCTGGAACTACGCCACGTCGTAATGCATTAGTGAAACGATTCAGTCGCGTTTCCCGGATCGCGTGTGCGCTGGGCCTTGAGCTGGGCCCCTCGCAGCGTCGGCTGTGCCGGAAATGTCAGCAGCGTCACGTTCGGTGGAGGCGCCTCCGCCCGGTCCACGAGCTTCGGCGCCGGCCGTACCGGCGCGAACGCCCTGCGCACCCTCCGTCTCGCCGTTACCCGTCTCGCCGCCGCCCGGTTCGGACTCCTCCGGCGCGAACCCTTCCGACCCGGCCCCGTCCGCCGGCTCCGGCTCCGGCTCCGGCTCCGGCTCCGACGGTGGAATCACCAGCGTCGGTGTCTTCGTCCGCTGGAACGCGACGACCTCCCCCGCAGCCCACGCGACCACGACCACCAGCATCCCGAACGCCAGTGCCGGCCTGCTGAACCCGTCGACGTCGCGCAGCAACAACATGACCACCAGCAGCGCGGTCATCTTCAGCGCATACCCGCCGAGGGCGAAGCCCAGCAGCGAGTTCGGACCGCGCGATGCAGCCAGCCGCATCATCGTGATCGTCACCAGGGCGGAGCCCTGACCGAGCACAATGCCGACGCCGCCGCCCACGAGTCCGTCGGCGCCCGCGGCCAGCACAGCGACGCCCAACGTGAGCAGGCTCAGCGGGAGCGAGATCCGCAGGCCCCAGCTGAGCATCGCGTCGGCCAGGCGGTGCACCGACCGCGCGTGCTCGGCGCGAACCACGGCGTCCGCGTCGGCCGGGGTCTCGGACTCGGTCTCGGCATTCATCAGGGGGCTTTCGGATCGTGGACGGACGGTGGGCGCGAGGTGGCGGCGGGCCCGTCACGACCGTGACGAGGGCCCTTCGCGCTGTCGTTTCAGTCTAGGGACTCCGGACACGATCATCGCGAGCAGTAGGCCTGCGCAGGTCAGCCAGAACACCACGCCGGTGTCGAAGAGCGTGACGGCCACGGCCCCGAACGCGAGCAACCCCGCCCACAGGTAGATGAGCAGCACGGCGCGCCGTTGCGAGTGGCCGATCTCCAGCAGGCGGTGGTGCAGGTGCATCTTGTCGGCCGCGAACGGGCTCTCCCCGCGGCGGGTCCGCCGCACGACGGCCATCACGAGGTCGAGCAGCGGCAGGAACAGCACCGCCGCGACGACGAACAGCGGCGAGAGCAGCGCGACGACGTCGGTCGCGTCGAACGACGTGTAGTCGATCTTCCCGGACGCCGACGTGCTGGCCGCGGCGAGCATGAGCCCGATCATCATCGACCCGGAATCGCCCATGAAGATCTTCGCGGGCTGGAAGTTGTGCGGCAGGAAGCCCAGACACGCGCCGGCGAGCGTCGCCGCGATCAGCGCGGGCGGGTACGTGCCGACGTCGCCGCCGGACGAGGCCAGCAGGCCGAGCGAGAACGCGCACGTGGCCGCGGCTGCGATGAGCCCGAGGCCGCCGGCCAGCCCGTCGAGGCCGTCGACGAAGTTCATCGCATTGACCATCACCACGACGAGCAGCACCGCCAGCAGCCCGCCCTGATTGCGGTCCAGGATCAGCACCTGGCCGAGGGCCTCGCCCTCCCCGCCCCACGGCACCCAGAACGAGACCCACTGCAGGCCGAACAGCACCAGAATGCCGGCGCACATGACCTGACCCGCGAGTTTGGTCCAGGCGTCGAGTTCGAACCGGTCGTCGAGCGCGCCGATGAGCACGATCACCGCACCGCCGAGGAGCACGGCCACCGGGTCGTAGGAGTACTCGAACGCGCGGCGCAGCACGGGCAGCTGATGCGCCAGCGCCATCCCGCCGACGACGCCGAAGTACATCGCGAGCCCGCCCATGCGCGGAATGGGCACCACGTGCACGTCGCGCTGTCGCGGCACGGCGACGGCCCCGGTCTTCATCGCGAACTTCCGAACCAGCGCCGTGAGCAGGAACGTCACGGCCGCGGACACGAGCGCGACCAGGATGTACTCGCGGATGGGCAGGCCCGCCGTGGGAGTCACGGGCGTTCCGTCCCGGCCAGTCGGTGGGAGGTCACGGCGGGTAACGCTATCGCCATCGCGACGACGTCACTCCCGCGGGCCGAGTTCGACGCCCAATGCCTCCGACACGGCGTCGGCGGAGACGGCGCCTTCCCGCAGCAGAACGGGTGCCGAGCCGGTGAGGTCGACGATCGTCGAGGGCACCGACTCACCGATGGGGCCGCCGTCGAGATACACCGACACCGACTCGCCCAGCTGCTCCTGCGCCTCGTGTGCGTCCGCCGCAACGGGCTTACCGGAGACGTTGGCGCTCGAGACGGCCATGGGACCGACGTCGCGGAGCAGCTCGAGCGCCACCGGATGCAGCGGCATGCGCAGCATCACCGTGCCGCGGGTGGTGCCGAGGTCCCAGTTCAGGCTCGGCGCATGCGGCAGCACGATCGACAGATCACCCGGCCAGAACGCCTCGATGAGGGCGCGCGCCTGCTGCGGCACACCGAGCACGAGCCCGTCCACGGTGGTCCACGAACCGACGAGCACCCCGACCGGCATGTCCGGCCCGCGGTGCTTGGCCTGCAGGAGTGCACGCACGGCGGCCGAATCGAAGGCGTCCGCACCGATGCCGTACACGGTGTCGGTGGGCAGCACCACGAGCCGCCCCGAGCGGACCGAGGCCGCGGCAGCCTTGAGACCGTCGGTACGGGAGTCCGGGTCGTTGCAGTCGTAGACCACGCTCATGACCGGCAGCTTAAACCCGCCGAGGTCGGCCACTCGCAGTGGCGGGCGACTGCACTTCGCCTCGGCGCCGATCGCGTCGTGACTGGGGGATGTATGGGCATCGTGTCGGATCACGACCCGCGGGATGCGGTCGGCAGGAGCCGGCGCAACGACCGGACGGGGTTCGGCACCTGTGTGGCGGCCGTACTGTTGTGGACGGTCGGCCTGGCCGCGGTTCTCGCCGTGTGGGGCATGGCCCACGCCGGTTCGCTCGAAGGCGGAGCCGCAGCGCTCATGCTCTTCGGCGTGTTCTACGGGATCCCGCTGCTGGGCGCTGCAATCGTCACCACGGTCGCGACCTGGGCGGCCATGCGCAGGGAGAAGCACGACTTCTGGAAGGTGGCTGCTGTCGCGCTGCCGATCTACTTCCTCGCAGCGGCGGTCGCCACCGCGGTGTTCATCAACGTTCTGGACTAGACGCTCACAGCCGCCGGGTGACACTCACGAGCGCGAGCCACGCAGCACCTCGGTCGCGCTGCACCTCGGCCGCCCGGTGTCCCGGCCCCGCGGCACCTCTACCCGTGCTGCACCTCTACCCACGCAGCGCGGTGGCGAAGCGGGCGCGGCCCGCGAGGTCCTGGTGGTCGGCCACGTCGGAGAGCACCTTGCGGGCCCGCAGCAGTTCCGGAACCGCACCGCCGTGGGTGTCGTCGTGCTCCATGGCCACGCCGCCGCCGGGCTTGAGCAGTCGTGCGGCCATGCCGACGACGTGCCGGATGACGGCGAGCCCTCCCCCGGGCGCGAACACGGCCTGCGGCGGATCGTGGTCGGCGACCTCCCGCGCGACGTTCGTGCCTTCGGGCACGTACGGCGGGTTGCACAGCACCAGGTCGACGAGACCGTCGAGCTCGGCGAACACCGTCGGGTCGGTGACGTCGCCGGAGTACAGCCGGACCGGGGTGTCGCCGGCGTCGGCGCGCGCGTCCGCGTTGTGCCGCGCCCAGGCCAGCGCGGTGGGATCGTTGTCCACGGCGTAGACCACCGCGTCCGGGCGGGCGTGGGCCACCGCGAGTGCGAGCGCACCCGAACCCGTGCACAGGTCGACGACCACGGGGTATTCCCGCCCCTTGAGCAGCTTCAGCCCCCATTCCAGGAGCAGATCGGTCTCCGGGCGCGGCACGAACACCCCGGCGCCGACGTCGACGGTGATGTCGCCGAGCGCGGCCCATCCGGTGAGGTGCTGCAGCGGCACCCGTTTGGCGCGCTGCTCGACGACCCGGCGCATCGATTCGACGACCGGCGGATCGACCAGCGGCGTCAGCGGGAGCCGACCGCGGTCGATCCCCAGCACGTGGGCCGCGATGAGCTCCGCGTCGCTGCGCGGCGAGGCCACACCGGCCTGTTCGAGGATGCGCGTCGCCTCCAGGATCGCCAGGCGGAGAGGCTGTCTGTTCACCCTTCTACCCTGGCATATTGATCAGCTCCCGGGCGGGACGTACCCCGCGAGCACGGCCCGCGTGTGCCGCATCGACTCGATCCGTGCGTGCTTGACGGGCGGCTCCCGCCGCGTGTCGTGACGAGATCGGGGCGCAGTCCTCGTCGGGCGCAGTCACCGTCGGGCGCAGTCACCGTCGGGACACGGTTCGAGCACCGGCACCTCGCCCGCGGTGGCGGGGAGGTGGTGCGGATCAGGCCTGTGTCTCGGCCATGCGCTCCTCGCGGTCGGCGGCCTGCAGGGCGTCGAGCACGGCGTCGAGTTCGCCGTCGAGCACCTGGTCGAGGTTGTAGGCCTTGAAGTTGATGCGGTGATCCGAGATGCGGTTCTCGGGGAAGTTGTAGGTACGCACCCGCTCGGAACGATCGACGGTGCGGACCTGCGACCGGCGGGTGTCGGCGGCCTTCGCGGCGGCCTCTTCCTCGGCCATCGCCTGCAGCCGCGCCTGCAGCACCTGGATCGCCCGCGCCCGGTTCTGAATCTGCGACTTCTCGTTCTGGCAGGACACCACGACGCCGGTCGGCAGGTGCGTCACACGGATCGCCGAGTCGGTCGTGTTGACACTCTGCCCACCGGGACCCGACGACCGGAAGGCGTCGATGCGCAGGTCGTTCTGGTCGATCTCGACCTCGACCTCCTCCGGTTCGGGGTAAATCAGCACGCCCGCGGCCGAGGTGTGGATGCGCCCCTGCGACTCGGTCGCGGGCACGCGCTGCACCCGGTGTACGCCGCCTTCGAACTTCAGCCGGGACCACACGCCGTCGGCGGTCGGTTCCTTGGTCTTCACCGACACGGTGACGTCCTTGTAGCCGCCCAGGTCGGACGCGGTGGAGCCCAGAACCTCGGCCTTCCAGCCGTAACGCTCGGCGTAGCGCAGGTACATGCGCAGCAAATCACCGGCGAACAGCGCGGACTCCTCGCCGCCTTCGCCGGACTTGATCTCCATGACGATGTCGGCACCGTCGTGCGGATCGCGCGGCAGCAGCAGTTCGGTCAGCTTCTCCTCGAGCACAGGGATGCGCTGCTCGAGCTGCTGCGCCTCCTCGGCGAACGCCGGGTCGTCCGAGGCGAGTTCCTTCGCCGCCGCGAGATCCGACTTCACGCTGTCGAGCTCGCCCACCGTCTTGACCACCGGCGCGAGCTCGGCGTAGCGGCGGCCCAGCTTCCGCGCCCGCGTCTGGTCAGCGTGCACGGCCGGATCGCCGAGCGCCTCTTCGAGCTCGGCGTACTCGTCGAGCAGCCCCTGGATGGTCGCTGATTCCACTGCACTGCTCCTACGTTGATCGCCTCGCCGGACGAACGGCTCCGGCAGTTCGCCGGGTTCGCGCACCGTTCCGACGCCCTACCACCGGAACAAGAAGCGGCGCCCGTACCCGCCACACAGGCAGGTACGGGCGCCGTCGGTGAAGCTACTGGGCGTCGGTCTTCTTGCCCCGCTTGCCGTAGCGGGCCTCGAAGCGGGCGACGCGGCCACCGGTGTCGAGAATCTTCTGCTTACCGGTGTAGAACGGGTGGCACGCCGAGCAGATCTCGACGTAGATGTGACCGGAATCCCGCGTGCTGCGCGTGGTGAACGTGTTCCCGCAGCCGCACACGACCTCGGTCACGATGTAGTCGGGGTGAATACCGCTCTTCATGGTGTCCTCTCTTCGTGATCCCGGGTCCCGCCCCACCGGTGTGAGACAGGTGAACCGGAATCGGACGTCAGCGGGTCGATTCTGCCAGACGGCCCGTCACCACCTACAACGCGGCCTGACCCGCCGTGATTCCACCGGTTCCGGTCATGCCCCCAAGGGCACCTTCGGGGCGTTGAACGCCCCGAATCCTCCCTTCGCGCAACGCTGCCCTTCGCGCAACGCTGCCCCTCGCGCAACGCTGCCCTTCGCGCAACGCTGCCCCTCGCGCAACGCTGCCCTTGCGTGACCGCCTACGTCGGCCGCCGCCTGACTGCCGCCCGGGGACGTTCCCGCCAGGTGCCGCCAGGTCCGCCGGGGTGCCGACAGAGCTCGGCCCCTCGCCACACCGGGTGACGAGGGGCCGCTCTGCGCGATCCGCGGGCGCGGTTACTGCTGTTCCTCCGTGCCCGGGGTGCTCTTCGAGATCTGCATCAGGAACTCGATGTTCGTCTTGGTCTTCTTCAACCGGTCGATGAGCAGGTCGATCGCCTGCTGCGAGTCCAGCGCGTGCAGCACCCGGTGCAACTTGTGGGTCACGGCCAGCTCGTCCGGCGAGAGCAGCAGCTCCTCCTTACGGGTGCCGGACGGGTTGACGTCGACCGCCGGGAACACGCGGCGCTCGGAGATCTTCCGGTCGAGCTTGAGCTCCGCGTTACCGGTGCCCTTGAACTCCTCGAAGATGACCGTGTCACCGGTGGATCCCGTCTCCACCATCGCCGTGGCGAAGATGGTCAGCGAACCGCCGTCCTCGATGTTGCGCGCCGCGCCGAGGAAACGCTTCGGCGGGAACAGCGCCGTCGAGTCGACACCACCGGAGAGGATCCGGCCGGACGCCGGGGCCGCCAGGTTGTAGGCGCGGCCCAGTCGCGTGATCGAGTCCAGCAGCACCACCACGTCGTGGCCCATCTCGACGAGACGCTTGGCCCGCTCGATCGACAACTCGGCGATGGTCGTGTGGTCCGACGGCGGACGGTCGAACGTCGAGGCGATGACCTCGCCGTTCACCGACCGCTGCATGTCGGTGACCTCTTCGGGACGCTCGTCCACGAGCACGACCATGAGGTGGCACTCGGGGTTGTTCGTCGTGATCGCGTTCGCGACGTCCTGCATGATCGTCGTCTTACCGGCCTTCGGCGGCGAGACGATCAGGGCGCGCTGCCCCTTGCCGACCGGCATCACCAGGTCGATGACGCGCGTCGTCAGCTTGTTCGGCTGCGTTTCGAGCCGCAGCCGCTCGTTCGGGTACAGCGGCGTCAGCTTCGTGAACTCGGGCCGCTTCTTGGAGACGTCGGACTCGAGCCCGTTGACCGAGTCGACACGCACCAGCGGGTTGAACTTCTGCCGCTGCTGTTCGCCCTCCCGCGGCTGGCGGACGACACCGGTGATCGCGTCACCGCGGCGGAGACCGTGCTTGCGCACGAGCGAAAGCGACACGTACACGTCGTTCGGACCGGGCAGGTAGCCGGAGGTCCGCACGAACGCGTAGTTGTCGAGCACGTCGAGAATGCCGGCGACGGGCAGCAGGACGTCGTCCTCACGGACCTCCGTCTCGCCCTCGCCACGGCCGCCGCGGCGGCGACGGTCCCGGTACCTGCGGCCGCGGCGGCCGCCGCGTTCGTCGTCGTCCCGGTCGCCGCGGTTGTCACCCCGGTCCCCGCGGTTGTCGCGGTCGCCACGGTTGTCGCGGTTGTTGTCCCGGTCGCCGCGGTCGCCGCGGTTGTCGCGGTTGTTCTGCTTACGCTGGTCGCCGGACTCGTCGTCGGACTTGTCCTGGGCCGCGTTGCCGTCACCCCGGTTGCCGTCACCGCGCGAGTTGTCGCCGCGGCCGCCGTCGGCGTTGCGGCCGGATCCGCCGCGACGGCGACGACGACCGCCGCCTTCGCCCTGCTGACCGGCCTCGCCGTCACCGTCGGCCTTCTGCTTCGATCCGCCCTTCTCGGGCTTATCAGCCTTGTCGGCCTGCTCGGTCCGGTCGGCCTCGTCAGGCTTGTCGGCCTTCTCGGGCTTGTCGGCCTTCTCGGCTTTCTCGGGCTTGTCGGCCTTCGCCGGCTTGGCGGCGGTCTTCTCCCCAGCCTTGTCGACGGCCTTGTCCCCAGTCTTGTCGGCATCGGCCGGAGCGGTCTGAACCTTCTGCTCCGGCTTGCTCGTCGTGCTGCCGTTCGTGTCGCCGAGCGGCAGAGTCGCCTCGGTGGCGTCGGTCGCGTCGTTCGACGTCTCCGTACCGCTCCGGGGCTTCTTGTTCTTGCCCTGGCGTTCGCGAATGGCGGCGATCAGGTCCCCTTTACGCATGCCCGTGGTGTCACCGACACCGAGTTCGGTGGCGAGGGCACGAAGATCGGCGATAACCATGCCGGACAGCCCGCCGGGACGCCGCTTCGGCGTCGACGCTGCACCGTCCGGCTGCGACTCCCCGTCACCCGGCGTTGCAGCCTGGGCACTCGTGTCGCCGCTCAAAAGATCGGTGTTGCTCACACATGTCCTTCCTGACCGGTCCACTCCTTGTCGTTGGACCAGCGGACCGCCCGCCCGCGTCCGAATTGCGAGACGGCGTTTCTGCTCCCTGCGAGCGACCTGCGCTGAGACGTGGGAGTCGCAGCGGCGCCAGCCGCCTGCAAGAGATGGGGTCGACCACCGCGATACCGGTTACCCCCGTCGAGATAACGGAAGATGTGACCGGGAGAGGTTCCCGTGACCATCACCGGGTGCGGAAATGAGCACGGTGACCGAACGCCCCCGAGCGTAGACCGCCCACCCTGTGGGTGCAACAACCACCCCGCTCAGTGGCGTGCCTCACTCTTGCCGGCCGGAAGGTCATCTGGAGGGAAACCCGGCCTGCCGCAACTGACGAGGCCCTCGTCAGGCCAGGTAGATCTGCACACCGTCGAGGTCGATCGCCGGTGCGAGGATCTCGTATCCGTCAACGTCGACGTCCGGCGGCACTATTCCCGCGCCCGACTGCTCCCCGTACGGGAGGGCGAGCACGGTCGGGCCCGCCCCGGACACCGCCGCAGCGATGCCGCGGGAGCGCAGCTCGTCGACCAGTCGCATCGTGGCCGGGTACGCCGGGCGGCGATAGTCCTGATGCAGCCGGTCGCCGGTCGCGTCGAGCAACAGGTCGGGCCTGCTCGTCATCGCGTGCACGGCCAGTGCGGTGCGGCCTCCCGTGAACACCGCGTCGGCCAACGGCACCTGCTCGGGAATCAGCCCCCGGGTCTCGTGCGTCGACGACTGCGTCGACGGCACGGCGACGACCGGGCGGATCGCGTGGTGCGGGGTGAGCCGCTCGGCGCGGAACCCGCCCTCGGATTCCCATGCCACGACGAACCCGCCGTAGAGGCTGGCCGCGACGTTGTCGGCGTGCCCCTCGAAGTCGGCGGCCAGGTGCAGCGCGTCGGCGTCGAGTTCGCGGCCCGCGAGCGTGTACGCCGCGGCGATTCCGGTGACGATCGCCGCGGCCGACGAGCCGAGTCCACGGGAGTGCGGAATGGCGTTGTGACACCGCACCCGCAGGCCGGGCGGGCTCGTGCCGAGGCGGCCGCACGCGGCGCGCAGTGCACGCATGATGAGGTGCCTGCCGGTGCGTGGCACGCGGCGCATGTCGCCCGCACCCGCGTCGAGCACCTCGATGTCCACACCGGACTCGGTGGTCTCGAACTCCACGACGTCGTGCAGCGCCAGGGAAAGCCCGAACGTGTCGAACCCCGGGCCGAGGTTCGCCGTCGACGCGGGAACCCGGACAGTGAACTTCACGAGAGCTCCAGCGCCGCCGCGACCGCACGCGGGTCGACCGCGAGGGGCTCGACCTCGATGTTGCCGTCGAGCGCCGTCCCCGGGTCCTTCAGGCCGTGGCCGGTCACGGTGCACACGACGGTCGCCCCGCGCGGGATCCGCCCGTCGTCGGCCGCCTCCAGCAGGCCGGCGACGGACGTGGCCGACGCCGGTTCGACGAAGACGCCCTCCTTGCTCGCCAGCAGCCGGTACGCGGCGAGGATCTTGTCGTCGCCGACGGCGTCGAACAGGCCGCCGCTCGCCCGCTGGGCCTTCACGGCGCTGTCCCACGACGCCGGGCTGCCGACGCGGATCGCCGTCGCGACGGTCTCCGGCGTCTTCACCGGTTCACCGTGCACCAGCGGCGCAGCGCCCGCGGCCTGGAAACCGAACATGCGCGGTGTCTTCTCGACGAGTCCGTCGGCGGCGTACTCGGTGTAGCCCGCCCAGTAGGCGGTGATGTTGCCCGCGTTGCCGACCGGGAGGCAGTGGATGTCCGGGGCCGTTCCCAGAGCGTCGCAGATCTCCCACGCCGCGCTCTTCTGCCCGACGAGCCGCACCGGATTCACCGAGTTGACGAGGGTCACCGGATAGTCGGCGGCCGTCTTGCGTGCGAGTTCGAGGCAGTCGTCGAAGTTGCCGTCGATCTGCAGGATCCGCGCTCCGTGCCGCACCGCCTGCGCCATTTTGCCGAGTGCGATCTTGCCCTTCGGCACGAGCACGGCGGTCGCGAGCCCGGCCCGCGCGGCGTACGCCGACGCCGAGGCCGAGGTGTTGCCGGTGGACGCACAGATCACGGCCTTCAGCCCGCTCGCGCGGGCGTGCGTCATGGCCACGGTCATGCCGCGGTCCTTGAACGAGCCGGTCGGGTTGGCACCCTCGACCTTGAGGTGCACCGTCGCGCCCGTGAGTTCCGACAGGTGCGGCGCGGCCAGCAGCGGCGTGTTGCCTTCGCCGAGCGTCACGACGTCCGCGCCCTCGGGGATCGGGATCCGCGAGGGATACGCATTGATGATCCCGGGCCAGCCGGCTTTGATGTCGCCGCCGGGACCCGTCGCCTTCTCGATACTCACTCCGCTTCGCCTTCCACCCGCATCACGCTGACGACCTCGCGCACGACGTCGAGCTCGCCGATCTCATCCACAGTGGACCGCAACGCGGCGTCGGGAGCCTGGTGCGTCACGACGACGAGGCTGGCCGTGTTACGGCGATCCCGTTGCCGCACCGTGGAAATGCTCACGCCGTGCGTTGCGAACACCTGGGCCACCTGTGCGAGCACACCGGGCTCGTCGGCCACGTCGAGGCTCACGTGGTAGCGCGTCGGCGTCTGCCCCATCGGCCGGACCGGAAGCGCCGCGTGGGCCGACTCGCGGGGGCCGCGGCCGCCTGCGACCTTGTTGCGCGCCGCCGAGACCAGGTCCCCCAGCACCGCACTCGCGGTCGGAGCGCCGCCGGCACCCTGGCCGTAGAACATCAGCTGCCCCGCGGCCTCCGCCTCGACGTAGACGGCGTTGAACGCACCGCCGACGCCGGCCAGCTGATGCGATTTCGGCATCATCACCGGGTGCACCCGCGCGGACACCGATTCGGAGCCGTCCGCCTCGGTCACTCGCTCGCAAATGGACAGCAGTTTTACCGTGCGTCCCAGCGACCTCGCCGCCGTGATGTCGGACGAACTGATGCCGGCGATGCCCTCGCGGTGGACGTCCGCCGCCGTCACCCGGCTGTGGAACGACAGCGACGCGAGGATCGCCGCCTTGGACGCCGCGTCGTAACCGTCCACATCGGCCGTGGGGTCGGCCTCGGCGTAGCCGAGCCGCGTCGCCTCGTCGAGAGTCTCGGCGTACCCGGCTCCCGTGGAGTCCATCGCGGACAGGATGAAGTTCGTCGTGCCGTTGACGATGCCCATCACGCGCGTGATGCGGTCGCCGGCCAGCGACTCGCGCAGTGGACGCAGCAACGGGATCGCTCCGGCGACGGCAGCCTCGTAGTACAGGTCCGCACCCGACTCGTCGGCGGCTTCGGCGAGTTCACTCGCGTGCTCCGACAGCAGAGCCTTGTTGCCCGTCACGACGGATTTGCCCTTGCGCAGCGCCGACAGCAGCCAGCCGCGCACCGGGTCGATACCGCCGATGAGTTCGACGATGATGTCCACATCGGAGTCGATCAGCGCCGTCGCGTCCGAGGTGACGAGGTGCTGCGGCAGTTCCGGATGCTTGTCCGGCCTGCGCACGGCGATGCCCGCGATCTCAACCGGCGCACCCACACGCGCGGCCAGCTCGGTGGGGTCGTCCAGCAGGATGCGAGTCACCTCACTGCCGACGGTCCCGCATCCGAGCAGGGCCACCTTGACCGGCTCAGTCATTCACGCCCCTCCCCTACCGGCACCGGGCCACAGCTCACGCCACAGGTCACGACGCCTCCAGTCGCAGCATGTCGTCGTACGTCTCCCTGCGCAGCAGCAGCCGGTGCTCACCGTTGCGCACGGCGACCACCGCGGGCCGCGGCTGCTGGTTGTAGTTGCTGGCCATCGAGTAGCAATACGCACCCGTGGCGGCGACCGCAAGCAGGTCGCCGGGTGCCAGGGTCTCCGGCAACCAGCAGTCGCGGACGACGATGTCACCGGACTCACAGTGCTTTCCCACCACGCGGGACAGCATGGCGCCCACGGGGTCGGGCTGGCCGTCGTCACTGGCGCGGGAGACGAGGCGGACGTCGTAGGCCGCGTCGTAGAGCGCGGTGCGGATGTTGTCGCTCATGCCGCCGTCGACGCTGACGTAGCGCCGCACGCCTTCGTCGCCGAGCACGACGTCCTTGATGGTGCCCGCCTCGTACAGCGTCACGGTGCCGGGGCCCGCGATGGCGCGGCCGGGCTCGCCCGCGATGCGCGGCACCGGGATGTCGGCGAACACGCATTCCTTGCGGACGATGTCCCGGATCTGCGTGACCAGCTGTGCGGGCGGGGGCGGGTTGTCCTTGTCGGTGTAGGCGATGCCGTACCCGCCGCCCAGGTCGACGACCGTCAGGCTCTCCAGCGCCTCCGCACCGTGCTCCTTGCGCAGGTCCGCGAGCAGGCCGACGACGCGGCGCGCGGCGACCTCGAAGCCGTCGGCGTCGAAGATCTGCGACCCGATATGGCTGTGCAGCCCCACGAGCTGCAGCGACGGTACGTTGAGCACGCGGCGGACGGCTTCGGCGGCTTCGCCGGAGGCCAGCGAGAACCCGAACTTCTGGTCCTCGTGCGCCGTGGCGATGAACTCGTGGGTGTGGGCCTCCACGCCGACGGTCACGCGCACCAGCACCTGCTGGACGATGTCGTGCCGGGTGGCGAGATCGGCGAGCCGGGCGATCTCGTGGTTCGAGTCGAGCACGATCGTGCCGACGCCCGCCTCGATGGCGGCCTCGAGTTCGGCCACGGACTTGTTGTTGCCGTGGAACGTGATCCGTTCGGGCGGGAACTCGGCGCGCTGGGCGATCGCCAGCTCGCCGCCGCTGCAGACGTCGAGGCTCAGCCCCTGAGCGGCCACCCACCGGGCGACCTCGGTGCACAGGAACGCCTTGCCCGCGTAGTGGACCAGGCTCGGGTCCTCGAACGCGGCTGCGTACTCGGCACAGCGGAACTTGAAGTCGGCCTCGTCGATCACGAACAGCGGCGTGCCGTAGGTGCGCGCCAGCTCGCGGACGTCGACGCCTGCGATGCGCACGACGCCGTCGCCGGCGCGGAACGTGTTGCGCGGCCACACCTTCGCGTGCAGCCGGTCGAGGTCGCCCGAGGTGGACGGTGGAAAACCCGCCTGATCGGCGTGCGGGTAGACCTCAGCGTGGCGAGGCCCCGCGGGGTGTGCACACATTCATTACATCCGTTCCGGGGCGGATACCCCGAGCAGGGACAGTCCGTTGGCGAGTACCTGGCGTGCGGCTTCGCACAGCGCCAGGCGCGCGTGGGTGAGGTCGGTCGGCGCCTCGTCACCCTGGGGCAGCACGCGCGCGACGTCGTAGAACTTGTGGTACGCCGACGCCAGCGACTCGAGATAGCGGGCGATGCGGTGCGGTTCGCGCAGCTCGGCCGCTTTGGTGAGCACGCTCGGGAACTCACCGATCGTGCGGATGAGATCCCCTTCGCGGGGATGGGTCAGCAGGCCGAGGTCGGCCTCCGACGCAGGCTCGATCTTCAGCTCGGCAGCGTTGCGCTGCAGCGAGGCCAGCCGCGCGTGTGCGTACTGCACGTAGAACACGGGGTTCTCGTTCGTGTGCTTGCGCAGCAGGTCGAGGTCGATGTCGATACCGGAATCGACCGAGTAGCGCGTCAGCTCGTAGCGCGCGGCGTCGACGCCGACGGCCTCCACGAGGTCCTCGAGCGTCACGACGGTGCCCGCGCGCTTGCTCATCTTCACGGGCTTGCCGCCGCTGACGAGGTTGACCATCTGGCCGATGAGCACCTCGACGACGTCGGCGTCGTAACCCAGCGCCACGGCGGTGGCCTTGAGCCGGCCGATGTACCCGTGGTGGTCGGCGCCGAGCATGTAGATGCACAGGTCGAAGCCACGCTCCACCTTGTCGCGCAGGTAGGCGATGTCGCCTGCGATGTAGGCGGGGTCGCCGTCGCTCTTGATGACGACGCGGTCCTTGTCGTCACCCTGGTCGGTGGTGCGCATCCACCACGCGCCGTCGGCCTCGTAGAGAGTGCCGGAATCCTTGAGTTCGCCGACGGCCTTGGCCACGGCGCCGCGCGCGTGCAGCGAGTCCTCATGGAAGAAGACGTCGAAGTCGGTGCCGAAGTCGTGGAGGCTCTGTTTGATCTCCTCGAACATGAGGCCGACGCCGACCTTGCGGAAGGTCTCGTGGCGCTCGGCCTCGGGCTGCGACAGCGCGTCGGGCTCCTTGCGCAGCACGGCTGCGGCGATGTCGTCGATGTAGGCGCCCGCGTAGCCGTCCTCGGGTGCGGGCCGTCCCTGCGCCGAGGCCAGCAGCGAGTGCACGAACCGGTCGATCTGGGCGCCTGCGTCGTTGAAGTAGTACTCGCGCGTGACCTCGGCGCCCTGGGCGCTCAGCACGCGGCCGAGGGCGTCGCCGACGGCGGCCCAGCGGGTGCCGCCGAGGTGGATCGGGCCGGTCGGATTGGCGGAGACGAACTCCAGGTTGATCGTGCGGCCGGCGAGTGCCTCACCGCGGCCGAAGGCCTCGCCCGCACTCAGCACGCGGCGGACGATCTCGCCCTGCGCGTCGGCGGCGAGGCGCAGGTTCAGGAAACCGGGACCGGCGACCTCGGCGGTGTCGACACCGTCGGTGGCGGAGAGCTCGGTCGCGAGCGCCCCGGCCAGCTCGCGGGGAGCCATACCTACTTTTTTCGCGACTTGCAGCGCCACGTTGGTCGCGTAGTCGCCGTGTTCGGGGTTGCGGGGTCGCTCCACCGTCACCTGCTCAGGAAGCACGCCGGTGTCGAGGCCGCGGGCCTCGAGAACCGTGACGGCAGACGAACGCACGAGGTCAGCAAGGGCGGAGGGAGTCACCCGGCGAGTGTACGTTCGGAGGGGGCGACGCTCGGTCACCGGTTCACCCCCGGTGTGCTCGGTCGCAGACCGCCCCGCGGAGGCGCCGCCCGGCTCCGGCCCCGGCGTCCCTACACTGCTCGGTCGGGGTACCCGATTTCCGCTAAAGGAGACATCTGCAGCCATGGCCAGCGGCAAGAAGGGCAAGAAGGTACCGAGTGCGGTGCAGGCCGCCCGCGGATCCACGGTCGGCAAGAAGAACGTGCCCTGGGGCACGATCACCGCGGTCGTGGCGATCGTACTGCTGGCGGCCGGTGTCTTCGGCTACTACTACGTCGCGTCGAGCGACACGCGGGAGCAACGGGAGCGCGAGGAGGTCGCGGCCGAGAACTTCACTCCGGACGCGAACAACCCCGACCCGTCCCAGAAGATCGACGGCATCACGATCGAGGACTACCAGGGCGGCGCCCACGTGCGCCCGACCGAGCGGGTGGCCTACGACCAGTCGCCGCCGTTCGGCGGGCCGCACGACGGCTTCTGGGCCTCCTGCACCGGCACGGTGTATCCCGAGGCCGTGCGCACCGAGAACATGGTCCACTCGCTCGAGCACGGCGCGATCTGGATCGCCTACGACCCCGAGCGTGTCTCCGGTGAGGACCTCGAGACGCTCAGACTCCGCGTCGAGAACAAGCCGTTCATGATGATGTCGCCGTACCCGGGGCTGGACTCGCCGGTCTCGCTGCAGGCCTGGGGCCACCAGCTGAAGGTCGACGAGGTCACCGACGAGCGCATCGACCAGTTCATCGCCGCGCTGAAGCGCAACTCGAACACCTACCCCGAGATCGGCGCCTCCTGTGACGCGCTGGGCCCGGGCCAGTTCGACCCGGACAACCCACCGCCGTTCGACCCGGAGGAGCCGGGCCCGGACGCCAAGCCGATGGACTACGAGGGCTCGGCGGGAGCGGCCGACGAGTCGATGGGTGGCGGACAGTAACCTCCCGACCACTCCCCGCCCGCCGACGACCGCATCCCAGGGACTCCGCAGGTCATGACCGACACTCCTGACGAATCACGCGCCACCGACCCGTCGGACTCGCCGAACGAGTCCGACCCCGACCCGACCGACGCCGACTCCACCGAACCCGAATCGGCGGTGGCCGAGCCGAGCGAGCCCGACTCGGCCACTGGCGTTCCCGCGGCCGACCGAGCCCGCCCACCGCGGGAACGCCAGTGGCCGCGTTACGTGATCTTCGGCGCCGCCGCGCTGGCGTTGTTGCTGGTCGGCGCGACCGTGGGACTGCTGGTGGCGCGCAGCACCGACAGCGAGCCCGCGACGCATCCGGGCCCGGTGGACGTCGGGTTCGCGCAGGACATGTCCGTGCATCACCTGCAGGCCGTGACGATGGCGAACTGGGCGCGTGATCACAGCACGGATTCGGCGATCAGGCAGCTGGCGTTCGACATCGCGAGCACGCAGAACGAGCAGGTCGGCCGGATGAAGGGCTGGCTGATGCTGTGGGGCAAGCCGGAGGAACCCGCGGGCGAGTACATGACGTGGATGTCCGAGCCGATGGGCCACGCCCACGGCGCGGCGAGCGCGACCGCGTCGTCCGAGGCGACGACGAGCGAGCGGGCACCGTCGGGACCCTCGGGCGGTCAGGTCGGTGGCAGCAGGGCGATGCCGGGCATGGCGACCAAGCAGGAGCTGTCGAAGATGCGCTCCCTCAGCGGTGAGCGGTTGGACGTGTACTTCCTGCAGTTGATGCTGCGGCACCACGAGGGCGGCGTGGACATGGCCACGTACGCCCGTGAGCACGCGCGGATCAGCGCGGTGAGCACCCTCGCCACGAGCATGCTGGCCTCGCAGGTGCCCGAGTCCGACACGATGCGGAACATGCTGGCCGAGCGGGACGCGGAACCGTTGCCGTTCCCGTGACCTGCGTTCCCGTGACCTGCGTGGCCGTGACCTGCGTGGCCGGCCGCGCCGCGGCACGAGCGCGGTTCACCAGCTGAGTTCTTCGCAGCGCTGGGCGTTCTCACGGGGTTCGACCTGCAGGGTGGCGTGCTCGATGCCGTAGCGGGTCGACAACAGGTCCTGGGCTGCGGCGAGGACGGCCGACGTGTCGCCGCTGGGGCCGATCGTGAGGTGCGCCGAGGCGACCTCCATACCCGAGGTGAGGGTCCAGACGTGGAGGTCGTGCACGTCGTCGATGCTGTCGAGCGCGACGAGGTCGGCCTCGATGGCGGCGACGTCGACGCCGCGGGGCGCGTGCTGGAACAGGATGCGCAGTGAGCGGGCGGCGAGGACGGCGGTGCGCGGGAGGATCCACACGCCGATGGCGACGCCCGCGATGGGGTCGGCGTAGCGCCAGCCGGTGAGGATCGTGAGGGCGGCGCTGATCAGCACGGCGACCGAGCCGACGAGGTCGGCGAGCACTTCGAGGTAGGCGCCGCGGATGTTGAGGCTCTCCTTGGCTCCCGAGCGCAGGAGCAGGAACGCGACGATGTTGGCGATCAGTCCGGCCACGCCGGCGAGAAACACGGGAACGCCGGGCACCTCGGGGGCACCACCGATGCGGTCGATCGCCTCGTAGATGACGTATCCGCCGACGCCGAACAGCAGGAAGGCGTTGACGAGCGCGGCGAGCACTTCGGCGCGGTAGAGGCCGAAGGTGCGCGTGTACGTCGGACCGCTGCGCTGTGCGAGCAGCACGGCGGTCAGCGCCATGCCGAGCCCCAGGACGTCGGTGAACATGTGCGCGGCGTCGGAGATCAGCGCCAGCGAGGCCGTTGCGAAACCGACGACGAACTCGAGCACCATGAACCCGCCGCTGATGGCGAGGGCGGCAACGAGCCTGCCCCGGTAGGAACCGGAGGCCGAAAGGCTGGCGTGTCCGTGACCATGGCCGTGTCCGTGGCCCATGTCGTCCCTCTCTCGTAGGCGTTCTCGCGCAGTGCGGTCAGCGGCAGTCCGGGACTGCGCCATGCGCCGACAAACATATAGCGACATGCGCATGATTGCAATACAGGGAACCCTAACCTACCGAATGACGGCACGGTACCGGGCGGCGACCGACCTCACACGCCGCAGACCCGGGGCCACCCGCAAGGGGCACAACGGGGATGCGATAGGCTTCTTCATGTCACCGCGAGGTGGCGGGCCCTCGTAGCTCAGTGGATAGAGCACTGCCCTCCGGAGGCAGGTGTCGCAGGTTCGAATCCTGCCGAGGGCACCCGATTAACTACATAGCTGACCTGCGGAAGCGATCCAAGTGGATGATCTTCCCTCCTTCCTCTTCCGCCCCGTCCTGGGGCAAATCTGAGGCAGCGTTTCCGTGGTCGGCGTTCTCGGCCGTCCCGTCGAGGGCGCGCGCGGCAGCAACCCACTCCGGCTTCTCGGCCGCAAGCTTGGCCAGTGCGGCCCGTAGCGTCTCCTCGTCCGGTTCACTGGCCTCCTCGTCCGGTTCACTGTCCGTGGCCGTTTCGTCGTCACCGAGCACGCTGCGCACGTCCGACCAGTGGTCCTCGCCGAAGTACGCGTACCGCTGTGTCGTGGCCCGGTCCGCGTGCCCGAGCAGCGTGCCCAGTTCGTCGAGCGTGACGCGCTTCGACTGGATGAGTCTGGCCGCTCGTGTTCGTCGGTCCGCTCCGGTTGCTTCGAGGTAGTGACCGTCGGGTCGTTCGTTGGTTCCGGTGTCGTGGTTGGACTGTTGCGGCTGGTGGTCTGCTCCGGCTCGGTGGTGGACGGCGGAGCGTCGGGGATGGTGGTGGGGCGCGTGGGCTGCTCGGGCTCGACCGTCACTGTCGTGGTCCGCGGGCCGGCGGGGCGGGACGATGACCTGCGATCCACCCCGGGAGAACGAGGTTCCGGCCTGTTGACCGTCGCCCTCGTCGTGGCGGGCGGGGCCGGGCTCGAGGAGATCTGCCCTTCCGCCTGGCCTGGCCGCGCAGAGTCGGTCGCAAGTCTCGACGACGCGAGCACGCCGAGCGTAGTGAGTACGGCCAGCGCCACTCCCGCAGCCGGGAAGGCTAGACAGTAGGGCCCCTGGCGTTCAACGAGGGGGAGGTGGAACGCCAGGGGCGCAGTGCAGGGTGCCACACCGTGCAGCGGCAAGGGGCCCGCACTCTCCGAGGAGGGTGCGGGGCTCGTTTCGCGGCTGAGCCATCAGCTGACCGGTTCGGCGGCGCGCCGCGGGTGGAGCATGGATTCGGCGCTCACAGCTGCGCCTCCGTCCACTGCACGCAGGTCGGCTGCTGGCCGGTGTCGACGAACTCCCGCACGGCGCGGCGCATGGTCGCGACGGGCACCTCGGCGCCCGCTTCCTGCGGGTGGTGGTGTCCGTCCCAGGTGAAGTAGTCGACCGGCTCGACGTTCACGCCATCCGTGGGCACGAGCATGGCGTCCCAACTGGCCCACACGAGGCATCCGCGATCGCCGCGGATGCCGGCGATGAGCATCCGGTCGTCGGCGTAGAGGTCGAACAGCACGCCCGCGCCGTCGGGCCGGGAGATGCCCGCGTCGGCCTCGGCCATCACGCGCAGCAGCTCGGCCGCGTTGTCGACGGTGGTGACGTCGTAGGACGCTTGCGGTGTGAGCGCGGTCGTCATGCTGTCCCCTCGTAGGTCTGCGTGAACGGCTGGCCGGTCTCTGTCGTGCCGTGCACGGTCACGGTGTGCTCGGCGGGAAGGTAGCGCGGCAGCACCTCGCGGCATCCGAGCATAACCCGGTTGCGGGCGCGGCACGGTTCGTTGTTGATGACCACCTCGCTGTGTTGGCGGCCCGACATGACCAGCTGCTCGGCGGCTTTCATCTCGACGTGATGACCGAGCCGTTGCACCGTCGGGGCCGGCAGGCCGAGCGTGGCGAGGCGGCGCTGCACGGCGGGTGTCCACGTGCCGTCCTTGCCCGAGGTGAGCGGGGTGAGAACCCCGTCGACGTAACCGACGGTGCGGTCGAGGCCCTGCCCGGCACGTACACGCGGGGGCAGCAAGTCCGCGCACCATCCGGCGGCCGCGGGATACCGCGAACCGTCCGGGGCGACGTCGTCGGGCACCGGTGCGGGCTCGGCGGGTGCCGGGGCGGGCGTCGCCGGTGGATGATCCGACCCGCGCGCCGCGAGCGGGGCAACGGTGGCGCCGAGCTGGTCGAGGTAGCCGCGCAACATCTGCTCGATCTGAGCGAGCCGGCCATGCTGCTGGTCGACCTGCTCGGCGGCCTCCGCGGCCACGCCGGGTGTCTGTGCTGCGTCCGGGTCGTGGGCGCCATCGAGGCAGTGGGCGTACATGTCGCGCACCTCGACGGTGGTCTGCGACGCGTGGGCGAGTGCGGCGCGCGCGGCGGCCAGCTGGTCGAGAACACGGCCGATGGTCTCGGCGAGCTGCTCAACCGACATTCGACCACCCCCAGCCTATGCGGCGCGCAGCCTGGCACATCACCCCGACAGTCCTGGTGCGCCTGCCCGGCCGGGAGTGCGGGGTGTCACCGGCCGGGCAGGCGAGATCAGTCGATGCCGAGCCAGACGTGCCAGCACGCCGAGCAGTCGAACAGTGCCGGGTGCGGGCGGCGCCAGCGGCGCCGCGGGACGGTGACTTGCCGGCCACACAGCATCTCGACCAGGACCCCGGTGCGTGGCTCGTTGGTCATGCCGCCGATGTGGCGCACCCCGGCCACGACCGGGCGCCAGCCGGGCACGCTGTCGAGATCGGGATCGTCCGGATCGGCCGCGACCGGTGTTCGCTCGGCTACCTCGCCGGTCACGTCGATACCCCCGCGGCCTGCTGCGCGTCGATCACCACGCGCGCCGGGGTGCCGCCGCCCTCGAGCTCGGCGGCACGCTGGTACAGCTCGGCGGCCATGCCGCCGAGTAGCTCGGCCAGGTCGCGCACCCCGTCGACGGGCAGCTCACCGTCGGCCTGCGCCGACATCAACGCGACGACCGCGCGGCCGAGACTGGTGTTGACCTGCCCGAGGCGGGCGAGCAGCTCGCGGTCGCGGGCGATCACTCGTCGTCCTCGTCGTCGCCGTCGGCCGTCGTGGCCCCGGTGGTGGTGGACTCGGGCGGGTCGTCGTCGGTAACGACGACCTGGCCCCAGCCCGGCCGGGACACGCCGCACGCCAGGTGTCGCTGGAACATGCCCGGGACGTTATGGCGACGCGGTGACCGTTTGTGTACTACGAGTACACAGCGAGCAGGTTCACCCGACCGGTGCAACGCCCATCCGCCAGGCGAGGCCGCGCAGCTCGCGGCCGCCGGCGTCGCGTCGCGCGCGAGACAGGAGGTCGGACACGGTCTCGCGGACCAACAGGTTGTTGCGGATCCGCTGCGGCGCGATCTGCTCGGCGGTGACGAGCGCGTCGATGCTCTGCTCGCGCGTCGCGCGCTGCCCGGCCAGTGCCCGGCCCAGGTCAGCGTGATACATCGCCCGACGCACCCGCGACGGCAGCGCCTCCGCGTGCACGCCGCGCGCCAGCTCGGCCACCCGTCCGCCCTCGCCGAGCTCGGTGTGCAGCGACACCCGCCACACGCCGACGTTCGCGCGGCCGAAGTACAAGCCGCCGAAGTCGCCGACCTCGGCGTCCATGCGGCCGGCGAGCGTTTCGGCCTCGGCCAGGTGGTCGCGGGTCTCGTCGCCGCGTCCCTGGCTGGCCATTGCCAGCGCCGCGTGCAGCTGCAACATGCCGTACACCTGCGCAGCGTCCGAGTTGTCGAGCTGGGGTCGTAGCTCGTCGGCGGCTCGCACCGCGAGGGTGTGCTGCCGGGCCCGGCCCGCGGACCCGGCGGCGAGGGTGCGGAGGTAGACAGCCATGGCGTGCCACACGGGGGCGTCGAGCTCGTCGGCGACTCGGCGCGCGTGGTGCGCCGCCAGGGACGGCAGTCCGCGGATGCCGAGGTTCTTGGTCATCAGCGTGGCGCGGTGGTAGGTGTCCATGAGCGCCAGGAGCACGTCGCGCCGGCGCGCTGGCTGGTCTACGTACGCGGCGTGCAGCTCGTACAGCAGCGGCGGCAGCAGCTCGCCCTGCGCGGCGTAGTCGCCGCTCTGGTGTAACTCGTTGGCCAGCCGGTCGACGTCCTGCGCCAGCGCGGGGAACGGCCGCGGGTCGACGCCTTCGGGGCGTTCGCCCAGCTCGACCTCGGCCAGCGCGTCCTCGACCGCCGACACCGCGGCGTGCGGCTCGCTGGTCTGCACGCCGGACATCGTCCACGGCAGGCCGGTGAGTTCCGTCGGCGCCACCCGCAGCGCCCGCGCCACACCTTCGAGCGTCTGACGCATCGAGACTGGCTTTTCGCCACGCTCGATCTGCGCCAGGTAGCCGTGCGTGAGCCCGGCGAGCTCGGCGGCCGCGCGGATGCTCATACCCCGCCACGCACGCACTTCGCGAATTCGGCGGCCGATGTGGGTCGTGTCGTCGTCGCTCATGGGCGCACCTCTCACGTCTGCGGAGTGAGGCTCACCTGCGGAATGCCCCCGGTGATCAGCCGGGGGCCGTGCCTCCGCAGATGAGGTACGCGGCCAGGGTAGCCGCTGTGGCGCGGTGGCGGCAGCCATCTACCGGGTCACAGCGACCGCGGTTCCTCGTCACCTCCTACCTGCCGTCCGTGCGGGTCATCCAGCGCTCGCGGGAACAACACGGGTGCGAGGGTGACCGCGATGGCGACGGCGAGGTCGGCGAGGGTGCGCAGGCGGCGGCGCAGGGCGCTGATCACTGTCCACCCCCGTACCGGCACACCGGCAGTAGCGAGTCCGGCGTGCACACGTCGACGGTGGGCAGTGGCATGCCGGCCGAGGTGCCGGTGGAGACGGCAGATCGTGGTGCGGTCGGCGGGTTCCCGAGTCGGTGGGGCTGGGTGAAGCCGGCCAGCGTGACGGCCAGCCACGCGGCGCCGAGCGGCGAGAACGCAAGGCGCGTGAGGTTACGCCGTGTAGTCCTCGTGAGTCGCTTGTGCGGCTCGTCGAGGCGAGTCATCACGTGGGCGAACGGTCGACGATTCATGATCGTTTCGACCGTCCATTGTGGTCCGAACCTGGGGCAGAACTGGGGCAGCGATCCCTAGATCACGCTAGGTGCCACTATCCCGCTCACCCCCTGAAGCCCTCGTTGACCTGCACGGACAATGTTCCGCTTGTTGACACCTGTCCCCGCTAGGTGCCTGTAAAGGCTCTCCGGAGGCAAGTGTCGCAGGTTCGAATCCTGCCGAGGACACCCAACCTGAACGGCCCGTGACCAGCAGAAATGCCAGTCACGGGCCGTTCGCTTGTTACCCGGTCAACCCCGGCGGACCCCGGACCCGCCAACACGCGACTGGTCGACAAAGACCTGTATCGCCTGGTCCACAACGCCATGGCGCCGGGCAAGCTCGCCGGAACATTCGGCCTGATGTCGTTTGCTCAGTACGCGCCGACCGTCAACAGTCCGGGACGTAGGAGTACGAACTTGCGGCCACGTAGCGATACCGCGTACCAGCGGCATCACGGTAATCGACCTGCACGCGTTCCATTTCCGCACGATCGGCCTCGGCCCGCAGTCCAACAACCAACCACCAGCTCTCTCCCGGATCGATAGTGGCCCCTTCCACCGGAACACGCTGATCCCATTCCGAACCTTTCCTCTCCTTCGGCCCCGGCGGGTACTCCACCCCGTTGACCGCACCATTTTTCGGCGTGAGGACGGCGTTTATGATCGTAAATCCTTGCGCCCCTACCGCGGACACATCAGTAATGATGATCGGAACTTCCACATGGTTGGGGAGGGGGCCATAATTGGCCGTCATCGTCGTTTTTCCATCCACATGAGGAACACACCACTCCAAGAAAGGCGGGGCATTGGATTCCCCGATAGGTCCATCCGTGTACACCCGGTTAGGAAAAGCGCTGGTGGCGATTAATACCGCCACCAACGTCGCCCCCGCGCCGTATCGTTTCATTTAGTAATACTGTACGACGAGGGCACCTGGGTCAGCATAAGCGGGATCGACCTTCCAGCAGCACGGCATTTTCCAGCATCCCGGCGCTCAGCGGCTACGTCGGAACACGCAACCGCGACGTATTGAAGAGCGCCGATGCCTACAGCACCGTGACCCCGGCGTCACGGAAATACACGCTTCGCTTCAGCCATGCTTCCATGAACCGTCACAGTCCGGGAGGTAGGAGTACGAACTGGCGGCCACGTAGCGATACCGCGTACCAGCGGCATCACGGTAATCGACCTGGACGCGTTCCATTTCCGCACGATCGGCCTCGGCCCGCAGTCCAACAACCAACCACCATTTCTCTCCCGGATCGATAGTAGCCCCTTCCGCCGGAACACGCTGATCCCATGTCGGACCTCCCTTACCCTCCGGACCCGGCGGGTATTCCGCCCCATTGACCGCACCATTTTTCGACGTGAGGACGACATCTATGATCGTGAATCCTTGCGCCCCTACCGCGGACACATCAGTAATGGTGATCGGAACTTCCGCATGGTTGGGGAGGGGTCCATTATTGGCCGTGATCGTCGTCTTTCCGTCCACATGAGGAGCGCACCACTCCATGAGAGGATCGTCATGGGATTCCCCGATGGGCCCGTCGGTGTACACCCGGTCAGAACAAGCGTTGGTGGCGATCAACACCGCCACCAACACCACGCCTACACCGTATCGTTTCATTTAATAATACTGCACACTGAGTGCACCCGGGTCAGCATAAGCGGGATTGGCCTTTGTCCCGCAATACCCACGCCCAGCCGACATGAATTCGAATTCATGAGCAGCTTGCTGGGAGAACCCGGTGCGCGTGGACATATTGAACCCGACGAGGTGGTCCACCTTGGCACCGGTGGTCCACGTTACGGCCTTTTGGGTGGTCTTTATGAATTTAGTTCCTTTTTCTCCTTTGGCACAGTTGGCGCGTGGCTGGTCCGCCGGGACCAGATGGTCTGCAGACCGGATTCGACTGCCGGAGTTTCCGGTGCCAGCAATCGGCTTCACCGTGGAACCGATGATCATCCCGCAGTGGTATTGATTGTATTTGCCGTACACACGCTGGGTGTCAAAGAAATGATGTTCGTAGCGCCCGTACCTGGGAAATTGGATCTCAGTACTCGAATACCGGTCGACCGTATAACTAGCGGAGTAGCCATTTCCCGAGTCGACGGCGACTCCGAGGCTGGCGTCGGCATTGGAGCGATGTTTTACCTGCGCCCAAACTCCGGTGACCTTGACGAAGACGGAGCCGATGTTGGTCCATTGTGTGCCGAGATTTTCGTCGTACTGGGCGGTGTAGTCACCGGACGCGGCTGCCTGTGTCGCGGCGGCTGCGTGCTCCTCGGTCTGGAACGACTCCCGCTGACTCATCGGGGTCAGCTCCAGGTCGGCGTTCGCCGGCAGGCTCGACTGCCGGTCGTCTCCGGCCAGAGCCGCTTCGGCTTCCGCGCCGCCCGTGGCCTCGTCCGGGGACAAACTGGCCTCCTCCACGGCCGTCCCGTCGGCGGTCGTGACCCTGAGGCTGACATCCATCGTCCGCTCGTCCCGGGCGAGCTGCGACAGGTCGACGCCCGGATCGACGCGCATCTCGTAGGCGCCGTCCGCGTCGGTGGTGGTACGGCCGACCGGGGTGAGATCGAACGTGTCTCCCTCCTCCAGGGCGGCCATCTTCTCGCTGTCGGGGTAGGCGAGCAGTTCCACGGTGGCATCCGCGGCCGGGGTGTCGCCGTCGGACAGATTGACGGTGCCCGCGGTCACCACCGGCGTGTTGAGGTCGCGGGCGTCGGTGAGCGCGGCCGCCTCCGGCGACGGTTCTTCGGAGCAGGCGGTGGACTGCTGCGCCGGGACGTTGCGCGGTTCCGCACCGGCGGCGGTCGGAAGCAGGCTCAGTGTCAGCACCGTGACCGCACCGCAGGCGAGGCCGGCTCGTGTTCGTTTCGCGTAGATGGGCTTCCCTCTCCGGGCAGGCGCGCCACATGTCGCAGCATCCGACCCCCAGTCGCTGTCAGTAACAGATCGTGACGCTACGGACGGGCCCAGTGAGAGACAACCGACGATCGTTGGTCCCGCCCGGCCGTTCGGTATCGACGAGTCAAGGGAACCCTGCGAACGCTGACGCTGCCGGCACACAGCTGAGGTTCCCCCGTGATGCCGGAGATTTTGGTTAGCTGGCGAGGGTTGGGCTGGGTGCACGGTCTCGGTGTCGTGTTGGGTGCGGTGGGCTTGCTCGTATTCGTCGGGGACAGTCCGCCGAGACCGTGCTGGATACGACAGAAGTACCAGCCATCGATGTAGCGGAACGGCGCCGCGTGGACCTCGGCTCAGGTGGCGAAGGTCGTGTCCGGCCAGTACACGAGCTCGATCTTGATGGTCGACCACAGGTCCGCGAGGGCATTGTCGAAAGAATCATCGACGGAACCAGTAAGGGCTGCGCCCGCAGGCGCAGCAACTTCCTGTGTTGG
>NZ_JAMTCQ010000009.1:983062-992493 GCF_024171895.1 Prauserella halophila | reverse complement strand
GCCTCAATGAAGGGCTGCGCCCGCAGGCGCAGCAACGGGGTCCCGATAGCGTACCCGTTGACCTGCGAGGATAGCGGAGTTCGCGAACCCTCGTCCACGCCACGCAGCCGACATATGGACCACCGCGCCGGCCCACTCGAGACAGGCGGCGTGACCTGCAGAAACAGCACGCGAGGCGTGTCCGGGGTTTTCCGCCGCGCTGCAGGGTTCGCGTCAGATGACCAGTGGCCCCTGTCCGGTGAACGGTCGGGCCACGCCGATGAACTCGATCCGATCGCCACCGGACAGCGGTCCGAGGTCGCATACGAGTAGCGAGTCGGTTGCCACATCGAGCTTGTCCGTAACGGCTGCTTTCAAACGGATCAGCTTGGCCGGTTTGGCATCAACGACGAAAACACTGTATTGCAGACGATCCCCGTACGATTCCAATGTCTTGGCCACGCGGTTCCGGCGAGCATCGGACTCGACATCGTAGGCGAGGAGGTAGCGGCGCACCTTGTCGCTCACCGGATGACAATTCCCTGGTAATGCTGCTGCGTCCCGTCCAACACGCCGAGCACGAGCCGAGCTTGAATCTCCATCGCCCGCCGCCACGTAACACGATATCCGAAGATCGGATGGCGGAACTCGGTTGCCACACGCCGTTCGTACGCCGCGATCAATGCCGATCTTGCGTTGTCGCGGAGGCGAGCGGATCCCGTGACGGTCGAGAACGATGCGGCGTCCAGTTCCCCGTTGTTGAACGCACCGATGACAACCGATTCGGCGACAGGTGTGCGGAACTCCTCGCACAGGTCGAGCGCCAAAGCTGGCTTGTTCCTGTTGCTCGAATGCAGAAATCCCGCATGCGGGTCGAGGCCGCAAGCAACGACCGCACGAACGAGGTCTGCGGTCAGCAGTCCGTAGCAGAAATTCAGCGCGGCGTTCAACGGGTCGATCGCTGGTCGCCGTGTACGGCCGGCGAAGCCCAACGGCTCGCGAACACGGGGACTCAGCATACTTGCGAATTCGGCGAAGTACTTGGCCGCAGCCTCCCCTTCTACCCCGAAGACTCCGTCCAAATCCCGAGCCTCTCCGACACGGCGTTGTAGCGCACGCATGTCCTGCACCGCGGTCGGGGCGTCACCGTGTCGCCGAAGCAGGGTCGCCTGATTCGCGATCTTCGCCGTGATGAATGCGCGCGCGAGGTCCAGGTGGCCACGATCAGAGGCAACGTGCTGCCTGACCCGTGGACCACCGTTGGGCGCGCTCGCCGACGACGCCCACCCGATAACTCGACCGGTTCCGGAGCACCACACGACCGGAACCCGCCGCCACAACAGCTCCCGCAGCAGGCCACTGGATACGTCGATATTTCCGTGCAACACCAGTGCGAACAGCCGCTCGATGGGAACCGTCCCCAAGTCCGTCTCTGCCTTGACCACACGGACTCGCCCCGAGCGAAGCGATGCGCGAGCACCAGGCGTGGCGACATGCAGCATCTGAGCATCCGGGTCTGCAACGAGTACCTGTCGCGTGACCGGTGACAGCTTCCGCTCGTCGGGAAGGCATACCCCTGCGTGTGAGCAGGACCGGCATCGCGGGTCGTCGACGAGCGGTTCGGGCGCCGTGCCAGAGGTGAGCATGGCACGCAAATCGTCGACATGTCCTCGCGCCGTCACGAAGTCGTCGTCAGTCAGGTTCACATCGACTCTCGTCTTGTGCTCGACGAAGTACACGGCGGTTCCGTGTACCGTAAAACCTGCCTCTCTCAGAGCTGCTGCTTGCAACGCCAGCTGAACGATCATCGGCTCCGTGACGGTCGCTCGCCTGCGAACGGGCGTCGCCTTGTACTCGATCACGGTTGCGCGCCCACTGTGGTCGATTTCGACGGTGTCGCAACGGCCGTTAACTCCCAACGTTTCGCTGGCGACATCGACAGATCGCAGCGAATCAGGACGGGACCGTTCCGGATCGTCACTGGCGCGATGAGCGGCAACGCCGTGCGCCATCTGCCTGGTGTCGGTCGTCTCTCCCATCGCCTCGAGCCAAGCGCGGCGCGGGCAGAACGCCTGATGCGCGACCAGGCTGATCGGGACCGGGTCATCACCGAGGGTCATAACGGAATCGCCTCCGCTCTCAACGCTCTGCGTTCCGGCGCGTTGTCACTGCCGAAACGTCCGATCGGGAAGCGAAGGACACCGGCAACGCCCCGCGCACGCAGCCACGTCGACGCCGCTCGTCCGCCGAGCGGGTCGTGCTCGTCGGTCAACCCCGTCGACGCGGCGTCACGCAGCTGCGCCGAGGCCAGGATCGAGCGTGCCCGCGCAGGCCGCCAACGGCCTCGCCACACCGGCACGTAGAACCATTCGCGGCGACTCCGGCCCAGATGTCCGCTGGTGACCGCGGTTCCGGACACACGGTGTGCCAGCGGGAACCATCCGATTCCCCACAGCGCACACCAGACGAGCGCACTGTCCACCGGCCCCGGGGTGGTCATGCCCGTCGCCGACACACTGTCAGGTTTCCCGCCGAGTTCGTCGGACGCGGCGCTGCCGTCCAGCCCGGCCACGATTTGACCCGGCTTGCGGACCAGCAGTTTCTCGGCGAGCGGTCGCAGTCGGTTTCCGACGAACTCGGATCCACGGTTACGGGGCTGCATTTCGAAGCGGCTCGCACCGTCGTCCTGCAACACTTCGTTGCGCCGGTTCACGCTCCAGTACGACGGCTCCCCCAGTGCCGCCAGATACCGTAGATCTCCCCACCTGTGCTGTGCCGCGAGCCGGTCCAGGATCTCCTCGCGCCCGGTCTGATGACTCTGCCACTGCTCGTCGGCCGTGAACGCCGTGAGTCTGGGACTCATCGTTCCGCGCCCGTCGTCGTTCGTCTGCGCTACCCATTCACGTCGGCCTTCCACGTGAGCACGTACCGCGTTCTCGATGACATCCGGTTCCAACCCCTCTCCGAGCAGGACCGGTCTGCCGTCCTCCCACGTCAGCAGCACATCGACGTCGGCTTCCTCGAGGATGTCGCCGAGGCCGTAGAAGGCCATGTGGTGCAGCAGTACTTCCTGGTCGGCACCGGCCATCACGAAGCGGGTCATCGTCCCTCCGCGGAGATCTGGCCGTCCGCTGCACGCAGGACGGCTTCGAGGTAGGCGCATATCCATACGCCGTAGCGGCGCTCGGTGCGGTGGATCAGCTGCGGCCAATCTCCCTCGTCGAACAACGTCGTGGCGAGCGAGCGTGCAGCGTCGCTGTCGTCCTGACTCATCAGTTCACCGGCCACATGGGGGAACTCGGCACGGCCGTGTCCGTGCGTGGTCCCGACCAAGCGCACGACGAGTTCGCGGTCACCGTCCGGCGACAACTGTGGCCAGGCGTCGACCACCGACCGCTGCTCGTGCCGCCAGCCCGTCGGCAGTTCGGATGCCTCCTGTCTCCGCCGCAACGCCGCACGTGCAGGTTCCCCGGCGCTCTTGGCCAGCAGCATCTCCGCGTCGCCCCCGAGCCGGCGCTGGAAGCGCGGGTCTGCCTTCCCGTCGTCGTGATGTTCCGCGGCTGTCCGTAGCACCTCCACAGTGTCGCCGGGCAGCCCGAGCAGTCGCGCGAGTTCGGTGACCCGTTGACCGACAGCCTGTTGATGTTTGTCCAGCGGCACCGAGTCGGTGTTCGGCGTCCATTCCTGCCGGACGTACTCGTCCGCCGTCGCACGACGTCGGTCGATCACCACGGCCCGGCACGGCGCTCCGTCCTCGTCGCGCTGCACCACGACCTCCACCCGATCCCCGTTGCGAAGGAGATCCCGCGCCGCCTCGGCCATGTGTCCGGTGGCGTGCGCCTCGAGCCAGTCCAGCACCACCGCAGGCTCGTCGATCTCGGTCTCCGGCACGTCTGTGGGGGCTTCGAGCTGCCTGGCCAGATCCGCGACAGACTCGTCGACCTCGCCGTCGCCCCGTCCACTTCGTGGGCCGAGTTCGCATCGATACACCACGTCGCCCGGTCGGAGCTCGGGCAACAATTCGGCGGTGTCCTCCAGCACGTCGTCGGCGGCGGAACCACCCGAGACCGTGACGACCTGTGGTGTCTCGCTGCCGTCACGACCGGAAGCGGTGAACATCCGGGTGAGTTCATCGACCACCACGACATCGCCAGGTCGGATCCGGGGCCGGTCGGTGCCTGCTTCCGTCCGCTCCCACACCACAGGAGCGACCTGATCGCCGCGCACCACGATCGCGCGAGTTTCCGCTCTTCCGGCAGCGACGAGCGCTTCTCGCGCCGTGTCCACCGGCACGCTGAACGTTTCGTGCCTGCGAGGAGGTAGCAGTGACACCCACTCGACGGCCTCGGTCGTGTCGGCCGGAAACTTTCGGACCACGACGCCGACGTTGAAGTCCGGGTCGAAATCCTCGGACAACCAGAGTTCGAGTTCGGGATCGGACGCCAGGCTGTCGCTCGTGCGGGCCCAGTGCCACACGTTCCCCGGCTCGGGCCGCTGCAGCAGGCGACGCCGTGTACGCGGGGTGGGTGGCGGATCCTCCCGCAGTGCCCAGGGCGCGAGTCCTTCCGGTGCGGCTGCGCGTCGCTCGATCCACTCGTGAGCGGCGATGAGGTCGTCGCCGGCGTACGGGCCGGAGCGGGTGTCGTTCCGGAGCCCCTCGTCGGGCACGATCACGATGACCGGCCCCTCGTCGCGCTCTCCCCGGCGGTTGACACGGCCCGCACGCTGCGCCAGAGCCGAACCACTGGCGAGATCGGTCACGATGCCCGCGAGATCGAGGTCGACGCCAACCTCCAGTGACTGGGTCGACACGATGACATCGACAGCAGCGTTGCCGCCCGGGCCGAGCACACCCGGGTACGTGTCGTCCAACCGCTGCAGGTCGATCGGGCGAATCTGGCCGCAGATCAACACGACTGTCAGTTCCCGGTCACGCGTGGCTCGGAGCCTCTCTGCCACGTCCACGGCACGCGCCACCGTGTTGACGAAACAGCCGACGGTGCCGCCGAGACCGCGATCACGCAAGGAAACGGTGTGCCGCGCCAATTCGTCGACGACTTTGGCGGGCGGCTTCGTCGCTGCCCACTGCTTGACCGCAACCAGCTCCACCGGTTTCGGTCGCGTCAACCGTGCACACAGGGTTCCCTCCTCGGCCAGGTCCGCGTCCTCTACCCCGAGGTGCACCCCGTCGGCGCCTCCGGGAGTGGCGGTCGTTTCGACGACCTGCAGCGGGGAAGGACCGTGCCACTGACGTTCGGCGAGTGCGACGAGTTCACCGACCCGCCGGGCCGTGTGCAGCAGCTGCCGCGACAAGTGAGCCTCGTCGATCAGCGCGGCAGTGTCGACGGCCAGCAGACCGGCCTCACGCGGCCATGCACGTGCCGACGATCCGTAGCCGCGGAACAACAGCCGACTGCCGAACATGTCCGGTGTCGCGCACAGCACGGCTGCCGCCGTGGGATGGTCCGACCACCGTCTGGACGGCGGAATTCCGCCACGCAGGCGGGCCGCCAGCAACGGTGAGGTGGCTTGCTCGGGCGAGTCGGCACGTTCGTCGAAACGTCCCTGCACCCGCCAGAGCTGTTCCGCGACTGCACGCAGCACCGGCGCTTCGCCTGGTTCGGCAAGCCGGTCTGCGAGCGCGCGTGCGTGCGCGTACTGGTCGTCCACCAGGACGCGCCGGTTCACGACCATGGCCAATCGACGTGGCGGCAGCGGGTCGCCCTCCGCGACCGCGACGGCGAGCGCGAAAACGTGGACGTCGATCGCGGACGTTTTTCCGGAACCGGTCGGTGCGACGAGCGCTTCGGGCCATCGCCGGGTGCGGAGCACAGTGTCGAGCAGCCGCCATTGCCACGGGAACGGCTCGTGTCCCTCGTGGAGTTCGGCGAAGAACGCTCGGAAATCGTCGCGCGTCACGGCGACGTCGGAACTCACGCCCACTGCTCCTCCACCTGCTCGCCCTCAGGTCGGTCGTCGGGTACCAGCAGTCCACCGCCGAGATGTCGTGACTGCCCGATCGCCTGCAGGGTCTGCGATCCACCGAGCCCTCCGAGCGACAGCAATGCCCGGTAGGGCCGCACCACGGCATGCGGATTCACGCGGTGGACGTAGTCCTCCGGACGTGCGCCGCGAAGTGGTCGGGCCGCAACGACCGCGGCGCCTGCGCCGGTGACTGCGTCGACGAATCCGTTGTCCCGTTCGGCTCCTCTGCCGCTCGGTTGTGTGAGCAGTGGCGTGGCCTGCCAGACGAATCCGAGCGACAGCAGAGCCGCGTGCGCAAATGTCCAGCCGTCCCGGCCACGGGTGTCCGGGACGGCCGGCGGGCTGGTGCGCCACAGCCGCACCGTGCCCGGATCCGGTTCGTACCAGAACTGATCACCGGGTACGACCTCGACGTCACCGGCGACGTCCACCTTGCCGACACGTCCCCCGACTCGCAGCTCGCGCAGCATCGATACGGCGCGGTACACCGAAGCAGCGTCGGCAGGCTCGGCTTCGCGCGGCACCATGACCGCGAGGGCCGGCCCACTGTGGCCGGGCAGTCGTGCAGGAAGGGTTCGATCGACCACATGGAGTGCGACCCGGTTCGCCGGCCGGCGGACACCTTCCGGATACGAGCCGGTCAGCACCGACGGAGCACTGCCGTCGGTCGCGGCGAGAAGCTTGATCAATGCACGGTGCGCGGCCACGGCGACCCGGACACGGTTCGGCTCGGCGATCTCGTCGCCGAGCGGAACCAGCAACACGTCCGTCCATGGGGCCGTCTCGGCGTGATGTTCGCGGGCCCGGTACCGCGCGGGGCGTACCGCCCGCCGCGGGGGCACCGGACTCAATGCGCGCTCGTCCGTGCCGGCCTTGCCGCTGCCGACCTTGCCGGATCGCTCGGCCCGGTGCGCATCGACCAGTTCGTCGACGCGTCCGGGGGCGGGGAGGTCTACTGTCGTCCCTGCTGTCGCGCTGAACGCGTCGCCGTGAATGTCCAGTTCGTGCGTCGACTCGACGTCGGCATCGGATTCGCCGACCGTCAGCACCACCGGAGATTCCGTCGAGCCGAGATACGGCACATCGGCGCACAGGGCGCGCAACGCGTCGGCAACCGGTTCCGGCGGCTGCTCGCGCCATGTCCACACGAAGCTGCCGTTGACTGCGACCGCGGTGTGCTGCTTCGGGAGTTTCCGGATCCGCTTCGTCTTGCCGCTCTTGGCTATCGTGCCGTCATCCCGGTACTCCACCGCGTCGCTGGTGCTCACTCGGATCTCGGGGATGCGCACGTCGGTCGGCGGGTTGTGCTCCAACCAGCGCAGCGCGACCTCGTCGGCATCGCAGGGAGACAGTTCTCCGTTGCGTTCGACGGCACGTGGTCCGAAACCCGCCGCCGCCAGCAATGCCGAGTGCAACCGTGCCACGGAAGGCATGCGGTCGGGCGTCGAATCCGGCCGGCGTGCTCGATAGGTGCCGGAGGGGAATTCGGCGTGTATCGAGAACCCCATCAGTTGCCTTCGGGTTCGTCATCGGCGGCACCGGCCGCGATCGCCGGATCGCCCGTCACCCGCAACACGACACCGTTCCACGACACCCCGGCCACGCGTTCCGCATGCTCGAGGGCACTGGCCAGGAGGGCGTCGGCAGCCTCGATGCCGGGCGCGGCGAACTCGGTTGTCGCGCCGGCTCGACCCAGTACTTCCACGCGGGTCGGGGATGCCTCGACGAGGTCGCAGTTCGCACGCAGCACCAGCTCGGCGTCCGAGCGAGCCAGCCCGCTCAGCGCCAGGGCTACCAGCAACGCACGACAGGCCGCGTCCCCTTCGGAGCCCGCACCGAACCGAATCTGGCGTAACGCCGCGAAGCTGAGCACGTGCGATCGCACGATCCGGCGACAGGCGACACCGGCAAGGGCCTCCAGCGACGGCGGAATCCCGCCCAGCCCGGCGTTTGACGTCTTGGCTCGCTTGTCGCCCTTCGCCCCGGCTGCGGCCTTCGTCAAGGTCTCATAGGTCTTGCCGCTCAGCTCTGCGCGCTGCCGGTCTGCCAGAGCTTTGAGTTCCGGGCCGCTCAGCTCGATCCGCATACCCATCGGGTCGGACCTGGCTCCGCCTTTGCGTTCCGGTTCGGCCGGCTTGCGGCAGTACCCGATGATCTCGCCCGTGAGGAGGCTGCGCCAACGACCTTGCCGGGCAGCACGCGTGGCGTCCCACGATCCGAAGACCAGACTCGCCGGGCTCGCGTCGAACAGCGCACGGGCGTCGGCGTGACTGGCGTCCCTGACCCCACGATACTGTTCGAGAGTCGGTGCAGGGTTGCCGTCCAGTGAACCGGCTCGTACGTGCCCGTCGAAAGCACGATGGGGCAACTCCAGATCGGACAGTTCGATGGTCTCGCCGTTGCGAGAGTATTCGACAACCAAGCGTGGCAGGCGCGACAGCACAGCGTGCCCGTCCCGAATCGCTTCGGCCAAGCCGTGCTCGACCCGGTTCAGCTGAGACTGTTTCGAATCGATGATCACCACGTCGGACGGGTTCCCGTCCTCGTCGTACCGCGTCTCGTAGGCGTAGGTCCCCATGTCCGACCGACCCGATGCGAACTTCGCAGGGGCCACCGAGGCGTGCGGCCCGGCGGCGGGTTCGAGTTCCGTCACCGATCTCAGGCAGTTCGCACCGCCCGCCGCGACCGCGGACAACAGATCGTCGAGTTGCAATGATTCCACTATGTCGTCTCCTGTCGTTCGGGACATGGATCGCGGGTCAGGTAACCGGAGGGTTCGCTGCAGCACCCCGGTCCGTTACGGGTCCGGCCGAATTCGATTCCTCTGGCAGTGAGAACAGCCGGTCTTGCCCGGGTTGGCGTTCTGTTTCCACCGAAAGAGGTCTCGCGCCCACGGCGATGGCGGTGGTAAAGCCTGGGAGAAGACCTCGAAATCCCGTACCGAGGCCGTTTTGAAGGCCCACTTCATCAAGCCGTTCCATGCCAGGTCACATACGGCGTTGACGAGCACGGCCGCGACCACCACGACCCCCAGCCAGTTCCCCATCGGCCCGTCCTCGGGTTGAGTGTGGGGAGCCCGAGCGAAATGCGCTTGCGGCAACGATGCCTGTCAGCAAGGCAGCCTTCATGAAGAACCCGAGCTCCGTGCATGGTACTGCCTAGCTGACAGGCAATTCAACACCATGACGATGTCATCGTCCTGCTCGGGACGATCGGTGTCAAGGAACGGGCTGCCAGGGTGAGCGCGTTCGCCGGCTTCAACCACCCGTTCGCCGGACCAGACCCCATCAGCTGACGCGAACCCTGAAATGCGGCGGCAACCCCCGGTCACCCTTCGCATGCTGTTTCGGCAGGTCAACTCGCTCGCCGCCAGGTTGGTCGTGCGATACCGGCCCGTTTCACCCCTCACGATGAGTGAGGGTTCGCAACCTCCGCTATCGTTGCAGCTCAAGGGGTACGCTATCGGG
>NZ_JAMTCQ010000009.1:37317-981557 GCF_024171895.1 Prauserella halophila | reverse complement strand
TCAACGCGCACATCCACCCCGACAAGACCACGTGGGGTGGCCCGTGGGTCTCGCGCAGGCCCGCCACGGACATCGCAGGCTACTCCGAACAGGACGCCGAACTCTTCCGCAGCCAGGGCCGCAGCGTCGCGGAACGCGCCCGCGGCCTCATGTCCCATGCCGTGACCCGCGGCACCCGCGCCATGCGCGCCCACGCCGACGTGGCCCCGGCCTACGATCTCGCCTGCGTCGAAGGAGTCGCCGCGGTCCGGCAGCAACTGCGGCACGCTCTCGACGTCGAGATCGTGGCGTTTCCCCAACACGGCGTCATCCGCACCCCCGGCACTGCGGAACTGCTGGACGAGGCCGCACGCACCGGCACGATCGACATGATCGGCGGCATCGACCCGATCGGCTTCGACAACGCCCTCGACGAACAGCTCGACCTGCTCTTCGACCTCGCCGACCTGCACGCGCTGGGCATCGACATCCACCTCCACGACCGCGGCGAGGCCAGCATGGAGGCGCTGCGCGCCGTCATCGACCGCACCCGGGCCCTGTCCCTGCAGGGCAAGGTCACCGTCAGCCACGTCTTCTGCCTGCCGACCTCGAGACCCGCGAACTCGACGCGATCGCCGCCGAGCTGGGCGAGCTCGACATCTCCCTGACGACGGTGGCCCCGTCCCCTGCCCGGGTGCTGCCGACCGCCCGGCTGCGCGAACACGGCGTGCGCGTCGGCCTGGGCACCGACGGAGTACGCGACGCGTGGAGCCCTTCGGCAACGGAGACATGCTGCACCGGACGCAGCAGCTGGGCCAGGTCACCGGCGCGCGCACCGACGACGAACTGGCCCGCTGCTTCCACGTGGGAGCCCACGACGGCGCCGACGTCCTTCACCTGCCCCGCGTCGATTTCACCTCCGGATCGCCCGCCGACTTCGTTCTCGTCCACGGCGAATGCCTGCCGCAGATCGTCGTGGACACACCCCCGCCGGAGCTGGTCGTGCACGGCGGCCGGGTCGTGGCCCGCAACGGTGAACCGGCAGGCGCCGACGAGGAGCCACTCCGTGAGCAAAGGATCCGGTAAGCGAGCGATCCGGTGCTCCCGCGCCGGGCCGATCGTGCTGACGGGCCGGCCGGGAACGCTCCCGTCCCCGGTCACGCCCCGTTGCGTTTGAAGATCTTGTTGCCCAGCCAGACGATCGGGTCGTAGCGTCGGTCCGCGACGCGCTCCTTCATCGGGATCAGCGCGTTGTCGGTGATACGGATGCCCTCGGGGCACACCTCGGTGCAGCACTTCGTGATGTTGCAGTAGCCCAGCCCGTGCACGTCCTGCGCGTCGCCGACCCGGTCGGCGACGTCGAGCGGATGCATCTCCAGTTCGGCCACCCGCATCAGGAACCGCGGACCGGCGAAGGACTCCTTGTTCTCCTCGTGGTCACGGATCACGTGACAGGTGTCCTGGCACAGGAAGCACTCGATGCACTTGCGGAACTCCTGCGAACGCTCGACGTCGACCTGCTGCATCCGGTACTCGCCGGGCTCGAGCCCTTCGGGCGGGGTGAACGACGGGATCTCGCGCGCCTTCTCGTAGTTGTACGACACGTCCGGCACGAGGTCGCGGATCACGGGGAACGCGCGCATCGGCGTGACGGTGATGACCTCGTCCTCGCCGAAGATCGACATCCGGGTCATGCACAGAAGTCTCGGCCTGCCGTTGACCTCGGCCGAACACGAACCGCACTTGCCGGCCTTGCAGTTCCAGCGCACCGCCAGATCGGGCGTCTGCGTGGCCTGCAGGCGATGGATCAGGTCGAGGACGACCTCGCCCTCCTCGGCCTCGACCTCGAAGTCCTGCAGCTCGCCGGACGTCGCGTCTCCGCGCCACACGCGCAGCTTCGCGGAATATGCCATCTCACGCGGTCCTTTCCGGGTGGGCGGCGAGTTCGTCCTCGGTGTAGTACTTCTCCAATTCGGACAGTTCGAACAGCTCCAGCAGATCGCCGCGAATCGGCAGCTGCTCCTTCGCCTCGACGCCGACCCCGGGCACCGGCTGCTCATCGGTCGCCGCGCACACCAGCAACCGGTTGCGCCACTGGGCGTCCAGCTGCGGATAGTCGTCGCGGGTGTGCCCGCCCCTGCTCTCGGTACGCCGCAACGCCGCGCGCGCGACACACTCGCTGACCAGCAGCATGTTGCGCAGGTCGACGGCGAGATGCCAGCCCGGGTTGTACTGCCGGTGTCCCTCGACCGTCACGCCGCGGATACGGCTGCGGATCTCGGCGAGCTTGTCGAGAGCCTTGGTGATCTCGTCGGACGTGCGGATGATGCCGACGAGCTGGTTCATCGTCTGCTGCAGCTCGGTGTGCAGCGTGTAGGGATTCTCTTCGATCGCCCCGTCGTCCGGACCGTCGAACGGAGCCAGCGCTTGCTTCGCAGCGGCGGTGATGTCGGCGTCGGACACCGACGGCCGCGCGCCGAGCGACTCGACGTACTCCGCGGCGCCCAGACCGGCGCGGCGGCCGAACACGAGCAGGTCCGACAGCGAGTTGCCCCCGAGCCGGTTGGACCCGTGCATGCCGCCGGAACACTCGCCCGCCGCGAAGATCCCGGGCACCGTCGCGGCCGCCGTGTCCGGGTCGACCTCGATGCCGCCCATCACGTAGTGGCACGTGGGGCCGACCTCCATCGATTCGGCGGTGATGTCGACGTCGGCCAGCTCCCTGAACTGGTGATACATCGACGGCAGGCGCTTGCGGATCTCCTCGGTCGGCAGCCGGCTGGCGATGTCGAGGAACATCCCGCCGTGCGGAGACGCCCGCCCTTCCTTGACCTCGGTGTTGATCGCCCTCGCCACCTCGTCACGCGGCAGCAGGTCCGGGGTGCGCCGGTTTCCCTCCTGGTCGGAGTACCAGCGGTCGGCCTCCTCCTCGCTGTCGGCGTACTGTCCTTTGAAGACGTCCGGGATGTAGCGGAACATGAACCGCTCCCCCTCGGCGTTCTTCAGGACACCCCCGTCGCCCCGCACACCTTCGGTGACGAGGATGCCCTTCACGCTCGGCGGCCACACCATGCCGGTGGGGTGGAACTGGACGAACTCCATGTTGATCAGGCCTGCCCCGGCGCGCAGCGCGAGTGCGTGGCCGTCACCGGTGTACTCCCACGAGTTGGAGGTCACCTTGAACGACTTGCCGATGCCGCCCGTCGCGAGCACCACCGCCGGCGTCTCGAACAGCACGAACCGGCCGCTCTCGCGCCAGTACCCGAACGCTCCCGCGATACGTCCGTCCTCTTTGAGCAGTTCGGTGACGGTGCATTCGGCGAAGACCCTGAGCTTGGCCTCGTAGTCGCCGTAGTGCTGGTAGTCCTCCTGCTGCAGCGACACGATCTTCTGCTGCATGGTGCGGATCAGTTCGAGACCGGTGCGGTCCCCGACGTGCGCGAGCCGCGGATACGTGTGCCCGCCGAAGTTGCGCTGGCTGATCCTGCCGTCGTCCGTCCGGTCGAACAGTGCGCCGTAGGACTCCAGTTCCCACACCCGATCCGGGGCCTCCTTGGCGTGGAGCTCGGCCATCCGCCAGTTGTTGAGGAACTTCCCGCCGCGCATGGTGTCGCGGAAATGCACCTGCCAGTTGTCGTGCGAGTTCGCATTGCCCATCGACGCCGCGCAGCCACCCTCGGCCATCACGGTGTGCGCCTTGCCGAACAGCGACTTGCACACCACCGCGACGCTCAGACCACGCTGTCGCGCCTCGATCACGGCACGCAGACCGGCGCCGCCGGCACCGATCACCACCACGTCGTAGTTGTGCCGTTCGACCTCGGTCATGTAGTTGCCACCTTCGAGACGTGTTCAGTTGATGAAGCGCAGATCGGCGATCACTCCACTGGACACCAGCCACACGTAGAGGTCGGTGAGCACGAGCGTGCCCAGCGTCAGCCACGCGAACTGCATGTGCCGGGTGTTGAGCCTGCTGACCTGCGTCCAGGTCCAGTAGCGCACCGGGTTGCGGGAGAAGTGCTTGAGCCTGCCTCCGGTGACATGCCTGCACGAGTGGCAGGACAGCGTGTAGCACCACAACAGCACCACATTGAGCAGCAGGACCAGGTTGCCGAGCCCGATACCGAAGCCGTTCTCGCCGCCGAAGGCGAGGATCGCGTCGTAGGTGTTGATGATCGTGATCACGAACGCGGCGTAGAAGAAGTACCGGTGCACGTTCTGCAGGATCAGCGGCAGGCGCGTCTCACCGGTGTAGCGCTCGTGCGGCTCGCCGACGCCGCAGGCGGGCGGAGCCATCCAGATGGAGCGGTAGTAGGCCTTGCGGTAGTAGTAGCAGGTCAGGCGGAAGCCGAGCAGGAACGGCAGGGACAGGAACGCCAGGGGTACGAACCCCGGCAGCTCACCGATCGGCGTGCCGAAGTGGCTCGACCCCGCTACGCAGGACTCGCTGAGACACGGCGAGTAGAACGGCGTCAGGTAGTGGTTCTCGGCGTCCCAGTAGTCGGTGCGCAGGAACGAGCGGACCGTCGCGTAGATGACGAACGTCGCCAGTCCCACGCTCGTCAGCAGCGGCGGAAGCCACCAGCGGTCGGTCCGCAACGTGCGCGCAGCGATGCTCGCGCGGGCAGGGGTCGGGGTGTCGGAGGAAGGAGTGCCTGCGGGGCTTGCCACGTCGAAGGCCACCGGCCTCTCAACGCCGGTGGCCGTGGTAGCCGCCCACGCCCTCGTCGTCGGCGTCGTGCCACATCGCCGGGTCGTACGGGGTGTCGGGCACGGGCACGATCTCGCTGCGGTCGATCGGTGGGGCACCTCGGCCCTGTGCTGGCACACCGGAGGTGTCGCCCAGCTCCACGGCATCGATGTCGAGACGTTCGACGTCGTTGGCCAGCCGGTGGACGGCCGGAACCTCGCCGTAGCGCGATCGCAGGGCACCGACGCACTGTTTGAGCCGGCTGATCGTGCTGCGGAGCTCACTCATCTCTGTGGTGGACATCTGCGCACCCTCCGGAGTCGGTTCGGTCGGCGGCGCTGCCGTGTGGTGACGCACCGCCAACTCTGCCTTGTCGCTGTTCACTGTGACAAGTAGCACATCAGGCGCCTTGCCGCGTGACGGGGGTCACTCATCAGAGGCTCGTCAAGCCTGTCACCAGCACTCCTTACCTCCTGCACTGAATCGATTTTGATCCGGGCCAACGGTTCTGTATCGTGTCAGCTGCCACGGAGGACAGCGCACAACCGACCGGAGTCGCTCGTGAATCAAGTGCCACAGGACGTCCACCCCGTCGTCGCCGAGGTCACCGACCGCATCGCGGAACGCAGCCGCGAGAGCAGGGCCGCCTACCTCGCCCGGATCTCGGCCACCACGTCGGCCGCGTCCGGATCGCCGGCCAGGGCCGCCATGGGCTGCGGCAACCTCGCCCACGGCTTCGCCGCCTGCGCAGGCGACGACCGGCTGGCGATGAGCGGGCTGCGCAAACCGGGCATCGCGATCGTGTCCGCCTACAACGACCTACTGTCGGCCCACCAGCCGCTGCACGAGTTCCCCGAGTGGATCAAGGACGCGACCCGGGAGGCCGGTGGCGTCGCGCAGTTCGCCGGCGGCGTGCCCGCGATGTGCGACGGCATCACGCAGGGCCGTGCGGGCATGGAGCTGTCACTGTTCAGCCGGGACGTGATCGCGATGGCCACCGGCGTCGCGCTGTCCCACGACATGTTCGACGGCACGCTGCTGCTCGGAGTGTGCGACAAGATCGTGCCCGGGCTGCTCATCGGCGCGCTGTCGTTCGGTCACCTGCCCGCGATGCTCGTGCCCGCGGGCCCCATGGCGTCCGGCCTGCCCAACAAGGAGAAGGCGCGCATCCGCCAGCTGTACGCGGAGGGCAAGGCGACCAGAGAGGACCTCCTGGAGGCCGAGTCCGCGTCGTACCACTCGCCGGGAACCTGCACCTTCTACGGCACGGCCAACTCCAACCAGCTCGTCGTCGAGGTCATGGGCCTGCACCTGCCGGGAACCAGCTTCGTGCACCCCGGCACCCCACTGCGCAAGGCGCTCACCGAGGAGGCGGGCCGCCGCATCGTCGAGATCTCCCACGGCGAGGAGTACACCCCGCTCGGCGAGGTCGTCGACGAACGCTCCGTCGTGAACGGACTGATCGCACTGCTGGCCACGGGCGGATCGACCAACCACACGCTGCACCTCGTCGCCATCGCCGCGGCTGCGGGTATCCAGCTGACGTGGGACGACTTCGCCGAGCTGTCCGCGGTGGTGCCACTGCTGGCCAGCGTCTACCCCAACGGCAGCGCCGACATCAACCACTTCCACGCGGCGGGCGGCGTGCAGTTCCTCGTCGGCACGCTGCTCGACGCGGGCCTGCTGCACCGAGACGTGCGCACCGTCGCGGGCCACGGACTCGACCACTACCGCCGCGAACCGATCCTCGACGGCGACCGCCTCACGTGGCGTGAGGCGACGAGCCACAGCCTCGACGAATCGGTGTTGCGGCCGGTGGAGCGCCCGTTGGCCGACAACGGCGGGCTGCGCATGGTCCGGGGCAACCTCGGCAGGGCCGTCATCAAGGTGTCCGCGGTCGCCCCCGAGAACCGTGTCGTCGAGGCGCCCGCACGCGTGTTCGGCACGCAGGCCGAGTTCGACACCGCCTTCCGCGCGGGCGAACTGGACCGCGACGTCGTGGTGGTCCTGCGCAACCAGGGCCCGCACGCCAACGGCATGCCCGAACTGCACGGCCTCACGCCCGCACTCGGCGTCCTCATGGACCGCGGGTACCGCGTCGCGCTGCTCACCGACGGCCGGATGTCCGGTGCGTCGGGCAAGGTGCCCGCGGCCATCCACCTCACCCCCGAGGCCGCCGCGGGCGGACCGCTCGCGCGCGTCGCCGACGGCGACCCGGTCCGACTGGACACCGAAACCGGAACGCTGGATGTCCGGATCGACCCGGCCGAGCTCGACCTCAGGGAGCCCACCGACCTGCCCCCGGACGAGGGACAGTGGACCGGCACCGGGCGTGAGCTGTTCGCAGCGCTGCGCCGCAGCGTCGGAACCGCCGACACCGGAGCGAGCGTGTTCGGCCCGGTGACACCCGATCACTCCGGCACGACCGCGCCGGAGACCGTGGCCCGCGTGGGAGGAACATCATGACGACCAGTTCGGAACTGCTCGACCTGTCACCGGTCATGCCGGTCGTGGTGCTCGACGACGCCGAGGCCGCACCGGACGTGGCCAGGGCCTTACTGGCAGGCGGGATCGGCACCATCGAGTTGACACTGCGCACCCCCACCGCGCTGGAGGCCATCGAGAGGGTCGCCGCACAGGTGCCCGACATCGTCGTCGGCGCGGGCACGGTGACCACGCCCCAGCAGGCCAACGAGGCCGTCGACGCGGGCGCCGCGTTCCTCGTGACCCCCGGCACCACCGACTCGCTGCTCGACGCGGTCACCGCGACCGGGCTGCCGTTCCTGCCCGGCGCCGCGACGGTGTCGGAGGCCATGCGGCTGGCCGAGCGCGGCCTCGACACGCTGAAGTTCTTCCCCGCCGAGGCCAGCGGCGGCGCGGCGGCGTTGAAGGCCTTCGCGGGTCCCCTGCCTCACCTGAAGTTCTGCCCCACCGGCGGCATCAGTGTGGCCAACGCGCCGGACTACCTCGCGCTGGCCACGGTGGGCTGCGTCGGTGGCAGCTGGCTCACCCCGAAGGACGCGGTGGCGGCCCGTGACTTCGGGACGATCGAGGCATTGGCGAAGGAGTCCTCGGCCCTCGCAGGATGACGGCGGGCACCCATTAACTCGATTGGGTGACATCGACAGGGCGACGCCGTCGACGTCCGCGGCGCGTCCCGGCCGGGCGAATCCGTGCGAACACGGCCGTGCCGTGGCCTCCGTAGTGGTTCGGACCAGGTTCCCGGTCATGGTTCCCGGTCATGGTTCCCGGTCATGGTTCCCGGTCATGGTTCCCGGTCATGGTTCCCGGTCATGGTTTCCGATCACGGCCGACGATCGGGGGTAGGGGATCCCCTGTTATTACCCGGAGATCGCACCAAAACCGTCGCCGCGCGGGCGTCGCCGTGCCAACATCGGGTTCGCCTGTTCGTCCCGTAGCTCGGAGCCGCCCATGCACTCACACGTCCCGGCACCAACCTCGGCGCCGGACATGTCGAGAAGCCCCGTCTCCGGCGCACCGCCCGCAGCACCCTCCGTTGTGGACGAACACCGTGCCACGCGTGCGTCCGCACCGATCCGGTCGGACCATGTTTGAACTGCTCGACTCGATGGTCGAGTGGCTGCGTTCCGGCATCGACTCGCCGTGGCTCTGGCTGGTCCTGTTCGTCATCATCGCGGCGAACCCGCTGGTGCCGTTCCTGCCGAGCCGGTCGGCGGTCGTGGCCGTCGCCGTGCTCGTCGTCGGAGCTCCCGCCCTGTTGACCCTGCTGCTGGTGTTGACCACGGTCGCGGCGCTGGCGGGCGACTGTCTCGGCTACTGGGTCGGCAACCGGGCCGGTCCCCGCATCCGGGCCCGGCTCCAACGGAGCGGACGGGGCCGTCCCCGGCAGAAGTGGGCACACCGGGCGGCCCACCGGCACGCCGCCACGCTGATCATCGCAGGCCGGCACCTTCCCGGCGGCAGGCTCACCGGTGCGCTCGCGCCCGGGTACGTCGGCTACCCGTTGCGGCGGTTCGTGGCCCTGGACGCGCTCGGCTCCGCAATCTGGGCGCTGTACTGCGTCGCGGTCGGCTACCTCGGCGGCGCCAGCTTCGCCAACGATCCGCTGCAGGGCATCATCCTGGGATTCGCGATCGCACTGATCGTACCGGCGGCGATGGAACTCGCCCGGCGCCGGTGGGCACTGCGCCGATCGACGGTGCCCAGCCCACGCACAGCCGACGACGCCACCGGCACCGCAACGGCCACCGGCACCGCCACCGCCACCGGCACGGGCAGCGGCCGGCGATGCAACTGATGACGGGACTGCACCGGTGCGGCCGCACCGGGGACGCCCTCGCCGTCTATCGGAGCTTTCGCAACAATCTCATCGACTCGCTGGGCATCGACCCGTCCCGTGACATGCAGCAGTTGCACCAGTCGATCCTCACGTCCGAACCGGCCGTTCCCGCGGCCACTCCCGCCGCGCCCCCTGCCCCGCGACTCCGCACGTCGACGCGGGCACTGCAACACGAACCGAGCGATTTCGTCGGCCGGGACGGTGAGCTCGCGATGGCCTTCGGCGTACTCGCAGAGTCGGCCGACCAGGACGGCCCGACCACGGCGTGCATGATCAATGGCCCGAGCGGCGCGGGGAAGACCACGCTCGCGCTGCGAGCCGGTCGCATGCTGCGGAGTCGGTTCCCCGATCATCAGCTGCTGGTACAGCTCGGCGGCAAGTCCACCGGTCCGCCCGTCCCGATGGAGGCGCTCGGTTCGGCTCTGGGCAAGTTGGGCCTGCCCTCCGGCGAGCATCCGGACACGCTCCAGCGCAGGATCGACGTGTACCAGAGCATGCTGGCGGGCACCCGCACCCTCGTCGTGCTCGATGATGCCGCGGACGAACAGCAGGTGCGGTCGCTCGACCCCGGGGCACCGGGCTGCGGCATGCTCGTCACCAGCCGCTGCGCTCTGCCCACTTTGGAGGGAACGACACGGATCCCGCTGGACGCGTTCTCTCCGGGCGAGTCCGTCGAGCTGCTCGAGAAGATCGCCGGCGCGAGTCGGGTCGCGGCCGAGTACGACGCTGCGCTGCGGATCGCCGAGCTGTGTGGCCGCCTACCCGTGGCGATCCGCATCTGCGGTGCCATCCTCGCCGCGCGGCAGCACTGGACCCTCGCGCAGCTCGCCGACCGGCTCGCCGACCCGGCGCGCAGGATCGCCGAACTGCGGATCGGCGACCTCGACATCCGGAGTTTCCTCGCCCCTGCCCACGACCGGCTGCCCGCCCGTGGCAGGCGGGCACTGGACACCCTGGCGACTCTCGGCACCCGGTCGTTCACCTGCGCGACCGCCGCCGGCCTGCTCGACGAGCCGGTGGCGACCACGCTCGACCTCATCGACGAGCTCGTCGCCGCGCACCTGCTCGTCGTCGACCCCGCGGCTCCCGGTCATTACCGGCTTCCCGAGCTGGTCGTCGCGCTCGCCGCCGGTGAGTCGCCCCTTCGGCAACCCTGCTAGGCGGTTCCGCCGAGCTCCGTCCTCACCCGACGGCGTTCGACGTCGCGGCCGGTGCCGACGTGTCGGTGGTGCTGCCGTGCCGCTCACCGCGGAGCAGGCTCAGCGCCACCGCCGTGAGCACGAAAACGATTCCGAAGACGAGGTAGAGGTGCTGCGGTGTCCACCCCGCGTCGAGGAGGGTGCCCGCGATCGTGGGCGACAGGATGGCCCCGATCCTGCCGATGCTGATCGCCGTTCCGACTCCGGTGGCACGCACGTCACTGCCGTAGACGCTGGGCGTCAGGGCGTAGAGACCGGCGACGCAGCCGTTGACGAACAGTCCGATCAACGCGCCGCCCGCGAACGCGGCGGCGAGGGAGCCGAGTGCGAGCAGGAACAGCGCGAGCATGGCGGCCGTGGTGACGAGGTAGACGATCAGCACGTTGCGCAACGGCCAACGAGCGGCCAGCGCACCCAGCGCGGCGGCCCCGAAGATACCGCCGAGGTTGAGCAGGGTACCTCCGGTCAGGCCCTCGGTCGCCGACATTCCCGCCTCCACGAGCAGAGTCGGTGTCCAGCTGGTAACGAAGTAGAACCCCGCCATGACAAGGAAGAACGACGTCCACAGGATCAACGTGCCGCGCCGCAGCCCTGGCCCGAGCAGCGTCCGGAATCCCGCGGACACCCCGGTCCTCCTCTCCTCGCCGGAGATCGGAGGCAGCTCGGCCAGCGGCGCGCGCCGGAAGCGGCGAGCGACGCGGTTGGCCTTCTCCAATGCCCGGTTCGGGCGACGAGTGAGCAGAAAGTCGAGCGATTCGGGCATGCCGATGAGCACGATCGGGATGGCCGCCAGGGTCGAGACGCCGCCGAAGAGAAAGACGGACCGCCAGCCGAACGCGCCGATCAACACGACGGCGATCACCCCGCCCAGTGTGGCGCCGAGCGCATAGCCGGTGGAGTTGAGGCTCACCGCGAGACCACGCCAGCGGCGCGAGGCGTATTCGGCGGCGATGGTGTTACTGCAGGCGAGGATCCCGCCGATACCGAGTCCGGTCAGCACCCGCAGCAGGCCGAGCGCGAGCGCCGAGCCGCTCATCGAGGCGAGCAACATGCCGGCGCTGGCGATTCCCAAAGACATCAGGATCACCGGTCGCCTGCCGAATCGGTCGGCGAAGGGCGCCAGCAACAACGACCCGGCGGCCATACCGACCAGGCCCGCGGAGAGCAGCAGGCCGAGCTGGGCACCGTTGAGCCCGAACTCGGCGGACACGGAATCGCCGGTGAAGGCCATGACGAGTACGTCGAAGCCGTCGAGCATGTTGAGGAGAACGCAGACGGCGATGGCGACCCATTGCGAACCGTGCATGGGGCCTTCGTCGAGCTCGGCCCGGAGATCGTGGGACATCGTTGTCCTTTCGGTGCGGTGAACGTCGGCTGCGGTGAACGTCAGGCGAGGTGCATGCGCAGCGGTAGCGATTCCCACGACCGCAGCGTGTTGTTGAGGTGCCTGCGCGGAGGCGCGGCGGGTTCGAGGTGCTCGACGCGCCGTGCGAGCGCGGTCAGCAACGCTTCGGCCTCGAGCCGGGCCACGTGCTGGCCGACGCATTGGTGAACACCCATGCCGAACCCGACGTGGCCGGAGGGATCGCGGCTCAGGTCGAACCGGTCGGCGTCGGCGCCCCAGCGCTCTTCGTCGCGGTTGGCCGCGCCGAGGAACATGAGGATCTTGTGCCCCTCGGGGACGGTCCGGCCGCCGATCTCGATGTCCCGGGTGGCGGTGCGGAAGAAGACCTGGACCGGAGATTCCCATCGGACGGCTTCGTCGAAGGCGATCCGGGCCGCTGCGGCGGGACCGGCCCGGAGCCGGGCCCACTGGTCGGGATGGGTGGCGAAAGCGTGCAGTACCGCCGAGAGCCCGTGCACGGTGGTGTCGACCCCCGCCGACAGCAGGGAACGCACGATCAGCGGCGCCTGTTCGAACAGGATGTCACCGCGGTCGGCGGCGGCCCAGATGTCGGCGCCGAAACCACCGGGTTCGAGCACCTCGCGCCGGCACTGCGCGCTGGTCCACTCCGAGAGCTCGCCCGCGCGCGGCTCGCCGGCTTCGACGAGGTGGTTGCGCGGCCCGAAGGCGTTGAACAGGTGGTCGCCGTAGGGAAGCAGGTTCTCGCGCCCCTGCTTCGGTATCCCGACGGCGTCGGGGAACACTCGCAACGGAAAGGATTCGGTGAGCTCCCGAACACCGTCGAGCTCGAGGACGCCGGTCCTGTCACCGAGCACCTCGTCGACGAGAGTCTCGGCGTCGGCGAACCACTTGTCCCGCAGCCTGCGAAGCGCCCGCGGCGACAGGATCTTCTGCAGCACCCGCCGTGGAGCGTCGTGGTGTGGCGGATCGGTTTCGAGGAGCAGGCTGGGCGGCCGCCACGGCTGCTCCGTGCGGAAGTTCGCCAGTCCGACCCCGGCGCCGGACTGGAAACCCTGCCAGTCGACGAGGGCGGCATGCACCTGCTCGTAGCGGGCGAACGCGAGAATGTCGTAAGTACTCAGCGCCACTACCGGGCCTGCGGCCCGCAACTCCCGTTGCAGCGGGATCGGATCGGCGAGAACCTCGTCGCAGAACGGGTCGGTCTCGATCGTCGGCGCGTGGCCGAGCGTGGGCGTACTCATGGGTGTCACTCCATTGTGGATGTACTGGTGCGGTGTTGCCGGAGCAGTGCGGTGTTGTCGACGCAGCGCGGTGATGCCGGAGCCGCGCCGTCGGAATCGCGCGGTGTTGCCGGAACGGTGCGGTGTCTGCGGTGTCGCCGGTGCGGAGCGGCGCTGTCAGAGGTCGAGAACGAGCCCGTCGCCGGTGGCCGCGCGGGACACGCACGGGAGCATGCAGTCTCCCGCCTGCCGATCGTCGTCGTCGAGCACGGAGTCGCGATGGTCCGGACGGCCCTCGAGCACGGTCGTCTCGCAGGTGCCGCACGTACCCTGCCGGCAGGACGACAGCACGTCGGCACCCGCCGCCGTGATCGCCTCCAGCGTTGTCTCGTGGCGGCCGACGACGATCGTGCGGCCGGAGCGCGCGAACGTCAGCTCGAACGAGGTGTCACCACCGCCCCCGGCACGCTCACGAGCCACGAACCGTTCGGTTCGCACCGACCGTGCGGGCCAGTCGATGGCCGCGGCGTCCAGCGCGTCGAGGAGCGGAGCGGGACCGCAGGCGTAGATCCTGGTGTCCTCGCGCGGCCGTCCCAGGAAGCCGGGCAGGTCCAGCAGCCCGGTTTCGTCCTGCGGCTCGACCCGGACCCGTTCGCCGTGGCGGCCCAGTTCGTCGAGGAATGCCATCGAGTTCCGGGTCCGGCCGCCGTAGAGCAGGTTCCAATCGGCACCGATCAGATCGGCCTGCGCGATCATCGGAAGCAGCGGGGTGATGCCGATTCCGCCCGCAACGAACAGGTACCGCGGTGCGGGAACGAGCGCGAAGTTGTTGCGCGGACCGCCGATTCCGACCAGGTCGCCCTCGCGGAGCGAGTCGTGGACGTAGGCCGATCCACCGCGGCTGGACGGTTCGCGCAACACGGCCACCCGGTAGGAGTGTGCGTCCCACCGGTCGCCGCACAACGAGTACTGGCGGGTGGTCCCGCCGGGCAGCACGAGGTCGATGTGCGCACCCGGTGCCCAGTCCGGCAGGCGTCCGCCCGCCGAATCGGTGAGGACGATCCCCACGACACCGTCGGCTTCGCGGCGGATCCGCGCTACCCGTGCGGTACCCGCACTCGCCTGTTCGGCCACAGGACCGTTGTGTTGGATCGGAGCGACATTGCTCACCGGCCACCTCCCGATGGGACGAATCCGAGACGGACGCGAGCAAGGATGTGAGCCGGTGTGGCCGCCGCAGAAGGGCCCTCTCAATGATTGGAAGTACCGAGGGCACGTGACAGCGCCCGTGCGGCCGTGCGCAGCACCGGGACCAGCGCGAACGCATCCGTCGACCGCGGCACGATGACTGAGAGGGCGGCGACGACGGCGTCCTCGCTCCCCCGGATCGGTACGGCGACGCTGGTGGCGTCGACGTGGATGTGGCCTTCGGAGATGACGTACCCGGATCGGCGTGCCGCGGCGAGAGCCTGGCGCAAGGTGTCGGCGTCGCCGATCGTGTGCTCGGTGTAGCGGTGCAGCGGGCGGTCGAGGATCCGCTGCCGGAACTCGGGGGACGAATGCGCAGCCAGCAGCACCCCGGACGAGGACGCGTGCGGTGGCAACCGGCCCGCGATCTCGGTGAAGTTGATGATCGCGCCCGGAGCCGACAGGCGCTCGACGCACAGCACCTCGTCGCGGTCGAGCACGCTCAGCTGGACGTGGTGACCGACCGCGTGATGCACGTCCTCGAGGAACGGCATCGCCGCTTCCCGCAACGACAGCGCGGGCGAAGCCCGGTGGGCGAGTTCCCACAGCCGCATGCCGATCCGGACGCGGCCGCTGGAATCGCGCACGAGGAAACCGTGCCCGACGAGCTCGGCGACGAGCCGAGACGTCGTCGGCACCGGCAGCTCCGTCGCGCGGGCGATCTCGGTGACCGTCAGCGACCGGCGGTCCGCGGTGAAGACTTCGATGATCCGCACCACGCGGGTGAGGACGGATTCCCCCGTGGCGACCCTGGGCATGTTCGGCAGTGTGCCTGACGAATGCGCTCGTCGGCGAACGCCGCACGGCCCCTGGTCCGCGCGCCGGGGCCGGGGTCTCTCCGGCCTCGTGTCGTCGCCGCTGCCGTCACGGGCGCAGGCGGACTTGCCACCGCATGACCCGGAGGCGCCCTACCCGAGTTGGAGGGCGAGGTACAGGTCGACGCGGTCCGCGAAGCGCGCCAGGTCCTTACCGGTGATCTCCTCGATCCGGCGAATGCGATACCGCAGCGTGTTGACGTGGACGTGCAGTTCGGCAGCCGCTTTCGCCCAGGAACCCGAGGCCTCCAGGAACAGCCACAGGGTATGCACGAGGTCCGACTGGTGCCGCGCATCGTAGGCACGTAGGTCCCGCAGCAGCCGCTCGTGGAAGGAGCTGCTCAACTCGTCGGGCAGCGCTGCGAGCAGCAGTGCGTGCGAGGACACCTCGTCGCCGGCGACCACCCGGACACCGCTGCCGGAGCCGGACTCGCGCGCGAGCCGGTGCTCGGCGAGCAGACGGGCGTGGCGGGCTTCCTCGATCGTCGAACGAAGCCGATCGACCGGCGCCGCGCCACTCACCCCGAGCGTCAGGCGCCGCTGACCGAGTGCCGGTTCGAGGGCGGCGAGCTTCGCCCGCAGCACGTCGCGAATTTTCTCCTGCGCAGCCGAGCCGGTGGCCAGCACCGCTACCGTGTCCGCGTCCGCAGAGCCGATCAGCGCCGTGGGCGCCAGCTCGTCGCCGATCTCGGCCAGCAGTGCGGCGGTCAGCCCCGCGTCCTCGCCTGCCTGACAGGCAAGCACCCGCACCGGCACCGCGGGGTCGTGCCCGAGAGTCCCGAGACGAGAAGCGATCTCGGCAGGCGGCGCCGAGGTGTCGAGCACTGTCCGCAGGAACATGTCGGTTCCCTGGCGGGCGACCCGGCGCCCTTCGTCCAGCCGGGCGCGGAGCAACGCGACGGCGGTCCCGAGCTCGCCCACCACCGCCTCCTGACCGGCGGAGAATCCACGATGGTCGGCACCGAGCACGACGAACCACTGCGCGGCTCTGCTGCCAGTGTCCGGACCGGCCGCCGTGACCGAGTAGGTGGTGACCCGATCGCCGGAGGTGAAGCTCGCGGGCAGTCGTTCGGTCCGGACGAAGCGGCGCACTGCGGCGCGCCGAGCGGGCTCGGGCAGGTCGTCGGCGTCCTGTCCTGCCGGGCTCGCGGCCGCGATGCTCCGGCCGGTCGTGGACAGTACCCAGCATCCGATACCCAGCTCGGCAGCCGCCGAGCGCAGTACGTCCCCGAGATCCGCTCCCTCGGCGACGTCCGCGACGAGGCGCCGCGATCGTTCGAACATGCCCGTGCGTTCGGCGGTCACACCGAGCACCACCCGGTCGGAGATCTCGGCGAAGCTGACGTCCAGCGGGACCTCGATCAGGGGAAGGTCGTGTCGCCCGCAGGCCTCGATCAGGTCGGGCGGAGCGGCCCCGAGCCGAGCCGTTCCGGAGATCAGACCGGCCACCCCGGCATCGACGAGCCCGGCGACGAAGGTTTCCGAGTCGGACGCCGACTCGTGCCACATCAGCCCGGTCAGCACGACCTCCCCACCGGAAAGGTAGCGCCGGGGGTCGCGCAGATCGGTCGTGTACACCCAGCGAACGACACGGTCCAGCCCGGCGGCTCCCGTCAGCAACTCCAGCCGCAGATCAGGGTCGTCGAGCAGAGTGCGAAGCAGCATCGTGCACCTCCTGGGCAGGTCACGGGGCCTGCGCTTGTAGGAATCTACGATACCCGAGCCGTTGGCCACCGATGTTTTCGTCGGATCGACCGCTATCGCGGCGCCTCGTGTCGGCTGTGTACTGGGTCACAGCAATCCGAACACTAGGAGGCGCAGGACGTGGACTTTCTCCGCGCCGCATCACTGGACGATGCGCTGGCCACGAAGGCACAGCGGCCCGACATCGCACCCATCGCAGGCGGCACCGACCTCATGGTGGCGATCAACTTCGACCATATCCGCCCGAGCGGACTGCTCGACCTGACCTCGGTCCCCGAACTGGCCGACTGGTCCGAATCGGGCGGCGTGATCCGCATCGGAGCCGGGGTGCCGTACGCACGCATCATCAGCGAACTCGGCGAACACCTGCCGGGCCTGGCGATGGCCTCGCGCACGGTCGCGTCGCCCCAGATCCGCAACCGCGGCACGGTCGGCGGCAACCTCGCCACCGCCTCCCCGTCCGGCGACGCGCACCCGGCCCTGCTGGCCTGTGCCGCAGAAGTCGAGCTGGCCTCGGTCCGCGGCACCAGGCGGCTGCCGGTCGCCGAGTTCTTCACCGGCGTCAAGCGCTCCGCGGCCGAACCGGACGAGCTGATCACCGCGGTGCATCTCGCGCGTGCCACCGGCCCGCAACAGTTCGCCAAGGTCGGCACCCGCAACGCGATGGTGATCTCGGTCTGTGCGTTCTCCGTGGCGCTGCACCCGGATCGCGCCGAGGTCGGCACCGGGCTCGGCTCCGCGGCACCGACCCCGCGCAGGGCCGTCGAGGCCGAGGAGTTCCTGGCCGGAGAGCTCACCTCGCGCGGGATGTGGACCGACCCGCGACCGTTGCCGGAGACGGTGGTCACGAGGTTCGGGGAGCTGGTCGCGGCCGCGGCCGCACCGATCGACGACGTACGGGGCACGGCGTCCTATCGCAGGCACGCACTCGGCGTCCTCGCGCGGCGAACGGTCGGCTGGACATGGGACGAGTACTCGACCGGGAGGCAAACATGCGCCTGAACCTGACCGTGAACGGCAGGCCACACCAGGCCGACGAGGCGTGGGAAGGGGAAAGTTTGCTTCACGTACTGCGTGAGCGGCTCGGCCTTCCCGGTTCGAAGAACGCGTGCGAGCAGGGCGAGTGCGGTTCGTGCACCGTGTATCTGGACGACGTCCCGGTGTGCTCGTGCATGGTCGCCGCCGGACAGGCGCAGGGGCGTGCGGTCCGTACGGTCGAGGGACTGGCCGACGGCGACCGGCTCGACGCCGTCCAGCAGTCCTTTGTGGATTCCGGTGCCGTGCAATGTGGCTTCTGCACCCCCGGCCTGCTCGTCCAGGCACACGACCTCATCGAACGTAACCCGGAGCCGACCGACGCGGAGATTCGCGAATCACTGGCTGGCAACCTCTGCCGCTGCACCGGCTACGAGAAGATCATGGATGCGGTCCGGCTCGCCGCACAGCGGAAGGCGGTGTCATGAGCGCTCACGTCAATGCCCCGAGCAGGGCCCCTCAGGACCTCAGCGAGTCGATCACGGGCGGGGTCGGCGAGTCCCCGTCCCGCCCGGACGGAAACCTGAAGGTACGCGGCGACTACGCCTACTCGTCGGACCTCTGGGCCGAGGACATGCTGTGGGGCGCGACCCTGCGCAGCCCGCACCCGTACGCGCGCATCGCCGGTATCGACGTCGGGCAGGCGCTCGCCTATCCCGGTGTGTACGCGGTGCTCACCCACGAGGACGTGCCCGGCGACAACCGCTACGGCCTCAAAATCGTCGACCAGCCGGTGCTCGCCGAGGACGTCGTGCGGTTCCGGGGCGAGGCCGTCGCACTGGTGGCCGCCGACCACCCGGAGACCGCGCGCCGGGCGGTGGAGCTGATAGCGGTCGACTACGAGGTGCTGGATCCGGTCACCGATCCGAAACGCGCCGCCCACGACGGGACGCTGCCGAAACTGCACCCGGAATCGGGACGGGAGAACAACCTGGTCCGTTACCAGCCGGTCGTCCGCGGCCGGCAGGACGTGAGCGCGGATGTCGTCGTGTCCGGCACCTACACGCTCGGCATGCAGGATCAGGCGTTCCTCGGGCCGGAATCGGGCTTGGCGATCCCGGCCGAGGACGGCGGGGTCGAGCTGTATCTCTCCACCCAGGACCTGCACTCGGACCGGAAACAGACCGCACGGGCCCTCGGCCTCCCTCCGGACAAGGTGCGGCTGACCATGTCCGGAGTCGGTGGCGCCTTCGGCGGGCGGGAGGACCTGTCCATCCAGGCCCACGTGTGCATGCTGGCGATGCACACCGGCAAACCGGTGAAGATGATGTACGACCGGGAGGAGTCGTTCTACGGTCATGTGCACCGGCATCCGGCCGAGATGTACTTCGAGCACGGAGCCACCCGCGAGGGCAAGCTGGTCTACCTCAAGGCCCGGATGTACTTCGACGGCGGCGCCTACGCGTCCAAGACCCCGGTCGTCGTCGGTAACGCCACGACCCTGGGAACCGGCCCGTACGAGGTCCCCAATGTGGACATCGCGGGATGGGGCGTATACACGAACAATCCACCGTGCGGGGCCATGCGCGGGCTCGGCGCTGTCCAGCCTGCGTTCGCCTACGAGGCGCAGATGGACAAGCTGGCCAGTGCCCTCGACATGGACCCGGTGGAGTTGCGGCAACGCAACGCGGTCGACCAGGGATCCGTTCTGCACACCGGGCAGAAGCTGGACTACCCGGCGCCGGTCGGCGAGCTGATCGAGCGAGCCCGGAATTTGCCGATGCCACCGGAACGGGACCCGGCAGCCGAACCGGATATTCGTGACCTGCCCGGTGGTGCGGCCAACACCACGCACGGCGAGGACGTCGCACGCGGGGTCGGTTATGCCGCGATCATCAAGAACGTGTCCTATGCGGAGGGGGCCGACGACTACTCGACCGCGCGGGTGAGCCTGCAGGCGGTCGGCGGCGAAGCGGTCGCGATGGTGCACACCGCTGCCGCAGAGGTCGGGCAGGGTCTGGTCACCGTGCAGCAGCAGATCGCGCGGACCGAACTCGGGGTCGAGCGGGTGAACATCCACCCGAACGACACCAGTGTCGGCGATTCCGGGTCGAGCTCGGCGTCCCGGCAGACCTATATCACCGGTGGCGCGGTCAAGACCGCGTGCGAAGCCGTCCGGGAGACGCTGTTCGAGCGAGCTACCGCCAGGCTCGGTCACGCCGTACCGGATCTCACGATCGTCGACGGAAAGCTCGTCTCCGACTCGCACGGCGTACTGGCCGACGTGGTCGACATCCTCGGCGACGAGGTCATCGAGTGCACGAGGGAGTATCACCACCGGCCGACCTACCCGCTCGACCCCGAGACCGGGCAGAGCGAACTGGTACACGTGCAACACGCCTTCTCCGTGCACCGCGCCGTGGTCGACGTGGACACGCAACTCGGCCTGGTCAAGGTCGTGGCGTTGGACTGCGTGCAGGATGTCGGCAAGTCGGTCAACCCGGATGCGATCGTGGGCCAGATCCAGGGTGGTGCGGTCCAGGGCATGGGGTTGGCCGTGATGGAAGAGATCCAGGTTTCCGACGGCCTCATCCGCAATCCGTCGTTCACCGACTACCTCATCCCGACCATTCTCGACACCCCGCCGATGAAGGTCGACATCATCGAACGCGGGGATCCGCACGCCCCGTACGGCGTACGCGGTGTCGGTGAACCGCCGACCATCTCCGCGGGGCCCGCTGTACTCGCCGCCATCAGGGCGGCCACCGGCCTCGACCTGACTCACGCCCCGGCCGGCCCGGAACACATCACCGGAACGGCGCACTGAACCGGCACCGGCACTCAACGGGCACCGGCACTGAACTGGCACGACGCCCCGAGTCGCGCCCACTTGCGACAGACGAAAGGACTCATCGAGCATGACCCTGTCCACACCGGACCTGGATCTCGAACGATCATGGATGGCCGAAGCGATCCGGCTCGCCACCGACAGCGTGCGAAGCGGTGGCGGCCCCTTCGGAGCCGTCGTCGTGCAGGACCGCGAGATCGTTGCGACCGGCAGCAACCAGGTGACCTCCACATTGGATCCCACTGCGCACGCCGAGGTGACGGCGATGCGGAACGCCTGCCGTGAACTCGGCACCTTCAGCCTCGCCGGCTGTGTCCTGGTGACCTCGTGCGAACCCTGCCCGATGTGCCTGTCCTCTGCCCTCTGGGCACGGTTCGACCGGATCGTGTTCTCGGCGGACCGCGATGACGCCGCCGCAGGCGGCTTCGACGACAGGGAGTTCTACCAGCTGTTCCAAAGGAACCCGGAAGGAATCTGGCCGATCACGATGGATCGGATCGAGATGCCCAACCGTACCGAGCCGTTCGACACCTGGCTTACCAAGCCGGACCGGGTCGAGTACTGATCCGATTCGGGTAGTGGCGCGGCGACCGGGCCGCGCCACTGCCCGGTAGGCCGACTCCGTGCGCACCGGCGATCGCCGGTGCGCACGGAGAACCACGGCCGGACGACGGACGGTGACTGTCCGAAACACCGATCCGTACTTCGAAACGCCCAGCAGTCCTGACAGGCCGACCGCGCCTGTCGGAGGGCGCCCACCGGCATGGGAGAACTCATGACTCAACTGCGTACGGAGGATGCGGGATCCGGGCGAGCCGGTGATCCGTCCGGAACCCGATCCCGGCTCGACCGGTTCTTCAAGATATCCGACCGCGGGTCCACGATATCCCGCGAGCTGCGGGGCGGACTCACCACATTCGTCGCGATGGCCTACATCGTCATCCTGAACCCGCTGATTCTCGGCTCGTCCGCCGACATCACCGGACGAGAACTGTCCACTGCGGAACTGACCACAGCCACCGCATTCACGGCGGCGTTCGCGACGATCCTGATGGGTGTCGTGGGTAACGCACCCCTGGCGCTGGCTTCCGGCCTCGGGGTGAACGCGATCGTGGCGTTCACGATCGCGCCGACGATGACCTGGGAGCAGGCATTCGGCCTGGTGGTGCTGGAAGGCATCTGCATCATCATCATGGCGGCCAGTGGGCTGCGGCAGAAGATCATCGATGCCATCCCGGACGCGCTGAAAACGTCCTTGACCGTCGGGATCGGACTCTACATCGCACTGATCGGACTGGTGCAGGCCGGTTTCGTGACCCGTAACCCTGATTCGGCGAACACGACGGTGCCCGTCGGCATGGGTAACGGCGGCACGCTGCAGGGCTGGCCCATCGCGGTGTTCTGCGTGACGCTGCTGCTGATGGTCGTCCTGGTGGCGCGCAAGGTGTCGGGAGCCATCCTGATCAGCATCGCGACCGGCACCGTGCTCGGGGTCGTGGTGAACTACGCGTTCGGCCTCACCCAGCAGGACTGGGGGTTGATCCAGCCGAACCTGCCGGACAATGTGGTCGCCGCACCCGACTTCGGCCTCTTCGGCGATATCGACCTCTTCGGCGGATTCGCCGCTGCAGGTGGCATCGCGGCCACGATGTTCCTGTTCACACTGGTGCTTTCCGGGTTCTTCGACGCCATGGGAACGATCACCAGCGTGAGCAACCAGGCGGGGCTGGTCTCCGACGGCAAGGTGATCGGCATGGGCCGCATTCTGACGTCGGACGGGATCGCCGCTGCCGCCGGCGGTGTCACCGGCTCGTCACCGAACACCGTGTTCATCGAATCCGCTGCGGGTGTGGGCGAAGGATCGCGCACCGGGCTGTCCAGCGTACTGACCGGCGGCCTGTTCCTGGTGGCGCTGCTGTTCACCCCCTTCGTGTCCGTGGTGCCTGCGCAGGCGGCCGCGCCCGCGCTCGTCATCGTCGGCGGGATGATGATGGCCCAGTGCACGAAGCTGCCGTGGGACGACCCGGACTACACCATCCCGATGTTCGTGACCATCGCGCTGATCCCCTACACGTACGTGATCACGAACGGCGTCGGCGCGGGCATCATCGCCTTCGCGGTGATCAAGCTGGCGCGGGGCAAGGTCAGGGAAATCGGCTGGCTGGTCGGCATTCTGGCGATCGTGTTCGCGATCTACTTCGGCATCGATGCGATCGAGATCCTGTTCGCGTGACCCCGGCCGAAGCCCCTGCACTTCGGACTCGGAAAGGAGCGATAGATGGCTTTGCTGTTCCTTAACGGCGGTGGGATGCGCGGAGGTCCGCTCAACCACCAGCTACAGGGTGCGCCCCTCGTGGGCTGGGCTGCTTCGGCGCCGAAGTACCGGTTCTTCTCGGTCGGCGACCGGTTTCCCGCGATGGCCGAGGCCGAGACCGGAGGGCGCTCCGTGGTCGGCGAGGTCTACGACATCTCGCTCGAGGTGTTGCGCGAGCACCTGGTCCCGGCGGAGCCGCCGGAGCTGGAACTCGGCCTGATCGAACTCGCCGACGGCGCTTCGTGCCTGGCGACGGTGCTGCGCAAGCCGTATCAGGGCGACGACAACCTGGTCGACATCTCGAACCTCGGTGACTGGCGCCGCTACCGCGGATGGGAATGATGCGCCGAGCGCGACGGGCTCTCCGCACGCGTTCAGCGGCGGCGGGGTCTTCCACCCCTGCCGCCGCTGCCGCGCTTCCCCGGCTTTCCGGACTTTCCGGAGTTTCCCGGCTTTCCGGGTTTTCCGGTACGGTTCCGCTGTTTCCCGCCGGTCGACGTCGACTGCTCGGTGGCGCGTGCCGACTGTTTCGGGGTCGGGCCGCGGCCACGGGTGCTGTTGACGGTCCGGCCACGGACGATCCCGATGAACTCCTCCATCAGGTCGGTCGTCTCTTCCTCGGGCCAGCTCAGCGCGACCTGCGACTGCGGCACCGGACACTGCTCGGTGCCGGTCACCGGCCGGTACGTCAGGCTCTTGCGGTGGTGCAACCGAGCCAGGGACTGCGGCGCGACGAGCACCCCCACGCCCGCTGCGACGAGCTCGACGGCACCTGCTGTGGTGTCGGGCCGGGCGATCGCGGGCTGCCCGGGCAGGGCCTGCCAGGCGAGGGTGTCGTCGTGAGGATGCAGCACGACCTCGTCGGCGAGGTCGTCCACCGACACCTCGTCGACGACGGTGAGCACGTGCTCCTTCTCGACCACGACCACGGTCGTCTCGGTGTAGAGCGGGATGGCGTGCAGGCCGCTGCGGTCGGTCGGAAGACGTAACAGGGCCGCGTCGACGCTACCGTCCCGCACCCGGTCGGCCGCCTCGGCCGCGGGCACTCCGACGAGGTGCAGCGGCACGTCGGGGACCCGTTCGCGCCAGGTGCGCACCCACTTGTCCGGCGTCACTCCCGGCACGTAGGCGAGCCGGAACTCCGGGGGCTCGGCTGGGGCAGTCACCGGGCCAGATTACCGGGTGTGGTCGACGGGCACGCACCAGCGGATACCCTGGAGTCATGACGTCGCGCAAGACCACCCAGACGATGAAGCCCGCGACCGCGGCGAAGAAGCTGGAGGTCCACCTCGAATCCACTCCTGCCGAGTTCCAGGAGGGCGTGGTCTCCCGCGACGAATTGAACGCGCTGCAGTCCGACCCGCCGGAATGGCTGCGGAACCTGCGCCGCAACGGTCCGCATCCTCGCCAGGTCGTCGCGGCGAAGCTCGGCATCTCGATCAGCGGTCTCGCCCGCGCAGGACTGCTGGACCCGCTCACCACCGAGCAGATCAACGCGCTGAAGGACGAGAACCCGGAGTGGCTCCAGCGCGAGCGCGCCACCCACGCCGAGGTCAAGAAGGAAGAGGCCCGCGTCAAGGCGAAGAGCGCGGGAACCGACCAGCCGCGTTCCTGAGACGCTGGGGCGCCGCGAGCCCGGGCCGGCTCACTCCGGCCGGTTGTGGGTCGGGATCTCGATCTTCGTCTCCTCACCTTTCGTGAGGTGGAGGAGGAGGTACTGCCGCATCGCCTCGTCGATGGTCCACGCGATTTCGGGCACCGCCGGCAGCGGCACCAGACCTTCACGGAACTTCACCAGCATCGTCCAGGCCTCGGGAATCACCCGGTCCCACAGCGGTTCGCGCTGGATACCGTCCCAGTCGGCGACCCGGTCACCGATCAGATACCGCGCCATCGCGTTGCACTGTGGCCGGCTGAGACTCGCGGGACTCGTCTGCTCGGCCAACTGACCGAGCAGGATGTCGGTGAGCTTGACGCCCTCGGGCGTCGGACCCATGTTGCGGGCCAGGATCTGATCCGACTGCGCGTAGGCGGCATCCCAGGTGGCGGGGATGTACTCGTCGGCGATGCCGAGCAGGTACGCCGTCACCTGCCACAGGTGCAGGTAGGCCTCCGCATCGCCGTCGGAGATCGGCACCTCCCATTCGCGCATCGTGCGCATCGCGAATGTCGGCAGGGTGTGCCAGGTGACGAGCATGTCCTCCTGACTGATCGGGATCTCCTCCGCGGCACGGCCCGCCCAATGCGGGGACTGCGGCAGCAGGTGCCGGACCGCCGCGTGCACGAGGCGGGTCTTCACGCATTCGACCACGCACGTGCCCTCGGGCCGGTAGGCGTCCAACGAACCGACCGCGAAGCCGAACAGGCTCGTCTTGGCCACGCGGTCCTCCATGTCGGCGCCGCCGGCCGAGTAGTACACCGCGCGAGCTTCCTTGGGAATCGCGGTCGCGAGGAGGCCGCCACCGAGCCCGTTGCACACGTTGAGACAGGAGCCTCGGCTCTTGTTGAACTCGGCGGCCCTGTCCAACTTGTCGTGGTCGGCCCATTCGGGAAGCCGGCGAGCGTGTTCCATGAACTCCCGCAGGTCGGACGGCAATCCGTTCGGCAAGGACTGATCGTTGCGCTCCCAGTTCCACAGCAGTTCGTTGACCTTGCCGATGACGCCGCGGTCGAACAACGCCTCGAGCAGCGGATCCGCTTCGCTGTCCCACACCCGATGCGGGTCGCCACCGTCTCCGGTGCCCACCACCGAGCGGCTCGGCGACCAGTTCCACCCCACCAGCGACCGCGCCTGTGCGGGTGAGGTCGCAACCAGAGCACCGAGCGCGGCCAGCCCGCCGCCCGAGATCAGCGCCCGTCGCCTGCTGAATTCCGTCATGACTGCTGACTCCTTCGCGTGAGGGCTTCGTGCGGGTCAGGACGGCCGGTTGCCCTGAGGGATCTCGATGCTGATCGGATAATCGGCCTCGGACAGATAGAGCAGGACGAACTGCCGGAGGAGTTCGTCGAAGAGCCAGTACGTCTCGTCCGAGCCGGGGAAGCCGAGTCCGAATTCCCGAGCGGCGATGAACGGGGGCCAGAACGTCTCGATCATCGGGCTGTGGACCGGTTCCCTGTCGATGTCCAGCCAGTCCGCGATCCGGTCGCCGAGGGTGTAGCGGGTGAAGGCGCGGAGCAGCGGTTCGCTGAGCACACCGCCGTCCAGTTCGGACCCCAGTTCCAGCAGGATTCGCGCCAGGTCCCGGCCCTCCGGAGTGGGCGCGAGCACGGGATCGAGTACTTGCTCGGCCTGCCTGTCGGCCTCGTCCCACGACACCGGGATGTACTCGTCGCGCACGCCGAGCATGTGGGCCGTGACCTGCCAGGAATGCAGGTACGCCTCGGCGTCGCCGTCGGAGATCGGGATCTGCCACTCGCGCATCGTCTGCATGACCGTGGTGGCGAGACTGTGCCAGGTGACCATGAGGTCGGCCTGGCTGATGGGGATGCCCTCGGGAGCGGACCGGTTCCACTGTGGAGACTGCGGCAGCAGGTGCCGGACCGCCGCGTGCACCATGCGGGTCTTGACGCAGGTGACGGTCATCTCGCCGCCCGGCGCGTAGGCATCGCGCGTGCCGATGTCGTAGCCGAGCTTGGCGGTCTTGGAGATGCGGTCCTTCATGTTCGCGCCGCCGTAGGAGTAGTAGACGGCACGCGCCTCCTTGGGGATGACGGTGCTCATCATTCCGCTGGCCATGCCGTACAACACGCCCAGATACAGCCCACGTCGCCGGTTGAAGTCGTGCGCCTGTGCCAGCTTGTCGTGATCGGCCCACGACGGCAGTTGCCGGGCGTGCTCCATCAGCTCCCGCACGTCGTCGGGAAACCCGCTCGGCAGCGGCTGATCGTTCGTGATCCAGGTGCGGAGCAACTCGTTGACCTGCGAGACGCCTCCCTGGTCGAGCAACGCCGAGATCACCCGGTCGACGTCGGGATCCCAGACCGTCCGGGGATCGGCCCCCACACCGGCTCCCGCCACCGACCCTCTCGGTGACCACGTCCACAGCGCTCGTGCCGAGGCAGGCGCCGCCATACCCAGTGCACCCACCGCGCCCAGCGTTCCACCCGCGAGCAACGCCTTACGTCTGCTGAGTCCTTCCATGGTCCGCACTCCTCATTGAGTTGCCGATGACCGACAGCTGCCGCGACCGATGAATTCCGTGTCCGATGGATACGGCGTGTGCTTGATCCGGCGTGTTGATACGGTGATACAAATTGCGTCTCCGCGTATCATGAGAGCATAAGGCCGCACAGAACACCAGACCTGTCGCACGGCGAGAGGAGATCCGTGGAACGAGCACTCCCCGGCGTGCTCTCATCCGGTACCGGCTGGCCCGAATCGTTGCTCGAGCGCGTGTTCAGCGAACAGGCCGAACCCGATGCAGCCGACGACGCGGCCACCACACGGGTGCTCGACGCGGCCTACGAGCAGTTCTGCCGCACGGGTATCCGGCGCTCGACGATGGACGACGTCGCGCGGCGGGCCGGCATCTCGAGGATCACCGTGTACCGCCGGTTCGCGACGAAGGACGCGCTGGTCGAGCAGGTGCTCCGACGAGAGTTCCGCCGCTATTTCGACCGATTCCGGCTCGACATCAGGCCCGCGCGCAACGCCGCGGAACGGGTGGAGCTGGGCTTCGCGAGCGCGTTGCGCTCGATTCGGCACCACCCCCTCATCGGCGGCCTCCTGGACGTCGAGCCGGACATCGTCGTGCCCTCACTCATCGGCACCGACGGCAAGACCATGGCCACGGTGTCGCGTTTCGTCGCCGATCGCCTGCGCGCCGAGCAGCGCGCGGGGACGGTGCCGGGCGCGGTGGACGTGGATCTGGCGGCCGAGATGATGGTGCGCGTGTCGGCGTCGTTCCTGGTCACGCCGAGCGGGCTCGTCGACCTGGACGACGACGAGCAGGTCCGGGCGGTCGCCCGGCGATTCCTGGTTCCCATGCTGGAACCGCCTGCGACGGCGGAGTGGTAACCGCGCACGGACAAGACCCTCGGCCGGAGCGTGAATGCTCCGGCCGAGGGCCCGTGGAACGATGTCGACTCGGTGGCCACGCCGGATCGGTGGCCACGCCGGCTCAGTAGCCGCGGGCAATCCACTCCTCGAGGTGGGGAGCCTCGGTGCCGATCGTGGTGCCGTCGCCGTGTCCGGTGTGGACCCGGGTGTCGCCCGGCAGGCCGAAGAGCCGGTCCCGGATGGATCCGATGATCGTCGGGAAGTCCGAGAACGATTTGCCGGTGGCGCCCGGCCCGCCGGAGAACAGCGTGTCGCCGGAGAACAGCGCCTTCTCCTCGGGCAGATGCAGGCACATCGACCCCGGCGAGTGCCCGGGCGTGTGGATCGCCTCGATATCGGTGCCCGCGACGGAGATCCGGCTGCCCTCCTCCAGCTCGCCGAACGGCGCGCCGGGGTGGGTCATCTCCCACAGCTGCCGGTCCGCGGGGTGCAGCAGCACCGGAGCGTCGAACTTCTCGCCGAGCTGCGGGGCGTGGGTGACGTGGTCGTTGTGGCCGTGCGTGCAGACGACGGCGACGACGTTGCGGCCCGCGACGGCCTCGGTGATCTTGTCGGCGTCGTGTGCGGCGTCGACGATCACCACGTCGTTGTCGTCGCCGACGAGCCAGACGTTGTTGTCGACCGCCCAGCTGCCGCCGTCGAGTTCGAAGAAACCACTGGTGACGACCTGGTCGATACGCGCGCTCACACGATCACCACCGAACGCAGCACGTCGCCGGCGTGCATGGTGTGGAAGGCCTTCTCGACGTCCTCGAGCGTGATCCGCTCGGTGACGAACTTCTCGAGCGGGAGTCTGCCCTGCCGGTGCAGGTCGATCAGCATCGGGAAGTCGCGTTCGGGCAGGCAGTCGCCGTACCAGGACGACTTGAGGGCTCCGCCGCGGGCGAAGACGTCGATCAGCGGCAGATCCAGCCGCATGTCCGGCGTGGGCACGCCGACCAGCACGGCCGTGCCCGCGAGGTCCCGCGCGTAGAACGCCTGGGTCCACGTCTCGGGCATGCCGACGGCGTCGATGACGACGTCGGCGCCGAACCCGCCGGTCAGGCCGCGGATGGCGTCGACGGAATCGGCCTCGACGGCGTTGACGGTGTGCGTGGCGCCGAGGTCGCGGGCCCAGTCGAGCTTCTTGGGGTCGCGGTCGACCGCGATGATCGGCGACGCGCCGGCCAGGCGCGCACCGGCGATCGCAGCGTCACCGACGCCGCCGCAGCCGATCACGGCGACCGAATCGCCGCGTCCGACCCCGCCGGTGTTGACCGCAGCGCCGATGCCCGCCATGACGCCGCAGCCGAGCAGGCCGGCCACCGCGGGATCGGTGTTCGGGTCGACCTTGGTGCACTGCCCCGCGTGCACCAAGGTCTTGTCGGCGAACGCACCGATCCCCAGCGCAGGCGAGAGCTCCGTGCCGTCGGCGAGGGTCATCTTCTGCGTGGCGTTGAACGTGTCGAAGCAGTACTGCGGGCGGCCGCGCTTGCACGCCCGGCACTGCCCGCACACGGCACGCCAGTTGAGTACGACGAAGTCGCCCGGCTGCACCGAGTTCACGCCTTCGCCGACACTCTCGACCGTGCCCGCGGCCTCGTGGCCCAGCAGGAACGGAAACTCGTCGTTGATCCCGCCGTCCCGGTAGGTCAGGTCCGTATGGCACACGCCGCATGCGGCGATCGCGACGACGACCTCCCCCGGCCCTGGGTCGGGGACGACGATGTCGGTGAGCTCGACCGGAGCTCCCTCGGCGCGGGCGATCACGCCGCGGACTTGTTGAGGCATCGGGGCTGTTCCTTCGGATTGACGAACAAGACATGCGCATCACCGCATGTCTTGCCGACACTAGTGCGCTGCACCGTTCGCATGACCTGTCCGGACGGACAGCAATACCTCGACCTCCGACGAGTTAGGCTGGCCGGATGCCGGACGAATCGGATCCCGTCGCGGCCCTGACCGGGTTGCGGAAGGTCCTCGACGGGCCGCTGCACGACATCGCCCGCCGCCTGTCGCACCTCATCGCGACCCGGTGGCCGCACACCGCGCTGATCGTCTTCACCCGCGAGTGCGCGGGCCGGCCCCGCAAGGTCGCCGGCGACGTCGACATGCTCAACAGGGTCACCATCGGTGAACTCGAACAGGTCAAACAGGAACTCGAACCCGGCAGTCCGGTCTGCTCGACGTTCGCGGTCGCGGGTGAGCGGCGGGCGGTGTGGGCGGTGCGCGATCCGTCGGACATGCTGCTCGTACTGATTCCCCGCTCCCCCGGCCGCGGGCTGCCCGAGCCCGGTCTGCTGGCGGCGCTGTTCGGCATCGTCGCGACGTCGATCCGCCAGCAGGTGGCCCAGGCCAGCCCCGACTATCTCGCCGAGTCGCGCGCGGCCGCACTCGAACGCGAACGCACCATCACCGAACTGGCCACCGCGCACGAGTCCACGCTGGTCGGGCTGCTGACGACGTTGCGCTCGACCGAGTTGGACGACACCCGCGCACGGGTTGCCGCGACGGACGCGACGTCGTCGGCCCTCGTGGCGTTGCGCACCGCGCAGCAATCCGACCAGGCACTGTCCAATGAGGCCGCCCCGGCCGCGTTCACCGTACTGCACAACGAGATCCGGAAGATGTTGCGGCACCACGAGGCGCCGATCGAGTTCGCGGCACCGGCCGGCGCGGACAGGGCCCTGCCCGGCGACATCGCGCACGCCGCGCGCGCGATGACCCGCACGGCGGTGCTGGCCCTGACCGCCGATCCCGAGTTGGCCCGCCTGCGGATCGCGTGGACGCACGGCGGCGCGACGCTGCTGGTCGACGTCCGTGATCAGAGCACGGGCAACCTCGACGCGGCCGCGCTCCACCGGCAGCTGCAGGGTCGCGCGCGGGCGCTCGGCGCCACGGTCGACGTCGACGCCACTCCCGGTTGGGGCAGCCACGTCACGGTCGAACTGCCGCTCGATCCACCTGCCGACACCGGGGTGGAGACCCGGCTGACCGACCTCAACCGCCGGGAACGCGAAGTGCTCGACCTACTCGCGCAGGGCAAGCGCAACAAGGCCATCGCCGCGGACCTGGGCGTCACGGAGAGCACCGTCAAGTTCCACGTCACGCGGGTGCTGCACAAACTCGACGTCGGCACCCGCGGCGAAGCGGCCGCACTGGCCCTCACCGCGGGGGCCGACGCGTCGGCACGCGCGTAGTGCCGGTGCCGGATATGTCGCCGATGCCCGACGTGCCGCTGGCACTCGGGTGACACCGGTGCGGGTGACGTTTCGACCGGCCCCGCACCGGCAACCTCCACCCTGCAGACTCCCCCGGGTGAAGGGCGCCGACGCATGCCTCGAAACGTCGCACAGAAGCTGATCGCCGACCACCTCGTGGACGGCGCGATGACGCCGGGCAAGGAGGTCGCGATCCGGATCGATCAGACGTTGACCCAGGACGCCACGGGCACGCTGGTCATGCAGGAGCTGGAGGCGCTGGATCTGGACCGGACCCGTGCCGACGTCAGTGTCCAGTACGTCGACCACAACCTGCTGCAGGCCGACGAGCGCAACGCCGAGGACCACGCGTTCCTCCGGTCGGCGTGCCGCCGGTACGGCATCTGGTACTCCAAACCGGGGAACGGTGTGTCGCATCCGACGCACATGCAGCGGTTCGGTGTGCCCGGGACCAGCATGGTCGGTTCCGATTCGCACACGCCGGCGGCCGGGTCGCTGGGAATGCTGGCGATCGGCGTCGGCGGGTTGGACGTGGCCACGGCGATCACGGGCGAGCCGCTGTACGTGCGGATGCCGGAGATCTGGGGTGTGCGGCTCACCGGTGAGCTCCCGCCGTGGGTGTCGGCCAAGGACGTCATCCTGGAGATGCTGCGCAGGCACACCGTGTCCGGGGCCGTGAACCGGATCATCGAGTACCACGGGCCGGGGCTGGCGACGTTGTCGGCGATGGACCGGCACGTGATCGCGAACATGGGTGCCGAGCTGGGCGCCACGACGACGGTGTTCCCCTCCGACGAGGCGGTGCGGCGGTTCCTGCGCACCGAGGGCAGGGAGCACGATTTCGTGGAGATCACCGCGGACGACGGTGCCGGGTACGACGTCACCGACGAGATCGACCTGTCGACACTGGTGCCGCTGATCGCGAAGCCGTCGGCGCCGGACAACGTCGTCGCGGTGCGTGAGGTGGCCGGTACACCGTTGGGGCAGGCGATCATCGGCTCGTCGGCCAACCCCGGGCTGCGCGACTTCGCGATCGCCGCCGCAATGGTGCGTGGCAAGCAGACGGCGGGCGGCGTCAGTTTCGACATCAACCCGACGTCGCGGGAGATCTTCGCGGATCTGACGAAGATGGGTGCCACGTTCGATCTGGTGTCGGCGGGCGCGCGGATCCACCAGGCGGGGTGTATGGGGTGCATCGGGATGGGGCAGGCTCCCGCCGTGGGGCACAACTCGCTGCGCACGTTCCCGCGCAACTTCCCCGGTCGTTCGGGCACGCGGGAGGATTCGGTGTGGTTGTGCTCGCCGGAGACGGCCGCGGCCAGCGCGCTCGAGGGAGTGATCACGGACCCGCGCGATCTGGGCGTCGACGAGCCCACGCTGGAGCTTCCGGAACGGGCGACGGTCAACCCGGAGACGCTGGAGGAGCCGCCGCCGCCCGAGGTGTCGCGCCGGGCGGAGCCGACGAAGGGCCCGAACATCTCGTCGTTGCCGGATTTCCCGCCGTTGCCGGACCGCATCGAGGCGCCGGTGCTGCTGAAGGTGGGTGACGACGTGTCGACCGACGAGATCTCCCCCGCGGGGGCCGCCGCGCTGCCGTACCGGTCGAATGTCCCGGCGCTGGCCGAGTTCACGTTCACGCGAATCGACCCGGACTACCCGGCGCGGGCGCAGGAGACGGCCGGGGGTTCGGGGCACATCATCGTCGGTGGCCGCAACTACGGTCAGGGTTCCTCGCGCGAACATGCGGCGATCACACCCCGCTATCTCGGCCTGCGCATGGTCATTGCGTTGTCGTTCGCACGGATCCACTGGCAGAACCTGGCGAACTTCGGCATCCTGCCGGTCCAATTCGCCGACCCCGAGGACTACGCCCGCATCGACGCCGACGACACACTCGTGGTCGAGGACCTGCGCCGACTGCTGGGCGAGCCGGACGCCGGGCTGTCGGTGTCGAACGCCACGAAGAACCAGCGCTACGAGGTGCGGCACACCCTGTCGCAGCGGCAGCGTGAGGCCGTCCTGGCCGGTGGGCGCATCCCGTTGTTGGCGCAGACCTCAGCAGCGGTGTCGTGAGGGGCGGTGTCGTGACCGACGCCGGGGCGGCCGGTCGTCGAGGGCTCCGGGGAACAGGACCGGCGCGAGGGTGACGGCGGTGGCGACGGCGACGTCAGCAAGTGTGCGCAGGATGCGGCGCAGGCGTGCCATGGGTGCACCTCAGATCGCGTACGGCCACACGGTGAGCGCGTAGGCGGAGAACCAGCAGCCGGCGGCCACGGCCATGCCTGTCACGGCGAGGCCGGTGCCGCGGCGCCGGTTGGCGAGCCCCACGGCGATCGGCAGCATCAGCACGGGGGCGGCGACGAGCAGCAACCGCGGTGTGGTGATCGCCAGCCCGCCGGAGCCGACCGCGAGGGTGACGATGCCTGCTGCGTACGCGGTCAACGGCCACGGCACGCGCTGCGCGGCCAGGACCACGACGAGTGCGGCGGCACCGACGATCACGATCGCGCCGACCAGGTCGTACGGATGGGACTCGATGCCGAACGCGCCGGTGATCCAGTCGACCGTGTCGGCGCCCCAGTCCCAGGACACGCCCCAGCCGTCGAGCTGGATCGCCTGCCACGTCCGCCCGGTGGCCAGGTACACGGTCAGCCACCAGCCGAGCAACCCCAGTGGTGCGAGAACGGCACCCGCGGCGGCCGGCCACCCGCCGCGCCGGGCCCACGCCGCGTGCAGCGCGGCCACGACGACGACCGCGATCAGCACCGCCGCCGAGGAGCGCGTCAGCCCGGCCGACAGCGCGCAGGCCCCGGCGAGCAGCCAGCGCCGTTCGAGCACGCCGACCAGCGACCACGCGGCGAGGGCGAGGAACGCCGCCTCGGTGTACACCATGGACAGCACCCCGGCCATGGGGGCGCCCGCCCACAGTGCGACGAGCAGCAGTCCGGCTCGGCGGCGCGGGTCGACGTGCCGGGCGAGTCGCATCACGGCGGGCACGGCGGCAAGCCCGGCGACGGTGGACACGACGAGGCCCGCCACATCGAGGGGAATCCCGAACGTGGCGACGATCGACATCGCCGCGGGATACAGCGGGAAGAACGCGTACGGTGCGGTCGAGTACGGTTCGCCGTCGGCGTCGAGGCTGGATTCGCCGTGACCGGCGTAGCCGTGCTCGGCGATGCCGAGGTACCACTGCCCGTCCCAGGAGGTGAGCCGGTCCAGCAGGCTGGTGTCGTGCGTAGCCGCCATCACGGCGAGCACCAGGACGCCGACGAGCCGTACGGCGAGGTACACGAGGACGGGCGGTGCGGCGCGGCGAACGCGGGTGGCGAGCGGCGTGTCCATGGCCGGCGCCGCGGCATACTCGTCCGGGTCGTCCCCTCGGCCCGCGGTGCGCGGGGTGTTCGGGGGTGTGCTGCCGGTGCCGTCCACGGGCTACCGGTCTCCGGCGTCGGTGGCGGGCGGCTGCGAGCACGGCCGGTGGTCCCGCCCACGCGCGGTGGCCGTCCACGCGGCGAAAACGGTACCGGCGAGCAGCCATGGGGCGTCGAACGCGGTGTCGGTCATGGACGGTCCAATCCTTGTCGCCGTGCGGGGCCGTCCGCCCAGTCGCTGACGATCGGCGCGGGGTTAGCGGAGATGCGCATCCGTTATGCACGGGCACGCCGCGCCGATTCGGACGTCAGCTGCGGGTCCCACGCCGTGCGGGCTGCCGACCGGCGGACGCCTCGTGCGCGCGCTTCTGTCAGCATGCGGCCGGTTACGGTCGGCCGCATGCTGACGACGCTGGCCGTGCAGAACTACCGTTCGCTGCGGGATCTGGTGCTGCCGTTGTCGCAGCTGACCGTGGTGACGGGCGCCAACGGGAGCGGCAAGTCGAATCTGTATCGGGCGATGCGGCTGTTGGCGGACGCGGCACGCAGTGGTGCGGTGGCGGCACTGGCGCGTGAGGGCGGGTTGCCGTCGACGTTGTGGGCGGGGCCGGAGACGATCGGCCGCGCGGTGCGGGAGGGCAGTGCGCCGCCGCAGGGCACTGTGCGGACGAAGTCGGTGGGCCTGCGGCTCGGCTTCGCCGGCGACGAGTTCGGCTATGCGCTCGACCTGGGGATGCCGACGCCGGGCGAGGACTCGGCGTTCAACCGGGATCCGGAGTTCAAACGGGAGTGTGTGTGGAGCGGGCCGGTGCTGCGCAAGGGCGCGTTGCTGGCCGATCGGGACGGCCCGGTGGTGCGGACGCGGGAGCAGGACGGGGCGTGGGGCCGCGAGCCGCATCGGATCCCGGTGACCGACAGCATGCTGACGTCGTTCGCCGATCCGCGGGTATCGCCGGAGGTGCTGGTGGTGCGGGAGCGGATCCGGTCGTGGCGGTTCTACGACCACTTCCGCACCGACGCTGATGCCCCGGCCCGGCAGGTGCGCATCGGGACCCGCACTCCGGTGCTCGACCACGACGGTGGTGACCTGGCTGCGGCGTTGCAGACGATCGAGGAGATCGGCGACAGGGACGCGCTGCACACGGCGGTCGAGAACGCGTTCCCGGGGGCTCGGCTGTCGGTGCGGGTCGGTGAGGACGGCCGGTTCGAGTTGCAGCTGCACCAGTACGGGTTGTTGCGGCCGTTGTCGGTGGCCGAGCTGTCGGACGGGACGTTGCGGTACCTGTTGTGGGTAGCGGCGTTGCTGAGTCCGCGCCCGCCTAAGCTGCTGGTGTTGAACGAACCGGAGACCAGTCTGCATCCGAGTCTGCTACCGGCGTTGGCGGCGTTGATCGCGACGGCGGCGGAGCGCACGCAGGTCGTCGTGGTGACGCACGCACGGCCGCTCGTGCAGGCAGTGCAGGCGGCCGCCGACGACGCGAGCCTGGTGGAGTTGGAGAAGGAGTTCGGTGCGACGGTGCTGGCCGACGCGCCGGGTGTCCTTGACCGTCCGGTATGGCACTGGCCGAAGCGGTGAGCCAATGCGGCCGAACAGGTGAAATTTCAACGCCCCACCTCGGCCTGAGATCACGTTTCATCCCGCAGACCTCCAATTATCTGACTCGCCATGGCATGATCGATCGGCAACCGCGCCGACGAGGACAACGGGGGATGCAAGCTGAACACCAGGAGCACCGGCGGCGGGAACGAGACACAGCTCCAGGTCCGTCAGGTCGAACGAGCGCTGCGCACGATCTACGTCTCCTCAGAACTTCTGAATATTGACGATCTGGACGGTCAGCCTCCCGCAGAACGGGACCCTCGGCTACTGTCCCGAGCACTCGCCGCTCAAGCTGTCCGTGTCGTCACCGGCTTCAGCCCTCAGGAGGCGGCTGACACTGTGATCGATGGCGTCAACGATCAGGGAATCGATGCAATTGCCATTGTCGACGGCCATGATCCACACGTCTACCTTGTGCAGGCAAAATGGAGCCAGAACGGCCGGGCAAGCAGCGACAGGTCCACGGTACGGGAACTATTCGCCGGCCTTGATCTGATCGACGATGAGGATTTCGCGGCATTCAACCCGCGAGGGCAGCACCTTGCGGCAATCGCCAAGGAAGTCATGTCAAGTGGCCCCGTCCCCATCACCCAGGTGGTAGCACTCATGCGCGGCAACGAGGTCACTCAGGGCTTCCAAGTCGCACTTGAACAACATGAGCGAAGGTTCAACCATCACGGCGAAGTTCTCGACCACCGCATCCTCCTATCGTCGGATATCTGGGCTTCGGTCAGGCAAGATTTGGCGCCGCAGCCTGTCGACCTCACCGCTGAGCTGTTCCCCTGGTTCTCGGTCAGTGAGCCCTACGAGTCCTACCAGGGCATAGTCGAAGCGGAACAAATAGCCCAATGGGTAAAACACGGCGCCGATCTGTTCAACCTCAATATTCGAAACCCACTCGGCAGAACTGCGATCAACAATGACCTGATCGACACATTGACCGACGAGCCAGACCACTTCTGGTACTTCAACAATGGAATCACAGTTCTGTGCGATTCTGTAGACAAGGCGCACCATTCACGCGGGACGCCACACCGGAAGCCAATAACACTTGAACTTCGCAATGCAAGCGTTGTAAATGGGGCACAAACAGTCCGCGCTGTGGCAGAAGCAGTTTCCACGGATGATAATGCGGCTTCCGCACAGGTCGGCATTCGGGTTATAGTCACCGGAACCAGAGACGATTTCGCAAAAAGAACCACCAAGGCAACAAATCGACAGAATCGGGTTGAAGCACGCGATTTCGTCGCGCTGGATCCCATTCAGGCAGCAATCATCGATGACATGCGGGCTGAACTGGGACTTGAGTACAGCGTTCGCCGGAGCGAACTGGACCCTCATCCCAGCACCGGATTTTCGATTGTTGAAGCCGCGTGCGCCTTGGCCTGCGCGCACTCCGATGCTCAATACGCCGCACGAATCGCCGTTGCACTAGAGGTACTCTGGGAACGCGACTCACAAGGGATCTACGACGTTCTGTTCCGTCCACAACCTGGACCATATCTCCTATGGAACGCCGTGCGAGTTTTCCGATCCGTTCGCGAAAACCTGCATAAAAAACGTCGTCACTACACGGGGCGCGCAGCCGCACTTATTGAGCACGGCGCCTACCTTCTGACACATCTCGTCTTCCAACGACTTAATACCGAGACGATCGATGAGCCCGACGTACACGACTGGGCAAACCAGGCAACCCAACAGATAGGTCGACTGCTCGACGATCTAATTCCAGCCTTGGTCGAGGCCATCGACACGCTCCATGGAGAACGGGCACAGATCCGATCCTCATGTTCGGATTCCCAAAAAAGCCGCGAGCTGGCGGCGCATGTTCTTTCCAGCGAGCAGCCCGCCATGATACCAAGTAAATATCAGAAAACGCCGGCCCGCCGAAAACGGCGTCGGCCAAATGCTGTATCCGTACTTATTGACAAGAGTCTCCTGGAAGAGGGCGATCCCCTAACCCTCACCGGGGCCTCAGCCACTGAGACCACAGCGCTCAACGCTTGGCTTGCTGCCGATCCTCGGCGCACAAGGGCCACATGGATCCCGCAGCGCTCGAAGCCGATTCTGTGGGCAGCCGACGGTGAGGCCTATTCGCCTTCCGGGCTGATTTCGCGGATGTGGGAGCTTGCTGGCTGGGACGAACATCCCGTGGCCGTCCAGGGCACAGCACGTTGGGCAACGAGATCCGGTGACACGCTGGCCGATCTCGCTTGGAAGGCATTACGCGAAATAGAGGAGGAGTCCGAGTCCGCTGACGGCTCTGCGGACTCGGACTGATCCCTCGTGATGTCCAAGGGCGTTGTGCTGGCGTGTCGGTGAGTTGGGCTGACAGGTGAAGGCCTCCGGTTGCGAAGTGGAACTGTCTAGTTCACCGCTTCCCTGACCGGAGGCCTTCGTGTCCCACGCTAACGCTGCCCTTACCCCACGCGCCCATCTGCGGCTGGCTTAGTTCCTCGTCGATCACGGCTGGACCTACGCTGCCGCGGCCAAGATGTTCATGGTCACCCCGCGCACGGACAAAAAAGCGCCGACCGCTACCAGGTAGAAGGTCCGGCCTGGATGGTCGACCGCAGCTCACGACCAAAGACGTGCCCGCACAAGACCAGCCACAAGCTCGCCCGCCAGATCGTGCGTTTCCGCTGGAGACTCCGGCTGGGCCCGGTCCAGATACTGGCCGGCTCGAGATTCCGGCTTCGACCGTCCACGCGGTGCTGGTGCGCTGCCGCGTCAACCGGTTGCCCCACCGATGGCTGCGGGTGGCACTATGTCGGCAAACAGCAAGGCGATCGAAACAAGGAGTCCACGGCCAAGCGCACAGGCATGCGTGGGCACGCGTACCGGCCGCTGATCGGCACCGCCTTCGTCCAGACCGTCAATCGACGACCACTCCCGTGTCGCCTATACCGAGATCTGCGCCAACGAGGAGGCCGCCACCGCCATCCGAGCCTGCAACGAGCGGTGTCCTGGTTCGCCGACCACGGCATCACCACCCAAGCGGGTACTCTCCGACCACGGCTCTGCCTATCGGTCCTACGCCTGGCGCAACGCCTGCAGCGAACTCGGCATCGTCCACAAGCGGCCCCGGCCCTACCGGCCACAGACCAATGGCAAGATCGAACGCTTCCACTGCACCCTGGCCGACGGGTGGGACTACGCCCGCCTCTACGAGTCAACCGACCACCAAAACGCCGCGTTGCCCGGCTGGCTCCACTTCTACAATCATCATCGCGCCCACTCCACGATCGGAGGCCGCCCACCAATCACCCGGCTGACCAACCCTTTCTGAACATCACACCTAGAGCTCAGCCGCCATTGACTCGGCGACTTCTCGTCCACTCCCGGTCTGACTTCGGTTCCCGGCTAGTAGGGCTTTGTTAGGTTGTTGGTCTCTGTGTGATGATCTTGGAGTGACTCCGGAGGAGATGGCCGCGGTGGCCCCGCGTGTGGAGGCGTTCGCGGCTCAGATGATGGCGGGACTGTCGCGGCGGGATCAGCGGGTCAAGGGTGAGCTGTACCTGCGTGGACTGCTGTTGGATGGCAAACGCAAGTCGATGCAGCCGATGGCGCAGCGACTTGAGGTGGATCATCAGCAGTTGCAGCAGTTCATGACCTCGTCGACCTGGGACTACGCTGACGTGCGCCAGCGCATGGCGGGCTGGGCACAACAGTTCCTGGCTCCGCGGGCGTGGGTACTGGATGACACCGGTTTTCCCAAGGACGGGCAGGACTCGCCCGGGGGTGGCGCGGATGTACTGCGGGGCACTGGGCAAGACCGGTAACTGCCAGATCGGGGTCAGTCTGCACGCGGCCACCGACTGGGCCTCGGCCGCGCTGGACTGGCGCCTGTTCCTGCCCGCCAGTTGGGACGATCACACTACTGACGATGCTGAGACGGCCGTGTTCATCCGGCGTCGCCGGGCTCGTGCCAAGATCGACGACGAGGTGCGGTACCGGACCAAATGGCGGCTGGCACTGGACATGCTCGATGAAGCGATCGATGACTGGGGCCTGTCGGCGCGGCCCGTGGTGGCCGACGCAGGCTACGGCGGCATCACCGAGTTCCGCCGTGCGTTGGCCGAGCGCGGTCTGAGTTACGTCGTGGCAGTCAAAGCCAGTACCAGTGTTCAGCCCGGCGAGGCTGAGATCACCACGCCGCCCTGGTCGGGCACCGGGCGCCCACCCAAACCCGGCTATCCGCACCAGCCCACCGATCTCCGCGCCCTGGCACTGTCGGCCGGACGCACGGCGCTGCGGCAGGTGACCTGGCGCCATGGCACGAAGAAGACACCCGGCAACCGCACCGGCGCGATGCACTCACGATTCCTGACCCTGCGGGTACGCCCGGCCAACCGCAACAACGCCCGCGACACCCACGGGAACCTGCCCGCTTACTGGATGATCGCCGAATGGCCCCCGCACGAGCCCGAACCCACCGACTACTGGCTGTCCAACCTGCCCACCGACACACCCGTGCGTGAGCTGGTGCAACTCGCCAAAATGCGCTGGCGTATCGAACACGACTACCGCGAACTCAAAGACGGCCTCGGCCTCGACCACTTCGAAGGCCGCAGCATGGCCGGCTGGCACCGCCACGTCACCCTCGCCAGCCTCGCCCAAGCCATCTGCACCCAACTGCGCTACGACCCAAAAGCCCCTGCGCCGGCCTGACCCTCTACGCCGTAATCCGTGAACTCCAGACCCTCTTGGCCGTCTGGACCGGCGCCTGCCACACCTGCCACCAACGCCTCCCGACCAGCTGGCAACCCCCTCACCACCAACGATTACACACCTAACAAAGCCCTACTAGCGGCACCTATACCCCGGGGCCTACTCTCCAGAGTGAGCGCTAAGCGCAAGGAATCGTTCAAAGTACTGCGTCAAGACTTCGATCACGCGCTCCTTCGTGTAGGCATGACCGCCCTTGGCGGCGAACCGAGATACAGATGGGAGAATCTTCGTGATCTCGGTTCCCGATGTGCGAAGCTCCCCGTCACGGAACGCGCTTTCGACAAAAGCCCGCGTCGGCTCCGGCTTCAGGTTCTGTTCCACAATAATCGCCTCGAGTTCCGCCTCCCTCTTTGCGGCGACGTACGCGTCCCATTGCTCACCTACTGCAGTGTCCAATGATACCTGGGCGACGAAGTCCTCAACCAGGTCTCGTTTGCTACGCAACGTCGGGCTGGCGTCGATCGCCTGAGTGATCTCGGCACGGATCTCCTTGTCGTCGCCGTCGCCGTGTTCGGAGCGCAGCTTTTCGACGAGCAACAGGATGTAGTCGACGTTGATCTCAACCTGTTTGACCAGTTCTATCTCGAAGACAACGTCGTCATTGACCGCCTCCTTGTCCCCATCGCGCGCCTTACGGAATTCGGCGTAGAGGTCAAGATACACACTGCGGTAGTCCTGCTCCTGGCGTTCGGCGAGCAGGTCGTTGCCTGCGAAATCGTCGAATGATGTCAGGATATTGCGCAGACGCAGGATTGAGCCGAACAGGCCGACGAAGTCTTTCTGTTCCTGCTCCCCCACGATCTGCTCGCCAACTGGGAAGTCACGCAGCAGTTCGTCGACCTTGTCCGCGTATTCGTCATAGTACTCGTCGTACGGTTTGAGCAGCACGACACCGCCGGCATCCCGGTTTCCGAACAGCTCGAGGGCGGCGTTCGTCTCCTCTTCCAGGTCGCGGAAGGCCACGATGTTTCCGTAGGTTTTGACCGAGCTGAGGATGCGGTTCGTCCGCGAATAGGCTTGCAGCAGCCCGTGCGCGCGCAGGTTCTTGTCGACGAACAACGTGTTCAGCGTGGTGGCATCGAACCCGGTGAGGAACATATTCACCACGATCACAAGATCGATCTCTCGGTTCTTCAACCGCTGCGAGAGGTCCTTGTAGTAGTTCTGGAACCTGTCAGCTGACGTGTCGTAACTCGTACCGAACAAATCGTTGTAGTCCTGAATCGCTTCTTCTAGAAACTGACGGGCATCCACGCTCAGCCCGTCCGTGTCGAACGCCTCGTCGTCGATGATGCCATCCTCGGCAACATCGTTGGCCCCGTAGGAGTAGATGATCCCGATCTTCAGGCGCTTGTTCGGTGGCAGCTGGCCCATCTGCCGCGTGAACTGATTATAGTAGACGCGCGCCGCTTCGATGGAGGCCGTGGCGAAAAGCGCGTTGAAACCGCGCATTCGCTTGTCTTTCCGAATTTCCTCAGTCTTGTTGCGACTGCGCGCCGATTCGGTGACGTTCGTGACCACGGAGTGCTCGTAGGTCGACCCTCGCTTCGTCTTCTGATCGAAGTGCTCGAGCGTGTAAGCCACGATCTCGCTGATACGCCTGGGATCCAGGAGGGCCTTTTCCCGGTCAATCGACGAGACCTGTTTGTCGTCGGGGTTCCCGACCTTGATCGTGTTGACATAGTCGACGCGGAACGGAAGGACGTTCTTGTCAGCGATGGCGTCGACGATCGTGTAAGTGTGGAGCTTGTCGCCGAACGCCTGATCGGTCGTCTTCAGCTGGGGGTTGCCGCCGCTGCTCGCGTTGACCGCGAAGATGGGCGTGCCGGTGAAGCCGAACAGGTTGTAACGCTTGAAGGAACGTGTGATGGCAGTGTGCATGTCGCCGAACTGGGAGCGGTGGCACTCGTCGAAGATGATGACGGCGTGGCCCGAGAAGATTTCGTGACCCTTGTTCGCTTTGACGAATGTGGACAGCTTCTGGATCGTGGTGATGATGATCCGAGCGTTCGGGTCTTCAAGCTGCTTCCTCAGGATCGCGGTCGATGCGTTCGAGTTTGCGGCGCCCTTCTCGAACCGGTCGTACTCGCGCATCGTCTGATAGTCGAGGTCCTTGCGGTCGACCACGAAGAGCACCTTGTCGACGCTCGGCATCTTGCTCGCCAGCTGCGCCGACTTGAACGAGGTCAGTGTCTTCCCGGAACCCGTCGTGTGCCACACGTACCCACCGGCTTGCACCGTACCGAGGGTCTTGTAGTTCGTGGAGATATCAATCTTCTGGAGAATCCGCTCGGTCGCCACGATCTGGTAGGGGCGCATGACCAGCAGCTCTCGGTCTGCGGTGAGCACGCAGTACTTGGTAAGGATGTTGAGGAGGGCGTGCTTCGCGAAGAATGTCTTGATAAAGGCGGGCAGTTCGGCGATCGCCTTGTTGTTCGCATCCGCCCACCAGCTGGTGAACTCGAACGAGTTGCTCGACTTCTTGCCCTTGCCCGGCCTCTTCGCCTTCCGCGTTTCCTTCAGGTGCTTATCGCGGGTGCTGTTGGAGTAGTACTTCGTCAGCGTGCCGTTGCTGATCACGAACAGCTGCACATACTCGAAAAGGCCTGAGGCTGCCCAGAAACTGTCCCGCTGGTAGCGGTTGATTTGATTGAACGCCTCGCGGATGTCCACGCCGCGCCGCTTCAGCTCGATGTGCACCATCGGCAGCCCGTTGACGAGCACGGTCACGTCGTAGCGGTTGGCGTAGTTCGCGCCGCCATCGCCGGTGTCACCGTCACCCTTGGCGATCTCGTACTGGTTGATGACCTGCAGCTGGTTGTTGTGAATGTTCGCCTTGTCGATCAGCGTAACGTTCTTTGTCGACCCGTCGTCACGCTCGAGGATCTGGACGTGATCCTCTTGGATCCGGACGGTCTTCTCGACAATGCCATCGTTCTTGCCGGCGATCTTGGTCGCGAAGAACGTCTCCCACTCGGCGTCCGAGAAGGTCATCTTGTTGAGCTTCTCAAGCTGTGTACGCAAGTTGGCGACAAGTTGCGACTCGGAGGTGATCGGCAGGTACTCGTACGCCTGCGCCTCAAGCAGGCGGATCATCTCGCGTTCAAGCGCGGCCTCCGACTGATAGGCCTCCGACTGCGACGAATCCTGGACGTACTCTGCAACGACCGTGCTCTCCGAAGAGATCGCGATCGGATCGAACTTGCATGCCGGTGCTTCACTCATGCGGTCAGCTCCTTGAACGTCAAGAGACGGTCACGGTAGTGCTCATACTGCTTGCGACGAGCGGCGAGCTCGGCTGGAAGGCCAATGCTGATGTCGTTGACGAGGGCGTCGAACTTATCGAGCACGTCGACGATACGGCGTTGCTCCTCCATCGGCGGCACGGGAATCTCGATCGCACCGAGGCCAGATGCCCCGACGCGCTTAACCTTCGCGCGCGAAACGTGGCGTTCCTTCTGCCGATGGAAGTCGGCTGTCTGGACTGCATATGCGACGTACTTTGGGTCGAGATCCGACGAGAACGCGAATGTATCGTCGTGGGTCGCGATCGGATCGTCTCCGAGCCAGGCCACCGCCTTACCTACGTCCTCAACAGTCTCACCCACGCCCGCGAAAATGACACTGCCAGGTTGTGCGAACCGGAGCTGACCGCGAAGTTCGGCACGAACGTGCCGCACGGCCTGACGCGCGGACGTTCCATACCCCGTGTATATCTCCCCGTAGTGGAGGCTTGGAATCCCCTCCTCAACCACGTCATCTTTGGTGAACCGGCGCCCACGGACGAACGTGCCCAGATCACTGAGACGAGCTCGTGCATCACTCGATTGAGTTACGAGCGCGTCCCGATAGTGCGCAAACTGAGCGCGCCGCGCTTCCAGCTCTGCTTCCAGCTCCTCTTCCAGCTCCGCTTCCAGCTGAGTGAACTTATCCAATACTCCCACGATCTCGCGCTGCACCTCGAGAGGTGGCACGGGGATCCGTATCTTCTCCAACGAAGCACCAGAAACGCGGCGCACCTTCGCGCCGGAGATAAAGCGGCGCTTCTGGTCCTGAAACGAAGTCGACTGGAAGAAGTAGGCCATGTACTTCGGCTCGAGTTCGTGCCTGCAGATGTACGCGTCACCACTAAGCACAACTTCGGTGTCACCAAGCCACGCAGTTGCCTTCGCGACTGCGTCGTCGTCCTCACTTGTCGTCGCGATCAAGAGATCGCCAGGCCGAGCGTGACGAAGCTTGGCCGCAATGTCCTCGTCTGTAAACGACCTCGTCTTGGTTGTCCACACTCCGTAGTGTGTGTGGATCTGCCCATAGTGGACAGCTGGTACGCCCTCCTCACGAAGGTCGGCCTTCTGCAATCCGCTCCCGCGTATGAACTCGCCAACCTGGCCGAGAGTCTTGTGCTCCACCCCGTCTGGGCACAGTTCCTCTATCAATTTATCAATGCGGTTCATGCGAAGAAGTCCTCGTCGATCTCGACGACCTTGTAGGTTTCCTTGACCTGCACGCCGACGCCGTAGCGGATCATCAGGCTGGTGAGACGCTTGCCGTCGATCAGGATGATGCGGGTCGGCACGTTCTCGGCGTAAGTACGGGCGTTATCCGAAAAGCGGCTGGTCGTGATGAACACGCCACTGTCGGCCTTGCCACTGAGTGCGCCGACGAACGCCTGCAGATCCGGACGACCGACGATGTTCTCGTCCTTGTAACGCTTGGCCTGGATGTATACGCGGTTGAGACCCAGGATGTCCTGGTCAATCACGCCGTCGAAACCACCGTCATTGCTGAGCTGCGTGACGTTACCGGTGCCCGCCGTGCCGCCGTAGCCCATCGCGAGCAGCAAATCTACGACCGCCTGCTCGAAGAAGCCGGGATCCTTCCCCTGCAGCCGGGTGAGGAGCTCGACCGTGATCTCGTCGTGGATGCGTTCGATGCCGCTCTGCACCTGCTCGATCGGCGTCATCGAAGACTCGTCGATCGCGGCGACGGCCGCGCTGCTGGTCTGCTTGTTCTTGCTGGTCGCGACATAGACGCGGATCGGCGAGTTCGGGTCGTCACCGAGCGCCGCGATGTCACGCTCCTTGACGCCGTTAGGAAAGAGCTTGACAAGCTCCCTGCCCGCGTCAGTGATCTGGTAGTGACCACGCTGTGGACGAGTGAACGCACCGACATTTGTCATGAACGAGACTGCCCACCCGATGCGGTTCTTGTACTTGACCTGCCTGCCGGACGGGAGCAACTCCTTCCTCTGCTCATCGTTGAGCTGCACCTCGTCGGCCACCAGCGGCTGGAACTCACGCCGGTGGCGAACGACGTCGTCGCTCATCACCTTGAGCGTCGGGATCATGAAGCCTTCCCAGTTGGGCATGTTAGTCACTACTTTGTGTCCTCCAGATCCGCCACGATCTCGTCGATCGCCGTACGGAGTTCTGCCTGCCGCTCGACGATGCGGGCGATCTCAGCGTTCAGCTCGGTGATGTCGATCTCTTCGCGGGTGTCCGCCGCCTCCACATAGGACGACACGGCGATGTTGTAGTCGTTCGCGGCGATTTCCTCGACTGCGACGAGCTTCGTGATGTGGTCGACATCCTCGCGCGCAGTGAACGCGTCGAGGATCTTCGACTGGTGCGTTTCCAAGAGTTTGTTCTTGTTGCCGGCACGCTTGAACTCCGCCGACGCATCGATGAGCAGCACGTCGTTGGTCTTCTTCGACTTCTTCAGAACCAGGATGCAGGTCGCGATCGTGGTGCCGAAGAATAGGTCCGGCGGCAGCTGGATCACGGCGTCGACGTAGTTGTTGTCGACCAAGTACTGACGGATCTTCTTCTCCGCCCCGCCTCGGTACAACACGCCTGGGAACTGGACGATCGCAGCGGTGCCGTTCACAGCCAGCCAGCTGAGCATGTGCATCGTGAAGGCGAGGTCGGCCTTCGACTTCGGCGCCAACACCCCGGCCGGGGCATACCGCTCATCATTGATCAGCAACGGGTTGGCGTCGCCTTCCCACCTGGTCGAGTAAGGCGGGTTGGAGACGATCGCCTCGAACGGCTCGTCATCCCAGTGAACCGGGTCGATCAAGGTGTCGCCGTGCGCCAGATCGAAGTCAGCGTAGTTGATGTCGTGCAGGAACATGTTGATCCGCGCGAGGTTGTAGGTGGTCAGGTTGATCTCCTGGCCATAGAACCCCTTACGCACGCGATCCTTGCCGAGGACCTTCGCGAACTTCAGCAGCAGCGATCCGGAGCCGACAGCCGGGTCGTAAACCTTGTTGACCGTCTTCTTGCCCACCACTGTGATCTTTGCCAGCAACTCCGAGACCTCTTGGGGCGTGTAGTACTCACCGCCCGATTTGCCCGCGTTCGCCGCGTACATCTGCATGAGGTACTCGTAGGCGTCGCCGAACATGTCGATCGAGTTGTCCTGGAAGCTGCCCAGCGGCATGTCACCGATCTTGTCCAGCAGGTCGGCGAGCTTCCGGTTGCGCTGCGCGACCGTGCTGCCAAGCTTCGGGCTGTTGACATTGAAGTCGTCGAACAGACCCTTCAGGTCGTCTTCGCTCTCGGTTCCGAGCGCCGATCCCTCGATGTTCTTGAAGACTCGCTCGAGCGTCTCGTTCAGGTTCTCGTCATACTGGGCGCGCGTGCGCACGTTGACGAACAGCTCCGACGGCAGGATGTAGAAACCCTTCTCGGCTACCGTCTCGGCACGACCGTACTCGGCCTCGTCGTCGCGGAGAGTGACGTAGTCGAAGGTCTCGTTACCGGCCTCTCGCTCGCTGTTGTTGAGGTACGAGGTCAGGTTCTCCGAGATGAACCGGTAGAAGAGCATCCCGAGGACATAGGACTTGAAGTCCCAGCCGTCGACGGTGCCGCGCAGATCGGTCGCGATCTTCCAGATCGCCTTGTGCAGCTCTGCGCGCTGCGCTTCCTTGGTGGTCGGTGCCATGTTGTGTTGGTCTCCTGCGCTCACAGCGCGTTAGGTTCTGCCGGGTCGATGGGATCACGATATCGGTGCCCCCTGACGTTCCACGGTTCCGACATCGGGGTGACGCTCAGGTGAGAGCGGCCGCTGGGACAGCGAGCGCCAGCCACACGCCACCGACCAGGTGCCATACGGCGTGAGCTGGGGTCACGCCTAGAACGCTGTCCAGAACCACGGCCGGTCGACCTGGCCGCGTAGGCAGGCGATGCGGTGGCGCGTCTCACGTGCAGCCTGGGCGCTGGCAACCGCTTTGCCGAGTACGAAGGCGACCCAGCGCAACTCCTGGCTGTCGGCGAGGACTCGGAAGGCCGCCGTGGTCGTCACGTCGTGGCCGCCGTAGGCGGTCACGAATTCCTCGTAGTCCGCGCGGCTCACGCGCGCGAAGTCCGTGTGATCCACCGCTACGGGAATGAGATCCCAGTCCTGGTAGCCACGGGAGACGTGTTCGAGATCCAGCAGGATCGGCGGGCCGCCTGCCACGGGTACGGCGACGTTGCCCTGCCACGCGTCGCCGTGCACGACCCCGTCACGACCATCCGTCGCGACCTTCGCAAGCCGTCCGCGCAGGTCTTCGACCCGCTTGCCCAGGCAGGCCCGATCGTCGCCGGGCACATGATCCGCGGCGGCGATGCGCTCCGCGACGCCCGACAACGGGTCGAATCGAGGCAACTCCAGCTGGTCGGGAGCACGCAGCGCATGCACTTCGCGCAGGACGGCGCCCAGCTCGGCCGTGGTTGCCGGGCGATGCTCCGGCAACTCGTACCACCACGTGACCGGACGTCCGTCCACCACCGTCGGTTGCGGGACCTCGTCGAGCGCCCTCACCACAGTGACGCCGGACGACGCGAGCCACCGGGACACATCGATCTGCCGAGCCGCGATGTCACCGGTGCCCGTCGGCCCGACCCTCGCCACGATCCTCCCCTGCAACCGATACATGACGTTCGAGCCGTCACGGATCAACGAGGCTGCCGTGACATCCAGACCTGCCTCGTCTGCCGCCACGGTCAGGACTTCCTCTGCACTGGTCAACGGTCGGGCCACGTCGCCGATGGTGTCACCCGAGGCGCGCGATCTCACGTCGCAGGTCGACAACATCGCCGACCTGCGCATACGCACTCGCCGCCTGCGCCAGGCCATGCAGTTCTGTTGTCAGCCGCGTAGATCGCACGGCCGCTGCAGCCAGTACAGCCTCGTGCCCAACCTCCACAGCCTGTCGCGGATGGCCGGTCTCAATCAGCAGCGAGGCCAGCCGGGCCTGCGAGAACGCGCGCGACCGCGGATACGCCGCCGCCTGTAGCTCGACCGCCTTCGCAAGCCGGCCTGCCGCCGCTTCCGGGTCGTCGCCGGAGCGAGCGATCGGGATCAATGCTTTGCCAGTACTGCCCTGATGCTCTGCGGCGTCGTAGTAACACAACCACGGCGGATCCAGCTCGGCATTGCGGTCGACGAACTCGGCGTCGGCACGGTCGATCTCGGCGCACGCGTGCGCATGCCTGCCGGTCAGCGCCAACAGACGGGCGCGCAGCGTAGCCAGCATCACTCGTGCCGTCGCCGTGACCCGGTCGGAGCGGACCTGTGCGTACTCGATCAACTCCAACGCCTCGTCGAACCGGCCCCGGTACGTCGCCTTGCGCGCCATCTCCGCCAGCGTGTTGGCGCGTAGATCCCACGATCCCGCCTCATCTGCGCACCAGAGCGCGAACGCGAAACACCGATCAGCGACGGTGTGTTCGGCGATGTCGAAAGCCGCGAACGCGGCCACGCCAGCCATGTTCCCAACCGCCTCCGCCATGTCCTGCCGCACAGGCCGCGACGCCGGGACATCGAGCAGTCTCCCTGCCCAGCGCAACTGCGCCATCGACGCCTCGCAGGACACTCCACCACCGAAGAGATTCTCCGCCGACGCAACCGCCCGCGTCGCCGCGCGCACATGCTCCACGTCGGCGTTCCCCAGACGTCTCGGCACCGGCGTCTCCACCACCGTCGCTGCGAGGAAGTCCTGAGGACGTGCACCGAGATTGGCATTGCCCGGACGCACTCGGACTGCAGGCTGCGACGACGATCTCGGCGAGACGGCACGCGGCGCAGAGGCACCGCCGAGAAGTTCCGAGAGCTCGGCTGCCGTCACCTCCAGTGCACGCGCCAACCGTGGCTGCAACTCCGGCTGCGGATTGACCGCGCCGGACTCCCAGCGGTAGATCGTCGACCGCTCGACGCCCAGCAGCTCAGCCAGCCGTTCCTGCGTCAACCCCACCGCGGAGCGGCGACGCGCAAGGCCCTCCCGCCTGCTTGACATTCACTCGCCCCCATCAGCGCCCGTAACTCGTCCAACGATCTTCGCAGGTCACCGCCCTGCTCGCAGCATCTCTGCAGCATTCGTGCAGCAATCCTGCTCTGGCTCATGCAATCCGCCACCGCTTCACTCGGCCTTCGGCACCGACGCACCGGCACACACCCACCGGCGGTGCCGACGACATGGAGCGGCGCCCAGCGTCCAGAACAAGGCAGACACGTATCAAGAAAGACGCGGCTACGAGTGATGACCACTGCGAGTGACCAGATCCAGCTCGACTACGTCCATCTGAAGTTCGACGACGTGCCGGGCTTCCAGGTGGCGAACGACGCCGTCCGGCATCTGACGCGGTTCGCGACCCCGCCGCCGGCAGGGACCGTCGTGGAGACCCTGTGCGGCGCCCTCCATGAGATGCCGCTGCGCACACCACGCCACCCGCCCGAGCCGCGCTTCGACTGCACCTTCTGCCAGCTCGAATACCTGGGGCTCGACCCGTGATCGAACAGGACCGCCGACTGCTGGCACGAGCCGCGCAGCTGAACGCCGACTTCGGCCGTGCCGTCTCGGATCTCATGGCACACCAGCACGATGGCCAACTCCCCGCCGACGCTCTGCGCGCCATAGGCAGATCACTGGGCGAGCTGGCCGCAGCCTTCCTCGCCCGAGAATCCGAATTGGACGGACACCCGGCACCCGCCCGCGTGGTCATCGACGCGCACACCGAGTAGGAGGTCGACATGAGCATTCATGAACAGGCACAACAACTCGCGGCACTCTCCGAGCAGGTGCCCGACGGGCAAGCACAAGCGGTACTCGGCGAATTGGAGACCCTGCGGCACCAGGTCCACGCAGTCCTCGGCGACACGAGCAGTGCCGCCGAGATCCACGGTGCCATCGCACAGGCATCCGAGCAGCTGCACAACGTCGCCTCCGCGTTGGAGCAGGCCAAGCTCGTGATCCAACAGAAGGCCGAACACCACATGCTATGACCATGCGCGATGATGCCGAGCGACTGCGTGTGCTCGCCGCGTCAGTGCCGGCCGACCGCGTAGCCGACCTGACCTCGCATTCGGAGTCAGTCGGCATCGCACTCGCCGAGCTGCTCGGCACCGACGACACGGTGGGCCTCCTCCGCGAGGCACTCGCCGCCGCGGAGGCAAGCGCAACCACCTTGGTGCACGTGCGCGCGTTGCTCGAGCAAGCCGCTGACCATCACACCGGTGCCGCAGCCGCGGCCGCCGCTGCCGGGAGCTCCACCCCGCAGACTGAACGGCTCCACCAGGCACGACAACGGGTGGGCAGCCGAGCCGCACCTGGAACAGCAGCGGTCGGTGAGTGGGTCCGTTCCGACGGGTGGTCCGTACGCATCACCAGCGGAACCAGCGACGACCACCACAACAAGACCGCGCAGTACTTGCGGAGCCGATCAGACCTCTCGCCCGCCGTTGTACAACTGGCTCGGCACGTCGAAGTGAAGATCGCAGTTGCCATGCGCGAACAAGGTGGACGGGACGAAACGGTGGTGATCGACCGCGAGGTGTGCGGCACCCGACCATTCGACCGAGCGCAGCCGTACACGTGCGACAAATACCTCGCACGCCTGCTTCCGGCAGGCGCACGCTTGCGGGTTGTCCAACCGGACGGCACAGTCCGGGTTTACACGGGAGAGGAGTCCTCATCATGAAGCTGGTCGCGGCAGTACCGACGTTCCGCGACGGTGTCGCTGGCGGCGAAAGCCTGCCACTCGCCACCGACGACGATGTGACACGTCTACTCGAGCTGCTTTCCCGGGACGACTCCGACACCGCCAGCATCCAGGGCATCGACGTCGTGCTCAGTGCGCACATCCAGCACGGCTACGGGTACCTGCTCTACGCCGGGCCGGACGGCTACGTCGCCAGCCACGGCGACCCGGCGTCTCCGGCGATCGAGTCGGAAAGCGGATTCCCCGCAGGGAGCGGCCTTGCGCTCGACACATTCACCGAGGCGATCCGGGAGTTCACCCACACCGGCCGTCTACCCGAAGCGGTGCCCTGGCGCGACGTCGGCGCTACCTAGCGCCTGGCCGGCGACGGCTCAGCTCGGCGGGAACGCCAGCACATGCATCAGGCCGACCTGCGACGACGCGCCCACGATCTCGCCGCGTTCCATCTTCTCGCGCACCGACGACAGCGGGAGCCACGCAATCTCCTCGGCCTCGTTGACATCCGTCGGATCACCGACATACTCCGCACCGAGCGAGACATACAGCCGGTTGTCCGCATCCGCCGAGCCCACCATCGGCTGCGTCGACAACAGCTTGCGCACATCCCGAGGCCGCCAGCCGGTCTCCTCCTCGACCTCACGTGCCGCCGTCACCGCCGGGTCCTCGTGCGGGTCGACATAGCCACCCGGCAACTCCCACACCCAACGGTCAAGAATCCACCGGTGCCGCCACATCATCAGCACCTGCTCACGCGCATCATCGAGCACGACCATCATCGCCGCCGCAGGTAACCGCAGCACGTACTGCTCGAACGTCACCCCATCCGGCAACTCCACCGACGCGATCGACAACCTCAGTTTGCGCGTGTCATCCACCAGCCGCTCACCGTGGATCGTCCACTGCGTCAGCCCGCTGCCCACAGCCCGCACCGTACCCGGCGCTCGAGACAGCGACGCCACAACTCCATACCTGAACTCGGGCCGACGTGAACCGCCCAGATCTCCGTGGAGTCGGCCCCTAACCGTTCGGTGACGAGTCCACACGGACCTGCACTTCCGGGGTCAGAACGCGGGACTAACCGAGCACCGCAGCCAACGAGCGGTTCAGTCCCCTTCCTCGGCCGTCTCGACCACCTCCGTCGCCGCGAACCGGGCGGAGTCTCCGCTGCACACCTGCTGCACAAGTCCAGGAGACCTCGGACGGAACCCGTTGACGGCTGCACGTCACAGGCCGGTAAGTGTGTACCGCATGGGCACCCCATACAGCTCCACCTTCCCCGCCACGCCGCCCGCTGACCCTGACGACCCCGCCAGCGTCGCCCAGCACGACCAAGCTGCGTTTGAGCAGATCGAGCGGATGCTGTGCCACTGGGACCGGCCCCATCGGCGTTCGTACCACTGGATGATCACGCTGGACCAGGATCCCCGCGCCATTGAGTTGAGCCAACGCTGCCAAGCGGTCCTCCCCGGAGACAGCCTGGATCTGATCCCGCCGGAGAGCCTGCACTTGACCATACGGCGTCTCGGGTACGTCGACGACGTTCCCAGTGACAAGCTCGACACCGCCGTCGCTACCGTCAACGAGCACTGCCAGGGGACCACTCCCTTCCAACTCCACCTGCTACCTCTGGCGGGCTCACCTGGCGCTCTTCGGCTCAGCGTCGCCCCGTGGTCCCCACTGCTGTCCCTGCATCGAGCGGTGTCCGCGGCGTCGGGCTACGAGGAGGCCGAACCGCTAACCCTGTACCGACCGCACGTAGGCGTTGCCTACAGCAGCCGGGTGCAGGCACCCGCCCCCTTCATCACAGCTACTCGCGAGGCTCAGTCGCTGCCGCCTGCCGAGATCGCCATCAGCGAGCTGCGGCTGGTGGAACTCCACCGCACCGACCACCAGTATCGATGGCAGGTTCTCGAACGCCTCTCCTTCGCCGGCGAAACGATGCCTTGAGAATCGGCCGGCTTGCTCACACGTGCCGGCGTGTTGACATCGGAGTCCCGCCAGTGGTTCCGCCAGTGGCGATCAGTCCCCTTCCTCGGCCGTCTCGGCCACCTCCGCCGCCGCGAACCGGGCGGAGTCCTCCTCCGCCGCACCGTCGTCGATGTCACGCGGCACGGTCTTGCCCATCGCGTCCTCCACGAGCCGGCACAACGATTCACGCCGCGTTGCGAAGTACGTCGCGAAGTCGTCGGCGCGCAGGTGTCGGGCCGGAACGAGGTGAGTATCCAGCAGGTCGTCGAGTGCCGTCGCGCTGATCTGCGCTTTCTGCTCGATCTTCGCCAGGTAGGCCGACGGCGCCACCCCTCCGATCGTGCGGTTCGTCCGCGCCGACAGGGCCGTCTTGTTGACGATGCTCTCCCGCAGCTCCTCGTCGACCTGCTGATCGGCGCACCACTTCTGCGGGAAGATATGGTGGATGTCGACGGCCAGGTTCACGTACTGAACCTTGTCGAACGCCTTGTCCTCCATCCAGTCGCGAGCCCCGCGCGCCAACAACAGCGCATAGATGCCCTTGTATGCCGCCGCGTTCCGGGTCCGCAGCGAATGCAGCCGCGACTCGACGAACGTGGCGTCCTGCACGGTGTAAGGCGTCACGACGTCCTCGTCACCACGCGCCCACGCGGGCACCTGTTCGACATCCCGCACGAAGCGGGTTTCGATCGCGCTCCCGTACAGCTCACCGAGGATGCCGCACCAGAACCAGCGGATGATGCGCTCCCGCGGACCGATGAGATCCGCATCCGCCCCCATCACGACCCGGATCACGGCGAGCGGCACCAGCTGCTTGGGATACGGGAGGAACCTGACGTCGAAAATGTGCCGGTCCGCAAGGAAATCCGCCGCCCAGATGAACGCCTCCCGCAGCGGACCCACCCACTCGAGGTAGTCCGCGAGCGTCAGCTTGAGGACGTCCTCCCGCTTCGCCGACACCGCGGCCGGCCGGGCACTCGTGTCCTCCTGGTTCCGCTCGAACGTTGCCAGCAACGTCACGGCCTGCAGAAAGTCCGTGCTCTCCAGCCCGCCCAGCACCGGATACGCCGCGAACTTGCGCAGCGCGTCCTGCCAGTCGTCGTTCAGCCGGAAATCCGTGCCGTTGGCGTCGAAATAGTCCTTGTCCCCGGCGAACGTCGCAGTGAGGAGCTCGAACACGTTCAGCGACAGGCCGCCGGTGTTCACCTTCTCGAACACGGTCGCCACCGCCGCCTTGCTCGTGGCGTTGTCGAGTTCGATCGCCGGGATGTTGTACGTCGTGGCGGACTGCAGTACCTCAGCGTGGAACTGGCTCGCGAGATCGGTGTCCTGGCACGCGAACAGCCAGTTCACCGTCTCCGCACCACCGAAGAGCAGCCGCAGCGGGAAATACCCCGCCTCCCGTTGCTTCTCCGGTGTGGACAGATCCCGCACGACGTCCTTGCCGAAGTTCGTCCGCACGACCCCGTCACCGGGAACCGACACCACCGCGTCGTCGATGCGGTCCTCACCCTCGAGCGCCAGCCGCATGTCGACGAAGTAACACCGTTCGAGCAGCTTGCCGCGACTGTCCATCGTCGACACGACACCGCTGCCGCTCAGCGCCTGGGTGAGCGACGTGAGCCGCTGCTGGCCGTCCAGCAGCAGGTGCTCGGGAACCGCGTCGGCGGGCGGATCGGCACCTTCGAGGGGTTTCGGTTTGAACCGGACCTGCTCGTTGCCCGTCTTCAGCAGCATCACGACACCGAGCGGATGACCACGCAGGATCGTAACCAGCAGCTGCCGGATACGCTCGTCATCCCATTTGTACCCGCGCTGGAAATCGGGCAGCTGGACCTTGCCACTGCGTGTCCACTTGAGATAGTCAGACAGCTCGTGGAGCGGTGTCTGGAAACCCATCCATTCTCCTAGAACGAAACTTTCGATGATGGCCGGGCCGGTGACCGCAGCGGTGCAGGGCGCACGAGACACGAAGCCGTGCCGATGCTCGCCGCAGCCGCGACCGTGGTCAACCACGACACGATTAAGATCCGAGGCCCGTCCGGCGGCAGCGTCCGCGCAACACGGGAGGCATTGCCCAGCCTTGCTCGCCGCAACGCTATCCCGGACGGTCGTCCGGGCCACGGGACGGCTCGACGAGCAGCCGTGCGCGGCGGATCAGGTGCCGCACCTCGTCCGTCGTCGGGCTCAGCTCGAACGCGTGGCGGTGGCAGTACCGGCTGAGCCCCGACCACGCCGTGTGAGCAGCCTCGGCGACATCGGCGTCCACGAGCTCCCGCAGGACGATCAGCCGCGAACGACCGTTCGCACGCGGAATCTCCACGCCCGCATCGGAACACAATTGCCGCATCCTGTCCTCCACGGCCTGCCGCGCCACGAACGCCGCCGCGCGCGTCACCTGGGACGCCGGGATTCCGCGCGCACCGTCCAGGATCGCCACTGCCTCCGCCAGCAGCCGCCCCGCGGCCGCGTCCTCACCCGCGCTCATCAGCGTGTGCTCCGCAGATCCTTGACGAGGTTCTCCACCGACCTGACCGCATCGAGCGGGTCCCTGTCCAGCTGCCCGTGGGCCCCGCCGGTCACGAGGCCGAACGCCTCGCTACGCCCCGGCCCCCGCCGCTTCCAGCCACTGATGTCGGCCTCCGGATCGCCCTCGACGACCAGCGCGATCCGGTTCTTCGTCCGCTCCACGGACCGCCAGCCGTCCTCGACGTCGGTTCTCGCGTCGCCGCGGGTCAGCCTGCGGTTCAGGTACAGCTCGTGGCAGGCCGCCTCCACCGCCTGCCTGCACAGCCCCGGCAGCACGCGGCGGCGCACTTCGTCGGGAACCTGCTGGTCCTTGCAGATCGCGAACGCGTCGTCGAGCAACCGGCGCGCGGGGTCCTCGCAGTTCGCGACCGTCACCGCCGACTCGCTGTCACGATTGACCTCCACGATCCGCGCGTCGACCCCGAGCTGCCGAACGGCCTGTGGCAGCCGGTCGTCGTGCGAGAACACCACCACCTGACGGTCCCGCGCGAAACCGGCCAGCACCTTGACGAAACTGTCCACCTTCGCCGGATCCATCGCCTGAATCGGATCGTCCAGCACCACGAAGCGGAACGGACTCGCCGGCGCGGTCGCCCGCGGCAGGAACAGCGCCAGCGCGAGACCGTGCAGCTCACCCTGGCTCATCACACCCAGCGCCTCCGCGTCGGCACCGTCGACGTCCGCGTACAGCTCGAGCTGACGTCGCGTCGCCCGTCCCTTGAACCGGATACCGCCGAGCTCGACATTGCTCTCCTGCTTCAGTGCGGCCCAGATCTCGCGGGCACGCTCCTCGAGGGCGGCGAGCCGGTTGTTCCGCAACTGTTCCCGCACCCGCCTCATGGCGTCCCGCCCGGCCTTGGCGCGTTCCAGCCGCGGCTGCTGCGCCGCTGCATCCCGGGCGAGCTTTACCCACTCGCCCAGGTCGAGCGCGTGCGAGGCCCACGCGTCCTCGTGCTCGGCAAGCAACTGCCGGGTCTCGTCCCTGAGACTCGCCACGGCCTCGGCCAGCTCCGGGTGGACACGCTCCACATGGGAGGCGCGCTCGACGTCGTTGTCCGGCAGGTCCTTCCAGCGGCGCACCGCCTCATCGGCCGCCGCCCGCGTGCTCAGCGAGAACTGCTCCGGAGTGGCCGGAATCAGGACACCGTCGACGACGTCGGCCAGCCGCCGACGCGCCCGTTCGAGCCTGTCGCCCGTGGCGCGCCGCTGCTGGGACTCGGCACGCTCGGCTTCGAGCGCGTCCTCGACCTGCTGCCGCCAGGCGTCGTCCAGCGTCCCCTCTCCGCACACCGGGCACTCGATGTCGCCTTCGTGCGCGTGGACGTCGAGCGCGTTGCGCAGGAGCGTGGTGCGGCGATCCGCGAGCGTCGCGGCCTGGTCGGCGAGTTCTGCCCACGCCCCGGCGGCGCCGCGCAGTTCCCCGACAGCCTCAGCGACGACGTCGTCGGCGGGGATCGTCACCTCGGCCAGGGTGCGCAGGCCGTCGATGCCACGCTGAGGCGCGGCGCCCGTCGCAATGCGTTCCACCTCGTCGACGTCCGGCCGGTGTTTGCGCAACTGCGCCAACGCCGCGTGGGCACGCTCGTCGTCGACGCCGTCGAGCTGCTTCTTCAGTTCCCGCGTGCAGGCCTTGCGGGCTTCCTCCGCCTCCCCCAGACGCTTCACGACGTCGGTCAGCAGCTGCTCGGTGTCGGTGGCCTGTTCGAGCCCGAGGACCTCGTTGATCTTGTCGTGCAGTTTGCTCGGCTCGGACTCCAGCAGACCGCCGAGCTCGTCGTAGGACAGGATCGGCTGGTACCGCTCGATATCGCGGTCCCACCCGAGCGAGTCGAGCCCCTCCTCCTGGCGTTGACCTGCCCGCTGGAACCAGGACTTGCGGTCGGCGAGGTCGCCGGTTCCAGCGGCCCAGGTGACGCCGACGGTGGCCGCGCCCTGCCCTTCCACAGCCAGTCCGATACGCACCTCGCACGGCTCCGCCTGGTGCAGGTTGCGCCAATGCTGCTGCCACACCGCGGCCTTCCTGCCGTTCTGCTTGTTCCAGCGGTACGTGTTCCCCGTCAGCGCCACCTCGATCGCCTCGGAGAAACTCGACTTGCCGGAACCGTTGCGGCCCGCCACGATCGTCAACCCCGGCGCCGGATACAGCGGCAACGTCGCCTGCGGTCCGATTCCGCGGAACCCGCTCACCGTCACCGATTCGATGAACGCACCCGACGGCTCGGGGCTGTCTTCGGTGTCGGTTTCCGCCGGTGCCTCCGTCTCCGTCGTCGGCACCGGTGCCGAGTTGTCGAGCATGTCGGCGAGCTCGTCGGCGCCTTCGAGCGCTGCCAGCACGACGTACTGGGCATCCGTCTCAGACGCATCATCGGCCTCGAGCAGCTCAGTGATCTCGTCCGTCAACAACGTCCGAGTGGAACCACGGGTGTCATTCATCGGAACCTGCCTCCCTTGTCGCCGTGGCCTTCGTCGGGGAGGCGGGCCGCTGTTACGGGGTGTACCGAGCCGATACTCGAGCGTTACCGATTTCGTACAGCGGCGGTCGGACCGATTGGAACAGTGGCCAGGGTGCGCCGTACGTCACGTACCGGATACCTAGAGTGGCGCCGTGACCATCCGCGCGGTGTTCTTCGATGTCGGAGAGGTACTGGTGGACGAGACCACCGAATGCGGCCCTGGGCCGACTGGCTCGGCGTGCCACGGCATACGTTCTCGACCGTGTTCGGCGCCGTGATCGCACGCGGCCTGGACTACCGCGAGGCGTTCCAGGTGTTCCGGCCCGGATTCGACCTCGACACCGAGCGGCGCCGCCGCGCCGAAGCCGGCCAACCCGAAACCTTCGACGAGAGCGTCCCGCCATCGAGCTCGGCATCCGTACCGCCGTCGTCCGGCGCGGGCCGTGGGGCCACATCCTCCGCGACACCGTGGCCACCGACGTACTGGGCACCGACGTCGAAGCGTCCTGCCTGTTCCAGTTGGACGACCTCACCACGCTGGACAAGCTCGTCCGCGAGCACAACGCGCAAACCGCAGCGTAGTTAGGCCTCCCCGACCGCGCTGGACAGCGCGGTCGGACAACAAAGAACCGCTCGCCGGTGCAAAACCGACGAGCGGCTCAATCTACGCATTTCGTTCCACGGGACTCTCAGCCCACGAGGCCCACAGGCGCTCTGCCGGGTGCACGAATGCAGAACACGCGGGCCTGAGTGCAGGACACGCGGGTCAGGTCGCGTACGACCACGTTTCGTGCGGACACAACACCTGCCCCGGAATCCGCAACACGGTCCCCGGGAAACGCAACACGAGCCCCGGAAGGTGCAACACGGGCTCCGGAGGGTGCAACACGGCGGTGTGCCCACCCGCCGGGGCGGCGGGGCGGCGGGGCGGCGGGTCAGCCGGATTGGGCGGCTCCCGGGCCTGCGGCGGGGAGGAGCGGGTAGGCGACGCGCACCCCGGCGGCGTCCAGGCTGCCCTTCAGGTGGCCCCGCAGTTCGCGGCCCATGGCCCACTGGTCGCCGGGCTGCGTCGTGACCATGACCCGCACGGTGACCGCACCGTTGCCGATGCCGACCACACCGCTGATGTTCGGCCGCTCGATGATCTTCGGCGCGAATTCCGGGTTGTCCGCGAACTCGTCGATGCTGCGCTGGATGACGGCCTTCGCCTGGTCCAGGTTCACCGTGTAGTCCAGCGGCAGCTCCACGACCGCGTTGGCCCAGTCCTGGTTCATGTTGCAGACACGCATGATCTCGCCGTTGCGCACGTGCCACAGCCCGCCGTTGAGGTCACGGATCTTCGTGATCCGCAGCGTCACCGCCTCGACGGTGCCGACCGCGTCACCGACGTCGATCACGTCGCCGACGCCGTACTGGTCCTCGACCATCATGAACATGCCGGACAGGAAGTCCTGCACAAGGCTCTGCGCACCGAAACCGATCGCCAGTCCGAGCACACCGGCGCTGGCGATGATCGGGCCGATGTTGATCCCGAACTGGCCGAGGATCGTCACGAACGCGATTCCGAAGATCACGAACGACGCCACGCTCTTGAGCACCGACGCGATCGTGCCCGCCCGCTGGCGCTGCCGTTCGCCGCGGCTCTCCTCGCTCTGCTTGACGACCCGGCTGGCGGCCCTGGTCTTGGCCTTGTCGATCCGCTCGCGCGAGTTGACCATCCGCCTGGCCAGCTGGTCGACGACCCGGCCGACGATCGCACGCAGCACCAGCGCGACCACCACGATGATCACGATGTTGATCAGACCGGACACGAACGCCGTGGAATTCGCTTCGAACCATTCCACAAACGCATTCGCCTGGACACGAGGCATGGGCGCGGGTCTCCCCTCTTCCGCTGGCAGCGGACACGTACGGCGTCACCTGGCAGGGTAGGCAGCCACCCACGCACCTCTCGCACGCGGGGCTCCGCACTCCCCTGACCGGCCGCTCAGGTGAACGACCGGCCGACCCTGCCCGACCGCCGCGGCTCCCTGCCCGACCGCCGCTGCCCCCTGTCCGACCGCCGCGGCTCCCTGTCCGATCGGGCAGGTACCCGCTACCGCAAACGGAGGGTGTGCCCGCCGTCTGACCGGCACTAGCCTGGTGACAGTCCAGCACCGCGGCTGGCAGATGAGGAGGCGTTCCGCGTGCTTCATCCGACCCGGGCCGCGCCGGAACTGTCCGACGCCTTCGGGCCCCGCGCCCGGCTCCCGCGACTACCGGCCCCGCCGCCCATCGAACCGCACGACCGGGGCATCGAACTCGCAGGCCCAGGCAGCGCGCCCGCATACCCCGACCCCTCCACGGGTCTCGCCAAATTCCACGTACCGGAAATCGTGTTCGGCCCGCACGCGCTGGCCGAACTCGGCCACTGTGCGCTGCGCGTCGGCGCACGCAGGCCGTTCCTGGTCACCGACCCCGGCATCGTGGCGGCCGGCTGGGCCGCCGAGGCCGTCGACCACCTCCGCGGCGCGGGACTGCGGCCCGTGATGTGGTCGGACGTGACACCCAATCCCAAGGACAGCGAAATCGCCGCCGCCTACGAGCACTACCTCGACAGCGGTGCCGACGTCATCCTCGCCGTCGGCGGCGGCTCCTGCATCGACGCGGCCAAGGGCGTGGCGATCCTGTCCTCCAACGGCGGGACGATCCTCGGCTACGCCGGCGTCGACAAGGTGGTGCAGCCGATCCCGCCGCTGGTCATGGCGCCGTCGACGTCGGGGTCGGGTGCCGACGTGTCCCAGTTCGCCGTCATCACCGACACCGACCGGCACATCAAGATCACGATCATCAGCCGGACGCTGGTGCCCGAGATCTCCGTCATCGACCCGCGGCTGCTCACGACCATGCCGGAGGAGCTCAACGCGGCGACCGGGCTCGACGCGCTCACCCACGCCATCGAGGCCTACGTCTCGCGGGCACACAACCGGCTCACCGACCACCACGCACTGCACGCCGCGCACCTGATCACCGGCAACCTGCGCGGCACGACCCTCGATCCGCGACGCGCCGCCCCGCGGATCGGTATGGCGCAGGGCGCACTCGAAGCCGGCATGGCCTTCACCAACGCGATCCTCGGCATCACACACGCGATGAGCCACCAGGTCGGCGGGCTGCTCGACACCCCGCACGGCGTGCTCAACGGCGTCCTGTTGCCCCACGCGATCCGGTTCAACGCCGCCGAGGATCCGCACCGCTACGTGCCGCTCGCGGCGGCCGTCGGCATCGACGTCGAACACAGACCCGCCGACGAGGTGGCCGACGAACTCGCCTCCTTCATCCGCACGCTGGCCGACGACGTCGGCGTGCCGAAGGGCCTGTCCGACCTGGGCGTCAGCGAGGCCGACCTGCCGACACTCGCCCGCACCACCCTCGACGACGCCTGCCTGGCCACCAATCCGCGGGAGGTCGACATCGCCGACGTCTTCGCCCTGTTCCGGCACGCCCTCTGACCCGGGATGCCGTGACACTCGTGACCGCGACCTCCATGACCGTTGTGAGGAGCCCATGACCTCGTCTGCGCACAACGGTTCTACGCACACCGGTTCTGTGCACACCGGCTTCGGCCGTGACGAGGCCGACCTCGGCGCGCTCACCGGCGTGCGCTCGGGCAAACGGTCCTTCTACCCCGAGTACGTGCGCTCGGCCGAACGGCTGGAGAACGCCGTGCGCGCGCTCGACCGCATCTCGCGCGCGCTGGTCCGCACGGCCGAGGGCCCGCGCGAACTCGTCGAGGCCGTCGCGGTCGCGGCGGCCGAACACCTGCACGCCGAGTGGCTGCTGGTCGCGGTCGCCGACGGGGCGCTGCAGGCCGCCCGGCCGCGGTTCCTCGTGCTGTACGGCGGCGAACTGATCGACGACGAACGGGCCCTGCCCGCCGAAGCCCTGCCCCACCTGCACGTGCTGCGAGGCCGTCCGTGGGAGGCCGAGGACGATCCCGGCGACGGCATCGTGCGCGTGTCGATGACCCTGGACGGCGAACCGATCGGCGGCATCGCCGGGCTGCCCGCCGCGGCCGTCGAGGTCGCCGACACCGACCTGGCGATCCTGCGGGTGCTCGCCAACCAGGCAGCGGTCGCGCTGCACAACTCGTTCCTGCTGCACGCGGCGACCACGCTGCGCGGCAGGACCGAACAGCTCTCCGAGGCAGCCGAGCAGCAGGCCAAGGAACTCGCCGAGACCCAGCAGCGCCTGATCGAGTCGATGCAGCGGCAGGCGCTGGACGACGAACGGCATCGCATCGCCCGCGAACTGCACGACAGCGTCACCCAGGACGTGCTGTCGGCGGGCATGACCGTGGAGGTGTGCCGGGCCGACCTGGCGGCGAGCGGTGAGCACGGGGGGCTGGTCGACCAGCTCAGCGCCGCCAAGGACCTCACGGGGCACGCGGTGGAGCGGCTGCGCGCCGCGATCTACGCGCTGCACAACGGCGCGGAGGAACCGCCCGGATCCCTGCCCGTGCTGCTGGAACGGCTGTCGTCGGTGCACCTTCCCAGCGACCTGAAGGTGCAGGTCCGCATCGCAGGGACGCCGGTGCCGCTGCCCGGCGAGGTCGAGCACTCGCTGCTGCGGCTCGCGGGCGAGGCACTGTTCAACACCGTCATGCACACGACCGCCGACGAGGCGCTGGTGCGGCTGCAGTACCTGCCGGAGCGGATCGTGCTGTCGATCTCGGACAACGGCGAGGGCGATCCGGCCCAGCTGCGCAGGACACTCAAGCTCACGGCCGCGACCGACCTGGCGGGCGTGCACCGCGGCCTGGCGAACATGCAGGACCGGACCCGCGAGCTGGGCGGCACGATGTCGATCCGGCGCTCCGAACTCGGCGGGGTCATGCTGGTCCTCGACATTCCCCTCCCCCTGCGGAGGCACGGAAAGGCGGCGCCATGACCACACCACCGTCCCGGGCGATGCACCCGGATCCCGGACCGGCGCGACGTCCGAACCACGAGACGGAACGGCAATCCGGCAGCGGCAGGCGCGATCAGCTGAGCATCGTGCTCGTCGACGACCACGCCATCGTCCGCCAGGGTCTTCGATCCATTTTGGACCGTGAGGAGGACATGCGGGTGGTCGGCGAGGCCGCGACCGCCGCCGACGCACGCACGGCGCTCGAACAGCTGCGCCCCGCCATCGTGCTGCTCGACCTCAAGCTCGGCACCGGTTCCGACACCGAGGGCCTCGACCTGTGCTCCGAGATCACCCGGCGCTACCCCGAGGTCGGTGTGCTCGTGCTGACCACGTTCCTCGACGACTCCTACGTGCTGGAAGCCGTGCACCGCGGCGCGAAGGGCTACGTCATCAAGGACGTCGACACGAGCGAGCTCGTCTCGTCGATCCGCACCGTCGCGCGCGACGAGAGCGCATTCGACTCGCGGTCGGCGTCGGTGATGGCCCGTTCGCTCCGCACGAACCCGGACGAGCCCGCGCTCACCGAACGGGAACACCGGGTGCTCGAACTGCTCGCCTCCGGGCTGAGCAACCGCATCATCGGCACGACCCTGTTCATCTCCGAGACCACGGTCAAGTTCCACGTCCGCAACATCATGCGCAAGCTCGGCGCCTCCACCCGCGCCGAAGCGGTCTACGAGGCCAGCAAGATGAGCCTCATCTAGGACGTGTCTCCCATTCCCGTGGTGAGGGTCGCGACAGTCAGGTCCTGATCATCGGCCTGGCAGGTCGGCGGAGGCGAGTTCCGACAGCGCGCCGGTCAGCTGCCTCACGAACCGCTGGCGGCGCTGTTCGCTGATGCTGTCCAGCGACAGGTAGGGGTTGAGGTCCTCCAGCTCGACCAGCAGCAACGTGCCCTCGGCAGTGCGGCACGCGTCGACGCGCTGGATGCCGTGGCCCACCCCGTTCCAGTCGATGAAGCGCCGGGCGAAACCCAGGTCGGCCTGAGTCGGCTCATACGCCCTCAGTTGCCAACGTTGCGCGGGGTCGGGCGTGTACAACGCGTATTCGAAGGTGTGGTCGATGAAGTAGAACGAGACTTCGTAGTCGATCTCGACGTGCGGCTGGATCAGCACGTCGCCCTCGCCGATACCGCGGAGCTGCGTCTGGTCCAGGATCCTCAGTCCCACCGAGTCGGCGCCGAATTCAGGCTTGACCACGTAGGCCTGGCAGTCCGGGAGCCGGTCCAAGCCCTCGATGCCCGCCACGGTGGGAATCACCGGGTAACCGGCCTGATACAGGTCGACGAGGTACTGTTTGCCGACCATATCGGCTTTGCCCGTCAGCTCGTTGAAGACCCGGGCACCGGTAGCCAGGGCATGTTCGCGGAACGCCTCGTACTGGTCCGGGTAGTAGATGACCGGACCGCTGTTGCGGACGAGCACGACATCGAACCGGTCCATCAGCGCCAGGGCGCCGGTGGGATGGCACAGGGCCACGTCGAAGGCCTCGCGCAATTGAGAGGACAGGTAGATGTCCTCATCGCAGTACCGGCGCCCGCGCGCTTCGTACGACAGATCGGTCACGAAGAGCACACTGGGCTTGCCGGAAGACACGCTTCAATGTCTCACACGCCTGCCCGGCCCCCGCCGAACACAGCAGGTGCCCGCAGGCAACCCGCCGCCCCGTCACGCGCACCCGACAACCGGCAGCCGCGTCCTTGGAACCCTCATGCGGCGGGCGCGGTCTCGACGACGAGCCGGCCGCCCGGCCCTGTACAGCCCATGGCCTTCGTCGCGCACTGATGCGCCCACCCGATCGGCCAACGGGGACCCGCGGCGGATCAGCTACCGATTGGGATCGAACGCGGCCTTGACCGCTGTGAGCAGTTGCGGAGCGGAGTACAGCTGGGTCCCGGTGAGCGCGAGTAGTCGAGCGCCGTCGACCGCGGCCCGGTCGCCTTCGCTGCCGCAGGCTGCCTCGGCGGCCTCGCGAGTGTGCAGCGTGATCCCCGGCACGAGTTGCAGGCACGGATGAACGGATGGCACGACCTCACTGACATTGCCCATGTCGGTCGATCCGGTCCCGTCCGAGGGCAGCTCGTCCATGGGAGTCCGGCCGAGGTGGGCCAGATGGCCGGCGCAGAGCCGACCGAGGACCTCGTTGGTGCGCATGCTCGCGTACGGCGGGGCATATTGGGTGATCTCGACCTGGCACCCGGTGGCCAGCGCAGCTCCTCGTGCGCAATTCTCCACAGCCGGCAGCAGGCGGTCGTGGAGGTAGCCCGTGTCCGGAGAACGTACGAACAGCCGCATCGCCGCCCGTTCCGGGATGATGTTGGGTGCTTCGCCGCCATCGGTGACGATGCCGTGTATCCGAGTGTCGGGCTGTACCTGTTGGCGCAGCAGGCCGATCGCGGTGTGAGTGAGGTTCACCGCGTCGAGCGCGTTGATGCCGTCGTGGGGGGACGCCGAGGCATGGGCTGCGCGTCCGGTGAAGGTCACGTCCAGAGAGACCCGCGCCAACGATGCCATCCGAGCCCGATTCTCACTGGTGGGGTGGATCATCATGGCGGTGTCGACGCCATCGAGACAACCCGCGTCCACCAAGTAGGACTTGCCGCCGCCACCCTCCTCGCCGGGGCTGCCGATGACGACGAGGTCGCCGGGGAACTCAGGGTGCGCCCGTAGCCAACGGGCCGTCGCCAGGGCTGCACCGAGGCCGGCCGCGGCGATGATGTTGTGGCCGCAGCCGTGGCCGATGCCTTCGAGCGCGTCGTATTCGCAGAAGATCGCGATGGTCGGAACCGACGACGTCCGAGTCCCTTCGCCGTGTCCGGGACGGTTCAACCGCGCCGCGAACGCGGTCTTCAGCCCGGCCACTTCGTGTTCGACGGCGAATCCGTGCCGCTGAAGGGTGTCGGTCAGCAGACGCGCCGCGAAATGTTCCTCGAACCGAATCTCTGGCTTGGCATGAATCTGCCTACTGACCTCGATGATGGTGGGCTGCAGCTCGGTCAGGTAGCCGTCGAGCTCGGACAGCCAGCGTGCGTCCGCGATATCGAGGTCACCGGCAGTCACGTCCTGGTGGATGGTCACGGCGGTACTTGTCCTTTCCGGATAGTTGTCGGTCGGAGAGCGAATGGTGCCGTCAGAGGTGGCTTCCTGTGCCGGGCCCCACCGGAATACCGGCGAGGTAATAGACGGTGAGGAAGGCCATCCAGATCACGAGGAAGACCGCCGTGAACGGGAAGGCGCGCGCGATGATCGTGCCGAGTCCCGCCTTGGGCTCGTACGCCCGCAGGAACCCGAGGATGACCACGATGTAAGGGCTCAGCGGTGAGATCGCGTTCGTCGTCGAATCGCCGATGCGGAACGCGGCCTGGACGAACCCCGGCTCGTACCCCAGCAGCGCGAACATGGGCACGAAGACCGCAGCGAACAGGGTCCACTGCGCCGATCCTGATCCGATGAACAGGTTGATCAACCCAGCGAGCAGGATGAACGCCACGATGGCCGCGAACCCGGTGAAGTTGGCCTTGTCGAGCAGGTTCGCTCCCGACACAGCCAGCCACGTCGACAGCCCACTCCACTTGAACAGCGCGAGAAACTGGGCGAGCACGAAGACGATGACCACGAAACCCGACATGTCTTTGATCGAGCCGCCCACCATGCCGGCGATGTCGGCGGAACCGGTGATGGTCCTGGTGACCAGTCCGTAGATCAGGCCCGGAGTGACCAGCGCGAGAAAGACGAGGAACACCACCGAGTCCAACAGCGGTGACGACGGCAGGAAGCCGCCGTTCTCGCCCCGCATGGGCGCACCCGGCGGCAGCGTCAAGGCCAGCACAGCGGCCATGGTGATCAGCAGTGCGCAACCGGCCCACCGCAGTCCGCGACGCTCCCTCGGCTCGAGGTGGGCGTCCATCCGCAGGTCCGGCCGATCCTCCGAGGCACCGCTCCCGCTTTCGTCCTCGGCGGTCGTCTCCCGGGGCACTCGCCGACGGTTCAACGCGGGCTCCAGCACCTTGTCGATGAGCAGACCCGACACGAGGGCGAGCACGATCGACATGGGCGCGATCAGGAAGTAGTTCGACACCGGCGTGACCGCGGTACCGGCGTCGGGTAACGACTCCGCAGCGGCGCTGGTGATACCGGAGAGCAGCGCATCGGTGCTGGTGACGAACGGACTGACGGAAAAGCCGGCCGTCGCTGTGGCATAGGCGCCGAGCAGCCCCGCGACCGGATGCCTGCCAGCGGCCTTGAACACCATCGCCGCCAGTGGTGGCACGACGATCACCGACGCGTCACTCATGAAGCTCGCCACCCCTGCGACGAGGCCAACGACATACGGCAGCAACCACCGTGGCGACCGGCCGAACACCCGGCGGATCAGCGCGGTCAGCATTCCCGTGCGTTGCGCGATTCCCACCGCCATCAACAGGGTGAGCACCACCCCGAGCGGCGGGAATCCGACGAAGTTGTCCACCCAGTTCGTGGTCAACCAGGTGAGACCGTCGGCGCTGAACAGGCCCTGGACAGGGGTGGCTTCCTCAGCGCCGGGTACCCGCGTCGACACGCCGAAGGCGGCCATCGCAGTCGAGATGACCGCGATGGCGGTGAACAACAGGACGAAAAGGGCGAACGGTTCCGGCAGTCTGTTGCCGGCCCGTTCCACGCCGTCCACGAACCAGTTGACGAACCTGCGCGTTTTGACCGCGGCGCGTCGTTGAGTGGTTACCATCTGCAGCCTCATCATCGAGCGGAAAGCGGTATGGCGACGCTCGGGGGTCGCCGCGATCCCCTGCGGCATCGCCCGTGGTGGGGCCCACGATCGGTGGGCCCCGTCTACCTGGACCGACGTTGGTTCGCACGGCGTTCCAGGCGGCACAGACGGTATGGTTCCGCCGAGGTAACGCAGCTCGACAGCTGGAATCCAGCTCACTGGGAGAAGCAAATGCAGGATTCCGTCTCATTGGTCGAGGATGACCTGGAACTGCTCAACGCCCTGCAGATCGCGCCTCGGGCGTCCTGGGCAGACCTGTCCGGTGTACTGGAACGCGACGCGACCGCCCTCGCTCGGCGCTGGCACCGCCTGACGACCGACGGCATCGCGCGGATCACCGCGTTCCCCCGGCAGAGCAGGCTCGCCGAGCAACACGTCAGCAGGATCGAGCTCACCTGCCGCAACGGCGAGGTGCTCAATTCGGCACAGGCCATCGCCGCCGACCCGAGGACACTGACAGTGGAGATCACCTCGGGCACGCACCAGCTCGCGCTCACCGTGCTCGGCGCCCCGGACCTGGCCGACTACACGCTGGGCTACCTCAGCACCTTCCCCGACGTTCTCAGCTATCGCCTGTATGCCATGACCAGCATTCCCTACGAAGCCCACCGCTGGCATGTCCGCGCGTTGTCGCCGAAGCGGCGAAACCAACTGACGGCGCTGGCGGGCCCAGCGGGCTCCGGTGCTGAGGTGGCAAGGCCGCTGACCGAGCTGGATCGTGCCGTCATCGCCCGGCTCCGCGCCAACGGCCGGGCCACCTACGCCGAACTCGCGCGCGACCTCGACATCAGCCCGTCCACGGCGGCGCGGCAAGTCAACCGCCTACTCAGAGCGGAAGCCGTCGGCCTGCGCTGCGACATCGCGCGGCAGTACGTCGGCTGGCCCTACTCCGCGGTGCTCTGGGGCATCGCCGATGTCGACGCGATCGCCGACAGCTGGACCGCCGCAGGGGACTGTGTTCCGGAGCTGCGGTTCGGCGCCACAGTCGCCGGCCCGGACAACATCCTGCTGGTCCTCTGGCTGCATGCAGTGACCGATCTTCCCCGGGTGGAACAGGTGCTCACAGCCCAGCTCCCTGGACTGCGCATCACCGACAGATCCCTGCGGCTACGAATGATCAAGTACATGGGACATCGACTCGACGATTCCGAACGATTCGCCGAGCCCACCCCTGTTTTCCAGGAATGAGCCTCCTGCGCCGCCGCGATCCAGGACGGTTCTCACGCGCCGGGTGCGGTCTCGACGACGAGCCAGCCGCCGTGGTGTTCGGCCACGGTGAACGGCAGGCCCGTACGGGTTCCCAGGCGGACCAGTTCGGCACGGTCGAATCGGCGCACGTGACCGAAGCAGGCGTCCGGTTCGTCCTCGAACGGCACGGCGACGACCACCCGGCGGGCCGCGAGCCGTATCGCCTCGGCCAGCACGGCCGCCCCGGCGTCGGGGTCGAGATGCTCCAGCAGGTGCAGCACGGTCACGGTGTCGGCCGCGCCGCCGCGCAGCGGCACCGAGGCCGCATCGCAGGCCAGCGTCGACAGCGGGACTCCTTCGGCGCCGGCGATCCGCGACAGCAGCCGCATGCTGCCCGCCACGACGTCGGACGCGGTCACCGCATACCCCGGCTCGGCCGCGAGTAGCAGCGGGAAGAAACCGAAGCACGAACCGAGGTCGAGCACCCGGCCCGGTGGCACGAGCCTCCGCGCGTACTCGTACACCGGAGCCAGCCCGCCTGCGGGACCGCGTGCCGGTGTGCGCAGGCGCGCGAGTGTGGTGCGGTAGAAGGTCCGCCACGCCGCGAGCCCGCCGGGAACGGTCGAGCGGACGAGTCCGACAACGACCCGCTCGAACAGCTCCTGCTCGGCCACGAGGCCGGGGCGGAACAGCTCCTCGACGAGCAGGGCCGTCAGCGCATCGTCGACGTCGCCGCGGCCGAGCCGGTGGCTCACGACCAGCCGCGCCTCACCCCCGTGCAGCCGGAAGTGCGGGGTGCGCGCGACGACCGGCCCGAGCGGGCTCCCCGGCAGCCCGCCGCCGCGGTGCACCACCCGGACCCGCTCGTCGCGATACTCGCCCGGCGAGCACGGCGCCAGCGGGTCGAGCGAGGCCGTGTCGTCAGCCAGAACAGCGCGGCCGATCGGGGCAGCATCGTCGACCGGAGCAGCGTGGTCGAGCGGGGCAGTGTGGTTGAGCGGGGCGGTGTGGGCACGGTCCTGCAACGGACTGGTCATCGAACTGCCGCCGGCAGGTCTCGCGCGGCGTTCTCCAGCCCGGCGACGTCACGCACGACGCGCACCCGGCTGCAGTGCTCGGCGTAGTCCGGCAGGTCGCACGCACCCAGGCCCCACGAATGGCGTGGCTCGGGGGTAAGCCACAGCACGTCCCTCGCCTTGCGTGCGATCTCCTCGAACGCACCGAGGTTCGGATCGTTGCCGTTGCCCCGCCCGTCCCCCAGCACCAGCACGGTGGTCCTGCGGTTCACCGCGGCGGGATGCTCGTCGAGGAACGCGCCGAACACCGAGCCGTAGTCGGAGTTGGCATCGACGTCGATGACGTCGCCCCGGAACAGCGTCTCCAGTGCCTGGTCGATCCGCTGCTCGGCGAACAGGCCGGTGATCTCCGCGATCTCGGCGACGAACGCATAGGAGCGCACCGAGGAGAACAGGTCGTGCAGCCCGTACAGCAGGTGCAGTGTGAAGCCGGCCGTGGCGCGCACGGACAGGCTCACATCGGCGAGCACGACGAGCCGCGGTTTGTCCTCCCGCTGGTCGACGGTGACCGGCCGGAACGGCACGCCGTCGTAGCGCAGGTTCCGGCGCATCGTGCGGGCCGGATCGACCCGGCCGCGCGACGCGGGCCGTTTGCGGTGCGTCACGGCACCGCGCAGCGAAGCCACGATCGTGCGCAGCGCGTCCTCCAGCTCCTCGTGGCCCCGGTCATCGCCGCGGTCACGCCCGGCGCGGTCCTCCGCGACCGACTGCTCCAGCCGCATCAGGTGTTCGAGGTGACGCCGCAGCGCCTCCGGCAGCCGGGCGAGGGCCTGCTCACCCAGGTCGGACCGCAGCATCGCCGCATCGGTCTCGTCACCCGCGTCGTCCTCCCCGGCTCCGCTGCCCTCCAACCAGTTCAGCAGCGCGTCCTGTTCGGCGAGGCTGAGCGTGGCCTCCACCGGTGTGCCTTGGGCTTTGCCGAGCTCGCCGGGCGCGACGCCGTGGCTGCGGTCGATCTCCAGCAGCACCTCGTTCGAACCGTCCATGGTGGACACGTCCTGCTGGGAGAACACCAGTTCGTCGTCGGTCTCGTTGTCGAGCACGATCGGGTTGAGCTCGGGGTGCGGGCTGTAGCGCTCGATGAGGTCGTCCTCGTCGAACAGATCGCCGAGGTCGGCATCGGGGCTTTCCATGTCGGCCCGTGGCGGGCGCTGGCCCGCCTCCTCGGCGATCGTGAAGTCGTCGAGCAACGCGGGCACCCCGGTGTCGCTGCGGCCGTCGCCGGGTTCCTCGCCGAAGCGGACGACGGCGAAGAAGACGTCGAAGAGTTCGTCGAACGTCGCGGTGTCACGGTGGTCCTTGACCAGCGCGCAGCGCAGTCCCTCCCGGAAGAGCTCGCGGTCGCCGAGCATCGCCGGGCCGGCCACGCAGCGGGCGGCGTCGACGACCTCGACCGACGAGATCCGCAGGCCCGCACTGCGCAGCAGCGCGACGAACCGGTGCAGTCCGGTCAGCACGGCCGCGGCCTATCGCTTGCCACGGCCGTGATTGGCCGCGAACGAACGTTCACCCTGACTGCTGCTCACCGGCCGCCGCGGTGCGGGGCCGTCGGTGCTCTCGCCGTAGTAGCCGGCCCCGTGCCTGCCGGGCGTGTCCCGTGCGGCACGCAACGCGGCGCCCGCCGGCTCGTCGTCGGGATCGACACCGGGGACGGGCGCGCGCCGCTCCCCCTCGCCCGGCGCCCCCCGATCGTTGCCGATCCGACCCGGATCACCCTGCTCCTGCAGTTCGCTCGAATCACGGCGTTCGCTCGAATCACGCAGTACCCGCATGGCCCGCTCGACGTCACGGTCGTACTTGGCCACCACCGAGATCGTGTCCGTCAGCAGTTCGGTGTCCGGTTCGGACGCCCCGAGCACCGCGAGCGTCCGTGCCCAGTCGAGCGCCTCGGAAATGCCGGGCGGCTTGCGCATCCCCTGCTGCCGCAGCTCCCGCACCACGTCGACCAAATGGGTCGCGACCGCCTCGGGCAGGCCGGTGCTCTTCGACCGGATGATGTCCAGTTCCCGCTCGGCCGACGGGTAGTCCAGCGACAGGTGCAGACAGCGCCGTTTCAGCGCCGCCGACAGGTCGCGGGTGTTGTTGGAGGTCAGCACCACGTACGGCACATGCTCCGCGGTGAAGGTCCCGAGTTCGGGAACCGACACCTGGTACTCGGCCAGCAGCTCGAGCAGCACCGCTTCGAGTGCCTCGTCGGCGCGGTCGACCTCGTCGATCAGCAGCACCACTGGTTCGGGGGAGCGCACGGCGCGCAGCAGCGGCCGCTCCGCGAGAAACCGCTCGGAGAAGAACACGTTGTCGTGCCGGCCGATCGCCTCGACGGCCGACGGCAGATCGTCGGCGTCGGCGACCACCTGCCCGATCTTCTCCCGCAGGATCTGCGTGTACAGCATCTGCTTGCCGTAGTCCCACTCGTAGAGGGCTTTCGTCTCGTCCTGGCCCTCGTAGCACTGCAGGCGCAACAGCCGTCTGCCCGTCGCGGCGGCGAGCGCCTTGGCGAGCTCGGTTTTGCCGACCCCGGCGGGACCTTCCAGCAGCAGCGGTTTGCCCAGCTGGTCCTGCAGGTAGACGGTGGTCGCGAGTGGACGGTCGGCGAGATAGCCGACGTCGGAGAGCAGCGAGGTGACCTCGCCGACGGAGGAGAAGGAATGGGGGCGGTGACCGTTTCGTGAGCTCACGCGGGAAAACACCTTTCGGCCTGGGCACGGGTGTTCCGCGGTGCGGCGGGCCGCCGCGGAACACCCGTGGCTGAACGACAAGCGACTCAGGAGATGAGGTCGTCGAGGTCGCCGTTGAAGCAGTGCTCGACCACCGGCCGCACGGTCTCGAACGTCGTCTCCTTCGGATTGCCCGGTGTGCAGGCGTCGCCGAGGATGTGGTTGGACACCCGGTCCACGTCGGCCGCGTCGCCCTTGATCGTCGAGGCCTTCTTGTAGAACTCGGTGGGACCGGTGCCGAGGCGGTTCTTCGGGTGGGTGTCCTGGGTGATGTCGGTGAACCGCTCCGTGATGCCCACGTCGCGCAGCAGCCGGATCGCCGCCGCCACGGCCGCGTCGGCCGCCTTCACGTCGTTCATTCCCGTGGTGTCCACGCCCAGCGCCCCGGCCAGCCGGGCGTAGCGCTTGTACGCCACGGGCAGGTTCCACGCCCACACACGCGGCAGTGCGATCGCGTTGTTGAGGCCGTGGTGGGTGTCGTAGAACGCGCTCACCGCGTGCGAGATCGAGTGGACGACGCCGAGACCACCGGAGTTGAAGGCCTGTCCCGCGGTGTACTGGGCGTACATCATGCCCTCGCGGGCGGGCAGGTTGTCTGCGTGCCACGTCGCCGTGCGCAGGTGCTCACCGACCAGCTCGGCCGAGAACAGCGCACTGCCGAGCGACGGCGTGAAGTCCAACCTGGACACGTACGGCTCGGAGGCGTGCGCCAGCACGTCGAAGCCGCACTGCGCGGTGAAGTGGGAAGGGCACTCGTAGTACAGCACCGGGTCGTCGACCGCGAGCGTGACGACCGAATGGTCGTCGAACGCGACGTACTTGTGCGGGTTGGCCGGATCCGTCGTGGTGTCGGTGATGACGTACGCCCAGGACGTCTCCGAACCCGTGCCCGCTGTGGTCGACACGGCGATGTGCGGCGGGTTCTTCGGATTCTCCGACTTGCTGAAGCCTTCGAACTCGTTCACGTTGCGTCCGTCGTGCGCCACCGAGATCCGCGCGCCCTTGCACGCGTCGTGGGAGGAACCGCCGCCGATCGAGATGAAGCCGTCGCAACCGTCCTGCTGATAGATCGCGACGGAGTCCATCACGTTGTAGTCCTTGGGGTTGGACTCCACCTTGTCGTACACGGACGGTTCGAGCCCGTGGTACTTCAGCGACTCGACGAGCTTGTTCACGATGTCGGTGCCGCGCAGTCCGGAGGTCATCACCAGCGGCCTGCGCATCCCGATCTTCAGGGCTTCGGGGCCGATCATCTCGTGCGAGCCGGGGCCCAGCAGCGCTCGCGGAATCGGATGGAATTCCTTGAGGGGAAACGGCTTGAGAAGTTCGTCGACCTGCATTGGCTGACCCTTTCCGTCGTGACACGTACCACGCCGAAGCTATGGTCGCGATCACTCCCGGCCCAAGGGTCCGAGGCCGAAACCGCTCACCGGCGGAGGTAGAACGCCCCCGTGGGAGAGGAAGCCGCCCCATCCGTTCGGTCAGGTCTCCGCTCGCGGGCACGTGCCGCGACGGACGACGAACGGCACCGCCGTGACACGCACAGCGATGCCGTTCGCAGAGAAGGATGTTGCGGCCCGTCAGGACCGGCGGAGCAGGCCCATCCGTTTCCGCGGCTTCCTTGCCTGCACCTGGTTACTGCGGACGTCGTCCAGCAGCGCGGCGACGGTCTCCTGCGCACACGTCTTGTTCGCACCGATCCCGCCGGACGGGCCGCGCTTGATCCACCCCACGACGTAGGTGCCGTCGCGGCCGTCGACCCGGCCCGCCGTGTTCGGGACGGTGCCCGTCGCCTCGTCGAACGGCAGCCCCGGCACCCCGACGCCGCGGTATCCGACGGCCCGCACGACCATGCCCGCGGGCATATCGACGTCGGCCTCCGCCCCGCTCGTTCGCAGTCCGGACACCCGGTCCCCGCCGAGCACCTCCAGCGGCGAGGAGTGGAACCGCAGCACGATCCGGCGCCGACCCCCCACGGGCGGCGCCGACCAGTCGACGTGTTCCTGCGCGACATCCTGCAACAGCCGCGCCTTCTCCCCCGGCGCTGCCGCGTTCTCCCCCGGCGCTGCCGCGTTCTCCCCCGGCGCTGCCGCGTTCTCCCCCGGCGCTGCCGCGTTCTCCCCCGGCGCTGCGGCGTTCTGCCCCGGCGCTGCGGCGTTGATCGCCTTGGCCACGCGCTCGTCGTGCGCATCGACGACCACGTCGAAGTCGGGGTGCCGGGTCAGCGCCAGCAGTTCCGGCTCGGTGTAGGCGGCGTGTTCCGGCCCCCTTCTGGCCAGCAACACCACCTCGCGCACCGAACTCGACCGCAGCCGCGCCAGCGCCTCCCGCGAGATCGACGTGGTCTCGAGCCCGTCGGGATCGCTGGACAGGATGCGCGCGACGTCGAGTGCCACGTTGCCGTTGCCGATGAGCACCACGCGTTCCGACGACAGGTCGAGCCCCGCATCCGAACGACCCGTGTCGGGGTGGCCGTTGTACCAGGACACGACGTCGGTCGCGGCGACGCTGCCGGGCAGCTGCTCCCCTTCGATGCCCAGCGACCGCGCCGACGACGCGCCGACGGCGTAGATCACGGCGTCGTGCTTGGCGGCCAGTTCGTCGACCGTGACGTCCTTGCCGACCTCGACGCCGAGCCGCAGCGTCAGCCGCGGGTGTTCGCGGTAGCGCGCGAACGTCTCGTCGATCCCCTTGGTCGACGGATGGTCCGGCGCGACGCCGAACCGGATCAGCCCGCCCGCGACGTCAAGCCGGTCGATCAGCGTGACCCGTGCGCTCGTGTGCAGGAGCAGGTCCTCGACCGCGTACATCCCCGCGGGCCCACTGCCGACGACGGCGACGTCCAGCGCCGGGAAGTCGGCCGAGATCGTCCGGTCGAACGTGGGCGCGCCCCAGTTGTGGAAGACCGGCGAGGAGCCGAGCACGTCCCCCGACACCGGCTTGCCGTCGTAGAACCGGGCGTTCACGTCGGCATACGGCTTGAGGGACTCGCTCAGCGTGTCCACCGGGAAGATGGCGTCCACCGGACACGCATCGGCGCACGCGCCGCAGTCGATGCAGCTGCGCGGGTCGATGTAGAGCATGTCGGTGGTGCCGAAATCCGGTTCGTCCGGCGTGGGATGGATGCAGTTGACCGGGCACACTGTGACGCACGAGGCGTCGTTGCAGCAGGTCTGCGTGATCGCGTAGGCCATGTTGTCGAGCCGGGTCTCAGATCAGGTTGGCGCGCTTGTAGATGCTCTTCGATGCCTTGGTCAGCAGGCCCGCGGAGTTGAGGAACTCCATCAGGCCGGAGCAGCTGGAGCGCAGCATCGCCTTGTGGTTCTCGTTGTTCTTGGCTTCCCGGACGGCGCGCTTCGGGTCGAGGCCCGCGTTCTCGTAGACCTTCGGGTTCCACATGGCGTCGACGATGAAGTACGCGACGACGGCGATGTTGATCGCGTTGATCTGGCGGCGCAGCTTGCCCGCGCTCTTCATCCGCTCCTTGGTCTCCTCGCGGGCGAACTTCATGTGCCGCGATTCCTCGACCACGTGGATGTTGTTGATGGTGCGCACGAAGGGCACGACGCGCTCGTCGCGCATCCAGTCGCGCTGCATCACGTCGAGGACCTCTTCGGCCACGAGAATCGCCGCGTAGGCGGCCTCGCCGCGCGCGGTGGCCGCGTAGATCCGGCCGCCGTGCACCGCGTGCCACTTCGGCCGGTAGGCGGGGGCGTTCAGCTTCTCCGCGCCGCGGGCGAACATGATCGAGTGGCGGCACTCATCGGCGATCTCCGTCAGGGCCCACTGGAACTCGGGCGAGGTCGGGTCCTTGGCGTAGAAGTCGCGCAGCACCATCTGCTGCAGGATCATCTCGAACCAGATGCCCGTGCTGGCCACCGACGCCGCTTCCTGGCGCGTGAGCTCGCGGCGCTGGTCCTCGGTCATCTCGTCCCAGTAGGGCGTGCCGTAGAGCGTGCTCCACTCGGGCGATGTGCCCCAATACGAGGTGTCGAGCGGGGTTTCCCAGTCGACTTCGGTCGCGGGGTCGTACGACAACATTTCCGAGGAGTCCAGCAGCCGCTGCGCGACCGAGTCGTGGTCCTGCTGCGCGTCCGCGTCACTGCGGTGTTCGACGCTGGTCATAGGGAGCTCCCTGACGACGAGAATGCCTGTTACCAAGATTTACTGTTACTCAAGGTAACACGACCTTGGGGGTGGGGCCAGTCCGGTGCGTTTGTCCAGGTCACTAGGCAAATCGAGCGGTTCGGGAATCCATCGCTCGCATGCGGCAGGACTACGGCGCCCACACCGCGCGGCATGGCCGGGAGACGAGCGCCTACGAACGGGCGACGCTCGACGACGGCCGCGCCTGAGCCCGCTCACAAGCCCGTGGCGAGGTGCTGGAAGTCGCGATCGGCACCGGCCGCAACCGATCGGACCGCTGTCGCGGAGATGCATCGCGTGCTGCGCCGGGGAGACCACAGCGTGCTGCGCCGGGGAGACCACAGCGTGCTGCGCCGGGGCGGCCACGTCGTGCTGCTCGGACATGTCGCCAGCCCGCACCGGCCGCTGCGGGCGTTGCAACATCTCCTCGAACGGTTCCCCGCTGTCGTCGGTACGCGGCGGCCCGCTGACCGGCAGACCCGGCAGGTCGTGCCGCTCCTGCGCGCGGCCGGGTTCACCGTCCTGTACCGCCGTCGCACCCGCGGCGGCATCATCGAACGCGTGACGGCGGCCAACTAGGCACGGACGCGGCCGCGCAGCCGACGCAGCGGTGCGCCCGCGATGAGCGAGTGCCGTTCAGGCGAGCAGGTCGTGGAACTCGTCCTCGTCTCGCCACGCCCTGCGCGAACGCGGCCCACTCGGCGGCGGTGTACGTGATCGCGGGGCCTTCGGGCGCCTGCGAATGCCGCACGGCAACCCCACCGCCGGACAACTTCGCCACCTCGACACAGTTTCCCTCGCCACCAGAGGAGTACCGCGACTTCCGCCAGGACAGCTCACGAATCTGGTCGGCGTTCAGCGTGGTCACGTCATGCTCCCAGTCGGCACACGTCCGCAGCGCGTTGCCGGGCCGATATGCAGGTCGGGACCGTCCGGCGAGGTACCGGCCGACCATGCATTGGGCCGGTCCCGAGTTGTTTCCTCAGTTGAGCTTCCGGTTGGTGTCGCTGGAGTTGGTTCACTCCATTGTGCAATTGTTGTCTCGACCACAAGTTCGATAGTGTGGAGTCGTGGATGACGTGAGGGACATGATCGAGCGGGTACGAGAACTCCGTGCCCGGCGGGCGCAGCTGGATGCCGAGGAGTTGGCACTACTGGCGGAGATCTCGGCTGTGGTGGGTGATGATCGGGGGTTGACGGAGGAGTTGACGCCGGTGTTGCGGGTGTCGACGCGTGAGGTCGAACGCCGCATCGACGATGCGACGTCGTTGACGGGGCGGATGCCGCAGCTACTCGGAGCGATGCGCGCCGGTGAGCTCGAGGCATGTGGGGTGAGGCGGGTATTGGCCGTGGTCGATCCACTCGACGACGACGCCGCCCGGGGTGTCGATGCTCTGCTGGCGGAACGACTGACGAATGCGCCGGAGACGGCGTGGCAGCCGGGGAACCTGGCGCAACGCGTGCGCAGGCTCGTGGAGAAGGTCGACCCGGGCGGGCACACCGAGCGTGCGCGACGGGCGCGGGCGGAACGACGGATCGCACTCACCCCGGGCGAGCACGCCGTGTCCTCACTCGAAGCAATCCTGCCCGCGGAGGTCGCAGCGGCGTGCTACTCACGCGTGGACGGGATGGCGCGGTCGCTGCGCCGTGGCGGTGACGGGCGCACCCTCGATCAACTACGTGCGGACGTGACCGCCGATCTGCTGTTGGGGCGCGATCCCGGGGTGGCGGTGCCGGAGGCGGCGGCCATGGTCTACGTGCATGTTCCGGTCGATGCGGCGCTGTCGATCTCCGACGAGCGGTGTGAACTGGACGGCTACGGGCCGATACCGGCTCCGATTGCCCGGGAGATCATGACCAGCCAGCACAGCATCTGGCGGGCGGTGCTGTGTGATCCGGGAACCGGCGAGCCAGTCGATCTGGGACGCACCCGGCGGAGGCCGAGTGCGGTGATCCGCGAGTTGGTGCGGGTGCGGGACCGGGAATGCGTCATGCCGTGGTGCCACCGGCCCGCCCGGCACTGCGATCACGACCACGAAAAGGCCTGGGCCGCAGCCGGAGGTGGTGGTTCCACGTCGGTCGCCAACGGCGGCCCGCGGTGCCGGCGGCACCACCGCCTGAAGGACCAACCTGGCTGGAATGCCCGCTACAACCCCATCCACGGCACCACACGGGTAACGACCCCGCACGGGGCGACCTACACCGCACACCGCCAACCCGTCCTCACCCCGACATGCACTACCCCAGTGCACGACGACGTCCCGGTGCGCGACGCCCAGGCACGCCGCGCACCGGGACGCGACAGCCCCACAAACACCACCGACCCGGAACGGCAGAACAACGACAGCCCACCGTTCTAGGCGAACCCGGCCACCGGGCCGGTTGCACCCAGGAACTGTTTAAGGACGAGGAGTCGTCGTGACGCAATGCGAAGAGCCGCCAAGGTTTCTTCATACGACGCCATCGCTTCCCCTCCGACTCACCGTCGAGTTATCAGGCGCGATCGCGGCCAGCGCTGTCCTGACGCCCTCGACCAGGATCTGCAGGCGACGGAGCCGCACGATCTCCTCGGCCTCGTGGATGTCTGTCGGGTCGCCGACGTACTCCGCACTGAGCGAGACATACAACCTGTTGTCCGCATCCGCCGACCAGCCGCTCACCATGGACCGTCCACTGCGTCGGCCCGTTCCCACCGCACCGCACCGCACTGGGCAGACGACACTCCGAGCTGTGACGTCACGCCACCACCAGTTTGTCGGCCACGCACGCGCGTAGCCTCCGGGGTGTGGAGCTGCTGCCGTTCGACGAGTACGTGCGTTCGCTGCCCCGGCGGCGCATGGCCGCAGGCGTGCTGCTGCGCGACGACGCCGGGCGGGTGCTGCTCGTCGAACCGAGTTACAAACGGTTCTGGGACATCCCCGGTGGCGTGGTGGAGGCCGGCGAACCGCCGTGGGACGCCGCCGCGCGCGAGGTGCGCGAGGAGATCGGCCTCGACCGGCGGCCCGGCCCGCTCCTGGTGATCGACAACCTGTCCGCGACCGATCGCATGCCCGACGGCCTCATGTTCGTCTGGGACGGCGGGCCGATCACCGCGTCCGAGGTCGACACCCTCACGCTCACCGACCCGGAGATCGTCTCCGCCTCTCTCCACACGCCGGAACAGGCCGCCGCGAAGGTGCCGTCCTCACTGGCCGCACGCCTCGACTCCGCCGTCCACGCCGCCGACACCGGCACCCTCGCGCTGTGCCAGGACGGACACCGCACCACAGCCTGACCTCGCAGCCTGACCCCACAGCTGCCCCCTCTGCCTGACGCCTCAGCCTGACCCCGCAGCCTGCCCCCTCGGCCTGACCTCGCAGTCCGACCCCTGGCATCGCACCGCCGGTCATGGTCAGATGGGCGGTGATCACCGGTTCCGCCACGCCAAAGGAGGCGCCCGTGGGCAGTGCGTACGTTGTCGGCACGTTCGACACCAAGGGCGATGAGCTGCGCTACGTCGCCGAGCTGATCCGCGCGGCCGGCGTGCCCGTGCGCACCGTCGACCTGACCACCAGCGGCCGGCACAGCGACATCGGCCACAGCGACCTCGGCCACAGCGACGCCGGCGCTTCCGGCGCCGACGTCTCCGCACGCGAGGTCGCCGTCTGGCACCCCGACGGCGCGGACGCGGTGTTCACGGGCGACCGCGGCAGCGCCGTCGCCGCCATGACCGAGGCGTTCGCCCGCTTCCTGCCCGCCCAGCACGACCTCGACGGCGTCGTCGGACTCGGCGGCTCCGGCGGCACCGCGCTGATCACACCCGCCCTGCAGGCACTGCCCGTCGGCGTCCCCAAGTTCATGGTCTCGACCATGGCCGCGGGCGACGTCGGCCCCTACGTCGGTGCCAGCGACATCGCCATGCTGCACTCGGTCACCGACGTCGCCGGGCTCAACCGCATCTCCCGCCAGGTCCTCGGCAACGCCGCCCACGCACTCGCCGGCGCCTGCGCCCACCCCGTCCCCGCGAGCGACACCCGCCCCGCCGTCGGCCTCACCATGTTCGGCGTCACCACCCCGTGCGTCGACGCCGTCACCCACCGGCTCGGCGAGCGCTACGACTGCCTCGTCTTCCACGCCACCGGCACCGGCGGCGCCGCCATGGAGAAACTCGCCGACGACGGCCACCTCGCGGGCATCCTCGACATCTCCACCACCGAGATCTGCGACCTCGTCGCGGGCGGCGTTCTCGCGGCGGGCGAGCACCGCCTCGACGCGATCGCCCGCACCGGAATCCCCTACGTCGGCTCGTGCGGCGCCCTCGACATGGTCAACTTCGGCGCACCCGACACCGTGCCCGACCGCTACTCCGGCAGGCTGTTCTACCCGCACAATCCGCAGATCACGCTCATGCGCACCACTGCCGACGAGGTCCGCGCGATCGGTGAGTTCCTCGCGCGCAAGCTCAACGCCTGCCACGGCCCCGTCCGCTTCCTGCTGCCCGAAGGCGGCGTGTCCGCATTGGACGCGCCCGGCCAGGCGTTCCACGACCCGGAGGTGGACGCCGTGCTCTTCGACACCCTCGAACGCGAGGTCCACCAGACCGGCAGCCGGCAACTGATCCGCTCGCCGCGGCACCTCAACGACCCGGAGTTCGCCGAGGAGCTCGTGGCCGCATTCACCGACATGGCAAGGAGTTAGCGTGCCCCGGATCGACAGGCAGGAACTGCTCACACAGTTCACGGCGATGGCCGCGCGCGGCGAACCGATCGTCGGCGGCGGTGCGGGAACGGGTCTGTCCGCCAAATGCGAAGAGGCGGGCGGGATCGACCTCATCGTCATCTACAACTCCGGCCGCTACCGCATGGCGGGCCGCGGCTCGCTCGCCGGACTCCTGGCCTACGGCAACGCCAACGACATCGTCATCGACATGGCCGACGAGGTGCTGCCCGTGGTGAAACGGACCCCGGTGCTCGCCGGGGTCAACGCCACCGACCCGTTCCTCGACACCGACCGGTTCCTGCGCAAGCTCGCCGACCTCGGCTTCTCCGGCGTGCAGAACTTCCCCACCGTCGGCCTCATCGACGGCACGTTCCGCGCCAACCTCGAAGAGACCGGCATGGGCTACGCCCACGAGGTGGACCTGGTCGCCGCCGCCCGCCGCGCCGACCTGCTGACGACGCCGTACGTGTTCTCCGCCGACGACGCCCGTGCCATGACCGAGGCGGGCGCCGACATCCTCGTCTGCCACATGGGCCTGACCACCAGCGGATCGATCGGCGCGGTCACCGCGAAAACCCTCGACGACTGCGTCACGGCGATCGACGAATGGTCGGCCGCGGCCCGCGAGATCCGCGACGACGTCCTCGTGCTGTGCCACGGCGGCCCCATCGCCACCCCCGAGGACGCGGCCTACGTCCTCTCGCGCACCGAACGCTGCCACGGCTTCTACGGCGCCAGCAGCATGGAACGGCTGCCCGTCGAAGAGGCGCTCACCGCGCGCACCCGCGAGTTCAAGGCACTGCAAACCGACAACACGTAGACCACGGAGGAGCAGTAGATGCCACGGCCCTACGCCAGCGGAATCGTGCCCGGCGACGTCGACGAGGTGTGGCGGCGCGTCCGCGACTTCAACGGCCTGCCGGCCTTTCACCCCGGGATCGCCAGCAGCGAGATCGAACCCGGCCACAACGCCACCGACGTCGGCGCCGTGCGCAAGCTGACCCTCGCCGACGGCGGCGTCGTGCGGGAACAACTGCTGGCGCTCGACGACCTCGGCCGCAGCTACACGTACAACATCCTCGACGGGCCGTTCCCCATCCGCCGTTACATCAGCACCATCCGCCTCGCCCCGGTGACGGCCACCGGCGACACGTTCGTCGAGTGGTGGACCGAGTACGACGCCGACGCCGCCGACGAGCCCGACCTCGACACCACGTTCAGCCAGGGCGTCTTCGCGGCGGGCATCGCCGGCCTCGCAGGCGGCTGAACACCGACCGCAGCGGCGCGTATCCGGCCAGTACCCGTCCGCCGAGGGCACCGGCTGCCGGCACGGCTGATCGCCCGGCACGACTGTGAGCCACGACCCCCGGCGAAATATCGAATCCGGCGCCGTGGTTGTCCCTGACGAGACACTCCGTGTCCGTGTGGACTCCCGACGAAAGGCGCGCGACCATGACTCTTCCGCTGTCCATCCTCGATCTCGCCACGGTCGGCAGCGGAGAATCCGTGGGCGACGGACTCCACAACAGCGTCGCGCTCGCCCAGCACGCCGAGAAGCTCGGCTACCGGCGGGTCTGGTACGCCGAGCATCACAACATGTCGACGATCGCGTCCTCGGCCACCAGCGTGCTCATCGCACACGTGGCCTCGCAGACGGAGACGATCCGCCTCGGCGCAGGCGGCATCATGCTGCCGAACCACGCCCCGCTGACCATCGCCGAACAGTTCGGCACGCTGGAGACTCTGCACCCCGGCCGCATCGACCTCGGACTCGGCCGCGCACCGGGCACGGACCAGAACACCGTGCGCGCGCTGCGCCGCGACCCGAGCTCGGCGGAAAGCTTCCCGCGCGACGTGCAGGAACTGCAGGGATTCCTGGGCGAGCAGTCCATCGTGTCCGGCGTCAAGGCGACCCCGGGCAAGGGCACTCACGTCCCGCTCTACATCCTCGGTTCGTCGCTGTTCGGCGCCAAGCTGGCCGCCGCGCTCGGCGTGCCGTACTCGTTCGCGTCCCACTTCGCGCCGGACTCGCTCGAGGACGCCGTGGCCGCCTACCGGCGCGAGTTCCAGCCGTCCGAGCAGCTCGCCGAGCCGCACGTGATCGCGGGCGCCAACGTCCTCGCCGCCGACACCGCCGAGCAGGCCAACGCCGACTTCCAGATCGTCAAGCGCGCGCGACTGAAGCTGCTCGCGGGCAGGGGCCGCACGTTCACCGACGCCGAGGCCGACGCCGTGCTCGACTCGCCGCAGGGCAAGCCGATCATGAACATGGTCCGCTACTCCGCGGTGGGCACGGCCGACGAGGTCGCCGACTACCTCGACTGGTTCGGCAAGCACGCCGATGCGGACGAGCTGATCGTCACCCACCCGGCCCCGACGCTCGAGAACCGGCTCCGCTCCGCCGAGCTGACCGCCCGCGCCGCAGGACTGAACCCGCAGTGACCGTCCGCACGGCGTAACGCTCCGCGGGGCCGACGTCCTCGCCGACGAAACGGGCGTCCGCGTCCGCCGGCCCGGCCGCTCAGTGGCCGCGGGCCGGCGGACGCTCGGCGTAGACGATCACGTTGTCGCGATAGCTCTCGGCGTCCTCGTCGTACTCCCCGCCACAGGTGATCAGCCGCAGCTCGGGATCTGCCGTGTCGCCGTACACCCGATCGGACGGGAACCGCTCCTTCGGCACCTGCGACACCCGGGTCACCCTGAACCGCACGACCGTGCCGTCGTCACGGCCGACGCGGATGTCGTCCCCGCGCCCCAGTTCGTGCAGCCGCGCAAAGATGCCGTCCCTGCCGTCACCGTTGACGTGGCCGAGCACGACGGCCGGGCCCACCTCGCCCGGTACGGGACCGTGGCGATACCAGCCGGCCTGCATCGGCCGCTGCACCGACGGCACCGCCACCGTCCCGTCCTCGTTGAGCCCCAGCGGAATCAGCGACGAGTGCGCGCCGATCGTCGGCACGTCCACCCATTCCGGAACCGGCTCCGCGGGGTTCTCCGGCGCACCCCGGTCTCCCTGCACCGACGTCGACGTGGGAGCCGGGGATCCGGTGCCCCCACCGGCCGGGTGATCCGGTGCCGCACACCCGGCGACCGCGAGGACCAGCGCCAACAGCGGGGAGACCGTGAACCGGCCTCCCCGCGTGCCACGCCACACGTGCACCGTCGGATGCCTACCGTTCACCGGCGCCGCGACGACGCAGCAGCACAGCGGTACCGGCGCCGACGACCGCGACCACCGCGCCGCCGACGTACACCGGTGTGGCGTCCCACCCGGCCGGGTCGCCCCCGGTCTCGGGTGCACCCACCGGACGTTCGGTCACCTGCCGTTCCATCGGGACGGTCGTACGCGGCGAGTCCTCCGCCTGTCGCTGTCGCCCGTCATCAAGATCCTTCCGCTCCGTCGGACGTTCCGACGGCCGCTCCTGCGGCGCCTGCTCCGACGGCCGTTCCTGCGGCGCCTGCTCCGTCGGCCGCTCCTGCGGCTCACTGGCCGCGGGAGCGGATCGCGGCGGTTCAGCGGTCGAGGACTCGGCGGTGTCCGCCCAGCCGACGGCGGTCGTCATCGGCAACGCCAACGCGCCGAGTACCGCGGTCGCGGCCAGGGTTCGCCCAAGCTTCATCGATCGTGTCCTTTCTTCCTGTTTCGGGAGGGGCGAGGCATACCCTGACGCCGAGTTGTCAAGATCCCGTCCGGCAAATGTGAAGATCCTGTTCGGTTCCCCGGGGGAGTTGTCCGTACCGGGCCGCTGCAGCCTCTCGACCGGAGACAATGCCGACGATGTGCGCACAGGTACTGGTCGCGGAAGACGACCCCATGCAGGCCGAGCTGATCCGGCGCTATCTGCGCCGCGACGGCCACACCGTGGCGGTCGTCCAGGACGGGCGGGCGGCGATCGACGAAGCACGGCGGCAGCGGCCGGACCTGGCCGTACTCGACGTGATGATGCCGAAGGTCGACGGCCTCGACGTCTGCCGCGTACTGCGCGCCGAGTCCGACCTGCCGATCGTGCTGCTCACCGCCCGCACCACCGAGGACGACGTGCTGCTCGGCCTCGACCTCGGCGCCGACGACTACGTCACCAAGCCCTACAGTCCGCGACAGCTCGCGGCGCGGGTGCGTGCGATCCTGCGCCGCGCCGGACGTGCGTCCCGTCGGCAGGACGACGTTCTCGAACTCGGTGAGCTCGTCGTCGACCGGAAGCGGCACGAGGTGGCACTGGCGGGAGCGCCCCTGGACTGCACACCTGCCGAGTTCGGCCTGCTCGCCACGCTGGCCGCCGAGCCGGGACGAGTGTTCACGCGCGGCCAGCTGCTCGACCAGGCCTTCGGTATGGACCGGTTCGTCACCGAACGGACCGTCGACGTGCACATCATGAACCTGCGCCGCAAACTCGAAGCCGACCCGCGTAAGCCGGCTCGCCTGATCACGGTGTACGGCGTCGGCTACAAGATGCAGGACGGCGCGGCCGATGCGGCGTCGTAACCAGCGCGACGAGCTTCCGAACGGTCACCGCAGGCTCGGCAGACTCGGCAGACACAGCCTCCTCACGCGGCTGCTCGCGCTCGCCGCAGTCGTGGCGTGCGCATCGATCGGCGCGACCGCGTGGCTCGCCGCACAGAGCACGAGCGGCGCGATCAACCGCGAGCTCCGCACGTCGCTGGCCCACGACGCCACGATCTACGACTCGCTGCTCGGCCACGCCGCGACGCATTCCCGGTGGCAGGGCGTGCAGGACACGGTCGACCGGCTCGCCGACGAGACGGGCCGCCGGATCACGCTGACCACGCCTGCCCGCGTCCCGATTGCCGACTCCGGCGGCCACGACCGGGACACGCTTCCCCGCACGCCGTCGGCCGTGGTCGATCCGCTCGCCGTCGACACCGTGCTCAAGCCGGACGCCACGGCCTCCGGCATCGACCCCCGGGCCGTCGGCCCGTACCGGCTGACCGCGGACGAACGCCGCAGACTGCGCGAGGCAGCGCAGTCGCGGTTGACGTGCCTGAAGCGCCACGGTCGGGACGGCACCATCGCCGAACGCCCCAACGGGCGCTCCGCCGTCGAACCCGTCACCGCGTCATCACCCCCACCAACAGCGGAGACACCGCCGCGGGAACTACCGTCCCGCGGCGACACGCGGCCGCCGGCGTCGGTTGCGCAGCAACCGACGCGGGAAGCCGGTCCGCGAGCCGAACTGCCGGCACCGTCACCCGACGATCTCTGCGGACCCGAACCGGCGGCCACCCGCACCGAACGCACGGCGAGCGAGGCACTGCTGACGCTCGTCAATGCCTGCCTCGAACGGCAGGGGCGCGGGCCGTTACCGGTCGACGTCTCGGACATCACCTCGGCCGAGGAACTCACCACCACGGGCCGCCACGCGAAGCGATGTGTCGACTCGGCGCGGCGCGAACAGCTCGGCTCCCATGTGGCCCCTGCGGCGCAACTGTTCATCACCGAGCCGAACGGGGACGCGGCAGGACCCGATCTGTCCACTGTGGGGGTCGACAACATCGTGTGGACCGCGGCGGCCGTGCTGGCCGTGACGATCGGCGTCGCAGCGCTGGCGGCGAGCAGGCTCGTCCGTCCGATCCACGCGATCACCTCGGCGGCGAGGCGGATGGGCGACGGCGACCGGTCCGCGCGCGCCGAAACGTCCGCACGCGGCGAGATCGGCGAGCTCGCGGCCGCGTTCAACACCATGTCGCAGCGCATCGAGACCTCGGAACACCAGCGCAGGACCATGGTCAGCGACGTCGCACACGAACTCCGGACGCCGTTGGTCAACGTGCGCGGCTGGCTCGAAGCGACTCAGGACGGTGTCGCCGACCTCGACCCGCAGCTGGTCGCCTCCCTGCTCGACGAGACCGTGCTGCTGCAGCACCTCATCGACGACCTGCAGGACCTCGCACTCGCCGACGCGGGCGAACTCCGCGTGCACCCGGAGCCGGTCGAACTCCGGGCCCTGGTGGAACAGGTGGCCGCCGCCCACCGTGCTGCGGCCGAGGCACGCGGCGTCGAGTTGTCGGTGCGCATCGACGACGACCCGGAGCTTTCGGCGGATCCGACCCGCTTGCGCCAGTCACTGGGCAATCTCGTGTCGAACGCCATCCGCCACACGCCCCGGGACGGCACCGTGCAACTGCGGACGCGGGCTGCCGGCGACGAGGTGCGCATCGACGTCAGCGACACCGGCAGCGGCATCGACGCGGAGTCGCTTCCCCACGTCTTCGACCGATTCTGGCGCGCCGACAAATCGCGTAGTCGCAGCAGCGGCGGCAGCGGGCTCGGGCTCGCGATCACGCACCAGCTGATCGACGCACACGGCGGGCGGATCGACGTGGACAGCACCGTCGGCGCCGGCACGGTGCTGACCGTCCACCTGCCTCTTCGCCACCCGGATTCGGCCTGACCCGCATCTCACCACCGTGAACCGCACGTGCTCCTGCGTTGACGCGGCGCTCCACCCTGGGCGAACGTACCCTCACCTCATGTTTGCAGAGCAGCTCGGCGCCCCGTGGGGAACGCTCGCACTCGTCGCCGTCAGTACCGCCGCGATATATCTGGCCCTCGTCGTGTACTCGCGACTCGCCGGATTGCGCTCGTTCGCACAGATGACGAACTTCGACATCGCCGCGACGGTGGCCCTCGGCTCCATCACGGCGACGACCGCCGTGAGCACGGAGGTGTCACTCCTTCAGGGCGCCGTCGGCCTCGGGGTGCTGTTCGCTCTGCAGTGGCTCATCGCGGGAGTGCGCAAGCGGAACGGGGTCCAGGACATCGTCGACAACCGGCCGCTGTTGCTGATGGTCGGCAGGAACGTCATCGAGGAGAACCTCGCCCAGGGCCAGCTGACCCGCGACGACGTGCGCGCCAAGCTTCGGCTCGCGGGTGTGACCCGGATGGACCGCGTGCGCGCGGTGGTGCTCGAAACCACCGGTGAGGTCTCGGTGCTGGCGGGCGATCCCGGTGGAGAGCCCCTCGATCCGGACCTGTTCACCAGTGTCCGCGGCTACGAATGGCTCGTCGGCGACCGGACGCCACCGGGGAAACCGTTGTGAACGGCGTCCTTCCTGGTACGGAACCGAACGTTGCCGCCGCTCGTCGCGGCCGGCCTGGTGATCATCGCGGCGTGTCCCGGCGGGACGACGTCGAACCTCATCGCGTACCTGGCCAGGGCCAACGTCGCGCTGTCGATCGTGCTGACGGTGATCGCCAGCCTCATCACGATCGTGACCCTTCCGATCTTCGCCAACCTGGCGCTCGGTATCTGGCCGGTGGCCGGCGTCGGCGACATCCACGTTCCCGTGCTGCGGACCATCGCCCTGCTCCTCGCGCTCGTCCTGGTTCCGGTCCTGATCGGGATGGCGGTACGCGCCGTCAGGCCCGCGATCGCCCATGCCATGGAGCGGGCCGTGTCAGTGTTCGGCGGGCTCGTCCTCGCGGCGCTGATCGTGGTGATCTCGGTGTCGCTGGGTGACGAGTTCTGGGAATACCTGCGCAGCGCCGGCCTCCCGGTGATCCTGCTCAACCTGGGCGGGCTGACGGTCGGTTTCGGAGTGATGGCGTTGGCGCGGGCATCGTGGGCCGACCGGGTCGCCGGGGCCGTCGAACTGGGCATCAAGAACGCCACGATCGGCATCCTGATCGCCGTCACCGTCATCGGGCAGCCCGAGATGGCGGTTCCGTCCGGGGTCTACGGCTTGCTCATGTACGCCTCGGCAGCGGCCGTCATCTGGTACGGACGCCGACACACGCGACGACTCGAGAACCGGGCGGACGAGCCGACCTGACCGGAATCTCACTACCGTGATCCACATGTGAACTCACACGTAAAACCGTTGTGAGACAAGGGAAAACGCGGTCGAAACCATTGACAGCCGCAACGGCGGGCGGCAGCTTTGCGGTGACCCGCCCGCGGCGAACCGCGCCTCGATCAGCGACGACAGCGATCCCGGTGGCAGCGCTCGCCGCGACCCCGTGCGGGCCCACGACGTCGACCGAGAGGTTGCACCACTGTGCGTTCACTGCCGCGCCCCGGGCTCCCGCCCTCCCGTCACGGGGATGCCCCGGCGCGGCCGACGACCCCGGGAACCGCACCGGACGCGACAGCCTCGAACGGCCCGGGATCGGTGAGCACCGAGGCAACGGCAACCCACCGGCTCCCGCCCGGCACGCACCGGTTCCGGCCCGACATCGAGGGCCTGCGCGCGGTGGCGATCCTCGCCGTGCTGCTCTACCACGCGGGCGTGCCGGTCACCGGCGGCTATGTGGGCGTCGACGTGTTCTTCGTGCTCTCCGGGTTCCTCATGACCCGGCTGATCCACGACGAGATCGAGCGCACCGGGTCCCTGTCGCTCGGCCGGTTCTACGCGCGCCGCGCCCGGCGGCTGCTGCCCGCGGTCGCCGTCGTGCTCACCGCCGTCGCCGCCCTGTCCTGGCTGCTGCTGTCCCCCGTCGACCGCGACTCGGTCGCCGCCGACCTCGTCGCCTCCGCCCTGTACGCACTCAACTGGTGGCTGTCGGGCCAGGCGGTCGACTACTTCGCGGCGGGGCTGCAGGCCAGTCCCGTGCAGCACTTCTGGTCGCTGGCCGTGGAGGAGCAGTTCTACCTCGGGTGGCCGCTCCTGCTGCTGGCTGCGGTGTGGCTGGTGCGACGGTTCGTCGGCATCGGCCACGCCGGCACCCCGCGGCGAGCCCTGCTCACCGTCGTCCTCGGCTTCGGTGCGGTGTCGCTGGCGTACTCGGTGTTCGGCACACTGCAGGCCGCCGACACCGCGTACTTCGACACGTTCGGCCGCGGCTGGGAGTTCGCGGTCGGCGGTGCCGTCGCCCTCGTCCCGGTCACCCGGCTCTCACCACGCGCGGCGACACTGCTGGCGTGGGCGGGCCTCGCCGCGATCGGCTGGTCGGTCGTCTCGTTCGACGAGACGACACTGTTCCCCGCACCGTGGGCGCTGCTGCCCGCACTGGGCACGGCGGCTGTGATCGCGGCAGGCAGTGCGGCACCGTCGGTCCGGCCGCACCAGCTGCTCGCCGCACCCGTCATGCGGCACCTCGGGCGCGTCTCGTACTCCTGGTACCTGTGGCACTGGCCTGCGCTCGTGTTCGCCGCGGCCGCCTTCGGCGAACTGTCGGCGGCGGAAGGACTGGCGGTCGTCGCGGGCGCCTACGTACTCGCCGCGGCCACCTACCACCTCGTCGAGCAGCCTGTCCGCGGTGCGGCGGCCTTCCAGCGGCCACGGCGCGCGCTGACGCTGGGTGTGGCCTGCACGGCGATCGCCGTCATTCCCGGCCTGGTGCTGCCGCTGACCATCCCGTCGCTGCCCACCAAGGCACCCGACGAGGCCACGGGCGCACCCGCACTCGGCCACGGCGACGCGGTCCAGCCGTCCGTCGACGCCGTGCGCCCCGAACCGCGGCTGGCGCGGCAGGACTGGCCCCGCAACTACGACGACGGCTGCCACGCCGACCGGCCCGAGACCACCTCACCCGACTGCGTCTACGGCGATCCGGGCTCCGAACGCACCGTCGTCCTGTTCGGCGACTCCCACGCGATGCAGTACTTTCCCGCCCTCGAACGGCTCGCGAAGGAGCGGGGATGGCGCCTGGTGGCACTGACCAAGTCCGGCTGCCCTCCCCCACAGGTCAGCCTCCACAACGACGCGTTGCGGCGCTACTACTCCGAATGCGACACGTGGCGCGCGGACACGCTGACCCGCATCAAAGAGAAGGAGAACCCCGACCTCGTCCTCACCGGAGGCCGCGACACGTACACGGTGATCGACGGCGAGCGGCAGCTCGACCCCGCCGCCAGCGCCGAGGCACTCCGCGACGGGTACGCCGACACCCTGACCGAGCTGCGCGACACCGGCGCGCGCGTCGTCACCATCAAGGACAATCCACATCCGGACAAGGACGTGCCCAGCTGCGTCTCCCGTGCACCCGACCGGCTGGGCGACTGTGCCACTGCGCAGGACGTCGCGTTCGCCTATCCGCACGTGGCCGACCACGCCGCACGGCGCGTCGACGGCGCGAGGCTGCTCGACCCGACCCCGGCGTTCTGCCGCGACGACACCTGCCCGGCCGTCATCGGCGACGTCGTCGTCTACGGCGTCACGACCCACCTGACCGCGACCTACGCGCGCACGCTCGCGCCGTGGCTCGACGAGCAGCTCTCCTCGCTGAACGTGCTGCGCTGAGCAGTCTGCACGGCCGACCCGACCCGACCCGAGCACTACGACATGAGCTTCCAGGCGGTTTCCCAGCACCTGAAGGTACTGGGCGACGCCGGACCGGTGACCCGCAGCAAGGAGGCCCAGCGCCGCCCGGTCCACCTGGACCCGGAGGTGTTCGACCTGATGTCGATCTGGATCGAGATCGTCCGCGAGTTCGACGCCGAGCCGGAGCAGGTGTTCCACGCCCACGTCGACCCCGAGCCGTACCGCCGTTGGGTCGGGCCGCGCTCGCTGCACTCCTGGGACCTGGCGAAGGCACTCGGCCACGAACCCGACCTCGGCCAAGAGCGGTGCGCCCCCGCATTGGAAGGCATGCGGGCCATCGAAGGACTGCTGCGCGACGGCGGACAGTTCGGCCCGCCGTGCCGGTGCCCGACGACGCACCCGCTCAGGACAGGCTGATGGGCTTCCTCGGCCGTGACCCGGCCTGGCGTCCCTGAGGCCTGCCCGTCCGGGCGCCGGTCACGGCCGGCCCGCGGCCGGACGGGCCGACGGAACGGGTCAGTGTGAGGTGGCCCGGTCGCCATCCTGGTCGTCGGCCCGGTCGCTGCCCTGGCCGTCGACGTAGCGTTCCAGCAGTTCCTGTGAGTGGTGTTCGGCGCCCACAGCGGAATCGGTGAACTCGGGCGTGTCGAACACCTCGCCCGCGGTCGGATCGGCGTGCACGCCGTCGTCGTCGAGCCCGATGGCGCCGGTTTCCGGATCGACGGTCGTCGCGTGCGCAGGCACGTCGTGGACCGCCAGCACGGTGCTGTCGAGCTGCAACGCACGAGCCGGAGCGGCCGATGCGCTCACGTCCAGCCCGGCCAACGTCGCCGACGCCCGCTTCAGCGCGCCGCGACCGTTGCCGCCGCCAACGTCGCCGTTGCCGTTGCCGTCACCAATGCCGTCGCCAATGCCGTTGCGGGACCGCAGCACCTCACGCAGGCTCCGCTCCACCTCGCGATCGGTGTCGGAGTTCTCGCGCGCCGCCGAAACCAGTGCCGACGGAGTGGCCTGCGACCGGATACGGACGTAGCGCGGCATGGTGGCGACTTCGAGGCGGAACATGCGCCACAGTGCGATCATCGCCAGTACGTAGACGAGTGACAGCGGAGCGGCACCGGCCAGCGAACTGACCTGCAGCACCGTCAACGCGGCCTCACCGCCCGCCATGAGCAGCAGCGCGCCGGAGACACCGACGAGCACCGCCCAGAACACGCGGGTGACCCACGGGGTTTCGCTCCGTCCGTTGTGGGAGAGCACGTCGACCACCAGGGAACACGAGTCGGCACTGGTGACGAAGAACAAGGTGATCACCACGATCGCGATGACCGACAAGACGGTCACGATGCCCTCGCTGATGGGCAGTTCACCGAAGAGCAGGAACAGCGCGGTGTCCTGATCGACTGCGCCGTCGCTGCCGACGAGGTTGCCGTCGGTGAGCTGGCTCAGCACGCCCGTGCTGCCGAAGATCGTGAACCAGATCAGCGAGACCAGCGTCGGCGCCAGCAGCGCGCCGAGGACGAACTCGCGGATCGTGCGCCCGCGCGAGATGCGCGCGATGAACATGCCCACGAACGGCGCCCACGCGAGGAACCACGCCTGGTTGAACAGGGTCCAGTCCAGCGTCCACGTGTCGCCTGCGCCTGCGCCGGTGACGAACGCCAGCTGCGGAATCGTCTGCAGGTATTCACCGAAGTTCTGCACCAGCGAACGCAGCAGGAACACCGTCGGCCCGACCAGCAGCACCACCACGGCCAGCACCGTGGCCAGGGCCATGTTCGCGTTCGACAGCCACCGCAGTCCCTTGTGGAGACCCGTGACGACCGAGATGGTGCCGAGGGCCGTGATGCCGAGCACCAGGATCACCAGCAGCGTGTCCGAGGGCTCGAACCAGCCCTGATAGGACAGACCCGCCTGGATCTGCAGCACTCCCATGCCGAGCGAGGTGGCCACGCCGAACACGGTGCCGACGATCGCGACGACGTCGATCACGTGCCCGACCCACGACTCGATGAGCCTGCGGCCGAAGATCGGTTCCAGCAGCCAGCGGATCGACAGCGGACGACCCCGGCGGAACGTCATGTACGCGAGGCCGAGCCCGACGATCGCGTAGATGCCCCAGGCGTGCAGTCCCCAATGGAACATCGACTGGCCGATCGCGGCCCGTCCCGCCTCACCGGTGCCGGCCTCGACGCCTGCAACCTCCGGCGGGCCGAACATGTGGTTCAGCGGTTCGGACACACCGGAAAAGACCAGGCCGATGCCCATACCCGCGGAGAACAACATCGCGAACCAGGAGTACAGCGAGAACTCCGGCCGCTCGTCGTCCCTGCCGAGACGGATGTTGCCCACTTTGGACAGCGCGGCCCACAGGCAGAACACCAGCATGGCGGTCACCACGATGATGTACCACCAGCCGATGTTGGTACCGATGACGTTACGCAGCTCGGTGAACGCATCCGCCGCGCCGTCGCCGTAGCGCGCGCCGTACCACGTCGCGAAGCCCAGTGCGGCGACGATCACAATGACGGCCGGCACGAACACGGGTTTGGACAACCGCGCCTTCGGCGGCGCCTGCGGCGCATTCGCCGCCCCCGGTCTCGCTTCTTCCTGCGAAGCCACGAAAACAACGCTCCTGTTCGAACACGTCTCGGTGGACCGGCCTCGGTGCCGGCCTGATTCGCCCCTGCGCCGGCAGGCCCGGCCCGCGGTCTCGCCATGCGACACGGGCATACTCGGCGGCTCCTCCGGCCCGGCGGGTGTCACGATGCCCGCCCGCCCGGTATACAGATCAGTAACCAGGCGACGGCCAGGCTAGATATACAGGTTTGTCAAGTCAAGGAGTGGGCGTGGACGCACAACACATCGATCTCGATCACCTCACCCCCGGCGCACGCCGGATTCTCGAGGTCGCGTCGGGGTTGTTCTACGAACAGGGCATCCATCCGGTCGGCGTCGACACCATCGCGGCCGAGTCGAACGTCACAAAGCCGATTCTGTACAAGAACTTCGGCAACAAGGACGGTCTGGTCACCGCGTACCTCCAGCATCGCCACGACACGTGGTGGCCCGTCCTCGAGGCAGCCATCGCCGCCGCGGACAGGCCGCGCGCCTTGGCGTTCTTCGACGTCTACTCCGAGGACGCCACGACCATCACGCGCGGTTGCGCCTACCTCAACGCGGCCGCCGAACTCGCCGAGGACCACCCCGCCTACCCGGTCATCCGGCAGCACAAGCACCTGGTGTGGCAGCGGCTGGCCGACCTCATCGCCGAGGACCTGCCGGACACGGCCGAACCGGGCCGCCTCGCCGACCACCTGTTCCTGTTGCTGGAGGGCGCCTTCGCCCACCACCGCATCTACGGCGCCGGTCTGCTCGCCGAAGGCCGCGAGATCGCCGAGGGCCTGTTGCGGCGGTGACGTGCCGGCCTGTGCTCACCCGAGCACCCGGCGGGGCCGACCCGGCAACGGCGGGCGCCCCGGTGAGCCTCAGCGGGCCCGCTGCGCCGCCTTGACCAGACCGCCGCCGATGATCAGCCGCTGGATCTCGCTCGTGCCCTCGTACAGCCGCAGCAGCCGGACGTCGCGGTAGATCCGTTCGACCGGAACCTCGCGCATGTACCCGGTGCCGCCATGCACCTGGACGGCGAGATCCGCGACCCTGCCGGCCATCTCCGTGCAGTGCAGCTTCGCCACCGACGGCGCGATCCTGCGGTCCTCTCCGGTGTGATACTTCCGCGCGGTATCCCGCACCAGCGCCTCGCCGGACATCACGCCCGTCTGCATGTCCGCCAGCATGGCCTGGACCAACTGAAAATCGCCGATCGGCGTGCCTGCCTGCGTGGCCTCCGCCGCGTACGCCACCGACTCGTCCAGCGCCCGCCGCGCCGCACCCACCGCGAGTGCGGCGATGTGCACCCGGCCGCGGGCCAGCGACATCATCGCCGCCTTGTATCCGACCTCTTCGGATCCGCCGACCAGCGCGTCGGCGGACACCCGCACGTCGTCGAACGTGACATCGGCCGTCCAGGCGCCCTCCTGCCCCATCTTGCGATCCTTCGGTCCGATATGGACTCCGGGAGCGTCGGCCGGGATCAGGAACACCGCGATACCCGGTTCCTTGTCCGTCGCTTCGCGAGTACGCGCGAACGTCACGAACAGGTCCGCGATCGGCGCGTTGGTGATGAACCGTTTGCCGCCGCTGATCACCCAGTCGTCGCCGTCCGCCGCGGCCTTCGTGCGCAGCCCCGCCGGGCTCGACCCGGCACCCGGTTCGGTCAGGGCGAACGAGGCGACCACGCCTCCCGAGGCGATCCGTTCCAGCCACGTGGCCTTCTGCGTGTCCGTGCCGTAGTTGACGAGCACCTGGCCCGCGATGCCGTTGTTGGTGCCGAACAGCGATCGCAGTGCGAGCGTCGTGTAGCCCAGTTCCATGGCCAGCTCGACGTCCTGGGTCAGGTTCAGCCCCAGGCCGCCCCATTCCTGCGGGATCGCGTAGCCGAACAGCCCCATGTCGGCGACCTGACCGCGCAGGTCGTCCGGAATCGCATCGGCCTCCATGATCTCGGTCTCCCGCGGCACCACCCGGCTGCGCACGAAGTCGCGGGCGGCGGCGTGGATCGCGGCGAAGTCCTCGTCGCCGACCTGTTCGAGACCGGGCTTCGACATCGGATCGGGCGTCGTGGTCATGGCGGTGGCCTTCCTGTCGGTCACTGAATCACGCCGTCGGCGCGCAGGTCGTCGAGTTCCCCTGCCGGCACGCCGAGGGCGGTGAGCGTCTCGTCGGTATGCGCGCCGAGGGCAGGAACATCACCCATGACGAGTTCGATGTCGCGGTACGTCATCGGCGGCAGCAGTGCCCGCACGGGGCCGTTCTCGGTGTGCACCTCGCGCCAGCGGTCGCGTTCGGACAGTTGCGGGTGGGCGATGAGCCCCGCCATGTCGTTGACCTGTGCGGCTGCCACTCCTGCCTCGGCGAGGCGCGCTTCCAGAGTGGCCGTATCGAATCGCGCCGTGCGCACTCCGACCTCCGCGTCGCACGCGCCGCGGTGCTCGACCCGCAGCACGTTCGTCACGAACCGGGGGTCCACCGCGAGCTCGTCGTCGGCGAAGACCTCGCGGCACAGGGCCTCCCACCCGCGGTCGTTCTGCACGCCGATCAGCACCTGACCGTCGCGGGTCGGATAGGCCTCGTACGGCGCGATCGCGGCGTGGCTGAGCCCCAACCGCGGCAGCTGCCGGCCTGCGTACATCGCCACGTACATGGGGTGTCCCAGCCATTCGGCGGTGGCGTCGAACATCGACACGTCCACGCTCGCGCCCTCGCCCGTGCGCTCACGCCGCAACAGCGCACTGAGCACCGACGTGAGGACGTACATGCCGGCCGCGATGTCGGAGGTGGGGATGCCGGTCTTGGTGGCCTGTTCGGGCGTCCCGGTGATCGACACCAGCCCGCTCTCGGCCTGCACGAGCATGTCGTAGGCCTTGCGGCCGGCCTGCGGACCGCCCTCGCCGTACCCGCTGAGGTCCACGGTCACCAGGCGCGGGTCGCGGCCCCGCAGCGACTCGGAATCGAGGCCGAGCCGGGCGGCGGCGCCGGGTGCCAGGTTCTGCACGAAGACGTCGGCGGTGTCCAGCAGCTCTGCCAGCAGCGTGCCGCCCCGTTCGGATTTGACGTCGAGCGCGAGGGACTTCTTCCCTCGGCTCAGCCATACGAAGTGGGAGGCGACGCCACCGACCGTGTCGTCGTAGGCCCTGGCGAAGTCGCCCTCGCCGACCCGCTCGACCTTGATCACCTCGGCGCCCAGCTCGGCGAGATGCCGGGTGGCCAGTGGCGCCGCAACGGCCTGCTCCAGCGCGACCACTCGGATTCCTTCGAGCGGCAGCGCCGGAGACGAGTCGGCGTCGGTGTCGACCATGCCCCGATCCTGCCAACGGGACCGATACCCGGCAATGGCGTAATCGGTATGGTATCCATCGAGTGCACGCATCAATGGCCTGCGCCCACGCACACCGGCGGTCGCCGGTGACCGCCGGTACGCCCGAGCCAGGAGACACCGGATGGACCTCCACCACGTCAAGGCCTTCCTCGCCGTCGCCGAGGAACTGCACTTCGGCAGGGCCGCCGCCCGACTGCACATCGCCCAGCCACCACTGAGCCGCACCATCCAGCAGCTCGAACGCCACCTCGGCTCACCGCTGTTCGACCGCACCACCCGCCGAGTCAGCCTGACCCCGCAGGGCGAGGCGCTCGTGCCCGCCGCCCACAACATCGTCAGCGCCTTCGACGCCGCCGAACGGGCGGTCGCACACGCGGGAGAGGGAACGGTCGGCACGGCCTCGATCGGCTTCGCGGGCCCGTCGTCGCACCCGCTGATCAGCGCGCTCGCCCAGCGCGTCCGGCAGGACCAGCCGGGCATCGAATTGGCGCTGAGCAGCACGACCTACGGCACCGACGCGATCGGCCAGCTCGCCGACGGCACCCTCGACATGGCGATCGTGCGCTGGGACTCCACACCGCCCGGCATGCGCTCCCGCGTCGTCCGCGTCGACCACTACGTCGTCGTCGTTCCCGAATCGCACCCGCTGGCGGGACGCGACTCGGTCGGCATGGACGAACTGTCCGACGAGGCGTGGGTGTTCCTCGAGGCCGCGACCGGCTCGTCGCTGCGCGACACCGCGATCCGCAAGGCCGAACAGGCCGGATTCACGCCGCGCATCGTCCAGCACGGACCCGACACCTGGACGCTCATGGCACTCGTCGCCGCCGGCGTGGGACTGACGATGACCGTCGACACGGCGTTCCGGAACGTCATCACCACCGGGCTGTCGGTCATCCCGCTCGAAGGCGGCAGGGAGGAAGCGCTGGCCCGCCTGATCTGGCGTACCGAGACCACACCGGCCGTCGACCGCGTCCTCGAACTGTCCGAACTCGCGCTGCCCACGCCCGGCGGCTACGCCGGGCTGTGATCCGTGGCCACCGACCGCGGTCCGCACGCCGTCGCCGCAGCGCCGGGTCACAGGCACTCACCGTAGGTACAGCCACCTTTCACCGCAGGTACAGCCGCACCGTGTCGATCTCCTCCCGCAGCAGGCGGACGTCCTCGGTGCGGGGCCTCGGCGTTACGGTCACGTCACCGCGCACCCGCAGGTCCCAGCCCGTGTTCTCGGTCGCCTCGGCCACCGAGACACCGGGATGGACCGCCGCGAGCTCCAGTTCACCGTGGCGGTCCGGCCTGCGCAGGATGCCGAGCGGCGTGATGACCGTGGCGACCCCGGCACCCGGCGGCTGACGGAACCCCTCCTGCCGCCCCGCGCGGGCCGGGCTCGGCGAGGTGCAGAAGTCCACCTCCGCAGGCAGCGCGTACAGGTCGTGCCGGCGCAGCACGACCACGATCTCGCGAGCGGAGGCGATGATGTCGCTCGCCCCGCCCGAACCGGGCAGCCGCACCTTCGGCCGCTGCCAGTCGCCGATCACGGACGTGTTGATGTTGCCGATCCGGTCGACCTGCGCGGCGCCGAGGAATCCGACGTCGACGTACCCGCCCTGCAGCACGTAGCCGAACAGTGCGTCCATGCTCAGCATCGCCTCGGATCCCGACACCAGTACGGAGTCCGCGATCCCCTCGGCCATCGCCTCCGGATGCGCACCGACGACGCCGGACTCGTAGACGAGTTCCACACCGGGGTTGACGGTGCGGGTGGCGAGGTCGACCGCCAGCGTCGGCAGGCCCACCCCGGCGAAGACCCGGCGGCACCCCGCGAGTTCGCGCGCGGCGACCGTGGCGAGGAATTCCGCACTGTGCGGCGGAACGTCGGCCGTGTCCACAGTGTATCCTTCCGTGAATTCGGCGTCCGCAGTGGACGATCGACCACCCTGCCCCGGTGAGTCCGCCGTCATTGCTTCCTCCTGCCGTACGAGACCGAACCGGACGGGGCCGGCGCGACCCCCAGGCCGTCCCAGCGCTGCTCGCCGAGCTTGGCGAGATAGCCCGCGTGGTCGGCCGTGCCGTGGATCCACTCGTCGATCCAGGCGAGCGCCGACTCCCTGTCCCGGCTGATCGGCGTCCACTCCCGGTAGAAGGCGCTGTCCCGGTCGTAACAGCCCTGCGCGTACGACGGATGCGCGCCGCCCGGCACCTCGACCACCGCGTCCACCGCGTGTGCGGGGATCAGGGTGCGGTTCGGATCCGCGCGCACCACCTCCGGCGCGACGACCTCCTCGACCGTCACGATCACGGCCGAGGCGGCGTACGCCGCGGGTGCTTGCGCCCCGGTGATGCCCCACAGCTGCGTGTTGCCGCTCGCGTCCGCCCGCTGGGCGTGCACGATCGTCACGTCGGGGTTGAGCGGTGGTACGACGTACACCCTGCCCTCGCCGTACGGGCTCTCCACCGACCGGATCCGGGGGTTGAGCGCGGGCAGGTCACTGCCCACATAGGACAACAGTGGCTGGAACGGCAGTCGTTTCGCGCCCGCCTCGTACCGGCAGTACATGCCGTAGTGCGAGTACTCCTCCGTCTCCAGCGGAGCGGGGTCGTGCTGTTCGACCCGGCGCCGGATCTCGTACAGCGAGCCTGCCGAACCGCTGGCGAAGAACGACGCGACGAGCCTGCTCACACAGCCTGCGACCAGGAGCTGGTCGGTGAGGATGTCCGGCGTCATCCGGCACACCGTCAGATCCCGTCTGCGCTGCCGGATGATCTCGTGCCCTGCCGCGAACGGGATCAGGTGCCCGAACCCCTCCAGCGCCACGGTCATCCCGTCGCGCACGTGTGCGGTGACGGCCTCGGCCAGCGTCGTCACCTTCGATCCCGTCACGCGCGCACCTCCGGGTCGCCGTCCTGCCGAACGCCGGGAGTCGTCCCGTCCCGGTCATCCGGTGCCTGCTCGTCGGGTGGTTCCTCGTCGCGGTCCCGTCCGTTCGGTGGCTGCTCGTCGGGTGGCTGCTCGTCGGGTGGCTGCTCGTCCGCAGGTCGCTGGTCCGCACGCGCCTCGCGCCCGCGGAGCACCCGGAGCGCACCGAACAGCACGACCATGACGAGCAGCCCCGTCAGCGACGACACGGTCTCCGGCAGCAGCAGTGCGACCCCGGCGACGAGCGCCACGACGCGTGCCCATCCGGGCAGCCGGACCTCGACCAGCGGTGCGTACCCCTCGAACGCGGCGCCCATCGCGAAGACACCGACGATCGCCAGTCCGACGGCCTGCAGCACCGAGCCGACGTCGTCCTGGGCGACCAGCGCCGGGTTGAGTGCGAAACAGAACGGCACGATGTACTTCGCCGCACCCAGCCGCATTGCGGTGACGGCCGTGGCCATCGGTGACGTCCGGGCGATGCCGGCCGCCGCGAACGCCGCCAGTGCGACGGGTGGCGTGATGTACGAGGCCGCCGCCCAGTAGATGACGAACAGGTGCGCGGCGACCGGGTTCACGCCGAGTTCGACGAGCGCGGGAGCCATCACGATCGCGAGGAAGACGTACACGGCCGACACCGTCATCCCCATTCCCAGCACGAAACACGTGATCGCACCGGCAATGAGGATCAGCAGCACGTTGTCGCCGACGGCCGCGACGAGTTCACGGGCGAGCGAGAGCGACGCACCGGACATCGACAGCGCGCCGACGATCAGTCCGACACCCGCGATGATGCCGACGATCTCGGCGATCGACCGTCCCGAGTCGATGACCACGGCGAGCAGGCCGCGGGCGCCGAGCCTGCGCCGCGGTCGCACCAGGGCGATGGCCAGCAGCAGCGCCGCCGCCATGAACGGCGCCTGCGCCTCGTCGCGCCGCCACACCAGCAGCAGAATCAGCACACCGAGCGCCAGCAGGTACGGCCAGCCCGTCCGCAGCGTCGTCAGTGCTTTCGGCAGGCGGGACCGCAGTTCGCCGCGCAGACCGGTGCGGGCGGCGTAGGCGTCGATCTGGGTGAAGACGCCGACGTAGTACAGCAGCGCGGGCGCGGCCGCAGCCAGCGCCACCTCGGAGTACGGAACGCCGAGGAACGAGACCATCAGGAACGCCGCCGTGCCCATGATGGGCGGGGTGATCGATCCGCCGGTGGCCGCGGTCGCCTCGATACCGGCCGCGTACGTGCCGGGATAGCCCGCCCGCTTCATCGCGGGAATCGTCATCGGGCCGGTGGTGAGCACATTGGACACCGCCGAACCGCTCATCATGCCCATCGACGCGGAGCTCGTGACCGCGACCTTGGCGGAGCCGCCGCGGGCGTGGCCGAACACGCTGCGCGCGAGGTCGATGAAGAACTCCGCGCCGCCGGTGCGCTGCAGCACGACACCGAACACCAGGAACCCGATCAGGATCGCCCCCGCGGTCTGCAGCGGCAGTCCGAGGATCGAATCCGGCCCCAGCGCGTGGACCGTCGCCGCGCGCTCGATCGGGAACGGCACGCCCTGCAGGAACCCGATCGGCATCTGCTCCGCGATCAGCGGATACAGCGAGAACGCACCCGCGATGATCGTGACGACGAGGCCCGCCGTGCGCCGCAGCGCCTCCAGCACCAGCAGCCACAGCACGAACGACCCGACCACGGCCGGCGGCGGAGCGGCGTAGTCCCAGCCCTCCAGCGAGATCTGCTCGGCGTGCACCGCGAAGTACAGGTTGGTCGCGACACAGATCGCGGCGAGGACGGCGTCGTACCAGGGCACCGAGAACCGGGGCCGCTCGGTGGACCTGCGTGCCCGGACGAGGATGAAGACCTGCGACAGGAAACACGCCAGTACGACGTACAGGAACGCGTTCAGCAGCAGCGTGAAACCGCCGGGGTTCCAGAAGAAGACCTGGTTGAGCACGATCAGCACCCCGGTGACGGTCATCGTCACGGCCACCGCAGCCCAGAACCACTGCCCGCCGGCCAGCCGCGCGGTCTCCGGCGTGCCGGACGCCGGCGCCGCACCGTGATCGTCGGGCGCGCCGTCGTCAGCGGCCGGGGTGTCGGGCGGGGTGTCGGGCGGAACGCCGTGGTCTACGGCCCGGTCGTCGTCGGTCGCGTCACGCATCGCCGGCCTCCTCGAGATGCTGCTGCTTCCAGGCCGCCCAGTCGCGGCGGAGGTTCTCCGACCCCGTCACCTGCTGCCAGCCGCGGCGGAGCTGTTTCTCCTGCGCCAGCAGCTCCTCCTGCCGCTCCTGAGCTTCGGCGGTCCACACGCCCTCCTGTTTCAGGACCGTGATCAGCCCGGGATGGAACGGCACCTCGACCGGCGCGATCATCGCGTCGTCGGTCGACCACAGGTCGGTGGTCGAGGTCGCGTCCCGGTAGGTGTCGTAACTGTCCACAATGGATCTCGCGAGCTGCGAGGCGACCACGCCGGAGGTGTCGGCGTAGGTGATGATCGGCACCGCATACCAGAAACCGGTGTCCGCTGCACCTTCCTCCTGGCCCGGCGCACCGCTGAACGACCGCAGCTCCACCGACGGCACGTTCTCCTCGACGGCCCGCTGCGTCCGCCGGTCGTCGGCGTCGAACTCGAGCCAGTGCACCGGGGTGGCCGATTCCAGTTCCGCCAGGGACGAGCCGTACACCTGCTGGAACAGCACGTCGAGCTTGCCCGCCTTGAGCGCGTCCGGCTGCTCGCCGTACCCGATGTCGACCGGACGGACATCGTCCCAGGTAAGCCCGGCACTGGCGAGCATCGCCTTCGTCTTCTGATTGACCGAGGGGTTGGCCGTGATCCGCGGGACCCGCTTGCCCTCGAGGTCGGCCGCCTCACGTACGCCGGAACCGTCCCTGGCCATCCAGCTGTGCGGCGCGGTCGGGGCCCAGACCACCCGGGTCGGCTGCGGGCCCCAGTCCTCGTCGGCGAACTCGTGCTCGGCACGGAAGCCGAAGATGTACTCGTCGCCGGTACGGGCGAACTGGGTCTGGCCGTCCTTCAGCGGCAGCATCCGGCCGATCGCCGTGCCGGAGGTGATGATCCGGAACCGGGTTCCCGCTTCCGCGGTGACGGCGTCCGCGACGGCCGCCACGTCGGCGAACGTCGCCGTGCCCGTGCCGTAGGTGGACAGGGCCACCACGTCGAGCGGGGTCTCGCTGCGCGCCGGATCCTCACCCCCTGCGCAGCCGGAGAGAGCGAGCAGGGCGGCGGCCACGAGCGCGGCCGGCGTGTGACGTCGAGTGTCCATCCATTCGTCCCGTCGTTGGGAGAAGCACCACCGGCAACGGTGATGGACGGCACGCGCTCGACGCCAATACTTCTTGTCGGAGCGATTGATACCCGAGGAGTGTCACTCCCTCGGTGGGTATTGCTGGCAGTGGCTGTAATCAAGCTCCTGGAAACGTAATCGGGCCGGACCCGCGCGGGTCAGCGAGCCGCGAAGCGGTGGGCTCGTTCGACGAGTTCGAGGACCTCGACCGCGTCGTTCGGATCGACCGGCACCTCACCGGTGGTGCCCGCGATGGCCTCCGCGAGCCGCGCATAGAACCCGCCGTAGTCACCGCGCCGGGGTTCGACGCGGTGCGGCTCGCCGCGCGTGCCGACGGTCGCCCACTGCTCCTCGTCACGGACACCCAACCCGGCGTCACCGGGCTTCGCTCCCCCGCGCAGCGCGTCCTCCTGCGGGTCCAGACCCCAGATCGTGAACGCACCACGCGAACCCAGCACGTGGAACCGCGGCGCAGGCAACGCGGCGAACCCGGACATGATCAGCCGCGACCGGGTGCCGCTCGCGTGCCGCAGCACGACCATCGAATCGTCGTCGGCCTCGTCCGATCCCCGCGTGATCACGTCGGCCCACAGGTCCTCGACCGGCCCGAACAACTGCACCGCCTGATCGATCAGATGCGTGCCCAGGTCGAACAGGATGCCGCCGCCCTCGGCGACACTCGCGCTCGCCTTCCAGCCGCGCCCGCCCTCGGGCTTCCACCACTCGAACCGCGACTCGAAACTGTGCACCTCACCCAGCTCACCCGCGGCCACGAGTTCCCGCAGCGTCAGGAAATCCCCGTCCCAACGCCGGTTCTGATACACCGTCAGGATCCGCCCGGCCCGGCGCGCACGCTCGATCAGCGCGCGACCCTGCTCGCTCGTCGTCGCGAACGGCTTGTCGACAACGACGTGCACACCCGCATCCAGCGCCTGCGCCGCGATATCGGCGTGCGTCGCCGGCGGCGTCCCGATCACCACGAGGTCCACTTCGGACGCCCGCTGCCACAGCGCGGCCGGGTCCGGCAGCACCGTCACACCGGGATAGGACTCACGCGCCTCCTGCGCGCGCTCCTCGTTCCCCGTGAGGATGTAGTCGAGCGAGTACGCGTCGTCGTGATGCACGAACGGTGCGTGGAAGACGCGGCCTGCGAGTCCGAAACCGATGACGGCCGTGCGTACGGTCATTGCCCCACCTTGCTGTTGCGACTACTGCTGGTCTCGACAACTTCCGTTGCGACCACTGCATTCTCGGCCACTGCCGTCGCGACCACTACCGCTGGCTCGAACGTTCCCGAGTGGTGCCGGCGAGGCGGCTCCTGCGGCGCTCCACCCGACACCGCCCGACCCCGCCCCACACTGCCCACACTGCCCACACCGGCCGCCGATGGTACGCCCGAGCCGTCGCCGGCGAACATCACCGGCGACGCAGGCCGGGCTCAGCCGAACACATTGATGCCGTAGACGGCGAGCACGCCGCACACCAGGCCCCACAGGACGATCGAGATGACCTGCCACAGGATCACCCGGTTCCGGACGGCGCCGAACGAGACGATGAGCGCCGACGTGATCTGACTGGGCAGAACCAGTTGACCGAGCAGGCTCACCCCGACCACGCCGTACTTGTCGAACCGTTCCTTGACCTTCTGCTTCCGCGGCGACAACGAGTCCTCCTCGCGGCCGGCCATGACGCGACCGCGCACCGCGTGCGCACCGAACACGAACGCGAGCATCGAGACGACGTTGCCCCCGATCGCCACCGGGATCGCCACGAACGGCGACAGGCCCGACAACACCCCGATGATCGACCCGAGGTACGACTCGACGAACGGGATCGCCCCGAGCACCATGATTCCCACCCAGTGGAGGAACCACGGAAGGGACAGGGCCCACTCCTGCACACTGCTGATCATGTCTTCCCTCGACGCCTCTCGTCCCCGGACACACGTGCGGTGACCATTACACCTCGAAGCCCGCCGACCGTGACGGGAAACCGACGAGCTTCTCCGCGACCTCGCGGGCACGGTCCTGCACCGGCACCCGCAGGCAGCGGGCACCCGGACCTCGTCATGCCGGCACCGGAGCGGACGTGTCCGTACGAGCCCGGCGCAGCAGGACGAACGCTTGCACCGCGGTCAGCACCAAAAGCACGGCGCCGGCCACCGCACTGATCCGCATGCCCGAGACGAACGCCTCCCGCGCCGCGTCGAGCAGCACCTCGGCCTGCTCCGGTGGGAGCCCTCGCGCCGCGGCGACGGCGCCGCCGAGTGTCTCGCGCGCGGCGTCTCCCGCGCCGGCAGGCACACCGGAGTGGTAGACCGACATCGCCACGCTGCCGAGTACTGCCGCACCCAGCGCACCGCCGAGTTCGAATCCGGTCTCGGAGATGGCCGCCGCCGACCCCGCCCGCTCCGGCGGAGCGGTCGAGACGATGAGGTCGTTCGTGAGCACCTCCGACAGCGGCACGCCGAACCCGACGAGCACGAGCGCCGCCACGACGATCGCGGGTCCGGCACCGCCGCCCGTGACGGCGACGAGCACGAACCCCGCCGCGGCGAGCAGCAGCCCCGCGCCGATCAGCTGCGGCACCGCCACGTGCCGGGCCAGCCGCGGCACGAGCAGCGAGCCCGCGACGCCTGCCACGGTCATCGGCAGCATCCACAACGCCGCCGTGAGCGGCCGCATCCCGAGTACGAGCTGGAGATACTGCGGAATCAGCAACAGCAGCCCCGCCATCGCGAACACGCCCAGCATGTTGGTGCCGACCGACACGCTGAACTCGGGCTTGGCCAGCAGCCGCAGGTCGACCATCGGGGCGGAGAGGATGCGCTGCCTGCGCACGAAGGCCAGGCCGAACACGATCCCGAGTCCGCCCGCCACGAGCGGCTCCCACCCGGGGCCGTGCTTGGCGATGTCCTTGATCCCGTAGACGACCGGCAGCACGGTGGCCAGTGAGAGCAGCGCCGACGGCAGGTCGAACCGGCCCGGCGCGGGATCGCGCGCCTCCGGCAGCAGGAACGGCCCGACGAGCAGCAGCACGGCCATCACCGGCACGTTGACGAGAAACACCGAGCCCCACCAGAAGTGCTCGAGCAACCAGCCGCCGACCACCGGCCCCAGCGCCATCCCGCCGGAGAAGCCCGTACCCCACACCGCGATCGCGAGCCTGCGCTGCCCGGGGTCGACGAACATCGTGCGGATGAGCGACAACGTCGAGGGCATCAAGGTGGCCCCGCCGATGCCCAGCAGCGCCCGTGCGGCGATCAGCATCGCGGGACTCGCCGCGAAGGCCGCGAACGCCGAGGCCGCACCGAACAACGCCGCACCCGTCAACAACAGCCTGCGCCTGCCGATGCGGTCGCCGACCGAACCCATCAACACCAGCAGCCCCGCGAGCACGAACGAGTAGATGTCGACGATCCACAGCTGCTGCGCACCCGTGGGCGCGAGGTCCTCGCTCAGGTAGGGCAAGGCGAACCCGAGCACCGTCATGTCCACGCTGATGAGCAGCACCGGCAGCACCAGCACGCCGAGCGCGACCCACTCGCGCCTACCCACCCTGTCCACGTCTCCTCCGATTTCTGAACCGTCCAGCCGGTATAGTTTGCCGATCGAATCCGAAACTAGACCGTCTGGACGGTTCAGTCAAGGCGGTACAGTGGTCAGCCATGGGACGACCATCCGCACGCGAACAGGTTCTCGACGCTTACGAAGACCTGCTGATCGAGAAGGGCCTTGCCGCCGTCACGCTCGACGCCGTCGCAGCGAAAGCGGACGTGTCCAAGGGCGGCCTGCTCTACCACTTCCAATCGAAGGACGCCCTGCTCGACGGTCTCGTCGACCGGCTCCTCGAACGCACGCGCCAGGACCTGGACCACGCCAGGACCGCGCCCGAAGGCATGGTGCGGTATCTGCTGTCGTCGGCCGTGACCGACGCGGACATGGCCAAGCCCGCCCACCGGACGTCCGTGGCGGCCCTTCGCCTGCTCGGCAGCGAACCGAAAGTCGACGAAGCCCTCGCCACGTCGTTTCGCATGTGGACGAACCTGGCCCACGAGTACGTGGCCGACCCGCTGACCGCCGAGCTGATCGGCCTGATCGGCGACGGGCTCTACCTGCGCGCCACCATCATGGGCCGCGACCTGCGGACGCCCGTCCTCGACGACCTCCCCACGGTGTTCCGGCGCCTCGGCATGGCGGACAACGGCATCGCGGACAACGGGGGCTCGGCGGGCGGCGACGCCCCTGCCGACACCGAGGCCCCGTCGGACACCGAGGCCCCGTCGGACACCGAACGGCCCTGACGACACCGGCGCGGCCCCGACGGCACCGGTGGGCCCGCACGACTCAGTAGCGCAGCAGGGCTCCGACACCGTCGTCGACGGTGACCCCGTCGACGACCAGCACGTCGGCACCGCCTGCCACCGCGGCTGCGGGCAGTGCCTCGTCGGCACGCCGCTCGGTGGTCTTCACGTTCGATTCGGACAGCTCGCCGTCGTCGATACCGACCCGGAGCGGGTCCCCGCCGGTCACGACGGTGCGGTCACCGAGTCCGTCCCGGTCGATCAGCAACGTCGCCACGCGCCCGTCACGCAGCGCGGACGTCACGTCGCGCAACCCGGCCGCAGCCTCGCCGTCCCGGCCCGTCGCGGCACGGAACCGCCGCACGACGCCGTCGCGATCCTCTGCCTGCTGCCGGGCGACGAGCTCGGCCAGCCACGCCTCGTGCTCGGCGAGGTCCGGTTCCCCGTCGCGGTGGCCCGCATCGTGCTCGACGGCGATCTCCTCGCAGCGCGGTGAGAGCTCGGCACGCAGCGCCGACCGCGTCTGCGCCTCACCGGCGAAGGCCAGCAACCGAGCACTGACCTTCTGGGCGAGCTGGTCCGCCTCGTCGGCGATGTCGCGCACATTGCGTTTGACCGTCTCCTCCGCGTGCTGGTGAATCCGCCGGTGCGACCAGCCACCGCCACGCGGTTTGTGGACGTGGTGCTCCTCGCCGCTGACGTCCTCGGTCGACACGGGATCGCCGTGGCCGTCGACCGCGCGCAGGGTGGCGCCGGTGCGGTCGGCGACGACCGCCACGTACGGCACCGGCCGGTCCGTGCTCGCCAGCAACGGCAGGACGTAGGGCACCTCGGTCCAGCGCACGTCGCTTGATTCCGTGCCGGCCGTCGACGGCAGCCATTCGTTCACCAGCAGCCCGCCGTGGGAGGCGACGAGCGCCCTGGTCGCCGTTCCGACCGGCGGGCTCTGCTGCTCGACGGCGGCAGCCATCGCATCGACCGTCGACTCGTCGGCTCCCTGCCTGAGCAGCTCCTCGCGCACCGACCGCCACTGCAGGCGGGTCCGTTCGGCCGAGTCCTCGGTGTCGTGCGTGACGTCGAAGTACGCACAGGCGAACGGTCCCTCGGCGGCCAGTACGTCGCGCAGCTCGCTGCGGTGCATCATCAGCCCTCCATCGTGCAGGTGGCGGCGGCGTTCGGATCGCATCGGCAACGGACCCGCCACCCGGGTAGCCCCGCACGCGCCGTGTTTAACGTGACGCTGCACCCGAGATCGGGCGTAGCGGATTCGGGGCCGGGAACGACGTTGCCCCGGCCGGGAGCTCGTCCCGGCCGGGGCAACGGTTCGTCGGTCCTCGCCGGTCAGTCCGACGCCGCCGACCACGCGCGCGAGAGCTTGATCTTGCCACCGGTCTGCAGCAGCGAGCCCGAGTAGAGCCGGGTGGCCACTGCGGTGATCAGCACGACCATGACGGCCATCAGGCCCAGCGACACGAACGGTTCCCAGACCTGGGCCTCACCGGTGAACAGGCGCACCGGCATCGCGATCGCGGCCGAGAACGGCACGTAGGACAGCACGGCCATGGCGGTCGCATTGCCGGCCAGGAAGATGACGGCCATGTACGGGCCGAACACCAGCATCATGACCAGGCCCATCGTCGAGCCCAGATCCTCCTGACGACTCACCAGCGACCCCGCGACCGCCCACATCGAGGCCAGCAGCAGGAACGCGAGGACGAGGAACGGCACGTACCAGCCGAGCGCGGGCAGGATGACCTCGAGCAGGGCCTCGTTGCCACCGGCCTGCAGCGCGATCGGCGCCGCGATGGCCAGCACCGCCACCTGGCCGACGGTGAGCATCGTGTGCCCCACGATCTTGCCGGCCAGCAACGACTTCACCGGCAGCGTCGACACCAGGATCTCGACGACCCGGGTCTGCTTCTCGGTGACCGTGCTCTGCGCGATCGCGGTGCCGCTCATGGCGAAGAGCATGAACACCAGCGCGAACACCATGATGACGAGTTGTTTCTCGCCCTCACTCACCTCGCCTGGTTCGAGCAGGTCCACCGGTGGCGGCGAACCCAGCGAAGCCATGAGGTCGCTCGGCGGGCTCTCGAGAGCGACGACCTGGACTCCCGTCGCCGACTGCCCCGTCGTGTCCGGTACGACCGCCGCCGCTACCGTTTCGCTGCGGACGAGTTCCTCCGCGACGGCGGGGTCGGTGGTGCGCTCGATGTCGAAGGGGCCGGCCTCGAGTGTCTGCGCCACGTCGGAGCCGGCGACGGCGATCTTCGTGTCCCCACCGCCGAGCACGTTCGGCAGGATCGACGCCGCGAACAGGCCGATCACGATCGTCGCGAGCCCGATCCAGAAACCCTTCATCTGCAGGAACGCCTTGAGCTCGCGTTCCGCGACGAGCCACGTGGCCTGCACGAAGCTCAGGCCGCCGTCGTTGTTGCGAGACTCCACGGAGGTCCGCTCCTCGACGCTGGTCATCAGATCGCCTCCTTGAAGATCTCGTTGAGCGACGGCACGACGGGCGTGAACGCACGCACCTCGCCGCGGCGCATCGCCTCCTGCAGGATGCGCTGGTCCAGCGCCTCGCCACCGGCCCGGAAACCGTCGGCGGATGCGGATTCGAACACCGCCCGCGGACCGTCCACGCTGGTCACCTTGATACCCGGAACATCGCGCAACCACCCGGCGTCCGAGCCGACGACCAGCTCGTACCGCGGCGTGCCGTAACGCTCCTTGATCTCGTCCCGCTCACCGCTGGCCCTGATCTGGCCCTCGGAGATGATCACCAGGTCGTCGCACAGCTGCTCGACGACGCTGAGCTGGTGGCTCGAGAACAGCACCGGCGCCCCGTCGGCCGCGCGCTGGCGCAGCACCCGCAGCACCGTGTCGACCGCGATCGGGTCCAGGCCCGAGAACGGCTCGTCGAGGATCAGCAGCTCCGGGTCGTGCACCAGCGACGCGGCGATCTGCGCACGCTGCTGGTTGCCGAGCGAGAGCGCCTCGAGCTTGTCGTTGGCACGCGTGCTCAGGTCGAGCTCCTCGAGCAGGCGCTCGGTACTCGCCGCCGCGTTCGCCGCAGACATGCCGTGCAGCCTGCCGAGCCACTGGATCTGGTCCGCGACCTTCATCTTCGGGTACAGGCCGCGTTCCTCCGGCATGTAGCCGAACCGCTGGCGCAACGCCTGCGTGACCGGCTGCCCGTTCCACGACACCGAGCCCGCATCGGCCTTCAGAACCCCCAGGATGATCCGCATCATGGTGGTCTTACCGGCGCCGTTGGCCCCCAGAAACCCCGTCATTCGGCCGGGCTTGACGTCGAACGACACCGAGTCGAGCACCCGGTGGTCGCCGAAGCTCCGGCTGACGCCATTCACCTTCAACATACGAGCAGCCTAGGAGCACGGGCGGCGCCGCGCGTCAGGCGTGCGATGTATCCGGGCGGTCGACCGCGCGACCGATCCCACTGCCGGTGCCGGCGCTCACGCCGTGCCGGGGGCGACGATCCCGTTCTCGTAGGCGAACACCACGGCGTGGGTCCGGTCGCGCAGGTCGAGTTTCGTCAGCACGCGCGACACGTGCGTCTTCACCGTCGCCTCGCTGACCACGAACCGTTCGGAGATCTCCCCGTTGGAGGCACCGCGCGCCAGCATGACCAGCACCTCGTACTCACGTTCGGTCAGCACGTCGGGTCTGATCGCAGGGACCGGCGGTGCGGAAGGTCCGCTGAACCGCGCGATGACCCGCCGGGTGACCTCGGGCGACAGCAGTGCGTCCCCGCGCGCGACGATCCGCACCGATTCGACGAGGTCCTCCGGCGACGCGTTCTTCAGCAGGAATCCGCTCGCTCCCGCCTGCAGCGCCTCGAAGAGATAGTCCTCCCGGTCGAAGGTCGTGAGGATGACGACCTTCGTCGAGCCGGCCGCGGCCGCCTGCCGGTTCAGGATCCGGCGGGTCGCCTCGAGCCCGTCGACACCGGGCATCTGCACGTCCATCAGCACCACGTCGGGACACACGTCCCCGACCAGGCGGACGGCCTCCAGGCCGTCACCCGCCTCACCGACGACCGTCACATCCGGCTCGGCTCCGAGGATGACCCGGAACCCGGCCCGCACCAGATCCTGGTCGTCCACCAGCACGACACGCAACGACTCGGTCACCCGGCCTCCTCCTGTGTGTTGCGGCCTCCCGGCCGGGGACCGAGCGGCATGCTCGCCCATACGCGGTATCCCCGCCCGCCGTTGCGCGGTCCCACTTCGAGCTCGCCGCCGTGCACGGCCACCCGCTCCCGCATCCCGACCTGGCCGAGACCGCTGCCGGCCACCGAGGACCGACCGTATCCGTCGTCGACGACCTCGACCTCGAGCGCGCTCGCCAGATACCGCACCCGTACGTCGACCTGTTCGGCCCCGGAGTGTTTGGCCACGTTGGTCAGCGCCTCCTGCACGACGCGGTAGGCCGACAGCGCCAGCGCGTCCGGGACCGCCCGTTCCTCGCCGTACACCCCGTGGTGAGCCTCGACGCCGGTCGCGTCCATTCCGGATACGAGTTCGGGGATGTCGTTCAATCCCGGGGATGCGGCGCGCTCGCCCGGTCCGCCATCGCCGCTCACCACGGCCGTGGTGCCGCCGCCGGCGCCACCGGCCGCGTCTCCCGCAGTGGCCGCGTCTCCCGCAGTGGCGGCGTCGGTAGTGGCACCGTCGGCAGCGGCGACGTTCGCACCGCCCACCGCACTGGCCTCCCCGTCGCCCGCGGCACCGCCGGGCTCCGGATCCGCCCGCAGGACGCCCAGCAGTCCGCGCAGTTCACCGATCGCCGACCGGGCGGTCTCCTCCACCGTCTGCAGCGCCTCGCCTGCCAGCGCGGGGTCGCGGTCGAGCATGCGGCGTGCGGCACCCGCCTGCACCCCCATCACCGACACGCTGTGCGCCACGACGTCGTGCAGGTCCCGCGCGATCCGGACCCGTTCGGCGACGAGCGCACCGCGGAGGTTCTCCTCCTGCGACCGGCGCAGCTGTTCGTTGCGTTGCTCCAGCTCGGCCCTGCGGCGCGCCGTCTCCCAGGCCATGTTCCCGAAGAAGTACGCGGCGGCGAAGAACACGCCGTTGAACAGCAGGGTGTAGACCACCGAGGCGACGACCGGATCGAACGGCCCTCGTGCACCGGGGAAATCGGGGAGGTTCTCGGCCATCGCCCCGACGAACGAGGCGACCAGCCACAGGAACATCGCGATGATCACCGCGAGCCGCGACCAGCGAGCGAGTCTGCGGTTGCGCTCCCACGCGCCCACGCTGTAGCTCGCGAGGAACACGCACACCGACGGCACGGTGTTGTCACCGATCTGGCGCGCCTGCGCAGCGATGAACACCGCCCCGACGAACAGCAGCACCACGACGGGGAACCGCCGCCTCGCCACGAGCGGAAGCGACAGCGCCGTGCCCCATACCAGCTGTTCCCCCAGCGACGGCGCGGTCCCGAAGGCCTGGGCGCCCATGCCGTTGACCGCCAGCACGGCGATCACCATGCCGGCGAACACCCCGGCCGTGATCACCACGTCCGAACGCTGGATCGCGGGGTCCGGGCGAGGTCTGCGCCACTCGCTCCACGCCGCTGTGCGGCGCACGACGCCGAAGCCGGTACCGGATGTCATGCCCGGTACCGTATCCCGCTCCCTGCGGACCTCCGACGCCTGCGAGTCCTGCGCGTCAACGACTCCGCCGGGTGAACGCCGCGCGACCCAGTGACCACACGGTGTCGATCACGACGACGAGCGTCCAGATCCGGCCGGCGTTCAGCAGCCAGTGCCCGCCTGCGCGATGTGCCCGGGTCTTCTCTTTCGCGCGGAGCCGGTCGGGGGGCAGACTGGACCAGCACCTACTCGACAGTAGACAATGGGAGGTTCAACGGTGTCCCTCGCGAAAATGGCCGTGCGCTGGGGCGTGACCCATGCGATGCCCCGCGCCGCACTCCGCCGCGCCGCAGACACAGGAGATCTGCAGGCGAGGCTGTTCACCGAATCCGCCGAGACGCCGACCCTGGACCTGACCGGGCTCTTCGACGAGATCCACGCTCGCGGGCCGATCATCCGCGGGAAATACTCCTACCTCGTCTCGCACCACTCCGTCGTCCGCGACGTGCTGACCTCGCAGGACGTGCGCGCCGGCGTCGACAACGCCGACGGCGTGCTCGGCAGGCTGGGCACGTGGTCGGTCTCGAATCATCTGCACCCGGTGGAACCGCCCTCACTGCTGGCCACCGAGCCGCCGGAGCACACGCGCTACCGCAAGCTCGTCACCCGGGTGTTCACCGCCCGCGCCGTGGAGAACCTGCGCACTCGCACCGAGGAGATCGCCGCCGACCTGCTCGACGCGCTCGAACAGCGGGCGCGCGCAGGCGAGGAGGTCGACCTGGTCCAGGCCTACTGCAGCCTGCTGCCGGTGACCGTGATCGCCGAGATCCTCGGGGTCCCCGATCACGAACGGCACAAGGTCCTCACCCTCGGCACCGCAGCCGCACCGAGCCTCGACCTGGGCATGCCGTGGCGGCAGTTCCGCGACACCGACCGCGCGCTGGGCGAGTTCGACGCCTGGCTCGGCGACCACCTCGCCGCGCTGAAGGAGAACCCCGGCGACAACCTGCTGAGCAAGCTCGTTGCGGCCCGTGAGGACGGCGTCGGCCTCAACGACAAGGAACTCCGCGCAACGGCAGGGCTCGTGCTGGCGGCCGGGTTCGAGACGACCGTCAACCTGCTCGGCAACGGCATCGCGCTACTGCGGGAACACCCCGAGCAGCTCGACAAGGTGCGGCAGGATCCGTCGCTGTGGGCGGGCACGGTCGACGAGGTCCTGCGGTTCGACCCACCCGTACTGCTGACCGGGCGGACGACCGTGCGCGACACCGAGATCGCAGGCAAGCCGGTGCGCGCCGGGTCGCTCGTGACGACACTACTGGCGGGTGCCAACCGGGATCCCGGCGTCTTCGACGACCCGCACACGTTCGACGTGACCCGGCCGAACGCTCGTGAGCACATCGCGTTCTCCTCCGGCAGGCACTACTGCCTCGGCGCGGCGCTGGCCCGGATGGAGGGCGAGATCGGCCTTCGCGCGCTGTTCGACCGCTTCCCGGACCTGTCACTGCGTCCCGGTGCCGCACACCGCCCCACTCGCATCCTGCGCGGCTACGAGAAGCTGCCTGCCCGGCTGACCTGAGGTTCCACCGCGCGCCACCCGTTCGGTCGATATTGACATGCATAGTTGTCAGTTGGATGCTGACCCTCGTCGCCCAAGATCAGGTGCGGCATCAGCGGTCAGCGCGAGGAGGCGCCGATGGGGCAGGAACGCGGACGATTCGGCCGCCGGGAACGGACCATCGCGGGCACGGTCGTCACGATCACCGGCGGCGCGCGCGGCATCGGTGCGGCGGCGGCGACGGCACTGGCCGAGACCGGCGCCACGGTCGCGGTCGCGGACCTGGAACCGGCTGCACTGCCGGAACGGCTGCGTGAGCACCCCCGGGTACACTGCTGGCGGGTCGACGTCACCGACCCCGCCGCGTACACCCGGTTCCTCGACGCCGCGGAAGACACCCTCGGACCGGCCGACGTGGTGATCAACAACGCCGGGATCATGCCACTCGGCCGCATCGACGACGAACCCGACGAGGTCACCGCGAAACAGCTGGCGATCAACCTGCACGCGGTGATCCACGGCAGCCGCGAGGCCGTGCGGCGGATGCGGGCACGCGGTCGTGGCCACATCATCAACCTCGCGTCCGAGGCGGGCAAGGTCGGCTTCGAGGGCGCGGCGACCTACTGCGCCACGAAACACGGCGTCGTCGGCTTCTCCGGCGCCGTACGCGCGGAACTGCACCGCACGGGTGTCGACATATCGGTCGTCATGCCCTCGGTCGTGCGTACCGAACTGGCGGCCGGTCTCGGCGAGTCGCGCGCGATCCGTTCGGTGACACCGGAGGAGGTCGCGGCCGCCATCCTGGCGACGATCCGCAAGCCGCGGTTCGACGTCTACGTGCCGCGCGATCTGGTGGTGGCCAACGTCCTCGGCGCACTGCTGCCGCGGCGGGTCTCCGACGCCCTGTTGCGCGCCAGTGGCGCCCATCGCGTGCTCGGCGCCGCCGATCACACCGCCCGCAAGGAGTACGAGACCCGCGCGGTCGGCGCGGCGCGGGACGCGGGCCACTGACCCGGCCACGACCGCGCACCCATCGCGCGATCACACCTCCATCACAGTTCATCCATTGTGGACGCCGCGGGAGCGGCGGCCACGGAATCCCCTCTTCGACGGGACGTTCACATGGTTTCACTACTGGAACGCACGAACCGGGCGGCACGCGAGCGGCTCTCGTCCGTGCTCGCCGCACCCGCGCCGAAAGCGGTCGACGACGCCTGGCTGCGCGCGACCCGCGGCCGGGTCGGCTCCCTGGCACCGCCACCGGCCGACAGCGACCTGAAACCGGTCCGCGGGGACCACGGTCCACCGCTCGTCGGCCACACGCTCAGCTACATCAGGTTCGGCAACGAGTTCCTGCGGGACCGCTACGAACGGTTCGGTCCGGTGTCGTGGATGGGCTCGGTCGGCCCCGAAGTGGTGACCGTCGGCGGGCCCGATGCCACCCAGCAGGTTCTCGTCAACAAGGACAAGGCCTTCTCCCAGGAGGGCTGGACCCAGCTGATCGACGATTTCTTCCACCGCGGACTGATGCTCCTCGACTTCGACGAGCACCGCATGCACCGCCGGATCATGCAGTCCGCTTTCACGCGTGACCGGTTGACCGGCTACGTCGACCAGCTGGGTCCGTCGGTGCGGGCGAGAGTTCCACAGTGGACCGCCGACCGTCCGGTGCGCATCTATTGGCTGCTCAAGCAACTGACGCTCGACGTGGCGACGCAGGTCTTCATGGGCGGCCGCGGCGGCGACGAGAACCTCGACGAGATCAACCGGGCCTTCGTCGCAGCCGTGCGCGCGGCGACGTCGATCGTGCGGTACCCGCTGCCGGGCACCCGGTTCCGCGCGGGTGTACAGGGCCGCAGGACCCTGGAACACTACTTTCGCAGGCATCTGCCCGCGGCGCGGGAATCCGGCGGCTCGGACCTGTTCGCCGGACTCTGCCAAGCGGCCGCCGACGACGGCGAACGGTTCAGCGACGACGACGTCGTCAACCACATGATCTTCCTGATGATGGCCGCGCACGACACCTCGACGATCACCACCAGCGCCGCGGCGCACTACCTCGGCAAACATCCGGAGTGGCAGCAGCGCGCCCGCGAGGAGTCCCTCGCGCTCGGCGACGACGTCCCCGACATCCACGCGCTGGAAAGCCTCACCACACTGGATCTGATCATCAAGGAGTCGCTGCGGCTCGTGGCGCCGGTGCCGACACTGATGCGGATGACCGTGAAGCCCACCGAGATCGCGGGCCACCACGTCCCCGCCGGGACCGCTGTCGTCGCGGCGCCGGGCGTGAACCACTTCGACTCCGGCATCTGGACCGACCCGGACCGGTTCGACCCGGACCGCTTCTCCGAGTCCCGCCGAGAGGACGCCGGGCACCGGTTCGCGTGGATCCCGTTCGGCGGCGGGGTGCACAAGTGCATCGGACTGCACTTCGGCACGCTCGAAGTGAAGGCGATTCTCCACGAGATGTTGCGCACCTACACGTGGTCGGTGCCGGACGGGGTGCACCCGCGTTGGGACAACACCTCGCTGCCGGTGCCCGCCGACGGTTTGCCGATGCACCTGCACCGCCGCTGACGGGCCGTCAGCGGGGCCCCGGCCGGTCCGGGATGACCTTGCCGGGGTTGAGGATCCCGTGCGGGTCGAGCGCGGTCTTGACCGCCCGGTGCATGGCGACGACCTCACCGTCCAGCTCCGAGCCGAGACCGTCCTTCTTCAGCAGCCCGACGCCGTGTTCACCGGTGACGGTGCCGCCGAGTTCGAGGGCGTCGCGGATGATGTCGTGGAACGCCTCCTGTGCTCGCTCCCGGGCCGCGTCGTCCCCGGGAGGTGTGCTCAGCAGCGGATGCAGGTTGCCGTCGCCCGCGTGCGCGATGTTGGCGATACGGGTGTCGTGCCGCGTCGCGGCCGCCTCGATCCGGGCCAGCATCTCCGGCACGGCCACCTTCGGCACGCACACGTCCTCGGTGAGCAGCGGACCGAGCCGTTCCAGCGCCGGGTAGGCCAGGCGGCGGGCCGCGAACAGCGCGTCGGCCTCCTCCTGATCCGTCGACCGCGCCGCCCACGTGGCACCGCCCTGCTCGAAGCAGGCCAGCATGCGGTCCGCCTCCTGTTCCCCCGCCGGGCCCGGCGCGTCCGTCCGGCCGAGCAACACGATGTCGGCCTCGACCGACAGCCCCATGTTCTTCCACGCGTCGACGGCGGCGAGGCAGTGCCGGTCGACCAGTTCCAGCGCGGACGGCGTGATGCCCGCATCGGCGACCGCGGCGACGGCGCGTCCCGCGTCGATGATCGACGAGAAGTACCCGGCCACGGTGTGCTCCGGATCGCGCAGCGGCCGCAGCTTCACCGTCACCTCGGTGACGACACCGAGCGTGCCCTCCGAGCCGACCATCAAACCGGCGAGGTCGTACCCGGCGACGCCCTTCGCGGTGCGCCTGCCGAGCCGCACCAGCTCCCCGGTTCCGGTGACGACCTGCATCCCGAGGACGTAGTCGCGGGTCACGCCGTACTTGACGCAGCAGAGCCCGCCCGCGTTGGTGGCGACGTTGCCGCCGATGGTCGACCACGAGGAGCTGGCGGGGTCCGGCGGATACCACAGGCCGCGGTCGGCGCACGCCGCGCGCAGATCGTCGTTGACGACGCCCGGCTCGACGACGGCGAGGCGCTCGGACTCGTCGATCTCCCGCACCGCCGTCATCAACTCGGTCGACAGCAGCACGCACCCGTCGACGGCGTTCGCCCCACCGGACAGTCCCGTGCCCGCACCCCGCGTGACCAGCGGAGTTCCGTGCGCCAGGCAAGCGCGGACGACGGTCTGGACCTCTTCGGCGCTGCGCGGCCGCACGACAACGTCCGGTTTGCCGCGCGGCGCCCATTCGGCCTCGTCGTGGACGTAACCGGCGACGACGTCGGGGTCGTCCACGAGCCGGTCGGCTGGCAGGTCACGGCGCAGGTTCCCGAGCAGCATGATCCCCACGATAGTGCGACACGCGCCGCCCGGGGCCGATCGGTGACATCGGAGTCATCGGAGTCATCACCGCATCCCTTCACGGGTACCGCGTCATCGGACGGCCCGAGGCCGACTGGGGTTCCGCGAGCGCATCCCGGGCGTCACGGCCAGCGCGATCACCGTGGCCAGCACCAGCGCCGCGGGCAGACCCCCGATCGCCCACGCGGCGAACAGCACCAGGCCTGCCAATTCGGTGCCGACACCCGCGATGGACGTGACCGTCGCCCGCGCGCCGGCCGCGATGCGGTCCTGCAACCGCGACTCGGCCACGACGAGCACCGCGCGGTACAGCGCGTAGAACCCCGCGACGAGGGCGAGCCCCGCAGGCCGGGCCCACAGGTGAGCGAGGGCCAACAGTGCGACGCCGGTCAGCAGCAGCGGCGTGACCCAGGTGTCGCGGACCCGGCCTGCGAGCAGAGCTCCCGCGGCACCGGAGAGTGGGATGCCGAGGATGGCCAGGGGAACCCAGTTCGGCGGGACGTGCCAGTCCTCGGCGAGCAGACCGAAGTACTCCTCGATGTTGTCGAACGACGTCAGCAGGGCCACGGCGATCACCGCGGTCCGCACACCGGGTGTGCGGACCGCGGTGGCGATGCCGGACCGCAGAGTGGCGACATACCCGCTCTCCGCCGGTTCGCCGGAGACAACTGAGGCGGGCGAACCGGCCTCGTCGGATCCACCGGCCGCCGCATCGGGTTCGCCCGCCGCATCGGGTTCGCCTGCCGAATCGGCTTCGGTGCCGCCACGGGAGGATTCGGGGAGGCGGGCGGCCAGCACGGCCGCGCCGAGGCAGGTGGCGACGCTGACCCAGCCGACCAGTTCGAACCCGCCGAGGGGCAGCAGCACGGTCGCCCCGACGGCGGCGGGAACCTGCGCCAGCAGTTCACACGCGTCGAGCCGGCCGTAGATCCGGCGGAACCGCTCGGGTTCGCCCAGGTCGACGAGGCTGTCGTAGAGCCACGCCTCGACGGCACCGGAGACGAGTGTGCCGCCGATGCCCCACAGCACGAAACCGGCCGCGAACGCGGGGAACCCGGGAAGCGCCGTCCACAGCACGTAGGCCAGCGCCTGGGCCACGCCGCCCGCGGCCATGGAGCCGGTGCGCGAGAAGCGATCGGCGAGCGCGCCGGTGGGCACCTCGGCGACGACGCTGGTCAGCGACCAGACGGCCAGCAGCGCGGAGATCTCCGCGTCGGACAGGCCGTGGGCGCGGAACAACAGCGCGTAGAGCGGATACAGCGGCACCGCGTCCGCGAGCACCGCCCAGGCGCAGGCGCGCCGGGACAGCCGTGCGACGGGATCGCCGCGGCGGTCCGCAGCGTGTCGTTTCGCAGCGCTTTGGTTCGCAGCGCTTTGGTTCGCAGCGCTTTGGTTCGCAGCGCTTTGGTTCGCAGCGCTTTGGCTCGCAGAGTGTCACGGTGGAGACATGCCTCACACGATACCGGCGGCCTGCCGGGCGCGACAGGCCTTTTACAACCGGCTACCGCGTCGGGTGGGCACCGCCGTCGAGGTGGAGGTTCTGGCCGGTGATGTGCTGCGCGCGCGAGGAGAGCAGGAACTCGGTGAGGCCCACGACGTCGTCGGGAACTCCGGTCCTGCCGAGTGTGGTGCCGGCACGCAGCTCCGCTTCCCGTTCGGGGGTCATGGTCCCGGCGAAGAACTCGGTCTCGGCGATGTAGCCGGGTGAGATGCAGTTGACCCGGACACCGCGCGGCCCCAGCGACGCGGCCAGCCCGAGCGCGTAGGAGGCGACCGCGGCCTTGGCCGGCCCGTAGTAGCCCACGCCGTGTTCCGCGGCGATCGAGCCGAAGAGCACGATCGAAGCACCAGCGGTCAGGTGCCCGGACAGCGCGGAGACGGCCAGGGCCGCCGACGTGACATTGCTGTCGAGGGTTTCCCGCACCAGATCGGCTTCGGCCTCCAACGTCGACGCCTCCGGTCCGCCGATGGCCGGGTTGCCGCCCGCGCAGTGGACGAGGCCGTCGACATCGGTGTCGACCGCCGCGGCGAGTGTCCGGGCACCGTCCGGTGTCGACAGGTCGCAGCGCACGGTCCGCACTGCGCCGCCGGTGTCACCGGCGACGTCGTCGAGCGGCGCGCGTCGGCGCCCGGCGACGAGGACGTCCTCGCCCCGGCTCTGCAGTGACAGCGCGACGGCCCGGCCGATTCCGGTTCCACCTCCGGTGACGATGTACACGAGCTCTCCTTTAGGTCTAAACGTTGGGATACGTTAAGACCTTAATGTAAGCTCGTGGCCGTGAGCAAACAGGATCGAGCGGCACAGATCATGGCCGCGTGGAGCCGGGAGCGGCCCGACCTCGACCCGTCGTCGATCGCGGTCGTGACGCGGATCTGGCACCTGGCCCACGCGTTCGGCATCGAACGGCGACAGTTGCTGAGCCGGCAGGGCATCGACCCCGCACTGATGGACCTGCTCGGCACACTGCGCCGGAGCGGAGCGCCGTACGCACTGACCACGCGGCAGCTCGCCGAGTTCGACGGCGTGACACCCGCCGCGATCTCCCAGCGGCTGACCCGGGCGGAACGTCAAGGCTGGGTGTCCCGCGAACCCGGTGAGGACCGCAGCGTCCTCGTGCACCTCACCGACTCCGGGCGCCGGATCGTCGACGACACGGCGGGCGAGATCTTCGCCCACGAGGACCGGCTACTGGCCGTCCTCGACGAGTCCGATCGCGACACCCTCGCGGACCTGCTCCACACGCTGTGCCTGGCACACACCGGGGACGTGCCGGTCGACCACGTCGGCAGCGGCGGGCCGGACCCCGGGACGTGACAGGCGGCGCGGTATGACAGGCGGCGCGGTGTGACAGGGGCGCAGCGTGACAGGGGCGCCGCGTGACAGGAGCCCGCAGAACGCGCGGCGTGCGACGGGTGGCGCGGACTACCGGGTGATGCCGGCGATAGCGCGGACCACGGCGATGCACTGGTCCTCGACGTAGTCCATCTCCGCCTCGGCGGCAATGGCGCGCGCCTCGGCCGACACGATGTCCTGCTGCAGCCACAGCGACTTCGCCCCGATCGCCGCGGCGCCACGGGCGACCTCGGCCGCCTCGCCGGACGGGCGGAACACGTCGACGATGTCCACCGGCTCCGGGACGTCGGCCAGGGAGCGGTACACCCGCTCGCCCAGCAGCACGTCGGCCGACGGATGCACGGGGATCACCCGGAACCCCGCGGACTGCATCGCCGCGGGCACCGAATGCGCGGACTTCGCGGGGTCCCTGCTCAGGCCCACCACGGCGATCGTCGTGGCCTCGGACAACACCCGCTCAGCGGTGGCAGCGTCGCTCATGTGCTCAGCGTACGTGGCGTGCGGGCACCGCAGCCCGGCCTCGCCGCATCCGGGCCTCGCCACGCCGCCCACCGCGGTGCGGCTCGGGTCAGCGGCGGTACCAGCGGGGCGAGGTGTTCAGCGGCGGGCTGAGCTCGGCCGCCACGACCAGCAGGTTGGGCTCCGCCGAGCGCGTGAACTCGCGGAGGCGCCTGCGGAACGCGCGGCCGAATCCGTCGACCCGGTCGGCATCGACCCCGAACGATTTCGCCAGCCCGACGAAGTCCGGCGTCACGAGATCGACACCCTCGTGCGGGAGGCCGCCGCGCGTCTGGTCGTAGCGGAGCATGCCGTACCCGCTGTCGTCGACCACGACCACCGTGATGGGCAGGCTCTCCTGGATCGCCGTTGCCAGTTCGGCGACGCCGTACAGGAATCCGCCGTCGCCCGTCACGCACACCGCCCGGCCGCCGCCTGCGGCCGCGACGCCGAGGGACGCGGGAAAGCCGAACCCGAGCGTGCCCCAGCCCATCGGGTAGGCCAGCTTGCGCGGGGCCGCGACACGGTAGAAGCCGCCGATCCAGTAGCCGGCGACGCACATGTCCGAGACCAGCACCGTGTCGTCGGGCAACGTTTCGGACAGCGCGGTCAGCAGCTCCGCAGCCTGCGGTTCCTCCCTCCGGATGCGCCTGCGCACGCGCGTTTCGATGTCGTCGAGCCTGCGCGACAGTTCGGCCAGGCCCGCACGCCGCGGCATGCCCAGCGCCAGGTTCTCGGTGACCTCGCGGGCGTCGCCGGTCAGCTGCAGGTCCGGTGGGTAGTTCTTGGCCGCGTCGGCGGGGTCGACATTGATGGTGATCAGTGTCGGCGGCTTCGGCATCCGCCAGTTCTGGGTCATCATGCCGTCGAAATCGGTGCCGACGGCGAGCACGATGTCCGCCTCGTCCCACAGCGCGCCGACCTCGGGTGTGTGCACGGGATTCGACGCCCGGCACGGGTGGTCCGGCGGCACGATCCCCCGCGCGGCGTACGTGGTGATGATCGGGGCCGCCAGGCATTCGGCCAGCTCCCCCAGCACCTCGCCCGCGCCTGCACGGAGCGCCCCGCCGCCTGCCCAGATCACGGGGCGCCGCGCGGTGCTCAGCAGTTCGCGTGCCTGCAGCAGATCGGCGACGTCGACGCGCTGGATCACCTCCGTCGACTCGGCGGGCAGCGGATCGGCGGCCTCGGCGGTGAGGAAGTCCGCGGGAATGCCGACGTACACCGGGCCGCTCTGCGGTCGCCGCGCGATCCGGCCCGCCCTGCGGACCACGCGCGCGATGTCGTCCGGCGAGTCGGCGGTCAGCGTCGCCTTCGTCACCGGGGCGAACATCGCGGCCTGGTCGGACGTCTCGTGCAGCGCCCCGCGCACCACGCCGGGCGTGCGCAGAGTGGAGGGCACATCGGTGGCGATGACGATCACCGGCGACGCCGACGCGTGCGCCTCGCCGACCGCGGCGAGGGTGCCCGCGGCTCCGGGACCGCTCGTCACGACCGCCACGCCGAGCCGCCCGGTGGCGCGGGCGTAGCCGTCGGCGGCGAACCCGGCCGACTGTTCGTGGCGCACGCCGATCAGCCGGACTCCCTGCTGCGACAGCGCGTTCCACGCCGGCAGGTTGTGCACGCCGGGCAGCCCGAACGCGCGATCGACCTCGAGCTCGCGCAGTGCGTCCGCGAGCCTCCTGCCTCCCGTGCATCCTCCGGTCGCCGCCACGCCGCGAGGATACGAGTAGACCTCACGACCGGGAGGTGACGGCCTCCTCCGGGGGCGGCGGTGGCGGAGGCGTACCGTTGCCGAACGGCCGTCCGCCCAGTTCCTCCCTGCCGTGCGCGGTGGTCCACCCCGACAGGTCCGGACCCTTCGGCACGATGCCCGTCGGATTCACCTGCTCGTGCACCTCGTAGTAGTGCCGCTTGATGTGGTCGAAATCGACCGTGTCGCCGAAGCCGGGCGTCTGGAACAGGTCCCGCGCGTAGGCCCACAGCACCGGCAGTTCGGTGAGCTTGTGGCGGTTGCACTTGAAGTGACCGTGGTAGACGGCGTCGAATCGCACCAGCGTGGTGAACAGGCGGATGTCGGCCTCGGTGATCGTGTCCCCGACGAGATAGCGCTGCCGCGAGAGCCGGTCCGACAGCACGTCCAGCCGGGCGAACAGCCGGTCGTAGGCGTCCTCGTAGGCGGCCGGTTTCGTGGCGAAGCCTGCTTCGTAGACGGCCGCGTTGACGTCCCGGTGCACGTCGGCGTTGACGGCGTCGATCTCGTCGCGCAGTGCCTCCGGATACAGCTCGGGCGCGCCGTCGCGTTGCAGCGCCGTCCACTCGGTGTCGAGGTCGAGCGTGATCCGCGGGTAGTCGTTGGTGACGAGCCTGCCGCTCGGCACGTCGACGATCGCGGGCACGCTGATGCCGCCGTCGTAGGCCGGGGCGGCCCTCTCGTAGGCCTCGTACAGGAATCCGATGCCGAGTACTGGGTCGAGTCCGCCCGGATCGAGGGTGAATCGCCAGCTGCGGGAGTCCTGGATCGGATCGGCGACCGCCAGCGACAGGACTCCCTCAAGGCCCAGCAGTCTGCGGACGACCAGCGCCCGGCTCGCCCACGGGCACGCGCGGCTGACGACCAGGCGGTAGCGGCCCGCTTCGACGGGCCAGCCGTCACGGCCGTCGGCGGTGATACGAGCGTCGAAGGCGTTGGGGGCGCGGTGGAACTCGCCGGTCTCCGGGTCCGTCGGGATGGTCATGACACCGACGCTAGTCGATACGCCGCAGTCCTACGACATCGTGAGGTCCGACGCGATCCGCGTGAGAATCGCCCTGGCGTCATCGCCCTCGGCCGCCACCGACCACAGGCTGTCGAAGTAGCGGCGATACAACGCCGCGTCGGCGGCGTCTTGCGTGGTGAACTCAGTATTGATCAGCTCCACCGTGACGGCGTCGTCTTTCAAGACGAAGTTGTGTGCGACCACAGCCGGGAGCCGGCGTCCGAGCGGGATGATCCCGAACCGTAACGACGGCAACCCCTGCACCGTGATCAGCCGGTCGATCTGGCCGAGCATGACGTTCCTCGGAGCGACCGGATAGTGCAGGGCGGACTCCGCCATGAGCAGCTCGACCTGTTTCGACTCGTCGTAGAGGACCTGTTGCCGGTCCATCCGGCCGCGGACAGCCTCGTCGGTGTCGCGCGGGGAGTCGTGCATCTCGGCCAACGACAAGAACACGTGCCGGGCGTACTCGGCGGTCTGCAGGAGTCCGGGGACAAGCGTCAACGAGAACACACCGATGCGGTCGGCTGTCTGGTCCGCCCGCGCGACATTCTCCTGCAACGGCCGGTGCCCGACGCGCAACTGCCGGGCCCACCGGGCCTCGTCGAGCCGGATCGCGCGCAATTCGTCGCGCAGTTCCTCGACCTGCTCATGATCCAGATCGAGCACGCGACCGAGGTCCACGATGTCGGTGTCGGTGACCGCCTGCCGGGCGTTTTCGATCTTGCTGATCTTCGACGCCTGCCACCCCAGTTGCTCGGCAAGCAGTTTGCCCGACAGACCTGTCGACCCGCGCAACAGGCGCAACGTGTCACCGAGTGCGAGTCGGCGCGGACTGGTGTCGGTCAAGAGGTCCCTGCGAGATCATCGGTGTGCGGGCGGGCCTGAGGCCAGACCTTATCGCGGTAGGCGCGATGCTCGGCGACGACACTCTCGTCCGAACTGGTCTCGACCCGACTCAGCAGCTTGTCATCGTCGAAGCGCATGATCGCGACGAGGCGGTCGTCGAACAGGTAGAAATCGTAGTCCGGCATCGCCAGCTGCTGCGCCGTGGATTGCTCGATCCACCGGATGTCCTCGCCCGCATCGACGTTCGTCTGCGTGTTCTCCAGCATCCACTGGAGGTACTCGGTCAGCGGTTCGGTCAGCATCCGCACCCGCTGCCACGTCTTACCGTCGGCGACGAGACCTCCGATGAAGTCGAGCCACGGCCGCTTGGCCGCCAGGTCGGGCGGCAAGCCGTCGCGCCACCGTTGCAACTTCGCCTCGTCAACGGCGTACTCACCCTGGCATTCCCACCGCCACGAGCTGTGGCGAAAGCTGCGGAACAGCTCGTTCAGTTCGTCCATCGGACTCATACGTGGCGAGACTCCTGCGGGAAGTGGCGTACCAGCTCCTTGGGGATCTCGACAACGGTCTCCCACTCCGGGATCCCGTTGTTGTGCCTTCGCAGCTCGGCAAGCGCGGCCGTGTCCGTGACGACGTTGCCCTGGACGAGGAACGTGTCGCGGTCAGTCTCATAGACGGTCGGGCAGCTGCCCTCTTCCGAGCTGGTGCCGAGGTACCGGATCTTCATCTGGGCTCCTTGGTTGATGAGCACATCATCGATGTACTCCGAGAAATTTGAGCACAGTACAACCAACGATGGAGTCAACCTGCGCAGGAACCTCACCCCCATAGCCTCCCTCGACATCCTCCACTGGAGGGTATCGCGCCAATATTTCTCAAATTTCTTACTCCAGGGCGACACGCTGAAACGCGACCACAGGACACGGCCACAACAGGGAGTACGTCATGGGATGGATCAGCGGGGACTGCAGGTTGCCCTACGTCCTCGTCAACGCGGACGGCATATCGCCCAACGACCCACACGAAGGCCAGCCCGACGACGACGTCCTCGCCGACAAGGACGACAAGGACGACGAATGATCGCCCGCGACCGCGACCTGCTCGCACGTCTCGGGCAGGTCAACACCGGACTCGGCCGGGCCGTCGTGGACCTCATGGGCCGCCAGGACGGCGGCACGCTGCCCGTCGACGGCGTCCGCGAACTGGCCGAACTGCTCGGCGGCATGTCCGCGGAGCTCTACCAACGCGCCGCCGAACTGGAACACGGCGCCGCCCCCGTCCGGATCGTGATCGACGCCCGCTGACTCCGCCCGCCCGGCGCGCGGTGGAAATCCCCGACCTCAAGGCCCGTCGGAATGGTCCTGACACCGGCACCGGTGCGTACACTCCTGCCACCGCACGCTCCGCGCGGCGGTCTCCGACCCGTGGGAGGTGGCGCCGATGTCGCTCATGCCCGTGACCGATTCGATGTTTCTCGCCGTCGAAACCCGCGAACACCCCATGCACGTGGGCGGACTGCAACTGTTCACCCCACCCGACGGCGCGGGACCCGAGTACCTGCGCGACCTCCGCGAAACGATGCTGCAGCGAACGACCGTCCGCGAGGTCTTCCAGCAGCGGCTGCGCAGGCCCGTGAACACCGCGGGTTACCTGGCATGGCAACGCGACCCGCACCTCGACCTCGATTACCACTTCCGGCACTCCGCCCTTCCCGGACCCGGCCGCATCCGCGAGCTGCTCGAACTGACCTCCCGTTGGCACAGCACCCTGCTCGACCGGCATCGCCCGCTGTGGGAGGTGCACCTCGTGGAAGGACTGGCCGACGGCCGGTTCGCCTTGTACAGCAAGATCCACCACGCGGCGATGGACGGCGTGTCCGCGCTGCGGCAGGTGACCGGCGTGCTGTCGGACGATCCGGACGACCGCGCATGTCCGCCGCCGTGGGGCAAACGCGAGTCGCGGCGCCGTCCCCCGCGTGCCGCGCCGGACCCGATGGAGATGCTGCACACGGCGGCCGGAACTGCGCGGCAACTCGCGGGGACACCCGGTGCGGCACTGTCCATCGCCCGGGAGGCGTTCCGCGAACGCACGCTGACGTTGCCGCTCGAAGCTCCGAAGACGATGTTCAACGTGCCGATCGGTGGCGCCCGGCGGTTCGCCGCGCAGTCGTGGCCACTGGAGCGGGTCAGAGCCGTCGCCTCCGCCGCGGGGGTGACCCGCAACGACGTCGTGCTCGCCATGTGCGGCGGCGCGCTGCGGGACTATCTGACCGAACGGCATGCGCTGCCGACCGCACCGCTGACGGCGATGGTGCCGGTGTCGATGCGCTCGGGCGGCGATGCCGGGGAGGCGTCCGGCAACCAGATCGGCGCGCTGCTGGCGAACCTCGGCACGGATCTGCAGGACGCGGACGAGCGGCTGGCGACAGTCGCGCGGTCGACGGCCGACGCCAAGCGCCTGTTCCGCGAACTCACCCCACTGCAGGCACTGCTGCTGTCGGCGCTGAACGTCGCTCCGCTCGCGGCGAGCCCGCTGCCCGGCGTCGCCGGGAACACGCGCCCGCCGTTCAACCTGGTGATCTCGAACGTACCGGGACCGCACAAGCAGATGTACTGGAACGGCGCGCGTCTCGACGGCATCTACCCGGCGTCGGTGCTGCTGGACGGGCAGGCGCTGAACATCACGCTGACGAACTCCGGCGACGACCTGGACGTCGGCATCACGGGCTGCCGCCGCAACGTCCCCCACCTGCAGCGCCTGCTGACCCATCTCGACACGGCCCTGACGGACCTGGAGAAGGCGACCCGCTGACCCCGGCGTCCGTCCACCCGCAGTAACCGCCCGCGCCACCCCCACGTCCGGCGACGTGCCCCGAAGGGCACCTTCGGGGCGTTGAGCGCCCCGAAGGTGCCCTTGGGGGCAACCAGTAGCAGCAACCCGCAGCAACGGGTGGTTACTGCGGGTCAGGCGATGCCCTCCGGGCTGGCTCCCGTGACCGGGACGCCCGCCGCGGTGATGCGCTCGATCTCCGCCAGGTCGCCTGCCGTCAGTTCGAGGTCCGCGGCGCCGACGCTGTCGGCGATGTTGCGGGCCCGGCGCGCGCCGACGATCGCCACGTGCACGCCCGGCTGCGCCAACGTCCACGCGATGGCGAGCTGGCTGACGCTCGCGTTCTTGCCCGCCGCGAACTCCTTCAGCTCCTCGACCACGGCCACGTTCCGCCTCAGGTTCTCGCCCCGGAACGCCGACGACCGCGACCGCCAGTCCGAGTCCTCGAACGTCGCGTCGGCCGTCAGCGAGCCGGTCAGCAGGCCACTGCCGAGCGCGCTGTAGACCAGCACGCCGATGTCGTGGGACCGCGCGTACGGGAGCGGATCGGTCTCGATGTCCCGGCGCAGCAGGTGATACGGCGGCTGCAGCGTCTCCACGGGCCGGGTGCGGTCGAACGCCGCGAGCTGCTGGCTGTCGTAATTGGACACTCCCGCGTGGCGGATCTTGCCCTCGTCGACGAGTTCCTGCAACGCCGAAGCCGTCTCCTCCGCAGGCGTCTGCTCGTCGGGCCAGTGCACCTGGTGCAGGTCGATGTGATCGACACCGAGGTGCCGCAGGCTCTGCTCGACGCCGCTGCGCAGGAACTCCCGCGTCGCCTTCCGCGGCCGGTCGCTGCCCGGTTCGATGCCGCCCTTCGTCGCGACGACGACGCTGTCGCGATCGCGGTCCAGGTCCGGCCGCAACGCCTTGCCGAGCAGTTCCTCGGACGCACCGAAGCCGTACGCCTGCGCCGTGTCGAAGAACGTCACGCCCAGTTCGCGGGCCTGCCGGATGGCCTCGATCGCCGCGTCCGAGTCGAACGAACCCCAGTCGCCGCCGATCTGCCACGTGCCGAAGCAGATGCGCGAGACGTCGAGGCCGCTCCTGCCCAATGTGATCGTCTGCATGCCCCAGGACTACCCCGCACGGCCAGCACACGCACCGTGAGGTCCTCCACCTCGGCGAGAGGAATAGACGCTCCCCGGGAAACGGCCGACCCCAAAAGAACTATTTGACAGTCGGTGCCGCACGCCCGGAGACTGCCGCCTCGTGACCGAAGACAGCCTCGACCGCCTGCGCGTACTCGCCCACCCGCTGCGCATGCGGCTGCTCTCGCTGCTGACCGGAGCGGCGATGAGCTCGGCCGAAGCCGCCCGCGAGCTGGGCGAGAAGCAGGCCAACGTCAGCTACCACCTGCGCCGCCTGCGCGCGGCCGGACTGGTGGAACCCGCAGGAGAAACGGTGATCCGCGGCGGCCGGGCCAAGCGGTACCGGCACGACCCGGCGAGCGCAGGCCCGTTCCTCGACCGCGAGCCCGAGGAGGAACGCATCCTGCTCAGCACCCTCGCCGACGAGCTCAAACGCAGGTCCACGCAGCGGAGGCCGGGCGCCGAGTACGCGACCACGGACGCCGAGGTGTGGGTCGACGAGCGGGTGTGGCAACGTGCCCGCGCGCTGGCCGACGAGCTCGGCGAGCTGCTGCACACCCACGCGAAGCCTCCCCGCACGCCCGGCACCCACCGGATCAGTGCCACGGTCGCGCTGTTCCGGCTCGAACAGCGATGACGGCAACACCATCCCGGGAGCCCTTGTCGGCATCCGCAGGGTTGACGGCTCCGCTCCGCCTGCCGGACTTTCGCAATCTGTTCCTCGGCCGCACGTTCGACGAGTTCGCCAACGCGCTCGCGCCGGTCGCACTCGCCTTCGCCGTGCTGGACCTCACCGGTTCACCCGCAGCGCTCGGCCTCGTCGTCGGAGCGCGGTCACTGGCCAACGTCGCGTTCCTGCTGCTGGCCGGTGTCCTCGCCGACCGGTTCCCACGGGCGGTGATCCTCCAGGGAACCGGCGTCGCGGCCGCGCTGACCCAGGCGACCATCGCGACCAGTGTCCTTTACGGATTCGCCAGCGTGCCGTTACTCGTCGCGCTGAGTGTCGGTAACGGAGCGGTGTCGGCGATCTCGTTGCCCGCCGCGGCTGCGCTGACCCCGCAGACCGTGCCGTCGTCGCTGCTCACCCAGGCCAACGCGCTCGTCCGCGCTGCAGCCAACGCCGGGCGCATCGGCGGGGCCGCGCTCGGCGGCGTGCTCGTCGCGGCCGCCGGTCCGGGATGGACACTCGGTGCGAACGCGGCCCTCTTCGCACTGTCGGCGGTGGCCTACCGAGGTGTGCACGCCCCGTCGGCAGGCGAGGACACGCGCCGGTCGCCGCTGCGCGAACTCGCCGAAGGGTGGCGCGAATTCACCGCACGCCGGTGGGTGTGGCTCGTCGTGCTGCAGTTCATGGTGGTCAACGCGGTCGTATCCGGCGGCCTCGTGGTGCTCGGGCCCACGATCGCGGACGACGGCATCGGCCGCGGCGGCTGGGGCTTCGTCCTCGCCGCGCAGACCGCCGGAGCGTTCGCGGGCGGCTTCCTCGCCGCCCGGTGGCGCCCCCGGTATGCGCTGCGCATCGGGGTCGCGGTGACGCTCGTCGAGGCCGTCCCGCTCGTGTTCCTCGCGCACCTGCCCGAGCTCGTGCCGCTCATGGCCGTGATGTTCCTGGCCGGCATCGCGATCGAACAGTTCACCATCGCCTGGGACGTGTCGCTGCAGGAGAACATCCCGCCCGACCGGCTGGCGCGGGTCTACTCCTACGACATGCTCGGCTCGTTCATCGCACTGCCGATCGGCGAGATGGCCGCGGGGCCGCTGGCCGAACAGTTCGGCAGGTCCGCGACGCTCGTCGGTGGCGCGGCCGTGCTGGCGGTCGTCACCCTGCTCACACTGACCAGCAGGCAGATACGCACGCTCCAACGGCTGCCGGGGAGCTGATCACACGTCACGTGCGTGATCAGCTGCCGGACGGCACGTAGCCCAGCTGCTTGTCCACGACGTTGCGCAGCTCGTCCCCGGTGCGCCACCGTTGGAAGTTGTCCGTGAAGACGCCGACGAGTTCGCGTCGCCAACCGACGACGTCACCCGACATGTGCGGGGAGATCAGCACGTTTTCCATCGTCCACAACGGATGGTCGGCGGGCAGTGGCTCGGTGTCGAACACGTCGAGCGCGGCGCCGGCGATCGTCTCCGACCGCAGCGCGGCGACGAGGTCGTCGGTGGCGACCAGCTCGCCACGGCCGACGTTGATGAACCGCGCGGACGGTTTCATCGCCGCGAACGCAGCCGCGTCGAACATGTTCTTCGTCTGCTCGGTCAGCGGTGCGACGGCGACGACGTAATCGGCGTCGGCCACGCACTCGGCGAGGCGGTCGGTGGCGTGCACGGTGCCGAAGTCCGGATCCCCGGACCGCGCACGCCTGCCCGCACCCGACACCTGCAGGCCCGCGGCACGCAACAACCGTGCGATCGCCCTGCCGATGGGACCGGTGCCGACGACGACCGCCGAGGCGCCGCCGATCCGCTCGGTCTCGCGATGACGCCAGGTGCGCGCGTCCTGCAGGCGCAGCGAGCGCGGCATGTCCTTGGCGAACGAGAGCACCTGGCCGAGTACGTACTCGGCGATGGAGTCGTCGAACACGCCGCGCGCGTTGGTGAGTACGACGTCGCTGGCCTGCAGTTCCGGGAACATCACGGGGTCGACGCCGGCCGCGGCGATGTGCAGCCACTGCAGCCGGTCGGCGGCATGCCACGCCGACGGGAGCACCGTGGACAGGAAGTCGTACATGAACAGCACGTCGGCTCCGCGCACCGCGTCGGCGAGCCCGGCGGCATCGGTGTACCGGACCTCGGCCTGCTGCTCGACGGCCGTCATGTCCGGAGGCGGGGTGTCACCTGTCAGCACGGCCAGCACGGGTGTGCCGGTCTCGGTCACCGCATTCACCGTTGACACGCTAGGACTGGGTCGTATGATTGTCAACAATCCGGGCGTGCCTCGGAGCCCACCCGCCGCCACTCCGGCAGCCGCCGTCACTCGGGCAGTGGCCGTCGGTCGTGTCCACCGTGGACCCCACGGACGCCGAGGAGGTGCCTCGTGCCCACGATCGGTTTCGTCTACCCGGATCACGCCGCGGAAGACGACTACCCACTGGCCGAACGGATGCTCGGTGACGGCACCGCACTGCCCGTCGAACACATCTACGGCACCGACCTGCACGCCGTGCCCGAGCTGCTCGACCTCGGCTCACCCACCCGGCTGTCCGAGGGCGCCGCACTGCTCGGCAAGCACACACCCGACGCCGTCGTCTGGGCCTGCACCAGCGGCAGCTTCGTCTACGGCTGGGACGGCGCTGCGGAGCAGGCCGCCGGACTGTCGGAGGCCGCGGGCGGAGTCCCCGCATCGAGCACGTCGCTGGCGTTCGTCCACGCCGCCCGGGCGCTCGGGCTGCGCACCGTCGCCGTGGCGGCGAGCTATCCGGACGACGTGGCGGAACTGTTCGCCGACTTCCTCGACCACGGCGGGATCGACGTGGTGTCGGCCGCCGCGGCCGACATCGACACCGCCGCCGAGGTCGGGGAGCTGCCGCCGGAGCGGGTCGTCGAGCTGGCGGTCAGCCACGACCACCCCGACGCCGACGCGCTCGTTGTGCCGGACACCGCGATGCGCACCCTCGCGCTCGTCGACGAGATCGAACGCCGGCTCGGCAAACCCGTCCTGACCGCCAACCAGGTCACCGTGTGGGAGGGCCTGCAGATCGCGGGCGTCACCCGCACCTACGACGGCCTGGGCACGCTGCTGCGTACCGGCGGGCGCCGATGATCGCCGACATCGAACCGGTCAACCGGGAATCCACGGCCGCGATCATCGCCCGCAGGCTGCGCGAGGCGATCATGGCCGGGACGCTGGCTCCGGGTATGCAACTCGGCGAGGCCGAACTGGCCTCCCGGTTCGAGGTCTCCCGCGGACCGCTGCGTGAGGCGATGCAGCGGCTCGTGTCCGAGGGCCTGCTGCGCAGCGAACGCCACCGCGGTCTGTTCGTCGTCGACCTCGAACCCGGCGACATCCAGGACATCTACGCCGCGCGATCGGCGGTGGAGCGCGCCGCGGCAACGCTCGTCGTGCGTGCCTCCGAACGGGACGCGATCGCCGCGGTACTGGACGAGGCCGTGGCACGGATGGCCGACGCTGACGCCCAGGGCGATCCGACCGCACTGTCCGAAGCGGACTTGCAGTTCCACGAGGCGCTCATCGACGCCTCCGGCAGTCCCCGGCTTCGCCGCATGGCCCGCACGCTGATGATCGAGACCCGCATGTGCCTGACGGCGCTGCAGCACACCTACCCCACCGACGACTACGAGACCGACGTGCGCGTTGCCGAGCACCACGCGATCATCGCAGCCGTCCGTGCCGGTGACGAGCCGGAACTGCTCCGACTCCTCGACGAGCACATGGCCGACGCGCTACGCCGACTGACGCCGGACCCCGGCGACGACTCCGAACCCGGCGGCACCGAGCCCGGCGACAGCGCCGAACCCGGCGGGGCCTGACGCGGCGACACCGCCGGGCCGGTCCGCCTCAGCCCTCGCCGCGCACGCCTCGGCAGAGATAGGTCATCGCGGGCGGCAGGTTCCGCCACACGGGCGGCTGCGCCTCGACGTTCTCGAACACGGCCTCGACCTCGGCGCGGAACCGCTTCGACCCCGGAATCCGCGCGGCGTGGACGTAGGCGAACGTCGTGAACACCGCGTGCGGCGCCATCGCCGTGGCGATCTCGCCGAGGATCCGGCGCTGCTCCGCCACGGTGAACAGCGACCACGGCAGGCCGCAGAGCACCGCGTCGACGCTGGTCACGCCGCGGTCGGCGAGGATCTTGCCCAGTTCGGCGGCGTCTCCGTTCACGACCTCGACGTTCGGGTTGTCGCGCTCGAGGTGGCCCGCCATGCGCTCGTCCTGTTCGACGGCGATGTAGCGGCCGCCGCCGGACACGCGTTCGCTCGCCGCCCGCGTGAACGCACCGGTGCCCGCACCGATCTCCACGACGGTCGGCGCGGCAACCGTGTCGGGTACGGCCGACGCCATGCGTGCGGCCAGCGCACGCGAACTCGGCGTAGCGGCACCGACGGCCTTCGGGTTACGGACGGCCGCGGAGACGAACGGCGGCAGCGAGCGCTTCAACGAATCGAGCATGACCACACCATCCGTGACGACCTCGGCCTTCCGCTTCGTGTCAAAGCTCACAACGGGTCCCGACCAGCGAATACGCCGGTCGGGATGGCCCGGACGGACCGGCTCAAGCATAGCGGCCGCCGGTGCACCGAAACGACGCGGACACCACCGAACGGGGTCCGCGCAGACCCTCGGAGCACCTCACGACGCCGAATCACCTCACGAGACCGGATCACGGAGCCCTCCGCCGTGAGATGCGAATGCTTGGTCGCTTCACAGCCGGCCCGGAAGCCGGGACACCTCCCCGCAGCCGCTCGAGCCAGCCATAAGGGCATCCGCGAACGACAGGTCTGCTTGACATTCTGTCGAGCTCGCTGGACAAAGTGGCACGTGGAACAGACATCCGTCAGCGATCGCAACAACCGGGTGCGTCAGGTACGCCGGGCCGTTGAGGTCACCCAAGCCCAACTGGCCGAAGCTGCCGGGGTAGCCCGGCAGACGGTGGTGGCAATGGAGCGGGATGATTACGCGCCATCGGTGTATCTGGCGTTGGCAGTGGCTCGATACCTGGACACCACCGTGGAGGCGTTGTTCGCCCCACAGGGCGAGGCGACCGATCGAGCTGGGGAAGACGGGCGTGCCCGTGCCGGACAGAAGGCGGGGACACGAGGGGAATCAGTCGATGGCAGGGGAGAGCCCGATGAGTGAATACGAGCAGCGACTCAAGCCTGTGGTGCGTGCCATCCGATGGGTCGGAGACCTCTCCAACCCGCTCTACAGCGAAGAACGACGACGTGACGTGTCGAACGAGGCCGCCGCGGCAGGGCTCCAGGTCATCCTCCTCCTCGGCCTGGGAGCCGCCGGTGGGAGTTTGTGGATCGCCGGAGGGGAGGCGCTCCCCTACATCTGGGTCTTCATGGCTGTCCTCCTTGTAGGACTTCTCACGGCCAGCTGCTACGCCGCCCTGCTGGGGGTGAGCAGTGCCCGGAACTCCCCACGAGTGAGGCACAATCGGCCCCGCGACGTTCTCGCCCTCGGTCTGTGGCTGGTGCTTTTCAGTGGATACCTCCGGGCGATCCATCCCGGCGAGTTGGACTTGGTGACTGCCCTCGCCGCCATCCTCGTAGCTGCGTTCAGCCTTGGAGTGTCCTTGGGGCTACTGGTGCTCTGGAATCGGCGAATCCGCCGATCGTCGGACCGAGGCTGACCCGTGATCCACCGACGTGTGCATCGGCGATCGAGTAGCCCACGATCCGGCTCGACCACGCGTCCTTGACACCGCAGAGGTAGACCGTGCCCTCGCCGGTGGAATGCTCGGTGTGTCGATCAGCCACACCTGGTTCGGCGCTGGGGCGGTGAACTCACGGCGCACCAGATCCTCGTGCGCCGGCGAACCGGGCCGAGTCTTCTCCGGCCGTCGTTTCTTACCGAACACACACCACCACTCGTTGTCCGAGCAGATCTTCCACACAGTCCGGTCCGACACCGCGACCCCGTGGCGGTGACCTCATCGTGCAACAAGCGGTAGCTTACGCGCGACCCGCACGACATCCTCACGGAACTCACGGGGATACGGCCTGGGCACAGTCGCATCCTTCCACGCCTGCACATCAGCAAGCGAACTCAGACGTCACACATCCATTCAGCAGCCCCCTCCTTGTGGGTCGCCACCGTCGACCTCTGACTACACAACCTCATCACGACTGATTCCTGAAAATGCCTAGTAGAGCCCGGCCGTTCCGGACAATCCTGCTGCGCACTCGCGATCGCGAGGGTTCATCGTGGCCGGATCGACGGTGCCGCCGAGGCGGTCGCACCCGTATTGGAATTGCCGTCATCGAAGCGAATCCACGGCGTGGTGACAGCCGTCGATCAGGTGCGGCGGGCAGTACAGCCGTGGCAGGCGGTTCAGGTGCCGGCGAGTTGCACAACCACCTGCACGCATTCAGCAGTGAACCCCTTACGTTGCCCCAGTGACGACCCATCGAATCGATCTTGTTGGCAAGCACGTCAGGATCCGTGAGTTCACACCCGACGACCTCGACGACGTGCACCGCATCGTCGGCGACGAGCGCGTGACGTCCCATCTCGCGTTCGACGCCCGCACCCGAGACGAAGCCTCGGCCATGCTGAACGGGACCCTGGAACGCGCCCAGCTCGAACCCCGGTCGGAGTACTACCTCGCGGTAACCCCGAAAGGCGAGAGCCCATCCGACGAGGTCGTCGGCTTCGCACGTCTCGGCTTTGCCGGTGTTCAGGCCGCGAAGCTGGGCTACGCCATCGCCGCCGACCACCAGGGCCGTGGATACGCCACCGACACCGTCCGCACCATGCTGGAACTGGCCTTCGGACCACTGCAACGACACCGGGTGTCGGCGGCTATCGGACCTGAGAACAAGGCCAGCCACGCCGTCGTCCAACGCATCGGCTTCACCCGCGAAGGCGTACTGCGCGATCACGTCTTCACCAACAGCGCCTGGCGAGACTCAGTGCTCTACTCGCTGCTCGCCGACGAATGGACCGCCCTCCAGGCCTGAGGCCACGCCAGTAGCCGCGTGGCATACCACCAGTGCCCGTGTTCTGGAACGCTTCTCGCTCGCCGGAGCGTCGTGAACAGGTAATCGCCGACTGCCCGACCCGTGCACGCAGCGTGAACAGAACACAGGCGATTACGGCGCTTCTGGCATTGCCTCCGAGTGGAAAGCCGGGAGCGCCGACGATCGCGCGCCGCCCTTCGAGTTCCCTCTGGCTTCCTTGTGACATCTGACAGCCGGCATCGGGCGGACCGGATCGGGGTCTTTTCCGGCGATCTAGCGGACGAAATCCCGACCGAACCTCTTCGTTGCGTGGTCGACACGCCACTGCATCACGGGTGGGCAGAGCCAACTCCCGAGCTGCTCACACGACTTCTCGACGCTCTGAAGAACAGCCTGTAACCAGCCCGACCGCACACCGCTCCGCCGTCCTCGATACCCGACACCCAATTCCAGGTCCCGGAGGTACACGACATGCCGCCTGGTACAGCCGCTCCCTCCGCGTCGACAGGAACCTCGATACGTGCGGTGGCTGTGCTCGTCACGGGAGCCGCCGGTTTGATCGGCGTACCCGTCGTACGGCTGCTGCGTGCACGAGGTTTCCGCGTAGTGGCGGTCGACGACGGAAGCGCGGGCACGCTGCACCGGCTCGACGAGTTCGCCGACTGCGCCGAGGTGCAGCGTCACGTGCTCGACATTCGCCAGCGTTCGAAACTGGTACAGCTCATGGCAGCCGAACACCCGTGGGCTGTGGTGCATCTGGCCGCGCAGCACTTCATTCCGGCCTGTGACGGCGCGCCCGCCGAAACCTTGGCGATCAACGTGCTGGGCACGCAGCACGTGCTGGATGCCTGCGCCGTTCACCCGCCGCAACGGCTGGTGTTCGCCTCGACCGCCGACGTGTACGGCGCGAACGAGAGTCCGCATGGCGAGGATGATCCGCCTGAGCCGCAAGGCGTGTACGGCTGGTCCAAGCTGTTCGGCGAACGGCTGTTGCAGGACCAGGCGCACCGACTCGGCCACTGCACGGCAGTAGTCGCCCGCCTGTTCAACGTCTACGGACCCGGTGATCCGCACCCGCACCTGCTTCCTGTGCGCTGTTCACGCGGCGTGCACGGGGTCGAGCAGGCGGCGTCGGGCAGTCAGTGACGGTCGTCGGAATCGGCGCCTACCGGTTCACTACGCTCCGGCGAGCGAGAAGCGTTCGAGCACATGCCATCGGTACTGGTGGTCGGTTCGGTACAGCTCGACCAGCCGTAGCTCGGTAACGGTGATCGCGGTTGACGGCACCGGCCGGGCCTTGTGAGCGGCGGCGATGAACGGGCCGGGTGGCTGCACCCGATTGCTGTAGGCAATGCCCACGTGCGGGCGGTACAGGGTCAGCGGGTCGACGTCGTCGTAGCCGGAGGCCTCGGACACTGCTCGGTGCAGGAACAGCAGTGGCGACCACGGGGCGACGCTGAAGCGAAGAGCGCCGGGTGAGCCGGCCAGAGGGAACAGGCGGAGGTGGAAAGGCCTGGTTGTCCGGCAGTACTCGCTGACGGCGGTGACCGCGGTGTCGAGCGTGCCAGCAGGGACTTCATCGACGTACCCGAAGCGCCGCACGGTCAGGTGCAAGCTCTCCGGCGGGATGAGATCCAGGCCGTCTTCCGGAAGGACCGCCTGGCACTGTTGGCTCAGCTCGACGGCGTGAGGCTCGTCGTCCAGAGTGACCATCCAGTGATACGAGCGCCGATGGGGCCGGTCCCAGTGGCACAGCATCTGATCGAGCTGATCGAACGCGGCTTGATCGTTCCTGGCGACGCCGGCAGGGTCATCGGGGTCCGTCGGCAGACTGACCGGGAAGGTCGAGCTGTACGAGGTGCCCATGCGGTACACACCTACCTGTCTCCGAGGAACGGCCGCGTCCTGCTGTCGGAGCACGGACGTGGCAATGTCGAGCCGGACCCAAGCCCGGCTCCAGTCGGAATCCGCGGGTTCGACGGCGGGATCGATGTCGCCGGTGTCGTGCAGCACGCGTGGTGTGTCGCCCGGCCGGACGTAGGCGGTCGCTGCGTTCGCGGCCACCCGGGCGTAGCCGTACGACTCGAAGGGACCACGGGCCATTCACGTTCCATAGCAGGTGAAGCCATCAGGACCTCCACTTGTCCGCAGTTGTGTTTCCTATTGATTAGAATGCTGCCCCTTTTTGGGAATTTATGAATCCATGGAATCTTTATCAGAATTTCTCGATTGGCTCAGTTGAGCACTGACGTGCCCAGCCACTGGCAAGCATGGAGAGCGATTTCCACGTCCAGACGGTCCGTTCCGATGGGTTGTCCGCGCATTTGTTCTGCTTTCTTCACGCGGTACTTCACCGTGTTGTAATGCAGGTTCAGCACGTCGCCCGCGGCTTTGTGGCTCGATCCTCTCGAAAGAAACTCCCGCAATGTGCAGCGGAGCCGGTGAGCGTTGTCGGTGTTTGCCGCGAGTGGTCCGAGTACCTCTGCGACCCAATTCCTGGTCTCGTCGACGTTGCTACTGAGAAGAGCGATCGTCGGCAGGCCGGGCTCGTCGTAGAACGAGACACGTCGTTCGTCGGGGTCCGCGCGGATTGCGATGTCATGCGCGAGTTGGGCTCGACGATGGCTTTCGCGGAACCCGGCATGGCCGTAAGCGGGAGTGCCAACCGAGATCGAGAGGCCGTCGGAACGCTCCGTCACGCACTTGCGCAGCGCTGGGTGATCGATGACGGCCCCTTTACCCAGTGGGATCCATGCCCATCCGGAAACCCGGTCGAAGGCAACGAACAGGGGCGGTCGTTGAGTTCCGGTGCAGTCTGCGACCGCATGGGTGGCTCGTTCGAGGTCATTGATTCGCTCGCTGCCGGTGTCGGGGAACCAGAGGATCAAGGCAAGATGATGCTGGGCCATCGAGTACCCGAGCTCAGCTTCACCACCTCCGGCCTGCGCGTCTTCGTTGTTGAGGAGCTCGCGAACGCGCACAGTGCGGACACTGCTACGGTTCGCGAGCCACCGTTCGCGTTCGCGTTCGTAGGCGTCGACCACTTGCTGTGAGATCCAGTCGATGTAGTCGGAGACCACCGAGAAGATGCGATGCGCCACCGACAGGCGCAAGCTCGCCTCGAGTTCGGTGCCTTCGAGCTCTTTCAAGGCACTGTCGAGCAGTGCTCGCTGCCCGAGCCGATATGCCCTGACGAGCGCGGTGGCCGGCACTCCGTGCTGGGCGAGGCGCCGCGCGTACTCCATGGCCGCAGCGGGAGCTTCCAAGTGTTCCGTGGCGATGTCGTGCTGAAGCGTGTGGAGGATGGTGTCGACGTTGCCTTCGATACTCGCGCCGAGAAGTTCGAGCAGCCGGACATCGCCTCGGAGCTCGTCGATCCTCGACTCCAGAACCCTCTTGATCGCCAGGGTTTCCACCGTGAGGCGGCTGTTGAGGTTGGCTGCGACGACGGCGACCCACCGGTCCACCACGTCCTGCTCCGTGTCTGTCGCCATCCGACAACATTAGCCTGAGGACGTCGTCCCGCGTCAACTGAACCATGCGGCCTGCACTGCCGTGACCAGCAGTTATACCGGGGACGGTCCGCGGTTCCTCGCGGGGGTCACACTCGCTTCGTCTCACTGTTGTTTCGGGGAGACGAAGCCGACGTGATTCTTCATCATGACGAGACATGGTGCGCCTCACAGGTGTCTTCGTATCTTCGATAAGCCACGGTCACGACGAAGTCACCAGGAAGTACTCATGAACCTCCCGGATTTGCCTGAAATGCGCGCCGCGCAAGATCCCAACGGTCCGGCAATCGCCGACGATGCCGTGGAGCTGACGAACGCCGAGTTCTCGTCCGCGGTCGCAATCGCGTCAGGTGTCCTGCGCTCCCACGGAATTCTGGCGGGTGACGTGGTGGCAATCATGCTGCCGAACAGCACATCATTCGTGGTTGGTTTGTTCGCCGCATGGCGGCTGGGCGCGACCGTAACGCCGATCAACCCGTCCTTGGCCGCGGACGAGGTCGAACATCAGCTCCACGACTCCGCAGCGAAGGTTGTCGTCACTCTCCCGGAGCGACTCGCGGACGCTCCTCACTCCGTCGTTGCGATCACTGACCTCGCGCCCCACTCGAGCACCCCAGTCGCGGTCCCGGAATGGATGCCGAGCTCGGCCGACCTGGCCTTGCTGATCTACACCAGCGGCACCACGGGCCGCCCCAAAGGCGTCATGCTCGATCACGGCAACGTCGACGCCATGTGCTCGATGGTCATCGAGGGCTTCGGTCTGGACAGCGCGGCGCACAGCCTGCTGATCCTGCCGTTGTTCCACGTGAACGGGATCGTGGTGAGCACGTTGTCGCCGCTGCTGGCAGGGGGCCGGGCCACCATCGCGGGGCGTTTCGACGCGAGGGCGTTCTTCGACCGGGTCGAACGAGCTCGTCCCACGTACTTCTCCGGCGTGCCGGCGATCTACGCCATGCTCGCCGACCTCCCCAGCGACGTTTCTCCGGATACGTCCTCCCTGCAGTTCGCGGTGTGCGGCGCTGCTCCCGCGAACGTCGAACTGCTCGCCAAGTTCCATGACCGGTTCGGCGTGCCGATTATCGAGGGCTACGGCCTGTCCGAGGGCACGTGTGCGAGCACGCTCAACCCACTGCGCGGTGTCCGTAAGGCCGGCACCGTCGGACTGCCCCTGCCAGGGCAGTCGGTCCGGATCGTCAACGGCGACGGGCGAGACGTCGACCCCGGCATGGCCGGCGAGGTCCTCATCAAGGGCGAGAACGTGATGCGCGGGTACCTCAACAAGCCCGAGGAAACCGCCGTGACCATCACCGATGAAGGCTGGCTGCGCACCGGTGATATCGGGTATCTCGACGAGGACGGCTACTTGACCTTGGTCGACCGCGCCAAGGACATGCTGATCCGGGGCGGCGAGAACATCTACCCCAAGGAGATCGAGAACGTGGTGCACCAGTTGCCCGACGTGTTCGAGGCGGCCGTCGTCGGCCGCTCGCACCCGGTTCTCGGTGAAGAGCCCGTGCTCCTGATATCCCTGGCCAGTGGGGCGTCGCTGGGGGAGGACGACATCCGGGGCCATCTGGCCGAGAAGGTATCCAAGTTCAAAGTTCCTGCCGAGATCCTGATCATCGAATCCTTGCCCAAGAATCCGGTGGGAAAGATCGACAAGCCTTCGCTCAGAAAACGAGTCTCGGCAGTAGTGAGCTGACCTGGCTCCGCCGAGCAACCTGTTTCAGCCGCTCCAAAAGTGAACGGGTAGCGGTATCCCCATGTACCAAAGGAGTTGACGATGGGGTTCACAACGGCCGACGCACCGCCTGTCGAGGTCGAGACTTTTCTGGAAAAGCCTTTGCGCGAGCGCATGAAAACGCTGGCCCTGCACTGGGTCGAGTACGGATTCGGCTCACCGAAGATGATCCACACCACCTACATCGTGAAGCTGGTGATTTTCTACATCATTGGCGGGACCGCGTTGACAACGTGGACATCTGGCCTAGGCCCGTTCTGGGATGTGATGAGCTGGTGGGACGAGCCGATCGTGTACCAGAAGCTCGTGTTGTGGACCGTTCTGTTGGAAGCGGTCGGGGTCGCCGGGTCGTGGGGGCCGCTGGCCGGAAAGTTCAAACCCATGACCGGGGGGATCTTATTCTGGGCTCGTCCGGGGACGATCCGCCTGAGGCCTTGGCGTCGTGCTCCCTTCACCTCTGGTGATCGTCGTACGGTCGTTGACGTTGTCCTTTACCTCGGCTTCCTGGCCTCGGTGACGGCAGCGGTGCTGCAGCCGGGTGTGCCGAGCGAATCACTGGCGGCTGTGTTACCCGACAACACGACCGGCCTCGTCAATACCGCCCCGCTGATCCCGGCCATCGTGCTGCTGGTCCTGATCGGCCTGCGGGACAAGACAATCTTCATCGCGGTGCGCAGCGAACAGTACCTGCCGGCGATGCTCTTCTTCACCACTCTGCCGTTCATGGACATGGTCATTGCGCTCAAACTGCTCATGGTGAGCGTGTGGGTAGGGGCCGGCGTGTCCAAGTTCGGGCGGCATTTTTCGAACGTCGTCCCCCCGATGGTGAGCAACAGCCCGTGCATACCGAGCCGATGGGGGAAGCGTGCGCATTACCGAGACTTCCCACGTGATATTCGCCCGTCGGGTCTGGCTCACTTCATGGCACACGTGGGCGGCACGTTCGTCGAGATCGCGACGCCGCTGGTGCTGCTGTTCTCCACCAACTACTGGCTCACCCTGGGTGCCGTCACGCTGATGGTCCTGTTCCACCTGTTCATCACTTCGACCTTCCCGCTGGCCGTGCCACTGGAATGGAACATCCTCTTCGGTTACGCTGCGGTGTTCTTGTTCCTGGGCTTCCCCAACTGGCAGGGTCACGCCGTGTGGGACATGTCGTCACCCTGGCTGGCCGCCGGGATCGTCGCGGGGCTGATGTTCTTCCCTGTCCTGGGCAACCTCCGTCCGGATCTGGTGTCGTTCCTGCCATCGATGCGCCAGTACGCGGGCAACTGGGCGTCCGCTCTCTGGGCCTTCGCGCCGGACGCCGAGGCCAAGCTCAACAGGGTGAAGCGGCCAACGACGAACCAGATCGAGCAGCTCGAAGCGATGGGCTATCCGCCCAAGGTCGCTGAAATCACCATGCAGCAGACTGCCGCGTGGCGGTCGATGCACAGCCAGGGGCGTGGGTTGTTCTCCCTGCTCTACAAACACATCCCCGACGTGGACCGCTGGTCCGTGCGTGAGGCGGAATTCGCGTGCAACTCGCTCGTCGGGTTCAATTTTGGAGATGGACACCTGCACAACGAGGACCTGCTGGCCGCGGTGCAGAAGCAGTGCGATTTCGACCCCGGCGAGTTCATCGTGGTCTGGGTCGAATCGCAGGCGATCCACAGTTCGGTCCAGCACTACAAGGTCATCGATGTCGCGGTGGGCGTGATCGAGCGGGGTACGTGGAAGGTGGCAGACGCCGTGCGCGAACAGCCGTGGCTGCCGAACGGGCCGATTCCCCTCGACGTGACATGGTCTCGTCCATCCCGGAGGAGTGCGGTGCAGCACTCCGGCGCTCCGGGCCGGGACACCGACCGCCAATGGGCGGCGTCGTGAGTACGGCGGTCGTGGTGGGCGGCGGGCCCAACGGGCTCGCCGCCGCCGTCGCGCTGGCCAAGGCCGGCGTAGAGGTCACTGTTCTGGAGTCTGCCGATCAGGTTGGCGGCGGCACACGGTCCGGCGAGGCGATCCTGCCCGGGCTACTGCACGATCACTGCTCGGCGTTCCACCCCATGGCTGTCGGCTCGGCGTTCCTCAACGGCCTGGGCTTGGAGGACTACGGGCTGTCGTGGCGGTGGCCCGAGATCGACTGCGCGCATCCGCTCGATAATGCCGATGCCGGCGCGTTGTGGCGTTCGGTCGAGCAGACCGCGAGCGGGCTCGGCGCTGACGAAGACCGGTGGCGGCTTCTCTTTGGTAGCCCGTCGGCCGGTTTCGACTCGCTGTCCGAAGACATCATGAGGCCTATGCTGCGGCTACCGAGGCATCCGCTGCGGCTGGCACGCTTCGGCGCGCCCACGCTTCTTCCCGGGTCAGTCCTCGCCCGCTGCTTCACCACCGAGCGAGCCCGAGCGTTGTTCGGCGGGGTAGCAGCCCACGCATTCCAACCCCTGCATCGCCCGCTGAGCTCAGCCATCGGCCTGGGTATCCTGACGGCAGGACATCGGCACGGGTGGCCAGTGGCGGCTGGCGGTTCGCAGTCGATCACCACTGCTCTCGCCGCGCTGCTCGCCGACCTCGGGGGCAAGATCGAGACGAGCACTCACATCGAGGACGCATCGCAGCTCCCACACGCGGACGTGACTCTCTTCGACCTCGCGCCGCGTGCGGTAGCGGACATCCTCGGGGATCGCCTGCCACGACGAGTGTCGCGTGCATACCAGCGGTTCCGCCACGGCCCCGGGGCTTTCAAGGTCGACTTTGCTGTCCAGGACGGGATCCCTTGGCTCAATCAAGATGCTCGGCTAGCGGGCACGGTCCATCTCGGCGGGAGCTTCACCGAGATCGCAACGACTGAGCGCGATGTCTACCACGGACGAATGCCCGAAAGGCCGTTTGTCCTCGTTGGCCAGCAATACCTTGCCGACCCTCAGCGCTCGGTCGGCACGGTCCACCCGCTGTGGACCTATGCGCATGTCCCGAACGGCTACACCGGAGATGCAACCGAGGCGATCATCAATCAGATCGAGAGGTTCGCGCCTGGCTTCCGCGACCGCATCGTGGGCAAAGCCGTGCGGACCACAACCGAGATGGCCGTATACAACCCGAACTACGTCGGTGGGGACATCGTCACCGGCGCCAAGAACGCGAACCAACTGATACTAGGACCACGACCGACACTCGACCCGTACAGCGCGGGGATACCAGGTGTGTACATCTGCTCAGCCGCAACACCACCTGGACCGGGAGCACATGGGATGTGCGGGGCGCACGCGGCTCGCACCGCACTGCGCTACCTGGACAGCTATGGTTGATCGGTGCAGATGCTTGCCTTCCGGCAACACTTGACCAGCTGGCCGAGTTTGCCGGTCCCGACGGGAAATTTGGATGGCCACGTTCGACGCACCCGTCGAACGTGGCCATCGAGGGGTCCTTCCTCCAGGTCACCGGGTCGGGCTGCTGACGCGGTCAGGCGACCGGGGCAATGTTCTCGTTGAATCGGAGGATGCCGGGGTCGTGATGCAGCACCTCTTCGTCGCGCGGCTGGTCACGCTCGGTCAGTCCGCCCGCAGCAGTGTTTCAACGGTCACATGGTCACGGACAATCCCTAACTGTTCCGTCCACTCTGGATCGCCTCCGCGATCGCCGAGCCGAGCTGGCCGGTCGTCGAGGTGCCCCCGAGATCCGGCGTGAGCACCGCACCGGCATCCAGCACCGTCTGCACCGCACCGCGGACGGCCTCGCCCGCGGCCTTCTCGCCGAGCTGGTCGAGCATCATCGCGGCGGCCAGGATCTGGGCCACCGGGTTCGCGATCCCCCGGCCCGCGATGTCCGGCGCGCTGCCGTGCACCGCCTCGAACATCGACGGGAACTCGCCCTCGGGGTTGATGTTGCCGGACGGTGCCATGCCGAGCCCGCCGGTGATCGCCGCCGCGAGATCGCTGAGAACGTCACCGAACAGGTTCGACCCGACCACGACGTCGAGCAGATCCGGCCGCTGCACCATGCGCGCGGCCAGCGCGTCGATGTGCAGCTGCTCGGACTCGACGTCCGGGTACTCCGCCGCGATCTCGGCGAAGATCTCGTCCCAGAACGGCATCGTGTGGATGATCCCGTTCGACTTCGTCGCCGAGCACACCCGATGCTGCCGCGTGCGCGCCAGCTCGAAGGCGTAGCGGATGATCCGTTCCACACCGACGCGCGTGAACACCGACTCCTGGAGCGCGAACTCGCCGGGACCGCCTGCGTTGTGCCTGCCGCCCAGCTCGGAGTACTCGCCCTCGGAGTTCTCCCTGACGATCACCATCTCCAGCTCGTCGGCCCCTCGGCCCGCGAGCACCGACGTGGTTCCCGGCAGCAGCCGCACCGGGCGCAGGTTGACGTACTGCGCGAACGCCCTGCGCACCGGGATCAGCAGGCCCCACAGCGAGACGTGATCCGGTACGCCGGGGAAACCGACGGCTCCGAGCAGCACCGAATCGAACGGCCGCAGCGTCTCGATGCCGTCGGCCGGCATCATCGAACCGGCCTCGGCGTAACGCTCACAGCTCCAGCCGAACTCGGTCCATTCCAGTCCGAAGCCGAACCGCTGCGCGGCCGTGTCGAGGACCGCCTGCGCCTCGCGCTGGACGTCGACCCCGATGCCGTCTCCGGGAATCGACGCGACGCGGTAGGTGGTCACAGGCCACCGACCGCGATGTACTTGGTCTCCAGGAACTCGTCGATCCCGACCGTGCCGCCCTCACGGCCGAGCCCGGACTGCTTGACACCGCCGAACGGGGCCGCGGGGTTCGACACCACGCCCTGGTTCAACCCGACCATGCCCGTCTCGAGCCGTTCGCTGACGCGAAGTGCGCGGCTGAGGTTCTCCGTGTAGATGTAGCCGACGAGGCCGTACTCGGTGTCGTTGGCCACCGCGAGCGCTTCGTCCTCGGTCTCGAACGTCGAGATCGGTGCCACCGGGCCGAAGATCTCCTCCGTGCTCATCCGGGCCTCACGCGGCACCCCCTTCAGCACCGTCGGCTGGTAGAAGTTTCCCGGACCGTCCACAGTGGCCCCGCCGGTGAGCACCGTCGCGCCCCGCTGCGCCGCGTCACCGACGAGCGACGACACCTTCTCGATCGCAGCGGAGTCGATCAGCGGGCCGACCACGACACCGTCCTCGGTGCCGCGGCCGATGGGCAGGCCCTGCATGCGCTCGGTCAGCTTGCGCGAGAACTCGTCGGCCACGGAGCTGTGCACGTAGAACCGGTTCGCCGCCGTGCACGCCTCGCCGATGTTGCGCATCTTGGCCTGCATCGCACCCTCCACGGCCGCGTCGAGGTCGGCGTCCTCGAAGACGACGAACGGCGCGTTGCCGCCCAGTTCCATCGACGTGCGCATGACGGTTCCGGCGCACTGTTCGAGCAGTGTGCGGCCGACCCCCGTCGATCCGGTGAACGACAGCTTCCGCGCGCGGCCGTCGCGAATCATCGGCTCCATCACGCCGCCTGCCTGCGTGGTCGTCACGACGTTCAGCACACCGTCGGGCAGACCCGCCTCCGCCAGGATCCCGGCGAGGGCCAGCATCGACAACGGCGTCTGCGCCGCCGGCTTGATGACCATCGTGCAGCCCGCGGCGACGGCGGGGCCGATCTTCCGGGTGCCCATCGCCATGGGGAAGTTCCACGGGGTGATCAGCAGACACGGACCGACCGGCTGGTTGGTGACGAGGAACCGCCCGCTGCCGTTCGGCGCGACCGCGTACCCGCCGTCGATGCGCACCGCTTCCTCGGCGAACCAGCGGAAGAACTCGGCCGCGTAGGCGATCTCGCCCTTGGCCTCGGCGAGCGGCTTGCCCATCTCGAGCGTCATCAACAGCCCGAGCTCCTCCTGGCGGGCCATGAGCTTCTCGTAGGCGCGCCGCAGGATCTCGCCGCGCTCCCGCGGCGCGAATGCGGCCCAGTCGGCCTGCGCGGCGGTCGCGGCCTCGAGCGCAGCGAGACCGTCCTGCGGCGAGGCGTCCGCGACCGCGCACAGCACCTCGCCCGTCGCCGGATCGTGGACGTCGAACGTCGCGCTCCCGGCCGCCGGGGCCCACTTGCCGCCGATGAACAGCTCCTTGTTCACCGCCGAAACGACACCGGCTTCACTGACCGTGCTCATGCCACAGCTCCCAAGTTCGTCGAAGATCCCGCCTGTTGACGGATTCCCGGTCCGCGCGCGGACGACCCATGACCACCCCGCCGGATCCCGGGTCCCGGATCGCTGCGTACGAGGGGCCATTGCACCGCCTGCACGGCTATGCTACGAACATTGTTGACAATCTACAACCCCGTCGGCGGTGGGCTCCGGACCCGGAACCGCGCCCCGGCGGCGCCGGGTTCGAGCCTGGACCGCAACCACCGCGTCCGGCAACCGGTGACAACGACGTCCACCGAGGTCAGCCCCCGGAACCCGAGAAGGAGCCGCAGTCATGGCCACGTTGTCCCCTCTGCTCAAGCAGGCGACCCCGGTCGTCGTCGACCACGGCGAAGGTGCGTATCTGTACGACACCGACGGCCGCAGGCACCTCGACTTCACGGCGGGCATCGGTGTCACCAGCACCGGACACTGCCACCCGCGTGTCGTGGCCGCAGCACAGGAGCAGGTCGGCAAGCTCGTCCACGGCCAGTACACGACCGTGATGCACAAGCCGCTGCTCGAGCTGTCCGAACGCCTCGGCGACGTGCTGCCCGCCGGTCTCGACTCGCTGTTCTTCGCCAACTCGGGCAGCGAGGCCGTCGAGGCCGCGCTGCGGTTGGCACGACAGGCCACCGGCAGGCCGAACGTCGTGGTGTTCCAGGGCGGATTCCACGGCCGCACGGTCGCGACCGCCTCCATGACCACGTCCGGCACGCGGTTCAGCGCGGGCATCTCACCCCTGATGGGCGGCGTGCACATGGCGCCGTTCCCGTTCGCCTACCACTACGGCTGGGACGAGAAGACCGCCACCGACTTCGCACTGCGCGAGCTCGACTACCTGTTCGCCACCGCGACCGCACCCGGCGAGACGGCCGCGTTCTTCATCGAGCCGATGCTCGGCGAGGGCGGCTACGTGCCGGCCAACCCCGAGTTCATGGCGGGCCTGCGCGAGCGCGCCGACGAGCACGGCATCCTGCTCGTGGTCGACGAGATCCAGACCGGATTCGGCCGCACCGGCAAGTTCTGGGGCCACGACCACTTCGACGTCCGGCCCGACGTCATCACGATCGCCAAGGGCCTGGCCAGCGGCTTCCCGTTGTCGGGCATCGCCGCGTCGGAGGAGCTGATGGCGAAGGCGTTCCCCGGTTCGCAGGGCGGCACCTACGGCGGCAACGCCGTGTCGTGCGCGGCGGCCGTCGCGACCCTCGACGTCATCCGCGACGAGAACCTGGTCGCCAACGCGGCCGAGCGGGGCGAGCAGCTGCTCGCCGGCGCACGGGCGGTGGCCGACAAGACCCCGGCGATCGGCGACGTGCGCGGCCTGGGCCTGCTGGTGGGATCCGAGTTCACCACCGCCGACGGCAAGCCGGACAACGCGACGGCACAGGCGGCGCAGAAGGCCGCGGCCCAGCGCGGGCTGCTGCTGCTCACGTGCGGGGCTTTCATGAACGTCGTGCGCATGATTCCGCCGCTGGTGGTCACCTCCGAGCAGATCGACGAGGCACTGGAGATCTGGGCCGAGGTCGTGGCCGAGGTGACGAAGTAAGGGGCAGGCGCAGATGAGCAGGTACATCACGATCACGCTCGACAAGCGCGGCGTGTCCTGCCGTGCGCGCCTGCTCGACGACGAGGCCCCGCGGACGTGCCGGGCCGTGTGGGAATCGCTGCCGCAGAGCGGGTCGGCGTATCACGCGAAGTACGCGCGCAACGAGATCTACACGCTCGTGCCGCCGTTCGCCGAACCGAAGCCGGGCCGCGAGAATCCGACGGTGACACCGATCCCCGGCGACGTCTGCTACTTCGGCTTCGAAGCGTGGGAGATCGGCAATCCGGCCTACGGCTACGACGCCGACAGCGAGGCGCACAGCGACCGGGGTGCCACCGATCTCGCGATCTTCTACGACCGCAACAACCTGCTCATCAACGGCGACGCGGGCTGGGTTCCCGGCAACGTCTTCGCCACGATCGAGGACGGTCTCGACGCGATGGCGACAGCGGCACAGGACATGTGGCTGCGCGGAGTCGAGGGCGAGACGATGACGTACGCACGCGCCTGACGCACGCGAACCATCGCCGACGGGGCGGGCATGCCGAACGGTGTGCCCGCCCCCGTCTGTGTCCGGCGGTCTTCGTCGGCGCTCCGATGTGCGGGCGACCGTTCCCTCGAACGAGTGATTCGCGGGAACTCACGCGACGTGATCTCACATCACCCTTCGGAGGGCGACACGCTGCGACCGTGGTTCATGATCGTTATCACCGAGCGTGATCGCATCCGTTGTCACTACACACCGTGATCCTATGCCCGGACGCTCACCCCATCCGAAAACACGAAAGAATTACGTGTTTAGACTGAGAGGATTTCATGTTTCACGTCGAGGGGTCCGGCCGGCTTTTGACACTCCGCCGGAGGCGCTGAAAGCGTTGCCGCGCTTTCGAAAGCAGCGTGTGTGTCGCGAGCACACGAATGTCAACGAATCACTCCAGATACGAAGGAGCCCCTCGAATGCAGTTCTTTGCCATGCACGGTGGCGACGTCATCAGCAACCTCCTGGCAAGCCTCGCCCACACGCTCGGCTGGCTGGTCTGAGCCACTCGCTGAAACACCGAGAGTGACCGAAGGGGCCGGTATCGTTGGCGCGGACCGGCCCCTTCGGCCCTCCCCCGGCGCCGGCCGATGGCACCTCCGCGGCAGGCACGACCCGGCGAACTCCGATGCTCGGCACCCGCGGCGACGGCACGGATGCGGATGCACCGCGACCCTGTGTCGGAACGGGCCGCGGCGGTAACCTGCAGACGACTCGGAGCGGAGGTGCCCATGGACGCGGATGTCATCGTCGTCGGCGCGGGACTGGCCGGACTGGTCGCGACGGCCACGCTGGCCGACGCGGGCAAACGCGTCATCGTCGTCGAACAGGAACCCGAGGCTTCCCTCGGCGGACAGGCCTTCTGGTCGTTCGGCGGCCTCTTTCTCGTGGACAGCCCTGAGCAGCGCAGGCTCGGCGTCCGCGACTCCCACGACCTCGCGTGGCAGGACTGGGCCGGCACCGCCGGTTTCGACCGCGAGGAGGACGCCTGGCCCCGCCGCTGGGCCGAGGCCTACGTCGACTTCGCCGCGGGTGAGAAGCGGTCCTGGCTCGCCTCCATGGGGGTCAAGTTCTTCCCGGTCGTCGGCTGGGCCGAGCGCGGCGGTTACGGCGCCATCGGCCACGGCAACTCCGTCCCGCGCTTCCACATCACCTGGGGCACCGGGCCCGGCGTGCTCGACCCGTTCGTGCGGCGCGTACGGGAGGCCGTCGACCGGGGCCAGGTCGAACTGCGCTTCCGGCACCGCGTCGACGAGCTGACGACGTCCGCGGGCGCCGTCGACGGCGTGACCGGGTCGGTACTCGCCCCCAGCACCGTCGCCCGCGGCGAGAGCAGTTCCCGCGAGGTCACCGGCGAGTTCGGGATCCGCGCGCAGTCCGTCCTCGTGGCCAGCGGCGGCATCGGCGGCAACCACGACCTCGTCCGGAAGAACTGGCCCGCCCGCCTCGGCGAGGCACCACGGTCGATGCTCTCCGGCGTCCCCGAGCACGTCGACGGCCGCATGCTCGGCATCAGCGAGGGCGCAGGCGCGCACCTGATCAACCGCGACCGCATGTGGCACTACGTCGAAGGCATCGACAACCACTCCCCCGTCTGGCCGCAGCACGGCATCCGCATCCTGCCGGGGCCGTCGTCCCTGTGGTTCGACGCGACCGGCGAGCGGCTGCCCGTGCCGCTGTTCCCCGGATTCGACACGCTCGGCACGCTGGCGCACCTGCGCCGCACCGGACACGACCACTCCTGGTTCGTGCTGACGCAGAAGATCGCCGAGCGCGAGTTCGCGCTGTCGGGTTCGGAGCAGAACCCCGACCTGACCGGCAAGGATCTGCGGATGACGCTGCAGCGCGTCAAGCCCGGTCCGCCCGGCCCGGTGCAGGCGTTCCTCGACAAGGGCCCCGACTTCGTCGTCGCCGACAACCTCGACGACCTGGTCCGCGGCATGAACGCCAAGACCGACGAGGACATGCTGTCGGTCGAGCAGATCCGCCGCGAGGTCGTCGCCCGTGACCGCGAGATCGGCAACGAGTTCACCAAGGACATGCAGATCGCCGCACTGCGCGGCGCCCGGAAGTTCCGCGGCGACAAGCTCATCCGCGTCGCGTCGCCGCACCGGATGCTGGACCCGAAGGCCGGTCCGCTCATCGCGGTGAAACTCCACGTGCTGAGCCGCAAGACGCTCGGCGGCCTGGAAACCGACCTGGACGGCCGAGTGCTGGACGACTCCGGGGAGGCCGTGCCCGGTCTCTACGCCGCGGGCGAGGCCTCCGGCTTCGGTGGCGGCGGGATGCACGGCTACCGCTCGCTGGAGGGCACGTTCCTGGGCGGCTGTCTGTTCACCGGCCTGCGCGCAGGCGAGGCGCTCGCCAGGTCGGGCTGACCGGCTTCCACGGCTGAACTGGCTTTCCACGAAAGGCGGCAGGACACGCATGAGCGAGGGCGGGACCGGCGCGCAGGCGCTGCTGGGCACGTTGGCGGGCGCCGGGGTCGAGGTGGTGTTCGCCAACCCGGGCACGTCCGAGATGCACTTCGTCGCAGCGCTCGAATCCGATCCGCGGGTTCGGGGCGTACTCGGGCTGGCCGAGGGCGCGGTCACGGGTGCGGCCGACGGCTACGCGCGGATGAGCGGCATACCCGGGGTGACGTTGCTGCACCTCGGTCCCGGCCTCGGGAACGGCCTGGCCAACCTGCACAACGCGCGGCGCGCGCATTCGCCGGTCGTCAACGTCGTCGGCGACCACGCGACGTATCACAAGCGCTTCGACGCGCCGCTCGAATCCGACATCGACGCGGTGGCGGGCACGCTCGGCCGGGTGTTGCGTTCCGAGACGCCCGCCGACGTGGGACCGGACGCGGCCGCGGCGCTGGCGGCCGCCCAGGACGCGCCCGGCGGAGTGGCGACGCTGATCCTGCCCGCGGACGCGTCGTGGAGCGACGGCGGCGTGCCCGCCGCGCCGGTCACACCCCGCGAACCCGCCCCAGTGTCCACTGTGGATTCGGTCGCCCTGGCGTGCCGCAGCGGTGAGCCGGTGACACTGCTGCTGGGCGGCGTCGCTTGCCGCGAACGCGGACTGCGCGCCGCGAGCCGCATCGCCGAGGCCACGGGCGCGCGGCTGCTCCTGGAGACGTTCCCGGCCAGGCTCGAGCGCGGCGCGGGCCTGCCCACCGTGGAACGGCTCGGCTACGTCGCCGAGCAGGCCGAACAGCAGCTGGCCGGCACGGCCCACCTGGTCGTCGCGGGCGCGAGACCGCCCGCGACGTTCTTCGCCTATCCCGGAAAGCGCGGCGACCTCGTACCCGACGGTGCGGCGCTGCACCCGCTCGCCGAGCCGGGCGACGACGTCACCGGGGCACTCGAAGAGCTGGCCGACCTGGTCGCACCCGGCACGGAGCCGGCACTCGCGCCCGCCCGCAGGCCGGACCTGCCTGCCGGCGAACTCACCGTGGCCAACTGGGCGGACGTGATCGGGGCGTTGCTTCCCGACGACGCGATCATCGTCGACGAGACCAACACCTCCGGAATGCCGATCGCCGCGGCCACCGCGGGCGCTCCCCGCCATGACGTCCTCTCACTCACCGGCGGGGCGATCGGCCAGGGCATTCCCGCCGCGACCGGGGCCGCAGTCGCGGCGCCGTCGCGGCCGGTGGTCAACCTGGAGGCCGACGGCAGCGCGATGTACACGATCTCGGCGCTGTGGACGCAGGCCCGCGAAGGCCTGAACGTGACGACGGTGATCCTCAACAACCGGGCCTACGCCATCCTGCGGATGGAGCTGCAGCGCACCGGTGCCGGCGACGTCGACCCAGCCAAGGCCGGGCTGTTCGACCTGTCCACACCGGACATCGACTTCACGAGGATCGCCGAGGGAATGGGCGTGCCGGCCGCCACGGCGACCACCGCGGAGGAGCTCGCCGACCGGTTCCGCCGGGCCCTGGCCGAACCCGGCCCGAACCTGATCGACGCCCGCATCCCACCCCTGCTGTAACCCGCGTGTTCTGCACTCACGCCCGCGTGTTCTGCACTCACCCGACTCCCGGCCACCGCCCCTCGACGCCGCGCTGACGCACACCTGCGTCCTCGCGCGTGTTCTGCGTTCGTGACACGGCTCGGGGCGGACGCTTGCGGATGACACCGTTGTTACGCCGTTCCGCGCAATTTTTACGTTTCGGTTTCCGCATCTGTTATGCAGATGTGCGGAGCCGAATTTGACTGTTTGACCTTTCTGTTCCGTCCTCGCGAAGGTGGTTCCACCCCATTCCCGCGCATCACGACATCGTGGGTACCTGCCGAGAGGAACACCATGAGGACACAGGTGACGAAAACCGTGGTCGGCGGACTGGTGTCCGCGCTCCTGCTCGCCGGATGCACACCCGCCGGTGACGACGCAACCCCGCAACTGTCCCTCGCGGTGGAGACGAGTAAGGGCGACCCGCTCGCGGACATGCTGCTGGCGTTCGCCGACCGACTCGACGCCACCCTGGGCGACCAGGTCTCGGTCACCGTGCAGTCCGGCGGGGCCACCGGTGACGAGGAGGCGGTACTGCAGCAACTGCGCGCGGGGTCGGTCGACGTCGCCGCCGTCAGCGGTTCCGTTGCGAGTCTCGACCCCACCTTCGACATCATGGAGGTGCCGTTCCTGTTCACCGACCGGGCCGAGGCGACGGAATTCCTCGACGGCGAATTCGGCCAGGAGATGAGCGAATCCCTGACCGAGGAAATCGGAGCCCGCGTGCTCGCCTTCGGGGAGAACGGATTCCGGCACATCACCAACAACGAACGCCCCATCAACACCCCCGCGGACCTGTCCGGCCTGAAGATCCGCGTTCCCGGAAGCCCGGCCCGGGTCTCGCTGTTCGAGAACCTCGGCGCGGCACCGACCCAGATCGACATCGGTGAGGCGTATCTGGCTCTCGACCAGGGCGTCCTGGACGGCCAGGAGAACCCGCTGAAGGTGGTCGACGCGTTCTCCTTCCACGAGAAACAGCAGTACCTGTCGCTGACCTCGCACATCTACAGCCCGGTGTATCTGACGATGAACGAGCAGACCTGGTCCGACCTGCCGGAGGACATCCGGAGCGGCGTCGAGCAGGCCGCCGCCGAGGCCGCCGAGATCAGTCGTGAGGCCGGCGCTGAAGCCGACCGCACGCTCAAGGCGAAGTTCGAAGAACAGGGCATGCGGATCAACGAAGCCGACGTGGACGCGTTCCGCCGGAAGGTCGCCGGTGTCCGCGACGAGATCGCCGGGGGCATCCCCGGCGATTTCGGTGACCGCGTGCTCGCCCGGACGGACGACTGAGGAGACGCCATGACCACCACCCACCCGCACCTCCCGCTCGGCGCGCTCAACACCGCGGGCCGGATCGGCCTGATCTACATGGCGTCCAGCACGCTGATGGAGGCCGAGATGTACGCGATGGCGACACCGCGCGTCACCGTGCACACGAGCAGGGTGACCCTGCCGAAGGTCACCGTCGATGGCATCGACGCGATGATGCGCTCGCCCGAGCTCCGGCAAGCGGCGGACCTGGTCGGCCAGGCACCGCTCGACGTACTGTTGTTCGGCGGCACGAGCGCATCCTTTCTGCACGGCACCGCGTGGGACCGGGAGCTGTCCGCGACGCTCGCGTCGTGGACCGGCCTGACCGGGCGGTGCACCACGACGTCGACAGCGAGTATCGCGGCGTTGCAGGCCGTCGAGGCCGGACCGATCACCCTGGTGACTCCGTACCGGCAGGAGGTCGTCGACCGGGCCGCGCGCTTCTTCGGAGACAACGGACACCCGGTCGTCTCGTCGACGGCCCTCGGCATCACCGACGATCACGCCCTCGCGGAGGTACCGCTCGAGCGCGTGTACGACCTGGCGGTGGAGGCCGACACACCGCAGGCCGGAGCGGTGTTCATCAGCTGCACCAATCTCGCGAGCGTCGGTGCCGTGGCAGCACTCGAGGACGCACTCGGCAAGCCGGTCGTCAGCGCGGTGCAGGCGTCGTTCTGGTACTGCCTGCGGCTGGCGGGGCTCACGGCCGCGAAGCCCGGCTTCGGCTCACTGTTCGAGCGCACCGGCATGGTCGAGGGCGATTCATGACGGGCACCCGGCCGAAATCCGGACCCCGAGAGGACGTCGGCGAAGGCGTCGTCGACCGGGTGCTCGGGGCGCTGGCAGCGCTGTGTCTCGTGGCGATCGTCCTGATGCTGTTCGGCAACGCGTGCCTGCGGCTGCTGGCCGACATGCCGCTGCCGTGGGTCCAGGAGGTCGTGACCGGCCTGCTCCTGTGGCTCACCATGTTCGGGTTCGTACTCGGCGTGCGCAGGCACGAGTCCATCGCGGTCCACACGTTCGTCACCAAGCTGCCCGTGCGGGTGCGCATCGGGGTCCGCATCGCCACCGAGCTCGTGACCGCCGCGGTACTCCTGCACCTCGCCTGGTTCTCGCTGCAGTACGTCGTCGACTTCGGCGGCGACTCGACGCCGTATCTCCGCCTGCCGCGCGGGTTCTTCACCTCCGCGCTCCCGGTGGGTGCCGCCGCGGGCGCGCTCGCCGTCCTGGTGCGGCTGCCCTCGGTCCGCGCCGTCGTCCTTCGCGAACGTGGGGAGCCGGCGGTATGACACTCGTGCTCACGCTGACCGTCATCGTCGGCCTGCTGGTGCTCGGCACCCCGTTGATCGTGTCGATGGGCGCCGGTGTGGCCGTGTTCTCGCTGCTCGACGGATCGTGGGTACTGCACTATCCGCAGCAGGTCGCCGACGGTATGGGCAGTTTCGTCCTGCTCGCGATGCCGCTGTTCATCTTCGCGGGCATGGTGATGAACGCGGGAGGAATCGCGGACCGGGTGTTCGCCTTCGCCCGTTCCCTCACCGGCCCGCTGCCTGGCGGCCTCGCACAGGTCAACGTGTCGACGAGTCTCTTCTTCGGCGGGATGGTGGGCACGTCCGTCGCCGACCTGTCCGCGACCGGGTCCACGATCATCCCGCAGATGCGCAGGAACGGCTACCCGGCCGCGTACGGCGCCGCCGTCACGGCGTCCTCGTCGGGGATCGGGCCGCTGATGCCGCCGTCGTCGCCGATGATCCTCTACGCCGCGGCCACCGGTACGTCGCTGAGCACGTTGTTCCTCGCCGGGATCGTTCCGGGGCTCGCGTTGACCGCCGCGCTGATGACGGTGGTCGCGGTACAGGCCAAGCGCAACGGCTGGGGCGAACGCACCCCGCTGCGGTTCGGCGACGTGCTGCGGACGCTGCGATCGGCCGTGCTCGCCTTCGGCGTGCCGGTACTCGTCGTGCTCGGGCTCGTCCTCGGCCTGTTCACGCCCACCGAGTCGAGCGCCTTCGCCGCGGTGTACGCGGTCGCCGTGTCGGCCCTGGCGTATCGGACGCTCGACTGGCGGAGGCTGTACCGCTGTCTCGTCGATGCGGCCGTGCTCACCGGTGAGGTGATGCTCATCGTCGGCGTCTCCGTCGCGCTGGGCGCCGTCCTCGCCTCCGCGGGACTGCCCGCCGCGCTGACCGAGTTCGCCGTGTCGGTCGTGCCGGGCGACGCGCAGCTCGGCTACCTCGTCGTGCTGGTGGCGGTCGCCGCCGTGGCCGGGATGTTGTTCGACCCGTTGATTCCGGTCATCATGCCCGTGCTGCTGCCCACGATCCTCGCCGTCGGCATCGATCCGGTGCATTTCGGCGTCGTCATCGTGCTGACCGTGGTGATCGGCCAGGTCACCCCGCCAGTGGCGATGTCGCTCGTCGTCGCCGCGAAGCTCGCGAAGGTCGACGCATGGCACGTGTTCCGGGCGAACGTCCCCTTCCTCGTCGCCACGGTGGTCGTACTCGCGCTCGTCATGGTCTTCCCCGAACTCGTCACCTGGATGCCCGGCGCCGTCGGGGAATGACCCCCGCATCCCTCGCATCATCGACACGACCTGGAGGCCCGGTGGAACCGAAACAACGCTCCCTGCTCCGCACCGCGACAGCCGTTCTGACGGCCGGCACGCTCGCCACCGCGCTCGGCGGCTGCACCCTGGCGGGAAGTGAACCGTCCGCGGACGATGACCGCCGGAGTGTGACCGTCGGATTCATGTACGACGTGCATGCGGCGAACGTGTGGACGATGAACGAATGCGAGTCCGACACGGTCCGCGTCGAACTCAGCGCGTTCAAACAGTTCACCGAGATCCAGCGCGGTCTCGAACAGGGACAGGTCGACGCCGCCATGATGGGTTACCAGAACCTCGGCCAGCTGCTGGACAACGGATTCGAGGACTTCCGCGCCGTGTCCGGTGTGTACCGCGGGGGCGAGCACATCACGGTCGCCGCCGGATCCGGCATCGAGGACTGGGACGACCTGCGCGGCAAGCGGATCGGGATCCCGCCGAACAGCTTCGTCGAGATGCTCTTCCGCGCGTCACTGCGCGAGAACGACGTCGACATCGCGGACATGGAACTCGTGCCGTTCGCGGGCGCGGGCCCGCCGCTGCAGACGGCGCTGCGCAACGGCGACGTGGACGCGATGGTGGCCTGGGAACCGAACGGCTCGACCGCCGTGACCGAGGGCTACGGCGTCCAGCCGCCGTTCGACATCCAGAACGGCGAACTGGGCGACGCGACCGCACTGCTGTACGTCACCGAACAACTCGCGGCCGGCGACCCCGACGTGACGGACGCGCTCGTGGACTGCCTGCGAAAGCGCACCGAGGCGCTCGACGGCGACGTCGACGCCTGGGTGACGGCGCTGCGGGAGCAGACCGGCCTGTCGGAGGAGGTCTCGCGCGCCGCGATCGAGACGGGTGAGATGGACCTGGAACTACCGCAGGAGGCAGCCGAGAACATCATCGCGGAGTTCGCCGCCAACGGACTGCTCGACGACACCAGCGACCGCGTGAGCGAGTTCTTCGACTACGGCCCGCTCGAGCACGTCACCGGCCGGCAGGCCGCCGACCTGGGCGCCGCCGGATGACCGGCGCCACCCCGTCGGGGCCGGTGGCGGGGACCGGCTCCGGCGGTCCCGGCGGTCCCGGCGGTCCCGGCGGTCCCGGCGGTCCCGGCGGTCCCGGCGGTCCCGGCGGTCCCGGCGGTCCCGGGGAGCCCGATGGTTCCGAGCGGACGACCGGAACGTCCGCACCGGGTCGCATCGCCTCACGGCTGCGGATCAGACCGCAGTACCTGGCCGTCCCGGTGCTGCTGGTGGTGGCGTGGGAGCTCGCGGTCGTGACCGGGCTGATCGACGACCGTTCGGTGCCCGCACCGCACACCGTCGCGCAGACCTGGTGGACCTGGGCCGCGGGCGCCTCCGGGGGAACCGCCGATCCCTACAGCGGTACCTGGCTGCCTGCCGTGTACGCCAGCACGCAGCGGGTCCTGTTCGGATTCGCGGCCTCCGCCGTAGCGGGCACCGCGGTCGGCCTGCTCATCGGCTGGTCACAGTGGGCCAGGATGCTGCTGCAGCCGGTCATCGACATCCTCCGGCCGATTCCGACGACCGCCTGGGTGCCGTTCGCGGTGGTCTTCTTCGGGATCCGGCCCACAGCGTCGATCTTCCTGATCGCGCTCGGGTGTTTCCCGCCGATCGTGCTCAACGCGGCCGCCGGAGCGCGCGGCACACCGGATGTGCTCGTGTCCGCCGCGCGGATGCTCGGCACGAGTCCACAACGGACGCTCCGGCGGGTCGCACTGCCGTCCGCACTGCCGTCCCTGCTGACCGGACTCCGTGTGGGACTCGCGCTCGCCTGGGTGCTGGTGATCGTGTCCGAGATGGTGGCCGTGAAATCCGGACTCGGTTTCAGCCTCTGGGATGCCTACTACTTCGGCCGCATGGACGTGATCGTGGTGGCCATGCTCACGGTCGGGCTCCTCGGCTACCTCTCCGACAAACTGCTCAACCTGGCCGCACGGCCCGTACTGAAATGGGCGCCCGATGTCCGCTGAACCGACTGCAGAGACCGCAGCGACCCTCACCCCGGCCGGCCTCGACGGCCGCCCGCATTGCATGATCGGCTGCCGCGGTGTGACGAAGACGTTCCCCGGTACCGGCGGCGACTTCGTCGCGCTCGGCGGTGTCGATCTCGACATCGCTCCCGACGAGTTCATCACCGTGCTCGGCCCGTCCGGGTGCGGCAAATCGACGCTGCTCAACCTGATCGCCGGCTTCGACCTGCCGACGGCGGGCACCGTGTCGGTCGCGGGCAGCCCGGTCACCGGGCCGTCCCCGGACAAGGGTGTGGTGTTCCAGGACTTCGCCCTGTTCCCGTGGCTGACCGTGCGCAAGAACATCGCGTACGGGCTGCGCGAGAAACGGCTGCCCAAGGCGGAGATCCGCGAGATCGTCGACGCCATGCTCGACACGGTCGGCCTCGAGCGCGTCGCCGACCACTACCCGCACCAGCTCTCCGGCGGGATGAAACAGCGGGTGTCCATCGCCCGGGTCCTCGCCATCGATCCCCGGATCCTGCTGCTGGACGAACCGTTCGGAGCGCTCGACGAACAGCGCAGATCGGGACTGCAGGACGAACTGCTGCGCATCTGGCAGCAACGCCGTAAGACCGCGGTGTTCATCACGCATTCCGTCGAGGAAGCCATCGTGCTGGGCGACCGTGTCGTCGTCATTGCCGCAGCGCCCGGCCGGGTCACAGCCGTCGTCGACGTCACCCTCGAACGGCCGCGTGACCGCACGTCCGACGCGTTCAACGCGCTCCGCCGCGAGGTCACCGCTCACCTGTGGTCCTGAGCGGGACCTCGCGGCCGGGCGCCGTGTCAGGTCCGCGCGATCTCGTGGCGCTCGCCGGCGAGCGTGCGATAGGCCCCGCGCAGGTGCACGAGCGGCTCGGCATCCGCGTGCCGGGCCCGTAGCACCCGGCCCAGGTACAGGAAGTGCGTGCCGACGTCCTGCACTCCCAGCAGGCCACACTCGAACGCGACCGCGGCACCGTCGAGGAGCGGAAGGCCGTTCCGGCCGCCGGACCACTCTTCGTCCAGGAACGAGAACCGCGGCCTGCCGGGTGCCTCCCTGCCCGCGAACGTGTCGGCGACCCGTTCCTGCCCGGCAGCCAGCACCGAGACGTTGAACTCCTCACCGGCGGCGATGACGTCGTTGATCGGGCTGCGTTGCTGGATGCAGACGCCGAGCACGGGTGGATCGTCGGACACGCGGCTGAACGCCGAGACCGTCTGCCCGAGCCCACCGGACGGGTCGGCCGACGTGACGATCGTGACCGGCGTGGCGGTACGGCTGCATGCCTTCACGAAGGCGTGGGCCAGCTCGGCGGAGTCGGCGGCGACATCATCGGACACGCGAATTCCTCCCGGCTTCGCCGATTTCGACACGGTGCGGACGGGTGCCGTATTCGTAGTCATACGTCCATGATTCAACGCAGTCCGCCCATCGGGCCAACAGTTCTTTCTGCTGCGGCCCATCGATTCCGCAGATTTCAGTACCCGCCGACACCGCAAAACCTCCGAATCGCCGCTCGTCCGAATCACCGCTCGTCCGAATCGCCGCTCGTCCGAATCGCCGCTCGTCCGAATCACTGAGTATCAGAATCACAGTGTCTCCGAAATGACAGCGCCTCCGAGTCACCACGCCTCCGAGTCACAGCGCCTCCGAGTCACAGCGCCTCCGAGTCACAGCGTAAGGACGATCTTGCCGAGTTTGCCCGGACCGCTGAACCGCTGGTGAGCGGCCGCGATGTCGCCGATCGGCAGCACCGTGTCGACGACCGGTGTGACGGCGCCGGATTCGACGAGTGGCAGTGCCTCGCGGGCCACCTCGGCGCACAGCCGGGTCCGCACGGACGTCTCGAGCATGCCGAGGCTCGACGACGACACCTCCACGCCCCGCCGCATCATCATGCCGAGGTCGACCGTTCCGGGACCGCCCGCCTGCGTTCCGACCACGACGAGCCGTCCGAGCGGTGCCAGCATGCCGAGGTTCGCCTCGAGCGCAGGACCACCCTGGTTGTCGAGGACGACGTCCATCCCATCGGGACGCCCCGCCCTGACGGCGGCGGCCACATCGCCTGCGTGGTCGGTGACGTCGACGCCGCACACGTCGCGGCACCGGTCCACCTTCGCGGCACTCGCCGTCCCGATGACGTCGGCGCCGAGCGCGCGGCCGAGCTGCGCCGCCAGCACCCCGACACCGCCGGACACGCCGTGCACCAGCAGCCGTTCGCCCGCGGTCAACCGGCCCCGGTGAACGAGGTTCCACCACGACGTCGCCAGTGCCTCCGGCAGTGTCGCGGCCGTGACGTCGTCCACCGAATCCGGCAGCGGGACGCACGCGCCCTCCGGTACGTCGACGAACTCGGCGTAGCCGCCGGAACGCAGCAGCGCACCGACCCGGTCACCGGGAGCGAACCTGTCGACCCCCGCGCCGACCTCGGCCACCTCGCCCACGCACTCGAGCCCGCCGACGCCGCCGCGCGGTGTCGGTACGACACCGCTGCGCTGGAGCACGTCGACGTTGTTCACGCCCACCGCGCGCACCCGCACGAGCACCTCGCCGTCGGCCGGATCCGGCCGCGGAACCACGGTTTCCCTCAGCACCTCGGGCCCGCCTGCCCCGTCGAACACAACGGCGCGCATCGTCGGCGACGTTCGTGCTGTCCGGTTCGTCCGTGCCGTCATGTGCCGGCCTCGGCATGGAACGCGCGGATCGTGGCGGCGAACGCTTCCGGCATCGTCTCCGGTGACGAGATGTCGCCGTCCTCCAGTACGGCCTCGCGGGCCTGCGGGAACGCGGCCGCGATGCGGTGCCGCAACGGGAACGCGCGCGGGTCGCGCGCCGACGCGACGCACAACACCGGCCCCGGATACGCGCCCACGCGGTCCTCCGACCGGTATGCGGCGACGGCGGCGTGGCCGCGATCGGCGTCGGTGTGGTCCAGCACGTCCCGCACGTACCGGCTCACGACCGGGTGGGAAACCCCGGCCATGAACCCGGTGCGACGTTGCCACAGTTCGGTCAGGTGCGAACCGTCGTCGGCGGGAGATACCACGTTGAACGGTGTCGCCGTGGCCCGGCGTCGGCGCTCCTCTGCGTCGACGTACGGCGTCGACGACAGCACCAGCGATCGCACGCGCTCGGGCGACACGGCCGCGACCTGATACGCCACGAGACCGCCGAAATGATGTCCGGCGAGGTGGAACTCCCCCACGCCCAGCGCGTCGAGAAGGCCGGTGACCGAAGCGGCCGTCTCCTCAATCGTGTTCTCCGGCGCGGGCCCGGAACCACCGAAGCCCAGTAGGTCCGGCGCGATCACCCGGTAGCCGTCGAGCAACGGCATCACCGGAGCGAACTCGTCCCAGCAGCGCGGTGTCTGGTGCAACAGCACCAACGGTGTCCCGTCACCGCACTCGACGTAATGCACCCGCCCGACGTCGGTCGTCACATATCCCGGCATGAATTCTCTCGTGATCACACGTCCTCCGCACAGAAATTTCGGAATTCCAGTCTCGGAGCGCCGCCTTCCGGGGTCAAACACCGAAACCAGAAGCGGTTCATCTGCGGAGTCGATGTCGCCGCGGAATTATCGCCGGATCGGATCGACGGCCCCGGAAAATTCGATTAACACGTCGCTGACGTCACGGCAAATCCCGCCTGCTGCACTGGGGGCGACCGCTCACCGTATCCCCGGGAGTTCCATGTCCTCGCAATCCTCGCCGATCGTGCTCAGCACGAGCCCCCGTGACGTCATCACCCCCGTGCACAGCCGCCACGAACCCCTTCTTCCCCAGCACGAGCTGAGGTTCGTCGAACCCCGTACGCCCGACGAGCTCCATTCCTCCGTCGCCGGCGCGGACTTCCTGCTCGGCGACTGGACGGGCGAACTGGGCCTCGGCCGCACCGCACTCGGACTCGCCGAACGCTGCCGCCTGATCGTGCAACCGGCGGCGGGCTACGACTCGGTCGACGTCGACGCGGCTCACGACCTCGGCATCCCGGTGGCCAACACGCCCGGCGCGAACACCCGCGGGGTCGCCGAGTGGACCGTCATGGCGATGCTGCTGCTCGTCAAGAACGCAGTGCGCAACCACGAACGTACCCGGCGCGGCGAGTGGTGGATGACCGCCGCGGCCGACGAAGGGGTCCACGACCTGGCCGGACGTACGGTCGGCATCCTCGGCATGGGCCGCACCGGCCTGGCCGTCGCACGGCGACTCGCGGCGTTCGGGACGGCACCGATCCTGTATCACCATCGTAGGCCGATTCCCGACACCGACAGCGCCGGTCTTCCGCTGCAACGGGTGTCCGATGTGGATGAACTGTGCCGGCGCAGCAACGTGCTCAGCCTGCACGTTCCGCTCACCGGAGACACCCGCGGGCTCATCGACCGCCGCCGGCTCCGGCTCTTGGGGTCCGGCGGTGTCCTGGTCAACGGCGCTCGTGGTGCCGTCGTCGACGAGGACGCCCTCCACTCCGCCCTCCGATGCCGCGAGATCGCGGCCGCCGCCCTCGACGTCTTCGGGGACGAACCGCTGACCGGGGATCACCGTTGGGCGGAGCTCGACAACGTGTTCCTGTCGCCACATCTCGCCGGATCCACCCTGGAATCACGGGAGGCGATGGTCGCCGGCGCTCTCGCGTCGCTCGACGTCGCGCTGCGCGGCGGCCTGCCGGGGACGGTCGTCAACGACGTACCGTCCCTGCCCGCACCCGGTCCGGCCCCGGAGTGACATGCGGGCACAACACGGCCGCCCGAAACCACAACACGGGCTCCCGAAACCACAACACGGCCCCGGGTCGCGGGAGTTCGCGACCCGGGGCCGTGCCATTGGTTCACACCTGGTTCAGGCGCAGGCGATCACTCGTAGATCTCGCCCTTCTCGGCCTTCGCGACCAGCGAGGCCGGCGGCTCGAAGTGGTTGCCGTAGCGCGCCGCGAGCTCCTTCGAGCGCGCGACGAAGCCCTGCACACCGCCCTCGTAACCGTTGATGTACTGGATCACGCCACCGGTCCACGGCGGGAACCCGATGCCCATGATCGAGCCGATGTTGGCGTCCTCGACCGTGTTGAGCACGCCCTCGTCGAAGCACTTCACGGTCTCGAGGGCCTCGGCGAAGAGCATGCGCTCCCTGAGGTCCTCGAACGGCACGTCGCCGCTGCCGCTGTCGAATGCCTCCCGCAGACCCGGCCACAGCCGCGTCCGGTTGCCCTCGTCGTCGTAGTCGTAGAAGCCCGAGCCCGTCGAACGGCCCTTGCGATCGAACTCGTCGATCATCCGGTCGATGATGCCCTCGGCCGGGTGGGCGTCCCACGTGCCGCCCGCTGCCTCGACGGCTTCCCTCGTCTCGAGGCGGATCTTGCGCGGCAGCGTGAGTGTGAGCTCGTCCATCAGCTGCAGCGGCGGTGCCGGGTACCCGGCCTGCGAACCGGCCTGCTCGATGGTGGCGGGCTCGACACCCTCGCCGAGCGCGGCGACGGCCTCGTTGATGAACGTGCCGATGACGCGCGAGGTGAAGAAGCCGCGGCTGTCGTTCACGACGACCGGCGTCTTCTTGATCTGCAGCGTGTAGTCGAAGACCTTCGCCAGCGTGGCGTCGGAGGTCTTCTCGCCGCGGATGATCTCCACGAGCGGCATCTTGTCCACCGGCGAGAAGAAGTGGATGCCGATGAAGTCCTCCTGCCGCTGCACCCCCTCGGCCAGGCCGGTGATGGGCAGCGTGGAGGTGTTGGAGCCGAGTACGGCGTCCGAGTCGACGACGTCCTCGATCTCCTGGAAGACCTTGTGCTTGAGCTCGGTGCTCTCGAACACGGCCTCGATGACGAAGTCGACACCCTTCAGGTCGGCCGGGTCACCGGTCGGCGTGATGCGGCCGAGCAGCGCGTCCGACTTCTCCTGCGTGGTCTTGCCCCGCTTGAGGGCCTTCTCCTCGAGCTTGGCCGCATAGCCCTTGCCCTTCTCGGCGTTCTCCTGGGAGACGTCCTTGAGCACCACGTCGATGCCGGCCTTCGCCGACACGTAGGCGATCGCCGCGCCCATCATGCCCGCGCCGAGCACGCCGACCTTCTTGGCCTGGTACTGCTCGTACCCGTCCGGGCGCGATTCGCCCGCGTTGATGGCCTGCAGGTCGAAGAAGAACGCCTTGGTCATGTTCTTCGCGACCTGGCCGGTGACGAGGCTGACGAAATAGCGCGTCTCGATCAGGCTCGCGGTCTCGACGTCGACCTGCGCGCCCTCGACGGCTGCCGCCAGGATGGCGCGCGGCGCAGGCATCGGAGCGCCCTTGAGCTGCTTGCGCAGGTTCGAGGGGAACGCGGGCAGGTTCGCCGCGAACTTCGGGTTCGACGGCGAACCGCCCGGGATCTTGTACCCCTTCTGGTCCCACGGCTGCACGCCGCCCTCGGGGTTGTCCTTGATCCACGCCTTGGCCTTCGGCAGCAGCTCGTCCACATCGGACACGAGCTCGTCCACGATGCCGAGTTCGAGAGCCTTGGCGGGCTTGTGCCGCTGACCCTGCGCGAGCACGTTCATGACGGCACTCTGGATGCCGATCAGGCGGACCGTGCGCACGATGCCGCCGCCACCGGGCAGCAGGCCCAGCGAGACCTCGGGCAGGCCGATGGCGCTTCCCTTGACGTCGGCGGCGATCCGGCGGTGGCAGGCCAGCGCGATCTCCAGGCCGCCGCCGAGGGCCGCACCGTTGATGGCGGCGACGACCGGCTTGCCCAGCGTCTCGAGCCGGCGCAACTGCGCCTTCAGCTCGTTGCTCGTGTCGGTGATCTCGGCGGCGTCGTCGGGCGTCGCCTTGATCAGGTCGTTCAGGTCGCCTCCGGCGAAGAACGTCTTCTTCGCCGAGGTCAGTACAACACCGGCGATGGAGTCCTTTTCGGACTCGAGACGGTCGATCACGACGCCCATCGACTCGCGGTAGTCCGCGTTCATCGTGTTGGCCGACTGTTTCGGATCGTCCATCGTCAGCGTGACGATGCCGTCGGAGTCCTGCTCCCAGCGGATGGTCTTGGCTTCAGTCATTGTTGTCGCTCGCCCTCACACACGCTCGATGATCGTGCCGATACCCATACCGCCGCCGATGCACAGCGACAGCAACGCGCGCCGCTCCTGGCGCCGCTCCAGCTCGTCGACCATCGTGCCGAGGATCATCGCGCCGGTGGCACCGAGCGGGTGACCCATCGCGATGGCGCCGCCGTTGACGTTGACCTTCTCCTCCGGAAGCTTCAGGTCCTTCGTCCACTTCATGACGACCGACGCGAACGCCTCGTTCAGCTCGAACAGGTCGATGTCGTCGGTGGTCATGCCCGCCTGCGCCAGCACCTTCTCGGAGGCGGGCGTCGGGCCCGTGAGCATGATCGTCGGGTCCGAGCCCGTGACCGCTGCCGACACGATGCGCGCACGCGGCGTCAGGCCGAGGTCCTTGCCGACCTGTTCGTTGCCGACCAGCACCAGTCCGGCGCCGTCGACGATGCCCGAGGAGTTGCCACCGGTGTGGACGTGGTCGATCTGCTCGACCTGGTGGTACTTCTGCAGCGCCACCGCGTCGAAACCGCCCATCTCGCCGATGCCCTCGAAGGCCGGCTTGAGCTTGGCCAGGTCCTCGACCGTGGTGCCGGGGCGCCGGTGCTCGTCGTGGTCGAGGAGCGTCACGCCGTTCATGTCCTTGACCGGCACGACGGACTTGGCGAAGTAGCCGCCGGACCACGCCGCCTCGGCCTTGTCCTGCGAACGGACGGCGAACCGGTCGACGTCCTCCCGCGAGAAGCCCTCGAGGGTGGCGATCAGGTCGGCACCGATGCCCTGCGGCACGAAGTAGCTGTCGTAGTTCGTCGCCGGGTCGGTGAACATCGCACCGCCGTCGGTGCCCATCGGCACCCGCGACATCGATTCGACGCCACCCGCGAGGAGCAACCCCTCCCAGCCGGAACGTACCCGCGCGGCGGCCTGGTTGACGGCCTCGAGACCCGACGAGCAGAACCGGTTGAGCTGCACGCCCGCGACGCTGTCGGGCAGACCGCCAGCCATCGCGGCGGCGCGCGCGATGTCGGCGCCCTGGTCGCCGACCGGCGAGACGACACCGAGGACGATGTCCTCGATCTTGGCCGGGTCGAGCCCCGGGTGCCGGCTCTTGAGCTCGTCGATCAACCCCGTGACCAGGTCGATCGGCTTCGTCCCATGCAGGGCTCCGCCCTTGTTCTTGCCACGAGGCGTGCGAATCGCCTCGTAGATGAACGCCTCTGTACTCACACCAACGGTCCTTCCTCGCGGCTGGCGGCAAGCACCCAGCCGACACGGTCGACAGTGTCCATGCATCCAGGTTCGGTGCTAATTGCTACTAACATAGTCCGCCTTGTTCCCATGGTGTCAATGGGTTGCCTGTCGAACTGTCCGCGCTAAAGTTGTCTCACCTATGGCACGGACACCACCGAGCGGTAAACGGCCTCGCGCCAGCGACAAACGGCCACGCGACCGCAAGACGCAGCTCGCCGCCGTCGCGGCCGAGCTGTTCCGTGCTCGCGGGTACCACGGGGTGGGCATCAACGACATCGCCTCGGCCGCCGGCATCACCGGACCGGCGCTGTACCGCCACTTCACGGACAAGCAGGCGATCCTCGCGCACGTGCTGCGGGCCGGGCTCGGCGAGCTCGAGGCAGCCACCGACGCCGCGTTCGGCTCGGCCGAGCACGCCTCGAACGGCCGGGTCGGCACGCTGCTGACCGAGCTGGCCGCCAAATCGGTGGAACGCCGCGACACGGCGGCGCTGTGGCGCTGGGAGGGCAGGTACCTCGACGCCGACACTCAGCGAGACCTGCGGGAACGTTCCGCCGCGATACTCGCGACGTGGACCAAGATGCTGCTGCGGGCCCGGCCCGGACTCTCACCCGAGGACGCCGAACTGCTGTGCTGGGCAGGGCTGTCGGTGTTCGGCAGCGTGTCCGTACACCGCACGAGCGTGCCGAAACGGCGGTTCGAACAGCTGCTCGTCGACATCGCAGGCCGCGTACTGAGGGCCGATCCGCCCGGCGCCGGGGCCACGGCGGACGTCGACGTCGCAGCCGCGACCGAACCGCTCACCACCCCGTCACGCCGCGAACAGATCCTCACCGAGGCCACCGAGCTGTTCTCCTCCCGCGGATTCAGCGCCGTCAGCATGGACGACATCGGCCGCGCGGTGGGTATCGCCGGTCCGAGCGTGTACCGGCACTTCCCGAGCAAGGCGAACCTGCTCGGCGCCATCGGCCGCAGGGCGGGTGATCGGCTCCTGCTGAGTGCCGAGGACGCGCTGCGCTCCGACGGCGAATGGCCCGCGCTGCACCGGCTCGCCGAGTCCTATGTCGCGACGCTGACCGGCCAGCCGGAACTGCTCGTGTCGTTCTCCGTCGACCGCGTGCACATCGACGAGCGTGACCGGCCGGACCTGTTGCGGATCCAGCGGGAGTACGTCGCCCGCTGGGTCCAGCTACTGGAGGCGGCCCGTCCCGAGCTCGACACCCGCGAAGCCAAGATCACCGTGCACGCCGCACTGACGGTGGCCAACGACCTCACCCGCACCCGCCGGGTGAACCGCAGGCCGGGCCTGCCTGCCGACCTCGTCACCCTGATGAGCACCGTGCTGGGCAGTCCCACCCCGGAACGCGAGACGACCGGGCAGAACCCGGCGGCGCAGGACGTGCCGGGACAGGACGGGCCGGACCGAACCGCCTCGGGGCAGGGCTGATCGGGGCAGGGCTGATCCGGTGCGGACCGTGCCGGGTGAGGACGGACCCAGCCCCCTACTGGCGAGTCTTCGGTGTTCGAGTTAACCTACTCACGAGTAGGTAACCGAAGGGGATGACTGTGGCTCGACAGAATCCGCAGCAGGGGCGCGACGCCATGGGGCTCGGCCTCGCCGCGCTGAACCAGCTGGCAGGCAGCAAGCTGATCGATCGCGCGGGGCTGCGCAAGCCCGTGGAGAACCTCGTCTCGTCGGCCACCCGTGCCGGCTTCCGGGCGGCGGGCGCGGCGAATCGCACGTTCACGGCGACGACACGACTCGGCAAGCCCGCGCGGCTCGAGAAGGCGCCCGAGGCGGCGTTGTTCGACCTGGAGCCCTCCGAAGAGCAGCAACTGATCGTCGAGACGGTGGACGAGTTCGCGGCGGAGCAGCTCCGCCCCGCGGCCGCCGAGGCCGACGACAAGCTCGCTCCTCCGGACGGGCTGCTGAGCCGTGCCGCCGAGCTCGGCGTGACGCAGATCGGCATCCCGGAAGAGCTCGACGGGGTCGGCTCCGAGCGCTCGGTCGTCACCAACGCGCTGGTCGCCGAGTCGCTCGCGCACGGCGACATGGGGCTGGCCGTAGCGGTGCTCGCGCCGTCGGCGGTGAGCAACGCGCTCGTGCAATGGGGTGACGCCGAGCAGCAGGCCACCTACGTGCCCGCCTTCGCAGGCGAGCACGTTCCGGCCGCCGCACTGGCCCTGCAGGAACGCGCACCGTTGTTCGATCCGTTCGCGCCGAAGACGCGTGCCAAGCGCACGCCCAACGGCTACCGGCTGGACGGCGTGAAGTCGCTCGTGCCACGCGGTGCCGACGCCGAGCTGTTCATCGTCTCGGCCGACCTCGAAGGCCGCGGCCCCGCCCTGTTCATCGTCGAGGCGGCCACGGCGGGCGTGTCGGTCGAGGCCGAGCCCGCGATGGGCCTGCGCAGCGCCGGTACGACGAAGCTCGTGCTCAGCGACGTGACGCTGCCCGCGGGTGCGCTGCTGGGCGGCGGCAGCCGGGAGGTGTTCGCCGACGTCGTGCGCCTCTCGCGTATCGGCTGGGCTGCGCTGGCGTGCGGCACGGGCAAGGCCGTACTCGACTACGTCGTCCCGTACGTCAACGAGCGGGAGGCGTTCGGGGAGCCGATCAGCCACCGCCAGGGTGTGGCGTTCCAGGTGTCGGACATCGCGATCGAACTGGAGAGCATGCGGCTGACGATGCTGCGTGCCGCCTCGCGGGCCGAACGGGGCAGGGACTACGCCCGGGAGGTCGCGCTGGCCCGCAAGCTGGCGACGGACAAGGGCATGCAGATCGGCAGCGCGGGCGTGCAGCTGCTCGGCGGGCACGGCTTCATCAAGGAGCACCCCGTGGAGCGCTGGTACCGCGACCTCCGCGCGATCGGCTCCGTCGACGGCATCGTTCTCCTGTAGAGCAGCGCAGAAAGGGCTTGCAGTGATCAACCTCGAGATCCCGAATAAGGCCAAGGCGCTGGTCAACCAGGCGCATCAGGCGGCCGCGGAGGTGTTCCGGCCGAACTCCCGCAAGTACGACCGGGCCGAGCACGCGTATCCGACCGAGTTGGACATGCTGGCTTCCCTGTTGGACGGTCTCAATTCGTCCGGCGAGGGCGGTGCGGGTGCGTCCGGCGTGCGCGCGGACGAGGACCGGAAGGACACGGGCAACCGCAACGGCGGCAACCTGTCCACCGTGCTCGGCACGATCGAGATGTGCTGGGGTGACGTGGCGCTGTTGCTGTCGATGCCGCGGCAGGGCCTCGGCAATGCGGCGATCGCGTCGGTGGCCGATGGCGAACAGCTGGAGCGCTTCAACGGCAAATGGGCCGCGATGGCGATCACGGAGCCGAGCTTCGGCTCCGACTCCGCGGCGGTGAGCGCAACCGCGGAGCTCGACGGCGACGAGTACGTCCTCAACGGCGAGAAGATCTTCGTGACCGCGGGCGAGCGGGCCGACTGCGTCGTCGTGTGGGCCACATTGGACAAATCGAAGGGCCGCGCGGCGATCAAATCGTTCGTGGTGGAGAAGGGCACACCGGGCTTCGAAGTGGTGCGCTTGGAGCACAAGCTCGGTATCCGTGCTTCGGACACCGCGGTGCTGCGGTTCGACAACTGCCGGGTGCCGAAGGAGAACCTGCTCGGCAGTCCGGAGATCGACACCCAAAAGGGCTTCGCGGGGGTCATGCAGACCTTCGACAACACCCGCCCGATGGTCGCCGCGATGGCGGTCGGCGTCGCGCGGGCCGCGTTGGAGGAGACCCGGAGCGTGCTCGAACAGGCGGGTGTCGAGATCGACTACGACCGGCCGGCGAACACGCAGAGCGCCGCGGCTGCCACGTTCCTGCAGCTCGAAGCCGACTACGAAGCCGCATACCTGCTGACGCTGGAAGCGGCGTGGATGGCCGACAACCGCAAGCCGAACTCGCTGCAGGCGTCGATGGCCAAGGCGAAGGCCGGCCGTTCCGGTGTGGACATCACGCTGCGGTGCGTCGAGCTGGCCGGGGTGTACGGCTACACGGAGGAGTCGCTGCTCGAGAAATGGAGTCGCGACGCGAAAATCCTGGACATCTTCGAAGGCACGCAGCAGATCCAGCAACTCATCGTGGCGCGCAGGCTCCTGGGGAAGTCGAGCGCCGAACTGAAGTAGGACTGCTGTCCCACGACCGCCCGGCTGCCGTCACCCCTGCAGCCGGGCGGTTTTCGCTCGGCGCCCGGCTGCTCGGCTCCCGGCTGCAGAGCGCCCTATTACAGGGCGCCGCAGTGCGGGCCACCGGGCTCGCGGTGAGCGGCGTGGGCCGCCCTGTGTGGCGTCGTCACGCGGGTGACGCCGGGATCGCCGTCGAGATATCGCGAACGAGCAGTTCGACCGAATCTGACCAGCGCGAGACGACGACCAGGTCCCGGCTCGGATCGACCCACACGAGATGACGGTTGCCGCATCCTCGGGCACAACGTCCCGAGGACGGCGCCGCATCGAACACGCGCTGCCGGTCGTTCAGCCACCACAGGTACCCGTAGTCCGGATTGGCCGAACAGGGCCACCAGCTCGCGTCGATCCACTCGGCACTCAGGAGGCGCGTCCCGTGCCATGACCCGCGCGCGAGGAACAGCTCGCCCAGCGACAGCAGGTCGGCCGTGGAGATCCACAATCCGCCACCCCAGTGCGCTCCACCCGAGACCACCGGCAGTTCCACGCCGTCGACCGTGACCACCGAATCGCGATAGCCGTGCCACGACCATGTCGTCGACGCGCCGAGCGGGTCGAACAGTTCGGTACGGGCCACCTCGTCCAGCGGCCGGCGCCACAGCACGGTGAGCGCGAGCGCCAGCAGGTTGACGCGCACGTCGTTGTAGGCCCACTCCGCACCCGGCTCGGCGTAGGCGGCCGAACCGCCGTCGCGCAGGCTCTGCGCATCCACGTCGGCCGGTTTCCCCCACAACTCACCCGCCCACCCGCTCGTCTGCTGAAGCAGGTGCTGCCACGTCAGTTCCGGTCCGAGGCGCACCGGTACGTCGACCGTGGTTTCGACCGGAGCGTGCACGTCGGGGAGCAGACCGCGGTCGAACGCCACACCCGCGAGCGCGGAAAGAACCGTTTTGGTGACCGAGAAGCACATCTCGGGCCGGTCGACGTCACCCCACTCGGCGAGAATCGTGCCCCGGCAGCTGACCAGACCACTCGCGCCACCGCCCGGCAGCAGAGGTCCGACGACATCACGGTGAGACAGATCGCCGACCTGCGCCGCATGAAACGCGGCCATGTCCTCGATGCCGGGAGTGCTGCGACGCTCCGCCCGCACCACGGCGCCGAGAATCGCCTCGAGGTCCGCCGAGTCCCGGCCCGATCCCATATCGCAGCAACGTGCCACAACGGCGCCGCGACAACAACGCGGGAGGTGCACACATCCCGGGAACAGCGCATCCCGGAAACGCAGGCGCCGGCAGCGTTTCGTTGAGGGACAGTGGCCGGGCGCCGGGCGAGAGCAACACGGACCCCGGAAACCACAACACGGTTCCCGGAGACCACAACACGGTTCCCGGAGACCACAACACGGACCCCGGGAAATGCAACACGGCACCCGGAGAACGCAACACGGGTGCACAGGAGGTGCACGGGTGCAGGTACCCGCGGCCGCGCACCTCCCGCGGAGCTCCCGCGGAGCGATCAGCCCGCGATCAGCCGACCGTCAGCACGAGCTTGCCGCGGACGTTGCCCACCTGACTCACCCGCCACGCCACGGCGGCCTCGGCGAGCGGATAGGTGCGGTCGACGTGCACGCCGAGCTTGCCGGCGTCGGCGAGCCTGCCCAGTTCGGCGAGGTCGGCGGCGCTCGGCCGGACCCACAGGTACCGGCCGCCGTACTCGGCCACCGCAGGGTCGGCGACCGACACCACACGTGCGGCGTCCGTCGTGACCTGCCGCGAGACCTCCACGGCCTCCTCCCCTCCTGCGAAGTCGACCGCCGCGTCGACGCCGGCAGGCGCGAGTTCGCGAACCCGGTCGGCCAGGCCCTCGCCGTACGAGACGGGCTCCGCGCCGAGCTCGCCGAGGAACGCGTGGTTGCGTTCGCCTGCTGTGCCGATCACCCGCGCACCGAACTCCTTCGCCAACTGGACACCCAGCACGCCGACCCCACCGGCCGCCGCGTGGATCAGTACCGTGTCCCCCGCGCCGACTCCCAGCCTGCGCAACGCCTGGTATGCGGTGAGTCCCGCCAGCGGCAGTCCGGCCGCCTGCGCCCAGTCGAGTGAGGCCGGCTTCGGGGCCAGCAGCCGCACGTTGGCCGAGACGTACTCCGCGTACGAGCCCAGTTCCACATGGTCCTTGCGGACGTAGCCGATCACCTCGTCGCCGACGGCGTACTCGTCGACGTCCAGGCCGACCGCCTCGACGACACCGGCCACGTCCCAGCCGGGGATCAGCGGGAAGCGGGCCTCCATCACCGGGTCGAGCCCGCCGGCGGCGAGCTTCCAGTCGACGGGGTTGACGCCGGCCGCCTTCACGCGCACCAGCACTTCACCGGGCGCCACCTTCGGATCCGGGTGGTCGGCAACGGTCAGTTCGTCGGGTCCGCCGTACTGATTGAGAACGATCGCCTTCATACCCCGCGTAACAAGGCGGTTCCGGACCCGCATTCCTGCGGTCACCCACCCGAACGCCCATCGCCCCCCTGCGGCGTTCCGGTGCCGGCGCCGACGTAGTCGGAACCACGCCCGGGCGTGTACCCGCGCCCGGGCCGGGACTCTGCCCGCACCCGCACTCGGGGGCGGGAATAGCACCGGTACCCCTGCCGTTATGGTGGATAGTTGAACGCACAACTACCTGAGGCAGGGTGACAAGCGATGCAGTTCGGGATCTTCACCGTCGGGGACGTCACCACGGACCCGACCACCGGCACGACGCCGACCGAGAACGAGCGGATCAAGGCCACGGTCCGGATCGCGCGCAAGGCCGAGGAGGTCGGACTCGACGTCTTCGCCACCGGCGAGCACCACAACCCGCCGTTCGCCGCCCCGCCGAACCCGACGGTGCTGCTGGCCAACATCGCGGCGCAGACCGAGCGGATCGTCCTGTCCACGGCGACGACCCTCATCACCACGAACGACCCGGTGCGGCTCGCCGAGGACTACGCCTATCTGCAGCACCTCGCCGACGGCCGCGTCGACCTGATCATGGGCCGCGGCAACATGGGCCCGGTCTACCCGTGGTTCGGTAAGGACATCCGCCAGGGCATCCCGCTCGCGATCGAGAACTACTCCCTGCTGCACAAGCTGTGGCGCGAGGACGTCGTCGACTGGGAGGGCAAGTTCCGCACACCGCTGCAGAGCTTTACGTCGACGCCGCGCCCGCTCGACGGCGTGCCGCCGTTCGTCTGGCACGGTTCGATCCGCAGCCCGGAGATCGCCGAGCAGGCCGCCTACTACGGCGACGGCTTCTTCCACAACCACATCTTCTGGCCGTTCGAGCACACCCGCCGGATGGTCGAGTTCTACCGGCAGCGCTGGGAGCACTACGGCCACGGCCCCGCCGACCGCGCGATCGTCGGGCTCGGCGGACAGGTGTTCATGCGCAAGAACTCCCAGGATGCCGTGAACGAGTTCCGGCCGTACTTCAACGACGCCCCGGTCTACGGCGGCGGACCGTCGCTGGAGGAGTTCACCGAGCAGACCCCGCTCACGGTGGGCAGCCCGCAGCAGGTCATCGACCGCACGCTGACCTTCCGCGAGAACGTGGGCGACTACCAGCGCCAGCTGTTCCTGCTCGACCACGCCGGCCTGCCGCTGAAGACGGTGCTGGAGCAGCTCGACCTGCTCGGCGAAGAGGTCGTGCCCGTGCTGCGCGAGGAGTTCGCCAAGAACCGTCCCTCGCACGTGCCGGACGCCCCGACACACGCCTCGCTGCTGACGGCCAAGAACGCCGAGACCGTGACTGCGGGTGAGGCCCGATGAAGCTCACCGTCGTGTCCGCGGGCACCACGTCTCCGTCGTCGACCCGGCTGCTGGCCGACCGGCTCACCGAGTCGCTCACGCAGCGGCTCGGGGACAACGGCGGCGAGCAGCCGGACGTGCACGTCGTCGAACTGCGCGACGTGGCCGTCGACATCGCCAAGAACATGGTGACGGGCTTCCCGAGTCCGGCGCTGCAGGCCGAACTCGACGCGGTGACCGGTGCCGACGGCGTCATCGCGGTGACCCCGGTCTACTCCGCGTCCTACAGCGGGCTGTTCAAGTCGTTCTTCGACGTGATCGACAGCGGCGCCCTGGCGGGGATGCCCGTGATCATCGGGGCGACCGGCGGCACACCGCGCCACTCGCTGGCCCTCGACCACGCCCTGCGCCCCCTGCTGTCCTACCTGCGCGCCACGGTGATGCCGACCGGCGTGTACGCGGCGTCGCAGGACTGGGGCGGCGAGGACACGAACGAACTGCACGCCCGCATCGATCGCGCAGCAGGCGAGCTGGCGGGTGCGATGGCCGGAACGCCGAGAAGCCGCCGCGCCGGCGACGGCTTCTCGGACTTCGTCCCTTTCGAACAGCAGCTGGCGAACCTCGGTCAGCTCGACGTCTGAGCGAGCAACCTGCCCGCACCCGGCACCGTCGCCGGCAGGCCCAGCTCGGTCAGAATGCGATAGGTCGTCGCGGTCGCCGCCGAGAGCACAGGCAGCCCCGCCGCGTCCTCGACCGCCTGGATCGACGGCAGCGACGGCATCTGGACGCACGCCGAGAGGACCAGCGCGTCCGCATTGGACAGATCCAGCTTCTTCCAGTGTTCCCGAAGGTCGGCCGGGTCCAGCTTGCCCACGGCGAGGTTGTCGGCGACTTCGAGGCTGAGCGCGTCGACGACTTCGATGCCCGCGTCCTCGATGTAGTCGGCGACCATCTTCGTGAGCGGTTTCAGGTACGGCGTGACGATCGCGACCCGCTTCGCCCCGAGGGCACCGATACCGTCGAGCAACGCACCGGCGCTGGACACCACGGGGGCCGTCGCACCTTCGGCGCGCATGGCCGTAGTGATCGCCTCCTCCGCGGTGCAGTGGTAACCCGGCCCCTGCGCCATGATCGCCACCAGGCACGCCGTGGCGACCACATCGGGCCGCGCGTCCGCCAGCTCGGCGGCCGCCCGTTCCGACTGAGCGTTCATCGCCCGCAGCTGTTCCTCGGTGACCTGCTGCATGCGGGTCCGTGCGCTGTGGAACACGAACCGCTCCGACGGATCGGCCTCCTCCCGCGCACGCAACATGCGCGGGAGTTCGGTCTCCATCGTCAGATTGGAACTCGGAACGATCAATCCGATGTGGTGGTCGGCCACGGCGATCACTTCCCGCCCGGCCGCATGTCCGGTACGACGACGTCGCCGTCCACCACGATCGGCTCGTCGTCGAGGAACAGCGAGCAACCGCGCATCGGGATGTCGAAGTGACACGGCGTGTCGTTCGGTCCGCCGAGCTCGTTGTTCGGGCCGATGGAAAACATCACGTTGCCGTAGAAGCTGCGCAGTTCCATACCCATACCGCCCGGGAACTGCGTCAGACCGTGCCACTGCGCGCGCTCGTCCAGGCCCCACCCGACGTGCGACATGCCGTAGCCGCGCGGGTCGTCGAACGACTTGATGTACGAGGCGAGCAGGTCCGCGTCCAGGCTCGACGCGCCGTCGACGCCGCGGATGTCGGTGATGAACCCCTTCTCGATGGTCAGCTTCACCGGGTTCTGCACGTACGTGTTGAACGGCAGGAGCACATCACCCGGTGCGAGCACGATGGTGCCGTCGACCCCATCGTCGGCACCTCCGGTGAACACGAAGGCGGCGGGCCAATGATCCCACCGGCCCGGGGTGTCGGTGTAGCCGTACTCGGTCATCGTCGGATACACGCCGAGCTGGTACGTCACGTCCGTCCCGTGCGGACTCGTGATCCGCATCGTCCTGGCCTTCTTGAGGATCTCGTCGCCGACCTCGACCCGTTCCCGCAGTTCCCTGGTCGGCATGAGCCTGGCCAGCAGCGGTGCGGGTTCGACGCACGTCAGGATCCGCGTACCGGCGTCCTGGATCGCGAACTGCTCCTTGCTGAACAGCAGGAACGTCAGGTCCACGAGCATGTCCGCCTGCTTGAGCGCGTCCACCGCGAGCGGATTGCCCGCCAGCCCTGATTCGCCGACCGCCCATGCGCCGGACGCATCCGTCGCGTCGGGAAGCCGCATGTGGTACGTGCTCGCGCCGAGCTGCTGGGCGGCGAACATGAACGAATCGGCGTAGTCCGCCCGTTCGGCACCGCGCGAGAGCACGGCGATGGTCTCCGCCTCATGCACCCCGCTGAAGGTGAGTTGCCGGAGGCAGATGTCATTGAGCTGGTTGGGATTCATTGGTCCTCCACATTCATCGCGTCGCCGAACTTGCGCTGGCCGTGACTTGCAGGGCGGTGCGCACCGAGCTCAGTGCGCCCTCCGGGTTGTCCCAGAACACCATGTGTCCGGCGTCCGGGATCTCGATCAATCGGGCGTCCGGATTGGACTCCGCCGCCTCACGTGCTCCGTCCGCCGTCACGACGGGGCTGTTCGCGCCGTACAGCAGTGCCGGAGCGGCCGGAACCGAAGGCCACGTGTCGAAGAAGTCCTCGTGTTCGAAGCCGTGGTGCGTCGCGGTGATCGCTTCCGTTCCGCAGCTGGCGAGCCAGCGGGCCCGCAGTTCGTGCTCCCGCCTCGGCCAGGTGGGCCACCATCCGGCCACCTCGTCGGCGTCGGTACCACGCTGTGCCTGCTCCAGCTGTGTCAAGAACATCTCGAGCGTGGTGGGATACGGCCCGCGGCCGGGCCCGCTCATCGGCGGATCGACCAGCACGGCTCCCCGGACGTCCACAGTGGTCGCCGCCACCGCGGCGATCCGCGCACCCATCGAATGACCGAGCAGGATCGACCGACCCAAGCCGAGGGCGTCGATGATCGCGGCGGTGTCCTCGGCGTAGTCGTGCAGCGTCGCGGAGGAGCCGTCGTCCGACAAGCCACGACCGCGCACGTCGACCACGACCGGTCGGCCGAGGTCGGTGAGTCGCCGGGCCACGAAGTCCATGGTGATCGCCGGGCTGGTGATGCCCGGCAGGACGACGACGGGCACGCCGTCGCCGCCGTAGTCCAGTACGTGCAGGCGCAGGCCGTCTTGTTTCACCACCCACCGGCTCGTGGCGGGCACATCCGCGAGGTCGGCCAAGGCGGCTTGAGTGAGAAGGCGTCGGGTCATCGAGTGCTCACCGGTTTCGGATTCGTCAGATAGTGCAGGGCGTCGTCGAGGTCGATCACGTCGCCGTACTTGGCATGGATGTCGAACAGGGCCGCATCGTGCGGACCCGGGGAACGGTCGCCGACACACTCCCGCGGCACGAGTACAGGGAAGCCGGACTGGACGGCGTCCACCGCCGTAGCACGTACGCAGCCGCTCGTCGTGGCGCCGCACACCAGCACCGTGTCGCAGCCGGCCGCCGCGAGCATCGTGGCGAGCGACGTTCCGAAGAAGGCCGATGCGCCCTTCTTCGTCACGAGGTGGTCCCCCTCGCCGACGGGAAGCCGGTCGTCGATCGCGACCTCGGCGCTTCCTTCCACCAGCGATCGCATGCCCGCGGCCTTGTCCAACCACGGCAGTGCGCCTCCGCGCGCTTCCGCCGGGGTATAGGCGATCGTGGTGTAGACGACCGGCACGCCGCTCGCCTTTCCGCGTTCGACGAGCGTCGCAGTGGCACCGACGACCGCGGTCAGGTCGGCACCCGTCGGATACTCGTCACGGGTGAACCCGTTCGTCAGGTCGACCACGACGATCGCCGGTCGCACACCACGGCGAACGGGTGCACCGAACCCCGCCTCGGCATACGTCTCGTCGGTGTCAGTTCCGTACACGGCGCACCTCCTTGAGTTGCTTGGCCTGCGCACGGACGGTGGCCAGGAGCCAGCCCTGGGCCACGCCGACCGCGAACGCGCCCGCCACGGGCAGATACTTCGCGAGCGGTCCGGTGACCAGCGCGAGACCGTCCAGTTCCGACGGATTCGATGCCGTGGCCGTGGCGGCCGCCGACGAGACGTCGGGCTGCAGCGAGTGCACGCCGCTGGCGTCGGCTCCCTGCTCCTGCGGCCCGCCGCCCGCCAGCAAGGCCGAGAGATTCACCGCGAACTGCTGGAGGATGCGATCCGAGACCTTGTTGATCGCGCCCTTGCCGAACTGCGCGATCTTGCCGCGGATCACCAGGTCGGTCTTGAGGGACACCGTGGTGCCCTCGCCGGATTCGGCCAGCGTCACCAGCACCTCGGCCTCGGCGTCGCCGTTGCCGTGTGCGTCCGACCCGCGTCCCTGCAGGCGCAGCGAGAGCTCCGTGTCGTTGACGTCCAGAAACCGCACCACGCCTGCGTACTCGGCGGAGATCGGGCCGACCTTGACCTTGACGCGGCCGCGATACGCCTCGCCGCCCGTATCGTCGTCCCGTCCCTCGATCGCCGCCCCCGGCACACATCCCGCCACGCGTTCGACATCGCCGAGCAGGGCGAACACCTCGCGCGGGGGTGCCGATACCGACATCTCGTGTTCGAGGATCATGCGCTGGTCTCCTTCGCGTCGCGCCTGCGCTCGGCGCAGTCCTGGATCGAATCCACAATGGTCTGATACCCCGTGCAGCGGCAGAGATTGGACGACACGACCTCGCGGATCTCCTCGCGGTCGGCATCCGGATGCTCGGCGAGAAACCCTTCCGCGAGCATGAGAAACCCCGGAGTGCAGAAGCCACATTGGAGTCCGTGATTCGCGGAGAACGCACATTGCAGGTCTGACATCGTCCCGTCGTCACCGGCGAGCGACTCCACGGTCCGGACATCGCTGCCCTCGGCCTGCGGGGCGAACATCAGGCAGGAACGAGCCGGATCTCCGTCGACCAGCACGGTGCACGCACCGCACACGCCGTGTTCGCACGCCACGTGGGTCCCGGTCAGCTCGAGATCGTGCCGCAGCGTGTCCGCCAGGGTGCGGCGCGCCTCGACGGCTACTTCGTGAGAAGTACCGTTGACCTGCAGGGTCAGCAGCACCTTGTCGGGTTCGGTCACGGAGCGACCTCCAGTGCGCCGGTCAGCGCGTCGAATACCTGTTGCGGGGTGATCGGCGTGTCGTTCAGCTCCACACCGGCGGGACGCAGCGCGTCGTTGACGGCGTTGAGCACGGCCGCGGGCGCGCCGATCGTGCCGCCCTCGCCCGCACCCTTCGCGCCGTTGTCGGTGAACAGGCACGGCGTCTCGATGTGGTGCATCGCGACGTCCGGGATCTCACAGGCCGTCGGCACCTTGTAGTCGAGGAAGCTCGCCGCCGACGGCTCCCCGTTCTCGTCGTAGGTGACCTTCTCGAACAGTGCGCCCGCGATGCCCTGGGCGATCCCGCCTCTGGCCTGACCGTCGACGACCTGCGGGTTGATCGCCACCCCGCAGTCCTCGACGCAGACGTACCGCAGGATCTCCACCCGCCCGGTGTCCCGGTGCAGCTCGACGACCACGCCGTGGGCGGCGTTGGAGAACGTGCCGTCACCGACGCCGTCGAAGCTCGCGCTCGCCTGCAGGCCCGGTTCGGCCTCCTTCGGCAGCAGGTGCGACCTCAGATAGGCCACGTCGGCGATGTCCTGATAGGACAGTCTCCGATCGTGGTCGTCCCGCTGCTGCACGCCCTCGTCGGCCAGTTCGACGTTGTCACGCCGGGTTTCGAGCAGGTGCGCTCCCAGGTCGAGGAGTTTTCCGCCCAGGTTGCCCGCGGCGAGTGCCACCGCCGTCCCGCCGATGGTGATCGACCGGCTGCCGAACGACCCCCAGCCATAGGTCACGCGGTCCGTATCGCCCTGCTGGATCTTCACCTTGTCCACGGGCAGACCCAGTTTGTCGGCCACGATCTGCGCCATGGTCGTCTCGTGGCTCTGGCCGTGGCTCATCGTTCCCGTCGTGACGACCACCGTGCCGGACGTGTCCATCCGGACCTCCGAGAGGTCGAAACCCGGAACGGCCTGCATCTTGCGCTTGGCGAACGCGTCGGAACCGTAGCCGGTGCGCTCGTTGAAGCACGCGTACCCGATACCGAGGACCCTTCCCTGTTCCGCGACGGAGCGTTGCGTCCCGTACCAGCCCTCGTCGGCGAGCACGCGCTCGCACAGGTTCAGCGACTCGAGATACGAACCCGGGTCGTAGGTCACGTTGTTGATGCCGGTGTACGGGAACACCGTGATCAGATTCCGGCGGCGCACCTCGAGCGCGTCCAGCCCGAGCTCCCGGGCGGCCCGTTCGACGAGCCGCTCCATCACCATCACGTGTTGCGGACGGGACACGCCTCGGTACGGGGCCGTCGGCGCCTTGTTCGTCGCGATGGCACGTCCGCGGACCCGGTATGCGGGTACCCGGTACACGCCCGGCATCTCCGACGACGCCATCAGCGGCTCGATACCGACGGTGAACGGATAGCACGAGTAGGCGCCCATGTCGCACAGCACGTCGACGTCCAGGCCGAGGATGCGACCGGTCTCGTCGAACGCCGCCCGCGCCTCGTAGCGCTGCTCGCGGGCGAGGAACGACGCCGACAAGGCATCCTTGCGGTCCTCGATCCACTTCACCGGCCTGCCCGCGCGAGTCGCGGCCGCGGCGACGGCGATCTCCTCGCGGCCCACCACGCACTTGATACCGAACCCGCCACCCATGTCCGGAACGAGCACCCGCACGGTGCTCTCGGACATGCCGAGCGAGCCCGCCAGCACCGTGCGCACCTGGTGCGGCACCTGTGTGCACGTCTGCACCAGGAGTTGCTGTGCCCGCGCGTCCCAGCCGGCCACGACACCTCTGGTCTCCAACGGCAGCGCGTTCTGCCTGCCGGCCCTGGCCCGCACGTGCACGACACAGGGCGCCTCGGCGAAGACGTCGTCGATACCGTCGGAGGCGAACATCGACACGTCCAGCAACACGTTGCCGGGCGCCTCGTCGTGCACCGCGTTCGCACCGGGGGTCAGAGCCTGCTCCTCCGACAGCACCGGAGGCGTGACGTCATAGGTCACATCGGCGGCCTCGATCCCGTCCTCCGCCGCGTACGGATCCTCGGCAAGGACCACCGCCACCGGTTCACCGACGAACCGCACCCGATCGCGCGCCAGGATCGGCATCGACGTCTCCGTGTGCTCCTCCGGCGGCCGGTCGAGCCGCGGCGTGATGTCGCCGAGGTCCAGGTCCTCGGCGGTGAACGCGGCCACGACACCCGGCACCTCCAGCACGCGCGACAGGTCGACCGACGTGATGTGTCCGCTCGCGACGGTGCTGCGCACGAACGCGGCGTGCAGCATGCGCGGAAGGTGGATGTCGTCGACGAATCGCGCCTCGCCGGTGAGCAGCCGCGGGTCCTCCTTCCGCGACACGGCGGCGCCGATCCACGTTCCGTCGGCGCGGAAGCCCGGTTCGTTCGCCCTGTCTCCTGTCGCCACTTCCGATGTCACCGGGCCACCGCCTCCTCACACGCACGGATCACGAGATTGCGCACCAACGCCCTGCGATACTCGGTGCCGGCATCGCCGTCGGCAGGCGGATCGACGGCCTGCGCAGCCGCGTCGGCACACGCCTCGAACAGGTCACGGCACGCCCGGCCTCCTGCCTGCAACACCCGTTCGGCCTCCGGGACACGCACCACGGCGGGCCCGACACCTCCGAGTGCCACCCGGCCGCCTGCCACCGCACCGCTGCCGACATCCAGATCGACGGCGGCGGACACCACCGCGAAGTCACCTTTCCGCTCGGCGAACTCCGTCACAGCGGCATGGGGCGCCGGCCTGCCGAACACCACCTCGACGATCAGTTCGTCATCGGCGAGCAGTGTCGTATAGAAGCCGAGGAACGCATCGCCGGCGGCGATGGTGCGACGTCTACCTCCGGCGCCCGCCACCACGATCTCCGCATCCAGCAGCACCGCGAGCAGGCACCACTCCGCGGTCGCGTCGGCGTGCGCCAGGCTGCCGCCCACCGTGCCCCGCGTCCGGATCGGCAGATGCCCGATCCACCGCATCGCCTCCCGCACGACATCGAAACCCGTCCCGAGGTCGGCCGTCTCCACGGTTCGGTGGGTGGTCAGCGATCCCACCCGCAGGGCTTCGGGGCCTGCGTCCACGAAGGACAGTTCACGCAGTCCGCCGATGTCGATCAGGTGTTCCGGGCGCGCGAGGCGGAAGTTCATCATCGGGATCAGGCTCTGCCCGCCCGCGAGGAACTTGGCGTCCTCCCCGAGCTCGGCGACCAGGTCCGCCGCACCCGCGACATCGCGTGCCCGGTGGTATGTGAACGGCGGTGGCTTCATCGCGTCACTCCTCCCCCGTCCGGGCCGCGGGCATGGGGTCGGGATCCGGCGCGCCTTCCTCGACCCGGTCCAGTTCCCTGCCCTTCGTCTCGGGCGCGGCCACGGCCATCCACACGACGGCGGCAAGAACGACCGCGCCGAGCACGACGAACGTATTGGTCAGACCCAGGACCGGCCAGAGCAGGCTGCCGAACACGAGCGGGATGAATCCGCTGAAGACCCGGCTCATCGAGGAGGCCCATCCGAATCCGCTGGCCCGGAGGTGGGTCGGATACAACTCCGAGACGTAGGCGTACAGCACCGGAATCGCGAGCTGAACGACGAATCCGAAGATGCCGAGCCAGACCAGGCCGACCGTTTCCATGCCGAGCGTCAGCGAGAACGCCACCAGCACCACCGAAGCCAGCGGCGCCGACAGTCCCAGCACCCACTTGCGGCCCAGCCATTCGACGAGGAACACCGAGGTGACAACACCGAGAATACCGATACCGGTCATCAGGGTCGTGTTTGCGAACGCGGCGTAGGTGTCGTAACCCTCTTCCCTGAGGATCGACGGCATCCAGGTGAGCGCCACGTAGTAGACGGTCATGATCGTGATGAACAGGACCCACGCCACTGACGTAATCCTCGGATTGAACGTCCAGATCATCCGGAGCTGGCTCACGGCGGCACGCAGACCGCCCTTGGTCCGCTCCGGCTCGTCGGCGGTCACGGAGTAGTGCTGCCTCGCTGCTCCGGTCTGCTCGACCAAGCTGTCGACCACCACACGCGCCTCCGCTTCCCTGCCGTTCTTCGCCAGGTACAGCGGTGACTCCGGAATCCCACGCCGAATCCAGAACAACAGCAGTGCGGGCACGACCATGATCACGAGCATCCAGCGCCAGTTGCCGTCCAGCGGGGAGAGGAAGGTCGCCGACAGTCCGCACAGGGTCCCGCCGATCGGCCACCACAGGTCCATCGCGGCAAGCACCTTGCCTCGCACCCGGCGCGGTGAGAACTCCGCGACCAACGCGTAGTCGACGGGGATACAACCGCCCAGTCCCACGCCGGCGAGGAATCGGAACAGCAGGAAGATCTCGTAGTTCGGCGACACCGCCCCGAGTACCGAGAACAGCGCGAACAGGGCCAACGTGATGCTGAACGCCTTCTTGCGGCCCATGCGATCGGCGATCGTGCCCCACAGGACCGCACCGACCGCCATGCCGATGAGGTTCGCTGTGGCGACCAGGCCACGCTCACCCGTGGTCAGTCCGAAGTGGTCTCCGACGAGCGGCGTGAGAAAGCCGTTGAGGATGACGTCCCAGGCGTCGAACATGTACCCGAGTCCGCCGATGATGAAAATCTTTCCCTGGACGGACCACTTCCAAGGTAGGTCCTGAACGATCTGCTCGGCCGTTTTCATTGCAGACCCTGCCTTTTCTTCCGTGGGTGGGGACTGGAAGTGTGCATCGGTGCCGCTTTCGCCGGCACCACGTTCATCAGGGGAAGCGGCTCATCTGGAGAACTGGTAGGCGAACGATTCGACGTCCGGGTCGTTCAACGGGGTCCCGCTCCACAACCATTTGTAGGACACGTGGGACTCGCCGGTGAAATTCTTCAGCTTCGCGTCCCGGTCCCGCTGCTCCGGCCCGTCGGGCAGGTGATAGAACCGCTTGTTCTCGAGCGAGGCGTCCTGCACCATGCCCGCGTGTTTCGCGCGCCGCGACACGTATCGGGTGAGCGCCTCTTCGACGCCGGTCACCGGCACCGTTCCGAGCTCCTCGGCCAACACGGCCGCATCCTCCATCGCCTGCGACGCACCCTGGGCCTGATACGGCAGCATCGCGTGACAGGCATCGCCCAGCAACGCGACATGACCGTCCATCCACACCGGATCCGGCCTGCGGTAGTACAGGGCGAACGCCATCGCGTCGCCTTCCGCTTTGGACAGCATCGCCGGCACTCGGTCGTCCCAGCCCGGGAACGCGTTCACGAGCTCGTCCGCCCCGACGGGCGCGCTCCATTTCTCCGCGACCTCGTCGCTGCACGGCACGAGCGCCACGATGTTCAGATACTCGCCACCCCGGATCATGTAATGCACGAGATGCCTTCCGGGGCCGTACCAGATGGTGCTCTGGAACCGATCCACCAACCAGCGTGTCGCGGGGTCGGCCGCGATCTTGTCGCCCGGAATCAGCACACGGTAGGCCATCTCACCGGAGAACTCGAGAGTGTCGTCCATACCGATCAGATCGCGTACTGCCGAGCGAATACCATCCGCACCGATCACGACGTCGCTTTCGTATCGCTGACCGGATTCGGTCAGCACTGCGGGTCGACGGCGCGTCTCTGTGTCCACTGTGGTCACACGACTGCCGGTGTGCACTTCGACCACTGGGCCGGGGCGCCGCTCGTCGAGGCAGGCCTCGAGCAGCACCTTGTGCAGGTCGGCGCGGTGGTAGTGCCAGTAAGGGGCGTTGTAGGTCTGCTTGCAATACTCACCGAGTGAGGTCAGACCGATGATGCTGCCGTCCTGCCAACGACGGCGCACCTGGTCGAGCGGCTCCGTGTGGATCGCCTCCAGCTGCTTGCGCAGCCCCAGCCCCGTGAGCACTCGACTGGCGTTGGGCGCGGTCTGAATCCCCGCACCCACTTCGCCGAGCTGCGGAGCCCGCTCCAGTACCGTCACCCGAAGTCCCTTTTGCCGCAGGGCGAGGGCGGCCGTCAAACCGCCGAGACCGCCGCCGACGACCGTGACCTCATAGGACTGACTAGCGTGCACAACGCCTCCACATTGCCGTGGCCACACGGTCGGAAAAATCCGTCCGCGTTCGGACTGATTTGATCCGAACACGGACTAACTCCGGAAGTCAACAGGAGGACGCAGGTTTAATGTCCGGAAACAAGCTGTTATCACGGCCGTCCGCACAAGCGGCACACGAAAACGATCCGGCGTAATACGCCGGTCATGACGCGACGAGCAGGCGAGCCCCGACACCGGCCGACGGCGGCCGGAGCAGTGGCGACGAGATCCGGGCGACGGGAGCCGAAAGATCAGTCCTCGACCAGGGATTCCCAGTACTCGGCAAGAGCGTTCAGCTCCGCCAGCCATTGCTTGGTGACGGTGACGTCGTTACCCTGAACGAGCTTCTGGTCCAGGTCGCGAGCGCGGCGGTTCACACCGGCCAACTGCTCGTGGCCCTCGTCGGTCAGGTACAGGAGCTTGCGGCGCCCGTCGTTCTCGGCCGTTTCGCGCGTGAGGAGCCCGCGCGCCTCGAGGCGGCGCACGACGTCGGCCATCGTCGACCGGTCGAGTGCGGCGACGTGCGCCAATGATCCTTGATCCTCGCCCGGATAATCGTCAACGGCGACGAGCACGGCGAACTGAGGGCCCGTGATACTCGCGTCGACCATACGCACCCAAACAGCGAGGTAGGCCTGGTAGAGCCTGCGTGCGACGTACCCGGGTGCGTCCAGCAGCTCCTGCGGAATCGGCAGTTCGTCCTCGGCCACCACGGCCCTCTTGCCGTTCACCACGGCTCCACCCTTTCCCGTCGGCAGCCTCGGCCCGGGACCCTCCGTACCCGGACCATTCGCACGATACCCGGCCGCCACGTGCCGGAGTGACGGTTCGTCCTACCGCGGGCTCGAATGCTCGTCGACGAACTCGTCGATGTGGTGCCACGTCGTGGTGCGTGCGCGCCGTCCGGTGAGCACGCCGAGGTGACCCCCGGGTGCGACGTGGAAGCGCGCCTCCGGGGCGTTCTCGAGCAGTCCCACCAGCCGCTCCACGGCACCGCGCGGCGCGATGCTGTCGTTCTCGCCCGCGATGACGAGCGTCGGGATGTCCAGCTTGGACAGGGAGATCGTGCGTCCGTCGAGTGCGAACGTGCCCGCGGACAGGTCGTTCGCACGGAAGAACCGGTGGTAGATCTGCCCGAACGTGCGCCCCGGGTAGGCGAGCATGTTGGCCATGAAATGGTCGACCGCCTCGATCTGTGCCAGGTAGTCGCGATCGTCGAGGTTGCGCAGCACGGCGAGCGGCTTGGTGATCTCCTTCTCGATCCCGGTCGCGCGGAACACCTGCGTCACCACGGCCGACGGCGCACCGCCGAACATGCGGTAGAACGGCGTGAGGATGTGCCCGCCGGTGAACTCCACGAGCGGCCGCAGCGGCGCCACCAGCGGGATCGCGGTGTAGTCGAACGGCGAGGCGATCGTGGTCAGCGACGCGATCGGCAGTTCGGGCCGGTCGGCGGCCGTCAGCACGGAGAAGATGCCGCCGAGGCACCACGCGACGACGTGCACGGGCCTGCCGCCCGCGTCCTCGCTGACCTTGCGGATCGTGCGCGGCAGGACGTCGTCGATCCAGTGCTCGATGCCCAGATTGCGGTCGGCGAACGCGACACTGCCGTAGTCGACGAGATAGGTGCGCCTGCCCGCGTCGGCGAGGTGCTCGGCGAGGCTGCAGCCGCGCCGCAGGTCGAAGCACAGCGCGGGTGCGGCCAGCGGTGGCACGAGCAGCACCGGGTCGCCCGACGCGGGCGCCTGCTGCCCGGTCATCCGGTAGACCGAGCGGTTCGGGCCGCGGTCGATCAGCACCCGCGGCACCGGCCGGAGGTCCGCGACGCCGCCCTTGGCGACCTTGTCGGTGACATTCGCCGCCATCGACGCCAGCTGAGACGGAATCGGGAGCACCAGGACCTCCAGCCGGCTCGGGTTCAGCTCGTGAGCGTCAGAATACGCGGCCCGTCTTCGGTGATCGCGATCGTGTGCTCACTGTGCGCGGTGCGCGACCCGTCGGCCGAGCGGATCGTCCACCCGTCCGGGTCGTAGACGATGCGATCGGTGCCGGCTGCGAACCACGGCTCGATCGCGATGGTCAGCCCCGCGCGCAGCGGCATTCCCCTGCCGGGACGGCCCACGTTGGGCACATGCGGTTCCTCGTGCATCGTGCGGCCGAGACCGTGTCCGCCGAACTCGGTGTTGACCGGGTAGCCGTACCGCGACGCGACCTCCCCGACGGCCGCCGAGACGTCACCGAGGCGGTTGCCCAGCCGGGCGGCCGCGATCGCCTCGTCCAGTGCGCGTTCGGTCGCCTCGACGAGCCGCACGTCGCCGCGCCCCACGTCACCGGGCCGCGGCGTGCCGACGATCACGGTGCGTGCCGAATCGGCCACCCAGCCGTCGATCGAGACGGCCATGTCCATCGTCAGCAGGTCGCCGTCCCGTAACTCGTAGTCGTGCGGCAGACCGTGCAGCACGGCGTCGTTGACCGCGAGGCAGATGACGTTGCGGAACGGCCCCTTGCCGAACGACGGCGCGTAGTCCCAGTAGCAGGACTCGGCGCCGCGGTGCTTGACCATGTCGCGGGCGCGATGCTCGAGGTCGAGCAGGTTGACACCGGGTTCGGCCCGCTGCGCCAGATCGCCGAGCACCTCGGCGACGAACGTGCCGGTCACGTTCATCGCCTCGATCTCGCCGGGGGTCTTCAGCTCAACCATCGCCTGCTTCCTCCACCACGGGCCCGCGCCCGATCGCCGCTGCGAATACTTATACCGGTATTCTTATCACGGCAATCCGGAGGTGGCGACAGGTCCACCCGCCGTCACTTCAGGCCGAGCTCACGAGCGATCAGCATCCGCTGCACCTCACTCGTCCCCTCGCCGACCTCGAGGATCTTGGCATCCCGGTAGAACCGGCCGACCGGGAACTCGTTCATGAACCCGTAGCCACCGAAGATCTGCGTCGCATCCCGCGCATTGTCCATCGCGGCGTTCGACGAGGCGAGCTTGGCGATCGCCGCCTCCTGCTTGAACCGCTCGCCGCGCAGCATCTTCGCAGCCGCCTGGTAATAGGCCAGCCGCGCGGTGTGCACCCGGGCCTGCATGTCGGCGATCTTGAACTGCATCGCCTGGTACGCGCCGATTTTGTTGCCGAACGCCTCCCGCTCGTCCACGTAGCGCAGGCACTCGTCGATGCATCCCTGCGCCAGACCGACGCTCAGCGCCGCGATCGCGATGCGGCCCTCGTCGAGGATCCGCAGGAACTGCGCGTACCCGCGGCCGCGCTCGCCGACGAGGTTGTCCACCGGCACGCGGCAGTCGTCGAACGCCAGCTCGTGGGTGTCGGACGCGTTCCAGCCGACCTTCGAGTACTTCGGCGCCACCGTGAAGCCCGGCGTACCGGAGGGCACGAGGATCGCCGAGATCTCCTTGCTGCCGTCGGGGTTCGTGCCCGTGACGGCCGTGACCGTGACGACGCTCGTGATGTCGGTACCGGAGTTGGTGATGAACGACTTGCTGCCGTTGATGACCCACTGGTCTCCGTCGACCGTGGCGCGGGTTTTGGTCGCACCGGCGTCCGAACCGCCGTCCGGTTCGGTCAGCCCGAACGCACCGAGCGCCTCGCCGGTGCACAGCGACGGCAGCCAGCGGCGCTTCTGCTCCTCGGTGCCGAACCGGTAGATCGGCATCGCACCCAGCGACACACCCGCCTCGACCGTGACCGCCACCGAGGAGTCAACCCGGGCGAGCTCCTCGAGCGCGAGGCACAGCGCGAAGTAGTCGCCGCCCATACCGCCGTACTCCTCGGCGATCGGCAGGCCGAACAGGCCCATCTCGCCCATCTTCGCGACGATCTCGTACGGAAACTCCTCCCGGATGTAGAAGTCCCCGATCACGGGCTTGACCTCGGACTGGGCGAAGTCGTGAACGGTCTTGCGCAGCGCTTCGTACTCGTCGTCGAGCCGGAAGTCGATCATGATGTCTGCTCCTGAGGGGTAACCAGTGCCAGTTTCTCGTCGAGCGCGACCTGTTGGCCCGCCCGCACGGGGAGTTCGGTGACGACGCCGTCGACCGGCGCGGTGATCGTGTGCTCCATCTTCATCGCCTCGACGACCAGCAACGGCGCACCGGCCGCGACCGCATCGCCCTGGGCGGCCTTGACGACGAGCACGGTGCCCGGCATGGGACTCGTCACGGGTCCCGCGTCGACGTCCTCGGCACGCGGGGCCAGCAGGTTCGGCCGCTCCCCGACCGCCACTCCGACGCCGTCGTGGCTCAGCCACACGGTCCCGTCGGGCGCCTGCGCGCGTACGTACCGCCGATACTGCGATCCACAGTGGACATCGATCCCGCCGGTGAGACGGCGTGCCGAAGCCTCGACCGGTTCGGCGTCACCGACGGTGACCCGCGCACCGGACGCCGGGCCTTCGACCCGCACCAGCCGTTCGGTCTCGCCCGCACGCAGCAGGAACGTCACCCCGGCTGCCGCCCCCATCCGCCAGCCGCTCGGCACGTCCCACGGGTCGACGACCGGGCCCGCGGGTTCCAGCGCGAGCAACCGGTCGAGGGCCGCGGCGACGAAGAACTCTTCCGCCACAACGGAATCGGTGAGCTCCTCCAGTTTCCGCTCCACCATGCCGGTGTCGAGATTCCCCGACCGGACGTCCGCATCGGACACGAGCCGCCGCAGGAACTCCACATTGGTCTGCAGCCCGAGGACCGCGGTTCCGGCCAGTGCCCGATCGAGCCGGTGCAGCGCCGACGCCCGATCAGGCCCCCACGCGATGACCTTGGCCAGCATCGGGTCGTAGTCCGACCCGACCCGGGTGCCTTCGGCGAGGCCGGAGTCCACCCGCACGTGCGGCCCGGCCGGCTCGGTGAGCCCCAGCACGGTGCCGCCGGTGGGAATGAAGCCCCGCGCGGGGTCCTCGGCGTAGACCCGCGCCTCCACGGCATGCCCGTCGAAGCGCACGTCGTCCTGGCCGATCGTGAGCGGCTCGCCCGCAGCCACCCGCACCTGCCGTTCGACGAGATCCACACCCGTGACCTGCTCGGTCACGGGGTGCTCCACCTGCAGCCGGGTATTCATCTCCATGAAGAAGAACTCGTCGGGGTTGGTCGCCGACACGATGAACTCGACGGTGCCCGCGCCGACGTAACCGACCGCCCGCGCCGCCTCGGCCGCGGACGCGCCCATGCGTTCCCGGGCATCGACGTCCAGCAGCGGCGACGGAGCCTCCTCGACGATCTTCTGGTGCCTGCGCTGCAGACTGCACTCACGTTCGCCGAGGTGCAGCACCGTGCCGTGCGCGTCGGCCAGCACCTGGATCTCGATGTGCCGGGGCGTGTCGACAAAGCGCTCCAGCAACAGCCGGTCGTCGCCGAAGGCGCCACGCGCCTCGCGCTGCGCCGCCTCGACCGCGTCCGCCAACTGCCCGGGCTCGGCGACCAGGCGCATCCCCTTGCCGCCGCCACCGGCGGACGGCTTGAGCAGCACCGGATAGCCCACCTCATCGGCTGCCTCGGCGTAGTCGACCACGTCGGACTTGCCGGGGACAACGGGAACGCCCGCGGCCGACACCGTGGCCTTCGCGCGGATCTTGTCGCCCATGGCGTCGATCGCCGAGGTCGGAGGGCCGATGAACACGATGCCCGCGCCGGCGCAGGCGGCCGCGAACTCGGCGTTCTCCGCGAGGAAGCCGTAACCGGGGTGCACCGCCTGCGCACCGGTGTCGACGGCGGCCTTCACGACGTCCGGAACGGACAGATAGCTACGGGCCGCCTCCGCCGGGCCGATGCGCACGGCCACGTCCGCCTCGCGGGTGTGCCGGGCGTCGGCATCGGCGTCGCTGTAGACCGCCACCGACCGGATACCCATGCGCCGCAACGTGGCGATGACGCGGACGGCGATCTCCCCGCGGTTGGCAACCAGAACCGTGTCGAACATGTCTGTCGAACCGTCCTCTCTCACAATGCCTTGTTCAGAGTGCGAGCCGTGCACCCCGGCGACCCGTCGCCACCGGTGGTGAGCTCGCCTGCGCCGCGCGGCTGCGGGCCACCTTCCGCGCAGCTCCGCGCGGCCCGGCCCACCCGGCGATCGGCGGTCCTCACATCCGGAAGACGCCGTAGCCGACGGGCTCCAGCGGTGCGTTGGCCGACGCCGACAACGCCAGGCCGAGCACCGTCCTGGTGTCGGCGGGGTCGATGACCCCGTCGTCCCACAGCCGCGCGGTCGAGTAGTACGGGTTGCCCTGCTCCTCGTACTGCTCGCGGATCGGCTCCTTGAACGACTCCTCGTCGGCGGCGGACCACTCCTCGCCGCGTCCCTCGATGGTGTCCCGCCGGACGGTCGAGAGCACCGAGGCGGCCTGCTCGCCGCCCATCACCGAGATGCGCGCGTTCGGCCACATCCACAGGAACCGTGGCGAGTACGCGCGCCCGCACATCGAGTAGTTGCCTGCGCCGAAGGAGCCGCCGATGATCACGGTGAACTTCGGGACGCGCGCGCACGCCACCGCGGTCACCATCTTCGCGCCGTGTTTGGCGATCCCGCCCGCCTCGTAGTCCTTTCCGACCATGAAGCCCGTGATGTTCTGCAGGAACACGAGCGGGATCGAGCGCTTGTCGCACAGTTCGATGAAGTGGGCGCCCTTCATCGCCGACTCGGCGAACAGCACCCCGTTGTTGGCGATGATGCCGACCGGGTGCCCGTGGATCCGGGCGAAACCGGTGACCAGGGTCGTGCCGTAGTCCTTCTTGAACTCGGCGAACCTGCTGCCGTCGACGACGCGGGCGATCACCTCGCGCACGTCGTACGGCGTGCGCGAATCGGTGGGCACAACGCCGTAGAGCTCGCCCGGATCGGCGGCGGGCTCCTCGACGGGCTCGATGTCCCACGGCTCCGGTTCCCGTGGTCCCAGGGTGGAGACGATCGAGCGCACGATCCGCAGCGCGTCGGCGTCGTCGGCCGCGAGATGGTCGGTGACGCCGGACTGTCGCGAGTGGACGTCCCCGCCGCCCAGCTCCTCGGCCGTGACGACCTCGCCGGTTGCGGCCTTCACCAGCGGCGGCCCACCGAGGAAGATCGTGCCCTGGCTGCGCACGATCACCGCCTCGTCGCTCATCGCCGGGACGTAGGCGCCGCCGGCCGTGCACGAGCCGAGGACCGCGGCGATCTGCGGGATACCGCGCGCCGACATCGTGGCCTGGTTGTAGAAGATGCGGCCGAAGTGCTCGCGATCGGGGAACACCTCGTCCTGCCGCGGAAGGAACGCCCCACCGGAGTCGACGAGGTAGAGGCACGGCAGGTTGTTGTGCAGCGCCACTTCCTGCGCGCGCAGGTGCTTCTTGACCGTCATCGGGTAGTACGTGCCGCCCTTGACCGTCGCGTCGTTGGCGACGATCACACACTCGCGCCCGGAGACACGGCCGATACCGGCGATGATGCCGGCGGCGGGCGCCTCGTCGTCGTAGAGCCCGGTCGCGGCGAGCGGTGAGAGTTCGAGGAACGCCGATCCCGGGTCGAGCAGCGCATCGACCCGATCGCGCGGCAACAGCTTGCCGCGTTCCACATGCCGGGAGCGCGCCTTCTCCGGGCCGCCCAGCCGGGCCGCGGCAAGCCGCTTGCGTAGATCTTCGACCAACTCACCGTGTCCTGCGACATTGCGGGAGTAAGCCTCGCTGTTCGGGTCAGCGTGACTGGCGAGCGCCGGACCATCCATGACACACCTCAGGGTTAGCAGCCGTTAACACCGCCTCTGATGTTAGAGGTTACTAACCCTGAGGTCCAGGCATTCGGGGAGGAAATCCGCACGCGGTCGAAGTCAGCCCGCCGCCGCCTGCAGCGCGGGCAGATAGCCGAGCTCATGACCCGTGGCGGTCGGGTGGTAGGACTCGTCGATCGGCCACGTCACACTGCGCATCCACCAGTCGTCGGAGCAGATCTCGTGACCGGCGAAATCGTCGCGCACATCCACGAACGTGAAGCCCGCAGCCCGAGCACGCTCCGAAATCGTCTCCGCGAGGGCGTCGGCACCGGAGTTGATGGCCGCACGCTTGGTGTCGCTCAGGCCCGCGTTGCACGATCCGTCGATCTCGTAGAAGCGCGGGTAGCCGAAGACGAACACCTCGGCGTCCGGCGCGTTCGCCCTGATCTCGTCGTACACCCCGTCCAACAGGCCGGGCAGCGTCGTGTCGGCGAACTCCTTCGCCTCGTCGACCCGGTCGATACAACCCTGATCGAAACTCGTCGTGCAGTCGATCATGACGTCGACGAACCCGGCGTCGTTGCCGCCGACCGACAGCGTGACGAGATCGGTGTCGGCGGAGAGCGAATCGGCCTGTGCGCGCACATCATGCGTGTTCGCACCCAGACAGGCCACCGACCGGAAATCGCCGATGCCGCCCGCGTCCGCGTAGAGCTGGGGGTAGGCGTTCGCGCTGCGCTTGCAGTCGCCCGAATCGCCGTACTCGCCTGCGCCGACGCCGCTGGCGTAGGAGTCGCCGAGGGCGACGTAGTTGTCGTAGGTGGTCGGGTTGTCGTGGGTGGTCGCTTCGACCGCTCCTGCCGTGGCCGCGCCGCCGACCAGTACCAGCGAAGCGATTGCCACCGTGCCGGCGATACGGGAACCTCTGACCATGCGTAGCCGCCTTTCCGTGTGCCGTTGACCGCTGGTGACGAATACCAGCGACAACGGTCCGGAAAGGAGAGAAACCTCCCGATTTACCACGCATGGTTCAAACCGAAAGTTCGGAGCGAGGTTAGCGTTCACTAACTTCGTCCCGTACAGTGACACCATGATTCCCAGCGCAGCGCCACCGTCCGGCGACGGGAAACCGTCCCGGCGGGATCAGATCCTGGCCGCGGCAGCGGAACTGTTCGCCCAGCACGGCTTCCGTGGCGTCGGGATAGACGACATCGGCGCGGCCGTCGGAATCACCGGCCCGGCACTCTACCGCCACTTCCGCAGCAAGGATGCCATGTTGGGCGAAATGCTCACCGGCATCAGCGAATACCTCCTCGCGGGCGGCACCGAACGCATCCGGCGTGTCGGCGACGCCGACGACATCCTCACCGGTCTCGTCCGGTTCCACGTCGACTTCGCGCTGCAGCAGCCCGCGCTGATCACCGTCCACGAACGCAGTCTGGCGAGCCTCGGCGACGAGGACCGCAGGCGCGTGCGCCGGCTGCAGCGGCAGTACGTCGAAGTATGGGTGACGGCACTGCGCGCGACCGTCCCCCGCCTGGATGAACCCCACGCCCGGTCCGCGGCGCACGCCGTGTTCGGCCTCATCAACTCGACTCCGCACAACCGGCACCTCCCCGGCGACGACCTGGCCGAACTGCTCACCCGCCTCGCACTCGGTGCGCTCTACGCGGCGAAGTAGCACCGCTCGTAACGGCCCTGCGGTGATCATCACCCCTGCGGGCGCACGACGATCACGGCACATCTGGTGTTTGATGACATCCGTGCACGAGGAAGGGACGCCGTCACGGCTCGTCGAAACCGCCCAGCGGGCGCTGCTGGCCATGCGGCTGGGCGACGACGCCGGTGCCATCGAAGCGGCAGCGCTCGAAGCGCTCGCCGCCGACGACACGCGCGCGCTCATGTTGCTGCTGTTCGGCACCTGCAGCGAGATGGTCACGACCCTCGGCGACGGCGGTGCCGCACCCGTCAAGGTGCAGGTCTTCGACTCCGAGGGCGAAGAGGTCGCGATCGACGACGCCGAGCCGCCCGTGCGCACCGCGGTCCGCACGCTGCTCGCCGAAGTGCACGGCAACACCGACGACGCCCGGCAGCAGCTGGAGATCGCGCTCGCCAACGCCTCGCCGGACGAGGTGGAGAGCCTCGTCGTGCAGGCATTGCGCTGGACCATGCGGCTCTCGACCGCGTGCCTGGAACGCGACCTGCCCGTCGAATCGTGGATCGCCGAGGCTCTGCTCGACTGACTGCTCCGCGGTGCCGAGATACCGAGGTGCCGAGATACCGAGGTGCCGCGGTGCCGCGGTGCCGAGGTGCCGAGGTGCCGAGGTGCCGATGCTGCAGGGCCGCCACCGGGTCGGCGCGGGCATCGGTTCGGTCTCTGCCGGTATGCTCGCCACCCATGACGAGCAGCACGTCCGGCAACCGATGATCACCGTCCGGACGGTGGTCGACCGCGTCGGCCCGACGCTACTGCACGCGCTGCACCTGCCCGACGAGACCACCGCGGTCACCGACGTCGTCATCGCCGAGCCCGCCGCGGCGACCGTGCCGGGCACGGGGGATCTCGTGCTCGGCGTCGCCGTACCGGACGGCGACTCGGCCGTGGCACTGGTGAAGGACGCCGCGGGACGCGGGGCGACAGCGGTACTCGTCAAAGCGCCGATCGCGCAGCACACCACCGTCCGCGGAGCCGCCAGACGTGCGGGCATCGGCCTGGTCGAGGTCCACGAGGCGACCGCGTGGGCCCAGCTCGTGTGGCTGCTGCGCACCGTGCTCGACGCCGAGTCCGACGATTCCGACGAGTCCAACGCGCCCGAAGCGGACCCGGCGGCGGGCGATCTGTTCCGGCTCGCCGACGCGGTCGCCTCGGTCGTCGACGCGCCCGTGACGATCGAGGACACCAACTCGCGCGTGCTGGCCTACTCCGCGCGGCAGGACCTCACCGACCCGGCACGCGTGGCCACGATCGTCGGCAGGCGCATCCCCGACGACGTGCTCGCGCGGTTCCGCTCCCGCGGCGTGTTCCGGGACCTCACACGCGGCAGGCAGACGATCTTCGTACCGGGCCAGAAGGACGGCACCCTGCCGCGGCTCATCGCTCCGGTGCGCATGGGCGGCGAGCTGCTCGGGTCGATGTGGGCCGTCGTCGACGGCCCCGTTCCCGACGAGCGGGCCGCCGCGTTCGCCGACACCGCTCCGGTCGTGGCGCTGCACCTGCTCCGGCGCCGCGCCCACGCCGACGTCCGTCGCCGCGCCTCCGCCGAACTGCTGCGGGCACTGCTGCACGGCGAAGCCGGACCACGCAAGGCCGTCGCGGAACTGGGCCTGACCGAGCAGCCGCATCGCGTCGTCGTCATCGACACGCCCGGCGGGGACACGCTCGACGGCGAGGGCATGCGCCTGGCATTGCTCGAACGACTGTCGCAGGGAATCGGCAGACAGCCCGTCGCTGCCGAGCACGCGGGCCTGCTGTACGCGGTCGTACCGGAGGCCGGAGGATCGGGGGCCTGGCCGCAACTGCGGTCGGCGCTCGACGAGATGCAGGCCGGGCCGAAGGCCGGTGAGCTCCACGCGGCCGCAGGCGGTGCCTACGAGCTGGGCGAGCTACCCGCCTCCCGCGCCGAGGCGGACGAGGCACTGGGCCTGCTGCGGTCGGGCATCGTGCCGGGGCGCACCGTCACGTTCGACGAGGTGTGGACCCCGCTCACGCTGCACCGCACCGCCACCGCCGCCCGCGGCGCGAACGTGACCGGCCTCGGCCCGCTCCGCACGCTGCTCGAACACGACCAGGAACAGGGAACCGCGTACGTCGACACGCTCTACCACTGGCTGCGCCACCCCGGCGATCCACGCAGCGCGGCCGCGGCCCTGCAGGTGCACCCCAACACGCTGCGGTACCGGATGCGCAAGCTGCTCGACCTCGCCGGCCTCGACCTCGACGACGCCGACGTGCGGCTGGCCCTCGTCGCGCAACTGCTCACCCTGCGCTGGTCGTGATCACCACGGCCGGGCCCGGCGGCGAGGCGGTCACGAATCCACGGCGAGCAGCGTCTTGCCCACCGTCGTCCGCTCGTCGATCGCGGCGTGCGCATCGGCCGCGCGTTCCAGCGGATAGACGGCGCCGACCCGGGGGTGCAGTCGTCCCTCCGCCGTCTCCGCGAGCGCGTCCCGCGCACACGCGTGCATCGTCTCCGGGGTGGCGTCGAGCCCGCCCGTGACGGTGACTCCGCGCGCCTCGGCCTCGTCCGGTGGAATGTCGGTCATGGCTCCGCTCGCCATGCCGTGCACGAGCATCCGGCCGCCCGGAGCGAGCAGGCCGAACGCCGCCCGTCCGATGTCCCCGCCGACCCCGTCGTAGACGACGTCCATCCCACCGGCGAGTTCCCGCACCTGGTCCGGCCATCGTGGATCGCGATAGTCCACGGCGTGGGCGGCGCCCGCGTCACGAGCGAGGAGACGTTTGCGCTCACCGCCCACCGCGGCCGTCACGCTCGCGCCCGCATGCGCGGCGAGCTGCACCAGCAGACTGCCCACGCCACCCGTAGCCGCTTCGACGAGCACCCGCTCCCCCGGACGCGGCGTCGCCGCCCGGTGCAGCAGCATCGCGGTACGCCCGTCGGCGAGGACGGCCACGGCGTCCGCCATCGCCAGACCGTCGGGCACGGGCAGGAGCCGATCCGCCGCGGCGACCGCGTGCTCGGCGTAGCCACCGCTGCCCGACAGACCGCTCACCACCCGGGTACCGACGAGCGCGGGGTCGACTCCGCCGCCGGTCCGCGACACCACGCCGCCGACCCCGTTACCCGGGATGAGCGGCGGTTCCCACGCGAAGGGGCCGCGCCCTGCGCGCAACTGCGTCTCGACGAAGGTGATGCCCGCGTATTCCACGTCGATCAGCACCTCACCGCGTCCCGGCGCCGGAACGGCTGCCTCGCCCGGCTGCAGCACCGCCGGCCCGCCCTGCTTCGTCCACCACACCACTCGCATGCCGACCAGCCTGTGATCTCGAGTCGACTGGAGGTCAACGGCTTGTCATCAGGGAACCATCATTCCGGCCGATGATTGTTCGCTCAGCACGATGACACCGCCGTCCGGGTGGTTCACCGTGGTCGGAGACACCATTCCCCACAAGGATGAGGACCGACGTGCGCCTGCCTGACCGGCGGGCGCCCGCCACCGAGGAGGAAGCCGTGCGCATCGCCGTCCCTAAGGAAGTCAAGAAGCACGAGTACCGGGTCGCACTGACCCCCGCGGGGGCTCACGAGCTGACCGCTCGCGGTCAGGAGGTCTACGTGGAAACGGGCGCCGGACTCGGCTCGGCGATCAGGGACGAGGAGTTCGTGTCGGCGGGCGCGAAGATTCTGCCGACGGCCGACGACACGTGGTCCGAGGGCGACATCGTGCTCAAGGTCAAGGAGCCGATCAGCGAGGAGTACGGCAGGCTGCGGTCGAACCAAGTGCTGTTCACCTACCTGCACCTGGCTGCGGACCGGGGTCTGACCGAAGCGCTGATGGCCGCGGGCACGACGTCCGTCGCGTACGAGACGGTGCAGCTGCCCAACGGGTCGCTGCCGCTGCTGGCTCCGATGTCGGAGGTGGCGGGCAGGCTGGCTCCGCAGGTGGGTGCGTACTCGCTGATGCAGCCCGGTGGCGGCCGGGGCATGCTGATCGGCGGCATCCCCGGGGTGCACCCGGCGCGCGTGGTCGTGATCGGCGGCGGTGTAGCGGGCCTGAACGCGGCGCGCATCGCGCTGGGCCTGGGCGCCGACGTCGAGGTGCTGGACACGAACGTGGACCGGCTGCGGCAGATCGACAGCGACTTCGGCGGCCGGATCCGCACGGTGACGTCGAACGCGTTCTCGCTCGAGCAGGCCGTGCTGGAGGCAGACCTCGTGGTCGGCGCCGTGCTGGTGGCGGGAGCGAAGGCACCGAAGCTGGTGTCGAACGATCTCGTGTCGCGGATGAAGCCGGGCAGCGTGCTGGTGGACATCTCGATCGACCAGGGCGGGTGCTTCGCCGATTCGCGTCCGACCACGCACGACGAGCCGACCTACCGGGTTCACGACTCGGTGTTCTACTGCGTGGCCAACATGCCCGGGGCGGTTCCCAGGACGTCGACGTACGGCCTGACGAACGTGACGTTGCCGTACGTGCTGCGGCTGGCCGAGGACGGCTGGGAGGGTGCGCTGCGTGCGGATCCGAACCTGGCGAAGGGCCTGAACACGCACGCGGGCGCGTTGACGAACGCTCCGGTCGCGACGGCTCACGGCCTCACCCACACCCCGGCCGACCTGTAACTCGGCCGACCTGTAACTCGGGAGCGACAGCGCGGGGCCGGCGTCCACTCGGGCGCCGGCCCCGACCGCATGCACCCGAACCGGCCGACCTCGCTCGAAAAGTGACGGAGTCACTTGCAGTGAGCCGGCAACTGGCACCCCGACACCCGCCCACCAACCCGAACCCGCCGACCTACGGGGGTCCGGGGGCGAAGCCCCTCCGGCCGGGTCCGGGGTCGGACCCCGGAAAACACGAGGTTGAGCGGCGGAGGGAGTGTCGGCGCGAAGGCGCCACGCGACTAGGGGCGGCCCGCTCAACCAGCCTGGGGGTCACCGGGAGCGGGCCGCCACGTACAAGCTTAAGTCGTCGCCCCGCGGTTCGCCGCCCCGGGGTAGGTAAACCTTTGAGGTTTTTTGTTCACTAGGCGTAGTCACGCTCCGGCAATCCTGGACGTAACACACGGTCAATCCCGATATCAGCACACAGAGTCACCATCTTCGGGGTGCCTGCCTGGCGTGACAACGGCGAATCGCCAACCTCTCCACCCGCCCCACCCGGCATGCGGCAGGATGGCGACCGCCACAGTGGCGGGCGCCGTGTCCGCGAGCGCAGTGGACGCCCTCATCCACCGGGAGGATGAGGCACGCGCATCACCGTCACGCGGCGCGGCCGCACGCCAAGCGCGGTCGGAGGGGCCACAGCGCACCAAAAGGGGATGACAATGCACGACGGCAGTGGCCGCATCGCGGTGCAGAACCTCACCAAACAGTTCGGGACCGTGCCGGCGGTCCAGAACCTGAGCTTCGCCGTGGAACCGGGTTCGGTGACCGGGTTCCTCGGGCCGAACGGCGCAGGGAAGACGACGACCCTGCGCATGCTGCTCGGACTGGTGACACCGACATCGGGTGCGGCAACGATCAACGGACGCCCGTACACCCAGCTCGGCAACCCGGCGCGGGTCGTCGGGTCGGTACTGGAGAACGAGGGCTTCCACGCGAAGCGCACGGCGCGGAACCACCTGCGGGTGTACGCGGCCGCGATCGGCGTTCCGGATCAACGCGTGGACGAGATGCTCGGACTGGTCGGCCTGGCCTCGGCGGCGGACCGCCCGGCAGGCGGCTACTCGCTCGGTATGCGCCAGCGCCTGTCGCTGGCGACGGCGCTGCTCGGCGATCCGCAGGTGCTGGTGCTCGACGAACCGTCCAACGGTCTGGACCCGGAGGGCATCGCGTGGCTGCGCGGGTTCCTCCAGTCGTTCGCGAAGCAGGGCCGCACGGTGCTGGTCTCGAGCCACCTGCTCTCGGAAGTGGAGCAGATGATCGACCAGGTCGTGATCGTCAGCGCGGGCATGACGCGCTACTACGGTCCGCTCGAACAGCTGCGCGCCTCGCAGCAGTCCCGGGTACTGGTTCAGCCCGCCGACGCGAACGCGCTCGTGACCGCGCTGCGCGAAGCCGGCGTCGGCGAGGTGCAGCCCGCTCACGACGGCCGCGTGGCCGTGGCGAACGCGAACGTGCAGCAGATCGGTGACGCCGCCGCAAAGGCGGGCGTGGCGGTCTACGGCATGGAGGAGGAGAAGGCGGACCTCGAGCAGCTGTTCTTCCAGATGACCAGCCCGCAGTACGCCGGAGGGCCGCTGCCGCCCCAGCAGCCCGTTCCGCAGCAGCCCGTTCCGCAGCAGCCCGTTCCGCCGCAACAGCAGCCTCCGGGACCCCCGCAGCAACCACCGGGCCCGCCACCCGGCTTCCAGCAGGGACCGCAGCCGGGACAGCCGCAGAATCCGTACCAGGCGCCGGGCTACCAGCAGCCGGGCCAGCAGGGCCAGCAGGGCTGGGGAGGTGGCCAGTGATGGGTAACCTGATCAAGGCCGAGATGCGCAAGATCGTCACCACGAAGAGCTGGTGGGCGCTGCTCATCCCCGCGTTCTTCGCGTCGCTGCTGTTCGCGCTCGGCTGGGGTGCGTTCACCAACTCGCTCGCCAACGTGCTCGACAGCGAGGACACGTTGACGGTCACCCGGACGCTCGGCATCGAGACGGGCGAACTCCCGATGGGCCTGCTCGCCATCGGCCACGGCATCAACGTCGGCCTGCTGTTCGCCGTGATTCTCGGCGTGCTGGCGGTCGCCGGCGAGTACAGCAAGAAGACGATCACGACGACGTTCTTGACGGCCCCGAATCGCCCGATGGCACTCGGCGCGAAGATGATCACCTACAGCATCTGGGGTGCGCTGTACGGGCTGGCCGTGTCCGCCGCCGCGAGCCTCGGCATCGCGTTCGTCGTCGACGGCGCCCGCATGCCGTCGAGCGGACAGTGGCTCGCCGTGATCGGCACGTCGCTGCTCGCGGGCGTGCTGGCGACGCTGTTCGGCGTCGGTGTCGGTGCGCTGTGGAAGAGTGTGGCGGGCAGCGTCGTGACGCTGAGCATCTACATGCTGCTGATCGAGAACGTGTGGGTGTTCATCAGTTACGGCCTCTGGCAGGAGAACGTCGCCTGGATGGGCGGAGTGCTGCCGAACGGCACGCTGAACGGCATCGTCGGGGCGATCGGCGCCGAGGCGTTCGGTGCTGCGGGCGTGCGGATCCCCGGGCTGCAGGACGAGGCCGTGTGGGGCCTGCAGTTCTCGGCCGGCGCGCCTGGTGCATTCTCGTGGTGGGCCTCGGCGCTGATCTTCTTCGGCTGGACGATGGTGGTCTTCGTCGGCGGCTGGCTGGTCAACCAGAAGCGCGACATCACGTAACAGGGAGGAACCGGGAGTGTCGGGGCGGATCGGCAGCGCGGAGAGCGACACCGCGAGCAGCACCGATCCGCCCGGCACTCCCGGACCGCCCGGCCGCCGCGGCGGCTGGGTACGCCGGGTCGCCGCCGCGTGCTGGCGGCATCCGGCGCTGGTGATCCTCGCGTTCGGGGCCGCCGTCCTCGGCGTGAGCGTGCAGGCGGTGAGTCCGCTGCTCATCCGGGAGGGGATCGACGGGGCCGTCGCCGGATCTACGGCGAACCTCCCGTGGCTGGCGGCCGCGCTCGCCGTGCTGCACCTGGTGGCGTTCGGCGCCGCGTTCGGCAGGCGCTACGTCGGCGGCAGGCTCGCCCTCGACGTCCAGCACGACCTGCGGCAGTCGGTCTTCGCCGCGGTGTCACGACTCGACGGCGGCACCCAGGACTCGCTGCGCACCGGGCAGATCGTCTCGCGTGCGATCACCGACCTGCAGCTCGTGACGGGGTTCCTGATGCAGGTACCGCTGTCGGCGGGCTCGGTGGTGTTCGCGGTGCTGGCGCTCGGGGCGATGCTGTGGATGTCGCCGCTGCTGACGGTGATCGCGCTGATCGTCGCCCCCGGAGTGGCGATCGTCCTCGCGGTGAGCAGGCGCAAGCTGTTTCCGGCCACGTGGTCGGCTCAGCAGCGCGCCTCGGAGATCGCCCAGCACGTCGAGGAGACCGTCACCGGCGTGCGCGTGGTCAAGGGCTTCGGCCAGGAGCAGCGCGAAACGGCCGAGCTCTCCCGTTCGGCACGCAGGCTGTTCGGCGAGCGCCTCCGCGCCGCGAAACTGTCGGCCGTCCCGACGGCGACGACCGGAGCACTGCCCGCGGCAGGCCAGATCGCCGTGCTGGCGGTCGGCGGCATCCTGGCACTGCGGGGCGAGATCAGCCTCGGCACATTCCTGGCGTTCGCCACCTACGTCTCGTCCCTCACCGGACCGGCGCGCATGCTCGCGAGCCTCGTCGTGCAGGCACAGCTCACGCGCGCGGGCGCGGAACGCGTGCACGAACTCGTCGACGCCCAGCCCGAGGTTCGCGAGCGCGAGGATCCCGAACCCGTCCCCGACGGACCGCTGAGCGTCGAGCTCGACGACGTGCGATTCGGCTACACCCTGTCCGAACCGGTGCTGGACGGGATGTCCCTGCGAGCCCGGCCCGGTGAGACCCTGGCACTCGTAGGAACCGCCGGTTCCGGCAAGTCGACGATCTCGCTGCTGCTCCCCCGCTTCTACGACGTCCACCAGGGCGCCGTGCGGCTCGGCGGAGCCGACGTCCGGGACCTCGGCCTGACCGAGCTGCGCCGCGCCGTGGGCGTGGTGTTCGAAGAGGCGTTCCTGTTCTCGACGTCCGTGCGCGACAACATCGCCTACGGCAGGCCGGACGCCTCGGGCGAGGAGGTGACGGCCGCAGCCAGGGCCGTCGAGGCCCACGAGTTCATCTCCGCGCTGCCCGACGGATACGACACACTGGTCGGCGAACGCGGGCTCACACTGTCCGGCGGTCAACGACAGCGCCTCGGCCTGGCCCGGGCACTGCTCACCGATCCCCGCGTACTCGTCCTCGACGACGCCACGTCCGCGGTCGACACCGCCACCGAGGCCGCCATCCACGACACGCTGCGCGACGTCATGCGCGATCGCACCACGATCCTCGTCGCCCACCGACGCTCCACCCTCACGCTGGCCGACCGGATCGCGGTGCTCGACGACGGCCGGGTGGTCGATGTCGGCACCGCGGACGAACTCGAGGCGCGCTGCCGGCTGTACCGCGACCTCGTGTCCGGCCCCGGAGACGACGCCGAAGAGCCCGGCCACCGGGTGCCGGCGGAGCCGGCCGCAGGCGGCATCACCCCGGAGCTGTGGCCACAGCACGGCGGCGAGGAACCCGGGGAAACGGACGGCTCGGCAGGCCGTGCGGACCACGACTCGTCGAGACCAACGGTACCGTCAACAGCCCCGGCGGCCGCCACGAGCGGCCGGGGCGGCGGCCCCGGCGGGCACGCCTCTCTCGACCTGCCGCCGACGCCCGACCTGCTCGACCGGGTCGACGCACTGCCTCCCGCCACCGACGAACCCGACCTCGGGGGTCTCGACCCCACGGCGCCCGAGCCGCGGTTCCGGCTCGCGAGCCTGCTGCGCCCGGTCCGCGGACTGCTGGCTGCGGTCATCGCGTTCGTCGCGATCGACGCACTGGCCACGATCGCCGTGCCCGCTCTCTACCAGCGCGGAGTCGACGACGGCGTGCGCGTCGGCGCCGAATCGGTCGTGCTCGTCGCCGCCGCCGTCGGCCTGGTGATCATCGCGATCGACTGGCTCGCCATCGCGCTGCAGACGCGACTGACCGCCCGTACCGGCGAGTCCGTGCTCTACCTGTTGCGCGTGCGCAGCTACGCCCACCTGCAGCGGCTCGGGCTCGACTACTACGAACGCGAACTGTCCGGGCGCATCATGACGCGGATGACCACCGACGTCGACGCGCTGTCGACGTTCCTGCAGACCGGTCTCGCCACGGCGGTCGTCAGCGTGCTCACGCTCGTCGGCGTCGGCGTCGCACTCGTCGTCACCGCTCCCGGACTGGCGCTGTACGTGTTCGCGGTGCTGCCGGTGCTGATCATCGCGACGGTGCTGTTCCGCAGGCGGGCCTCGGCCGCCTACACGGAGGCCCGTGAACGTGTGAGTGCCGTGAACGCCGACATGCAGGAGAACGTGAGCGGGCTCCGCGTCGCCCAGGCCTACACCCGCGAGGAACGCTCCGCCCGCGATTTCGCTTCCCGCAGCGACGCCTACCGCCGCTCCCGCCTGCGCGCACAGCGGTACGTGGCCACGTACTTCCCGTTCGTGACCCTGCTGTCGGGAGTCGCGGAGGTCCTGGTGCTCACGGCAGGGGCGACCGGGGTGGCCGCAGGCGAGCTGTCTCCCGGTGTCCTGATGGCGTTCCTGCTGTACCTCGGGCTGTTCTTCTCGCCGATTCAGCAGCTCTCGTCGGTGTTCGACGGCTACCAGCAGGCGAAGGTCGGCCTTCGCCGGATCGGCGATCTGCTGCGGACGCCGACGTCGGTGCCCGCCCCGGAGCGACCGGTCGCGGCGGGCGAACGGCTGCGCGGTGACGTCGAGCTCGACGGCGTCGGATTTCACTACCCCGGTGCCGAAGCACCGGCGCTCGCCGACGTCTCGCTCGACGTGCGGGCCGGCACCACGGTCGCGTTCGTCGGCGCGACGGGCGCGGGCAAGTCGACGGCGGTCAAGCTGCTCGCGCGGTTCTACGACGCCACCACCGGCACGGTACGGATCGACGGCGTCGACGTGCGCGATTACGACCCGGCCACGCTCCGCGCCCGCGTGGGCATCGTTCCGCAGGAACCGCACCTGTTCGTCGGTTCCGTCGCCGACAACGTGCGGTACGGCAAGCCGGAGGCGTCCGATGCCGAGGTCGAAGCCGCCGTCCGTGCGGTCGGCGCGCTCGACGGCATCGCCGCGCTGCCCGACGGCTTCGCCCAGCAGGTCGGCGAGCGCGGGCGTGCGCTGTCGGCGGGCCAGCGGCAGCTCGTGGCGCTCGCCAGGGCCGAGCTCGTCGACCCCGACGTGCTACTTCTCGACGAGGCGACCGCCGCACTCGATCCCGCCACCGAGGACGCCGTTCTGCGGGCCACGGATCACCTCGCCGCCACACGCACCACGTTCGTCGTCGCCCACCGGCTCGCGACGGCCGCACGCGCCGACCACATCGTCGTGCTCGAGCACGGCCGGATCGCCGAGGGCGGATCGCACGCCGAGCTGCTCGCCGCCGACGGGGCGTACGCCCGGTTGTGGCGACTCGGTGACCACGCGGCAGCCGCATCACCCCGGGTCGAATCGCCGGCATGACCCCCGTCACGAAAACCTGCGCCGGCCCGCCCCGTCGATGACGCTCGGGTGTAAGCCCGACGAACGATATCGATTCAGCGGGAACCAGGCCTGCGCCCCCACCGGCGGATCCGGCGCGAAGTGCGTGTTCGATGACTGCGCCGACAGCACGGGGGTTAGCCTGGTACGCGCGTAATTGGCACATCGAGACAGATAGAGGCGAGTCCAAGCCGTGTCCAGCAGCAACCCTGCGTCACAGTTCGGCCCCAACGAATGGCTCGTCGAGGAAATGTACGACCAGTTCCTCGCCGACCCTTCTTCCGTCGACTCCGCGTGGCATGAGTTCTTTGCCGACTTCTCCCCCACGCACGAGCGAAAGCCGGACGCGACGGCAGCCGACCCGTCGGCCAACGGCCAGACGCAGGCTCCGGCACAGGCTCCTGCGCAAGGTAACGGCCTGCCCGCGCAGCCGCCGAAGGCCGCCCCGGAGCAGGCTGCTCCCTCGGCCCCGGCGCCGGCTCGGTCCGCCCCGTCGAAGGCGGCGCCCGACAAGGCCGCCGCATCCACGGGCGCGGCTCCTGCTCCGAGCGACAAGAACGCAACCACGAGCGACGCCGCCAAGGGTGACGCCACGGGCGAGAAGGCCTCCTCCGAGAAGGCAGCGCCCGAGAAGGCCGAGAAGGCCGAGAAGAGCGAGCCCGAGTCGAAGGTGCTGCGCGGTCCCGCTGCGGCGATCGCGAAGAACATGGACGCGTCGCTGAGCGTCCCGACGGCCACGAGCGTGCGTGCGGTGCCGGCGAAGCTGATGGCCGACAACCGCATCGTCATCAACAACCACCTCAAGCGCTCGCGCGGCGGGAAGATCTCGTTCACGCACCTCATCGGCTACGCGATGATCCGCGGGCTGCACGAGTTCCCGAACATGAACCGGCACTACGCGGTCATCGACGGCAAGCCGAACGCCGTCACACCCGAGCACGTCAACATCGGCCTGGCGATCGACATGCCGGGCAAGGACGGCGGCCGCAACCTCGTCGTCGCCTCCATCAAGAACTGCGAGAGCATGACGTTCCTGCAGTTCTGGCAGGCCTACGAGGACATCGTCCGCAAGGCTCGGGGCAACAAGCTCACCGCCGACGACTTCGCGGGCACCACGATCTCGCTGACCAACCCGGGCGGCATCGGCACGAACCACTCGGTGCCGCGGCTGCAGTCCGGCCAGGGCGCGATCATCGGCGTCGGCGCGATGCAGTACCCGGCCCATTTCGAGGGCACGAGCGAGAAGACCCTCATCGACCTGGGCGTCAGCAAGATCATGACGCTCACGTCGACCTACGACCACCGCATCATCCAGGGCGCCGAGTCGGGCGAGTTCCTCAAGCGCGTCCACGAGCTGCTGCTCGGCGCCGACGGCTTCTACGACGACATCTTCACGTCGCTGCGGATCCCGTACGAGCCGGTGCGCTGGGTCTCGGACATCCCCGAGGGCGAGATCGACAAGACCGCCCGGGTGCTCGAGCTCATCGAGTCCTACCGCATGCGCGGCCACCTGATGGCCGACACCGACCCGCTGAACTACCGCCAGCGCCGCCACGAGGACCTCGACGTCCTCTCGCACGGCCTGACGCTGTGGGACCTGGACCGGGAGTTCGCCGTGGGCGGGTTCGCGGGCCAGGAGAAGATGAAGCTGCGCGAGGTCCTCGGCGTACTGCGTGACTCGTACTGCCGCACCGTCGGCGTCGAGTACACCCACATCCTCGACCCGGACGAGCGGCGCTGGATCCAGGACCGCGTCGAGATCCCGCACGACAAGCCCGAGCCCACGGTGCAGAAGTACGTGCTGAGCAAGCTCAATGCGGCCGAGGCGTTCGAGACGTTCCTGCAGACCAAGTACGTCGGCCAGAAGCGGTTCTCGCTCGAGGGCGGCGAGACGGTCATCCCGATGCTGGACACGCTGCTGGACAAGGCCGCCGAGCACAGCCTCGACGAGGTCGTCGTCGGCATGCCGCACCGCGGCAGGCTGAACGTGCTGGCCAACATCGTCGGCAAGCCGATCTCACAGCTCTTCCGTGAGTTCGAGGGCAACCTCGACCCCGGTCAGGCGCACGGCTCCGGCGACGTGAAGTACCACCTCGGCGCCGAGGGCAAGTACTTCCGCATGTTCGGCGACGGCGAGACGCGCGTGTCGCTCACGGCGAACCCGTCGCACCTGGAGACGGTCGACCCCGTCCTCGAGGGCATCGTCCGCGCCAAGCAGGACATCCTCGACAAGGGCGGCGACGTCGACGGCTTCACGGTGCTGCCGGTGCTGCTGCACGGCGACGCCGCGTTCGCAGGCCAGGGCGTGGTCGCCGAGACGCTGAACCTCTCGCTCCTGCGCGGCTACCGCACCGGCGGCACCGTGCACGTCATCATCAACAACCAGGTCGGCTTCACCACCCCGCCCGAGCACGCGCGGTCGTCGAAGTACGCCACCGATGTCGCCAAGATGATCGGCGCGCCGATCATCCACGTGAACGGCGACGACCCGGAAGCCGCCTACTGGGTCGCGCGGCTGGCTGTGGACTACCGCCAGGCGTTCAACAAGGACATCGTGATCGACATGATCTGCTACCGGCGGCGCGGTCACAACGAGGGTGACGACCCCTCGATGACGCAGCCGGGCATGTACAACATCATCGACAAGAAGCGCAGCGTCCGGAAGACCTACACCGAGGCGCTCATCGGCCGCGGCGACATCTCGATGGAAGAGGCCGAGGCGGCGCTGCGGGACTTCTCCAGCCAGCTCGAGCACGTCTTCAACGAGGTGCGTGAGCTGGAGAAGCACCCGGTGACACCGAGCCCGTCGGTCGAGGAGGAACAGCGGGTTCCGGCGAACCTGCCGACCGCGGTCTCCCGCGAGACCGTCGAGCACATCGGCGACGCGTTCGTCAACGTGCCCGAGGGCTTCACGCCGCACCCGCGGGTCAAGCCGGTCATGGACCGGCGCGCCAAAATGGCCCGCGAAGGCGGCATCGACTGGGCCTTCGGCGAGTTGCTCGCGTTCGGCTCGCTCGCGCTGCAGGACAAGCTCGTGCGGCTGTCCGGCCAGGATTCGCGCCGTGGCACGTTCACCCAGCGCCATTCGGTGCTGATCGACCGGGACAGCGGCAAGGAGTACTCGCCGCTGCAGCATCTCGGTGAGGGACAGGGCCGCGTGATGGTCTACGACTCGGCGCTGTCCGAGTACGCGGCCGTCGGCTTCGAGTACGGCTACTCGGTGGCCAACTCGGACGCGCTGGTGATGTGGGAGGCGCAGTTCGGCGACTTCGTCAACGGCGCCCAGTCGGTCATCGACGAGTACATCTCCTCCGGCGAGGCCAAGTGGGGCCAGCTCTCCGACGTCGTGCTGCTGCTGCCGCACGGCCACGAGGGCCAGGGACCGGACCACACGTCGGGCCGGATCGAGCGCTTCCTGCAGTTGTGCGCCGAAGGCTCGATGACGGTGGCCGTGCCCTCGACCCCCGCGAACTACTTCCACCTGCTGCGCCGCCACGCCCTCGACGGGGTGAAGCGCCCGCTGATCGTCTTCACGCCGAAGTCGATGCTGCGGAACAAGGCCGCGACGTCGAACGTCGAGGACTTCACGGGTGAATCGAAGTTCCTGTCGGTCGTCGACGACCAGGACGTCGAGCCGGAGAAGGCCCGCAAGGTGCTGCTGACCTCCGGCAAGCTGTACTGGGAGCTGGTGGCCGAGCGGACGAGGCGCGAGATCGACGACGTCGCGATCGTGCGGATCGAGCAGTACTACCCGCTGCCGAAGAAGAAGCTCGCCGAGACGCTCGGGCGCTTCACCAATGCCCGGCAGATCGCCTGGGTGCAGGAGGAGCCGGAGAACCAGGGCGCCTGGCCGTACTTCGGACTGAACCTGCCGCGCAAGCTGCCGGACGTGCTCACCACGCTCGACGTGGTGGCGCGCAGGCCGATGGCGGCACCGTCGGCCGGCTCGTCGAAGGTGCACGACGTCGAGCAGAAGGCGCTCATCACGAAGGCGTTCGAGTAAGCCGACACCACGGCAACAGAAAACCGGCCCGGCGGAGAAGCACCTCCGCCGGGCCGGTTTTCTGTGTCCGCCCACGATCCCCGTCCGAGTGAGCTGTGGGCAGTACTCCCCGTAGCAAGAGAGTGCCCCCAAGGGCACCTTCGGGAGTGCAACACAGCCACGCGCCAGCGTGCCCTTGAGGGGCGGTGGTCGGGCTGGCGGGTGGGAGCCACCGAGGTGCCCTTGGGGGTTCTCACGGGCTCACCCGGTCGGGGATGCGTACCGGGCGACGTGGTTCAGGCCGGTCTCACAGAGTGAGGGTCCAGCTGTTGAGCGAACCGGTGTCCCACGAGTAGGCGTCGGTCACCTTCAGCGTCCACTCGCCGTTCGGCTCGGAAACGCCCGACAGGTCGACCGTGTAGGTCTCGTTGATGTCGTCACCGGAGTCCCACCCCGACGTCTTCAGGTTGTAGTCCGAACCGTCCGGGGCGACCAGGTCCAGCGCGATGTCGCCACGGTAGGGGTGCGTGATGTCGACGTCGACCGTGGCGTCGGCCGAGGCGGCCTCACAGCCGGAGACCGTGACCGTGCTGGTCATCGAGCCGGGAGACGGAATGGCGGTCGTGTCGCTGTTGGTGACGGCTTCACAGTCGCCCGGCTCCGGCTCCGGGTCCGGGTCGTCGGGCGGAGTCGAGTCGTCACCGACCACGTTCAGGAGCACGTTCGGCGAGTCGGTGCCCGGGTTGGACACGACACCCTCGGAACCGCCGGCAACCAGCGCGTCGCCGACCTGCTTCGGAGTGGCGTTCTGGTTGGCGGACAGGTACACCGCTGCCGCACCCACGACGTGCGGGGTCGCCATCGACGTACCGGAGATCGTGTTCTCCGAGGTGTCGCTGTCGATCCACGCGGACGTGATGTCACTGCCCGGGGCGAAGATGTCCAGGCAGGAGCCGATGTTCGAGAAGCTCGAACGGGCGTCGGTGCTGGTCGTGGAGCCGACCGTGATGCCCTCCGGCGTACGGGCCGGCGAGGAGTTGCACGCGTCGGCGCCGTAGTCGTTACCCGCGGCCAGACCGTAGGTCACGCCGGAGGCGATGGAGTTCTGCACGGCCTCGTCGATCGAGGTCGAGGCACCGCCACCGAGGCTCATGTTGGCGACCGACGGGCCCGAAGCATTCTCGGTGACCCAGTCGATGCCGTCGATGACGCCCGCGTTGGTGCCACTGCCCTGGCAGTCCAGCACCCGGACGCCGACCAGGTCGACGTTCTTGGCAACACCGTAGTCGGTGCCGCCGACGGTACCGGCGACGTGCGTGCCGTGACCGTTGCAGTCGGTCGCGTCGTTGTCGCCATCGACGGTGTCGATACCGTGCGTGGCCCGGCCGCCGAAGTCCTCGTGAGACGTCAGGATGCCGGTGTCGATGATGTAGGCCGTGACGCCGTCACCGTCGTTCGGTGAGGAGTAGTTGTCGTCGAGCGGCAACTCGGGCTGGTCGACGCGGTCCAGTCCCCACGACGGCGGGTTCGCCTGGTCCGCAGCCGTGTGCACCCGCTTCACCTGCTCGACGTAATCGACGGCCGGGTCGGCCGCGATCCGCTTCGCCTGTGCTTCCGACATGTCGGCCGAGTAGCCGTTCAGCGCGCTCGAGTACCTGTGCTTGACCTCGCCGCCGAGGTCGGCGGCCGTGGTCTGGACACCGTCCTTCATCGCGACGATGTAGCTGCCCTCGACCGCGGTTTCCGCGTTGGCGCCGACGATGGAGCCTTCTTGCGGCACAGCGTTGGCGGTGCCCGCCATGCCCAGCACGAGTGCCGCGGCGGCGGTTCCCACCCCTACGGCCGTGCCGACCTTTCGTTTATCGCTACGCACGTTTGTCCCTTCCGCTCGAGCTTTGTCCGGAATAACCGAGACGGTGTCGAGACCGTAGCGAGAACAAATCGCCTGTAGTTTTCAAAAAATATGCAACCAAAGTCGTATTGCTGCTCCGTTTGCAGCAATACCTGCGACACGATGGTCCACTTCTTCGTGGAGAATGGTTCCAAGTTGTGACCGGGAAGTGCGATTTCCGTTGCACCGGATCGTCAGGACCATTCGTTCGGACCCATCCGAACGTCTGGAACTAACGTCTGGAATTGAGGTCGTAGCAGGAGGTTCACGACGGAACCGGCACCCCTGCCGCGCCGGTACGGCACCTCGCCCGTCGAACCTCGGAACCTCGCACGCGGCCACTCCGAAACGCGGCCACAACCACGACCGCGTGGTCACATTCCGTCAGTGCTCGTGCCTACTCGACCGACCGGACTCGACTCCGAACAGCGCCCACAGCTGCTCCAACCCCCTGCCGAAACCCCTTGACATCGATCAGAAGTTCGATAATGCGTTCCCGGCTCGAACCCGGCGCACGGACCCCCGGCGTCGCGCCCTGCGGCCTGTCCCTCCCCGTACCGCCAGCTCCGTGGCGGACTGCGACAGCACCTCGACCGCGCGTAACCACCGGTCCTGACGAAGCCGCGACCTCCGAGCCATAGGGTAGGCACCATGAATTCGGTGCGTCAGGTGTTCGGCGTGGACGCGAAGTCGCTGCGATACGCCATCGCGTTACTGGCCGAGCGCAGCTGGCTGTTCGACGACCTCGTGCGCGAACTGGCCGCTCCGCGGCGCACGGTCGAGGAACTGCTCCAGGCCTTCGGTGACGACCTCGAACGCGACGGCGACCTCGTACGGCTGCGCCCCGACGTCGTCGAGGCCCACCGGGAGCAGGCGGGCAGCCCGCACGCGACCGACGGGCTCGAGACGGAGGTCGCGCGGCACATCGCGCACGTACCGCCGCCGCTGCCGGCACTCGACCACGTGCAGGCCACCGCCGACACGGTCGTACGCCGCGCCCGCTGGCTCGACGAGCACTACGACCTGCGCAGCACCCGGCTGACGTTCCTCGGCGATCACGACCTCACGGCACTGGCGGTGCGTGCACTGCGTCCCGAGGCCGACCTGACCGTGATCGACGTCGACGACCGCATTCTCGACTACGTCGACCGGCAGAGCTCCCGTACGATCCGGACCGTCCACGCCGACCTGCGGTTCGGCCTCCCGCTATCGGTGATGGGCAAGGCCGACATCGTGTTCAGCGACCCGCCGTACACCCCGGAGGGCATGGCTCTGTTCGCCACGCGCGGGCTCGAGTGTCTCGACGACCCGCCCGCGGGCAGGCTGGTGCTCGCCTACGGCTACAGCCCCCGGCATCCGGCCCTCGGCCACCGCACCCAGCGCGCTCTCGTCGGCCTGGGGCTGGCCTTCGAATCGATCGTGCCCGGTTTCCACCGCTACAGCGGCGCGCAGGCGATCGGCAGCGCGGCAGACCTCTACGTCTGCCAGCCCACGACGAAGGCACGCAAGGGCGGCAGAAAGACCAGCAAGCAGACGATCTACACGCGCGGTGCACAGTCCCTCGAGGCCGGCGAGACCACGACCGAACTGCTGACCGCGCTGCGGGGCATCGCGGGCCAGAACGGCCTGGACGTCGAGGAGCGCGGGGCCGACTGGACGAAACCGATCACGACGAAACCCGGCACGGCCGTCGCGATCGACCTCGGTGCGGACCCCGGTCCGTGGCTCCTGCGCACGCTGTTGGCCGTCAACGCCGACCGCGTGGCGGTGTTGCTGCCGAACTCGCATCCGGACCTCGCCGACGCCGTGTCGCAGCGCGCACTCACCGGCCTGATCGGGCCGAAGTACCGCCTCCGCCTGCTGCGCAGCACGCCGGACAACACACACGCCGTGGTGGTCGCCGAACCACCGGCCAGTGCGACCGGCCACACCGACGCGGCGGCGCGGGCCGTGCTCACGCGGGCACACGGACGGCTGGGCAACACCTGGCCGGACGCACCCGACGACGTGGCAGGCGACCGGCTCATCGACCTGCCTCGCCACCGCGTCGCCGAGGTCCGCGACGAGCTCGCCGATTGACGAGCCGCTACCGCATACGACGGCCGTGCCCACGGTGTGATCCGTGAGCACGGCCGTCGCGCGTGCGGAAAAGAAGCGTGATCGTCAGGCGACGACGCCGTCGTCCTCTGCTGCCTTGGCGACCGCGGTCGCCACCTCCTCGGCGACCCTCGGGTCGAGCGGACTCGGCACGATGCGGTCGGCCGACAGCTCGTCGGCGGCCACCGACACGATCGCCTCCGCCGCCGCGAGCTTCATGTTCTCGGTGATCGCTCGCGCGCCGGCGTCGAGCGCTCCGCGGAAGACACCGGGGAAGGCCAGCACGTTGTTGATCTGATTCGGGAAGTCGCTGCGACCGGTGGCCACGACGGACGCGTACTTCGCCGCAAGCTCCGGGTGCACTTCCGGGTCCGGATTGGACAGTGCGAACACCACCGGTTCCGGCGCCATCGTCGCGAGCAGATTCTCGTCGATCGTCGCGCTCGAGAGCCCGATGAACACGTCCGCACCGGCCATGGCCTCGTCGATCCCGCCGCTCAGGCCCGCCTGGTTGGTCGTTTCGGCGAGCTCGGCCTTGATCGCGTTGAGATTGTCGCGGCCGGTGTGGATGATCCCGCGCGAGTCGAGCACCGTCACGTCACCGACCCCCGCGGCCTGCAGGATCTTCGCGCACGCCACGCCCGCGGCGCCCGCGCCGGAGATCACCACCCGCTGGTCGGCGATGTCCCGGCCGGTCACCAGGTTCGCACCGCGCAATGCTGCGAGCACCACGATGGCCGTGCCGTGCTGGTCGTCGTGCATGACCGGGCAGTCCAGCGCTTCCTTGAGCTTGTCCTCGAGCTCGAAGCACCGCGGCGCCGACACGTCCTCCAGGTTGACCGCGCCGAACGAAGGGCGCATGCGCACCAGGGTCTCGACGATCTCGTCGACGTCGCTGGTGTCCAGCACGAGCGGGATCGAGTCCAGCCCGGCGAACGTCTTGAACAGGACCGACTTGCCTTCCATGACCGGCAGCGATGCGCTCGCGCCGATATCGCCGAGTCCGAGTACCGCCGAGCCGTCGCTGACCACCGCCACGAGCCGGTCCGCCCACGTGTAGCGCTTCGCGAGAGCAGGCTCCTGCTCGATGGCGCGGCTGACCTTCGCCACCCCGGGGGTGTAGGCGATGGACAGGTCACGCGCCTGCGTGATGGGGCGGGTGGCCGACACCGAGAGCTTGCCGCCCTCGTGTCCGCCGTAGATGTCGTCGTCACTCACCTGAGCTTGGGACACGTCTATCTCCAGGGCTGAAAAAGGGAACTGCCGGCGGGCACTCCGCCAGCTCGTGGGCTCCTTGTTCCCGGCGACTCGGTGCGGTAGCACCGTCTGCCGGCAAGGTGTCCGTCATAAGGCCCTTGGTTCAGGCGTAGCCGCGGACGCGGCGGTTCGTCCAGTGTGACATCTTCACTCCCGGTCAGCCGCCCGGTGCGGCCCGGATCACAGGAATCGACTCGTTTTCGCAGGTCACGTCACCAATAGCAAGACGGACGTCCGGCTTGGGTGGCGTCCGAGCACGCCTGTCGCGCCACTGCCCAAGGCCCGACCGTCTCCCGCCACCGCCCAACCGGAGGCGCTCCGCGCCACTGCCTACGATTCAAGTATGGAAGCCCGCACGCTGGCCGTCCCGCACGCCGTGGAGTTCACCCCGCCTGTCTTCGGTGACGAACGCGGCCTGTTCACCGCGCCGTTCCAGGAGCCGACGTTCCTCGGAGCCGTCGGGCATCCGATGACGGTGGCGCAGACCAACCACAGCGTGTCCCGGCGCGGAACGATCCGCGGTATCCACTTCACCGACGTACCGCCGGGCCAGGGCAAGTACGTCTACTGCCCGAAGGGCTCGCTGCTCGACGTCGTCGTGGACCTGCGCACGGGTTCACCCACGTTCGGCACATGGGACACCGTGACGCTCGACAGCCGGACCTACCGCGGTGTCTACGTCGCGGAAGGGCTCGGGCACGGTTTCATCGCGCTCGAGGACGACACGGTGATGTCGTACCTGTGCTCGACCTCGTACAACCCGTCCGCCGAGCACGGCATCGACCCGCTCGACCCGGAGCTCGGCCTGCCGTGGCCCGACGACGTCGAGTACGTCCTGTCCGACAAGGACCGCACCGCCCCGTCACTCGCCGAGGCCCGCGACTCCGGTCTGCTGCCTCGCTACGAGGACTGCCTCGCCCGCTACGCAGAGCTGAGCGCCGACGCACCTGCCTGACGCCCCGAAGGGCACCATGGGGGCATCGAACACAGCCACGCGTCAGCGTGGCGATGAGGGGCGGTGGCCGGGCCGGCGGGCGGGAGCCCCAATCGTTCCCCTCACGATCGTTCCCGTCGCACTCGACTCACATGCCGCCGAGCGGACGGCCCAACGGGAGATCGGGCTGCCCACCCGTTGCTCGCCGCTACCTGAGGAGCAGGTTCTGCGTCGCCAGGCTTGATCAGGGGAGAATTCGGGGCGTTCAACGCCCCGAAGGTGCCCTTGGGGGCATCAAGCACCCCGCGGCCCGACGGCGTTCACCGGCGGATGTCCGCCGCCAGGACGCGGTCGACGTTGCGCTCCGCCAGGGCCGTGATCGTCACGAACGGGTTCACGCCGGTGCTGCCGGGGATCAGGGCGCCGTCCGTGACGTACAGGTTGTCGTAGCCCTTGACCCGCCCGTACAGATCGGTCGCCTCGCCGAGGACCACGCCGCCCAGCGGGTGGTAGGTGAACCGGTTCTCGAACGCCCGGGTGTCCCCGAACAGGTCGTGGCGGTACACCGTGTTGTTGACGCCGTTGATCCGGTCGAAGTGCACCTTCGCCGCATCGATCGACGCCTGCCCCTGCTCGGCCGTCCATTGCAGCTTCGCCGAGTCGGATGCCGCATCGTAGGTGAAGTGCCCGCGCGCAGGGTTCTTCGTGATCGCCAGGTACAGGCTCGCCCACAGTTCGATCCCCGCCGGCATCGGCGCGATCTCGGCGAACACCGGGTGGGCGGGGTCGTCCCAGGCGTCGATCCCCAGTGCAGGCATACCGGACTGCAGACTGCCCGTGAGGTTCCACATGTGATTGGCGCGCCCGAGCATCACGTTGCCGTTCGGGCCCCAGCCCCTGCCGATCTCCTCACCGAGACCGGGCAGCGTGCCCGTGTCCCTGGCGCGCACCAGCAGCTCGGTCGACCCGATACTGCCCGCGCCGAGGAACAGGTGCCGCGCACCCATCTCCCGCCGCGCGACGGTGCCGCCGGTCTCGTCGAGCTCGCGCACGGTGAGCCGGTACGTGCCGTCGGCCGCGCGGCGGATGTCGCGCACCTCCTGCAGCGTCTTGATCGTGACGTTGCCGGTCCCCAGCGCGGCGGCGAGGTAGGTCTTGTCGAGCGAGCGCTTGCCGTGGTTGTTACCGAAGATGACCTCGGAGTCGAGCGCCGACCGCGGCACCTCCCCTGCCTCTTCGCGCCGCATGTAGTCGAAGTCGTAGACGCTCGGCACGAACGTGGTGCGGTAGCCGGCCTTCTCCGCGTGCTTCCGCGACAGCCGCGCGTATTGATACGCGTCGCAGTCCTCGAACCAGTCCCGGTCGATCTCGTTGACGCCGAGCTCCGCGTTCGCGCGCGGGAAGTACGTGCCGTACATCTCGCCTGCGTCGACGTCGGGGAGGATCTCCTCGAAGTACGACCGCCGCGGCGTGACGGCCATCGCACCGTTGACCAGTGATCCGCCGCCGACACCGCGGCCGAGGTAGACCGACATGTCGCCGTAGCGCACGCGGTCGAGCACGCCGGTGTAGCGCTCGATGTTCCTGTTGATGTCGAACCACAGGAACGACGCGAGCGGCATCTCACTGCGGTCCTTGAGCCACATCGACCGCTTGTCGGGCGAGAGCATCGGCGAGAAGACAGACCCGTCGGCGGAGGGCGTGTCCCACAGCTGCCCCATCTCGAGCATGACCGTCGGAATTCCGGCCTCGCCGAGCCGCAGTGCCGTCACCGCCGCGCCGTAACCGGTGCCGATCACGACGGCCTGCGAGAAGTCCGGCAGACCCTCACGTGCCTCGGCTGCACGCGCGGGCCGGGTGGAAACCGTGGTGAGGCCGTAGGCGGCGGCCGAACTCAGGGCCGCGTAGCCGAGGAACTTCCTCCGGGACAACGTCGTCATGGGAGGATGCTGGCGTGGCTACCTGCGAGTAGACAACCAATAACGCGAGAATGTTTCGCATAGCGATCGAACTTCACCCCGTCGGATTAATGACCGAGCGCCAACAACGTCCCTCGGGCTCGCCCCGGGACGAACCGGGCACGCACACCTACCGGCCGGCCCGGCGCCGCGACTCGGGTCACTTCCGCGACGTGACCCATACGGTGATGTCGGCAGTGACGACCGTCTGCCCGGACTTGTCCCGGACGACGACCGGAACGAGCACCTCGACGCCGTCGTCACCGGCGTCCGGCAGCTGCGGCAGCTCCGGCAGTTCGGCCACCGCCGTCAGCGACGTCCCGGCCTTCGCGACGTACGACACCGACATCCCCTTCGGAATCCACCGGTGCGTCGTCGGAACCGTCGCCTCGGCGAGCATGCCCATCGCGATCTCGGCGAGATTGCAGGCGGCGATCGCGTGGAAGGTCGAGAGGTGATTGTGCACACCCCACCACTTCGGGGCCGCCACCTCGCACCGGCCCGGCCGCATGTCCCGCACCCTCGGCAACACCGAGCCGAAGTACGGCACGCGCAGGCACAGCGCAGCGGAGAACACACCCTTGCCGATCGCCGAACCGGACAGCTTCCGCCACATCGCATAGGTCGGGTTCGTCGCCGGGCTCGCCACGTCCTGAGAAGTCATACCCGCATATTACTCACCGGTAACCGACTCGCCGGGATACGGTTCCCCCGTGTCCGAACACTCGATCCTGCTCCTCCGGCACGGCCAGACCGAATGGTCCGCCGTGGGCAAGCACACCAGCCACACCGATGTGCCGCTGACCGGCATCGGCGAACGCCAGGCCCACGCTGCGGGCCGCACCTACGCCGTCCTGCACGGCGGCGGCGCCCCCGCCCTCGTACTGTGCAGCCCGCGCACGCGCGCACGGGAGACCGCACGGCTGGCCGGCATCGACGTCGACGAGACCTCTGACGAACTCTGCGAATGGGACTACGGCGAGTACGAGGGCATCACGAGTGAGCAGATTCGGCGCACTGTTCCCGACTGGACACTGTGGACCGACGGTGCCCCGAGCGGCGAAACACCTTCCCGGGTCGCCGCACGCGGCGACCGCGTTCTCGAGCGCGCCACGGCGGCACTGACCGACGGCGACGTCGTGCTCATCGGTCACGGCCACTTCAGCCGGGTACTGATCGCCCGCTGGCTCGGCCTCGACGTGGCGATCGGCGAAGGCTTCCGCGTCGACCCGGCGAGCATCTCCGCACTCGGCTACGACCGCGGTGCTCCGCAGATCCGCCACCTCAACGTCCCGCCGACCTGACCCCGCCCCGATCCTGCCGGACCCGTGACCGACGAGCCCTCCGCCGGCAATGCGAAGCTCGAAGCCATGACGATCCGCAGAATCCGCACCGACGACCTCGACGCCGTCGTCGACCTCGTCCACGCACTCGCCGAATACGAGCAGGCCCCGCAGGAGTGCCACCTGACTTCCGGGCAGCTGCACACCGCGCTGTTCGCGGACAAGCCCGCGCTCTACGGTCACGTCGCGGAGGCCGACGGCGAGGTCGTGGGATTCGCGCTGTGGTTTCTCAACTTCTCGACCTGGCGCGGGGTGCACGGGATCTACCTCGAGGATCTGTTCGTCCGCCCCGAGCACCGCGGCTCCGGCCTCGGCAAGGCACTGCTCGCCGCGTTGGCCGCCGAATGCGTCGACCGGGGCTATGCGCGCCTCGAATGGTGGGTCCTGAACTGGAATCCGGCGCGGGCGTTCTACGAGTCGCTGGAGGCCGAGGCCATGGACGAATGGACCGTCTACCGCCTCGCCGACACCCCGCTGCGGGCACTGGCGAACGAGGCGAACTGACGCTCCACTCGGCGGGCTCGTCAGCGCTGACGGGTTGGCCAGCGCCGGTCGGGCGCATCAGGCCCCGTCAGGGCTGTCAGGCCTGTCAGGGCCCGTCAGTGCTGTCAGGGGCCCGTCAGCGCTCGTCGGGCTCGTCGTGTTCCCGCTCGGCCGCACGCCCGGACACACCGCCGCGCCGGGCAGCCTCCTCCTCGGTCTCCTCCGGCCGCTGGCCGAGCACCCACGCACGCGAGTCCCGGCGGAACAGCAGCACCACCACGGCAATCCCGGCGATCATGATGGGCACGCCGAACACGGACTGGTCCGACGGACCTGCGGCGTACCAGCCGACACCCACGAGGATCAGCGCGACCACGAGCGACGGCGACCGCGCCCAGGTCTTGCCGAACAGCAGTCCGGCTGCGCAAGCCAGCACCGCGACACCGAGCACCAGGTAGTAACTCACTTCGGCGACCAGATCGGGACTCCTGCCGGTGACCGCGAGCAGGATTCCGATCGCGACGAGTGCGAAGCCCGGCAGTGCCGTCAGCAGCCCCGCGTACCGGACTTCGCGGGGCGCGGGCGAGATCTTGTCGGCGAGCGCCACGAGCGGGCCCTCCCTCGGATGTGACCGTGCGTGAACGGTTTCGATGGTATGCCACCCGGACGGCCGTTTTCCGCCGCCCACCATCGGGGCAAGGATTCGAGGTGTCGTCGATGAGCCGGTGGTCGTCCGGGGTGCACTCGTCACGGCGGAAGTCGACACGTTCGCCGACCGAGCAGGAGGCAGCACGCGCGGAGAGAGGCAGCACGCGCGGAGAGCAGCGCACGGCGAGAACAGCGCACGGCGACAGCAGCGCACGGCGAGAACGGGCTGACGCTTCACCTACGCTGGACGAGTGCGCGCAGTTCTCGTCGTGAATCCGCAGGCCACCGCAACCTCGCCGGGAGGGCGTGACGTGCTGGCGCACGCCCTCGCCAGCCAGGTGAAGCTCGACGTGGTCGAGACCGAGCATCGTGGTCACGCGATGACCGTCGCGCGCTCGGCCGCGCGTGGTGAGCTCGGCGACGTCGGCCTCGTCGTCGCGCACGGCGGGGACGGCACCGTCAACGAGGTCGTCAACGGCCTCATGGACGGCGCAGGACGCGCCGCGAGGCATGCGTCCGCGGGCGTGCACGACGCCGGCGACGTCACCCGGGCGGCTGCGCAGGCCGGCGCAGCGGCCCCGATCCCGCCCGCCTCGATCCCGCCCGCCCCGATACTCGGCGTCGTCCCCGGCGGTTCCGCGAACGTCTTCGCCCGCGCACTCGGCCTTCCGCACGATCCCGTCGAAGCCACTCACCGCCTGCTGCACGCCGTGGACACGAGTTCCACCCGCTGCGTCGGGCTCGGCGTCGCCGACAGCGGGAGCACCTCCGCCCATGCGGGCGGTCCCGCGGACGACGTGGCGAGCGGCCGTCGCTGGTTCACGTTCAACGCGGGACTGGGCTGGGACGCCGACGTCGTCGCAGGAGTGGACGCCAGACGGGGCAAGCGCACGAGCCCGGCGCTGTATGCCCGTACGGCCGTCTCGGCCTACCTGAGGCCGCCGCACGGCAGGCCCGCGATCAGTGTCGAGGTCCCCGGAGAGGACCCCGCGGACGTGCGGACCGTGTTCGTGTCCAACACCGACCCGTGGAGCTACCTCGGCCCGCGTCCGGTGCATCTGAACACCACGAGCTCGTTCGACACCGGACTCGGGCTTTTCGGGCTGCGTGGCATGGGGATGGCCACCGTGTTGCGCCACCTCAGGCAGGCCCTGAAACAGGGCAAACACCGAGGTGGACGCCTGATTCGCCACGACGATGTGTCGTCCGTCTGCGTGAAAGCCGAAAAACCCGTAAACTTTCAGGTCGACGGAGACCTGGTCGGAACACGCACCAGGGTGGAGTTCCGGAGCGTCCCGCGGGCGCTCACCGTCGCGGTATGACTGGTCGCAGCCGGTGAACAGCAGCAGCTGATCACCTCCACCAAAACCCTGCTGCCGCTTATCGACGCTGAGGCTCCACTCGCCGCAAAGTTCGATCGACGGGCGGAGCTGCCGAACGGCAAACCCGCAGGTCAGATCGGCATTTCGCGGCCGTGACCTGACTCACCGATCCGTCGAAAACACTTGTCGAAGCCCGGGACTCGTGAAAGCATTCACAAGCACCCCGAAAACGACCGCCAAGACGACGTTGGCGCGGCACCCCCGCGTCTTGAGAAGGAGCTCAAGAATGGACTGGCGCAACCGCGCGGCCTGCCGAGACGAGGACCCGGAACTCTTCTTTCCCGTGGGAACGAGCGGTCCCGCTCTCTCGCAGGTATCCGCCGCGAAGGCAGTATGCCACCGCTGCACCGTCGCCTCCGACTGCCTCGCCTGGGCCCTGGCCAGCGGCCAGGATGCCGGCGTCTGGGGCGGCATGGACGAGGACGAGCGTCGCGCACTCAAGCGTCGCCGTGCACAGGCCGGTCAGCACAGCAACGCCTGAGCAGACCGTCGCAGGCAACGCAACCTGCCTTTTGCCCGGATCGACGTAGATACTTTTACTGGGGCCGAGGCAAAAGGTTTGAGGGCCGGCATCCCTATTCGGGTGCCGGCCCTCAAGCGTGCGCGGAATGAGTCGAGCGAACGCATTCGCCGCACAGTTGTCGCGAATGCCATGCGTTTCCCGCGGAGTACGGCCGTTCGGTTTCTCAGCGGTCGGCCGCTCAGTCACAGCGGCCGGCTCAGTCACAGCGGTCGGTCAGCCACAGCGGCCGCTCAGCCGCGTCGGTTGAGCGGCACCCGGAGCGTCGCCTCGGTACCGCCGTTGCTCCCCCCGCGCAGCGACAGCGATCCGCGCAGTTCGGACTCCACCAGTGTCCGCGCGATCTGCAGCCCCAGCCCATCCGCGCGCTCCAGGGAGAACCCCGAGGGCAGGCCTCGTCCTTCGTCGCGGATGACGATGTCGAGCCTGCCTGCCGAGCGGTCGACCGCGATCTCCACCTCGCCCGACTGGCCGGGCTCGAACGCGTGCTCCACGGCGTTCTGCACCAACTCGGCGACGACCATCACCAGCGGCGTGGCGATATCGGCCGCGACGATGCCGAACGAACCGCTGCGCGACAGCGTCACGTGCGCCTCCGCGGTCGCCACCTCGCCGACCATCGGCAGCACGTTGTCGAACAGCTTGTCCAGGTCCACCTTCTCGTCCACCGACATCGACAGCGCCTCGTGCACCATGGCGATCGACGACACGCGCCGCACCGACTCGGTCAGGTCCTGCCGGGCCTCGCCACTCGGCGTCCGGCGCGACTGCAACCGCAACAGCGCCGCGACGGTCTGCAGGTTGTTCTTCACCCGGTGATGGATCTCGCGGATCGTCGCGTCCTTCGACATCAGCGCACGATCACGGCGCTTGACCTCGGTGACGTCGCGCGCGAGCACGAGCGCGCCCGCAGGCCGCCCCGCCGGACGCAGCGGCAGCGTGCGGAACAGCGCCACCGCGCCGTGCCGCGACTCCGCCTCCGCACGTGTACTCGGCTTGCCCGCAACCGCGTCGAGGATGCGGTGCGAGATCTCGGTCGCGTCGAACGGATCGCGGATCAGCGATCGCGTCAACGGCGCGAGTCGCGCCCCGATCAGATCCGATTCGTAACCCATGCGGTGATAGACGGACTGGCCGTTCGGGCTGGCGAACACGACCGTTCCGTGCTGGTCCAGCCGGATCAGCCCGTCACCGACCCGCGGGCTCGTGTGCACGTCGGTGCCACCGTCCGGGCTGGGGTACGTGCCATCGGCGAGCATCTGGCACAGGTCGGCCGCACTGCCCAGATAGGCGATCTCCAGCGGGCTCGGCACCCGCGGTGAGGCCAGGTTCGTATCACGGCTCAGCACGGCGATCGCCCGGTCGCCGAACCGTACCGGGATCGCCTCCCTGCGCATCGGCAGATCGTTGTACCAGTGCGGCTCCTCCTCACGGCACAACCGCAGCTCCCGGGCGGCCCGGGACAACTGCGGATGGTCGTCCGGGGTGAATCGCGTGCCCACGACGTCCTCGCCGTGCGCGGTCGGGCCGGTCGTCGGCCGCACCTGCGCGACGCACACGAAATCGCCCTCGCCGCCGGCCACCGGAACCCACATCAGGAAGTCGGCGAACGACAGGTCGGCCAGCAACTGCCATTCGGCCACCACGAGTTGCAGGTGGTCGACGGCTTCGCCCGGCAGTCCGGTGTTGTCGGCGAGCAGCTCCGCAAGTGTGGACATCGGTTTATCGACCACCGCACATCGTCACGAATTCGGAAACGGACCGGTCGGGATCCGCTCCGCAATACTCCCACCCGGCTCGCGCAACTCCCAGCCGCCGGGCGTACGCGTCACGGTTGCGGCGCCCCGTCCGGCTCGCGCCCGATCGGCGGCGTCGACGAGCGTGCATGCGACACTGGGGCCAGTACGTCATGGAGGAATGATCATGTCGAAGAGTGCACGTAAGCGCCGCGACCGCAAGAAGAACAAGGCGAATCACGGCAAGAAGCCCAACACCTGATCACCCGCCCCGCGCGGCCGTCAGGAACGGCGAAGACCCCGGCACTTCCTCGGAAGCGGCCGGGGTCTTGCCGTGTCGGCTGTTGCTGTGTCGGGCGTGCCGGATCAGCTGCCGTCGGGTCCTTCGCTGACCTGTTCGATCGTCAGCTCGGTCTCGCTCAGCCGCACACCGCCGCGTTCCTCGACGGTCTTCCGGATCGAGGCCCGCAGTCGCTCCTTGAGATCCGCCGGCGCCTGATCACCGCCGCACTTGCGGTACAGCAGCTGCTTGATCTGGTCGTCGATGCCGTACTCCTCGAGGCACGGCGGACAGTCCTCGATGTGCTTGCGCAGCTGCGCGTCGCGTTCGGCGCTGCACTCGCGGTCGAGCAGCAGATAGATCTCCGCGAGCGCCTCGTCGCAGCACACATCACGACCCTGCTCGGGTTTGTGTTCCGGCTGTTCCAGGGTGCTCATCGGCCCGCCACCTCCGGCGCCGACGCCGCAGTCGCCGGCCGGATGAAGCCACGGTCGGTGGCGACGTCGGCGAGCAGGTTCCGCAGCTGACCGCGACCACGATGCAACCGCGACATCACGGTGCCGATCGGCGTTTCCATGATCTCGGCGATCTCCTTGTACGCGAATCCCTCGACGTCGGCGAGGTACACGGCCAGCCGGAACTCTTCGGGCAGCTGCTGCAACGCGGCCTTCACGTCCGTGTCCGGCAGTTTGTCCATCGCCTCGACCTCGGCCGAACGCAGTCCGGTGGAGGTGTGGCTCTCCGCCTTGGCGATCTGCCAGTCGGTGATCTCTTCGGTGGGCTGCTGCAACGGCTGCCGCTGGCGTTTGCGATACCCGTTGATGAACGTATTGGTCAGGATGCGGTACATCCAGGCCTTGAGGTTCGTGCCCTTCTTGAACGAAGAGAACGCCGAATACGCCTTGAGGTAGGCCTCCTGGACGAGGTCCTCGGCGTCGGCAGGGTTGCGGGTCATGCGCAGCGCAGCCGAGTACAACTGGTCGAGGAGCGGCATCGCGTCCCGTTCGAACCGCGCGATGCGAGCCTGCTCGTCCTCGGGGCGCTCGGCCTCGGGATTCTCGGCCCCGGGATTCTCGGCCCCGGGGTGCTCGGCCTCCGCGGCATGATCGGAGGAACCGGGCGCCGTCGCGGTCTCGGCGCTCGGTCGCTCGGCTGTCTCGGCGGTTGCGGGCTCGGCAGCGTTCTGCGTGCTCGGCAAACCGTTCCCTTCCAGATCGATGGCCGGGTCGACAATGATCTCGGCGCTCGTGCTGTGCCTCTCACGCCGGCTTCGGTTACCCGCCACCGACGGCACATATGTCTCCTCCGAGGATACGCCTCGGGCGCTCTCGGGTCTGGTCAGAATCGTCGGCACACCCCCTGCAACGAGGACGCTCGATCGGGTATTCCCGCCCTGGGACGGACGCGGCGCACGCTTCGCCTAGCCTGCACGTCATGGCGGGCAAGGGGACACCGGCGACGGCACTGCTGACCAAGCGCAAGATCGAGCACACGCTGCGGACCTACGACCACGACCCTCGCCACGAGTCCTACGGACTGGAAGCGGCCGAGGCGCTGGACGTCGAACCGGAGCGAGTGTTCAAGACGCTCGTCACGGCCGTCGACGGGGCGCTGACGGTCGGGGTCGTGCCGGTCACGGGGCAACTCGATCTCAAGGCACTGGCCGCGGCCGCGGGCGGGAAGAAGGCGAAGTTGGCCGACTCGGCGGCGGCGCAGCGGGCGACAGGCTACGTCGTCGGCGGGATCTCACCGCTCGGCCACCGCTCGCGCCTGCCGCTCGTCGTGGACGCCTCTGCGGGAACGTTCGCCACGGTGCTGGTCTCGGGCGGCCGCCGCGGCCTGGAGATCGAACTCTCCCCCACCGACCTGATCACCCTGACCGACGCCACCGTGGCATCCATCACGTCCTGAGTCCCCCGCCCGGGCGACCCCTCGTCCGGCCCACCGCTACGTCCCCCGAAGGGCACCTTGGGGCGTCCACGGTGAGCCGGGTCGCTGCGGTGCGTGTCAGGAGACGAGGGGGCGGGTCACCCGGGCGAGCCACTCGGAGGTCGAACGGGCGACTCCGTCGAGGTCGGCCTTCAGGCTGTGATCACCCGGCACCATGACGATCTCCCGGTGCGGCCCCGGTTCCGGCCTGCCGAACGGGTCCTTGTCCCCCTGCACCACGAGCGTGGGAACGCCGACGCCGTCGAGTTCGCCCTGCCGCGACTTCTCGGGCTTGCCCGGCGGATGCTCGGGAAACGCCAGGCACAGCACCGCATCGGCCTGCCCCGTTTCGGCCGTCCGGCACGCCACCCTGGCCCCCGACGACCGCCCGCCGAACACCAGCGGCAGGCCTTCGAACCATCGGCCGGACAGCTCCTCGACGACCGCCAGCCACGCCGCGTCCAGCTGTTTCGCAGGCGCGGGCGCCTTCCGTCCCGCCACGCGGTACGGCTGCTCCACGAGCGCCACGTGCACGCCCTGCTTCCGCGCCGCTCCTGCGACGGCGACGAGATCCGGCGCGCCGATCCCGCCTCCCGCGCCGTGCCCGAGCAGCAGTCCCGCACCCGCCTCGTCGGCGAGATGCAGTTCCACCCGGGCCGGACCGTGCGGGGTGTCGACGTCGGCCGTGGTCATCGCGCACCCGGCACGTCGAACAGCGCCGCCTCCGACCCCGCGTCACCCGGCTCCGCAGCATCCCCCGGCTCCGCAGCATCCCCCGGCTCCGCAGCATCCCCCGACTCCGCAGTGTCATCCGGCTCCGCAGCGCGGTCGGGGTCGAGCTCGACCGCCGGCTCGGCACGGTCGAGCAGCTGCGGGCCGTTGTTGCGCACGTTGTTCACGAGCGTCGAGACCGGGCGCAGTTCGAGCGCGTCGACGACGTCGAGGCCCGGAGGTTCGAGCAGCGACGTCACATCCGTTCGGTCGGGGTCGAGCCAGTCGTGCCAGCGGTCCGGGGTCAGCAACAGCGGCATCCGGTCGTGGACGTCGGTGAGCTGGCCACGCGCCTCGGTCGTGATGATCGAGCACGTCACGAGCGGCGGTGCGTCCGGTTCACCCTTCGGGTCGCGCCAGGTCTCCCAGATGCCCGCGAACGCCAGCGACGAGCCGTCCCTGCCGGTCATGAAGAACGGCTCCTTCGGTGCCTTCTTCTTCGGCTGCCCCTCCGGGACCGGTCCGACCTTCCACTCGAACCAGCCGTCGGCGGGGATCAGGCAGCGGCGCCGCGACAGCGCCTTGCGGAACGCGGGCTTGTCCGCAGCCGTCTCCGCGCGCGTGTTGATCATGCGATTGCCGATGGCGGCGTCCTTCGCCCAGAACGGCACCAGACCCCACCGCAGCACCCGCAGCACGCGTTCGGCCTGCGCCTCGGTGTCGACGTTGCCCTCGGCGTCACGAGGATGACGTTCCACGACACCGACCACGTTCTTGGTCGGCGCGACGTTGTAGTTCTCCGTGGGTGCGTGCCCCTCCGTGCCGTCGGCCGCCTCGAACTCCTGCATCAACGCGGCCGGGCTCTTCGTGGCGGCGTAACGGCCGCACATGGCGTCTCCCTGTGTTCGTCAGACGGACTCCTCACCCAGCGTGGCACGGCTGCCGGTGCCGGGCGAGACCCATGAGGGATCATTACCCGACAGGCGAACCCGGCGGCAACGCCGCGCGCGTGCCGGAGGCGGGCTCGTGTCCTCGACAGGCGAACCGGCAGGAAGGTGGACGTCCGTGGCCCGTGGCGACTGGCGCAGTCTCGACGAGAGCGACGTGCGCGTGCGCCCCGGAAAGAGCACCCGGCCGCGCAGCAAACGCCGTCCCACCCACGCCGACGCCGTGCCCGCGATGGTCACGTCGGTCGACCGTGGCCGCTGGCGGTGCGCCGTCGACTCCGATCCGGATCGCGCCGTCACCGCCATGCGCGCCCGAGAACTGGGCAGGACACCGATCGTCGTCGGCGATCGGGTGCACCTCGTCGGCGACGTCAGCGGCCGGGCCGACAGCCTCGCGCGGATCGTGCGCGTCGAGGAGCGCACCAGCGTGCTGCGGCGGACCGCCGACGACACCGACCCGTACGAACGCGTGGTCGTGGCCAACGCCGAGCAGTTGCTCATCGTCACGGCCCTCGCCGATCCACCACCGCGCACCGGGTTCATCGACCGGTGTCTCGTCGCCTGCTACACGGGCGGGCTCGACCCGGTCCTGTGCCTGACGAAGGCCGACCTCGCCGATCCCGGCGAACTGCTGGCCGAATACGCCGAGCTGGCGGTACCGGCCGTCGTGACCAGCCGTGACGGCGATGTGGGCGAGCTCGTCGCGCAGTTGTCCGGGCGGGTGTCGGCGCTCGTCGGTCATTCCGGCGTCGGCAAGTCCACCCTGGTCAACCGGCTCGTACCGGAGGCAGGCCTCGCCACGGCGGAGGTCAGCGCCGTCGGCAAGGGCAGGCACACGTCGGTGAGCGCGATCGCACTGCCGCTGCCCGGTGACGACAGGGGCTGGGTCGTCGACACCCCGGGGGTGCGCTCGTTCGGGCTCGCGCACGTGACGCCCGACGACATCGTGGGGACGTTCAGCGGATTCGCCGAAGCCGCGGAGGAATGCCCTTCGGGTTGCGGCCACCTCGGCCCGCCTGCGGATCCGGACTGCTCCCTGGACGACGTCGAGGGAGCGGGCGCGCGACTGGCGTCCCTGCGGCGGCTCCTGGCGTCGCGCGCGGGGCTCGACACCTGACCCTCCGTCGCTGCCCTGTCACGCCCCGTTTTCTCCGTGCGGGGAAGGTCACGAGAAACCGCCGACACGACGTGGCATGGGACACGGAACCGCTATTGTGATGCGCGCATCGAAGTGAAAACGCAGCGCACGGAAACGACTGCAGCGACGATTTTGGGGATCTCACATGCGCAAAACCTCACTGGTGGCCGGGGCCGCAGCCCTGGTGCTCACCCTGTCCGCCTGCGGCGGTGGCGACGACAACGCCGCAGGCAGCGGTGGCTCGGCCGAGGGCAACGGTGGTAACGGTGCCTCGGTCGGCAACCTGTTCGAGGACGCCAGCACGCTGGCCGACACCGCGTCGCAGAGCACTTCGACGGAGAAGACGACCAAGTTCACCGGAACGATGTCGGTCGGCGGCCAGGAGATCTCCTACACCGGCGAGGGCGAGTTCGGCGACGAGCCGAAGGTCGCCATGACCATGTCGATGCCGGGCGCAGGCCAGGAGATCGAGACCAGGATCATCGGCCAGACCATGTACATGAACATGGGCGGCACCTGGATGAAGGGGGACCTCGACGCGCTCGGTCAGGGCGGCGCGCAGGGCGCCGAGATGAACGACCCGACCAAGATGCTCGAGTTCGCGCAGAAGGCCGGCGAGATCACCGGCAGCGAACGGACCACGCTGGACGGTCAGGAGACCACGCACTACACCCTCGACCTCGACTTCAAGAAGCTCGCCGAGGAAATGGACCAGATGACCGGCACCAGCCAGGGCATGCTCGAGGACGTCGACGCCACGGTCCCCATGGAGATCTGGCTGAACGGCGAGGACCTGCCGGTCAAGGTGACGATGGACATGGGCGAGATGATGAAGAAGTTCGCCGAGAAGGCCGGCGGCAACCCGCAGATGGCGAACGGCGGCATGCAGGTCGAGTCGACCTACTCCGACTGGGGCGCTCCGGTGAACGTCGAGGAACCTCCCGCCGACCAGGTGCAGGAGATGCCGTCGGGCGGCATGCCGAACTGACGCGCTCCCGCTGAACTCCGGCATTCGACGAGCCCCGGGCTTCCGCCTTCACGCGAAGACCCGGGGCTTTCGTCTGCCCGGCGAGCCTGCACCGGGAACACGCACGCGCGAAGCGGCGTCGCCCGTCGGCGCGCCGATCGAGGGGCGGTGGCCGGGCAACGGGTGGGAGCAGAACACGCGGTGCTGAGTGCAGAACACGCGAGCCTGAGTGCAGGACACGCGGGAAGGTGCAGTCGCGGTCCTCAACCCATGTGCGGGTAACCGATGGTCGTGGGGGCGTCGAACGCTTCCTTGACCGAACGCGGACTGGCCCAGCGCACCAGGTTGAACATCGACCCGGCCTTGTCGTTCGTGCCCGAGGCGCGGGCACCGCCGAACGGCTGCTGCCCGACGATCGAACCCGTGGGCTTGTCGTTGACGTAGAAGTTGCCCGCCGCGTGACGCAGCACGCGGTGTGCCTGGCCGATCGCGCCGCGATCGTCGGCGAACACCGCGCCCGTCAGCGCGTATGCGGCGGTCGTGTCGCACAGTTCGAGCACCCGCTCGTACTCGGCGTCGTCGTAGACGTACACGGCGACGATCGGGCCGAAGTACTCGGTCGACATCACCTCGTGCTGCGGGTTCGTCGTGACCAGCACCGTCGGATCGACGAAGTAGCCCACCGAATCGTCACACCCGCCGCCGACGAGCACCTCGAGCTCGGCGTCTCCGTCCACACCCGACAGCAGCTCCCGGTGCTTGGCGAACGCGCGCGCGTCGATGACCGCGCCGCCGAAGTTCGACAGGTCCGCCACGTCCCCGTAGGTGACGCTGCGGGTCAGGTCGGCGACGCGCTCCCGCAGGCCGCCCTCCCACAGCGACCGCGGCAGGTAGGCCCGCGAGGCCGCGGAACACTTCTGCCCCTGGTATTCGAACGCGCCGCGCACGAGCGCCGCCGCAACCTTGTCGGAGTCCGCGCTGGGGTGGGCGACGATGAAGTCCTTGCCCCCGGTCTCGCCGACGATCCGCGGATAGCAGCCGTAGGAGTCGAGGTTGTCGCCGATCGTGCGCCACAGCTTCTTGAACGTCGCCGTCGACCCGGTGAAGTGCAGGCCCGCGAACCCCGGATCGGTCAGCGCGACGTCGCTGACCGCCTGGCCGTCGCCGGTGACCAGGTTGATCACACCCGGCGGCAGGCCCGCCTCCTCGAAGGCCCGCATCGTGAAGTGCGCAGCCAGCTGCTGGGTCGGCGTCGGCTTCCACACCACCGTGTTGCCCATCAGCGCGGGCGCGCTCGGCAGGTTGCCCGCGATCGCGGTGAAGTTGAACGGCGTGATCGCGGTGACGAAACCGTCGAGCGGCCGGTACTCCATACGATTCCACACGCCGCGCACCGAGTTCGGCTGCTCGGCGAGGATCCGCCGCGCGTAGTGGACGTTGAACCGCAGGAAGTCGATCAGCTCACACGCCGCGTCGATCTCGGCCTGCTGGATCGACTTCGACTGCCCGAGCATCGTCGCGGCATTGATCGTGTCGCGGTAGGGCCCTGCCAGCAGGTCGGCGGCGCGGAGGAAGACCGCGGCCCGCTCGTCGAACGGCAGCTCGCTCCACTCGCGGGCCGCGTCCTTCGCCGCTGTCACGGCAGCGCCGACGTCCTCACGCGTGGCCTGCGCACTCACGCCGAGCACGTGGGCGTGGTCGTGCGGCTGGACCACGTCGAACCGGTCGCCGCCCGCCATGCGGCGGTCACCGGCGATCGTCTGGGTCAGCTCGGCCTTCTGCCCTTCGAGTTCGGCCAGCCTGCGCTGCAGGCTTTCCCGCTCGGCACTGCCGGGTGCGTACGAGTGCACCGGCTCGTTGGCCGGCACCGGTACGGATGTCACGGCGTCCATGGTGCTCATGACGCTCTCCTCTGCTGCCTTGTGGGCGGGTTCACATCTCCGGTGCCGATTCTGCCGCCGCACCGGGCCTCGAGGGGAGAACAGGCGCAACATCCGTTCGGTACGGATCGACCCCGGCCGGCCGGAGACCCCGTCCCGGCGCGCAGTCCCGCGTCAGCCCGGGGCCGACGGGAGGGAGCAACACGTGCCTTGGAAACCGCAACACGGGCCCCGGAAACCGCAACACGGCCTCCGGAGGGCGCAACACGGTCACAGCAGCTCCGGTCACAGGAGCTCGAGGAAGAACGGCACCTCCTGCGGCGCGTACCAGGCCAGCTCGTGGTCCTCGGCCTCTCCCAGCACGAAATCCGCGTCCAGGTCGCCCAGGTCGGCACGGTCGATCGCGTCGGCCGCGGCCAGCACGGCCTGCTCGGCATCCACTCCATCGACGTGGACCGCCGCGAGGTCGTCCATCGTCACCGCCCCCGCGACGCGCACCACGGCGCTGTCCAGGTCGGGCCGCTCGGTGACGTCGGAGTCCTCGACGTCCGCGGCGATCACCACCCGGCGCGGCGGCTCCTTCTCGTCGATCCCCGCTCCCGAGTCCGCCTCCGCGTCGTCGTGCGAGGCCAGCAGCCGTAGCGACGCCCGCGCGGCGTCGAGCAACGCGGCGTATTCCAGCTCCTCGGTCGACCCGCTGACGTATGCTTCGCGCAACGCCGGGGTCAGCGAGAACGCCGTCCCCCGCACGGGGGTCAGCTGCCCATCGGAGACGAGATGCCGCAGCATGCCGATCGTCGCGGGTACGTACACCCTCACCATTTGTTACCCCTCAGCTCTTCCAGCGACTCCTCGATCATGTCGGCGAGGACGTCGACGTCGTGCATGGCCTTCCGGTCACCATTCAGTCCGAAGTAGACATCACCCTGGTACGAAGTGACGCCCACCGCGAGCGATTGATCGCGCCCGAGTGGTAACACCGGGTAGATCGCCGACAACCGTCCCGGACCGGCGTACAGCGGATCCTGCGGGCCCGGCGTGTTGGCGATGAGCACGTTGAACCCGCGCCGCGGCACCGAACCGGCGACGCGGGCGGCGAGCGCGTTCATCGTCGCGGGTGCGAATCCTCCCATCTTCACCATTGCCCGGGCCGTCACCGGCCGGTCCGAGCCGAACTGTCCGTCCATCTCGTGGGCGACATGCTGCAGCCGCATCGCCGGGTCCGGCTCTCCGACCGGCAGGTCGATCAGATACGGCACCAGTCTGCTCGTGGTCAGTTCCGCGGGCGAGAACTCGGCGTCCTCGGGCTGCACCGCCGTGGGCACGAGCGCGCGCACCGATGCGGTGGACTGCACGTGCTGGCCGCGCGATTCCAACCACTTCCGCAGCGCACCGGTCAGCACCGTGAAAATGACGTCGTTGACCGTGCAGTCGCGGGCCGAGCGGATGCGCTTGAAGGAGTCCAGCTCGGTGCGTACGCCCGCGAACACCCGCCCGCCGGAGACCCGCGAGTTGAGCCGCCGTGCCGGTGCCGCAGGCGCGGGGCCGGTCGCCGACCGCGCGGCAGCGGCGAGTGAACCCGCCGCGTGTGCGGTGCGGCCGACGCTCGACACGACGTCCCGTGCCAGGAACCGCACGTTCTCGACCAGGTCCCGTGGCCGGGCCGCGGCACCGGTGAGCGCGTCGGCGACCAACTGTGGCCACGCCGGCAACCGGCGCGGTGTCCACTCGGCCGCCCCCTGGGCGCGAGCCCCCGCGCCCGCGTCCAGCAGCACCTGAGCGAGGTCGACCGTGCGTGCCCCGTCGACGAGCACCTGATGCGCCTTCGTGACGAGCGCGACACGGTCACCTTCGAGTCCCTCGATGTAGTACGCCTCCCACAGCGGACGTTCCCGGTCGAGCGGCCGCTGCATCAGCCGGGCGACCAGGTCGAACAGCTGATGATCACTGCCGGGAGCGGGCAGCGCCGACCGGCGCACGTGGTAGCTCAGGTCGAAATCGACGTCGTCGGCCCACACCGGCGGCGCCAGGTGTCCCGGCACGGGCAGCAACCGCTTGCGATAGCGGGGCAGGTAGTCGAGCCGCTGCCCGATGACCTGCAACGCGGTGTCGAAATCGAGACCACCGCTGCGCCGCTCGAAGACGGCGACACTGCCGACGTGCATCGGCGTCGAGGTCTGTTCGCCGTACAGCAGGTAGGCATCCGGAGCCGGGAGACGGTCGGGCATGCCTCGATCCTGGCACAGAGGGCCTGCGGGGCACGTGGAACACTCACGAGCGTGACCGACTCGCACCCTGTATCTCCGAAGGACCGGTTCTTCACGGTCTACGGCCGCAAGCCCGTCCTCGAAGCGCTCGCCGACCCGGAACTCGAGGTCGACAAGGTGATTCTCGCCGACACGGCGACCGGCCCCGCCGTCTCGGAGATCCGGCAGGCCGCGACCGGGGCGGGCGTCGACGTGCAACGCGCCAGCGCCCACCGCGTGAAGGTGCTCGCCGGTAACGGCAAGCAGGACCAGGGCGTACTCGCCGACGTCGTCGCCCCGCGCATGCGGCCGCTCGCTCAGGCGCTCACCGACCGCAATCCGCCTGCTCCGCTGCTGCTGCTCGACGGCATCACGACGCCGGCCAACGTCGGCATGATCCTGCGGACCGCCACCGCGGCAGGCCTCGGCGGCATCGTCGTCCCGCGCAAGGGCGTCGCCGCGCTCGACCCGCTGGTGGTCAAGGCTTCCGCCGGGGTCGCGTTCCGCGCGCCCGTGCTGCGCACCGGCACCGCGCTCGAAGCGGCCGAACAGCTCACCGACGCGGGCTTCGCCGTGTACGCGCTCGGCTCGACGGACGCGACGCCTCCCGGCACGGCTCGGGGCGAGACCGAGCCGCTGTTCGACGCCGAGCTGCCCACCCGGTCGGCGTTCGTACTCGGCGGCGAAACCGAGGGCGTGGACCCCGACGTCGCGAGTTACGTCGCCAGCTGGCTGTCGATCCCCATGCCCGGCGACGTCGAATCGCTGAATGTGTCGGCCGCCGCGGCCGTGCTCTGTTTCGACCTGGTGCGCCGCGGCCACGCCGCCTGAGCGACGCCGTCCGCGTTCAGTCCGGCAGGTCGGGGAACAGAGCCAGCAGTTCGGTGATCGTCTCCCCCACGGAGTTGTGCCGGACGCCCACCATTCCCGCTGCAACCGCACCGAACACGTTGCCGGGGGCGTCGTCGACGAACACGCACGAACCCGGCGGCAGACCGAGCCGCTCGGCGGTGAGCAGGAAGACCTCGGGCTCCGGCTTCATCACACCGACCTCGCCGGAGAACACGAGATCGTCGAACCGCTCTGCCAGCCGACGCCGGACGGAGCCGCCGCCCACGGCGTTGGACAGCAGTGCGGTACGCACTCCGTGCGCACGTGCGATGTCCACGAGCTCGAGCAGGTTCTCTCCGCCGCTGTCGGTGAGCACGCCCGCGTAGTCGAGCACGATCCCGTTCAGCGCCGGTCCGTCGCTATCCGATCCGGTCACACCGCAGAGCGTAACCCGACGGGGCCCTAGCCGATCACGGCGACATTCGCAGGAATTTTCTTCAAATACATCAAACCGGGCGTCTTCAGAATCCGTCACGACTTCGCGAACCTCTATTCCGTAGCGGGCACGAACGAGCTCGCAAAAACCGGGAAGAATTACGTGGAGGAAAAATGAGTACGACTACTCAGCCCGGACGTCCGAGTATCGAGCCGATCGCCGACTACGAATCCCGGCGCCCCGGAACGGCGGATCCCACCGGACTGAATCCGCTGCCCGACGCCACCACTGCGGCCCTGTTGAGCGGAATTCCCGACCAGCGAACCGGAAGCAGGCCACGCAAGGACATCACGAAAAAACAGGTGGAACACATACTGGGTGCACTTCTCGAAGTCCACGCCGGACTGCGTGCGGCAGCGCAGCTCACACCGTGGCTGTCGCCGGAATTGGCCGAACGAATGCGCAGCGATCAACCACGGAACCGGCCGCGTTACCAACTGCAGTCCGCACATCTGTGCCGTGCGTCCGACGATTCGCTCGAAGTCGCGGCGACCGTGCACGCGCGCACCCGGATCACGGCGGTGACTGCACGTTTCGAACGCCGCGCCCGGCAATGGTGCTGCACCCAGTTCGCCGTGCTCGACCCGGGAACGACCTGACGAACCGCTCGCGGCAGGGCGCCTGACCAGACGTCCCGCCGACCCATTGAGTGGGGCCTGCCGGACTACTCCGGCAGGCCCCACTCAAGGCGATGGGGCAGGGCGCGCTGAGGTTCTGCTACCGGCACCGCAACGCAGGCCGACCAGAACCTTCACTCACTTCTTGGCGGACTTTTTGTTGTTCTTGGCTTCCTGCCGTGCGGCGGCGCGCCGTTCGCGACGACTGCCGCCTCCGGCGCTGTTCTTCTGCTTGGCGGCCTCGGTGCCACGCGCCTCGACACCGCCGTCCTCGGACGGTCCCGAGTACGTGAGGCCCTGCGGTGCAGCGCCGTCGAGCCCCTTGCCCTGCAGGGCGGCCGGCGCAGACGACTCGGACGTGGGTTGCGCCGGCGCAGGCTTGGCGTGCCTGCCCGATCGCGACCCGCCACTCTGCTGCGATGCCGTGCCCTGTTGCGACGCCGTGCCCTGTCGCGACGCCGTGCCCTGGGGGTCGCCGGAAACCGGTGTCTCGGCCGCGGAAGGAGCATCGGCGTCCGGCTGCGGCTGCTCGACCTCGAGGTTGAACAGGAACCCGACCGTCTCCTCCTTGAGCGATTCGAGCATGCCGGAGAACATGTCGTAGCCTTCGCGCTGGTACTCGATGAGCGGATCGCGCTGCGCCATCGCACGCAGGCCGATGCCCTCCTTGAGGTAGTCCATCTCGTAGAGGTGCTCGCGCCACTTGCGGTCGAGCACCGACAGCACGACCCGCCGCTCGAGCTCGCGCATGGCGCCCTCGCCGACGGTCGTCTCGAGCTCGGCCTCGCGCGCGTCGTAGGCCGCGACGGCGTCCTCGAGCAACAGTTCCCGCAGTCGCTCCGGGCTGAGGTCCTCGTCGTCCTCGACCAGCTGCTCCCAGTCCAGCGACACCGGGTACAGCGTCTTCAGCGCCGTCCACAACTGCTCGAAGTCCCAGTCCTCGGCATACCCCTCGGAGGTCGCGCCCTTGACGTACTCGGCGACGACGTCGCGGAGCATGCGCTGCACCTGTTCACGCAGGTCCTCGCCCTCGAGCACCCGACGGCGCTCGGCGTAGATCACCTTGCGCTGCTGGTTGAGCACCTCGTCGTACTTGAGGACGTTCTTGCGGATCTCCATGTTCTGCTGCTCGACCTGCGTCTGAGCGCTCTTGATGGCCTTGGTGACCATCTTGTGCTCGATCGGCACGTCCTCGGGCAGGTTCAGCCGGTTCATGACGGTCTCGACCATCGCGGCGTTGAACCGCCGCATGAGCTCGTCACCCAGCGAGAGGTAGAACCGCGACAACCCGGGATCGCCCTGTCGACCGGAACGACCACGCAGCTGGTTGTCGATGCGCCGCGACTCGTGCCGCTCGGTGCCCAGCACGTACAGGCCGCCCGCCTCACGCACGGCATCCGCCTCGGACTTGACCTCCGCGGTGACCTCTTCGAGCACCTTCGGCCAGGCGGCCTCGTACTCCTCGGAGTTCTCCACCGGATCGAGCCCGCGATCCCGCAACGTCGCATCGGCGATGATGTCCGGGTTGCCGCCGAGCACGATGTCGGTACCGCGGCCGGCCATGTTCGTGGCGACCGTGACCGCGCCACGCTCACCCGCCTTGGCGATGATGAGCGCCTCGCGGTGGTGCTGCTTGGCGTTCAGCACCTCGTGCGGGACGCTGCGCTTGAGCAGCAGCTTCGACAGGTGCTCGGACTTCTCGACACTCGTCGTGCCGACCAGCACCGGCTGGCCCTTCTCGTGCCGCTCGGCGATGTCCTCGGCGACCGCTTCGAACTTGGCCTGCTCGGACTTGTAGATCAGGTCCGACTCGTCGGCACGGATCATCGGCCGGTTCGTCGGGATCTGCACGACGCCCAGCTTGTAGGTCTGGTGGAACTCCGCCGCCTCGGTCTCGGCGGTACCCGTCATACCGGAGAGCTTCTCGTAGAGGCGGAAGTAGTTCTGCAGCGTGATCGAGGCGAGCGTCTGGTTCTCGGCCTTGATCTCGACGCCTTCCTTGGCCTCGATCGCCTGGTGCATACCCTCGTTGAAGCGCCTGCCAGCGAGGACACGGCCGGTGAACTCGTCCACGATGATGACCTCACCGCTGCGGACGATGTACTCCTTGTCCCTGTTGTAGAGCTCCTTCGCCTTGAGGGCGTTGTTGAGGAACCCGACCAGCGGGGTGTTGGCCGCCTCGTAGAGGTTGTCGATACCGAGCTGGTCCTCGACGAGCTCGACGCCCGCCTCCGTGACACCGACCGCGCGCTTGCGCTCGTCGACCTCGTAGTGGGTGTCCTTCTGCATCAGCGGCGCCATGCGCGCGAACTCGACGTACCAGCGCGACGACTGGTCCGCCGGGCCCGAGATGATCAGCGGCGTACGCGCCTCGTCGATGAGGATCGAGTCGACCTCGTCGACGATGGCGAAGTTGTGCCCGCGCTGCACACAGTCGTCGAGGCTCCACGCCATGTTGTCGCGCAGGTAGTCGAAACCGAACTCGTTGTTCGTGCCGTACGTGACGTCGCAGTCGTAGGCTTCCTTGCGCTGCGACGGCGGCATGTCGGCGACGATCGAGCCCACGCTCACGCCGAGGAAGCGGTGGACGCGGCCCATCCACTCGGCGTCACGTTTCGCCAGGTAGTCGTTCGTCGTGACGATGTGGACGCCCTTGCCGGAGATGGCGTTGAGGTAGACCGCCAGGACCGAGGTGAGCGTCTTGCCTTCACCGGTCTTCATCTCGGCGACCTGGCCGAGATGAAGCGCGGCACCGCCCATCACCTGGACGTCGTAGGGGCGCTGGCCCAGAACCCGGTGGGCACCCTCCCGCGCGACCGCGAACGCTTCCGGCAGCAGGTCGTCGAGCGACTCGCCGTCGGACTGACTCCGCTTGCGGAACTCGTCCGTCTTGGCCGTCAGCTCGGCGTCGGAGAGGCTTGTGACGTCGTCTTCGAGGGAGTTGATGTGCGCAGCGATACGGCTGAGCCGCTTCACCATCTTGCCCTCGCCCGCACGGAGCAGGCGGTTCAGAAGCATCCGGGTCGACCTCGCTTGTTGGTTCGGTTTCTCGTGCGCCACCCCGGCCCGCGCCTGGGCAGCCGAGTCCGCCGCGCGGCGGCCGGCGTTTCGCACACACCCGCGACCACGCAGCACTGTCCATCGTAGGGAATGCGCAGCCCCGTGCGCACACGGCTCGGCAAGCCGGTGCACCGGCAGCGACGAAAGTGGCACACCGGGCACACACCGGCAGGACACGGCAGTGGCCCGCGCACACGAGGTGTGCGCGGGCCAGTGCGGAACGGACGCCCGGTCGGCGGATCAGCCCAGCCGGATCACTCCGTAGTCGAATCCCTTCCTGCGGTAGACGACGCTCGGCTTGCCCGCGTCGGCGTCGTTGAACAGATAGAAATCGTGCCCGACGAGCTCCATCTCGGAGAGGGCCTCGTCGACCGTGATCGGCTTCGCCGAATGCTGCTTCTCGCGCACGATACGGCCGGGCTCGTACTCATCGCCGGTATCGCCGCGGTCGACGGACTCCGTGTCGTCGAATCCGTCGTCGAGTCGCTGGGACGGGAGCCTGATGGCGCCGTCCGCGCTGACCGTGTCCGCTGCCGACGACATGGCCACGCCGTTCATCATGTCCCCGGACTCTGCAGGTGCTTCCATGACAGCGGTCGCGCTGCCGCCCGACCGGCCGTCGGACCCGCCCGCGGTGGCTTCCGCAACCGATTCCGGAACGCGCCGCCCGTAATGTACTTTTCTGCGGTCGTGCGCCCGGCGCATCCGGTTCTCGAGCTTACTCACCGCGGCATCGAGCGCGGCGTAGAAATCGCCCGCACTCGCTTCCGCTCGCATGGCAGAACCCTTGCCCCTGCCCGTTATTTCCACACGCTGGCAGTTCTTGGATTGACGTCGGTTGCGCTCGTGGAAAAGCTCCACTTCGTAGCGGATGACTTTGCGGTCGTATCGTTCGAGCCGGTCCAGCTTCTCACTCACGTGCTGCCGGTAGTGCTCCGGAACCTCCACGTTGCGGCCCTTGACGACGATATCCATACGCGACCTCCCTCGCGGAAATGCGAGTCCATTGCAGCGAACACCGGCACCGGGGACAAGAAAAGGATCATGAATCGCCAACAAGCCCTCATGATCAATTTCGGGAATTCAGATTTCCACCGGCGCCAGGGACATTTACTGGCCACCTCCCTGTTGCCCGGAATTGCTGTTAGCGGTGCACATTAGTCCGGTTCCGGCGTGGAGACCAGCCCCCGGTGCGGGGGACGTCGGACGGTGAACCGCAGTCACGTTCCGAAGCCGCGAACCGGTGTGCAAGCCCTTCGCGGGACTCGATCGGAGCAACATCGGGGTGAGCGACACCCGGCCGCCGCAGTGCCGGCACGTGAACGTCCGGCAGACGGTAACGGCGCTGCTGCTCATGTCAGGACAACGAACAACGTCCCGGGGCAGTTCCAACTCACCCGTTCGAGCGACATTGGTGCGGTCGGCGGTCGCGCGGACCGCGGCAGCAGAGCCGTCATCACCCACCGTGAGCCGTGGCTGCACCGCCCTCGTGCGACGGGACGGACAGGTCCGGCCCCGCTCAGGCGGCCGTCAGGGTCAGCGCCGCGCACGGCTCGATCCCGGCCTCGCGCAGCGCGGCGCGGCTCGCGGCGAGGGTTGCTCCCGTGGTCACGACGTCGTCGAGCAGCACGACGGGTACACCGGGCGGCGGTGCACCCGTCGCCCGGATCCGGAGCCTGCCCGCGAGGTTCGCCCTGCGCTGAACCCGATCGAGCCCGACCGCATCGCGCGCGCCCATCGTGAGCCGCAGCGCGGGTGCCACCGCGGCGGGCAGCTCGGCCTCGCTCAGCGCCGCCGCACACGCTCTCGCGAGCGCGAGCACATGCGAACCCCCACGCGCGCGGGCAGCACTCGGCCGGGAAGGAGCGGGAACCAGCCACCACGTGCCTGTGGCATCCGGCCTCGCCGCGGGCAGGTGCGGGACGGCGGCCGCGAGGGCACGCCCCAGCGGCCGGGTCAGGCCCCTCCTGCCGCGTTCCTTGTGTGCCACCACCAGAGCCCTGGCCACGCCGGCGTGGCGGGCGAGCGAGTAGGTCGGCCCGCAGGAGGCAACCGGCCGCGGCACGTCGAACGCCGCACGGCACGGTCGGCAGCACGCCTCACCCGGTGCGCCACAGCCCGCACAGTCCTCGGGCAGAGCCAGGTCGAGCAGCGAGGTGCCGACCCGGCTCAGCGCCGTCGTCTCCCGTTTCGTCACGCCCGAGAGCATGCCGCGCGGCCCTGACATTTCGGCGCACCGCACGCGGCCGCCGAACCCACGTCAGCCGGGGTAGAACGGAACCCCCGAGGACGAGCGCTGGTCGTGCGGACGCCACACGTCACCGAGATCGCTCGCCGTCCACAGGCCCGTCGCGTCGGCCACCACCGTCGGCCGTCCCGGAGCAGCCGTGATGCCGCGCATCGGTGCGATGAGATTCGAGCTGTTGAACTGGTCGACCCGCAGTCCGTCGAGCGGCACCCGCACGACCGGACTCGAATCCGACTGCGTGGCGACCGCGAGCGCATCCTGCCCCGTCCAGTCCAGCGCGACGGCGTCGTCGAGCTCGTCACCCTGCAGCACGCGCGGTGCCCGCAACGCCACCGAGGCACGGCTTTCGGAATCACGCGCCACCGCCGCGACGACGACCTTGCCGCCGACGACCATCGCCGCGCGCGTGCCGTCCCGGGACAACCGCAGCTGGTCGATGTCGCCGATCGGGTTGATCTCGGCCGAGTTCACCGACTGCGTGACCCACCGGCCCTCGGCGTCGGTGACGACCTGCACCACCCGCTCACCGCCGGTGACCGTCCACACCTCGCGCGACTGTTCGCTGCGTGTGGTCGCGGGCACCCACGTCGGCCGGGTCATCCTGCTCGCGTCCAGCTCGACCTCCTGGCCCTGCGAGCCGTACGGGCCGATCCGCAGCCGCACCCGATCGGCCGCCCGTTCGACGACAGCCAGCTGGTCCCCGCCGAGCGACTGGGCTGCACTCAGCACGTGGTGCTGTCCCTTGCCTGCCGGTCCGGGGATCGGCGACCCGTTACCGAGTGAATAGACCCTGCCGTCGGCGGTCATGAGACCGGGCAGATCCGAACTCGGCGTCGCAGGCGCCTCGTAGGCGGGCAGCTCACCCGGCCGCCAGTCCCGGTGGCCCTGGACGAGCGCACTGCCGTTGGACAGCAGCCGGACCCGGCTCGTGGTGACCGCCTGCAGCGACCGCACGAGCTGCGCGACGATGAGCTCCTTGTCGTGGGAGCTCTTCTCCGCGACGCCGGTCAGCGGCACCGCGATCGCGCCGTCCCTGGTCGTCGTCACGTTCGTCTCGAGCGAGGCGCTGTCGCCCAGCGGATTGCGGACCGCACCGGTCAGCCCGTCCGAAGGGCCGGCGAGCAGCAGGTCCACCACCCGGGCCGGCAGGCCCGACTGCGGACTGGCCACGACGTAGCGCAGGTCGGGCACCAGCACATCCGATTCGGGCGCGAAGAAGTGCACCGGCACCCGGAAGTAGGTCTCGTCGAAGTCGGAGCTCGTGACGAGCGCGCTCTGCGGCGGGTCGACGATGCGCCACTCGCCGTTCTCCTTGCGCAGGCGCACGTCCTGGTCCACGGCATCGTCGGCAGGGATGAACGAGCTGTCGGCCGCGAGCCTGCCGACGTACCCGCCACGGATCGTGACGAGTTGTTCGTCGGGTGCCGACGACGCCGTCGGCTCCTCCGGTGGTGTCGTCGTGGGCAGTGATTCCTGCCGCCGGGGAGTCACCGTCGGTGCGGGTGCACTGCTCGACCGCCCGTCGGCGTCCTCCTCGGTGGTGTCCCCACCGGTCTGCCCGCTCTGTTCGTCTCCGCTGTCGTTATCGCTGCCGCTACCGCTGCCGTTGTCGTTGTCGCTGCCGTTGTCGCGTTCGCCGAGGCGCTCGCCGGGTGCGGTCGGTCCGGTGGTGGCGGACGTGGACGACTCGTCGTCACTGGTGTAGACGGTGCTGAACTCGTCCTCGATCACGGCGACCGATGCGTCGGGCTCCCACTGCTCACGCGCCTGCTCCGACAGAAACGCGCGGGCCGCCGCGTAGTCACTGGCCGGGTCGGCGCTGGCCTCCACGAACTCACGCACGAGCGACAACCGGTCCAGGCCGGGTTCGGGTTCCGGCACCGCCTCGGTCTGCTGGCCCCGTTGCTGTTGCGGCAGCGCCTCGGGCTGCGATTCGGCCGGGATCGCGGCGCAGCCGGCCACCAGCAGGGCGGCCATGCCCAGCGCGGCGCATGCGCGCAGTCGTCGCGGGCGCACCGCGGCACGCAGGTCCTGTGTCCTCACACCGTCTCCCCTGGTTGCGCATCGGACCGGAGGTCGCCGTCCGCGTCGGTATCGGCGGCCGGGCCGTCGTCCTCCCGCGGCACGGGCAGCGGGTTCGTGACGTACGCACCGCCGACCTTGCGCGGCAGCGTGAGACGGAAACACGACCCGTTGTCGGGCTCGCCCCACGCATCGAGTGTGCCACCGTGCAGGCGCGCGTCCTCCTGGCTGATCGCCAGCCCCAGCCCGGTCCCGCCGGTGCGACGGTTCCGCGACGGGTCGGCACGCCAGAAGCGGTTGAACACCAGCTCGGCCTCCCCGGGGCGCAGTCCGATGCCCTGGTCGCGCACCGTGATCGCCACGGCTCCGGTCTGCTCGGCGGCCTCGCCGGATCCCGCTTCCCCGAGCGCCACTTCCCCGATACCGGGCTCCGTGGCCGCCGGCCCGGCGCCGGTCTCTCCCTCGGCGGGTGATTCGGGGGCGGTGGCGGCGAGATGCAGCCGGACCGGCCTGCCCTCGCCGTGGTCGACGGCGTTGGCCAGCAGGTTCCGCAGAATCCGTTCGATGCGACGGGCGTCGACCTCTGCGTCGACCGGCTCGTCCGGAAGGTCGACCTCGATCGGGCTCCCCATCGACTCCGCGAGCCCGCTCACCTGCTCGACTGCACGTTCCGCGATCTGCCGGACATCGGTGACCTCGGAGGACAGTTCCTCCACGCCGGCGTCGAGGCGGGAGATCTCCAGCAGATCCGCGAGCAGCTGTTCGAACCGGTCGAGCTCGTCGGTCAGCAGCTCGGTCGAGCGCGCCAGTCCCGCGGGGAACTGTTCCCGCGAGGCATGCAGCACGTCGGCGGCCATGCGCACCGTGGTCAACGGGGTGCGCAGCTCGTGCGAGACGTCCGAGGTGAACCGCCGTTGCAGCTCGCCGAACTCCTCGAGCTGGCGGATCTGCCGCTGGATACTCGCCGCCATCTCGTTGTAGGCGACCGCCAGCTTCGCCAGATCGTCTTCGCCGATGACCTCGAGTCTGCGATCCAATTCGCCGTGGGCGAACTCCTCGGCCGCACCGGCGGCCCGCCGCACCGGCTGGACGACCTGCCGCACGACGATGTTGGTGATGCCGGCCAGTAGCGCCAGCAGGGCGAAACTACCCACGATCAGCGTGTTCTGCACCGTCGCGACCGTGTTCTGCTCCGACGTGAGCGGGAACAGCAGGTACACCTGCAGCGGCCGGGTCGTCGTCGTGATCGGTGCGCCGATCGCGAGGTACGTCGTGCCGGCGGCGGTGTGGAACTCCTTGGCGGGAGTGTTGTTCTCGGCGAACCCGCGCAGCCGTTCGGAGACCTTGTCGTACGGCCCTGCGGAGATCGTGCTCTCCGCAGGCCGTTCCGGATCACCGGCTGCGAGCACCGGCTCGAACGTGCCCGCTGCCGAACTCGACGCGTCCTGCGCCGCGACCGAACTGGTCGTGATCCGGTTGACCGCGTTCGTGAGCCGCTCGCGCAGCGCATCGTCCTGGCCCGCGTCACCGACGAGCTCGCTCTCGACCGTGCGCACCACTGCGCCGAGCTGCGCGCCGGCCGCGTCCTCCTTGGTCGTCATGAGCCGGTCGGTGATCTGGTTCTGCAGGACCATGCCGAGCACGAACACGACCGCGGCCGACATCGCCAGCGTCGACACAGTGACACGGAACTGCAGCGAATGCCGCCACAGCTCGCTGAACGCGGTGCTCTTGCGCCGCCCGAACGCCGCGACGCGGCGGGCCAGTCCCAGCAGCAGCGCGCCGAGTCCGGTCAGGCGTTCCCTCATGAGCCGATTATGGTGGGCCCGCCTTGTAGCCCACCCCGCGCACGGTCAGCACGACCTCGGGATGTTCCGGATCGCGCTCCACCTTCGAACGCAGTCGCTGCACGTGGACATTGACCAGTCGCGTGTCGGCGGCGTGCCGGTAGCCCCACACCTGCTCGAGCAGCACCTCGCGGGTGAACACCTGCCTCGGCTTGCGCGCGAGCGCCACGAGCAGGTCGAACTCCAGCGGCGTCAAGGAGATCGGTTCCCCTTCGCGGGTCACCTGATGGCCGGGCACGTCGATGGTGAGATCACCGATGACGAGCGATTCCGCCGGTTCGCCGTCGTTGTGACGCAGCCGCGCGCGTACACGTGCGACGAGTTCCTTCGGCTTGAACGGCTTGACGACGTAGTCGTCGGCGCCGGATTCGAGGCCCAGCACGATGTCCACCGTGTCGCTCTTGGCCGTGAGCATGACGACCGGAACGCCCGATTCGGCACGGATGGCCTTGCAGACGTCGATGCCGTTCATCCCCGGCAGCATGAGGTCGAGCAGCACCAGGTCGGGCTTCATCTCGCGGAACGCCGACAGCGCGCGGGAACCGTCGGACACCACCGCGGTCTCGAAGCCCTCGCCGCGCAGCACGATGGTCAGCATCTCCGCGAGAGCGGGGTCGTCGTCGACGACCAGCACACGTGCCTTCATGAACAACATATTCGCACTGCGGTCCTCGGCGGCTGCGGGAGACCCTGGTTCGGCGTGTCCGTGCCACACCGGCACTGGTCCGTTCGGCGTAACCGGGTGCCCCATAGGAATGCCGGGCGGGTTACTCGACAGAGTGGCTGCGGCGGGCTTATCAAGGTGATACCTCACATCTACCGCCGAACGGGGCGATTCTCGCCGCTACAGGAGTTACTGTTGCGCTATGCGGAACTCCGACGCTGCCCCCTCCGCCGCCGGGAACTCCGACGACTCTCCGCTGAGCGCCGCCGACCCGGTGCGGACCGACCTCGCACCCGGCCCGGCCGCGGAACCCGCCCCCGGGCAGGAGCCGAAGAGCGAGGAGCCGAGGAGCCCGGTGCAGTCCGTCGACCGTGCGGTGAGCATCCTCGAGCACCTGGCCAAAGACGGTGAAGCGGGCATCACCGAGATCGCCGACGAACTGGGAGTGCACAAGTCCACCGCGTCACGGCTCGTGTCCGCACTGGAGATGCGCAACCTCGTCGAGCAGATCAGCGACCGGGGTAAATACCAGATCGGCCTCGGGATCGTGCGGCTGGCGGGCGCCGCCACCGGCCGGATGGACCTGGCCAAGCTGGGCAATCAGACCTGTCAGAGCCTCGCCGATTCGCTCGGGGAAACGGTCAACATCGCTGTCGCCGACGGCGGCATCGCGATCAACATCAGCCAGGCGGTCGGGTCGGCGTCGATCACCGCGCAGAACTGGACGGGCAGGCGCACGCCGTTGCACGCGACGTCCAGCGGCAAGGTGCTGCTGGCGTACCTGCCGCCCGCGCAACGCCGCGACATGCTCCGCGACCGGCTCGAGGAGTACACGCCCCGCACCACGACCGCGCCGGACGAGCTGACGGCCGAACTCAGCCGCATCGCCGACGACGGCTTCGCCGCGTGCTTCGAGGAGTTCGAACTCGGGCTGCACGCCGTCGCGGTGCCGATCTACGGCGACGGCGGTTCGGTGATCGCGGCGATGAGCGCCTCCGGCCCGTCGTACCGCCTGTCGCGGCAGCGCATCCGGCAGATCATCAGCCCGATGCGGGAAGCGGCGATGGAGCTGTCCGCCCAGCTCGGCCACTTCCCCACCTGACGCCTCCCACCGCCGCTCCGGCCTCGTCGCGACGTCGCCGTGCACCACGACGGCGCAGGCACCGAACGCGAAGGGCCGGTGCTTGCGCTCGGCGGGCGACGACTCGGCGCACCGAACCGTCGCCGTGGGACCGCGCCACGTGGTCAACAGAACCCGGAGGGGACCTTCTCGCCCTCCCGCTGCACCCCGAACTCCGCAGGCTGGCACGTGGTTTCGAGTACCGACATCCACAGGTCACCGTCGGGATCGACCTGGTTCCGGCGGCTGGTCATCAGCGACAGTGGCACGTGCACGAAACGCCGCCGCCAGCGCGCGACGGCGACCTCGGTCCGGCCCGCCATGGCCGCGTGCGCCGCGGCGTGGGCCAGCCGCAGGCAGTAGACGCTGTCGTAGGCGTTCGCGACGACGCTGCGGATGGCGTAGCTCGGGTCGATGTAGCGCATCGTGGGGGCGAGGCCGACCGCGGTCAGGTGATCGGTGATGCGTTCCTTGAGCAGGTCGTCGATCTTGCCCAGTCTGAGGTTTCCGGAGGCATCGGTCGCCTGGCCGTTCCGGTGGGGCAGCCCCGGCTCCTCGAGCAGATCCTGACCCGCCCCTTCAGCGAGCACGATGACGACGTAGCCCTTCTTCCGCACGTGCTGCTCGACGTAGGCCAACAGCCCGTCGGGCCCGTCGAGCGCGAACGCGATCTCCGGGATCAGGACGATGTCGGCACCGTTGGCCGCCAACGCGGCATAGGCAGCGATGAATCCGGAGTGGCGGCCCATCAGTTTCACGAGTCCGACACCGTTCGGGCTGGCCGCGGCTTCGACCGAGGCCGACGAGATGAAGTCCATCGCGCTCGCGAACGCGCTCTGGAACCCGAAGGACTGATCCGTGAAAGGCAGGTCGTTGTCGATCGTCTTCGGCACGCCGAGGACGGCGATGTCCAGTCCCCGCGCCTCGATCGCGGTGCTGAGGCACGTCGCGGCCCGCATACCACCGTCGCCACCGATGACGAACAGGACGTCGACGCCGTGCTCGACGAGGCTGTCGACCATCTCGTCGGGGTCCTGATTGCCGCGCGAACTGCCCAGGATGGTCCCGCCCGCGTTGTGGATGTCGCGAACATGCTCCGGCGTCAGCTCGACCGTGTCGTCGCGGTACTCGGACGTCAGGCCGCGCAGTCCGTTCCGGAACCCGAGAATCCGCTTCACCTTGTAGTGCACGGCGAGTTCCTGCACGAGCCCTCGGATGACGTTGTTGATCCCCGGGCACAGTCCGCCGCACGTGACGATTCCGGCGGTGACCGAGGAGGGGTCGAAATAGGTCTTCTTGCGCGGCCCCGCGGCTTCGAAACTCGGGACCTGTTCCGGAGGAACGTCGTGCCCGGCGAGCATGGACACGGTGTCCTCCAGCAGGACCCGATCGCCCTCCGCGACGTAGTGCGGAGAGGTCTGTTTCGTCGTGAGCATCTCGGAGAGCGGCGAATCGTAACGACACTCGCCGAGATGACGAACGCGGAGGTCGTCGATATGCAGCGTCACCGAAGCTCCCTGGTCGTCATCGAATATGGCGGGTTGCACAACGAAGCCGATGCGGCCTAACCCGCGGCTTCGTCGAACGTCGTGTGGGCTATGCGGCGAATCTGATTCCGCGAGATCAGGAGTGATTCGGCGGTGGCCGCGCCGTCGCGGGCCTGTGGCCGCCCGAGAAGGTTGCCCCCGCTGACGCCTGTGGCGACGAAGAAGGCATCGCCGGCCACGAGCTCGTCGCAGCTGTAGATGCGGTCCAGCGACATTCCCGCCACGCGGATGGCATCCGCCTCCTCGTCACGCTGGGGAGCCAGGCGACCCAGCATGCCCCCGCCCAGCGCGCCGACCGCCGCAGCCGTCATGACTCCTTCGGGGGTGCCGCCGACGCACCGGTCTGCACCACGCGTTCGATCAGCTTCTTGTGCCGTGGCTTGCCCATGATCATGACACGAAGCTCGCCGACCTGCTTTCCGAGAGCCTTCGCGACGTCGGCCAGCGTCTGCTCCGGCGGGTCGTCGAGATCGATCTGGTCTTTCGCCTCCGGCGGCACCACGATCTTTTCCATGTAGAACCCGGGCCCCGGCGACCACAGAGTGCCCCGCTCCCCGAACGCGATCGTGGCCAGTGCACCGGGAAGGTCCTTCGCACAGAACGAGGTTCCCTCGAGCGGATCGACGGCGATGTCGAACTCGGGGCCGAACCCGTTGCCCACGACCTCACCGTTGAACAGCATCGGGGCGTCGTCCTTCTCACCCTCCCCGATCACGACGGTCCCCCGCCCTGGCGCGCCGGCCAACGCCTCCCGCATGGCCCTGGTGGCCGCGGCGTCGGCCGCGTCCTGGTCGTAACGGCCGACCCACTCGTAACTCGCGACCGCGGCACTCCGGGTCGCCTCCAGCGCCACGGCCTCCAGCGCTCGAATATCGCCACGATTCATCGGGGTAATCTCATTCTGAGACTGCATCATGGTCTCCTGTTCCTGCGGGTAAAGTCAGCACAGCGAGATCGCCCGGGCACGCGGACAGCCCGAACGAACCGCACGTGCATGCTTCTCGGAAAACGACAAATCGTGGCGACATTGGCGATTACGCCCTCATTCGAGCGGTCCTGGTGATCGAACCACTCCACACACGGCATCGACACGACCCGCAGTTCGTCCGCCCACGCGGCGGGCAGCTCACGGGCGGCAAGCCCCTGCCGTTGGGTCGCCCGGTGCTGGGCTGAACCGATCCGAGGGGGACCCGGCGCCGGGTGGGCGGCCGCACAGGCGCTGCCCACCCGGCGTCGGCTCATGCACAGCCACCGGCCCCTTGGCGGCCAACCCTCACGGGGTGGCCGCCAGCGTCGTGCCGAGGCTGCGGAGCGGTCCGGTCACCTCAGGTCCTGCCTCGACGGTGACCCCGGCACCACGAGCGGCCGCCAGTGCGGCGAGCAGCGCCACGTACTGCACCACGAGCTCGGCCGAATCGGCCGAGACCCGGGCCCGGCACCGGTCCGGACCGTCGGCCGACAGCCCGCCCGGCAGCGCGGGCACCCACCGGCGGACCTCGGGTTCGGGCAGTTCGATCGTCACGTGCGCGGTGTGGCGATACGTTGCCGCCGCGAACGACTCCCGCAGCTGCGCAACGGGGTCCTCGGACTGTGGTCGCGGCACGAACCGCCGCCCCGTCGCGGTGACGTCGCGCATCCGGTCGAGCCGGAAGATCCGCGCAGCGTCGCGGCCGAGGTCGTGGGCCGACAGGTACCAGCGCCCCTCGGCGACGACGAGCCGTTGCGGTTCGACGCGACGGTCGGTGTCGCGGCCCCTGCTCACGTAGCGCAGCGACACGACCTCGGCGTCCCGGCACGCGGCCGCGAGCAGCGCGAGCCGGTCCGGGTCGACGGCGGGGAGTCCGCCTCCGATGTCGCCGCCGGGTCCGCCGGACTGGTCCGGTTCGCCGGGCAAGTCGTCCGCCGGCACACCGCGCGCCGGCGCCACCACGACGGACCCCGCGGCCGCCAACCGGGGCCGCAGGCGCGCGGGCAGCACCTGGCCGAGCTTGGCCAGTGCCCGAGTGGCGCTCTCGCCGAGGCCGGGGTTCACGGACGCGGCCGCCGCGAGTGCCACGCCGGCGGCGACCGCCTCGTCGTCGTCCAGCACCAGCGGCGGGAGTCTGCCGCCTCGTCCCAGCCGGTATCCGCCACCGGTGCCGCCCGTGCTCTCCACCGGGTAGTCCAGCGCACGCAGCCGGTCGATGTCGCGGCGCAGCGTCCGCGTGGTCACGCCGACCCGCTCGGCGAGTTCCCGCCCCGGCCATTCGCGCCTGCTCTGCAACAGGGCCAGCAGCCGCAGCAGTCTGCCCGGCATCTCCTGACGAACGGACATGCCGGTAACACTGCCACGATTCGAGGACGTGATGTGTCCTCGAGTGTTCCTACGGTCACCGCCATGACGAACACGACCGGCCCGACCAGTTCCTTCTCCGACGGCTCCGTTGCAGGCAGCTCCGCCGACCCTGCATTCCCCGACCTCGACGGCGCCGCCCGCCTGCCCGGCGACGACGGGTTCGACGCCGCATGCACCGGCTATCAGCGCGCTGCCGTCCACCGGCCCGGCTGCGTCGTGTCGGCGCGCTCGGCCGAGGACGTGCGCACCGCGGTGGCCTACGCGGCTGACCACGACCTGCACGCATCCGCGCAGGTCAGCGGACACGGCCTGACCACTGCGCTCGACGGCGGCGTACTCGTCGACCTGCGCGGCCTGACGCGCGTCGACGTCGACCCCGCGCGGCGCACGGCGAGGGTCGAGGGCGGCGCGACGTGGCAACACGTGCTCGACGTGGTGACCCCGCACGGCCTGGCGCCGTTGTCGGGCAGCTCCCCGCACGTCGGCGCCGTCCCGTACACGCTCGGCGGCGGCATGGGGCTGCTGGGACGGCGCTACGGCTACGCCGCCGATCACGTGCGCGCATGGGAAGTCGTGACCGCCGACGGCACACTCCGCCGGGTGACGTCGGCGTCGGAAGGCGAGCTCGAACGCGAGCTGTTCTGGGCGCTGCGCGGCGGTGGAGCCGGCAGCGGCATCGTCACGGCGATGGAGATCGACCTCGTGACGGTCGCCGAGGTCTACGGTGGCAGTCTCTACGTCGACGTGGCCGAAGCGGGCGATGTCCTCGAACGCTGGCGCCGGTGGACCGCGTCGGTACCGGACGAGGTGACGTCCGGCGTCGCGATGCTCGTCCTCCCCGATGTGCCCGGAGTCCCGGAGGACCTCCGCGGCCGCCACGTCGCGCAGCTGCAGGTGTGCGTGGCGCCGGCCGGCGACGTGCCGCACGACGACCAGCACAGCGTCGATGGGGTGCACAGTGACGATGGAGTGCGCAGCGTCGAACGGCTGCGGGAGGCGGTGCCGGTGCTACGGGACACGCTGTGCATGCGGCCGTTCTCGGACTCCGGTGCGATCTTCGACGAACCCGACCGGCCTTACGCCTATCGTTCGCGGACCGCGATGCTCCGGTCACTGGAGCCCGGCGCACTGGCGCGGTTCCCGGCCGCGGTGGGACCCGCTGCGCCGGTGATGTGTGTAGCCGGGCTCCGGCATCTCGGGGGTGCGTTCGCGCGGTCGCCGCGGGTGGCGGGAGCCGTCGGGTACCGCGAGGCCGAGTACCTCGTGTCGGTGCTCTCGCCGGTGGCGCCCACGTCCGAGGCCACCGGCGACGAGGTGGCCGCGCTGCACGCCGACGTGCTCGCACCGTTCGCACCGGAGGTGCTGGGCGCGAACCTGTCGTTCACCTTCGGCCCGTCGACACCGGACGAGGTGTGCTCGGCGTTCACCCCGCCTGCTGCCGACCGGTTGCGGCACCTCCGCGACCGCGTGGACCCGGGCGGCACGTTCCTGGCGAACCACCCGCTCCCGGCTCAGTGAGTGCCCCCAAGGGCACCTTCGGGGCGCTCAACGCCCCGGAGCTTCCCCTCGCGGAGTCTGCCCCTCGCAGTTCCCATCTCCGCCAGACCGACGGGACGCGGGACGCGCCGATCAGGCGAGGAGTCGTTTCGCCAGGTCGACGGCATCGACGCGGTCGGCGCCGTCGATCACGTGCCACGGCGACAGCCAATTCGCGGCAGCCAGCTGGTCGTAGACGGCCGAGCAGCGGGATTGCAGGTCGTCGTCGGTTTCGAACGCGTCGCGGGCCCGCGCCGTGTCCGCCTCGGCGCGGCCGCGGGCACGGGTGGCGGCCACGTCGGGCGTCACCCGCAACAGGAGGTGCGCATCGGGCACGGGCAGACCGAACCGGTCGATCTCCAGCTCGCGCACCCAGCGCACGACGTCGCTGTCGGCCCCTTCGCGTAGCCGCGCCGCCTGGTAGGCGGCGTTCGAGGCGACGTACCGGTCGAGCAGCACGACGTCGTGGCCGACGATCAGGTCGTGGATGTCGTCGGCGGCACCGCGGCGGTCGAGCGCGTACAGCAGACCCATCCCGTAGACGGACTCACCGAGGTCGCCGTGCTCGCCGTGCAGTGCCTCGCGCACGAGGTCGGCGTGCACGCTCGCGCCGTACCGGGGGAAGGCGGTCGTGGCCACGCTCGCACCCGCGTCGCGCAGTGCCGCCGTCAGCGCGTCGGTCAGCGTGCGCTTGCCCGCGCCGTCCAGCCCTTCGATGACCACCAATCGACCCACGAGTGCAGACTAGCCAGCGGCGCCAAGCGCCTCATTGGGGGGCGGCGGCCGGGCGACGGCCGGACGACGGGCGGGCGACAGCACCGCGAAGCGCCTCGATGGGGGCGGCCGAGGACGAATCCGACCGCCGTGCCGAGTCCGGTCGACCGCGCGTCCAGCTCCTCGTGGCTCGCTACCGGCCGGGGCGAAGTCAACGACGAGTTGTTTCACCTCTGACGCGACAACACTCCACCGGGTGGCTCTAGCACACCGGCGCAGCCCACGCGTCCACCACCCGTGTGGGGTAACCGTCGGACGCGCTGGTGCGTCGACACGGCACATTCGCGCTCGGCGTTTACCGTGGCAGTTCGGCCACCGTAGAACGCATCAACCCAGCTAGGAGGCGTGCCACGTGCCTCTTCCCGGCCCCGACACCCGGGTCGTCGAGCTTCGCGTGCCCGGACTGATCGGCACGACCGGCGAGTCGTTGCTCGATTCCGTCGGCACCGTCGATGTGGACGGCGACGGGACGGGACGGATCGTCCGCCCGTCCGACCGACTGCGCAGGCCAGCACCGGGTCCCGTGCTGCAGGCGCTGGGCCGATCGATGCCGCGCACCCTCGAGGGCTACCTGTGGAACCGGATGACCTCGGGCCGTGCGGCGAACGCGACGTGGGCGCTGCTGTTCCCGTTCTCGCTGGCCAACGTGGCGCATTGGATGCTGCCGCCGGTCCCCGAGGCTTCGCGGGCCTCGGCGGCGCTCAACCGCGGGTGCCGCGGACTGCTGCGGGTGGCGGCGGTACTGCTGACGATGCTGCTCGTGGCGCAGCTCGGGGTCGTGACGCTGGATATGTTCGCCGCGCAGTGCCTCACGGCCGGGTCGGGCTGCCTGGACTCGGCACCGTCGTGGCTGGGCGACATTCCCGGCCTGCGCACCGCGGCCGGGTTGCTGCCGCTGCTGGGGGTCGCGGCCGTGCTGTTCTGGGTGTCACGCACGAGCTGGCGGCCCGACGACCAGGACGAACCACCGCACGACCACCTGGGCGGCGGGCTCTCGGACGTCGCCGACACGGCGGCGCTGCGCTGCGTGCACGTCGTCGCGGCACTCGGCGTAACGGCGTTGCTGCTGCTCGGCGGGCCGCTGACGATGCCGGCGGGAACTGTCGCAGCCACGCTGTGGGTCGTGACGCTCGTGCTGCTGGGGTCGGTGCTGTTGGTGAGCATGACCCCGGCGCGGCGGGTGCTGCCCGCGCCGATGCGGCGGGCGCTGTTCGGCGTGGCGATCGCGGTGACGGTGGCGGCTGCGATGGTCGGCGCCCCGCTGCCCGCGACGCTACCGGGCACGAACGCCACCGTGGAACTCGTCGGCGCCGCCCTGCTCGGCGGGTGTGCGCTGTTCGCCCTGCTCCTGGTGCCGACGGTGCTGCTGGCCCGCCGCGAGTGGGCGCACCTGCCGCGCAGGCTCCGCCCGTGGGCGGGCGGCTGGGCGGCCGCGCCCGCACTCGCGCTCGCGGGCCTGCTCGGTGGCGGGTTCGGCGCCGGGCTCGCGGTGGCACTGCGGCAGCTGCTCGGCTCGGACGGCCTGCGCCTGCCCGAGGGATACGACCTCATCACGATGCTCTGGGGCGGCGGACTCGTCGTCGCGGGACTGCTCACGGCATGGGCTGTGGCCGGGTCGTCACTGCGCCGCGTGCGCCGCGGCGTGCCCGACATCGTGACGTTGCTGCAGGGGCAGCAGGCTCCGGCGGCCGACGACGAGGAGGCGTCGGCCGCGTGGGCGCGGGCCGGCTGGGATCGCAAGTACCTGCACCGGCTGGTGCTGACGTTCGCGTGCACGCTCGGTGCGGGTGCGGTCGTGCTGGTGGCGCTGCGGGTCACGATGGGTCCCGTGCCGGGGTGGCTGGCACCGTTGTCGGCGGTCGGCGTGCTGGCGCTGGGCGCGCTCGCGGCGGGGCTGCTCCGCGCGGTCTACACCGCGGCGACGGGGCAACAGCGCAGCAGACATCTGGGCGCGTTCACGGACCTGGCCTCCTTCTGGCCACGGGCGGCCCACCCGGTCGTGCCGCCGTCGTACGCGCTGAAGGTCGTGCCGGAGCTGGCAGACCGGGTGCGCACGCACCTCGAGGAGCCGAACACCCGCGTGGTGCTGGCCGGGTATCACGTGGGCGGGTTGCTGACCGTCCTGGCCGCCGCCCGGCTGGCCGACGAGCTGTCCGACGAGGATCGCGAACGCCTCGGGCTGTTGACCGCAGGGGCGCCGTTGCAGTGGGGGTACCAGCGGGCGTTCCCTGCGATGTTCCCGTCGGCGTCGTTGGCACGGCTCAGCGGCGGACTGAGCGGCCGGTGGCGCGGGTTGTGCCGCGGCACGGACGCGTTCGGCGGCGGGGCGACGACCTGGCGGCACCAGGTGGCGAGCGGCATGCTGCTCGGGGTCGGATACTGCGGTAACGGCGGCATCGGCGCGGTCGAACCTGCGGTGCAAGGGCCCACGGGGGTACTCGTCCTCGGCGGCGACCACTGGCTGCCGGACCCGATGCGCGAGCCGGTGAGCGGCAGGCGCTGGACCCCGGGTGTCCGCAAACACGCCGACTACGTGGGCGATCCGGAATGGGACCGCGCCGTCGTCATGGCCGCAGGGCTGGAGGACGCCGACCTGTCCGCAAGCCTGGCCGAACAGGTGTCGCTGTTCGGCGACGTCCTCGGCACACCCCGCTGCACGACGTAACCGACCGAGACGGCGGCGGCGCACTCGAGGTGATCGTTTTCGCCACGACTCGGTGAATGGTTCGCCATGCTAGCGTGCTGCGGGAAAACTGGACATGCCTGAAGATTCGGGGAGGTATCGATGGCACCGGGTGGCGACGAGACGGCGCAGGGCAGCGGCGACGGCGGGCAGCTCTCGACGCAGGACGCCGCGATGGCCGGTACGGCGCTGGGCGGCGGGAACCTCTTCGCCGCCGTGAACTTCGTCATCGACGGCAAGGCGACCAACCCCGGCTCCGGCGGTGGCTACGAGTTCGACGGCGACACCGCCAAGGGCATCTACGACGAAGCCAAGGAGCTCGCCGGGCGGTACCGAAACCATTACCGCGATGCGAGAAACATCGCCGAATCAGCGGAGCCGCCGGCCGAGGATCCGGCGAGCGTGCGCTTCACCCAGGTCGCGAAGCGGGCCTGGGAGGTAGGCGCGGAACGTATGCGTGAGCTGTGGAAGTTCCACCACGACCTGGCCGAGAAGCTCGGCAAGGCGCTGGGTGTGTACGAGGAGGCCGAGGACCAGGCCGGCAAGGACGTCAAGAACGCCGGTGGCGGGGACGGCAAGGACGAGGGAGGCTTCGTCGCATGAGGCGGGCTGGCGCGCTGCTGGCGGCCGGTGCTGCTGCGGTGCTGGTGGCGGGGTGCTCGGGCGAATCCACAGGACAGCCCGAGCCCGCCCCCATGTCGTCGACCGGTTCCTCGGCGCCGTCGAGTGCCGGTGGGTCGTCGGCTGGTTCGGACCTGCCGCACAGCGGTGCGCCGGAGGTGACGAACCCGCTTCCGGAATCGGTGTTGTCGGGTGATCCGTGTCAGGCGTTGACTCGGGATCAGCAGGAGTGGGCATTGGGGTCCGACGTGTCTGACGGTAAGCGGCGCGACATCGACATACTCGGCCCGCGGTGTTCCTGGGACAACGACGGCGGTGGGTTCACGCTCAGTTTCCTGACCGTGACGCGTGGAGGGCTGAGCGTGAACTATGCCAACGCCAAGGATGCGGGGAATCCGCTCCGTGAGGTTGATCCGGTTCAGGGTTTGCCCACGATCACTCTTCCCGACCAAGACGTGGGCTGCAGCGCTGTGGTCGGTCTGGCCGACGAGTATGCCGTTTCCGTCACTGTGGCCATCGATGATCCAGACGATGACACGCATGCGTGCGACTCGGCGCTCCGACTCTCCGACATGGTCGTCGGAAACCTCAAGGACAAGGCGTAGTCCACGAGCCCCGCCGAACAGTGTCGCTGTTCGGCGACGTCCTCGGCACACCCCGCTGCACGACGTAACCGACCGAGACGGCGGCGACGGCACGGCACGGCGACCGACCCCGCTCCGGCGGCGGCAACGAGGTCGACGGCGGAACCGCCGAGTCAGCCGCGGCGCGTGCGGGCGGCCAGGACGGTCGCTGCGGCAGCGGCCAGCACACCGCCACCGCCGAGCAGCAGCAGTCCGCCACCGAAGCCCATCCCGTCGTCGGCCGCCCCCGCAGCGGCGGCACCTTCGTCCTCCGCTTCGCCGGAGCCCGCATCGGCCCGCTGAGCCGACGGCGCAGGTGCCGCGGACGACGTTCCTGCCCCGGATCGTTCGTTCCCGGCCGCGGTCTGCACGTTCGGATCGGGACGTGCCGTGCCCGTCGGCGCTTCGGCCTCGTCGCCTGCCTGCGGCCGGGGCCGGTCCGTGCGCTCGGCGCCGGAACCGGGCTCGGACTCGCGCTCGGCGTCGGAACCGGACTCCGCGTCACCTGCGTCATCGCGACCGGGACTGGCATGGACATCGGCGTCGAGCTCGGACGTCGGCGGCGCTCCCGGATCCTCCGGCGCCGGCGGCGTCTCGATGCAGTGGGTCCAATGACTGAACCAGTCCGACCGGCCGCCGGCGCCATCGTCGCCGGGGTTCCCACCGGCCCCGCCCCAATCGGACTTCTTCCCGGTGCGAACCCGGTCCGGATCCAGCGCCAGCCCGCCGCGGTGCATCCGGTCTTCCTCGCACAGTGGCAGATCGTTGTCTCCGGCGCGGCGTTCCGTCGCACCGTCGCCGGAGCCACCCGTGTCCTCGTGATCCCGGTCGCCGCTCCCATCACCGGACTCGCCCCGGTTCTCCTCGCGATCAGGAACGTCACCGTCGTGATCACCCTGATCGCTGTGCTCGCCCTGGTCACCTTGGTCGATGACGCCGCTTTCGCGGCCGTACGCATCGCCGGGTGCACCCCGGACGTCCTGGCCGGCGCTCGCAGCGCCCGCCGAACCGAGCAGGACCGCACCGGTCGCCACGGCCAGTGCGAACGAACGGGTCACGCTCATGAAGCACTCCGAACAAGTGTGGCAGCAGGTCGGCAAATCACCGGCCGTTGGTGACAGTCAGTGACATGCCGACCGGGACTTTACCCACGTACAAGCGGCCTCGGGACCACCTTTCGTACTTGTCGCCTACACCAGGTGATTCCCATCGAGCCTCGTCAGCGAGCTTCATCCGCGAACCTCAACCGGTGGTGTCGCTCGATTTCTCCTTCGATTCCCGAGCCAGCACCGACCGACGCCGGCCGTAGGCGAAGTAGATCGCCACACCGATCGCCATCCACAGCACGAACCGCAGCCATGTCAGCACCGTCAGGTTCACCATCAACCACAGGCAGACGCCGATCGCCAGGATCGGAACCACCGGCACCCACGGCACGCGGAAGCCGCGCGGCAACTCCGGCCGCTTCCTGCGCAGCGCCATGACGCCCGCGGACACCAGGATGAACGCGAACAACGTGCCGACGTTGACCATCTCTTCGAGCTGACTCGCATCGAAGAACGTCGCCGCGACGCCGACCACCACGGCCACCAGCAGGTTCACCCGCACCGGCGTGCCGCGCTGTCCGGTCTTGGCCAGGCCGCGCGGCAGCAACCCGTCGCGCGACATCGCGAACAGCACCCGCTGCTGACCGAGCAGCAGGACCATGACCACGGTGATCAGACCGACCACGGCGCCGATCGACACGAGATAGGCAGCCCAGTCGACACCGTGGTACGAGAACGCCGTCGCGAGTGTCTTACGGCCCTCGGGTTCGGCCGCGGTCGACAATTCCCGGTACGGCACCATCCCGGCGATGACCAGCGACGTCGCCACGTACAGCACCGTCACGATCGCCAGCGAGCCGAGGATGCCCCGCGGCACGTCACGCTGCGGGTGGCGCGTCTCCTCTGCGGTCGTGGCCACGATGTCGAACCCGAGGAACGCGAAGAACACCAGCGACGCGCCCGCCAACAGGCCGAACCCGCCGTACACGCTGCCCGAACCGCCCGCCAGCACCGAGAACAGCGACTGCTCGAGCCCACCGCCCGCGGCCTCGCCCTCGGCCGCAGGCGGGATGAACGGGGTGTAGTTGGCCGGCGTGATGTAGGCGATGCCCAGCACGATCACGAACAGGATGATCAGCACCTTGATGGCCGTGACCACCATGCTGAACCGCGACGACAACTTCGTCCCCAGCGTCAGCAGCACCGCCAGGGTGACGACGAGCAGCAGTGAACCCCAGTCGGCGCTGATCCCGCCGAGCTGGATCGTCGTGGAGACACTGGCGCCGAAGACCGAGGCCAGCAGCTCTTCGAGGTAGACCGACCAGCCCTTGGCGACCGCCGCGGCGGCGACGGAGAACTCGAGCACGAGGTCCCAGCCGATGATCCACGCGAGAAACTCGCCGAACGTGGCGTACGAGAACGTGTAGGCACTGCCGGCGACGGGCACCGTCGAGGCGAACTCCGCGTAGCACAGGGCGGCGAGCCCGCACGCGATACCGGCGAACACGAACGCGACAGCCACCGACGGCCCCGCCAGATCCCCTGCGGTCCGTGCTGTGAGCGTGAAGATGCCGGCGCCCACCATGACCGTGACGCCGAAAACCGTGAGGTCCCACGCGCTGAGGTTGCGCCGCAGCCGGGTACCCGGCTCGTCGGTGTCCGCTATCGATCGCTCAACGGATTTCGTCCGCCAGATCCCGTTACCGGCCACGATGTCTCCACCTTCTCGCCTCACCTGGATCACAGGCTGATCGATCATGTGCTGCCTGCTGGTCTACTCCGGCAAGCCGCAACCTCATATCAACCAGTCCGGTGAACTCAGGGTATTCCCGTGGTCACGGGGAACGCGGGCGGAGGTCCCGCCCGCGCGATGCCGCGGCCGGGACCTCCGGCGAGGACGCCCGTCAGGAGGTCGTGCGCCGCTTCCTGACAAGCACCAGCAGCGCGCCGCCGCCCGCGAGCAGCAAGGCACCGAGGCCGATCATCCAGCCTGCGCCGAAGCCGGTGGTAGCGAGGTCATCGGTGTCGTTCACGGGAGCGACGGCTTCCTGCGAAGTCGTGGTGGACGCACCCGGTGAGCCCGATGTCGACGACGGGCCGCGCGAATCCGTTGTGGACGTCGTCTCCGTGCCGGTGGTACTTGCGGGCGGCGTCGTCGTCACCGGCGGCGTTGTCGTCACCGGCGGTGTCGTCGTCACCGGCGGCGTCGTCGTCACCGGTGGCGTTGTCGTCACCGGGGTGGTCGTACCACAGAGGAACCAGTGGCTGATCTGCGGAATGTTCCCGCCGTTGTTCAGCGGGGACTGCAGTTCCCTCCACACGGGGTCCGAGGGCAGGTCCCTCTTGCCCGGCTCGTACCGGTTGTAGCGGGGGCCGCCCTTCACGATGATTCCGGTGATCTCGACATCCGCCGGAACCTCGGTGATGGTCAGGAACTGTCCCGATCCTCCGATATCGAACTCGACATCGCTCTTGTCGATCGGCTCGCCGCCGAGACCAGCCCTCTCGCAGGCGTCTCGCATGCCCTCGTCAACGTTACCCTCGACGACCTCGGCTCGGGGATCCTCCTCGTCGGGCGCGTGTTCCGTCGCCGTGGCGGCCGGCACCGAAGCGGCCAGGACGCCCAGCGCAATGACCGAGGTGGCGAGCGCGCGCAACCGGAAACGTGGACCAACAGACATCAGGAGACTCCTGTGAAGATCAGATATGCGGGAACGACACGCTTGTAACGTGCATACAGTGGTTCGAACCGAATACCCGACAGGTCATCGGCCCCACACTTCAGAAACCGAAGTAATCCAGAAGTGACCTGATCGAGTCACATCCTCGGTGTTTCGAAACAGAAAAAATCACTCAACGTGATCATGTGTCGCTCTGATGGGCGTTCACTTGCCGTCGGGGCGCCGTATCGGCGCCACCGATGCCGCGGACGGCACCCGTACCTACGCGGGTGTCCGGTCCAGATCTGGTTCGAGATGGACGAGCCGCGCGGTGGGGACGGCGTCACGGATACGGCGGTCGGCGTCGTCGATGACTGCGGCCACCTCTGCCAGTGCCATGCCCTGCCGCATCGCGAGCTTGGCCGCGATAAGCCCGTGACGGCGACGAGCGGAAGCCTTGAGCCCGCGCCCACCGGCCTCCCGCGCGCAGGGCGATCGGGCGAACACGCAGCGCAACGACTCACTAAGGCCCGTGCAACGAGGTGCCTGCGGCGGCGCGGAAGAGCTGTGCCGCGTCCTCGCCGACGGCACGGACACGCACCGCAGGGTCCGACGCAGGCCGCCACACCGAATCCCCGCGCCGCAGCTCGACCTTCATCCCCTCGTCGTCGCAGAGCAGCAGCTCACCCGCAGTGCAGAGCAGAATCTCGGGCCCGCCACCGTCGAGTTCGACCTCGCACCGGTCGACGACCTCCCAGTCGAGCCGCGAGAGCTGGAACTCGGGCGTCCCGGTGCGGTACACCGCGGCCGTCCCGTCGGGCTCGCCGGTCAGCACCGGCATGTCGCCGCACCCGAAATCGACCACGCGCAGCAGCTCGGGCACGTCGACGTGCTTCGGTGTCATCCCACAGCGCAGGATGTTGTCGGAGTTGGCGAGGATCTCGACGGCGGTGCCGTGCAGATACAGGTGCAGGTTCCCGGCGGGCAGGTAGATCGCCTCGCCGGCATGCAGCGTCATCCGGTTCAGCAACAACGCCGCCAGCACGCCCGCATCCCGCGGATGTGCCTCGCCGAGCTGCAGCACCGTACGGCATTCGACGGCGAACTCGCCCTCGTTCTCGACCTGCCGCCCGCAGGCCTCGAGCACCTCGGGAAGCAGGTCGTCCAGCACCGACTGCGGCAGCGTGATCCACGTCGTGAACAGGGCACGCAGACCGTCCGGGTCCGGCTGCCCTGCCAGCAGTTCGACGTAGTGCGCCAGACCGGGAGTCTCGATCTCGCGCAGCAGCCGCACCGTGCGGTGCGGGTCACGGAAGCCGGCGAGCGCGTGGAACTCGGTGAGCGCGCACACCAGCTCCGGCTTCGCCGTCGGATCGGGATAGTTGCGGTTCGCCGCGTCCCGCGGGATCCCTGCGGCCTCCTCGCGGGCATATCCCTCCGCGGCCTGCTCCGCCGACGGATGCGCCTGCATCGACAGCGGCTCCTCCGCCGCGAGGATCTTCAACAGGAAGGGCAACCGGCCGTCCCACCGGTCGGCGCACCGCGTACCGAGCTGGCCGTGGGGATCGGCGTCGACGATCTCGAGCAGGCTCACGTCGTTACCGTCGGCGCGCAGCACCCGCGCCGGATCACCGGGGTGCGCGCCGTACCACAGCTCGGCCTCCGGATGCGGCGACGGGACGGGACGGCCCAGCAGCTCCGGAATCGTCGTGCGGGACCCCCAGGCATATGCCCGCACTGCGCCCTGCAGCAGCTCCACGGTCAACTCCACTCCTCGCCGGCCTCGCCCGGCCGTGCCGGCGTCACGCCGGCAGCGGCGCGACTCGGCCGGTTCCCCCGATGGTTCCAGCCGCGAGCCCGAGGTAGACCGCGGCGAACTCGAATCGCAACGCCAGCACGGCGGCGCACGCGACGTCGTCGGCATCGGCGAGTTCCTCCGCCGGCGCGAGCACGTCGGCCCCGGGCAGCGTCTCGCCCACCCGGAACCGGGCGTCGTCGGTCGCCGGGCCACTGCGCACCGACAGCAGCAGTGCGCGCGGCGGTGCGGCGCCGCCCCCGTCGTCGAAGTCCGGGTCGGCGAAGATGTCCCGCTCCGTGCCCCCGCGCGCGGCCGCCGCGTGCAGCGCGGGGCGGGCGAGCGCCTGCCGGTAATCGGACACATCGGCCACGATGGCCGCGTGCGCACCGAGCGCGTACGCGGCGTGCTGGCCGACCGCGACCCCCGCGTGGTCGAGACCCCACAACAGCGGTGTCCGGTCGGCGATCCGCAGCGCCAGCGACTTCGCCGGGTTCACGAACGACTCGTGTTCGAGATGCCCGTGGGCCGCCTCGTTGTCCAACCGGTCGGCGAGCCCGTCGACGTCGGAGACCAGCAGGCCGAGCGCTCCCACCGTGAGCAGCCCCGCCGTCAGCGCACGCGGAAACGCCAGCTCGGGCGGGCCGACCACCCGTGGCGACAGCACCAGGCCACGGCCCGCCACCGCCGACGCGACCGGGCCCTCCGGTGGCCCCGACAGCACGACCGTCGCGCCGTAGCGGGCCGCACGCTCCAGCGACGCCGCCAGATCACGGTCGTACGGATCGTCGGTGTGAGCCAGCACGACGTCGAGTGCCCCGATCCACGGCGGGACGACGTCGGTCACCACGACCGGCACCGGGCAGGCGGGCGCCAGCAGGGCCGTCAGCAGTTGCGCCGCGCCGTGACTCGCCCCCGGTCGCGCGATGAGGACCAGCGACCGCGGTCGTCCGATGTCCAGCCGTTCGGCCAGCTCCAGCTCGGTGGCCGCCTCGATCGTCGACCGTACCTGCGCACCGGCCATCGCCGCCGCGCGCAGCACGCCGCCGGTGTCGGCCTCGTCGAGTCGGCGAGGGTCGTCGAGCAGCGTGTCGTCAAGCACTGCCGGCCCCGGAATCGCCACCGGTACCCGAGTCGCCGCCGTCGGCCTCGTCGAGCAACAGCACCGGGATGCCGTCCCGCACGGGGTACCGCCGACCACAGGACGTACAGGTCAGCACGTCGGCGTCCGGGTCATCCGGAGTGCCCGCCGTCAGCGGCGCATGGTCCGCCGACGGGCACGCGAGAATGTCGAGCAGTTGCGGATCGAGAGTGACGGCCATTTTTCCTATTTACCACGGTTGGCCCTCGCCTCGGAGGGCAGGCGAAAAGTGTTCGTCCACGGCCGGTCGGGTTCCCGCCGCGGACCGCTCAGGCACGGACGATGGCCAGTACCTCGTCGGTCAGCGCCGCCACGCCCGCCTCGTCGGGAGCCTCGACGTTCAGGCGCAGCAACGGTTCGGTGTTCGATGCGCGGAGATTGAACCAGCGGTCGCCGAAATCGACCGTCAGCCCGTCGAGCTCGTCCACCGACACGCCGTTACGGCCGTCGTAGGCCGCCTTCACCGCGGAGACCCGGCCCACCTGGTCCTCGACCGTCGAGTTGATCTCCCCGGACGCGGCGTAACGCGAGAACCGCGCGGTCAGCTCCGACAGCGTGCCCGCCTGCTCGCCCAGCGCGGCGAGCACGTGCAGTGCGGCCAGCATGCCCGTGTCGGCACGCCAGAAGTCGCGGAAGTAGTAGTGCGCGGAGTGTTCACCGCCGAACACCGCACCCGTGCGTGCCATCTCCGACTTGATGAACGAATGGCCCACCCGGGTACGCACCGCCGTGCCGCCGTGCTCGGTGACGATCTCCGGCACCGCCTTCGACGTGATCAGGTTGTGGATGACGACCCCGCCCGGTTCCCTCGCGAGCTCGCGGGTGGCCACGAGGGCCGTGACCGCCGACGGCGACACCGGGTCGCCGTTCTCGTCGACCACGAAACAGCGGTCGGCATCGCCGTCGAACGCCAGGCCGACGTCCGCACCGGTCTCGCGGACCTTCGCCTGCAGATCGACGAGGTTCTTCGGGTCCAGCGGGTTGGCCTCGTGGTTCGGGAACGTGCCGTCGAGCTCGAAATACATGGGCACGAGCTCGATGGGCAAGCCCTCGAAAACGGTGGGCACCGTGTGCCCGCCCATGCCGTTGCCCGCGTCGACAACCACCTTCAACGGGCGGATACCGGTCAGGTCGACCAGCGAGCGCAGATACTCGGCGTACTCGGACAACACGTCACGCTCGGTGAACTCGCCGGCCTGCCCCGCGAACTCGGGCACACCGTGCTCGACGGTGTCGCGGATCTCCGCGAGCCCCGTGTCCTGGCCGACCGGCGCCGCACCCGAACGGCAGAGCTTGATGCCGTTGTACTCGGCCGGATTGTGACTGGCCGTGAACATCGCGCCGGGCACGGCGAGCTTTCCGGAGGCGAAGTACAGCTCGTCGGTGCTGGCCAGGCCGATCGACACGACATCGAGCCCCTGCGACCTCACGCCTTCTGCGAAGGCCGACGCCAGAGCAGGCGACGAATCGCGCATGTCGTGGCCGATCACCACCGACGGCGAATCGGGCTTGATGAGCAGGGCGAATGCGGCGCCGAAGTCGCGCACCAGACCTGCATCCAGCTGGTCACCGACGACGCCACGAATGTCGTAGGCCTTCACGATGGCCGACAGGTCTGACACGCCTCACTCCCAGATCATCCGATTGGTGACTCCCCAGAGCCTGAAATCTCGCCCCGGAGCCTACCCATTCGCCCGATCAACCCAACGCAGCGGTAACGTCACCCGGGCCTAATCACTGAGCGTGACCGGGGAGAACGCGGAGGTGTCCGCGCCTGCCCGGTTCCGTCCCCGTCGTGCCCATCGCACCCGGTTCACCGGACCGGTCCGGTGAACCGGCACGCCGCTCGGACGGTTCCGGACGCCCCGCCTCACGTACCGCCTCGGCCAGCGCGGTCAGCTCGTCGACCGTGGGCTCCGGCGGCGAGAAGTCACCCTCGTGCCGCACGACCTCCCAGCCACGCGGCACGGTCAACCGCACCGCATGGGCCTCGCACAGGTCGTAGGAATGCGGCTCCGACGAGGTCGCAAGCGGCCCCACGACGGCGGTGGAATCACGGTAGGCGTAGGTCAGCGTGGCGACAGCGGGCTCATGACAGCCCGTTCGCGAACACTTCCGCACGCTCCGCACGGTTGATCACGATAGCCCCTCCTCCCGGGGGAGGGGTAGCTGACACGCCCGCCCACCCGTCTCCCACCGGCACCCATCTCGGCGGTGCCGTTCTGTGCGGTGGTTCCGCATTGCCGGCTCAGCTCGTACTGATCCGCTCGACAAGCGCCCAGACGCCAGTGGACGGGTTGACCTGGTGTGCCCGCGTGATGTCCCCGCATCGGTGTTTCGCGCGGTCCACCGCGTCGGTGACGCCAGCAGCGTAATCGCTGAAGTTCAGGGACTTCTTGTTGTATCCGCGCACTTGCTGCCTCAATCGAGGTTCCACGTCTTGGAAACAGGGCAGCGGGGCTTCGCACCGCTCGAAGTGCAGGAGTAACCAATACTCGAAGCAGGGGTTCGACACTGCGAGCTTGACATCGAGTCGTTGGGCCTCGCTGAACGCCGCATCGATGTTGTACTCGTCGACATCGATAACGCACCACGTCTCGTCGCATTCGTCCTGCTCACGAAGCTTGGCAGCGAGACGGATCAGGCTGACAGGATCCTTGCCACCCTTCCTGACCACGTTGACAGCAGGGTGCCGATACCGTTGCTTCAGCCCGCGAAAATAGCTCGGCTCGGTGACTTCTGCCCCGCACAACAGCAGGATTCGGGCACGCTCTTCACGTGCTGCTCGAGCCCGTCTGGTTCGCGTGTTCTCTCGTCGGGTCATGAACCGAGCACCGCGTCGGCGAACTGCTGGGGGTCGAGTATCGGGACCGCTCCGTAGCTCCCGCCGAGGTAGCGCCGTTCGGTGTTCTGGTCCTTGCGGGGTTTGAAGTCGCTCAGCGCGTACACGCTGCTCGCGCCTGCTGCGCCCTTCTCGACGAACCACACCTGTTCCCTCGTCAGGACGTCCTCACCGAGCATGCTGCCGAGCAGGGTGGTGTCGTGAGTGGTAAAGATCAACTGTGCCTGGTGTGGGTTGACCTCCGGGTCTTGGAACAGGCCGATGAGCCGTGCTGTGAGCAGCGGATGCAGACTCGCATCGATCTCGTCAACAACAACCGCACTGCCGTTTTCCAGCGCTCCGAGAACTGTCGGGAGCAGGTCCAGCCAGTTGCGCGTGCCCGCGGACTCGTCGTCGATACCGAGTGGTTCCCCCAGCGCATCGTGCATGAACTTGAGCTCGGTGCGCTTGCGCTGCATCAAGCGCTCACGGTGACGTAATAGAGATCGCAGTCGTGCTGCGCTCTCGCCGTTCGCACCCTCCTCGTCTCCGTCGACCGTCTCACGCAGCTCACTGATCTCTTCGTCCAAATCACGCAGCTGTCGTTGTGCTCTCGGGTCGTCCACCTCGTCCAACTGGACATCGCTGATAGCCACATCCGCAGCACGCAGTAGCGTGATGAGTTTGTCTCGCTTGTCGGGAGCGTCCTGCACGAAGCGCTGTACCTGGCGTGCCAGTACCTCCCCCCGCGGGCGAGCATCCACCCGACGCGTCCGGAGCTGCGACTGAAACCACTCGAAGATCGGCATCACCACGTCGATCTTCGTGTTCGCACATCCGCTCAGGAACAAGGCATTCGGCCGAATCAGCTCTTCGAGCAGGGTGAGCTTGGCACGCAGGTCCCCGACCACCGTGCTCCCGAAGGTGATCTCTTCACCCTCCCGTTCGAAGATCTTACGTTTACGCTTCTCGGGATAGGAGTACAGCCACTCCTCCCGGACGGCCTCGTCGTCGACGGTGAAGCCGTACGTGTAGGGCACACCGTGCAGGACGAGCTCGACCACGAACAACGACGGTTCATCGACCTCGCCGAGCTGGAACGGTTTACGCGGAACGCCCCCGTCGACCTCCCACCGGCCGAAGGACTCCAGCACCGCGCTGCGCATGAACAGCAAACCGTCGATGAGGTTCGACTTACCCGAAGCGTTCGCTCCGTAGATGGCGGTCACCGGCACAACCGAACTGCCGGCTGCCTCCTTCACCGGCATGAACAGCAGCTCACCCTCACCCGCGAACGAGCGATGATTGCCGAGCCGGAAACTACGAATCATGATCAATTCCCTCCATGAGGGATCCTCGATGCCACACACGACATCAAACCACACAGCAAGACATGGAGCATCCATGCACAGCACGTTTCAGGTCTCACCTGACCTTCAGGCCCGTGCAGGTGCTGCGCGGTCACACACCACAACCGGCGCGAGGCCTCGACGTCGTGGATCCGGCGGAATCACAGGATCTGCCTCACCGGGAAGGTCGGTGCGACAGGGGTGGGCGGATGGGTACCCTGGGTCCGGTGACGACGGCTCGAAGTGCACGGTTTCGACGGCGCATGCGGCGCGACCGCCACGGGCGGGGTCTTCGCGGCCCGCTGTATCCGGCCAGCCTGCCTGCCGCGTCGAGCCCCGCCGAGCGGTTCGACTCGCTGGTGCTGGACGCGCTCGAACCCATCGAAGGTCGCTGGCGCAGTGAGCTGACCAAGCTCGACGTCGCCGTGGACGACGTTCCCGAGGTCAAGGACGGTCCGCCGGACCAGACGGACGACGGCGTGCTGCACGACGGCGCCGTACCGTTGTCGCGGCTGGTCCCGGCGGGCGTCGACCGCTCGGGACTGCCGACCCGCGCCCGCATCGTGCTCTACCGACGGCCGCTCGAAGCGCGTGCCCAGGACCCGTCCGACCTGGCAGACCTGGTGCACGACGTACTGGTGGAGCAGATCGCCGCCTACATCGGCGTGGAACCGGACATCATCGACGGCGGCCACTGACCCGCCGCACTCCGGCCCGTCGCAGCCGGCCCCGTCACGTCGAGCGCGAGGTCCGCAGTCTCCCCGGCACAGCCGTAAGCACCGTGAACAACAGGGCCGCCACACCGATGAGCAGCAGCACGGAGTGCCACGGGGCGGTGTAGCGGACCACGACCTCGGACTCGGCCTCCGGCACGGCCACCGACACCTGATGTCCCCATGCGGGCGTGATCGGCACCGGCTCACCGTCGATCGTGGCGCTCCACCCGGGTTCGTACTCCGCGGCCAGTACCAGGAGCCTGCCGTCGGGCCCCGCGGAGACGCGCACACGTGCGTCGGGCAACTGCGCGTCGACCGGCGCAATCGCTGCACCGCGCATGAGCTCGTCGCTCGGGGCACTGCCACTGACCGCGTGGTGCGCCTGTTCCGGCGACACGAGCGTCACCTGGCCCGCCTCCGGGGTCAGGCGCAGCACCGTCCGGCCGTCGGAGGTGCGCGGGGCCCGGCTGACGAGGTCGCTCACGTCGGTGCGCAGTTCGCGGCCGTTCTCGCCTGCCGGCAGCACGACGAACTCGACGCCCGCCGCGGCGACGTTCGTGACGGCGTCACGAGAACCGCCGAGCAGTCCGTAGCGCCAGCCTTCGAGCCGCTCGGCCATGCCCCCGACCGGCGAGAGCGCGTCGTCGCCGAACTGCGGCGTGCGCCCGGCCGCCATCCGATCCGGCGTCCCGTCGCTGCCCAGCACGAGCACGCCGCGCCCGTTGTCGTCCAACTCCTCGTCGAGCGCCGCGGGCAGGCGAACGCCACCGCCGCTGCGCACCTCGCCGCCCCCGCCGAGGAAGGCAGCCGTCGCCAGCAGGACGAGCGTGACCGCGACACCGCCGGCGACGGCCGTCCGCGGACCGCCGTCGCCCGCCCCGCGGCGCCCGCCGAGCACGATCGCGACCAGGCCCGCCGTGACCACCACGAGCGGCGCACCGGCATACGCGGGCGCAGCACCACCACCCGTGATCGGCTCCACCTGCACCAACTGCGTCACGGCCACTCCCGCGCAGCCGATCGCCACGAGTCCCGCGCCGGCCGCCATGCGCGCGGAGGCCGCCGTGGCGACCGCGACCGCTGCCACGACCACCAGTACGAGGCCGAGCGGCACGCCACCCGACGGATGCAGCCCGGCCAGGCCCGCGACGGATGCCGCATCGGCCGGTCCGGTGAGCCCGTGCAGCAGCAGCTCCGGATGCGCGACCAGCGTCGGCAGCCATGGCAACGCCAGTGCGAGCGGCAGCAGCACCACCATCACCATGGCGGGGAGCCTCTTCCACGACCGCCCCTCCGGGGCAGGCAGCACCACGAAGCCGATGAGCAGACCGGCCAGGACCATCCCGTAGGTCAGGGGAGAGAACACCCCGAGCAACGCCAGGCCCAGGGCACACACCGCGCTGAGCGGCAGCAGGCGCACCTCGCTGCCGGTCAGCAGCGCCGCGATCCCGGCGACGACCGCGGGCAGGGCGAGGTGCACGACCACGACGCCGATCCGCCCGGAGGCGACCGCGTCGGTCGCGGCAGGCGCGAGGGCGTAGCCCGCCGCCGCACCGGCGCGCGCCCACCGGCCCGCATTCAGTCGCCGCGTCGCGGCGTAGGCGACGAGTGCCGACGCGGGAAGGTCGAGCAGCAGGAGCAGGGAGACCGCGACGGCCGGCCCGCCGAGCAGGGCCCCCGCCGCGCCCAGCACCGCCAGCGCAGGCGAACCGGCACTCGTCGTGCCGCCCGCCACGCCGTGCCACGCGTCGAGATACGCCGACCACACGGCGGCGAGATCGCCGACGGGAAGCAGCGCACCACCGGCGAGGTCGGCACCGAGGCGGTCGGCCGCCGCCCCGTGCAGCAGCAGCGCCAACGCCGTGAGCGACAGCACCAGCACGGTCGGCGGTGCGGTCAGAACCCGCTTACCGCGCGCCGCCCGTTCACCGCGCACCGACCGCTCCCGGTGCGCCGACCGGTTGCCGCGCACTGCCTGCTCGCCCGTTGCCTGCTTGCCGCGCGCTGCCTGCTCGCCCGCTGCGTACTCGCCGTCCGGATCGGACACGTCATTCGGATCGGTCACATCGGCAGACTCGCACGCGGGCCCAGCGACGCCGGACTCGACCGGGCCGGACCACGATTCTCGGGGCACCGACCACTCCGGAACTCGGGAGCCGAGAACTCAGGACCGCACCACACCCGGCCGTAGCTCGCGCGCCACGTTCCCGGGTCGGACGGCGTCCCTGTCAGACGGCGTCCCAGTCAGACGGCGCGTTTCTTGAGTTTGCGACGCTCCCGTTCGGACAGTCCGCCCCAAATGCCGAACCGCTCGTCGTGGGCCAACGCGTACTCGAGGCAGTCGTCCTTGACCTCGCAGCCCTGGCAGATCCGCTTGGCCTCGCGCGTCGAGCCGCCCTTCTCGGGGAAGAACGCCTCCGGGTCGGTCTGCGCGCACAGCGCGCGTTCCTGCCACTGCTGCTCGTCGGTGATGTCGAGCAGCTCCGCGAGGGCCTCGAACTCGTCCTCGGCCTGAGCCGCCCGATCCACCGGCCGAGCCCGCTCGGTTCCCGTCATGTCCAACCGCACGTCCGCCTCCTCGCTTCCACGCACTCCCAGGCTGGCGGTGTTCGTCCCCTGAGCCCGTCACACCGGTTCGCAGTGCGAACCTGTCCTGCACTGCCCCCCTTTGGCAGCGAATGACATCAATGTGATTACACCTGTGTGGTGCAGCGAGGTCAAGCGGAGTAGCGAGGATGGGGGATAGATCGCGGCCGTTTTGCAAGCGGACACGCCGGGCGAACCACACGGCGATCTCACAACTGCACCCGCGCCCCACCTCACCACGGCGAACGCGGCACGTCGACCCGGCCGCACCGGCCGCCGGACGCTGCCGCCGGAGACGTGGACCGGACCACCGGCCGCAGTACCACCCCGCCGCTTACACCCGCCACGCACCGGATGCGCGAGGATGGGCGCGTGCAACGTTCGGTGGTCCGGCCCAGCCCGCTCTTCTACGCCCTGCTCGCCGCCACGGTCGCCGGCGGAGTGCTCTGTGCACTGTTCCCGCCGCTGTCGGTCGGTCTCGGCAGCATCGACCGCGACGTCCTCGGCACGCTCGGCATCGTCGTGCTCGTGCTGGGCGGCTGGGCGGTATCGCTGACGCTGCACGAATTCGGGCACGCGGCCGTGGCCTACCGGGGCGGTGACCGGGAGGTGGCGCTCAAGGGCTACCTGTCGATGGACATCCGCCGCTACACCGATCCGGTGCTGTCGCTGGTGCTGCCGCTGATCATCCTCGCGATCGGCGGCATCCCCCTTCCCGGTGGCGCGGTGTGGATCAACCGAGGGGCGCTGCGCTCGCGCAAGGTGTCGTCGTGGGTCTCGCTCGCAGGCCCGCTGAGCAACCTCGCGATCGGCATCGTGCTGACACTTGTCATCGTGCTCGCGCCGCTGCCGGCCGGGCTCGTGATCGGCCTGTCCTACCTGGCCTCGGTGCAGATCCTGGCGTTCGTGCTGAACATCCTCCCTGTTCCGGGGCTGGACGGCTACGGCGCGATCGAGCCGTACCTGTCGCCGCAGGCACGGGAGTTCGGTGCGAAGGCCCGGCCGTGGGCACCGCTGGTGCTGTTCGCGTTCATCATCGCCGTGCCCGGCGTCAGCGCCGCACTGTGGGACATCACCAACGCCATCTTCGGCGCCGCAGGCGGCAGTGACATCGCGGCGCAGCTCGGCCAGCTGGCGTTCATGTTCTGGCGCTGATGCCCGCCGGGGCGGTGGCCTGCCCGGCCGCCCGGACCGGGTACGCGCCCCGTCCCCGGTCCGGCACGCGCCCCCGACCCGGTCCGACAGGGACCTGCCGGCGTTCGGACCCGCGGTTCAGTCACGACCGGGTGATACATCACCCGGGGAGGTGGGACGCACGGGATGGGCGGCGAACCACGTCGCGGCCCGCTTCGCGACGCGCTTGAGCCCGGACCGCTCCCCCAGGTAGTCGCCTACCAGCCCGATACCGGGCAGCAGCCCGAGCGCGTTGTGATACAGGCGTCCGCTCGGCCGTTTCTCGAGCTCGTCCGGGATCTCCTGCAGCGAGCGCCCGAGCCGCCACAATGTGCGGGCCACCGTCTTCAGCGACGCCTTGCTGCTCGCCGACTGCTCGCCGTCGAGCTCCTCGGTCAGTCGTTCGGTCTCGGCGTCCTCGGCGCCGCGGTCGGCCTGCATACCCTCCGCGAGCTCCTCCGGGATCTCCCGTTCGAACAGCACCCAGGCGATCAGCCGCACCCGCGTGGCGACATCGGTGTGCCCGCGTTCGCCCGCGAGCGCGCACAACAGCAGCCCCTGCCCCGCCGCCCCGACGGTGTCCTGCACCGGCAGCAGATCCGACACCGCGCCCGCGATCCCCGGCACCGCCGCGACCAGTGACGTGAACCGGCCGACCCGGCCCGTCCACCACTTCGTACGCGCTTCGGTGTCCATGTCCGCCCACGCGGCCGTCCCCGGCAGCTTCATCGCGTTGAGCCCGTGGAGCAGGCGGTCGCGCAGCTTCGGATCGTCGAGGACCGGATCCTCGGCCTCGCGGGCGAGCACCGAGAACGGGTCCTTCTCGCGCAGGGTGTCCACCAGCGGCCCGGTGGCGCGTACGTACGGGCGCAGCACGCTGACCAGGTGGGCATCGGTGATGTGGTCGGACATGTCCCGCTCTACCTCCGTGTCGGCGTCGACCCCGGCCGGGTGCGTTTCGACTGCTCCGACGACGAGGCCCCGAGCGACTCCCGTGCCGCACGGCCCAGCACACCGCCGAGCACAAGCGCCGCGGGCACCGCTCCGCCACCGAGCAGCAGCAGCGTACGCAGGTCGGCCAGGAGCACATGGTCGTCTCCCGGGCCCGCGACTCCCACCACCAACACCGTCAGTACCCACACCACGAGGGGCACCATGCCCAGTCTGCGCTCCCCGAGCCTGCTCGCCGCAGACACCAGCCACGGCGTCGTCACGACGGCGAGCACCACCACGATCGGGAAGGGCACGTCCCCGAATCGGGGCAACAGCGTGCCGTCGAGCCGAAGCGGCAGGAAGAACAGCTCCAGCAGCGCCAACAGCACCGCATCGACCGACAACAGCACGAGCCACCCCGCGGCGACCGCCCGTGCCCGGCCTGTGGTGCCGTGACTCACCGCAGCCCCCCGAACAGGTCCGCCTGCGCACCCGCAACCGGGCCGTGAGCCAGCACGAAGTACTCGGCCGGCGGCACGGGCTGGGCGATGCCGTTGGACAACGCGAAACAGTCCGATCCGACGCTGACCTGCGTCTCGTGGGCGGCCAGAGCCGCGAACTTGCGCCACCGCTGCGCACCGATGTCGATCACCGTCGTGATATCCGCGTCCGGCGTGGTCGGCAACTCGCCGTCATCGGGAATGTGGAATCCGACCTCCCCCGTGGCGCGCAGCGCGGCGAGGCCGTCGGTGACCGCCCGACGCGAGGACACCGTGTGGAACACCCGTTGCACCGATGCGGCCCTCGGCGCGGCCACCATGGTGATCTCGTGCGCGCGGATGTGGTCGGGGTGGCCGTACCCACCGTAGGCGTCGTAGGTGACGACGACCTGCGGGCGCAGCTCGTCGAGGATCGCGCCCAGCTGCCGGGCCTGCTCCTCGACGTCACCGCCGGTCAGCGCCCGCGGATGCTCGGCCGACGGCGTGCCTGCCATCCCCGAGTCACGCCAGCGGCCCATACCGCCGAGATACCGGTGGGCGCTCCAGCCCAGGGCCCGTCCGGCGGCGGCCAGCTCACCGCTGCGGTAACCGCCCAGCTGGTCACCCGCCCAGGCCCCGAGTTCACTCAGCGCAGGCGGGATGATCTCGCCTTCCTCGCCGAGCGTGCACGTCACCACCGTCACCTGCGCGCCCTCGGCCGCGTAGCGGGCGATCGTGCCGCCCGTCGTGATGCTTTCGTCGTCCGGATGCGCATGCACCAGCACGACGCCGTGTCGGTCGGTGCCGTGCCCATCGGCCCCGCGCTTCACACCGGCCCCGCGCTCATCGTCCGAGATCACAGCTCAACATTAGTTCCTTCGACCCGTCCCCCGAACGGCCCATGTCGACTATCCTCGCGCTCACGTCACGTCCACGACCATCGAACGTGGCACCCGAACCCGCACTCGAAGGGCATCCGGTGAGCACAAGAACACAGTCACCGCAGGTAGCCGGCACAACCGGCCCAATCCTGTCCATTTCGGACCTGCAAATCTCGTTCAAGACCGAGGACGGTCCGATCGATGCCGTCAAGGGCATCAGCTTCGACGTCGAACCCGGGGAGATCCTCGCGATCGTCGGCGAGTCCGGGTCGGGCAAGTCCGTGACCTCGATGTCGGTCCCAGGCCTGTTGCCGAAGACATCGTCGATCACCGGCGAGCGCAAGGTCGAGAACCTCGACCTCGGCGGGCTCTCGCCCAAGGAGCTGCGCAAGCACCGCGGCAACGACATCGCGATGATCTTCCAGGAGCCGATGACCGCGCTGAACCCGATGTACACCATCGGCTGGCAACTGCGCGAGTCGCTTCAGGCGCACAACAAGAAGATGTCGAAGGCCGACGCCGACAAGCGGGCCGTCGAACTCCTCGAGCTGGTCGGCTTCCCGGAACCGAACGATCGGATCACACAGTATCCGCACCAGCTCTCCGGCGGTCTTCGCCAGCGCGTGGTCATCGCGATGGCGATCTCGTGCGACCCGAAGATCATCATCGCCGACGAGCCGACGACCGCGCTCGACGTGACCGTGCAGGCGGAGATCCTCGGCCTGCTGCGTCAACTGCGCGACGAGCTCAACACCGCGATCGTGCTGATCACGCACGACATGGGCGTGGTCGCCGACCTCGCCGATCGCGTGCTCGTCATGTACCAGGGCGAGATCATCGAGCAGGCGCCCGTCGCGGAGCTGTTCGCGGACCCGCAGGAGGACTACACGAAACGCCTCCTCTCCTCGGTGCCGGTCCTGGGATCCCGCCCTGCCGGGCGCAGATCCGCCGAGTCGGAATCGCCCGAGGCCGAGCCGGAGATCGCCGACTCGGAGGTCGCGCAGCGCCTCAAGGACATGGAGGCAGAGCTCGCGACCGAGGTCGAGGACGACGCGCCCGCGCTCGCGCTCGACAACCTCGTGCTCGAGTTCCCGGGACGCGGCCGCAAGAACAAGATCCGCGCGGTCGACGACGTGTCGCTGAGCATCCAGCGCGGGGAGATCCTCGGCCTGGTCGGCGAATCCGGGTCCGGCAAATCGACCGTCGGCCGGTGCGCGATCCGGTTGCTCGACCCGACATCGGGCAGTGTGTCCGTCGGCGGCCGGGACATCACGAAGCTGTCGACGAAACAGCTGCGGCCGCTGCGCAGGTACTTCTCGATCGTCTTCCAGGACCCGGCCTCCACGCTGGATCCGAAGATGACGATCGGCGAGTCGATCGCCGAGCCGCTGGTGCTGCACAAGGTGCTCTCCGGCAACGCGCTGACCACGCGCGTGACCGAACTGCTCGACCAGGTGCAGTTGTCCGGCCACTACCGCAACCGCTACCCGCACGAGCTCTCCGGCGGTCAGCGACAGCGCATCGCGATCGCGCGCGCCCTCGCACTCGAGCCGAAGCTGCTCATCGCCGACGAGCCGACGTCGGCGCTCGACGTGTCGGTGCAGGCCAAGGTCCTCGACCTCTTCCTCGACCTGCAACAGCGCCTGAACTTCGCGTGCCTGTTCATCAGCCACGACCTCGCCGTCGTCGACCTGCTGGCCGACCGCGTCGCCGTGATGCGCAAGGGCGAACTGGTCGAGGTCGGCGAACGGGACCAGGTGCTGCACGACCCGCAACACGACTACACCAAGCGCCTGCTGGCCGCCGCCCCGGTGGCCGACCCGGCGCGGCAGCGTGAGCGCCGCGAGGCCTGGGAGGCGGGCCGGTACACGCTCGCCGAGTGAGCAGGTGGGCACCACACACGAAAGGGCGGTTGTCGTTTCCTCGGGAAACGACAACCGCCCTTTTCGTGTCGTTCTTCTTGTACTTCGTAGCGCCGTTCTCGTGCTTCGCAGCGCCGAGGCAGGCGATCTCGGGAGACCGGGTTTCTCCGCCCCGGCCGGGGCGGAGAAACCTCTGGCCCGATTCGTCAGGCCTTCACCTTGCGCTGGCGCGGGTCGAAGGCGTCCCGCAGCCCGTCACCGATGAAGTTGATCGTCAGCGAGATCAGCACCAGGACCGTGAAGGCACCGAAGAACAGCCACGGCCTGCCCTGCATCTGCTCGTAGTTCTCCGAGATCACCAGGCCGAGCGAGGTGTCCGGGATCTGCACGCCCAGGCCGATGAACGACAGCGCGGCCTCCGCGAGCACCGCCTGCGCCACGGCGAGCGTGGCGTTCACCGTGATCGTGCCGACCATGTTCGGTACGAGGTGCTTGAACACGACGCGCCCGGTTCCGGCACCGGACGCACGCGCCGCCTCGATGAACTCCCGCTGCGACAACGACATCGCCTCGGCCCGCGTGATCCTGGCGATCGGCATCCACGCGAACATCGCCAGCACGAGCGCGACGACGTACCAGCTGCCGTCGAAGACCCGCACCATGATCGCCGCGGCCGCGATCGACGGCACGATCAGGAAGAGGTCCGTCAGCCGCGAGATCGCGGAGTCGGTGAACCCGCCGAGATACCCGGCGAGCGCACCGAGGACGACACCGATGACGGTCGTCAGGAACGCCACGGTGATCGCGATGAGCAGGGAGAACTGGGTCCCCCTGAGCACCTGGGCCATCATGTCCTTGCCGACCTGGGTGGTGCCCAGCGGATGCTCCCCGCTCGGATCCACATAGGACGAGAAGGACGCGTCGGCGAAGCTGTGCGGGTAGAACAGTGGCACGATGATCGACGCCAGAATGATCAGCGCGAGTACGACCACGCTGCCCATGGCCAGTTTGTGCCGCAGGAACTTCCGCAGCACCATCGTGCCCTGACTGCGGGCCTCCGGCAGTGCCTCGGCTCCGCTTCCGTCGGGGTTCTTGTCACGGCCGGATTCGGAACCGGCCTCGATCGAGTTCAAGTCAGCCAACGCGAATCCTCGGGTCCAGAATGCCGTAAACCAGGTCAGCGATGAGGTTGGCGATGACCACCGAGATGGCGATGACCACGATCCAGCCCATCAGCGTGTTCGGGTCGTTCTTGTTCACGGCCTCGACGAGCACCGAGCCCATGCCGTTCCACGCGAACACCCGCTCGGTGATGATCGCGCCGGTCACCACCGTCACGAAGTTCACCGAGAACAGCGTCGTCACCGGGATCAGCGCGTTGCGGAAGGCGTGCCGCATGATCACGCGGCCCTGCGAGATGCCCTTGGCCTGCGCCGTACGGACGTAGTCCATGCTCATCGTCTCGAGCATCGACGAACGCTGGAACCGGCTGTAGGCGGCGAAGCTGATGAACATGATCGACAGGGTCGGCAGCAACAGCCCACCGATGTAGTTGATGATCGAGTCGAAGAACCCGTCACCACTGAGCGATTCGGGGCTCGTGGTCTTGAGGAACGGATTACCGAGCCAGGAGTCCCACCCCATATCGGTGATCATCACGTTCAGATCGATGCCGTACATCTTCAGCACGATCGCGACGCAGAAGATCGGCATCGAGAAGAAGATGAACGCCATCGTCGTGGCGATGTAGTCGATCGGCGAGTACTGCTTCACCGCAGCGAGCACGCCGACGGCCACACCCAGCAGCACCGCGATGATCTCTGCGGCCAGGATCAGCTGGATCGTGACCTCGAAGGCACTCATGACCTTCGGAAACACGGGCTGCATGTTCGAGCCCTGGGCGATGGAGATACCCCAGTCGCCGGTGAGGAAGCCACCGAGCCAGTCGAAATAACGCGGCACGATGCCCTGATCGAGCCCCAGCTGCCGCGACAGCTGATCGATCGCCTCCTGACTCACCCCTGGTTGCGTTCTCAGTTCGCCGAGAGGATCACCCGCGGCCGCGACCATGCAGAAAACCAGGAAACTTCCGATAAACAGGATCGGAATCGAAATCGCCAATCGGCGAAGAATGTAGACAACCAGGTTCAACGACTTGCTCCTAGTCCGAGCCCTGCCCGGAATCATGCGCTACTGCTCGCGCCACGATAGTGGTTCTCAGCGCAGAGTGAACAGGTACTTACGTCGGCCGTCGGGGGCCGGACGATCGGTCCGGCCCCCGACGGTCACGTCAGCGCGATCGAGTGCTCACGGCACTGTCGGCGGACAGAGATGCCGAGTGACTACTCGGCGGCCTCCCACTCACCGACGTTCCACAGCGCACCGTTGTAGGACTGCATGTACACCCGGTCGATGCCGCGGAAGCCCCACATCGACGGCGTGGCGAACAGCGGGAGCGTCGCGTGCTCGTTCGCCAGCGCCTCGTCGGCCTCCACGTAGTGCTCGCGGGCCTCGTCCTCCGTGGTCGAGTCGACCGCCGCGTCGTAGGCCTTGTCGACCTCGTCGCTCTCCAGGCCCTGCCAGTTCTGGCCGCCGTCGGAGGAGTAGAGCCCCTTCTGCGTGGTCTTGAACGGCTCCGAGGACCAGCCGAACAGCGCGACGTCGTAGTCACCCTTGTCGACCCGGCCCGCGAGGAAGTTGGCGTCCTGGTCGTCGACGACCTCGATACCGGCCTTCGACGCCGCCGACTGGATGATCTCGACGGTCTGCTTCCGGCGATCGTTCTCGTTGTGCGAGATCTCGATCGAGAAGCGCTCACCGTTCTTGGCGTAGATGCCGTCGTCGCCCTTCTCCCAGCCGCCGTCCTGCAGGATCTGCTCGGCCTGCTCGGCGCCCTGGCCCGCCTTGTCGCTGTAGCGGTCCTCGTAGCCGTCTTCACCCTGGAAGAACACGATGCTCTGCAGGACCTCGGCGTCCGGCTGGACGCCCTTCAACAGCTTGTCGACGATCTCCTGCCGCGGCACGACCGCGAAGAACGCCTTGCGGGCGGCCTCATCGGCGAAGAGGCGATCGAAGTTCAGATCCAGGTGCTCGTAGGTCAGCTGCGGCGCGGAGCCGTAGGTGACGCCCTGGGACTCCAGGTTCTGCATCGTCGTGGCGGCCGTGGAGTCCGGCTGGGTCGACGCGGCGACGTTGATCTCGCCGTTCTCCAACGCGGTGGCCATGGCCTGCGTGTTCGGGATCGTGCGGACGGTGACCTCCGTGGGGCCGCCCTTGGCGCCGACCCACTCCGGGTTCTTGTCGAGCACGACCCGACCGGAGTTGCGGTTGAAGCTCTTGATCTTGTACGGGCCCGAACCCGGCATCAGCTCGGCGTCGAAGCCCTTCCAGCCGCCTGCCCAGAACTCGGCGACGTCCGAGACGTTCGACGAATCCGGGGTGATCGACGTGATGTCGTCGATTCCGGTCTCCTGCTCCAGGATGTGCGCAGGCAGGATGGCGCCGGAGGAGAACAGGCCCTTGTAGTCGATGTAGGGCTGCGAGAACTCGGCGGTGAAGGTCTGCGCGTCCTGGCACTCGGGCTGGTCGATCAGCTCGTAGCCGGTGCTGGAGGCGACGTTGAACCCGTCGGCCTTACCGGAGTGAGCCAGCCAGGCGAGGTAGAAGTCGGAGCAGTCCCACGCTTCACCGTCGGACCACTTGGCGCCGTCCTTGATCTTCCATTCGACGGTGAAGGGGTCCTCGGAGGTGACCTCGATCGACTCCATGACGTCGCCGTTGGTCAGGACCTTGTTGTTGCCGTCGAGCAGGGTCGGCGCAGCGAGCACCGAGGTCAGCACGTAGTTGTTGTACGAGCTGTTCGCGTCCGCGGTGTCATTGTTGTACGCGGTAAACTGGTCGTCGATCGCGACCGTCACCGGGTCCATCTCAGGCACGTCGGCGAGCGTGAAGACGTCGCCTTCCTGTGCCTTGCCCTCGGCCATGCCCGAGACGTCGCCCGTCGAGCCACCGCCCGAGTTCTCTTCTCCGCCGCCGCAGGCGGTCAGCACGAGAGCCGACACCGCCGTCACAGCCATGGCGGAGATTGCTTTGGATCTCCTCATTCGTGTGCCCTCCTAGCACTGAAGACTCTGCGGTTGTCCGCACCGCAGAGTCCACACCCTCCGGCCGGTCTGGCCGGAGCATATGACACGCCAAGCCACTCGTTTGGCGCATATGCGGAGGAACGCTAGGAAGATGAGGCACTGCGAGTCACCATCTCCCTAGGGATCGTGACCAAAGGGTGACTTCCGCCTAGCGTCCGGACATCCACTTCTTACGTTCGGTAAACATCTGGCACCCGACAAGTGGCTTGTGAAGAGCAATGTAAACCCTGAGGTGGACCCGCGGGTATCGAAACACCGGGAACATGTGCACCCGTCCGGGCGGCGAGTTGGTTCAGTTCTCGCCACGGCTCCACTCGACCGCCGACGCGAACGGCCCCGCGGGCATCGGCGCGGCCCCGATCCCGTCGACGTCGGTCGTCACCGCCATCGTATCGATCGGCTGGAACAACGGGATCGTCACTCCCGCCTCCCACAGCGCCGGTTCAACGGTGCGCAGCGCGTCGTCCAGCGGTTTCGAGCCGGTCAGCGCAGCCACGATGATCGACTGCAGGTCCGGGTCGCAATACGCGGCCGGATTCGCGGGCTGCACCTCGGTGCTGTCCGGGTCACCGCTCTCGCCGGTTTCCGCCCCGTCCGATCCGGTGCCGGAATCGTCCCCACCACCGTCGTTTTCGCCGGTGTCGCTCCCCTCTTGTCCGGAACCGTCGCCGGTCTCGTCCGGCCTACCTTCCTTCGTACTACCGCCGGCAGATTCCGAACTTTCGTCGGGAGTTTCGTCCCCGTCGCCGCCGCCGTCGCCGCCGCCGTCACTGTCTCCGTCTCCGTCTCCGTCGCCGCCTGAGGTGACGAGCGGGACGCAGCCGTAGGCCGACGCGAGCGTCGACGCCGGATCGCCGCTCACCGGACGGCCGACGACGGCGATGTCGACCTGCACCGCACCATCAGAGTTCTCGCCCGGTGCCAGCACGCGGTTGAACAGCTGTCGCGACGACTCCGGAGTCGCGTCCCTGACTTCGATCCCTGCTTCGACGAGCTGACGGGACAGCTCGTCGACCACCGCCGCGAACGGCTGCCGCTCGCCCGGTGCCGCCAGCGCGAGCGACAACGGCCGCCCGTCGCGGGTCCACGTGCCCGCGATGCGCTCGTATCCCGCCTCCTCCAGCAGCCTGCGCGCTTTGCGCGGTTGCGGATGCCGCGGCGACGCCTTCGCCGGCAGGGTCGCGCTGTAGTCGTCGTCCGACGGGGCCAGGGCGTGTGCTCCGGCCCTCTCGTACCCGGACGGGCCGCCCGCGGCGCCGGCCTCGATGAGCTTGTCCCGGTCGATGAGGGCTTCGACGGCTTCCCGTACCTGGCCGTCGGCGAGCGTCGCCACCGGCCGCAGCAACGTCGAGACCACGTAGGGCCGCGGCACCTCCGAGACGGACACGTCGTCGCCGAGCCCGTCGAGGCGCTGCCTGCCCGTCTCGTCGGTGCCGACGACGGCGAGCTGGTCGGTACCGCTGCCCAGCGCGCCGGCGAGCGAGGACGGATCGGTCCGGCGGAGCACGACCCGGTCGACGGCGGCGGGCTCCTCCCAGTACCGCTCGTTGCGTTCGAGGACGATCTCCCCGCGCGCCGAGTCGACCGTCGTGATCGCGAACGGCCCGCCGTAGGCGGGGAAACTGCCGCTCAGTGCGTTCTGCCAGCCTCCGGGCACGTCCTTCATCAGGTGCTGCGGCAACAGGTGGTCGAACAGCGTCCGCCAGCCCGGGTACGGCTCGGAGAACTCGACGTCGACACGCTTACCGCCGTCCGCGGGCCGGATCTCGGAGATCAGCCGGTAGCCCGCGGCCCCCACGACGCCGGGTTGCGACCGCATCGCCTCGTGCAGGTAGACGAAATCCTCGACGGCGATCGGCGCGCCGTCCGACCAGGACGCGTCCTGCCGGATCCGGTACGAGACCGTGAACGGATCGTGGGCGACGACCTCCGCCGACCGCATCAGCCGCTCGTCGAGCACCCGCTTGCCGTCCTCGCCCGGCCGGAAGACCGAGGGCAGCAGCATCGTCGCGAGCGCCTGCGTCGTCGTGGACTGGTCGGCCAGATTGTGCGGGTTGTAGCCGCCCCGGATGGAGTCGACGGCCACCGCGATGTCCGAGCTGTCACCGGGCGCCGCCTTCGACGTCTCCGCGATGGGCGAGCTGACGACCGGCGGGGGCGGCATGTTCGTGCACGCCGTCACCAGCACCGACACCAGCGCGAACACGAGCACGACCGCGTTCCGGCCTGCTCGTCCCCCAACGATCGCGCGCACCTGCCGCTACTCCCTCGCGTGTCGCAACGTCCGGCGCGAAACCCACCACCGGACCGGCTCGAGCCTGCCAGACCGGATGTCAACTCGCGGCAAGGCCACCATTGCCGACGCACGACCGGGTCGAGTGGTTCCCCCGATCGCGGTCCCGCCGTGGCCGACGGCTCCGCGGCCGCCTGCGGATCCGCACCCCGGTGCGTGTCCGGAGTCCCCTCCCGTCCGGACACGCACCACCCGCGGTGGCCGGCTACCTCAGGAGCGGTCGCGGGCCTTCGCGCGCGAGCGCTCCTTGGCCCGCTCCGGGCCGTCGAGGGTCATCTTGCGGACTCGCACGACCTTCGGCGCGACCTCGACGCATTCATCGCTCGAGCAGAACTCCAGCGCCTCCTCGAGACCGAGCTTGCGCGGCCGGGCGAGCCGCTCCAGCTCGTCACCCGAGGAGGAGCGCATGTTGGTGAGCTTCTTCTCCTTGGTGATGTTGATGTCGAGGTCCTCGGCACGCGGGTTCTCGCCCACGACCATGCCCTCGTACACCTCGGCACCCGGCTCGATGAAGAACTCGCCGCGGTCGGCGAGCTGCAGCATCGCGTACGTGGTCACCGGTCCGGTGCGGTCCGCCACCAGCGAACCCGAGTTCCGCGTGCGGATCTCGCCCGCCCACGGGAAGTAGCCCTCGAAGACGTGGTTGGCGATGCCGGCGCCACGGGTTTCGGTGAGGAAGTCGGTGCGGAAGCCGATGAGCCCGCGCGACGGCAGGACGTACTCGAGCTTGATCCGGCCGGTGCCGGAGCCCTCCATCTCCTCCATGCGGCCCTTGCGCGCGGCCAGCAGCTGCGTGATCGCGCCCATGTATTCCTCGGGAGCGTCGATGTAGAGCCGCTCGAACGGCTCGTGGAGCTTGCCGCCCACGGTCTTGGTGACCACCTGCGGCTTACCGACGGTGAGCTCGAAGCCCTCCCGGCGCATCTGCTCGACGAGCACGGCCAGCGCCAGCTCGCCACGGCCCTGGACCTCCCAGGTGTCCGGGCGCTCGGTGGGCAGCACGCGCACGCTGACGTTACCGATGAGCTCCTGGTCGAGCCGCGACTTCACGAGGCGCGCGGTCACCTTGTCGCCGCCGCCGCGGCCCGCCATCGGGGAGGTGTTGACGCCGATGGTCATCGAGATCGCGGGCTCGTCGACCGTGATGCGCGGCAGCGCCTCGGCGTGCTCCGGGTCGGCGAGCGTGTCGCCGATGGTGATGTCGGGGATGCCCGCGATCGCGACGATGTCGCCCGCGGTCGCCTCCTGCGCAGGTACCCGTTCCAGGGCTTGGGTGACCAGCAGCTCCGAGATGCGCACCTGCTGGATTTGGCCTCCCTCGCGGATCCACGCGACCGTCTGGCCCTTGCGGATCTTGCCCGCGTAGACACGCACCAGCGCGATCCTGCCGAGGAAGCTGGAGGCGTCGAGGTTGGTCACGAGCGCGCTGAGCGGCGCCTCGGGGTCGGCCGCGGGCGGCGGCATGTGCTCGAGCAGGGTGTCGAACAGCGGGTCGAGGTTCTCGTTGGCGGGCACATCGCCGTCGGCGGGCCGCTCGAGGCTCGCGCGCCCGTCACGGGCGGCCGCGTAGATCACCGGCATGTTCAGCACGGAGTCCATCGCCTCGTCGGTCATGCCGTCGATGTCGCCCGCGAGCTCGAGCAGCAGGTCGTGGGTCTCCTCGACGACCTCGGCGATACGGGCGTCGCCGCGGTCGACCTTGTTCACCACGAGCACCACCGGCAGGCCGGCTTCGAGGGTCTTGCGCAGCACGAACCGCGTCTGCGGCAGCGGGCCCTCGCTCGAGTCCACGAGCAGCACGACGCCGTCGACCATCGACATGCCGCGCTCGACCTCGCCGCCGAAGTCGGCGTGACCCGGGGTGTCGATGACGTTGATCGTCACCGGTCCGTCCGGGGTGTTGCGGCGGATGGCCGTGTTCTTGGCCAGGATCGTGATGCCCTTTTCCCGCTCAAGGTCGCCGGAGTCCATGATGCGGTCGACCTGCTCGGCGCGCTCGTTGAACGCACCCGACTGGCGCAGCATGGCGTCGACCAGCGTCGTCTTGCCGTGGTCGACGTGAGCCACGATCGCGATGTTCCGGAGGTCTGTCCTGACCTTCTCGGAGGTGAGTGCAGGCACGCGGGAACTCCTGATACGGGAAGAGGATTGGGGCGACCTGCGCCGCCGTAGCGACGCCGGGTCTTTTCCCAGCGTACCGGCCGGGCCGATGTGCTCGGCGCCACACCTCGTGACGGCCGCGGGCAGGCCCGGAGCCCGCCGGGGTAACGCCGCCGGGCGCAGCGCTCGGCCGGGCGTGCGTCGGCGTGCGAGGTGTGGCCAGCGCCACCCTTCACAACAACTGAGGTTGGCCTAACCTAACAGGAGCAACCGACGTCGCCCCTGGAGCGTGCCCGTGGGCAAGAAGCACAAGTCCGGCAAGCACATCAAGGCCAGCACCAAGCTGGCGGTGGCGCTTGCGCAGGAGGACGACGCGAAGTCGGCCGTCCGCGGAATGATCAAGGCCGGTCAGCTGAAGAAGAAGTGCTGCAAGTCGAAGCCGCGGTGCCAGAAATGCCCGGTCATGGCACTGCAGACGGCCAAGACGATGCAGTCGAAGGTGTCCAAGGCCGCATAACCCGGACTCCCTGTTCGCCTCGGCCCGCGTCGGGCCCGACGTCGCCGCCGAGGCGACGTCGGGCCCGACGCGGGCCGACGTCGCCGCCGAGGCGACTGACGGCCATCATCACGTCACCGACGGCCACGCCACCCGTTCGCCTCGTTTCGGGCTCACGCCTGCGGCTCGGAAACCGGTCCGAAGTCCCCAACCGGTGCGTTCAGCTGCTCGACCAACTCAGGATCGGCCCATATGTTGGCCGTGTTGCGCCATTCGTTGATCACCTGCAACACCGGGGCGGGGTTCTGATCGATCCCCTCGGCGGACTCGAGCGTCTCGACCAACTCGACGACGAAAGCCTGCACATCCTCACGAGGCAGGAACCGCACCCACGGGAACGCGGTGGGCACGACCTCCACCAGCAGGCTCCGAGCGCGCTCGTTGTCCCGCATCATCGCCACGAACAGGCTCGTCGTGGCGGACATGACCTCGTGTTCTTCACGCTCGCGCTCTTCGGTCTTGAGCACCAAATCCCCGTCGGCCGCATCCCGCCGACGAATCCGCACGGCACGACCGGGCGCGGCCTCGACCTTGTCCGCAACGCCACTGCTGGCCCGGGACAGCTCGGAGTAGTTCACCTCGGGAAGCACACTCGCCATGAGTTCGATGTTAATTCAGAACTCGCGGGGTGTCGGGTGCGGCGTCAGCGGCAGGTTCCACGACCGCCACACGCCCGGGCGGTTACTCGTCGACATTCACCAGGGCCGCGTCCCGCCGGAACTGCACTCCGAACGGACACCGCCGGTCGTAGCGGCCCGCCCGGGCGGGATCGGTGCCCGCTCGGCTCGTGCGCTCGCGCTCAGCCGGCCAGTAGCTCGTTGATCTCGTGCAGTTCATGACAGGTGCGGCTCGCGGCGAACTCGATGACCTCGTAGGACGCGAGATGCCGGATCGAGAGCGGATCGGAGGCGAGCATCGCGTCGAGCTTCAGCCTCGACATGGGCCGCGTGATCATCACCTCGCCGCGGTGCAGATCCCTGCGCCCCGAGGCGATCAACCGCTCCTGCTCGTACTGCTTGGCGAGCCACTCGGAGTGGTCCGGCAGGGCGTAATCCACGTCCGGTACCGGAGCCGTATAGGTGACCAGTACTACATACATGTCTCCACGGTAGGACCGCCACGCCACCCCCGCAGCGCACCGCAGCAGCCCCGAACCCCCGCCGCGTGTTCTGCACTCAGCACCGCGCGTTCTGCACTCGCTGCCGAAGGAATCCTCACAGTCAGCCGAGCAGCGCCTCGAGGTCCGGGATCAGCACGCGGTCGGCAGGCAGCCAGTCGACCGCAGCCACCTCGTCCACGCCGACCCAGCACAGCGCCTTGTGTTCGACCGCCTGCACGACGGCGTCGCCTCGCAGGACCGCGGAGTGGATCCGGAGCACCGCACCGCCGGGCAGCGGCACGTCCGAGCCGACCCGTTCGCCGACGGTCACCTCGACGCCGAGTTCCTCGCTGCATTCCCGCACCAGCGCGTCGGACTCCGACTCGCCCGGCTCGACGCGACCGCCCGGCAGCTCCCACAGCCCGGCGACGTCGTCGGGATGCGCGCGCTGCCCGACGAGCAGTCTGCCGTCGTCGACGATCGCCGCCCCGACGATCACCCGGTCCATGTCGCCTCCTCGCGCTCGCGATCATGCCTGCGCCAGCTCACCTCGAACCGCGCCCCGCCGTCCGGCGACTCCCCGACGACGACCCGCCCGCCGCGCCTGCGTACCGCCTCGGCCACGAGCGCGAGCCCGAGCCCGGTGCCGCCGGAACTGCGCGCCCGGTCGTCGGAGGCCCGGTAGAAGCGGTCGAACACGTGCCCGCGGTGTTCGGCGTCGATTCCCGGACCGTCGTCGTCGACGACCACCCTCGCCCAGGCGCGGGTGGTGAGCACCGACACGACGATGCTGCTCTCCGCGTGCCTGCAGGCGTTGCGCAGCAGATTGTCCAGCACGAGCTCCACCTCCGACGGAGTGGCCAGCGCCCACGACGACGGCACGAGCGCGCTGACACGCATGTCGGGCGCGTCGGTGCCGATCCGCTCCACCGCCGCACGCGCTTCGGTGACCAGCTCGACCGGTTCGGCGACGGGCACGTCCCCCGCATCCGCGCGGGCGAGCGTCAGCAGGCCGTCGAGCAGGGCGGACAGCCGCTCGGCCTCAACGAGGATGTCGGCGAGCGTCTCCTGCGCGACCTCGCCGTCGGATGCCGCGACGCCGACCTCGGCCTGCACGCGGATGGACGCCACGGGCGAGCGCAGTTCGTGGGCCGCATCGCCGGTGAACCTGCGGAGACGCTCCCCGACCTCGTCGTACCGGGCGAGCAGCTCGTTGAGCTCGGACGCCAGCGCACCGAGTTCGTCGGCGGATCCCGGTTCCGGCAGCCGGGTGCCACTCGGCAGTGCCCGCAGCGACCGGCTCAGCCTGCCGACGCGGCGCAGCGTCGCACCGGTCACCAGCCACGTCACGGCGCCGACCAGTGCCGATCCCGCGACGGCGAGTCCGACGAGCACCCGGCCACCGCCCGCGATCACCGTCGTGGCGCCCGCCAACGGGGCCTGCGCCACCACGAGGCGCTGGGAACCGTCCGGTGCGGTCGCGACGGTGCCCACCCACCGGGTGGGCACTCCGCCGTTGCGGACCGACACCGTCACCGCCAGGCCCGCCTTCAGCTCACCCACATGGTCGTCACCGAGCGCCGGGGGCCCGCCGTCGTCGACGGGCTCTCCCGCGGTGTCGAGCACCCGCACCCGCAGTCCCTCCGATGTCGACGGAGCGGACGGAGCGGTACCCGACTCGACGGCCTGTGCGGACGTCGCGGCCGCCGCCCGCAGGTCGGAGTCGACGCCGTCGAGCAGCCACGGCCCGGCGAGGCGTCCCGCGAACAGCGCGAGCCCGAGCAGGACGGCCGCGGTCACGACCGTGGTCACCGCGGTGATGCGCAGGCGCAGACTCCGCCTGCGCCACCAGTGGCGGAGTGGGCTCGTCACGCGCCCGTCACACGTTCCGACTCGGGGTCGCTCGCGACGTACCCGTGCCCGCGCACCGTCCGCACGAACGCGGTCGCCCCCACCGCGTCCAGCTTGCGCCGCAGATAGCCCACGTACACCTCGACGACGTTGCGCGTGGCGGCCCGCTGGTCACCCCACACCGAGCGCAACAGCTCCTCCTTGGTCACGACGGTTCCCGCCCGGCCCGCAAGCGCCTCGAGCAACGCGTACTCCCTGGGGCTCAGCGGCACCGGTTCGTCGCGCCAGTACACCTCGCGGCGTCCACGGTCGAGCACGAGCGGGCCGATCCGCAGCTGCCCGCGGGCACCTTCGGTGGCGCTGCGCCGCAGCGTCGCGCGCACCTGCGCGACGAGCACGACGAACGAGAACGGCTTCACGACGTACCCGTCGGCGCCGAGGTCGAGACCATCGGCCTGGTCGATCTCCCCGTCCTTGGCCGAGATCAGCAGTACCGGCGTCGTCACCCCGTCCGCACGCAGTCGTTCGAGCACGCGGTACCCCGACAGGCCGGGCAGCATGATGTCGAGCAGTACGAGATCGAACGCCCCGGTGCCGGCGAGGTTCAGCGCCGTCGGACCGTCCGCGGCCACGGTGACGTCCATGCCTTCCGCACCGAGACCACGGCTCAGCGCCTTGCGTACGCCCACTTCGTCGTCGACGACCAACACTCGCGGTTCCACGCCTGCCAGGATGCCGCTTTCGCCACCCGAGCGCGGCATCTCTCAGCGACCTCTCAGCTCGACAGGCGTTCTCAGGCCGGTCTCAGGACCCGTCGCGAAGACTCATCGGTGTCAGGAAACGCCGGTGACTGGGAAACTGGCGACTACCCCGGTGGCGAGGAGGACTCGTGAACACGAAACGGAAAGCGGCGACGGTGGCGGTGGCCGGTACGGCGGCAGGCGCACTCGGCCTGGGCCTGCTGGCGATGCCCGCCGGGGCGGAAAGCGCGCCGGAACTGCCGGAGATCGAAGCGCAGGAGCTGGTCGGCTCGGTGCTGAAGGCACAGCCGCCCGCGATGTCGGGCACGGCGACGGTGGACAACGAGCTCGGGCTGCCGTCGGTGCCGGGAATGCCGGCGCTCGACGCGCAGTCGGCACGAGTCTACTACGACGGCGAGGGCAGGGGCCGCGTCGCGATGGAGCAGCAGTCGAGCGAACTGACGTACGTGCTCGGTGAGCGGGAGTTCTGGTCCTACGATTCGGCGGCAGGCACGGCCACGCGGGCCGAACTGCCCGACGGTGCGCGCGAGCAGCACCGGAACCAGGAGGCGGCGGGCGCCGATCCCTCGCAGGTGGCGACGCAGGTCGTGGACCGGCTCGAGGAGTCGTCGAACGTGTCGGTCGACGGGACGGCGCGCGTGGCGGGCCGTGCGGCGTACGAGCTGGTGCTGACGCCGAAGCCGGACGAGCGCACGCTGGTGCGGGAGGTTCGGGTGGCTGTCGACTCCGAGGAGCGGCTGCCGCTGCGCATGTCGGTGCTGACGCACGGCACGACCGAGCCCGCGTTCGAGGCCGGATTCTCCGAGATCGAGTTCGGTCCGCAGCCGGAGCGACTGTTCGAGTTCTCGCCGCCGGAAGGCACCGAGGTGACCGAACGCGAACCGGGCCGGAATGGCGGACCGCAGCACGGCGGGGACGCCGAAGGGCCGGAGTTCGACGTCGCAGGAGACGGCTGGGACACGGTCCTGCTCGGGCGCATTCCCTCGGAGATGCGTGAGGGCGCCGAAAGCAACGGCACCGACATGACCGGCATGCTCGAGCGGTTCGGCAAGCCCGTGCAGGGTGAGTTCGGTTCCGGGCACGTCGTCGAGACCCGGATCGGCACCGCGCTGATCACCGAGGACGGGCGGATCGCAGCGGGCGCCGTGCCCGAGCAGGTTCTGCGGCAGGCACTGGAGAACCGGTGACCGCGCAGGCCGAGTCGGCGGTGGCGGGTCCTTCCCCGGAAGGGCCCGCCACCGCGGCCAGCACCCGAGGGCTGCGCAAGACCTACGGCCGGACGGTCGCGGTCGAGCACGTGGACCTCGATGTCCCCGAGGGTGCGGTGCTGGGCATGCTCGGACCGAACGGCTCGGGAAAAACGACCACGATCCGCATGCTGCTGGGCCTGGTGCAGCCCACGGACGGCGACGTCCAGCTGCTGGGCCACCCCATGCCGGACCGGGCGGCCGAGGCGCTGCCGGACGTGGGGGCCCTCGTGGAAGGTCCCGGATTCCACCCGTTCCTGTCGGGCAGGGAGAACCTGCTGCGCCTCGCGGCCGCCGAACCCCGGCTGACATCCGGCCGGATCCCCGCGGCGGTCGACGAGGCACTCGAGCGGGTCGGGCTGACCCGTGCGGGCGGGCGCCGGTACCGCGGCTATTCGCTGGGTATGAAACAACGGCTGGGACTGGCTGCCGCCTTGCTCGTGCCGCGCAGACTGGTGATGCTGGACGAACCGACCAACGGCCTCGACCCCGCGGGGACGCGGGAGATCCGGTCGGTCATCGCCGACCTGCATCGCGACGGCGTCACGGTGCTCGTCTCGTCCCATCTGCTCGCCGAGGTCGAGGCGACGTGCACACACGTGGCCGTGATGAACGAGGGGACACTCGTCGCACAGGGCGATCTGACGGAACTGCTCGAATCCGAGTCTCCCGCACTCGAAGTGTCCACAACGGATTCGGCAGCGGCGGTGACGGCGTTGCGTGCGGCGCACTTGAGTGCTCGCCCGACACCGGACGGTGTGCGCGCCGAACTGACGCGGGCCACCGCACCCGACGTCGTCGCGACACTCGTCGACGCGGGCGTGCCGGTGTACGAGGCGCGGCGCAGCCGCACCGGGCTCGAAGACCTGTTCGCCCGGCTGACCCAGGACAGTGAGGAGGCGCCGACATGGAGGTCATGACGGAACCGGCTCGGCGCACGGCTCCCGTGTCGCGGCTAGTGCGGGCCGAACTGCGCTGGATCTTCCGCAGGCCGCGCACGCTCGCCGTACTCGGCCTGCTCGGCGTGATCCCGGTGATCATGGGGATCGCGCTGGCGGTGGCCGACCCGACGGGATCCTCGTCGCCCGGCGAAGGCCCCGGTGCCGGTGAGGGCGGCGGCCTGTTGGCGACGGCTGCGGGCAGCGTGCTCGTCCTGCCGATCGCAGCACTGACCATGACACTGCGGATGCTGCTCCCGCTGGCGGCCGCGATGGCGGGCGCGGACGCGCTCGCCGGCGAAACGGCCACCGGAACGCTGCGCGGCTGGCTGCTCGCTCCGGTCAGCAGGGGCAGACTACTGCTGGTCAAGGCACTGGGCGTCGCCACGTTCACGCTCGTGGCCGCCACCATGATTGCGGTGACCGGCGCCGTCACCGCGCTCGTCCTCAACGGAGCGGACACGCTGTACACGCTGTCTGGCACGACGCTGTCCATTCCGGACGCACTCGGCCGCATCGCACTCGCCGTGGGCTGGGTGACGCTGCAACTGTGGGCGGTCGGCGCGGTCGCACTCGCGATCTCGGCGTTCACCGAACACCCGATGGTCGTGCTGGCCTCCGTACTCGGCGGCATCATCGTGTTCACGGTGCTCGGAAGCCTCGACGCGCTGTCGTGGCTGCATCCGGTCCTGCTCACCGAGGCGTGGTGGGCGATCGTCGACGTGTTGCGGGATCCGATTCCCGATGCCGATCTGATCGGCGGTGCCTTGAAGGCCGCGTGCTACCTGGTCATCGGGTTGTCGATCGCCTACGCGCGACTGGTGTCCAAGGACGGTTGATCCGGCTTTTCGACGAGGAGTTCTTCGGCGAAGGATTTTGCGAGGGGTGCGATTCTCGAGTGCGTTCCACTCTCGGGGGTTTCGTCCCTCGCAGTCCGGGATCCGGGTTGAGGGCTTGCAGGTTCCGGGGCTGGGATTCGGGAGAAGGTTTGCGGGCCTCGGGGCCGCTTCGCCGACTGGACTTCGGACTGAAGGCTTGCAAGTGCCGGGGTTTTGTCGCCTCGCCGGCGGGGCAGGTCTCCGGGATGACACCCACTTCGTGTCCTCCCGCCGACCCGGCTTTGTCGGTATCACGCTGCATTCAGGGCGCAAGGTTGCGTTGGGTTGTTCCGGCTGAGTGCACTGGTTGCGCCCTGCCTGCAGCGTGAGGTGGTGGAACCAGGTCGACGGGAGGGCACTCGCAGAAGGTGGGCACTAGTGGGTGATGTGTTTCGATCACGGGTTCGATAGCATAGTGGGGTGACTGGCTCTGGGGTAATTGCGTCGACGGCGACGTCGCTGCGCGGTCGGCGGGCACGGGCCGATGCCGACGAGATGGTGTTCCTCGCCTCGCTCGCCTCCGGCGAGTCCGAGTGGCGCGAGCTGGCCGAGGAACTGGCCCCTGCGCTTCGCGTGCCGCCCGTGGAGGTGGAGAAACGGATCCGCAACGCGCTCGACCTGACCCGGCGAATGCCCGGCATTCTTGCCGCGATGACCCACGGGCAGGTCGAGTTGTACGGCGCCCGCCGGGTCCTGGCCGTGACCGCACCACTGTCCGACGAACACGCCCGCGAGGTGGACGAGTTGCTGGCCGCGAAACTCGCTTCCGCACCGGACACCGCGTGGCAACCCCGCAATCTCGCCCGGCACACCGCCCGCCTGGTCGAACAAGTCGACCCCGACGGACAAGCCGAACGGGCCCGCATGGCACGACACGGGCGACGGATCGAACTCGACCACGGACCCCACGCCCAATCCCGCCTCACCGCCGACCTGCCCACCGACATGGCCTCCGCCTGCTACAGCCGCATCGACGCACTCGCCAGAGCACTGCGCAAACACGGCGAACAGCGCACCCTCGACCAACTCCGCGCCGACATCACCGCCGACCTGTTGCTCGGCAACGACCCCGGCGCTCGAGTGCCCGAAGCGGCCGCGACCGTGTATCTGCACCTGCCCATCGACACCGCCCTGTCCATCTCCGACACCGGCTGCGAACTCGACGGCTACGGACCCATCCCCGCGGTCGTGGCGCGAGAAATCATGACCAACCCCCACAGCACCTGGCGCACCGTCCTCTGCGACCCCGCCACCGGCCAACCCACCGACCTCGGCCGCACCCGACGCCGCCCCACCGCCACCATCCGTGAACTCGTCGTCCGCGCACGCGACCGCGAATGCGTCATCCCCTGGTGCCGCAGACCCGCCCGACACTGCGACCTCGACCACCAACGCGAATGGGCAGCCGACCACGGCCCCACCTCAACCGCCAACAGCGCACCACGCTGCCGACGACACCACCGCATGAAAAACACACCCGGATGGACCACCAGTTACGACCCGCACCACGGCACCACCGCGATCACCACACCCAACGGCACCACCCACACCGGACACCGAGAACCCGTCCTCACACCCCGACCACCACGGCAACCACCACGACGACCGAGCCCACAACCACCATCAGCGCCGCTCCCCGACGAGCCGCCCTTCTAGCAGGCGCACAGGACGTTCCCGCCGCTAACCGACGATCGCCATGCCGCCGGGGTCCAGGGCCAGACGCACCTCGTCGCCGGGCTGCACCGCGTCGGCCATCGTCGCCACAGCATCCACAGTGGACATACCGGGAACCGACTCGGACACGTCGACGGTCACTCGCGTGTGGTCGCGGCGCCGCGCCCGCGCCACCACCTCGCCCGGCACCCCGGTGGAGGCGACACGCAACGCATGCGGGCGCAGCCCGACCGTCACCGTACCGACCCGCGCCCACGGGACCTCGGCCGAACCGAACGCGCAGCTCACACGGCCGTCGGTGACCTCGCCCGGCAACACCGCGGTGACGCCGAGGAAGCGGGCCACGCGTTCGTCGACCGGCGCGCGCCAGACGTCGATCACGTCACCGGACTGCCGAATGCGCCCGTCGTCCAGCACGGCCAGGCGGTCGGCGAGAGTGAACGCCTCCTCCTGATCGTGCGTGACGAGCAGGGTCGTCGCCTTCGCACGACGCAGCACACCGACGAGGTCGAGGGCCAGCGATTCGCGCAGTTCGGCGTCCAATCCGGACAGCGGCTCGTCGAGCAGCAGCAACCGCGGCCGCGGCGCCAGCGCCCTGGCCAGCGCCACGCGCTGCGCCTCCCCACCGGACAGCTCGGTGACCGGCCGCCGCTCGTAGCCCGCCAGGCCGACCAGTTCGAGCAGCTCGGCGACCCGGCGGTCCCGGTCGCCTGCGGGCATGCCCTGCATCCGCGGGCCGAACGCGATGTTGCCCGCGACGTCGCGATGCGGGAACAGCTGGCCGTCCTGGAACACGAGCCCGAAACCGCGCCGGTGCACGGGTACACCCGCGAGGTCGTCGCCGTCCCAGCGGACCGCGCCGGTGGCCGATTCGAGACCCGCGATCGCGCGCAACAGCGTCGATTTTCCCGACCCGGACGGCCCGAGCAGCGCCAGCACCTCACCATCGGCGATCTCCAGCGACGCGTCGCGCACGGCGGGCGTGCGGTCGTAGGTGACGGTCACCCGGTCCACGGTCAGCATTCAGAACTCCCCGACGTCGGCATGCGGCGCCCGCAGGCGGTCGATGACGGCGGCCACACCCGCGGTGACGAGCATCAGCAACGTGCACGCCGCGTAGGCCGTCTGTGTGTTCAGTTCGCCCGGCCTGCTGATCAGCTCGTTGATCGCCACCGGCAGCGTCGGCGCCGCCGGACGGGCGAGGAAGCTCGTCGCACCGAACTCGCCGATCGCGACGACGTAACCGAACGCGGCGGCCGCCGCCAGGGACCGGGCGGCCAGCGGCAGGTCGACCGTCCACCACACCCGCACGGGGGCCGCACCGAGTGTCGCGGCGGCCTGCCGCAGCCGGTCGTCGACCGACCGCAGCACGGGCAGCACCATGCGGATCACCAGCGGCACGACGACGAGCGCCTGCGCCAGCGGTACCAGCAGCGGGGACGTGCGCAGGTCGCCCGGCAGCGCGTCGAGCGTGACGAGGTAGCCGAAGCCGACGGTCACGGCGGACACGCCGAGCGGCAGCATCAGCGCCGCGTCGAGCGTCTCCCCGGCCAGGCGTGCGCCGCGGCCACGGGCCCGCCCCGCCGCCACGAGCGCCACCGCGGCGAGCACCCCGACGATCATCGCCAGCATCGTCGCGTCGAACGCGGTCTGCAGCGAGTTCAGCGCAGCCTCCCAGCCGGTGACGCTCAGCGCGCCGTCGCCGGAACCCGCCAGCGCGCGGTAGCCGTCCAGCCCCCAACCGTCGCGTGTGGACAGCGAACGGAGGACGAGGGCCACGATCGGCGCCAGCAGCCCGGCCACCACCGTGAACGCGGCCCCGACGACCCACCGCTCCCGGCCCGCAGGCCTGCGGGCCGTCGTCACGGGAGCACGCAGCGGTGCGGCGCGCTCCCGCCTGCGCCGCGCCACCCCGCCGACGACGAGCGCGCCGACCACCGCCGCGAGCTGCACCAGCGACAGTGCCGCCGCTCCGGGCAGGTCGAGCAGTTCGACGGTCCGCAGGTAGATCTCGGTCTCGAGCGTGCGATAGCGCCCGCCGCCGAGGATCAACACGACACCGAAGCTCGTCGAGCAGAACAGGAACACCACCGCCGCCGACGACGCGAGTGCGGGCGCGAGCGCAGGCAGGGTCACGGTGCGGAACGCGTGCCACGGCGACGCTCCCAGACTGCGGGCCGCGTCCTCGGCGCGGCGATCGAGGTGCGCCCACAGCCCGCCGACGGTGCGGGCGACGACGGCGACGTTGAAGAACGCGTTGGCCAGCACGATCGTCGCCACCCCGCCACCGGGCCACAGCGCCTTGAACGCCAGCCCCACGACGACCGTGGGCAGCACGAACGGCACCAGCAGGAACGTTCGCACCCACCCCGCCGCGCGCAGCCGCACCCGCGCGAGCAGAAACGCCACCGGCATGCCGGCGAGCACCGCCACGGCCGTCGACGCCGCCGCCTGGCCGAGGGTGAACGCGGCGAGATCCCACGTCTGCGCCTGCGCCAGCGCCGCCGCGACCCCGCCGTCGGTGACGCCCAGCCGCAGGATCGCCACGACCGGCCAGGCGAACAGCACGCCCAGGAACGCGGTCGGCACCGCCGCGAGCGCGACGACACCGAGTCCGCGCACCCGGCCCGCACCCCGGGCGCGCTGCCCGCTCGTGCTCAGCCCTCGGACAGCTCGCGCCACTGCTTGATCCACTGCTGCCGGCCCGCGCTGACCTCGTCGGCGGGCAACTGCGCCGGGTCGTCCGGCAGCGGAGCGGCCTGCTGCCACGAGCCGGGCAGGTCGACGTCGGACCTGGCCGGGTAGACGTACATGTTCTCCGGAACCGTGCGCTGGAACTCCGGCGAGAGCAGGAAGTCGACGACCGTGCGCGCCGCGTCGGGACGTTCGGTGCCCGCGAGCACACCCGCGTACTCGACCTGCCGGTAGCAGGTGTCCAGCAGTGCCTTCGTGCGCGGCTCGCCGTCGTCGCCGATCTCGGCGGCGGGCGACGACGCGTACGACACGACGATCGGACGGGGCCCCTCGCCGGACGACCCGGAGAACTCCTGTGTGTAGGCCTCCGTCCAGCCACTCACGAACTGCGCCCCGCCTTCCTCGAGCTTGCGCCAGTAGTCCTGCCAGCCGTCCTCGCCCTCGGCCGCGACGGTCGCGAGCAGGAACGCCAGCCCCGGCGAGGAGGTCGCCGGACTCGGGGTCACCAGCAGCTCGCTGTAGCGCGGGCGGGCCAGATCGGCGAACGTGCGCGGTTCGGGCACATCGTGGGAGGCGAACCACTCGGTGTCGATGTTGACGCACACGTCACCGACGTCCACGGCCGTCAGCCGGTTGCCGCCCTCGCCGTCACCGGAGCCGTGGTCGCCCGCGTCGTCGAGCGCGTAACGCTGCGGCCCCTCGGAGGCGGCGGGAGCGTCGTACGGGGCGAACACGTCCTCGGCGAGCGTGCGGGAGGCGAACGTCGAGTCGATCCCGTAGGCGACATCGGCCACCGGGTCGGCCTTCGTCAGCACGAGCTTGTTCGCCAGCGCCCCGGCATCGCCCTGGTTGAGCACCTCGATCCGGATTCCCGAGCGGGACTCGAAATCGTCGAGCACCTGCTGCGGAACGGCGAACGAATCGTGTGTGGCGAGTGTCACCGTCTTCGCCGAAGGCTCGTCGTCACCCCCGACCAACGTGCATCCGGTGACGAACAGGGCGGTAGCGGCAAGTGCGGTCAGCTGACTCGAACGGCGCGGCAACATCGGCTCTCCTCATCGACACCGTTCGCCGCGCCTGCCCGCGATCGAAGGCGATGAGGAGGGCAGGCTGCTCGACGTAGGAACGGCTCGAGCGGAGCATGCCTCCCTGCGCCGGCATGACCCGGATCAGGTGCGAACGGTCGTGGGCTCGGCGCCCACCTCTCAGTCCGGCCGGTTCACCGGACTCCCGTGGCTGCGGGCACCTCGACACCGTGATTCCGAAACCCTGTGGTCTCGACACCGTGCGATCTCGACACCGTGTGGTCTCGACACCGTGCGATCTCGATGTCGTGATCTCGACACGGTGCGATCTCGACACGGTGACACGGCCGACGCGCCCGACTGCGGATATGCAGCCTACCCCGCCGGGCACCACCATGGACACATGACGGAGCTACTCACCGATGACCGCATCCAGACTGCACTCGAACACCTTCCGAACTGGCACCGCGACGGCGACGCGATCGTCCGCGAGACGAAGCTGCCGAGCTTCCCCCGCGCGATCGAGGCCGTGAACCGGGTCGCCGAGCTGGCCGAAAGCGCAGACCATCACCCGGATATCGACATCCGCTGGCGCACGCTACGTTTCTCACTGAGCACACACAGTGCCGGCGGGCTCACGGAGAAGGACGTCTCACTGGCAGCCGAAATCGACGGTGCCGTGGACGCCATCACGGAGACCTCCTGACCCCGTCTCATCCGTGCCCTGTGACGAGCGCGGCATTCGGCAACTTTCCGGTGTCGCGCGGCGTTGCAGGGGTATCCGACAGCAGCAGGAGGGAGTGCGCATGAGCCGAATCGCCGTACGTACCAACGATTTCCGTACCGAGTCCACGATCGGGACCGGCAGGCGGCTGCGGCGCGCGACCGCCGCCGCGACGCTGTCGGTACTCACCGTGCTCGGCTCACTACTGGCCGGAACGATGCCCGCATTCGCGGATCAGGAGGAGAAACGGCAGGCGGCCTCCGCCCCCTGGGACGCGTTCACACAGGCCCTCGTCGTCGGCAGCACCGCGTTCGTGATGATCATCGGACTCGCCGGTGCCGTGCTGTACTACACCGCCAAGGGCCACCGCAGGCAGACCCAGCCGCACTGATCCGGCGGCCTGCGGGAACCGATGACGGCAGCGACGTTCGTCCACAAGCCCATCCGCAGCGGCGAGCTGGTGCAGTTGCGCCCGGCGCTGCCCGCCGACGCGCCCGGGCTCGTCGCTCTGCTCCGCGAGGAGACACTCACGTGGTGCCCCGGCCGCGGCGCAGGCGTCCCCGAACTCGACGACCTGACGGCGGCCCAGGAGTGGTACGGCTCGTGCGGGAGGCTCGGCGACCGGATCGACCTGGCCGTCGTGGACCGGGCGACCGGGGCGTTCATCGGCGAGGCGGTGCTGGCCGACCTCGACCGGGACAACGCCTCGTGCCGGTTCCGCCTCGGGCTGCTCGGCCCGTACCGCGACGGCCACCGTCACGAGGCCGCCCGGCTGCTGCTCGGGTACGCGCTCGACGAGGCCGAGCTGCACCGGGTCGAGACCCGGGTGGCGGCGTGTCATGTCCGCGAGAGGGCGGCCTACGAGGCGATCGGCTTCGTCCGCGAAGTCACGTGCCGCGAAGCGGTGACCGTCGACGGCGTGCGGACCGACGTCCACGTCCTCGCGGTGCTGGCAGGGGCCCAGCACCCCTGATCGGACGCGCCTGCCCGCCGATCCACGCAGCGGGATCCGGCCGGCTCCGGACACTCCCGGGCGGCCATGGCCGGCCCGCCGCGGTCACTGCTCGCCGGGCGTGCGCCGGGTCGGCGCGTCCGGCACACCCTCGATACGGGCTCCGCCACCGGGGTAGCGCCTCGGCGTCTCATGGGGATACGGCGTCTCGTGGGGATACTGATCGGCCGCACCGTCGGGCTTACGACGCCGTGGGAACAGCTCCTGGTGGCCGGGGTGATCGGGCGGCAGGTCGGAACCGGGTCGCTGCTGGCCTGGCAGCGGTTGCCCTGGCAGCGGTTGCCCTGGCAGCGGCTGGTCCGGCTGCGGTCGCCCTGGCTGCTGCCGCCCGGGCTGCCCCGTCTCGCCGGGACGTCCTTCCCGCGCCGGGTTTTCGTCGATCCCTGGCAGCCAGTCGAACCCCGTGGTCCCGTCGAGCCCGGGCAGCCGGTCGACTCGCGGACGCCGGTCGTCTCCGGCACGGCTATCAGATTCGGTGTTCCTGTCCGGTTCGGGCATGCAAGGTTCGGGCATGGCGAGTGTCTCCTGACTCACATCGTCAGCAGGCCGGTCGCGACCGGCTCACCGCCGACGGTAGACCTCGACCATGACGAACGCCACGAGCACCGAGGCCGCGGCCACCGACGAGACCCGCGGTCCGAGCATCCAGCAGCTGCTGTTCCCCGAGATGAAGTGCTTCGGGTGCGGGCCCGCCAACCCTGACGGCCTCGGGCTGAGCAGCTTCGAGATCGGCGGCGTCGTTCGCGCGACGTTCACGCCCTGGCCGCAGCACGACAACGGGGGCGGCTACCTCAACGGCGGAATCATCTCGACGGTACTGGACTGCCACGGCGCCGCAGCCGTCATGCTCGAGGCCGACCGCCGCGACTGGAAGCCTGCTCCCGGGCAACACCTGGCCTACGTCACCGCGGGCCTCGACGTGAAGTTCCGCAGGCCGACTCCGCTCGACGAGCCGCTGGAGATCACCGCCGAGCTGACGGCGATCGACGAACCGGAGATGACCGTGGTCTGCGAGATCCACCACGGCGGCAAACTGCGCGCCGCAGGCACCGCCGTCTGGAAGCGCTGGCAACCGCGCACCTGATCGGCCCGCTCCGCACGAAGAGCCGGCCACCGCACGAACGGCGTCACACAGCACGACGCCGCACGGCACGGCTGGACACAGCACAGCGCCGTGTCCGGGGCGGAAACCCCGGACACGGCGCTGGTTCGGTGACAGGCAGGTGGTCAGCGACCGATCAGGCGATCCACTCCCACGTCTGCGGCCCGACGACACCGTCGACGTACAGGCCGTTGGCGGTCTGGAACTCCTCCACGGACTCGGCGGTCACCGGACCGAAGGCACCGTCCTCGCGGAGCCGGGCGCCGTACTTGTTCAGACCGGCCTGCACGGCCTGCGCGGCGTCCCCGCTGTGGCCGTTCTTCCGGGTCACGACGAGCACCGCGAAGGTCTTGGGACCCGCGACGCCGTCGACGTAGAGCCCGTTGGCCCGCTGGAAGTCCTTGACCGCGGCGGCCGACACCGAGCCGAATATGCCGTCGACCTGCAGGCTCGCACCGTGCTCGTTGAGCAGGTGCTGCACGGTCTTCGCGGTCTGCGGCGGGGCGGTCCGGTTCGTCGAGACGGTCGTGAACCCGGAGTCCGCGGCGGTCCACGGTGCGGGCGGCTGGGAGGGAACCCACTGGCCGCGGACGAGCTTCATGAAGTAGTCCCAGTCCCAGCCGGACCCCGGGTCCGTGTGGGTGGCGCCCGGGGCCTCGGAGTGGGCGATGATGTGGTCGCGATCCTTCGGGATTCCCCACCCGGAGCACAGGTGCTGGACCAGCTTCGCCGACTCCCGGTACAGCTCGGCCGTGTAGAACTGGCCGGGCTCGGAGACCCAGCCCTCGTGCTCGATGCCGACCGAGTAGTCGTTGGCGCCGTTGGCGTGCCACGAGATGCGGTTCTCGCGCACCATCTGCGTGATGTGCCCGTCGGAGGACCGGACCACGTAGTGCGCGGCGGCGTAGTTCTCGCCGGCCATGTGGTTGATCGCACCGCGGTAGCTGCCCTGGGTGGTGTGGATGACCACGGCGCTGACGCTGGAACGGGTGTCACCCAGCGCGTTGGAGCCGGCGGCCACCCAGTCGTCGGCGCCGGGGTACTCCGGCACCGACGCGGCCGCGGCCTCGGGAAGTCCACCGCGGACGAGCGCGGGCACGCCCACGACGGCCGCCGCGGCGGTACCGCCCGTCACCGCGAGCATGCGCCGACGGGATAGGCCACGAGGGGGATTCGGGTTCTGGTCGGTCGACATTCTTCCTCCGGGAACGGCAGCGCTGTCTCCACGAGCCTGTGCCGCCTGGAATGACGGATCCGTGCTCGCTGATCACCGAACCTAGGTGACACGGACGCGACGGGGTCCGGAAAACCCGGAACTCCCTACTTTGCTACTACCGACGAACGGAGGGGTGGGGGCCACGACCGGCACCGCTCGTTCGCCACGACTCCCCGTCCCGACGGCGCCGACGGCCGCACGCTGTACCTGTGCACGGCGCCCGATTTCCAGGAGGAAGCGCGGGCGTCGGCCCGCGAAGCGCTGTTGCGTTCCGTACGGGTCGACCCGGCTCACGCGGGCACCCCGTGTACCGCTCACGACCACTCACCGACAAGGCACGCACCCGGTCGTCACGAACGGTCCTGGTAGCTGCCTCGGCGATCGCCCGCACGACGGCCTCGTGCTTGCTCACCCCTTCGGCCTCCGCGAGCAGGGCGAGCGCACGCTCCTGCTCGTCGGTCAACCGCGATGTCACAGCCACGCCTTATTGCTACCACGTCGGTATCACCCGCAGGTCGGGCCGAGCGGGCCGCATCGGCGAAACGGCAGCTCGCAGAGCCGCGAGACTTTACACTCGTCCGACATGAGTGACGCACCTCCGGGCAGTACGGCCGGGCACCCGCGACTGGGGCCGGTCTTCTACGTGTCGCTCGTGCTCTCGGTCGCGTTCATCGTCGTCGGATTCGCGATGCCGTCACGGGTGGCCGATGCGCTCGAAGCCACCCGGCAGCTGGTGGTGGGCACCTTCGGCCCCGTCTACCCGGTGACGGTCCTCGTACTCCTGGTGTTCGTGGCTGCGCTCGCCGTGAGCCCGTTCGGCGGCATGCGCCTCGGTACCGCCGACACACGCCCGGAGTTCGGCTGGGTGTCGTGGATCGCGATGCTGCTGAGCGCAGGCGTCGGCCTGAGCTTCCTGTTCTGGGGAACGGCCGAACCGTTGATCCACCTCGCCGACCCGCCCGGCGGCATCGCGGCACCGGGTTCGCCCGAAGCGGCCGCTGCCGGTGTGCGGTACTCGTTCCTGTTCTGGGGTTTACATGCGTGGGCGATCTACGCCGTCGTCGGGATCGCGGTCGGCTACTCCAGCTTCCGGCACGGCCGAAAACTGCTGGTGAGCGCGGCACTCCGACCACTACTGGGCAGCAAGGCCGACGGCCCGATCGGCAAGGTCGTCGACATTCTGGCGGTGTTCGCGATCCTGTTCGGGGTCGCCACGTCGCTCGGGCTCGGCACCCGCGAGCTGAACGCGGGCCTGGGACACGCACTCGACGTCCCCGAGTCCTACGGCGTGAAGATCGCGATCATCGCGGGGCTGATGACCGTCAGCACCATCTCGGCCATGACGGGGCTGGGGCGGGGTATCCGCGTGTTGAGCCTGGTCAACATCGCCTTGTGTGCCGTGCTGGCCGGATTCGTCCTGATTCTCGGACCGACCGGCGACATCTTCGGCACCTTCGGCGCCGGCATCCGCGATTACGTCGGCAGTTTCCTCCCGATGAGCTTCGCTACGGAGGGAGTCGCGGGTGACACCTGGCACCAAGAGTGGATCTTTTTCTTCTGGGCGTGGTGGATCGGCTGGGCGCCGTTCGTCGGCACGTTCATCGCCCGCATTTCGCGCGGCCGCACGATCCGCAGTGTCATCGCCGGAGTGGTGCTCGTGCCGACCGCGGTGAGCGTGGTCTGGTTCTCCGTCTTCGGCGGCACCGCTCTGCAACGGGAGCGGACCGGCGCCGTCGACGTCTCCGACGTCGCAGGCAACACCAAGGCCATCGCGACCGTCGACGTACTGGGAAGCCTGCCTGCCGCGACGACGGCGTTCGTACTGCTGGTGCCGGTGCTGGCGCTGCTGTTCATCACGTCCGCGGATTCGGCATCGTTCATGCTGGGCAGCACCACGTCGGGAGGCAGAATGAAGCCGCCGAGACCGCTGCGGTTGATGTGGTCGTTCGCGGCGGCGTTCGCCGCCGTCCTGCTACTGGGACGCGGCGTCACCACACTGCAGGGTTCGGCGGTCGTCGCCGCGGCGCCGTTCGCCGTGATCCTGATCGGGCTGTGCGTGTCGCTGACGCTGTCCCTGTGGCGGGACCACGCCGCCGAACGCGCGGGCCGCCGGATCCCCACCGACCCGCAGGACCAGTGAGGTCACGGAGCAACACCACGCGGTGCTCAGTCGGTGGAACCCGCAGCCCAGCGCCGGAGCACTGCGTCAGCCGCGTTCGACGGGCAGCCAGATGTCGCACGTCGCGGTGCTGAAGTCGTCGGCCCGGTCGAGTATCGACACGATCGACGGGCCGGGCCGCAGCCGCCACGGGTTGGCGGGGAACCACTCGGTCGCGGTCGCCGCGAACCCGTCCTGCAGCGCCTTCGGGTGCTGCCCCGAGGTGCGGAACACCGCCCACGTCCCCGCAGGCAGCTCGATCACGTCGAGGTCATCCGGGGCGGGTGTCTCGGCGTCGACGGCCACGCCGTGCAGGTAGGTCAGCTCGGTGCCCTCGGTGTAGTCGGGGTCGAGGTCGGCGCTGACCTGCAGCAGCCCCGCCGGGTCGGTGTTGCCGAGCTGCTTGAGGCGTTCGTGCTCGGTGGCGGGCAACGACGTGATGTGGTTCTGGATGTGCGGGTTCACGCCCTCGTGGATCAGCGGTACGCGGGCCGCGTGTCCGATCAGGCGGAAATCGGGGCGTTCGAGGATGCGGGCATCCATGGCGGTGCTCCCTTCGACGGTCAGGCGGAACCTGAGTTGCGATTGGCTGCGAAGGGGGCCGCCGTCGCGGCGGACCTCGGCCAGCCCCGCACCGTGGACGACACGGAACGCACGTCCGAAGGCCTCCGTCGACCCGTACCCGTACCGGACGGCGATCGTCAGCAGATCCTCACCGCCGATCACGTCGGCCGCAGCGACCGTCATGCGCCTGCGCCGGACGTACTCGGACACCGGCATCCCAGCCAGCGACGAGAACATGCGGCGCAGGTGGTACTCCGTGGTCCCCGACCGACGGGCGAACGCGTCGACGGTGAGGTCCTCACCGAGACTGTCCTCCAACGCGGAGACGAGACGGTTCAGAATCTCGATCACGGCTGCTCCCTTCGTGATCGATTCTTGCGGGCCGCAGCATCCGTCCGCCCGATCTTTCCTGCCCGATCCGATCGCCGTCCACACGCTTCACGACCACCGAGTCGCCTGATCAAACACTCGTTCGATCCGGGTCACCGGATCCGGGCTCAAACGCTCCACAACCTGCTCGCTGTCTGCCAATCACTCGCGGCACCGAGGTGCGTGATCGGGACCGCGGAAACAGACGCCCATGGTGTGCGCAGGTGTTGCGCACGAGGTTCAGAGCCTTGAGCCAACTTGTGCGCTGCGGTGCGCTCAGACCGCACGCATCGGCTACGGCATTTTGGACGGCACGTGGAGCGAAGCCGTACAGGTACGCGAGGCTGCCCCAGTCCAGCAGCTCGACAGCCGCCCAGACCGGCAACCGGCCACCGCGCTTCCGGCGATGATGTTCGACGCAGCAAGCAGGCCGACCTGCTGGTCATAAGTGCGGTGCTCCTTGACTGCCCCGTCCAAGCAACCCACCCAGGAAAAAATGAGGACCGGCCCTGGACCTGCGGAAGCAGGCGGAACCGGTCTTGGCGATACCGAGCATAGCGGTGAAGCGAGCGAGCCGCGATCTCACGAGACGTCGCCGTCGCGCCAACCTGGCAGTTCCGCCGGACAAGTCCAGCTGCTCGGCCAGGGCCGGTGTGGCTTGTTCTCGGTCGTCGGCTGTCGCGGGCCGCCCGAGGGCCCGGCAGGCATGCGCCCGTGCTGCGCGGGCTGCGCGGAGCCGTGGGCTGGCTCGCAGCGAGTTGCGAGCGAAATCCGGCGTCCAGTACGTTGAAACCATGCATTTGTACTTCCTGTGACGGCCGAGTCGGCCTACCGCGCTCGTTGAGTTTCTCCGGGCTTGCGGCGGCCACTTGTTCTGACCCCTTTCTCGGGTCGCCGTCGTGTTGCGTGCCCAGGTGCCGGTTTCCGGCTTGTGGTGCGCCTGTTCGAAGGATGCAATTGCACACCCGTACTTACCGTGTTCCTGCGCGCCATCGCGCACAATTGACCGTTTCCGACGTCTCGGTGATGCGAGGCGTCACCCGGGTTCTGAACCACGTCGACCTCACTGTGACTCCCTCGTCGCGTATCGCGATCGTCGGGGAGAACGGCAGAGGAAAGTCCACCCTCCTGCACGTGCTCGCGGGCGCCCTCGGCCCCGACGACGGCACCGTCCAGCGCATCGGCACCATCGGTGTCGCCGAGCAGGAGATGGACACCGCCGACGAGCGCACCGTCGGACAAGCCGTCGCGGACGCGATCGCCGACGCACTCGCGGCGCTGGCGAGGCTCGACGCCGCAGGCCACGCGCTGGCCGAGGGCTCGGAGTCCGCGTCGGACGAGTACGCGGCTGCCCTGGAACTCGTCGAGGCACTCGACGCGTGGGATGCCGAGCGGCGGGTCCAGATCGCGCTCGAAGCGCTCGGCGCGGAAACCGACACGACGAGACCGCTCGCCGAGCTCTCCGTCGGGCAGCGCTACCGAGTGCGCCTGGCCTGCCTCCTGGGGTCCGATGACGACTTCTTGCTGCTCGACGAGCCGACGAATCATCTCGATCGCGGCGGGCTCGAGTTCCTGACCGCCCGGCTGCGCTCCCGCAACGGCGGTGTCGTGGTCGTCAGCCACGATCGAGCTCTCCTGTCGGATTTCGCGGAGACCGTCGTCGACCTCGACCCGACACCGGACGAGCGTCCGCGCGTCTACGGCAGTGGCTACTCCGGCTACCGGGAAGGCCGATCAGCCGAGCGGGAGCGCTGGGAACAGGAATACCAACGACAGCAGGCCGAGCACGCTCGGCTGAAAGACGAACTCAGCGCTGCGCAGAACCGTCTCGTCTCGGGGTGGCGGCCCGAGAAGGGACACAACAAGCACGGCCGCGCCACTCGAGCCGGAGGCCTCGTCCAGAGTGTTCATCGACGTCGGGAAGCGCTCGCCGCGCACGCCGTCACCGTTCCCGAACCGCCGTTGGAGTTCCGATTTCCCGAACTTCACGCACGGGCAGGCGCGTCCTTGCTGAGCGTGGAGAACGTGAGCCTCGCCGGACGGCTGCGTGGACCGGTGTCGTTCTCGCTGTCCCAGCGTGGCCGACTGGTCGTAACCGGTCCCAACGGTGCCGGTAAATCCACTCTGCTCCGCATCGCCGGTGGCGAGCTGACCTCGGACACGGGGTCGGTGCGGCAGTACCGCGGCACGCGGGTGGGCCTTCTGCGTCAGGAGAGCGAGCTGCCTGCCGAACAACGGGCCAGCGAGCTGTACCACGCGCGCATCGAGGCACTCGTCTCCGCCGGCACCGTGCCGTCCTCGGAAGCGATCGGCCTGTCGGAGCTCGGTCTCCTGAAGCCACAGGAATCGGGCAAGCGCGTGGGCGAGCTTTCGGTGGGGCAGCAACGCCGCCTCGACCTGGCGCTCGTGCTGGCCGTGCGCCCCCACGTGCTGCTCCTGGACGAGCCGACGAACCATCTCTCCATCGCGCTCGTGGACGAACTCACCGAAGCGCTCGGAGCGACTCGGGCCGCCGTCGTCGTGTGCTCCCACGACCGGCAACTCCTGCGCGACGTGGCAGCCTGGCCGAACATCGACCTGTCCGCAGTTGCCGGAATCGAGGTTCCGGCATGATCGGGAAGAAGCACGCCATGACGACCGTCACCTGGAGCGAGGACGGCACACCGCGAACCGCACTCTGGCGCGCCGAGAACGGCACGCCGGCACCATCGGACATCGTCACCGTCGACGACCACACCCCCGCCTCGACGGCCATCCGGCTCGCCCGTTCGGGGACAGGTCTGCTCTGGCGAGGCGACTTCCACAACGCCCGGCAGCTCATGCGCGCCATGGACCGGCGCATCAAGCGACGAGCGTCCCGAGCGCAGGACGCCGCCGAACCCGCCGACGCCTTCCGCGCCAACCGGAAGGCACGCTCCCAGCGAGCGGCACTCCTCGGGAAGATCCTGATCGCGCTGGAGCCCGACCACACGATCCTGCTCCGCCGAGCACCCGACGCCCGTGCCGCGTTCAGCCATGCCTACGGGCCACCCGCCGGCGAGCGGGCCGACGGTGCCCGCGAGACGTCACTGGTGTCGCTGGTGTCGCTGCCGGAACTCCTCGGAATCATCGGAGCCTACGAGTGGCACCGCAACGGAATCGACATCCCGGCGCTGGGAAGCCGCATCCACCCCGCGTACGGCGTCTTCGCTCCCACCCGCAACGAGTACATCGACCTGGTCGCAGCCACTCCCCTGCCAATCGGCGACGAACCTCCCGTCGCGTTCGACATCGGCACCGGAACCGGAGTGCTCGCCGCCCTCCTGGCACGGCGTGGAGCCGGCGAGGTGGTGGCGACCGACGTCAACCCTCGCGCGGTGCAGTGCGCGCGCGAGAACATCCACCACCTCGGGCTCGCCGACCGGGTCGGCGTGGACGAATCCGACCTCTGGCCGAGCAGCCACCAGCGCGCCGACCTGGTCGTGTGCAACCCGCCCTGGCTGCCCGGACACCCCACCTCGACGCTGGAACTCGGGATCTACGACCCGGCCTCCACCATGCTGAACCGCTTCCTCACCGAACTTCCGGATCACCTGACACCCCGCGGCGAAGGCTGGCTGATCCTCTCCGACCTCGCCGAGCACCTCGGCCTGCGCCCCCACGACGCACTCCTCCAGCGCATCGCCGACGCCGGACTGACCGTCACCGGCAGGCACGAAACGACCCCACGCCACCCACGAGTCACCGACAGCGCCGACCCGCTCCATACGGCCCGAGCGCGCGAACGAACCGTCCTGTGGCGGTTGACCACGCAGACTCCACCACTGCCTGCACCAGGGCACTGAACCAGACGGTCGCCGACGGTGCTCACGACAGCGCGAGACCCTCGGCACGGCCGGACACTCCGTGCCAGGGTTTCACCATGGAGATCCACATCGCGGACGAACGGACGCAGCTCGAGGCGAGGCTCGACAGTCAGCGCGAGCAGATCCTGGACATCCTGACCGACCTGAACGAAGGTGAGGCACGGGCACGACTGGTGCCGTCGCTGACCACACCCCTCGGGCTGGTCAAGCACGCCGTCTTCGTGGAGCAGGTCTGGTTCCACTCCCGGGTTGCCGGCGTGCCCCGGACCGAGCTCGGCCTGCCCGACAGCATCGACGACAGTTTCGTCCTCACTCCCGACGACACGGTCGAATCCGTACGCCGGTCGTTCCTCGGCGCGTGTGCGCACTCCCGCACCGTGGCGGCCGGCCGCGACCTCAACGAACAGGTCCCGTGGCACCGCGGCCCGGTCGACCTGCGCTACATCTACGGGCACCTGATCGCCGAGTTCGCCCGCCATGCCGGCCACGGCGACATCCTGGTCGAGCAGCTCAGGGCGCAGCGAACACCGGGCACGACGCCCTCCTGAACATCCGCGGCATCGGACCGTGCGTGCCCGCTCCACCCTCCACACATCGATGCCTTTTCAGTGCATTATGATGCACTTCATGGACGATGACGCAGCGACGCTCGCTCGTGCCATCGGCGCGAGGGTGAAGCGGGAGCGGCGTGCCCGCGAGTGGACGCTCGACCAGCTCGCCGCACATGCCGGAGTGAGCAGGCGCATGGTCGTGAACGTCGAGCACGGAACGGCGAACCCGAGCGTGAGCACACTGCTGCGACTGTCGGACGCGCTCGGTGTCGGGCTTCCCGCCCTCGTCGAACCACCGGTCTCCCGCACGGCGAGCCTGACCCGGGCCGGAGCGGGCGCCGTGCTGTGGACGGGCGAGTCGGGCGGCCGCGGCACGCTGATGGCCGGCACGCACCCACCGGACGTGGTGGAGCTGTGGGACTGGACCCTCGCCACGGGAGAGCGGCACGAGAGCGAGGCGCACACCGACGGCACCCGCGAACTGCTGCACGTGCGGGAAGGCGCGATCACGGTCGAGGTCGACGGGCAGGCCCACGAACTCGGCACCGGCGACGCGCTCACCTTCCACGGCGACGTCCCGCATTCCTACGCGAACCCTCACGACGAGTCCGCGCGCTTCTCGCTGACGGTGTTCGAACCGGGTGTGGGAACGACGTACAGAACGGAGAAAGCCGATGCCTGAGCCCACGACACCCGACGCCTTCCTTGCCGACTGCACCGTCGGACCAGAGGTGTTCGAGCTGCGTCCGGACTACCGTGCCGTGCTGCTCGTCGTCGACGGCCTCGCACCGGACGCGAGCTACGGCGCCGCCGACACGGCCGACGAGCTGATCGCCGCCGCCGAGGCGCACGCCCGCATGCTGCTGGCGAGCTCACCCGTCGACGAGCTGCCGCACATCGCCGCCTGGCGCGAGGCATACCGGGCGTTCGGAGCCAAGCCCCAGCGCACCCGCAACAGTCTGGAAGCGCTCACCCGGCGCGCGGAGAAGGGCCTGCCGCGGGTGAACGCACTCGCCGACATCTACAACGCCGTGTCCGTGCTGCGCCAGATCCCGCTCGGCGGCGAGGACTTCCACGCCTACGACGGCCCGGCGCGTCTGGTCAGGGCGGCCGGCGACGAGCCCTTCGACACGGCCGCCAGCGGTGAGACCGTGATCGAGCACCCGCAGCCCGGCGAGGTCGTGTGGTGCGACGGGGCGGGGGTGACCTGCCGCCGGTGGAACTGGCGGCAGGGCCGTCGCACCGGGCTCACCGACACCACGGCGACGGCGCTGTTCATCCTCGACGCGCTCGCACCCATGACCGACGACGCGCTCACCTCCGCGGCCGACGACCTCACCGACGCGATGGGCAGGCTCGGCGACCGGGTGAGCGTCACGCGCCGACTGATCGGCGCGACGGCGAAAGAGACTCCGGCGAAGGAGACCGTATGACCACCCGAGGGCAACGACCGGAGCCGGCCGGGACGTTCACCGGCCTCAGCGCCTTCCCCCTCACTCCCCTGCGGGACGACACTCGCCTGCGGGACGATGCCGTCGACGAGGCGGCGTTCGTCGGCCTGATCGAGCGGCTCGTGGGCGCGGGCGTGGATTCGATCACCGCGCTGGGGTCGACCGGGTCGTACGCCTATCTCACCGGGGCCGAGCGCGCCCGCGTCGCCCGCCTGGCCGTCGAGCACGCCGGGGGCGTCCCGGTGTTCGTCGGTGTCGGCGACCTGCGGACGTCACACGTCCTCGCGCACGTCGACAACGCGGAAGCTGCGGGCGCAGCGGGAATCCTGCTCGCCCCGATGACGTACCAGCCGCTCACCGACGAGGACGTGTTCGAACTCTTCCGCACCGTCACCGAGCACACCCGGCTACCGGTCATCGTCTACGACAACCCCGGCACCACCCATTTCACGTTCACGACCGACCTCTACGCCCGCATCGCAGAGCTTCCGGGGATCGTGTCGCTCAAGATCCCGGGCGTGCCCGCGGATCCGGCGGCAGCCCGCGACCGGGTCGCCGCGATCCGCGCGGCTGTGGGCGAACACGTCACGATCGGCGTCTCCGGGGACGCCTTCGCCGCGAGCGGACTGAACGCGGGCTGCGACGCCTGGTACTCGGTCATCGGCGGCACGTTGCCGTCGCCGGCGTTGACGATCACCCGCGCCGCACAGGAGGGCCGCGCCACGGACGCGGTCGCCGAGTCCGAACGGCTCGCACCGCTGTGGGACCGGTTCGCGGAGTTCGGTGGCAGCCTGCGCGTGGTCGCTGCGATCGCCGAACACCTCGGCCTCGCCCCGCACCGGTGCCTGCCGCTGCCCGTTCAGGGGCTCAGCGACGCGCAGCGAGCCGCGGTCGCCGAGGTGCTCGACGAACTCGGCCTCGGATAGCGGCGCGGTCGCATGTGCTCGCCCACACCGCGGGCGGCCACGCGGGCGCCGGCGCACCGGCGTTCACGTGTCGCGCCGATGTCTCACGCAGGGTCGAGATGCCGGTCGAGACCGCCGGTGACGATGTCCATCGACGCGAACGTGAGCGGGCCGCCGACGAAGCTCGTCACCCATCGGCCGCGCGCGTGGATGCTCGATTCCCCACGACTGTTCGCAGGCAGATGAACGTCCTCCGCGGGAGGCGTCTTCCCGGCGGGCAATTCGGCGACCGCAACGGTGAGCGCACCTCGTTGCGGCGCGTCGGCGTGCGGCTCGCCGAACACGCTCAGCTGGAAGACGAACCGCGTCTTCCCGTCCGCAACGTCGTAGAAGACGTGGTGCGCTCGCGACACGACGAAGTCGCTGAACGGCCGCAACGCGCCCATACCGCGGGTCCGCTCGACCTCGGACTCCGGAAAGTTCTCGGAGTACTCGTAACCGTGGTCACGAGCCCAGGTCGGAAACTCCGCGCTCTGCTTCTCCTGCAGCCGCAGCAGCCGGCGGAACCGCACGCGAGCGACGACGACCGCGCCCACGATCCCCACGACGATCAGTACGACGATCGCCCCGATGACCGACAGCACACCCCAGAACACCGACATGTCCGTGATCGTACTGGGAACGGGACATCCGATTCCCCGCCGCACCGGGAGCCGGAGCGCGCGGGCCGGTCCGCGGAGCCGTCAGCCGGGCCTCGTGGCGAGGACGATCGCACCGGGGACATCGTCGTCGGGCCGGAAGACGGAGTCGGACTGGACGCGGAAGTCGGCGGCACGCAACCAGTCCGACATCGTGCTGGCCCGTCGGAGGTGGGTATCGACACTGATCGATCGACCGGTGTATCCGGTCGCGGCATGCTCGATCCCGTCTCCGATGTGGAAACCGATGAGGACATGACCTCCGGGCCGTGCCGATCCCGAACGCTTCCGCACCCGCGTCGTGGAGATGTCGCGTGACGTAGCCGGGACCGCAACCGACGTCGGCCACCGGGCCGCCACCGCGGCGCTGCACGAGTTCCACCAGCACATCCAGATGTGCCCGCAGGTGCGGATGTGCCTCCAGGAGCCCGTCGACCTTTTCGGTGTACCCGGCGGCATCGGTGTCGTACGAGGTTCGGGTTTCCGCGAGCCACGGGGACGCGTCACCCACCGCATTCTCGTCACGCATCAGGGCCCGTGGTTCCCGACGTGGCGTCCTCGCGCCGGCCCCGCACGTGGTCGACGAGTGCGGGCACCACGACGTCCCACACCCGGGGCGGCGGCGCCTCGTGCCCCATGCCCTCGACCCGCAGGAGAGTGGCGCGCGGGATCATCCGGGCGAGCGCCTCGCCGTGGGGCAGTGGGAACAGCGGGTCCGTGTCGCTGTGGACGACGAGGGCCGGTGCCGTGATCGCGGACGGGTCCGTCTCGACGCCGTCTGCGACGAGGAAGTGGTTCGTCAACGACGATTCCATGTTCCGGCTCCGGCCCACTTCCCCGGTGGCGATCGCACGGAACCGTTCCTCGTCGAAACCGAGCGAGCCCGCGTAGGGACGTTCACCCTCGACCCGGTGGTCGACGACGGCCGCGGCGTCGGACCAGTCACGCACCTCCGGAAGTGCACTCTCCGCCGCAGCCAGGGCCGCATCCGGTGCCGGCAGCTCTCCTGCGTCCCCTCCGGCCGGTGACGATTCGACGAGCGTGAGTGTCCGCACCCGATGTGCCGCGTGGACACCGAGGTACTGCACGATCCCGCCACCCATCGACAGCCCCACGAGGTGCGCCGCGTCGACGTCCAGTGCATCGAGGATCCGCACCGGGTCGGTCGCCATGTCGACCCCCGTGTAGTCCGGTCGGCCCGGCGGGCTCGTCGTCGACCGTCCCGTGTCCCGTTGGTCGTACCTGATGACGTACAGCCCTTCGGCGGCGAGGACCTCACAGAATTCGGGCGTCCACCAGTCCATCGACTGCGTGGCACCGGCGATGAGCAGTACCGCCGGGGCGCTCCGGTCGCCGAACTCGTCGAACGCCAGGGAAACGTCATCGAATTCGAGTATTCTCACCTTCCCAACGTCCTCCGGTCGGCATCACCCGTCAAATGGGTCTGATCGAGGCACGTTTCCGCGTTTCCTGACGTCACGACGGCTCGACGCGAACCGGCCTCGGCGAGCACCGGCGATCCCCACCGTGCCAGTCTCACCGTCCGCTGTAGACCGGGAACACGCTGGCCTCGCCGTAATCCTGCGCAGTCAGTGCCCGCAACGCGGCCATGTCGGAGCCCGAGATCGTGAAGTCCACCGCGGCGTTGGAGCGCATGTGCTCCGGATTCGCGGTCTTCGGCAGCGACACGGTACCCAACTGCAGGGTGTAGCGGATGCAGAGCTGCGGAACCGAGACGCCGTACCGAGCGGCCATCGCCTGCAACTCCTTGTTGTCCAGAACCGCCCCGTGGGCGATCGGCGAGTACGCCTCCACGAGGATGTTCTTGCTCTCGCAGTAGGAGACGAGGTCGGTCGGGGTGTTACCGGCGTGGACCAGCAGTTGATTCACCTGCGGCGCAACCGTGCAGCCGTCGAGGATGTTCTCCACGTCCTGCTGCTGGAAGTTGGAGACGCCGACGGAGCGAACCTTGCCTGCCCGGTACGCGTCTTCGAGGGCACGCCACGCAGCGCGGTTGCCCTCGAAGTAGTCGCCGCCACGGAAGTCGCCCCACGGTTGCGGGCTGTGGATGAGCATCAGGTCGACGTGGTCGAGCCCCATGGTCGTGAGGGAACCGTCGATCGCGGCGACCGCCTCGTCGTAGTCCTTGATCTCGGCGGCCAGTTTGGTCGACACGAACAGCTCGTCGCGGGCCGCACCGCTGGTGCGCACGCCTTCGCCGACGCCACGCTCGTTGCCGTAGGCCTGGGCGGTGTCGAGGTTGCGATAGCCGATCTCGACGGCGTCGCGTACCGCCTGCGGCGCCTCGTCGTCGGCGATGAACCACGTGCCCAGGCCCAGCTTGGGGATCTCGACACCGTTCGACAGCGTGTACTGCTCGCTCAGGATCGTCATGCGTTCGCTCCTCTGTTCGTGGTCACGTGTCGTCCCGGACGTTCCCTGTCCGACGACCGAGTGATCGACGTGGTCCGACCTGTGGGTCGTCCCTGCGGGCCCGGCGAAACCTCTGCTACGTCGGCAGGCGGATGGTGCCCGATCGACCGTACCGACCGTCGAACGCCCCTACTCGCGCAGCGACCGCCCCTGCTCGGCCAGTACCTCCCGCAGGATGCGGACGGCTTTCGGGCCGACGCCGTGCAGGGCCAGCAGCTCCTGTTCGGTCCTCGTCGCGACCTGAGCCAGCGTCGTGATCCCCGCGCCGAGCAACGCTCCGGTGGCGGGTTTCCCGATCGACGCAGGCAGGTCACCGTCGTTTCCGTCCTGGGATGTCGCGGTCACGAGACGCTTCGGGGCACGGTGCGTCCACGCCGCCCTGACCAACGCGTTGAGATCCTTGCCGTTGACGTCGGTGAGCGGCACGCGGAACCCGATCGGCGTGCCAGCCCGGGCCAGTCGTTCGCCGCTCGGGTGTACCGCCAGCGCGGCGTCGGCCTCGTCGGCGGGAAGCCGGAGTTGCACCCATCCGCCCTTCGCCACCGACGCGAACCCCTTGCCGCGCACGGAAAACGCAGCCATGCCGAGGTGGGTTCCCTCCTCGGTCCCCGGCAGGGCGAGTGCCGCCTTGCGCAGTTGGGAGACGGTGGTCATGTGCCGGTCCTCTCCTGACGTGCCCCGCTCAACGCGGCTCGTAGTGCAGGTACGCGATGCCGTTGCCGAAGATCTGGTGCTCGGCGAGACGCACGTCGAGCTGCGCGCCATCGGGCAGGGCCCGGAGGCCGCCGCCGACCACCTTGGGAACGACGAAGAACCGGAAGTCCCGCACCATGCCGGCACGGATCGCCGCACTCGCCGTCGTCGGCCCGAAGATCTCGACCTCACCGGCAGCGTCGGCAACGATCTTCTCCAGCTCGGCGAGACCGAGCCCGGGCACCAGCCGGTCCCGTTCCGACGCGAGATCGTCTCGCGTCAGGGTCGAGGAAACGACGACGTGCTCGATGCTGTGCCAGCGCCGGGCGAACTCGTGCTCCGCAGCACCCCAGGAGCCGTCGGCCGGTTCGGAGTCCCAGTACCGCATCAGCAGATACGTGTTGCGCCCCAGCACCTCGGTCGACACCACGGCCATGCGGTCGATATGGAACTGGAACGCCTCGTCGTCGGGCGCCGACCACTGGAAGTCACCATCCGCGTCGGCGGCGTACCCGTCGAGTGAGACGGTCGCGGTGTAGCTCAGCGTTCCCACACGTCCTCACTCTCCACGCCCGACTGCGGCTCGCCCTCGCTCCACGCCGAACGTAGGCCCGCGGCACCCAGGCCGCAAGCGGCGGCTTTCCGGGAGCTGCCCCGCGCGGTGGGACTCAATGCACGGTGGGACCCAACGCGTGGCGGGACTCAAGGCGTGGTGGGAATCAACTTGTCCCGCTCACGAGTCCGGGCCTTCCGGCGAGGCGACGTGGGACGGCGCACCGGCAGCCAGCTCCTGCAGCAACTGCCGGCTCGCCGGATCGGCAGGAAAGAACGACTCGACGGCGACCTCGTCCGTCGTCACGTCGCGAGCCGCACCGAAGACGGTGAGGGTGTAGAGCAGTCGCATCGGACCACCGGGCGTTCGCAACAGCATCGGGATGACCGGATCACCGGGTTCACCGAGTACGACATCGTTGCCGGCAGGAACGGGGTAGGAAGCGATCTCGGCGAGCAGCTCGGCCAGCCCTGGCGCTGCGGTCCGGTCGAGTTGCCGCCGGACCCGGCGCAGGATGTGGGTGCGCCACTGGCTGTAGTTCCCCAGTTGGCGCGCCAAGCCGTCGGGATGCAGCGTGTTGCGCAGGACGTTGACCGGCGGCTCCAGCAGGGAAGGCGCCACGTCACCGAAGGCGGCCCGTGCCGGCCGGTTTCCGGCCAGCAGTTCCCAGCGCACGTTCACCGCCATGGCGGGGTACGGCTCGTGCCCGGCGAGTAGTGCGTCCACCGCGGCACCGGCTTCTCCGATGTCGGCGAGCGGCCGTTCGGGATGCAGCGGGGCGAATCCTGCCGCGAGATGGAGTCGGTTTCGTTCCCGCAAGGGAACCTCCAGCTCTTCGCAGAGGCGTTCGATCACGTCCGGGCTCGGCCGGGACCGGCCCGTCTCGACGAAGCTGAGGTGACGGGCCGAAAGGTCGACGGCAGCATCGGCTTGGACGGCAAGGCCGTGACGGCGGACGGGGTCGTCGCCGAGATGAGCCGCGAACAGCATCTCCGATGTTCCGGCCGCAGTCCCGGCAAAACCGACCGTGGCTCCGGTTTTCCGCCACGGCCAACTCGGTCACCGGCCCTCATCCGACGCCGCACGAAGCATCCTCATCGCTGCGGTCTTCACCCGATCGCGGAGCTCATCGGGGCGATCGATCACCACCTCACAGTCGAGTGCCGCAATGACAGCAGGAAGCCAGTGAAGGCTCTCCGCATGGATCTCGGCTCGATGCCAGGGCGGGTCGGATTCGCACGCGGCCTCCATCCCAGGGTCCACGGGTTCCAGCCGCGCGACGCTGGGCGGGAGATGTGCGCGGATGTGGTCCTCCGTAGCTCGAACGCGAAGCACGACCCGCCAGCGGTAGTCCGCGGCGGCGAAGCGCTCGACGAGCCGGGGCGCCGCGTCCCCCTGCCAGGGCGCATCGAAGGTTTCCGGGAGCGAACGAGCCGTACGGATCCGGTCGACACGAAACGTGCGCTCCTCCCGCTTCGCGGTGTCGAGCGCCACGAGATACCACCGGCCCGCGTACGCAGCCAGGCTGTACGGCTGGACCTTGCGGCGTGACGCAACACCCTCACCGCTGCGATACCGCACGTCGACGGCCCGGCGGAAGTTGACCGCCTCGGCGAGGACCAGCATCACAGCAGGGTCGGGGTCGAGGTTCGGGTGCGGTGCGCCGGGCGTCATCGCACCGAGTACCGCGTCGATCCGCTCCGCGTCATCGGGACGCATCGCTCGTTTGATCTTGGACATCGCGGTCTCAACGGCGATCTCCGGCTCACCCGACGCCGTCCGCGAGTGGGCCAGCCCGAGATAGACCGCCACCACTTCTTCGCCGCTGAACCTGATCGGGAGGACCCGCCGGCCGGGTGCGAGCCGATAGCCGCCGTACCTACCTCGCACGGACTCGACGTGCACGCCCAACTCGATCAGCCGCGCCACGTCCCGGCGCACCGTCCGCTCGTCGACACCGAGGCGCTCCGCCAGCTCGGCAACGGTGCGCTGGGGTGAGGACTGCAGCAACTCCAGCAGCTGCAGCGTCCGCGCGGTCGGATCTGCCACGACACCCATTGTCTCGTAATAGCGGTCAGTTTCCGCCCGGTATTAGGCATACCGTCCGATCAGTGGCGACATCCCAAGCCACGTGGACACCCAAGGAGGAACAACATGCACCTGGCAGCCACGCGGATCTTCACCGACGACCTGGACACCCTCGTCACGTTCTACGAGAAGGCCACCGGGATCAGCGCCGCGCGCCTCCACCCGATGTTCGCCGAACTGCGCACCCCGTCCGGCACCCTCGCGATCGCCGACTCCGCGACGGTGGCGTTGCTCGGGGACGAGGTCGCCGAGGCTCGCGCCAACCGCAGCGTCGCCCTGGACTTCATGGTCGACGACGTCGACGCGACCCACCGGGCGTTGCAGGGCGTCGTGGACGTGTTCGTCAACGAACCCACCGACATGCCGTGGGGCAACCGCTCGCTCCTCGTCAGGGACCCGGACGGCAACCTGATCAACTTCTTCACACCGACCGGTGAGGCGGCCCGGGCACGATTCGCGAACCAGGACCATCGATAGAACGTGGAATCCTGGTGACGTTCCGATGCGCGGTGCAGATCATCCCGTCACGGCCACGGCCGTCGCGGCCACCACGAGCAACGCCAGGTAGGCCCAGCTGTGTACCGCATCCGGAATCCTCGGCGGCCGCCGGCGCAGCAGCACGATGACGGGGATCGCGCCGGCGAGCAGGGCAAGCGCCGAGACGACGTCGACCGTTCCGACCAGGCCAGGGGCCGAGGCGACGGCGCCTCCGAACGCGAACGCCACGAGCATCGCCGGTACCGCGATCGCAATGGTCAACGGGTTCGCGAGCGAGGTCGCTACGCCCATGTCCATCCCGGACCGGCGCAGCATCGGGACGGTCATCACGCTCCCGCCGACGCCGAGGAACGACGCGATTCCCCCGATCGGTGTTCCCCAGCCGTTCGGCAGCGGACGACCGCCGGCTGCCCTCGACCGTCGCCCCGCCCCACGTCCGGGCAGGAATCCAGGGCGAAGCAGCAGGTCGACGACGGTGATGCCGATGTAGGCCACGAAGCCCCAGCGCGGGACGACGTCCGGCACGAACAGTGCGCCGAGCCCGCCGATCGCGCCGCCGAGAGCGAGCAGAACGAACAGTGGCAGCCGCCCGCGAAGGTGGGCAAGGACGCTCCGCCGCGTGGCCGAGGTCGCGACGACCGCGTTGACGAGCATGACCAGCGCCGACGTCGCAACCGCGATGCGCAATGCATCCGGCCCCCGCGCTGCGTCGACGAACAGGATGATCGGGACGGTGACGAAGCCTCCGCCGAAGCCGAACAGAACCGTCGTCACCCCGACGGCCGAGCCCACAAGGAACAGAACGAGTATCGACACGCTTCCATCCGACCGCGAACCCGTGTAGGCAAGCAATCGATTGTTGATCGCCTACTTTCGTGTTCTCGCCACTAGGATGGCGTCGTGCACAACATCCGCCTCGACGATGTCGATCATCTGCCGATCGACGTGCTCCCGATCGGGACGGACTACCCGCCCGCTCACTTGCTGCCCCGGCATGCACATCGCCGGGCGCAGCTGCTGTACGGCGCAAGCGGGGTGATGCAGGTCGAGACGGACGACGGGTCGTGGACGGTCCCCACCGACCGCGCCGTCCTCATCCCACCGGGCGTCGCGCACGAGGTACTGATGGACGAGGTGACGACATGGAGCATGTACATCGAGCCGGATGCCGTGCCGTGGTGGCCAACGCGCTGCATGGTCGCCGAGGTCGGCCCCCTGCTGCGCGAACTCCTGCGCACAGCGAACGAATTCGCTCCGGACTACGACGTCGCAGGACGTGACGGCGCTGTCATCGACCTGACGCTGCACGAGCTGCGCCGCCTCACTCCGACGGCACTGGCGATCTCATTACCCCGCGACGAGCCGTTCCGCTCACTGTGCCGCGACTACCTCGCCTCCCCCGACCTGGCCGTGACCAACGAGACCTGGGCGCACGCGGCGAATCAGAGCCCGCGGACATTCGACCGCCATTTCCGCGCTCAGACCGGTAGCAGTCCCGCCGCGTGGCGAGCTCGCGCCCGTCTGCTCGCCGGCCTCCGGCAGCTGCCCACCTCGACCATCACCGACGTCGCCGCCCGGCTCGGCTACGCCTCACCCGCGGCGTTCACCGCAGCATTCACACGCGCATTCGGCGCACCACCGTCACGTTTCGTCCCACGAGCCGGAAGGAGCTCACAGGCGACCCTCGTCACCGGAACGTGAGGCCGGAAACGACGGCGGCGGGGTACGGCTCACAACGTCGAAGCGGAACTCGACCACGTCACTTACGGTGAGAAACGTCTGTGCCCCCAGCATCGGAGGACTCCCACCGCGAGGCGCGCCTGACGAGCATCGCGGACGCACTGACCGAGGGCACAATCACCTTCAGCGACCTCGAAACACTGCGAGCTCGTCGACGAGCTCGACGCGAGCCTGCATCCCCAGCTGCTCGAGGTCCCACTGGGAACGTTCGCGGATCCGCTGGTCAACACCCGGCAGGCGCAGCTCCTCTTCACGAGCCACGAGTCCTACGTCCTCTCGCCGCTGAGCGAAGTGAAACTCGATCCCGGCCAAGTGTGGCTGACCGACAAGACCTACGACGGCGTCATCGAGCTGACCTGTCTCGCGGACTTCCCGAAGCACCCCGACGCGAATGTGTCGCGGCGCTATCTCACCGGCCGGTACGGCGCTCTCTCCGAGCACCCTGGCTGCACTCGTCGGCTCCCAGGAGCACTGAGGGTGGCAGCACGCAGGCGGAGCGGCTACCGGGAATCCGCTGCCGGAGAGGGCGCCCTGCGTCGGGAGAAGGCAGCCGCCGTGATGCCCGCGGCCGCTGCGACGAGCCCGGCCGCCAGCAGCGCGTACGCCAGGAGTCCGTTCCCCGTCGCGTCTCGGATGGTCTCGACCAGCGGCGCGGAGTCACCCGCGTTCCCGTGCGCCGCGGCGAACGCCTCATGGATACTGGATCGCAGCGCACCGGCGAGTTCGGCCGGCGTGTCCGGTGAGAGCATCCGGTCGAGCGATGCCCGGAAGACAAGAATTCCCGTCATCCCGCCGATCGCGATGCCGAGCGCAGCACCGAGCTCTCCCCCGACCTCCTGTGCGGCAGCGGCGGATCCGACGCGATCCTCCGGCGCGCTCGAAATGATCGCATCACTCAGGAGGGCCATCGCAGCCCCGTGACCGACGCCGATGACCGCTACGGCGAGGATCAGCAGGGGAATCCTCCCGTCGGCCACCGCGAGGGCGGTGAGGACCGCGCCGAGCGCGACGATCAGCAGACCGCCGACGGTGATGCTCGACGTCCGCCAACGGCGCGCCAGCGCGGGCGCGGCGAGTGCACCCAGAATGTCCGCCGCGATGTATGGCAGCGTCAGAATGCCGGCGACCAGCGGAGTGAACCCTCCCACCCACTGCAGATGCTGGGTGAAGAGGAAGAACAGCCCGACGGAGCCGATCCCGGTCAGCAGCAGCGTCAACAGCGAGGCCGCGACGCGGCGGTTCTTCAGCAGCACCAGATCGAACAGCGGATCAGCAAGCCGACGCTGCCGACGCACGAACAACACGAGCATCGCCAGTCCGGCGACGACGAGGAAGACCGAGAACCCCGGCGGCAGCGACGCGGACTCGCCCTCGGCGCCGGCAGCGATCTCCTGCAGTCCGTAGACCACGGCCAGCATTCCGGTGACCGAGAGCGCCACGCTGCTCGGGTCGATCCGGCTCACCCGGGACTCATGCCGTTCCGGCAGCACGAGAGCTCCGAGGACGACGAGCAGGGCCATCGGCGGAACATTGATCAGGAAGATCGCGCCCCACCAGAACGCCTCCACCAGCGCGCCGCCCAGCAAGGGTCCGATCGCGCCGCCGATCGTGAAGGAGCTGAACATGATGGCGATGGCGAACCGGCGCTGATCGTCGTCGCGGAACATCTCCCGCAGCAGGGAGAAGAGCGAGGGCATGAGAGTCGCACCGGCAACGCCCAGGAGGGCTCTGGCGAGGACGAGCACGCCGGGTGTCCAGGCGAAGGCCGCGAAGACGGACAGCACGGCGAACACCGATGCTCCCCACAGGAGCAGCCGACGGGCGCCGACGCGGTCGGAGACGCGCCCCATCGTGATCAGGAATCCGGCGATGAGAAACCCGTAGGCGTGGACGATCCAGAGCGACTCCGTCGCGGACGCACCCAGATCCTCGACGAGCGTCGGGACGGTGAAGAAGAGGGCCGTGAGGTCGCTCGACAGGGTCAGCATCGGGGCGACCAGCAGAGCGAGACCCCACCAAGCACGTGCCGTTGCGCGAGCATTCGCCATTATTTCATTTCGTTCCATAATGTCACGTAACGCTAGAGGTACACTATGAGCATGTCCACCCCCTCGTCGAATGCGACATCCGCGGGACGCCCCCGCGACCCCCAGCTCGACCAGGCCATCCTCGCGGCGACCCTCGAGCTCCTGGACGAGGCCGGCTATCAGGAGCTGAGCCTCGACGCCGTCGCGCGTAGAGCGGGGACGTCACGTCCGGCGATCTACCGACGCTGGCCGGGGCGCGTGCACCTCGGCCTGGCCGCGATCAGGTCACGACTCGAGGCACCGCTGCCCCCTGACACCGGGTGCACCCTGTGCGACCTCGACGAGAGTTTCCGGTTGTTCCTCGTCACGTATCGACTGATTCGGCCCGACGTACTGAGTGCCCTGCTCGCCGAGTGCGCAACGACACCCGAGCTGCGAGCGCAGTACCTGGAAACGTTGATCGAACCGGCGCGCCGCGCCGTCGGCCACACCATCGATCGCGCCGTGACCCGCGGCGACCTGCGTGCCGACCTCGATCGGGAGCTATTCCTCGACATGGTCGGCGCGCTCGTGCACTATCTCGCGCTGTTCGCCGACCGTCACATCAGCGACGCCGAGGCGGCGAACGCGATCGAGACACTGCTACGCGGAGCGGCGATCGACTACGACGCACTTGTCGCGCACAGCCGCGCAATGGAGGAGGCAGGGGAGTCGAACCCGGCTCACCACCGAAGTCATCCGTGACCGAAACCCGGTCGGATTGCGTTCGCGCGGGAGAACACCACTGCTGAGGTGCTCCGGACCACTGCCGGCGAACGAGCAGCAGCTGCACCTCACGAAGCAGATTCGCCATGAGTCGTCAATCCTGATGCTGTGCTGCCCAACTCGATCGCCTTTGAACGCTTCGAGCCGGTTTCCGGTGCCGTCCGCAGGTCACTCAGCGGGAGCCGGAACATCGCCTCACTCCGGGGACCGTGTGCCGAGTCCCCTTCGGGCGCGCTCCTTCTCGTCTCACACGGACGACCACGGCGGCCACCCGCGCAGGCCAGTCCCCCGGTCCCACTTCTCCCACTGCACGGCCTCCCGTCGGCTCCGCGACATCTACGCCACGGAACTTGCCTTGCTCGAACGGGTAGGTCGGCACCTCCCTGGGTGGACGCCCTGATGCGCACTCGGGCTTCTCCGAGGACTGCGCCTTGCGTCGCCGCACACGGCGCCACAGTCGTTGCCGGCCGGACTTCACCTTGGCACCGAGCCGACGGGTCCGGGACTTCGGCAGCGCCAGCGGTGCGCGCATCAACGGGGTGGCAACTGCCTCCAGGTCATCCGGTGCCCTTCTCGTTGAGTTCGCGGACCGGGCTGATGGCTCGAACAAACGGAGTTGCTAACGAGCGAGGCTCGCATGACACGATCGCGCTAGCGAGCCGCCCGTTCACGGCGGCGAGTTCCTGATCCGCTCTCGTTGCTGCGATCCTGCTTTCGGTTCAACGACCACAGCGATCACGCGGCGTGGGTGCGTTGGGGACCGTAACTGTAGTGTGCCTGCCGAACCTGCCCAAGGCGCACCTACCCGGTAAGGGTGCGTCCAGCCCGCCGTCCGGTGAGGGTGGCAGCCCGTTCGAGCCGGGCCGGGTCCGGGGAACTCACTTCTCGGCGGGAGATGTCGGGGTTCCCACCCTTCCAACGGCGAACAGCCCCAGGTCAGCGACATTCGGACGCACAGTCGGAACGCCACGACGCGTTACCGAGGAGATGGGCGCCCGGTCGTGGCCGCATACGATCCCGTCATGCGGATCCGACCCACGGCTCTCGAGGACGCCGATGCGCTGACCGATCTCCACCTCGACGTGTGGGACGAGGCGTACACCGGCCTTATCGCGGCCGACATCCTTGCCGACAGGCGCACCAACCGCGAGGCACGCGTCGAAAACTGGCGGAGGATCCTCGCTGGCTGCACGAGAACAGAGCTCGCCGCAGAAGACGACACGGGGCGGCTGATCGGCTTCACCAGCGTCGGCCCCGGTCGGGACGAGCCTGCTCCGGACCTGCCGAAACGTGAGGTGATGGCGCTCTACGTGCGAGCCGAGTGCTACGGGACCGGCGTCGGTCACGCACTGCTCAACGCGGCGATCGGCGACGACCCGGCCTACCTATGGGTCCTCGACGGCAACCGTCGAGCCATCGACTTCTACGAACGGCAGGGATTCCACTTCGACGGCACGAACAAGACCGAGCCCGTAGGCGTTGAGAGGCGCATGGTCCGCCGCTAGCTCTCGTTCGCGACCTTCGATGGCGGCCGCACCAACGTCGGATGGCCGTCAGCGCCAGGGGTCGAACAGCTCGACCCCGGTATGCGCGAAGTCCTTGGCGTTGCGAGTCGCGCACGTCGCGTCATGCGCCAGGCAGATCGCCGCGATCTGCGCATCGGCCGTGCTGATCGACAGCCCGGCCGTCTCTCGAGCGACGAGGACATCGGCATAATGCACGGCCGACACGTCATCAAATGGCAACACCGAGCGGCTGCCCCGATAGGGTTCGAGCGCCGTCTCGATACGGCCGGACAGCTCGTTCTTACGTCGACCGTCAGGGAGTCTACGTACGCCCGCGAACAACTCAGCAAGCGTCACCGACGTGATCGCGACATCTCCCGTGAACGCTCCGAGTCATGCGACGACGCGCTCGTCCGGCGAGGGACGGAAGATCTCCGAGATGACATTCGTGTCAAGAACGATCACTCGAAGTCCACCGCCCGCGCGACGTCGGCGCGCTCCGGAATCGGCAGGTCATCAACACCCCCGACACCCTGCGCTGCCGACAAGAGCGCCAACCCGATGTGGGGCCGTCGCGCAGCCCGAGTGAGGATGTCGCGAACTTCGGCTTCCATCGAGCGGCCGTGTTCCTTCGCCTGCGCGGCGAGCTGCTGCTTTACGGAGTCATCGAGCCCGCGAACGACGATGGATGACATCGGCAACCACCTCCCCGAGTGCTATCAACCACGATAGCACTCGAGGGTCGACGTCATGAACCCTCCGTGCCTCAAGCGACCAGTCACATCGGAACGCAGCTACACGTTGAACCGGAACTCGACCGGACAGCGTCATCGTGCATGACGTGGTCCTTGCCCTCCATACGGCCGTTTCCTCCTCCCCAGCGTCAGCCCGTCCGCCATGGGCACGTGGTCGCCTTGCACTCCCGCCGATGCCGGCCTGGGACGTACACCGCTGGGCACGTGCCGTTCTCACGGCCGGACACCTTCCGAAGTTTCATGGCCACAGCTTCGGGTATCGGATCGATCACGACAAAGGTTCATAGGTGGGGATCCATCACGGCAGATGATTGTCGAGGAACTCGACCACTCCTGCCTCGACCTCGTCACGGATGGTGCGTTCGTTGTGGATCTCATGACGCCAGCCCGGGTAGACCGTGGCCGAGACCGAGCGGTTGCCCGCTTCGGCGAGCAGATTCGCCACGGCGTAGACCCCCTCACCGTAGTTCGCGACCGGGTCTTGGTCGCCGGCGATCAGGTAAACCGGCAGATCAACGGGCATCCGGGCGGCCCACTCCGGTCCGGTGATCGCCGTCATCAGATTGGAGAAGTCTGCGAAGAACTGATAGTTCGGCATTCCGACCGTCATCAGGTTCAGCGGGTCGGTAGCGTGGTCGGCGACGACGTCCGGGTCGTAGGCGATCCAGTCGTTGGGCGTGCGGACGTCGGAGTACCGCTCGGTCATCGGACCGAAGACGGCATTCGCCACGTCGACCGCATCATCCTTCGCACGGCCGGCCGCCAGCGCCTCGCCGGTCATGCGCGCCATCGTGTCCATCCCCTTTACGCCGTATGCGACCCCGCACAGAACCAGCGCCGAGAGATCGGAGTCGTAGCGCGCGGCGTACTCGCGGGCGATCATCGATCCCCAGCTGTGCCCGAACATCGCGAACGGAAGCTGGTCATACCCGGCATCCGCCATTTCGGCGATGACGGCATCGTGCAGGCGACGCTCGTCGAGGATCGTCGTCTCGTATCCGGAATCGCCCGGGTCGCCCCACGTGGCGTTCTGCAGGGCCGTTCTGCCATGCCCCACGTGGTCGTCATGCGCGACGACGTAGCCGGCATCCAGCAGCGCGCCGGTCAGGTGCCAGTAGCGACGCGAGTGCTCGCCGAAGCCGTGCACGATCTGCACGATGCCGCACGGCGATCCGAGAGGGGTGTGGAGCCAGGCCTGGATCTCGTCTCGATTGTTGGACGAGGGAAAGGTGATCTCTCGAAGTGACATGGCGAACAGTCTAGAGTTCGTGCATGGCCCGATAGGCTGCTCAGGGCGGCAGACACCCCAGATGCGAGAAGCCCCCGGACTTCCCGGGTGCCATCTGAGTCCTCAGGCGTTGAAGCGGAACTCGACCGAGCTCCGGCGTCGGACCACCTCAGGCATCGAGGTCCTTGAAGTACCGCGCCACCGGCCAGCGAAGGAAACCGGCAGACTCGTAGAGCGCCCGAGCCGGAGCATGCCCGGAGTCTCCCCCGGTTTCCACCATGACCATACGCATACCTGCCGCCCGCGCGCGGTCGTACGATCGCTCCATCAACATCCCGCCGACCCCGGAGCGCTGGTACTCGGGATCAACAGCGAGGACGTAGACCTCCGCCATCGAATCGTCAGGGTGCATACGCGTGCACACCCACCCGACCGGCACGTCCCCCACGACCGCTACATCGATGTTCTCCGACTCGTCGCGTAGCACCGCTGCCAGCTCGGCCCGTTGCCGCGTCTCCCAGCCTTCTGGGTAGAACGCGTCGTAGACGAAACCCGGAACATCCTGACGCAGCGACGGGAACACCGGTGTCCACGACCGGATGGACAGCTCCAGCAGGGCGTCCAGGTGAACCTCGCCGTAGGGGACGATTGCCGGATGTTGTTTCATGCGATGCAGCTTAACGACGTGCCCGGACTACGACGCTACGAATTTCACCGAGTCCCAGCACGGAGAATCATCTGAGTGATCGAGCCTCGATAGACGATCCACACCGATCATGTCCGCCTCCTCCGGACTCGCCCACGGAGACCGGCGACCGGACGCAATCAGGATTTCCCACCTGGGAGGAAGGCAGAGACATGGCAACTATCGGTGACCACGACTCCTACATCGCCGCTGCGCCGGAGGCGTTCCGCCCGGTTCTCGACCGCCTCCGGGACGTCGTGCGCTCGCACGAGCATCACGCAAGCACGTTGACGGCTGAGGCGCCTTGCCCCGGATTCGCGTGACTGCGGCGCTACGAGAGCGTCACACGTTGAAGCGGAACTCGACCACGTCGCCGTCGTGCATGACGTAGTCCTTGCCCTCCATGCGGACCTTGCCCACGGAGCGCGCGTCGGCCATCGAACCGGCCGCGATCAGGTCGTCGTAGGAGATGATCTCGGCCTTGATGAAGCCGCGCTCGAAGTCCGTGTGGATGACGCCCGCCGCCTGCGGCGCGGTGGCACCCTGCGGGATCGTCCAGGCGCGCGCCTCCTTCGGGCCCGCGGTGAGGTAGGTCTGCAGGCCGAGCGTGTGGAAGCCGGCGCGGGCCAGCGCGTTCAGGCCCGGCTCCTCCTGGCCGACGGATTCGAGCAGCTCCTGCACCGCCTCCTCGTCGTCCAGCTCGAGCAGCTCGGCCTCGACCTTCGCGTCCAGGAACACGGCATCGGCGGGCGCGACCAGCTCGGCCAGTTCGGCACGCTTGGCCTCGTCGGCGAGGATGCCCTCGTCGGCGTTGAACACGTACAGGAACGGCTTGGTCGTGAGCAGGCTCAGCTCTCGCAGCGCCTCGAGGTCGACCTCCCGCTGCGCGGCGAACAGCGTGCGACCGGAGTCGAGGACCTCCTTGGCCTTCTTCGCGTTCTCCAGAGCCGGGCGCGCCTCCTTCTTGGTGCGCGCCTCCTTCTCCATCCGCGTCAGCGCCTTCTCCAGCGTCTGCAGGTCGCCGAGGATGAGCTCGGTGTTGATCGTCTCGATGTCCGACAACGGGTCGATCGTGCCGTCGACGTGCGTGACGTCGGGGTCGTCGAAGACGCGGATGACCTGGCAGATCGCATTGGCCTCGCGAATGTTCGCGAGGAACTTGTTGCCGAGCCCCGCACCCTCCGAGGCACCCTTGACGATGCCCGCGATGTCCACGAACGACACGGTCGCCGGGACGGTCTTCGCCGAGGCGAACAGCTCGGCCAGCTTGTCCAGGCGCGAATCGGGCAGCGGCACGACACCGACGTTGGGCTCGATCGTCGCGAACGGGTAGTTCGCCGCGAGCACGTCGTTGCGCGTCAGGGCGTTGAACAGGGTCGACTTGCCGACGTTGGGCAGGCCTACGATGCCAAGGGTCAAACTCACGGCTCGCAAGTGTACGTGCCACCGACATGCCCTTCTCGATCCCGTGCCACCACCTCGGCCGCCGCGTCCGATTTCCGCGAGTCACGTCGCTGACCTGGTGGCAGGATCGACACTATGACCGAGACGGCCACCACCGGCATCTGGCACGATACCGACCGCTGCTACGCGGCCGTGCGCTCGCGTGACGCCCGGTTCGACGGCCGGTTCATCACCGGCGTGCGCACCACCGGCATCTACTGCCGCCCCTCGTGCCCCGCGATCACGCCCAAGCGCGGCAACGTCGACTTCTTCCCCACCGCCGCCGCGGCACAGGCCCGCGGCTTCCGCGCCTGCCGCCGCTGTCTGCCCGACGCGGTACCGGGCTCCCCCGACTGGAACGTCCGCGCCGACCTGGCCGCCCGCGCCATGCGGCTCATCGCCGAGGGCACCGTCGAACGCGAAGGAGTGCCCGGGCTGGCACGACGGCTCGGCTATTCGCAGCGCCAGCTCGGACGGGTACTCACGGCCGAGCTGGGCGCCGGACCGCTCGCGCTCGCCCGCGCCCACCGGGCCCACGCTGCCCGGTTACTCATCGAACGCTCCGCGATGCCGCTCACCGACGTCGCGTTCGCCGCCGGATTCGCGAGCGTGCGCCAGTTCAACGACACGATCCGGGGCGTGTTCGCCCTGGCTCCGTCCGACCTGCGCACGCGCGCCACCGCCCGCCGGGTCGACGACTCCGGCTCCCCCGAACCGGTCTCGGGCACCACACTCACGCTGCGCCTGCCGGTGCGAACACCGTTCGACGGCGACAGCCTGCTGACCTTCCTCACCGCCCGCGCAGTCCCCGGCGTCGAAGCAGCCACCGGCACGCACTACACGCGCACCCTCCGCCTGCCCCACGGGCCGGGCCGGATGACCGTGGCACCCGCCTCGACGGCTGCGGCCGACCGCACCGCGCACGTGCCGTGCGAACTGTGGCTCACCGACGTCCGTGACCTCGCAGGAGCCGTCACCCGCGTGCGCAGGCTGCTCGACCTCGACGCCGATCCGGTCGCGGTCGACGACGCCCTGCGACAGGACGACGTGCTGGCGCCACTGGTCACCACTCGTCCCGGTATCCGCGTACCCGGCGCGGTCGACGGGCCCGAACTCGTACTGCGGACGATGCTCGGCCAGCAGGTGTCGGTCGCCGCCGCCCGCACCGCCACGAGCCGCCTCGCCGCCGAACTCGGCGAACCGCTGTCCGGCGACGCACCTGCGGATCAGGGCAGCACGGAGTGGCTGTTCCCCACTGCGGCCGCGGTCGCCGAGCACGCCGCCGACGTCCTCCGCGGTCCCCGCAGCCGGACCGGGGCGATCCGCACCGTGGCAGGAGCGCTGGCCTCCGGTGACCTCGACGTCCACACGGGCAGGGACCCCGACGAACTGCACCGGGACCTGCTCGCACAGCCCGGCATCGGGCCGTGGACCGCCGGTTACGTCGTCATGCGCGCACTCGGCCGCCCCGACGTGCTGCTCGACGGCGACCTCGCCCTGCGTAACGGCGCCGCCGCAGCTTGCATCGACCCGGCCACGCTGCCCGAGCGGGCACTCACCTGGCGACCCTGGCGGTCCTACGCGAGCATGCACCTCTGGCGCGCCGCCCCCGGCTCGGCAGACCTCGGCGCAGCACCATCGGAACCAGCGCCATCGGAACCAGCGCCATCGGAACCAGCGCCATCGGAACCAGCGCCGTCGAACCCGGCGCCGCCACACCCGGCGGGCGGCAACAGCGGCAGCAACACCGCCGGCAGCAGCGCACCCGCAGCGACCTGACCGCCGGCCGGACGACTGTCGCGGTCACCCCAGGCGCCTGCCACGTCGTCCCGCACCGGCCCACCCGCGACCCGACAACCCGTGTTCAGGAAGGAACGCCATGACCACCGCTCACTGGTCCACGCACGACACCCCTGCCGGCCCCTTCACCGCGATCGTGGCCGCCGACGGCACCGTGCTCGCATCCGGCTGGACGCCCGATGCCGAGGAACTGGCCCCGATCGTCTCGCCGACGCTGCGGCCCGGCGAGCTGCGCGAGAAGCGCGACCTCGGCGCCGTCACGACCGCCGTACACCGGTACTACGCGGGCGAGTTCGACGCCGTCGACGCGATCGCCGTGCGCCAGCGCTCCGGTGAGTTCCTCAGCCACGCCTGGGACGTACTGCGCACCGTGCCCGCAGGGAAAACGGTCACCTACACGGAGCTGGCCGCGCTCGCGGGCAGGCCCGATGCGGTCCGCGCCGCCGCGTCCGCGTGTGCGCGCAACGCCTGCGCCCTGTTCGTGCCCTGCCACCGCGTGCTGCGCGCCGACGGTGCGATGGGCGGGTTCCGCTGGGGCGTCGACGTCAAACGGCGACTGCTCGCGCACGAACACCGCATCGCCTGACGGGATGCGCCCGCGCACGGACGGCGAAGTGCCGGCCATCCACGCCGCGACACCTCGTCGAGGCGAAGGGAAAAGGCGGGTTCGCGGATCAGTTGCCCGGCGCCGGTTGCTGCTGACCGCCCCCTTGCTGCTGCTGTGAGGCCTGCATCAGCTCTCGGCACTTAGGGGCCTGCTGGAACTCACCGGCGAGCTTCTGGTTCGACTGCAGCTGTTTGATGGGCTTCTGCAAGTCCACCTGCTGCAGCTTGGTCAGCGCCGACTGCCTGGCCTGAGTCACCGCCTGCTTGTCCGACTCCGGCACCTTGTCGAAGTCCGACTTCGCTGCCTCGGCCTGCTCGCCGAGTTTCCCGTAGGAGTCCATGGCGGTCGAGAGGAACTTGTCACCACCGTCCGTGGGGGACGAGCCCATCGCCTCCATATCGGACACGAACTTGTCGGCACTCTGCGTGATCGCGCCGAGTGTCGTGCTCGTCGACTTCTTCACCGCCTCCGGCTCCTGCGATTCGGGCTGCGGCTCGGCCTGGGAAGCCGAGAACTCGGCCAGGCTCCCGCAGAACCCGTCCATCCATTGGACGCCTGCTTCGCTGACCTCGGCGTCTCCCTGGCCGCCTTGCTGGGACTGTGAAGAATTGGGGCCCGCCGAGTTCGATGCAGAACTGCCCGTCGACTCGCCCTCCTTGCCCGCGTTGTCGCTCGCCTCGCCACCGCAACCGGTCAGAACGATCGCACCGGCGGCGACCGTGGCGAGCAGTTTCAGGTGAGGTCGCATGTCGGAACCTCCGAATGTCGTAGGTACGCTGGACGGTCCCCGGTCTCAGGTGACTGCTCACAGCCCCGCGCGGGCATCGCTCCCGCGGCCGCCGCCCCCTAGCGTCATCACCAGAGCATGATCGCAACGCACGTGATGCGAAAGGGGCTGATCCGAAAGGGACGGACCGGTGAACGGTCGGTTCGCACCGGCAGCCGCATCGTCACACCTGCCGACCGGCGTCCCGGAGTGTCCTGCGACCGGCAGGAGTGTCCGGGATGTCACCCGCCGGTGCCGAGTTGGGGTGCGGTGGGAAGCTCGGGCTGGGCGGCGAACAGATCCAGATACATACCACCGGCGACCAGCAGCCCGAGCAGCCCGAGGACGACGCCACCCAGCGCCACGGCGATGACCCAGGGGCTCGAGTCGGAACGTCGTGCCTGTACGGCGAGCACGACGCCCCCGATGACTGCGGCCACGAGCGCGACGACCCCATTGACCAACGCAGCGGTGTGCCACGGCGCGCCGTAGAACGCTTCGATCTGGTCGCCGCCACCGCCGGTACCGGCCTCGATCTGGCCGACGATCTCTTCGCGAGCACGCAGCATGTCACTCAGCGGATTACCGATGAGCGAGCTCAACCCGAGCCCGGAACTCACCACGGCGATGCCACCGAGAACGCCGGTGGCCGATCTCTTCGCACCGGCACCCGCGGCGGGAGCGTCGGACGGAGCGGCCGGCAAAGGCGAGGATTCCGCCGGCTGGGGAGAGGATTCCGGCGGCTGCACGCCCTCCGTCGCATCGCCGGAATCGCTTCCGGCGACCTCGTTCGCATGTTCGGTGCCCTCAGAAGTCATTGCACGAAAGCCTATTCGGCCAGGCCTGATACTCCGGTAAAGTATCGAGATCCGTCATGTCCAGACGATGCCGATCAGCTCCAGGCGACACCGATGTCGCCGTCGAGGCCGCCCTCGACCCGCACGCTGGAACCGGTGCGGGCCTTGCGCACGCGCAAGCGCGTGGGGATCCGCTGCCGGAGCTCCTCGACGTGCGACACCAACCCGACGACCCGACCGCCCGCGCGCAGGTCGTCGAGCACGTCCATGACCACATCGAGGGTCTCCCCGTCCAGCGTGCCGAAGCCCTCGTCCACGAACAGCGTGTCCAGCAGTGCCCCGCCGGTTTCGGCGGCCACGACATCGGCCAGACCGAGCGCCAGCGACAGCGACGCCAGGAACGACTCCCCGCCGGACAGCGTCTTCGCCGAGCGCACCATCCCGGAATAGTCGTCGAGCACGTCCAGGCCGAGCCCGCCGCTCTTGCCGTGACTGCCCGGGGCGTCGGAGTGGACGAACGAGTACCGCCCGTGGCTCATCGAACGCAGCCGGGCCGTCGCCGCGACCGCGACCTCCTCGAGCCTGGCCGCCAGCACGTACGACCGCAGCGACATGCGGCGGGCGTTCTGTCCCCGGCCGTTGACGACGTCGGTCAACGCGTCCAGCTCCGCGAACTCCTCCTCGGCGGGCGCGAGTTCACGCAGCACGGCGTCCAGTTCGCCCGCGAGTGTGTCGAGCTCACGGCCGCGCTCGGTGTGCTTCTGCAGCGCCGCCACGTCCTGCTCGGCCCGCTCCCGCGCCTGTTCCGCCGCCTGCCGCGCCGATTCGACGTCGACCACCCGGTCGGGCTCGACGTCCGCCAGCTCCGGTTCGGCCAGCACGGCGCGGGCCGTCGCCTCCGCCTGTTGGGCATCGGCGAGCGACTGGTCGAGCTCGGCGATCCGCTGCTGATCACGGGCAGCCGCCAGAGCTTCCTCGACGTCGGCGAACTCTGCCGTCCGCGCCGCCTGCGCGGCGGCCGCCGCATGCTCGTCGACGCGTTCGCGGGCGGCTCGCAGCTCCGTTCTGACGTCCGCCAGCCCGTCGAGCGCATCGGCCAGCTCCGTCAGGTGCGCCCGGCGCGCCGCGACATCGTCGAACTCGCCCGCCGCCTCGTCGAGCCGCCGTTCCTGCCGCTCCACCTGTTCGGCGAGCGCGCGCCGCTGTTCCTCCGCCGCGGCCGCCTCTCGCTCGGCCGACGTCCGCCGGGCGGTGAGGTCCTCGTACTCGGCCTCATCGGCGCGCACGAGTTCCTCGAGCCGGTCCTTGCGGACCGCCGACTCGGTCAGCGTGGCCAGCTCGTGGCGAACCTCGTCGAGTTCGGTGCGCACCTGTCCGGCGGTTCGGTCCTGGAGACGTTCGACGACGGCAGCGAGCGCCGTGTCCGCCTCGTGCCGGGCGGTCGCCGCCCGGCTCCGGCGCTGTTCCGCGGCCTGTTCGGCCTCGGTGGCGGCACGTTCCTCCGCTTCGCCCACGCCGTCACCGCCCGCCGCGGGAGCCGGGTGGTCCTCCGAGCCGCACACGGCGCAGGGCTCGCCGTCCTGCAGCTCGCCCGCGAGCTCGCCCGCCATCCCGGCGAGCCGCCGCGCCCGCAGGTCGAGCAGCGCCTCGCGCGCCGACTGGTGCGCGTCGATCGCCGCCTGCTCCGCCTCACGGGCACCCGCGGCTTCCTGTTCCAACGTCGGAACCCGCTCGGCCTCCCCCAGCACGCGGGCCAGTTCGGCCTCGCGTGTCCGGACGGCGTCGAGCCGCACCGCCGCCTCCGCCGCGGCGTCCAGCTCGGTCCGCAGCTGCCGCGTGTGTTCCGGCAGTCCGGCCAGCTTCTCGCCCAGTGCCGCCGCCTGCGCCGTCGCGTGTTCGGCGATCTCCCCCAGTTGCTGCAGCCGCTTGCGGTCCCGGACCTGCTGCTGCGCCTCCTCGACGAGCCCGGCCAGCGCGCCCGCGTCTTCGCGAACCTCGCCCGCACGGGTACGCAGAGCTGCGACGTCGGGCTCACCGCCGTCGAGTTCCGAACCCACCCGGCCGTCGCCGCGCCCGCGGGCGGCCAACGTCTCGCGTGCCCGCTCGTCCTGTTCGAGCGCCCGGGTCAGTCTGGTGCGCTGCCGGTCGGCCTCCGCGGCGAGGCCGGTCACCGCCGACGCCCGCCTCGCGGCCGCCAGTTCGGCTTTCCACTCGGCGCGCAGGTCCGCTTCCTTCGCCAGCTCGGCCAGGCTCTCGTGAGCATTGCGCACCCGGCGCAGCCGGTCCGCCTCGCTCCGCCGTGCGTCGAGCTCCGCCGCCGTGCGTTCCCGTGCCGTGGCCGACTCGTCGGCCGCCGCCTTCGCCTCGGCCACCGCCGCGGCCACGCGGCCGCGCACGTCGGCCACCCAGTCGGCGGCGCCGTCGTCCGGCGGTTCCTCGCCCGCGACCTGGCCGATCCGCGCCAGCCATTCCCGCACCGACTGCCTGCGCTCGTTCAGCTCCCGCCGCTTGCTCTGACGACGTTCGCTGAACCACTTCTCGGCCTCGAAGAACCGCTGCGTGCCGAAGAGCTTCTCCAGCAGCTCCTCGCGTTCCTTCGTCTCGGCCCGCAGGAACCGCGCGAACTCGCCCTGCGGCAGCAGCACCACCTGGAAGAACTGGTCACCGGTCATGCCGAGCAGCCGCTCCACGGTGCGGGCGACCTCGTCGATGCGCGTGACCCCCTCCGGCGGTTGTCCGCTCGGCGGGTCGTCGAGCCACGTCAGCGACGCCTTCGCCTGCTGTTTCGTGGTGCCGTCGCCACGCAACTTCGGCCGTTCGTACTCGGGGTTGCGCACGATCCGGAACCGGTGCCCCTGCACCGTCAGCTCCAGCGTGACCTCGGTCGACGTGCCGCGCTCGGCCACATCGCAGCGGAACCGCTTGGCATCGGCCCGTGCGCCGGGGACCTTCCCGAACAGCGCGAACGCCACGGCATCCAGCAAGGTCGTCTTGCCCGCGCCCGTATCGCCGTGCAGCAGGAACAGCCCGTCGGCTCCGAGCGCATCGAAGTCGACGACCTCACGTCCCGCGTACGGGCCGAACGCCGAGACCTCCAGCCGGTGCAGCCTCATCGCGGCTCACCGTCCTTGCCCGGGTCGTCCTGTCCCGGGTCGTGCTTGCCCGCGGATTCCAGTGCCGCCACGAGCAGTTCCTCCTCCCGGTCGTTCGGCGGAGAGTTCCGGCAGTCGTCGAGGAAGCCCCGTGCGATCTCGGTGTCCGACCGGCCGCGGACGGCCTCGGCGTACCGCAGCACGGCCGTCTCCGCTCCCTCCGGTTCCCAGTCCAGGTGCACCGCGTACGGGAACCGGTCCCGGAGCCTGCGCATCGCGTCGACGGGCCTGACCCGGTCGGTCAGCGTCGCCGACACGAAACTGTCGACGTGCTCCGCGTGTTCGGGCGCCGCGAGCAGTTCCTCGAGCTCGCCCCGCATCGTCGCGAGCGGCCGTGGCACCGGCAAATCACGGCGGCTCACCTCGCCGGCACCGCCGGAGTCCACATCGAACAGGAACACCGATTTCCGTTGCGCCATCTCGGAGAACGAGTACGCGAGCGGACTTCCCGAGTAACGCAGGTGCTCGTCCAGCACCTGCGCTCCGTGCAGATGCCCCAGTGCGACGTAGTCGACACCGTCGAACACGGACCCCGGAACCTGCTCCACACCGCCCACGGCGATCGTCCGTTCCGAATCGCACCCGGCTCCGCCGGTGACGAACGCGTGCGCGAGCACGACCGAGCGGGTGCCCGGGGGCCGGCCCGCCAGGTCCGCGCGTACCCGGCGCATCGCCTCCGTCAGCACCGCCGTGTGTCCCCTGTCCTCGATGCCGAGCGCGTGCCTGGCGGTCTCCGGTTCCAGATACGGAATCCCGTACACCGCCACCGGCGCGTCGCCGCCGTCGAAAACCACCGGCTCGGCGATGCCGGCGACGGTCGTCCGCAGGTGCAGACCACCGGAGGCGGCGAACTCGGCGAAGGCCCCGAGCCGGGCTGCGGAATCGTGGTTGCCCGACGTCAGCACGAGTTCCGCCCCCGCCTCGCGGATCCGCCGCATGCCCGCGGTCGCGACCCGCACGGCCTCCGCGGACGGCACGGCGCGGTCGTAGATGTCGCCGGAGACGAGGACGACGTCGACCGACTCGTCGGCGACGAGGCCGGCGAGGTGCTGGAGGACCGTGTCCTGTTCGGTGAGCAGGTCCGCGCCGTGGAAGGTTCGTCCCACGTGCCAGTCGGAGGTATGGAGCATTCGCACGGGATCAACGCTAGGGCCCGGCACCGACAGAACCGGGAACACCCACCCGGCGTGTCACTCGAACGTGTGTTCACACTAGGGTACGAGTGCCGAGTGGCCGCTTTCTGTCGGGGGCATCCGCCATGATGCAACCAGGCCCGGCGTGCCCCGCGTGACTCGCACGGCATGGTCGGCACGGCATGGTCGGCACGGCATGGTCGGCACGGCATGTCGCCGGCACGTCGCCGGCTCGACGGGCCCGGCGAGGATCGACGAATGAGGAGCGTGTCCTGTGGCTTCGACGGTGTTCGCCGCGGTCGCAACGGTGGCCGCGGCCCTGCTGGCGGGTGCGGTCGTCCTGTTGTGGCGCCTGTACCAGGACGGCATGCGCCGTGCGGACGCCGCCGCCAGGCAGGTCGAGGCGGAACGGGTGAAGCTCGACCAGCAGCAGGCGGCGCTCCGCCGGTACGAGGTCGCGTTCGCCTCGATCAGCGGCCGGGGTGAGCTCGGCGAACACGTGCTGGTGGAGACGGCGCGTGCGCTGGGACTGCGCGAGGGCCTGCACTACACCCTGCAGACCGACCTCGCCGGCGGCGGCGCGGCGAAGCCGGACATGGTGCTGCGGGTCGGCGGTGACCGCACGGTGCCGGTCGACGCCAAGGCGAGCCTCGCGATCTGGGCCGAGGCCGTCGAGACCGACGACCCGGACGAGCGCGCCGACGCCCTGCGCGTCCACGTGCGGAACCTGCGGTCCCGCGCGACCGAACTGGCGGGAAAGGGCTATCAGCGCTGGGCCGACGCGATCTACGGCACGGTCATGTTCGTGCCGTCCGACGCCGCGGTGGTCGCCGCACTCGACACCGACCCCGAACTGCTGCGCTGGATGCTCGACCGGCGCGTGTTCCTGTGCGGGCCGACCGGCTTCGCCGTCATCGCGTCGGCGGCCATGTTCGCCGCGACGGAACGCACACTGTTGGACGATGTCGAACAGGTGCGGTCCTCCGCGGCGTCGGCGCACCGCGCGGCCGCCGGGGCCGTCGACGCCGTGAACCTGTCGAGCACCCATCTGCAGCGGTTCCTGTCCGCCCGTAAGCGGGAGCTGGAGGCACTCGAGAACTTCCGTGGCACGGTCGCACCACTGACGGAGGCCGCAGCCAGCCCGGCACCGGTCCCGGCCGTCCGGAAGAACGACGAGGCCACCGCCAACTGAGCCCCACCGGCTCCGGACCGGACGGGACCGCTACCGAACCCGCGGCCCGACGAACCGGTAATTCGGCGAAACGTCCCGGTCCCCGGGCACGGACTCGGGTCGCCCCCACGATGCACCGCGGTTGTGCGACAGGTCACGAAACAGGGCCTTCGCGGGCCACTCGGTACGACGAACGTCGAGGATCCATAACAGTCGTGGCCGATCTACCGGCTACGGTGTTGCCCTGTGACCGCCACACGAGATCGCCGTAGCGATCCTGACGCCGCGAACGAGGACGAGCCCGTCGTATGGGACGAGCGTCTCGTGTTCGGTGCCCGGCGCGGTCTGCCCTGGTGGGGAGCAATCCTGCTCGCCCTGGTCACGGCGATCGCGGGCGCGGTACTGAACACGCAGGTGGGCGACGGTCTCGGACTGCCGTTCCAGTTGATCTACGGCGCGGGCGCGCTCGTGGCCGTCGCCGCGGCACGCCGGCGCAACCTGTTCGGGCCGATGGTCCAGCCACCGCTCGTCATGGCTGTCACCGTGCCGCTGGTCGTGCTCACGGGCACGTCGCTGCCGGAGAGCAACGACATGCTGGCCAACGTGCTGGCCGTCAGTACCCCGCTGATCAACAACTTCCCGGTGATGGCGATAACGACGGCCCTGACGATCGCCCTCGGCGTCTTCCGCATCCACCGTGAACGCGACCCCGACCGACCGGCGAAGAACGGCTCGCAGCGCAAGCGCACCCGTGACGACGAGGACGACGGCGATCGCCCCGCTGCTGCCAAGGACAAGCGCCCGCCCAGGGACAAGCGCCCGTCCGGGGACAAGCGCCCGTCGAAGGACAAGCCCGGGAGCACCGGCGACAAGGTCAAAGGCGAGACGGCGGCCGGCGCCGACGGCCCGGCCCCGCCCGCTGCGGGAGCCGCGGGAGCCCGGCGTCCGGCGAGTGATTCCGGAACGTCCGGGCGCCGGCGCAGGCCCCACCCGCCCGAGGACCGGCCGGACGCCCCACCGGGACGAGGGGAACCGCCGCGCCGGAGCCGGCCACCCGCCGACGGGCCTCCCGGCCGCGGTCCGCGCGGTCCGGGCGAGGGCCCGCCGCCCCGCCGTCCCGGACCCGCCGACGAGGGCCGTGGGACGCGCACGCCACCTCCCGACCGCAGGCCACCGAGGACACCACCCGAAGACCCGGCCCGCGAGCCCAAGCGTCCCCAGCGGCCACCGCGCGGCGAGCGGCCGGACCCGCCGCCGCAGCGGCCGAAGCGTCCTCGTGAGGCCGAGCCACCACCGGAGCGGCCGCGCCGCGATCAACCGCGCCGCCGCCCCTGGGACACCGAGGACTGAATCGCCCAAGACCGGATCCTCGAGGGGCCGAGCCGCCCAGGGCCGGGTCGTCCGAGAGCCGGGGCGTCGAGAGCCGGGGCGTCGAGAGCGCCGGACGACGGCGCACCGGCCGTGACACGTCGAAACGAGGTGAGGCCGCCCTCCCGGGTATCGGGACGGGCGGCCTCACTGGCTCACTGGGTGTTCCGGTTGTTGCCGTTCGTGTTCCGGCGGTTGCGGTTGCCCGGCTGTGACGGTCTCGCCGAGCGGCCGGGGGCTCAGCGCACGCTGCTGCGCGTCTCCTTGTCCGAGCGCAGTTCGCGGGGCAGCGCGAACGAGATCTTCTCGTTCGCCGTCGTGACTTCCTGCACGTCGTCCCAGCCGCGCTCTGCCAGGTCGTCGAGCAGTTCCATCACGAGCACGTCGGGCACCGACGCACCGCTGGTCACGCCGATGGTCGTGACGCCGTCGAACCAGGCCGGGTCGACCTCGTTGGCGTAGTCGATCAGGTGTGCGTCGCTGGCACCGGCCTGCAGCGCGACCTCGACCAGCCGCTGCGAGTTCGACGAGTTCCGCGAGCCCACCACCAGCACGAGATCGCATTCCGCGGCCATCGCCTTGACCGCCACCTGACGGTTCGATGTGGCGTAACAGATGTCGTCGCTCGGCGGGTCGGCGATGCCGGGGAACCGGTCCCGCAGTTGATCGACCCGGTCCATCGTCTCGTCGACGCTCAGGGTGGTCTGCGAGAGCCACACGACCTTCTCCGGATCGCGCACCTGCACCTGCGCGACGTCGTCGGGAGTGTCGACGAGCTGCACGTGCTCGGGAGCCTCACCCGAGGTGCCCTCGACCTCCTCGTGGCCGTGGTGGCCGATCAGCATGATGTCGTAGTCGTCCCGGGCGAACCGGTTGACCTCCTTGTGCACCTTCGTCACGAGCGGGCACGTCGCGTCGATCGTCTGCAGGTTCCGCCGCTCGGCCTCGGCGTGCACCGCGGGCGAGACCCCGTGCGCCGAGAACACGATGAGCGCCCCCTCGGGTACCTCGGTGGTCTCGTCGACGAAGATCACGCCCCGTTCCCGCAGCGAGTCCACGACATGCCGGTTGTGGACGATCTCTTTCCGGACGTAGACGGGCGGGCCGTACATATCGAGCGCCTTCTCGACCGTGATCACCGCACGGTCGACACCGGCGCAGTACCCGCGCGGCTTCGCGAGCAGCACACGCTTGCCGTTCTGGTCACCGCTGGGGCTGGCTGCACTCATGGGTTCCAGGGTACGGACCGCAGGGAAGCGGCGTCATCGCGCGAGGCGTGTGGCATCGGCCGCCGGCATGCGCCACTCCCGGAGAGTGGTGACGGACCGGAGGCGAGCCGAACACCGGATCGTGGACCTGCGGAGCGGGGTGGGGCTGGGCAGCCGGAGCCGCGTGCGGCAGTCTTGGCGCATGAAGCATTTCCCGTTCCCGGTGCGGGTTGCGGCCGGCCTCGCCGCTTCGACCGCCGACACGGTTCGTGACCTGCCGAAACACCTCACCGAGCTGCCGGTCACGGTCGCGAGCCAGGTGCTGCAGACCTCGATGCGGGTCCAGCAGCACGTCACCGAGCTCGCGATCAAGGGCGATGACGCCCTCGCCGCGTTCCACGGCGCGGAGGACGAACCCAACTGGGCGACGTTCGACGAGGACGACGACCCCACGGCCGCCCGGGCAGACGCCTGGACCGAGTCCGACGCACCGGGAGCCGCGGCCACGTTCGACGACCCGTGGGACGCCGAATCGCAGGCGCTGGGCGAGGAACACGCGGACGGGGAGTTCGACAGCACCGAGACCGGGATCGCGGCGACCGGCACCGTGACCTCGACCGGCACCGGCGGCGGCACCGGCGGCACCACGGACGACGGCGCCAACGGCACCGAATCCGAGCCGGCGCCGGGAACCATCCCGTCGACAACCGGCTCGGGCCCGGCGGGGGTGACCGACTACGACGCACTGAGCCTGCCCGAGCTGCGTTCCCGGCTGCGCTCGTTCTCCGCCGACGAGCTGGAGCAGCTCCTCGACCACGAGCGGGACAACGAGAACCGGCCGTCGTTCACGGGCATGCTGACCCGCCGGATCGCCAACGTCCGGGCCGAATCCGACACCGGGTCCTCCGATACCGGGCCCTCCGACACCGGGTCCGACGCCGTGCCCGACAGCGAACCGACCGGCGAGTCGGGCGCCACCGCCACCGGCGAGACCACCACGTCGTGAGCACCGACGCACGAGGTTCCCAGGAGGGTTCGCAGAGCACCGGCACGCAGCCGTCGACGGCCGACAATCCGTGGCCGGTCCGCACGGTCGCACGCAAGATCGCCGACTGGATCCATCGCCTCGGCTCGGTGTGGGTCGAGGGGCAGATCACGCAGATCTCGGCGCGCCCCGGCACGCAGACGGCGTTCCTGACGCTGCGCGACCCTGCCGCCGACGTGTCGATGTCGGTGACGTGCCAACAGCGCATGCTGCGTTCGATCGACCCTCCGCTGCGCGAGGGCGCGAGTGTGCTCGTGCATGCGCGGCCGTCGTTCTGGCTGGGCCGCGGGACGCTGAGCCTGCGTGCGAGTGAGATCCGCGCGGTCGGCATCGGCGAACTGCTCGCGCGGATCGAACGGCTCCGCAAACTCCTCGACGCCGAAGGCCTGTTCGCGCAGGAACGGAAGCGCCCGCTGCCCTTCCTGCCGCGTGGCATCGGCCTGATCACGGGCCGTGCCTCCGCGGCCGAACACGACGTGCTGGCCAATGCGCAGAACCGCTGGCCTGCGGCGAAGTTCCACGTCCTCAACACCGCGGTGCAGGGCGCGAAGGCGGTGCCGCAGGTCGTGCGGGCACTGTCGGAGCTCGACGCCGATCCCGAGGTCGACGTCATCGTCGTCGCCCGTGGCGGCGGCAGCGTCGAGGATCTGCTGCCGTTCTCGGACGAGACGCTGTGCCGGGCGGTCGCCGCGGCCGGCACGCCGGTCGTCAGCGCCATCGGCCACGAGCCGGACTCGCCGCTGCTCGACAACGTGGCGGACGTGCGCTGCTCCACGCCGACGGGGGCGGCGAAGACGATCGTGCCCGACGTGCAGGAGGAAACCACGCGGGTGCACCAGCTGCGCGACCGCGCGCGGCGGGCGCTGCACGGCTGGGTCGACGGTCAGCGCAGGCAGCTCGATCAGCTGCGCAGCCGTCCCTGCCTGGCAGACCCGCACGGTCCGGTCGAACGCAGGGAGGCCGACGTCGCGCTGCACGTCGAACGCGCCCGCCGGGCGGTCATGACCACGCTGACGCAGGAACAGAGTGCCTTGACCGCCGCCCGCGCCCGACTGACGGCGCTCGGCCCGTCGGCGACCCTCGAACGCGGCTACGCGGTGGTGCAGTACGTCGACACCGACGGTGACCTGAAGGTGCTGCGGTCGGTCGACGAGGTCGCCGAGGGCACCGAACTGCGGGTGCGGGTCACCGACGGCGCGGTTTCGGCGACCGCGCGGTAGTGTGCGCCCGGACCCGGCCTCGGCGCAGGTACGGCGTCAGGCAGGCACGCATCCGAGACGTGAGGCGAACCGCGACGTGAGCGAATCCGGTGGCGACACCCCCGACAGCGCCCCCGACAGTGCCCCCGACGACCTGTCCGGCCTGGGTTACGAGCAGGCCCGTGACCAGCTGGTCGAGGTGGTGCGCGAACTCGAGGCGGGTGGGTTGTCCCTCGAGCAGTCACTGGCGTTGTGGGAACGCGGCGAGAAGCTGGCGCGCCTGTGCGAAACGCACCTGGCAGGCGCCCGCGAGCGCATCGAGGCCGCGCTGGCTACGGTTGAGGACGATGCCGACGCAGGCGGCTCGGGCGGCGACGCGTCGGAGTGACGCCTGACGTGACGTCTCTGACAACTCCATGAACACAGGCTCGCGCAGGCTGTAAGCAGTTTCCGCGCCGATCTTCGTCGACCGCGCACCCACGCGATACCCACCTCGGGAGGCAGCATGACCACCAGCACGCCGAGACGGGGCGAAACGCCCGACCGCAACCTCGCCATGGAGCTCGTCCGGGTGACCGAAGCGGCGGCGATGGCAGCGGGACGCTGGGTCGGGCAGGGCGACAAGATCGGTGGCGACGGGGCAGCCGTCGACGCGATGCGCCAGCTCATCGGCACCGTGTCGATGTCCGGTGTGGTCGTGATCGGCGAGGGCGAGAAGGACGAAGCGCCCATGCTGTTCAACGGCGAGGAGGTGGGCAACGGCGACGGCCCGGAGTGCGATGTCGCCGTGGACCCGATCGACGGCACCACGCTGATGAGCAAGGGCATGCCGAACGCACTGGCGGTGCTGGCGGTGGCCGAACGGGGCGCCATGTTCGACCCGTCGGCGGTGTTCTACATGGAGAAGATGGCCGTGGGTCCGGAGGCCGCGGGCGTCGTCGACCTCGCCGCGCCGATCGCGGAGAACATCCACCGCGTGGCGAAGGCCAAGCAGAGCAGCGCATCCGACGTCACGGTGTGCATCCTGGACCGGCCCCGGCACGAATCGATCGTCAAGGAGGTCCGCGAGGCGGGCGCGCGCATCCGCTTCATCAGCGACGGCGACGTCGCCGGCGCGATCGCGGCGGCCCGCTCGACGACGGGTGTCGACATGCTGCTCGGCATCGGCGGAACCCCCGAGGGCATCATCGCCGCGGCCGCGCTGAAGTGCCTCGGCGGTGAGCTGCAGGGCAGGCTGTGGCCGAAGGACGACGAGGAACGGCAACAGGCGGTCGAGGCGGGCCACGACCTCGACCGGGTGCTGACCACCGACGACCTGGTGCGCGGCGACAACGTGTTCTTCTGCGCAACCGGAATCACCGACGGCGACCTGCTGCGCGGCGTGCACTACCGCGCGGGCGGCGCGACCACCGAATCGATCGTGATGCGGTCGAAGTCCGGCACCGTGCGGCTGATCGACGGCTACCACCGGCTGAACAAGCTGCGCACGTTCTCGTCGGTCGACTTCGACGGCGACGGGGACGACGACTCGGCACCGTTGCCCTGATGCGGCGCCTGGTCACGCGAGCGGCGGGACTCGCGGCTGCACTGCTGCTGGCGTCCGCGCCCGCGGTCTCGGCCGCGGTGCAGCCGGATCTCGTCGGCGGCACACCCGGCGACGAGACGTATCCGTTCATGACGTCGCTCTCGGCCGACGGCGAGCACTACTGCGGTGCGTCCCTGGTCCGCCCGGGGTGGCTGGTCACGGCGGCGCACTGCGTCGACGGCACGGACGCCGAGCAGCTGACCGCCCGGATCGGCAGCACCGACCGGGCGGAGGGTGGCGAGGTCGCGCAGCCGACGAAGCTCGTATCGCACCCGTCGTACACCCGCCCCGGGTCGACGGGTGATCTCGCCCTGGTCGAACTGGACTCGCCGGTGGAGGCCGAGCCCGTCGACCTGGCCGATTCGGCCGAGCCCGGGACGGCGACGCGGCTGCTCGGCTGGGGACAGACCTGCCCCGAGAGCGGCTGCGGCGATGCTCCCCGGAACCTGCAGCAGCTCGACACCGGCATCGTCGGCGACGAGCGTTGCGCGGCCGGATTCGACGCGACGTCCGAGGTGTGTACCGACAATCCCGACGGCGCGGGCGCGTGCTACGGCGACTCGGGCGGGCCACAGCTCGTGCGCACCGGCGACCGGTGGCGACTCGTCGGCGTGTCGAGCCGCGCGGGTAACAACGAGCCGGTCTGCGGCACGGCGCCGTCGATCTACACGTCGGCCCCCGCCTACGCGACGTGGATCGACGAGACGGTCTCGGCGTAGGTGCTCGGGCCGCCGGACCGGCAGTCGTCGGCTCGGACCGCATGCAGACGATCCGGTGACGGTGACACGACCATCGCCCCGTGACCGGTCACCGAGGTCACGGCAGGCCGCCCTCAGCCGCTGGAGTGGCCGGGAAAGAGATGGGCCGACGGGTCGAGTTCCACGGCGATGTTGTTCACGGCGGTGGCTGCCTCGCCGAAACCCGTGGCGATGAGCTTGACCTTGCCCGGGTAGGCCGCCACGTCCCCGGCGGCGTAGATCCGCGAACGTGCCGTCGCCATGGTCGAGTCCACGGTGATCGAACGCTTGTGGACCTCCAGTCCCCAGCTCTCGATCGGCCCGAGGTCCGCGGTGAATCCGAGCGCGGCGACGACCGTCTGCGCGGGCAGCACCTCCGGCCGGACCTCCTTGGTGTCGCGGTCCTTGATCTCCAGTGACACCTCGGCGAGCGCGCCGTCGGCACCGCCTCGCAGTTCGGCGACCTCGGCGTCGGTGATGATCCTGATCCCGGCCTCGCGCGCCTCCTGGATGATCGATTCGACCGCGCGGAACTTGGCACTGCGGTGCACGAGTGTCACGCTGCGGGCGACCGGGTGCAGCGCGAGCACCCAGTCGAACGCCGAGTCGCCCCCGCCGACGACCACGACATCCTTGCCCGCGTGCTCATCGAGCGCGGGCACGAAGTGCACCATGCCGTTGCCGAGCCAGCCGTCCCCCGCGGGCAGTGGTCGCGGGGTGAATTCGCCGATGCCCGCCGTGATCAGCACCGCCTTGGCGCGTACGGCTTCCTCGCCCGATTCGCCGTCGAGAGTCATCGTGAGCTGCTCGCCGTCGTCGTCGAGGCCGTGGGCCTTGCGGCCGAGCAGATACTGCGGGTCCCACTGGTTCGCCTGCTCGACGAGTCCTTTGACGAGATCACGTCCGCGCACTCCGGGGAACCCGGCGACGTCGTAGATCATCTTCTCCGGGTACATGGCCGTGATCTGCCCGCCCGTTTCGGGCAGCGAGTCGACGATCGCCGACGACAGCCCGCGGAACCCCGCGTAGTAGGCCGCGAACAGCCCGGTCGGTCCCGCTCCGACGATCAGCACATCGACTTCGGTGGTCCGAGTCGCATCGGTGGTTCGATTCGTTTCGGTGGTCTCCGTTGGCTCGGCCATGGGCGCACCGCCCCTTCTGCCGTTTGATGGGTGACCTTGGTGTTGATCGTAATACCGTCACCGCGGCGTTGTGATCACCGCGACAGCTGGGAGGCACCCGTATCGGCGACGTGCCGCACGCCACGGGGCGCGGTCTGCCGGTGCAAGAGCAGACTGGGGACCATGGCAGAGCAGGAATTCCGGATCGAACACGACACCATGGGCGAGGTCAGGGTCCCGGCCGATGCCCTCTACCGCGCACAGACGCAACGCGCCGTCGAGAACTTCCCGATCTCGGGCGGAACGCTCGAACGCGCCCAGATCAGGGCACTCGGCCTGCTCAAGGCGGCTGCTGCCCGGGTGAACGCGCGCCTCGGCGTGCTGGAGGGCGACCTGGCCGCCGCGATCGCGCAGGCCGCCGACGAGGTCGCCGAGGGCCGCCACGACGACCATTTCCCGATCGACGTCTTCCAGACCGGTTCGGGCACGTCGTCGAACATGAACGCCAACGAGGTCATCGCCACGCTCGCCTCGCGCGCGCTGGGCCGCGACGTGCACCCGAACGACCACGTCAACGCCTCGCAGTCGTCGAACGACACCTTCCCCACGACCATTCACGTCGCCGCGACCGAGGCCGTGCTCACCGAGGTCGTCCCGGCACTGGAGCACCTGGCGACGACGATCGAGCAGCGTGCGGCCGAGTGGTCGGATGTCGTGAAGTCGGGGCGCACGCACCTGATGGACGCGGTCCCGATCACCCTGGGCCAGGAGGCCGGCGCCTGGGCGACTCAGGTGCGGTTCGGCATCGAACGCCTGCGCAGCGGACTGCCGAGGCTGGGTGAGCTGCCCATCGGCGGCACGGCGGTCGGTTCGGGTCTGAACGCTCCCGCAGGGTTCGGTTCGGCCGTCGCCGACGAGCTCGCCAAGGTGACCGACCTGCCGCTCGCCGAGGCGCGCGATCACTTCGAGGCGCAGGCTTCGCAGGACGGTGTGGTCGAGACCTCCGGGCACCTGCGGACCGTCGGCGTGTCCCTGAACAAGATCGCGAACGACCTGCGCTGGCTCGGTTCCGGACCGCGCACGGGCCTTGCCGAATTGGCGCTGCCGGATCTCCAGCCGGGGTCGTCGATCATGCCGGGCAAGGTCAACCCGGTCATCCCGGAGGCGACGCTGCAGGTGGTGGCGCAGGTGATCGGCAACGACGCGGCCGTGGCGTTCGCCGGGTCGCAGGGCAACTTCCAGCTGAACGTGAACCTGCCCGTGATCGCGCGCAACGTGCTGGAGTCGGCGCGGTTGCTGTCGGCCGTGTCGCGGCTGCTGGCCGACAAGGTGTTCGCGGGCCTGACGGTCAACACCGACCGCACGCAGGACTACGCCGAGGGCTCGCCGTCGATCGTGACGCCGCTGAACGCCTACATCGGCTACGAGGAGGCGGCGGCCGTGGCCAAACAGGCCCTCAAGGAGCTGAAGACCATCCGTGAGGTCGTGCTCGAGCGCGGCTACATCGAGCAGGGCAAGCTCACCGAGGCCCAGCTCGACGAGGCTCTCGACGTGCTCGGCATGGCCCGCGGCGGGAAGTGACGCCCGGCGTGGGGCTGCCGACCGAGGCGGCCCCACGCCGACCTCAACGGCCGAGCCGTCGCCAGGTGCGCACGGCCAGCGGCAGGAACACCGACGTCAGCAGTACGGGCCAGAGCACGGCCGGCCACGGCGCGGCAGCCGCGACCCACGAGCTTCCCGCGCCGGGAGCACCGAGCAGCTCGCGCACGGCTTCGACGGTTCCGGTCAGCGGGTTGACCTCGGCGGCCACGCCGATCCAGCGCGGCATGGTGGCCGTGTCGACGAACACGCCGGACAGCATCAGCAGTGGCCACACGGCGACCTGTACCGCGCTCACGGCCTCCTGACTGCGCACCCGCAGGCCGACGAACATGCCGAGCCACAGCATCGCCAGTCGCAGCAGCACCAGCAGACCCAGCACGGAGCCCCACGTCGGAAGGCCGGCGTCGGGACGCCAGCCGAACAGCAGGCCGGCGACGACGATCACGACCAGCCCGACCAGAGAGTTCAGCAGATCGGCCGCGCACCGCCCGGTGAGCACGGCCGCGCCGGACACCGGCAGCGAGCGGAACCGCTCGGTCACTCCTCGGGACGCGTCGAGCGACACGGCCGTCATCGTGGACTCGAGTCCGAAGAACATCGTCACGGCGAGCATTCCCGGCATCACGAAGTCCACATAGGACCCGCCGGTCGACTGACCCAGCGCCCCGCCGAGCAATCCGACGAACATCGCGAGCACGAGCACCGGGAACAGCCAGCCGAACACGATGACACCGGGACGGTTGCGCCAGTGCTGCAGCTCCCGCAGGGCGATCGTCGCGACGTCGGCGAGTCCCTGGCGCAGCCCGCCACCTGCCAGGGGCGCCGTCGAGACAGTTGTCGAGGTCGTCATCAAGCGAGCGCCTTCCCTTCCGCACCGGAGCCGGTCAACTCGAGGAACGCGTCGTCGAGCGTGGGCGTGCGGATCGCGACGTCGGCGAGGTCGACGCCTGCGTCCCGCACAGCACCGACGACGTTCGCCAGCGCGCCGCCGCGGTCGGCGACCGGCACACTCACCCGCCCGTCGACCACGTGGGCCTCACCGCTCGCGAACGGGCGCGCGAGGACGGCGATCCGGTCGGCATCGACCCGATCGGCCGGAGTCAGTTCGAGCAGGTCGTCGCCGACACGCGCCTTCAGCATCGCCGGTGTGCCCTCGGCGACCACCCTGCCATGGGCGACGAGGGAAACGTGGTCCGCGAGCCGATCGGCCTCCTCCAGGTACTGGGTGGTGAGCAGCACCGTCGTGCCGCGGGACGCGAGGTGCCGCAGGGAGTCCCACACGTCCCGCCTGGCCGCCGGGTCGAGCCCGGTCGTGGGCTCGTCGACGAACAACACCTCCGGCGCAACGAGCAGGGCCGCCGCGAGGTCGAGCTTGCGGCGCATTCCGCCCGAGTAGACCGCCAGTCGTTGTCCCGCGGCATCGGTCAGTCCGAACCGATCCAGCAGTTCGTCGGCCCGGTTCACCGCCCCGGCCCGCGACAACCGGCCGAGCCTGCCGAACATCACGAGGTTCTGCCTTCCGGTGAGGTCCTCGTCGACAGCGGCGTACTGGCCGACCAGGCCGATCCGGGCCCGCACGGCACGGCCGTCGGTGCGCACGTCGTGCCCGGCCACTCGCATGCTGCCGGAGTCGTGTTCCAGCAGCGTCGTCATGATCCGGATCGCGGTGGTCTTGCCCGCGCCGTTGTGACCCAGTAGCCCGTGCACGGCCCCGCGGTCGACCGTGAGGTCGAGGCCGTCCAGTGCGGGGGCCGTGGCGCCGGCATACGCCTTGCGTACACCGGCCGCTTCGACGGCGGGTGTACGCCCATGATCTGACATCTGCCCCTCCAGGTTTCCGTACAACTTACCGTACAGCGTACGTAACACCGTACGGTAAGTTCGGCACGGAAGGAACTCCGCCAGCCGGAAGGAACCCGACGTGGCCAGAGGAACCCCGGTCGCCGACCTGACGCGGAGCATCTATCTGCTGTGGGGGCACCACCCGAAGCCCGGCCGCTCGGGACTCACCGTCCCCGCGATCGTCGAGGCGGGCACCGAGCTCGCCGATGCTCACGGCCTGGCCGCGGTGTCCATGCGCAAGGTCGCCGAGCATCTGGGCGTGGGCGCGATGTCGCTGTACGGCTACGTCCCCGGAAAAGAGGACCTCACCGCACTGATGACGGACGCGGCCTACGGCGAGCTCTACGACGACGTCACCGCACCCACCGAGGCGGGAGACTGGCGCGAGGCGATGAGGTTCGTCGCACGCCGCAACTGGGAGCTGTACGAGCGGCACCCGTGGCTGCTCGAGGTGCGCTCACCCCGCCCGGACCTCGGCCCCGGTGTCGTCGGCAAGTACGAGGCCGAGCTGCGCCCGCTCGACGGGATCGGACTGTCCGACGTGGAAATGGACAGCGTGCTGGCGCTGATCCTCGGGCACGTCGCGGATTCGGCCCGCACGCACGCACAGCACGTGCGGGACAACACCGGCATGACCGATGCCGAGTGGTGGGACACGGTCTCGCCCGTGCTGGGTCAGGTGATGCGGGACGAGAACCTTCCCGTGTCCGGGCGGGTCGGCGCGACGGTCGGCGCAGAGTTCCAGGCCGCCACGAATCCGGAGCACAACTTCACCTTCGGTCTCGAAGTCATCCTCGACGGCGTGCAGGCACGCCTCGGCTGACGCCGAACCACTTCACAGGGCGGCGTCGAGCAGCTGCCGCGCGGCGTCCCTTGCTCCTGCCACCGCCCCGGCGACGACGTCGAGCGATGCCGCCACCGTGGCGCCTTCGAACAGCATGAACAGGGACGCCGCAAGCTTGCGCGGGTTGCGCGCACCGGTGTCCCGCACGAGCTGCCGCAGGTAGTCGAGCACCCACTGCTTCTCGCCCGCGATCGCCGGGCGCGCCGGATGATCCGGGTCGGGCAGTTCGGCCAGCGCGTTGACGAACGCGCACCCGCGCGGGTTCTCCGCTGCCATCCACGATTCGAGCGCGTCGAACATCAGCAGCACCCGCCGGCGGGGGCCGAACCTGCCGGACTGTTCGACGACCCCGGTCACGTGCGCGCGCCAGCGGACGTCCCTGCGTTCGAGGTACAGCCGGACGATGGCGTCCTTCGAGCCGAACCGGTCGTAGAGCGTCTTCTTCGTGACCCCCGCCTCCGCGGCGATCATGTCCACGCCGACGGCGTGGATTCCGTTGTCGTAGAACAGTTTCTCCACGACCTCGAGCACCCGCTCGGCCGCGGGCGTCAACGCCGGCTGCTCGGTCATGGCCCCCACCCTACCCCACCACATGCCACGACGACTTCCTTGACGGTAAACAGATCGGTCTAGTACGAGTAGATATACCGGTCGGTTTACTTGCCGTCGGTGACCGACCCGAGGAGGATTTGTGGGCACGTCACGCACCGACGCCGGACTCGCCGTGGGGTTCGTACTGCTCTGGAGTTCCGGTTTCATCGGCGCGACGATGGGCACCGCCCTCGCGAGCAGTGCCACCCTGCTGGCCTGGCGGTTCGCAGTGGTGACCGCACTGCTGGGCCTGTGGTGGCTGACCTTCCGCCGGAGGCGGCTTCCGCTGCGTGACGTGGGCGTGCACGCGCTACTGGGCCTGTTGACGCAGGTCGGCTACCTGTCCGGGGTCGTGTGGTCGGCCGAACTCGGCGTCCCCGCGGGCACCTCGGCCCTGATCGCGGCGCTGCAGCCGATCGTCGCCGCGGCGCTGTCCGGCCCGCTGCTCGGCGAGCGCACCTCGGCGACGCAGTGGCTCGGCCTGGTCCTCGGTCTCGGCGGCGTCGCGCTCGTCGTATCGGGCGACCTCGCGGGCAGTGCACCGGCTCTCGCGTACGCGCTGCCGCTGCTGGCGATGCTCAGTCTCGTGGCAGGCACCTTCGCTCAGCGCAGACTCCCCTCCCACCTCTCGCTCCCCGAATCGCTGCTGATCCAGGCCGCACTGTCGGCCGTCGTGTTCCTGTCCGTCGCCGGCTTCACGGGTGAGACGGCGCCGCCGATGTCGGGCGAGTTCTGGTTCGCGATCGCCTGGTTGGTGGTGCTGTCGACGTTCGGCGGCTACGGGTTCTACTGGGCCGTCGCGCGGCGCGGTTCGGTGCGCCGCGTCTCCACCCTGCTGTACCTGACGCCGCCGACGACGATGCTCGCCGCGCTGCTGATGTTCGGCGAGCCGGTGACGGCGGAGGGCCTGGCGGGGCTCGTGGTCTGCTTCGGCGCGGTGCTGCTCGCGCTGCGTTCACCACGCGGGACGTCGAGGTCTCGCGCGAAGATGGCCACATGCACCTCGACCCCCTGCCCCTCGACAGCGTCGTCCGCGCCTCCGGCGAGCTGGCCGCCACGCGATCACGCAAGGCCAAAACCGCGATCCTGGCGGACCTCCTCGACCGCGCGTCGGCGAACGAGCTCGCACCCGCGGTCGCGTTCCTGACCGGCGCGCCGACCCAGGGCCGCATCGGCGTGGGATGGCGCACCCTGCGCGGACTGCTGGGGCGGCCCGCGGATACGGCCACCTTGACCGTCACCGAGGTCGACGCGCTCCTGGGCGAGGTGGCCGCCACCAGCGGCAGCGGGTCGACCTCCCGCCGCTCCGAACTGCTGTCGGGCCTGCTGAGCCGGGCCACCAGCCGGGAGCAGGACTTTCTACTGCGCCTGCTCACCGGGGAACTGCGGCAGGGCGCGCTGGAGGGCGTGATGATCGAGGCGATCGCCTCCGCCACCGACGTTCCGGGTGACCTGGTGCGCCGCGCGGTGATGCTCTCCGGCGGGCTGGCAACGACCGCCGCGGCTGCGGCCGCAGGCGGACAGCAGGCGTTGCGGGCCTTCCGCCTCGAACTCGGACGACCGGTCCGGCCCATGCTCGCCTCGCCTGCGGAGTCGCTCGACCAGGCCGTCGACGGCGTCGGGGAGCCGATCGTCGAGTACAAACTGGACGGCGCACGGATCCAGGTTCACCGCGACGGCGACGAGGTGCACGTCTACACCCGCACGCTGCGTGAGATCACGCAGCGTGCGACCGAACTCGCCGACCTCGTGCGCGGACTGCCGTGCACGTCGGTGGTCCTCGACGGTGAAACGCTCGCCCTGACCGACGACGGCAGGCCGCGGCCGTTCCAGGAGACGATGGCGCGATTCGGCAGCACGCGGCAGGCGCAGGTCAAGGCGCTGCTCCTGCGGCCCTACTTCTTCGACTGCCTGCACCTCGACGGCGCCGACCTGCTCGACGCGCCGCTTCGCAGCCGGCGGGAGGCGCTGCGCCGGGTCGCGGGCGAGCACGTGATCCCCGGCGAGATCGCACCGGCCGACGCCGCGGCGGTACTGGAATCGTCGCTCGACGCGGGCCACGAGGGCGTCATGGTGAAGGACCCGGACACGCCGTACGCCGCGGGCAGACGCGGGCGTGCGTGGCTGAAGGTGAAACCGTCGCACACGCTCGACCTCGTCGTCCTCGCCGCCGAATGGGGCCACGGCAGGCGCACCGGCTGGCTGTCCAATCTGCACCTCGGCGCGCGCGATCCGGACGGCGGCGAACCGATCATGGTCGGCAAGACGTTCAAGGGCCTGACCGACGAGCTACTGGCGTGGCAGACCCGCCACTTCCCCACGTTGGAGCGTGGCAGCGACGACTGGACCGTCCACTTGCGACCGGAACTGGTCGTGGAGATCGGACTCGACGGCGTGCAGACGAGCAGCCGCTACCCCGGCGGCATCGCGCTGCGGTTCGCCAGGGTCTTGCGCTACCGACCGGACAAGGAACCGTCCGACGTCGACACCATCGACGACGTGCGCTCCATGCTGCGGGGTTGACCGCAGCCAGGGAACGGGGAGGGACAGCGGGTCCGGATCGGTGCCCGTAGGATTCGATCGCTCAGTCGTAACCGCCGGGACCGGAGAGCCGGTGGCCGGGCAGCAGTAGCAAGGCAGGTGCGTTCAGCAGCCCCGGCCTTCCCGTTCGCGAAGCGCGGACTCGAGATGCTTGCGCATACTTTCGGCCGCCGCGTGGGCATCGTTGGTCTCGATGGCTCGCACGATCTCCTCATGCTCTTCCAAGGACACGTGCCAGCGCGCGTCGGACCTCAGCGTAGTCGGAGCGATGCACATGGACTGCACACCGTATTTCTGGTTCGCTTCGAGAAGGAATGGATTCCCACAGGCGTTCCAGATCTCTTCATGGAACTGGTAGTTCAGGTCCCTCCGAAGCAACGGGGTCGCTTCGGGCACGTCACGCTGCTGCGCGGCCGCTCCTCGAATCCTCATGATCGCGTTCTCGCTGCGCCGCATGGCTGCGAGACTGCACGCCTTCGTCTCCAACATGGTGCGCATCTCATAGAGTTGGCCGACTCGTTCGTCATCCCAGACGGTGACTTGAGTGCGTCGGTTCCGCCGTTCGGCCAGGCCGTCCTTGACCAAGCGAGCCACTGCCTCACGCACCGGAGTGCGTGAGGTGCCCACAAGGCTGGCCACAGCTCTCTCGTTGAGGTCGAAACCCTGTTGAAGCGATCCGTCGAGAATCTCGGCCCGCAACTGCTCGTAGACCGAATCGACCTGCGAGTGCTTATTCACGAAGCCGCGCACCGCCCTGCAATACGTCCGAACACTATCCCTGCCGCGAGTCCTGAACCACCAGGGTAGTTCTCGCTGAAAAGTCCGCCGAGTGCCTCGCCGCAAGCGAATAGGCCTGGGATGGCGGTTCCGTCCGACCTTAGTACACGCGCCTTGTCGTCACCCTTCAGGCCGCCAAAGGTGAAGGTTATGCCGCAAGTAACAGGATAAGCGTAGTAAGGTGGCTCGGAGATCGGGTTCGCCCAGTTCGACTTCACGGGGTCCGTCCGTGCTGCACGGCCGTCCTTCGAGTTCGGATCGAAGTCCGCCCGAGTGTCGATGGACTTGTTGAAGGTCGCGACAGTGTCGAGCAGCCCACTCCGTTCGATCCCCGCCTGATCAGCCAATTCCCCCAGGGACGAACTGATGTGCTCGCCTACGCCAGGGACCTCGTACTCCTCCGAGCGGAGCATCGGTCGTAGTCGTGCGTCGAAGATCTGCCAGGCGACAGCGCCAGGCTGTTGGAGAACCTCTTTGCCGTACTTGGCGTACGTGAGATTGCGGAAGTCCGCCCCCTCATCAAGGAAACGCCGTCCCTCCCGGTTGACGATGATCCCGAGAGGGTAGCTCTGACGGGTCAGCCTGTTGGTTACCTCGAAGTTCGATTCGTTGTCGTCGAAGCCAGCATCCCACTGAGTAGCATGACAGGAGCTCCAGTCGCCTCCCTTGGCGGCGCCGAGGCGAAGAGCTGCCTGCAGCACCGTTCCGGTGTTGTACGGGGTTCCTCGCGTGATCGCGTGTCGCCAATGCGGCCCCAGGTACTCGGCGCGCATGTCTCTGCTTGCCTCGAACCCTCCACTGGCCACAACGGTCGAAAACGCCCGGACCACGTGCCGGCTACCGTCCTGTTCGAAGACAGCCCCGGTCACGGCACCCTTTTCCGAGAGGAGTTCAGTAGCGCGCGCTCGGTACAGAACTTCGACACCGCTCGATTCGGCGATCGAGAAATGGTCTCGCATGAGACCCTCGCCGCCGTCGGTGTTTCCGACGTGGAGCCCTCCCCAGAAGAGGTAGCTGCCATCGGGTCGCTGGTATGCCTGACGTTCGTACAACAGGCGGTACTGCATCCCCTTTGCCTTCAACCAACGCATGTCCTCGGCGATGTTCGAGACCAGAGTCCTCGTCATCTGGGCGTCGTTCCTACCCCCTGTGACCTTGTCGAGGTCGCGAGCGTAGTCCGCTGCGGTGTATGGCGGGACTTCACTGCGGTCATGCCGCTCGTCGGCGTCGACAAGGTCTTTCAGACTGCCCAAGCCCTCGTGCGTGATACGCGTGGCCCCTGCCGTGAAGTAGCTGTTACCCCCGGCTTGCGCCTCGGGCGCGGCCTCGAGCACGAGAACTGATCTGCCTTCACCCCGTGCTGCGTGTGCAGCACACATCGCGGCGTTTCCGGCGCCGATGATGAGGACATCAGTCGATATGGTGGACATTCAGCTCCTTTGGTATACCAAACTGGTAGTTCACCATGCCAACGGAGCTTATCGACTGTCAAACCTCGCCTGCCGGAGCCGCGCCACATCCATGAGGATGGAACGAAAGGCGACTTCGGCCGGTGAGTAGACACGCTCTTCACGCTGAGCCATGAGCACGCTCCGCACCGGGGCGTGCTCTCCGAGCGAGAGGACGCGGACATCCGGGTGCTGCACGGCTACGGCGCTGCGCGGGGCCATCGCCACACCGATGCCGACGCTCACCATCGCCTGCGCTTCTTGATAGTTGTTCGCGTACAAGGTGATCGAAGGGCGGAACCCGGCGCCTTCGGCGGCACGCTCGAGGACTTCGACGACAGGGTGCCGATTCGCCCGGACGACCCAGGACTCGCCGGCGAGCTCCTCCAGGCGGACCTCGCTTCGCTCGGCCAGCGGATGATGCTTCGAGACGAGGATGACCGACTCCTCCTTGAAGAGTTCCTCGACGCGCACGCCGTCGATGCGTACCGGATTCCAGGGATACTCCCAGAGGCAGCAGATGTGTGAGCGTCCTCGCTCCAGGTCTTCGAGCAGGACGTCGAACCGTCCACTCGTCAAAGACAGGTCGATCGCCGGGTACCGAGACTTGAAGGCCTCAATGACCTCAGGGAGGAACGAGGCGGCGATCGTGGGGAAGGCACCCACGACGAGGGAGCCGCGATGACCTTCGAGGAGGTCCTTGAGATCGGCCTCCGCGGCATCGAGTTGATGAAGCACCTTGCGCGCGTGACTGGCCAGGATGTGGCCAGCGTCGGTAGGAGCGATTCCTCGAGAACGCCTCCGCAGCAGAGGCTGGTCGACTTCGTGTTCAAGCTTCTTCAGCTGCTGGGACACGGCCGACGCTGTGTAACCGAGTTCGTCGGCAGCCGCGGTGATCGAGCCGGACTCCACAACACGGACGAGGACAGCAAGTCTTTGAGGGCTCAGCATGACACCAGACTAAAGCCACCGTTAACACATAGCGAGTACCTCTAAAAGCTGCTTCACCCGTGCATTAAGCCAGCACCACGGGGGAGCTCACCTCGGCTGACGAGTGTCAGCAAGCGAAGCTCCAGCACCACCTGGGAGCCGCCTTAAGCATTAATGAAACCTACTGCAGATACTTAACATTGTGTTAATCAGAGACGACACTCAGACTGCCTACGACTTACGGCGCCGTGATTGGGGCAGGTTGTGGAGATCGCTGCTACGTGGATGCGTGGAGGGACCAGCAAATGCTGGGTCTTCGAGGTGGAGGACATCGAGAAGACGCAGCTGACTCCCGATGAGCTCTTACCCCGGATCTATGGAAGCCCCGACCACCGGCAGCTGGATGGAGTGGGCGGCGCGACGTCGACGACCAGCAAGGCGGTGCTGGTCTCGCAGGACCGGAGCGGAGACGTCGACGTCATCTACACCTTCGCACAGGTCGGCATTGACGAGTTCAAAGTCGACTGGGGCAGCAACTGCGGCAACTGCTCGACCACGGCCGGCCTCTACGCCGTGGAGAACGGGTGGGTGGAGTTGGCCGATGGCGTGACGCATGTGCGGACGTACAACACGAACAGCGATCAGGTCATCGTTCAACGTGTGCCGACGCCGGGCGGAAAACTTCCGCAGGTACTCGATGCCATGATCCCGGGGACGGTGTACCCGGGGTATGAGGTCGGCCTCGGCTTCATCGAACCGGCGGGAAAGACCACGGGGAGGCTGCTCCCGACAGGGCATGCTCGCGAGAAGGTGGACATTGCCGGGACGACCTACCCGGTGACGATGGTCGACGCCGGCGCGCCCACCGTGATCCTGCCAGCAGACGCCCTCGGGCTCCACGAACTGCCATACGCCCAGTGGCGCACAGCAGTGCACCCCATCCTCGATGAGCTCGACCAGATCCGGCGGGCCGGAGCTGTGGCCATGGGGTTAGCCTCCACTCGAGAGCAGGCTCAACGGGCGGTTCCGAAGCTGGGCATCGCAGGACCCGCAAGAGATGCGGAATGCGACCTGGAGGTCCTCATGCTGTCGATGGGGCGGCCGCACCCAGCCATGCCGGTAACGGGAAGTGTGGCGATGACCATGGCGGCCTTCACCGGCGGCACACTTCCCACAGGGCTGATAGATCCCCGAATCCTTCCCGGCACCCTCCGCCTCAGGACACCTGCAGGCGTCCTGAACACCTTCCTCGATGATGCCGACGGTGAAATGCTGGTCGGAACCAATCGCACCGCTCGAACATTGGCATCAGCCCGCCTTCACCTTCCGCAAGCACGCGCGGACTCTTCGGCCAACAGCCGAACCGAAGGGCCGCAGTCCTGCGTTCTGCCGGCTTGAACCGAATCGGCTCACACAGCACGAGGACTCGTCAAGGAGGCGCAATGGCAGCGCACATTTCTCGTAGACAGTTCCTGATCGCGAGCGCATTGGGAGGCGCCACCGCGGCGCTGACTTCCTGCGCACCTGGCCAGGCTGCGTACAAGCCTTCGGGACCCGGAATAGTCGACGTGGTCGTCCCGTATGCCACCGGAGGCGGTACCGACACCTGGGCTCGCTTTGTAACCCCGTACTTCGCCGACGTGCTCGACGACGTCGAACGATTCCAGGTGTCGAATATCGCGGGTGGCCAATCTGTAACGGGTACCAACGCATATGTCGATGCCGGGGTGAACAACGGCCGATACCTACTGGTCTCCTCTGGCACAACCTACTTCAACGGCCTCCTCGGCAAAGGCGACATCCAGTACGACTTCACGGACATGTCTCCTTTGGTCCTTCACGGCACCGGTGCCGTGATGTATGCCAATGCGAACAGTGGGATCGAAAAGATGGAAGATCTACTGGATCGCGGCCGCGAAGCCACATTCGGAGGAATCTCCGCTGCCGGTCTGGATCTGATTCCCGTGCTTGCCGTGAAGGTACTCGGCGGCGATGTAAACGGTGTCTTCGGATTCCAGGGCAATGGGCCTGCACGGCTGGCGATAAATCGTGGTGAAATCGACGTCGGTTTCGATACCACATCCAGCTACCTGAGCCAGATCAAGCCGAAGGTAGAAGCTCAGGAAATGCACCCGCTGTTATCCGTGGGAGTCCCCGACAAGCAGGGGAAAGTAACCAGAGACCCCGCGATGCCGGAGATCCCCACCCTTGAAGAGCTGTACCGCAACATCCATGGCCGCGAGCCGTCCGGGCAGGCTTACGAGGCGTACCACGCCTTTGTGACGTCCGGATTCTTTTACCAGAAGGGCCTATGGTCGAGCACGGGAACCGATGGGCAGCTGGTCGACAAGTATGCCGATGCCGTCGAGATCCTCAATTCTGATGAGCGGTTCATCGAGGAAGCAGCCGGCGCACTCGGCGGTTACGAAATGATGCCGGGCCGGGGAAACGCTGAGAACTTCCAAAGGTCCATGACGATCGACAGCAATACCCTCGATTTCGTCAAAACATTTCTCAACGAAGAGCACGGCGCTGCTTTCGAATGATGAAGAGGAATATCCATGCTTGAAGCGGCCAGTTCGGCCCTGGCGAACTTCGCAGACCCAGCAATGCTCCTGTACCTGGGTGCAGGTGTCGTTGTCGGCCTGATCATCGGCGTCATCCCCGGACTCGGCGGCACCGGCGCGGTCGCTGTTCTCCTGCCATTCGTTTTCGTGCTCGAACCAAACCAGGCGATTGCGATGATCATAGGCGCCGTTGCCGTGGTGCATACGTCTGACGTGATTACATCCGTCGTTTTGGGAATTCCGGGTTCGGCATCAGCCGCGGTATTCCTGCTCGACGGGAACAAGATGGCGAAGAAGGGCCACGGCGGCCGGGCGCTGTCCGCCAGCTTCCTCGCCTCCACCATCGGCGGTTTGATCGGGATCGTCGCACTGACTCTGGTCATTCCCGTTGCTCGTCCAGTCGTGACGGCGATGGGGTCTCCGGAGATCCTGATGCTGATCGTTTCCGGAATCTTTCTCACTGTTCTTCTATCGAAGGGCAATATGGTCAAGGGCCTGCTCATCGCTGCCTTCGGCCTGGCCCTGGGGATGGTGGGGGTGTCACCGGTATCTGCTGAGTACCGCTACACCTTCGGCTCCGACTACCTCACGGAGGGTTTTGCACTTGTCGCGGTCGCGCTGGGCATCTTCGGAGTCGCGGAGATCATCCAACTTGTTGCCCGACGCGCAACGGTGGCTGACACGGAGATGTCCTTCGGGCACGGGTGGGCTCGGGGTGCACGTGATGTCCTGAGGTACAGCGGTGACGTTCTCCGCGGGTCTGCTGTTGGTGTGGGATCCGGCCTGCTGCCCGGGGTCGGTGCGACCGCAGGGGCGTGGCTTGCCTACGGCCAGGCTCAGGCGGTCGGCGGACGCAAGAAGGGCGCCAAATTCGGCGAGGGCGATCCACGCGGTGTCATCGCTCCATCAGCAGCCAGTAACGCCATCGAATCCGGAGCGCTAATCCCCACGCTGCTGTTCGGCGTTCCTGGTGCCGCTCCTTTCGCTCTGCTGCTGGGCGTCTTGCTGATCTTCGGGATTCAGCCTGGACCCAACCTGATCGAACAGGAACTGGACCTGGTCTACTTCATAGTCTGGTCGTTCGCCTTCGCCGCGATCATCGGCGCAGTCCTCGCCCTGTTCTTGGCCAGGCCGCTCGCCCGGCTGAGCTTCGTCCGATTCCCGATCTTGGCCGCGGCCCTGATTCCGATTCTGTTCATGAGCGGGTTCCAAGAGCCGCTCAACCTCAATGTCTTCTATGTGATGCTGACCCTCGGCGTGATCGGCTGGGTCTGCAAGATCGCCGACATCCCCCGGGCGCCATTCCTCATCGCGTTCGTCTTGGCGATACCGCTGGAACGCTACTACTTCATCACGGTCGAGGCCTTCGAACCCGGCGAATGGATGACGCGCCCGTTCGTCCTCGTCGTGGCACTGATCCTTGCCGGAGCCACCGTCTACTCGATCTACAAGCACAGGAAGACGAGCTCTCCGGACGATCCCGGATCACAGGAGGGCGGTGATTCCGAATCCTCTGAATCATCGGCTCCGCTCTTCGTGCACGTCGCCGTCAGCGTGGCCGCGCTGATCTTCTTCTCCGTGGGACTGTTGCTGGCGTTCAACTTTTCCGCCACGGGCCGGCTGTTCCCGCTGGTCGTGGGAATCGCCGGTCTGCTGCTGGGTGGCCTGTCACTGTTCAAGGACCTTCGGGCCGTCCGGGTGGCAGGAAGTTTCGGACGGTTGAGCGGCCCGTTCACCGATCAGCTCAAGTTCGTGGGGATATCGCTCCTCTGGATCCTGGGCTTCATCGGACTGGTGTTTCTGTTCGGAATGTACGTCGGCACAGCAGTATTCTCATTGGTTTTTCTACTGACTGTCGCGCGAATGAAGATCATTGCTTCGGTGATCTACACGGCGTCCATCGTGGGGACGCTCTATGCGCTCGTAACGTTTGCTGAGCTGGTGGCACCCGTGGGGTGGTTGCTCTGACTGCGATCGAGCTTGCCCCACCCGCGAGTCCTCCCGACGGCACGGCTCGCGCCGAGACCGGCCGTCGCACGAGCCGTGCGGTGAGCGGAAACCAGGCGGAAAGTCCCGACGTCCCCACGCTGGATCCGTCTCATCCATGGTCCTGCCCTGGAGCACTTCGGTACAGGGCCAGCACGGCGGCAGCCCCGGCGAGCGACAGCGTTCCGGTCAGTACGGCCACGTGGTTCCAGCCCGACAGCTGGGCGGCGAGGTCGCCATCCGGGGCGGAGGCGAGTACACCGACGACGGTGACCCCGACGGAGGCCCCGACGTAACGGGTCGTGTTGTTCATCCCGACCCCGGCGGCGGCACGGTCGGGCGGAACGGTGGCGGTCGCCTGCCGTCCCAGACCGGCATTGAGTACACCGGTGGCCACGCCGGCCACGAGCAGACCGGGCACCAGCCGCGCACCGGTCGAACCGATACCCAGTCCGGTGAGCAGCAGCAGGCCGACACCCGTGGCAGCGAGGCCGATCGCCAGCTGCACCGTTCCGCCCAGCCACGTGGCCAGCTTGCGGCTGAGTACGGCGGAGACAGCGCTCGTGCCGGACCAGAGCACGAGCAGAGCGCTCGCCTCGAAGGTGCTCATTCCCATGCTGGTGACGAGGAAGGTGCAGGCGAACGACAGCAGGGCGATCACACCGGCGCCCGTGGCGGTCGCCGCGACCGTGGCGGCCACGAAGTCGCCTCGGCGAAAGAGCCCGAAGTCCACCATGGGCGATCGGCCGCGGAGCTGGCTGACGGCGAAAGCCGCCAACGTCGCCACCGCACCACCGCCGCAGATCAGAGCCGGGGTGAGACCGCCCAGGCGCACTTCGACCAGTGCGACCAACCCCAGTCCCAGTCCGCCGGTCAGCAACGCGGCGCCGAGCAGGTCCAGGCGCCTGCCCGGAATCACCGCCGTCTCGGCGAAACACCATCGCGCGGCGACGGCGATGCCCGCCCCGACCGCGGCGAGCAGCCAGTAGGGCGCGTGCCACAGCTCGGCGAGATCGAACAGGCCGGTCAGCAACGGGCCGAGCGCGATGCCCAGCCCCATGCTGGCGCCCCACCAACTCGCGGCGGTCGAGCGAGCTCCGGCGTCGCCGGTCACCGCGGCCACGAGCCCCAGTCCGGTGGCGATCAGACCGGCCGCGCCGACGCCTTCGACGACGCGGCCCACGACGAACTGCGTCGCCGTGGTGGCGGTGGCACACACGACGGAGCCACCGACGAAGATCCAGGCGCCGAGCGTGAAGACCCTGCGGCGGCCGGACTGGTCGGCCAGCGCCCCTGCCGTCAGCAGGCTCACCGCAAGACCGGTGCTCATCGAGCTCAGGATCCACAGAGTGGCTCCCGGCGGGGCGGCCAGCGCGGCGGTGACCGTCGCCGCGTTCCCCAGGGGACCCGAGTAGGCCAGCATCGCCACGAACGTGCTGAGCGACGTCAGTGCCAGCGCCCGGGCGAACGACCCACGTACCCCGGCTGCACCCGGGGACACGGAAACGCGCAGATTTGGTCTGTTCACGAGACCACGATGACACAGAAGCGGTCTGGTGAACAGACCACCCCGCCGGTACGATGGAGATGTGGCACTGGGAACCGGATACGACCAGCAGGGCTGCTACCTCGCCCGCGCATTGGAAGTGGTCGGTGAACGCTGGACCCTGCTGATCCTGCGCGACTGCTTCTACGGCGTACGCCGCTTCACGGACCTGCGCGAACACCTCGACATCTCCCGCGCCGTACTCACCGACCGGCTCGACACCCTGGTCGCCAACGGCGTACTTACGCGGGAGGGCTCGGGCGGACATCCGGAGTACCTGCTCACCACGGCAGGCCGGGCGCTGTGGCCCACGATCTTCGCCCTGTCCAAGTGGGGCGAGCAGCACACGACTGGTTCGCACCCAGCCCGACTCTTCAGCCACGCGGCGTGCGACACCGACATCGACGACGCCGGGCAATGCCGCACGTGCGGCCGGATTCCCGGCCCCGAGGACCTCGTCGTCCGCCCCGGCCCCGGCGCAAACGCGATGCGCCGCAGCGATCGGGTCGCCCGCGCCCTGGAACGCCCCCACCACATGCTGACCCCGATCGACCCCGCGGCGGACCCGATCACCGAGTGAGCTGATTGCGGCGTCGCCGACCGAACCTTCCCGCCGGACGGACCCGTTGGCGCAGCACAATCGACCCGGCACGCCGCGCGGTCACGGCAGAGCAGCCGACGACCGAGCGGTCGGCGCAGCAGTCGACGATCGAGCGGATGGTGATCAGCCACAGTGGACAGCCACAGTGGAAAACCGTCCACCGGGCCTGCACCTGCGCTCATCCGCACCGCGCCATCGGCCGCCGCCCCGTCAGTCCAAACAGAACTCGTTACCTTCGGGATCGGCCATCACGATCCATCCGGCACCGAGCGGCGGGGCCGGCTCGAACCGTTCGAGTCGCTTCGCGCCGAGCGCGACCAGCCGCCGCGCCTCCTCCTCGAGCGCCGCCATCCGCGACTCCCCTTCGAGCCCCGGCGCGCCGCGTACGTCGATGTGCAGACGGTTCTTGCCCGCCTTCTCGAGGAATAGCCCTCCTACGAGTCGCGCCGGATCTCGTTCAGCACCTCGCGGAAGTCCGCTCCCGCAGTCGCGCCATACGTGTCCAGCTCAGCGGACACCTCGCCCGCAACCATCAGGAGCGACGGCCGGCTCTTGCGACCGTGCTGGAGTGCCCGTATCCCCAGCGCATTGGCCTCCTCTACGTCGCCCCGCCTCGCAGCGATCACTGCGAGAGTCAATTGCGCTTCGGCGTAGCGCATCGGCGACACCAACTCACCCTCGGAACTGACACTACGGCGCACGACTTCCTCTGCGTTGCGTTGCGCAAGCTGGTCCTCACCAACGATGCGGTAAGTGTCCATCGCATAGAAGTCCCATTTGTCCGGGTCCACCACGAAATGGTTTTCCGGCCTTTCTGGGTATGGAATCCTACCGAGAAGTGAACTTCCTTTCTCAAGCGCCGTATGCACCTCTTCGGCCATGCCCATGCGTGCGTAAGCTTTCGCCTGCTGACCGTAGAGCTGCACGGCAACCGACTCCGAAGGGGCAGCTAACGTGCCCGCCTCTGCCGCAGGGATGACCGCACGATATCTCCCACTGGTCAAGTTGAACCACGCGAGCATTTCGTGAGCCCACCCGACTATAGCCGGGTCACCTGATTCCTTACCCATTTCCATTGCCATACGTCGGGTGGCGTCCGCTGCACGCACATCACCCAGGTCATACTCGAGGCAGCCTACAAGTAGCGCCAACATGCCGGCATTGTTCAAAACGTCCCGATGCTGCGAAAGAGTAATTCGATTCGCGAGCAGTTCGGTCATTTTGTCAAGCCAACCCTTTGCCGTCTTCGCCAGATCACCTGCGTCGGCGTGCGGATAATCGCAACACAGCTGTTCGACGGTGATATTGAGCGCGTCGATTGTAGACGTATTTATGTCCGACTGCCGAACCCGCTGAAGAAGTTCCAGCGTGTCCATCCCCGTGTTGACGACAAGTAAGTTATCGCTGTCATCCGGCGCAGCCAGGCCAGCATGCCTCGGCACCAGTCGACTCTGCCCCGGAAAGTCGAACCATAGCAACTGCTGCGGCAGGTGGAGAATTCGGGCGTAGTTTCGCAAAATTTCTAGATTTTGCTCCGGACTGCCGTTCTCCAGCTTACTCACCTGCGCCTGAGTGAGGCCGAGCCACCGCCCAAGCAATTCCTGATTGAGAGCCTTTCCGAACAACTTCACGTGTCGGGGATGGTTCCGGTAAGCCTTCAACACCTTACCGATATGTTGACTTTCAAACGCCGCGCGAAACTCATCGGTATCGAAAAATTCGTTTCGCAGCTGAGCTGGAGGGGTTCGTAGCTGGTCACGCTGCTCCCTGTGGCACCGACCGCACAGGCGAGCGGTGTTGTCGGCGGCAAGTACCGTCCCACATCCTTGGCACCGGCGCCCGTGCGCCGCGCCACCAGCCGCGCCCATCAACACCCCCTGGAGAGTGGTCCGTCTCGCGTCTGATCAGCGTACATAGAGCCTCGGACGGTCACCAGCGGGTGACGGCGACAAGTGCGAATTCAAGCCGCGCACGTCGAGCACGCATGGCCATCCGGCACGCTCGGACCAGGCGATATTCCGGGGTCGACTTGACGCATGCCCAGGTCGATATAGAGCCCCGTGGCCTCCACTTGCACGGTTTCCACAGACCCCGAGACCAACCGCAAGGGCAGACAACCTCCTATGACGCAACCCCGAGTATCGGCGCGACCGGCATGATCGTCACCGCCTCACTGACCACAGGTGTCGCACGAGCCGCACACGGGATGACGGACTATATCCGGCTCATCGCGGACACCTACAGCCCGAAACGGGACTTCCCGGGATGGACCTGATCTTAACGGCACCACTGTCGCCGTTTTCCCTCGCATGACGGCGGTTCCCGCCGGAAATGCGCGCGGTCCTTCTTGAGTGGCTGCCAACCCGAACGCGACCGACGTGCGTTCAATGGCGAGCGCATGACGCGTACTGAGGATTCCGCCTGTCTTACGAGGTGAATTATGACCACGATCCCTACTCGCCGGCTCTACACCGGATGGTTCCTCGCCATCGATGACGAGCACGAGCATGCCGTGACCGACGAGGAGTTCAGCCGCACCCGCGCCGGTGGCGGGCTACCGGAGGCCGTGTGCGGCCACGCGGTATCGATCGCCTCGTGCATGAGTCCGCCGGGTCCGCACTGCCATCGCTGTGAGCGCTACTTGGCCGCACGCGAGACTTTCCCGGACCTGGCTACCCGGCTCGACCCCGGACGCCATGTACATCGCAAGCCATCGCTTCTACGACGCCTGTTCCGGGCAGGTTAGGGCCTACAACACGCCAGAACCAGCCGATGAGACCTGACGTCGAGACCGAAGCGACCCATATCGCCGCGAGTGCGCTATGGCTGCCCGTCTGCTGATGCCCGAGCCGCAGTGGACTCGTGAGGAGTGGCCCGGTGATGCCTGGCCGGGCTACTTCTCCCGCGCCACTCTGCACCGGGTCGAAGTGGCCAACTCGGAACGGCTCGCTCGAACTCTGGTCCTCGCGGGTTGCGGAGCTGTGGCCGTTCGACCGCGCAGCGGTGCCGATTACGGCTGGTGCACACCATGCCGCAAGTGCTTCCCACACCGGCAAACGACTGAATACACGCCCGATCCCCGGAGGTACGTATGAACATCCAGGAACAAGCGCAGCAACTCGCGGCACTCGCCGACCAGGTACCGGACGGCCAGGCACAAGCCATCGTCGGCGAGCTGGAAGGGCTGCGTCAGCAGGTCGCCGCTGTTCTCGGTGACACGAGCAGTGCTCAGGAGATTCACGGCGCGATCGGCCAGGCAGTCGAACAGCTCACCAATGTCAGCGCCATGCTGGAACAGGTCAAACAGGTCGTCGTGGAGAAAGCAAATCACCATCAGCAAGGATGAGCCTGCACGACGACGCCGAACGGCTACGTCAGCTCGCGGAGGTCGTGCCGATCGGCCAGACACTCGAGGTCGCAGGACAGTTGGAGACAGTCGGCCACGCAGTCGCCGATATCCTCCCCGACCTGGAACTACTTGACCTGATACGTCGGGCCCTGGCCGAGGCCGAAGCGGCCGCGGACGGGTTGGGGCACCTGCAACAGGTCCTCCAGCAGGTCGCCGGACGTCATGTCGGCGGCGAATCGGCGCAACCGAGCACGACGCCGGTAACAGCGTCTGCGCCGGATCCAGCGCCCGGGATCCGGCACGAAGGCTCGGAGTACTCGTCCGATGCAGCGTGGGCGGTTGCCGACCTGCCCCGCCGTGTCGGTGACAACCAGCAACACACCGTTGCCCGCATCAAGATCGGCGGCACAGAGATACCCGGCACCTTCGAGTCCAATCGACCCGATGCGTGGGGACGAGAGGCTCGGACACGACTCACTGAGCTCGATATCGATGCGCCGCGATACGTTCCGTACCACGTGGAGATGCGGGCAGCCGCGATGATGATCCATAGCGGTGTCCGAAACGCCGAAGTTGTCATGAACAACGTGCCATGCGGTTACCGGGCGCGATTCACCGGATGCCACCAGGTGCTCGCGCGGTTCCTGCCGCGCGATTGCACACTGACCGTGCACGGTACCGACCAGCAGGGCCGACCGTTCCGATTCACCTACCGAGGGAGTGCCCAGCGATGACCACCCTGCTCCTCGACGACAACACCGAGGTTCAGTCCGTCGCCGATATATCCGCTGTACTGCGAGAACAGGCCCAAGTGACCCGCGATGTGCCGCCCACAATGACCCTTAAGTCCGGTGACGCCGAACTGATCGTGGGCGTGCGGGGCAACCGAGCAGTGCTCTACTGGATGACCTACAGCGATGATGACGCCGTAGCGACCGGTGGCACCAACCCCGAGCCAGTGTCGTACGGACACCAGCAGATCCTCATGCCCGCCTATACCGAGATCGCGCTGGAGAACGCCATCGAAGCGGCCGTTGTGTTCGCGAGATCTGGCCAGCGGCCCGAGTCCGTGACATGGGCCCTGTACGTGGACGAAATCGAGCGCAGCGTCGATTAGACGCACCCACAACGCCCGACCAGCATCGAAGGGAACCGCAGCCAAGCTGTATATCTGCCGGGTGCCGCACTCCGTCAGTCGAAGCCACGCCCCGTCAGTCCAAACAGAACTCGTTACCTTCGGGATCGGCCATCACGATCCATCCGGCACCGAGCGGCGGGGCCGGCTCGAACCGTTCGAGTCGCTTCGCGCCGAGCGCGACCAGCCGCCGCGCCTCCTCCTCGAGCGCCACCATCCGCGACTCCCCTTCGAGCCCCGGCGCGCCGCGTACGTCGATGTGCAGACGGTTCTTGCCCGCCTTCTCGTCCGACACTCGTTGCAGAAAGATCCGCGGGCCGTCGCCGTCCGGGTCGACGATCGCGTTCGCGTCGTTCCACCTCTCCTCCGGCACGCCCATCGCGGCGAGCGCCTCGTTCCACGTCGCGTGCCCGCCGGGCGGGTCCATCTGCCGGTAGCCGAGCACGTCCGCCCAGAACGTGCCGAGGGTTGCCGGGTCGGCCGCGTCGATTGTGAGCTGCAGCTCTCGTGCCATGTCACCGCTCCGTGTGGGTGTAGAGATCGCGCAGGAGCGCGACCTCGGCGAGGTGGTGGATGAGTTCCCGGTTGATGTGAAGAACGAGACGGGCCATCGAACTGTCCGCGAACGGCCCCTCGGCCGCACCGCACGGCTGCGCGAGACCGTCCTCGCCCAGCGCCTCGACCCCGGCGATCCACGTCGCGTACTCGGCGTCGAGCTGTGCCAGCGCCTCGCCGGCCGTCTCGGCGTACTCGAACGAGACGTAGTCCGTCGCCGCGCGGCCGAAGTGCGAAGCGTTGCGCATCGCGAGCACGCCCACGATCACGTGCCCGAGGCGCCAGGCGATCGTCGTCACCGGTTCGGGCTCGGGCGGCGGAGCGGCGAAGTCGATGGTCATCGCACCGGAGCCACCCTGGATGGGCGCCGTACTCGTGCCCCGCGGCCGGACGTTCCACGCGCCCGGAGCGGGTTCCCGGAAGTACTCGTCGTCGGTCAGCCCGTCGAGGCGCGGCCGGATCTGATTGTCCCAGTGCCAGGTGAGCTGGTCCCGCAGCACCGCGTTCCACCCGCCGACCGCCTGCGGAGCCGTCGATTCGGTTCTGAATGTCGATTCGGTCATGAACCCAGTCTCGCGTGAAATGCGGACAGTATCGGTCCGCGATGTGTGCCAGGATTCGGACATGACCGTCGAGGCGACCACCGAACGGGTGTTGCGGCTGCTGGAGCTGCTGCAGCGCAGGCCCGTCTGGACCGCGACCGAGCTGGCCGCCGAACTCGCCGTCACGGACCGGTCGGTGCGCCGCGACATCGAACGACTGCGGGCGCTCGGCTATCCCGTGCAGGCGACGGCGGGCGTCGGCGGCGGGTATCAACTCGGCGCGGGCACCCGGCTTCCGCCCCTGCTGCTCGACGACGCCGAGGCGATCGCGACCGCAGTGTCCCTGCGCGTCGCCTCCGGCGGCACGGTCGCGGGCACCGGCGAGGCCGCACTGCGCGTGCTGGCCAAGCTCGACCAGGTGATGCCACCCCGGCTGCGCAGCAAGGTCCGCGCCGTGCACACGGCAACCGACACGCTCGTCGCACCCGGCGCCGAGATCGACCCCGACATCCTGCTGACCCTCGCCAAGGCGTGCCGCGACACGGTGCGCGCCCGCTTCGGCTACACGACGATGCGCGGCGACGCCGGAACCCGCACCGTCGAACCCGTGCGCATGGTCGCCACGAGCCATCGCTGGTACCTCATGGCGTGGGACGTCGACCGCGACGACTGGCGCACGTTCCGCCTCGACCGCATGCACGACGTGACCGCCACGACCTGGCGATTCCACCCGCGCGAACATCCCGACCCCGTCGCCTACGTGCAGGAATCGGTGACGGCCTCGCCGTACCGGCACACCGCGCGCGTACGGGTCCACGCGAGCGCGGACCGGGTCGCCGCCTACGTGCCGCCACAGGCCGCGCGCGTCACCCCGGAGACCGACGAGCAGCCCGGGACCGGTGAGCGCTGCCTGCTCGTCTCGGGAGGCGACGACCTCGACCTGATCGCCCTGCACCTCGGCCGGCTCCCGTTCGACAGCGAGATCCTCGGACCACCCGAGCTGCGCGACGCCGCCGGGCGCCTGGCCCGCAGGCTGTCGGGCATGGCCGCGGCACCGGACCGGGACGCGTGACGGCCGCTGCCCGCTTTCCGCCGCCTCGTCCAGTACGCTGGAGTCTCGTGCAGTTTCTCGATGGCCACAGGCCCGCTCACGACCTGACCTACGACGACGTCTTCCTGGCGCCGAATCGCTCGGCGGTGGAGTCGCGCTTCGACGTCGACCTCTCGACGGTGGACGGTGCCGGCACGTCCATCCCCCTCGTCGTCGCGAACATGACCGCGGTCGCAGGCCGCAGGATGGCCGAGACGATCGCGCGGCGCGGCGGGCTCGTCGTGCTGCCGCAGGACGTCGACCCGGCGGCGGTCGCCGACATCACGTCGTGGGTGAAGAGCCGTCACCCGGTGTGGGACACGCCGCTCGTGCTCACCGCCGGTGACGCGGTCGCCGACGCGCTCAACCTCGTCGGCAAACGTGCCCACGGCGCGGTCGCGATCGTCGACGCGGACGGCAAACCCGTCGGCATCGTCGACGAACAGGCGTGCAGCGGTGTCGACCGCTTCGCGCGCCTCGGCGAGATCCTCGACGAGAACGTGCTGACGTACCGGATGGACACTCCGCCACGTGAAGTGTTCGAACACGTCCAGGAACACGGCGGGCGCCTCGCGCTGGGCGTCGACGACGACGGCCGGCTCGCGGGGGTGCTCACGCAGGTGTCGGCGCTGCGTGCCGGTATCTACACGCCGGCGACCGACGACGTCGGGCAACTGCGGATCGCGGCGGCCATCGGCGTGAACGGCGACGCAGGCGCGAAGGCGGAAGCCCTGCTGAAGGCGGGCGTCGACGTGCTCGTCGTGGATACCGCACACGGCCACCAGGAGAAGATGATCTCGGCGTTGAAGGCCGTGCGGTCGGTGCTGCCCGCCGATTCGACGGTGCCGATCGTCGCGGGCAACGTCGTCACGGCACAGGGCACGCGTGACCTCATCGAAGCGGGTGCGGACATCGTCAAGGTGGGCGTCGGCCCCGGCGCGATGTGTACGACACGCATGGCGACCGGCGTCGGACGGCCGCAGTTCTCCGCGGTACGCGAGTGCGCCGAGGCTGCGCGGGCGCTCGGCAAGCACGTGTGGGCCGACGGCGGCGTGCGGCATCCGCGCGACGTGGCGCTGGCCCTTGCGGCGGGCGCATCGTCGGCGATGGTCGGCTCGTGGTTCGCGGGCACGTACGAATCCCCTGGCGACCTGCGCTACGACGAGCAGGGCAGGCCGTACAAGGAGTCGTTCGGCATGGCCTCCAAGCGTGCGGTGAGCGCACGCACCCGCACCGACAACGGCTACGAGCGCGCCCGCAAGAGCCTGTTCGAGGAGGGCATCTCGTCGTCGCGGATGGCCCTGGACCCGACGCGCCCCGGCGTCGAGGACCTCATCGACTCGGTGACGGCGGGCGTGCGCTCGGCGTGCACCTACGCGGGTGCGACGAGCCTCGAGGAGTTCCACGAGCGCGCCGTCGTCGGCGTCCAGTCCGCGGCAGGCTTCGCCGAGGGACGCCCCCTCCCCTCAGGCTGGTGATCCTGAGTGCCCCCAAGGGCACCTTCGGGGCGTTGAGCGCCCCAAAACTTCCCTTCGCGGCCCGGGGGTGCGCTGCCGGCGTGAAGGGAAGATTCGGGGCGTTGAGTGCCACAAAGGTGCCCTTGGGGGCGTGAACCGGTGGGCTCAGCCGTGGTCCTCGAGCATCTCCGTGACCAGTGCGGCGATGGGTGAGCGCTCCGAGCGCGTCATCGTGACGTGCGCGAACAATGGGTTGCCCTTCAGCTTCTCGATCACCGCCGAGACACCGTCGTGCCTGCCGACCCGCAGGTTGTCCCGCTGCGCGACGTCGTGGGTGAGCACCACCCGCGACGCCGACCCGAGCCGCGAGAGCACCGTGAGCAGCACGTTGCGCTCCAGCGACTGCGCCTCGTCGACGATCACGAACGAGTCGTGCAGCGACCGCCCGCGGATGTGCGTCAGCGGCAGCACCTCGAGCATGCCGCGGTCCAGCACCTCGTCCACGACCTCCTGGCTGACGAGTGCGCCGAGCGTGTCGAACACCGCCTGCGCCCAGGGTTGCATCTTCTCGTTCTCGGACCCCGGCAGATACCCGAGATCCTGGCCGCCGACCGCATACACGGGCCGGAACACGACGACCTTGCGGTGCATCCCGCGTTCCAGCACCGCCTCGAGCCCCGCACACAGCGCAAGCGCCGACTTGCCGGTGCCGGCGCGGCCGCCGAGCGACACGACGCCGACGTCCTGATCGAGCAGCAGGTCGAGGGCGATCCGCTGTTCGGCGGACCGGCCGTGCAGCCCGAACGCCTCCCGGTCGCCACGCACGAGCTTGACCTGCTTGTCCTGCGTCACCCTGCCCAGCGCACTGGACGTGCCTGCCAACAGGCGCAGGCCGGTGTGGCAGGGCAGCTCCGCCGCGTCGGGCAGGCCGAAGTCGGCGAGGTCGGCCGAGCCCTTCGAGAACATCTCGTCGATGGCTTCCTGCGGAACGTCGAGGTCCGCGGTGCCCGTCCAACCGGACGGTGTGACCTCCTCGGCGCGGTACTCGTCGGCGTCCAGGCCCACCGAACCGGCCTTGACCCGCAACGGGATGTCCTTGGTGATCAGCGTGACGGCACCGTCGAGCTCGTTGGACAGGTTCAGCGAACACGCGAGGATGCGGTGGTCGTTGGCCTCGGTACGGAACCCGGGCGGCAACACGGCCGGGTCCGAGTGGTTCAGCTCGACGTGCAGGGTGCCGCCGTACTCACCGATCGGCACCGGGGCATCGAGCCTGCCGTGTCTGCGTCGCAGGTCGTCGAGCAGCCGGAGGGCCTCCCGCGCGAACCAGCCCAGCTCGGGGTGGTGCCGCTTACCTTCGAGTTCGTTGATCACCACGATCGGCAGGACCACCGGGTGTTCGGCGAACCTCGTCATCGCCCACGGGTCGGACAGCAGGACCGAGGTGTCGAGCACGAAAGTCCGGGCCTGACCGGGGGATCCTGCAGCGTCGGGGTCGAACCCCGAGGCGCCGGTGGTGGCGGGGCCGGAGGCATTGTGGGGCGAACGCTGCGCAGTCACGACGGCATCTCCCTCAGGGGCGTTGGCACCACGCCCGCACTCGCTGGGCCGGGCACTGCCCTGGCTGGTCGCTGATCCTGACGCCGGAAACGTCAGGTCACACGGCCACGAGGGCCCGGTGCCGGCCCCCTCGTGTGCTTGAACGGCTTCGCCGTTCGCTGTGTCACTGCCACGACCAGGGCCTCCCGCAACGAACCACATCGGTTCGTGATCCGTCACCCGCGAAACTACCGCCGAATATCGATAAACGCAGGCATCCAGGCAGGTGATTCACCGATTTGTCACGTCGACGCCGGGCACGGGACACACGGACCTCGTGGTCGCCACCGAAAGTCACGGCAACCTCGACCACGAGACCGTTTTATTCACCGGGAAAGACCAACGGTTTCACGCTCACCACAAATGCCGCGGCGCTATACCAGGAAACTTCGGCCACCGGCAAGATCTTTACCCCGAAGCAGCGCTCAGCGGTCGTGTAGCACCCACCGTCTCCGCAGGTCAATACCCACAACGGGCTGGACTGCGGCGCGCGGCCCCGCCGGGAACGAGCGCCGGGTCAGCCGCCGTACCGGCGATTCCGGACGGCGTAGTCGCGCACCGCCCGCAGAAAGTCGACCCGGCGAAAAGCAGGCCAGTAAGCCTCAGTGAACCAGAATTCGGAGTGCGCCGATTGCCACAGCAGAAAACCGGACAAGCGCTGTTCTCCGGACGTCCGAATGATGAGGTCCGGGTCCGGCTGCCCCGAAGTATACAAATGTTCGGAGATATGGTCGACATCCAGAATCTTGGCGACCTCACGGATGGGCGTCCCCTCGTCGGCGTGCTGCCGGAGCAGCTTGCGCACCGCGTGGGCGATCTCCTGCCTGCCGCCGTAGCCGACGGCGACGTTGACGACCATGCCCTTGCGCCCGTCGGTGCGCTGCGCAGCGGCGGTGAGCCGGGTCGCGACGTCGGCGGGCAGCAGGTCCTTCGCGCCCACGATCGAGAGCTGCCACGGGTTGCCCGGAGCGGCCAGCTCGTCGACGACGTCCGGGATGATCTGCAGCAGCGCCTGCACCTCTTCGTTCGCACGATGGCGCACGTTGTCGGTCGAGAGCAGGAACAGTGTCACGACCTCGACGTTCGCCTCGCGGCACCAGCCGAGGAAGTCCGCGATCCGCTTCGCGCCGACGCGGTGACCACCGTTGACGTCGGTGAAGCCCGCCTCTCTGGCCCACCGGCGGTTGCCGTCGAGAATGATCCCGATGTGCTGGGGATGCTTTCCCCCTGACTGCTGCTGCAACCGCCACGAGTACAGGCGGTACACGACCTTGGAGGCGAACGACCGAAGACTCACGTCCAGGCAGCGTACGCCTGCCCGCGCGGGCGTGGTGCGGGCTCGTCATCACTTCCGGACGTGACGTTCACACCTCGCGGGTGCGCGCGGCACCTGCGCGCCCCTAACCTGGCAGAGTGAGCACTCTGAACGACGAACGTCGGCAAGAGCGTCCGAACGAGAACCGTCCGAACGAACAGCGTCCGGAGAAGACCGTCGACAACCGGCCCCGACTGCGCGGCCACCTGCACTTCTGGAGTTTCTTCGGTGCCGTCGCCGCAGGCGCCACGCTCATCGTTCTGGCTGCGTCGACGGTGTCGGCACTGGCCGCACTGGCGACGTCGATCTACGGCGTGACGGTGCTCGGCCTGTTCGGTGTCAGCGCCCTCTATCACCGGCACATCTGGAGCCCGCGCGCGTACCAGTGGATGAAGCGCGCCGACCACTCGATGATCTTCCTGTTCATCGCGGGCACGTACACGCCGTTCACGCTGCTGGCGATGTCCCAGCCCACCGGCTACATCGTGCTCACGGTCGTCTGGACGGGCGCGATCGCGGGCGTGGCACTGAAGATGCTGTGGCCGAAGGCGCCGCGCTGGTTCGGCGTGCCGATCTATGTAGCACTCGGCTGGGTGGCGGTGTTCGTACTGCCCGAACTGGCCACCAACGGGGGCACGGCCGCGCTGGTGCTGTTGCTCGTCGGCGGCGCGCTCTACACCGTCGGTTCGGTGTTCTACGCGACGCACTGGCCGAACTACTGGCCCAAGACCTTCGGGTATCACGAGTTCTTCCACGCCTGCACCGTGCTGGCCGCGATCTGCCACTACATCGCGATCTGGCTGTCGATGTACTGACGCCGGGACCGGGTCACCGGCGGTGCCGGCGGATCCCGCGAACCCGCCGGCACCGCCCGGTCGCCGCGCTTCAGGCGTCCGCCGGGGTGAACTTCTCCCGGTGGATGTTCCTGGGTGCCATCCGCCTGCGCTTGAACGCCTTCACCCCGGCCTCGACCATCGCGGGCGGACCGCACAGCCAGCCCGTCCACCCACGAGCGGTAGCGACGTCCTCGACGAAGGCATCGGTCGGGAATCCCTCGCGGTAACCCTCGGCGGGCTCGTGCGAGAGCACCGGGACGGACCTAAAGTTCGGGTACTGCCCTGCCAGTTCGGTGAGCCGGTCGCCGTCGTAGAGCTCCTCCTCACCACGAACGCCGTGGTACAGCACGACTTCCCGCTCCGGGTGCCTGCGCAGTGCCGTCCGCACGATGCCGACCAACGGCGCCAGTCCCGTGCCGCCGCCGATGAGGACCATCGGCCCGCCGTCGTCCTCGGACTCCGGCGGCAGGTGGAAATCGCCCAACGGACCGGAAATGTCCACCTCGTCTCCCTCGGCGAGGCCGTCGAACAGCCAGCCGTGAGTGGCCACGCCGCCGGGCACGAGTTTGACGTGCAGTTCGAGCACCTTGTCCTCGTCGGCCGTGTTGGCCAGCGAGTACTGCCTGCGCTCGCCCGAGCCCGGCACGACCAGTTCGACGTACTGGCCCGCGTCGAACGTCAGCGGCTCGTTCAGCCCGAGCAGGATCCGCCGCGTGTCACGGGCGATGCCGGAGACTTCCCGCACCGTGGCGACCATGTCCCGCAACGGATGCGCCGTCCGCGCCGCGCTCGTGCCCTGCTGGCGCAGTTCGACATCGCCCAGCGGCCGCGCCTGGCACGCCAACGCCATGCCCGACCCGCGTTCGTCGTCGGACAGTGTCTCCGCAGGCGACGAACCGTGGTCGACCTCGCCGGAGACGACGTGCAGTTTGCACGTGCCGCACGTACCCTGGTTGCACGAGTTCGGCATCCACACGCCCGCCCGCAGGCAGGCGTCCAGCAGCGCCTGGTCCTCACTGCACTCGACACTGCGCCCGCCGACGGTGACCGCGAACGTCATGTCAGACCTCCCAGGTCACGTGCAGGCTCGTCGGCCCACGGAAACCCCAGCCCCAGAACTCGACGCCTTCGCGGGTGTCGCGTTCCAGGTTGGGGATCGCTTCGAAGAGCTCCTCCAGCGCGATCCGCATGGTGTGGTTGGCGAAGTAGATGCCGGCACACGCGTGGTTGCCCGCGCCGAACGCGAGGTGCGGAAGCGGCGGGCGGTGCAGGTCGTAGGTGGTCGGCGCGTCGTAGCGGCCCGTGTCGTGGTTGGCCGAGCCGTAGGACATCATCACCGGCGTGCCCTCGGGCAGATCGACGCCCGCCACCGTCACCGGCTTGGTCGAGATCCTCGCCGTGGCCGACCAGATCGGCGACGTCCAGCGCACGCCCTCGGCGACCGCGCGGGGAACCAGCGCCGGATCGTCGACGACCTCCTCGAGCTGCTCCGGCCTGCTGAACAGGCCGACGAGCGTCGACGCCATGCCGTGGCCCGGTTCCTGCATCGCGCCGAGCAGGTAGACGTAGATCGTCGGGTAGATGTACTCGCGGTCGCGGGTCCGTCCCGGCGGCATGCCGTCGTGGAGCCAGTGCGAGATGGCACTGTCGTCGGGGTGGTCGATCCACTTGTCGATGAGCGGGTCGACGATCGACCGGATCTCGGCCTTGGCCTCGTCTCCCTCGACGAAACCCTCCGGATTGGCGAACTCGCCGTCCTCGGTCATGGCCGCGTTCGTGAACGAGCGGTTCAGCTTGGCGAACCATTCGCGCAGCTTGTCCGACTCGACGTCCTGCAGCCCCAGCAGGTCACCGAGGGAGCGCACGCTGACCGGCTCGCAGAACTGGGCGACCAGCTCCGCCTGCCCGTCGGCCTCGAACTGTTCCAGGTAACGACGCGCGATCGGCCGCACCAGGTCGTCGATCCACCGGTCCACCTCGGCAGGCTGCAGCGCGGGCTCGATCATCGTGCGCAGATCGGCGTGCACGTCACCGTTGACGCCGATGACCGCCGGGTGACCGAAGGTGCGGCCACCTGCGGGAGTGATGACCGCCTCGAAGTCGGGGCTCGTCGCGATCTCCCGGCAGATTTCCTCCGTCGAGGCCACGTACGAACCCAGCACGGGCACATACGCCAGCGGCGCTTCGGCACGCAACCGCTCGTACGTGGCGTACGGATTGCGTTCCAGATCGGCCATCGTGACCTCGTCGAGCCAGGACAGATCGGGGCGTTCGGTGGTCGTCATCAGGGCGTCTCCTCCTACGTCGTTGTCCGGGATGAGCACGGAAGGTAGGCCGCCTGTGCACCCGCGACGACACACTTCGCGCGCCGGCGACACGGATCGCGCGAGCGGAACGAATTCCCCGGACCGGCGGCGCCGAACAGCCCCCGAAGCGCGCGAACGTTCCTGGTCGACGGGTTGTGCCTCGGGTACGGTCTGTGGCTATGCGCGCACGACGTGGTCGCGCACCGCACGACTGGGACCAGGCGTCCCGGGAGGTGGCGGACGCGTATTTTCCGCACGAGCTCCGGCCGCTGGGTGGTGGCCGCGAGCCGCGGCTGACGCTGCGCACACTCGATCTGGGACCGGTGCTCGTCGGCCACGTCGGCTGGGGCGCGGACGTGGGAATCGAATGCGACTACCCCGGCGCCTACGAGGTGAATCTGCCGCTCACGGGCCATCTGGAGAGCCGCGGCAGGCACGGTCCGGTGTCGTCGGTGGCCGGACAGGGGACGGTCTTCCGTGCGGACACGCCGTCGCTGATCAGCCACTGGGACGCCACCTGCACCGTGCTGGGCGTCAAGTTCGACAGCGCGTGGCTCGACCGCGAGTCCGAACGGGTCCTCGGCACCGACAGAACCGGCCTGCGTGCGGAGCTGCCGGACCAGCTGCAGCTCGACGCGGGCCGCGCGCACGCCTGGCGCCAGGTCGTCGACAGCCTGGCCGCGCATCTGCAGAGTCCCGAGCTGTTCGCCGACGTCGCGCCGGTTCGCCAGCAGCTCGCCGGTGCGGTCGCCGCGGGGTTCCTGCTCGCGAGCTGTCCGGACTCGCCCGCGGGCGCACCTGCACGCCCGCGCGCGATCCGCAGGCTGCTCGACCAGTTGCACGACGACCCTGCCCGTGCGTGGACGGCGAGCGAGATGGCCGCCGTCGCGGACACGACCGTGCGCCGGCTGCAGGAGGGTTTCCGGCGTTGGGTCGGGACCACGCCCACGGAATACCTGACAGGCCTGCGCCTGCGGCGCGCCCACGCCGACCTGGTCGGCCCGGCCGCGCCGACGATCAGCGACGTCGCGGCACGCTGGGGTTTTTCCAGTGCCAGCCGATTCGCCGCGGTCTACCGCGCGCGGTACGGCAAGCCGCCGTCACAGGCACGGGACTGAGCCGCCCACGTAGGATCCGGTCCCGACCGTCCGCACCATCGAGGAGAGCCGATGAAGCGCGCCGATTCCGTCCCAGGGCAACGTTGATGGCCGATGGCAACGGCACCGTCGGTGTCGGCGTCGTGGTGCGTGACGCCGACGGACGCGTACTGCTCGGACTGCGCGACAAGGACGGCGAACCGACCGTCTGGTGCCTGCCCGGCGGTGCGGTCGACCCCGGCGAGAGCTTCGAACGCGCCGCCGCACGCGAGCTCGCCGAGGAGACCGGGCTCGTCGCAGGATCGGTGGCGGTCACGCACCTCGTGCTCTCGCCGGATCCGGGCGTCACCGCCACCGCTGTGGCCGTCGCCCGCGACGTCCGCGGTGACCCACAGGTGCTCGAACCACACGTGTTCCGCACCTGGCAGTGGTTCCCCGACGACGGCCTGCCGGACGCGCTCTTCCCCGCAACCCGCCTGGCACTCGACGCCCTGACCACGGGATCGGCACCGGACGCGGCCGCGTCCTACCGCCTCGAACGCTCCTAGTCGTTGCCAGGAGGGAGATCACCGCGGGGCGGGAGGTCGCCGCGGGGCGGGACATCGTTGCCGGGTGCTCGATCCTCCCGCACGACAGTCGTCGAATCGACGGTCACGGCGGAGCCGTGGGCGTCGGTGGGACGCAGTTCGGCAAGTGGGAGCCCGCCGTCGCCGACGAGGACGGAGTGGTCCTCGCCCGGTGCGAACGCATGTCGTTCGCCCCACTGGCGCATCGCCACGATGACGGCGAAGAGGTCCCGGCCGGCGTCGGTGAGCACGTAGACCTGCCGGCGTCCTGATGGCGCCGGCTGCCGTTCGAGGAGGCCGCGCTCGACCAGGCGCCGGAGGCGGTCGCTGAGGATGTTGCGGGCGATCCCGGTGCGGTGCTGAAAGTCGCTGAACGAGCGCGCGCCGTCCATCGCGTCGCGCACGATCAGCAGGCTCCACCGGTCCCCGACCAGATCGAGTGTGCGCGCGACCGGACACGGCGCGTCTGTCCAGTCCATGTCGTCGACACGGGCGGCGTGGGTCATCACTGCTCCTGACGAGTTGCGGATTGAAACCATTCTGCCGTACCGTGCGATCAGTTGCATTTTGCTACCAAATGGGAGTGCTAGTGAGTCTCACGTCCGGTCGGCGGATGCTGCTCGCGATGATCTGCGCGGTCGCCGTTGCGACGATCTACGTCGCGCAGCCCGTACTCGTTCAGGTCGGTCGCGATCTCGGAGTGCCGGAAGCCGACCTCGGCTGGATCGTGGCGACGGGACAGGTCGGCTACCTGGCCGGCCTGGTCTTCCTTGTGCCGCTGGGAGACATGCTCGATCGGCGCAAGCTCATTGCCGGCCACCTGCTCCTCGCCACGATCGGCATGGCGGTGGCGGCGGCAGCGAACCAGCTCTGGTTCCTCCTCGTCGGACTTGCCGTGGCCGGCCTGTTCGCGGTCGTCGTGCAAACCACCGTCGCGTTCGCCGCCGATCTCGCCACGGCAACCGACCGGGGCCGGACGATCGGAGTCGTCACATCCGGCGTCATCATCGGTATTCTCGGAGCCCGCGTGTTCGCGGGAGGCCTCGCTGCACTCTGGGGACGGCGCAGTGTCTACATCGCACTCGCCGCGCTCCTCGTCGGGCTCACCGTCCTCGTCCTGAAGCTGCTGCCGGCAGAGCATCGCTCCGGTCACGTGACGTACGGCGAGGTGCTGGGCTCACTCGGGCGCCTGTTCCGTGAGCGCCTGTTCGTGTCACGCGGGCTGATCACGTTCTTCCTGTTCGCCTCGTTCGGCACACTCTGGAGCGGGCTCGCCCTCCCACTCGCGGCCGAACCGTGGCACCTGACGACGGCGCAGATCGGCCTCTTCGGAATCGCCGGACTCGCCGGTGCGCTGGGGGCCGCGCGAGCCGGACGATGGGCTGACTCCGGCCACGCCGATCTCGTCACGGTCAGCGCGCTCGTGCTCCTCGCGGTGTCGTGGTCGGCATCCGGACAGGCGACCTGGTCGCTCTGGCTGGTCGTCGTGGGCGTCGTTCTCCTCGACTTCGCAGTCCAGGCGGTGCACGTCAGCAACCAGCACGTGCTCACCGAGGCGTATCCGCACCGGACGAGCAGCGTCATCGGCGGCTACATGCTGTTCTACTCGCTCGGCTCCGCTCTCGGAGCAACCGCCACGTCCACGCTCTACGCCATTGCAGGGTGGACGGGATCCGCCGCTGCCGGCGGAACGTTCGCCCTCTGCGGACTCCTCGTCTGGGCCGTCAGCCGACGCGCAACCACACGGGCACGACAAGACGCCCTTGCATGAGACCTGCCGCTAGTCAGCGATGATCGGCGCAGCCAGGAACTGCTCCGGGATCCCGAACGCGTCGGCGAGTTCGCGCGCACGCGGGCGCAACTCGCCGCACAACTCGTTCACCGCGGCCACAACGGCCTTCGCGCGCTGGGCCGTGAATCGCCCGTGCTCGAGGAACCACGCGCGATCGGCCTCGATGTTCGACAACGCGTAGAGATCGCACACCCGCTCGAGGAGCGCCTTGGTGTCCGGGTCGGTGCACCGGTCGATCGCGCCGACGAACGCCTCCAGCACGATCCGGTCGACGTGCACCCTGCCCGCGCGCAGCACGTGGTCCTGCGCGCTGTTGAACACCTCGAAACTGTTGTCACGGCCCGCATTCCGCAACCGCTTCACGAGACTGTCGAGCACGTGCTCCTCGCGATCCTCGAACGCGGCGATCTGCCAGGCGCGGTCGAACAGCGAGTCCTCGTCGTCGCGGCGCGGACTCGCATCCATGATCCGTTCGATCACCTTGCGCGCCGATGTCCGTTCGATCACGGTGTCGACGACCTGCTCGGCCACGAACCGTGCGGTCTCGAGTGGACTGAGGTCCTGCACCTCCTGCTTGTAGCTCGTCAGCAGCCCTTTCGCCACGAGCTGCAACAGCACCGTGTTGTCACCCTCGAACGTGGTGAACACGTCGGTGTCGGCCTTGAGCTGCGGCAGGATGTTCTCGGCGAGATACCCTGCACCGCCGCACGCCTCCCGCGCGGCCTGGATCGTCGACGTCGCATGCCACGTCGCGACCGCCTTCACACCCGCGGCGTGCGATTCGAACTCCCGGCGAGCGCGCTCGCCGGGATCCTCGGCACGCTGCAGCTCGTCGAGCGTGGCCACGAGCTCCTCCTGCGCGAAGTGCAGCGCATACGTCGTGGCCAGCGCGGGCAGCAGTTTCCGCTGATGACCGAGATAGTCGAGCACGACCACCTCGTCGCCGGTGCCGGGGCGCTCGAACTGCGTGCGCCGGTCGCCGTACCGCACGGCGATCGTCAACGCCCGTTTCGTCGCACTGCCCGCGCTGCCCGCGACGCTGACCCGGCCGCGCACCAGCGTGCCGAGCATGGTGAAGAACCGTCTGCCGTCGCTTTCGATCGGGCTCACGTACGTGCCGTCGGGGGCGACGTCACCGTAGCGGTTCAGCAGCGCCTTCCGCGGCACACGCACCTCGTGGAACGTCAGCCGTCCGTTGTCGACGCCGTTGAGCCCGGCCTTGTGCCCGCAGTCCTCGATCGTCACACCCGGCATCGCGACACCCGCGTCGTCACGGATCGGCACCAGGAACGCATGCACGCCGCGGCTCTCGCCACCCGTGACGAGCTGGGCGAACACCGCAGCCATCCGGCCGTCCCGCGCGGCGTTGCCGATGTACTCCTTGCGCGCCGAGAAGTTCGGCGTGTCGATCACGAACTCCTCGGCGGCCGGATCGTACGTGGCCGTGGTGCGCAGGTTCTGCACGTCCGAACCGTGGCCGTACTCCGTCATCGCGAAGCACCCCGGCAGCTCCAGATCCATGATCGACCGGAGGTACTGCTCGTGGTGCTCACGGGTGCCAAGCAGTTCCACCGCGCCGCCGAACAGCCCCCACTGCACCCCGGCCTTGACCATCAGCGACAGGTCTCCGAACCCGAGCATCTCGAACGCGACGATCGTCCCGCCGATGTCGCCCTTGCCGCCGTAGGCGACGGGAAAACCCAGGTGCGGCCTGCCGGTCGCGGCGAGTTCGTGCAGCTGCTCGAGCACCTGCGCGCGGTGCGCCTCACGGCCGAGGCCGTAGGCATCGGGCTGGGCCGTACCCGCCACCTGTGCACGCACGTCACGGCGGATACCCGCCCACCGGCCGTCGAGGACGTCAGTCAGGGAGTTCATGCCGCCAGCGTGCCGAACGATCCCGGCGGGCGCACTGCGACACGCTCCCGCCCCCTCCGCGGGAACCACAGTCACCCGCCGCGGGAACCACGGTCATCCACCGCGGCTCGGCACTGCAGTTCGACACTGCGACTCACCCACTGCGACTCACCCACTGCGACTCACCCACTGCGACTGACCCACTGCGGCTCGACACCGCGGCACCGGGACGGCGGCACCGGGACCCGGCCACCGGGCTCAGCGGGCGAGCGCGCGCACGAGGTCGTCGTGGCCGGTCACGGGCCGGTCGCACACGTACCCGTGGCACACGTACGCGGCAGGTTCCCCGTCGACCAGCGGCCGGTCGGCCAACAGCGGCACCCTGCCCGCGTCGAGTTCCCCGCCGGCTTCGGGGCCGCCCGCCACGACGACCGCGCCGCCCGGCACGCGCCGCGCCGCCGTCGCGAACAGGTCCGCACGCGAGGTTTCCGTCTCCCCGACAACGGCGACCTGCACCGGCCCGGCCAGCAGCGACTCCGCGACGGCCGCCCAGGTGCCCGCGAACCGCGGCACCTGCATCACCAGCGCACCCGCCCGGGAGACCGCCTGTTCGCAGATCGACCGGTACCGGGTCGCGCGGTCCGGCCCCGCCAGCGCCGACGCCGTCAGCAGCGCACTCGCCAGTGCCGAGGCGCCCGACGGGCTCGCGTTGTCCGTCGGGTCGGCAGGCCTGCTGAACAGCTGCTCGGCGTCGTCCGCCGTGTCGTGGAACGATCCGGGTGCCTCGGCGGCGAACCGGTCGACCGCCTCGTCCAGCAGCCGGAGCGCCTCGGTCAGCCACCCGGCCTCACCGGTGGCCTGGTGCAGCGCGAGGAGCCCGTCCGCAGTGCACGCGTAGTCCTCGAGCACACCGGCGGCGTCGCCGACCTCGCCGTCGCGGGAACTGCGCCGCAACCGGCCGCCGACGTCGTGGACATTGAGCAGCAGCCGGGCCGCCTTACCCGCGGCGTCGACCCACTCGGGCCGGTCCAGCGCCACCCCCGCCTCGGCCAGCGCCGCGATCGTCAGCCCGTTCCACGCGGCGATCACCTTGTCGTCGCGCGCGGGCTGCGGCCGCCGGTCGCGTGCCGCCAGCAGGGTCTCCCGCACGCGCTGCCAGCGTTCGGTGTCGTCGGGGTCGGCCGGCAACTGCAAGGTCGACGTGCCGTGCTCGAACGTGCCCTCCTCGGTGACGGCGAACGTCTCCGCGGCCCACGCCCCGTCGTCGGCACTCAGCACCTCGACGAGCTGTTGCGGCGTCCACACGTACGTGAGCCCTTCGACGCCGTCGGTGTCGGCATCGAGCGAGGCGGCGAACCCGCCCTGTTCGGTGAGCAGGTCCCGCACCAGGAACTCGGCCGTCTCGGCGGCGATGCGGCGCGCTCCGGGATGTCCGGTGCGGCGCGCGATGTGCGTGTATGCCCGCAACAGCAACGCGTTGTCGTACAGCATCTTCTCGAAGTGCGGCACGACCCACCGGCCGTCCACGGAGTAGCGTGAGAATCCACCTGCGAGTTGATCGTAGATGCCGCCGCGCGCCATCCCCTCCGCCGTCAGTTCCACAATGGACAACGCGGCCGGGTCCGCGGTGCGCTCGTAGTGGCGGATGAGGAACTCCAGCACCATCGACGGCGGGAACTTCGGCGCCCCGCCGAAACCGCCGTAGCCGGGGTCGGTCTCCTGCCGCAGCTTCCCCACTGCCCCGGCGAGTGTCTCGTCGTCGAGTGTCTGCTGCCGCAACGGGCCCGACTGCTCGACGACGTGGTCGACGACCTTGCCCGCCCCTTCGACGAGTTCCTCCCGTCGCTCCGACCACGCCTTCGCGACCGCGTCCAGCACCTGGTGGAACGCGGGCATCCCGTGCACGGGCCGGGGCGGGAAGTATGTGCCGCAGTGGAACGGTTTGCCGTCCGGCGTGAGGAAACACGTCATCGGCCAACCACCCTGGCCGGTCATCGCCTGGGTGGCGGACATGTAGACCGCGTCGAGGTCCGGACGTTCCTCACGGTCGACCTTGATGTTCACGAAATGCTCGTTCATCACGGCGGCGATGTCGTCGTCCTCGAACGACTCGTGCGCCATGACGTGGCACCAGTGGCAGGCCGCGTAGCCGATCGACAGCAGGATCGGCACGTCCCGTTCGGCCGCCTCGGCCAGTGCTTCCGGGCACCAGGGCCACCAGTCGACCGGGTTGTCGGCGTGCTGGAGCAGGTACGGGCTCGTCGAGTTCGCAAGGCGATTGGCCATACCGAGAGTCTCCCCTGTCGCCGGGTGCCACGCACGTGTGCCCGCCTCCACGCACCCGACGGCCCGTCACTTCCGGTTGCAGCGGACCGGCCGGACGGTCACCATCCTCGATATGCGCCCGGCCGGCGAGTTCTGCTGGATGGACATCAAGACGCCCGACCTCGACGCGACGGGGCGGGAACTGGATACCGCCTTGGGTTGGGAATGCGTCGTCGACCCGGACGACCACCGCGATCCCGCGACGGCACGGAAAGCCCGGTTCGAGGGCCACTGGATGGCGGGGCTGAGCAGCCTCCACAGCGGGGCCTGTCCGCCGGGGACCGAACCCCACGTGGGCTACTACGTGGCCGTCGACGACGCCACCCGCGTGCACGACGCCGCCGTCGCCGCGGGCGCCACCTCGGTAGTCCCGCCGTCGCCGATCGGAGACCTGGGCGTACTCGCCACCGTCGTCGACCCGTTCGGTGCGGCCGTCTCGCTGTGGGAACCCGGTACGTTCGCGGGCTGGACGCATGCGGTGGGCGCGGGTACCCCGCGGCGCATGGTGCACACGTCGATCACCCCGACCACGGCGGCCGGCTTCTACCGCGGCCGACTCGGCCTGTCCATGACGGGCGCCGTGTTCAGCACCCGAAGCGCCGAACCGCCGGGATGGACGGCCGTCATCCAGGTCGGCGACCGGCCGTGCACGACGTTCGCATCCGTGCGACTGCCGTCCGGGCACAGGTTCCTGTTCGCCTGACGACCGCCCGGCCGGAGCTCACAACACGAGGCCCTCCCGGCCACCCGGGCTGGCCGGGAGGGCCTCGTTCACTCGCGTTCAGCGTGTTCGTGGTTAGTCGAACTCGCCGTCCTTGACGCCTCGGATGAAGGCGTCCCATTCACCTGCGGTGAAGTAGTACGGCGGACTGGCAGGGCTCTTGCTGTCCCTCAGCCACCGGCCGCCATCGGCGGCCTGGCCGACCTCGACGCACTGGCCGTTCTCGCCGCTGTAAGACGACTTGCGGAAGACGACCCGCTCAGGCTCCAGCACATCGTGCACGTTGTTGATCACTTCTCACACCTCCTTCATGGCGCTCTTAATGATCCCCCGTGACTCTTCGGGGTTGGCGGCCAAGGCGTGGACGTGACGCAGAGTGCGCTCATACAGGGCCACTTCCTCGGGTTCCTCGAGGTAGAGCCAGTGTTGACCAACTCCAGGTAGGCCATGCCTGGATCGCCTTTCGCCAGCAAGGATGAGAACCGTCATGCCGGGCTGGGCTCCTCGGCGCGAAGTCGTTGATCCAGTCTTCGCTACTCGGGGGAGTCTTCGCCATCCACCGGCGGAGTGGTCGGACCGGTCGGCGGGCCGGCGACCGGTCCGACCACTCCGCCGGTGCTCGTCGAGCGCCGGCTGCCCGGATGCGGTGACCGCGACCTGCTGGTTGTGGTCGTAGATGACCGACGACCACCGGCCGTTGGTGGTCATGAGCGATCCCATACGCCGCAGGTTCCACGGGCGCACGTCCTCCGGTGAGAGCTGGTCTTCGCATACCAGGTCATCGAGCCGCGCCAGCGCCATCTGGCCGCTGATCGAGACCACAGGATCGTTGACGAACCCCTGAGTGGGGATGCGGTGGCCATTCCGCCCTCCTTCCCAACAACGTGCCGGCTTTGGCACGCCTTGTTCCTCTCCGGCGATGTGCCGCCAGATTCACTCCCCTGATGGGAGTGCGAGGAGGTCGGTGCACGCCCGCGCGAGCGGCGCGGCGGCTGCGGGGCCGACGATGAGGTGGAGGGCGTCGTCGCCGTCGAGACGGCCCAGAACGGCCGGGTGCTGCTGGAGGCCGCTGTCGTCGACGGCCTGGCGGTCGGCCAGGGTGATGCGCAACCGGGTGACGCAGTAGGTCACCGCGACGACGTTCTCGGCGTCGCCGAGCAAGGCAACCAGGTATGCGGCCGTGCGGGTGTATTTGTCCACGTTGGGCTTCTCCGGTGGTGTCATCGGGCGCCCCAGAGGTAGCGGGGCACGTCCATGTCGGCGTAGGGAACGTGCTCGCGGGAGTCCCAGTACGCCTTGCCGAGCACGTGGGCGATGAGGGAACGCAGTCGCAGCAGTGCATCGAGCCACGTGCCGGGCCGGCGCCACTGCTGCCACAGGTCGGGGTCGTCGGCCGCGAGCTGGTCCAGAGCGGCATCCAAGCTGCTGCGCCAGCGGTGCAGATCGCTAAAGGCCACAGTGGCGTGACCATGCTGACCAGCGCCGATGAGATGATCGCGGATCGCGTCGGCGGCCTCGCGCGCGGGGGCCGCCCATGCTTCGAGTGCGTGCGGGTCAGGTGCGCGCGCCAATGTCGCCAGCAGGGTGCGGTTGGCGGCGCCGCTGGGATCGCTCATCGGCGAGATCTCCTGTATGTGCGGTGATCGCGGCGGCGCCGCGCAGGCAGCGGACTCCTTCGCCGGGACGTTGGTGGTGCAGGCCGCGACTCCACAGTTGTGCCGCGGCATCAGGGGTGGCGACCGTGGCCGAGCGGGGGCTGCCGCAGTCGCGGCCGCAGTGCAGGTCGCCGTTCGCTGCCGCTGGCGGTGTTATCGGCGTGGGCAGCAGCGCGTGGAGGGTGGCGCTGATGGTTGGGTCGGCGGCATGGTGGTGTGCCCAGTGTGGACCGGGTTCGGTCCACCGGTGCAGATCGCGGAAGAACTCGGCGTAGTAGGTGAGAAAGACCGGGTCGTACCAGGTGCGGTATCGCGGGTCACCGGCGCGGCCGCGGCGGTGACGCAGAGACTTGTCAGGGTCGAGGTGCAGGATCAGCACGATGTCGTCGTGGTGACGTTCGTCGAGCGCGAGTTCGCGGCCGCGTGTCAGGGCGCGCTCGAAGTCGGCCCACTCTCCGGTGAGCCGGGCCAGGGCGTAGCGGTAGGCGAACACGCCGAGGTGGCAGCGGTCGGAAGCGACCAGTCGGTGCGGGCTGTGTGTCCGGATGCGGTGTGCTGCCTCGGTGCGGGCGTAGTCCTCGGCCAGCAGACGCCGCATCACGGTGTCATCGTCGCCGCGCTCGGGTGGCTGGGCCTCGGGGAAGACCACGACCTCGGAGCACCGGGCGATTACGGTGCCGAGTGTTGTGGTCTTGCCGGCGCCGGGCATCCCGTCGATTACCAGCACGGTTACCGGACCTCCTCGGTGCCGGCGAGCGCGGTGAGCAGCCACGGCGTGAGTTCGGTGATCTCGGCGGCCAGGTCGGGGTCGAGGTCGATGGCCCATTGCATGATCCACCGGGCTCGGATCACCAGGTGATAGGCGAGGTGCTCGCCGCGGACTGCGGCCGCTGCCGGGTCCAGTCGGCGACGTTCGGTGTCGTAGGCGTCCAGCAGGGCGTGCCGATCGCGGGGGCCGAGCAGGCTTTCGTGCAGCACCAACGCGGCGAGATCGTCGTAGCAGCAGCCGGAACCGGAGCCTTCGAAGTCGATGACGCCGGGAGACTGGCCGTCGGCGAGCAGGACGTTGCGACTGGAGCAGTCGCCGTGCACGAACCCGCGGGTGCAGTGCTGCTCGGCGAGCGGGGCCATCTCGGCGAGCGCGGCGTCGAGCTGTCGCGCGGCCTGGTGCGGCAGGGTAGCGCCGTCGGGCAGCTCGCGCAGCCGTCGGCGGTGCCCGGTCAGCTCGTCGAAGCGGTGGGTCGGCAGGGTGTGCAGGCGGGCGGCGACCTGGCCGAGGATCGGAGTCGTGTTCTCCACGTCCGGTGCGGGCTGGGTTCCGGCCAGGCGGGTGCAGGCCAGCCAGGACAGGTGACCGGGCATCTCGTCATGGGCGAGGACGTCAGGGATGCACAGGTCGGCGGCGTGCGCGGCGACGCGCAGGCCAGCCGATTCCCGGGAGGCCCGTTCCTGCCCGCGGTCGGTGTAGACCTTGAGCACGGCCGTCTCAGCGAGGAAGACCATGCTGCGCTGGCCGTAGCCGACGATGGCGTTCTCGGTGAACTTCAGGTCGAGGGCCGCTTCGGCAGCCACCCGGGCGCAGTCGATGTCTTCGGCCAGCTCGCCGACGATGCTGTCATCGTTGCCGGTGGTGTAGTCACTCATTCCGCGTCCTGGGTCCTTGTGTGTGGTCGTCGGGCGGGTGGTGCGGCGGCTGCGCCATTCGCGCAGCCAGTAGGGTGGGGTCGCGGCGAGTTCGCGCGCGGCCGCACCCGGCGGCGTGCCTCGCGGGTGGGTTCGGTACTGCTCGGCGATGGCGCGGTAGGCGGCGCGCGCGTTGCTGGCGTGCGTCGACCACGAATAGCGCTGCTCGACCAGGCGGCGTCCTTGCTTGCCCAAGCGGCGGCGCCGCACTTCGTCGTGCAAGAGTGCGTCGACCTGCTCGGGCAACTCCGCGAGACCGGTCTCGACCGCCCACTGCTCAGGCTCACCGATGCCGACGAACGCCTCGGCAGTCCCGACGACCGGGAGGCCGGCGGCGAGGTAGTCGAGCACCTTGAGTTTCATCCCGGCGCCGGTGTCGAGTGGAGCCACGGCGACGGTCGCGGTCTCCAGAACCGTCCGCAGGTCGCGCACCGGGCCGCGCAGCCGGAGCCGGTCGGCCAGCGCCCGCAGTGAGGAAGGGTACCGGCCGATGATCTCGATGACGACCCCGTTCGGCAGTGCGGGGGCGAGCACGTCGTGCAACCACTGCACCGCGCGGCGGTTCGGTTCGTAGTACATGTTACCGACGAACACGACCCGCGCCGCGGTGCCCGGCTGTGGGATCGGAGGTGGGCCAGGGTCGACGCCGCAGGGCACCACGTGAACGGCGGTTGCGCCGAGCGCGCGGGCGGTCGTGGCGTCCCGCTCGGTAAAGGTGATCACGCCGTCGGCGGCGGCGCAGGCGGCCGCCTGCAACACGGCCGCGTCGTCGTGCCCCTCGTCGCCGATCGAGCACAGCAGGGCGGCTTCGTCGTCGTGCAGCTCGTAGATCAGGGCCGAGCCGGCGGAGTCGGCCAGCTCGCGGCCGTAGCGCACGGTCAGCTGGGTGTTGGACATGACCAGCACGTCCGGCGCGAGTTCAGCCAGATGCAGCCGCAGCCGTTGCGGATGCTCGTAGACGCTCTCGTACGGCAGGTAGCGCACCGGCAGCGGCCACGCTCCGCTCGGCCGCGAATCCGGGTTCAAATCGCACAGCAGCAGCGTGGTGTCGGCGCCGTGATGGTGAAGCCACTGGTTCAACCGTGCCGTGCGGGCGGCGGCGCCGGTTATCGGCAGGGTGCGCAGGAATCCGGCGGTGTCGAACAGTACTGCCACCGTCGGTGCGCTTTCCACAGCCGACCACGGGTGCGCGGTCATCGGCTCATCACCACCTCGTCCTCGCCAGCGGCGGGCGTGCTGCGGGTCGGCCGCAGGGCTTCCAACCGCCAGCCCGCGATCCGGGCCAGGTGTGTCGCTGCGGTGCGCCAGTGCTCGCGACGGAACTCGCCGAGCACGTCGGCCACCTGCGCGCTGTCGTAGATCACGGCATTCGGGTGCCTGTGTCGAACCCGAGCGATCGAGACTCCGTGCCAGAAGGCACGGGCCAACACCCGCGGCAGGCGAAGATCGGCGGAATGGATGGCTCGATGCACGAGTGCGTCCGGGACTACGATCACCGCGAGTCCGGCGTGCTCGACGCGAATGCTCAGTTCCAGGTCCTCGCACGACAGATGTCGGCGGGGGCGAGCGCCGAGCTGCTCATCGAACACTGGCGGCGGCGAGGATCTCGTGGCGAGGTTGCAGCCGAGCAGCCAGAACGGTGCCCGCAGGGCGCAGGTTCGTTCCGGCCAGGCGTCGGGGACGAAGAACTGCTCGATCCCCGCGTCGAGGTCCGGCCGCTCGTTGAGGTCGGTGAACAGCGACTCGACCCGGCCGCCGGCGCAGTAGGCGCCCGTGGTCGTCAGGGCCTCCACCAAGCCGCGGACCCATCCCGGTTCGGGCCGGGAGTCCGGGTCCGTGAACAGGACGTACTCGCCGCGTGCGTGGCCCACACCAGTGTTGCGGGCTCGGCTCAGTCCTGTCCGCGGTTCGTGGACCACGGTCCCGGACAACCCGGCCTCGGCCAGCAGCGTCGGCGGGACGTATGGCCGCCGGTGGTTGTCCACCACGACGACCTCGATATCCCGAAGAAAGTCCTGCGTCGCCAGGCATCGCAGCAGCCCGTCGACCTCGTTGGTGTTTCCGTGCACGGCAACAATGACGCTCGCCGATACCTTCACAGCTCAATCCCTTCGATGGTCCCCGCGGGTTTGACGAATGTCAGCGAAGCGAGCGGTGGTCGGCGGGCCGTCCGGCGGCATTCCACATGCCGACCAGAGAGAGGATCTTGTCCCACAGCGAAGTCTCACCGAACTCTTTGACGACTCCGAACTGTGCGTCGAGTCGCTCGAAGGCGATCACCCACGCCCCATTGATGCGATCGCGGTAGGCGTGCACGATCTCGCGCCGCGCGCGGTGGAACTGGTGTGCTTGGTCGATCTCGGGGTGCGCATCGGCAATCAATCCTCGAACGTCGAACCGGTCGAGGTGTCTCGGTACATAGGCAGGACGTTCGTCGAGGTCGACGTGCTGTAGCTCCAGCAGCGGGATCTCGGTTCCAAACTGCGGGATCGTCGCCGGATCTGCGGTCGCGGTCAACGGTGTAGTCCTTCCTGCTCATCGTTGGGCGTGCCCAGCGCATTGAGCCCGTCGAGCACGTGCTGAAGGTGATCTGCGTAGGGATCTCCGGTGGCTTCCGGGTCGGTGCTGGGCCACAGCGGTTCGGCAGGTGTGATCACGCCGGCTCTGACAGCACCGGAGTTACTGCGGAGCGGCGCGGCCAGGCGGCTTCCCGGCTCTCGTCGATCGGGCAGTTCGGTCATGCCTGCACCTCCTTGGGAGGCACGTGCGGGATCGGGGTTCGACGAATGCATTCAACGCGGGGCATTCCTTTCCCTGGAGCGAGGAACTCCAGTTCAGGAACGTCGAGTGCCGTTCCGCCCCAAGCCGTGAGGGTGTAGTCGTGCCACTCGCCGGGCCTCATCGGCACGACGTGCGCGACACGTCGGGTTTCGCCGACGACGCCGGGGCGGTAGCGAACGACGAGCGAAATCGGCTCGGGCCAGTCGGCCGCGACTCCCCAACCGCCATGCGCGTCCTCCGGTGTTTCGCGGAGAAGCTCCAACAGCGCGCCGAATGCGGTTTCCGGGTCGCTCACCGCAAGTTGCTGCTGCTTGGTGGCGGAGTACTGAATTGCTACTGCAAACGGTCGCGTCGAAGCTGTTCTGAGGCTGCGGTTCCCCATCGGTCCCCGATCAAGGGTTGGTTCATCTTCTGGATGCCGTGGGGCCCGAGCCAGGCCAGGGGAGCTAGCCCGGGTCCCACGACTGCCGAGTCGGCGGGGTCCTGCTGGTCGAACTCGGGGTTCGACCCTCGTCCCGCCAACCCGGCGTACGATCTTCTGTATAACCGCACTAAGATGATCGTACGTAGAATTTTACGTACGTCTATACTCCGATCAGGCCACGGTATGTTCTTCGCTGTGCCGCTACGTGCAAACTGACTACGGCAGCGGAGACGAATCGGAGGTAGACCGGTGGCAGATCGGGGCGACCCGTCGGCGCTGCGCTGGCTCGTTGGTGTTGAACTCACCAACTACCGCAAGCGAGCAGGGAAGACGATCACTGCAGCGTCGAAGGCGATCGGGTGCTCGCCAGGGAAGGTCGGCCACCTGGAGGGTGGCCGTAACCAGCAGCAGCCGTCCGAGGTTACGGAGCTGCTGCGGTTCTACGATGCTGATCAGGCCAATATCGATCGGCTCGCGAGCCTCGCGGCGAGCGCTGACCAGCAGACGTGGTGGGCGCCGTGGACAGCCGTGGTCCCGGACTGGTTGCGGACCTTCGTCGGCTTGGAGGGCCTCGCGTCGCGGGTGACTGACTATGCAACCGCGGTCGTGCCTGCTCTGCTACAGACCGAGGGCTATTCGCTCGGTGTGACGCAAGGGTCCGGGCGCGTTCGGCCCGATCACTCCGAGCGCACGGTGAATCTGCGAATGGAGCGACAGCGGAGGCTCTACGCGGAGACCGAGCCCCTGCACCTCACTGCGTTCATCGAGGAGTCGGTGCTCGATCGGCCGATCGGCACACCTGAGACGATGCGTGCCCAGCTTGAACACCTGATCACGTCGGCAGAGCGCGCGAACATCGAGCTACGGGTGCTGCCGACCTCGATTGGCCTTCATGACGCCACCACCGGGCCGTTCACGCTGCTGGAGTTCTCTGCGGCGCAGGCAGTCGCATACGTAGAGCTGCTCAACGGTGCGATCTACGTGCAAGATCAAGAAGAGGTCGACGGTTACACTCGAATCGTCGCCCGACTGCGTGAAGAGCACGCCTGGACGGAGACACAAACGGCTGAGGCGATCAGGGCACGCCTCGATGCGTACTGAATCACCGGAGGACATCATGCCTACCGCACACAGCCGCGCAGGGTGGCGGAAGTCGTCGTACTCGGCACAGCACAACGGTTGCGTCGAGGTCGATTTCACCGACGAAGGAGTAGAGGTCAGAGACGACAAGATCACCGAGAGCCCGGTGATCCGCTTCAGCTTCGAGCAATGGTCACACTGGCTTGGCGAGATCGTCGACGACATCACCAACACCAACGGCGCGGTAACCGTTACCACTCGTGAGAGCACATGGCTCGTCCACGAACCGACCACGGGCGCAACGCTCGCGTTCAGCCAGCAAGAATGGACGGCCTTCCGGCTCGGTGTCATCGCCGGCGAGTTCACGCCTTCTTCCGTGGCGACGCTTGCCGCAAGCTAGACGGCAAGCGAGCAAAGATCGGCCACCCGACCACTGCGGCGGGTGGCCGATCTTTTGGGATCCGATCTTGTATGGCTGGTGCGCCGGGTGCTTCCGTGGTTTCAGACCAGGGGCGGCATAGAGCCCGCAGCGACTCGGGGCAGCACGCGGTGCGCCCGGCCGAAGCAGTCCTCGTCTCCGCCCCCCGGGCGGGCCGGATTGCACGTCTGATCGAACTTATGTTCTTACGATGCCCGGGTAATCGCGCTTGCTGGATAAAGAACCGTTTTCGCAGGTGCTGCGCTCCGCCGACGGCTACGCAGCGCGCGAGCTGCTCGACACGGCCCGGAACCGGCTCTCCGCCGCGCAAGTCACGGCGTTGGAATCGGTCCGACACGACTCCGGACTCGATACCGGCATGCTCCCAAGCCCCTTTCAAGGACAGCTGAACAACGCGCTCGACATCAGCGGACGGGTCATGACCCGCCTCCTGACCAGATGAACAACATCAAGCTTCAGCACCCGTGCGACTGCCGTCCGGGCACAGGTTCCTGTTCGCCTGACGACCGCCCGGCCGTGACCGGCGAACATCAGGTGTCGTCGGATTTGGCCTTGTCGCCGGGCCCGGCCGACACCGCCTCGGTCTCGCCTGCCGCATCGGCCGCGCCTGCCTCGCCTGCCGCGTCGCCGTCGCCGTCGCCGGATCCGGCCTCGCCGGTCCCCTCCGAGCCGTCGCCGCCGGCCTCACCGAAGTTCGCGGGCACCCGCTTGAGGTGTTTGGTCATCGAACGCACCAGGAAGACGACCGCGATCAGGAACACGAGCATCAGCAGCAGCCCGACCGGGGAGGACTTGCCGAAGTCCTGTCCCTGCCCGCCGGTGTCCTGCTGCTGGGCCAGCACCTCGGTCGCCGCCATCGCCGGTCCGGTCATCGCCGCAGGCAACATCAGGGGTCCACCTTCTCTCGCACTCCCGCGAACAGATCGTCCTCGGGAACGGTGCTGTCGACAAGCGAGCGGGCGAGTTCGTACTCCTCGGTCGGCCACAGCCTGCGCTGAGTCTCGAGCGGAACGGCGAACCACCGGCTGGTCGGGTCGATCTGGGTCGCGTGTGCGCGCAGTGCGTCGTCGCGCTGCTCGAAGTACTCGGCGCACGGGACCTGCGTGGTCACGCGTTCCAGGATGTCGGGCTTGTCCGGGTCCCACCGCTCCAGCCACTCGGTCCACGGTGATTCCTGCCCCGCCTCGAGCAGCGCCTCGTGGAACGCGGTGATGCGGGCACGGGAGAACCCGTGGACGTAGTAGACCTTCAGCGCCTGCCACGGCTCGCCCGCGTCGGGGAACTGTCCGGGGTCGGCAGCGGCGTCGAACGCGGCCATCGACACCTCGTAGGTGCGGATGTGGTCCGGGTGCGGGTAGCCGCCGTTCTCGTCGTAGGTGATCACGACGTGCGGGCGGAACTCCCGCATGACCCGCACCAGTGATTCCGTGGGCTCGGCCAGCGGCACCGTGGCGAAGCAGCCTTCCGGCAGCGGCGGGGGCGGGTCGCCCTCCGGCAGGCCCGAGTCGACGAAGCCGAGCCAGCGGTGCTGGACGCCGAGGATCTTCGCGGCGTTGGCCATCTCCTCTCGCCGGATCTCGTCCATGTGCTCGTGCACCTCGGGCCGGTCCATCGCCGGGTTGAGCACGTCACCGGCCTCACCGCCGGTGCAGGTGACGACCATCACCTCGGCACCCTCGGCCACGTACCGGGCCATCGTGGCCGCACCCTTGCTCGATTCGTCGTCGGGATGGGCGTGCACGGCCATGAGCCGCAACCCCTTGCTCGCCCCCGACCGCCCGGTTTCGACCGACCCGGTTCCGTTCGATCCAGCCATGGCCGACCAGACCCCTCTCACACCTGTGCTGTATCCACTGCTGTCCACTGCGCCTGCCGACCCCGGAGCCCGCACCCGGGAGGCCTCCCCGGATACTCGTAACGCCGGGGATGACGTCCATCTTCCTGGTAGCCACGACAGCCCCGACCGGGAGGCCTCCGTTTTGCCAGAGGAGCCGACGTCCGACGACGCCGCAGGCACCACGCCGGCGGCCGACGCCGCAGCGGCCGGCCCACAGCGGGCCCGGGACCGGCTGGCCGACCGCTACGGCACGGGCGGGAAGCCGAAGCCGCGTCACCGGCGGTGGCAGGTGTGGACGTTCACGGCGATAGCCCTGGTCGCGAGCGGTATCGCCGCCTACGTCGGGTACCAGAACCTGGCGGGCGCACCGATCGACGCACAGCGGGTGACCTACGACGAGCGGCCGGGCGATGCCATGGAGATCACGATCGACGTCTCGCGGAACGACCCGGACCGTAAAGGGGTGTGCATTGTACGCACACGCAACCAGTCCGGCCAGGAAAGCGGACGAAAAGAGATCCTGGTCGCACCGGGCCAGGGACGCGTCTCGACGGTGATCCGCAGCATCGACAGGCCGGTCACGGCAGACATCTACGGCTGCAGCTACGATATTCCGCAATATCTGTCAAGCCCCTAGCGGCCAACGGAGTGAAACGGGCGCCGAATGCCCCTCATCAGTTGTGTTGAGCGGCATTCGGCCACGGTTTCGTGGTAGCCTGTGGCTATCGGCACGGTCCTAGCGGGGCCGTGTCTTTCCTTATTTCGAGCCACGCCGTCGAGCGTGGCGGCGGGTCTGCATACCCAGGCTCGGCAGGCTAGGAGGAGATGGTGACCGTGAGCGACGCCAAGGTGACCTGGCTGACCCAGGATGCCTACGACAGGCTCAAGAGCGAGCTCGATGAGTTGATCGAGAATCGTCCGGTCATCGCCGCGAAGATCAACGACAGCCGCGAGGAAGGCGACCTCAAGGAGAACGGTGGCTACCACGCGGCCCGCGAGGAGCAGGGGCAGCAGGAAGCCCGCATCCGTCATCTGCAGGAGCTCCTGCGCAACGCGAAGGTCGGCGAGGCTCCGTCCAACGACGGGATCGCCGAGCCGGGCATGGTGTTGACCATCCAGTACGACGGCGATGACGAGTCCGAGACGTTCCTGCTCGCGACACGCGAGGAAGGCGGCGGAGGCGACTTCGAGACCTACTCGCCGGACTCGCCGCTCGGACAGGCGCTGCTCGGCGCCAAGGAGGGCGAAACGCGGGAGTACCCGCTGCCGAACGGCAAGACCGAGAAGGTCAAGCTGCTCAAGGCGGTGCCCTACGGCGCGAACTGACGACCACCCGCGCTGACGACCACGAACGGCGCGCCCGGGCTCTGCGGCCCGGGCGCGCCGTTCGTCGTATCGGGGACGACCGCACCCCACGCGGCGCGGTCGTGACAGGTCCCCGCCCGCGACCTCTGCCAGTCTGGTGCCATGAGCGCCGACCTGCCGATCTGCCTCACCTGCGGGACGCAGTACGCCGAGCCTCGGCCGGACTGCCCGATCTGCGAGGACGAACGCCAGTACGTGCCGCCGTCGGGCCAGCAGTGGACGAACCTGACCCGGCTGCGCTCGGCCGGCTACACGGTCGCGGTCGAGCAGCAGGCACCCGGCGTGTACGGGGTCGGAACCCGGGAGCGGTTCGCGATCGGACAGCGAGCACTCCTCGTGGCAGCCACGTCCGGCAATGTGCTGTGGGACTGCGTCGCCTACCTGGACGACGAGACGCTCCGGCGGGTCACCGAGCTGGGCGGGATCACCGCGATAGCGATCAGCCACCCGCACTACTACACGACCATGGTCGACTGGGCCGATGCGTTCGACGTGCCGATCCACCTGCACGAACGCGACCGCCGATGGGTCGGCAGGCCGAGCGGGCGCATCCGGTTCTGGGAGGGCGACACGATGCGCCTGGCCGACGACCTGACGCTCGTGAACCTCGGCGTGCATTTCGCGGGCGGAACCGTACTGCACTGGAGCGACGGAGCAGGCGGCGCGGGCGCATTGTGCAGCGGTGACATCGTGCAGGTCGTGCCGAACCGCGAGCTCGTCGCGTTCATGTACAGCTACCCGAACCACATTCCCGAGCGGCCCGGCGTCGTACGCCGCGCCGGACAACTACTCGCCGGCTTCGCGTTCGACGACATCCACGGCGCCTGGTGGGACGCGACGATCATCGGCGGGGCCCACCGGGTCGTCGACCGGTCGGTGACGCGCTACCTGGAACAGACCTCCGGCTGACGCCACGCGGCACGTCGCCCGGTGGACAGGCCCCGGACGGCGCGCCTCGGACGCCTGCCGTCGGCTGTGCTTCTTCCTGGTCACGGCCGGTCGCCGCGGGCGATCCGCTCCAGCAGCGGCCGCACGCGCGGTGCGACGGGTGTCGACAAGGCGATCGACGTCGACGTCCTGCGCACGCCGGGAACGTCCACGACCTCGTCGATGACCCGCTGCAGGTCGTCGTTCGAGCGGGCGACCATGCGAACGAACAGGTCCCCCTGACCGGTCGTCGCATGCACCTCGCACACCTCGTCGATCGCGGCGAGCTCCTCCGCGACCTCACCTCGCCTGCCCTGGGCGATCTCGAGCACGGCGAACGCGGTGAGGCCGTAACCGAGGGCATCGAGGCGCAGCTCCGGCGGGAAACCCGTGAGCACGCCGTCGGCGGAAAGCCGGTCGAGGCGGGCCTGCACGGTGCCGCGCGCCACGCCGAGCCTGCGCGCGCATTCGAGAACGCCGAGCCGCGGCGCATCGGTCAGCAGCAACAGCAGCCGGGCGTCGAGCGCATCGAAGGCCATCGCGACCCCTCCCTGGGCAGATTGCACATTTTGATCTGACAGAACGTGCTACTGCTGAGCATATTGCCCAGTGGAATCAACGACAATTGCTCACTCTGCACCTCAGGGTCATGCTCGGTCCCATGACGACGGATTCAACGACGACTCCCGCAGAGCAGGCCATCGACGACATCGACTACGACCAGTTGCGACGGCTCGTCGGCCTGGTCGACCACGACGACTCGGCCGACCCGTTCCCGGTCAAGGCGATGGATGCCGTCGTGTTCGCGGTCGGCAACGCGACCCAGACGGCGTGGTTCTATCAGGTCGCGTTCGGTATGCAACTCGTCGCCTACGCCGGCCCGGAGACCGGGGACGCCGATCGCAAATCGTTCGTGCTGAAGTCCGGCTCCGCGCGGTTCGTGATCAACGGCGGCGTGCGGCCGGACTCGACGTTGCTGGATCACCAGCGCAAACACGGCGACGGCGTCACCGACCTCTCACTCGAGGTGGCCGACGTGGACCGATGCGTGGCACATGCCCGCACGCAGGGCGCCACCGTGCTGAGCGAACCGCGCGACGTCTCCGACGAGCACGGAACCGTCCGCACGGCCGCGATCGCGACGTACGGCGACACCCGCCACACGCTCGTCGACCGCTCGCGTTACACCGGCCCGTACCTTCCCGGGTACGCGGCGAGGACGTCCACGGTGCCTCGTCCCGAAGGAGCGCCGAAGCGGCTGTTCCAGGCCGTCGACCACTGCGTCGGCAACGTCGAGCTCGGCAACATGAACTACTGGGTGGACTGGTACCACCGCGTGATGGGCTTCATGAACATGGCGGAGTTCGTCGGCGACGACATCGCCACCGAGTACTCGGCGCTGATGAGCAAGGTCGTGTCCAACGGAAACCACCGGGTCAAGTTTCCGCTCAACGAACCCGCCGCCGGGAAGAAGCGCTCGCAGATCGACGAGTACCTGGAGTTCTACGGCGGCGCGGGGTGTCAGCACATCGCACTGGCGACCGGCGACATCATCGAGACCGTCACCCGGATGCGTGCCGCGGGCGTGGAGTTCCTGAACCCTCCCGACTCGTACTACGACGACCCGGAGCTGCGGTCGCGGATCGGTGAGGTGCGCGTTCCGATCGAAACGCTGAAGGAGCACGGAATTCTCGTCGACCGCGACGAGGACGGCTACCTGTTGCAGATCTTCACCAAGCCGATCGGCGACCGGCCCACGGTCTTCTACGAATTCATCGAACGCCACGGTTCGCTGGGCTTCGGCAAGGGCAACTTCAAGGCCCTCTTCGAAGCGATCGAGCGGGAGCAGGAACGCCGGGGAAACCTCTGACCCGACGAGGTGCGGAACGCCCCCAAGGTGCCCTTGGGGGTACGACCGTGCGTGGTCAGTGGTCTGCGGAGGCGACCGTGTAGCCGGCACGCTGCAGTTCCGCGATGACGTCGTCGCAGTGCTGCGGACCACGGGTCTCCAGTTTCAGCGCCACCTCGACCTCGCCGATCCCGAGCCTGCCGGAGATCCGCGAGTGCTCGATGTCGACGATGTTGGCACCGAGCTCGCTGAGGCACGTCACCACACCCGCGAGCGAGCCCGGCCGGTCCGGAACCCACAGCCGTACGGAGAGATAGCGCGCCGCTGCGGTCATACCGTGCTGAATGATCTGCATCAGCAGCAGCGGATCGACGTTCCCGCCGGACAGCACGGCGACGATCGGCGGCTCGAACGCCCCCTCGTGCTCCAGCAGGGCCGCCACCGGCGCCGCACCCGCGGGTTCGGCGACGAGCTTGCGCCGCTCCAGACAGTTCAGCACGGCCCGCGACAACGCCTCCTCACTGACCGTCACCACGTCGTCCACCAGCGACGTCACGTGCTCGAACGTCAGCTCCCCGGGCCTGGCCACAGCGATCCCGTCGGCGAGCGTGTGCGTGCTGCTCAGCCCCACCGGAGCACCGGCAGCCAGGGACGGCGGGAACGCGGCCGCGGCGTCCGCCTGCACGCCGACCAGCCGCACCCCGGGGCGCTGCGCCTTGATGGCGCTCGCCACGCCGGACACGAGTCCGCCACCGCCGGTGGAGACCAGCACCGTGCCGACGTCCGGCACCTGCTCGAGGATCTCCAGCCCGACGGTTCCTTGACCAGCGATGATGTCCGGGTGGTCGAACGGGGGGATGAACACCGCACCGGTCTGCTCCGCGAATTCGACCGCGCCCGCGAACGCCTCCTCGAACGCCGTGCCCACGAGATGGACGTCGGCGCCGTAACCGCGCGTGGCGGCGACCTTCGGCAAGGGTGCCTTTCGCGACATGAACACGGTGGCCTGCGTATCCACCAGTGAGGCCGCGAGCGCCACACCCTGTGCGTGATTGCCCGCGCTGGCGGCCACGACGCCGCGAGCCCGCTCCTCGGCCGACAGCCCGTGAATCCGCGCGTACGCGCCGCGCACCTTGAACGAACCCGTGCGCTGCAGATTCTCACATTTGATGTGGACAGGTCCGCCGAAGGAGTCGGCGAACTCGCGCGCCTGCTCCATCGGTGTCCGGCGAACGACGCCGCTGAGCAGGTCGCGTGCTTGCAGGATGCGGTCGAGTTCGACGAGTCGCGTGGCGGTCATCGCTTGTGACGCCTCTCCCTCCGAGATCGGAGCTTGCGTGTATGTCGCGCGTGAGGATTGGGTACTCTGGTGGCGAACCAGGGGGACGAATCCACGACCGGAGGAACAGCATGGCACGGCCGTCGGCACCGCGGGACGCACGCTTACAGGGCCGTGTCACACCGCTGCTCGCCGGCATCGTCTCGGCTATGGCGCTCGCCGGTGCGGCCGTGTTCACGGTGGGCTACGCCTCGTGCGGAGACACGGGCCAGTACGTGCGCCACGCCGACAACGTGCAGTTCATCGGCGGTTGCGTGGACGGTGAGGACCTGCCGGCCACCGGCCCCGGCGAGCAGCGCGGCCCGGCCGGCGGTGACGACGAGGCGCCGAGCAACTACCGGCCGTAACCGCAACTCCGGCGTCAGCCCAGCGCCTGCCGCAGATCGTCGATGAGGTCCTCGGCGTCCTCGATCCCCACCGACAGGCGCACGAGTTCGGCGGGAACCTGCAGCAACGACCCCTCTGCCGACGCATGGGTCATGCGGCCCGGGTGTTCGATCAGTGATTCCACCCCGCCCAGCGACTCGGCGAGGATGAACACGTTCGTACCCGCGGCGGCCTTCAGTGCCGCCTGCTCCCCGTCGACGTGGTCGAACGCGACCATCGCGCCGAACCGGCGCATCTGCTTGGCCGCGACGTCGTGTCCGGGGTGCTCGTCCAGGCCCGGGTAGTACACCCGCGCGACCTTCGGGTGGCTCTGCAGCATCGCGGCGATGCGCTCGGCGTTGTCGCAGTGCCGCTCCATGCGCACCGACAGCGTCTTCAGGCCGCGCAGCGTCAACCATGCGTCGAACGCGCCCGGCACGGCTCCGGCCGAGTTACGCAGGAAGAACAGCTGCTCGCGCAGGTCGTCGTCACTGGTCACGACCGCGCCGCCGACGACGTCGGAGTGCCCGCCGAGGTACTTCGTCGTCGAGTGCACGACGACGTCCGCGCCCAGATCGAGCGGCGTCTGCAGGTACGGCGTCGCGAACGTGTTGTCCACGACGAGCTTCGCACCACCCTCGTGCGCGATCCCGGCGAGCGCGCTGATGTCGGAAATGCCCAGCAGCGGGTTTGTGGGAGATTCGCACCAGATCAGCTTCGTCTCGGGGCGCATCGCGGCGCGCACCTCGTCCACATCGGACAAATGCGCGACGCTGTAGGTCACACCCCAGCCGGTGAGGACCTTGTCGATGAGCCGGAACGTGCCGCCGTAGACGTCGTTACCGAGCACCAGGTGGTCGCCGGGCCGCAGCGTGGTGCGCAGCACGGCGTCGCTGGCGGCCATCCCGGAGCCGAAGGCCAGCGCGTGGCGGCCGTTCTCCAGCGCGGCGAGCGCTTCCTCGAGTGCGGTTCGGGTGGGGTTGGCGGTACGCGAGTACTCGTAGTCGCCTTCCCTGGTGCCGCCGACACCGTCCTGGGCGTACGTGGAGGTCTGGTAGATCGGCACGATGACCGACCCGGTTCGCGGGTCGGGCTCCTGACCGGTGTGAATGGCGCGGGTGGAGAAGCCGATGTCGGCGGATTCGTGGGACATGTGCCCACCCTATTGCGGGCGCCCGCGTCGGACACCCCGACACGGGAAAGACCCCGAAACGGGAAAGACGGAGCCCCGGCCGCAGGCGACCGGGGCTCCGTAGCGCGTCGTGCTCAGTGCCTCACCACTGCGGCGGCGGGCCCTGCGGCGGCTGGCCGGGCGGCGGCCCCTGCGGCGGCGGACCGTAGCCACCGGGCTGCCCCGGCTGCTGCGGCGGCTGACCGGGAGCACCGAAGCCACCCGACTGCGGGTTGGGCCCACCAGGCTGGCCGAAACCACCGGACGGCGGGTTCTGACCACCGGGCTGGGCGAACCCACCGGACGGCGGGGCGAAGCCACCGGGCGGACCGGGCTGCTGCGGCGGCGGGCCGAACCCGCCGGGCTGGCCGTGCGGCGGCTGCCCGAAGCCGCCGGGACCACCAGGGCCGCCGGGCTGACCCGGGCCGCCGGGGCCGGCCGGCAACCCCACGTACTCGCGTGTCTGCGGGAAGAAACCGAGCACACCAGCAGCAATCGCGACGAAACCAATGATCATGTTGAAGACGATGCCGCCAGCGAATAGGTACATGGCGCCGACAATGATCGCGAAGACGGCCAGCACTGCTCCCGAACCGAGGTAAATGAAGTGCTGGAACGTCTTCCGCAGGAAGACGAAGACCGATCCGGCGACCGTGCCGGCCAGGGCGAGCAGCAACAAGATCCAGAGAATGATCGTCCCAGCACCGGGACCGGCATCCTCGGCAGCCCGCTGCGCCGACTCAGCCGTCCGGTTACACATCTCCGCAGCCGGCCCCGACAGCCCCTCACAGCTCGAACCCATCTCGCTCGCGCGGGAACTCGCACTGGAAGTCGCGTTCGCCATATCGATCACTTGGACGAGGTTCACGATCAGCGAAATGGCTGCCAGCAAGGCAAGGACACCAGCGATAACCCACGAGATGATCTTCGTCGTCTCGTTGCCGCCACCCTGCTGGCCGCCGAAGCCGGGCTGGCCACCGAACTGGCCGGGAGGCGGACCACCGAAGCCACCCGGCTGCCCGGGAGGTGGGCCGTAGCCCTGCGGCGGCTGGCCGGGTGCCCCGAAACCCGGCTGGCCCTGCGCCGGGTCGAACCCACCCGGCTGGCCCGGAGCGCCGAAGCCACCCGGCTGCCCGGGAGGCGGGCCGTAGCCCTGCGGCGGCTGGCCGGGTGCCCCGAAACCCGGCTGGCCCTGCGCCGGGTCGAACCCACCCGGCTGACCGGGTGCACCGAAGCCCTGCTGCCCCTGCGCCGGAGCGAACCCGCCGGGCTGCCCCTGTGACGGGTCGAAACCGCCCGGCTGGCCCTGCGAGGGGTCGAAGCCCTGTTGGCCCTGTGGAGCGCCGTAGCCCTGTGGAGCGCCGTAGCCCTGGGGGTTCACCGCAGCCGGGTTGTCGGCCGCACTCGGCGGCGGGGCGTACGGGATCGACGCCTGCGGCTGCATGTCGGGTGACACCAGCTGCGTCGACTCGGAGCCGCCGCCCTGCGGTGACGCCTGCTGGCCGGCCTGTCCAGGCTGGACGACCTGCGTCGCCTCGCCACCCTGGTCGGCAGGATGCTGGGGCGTCTCGCCACCCTGATCCGACTGGCCAGGCTGCACGACCTGCGTCGGCTCGGCCGACTCGAACGGACCGTCCTGGGCGGGCTGGGAACCACTCGGCGGCCCCTCCGGCGGCTGCTGCTCGCCACCCCCTGGCTGGTTCGGTGGCTGCGGAGCACTCATGTGGGCTTGAACCCCCTTGACGAGGACCTTCTTGTCTCTAGCTCGAGCACACGCTAGCGGATACACCCCATCGTGACCGGGAACGCCCCGCTGGGCAGCGCGCAAAAACGAGCTGCATTCACTCGCGACCGGAGATGAACGCCAAGAGGTCCTGCCGGGTCACGACGCCCGCGGGCTTGCCACCCTCGAGCACCAGGGCACCGTCGGCCGAGGTCAGTGCACTGATGGCCGCAGTGACGGACATCCCGGCGCCGATCGTGGGCAGTGGCGGCGACATGTGGCCCTGCAACATGTCGGCGAGCGCCACCTCACCGCCGAACAGTTTGTCGAGCAGATCACGCTCGTTGACGGCACCGACGACCTCGGCCGCCATCACCGGCGGCTCGGCGCTGACGACCGGCATCTGGCTCACACCGAACTCACGCATGATCGCCACGGCCTCCGTCATGGTCTCGTGGGGATGCGTGTGCACGAGGTCGGGCAGCGTGCCGTCCTTGCGGCGCAGCACGTCACCGACCGTGGCGTCCGTCGAGTCGGGCGGCAGGAAACCGTAGGCGGCCATCCACGAGTCGTTGAACACCTTGCCGAGGTAGCCGCGGCCACCGTCGGGCAGCAGTACGACGATGACGTCGTCGGGATCGCACCGTTTGGCCAGCTCCACCGCAGCCCCGACGGCCATGCCGCACGACCCGCCGACGAGGAGGCCTTCCTCGGCGGCCAGACGGCGCGTCATGATGAACGAATCGGCGTCCGAGATCGCGATGATCTCGTCGGCGATGTCACGGTCGTAGGTCTCGGGCCAGAAGTCCTCACCAACACCTTCGACGAGATACGGCCGCCCGGTGCCGCCGGAGTACACCGAACCCTCCGGGTCGGCGCCGACGATCCGGACCTTCCCCTCGGAGACGTCCTTGAGGTAGCGACCGGTGCCGGAGATCGTGCCGCCGGTACCGACACCCGCGACGAAATGGGTGATCTTGCCTTCGGTCTGCTGCCACAGTTCGGGGCCGGTCGAGTGGTAGTGACTCTCGGGGTTGCTCGAATTGGCGTACTGATTGGGCTTCCACGCGCCCTCGATCTCGGTGACGAGCCGGTCGGAGACGCTGTAGTACGACTCGGGGTGCTCGGGCGGCACGGCGGTCGGGCACACGACCACCCGCGCACCGTAGGCCTCGAGGACGTTGCGCTTGTCCTCACTGACCTTGTCGGGACACACGAACACGCAGTGGTACCCCTTGCGCTGCGCGACCATCGCGAGCCCGATGCCGGTGTTGCCGGAGGTGGGTTCGACGATCGTGCCGCCCGGTTTCAGCTCCCCGGACGCCTCGGCGGCCTCGACCATCCGCAGCGCGATGCGGTCCTTCACACTGCCGCCCGGGTTGACGTACTCGACCTTGGCGAGCACGAGCGGGCCCGTTCCGTCGGTCACGGAGTTGAGCTTGACCAACGGGGTGTCGCCCACGAGGTCGATGACGTGTTCTGCGTATTCCATGCCGCCAGAGTAATCAGCCGGTGACCGTTGCACATCGTTAGTCGGGGTTCTTTTCGATTTCATTGTCCGAAAAGGACCACTGTGATTGGCTCACGTCGTCTCGACCGTCAAGTCCGTAGCGAGGAGTCCCCGCCGTGAAAGCCCTTCCGAGACGACACAAGCGGGTGGCGCGAGCTGCCACCGCCACCGCGCTCGCGAGCGCCCTGCTGGCGACATCCGGCGGCGTCGCCGGAGCCGCACCGGGCGCCAAGGCGTTCTGGTTCTTCGACGACGTCCCCGTGTTCACCCTCAACGTCCTGTTCGCCAACGACATGGAGTCCGCCCTGCTGGGAGTGTCCGGAGACGGCACCGACGAGGGCGAGATCGTCGACGGCGGGCAGCGCCCGTACGGCAGCCCGTCGCGCATGGCCACCGTGATGGACGACCTGCGCAAGGATGCCGTCACGGGCTGGCCGAAGCCGGGCCAGTCGCCGTGGCGGGGCGAGGTGGCCCTCTCCGGCGGCGACAACTTCCTCGCCGGCCCCGAGTTCTCGGCCGGCCAGGAGGAGGACGCCCCGTTCTACGACGCTCGCGCGGTCGAGGAGATCGGCTTCGACGCCACCACGATCGGCAATCACGAGTTCGACTTCGGCCCCGATGTGTTCGCCGACTTCATCTCCGCATTCGACGGTTCGCTGGAGTTCGTGAGCACGAACGTCGACGTCTCCGGTGAACCCACCCTCGACGCGCACGCCAAGGACGGCACGATCCTCAAGAGCAAGGTGCTGCGTTCCCGCGGCCAGCGGATCGGCATGATCGGCCTGACGACGCCGGAGCTGCCGTCACTGTCGAGCCCGCGCGACGTCGAGGTCGACCCCCGGATGGCCGAGCTGACGAACGCGCTGTCCGCCGACTTCGCCGATCGCGGTATCGACAAGGTACTGCTCGTCTCGCACCTGCAGGACATCGACAACGAGCTCGACCTGGTGCCGCAGCTGAAGGGCGTGGACGCGGTCGTCGGTGCGGGCGGCGGCGAGATCCTCGCCGACGACGGCGACCGGCTCATCCCCGGCGACGAGGCCGAGCGGGGCTTCCCGCTGTACGCCGACGACGCGAACGGCAACAGCGTCCCCGTCGTCACCACGACCGGCGACTACAAGTACGTCGGCAAACTGGTGCTGAACTTCGACCGGCGCGGCGAGGTCATCGGGGTCGACGATGCCGAGAGCGGCCCGGTGCGGGTGTCCGGTGTCGGCCCCGATGCGGTCCACGGCGACAAGAAGATCCGCTCCGAGGTCGAACAGCCCGTGGCACAGCACCTGGAGGAACTGGCCGACACGACGGTCGCGACCAGCGAGGTGCCACTCAACGGCGTCCGGAACGACGTGCGTTCCAGGGAGACGAACCTCGGCAACCTCGTCGCCGACGGCCTCCGCTGGACGGGCGAACAGAAGGCCGGGGAGTACGGCGTGGCAGCGCCGCAGGTCGGCATCCAGAACGGCGGCGGAATCCGCAACGACTCGACGCTGCCCGCGGGCGAGATCAGCGCGCTCGACACCTACGACGTGGCACCGTTCTCGAACTTCGTCGCGGTCGTGCCCGAGGTGCCGCGGGACGTGTTCCGCCAGCTGCTCGAACGCGGCGTGGCCGCCTCGCCCGACGCCGCAGGCGCGTTCATGCAGGTCTCGGGCGTGAAGTTCGCCTACGACCCGAGCGCCAAGGCCCAGGTCGTCGACGAGAACAGCGGTGAGGTGCTCGAGCCGGGCGAACGGGTGCAGGAGGTGACGCTCGACGACGGCACGGTCGTGGTCTCCGGCGGCCAGGTCGTGGAGGGCGCACCGATCTCGGTGGCCACCAACGACTTCTCGGCCCGCGGCGGCGACGGCTACCCGTTCGGCGACCGGGACTTCACCTCGGTCGGCACCACGTACCAGCAGGCCGTCGAGGGCTACGTCACCGAGGGACTGAACGGCTCGATCACCGCCGAGCAGTACCCGGAGGGCGGCAACGGCCGCATCACCACGACCGGCTGATGATTCCCACGGGGTGGCGCGGGGAGCCTGCAGGCTCCTCGCGCCATCCCGCGATCACCAAACCACGGGTCGACGTCGAAAGCCCGCCGGCTGCCACCACGCATCCCGCCGGAGCGCACCGCACCGCCGCGCCCCCGTCACCGGTACCGGGGTGATCCCGGTGCCCCGGCCAACCGGACCGCGGCACTCTCGTGCCCGAGCTGCTCGGCGGCCCGGCCGTACAGCTCGGTGATGCGCCGTTCGGTCGCGTCGTAATCGCGCTGTTCGAGGTCGAGCTCGGCCGACCGCTGCCGCCGCGCCGCCAGCAACAACGCGGCTCTGCCGCCCGTACCGATGACGAGGCTCGACGCGGTCCGCAGCGCGTCCAGCCTGGCCCGGTCCTCGGGCCTGCCGCCGCCGAGCAACGACAGCATCGTGGTGGCCGCCGCGGCCGCCACCACCAACAGGCCGGCGGCCCAGAGACCGATGGTCCGCGGGCGCAACGCCCTGCTCCGGTGGGTCGACACGGCGTGATCATGCCAGTGACGTGACCCGCGATAACACCACTGGCCAGCGCGGGCGCCACAAGGCAGGATGTACGTAAGCACCCGCTTAGGTAGATCCGAAGGAGTATCCGCCATGCCCGAAGCCGTGATCGTCTCCGCAGCCCGTTCGCCCATCGGCAGGGCCGGCAAGGGATCGCTGGTGGACAAGCGCCCCGACGATCTCACCGCGGACATGGTCCGCGCCGCGCTCGACAAGGTTCCCCAGCTCGACCCGTCCGACATCGACGACCTGATGCTCGGCTGCGGCCTGCCCGGCGGTGAGTCCGGTTTCAACATGGGCCGCGTGGTCGCGACCCTGCTCGGCTACGACCACCTGCCCGGCTGCACCATCACACGCTACTGCTCGTCGAGCCTGCAGACCACGCGCATGGCCCTGCACGCGATCAGGGCCGGCGAGGGCGACGTGTTCATCTCGGCGGGCGTCGAGGCCGTGTCGCGATTCGCGAAGGGCAACTCCGACTCCCTGCCCGACACGCACAACCCGCTGTTCGCCGACGCCGAAGCACGCACGGCCGCGACCGCCGAGCAGGTCACCGACAGCTGGACCGACCCGCGCGCCAACGGCCAACTGCCGGACACCTACATCGCGATGGGACAGACCGCGGAGAACCTGGCGCGGGTCAAGGGCATCTCGCGCGAGGAGATGGACGAGTTCGGCGTGCGCTCGCAGAACCTCGCCGAGAAGGGCATCGCCGACGGCTTCTGGGCCAAGGACATCACGCCCGTGACCCTTCCGGACGGCACCGTCGTCGACTCCGACGACGGCCCGCGAGCCGGTGTGACGGTCGAGGGCGTGTCGGGGCTGAAGCCGGTGTTCCGCCCCGACGGCCGGATCACGGCCGCCAACGCCTGCCCGCTCAACGACGGCGCCGCCGCGCTGGTGATCATGAGCGACACGAAGGCCGAGCAGCTCGGTATCACGCCGCTCGCCCGCGTCGTATCCACCGGTGTGTCCGGACTCTCACCCGAGATCATGGGTTACGGCCCCGTCGAGGCCTCGAAGCAGGCACTGTCCCGCGCGGGCATGTCCATCGGCGACATGGACCTCGTCGAAATCAACGAGGCGTTCGCCGCACAGGTCATCCCCTCCTACCGTGACCTGGGCATCGACGTCGACAAGCTGAACGTCAACGGCGGCGCCATCGCCGTCGGCCACCCGTTCGGCATGACCGGCGCCCGCATCAGCTCGACACTCATCAACTCGCTGCAGCACCACGACAAGCAGTTCGGCCTCGAAACCATGTGCGTCGGCGGCGGCCAAGGTATGGCCCTCGTCCTCGAACGCCTCAGCTGAGACCGGAAGGGTTCCACCGGAGCTGCGCATGAGTCCTGCTCCTGCATGCACGTTGCGCGGCCGCGAACCTGCGGGCGCAGGTGACGGTTGGGTAACGTCTTCCGGTGAGATTTCGGTGGGGACTACCGGGAGGCGGCGGCCCTGTCCTAATGTCTCGCCATGTCCACATCGGTCTTCGTCACGGGCGAGGCCAAAGCACCCTCGAACAATCCGATCACCAGCCAGTTCGGGCTGTTCTTCATCGCCTTCGAGATCGATCCGGACACGCACCGAATCCTTGATGCCGAATGCTCGGCGACGTTGGCACTGACGAACAAGTTCGTCAGGGGCTTGTTCACTCGAGAGTGCATCACGGACGAAGGTCTTCTTACGGAGCGCATCACCACGCGTTACCACGGTTCGTCGCAGCGAGCCTTGATCGCGGCACTGCACCACGCCGCGGCCAAGTACCGCAGCGCGGTCGGACTCGCCGCAGACTGACGTCTCCGTAAGACCCAGCGATTGCCTGGCCCCTGACCGGGCCGGACCCAGTCGGAAACACGCACACGACCTGCGCGGTCGGTGCGTGTTTCCGACTTTTTTGTGTTTCAGGGACGAAAGGACGACGGCGAAGCGAACATGATTACGGACGGATTCCTCTATCTCGGTGTGCTGGTGGGACTGGCCGCGGCCATCGTCTACGTCACCCAGCGCAAGCAGTACCGATTCCTCAAGTACGTACCCGGCTTCGTGCTGCTCTACCTCGGAGCAGCACTGCTGAACACCGTCGGCCTGTTCGGCGAGTCCGATTCGGTCGAGGCGACCGGCGATGCGGTGAAGGATGCACTGCTGCCGGCGATGATCCTGCTCCTGCTGTTCAAATGCGACATACGCAAGATCATCAAGCTCGGCCCGAAGCTCCTGCTGACGTTCGTGGTCTCGGCACTCAGCATCGCCGTGGGCTTCGTCATCGCGTTCCTGATCTTCCAGGCGACGCTCGACCCCGACGCGTACAAGGCGCTCGGAGCGCTCACGGCTTCGTGGACCGGCGGTTCGGCCAACCTGGTCGCCGTCCAGTCGATCGTGGACGCACCGGAATCGCTGGTCGGCTACGTGCTCATCGTCGACACCGTGCTCTACTCGGTGTGGCTGCTGGTGATGTTCAGTTCCGTCGGCGTCGCCGACCGGTTCAACCGGTGGACCAAGGCGAAGGCGATCACCTTCGACGGGCACGCTGCCGACGAACAGGAACGGTCGATCGACCTGACGTCGCTGATGACGTTGATCGGCTTCAGCCTGCTCGTCTCCGCCGTCGCGACCTGGGTCGGCGGCCTGCTGCCGGAGCTCGGCGACGTCGTCACCGGCACCACCTGGACGATCCTGATCGTCAGCGTGCTCGGCCTCGTCATTGCCTCGAGCCGGTTCGGCAGGACCGCGGGCTCGGCCGAACTCGCGATGGTGATGCTGTACGTGATCATCGGCATCATCGCGTCCGGCTCCGACTTCTCGTCGCTGGCCGAGGCTCCCCTGTACCTGCTGATCGGCGTCATCGCGCTGCTCGTGCACGCCGTCGTCATGGTCGGCTACGCCAAGCTCACGAAGTCCGAACTGTCCAGTCTCGCCGTGGCGAGCACCGCGAACCTCGGCGGCATGGCCTCCGCACCGGTCGTGGCCAGCGCCTTCCACCGGCAGATGGTCCCCGTGGGTGTGCTGTTCGCCCTGATCGGCGCGTTCTCGGGCACGTTCATCGGCCTGGCGACGGTGAACGTGCTGGGGGTGATCTGACGTGCTGCCCGCCGTCACCGAGCTGCGTGCCCGGCCCTATTCGGCACCGCTCGCCCGCCCGTTCATCACGGCTCGTCGACGGGTCGACACGATGCTGGGCGTGCTCGTCGAGCTCGAACTGGCCGACGGGACCGTCGGCCACGGCTCGGCGGGCCAGTCCTTCGGCGTCACCGGCGAGTCGGTCGAGTCGATCCTGGCTGCGCTGAACGGACCGGTGACACAGGCGCTGATCGAACGGCCGGCTGCGGGACTGCGCGGGGTCACCTGCGCCGTCGCGGACTCCTGTGTCGGGAACGTCGCCGCCAAGGCGGCGGCCGACGTGGCGCTGCACGACGCCTGGTCCCGCACGCTCGGCGTGCCGCTGACCGAAGCGCTCGGCGGCGACGCCGCGTCGGTACTGCGCACCGACATGACCGTGAGCCTCGACACGCCGCAGCGCATGGCCGCGGCCGCCCTCGAGGCGGCCGGCGACGGCTTCGACGTGCTGAAGATCAAACTCGGCGACGACCGGCACGCCGACCTCGAACGTCTCCGTGCAGTCCGCGACGCCGCGCCGGACGTGCGGTTCCGCCTCGACGCCAACCAGGGCTGGGACGTGAAGTCGGCGATCCGCGTGATCCGGGCCATCGAGGACGCGGGGATCCCCCTCGAACTGGTCGAACAGCCGGTCGGCAAGCACGACCTGGCTGGAATGGCCGCCGTGACCGCCGCGGTCGACGTGCCGGTGATGGCGGACGAATCGGTGTCGTCGCCGCGCAGCGCGCTGGAGATCGTGCAGCGGAGGGCCGCGGACCTGCTCAACATCAAGCTGGCCAAGTGCGGCGGGATCGGCGAGGCGCTGGCCATCGCCGACATCGCACGCGCGGCCGGAGTCGACTGCATGGTCGGCGCGATGATGGAGCCGCGGATCTCCATCGCGGCAGCCGCCCACGTCGCGGCCGCTCATCCCGCGGTCACCCTCGTCGACCTCGATTCGGCCGAGTGGATCGACGACCCGGATCTCGACGGCGGCTACACCCTGCACGGCGGCGAGATGCATCTCCATCCCGGCCCGGGAATCGGTTTCGCTCCACGAGTGAAAGGAGAACAGGAATGAACCTCCGCAGAACGACGGTCGCGCTGCTGGCCACGGGGCTGGTCGGCGCGAGCGCCGGCACGGCGGCAGCCGCGCCGCACGAGGCCGCACAGAGACACGGGATCGAGGCGGGTGACCACGCGTTCGTCGACGTGACCACCGCGACCCTGTGGGTCGAGCCCGGACTCGACCGGCCGGTCGACGCCCCGTCGCTGACCAACCCGGTCGACCTGGACCGGTGGAACCGGAACATGGCCGACACCGAGACACGGCGCTGGCTCACCGGCAAGCTCGAGACACAGGCCGTGCTCGGTTCCGAGGTCGAAGTCACCGAGGTCGACGGCGACTGGGCCCATGTCGTGGTCGAGGGGCAGGACACCCCGCGCGACGACCGCGGCTATCCCGGCTGGATGCCCGTCGACCAGCTCGTCCAGAACGACCGGTTCGACAGTCTGACCGACACCCGTCCGCGCGCGCAGGTGACCGACGACAGGACGTGGCTGACAGGCACCCCCACCGGCTCGCGGCCGCTGTCGGAGATCAGCTTCAACACGCGGCTTCCCGTGCTCGCCGAGACACCGCGAGCGGTGCGGGTCGCCCTGCCGGACGGCTCCGGCGCCTGGCTCGAACAAGACGCGGTCGACGTCTACGGCCAGGGCGAGCAGCCCGCCGAGCCGACCGGTGAGGACCTGGTGGCCACCGCGAAACAGTTCCTGGGCCTGCGCTACCTGTGGGCGGGTGTGTCCGCGTACGGGTTCGACTGCTCGGGCTTCACCTACAGCGTCCACCGCGCCCACGGCGTATCGATCCCACGGGACTCGTCGGCGCAGGCCGAACACGGCCAGGACGTCGCCGTCGAGGATCTGCAGCCCGGTGACCTGTTGTTCTTCGCCCAGCCCGGCGGAATCGGCAGCGTGCACCACGTGGGCATGTACATCGGGGACGGGAAGATGATCCACGCCCCCAACGCGTCCGAATCGGTGTCGGTCGTCGACTGGCAGGACTGGGACGTCGACGACGAGTTCTCCGGCGCCAAGCGCATGACCTGAGCGACCGCTGCGCCGACGAGCGGCTGCTGCAGCGGCGCCGACGAGCGGCTCCCCGGCGGCGTGACCGTCACCGGGGAGCCGCTTTCAGTCGCGGGCCGGGCACTGTCGGAGGGTGCTCGTCGCGGGCCGGGGTCGCCGCGGGCCGGGCGGGATCACCAAGCCGGCTCGGCGGAGCGCACCTGAACCGCGGGCGCTCACTCGACCGGATGCCTACCTTCGTCGCCGGACACCCGGGTGGTGTTGTCCGGCATTCACCGGGACCACGCCGGACCGCTCCGGGTCGGGCGACCACCCGGCACACCCCCGACAGCGACGGCAGCCGCCCGGCCGAATCGGCCGGGCGGCTGCCGCAGGAGGGATATGCGGAGAGTCCTATTCGCCCTGCAGGTAGGTCAGCAGGCGCAGGATCTCCAGGTACAGCCAGACCAGCGTCGTCATCAGGCCGAAGGCCACGTACCAGGCGAACTTGGCGGGCACGCCCTGACGGATGGCCTGGTCGGCCATGTCGAAGTCCAGCAGGAAGCTGAACGCGGCCACGCCGATGCAGACGATGCTGAAGATGATCGCCAGCGTGCTGCCGCCGTCGCGCAGGCCCACGTTCACGCCGAACAGGCCCATCACGAGGTTGAACAGCATCAGGACCGCGACACCGCCGATGGCGCCGATCATCCACTTGCGGAACTTCGGCGTGACCTTCACGGCGCCGGTCTTGTAGACGACCAGCATCACGACGAACACCGCGGCGGTGCCGACGACGGCCTGCAGCGCGACACCGTCGACGATCATCTCGAACACGCCGCTGATCGCACCGAGGAACACACCCTCGGCGGCCGAGTAGGCGAGCGTCATCGCCGCACTGGCCTTCTGCTTGAAGATGATCACCAGAGCCAGGATCAGGCCGACGATCATGCCGCCGATCATGGCGCCGGTGACGGCGCCCATGGAACCGGCCGCGATCTGAGTCTGGGCCCAGATCGCGGTGACGATGCCGATGAGCAGCGTCACACCGAGGCTGGCACCGGTCTTCATGACGACGTCGTCGACGGTCATCGGGCGGTCGGCCTCGCCCGAGGGAGCCTGCGGCGCTCCGTGGCCGGGGACACCGCCCTGGGGCTGCTGGAAGCCCGCGTACGGCGCCTGGCCCACCGCGCCCTGCGGCAGGTTACGGAAGGCGGGGTTGCTTGAGGTTCGCACTGATCCTCCTGGATCTACTGGCCTTGCACCGGTACAACGACCGGGCGCGCCGGCCGGTTCCCGTAGGTCGGTAAAACCGACTTTACCCACGATCCCGGGATGGGTGGCGGGGACGTGGGAAACATCGTGTATCGCGATGGAACCAGGTCCACTCAAGTGGCCGATTGCCGCCTCGACCCGCGGGCAGCGAGTATCGCGAGCCGTATCCGACCGATTACCGAACGCGTATGCCCGCTGTGCCGTCCAACCACTGTTCCGCCCGAGACGTGTGCCGCCCGAGCCGTCGACCGTGGCCACCCGGCCTCCCCGGCCGACCACGACTCGGCCGCCTCTGGGGCGCGCTGCACCGCGGGCGCGTTCGTGACCCTATAGGGGGATTCCCGTGGCGCCTACCCTGCGCCCTTCCAGTACCCGGGGCTCTGCCGGCGCGCAGAGTTCCGCCACCCTGCCCTCCGCCACCCTGCCCTCCGCCCCGCTGCCGGCGAGCATCACCCGGCGTGCCGCCGTCGCGCTACGACTGCTCGTGACGCTCGCGCTCGCCGCGTTCTCACTGGTCATTGTCACGCCTGCGGCCTCGGCCGAAGTGCAGGAGGGCAACGGCCACACCACCACGCCGGGCCAGCCCTACGGCGACCAAAATCGTGACAGCGACTGGCTCGGCTCCTACGTCGTCGGCGGCAAGCAGGTCTTCTGCGTGCAGTTCGCGCTGAAGGCACCGGATTCGGGCGAGCAGTACCAGCCCGGCGACGAGCTGCTGACCAAGTGGGGCGAGGAGATCCCGGCCGACACCGCGGCGAACATCTCGTACCTGCTGCTGCGCTACGGCGACACGCAGGATGCCGACGAGGCGGCCGCGCTCGCGCATCTGCTGCACTCGTGGACGGCGGCCCCGCGCACGCCTGCGGACCTCGACCGAAATCTCCCGTTCGACCGGATCGCCTACAACGTCGACGGGCAGTTCGCGAAACTGCCGCAGGGCGCGAAGGATGCGGTGGAACGACTCCGCACCGACGCCGAAGCCAACCGCGGTCCGTGGACGGCCGAGGTCACGGCTCCCGAACAGGAGCAGACCATCGGCGAGGCAGGCGAATGGTCGGTGTCGGTGACCAATGCGGCGGGCAAGGGCGTGCCGGGCGTGCCGGTGACGCTCTCGGCCGAGGGCGCCCAGGTCGGCGCCGAGCGCGCGGACGTGACGACCGGCGAGGACGGTACCGCCACGTTCCAGGTCACGCCGGAGGCCGAAGAACCGTCGGTGACGGCCACGATGTCGGCACCGGCCGCGCGCCCGTACGTCCAGGACCCGGTCACCGCCGACACTCAACGAGTGGTTTCGACCGGTGGCGAGCAGGAGCTGACGGCATCGGCCACCGGCGCGGCGAAAAACGCTCCCGGCGGCGTCGAGGTCACCAAGGTCGACGCGGAGTCGGAGAAGGGCATCGCCGGTGTCCCGCTGCGCCTCACCGCGGGCGACGAGGAATCGCCTGCCGAGGGCGATGACGGCGAGCCACTGGTGGGTGAGGACGGCAACCCCACCGTGGTGACGACCGAGGGCGACGGCGGCGTCGCCACCGTCGACGAACTGCAGGCACCGCAGCGGATCTGCGTGATCGAAGTGAGCCCGCCGAACGGCTACGCCGACGCGTTCGATCCCGACGACCCGCCGTCGGCATGCGGCAAGGTGAAGCCGGACGGCACGCTCGCACTGACGATCAGCAACGAAGCGGATCAGGTACCGACCGTGATCCCGGCCGGTGAACAGGGCCAGCCGATGGCGCAGAGTCCGACGACGACGGCGACGCCGACGGGCGCGCTCGTCGGCATGGGCGGCCTGGCACTCGCGATCGCCGTCGCGGCCGGACTTCTGGTACGCCGCCGGCAGCTGTCCGGGGACTGACGTGGCGAGGCGTGACCGGGTCGCCGGCTATCTGCTGGGCGCGGCGTCCGTGCTGGCGGCGCAGGCGTTGGTGGGCACGGCGGTGCTGATGCCGCCCACCGACGCCGTCGCCGGCACCGCCGAGCCCGCCGTCGAGCAGCAGACCACCCGGCAACAGCACACCGGGGCGGAGTCGGCGGCACCTGAGACCGAAGAGGAGGAATCGGACGAATCGGCGGCATCTCGCGACGAACCGGAATCCGGCGAGAAGCGGGACCGCCGCGCCGACCCCGAGGTGGTGCCTGCGCCGAGCGGGCAACGGCCCGGGACGATCCGGCTTCCCGACGGCGGATCGGCGACACTCGTCCGCCACGAACTCGGCCCCGACGCGGTACTTCCCGTTCCCGAGAACCTCGGCGAGGCGACGTGGTGGGGCGCAGGCCTCGATGCCCCGAGCGGCGCCAGCGTCTTCGCCGGCCACGTCGACTGGCAGGGCCGGAAAGGCCCGTTCTCGGAGCTGTGGCAGGTGCAGGTCGGCGACCGGGTCACCGTTGCCGGCAACGGCGGGAAGAAGTTCCGCTACCAAGTCTCGCGGATTCTGACGCTGGACAAGGACGAGGTGCCCGCACGGGCACACGAACTGTTCGGGCAGAGCGGCAGGCACCGTGCCGTGCTGGTCACCTGCGGTGGCAGGTGGCAGGGCGGCGAGACCGGTTACGAGGAGAACCGCGTCGTCATCGCCGAACCCGCCTGACGGTTGTGGTCGGCGGCCCGTAGGGGTCGCCGACCACAACCGGTCGGGCCATACTCCTGTCACCACAGCCCACGCTCGCAAAGGTACGGTCTTGAGTATGGCTTCCGAGCACGAGAACCGGCTGCTGCCGCTACGGCGGGAATTCAACCAGGCGTGGCACGGGTTCGACCGCGCCCAGGTCCTGCAGTACGTCGAGCACCTCGAGGCTCAGGTACAGCAGATCGTGGCCGATCGCGACAACACGAACGCCCGGCTCACGACCCTGTCCCGAGAGCTCGAGAACGCCCGCCTGGAGGTGACCCGGCTGCAGAGCCGGGTCGAGGAGCTGAAGAAACCGCCGGAGCGTCCCGAGGACCTCGACGAGCGCATGCAGCGTTCCGTCGATCTCGCCAACACTCGGGCGGAGGAAGTCGTCAATCGTGCCGAGGAAGCCGCCACGAAGACGTGGGCCGAGAGCGGCGAGGTCTCGAAGAAGCTGCACGAGCGCTACATGAAACTGGTCGAGACCCTCGACCAGCACGCCGAGGAACTGCAGCGCGAGCACACCGACGCGCTCGCGGCCACGAAGGCCGACGTGCAGAAGATGACCACGGAGGCCGCCGAGCGGCAGGAGCGGCTCGACCGCGAGGCCGAGGAAAAGCGCCGCACCATCGAGCGCGAGTTCGACAAGAAGATGACCGCCGAGAAGGCCGCGCTCGAGAAGCACGTCGCCGACACCAAGGAAGCCAGCAAGAACGCCGCGGAACGCCGGATCTCGGAGGCGACCACCGAGGCCAAGCGCATGGTGGACGAGGCCACGGCGAAGGCCAAGAAGCTCGTCGACGACGCCACCGCGGACGCCGAACGCCGGACGACCGAGGCGAACGGGGTCGTCGAACGGCTCACCAAGATCCGCAACGAGGCACGTTCCCGGCTGAAGGCCGCAGAGGACGCACTGCACGCGGGCGAATCGGCCCTGGACCCCGTCGACGACGAGGATACCGAGCTCTCGGAACTGCCGGAGTCGCTGACCACGCCGTTCGACGCGGCCAAGACCGCCAACGCCGTCCAGCTCTCCCATGCCGCAGGCAACGGCGCCACGAACGACCCGGCAGCCGATTCGTCCGACGGTTCCGGTGACGCCGACGGTTCCGGTGATGCCGAGGCCACGCGCCCCGCACAGCAACCGGTGAAGGTCGGCGCGAACAGCGCGGCGTCCGACGACGGCACGGCAGGTGACGCGGCAGGTTCGGACAACACCGGTGCGGAGTCGGACGAGTCCGCCGCGCCGGATGCAGCGGACTCGTCCGCCGAGGCGACGACCCCCGGCACGCCCGCGCAGCGGCCGTCACCCGACCCGAAGGATCCGTCGTCCCGGTGACCGTGGCTGGTGGGCCCGCCACTCGCTCGGCGGTACCGCCTGCGCGCTGATGCCGTTCGCTCGGTGATGCCGCTTGCGCGGTGGGCCCGCTGCGGGTGACGGGCCCACCGCGGCAACCTCACACGACCCGGTCGGCGTTTTCCAGGTTCTCGGCGAGGCGGTTGATCGTGGCAGCCTGTGCGACGTAGTCCATCGCGCTGAACTCCCACGGGTAGACCTGGCCTGCCTCGGCCGCGGGCATGTTCGCGAACGTCGGCTGCTTGAGCATCTCGTCACCGCTCATCGCGCGCAGCGAGTACAGCACGACATCGGTGCGGAAGTCGGTGATGTTCTCCCACGCCACCTGGCGCCAGTAGTACGTGTCGCCGCCGGGGTCGGGGTACTTCACGCCGAGTTCGGTGTAGCTGCGCAGTGCCGGGTCGTCTTCGGCCTTGGCGATGTGCACGCCGTCGGTCTCGTAGGCCGCGACGGCCATGACGGTCAGGCCGGACGACGCGGCCTCGCGGAGCCGGTCGCGCGCGGAGTCGTACTCCCGCTTCTTCTCGTCGACCAGCTTCCGGTCGGCGCCGAGTGACGTGGCGAACTCGGTGGTGCGCTCGACGACCTTGTCGGCCGAGCCGGTCATCGACAGCGCCACGATCGGCGCGATCTTCGCGGCGTCCTCCTGCTGCTTGACGTCCTTGAACCCGTACAGCGGCTTCTTCGGGTCGACCTTGCCGGAATCGTCCTCGGGGTAGGCGTGCGTGATGATCAGGTCCGGCTTCTGCGCCTCCAGCCGCACCAGGTTGATCTCGCCGTACGTCGCGCCGACCTCGGTGACCTTCGAGGTGTCCTTGCCGTCGAAGTTCACGTCGGCGTCCAGGCCGGTGTAGCCGAACGAGGCGACGGGCACGATGCCGTAGTTCCACAGGGACGCGACGGCGTCGTTGAGGCCCGCGATGCGAGTGGGCGTGCGGTCGAGGGTGATCTTCTCGCCGCGGTCGTCGGTGAACGACCAGCCGCCCGAACCGCCGCCACTGTTCTCGTCGTCCGAGCTGTTGGGGCCGCAGGCGGACAGGAATCCGGTGGCGGCGAGCGCGGCGGCACCGCTGAACAGGCTCCGGCGGGACATCCGGTAGGGACCGGGCAGTGTTGCAGACATGCCGACCAAGATAGGCAAGCCTAAGTTAAAAACCTAGCCCCCTGTGACGAACAGCAGGGTCGGTCGTATCGACACCCGGCGATTCGACGGGGCGCACCTTCTGCCCGGCGTCAGGCCGAGCCCAGCCAGCGGCACAACAGCAGGCAGACGTCGTCGTCGTGATCGGTACCGCCGAGCATTTCGTGCAGCACGTTGTCGGTGCGTTCGCCGACCTTGCCGTCGCCGCACCGCTCGAACGCCGCCGCGAGGCGCGCCATCCCGGCGTCGATGTCACTGGTCCGGCGTTCGATGAGCCCGTCGGTGTACAGCGCCACGGCCGAGTCCGGGGTGAGCGCACGCGCGTGCTCGGGGATCGACGGCGACAGGCCGATGCCGAGCATCGGACCGTGGTCGGCGTCCAGATACGCGACGGCACCGGAGGCGTCCTGCACCAGCGGCGGCGGATGCCCCGCACTCGCCCACCGGATCGTCCCGGTGCACACCTGCACCTCCACGACCACGGCCGTGGCGTACAGCGAGCCGCGGCTCTCGCGCAGCAAGCCGTGCACGAGCCGCAACGACGACGCCGGGCCGTGGCCTTCCAGTGCGTAGGCGCGCAGCGCGTTCTGCAGCTGGCCCATCACGACAGCGGCATCGAGTCCGTGCCCGGTGACGTCGCCGACGGTGAGCACGACCGTCCCGTCGGAACGGCTGAACGCGTCGTACCAGTCACCGCCGATGTGCACGCCACGCGTCGACGAGCGGTATCGCGCGGCGATGTCCAGCTCGTCCGATTCGACCAGAGCGGGCAGCATCGCGTACTGCAGGCGTTCCGCGAGCTCGTGCTCCCGCTCGTACTCGTAGGCGTTGCGCAGTCCGAGCGCGGCACGGCCCGCGACGGCGTGCGCGAGCGAGATGTCGTCGGCGGTGAAGCCGCGGTGCCGGCGTTCCAGATCCAGCACCCCGAGAGCATGGCGGCCCGCCAGCAGCGGCACGCTCAGCCGGTGCGCTCCGGTCCGGACGGAACGGCGCGTGATCAACGCCTGCTGGGCGGTCACGTCGGCCTGCACGTCCCCCGACGACGACGTCGCGCACAGCAGTCCGTCGTCGGTCGAGCGCCACACGCGCGTGACGTCGGCGAGCCGGTGGGACTGGACGAGCGCCGAGACCTGGGTGAGCATCTCGGCACTGTTGAGCGAAGTCGCGGACGCACGGCTGACCTCGTCGAGAAACGCCGTGCGGTCGATGTCGTCCCGCGACGGCGACCCGGCATCGGGTTTGTCGGTCAGTCGCCACCGCAGGTCCCGGTCGCCCCTGCCGCGCGCAGGTGTGCGCACCTCCTGGCCGGGCAGGTCGATCTCGCCCAGTTCGCTCGGCACGACGTCGGTCAACGACGCGACGACGTCCCCGACGGGGATCGCCGGATCGAGGCTCTCGAGCACATCGGCCAGCGCCGCCCAGGCGTTCGCGGGAAGTCGTCCCGCACGCACGGCTCGTGCGAGCTCCCTGCTGAGCGGCCCGCCCACTCCACGCTCGACGCTCACCGGGATTCACCTCCGCCACAAGCCGAGCCTCCACTATGCCCGCTGCCAGCGAGGATGTCTCGTCATCACCTCCGCGGGTGTCACTCGAACGGCCCTGTGCAAATGGGTGTATCGATCCGCGACAGAGGGCACACGGGTGTTGTGAACGATCCGCGGTCGACGCCCGATCGGCGGAGTCACCGGGACACCGGGCCGTTCCACAGCCCGTCCGGACCGGCTCCCGCCTCGGTCACGGCGAGGACCGCCGAGCCGACGGGGCCGACGATGATGATTGAGCAGAGCCGCGTCGCGGCCGACACCCTCGTGGTCGACATCGCGCTGGACATCGACCCGCGCAGTCCCACCGAGGCCCGGCACGCCGTCGACACCGCACTCGACAGCGGCGACGAGTCCACGCGACAGAACGTGTTACTGCTGGTCACCGAGCTGGTGACGAACGCGGTCGTGCACGGCCGCCCGCCGTGCACGCTGCGGGTGCGCACCGGCGCGGAGCGCCTGCGCATCGAGGTGTCCGACGCGGACCCGCGGCGCCCCGTGCTGCTGCACCCCGGGCCCGACGTCGATCACGGCCGCGGCCTGCTGCTCGTCGCGGCTCTGGCCGACGACTGGGGTGTCGATCAGGCCGATCACTCGGTGGACCCGCGCGGCAAGGTCGTGTGGGCGGAGTTGCCGTTCGCACCGCCGGCATCGCCCGAACGAGGGGTTTCGCAGCCGATCCTCCGCCGGTGACCGGGCCGCGGCCTGCGCGGGCGGCTCACCGAAATGGAACCTGCGCTGCGGGTTGCCTGCCGTGGACGACCCCGTGGTAGGCACCCGCACCGACGACCGGGCCCCACTGAGCCTCACAATGGATGAATGACGACCTGGGCACGGCTCGTACCGGCACTCCTGCTGCCTGCCGTCGTGCTGGCCGGGGGTGCCGCATGCGCCGGAGACCCGAGCCCCGGACCGGCTCCTCACACGTCCGCGTCCGCCGCACCGCCCTCCGGATCGGTGCCGCATTCGCGGTCGCCGATGTCGCCGCGGCCACCCTCGGCCGGGACCGGCGGCGGTGCGGACACCGGGCGCGGCTGCGGGGAGCGCGCACTCGAGGCGGGCGAGTTCAACCCGGATTGCAAGGAATACCAGGGCCATCTCGACCCCGGCGGCCGGGGTCGAGACGACACCGCGGGGGAAGCGCAACTCGAGTACGCCTGCGAGCAGGGCTACATCCCCGAGGAGAAGTGCTGAGCAGGCAGTCCTGAGCGGAGCCCGCGCCGCGCCGGTGAACGGACCCGCCGCCCGCCCGTCAGCGGTCGGCGCCGGGACGAGCGCCTGCCCGCACACCGCTCAGTGTTCCGGTTTTCGCGCGATCAGCCGCTCGACGATCCCGCGGTTGAACCGGTCGTGGTCTTCGATCGAGAAACCCTGCGCGCGGACGTGGTCGAACGGCCTGCGCCGGAAATGCTCCTCCCCCATCGGAACGGTGACCAGCTCGAGCAACCGCTGCACGACGCGCAACGGTGCCGAGGTGCTGACCACGTGATCTGCCAGCAGTAGCCGGCCGCCAGGCCGCAACACGCGCCACATCTCGGCCACGACGGCACGGTCGTCCGGCACGCTGCACAGCGACAGCGTGCACACGACCGTGTCGAAGGAGGCGTCGGGGAATTCGAGTCGTTGCGCGTTCCCTTCGGCCACGTCAACGTCGAGCCCGAGTTCCTCGGCGCGGCTCCGGGCCTGCTTCAGCATCCCGGGACTGAGGTCGATCCCGTGCACCGTGACGCCGGATGGATACGACGACAGGTTCAGCCCGGTCCCGATCGCCACTTCGAGTACCTCACCGGTGGCCCGGCCGCACAGCCACGTCCGGGTGTCCCGGAGGAGCCGGAGTTCCCAGAACCTCATTTGCCTGTCGTAGCGACCCGATTGCTTGTCCCAGAACCGCCGCACCCGCGCCGGATCCTCCGTTGCCACGGACCCCACACTCCCTTCTTCCGTCGAACCGAACTTGCGACTTCTCGTGCAGTAGTTGTGACGGGAAACGGGACGTCGAACCCCGGTGGGATGCGCAGCCCGGCCGCGCAGGCCGGCTAACGGTGCCGGAGGTCGTCGAGCCGCTGGAGGTACACCTCGCGATCGATCTGCCCCGCCGCATAGAGCCGGCGGACTTCCTGCTCGGCACCGTCGATCTCGGACCCGTTCCGGCCCGCAGCGAGGTTACCGAGGAACCGGGCGCCGACGAACACAGCGAGGGCGAGCACTGCCAGGGCCGCCAGGCCCCACAGCGCCATCCACAACCACCCCATGCCCATCATGCCGTCCATCATGTGCGCCGCCGCCTTTCTGATACCCACGCGCATTTTACTGCCTTATCGTGGTCGTGACATCGGCACAGCAGTCGTATCGGCACAGCGGTCGTGCAGCGCAGGGTGCGCCGGCCGCGCCGCGGCGGATACGACCACGGCGCTCGGCACCTGCCTGCCACTCCGTGCGGTAGAGGTCGATCAGGTTCTTCAGCGGCGCGGGGAAGCTGTGGTTGTACTCGGGCGTGACGACGACGTAGGCGACGGGGCCCGCCAGGTATTCGGACGCGACGGCTACAGCCGCGCCAGCATCGGTGCCATCGCGAGCGAGGCAGCGGTGTCGACCCGCACCATCTACAACCACTTCACCGACAAGAAGGAGCTGTTCCGCGCGGTCATCCTGGAAAGCGCGGAGCAGGTCCGCGAAGCGCAGCTCGCCGATCTCGACCGGCACCTCGGCAAGATCGTCGACCTGGAATCGGACCTGATCGCGCTCGGCCACGCGTTCACACTCGTGATGCCCCGGTTCGGCGCGCACTTCGCCCTGGTGCGACAGATTCAGGCCGAGATCGGGCACGTGCCGGACGACGTGCTGCGGTCGTGGCAGGAGACCGGGCCCGGACCGGTACAGGCGGACCTCGCGCGCCGGCTGGCCGAGCTGGCCGAACGCGGCCTGCTGGAGATCGAGGACGCCCACCGGGCAGCCCGGCATTTCGTCGCATTGGTCGGCAGTGAGGTGCAGGGCCGGACCCACTACGGCGCCCTGCCCATCGACGAAGCCGAGCGCGACGCGATCGTCACGGCCGGCGTGAAGGTGTTCCTGCGTGCCTACCGGCCCGGGTAGGCACGCGGGAAACCCGGGGCAGCAACAGCACCGTGCGCCGCGCCTGCGGACTGCCTACCCAGCGCGGGCACGGCCCGGCGCGAGGCCGGCGAACGTGCCGGGGCCGGACCTGCCGCTCCCGGCCCGGGACACACCGGGACCCGCGGTCGTCAGAGCGGGCCGATCTCGATGGCGTAGCCGTCCACCCCGTCGGGATATTCGCGGCCGAGCTCGACGAAGTCCAGGACCTCGCACCAGAACCGCGCCAGCACCTCCGGGTCGCGGCAATCGAGCACGAGCTCACCCATCCGACACGCCATGGACGAAACCTGCTTTCACCGTGGGATCAGCTGACGGCCGCTGCGACAGGCTCCCCGGCCGCAGCGATGCGGAACCGTACCCGGACCAATCACACCGGCGCGACGGAATATCACGGGCGCGAGCTTCCGGACGATCTCCCGCAACGCCGCCGCGAGGCCGTTCCGCCGTGCGGCGGAACAGATCTCATTGCGGGCGCGTTGCACGGGGAGTGAAGAAGATCGGATTCCTGTCTTTCGGCCACTGGTCCGACGCGCCGCACTCGCAGACCCGCTCGGCCGCGGACTCGTTGACTCAGGCGATCGAGCTCGCCGTCGCGGCGGAGGAGCTCGGGGCCGACGGCGCCTACTTCCGCGTCCACCACTTCGCGAAGCAGCACTCGTCGCCGTTTCCGTTGCTGGCCGCGATCGGCGCGCGCACGAGCCGCATCGAGATCGGCACCGGCGTGATCGACATGCGCTACGAGAATCCGCTCTACACCGCCGAGGATGCCGGCTCCGCCGACCTCATCGCGGGCGGGCGGCTGCAGCTCGGCATCAGCCGCGGCTCGCCCGAGCAGGTCGTCGACGGCTGGCGCTACTTCGGCTTCGAGCCCCGGGATGGCGCGAGCGACGCGGACATGGCCCGCGAGCACACCGAGACGCTGCTCTCGACCCTCGACGGCAAGGGCTTCGCGCGGCCACACCCGCGCCCCATGTTCCCCAACCCGCCCGGTCTGCTGCGCGTCGAGCCGCATTCGGACGGCCTGCGCGAGCGCATCTGGTGGGGCTCGGGCTCCAACATCACAGCGGAGTGGGCGGCACGGCTCGGCATGAACCTGCAGAGCTCGACGCTCAAGGACGACGAGAGCGGCGAGCCGCTGCACGTCCAGCAACGCAAGCAGATCGACGCCTACCGCGAGGCGTGGCACGCAGCAGGACACGAACGTACACCGCGAGTCTCGGTCAGCCGCAGCATCTTCCCCATCGTCAGCGACCTCGACGACATGTACTTCGGCGACGCAGGCGAGTCCGAGGACAAGGTCGGCTACCTCGATGCGGGCACCCGCGCCGTCTTCGGGCGCTCGTACGCCGGTGAACCGGACGTGCTCATCAAGCGGCTGGCCGAGGACGAGGCGATCGCTGCCGCCGACACGCTGCTCGTCACCGTGCCCAACCAGCTCGGGGTCGACTACAACGCACACATCCTCGACAGCATCCTCACCCACGTGGCGCCGGCACTCGGCTGGCACTGAGCGCGGGGCGACAGGCATAGCGCGTAGCCACCGACGGGTGGAGGCGTCGGTGGCGATCGGAGGGAGCTGATCGGGTGCCACGTCTTCATGTCGGCTGTGCGATGTGGACACACCAGGCCTGGCAGGGACGGTTCGTGCCACCGTCCCTGCCGGCCGCACGACGCCTGCGCGCCTACGCCGGCTGGTGCAACGCGGTCGAGGGCAACACCACCTTCTACGCCACGCCCACGCGCGACGCCGTCGCGGGCTGGGTGGCCCAGACCGACTCCGACTTCCGGTTCGTACTGAAACTGCCGAAGATCGCCACGCACGAGCGCCGGTTCGCCGGCGTCGAGACCGAGATGCGCGCGTTCCTCGACGCGATCGAACCACTCGGCGAGCGGGCGGTGCTGTGGACACAGCTGCCGCGGTCGTTCGGCCCACCTGCGCTCGACGCGCTCGGCCGGTTCCTGCGCAGGCTTCCGCCCGGCCTCCCGCGTGCGGTCGAGGTGCGGGATCCCGTGTTCTTCACCGACGCCGACGCAGCCTCTCGACTCGAGGCCACGCTCACGGGCGCGAACGCCGAGTGGGTTCCCTTCGACACGACCCTGCTGTTCCGCAGCCCGCCGACCAGTGCCGCCGAACAGGAAGCATGGAGGCAGAAGCCACAGCTGCCGCGGCGAACACGCGCGCTGACCGACCGGCCGATCGTGCGCTACCTCGGCAGGGACTCGGTCGACGAGACGATCGCGGGCTGGGAGCCGTGGACCACGGTGGTAGCCGACTGGCTGCGCGAGGGCCGCTCGCCCACAGTCTTCCTGCACACTCCCGACAACCGCGACGCGCCCAGGCTGGCCCGCCGATTCCACCACGACGTCCGAACCCTGGTGCCCGACCTCGACCCGTTGCCCGAGCCGGAGCCGGTCGAACCGGAGACCCTGTTCTGACAGTCCGGGCGCGCTCGAAGACACCTGGTGAGGGTTCGGGCAAAGTGGGGCGTAAACGGGTCCGATGATCTTGTGTGATCGTCGGACCCGCCCTCTGACCAGGTACGAAGTGCCCCCGACGGGGTTCGAACCCGCACTGGATCGGTTTTAAGCCGACTGCCTCTGCCGGTTGGGCTACGGGGGCACCCTGCAGCTTAAGCCCCTGGGCACCGGCCGCGACCGTGAACCCCGCCACCGCACACGAATGCGGCTCCGAGGTGATCCTCGGAGCCGCATTCGGCAGTCACATCGCGGGTCGCGGTCAGGACTTGGACGCCCGGTTGAACTCTTCCTTCGGGTTGTTGATCTGCCCGAGCGAGATCGTCTCGCGCTTGAACAGTCCGCCGAGAGCCCAGTCCAGCATGATGCGGACCTTGCGGTTGAAGGTCGGCATCGCGTGGACGTGGTAGGCGCGGTGGAAGAGCCAGGCGGGGAAGCCCTTGATCTTCATCTTCATCGCGTCGGCGACACCCTTGTGCAGGCCGAGACCGGCGACGGCGCCCAGGTTCTTGTGGTAGTAGTCCGTCGGTTTGCCACCCCGCAGCGAGGCGATGATGTTCTTCGACAGGTGACGGGCCTGCCGGACGGCGTGCTGCGCGTTCGGCGGGCACGTGGCCGTCGGGTCCTCCTCGGTGCGCGAGAGGTCCGGCACGGCGGAGACGTCACCGGAGGTCCAGACATCCGGGTGGCCGACGACGTTCAGCGCCGCGGTCGCCTCGAGGCGGCCCCGCTTGTCACTCGGCAGGTCGGACTCGGCGACGACCGGGTTGGCCTTCACACCCGCGGTCCAGATGATCGTGTCGCTGTCGAACTCGGTGCCGTCGGACAGCACGACGTGACCGTTCTCGAACGACTTCGCCGCCGTCGACAGGTACACCTCGATGCCGCGCTTCTCGAGCTGCTCCACCGTCCACACGCCGAGCGTGTCGCGCACCTCCGGCAGGATGCGGCCCGCGGCCTCGACGAGTACCCAGCGGATGTCGTCGGGATCGATGTTCTCGTAGTAGGTCGAAGCGTCGCGGGTCATGTCCTCGAGCTCGGCCAGCGCCTCGATGCCGGCGAAGCCGCCACCGACGACCGTGAACGTCAGCAAGCGTTTGCGCAGGTCCGGGTCGAGCGTGCTGGACGCTTCGTCGAGTTTGGTGAGCACGTGGTTGCGCAGGTAGATGGCCTCGCCGACCGTCTTGATGCCGATGCCCTGCTCGGCGAGACCGGGGATCGGCAGCAGGCGCGGCACGGAGCCGAGCGCCACGACGAGGACGTCGTAGCCGAGCTGCTCGATGTGGCCGTCGGCGGCTTCGACCGTCACGGTCTTGCGCTCGTGCTCGATCTTGTTCACCCGCGCAGTGAGCACGTGGCAGCGTCGGAGCACCCGGCGCAGCGGCACCACCACGTGTCGCGGTTCGATCGACCCGGCGGCCGCCTCCGGGAGGAACGGCTGGTAGGTCATGTGCGGCTGCGGATCGACGATCGTCACGGACGCCTCGTTGGCCCCGAGCTTCTTCTGAAGGCCCAGTGCCGTGTAGAGGCCGACGTACCCGCCGCCGAGGATGAGGATCCTCGTCGGTTCCGACTTGGCTGCCATACGCTCAGTTTCCCACTAACCACCGATCCCCACTAACCGGGTTGGCCAGGTGTGATCGGTATCGCCGCCGCGACCCAAACGATTCAGTTGACAGGACCTTTACACCGTCCTGAGCGGCGAGCGCAAGACGTCGGCGGGCCTTTTCCGTGGTCACCGGGCATCCGGCAGGTCCAGCACCGCGTCGACCCGGTCCCCGTCGACGGTGAGTCCCGCTCCCCCACCGCCGAGCAGTCGACGAGCCGCGACGTTCGCCGTAGTGGTACTCGCGATCACTCGTGCCATCCCCGACGCACGCGCCATGACCAGCAGTTCGACCAGCACCGCGCGACCGAGGTGCAGACCACGGTGCGACCGCCCCAGCCACAATCCGATCTCGGCGGCCTCGCCGGCCGGTTCGATGCGCGCGGCACCGACGACCCGATCGTCGGCCACCACCACGTACGTACGCTCCACCGGTTCCGCCGCCTCGATCGACCTGGTCAGGTGAAACTCACGGAACGCCTGCCGCCGCGTCTCGTTCCAGCCCGGCTCCCCGGAAACCGGCGGCATGACCTCGAGCGGGTCGGTCTCTGCGACGGCGACCGCCAGCAGGTCGGCGAGGTTGCGCGCGTCGAGCGGGCGCAACTCGCACCGCGAGACCGTCATCTCGGATCACACCTGCCGGAGCGCGGCCGAACGCCGCCCCGCGGCGACCGGCCCCCGCCGGGTACACGCTCCGGCACTACGCAAGAGTCCGTCAACGCTGCGCAGGAGCCCGTCAACGCTGCGCGACCAGTTCGACGCGACAGTGGCTCGTCGCCGCACGCGCGAGCCGCGCATCGGCGGTCACGAGTGGAATGCCACGCCCTTCGGCCACTGCGACGTACGCCGCGTCGTACCCACTGACGGCATCGCGCAACTGCCACATCCGGACGAGTAGATCGTCCAGCGGAACGGACTCGACCCCGAGCAACGGGAGCCGCTCCACCGCGCGGGCGCCCTGCCCTTCCTTGATCTTGCCACCGAGCGTGAGCCCCCTGGCTACCGAGAAGACCTCCGCCTTCCAGTGTTCGGGTGCCACCCACTCGAGGTCTCGTGCCAACACGGCCCGCGCGCCGCGTCCGCGAGCGTCCGCATACAGCAACATGTTCGCCAGGGCCGAAGCGTCGACGACGATCACGCGGCGCCACCCGCGCCGGATGTTCCGACCTCGCCACCTCGTGTCTCCGGCCTTGCCTGCTCCAAGAGTTCCGCGGCGTCCTGAGCGTCGCTCTCCGCACCGCCACCTTCGGTCAGATCACGTTCGATCTCCGCGAGCAGCTGCCGATTACCACTGAACGCAGCCTGCCGTTGCAGCACGCCCAACAGGAAGGCCTGCAGCGACTGCCCGCGTTCCCGTGCGTCGCGCGCAAGCGCATCCTTGACATCGTCCGGCACGTCCCGAATCGTCAACACCGTCATGACTGCATTTTGCAGTCATAGTGCATTCCCGGTCAAGTCAACCGTCGTCGAGGTCGGCGAGCTCCTTCGCCCGACTCAGCACGTCGCGGAGCATCGCCGGGGTGAGCCGTCCGGTGAAGGTGTTCTGCTGGCTGACGTGGTAACAACCGACCAGGTGCAGCGGCGCCGGGCCAGCCAGCTCGACGTGGACGGCGTGGCCGAACGCCGGCCGCGGCCGCGGCACCTCCCAGCCCGCCCGGGTGAGCACCGGCAACACCGCCTGCCAGCCGAACCCGCCCAGCACGACGACCGTGCGCATGGCCGGCGCGAGCAGCTCGAGCTCCTCGGCGAGCCAGCCGCCGCAGGTGTCCCGTTCGGCGGGCGTCGGCTTGTTGGCGGGCGGGGCGCAGTGCACCGGCGACGTGATCCGCGTGCCGTACAGCTCGAGACCGTCGTGGGCATGAGTCGCGGTCGGCTGCGACGCCAGACCGACGTCGTACAACGCCTGGTACAGGACATCACCAGAGCGGTCCCCGGTGAACATCCGGCCCGTGCGGTTGGCTCCGTGGGCCGCAGGCGCCAGCCCGATGATCACCAGCGCGGCATCGGCCGGACCGAACCCGGGGACCGGCCTTCCCCAGTACGTCTCGTCGGCGTAGGCGGCACGTTTGGTCTCGGCGACGTGCTCCCGCCACTCGACCAGCCGCGGGCACGCACGGCATCCGGTCAGGTCCGCGTCCAGTTCAGCCAGCGTCCGTCCCACGCCCGCCATTCTCACCCGCCGGCCGCGCGCACCCGACAACCGCTCGCACCCTGCGGCCGCCCGTGACCGTCAGCCGCGTGCGCACAGTCGTTCCACCGCGTCGGCCGCCCGCTCGATGCCGCCGCCCGCGCGGACCTCGTCCCGCAGCTCGCGCACCCGCTCGGCCTTGCCGCAGGCGGCGTCGACGGCCGCGCGGAGGGTCGGCGCGTCCCACGGCTCCCCGGGCTGCACGCCCGCTCCGATTGCAGCGAGCATGCCCGCGTTCGTGGACTGGTCGACGGCCTGCGGTACGAGCACCGTCGGCACGCCGAACCACAGCGACTCCGCCGCACTGCCCATCCCGGCGTGGCTGACGAACACCGACGCGTGCTCCAGCACGTCCGGCTGCGGCTGGGTGCGCGCAGCCGTCACACCCTGCGGCAGTTCGCCGAGGTCGGCCGGGTCGACCTTGCCCGTGGCGAGCACGACTCGGTAGTCGCCGGCCAGCCCGTCGATACACGCGCGGTAGATGTCGGGACGTTCGGTGTAGCTCGTGCCCAGCGCCACGTACACGAGCGGGCGGTCGTCGCCCGGTTCGGGTTTCCAGCCGGTGCGGCGGGCCGGGTCGACGCACGGACCGGCGAACACGTACCGGTCGGCCACGCGCTCGGCGTTCGGCTGCAGCACCCGCGGGATCAGCACCACGCAGGACGGCGGCGTTCCGGTGAACTCGTCGGCGTCGATGTCCATGCCGTTCTCATCGAGCCACGCGCGCAGCGTCGCGTAGTACTTCTCCCCCGACGGTGACGCCCTGAGCGCCTCGTTGAACTCCATCATCTCCTCGGCCATACCCTCCCACGCGACGTACGCGGTGGACAGCTGCACGGCGGGCACTCCCCAGTGGTGGGCGGCCGTGCGGCCCGCGAACCCGCCGATGTCGTAGAGCACGGCGTCGGGCCGGTCGATCCCGACCGCGACGGGCAACGCCCTGATCGCGTCGTCGAGGAACACCTGCATCGCCTCGCCCAGGTCCTCGGGCCAGTGCTCGTCGGCCGCCGGCATGGTCGACGGGTGCGTGACCACCTCGGCACCTGTCGGGGCGACCAGGTCGGCCAGCCGGTCACCGACGACATACGTCACCCGGTGCCCTCTCGCGACGAGCTCGGTGATCAGCCCGAGCCCGGGATACACATGACTCGGTGCGGTGACGCCGACCATGACCAGCTGCATGCCGGGGATCCTCGCAGCACCGGCGATGCCGGGCACAACGAATTTCGGCGGTTCCGATCGCCGCGAACACATAGGTTGTAGGCATGCCAGAAACCCCTGATACCGGCTCGAACGGCACCACCGAGACCCCGGCAGCTGCACAGCAGACCGAACCGACCGACGATCTGGTCACCACCCAGCACTCGATCACCGTCAAGCGCCGCAAGCTCGCGTACACGGCGCAGACGGGACGGATCGTGCTGCGCAAGGAAGTCCTCAACGACGGGACGTTCGACGGGCACAAGCCGAAGGCCGAGGTCTACGTGACCGCCTACACGCTCGACGGCGCGGACCCGACGACCCGGCCCGTGACGTTCGCGTTCAACGGCGGTCCCGGCTCGTCGAGCATCTGGCTGCACCTGGGCGTGCTCGGCCCTCGGCGCGTCGTGTCCGGTGACGTGAACGACCCGGAGCCCCCACCGTACGGCCTCGCCGACAACCCGGACACCCTGCTGGCCCACAGCGACCTGGTGTTCATCGACCCGGTGTCGACGGGCTACTCGCGCGCAGTGGGCGGGGAGAAGCCTGCCGATTACCACGGCTTCACACCCGACGTGGAATCCGTGGGCGAGGTGATCCGGCTGTGGACCTCGCGCAACCAGCGGTGGCTGTCGCCGAAGTTCGTCGCGGGCGAGTCGTACGGCACCCTGCGTGCGGCTGCGCTCGCCGCGCATCTGCAAAGCCGCCACGGGCTGTACCTGAACGGCCTGCTGCTCCTCTCGTCCGTGCTGGACATGGGCACGATCCGGTTCTCGGAAGGCAACGACCTGCCGTACTCGCTGTTCGTGCCCACTTACGCCGCGATCGCGCACTACCACGGCAAACACGGCGACCGGGAGCTCGGCGACGTCCTGGCCGAGGCCGAGGACTTCGCCTCGCGCGACCTGCCGTGGGCGTTGCAGCGCGGCGCGCGGCTGGAGGCCGACGAGCGCGCGGAGATCGTGGCGAAACTCGCCGAGCTGACCGGCCTGTCGGAGTCCTACGTCGACCGCGTCAACCTGCGCATCGAGCACGTGCGGTTCTTCACCGAACTGCTGCGCGACGAGGGGCTCGTCACGGGCCGCATGGACGGTCGGTTCACCACGTGGGAGCCCGACGGTGGACGCGAGCACATGAGCGACGACGCGGCGGTGTCACGGATCATCGGGGCCTACTCCGCGGCGTTCAACCACTACGTGCGCGCCGAGCTGCAGTACGATAACGACCTGCCGTACGAGATCCTGTCCACCGACGTGACCCGGACGTGGTCCTATTCGGACTTCGAGGGACGCGCCGTGTCGGTCGTCGACTCGCTCAGCGGTGCGATGCGCGAGAACCCCCACCTGAAGGTGCACGTCGCGCTCGGTCACTACGACGGTGCCACGCCGTACTACGCGGCCGAACACGTCATCGCCCAGCTGCAGATCCCCGACCAGCTGCAGGCGAACGTCGACACGGCCTACTACCCGGCGGGGCACATGATGTACGTCCACCCCGAGTCACGGGTCCAGCAGGGCAAGGACCTGGCCGCGTTCGTGAAGTCGGCGTCCAACCGCTGATCCGCCGGCTCACGCAGGGACACGAACGGGCTCCGCACGCGAACGTCGACACGACCGCGCGTGCGGAGCCCTTCTCGTCACCCGCGCCACACAACCACCCCGCACCACACAACTCCGGTGCGCACCCCTACGCCTGAGCACCCCTACGCCTAAGCACCCCTAGGCCTGAGCACCGCAGCGCCGTCGCCCAGCAGCGCGACCAGCTCGACGAGGACGTCACGCCGGACCGCGTCGCGCCGGTTCTCAGGCCAGCGACAGTGCGATGCCGTCGAGGATGTCGTGTTCGCTGACCACCAGGGAATCGGGGCCGCCGCGGGCCTGCAGCTCCTCGGCAAGCGTTTGCACGACGACTGAGCCCGCTCCGATGACGTCGACCCGGCCCGGGTGGATGACCTTCCGGGCCGCGCGCGCGTCGTGGTCGGCGGCGAGCAGCTCGGCGGTGACGCGATCGACCGTGGCGTGCGACAGCAGCGACAGGTGTGTGGCCTGCGAATCGTATTCCGGCAGGTCCTGAGCGAGCGCCGACAGCGTGGTGATCGTTCCCGCCACACCGATCCACGTCTGCGCCTTCGCGACGTCGACCACCTCGAACGCCTCGGCCAGCACCTCGCGCGCGACCCCGCGGGCGGTATCGACGTCCTCGGCGGTCGGCGGGTCGTTCGGCAACGCCCGCTCGGTGAGGCGCACGCACCCGATGTCGACGGACTTGGCGCCCAGGATCTCGGCCTGCGCACCGTCCCAGGTGCCCAGCACGAGCTCGGTCGACCCGCCGCCGACGTCCACGACGAGGAACGGCCCGTCGTCAGGGTCCTGCTCGCCCACGGCACCGGTGAACGACAGGCGCGCCTCTTCGTCTCCGGTGATGATCTCCGCTTCCACGCCGAGCACCTCGCGGGTCATGGCGAAGAACTCGTCGCGGTTGCTCGCGTCGCGGGTCGCCGACGTGGCGACCATGCGCACCTTCTCGGCGCCCTTTCTCCGGGCCGCGACCGCGTAGGAAGCCAACGCCTCCCGAGTGCGCTCCAGCGCTTCCGGTGCGAGCCGGCCCGTGGCGTCCACGCCCTGACCGAGCCGCACCACCTTCATCTCCCGGTGCAGGTCACGCAGGTCGACACTGCCGTCGTGGCGGTGTGTCAGCTCCGCGACCAGCAGGCGGATCGAGTTGGTCCCACAGTCGATGGCGGCTACACGAGGCATGCGGCCAACACTAGACGCTTCGCGCCGCCCACCCGTAGCGCCCACGACGAACCCGGCGGGGAGCGGGAGTCACCGGTTCTCCGGACTCCTCCGCAGCCCTGGCTTTCCGTCCTGGTCCGGTTCCGGCCCCGTCGCGGGCCACTCGCACTCGTCGGGCGCGACGATCTCGTCGTCCTCGTCGGTCTCCGGATCGCCGGGGCACAGACACGGCGGGGGCGAGCCCTCGGTCGCCTTGGTCTCCTCGCGCTCCGCGGCCTCCCCTGCCTCTTCGCGCTCTCCGGCCTCTTCGCGCTCTCCGGCCTCTTCGCGCTCCCCGGTCTCCTCGGTCGTCGTCTCCGGTTCGTCCGGCGTCGGACACTCGTCCGGCGGAGTCGGAGTAGGAGTAGGTGACGGAGTCGGGGTCGGTGACGGAGTCGGTGAGTCGCCCGGGCCCGGCGGAGGCGAACCGTCCGGCGGTGCGGGATCGGCCGACGACGGACCGTCGCTCTGTCCGCCACCGGGCGCACCACCGTCACCGTGTCCACCGCCGGGCGGGAGGCTGTGGTCGCCACCGTCGCCGCCACTGCCACCGTCGCTGCCACCGTCGCTGCCGGGACCGTTCGGCGGGCGCGGCCTCGTCACGGTGACCTCGCCCCGGCCGCCGTCCGGACTGCCTCCGGCAGCGGAGTCTCCACCGGGACCACCGCCGTCGGACCCGTCCTGCTGCGGGCCGGGCGCGGCGATCACGTCCCGTGGCGGCCGCTCGGCCGGGGACGACTCCGGCTCGGGCGCCTCGGCCACGAGCTCCGGTGGCACACCCAGCGGCACGTCGCTGTCCGGGATCGGGAGTACGCCGTCCCGGTAGGCCTGCGCCCAGCGGATCACCGTCTCGACATACGAGCGCGAGTCGTTGTAGCGGTGCAACGAGGCCCGCAGTTGACCGCCTGCCTGCAGGTTGAGCCCGCCCGAACACAGGTACCGCCCAGCGGCGAGCGTCGCGTCGTGCACGTTGTTCGGATCGGCCCGGCCGTCGCCGTTGCCGTCTGCGCCGTACTTGCGCCAGGTCTCCGGAACGAACTGCATCGGACCGACGGCGCGGTCCCACGTCGTGTCGCCGTCGACTACGCCACCGTCGGTGTCACGGATCTTCGCGACACCATCACCGCCGTTCAGCGCGGGCCCGGTGATCCGTTCCCGCGCCGTGCCCTCCGCGTCGACGAACCCGCCGCGCGCGTGGTTCGACTCCGACCGGCCGACGCTGGCCAGCAGCGCCCAGTCGGCGCCACAGTCCGGCAGCTCGGAACCGACCGTGCGCGCGGCCTGCCGGTATGCCTCGAGCATGCTGCGGGGGATCCCCAACGGGCCCGGTCCCGGCAGTTCGATCAGCAGTTCCTCGGCCATCGGCGGCGACGGCAGACTGCCGTCGACCGCCGCCCGATTCCTGCTCTCCGTACTGCCTGCGCCGTCGCCGGAGTCCGCCGAAGCGGTCGCCTCCGCCCGGTCGTACGCGTGATCGGCCCGATCACTCGACAACGCCGCGGGCGCCACGGCAAGCAGCCCCGCCATCACGGTGGCAACCGTCTTCCCCCGGAACCCGGCTCTGCACGGTCTGTTCACGCCCGCTCCCCCACGTGTGCCGGCGACGCTCGTCTCCACCGGAGGAATGCCCAGCGGGAGCGGCTCCCACACGCGCAGGGACACCTACTCGCCGGTTGGCCCGGCCGGGCATCACACCGGCATCACCCGGGAGGCAGGGCCGAGGTCAGGCGCGGGCGAGGCAGTCGCCGTTCGGCCAGCCGAGCTCGTGCAGCAATCGCAACGTCTCGTCGCCGAACGGGTTCACACCCTCGCCACGTGCGAGCGTGTGCGCGAGGTGGACGTGCAGGCACTTGACCCTGCTCGGCATTCCGCCCGCGGTGACCTCGTGGCCGAGCGGGTCGATCGCGTCGCGTTCGGCCAGGTACTTCTCGTGTGCGCGGCGGTAGGCGTCGGCGAGATCCTCGTCCCGTTCGAGCCGCTCACTCATCTCCCGCATCACGCCGTGTGCCTCGAGTCCGCCGACGAGGGAGTTCAGATTCGGGCACGTCAGGTAGTACAACGTCGGGAACGGTGTGCCGTCCTCGAGCCGCGGACTGGTCTGGACGACGCTGGGATGCCCGCCCGGGCACCGCGCCGCGACCGCCCGCAACGCCCTGGGCGGCCTGCCCAGCTGCTCCGCGACGATCTCCCGGTCCGCGTCGGTCACCGGTTCGAAATCGGTGTCATTCACCTTCGGTCACGCCATCCCACAGTTGCTCGTACCAGGCCCCGTGACGCTTCGGCGAGCCGTCTCCCCGCACAGGCTGCCGTTCGCTCCCCTCGTCGGACGGCAGCTGCACGATGTACGGCGTCTCACCGGGCATCACATACCGAAGTCTGCGCCTCGCCTCGGCCTCCACCTGCGCCGGGTCGGACAGTTCGGCCTTCCGCTGTTCGAGGCGTTCGACCTGCTCCTGCAGTTGCTCCTGCCTGTCCTCCTGTTCGACCACCTCCGCGCGCTGCGACAGATACGTGCGCAGCGGCACGGCGATGGTGAACGCCAGCGCGCAGACCACGATCGCCACGACGGCCGCGCGGCGCGTCGTGGACATCCCGAGCACCTTGGCTGCACTCGCGGCACGCTTCTTGGCCGCGGAGCTGCGCAGGGCCGACCTGCGGCCGCCGGAACGTCGAGTGCGCTGCGGCGACCGCAGGTCGCGGGGGGCCGAGCCACGTGCTCGGCCCCCACCACGCCTGGTCCGCGTTCTCCCCCGGTCGGCCACGGTCGCGTCAGGTCTCCGGCGTGAACCTCGGGAAGGCCAGCTCGCCCGAATAGCGGGCGGCGTCCCCGAGAGTCTCCTCGATGCGGAGCAACTGGTTGTACTTGGCCACGCGCTCGCTGCGTGCCGGCGCGCCGGTCTTGATCTGGCCGACACCCGTGGACACCGCCAGGTCGGCGATCGTGGTGTCCTCGGTCTCGCCGGAACGGTGGCTCATCATCGACTTGTAGCCGTACGACGTCGCCAGCGCCACGGCATCCAGCGTCTCCGAGAGCGTGCCGATCTGGTTGACCTTCACCAGCAGCGCGTTCGCCGCACCACGGGAGATGCCGTCCTCGAGGCGGTCCGGGTTCGTGACGAACAGGTCGTCACCCACCAACTGCAGCTTGTCGCCGAGTTGCGAGGTCAGCGTGACCCAGCCGTCCCAGTCGTCCTCCGACAACGGGTCCTCGATCGACACCAGCGGGTAGGCGTCGGCCAGCTCCGCGTAGTAGGCGCTCATGTCCTCGGCGCTGCGCGTGGAACCCTCGAAGTTGTAGACACCGTCGGAGTAGAACTCCGTCGCCGCCACGTCGAGTGCCAGCGCGATGTCCCTGCCGGGCTGGTAGCCGGCCTTCTTGATCGCCTCGACGATGATGTCGAGGGCCTCCCGGTTGCTGCTCAGGCTCGGGGCGAAGCCGCCCTCGTCGCCGAGCCCGGTCGCCAGTCCGCGGGACTTCAGCACCGACTTCAGCGCGTGGTACGTCTCCGTGCCCCAGCGCAGCGCCTCCCGGAACGACTCGGCGCCGATCGGGGCGATCATGAACTCCTGGATGTCGACGTCGGTGTCCGCGTGGGCACCGCCGTTGAGGATGTTCATCATCGGAACCGGCAGCACGTGGGCGTTCGGGCCGCCGAGGTACCGGAACAGCTCGAGGTCGGCCGAGTCGGCCGCGGCCTTCGCGACGGCCAGCGACACGCCCAGAATGGCGTTGGCGCCCAGCCGCGACTTGCCCGGCGTGCCGTCGAGGTCCAGCAGCTTCTGGTCGACGATGCGCTGGTCGACCGCGTCGGTTCCCGCGAGATCAGGGCCGATCTCGTCCAGCACCGCGGCCACGGCACGCTCGACACCCTTGCCGCCGTAGCGGTTGGCATCGCCGTCGCGCAGCTCCACGGCTTCGTGCTCACCGGTCGACGCACCCGACGGGACCGCGGCCCGCGCCAGCGTTCCGTCGTCGAGGGCCACCTCCACCTCGACAGTCGGGTTACCACGAGAGTCGAGAATCTCCCGCGCGCCTACCTGCTCGATCACCGCCACACTTGCTCCTCACCCGGTTGTGCCGTTCTGACGGCACTCAACGTAGTCGCCTGGACGGCAGCGTATCGGGCGTTGTACATCACCCGTCGGCGGCACGCGCACGACGACGTGCACAAATGGCGAGGAGAGCAGTCAGTGGTGAACGTCTCAGTGCCTGCTCGGTTCGGCTCAGGCCGGCTCAGTGCCCGCTCGGGTCAGCTCGGGTCAGCCTGCAGCGGATTCACCGGCCCCGGCTTCGCTGTCCGCCTCGCCGTCACCCGCGCCGGTGCCGTCGGCGGTTCCGGCCGGGTCTCCACCGGAGACGGTTTCGCCGTTGCGGATCTCCCGCCAGCCCGCCGGCAGATCGGCGATGTCGGAGATGTGCTGCCAGAACGTCCAGCCGTTTCCGCCGATGTCCTGCACCGTGAACAGCCTCGCCCCGTAGGGCTGGTCCTGCGGACGCGACACCTCGAAGCCGTCGCCGACCGTGTCGTTGACCCGCTCGAACTGGGCGTCGACGTCGTCGACGTACACCACGTTCAGCTGGCCCACCGGGCCGTCGACGCCCTTCGCGGGCCAGTACTCGTCACCGACACCGGCAAGGTGGATGTCGGAGCCGCCCGCGTTCAGGGTCGCCTGGAACACCTCGCCCACCGCGTCGACGTAGCGAACCTTCTCGGTGAACCCGAAGACGCGGGTGAGCCACTCCACCGCCTCGGTGGCGTCCGTGTAGTAGAGGTACGGCGCGATCCCGAGATACCTCGGGCCGTCATTACTCATCGCGGGGTCGCTCATGGCGGGCTAGTCCACCACACGAACGATCGCCGGCTATCACGACCCCGGCCGGTGCCGGCACCCGCCGCGCACCGGACCCACCGGGGCGATCATCGATTCGGTGCCGAGTCAAGGTCTCGATAAGCGCCTCCGACGCGGGTACCGTCGCTGAACCATGGGTGAATCGACGCCATCGAACCCACCTCCGGCAGGCCCTGCGCGGACTTCCGGCCGGCAGCCGGCGGACGTGGGCCACTCTCCTGTCCACGCATTCCGGCGAGCCGAGGAACTGGTGAAACGGCGTCGTCCGCTCGACGCGCTCGATGCGCTCGAACCGGTGCTCGAGGCCGAACACGACAAGCCGAGCGTCCAGTTGCTCGCGGGGCGTGCCTACTTTCATTCCGCACAACTGCGAAGGGCCGAGCACGCCCTGAGCAAAGTCATCGAGCACGACCCGTCCGACCACTACGCCCGGTTCGTACTCGGTAAGACCCTGCAACGGCTCGGCAGACTCGCCGAAGCCCTCGGCCAGCTCCGGATGGCCTCGGCGATGCATCCGCAGGCCGAGTACCAGGACGCCATCGGCGAGGTGTCGTCCCGGTTGGCGCTCGGCAACGGCTGACGGCCCACCGGCCGCAGACCACGCTCCCCGCTGCGCCTGCCACCCACGGCCCACCGGTTGGTTCCGTCCTGCCGGCCGCTGCCGCCTCGCGCCTCGCGCCTCTCGCCGCGAGTCACCCCGGCGCCTGGCCCGCGTAGACGTCCGCCCGCTCGACGATCCGGCGGGCGTAGCCGTCCGGGGCGGCGGGGCCGCGGAAGCCGTCGACCGCCTTCCACCAGTCGCCGGCGGTGTCCAGATCCCGGCCGTCGGCGCAGAGATACCGGCCCGCGGTGAGCGCCGCGTCGTCGATGTCCTGCGGATCGGGGCCGCCCCCGTCCCCGGTCGCCCGCTCTCCCCAACGCTGCCACTGTGCCGGCAGGAACCGCATCGGCCCGACGGCCCGGTCCCACGTCGAATCGCCGTCGATCTCACCACGGTCGGTGTCCCGGACCTGGGCGCGTCCCTGCGACCCGTCGAGCGGCGGACCGACGATCCGCGTAGCCGGCCGTCCGTCGATGCCGATCCCCCGATCGCCGCCTGCGGCACCGTGCCGCGACTCGACCTGGCCGATCGCCGCGAGGGTGCTCCACGACAGGTGACAGTCCGGCCGGTCACCGCGCAACCACATCTCGGCACGCCCGTACGCGGCTGCGGCCCGCGCCGGAATCCCGGTGGAGCGCTCGATCTTCCGGGACCACGTGTCGAGCTCGTCCTCATCGGACTCGGAAGGCCGGTCGACAGGTGCCGGCGTGGCCGCCGCGGGCACGGTCTGCTTCGCGCGCGTCCGCGACTCCCGCTCGGGCGACGGTGCAGCGCCTTCGGCGTTCGGTTGCTCGTCGCGGTTCATGCCGACGGTGAACACGAGGAGCAGTCCGGTCGCGATGAGGCCGAGAGCCAGAGCGAGGCGCGACAACGCCGGACCGGGCAGCGGCCACGACGGCCCGCCATCGCCAGGGGATGTCGAGGACGAAGGGCGTTCGCTCACGCGGCCAGGCTACGCGGAAGACGCCTGCCAGAACTCCCGCCATCCGTCGGCATCGAGCTCGGCCGGTTCACGGCCCGCGGCCCGCGCGGCACGTTCGGCCTCCCGGACCCGCGCCGCGAACTCCTTGGCCACCCCGCGCAGGGAACCTTCCGGGTCGGCGCCCGTACGTGCGGTTGCCGCCGCAATCCGGAACAGCCGGGACCCGTCGTCGGCGTTCGCGGGCATCAGATCGAACGGCACCCCGGCACGGCCGGTCCGCTGACCGAGCTTGCCCGCGAGCGCGGCGGCGGGCTGCCCGAGCGCGACCCCGTCCACAAGCGATTCGCGCTGCTTCTCCTGCTGTTTCCGCTCTTCCCAGGTCACCTGCTGCTGCTCGGTCGAATCGACCCGGTCCTCGCCGGTGAACAGGTACGGATGTCTGCCGACGAGCTTCGTCACCAACTGGGTCGCGACCTCGTCGATGTCGAACGCGTCGGCCCCGTCCTCGGCCGCGACGCGGGCGTGGAACAGCACCTGCAGCAGCACGTCACCGAGTTCCTCGCGAAGCGCGTTCCGGTCGCCGTCCTCGATGGCCTCGAGCAGTTCGTAGGTCTCCTCGACGAGGTAGCGGCCCAGCGACTCGTGCGTCTGGGCCCCGTCCCACGGACATCCGCCGGGCGAGCGGAGCCGGTCCATCACCTCGACGGCCCGTTCGAGCGGCGGCGCCGGGGCGTCGATCACCGTGGCGCCTTCTGCGATGAGTTCCGCAGCGCCGGGTTCGCCGGCGTCCGCGGACACCAGGACCACACCGCTCTGCCGCGCGAGTTCGTCGGGATGCGGCGCGGGCTTCGCATCCAGTGCCGCCCGCAGACCGTCCGGCAGCCCTGCGGCCGCGTAGACGTGCTCCGCCCCACGGACCACGCTCAGCGCAGCGGCGGGGACATGATCCGGCAGCGCCGGACTGCACAGCACCACCGTCGCCGATCGCCAGGTCATGAGTTCACGGTACGTGACCGCAACAGCCTCCCGGCCAACTCGTCCTCATTCGGAGCCGGCGACAACGCAGCCTCGTCCCACACTCCGTAGCGCGGGTTGATCCGTACCCCGGCCTCCTCCGCGATCGGCTGCAGCATCCGAAGGCCTGCGAAGTAGAGGTACTCGGGATTGACCTGCGGCTCGGCCGCATCCGCCTGCCCGCCGGTCCGCCGCTCGGACACCAGGCCCACCAGCCAGCCCGCCTGTTGCCGGCTCGGCTGGATCACCACGACGGTGCCCTCCTGCGATCCGAACACCGCGGTGGTCGCCAGTTCCGGGTCGTTCTGGAGCGTTTCGGCGAAGTCGAGCTCCTCGTCGACCAGCTGATGACCCGCTTCACGAACCGTCGCCCGCGCACGGTCCGGATCGTCCGCGATCCGCCTGCCGAGCGCGGTCGCCTTCTCCTTGGCACTGTTTCCGGGCTCGTCACCGGTGATCACGGTGCCCAGCAGATCGACCGAGAGCCTGCCGAGGTACTTGCGTGCCAGCTCCTGCAACACGACCTGGTCCGAGGCGACATCACGTACCCGGTCGGGCTCGACACCGGCCGAGCGGGACACCTCGTCGGCGCCACCACTGCCCCGGATCAGCTCGTCGACCTCGGACCGGTCGGCCCGGATACCTTCCCGTTTCGCTGCGATCTGCGCCAGTTCGTGGATCACGCGGCCACGGACGACCTCGCGCGCGTACAAGTCAACCTTGCCCTGCCGCTGTGCCTGCTGTGCCTGGTCCACGTTGTCGAGCAGCCAGTCGATTTCCTGCTGCACGTCGTCGAGCGGCACCGACCGGTCACCGACGATGGCCGCCGAATGGACCTGACTCGGCCCGGAACCGCATCCGGCCAGCACAAGGCCTGCGAGCAGGGCGGTGAACAACGCGAGGGGGCGACGCATGGTCCGGATCACAGGCGTGAGCCTCGCACATCCCCCACCGTCCGACGCAACCACGGGCGCGACATCCTCCCGGAAACCGGAAACTCACCGCGGCCGCGGTGCCGGAGCTCGCAGCGGCACCGTTCGTGGCGTCTCGTGGCGTCTCGTGGCGTCTCGTGGCGTCTCGTGGCGTCTCGTGGCGTCTCGTGGCGTCGCCGTCACGGCGCGATTCGTGACGAGGCGACTCGTGGCTCGTGGCTCGTGACTCGTGGCTCGTGACTTCGGAACGGCGCCCCGCCCCGGCGCGCCGAGTCGCAGGAGCGGCCGCACCGTGGCAGCCGTGGTTGACACTCGGCCGCACCCCTGAATCCGTTGGCGCGCAACGAATTCCGTCGTGTTCCGTCGACTCCGGACGGCGCCACACGTGTCACGAGTGTCGAATTGTTTCCGGCAAGAACCGTCATTTCAGGGAATTTTGCTGATTTCGATTTCGGATTATCGTTGAGCCATGACCCAATCCCGAAGGTCGACCAGGAACGACCTCACGTTCGAAACGGTGGACACATCGGTCGACTGCTGCCGCGCACGCACCGGCGGCAGGCATCGGACGTGCTCACACCGCCGCGGGCTGTTGCGTCATCGACGTCAGAAGGTTGCCGCACCAATCCAGCAACGCCTCGTCGCGCAGCGGCGGTGCACCGATCCGGCCGCCCGCAGGCCCCTCCGTCGGCTTCGGCACCGACACCGTGTGCGTCACCGCCTTGTACGTGGCCTTGGGATAGAGCCGCTTCAGCCGTACCAACTGCGAATCCCCCAGCGGCAGCGGCGTGAAGCGGACCGTGTTGCCCTGGACCGTCACCTCGGTCACGCCCGCCTTGCGGCACGTCTGCCGGAAGGCGGCCACCGCAAGCAGCCTGCGCACCGCCTCCGGCGGTTGTCCGTAGCGGTCCACCAGCTCGTCCAGCACGCCGTCCAATTCGGACTGGTCCGTCGCAGCCGCGATCTTGCGGTAGGCCTCGAGCCGCAACCGCTCACCGGGCACGTAGTCGTGCGGCAGATGAGCGTCGACGGGAAGGTCCACCCGAACCTCGGCCGGTGCCTCCTCCTCGGCCGACTCGTCACCGGCGCTCCGCCGGAAGGCGTCGACCGCCTCGCCCACCAGCCGGACGTACAGATCGAAACCGACACCGGCGATGTGCCCGGACTGCTCGGCACCCAGGATGTTGCCCGCACCACGGATCTCGAGGTCCTTCATGGCCACCGCCATACCGGCACCGAGCTCGGTGTTCTGGGCGATGGTGGCCAGCCGGTCGTGGGCCGTCTCGGTGAGCGGTTTCTCGGGCGGATACAGGAAGTACGCGTAGCCGCGCTCCCTGCCGCGGCCGACACGGCCCCGGAGCTGGTGCAGCTGTGCCAGGCCCATCATGTCGCCGCGCTCCACGATCAGCGTGTTGGCGTTCGAAATGTCCAGCCCGGTCTCGACGATGGTGGTACAGACCAGCACGTCGAAGTCCCGCCGCCAGAAACCCTGGATGATCTGTTCCAGTTTGTGTTCCGGCATCTGTCCGTGAGCCGTCACGATCCGCGCCTCGGGCACCAGTTCACGCAGCCGCGTCGCGGCCTTCTCGATCGACGAGACCCGGTTGTGCACGAAGAACACCTGGCCGTCACGCAGCAGCTCACGCCGGATGGCTGCAGACACCTGCTTGTCGTCGTACGCGCCGACATAGGTCAGGATCGGGTGACGGTCCTCGGGCGGCGTGAGAATCGTCGACATCTCGCGAATCCCCGCCATGCTCATCTCGAGGGTCCGAGGGATCGGCGTCGCCGACATGGTCAGCACGTCGACGTGTGTGCGCAGCGCCTTGATGTGCTCCTTGTGCTCGACACCGAACCGCTGTTCCTCATCGACGATCACCAGGCCGAGGTCCTTGTACCGCACGCCGGTCTGCAACAGCCGGTGCGTGCCGATGACGATGTCGATCTCGCCGGCCGCGAGCCCCTCGAGCGTCTTGTCCGCCTCGGCGGGCTCGGTGAACCGCGACATGCCGCGGATGGTCACCGGGAAGGAGCCCATCCGCTCGGTGAACGTGTTGAGGTGCTGTTGGGCCAACAACGTCGTGGGCACGAGCACCACGACCTGTTTGCCGTCCTGTACCGCCTTGAACGCGGCACGCACCGCGATCTCGGTTTTGCCGTACCCGACGTCGCCGCAGATCACCCGGTCCATGGGGACGCTGCGCTCCATGTCGCCCTTGACCTCGTCGATGGCCCCCAGCTGGTCGTTCGTCTCGACGAACGGGAACGCGTCCTCCAGCTCGTTCTGCCACGGCGAATCCGGACCGAACGTATGGCCGGGCGCCGACTGTCTCGCAGCGTAGAGCTGCACCAGTTCGGCGGCGATCTCCTTGACCGCCTTGCGGGCCTTCGCCTTCGTGTTCTTCCAGTCGGAGCCGCCGAGCTTGTTCACCGTGGGCAGCTCGCCGCCGACGTAACGGGAGACCTCGTCGAGCTGGTCGGTCGGCACGAACAGGCGGTCTCCGGGATGGCCCCGCTTGGACGCGGCGTACTCGAGTACGAGGTACTCGCGCGTCGCCCCACCGATGGTGCGCTGGACCATCTCGACGAACTTGCCGATGCCGTGCTGGTCGTGCACGACGTAGTCACCCGGCTTCAGCGCGAGCGGATCCACCGCATTGCGGCGCCGGGAGGGCATCTTCGTGTTCAGGTCGCGCCCGGTCCGCGCGACGGCCGCACCGCGTCCGGTGATGTCCGACTCGCTCAGCACGACAACGGAGCTCCCCGGCGCGACGAACCCGCCGGTGATCGCGCCGCGGGTGACCGTGACGACGCCGGACCTCGGCTGTTCGCCGAGCGACTCGGCATAGGTGGCGGGCACGTCGCCCGCCGACAACTGTTCGACGGCCCGCTGTGCCGTACCCGAGCCCGCAACGACGACCACGGCCGAACCACCGGCCGCCGTGTGCGCCCGCAGGTCCGTGACGACCTTCTCGAGCTCACCGTGATAAGCGGGTGCCTGGTCGACCGCGATGTGAACCGCGTCGCCCTCACTGGTCAGCTGCGACAGCGTCCACCAGGCACGCCCCGACTCGGTCGCGTGCGTGCGTACCTCGCCGAGTCCCCGGTAGGCCGACGCACCGAGATCGATGGGAGCCCGCCCACCGTCGGCGGCGGACGTCCACGAGGCTTCGAGGAATTCCTGTCCCGTACGCACCAGATCGGCGGCCCGCGCACGGACCTTCTCCGGATCGCAGAGCACGACGTGTGTGCCCTCCGGCATCGCGTCGGTGAGCAGTTCGAGCTCGCCCTCACACAGCACCGGGATCAGCGACTCCATGCCCTCCGACGGGATTCCGTCCGCGAGCTTGGTGAGGATCTCGGCGAGCTGCGCGTCGGTCGCATGCTCTTCGGCCAGTTCGGCGGCTCGGGCCTTGACGTCGCCGGTCAGCAGCAATTCCCGGCAGGGCGACGCGACCGCCCGGGGAATCTCGCCCGGAAGCGAACGCTGGTCCGCGACGGAGAACGCGCGGATCTCACTGACCTCGTCACCCCAGAACTCGACCCGGTGCGGGTGTTCGTCGGTCGGTGCGAAGACGTCGAGTATGCCGCCGCGCACCGCGAACTCGCCACGCTTCTCGACCATGTCGACACGCGTGTAGGCGAGCTCGACGAGCCGCTCGAGCACGCCTTCGAAGTCGAGCTCTTCGCCGACCTCGAGCTCGACCGGGGCCAGCGATCCGAGACCGGGTGCCATCGGCTGGATGAGGCTGCGCACCGTCGCGACGACGACGCGGAGTCCGCCGTAACCGGGCTGAGCGAGCCGGTGCAGCACAGCCAGTCGGGTGCCGACCGTGTCCGCCCGCGGCGACAACCGCTCGTGCGGCAGGGTCTCCCACGACGGGAAGTCGGCAACGACGTCCTCGCCGAGCAGGCTCCCGAGCGCCGCCGTGAGCTCCTCGGCTTCGCGACCGGTCGCGGTGACCGCCAGCACCGGCTTGCCGGCACCCTCGTCCGACGCGAGTGCGGCGAGCACGAGCTGCCGGGTCGCCGGCGCACCGTCCAGATCGAGCAGCGGGGCACCCGCACGCTCGAGAACCGTGCGCAGGGCGGGATCGGGCAGGACGGCCGACAACAAACCGGCCAACGTCGGCTGGGACACGGCGTGTCTCCCTCGGGTGCGAACGCGCGGACAGGCCTGTGCCCGGAGAAAACCCGGCACAGGCACTCGAATCGTCGAACTACGGGGTTCCGGTTTCCAGCCTACGTCCCGGGCCGTGGCCGGCCGTCGTCGGCGCCTCGGCCCGCGGCCGCCCGGACACGGACCGGTTCACTCACCCACTCGCAGCTTCGGCCTGTGTTCGAGGTTCGACAGGCCGTTCCACGCGAGGTTCACCAAATGCGCGACCACCTCGTCCCGCTTCGGCTTGTGCGCATCGAGCCACCACTGCCCCGTGAGCGCCACCATGCCGACGAGAGCCTGCGCGTACAGGGGTGCGAGCTTGCCGTCGTATCCCCGCGCCGAGAACTCCTCGCCGAAGATGTCCTCGACCTGGCTGGCGATGTCGTTGAGCAGTGTCGAGAACGTGCCCGTCGAACTCGCGACCGGGGAATCCCGCACCAGGATGCGAAAACCCTCGTGCGATTCGTCGACATAACCGAGCAGGGCACTCGCCGCCTGCTCGAGCATCGCCCGCGGATGATCCGCGTGCAGACTCGACACCATGCGGTCGAGAATCGCCTGGGCCTCGCGGTCCACAACGACCGCGTAGACGCCTTCCTTCCCACCGAAATGCTCGTACACCACGGGCTTGGAGACGTTCGCGCGCCGCGCGATCTCCTCGACGGACGTGCCGTCGTAGCCCTTCTCCGCGAACAGTGTCCGAGCGACGTTCAGCAGCTGTTGCCTGCGCTCGGTGCCCGTCATGCGCACACGCGCCACCGCGGGGGCATCCGGCTGAGTCCCCGCGGCGGCCGCGTCTCGCTTAGCGCGCCGTCGACCTGCCATTTGCCGAACCGTACAGGCACCCGGTCATGCTCACGCGGTCGAGAGCTTCTCCAGCCGCTTGGCCGTCGGCCAGCGGACCTTGTGCGCCCAGCCGAACTTCTCGAACATCCAGATCACACGGGCGGAGATGTCGATCTGTCCGCGCTGGACACCGTGCCGGGCGGACGTCGGGTCGGCGTGGTGGAGGTTGTGCCACGACTCGCCGAACGAGGCGATCGCCAACGGCCAGAAGTTGGCCGAGCGGTCACGGGCACTGAACGGCCGCTCCCCGAGCATGTGACAGATCGAGTTCACCGACCAGGTCACGTGGTGCAGCACGCAGACCCGCACCAGGCCTGCCCAGAAGCACCCAGTCACGAAGCCCCACAGGGACCAGGTGACGAGGCCGCCGATGATGCCCGGCAGGACGAAGCTGAGCAGCGTCCACAGTCCGAACATCCTGTCGATCCTGCTGATGGCCTTGTCCTTGAGCAGGTCGGGTGCGAACCGTTCGTGATTGCTCTGGTCCCGCTGGAACAGCCAACCCATGTGGGCGTGCCAGAAACCCTTCGCCACGGCCGCCGGGGTCGTACCGAACAGCCACGGCGAATGCGGATCGCCCTCGCGATCGGAGAACGCGTGATGCCTGCGGTGATCCGCAACCCAGGTGATCACCGGCCCCTGCACCGCGCTACTGCCCGCAATGGCCAGCAGCGCCCGGAGCCACGGCTTCGCCTTGAACGAGCCGTGCGTGAAGTACCGGTGAAAGCCGACGGTGATGCCGAGACCGGAGAAGGCGTAGAACACGACGAAAAGACCGACATCGACCCACGAGAGCCCCCAGCCCCACGCGAAGGGGACCGCGGCGATCAGCGCTACCAGCGGAGTCAGCACGCCGAAGTAGACCGCGAACTGGACACCGGGGGTGCGCTGGCCGTCGAGGATCGGCTTACGGCCGGGCGTCGGTGTTTCGTCCGCGTCCAGAGTTGCCGTCATGCACGTCACTTCTTTCCACGAGGACCGCCGTCACCGCGGCAGGAGCGAACCAACGCCGGTGACGGAACAGGGTCACGTAACCTACGATTGCGTAAGTTACGGTACAGGAGGTTTCCCGATCGGGGGAGAGGCGAAAACTCACCCCCGGACCTGCGCGCAGCGTGCAACCTGCAGTGGATATCCTGACCAGGCGCAATCCGCCGTAGTGTAATGGCAGCACTTCAGATTTTGGTTCTGAAAGTCCAGGTTCGAGCCCTGGCGGCGGAGCAGAGCGGAGTCCCGGCAGCCCAGGGGGTGTGTGTCCGCTGGACGGCGAAGAGTCCAAGGTCGCGGCCGAACCCGACGTCGCCCCCGGCGGCGTGGCCGCCGAACGCGGCGCGGGCTCATCCACTGCGGCCGCAGGCGCCGGGTTCCCAGCGGACTCGAGTACACCCGCCGCCGGAACGACGCCGCAGGATCCCGCACCGGCACTCGGTGACAAGACCGACGCCTGGCTGCTCGGGCGTGCCCGCGAACTGATCGCTCTCGTCCAACGCAGCGAGAAGCACGAGCAGCAGGAGATCATCACCAGAGTCGACAAGCTGCTCCACGAGACCCAGCGGCGCGGTGAACCACTGATCGTCGCCCAGATGCTGCGCGCCGCGGCACTGTCGCGGCTCATCAGCGCGAGCGCCGCCGACCAGGCGGGACGTCAACTCGACGAGATGCTCGCCCACACGAGCAGGCACGGTGCGACGCTGCTGCGTGCGGACGCACACGCCCTCCGTGGTCGCCGCCTCGTACTCGCGGGTCACGACGACGCGGCGCTGACGGAGATCGCCAGGGCACTGGCGTTGCTCGACGATCCACCGTCACAGGAACTGGGACTGGGCAGGCGCGCCTGGGACAGGCTGCTCTCGACCGCCCTCAACGACTGCTGGATCGTGCTCAACCAGCTCGGCGTCTACGAGGTCGCCGAAGAGGTGATCACCCGTGCCCACCAGGCCGTCCGCGACAGCGCGGGGCCGCACGAGATCACGATGCTGCTGATGAACCGCGTGAAGATGCTGCTCGGCTGGGGGCTGCGGCTCGAACGGGTCGGCCGCAGCGACGAAGCGGGCGAGCGGTTCCGCACGGCCGCCTCGATGGCGATCGCCGTCGAGGCACCGTTCGCCGAGTCGCTGTTCCCCCGTCACGCCGGGGTGGCCGCGGTCGACCAGGTCGCGTCGCTGGCGTCCGCGCTGGCACTCGCCGCCCCCAGCGACGCGCACATCGATCGGCTCCGCAGCCTCCGGGCCACGCCCGTGTACCCGTACGACAACCCGCTGCTGGCGATCGCGCTGGCCCGCTGTCTGGAGTCGATCGGCGAACACGACGAGGCGTTCCGGCTGCTCATGGAGGATCGCCACCACATTCCCGAGGAGTACCCGCAGCCGTCGATGCGCATCGGCCTCATCCACGAGCTCGCCCGGTTCGCCGACCGCTACGACATCGGCGAACCGCGGGCACAGCTGGCCGACTACGCTGGCGCGCTCGAAGCGGAACTGTGGTCCATGCGCGAGTCACAGAGCGCCGCGCTCGACACCCGCCGCGAACACGAACGGCTGTCGGCCGCACACGGTGCGATCACGCAGCAGGCACTGCAGGATCCGCTGACCGGCCTGCCCAACCGCCGCGCGCTCGACAGACGTCTCCACGGGTTCGCCACGTCGACCGCGACCGAACCGCTCGCCGTGGCACTGATCGACCTGGACGGATTCAAAGGAGTCAACGACCAGCGCTCCCACGCCGACGGCGACGACGTGCTCCGGGTGGTTGCCAGCACGCTCCGCGACTCGCTGCGCGGCGACGACATCGTGGCCCGCTACGGCGGAGACGAATTCGTCGCACTGCTGCCGGGCGCGACGCTGGCGGCGGCCCAACAGGCCATGAACCGCGCGGTGGCGGCCGTCGACGAACTACCGCGGCACCTGTCGCACGGCGTGACGCTGTCGGTCGGCCTGGTAGCCCTCCGGGCGGGCGAGCGTGGCGAAGAAGTCCTCTCCCGCGCCGACGCCGCCATGTACCAGGCGAAACGCCGGGGCGGAAACCAGGTCGCCGCATGCGTACAGCCGGACGGCGAAACGGAGACCGCAACAGGGGACGGCCCCACGTCCGGAGCCGGGGAACCGACGTAGGATCGTTGACCGGCCGGATTAACCTCCGGTGAATCCCCTTTCCCGGCGAATCCCGAGGAGTGCCGTGACCGGGCCGCTCAGTACAGTCGTCCTCGCTGCGGGCGAGGGCACCCGCATGCGTTCGGACCTTCCGAAGGTGCTGCACCCGATCGCCGGGCGCCCCCTTGTCGAACACGCCGTCCGGGCCGCCGCAGGACTCGGCCCCGATGAGCTCGTGGTCGTCATCGGGCACGGCCGCGACGCGGTCGGATCCCATCTCGGCGCCGTCGCCGATGCGGTCGGCCGCACGGTCAAAACGGCGGTACAGGAGGAGCAACGTGGCACCGGCCACGCGGTGCGCTGCGCACTCGAGGCGCTCCCCTCCGGCAACACCGGCACGGTTCTGGTCACTTACGGCGACGTTCCGCTGCTCGACACCCCGACCCTGACGGAGTTCCTCACCGCGCACGAGCGCGAGGGCAACGCCGTCACCGTGCTCACCTCGATACTCGACGATCCGTCGGGATACGGCCGGATCCTCCGGGACAACGAGGGCGCCGTCACCGGGATCGTCGAGCACAAGGACGCCGACGAGACCCAGCGCACCATCCCCGAGATCAACTCCGGGGTGTACGCCTTCGACGCCGCGGTCCTGGCCGACGGCCTGTCGCGGCTGTCGACCGACAACTCCCAGGGCGAGCTCTACCTCACCGACATCCTCGGGATCGCCCGCGGCGACGGTCGCCGGGTCGGCGCGCAGCCCGTGGCCGATCCGTGGTTGACGGAAGGGGTCAACGACCGCGTCCAGCTGTCGACGCTCGGCTCCGAACTCAACCGCCGCATCGTCACGCACTGGCAGCGCGAGGGCGTCACGGTCGTCGACCCGGCCTCCACGCGTATCGATCTCGACGTCACGCTCTCCCGCGACGTCGTCCTCGAGCCGGGCGTGCAGCTGCGGGGCGGCACGACCGTCGGTACCGCCGCGACTGTCGGACCGGACTCGACACTGACGGACGTGCGCGTGGGCGAGCGCGCGAGCGTCGTCCGCACCCACGGCAGCGAATCGGTGATCGGCGACGACGCGTCGGTCGGGCCGTTCGCCTATCTGCGCCCCGGTACGAAGCTGGGCGAGGCCGGTAAGATCGGCACGTTCGTCGAGACGAAGAAGGCCGACATCGGCACCGGTACGAAGGTGCCCCATCTGACCTACGTCGGTGACGCGACGATCGGCCGGCACAGCAACATCGGTGCCTCGAGCGTGTTCGTCAACTACGACGGTACGGCCAAACACCACACCACGATCGGTTCGCACGTCCGCACGGGCTCGGACACCATGTTCGTCGCCCCGGTCACCGTGGGGGACGGTGCCTACAGCGGCGCCGGCACGGTGATCCGTGAGGACGTCCCGCCAGGTGCGCTCGCGGTGTCGGGGACACCGCAGCGCAACATCGAAGGCTGGGTGCCGCGGCGCAGGCCGGGTACCCCAGCGGCGGAGGCCGCCGAGAAGGCCGCCGCCGGCCAGGAGGAAACCGACACCGACGGGGAGTCGCCAGCATGAGTCCGAAGTCCGGAACGCCCAAGAAGAACCTGATGCTTTTCTCGGGGCGTTCACACGTCGAGCTCGCCGAAGAGGTCGCGAAGAACCTCAATGTGACGGTCACCCCGCAGACGGTGCACACGTTCGCGAACGGCGAGATCTACGTCCGCTTCGAGGAGTCCGTGCGCGGCACCGACGCCTTCGTCATCCAGAGCTTCTCCCCGCCGATCAACGAGTGGCTGATGGAACAGCTGATCATGATCGACGCGCTCAAGCGGGGCAGCGCCAAGCGCATCACGGCGATCGTGCCGTTCTATCCGTATTCGAGGCAGGACAAGAAGCACAAGGGCCGTGAGCCGATCTCGGCGCGCCTGGTTGCCGATCTGCTCAAGACGGCGGGCGCCGACCGCATCCTGACCGTCGACCTGCACACCGCGCAGATCCAGGGCTTCTTCGACGGCCCGGTCGACCACCTGCACGGCCAGAACGTGCTCGCCGACTACATCAACGAGCACTACAGCGACCACGACATCACGGTCGTCTCCCCCGACTCCGGCCGAGTGCGTCTCGCCGAGAAGTGGGCCCAGCAGCTCGGTGACCGGCCGATCGCGTTCATTCACAAGACGCGCGATCCGGACAAACCGAACGAGGCGGTGGCCAACCGCGTCGTCGGCGATGTCAACGGCCGCCTCTGCGTGCTGATCGACGACATGATCGACACCGGCGGCACGATCAGCAAGGCCGTCGACGCGCTGCTCGAACAGGGTGCCTCCGACGTCGTCATCGCCACGACGCACGGCATTCTGTCCGACCCGGCGACCGAGCGCCTCGCGAACTCCAAGGCGCGCGAGGTGATCGTCACGAACACGCTGCCGATTCCGGAGGAGAAGCGGTTCCCGACGATGACCGTGCTGTCGATCGCTCCGCTGCTGGGGCGCGCGATCCAGGAGGTCTTCGAGGACGGCTCGGTGACGAGCCTGTTCGACGGCAGTGCCTGAACCCAGTGCCTGAACCCAGCACCCGACCCCTGTGCCTGACCCTTCCGCCTGGCATCCCTGCCTGACGGCCCAGCCCGAGGGTGCACCCCGACGCGCCTGCCCGGCGCCCCTGACCGGCACCGCCGCGTGAACCGCTCGGATGCCGCCGGGCGCCCGTCCGGTGGGGCCCGTTTCGCCCGGCCCCGGAGCGGCCCGACGTGCCGCCCCGGGGCCGCGTCGTGTCGTGTCGGCGTCGTGCCGCTGTCGGCGTCGTGTCGGTGTCGGCAGCGGCGTCGGCATCGGCCCGCAGCGCCCGGCCCCGCCGAGCATTTGCACAAGCCGGGGCCGGGGTCAAGCACCGTTCCGGCTGGATTACACTGGGCGAGTTGTCTCGGCGAGGCGGGGCCGGATGCGAGTCCGGCGCCCGACGTGATCGACGCGGCGGCTTGAGAGGCCACCCGTGTGCGCGCGTCGTGGTACTCGCCGCCGGACAGCCACACAGCGCCGAACTCACCAACCAGCAGCCGGCAACGCCCAATAAGACCAACAGCGCCCAAAAGACCAAGAACGCCCAGTAAGACCGAGCAAGCCAGCGCCCCATCCACCAGGGCCCCACCGCGAGGAGTGCATCACCGTGTCCGAGGTACGCCTGACCGTCGAACCCCGTAACGAGTTCGGCAAGGGAGCGGCTCGCCGCACCCGCCGTGCCGGCAAGATCCCCGCGGTGCTGTACGGCCACGGCGAGGACCCGCGCCACTTCGCGCTGCCGGCCGTCGACTTCGCCCGTGTCGTCAGGGAGAACGGCCAGAACGCCGTCCTGGCCCTCGACGTCGTCGGGTCGGAGAGCAAGAAGACCGAGATGGCGCTGACCAAGACCGTCACGGTCCACCCGCTCAAGAACTACATCGAGCACGTCGACCTGCTCGTCGTCCGCCGCGGCGAGAAGGTCACGGTCGACGTGCCGATCAGCCTCACCGGTACCGCGGCCCCCGGCACCCTGGTCAACCAGGACGTCGACACCGTGCAGATCGAGGTCGAGGCGCTGCACATCCCGGAGCAGTTCGAGGTCGACATCGACGGTGCCGAAGCGGGCCACACCGTGCACGCGTCGGACGTCACGCTGCCGCGCGGTGCGGAGCTGGTGACCGACCCGGAGATGCTGGTCGTCGCCGTGAACGAGGCGCCGACCGAGGAAGCCATGGAGGCCGACGTCGACGCCGAGGGTGCCGGTGTGACCGAGGAGCCCTCCGACGAGGGCTCGGAGAGCTGACACTCCCTCCTCCGACGCGACATGGCTAGCGATCTTCCCGGGGCCGGCGAGCAGGTACTGCTCGCCGGCCTCGGCAATCCCGGCCCCCGTTACGCCGGCAACCGGCACAACGTGGGCTTCATGGTTGTCGACGAGCTGGCTTCCCGTATCGGCGGGAAGTTCAAGGCACACAAGAGCGGCGCCGAGGTCCTCGAAGGACGCCTCGGCGGGCGCAAGGTGGTGCTGGCGAAACCGCGCTCGTACATGAATCTCTCGGGCGGCCCGCTCGCGGGCACGGCCCGCTTCTTCAAGATCGACGCGAGTGGTCTGGTCGTCGTCCACGACGAGCTCGACGTCGACTACGGTTCCGTGCGGCTCAAGCTCGGCGGCGGCGACAACGGCCACAATGGACTGCGCTCGATCACGAAGTCCTTCGGCACCAAGGACTACTTCCGCGTACGTTTCGGTGTCGGCAGGCCGCCCGGCAGGATGGACGCCGCGGATTACGTGCTCAAGGACTTCTCGACGACCGAGCGCCGCGAGCTGGCGCTGAACGTCGACCGCGGTGCCGACGCCGTCGAGGAGCTCCTCGCGCAGGGGCTGACCGCGGCGCAGAACGCCTTCCACAGCTCCTGACGAGCCTGACCTGTACCACTCCATCAGGGGCAGGCACGGAGCGTCACCTCAAGTGTGCAAACTCGCCCGACAGGGTTTTCCCATACCCCTGATCGAGTCGCATCATAGCTGCACCCTTTCCGGCGTCTCACCGCCACGGCTATCACAGAAAGCCGCGAGGGACCCGACGTGGAGGTGCAGGTCATGGCGATCACGGCAGACGAGGCACGCACCATCGCCTTCCCCGATTCCGGTTTCGGCAGGCGCGGCTACGCCAAGCACGAGGTCGACGCGCTGATCGACCGGATCGCGCGCACCCTTTCCCACGAGGACGACCTGACGGCGGCCGAAGTCCACCACGTCCAATTCGGACGGCCACCGATCGGCAAGCGCGGGTACGACGAGAAGAGCGTCGACGAGTTCCTCGACACCGCCGAGGACACGCTGCTGGCGCGCACCGGCGTCACCGGCAGCACCCACCACGTGCCCACCGCTCGCACCGACTCGCCCGCGGTCAGCGACGTCCCCACCGCCGATATTCCGGTCGTGAACCTTCCCGCAGCCGACTCGGTGCCGGAGCGGGCCGACGGCTGAACCACCGGTCCGCCCGGCGCCTGATCCCCCGGCGTATCAGGCGCCGGCGTCCATCCGCTCGCGGTACTGTTCGGCGGTCGCGCCGCGCTGCACCTTCCCCGACGGGGTTTTCGGCAGGCTGCCCGTGGGCAGAACGAGGACCGCATAGGGCCGCGCGTCCACGGTGTCCCGCACGCGCGCAGTGACCTCCTTGACGATGCGCGACTCCTCGGCCTCGTCGCCGGCAGCCTTCGACTCGAGCACGACGGCGAACCGCTCGCGGCGAGTGCCCGCTTCGAGCCGCACCGCCACGGCGTTGCCTGCCCGCACCCCGTCGACGGAGCTCGCAGCCCGTTCGATGTCGGTGGGATAGATGTTGCGGCCGCCGAGGATGATGACGTCCTTGCTGCGGCCGCAGATGACGAGCTGCCCGTCGACCAGGTAACCGATGTCGCCGGTTGCGAACCAGCCGCCTGCGTCCTGCGTCTCCACAGGCCCGTCGACGGTCAGGTATCCCGGCGTGATCGCCTCGCCGCGCAGCCGGATCTCGCCGACCTCACGTTCGCCGAGCACGTCGCCGCCGTTGCCGACGATCTGCGCCTCGATGCCGTCGAGCGGCCTGCCCAGCACGGCGAATCCGCGGACCTGCTCCGTTCCGCGCCGCGTATCCCCTTCGGGAACGACGACGGCGCGATCCTCCGACTCCAACGGCCCCGCCTCGACGACATCGACGGTCAGGCCGGTCGACAGCGGGGCGAACGACACGGCGAGCGTGGCCTCGGCGAGCCCGTAGGCGGGGAACACGCACTCGGCGGGCATGCCGAACCGGCCGCCCGCATCGGCGAACGCCGCCACCGCGGTCTCGTCGATCGGCTCGGCACCGTTGAGCGCGATGCGCAACGTCGACAGATCGTAGGCATCATCGTCGTCGACCCGGGCGAGCCTACGGCCCACGATGGCGTAGGCGAAGTTCGGCGCGGCGGTGATGGTCCCGCCGTAGCGCGTGATCAGCTCCGGCCACAGCAGCGGCGCGCTCAGGAAATCCACCGGCGTGACCTTGACCAGTTCGATACCGAACGTCATGGGCACGGTCAGGAAACCGACCATGCCCATGTCGTGGAACGTCGGCAGCCACGACACCATCACGTCGCTGCCGGGATCGAGCTCGGACCGGCGCGCCATGGCGCTGATGTTGCTGTAGAGGTTGCCGTGGGTGATCCGCACGGCCTTCGGCTCGGCGGTGGAACCGCTCGTGAGTTGCAGCAGCGCCAGTGCATCCTCGTCGGTCGCCACCGGCTCCGCGATCGGCTCGTCGTCGAGCAGGGTCTCGATCGTGCGGTACTGGATCCCGTTCTCGTCCAGTACCGGAGCCAGCTGGTCGAACGGCTCGCCGAGCAGCACCAGGTCCGACCCGATCATCCGCAGCACCTGCAGCGTGTCGGCCGCCCAATCGGCCAGATCGGTCCGTGGTGTCGGCTGGTGCAGCATCGTCACGCTGCCGCCCGCCAGCCACACGCCCTGCACCGTCGGGGCGATCAGTTCCGGCGCGGCTGCGAGGACCGCCACCGCACCACCGGGATCGAATCCCCCACCGGTCAGGCCGCCCGCGAGACGGCGGGCACGCCCGTGCACCTCCGCCCACGTTCTCCGCACGGGCTCCGAGGGCTCACCCGTGACCATTCCCCGCTGCGTGCCATCCGCCTGTGCGCTGGCGATCATCGTGTCCACGAACCGGCTCATGCCCTTGACACTAACCGCGCGTCACGGGCACGCGACGGTAGGCCACGCGGGAACGACGGTGTGGCCGTCACTCCACGGCTTCGGAGGCCTCCAGCCACCGCTGCTCGAGCTCGTCCTTCTCCGACTGCAACGCCTTCAGCTCGTTGTTCAGCTCCATCAGCCGATCCGGTTCGGTCGCCGCATCGGCGAGCGCCGCGTGGAGTTTCGACTCCTTCTGCGCGATCGCGTCGAGCTTGCGTTCCAACTTGCCGAGCTCCTTGGTGATCGTCCGCCATTCGGCGTTCGACAGTTTCGCCGTGTCCTGTCCCGCACTCGTCGACGTGTCGGAACCGGTGCCGGCGGCCGAACCGCTCGCCTGCGGCCGATCGGCGATGGTCTGCCGACGCTGCAGGTACTCGTCGATCCCGCCGGGCAGGCCGGTGATCGCGCCGTCGCCGAACAATGCGACGACGTTGTCGCACACGCGCTCGGTGAGATATCGGTCGTGCGAGACGACGATCAGCGTGCCCGGCCAGCCGTCGAGCAGGTCCTCGAGCTGCTGCAGGGTGTCGATGTCCAGGTCGTTGGTGGGTTCGTCGAGCAGCAGCACGTTGGGCTCGGCCATGAGCAGCCGCACCAGCTGCAGCCTGCGCCGCTCCCCACCGGAGAGGTCGCCCACGGGGGTCCACTGCCGTTTCGGCGGGAAACCCAGCTTCTCGGCCAGCTGCGACGCGGACAGTTCGTGCTTGCCGAACTGCACCCGGGCGGCGACGCGCTCCACCGCCTGCAGCACCCGCAGATCGGCGGGCAGGTCGTCGAGCTCCTGCTTGAGATGCGCCAGGTGGACGGTCTTGCCCTCGACCCGCCTGCCGGTCTCCGGTTCGTTCTCCCCGGCCAGCAGCTTGAGCAGCGTGGTCTTGCCGGAACCGTTGACGCCCACGAGGCCGATCCGGTCACCGGGGCCGATCCGCCATGTGACGTGGTCGAGCAGTGTCCGGTCGCCGACGCTCAGCGACACGTCCTCCAGCTCCAGCACGGTCTTGCCGAGGCGGCGCCGGGCGAAGCTCATCAGCTCGACCGTGTCGCGCGGCGGCGGAACGTCGGCGATCAGTGCCTCGGCCGCCTCGATCCGGAACTTCGGCTTGGAGGTGCGCGCCTTCGCACCGCGCTGCAACCACGCGAGTTCCTTGCGGGCGAGGTTCTGCCGCTTCTCCTCGGCGGCCTGAGCCAGCCGGGCGCGTTCGGCGCGGGCGTACACCCAGTCCGCGTAGCCGCCCTCGTACTGCTCGACCCGGCCCGACGTGACCTCCCACGTCCGGCCGCACACGGTGTCGAGGAACCAGCGGTCGTGGGTGACGACCACGAGCGAGGACCTGCGTGCGAGCAGGTGATCGGCCAGCCAGCGCACACCTTCGACGTCGAGATGGTTGGTGGGCTCGTCCAGCACGACCAGGTCGAGCTCACCGACGAGGGTGGCCGCCAGTGCGACCCGGCGGCGCTCACCACCCGACAGGTTGGCCGTCGCCGTGTCCAGGCCGATGTCCCCGATACCGAGCCCGTCGACGATGGACCGCACCCGCGCATCGGAGGCCCACTCGTGCTCGGCGTCGAAACCCGCCAGTACGACCTCGCCCACGGTGCTGCCCTCGGGCAGCTCGGTGCGCTGAGTGACGACCCCCAGCCGCAGGTCGCGCACCCGGCTCACCCGCCCCGAGTCGGGGTCGGTGATGCCGGCGAGCACCTCGAGCAGCGTCGTCTTGCCGCCGCCGTTGAGCCCGACGACGCCGATGCGCTGACCTTCGCCGACACCGAGGGACACCTCGTCCAGCAGCGGCCGGACACCGTAGGACTTGCTCACCGATTCGAGATTGACCAGATTGGCCATGCGTCAGACAAACCTCTCGCGCCATGCGGAAACGCTGTGCGACCACGCGGATCGCGTGGCCGATGGTGACAGTGCGGCCCGCCGTCTCCCGCAGGTCCTCACACCGGATCGGGCCCACCGGCCCGCCGACCGGACCGGGAACTCGACGAGCTTCATGCGTGCGCCTGCGGCGGCCTGGGGTCCCACGGCGGTTCGCCACCCGACGGGCCACCGTCCGGCTCGACAACGCGGGCGCCCGGAACCGGACCACTGGCGACCCGCACCGTCCGGCACACCCCGGCCCCGGACAGTCTCGCGGAGACCTGCACCGCGGACTCGGCGTCCTCGCACAGGAACGCGCACGTCGGCCCCGAGCCGGACACCAGCCCCGCGAGCGCACCCGCCTCGACGCCCGCGCGCAGCGTGCGCCGCAGTTCCGGGCGCAGCGACACCGCCGCGATCTGCAGGTCGTTGCCGATCAGCTCGGCCAGCCGATGCGGGTCTCCCGAGGCCAGTGCCTCGATGACCACGTCGTGGTCCCCGACCGCGGATGGCGGGTCGCCGACGTCACGGAGCCGGTCGAGTTCCTGGTACACGCGGGGCGTCGAGAGACCGCGCTGGGCGAACGCCAGCACCCAGTGGAAGGTGTGCCGCGTCAGGACCGGCAACAGCTCCTCACCCCGGCCCGTGCCGAGCGCTGTGCCGCCGACGAGCGAGAACGGCACGTCGCTGCCGAGTTTCCCCGCCAGCCGCGTGAGCTCGTCCCGCGAGAGGTCGAGCTTCCACAACGTCGACAGCGCGAGCAACGCACCCGCCGCATCGGCGCTGCCTCCGGCCATACCGCCTGCCACCGGGATGCCCTTCTCCAGCGCGATCCGTACGGGGCCCAGCTCCGCCGGGGTCGTGTCCAGGTGTTCGGCGAGGACGTCGACCGCGCGCCACGCCAGATTGCGTTCGTCGCGCGGCACGATCTTCTCGCCCTCGCCTGCCACGTGCATCGACGACTCCTCGGCCACCGAGACAGTCACCGTGTCGGTCAGCGACAGTGCCTGGAACACGGTGGTCAGCTCGTGATACCCGTCGTCGCGCGCCGGTCCCACCGCGAGGTGCACGTTGACCTTGGACGGCACCGTGACGGTCACAGGGGTCGGTACGACGGCAAGCACATACCCAGGATACTTGGCACCCCGGCGGGGACGGGAACAGCCGCGTCGACGTGACGAGTCGGCCGACACCGACGCTCCCGCACGAGGACCGCACTGCGAGCCGTCAGGAACGAGACGGCGCAAGCAGGTCCTGGACGACCAGCGACTCCTCGATGCCCTTGAAGTCATCGGCGTTCCGCGTCAGCAACACCAGCCCGTAGCGGACAGCGGTGGCCGCGATCTGCAGGTCGAGGCGCCGCGGCCGCGGATCCCGACCCGCGGCGCGAACGGCACTTGCCAACGCTCCGTAGTACTCGGCGCAGTCGGCGTCGAACGGCAACACGTCGAACGCCGCGGTCACGGCCTGGAGCGCATGTCGCCGTTGCACTTGAACGACGGGATCCTTCGCGGCCGTCACACCGTATTCGAGTTCACCCACCGAGATCGCCGCCACAGCGACTTCGTCGACCACCGCAGCCACCTTCTCGGCCGGGTAGTCGATCACGAGCGACGTGTCGAGCAAACCGCGCCGTGTCACCGCTCCCACGGATCCTCGACCTCGTCCGGGAACGGCACGTCGGCGACGTCGGCAACCCACGCAGCACGATCGAGCGTCTGCCGGCCGAGCAACCGCGCCGCCTCGTCGACCGGCACGAACCGGCGTGTCGTGTCCCGCTGGTGCGGCAGAACGTCGGCGACCGGGCGTCCGTTCACCGTCACGACGAAGGCTTCACCCGCGGACACTCGTCGCATGATCGCGGCATTGTCGTTCCGCAGGTCCGACTGCCGGATTTCCGTACTCATAGCTCTAGTATAGCGATTTACGTCGATTTTGCTATGTGATCGCTATTGATCCGGAGTGCAGAACACGCGCGACGGGTCAGGCCGCGACGGTGCGGAGGCCGCAGAGCGTGTGCGTGACGTGGGCGCCGCGCTCGGCCATCCACGCCAGTGCGGCGTCGGCCCGCTGACCGCGCAGGCCGATCCGGAACCGCGCCACCGGCGTGTCGCCGAATCGCGTCAGTCCGCCGCCGATCGTCGCGATGTCGACGTCGAAGCGGCTCCCCGCCTCCGGCAGCAGCGCACCGACCGAGGCGAACCCGACCAGCACCACGTCCACCACGACGTCGAAGCGTGCCGCCTCCGACGGGGAGGTCTCGACCGAGGGCAGCAGCTCGTCGGCGATGCGACTGCCACGGGTGCCCGCGAGCGTGAGCAGGTTGCCGCTCTCGACGATCGAACCGTGGTCCAACAGCGCCACGTCGTCGCACACGCGGCGCGCCACTCCCTCATCCGAGGTCGTCAGCAGCACGGTCGCGCCCAGCTCGGCGCGCGCGCGATCCAGCACCGACAGGACCGCACCGCTCTCGTCGGCGTCGACGCCCTCGGTCGGGTCGTCGGCGAGCAGCACCGCGGGTCCACCCGCCAGCGCCCGCGCTACCGACACCCGGCGCTGCTGGCCCGGAGTCAGGTCGGCCGGCACCTGGGCGGCCGCACGGGTCAGCCCGATCACGTCCAGCAGCGTGGCGACGCGCTGCCGCCTGCGCGATCCGTCCACGCCCACCCGCTCCAGCGGGGCGGCGACGTTGCCGGCCACGGTCCGCTCCGGGCGCAGGCGCGAGTCGACCACCGCCACCTGGCTCTGCGCCTCCCGCAGCTTGCGGCCGTCCAAGGTCGTCGTGTTCAGCCCGTCGTAGCGGACCGAGCCGCGGTCGGGCCGCTCGCGCAACCCGACGCAGCGCGCCAGTGTCGACTTGCCTGCACCCGGTTCGCCGACGACGCCGAACAGTGCACCCGCATCCACGTCCAGGTTGACCTCGTGCAGCGCCTGCACGGGCGCGTCGGATTCGGTGGGGCGGAACGACTTACTGACGTTCTCGACGGTGATCACAACAGCTCCAAGACAGCTCACGGCTCACCGGCACACTCGGTCACGGACCGGGGCCGGGAGAAACGGCGGAAGATCGGATCCAACGGCGGCGCTGAGCTTCGCTGCCCGCTCCGGCTCAGCGGCCGGTTCCCGGGTCGGCGGCTGCGTCTCGTCGCACGGCGGCGACGCTGCGCGCTCAGGCCAAGGCGGTGGAGCGACGACACGCAGACACGGTGCGTCGCCGGTGATCGACTACTCGACGCCGGGTGAGCGGCTCGGAAACATACATCGCGTTCCTCCATCGCTCCTGGCGGTAGCACCGTCCTCGGGGGAGGTTGCTGCGACGTCGACGAGCCAGGTCTCTCGGTCGCTCGGGATGGAAATCCCATACAGTAGACCGGAAACCCGGCCGCCATGGCAAGTCGACGGGCGTAGATCACACCGTCGGCGACCCGACGACCGGCGGCGCGGACGTCACGCCACTGCGGCCGCCCCGGCGATCGCCACGTACTCGTCGATACCCAGCTGTTCGCCTCTGGAACGCGGATCGACGCCCGCGGCGGTGAGAATCTCCCCCGCGCGTTCGGCCGACCCCGCCCACGAGGCGAGCGCCGCGCGCAACGTCTTGCGGCGCTGCGCGAACGCCGCGTCCACGACGGCGAACACGGCGTCGCGGTCGACGTCGGTGCGCTCCGGCCCGCGGTCGAAGGCCACGAGCGACGAGTCGACGTTCGGCATCGGCCAGAACACCGACCTCGGCACGGCCGCGACCTTGCGCGCCGTGCCGTACCAGGCGATCTTCACGCTCGGCACGCCGTACACCCGGCCGCCGGGCCCCGCCGCCATGCGGTCGGCCACCTCGGTCTGGACCATCACCAGCACGCGCCGCAGCGACGGCAGCTCGGCGAGCAGGTGCAGCACCACCGGGACCGCGACGTTGTAGGGCAGGTTGGCCACGAGCGCGTCCGGCTCGCCGACCTGCCGGTGGCCGATCCGCAGCGCGTCGTCGGCGACGACCGTCAGCCGGGACGCCGCGTCGGGAGCGTGTGCGACGACCGTGCGCTCGAGCCGCCCCGCAAGCGCCTGATCGAGCTCCACCGCCACCACACGCGCTCCCGTGCCGAGCAGGCCGAGGGTCAGGGAACCCAGACCGGGCCCGACCTCCAGCACGACGGTGTCGGCGGCATCCGGGCCGACCTCGGCGAGCTCGACGATCCGGCGCACCGTGTTGGCGTCGTGGACGAAGTTCTGGCCGAGCTTCTTCGTCGGACGGACGTCGAGTTCGGCGACGAGCTGCCGGATCTCGGCGGGCCCGAGCAGCCCCGGTGGTTCAGCGGTCACGCGGATGAGTTCAGCACAACGCGGCCCGGCACCCTGCGAAGGGGTGCCGGGCCGCTGCGGATTTCCGGGCCGTCGACGTTACGTCGGCAGGCCGAGCTGTGAGGCGCAGTGGGGCCAGGCGCTGTAGCCGCCCCGCGCGTCGCGCAACTTGGTCGCGATGTCGATCTGCTGCTCGCGGCTGGCCTCGTGCGGGTAGGCGGCGTACTGCGAGCCGCCGTAGGCGTCCCAGGTCTGCTTGTTGAACTGCAGGCCGCCGTAGTAGCCGTTGCCGGTGTTGATGGACCAGTTGCCGGTGGACTCGCACTGCGCCAGCCGGTCCCACACGGCCCCGCCGGAGATCTGCGGCTGCGGGGGCTCCTTGGTGCCCACGCGCACGACCTTCTCCTTGGCCTGCTTCAGCACCTCGGAGTCGATCTCCTCGCGGGCGATCTCCGCGCCGTTCTCCTTGGTCACCCGGTAACTGACGAGCTCCTCGCCGGCCTTGCCGGGCTTCTCGACGACCTCCTTGCCCTGCTCCATCTCGGGATCCTCGATGGTGCGGACCTCGGGCTCGATGGTCTCCTTCTGCTTCACCACCGACACGCCGGTGCGGCTGATGTAGACCTCGGCCCCATCTTTGAGGTTCGCCTTCGGGCCGCTCTCGAGCCGGTCCTGCGGCCCGAGATCCAGACCGAGTTCGTTGACCAGGTCGCCTGCGGTGACCGCGTGAGTGGTCACCTCGCGGGGCTCGTTGCCGCCGTCGTAGACCGTGACGCCCTTCTGCGTCATGACCTCGAGCGTCATGCCGTCGAGCGGCACGTCGCTGCCGACCGGCGCGGAGAACTTCGCCCCCTGGTCCGCGAGGTCCTGGAGTCCGAGCTGGGTGAGCGCCTCGTCCACGGTGGTGGCGCGCACCCACACCTGGCGCTGGTCACCGTCGACCGACACGGTCATGTGGCGGCCGCGCTCGAGTGTGATGACGCCGCCGTCACCGACCTCCGCCTGCGGCGAGGGGGACAGCGCATCGTGCTTACCGACGTCGATATCGGCGTCGTCGAGGACCTCGCCGACGGTGTCGCCGAAGCTGCGGACGGTCTGCTCGTTCCCGTCGATGTCGAGCGTGACGCTCTTGTTCATCGCCAGCGCCGCCGCACCGCCGCCGGTGAGCGTGATCAGCATGGCGAGAACCGATCCCTTGAGGAACCGCTTCTTCCACGTCTTGATCGCGCCCGCGAGGCCGCCCTCGGGCTCGTCGGCACTCGTGCCCGCAGCCGCATCCGGCGTGGCGGGGGTGTCGACGATCGCCGGGAGCATCGTGGTCTCGGCGCTGATCAGCCGGATGAGCTCGTCCACATCGACATTGGCCTCGGCCATGAGTGCGTCGGCGTCGGGGCCGAGCACGGCGAGGATGTCGTCCCGCGTGATCTGCGGGTCGGAGGAGAACTCTGGGTCGCTCGGTCGGTCGAGCAGAGCCGTCGAGCCGACCGGGGCCGACGACGAGCTCGCGTCTGCGCGCCCGTAGCTACCAGTCACAGGGTCAATCCCTTTCACGCATGGCCAGGACACCCGCAGTCAGCGTCGTCCCCTGACATTCCCGCACGGGCAGCTGCCCTGCGGGCGATGCCGTCCCCGACGAACACCGACGTGACTGTGGGCATACCGATCCGAAACAGTTGGTCTCGACCGGCACGGTTACGGGACCATAACGGGTGGCGGGGGGTTGCGCAAACACGGCACGCAATCCTGTGACCCCCCTCACTGGGTCGATCGACATCGGAGGCAGCACCGTTGTCGCAGTCGGCTCACGCCGGTGTGACTGAGGGCGACGACGGGAGACCGAAGACACGCTCGGCATTGCTCCGAACGGAGTCGGCGACCACGGCAACCGGCTCACCGCGCAGCTCGGCGAGCGCGCGGACGGTGTAACCGGCGCAATAGGACTCGTTCGGGCGTCCCCGGTAGGGGTGGGGCGTGAGGAACGGCGCGTCGGTCTCGACCAGATACTGCTCCGGCGGCACGAGCTTCGCCGCGTCCTGCAGGCCCGTGGCGTTGCGGAAGGTGACGGTGCCCGCGAACGACAGCACGTACCCGGCATCGACACAACGACGCGCCATGTCGGCCTCCCCGGAGAAGCAGTGGAAGACCACCTGCTCGGGCGCGCCCTCCTCGTCGAGGATCCGCAGGATGTCCTCGTGCGCCTCGCGGTCGTGAATCATCAGCGGCTTACCGACGCGCTTGGCGAGATCGATGTGCCAGCGGAAGGCTTCCTGCTGGGCGCCGGGCGGCGAGTAGTCCCAGTAGTAGTCGAGTCCGGTCTCCCCGACCGCGACGACGCGGTCGCCGGCCACGAGCCGTTCGATCTCGGTCTTCTCGGTGTCGCCGAAGCTCGCCGTCCGGGTCGGGTGGATCGCGACCGCCGCGTACACCCGCTCGTCCCACGTGGCCGCGTCGGCGGCCCACCGCGCGGCGTCGAGGTCGTCGGCGACGGTGACCACGCGCTCGACGCCCGCCTGGGAGGCACGGTCGAGCAGCGCCGCCACGTCCGCGGGCGTCCCGGTCCCGCAGGCGTCGAGATGCGTGTGCGCGTCGACCGCCGGCGCAGGCAGGCGCTCCGGCACCGGCGGCGGCGCGTCACGGTTTCTGTTCCGGCTCACGTCTTCTCCCAGCTGGGTATGGACGGTCGGTTCAGCTCTGGACGGGCGCCCACTCGGGGCCGGTCTCCCCCAGCGAGGCGTCGAGCTTGGCGAACAGCGGCGACGGCTTCGCCAGCGGGCGGCCGACCTCGACGGGAGTCGACTCCCAGCTCGCCTGTTCACTCGCGTAGTCACCGGTGAGGATCGGGTTCGTGCGGCCGGGGATGTCGAGGTCCTCGACCTCGTCACACTCCGGCTGTGCCGCCCACACGCCCGTACCGCCGAGCGCTTCGTGGACCTTCTGCGCAGCGTGCGGCAGGAACGGCGTCAGCAGCGCGTTCGCGTCCGACACGACCTGCAGCGCCGTGTGCAGCACCGCGTCACGCCGGTCCGGGTCCTCCTTGAGCTTCCACGGCTCCTGCTCGGACAGGTACTTGTTCGCCGCCGACACGACGCGCATGGCCTCACCGGCCGCCTGCTTGAACCGCGAGTGGCGCAGGTGCGTGCCGACGGTGTCGAACGCCCCTCGGGACAGTGCCTTGAGCTCCTCGTCGGCGGGCGCCGGCGCGGTCGGCGCGGGTACGCCGCCGTTGTTCTTGTGCGCCATCGAAACGGCACGGTTGACGAGGTTGCCCCACTCGTTGGCGAGCTCGAAGTTGGTGCGGCGCACGAACTCGTCCCACGTGAAGTCGGCGTCCTGCGTTTCCGGCCCTGCGACGCTGATGAAGTAGCGCAGTGTGTCGGGGCCGAACTCGCGCAGGAAGTCCTCGACGTAGATGACGGTGCCGCGGGAGGTCGAGAACTTCGACCCGCTCATGGTGAGGAACTCGCTGGAGACGATCTCGCCGGGCAGGTTCAGCGTGCCGTACGGACCGGTCTCGCCCCCCTTGTCGCCCTGACCGTTGTGGCCGAGCAGGAACGCGGGCCACAACTGGGCGTGGAACGTGATGTTGTCCTTGCCCATGAAGTAGAACGACTGCGCGTCCGGGTCGGTCCAGAACGGCTTCCAGGCGTCCGGGTCGCCGATCCGGCGTGCCCATTCGACACTCGCGGAGAAGTAGCCGATGACCGCGTCGAACCACACGTAGAACCGTTTGAGCGGCTGATCCCGCCACCCGTCGAGCGGCACCTTCACGCCCCAGTCGAGGTCGCGGGTGATCGGGCGCGGGCGCATGTCGTCGACGAGGTTCTTCGTGAAGTTGAGGACATTGGAGCGCCAGTCGGTCTTCGTCGACAGCCAGGCGCCGAGCGATTCGGTGAACGCGGGCAGGTCGAGGAACAGATGCTCGGTCTCGACGAACTTCGGCTTCTCGCCGTCGATGCGCGAGCGCGGGTTCTTCAGCTCGGCGGCGTCGAGCTGGTTACCGCAGTTGTCGCACTGGTCACCGCGCGCACCGTCGTAGCCGCAGAGCGGGCAGGTGCCCTCGATGTAACGGTCCGGCAGCGTGCGTCCGGTCGACGGGCTGACCGCACCGTTGGTCGTCTTCGGCACGACGTAGCCGTTGCGGTGCAAGGACAGGAAGATCTGCTGCACCACATCGGCGTGGTTGCCGGTGGTGGTGCGCGTGAACAGGTCGTAGGACAGGCCGAGGCCGCGCAGGTCCTGGGTGATCTGGCGCGTGTACTTGTCGGCGGTCTCCTGCGGCGAAAGGCCTTCCTTGTCGGCCTGCACCAGAATCGGGGTGCCGTGTTCGTCGGTGCCGGAAACCATGAGCACCCGGTTGCCGGCCATTCGCTGATAGCGCGAGAAGACGTCGGACGGGACGCCGAAACCGGACACATGACCGATATGGCGGGGGCCGTTGGCGTAAGGCCAGGCCACCGCGGTCAACACAGAGGTGCTCATACTTGAAATTGAACACTGCGGCGCGTAGCGCCACGTTGGGGGGCGGGGGCCGGGCCGACGGGTGGGCCAACACTGCGGTGCGAAGCACCTCGTTGAGGGGCGGGGCCGGGCCGACGGGTGGGCCAACACTGCGGCGCGTAGCGCGTCCCCGAGGGGCGGGTGTCGGGCGTTAAGGTGCATCCCACGGAGGCGACCAGGGACGGAGGCCGGAAGCGGTGTCGGCGACGCGGTTGCTCGTACTCGGCGTGGTCCGCATGCATGACGGATCCGGTGGCGCGCACGGTTATCAGGTGCGGCGCGAACTGTTGTCGTGGTCGGCCGACAAGTGGGCCAACGTCCAGCCGGGTTCGATCTACCACGCGCTCAAGCGTCTCGCGCTCGAAGGCCTGCTCGAGCAGGTCGAGACGCCGCAGGGCAAAGGCCCCGACCGGCTCGCGTACACACTGACCGATGCGGGCGAGGACGCGTTCCAGCACGAGCTGCAGCAGCGCATCGCGGACGTCGACGGGGCCGCAGGAGGTGCCTACGAGTTCTCGGCCGCGCTCGTGTTCATCACAGCGCTACCCCGACAGCTGGCCCTCGACCTGCTCGAATACCGCCTCGTCCAGCTCGAGGGCCAGCGCGCGAACGTCGGCACCGTCCTCGACAAGGGCATCGAATGGGGCCAGCCCGCACACGTGAACGAGCTGTACCGGCTGTGGCTCGCCCACTGCGACGCCGACATCTCCTGGACCTCGGGCCTCATCGCGCGGCTGCGCGCGGGCGAGTACGTGATGGCCGACGACGCAGGCCACAACTTCGGTTCCGCAGCGCCGACCGCCATGTCCTGATCAAGCCACGTCCTGATTCCGCTCCGCCGCAGCGACTGGCACAGCGCACAAGCCCAGCGCACAAGCCCAGCGCAACAGCTCAGCGCACAAGCCCAGCGCGAAAACCCCTCGCACGCTCCATCGCCCCACGACAGACTCAGGTCAGCACACCCGCCGCCATCTAATCAAATTTGACTAGCCCGCATCCGCGGAGGACAGTGAATGCCGATGGCCGATTCGGCCGGGTTCAGGCACTCCGCCGCACACGAAGCTCCGGCGGAGCCGCACATCACTTTCGACGGGGGTTTCCTTGATCAAGGCACGCGGCCTGCAACGGCGGTTCACGTCGCGCGGGCGCACCGTGGATGCGGTGAAGGGCGTCGACATCGACGTCGCCGAGGGCGAGCTCGTCGGCTTTCTCGGCCCCAACGGTGCGGGCAAGACGACGACGCTGCGCATGTTGACTACCCTGCTCACGCCCACGGCGGGCGAGGCGCAGGTGGCAGGGTGCGATCTGCGCGCCGATCCGGTCGGCGTACGGGGACGCATCGGGTACGTCGCGCAAGGCGGCGGCACCGGGCCGGAATGCAAGGTCTCCGAGGAGATCGAATTGCAGGGCAGGCTGTACGGGCTGAGCAAGGCCGACGCGATCGCGCGCGGCAAGGAGCTGACCGAGCAACTCGACCTGTCCGGATTGGACCAGCGGCTGACGAAGACGCTCTCCGGCGGTCAGCGGCGCAGGCTCGACATCGCGCTCGGGCTGATCCACTCACCGAAGCTGGTGTTCTTCGACGAGCCGACGACCGGACTCGACCCGCAGAGCCGGGCGAACCTGTGGGAACACATCCGTACGTTGCGCTCCGAGCAGGGCGTGACGATGTTCCTGACGACGCACTACCTCGAAGAAGCCGACGCCCTGTGTGACCGCATCCTCGTCATCGACGGCGGCGAGATCGTCGCCGAGGGCACCCCGGACGCGCTCAAGGCGCGGGTGTCCGGCGACGGCGTCGTACTCGGCGTCGACGACGACGTCACGGACAGGGCCGCGGCGATCGTCGGCCGGGTCGACGGTGCCCACGACCTGACGACGCTTCCCGGCGAGGTGCGGTTCCGGGTGCCGCGCGGCGACACGGCGCTGCCCGCGCTGCTGCGGGCGTTCGACGCCGAGGGGCTCACGATGCAGTCGGTGCAGGTCCAACGGCCGACGCTGGACGACGTGTTCCTGACCCTCACCGGCCGCAGCCTCCGCGACTCCGAGAGCACCGACGGAGCGACCGGCCCCGACGGCGACACCCGCAGCGACGACACGACCGACAGCGGGCACGGCAACGACGACGGCCACGGCGGCCACAACGACGACGAGAAGGACGACGACGAGAAGGACGAGGTGCCGACCCATGTTGCGTGACACCTGGCTGATCTTCCGGCGCGACGCGACCCTGTTGTCACGGAACCCGGCGTGGCTGGCGATCGGTGTGATGCAGCCGGTGCTGTATCTGGTGCTGTTCGGCCCGCTGATGGAGCGGATCGTGACCAGCACGCCCGGGTTCCCGCCCGGCAGCAGCTGGACGATCCTCACACCCGCGCTCATCATACAGCTCGCACTGTTCAGCGCGACGACCGCGGGGTTCTCGTTGTTGGCGGACCTGCGCAACGGTGTCGTCGAACGGCTCCGCGTCACACCGGCCAGCCGGGTGGCGCTGCTGCTCGGCAAGGTCCTGACCAACGGGCTGACCACGGTGGCGCAGGCGGTCATCATCACGATGCTGGCGTTCCTCGTGTTCGACCTGTCGGCCCCGATCGGCGGGATCCTGCTGACGTTGGTGATCGTGGCGATGCTGTCGGTGACACTGGCGTCGGCGTCGTACGCGGTGGCGCTGACGCTGCGCAACGAGGAGGCGTTCCCCGCGCTGGTGAACTCGGTGATGATGCCGGTGCTGCTGTTGTCGGGGATTCTCGTGCCGATCACGACCGGCCTGGCGCCGGATTGGCTGTACGCGATCTCGCGGGTCAACCCGTTCACGCACATCGTCGACGCGGGACGTGCCGGGTTCCGCGGCGACTTCTCCGTCGACGCGATGCTCACCGGCTCGATCGTGCTCGTGGTTCTGATGTCGCTGTGCGTGTTCTGGGGCGCACGGACGTTCCGCCGCGAGAACGCCTGACACGCCGCGGGTGATGGCCGTCTGACGTGCGCGAACGCACGTAGGGTGGCCGTCACCATCGCTTCCGGCAGCTAGGGGGACTCGTGACGGAGCCCGCGGGCGCCAGCGGAGTCGGCCTGCACCTGCGCGAATCCGTGCCCGACTGGCCGGCGTTGCGTGGCAGGGCCGTCACGTTCGCGTCGGTCACCGTCACCGAGAACCTCAACTGGAGCGACTCGGGATCGGCCCAGCAGCTCACGCGCGCACTCGACGCGGGCGTGCACGCGGGTATCCGCCACCTGGCCAGGGAAGGCGGAGCCGTCGACCAGGCGCGGCACGTCGTGCGCACGGGCGCACCACTCGGTGCGTTCGCGCCCGGCGTGCTCGCGCCCGCGCTCGACGTCCGCGCGGCAGGGATCGACGATCGGTTCGTCAAGACGTGGATCAAGACGATCCGCGGCGAGGCCGGCATCGGCAAGGTGCTGGTCTACGCCGAGTTCGAGGACTGGCAGCACCGGTTCCACCCGGACAAGTGGGCCGATTCCGGTGTCGTGCTGTGGCTCGTGCGCCGCAACGGCATCCCGGGCCGCCCCGGCTGGTTCCACAGCAGACTCGGTGTCCACCAGCACACGGGGGACTGTCCCGCCGCGACGTCGTCGCTCGTCTACCCCTTCACCCTCACCGACGTCCTGCTGTGAGCCGCTACCGGATCTCGAACCGGGTCCGGGTGAGGAACACGTTGTACGGGCCCCACTGCGAGACCAGGTAGTAGACATCGAACCCGCCGGACGGGCCGGGCGCGTCGTCCAACGTCCCGTCGAGCGACCAGGGGTGCAGGAATCCGCCGTAGATCGCGGGGTGTTCGTCGCCGGAGACGACGACGTCGCCCCCGGTCCACGGGCCGGTCGGCGTGGGCGCGGTGCGGATCACGATGCCGCGGCGTGGTTCGTCGAGGTGCAGCAGCAACCAGCGCCCGCATCCGCGGTGGTGGCCGACGGACATCTCCCCGGCCGGGCCGTCGAACAGCGGTGCCGTCGCGTCCTCGTCGCCGCGCCAGCCGGAACCGTCCCAGTACTCGTACGCCCGCACCCGCAGCAGGTCCGACGGCCGCACCCGGGCGAGATACGGCACTCCGTACCTGCCGTTGGTGGTGCCGAACAGCAGCACGTACTCGCCGTCGCGGGCGAACGCGCCGAGCTGGAACCTGCTACGGCCGTGGCGGTTCGGCCACCGCGCCGAGCGGGGTCTGCGCCACGTGCTCCCGTCGTCGTAGGACACCGCGACGCCCGCATGGTTCGTCCGCCAATGGCCGGGCTTTCCCCACTCCCGCACCGACATGTAGTGCGCGTAATGCACGCCGTCGACGGTGATCGCGCCGTTCGGGACGACCGTCACCTCCCGCCTGCCCGAGGGGATGACCTGCGCCGCCCCACCGCCCGGCCGCGCCACGACACCGTCCCACGGCAACCCGCCGGAAAGCTCGCGCGCGCTCGACCACGCGAGCACGTTGCTGCGCCAGTCCGCCGAGGCCGGACCGGCGCCGTGACCGCCCCAGCCGTCGCCGAAGGTGTCGCCGAACAGGGCGAACACCCTGTCGCCGCCCGCATCCCACAGGATGCCGAGGTCGGTCGCGGCGAACGCGAACCGTTCGTCGGTGCGGTTCGCAGAGTCCGCCCCGGTCACCTTGGCGATCCGCTCGGTCTCCACGGGCCTGACGTCCATGCCGCGAACGTAGCTGCGACCGGGCCGCCGCGCCCGTGCCGATCACACGGAACGAACCCGATCGTCGCGTTGGACACCTTCCCGTCCGATTCCGCCACCGACCGGGTGACAATGGTCGGGTATGCGGCTACGGCGAACGGCACTCGACTGCGACCTGTCCCCCGAACAGGTCCTCGTCGTGCTGGACCGCCGCGCCCGTGAACACGGCATACCGGGGCCCGCCGCTCTGACCGGCGACTGGTTCGGCTCCCGCGCCGTCGTCGCACCATCGGTCCACCTCGAGCCCGAGGCCGAGCTCACCGGGGCCCTCGCCGCACCGTCCCGGCTCCCTGTCGGAACCGACGGTCCGGGCAATCCCGCGTCCGCGGATGTCCCGCCCGATTCGACACCGCCCGACTCGACACCATCCGACTCGACACCGTCCGACTCGACACCGTCCGACGCAGTCGGCGGCGGCTGGATGGGCTACCTCTCCTACGACCTGGCCGATCCGTCGCGGCGCCACGGACCGCTGCCGCCCGCGGCGTGGGGCTGGGCCGGTCACGTACTGCGCCTCGACGCCGAGGGTCGATGGTGGTTCGAAGCCCTCGATGGCACTCCCGGCGGCGACGCCGACCCCGACGAGTTCCGACAGCTGCTCGCGGGCGCAACCTCCGGCGAACCCGGCACCAGCGAACCCGGCACCGATGCAGTCACCGCCGGTGCAGCCACCGCCGAGTTCACCGGCGCAGGTCCGGCGGCACCCACCTGGCAGGCGACGTCCCTGCACCGGCCTGCCCGCGCCGACCACGAACGCGCCGTCACCGAGTGCGTGCGCGCCATCGGAGCGGGTGAGGTGTTCCAGGCCAACATCTGCACCCGATTCACCGGTGTCTTCGACGGCTCGCCCCTCGCGCTGTTCACCGAGGGCACCCGCCGTCTGCGCCCGGCTCGCGCCGCCTACCTCGCCGGAGAATGGGGCGCCGCGGTGTCGATGTCACCGGAACTGTTCGTCTCCCGCCACGGTGCGACGGTGCGGTCCACGCCGATCAAAGGCACCCGCCCCCGCCGTGGCCCGCAGGACGACGCCGGTGCGCACCTGCTCCGCGAGTCGGTCAAGGACGTGGCCGAGAACGTGATGATCACCGACCTGGTGCGCAACGACCTGGGGCGCGTCTGCGAGATCGGCAGCGTGCACGTGCCGGAACTGCTCGCCGTCCGGCCCGCGCCGGGCGTGTGGCACCTCGACTCGACGGTCGTCGGCACACTCGCCCCGACCAGCGATGACACGTCGTTGCTGCACGCGGCGTTCCCCCCGGGCTCGGTCACCGGCGCGCCCAAGATCCGTGCGCTGGACCTGATCGCCGAACTCGAACCGGTCGCGCGCGGGCTCTACACCGGCGCGATCGGCCTCGCTTCGCCGATCGCGGGCACGGAGCTCAACGTGGCGATCCGGACGTTCGAGATCGCGGCGGGTGAGGTCCACGTCGGCGTCGGCGGCGGCATCACGGCCGATTCGGACGCCCGCGCCGAATGGCACGAATGCCTCGACAAGGCCGCCCCGCTGGAAACCCTGCTCGCCTCGCCACCCGACGGCCGCGAGACCGGCGACCCGGCTGCCGGTCAGTCCGCCCGAGCGGCCACGACGGCGTCGTAGAGCTCCTTCTTCGACACCCCGGTCTCCTTCGCGACCTCCGCCGCCACGGACTTGAGGCGTTCGCCCGCCTCGACCCGCCGGGTGACATCCCCGACCAGGTCGGCGACGCTCACGTCCCGTGGCGCGGCGCCAGCCAGCACGACGGTGATCTCGCCGCGCACCCCGTCGGCGGCCCACTCCGCGAGTTCGCCCAGCGTGCCGCGGCGCACCTGCTCGTACGTCTTCGTGAGCTCGCGGCACACTGCGGCACGGCGGTCGGCCCCCAGCTGTTCCGCCGCGTCCGCCAGCAGCGAGGCCAACCGGTGCGGCGATTCGAAGAACACGGTCGTACGTTTCTCCTCGGCGAGCTCGGCGAACCAGCGCGTACGCTCACCGGGTTTGCGGGGCGCGAAGCCGTCGAAGCAGAACCGGTCCGGCGCGAGGCCGGACAGCGCCAGCGCCGTCGTCACGGCCGACGGCCCCGGCACGCAGCTGACTGGCAGGTCCTCCGCCGCGCACGCCGCGACCAGGCGGAAGCCGGGGTCGGACACGCTCGGCATCCCCGCGTCGGTCACCAGCACCACGGTGTCACCGTCCCGGACGGTCTCCAGCAGTCTCGGCAACCGCGCGCTCTCGACGTCCTCGTAGAAGCTCACGACCTTGGCCACCGGCGCGACGTCCAGCGCCGTCGCCAGTGCTCGCAGGCGGCGCGTGTCCTCGGCGGCGATGACGTCGGCGGTCCGCAGCGCCTCCGCGAGACGGGGGCTGGCGTCACTGCGGTCGCCGAGCGGCGTCCCGGCGAGGATCAACGGCATGCCGCGAGGCTATATCGGCAACCGGTGGCACGATGGCGGCGGATCACGCTGGCGCCTGTGGAAGGGGACCACGCATGGGGATGCTGTTCGACACGGACGAAGCGCGGCCACGCGGAGGCGGAGGAACGTCAGGCGGAGTTCCATCGCTGGTGGAAGGAACACAGCACCGACCTGCGGGAGGCGTTCACCGTCGTCGCTGCCGGAGACGCAGCGGTGTGGAAGGCAACAGCGGCGAAAGCCGCAGGCGTCCCGGAGGACTCCCCCCGCACTCGAGGCCGTATGCGGACAGTTGACCGACGAGTTCGAACGCGCGCGGCGCGAACTGCCCGGTGAACTGCCGTCCCGCACGAACCTGTTCGAAGAGCCGATGCTGTGGGAGGTCGATACCTTCGCCGAGGACAGGGCGATCGACGCCGTCCTCACGCGCATGCGCAGCTGCTCGACATGTACGTGTCCACGGTCACCGCCACCACCGGCGGTGCGGAGCGGTCCTGACAACTGCGCGGTCCTGAGCATGCGCGGTGTGGTCGAATCGACACACGGCGAAGTAAACGCGCGTTAGAATCACCCGGCAGACGTGGTGAGTGGGCATTCTTGGGGCTCGGGGAGGGGCCGGATCATGACCGAGAACAACGCCAGTGGGCAGGGCACGGCATCGCCGCAGGAACCCACGCAAACGCAGTGGGAGGCCGGCATGACAGCCGCCGGTATCGGCGGGATGGGCCAGGCCATGATGGCCAGCTACGAAGCCGCGCAGATGTTCACGAACATGAACATCGTCGTGGACGGTAAGGAGAGCGACCCCGGCGCGCCTGGCGGCAAAGTCGAGTTCGACCCGGACGAGGCCCGCGGCGTGTACCAGGAATTCCTCCAGCACTGGGAGCACCTCGACCAGCTGGCGCTGAAGACGGACCGTGCTCGCCAAATTGGAACGCCTGCCGAGGTGCACATGTGCACATCGTTCACCCAAAACGACCGGACTGCCTTCGACGCCGGCCACGCGACTACCGAACAGTTCCGGGACATGTTGCAGAGCCTGAAGGACAAGCTGGCCCGGGTGATCGACGTCAACGAGGAACAGGAAGACCAGGCCGACAAGGACGTCAAGAAGGCCGGCGGCGAGGACTCCGGCGAAGGATACCTGTGACCACCCGCACCATCACTGGACTCGTAGCCGGAGCGCTCCTGCTTCTGGCCGGATGTTCCGGCGAATCCGAGGGACAGGCCGAACCCGCCCCAGGACCGTCCAGTCCAGCCAACAGCCAAGCACCGACCTCGGACGAGCAGACGACACCGCCGTCCTCCAACTCGTCCGACACCACGACCGACCTGCCCCACAGCGGCGCACCGGCCGTCACCAACCCACTCCCGAAATCGGTCGTATCCGGTGACCCATGCAAGGGACTGACACCGGACCAGATCAGAGCCGCACTCGGCAAGGTCGTCCAAGGCGAGCCGGACAGAGCTGCAGCCGGCCCGAGCTGCTACTGGAGCAATCCCGAACAGTCCTCGGGGTTCCTACTTGGTTATGACACCGGTACCGGCCAGGGCTTGAGCGCTCAGTACAAGAACACGCGGCCAACTGTCGACATGTTCGAGGCGATCAAGCCGATCGGCGGCTACCCGGCGGTTCGTTATCAGGCGTCGACGGACTCTCGAGACTGCACGGTCGCAGTCGGCATCGCCAATGAATACGCCATCAGCGTCGTCGCCAGCAGCGACAAGGATCCGTGCGCCGGCGCGGCTCGGCTGACCGAGGACGTCATCAGCAATCTCAAAGCCAAGGCGTAACGAGGGGGAATCGTCGTGAGCATGTTCGACGGGGTCGATTTCAGCGGCAAAGGGGTCTTCGACGACCTGTTCGGTGATGCGGGAGTCCTGGCGACTCCCGAGGCCGCCCGCCGCATCCGCCAGGGCAACTCCGGGCCATGGCACCAGGTGGCCGACCAGGCCGGCAGCGTCGCCTCGGACTACAACCTTGCCGCAACCGACATCTCCAGCACCCTGCAGAAGCTGGAGAGCGCCTGGTCCGGCCAGGGTTCCGACATCGTGTCCACCAGGCTGAAGGACGCCACGAAAGCCCTCGATGAAATCGCCGAGGGCTACGCCCAGAACCAGTTCACGAACGCCGCAGCCGGGTCCACCTACGACTCCGCCAAGAATACGATGCCGGACATTTCCGACAAGGAGCCGCAGACGAACCTGCTCAACGACGCCACGCCCTGGGACACCGACACCGAAGGCCTCGTCAACCAGCGCAATGCCCAGCTGGCGTTCGCGCAGCAGAAGCTCAAGGAACTCGAAGGGCACTCCACGGAACTGCAGGGCTCGCTGATCAAGGAGTACCCCGACGTCCCGCAGTTCGCGGGCGACGGCTCGGGTGCCAGGAAACACGAAGCCGACATCGACAGTCCGCGCTCGAGCACAGACGTCATCGACATTCCCGCCACCGGCAACGACGCCGACAGCCGTAGCGCAGACAGCACAGGCAACCACCGGACATCGACCGATCCGACCGCGCCGGCACCCAGCTACACTACAGCCGACAACGCACCGGACGCCGCACAGCCGAACGACCACGGGCCCGGCACCGGTACGCCCACCTACCCGGCGCCGGGCGACGACAGCACCGGCACGTCCGCTGTCACGCCGCCGTCCACCGCGGTACCGCCCGTGGCGAACCACCCGACGTCGAACATCCCGGGCACCGTAGGCACCGGTACCGGCGCTCCCGGCGGCCCGAACCCGCCCGGCTTCGGCCCGGTCGGCACTCGCGCTCCTGGAACTCCCGGTCTCGGCACCGGCGGTGGAGTTGGCGGCGGCGGCCGTGTCCCGGTGCCCGGCGTGGGCGCCACGGGCGGAGGCAGCGGCATAGGCGGAGGCGCAGGCGCGGCTCCCGGTGCAGGCAAGATGACCGGCGCGACCCCTGGAACCCCCGGATCCGCCGGACCCACCAGCCCCGGCGGCACGAGCGCCTCGACCACTGCGGCAGGCGGCCGCGGCGGCGCGGGCATGATGGGCGGCGCAGGCCGGGGCGGTAACGGCAACGGCAACGGCAACGAGGAACACCAGCGCAAGTACGTCGCCGACACCGACGAGCACTTCGACCTCACCGAGAACGACGAGGTCCTCCGCGACCCCGAGACCGGCCGGGTCGTCACACCGCCCGTCATCGGCGAGTAGCCGGTGGGTGTCCTCGACACGCCCGTCGTCATCGAGCGGATGACGCTGGAGCGCATCTGGGAACTCGAGCAACTCGGGGAACCTCACCCGTTGCTCGGCAGCAACGAGGTGTACGTCCCCGAGGTGCTCGGCTCCGAGGTCGCCGGCCGCGGCATGCGCGAACTGGCCGACCTCGGCCTCGCCACCCGCAACGAGGTACTCACCCGCGAGTTCCGTCACGCCCTTCGCGTACTGGCCACGCCGCTACGGCAGCTGTACCGCCGCAGCCAGTTCGCCGACCCGGCCGGTAACCACGACGGCGCAGTCGCCACCGCCGGGGGCGAAACCGTCAACCTGCGGGTCGATCGCGGCACCGTCGGTCTCGTCACCGTCGACGGTGACCACGTGATCGACGTCTTCCTCGGTGAGCTGCCCGCGTTCCCGCCCGCGTCGATCACGCCCGTGCACACCACGAAACGGGCCTACACGCAGCGGGACGAGGACCAGAACCTGTTCGCCGCGGAACCGAGCGCCGAGACGCGACTCGCCGAGCTGCTCGCAGCCCCGCGCGCCGCCGCGCACGACGTGTTCGTCGCCGGCACCACGCCCGACGGCCGGCCCGAGCGCAGCCTGCCCTTCAGGATCCTCGACGTCATCGGCCACGGACGCGTCGTGACCTTCACCGACGCCGACGCCGGCATCCACTGCCTTCCCGCGACCGACGAGAACCTCGCCCAGGTGTTCCGCAACACCTGGCGGTCCATGTAGTGCGCGGCCTTGGGACGGCTTTCACATCGCCGCCCGTAAGATCGGCCTCCGTGACCGCCGTACTGCCGCGACCGCGCCGCGCCGGAACCGGTCCGGCCGGGCAGCCGCCGTCGGACCGCGAGGCCGCGCTGCTCGGCACGCCGATGCCGGCCGACCGCATGCGCGCGCTGTGGGTCACGCTCGTCATCACGACCGTCGGCGGCGTCGTGCGGCTGTGGAACCTCGGCCACCCGACCGACGGTGGTTCGCCGGTCTTCGACGAGAAGCACTACGTCCCGCAGGCGTGGCAGATGCTGCGCAACGGCGGCTACGAGGACAACTACGGCTACGAACTGGTCGTCCATCCCCCGCTGGCGAAGCAGCTGATGGCGATCGGCGAGTGGCTGCTCGGCTACAACGGCTGGGGCTGGCGGCTCACGGCGGCCGTCGCGGGCACGCTGATCATCCTGCTGGTCGTCCGCATCGCCCGGCGGCTGACGCGGTCGACCCTGCTCGGGGCGATCGCGGGCATCCTCGTCATCTGCGACGGTGTGCTGCACCTGCAGTCGCGCATGGGGATGCTCGACATCTTCCAGGCGCTGTTCGTCGTCGCGGCCTTCGGCTGCGTCCTGCTCGACCGCGACCAGGTACGGCAGCGTCTCGCGACGGCCGTGCGCGAAGGCTGGGCCCACGACACCCCGTTCGGCCCGCGACTCGGGTTCCGCTGGTGGCGGTTCGGTACCGGCGTGCTGCTCGGACTGGCGACGGGCATCAAGTGGTCCGGCATGTACTGGGTGATCGCGTTCGGTCTGCTGACGATCGCGTTCGACGTCGCCGCCCGCCGCACCGCGGGCATCACCCGGCCGTGGACGGGCGTGCTGCGCCGCGACCTCGCGCCCGCGCTGTGGAGCATCGGCGTGATCTCGGTGCTGATGTACCTGTCCACGTGGTGGGCGTGGTTCGCCAGCGAGACCGCCACGGACCGGCACTACGCCGAGATCAGCGGCGACGATTCGCTGGCCTTCCTGCCGGGCGCCCTGCGCAACCTCGTGCTGTACACGCTGAACGTCCTCGACTTCCACAGCAGTCTCGCCACCCCGGACGGCGATCCGCACCCGTGGGAGTCGAAGCCGTGGACCTGGCCGATGGGCCTGCGGCCCATGCTGTATCACCACGAGTCCGGTAGCCAGATCAACGGCTGCGGACAGGACGACTGTGTTCAGGCCACGATGCTCATCGGCACGCCCGCGATGTGGTGGCTCGCACTGCCGGTGCTGGGCTGGGGCCTGTGGCGGATGATCTTCCGTGCCGACTGGCGCTACGCCGCCGTGCTGGTCGGATACGGCGCGGGGCTGCTGCCGTGGTTCATGAACCTCGACCGGCAGATGTACTACTTCTACGCCACGCCGCTGGCGCCGTTCCTGATCCTCGGCATCACGCTCGTACTCGGCCATCTGCTCGGCCGCGCGAAGGCCGGATTCGAACGCCGCGGCACCGGACTGCTCGTGGTGTCGCTGTACACCGGCTTGGTCGTGGCGAACTTCGTGTGGCTGTGGCCGATCCTCGTCGGCGAACCGATCACTCCGGAACGGTGGAACGCGGAGCTGTGGCTCCCGTCGTGGCGGTGACCGCGGCCGGCTCTACGCCATCCCGGGGAGCGGCCGCCATCCCGGGGAGCGGCCGCGGCCGGGTCACCGGGATCGCGGCACGATCTGCGTCACCGGGCCGTCGGCGGACGCGCCGATCCGCGACAGCCAGCCGCCGATCTCCCGCTCCACGGCGGCGAGCGTGGGCCGGTTTCGCGGCTGCGGGTCCAGCGACGCACGCAGCAGCCGGGCGTGCACGCTCTGCCGGGGCAGCCGGCTCGCCGGTTCGGCGCGGGCGGCAGCCATCAGGGCCGCCATCGGCGTTTCGCGAGTGCCACGCGGCGGGTGTCCGCACAGGGCGAAGCTGACGGTCGCGGCGAGCTGCCACGCGTCCGACGCCGGGGTGGCATCCGTGCCCTCGGCGATCTCCGGTGCGGTGTAGTCCGGGGTACCGATCATCATGCCTGTGGCCGTCAGTTTGGCGTCGCCGGCGCTGCGGGCGATCCCGAAGTCGATCAGGTGCGGCATGCCCTGATCGTCGAGAATGACGTTGGACGGCTTCATGTCGCGGTGCAGCACGCCCTTCTCGTGGGCCGCCGACAGTGCACCCGCGAGCGTGGACCACAGTCTGCCCGCCGACATGTCGTCGAGCCCGCCACCGTTGTCGACGGTGTCGGCCAGCGACCGGCCCTCGAGATACTCCATGACCAGCGCCATGCCGTCGTGTTCCTCGACGAGGTCGTACACGCGCACGCAGTTCGGGTGCGACAGCATCGCGAGCGCACGGGCCTCGCGGCGCATGCGCTCCTCGGTCTCCTGGTCGGTGACGTGCGCGATCTTCAACGCGACCGTGCGGCCGAGCTGCGTGTCGCGCGCCTGCCAGACCGTGCCGAAACCGCCGTGGCCGAGCTTGCGGATGCGCTCGAACCGGCCGTCCGAGTTCGTCGACGCGGCGGGCGGGACGGCCGCTGCGGCGACCGGGGGCGGCGCAGGCGCGACCGCGGTGGGCGCGTACTGGCGCTGCGGCGGCTGCGGTTCGGGTTCGGGCGGCCGCTGCTGCGGCTGCGGTTGCGGTTGCGGCGGTGGCTGCCGGCGCGGTTCCGGCGGCGCGTCGGACTTCTGAATGGTCGACCAGCTGGGCGGGCCGACGATCGCCACCGGGATGACCCCGAGGATCACGGCAGGCAGGAAACCCAGCCACAGATGGATGGCGGTGTTGGCCTCGACGCCGGCCGACAGCAGGACGAACGCGACGTAGGAACCCCAGACGAACCGGCCCGGCCACTTCGGCCCGCGGCGCAGTGCCACGCGGCCCAGCAGCATGATCGCCAGCAGCGTGAGGATCGGCAGGCCCACGAGGCCGCCCAGGTAGTAGCCGTAGGCCAGCGCACTCTCCGACGGATAGAACAGGGTCTCGTAGACGTTCTGCCCGCCGCCGAGGTACTCGGTCTGCGGTCCGACGAAGCAGTACTCCTGCGCCATGTTGGCGACCTCGGTCTGCGTCAGACCGCCGGTACCGCCCGCGAAGACGTCACGGTAGATACCGGAAACACCCGTCGCGAGCAGCCACGGCATCACCAGGACCGAGACCACGGCAATCGCACCGATCGCGATCAGCGGCGCGCCGCCGTAGCGGTTGCCCGTGAACTTGCGGACGATCGCGATGACCAGCGCTCCGGCCACCGGCCACAGACCCATGAACAGGCCGGCCATGCTCGTGGCCCACACCCAGTCGCCGGGGCAGAACCCGGGCTGAAAGATCCGGTACGCCAGCGACAACAACGAGCCAGCGATCGATTCCACCTCTCGCTCCTTCGTGCGTGTCGCTGATGACGTCCTCGGCCCGAGGCCATGCCGGTGCACACAGCGTGCCGGTGCACACAGTATGTCGGCCGCCGTGGGTGCCGACACAGCCGCCTCGCCCGCGCCGGCTCTGGTGCAGCGCATGTGCAACGTCCTACGGTCGACAGTCGGAGACTCAACGCAGAGCACCCGAGGAGAGCCGCGATGGGCGCGTACGCCGACACCTACGAGCGCAGTATCAACGAGCCGGAAGGGTTCTGGCTCGAAGCCGCCCGCGGCGTGAGCTGGACGAAGGCGCCCACGAAGGCCCTGGACGACTCCCGGGCACCGCTGTACCGGTGGTTCCCGGACGGCGAGCTCAACACCGCCTACAACGCACTCGACCGCCACGTCGAGTCCGACCGCGGCAACCAGGCCGCGCTGATCTGGGACTCCCCGGTCACCTCGTCACAGCGCACCTACACCTACACCGAACTGCGCGACGAGGTGGCGCGGTTCGCGGGCGGCCTCCGCTCACTCGGCGTCGGCACGGGCGACCGGGTGATCATCTACATGCCGATGGTCCCCGAGGCGGTCGTCGCGATGCTGGCCTGCGCCCGGCTCGGCGCGGTGCACTCGGTGGTGTTCGGCGGGTTCGCGGCCAAGGAGCTGGCCGCCCGGGTCGAGGACGCGAAGCCGAAGGCCGTCGTCGCAGCCTCCTGCGGCATCGAACCGGGCCGCGTCGTCGAGTACAAGCCGATCGTCGAGGATGCGCTGGCAACCACGGCACACCAGCCGGATCACGTCCTCGTCCTGCAGCGCGAGGCCGCCCCCTGCACGCTGACCGACCGCGACGTCGACTGGACGGACCTGATGTCCGGTGCGGTTCCCGCCGACCCGGTACCGGTGGCGGCGACCGATCCGCTGTACGTGCTCTACACGTCCGGTACGACGGGCAAGCCGAAAGGCGTGGTGCGGGACAACGGCGGGCACGCGGTGGCGCTGGCGTGGTCGATGGGTGCGGTCTACGACATCCACCCCGGTGACGTCTGGTGGACCGCTTCCGACGTCGGCTGGGTCGTCGGCCACTCCTACATCGTCTACGCGCCGCTGCTCGTCGGCGCCACGACGGTGCTGTACGAGGGCAAGCCGGTCGGCACACCGGACGCGGGCGCGTTCTGGCGGGTCATCTCCGAACACGGCGTGAAGGCCCTGTTCACGGCACCGACGGCGCTGCGGGCGGTCAAACGGGTCGATCCGGACGCGGCCGAGCTCGCAAAGTACGACCTGCGGGAGTTCACGACGCTGTTCCTGGCGGGTGAGCGCCTCGACCCGGAGACATACCACTGGGCGCACGAGCACCTCGGCGTGCCGGTGGTCGACCACTGGTGGCAGACCGAGACGGGCTGGCCGATCGCGGCCAACCTGCGCGGGCTCGAGCCGATGCCGGTGAAGCCTGGCTCGGCGACGATGCCGGTACCGGGCTGGAACGTGCAGATCCTCGATCAGGACGGCCGGCGGCTCCCCGCCGGACAGGAGGGTGCGATCGCGATCGAGCTGCCGCTGCCGCCGGGTACGTTGCCGACGCTGTGGGGCGACGACGAACGCTTCGACGACGAGCGATTCACGGAGGCGTACCTGTCGCGCTACGACGGCTACTACCTCACCGGCGACTCCGGCTACCTCGACGCCGACGGCTACCTGTTCGTCATGGGCCGCACCGACGACGTCATCAACGTCGCGGGTCACCGGTTGTCGACCGGCTCGATGGAGGCCGTACTGGCCGCGCACCCCGCGGTCGCCGAATGCGCCGTGATCGGCGTGGCCGACCGGCTCAAGGGCCAGCTGCCGCGCGGGTTCGTCGTGCTCAAGGCCAGCGTGGAGATCACCGAGGACCGGTTGCGGGACGACCTCGTCGAGGCGGTGCGTTCGGAGATCGGCCCCGTGGCCGCGTTCCGCGAGGTGTCGATCGTGCCCGCGCTGCCGAAGACCCGTTCGGGCAAGATCCTGCGCAAGACCATGCGCGGCATCGCCGACGGCCGCGACGAACCGGTGCCGTCGACGATCGAGGACCCGGAGGTGCTCACGGCGCTGGAGCCGGTCCTGCGCACCGACCGCTGACGCGGCGGCAGCTGACGCGACGGCATCGCGGTCTGCAGGCGGCCCCGGCGACTCGTCGCGCCACACTTCGGTGAGGGCGCGGAACCCGAGTGCGCTGCCGCGGAGGTGTTCGAGTCGGCCGTTGATCGCCTCCGTGGGTCCGTTCGATGTTCCGGGACGGTCGAAGTAGGCCAGCACGTCGGCGGCTCGCTTGTTCAATGTGCGTCCCAGTGTGATCACCTCGGTCAGTGTGGGACGCCAGCCCAGCGGCTCGTGCGCCAACCGCCGAACCACCGTGTCCCGCGGGGCGCCTTCACAACCGCATCGTCGACACCACCGGTCCGGTTCGACAACGGTGCAGGCCAGCACCGCACGGTCGGGTTCGCGTCGCTGACCGGTGACGGCGAGACCGAGACCGTCGAGTCGCGCGAAGGCGGTCAGATCAGGGCGGCCGAAGCCAGCCGGCGGGGTAGCGCCGTGCATGTCGAGGTCTTCCGGATGGGCAGTGTGAGAACTTCCATCCTCGGAGGACCTCGACGTCTACCCCGGGACCGACGCGCCAGCATGGCGCTACACCCTCAACTGCGAAGAGCCTCATTCTTGCCCTCTTGTGATGACCGCGGAAGTCGACGTTCGATTCGGCGGCTTTCAGCACCCCGGAATGGGACGGAACTCGTAGCCCTTGGCGCGCAACTCGGGCAGGGCGGTGCGTAGTGCCTGGATGGTCTTCTCGCGGTTGCCTCCGCCGTCGTGCAGTAGCACCACGGCGCCGGGGTAGGCCGTCTCCACCAGGTGGTCGGCGAGCGCCTCGGCATCCGGGCGCTTCCAGTCCTTCGGGTCGACGTTCCACAGCACCGACCGCAGGTTGTGTTCGGCGAACGCATCCTCGACGGCATCGTTGGTGGCGCCGTACGGCGGGCGTACGCAGTTGCTGTCCGAGCCGACGGCACGCACCTCGTTCACGGAGCGCTGTAGCTGGCTGTCCAGCTCGGCGGGGCTGAGCTCGGTTAGGTTTCGGTGGTTCCACGTGTGCGTCGCCACGACGTGGCCCTCGGCCAGCATGCGCTGAGCGAGCTCGTGATTTCCGGCCAGGTATTTGCCGAGTGTGAAGAACGTCGCCCGGACGTCATTGCCGTTCAGCACGGTCAGGATCTCGTCGGTGGCGTTCGACGGCCCGTCATCGAAGGTCAGGTAGAGCGGTTTGGCATCGCTGTCTGTTTGTGCGTAGGCGTCATGCGTGCTCGGCGTGAACACGGCACACCCGGCGAGCGCAACGGCGCACAGGAGCGGGATCAGTCCGGTAACGACACGGCGCCACGACGTGGTCTTGGTCATGGAACCGAAGGTCCGCTACGACTTTGGCGATCCGGTCGTCGTGATGTCCCGATCGTGTCGCAACCCGCCCCGGCTTCCGACGGAGTGGCGCGTTGGCCACAATAATCGCGGTGATGGCGCAGATCTTGTTGATCGAGGACGATCAGTCCATCCGTACCAGCCTCGCGCTCGCCCTCGGTAGGCACGGGCACGAGATACGCGAGGCGGGCACCGGAGAGGACGGTCTCCGTATGCTGGCCTCGGCGGAACCGGAAGTCGTGGTGCTGGATCTGATGCTGCCCGGAATGGACGGCTTCGAGGTGTGTCGGCGCATCCGCGCGAAGTCCGCAGTACCCATCATCATGCTCACCGCACGCGGCGACGACTTCGACGTGGTCGGCGGCCTCGAGGCCGGTGCGGACGACTACGTGATCAAACCCGTACAGCCGAGGGTGCTCGACGCGCGCATTCGTGCGGTGTTGCGCAGGGGGACGTTCGCCGAGCAGACACAGTCCGACCGCTACCGCGACCTGACCATCGACCGCGCCGCGCTCACCGTCACCAAGGGCGATCAGCAGCTCGCGCTGACTGCGACCGAGCTGCGCGTGCTGCTGGAACTGTCCCGCTCGCCCGGTCAGGTGCTCAGTCGCATGCAGCTGCTCGAACTGGTGTGGGAGTACGGCTACCTCGGCGACTCCCGCCTGGTGGACAACTGTGTGCAGCGGTTGCGCGCGAAGATCGAGGACGAGCCCGCGCGGCCGGTGTTCGTGCAGACGGTGCGCGGGTTCGGCTACCGGTTCGGCCCGGTATGAGGCTGCGTTCGCCGCGTGATGTGCGTGCGCCGCGGGCGCTGCGCGGGCTGCGCCCCAGACTGATCGCCGCATGCGTCGCGGTTGCCGTACTCGCGGCCGCGACGGCGTCCTGGGCGAGTGCGGCCTCGGCCAGCAACTCGTTGCTGCGGTCGACCCAACAGCGGATCGCGGACACCGCTGCGCGGGGGATCACCGACACCGCGCCTGCGCTCGTCTACCCGCCGGACACCGGTGACCTGCGCAAGATCCGGGATGCCCTCGATGGGCCTGTCGTGGTGACATACGAGTCGCTGCGTGTACAGGCCGGCGAGACAGCGGCGATCACCGAGCAACTGCGCACCGCCGTACATGGCGGAGATCACCTTGCGCTGCAGCGGGTGGACTCTGCCACCGGGATGAAGCTGCTCGTCGGCATGCCGGTGCTGATCACCGGTGTGGACGGGCAACAGCGGCCGTCCGGGATCGAGGTGTATCTGGTGCGCGACCTCGGCGAGGTCGTGCGGCAGGTGAACGCCCTCACCCGGAACGCGATCTGGACAAGCGCGCTCGCGCTACCGGTCGCCGTGCTGCTGGCCCTGCTGGCGGCGCGTGGCGTGCTGCGGCCGGTGCGCGAGCTCCGCGGAGCCGCACGCAAACTGGCCGCGGGCGACCTGGACGCCCGGTTACGGCCCAGCGGCGCCGACGAGCTGGCCGAGCTCGCCACCACGTTCAACGACACCGCGGCCTCGTTGCAGTCCTCCATCAGTGAGCTGGCCAGGATGGAAGCCGACTCCCGCCGGTTCGTCGCCGACGTGTCACACGAGCTACGCACGCCACTCACCACTCTGACCTCCGTTGCCGAGATGCTGGAAGAGGATCTGGAGCGGATGCCGTCCGACGCACGGGCCTCCATCGAGCTTGCCATCGCCGAAACCCGGCGGCTGGCGTCGCTCGTCGAGGACCTGATGGAGATCGCGCGGTTCGATGCGGGTGCTGCGCAGCCACACCTGGAACGGGTGGACGTTCCCGGTGTGGTGCGGGAGTGTCTGCGGTCGCGGTCCTGGACCGGGCAGGTGCGGCTGGACTCGCCGGAGGAGCTGGCCGCCGTGCTGGATCGGCGCCGACTGGATGTGATCGTGGCGAACCTTGTCGGCAATGCGCTCCGGCACGGGGATCCACCGGTAGTGGTGCGGCTGAGCGCGGACGAACAGGAGCTGCACCTCGAGGTGATCGACAACGGCCCGGGGCTGCCGGAGGGGATCGCGGCGCAGCTGTTCGACCGCTTCTACAAGGCGGACTCCTCGCGCGGCCGATCCGCGGGGAGCGGTCTCGGGATGGCGATCACCGCGGAGAACGTGTGGCTGCACGGCGGCACCATCGAGGCCGGTAATACCGACAGTGCGGGAGCCCGGTTCGCGGTCACACTGCCACGCTGGTCGGAGGAAACATGAGACGAGCTGCCTCGGCGCTGTGCGTGCTGCTGGTTGTGCTGCTCGCCGGATGCACGGTGCGTCCGAGCGAGGTGTTCGACGGGGGAGACGCGGCGACGGGCGTCGCGAAGGGCACCCCCGTGTACCTGCTGGACTCCGAAGGGGACCTGGTGCTACGGCGACCGACAAGCGGCCTCGGCACCATCGGCCAGGCCCTGCGGCTGCTGTTCACCGGAACGGATCCCGATGCGGGAGCCCTACACTCACGCGTGCATCTGGGCTCCGTGCCTACTGCGCTGGACATTCCGGTGGCCATTTCGGGCGACACGATCACGGTTCGGCTACCGATACCGCGCCGGAGGGTTTACGGGGCCAAAGGTATCGATCAGATCGTATGCACCGTGCTCGCCGTACACATCCAGCGCGGTGGGTCCCCTTCCAGCAAGGTAGTGCTGACGTTCACTGCGGGCAGGCCAACCGAATCGCGCACCTGTCCAGTACTGGGGCGGTAGTACCCCGCGAACACCCGGTTGCGACAAACCCGCGACATGACGCGGACGGCATCCTGACACGGGCACAGCACAGGGGATGCCATGACGAAGGCCCAGCCGAATACGGCTGCCCGCAGGTCCGTGCGGCGCTCGAGCGCGGCGTCGAAGGCATGAGCGCGGCGTACACGATGATCCAGGAGGGTCACGAGCTCGACGAGATCATCGAATCCGGCGGGCCCGCCGTGCCGACGTCGAGCGCCGGTGACTCCGACTCCACCGGCGAATCCGGCGGGGCGGAGGAGCCCGACCTCTTCCGGAACGGCCGCGACGCCACGGGCGGGGCCCGGGCGGACGACGGGCCGGCATCCGGGAACAGGAACCGGCCCGGCAGCGCTCGCAACTGCGGCCCGTGCTCGGCGGCCCCCTCTCCGTCGACCGCGACACGCCCTGTCACACCCGAAGGTCACTCGCCGCGGCCCGAGTTGCCGCCTTCCGACGATCGCATGAGCACCGGCCAGTACGATGACCCCCATGTCACAGGGCGTAACCAGCGGAGCGAACGTCTCCTTGACCGGCATCAAGCCGACCGGTGAGCCGCACCTCGGCAATCTCGTCGGCGCGATCCGGCCCGCGCTGACACTCACGGAGAAGTACGACTCGGTCTACTTCATCGCGGACTACCACGCGCTCACCAGCGTGCGCGACCCGCAGGAGCTGCGGCAGTACACGCGCTCGGTCGCCGCGACGTGGCTCGCCGCGGGACTGGACCCGAAGCGCACGACGTTCTACGTGCAGTCGGACGTGCCGGAGATCTTCGAGCTCAACTGGGTGCTCTCGTGCCTGACGGCCAAGGGCCTGATGAACCGCGCCCACGCCTACAAAGCGGCGCGCGACAAGAATGTCGAGGCGGACGAGGATCCGGACGCAGGCGTCAACATGGGCCTGTACAACTATCCGATCCTCATGGCCGTCGACATCCTCATCATGGAGTCGGACGTCGTGCCGGTCGGCAGGGACCAGGTCCAGCACGTGGAGTACGCCGCCGACATCGCGGGCAGCTTCAACCACGTGTACGGCAAGGGATACACGTTCAAGGTGCCCGAGGCACTCATCCCGCCGGAGGGCAGCGGGCAGACGCTGCCGGGGCTCGACGGCCGCAAGATGAGCAAGTCCTACGACAACACCATCCCGCTCTTCCTGCCCGAGAAGAAGCTGCTCAAGCTCGTCAAGCGCATCCCGACCGACAGCACGCCGGTCGAAGAGCCGAAGAACCCTGACACCTCGGCTCCGTTCCAGATCCTCGAACAGTTCGCGTCGGCCGAGCACGCCGACGTCGTGGCCGACACGCGCAAGCGGCTCCAAGAAGGCGGCATGGGCTGGGGTGAGCTCAAGAACGTCCTGTTCGAGGTGCTCAACACCGAACTCGCCCCGCTGCGGGAGCGCTACGACGCGCTGATGGAACCCGGCAGCGAGCTCGACACGGTGCTCGCCGAGGGTGCGCAGAAGGCGCGGGACCGTGCGAGCCGCGTGCTGACACAGGTGCGCGAGGCGATCGGGCTGACGGGCGTGGCCCGCTGATGAAGGTCCTGGGGGACGGCGAGCGGGAGTACGCGGGCCGGTATCGCCTGCTGGCGATGCTCGGCGAAGGCGGTATGGGCCGGGTGTATCTGGCCATGGCGCCGGACGGACGGCCCGCGGCGCTCAAGCGCATCCACCCGGCGTTCTCGCACGACCACGAGTTCCGCGAGCGATTCCGCCGCGAGGTCGAGACGTCGAGGCAGGTCTCCGGCGCCTTCACCGCGGCCGTCATGGACGCCGACACCGAGGCCGGGCAGCAGTGGCTTGCGTCGGTCTACGTGGCGGGGCCGTCGCTGCAGGACGCGATCGACACCGCGGGCCCGCTCCCGCCGACCGCGGTGCGGCATCTCGCCGCGGGGCTGGTGTCGGCGCTGGCCGACATCCACCGCGCCGGCCTCGTCCACCGTGACCTCAAGCCGAGCAACGTGCTGTTGGCCTCGGAAGGACCGCGGGTGATCGACTTCGGCATCGCCCGCGCCGTCGAAGGCAGCTCCGAACTCACCAGTACCGGTTCGGTCGTCGGTTCGGCGGGCTTCACCTCGCCGGAACAGGCCGAGGGCCGCAGCCTCACGACCGCGAGCGACATCTTCTCGCTCGGCACGCTGCTGGTCATGGCGGCCACGGGCAAGAGTCCGTACGCGGGCAACACGACCCCGCAGACCCTCTACAACGTCGTCCACGGCGAGCCGGACCTGAGTAAGGTCCCGCCGGAACTCATGTCGATCATCGGCCCGTGCCTGGCGCGTGACCCGGCCCAGCGGCCGACACCCGACCAGCTGCGCGGGCTGATCGGCGGCCTGCCGCCCACGAACAACCCGTGGCCCGAACGGATCCAGCAGGAGATCCAGGGCTGCGAGGACGACGTCGACGCCGTCCTCGCCGGATCGGACCTGCGGAAATCGCGCAGCGGCCTGGTGGTCGCCCTCACTGCGCTGATCATGATCGCGGCGCTCGGTGCGACCGCACTCATCGGTGTCACGAAGCCCGAGGCCGGCACCGCCACGACGGTGGCGGCCCAAACCCAGGATCCGATCCCGACGACCGAGGCACCCAGCGGCCCACTGGCGCCCGCGTCCCTGCGCAAGCTCGACCCGTGCAAGCTCGTCTCGAGCCTGGAGCGCTACGACAGGCGCGACTACGACCAGTGCCGGTTCGAGGTGAACGACAACGTGGCGGCCACCCTGGAACTCGGGTCGCGAGTCTCCACTTCCGGCAGGACGGAGGGCCAGACGGCAGGCCTGACCACGCTCGTCAGGGGCCCGGAGGAGGGCAGATGCACCGTGACAGTCGTGCTCCCGCGGGCTCCGACGAACGGCATCGAAGTCAACCTCCGCCGGATCGGCGACGACGATCCCGGTGAGGACTACACGCCGTGCAAGACGGCGCGGCAGTACCTCGAAGAAGCGGTGAAGGCCGCCCGCAAGGGCGAGGCCACCTGGGACGAGCATTACCGCACCCTCGCCGAGGTCGACACGTGCCTGCTCATCAGCAGGCAGCAGGCGCAGGGCGTGTTCGGACAGACGCCCTCGGTCGAATCGGACTACCTCCGTGAGTGCACCTACAGCGGTGGGGGCGAGGCGGAAGTCTCCATCGAGATCAGCGGCAACCCGGCGGAATCATCCTCGGACAGCATCGAAAAGGTCGAGGTCGGCGGCAAGGACGTCTACCAGCGGGCGAGTTCGACCGGCTCCACGTACTGCGGCGTCGAATGGGCCGAGGCTCCCGTCACCGGTGAGAACGCGGACTACTACGCGCAGATCGTCGAGGTGTCCTACCGGGCGGGCTACAACGACGAGAGCACCACCGTCGAGCTCGCGTGTGAGCATGCCCGCAAGCTCACCGAAGCCGTCCTGGAAGGCCTGCCGACGTCATGAAGCCACTCGCGCCGGACCAGTCCCACCCCATCGGCCACTACCGCCCGCTGGTGCTGCTCGGTGAGGGCGCCATGGGCCAGGTGTTCCTGTGCCTGAGCCAGGACGGCCGGGTCGCCGCCGTCAAGCGCATCCACCCCGGCTTCTCGAAGGACGACGGCTTCCGGGTGCGGTTCCGGCAGGAGGTCGAGGCCTCGCGCCGGGTGTCCGGTGCCTACACCGCCGCCGTCATGGACGCCGATCCCGAGGCCGAGGCCCCGTGGCTGGCGTCGGTGTACGTGGCGGGACCGTCGCTGCGGGACGCGATCGACGAGTCCGGGCCGCTGCCGGTGCAGTCGATGCGCAGGCTGATCGCGGGGTTGGCCACCGCGTTGTCGGACGTGCACCGCGCCGGACTGATCCACCGCGACCTCAAGCCGGGCAACGTCCTGCTCACCTCCGACGGCCCGCGCGTAATCGACTTCGGCATCGCCCGCGCCGCCGAGGGCGCAGAGTTCACCAGCACCGGCACGGTCGTCGGATCGCCCGCGTACATGTCGCCCGAACAGGCCGAGGGCAAGGACCTCACCCCCGCGAGCGACGTGTTCTCGCTGGGCACGCTGCTGGTCATGGCCGCGACCGGCCAGGGCCCTTTCACCGGGACGACCGCCGCGCAGACCCTGTACAACGTGGTGCACGAGCCGCCACAGCTCGACGGGGTGCCACCGGAGATCGTGCCGGTGATCGAGGCCTGCCTGGCCCACGATCCGGAGGCCCGGCCGACGCCGGCGCAGCTGCTCGACCTGGTCGGGCCGATCGATCACGACGGTCCCGTCTGGCCGGCCCCCGTCCAGCAGCTGATCAACACGCAGGAGGCGGAGGTCCGGCACGTGCTGGCTCTGCCGCCGCCCGAGCCGCCCCCTCCGCCGCGCAAGCCACGCTGGCCGAAGGTGACGGCCGTGATCGCAGCGGGAGCGGCCGTGGTGGCCCTCGCGGTCACGCAGGGACTGGCGCCAGTCGAGGGCACGGTGATCGAGCCGGAGACCCGCGCACCGGTCGCGCAGGCGCTGAGCATCGACCGGCTGCGCGACATCGACCCGTGCGCTCTGCTCGAGGACGAGACCCTCGGCGAGACGACGCTGCAGCCGTCCGGCTACTCGACGTACCTGCACCGGTGCCGCTTCGGTCAGGGCGGGTTCAGTTCCGACTCGATCGACCTCGAACTCGGGGTATCGATCGACCGCTCGCGGATGAACACCACCGGCGAGCAGGTCGCGGGCCAGGCCGTGCTGGAGGAGAGCACCAGCTCCGGCTGCAACCGGTCGGTCGCCTCGCCGTCGTCGCCGCAGCAGGCGATCACGGTCGACGTGTCCGGCGAATCCGCGCTGTGCGACCAGCTGACTCCGGCGCTGGACCTGGTGGTCGACAAGCTGCGCACGGAACCGCCGGTGCAGAACCTCCCCGACAACAGCCTGGCGCGGACGAACCTCTGCTCGCTGGTCGACGACGACGCCGTGAGGTCGAAACTGGGCGTCATCCAGTCGAAGACCGCCGGCGACCTGAGCAGGTGCCGGATCGACGCCCTCAACGGCAACGGCAGCGTGCGCGCCAAACTCACCTACGAGTCCTCGTTCGGCCCGAACAGCAGCTACCGCGACGTCGAGCCCGTCCAGCTCGACGGGGTGACCGGATACGCCAACAGCCGCAGCTCGACCTGCTCGCTCGAATGGAAACACCGCGACTTCGGCGAGGCCGAGTCCGGCCGGACCCGCAACACGATAGAAACGGTCAGCGTGACCTACTCACCGCGCAACGACAAGGCCAAGCCGTGTGAGCACGCGAAAGCCGTCGCCAATTCCGTGCTGAAGAACCTTCCACCCGCAGGCTGACTCGCTTCCCTCACGCCGCGGCCGGGCGTCGAGCGCCGTATTTGTGGCCTATTCATCTGCAGTCTTGATCAATGGGCTCAACTATCGAGATCCGATCTCCATCGCTCAACCTCCTCGACGATCTTATCCGGACCGTTTACAATAAATAGCTCACTCGGTGCATCACGGAACGACACCTTCATCCTCTTGCGTGCACCACCACCCAGCAAATCGCTCCATTTTCGCCCGACAGAGCTTACGCCACTCACATCCTTACGCAAACTCCACCATCCTTTTGCCGCAAGAAACTGGTCCAGCACATTGGGGCCGAACATAATCCTGAAGTTGGTCAGGTACACCCTCCCTCCGACCAGCCTGCACCAGCTCTGCTTGCGACTTCCAAGGTAAACAACAAGAACCTTCTCATCGTCGAACCGCAGGAAGTTTTCAGGAAATTTCGGGTACGACTCGTTCATAGATCCCCTTTTTGCAATGGCGCCGAATGCTGCACCTCTAACAATTCCACCACAGTCAACTCCGGTGCAGTCACTCGCTGGCTTTGCCACCAGATCAGCGGCGCCAGTGACGTGCTTGCCTACGCGAAAGACCTCGACGGCCGCCATCCGGACGTCGCGAGCATTTCGCCTTTTCCTTGCCGGCGGACAACCCCGCCGACGTCCATAACTCGCTACCACCCTTGGCGCAGCAACCAACCGCTACACCCGTCACTCTCACGGCGACACCGGCAAGGGAATTTGTCAGCCGAAATCGACCTACCACCACCCAAATCGCGACACTCGAATTCCGGCACCTCTTAACTGCTTTTCACGTAAGAATTTCCCCGCAGTCGTGACCATCAGCGATACCGGCGACACCACACCGACAAATATGAAGCTGAGGAACGGATCCCCTGATGTATACAGATTGACAAACATTCCCCCAATTCCGACTAGCCCTCCAATGACTCCCACGGTCACAACTATTCTGTGAAGTTGATTCCATCTTGGTTTGTCGCTATTTGTCATGAAATTTTGATCCAGCCCTGACAATCGCACGTGTAATTTCGCTGACGTGGGCATTTGAACGTGCGCAAAGAGAGCGTGTGACCCGAACCCTGGACGGTTTGGCACCCCACTCGAAACTCGCCGGATCTGTGCAGCCGATCACCGCAAGTCCCCCGCTAAAATCCCCAGGTTCCGGCCGCACCAGCGCCGATTCCACCGGCCGTTGCAACGCCGCCAGCAACCCAAGAAGTTCCGCCCGTAAGCATTCCACCAACCACAACACCGCCAACTGTGATCGCGCCACCCACCCAGACCCATATCTCGGAAAACGCCTGAGGCGAATCGTAGTTCCACACCTCGTGCACGTAGTTCATGGTGTCATCTTTTCCCCCTACTTACCCCCATCGAGTACGAACCATCAGGAGCCACACCACCACTCCAGCGGCCTAACCACTGTTGCTGTTTCCTACAGCAACCCCCTTCACGCTATCTTCCATTTTTCCGCAAGTCGCGCCACGAAAACATGAATCCTGCTTCCTTGATCTGCCGCTCGCGCAACAACCTGCCAACAAGGAGAATAACCAGAGAAGCCGGAAAAAGTGTCACTTGGAGCACGAATGCGCACTTAAATCCGAATGCAAACAATAGCACCATGCCACCTATTACATAGGTTACAACCCCCACGTTTCCGGCAATAAACAGAGTTCTATGGCCCCACTTCCAGTGAGGCCTCCCCGTGGAACTCATGGCACCCGCCCTAAATTTTCCCGATAAGGATAGCTGACTTCCACAATGTTTGGCACTACCATCCACAGGTGTCTTGTTATTATCATTTAACGGTTAGTCGGTGAAACCCACCGGAATCAGCCTACCAGAACTCGCCCCGCGTGATAGTTATTCAATTCACCGCTCCATGTTGAATCAAGTGATCTATAACTCGTCATCACACGTGTACCCTGCAGCGACGCAACAGCCGGGCAATCAGCGGCGTCCGCCGATCCGACTCCTCGATGCGCGGCCTGCCCGATTTGCCAGCGGCCACTGCGCGGCAGTTCTCGCACGAGCGACCAGCCAGGTCACCGGACGCCACCACCACACGATGGCCAGCGACGGCGTGCACCGTACCTGTGCCGCGTTCGACGACCCACCCCTCGTCGGTAACGAGATGTTCCAGCCCGCCAGCCCCAGGTTCCGCTCCCGCTCATCCAGACCGGCAGAGCGCTCGGCCAGCTGCCGGAGAGCGATCGACACCGCGGTACACCCGCAGATTCCCTGAACATAATCAGACATTTTGTCAGCCACCCATTAGTCGGGTGCTTTCAGAAACGGACCCTGCTGTCAGGAACGGGTCTTCTTTCTGGAACGAGACCTGTTTTCTGGAACGAGACCCGTTTTCTGAATACGGGGAGGGTGTCCACGGTCTCGCCGGTATACGTCCGGGAGGCGTTGCCGGCTCGATGTGCAGGTCGTCGAGACACCCAGGATGAGTAAGCCGGTCCCGCGCTGGACCAGCCGGGCGCTGGGCCAGTCAGCTACTGGACCAGCCGGGCGCCGGGCCGGTTCGTCGACGGTTACGCGGCCGGTTCGGTTGGGCGGTGCGTTCGTGCGCCTCGAATGTGATGACGGTGTGACAGTTGTGTTCCGTGTGGTGCAGGTGATTGTGGTTCAGGCTCGTGCCGCTATAGTCCAGTCACTCGATTGTGTAATCGTTGTATCGATCGTTCGTTCGATACCATAGGTGTTGTGGATGCGATTAGGGAGAAGATCGAGCAGGTCGGTGGTGTCCGGGCTCTGCGGGCGCGGCTCGATGCCGAGGAGTTGTCGCTGTTGGCGGAGATTTCGGCGGATGCGGGTGATGGTCGGGGTGTGGTCGAGGAGTTGGCGCCGGTGTTGCGGGTGTCGACGCGGGAGGTCGAACGGCGTGTGGACGACAGCCGGTCGGTGGTGCGGCGGATGCCGCAGCTGCATGCGGCGATGCGCACCGGTGAGGTCGAGTCCTACGGCGCACGGCGGGTGCTGGCGGTGGTCGATCCACTCGACGACGACACCGCCCGGCAGGTCGACGGTCTCCTCGCGGAAAAGCTGACGGACGCGCCGGAAACGGCGTGGCAGCCGGGCAACCTCGCACAACGCGTACGCAGACTCGTCGAGAAGACCGACCCGGACGGACAGACCGAACGGGCCCGGCAGGCGCGGGCGGAACGCAAGCTCGAACTCGCCCCCGGTGAGCACGCTGTGTCGTCACTCGAGGTGAGCCTGCCAGCGGAACAGGCAGGCGCCTGCTACTCACGGGTCGATGCCATGGCCCGATCACTGCGGCACGGTGGTGACCGCCGCACCCTGGACCAGCTACGCGCCGACGTGGCCGCCGACCTACTACTCGGACGTGACCCCGGTGTCTCCCCGCCGGAAGCGGCAGCCATGGTGTATCTCCACGTGCCCGTCGACGCGGCCCTGTCACTCTCCGACGACGGCTGCGAACTGGACGGCTACGGACCCGTCCCGGCCCCGATCGCCCGGGAGATCATGACCAACGAGCGGAGTATCTGGCGGGCGGTGTTGTGCGACCCCGGAACCGGCGAACCGGTGGATCTGGGGCGCACCCGGCGGCGGCCGAGCGCGGTGATCCGCGAGTTGGTCCGCGTGCGCGACCGCGAATGCGTCATGCCCTGGTGCCACCGCCCCGCCCGGCACTGCGACCACGACCACGAACACCCCTGGACCACCAACAGCGGTGACAGTGACGGTGGTGGGTCGACGTCGGTCGCCAACGGCGGGTCCCGCTGCCGACGACACCACCGACTCAAAGACCACCCCGGCTGGAGCACCCGCTACGACCCGGTCCACGGCGTCACCCGTGTGACGACGCCGCACGGGGCGACCTACACCGCACACCGCGATCCCGTCCTCACCCCCACACGCCACACCCCGAAACGCACAGCCCCGAAACGCACAGAGCCGGCACGTGAGGACCCGGCACGCACTGCCCCGACACGACAGGCCCCGGGACGACAGGTGTCGGCACGTCGCCAACTCGCCCGTGCCGAACCGGACCGAGAAACCACCGACCCGGGAACTGCAGGCCCGGAACACCACGACGACGACAGCCCACCCTTCTGATTTCCTGAGGCCAGGACGGGTGAGTGATGGTCGTGGAGCACTTCCAGTGGGGTTCGGCAGCCGAGACCGCTGTGTGGTTGCTGGCGGCCGTAGCAGACCTCGATGTAGTCGGCCACGGCGAATCGTGCCCGGACCCGGATCTCATGCCGGCCGCGGTGATAGCACTCGTTCTGAGGCTCGCGAAGAGTGCAACTCGCGGGCCTCCTCACCCACGGGACAGCCGGTCGTCACGACCAGCTGCGCCAACACGGTGCGAATCACACGTCGTAGTCCACCGTGACCTCGCCGGAAACCGGGACGCTCTGGCACGTCAGCACGAAGCCGGCGTCGACCTCGGACTGTTCGAGCGCGAAGTTGCGGCGCATGGACACCTCACCGCCGGTGACCTTCGCCCGGCACGTGCCGCACACGCCGCCCTTGCACGCGAACGGCAGGTCCGGCCGGACCCGCTGGGCACCATCCAGAATGGACACATCTCCGGGAAGTGCCGTCGTCGTGCTCCTGCCGTCCAGCACGACCGTGACGTCGCTGGCGTCGGCGGCCGACCGCTGTTCGACGTGGCGTACCGGTTCCGGGGGAACGTCTCCGGCGTAGAACAGTTCCGCATGCACCCGATCTGCCGGCACGCCCACGTCGCCGAGCAGCTCCCGAGCGCCGGTCACCAGGTCGAACGGGCCGCACAGCCACCACTCGGCGATCGCTCCGGGCTCGCCGACGAGCGCCATCAGACCGCGCAGCTTGTCCGGGTCGAGCCTGCCGGTGAACAGTTCGGCCTCGCGCGGTTCCCTGGACAGCACGTGCACGAGTTCGAGCCGCTGCGGGTAGCGGTCCTTCAGGTCCGCCAGTTCGTCGGCGAACATCACGGTGTCGCTGCGGCGGTTGCCGTAGAGCAGCGTCACGGTCGCCGCCGGGTCCCGCAGCACGGTCGCCGCGATCGACAGCAGCGGGGTGATCCCCGACCCCGCGCCGATCAGCACGTGCCTGCCCGCCGTCACCGCAGGGGTGAACGTGCCGGTCGGGGTGCCGACCTCGAGCTCGTCACCGGGCTGCACCTCGTGCACCAGCCAGCTGGAGAACAGCCCGCCCGGCACCTCCCGCACCCCGATCCGCAACGAACTTCCCTCCGCCGCGCAGATCGAGTACGACCGGCGTTCCTCACGGCCGTCGATCACCGCCCGCACCGTCAGGGACTGGCCCGCGCGGAAGTCGTAGACATCGGCCAGTTCGGGCGGCACGGCGAACGTGACGGCGACCGCGTCGTCGCACAGCCGGTCGACACCCGCGACCGTCAGAGTGTGGAACTCGCCGCGCAGCCTCGACCGGACGGGCGTGGTGGATGCGGTCACCTCAGATCTCCTTCACATGCTCGAACGGCTCCGCACACGCCGGGCATCGGCGCAGCGCCTTGCACGCGGTGGGCCCGAACTCCGACACCGCCTCGGTGTCGACGGCCCCGCACTGCGGACAGCTCACCCTGCGCTGCGGCGGCACCAGCTGCACCGGCACCGGCCCGCCGCCCCGCTGCGGCGCCGCCCCCGGCGGTGCGATGCCCGCCTCGGCGAGCCGCCTGCGACCGCGCTCGGTGATCCAGTCGGTGCTCCACGGCGGCTGCAGCACCGTGCGGACCTCGACCCGCTCGAACCCCGCCCGCCGCAGCGCGTGGACGAGATCGTCGCGCATGGTGTCCATCGCGGGGCAGCCGCTGTAGGTCGGCGTGATCGACACCGTGACACCGTCGGCGGATTCGGTGACCTCGCGCAGCACACCGAGGTCGGCCAACGTCAGCATGGGCAGCTCCGGGTCGGTCACCGTCTCGGCGACCTCTCGCGCCGTCACGGCCGTCCCCGGGGTCGCAGCCTTCTCGTCGGTCTCGTCCGTCCTCGCGGTCACCATGTCGCCTCCGGATATGCTCGCGCGACGCTCTGCAGCTCGGCCAGCAGGTATCCCATCTGCTCGGTATGCCTGCCGTTCCGGCCCTTGCCGCCCGCGACCCCCGCCTTCGCCGGAACGACCGGCGTCTCCAGCGTCGCGGCCGAGAGCACCTGTGCGAGCACGTCGTCGAACTCGGCGCGCACCTCCGCCGGGTCCACCGCGACGCCGTCCAGCCGCCGCTCGACGTCGTGGGGCTCGAACAGTTCGGCCACCAGCGGCCACACCTCGTCGAACGCCGCGACCGTCCTGGCATGCGAGGTCTCCGTGCCGTCGCCGAGCCGCACGACCCACTGGGCGGCGTAGTCGCGGTGGTAGGTCAGTTCGTTGACGCCCTTCTGCGCGATCGCCGCGAGCACCGGATCGGCCGATGCCTGCAGTCGCTGGAACACGGCGAGCCGCCACGTCGTCAGCACCAGCACCGTCGCGACGAGCTGTGCGAAATCGGCGTGTTCTCGTTCGGCGAGGCGGACGTTGCGGAACTCGTGCTCACCGCGGAAGTAGGCGTAGTGGTCCTCGCCGCGACCACTGCCGTCGGCACGTCCCGTCCGCGCCAGCAACAACCGCGCCTGCCCGAGCAGGTCGAGGCCGATGTTGGCGATCGCGACCTCGTCCTCCAGCTCGGGCGCGCGAGTGCACCACTGCTGCAGCCGGTGCGACAGCACGAGTGCGTCGTCGCCGAGCATCAGGCAGTACTGTGCGAGGTCCTCACCGTCCACACCGGACGGAACCGTTGTGTCCACTCCGGACAGTGGATTGTCGAATCCGGTGCCGAACGCCCATCGCGCGTCGTCGTGGGCATCGGCGAGCGCCTCGTAAGCGTTGTCGAAAGCCATGTTCACCTTCAATCGATCGGCGGCACAGCCGCTGTCGCCACCTACATGTGCGGGACGTTCTCCGGGATCTCGTAGAACGTCGGGTGGCGGTAGACCTTGTCCGCCGAGGGAGCGAAGAACGGGTCCTTCTCGTCAGGACTGGACGCGGCGATGTCCGCGGCCTTGACGACCCAGATGCTCACGCCTTCGTTGCGCCGCGTGTACAGGTCCCGTGCATGGTGCAGCGCCATGTCGTCGTCGGCCGCCCGCAGCGACCCGACGTGCACGTGGTTCAGCCCCCGCTTGCCCCGTACGAACACCTCGTACAGCGGCCATTCGCCCGTCATGCCGCTGCCTCCTTCCGCTGTTGCTGTTTCCGCGCGTGCGCGGCCGCGGCCTCACGCACCCAGGCTCCGTCCTCGTGGGCCGCACGACGGCGTTCCACGCGTTCGGTATTACACGGCCCGCCGCCGGAGATGACCTGTTTCAACTCGTCCCAGTCGATGGCACCGAAGTCATGGTGTCCGCGGTCGGCGTTCCACGCCAGGTCCGGATCGGGCAGTGTCACGCCGAGCGTCTCGGCCTGCGGCACGGTCATGTCGACAAATCGCTGCCGGAGCTCGTCGTTGGTGTGGCGCTTGATCTTCCACGCCATCGACTGCGCCGTGTTCGGCGAATCGTCGTCGGACGGGCCGAACATCATCAACGACGGCCACCAGAACCGGTTCACCGAATCCTGCACCGCCTCGCGCTGTTTTCGGGTTCCGTTCATCATCGCCATCAGCAGTTCGTAACCCTGCCGCTGGTGGAAGGACTCCTCCTTGCAGATGCGGATCATCGCGCGGGCGTAGGGCCCGTAGCTGCTGCGGCACAGCGGCACCTGGTTGCAGATCGCCGCACCGTCGACGAGCCATCCGATCACGCCGACGTCGGCGAACGACAGCGTCGGATAGTTGAAGATCGACGAGTACTTCTGCCGCCCGCTGATCAGCTTCTCCGTGAGGTCGCCGCGGTCGCCGCCGAGTGTCTCGGCCGCCGAGTACAGATACAGCCCGTGGCCCGCTTCGTCCTGCACCTTCGCGAGCAGGATCGCCTTGCGCCGCAACGACGGCGCCCGCGTGATCCAGTTCCCCTCGGGCTGCATGCCGATGATCTCGGAGTGCGCGTGCTGCGCGATCTGCCGGATCATCGTCTTCCGGTAGGCCTCCGGCAGCCAGTCCCGCGGTTCGATCCGCTGGTCCTTGGCGATCGTGTGCTCGAAATGCTGCTCGAGGTCCGATTCGGACGGTGCCGGTTCCGTGACGGTCATCGTGCCTCCTTCGAGACGAGGGTGAGTACGTCGTACTTGGCGACCGAGTCGCCGTCGGCGTTGGTCACGTCGGCGTCCCAGCACACCTCGCCGTAGTCGGCGCCCTCCCTCGGGGTGATCTGCTTGCAGGTCAACGTCACGGTCAGTGCGTCGCCGGGCTTGACGGGCGTGAGGAAGCGCAGGTTCTCGAGCCCGTAGTTGGCGAGTACGGGACCGGGTTCCGGCGAGACGAACAACCCCGCCGCCAGCGACACCACGAGGTAGCCGTGCGCCACGATGCCACCGAACAGCGGGTTCTCCGCGGCCGCCGCCTCGTCGGTGTGGGCGTAGAACGTGTCGCCGGTGAACTCGGCGAAATGCGCGACGTCCTCGGCCGTGACCGTGCGCGGACCCGCGACGACCGCATCGCCCACGCGCAGTTCGGCGAGGGACTTGCGGAACGGGTGCACATCGGTCTCCGTCCGCGGCGCGCCCGGCGTCCACCGGCCGGTCACCGCCGCGAGTACGGCCGGGCTGCCCTGCACGGCCGTGCGCTGCATGTGGTGCAGCACGCCGCGGATGCCGCCCATCTCCTCACCGCCGCCCGCGCGTCCGGGGCCGCCGTGGACGAGCTGCGGCATCGGCGAACCGTGCCCGGTCGACTCGCGCGCGTCGTCGGCGTCGAGCACCAGCAGCCTGCCGTGCCACGGAGCCGCGCCGAGCACGACCTCACGTGCGAAGTCCTTGTCGCCGGTGACGACCGACCCGGCCAGGCTGCCCTTGCCGCGGGCGGCGTAGTCGACGACCTGGTCGGTGGAGGTGTAGGGCAGCAGGGTCGAGACCGGGCCGAACGCCTCCACCTCGTGGGGCTCGGCCCGCTCGGGATCGCCGGAAAGCAGCACCGGAGAGAGGAACGCGCCCCGCTCGGCATCCGCACCGGCGACGTCGACGTGCTCGGGGTCGCCGAAGAGGACCGTCGCCGCGCCCTGCAGCGCCTTCAGCGAGCGGCGCACCTCCTCGCGCTGTTCCAGGCTGGCCAGCGCGCCCATGTCGGCGCCGGCCGGGTCGCCGACCGTCACCGCCGCGAGCCGCTGCCGCACGGCCCCGGCGACGTCGTCGAGCAGCGCCGCGGGCACGAAGGCGCGGCGGATCGCGGTGCACTTCTGGCCCGCCTTGACGGTCATCTCGGTGACGAGCTGGTCGACGTAGAGGTCGAACTCGGCCGTGCCCGGCGTGGCGTCCGGGCCGAGGATCGAACAGTTCAGCGAGTCGGCCTCGGCGTTGAACCGCACGGCATTGCGGACGATCGCCGGGTGACTGCGCAGTTTCCGCGCCGTGTCGGCCGAACCCGTGAACGACACGACGTCCTGTTCCGTGACGTGGTCGAGCAGATCGCCCGCACTGCCGCAGACGAGCTGGACGGCCCCTTCGGGCAGGATCCCGGACTCGACGATCAGCTCGACGAGCTTCTCGGTGAGGTAGGCGGTCTGGCTCGCGGGCTTGATCAGGCTCGGCATGCCGGCGAGAAAGGCGGGCGCGAGCTTCTCCAGCGGGCCCCAGACCGGGAAGTTGAACGCGTTGATCTGCACGGCCACGCCCCGCAGCGGCGTCGCGACGTGCCGGGCGACGAACGTGCCGCCCTTGCCGAGCGGTTCGACGTCGCCTTCGACGTACACGGTGTCGTTCGGCAGTTCGCGCTTGCCCTTGCTGCCGTAGGCGAGCAGCACGCCGATCCCACCGTCCACATCGAACTTCGAATCGCCGCGGGTGGCACCGGTGCGCGCGGACAGTGCGTAGAGCTCGTCGCGGTGTTCGCGCAGATGCGAACCCAGCGCCTTGAGCAGTGCGGCGCGCTGATGGAACGTCAGCTCCCGCAGCGCGGGGCCGCCCGTCCGGCGGCCGTGGTCGAGCGCGGCGGCCATGTCGATGCCGTCCGACGACACCCGGGCCACCTCGGCGCCCGTCACGGCGTCGCACACGGCGGCGCCGTCACCGGTGCCCTGCTGCCAGCGCCCTCCGACGTAACTGCGCAGCATGCCACGGCTCGATCCGCCCGCGTTCGACTCGGCTCCGTTGCCCATCGATCCTCGCTCTCGTCGCTCACAGGCCCTCTCCGGCCTGGACGCTCGTAATTACTAACCGAACGGTCGGGAAGTAATGCTAGCGCGGATGCAGCAGAGCGGCAAGACCCGAATCCACCCGGGAGCTACCGGTCCGCCCGGAGCCGACTCCGGCCGCGACACCCCTCGCCCGCCGTGAATCCGGGCCCACCCGCGGCGATTCCGTCCCGCGACAGCTGCGCGAGCGCCTCGTCCGTGGAACTCTCCTCTTGACATCCGTTCTCGGGCTGACCTTTACTCGCCAGGCGACTTCATTACCGTCCATTCGGTCAGTAAGCAACCCGGTCAGTAAGCAACCCGGTCGGTGACGGCGCCCCGGTAGACCGGCCCGGCGAACAGGCAAGGCGGTGAGGCCTCGTGTCCCGTCCGGCGGCACACGCCCCAGCAGCACACATCAGTGACGCCACGCGAACCATGCTCGAGTCGGACACCGCCTCGTCCGCGCTCGGCATCGACGTCACCCGGGCCCGCGACGGCGAGGCCGTCGCACGCCTGCGGATCACCGAGCAGATGGTGAACGGCCACGACATCGCGCACGGCGGGTACCTGTTCCTGTTGGCGGACACGACGTTCGCCGCCGCGTGCAACAGCCACGGCCCGGTCACCGTCGCGTCGGGCGCCGAGATCTCGTTCGTCACCAGTGCCCGGCTCGGCGATGAGCTCGTGGCCGAGGCGACCGAGCGGACCCGGTACGGCCGCAACGGCATCTACGACGTCACCGTGCTCCGCGAGACCGCCGAGGGCCGCGAGGTCGTCGCCGAGTTCCGCGGCCGCAGCAGAACCGTCGGCCAGATCACGTCCTGAGGAGTCCGCTTCCATGACCAGTACGCACAACGAGGTGCCGAACACGCAGTGGCTGGGCTCGGCGCCCCCGCTCGACGACCTGTCGGCGCCGGAACGACTGAGCACCGACGAGCTTCGCGCCCTCCAACTCGAGCGTCTGCAGTGGACACTGCGGCACGCCTACGACAACGTGCCGCTCTACCGCCGCAAGTTCGACGACGCGGGCGTGCACCCGGACGACTGCCGCGAACTCGCCGACCTCGCGAAATTCCCGTACACCACCAAGCGGGACCTCCGCGATTCGTACCCGTTCGGCATGTTCGCCGTCCCCGAGAGCGAGGTCAGCCGGATCCACGCCTCGAGCGGAACCACGGGCAAGCCGACGGTCGTGGGCTACACCGCCACCGACATCGACAACTGGTCGAGCGTCATGGCGCGCTCCGTCTTCGCCGCGGGCGGACGGCCCGGCCACAAGGTGCACGTCTCCTACGGCTACGGGCTGTTCACCGGTGGGCTCGGCGCGCACTACGGCGCCGAGAAACTCGGCTGCACCGTCGTCCCGGCCTCGGGCGGCATGACCGCCCGGCAGGTGCAGCTCATCACCGACTTCCGGCCGGAGGTCATCATGGTGACGCCGTCGTACATGCTCACGCTGCTCGACGAGTTCGAACGCCAGGGCATCGACCCGCGCACCACGTCCCTGCAGGTCGGCATCTTCGGCGCGGAACCGTGGACCGAGCACATGCGCCGCGAGATCGAGGAACGCATGAACCTGCACGCCGTCGACATCTACGGACTGTCCGAAGTGATGGGACCCGGCGTGGCGCAGGAATGCGTCGAAACCAAGGACGGCCTGCACATCTGGGAGGACCACTTCTACCCCGAGGTCGTCGACCCGATCGACGACACCGTGCTGGCCGACGGCGTCACCGGCGAACTCGTGTTCACCTCGCTCACCAAGCAGGCACTGCCGATCATCCGCTACCGCACCCGCGACCTCACCGCCCTGCATCCCGGCACCGCACGTCCCGCGTACCGGCGTATGGACAAGGTGACCGGCCGCAGCGACGACATGATCATCCTGCGCGGCGTCAACGTGTTCCCCACGCAGATCGAGGAGATCGTCCTCGGCACCGGCGGACTCGCGCCGCACTTCCAACTCCGGCTCACCACGCAGGACCGGATGGATCACCTGACGGTGCTGGTCGAGGCGGACCCGGCCGCGCCGCAGGAGCGCAGGAAGGCCGCGGCGGCCGAGGTGGCCGAGCGGGTCAAGGACGGGGTCGGCGTGACCGTGAGCGTGGAGGTCGTCGATCCGGAGTCGCTGGAGCGCTCGGTCGGCAAGCTCCGCCGGGTGCTCGACCAACGGCCGTCACAGTGATCCGACCTGCGATGATGTCATCATGACCGAACCACCACGGACCCGGAACCGGCGCGGCAGGCCGGGTTACGACCTCGAGTCCCTGCTGATGGTCGCGGTCACGCTGTTCAACGAGCGCGGCTACGACGGCACCAGCATGGAGGACCTGTCTCGCAAGCTGGGCATCTCCAAGTCGGGCATCTACCACCACGTGCGCAGCAAGGACGAGCTGCTGCAGCTGGCCGTGAACCGCGCGCTCGACGGGTTGTTCGCGGAGGTCGACCGGCTGGACGCGGTCGAAGGGCCCGCGATCGACAAGCTCGAACAGCTCGTGCGGGCCAGCGTCGGCGTGCTGGTGGAGCAGCTGCCGTTCGTCACGCTGCTGCTGCGCATCCGCGGGAACACCAAGGTGGAGAAGGCGGCGCTGGCGCGCAGGCGCGAGTTCGACCAGATCGTGACCGACCTGGTCAGCAAGGCCGCAGCCGACGGCGACCTGCGGCCGGACGTCGACCCGGCGACGTCGGCCCGACTGCTGTTCGGCATGGTCAACTCGCTGGTCGAGTGGTACCGGCCGCGGGGAGGCGTCGACGCCGGGACGCTGGCCGACGCCGTGGCGACCGTGGCCTTCGACGGTCTGCGCGTGCGCAGGGACGCCTGAACGCTCCCGGCGTGGCCGCGGCCCGGGTCAGTCGTCCTGGTAGGCGGGCGGCAGGTGGCCGATGGGCGCGGCCTGTTCGAGGTCCGCCGGTCGCAGGCGGTACACCTGCAGTGTCGTCCCGAAGTACTTGTCGGTCTCCCCGACCCATTGCATGCCGTTGCGGCGCACGGTGGCTGCGGCTCGCGTGTTGTCGGGGCGCACGACCGCGTACAACTCGTCGACGTCGTGCGTGAACGCCCAGCCGGCCAGTGCGAAGCCGGTCTCGCTGGCGTAACCCCGGCCCCAGAAGTCGGGATGGAGTTGCCAGCCGATCTCGAGGTCGTCGTTACCGGGCGGGAGCGGCAGCACCGACGCACCGCCGATGAGGTGGCCGTCGCTGCGCCGTTCGACGGCCCAGTGCCCTGCAGGCACGTCCAGCTCGGCGGTGTCGCCGATCCACTGCCGCAACCGCAGGCGCATGGCCGCCCGATCCGGCACTCTCGCCATGGCCGGGCCGAGCCAGCGGGTGACCGACTCGTGCCCGTAGATCGCCAGCGCCTCGGGCGCGTCCGCGACGTGCCAGCCGCGCAGCAACAATCGGGGCGTGACCAGAGTGGGGCGCGCGGTGGGCTGCTCGCTCGTTGCCATGCCGAGTTCCTTGCCGGCTCCGGCGGCCGAGCCCTCACCCGGCCGCCGGAGTCCGCTCGTGGTGTTCATCGAACCCGCCCGCCGTCCAGCTCCCAGCGCTCCGCAGACTCCTCTGACTCCTCTGCATCGGCCGAGTCGCCGGACCCCAGCAGACTGTCGATGCCGTCGGTGTTCCCGCCCTGCGAGGCCGCAGCCAGCGACGCACGCGCCGAGGCCGGTGCGGCTTCGGGCGGCACGACGAGCAGCGTCAGGCGAACGTGACCGTAACCTCCGACGACCGTCACGGTTTCCCGTTGCTGGGAGCGGAAGCCCTCCAGCCGGATCCGGCTGTCGCCGACGGTCAGCTTGCGCGCGGCGGGTTCCCACATCGTCAGGTTGTAGGTCACCCGCTCCCACGGGCCCCACTGCGACCCCAGGGCTGTGAGCAGTTCCGGCAGTTCGGCTGCCAGATCCCGGGAACAGGGCCACCAGGCACCGTCGACGTGTCCCGTGGCACGGGACTCGGATTTGACCCGAAGCCGCGCGTTCCGGCGCGACTGCGCCGGTAGGGAAGAAGTCGGTAGAGGAGAAGCCGGTGCGGGAGAGGCCGGCGCCGGAGAAACCGGCGCGGAGGAGGTCGGTGCGGTCATGCTCAGTGTGTGCGGGATCGACATCATGTCGATACTCCGTCCCGGCCGCGATCGCGGCCGACGCGATGTGTCGTCGCCGGCGACGCGGGCTCGGTCGCTCACGTGCGAAATGCCGTCGACACCTGCAATCTTACCCGCTCGTGCAATCGCCTGCGGTGAGACTGCTGTTCGGCGTTGGACGGCGGCGCCGGATGGCGTAGCGTCGGGGTGACCGGGTACCGCACGAGCCGCGCCCGCGCGGCTCGGTTCGCTCGACAGGTGCCGCGTGCCCCGGCCATGGACACGGAGGCCGGCGAGATCGCCGTGCATGCACACCGGGTCCCGGAGGATCGAGGCTGCTATGGACACCGACACCGGCATGGACACCGACACCGGCATGGACACCGACACGGACATCGACAGCACGCCGGCACTGCGCCGCGGGCTCGACGGCTACATGCGCGCGGTCGCCCGCGAGCTGAATGTCCCGGACGAAAGCATGAGCTTCGAGATCAGCGACACCGCGACCGCCTATCTCGGCCTGTCGACACGCTGGCCGTCGTGGCCGGGCCACGACCTGATGCTGACGTGGGACGAGCGCACCGGGTGGTCGATCGCCGTCGAGACCACACCCGCCGAGCACGCGGTCGTCATCGCGAGGATGGGCAGGGAACTGCTTCCGTCACCGCACGCGGTGTCCCGGTGGGTCACCGGCACCTTGGCCGGCTCGCCCGTGCCGACGGGGCCGCAATCGACGACGCCACAATGGACGAGGGCGAAGGCAGTCGACCGACATGCCCTCGCCCTGCGTCTCTCCGATTACGTTCCGGCCTGAACCGTCCCTGCCGTCATGCGGCCGAGCGGGCCCGGTCGGCCGCACGCAGCGGCGCACCCATCTCGTGCAGGTGCTCCAGCACGTGCCGGTACGACCGCAGCAGACCGGTCTGGCTGTAGGAAATGCCGTGTTCGTCGCAGAAGCGGCGGACGATCGGCTGCGCACGGCGCAGGTGCGGGCGCGGCATGTTGGGGAACAGGTGGTGTTCGATCTGGTAGTTCAGCCCGCCAAGCAGGAAGTCGGTGAACCAGCCGCCCCGCACGTTCCGTGACGTGAGCACCTGCTTGCGCAGGAAATCGACCGATTGGCCGGTCATCGTCGGCATTCCCTTGTGGTTCGGCGCGAACGAACAACCCATGTAGATGCCCCACAGCACCTGGTGCACCGCGATGAACAGCACCGCGAGCCCCGGCGACAGCACCAGGAACACCGCCGTCAGATAGCCGACGAGGTGTGCGGTGAGCAGGACACCCTCGGTCTTGCGCGCTTTCGTCTTGCCCTCCCAGACCGCCTTCACGCCGTTGACGTGCAGGTTCACCCCTTCCAGCGCGAGCAGGGGGAAGAACAGCACGGCCTGGTGTTTCGCCATCCAGCGCAGGAAACCCTGTTTGAGCCGGGCCTGCTTGCTGGTGAACGCCAGCGCCGGAATGTCGAGGTCGGGGTCGTATTCCTCGTGGTTCGGGTTCGCGTGGTGCCGGTTGTGCCCGCTGACCCACCAGCGGTAACTCATCCCGACGAGGCCCCCGTGCGCAGTGCCGATGACATCGTTGGGCTTGCGGGTGCGGAAGATCTGCTTGTGCCCCGCGTCGTGGCCGATGAACGCCAGCTGTGCGAACACGACGGCCAGCACGGCGGCGATCCCCAACTGCCACCAGCTGTCGCCGAGAAATGCGAATGCCACCCAGGCTCCGGCGAACACCAGCAGGTTGGCCGCGATCCTGAGCGCGTAGTACCCGTACCGGCGGCGCAGCAGGCCCGCGTCGCGTACCTCGTTGAGCAGAGCCGCGTACTCACCGCCGGTCTTCACGGGAGCGTCGGCGTAGTCGGTCATCGGAGAAGTTCGCCTCCGAACGCAGCGGGAGCGGACGAAAAGGAAACGACCCGCGCGCAGTCGGCCGCCGCGCGGGTGACCGGCGCGGCCGTGGGGATCTGCGTGGACACGTGGCTGAACACCACGGGCGCGACGTCGGTTCCGTAAACACGTGAGTGAACATGATCGATGGACATGGGGGATCTCCTTGGCGGCGACGGGGTCTTGGCCGCCGGTTCTGTGCGTGCACGCGAGCGCGTGCGGATGAGCGAACTCGACTCTTCGCTGCGTAGCTCTTCGCTGCGTAGCTCGTTGCTGCGTGGCGAGGTCCGTTCGAATACAGGTTCAGGGCAGGTCGCGATTCTCGGCGTCGTTCACACAATCGACGTTGATCACAGCCGACGGCTGTGCACGGAGGACCCGCCACCCCCGATCCTACACGCCCGGCCCGCATGCGGTACACGTTTCGCCCCCTGCGACGACGCACGCGGGTCCGCAGTCCGGGAGGCTGGCTCCGCACGGAAGCTGAGAACCGGCCGGCGTTGTCGCGGGCCCACTGCCCGAAGGATCTGGCCGGCGGTCCGGTGACGGCCTCCACCGTGTCGAGAACACCGGGCGACGCGACCCCGGATACGCCGGGAACCATCAGCCCGCGCATCACCTCGCCGGGCGACCGCTAGTCGAGCTGCCGGAGCTCCTCCGGAGCGGGACGTTCGAGGCGGACTCGCACGGCCGCAGGATCGTCCACATCAGACCGCTCGATCTCCTTGTCATTCCTGGACACCGAGCAGGGACAGGTCGTCGACCGAGCCGGGTGCGGAACTCGGCACCCGGACTCACCAGGACGTGATCGACCGTCTCGAGACGCTCCGCTCCTCGGACAAGACGTGCTCCCCGTGGCGAAACCCCGGCCCGGGCGCCTGCCGCGGGACGTGCCGCGGCATCTCGTGCAATGACGCGGGCCCGAACCGGTCACAGCGGGAGCCGATCAAGGTAAATTGCCCGACCGAAGCTGGAGGTGTTCCATGTCACAGATCGACAGTGAGTCGGGAACCGCGGCCGGCGAGACGGACGCCGGCACCAACATGCGGCGGTGGACCGGACTGGGCCTCGGTCCCGTGCTCGCGGCACTGCTGTACGTCGTGCTGCCGAGCACGTTGTCGGCGGACGGCAAGGCGGCTGCCGCGATCGCGGTCGTGATGGCCACCTGGTGGGTCACCGAGGCGATCCCGCTCGCGGCGACCGCACTGTTGCCCCTGGTGCTGTTCCCGCTGTTCGGTGTCTCGGCGATCGACGACGTGGCCCCGCCGTACGCCAACGACATCATCTTCCTGTTCATGGGCGGGTTCATCCTCGGACTGGCCATGCAACGCTGGAACCTGCACAAACGGTTCGCGTTGCGCACCGTGCTACTGGTGGGAACCAGCCCGGTGCGGCTGATCGGCGGGTTCATGATCGCCACGGCGTTCCTGAGTATGTGGGTCAGCAATACCGCCACCACGGTGATGATGTTGCCCGTCGGGGTGTCCGTGCTCGCGCTGGTGCTGCAGCTCGGCGACGGCAAGGGGGATCCGAACTTCGCCACCGCGCTGATGCTCGGCATCGCCTACGCGGCTTCCATCGGCTCGCTGGGCACGATCATCGGCACGCCGCCGAACGCCGTACTGCTCGGCTACCTCGACGAGCAGGGAATCTCGATCGGATTCGGCCAGTGGATGTTGTTCGGCCTGCCGATCGCGATCGTGTTCTTGTTCCTGGCCTGGCTGATTCTGGCCAAGGTGATCTACCGGCCCAAGCTCACCGAGCTGCCCGGTGGCCGGGAACTGATCCGCGAGCAGCTGGCCGAGCTCGGCCCGATGTCGCGCGGCGAGAAGAACGCACTGGGCGTGTTCATCGGGGCGGCCGCGGCCTGGATCATCCTGCCGCTGCTCTCGGACGAGGAGATCATGGGCGGTGCCGCGATCGGCTGGCTCGAGCAGGCCAAGCACAGCGTGATCGCGATGGCGGTGGCGGTACTGCTGTTCATCCTGCCCGTTCGGCGGGGCGTGCGGACCATGGACTGGGACACCGCCAAACAGCTGCCGTGGGGCATCCTGCTGCTGTTCGGTGGTGGTCTCGCACTGTCCAAACAGTTCGAGGAAACGGGATTCGCGTCCTGGCTCGGCGATCAGGTCGCGAGCCTCGACGTGCTGCCGACGATCTTGTTCATCGCCGCCGCGGTGGTGATCGTGATGATCATGACCGAGCTGACCAGCAATACCGCGATGGCCAGCATCTTCGTCCCGATCCTCGGCGCAGTGGCGGGCGGTCTCGGCATGGACGTCATGCTGCTGGTCGTGCCCGCGGCGCTGGCCGCGACGTGCGCGTTCATGCTGCCGGTCGCCACTCCGCCGAACGCCATCGTGTTCGGCTCCGGACACGTCACGATCGGGCAGATGATCAAGGGCGGTGTCTGGTTGAACCTGATCGGCATCGTGCTCGTGACACTGGCCGTCTACACACTGGGCGGCTGGATCCTGGGCATCTCGTTGTGAGCCGGCGCGGCGGCCGCGTGACCTCCGGCGTCAGTGAGCGGCGGCCGGTCCGCCCGCGAGTTCCAGGCCTGCCGCCGTCCTGACGAGCGCAGCGATCTCGCGGGAGCGACTGTTCGGCTGCCACGCGATCACCGTGGTCACCGACGGCGCGTCGAGCACCGGAACGGCGACGTGCTCGGGCCACTGCCAGGCCCGGCTCGACGCGGGAATGACCAGCAGGGTCTTCCCGAGGGCGACCAGCTGCGCGAGCTGTGCCTGCGTACGCACCTCCGGCCCCGGCCCGTCGGGATAGGTGCCGTCGAGCCGGGGCCAGCGGGCCATCGGCAGGTCGGGGACGTTCGCGGCCTCGGCCAGCGTGAGGTGGGTACGTGCGGCCAGCGGGTGACCGGCCGGAACGATGGCGACCTGTCCCTCGGTCAGCAGGTCCTCGGCGTCGAACCCGGCGAGGTCGTCGACGGGACGGTGCATCAACGCGACGTCGGCGGCTCCGGTACGGAGCAGCCCTGCCTGCTCGCCGACCTCGCACAGCAGCACCTCGACCGGCGCGGCGCCGGGTTCGCGCGCGTGCGCATCGACAAGGGCGCGCAGCAGTTCGTGAGACGCCCCGGCTTTGGTGGCGAGGACGAGCGGCCGCTGCGGGTGCCCGGCACGTTGGGTCCGCCGTACCGCCGCCGCCATTGCGTCGAGCGCGGGCACGGCTTCCCGCTGCAGGACACGACCCGCCTCGGTAAGGTCGACGCCGCGGCGGTTCCGCTCGAACAGCTGCACGCCGAGGCGCCGTTCCAGCTGCCGGATCGCTCGCGACAGCGGCGGCTGCGCGATGCCGAGACGTTCGGCCGCCCGCCCGAAGTGCCGTTCGTCGGCCACGGCCACGAAGTACCGCAGTTCGCGCACCTCCGGCTGGTCCATGCGGCCAGCGTACGCCCCGATACCCCACGGGTATCACAACCGATCGGGTCGGTCTTGGACGACAACCGAGGCCGCGCACGAGGATCGGGGCATGACCGAGACGAAGACCACCGGGACGAAGACCGCGCTGGTGACCGGCGCGAACAAGGGAATCGGATTCGCCATCGCCAGAGGACTCGGAGAAGCCGGCTTCCGGGTCGGGGTGGGCGCACGTGACGAAACGCGCCGCGAGGCCGCTGTCGGAGCCCTGCGCGGCGACGGCATCGAGGCGTTCGGAGTTCCGCTCGACGTCACCGCCGACGACAGCACCGCCGACGACAGCGCCGCCTCGGCGGCACGCCTCCTCGAGTCCGATCCCGGCAGGCTGGACGTACTGGTGAACAACGCCGGCATCGGGGGAAGCACCGACGGCGGAGCGCAGGATCCGACGACACTCGACCTCGACGTGCTCCGCACCGTGCTGGACACCAATGTGTTCGGCACCGTCCGCGTCACGAACGCGATGCTGCCGTTGCTACAGCGATCGTCGTCCCCGCGCATCGTGAACATGTCCAGCGACATGGGGTCGTTGACACTGCAGACCGGACCTCCGCTGGCGGCGTACGCACCGTCGAAGACGATGCTCAACAGCATCACCGCCCAGTACGCCCGCAGGCTGGCCGACACCGGCGTCATCGTCAACGCCGCCTGCCCCGGACTGGTGGCGACCGACTTCACCGGACACCAAGGTTGGCGAACGCCGGAACAAGGCGCGGCGATCGCCGTCAGACTCGCCACCCTGCCCGACGACGGCCCTCGCGGCGGCTTCTTCAACGAGGAGGGTTCGGTCCCCTGGTGAGCCCCGAAACCGGCGAACCGCCGGCCCTCCGGCTCAGCCTCGGACCGGCTCGCCCTCTGGTGTGAGGACCCACCAGGCGTCTCCGACGCCTTGCCCACTCAGGTCGCCGGGTTCCTGGTCGCCGGCGTAGTAGTACAGGGGCCATCCGTTGAGGGTGAGCTGGGGCCGGCCGTCAACGCCGGTGATCGTGTCGACGTCGCCGCTGATGCCGTCGGCATCAGGCGTCTCCTCGCCCGGGACCGCCGGCCAGTTCTGCGCACACTGCCCTTCGCACGTCGAGGTTCCGGAGCCCCGCTCGTCGCTGTCGAACTGATAGAGAACCATGCCGTCGTCGTCGACCACGATCGTGCCCAGTTCGGTATCGGCGGTTCGCAGCCCGGGGGCGTCGCCGGAGTCTCCGTCGCCGGTGGCCGGGGGTGCTCCGTAGCCCCCGTTACCGCCGTCACCGGCGCCGCATGCGCTCAGCGTGAGCAGGAGGAGTGGCGCCGCCACGGTCTTGAGGGTGTGTCTGGTCTTCATGGTTCACCTTCCTGTCCTCGCCGGTGCTGGGCCCACTGTTCGGGGCACTCGTGAAACACGAGACGGGAGCCGGTCCGGTTCATCCATCGGATGCGGACTCGGCCGCTATTGCCCGGGAATCGTCGCGGTGAGCACTTCCTCGCCGCCGGCAGTGACCACGGCGAGGGAGGCGACGCCGTCGAGGCTCACGGCCGTGGCAGCACCGAGAACGACGGTGTCACCGGGGACTGCCTGCCAGGTCGACGCTCGGGTGCTGGTGCCATCGACATCGGTCACGACGAGCGCGTACCAGGTCTGCTGCCGTTGGTAGTCGAGCTGGGCGGGGTACTCGCATTCGATGGACAGCCGGGTTCCCCAGGCTTCGGGAGCGAGCGTGACGTCGACGTCCATCGGCGAATAAGCCGAATCGACCGGCTCCAGGCCCACCGACACGACATCGTCGGCAGGCTGATGTACCAGGGCCGCGGGGATGGCGAGTACGAGCACGAGCACAGCGGCTGCGGCGGTTGCCCATACGAGCAGCCGGTGCCGGCGGCGGACACGGCGCCGGTCTTCCTTGCGCAGCATGGCATCCATCAGGTCGACCGGCTCCCGGTGCTGATCCGGCAGGTCGGCTTCGGATTCGGGCCGGATCTGTGCGAGCAGGCCGGGCATCGACGCGAGAGCGTTCACCGCGTCCCGGCACAGCGGACACTGCTGCATGTGCTCCTCATAGGCCCGCCGGTCCGCCGGGGTGAGCGCGCCGAGCACATAGGCGGCATCCCATTCGGCGAAACCCTCGTGGTCCGGCCGAGTCATCGGGCCACCCCTCTCTCCTGGAATGCCAGGCGCAAGGCGCACAGCCCGTAATGCAGCCGCGACTTCACCGTCCCCTCGGGGATTCCGAGTTCCTCGGACAGCTCGGCGGTGCTCAGCCCTCCGTAGTAGGCCCGCACGAGCACCTCTCGGTGGTGCGGGCCCAGCGAAGCGAGAGCATCGCTGACCAACATCGCGTCGAACAGCCGATCCACACGATCCTCGGCGACCTCGTCGGCCACTTCCGGGGTCGTGTGCTCGTGGCGCCGGCTGGCACTGCGCGCTTGGTCGATGACCAGGTTGCGTGCAACGGTGAACAACCATCCACGAGCCCGAACCGGGTCATCCTGTATCACCCTCGGCGTGCGCCAGGCTCGCAGCAGTGTCTCCTGCACGATGTCGTCGGCGTCGGCGGGTCTTTTCGTCAGCGAAACCACATACCGCCACAGCGCGGTGGCGTAGCGGTCGTGCAGGTCGCGCAGCACCTCGATGCGGCTCGTATCGGTTCCCGGCCGATCCGACCGCTGCTCCTCACCGGCGCTGCCCTCGCCCATATCAACAACACGGTACGGAGCATCCGACGGTTCACGCCGGAGTGAACGTTGCGGGTGCGCGCCTCGTGTCTCCCGGTATGGACGATACCGGGACATTCGTCGGACTACCCCTGCATCCGTTGCTCGTCCACGCTGTGGTCGTGCTGGTTCCGCTGGCCGTGCTCGCGCTGTTACTCGCGCAGTTCTGGCCCGCTGCTCGCCACCGACTCGGCCTGGTCACTCCTCTTGCAGCGTTGGCGGTCGCTGCCCTCGTGCCCATCACGATCGTCGCAGGAGAGTCACTCGCGAGTGCCGTCGGCCCCCTGCCCTCGGTGCTGGAACACGAACGTTACGGGCGGATGCTGCTCCCGTGGTCGATCGGCCTCTTCCTGGTCGCGACGGGACAGTGGGGTTGGTTCCGGTGGGCAGCGACAGCCCTTCGACGAGCGCAGCGGATGCGCACAGCGACGGCCGGATCGGCACTCCTCGGCATCGCGGTGATCGTCGTGGCCGTCGGGAACATGATCGTGCTGATACTCACGGGCCACTCCGGCAGCCGGTCGGTGTGGGACTCGGTCATCCCGTGACCCGACCGGCCGCCCTGTCCACGGTCAAGGCGCTGGTGGGAGCTGCGCGAGGTCGTCGGATTCGCCGTGGCGTGCCGAGTGCCCGCCGAGGGCCGGCCCGATCCAGCGGCGGACGAGGGACCGGATCCGGTCATCGGTGAGCGGCGGGCTCGAGGGGTACTGGAGGAACGAGACGAACAACCGCATCAAAATCTCGGCGAGCCCTTCGAGGTCCTCGTCCGTGGTGATCCCGACGGCCCGCCAGTCCACCGGCACGTTCCGCAGAATGCGTGCGCCGAGGGCGAAGGCCGCGGGAGAGGTGGAACCGGCGGTGAAGAAGTCGGGCTCGCCCGCTTGCAGCAGCAGACCCATGTAGGGCTCGTCGGGCACGGTGCGGACGGCGAACACCACCGATTCCACCGCGGCCTCGGCCGGGCTTTCGCACACGGCCAGGTGCTGCTGCATCCGCTCCGCGAACTCGTCGGCACCCGCCTGCCCGACGGCCCTGAGTATCTCCGAAAGGCTCGGGAAGTAACGATAGACGGTCTGACGCGTCACGCCGGCTTCGATGGCGACATCGGACAGGCTGATCTTGGAAACATCGGTGCGGCCGATGCAGGCGATCGCCGCCTCGATGAGACGACGGCGTGCCTGATCCTCGGCGCCAGGCGGGTTTCCCTGCCATCCGTGGTGTCCCATGGGTGTCATCTTCCCCGAAGGGGAAGGTCAGACACCGGCAGGATCCGTCCGGCGGGTTCGCTGCGTGCGGTGAAGCGCGACGAGGAGCAGACCGGCCCCGAAGAAGCAGGCGAGCGCGTAGATTCCGCTCCCCGTCGGGGTGCCGTCGCGGGTGACGCCGTCCTCGGCACCGAGGTACTGCGGCAGGGCGGCGGCCCAGAACACCGCCATCGCCCCGAGGTAGATCACCGGGTAGAAGCGGGCGAAGGCCGAAAGTGGTTCGTCGAGTCCGTGGTCGGCGGACCTCAGGTGCGAAACCACGACCCAGCCACCGGCGAGCCAGACGAGGGCGAGCTCGATGCCGAGGATCCACGCCTGGGCGGTGACATCGGGGTTCTCGCCGCCGAACAGGCTCGACGGAACGTTGGCGATCACCATCGCCAACGGAGTCAGCACGCCGGCCAGTACGACGCGCAGCAGGAGGTCCCGGCCCCGCCGCGGCCGACCGTCCGCAGCAGGCCGCGCCGTCAGGCGCACGACCAGGTAGGTCAGGGCCGCCATCGAGACCGACGCGAACAGCAGCATGCTGGTCAACGGCACCGACGCCATCGCCGGATGGTTGACGAGGTGGTTGTCGTCGTTCCAGGTCCACCACTTCAGCTGCGGGCCGACGTGGTCGAAGATCTCGTAGAAGACCTGACAGGCGAGCGCCACGGCCACCGCGCCCGCCAGTGCACCGCGCCGGCGGAAGATCCCGAGCGAGCGCACCAGTTCGTAGGCCAGCTGGCTGATCATCGGATAGAACGCCACGATGTAGAGCGGCAGTCGATCCGCCATGAACCCCGCGGTGAACTGGTTGTGGGCGAAGATGAACCCGTACAGCTCGTCGAGACCGAACCATTCCGGGAAGTACAGGGGCGGTTCGATCACGAAGAGGTAGACCAGCGAAGCGCACCACAACGCCAGATTCACCGGATCGCCGTTGCGGTAACGGCGAATCGCGTGCACCAGCGCGAACACGGCACCGCCGATGACGAGCACCTCGAGCAGCGGCATCGTCCAGTTCGCGAGATCCCAGGGAAACCGCAGCGAGGCCACCGCGGACACGTCGGTGCAGTCGAAACCGAGGACGCGGGTGGCCTCCTCGGCCTGCGGTCCGCACCCGGGCTCGGTCATACCTCCGCCCCGGTCCGCGGTGCGGTGGTCGCGGTGCCGGCCGGCGAGTAGTCGGTGGCCGGCGGTTCCTCCTGGGGATCGAATCCGTAGGGAACCCGTTCGCGGCCCAGAGCCGCCCGAATGCGATAGCGTACGAGACCGGCGAGCACCCGCGGGTTCGTCATCATCCGGCCCAGCGACTCGTCGAGGTTGAACACCTTGGAGAAGTGCTCGTCGACGACGACGTCTTCGCGGGCGGCTCCGACGATGAGACTGAATGCGGGTCCGGAGACGGCCGCGAGAATCCGGCGTTTCCACTCGGGCAGCTGCTCGGTACCGACAGCACATTCGTAGCCCTGGTCCCGTGCCATGGCGAGACGCCACGGCACGCCCAGCAGTTTGCGCTGTTCGGCCAGGAATTCCACGCAGAACTTCCGGCCGAGACTCCCGGCGCGGGAGAGGTGTTCTCGCAGCAGGAGCGCCGAACTCGCCGCGGAACTGATGCCCTGCGCGTAGAACGGGTTGAACGCGCAGATCGAATCACCGACGAACACCAGCCCCTTCGGAGGCGTCGACCAACGGTCGTACCGGCGCCACTTGTTGCCGGTCGACCGGGTCAGATGCACCTGCGAGGTCGGAGCGCACCGGTCCATGGCGGAGGCGAACAGCGGTGTCCGAACCCGGTGGGCGGCCTCGAGGAACGCCTCGGTACTGCGGGGCATCGGATGCCCCCAGGAGCCCATGCACGCGATGACGCGGTTGTCCTCGACGGGGAAGAAGTTCACCAGGAAGTCGTGTTCGGCGGGATGCTGCCCCTTGTCGGGGGTCGGCATGATCACGAGGTGTTGCCACCACCAGGAGGAGGGGCGCTGCTCGGCCGAGGGCAAGTCGTACCAGCGTGAGGTGTAGGTGACCTTGGCATCGAGCGTCTGCACCGGCGGCTCCGGCCATCCCGCGGCCACCAGCCAGTCACCGACCGAGGAACCACGCCCCATCGCGTCCACGACGAAGTCCGCGTCGATGTGCTCCTCGCCTGCGGACGTGGAGAGCTGCACACCGGTGATCGCTCCGTCGTGCACCGAGAGGCCGTGCACGGCGACGCCTTCCCGAAGTTCCACATTGGACACGTCACGGATCTTGTCGCGCAGCACCCGTTCGATGAGGATGCGCGAACTGTAGATCATCGTCATCGCACTGCGCTTGCGCGCCGACCACCCCTCGCCGTCGAGGTAGGCCGCATCCATGGAGGGCATCAGATGAAGCCCACCTGCGGCGATGAGTTCGTCCTCGAAGCCGGGGAACAGCTCCCCGATCGCGCGCCTGCCCGAGTTCAGCAGGAAGTGCGGGTGTTTGCTTTGCGGCACGCCCCGCCGATGCCGAGCGTCGGCGGGCAGTTCGTCGCGTTCCAGCACCACTACGCGATCGAAGTACGGAGCGAGCGCTCCCGCGCTGCACAGGCCGCCGACACTACCCCCGAGGACCACCGCCACACTGCCGAGCACCATCGGACCGACCTCCGCGTTGATCATACAGATTTCCCGAAACTGTATGATTGAAGGCGGGTCGCGTCAATGCAGACCCCGGTTGCAGAGCACCCGCGAGGTGGCGATCGGATCGCCGGAATCCGCCTCCGTGTAGAGCGTGAAATCCTCGCTCCAGTTGCGCGATCCTGGCTGGCGGACGAGGTCGTGGATGTTGTAGGCCACCTTGGCCCTACTACCCGGGATCATCGACACGGGTGGTGTCGCACTGCCGGGCACTGTCCTGCAGGGCGCCGAGCGCTGCCTGGAATGCGGGGCGGTTCGTGGTGCTGTTGCGCCACAACGCGAACACTCGCCGTCGAGGCTCCGGTCGCAACGGCACGAACCGGACGCCGGCCGGTGTGGGGCCGCGGCCGAGCCGGGGGATGATCGCGACCGTGAATCCGGCCGCGACCACCGCGAGCTGAGTGGAGTGTTCCGAAGCGGTGTGCTCGACCCGGGGCTCGATTCCGTTGCGGCGCAGGGTATTGCCCAGCCAGCCGTGGCAGATCTCGTCGTCGGGCCAGCTCACCCAGTCCTCGTCGCGCAGCTCGACCAGCGTGACGGCGTCCCGGCCTGCGAAGCGATGTCGCGCAGGCAGAGCCACGTCGAGCACGTCTTCCAGCAGCGGGGCACACGCGATTCCCTCGGGCACCGTGATCGGTTCCTCCGGCCAGTCCTGCACGACCGCGATGTCGACGGCGCCGTGGCGCAGCTGTGCGATCGACTCGGTGGGCTCGAGCTCCGTCAGCCTGGTCGACAGACCCGGGTGCCGCTCCCGCAGCGTGTGCAGCACCGGCGGCAGCAGGCCGCGAGCAGCCGTGGCGAAGGCGGCCACGGAGAGCGATCCGGCCACCGCACCGCGGTGATCGGCGAGGTCGGTCTCGATGAGCTCGACCTGCTGCAGCAGCCTGCCCGCATGCTCGGCGAGCAGATCGCCGACGCCGGTGAGCCGGATGCCACGCCCCTGCCGCTCGAGCAGCTGCTGGCCGACCTCACGCTCGAGCCGGGACAGCTGCTGCGACACCGCCGAGGTCGTCACGTGCAGTGCCTCGGCGGCGCCGCGCACCGACCCCGTCGTGGAGATCGCGTGGAGAGTCCGCAGGCGTTCCAGATTCAACACATTAGTGATGCTACGTGATCATCCGAAGAATGTTTCGATTGTCTTAGCTGATCCGCGACGGCAGTGTTGGCACCACATCAACCGGCACTCACGAGGAGACGCTATGCCTGCCGATCACCACCACCTCGTCCTCGGCGGCGACCTTCCGGTCCACCGGCTGGGTTTCGGCGCCATGCGGCTGCCCTCCGGCGACCCCGCCGCGGCGCACGCGCTGGCCCGCCGCGCGGTCGATCTCGGCATCACCTTCATCGACACCGCCGACGCCTACGCGCTCGGCCGCAACGAGGAGCTGCTGGCCGAAGCCCTGCACCCGTACCCCGACGACGTCGTGATCGCCACGAAGGCCGGCCAGTGCCACCCCGGCGACGAGTGGATCCCGCTCGGGCGTCCGGAGTACCTGCGCCAACAGGCCGAACTGAGCCTGCGACGGCTACGGCTGGAGCGCATCGACCTGTTCCAGCTGCACCGGATCGACCCCACGGTCGCGCTGGCCGACCAGATCGGCGCGCTGCGGCAGCTGCAGGACGAGGGAAAGGTCCGCCACATCGGACTGTCCGAAGTCACCGTCGAGCAGATCGTCGAGGCAGGCCGCATCACGCCGATCGCGAGTGTGCAGAACCGGTACAACCTTCTCGACCGGCGCTCGGAGCGCGTGCTGGCGCACTGTGAGCGCCACGGCATCGCGTTCCTGCCCTGGCTGCCGATCGCACCGAGCGTGCGCTCCGACTCGCCGGTCACCGAGGTGGCCGGCCGACTCGGCTCCACTCCGGCTCAGGTCTCGCTGGCGTGGCTGCTGCGCCGGTCCGAGGTCATGGTCCCCATCCCGGGGACCTCCTCCCGGCACCACCTCGAAGAGAACGTCGCTTCGGTGGACCTCGACCTGCCCGACGACGACTTCGACCGCCTCGATCGGCTCGGCCGACCGGCCCCGGAGCACGAGCCGTCGCGCACGTGAGGATCCGGAGGTCGCGCAACCACAGGTCGCCGAAGTCATTGGTTCCACGCATCCTTCCGCAATAATCTAGCAAGCGCTTGGTAGACTTCGTGTGCCGGCGATCCGGGTCAACCGAGCCGGATCGCCCCGGCGACCTTTCGGAGTCGTGCGTGTGCTGACCGAACTCGGGGCCGTCGCGGCGGCGTCGCACAGTGCGTCGGCCAGATAGGCCTCGTCGAGTTCGGTGTCAGTGACGGGACAGGCGAGCCGGGCGTAGTAGTGCTGGCGGCGGAGCTGCAAAACCCGGCACGAGACCGCCACCGGCACCCGGATCCGGGCGTCGGAAGCGGCCGGCTCCTCCCGTGAGCGGGTAGAACCTTTTCCCGGCAGGTTGCCCTGCGACAGCTACGCCGCCGCCCGCCGTCGGCCTCCTCGGGGATGGATACGGCAGGTCACGAGTCCGCCCACCGGAACGACGGCAGAATTCCAGATGTACACAGACCCAAACAAGCGCTAGGCTAAGACTCACTTCGTTTAAGGAGGTAGACGGTGCCCTACCCGTTGGCGTACTTCTCATTGGTCGACCTTGCCGATCCTTCGCAACACCGTGCCTACAACGAGTGGCACCAGCTCGACCACCGGCCGGAGAATCTGGCCCTACCCGGCGTGGCCTGGGGCGATCGTTGGGCGCGACCCGAAGAGTTCCGCCAACACGGGTCCGCTGTCGCGGAGTATGCGGAGGTCGACTATGTCGCCACCTACTTGTTCCGTGACCCGGTCGAGCAGGCCCTGGCAACATGGAGCCGCCTTGGCGAAGACTCCTTTCAATGGGGCCGCGGTCCCCTCATTCCGGGCGTCCAGCGCAGAATGACCTCCTTCTTCGTACCGACCAAGGGGTACGCCGCCCCCTCGGCGCTGGTCAGCGCAGACGTGCTCCCCTTCCGCCCCAATCGGGGAGTGCACTTCACCCTCTCCCGCTACGCCGCGCCACACGGCCAGAACACTCATGAGCTCTTTGCCTGGCAGGACCGCGTCCTCATGCCGGCGCTCCTGGACCTCGACGGCGTCGCCGGAGCATGGACCTTCTCCTTCGACCACCACCAGCAACACCGGACACTGCCAATCACATCCAACGCGACCGATAGCCCGGGGAGCCTTCGCGTCCGTCTCGTGTACCTCGACGGTGACCCGCTGGAGACGACCAGCGCCATCCTTCGCGCAGAGCGCGACGCAGCGACGCAAGGGTTGGACGACGCCGAAGAGGTCCTTCTTTCGACACCGCTGCGCACCATCGTGCCCTGGCAGGACTGGTGAGCCCAGCATCGATGGCGCGGAGCCGAAAGCGCGTCTGTGCAACAAGCACCGTAGCCTCACGCCGCACCGGACCCGGGTGCCGTTGGCGTCGGAGCGCCACTTGCCGCGAGCGTTGACCGCATCGCACGGCTACGGTCCGCCGAGGGACGTGGGAGGCGACCCAAAGATGATGCGCTGCCGAGATCCTTGGGCGATCACTGTGCCCCGCCCAGCAAATGCATAGCCGATGCGGCTGGCGCGCAGATTCTCGCGGATCACGCGAGACGAGTACGCCTTATCGGCCCGGATGGCGTCAGGTCGGGTGCGGGGTTGCCCGATCGACCCGGGCACGCGCAGCCGTCCGAGCAACGGCAGCAGGGACGGTGCATCACCCGCTTGCCGGGGCGAGGGCGATCACCAGCGGCAGGCCATGGCCGCCGACGAGCTGGTGAATCCTCGTCGACGGACCGCCCGTGAGCGGCCCAGCGCGTGATCAGCCGGCTCGGCAAGCGGGCCCGTGTCATTCGACCCAGCCCCGGTGACGCGGGTGACGTTCGTGGCGCCTTCATGACCCACGCCCCAGTTCTAGGTCATTCGAAGACGGAGCTGTCGGCGACCAGTGACGTCAGCAGGCTGTCGACGGCCTGGACGCGGCGAAGATGGCTGAGCTCCTTCATAACAACCACCCAATAGGTTCGACGTCCGACGATCTCTTCGGGGAGCACCTCGCAGAGCTTCGGTTCTGTGGCGCCGATGTAGGTCGGCAGGAGACTGAGGCCCAGACCGGCCTTGGTCGCTGTCAGGTGCCCGGAGATGTTGTTGGTCTGGATGGTGGCCTTGCAGTCCGGAAGGATCGCGCTCAACGACTTGAGCGGCTGGACATCCAGAATCGAGTCGATATACCAGATTATGGTGTGGCGCACCAAGTCCCTCGTGCTCGTGATCGGCTCGTGGCGGGCGAGGTAGTCCTCCGACGCGTAGAGCTTCAGCGAGTAATCGGTCAGCCGACGGATCATGACCGCCCTCGAGGTGGGTCGCTCGAGGGTGACGGCCAGGTCGAAGTCGCGTGCACCCAGGGACAGGTTGCTGGTCGCGGTAGTCACTTCGACGGCGAGATCGGGATGGTCCTCCCGTAGCCTGCCCAAGCCCGGGGTCAGGACGTACGCTCCGAACCCGTCGGGCGCGGCGAGGCGGACCGTGCCCGACAGGGTCTGGGCTTTGCCGGTATCGCCGAACGCCGCTGTCATGGCGGAGTCGATAGTCTCCGCATAGGGCAGGAGCTGACGCCCGCGCTCGGTCAGCCGCCAGCCGCTGGAGAGCCTGTCGAACAGGCGCTCCCCGACTTGGCGTTCGAGATTCGCGATCCGCCGGGCGACGGTGGTGTGCTCGACTCCGAGCCGCCGGCCGGCCTCCACAAGGCGGCCAGTTCGGGCCAGCTCCAGCAAGAACTTCAGGTCGTCGGCGTTGCGCATGCTTCCTATTGTGCATGCACGCACATTCCAGTGCTGAACTAGGCTATTGACCGAACTCAAATGTTCAACGAGTGTCGTGGCTCAACATCACGAATTCAGCGAAAGGCGCAGACACAAGATGAACAACACCGTGGGGCACTGGTCCGAGGGCAAGCCGTTCCAGGGGACGGCCGGCTCTCACGCCCCGATCACCAACCCCGCAAGCGGCGCCGTCGTCGGCCAGGTGGCGTTGGCCTCGGAGCGGGATGCCCAGACGGTCATCGAGGCGGCTGTCGCTGCATTCCCGGCCTGGCGGGACACCTCCCTCACGCGTCGAGTGGCCGTGCTGTTCCGCTTCCGCGAGCTGCTCAACGAGCGCAAGGGCGAGCTCGCGGAGATCATCACTCGAGAGCACGGCAAGGTGTTGTCCGACGCATTGGGTGAGATCTCCCGGGGTCAGGAGGTCGTCGAGTTCGCCTGCGGCATTCCCCATCTGCTGAAGGGGTCCTACACGGAGAGCGCCTCGACGAGCGTCGATGTGTTCTCCGTGCGTCAGCCGGTCGGCGTGGTGGGCATGATCTCGCCGTTCAATTTCCCCGCCATGGTGCCGATGTGGTTCTTCCCGATCGCCATCGCCGCCGGGAACACGGTCGTGCTCAAGCCCTCGGAGAAGGACCCGAGCGCGTCCTTGTGGCTGGCCGAGCTCTGGGCCGAGGCAGGCCTGCCCGACGGCGTCTTCAACGTCCTGCAGGGCGACAAGGTCGCGACGGACGCGATCCTCGACAGCCCGGATGTCAAGGCCGTCAGCTTCGTCGGGTCCACTCCGATCGCCCAGTACGTCTACTCGCGGGCGGCCGAGAGCGGGAAACGGGTCCAGGCCCTCGGAGGGGCCAAGAACCACGCCGTCGTCCTCCCCGACGCAGATCTCGACCTGGCGGCGGACGGCCTGGTCAACGCAGGCTTCGGCTCCGCTGGTGAGCGCTGCATGGCGATCTCGGTCGCAGTCGCGGTTGGCGGCATCGCCGACGATCTCGTGGACCGCATCCGGCAGCGGGCCGAGAGCCTGAAGGTGGGGGACGGGACCCGGAGTGCCGACATGGGCCCGCTGGTGACGCGCGAGCACCGCGACCGCGTCGCGTCGTACGTCAACCAGGGCGAAGCGGCCGGCGCGAAGGTCGTCGTCGACGGCCGTGCCGTCGATCCCGATGGCGGGCCGGACGGATTCTGGCTCGGGCCCACGCTGCTCGACCACGTCAGTCGTGACATGTCGGTCTACACCGACGAGATCTTCGGACCGGTCCTCTCGGTGGTACGCGTCGAGACCTATGCCCAAGCCATTGATCTCATCAACTCGAATCAGTACGGAAACGGAACCGCCATCTTCACCAGCGATGGTGGGGCCGCGCGGCACTTCCAGAACGAGATCGAGGTCGGCATGATCGGCATAAACATCCCCATCCCGATCCCGCTGGCTTACTACAGCTTCGGCGGCTGGAAGAACAGCCTGTTTGGCGACACTCACGCCCACGGCATGGAGGGCGTCAACTTCTTCACGCGTGCCAAGACGATCACCTCCCGCTGGTCCGATCCGAGCCACCGGGGTATCGACCTCGGCTTTCCCAGCAACGCTTGAGCAGCAGGGAGACGACATTGACGACCACGCTCGCCTTTCCCAGACTCACGCGTCTCGGCGCAGGCGCCGTCGACGAACTGCCCGCCGTCTTGCGGGACCTTGGTCTCCAGCGCCCTGTCCTGGTCACCGACAAGTTCCTCGCCAGTACCGGAGACGCGGACCGCCTTTGCTCCCTGCTCGCCAAGGACGGCATCGAGGCCCTTCTCTTCGCCGATACGGTCCCTGACCCCACCACCGACTCGCTGACAGCCGGGCTTAGGGCTGCTGCCAGCCACCAAGCCGACTGCGTCGTCGGGTTCGGAGGCGGCAGCCCGATAGACACCGCCAAGGCGCTGGCCGTCCTAGCGGTCAACGGGGGAGTCATGAGTGACTACAAGGCGCCTCATGTCTATGCCGGGCCAGCGCTTCCGATCATCGCGATCCCGACGACAGCGGGGAGCGGATCGGAGGCCACCCAGTTCACGGTGATCAGCGACAGCCTGACGGACGAGAAGATGCTGTGTCCCGGATCTTCCTTCCTTCCGGTCGCCGCGATCGTGGACCACGAGCTGACAACGAGCATGCCGGCGCGGCTCACCGCCGACACGGGGATCGACGCATTGACGCACGCCATCGAGGCCTACGTCAGCCGCAAGTCCAACCATGTCTCCGACGCACTGGCGCTCTCCGCGATCAGGACCATCGCGGGCAACATCGAGGACGCCTATCGGGATGGCGAGAACGCTCCCGCTCGGGAAGCCATGATGGTGGCTTCGACGGAGGCGGGCATGGCCTTCTCCAACGCCAGCGTCGCACTCGTCCACGGCATGAGCCGCCCGATCGGAGCTCACTTCCACGTGGCCCACGGCCTGTCGAACGCGATGCTTTTGCCGGCTGTCACGCGTTACTCGGTGCCCGGCGCCGTCGAGCGGTACGCCAACTGCTCACGGGCCTTCGGAAGCGGTTCCGAATCCGACTCGGACTCGGTCGCAGCGGACAAGCTGATCGCCGAGCTGGAGCGCCTGTGTGCCGAGCTGGGTGTCCCCACCCCCGGGAGCTACGGCATCGAGAAGGACCGCTGGTCCGAGCTCGTCCCCACGATGGCGGTCCAGGCGATTGCGTCGGGCTCGCCCGCCAACAACCCGGTCGTGCCCGACGCGGGCGAGATCGAAGCGTTGTACCACGAGATCTTCGAGCGCTGATCCGCGCAACGGAATAGGACCAAACCGACGAGGAGATCCCATGAGTGGCGAGTTCACGGCCGCGGCGGTTCAGTTCGAGCCGACGCTGTTCAACAAGGAGCACAACATCCGAGAGCTCCTTCGGCTGGTACAGGAGGCTGCCGACGGCGGGGCCCGGCTCATCACCATCCCCGAGATGGCGACGACCGGCTACTGCTTCTTCGACGAGCACGAGGCCGAGGCCATGGCTGAGCCGGTTCCCGGGCCGACCATCGATCGGTTCGCGGCCGTGGCCGCGGAGCGCAGCGTCCACATCGTGGTGGGCATGCCCGAGCGCGAGATCGAGACCGGGCTGCTGTACAACGCCGCCGTCCTGGTCGGCCCCAAGGGAGTGATCGGTACCCACCGCAAGTCGCACCCGTACATCGCCGAGCCGAAATGGGCCGCGCCTGGCAACCGGGGCCATCGGGTGTTCGACACCGAGCTCGGCCGGATCGCTCTCCTGATCTGCATGGACATCCACTTCGTGGAAACGGCGCGCCTGGTCGCCCTCGAAGGTGCCGACGTGATCTGTCACATCAGCAACTGGCTCGCCGAGCGGACTCCGGCGCCCTACTGGATCAGCCGGGCATACGAGAACTCCTGCTACCTCGTCGAAAGCAACAGGTGGGGTCTGGAGCGAGGGGTGCAGTTCAGCGGGGGGTCTTGCATCATCGCGCCGGACTCGACGGTCGTCGCCAGCCGGGACAGCGGGGATGGCGTGGTCCACGGGCGCATCGATCCGGAATTCTCGCGCGAGCTGAAGCAGCGCCAGGGCTCCGCCCTCTCGACCCGACGTCCCGAGCTCTATCGTGAGCTCCAGAAGAACACCTTCCTGTGGAACCCGCTCGAGTTCTTCTCGCTCTACGGCCGGAGCCCTCTGCCACCGGGCCGACCGAGCGTCGTCACGGTGGTTCAGGAGACCTTCGATTCCTCGCCCTCCCGGAACACGGACAAGCTGCTGGACCACCTCGAGCAGGCCAGTAGCGGTGCCGCCGCCGAGCTGGTCGTCTTCCCGGAGCTGTCGATCTCGGGAGCTGCTGCAGGACAGGGCGACCTGCAGGTCCTGGCCGAGGAGAGCGGGCGCGAGCTCCATCGTGTCGCCGCGAGCTGTGCGCGTCTGAACGTCTGGGCGCTGCTCGGCCTCTACGAGTCGGCCGGACCGAGCGCTGCGGTGCACAACAGCCTGGTGCTGGTCGGCCCCGGCGGTGTCGCGGCCAGGCACCACAAGGTCCATGTGCCGGCGGAGGAGACCGGAGTGACCGCCGGATCGACCTTCACGGTGGCCGACATCCCCGTGGGCCGAATCGGGATCGCCCACGGTGAGGACATCGGGCAGCCGGAGACCGGGCGGATACTCGCGCTGCGTGGCTGCGACCTCGTCGCCGTCGGCGGCACCGTCACGACGCCACTCACCCAGGGACACCCTGGAAGCGTCATCGACCACGGCTACCCGATCCCGCACGGCGAGGATCCCGTCCACTGGCACCACATGCGAGTGCGGGCGGGGGAGAACAACGTCTACCTGGCCTTCGCCAACACCCCCGCGGGCGGTGCGAGCGGCATATTCGGGCCCGATACGTTCTCGTTCCCCCGAACCGAGCGGATCGCGACCGAGGGCAGTTCCACGGCCACCATGACCGTGGACACCACGGACGGTGGCGGCCGATATCCGAACAACGTTGTGCGACGCAAGGACCTGGTGTCCATGCGACTGCCACACCACTACGGGCCGCTGTCGGCAGCGGACCGAGAGAAAGAGCCGGAGCCTGCCTCCGAAGAATCGTCGATCGAACTCGACAGCGTGTCCGTCGAGTTCGCCTGACGTTGGTGACCTCCGCTCCCATCCGTACGCCGCAAGAGAGAGTCGAGACTCAGATGGAACAGATCACTAGCAGCGACGGTTACACCCAGCCGCCGCCATACGCCGCCCTCCGGGTGAAAGCGATCCAGTCCTTGCTGGTCGACAAGGGTCTGGTGGTCGAAGACGCCCTGAACGAGGTGGTGGACCTCTACGAGAACCGGATCGGGCCCAAGGACGGTGCCGCTGTCATTGCCCGAGCGTGGGCCGAGCCGGAGTTCAGGCAGCAGCTTCTCGACGACGGAACCGGAACGCTTGCAGAGCTCGGGATGACCGGATTCGAAGGTGCGCACGTCGTGTTCGTGGAGAACACCGACACGGTGCACAACGTCGTGGTGTGCACCCTCTGCTCGTGCTACCCGTGGGCAGTGCTGGGCCTTCCGCCGGCCTGGTACAAGGCCCCGCAGTACCGCTCCCGAGCGGTCATGGAGCCGCGGGACGTTCTCCAGGAGTTCGGCACCTTCGTGCCAGACGACAAGGAGGTGCGGGTGTGGGACAGCACCGCGGAGATCCGCTACATCGTCATCCCAGAGCGACCCGCGGGCACCGAGGACCTGACGGTGGAGCAGCTCGCAGAGCTGGTCAACCGCGACTCAATGATCGGCACGCGGCTCGCGACGCCGCGGCAGGAGGCGATCGCATGAACGGCGTCCACGATGTCGGCGGCAAGCACGGGTTCGGCACCGTCACCACAGAGGAACAGGAGCCGGTCTTCCACGGCCAGTGGGAGCGGGACGTCTTCAGCGTGATCGGTCTCTACTTCGCCGCGGGTCTCTGTCCGCTCGACGAGTTCCGACACTCCATCGAGGTCATGGATCCCGCCGAGTACCTGAGCACCCCTTACTACGTCCACTGGCTGCGCGCCGCGGAGAACCTCGGTTTCTGGAACGATCTCTTCACCCCCGAGGAGCTCGAGGCCCGCATCACCGAGTTGGAGAGCAACGAGAAGGAGGGCCTGTGATGCGACTGCTTCAGGCGAACGAGGTCCACGACGCCATCAGAACCCCGACCAATTTCACTCGCCCCGATGCGCCGCCGACACGCTTCTCCGTGGGTGATCGCGTCACCGTGCGCAACCTCAATCCGACCGGTCACACCCGGCTCCCCCAGTACGCCAAGGGGCGCACGGGCGTGATCTCCATCCATCACGGGTTCTTCGTCTTCCCCGACACGATGGCCCATGGCGAAGGCGATCAGCCCCAGCATCTCTACAACGTCCGCTTCACTGTCGGAGAGCTCTTCGGTAAGCACGGGGGCAACCCCGATGACCATGTGTACATCGACATGTGGGAGTCCTACCTCGACGAGGCGAGTTCATGACTGCCCATTTCTTGGCCGACGAGGAGGAGCCGGAGAACAGCTTCGACAAGCCGTGGCAGGTCGAGGCCTTCGCAACCGTCGTGGCGCTCACCCGTCGTGGAGTCTTCGGATGGCCGGAGTGGGCACAGACCCTCGCCGCGGTGGCGCGAGAGGAGCCGGCCTCCGCCGACGAGTCCGTCACCACCGCCTACTACCGACAGTGGATCACAGCCCTCGAACGGCTTCTGGACAAGCACGTGGGCCTGAACACTCCCGATTTCGACGAGCGGGTGCGGTTGTGGCGAGAAGCCTACCTGGGCACCCCCCACGGCCACCCTGTCGAGCTGGACAACTACGTCCACTGCCCAACGGCGCTGGCCGAAGCCGACCAGAACCACGACCACGACCAGAACCACGACCACGACCACGACCACGACCACGACCACTTCATGATCGGCGCGAGCGAACTCCGTGAACGCGTCAAGCCGGTCGCAATCGATCCTGCCCGCGCGGCGAAGCACCTGTAACCACAGAAGAAGCCACCATGTCCCTATCCATCCCTACCCCGGAGTTCGTGGAGTCCGCCAACGCCAGCAGAGAACTCGGCTGTCCCGCTCCAGTCCCGCAACCCGGAGTGCGACACCGCGCGCCCGGCTGCGGGATGTAAGCCTGCGGTTCCCAAACGGAAATCCCGCCAGGAAGGTCATTCCCCATCCGAATACATGGCTTTCCCCATCGGAACACATGGCTTTGTGGGACGGGCCGTGTAACCGAGGAGGTGAACGCCGTCTGCTTCGGGACGAAGCCCAGGTCAGACCGTGTTCGGGTTGTCCATGGTCTCGGTCACGTCCAGTAGCCGCAGGGCGAGGTCGGCGCGCATGCGGTCGGCGTGTCGGGCGAGATCCAGGCCGGCGATGTCCTTAATGCGTTCCAGCCGGTAGCTGAGTGTCTTGTGGTGCACATACATGCGCTTGGCCGCTTCCTTCTGGGAGCAGTCGGCGTCGAAAAAGCCGCGCAACGTCGCCATGAGTGCACCGTCGTGTCGTCGGTCGTAGTCGATTATCGGCTGGGTGACTTCGGAGATGAAGGCGTGGTAGTCGGGATCTTCGTGTGAGCCGAGCAGGAGCCGGACGATGCCGAGTTCGTCGTAGAGGGTCACGCCGCCTGTTGCCAGCCGTCGGGCGGCAGCCAGGGCTGTCTTGGCCTCGTTGAAGGCGCTCGGATAGTCACAGGGGTTCTCACGCACTGTGCTCACTCCCCACGACAGGGCAAGCTCACCTCCGGACACGGCGCCCGCTGCTGTGTTCACCGTGTCCATCAATTCCCGCACGAGGGCGCGGTCGTCGACCGCCGCGATCGCTACGATGCAGTCGCCGCGCATGCCGGCGAGTTGCAGAGCCGGGGTTTCGTGTGCCGTTCGGATCGCATCCAGGGTGTCTCGCCGCGCTCGCTCACAGCCCGAGGTATCCCAGCCGCGGCGTGCCGCGAGTGCAGTGAGGTTGTCGAACTGACCGTAGATGATCCGGTGAGGGCCTTTGAGGCGAACACCCATGTGCTGGGCGCGAGTTCGGGCCGCCATGCGGTGCTGCTCGGGCCCGCTGAGCAGGTCCCACAGGATCTGGTCGAATGCCTCCGCACGGGCTCTGCTGGCGGCGTGTTGTTCGGCCCGCGCCAACGAACTGGCCATCGCCGCTTGGCCGCAGGCCGCTTCCATCACCTCATCCGACTCGTCGCCGCCGATCAGGCACACGGCTCCGAACGAGTTACCCCCAGCGCGTACGCCTGCGACCCAGCACCTGATCCCGCCCACGAGTTCTCGGCGTGCGGAGGTTGTCGCGTCCGCGTTGGACTTGGTGATGTGTTCAGCCAGCCCGGTCACAGCGAAGTCCGGCGGGTACACAACCTCGATCTGGTAGTCGTCGGCCAGCACCGCCACCTGGCACTGCATCTCCTGACCGACGAGTTGGGCGATCGCCGTCGGCGTGGCGGTATCGTCCAGCACTGCCTGAATCAGTGAGCGTTGCAACGCCGAGGACCGGCGCAACAGGCTCAGTTTGTGTTGCAGGTCCGCGTGGGTCTCCCGCAGCTCGCTGTTGGCTCGCCGCTGCTGCTCATACAGGTGCGCGTTCTCGATCGCAATGGTGGCCAGATCGCTCAGCGAAGCGAGCCGGCGCACGTCGCGGGCGGTGAACACGGAGTGTCGGCGCCGCCATACCTCGAGCACCCCGATCAGCTCGCCGTGCGCGCGCAGCGGTACGGCCAGAGCTGAGCGTGTCTGCTCCTGCTCGGCCAGCGACATGAAGTCCTGACTGATCGTGCGATCGTCGAGGTAGCTGTCGACCTTGGCGACCTCCCCGGTATCGAATACCAGCCCCGCGACACCCTGGCCACGGCGCATCCGTAGCCGTTCGGTGGTGACGACGCGGTGCCCGGTACAACAGCGCATCTGCAGTTCGTCGTCTTCGCGCAGAAACACACCGCAGATGTCGGCTTGCAGCATCCCCAAGGTCTGATTGGTGATCGACAGCAGCACTTGATCCACATCACGGACGGTGAGAATCTGGTCGGCTACCGCGCGTTGACTATCGGCTTCTTCGGTGGCGTCGTGCATCCGCTCGTGGGAGAGGTCGGCACGCTGAGCCTGGGCCAGCCATACGCATGCCTGCCGCAACTGCTCCACGCCGAACCGGTTGATGGTGTCCTGCTCGGCGAACGCGAGCGCAACACCCGGTCCGAAGACCAGACTCCCGACACTTCCGGTGTCCTGGGCTGTCGGATCAATGTCGCGCAGGTCCTCCTCGTCGCAGACGGCTTCGTTACCGGCGAGTAGCAACCAATGATCGCCGCGGTAGCCCAGCACGCTGACCTTGCCACCTTGGCTGAGAATGTCGGCGAGTTCACCGGCCCCGGTGAGAACCGACTCGGGACAGGTACACAGCAAGCGTCGCAAGGCGTCGGGAGCCGAGCCGTCGTGGGAATTCGTGTCGTCGATCGTCTGGTTGGCGAGCGCTACCATAGGGCCCTCCCAGTGACCTGGGTTACATCGTGACGAGCACTTTGAGGGTACGTCGCTCGGCCATCGCCTGATAACCATCGGGGGCCCGGGCCATGTCGACGGTCTCGGTCAGCACCACGGTCGGATCCAGTACACCGGTTTCCAGCAGCGCGGTGAGCGCGTCGCCGTCGCGCATGAGATCGCCGATGGCGAACCGAACCGTCACCTCGTTGACGAAAGCGTCGCGAACCGGCATCGACCAGTGCTCGACCGAGGGGACACCGACCGAGCACACCGTGCCGCGGCGGCGCACCAGCGCCATCGCGGCGTCCAAGCCTCGCGGGGCACCCAAGGCGTCGACCACGGCGTCCGCGCCACGGCCGTGGGTCAACGAGGCGAGCAGTTCGCTCGCCTCGTCCGGTCCTACCGCCAGCGCGCCGTTGTCGGCGGCCAGGGCCCGCCGGTCGGCGACGGGTTCGACGACCACGACGGGGCCCGCCCCACAGGCTTGGGCCGCGAGACTGGCGAGTTGGCCGACCGGTCCGCCTCCGACGACCGCGACCGTGTCGCCGGGACGCAGGTCCGCACGTTGGATCGCGGCATAGCCGGTAGGTAGTACGTCGCCGAGTAACACCGCGGCCTCGTCGCTCACCCCGTAAGGCAAGGGACGCAGGGTGTTGTCCGCGTGCGGCACGCGGACCCGTTCGGCCTGGGCTCCCGGCAACGCAGGGCCGAAGGCGCCCCCGGTGCCGAGGAACTGCCGGTGCGCACACTCCCAGTGATCGCCGCGGCGGCACCACCAGCACCGCCCGCAGGCGGTGAAGTCCGCCCCGGCAACCCGGTCGCCTACCGCGACGGTGCGCACCGAAGTCCCGGTGGCGAGTACGGTTCCGGTGTACTCATGACCGAGCACGGTTCCTGGGGGCAATCCGTGCCCGTCAGCAACCAGATGCAGGTCAGTGCCGCATACCGCCGCGCAAGTGACTCCAACCACTACGTCCTCGGGCTCGAGCACCGTCGGCTCGGGAACCGTGGCCACTTCCACCCGGCCCGGCTCGCGATACACCACTGCCCTCATGGTGGTCACGACACCATCGCGCCGGTGGCGCGTGTCGGCAACGTGTCGAGCACCTGCACCCGCTCGTTGATCCGTTCGGCGGCGTCGCACAACGCCGCTCGTTCCTCCTCGGCGAGGGCGAGTTCGACGATGTCTCGCACCCCGTGACGTCCGAGTCGTACCGGCACGCCGACGTAACCGTCGGCGATACCGTAGTGACCGCGCACCCGGGCAGTGACCGGTAGAACGGCGCCGCTGTCGCGAATCATGGCCAGGACCATGTGAGCCGCCGCGGTTCCGGGTGCCATGAACGCGCTGCCGGATTTCAACAGGCCGACCACCTCGCCACCGGATGTCCGGGTCCGGTCCACGATGCCGGTGAGGGTGTCCTGATCGAGGCTTTCGGTCACCGGGCGTCCGCCGGCGGTGGCCTGCGAGAGGGGGACGACCATCTCGTCACCGTGGCTGCCCAATGCCACACCCTCGACGCGCCTCGGCTGTGCCGCGCCGGTCAACCCGATCAACGCCTGGAAGCGGGCGGCGTCGAGCATGCCTGCCATACCCACGACCCGCTCGGACGGCAGCCCGGAACTGCGCCACGCATGGTAGGTCATCTCGTCGAGCGGGTTGGTGACCACGACGAGTACGCAGTCCGGCGCGGTCCGGGCGGCGCGAGAGGCCAGATCGCCCACGATGGCGGCGTTGGTCGAGACCAGATCGGCGCGGCTCATGCCCGGTTGGCGGGGCTTACCAGCGGTGATGACCACATAGTCCGCGGGGCCCGCCTCTTCCAAGCTGCTCACCCCACGGACCCGCGTGCCAAAGCCGAGCAGTCCGGACGTGTGCGTGAGGTCGAGCGCAACGCCTGCGGCCAGACCATCGGCGACGTCGACCAACACCACCTCGTCGACCACGTCGGCTTCGGCCACTCGCTGCGCCGTGATCATTCCGACGTGTCCCGCGCCGATGACCACGACCCGAGCGGGAGTGTCCGGCCGTGACGCGGCGGGTCCGGCCGCGGGCCGCACATCGGGGTGCAGAGGTGCGCCCCGGCGATACAACGCCGGCGACGGCGGACGCATCGGCTCGGATGCGGCGGAGTTGCCCGGTGGGACCGCCCGGGGTGGCGTGCCACCCCGGGCGATGGGCTGTGTGGGCGCGGCGGGGGCTGCGGCAGCCTCGGTGATGATCTGGACCCCGTGATCGGCGGCCTTATCCCGCGCGAGCGGGGTGACAAGATCTTCGCTGGCTACCTGCAGCGTCGGTGACGCTGCGCCTGCTTCTTCGATGGCGCGGTCGATCTCGGCTGCTCCGTGCACCCTCATCGTCGAGCCTCCTCCGATCCGTCGAGCTCTTCGAGTGCGGCTACCGCGGCGTCGCGGGCAGTGCCGACCTCGCTTTCACTTCCGGACAGGAACAACCGGCCGAATCGGCCGACGGCGCGGATCTCGATGATATCGACGCCTGCGGCTTTCTCCGCTTCGTTCGCTGCCAGCGAGATGTAGGCGGCCGGGGCGACCTCGAGCACGAACAGGCTGGCGCCCGGCAACAGCAGGGCGCCCTTGCGCCACTTGTTGAGCAGTTGTGCTTGGTATCCGTGCACGTTGGTGATGAATTGGGTGGAGGCGATAGTCGGTTTGATCCGGTCCAGCTCTTTCAACCCGAGTTCGCCGAGCAGTGCCTCACCTGCGGCGAGGACTTCGGCTTGCTGCTCGGAGTGAATTTCCAGCAGCCCGAACTCGCGTTCGATAACCTGTAGCGCCGGCCGAACTCCGGCGGCCTTGAGCGCGACGTCGGCGGCGCGGAACACCTCGTTGCCGGGCGCCATTTCGACGAACAGCTCCGACATGCCCGCTAGCGGGGGGTCGCCCGGGCTGGTCGCGGCGATGTGGGCCGCGCATTGCGGCTGCATCCGGTCGATGAAGGCATAGGTGCGCAGCGTCGCAGCACTCACGGGGCAGACCTCGCGATTCCGAGTGGGGTGATCAACAGGGCGTGGGGATAGGCGTGCACACTGCGGCCCAGCCGGGCGGCCAGCGTGCTGTCCATGCCGGGCAGCATCAGCGCACCGCCGGCCAGGTGCACATCGAGGGCCTCCCAGCCGGTCGTGAGGTCGCGGATCGACTCCGCGACTCGTTCGATGCCGGGTCGGAGCACGGTGGTCACCGTCTCCGGGGATTCATGCTTGAGGCGCTCGGCTTCGGGCACCGAAATCCCCATGGCGCCGGCCACGATGAGGTCCAGGTGGTAACCGCCACCTGCCCGGTCATCGAGGGCGCGCAGCTCGCCCCCGCTGAACACGCCGACTCCGGTCGAACCGCCGCCGACGTCGACCACGGCGCCGTCACGGATTCCCAGTGTCCGATTCGCCGCCGACACCTCGTCGAGCATGGCGATCTGGTCGAATCCAGCGCTTTCCAGGACAAACCGGCACGCCCGGCTGTCGGCCTCGCCCACACAAGGCGGGTAGGCCGTGGCAGCGTGCTCCAGCTCGACCCCGAGTGCGGCTTCGGCGTCGCGCTTCAACGTCCGCACCGCGGCCACGGCGGCCGTGAAGTCCACCACGACGCCGTCGCGCAGGGCAGCCGTCGCGTTGGTGTCGACCCACACAGCTTCGCCGGTGTCATCGACGACCGTGAGCACGCACGTGGCCGTGCCCAGATCCACCCCGGTATGGAGCTGTCCCGACCAGGACTCCGCCTGCAGGCCGATCCGGGAATGGGCGCGTCGCAGTGACACGGCCACCTGGCCGCCCGATGCCTCCGGCGGTGTCGCGTCGCTCATCTCGATCACAGTCATGACCGCTCGAGCACTCCGCGCCACGGCCGCACTTCATGGGCGATCCGTTTGATATTGACCAGGTGCAACGGGGTGACGTTGTCCGAACAGATCGAGCCACTCCACGTTCCGGTCCCGAGCTGGAACGACGGATCGACGTTGGCCGAGTACCCCATCCCGCCGAACAACGCCGGCGTGTTGATCACGATCCGGCCAGCGGGCTGCGATCCGAACTCGGCGATCACGTCCGAGTCGGTCGCGTGCACCGCGAGCGTGTGCCCTTCGCCGCCCAACGCCAGGATCTCGCGGCAGCGCCGCCACCCGGCGTGCGCGTCCGGCTCGCGGTAGACCGACAGCACCGGGCCCAGAATCTCGCGGGAGAGCAACTCGTCTTCGTGCACCCGGCTCAAGCTCGCGGCCAGGACCTTCGTCTCGGCCGGGACCGCGAATCCAGCCAACTCAGCCAACCGGGTCGCCGACTGTCCGACTGCGGCAGGCCGCATACCACCACGTTCGTCGAACAGCACCCGGCACAGAGCCTGCTGCTGTTCAGGCGTGAGCCAGGCTACTCCCGCCCTGGTCAACTCCGCTTCGAACTGGTCCGCGACCGCCTCGGCAACCACGACGGACTGCTCGGCGACGCAGGCCGTTCCGTTGTCGAACGACTTCGAAGTGACGATCATGGTCGCGGCTTCTCCGACGTCGGCGACACTGCCGTCGACGTAGGCGGGAACATTGCCCGCACCGACCGCGATAGTCGGCTTGCCGCTCGAGTAGGCCGCCGCAACCATGCCGGGGCCGCCGGTCGCCAGGATCAACCGCACGTCCGGGTGGCGCATCAGTTCCCGACTCGCATCCAGCGTCGGAGCGTGCAGGCACGACACGAGGTCCTCGGGAGCGCCCGCATCAACAGCGGCCTCCGCCATGATCTCCGCCGCACGTGCCGAGCAGCGCGCCGCCCGCGGGTGCGGGGCGTGCACCACGGCATTACCCGCCTTCACCGCGGCGAGGCTCTTGAACAGCACCGTCGACGTCGGATTGGTCACCGGAATGATCGCCGCGATCATTCCCATCGGAGAGCCGATCGCGGTCACCTTGTTCGGCTCGTCCACCCACAACACCCCGACCGCACGCCGCTGCAACATCCAGTCGGCGACGAACTCCGTGTTGTAACGGTCCTTGACCATCTTGTGCTCGTACACGCCGTACCCGGTCTCGTCCGCGGCCAGCCTGGCCAGTTCACCCACAGCGGCGGCGCCCGCTTTGGCCATGGCACGAACGATTCCGTCCAGCCATTCCTGATCGGCACCCTCGATAGCCTCATAGGCCCGCTTCGTCGCCGCCACCTGAGCACGCACATCCGCCAACGCGGCAAGATCGGAATCCAAGCCCGCAGTCACCACAATCACCTTCCCCGGGCGAGCACGCGGGTCGAACCCGCGCCCCATCCAGTACTGTCGGGATCAAGCACCCTTCGGGTGCGTCAGGACTTGGGCCGCGTCAGAATCTCCAGCACGGACTCCGTTTCATCGTGCGGACGTGGGATCACGTGCACCGACACGACCTCGCCGGCATTACCGGCGGCAACGGCACCGGCATCGGTGGCCGCTTTGACCGCACCGACGTCGCCGCGCACCATCACCGTCACCAGCCCGCCTCCGATCTCACGCTGGCCGAGCAACTGCACGTTCGCAGCCTTGACCATCGCGTCGGCGGCTTCCACCGCACCGACCAATCCCCTGGTCTCGATCAGTCCTAGCGCGCCACCCTGCCGAGTGGTACCGCTGCCTTGCGTTGCAGGCATGGTTCATCCTCCGAATCGTCGGAACTACTTCTGATAGGTCACATCACCATCGACGACAACGGTGTCCGCGATAGCGATCACCGCTTGATCCACGGGCGATCGGGAAACGACGTCCGCGACACGTGCAGCACTCCCCGCGGCGACCAGGACCAGCTCGCCCTGGCCAGCGCCGACCAGATCGACCGCGACATGCGATCTCCCCGTGCCACCATCCGGCCGCGTGTGCTCGACTTCGTCCACAACCAGCAGCTTCATCCCGGACAGCGACTCGTCTTTGGCTGTCGAGATCACCTGCCCGATCACTTTGCCGAGCCACATGGAGGCCACTCCTCTGCCGTATGTGCACCAACGACGCCGACCTTTAAGCGACAGCCCTGACACTAGGATCACCGTGCACGCGGCGTCCCTATCCGCGAGAGACAACGTATGTCCGGGTGGTTGTCTCCCGGACGAATGGCCCGCACCGCCGGTGTGCGCCACAGTTGACCCCGCAAGCGACGATCCACACCCTGTCGGCCCTCGGGCCGCACGAACGAAGGAGACAGCCTGCGATGATCAATCCGGAGGACGCGGACTTTCACACCCCCACCAGCGACGACCCGACCTGGGCGGAGACCAACTTCTTCGGGTTCTACGTCCCGGAGGTCCCACTCAACGTCGGTGTGTACGCACTTTTCCGCATGAATGCGGGTGTGGTGATCTCCACCGTGGCGATCAACTCACGGTTCGTGGAATCCCCCTGGCAAGCCGACTATTGGGACGCACAGCATCACCTGCCCATCCCCAAGGGGGCCAGTCTGCGCGACTATCAGCTCAACAACGGGCTCAAGGTCGTCTCCCCCGAGCCCAACAAGGTCTGGGACGTCGAGTTCGACAACGGGGACGGGATCGCGCTGAACTTTCGCTATACCGCGTTGATGGACGCCTTCGACATTCACGACCCGCACCAGGATCCGATCGTGGCCGCGAAATCCGGCGACGAATTCGCCTGGGACGAGGCCTACAACGGCCACTTCGACCAGACCGGGCACTTCGAGGGTGAGATCGAGGTGCGCGGAAAGAAGTACCCGATCGACTGCGTCTCGACAATGGACCACAGCTGGGGCCCCCGCGCCGAATACCAGAGCGGCACGATGAGCTGGCTGCACGCGCACTTCTCTCGGGATCTCGCCTTCCACGGCATCTTCGCCTTCAGCGCCGACGGGGGACCCGACGCGCCGACCAGCCTGACCCTGCAACACGGCTACCTCATCGACCACGGCAACATGTACGGGCTCTCGGCGGGTACCGGACGTACCATTCGCCAGGGCTACTACGCCAAGGCTGTGGAGCTCGACCTCACCGACAGCCTGGGCCGAAGCTGGCAGCTGCAGGGCTTCGGCCGCACCAGCTTCCCCTGGCAGGCCGGACCGGGCACGGTGGGATTCAACGTGCTGGCCGAGTGGCGCTGCGGCGAGGAGCGCGGATGGGGCGAGCTGCAGGACTTTATCGGTCCGCAGGCCTTGACCAAGATCTACAGTGAACTCTGATCCTATGTGTACGCCGAGTTGCACCGCGGTGATCTTCGACCTGGACGGCACGCTGGTGCAGACCCGGCTGGCATCGTGGGAGGTATTCCGCCCGATCAGCAGGCGGTTCGGTCTCGGTGTGGACACCGCGGAGGAGTTCTACGAGCTGTTCCAGAACAACTTCTTCGAAAGCCTGCGGGCGCTCTGTCGTGACCGGGCCACGGCGGATGAGGTGGAACGAGCGTTCCAGCAGGCGCTCGAATCCGACTACTCGCCGCCACTGATCCCCGGCATGGCCGATGTGGTGAAGGGCCTGGCCCCGCACTGCACCCTGGCCGTACTGTCCTCCAACTCCACCGGTGTGATTCGCCGGATCCTGCTCGACAACGACCTCGCGTATTGTTTCGGGCACGTCTTCGGCGGCGACACCGAAACCGACAAAACCCAGGGTGTGCACCGCTTCCTCGCCGACGCCGCGCGCGGGGTCGGCCGGCGCTGCCAGCCGGCCTACGACGAGGCCTGCGACTGCTCAGCGATCGGCGACACTGCCCTGGTGACCGACACGGTCGGCGACATCGTCGCCGCCCGGCAGGCCGGAATCCGAGCTGTCGGCGTCGCCTGGGGAATGCACACCAGCGCCGAACTGCGCGAGGCGGGAGCCGACTTCGTCGCCATCTGGCCTCAGGAACTGCTCGGCCTGGTAGGCCCCACCTGCCATGACCGCTGCACCCCGAACACCGCCGCACCCGCGGAAACCTCCGAGGCGGCACCCGCACCCGCGGGGACCTCCGAGGCGGCACCCGCACTCGCCGAGACACTCGCCCGGACGGTGGAGATCCGGCGCGCACGGCGCCGCGAGCGGAGTCAACCGAGGCCATCCACTACCTCGCAGGCGGTGCAGGCGGTGAACCAGCCCGCGGCGCGACCAGAGGTACTCGACGCCGTACGCCGCATCCTCCGGTGATCGGGAGGCGCTGTCCATCAGGCCTACCGTCGTCGTTGGTGACGACGACGGTAGGCCTGATGGACAGTGGCCCCGATTAGGGCGTGTTCCTCGGGTTCGATGTCGGCAAGGGCGAAGACCACGCGATCGGGCCGGCCCCGGACGGCACACGGCTGCACGATGCGGCGTTGCCGAACAGCGGCCCCAGCTGCGGGAGGTCTTCGACCGGCTCGCCCGCCACGAACGCATCCTGGTCGTGGTGGACCAGCCGGCCACGATCGGGGCGCTGCCGGTGACCGTGGCGTGGCCCGTGCCTGCGGGTACGAGGTGGCCTACCTGCCCGGCCCGGCGAGGCAACCCGGATCAGCAACCGCATCCGCGGGCTGTGCTCACCGGTATCCACCCAGCCCTGGAACGCGCCATCGGTTCCAAAATCACCCATCGGGCGGTGCTGGAGATTCTCGCGCAGTGCGGCGGCCCGACCGGCATCCGTGCTGCCGGGACCGACACGGTCGCCGCCACAGCCGCCGAGACGGTGCTGCCGCAGCTGGCCGAGAGCCTGAAAACCGTGCTCTCCCAACGCACAACGCTCGCCGCCCAAGTCGAGGAGCTGCTTGATGCGCACCCTCTTGCCAGAGGTCCTGACCTCCATGCCGCGCATGGAGGTCAGGACCGCCGCCCGCACCCGCTTGACGTCTCCCATAGGGACACCCCCGGGCGCCTGCTCAACGTGAACACGTCCCCGACCGCTCACTCCATGCGATACCCGAGACGCGTACGGCCCGATTCAGACCGCGGTTGCGATAGGGCGCGGGCACGCCTCACCGGGATCGGACGGTGACTGCATTGGTCAACATGTCGTCTGTGCCACCGTCCGGGCGTGGGATCACGTGCGCGTGCAACAATTCTCCGACCGCCCGGGCGGCGACCGATCCCGCGTCGACCGCGGCTTGCACGGCACCCACATCGCCGCGCACCACGGTAGTCACCTGCCCGTTGCGCAGCGTCCGGTAGCCTTCCAGCGCCACGTTGGCCGCCTTGACCATCGCGTCGCCTGCCTCGATCGCTCCGACCAGGCCCCGCGTCTCCACGAAACCGGCCGCTCGTCCCATATCAGCCATCACTACGCTCCATTCGTCGCCTGCTCCCGACGTGTTCCGCTCTCCGCGAAGGCGGCTTTCCCCAAGGCCAGCACACATGGCGCGAGTTCATCGAGATCGACGGAGAACCGGCGAAACCCGTGGGAGTACAGGGTCGCGGCCACCGGCTCGGACACCGCCGCGGACAGCCGGACCCCGGCCGGACACTGTGGGTGGTTCGCGTGCGCTTCGGCAACGCTGTCCAGCAGCGGTGCTACTGACTCGTCGATCTGCTGCCGGGGATCCGTGCCGAGGAGTCCGGAGTGCACATAGCCTTCCAAGGGCTCACGCGCGAGCAGGTGACGCGGGGCAATACCGAACATCGTGGCCTGCATTACTCGCATTTCCAGCCACAGCATCTCACTGTGTGCGCTGATCTCCGAGGCCAGCAGCGCCCCGCGAGGACTGGTCACGTAAGCCCCCACGACGAGCCGGTCCGACTCGTCGAGTTCGTCCCGGGTGGCTCGCAGCGCCGCGGCTTCGGCCGGATCCGTCAGGTTCCGCACCACCAGATACGGGGTGGTGGAGCCGTCCACCGTCGCCGCGGCGGTCGCGAGCGCACGGATCTGTGCCTTGATCAGCTCAGGTTCACCCAGCGGCAGCGCCAGCTGGGGATGTTCGACGAAGGCTTGGGTGGAATCGAGTACCTCGGCCAGTTCGTCGGCGTGCACGTCGAGTGCCCGCACGCCCACCTCGACGTCGGGGCAGGCCGCCAACAGTGCGCTGAACTGTTCGACCAGCACGCTTTCCAGCCGTGCCGTATCCAGGCGACCACCGCCGCCGCGTAGCGTCTTGGACACCTCGGCCAGCAGCCCGGCCGCGGCGAGCACGTCGTCCACACCGACGACGATCCCGCTAGCCCCTTTCGCCAGTGCCCGACGAGCCTGCTCCGGGGTGGTCACCTTGGCGAGCACGTCGACATCAGCCGACGAGTGCGCGTGGGTCAGCAACTCGCCCAGCCGGGTATGCTCCTCGGCCGGCTCGGTGGTGGACAGTTCCCCGGTGAACACCTCGCCGGTGCCGCCGTCGATGGAGACCGGCTCACCATCTCGCAGCACACGCTCACCAACCCGCACAGTGCTTGCCTGCTCGTCCACCTCCAACGCCGAGCACCCGACGACACACGTACTGCCCAGGGCCCGCGCGACCACCGCGGCATGGCTGGTGGATCCTCCCGTCGCCGTGACGGTGCCCGCAGCAGCGATCATGCCGTGCAGGTCGGTCGGGCTGGTGACGTGCCGGACCAGGATGACTCGCTCACCACCCTTCGCGCGTTCCTCGGCCAGGCTGGGATCGAAGGTCAACCGGCCCGAGACCTGACCCGGTGCCGCACCCACACCCGTGGTCAGCAGACGCCCATCGTCCCGGGCCTGGGCGACCTCGTCGGGCGCGAAACCAGGCCGTTGCACGTGCCGGATGTGTTCGGCGGTCACCGCTTGCAGCGCCTGGCCCGGCGAGTGGATCCCTTCGTCCACAAAGTCCGCGGCGATCCGTAATGCGGCCTGGGCCGTGCGCTTGGCCGCACGCACCTGCAGCAAGTAGAGATGCGAATGCTCGACGGTGAACTCGATGTCCATCACGTCGTTGTGAGTGCTCTCAAGCCTTGCGCAAACGGCTGCCAGCTCCTCGTAGACCGCTGGCATCGTCTCGGCCATCTGTTGTACCGGCAGCGGAGTACGGACGCCGGCGACCACGTCCTCACCCTGGCTCCCGCTGAGAAACTCCCCGTACAATCCGGGCTCACCGGTCACGGGGTTGCGCGTGAACGCCACCCCGGATCCGGAGTCGGCACCGAGATTGCCGAACACCATCGACTGTACGACCACGGCCGTACCCAAGTCGTGCGGAATAGCGTGCAGATCCCGGTAGGTCACGGCTCGCCGGGTATTCCAGGACCGGAACACGGCCTCGACCGCGCCGAGCAACTGCTGCCGTGGCTCCTCGGGTACCGCTTCGCCCACATCCTCGACCACCCGATCCTGGCACCACTGCCACACCTTGTCGTAAACCGTGCCCGCATCCGAGTCGGTGCCGAGCTCGGCGAACACCTCGTCGAACTCCGCGCGCTCGGGCACGTCGAGGCCGCCGAGCACGGTCTCGGAGTACATACAGTGAAAGCGGAACAACACATCCGCCATGAACCGAGTGTCGCCAGTCGCGTCGGCCAAGGCTATTGCAGCCGAGCGCCCCAGGCCGACGTTGAGAATGGTATCCATCATCCCTGGCATGGAGATCGGCGCGCCGGATCGTACCGACAGCAACAGCGGCTCGGGGCCGGTGCCGAAGGTCTTGCCGGTCCGCCGCTCCAGCTGCGCAAGCCGTTCGAGTACCTCCTCGGCAAGACTCGCGGGAAGGCCGCCCTCATTCAGATAATGGCGGCAGGCGTGAGTGGACACCACGCACCCCGGCGGCACACGCAGTCCGTTGCGGGTCATCTCGACCAGACCGAAACCCTTGCCACCCAGCATGTCGCGGTCGTACTCGCCCGGGTCGTCGAATGCGATCGTGTAAGTACCGTCCTGCTGCACTCGCCTCACTCCTTACGTGCGCGGCCGAGTGTGCGCAACAGATCTTCGTGGAACTCGAACCAGATGTTGTGCAACGAGTCCAACGTCGGAGACGACACATAGTCGATCTCGCCGCCCTCGACGAGGCACATGGCTCGGTCGAATCGGGTCGAGTAGGTCCCGAACCTCGGATCGCGTTCAGCCAATACTTCGAGTTGTCTGTTAAGCCGGCTCACCAGCTTGTCCATCTTGTCGATGATCTTCGCGTCATAGGACGAGTCCTGATGGTCGTTGGCGACCTTCCTGCCACCGACATCAACCTGCTGCCATGCAGACATGGCCTCCAGAAACCGCTGGTTGACGGCCTCGAACTTGTCGGCCACCTGCGCGATCACGGTATCCTGCCGTACCTCGTCGTAGTGCTTCGCCGCCGCCGTCACCAACGCGGCCACCGCTTCGTCGGTCGGCATGGCCGACTCGCCGACCATGACCACGAGGCTGCGTTCACCCAACGTTTCCATCGCCGTCTTGACGTCCTCGTCATCACGTGCGGTCGCCTCGGAGATCGCAGAAATATCAGCCATCTTCTTGAGGACGACCGCGTTGAGAACGTCGTAAAGTTGTTTCTCCAGCACTGCTACTGTCATGGTCACCCTCCGTGTCGCCGGCCGTGATCGTGGCGGCCATGGCGGTCAACTTCCGACGGCCGCGGCACAGGCGCAACCACCTCGAACCACTCCGCCGTGGCCGAGGTGGTGCGCCCTGCCGTGACCGCTACAGCCAGCGGTACTTCGATCTGCGCAGGTCCGTGCCCTCCGGGAAAGGCAGGTATCCCTTACCGGAGAAGATCTTGTTCGGCGCGGTCTCCTGCACGAACCCGCGTTTCTGAATCTCGTAGTAGTAGTTCGCGATGCGCTGATCCACTTCCCACAGCTGGTAGTCCCGGCACGCCTTCTCATAAGTGCCCGCACGCCGCAGGTGGGGAAGAATCATGTCCACGTAGTAGACATACTGCCCTCCCCAAATCAGGTCGCGCCGCGACATCCGCGAGAACTTGCGGTACATCTTCAACGTCGCCTGCTGAATCCGCCCAAGGTGGTCGCCGAGGTCGTCGATCTTGATCGGCCGGACCTCACCCATCGGGGTGTTCCACTTTTCCCGGCTGAACACGGCACCGGCGACGATGTGCGGCACATAGTTCTTCGGCCTGGTGAACGTGGTGGAGATGTCATTAATACGAATCTCCTCCAAGCCCATCTCCTGCGGATCGATCACCAGCGCCACCGTGTAGCAGTGCGGCAGCCCCGCGTCCTCACACACGTCACTCCAGTGGAACTCCTCCTCGTTGACGAAAAGGTCGCGCAGGATCAGCAGGTTGCCGTTCGGCAGCTCGTACGGACCGGTGTCCCCGAGACCGAGCCGACAATCGAAGTGGTCCAGGAACGCCAGGAGCTCGGCAGAGGCGTTGAAGTGCGTGAACGCCTCGTGTTTGGGACTGGACGGCTCGAGATCTTCGAGCTGGCCCACGATGTCGTCGATGAGACTTTGATCGTGGATGCGGGCCCGGTAGCGATCCTGGGAGTTGAGGATGTAACCATCCTGTCGCTTGCCCCACAGGACTCGCTGCATGAACTTGAGGATCTCGTTGCTTTCTTCGACATAGTCGCTGGGCTGGATCGCTTCCAGTGCGAGCAGCCCGCACCGGCCCATACCGAAGCCGACCGCTCCGATGCACCAGTCGTGTACGCAGTTGACCTTGGTTCCGATCTCGCTGCGCGACTGCGCACCGATATCCAGCACGCCCTGCGCACCCACCTCGTCGGTGGTCATCCGCAGCAGCTCCGGCCACCGGTAGAACTCATGCATGAACGCCAAAGTCTCGTATTCCTGGCGGGGAATCATGCCGGAGACACCCTCCGTGGCGCGCATGACCAGAACGTCCCACACATTCCACGAGAGGTAGTTGTTGAGGTCATTGAGCTCGTCGAGGGTGAACTGCGCACGCAGAGCGTCCTCTTTAGACACCCGTTCGAGGACGTTACTCTTCGCGCGCTGGCGGAGCACCTTGTCGCCGATGATTCCGTCGTGAATCGGCTCCATACCTTCGAAATTGCCTTCGAACTCGAGGTCCTGGAACCGGAGGCCGTCGTCGTCGGGTTCGTACCGTTGCTTGTAAGTCGCCTGTGCCCCGTCGGTGGTATTGATCGACATTGCAACTCCTGTCATGACGTCGGTCGGGTCTATGGTTCAGCTGATGGCAATTACCTTGCCGACCTCGGACTCGGCGCAGTCCAGTTGGACCGTCATCCCCTCAAGGGTCTTGGCGATCTCATCGAAGTGCGCTTCATCGGAGTTACCGACCTCGTAACGAGAATCGCTGTTGGTCAGATGGGCGGTCATGACACATGGTGTCTGAAACTCACGCGAGAGGATGCCGAGGTGTGACTCGGGCGCCCCAGACATGGTGATGACGCCGATGGCGCCCGTACTGAGCGCGGGCGCCAGGAAGGTCGTCGTACCTCCCCGCACCAACAGTATGTACTCCGTCAGGGTGCCGGACTGAATGAGCGAAATGACATCTTGCGGCGAGTCCAAGTACTTGACCACACCTCGGGGGGACTTATGTGTTTCGAAGGTGTTGTAACCTTCGGCCACGACCTCCATCCTGCTCCTCCTTACTGGGGGTAACGGTGCATGGGCCACGGCCGGCAAAGACCGAACCCGGCGCCGATGCGCTGTGGTGACCGTCATAGTGCCCGCTGCGCAGCACCTCGTAGAACCCCTTGTCAGGACAAACCTGGGCTGTGTGTCTATCTCGACAAGATAGTTCGACGGTATGGCTCTGGCCGCATCGCCGGGAAGGCGTGCCCCAAATGGAGCGGGATTACTGACGAGTAGTCGCGCGCTGCCGAGGATGCGACGGCTTACGAGTCCCCCTGCGGACACCGAACACGCACATCATGAGCGTTGTTTTGGACTGGTTGGATCATATCCGTAACGGACCTGATCGTTCGTCCGATCGAGCGCGACTCCCGCTCATCGAAGTAATTAGGCGAAGGCCACCGCTCCCGTCGCGGCCCCGTCGAACGAGACGACCATCCGCAGGCTGGGTAGAGCCTTGGCCTCATCTACCGTCGCGGCCGCCTGGTCGCCGCCCACGGATACCGCCGCCGAATCGCAATCCCGCAGCACGAAGCCGAATTCCTCCGTGGTCAGCATGACGTTGACCGGGTCACCGCGCCCCGCTTTGAGCGCGCCGTGATAGGCGACGACCCACTCCCACCGGTTCTGCGAAAACAACGACACGGTCTGCCCCGCCTCGACCCCACGGGCCGCCAGCGCCGCAGCCACCCGATCGCTGGCCCGGTCCAGCTCCACGAAACTGAGCCGCCGCGTGGCGGTTATCAACGCAACTTGTGTGCGGATGGTGCGTAAGGGAGTTGGCCGCCCCCGACGCCCCGATCCGGGTGCCGGTGGCGGTGGCGTGCCGGGTCTTGAAGCTCCACCGCCAGCACTACTACGCCTGGTTGCGTCGGCCGGTGACCGATGTCGAACTCGCCGAGGCCTACGTGGCGCACCCGCTGTTCGACGCCCACCGTTCCGATCCGGAGCTCGGCTACCGCCTGTTGCACGATGAGGTCACCGCCACGGGGGTCGAGGTGTCGGACCGGACGGTGTGGAAGATCTGCTCGGACAACGAGTAGTGGTGCGTGTTCGAGCAGAAACGGCAGCCGAAGAAGACCCGGCCGGGGCCACCGACGCACGAGGACGTCGTGCGCCGTGCGTTCACTGCCGCGGCGCCGAACCAGGTGTGGTTCACCGATATCACCGAACACCCCGCCGGTGAGGGCACGGTCCACCTGTGCGCGGTCACCGGCGTGTGGTCGAACCGGATCGTGGGCCACCCGGGAAGAACTCCGGACCGCGATCATCACCTGGATCGAACGCACCTACCACCGCCGACGCCGTCAGGACCGGCTCGGCCACGTGACCCCCATCGAGCACGAAACCATCATGCCCCAGACCGCCACCCCGGCGGCCTAACCACTGTCACAGTTCCCTTCAGCAGCCCCGTCAGCGTTCTGGGCACGCGGCATGAAGGCGACAGCAACGAAACTGACCAGTGCCGTGCCGGCCATATAGAACGCGATGGGCATCGAACTGAGGGTGTCGGCGTAAAGAGCGGTGGCAATGATCGGAGCAAGCCCGCCGCCGAGGATAGAGCCGGCCTGGTAGCCGATGGACGATCCGCTATAGCGCAGGGTGGCCGGGAACATTTCGGCGATAAGCGCTGCCTGCGGACCGGCCATTGCGGCAACGGCCAGCGCGGCAACGATGAACGCCGCGCTCATCGCGCCGAGATTGGTGCTGTCGACGAGTAAGAAGAACGGGATCGCCCACGCGACTGCCAGGGCGGCACCGGTCAGAAAGACGAGTCGGCGACCGGCCGTGTCGGCGAGGAGCGCCGCGACAGCTATCCCGACAAGCCACGCCGCTGCCGCCATAAGGGTGAGCGCGAGCATAGTGGTCCGAGACAAACTCAAGGCACTTGTCCCATAGGAGAGCATATATACGAGTACCAAATAGCCCAGCGTCGTGGACGCGATAGTGGCCCCGGTGCCCACGAGAAGTTCACGTGGATGCTTGACGACTACTTCCCAGAGCGGGCGCCGACTCCGCACCCGGGTAGCCTTCACGTCGGCGAAGACGGGACTTTCGTGGACAGCAAGCCGAATCACCATGCCGATGATGATGAGCACCGCGCTCAGCAGGAACGGGATTCGCCAGCCCCAGGCGCTGAACTGGCCCGTGGTGACCAGCGCGTCGAGCCCAAGGAAAACGCCAGTGGACAGGATAATTCCTGCGGGCACCCCCATCTGCGGGAAACTGCCGTAGAAGACGCGCCGGCGACGCGGAGCGTGCTCAACCGCCATGAGCACGGCACCACCCCACTCGGCTCCGACACCGAGACCTTGGATGAGCCGTAGGGCGACCAGGGCGATCGGTGCCCAGATGCCGATCTGGTCGTAGGTGGGAAGCAGTCCGATGAGTACCGTCGCGAGCCCCATCGCCATGAGCGAGGCCACAAGTACGGATTTTCGACCGCGTCGGTCCCCCAGATGGCCGGCGATCACGCCTCCGAGTGGTCGGGCGATAAACCCGACGGCGAAGGTGCTGAACGCGGCCAGCGTGCTGGCTGTGGACGACAGCGCCGGGAAGAACTGCGGGCCGAAAACAAGCGCTGCGGCTGAGCCATAGATGAAGAAGTCGTACCACTCGATGGTGGTGCCCAGAAAGCTCGCGGCCAGCACGCGTCGGCGCTCAGCCGTCGTCGAGGTGGAATCGGTAACGTCTGAGTACCTACCGACAGGGTGGGGCCCCGGTGTGGTGGTCATATCGAATCCTGACGTCGTTGTCGGAGGATGGCCGGTTCCTGCGTACTCGAGTTGTCAGCCCGTCCGACGCGCGGCTACGGGCATACGTGCTTCGTTGATGCGTCGCCGAATGACCTCGGGATCACCGACGTCGAGAGCGAGAAGGAGTACCAGGCGGGTCAGGAACTCCGACTCGTCGGCCTCCCCCGCCGAATCCGCCGTTTCACAGAGGGTGATATAGACGGAGTCGAGCTGATCCGGTGTCATGTTCACGGCGCTTCCTTCCGTTGGAGTCGCGCGATTCCGGCGGCGACCGCAGTGGCGTCGGGGTATCGCCAGGCACCGGCGATATGTCCGTCGGGACGCACCAGCACGACATCGCCCGGTTGAACCTTCCAGCGGGTATAGGTGTTGCCCGCGTCGACCAGCACCTGTCCCGACCTGTTTTCCAAGTGAGAACGGGTTTTCTGAGTAATGGTCACGACCTCGACGTCGAAGGGCACATCCATCGGCATTGGAACGTCCGCGAAGACGACGAGCGTGGTGCGGCGGCCAAGATGGCTGCTGAGATATCCCCTCTCCCCTTCCGCCGTGCACACCCGAGCATCGGGGTAAACGTCGCCGATGCCAGGACCGACCTCGGAGGATCCCGATGGTGTGTGCAGGACAGAGTCCGGATGCCCCACCGTGCCGGTCTGACGCGGGTTGAGGAGCGGGCAGAACTCGTCGTGCCCTTCGGCTACCAAACCCAGCAGCGCCCGACGCAACAGCTCGTAACCGCGTGTGGGCGGAGACATCAGAAGTGTGGCGCGCGTGGTGAGCGCCAGATTGGTATGGGCCGCCGCTCGCCGTTCAGTCGAGTACGTGTCCAGCAGCGCGTCGCTGGCGCGATCGTGAATCACCGCGGCGATCTTCCAGCTCAGATTGTTGGCGTCCTCGACGGCGGAGTTGAGCCCCCTGATACCGAAGATCGGGATCAGATGAGCCGCATCGCCGGACAGAAGGGCCCTTCCGTGGCGGTAGGTCGGCGCGCTCAATGCCCGAGCCCGATAGGTCGATGTCCAGACCACCTCCATCGGTCCGGTCTCGCCGATGTGGTCCAGGTGTTCGCGTACGCGGGTGACGACGTGGGAGACCAGGTTGTCCGCGTCGACCTCCTCGTCGTCGACCTGGTAGTCGAGGCGCCAGACATCGTCGGGTTGACGATGCATCAAGACGGTGGAACCCGGGTTGGACGGCGGGTCGAACCAGGCTCGGCGTTCAGCAGGGTGATCGCTGTGTAACCGGACGTCGACGATGACGTAGCGGGTGTTCCAGCTTTCCCCTTCGAGTCGAATGCCAAGTCGCTCACGAACAGTGCTTCGGGCGCCGTCACAGGCCACCAGCCACGGCGCCGTCATCTTCGTCGGACCGTCGAGGGTGTCGAGCTGCACCTGCACCTGATCGGCGGTGACTTGCAGGCTTTCAAGCCGCGTGTTCCACCGAATCCCGACGAGATCGGGAACCGTCTTGTCGATCTGTTCGAGCAGGATGCGTACGACGTCCTCCTGCGCGAGGTTCAGCATCGCTGGAAACGCCTCGTCGGGTTCTTCCGGAAGTTCCAGGTAGAAAACCTCCTGGTCGCGGTAGTAGCTGCGCGATCCCACCCACGGCACACCCTTTTCGAGGCAGGCGGCCGACACACCTAGCGTGTCGAGGATCTGCAGCGTCCGCCGGGAAATGCCTAGCGCCCGACTCCCAGTGGCGATTCCCCTGTCGGCATCGACGATCTCGCAGCGGATGCCACGCTGGGCCAGACCCAGTGCCGTGACCAGTCCTGTCGGCCCTGCTCCGACGATAAGCACATCGGGCCCTGCGGCGGTCACACCGACTCCCGAGCCCAACGCACGATGTGCTCGCACATCTCACGTGCCAGCTCCGGCTGCCCCCGGAAGTAGTGATCAGCCCCTTTGATCACGTTGAGCTCGCGCCGATCGTGGTTGATGGCGTCGAACATCGCCTGCGCGTGGGAGGGAAAAGCCGCTGTGTCGGCCGAGCCGTAGATGACTTGGACAGGCACCGTGACATGGGGCAGTTCTGCCGGGGCGTTCGCGCGACTGTCGTCGAAGCTCCATTGGCTCAGCCAGGCGCGCAGGCTGGTGAGGTGGCCCAGAGTGGCCGGCTGATAGTTGGCGACCCAGGGATCGCCCCACAAGGTTGTCGCCAGCCGGTCCGACGGGTCCAACGTCAAATCGAGGGAACGAGGGTCTGCTGCCGTGCCGTGCACGACGAAGGGCATGTTGTCGATCTTGTTGCCCTCCGGAGAGACAGGCGAGCTGTCACGCAGCCATTCCAGCTGTCCACGAACCCAGGCGGTGATCCGGCGGTTGCGGGCGATCTGGGCCGCTCGGTACCGGGTGATGAACTCGGCCGAGTACGACGGCCCGTTACGAGGATCGAACATGTCGAGCTCGGCGTCACGCTCAAACGGCCGACTCTCGTCAACGATCGCGGGATCCAGATACTCGGTGAACACCGTCGCACGACCGGGATGAGCCATAGCCATGACCAGAGCATCGGCCGACGGAAGATCGGCAGCGGTGAGGTCAGGCGGATCCTCGGCCGGGGTAGCGGTGATCGTAGGCCGCTCCGCATGACTCTGGTAGAGCGCGGCGAGCCCGCCACCACCAGAATTGCCCACGAGCAGGACCTTGCGGTAGCCGATCTCGCGCAGATAGCGGATGGCCGCACCGATGTCGACCACGCAGTCCTCCATGGTCAACGAGCTGTCGTTCCCGATGAAGCGCGTCGTGAGGCCAACTGCGTCGACGCCGAGCTCAGCCAACGGACGCAGCGCGTAGTGGCCGAGAAAATTGGACGTGGGATGCACGATGAGCACGGCCACGTCGTTCTGGTGGGGCTCAGCCCGCCAGCGGCTGGCCCACAACGTCTGGCTGAGCCGGGCGACCCCGGAGTAGATGTCGACGCGCTCCGGTGCTGCAGCGCAAGGAATGGCGAGAGTGTCGCGTACAGGCATGCGTTTCTCCGTCCCTTCGTTCAGCCGATCTGCGCGGGCAGCTGCTGGCCTCGTTGCACGCACCAACGCTGGAGCGACTCCAGGCCGTTCGTCCGGTCTTGCTCGTCCAATTCGCGGGTTTGAACGGTCAGCTCGATCCGGACGCCGTTCGGGTCGAAGACATAGAGGGACTGCCAGGTGCCATCGTGATCGACCACGCCCACTGGTTCCACACCGTGACGAAGGAAGTGCTCGCGCCACTCATCGAGCTCCTCGACCGACGACACGTCGAGGGCAAGGTGGCGGATCCAGGACGGGACGCCGTCCGACTTCGCCGCAGGCAAGCCATCGACCTCGAAGAAGGCAATGCACCCGCCGTCGGACAGGCCATAGAAGGTGTGCAGGAACGGGGTCGGGTCACCGGTGGAAGGCACGTCATCCAGCTGGATGGCGGCGACGAAGGGACAGTTCAGCACCTCCGTGTAGAAGCGGTAGGTCGCAGCGGAGTCCCATGTGGGATAGGCGATGTGATTCAACGAAATCGGACGCACAGTAGCTCCATTTGACACATAGTCGGACACTATGTCATTATTTTGTGTCAGCGCCATGCTGCGCTGGGGCGCCGACTTGCGTCAAGAGTTTTCGTCGCGATCGGTTCTCGACCAGGAGGTTTTGCAGTGACAGGGGCAGGTTCGACCGTCAACGACAAGGCCCAGACTCTCGATAGAGGCCTCCGGCTGCTTCAACTGCTTGCCGCCAGCGACGAGGATCTGCCGGTCAATGCGATCGCCACACAGCTCGGACTACACCGCCAGATCGTGTACCGCCTCCTCGGCACCCTCGAAGACCACGGCCTGGCGTTAAAAGCTGAGACCGGGCGCTATCGTCTCGGGCTGGCCACGGTCGCGCTCGCCGGCGCGTGGCTGCCCCGACTTGAGGAGTCTCTGCGTCCACTTCTCAGTGAACTGGCCGAGTCGTGCGCGGCGACGGCGTTTCTGATGGTTCGAGAGGCCGATGAGGCCGTCGCACTCCTGGTGGTCGAGCCGACCCACACCACTTTCCACCTGTCTTTCCGTCCAGGAAGCCGACATCCGCTAGACACGGGTGCTGGCGGAGTGGCAATCCTCGCCGGCAGTTCCGCGGCCGAGAACGAGGCGGTGGAAGTCCACGAGGCACGAGAGCGTGGGGTGGCGATCAGCAGAGATCAAGTCACACCCGGCGCCTTGGGGGTCGCCGCACCGGTTCGGCTGCACCCTGGTGCGGCATCCGCGGCGAGTATCGGAGTGGTGTCGATGGTCGAGAACGCTGACGTCGACACGCTGGCGAAGGAGGTCGCCGCAGCCGCCCGCCGTGTGCGTGCCGTATGGGAGTAGACACACGATGACCGACCAACGCCGTTGCTATGCCGAGCTGACGACCGCCAGCGTCCCGCGAGCGAAGCCTTCTCCTACTGGTGCGACCCGACCCGGCATCGACGCCCATGAAGGGCGGTTCGAGGGGCATATCGAGCATGTGGCTGTGGGAAGCCTGGAACTCTCGACCGTGACGACCACTAGCCAGCGCGTTCGCCGCACCCGCTCCCACATCGCGACCGACGACGACGGCTACCTCTTCGCGAGTCGCAAACCCGGCAGGCGTCCGGTTATCGATACGGTGGCCGGTCGCGATCGACCGCACCGCTGCCTCGGATGGTGCACCAGTGCGATAATGACCCGCGATGACCACCCACCGCGAGCCGCTGCACACGGGGGCGGCGGTTCCGACGCTGGAGCTGGCCCGCACACCCGGTCACCTGATCCGACGAGCTCAGCGGGTTCATGGCGCGCTATGGACCCGCTACGTCGGCGCTGAACCCACGGGTCCGCAGTTCGCCGTCCTGTCCAGCATCGCCAGCAGGCCAGGATTGGACCAGACGACCGTCGGCGCAATGTCCTCCCTCGACAAGTCCTCGACCAAGGACATCGTCCGCCGGCTCGCCCACCATGGCTGGATCACTGTCGACCCCGACCCCGACGACCGCCGCCGCAAGGTCCTGCATCTGAGTCGGCCCGCCCGGGCCGCCCTGAAAGCACTGACCGACCAAGCCACACGGGTTCAAAAGGCCCTGCTCGCCCCCCTGGAGCCTGCACAACGGCAGGATTTCGTCCGGGACCTTGCGATCCTGGCCTACGAAGGCTCACCACCCTCGACCGCACACCTGCCCGAGCACCTGGGCCTCGAGCTGTCCACGACGCCAGGCCACCTCATCCGACGAGCTCAGCAGGCCTACACGACACGGTGGGCGGATCGCTTCGAAGGCAAGCTCACCGGGCCGCAGTACGCGGTGCTGTGCGCCCTGGCTGGCCAAGAGCCCAGTGATCAGGCACGTCTCGGCGACGCCGCGTCTCTGGACAAGTCCTCCATCGCCGAAGTCGTCGACCGCCTCGCCGCCCGCGGCCTGATCACAATCATCACCGGCACCGGCGATCGGCGACGAAAAAAACTCCTCCTCTCGACGTCCGCCCGTGTTGCTCTGCCGGAGTTCACCGAGACTGCTGCTGACGTCCAGTCCGAACTCATGGGACTCCTTCCTGCCAAGGCCCGCACACCCTTCCTCGACTCGCTAGCCGCGATCGCCTACCAGGAAGCGCCCAACATCGAGTGAGCCCGGACTCGAACGGAGCCCGCGGACTCGGCCGAGCCGTTGACATCACTGAACCATCCTGAGACGCTCTCCTCATCGAATTAGTGCGTACACGGAGCATTTCCCGCCGCCGACGTCGTGAGAATCGAGGCTCTGCTGTGTATCCCGACCAGTTCCCGCGCAACGCCTGGTACGTGGCGGCTCGCAGCGCCGAAGTACAGACGGGTCGCCTACTTCCCCGCTTCCTACTGGGGGATCCCGTGGTGATGTATCGCGCCGAGGACGACATTCCGGTCGCCATGGTGGACCGCTGCGTGCACCGGCAGATGCCCCTGTCCCTGGGTCGCCTCAAGGGCAATCAGATCGAGTGCGGCTACCACGGGCTGACCTTCGCCTCCGACGGCAACTGTGTGCGAATCCCGGGATCGACCCGCATCGCCGACAAGGTCCGCGTACAGACATTCCCCCTCGTCGAGGGCAACGGCCTGATCTGGATCTGGATGGGAGACCCCGACACTGTCGATCCCGGACAGATCCCCGACCACCACTGGTACACCGCCGATGGCTGGACGACCGCGGGCGGCACCCTGCACATGAACGCACGCGCGCAGCTACTCAACGAGAACCTGTTGGACCTGTCCCACCTGACATTCCTCCATCCGGAGTCGATCGGCTCCCCGGAGATCGCAGATATCCCCGTCTCGGTGAGCTACGACGACCGCACGGTCACCGTCCAGCGCGAAATGACCGGCGTGGAATGCCCGCCCTTCTTCACCCACGTCACCGGCATCAATCAGCCGATCGACCGCCAGCAGATTGCCGAATTCTTCGCGCCGGCATTCCACATCACGACCACCGCACTGAAGCCGTCGGACGACACCGATGAGTCGCGCATGGCACGTCAGAAGACGATGCACGCCATCACTCCGGAGACTCGCACCACCACCCACTACTTCTGGTCGGTCTCCCGTGACTACGCCACCGAAGATCAGTCGGTCACCGACTACACCCTCGAGGCTGTGACCGGGGTGTTCCAGCAGGACATCGAGGCGTGCGAGGCCATCGAGCACATCATCGCGGCCTGGGAGCCCTCGTACCCCCTCGAGCTCAACATCAAGGTGGACGCCGGCCCGTTGCAGTCCAGGAAGATCATCGAGAAGATGCTGGCCACGGAAGGAGCGACCACGGGCAGCCGCCCGCAAGACCGCTTCACCGATGCCGCCACACGGGCAGCCGCCCAGGCGTGGACCGACCGCCAGGCAGCGTTGGACAGCTAACCCTCAACCTTCTTCCCCGCACGCGATCACGCTAGACCCGCCCATCCCACCCTATTAGTACGTACACGGAGGATCTAGGACGATGAGGTCTTCGACTCCAGCTGACCAACAGGTCATACTCGCCCGACGCGTCGCCCGCGCGAGCTTCATAGGAACCACGATCGAGTGGTACGACTTCTTCATTTACGCCACCGCGGCCGCGTTGGTGTTCGGACCGCAGTTCTTCCCGACGGGTTCGTCGGTTGCGTCCACTCTCGCGGCATACTCCACCCTCGCGGTCGGCTTCATAGCCCGCCCCATCGGGGGCGTCATCATGGGTCACTTCGGTGATCGCGTGGGCCGCAAACGGTTGCTTGTCTTCTCGCTGATGCTCATGGGTGCGGCAACCTTCTTGATCGGGCTGCTGCCCAGTTTCGCGACCATCGGTGTGTGGGCGCCGATTCTGCTCGTGCTCTTGCGCTTCGCGCAGGGGATCGGAGTAGGCGGCGAGTGGGGTGGGGCAGTGCTGATGGCGGTCGAGCACGCGCCGCCGAAGAAGCGCACCTTCTACGGTTCATTCCCGCAGATGGGCCTGCCGGCCGGCATTATCGTGTCGAATGTCGTCTTCTTGATCATCAGCTTGTTCGTAACCTCGGAGCAGTTCACGGCCTGGGGGTGGCGAATCCCGTTCCTGCTATCGGCGGCGCTCGTCCTGTTCGGACTCGTCATGCGGCTGCGGATCATGGAATCACCAGAATTCGCTGCGGTGAAGGACAGCGGGCATGTCGCTCGCCAGCCGCTGGTCGAGCTCGTCCGACGCCACCCCAAGCAACTGCTGTTGACCAGTGGCGCCAGCATCGCTGCCCCGGCGCTCGGATACCTCGTACTGGTCTACCTACTGGACTACGGGACGACCGAGCTGAGCCTGAGTCGCACCACCATGCTCACACTGATCATTGTCGGAAGTGTGACCTGGATGGCCGTCGTCGGTGGTTCGGCTGTGCTGGCTGACCGGATCGGTCGCAAGCCGGTGTTCCTAGGAGGAGCCGTGCTGGCCACGGTGTGGTCGGTACCGTTCTTCTTGCTGATCGACACAGCCCAGCCGGTGATCATGGCGTTGGCGATCATTATTGCTACCACTGGCGTCGCTACCATGGCTGGCCCGCAAGCCGCACTGATTGCCGACGTTTTCCCGGTCCGGATCCGCTACAGCGGAACCTCCTCGGCGTATCAGGTCGGCAGTGTGCTGGGCGGCGCTGTGGCTCCGCTCGCAGCGACCGCGCTGTTCGCCGCCTACGATTCCTCGCTGCCGATCGGCATTTATATGGCCGTTATGGGGCTGATCACCCTGGTGTCCATGGCCCCGCTGACTCTGCCCGTCGCCACGGCGTCCTCGTCCTCGTCCTCGTCCTCTTCCTCGTCCTCGTCCTCGTCCTCGTCCTCGGAGGCATTGACATGACCAGTCGACGTTTCAACTCAACTGACCCGGATCTGGATCAGCTGTATCACGACCTGAGTGAACAACAGCTCCAGCCGTTGTGGGAGATGCGCGGCCTGCTGACTCCAACTCCGAAAGTCCGTTCGGTGCCACATCGATGGTCGGCCAAAGAACTGCGGTCACTGGGTGAGCGCGCGGGGGAACTAGTGCCGATCGACCGCGGCGGCGACCGCCGGGTACTGGCCTGCGCCAACCCGGGGCTCGACGGCGCGCCCTACGCGGCGTCGACCTTGTGGGCGGCCGTGCAGTTCCTGGGTGCCCACGAAGTTGCGCCTGCCCACCGCCACACGCCCGCGGCGCTGCGGTTCGTGCTTGAGGGCGAAGGCGTGTGGACGCTCGTCGACGGTGACCCGCTGGCGATGTCGGCCGGAGATCTGATCTTGACCCCGAGCTGGCGTTTCCACGAGCACCACAACTCCACGGAACAGCCGATGCTGTGGATGGACGTGCTCGACCTCCCGGTTGTCGCCGCGTTGGAGGCGGTGTTCTTCGAAGAGGGCCCCACTGAGGAGGTCGAGCGCCTCACCGCACCGGTCTCTCGCTCGGAACGCCACTACGGTGGCGCCGGCCTGTTGCCCCCTCCGGGTCAGCGCGCCCAGCCACGGCACTCTCCGCTGTTGGCGTACCGGTGGGCCGAAACCGACCGGGCTCTCGACCGACGGCTTGAGGTCACCGGCGCCGACGCGGCCACCATGACCTATGTGGACCCGACCCGTGGTACCGACGTCATGCCCACGATGCGTTGCGAGGCCCACCGAGTCCGCGCCGGAACACGATCCCCACGCAGCCGCCAAACCGGCTCCCGCGTAGCCACGGTATTCCGCGGTAGTGGAGCCGCCGTGGTCGGCGACCAACGTTTCGACCTCGCACCCGGCGACATCATCGCCATCCCTTCGTGGACCAGCTGGCAACTCGAGGCCCACGACCAACTCGACATGTTCTCCACCAGCGACGCCCCTGTCCTCGACGCGCTGGGGCTCTACCGAGAAGAGGAGTGCCCATGACGGCACCCACTGAGCGGCCCACCGACCGACAAGAACAGCACGTGCCCCTGCTGATCGTCGGAGGCGGGATCGGCGGATTGGCCACCGCTTTGGCCGTCGCACGAACAGGTCACCCCGTGCACCTGATCGAACAAGCACCTGAATTCACCGAGATCGGCGCGGGCCTGCAGATCGGTGCGAACGCCACCCGCGTGATGCGTAGGCTGGGGATCCTGGACGCCGTGGAACACGTCGCCGTCCATCCCGAACGGGCAGTCATGCGTGATGCCACAACGGGTGACAAGCTCACCACGCTGACGCTTGGTTCCACGTATCGACACCGCTACGGCGTCCCATACCTGGTCATGCACCGCAGTGACTTGCTGCAAATCCTCCTCGACGCCTGTGCGGCGGAACCGTTGATAACGCTGGAGAACAACCGCACGGTCACCGACGTCGAGCTCGCCGCCGACAGCGTCAAACTCGTCTGCACAGACGGCCAGGCCTACCGCGCCGATGTCGCGATCGGAGCCGACGGCCTCCGTTCCCGATTACGTCGGCTGTTCGCCGATGACGAGCCGGTCTGTAGCGGGTATGTGGCTTACCGCGGCACGATGCCGATCGAGGATGTCGCCACCGATGTCGAGGCCAACGACGTCGTCTTGTGGATCGGCCCCCGCATGCACCTTATGCAGTACCCGGTGCGCGCCGGCGCTTTGTATAACCAGGTCGCGGTCTTTCACAGCGAATCCTTCGACAGCGGTCACAAGGAGTGGGGCACTCCTGAGGAACTCGACGCGATGTATGCCCGCACAGTCGAACCCGTCCGCCTGAGCGCCGCCTCGGTGTCGCGCGCACGGCATTGGCCACTGTATGACCGCGAGCCGCTGGACTCCTACGTCCAAGGCAGGGTCGCATTGCTCGGCGACGCCGCACACCCCATGCTGCAGGTTCTCGGGCAAGGCGCCTGCCAGGCCCTCGAAGATGCCGTCTGCCTGGCCGATCAGCTCACCGCGTATCCGGAAGACGTCGAGAAGGCCCTGGCTTCCTATGAGCAAGCACGGCTGCCACGCACCACGCAGTGTCAGCGCGTGGCGCGGCCTTGGGCGGAGATCTGGCATCTCACCGATCCGGTGGCCATATCACTACGCAACCGGATCTTCCGCACCCGAGCTGCCGACGACTACAGCGACGTCGACTGGCTCTACGCCGAGCTGCCGACTTGGTCTGCGGCGACTCGCTCACCCCTATCTGGAGGTTCCTCATGAAGTTGTGCAGTTTTCTCGACCCGTCAGGGGCACACCGGATCGGTGTGGTGAGTGAACGCGGCATCGTCGATGTCACCGAGCAGGTGCCCTCCACGGGAGCCGGTAGCCCCATGCGACGGCTCCTCGCGGCCGACACCGACCTGAGCACGGTGAACAGCGACGGCCCCGTCGTGACCACTGCGCGCCTGCTGGCTCCCGTCCCCGACCCCACCAAGATCGTGGCCGCCCCGGTCAACTACCGCGACCACCAGGTGGAGATGAGCCAGGACAGCCACATCGACTCCCTCGGGGTGTTCCTCAAGGCGCCGAGCTCGCTGACCGGTGACAGCGAGCTGGTCGAGCTGCCCTACCACGACCGTCGCTTCGATCAGGAAGGCGAACTCGCCGTCGTCATCGGCCGCCGCGCCACCCATGTGCCCGCCGAGAACGCACTTGACCATGTCGCCGGTTACACGTGCCTGTTGGACATGACCATGCGCGGCGGTGAGGACCGCTCGGTGCGCAAGAGTTTCGACACCTTCACCCCCGCGGGGCCGCATCTGGTCACCCCGGACGACGTCGGCCCCCTGGACCAGCTCGAACTGCACACCTGGGTCGGCGGGACCCTACGCCAACGCGCCGACCTTCGTGACCTGATCTGGAATGTGCCTGCGCTGATCGCCTATGTCAGCTCCGTTATGGCGCTCGAACCCGGTGACATCGTGGCCACCGGCACCCCCGCCGGAGTGGGGCAGGTCCAGGACGGCGAGGACGTCACCGTCGAGATCACCAACATCGGACGCCTCAGCGTCACCGTGACCGACAACGGCGCCGTCGCCTGCCCGACCCGCGGCAAGGACAAGGGACCCAAGCCTCCGGCTGAACTCACCCCTGTCGTCGAACGCACCCAAAACTGACAGCGGTTCCGCAAAACGGCCAGGCAGCGCTGAGGCAGGAAGGAGGACGTCGTGCACAGCACACGCGAGGAGGTCGACCTGCGCCTGCAGATCGCCACCCGAACCACTGGCGCGGAGGGCGTGGCTGTCCTCGAGTTGCGTGACCCCACGGGCGAGGACCTGCCGATGTGGGAGCCCGGGGCACACATCGACCTGGCGTTGGGCACCGATCTCGTCCGCCAGTACTCCCTGTGCGGGGACCCCGCGCAACGTGACGTCTGGCGAATCGCGGTACTGCGAGAACCGGATGGTCGAGGCGGATCCCAGCATGTTCACGAAACCCTCGACCCTGGCGCGACCGTCGACGTCCGCGGGCCACGCAACCACTTCTCACTGCGGCCCTCTCTCCGGTATGTGTTCCTCGCCGGTGGTATCGGCATCACCCCGATTCTGCCGATGGTCGCCGCGGCCGAGGCGGCGGGAGCGGACTGGCAGCTGCACTACGGCGGGCGCAGCCGCAAGTCCATGGCCTTCCTCGGAGAGCTGGAAGCCAAGACCGGCAACCGGGTCAGCCTGCATCCACAGGACGAGGTCGGGCTCCTGGACCTGTCCGGCATCCTGGGAACACCGCGGCCAGACACGCTCGTCTACGTCTGCGGGCCCGAGCCACTCCTCAAAGCCGTCGAGCAGCAGTGCGAAGGGTGGCCCGACGGCAGCCTGCACCTCGAACGGTTCAGCCCGAAGGAGTTCGACGCACCAGTGCGCGCCGACTCCTTCGACGTCGAGTTGGCTGCCAGCGGGCTCACGCTAACGATCCCGCCGCACCGATCAATCCTCCGGGTGGCCGAGGAAGCCGGCGTCCCGGTCGTCTACTCCTGCGAGGAAGGGACCTGCGGCACTTGCGAGACCAAGGTTCTCTCCGGCCAGGTCGACCATCGCGACTCGCTGCTGAACCCAGATGAACAAGCGGCCAACGACGCCATCTTCATCTGCGTGTCCCGTGCCGCCTGCTCACGTCTGGTCATCGATCTCTGAACGACATGCGTACGTCTGTTGCTGACACGTGATCCTCAGGAGGCCGGAGTCACCGGTCACGATCTCCATGGACCGATCGGCACGCTCCACGCCCTCCAGCGCGAACACACCCAGAGCACCGCAACCCCAGACCACGGCCAGCTACCGAGCACGCGCAGCAAAAAGGCCACCCGCCCTGCAGGTGGCCCTTCGATTTCCGGTGCTGACCTCCTACTGAAGGGCACTCACTCGGGCACGGGTCCTAATAACAACCCTAGGGTGGAGCTGAGGGGAATCGAACCCCTGACCTTCTCGATGCGAACGAGACGCGCTACCAACTGCGCTACAGCCCCTGATGTAACCAGTGAACCTGGTGTAACCACTGAAATTATTGCCCTCTTGATGAGCGCTCGATGAGCATAGCAAGCGCGCCATGCTCATCGAGCGAGGGGGTACCTATTCGCCGACGGCCCGCCGGTACGGCAGCTCACCGGGGTCGCCGAGTTCGTGGAACGCGGGGTCCTCGTCGTCGCTGTCGACGACGACGGCGTTCCGCGGCGGCCGCGGCGCACGCCGGCGTTGCACGTTGACGAGCTCGGGGCCCTGCCGGTCGCGGTGCGACGGTTCCGCACGGTCGGCGGAGCGGCCACGGCGGAGTTCGGTGGTGTCGCCGGCGTCGGGCTCGCCGATGTCCTCGCCGTCCTGTTCGGGCTCGCGAGCACGCCGCCGGGGGTTACCGGAGTAGCGGGCCATGCGGCGCTCGCGGATCTCCTCCTCGATGCGCACCTGACGACGCAGGTACCCGAGGTAGCCGACGAGGGCGACGTCGACGGCGCCGTGCAACCACCACAGCATCGGCAGCACCGCCGCGGCGACGACCGCACTCACGACGGCGGCGATCAGCAGGAACAGGACGACCCGCTGCCGGTAGGCGTACTTGGCGCGCGCGTTGATCTCGGCGGCCTCGGGGTCGAACCCGCCGCGACCGGGGCGGTATCGCCTCGGAGCGGGCTCATCGGCCGCGCGGTCGTCGGCACCGGACTCGTCGAGGTCGGCCTCACCCACATCGGCGCGGCGGCCGTACCGGCGCTCGCGGGTGCCGGCCGGTTCGTCGTCGACCTCGTCGCGTTCGTCGTAGTCGCCGCCGTAGTCGCCGTCGGTGTCGTAGTCGTCGGCAGCGTCGTACTCGGTGTCGTGGTTCGTGTCGGCATCGGCGTAGTCGACGGAATCGTCGAACTCGTCATCCCGGTCGTCACGAGTGCCGGCTTTCCGGGTCATGGCGAACTCCCTTCGCCCGTTGTTGCGCGTACCGCTCCGCACGATCCGGCCGGCCAGCGCCGCATCGCTGGTCTGTGTGACCTCCTGACGCTTCCGCGCCACCATGGGTACGAGAACGACAAGCCACGCAGCGGCGAGCCCGATAATGATCAACGAGCTTGGCATCTCCCGTCACCTCCCCGACCTCACGGCCGTTCGCGTTGCTGCGCAGCCCTCGGGCCGCCCCTCTCCCCTTGCCCTCGCAGAGCGCTTTGTCTCCACGCTGACAAATCACCACGTTAGTCACACGAGTAACAGAAGACCCGGAGACGCGCCGGGACCATCTTTGATTCCCGTCACTGGATCAGGTAGCGCAACCACGCAGAATTAACCCGAATGGACGCGTGCCGCACGGCCCGCGGCGATGAGGCGTTCCACCAGGCCACGGCCGGTTTCCTCCGCCGTGACGGCGTAGACGAGATGGTCGCGCCATTCACCCGTCACGTTGAGATAGCGCTCGAACAGGCCTTCTTTCCGGAACCCGACCTTGGTGAGCACGCGAACACTCGCCGCATTCTCCGGGCGCACGGTGGCCTCCAGCCGGTGCAGCCGCCCCGGGCCGAAGGCGTGGTCCGTCATCATCGCGACCGCCGCCGTGGCCACACCCCTCCCGGCCTGGTCGGACGCGACCCAGTAACCGACCCAGGCCGACCGCAGCGCCGAGCGCACGATGTTGCCGACGGTGATCTGCCCGGCGAACTCGCCGTCGACGGTGATCGCGAACGGCAGGCACTGCCCACGGCGGGCGAGCGAGCGCAACGATGTGCACTGCGGCGGCCACGCCCAGCCGGAGTTGCGTTCCTCCCACGCACCGGCCGCGGTGGGCTCCCAGCATTCGAGGTACTCCCGGTCACGCAGCCGCAGCCGGCTCCACGCACCCGCATCACGCCAGCGCACAGGCCGGAGCCGCACCTCGGTGCCGTCGACGATCAGCGGCGCCGGACGGGCGGGCCAGCCGGGGTGCTGCGATTCACCGAGCGACTCCCGCTCCGACATCGCCCGTGCCCACTCCCGTTCAGGCCCGCTGGGCGAGGAAGGTCACCTTGACCTGTTCACCTGCCGGCAGCTCGGTGAGCTCCTCGTCGACGTTGATCAGGCAGTTCGCCTCGGCGAGCGAGGCGAGCAGGTGCGCCCCGGAGGTGCCCAGCGGCTGCACCAGGTACTCGCCGTTGGTCTCGTCGCGCAACAGCTGCCCGCGCAGGAACCCCTTGCGACCCGGCGTCGACGTCACCGGTGACACCAGCCGAGCGTCGACGGCACGGCGATGGGGGTTCCTCGTGCCGCGAGCCGCACGGATCAGCGGCCGGATCATGACCTCGAACACCACGAGCGCGCTCATCGGGTTGGCCGGCAGCAGGAACGTCGGCACCGAATCCGGGCCGAGCCTGCCGAAGCCCTGCACCGACCCTGGGTGCATGGCGATCCGCCGGACGTCGAGGTCACCGAGGTCCGACAGTGCCGCGTGCACCTCGCCACCGGTCGTGCCGCCGGCGCCGCCCACGACGACCACCACCTCGGACATCAGCAGCCTGCCCTCGACGGTCTCGTGGAGGCGCTTCGGGTCCAGCGGCACGATTCCCACGCGGCTGACCTCGGCGCCCGCATCGCGTGCGGCGGCGGCCAGCGCGTAGGAGTTGACGTCGTAGACCTGCCCGACCGACGGCGTGCGGTCGACGTCGACGAGCTCGTCACCCACGGAGATGACCGACACCCGCGGTCGCGGATAGACCAGCACCTTCGACCGGCCGACCGCCGCGAGCAGGCCCACCTGCGCCGAGCCGATCGTGTCGCCCGCGCGCACCGCGACGTCGCCGATCTGCACGTCCTCACCCGTCCGGCGGACGTAACCTGCCGACGGCACCGCCCGCTGCACGGTGACGTTCGCCTGGTGGCCGTCGGTGAACGCCGTGGGCACCACCGCATCCGCCAGCGTCGGCAGCGGCGAACCCGTGGCGACCCGCACCGCCTGGCCGGGCTGCAACCGCCGCGGTTGCCGCGACCCCGCCTGGATCTCGCCGACCACCGGCAGCTGCACCGGCTCCTCGCCCGCAGTGCGCACGTCGACGCTGCGCACCGCATAGCCGTCCACCGCCGCCTGGTCGAAACCGGGCAGCGCCTGCTCGGCCACGACCTCCTCGGCACACGGCAGGCCCTGCGATTCGGAGATCGCGACCCGCACCGGGTTGGGCCGCACGGCGGCCGCGAGAGCGCGGTTCAGCTGCTCGGCGACCGGCCGGAAGTCCTCGTCGGAGGACAGATCCGGGACCGCGGTCACCGTGGTGGTCGGCTCGAGTTCGTTCATCAGTCGACGTTCTCGATTCGTTGTTTCAGCCAGTCACGCAGGGACGGGCCGTAATCGGCATCGGCCAGTGCGAAGTCGACGGCCGCACACAGGAACCCACCGGGATTGCCCAGGTCGTGCCTGTAGCCGCGGTGCACGACGACGTGCACCGGATGCCCCTGTTCGATCAGCAGCGCCACGGCGTCGGTGAGCTGCAGCTCGCCGCCGCTGCCGGGACCGATCCGTTCGAGGGCGTCGAAGATCGCGCGGTCCAGCAGGTAGCGACCCGCTGCGGCATAGGTCGACGGCGCGTCCTCCGGTGCCGGCTTCTCGACCATCCCGTGCACCTGCTTGACGTCGCCGTCGTCGGTGTCGCTGACGTCGAACACGCCGTACGGCGAGATCTCCGCCTTCGGGATGTCGAACGCGCACAGCACGCTGCCGCCGTACCGGGCACGGACCTCGGCCATCTTCGTCAGCACGCCGGACGGCAGCACCAGGTCGTCGGGCAGGAGCACTGCCACCGCATCGTCGTCGTCGGCCAGCTCCGGCGCCGCCTGCGCCACCGCGTGACCGAGGCCGAGCGCCTTCTCCTGGATGGCGACGTCGACGTCGATCAGCCCCGGCGCCTTGCGCACCTTCTCCAGCAGAGCGGTCTTGCCCTTGCTTTCCAGGGCGTCCTCGAGGTCGGGACGGGACTGGAAGTAGTCGGCGACGGCCTGCTTGTCCGGCGAGGTCACCACGACCATGCGCCGCGCCCCAGCTTCGGCCGCCTCCCCCGCGACCAGCTCGATACCCGGCGTATCCACCACGGGAAGCAGTTCCTTCGGCACGGCTTTGGTGGCCGGAAGGAATCTGGTCCCGAGGCCAGCAGCGGGAACGATGGCCGTACGGAAGGTCTTCGTAGTAATGGGACCCGTCATGGGCGTGAAGCCTAGCCTGAACGTGCGATTCAGGCCGACAATGACAGGCTGACAACGACAGTCGGCGACCGATGAATGTGCACAAGACCCCGTCCGCGTCGCATTCGTCGGCGCGGTCGTCGCTCCGACATCCGCCACCGACACCGGGTTCGCCCTGGAAAGGAAGGCCGTGAACACGCCCCAGCCCGACAACGTGACCGGAGATGCGGACAAGCGGACGTGGCGCCGCGCGATCAGTACCGCGAGGTCGGCCGTGTCGGCCCAGCAGCAGGTCGCGGAGGCCAACGCGCTCGCAGCTGCGGTCCCGGGACTGCTCGACGGGCTGCAGTCGCCGACCGTGTGCGGTTACGTCCCGTTCGGGGCAGAACCGGCCTCGATCGGCCTGCTCGACGTGCTCCGCGACGCCGGCGCCCAAGTGCTGCTGCCGATCGTGCCCGAGGAGCCCGCGCCGTTGGAATGGGCCGAGTACACGGGCACGGCGAGTCTGGTGCCGGGGCGGTACCGCGGCATCCTCGAACCGGGCGGTCCTCGACTGGGTGCTGCGGCGATCGGCGACGCGGCGGTGGTGTTCGTGCCCGCACTGAGCGTCGACCGGCAGGGCGCCCGGCTCGGCCGCGGCGCGGGCTTCTACGACCGGTCGCTGATGCTCGCGAGGTCCGATGCTCTGTTCGTGGCGGTGGTACGCGACGACGAACTCGTCGACCGGCTGCCCGCAGAATCCCACGACGTGCGGGTCCACAGGGCACTCACGCCCGGAAACGGCCTGGTCACGCTGGGCGCGGCGTAGCGGCCGAGGGTGGCGCGGAGTCGCGCGGCCACAGGGCGGCGCAGCGTCAGCGGCTCGGGGTCTAGAGCGGCTCGGGGTCTATAGCAGCTCAGCGCCAGGACAGCGTGACGTGGACCACGCGGTGTGGCGCGGTGATCGTGGTGTGACCTGGGCCTGATTGCCATGCCGGAATTCGATGCAGCACAATCTCGTTAGCACTCTGAGGAGTCGAGTGCCAACGCCTGAAGGAGCACCTGTGCCGACCTATCAATACGCCTGCAAGCAGTGCGACCACCAGTTCGAGGTGGTCCAGTCGTTCTCCGAGGACAGCCTCACCGAATGCCCGGAGTGCCAGGGCATCCTGCGCAAGCTGTACGGAGCCGTCGGCGTCATCTTCAAGGGCAGTGGCTTCTACCGCAACGATTCGCGCTCCGGTAACGGCAGCTCGAACGATTCCCAGGCTCCGGCTGCGTCGTCGACGAGCGACTCCGGGTCGACGACCTCGGACTCGAACTCGACGACGTCCTCCTCGTCCGATTCCTCCTCGTCGTCCTCGTCCACCTCCTCGTCGACGAGTTCGTCCACGTCGACCGGTTCGGGAACCTCCACGCAGACCTCCGCCCCGACGTCCGCCGCCTCCTGAGGATCCTGCGCCCCGGGTCCTGCCGACCGGCTCGGGGTTCTCCGCGGGGTTTCGGCACGGACGGAGTTGTCCACAACGACCCGGTTGTCCACAGGTTGGCGGTTCGGTACTTCCGGGGCGCCGTGTCCCACTTCTAGCGTCGATCGGGCCGAGACGAACCACGTCCGGCCCGATCCGACCGGGAGGCGTCCGTGGCTACCCCCTTCGCGCGTCATGTGGCGCACCTGACGACCGCGGTGCGCGCACGTCCCGTTCCGGTACTGCGCCGGGTCCTGGCCGTCGCACTCCTCCTGCTCGCCGTACTGATCGCCGCCCGGCCCGCAACGGCCGGGGACGACGACACTCTGCCGACGCTCGTGTTCGCCCGCGATCTCCCACTCGGCACCACGCTGCAGGCCGCCGACGTCCGCGTCGCCGATCTCCCCGAGCAGGCCCGCCCGGCCAGTGCGCTGCAAGAACCGGACGACATCGCCGGCGAGGACCTCGTGGGTGTCGCTCGTGAGGGTGAACCTGTCACCGATGCGCGGCTGGTGGATCGCGCGCCCACGCCACCGGGCACCGTGACCGTTCCGGTCAGGCTGACGGATCCGGACGTCGCTCCACTGCTGCGTTCGGGGTCGCACGTGGACCTGGTCGCTCCCGGGTCCGGAACCGCAGGCGAACCCGCGGAGCAGGCCCTGGCCAGCAATGTTCCGGTGTTGTCCGTACTCGCGCCGGACTCGGCGACCGGAACGGCACCCTCCCCGTCCGACGAGGGACCGCTCGTCCTCGTGGCCGCCCGGCCCGAGCCCGCCGCCCGGCTCGCCGCGGTCGCCGCGGACCGGCCCGTCACGGTTACGCTCCGCTAGCCAACGGATCTCCGGCGCGAAAGGAGTGGGACGTGCTGAAGGGCTTCAAAGAGTTCCTGATGCGCGGCAACATCGTCGAACTTGCCGTCGCTGTCGTGATCGGTACGGCGTTCACCGCGATCGTCACGGCGTTCACGGAAAGCCTGATCCAGCCGCTAATCAACGCGATGGGCGGCAGCGAGGGCGCCCAGGGATTGGGCTTCCGGGTACTGGAGGAGAACCCCAGCACGTTCCTCGACTTCGGCACCGTGATCAACGCAGCGATCAACTTCGCCGTCGTGGCCGCCGTCGTGTACTTCCTGGTCGTCGTCCCGTTCCAGAAGCTGCAGGAGCGCCGCAGCCGCGGACAGGACGGCGAGGACGCAGCGCCGACCGACACGGAGCTGCTCACCGAGATCCGCGACCTGCTCCGCGACCGGCAGGGCGACCCCCGCAGCTGACCGCCGGAGTCACCGGTCGTGATGCGGCGGCCGGTTCTCCAGATACCAGGCCTCGGACGTCGCAGGGCCTCCCTGCACGTCCCGTTCGTCCGAGGTCGTCTCCGGCAGCACCTCGCCGAACACCTCGGCGATCCGGCGGCGCGCAGCGGACGCCCGCGGTTCCGGCGATGCGGGCCCGGGGGTCGACTCTGCGGTCATGGTGTCGGGTTTTCCCTGCTCAATCGGCTGTGAGCCCGGAAAGCTCACCGATCACGTACGGCAGCAACGTCGACAACGTCGCCATGCCGTCCCGCACGGCCGGTCGCGACCCGGCGAGGTTGACCACGAGGGTACTGCCGGACAGGCCGACGAGCCCGCGCGAGACTCCGGCGTCGACCGCGCCGGCGGCCAGTCCCGAGGAACGCAGCGCCTCGCCGATGCCCGGCACCGGACGGTCGAGCACACCCGACGTCGCGTCGGGGGTCACGTCGCGGGGTGCCACACCGGTGCCACCGACCGTGAGCACCAGGTCCACCCCGCCGATCACCGCCGTGTTCAGCGCGTTGCGGATCTCGACGATGTCGGCGCGGACCACCACGGACCCGTCGACGATGAAACCGGCTTCCTCGAGCAGTTCCGTCACGAGCGGGCCGATCGAGTCGTCGGTCTCCCCTTGGGCGGTGCGGTCGTCGACCACGACCACCAGAGCGCGGCCGAGCCGCTGTGCACTCCGTTCCATGATCCCTACCGTAATGGTCCGTCCGCCGGATACGCGAAAGCCGCGCGCGGCGGTCGCAGGCCGCGGCGCAGGGCGCCGCGGCCTGCGGCTGTTGGTCTCGACCGCCGTCGGCGGCCGAGCGTTCGGGGGGTCAGTTCGTTCCGACCGGTTGCCCGCCGAGCGTCACCTCGACCGTCTTCCCACCTTCGAGCGTGAGCGTGACCTTCTGGCCCGGTGCGCGGGTGCGGATCGCGGCCACGAGCGTGTCCGAGTCGTCGACGCGGCGATCGCCGATCTTCACGACGACGTCGCCGCCCTGCAGACCCGACTTCTCGGCCGGGCTGTCCGGTTCGACGCTGGCGATCGCCGCGCCGCCCTGCCGGGCATCGCCCACCCTTGCGCCGATGAACGTCTGCGTGGCGTGGCCGTCCTGCATGATGTCGTCGGCCGTACGCCGGGCCTGGTCGATCGGAATGGCGAACCCGATGCCGACGTTGCCGCTGTCCTGCGAGGCGCCGGACGAGGGACTGTAGATCGCCGAGTTGATCCCGATGATCCGGCCGTTCATGTCGACCAGCGGTCCACCCGAGTTGCCCGGGTTGATCGCGGCGTCGGTCTGGATGGCGTCCATCACCGTCGTCTGATCACCCTGGCGGCCCGCCGACACCGGCCGGTGCAGCGAGCTGACGATACCGGACGTCACCGTGCCCGCGAGCTCGTAGGGCGAACCGATGGCCACCACCTGCTGGCCGACGCGCAGGTCGTCGGAGCGGCCCAGTTCGACGGCGGGCAGGTTGCTCACGTCCTGAGCCTTGACGACCGCGATGTCCGTCGTCGGATCACGGCCCACCACCGTCGCCCGCGTGGTCTGGCCGTCGTTGAAGACGACCTGGATCCGGCCGCCATCGGCGGCACCGGCGATCACGTGGTTGTTGGTCAGCACGTAACCGTCGTCGCTGATGACGAAGCCCGAGCCTTCGCCTGCACCCTGGCTGGTCACCGTCTTGAGCTGAACGACGCTGGGGCTGACCTTCTGCGCCACCGCCGAGGCCGTGCCGTCGGGCGCACCGCCGGTCTGCTTGGCGGGCCGTTCCTGATCGAGCGAGCTGATCGACGACCGCGACGAGTCCTCGGCCGCGAGGTAGCCGCCGACCGTTCCGGCTCCGCCGCCCACCAGCAGCGCGAGCACGGCCACCCCCAGGACGAGCTTCGTCGTTCGGCGCCGCTTCGGCCTCTCCGGGCCGGCCGGAACCGGCGCCATCCCCGGCACACCGTGTCCCTGCATGCCGCCCGTGTCACCGACATCCGGGCCACCGGGGTATGCCGGGCCGCCGGGTGGGGCGTACGGGTTGCCGTACACCCCGCCCTGCGATCCGGCCTGCTGCTCCGGCGCGACCTGTGGGTACTGCGCCCCACCCCCGTACCCGGCCGCCGGGGGGTGCTGCTCCGCCTGCGGCTGCTGCGGTTGCGGTTGCTGCGGCTGCCCGCCCTGCTGCGGCTGTTGCTGCTGCTGCGGCGGCGGCTGCGGGCCGTGCTGCGGCGGCTGCGCGTGTTCGGTCTGCGCAGCGCCCTCGGCCGACCACGGATTGGGAGGCGCGCCCGCCGTACCGTGGGACTGCCCGGACCCGCCCGGCGCCGGAAAGCCGGACGAGGGGGTCTCGGTGTCGGCCGAGTCGTTGTCCGAGCCGGTATCGGCCGGGTCCGTGTTGTCCGAGAAGGTGGGGTCGTTCTCGCTCATGCACCCATCATGAGTCATGGTCCTGAGAGATCGCTGAACTCCAGCTGTGCGACGCCCGTGGGTTCCCGAAATCGTGGTTCAGCCCGTCGGCCGGCCGTCGTCTCCTGGCTCACCGGCCACACGCAGGCGCCCGGCGATCTGTTCCGGGGTCGCGTCGTTGATCCACACCGCCATCCCGGATTCCGAACCGGCCAGGTACTTGAGCTTGTCCGCGGACCGCAGCACCGACAGCAGTTCGAGGTGCAGCCACGACAGGTCCCGGTCAGTGCCTCGCGGCGCCTGGTACCAGCCCGCGACATACGGCAGCGGTTTGCCGTAGAGCCCGTCGCACCGGCCGAGCACCTGCCGGTAGACGTGGGCGAAGTCGTCCCGCTCCGCCCCGGTCAGCTCGGTCAGGTCGGCGACCTGCCGGTGCGGCACGACCTGCACCTGAACCGGCCACCGGGCGGCGGGCGGCACGAACGCGGTCCAGTGTTCGCCTTCGGCGACGACCCGCTCGCCCGAGGCACGTTCGGCTGCGAGCACGTCACCGAGGACGTGGCTGCCGTGCCGGTCGCGGTACGCCTCCGCCGTCGCCAGCATGCGCTCGGTGCGCGGCGTGACGAACGGGTAGCCGTAGATCTGCCCGTGCGGGTGCGAGAGCGTCACCCCGATCTCCTCGCCGCGGTTCTCGAACGGAAAGACCTGCCGCACGCCGTCGAGCCGGGACAGTGCCGCCGTGCGGTCGGCCCACACGTCCACGACCGTCCGCATGCGCTCGGGACTCAACCGCCCGAACGACCCGGTGTGGTCACTGGTGAAGCACACGACCTCGCACCGCCCACGGCCGGGGGCAGAGGGGGTGATGCCCGCTCCGTCCACCGTGGCCTCCTGCGTGCCATCGACCCGCTGGGCGAACGACGGGAAGCGGTTCTCGAACACGACGACGTCGTAATCGCTCTCCGGTACCTCGCTGGGCACCCCCGGCGAGCTGGGGCACAGCGGGCACAGGTCTGCGGGCGGCTTGTAGGTGCGGGTCTGCCGGTGCGCGGCCATCGCCACCCACTCCCCCGTCAACGGATCCCGGCGGATCTCCGAGGCCGCGGTCACCTCCGGGAGGTCACGCGGGTCGACGGCCGTGCGCTCGTGCGCGCCCGGGGTATCGTCGAAGTAGAGGATCTCGCGGCCGTCGGCGAGGCGGCGCGACGTCTTCCGCAGCACGCTCATTCGCCCGCCTCCTCCGGAGTCGACGGAACGTCGGCGACGATCAGCTCGCCGACGTGCTCGGACAGGGTCGCCCGCGCGTCGCCGGGCAGGTCGGCATCGCTGACGACGGCGCTCGCGTCGGCCAGATCGGCGATCGTGGAGATGCCGACCGTGCCCCACTTCGTGTGGTCGGCGAGGACGACGAGCTTGCGCGCGGACTCCATCAGCGCCCGGTCGGTCTCCCCCTCGGTGAGGTTCGGCGTGGTGAACCCCGGGCCGTCGGCCATGCCGTGCACGCCCAGGAACACCATGTCCAGGTGGAGGTTGCGGATGCTCTGCACCGCCACCGGCCCGACCAGCGCGTCGGACGGCGTCCGCACGCCCCCGGTGAGGATCACGGTGCGGCCCGGTTGCGGGGATTCGTGGAGCACGTCGGCGATCCGCACGGAGTTGGTCACCACGGTCAGGTCGGCGACGCCTGCGAGTGCGCGGGCGAACGTCCAGGTGGTCGTGCCCGCGGACAGTCCGATGGCGCTGCCGGCGGGCACGAGTTCGGCAGCGCGTGCGGCGATGGCCTCCTTGTGGCCCTGCTGCTGCACCGACTTGGCCTCGAACCCGGGCTCGTCGGTGCTGCGGTCGCCGATGGTCGTGGCTCCGCCGTACACCTTTTCGACCAGGCCCCGGCTCGCGAGCACGTCGAGGTCGCGGCGCACGGTCATGTCGGAGACACTCAGCCGTTCGACGAGGTCGCTCACGCGGACCGCACCACTGCGCCGCGCCTCCTCGAGGATGATCGCTTGTCGCTGCCGCGCCAGCACATCGTCTCCCACCGTCCGGTGCCGGCCACCACCGACACCCGAAACCGAACCCAATTGAACAAAATTCTACAGCATTCAACAGCCGATCGGGGCGAGCTCGCCGAAAGACGGCCGGGCGTGGTGCGCGAGCCGCCGACAGCGCCGGGGCCGGTGCCGGTGCCGCTACTCGTTCCGGTCCGGGGCCGTGCCCGGCAGCCGGATCGTCATGACCGTGCCGCCGCCGTCCCGCGAGGAGGCGAACGCCCCGCCACCGTGGCGCTGCGCGGCCTGGCGGACGATCGCCAGGCCCAGGCCCGAACCGGGCAACGTCCGCGCCTCGGTGGAGCGGTAGAAGCGATCGAACACCCGCGGCAGGTCCTCGGGAGCGATACCGGGGCCGCGATCGGCGACCTCCACCACGGCGGTGCCGTCGCCGAGCGGACGCAGCCCCACCTGCACGGTCTCGCCGCCGGGGGAGAACTTCACCGCGTTGTCGAGCAGGTTCAGCACGGCGCGTTCCAGCACACCCGGATCGCCGGCGAGTTCCCACGGCTGCAGCCGGACGTCGAACTCCGTGTCGCCCGCTCGCCTGCGCGCCCGATCGAGCGCCCGCTCGACGACCTCTGCCAGGTCGACCCGCTCGACCATTTCCTGCGGCCCGCTGTCGCGCGCGAGCTCCACGAGATCGCCGATGAGCTGCGTCAGCTCGTCGAGCTGCCCGCGGATGTCGGTTTCGATCTCGGTGCGCACCGTCTCGTCGAGTGGCGGCGCCTCGTTGCGGCCCGCCGACAGCAGCAGCTCGAGGTTGGTGCGCAGCGACGTCAACGGCGTGCGCAGCTCGTGGCCCGCATCGGCCACGAGCCTGCTCTGCTGCGCCTGGGACTCGGCGACCGCACTCAGCATCGTGTTGAAACTCTGCGTCATGCGCGACAGCTCGTCGTCCCCGGTCACCGGAATCGGACGCAGGTCCATGGTGTCGGCGACCCGCTCGGTCGCCGAGGTCAACCGTTCCACCGGTCGCAACGCGGTCCGTGCGACGGCCGTGGCCGCGCCCGCGGCGACCAGGACACCGATCCCGCCGAACAGCATCAGCACCAGTGCGAGGTCGCCGAGGGTCCGTTCCGTCTGTGCCAGTGACTGCCCCAGCACGAGCGCCTGGCCGTGGCCCGAGGGGACGGAGACGACCCGGATCCCGCTCTCCGTGTCGGTGCGCAGCGACCACTCCGCACCCCCGCGGGCGACGGCCAGCTCGGGTTCGCTCGTCGGCGGTTTCGCCGCGCCACGAGGGACGACGAGGGTGTCATCGGCTTCGAGCAGGCCGATCTGGATGTCACCGCTGGCGAACAGGGCCGCAGGCAGGTTCTGGAACTGCGACGCCACGGGCACGCTCTCGGCCGCGGCATGAGCCCGCTGGGTCAGCGAGCTGTCGAACTGCTCGTAAATGTTGTCCCGCACCGTCAGGTACGTCACCAGCGAGACCAGCGCCACGGTGCCGCCGACGCACAGCGTGGCCAGCAGCATGACGCGGGTGCGCAAGGAGATGCGTTTCGGCGTCCGTTCCGGTTCCGGGCCGTCGCGCGTGGCGCCGGCCGTCCCGGTGCCGGGCCGGGCGGATCCGGTCACGGCGGGGTCTCCCGGAGCACGTACCCGACGCCGCGGACGGTGTGGATCAGCCGTGGTTCACCGTCGGCTTCGGTCTTGCGCCGCAGGTATCCGACGTACACCTCGAGTGCGTTGCCCGACGTGGGGAAGTCGAAGCCCCAGACCTCCTCGAGGATGCGGGTTCGGGTGAGCACGTGTTTCGGGTAGGTCATGAAGAGTTCGAGCAGCGTGAACTCGGTGCGGGTGAGGCTGATCGCCCGGTCGCCGCGGCGCACCTCGCGGGTGTCCGGGTCGAGTGTGAGGTCTGCGAACTCCAGCGCTCCGGTTCCCTGCGGATCCGCCTCGGCGGCCGCCCGCCGCAGCAGCGCGCGCAGCCGCGCGAGCAGCTCCTCCAGCGCGAACGGTTTCGGCAGATAGTCGTCGGCGCCCGCATCGAGACCGGACACCCTGTCGGAGACGGCATCCCGTGCGGTGAGCACGAGAATCGGCAGGTCATCGCCGGTGCCACGCAGTCGGCGGGCGACCTCGAGCCCGTCCAGCCGCGGCATCATCACGTCGAGCACCATCGCGTCGGGCCGCGCGCTCGCCACCTGCTCCAGCGCCTGAGTGCCGTCGCCGGCCACGTCGACCTGGTAGCCGTTGAACTCCAGGGAACGCCGGAGCGACTCCCGCACGGCGCGGTCGTCGTCGACAACGAGTATGCGCATGGCACCCAGTGTCTCGCGCACGCCTGAGATGCGGCTGAACGTCCACGCCCGCGCGGGTGTCGGCCCGATCACGTATCCGGCCGGCACTCGCGCGAGGCGTCCTGGAGCGGGTTCTAATCGACGAGGCCGCCTCGGTAGGCCAGCAACGCGGCCTGCACGCGGTTGGCGGCGCCGATCTTCGAGAGCACCGCGGAGACGTATCCCTTGACGGTCGCCTCGGACAGGTGCAGTTTGCCGCCGATCTCGGCGTTGGACATGCCCTGGCCGATGAGGGAGACGACCTCGCGCTCACGTTCGGACAGCGATGCCAGCAGCCGCCGGGCGGGTGCCGCCGCGCGGACTTCGTCCCGCTGGGCGTCGACCATCCGTGCCGCGACGCTCGGGTCCAGTACCGCACCACCGCGGGCGAGGTCACGGACCGCACGTACCAGGACCCCGGGGTCGATGTCCTTGAGCAGGAAGCCGTTGGCGCCGAACCGCAGGGCCAGGCTGACGTACTCGTCGACGTCGAAGGTCGTCAACATCGCCATCCGGGGAGCCTCGGGCAGGCTCTGCATCGCGCGCAGCGCGCGGATGCCGTCGTCGGGCTGGCGCATCTTGATGTCCAGCAGTGCGACCTGGGGGCGCAGCCGTCTGGCCGTCTCCACGGCCGATCTGCCGTCGGCCGCCTCGCCGACGACCTCGATATCGGGTGCGGCGGACAGCATCGCGCGCAGTCCTTGCCGCACGAGCTCCTCGTCATCGGCCAACATGACTGTGATCAACGGTTGCCTCCCGGAGGGGGGACGGGATGGACAAGGTCTTCGCCGTCGGAGACAGGGTGCTATCGGGTGATGGTGCGCCCAGAGTAGGTGATCGTTTGCTTTCGTATGGTCCACTTAGCAACATTCACCCGGGTACCGTTAGGCTGTGCCCTGGCCGCACGGTCATGCCCTCGTAGCTCAGGGGATAGAGCACCGCTCTCCTAAAGCGGGTGTCGCAGGTTCGAATCCTGCCGGGGGCGCTCTCACCAGGGAAAACGCTCCCTGATACCCGAATCGCACGCGGTCGGTCCATGGAAAACCCTGACGAATCGAGACCGGCGAGGGGTTCGGCAGGCCCGACAAGGTCCGCCGCGGAACCACGCAGTCGATCACGGGCCCGGCAACCAGGACCGATACCCGGCGCCGGTCGCCGAACTCCTGGAGTCCCGGAGCCACGCACCCCGATGCGGGACAAGCACGCCGACACCCGCTGATCACGTTCGCCCGAATTGGCCCGTTTTCGCCGGTCTTGCTCCCGAAGATCGGCGGGGAAACCATGGAACTGTTTCCGCGGGTACACCGTCAAAAGGTACGGTGAGCTTTGGCCGAACGGACCTGAGGACGAGGTGGGGGAAGTAGCTATGTCGCAGCCCGGTGACGGCGGTCAGGACGGCAACGGCGGTGGCCAGGACGGCGGGTACGCCGACCTGGCTCCGGGACAGCGCGAGGGCACGTACTACCTCGAAGGCGCCGTCGAGCACGGCTCACTCGGCCCGTTCGGCCATTTCGTGGCCCAGATGCGGGCACGGGGCATGAACGAGCAGCAGATCAAGGAGCTCGCCCCGGACGCGGAAGTGCTGGACGGTCTCAGCGGCTCGGACCAGAACTATCAGGGCCACCAGCACGCCGAGATGAAGGGCTTCGTGACCACGAAGCTGGACCCCGCCCAGGTCAACCAGATGTCCGAGACGTTCAGCAAGGTCAAGAACGTTCTCGAGCGGCTGTCGCAGCGGACGAACGAGAGCGTGGGCAAAGCGCGTCACGAGTGGGAAGGCGACGCGGCCGAGAGCGCGTTCGGATATTTCGGTCAGATGTCGACGTGGGCCGAGTCGAATGCCACCAACGCACAGCTGGCCTCGGAGACCACGTATGCCCAGTCCGAGGCGTCCCAGACCGCGAAGAACACGATGCCCGAGCCGGTCGAGACCGGCGGGCTGATGAAGGACTTCGGCTCCGCCCTCAAGGACAACCCGGCCGACCCGATGGGCGCGTTCAACAAGGCCGTGGAGACGCGGGAGAAGGCCGACGAGGCCCACCAGCAGGCCGTGCAGGTCATGAACACCTACGACCAGAACCTCTACCAGGCGGCCTCGAAGCAGCCTGCCTTCTCCGAACCGCCGACCTTCACCGCCGGCTCCGGCGACAGGGCAGGCATCGGTCACAGCACTGACGTGATCAGCGTTCCGGGCGGGGACACGACGAACACGTCCGGGTTCACCGGTGGGCCCACCCCCGGTGGGCCCACCGGGGGTGGGCCCGTGACCGGTGGCGGCCCGACCGGTGGGTACAACGCTCCCTCGGGCGTCGGCTCGGGCGCGGCACCCACACCCGTGGCGGGCCAAGGACCGTCAACAGGCGCGGGCCAGCTGCCGGGCACCGGGCCGCAAGGCAACAATCCCGTGGGTCCGCGCGTGCCGGCCGCCGGTGGCGGTTCGGGCTTCGGCGGCATGGGCCCGGGCGCCGTCGGCCCCATGAGCGGCGGCACCGCCGGTGGCGGCCAGACGCCCTACAACAGCAAACTCGGCGGCCGCGCCGGCTCGGCCGGATTCGGCCCGACCGGCGGCGGCTCCGCAGCCGGAGCCGCCAAGAGCATGCCCGGCACCGGCAGCACCCCCGGCGCAGGACCCGCCTCCGGCGCCAAGGGCATCACCGGCGGCACCGGAACCGCACCCGGCGCCGCCGCAGCAGCCAGCGGCTCCAACAGCGCCGGCGGCCGCGGCGGAATGATGGGCGGCGCCGGCGCAGGCAAAGGCCAACAAGGCAGCGACGAAGAGGAACACCAACGCCCCTCCTGGCTCGTCGAAGCCGACCCCGACAGCCTCTTCGGCACCGACGCCCGCACCGCCCCACCCGTCATCGGCGAATAACAGGAACCTCCACCCGCGAACGGATCGACGAGCCAACCGAGGGGAACCGACACGATGCCTGAATTCGACCAGCCGATACCGGCGCCGACCACCGACTCCGGGCAAGACCAAGGCGGACTCTGGGCCAAGGTCAACCCGTTCAACGCCGAATCCATGGCCAAAGCCGAAAAACAGTCCGGCGAACTGCTCGAATCGGCCAAGGGCGGCGGCTTCCGTGTCAGCGAAAACGCCGGTAAAGACCTGCAAGACGCCATCACCGAAGCCCTCGGCGACCTCGACGAGATCATGTACGAGGCGGATGGTCTCGCGGAGGAGCCAAAGCTAGGCACCGGCCCGTACGCAAAACAGGTTGCCCAGCACGTGCAGCAAAGTGGTAATGGTCCGAGAGGGATCCTGCCGATGCTGCGGAAGCTCCGCACTGTACTTGAGCAGTCGGAGGAGGCATTGAAGATCGCCATGCGAAACTACCACGAAGCCGAAGAACAGCAGAAGCAAACCTTCCGACAGTAGGAGCCACCACCAGTGCGTCTCATACGCGCCACGCTTCTGCCGCTCGCCGCTATGGCTGCCGTCGCCGTTACGGCTTGTTCCAACAGCGAGAGCGGCACGCCGGAAGTCGATGCAGGGCCGAATGGTTCAGCTCGATCGTCCACCATGACGGTTCCATCCGCGGACGACGAGCCCGGGGCAGGTATTTCGCTGTCCGAGCTCGACCCCTGCTCCCTTCTGAGCCAGGCCGACGTGACGCAGTTCGGTCCGGTCAAGGAACCGCAGCAAAAACAAATCGGCACAGCCGATACGTGCTCATGGGAGCCCGACCGCAGTGAGATCTCTGGCGAACGCGGGACGCTTGGCGTCAATATTCGCGATAACGCTGGCGTTCAAAACATGAACGACAAGGGCATGGGCGTGGAGCACACGACCGAGAATGGGCGCGATTACGGGCGGTCACCAAGCCCGAACGGTTGCACGATCGCGATCGGGGTCACCGACACCTCCCGCGTGGACGTTCTTGTCAGCGGCGCCGATCCAAATAAGGCGTGCAAGATGGCCAATACCCTCGTGGAAGTCGTCGAGCCGAAGGTGCCGCAGGGGTAACCGTGCTGGACGTCGTGGCCGAGATCGACGCCACTCTCGGGTGCCAGCAATGCGGGCAGTCCCTCGAGTCCTCCGTCGACGCCGACTTCTGTTCGGAAGCATGTCAACGCACGTGGCGCGCCGCACGCGTCGGCGCAACACCGGACCTACCGTTCACATTGGACACCGACACGGTAATGGGTGCCGACGAACTGGACGCACTGGTCGAAGCGTTACGGACACACCTCGGCGTCGAAGCCACCGACGTCAACGTCACCCCCGACGAGGGCGTTCAGCGCGGACTCGCCGAGATCCGGGAGATGTCCGAACCAGGCGCATACCAGGCCGTCGAGAACATCATGGGTGCCGTCGCGCAGATCAGGGCCATCTGCAACCACGCCAGAGCAGCAGGTGCGCTGCCGGCGCAGTAGTGCTCCCGGGACCGCTGGGAGGATTCATGGACGACACGGCGCTCGAGCAGATGTACAACTGTTCCGCCTGCATGTTGTGCGACAGCTCGACCGATCAGGCAACCTCCGACGACTTCTGCTCGACGGCCTGCCACAACGCCTGGCACACGATGCTCACCCTGACACCGGGCACTTCCCCGCGACCGGACAGTCCGGAAAATCCAGAACAGATGCGCGAACAGTTCGCACAGTGGCGCGCCAACACCGCGGCGAGCCAGGCCGTGTTCGTCAACGAGCTGATCGTTCAGGCCGAGAAGATCCGTGACCTCGCGGTGCTCCAGATCCGGCAGGCTCGCGAGGTCGGCGACCACGACCGCGCCGAGGAACTACTCGCGGCGTGGCCGTTCGCACGCAGTTCACTGGGCGAGTAGTCGGCACGGCACCGCCGCGATTCAGCCGGGCAGTGCAGAGCGAACCCAGGCGGCTCGCTGTGCCGAGGGCGTGCCGAAGTTCCGCGCCCCTTGGCCTGACGATGCCGAACACTCACGACATTGCTCACGGCGCAGGGCGGCGACCAATCAGCGTCATGGTCGTACTTCTCGGCAGCGCCTTGATCCTTCTCCGGGTCATACGCACGTAGCCACAATCCAAAGACAACCGCCGCGGACGACGGCGTCATGATATAGAGCGAGTCGACACCGAGCAGAAATTCAGTGAGTGGGTAACACGCCACGTCGGCGAATCCGAGAAACATGAAAACGAGGTGCACGTCGTCGAGGAATACTTCGCGAACCGTACGACGCAACCTGTTCGACACCCCGCCGCACGACATCAGCACATACCCTCACCAGCCAACGCCAGGAGCACCATTAACCACTACCTCCCGCCTGTCCAAAAGTCGCGCCACGATACCCTGAATCCCGCCCTTTTGACCTGCCGTTCACGCAACGACTTGCCGATTTGAAGAACGATCATGAAAAGCAAAAAAAAGACCCGATTGAAAAAGTAAGGCGTACCTCAACTCCAGTCCAAAAAAGAGAAACGCTCCAACTATGACGGATATGACCGCCCCCAGGTTTCCGACAATAAACAGAGCTCTGTGTTCCCACCGCCAGTGCGGCTTCCCCGCGGAACTCATAACTCGCACCCTCTCCCAGCCATTGAACTTCTAGAAACGGACCAGGTAGGTGCGGCTGTCCCAGGGCGGTTCGGAGAACGGGTCGGGTTCGATGGCGAGGACGGTTCCGCCCATGTGCTGGAACAGGCCCTGCATCAGCGAAATCGGAATAGGGTGCATCTCGATACCCTCGGTGTCGGCGGCGACCACGTCGGCATACGACGCCGGCACGCTGTCGGCCACCTGCTGCGCGGGCTCGGCGTCCTCGGTCACGAGAACCGGAGTCCGGACGGTCGGACTGTCGAACTGCGACCACCACGCCACCAGCTCCTGCATCATGTCGAGCTCCAGCTCATAACGCCCCGGCACGTCCGGAGCCCGCACCGACATCGTCAGCTCCACCCGCTCACCCGGCCGCACCACATGCGGAAGATCCACCCGGCCATCGTCCTGAACCGCGACGGCACCGCCCTCGAGCCAATGATTGCCCAGCCGGATCTCCTCACCCACCGGCCACTCCGCCACACCACGATTCGTCACCCGCGCTCGCACCATCCCCGTCACACCCGGGCACATCGACGCCGGAACCTCGACCACGTCGATCTCGGCCCGACACACCTCCGCGCCCAACTCCCGCGCATCGGGCGACGGCGCAACCGCATGCACCACCAGCAACCCACCCGGCCGAACCACCCGCACCAGCTCCGCCAACGCCGCCAACTGCACCGCAGGCGGCGAATGCTGCAGGACCATCAAACTGATCGCACCATCGAAACTGTCGTCATCGAACGGCAACCGCCGCCCATCGACCTGCCGGAACTCGACCCGACCCTGATCCGCATTGAGCTCACGCGCACGAACCAGCATGGAATCGGCGATGTCAACACCCACAACCGCCGACGCATCCTCCGCCAGCACACGAGACAACCTGCCCACACCACAACCGAAATCCAGCACCCGATCACCGAGCCCGACCCCACGGGACTCCATCAGGTTCCGCACAAACGTCATGTCCCGCACGCCATAGGCGAAGAACTCGTCCAGATCCCAACGCCCACCCCTGCGATCGGGATACGACATCACACCCCAATACGGATCGGTGCGCCCCACGTACTCCCACACATCACGAAACGCCTGCCCCAGTTCACCCACCACCGCAGCCTAGTACACCCACACCGGCATCCGAACCGACAAGTCGATACCGACCTCTGGGCTTTCCCGGCGGTGACGCGGCGACGTGAGGCGTCGACCGACGATCGGGCCACCGCAGCCCGCCGGTCGAGCGGCCGTCACGACTGGGGCACTCCGTTGGGCTGCATGCAGATACCCCCGCTCGGCACACCCTCGCACAGCGCCTTGATCGCATCCTCCGCCTCGGGCCGAGTGCCGAACGCTCCGCTCCCCGCGAGCGCGGCGTGACCGTTGCGCAGCCGGAACCGGTACCGGCCGGTGGAGTCCTGATACAACTCGAACCAACGGACCGTCTCCTCGTCGCCCGCGGCTCGGGCGGGGCTCGCTCGGGGACACACCGGGTGGTGGCGCAGGTCGAGGACCGCGGGCATTGGCGGCGAGCGTGCGCAGCACCGGCTCCCAGTCCGTGGCGCTCCGCTGCAGCCTCGCCGCACCGACGTGCGAGCGTGACGACGGTGTACCCGGCGAGGAAGAGGATGTCCTGCACGATCACACCCGCGTCCGAGCCGGAGTCGGCGACGTAGCCGATCGCCTCGACCGCACCCGGCAGCGGGAGGACGCCTGCCAGGGCGTCGAGCACCGGCGCCATCGTGTCCCTCGGCGCGAACAGCCCGCAGATGAGCACCTGCAGCAGCACGAAAACGGGCAGCAGCACCACCACTTGGCACATACCGGCGCCGCCGAACCGACCACGTCTTCAGTCCTTTCACGACAGAGCGCTACGAGTCCGCAACAACACAGGGGAAATCGTCACCGAAAGCAAGGGACCGAAAGCAAGGCACCGGAGCGGGCCCGAAGGAACCTTCGCCGGTCGCACGCCTCCGCCCACCCGAGGCAGATGGCATAATTTATACAGTAGCAACATCGGCTCGAGCGAAAGTTGGTATGACATGGTCCCGCCCGGAAAGACCGGCGCCGTGCGCCGCAGTCTCCCTTCGAGCCTCAAGTCCATGGCAACCCAGGAGATCCGGCGACGTGTGTTCGCCGGCGAGATGCTCCCCGGAACCAAGGTCGACCAGGACTCCATCGCGGAGGACCTCGGCATCAGCAAACTCCCGCTCCGGGAAGCGCTGATCACGCTCGAGTACGAGGGCCTCATCGAGAACGTCCCCCGCCGCGGCGCTTTCGTCGCACGGATCACGCGGAACGATATTCACGATCAGTACCGCGTCTTCGGGCTGGTTTCGGGCCTGGCGGCCGAACGTGCCGCGACGAACATCTCCGAGCGCGAGCTGGGCATCCTGAACGACCTTGCGGACCGTATGGAGTCGGGCGCCGACCGCGAGGAACAGGAGCAGCTCAACTCCGAGTTCCACCGCCGAATCAATCACGCCTCGGAGTCACGCAGGCTGCTCTCCATGCTCGGCACGCTGGTCAAGACTCTTCCGCAAGGTTTTTACGAAGCCCACGACGAGTGGCCGGACAAGGCGCACCAGGACCACCGGCAGATCGTGAAGGCGCTGACCGCCCGATCGGGTTCCAAGGCCCGCGCCGCCATCGAGAAGCATTTCGCCGACGGTGCCGACCGGGCCGTCGCCCTGCTGGAGCAACAGGGCTTCTGGGACCACTGAACCGGCCGGCGCCCCCGGGCCGTGACCGACGTGACAGCCGGCGCACCCGTCGTTTTATTTCTGATAAAATATCGATCAGTGCGGTCGTGGGGCGGGCACGACGGCCGTTCGTGCCCGGTGAACGGCCGGATGGTCGACAACCCGGCGTTGGACCGCGCCCACCGCATCCTCCGACGAACCGAAGGGATCGGGCATTGAATCTCGACGACGACGAGCAGCAGCTGGTGTCGCTGGTCGCGGAGTTCGTGGACGAGCGGGTGCGCCCGCGGGTACGCGAGTTCGAGGAGGACGACATCTACCCGGCCGAGTTCATCGACGAGATGAAACGGCTCGGCTTCTTCGGCATGCTCGCCCCTGCCGAGTACGGCGGGGTCGACGTCAGCACGGCCTGCTTCGCCCGAGTGACCGAGGAGCTGGCCCGCGGCTGGATGAGCCTGGCAGGCGCGATCGGCGGCCATTCGGTGATCACGTATCTGATCAGGACGTTCGGCACCCGGCAGCAGCGGGAGAAGTACCTGCCGAAGATGGCCGACGGCACGATCCGCGCCACGATGGCACTCACCGAACCCGAGGGCGGCAGCGACCTGCAGGCCATGCGCACCCGGGCGGTGCCCGACGGGGACGGCTGGTCGATCACCGGGTCGAAGACGTGGATCTCCAACGCCGCGCATTCGGACCTGATCGGCCTGCTGTGCATCACCGACCGGGAAGCGGAACCGTCCCACCGGGGTATGAGCGTGCTGCTGGTGGAGCCGGGGGACGGCCTGACCGTCTCGAAGAAGCTGCCCAAACTCGGTTACCGCGGTATCGAGGCGTGCGAGGTGGTCTTCGACGGGCGGCGGGTGCCTGCCGATGCCGTGCTCGGCGGCAAGGTGCACGGCGGATGGGCACAGATGATGCGCGGGCTCGAGGTCGGGCGCATCCAGGTGGCCGCGAGGGCGCTCGGCGTCGGGCAGGCGGCCCTGAACGATGCCGTGCGGTACGCACAGGAACGCGAATCGTTCGGTAAGCCGATCTGGAAGCACCAGTCCGTCGGCAACATGCTCGCCGACATGGGCACCAGGATGCGCGCCGCCCGGCTGCTCACCCTCGACGCCGCCGAACGGCTCGACGCCGGTGAACGTTCCGACATGGAGGCAGGGATGGCGAAGCTGTTCGCCTCGGAGTCGGCGATGCAGGTCGCGCTGGACGCGATCCGGGTGCACGGCGGGTACGGCTACTCGAAGGAGTACGACGTCGAGCGCTACTTCCGCGACGCACCGCTGATGATCGTCGGCGAGGGCACCAACGAGGTCCAGCGCAATGTCATCGCCGCCCAGCTCGTCGCCCGCAACAAGAGCTGAGGAACGCGGCCGCGTTCGCATGACCGGCAGAAGGCCAGGTGATCCGATGGAGAACTGGGAACCGCGGACCGTCACGACCGAGGAGCTCATCGACCCCAACCCGGTCGCGGCGCTCGCCGGCTTGTTCGACAACGGCATTCCGGCACCGCTACCGGGGAACGAGCTGCCGCCGCTGTGGCACTGGGCCGCGCTGGCGCGCTGGCCCGTCTCGTCGGAGCTCGGCCCCGACGGACATCCCACCCGGGGTTCGTTCCTCCCGCCGATCGATCTACCGCGGCGGATGTTCGCCGGTGGCGAGGTGACTCTCCACGGCCCGCTGCGGGTCGGGGAAACGGTGCGACGGGAGTCCACAGTGGAGTCGGTGGAGGAGAAGTCCGGCCGCTCCGGCTCGCTCGTCCGCGTCGTCGTGCGTACCCGCCTGTACGGCCGGGAGGGCGATCTCGGCGTCGAGGAGCGCCAGAATCTGATCTACCGCGAGGCGGCTGGGCCCGCCGGTCCGGCGGCTCCGGTCGAGGAAGCCGTCGCGGCGCGGCCGGTCGGTTGTCCGTTCGGAAAGGCAGGCGCGTGGACGTGGGACTTCGCCACGGATCCGACCCTGCTCATGCGGTTCTCCGCCGCAACCAGCAATGCCCACCGCATCCACTACGACTGGCCGTACGCGACCCGGACGGAGGGCTACCCGGGGCTCGTGGTGCACGGCCCGCTCATGACCCTCGCGCTGGCCGAGGTGCCGCGGCTCGAGGAGCAGCCGGGGCGGGTGACGCGGCTGACTCACCGGAACAAGGCGCCGTTGTTCTGCGGTCAACCCGCACAGCTGCGCGGCGAAGCGACCGCCGACGGCCTCACCGTCGACCTGTTCGGCCCCGGTGGCGTGCCCGCCGGTCCGCACACCAGCCTGGCCGTCGACCTTCAGCGCGAAGCCACGGCACCGGCGCGAAACACGTGAGCGGACTCGAGCGCGACAGCGGAGTCGAGCACGTCACCCGGCCGCCACGACGATGTCCATGAGGTCGTCGGCCAGGTCCTGCGTCGAGCGCGGGCACCAGCAGCCCGATCGCCACCGCGCCCCGCAACGGACCGTCCTCGACACGGTGCACATCATCCACCAGTTGTGAAATACGCTGAACGTCGTCAGGATTACCTCGCCCGTTCACGAATTCCGGCGCACCGACAGGGAATCGATCTCATCCACGATCGCGGAAAGTACGTCCGCGTGATGTTCCCGGAGGTAGAAATGGCCGCCGGGAAACACGCGGTGGGATCCGAGCGCACCGGCTGCGGTCAGCTCGCGCCAGGCCTCGGCCTGGTCTCCGGCGATATCGTCATCGGCGCCGCGGAATACGGAAACAGCGGATTCCACCGACGGAGGTCGTGATCCCGGATCGTAGGACTCGATGACCTCGTAGTCGGCTCGGACGAGCGGCAGCAGGAGTTCCCGCAGTTCCGGGTCGTCGAGCGCAGGCGCACCGTCGTCTGCGAGCCGCTGCACCTCGCCGACCAGCTCGGCGTCACTCCTGCGATGCCAGTCGGTGCGCGTGCGCCGATGGGGCGCCGCGTGGCCCGACGCGAGCAGCAGTGCGGGCGCGCGCCCGTCGGCCTCGCAGCGTTTCGCCACTTCGTACATCAACGAAGCGCCCATGCTGTGCCCGAACAGCACCACCCGACGGCCGAACAGTGGAACCAGCTCGGCCGCGACGGCGTCGGCCAGCGCCGCCATCGACCGCACCGGAGGTTCGGCGAATCGCTGTTCCCTGCCCGGGTACTGCACGGTGTGGGTCTCGATCATGCCGGGCAGGGCCTGGCCCCAGGAACGGTAGTAGTTCGCCGACCCTCCCGCGTGCGGAAGAATCACCAGATTCGTGGACGCGTCCGGTCTGGGCGAGTGGGTGCGGATCCAGGCCGATCCGCCTGCGTCGCCTGTTGCCGCGGCCATAGGGCTGCTCCTGTTCCGGATCTCGGTTTCCGGGCCGTTGCTCCCGCGGGGTGGCTACCGGGCGGGATAGAGCTGGACGTCGGTGCCCTGCTGGTCCAGACCGGCGTGGTCGTTGAGGACCATCGGCGCCGCCCCGGTGCCGTCGTCGACGACCTCACCGGTGCGCGCGTCCAGCGCGACGGCCGAGTCATCGCGGTCCACGTACACCGCGCCGCGCCACGTTCCCTTCAACATGCCCTGCCAGGAATCGTCGGACCACAGCACCTCGCCGCTGTCGGCGTCGATCCCCAGGGCCGACTCGTCGTCCTCGGCGCAGACGACGACGGACGTGTGATCGTCAGTGTTGCAGGACATTTCGTTGTTGAGCTCACCTTCGTCGAGCGTCGTCTCCGTGCCGTCGGCGATCGCGATCAGCCGAGTCTCGTCGTCCTCGGTGGTCACGACGATCCACGGCCCCGCTCGCACCATCCGTTTCGGGTCGATCTCCCTCTCCCAGGCCTGTTCCCCTGTTTCGACGTCGACGCCCGCCACCGTCGACGTGCCGCCACCGAAACCGGCACCGACACCGGAATCGAGGCCGAAGGCACTGACGTCGTCGTCGTGCCAGAGCACCTTCCGATCGGCCAGGGACAGCCCGAACGTCACCTGGGTCGCCGAATCATGGGACACGCTCATCACGGCCACGCCCCGCTCGACGCCGTTGATGCTGACGGCCGCGTCCTTCTGCGGCACGACCGGCGCGGCAGCGGGTTCGGGGAACGTGGTCCGCCACCGCACCTCCGCGGTCGCCGCGTCGACCGCGACGATCTCCACGTCGAGCTGCGTCGCCCCGGACTCGGGCTCGACCGTGAAGCCCACCAGCACGGTCGGCTCGCCGTCCACCTCGGTCAGCATCGGTACCGCCCGGTAGTACTCGGTCGGATCCGTCGCACCGAACAGCGCCTGCCCCTGGGGCGAGATGCGCGCCCTCTCGTTGCCGCTGCCCGCGTCGTAGACCACCAGCGCATTCGGCTTGCTCAGGAACACGGTGTCCTCGTGCAGTACCGCCGCAGGCCAGGCGTGGTCCGGCGACACGTCGGCCATGACGTGTACCGGCTTCGCCTCGAAGGTCACCGGGTCCTGGGCCCCGGCCCCACTCCCTCCGCCGCCTCCCGTACAGCCGGCCGCCAGCAGCGCCACCACACCCATCAGACCGGCCGCGCCGCGGCGGCTCCACCTTCCGAGTTCCATGCGGTTCCTTCCGTTCTGGCCGGATGTCGTCATCGGCCGTCGGCGCGCCGCCGTGCCGCGCGCTCCACTTCGTCCAGATCTTCGGCCGTCACGAGCCTGCGCTGTGCGGTCCGTTTGGCCACGGCGAACCGGGCGTTGAACAACCTGCCGTCACGGGCGGCCCCGTACGGGTCGAGCGATTCGCCGAACGCGATACGGGAGATCTTCTTGATCGCCTCGTCGACCCGTCTGGGGTCGGCCAGGTTCCACGCGTCGCCGCCGCGCCAGTGGTCGATCCGCCGGTGGATCTCCTGGTGGGTGGGCACGCTCTGTTCGTCGTCGGTGCCGGCGAGCAGCGGCTCGGTCAGCGCGAGCGCCACGTACCAGACCTTCGAGTAGCGGCCCAGCACCTCGGGCGCCTCCGCCGTCGCCACCGCGGCCTCCGGCACCGGCAGGTCACTGCCGGACAGTTCGGTCAGCTCCCGGGTCCGCTCGGCACCCGATACGACGAACGTGAGCGTGAGGTCCTTCGGCGGCCCACCACCCGCTTCGAGACCGGCGAAGACGACCAGTTCGTTCTTCCCCTCGTCGAGGACGACCGACATCCCGTCGACCAGGGTCACCCGGCGCGCCCCGCCGGGGGCATCGAACAGGCTCGACAGCATCGCCTCGTTCGTGCCCCGCCAGGTGAGCCGGACCCCGGCCGGTTCGACCAGCACGTCCCCCAGCACCCGCGACACGTATGGTCCACATCCCGGAACGGCGACCGCGTACCGGCCCGGCCTGCGGCCACCGCGATGCGGGGCGCGGCCGAACACCAGTCGTTCCTCGGCCGACAGTGCGATCGGGTGCAGCTCAGGTGAGCGCACGATGACCCGCATATCGCCTCACGCCTTGCCGACCGGGCGTCCGAACCCGTCGGCGCGCCAGCCCGCCTGGCTCGCGGCGACCCACAGGACGCCGCCCAGCACCAGCGGCACGATGATCATCATCGACACGGCCTCCGGGGCGATCCCGACGCCGATCACCAGGACCACGGCTTTCACTCCCATGTAGACGTGCACGCCCCGCATCCGGCGTAGCCACACCGCGGCCAGCGCACCCAGCGACACGACCGCTTCGATCACCGCCAGCAGGCCGATCTGCGTGGTGATGTCGTCGAGTTCTCTGCCGTGCTCGAACTCGTCGGCCACGGAAACGATGCTCGCCACCAGTCCGTAGCCGTTGAACAGGGTCAACACCACCAGCGCGACCAGCAGCGGCAGAGTGAAGCGGTGCTGGCGCCGCAGCTGCTCCCACCGCGATTCGCCGTGCTCCCGTTGGAGCTCGTCCTCGCCCGTCATCACGATCCGCCTTCCGTCACCCGGCAACCCGGCCGGCCCCTTCGCCGGCGCGGTGTTCATCGCCGGCAACGATCGCCGAATCCGGCCTCCCGCCGGAAGCGGAACGTTCCGACCCCGCGGCGTTCATGCCGGTCACCCGCTTGTTTCGGCCGTCGTCACTGCAGCTCTCGTCACTGCTTCAGTCGTCACTGCTTCAGTCGTCACTGCCTCAGTCGTCGCAGTCGAGATCGTCGGCCGATCCCGACTCGACGAGAGAGCGGCAGATCCGGCCGGCCGCGGCCTCGGCGTCGACTCGCCACACCGCCACCGCGGCATCGGTGCCCGCCCTGGCGAGCATCGAGCCGTCCGGGGAGAACGTCAGCGCGTTGATCTCGAATCCTCGGCCGGAGGTGAGCCGGGCGCCGAGCTCGCCGTCGTCGAGGTTCCACAGCCGGACGGCGCTGTCGTCGGTGGTCGCGGTGGCGACCGTGCTGCCGTCGGGTGAGAGTGCGAGCGCCCGGACCGCCGACGGGTGGGTGCCGAACTCGCGCCGCACCGTCCCGTCGATGGCGTCCCGTATCTGGATGCGGCCGGTCACCGACGCCGCGACGATGTTCTCGCCGTCGGGCGCGTAGACCGCGTCCACGACGTCGTCCTCGATGGATGCGGTGTGCGCGGGCACGGGGTCGGCCTGCGCGGCGAAGTCGGACGCACGCCAGGTCGTCAGCGTCACCCCGGTCTCCGCACCGCCGTTCTCCTTGCCGTCGTTCTCCGCACCGCCGTCGGCATCACCGCCCTCGGAGCCGCTGTCCCCCGATTCGCCGGGCAGCGCCGAGCTGCTGCTGACCGCCGACAACCGCGTGCCGTCCGGGCCGAACGTGAGCGCCGACGCCGAACCCGCGTCGAGTTCCAGGACCGCGACCGGTTCGAGACTCCCCAGGTCCCACACGTGCACCCGCCCCGGCTTGTTCGGACCACCGGGGTGCTCGCTCGCCGCGGCCAGCAGGGACCCGTCCGGGGAGATCGCGAGTTCGCCGCGGAACCAGTGCCTGCCCAGGGTGAGCGTCTGCTGCTCCCCATCGGGCGGGGTGACGGTGAGCGTGCCGTACGCATCCGCGACGACGCGGGTGCCGTCGGGCGCGTAGGCCACCGCCCTGCCCGCCGAGTCCAGCGTGCGCGGATCGCCTGCCGCCCGGCCGGTCCGCCGGTCCCACGTGTGCACCTCACCGGTCCCGTCGACGGCCGTGGCCTCGCTGCCCACGGGGTCGAAAGCGACGTCGAGAACCGCTCCTCGCGGCGCCTCGTACCACGGCGTGCTGCGACGCCAGTCGACGACGCCGCCGCCGATGCGCACCGCCACCGTCGTGGCCGCATCGGCCGTCACGGCCAGTCCGGCGACGGTCATCCCGCCCGTGGTGCCGCCGCCCGTGCCTCCGGCCAGCTCGCCGAGCCGGGTGCGCTCCACCGGGTCCCAGACGATCACGCGGCCACCCGTGGCGGTGAGCAGTCCGGTGCCGTCACCGGAGAACGTCATGACCGACGGCCCCTGCGCCGCGTCGTCGGACGACCGGGTGCGATCCGTGATCCGGCCCGCGGTCGAACCATCGGTGCGGTCGTACAACCGGATGGCGTTGTCGTACTGGCTCGCCGTGGCGAGCAGCTCGTCGGACAACGCCACGACCACCGGTATGCCGCTCGCAGCGTCTCCCGCGGCGTCACCGTGCGCCGTGCTGCCGGAGATCCGTTCACCCTCGTCCGTGTCCCACAGTCCGGCGCTGCCGTCGATACGGCCGACGGCCAGGCGGGACCCGTCGTAGGCCAACGAGTAGGCCGACACGCCCGCAGGCTCCGCGAGCCACCGGCGGTGCTGCCCGGTACGCGGATCCCACACGCCGATCCGGGCGGTCTCGCCGACCGCCTGCGCCACGAGGCCGCTGCCGTCCGGCTGCCACGCGATCGGCCCGATCACCTGGCCCGCCATGGACAGGATCGGCGTGATGACCCGCCCGCTCGCCACGTTCCACACCCGCACGCCGTCGCCGAACGCGGCCACCGCCAGCATGGAACCGTCGGGCGAGAAGCGCACCGACCGCACGGTGTCGGAACCGAGTTCCGTGTCGAGGGTGGTCTGCTCGCCCGACGTGGTGTCACGGACGACGACCTCGGCTGCATCGGACTCACCGCCCGTGCCTGCGACCGCGATGCGTTCGCCGTCGGCGCTCACGTCGACGGCGGTGGCGGGGTCCAGACCGGAGTCGAACCCGCCCACCCGGGGCAGTGCGTCGGCCGACAGCAGCGCACCACGCGCCTCGGCCGTCGGCGCAGACTGCCACGCGCGCAACGCGGCCCGCCGCGCGCCGACCGGGTCCCATTCGGACTGTGCCCGCGACTCGGCCGCGAGCTGCCGGGACGAGGAGAGCTGCGCCTGCCGGTCCGCGTCGTTCCACCCGCTCACGGCCAGCGCACTCGCGACGAGCGCGACGACCAGTAACCCGGCAAGGCCTGCGACGACGCCCCGCAACCGGCGCGTGGAGCGTTGCTGTTCGTGGCGGCTCGCCTGTAGGAACGCCCGTTGGTTCTCCGTCAGCTCCCTGCCGTCGGCCCACTCGAGCGCGGTGGCGAGCCGGGCACCGCGGTACAGATCGCCCCGGTCCTGCTCGCCGTCCCGCCAGTTCGCCGCCGCGTCGTCGAGCCGTTGGCGGAGGAGGATGTCCTGCCGCTCCGACTCCACCCACTCGCGCAGCCGCGGCCACGCGGTCAGCAGCGCGTCGTGGGACAGCCGCACTCCGTCGGCGTCGATCTCGGCCAGCCGGGCAGCCACGAGCTCGGACAGTGCGTGCTCGTCCAGCTCGGCGCGGTCGGCGCGGCACCGGGCGAGACCTCCGTCGGGCAGGACCGTCACCAGGTGCAGCAGCGTGGTCCGCAACGCCTCCGCGCGGTGGGCGTCGAGGCGTTGGTACAGCCGATCGGCGCTCACCGCGACGGCACGGTCGACACCACCGGTGGCCTGGTATCCCGCCAGCGTCAGCGAACCGCCGGACCGGTTGTGCCACGTCTCCCGGAGCGCGTGCGCCAGCCTCGGCAGCACGCCGTGCTCACCGGGAGACCCGTCGCGTCCGCCTGCGTCCGCGATGAGCCGGTCCACGAGCCCGGCCTCCACCTCGAGACCCGAGTCACGGGCGGGCGCCGTGATCGCCTGCCGCAGCCCGGCGATGCCGAGCGGTCCGACGACGAAGGGCTGATCGAGCCCGCCGCGCAGTGGTTCCAGCGCGATGCAGTCCGGCACGTGATCGGCGCGGACGGCCAGCAGGACCACCGCGGGCCGGGCCGACGCCAGCGCCGTCGCGAAGGCGGCCTGCTCGTCGTGGTCTGCGCCGTCGGTGAACAGCTGCTCGAACTGGTCCACCACGATCATCGGCGGCGCCGCACCGGACGCGGCCTCCGCACAGTGGGCCCCGAAGGACTCCGGGTGCTGCCGGATCGACGCCGCGAGCGCGACCGGGTCGGCTCCGGTCACCGCGGCCATCCGGACGGCGAGCGTGTCGACCGGCTGCTGTCCGGGAGTGAGCACGACACGCTGCCACGGCACCCGCTCCTCGTCCAGCACCGGGAACAAGCCCGCCCGCAGCAGGGACGACTTGCCCGCACCGGACGCGCCGACGACCACGAGCGGGCCCGAACCGGGGCCGCAGGCCGTCAACCGGACGAGCAGGTCGGTGATCTCGGCGTCGCGGCCGTGGAACCACGCGGCCTCGCCGGTGCCGAAACTCCGCAGTCCGGGATAGGGGCACTCCTCACCCGCGCGGTCAACCGTCGGCTCGTCATCACCGGCACCCGTGGCAGTAGCGCCTGCCGTGGCGTCAGCGCCCGTGGCGGCAGCGCCTGCCGTGTCGGGAGCCGATGGTCCGCGCCGCGCGGACACGGTCACGATCGCCCGCATGAGGGCTTCCCGCGCCGGATTCGCAGCGCCGCCGGGCGCGGTGACCTCGGCGTCCCGTGCCTGCTGGTGCGGCTCCTCCTCGGCGAGCGCAGCGGCCGCGGCCGTCAGCAGCTCCCCCGCGCTCGCGAACCGCCGGGACGGGTCCTTGTCCATCCCGGCGGCAACGATCATGTCGATGGCGGGCGGGATGGCCGGGTCGAACACGGAAGGGGCGGCAGGCGGGTCGTTCAGCTGTGCCGCGAGCTTCTCGGCGGGGTCGTCGGCGGGAAAGGGCACCTTGCCGGTGAGGCACTCGTACAGCACGCAGGCGAGCGAGTAGATGTCGGCGGCGGCGGTGACGTCGTGGCCGCGCAGCTGTTCCGGGGCGATGTAGTCGAGCGAGCCGACGTAACTCCCGGTGCGGGTGAGCCTGCTGTCGTCGGATTCGAGCTGCCGCGCGATGCCGAAGTCGGCGAGCTGGGCGTCGTCGTCGGGACCGAGCAGGATGTTGGAGGGTTTCACGTCCCGGTGCACGACGCCGGCGGCGTGAGCGCTGTCGAGCGCGGTGGCCACCCGGCTCAGCAGTCGCAGGGCACGACGAGGCTCGAGTGGGCCGCCCGCGAGGAGCCGCCGCAGGTCGGACCCTTCGACGAGCCGCATGGCCACGTACAGCCGGCCGTCGTCGTCCTCCCCGGTGTCGTAGACCTCCACGATGTGGGGATCGGCAGGCCGGGCCGCCAGTGCGGCCTCCCGGCGCAACCGTGCGGCATGGTGCTCACCCGCCGACTCCGCGAGCAGCTTCAGCGCGACCGGGCGGTCGGTCACGGTGTCGACGGCTCGATAGACCTCCCCCATTCCGCCTCGGCCGAGTAGCTCACCGATCCGGTAACGGCCGCCGAACAGCTCCACGTGCACCCTTCGTTCACCGTGATCACGACAGTCGGATCCGCACGATACGGGGATATCGGCTTGCCGAGGGGCGAGTCGCGATATCGATTCGTGCGCCCGTTGCGTCACGGCGCCGTCTCGATCGGGCGGAACCGCACCACGCGGCACGTGCCGTCCGGTACCGCCGGTGTGTCCCGGCGCCGTGGCTCCGGAGTCACTTGCTCCGCGGACCGGGGCATGATCGCCTCAGCACCGTACGGACACCAGAAGGAGTAAGGCGTGGATGAGCAGGACTACCTCGAACACGACGCGCTGGGGCTCGCGGAGCTGGTCTCCTCGGGCGAGGTGAAGCCCGGCGACCTGCTGGCCGCTGCCCAAAGCCGTGCCGACGCCGTGGATCCGCGCGTGGGCGCGATCTGCACCCGGCTCGACGAGCACGCCGACCGCCGCGTCACCGAGCGACTGGACGGGCCATTCGCCGGCGTCCCCTTCCTGCTCAAGGACCTGCACCAGCAGCTGGCCGGCGAACCGACGTCCGACGGGTCGCGCGCTGTCGCCGGCACCGTGGCCGAGCGCAACGACACCGTGGTGCAGCGGTGGCTCGACGCGGGCCTCGTGGTGTTCGGCAAGACCAACACCCCGGAGTTCGGCTCCAAGGGAGTCACCGAGCCCGCGTTGTTCGGCCCCACCCGCAACCCGTGGGCGCTCGACCGCACTCCGGGCGGGTCGTCCGGTGGTTCGGCGGCGGCCGTCGCGGCCGGGATCGTGCCCGTCGCCGGCGCCAGCGACGGCGGCGGTTCCATCCGCATCCCCGCGGCGTGCACCGGCCTGGTCGGGCTGAAACCCGGACGCGGTCTGGTCCCGTCGGGTCCCGACGAGAGCGAACCGCTGGGCGGGCTCGCCACCAGCGGCGTCGTCTCCCGCACCGTGCGCGACAGTGCCGCGATGCTCGACGTGCTGGCAGGCCCCGACGACATGAGCCCCTACACCCCGGCCGTCCCGGGGCGTCCGCTGCTCTCACAGCTGGACGACACGACCGGGCCGCTGCGGATCGGCTACACGGCCGCTTCCTCCCTGCGCGACGACGTCCACCCCGAGGCCGTGCGGGCCGTCGAACGCGCCGCGCAGCTGCTGACCGAACTCGGCCACCACGTCGAGGAGGTCGAGGCGCCCTACGACGACCGGCAGCTCGGCCAGGACTTCCTGACCGGGTGGTTCGTCCACCAGGCCATCGAGATCGAGCGCCTCAAACGGGAGACGGGCGCGAGCGACGACGACTTCGAACAGGACACCCGCATGATGGCCGAACTGGGCCGCGGGTTCTCCGCCGTCGAACTGCAGGCGGCCCAGGAACGCCGCCGCGACCACGTCGCCGCGCTCGCCCGCTTCCACGCAGGCCACGACCTGCTGCTCACCCCGACGCTCGGCGAGCCGCCCATCCGCACCGGGTCGCTGAACATGCCCGCGCCGTTGCAGTGGGTGGCCGAGGCGATGCTGCGCACGAAGAGCTTCGGCGTGCTGCGCCGCACGGGGATCGTCGACCAGATCGTCCGCCGCAACCTCGGCTGGGTTCCCTACACCCAGCTGGCCAACATGACGGGCCGTCCCGCCATCAGCCTGCCGCTGCACCTCACCCCCGACGGGCTGCCGCTGGGCGTCCAGTTCGTCGGCAGGCTCTCCAGCGAGTCGTTGCTGCTCCGCCTCGCCCGCTCGCTCGAGGTCGCCGCCCCGTGGGATGCGCACCTGCCACGCCTGCGCTGACCCGCCGGACCCGCTGCAGTGCCGGGCCCGCCACCACCGGCGGGCCCGGCTCCGCGGTCAGCTCCCTGCACGCTCCTGGCGCAGTTTGAACCGCTGGATCTTGCCGCTGGGCGTCTTCGGCAGCTCACCGACGACGTGCACCCTGCGCGGATAGGCGTGCGCGGCGAACTCGCGCTTGACCAGCTGCTGCAGCTCCTGTTCCAGCTCCGCGTTCTGCTGCGCGCCCGGCCTGAGCACCACGTACGCCTCCAGCACCTCGCCCCGCAGCTCGTCGGGGGCGCCGATCGCGGCGGCCTCCAGCACCGCTTCGTGGCCGACCAGCACGCTCTCGACGTCGAACGGCCCGATGCGATAGCCGGCCATGATGATCACGTCGTCGTCGCGGGACGAGAAGTGCAGCCTGCCGTCGGAGTCCCGGTAGGCGGTGTCACCCGTGATGTACCAGCGCCCGTCGGCGCTGAACCGCTGCGCGGTGCGCTCCGGGGCGTTCGCGTACCCGGTGAACCACATGAACGGGCTGGCGTGCGTGTCGACGGCGAGCCTGCCGACCGTGCCGTCCGGCACCACCTCGTCGACCTCGTCGGCGAGCACGCCGCAGGCCCAGCCGGGCAGTGGATGCCCCATCGACCCGGGCATGACCTCGGCCTTGAGCTCCGGCCGCCACGCGTTGCCGATGACCATGCCGAGTTCGGTCTGCCCGTAGTGGTCGCGCACCTCGACACCGAGTGTGTCGGCGGCCCAGCCGACCACCTCCGGCGTCAGCGGCTCACCCGCCGACGACGCACAGCGCAGCCGCACCGGCACGGCCTCCTGCGGCGGTTCTCCCCGCAACGCGCGGTAGATCGTCGGCGCCGCGGCGAAGTTCGTGACGCCGAGCCGGTCGAGGATGCGCCACGTCAGCGCGGGCGAGAACCCGGCGTGCAACAGGATGCTCGTCCTGCCCAGCGCCAACGGCCCGAGGATCGCGTAGTACAGCCCGTACGCCCAGCCCGGGTCGGCGGCGTTCCAGAAGACGTCCTCGGGGCGCACGTCGAGTGCATCGAGCAGGTACCGCTCCATCGATGCGAGCGCCCGCACCGGCACCGGCACGCCCTTCGGCGTACCGGTCGTGCCGCTGGTGAACAGCAGGATCAGCGTGCCGTCACCGCCCACGCGGGCCGGTTCGACCACGGGCTCGGCGGGTGCGGCGGCCATGAGGTCCTCGAACCGGTCCCAGCCGGGCGCCGTCGGCGTCTCGCCGCCGACCTGGACGACCTGCCTCGCGGCCGGCTTCCCCTCCTCCGGAGTGAGTTTCGGCGCCTGATCCGCATCGGCGACGACCACGCGGGCGCCGCTGCCGTCGAGCCGCATGTCGATCGCGGGCTTGGCGAAGGCCGTGAACAGCGGCACGTGCACCGCGCCGAGCCGCCAGATGCCGAGCAACACCGCGGGCAGCTCCGCCGATTTGCTCATCAACACCCCGACGGTGTCCCCTCGCCCGACGCCCTTGTCCGCCAGCATCGCGGCGACCCGTTTCGACCGGGCGGTCAGCTCGCCGAACGTGACGTCACGGGTGGTCAGGTCCGCTTCGACGACCCGGAACGCGGTCGCAGCGGCCGAATGCCGATCGCAGAGCAGCTCGGCCGCGCACGCATCGGCGGCGTGGTATTCGGCGCGGCCGTGCTCCGCCCGTCCGTCGTCCGGCACGGTGGCCGCAGGTGTGGTGCCCAAGGTTTCTCCTCGACTCCGTTGTCGTTCGCTGTCGTGCCCTGTTGTCGTTCGCCGTTGTCGTTCGCTGTCGTGCGTTGTTGTTCGGCGGTGGCATCAGACGATCGCGGTGGCGGGCGGTTCGGGCTACGTTCTTCTGTGGGTAACGGGGCCCGCGCCCCGACGACGCTCGTGCGAGGAAAGGTGGTGGCCATGCCCGGCACGCATCCCGCCCTGCCCGGTGGCGGTCGCAGTGCGAGTCCCGCCGCGATCCCCGGCGACCTGCTGACCGAACTCGACCGGCTGCTCGCGCCCGGCGTGCGCACCCTGCGCCGCTCGTGCGCGGTGGACCTGACCTTCGGCGGCAGCCTCGCGCCGGGTGCCCGGGATGCGATCACGATCCGCCATCTCGACGGCCACCTCGGCCACACCCTGCGTGACCTGCAGGTGCGCGCCGGCTACGGGCTCGGCGGCAAAGTGTTCGCGATGGGCAGGCCGCTGGTCGTACGCGACTACTTCAACACGGCCCGCATCGTGCACGCCTACGACCGCGCCGTCGCGCCCGAACGCATCGAGACCGTGTTCGCCGTGCCGATCCGCGCCGGGGAGACGGTCGTCGGCCTGCTGTACCTGGCACAGCGCGACGACGTGGCGATCGGTGACCGCGTCGTCGCGCGGGCCGTCGAGCACACCCGCCGCATCGAACGCGACCTGGCCGTCGGCGTCGAGGTCCGCAGGCGCACGGCCGCCTACGACGAGGCTGCAGCCCGTGACCAGCGCGCGGTGGCCGAGGTGCGCAGGGACCTGGACGAGGCCATGGCGCTGGTCGACGACGAACAGGCCCGTAACCGGCTGCAGCAGGTCTCCCAGCGGCTGCAGCGGATCTCGACCGGCACCGACGCCGGCGCACCGGAATGCGGGAACCGGGACGGGGTGCTGTCGGCGCGCGAGCTCGACGTGCTGCAGCTCGTCGCCACGGGTGCCGCCAACGGCGACATCGCGGCCGGCCTCGGGCTCAGGCCCAACACCGTCAAGGCCTACCTGCGCAGCATCGCCCGCAAACTCGGTGCCACCAACCGCACCCACGCCGTCCGCCTCGCCCGGGACGCCGGGATGCTGCCCTGACGACCGGGTACCCGCCGTATGCGGACCGCACGGAACCGGCACGCAGGCGCCGTGACCCGGGCTGCGCGCGCGGCGCCGCGAAGATCATTACGTTGGACAGTGCCAGCAACAGTGGTTCGGTAGGTCGGAAAGGCTCTCGATGGATCTGAAAGTCGGTTACAAAGCGTCCGCGGAGCAGTTCGGACCGCGGGACCTGGTTGAGTTCGCGGTACGTGCCGAAGAGCTGGGGCTCGATTCGGCGATGGTGTCCGACCACTTCCTGCCCTGGCGGCACGAAGGTGGGCACGCCCCGTCCGCGCTGGCGTGGATGTCGGCGGTGACCGAGCGCACCAGCCGCGTGCAGCTCGGAACCAGCGTGCTGACGCCCACGTTCCGTTACAACCCGGCTGTGATCGCGCAGGCGTTCGCCACGATGTCGCTGCTGTCGGGCGGCCGCGTCATCCTGGGTGTGGGCACGGGCGAAGCGCTGAACGAGATCGCCGTGTCCGGCCGCGAGTGGCCCGAGTTCAAGGAGCGTTTCGCCCGGCTGCGCGAGTCGGTACGGCTGATCCGTGAGCTGTGGACGAAGGACAACGTCTCGTTCGAGGGCGACTACTACACGCTCGTCGACGCCAAGATCTACGACCGGCCGGACACGCCCGTCCCGGTCTACATCGCCGCGGGCGGACCGGTCGTGGCCAAGTACGCGGGCCGCGCGGGTGACGGATTCATCTGCACCTCCGGCAAGGGCATGGAGCTCTACACCGACAAGCTCCAGCCGGCCGTGGCCGACGGCGCCGCGGCCGCCGAGCGCGACGCTGCCGGCATCGACCGGATGATCGAGATCAAGCTGTCCTACGACCGCGACCCGGATCGGGCACTGGAGAACTGCCGCTTCTGGGCACCGCTGTCACTCACCCCGGAGCAGAAGCACAGCGTCACCTCGTCCGAGGAGATGGAACAGCTGGCCGACGAGCTGCCCATCAACCAGGTCGCGGGCCGCTGGATCGTCGCCTCGAACCCCGACGAGGCCGTCGAGCAGATCCGTCCCTACCTCGACGCCGGGTTCAACCACCTCGTGTTCCACGGACCCGGCCACGACCAGGAACGCTTCCTCGGCCAGTTCAGCGAGGACGTCCTGCCGCGGCTGCGCGCCCTCGCCTGAGGCGCGGCTGCGGCAGGCCCGGGCACCGATCCCACCCCGCGACCGGCCGTTCGGCAGAACCGTCGCGGTCGCGGACGGCTACGTGCGTGCCGGGGCGTCGCGTGTCGGGGCGTCGGGTGTCGGGTGTCGCGTGCCGGGTGTCGCGTGCCGGGGTGAGGAAACAGCCAGGCTGTTCTTCGCCTGGGCAATCCACGACCCCGAGGAATGGTTCACGGTCGGGCCATGGTCGCGAGCCAGAGGATCGGGCACCCGGGCCCCGAGGTGGCTGCAACGCCTGCCCACACCACGCCCGATCCGACGCCCTATCCGACACCCTCGTGCCACCGCGGAGGACCTGAGCCCTGCGCCGGCACGTCGACCTCGGGCGGGTGCGGTTCCTGGTCCGACCATGCCGCGGCCTGGAGCCGGGCGCGCACGATCTGCGCGGCGTGCGGCTGTCCGCTGGGTTCCGGGGGCACGTCGAGACCGACCCTCCTGCCCACGGTCAGCTCCTTCACGAAGCGCACCACCGCATCCGGGTCCGGCAACAGCTCCGTGCCGTACCAGGCGCGGATCACCAGGTCCTCGCCGGAATGCGTCTCCGCGCCGAGAGCCCAGCCGGTGCGCCCGTCCCACACGAGCGCCACTTCGCGGCCCTCCATACCCGGAAGCTCGCCGTCCAGCGCGATGTAGGCCGTGGCGGTCAGGTCGTCGACGTCGGACCACGCGGCGGCCGCTTCGAGGCCGAGCCCCGCGGCGACGACCTCGACGTACCGGCGCAGTCCGCGCTGGGTGCTGTCGAGATCCATACCGGCCAACCCGCTCGAGGCGGCGCTCCAGTCGCCGCCGACGTGGTGCACCGCGTCGGCGGCGGAGTCGAACCACAGGATCGGCCCGTCCGGTACGACCAGCCGCACCACCCGGCGCACCTGCCTGCCCGCGACCACGGCGATCCTGCCGCCTCTGCCTGTTGCGCGCCGGGCGGCACGCAACAGCAGTTCGACACCCGCCACGCTGCAGAACTCGACCGCCGACATGTCGACCACCAGCCGGTGCCGGGCCTGCTCGGCGGCGCCATCCAGTTCCCGGTGCACGATCGGCACCGTGAGCAGGTCGAGTTCCCCGCCGATCTCGCAGATCTCCACGCCGTGTCCGTGGCGGACCCGCCGGACCCGCACGTGCTGCCCCACCGGCCCCTCGCTGCCGTACCCCGCATCCTGGCGCTCGCTACGAGCCTCCGTACTGCGCTGCTCCGGGGTGCACTGCTCCGGGGTGCGCTGCTCGGTGTTGCGCTGCTCGGTGTTCCGGTGTCCGACGTGCCGGCTGCCCGGCTCCCGGTGCGGACTCCTGTACCCCGAGCCCGCGACGATCTCATGCCTCATGGATGTAGTGCTCCCCCTCAATCATGCAGGTGCCGCCGTGCCGAACGGCCCCTTCACGAGCCGAACGGCCAGCCACAACGCGCCTTCAAACCGAAACATCCGATCGAAAATCGATCAACGTTCAGTTGCTCGACTTTCGATTCCCAACGTTCGCCCGGCCGACGACATCGCCGCGACCGCACGCCATTCAAGGTAGTCAGGTTCCTCCGTTCGTGCATCACCCGTTCGGACGTACCTCACGAGTAGTTTTCGCAGGTGAGAAGGGTAGAAAATGGACCGAGTCAAACCGTTGATGAATCACCGGATGCCACACGGCCGAATCACCTTCGGTTCGACGACGAACACTCTCGACGACCGTCCGGCATGCCCGGTCAAACACCGGGCTTAACATTTCGCCCCGGCGCATAGAATGCAAGGTTGCGACACTGTGTACGCGTCCGGACGTGGGCGACGACCCTGCAACGCCGCGGCACCGCGTTCGGGTTCGATCACCGGCCGTTACGATGCCGCGCGTGACGATCCACGGCGACCACGACCTCTTCGGCGACCTCGACGCGTCCGCGCTGCCCGAACGACAGCAGCGCATCCTTGCCACCATCCGGGACCGGGTCGTGGCCGACGGCTACGCGCCCACCACGAGGGAGATCGCCGACGCGGTCGGGCTGCGGTCCTCGTCCTCGGTGTCGAAACATCTCGCAGCACTCGAGGACAAGGGATTCCTGCGCCGCAGCCCGTCGGTGTCGCGCCCGATCGACGTGCGGACGTTCCTGCGCGGCACCGCGGAGCCCGAGTCCGTGGAGCAATCGGTTCCGGTGCCGGTCGTCGGCGACATCGCCGCGGGTACGCCGATCCTCGCCGAGGAGCACACCGACGACATGCTCGCGCTCCCGCGGGAACTCACCGGCCGCGGCACGGTCTTCGGCCTGCGCGTGCGCGGCGAGTCGATGATCGACGCGGCGATCTGCGACGGCGACATCGTCGTGGTGCGCCGCCAGCAGGAGGCGCACTCCGGTCAGATCGTCGCAGCGATGCTCGACGACGAGGCGACCGTGAAGGTGTACCGCAACCGCGGCGGTCATGTGCTGCTCGAACCGCGCAACCCCGACCACGAGGTCATCGACGGCGACAATGCGGCGATCCTCGGCATCGTGGTCTCGGTACTGCGTAACGTCTGAGCGCCGCGACGGGCGGAGCCCGCGACGACCGGACGCCGAGCCGGAAACGTGCAGGAACATCCACGACGGATGTTCCCGCACGCGGTGACAGCAGTGGTGATCCGCCTTTCCGAGCCGGGAGAACTCGCGGCCCCGCGGCCTGCAACCTCAGGGCCTCAGTGCCTCAACGCCGCTGCACGCCGGGCTTTCCGGATTCGATCTCGAACGACGCGTCGGTGCGCACCGGCGCACCCTTCCGCGACACGTAGTCGACGACCCGGTAGTCGGCCACATAACGGTCCTTGGACACGTGGCAGGAGACGTATCCGCGGCGGTCGCAGTAGTACTTCGTGTGCGGGTTCTCGTTGCGCGTGAGCTCACCGGGGTCGTTGCTGCCGGTGCCGTCACCGCCCGAGGTGATCGACGTGGTCACGAATTCGCTGGCCACCACCGGGGTGCCCGGCTTCTCGAAGTCGCGTCGCAGGTCGTTGACCCAGTGCTTGTGCACGTCGCCGGTGAGCACCACCACGTTGTCGATACCGCGCTCCTCGACGTAGCCGAGGATGCGGTCACGAGAGGCGCGGTAGCCGTCCCAGCCGTCGTTGTAGCCGCCAGGGTCGGAGCCCGCGACCTCGTCCATGCTGGCGAAGTAGATCTGCTGCGGCACGACGTTCCACGTCGACCGCGACTCGTCGAAACCCTTCTCCAGCCACGCGTGCTGCTCCTCGCCGAGCATGTCGGTCTTCCACTGGTCCGGCCCCGACACCTGCGACGTGTCGTTGTACGGCTGGTCGTCGCGGTACTGCCGGGAATCGAGCACGCTGAACGTCGCCGTGTCGCCGTAGGTGAACCGGCGGTACAGCGGCAGGTGCGTGTCGACCGGCTTGCGGAACCGGCGCAGCGGCATGTGCTCCCAGTACGCCTGGTACGCCGCGGCGCGCCGCTTGGCGAACTCCTCGCGGCTGCCGTTGCCCTGGTCCGGGTCGCTGTTCTCCGGGACGAGATCGGCGTAATTGTTGTCGGTCTCGTGGTCGTCCCACGTGACGATGAACGGCGAGACCGAGTGCACCAGCTGCAGATCGCCGTCGGTCTTGTACTGCGCGTGCCGCTGCCGGTACTCGCCCAGCTCGTTCATCTCGTCGCCCGCGTGGGTGCGCACGTCGCCGTTGACGCCCGCGGCGTACTCGTACAGGTAGTCACCGAGGTGGAAGACCATGTCCGGCCGCTCGGCGGCCAGGTGGCGGTAGGCCGTGAAGTGGCCCATCTCCCAATTGGAGCAGGACGCGAACGCGAAGTGCAACTCCGGCGACGTACCGGGTGCGGGCGCGGTGCGCGTACGTCCGGCCTCCGAGATCTCCCCGCCGACGCGGAAACGGTAGAAGTACTCGCGATGCGGCTCGAGACCGCGGACGTCGGCGTGGACCGTGTGCGCCTCCTCCGGCAGCGCCCGCTCCGTGCCGCGCTTGACGACCTTGCCGAACTTCTCGTCCAGCGCGATCTCCCACCGCACGGGCACGACGCGGCCGGGCATGCCACCATCGAAGTCGAGCGGCTTCGGAGCCAGGCGCGTCCACAGCACGACGCCGTCGGGCAGCGGGTCACCCGAGGCGAGACCGAGCCGGAACGGGTCGGTCACGCGGCGCGACGGAGCGGCGATCGCCGGTCCGGCTGCGGTAGCGGCACCGAGCAGGACGGCACCTGCGCCGGCACCGGCGACACCACCGAGGAATCCACGTCGGGAGACCGGGCCTGCGGCCGGCGTGCCGTGGTTGTCGCGGTGGCTGTCGGGGCGGTCGCTACGCGGCGGGAACAATCGAACCTCCTGGAACGGGAACCGGGTTGGCTCAGCACGGCCAGGAAAACCGCACGCTGTGAACACACGGTGGCGCCGGGGTAGTGCTCGATCGACACCCACGCGTCACATTCACACCCGAGCCAGCCGTGTTGCGCCTTCCGGGGGCCGTGTTGCGCCTTCCGGGGGCTGTGTTGCGCCTTCCGGAGGCTGTCCCGATCAGCCGAGCAGGCGCTCGACGAGGCCGGCCCGGCGAAGGCCATCGACTGGCTGTCCCGCCCGTGGAAGGCGGGCGCCATGACCGGCCGATCAGGCGCCACCGGCACTGGACGTGCCGGCGTGGGCGGCGAAGAAGTCCGCCAGGTGGTGCGTACCGGTGGGAGTGCCGACACTGTCGTTGAGCATCCCGAAGGTGACGAAGCGGAGAGTGTCGGCCTTCCTCTTGCTGAACAGGGACGCGATACCGAGGATCGGCGTCAGGACACCCGGGGGGATCCTCGTGATCCGGCGAGTCTTGCCGAGGGCGTCGAACGCGCACTCCGCGAGTTGCTCCCACGTGAAGAGGTCCGGACCACCGACTTCCCACCTGCCCTGCTCACCCGCTTCGAGTCGATCGGCGCAGGCTGCGGCGAGGTCGGCACCGTGGATCGGGTTGATCTTCCGTTCCGGATCGAAGAGGTACGCGCGGCCCCGCTGAGCCATGCCGAAGATCTGCATCATGTCGGAGAAGTAGCCGGGCGGGTCGATCACCTGACTCGGCACCGACGACGTCGTCAGCTCCTCGACGAACGCCGTCTTCGCCTTGGTGAGTTCCGCGGTGCAGCGGTCACCACCGATGACGTTGACGAAGCAGAACAATCCGACACCGTGCTGTTCCGCGGACGTCAGGATCGCACGGTTGGCGCCGTAGTCGATGTCCCACGGGTCGGCCTTCTGTGTCGTCACCCCCAGCGCGGACACAACGGAGTCGACTCCCTTGGCCACATCGCCGACGAACGTGGAGTCGGTGACCTCGCCGATCGCCCACTCGTCGACCAGGCCCGACAGTGACGGGGCACCCCAGCTTCCCGGCTGCTCCGCACGCGAGCGGTCCCGTGCAACAGCGCGCACGGTGTGGCCGCGGCGGTGCAGCTCCGCGACCAGATAACGTCCCAGGTACCCGGTGGCACCGGTGACGAGCGTCTTGACCATTTCCAGTCCACTCCTGTGTATACCGTTGTTCGTTCAGTGAGCGTGGTGCCGCGCGCAGGAACCCTGCCGAGGACCGGCCACTCCGATCACTATGTTGACTGCCCACCGAGTACATGCACGACGAGCTTGCGCGTGAGCACCTCGGCCTGATCCGCGTTTCCGTGGTTCCGTGCCACCCAGCCGTCCACCGTGGAGGCGATGTTCCACACCAGGTCTTGATGCAGGTCGTCCGGAATCTCCTGGTCGAGCAGGCCGAGCCCGGCGCCGAGGGCGTGCTCGCCACCTGGTTCGCAGCCGACGGCCAGCGGATCTCCGAAGGCGACCTGCTGGCCGAGGTGGCCGTCGACAAGGTGGACGTCGAGGTGCCCGCTCCCGCGGGCGGGATCGTGCGGCTGCCGGTCGGCGAGGGCGACGTCGTCAAGCAGGGCGCCCCGATCGCACGCCTGGAGTGAGGGAGAACCGCTCCGCCCCACGCCGTCGTCGCCACCGTGTCGGAGACGGGTCGTAGGATCGCGCGGGTGACTTCCCGCGACCCGCTCGACGTGCTGAACCGCGTGTTCGGCTACGACGAGTTCCGCCCCGGACAGCAGAAGATCGTCGACCACGTCACCTCCGGCGGCGACGCGCTCGTACTCATGCCGACCGGTGGCGGCAAGTCGCTGTGCTACCAGATTCCGGCGCTGGCCCGTGAGGGCACCGGCGTGGTCATCTCGCCGCTCATCGCCCTCATGCAGGACCAGGTCGACGCGCTGCGGGCACTCGGCGTGCGCGCGGGCTTCCTCAACTCGACGCAGGATCCGGACGAGCGGCGGCTCACCGAGTCCGAACTGCTCGCGGGCGAGCTCGACCTGCTGTATCTCGCTCCGGAGCGGCTGAACCTCGACGCCACGCGCCGCCTGCTGGACCGGGCCCCGGTGTCGCTGTTCGCGATCGACGAGGCCCACTGCGTGTCGCAGTGGGGGCACGACTTCCGCCCCGACTATCTCGCGCTGTCGGGCCTGCACGAGCAGTGGCCCGATGTGCCCCGCATCGCCCTGACGGCCACGGCTACGAAAGCCACGCACGCCGAGATCTCCAGCCGGCTGGGCCTGGACGACGCACTGCACCACGTCGCCAGCTTCGACCGGCCCAACATCCAGTACCGCATCGCGCCGAAGAACGAACCGCGCAAGCAGCTGCTCGACCTGCTGCGCACCGAACACGACGGCGATGCGGGCATCGTGTACTGCCTGTCCCGCAAGTCCGTCGAGGAGACCGCGGAAATGCTCGTGCGAGGCGGCATCGACGCCGTGCCGTACCACGCCGGCCTCGACGCGGCGACCCGCGAGCGGCACCAGGCCCGGTTCCTGCGTGAGGACGGGCTGGTCGTCGTGGCGACGATCGCGTTCGGCATGGGCATCGACAAACCCGACGTACGGTTCGTGGCGCACCTCGACCTGCCGAAGTCCGTCGAGGGCTACTACCAGGAGACGGGCCGCGCAGGCCGGGACGGGCTCCCGTCGACCGCCTGGCTGGCCTACGGACTGCAGGACGTGATGCAGCAGCGCAAGCTGATCGAATCGTCCGAGGGCGACCAGGCCCATCGGCGGAAGCTGGCGGCACATCTCGACGCGATGCTGGCGCTGTGCGAAACGGTCGAATGCCGCCGGGTGCAGCTGCTCGCCTACTTCGGCCAGGACGGCGAGCCGTGCGGCAACTGCGACACGTGCCTGTCACCACCGGAATCGTGGGACGGCACGGTCGCCGCGCAGAAGCTGCTGTCCACGATCGTGCGGCTGAAGCGCGAACGGGGCCAGAAGTTCGGCTCCGGGCAGATCATCGACATCCTCCGCGGCAAGACCACCACGAAGATCACGCAACACCGGCACGACGAGCTGAGTGTGTTCGGCGTCGGTTCCGACCTGGGTGACAACGAATGGCGCGGCGTGATCCGGCAGCTGCTCGCGACCGGCCTCCTGGCTGTCGAAGGCGAGTACGGCACGCTCGTGACGTCCCCTGCCAGCGACGAGGTGCTGTACCAGGGCAGGAAGGTGCACCTGCGCCGCGAGCCGAAACGCACCGCGACACGAGAGAAGACCAAGCGCGCCGCACCGGCCACCGACCTGCCGGACGAGGCGAAGCCTGCATTCGACCGGCTCCGCGACTGGCGCGGCGCCACGGCGAAGGAACAGGGCGTGCCCGCCTACATCATCTTCCACGACGCGACGTTGCGGCAGATCGCCGTCGATCACCCGTCCACTCTGGACGAACTGGGCAGGGTTGGCGGCGTCGGCGAGAACAAGCTGAACAAGTACGGCGAGCAGATCCTCGCAGCCCTGGCCGACTGATCCCGCCGGACCTTCGCGCCCCCAAGGGCACCTTCGGGGCGTTGAACACAGCCACGCGCCAGCGTGCCGATGAGGGGGTGGTGGTCGGGCCGGCGGGCGGGATCCCCGATTCTTCCCCTCGCTTGACCGTCCACCCGAGGGGAAGATTTGGGGCGTTGAGCGCCCCCAAGGTGCCCTTCGAGGCACCTTGGGGTGCACCTTCGAGGCACCAGTCGGCGTGACCCGAGCTCGTCAGGCGGAGTGCTTCGTCAGGCGGAGTGCTTCGTCAGGCGGAGTGCTTCGCGATCGAGGCGAGGATGTCGTCGGCCAGTTCGGGCCTGCAGACGACCAGGTCCGGAAGGTACGGATTCGGGGCGTTGTACTCGAGCGGCGATCCGTCCACACGGGACGCGAACAGTCCGGCCGCCTGGACGACGCCCGCGGGTGCGGCCGAATCCCACTCCCACTGACCGCCCGCGTGCAGGTAGGCGTCGGCCTCGCCGCGCAGCACGGCCATCGCCTTGGCGCCTGCCGACCCCATCGAGACCAGTTCGCCACCGAGATCGGCCGCGACACCGGCGGCGAACTCGGGCGGCCTGCTCGCGCTCACGAGGATCCGGCCCGCACCGGTGCGCGGCGCCAGGGCCACGTCGCCGGTCACGTAGACCGTGTCCCGGTCCGGCTGGGCCACCGCGGCGTCGGTGATGCCCTTGCCCTGCTGCCACAGCGCGACGTGGACGGCCCAGTCGTCGCGGCCGGGATGCGAGAACTCGCGGGTGCCGTCGAGCGGATCGATGATCCACACGCGGTCGGCCTCGAGCCGGGCGCTGCTGTCGGCCGATTCCTCGGACAGCACGGCGTCGCCGGGACGCTGCGCGGCGAGGCGTTCGAGCAGCAGCGCGTTCGACCGCGCGTCACCGCGGTCGCCCAGCTCCTTCGGCTCCAGGTTCGCACCCTCGGTACGCACGTCGAGCAGCAGCTTTCCGGCTTCGACCGCCAGCTGCCCGGCGAGTTCTGCGTCTGTGGTCATGGTCCCAGCAAAGCAAGCCCGTCGCGGCCACGGCCAACGGGGTCACAACAGGAACATGTTCTTGCCACGACGTCGGCGAACCGCGAAGCTTGTACCCATGGACCTCATCACCCTCGAAGAGATCAAACAGACCAAGTATCGCTATCTCCGCTGCGTCGACCTCAAGCGCTGGGACGAGCTCGCCGACGTGCTCACGGCCGATGCCACGGCCGATTACGGCAGCCCCGCACTCGGCGCATCCCTCGACTTCACCGGTCGCGACGCGATCCTGGACTTCCTGAGGACCAACCTCGGCGGCACCATGATCACCACACACTCCGCAGGTCAGCCGGAGATCGACATCGAGGGCGACACAGCGACGGGCACCTGGTCGTTCGAGGACACGGTGATCGCACCGGAACACGAGGTGCTGATCAAGGGTGCCGCCTTCTACCGGGACCGCTACCGCCGCGGCGACGACGGCGTGTGGCGCATCGCCCACACCGGCTACCTGCGCCTCTACGAAATGATGCTGTCCACGGCGGACGTACCGAGTCTGCGGCTGACGGCCAACCTGTGGACCGGGACGGCGTGAGCGGCCGGACGTCTCGTTGACCCGATGTAGAACACGTTCTATCGTATGGTCGTGATCACGCAGCCGCTGACGGACGCCATCGCCGAAGCCGAGAAGGTCATCGCCGACGCACCGCACGTCCGTGGCGAAGCCGATCTCGTCGAGGGATACGACTACCTCGCGGGCAGCATCCAGGCCTGCCTGCACCTGGCCAGGGCCTATCAACGCGACCATCCGTTCTTCGTGCAGTCGACCGGTCCGTACACGAAGATGGGGCTCGACAATCCGGACGCCCTGTACTTCCACTCCAACATCCGCGACGACGCCGAGTACGTCGTCACCGGCACCCGCGGCACCACCAGGGACCTCAGCTTCCAGGTCCTCGCAGGCGACTACACCCCGGTGGAGGTGCCGGACAGCCTGACCGCGTTCGACGACCGCGAGTTCGACGTCGCGCCCGACGGAACGTTCGAGCTCCGCTTCGGCCCCGACCGCAGCAAGGCGGGGCGCGGCTACTTCGTCCTTCCCGAGGGCGCGGCGATGCTCGTCGTCCGCGAGGTCTACAGCGACTGGACCGAGCGCCGCGGCACGCTGCGCATCCACCGCGACGACACGGCAGGCACCGCCCCACCGCCGCTCGACCGCGACGCGATGACCAAACGGTACGGCGTGGCGGGCACGATGCTGCTGGGCAGGCTGCGGACGTTCCTCGCCTTCCCCGAGTGGTTCTACCTCAAGTTGCCGGTGAACACCCTCACCGAACCGCGCCGCACCCCGGGTGGCCTCGCGACGCAATTCTCGGCCGTCGGGCACTACGACCTGCCCGACGACAAGGCGATGATCGTGACGGTGCCGAAGTCGGACGCGCCGTACCAGGGCATTCAGCTCGGCAGCATGTGGTACATCTCGCTCGACTACGTCAACCATCAGACGAGCCTCACCGCCGATCAGGCCACTGTGGACCCGGACGGCAGATTCCGGTTCGTCATCAGTGAGCGTGACCCCGGCGTAGCCAACTGGCTGGAACGGCTGGGACACGACCGCGGGTACGTGCAGCTGCGGTGGCAACGGCTCTCGCGCGAACTCGGTGCCGCAGACGGGCCCACGGTCGAGGTCGTCGACGTCGACGAGCTGCCGGCCCGGCTGCCGTTCCACGACCAGGCGAGGGTCACGCCGCAGCAGTGGACGGCCCGCATCGCCCGCAGGCAGGCGGAATTCGCAACGAGGATGCTCGGTTGACTGCCCTGGACGGCAAGGTCGTCGTGGTGTCCGGTGCGGGTCCCGGACTGGGCAGGGCGATCGCGTTGCGCAGCGCACACGCGGGCGCCGACGTCGCACTCGTCGCGCGGGACGAGGAGCGGCTCGCGAAGGTGGCGGCCGAGGTGCGTGAACACGGCAGGCGCGCACTCACCGTGCCGGCCGACATCACCGACGACGATGCGTGCACCCGGGTCGTCGACTCGACGGTCGCCGAGTTCGGCCGCGTCGACGCCCTGGTCAACAACGCCTTCACGATGCCGCCGATGACGGACCTGACGGACGTGCGGATCGACGAGCTCCGCGCCGGCCTCGACGTCAACGTGTTCGCGGCGCTGCGGCTCACCCGGCTCTTCGCGCCGCAGCTCGCCCCTGCCGGTTCCGTCGTGATGATCAACTCCGCCGTGCTGCGGCATTCCCGGCAGCTCTACGGCGCGTACAAGATGGCGAAATCCGCGCTGCTGTCGGTGTCGCAGAGCCTCGCCTCGGAACTCGGGCCGACGGGCGTGCGCGTCAATTCGGTGGCACCGGGCTACATCTGGGCCGACCTGCTGCAGGCCTATTTCACCTATCTCGCAGGCGAACGCGGCGTCGATCCGCAGCAGATCTACGACGAGACCGCCGCGGCCACCGACCTGCGGAAACTGCCCGAACCCGACGAGATCGCCGACGCCGTCGTGTTCCTCGCCTCCCCCATGGCGCGCGCGATCACCGGGCAGTGCCTCGACGTCAACGCGGGCGAGTTCCACCACTGAGGAAGGCGGTGCCATGGTCGCGACCATCGACGAGCTGCACGAATCCGCGAGCCGCATCACCGGGCTCGACGACTTCGGCGCCGACGACTACACCGACGGACTCGCCGTGCTGCTCGACTCCTACGAACGGGAGGCCGCGCTGACCCCGTTGGGGCGCAAGGTGAAACGGGCTTTCCTCCGCGGCGCGCTCATGGCACGACTGCTCAGCGAGGCGGCGTGGAAACAGCACCCCGAGTACGCCGACGTCGCGATCGAGCGGCCGATCTTCGTCACCGGCCTGCCGCGCACGGGAACGACCGCGCTGCACCGGCTGCTGACCGCCGATCCCTCGAGCCAGGGACTCGAGGTGTGGCTGACGGAGGTGCCGCAGCCGCGCCCGCCGCGGGCGCGGTGGCCCGACAACCCGGTCTTCCAGCGGATCCAGGCAGGTTACGAGCAGTACCACGTCGAGAACCCGGAGTTCATGGGCGTGCACGCGATGTCGGCCGATCAGGTCGAGGAATGCTGGCAACTGCTACGGCAATCGCTGCGGTCCGTATCCTACGAATGCCTGGCGCACGTGCCGTCGTACTCGGAGTGGCTGTCCGAACAGGACTGGACGGCGGCTTACCTGCGGCACCGGAGCAACCTCCAGCTGATCGGACTGCCCGATGCCGACCACCGGTGGGTGCTGAAGAACCCGAGCCACCTGTTCGCGCTCGACGAGCTGTTGCAGGTGTATCCCGACGCGCTCGTGATCCAGACCCACCGCGCACCCGAAACCGCGATCGCCTCGGTGTGCAGCCTCAACGCCCGGGCGAGCGCGGGCTGGTCGGACACGTTCACCGGTGAGCGGATCGGCCGGGACCAGCTGGAGTTGTGGGGGCGCGGACTGGAAACGTTCACGGCCGCGCGCGCCCGGCACGACCCGCAGCGGTTCTTCGATGTCGACTACGACGACTTCGTCGCCGATCCGATCGGCACCGTGGAGAGTGTGTACCGGCATTTCGGCCTGCCGCTCAGCGGAGAGGCGCGCGAGTCGATGCGACGACTGCACACCGCGAGCACCACCGGAACGGCACGGCCCGCGCACCGCTACTCCCTCGCCGACTTCGGCATGACCGAGGGTGACGTCCGCCGCCGCTTCGCCGACCTGCCGACGGTCCCCGGGCGTGCATAGCCGCCTCGCACACCCGCGCCGACGAGGGTTGCAACAAGGACCTGTTCTTGCCACGGGTGCCGCCCGGCCACCGACTAGACTCGGCAGCCATGGACGCAGACGCGAAGCGAAGGGCGCTCGACGCGATCGACGTCGAGCGGGTCGAGTGGCGTCGCTACGGCTCGGGCGACGGCGCGCTGGATGTGGCGCACGTCGAGCACGACGGCGAGCCGCTGACACTCATGCGGAGCGAGCAGAGCAGTCCGCCGGGTGTCGTGCTCGTGTTCACCGCCGGCGAGTGGGACGCGTTCACCGCAGGCGCACGGGACGGCGAATTCTCCGAGACGTTCGACGGCTGAGATGAGGACGCCGCCCCGGACATGCACGGTTGTCCGGGGCGGCGTCGTCGGGTGCGCCTGTCAGGCGTTCACGTCGGCGAGCAACGCGGCGAACGCGTCCCGCGAGACGGCGAGATAGCCACCCTCACGGTCGGTGGTGTCGCGAAGGCCGACGACTGCCGGCTGCACGGTCGCTTCTACGCAGTCTTGTCCGCTGTCGCCGCCGCCCGAGTAACTACTCTTGCGCCACTCGCAGGCTTCCAGGTTGATCATGCGTTCTGCTCCGTTGGTATTGGGCGATGAGCCCGAGTTGCGTGGTTGTTTCTACAAACGACAGAGCTTGCGCCGCAAGCTTGCTCCATCGGTCCTCTTGGTTGGCGACTTGTTCGTCTGCCTCGAGGTAGAGCCCACCTCCTAGCGTGTCGGCGTGAACGAACCTTGCCCCGTCACGCAGCGTCATGAGCTTGAACGGCATGCCTAGCGCGACGTGTTCGGACAAGTCCTGTGGAAGAATCTGAATCGACACGCTCGGGTCATTGGCAGCGTCGATCAGACTCTCAATCATCGCGGCCATTGTGGATGGACCGCCGATGTTCCGGCGCAACGCATACTCGTCGACGATCAGCCACCGCTCAACACCACGGTCGCGCAGCCGTTGCTGCCGTTCCATCCGTACGCGTGCGTGGTACTCGACGGTAGACCTGTCGAGCATCGGCGACGTTGCCCCGATGACGGCACATGCGTACTCGAAGGTCTGGACGAAGCCGGGTATGAGCACATCGGTGTAGCTGCGAATCTGGGTCGAATCGTCTTCGAGTTCCAGCAAATCCGTTGACACGCCCAACTCGTCGCCGGGGAAGACTTGCCACCACCCCTTGCGCTTCGCCTGCCGTGCAAGGGCCACGAGTGCGTGCCGCGTCTCGTCGTCCACGCCGTAGACCTGGCACAACGTGTCGGTGTCGTCGCCGGACACGCCGACGTCGAGCGATTCGATACGCGACAACTTCGACTGCGAGAACCCGGCGCGCTCGGCGGCGTCACCGATGTCGAATCCGGCGTGGACTCGCAACGCCACGAGCCGCGACACGAGTCGGCGACGCCGTAGCGAAGGCGACGAGGTCCGACGCACCATGCCAATCCTCCGTTCGTGTGATCTGCATGGGTTGCTGTTGTGCATGACATGCACACCGGCCAGGGTTGCGAGTACAAGCTTACAGCGGCAGACGACAACCTCGGATCACGACGCGGGGGTACACATGCACGGGCGACGCACGCACCCGTACGACGCGGGGACGAAGGTGCGCAGCGGCATCTATCGACACGGCCACACGTTCAGCTGGACGGCCGGAGACGACCTCGTTGCCGTACAGCGCGGGCGCATCGCCAACGCCGATCGGCGCGCGGTGATCCTGCACGACCCACTACCCAGAACGCCCGCGCTCGTTGGCCGTCACCCGGTGATTGCGTGGCTGCGCCCGCACGGCCTGCCGTGGCACGACCCCGAAGCACTCGCGGCCGTCGCCGACCGATGGCTCGCCGAGCAGCGCGAGCACGCGGGACGGGTTGCGGCATGAAACCCGACGACCGCGAGACGCTGCGCCGCGTCGCCGAATTCAACCGCAGCCTGGCCGCCGAAGCGACGGACGCGCTGGAGCACGGCGGCGGCCGGCTCACGGTCACCGACGTGGCGACACTCGGGCGCACGTGCTGCGACTTCGGTATGTCGCTGCTCGAAGACGCCGACAAGCGCGACGCCGTCGACGTCGACATATATCGGCGCGATTCGCCGCATCCCGTCCGGGGGTGACGACCGGTGAGTTGGGTGATACTCAACGACGGCACCCGGCTCGACCGTGACGGCGATGCGCCCGACCGTGACGACGACGCGCCCGAACGCGACGGCGAGCACCCCGAAGACGGCGAGCACGGCGGTGCTGTTCCCGACCCGACCGTGCCGCCGACGTCAGCACGGCGGTAACCCCGGCCGTCGTGGTGACAACCAACCGGGGGCGCGCGGCGCAGTGAGTCCGGCGCGCGTCCCCGGTTTCCAATTCCACAGCTCGCGCGCGTCCCCGGTTCGGCGCGTTACCGACGGCGGTTTCGCGTGGTTTCCGCACGTGGCATCGCGCCCGGCACTCCGGTATCAGGACGCGCGCGGTCGGTCTCGTCGTCGCGCCCAGCGCGACGGCACGGGCGGGACCGACCAGCGGCCCCCGCTCGCCACTCCAGTCCCCGCGAGCGGGGGCCGTTCTTCCGGTGGCCGGGCAGTGGGCGGGCGCGGTCGCGCGGCAGCGCGTCGATGAGGGGCGGTGCCGGGCGACGGGTGGGCGCAGGACACGCGCGTGGGGATCGGTCAGCGGACGGTGACCGACAGGGCCTGGGCGATGGTGGTGCCGAGGGCGTGCGTGGCGGCTTCGGCGGTCGGGCCGATCTTCACCACGACCGGGCCGCCGAAGGGCTGACGTTCGAGTACCTCGACGCGGTCGCCGATCGTGATCGACCGCTCCGCGAGGAACCGCAGCAGTTCCGGGTCCGTGTCCCACACCCGGGCGATCTCCCCGACCGCACCGGCGGGCAGTTCGTCGAGCAGCGCCGTGGACATCTCCTCGACGCTGCCGTCCGACGCGGGGATCGGGTCGCCGTGCGGGTCGCGCACCGGGTCGCCGAGCTTGGCCGCGATCCGCTCGACGAGACGTTCGGACATGACGTGCTCGAGAAGGTCGGCCTCGGTGTGCACCTCGTCCCAGGTGTAGCCGAGCTCGGAGACGAGATACGTCTCGATGAGCCGGTGCCTGCGTAGCACCGACCTGGCGAGCTGCAACCCCTCGGTGGTGAGCTCGATGCCGCGGTACGGAACGTGTTCGACGAGCCCCTGCTGTGCGAGCTTGGTGACCATGCCCGACGCCGACGACGGACTCACCTCGAGCCTGCCGGCCAGGGACGTGTTCGTCACCGCCTCGCCTCGCTCGGCGAGGCCGTAGATCGCGCGCATGTAGTCCTCGATCGAGGACGAACGCCGACTCGAACCGTCTTCCATGCCCTCCAAGATACGGCGTCCCTCCGACGGAACCGGTGACCGCGCCTCACCCCTGGTCGGGGAGCCAGCGGTACTTGACCCAGCCCTCGACCGGCGCGCCGCCGAGCGAGGCGTAGAACGCCTCCGCCTTGGCGTTGCCCAGCTGCATGTCCCATTCGACCCGCCCGCTGGTGCGCCTGCCCAGCTCGGCCATGAGTTCCCTGCCGAGGCCGTACCGGCGGAACTCCGGCTTGACGAACAGGTCGTCGAGGAACACGCCCGGTTTGGCGTCCCAGCTGGGGAACGTCCACGCGCACAGCGCCATGCCTGCCGTCACCCGTTCGCCCGTGCCGGGGTCGGCCTCGGCCATCACCACCCAGGCCTTCGGCTCGGGCCCGAAGAGGTGTTTCGCCATGTCGCCGCGGTCGAGCACGAGGTCGTCCTTGCCCTCGTAGCGGGCGTGCTCCTCGATGAGCAGGCAGATGTCCTCGACGTCGTCGGATGTCGCATCACGTACCGGCATGACATGCAGTTCAGCACAGGTCAGTGCCCGGATGCCACCCTTCGGGTCTATCGATCGATTGATCGTCTCGGTTAGTCTGGCCGCATGCCAACCGTGGAGCTCGACACCTCCGGAGCCGACGGCGTGGCCGTCGTCCGCCTCGACCGGGCCGACCGGCTCAACGCCGTCACCGCCGAACTCGTCGACGACCTGCTCGCCGCGCTGGATGCCGTGGCGGCCCGCGCTGACGTGCGAGCGGTCGTGCTGACCGGCAACGGCCGGGCGTTCTGCGCCGGGCACGACCTCAAGGAACCCGCACCCGAAGGCGATTCGCGTCCGCGGCTGGAACGCCTGCAGGACGTCACGCGCAAGCTCCGCGGCCTGCCGCAACCGGTGATCGCCGCCGTGCACGGCTACGCGATCGGCGCAGGTGCCGAGTTCGCACTGGGCTGCGACCTGGTGGTGGCCTCCGGCGACGCCGTGTTCGCCTTCCCCGAGGCCGGTCTGGGCCTGAGCGTCACCGGGGCGGCATCCCGGCTGCTGCCACTGCTGGTCGGACCGCTGAAGGCCAAGGAGCTGATGCTGCTGGGCGAGCGCATCGACGCCGCAGCCGCCGCCGAGCTGGGCCTGGTCAACCGGGTCGTGCCGCGCGACGAGCTCGACGCACACGTCACGGGACTGGCCGCGGAGCTGGCGGGCAAACCGGCCCGCTCGGTGACGCTCGCCAAGCGCGTACTGGACCACGGCATCGACGCCGCGGTCGAGACCGTGCTGGAACTCGAGGTCACCCACGCCCTGCTCACCGAGCACACCCACGAGGTCACCCGGAGCGCCGCGGAGTTCCGGTCACGATGAGCGAGCACCTCGTCGAACTCGTCACCACCGCTGCCCGGCGGTGGCCGGACAAGCCCGCGTGGATCTTCGACGACACCGGGGAGCCGGGCGCCGGGGAAACGCTGACGTTCGCCGACATCGACCGGCGCACGCGCCGACTCGCCGCGGCGCTGGCAGCCCGCGGGGTGTCGGCGGGCGACCGCGTGGCCGTGATGCTGCCCAACCGGCCGGAGTTCCCGTTGCTGTGGCTGGCGCTGGCCCGGCTCGGTGCGGCGATGGTTCCGGTCAACACCGGATATCGCGAACTCGACGGCGGGCACGTGATCGCCCATTCGGGGGCCACGCTGGCCGTGACGTCGGCGGAGTTCGCGGACCTGCTGCGCACCGTCGCGCCCGACACCTCGGTGCGGGAGGTACTGACGACCGAACAGCTCACCGGCAGCACCCTCGCCAACAGCGCACTCACCGACGGCGAGCCGGTCCTCGACGTCGCGGCGACTCCGGAAACGCCCACCAACATCCAGTACACGTCCGGCACGACCGGTGCGCCGAAGGGCTGCGTGCTGACGAACCGCTACTGGACGACGCTGGCCGATGACCTGGCGACGGCCTTCCCCGCGGTCACCGCCGACGACGTCGTGCTCACCGCGCAGCCGTTCCACTACATCGATCCACAGTGGAATGTCGCGTTGGGACTGCGCTCCGGCGCGACACTCGTCGTGTTGGATCGATTCCACCCGTCGACGTTCTGGCGGAAGGTGCGCGAGCACGGCGTCACGTGGTTCTACTGTCTCGGCCTGATGCCGACGCTGCTGTTGCGAATGCCGCCGGACCCGGAGGAACGTGACCACCGCGTGCGCGCGATCACGGCCTCGGCCATCCCGCCGGAACTGCACGCCGAGCTGGAGGCCCGCTGGGGCGTGCCGTGGTACGAGGCCTTCGGCATGACCGAGACCGGCGGCGACATCCGCATGTACCCCCGCGATCACGACGAACTGGTCGGCAGCGGCTGCATCGGGCGTCCCGCAGCGCACCGCGAGGTGATCGTCGCCGACGAGCACGGCACCCCCGTGCCGCGCGGAACCGAAGGCGAGCTGCTGATCCGCGGCACGGGCCTGATGCACCGCTACCACGACGATCCGGACGCGACCGCGAACGCGTTCCGCGGCGGTTGGTTCCACACCGGCGACGTGGCACGCATGGACGACGAGGGCCGGGTGTTCTTCGTCGGCCGCACCAAGGACATGATCCGCCGCAGCGGGGAGAACATCGCCGCCGACGAGGTGGAACGGGCCCTGCTGCTGCACCACGGGATCGCCGCCGCCGCGGTCGTGGCGGTGCCAGACGAGCTGCGCGGCGAGGAGGTCAAGGCGTACGTCGTCCTGAGTGGTGAGCACGGCCCCGAGGAGCTCGCGGAGTTCTGCGAGACGAAGCTCGCACGGTTCAAGGTGCCGCGATTCTGGTCCGTTGTGGACGAACTGCCGATGACCCCGTCGGAGCGGGTCGCGAAAGGACGGCTGCGCGAGGGCGATCAGCGCGCAGGCGCCTACGACCGGAAGGCGGGCGCGTGGCTGTGACGAAGCAGGCAGGCGGCAGGCCCGCGGGCGAGCGCGTGCACCGCGCGGCGGTGAAGCTGTTCGCCACGAAAGGATTCCACGGCACGGGCATCCGCGACCTGGCGAAAGCCGCGAACCTGTCGTCGGCCAGCCTGTACCACTACATGCCGACGAAGGAGCGGCTGCTCGCGGACATCATGCGTACCTCGCTGCAGAGCCTGCTCGATGCGGCGACCGGTGAACTCGACGGCGTCGACGACCCGGTCGAACGACTCGACCGGCTCGTGGTGCTGCACGTGACCCGGCACGCACGCGAGCCGATGCGCACGCGGGTGGTGGACAACGAGGTCGACGCGCTGACCCCCGCATCCCGCCGCGATGTCGTCGGCATTCGCGATGCCTACGAGAAGCTGTGGTCGGACGCCATCGACGACGGCCTGCGCAGCGGTGTGTTCACCACCACCCGGCCCGCGACGACGCGCCTGGCGCTGCTCGACATGTGCAACGGCGTGGCCCGGTGGTTCTCCCCCGGCGGCGAGCTGGGCAGAAGCGGCCTCGCCGACCACTACGCCGACCTCGCTCGGCGCATGGTCGGAGCACCGCCGAGACAGCCCCGATGAGGCGCATCGGCCCAGCGCGAAGGGGGTGGCGCTTGCCCCGACGGCCCGGCTGAGGGACGCTCGTGGGGTGAGTGAACAGACTATCCACCTGGAACTCAACGACGAGGGCGTCGCGCCCGGACTTCCCACGCCGTCCGATCCGCAGGATCACATCCACGATGTGCCCTACCGTCCCGTCGAGTTCCGTGACGACGATCTGCCCGCCGCTCTGGAGCGCGGCGCGGCCTGGCTCCGCAATGCGCAGCAGTGGTTGGGCGAACCCGCCGATGTCATCGCCGTCCACCTCGATTACGACGACCGCGACGGCTTTCCGTACTACAACCTGAAGATCCTCTGCAACGAGGAAGATCTGGCGGGCGTACCCCTCGCGATGAAGCAGGGCAGTCGTTCCTGACGGCCATCCCCTGACGACACTTCCACCGGCCTCCGGCCGGTTTTCCACCCGTTGCACGCCTGCAACGTCGTAGTACGAATCACCCCTGGGGCGCCCTGACGGCCGTCGAGCCGGGGCGCCCCAGGGGCACACACCTCGCCGTCAGCCGGCACCCTGTGCCGTCAGCCGACACGCTGCACCGTCAGCCGGCTGTGCCGCGCTGTCGATCGGCTGCCGCGGCGGACCGGCTCCGGTATCCGGCAACCGCCAGCCGGGTTTCCTCCTGCACCAGGTCGCCGTTGAGCTGCGCAGCCGTGAACGCACCTGCCGCGGCCGCATTGCCGACCTGCGCGGACGGGTCGGTGACATTTCCGGCAGCCCACACTCCGGCGACGTCGGTCTCCCCTCGCCCGTCGACGGGCAGATGATCTCCCACGCCCGACGGATGTTCGCGCGGATGCAGTCCGACGCCGGCCAGGAATCCGGCTCGCACCGCCATCCGCGGTCCGACCACGAGCACCTCCCGTGCCGTCGACGAACCGCCTGCCGACCGCACGCCCGTGATCCGGTCGCCGTCGACCTCCACCGCGTCGACGGCGCCGTCGACGACGCGGATGCCGCGGGCGGCCAGCTGTTCCCGTTCCTCGTCGGACAGCGCCCCACCTCGGCCGAAGAACACGACGTCGTCGCTCCACTGCCGGAACAGCAACGCCTGGTGCACCGAGAGCGGACCGCCCCCGAGTACGCCGACGGCGCGGTCACGCACCTCCCAGCCGTGGCAGTACGGACAATGGACGACGTCGCGGCCCCACCGTTCGCTCAACCCCGGGATGTCCGGCAACTCGTCGACGAGCCCCGTGGCGACCAGCACCCGGCGTGCTCCGACGGCCCGGCCGTCGGTGGTGGTCACCGTGAACCCGCCCGGCTCGTCGCGGGTCACGTCACCGACCCGTGCCGTCACGATCTCCCCGCCGTAACCGCGTACCTCGTCGCGGCCCCTTGCCAGTAGCTCGGCAGGCGGTGTCGCCTCCCTGGCGAGGAGCCCGTGCACCGCGTCGGCAGGGGCGTTGCGCGGCTCCCCTGCATCCAGCACGAGCACGCTGCGCCGTGCGCGCACGAGCGTCAGCGCCGCGTTGAGTCCCGCCGCACCGCCTCCGACGACCACCACGTCGAACCGGCCGGCTTCCGTCGTGCCCGGCGCCTGTTCCGAAGTCCGTTCCTGTGTCATGTCCGATCACCTCCGAGACCCACTTTGCGCGCACCCTCGCGTCAGCGGCAAAGAATTTTGCCGAACCTGCAAAAGACGCACCGGAATGCGCGCACGGACACGCTCCGCGCGGCTAGGCCCACCCGTCACCCAACCGCCAACCCCCCACGGACGCGCTCCGCGCGGCTAGGCCCGCCCGTCACCCAACCGCCAACCCCCCCACGGACGCGCTCCGCGCGGCTATCCTTCTGGGCATGATCACGTGTTCCGTCTGGTGGGCGGTTCCGGTGGACGACACCGCCGAGCACCGCGGATTGCTGACCGACGTCGAGCTGGACCGGTACTCGGCGTACCGCAGAGCCGAGGACCGCCGGCGGTTCCTCACCGGGCGGACGCTGGCGAAAACCCTGGTCGGCGAACGTCTCGGCGTTCGGGCAGCCGACGTCGTGTTCGACTCCACCTGCGATGACTGCGCCAAGCAGCACGGCCCACCCCGCATCCCCGGCAGCACACTGCGACTGTCGATCTCGCATTCCGGCGATCGCGTGGGCCTCGCCCTCGTCGACGGTGCCGAGCTGGGGCTCGACGTCGAGTCCACGACCCGCCGCGCCGACGACGGCCTCCTCGACTACGCCCTGTCCGGCGCCGAACGTGCCGCCGTCGCCGAACTCTCCGACGACGACCGCACGCGCGCGTTCTTCCGCTACTGGACCAGTAAGGAAGCCCTGATGAAGGCCACCGGCAAGGGGCTGCGCATCCCGCTGACGAGCCTCACGCTGTCGAATCCCGGCGAACCGGCACGCCTCGTGACTTCCGCAGCATCCGCGCTCGACCCCGCGGCCACCCGGCTCGCCCCGCTGCAGCCGGGCACCGGCTACGACGCGTCGGTCGCCGTCCTGACCGGCGACGAGCTGCGGGTCACAGAACACTGGTGGAGCCCCGCTGCGCTGGGACACTGACGGCATGGACGCCGCCCGCCTCGTCGAACACTACCGGCGCGACGATTTCCTGCTCGCCACAGCACGGCGCACGCTCCTCGCCAGCGGAACGGCCCACGAGATCACCGGAACCGACGAGGATGCGCTCGCCGCCCGCGTCTCGGCGGCGCTCGCCGAGCACGACGGCGGCATCGCGGCGGGCGTGCTGCCCTACGACGCCGCCACCGGCACACCCGCCCGCCTCGTCGTCCCGCAGACGGTGCACACGACGGGCCCGGCCCATCCGGACATCGGCCGGCTCGCCCGGGAGCACATCGGCACGCCGGCCGCGGTGCGGGCCGTCCCCGATCCGCACGTCCACGCCGATGCGGTGAGCACGGCCCGCACCCAACTCGCCGTTCGTGACCTGCGCAAAGTCGTCCTCGCGCGGGCGCTCGACGTGGACTTCGCCCACGACGTGCCCGTCGCGTCGATCGTGCGCAACCTGATCCTCGACCACAGCCACGGTTACGTGTTCGCCGCGGACCTGCCCGGCGGGCGCACACTCCTCGGTGCGAGCCCGGAGCTGCTCGTCTCCCGCCGCGGCGGCCACGTCGTGGCACATCCGCACGCCGGATCCATGCCACGCGCGGCCGAGTCCGCCGCCGACGCGGCCAACGCCGAAGCACTGCTCGCGTCGAAGAAGGACCGGCTCGAGCACGCGGTCCTCGCCGACGCCGTCGCCGAAGCACTGCGCCCGTTCTGCCGCCACCTCGAGGTGCCCCGCAAACCGGCTCTGGAACGCACCCCGACCATGTGGCACCTCGGCACGCGGATCACCGGGGAACTGGCCGACCCGGAGACCACGGCACTGCAGCTCGCTTCGGCACTGCATCCGACACCGGCGATCTGCGGCACGCCCGTCACCTCGGCGCGGCGGCTGATCGGCGACCTGGAGCCGTTCGACCGCGGCTACTACGCGGGCGCGACGGGCTGGGTCGACGGCAACGGCGACGGGGAATGGGCGGTGTCGATCCGCTGCGCCGATGCCGGAGAAGCGTCACTGAGGATGTATGCGGGCGGCGGGATCGTCGAGGATTCGGATCCGCACGCCGAACTGGACGAGACGTCGGCGAAATTCGCAACCCTGGCCCGTGCCATGGGACTGGACAGCGACGTACTGACAGCGACGTACTCACGCGGTGATTCCGCCTCGCCGGGATGACAGGCGGGGCGGCACGGCGCGGGGAGCCCGCGCCGGAAGCGAAGAAGACGCGACGGTCCGTGGGTGGCACGCCGCCGGGGCGGGCCACCCACGGACACGGGCGTCACTTGAGAGCGCTGATGAGAGCTTCGCGCTGACGGTCACCGAGGCCTGCGGCCCGGCGGTCAGGGTCGATGCCCGCCTGCTCCAGGAGCGCGGCGACCTTCACGGCACCGAGCCCGGGAACAGCCTTCAGCAGCTGGGTGACCTTGGTCTTCCCAACCGTCTTGTCGTCCTTGGCGCGGTTCAGCACCTTCTCGATGCTTTCCGAACCGTCCTTGATCGACGTAAGCAGCTCCGAGCGCGCCTTGCGAGCCTCGGCCGCCTTGGCCAGGGCTTCCTGCCGCTGTTCCGGAGTCAACGTAGGCAGAGCCAACGTACCTTTCCTTTCTTCTCGGGTGCCGCTTGTGCAGCGGCGACAACCCGGATCCCCAGGTGCTTGCCCGAGCAAGCGCTGGCCAGGCCGTCTCTTACCACGGGCCCAGTAAACGCCAAGACCCCTTCGTCCGCGAAATCGACACGCGATGACCCCCCGTCCGAGGCATACCGGCCGAGGCGTTCGAGCCGTGGTGACCGCTACGCGCAACTGTTATGCGCGGCACGTGCTGCATTTCGCAGCTTACGGATAGGCTCGCCCTGAATCCGAGTTCACCGCAAGAACCACGGGAGCCTCAATGTTGAGCACGATGCAGGACGCCCCCCTTTCCATCGCCACCCTGCTGAAACACGGCAGCACACTGCACGGTACGAGCGAAGTGGTCACGTGGACCGGATCGGAGTCCCGCCGACGAAGCTACGCCGAAGTGGGTGACCGCGCCGCGCAGCTGGCGGGCGCCCTCCGCGGCCTCGGCGTGACGGGCGATCAGCGCGTCGGCACGTTCATGTGGAACAACGCCGAGCACCTCGAGGCCTACCTGGCGATCCCGGCCATGGGTGCGGTGCTGCACACGCTGAACATCCGCCTGTTCCCCGAGCAGCTCGTCTACGTCGCCGACCACGCCGAGGACCAGGTCATCATCGTGGACGGCACGCTCATTCCGCTGCTGAACAAGCCGCTCGCGGAGATGAAGACGGTGCGCCACGTGATCGTCGCGAACGGTGACCCGGAGACCGTCGAAGCCCCCGCGGGGGTGCAGGTCCACGACTACGAACAGCTGCTCGCCACGCAGCCCGCGGAGTTCGACTGGCCCGAGATCGACGAACGGTCGGCGGCCGCGATGTGCTACACCTCCGGCACCACGGGTGAACCGAAGGGCGTGGTCTACTCGCACCGTTCGATCTGGCTGCACTCGATGCAGGTGTGCATGTCCGACAGCATGCGCCTGTCCGACACCGACACGACGCTGGTCATCGTGCCGCAGTTCCACGCGATGTCGTGGGGCGTGCCGTACGCGGCGTTCATGGTGGGCGCCTCGATGGTCATGCCCGACCGGTTCCTCCAGCCCGAGCCGATCACCCGGATGATGGCGGCCGAACAGCCGACGCAGGCCGCCGCCGTGCCCACGATCTGGCAGGCCCTGCTCCAGCACCTGGATGCCAACCCGCAGGACATCTCCCACCTGCGCGAGGTCGTGGTGGGCGGCTCGGCCGCACCGCCGTCGATGATGCACGCGTTCGAGGAGCGCTACGGCGTGCCGGTGCTGCACGCCTGGGGCATGACCGAGACGTCGCCGCTGGGCAGCGTCGCCCGCCCGCCGCGCGGGACGTCGGGTGACGAGGCGTGGCGCTACCGCTACACGCAGGGCCGGTTCCCCGCCTCGGTGACGGCACGGCTCATCGACGACGACGGCAACGAGGTGCCGTGGGACGGTGAGAGCGTCGGCGAGCTCGAGGTGTCCGGCCCGTGGATCGCGGGCGCCTACCACAAGGGCTCCGACCCCGAGAAGTTCCGCGGCGGCTGGCTGCGCACCGGCGACGTCGGCAAGATCACGCCGGGCGGCTACCTGACCCTGACCGATCGCTCCAAGGACGTCATCAAGTCCGGCGGCGAGTGGATCTCGTCGGTGGACTTGGAGAACGACGTCATGGCGCACGAGGCGGTCGCCGAGGCCGCGGTCGTGGGCGTGCCGGACGAGAAGTGGGACGAGCGCCCGCTGGTGGCGGTCGTGGTCAAGGAGGGGCACACCGTGACCGCCGAAGAGCTGCGGGAGTTCCTGCGCGGCAAGGTGGCGAAGTGGCAGGTGCCCGAGTACTGGACGTTCATCCCCGAGGTGCCGAAGACCAGCGTCGGCAAGTTCGACAAGAAGCGCATCCGCGCCGACCAGTCCGAGGGCAAGCTCGACATCAGCCACTTCTAGGCGATCCCCCACCCGGCCCAACGCTCGATGCCCCCAAGGGCACCTTCGGGGCGCTCAACGCCCCCAAGGTGCCCTTGGGGGCGCTTCCCGGAGCCGGGGGCGCACACGGAGGGTGCAGGGGTGGGCAGGTACGGACTCACGACGTGGCCCGAACGGCCCAGGTGCGGTTTACACGCCGCTGTCCGGCGATAACAATGAATCGCCATGCGCGGAGGACTCCCCACGGTGCTGCTGGCAGCGATCGCCGCCTCGGTGATCCTGCAACCCACGGCCACCGCCTCGGCTCCCGCCCTGCCGATGGGCGGACCGTCACCGCAGGCCACGAACACGTCTTCCGAGGACGAAGCCATCGATTACCACGGCTGGAGCAGTGCCCGGGACTTCGCCGCAGGCGAGCGCGACGGGGTCCGCCCTGAAGCCAAGGGCATGCGCCTCCACGGCGATCCCGCCGGCACCGGGAACGGCTACGAGTACGGCACCTGGACGTCGCCGGTCCACGAACCCGGCTTCGACGCCTCCGAGCTGATCTCGTCCTGGAACGCACGCACCCCGGAGGGCACCTGGCTGAAGGTGCAGGCGCAGGCCCGCACCGCGGGCGGCGCCGACACGTCCTGGTACACGCTCGGCAAGTGGGCCTACGGCGACGGCGACATCGAACGCACCAGCGTCAGGGGCCAGTCCGACGAGCACGCGGCCGTCCACACCGACACGCTGTCGGCCGCCGACGGCGTGGCCTTCCGCGCCTACCGGCTGCGCGTCACCCTGTACCGCGAAGCCGGAACGGACGCCTCACCGGTCGTCACACAGGTCGGCGCGATGACGTCCGACGTGCCGGAGCGGTTCGAGCCGGAGCTGACCCAGCCGGGCGAGGCCGCGGGCGTCGAGCTGGACGTGCCCGCGTACGCGCAGAACGTCCACCGCGGCAACTACCCCGAGTACGGCGGTGGCGGCCAGGCGTGGTGCAGCCCCACGTCGACGACGATGGTCGCCGAGTACTGGGGCGCGAAGCCGACCGACGAGCAGCTGTCGTGGCTGCCGGCGGACTATCCGGACAAGAGCGTCGCGCACGCGGCGCGGCACACCTACGACTACGCCTACGAAGGCACCGGCAACTGGCCGTTCAACACCGCCTACGCCTCGCAGTACGGCCTGAAGGGCCACGTCACGCGCCTCCACTCGCTGGCCGAGCTGGAGAGTCACATCGCGCGCGGCACCCCGGTGATCACGTCGCAGTCGTTCCTGGAGAAGGAACTGGACGGCGCCGGGTACGGCACGGCGGGGCACCTCATGGTGGTCGTCGGATTCACCGCCGACGGCGACGTGATCGCGAACGACCCGGCGTCCTCGTCGAACGACGAGGTGCGGCGCGTCTACGATCGCGAGCAGTTCGAGACCATCTGGCAGCGCACCAAACGCTACGACGCCGACGGCGAGGTCGCCGGCGGCAGCGGCGGCGTCGCGTACATCATCGAGGGCTGAGCGATCCTGTTTTCCGGAGAACCGATCTTCCACGACGCCGAGTACCCGGAGGACCCGTATCCGGGAGCCCGGCCGGCATGCTCGTACGTCCACCACGACGGCGCGGGGTACGCGCTGACGGCCGAGACACTCGCGGCCGCGCGCGCCGACGCCGAGCGCATCCCGGTGCTCGCGTACGGCTCGAACGTGTGCCCGTCGAAGGTCACGTGGCTGCGGGAGACGCTGGGCCTGTCCGGCCCGGTGCTCGTCGCCCGCGCCGAATGCCGCGACCTGGCCGCCGTGTGGGCGGCGGGACGACGCCCTCGGGACGGCCAGCGACCCGCGACCGTCACGTCCGCGCCGGGCGTCACCGAGTGGCACGCCGTGTGGTTCGCGACGCCGGAACAGGTCGAGGTACTCGACGTCTGCGAGGCACGGGGCAAGGCCTACGACCTCGCCCGCCTCCACAGTGGACAGGTCCGGCTCGAGAACGGGTCCGTTCTCGACGAGGTGTATGCCTACGTCGGACTGGGCGAGGGCGGGATGCCGCTGCTCGTCGACGGCGGCACCGTGCGCACGGCCGACCTCGCGCAGCACGGCGCCGCCCTGCTGACCGGCGAGACGGCCGCCACCCACGGACTCGACGTCACCGTGATCCCGGAGGGCACGCCCGTCAGCCGATGAGCTTGCCGGGGTTGAGGATCCCGGTCGGGTCGACGGCCCGCTTGGCGGCGGCGAGGACGTCGCGGCCGAGTTCGCCGATCTCCGCCGCCAGGTACGGCGCGTGGTCGGTGCCGACGGCGTGGTGATGCGAGATGGTCCCGACCCGGTCCGCGGAGATGGCCTCGCAGGCGGCGGCCTTCGCGCGCTCCCACTGGCCGATCGGATCGGCGGGATCGCGCGGCGTCAGCACCGTGAAGTACAGCGACGCGCCCGTCTCGTACGAGTGCGAGACGTGGCACATGATCAGCGGATGGCCGAGTTCGCGGCGCAGGGCGGTGCGCACGCGGTCGTAGAGCGTGCCGATCTTCGACCAGTGCGTGGCGGTCTCGAGGGTTTCGACGCACACGCCCGCGTCGAGGAGTGCGTCCCGCTGCCGCGGGCCGCCGAACCGCCCGCGCAGCCACAGCCGCGCGGGTGCGGACGTGAGCCACACGCCACCGCCGGATCGCAACAGGCGCATCGCCTTCTTACGGCGGTCGGCGGACTCGCCGTGCCAGCTCAGCACCAGCAGGCACGGCTCGTCGACGCCGCGTGCGCCCAGGTAACGGCGCAGCGCATTCGTCTTCCACGTACCCGCCATCTGCAGCTGCACCTGCGTCTCGTCCACATCGGACAACCGCGTGATGTCGGCGAGCAGTCCGCTCTGCGCCAACTGCCGCACGAGCCCGCAACCGCGTTCCCAGCCGTCGACGGCGAACGCCTCGAAGTGCTCGGTCTCGGGCAGCGGACGCACCCGGACGGCGACCTCGGTGATGACACCGAGGGTGCCCTCGCTGCCGATAGCGAGTTGCCGCAGATCCGGGCCTGCGGCCGATGCGGGCGCCACCCCGAGCTCCCACTCGCCGCGCGGTGTGGCGAGCCGCACGCCGGTGACCATGTCCTCGAAACGGCCGTAGCCCGCCGAGGCCTGGCCCGCCGAACGCGTGGCCGCGAACCCGCCGATGGTGGCGCGCTCGAACGACTGCGGGACGTGGCCGAGTGTGAAGCCGTGCGCCGAGAGCATCCGTTCCGCGTCCGGCCCGCGCACACCCGCCTGCAACACGGCGGTGTGCGAGATCGGGTCGACGGACACGAGGCGGTTCAGGCGCTCGAGGTCGAGTACGACCACCGCCTTCTTGTCGCCCTGCAGCGCCGAGACGCCACCGACGACGGACGTGCCGCCACCGAAGGGCACCACTCCGATGTCGTACTCGACACACACGTCCAGCACCTGCTGCACCTGCTGCGGACTGCCGGGCAGGACGACGGCGTCGGGGGTCGCGATGCCCGAGGTGGGGTGCCGTCGCCGCATCAGGTCGAGATACGACAGTCCACCGCTTCGTTCGAGCCGTTCACGCGGTTCCTCGAGCAGGTTTCCCGAGCCGACGATCCCGGCGAGCGCGGAGCGCACCGGGTCCGGCAGCTGCGACGGCGGCGTCGCGATGGCGGAATCGGGCGCCACCGGATCGTTGGGTGTGGTCTCGCCGATCCTGCTCCGTAGCCAGCGGAGCTCCTTGGCCGTGAGGTGGGCGGCGTCGGCACCGTCGGGCGTCCAGGCACCGCGCAGGCGGTGGTCAATGCTGTCGGTCACGACTAGAGTGTGACACATGAAGCCGGAATGTCACACCCACCGTGGTGGCCGTGTCCCGGACGACACAGTGCTCGACGCGGCGAAGGAATGCGTGCTCGCCGGCGGTGTCCGGCGCACCACGCTCACCGGCATCGCACAAGCCGCAGGCGTATCGCGGATGACCGTCTACCGGCGGTTTCCCGACGTCGGCAGCGTCCTCGCGACGCTCATGACCCGGGAATTCACCGCTCTGCTGCAACAGGTGTCCGACGAGATCGCCGCGGACGGCACCGCACGGTCCCGTCTCGTCGACCACGCCGTCGCGAGCGTCCGCAGACTCGGCACCGATCCCCTGCTGCGCACCGTGCTCGACCTGGACGCCGAACTGCTCCTGCCGTACGTGACCGAACGCCTCGGCGCGACGCAGCTCATCGCCGAGGAGGGTCTGCGCGGGTTCATCACCGAGGGCCACACCGACGGATCCGTGCGGCAGGGCGATCCGGCGGCGCAGTCACGGGCGCTGTTGCTGCTGCTCCAGTCGTTCGTCCTCTCGCGCCGGCCCGCGACCGCGGGCGACGGCGCCGTACCGGCCGACACCCTGCTCGCCGAACTCACCCACCTTCTCGAAGGAGCCCTCACGCCATGATCACGGCCTCGTTGACAGCCCGGCGCCGCGCGCGGGAACTCGACGAACTCGCGTCCCGCGGACAGGTCGACGTCCTCATCGTCGGCGGCGGCGTCACCGGTGCCGGCTGTGCACTCGACGCGGCGTCCCGGGGCCTGTCGGTCGCGCTCGTCGAGGCCGACGACCTGGCTTTCGGCACCTCACGGTGGTCGAGCAAGCTCGTGCACGGCGGACTGCGCTACCTCGCCCACGGCGAGCTCGGCCTCGCCCACGAAAGCGCCGTCGAGCGCAACACCCTGATGACCCGCACCGCGCCGCATCTGACCCGGCCGATGGCACAGGTCTTCCCCGCCTACGGCTCGGCGACCGACACCGGCCCACTGCTCACCCGGGCCGGGCTGCACGCCGGGGACGCACTGCGCCGCGCGGCGCGAACCCCGTCGGCGCTGCTGCCCCGGCCACGGGCCGTACCGGCGGCGGAGGCGCTCGCGCTCGCACCCGGGCTCCGGCGTGGCGGCCTGCGTGGCGGGCTGCTCTCGTTCGACGGGGCGCTCACCGACGATGCTCGGCTCGTCGTGGCGATCGCCCGCACCGCGGCCGCCCACGGCGCGCGCGTGCTCACCAAGCTCGCCGCAACGCAGCTGCACGCCGACCGCGTCGTCGCACGGGACGGAATCACCGGGTCCACTGTGGAGCTTCGTGCGAAACAGGTCGTCAACGCCACGGGAGTCTGGGCCGGTTCACTCTCGCCGTCGGTGCGGCTACGGCCGTCGCGGGGTACGCACCTGGTGCTGGACGCCGAGCGGACCGGCCTCGGCGAGGCGTCCGTCATGGTGCCGGTTCCCGGTGAGCTGAACCGCTTCGTCCTGCTGCTTCCCCAGCCGGGCGGGCGCGTGTACCTGGGGCTGACCGACGAACCACTCGACGGCGCCCCCGAGGACGTTCCCACGGTTCCGGAGTCCGATGTGGACTTTCTGCTCGGTGTCGCGTCGTCGGTGCTGGAACGGGACCTGACGCGCGAGGACGTGCTGGGTGCGTTCGCAGGCCTGCGGCCGCTGCTGGAGGCCGACGGCGACACCGCCGACCTGTCCCGCAACCACGCGGTGCTCACCGACCCGGACACCGGCGTACTCACCGTGGTCGGCGGCAAACTGACGACGTACCGCAAGATGGCCGAGGACGCCGTCGACGCGGCGATGCGGTCGACGAACCTGACTGCGGGGCCGTCGAGAACGGGGAATCTGCCGCTGTTCGGGGCCGCGAGCCGCAGGCAACTGTCCGCTGTGGACGCACCGGCGCGGCTGGTCGCCAAGTACGGCACCGAAGCCCCGCGAGTGGCCGCCCTCGGCGACGTCGACCCGGAGCTCGCCCTGCCGGTGTGCGACGGCACCGACGTCACGGCCGCCGAGGTCGTGTGGGCGGTCCGCCACGAGGGCGCACTCGACACCGACGACGTGCTGCACCGGCGCACGCGCCTCGGCCTGGTCCCGGCGGACGCCGACGCCGCCCGCTCCCGCATCGCCGACCTCGTCGCCCGCACCACCGAAGGCCTGCACACCCCCGCCTGACCCCGGGATGGTGTGCTCCAAGGGCGCCTTCGGGCATCGAACGCAGTCACGCGCCAGCGTGCCCGTGAGGGGTGGTGGTCGGCTGGCGGGAGGGAGCCCCAAAACTTCCCTCACGGACCATCGCGGCCCACCGGAACAGCCCCTCTGCACGAAGGGAGGATTCGGGGCGCTGGGCGCCCCAAAGGGTCCCTTGGGGGCAGGCAAGCACCGCCGTCGAACACGACGAGGGCCGCCGTCCGGCTGTCGGACGGCGGCCCTCGTGTGCGAACCGCGAGTCAGCGCTGTCGTACTCAGCGCTCGGAGAGCGGCTTGTAGTCGCGCTCCTTCGCCCCCGTGTAGATCTGACGCGGACGGCCGATCTTCGTCTCCGGGTCGCCGATCATCTCGCGCCAGTGCGCGATCCAACCGGGCAGCCGACCCAGGGCGAACAGCACCGTGAAGAACTGCGTCGGGAAGCCCATGGCGCGGTAGATCAGGCCGGTGTAGAAGTCGACGTTCGGGTAGAGCTTGCGCTCGACGAAGTAGTCGTCCGAAAGCGCACGCTCCTCGAGCCGCTTGGCGATGTCGAGCAGCTCGTCGTTGCCGCCGATCTTCGCCAGGATCTCGTCGGCGGTCTTCTTGATGATCTTCGCGCGCGGGTCGTAGTTCTTGTAGACCCGGTGGCCGAAGCCCATCAGGCGGACGCCGGGCTCCTTGTTCTTGACGCGCTCGACGAACCTGTCGACGTTGCCGCCGTCGGCCTTGATGCCCTCGAGCATGTCCAGCACCGCGCTGTTCGCACCACCGTGCAGCGGGCCGAACAGGGCCATGACGCCTGCCGAAATGCTCGCGAACAGATTCGCCTCGGACGAGCCGACCAGCCGCACGGTCGACGTGGAGCAGTTCTGCTCGTGGTCGGCGTGCAGGATGAACAGCTGGTCGAGAGCCTTCGCCATGACCGGGTCGATCTCGTACGGCTCGGCGGGCAGGCCGAACGTCATGCGGAGGAAGTTCTCCACGAGACCGAGCGAGTTGTCCGGGTACAGGAACGGCTGGCCGATCGACTTCTTGTAGGCGTAGGCCGCAATCGTGGGCACCTTCGCCAGCAGTCGCACGGTCGACAGGTCGACGTTGGACTTGTCGAACGGGTCCAGCGCATCCTGGTAGAAGGTGGACAGAGCCGAGACGGCGCTGGAGAGCACCGGCATCGGATGGGCGTCCCGCGGGAAACCGTCGAAGAAGCGCTTCAGGTCCTCGTGCAGCAGCGTGTGCCGATTGACCTGCGAGGTGAAGTTCTCCAGCTGCTGAGCGTTCGGCAGTTCGCCGTGAATCAGCAGATAGGACACCTCGACGAAGGTCGAATTCTCCGCCAGCTGCTCGATGGGATAGCCACGATATCGCAGAATCCCCGCCTCACCGTCGATATAGGTGATGGCGGAAGACGCGGCCCCGGTATTGACGAAACCCGGGTCGTAAGTGATGTAGCCGGTCTGAGCCAGCAGCTTCCCGAGCTGGATGCCGGGGGCGCCGTCAACAGGGCGAACAATGTTGAAGTCGTGCTCGCCATCGGGCAGGCGGAGCACGGCCTTCTCGCCCTCGGACTGCGCCGCAGTCGCGTCGGACATGCACATGCCTCTCACGGTCACACGGGCCGGTCGGTGGCGACTGCAGATTCTGCTTGGTCACCGCGTGTACGCGACAGGCCCTTCAGCCTCGTCGCACCGCCCCGCTGGGGTACGAATGCTCCCTTACGCTAGTCCAGATAAGGGCGTTTTCGCAGCCGTGGCGTTACCCACAGCGACCTGTTGCGACAAGGTTCACACGCTGGCGTTTTGCTCTGCGGTTAGCTCGTTCGAGGCAGGGGGTTCGGCACCGCTGCGCGACACCGTCACACCGGCTGCGCGCGAGGCATACGCAAGCGCTTGCCTCCAGGTGTCCGGCGTCAGTTCGGCGAGATCCGTCACGTCGTGGTCGACCAACCAGGCCAGCAGGGCCCCCAGCACGGTGTCGCCGGCGCCGATCGTGTCGACCACCGCGACGTCCGCCGCGGGCACCTGGGCGAGGTGACCGTCGGCCGTGAGCACCGACAGACCGTCGCCGCCGCGCGTCAGCACCACGGCCTCGACCCCTGCGGCCAACCAGGTCGCCGCCGCGTCGACGGCGGACTCCCCGCCGGTGAGCCACTCGGCGTCGTCGTCGGACACCTTCAGTAGCCGCACACTCGGCAGCCACGACGCGAACCGCTCCCGGTAGGCATCCGCATCGCTAATCATGTCGGCGCGGATGTTCGGATCGAGCGCGGTGAGCACGCCACGCGCCGCCTCGCGATGGAGCACCGTTTCGTAGGCGCTCGCACCCGGTTCCAGCACCATGCCGAGCGTGCCGAGCGAGAGCACGCGCGTACCGGCGGGCAGCGGCCCGGGGTCGGCGACGAGCCGGTCGGCAGTGCCCTCGGTGTAGAAACTGAAGCGCGCCGCGCCGGTCTCGTCGAGCGCGACGACGGCGAGAGTCGTCGGTTCCGGGCCGCGCTGCACCAGGGATGTGTCCACACCGGACGCTTCGAGTCTCGAGACGAGCGCGTCACCGAAGCGATCCGTCGACAGTCGCGACAGCAGCGCCGTCGGCACTCCGAGCCTGCCCGCGGCGAGCGCGACGTTGTACGGTCCGCCACCGAGTCGCGGGGCCAGCAGCTCCGAATCGGATTCCGCGGGCACCAGGTCGACCAGCGCCTCACCGCCGGACACGATCATCGCCGTACTCCTTTCGTCGTTGCCGAGTCGGCCTCGGCTGCCACGGCGTCGTCCGTGACCGTTACGGGATCAGCGTCGTGGCCGGCTGCCGAGGCGTCACCGGCAACCGCGCCCGCGAGGACGTTACCGGCACGCGTGGCCGCGGTGGTGCCACCGGGCTCGCCGGGCTCGCCGGGTTCGCCGTCGCCTGCGTACCTGCCGTCGCGCTGCAGCCCGCCCAGCAGCAGATCGGACAGTGCGGCGAACGCGTCGGCGTCCGAGTACCCGCTGCGCGCGCGGACGGTGCCGCTCTGGATCTGCTCGATCAGCAGCTCGACGAACTCGGCGACCAGTGGACCGTGGACGTCGCGGAACAGGCCGTCGGCCACGCCCTCCGAGATGAACGCGCGGATGCGGCCGGCGGCGGCGTGGGAGTTGAACTCGTAGGTGGCGCGCGTGGGTTCGAACGTGTCGACGTCGGCGATGAACGTTTCCGACGCACGCCCCAGCTCCTCGGCGACGCCCGCCAGGTACGTCTGGATCTTCGCCTTCGCATCGGCTGCCCCGGCCACCCGTGCCTCGATGCGCTCGGCCGCCCCGCGGAAGAAGTGGGTGACGACCGTGACGGCGAGCTGCTCCTTGCTGGAGGCGAGCGCGTACAGCGTCGACTTCGAACAGCGAAGGCGTCCGGCCAGGTCGTCGAGGGTGTAGCCGAGGAACCCGTCGGCGAGGAACAGCTCCTCGACCTCGATGAGCAACGCCTGCTGACGGGCAGTGACCGCGCGAGTTCGCCGCCGGGTCTGGTTCTGAGGCATACGTAGAGCTTAGAATGGTACTGAAAACGCCACCGTAGTACTGTTTTCAGTATCAAGATCGCCCCATGGGCACCTTCGGGGCGTTGAGTGCCCCCAAGGTGCCCTTCGGGGCAACGCAGCCCGCCGAGGAGCCATCGATGCCCGCCGAACGCCTGCTTCCCGACACCGAGTCCGCGGACCTCGTCGCGCTCGCCCGCGAGATCGCCCGCGACGAGCTGGCGCCCGTCGCCGCCGAGTACGAGGAGGCCGAGCGCTTCCCCCGGGAGCAGTTCCGCCTGCTCGGCAAGTCCGGCCTGCTCGGGCTGCCGTACGCCGAACGATGGGGCGGCGGCGAGGTGCCGTACGAGACGTACCTGCAGGCGCTCGAGGAGATCGCGGGCGCGTGGATGTCCGTCGGCGTCGGCCTGTCGGTGCACACGATGTCGTGCTTCGCGCTCGCCCACTACGGCACCGACGAGCAGCGTGACCAGTGGCTGCCCGCCATGCTCGGCGGCGAGCTGCTCGGCGCCTACGCGCTGTCCGAGACGCACGCCGGGTCCGACGCCGCGGCGCTGTCCACTCGTGCCCGTCGGGACGGCGGCGACTACGTCGTCAACGGCACCAAGGCGTGGATCACCGCAGGCGGCCAGGCCGATTTCTACACGACGATGGTGCGCACGTCCGGCGACGGCGGCAAGGGCGTCAGCTGCCTGCTCGTCGACGCCTCGACGTCCGGGCTCGACGCGGCCGCACCCGAGCGCAAGATGGGCCTGACCGGGTCGACGACGGCGCAGATGATCTTCTCCGACGCCCGCGTTCCGGCCGAACGGCTGATCGGCGGCGAGGGCGCCGGGCTGAAGATCGCGCTCGACTCGCTCGCGTCCGGCAGGCTCGGCATCGCGGCGTGCTCGGTCGGGCTGGCACAGGCGGCGCTCGACGAGGCCGTCGAGTACGCCAAGACCCGGCAGCAGTTCGGCAAGCCCATCATCGAGAACCAGGGGATGGAGTTCCTGCTCGCCGACATGGCGGCGGCCGTCGAGACGTCCCGCGCGATGTACCTCGACGCCGCCCGCCGCCGCGACCGCGGCATGCCGTTCCAACGGCAGGCGTCGGTGGCCAAACTCGTCGCGACGGATTCGGCGATGAAGGTGACGACCGACGCCGTGCAGGTTCTCGGCGGCGCCGGCTACACCCGCGATTTCCCCGTCGAGCGGTACATGCGCGAGGCCAAGGTGCCGCAGATCTTCGAGGGCACCAACCAGATCCAGCGCGTGGTCATCGCCCGCGCCCTGAAGGAGGCGTAACCCCGACCCCGGGCCCGTGTTGCGCTCTCCGGGGCGCGTGTTGCGCCTTCCGGGGCCCGTGTTGCGGATTCCGGGGCGCGTGTTCTGCATTCAGCACGCCGAGATCTGCACCCGAAACCGCTAGAGCTGCACCCAGGACGGCATGTTCCGCGGTGACGGGCCGGCTATCCAGCGCCGTCACCGCGGAAATCAACCCGGGCTACCGACGGTTTCGCCACCAGAAACGTCTGTCGCGAAACGTCGATACGTGTGCCCACCCTGAGAAGTTGACCGGCGGGGACTGCGAGATTCACTTACACCATCAGTGCCGTATCGAAGAACACCCTGAGAATCGACGCTGAGATCACAACCGCGATGAGAAGCAGCACGTTGAGGGCGTCGAACCACCACAGGACAGGAATGACCGCCAGGATCACGCAGCGGCCGACGTCGGCGAGGAGCATGATCGCGCGAGGCGGTTTCCGGTCGGCCAGGGCACCGGCGTAGTAACCGAAGAGCAGAAAGGGCACGTACCTGCACGCTGCGAGCACTCCGAACAGCACTGCGGATTCCTCGCCGAGTGCGAGCAGGACCAGCGGAAGCCCCACCACCGTGATCTGCGTACCGATGGCACTACCGCCCTGGACGAGCATCAGCAGGCGTTCCACCGACCTGACATCGATCGGCCGACTGCGTCCGCCCGTGAAGATCGTCGTCATCCGCGCAGCATGGCACCGGGATCCGTGCCGCCGACACGGATCGGCAACACGGCTCCCCGGAACACAGTCGCGCGGCAGCGCGCCGATGAGGGGCGGTGGTCGGGCGACGGGCGGGCGCAACACGATCCCCGGAGTCCGCAACACGGGCCCCCCGATCCGCAACACGGCCTCCGGAAAACGCAACACGGCGGCGCGAGTGCAGGACACGCGGCCCGCGTACTCACCGTCGCGCTGCCGCGTACTCACGCCGCCGCACCGCACTCACGCCGCCGCACCCCGCGCCCACCGTCGCCCCGCGCCCACCGTCGCCCCGCGCCCGCCGTCGCGTTGCCGCGTCGTCGGGTTGTCCGGGTGTCGTTATTCGCGGTAGCGGCGGTCGGCGACCACGCCTTCGCCCGTCGAGTCGTCGAACGCGTACACCTCGCGACCGCGGACGAACACCCGCCGCGCGCGGTTCATGACGTCGAGCGGGTCGCCGGACCACACGGCCACGTCGGCGTCCATGCCGGGCTTTAGCGCACCGACGCGGTCGCCGAGGCCGAGCATCTCCGCCGGATGCACCGTCAGCGCGCGCAACGCCGTGTCCCGGTCCAGACCGTCCTTGACCGCCAGCGCCGCCTGATACACGAGGAAGTGAATCGGGATCACGGGATGATCGGTCGTGATCGACAGCTTCACGCCCGCACGAGCCATGATTCCGGCGGCGCGCATCGACCGGTTCCGCAGTTCCACCTTGGCTCGCGACGTGAACAGCGGCCCGAGGATCACCGGCACGTCGTGCTCGGCGAGGAAGTCGGCGATCAGATGCCCTTCGGTGCCGTGGTTGACCACGAGCTTGTAGCCGAACTCCTCGGCCAGCCGCACAGCCGTGACGATGTCGTCGGCTCGGTGGGTGTGCTGGTCCCAGTACAGCCGGCCGTCCAGGACTGCGACGAGCGTCTCCATGGTCAGGTCGACGTCGAACGGCTTGCCCTCGGCGGCCGCGTGGTCACGCTGGGCGGCGTAGTTGCGGGCCTTCGTGAACGCCTCGCGCAGGGTGGCGGCCACGCCGAGGCGGGTCGAGGGCGTCTTGTCCTTCTCCCCGTACACCCGCTTCGGGTTCTCGCCCAGCGCACTCTTGACGCTGACGTCCTCGGCGAAGGTCATGTCGACGATCGTGCGGCCCCACGTCTTCACCCCGACGGTGCGGCCGCCGATCGGGTTTCCCGAGCCCGGCTTGATGACAACGCTGGTGACACCGCCGGAGAGCGCATCGTCGAAGCCGGGTTCGTACGGGTCGATGCCGTCGAGCGCGCGGAACCGGGCACCGTTCGGGTCGGTCATCTCGTTCGTGTCGTCACCGGACCAGCCTTCGCCGTCCTCGTGCACGCCGAGGTGGGCGTGCGCATCGATGAAGCCGGGCAGGACCCACTGGCCCGCGGCGTCGACGATCTCCGCGTCGGCGGGCACGTCGACGTCGGATCCCACGGCGACGATCTTGCCGCCGTCCAGCAGCACCACGGCGCCGTCGATGGGGTCGCCGTCGACGGGGACCACGTATCCGTTCGTGATTGCGGTAGTCATAGTTCGTTAGACTAACGAATCTCCGAGCCGAACGCCCCACGAACCGCGCCATGTCTCACCGGGTTCGACCGTGATCAGGTCGGTGCCCGAATTCAGCGCGTCCGCGGGACAGGTCATCGGCTCGATCGCGATCGCACGCCCGCGCCCGGGAAAGTCCGACGGGGTGAACGCCTGCACCCAGCGGAAATCCGGGTCGGACCAGATGTCCAGGACTCCGTCGTGGTGGCTCAACCACACGTGGTGCAGGCCGTCCTCGCCGAGTTCCAGCCCCGTGAACGCCGTGTCCAGGTCCAGTCCACCGACGATGCGGCCGCCCCGCAAGTCGTACTCAGAGCCTTCGACGTCCCGCTCCTCGCCGTAGGGCAACTGCTTGTCGCCGTCGAACGGCCGCACGCGCGTAGCGGGCAGCGTCAGGGTGAGCTCGTCGGTGGGCACGTCGCCGATGCGGAAGTACGGGTGCGCCCCGACACCGAAACCGACCGCCTTGTCGCCCTCGTTGCCGACCGTGTGCGTGACGATCAGTCCGCGCGGTGCGAGCTCGTAGACGATGCCGGCCCGCAGCGGCACCGGCCAGCCCTTCGCGGCACCGATGTCGCAGCCGAACGTGATCGACGACTCGGCGTGCTCGACCAGTTCCCACTCCTGGTGCCGCGCCAGACCGTGAATGGCGTTGCCGCGAGCGGGTTCGGTGACCTCGAGTTCCTGCTCCTCGCCGTCGAATGTCCACCGCGCACCCGCCGTCCGATTCGGCCACGGCACGAGCACCTGACCGGCGGCCTTCGGCGGCTCCTCGCCCTCGGCGAACGTCTCGACGTACGCCGTCCCGTCGATCGTCAGCGACCGCAGCCCGGCGCCGACCTCGGTGACGACGGCGCGTGCATTCCCGCGCAACAGCTCGAAGTGTTCCCCAGTCGGATTGGCCATGAGCGCCACCGTAGTCGGGTACGGTCGGCTGCCGTCACGACACTGCCCTCGGTGCCGGCCTCCCGCTCGGGGCACGGCGGTTCGCGGACGTCAGCCGAGTTCCGGGCCTCCGATCACCAGCACTTCGAGCACCCGCGGTAGTTCCCCCTTCAGTGCCCTCACCGGCTCGCCCGCTCCGGCGAACTCGCCCAGCAGAGCCCGCTGGAAAAGGCCGTCGAGTACCGCGTAGGCCGCTGCTCGAGAGATGGCCGGCTCACGGTGCCGCAGCTCGGCGTATCGCGCGATTACGCGCCAGATCATCGCTTCCCGGCGTTCGTCGATCTCGAGCACGTCGTTGCGGAAAGACTCGTCGAACAAGCTTTGGTTCCGCAGGTCGTACCAGAGTCGATGCAGCGGAGCGTCGTCCCGCAGCGTCGCGAGGAACATGTCGGTGAATTCCCGGCACAACTGCTCCGCGGTCTCGGCCTGTGCCACAACGTCGTCGTAGCGCGTCACGCACAGCGCCTCGTACTGCCGGACGGCCTCGGTGAGCAGGTCACGCTTGTCCGCGAAGTAGTAGTGCAGAACGCCGTGCGAGAACTCCGACTTCTGCGCGATCTCCCGCAGAGTCGTGCGGGCATATCCCAACTCGGCGAGTGTGTGAAGCGTTGCGACGGCGAGTTCGGTCCGCCGCGCGTCGAACTTGTCGACCTGACGGCGGGCGATCCGATCCTGCTTCGTCTCGGCGACCTCGGTCACGACTCCTCCGCCAGCTGTTCGGGTTCCGACGTCCACGGTACTGCCAACGCAGGCTGGTGCTCTACCACTGCAACGTATTTGACGACTGTCCAATAAAATCTTGACGACCGTCCAAAAGTTGCTACTGTGACTTGTGACGCATCTCAACGAGGAGGTTTGCATGACGAGTCACAGCCTGGCTGGGCGGAAAGCGCTGGTCACGGGCGGCGCGAGGGGGCTGGGTGCCGGAATGGCCGCGGCGTTGACACGGGCGGGGGCCGCCGTCGCCGTCGCCGACGTGCTGGCGGACGCGGGCAAAGAGACGGTCCAGTCGCTGCGCGATGAGGGGGCCACGGCCGAGTTCGTCGAGCTCGATGTGACCGACGACGCGGCATGGACCGAGGCGATACCGAACATCGTCAACGCACTCGGCGGGCTGGATCTGGTCGTGAACAACGCGGGCCTCGAGGTCACGAGCCTGCTCGTCGACATCGACGCCACCGAGCTACGGCGGATGCTGGATGTGAACGTGCTCGGAACCACCTTGGGGGTGAAACACGCCTTTCGCGCGATGCGACCGGGCGGCACGGCGGGTTCCGGTGGCGCGGTAGTGAACATCTCCTCGGTCGCGGCGACGATCGCATTCCCCGGCATCGCGGGATACTCGGCGACGAAATCCGCCATCGACCGCCTCACCAGAGTCGCGGCCGCGGAGTCGGGCAAGCTCGGCTACGGCGTCCGGGTCAACTGCGTCTACCCGGGACTGACGCCCACTGCCATGGGCAATCAACTTGCCGTGGACTGCGCGGATATCGGGCTGTTCGGCTCGGCCGACGAAGCGGTTCAGGCCGTCGTCGAACAGACCCCGAGCGGCCGCCTCGGGCAGGTCGACGACATGGCCGACGCCGTCGTGTTCCTCGCCTCCGACGCCGCCAAGTTCATCACCGGCGCGGGACTGCCGGTCGACGGCGGCATGGGCATGTGACCGTTCTTCTTCGTACGAAAGGAAACAATTCGTGGCTACCGACAAGCCCGTAATCGTCTACGGCGCCTCCGGCTACACCGGACGGCTCATCTGCGAGTACCTGCGTGAGTACGGCATCCCGTTCCTCGCAGCCGGTCGGGACTTCAACCGCGTGAACGAGGCGGTCTCGGCGGTTCCCGGAATCGACACGGTCGAGCACGAAGTGATCGAAGTCGAGCACAGCACGGAAGCGCTGACCGAGGCATTCCGCGGCGCGAAGGTCGTGCTGAACACCGTCGGTCCGTTCGCCCGGTGGGGACACGAGGTCGTGCAGGCCTGCCTGCGGATCGGTGCGCACTACACCGACACCAACGGCGAGCAGAACTGGATGATCGACGCCGAGGAGCGCTACGGGACGGAGTTCGCGGCCCAGCAGCTGGTGCTCACACCGGGACTCGCGCAGATGTACACCATCGGCGAGATCGCGGCGAACCTCTGTCTGGAGACCCCTGGTCTGGACACCCTGGATATCGAGGTGTTCTGGAAGGGTTATCCGACGGTCGCCTCGACGAACACCATCCTCACCAACGCCGCGTTCGCCAAGGCCTACTACCTCGAACAGAACGAGTACGTGGAATGGCCCGCCGACGCCGGCGTCTACGAAGTGGTCGTGCCCGGGCGCCACGAACTCTGCCTGGCGCTGCCGTGGGGCGGGACCTCACACCCGCTGTGGTTCAAGAACGATCCCCGGGTGGCCAATGCGCGTGCGCTCGGTGGCGTCTTCGACAGGGCCCTGATGCAGGGCGTGCCCCAGATCGTCACGGGCGCGCTGGAGCTGATGGAAGGCAAGTCGACCGACGAGAAATACCGGATCATCGACGATCAGTCGGCAGCGGTGCGTAGCGAGATGCCACCGCGCGAGAACCCGCGGATCAACACTTCGCTGGATTCGGTGCACGCCTCGGGACCGTTGGGACGGGCACACTGTGTCATTCACGGCAACTGCAATTACAAGCAGACGGCGTTGCTGAACGCACACGTGACCTCCCACCTGCTTCAGGATCGTCCGAAGCGGACGGGATTCGCTTCGGGCTGCCAGGCGTTCGGTCACCGGGAGCTACTCGGGACGCTCCGCGCGTTCGGGCTCGTTCTCGAGCCCATTCTCGAAGTCCATCGGTGATCTCCCGCGCCGGCCGTCGATTCCGGCGGTCGGCGCGGGCTTCAGCTCTCGTAGTGAGGTGAGCAATGCGGCTGGTCGACTATCTGGACAAGGGTGCCTCTCTCGGAGGCGAATCGCCCTGCCTGACGATGAAGGGCGAAACACTCACGTATTCCGAAGTGGTGGGCCGGTCGCGACGGATCGCCGGTGCGTTGCAGCACTCGGGGATCCGGCGCGGCGACCGGGTAGCCGTACTTTCGGCGAACGACCCGACGGCGCTGACCTGTGTCTTCGCTATCTCGCGCGCCGGCGCCGTGTGGTGTCCGGTCAACCCACGCAACGAGGCCGAGGAGAATCGGCAACTGCTCGATCTGTTCGGCTGCCGCTGCCTGTTCTTTCAGGAACGATTCGCGCCGTTGGTAGCCAGCATCCGCAAGGATCTGCCCGAGCTGACGACTCTGGTGTGTCTCGACGGAGAGGTCGAGGGTGCGATCACCTTCGCACAGTGGCTGGCGATCGGCGATCGTGAACCCGAGGAGGCGCATCCCTCGGGGGACCAGTTGTGCATGCTCGCCGGGACGGGCGGGACCACAGGCCGGCCGAAGGGCGTGCGGCTGACCGAGGAGAACATGGCGACAGCCACCGCGTCGACGCTCATGAGCTACCCGTTCGGCGACCGGCCGCACTATCTCGCCCTCGCACCGCTCACACATTCCGCGGGAGTGCTCACGTTCCCCATCCTCTGTCACGGAGGTGAGATCGTGATCATGCCCGAGCCCGATCTCGGCGAATTCCTACGCTTGATCGAACGGCACGAAATCACGCATGCGTTCCTGCCTCCGACGGTCGTCTACGGCTTGCTCGATCACCCGGACCTCGACTCGACGGACCTGAGCTCACTGCGCTGCCTCTGGTACGGCGCCGCGCCCATGTCGGTGATGCGGCTGCAGGAGGCGCTGGTCCGGATCGGCCCGGTGATGGGTCAGCTGTTCGGCCAGACCGAGGCACCGAACATGATCTCCACCATGGCACCCGCCGACCATTTCCGCGCCGACGGCTCGGTGGCGACCGAACGGCTCGCCTCGGCGGGCCGGCCGTCCCCACTGGTCCAGGTCGCCGCGATGGACAAGGCGGGCACGCTCCTGCCCCGAGGCCGACACGGGGAGATCGTCGTACGGGGTCCGCTGGTGATGGCCGGCTATCACGAAGACCCGGCCGCCACGGAGAAGGTGAGCGAGCACGGATGGCATCACACGGGCGACATCGGCTACCTGGACGGGGACAACTTTCTCTTCATCGTCGACCGCGCCAAGGACATGATCATCACCGGCGGCTTCAACGTCTACGCGATCGAGGTCGAGCAGGCGCTGACGGAGCATGCCGCCGTGCAGGACTGTGCCGTGCTGGGACTCCCCGATGAGAAGTGGGGTGAACGAGTCACGGCGGTCGTTCAACTGCGTCCTTCGCGGCAGGCTACGAGCGCGGAACTGGCCGCTTTCGTGAAGGACCGACTGGGCGGTGTGAAGGCTCCGAAACACGTCGAGATCTGGTCGGACCTGCCACGCTCGAAGATCGGCAAGGTACTCAAGCACGAGATCAGGGACGCCATGACCACGCGAGCCGAGCCGTGACGGCCAGCTCGCGGTGAGCAACGTGAGCATCCGGACGTTGAAACTTGGTCCTGTTACGAATTGACCGAATTGTTCTCGCCGGTCACAGGTGCGCGGTAGCGCCAGAACGCGGGAATCAGCACCATCGCGACGGCGACTCCGACGAGCACGAGCAGGCCGCCGCCGGTCGCCGCCGCGGCGGTGCCGACGCCTGCAGCCGCCCAGCCGTGCGTCAGGTCGGCCACCCGCGGTCCGCCCGCGACGACGACCGTGAACACGCCCTGGGTCCGGCCGCGCATCTCGTCGGTCGCCGCGGTCTGCAGGATCGCCATCCGGAAGATCGAGCTCGCCATGTCGGCCGCACCCGCGATCGCCAGGAACACGATCGACAGCCACAGCACCTGCGACATGCCGAACCCGGCGATGGCGAGTCCCCACACGACGATGGCCGCCACGACCACGACACCGTGCCTGCTCACGCGGCTCGCCCAGCCGGACATCAGCGACAACAGCATCGCGCCGAGGGGAATCGCCGCGTACAGCCAGCCCAGCGCGAGTCCGCCGCCCGCCGGGTCACCGAACGTGCGCTCGGCCATCTCCGGGAACAGCGCCCGCGGCATGCCCGCGACCATGGCGATGATGTCGACGACGAACGAGGCGAGCAGGATCTTCTGTGCGCCCAGGTAGCGGAAGCCGTCGATGATGTCGCGCAGCCCCGCGCGGCGGACGCGCCCGTCCTGTGGCGGCAGCGGCGGCAGCCGCCACACCGCCCACACCACGACCAGCAGCGCCACCGAATCGACGAGGTACAGCGCCGACAGTCCGACGATGGGCAGCAGCGCGCCCGCCGCCAGCGGGCCGAACACCGCGCCGAACGTGGTCATCGTGCCGGTGAGCGCCGAGGCCGAGGGGAGCAGTTCGGTCGGGACGAGACGCGCCACGACGGCGTTGCGTGTGGGCATGTTGACGGCGAAGAACGCCTGGTTGACGGCGAGCAGGCTCAGCACGACCCACACCGAACCGGCGTCGAAGTAGGCCTGCGCCCACAGCAGGCACGCCGTCACCGCGATTCCGGTGTTGGTGACGAGCAGGAGTTTGCGGCGGTCGACGGTGTCGGCGATCGCGCCGCCCCAGATACCGAAGATCAGCAACGGGACGAGACCGAACACGCCGGTCAGTCCCACGTAGGCCGACGAGCCGGTGATGTCGAAGACCTGCTTCGGCACGGCGACGGCCGTCAACTGGCTGCCGATCGCCGTGACCAGGGACGACACCCACAGCCGGCGGAACGGCGCGATCTTCAGCGGACGCCGGTCGATGACGATCGAACCGAAGCGCTTCCTCGTGGCCCTGGGATTGTCGTCGGTCCGGTCACTCACAACTCGTTAGCGTACGACAACTAACTAGTTGTGGCCGATGGTCCTGCTCACTCGGGCCGCGGTCCGATCGGCACGAGCGGCGCGGTTGGCGAGCGAGGTCGCGTAGCCGACGTAACCGAGCTGGACGAGCTGACAGATTCCGGGCGCGATCATCCCGAGCAGGATCGGCAGACCGGTGACGAGCAACGCCACCAGACCGAGCACGCCGAGTCCCGCCCCGACGTAGCCGACCTGCAACGCCTTCTTCGCGGCGGGCAGCGCCGCCTCGTGAGCGGCGTGCCAGGCCTCGTCCGACACCTGTGTCGCGCGGGTGCGGATCCCGGTCCCGGTGTTGCGTTCCAGGACACCGCCTGCGGCCGATTCGGTCGACTTGTACACCGCGACGCCGCACACCAGCAGGCTCACGATCACCGCGAGTACCCCGGGTAGCGCTTCCATCAATGATCACCTCCCACGTCGACCACCACGGACCATAATCGCCAACCCCGGACACCCGAAGCTGCCCGGGGTGCACGGTGGCTGCACCGGGTGCGACGGACCGTCCCCGCTCTGAACCACCGCGAGGGGAAGATTCGGGGCGTTGAGTGCCCCAAAGGGCACCTTCGGGGCACTCAACGCCCCCAAGGTGCCCTTCGGGGCACTGAGCGGGGCACTGGGCGGGGCCGAAACGGGGTTCAGGGGGCGATGCGGTCGATGCGCCAGGTGTCGTCCGTGCGGACGTAGCGCAGGCGGTCGTGCAGGCGGTCCTTACGGCCCTGCCAGAACTCGGCGCTCACCGGACGTACTCGCCAACCACCCCAGTGCGGCGGCACGGGGATCTCCTCGACGTCGGCGAACCGGCGCTCGATCGCCGCAAGATGGTTGTCCAGCGCTTCCCGATTCCCGACCCGCGTCGACTGCGGCGAGGCCCACGCCCCCAGCTGGGAACCGCGCGGCCTGCTGCGCCAGTACGCCGCGGTCTCCTCGGCGCCCGCCTTCTCCACCTCGCCGCGCACGGTCACCTGCCGTTGCAGCGGATACCAGGGAAAGGTCACCGAGGCGAAGCGCGTCGACGTCAGGTCGTGACTCTTGGCCGACGTGTAGTTCGTGTAGAAGACGATGCCGCGCTCGTCGAGGCCCTTGCACAGCACCGTCCGCGACGACGGCATCCCGTCGGCGTCGGCCGTCGCGAGGACCATCGCGTTCGGCTCCGGCAGCCCCGCGTCGACGGCGATGTCCAGCCACCGTTGAAGCTGCTCGTGCCAGGTCGGCGCGAGCGCGTCCTCGTCGAGCGTCTCCGCCTCGTAGGAGACCCGCATGTCCGGCAACCGCACCGCCGCACCGCTGACGTCATCCAGTTCCGCCATGCCAACCTCCCGCGAACGCCGACCGTGCCCTCCGTGGGTGCCCGAACACGATGCCCCGGCCGTGGCCCCACCGCACCTGGGCTGTGACGTTAGGGCCTGCACCTGCCCGCGCGAAACCTCCCGACCGGTGACCGCCGCCACGATCACGCGGGCAGCGGCCGCACCGCATCCGGCCGCTGCCGGAGTCGAACGCGGAGCCGATCACCCGATCGGGGCCGGGTGGTGGCTCACCGCTTCGGCCAGCTCCCGTTCCGCGGTGACCGCGTCCTCGGCCAGCACCGTCGCGAGCGCGCCGCCCGCGGGCAGCGGGGTGAGCGACCACCACTGCCCCGACACCGGCTCGACCGCACCGTCGGATCCGGCCACGACGACCTCCGTACCGAGTACTCGTCGCCCGGCCAGGTACGCCGAACTCCCGTCGAGCAGCGCGTCGCCGATCGTCAGTTCCTGCCGCAGCACCGGCACCTCACCACGCGTGACGTGCATCGCCGTCGTCAGCTCGCCGGGCCGTTCGCCGTCCCTGCCGAGGACCAGCACTTCGCGCGTGCGCAGCCGGGCGTCGGCGGCGAGCTCCGCGGTCAGCAGCGCGTGGTGCCGCGCGCGGGCGGTGACGACCGTCGGCTCGGGCAGGTAATCGAGCCGCCCGCCCTCCGCGACCTCGGCGTGCACCGCCATCGTGCCCGCACCACCACGCTGGCCGGGCAGTGCGAGCGTGGCGGCCACGCCGGACAGTCGCAGCCTCGCGCCCGGGCCGACCCGCACGTGCAGCGCGAGTTCGTCCCCGCCGAGCGGTGCGGTGGCCGAGTTCACGAGGTGCACGAGCGCCACATCGCCGGCACCGCGTTTCGGCAGCAGCGTCAACGGCGCCATCGACCGGAGCCGACGCAGCACGGTACGTCCCGTGACCGGGTCGAACTCGGCCGTCAGGTGCGCCGTCGCCTTCACCGCCGCCTCGCCGTCGGCATCATCACGCCGTCGTGATCGGGAGCAACGAACGCACCCAGTCGGAGACGGCCGGGGCGCCCGGAGTGTCCACGAGTGACTGCGTGATCACCGGCAGCTCGCCGCGCATGCGGTGGGCATCGGAGGTCATCACGTCCATGTCCGCTCCCACCAGGTGGGCGATGTCGATCTTGTTGATGACCAGCAGATCGGCGGTCGTCACGCCGGGACCGCCCTTGCGCGGCACCTTGTCGCCACCCGCGACGTCGACGACGAACACCTGGCTGTCGACGAGCCCGCGGCTGAACACGGCCGTGAGGTTGTCACCGCCGCTCTCGATGATCACCAGGTCCAGGCCGGGGAACCGCTCCTCGAGTTCGTCGACCGCGTCGAGGTTGGCGGTGATGTCGTCCCGGATCGCCGTGTGCGGACAGGCGCCGGTCTGGACCGCCTCGATGCGCGACGGGTCCAACACACCCGCTTTGCGCAGGTAGTCGGCGTCCTCGGTGGTGTAGATGTCGTTGGTGACGACGGCCAGATTCAGCTCCTCGCCGAGCGTGCGGCACAGCGCGGCCGTCAATGCCGTCTTTCCGCTGCCGACCGGGCCGCCGATGCCGATGCGGCAGGCACGGCCACCCTCCGGGGCGGCATCGAACGGGTCCGGTTCGGCCGCGGTCGGGTCGAAGTTCACCGGGTGCACATGGCCGTGACCGTGGCCGCCGTGGTCGTGACCGTCGTGATCGTCGTGGTCGGGTTCAGCTGGCAAAGAGACGCACCTCTTCCTTGTGATGCCGCAGCTGGGCCTCGGCGAGCAGATCGAGCGCCGGGGCACCTGGTGCGGGAAGGTCACGCGGGTCGTCGCCCGCGACGGCAGCGGCGCGCCCGGCGACATCGTCGAGCGCGCGCGACAGATTCGCCACGATCCCGTTCACCGCGAGCGGGTCGAGGCCGAGCAAGCGGACGGCCGCACTCGCGGGTCCACTCACCGCAAGGTAGGCCGCCGTCGACGCGGCGTCGACGGGCCTTCCACCGGACATGCCGGTGATCACACCGAGGATCACCGGGTGGTGCGGACGCGGAGTTTCGGCCAGCAGTTCACGCAGCACCGGGGACGGCCACCCGGCGCTCGCCGCGCGCGCGGTCCCGCGTCCCTGTGCGCGCGATGCCTCGCGCTGTGCGGCCGACGGCGTCCGTGCGTCGAACTCGGAGTCCAGCACGGCCCAGTGCCGGCGCGTGACGCCTCGTGCGGCGGCGTGGGCGGCCGCGGCGGCGAACACCGCGGTCAGTTCCCCGGTCGCACGCAACCTGCCTGCCAGGAACGGCCGCAGATCCGCCGTACCGTGGATCAGCCCGCGTTCGACGGCTTCTTCGAGCCCGCCGGAATGCACGTGACCGCCGCCCGGGAACCGTGAATCGGCCAGGATCAGCGATACCGCACCCGAACGCACCGGGACCGGTTCCGTGGAGTCCGTCATCGACATTCGGCCAGCTCAGAACAGGAAGTAGCGCTGGGCCATGGGCAGTTCTTCCGCAGGTGCGGGTTCGACGAGCTCGCCGTCGACGCGCACCGCGAAACTGTCCGGGTCGACGTCGATGTCCGGCGTGGCATCGTTGAGCACCATGTCCGACTTCGTGACACCGCGAGTGTCCGAGATCGTCGCGAGGTCGCTCCGCAGCCGCCACCGGTCGGCCAGGTCGGCGCCCGCCGATTCGGAGACGAAGTGCAGGCTCGACTCTGCCGCCACCGCGCCGGAGGCGCCGTACATCGGCCGTCCGTAGTACGGTTGCGGCGTCGGGATCGACGCGTTCGCATCGCCCAGCTGCGCCCACACGATGGAGCCGCCTTTGAGCACCGCGTGCGGGCGGACACCGAAGAACTTCGGGTCCCACAACACCAGGTCCGCGAGTTTGCCCACCTCGACCGAGCCGACCTCGCGGTCCAGCCCGTGCGCGATCGCCGGGTTGATCGTGTACTTCGCGACATAGCGGCGTGCGCGCAGGTTGTCCGCGCCGGATCCCACGCCGTCACCGGGCATCGCGCCACGACGGTGCTTCATCGCGTGTGCCGTCTGCCACGTGCGGATCACGACCTCGCCGATCCGGCCCATGGCCTGCGAATCGGACCCGATCATCGAGATCGCGCCGACGTCGTGGAGCACGTCCTCGGCCGCGATCGTGCTGGGCCGGATACGGCTCTCGGCAAAGGCCAGGTCCTCCGGCACCGACGGGTTGAGGTGGTGGCACACGATGAGCATGTCGAGGTGTTCGTCGACGGTGTTCACCGTGTGCGGGCGCGTCGGATTGGTCGACGACGGCAACACGTTCGGCAGGCCCGCCACCGTGATGATGTCCGGCGCGTGACCGCCGCCCGCACCCTCGGTGTGGTACGCGTTGATGGACCGGCCGCCGATCGCGTCGATGGTCGACTCGACGAAACCCGCCTCGTTGAGGGTGTCCGTGTGGATTGCCACCTGCACGCCGGATTCGTCGGCGACCGTCAGGCAGGCGTCGATCGCCGCCGGTGTCGTGCCCCAGTCCTCGTGCAGCTTGAACCCGCCGGCACCCGCGACGAGCTGCTCGCGCAGCGCGTCGGATCGCACCGTGTTGCCCTTGCCCAGCAACAGCACGTTGACCGGCTGGTCGTCCATCGCCTGCAGCATCCGGCCGAGGTTCCAGGCGCCGGGTGTGACCGTGGTGGCCTTGCTGCCCTCCGCCGGGCCCGTTCCGCCGCCGATGAGGGTCGTCAGCCCGGACGCCAGCGCCGTCTCCGTCAACTGCGGACAGACGAAATGCACGTGGCAGTCGATGCCGCCGGCCGTGAGGATCCGGCCGTTCCCCGCGATGACCTCCGTGGACGGTCCGATGACGAGAGCCGGGTCGACACCGTCCATCGTGTCCGGGTTGCCCGCCTTACCGATCCCGACGATGCGACCGCCGCGCACGCCGACGTCGGCCTTGACGACGCCCCAGTGGTCGAGGATCAGCGCGCCCGTGATGATGAGGTCCGGCGCGCCCTCGGCCCGGGTGACGGTCGCCTGGCCCATCGACTCGCGGATCACCTTGCCGCCGCCGAACATCACCTCGTCGCCCGATCCGGACGCGCCCACGCTGCGGTCCTCGGTGACCTCGATCAGCAGCTCGGTATCCGCGAGGCGCACCCGGTCGCCGACGGTCGGTCCGAACAGTTCGGCGTACCGCGCCCGGTCGATTTCCCTGTTCATGCGCCCCTCCGTTGCAGTCCGGGAACCGTCCGCGTGCCCGCAAGCGGCACGAGGTCCACCTCGCGGTCCACTCCCGGCTCGAACCGCACGGCGGTGCCCGCGGGAACATCCAGTCGCTTGCCCTCCGCGGCCGTGCGATCGAATTCGAGACCGCTGTTGGCCCTTGCGAACTCGAAATGCGATCCGACCTGCACGGGCCGGTCCCCGGTGTTGCGCACTCGCACGGTCGTCCACTCCCTGCCGGGGTTGAGCTCGACCGCACCACCTGCCGGGATGATCTCCCCTGGGGTCATCGCGGGTCTCCTAGACGATCGGGTCGTGGACGGTGACGAGTTTCGTCCCGTCCGGGAACGTGGCCTCGACCTGAACGGAGTCGAGCAGCTCGGGAACACCGTCGAGAACCTGGTCACGGGTGAGGACCTCACGACCGGACGACATGAGCTCGCTGACGGTGCGGCCGTCCCTCGCGCCCTCGATCACGTGGTCGGTGATCAGCGCGACGGACTCGGGATGGTTCAGCCGCAGACCACGCTCGAACCGCCTGCGTGCGACGTCGGCCGCGACGTGCACGAGCAGCTTGTCGCGCTCCTGGGGACTCAGATGCATGGGATGTGTCTACCACTGCCGCGGCGGCCGCACCCGGCGTGGAAACGCAGCCTTAACACGGGTGCGGCATGCCCCACGTCCGGTACGGGACTCCACCGCACGCCGGGTCGCACGCCGGATGCCGGGTCGCGATGCGAAACGCCACGTGATCACGGCCCGCGGCGCACACACACCGGCCCCGTGGGATGGCAGGGTGCACGGTGTCCTCAACCCGAGGTCTCCCCTACCCGAGGTGTTGGAGCCGGCATGGACGTTCTCACGCCGATCCTGTTCGTCGTCGTGTTCGCCGCGATCGTGGCGGTGGCCGTCGCGCTGATGCTGCGCAACCGTCGGCGCGACGACTCGCAGCGCCACGACTCGGGCCCCGAGCTGGCCGAACTCGCCCGGCAACGCGGCTGGACGTACCAGGCGGAGGAGACCGGCTACGCCGACCGGTTCACCGGCTTCCCGTTCACCCAGACGGCACGCAACCGCATCTCCCGGGACCTGCTCCACGGCGTGACCGCCGGCCGCGAGTTCACGTGCCTGGCGTACACGCCCACGCCGATGACGGTCGGAGAACGGAAGACCTACTCGCACTACTACCGCGTCTTCACCGTGCGGCTCCCACGCGAGGTGCCGACACTGCAGATGACGCCCACGAAGAAGGACGTCCGGCCCCGCGGCGACGAGGACTTCGCCGAGCAGGTGCTGAACCCGGGCCTGCGCACCGCCGTCAACGCGCGAGGGCTACCGGTGCGGTTCGAAGGCGACCTGCTGCTGACGTGGTACGAACAGAAAGGCCCGTTCGGACAGTCCGATGTGGACGCAGGGCTGGCCTATCTGACCGAGGTGGCCGGCCTGCTTCCTGCCGACCTCGGCAGGCCCACCGTCTCCTGAACCGGGCCCCGCCCACCTGCACCGTGGCCGCCGACGGACGGGCGCAGAACACGCGAGAGGAAACAGTCGCGCGCCGGCGCGTCCATCAGGGGTGGCGGCCGGGAGACGGGCGGGCGCAGGACACGCGGTGCTGAGTGCAGGACATGCGCAAGGAGGCCGTCGCGCTCAGGCGGGGCGGATGTTCGACACGAAGGTCCGGAAATCCGGCAGCACCGTATCGAACTGCGGTTCCTTGCAGGTGAGCATGACCTCCACGACGACCTGCTTCTCCGGGTCCGAGACGTCCCGCAGCAGCAGGTACACCTGGAACTGGATCAACTTCAGCGGCTGGTTGTCGACCGTGGTGGTCAGGTCCACCAGCTGCATCAGGCCGGGCGTGTCCTCCGACCCGAGCTCCTGACGCTGCCGCAGTTCCGCCGCACCTGCCGTCGCGCTCGCGAGCCGCTCGAGCGACTCGTCGGCCGTTTCCTCGAGAACCTCGTCCCCGGAGCGCATGCTGCCGGAGACGGTGATGTTGGCGGTGAATCCGTCGGCCGAGGGCAGGTGCAGGCCGACGAACGCCGCACCCGGTGCGTCCACCTCGTCCGGCGGCGCCGACGTCCACCCTTCCGGGAGTTCCAGCTCCAGCGGCACCGGCAGTTGCGTGGCCATTCGGTCTCCTTCTCGCGTAGCGCGCAGCCACAGGTCTCGGCGTGCCGCCTAATCGAACGGATTCAGTGCCCCGCCGAGGTCGCGGGCCTTGTCGCTCACTCCTCCGGTGATGTCCTCGATGGCGTCTCCGGCGTCCTGGGCGGTGTCGGCGACCTTGCCCGGGTCGACGGTGACTTCACCACCCACCTTGCCACCCACGCCGAGCGCCGCACCGGCCTCACCGCCGATGACGAACTTGCCGTCGTCCATGCCGACCTGCACGTTGGCCTCGGCGCCGACACCGGCCCACGCCTCGCCCTTCACACCGGCGCCGACACCGCCGACGTCGGCGTGGACCTCGCCTTCGGCGCGCGCACCGGCGAACGCGTTGGCACCCGCCTTGAGCCCGTCGGCGCCCACCTCGACGGTGCCCTGCGCTTCGGCGCCCGCGAATGCCTTGCCGGAGCCGCCCACTTCCGCGGGGCCGTAGTTGATCTGCCCCTTGGTCTCCGCGGTCCCACCGACCGAAGCCTTGGCGGTGCCCTTGAGACCGTCGCGGGTGACGCCGATACCCGCGCTGGCGTCGGCGCCGAGCTTCGCGCTCGCCGACCCCGAAGCGGTGCCGCCACCGGCGAGCTCGGTCGACCCGGCCACCTGCGCCTTCCCCAGGTCGTAGGAGGCCGTCGACTGGGCGACGGTCACGTCGACGTTCGGACCGCGCCGTTCGGGCGTGTCGAACTGGTGGCCGTACTGGTTGTACCGGTCGAACCGGTCGTTCCAGCGCCCACCGTCCTCACGCGCCTGGTCCATGAGGGTCTTCGACGCCATCGAGTCGGTGTTGACGTTGCCCTTGATCTGCGGTGATTGCGAGGCGAAGTCGGCGGGACCGGTCAGCCAGCCCGGCGCGTCGGACGAATGCCCACCCTGCGCCTTGATCGCACTCGCGTTCTCACTGCCGAGGTTCGTGAGCTGCTTGCGGGCACGTTCCAGGATCTCCCGCGCCGCCTGCCGGGTGGCCTCGCCGGGATCGGTGAACTCGCCTGCCGCGGAGGGCGCCCCGGGAGCGTGGGGCGAGACGCCGTGTTCGTCGATGTAGCTCTGTTGCGCGCTCGCCGTGGCCTGCTGGCCCTCCTTGTACTTGGCGATCGCCTCCGCTGCCTGTTCCTGGGCCCACGTGACGCTCTGCGCATGGCTGTCGAGCGTCTTGGCGGCCGACTTCAACGCCGACGCGCCCTTGTCCCACTTCGGCTTCTCGCCGGAGAACGTGTCCCAGAACTGATTACTCGCCGTGCCGTACCAGTTCTCGATCCGCACGTTGCCGAGATCCGACGCCACGTCCGAGAACGTCTTCGCCCGCTCCCGCAGCGTCGTCGCGGCACTCGCGATGGTCTCCGCATTGCCGGGGACGAGTTCCTTCGGATCCTCGGTCGACCCCAGTTCAGCCATGTCGCCCGCTTCCGGTCACATCGGCGGCACCTGCGGCCCGAGGCCCGGCACCGAATCCAGCGTGTTCTGTTCGTCGGCTTGTTCGTAGCCCGTCGCAGCGCCGTCGAGCGACTGCCCGGCCTGGCGGCCGCTGTCCTGCAACACGCCCGCGGCGAGCTGCCACGTCGTGCAGAACTCGGTGAGGGCGGTCGCAACGGCGTCGTCGCCGAAGGCCTGCTTATCGCCGACGATGTCTTCGAGCTTCAGCTCGTCGGCCTTGCCCACCGCGGCGTCGATCGAGCCCGCCGCGCCGCGCAGCTCGCCCGGGGCGACGTCGTAACCACTCATGGGTCACTCCTAGAGGATCAATCTCGAACACGGTTACACGCATCGTAATTACTGCGCGCCTCGTGTGCGGGCCAACCTTCGTAGGTCATTTCCCGAGAAACCGCAGCGTGCCTCTGAGTTGCGATTCGTCCTGGTGGTTCCGTCGCTGTCCGCGCCGTCACCACACTTCACCCGAACAGCCGACGGGATGTTGCTCTCAGTAGTCCTGGCGTGTACCGGGACAGCACGCCCGCGACTTTCGCCTCCGCCGTCGGTGCCACCACCGGCCGGTCGCGTTCGACCGCCCGCAGAATGTCCGCCGCAACCCGCTCCGGTGCGAAGTTCCGGCGTGCGAACAGGCGTTCCGAGCGTGTCCTGCGGCCCGCCTGGTCGGCCGCGTCGGCACCGGCGAACCGCGTCGTGGCGGCGATCGACGTCCGCACGATCCCCGGGCACACCGCGCTCGCGCCGACACCGTGGGCGGCCAGCTCCGCGCGCAGGCACTCGGTCAGATGCAGCACGGCTGCCTTCGTCGTCGAGTACGCGGGCAGCACCGCGTTCGGCAGATACGCCGCCATCGACGCCACGTTCACGACGTGCCCGCCTTCGCCCCGCTCGGCGAGCAACCTGCCGAACAGCGTGCTGCCGTGGATCACGCCCCAGAGGTTGACGTCGACGGCGCGCGACCAGTCCTCGACCGAGGTGTCCAGCACCGGACCCGCGACACCCACGCCCGCGTTGTTCACCACGACGTCCGGCACGCCGATCTCGGCCACCACCGACGCGGCGAACTCGGCCATCGCCTCGGCATCGGACACGTCGACGGAGTAGGCATGCGCCGCACCGCCCCGGGTCCGCACCTCGCCGGCGGCCCCGGCCAGCGGCGCGACGTCGGCAAGCACGAGGTCGGCGCCCTCGTCGGCGAACGCCAGCGCCGTCGCCCTGCCGATGCCGCTCGCGGCTCCCGTCACCAGGACGAGGTGCCCGGCGAACCGGCCGGCCGGACGGGGGTTCACGCGGCTGCGGCGCAGCGACCCGGCCTCGTCACCGCCCTCGACGTGGTCGATCAGCTCGGCCGCAGCCCGTGCGATCCGCCGCGGCTGCGCGCGCGCCACCCAGTGCCCGCCCACGACCCGCCGCACCCGCAGGTCACCGGCCCAGCGTTCGATGCCCGCCTGCAGCGGCGGCGTCACGTAGCCGTCCCCGGTCGGCGCGACGACCTGCACCGGCATCTCGGCGTACCGCTCGGCCGGGCCGCCGAGTCTGCGCAGTATGTTCGCGCGGTACAGGTTCAGCCCGTGGACCGCATCGGCCGTCACGGGTGCGGGTTCGTCCGGGTCGCTGCTGCGCAGCACGCGGGCCAGCACGCCGCTACGGATCGCCAGTTCGGGCACGACCGGCAACTGGAAGAACCCGAGGTAGGCCGAGTGCACGGCCTGCCGGGCCAGGTCGCGCCAACGGGACGGCCTGCGGATTCCGTCGCGGAACCAGTGTCCCGCGTGGTCGAGGCAGGGTCCGGAGATCGACGTGAACGAGCTGACGCTGCCGCGGAGCCACGCACCGGTGACCGCGTGCCACGTCTGGATCGCACCCCAGTCGTGAGCGAGCAGGTGGACGGGGCGGTCCGGGCTCACGGCATCGACCACGGCGGCCAGGTCGGCGGCCAGGCGGTCGAGGAGGTAGGCGTCCCGCTCGCGGGGCCGGTCGGACTCGCCCGCTCCGCGGACGTCGTAGGTGACGACACGGAACCGGCCCGCCAGCTCGGCGACGACGCCCTGCCAGAGCGAGGAGTTGTCCGGATAGCCGTGCACGCACACCACGGTGGGCACCGGCGCGGCGTCCGGGCGACCCGTGTGACCTGTGGATCTCGTCCGGCCAGGGGACGTCGTGTCGCCCGGAGACCTCGTGTCGCCCGGAGACGTCGTGCGACCCGGCGGCTCGGCGGGCTCCGACACGTGCACCGCAAGCTCGACCCCGTCGTCAACCCGCACCCGCTGCGTTTCCATGCCGAGCACCCTAGCCCGCCGCACGGCCCCGGCCGAGGCACAACGTGACGCACGTAAAACACCCCGAAGGGCACCTTGGGGACAGAACACGCGGCCGGGATGCACGCCTGGCGGTGACGCGGGCTGTCTACGATCTTCGGCATGTTGCCTTCCACCGAGCTCGTCCTGAACCGCCGTATCGCCACCGAGCAGGTCACGGGCCGCGCACCGTCGCTGACGGCCGCCCTCGTGCGTGACGGCGAGATCACGTGGTGGGGCTCGCGGGGCACGGTCGACGGTGTCCGCCCGGACCGGACGACCCAGTACCGCATCGGCTCCATCACGAAGTCGATCGTCGGCGCGGCCGTACTGCGGCTGCGCGACGAGGGCAGGCTCGAGCTCAACGATCGGCTGGACGAGCACGTCCCGGGCACCGCGTTCGGCGGCTCCACCATCGCCCAGCTGCTCTCGCACACGAGTGGCCTGACGTCGGAGTCGCCGGGCGCGTGGTGGGAGCGCAGCCCCGGCGGCAGCTGGACCGACCTGTCGGCGAGCCTGACCTCCGGCGAGACCAAACACCGCCCCGGCCGCCGGTTCCACTACTCCAACGTCGGCTACGGCGCACTCGGCGAACTCGTCGCGACCCTCCGCGGCACGGACTGGCTCGACGTCGTGCACGCCGAGATCCTCGAACCCCTCGGCATGCACCACACGACAGCCGTACCCGGTGGGCACGGCCTCGCCACCGCCACGGGGTACGCCGTACACCCGTTCGCCGACGTACTACTGCCGGAACCCGCCCACGATGCGGGCGCGATGGCTCCGGCCGGCCAGCTGTGGTCGACGCTCGACGACCTGGCGCGCTGGACGGCGTTCACCGGCGGCCGTACCGGCGGCGTACTCGACCCCGGCACGGTCGCCGAGATGCGCGAGGCCGCCACGGTCGACGATTCCGGGGGCGCGTGGACGGCCGGGTACGGGCTCGGGTTCCAGCTCATCCAGGCCGGTGGCAAGCGCCTCGTGGGTCACGGCGGGTCGATGCCGGGGTTCCTCGCGTGCACGCTGATCGACCCGGCGACGCAGACGGGCGCGGTCGCCTTCACCAACACCACCGCAGGGGTCGGCATCGGCAGCCTGACCGCCGAACTGATCGCGATCGCCGACGACCACGAGCCCCCGCTGCCCGCCGAGTGGACGCCGTCGCCGGTGGAACCGCGCCTGCTGGAGCTGACGGGCCTCTGGCACTGGGGCCCGAAACCGCACCACCTGTACGCGATGTCCGACGGCTGGCTGAATCTGGTGCCCGCCGACGGCGTGGGACGGGCCTCCCGGTTCCGGCCGACCGGCGACGACCGGTGGGTCGGACTGGACGGTTACTACGCCGGAGAGACCCTCACCGCGGGCCGAGTGAGCGATGGCACACCGACGTACCTCGAGCTTGCGACCTTTGTTTTCACCCGTACTCCCTACGATCCGAAGGCCCCGGTACCGGGCGGAGTGGACCCCGAGGGTTGGCGAGCGTGAAACACTGCCGGCATGACCGAAGCCGCTGACTTGACGATCCCTGCAGAACTCAAGCCCTCCGACGGCCGGTTCGGCTGCGGCCCTTCCAAGGTTCGGCCGCAGCAGCTGGCCAACCTCGCCGAGGAGGGCGCGAACGTACTCGGTACGTCGCACCGACAGAAGCCGGTGAAGTCCCTCGTCGGCCGTATCCGCTCCGGGCTGGCGCAGCTGTTCGACCTTCCCGACGGCTACGAGGTGGTGCTCGGCAACGGCGGTACGACCGCGTTCTGGGACGCCGCCGCGTTCGGGCTGGTCCGTGAGCGCGCGCAGCACTTCACCTACGGCGAGTTCTCCTCGAAGTTCGCGAAGGTCACCGACCAGGCCCCGTTCCTGGACAAGTCCGTCATCGTCGAGGGTGAGCCGGGCAGCGCCCCGGAAATCTCGTACCAGGCGGGCTGCGACCTCGTGGGCTGGGCGCACAACGAGACCTCGACCGGTGTCGCGGTGCCGGTGAAGCGTCCCGCGGGCAGCGACGACGCGCTGGTGGCCATCGACGCCACCTCCGGCGCGGGCGGCCTGCCGGTGAAGGCCGAGGACTTCGACGTCTACTACTTCGCTCCGCAGAAGTGCTTCGCCTCCGACGGCGGGCTGTGGATCGCGCTGATGTCGCCCAAGGCGGTGCAGCGCGTCGAGGAGATCGGCGCGAGCGACCGCTGGGTGCCCGAGTTCCTGTCGCTGCAGACCGCGCTGGACAACTCGCGCAAGGATCAGACCTACAACACGCCCGCCCTCGCGACGCTGCTGACGCTGGCCGACCAGATCGACTGGATGAACGCGAACGGTGGCCTGGACTGGACGACCGCGCGGACGAAGGACTCCTCGGACCGGCTCTACGAGTGGGCCGAGAAAACCTCCTACACCAGGCCGTACGTGACGGACCCGTCGCTGCGCTCGCAGGTCGTGGGCACGGTCGACTTCGACGACGACATCGACGCCACCGCCATCGCCGCGGCGCTGCGCGCCAACGGGGTGCTCGACACCGAGCCGTACCGCAAGCTGGGCCGTAACCAGCTGCGGGTCGGCATGTTCCCGGCGATCGAGCCGGACGACATCACCGCGCTGACGAAGTGCATCGAGTACGTCGTGGACCAGCTGCGCAAGTGAGCTACCGGGCCTGCGGATGACCCCGCGGAGCCTGCGAGGACCGGCACGTCGAACGGCCCGGCACACCGCGGGTGTGCCGGGCCGGGCTGTGTCCGGCCCGGGTGTCGGCCCCGAGTGCCGGCCCGGGTGCCGGCCCGGAGTGCCGGTGCAGAGCTGCGGGCGCCCGGGTGCGCCGCCGGGTCAGCGACCGCGGACCGGTTCCGACCTGCCCAGCTCGTTGCCCTGGTCGTCCAGTCCGGCCACGGCGAAGAACGGGCCCGCGGCGTCGCACGAGATCGCCGTCTCGAACCCGCCCTGCGGCACCGTGACCGCCTCGGACAGGTCGTTGGCCCGCTGTCCTGCCAGCACCCGCCAGCGCTTCACCTCGGTCGCGCCGTTCCAGCTGGCGTAGACGAACACGCCGCGGGCCGCGTTCGGCCGCACCGCCAGCGCAGGCGTGTCGTCCGGCTCGCCGGCCCAGTCGCCCAGGTAGGCCCGATAGGTCTGCACGAACTCCGGCGTCCGCCAGTCCGTGCGCCACTCGCCGTCGGCATCGAACTCGCTGACGTAGGGCTGGCATCCCCACCCGACGAGCGCGCGCCCGTCCTCGAGGAGCTGCAGGTTGCCCTGGTTGTCGCAGAGCAGGCCGGCCGGGTGCACGTACTCCCGATCCAGCTCCGCGGTCATCGCATCCTCGTCGAGTTCGAGGACCATGCCGCGCGAGCGGTCGGCCTGCGGGGGCGAGGAGGCGTTGTCGAACAGCGACAGCGTGCCGTCGGGCTGCCTGCGTGCGTCGTGCTGCCAGTAGAACTCGACACCCGTGCCGAGTCGGAAGTCGGTGTTCTTCCCGCCGAGCGTCCACCGCAGCGCACCGTCGGACTTGGCGATCTTGTAGACCGCCCACGTGTTGCGCGCCGAGACCAGCAGGTCACCGTCGTCGTCCAGCCCGATCGAGTTCAGGTGGATGTAGTCGTACGGGTGGTCCTTGGTGCCCTGGCCCTCCACCGGAAGCTGCGATTCGGTCAGCTCGACGTGATCGAGGCTGTGCCAGTCGAACAGCACCTCACCGGTCTCGATGTCGATCTCCTGGATCACCCCGTCCGACACCCAGCCGTCCGACGGGCCGCCGACGGCACTCAGGTCGGTCCGCACCGGGTTGTAGGCCATGATCAACGCTGTGTCGTCGTCGGTGATGAGAAACTCGTGCAGATCGGCGTCGGCGACCCCGTTTCCCGTGTCGACCTCGGCGATCTGCGCATAGGACCGGTCGAAGACGAGGCACTTGCCCTTGCCGAACCCGATGGGTGCCACGCCCTGCCAGGTCGTCAGGACCGGCTCGCCCCGGTAGGTCTGCATCCGGAAGTCCATCGGCTTCTCGTCGTCACCGTCGCGTACGGCGAACCACACGGGTTCGCCGCGGCGGTCGACGATGAGCATGCCGGCCTGACCGGCACCCTCGCCCTGGTAGTCCTTCACGCCGAGGAACAGATGCCGCGGACGCGCGGGTGGGGCGATGTCCGGATCCGCATCGGACGTCTCGACCTTCGGCGGACGCAGATCCGGCCGCGAGTAGAAGCTGTGCACCTCTTCCGCCTTGGGAGGCGCCAGCACCTCGGGCTCGGGTTCCGCCTGCGAGCTCCGGTAGCCGACATACCCGCTGACCAGGGGAACCGCCACGGCAGCCCCGGCGGCGCCTGCGCCCTTGAAGAACCGGCGCCTGCTGAATCCTGTCTCACTCATATCGCGTATCCGTTCCTCGCCCCAGCTGCCGGCACAGGTCTGGCCGCCGGCACCCACATGTCCGAGTTGCGTTGGTCCGACCGAGTGACGATCGCACAGCTCGACTTCGCACTGCGCACCGACCTGACTCGCCACCCGGCTCCCACGTGATCTCGCCGTGACTCGGCGCGCCTGCATCGTCAAGGCGACGCGCCGCTCTAACGTGACCGGCGAGGAACGTGAACGCGCATGGGAGGCGGGAATGCGAACGCTACGGGTGGTCGGGTTGCACGAGGACGGCGAGTCCATCGTGTGCGAGGACCCCGAGCGCCGTGAGCGGTTCGTCCTGCCCGCGGACGAACGGCTGCGTGCGGCCGCCCGCGGTGACATCACCCGTCTCGGCCAGATCGAGATCGAGCTGGAGGCACAGATGCGACCACGCGAAATCCAAGCCCGGATCCGAGCGGGCGAGACGGTCGAGCAGGTCGCGACCGCCTCGGGCGTGCCCACCGACCGGGTCGAGCGGTTCGCCCACCCCGTGCTACTCGAACGCTCCCGCTACGCCGAGCTCGCCCAGCAGGCGCATCCCGTGCGTGACGACGGCCCGGACGTGCAGACCCTCGCAGAGGTCGTGGCCCACGCCTTCGGTGCGCGCGGACACGACTTCTCCCAGTCCGAATGGGACGCCTGGCGCGGCGACGACGGCAAGTGGGTCGTTTGCCTGCGCTGGTCGGCAGGACGTTCGTCCAACCGTGCCCACTGGACGTTCACACCCGGCTCGCACGGCGGCTCCGTGACCGCGATCGACGACCTGGCCGCGGCGCTGCTCGACCCGACGTCGTTCCGCACCCCGCGCGCGGTCAGCGACCTCACCGAGCGCACCGCACCGCAGGAGGAACAGGAGCGCTCCTCCGCGGCCGAGGAGGAGCTCGAACCCGTGCTGTTCGACTGCCCGGAGTTCGACGAGCCCGACGAACCCCGCGGCACCGCGAGCAACGTCATCGAGGCACCGCTGCCCGCCGGAGAGCCGCCCACGGAGGAGGCGCCCTACGACGAGCGGATCGGCGCCGACGGTCGCGGAACCGGCGGCGAGCCGGACCGTACGGCCCCCGCAGCGGGCCAAGGGGGCACCGGTCCGGACGGCGGCCCGGGTTCGGGGCCGGGCACACCGAGGCCGAAACGCAGGGGCGGCCACACGCCGGTGCCTGCTTGGGAGGACGTCCTGCTGGGCGTCCGCAGCCAACGCGGCTGAACCCTCCCACCGAACCAGCCGGCCCAGGCCGAACCAGCCGGCTCAGCGCCCCGAAGGGCACCTTCGGGGCGCTCAATGCCCCGAAGGTGCCCTTCGGGGCGTGTCACGCTCCGCCGCGTTCGACGAACGAAGGGCGGCCCACCGGGGAGCAGTTCACTCCAGGTGGGCCGCCCTTCGGGGTGCCGGAACCCGCCGAGCGTCTCAGAGGTTCGTCGGCGTGCCGACCTTCTCCGACTTGCCGCCGGTCCACGTCGACACGCACGGGATACGCGAGGTGTCGCAGCGCTCGGCGTACTTCTTGGTGATCTCGGTGACCTCGGCCATCAGGCCCTCGTTGAGCGTGATCGGGCTGAGGCCGAGGTGCAGGAACCGGTCGTTGGACACGTGGAGGTCGTTCTCGTCGGCCTCGTTGCGCGGATTCTCCACCTTCTCGACGGCCGCGCCGGTCTTGTCGGCGATCATCTGCGCCAGGTCGCGGACCCGGTGCGTCTCGGTCATCTGGTTCAGGATCTGTACCCGCTCACCCTTCTCGGGCGGGTTGGAGATCGCCAGCTCGATGCACTTGACCGTGTCCTGAATGTGGATGAACGCGCGGGTCTGACCACCCGTGCCGTGCACGGTCAGCGGGTAGCCGACACCGGCCTGCATCAGGAACCGGTTGAGCACCGTGCCGTAGTCGCCGTCGTAGTCGAAGCGGTTGATCAGGCGCTCGTCCAGCTGCGTGTCCTGGGTCTGCGTGCCCCACACGATGCCCTGGTGCAGGTCCGTGACCCGGATCTTGTCGTTCTTGTTGTAGAAGTAGAACAGCAGCTGGTCCTGCGTCTTCGTCATGTGGTAAATGCTGCCCGGGTTGGCCGGGTACAGGATCTCCTGGTCGACGAGGTCGCCGTCGCCGGTCTCGATCTTGACCTGGAGGTAGCCCTCCGGGATCTTCATCCCGGCCGTGCCGTAGCCGTAGACACCCATCGTGCCGAGGTGCGCGACGTGGATGTCCAGTCCGCTCTCGACGACCGCGGCCAGGACGTTGTTCGTGGCCCCCAGGTTGTTGTCGACGGTGTAGCGCTTGTGCCAGCTGCTCTTCATCGAGTACGGCGCGGCGCGCTGCTCGGCGAAGTGCACGATCGCGTCCGGGCGGAACTCGAGGAGCAGGTCGAGGAAACGCTGGTAGTTCTGCGAGACGTCGAGATTGTGGAAGGAGATGTCCTTACCCGTCGTCTCCTTCCAGGCCGCCAGGCGTTCACCCATCGGGCGGATCGGCGTCAGCGACTCGGCCTCGAGTTCGATGTCGATCTTCCGTCGCGAGAGGTTGTCGACAATGGCGACCTCGTGCCCCTGCGCAGACAGGTGCAGGGAGGTCGGCCATCCGCAGAAGCCGTCGCCGCCAAGAACCAGTACTCGCATGTGTTGTGTTCCTCCTGTCGCCTGAGCCACGCGGCCCGGCTCTGCACCCGAACTAACGGTTCACACTGTATTAGTAACGGGTTGATCTCAACCCGAAGGCAAAGAATAGGGATGTCACCGCACGAACAAGAAGGGCGGTTGGCACAATGGGAAGAGTGACGACCGTTCCCGCAGGGCAAGATGCCGCTGACCAGCAGGAGTCGGCCGACGACCCGGATCATCAACCGGGCAGGCCGACGTTCTTCGCACGCATGGTCCGCGCGCTGATGAGCTCCGGCCTGGCCACCGGTATGAGCCAGGTGACGCTGATCGTGCTGCTCACGATGAACCTGAATCCGACGGCCGCGAGCGCCGCAGCGTTCGTGGCGGGAGCCATCCCCAACTACTTCGTCGCCCGGCGCTGGGCGTGGAACCGCAGGGGCAAGCCGGACGTCAAGCGTGAGCTGCTGCCCTACCTGTTCGTGATCGGCCTCGGCGGCATCACCTCGATGACGCTGACCACGATCGCCGGCTGGGTCACCGAACCGCTCCGGATCGAAGGCTTCGTGCGCGTCATCGTGCTCGACGTGGCGTTCCTGAGCAGCTACGCGCTGGTCTTCCTCATCAAGTTCACGCTGCTCGACCGCTTCGTCTACAGCAAGCTCGACGCCCCGAAGGCCACCGGGAAGATCGAGCCGGCCGCGGTGCAGACACAGACCGCCTGATCCCGGCTCACCCAGCCTTCCCGAGGAGGGTCCGACCGCCGCCCGGTGGCCGGGCCCTCGTTCTTTCTGCTCCTTCCCGATCGGATGACGGTCCGGGATCAATGATCAAGATTCACCGGTACCGGCATGCGCCGAGTCGGAATCAAGAGGACAATTCGCCGGCCGGGTTTCCCGCTCGGCCCGTGGCATCGAAACAAGCGTGCGCGGCATTTTCGGCCGCTGCCGATCGATATCCGTGTTGTGCGCAGCACGCCATTTCCGGCCGGTGCCCGCACCGTCCCTGCCGATTCGGCCACCGGCCCGGCGGGCAGCCACCCCGGCCGCAGCCGCCCAGAAGCAATGAGCGGCCCCTGAGTCCCGTCGCCGGGATCAGGGGCCGCTCGTCGTTCTCGTCGCTACAGCGGACCGCTCAGGCCCGATCACGCTCGCCGGACTCCGGCGCGGCCTTGCGCACGTACGGCCTGCGCTTGCCGCCACGGAGTACGTACTCCCGCAACCACGTCCCGAGCATCACCCGCGCGTAGTTGGCGCCGTACTTGAGGCTGCCGCCCTTCTTGCTGGCACCGTTGTTGCGCAGCTCCATGGTCATCGGCACCTCGAGCAGCCGCGCGCCCTTGGCCGTGACGCCCAGCAGCAGCTCGGACGCCTGGTACTGCGGCTCGCGCAGCGTCACCGACGCCGCCAGGTCCGCGGGCATGGCGCGGAAGCCGAACGAAGTGTCGGTGATCTTGCGCATCGTCAGGATCGAGGCCAGCCAGGCGAACACCCGGACGCCGAGCCAGCGCACGCTGCTGTCGTACTTGCCCGAGCCGAGGCGGCGCGAACCCGTCACGAAGTCGGCGGTGCCGTCGAGCAGCGGCTTCATCAGCATCGGCAGCTCGTTGTTGTCGTACTGGCCGTCGGCATCGGTAGTGACGACCCAGTCGGCGCCGCACTCGGCAGCCAGGTGGTACCCCAGCCGCAGCGCACCACCCTGGCCGCGGTTCTTCGGCGCCTCGCAGACGTACGCGCCGGCCTCCCGCGCGATCTCGGCAGTGCCGTCGGTCGAGCCGTCGACGACGACGAGCGTCGACACCGGAATGTCCCCGCAATGGGTGGGCATGTTCTGCAGCACCGGAGTGATGCCCTTGGCCTCGTTGAAGGCCGCGATGATCACCACGAGCGGGCTCAGCGGGGCCTCGCCGTAACGACTGCGGAACTCGGACACGGCGGCGGTGTCGACGTCATCGGGGTAGTCGTCCATCTTGGGGCGACGACCGCCCCCAGCGGGCTTCTTCCCCGTTCCGAACATCGCGGCCAGACCCAACACGCCGCCGATCGGCAGCAGGACGAGCGCAGGCAACTGATACCTCCAGGAGAACTCGAACGCGGCTGAACCCGCCAGGATGATGAGCGCGCTGCCGGTGGCCAGAAACGCACCAGACCGAAGTGGCGATCTGCGCGCCTTTCCTACGCCGACCGCACCAAGGATGCCCAACAGCAAGAACACCGCGAGCAGTGGGCCCCAGGTGTAGCCGCCGTTCTGTTGATAATCACGCATAAAGGACGCGAGCGCCCGATCGGCGTGCGGCAACTCATCATCATAAGCGAGCGTCCACGCCTGGTACACCTGAGGCGTCTCTGTCCCCACATCGTGGTACGGGTAGTGCGACTGGAAATGCCATCGCTCGGCGGGGACGTCGTTGTGGAACGTCTCCTTCACCGGGACGAAGTTCTTCCCGAAGTCGTAGAGCACCTCGCCGAACAGGTCCAGGGGCTGGTTCAGGATGACCCAGTAGGAGAACTGCTTGGCCAGCGTCGCCTTGTCACGCTCGTCCGGGAGCGGCTCCGACGGCCAGTCCGCCGAGCCGTACTGGAAGTGGGTGTAGAAGTCGACCGACTTGCGCTGGCCGAGCGGCTCCTCGGGGCACATCAACCGCAGGCCCTCGTCGTCGGGCAGCCGACTGCAGTCGGCGAACGTGGCCGTGCGGCCGTACAACACGTTGTTCGTCGCCCCGGTCAGCCCGAAGTGCCCGGCGTAGGTCGCGTAGTACGACATGTAACCGAAGAGCACGATCGCCAGACCGGCGAGGCCCGCGGCCGTCCTGCTCGCGACGTGCCGGCGACCGGCACGGGTCTTCCACGTCTTCAGCCCGCCGAACGCGAACAACAGGAACAGCCCGAACGGCAGCACGACGACGATGCCGATCGACCGGGTGAGCACCGCGGCCGCGACCAGCGCACCGGCCACCGCGGCGCGCTTCCACGTCAGTTCCCCGCGGGAGAGCAGCGCCCACAGCATGCCCACCAGCAGCGCCTGGAAGAGGATCTCGGACATGAGATTCGCTTCGATCTGCAGCTGGTAGGCGTCCAGCAACATCGGCGCGGCCGCGATCGCCGCAAGCCAGCCGCGCTCGGTGTAGCGCATCGCCAGCCGGTACAGCACCAGCGCCAGCAGGATGCCGATGGCGTGCTGGGCCGCCTGCACCCAGGCGAACCCGCCGAATTCGAGCAGGAACTTGAGCAGGAACGTGTACCCGAGCGGGTTGAGATCCGTCGGCCGCAGTTCTTCCAGATTGCCCAGGTAGCGGAACGTGTCGATGTAGAGCAGCGCGGGCTGGTACGCCAGCCACGTCACGACCCGCAGGGCGATGCCGCCTGCCAGCAGCAGAAGCAGCAGCCAGTGACGGCGGAGAAAGGTGGACACTCGGCGATCTCTCTCGTCGGTCGGCTCGGCGGGCGGCGGCTCAGCCCGTGACGGCCGCGGCCTTCCGGAAGTACTCCCAGGTCGCGGCGAGCCCTGCCTTGAGGTCGTACGACGGGGTGTACCCGATCGTGTCGGCACTGCCCGAGACGTCGACGATCACGGCCGGCATCTCACCGCCCGGAGCCGGCACGTGCTCGACCGGGATCTCGGCGCCCGTCACCGCGCGTACCCCCTCGATCATGTCCAGCACCGACACCGACCTGCCACCACCGAGAATCGCACGGCCGGTGTACTGCGTGTCCCACGCACCGGTGATGCCGGAGACGATGTCGTCGAGGAAGACGAGGTCGCGCTTCTGCTGACCGTCGCCGTAGACCTTCACCCCCTCGCCGGCAAGCGCGGCGCGCATCAGCCGCGGGATGAAGCTGTCCTTGTGCGACATGCCGGGGCCGTAGACGTTCGTGAATCGCAGCGCCGTGGTCCGGACGCCGTAGGCACCCGCGTAGCCCGACATGAGCATCTCGCACGCCGCCTTCGTCGCGCCGTACGGCGTGAGCGGTGCGAGCGGCAGGTCCGGGGTGATCGTGGCCGTGCCGACGTCGCCGACCACGGCGTTCGTGGAGGCGAGGATGAACCGCGGCACCTCGTGGATACGGGCGAGTTCGAGCAGCTCGTGGGTGATCGCGACGTTCTCGGCGTACGTCTCGGCCGGCATCTCCACCGACTTCAGCACCGACGTGATCGCGGCGAGGTGGATGATGCCGTCGGCACCGGGCCCGATCGCCCGTTCGCGCACGGCGGCGTCCTTCAGGTCGCCCTGGACGTGCACGACCCCCTCGTCCTCGGGATACGGCGACGGTTCCCGGTCGACGATCGTGACCCGCGCGCCGCGCTCGCGGAACTTCGCGACGACCGCGCGTCCGATGAAGCCGCTGCCACCGGTGACGACGACGTTGCACACGTCATGAGGATTCGACGAAGCCATAAGGCGTAAAGTACCGGTCCCCCGAACGGCGGTCCGCGCCGACCGTCCTCATACCTGGACTCGACCCCCTCGGCAAGACTCCGACCTGGTCGTTATCGACTCGTGAACAACCGCGGGACCGTGCTCGAGGTCACTGACCTGCGACTGCGCACTGTCCGCGCTGGCGTGAATGTCCGTTTCCCGTCACGGGAAATCGTGTTCTATGTCACATCATGGTTCAGATGTTGCGGGCGCCGCCACGTGGCCCTGTCTCACCAGGCCCCGCCTCACCACGCCCCGCCTCACCACGCCCTGTCTCACCAGGCGATGACGAGGACGCCGATCCACGCGAGTGCGATCCCGGCCGCGACGCCGCCGACGATCCAGCGCACCACCGGCACCCGCCTGCCCAGCCACAGCGACGGCGCGAGGCCCGCGCTCACCACCAGCGCGGCGGCGACCGCCACCAGCCCGTGCGTCGCCGAAGCCAGCGCACCGGCGAGCGCCAGCATCGCCACGACCATCACGACCGCGAAGAACGCCCCGGCCAGCACACCGGTACCCCACGGCACCGGGCCGGGACTCTGCTCCGCCTGCACCCGCCACCACTCGGCGAGGGCATCGAAGCGGCCGTTCCCGCGACGTGTGCCGCCGGCTCCGGTGCGAGTCGGTCCGTCCTCGCCCGCGTTCCCGGCTCCGGTGCCCCTGTCTCCGGTGCCCCTGTCTCCGGTGCCCCTGTCTCCGGTGTCCCTGTCTCCGGTGACGCCGGCTCCTGCGTTCCCTGCTCCGGTGGGCTCGTCGGCGGGAGGAACAGCCACGAACGTCCGTCCGGCCACCGGGTCGCGATAGCTCACCGTGACGCCGAGTGCCGCGGCGATCCGGCCTGCGAGCTGCCTGCCCCGCTGCGCGACCACCGCCCCGCTGTCGGCGGTATCACCTGCGGCTCCGGTATCGCCTGCCGTGCCGGGACCGGCACCTGCGGGGTCCGTTCCGCGCGGAGCGGCGGCGCCCACGACCGCCGACACCCGCGCCCACTCGTGCAGCGCCTCGGTGAGCTGGTGACCGAGCGAGAGCACCGCGGGGTCGGCCTCGCGGCCGCCCGCACCGGTGAGCACGGCCCTGCCCTCGCGCACGTCCAGTTCGAGTTCAGCTCCGTACATCGCAGGCGGCCCCCTCCCTGCGGACGGTGAGCTCGTAGAAGGCCACCGCGCCCGTCGTCGCGACGTTGAGCGAATCGACCCCGTCGGCCATGGGAACCGACACGGCGACGTCGGCGGCCCCGAGCGCGTCGCCGGAGAGACCGTGCCCCTCCGAACCCAGCATGAGCGCCACCTTCCGGTCTCCCGCGGCCTCCCACAGCGGCACGGACCCCGGCTGCGGTGTCAGTGCGGCCAGGCGGAAGCCCGCCGCCCGCACGACCTCGAGCGCGGCCCGCCACTCACCGGGGTCGCTCGCCACGGCGAACGGCACGCGCAGCACGTGCCCCATGGAGACGCGCACGCTGCGGCGGTACAGCGGATCGGAACACCCCGGCCCGAGCAGCACGCCGTCGATGCCCAGCGCGGCGGCGTTGCGAAACAGCGCCCCGAGGTTCTCGTGGTCGCCGACGCCTTCGAGTACGGCGATCACCCTGGCGCCGCGCACGAGGTCGGCCACCGACGGCTGTGGCGCGCGGCCGGCCGTCGCGAGCACACCGCGGTTGAGGTGGAAGCCGACGACGTCCGCCATCACGTCGGCCGACGTGACGTAGGCGGGCACATCGAGGTCCGCCAGGTCGGGTTCCAGCTCGTCGATCCGGCGCTGCACGCCGAGCAGTGCCCGCACCGGATACGGCGAGTCGGCGAGCCTGCGCACCACGACGGTCCCCTCCGCGATCACGAGCCCGCGCCCGCCCGGCCGGTCGGGCCTGCGGTCGGCGGTCGTGAGATCGCGGAACTCGTCGAGCCGTGGGTCCGCGACGTCCTCGGTGTAGATCAACTGCAATGGGCCGGCCACCCGCCGAGTGTCCCATTACCCCTGTTGCGCGGGTATCGGTGCTCCGAACGCAGGGTCCACCGTTCGTGCGAACGAAGGCCCCCTCGCGGAGGGTGAGGCCTGCACCACCGCAGTGCACCGGTTTGGCCGCTGGTCCGGCATCCGCGCGGTGTGCCAACGTCGCCTTCTGCCACGGAAATCTCCGTGGTGACAGGGCGCCGTGGTAGCTCGGGAGGAAGGTGCCGATGGGTCAGGACGTCGCTCCGAGAAGCCGTCCCCCACACGAACGAGGCCGGTACCGCGACAAGTTGCAACGCTGCCTCGACACGTTCGCCCGCATGCTGGCCGAGGAACACTTCACGTTCCCGCGCAAGCACATCGGTCTCGAAGTGGAGCTGAACCTCGTCGACACGGTGATGCGCCCGTCGATGTCGAACGCGGCCGTGCTGGCCTCGATCGACGACGAGCTGTTCACCACCGAGCTCTCGCAGCACAACATCGAGCTGAACCTCCCGCCTCGCCCGCTCGACGGTGACTCGGCGTTGCAGCTGGAGGGCGACCTGAACGCCTGCCTCGAGCGGGCGGAGGCCAAGGCGGGCGGCAAGGGCGCGCGGGTGGCCATGATCGGCATCCTGCCGACCCTCGGAGACGAGCACTTCGATCAGAAGTGGCTCACCGACAATCCGCGCTATGCCCTGCTCAACGACCGCATCCTCGCCGCCCGTGGCGAGGACCCGCTGCTCGCGCTCGAGGGTGCCGGCCTGCCCGGCGGGCAGACCGAGAAGCTGCACACCTACGCCGAGTCGATCCTGCCCGAAGCGGCGTGCACCTCGGTGCAGCTGCACCTGCAGGTGGCGCCCGACGATTTCGCCCCGCACTGGAACGCCGCACAGTGCCTGGCCGGGCCACAGTTGGCGCTGGGTGCGAATTCCCCGTTCCTGCTCGGCAGGGCGCTGTGGGCCGAGACGCGGATTCCCCTGTTCCTGCAGGCCACCGACACCCGTCCGGACGAACTGAAGAATCAGGGCGTGCGCCCGCGCGTGTGGTTCGGCGAACGGTGGATCACGTCGATCTTCGACCTGTTCGAGGAGAACCTGCACTACTTCCCGGGCCTCCTGCCCGAAACCGACGACGAGGATCCGATGGACGCCCTCGCCGACGGCCGGGTGCCACGCCTGACCGAGCTGCGGCTGCACAACGGCACCGTGTGGCGCTGGAACCGGCCGGTGTACGACGTCGTGGACGGGGCGCCGCACCTGCGGATCGAGAACCGCGTGCTGCCCGCGGGCCCGACGGTGGTGGACATGATGGCCAACGCGGCCTTCTTCTACGGCGCCCAGCGCGCGCTCGCCGAGGAGGAGCGGCCCGTGTGGACGCGCATGTCGTTCCAGGCGGCGGAACAGAATCTGCACGCGGGGGCCCGGAACGGCTTCGACGCCCAGTTCTACTGGCCGGGTATCGGCTACGTCCCGCCCGACGAGCTCGCGCTCCGGGTTCTGCTGCCGCTGGCGCACGAGGGGCTGCGCAGTTCCGGGGTGTCGGCGCCGGTGATCGACCGCTACCTCGGGATCATCGAGCGCCGGTGCGTCACCAAGCGCAACGGCAGCGTGTGGCAGCGCGATGCCGTCGCGGCGGCGCAGGGCCGCGGGCTGAGCCGCGAGTCGGCACTGGCCGTGATGCTCGGCGACTACCTCGAGCTGGCGCGCGCGGGCGAGCCCGTGCACGACTGGCCGGTAGGCTGAGACCCGGCCCGGAGACGAAAGGCGCGTCGATGCCGAAGATCATCGGAAGCTCGCTGGGCGAGCACCGCAGGCAGGTGCGCGAGAAGGTGTTCGACGCACTCCGGAACCAGCTGTACGAGCGCGGGTTCGACGCGATCACGCTGTCCGGGGTCGCCGCCGAAGCGGGCGTGGGCCGCACCGCGATCTACAACCACTTCCCCGATCGCGAGCACCTGCTGGTGGCGTTCGTCGAGGACGAGGTGTCGCGGTACGTCACGCGGCTGACCGACGCCGTCGATGCGGTCGACGATCCGGCCGACAAGCTCGCCGTGTTCGCCCGCCTGCAGCTGGAGACCCTCGCCGACTACCACCTGCCGCCCGGAGCGACGCTGGCCTCGGCACTCGCGCCGTCGTCGTACCGGCGCATCGCCGCGCACGCCGACCCGATCGGCCGCATGCTCACCGGAATCCTGGAGGAGGGCATGCGCCGGGGCCGGTGGCCGCAGCAGGATGTCGCGGTGCTGGCGCCAATGGTGAGCGCCGCGCTCGGCGCCAGGCAGGTCGTCGACGTGCCGCCGGAGGAACTGCCGCAGGCGATCGACCTCGCGGTGGCCTTCGTGTCGCGCGCAGTCGGAGTAATTCCGCGCGAAGCATCGCCCGGAGCGCCCGCTCCCGGCTAGGCTCGTTTCTGACACGTTGTCAGAAAGCGCGGGAGGCGTCATGACCGAGCAGGCTGTGCACCCCGGATCGCAGTCGGACACCGAGCGGGCAGCGGGCACCGAGCGGGCAGCGGGCACCGAGCAGGCGGCCCCGTTCTCCCGGACGCTGCGGCATTCGACCCGCGAGGTGCACGACCGCGCGCACCACTCGCGCTACATGAGCGCCCTGCTCGACGGGAAGCTGACCCTCGAGGGCTACACGCGGCTGGTCGAGCAGTACTACTTCATCTACTCGGCCCTCGAGGACGCCGCCGAGACGATGACCGGCGACGAGGTGGGCGCGCCGTTCGTCGTCCCGGAGCTGCACCGCACGCAGGCTCTCGTCGTCGATCTCGACCGGCTCGCCGGTCCCGGCTGGCGGGATCGCATCACTCCCACGCCCGCAACGCGTGCCTACGTCGAGCGGCTGCGCGAGGTCGCCCACGACTGGCCGGGCGGGTTCGTCGCGCACCACTACACGCGCTACCTGGGTGATCTCGCGGGCGGTCAGGTGGTCGGCAAGCTGCTGGAGCGCACGTACGGCGTCACGGGCCCCGGCGCGCAGTTCTACGACTTCGCCGCGCTCGGGAGCCCGTCCGCGTTCCGCACGCGTTACCGGGCGCTGCTCGACGGCGCGCCGTGGGACGAGGCCGAACACGAACGGATCATGGCCGAGACCCAGCGTGCGTTCGAGCTGAACATCGCCGTGCTCGACGACCTCGCAGAAGTGGTGGAGACCCACCGCGCGGCGTGACTCCCGGTCGGCCCGGCCGGTCGGTACCGCGGTTCCGGCCGCGGGCTGTCGCCGGGTCGGGGGACACGTGCGCGACGTGACCCATCTGACACGTCGTTGACCTCCAGTCCGGTCGAGCAAGCAAGGTCAACTCACGCCCACCCGGTTAGCAGGCCCCTGTGGCGGCGACTAGGTTGGCACACGAGACGGACTGCGCAAGCGACCTCAACGACGAAGGAGGGCTCATGCCCACGTACGAGCTTCCCGACCTCGACTACGACTACGGCGCACTCGAGCCGCACATCTCGGGCGAGATCAACGAGCTGCACCACAGCAAGCACCACCAGACCTACGTCAACGGTGCGAACCAGACGTTGGACAAGCTCGCCGCCGCCCGGGACGCGAACGACTTCGGCTCGATCGTCGGACTCGAGACCACGCTGGCGTTCAACCTCGCCGGCCACGCCAACCACGTCGTGTGGTGGAAGGTCCTGTCCCCGAACGGCGGTGACAAGCCGACCGGCGAGCTGGCAGCCGCGATCGACGACGCGTTCGGCTCCTTCGACAAGTTCAAGGCGCAGTTCACCGCGGTCTGCACCACGATCCAGGGCAACGGCTGGGGTGCGCTCTCCTGGGACCCGATCGGCAAGACGCTGATCACCCAGCAGCTGCGCGACCACCACAACAACCTGATCCTGCCGACGGTCCCGATCCTGCTGGTCGACGTGTGGGAGCACGCGTTCTACCTGCAGTACAAGAACGTCAAGCCGGACTACGTGAACGCGCTGTGGAACGTCTTCGACTGGGCGGAGATCGGCAAGCGTTTCGAGGACGCCAAGGCCGGCCGCAACGGCCTGCTGCAGGCCTGAGGGTCCGCACCCGACGAGGTCGGCCCGAGAAGCTGCGCGAAGGCCCCGCATCGGATCCGTTCCGGTGCGGGGCCTTCGGCGTCGGCCGGCGCCCCTGTCGTCGGTCGCCATGCCCCGAAGGTGCCCTTCGGGGCATCGGTCGCAGGGGCTGTCGACGAGGCCTGGCCCGACCCGGCGAGGCCGGGCGCGCGGGCGAGGTGTGCAGCGCGGGCGAGTCGTCGCCGGTAAAGTCCCGCGAACGGGAACGGGGCCCTGGCCGGTTCCAGCGGCCAGGGCCCCGTCCGTTCCCGAACTGACTGCCGCTCCCACCACGAAGCGACAAGTATGAGGTTAGCCTAACCTCAGCAAGTCGCGCAAGTGCTCGCCGCGTGTCTTCGTCATCGCCACGGCACAGACCGCCGTCGCCAGCACCGCCATCGCGCCACCGATGTAGAACGGCGAACGCCCGCCGAACGTCTCCGCCATCCACCCGGTGAGCAGCCCGCCGATCGGGTTACCTCCCATCACCATCAGCACGTACAGCCCCATCACGCGCCCGCGCATCTGCGGGGCGACAGACGTCTGCACCAGCGCGTTCGCGGTGTTGAGGAACGTGATCGTCGCGAGCCCGAGCGGCACGAGCGCCAGACCGAACGCCAGGTAGGTCGGCATGAACGCCGTCGCGAACTCGAGCACGCCGAGTGCCATCGCCGCCCCCAGCAGCAACCGCATCGTCGGCTTCCGCCTGCTCCCCCGCCGCGCCGACAGCAGGGCGCCCGCGAACGTCCCGACGGCCAGCAGCGTCGAGAGCATGCCGTAACCGTCGGCCGCCGTACCGAACACGTTGCCCGCCACCACGGCGAGCGAAGTGAAGAAGGTGATGGCGAACGTGCTGACGAACAGCATCAGCAGCATGATCGCCATCAGATCCGGCCTGCCGCGCACGTACTGCAGCCCCTCGCGCAACTGCCCCTTCGCCCGCTCGACCGCCTCGTCGCGGTACAGCTCGCCAGGGCGCATGGCCGCGATACCCGCCAGCACGGCGAGGGTCGAGACGGCGTTGCCGATGAACAGCCAGCCCTCGCCGACCGCGACGATCGTCAGCCCCGCGATCGCGGGCCCGGCGATGCGCGCCATGTTGAAGATCGACGAGTTGAGCGCGACGGCGTTGGCCACCTGATCCTTGCCGACCATCTCGGCGACGAACGACTGCCGCGTCGGCACCTCGAGCGCCGACAACGTACCGAGGATGAAACACAGCAGGTACACGTGCCACAGCTCGACCGCGCCGCTCACCGCGAGTCCGCCGAGCACGGCCGCCTGCACGAGGATGCCCGTCTGGATCGTGAACAGCAGCTTGCGCTTGTCGACCCGGTCGGCCAGCACGCCCGCCCACAACGACAGCAACAGCGTGGGCAGGAACTGTAGCGCCACGGCGACGCCGAGCGCCACGGGGTCGTTGCCGCTGAGGGTGAACACGAGCCAGTCCTGGGCGGTGCGCTGCATCCAGGTGCCGATGTTGGACACGACCTGGCCGGAGAAGAACCAGCGGTAGTTGCGCACGTGCAGCGACGCGAACATGCCCGGTGGGGACTGTCGGCGGGATCGCGGAATAGCGTCAGCGGTCGGCCGGGCCTGGGTGTCGCTATCCGTGAGTGTCACGCCGGGTTGTCGCCTCCTGGCAGGCGGGTCGCACGCCTCCTCAGCTGTGACCCGCCATGCGTTCGATGATCGAGGCGGCTCTGGAGAGCACCTCGCGCTCCTCGCCGCTCAGTTCCTGCAACCGTTCGTCCAGCCACGCCTCACGAGCCGAGATGCTCTCGTGGACGTAGGTCCTCCCCGACTCCGTGATCGCCACGATGGCCTGCCTGCCATCGGTCGGATGCGGAGCCCGTTCGACATAGCCGACCAGTTCGAGCGCGGCGATCACCCGCGTCATCGACGGCGGTTGAACGCCCTCGTGCGCGGCGAGCCGCCCCGGTGTCATCGCGCCGTGCTTGTGGAGCGTCGACAGCGCGGCCACCTGGGTCAACGACAGGTCGGTGTCGGTCCGCTGCGCCCGGAGCCTGCGGTTGAGCCGTACCACCGCGAGCCGCAGCCGACTCGCCAGCGATGGGTTCTCGGACCGGCCGCCGGGTTCCGATGGAACGGGGGCGGACAGACCGTCTGCAGCCTCGGACACTTGGTTAGTTTAGCTTACGACCTCGCAGACCTGCACAGATGGTGCTGTGGCCGACACCCGAACCGGTGACACCCACAGCACCGGACCGCTCCGGCACCGGACCACCCCAGCGATGATTGATCAGGCCAGCAACGACCGGAGCGGGCCGATCCCGAAGTAGACGACGAACGCGGCGGCCACGACCCACATCAGCGGGTGCACGTTCCGGGCCCTGCCCGTGGCGGCCTGCAGCACGGCGTAGCTGACGAAGCCCGCACCGATGCCGTTGGTGATCGAGTACGTGAACGGCATGACCACGATCGTCAGGAACGCGGGCAGCGCGACCGCCAGGTCGGAGAAGTCGATGTCGGCGACCTGCCGGATCATCAGCGCACCCACGATGACCAGCGCGGGCGCCGCCGCTTCGATCGGGACGATCTCGTAGAGCGGGGTGAAGAACATCGCGACCAGGAACAGTCCGCCCGTGACGAGGTTCGCCAGGCCGGTGCGCGCACCCTCCGCGATACCGGCAGCCGACTCGACGTACACCGTGTTCGAGCTGGCCGAACCGGCGCCACCGGCGATCGCGCCGAGCGAGTCCACGAACAGGGCCCTGCTCGTGTTCGGCAGCGTGCCGTTCTTCTCCAGCCCCGCCTGCTTGCCGAGGCCGGTCATCGTGCCGATGGTGTCGAAGAAGTCCGTCAGCACGAGGCTGAACACCAGCAGCGCCGCCGAGATGGCCGGGATCTGCACCCACGCGTCGAAGTTGACGCTGCCCAGCAACGACAGGTCGGGAACACCGAACACGCTGTCGGGCGCCGCCGGGTAACCGTACGCCCAGCCCGCCGGATTGTCCGGGCCCGACGGACCGGCACCGACGATCGCCTCGACCACCAGTGCCAGCACCGTGCCGGCCACGACACCGATGAGGATGCCGCCCTTGACTCCTCGCGCCACGAGGACGGCCATGACCAGCAGCGTCACGACGAACACCGCGGTCGGCCACGTCGCGATCGAACCGGCGATGCCGAGCTGCACCGGCGTGCCGTCGCCCTGGGTGACGAATCCGGCGTCGACCAGGCCGATCAGGGAGATGAACAGTCCGATGCCGACGGCGATCGCCGCTTTCAGCGCGGGCGGCACCGCATTGAAGATGATCGTGCGCACGCCCGTGAGCACGAGGATCAGCACGACGATGCCGTTGACCAGCACCAGACCCATCGCGGCGCCCCAGCTCATCTGCGGCGCGATCGTGTAGGCGACGAGGGCGTTGATGCCCAGGCCCGCGGCGAGTGCGAACGGGAAGTTCGCGACCAGGCCCATCACGATCGTCATCACGCCCGCCACCAGCGCCGTGACCGCCGCGACCTGCGGCACGCCCAGGATGGCGCCCGTCGCGTCGGTCTTCGCCGCCGGATCGTCCGGCGAGAAGCTGCCGAGGATCAGCGGGTTCAGCACGATGATGTAGGCCATCGCGACGAACGTCACGAGGCCGCCACGCACCTCGCGGCCGACCGACGAGCCCCGCGCGCTGAGCTTGAAGAACCGGTCGAGCCCGCCCCGCGGACTATCCGGACCCTGCTCGGTGTGCTCCTGAACCACTTGTCTCCCACCTCGCTTCGACGACGCCAGCGGTAGCCTGTCCCACGTGGACATACCCGGCAAGATCCGACGAATTGCAAGACCGTTTCGCCCGGTTCCTGCACTACCCAAACCCGTCGTCGGACTGCAGGCACCGGTCGCCGCTGGCACGACGGCATGGTTCGTCGCCCTGATCATCCTGCTCGCAACCGGCGCCGACAGCACCGCGATCTGGACAGCTCTGGCCGGCGGAGGGCTCGGGTGCATCGGTTTCGGCATCATTACATGGCAGACGACCGCGTCCCGTCAGGGCTCCCGCGGCGCCCAGCGCGACCTCTGACGCCCTCTGACGCCCTGGCACGGTCCCGGCCGGACCGAGCCGTCGCGAGTGCAGCGAGTACCGGCCCGGTCACGTGGTGCAGCCGACTCCACCGCGGACGGACCCGCCGATCGTCGGAAGAGAACACGAGTCGGCAACACATGATCCAGACCACGGGACAGAACCGCCGAACACTCCGTACTCTGAACGGTGGCGGGTCCCGCACACCTCCCCCTCGTTCGGGGCCCGCCCTCTCGCCTGCCGCCGCGGACACCGACGGCCCGGAACGCATTCAGCCGAGGACAACGCATTCAGCCGAGGACGCGATCACGCGAGCAGGGTGCGCGGGTCCGGATCATCGAGCAGCGCGGCGATCTCCCATCGCCGCGGCCACAGTCCCGCCGCCCAGGCGAAGGCCCGTGCCAGCCCGTCGGACGTGTCCGCCGCGTGCAGCACCCCGCCGACGGATCCGGTGTCGCCGATCCCGGCGCTTCCACTGCACCACCACGACACGACCACGGCGGCCTCGCCGGTGTCGGCACCGGCGACCGTGAGGCGCTCGTGCACGACGACGCCTCCTTCCGGCAGTGCCGCACCCAGCAACTCCGCCACCTCGGCGACCGCGGGCAACTCCGTCCACGGTGCGAACTCGCCCTCACTGCTCACGTCGACGTCGAGCACGGCGGTGGCCAGTGGCAGGTCGAACGCCTCGGCCAGTAGCGATGCGGCCGTGCCGTCGGGATCGCCGCTGCCTGCGCGGGCGTCGTCTCCACCCGCGCAGGCCACGAACCGGGCGGGCGGAGCCGCGCCGAGCAGCCACGGCCGGTCCAGCACGGCGACATCGTCGGCGTCGGCGACAGCGCCGTCGAGTGTGCGCACCCGGTCCGGCGGGTCGAGGTGGACCGGCCCCGTTGCCGACCGTCGATGCTCGCCCAGCAGTCGATGGACCCGCAGCGTCAGACCGAGCGACACCTCCCGGTCCTGGTCGGCCAGCCGGTCGCACAGGTCTGCGGCCTCCTCGGAGTCCATAGTGGACGAATCCGGCAACGCGCTGCGGACACCCGCGGCGACGAGCTGCTCCGGCGCCAGTCCGACATCCGGTACCGGGTCGAACAGTCCGGCGAGACCGCTGGCACCGGGCATGCGCCAGTCCATCGGAGCGTGCCCGCCGAACAGTGCGAACCGTGCCAGCCACCACGCCGTGTGGCCGCCGGGTTCGGTCAGCGCGCGCCACGTCTCCGGCCGCTGCGCCAGCAGCCGGACCGCCGCGGGCCACGCGTCGTCGGCGACGAGGTCGAGATCACGCACCGCATACACCCGCGACGGTGCCGCCGCCTCCCACCACGCGGACTCGTCCGGCAGGTCGTGCTCGGCGCCGGTGGGGTCGTCGTCGACGACCAGCGCGAACGAATCCAGCACCCCGAGCCCGGTCAGCACGGTCGAATCGTGGGATTCCGCGACGGACTCGTCGAGCACGTCGAGTGCACCGTCCTCGCCCACGGCTTCCGGGTCGAACACGTCGAGCACCGGCGCGCCGGGCAGCACCAGTTCGTCGGCCCGGCGCCTGCCGGACCGTGCGGGCAGCGCGAGGGCGCCCAGGCCGCTCGCGTCGCCTTCGCGGGCGAGCCGCAGCACCGCATCGGCGAGCGGGCCGACATCCACCCCGGACGCGGCGTCCTCGGCACTGCGCTCCACCGCCTCGCGCAGCGCAGGCGCCTCCAGCAGCTCCGCGGGACCGCCGCGGTGCGAGCCGAGGCGTTCCAGCAGCGGATGCGCTGCGCCGGGGTGCACCAGGTGCAGCCCGACGACGTCCAGGCCGGCGACCTCCGGCAAGCCGGATTCCTGCAGGGCCGAATCCGGCAGCAGCGCGCCTCGCGGACCCGGGACGGTGCGGCCGTCGGCGAGCGGGACCGGCAGCGCGCCGAGTTCGACCGGGTCGAACTGCCGCCGGTCGACGGCGGCCAGCAGCGCGTCGTAGAGCCCGTGCCACCAGGCCGGTTCCCTGTCGATCCCGGCGAGCGCCTCGACGACCTCGGCGACGCCGATCGCACTCGCGCCCACCGTGTCGAGGCTGCGGGCTGCGTCGTGTCCGCATGCGACGACGAGGCCGGGAATCACGTCGGCGAGCAGGTCGACCAGTTCCGGCGCGTCGACCGGCAGCACGCGGGCACGGCCACCGGCGACGTCACCACCCGCGGCGGCCGGAATCCAGTCCTGTTCGGACAGTTGCGCCATCACGAGATCGCGAAGTTCCGAGTCCACTTCGGACATCGGGAACTGCGCCGATGGCACCATCACCTGCCGGTTCGGAGCCGGCACCCGGCGCACGAGGCCCGGGTACGCCCTGGCGGCGGCCGCGAGCACCGGCCGGGCCGCTTCACCGGTCAGTACCCGCCTGCGCGAGGGTTCGACGGGGACCGGCGCGAACAGCCGTGCCGGCAGCGAGAGCCGCTCGTCCGTCGGCGTGGGCGTGTGCAGTACGTCCTCGGCACGCGGCACCGGCATCCCGCCGTCGACCGTGCCCTCGGTGTCACGGGGCAGGGACACGTCGACCGGCACTGCCCACACGACCCCGTGCTCGGCATGTGTCAGCCACTGCGCCGCTCCCTCCGGAGCGGACAGTGTGACGAGCCCGCCGGTGTCGGAACCCGAGGCCGACCGCGACCAGGTGCGGCCGTCGACCTCCACGCGCGCCAGCCACGGCAGCGCCAGCAGCAGATCCGGCACCTCGGCGGTGATCGCGGCGAGCACGTCGCCGGGCGGCACGGTCAACGGCAGGCGCACCTCGGTGTCGAAACCGTCGGGCACCGGGGGTTCCCCGGCATCCGGTTCCCACGGCAACCGCAGCACCGGCACGTCCTCGGCGGCGGCCGCGGTGCGCGTGCGCTCCGCCGAGAACGCCACGCCTCCCGTGCGCGAGACGATGCGCGGCTCCGACGTCACGGCGAGTACCGCGGCGAAGCCGACCCCGAACCGGCCGACCGTGCCCGCAGGTTTGGCCGAAGCCCGCAGCGAGGCCAGCGCCGCCACGCCTGCGTCGTCGAGCGGAGCGCCGGTGTTGGCCACGCGCAATTCGCCGTCGGCCACCGTCACCCGCAGCTGCCCCGGCACGCCGGCGAGCGCGGCGGCATCCGCGGCGTTCTGCGCGAGCTCGACCAGCAGCCGGTCGCGATAGCCGCCTGCGCGCAGATCGCGTTCGGCGTTGGTGTCCTCGGTCAGCCTGGTCGGCGAATCCCGCCACGTGCGCAGGGCTGCGGCGCGCAGCCGCTCGAGACCGAAGGCGTCAGGCAGGCTGCTCACCCGTCGCGGGCTCCGTCTCGAGCAGCGAGTCGTCGTAGACCAGCTCGGCGACCGGCACCGACGGGGTCGTCTTGACCTCGACCTCCGAGTGCGCGCCGCACCCGTACTCGGCGTGCACGACGTGCCCGTCGGCCGGGGCGTACTCGTTGCCGCACACCCCGAACGCCGCCTTCAGCGGCCCGCCGAGCTGCAGATAGAAGCCGCAGGTGCCGCACGTGCCAGGTGCGCTGCGCGCCATGTCGGCGCGCGGGCCGAACTCGCCGCCGCGCCAGCGCCTCGCCGACTCCTCGCGGCCCTCGCGCGACATCACGCGCGCCCGGCCGAGGCCCAGTTCGTGGGCGGTGTCGGTCACCTCGGGGTCGTCGACGTCCAGGTAGGCGGGCACCAGGCGGTCGTCGCCGGATTCGGGCGGGAAGAGGTCACCCACTCCGAGGTCACCCGGCCGCACCCGCCGCTCCCACGGCACCCAGCTCGGCGCGACGAGCGCCTCCGGCCCCGGCCGCAGCACGACCTCGCTGACCGTCACGGGAGTGTCACCACCCGCCACGGCCACGGTCACCGACCAGCGCCAGCCGCGATATCCGGGCACGATCGCGTCGAAGAGATGGCTCACGGCCACGGCATCCTCGTGCTCGACACCGGCATGTGCGCCGACGTGCTCCTCGCCCGCGTCGAGGACGGCCGCCTCACGCGCCGTCTCCACCGCGTCGACCAGCTTCTGCCGGTTCGCACCGTCGTCGAGGGTGAGCAACAACGTCATGGTCGCCATTGTGCCGCACCGGCCGTCTCCTCATGGGGCGGCCGCCGAAACGACCGGCACACCCACGGCGGGCGGACGGTGCGCGCGCACCTGTGCGAGGCTCGATGACGTGAAACTCGCATCGACACTCGTCGCGGCCGCCGCGGTTCTCACCGCGTGCGCTCCCGGCACCGCCGGCCAGCACACCGACGGTGCGCGGCCGGACGACGGGGTCGAGCAGCTACGGGTGCAGGTCGAGCAGGAGCTGCCGCACGACGAGACGGCGTTCACCCAGGGACTCGAGTTCGCGGGCGACACACTCTACGAGGGCACGGGGCGCTACGGGCGATCGACGCTGACGGCGGGTCCGGCGGGTGGGCCGCCGGAGCGGAGCGTGTCCCTGCCCGACGAGTTCTTCGGCGAAGGCATCACCGTCACCGGCTCCCGGGTGTGGCAGCTCACGTGGACGAGTGGCGTGGCACTCGAGCGGGACCCGGACACGCTCGCCGAGCGCCGCCGCGTCTCCTACGACGGCGAAGGCTGGGGCCTGTGCGACCAGGAGAACCGGCTGGTCATGAGCGACGGATCGGACACGCTGACGTTCCGCGACCCCGCGACGTTCGAGCCACAGGGTTCGGTCGACGTCACCGAGGCCGGGCGACCGGTCGAGAATCTCAACGAACTCGAGTGCGCAGGCGGCGATGTCTACGCCAACGTGTGGCAGACCGAGGACATCGTCCGCATCGACCCCGGAACCGGGCGGGTCACTGCCCGCATCGATGCCTCCGGACTGCTCGACGAGGGTGAGGTCACCTCCTCCGACGCGGTCCTCAACGGCATCGCCGCCCAGCCCGGGTCGGACCGGTTTTTGATCACGGGCAAGCTGTGGCCGAAAATGTTCCGGGTGACGTTCGTTCCGGCGGACTGAGTCGGGGTCGGCGGCCGCGCCGGCACGAACGAGCACGAGCCGAGTCACACATCACCCGGACGGGTCGGCGACGAGTACGGCAGGATTGAGCGCATGGGGTCGAACAAGCGGGGCAAGCGGAGGTGGACACCCGAACCGGGTGCACAACAGCCGCCGCCCGCCGAGAACACCCCACCGAAGGACGCGCCCCGAACGCGGCAGGCGTCCCGGCAGCAGGGCGGCGTCCCGCAAGGCCGGCGCGAACGGCCGCAGGAGCCACCACAGCCCCAGCAGCAGCCGCAGCAACCCTCGCGGCCGCCACAACCGCCACAGCAGCAGCCTCGGCGATCGTCCGAACCGCCACCGGTGACGGCCGACAACGCGCCGACCGGCGCGATCCCCACCCCGCCGCGCGGGTCACGGCCGTACCCGCCGCGGCCGTGGGAGCAGGCCCCGGGCGGCCGCAGTGACTTCGGCGACTACAGCGACTTCGGCGACTTCGGCGACTACTACGACACGGGTGGCTATCCCCCTGACCCTCCGGAACCCGCGCCGGGCCACGGAGGCGACCGCACCGGGGTTCCCGGCCCGCCCGGTGACCCCCAGGGGCAACCGCCCGGAGGGCCGCAGCCGGATCCCGAGCAGGTCGAGCACGGATTCGACTCCGGGAACAAGACGCCCCGCAAACTGACCGTCACCCGGGTGGCCGCGTTCCGCGGCAGGGAACTGTCGGGCAAGGCCGTCGGCGCGTTCCAGCGGGCGGCGAAGGCCGACGGCGCCGAGAAGTCCGGCCTGACCTCGCTGACGTACGCGGTGATGCTGAACTACGCCAGCGACGCGGCGATGGCCGTCGCACTGGCGAACACGCTGTTCTTCGCGGCCAGCAGCGGTGAGAGCCGCGGCAAGGTCGCGCTCTACCTGCTCATCACGATCGCGCCGTTCGCACTGGTCGCGCCCGTGATCGGCCCCGCGCTGGACCGGATCCAGCGGGGTCGCAGGCTCGCGATGTGCCTCGCCAGCGCCGGGCAGCTGTTGATGTGCGTGCTGATGGCGCTGAACTTCGACAGCTGGATCCTCTATCCGGCCGCGCTGGGCAAGATGGTGCTGTCGAAGTCGTTCATGGTGCTCAAGGCGGCGGTCACTCCCAGAGTGCTGCCACCCGAGATCACTCTGTCGAAAACCAACGCGCGGCTGACCGTCTTCGGCCTCGCCGCCAGTGGTGCGTTCGGCGCGGTGGCGGCCGGGCTGAACTCGCTGTTCGGTTCGTCGGCCGCACTCTGGTACACGGCTGTCATCTGCGGTGTGGGCGCCTTCCAGGCGATGCGTATCCCGTCGTGGGTCGAGGTCACCGAGGGCGAGGTGCCCGCCTCGCTGACCGACCACGAGGCGGATTCCGGCGGCAAGCAGGCGAAACCGAAGCGCACCCCCATGAGCCACCACACCACGGTGGCGCTGTGGGGCAACGGGTCGATCCGGCTGCTCACCGGGTTCCTGATGATGTTCGCGGCGTTCGCCGTGAAGGAACAGACGGAAGCGGGCGACTTCAGCCCGTTCATGCAGCTGATCCTGCTCGGTGTGATCGGTGTCGCGGCCGGCACGGGCGGATTCATCGGCAACGCGATCGGCTCGCGGATGCACTTCGGCAAGCCGGATCAGGTCATCCTCGTGTGCGTGGCCTCCGCGCTGGCGTCGACACTGCTGGCCGCCGTCGCGTCGGGCCTGACCACCGCGGCGATCGTCGGCCTCGCGGGCGCCACCGCGAGCGCACTGGCCAAGAACTCCCTCGACGCCGTGATCCAGCAGGACATGCCCGAGGAGTCGCGCGCCTCGGCGTTCGGCCGCTCGGAGACGGTGCTGCAGCTGGCGTGGGTGTCCGGCGGCGCCGTCGGCCTGCTCCTGCCGCCCACGTACTGGATCGGCTTCCTGGTCGTGTCCGTGCTGCTGGCGCTGGGCCTGACGCAGACGTGGCTCGCGCGTGCCGACAAGTCGATGGTGCCGCGACTCGGCGGAAAGCTGAGGTCGATGACGGGCAGGCCGGCGGCAGGTGAGCAAGCTGCAGGTCCCGCCTCCGGGCACACCGGATCGGCGGGCGGCTCGACGGGTGGCTCGACGGGTGCCGGCCCGCGCGGACCGGCACCCGGCCCGCCGTACGGCCGCGCGGGCGGACACGGAAGCGGTGGCCCCACAGCCGCGGAACCCGCACGCGAGCCGTAACCTGAGCCCATGCGACGAGCAGTAGGAGCCTTGCTGGCGGGGGCGGCGTTGTTCGTGACGGGCTGCTCGGCGGCGCCCGAACCGGAGGTCACCTTCTACGCCGACGGCGACACGACCGTCGCGGCACCCCTCATCTACTGCAACGAACTCGTGGACGACTGCGGCGACGAGGGCACCCCCGTCGACCTCGACGTCCGTCCGGGCATGCCCGTGCAGGTGTCCGTTCCGGCCGACGTCGCCGAGACCCCGTGGGTGATCATCATCCAGTACCTCAACGCCGAGACCGGCGAGGAATCGGTCGAACAGCAGACGTTCACCGATCTCTCACAGCACGCCTACACCGTGACGCCGCCGACGGAGCAGGACGCCGTGGCGGTCGTCGAGGTGCAGCAGATCGGTGCCGCCTACGGCGTGGACGCGCAGGGCAATCCCATCGTCGACGAGAACGGCCAGCCCCAGCTCGTCACCCGCGGCCTCTGGTCGCTGCAGAACTCCGGGACCTGACCAGCCGGGACGCTGCGCGGTGCGGCCCCGGCGCCGCGATCGGGCACCGGGGCCTGCTCACGTCCACGGCCGTGCCGGTTACGGGTCCAAGTCGCGGGCGACGGCGCGCATGACCTCTGCGATCTTCTTGGTCTTCTTGCGCTCCGGATACCGGCCGCGGCGCAGCTCCGGCTGCACCGTCGCCTCCAGCAGCTTGATCATGTCGTCGACCATGCCGTGCAGTTCCTCGGCGGGACGGCGGCGCGCCTCGGCGACCGACGGCGGTGCGTCCAGCAGCCGGATCGACAGCGCCTGCGGACCGCGGCGACCGTCGGCCACCCCGAACTCCAGCCGCTGACCGGCCTTGAGGGACTCCACACCCTGCGGCAACGCGGCCTTCCGAACAAAGACGTCCTCGCCGCCGTCCTGTGTGACGAAGCCGAACCCCTTATCCGCGTCGTACCACTTGACCTTGCCGGTCGGCACTTCCCTCACCGTTCCTTCACTGCTCTGACCGCGGTGCGGGCGGCTGCGCCCGTCCCGCATGACGAACGCGCCCCAGGTTTGCGTACCCAGGACGCGCGTACCGACAAGCTTATCTCGCCACACACGGTGCGTTCCAGGACATTGCAGGCTCTAGGATGAATACCCATGACGACCAGCGCCTCGAACGAGCAGTCGACCGGCACCGACAAGCCTCTGCTGATGCGGCTCGGCGTCGGCCTGTTCAGCGTCGGCCTGCTCGCCGTGCTCGTCGTGTTCGTCCTGTTCGCCGCAGGGATGGAGAACCTGCCGGTATGGCTGTCGATCGCCGCCGGCGTGATCACCCCGCTCGGCCTCGGACTCGGGCTGATCGCCCTCGTCCGCGAACACAAGGGCTCCTGAACGAGCCGAGCCCGGCGGATACCGCCGCCCGGTGACCCGCTCGGCGGGGACGTGCGCCGGTTACGCGAACCTGTTCCGCAACCACTCCGGGAACTCGATCAGCGAGCCGAGCACCACGTCCGCGCCCGCCTCGACCAGTTCGTCACGGGAGCACGGGCCGCTGAGCACGCCCACCGCGACCGCCCCGGCCGCCCGCGCGCCGTGCATGTCACCGATGTGGTCGCCGACGTAGACCGTGGCGCCGTGCTCGACCAGCGCCGCTGCCTTACTCGTCGACCACAGATCGCCGACCAGGTGGTCCACCGCCAGGTCGAGCGCTTTGACATGCAGGTCGGCGTTCGGCCCGAACTTGCCCGTGACCACCAGGGTCGTGGCATCCAGCTCACGGACGGCCTGCAGCGATTCCCTCACCCCTGGCAACGCCACTGTGCGCGGGATCACGATTGCGGGGTAGTTCGTCCGGAACTGGGTGACCAGGTCCGGAATCCGCTCCTCGGGCGCACCGAATCCGCGCAGCGAATGCTCGAGCGGCGGGCCGAGATGAGCAGCGAACTGTTCCCCGTCCAGCGGCAGATCGTTGTCCTCGCCGAGCCGGTTCATCGCCGCGACCATGCCGGGCCGCGGATCGATCAACGTCATGTCCAGGTCGAATCCCACACAGGTCAGCACTCGGACCACGGTAGCCGCCCCGCGAACCCGTGTTGCGGGTTCCGGGGCTCGTGTTGCGGGTTCCGGGGCTCGTGTTGCGGGTTCCGGCCACCGGCCCGTCACCGTCACGCCGAGGCGCGGGTGCTGTCCGGGACTCGGGTCCCGCTCAGGCGTGCTCGGAGGTGGCAACCTCCTGCAGGCCCAGCAGGTCGACGGCCTGCTGCCGCATCTCGACCTTGCGCACCTTGCCGGTGACCGTCATCGGGAAGTCGTCGACCACCCGGACGTAACGCGGCACCTTGTAGTGCGCCAGCTTGCCCTGGCAGAACTCGCGCAGCGTCTCGACGGTCAACGGTTCCGCACCCTCGCGCATGCGCAGCCACGCCATCAGTTCCTCGCCGTACTTGGCGTCCGGCACGCCGATCACCTGCGCATCGAGCACGTCGGGGTGGGTGTAGAGGAACTCCTCGATCTCGCGCGGGTAGATGTTCTCGCCACCGCGGATGACCATGTCCTTGATGCGTCCGGTGATGCTGACGTAACCGTCGTCGTCCATCACAGCGAGGTCGCCGGTGTGCATCCACCGTGCGGAGTCGATGGACTCGGCGGTCTTGTCGGGCTGGTTCCAGTAGCCGAGCATCACCGAGTAGCCGCGGGTGCACAGTTCACCGGGCTCTCCGCGCGGCATGGTCAGCCCCGTGACCGGATCGACGACCTTGACCTCCAGGTGCGGACCGACCCTGCCCACAGTGGACACTCGGCGTTCGACGCTGTCGTCGGCACGCGTCTGATTGGAGACCGGCGAGGTCTCGGTCATGCCGTAGCAGATCGACACCTCGGCCATGCCCATCCGGTCGATGACCTGCTTCATGACCTCGACCGGACACGGCGAACCCGCCATGATTCCGGTGCGCAATGTGGACAGATCGTAGTCGTCGAAATCGTTCTCGGCGAGCTCGGCGATGAACATCGTCGGCACTCCGTAGAGCGACGTGCAGCGTTCGGCCTGCACCGCCCGGAGCGTCGACGCCGGATCGAATCCCGGCGCCGGAATCACCATGCACGCACCGTGACTCGTGGCGGCCAGGTTTCCCATCACCATCCCGAAGCAGTGGTAGAACGGAACCGGAATGCAGATCCGGTCCTCCTCCGTGTAGTTGCACAACTGCCCGACGGAGAATCCGTTGTTGAGGATGTTGTGATGCGACAGCGTCGCACCCTTGGGAAATCCCGTTGTTCCTGACGTGTACTGGAGGTTGATCGGATCGTCCGCCGACAGCTGTCGCGATGCTGCGACGAGCTTTCCGGAATCTCCTTCAGATTCGAACAGTTCCGTCCACTTCGGACTTCCGAGTAGTACGACGTTCGACAACGTGTCGCATCGCGGGCGCACCTCGTCGATCATCGCGGCATAGTCGGAGGTCTTGAAGCTCTCCGCCGCGACGAGCGTGCTCACGCCCGACTGGTTCAGCACGTATTCCAGCTCGTGCGCCCGGTAGGACGGATTGATGTTGACGAGAATCGCACCGATCTTGGCGGTCGCATACTGCGTCAGCGTCCATTCCGGACAGTTCGGGGCCCAGATGCCGACGCGATCACCCTTCGACACCCCGTTGGCGAGCAGCCCCAGCGCGAGCGCGTCGACATCGGCCTGCAACTCGCGGTAGGTCCACCGGCGCCCGGACGGAAGGTCGACCAGAGCGTCGCGATCGCCGCAGGCCGCCACTGTCCGATCGAAGTTGTCACCGATCGTGTCACCGAGCAGGGGCACATCCGACGTTCCGGACGCATAGCTGGGGACGGCGGGACTGGCGGCAACGGGCGAAGTCATCATGTGCTCCTCGGGCGTCAGCATTGACGGTTCCGCCGGTCAGTCTAGAGACCACAGCGCCACCAGGCCATGACTCACGGGGCGCGGCGCGAGCCGGCCCGGGCGGCGAGCTCGAAGGACGGCTGGGTCCATGGGCAACTGGCCCGCATGATCGAGTGGGGTGAGATCCACAGAGTGAAACTCGTCGGCGCCCCCTCACCGACTGGATAGCCGTCCCGGTTGAGCGGGTACGAATTCGTGCCAGGTGAAGGTGAATACCTGCTGAAACGAACAATCCCTTCCTGACGTGCGGGAGCCCGTGCCAGGACCGGCACGGGCTCCCGCTGTCATGTGAATTGATCTCAGCGAGTTTCAGGTCGGCCGGTGTTCGAGGTGAGTGAGGGCGAGTGCGGCTTGGATGATGCTGCCGATCTTGCTGGGGCTGGCGGTGATCCGTTGCAAGGTGCGCCAGCGGCCGGTGAGGAGGGCGAATCCGCGTTCGCCGAGGCAGCGCAGCCTGCGTAGCAGGGCGTTGTAGGTGCGGTTGTCGGCATCGAGCGCCTGGTTGCCGGGTGGGTGTTTGATCGGGGTGTGCACTCCGATTCCGGTGCCTTCGTAGCCTCCGTCGGCCAGGGTCGGCAGCCCCTGCGAGGCGGCGGCGTACAGCGCGCCCAGCGCATGTTCGCGGGCGGCGGTGAGGTCGTGTGTCGAGCCGGATTCCACATCGGAGACCCACAGGGGAAACCCGTTCGGCGCCGAGAGAGCTTGGATGTTGCCGCCATGTTCGCCGGCTTTGCCGGAGTACCACAAGTCGATGGTTTTCCCTTGTACACTCGTGGTTTTCTCACCCACGTGGTCGGCCGTGATGACGGTACCGTCGAGGATCACGTAGGCCATGTCGTGCTCGTGGGCGTGCTTCAACGCCTGATGCAGGTCCGGGGCCTGGTCGGCGAGCACGTCGATCACCTCATCGAGATAGCGATAGGCCGTGGCCCGCGAAATCCGGTGGTCTCGACCCAATCGTTGCGGGTCGGCGCGGTCGCGAAACCAGCGTAGCCCCAGCACAGCCTGCCAGAAGCAGGTCAGCGAACGTGTTCCCGCGCGAGTGCCCCGACGACGACGTTCGGCCTGCAGCAGCCACGCCACCTGACGGGCGAGCTCGCGGGAGACATCAAGGATGGCAGGATGAGCAATCACGGAGAGCCTCTGGTTATGGGGACTTGATCTTGTGGTGAGACCAGTCCTACCAGGGGCTCTCCGCCTCATCCCAGCGCATCCGCCACAGATCTCATGCGCCAGTTACTACCTCGCTGAGATCACCTCATGTGATTGCTTTGGAGAGGGCTCTTCTCATCCGGGGACAGTGTCGCGTTCGCGGCTGCGGAGCATGCGTCCGTTGATGATGTCGGCGCGGACGCGGCGCAGGTTGTTGGTGACGAAGCAGCGACGCAGCCACCGGTCCCGCCCATCGTAGTGGGGGGTGAAGTCGGTGCGGCCGTGGACGGCGCTGTTGTTGTCGACGATCAATAGTTCGCCGGGTTCCAATACGCCACCGACGAGGTTAGCCTCCATGAGTTCCTGCAGCACGTTCAGTGCCTGCTCGGCTTGGTCGTCAAGCGCGACCATTCCGTGCAGGTCGACGCACAGGTTTGGATCGTCCGTCGGACCGGTGAGCACCGGTAAGGGCTGGGTCCAGCGGGGTTGACTGTCGGCGACGAATGAGCTGCTGAAGGCGATCTGGAATCGTGGCCGGCGCAGGATGGCCAGCATTTCGGCGGGGATGCCGGTCAGCACGCGGCGGATACCGCAAGCAACGGTGGCTGCGCGGCGTTCGTGGTCGGACCGGAGGCACAGTAGGGAGAGGTAGTCAGGCGGGGTTCGCAAGAATCCGTCTTCGGTATGCAGTTCGAGCAGTACCGAACCGGAGTTTTCCTGCTTCTGCTCGGCGCCGTCCTGGGGGTAGACGTCTTGGATTAGCTGTCCGGCTTTCTCCTCAGCGTAGCTGATGGGTGATCCGAGGATGGACATGATCGACAGCTGCACCAATGAGGCCACCGGCACATCCCACCAGGCCGGTTCCTCGCTCGGGTGGTGTGGCGTGTCGTCGAGTTCGCCGATCGGGAGTCCTTTAATCAGGAGGGCTCCGTCGACATTGCCTCGGTCCCGGAGGGTCAAGAGTTTGGTGCGCAGTCGGCTGGGGAGGTGCGTGGCGAGGTGCTCGGCGGCATACAACAGCCGGTCGTCGTGCAACGCGGTGCCGGTTAGCCGCGTGACGATGGTCCGGCATCGTTGCCGGACCATGTCGGATTCGGGGACTGTCATCTGGACGGTGTCGGTGAGGGCCGCGTAGTGAAGGGGTCTCGTGTCGCGGCGGCCACGGGTGATGTGATCGGTCATCGTGGGGGATGTCTCCTCGAAATGAGGCGTCCTGCCCAGGAACGGGCAGAGGTCAGCGAGAGCAGGCTGCGGGCCGGGCCCAAGGTGCGAACCAATGTGGCGTAGCCCAGTGGTTTCTTGACCAGTTGTTCCAGATGTTCGTCGAGGGTGCTGGTCTGCCAGTGCACATCCACCGGCACGTTGCGAGGGATCTTCTTTCCACTGATGGCGCGGACCGCCATGTGGCAAGCCAACGAGCCGAATTGCCAGGCCGCTTCGGGTAGTTGGGGCACGCTGTAGTCGGGGTCGGCGATGTTTTTGCTGAGTTCGAACAACATTGACGCTGGCATGTGCCGCATCGGCGCGATGCGGAATACCGCCTCCCATACCGTGAGCGAGTCGAGTTCGGCGGAGTCGATGGCGCCGTCGAAGATGGCTCGGATCTGGCGGTAGTCGAAGAACTGGGCGCACATCACGCCTGCGAGGTCCCAGCCGGTGATAAGGGGTTTGTGCTGGGCCAGCGCGGCCTCGTGCAGGGCGATCTTGGCTGCGAAGCCGGATTTCGTGGTGACATCGACGCCATCGACGATGACGTCGACACCGTCGACGAGCGCTGCGGCGTTCTCGCGGGTGACACCGGTGTCGTACACCGAAACATCGGTGTACGGGTTGATGCGGGTGATGGCCTCGGCCGCCGCAGCGGCCTTGTTCTTACCCAGGTCATCGAGGAACGCGGTCTGACGGTTGAGGTTGTTCAGTTCGTAGGTGCCTGTGTCGGCCACGCGGAAATCGCGGAATCCCACCCGGGCCAGGGGCTGCACGGCAGCCCCGCCCACGGATCCGCACCCGGCCACCAGAACTTTGGCCGCGTGGATGCGTTGTTGCACCTGCGCGGGTACGAGCCCCTTGTTGCGGTAGACGAGGTGCTGGTAGTACGCGCCGGGATCGAGGTTTCGTGCTTCGTCTACGGTGGCGACGTCGACGTCGATCATGGCCACCCCCATTGGCTCAGCTCCGAGCGCACTGATGCGTCTCGGTTGCGTTGCAGGAACCCCTCGACCTGACGCAGGTGCTCGTCCTGACCCGGGGACATCGTGACCACGTAGGGAACCGGTGTGGCCTCCTGTAGCCACATCGGGCCGTACCGGCCGTCGACATTGGCCGGGTTCGGCTTTTTCTCGGAGAGGGTGACGGTGAAGCCGAGCAGCTCGAAGGTACGCGGGCTGCCCGCAGGATCGCCGTCGGCGACGAAGCCGTCGAGCTCACCACGGTGCTGTAGCTGCTCCACAGCGCGGGACAGGCCCAGCATCGCCCACCAGGGTGCGTTGCGGGCGAGTCCTGACCACGGCATGCCCACGCGGCGGACTTGACGTTTGGCCTCCCACACTCGGTTACGGACCAGGCCGTCGCCGAGGATTGTGCCGACGGTGATGTCGTATTCGCGCTCCAGTGTGAAGGCATCACCGGATCCAACATCGGGGCGGACCAGGTAGACGTAGGCGACGGCCAAACCGCTTCGCCGGTCGAGAACTATGGAGTGGTATTCTCGGTGCGGGACGTGACCACGGATCTCGTCGGCATAGGCATCGAGGTCGACTTGGTCCGGGTCGAGAAACCCGAGCCGCCAGTACTGGGTGCACCGGAATGCGTGCATGGCTCGCCGGTACCGGACCGGGATGTGGTCTCCCCGCGCTGTGATGGTGAGACTGCCATCGGTGCCGGTGGAGAGGAAGGCCGGTGGCCCGGTCAGCTTCGTGTCCAACGCGGCGAACGAGAATCCCGCGGCGCTGCGGGTGATCTCGTCAAGAACGTGCTGGCTCATCGGTGACCTGCCGAGAGCCGTTCGGTGATCGTCATGGCCAGTGCCTCCGGCGATCCCTCGTAGATCCGTGGGCCCATCGAATCCCGCACGATGCGTTCGATGTCATCGGAGCGCTGGAAACCCTGCGCCCCCAGCAACGACATTGCCATGTTGGCGTTGAACACTGCGGACTCGTCGGCGACCAGCTTGGCTATCGCCGGCTCCAGCTCCGGAACGGGGAGAGTGAGATCGGCCTTCTGGGCCGCCTCGACCCACAGAGACCTGGCGGCGGCCACGCGCGCGGCCATATCGGCGAACTTTCGGGCCGACATCTGGTGGTCTACGAGCCGCTTGCCAGTCTGCTGACGTTCGGTAGCCCACTGCAGTGCATGGTCGAGGGCGTGGCGAGCGATACCGGTCGCGATCGAGGCGCAGGTGATCCGGCAAAGGTTGCCTTGGGTCACATTCAAGTCCCAGCCGCCGAGCACGTCGCCGATGACGTTGGTCTTGGGTACCCGCACGTCGTTAAAGACCAGCTCACCGGCGGCAGCGGCGCGATAGCCGGCTTTGTCTGCGATCTCCCCACGAGAGACCCCGTCCCATTCGAGATCGATCACCATGCACGTCAGCCCGGTCGAGCCAGGATGGCCTTCGACGTTGACCATCACGGTGGCGAAGCGGGCCACCGGGGCGTTGGTGATGTACTTCTTCCGACCGTTGACCAGGAAGGAATCGCCGTCGTCTCGGGCAGCGGTCATGTTCACCGCGTGCTCGGCATGTTCGCGACGCACCACGTCCATACCGTTGAGTTCTTCAGCGACAGCGTTGCAGCCGAGGAGCGGTTCGTCGCTAGTGAACGGCGCAAGGTAGGTCTCGACCAGCCGGTCGTCGTTGCTGAGCAGCAGCGGGATGTGGAACAACCCGGTGGCACCAAGGATGAGGGCGAAACCGGGATCGGCGGCGGCAAGCTCTTCCATGATGTAGCCCAGCGCCAGGTTGGACAGTCCGAGCCCGCCCAGGTCTTCCGGGATGCCCATACGCAGTCCACCTAGCTGCTGAGCTTCGCGGACCATGTCCCAGTCGACTTGCCCCAGTGGTGCGGTGTCGCGGCGACGAGCGGTCGGGGCTACCCGGTCGCGGGAGAACTCGCCTAGGGCTACCACGGCCTTGTGATGCTCGGGGTCGAGCCTTTCGAGGGCGGCCAGGTCGGGTCGGCAGATCGGATTCATCGCTTACTCCTCCTCGTGCTGCAGCTGGCTGATCGCGCGGATCACGCCGATCGACTGGAAAATCGGACCTTTCGCCACCAAACACCCGGACGTCACCATCCGTGTGATCGACAGATCTCCTGCCACGAGTGCGGTGACGTCGGGGCTGGAAAGGTGGATTGTGAGATCAGTATCACCATGATGCGCCGATTGGGTGACAACTCCCTGCCTGTCCAGCAAAACCTCTTGGGAATTGTCGATCACGATTCGTGCCGTCGCGCCGACGGCGCGGTAGATGACAGCGGATTCGGATTTTCTGGATATCCCACTGAGTAGTTCATATACCTTTTCGGCGGTTCCCACACGGACTCCTTTACCCTCGGTAGTTATATATGCTTGGCAATAGACATGGCCGTCTTAGTCAGTGTTGACCAGGCAACTCTTGCCTCTTGAATGTCCATGTGTAGTGATACTGTGCCGCTCGTTAGGAATCAATGCCAGCAGCTACCCGATACGACAAGCGGTGTTCGACGCAACAGTGCCCAGGTGTCAACATTGCAAGATGGGGGAAATATGAATGACAGAAACGAGTGGGACCCCGTTCATACTCTATTTAGAACACTTTCCAAGAAGTGGGCTGCAAGCGTGCTTCTCAGTCTGTTTCCGCGACCTTTGAGATTTGCCGAAATCCAGCGCGAAATGGACTGCACGAATCCAAAGACGTTGACCAACACCCTGAAACTTCTCGAGGAGGAAGGTTTGGTTCACCGGGAGGTCGTCGCCGGACGCCCGCCAGGGGTTCGTTACGACCTCACTGCCTCCGGGCGGGTCCTGACCGAGCGCATTTATCCGCTGTGGAAGTGGGCCAGTGACCGGGCCGGATAGCCGGCCCGGCGCAACGACGAAGTCGGGCGTTCCTCGCCTGGAACAAGCGAGGAACGCCCGACTTCGCGGTATTTCGATGCCAGCGACCTGACGGTCGCGGCACCCAGGATCAGGATGCGGCGTTGTCGGTCGTTCGGAACGCGAGCACGATCGCGACGGCGATGCCAGCGGCGATGGCCGAGCACACGCCAGCCGCGGTGAACCCGGCAGCAATGCCGTGGGCCTCCGCGGAAGCAGGAGAGGCTCCCCTAGCCAGCTGAGTGCTGGCGAGTGCGGCGGCGATCGGCGCCACAATCGCCAGTCCCATCCCGGCCCCAGCCTCGTTGAACGTGTTCAACAGTCCCGACCCCGTTCCGCTGTGCTGTTCGGGGATCTCGGCTGCGCCGAAGGTGTACAACGGCACGAACATCGTGGGAAGCCCCAGTCCATACACTCCCAACAGCGCGATCACCACACCTGTCGGAGCCGCCGCGCCGGAGTTCCAGACGAGCATGGCCAGGGCAGCGATCGACAGGAACTGCACCAGCACACCACCCAGATAGATCCGAGGCATGCCGACCTTCGCCGCGACACTCGGGATCCCGAATGCCGCGATCAGCGAACCTGCACACAGCGGCAACAGCGCGAACCCGGTCTGCAATGGGGACAGTCCAGCAGCCCCCTGAAAATAGTTACTCCCCAGGTACAGCGACCCCAGCAGCAGGGTTGCAGCCATCACCATGCCCGCACAGGCCAGCGCGAAGGTCTTGATCCGCAGCAAGAACAGCGGCAACAACGGATCCACGCTGCGGCGTTCGTATCCCACCACTGCCGCCAGCACCGCGGCACCGACCAGCAGGATTACCCACGGCCGCGCCCGATCGAGACCGTCCTGCAGATCAATGAAGGCATAGGACACACAACACAGCGCGAACGTCACCATCACCGCAGTCGGCAGTCTCAACGCCAGACGCGGCGCGCTCGGATCACGATGCATCGGGGCCACTGCTCCCAATGCGGCCAGGGCCAGCACCACCCCGATTGGAACATTGGCCAGAAACACCCAGCGCCACGAGATGTACTCGACTACCAGACCACCGAAGATGACCCCGACCGTGGCGCCGATGACGCCGAGGCCGCTCCAGACCGTCAACGCGACGTTGCGCTGCCGATCCGAGCGGTAGGTCGCGATGATGATCGACAACGCCGACGCGGACAACACGGCGGCACCGATACCCTGCACCACCCGCGAGGTAACCAGCACAGTGCCACCCGCGGCCAGTCCAGCGCCCACCGAGGCGGCCGCGAACAGTGCGACCCCCAACAGGAACACCCGCCGCCGGCCCACGGCGTCGGCCAGTCGGCCACCGAACAACAACAGCGACCCGTAGGTCAGCACATAGCCGCTGATCGTCCATTGCAGCACCTGCGAGCTCGCTCCCAGGTCGGTACCGATGGACGGCAAGGCCACATTGACCACCGTCGAGTCGAGCATCGCCAGCATCTGTGCAACACCCACCACCGCCAAGATGCTCCACGGCTGGCGGTCGGTATCGGCGGTGCCGGCCGCCGTACTCGTGCCGGTCTGTTGCCGGCTCTCGTTCTCGAGCGTCATCACATCCCCCACCTGCCCGTGCAGGCATCTCGAAACAATATGCGTCGTTATGGAACTCTATACCCGCGCATACTACAGCCCGCGGTCGGGCGACAAAAGTCAGAACGGGTACTCTGGGTATAGCCGCACCGATGCCACACGGGCGCGAGGAGGACGTGATGAGCACACATGACCAGGCATTTCACGCACTGCGGAAGTGGCGAGAATTCGCCAGACCCGTCGAAGACCTCAATGCCTCCATCGAGGCCGAGCTCAACACCCGTCATTCGCTGTGCATAAGCGGTTATGAAATCCTTTACTTCCTTGCCGCGCAGCGCGGGAAGACCCCACTGACCGAGGTCTGCAAGCACATCGACCGCTCCCAACCCCGTGTCTCCCGACTGATCAGCCAACTCGAGGAACGCGGAATGGTGGACCGCTACCGCGCCGACTCCGACGGCCGCGCCTACCAACTCGCCATCACCCGCAAAGGCCGACGCACTCTTCACGCCTCAGCGGCCACCATCCTCGATATCCTGCGCACATCCCACCAAGACTGGCCGCACTTTCCCCCCATCCACGTCAACCAAGATCAAGTCGTCAGCACGTAGACGCGCTGGTAGGTGCAGCTCGCGGTCAGCGATGCGCACCCTCCCTCGACAGGGGCGCTAGCGATACCGGCATAAACCCCAGATCAGGACGCCCAGCAAGATCACGCCGCCCCAGATACGTTGTCGACGGGCGCTATCGAACTCCCCCGTGGGGTCAGTAATCAGTCCCGGTCAGAGTTCGAAATGACAGGCTGGGCCCAAAGACGGCGGTCTCCAGGCGCAGTGGGCTCCGGATGCAGTGGGCTCCGGGTGCGGCGGGTTCTAGGGTGGTGCCATGCGCCTCTACGTCGTCGACGCGTTCACCGACACCGCCTTCCGTGGGAATCCCGCCGCCGTCGTGCTGCTCGACGAGCCCGCCGACGAACGCTGGATGCAGAACGTCGCGGCGGAGATGAAGCACGCGGAGACGGCGTTCGTGGTCACCACGCAGGAGCCGAAACCGCTGCGCTGGTTCACGCCGACGACCGAGGTGTCGCTGTGCGGCCACGCCACACTGGCGACGGCCCACGTGCTGGGCGGCTCGCAGACGTTCACCACGGCATCCGGCGAGCTGCGCTGCGCCCGGTCGGAGACGGGCATCGACATGCGCTTCCCCGCCGACCCGCCCGCCGAACGCGCGGACGTGGACGTCTCCCGCGCGTTGCCGTCGGTGCCCGTGACCGAGGTGCGCCGCAGCGACGGGTTCCTGCTGGTCGTCAGCGACGACACCGCCGCAGTGCGCAGCTGCGAGCCGGACTTCGACGTGCTGGCCGGCCTGCACCCGGATTCGGTGATCGTCACCGGCCCGTCCGACACCGACGGCGTCGACTTCGTCAGCCGTATGTTCGCCCCGGCCATCGGCATTCCGGAGGATCCCGTCACCGGGTCGGCCCACTGCGTGCTGGCACCGTACTGGGCGGGGCACCTCGGCCGCGGCGAGCTCACCGGCGAACAGGCCTCCCCGCGCGGCGGCATCGTGCGCACCCGGCTCGAGGCGGACCACGTCGTTCTCTCCGGCACCGCCGTCACGATCCTCGAAGGCACCCTCGTCGGCTGACCGCACTCCTCGCCGGCCCTGCGGGCGCCCAACCCGGCGAACCCCGGCGGGCCCGCCGCCGGAGCTCCGCGTACGAGGCCGGCCGCACACCCGGTGGCCACCGGCGGGCCGACACCGGAAGACTGGCGGCGTGACCCTGTTGCTGAACGTGATCTGGCTCGTACTCGCGGGCCTCTGGCTGGCGCTCGGGTACCTGATCGCGGGCATCGTGTGCTGCATCTTCATCGTGACGATCCCGTTCGGGCTCGCATCCTTCCGCATCGCCCGGTACGCGCTGTGGCCGTTCGGCCGCACCATCACCGAACGCCGCGACGCAAGCGTGCCTTCCCTGCTCGGCAACGTACTGTGGGTCCTGCTCGCTGGCTGGTGGATCGCGCTCTGTCACCTCGCGACGGGTGTGCTGCTGTGCCTGACGATCATCGGCATCCCACTGGGCGTCGCGAACATCAAGCTCGTGCCCGTGGCGCTCGTTCCCCTGGGCCGGGAGATCGTGCCGACGTAGGCGGGTTACCGCCGGCGCGGCACCGCGACGTCGGCGACGACGGGCCGGTGATCCGACGCCGTGGCGGCGAGATCCGTGGCAGGCACCCGGGCACCGCGTACGTCGACCCCTGCGGACACGGCCGCGTAGTCGATGCGCTTCTCGGGAGCCGACGAGGGGTACGTGAGCCCCTCACCGGTGCCCGCCGCGGCGAAGGCATCGTCCATTTCCGCCCACAGTGGAGCAAGTTCGCCGTCGGCCGGCTCGGCGTTGAAGTCCCCGAGCAGCACCCGCGGCGCACCTCCGTCGTCGGCGAGGACGTCGAGCGTTTCGGCCACCTGCCGTTCCCGGATCGACGGATCGCCGCGGTAATCGAGGTGGGTCGAATAGACATGCACGAGGGTGCCGCGGGCACGGACGACGACCTCGGCGAATCCGGGCATCGGCCGCGACCCGGCGCCAGAGTCCTGTGTGGACATCCGGGTCAGATCGTGATTGGTGAACTCCGCGATCGGCAACCGCGACAGCACGGCGGTGCCGTACTCCCGGCGCGGCTGCCGGGGTTCGGCGGGATCGAGCGAGTAGAGGGGCGCGAACCGCGCATGCATGTCGAGGCTGCGTGCGAGCTCGTCGACCAGGGCGCGGTACTCGCTGCGGTCGCTCCAGTGCCGGTCGACCTCCTGCAGTGCGACGACGTCGGCGCCGGTCGCCGCGATGGCGGCCGCCGTGCGGTCGAGGTCGAACGCCCCGTCGGTGCCGATACCGGCATGGATGTTGTACGAGGCGACGGTGAGTTCGACGGGCGGCGGCCCGGCCGATGCGGCGGGGCCGGCGAGCCCTGCGGTGAGCAGCGTGGCGGCGAGGACGGTGGCGATCCGCTTCATCGGACACTCCTGGACTCGGGCGATGATCCGCCCGGAAGCGTAGGCCGCCCCGCTCACCCCGCCAACCACGAACGCGTGAACACCGCCACCACGCCTCGTAACGGCGTGAGCGCCCCAGCAGCGGCACGAATGCCCCGAAGGGCACCTTCGGGGCACTGAACGCCCCCAAGGTGCCCTTCGGGGCACGGAACCGCCGGCACCCGGTCGGCCCGGTTGTCAGTCTTCGGGCACGTACGGCAACGGGACGACGAGGCAGGGGCCGCCCGCGAACAGGCCGGCGTCGATGCCCAGGACACGGCCGCCCGCGTACAGGTACGGCTGCTCGATGTCGATCGGGTGAATGCCGAGCTGGTCGGCGATCACGCTGTGCCCGTGCACGATCCGCTCCCCACCGAGCTCGTCGAGCAGGGCCCGCGCCGCGTCCTGGCCGTGCGGCCCGCGGAACGCGTACCGGGTGGTCATCCGCCGCCACACGTCCCACCACCGCGACAGGTCGTCGCCAGCCAGCACGTCGTGGACCGCCTCGTTGATCTTCTCGATCGACGATCCCCACTCGAGGTACTCGAGGGTGTCGGAGTGCATCAGCAGATGGTCGCCGTCGCACGCGAGCATCGGCCGCGTAGCCAGCCATTCGACGAGCTCGTCGGTCAACCCCTCCTGGTCGGCCGGGCAGCCGCCGTTGATCTCCCAGCTGCGGGCGAAGCTCCGCGGGCCGAAGTCGGACGGCACGTCCTCGTCGCCGAACCGGTGGACACCGAGCAACAGGATCTCGTGATTGCCGAGGAGCGTCTCGACACGCCCGCCCGCGTCGGCGGCCTGCCGTTGCAGCTCGCGGACCAGCTTGATGGCACCGATTCCGTCGGGCCCGCGGTCGACGAAGTCGCCGAGGAACCACAGCGTCGCGGTGCCTCCGGCCCAGTCGTCGGCGTCGTCGATGAGGCCACGCTCGCGCAGCGCGTCGGCCAGCTCGTCACGGTGCCCGTGCACGTCACCGACGACGAACATGTCCTCGTCCATCACTCTTCGACTTTACGCCCTCCGCCGCCTCCGGCCGCCGGAGGATCGACGGCGTCAGGCCGCCCCGAACGGGTCGGCGGTGCGGCCGACGAGCTCGGCGATCGTGTCGGCGATCAGCGTCGGTTTGAACGGGTACCGGTCGGCGGATTCGCGGGTCGAGATCCCGGACAGCACGAGCACCGTCTTCAGGCCCGCCTCGATGCCCGAGTGCACATCGGTGTCCATGCGGTCGCCGATCATGATCGTGTTCTCGGAGTGCGCACCGAGGGACCGCAGCGCGGACCGCATCATCAGCGGATTCGGCTTGCCCACGTAGTACGGCGACTTGCCGGTGGCGCGTTCGATCAGCGCAGCGATCGACCCGGTGGCGGGCAGCACCCCTTCGCGGCTCGGGCCGGTCGGGTCGGGGTTCGTGGCGATGAATCGGGCACCGCGCTCGATCAGCCGGATGGCGCGCGTGATCGCGGTGAAGCTGTAGGTCCGTGTCTCACCGAGCACGACGTAATCGGGGTCGGTCTCGGTGAGGATGTAACCCGCCTCGTGCAGCGCGGTCGTCAGCCCGGCCTCGCCGATGACGAAGGCCGACCCGCCGGGGCGCTGGTCCTGCAGGAACTTCGCCGTCGCGAGCGCCGAGGTCCAGATCGCCGATTCCGGCACGTCCAGACCGGTGTGCAGCAGCCGCGCCCGCAGATCACGTGGGGTGTAGATGGAGTTGTTGGTCAACACCAGGAAATCCGCGCCGGCCGAGCGCAGCTCGGCGAGGAAGTCATCGGCGCCGGGCACGAGGTGTTCCTCGTGCACGAGCACGCCGTCCATGTCGGTGAGGTACGTCCAGGGAGCGTTCGACGAGGCCATGCACCCACCTTAGGGCTCGCCGCCGGGATACGGGGACGGTGACTCACGCGGCGGGGTGCACCGCGACCGACGCGGCCTTGACCTCCAGCCGCACCGCCGAGCCCGGTTCCAGGCCGAGTTCGGCGACGGACGCGGGGGTCAGATCGGCGGCGATTCCCGTCTCCGCACCTCCGTCACCGGCCGTACGGAGGCGGATCACCGCGCCGTGCGGTTCGAGCGAGGCGACCCGCGCGTCGACGACGTTGCGCGGGCTGCCCGTGTGCGGCGCGCCCGCCGGATGCACGGCGACCGCGCCGGGAGCGAACACCGCGACGGCCGGTTCGCCCGGCAGGCAGTCGCCCGAGGGAACCCCGGCGACGAACCGGCCGTTCGGAGCGTGCAGCCCGTCGGCGGCGGCGACACCGGGGACGAGGTTCAGGCCGGCGATCCGGGCGGTGAACGCCGTACGCGGCGCGGCCAGCACCTCCTTGGCGGGTCCGCGCTCGGCGATCCGCCCCGCGTCGAGGACCACGACGTCGTCGGCGAGCGCCAGTACGTCGAGGGGATCGTGGGTGACGAGCACGGCGCAGCGTTCGCCGTCGGGAACCACCTCGCCGTCACCGCTCTCTCCGGAATGCGCGGACTGCGTCCGCCGCAGTACGCGCCGCAGCAGTCCGCGGATGGCGGGTGCGGCGTCGACGTCCAGCGCCGACAGCGGTTCGTCGAGCAGCAGCGCCCGCGGCCCGCCCGCCAGTGCACGGGCGATCGCGACCCGCTGGGCCTGCCCGCCGGACAGCTGTGCGGGCCTGCGGCCGGTCAGCTCGGCGGCGTCGGCCCTCCTCAACCATTCGCGCGCCTGCGCGCGTGCGCGCGAAGGCCGCACGCCCTGCGACCGCGGGCCGAACGCCACGTTCTCCACCGCCGTCAGGTGCGGCAACAGCAGCGGGTCCTGGGCGAGCAGGCCGATGCCGCGATCGTGGACCGGCACCTGCACCCCGGGAGCCCTCGTCAGGGTCCGGCCGTCGAGCGTCACGGCGGCGCTGTCCGGCACCAGCAGCCCGGCCAGGCACTGCAGCAGCGTCGACTTGCCGGACCCGTTCGGCCCGAGCACCGCCAGCACGCTCCCCGCGGGCACGTCGAACGTCACGTCGAGCGTGAACCGCCCCCGCGTCACCGCCACGTCCACGTGCAGGCTCATCGGTCGAACGCCTTCGGCCGGGCCACCGCGATCACCACGACGGCGACGACGATCAACAGCAACGCCAGCGCCACCGCACTGTCGACGTCGGCCTGCGCCTGCGCATACACCTCGAGCGGCAAGGTCCGCGTCACCCCTTCCAGACTGCCTGCGAACGTGATGGTCGCGCCGAACTCGCCCAGCGCCCGGGCAAAGCTCAGCACCGCACCGGACCCGAGCGCGGGCAGCAGCAGCGGCACCGTCACGCGGCGGAACACCGTCCACGGGCGGGCGCCGAGGGTCGCGGCGACGAGTTCGTACCGCTGGCCACCGGACCGCAGCGCCCCTTCGAGGCTGACGACGAGGAACGGCATCGCCACGAACGTCTGCGCGATCACCACGGCGGTCGTCGTGAACGGCACGCTGACACCGGCCACGACGTCGAGCAGGTAGCCGAGGAAGCCGTTGCGGCCGAGCAGGAACAGCAGCGCCAGCCCGCCCACCACGGGCGGCAGCACCAGCGGCAGCAGCACCACGGCGCGCACCAACCGCACGCCGCGCCCGCGCGCTCTGGCCAGCACCACCGCCAGCGGCACGCCGAGCACGACGCACGCGATCGTCGACGCGAGCGCTGTGACCAGCGACAACCGCAGCGCACTCAGGGCGGCATCCGATGTCAGCAGCGCGGGCAGGCGCGCGTAGTCGGTCCGGACGAGCAGGCCGGCGACCGGCAGTACGACCAGCGCGAGCGCCAGGCCCGCGGGAATCCACAGCACCCACGGCAACCCCGGGTTCCGGTCACGGCCCCGGCGCTTCCGGGTCACTCGACGGTGGTCACGGCGTGCCAAAGCCGGCCTTCCGCAGCACGCGGCGGCCCTCCTCGCCGAGGACCAGGTCGCGGAACTCGGCGGCGAGCTCGGGTTCGGCCGCACGAGCGGTCACGGCGATCGGGTACCGGTTCGCCGCGCGACCGGCCCCGGGGATACCTACCTCGTCGACCTGGTCACCCGCGGCCCGCACATCCGTGGCGTACACGAGTCCCGCATCGGCCTCACGGGTGACGACCTTGTTGAGCACGTCCTTGACGTCCTGCTCCTCGCTGGCGGGGCGCAGCGTCGTCCCGGTGAGCTTCGCCAGCCGCCCGGCCGCGGCGCCGCACGGCACCTGCGGCTGGCACACCACGACCGTCGCACCTCCGCCTGCCAGGTCGCCGAAGCCCTCGATACCGGCCGGATTGCCCGGCGGTACGGCGATCGTGAGGCGGTTGGTCGCGAACGGATGGGGTTCGCCGCCCAGGTCACCGGCGACGTCGGCCATCACCGGTTCGTTCGCCGACGCGAACACGTCGGCGGGCGCGCCCTCGGCGATCTGGCTGCCGAGCGTCGACGAGCCCGCCAGGTTGAGGCGGACGTCGACGTCCTGGTGCCGCTGCTCGAACACCTGCTCCAGCTCGCCGAACGGCTCGGTCAGCGAGGCCGCCGCGAAGACGTTCAGCGTGCGCCCTTCCGAACCGCACGCGGTGGTGGCGACGGCCAGCAGCACGGCCGCCGCGACCGCGCGCCGTCGCGGACCGCGCCGTTGCGGGCCGTGCCGTTGCGGGCCGTGCCGTTGCGGGCCGCGCCGGATCCGCTGGCTGCGCCGTGGCTGGCTGCGCCGCTCAGCCTGCCCCGCGCTCGGCCGCCTCATCGGCCACCTCGCGGCGTCTCGACGATCACCTGCGTCGCCTTCACCACCGTCACCGCGAGCTCACCCGGCTTCAGGCCCAGTTCCCTGACCGCCTCCGCACTCATCAGCGACACCACGCGGTGCGGCCCGCACTGCACCTCGACCTGGGCCATGACCCCGTCGGCCGCGACATCGGTGACGAGGCCGACGAACCGGTTCCGCGCCGACCTGCCGATCTCGGTCGGGTCGGCCGACTCGGCCGTCCGGTCCTCCTCCGACGACTTCACCGCCTGCCTCCTGGCGAACGCCGCCAGCTCCGCGCCGTCGACCACTTTGCGGCCCGCGTCGTCCTCGCCCGCCTCGAGCTGTCCGGCCCGCACCCACCTGCGAACCGTGTCGTCGCTGACGCCCAGCAATCTCGCCGCGTCGGAGAACCGAAAATGCGTCATAATCTGAACGATATCGCCGCAGCTGCGGAAATAACATGATCGAACGGCAAATCCGGTCGGATTCGGTGCCTTCGCGATCTCACACCCTGTCGGGGTCCGGCACTAGGCTGAGTGGCAATGGCAGTGGAATCGGCGGCAGGCCACGCGACAGGTCACGACACCGGGAACGGCACGGAGACCGCGGTGAACCTCGGCACCCCCGCGGTGCCCGGCGCGCGTGCCTCCGGCCCAGGTACGGCCACGCCGCGACCGGACAATCCGGCACTGATCGACACGTTCGGCAGGGTCGCCACCGACCTGCGCGTGTCGCTGACCGACAAGTGCAACCTGCGGTGCAGCTACTGCATGCCCGCCGAGGGGCTCGAGTGGATGCCCGGCGAACAGGTCCTCAGCGACGACGAGCTCGTTCGCCTGATGGACATCGCCGTCAGCAGGCTCGGCGTGACCGACATCCGCCTCACCGGCGGGGAACCACTGCTGCGCCCGAACCTCGAAGACCTGGTCGCGAGGATCACCTCGCTCGAACCGCGACCCCGGCTGTCGATGACGACGAACGGCATCGGCTTCGCCAAGCGCGCCGGGGCGTTCGCCGAGGCCGGCCTGAACCGGATCAACGTCTCGCTCGACTCCGTGAACCCGGAGACGTTCGAGCGCATCACCCGCCGCGACCGGCTGCGCCACGTACTCGACGGACTGGCCGCCGCCCGCGACGCCGGCCTCGAACCGGTCAAGATCAACGCCGTGCTCATCCGCGGCGAGAACGACCACGAGGCGACCTCGCTGCTGCGGTTCGCGCTGGATAACGGCTACCACCTGCGATTCATCGAGCAGATGCCGCTCGACGCCCAGCACGGCTGGGACCGGGCGAACATGATCACCGCGACCGAGATCCTCGACCTGCTCTCCACCGAGTTCACGCTCACCCCGAGCCCCGCCGAACGCGGCGGCGCTCCCGCCGAACGCTGGCTCGTCGACGGCGGGCCGGCCGAGGTGGGCGTGATTCCGTCGGTGACGAGGCCGTTCTGCGCCGCCTGTGAACGCACCCGGCTGACCGCCGACGGCGCGGTCCGCTCCTGCCTGTTCAGCACCGACGAGACCGACCTGCGCATGCTGTTGCGCGGCGGTGCGAGCGACGAGGACGTCGCCAACGTCTGGCGCGACACGATGTGGGGCAAACTCGCCGGACACGAGATCAACGACGCCGGATTCGCACAGCCGCTCCGGCCGATGAGTTCGATCGGGGGCTGACCGCGTGCCGGTTGCCGTGACGACAGTGCGCGTGCGGTACTTCGCGTCCGCCCGCGCGGCCGCAGGAGTCGAATCCGAGGCCCTGGAACTGCCCGCCGGTGCCACGGTGGCCGACGCGGTCGCCGCACTGCGCACGCGCCATCCCGGCTCGCTGCCGCGCATCCTCGACGCCGCAAGCTTTCTCGTCGACGGCGTCGCCGTACGCGACACGGAGCGCCCACTGCCGCCCGAGGGCGAGTTCGACGTGCTGCCGCCGTTCGCAGGGGGCTGAATCGCCGGCACGAGCCCGGCACGGCTGAGTTCCGCTGACATCGGCTGCTGCCGGCACTCGGACCGGACCCGCCGAGGCCCGGACAGGTAGGGCTCATACCGTCTTGCAGGCGGCACCACGCGCCTGCAAGGCGAGCGGCTCCGGCGTGCGGTCCCGCAGCCCGGCGATCGCACCGGCGCGGGCTGCCCCGCCGGTCGTCCGGACCTTTCGACAGCGCGAACCGCACAGCTCGACCACCTCACAACTCGAACACTGCGCGCTTCGAACACTGCGCGCTTCAAACACTGCGCGGTTCGGCCACCCCACCGCGCGGACACTAGGCAGTTCGGACGCCAGGCAGTTCGGAAGCCGTTGACTCGTGTGGGCGATTCGTCCGGACCGGAGCCCCTCACGCGACACGGGGCGCAGTGGTCCGGACGACGGACGCACGGCGGCGGACCGGCCCGCAGGTGGCGATCCTGCACCTGTCCGGACCATCACCCCGGACCATCGCCCCATCGGAGTTACCGGCGAGTTCGCCCGGCCGCCACCCGGCCGACCGACTGCGGCAACACGGAGCTGTCCACACTCCTCCAGGACCGCGGGAGGTGTCCGGTTTGCCGGTATACACCGGTGCGAAGTGGACTTCACGAACGGTCCATTCGCGCCGAAACGGCGTGACACAAGCCTCACGAAGAGTGAAAGATCTCGGAACGGAAACGGCCCCATAACGGCGACCTGACCTGCGATGACGACATCATCGCAAAAGGTTGCACGCCGTTACTGTGACCCATGACACATGCTCGAAAATTTCCGATCGGCGTTTTCGTTACGTACCGTCGCATCTCGGTTGGCCCCGACCGACCACGAGCAAGACCGGGATCCGACGCGCCGAACCCAGTCCGCGGATTCCGGAACCGACCCCGAGCGAAAGAACTTCTGGACTGGGACGAGAGGGAACGGACCCGAACGCACGGCACGCGCCGGCATCCCGAAAGCCGGCCGGACTGTTGCGGCCCGCCCTGATCCACGTACGGCGCGGAAGGCGAGACCGAGTCGAAAATGGCTTATCGAGGCAAGCACCGTAAGTCCTCCACCGCTTCGCGCACCATGGCCCGGGTCGCTGTCGCGGGCCTGGCCGTGGGCGCCCCGCTGGCCCTGGCTGCGACCCCCGCGCAGGCTCAGAGCGTGAACTGGGACGCCATCGCCGAGTGCGAGAGTGGCGGCAACTGGAGCATCAACACCGGCAACGGCTACTACGGCGGCCTGCAGTTCTCCCAGAGCACTTGGGAGGCCTACGGCGGCAGCGGCAACCCGGCGAACGCGTCGCGTGCGCAGCAGATCGCCGTCGCCGAGCGCACGCTCGAGGGCCAGGGCATCGGCGCCTGGCCGGTGTGCGGCGCTCAGGCCGGCTCCACCGCCAGCTACCAGGGCAGCAACACCGGGGCAACCGACCCGGCTCCGGCCGAGGAGACCGCCGAGGCCCCGGCCCCGGCCGAGGAATCCGCCCCGGCCGAGGAGTCCGCCCCGGCTCCGAAGTCCGCCCCGGCGCCCGTCGCCAAGTCCAACCCGGACGGCGACTACAAGGTCGAGAAGGGCGACACGCTCACCAAGATCGCCGAGAAGCAGGACGTCAAGGGCGGCTACCAGAAGCTCGTCGAACTGAACGAGGACTTCATCAGCAACCCCGACTACATCGTGGTCGACCAGAAGATCGCCACCGAGTGATCGACTGACTCCGACCGCGCTCCCGAACGGCGCGGATGCCGAGCGGTGTCGGTCACCGACCCCGCTCGGCACGTAGGGCCCCACCGTGTCCCCCGGACGGTGGGGCCCTACGCCTGTCCGGGACCTTATCGACCAACCGGCTTGATGCGAATGTCAGCGGGCGCACTCCCACGGACGGAGCAGTGCCCGGGGCACTCGCACCATTCCGCCCCGCGCCGTCCCGACTCACGGCAGCCGGCCCGCCCGGGCCGGCCGAATCCGAGCCGGGCCACCCTGACCACGGGTGCGCCCCGCCTGCACCGCGATCCCGGCACGGCCTGCGGTCACAGGGCTGCGGTCAGGGGCTGTTGACCCACTCGTCGGTGCCGTCGGTGAACCACTGGTGTTTCCACACCGGCAGCCGCGCCTTGACCTCGTCGACCAGGTCCGAGCAGGTCGCGAACGCCTCACCGCGGTGCTCCGCGGCGACCGCACACGCCAGCGCCACGTCACCGATCTGCAGCGATCCGATGCGATGGCTGACGGCGACCGCCCGTACGCCCGTGCGGCGGTTCGCCACCTCCGTGACGACGTCGGCCACGACCGACGGTGCCGACGGGTGGCCTTCGTAGTACAGGGACGACACGGTGCGACCGCCGTCGTGATCGCGCACCACCCCGCTGAAGGTCACGACCGCCCCCGCCGCATCCTCACCCACCAGCTCGGCGTGGTCGTCGACCGACAGCGGCTCCTCGGTGACGTCGGCCCGCAGAATCCGCACCGCGGCACCGGCTTCCGCTCCCACCGGGTCGCCACCGTGCACCTGCTCACCGCCCGACACCTGCTCACCGCCCGACACCTGCTCACCGCCGTGGACATGATCACTGTCGTGCACATGATCACTGCCCCGCACGTGGTCACCGCCCCGGAGCTGGTCGACGGCGTGGTCCAGCACCGACTCGAGCACGCCGAGCCCGTCTTTCACCCCACCGGTCGATCCGGGCAGGTTCACGATCAGCGTCCGTCCCGCCGCACCGGCGACCCCGCGCGACAGCATCGCCGCGGGCACGGCGTCGGCCCCTGCGGCCCGCACGGCGTCCGCCAGCCCCGGCACCTCGCGATCCAGCACCGCGGCGGTCGCCTCCGGGGTGCGATCGGTCGGTGAGATGCCGGTACCGCCGGTCGTGACGACGACGTCGACGCCGCCGGCGACACAGTCGCGCAGCGCCTGTTCCACCGGATCACCGTCGCCGACGACGATCGGATCGGGCGTCGTGTAACCGTGCGAGGTCAGCCACGCCGCGATCAGCGGGCCGGTCCGGTCCTCGTACACGCCCGTCGACGCCCGGTTCGACGCGACGACGACCCTGGCCTCACGACTCATCGCTCACCGCCCGTGTCCTCGCCGGAACCCTGCCCACCGGAACCCTGCCCACCGGAGCCCTGTTCACCGCGCCGCCACGTCCCGGTCTTGCCGCCGTCCTTCGACTCGAGCCGGACGTCGTCGAGCGTCGCGGCGGGGTCGACGGCTTTGATCATGTCGTGCAGCGCCAGCCCTGCGACCGTGACCGCCGTCAGCGCCTCCATCTCGACACCCGTCCGGTCGCTGGTGCGTGCCATTCCCTCGATGCGCACCGCGGCCTCTTCGAGTTCGAAGCTCACGTCCACCTTCGTCAGCGCGATCTGATGGCACAGCGGAACGAGTTCGGGCGTCTTCTTCGCCCCCATCACGCCCGCGATCCGGGCGGTGGCCAGCGCATCGCCCTTCGGCAGGCCACCTCCCGAGATCAGGTCGACGACCTCCGCGGTCGTGCGCATCCGGCCGCTGGCGACGGCCGTGCGCGCGGTGACGTCCTTGGCGGACACGTCGACCATCCGGGCGTTGCCCGACTCGTCGACGTGGCTGAGTTCCCTCGTTGGCTCGCTCACACCGTCGAGGCTACTTCGCCTGCTTGTCCCCCTGCGCCGGCGCCGCCGCCGACCTGACGGCTTCGGCCACCGCGGGCGCGACGGCGTTGTCGAACACGCTCGGCACGACGAACGACGCGTTGAGGCGGTCGTCGACCACATCGGCGACGGCGTTGGCGGCCGCGAGCAGCATGTCGTCGTCGATGTCGCGAGCGTGGGCATCGAGCAGACCGCGGAACACGCCGGGGAACGCCAGCACGTTGTTGATCTGGTTCGGGTAGTCGCTGCGGCCGGTCGCGACGACGGCGGCCTGCTGCTGCGCCTCGATCGGGTCGATCTCCGGGTCCGGGTTGGCGAGCGCGAACACCACGGGGTCGTCGTTCATCGTGGCGACCTGCTCTGCTCCGAACAGGTTCGGAGCAGACACCCCGATGAACACGTCGGCACCCGCGAGGGCCTCGTGCAGGGTTCCGGTCATGCCGTCGGCGTTGGTGTGCTCGGCGACCCACTGCAGGTTGGGGTCCATGTTCTCGCGTCCGGTGTGGACGACGCCGTCGATGTCGACCGCGATCACGTCGGCCGGGTTACGGCGCAGCAGGAGCCGGATGATCGCCGATCCGGCCGCCCCGACGCCGCTCACGACGACGCGGCAGTTCTCGATGCCCTTGTCGACCACACGCAGGGCGTTGCGCAGCGCAGCCATCACGACGATGGCGGTGCCGTGCTGATCGTCGTGGAAGACGGGAATGTCGAGCTGTTCGCGCAGCCGCGCCTCGATCTCGAAGCAGCGCGGCGCGGCGATGTCCTCGAGGTTGATGCCGGCGTAGACCGGCGCGAGCGCGCGCACGGTGCGGATGATCTCCTCGGTGTCCTGCGTGTCCAGGCACACCGGCCACGCGTCGACACCTGCGAACTTCTTGAACAGCGCCGCCTTGCCTTCCATGACGGGAAGTGCGGCGCCGGGGCCGATGTTGCCCAGCCCGAGGACGGCCGAACCGTCGGTGACGACGGCGACGGAGTTGCGCTTGATCGTCAGCCTGCGCGCGTCCTCGGGATTGGCCGCGATCGCCTGGCAGACCCGGGCGACACCCGGCGTGTAGGCGCGGGAGAGATCGTCACGGTTCTTCAACGCGACCTTGGGGCTGACCTCGAGCTTGCCGCCGAGGTGCATGAGGAACGTGCGGTCGGAGACCTTCCGCACTTCGACGCCGGGCAGCGCGTTGAGCGCACCGGTGATGTCCTCGGCGTGGTCGGTGGAGGACACGTTGGCCGTGATGTCGACGACGATGGCGTCGGCGTCCGATCCGACGACGTCGAACGCCGTCAGCACGCCGCCGACCTTGCCCACGGCGGTCGTGAGGTCCCCGGCCGCGCTGGCCGACGGCGGCGCGTCGACTCGAACGGTGATCGAATAACCCGGGCCGGGAACCGGCATGTCGCTACCCCCGTGTCGTCAGGGAACCTGCATGATTCGCCCGTCAACACTAGCCGGGCGCCGCGCGCCACCGGCCCCCGACCGGGTGACCGGTCAGTAACTTCACGCCGGCTTCTCGCCGCTCACCGGCGGCGCGGCAACCGGGGTCAGGACCGCTTGTTGATCTCGGTGTGCGGGTGGTCGTACGGCACCGTGTCGAGCGGGAACGACACGTCCCCGAAAGGCGACAGCGCGCCCTGCCGATCGGCGGCGAGTTCCGACACGGGGTGACCGTCGTCCGCCTCCGGCCATTCCGGGTCGATCCGGTGGTCGTTCCGCTCGCTGGCCTTGGCCACGTCGTCCTCCATCACCTCGGTCCGCGAATGCGCCCGCCCGCGGACACTGCCTGCGCCTGTCGAGTCTGCGCATGTCAAGTCTGCGCCTGTCGAGTCCAGCACAGTGTGCCCGATGCCGGAACCCGGGAGATATCCTGGTCACGATGCCCGCCCTCGCTCTCGCGGACTGGTTGCGCTCGCTTCCGGACGACCGAATGGCCTCGTTGCTGCGCGCTCGCCGGGACCTGGCGACGCCACCGCCGTCCGATTCGACCGTCCTCGCGACCCGGGCAGGCACCCCGGGATCGATCGCCAGGGCCTGTGAACAGCTCGACTCGGCGACGCTGTCCACCTACGAGGGACTCGTCGTGGCGGGCGCCGACACCGAACCGGTCACGCCGCAGCGGCTGGCCGAGCTGCTGGGCGACGAGCCCGCGCCTGCCGGCCTGTTCGAGCTGGCGCTGGCGTGGGACGACCCCGATTCCGGCGAGATCCAGATCCCACCGGGCGCCAGGGAGACGTTCGGCCCGTTTCCCGCAGGCCTCGGCGACTCGGTGCCGTCACTTGCCGGCACCGAGCCCGACGCGCTCGACCTCGGCGAGGACGAACGTGCGCTGCTGCAGAAGCTGTCGGCGGGCCCGCCGATCGGCCGCACGCGCGACGCCGCGGCCGACGTGCCGTGGGAACTCGCCGAGACACCCGTACAAAAGCTGCTCGCACGCGGGCTGTTGATCCGGCGGGACGAGGCGACCGTCGAGTTGCCCCGCGAACTCGGGCTGAGGCTGCGCGGCGGCGCGATCCACCGGCCCGGCGAACTCGCCGAACCGGAGCTGCCCGTCCATCCGCACGGACAGTCCACTGTGGATGAGGCGGGCGCGGGCGAGGCGATGGAACTGCTGCGCCATGCCGAGTCGCTGTTGCGCACCTGGTCCGACACCCCGTCGCCGGTGCTGAAGTCGGGCGGGCTCGGCGTGCGCGAGGTCAAACGGCTGGCCCGCGAGATCGACGTCGACGAAACCCGGCTGGCTCTGCTCGCCGAGGTCGTCGCCGGTGCCGGCCTCGTGGCGGCCAGTGACGACGCCACGCCCGAATGGGTGCCGACCACGCTGACCGATTCGTGGTTGTCGTCGCCGTCCGCGATCCGGTGGATGACGCTGGCGCAGGCGTGGCTCGAGCTGCCGCGCCTGCCGGGACTGGCCGGGCAGCGCGACGAGAAGGACAAGGCGCTCGCGGCGTTGTCCGAGGAACTGCGCAGGCCGAACGCGCCGATGCTGCGCAGACGGGTCCTGTCGACTCTGTCCGGCCTCCCGGGCGGCGCGGGCGTGAAGAGTGTCGACGAGCTCGTCGCCCACCTCGCGTGGCACGCACCGCGCAAGGGCGGACGGCTGCGCGACGACATCGCGCGCGCGACGATGTCCGAGGGCGCGGCGCTCGGCATGGTGGCGCTCGGCGCGATCACCGCTGCCGCGTCGGCCCTGCTCGAGGACGACCCGCACAACGCGGCGAGCGCCATGGCCGACGCCATGCCCACGCCCGTCGGGGAGGTGCTCGTGCAGGCCGACCTGACCGTTGTGGCGCCGGGCCCGCTCGAGGCCGACCTGGCCACGGAGGTCACCGCGGTCGCCGACGTCGAATCCGCAGGCCACGCAACGGTCTATCGCGTCACCGAGGCGTCGGTGCGGCGAGCGCTCGACACCGGCCGCACCGCCGACGACCTGCACGAACTGTTCCGTACCCGCTCGGCGACACCCGTTCCGCAGGGCCTCACGTACCTGATCGACGACGTGGCCCGCCGCCACGGCCGGCTCCGCGGCGGCGCGGCGGCCTCGTTCCTGCGCTGCGACGACGAGGTGCTCATCGCCGAGGTGATGGCGCATTCGGTGGGCAGCGACTACGCGTTGCGCAAGATCGCACCGACCGTGCTCGTCAGCCCGCATCCGCTGGCCGAACTACTCGATGCGCTGCGCGGTGCCGGGTTCACGCCCGCCGCGGAGGGGCCCGACGGCCGCATCCTCGACCTGCGCCCGAGTGGACGGCGGATTCCGGCCCGGAACAGGCCCACCCAGCGGTCCAGCCATGCACCGGCGCCGATCAGCGAGGAACAGGTCTCGGCCGTGCTGGCACACGTCCGTGCGGGCGACCGCGCGGCCACGACCCGGCGCGGCACCACCGTCCGCCTGCCCGCGGGCGGCGGCGGGGCGGACACGTCGGCGACGATGGCCCTGCTCTCCCAGGCCACGCGCGAACAGCGCGAGGTGTGGATCGGGTTCGTCGATTCCCACGGCACCGCCACCCAGCGCATCGTCACCCCCGTCCGCGTCGGCAGCGGCATCCTCGAGGGTTCCGACAACGAACGCTACCCACTGCACCGCATCACGTCGGCCGCCCTCGTCGAAGCCTGAACGCACAACACGCGGGTCTGAGCGCAGGGCACGTGGGGTTACAGCGACTTGAGGCCTTCCAGGATGCGTTCCATGAACGCCTGCGAAGAGCGATCGCCGGTCACCATGCCGGGTCGCTGGATCGACACCGCGCCTGCGTCGGCCAGGTCGGACACGATCACCTTCACCACGCCCAGTGGCAGGCGTGCGTACGCGGCGATCTCGGCGATCGACTTGACCTCCTCCGCACACAGGTCGCAGATGAATCGCTGCATCGTCGAGGCCACCGCTCCGGACGCGATCGCACCCGCCACGTCGTAGGCCGAGACCAGCGATTCGAGTTGCAGGTCGGTCGCGGGCGCGACCCGGCCGCCCGTGCGTGCGTACGGCCGCACCAGCGACCGGTGCAGCCGCTGCGGCCCGGCCTGCTCCGCAGCCCCGCCACGCGCGGTTCCATCCTGCGAGCCGCCCTGCGAAGCGGGCGGGAAGGACGGTGACGACGAGCTGCGGCGCGGCGTGGGCGGCCGCGGTTCCCTGGCCGGCTGTTCCGAGGGAGGTTGTCCGGTCGGCCATCCGGGCGAGGATCGCCCGGACCGCGGCTGCCGTGGCAGGCTGCCGAGGTCGAAGCGGTCCGGGGAGTCGTGCTCCGGTCCCCAGCTCTGGTACAGCGCGTCCCCGTCCGAGGGGTCCCACTCGTGCATCGGCGTCACCGGTCCTCACCACCGCTGCGCAACAGGAGACCACCGTCCCGGCCGAGCCGGTCCGTGAGCACGGCCATCTCGTAGGCGAGCACGCCGATATCGGTCGACGGGGACGCCAATGCCGCGAGGCACGACCCTTCACCGACCGACATGAGGAACAGATAACCGCGGTCCATTTCGACCACAGTCTGATTGACGCCGCCGCCGTTGAACGACTCCGCCGCGCCGTGTGTGAGCGAGACCAAGCCCGATGCGACCGCCGACAGCTGATCGGCCCGGTCCCGGGGCAGCCCGGCCGAGGCCGCCACCAGCGTCCCGTCCGCGGACACGACGACCGCGTGGGCGGCACCGGAGACCCGACGCACGAAGTCGGTGAGGAAGCCGCCGACGTCGCCGCGGGTTCCGGGATCGGTCACTGCCCCTCCTTCGCACGCGCACATCGGCACGGGCGTCAGAGTATTAGGCGCCCGCACCGCACTCGACCTCGAGGCCCACAGCCGCACGCGGTTTCACCTGAGCGGCGGCACCCGGCGGAGCGGTCCGGACCGCAGGCCGCTCCGTCACCCCGCTTGGAGAGCGGAGTCGTGGGTGATGGCGTGCTGCACAACCGAGATCAGCACCTGTTTGGCCGAGTCCCGCTGCCGGGCGTCGCAGGCCATGATCGGCACCGAAGGGGAGATCGTCAGCGCGTGCCGTACGTCCTCGATCGAGTGATGCAGCAGCCGGTCGAAGCAGTTGATGGCCACGATGTACGGCAGCTTGCGGTTCTCGAAGAAGTCGATGGACGGGAACGCGTCGGCCAACCGCCGCGTGTCGACCAGCACGACCGCGCCGATGGCACCCTTCGCCAGGTCGTCCCACATGAACCAGAACCGATGCTGACCCGGCGTGCCGAAGACGTACATCACGAGGTCGGAGTCGAGCGAGATCCGGCCGAAGTCCATGGCGACCGTCGTGGTCGCCTTCTGCGGCGTCGCGGACAGGTCGTCCACGGACACGCTCGCCTCGGTCATCGACGCCTCGGTCGTCAGCGGGTCGATCTCCGACACCGCACCGACCAGGGTCGTCTTCCCGACACCGAAACCACCCGCGACCACGATCTTCGTCGAGGACGTCGGTCCTCCAGCGGCAGGCGCAGGTGTGTCGGAATCAAATTCGCCGAAGGCCACTGAGAACCCTTTCCATGAATTCGATACTGGGCCGGTCGCCCACCATGGTGTTCGTGTTCGGGGAGTGCACCAGCACCAGCCCGAGACCGGCAACGTCACCAACCAGAACCCGCACCACACCGAGCGGCATCTTCAGCAGGGCGGCCACCTCGGCGACCGACCTGGTGTCGAGGCAGAGCCCGCAGATGTGCTTGTGTTCCGGTACCCGCACCCCGTCGAGCCGCCTGCCCCGTTCCGACGTCGAGATCAGCGTCTCGACCGCCAGGTCCTGGCTCGGCCGGGTGCGTCCTTTCGTACGAAAGTAGGGTCGGACCAGCCCCGAACTCTCGGACGGTGTTTCCTCGGGCACCGGTCCGGAACCTCCCAGATCGATCCGCTGCGGTCCGAACGTGTCACCCGACGACTGGCGGGGTACGGGCGACGGGCGGAAGCCGTCGTCGACCGGCGGGAACCGGCCGGTGCCGAAGCCACCGGTACGGAACTCGCCCGTGTCGTAACCGTCGCGGCCGAACTCGTCGTCGTAGCGGTCGACGTCACGGGCGCCCTCGTTCGAACCTCTCGGCGAGTTCTCCGCGTACGGAACGTGATAGCCGCTGCTGAAATCCGGGTCCTCGCGTTCGGGCCTGCCACTGCGGGGCGGCACCTCGTGCGAGCCGTACAGCTCGGAACCGGGACCGCCCATCAGGCGTTCCCGGTATTCGGACACGCTGAAGTCGGCGGGGTCGTCCGGCTCTTCGTCGGACTGGTACAGCCAGTCGCTCTCGCGGTCCACCCGTTTGCTGGGCCTGATCGGCCGCCACGCCTCGTCGGCGCGACCGTCCTGCTCGTCCGCCGGGCCGGGGTCGGGTGCCCGGTCCGGTCGTCGATCACCTCGTGAGTGCCCGGAATCCACGGCGGCTCCTCAGTGTGTGCTCACTGTCGGTGGATACATCATCGACAACCTCGCGCCAAAATCCTCGTGACGGTGAGCTCACCGGCCGGTGCTGCCCTGCAGTTGCGCGCGCAGTTCCGGGGTCATCTGCTGGCCGACCCGGTCGACCAGCAGTGTCATCTCGTACACGACCAGGCCGATGTCGCTGTCCGGGGCGCCGAGCACGGCGAGACACGAGCCGTCGGAGACCGACATCAGGAACAGGAAGCCGTTGGCCATCTCGACGACGGTCTGGGCCACCGGACCGCCTTCGAAGACCTGGGCGGCGCCGCGGGCGAGCGAGGTCAGCCCCGACGCCACCGCGGCCAGCTGATCGGCCCGGTCCTTCGGCAGGCCCTTCGAGGAAGCCAGCAGCAACCCGTCCGCGGATACGACCACGGAATGTGCGACCCCGGGGACCCGGTGCACGAAGTCCGTGATCAGCCAGGCAAAGCTCCCGGCCTGGCCGGAATTGCCCTGCCGGGGCGTACCCGGCTGCATCGAACCAGTGCGTGTCAACTCTTACTCCTTCGCCCCGTGAACGCCGTTGCCGGTCGAACCGTTCGACTCGGCTTCGAACTGTGTGCCTGCTTGATCCGGTTGTTCTTGCAGTGCGTGCCTGCCGCTGGTGAATCCACGCTGAAACGAGGCCATGCGGGTGCGCGCAGCCTCGGCCGAACGCGACACCGCGGGCTTCTCCGCCGCAGGAGCGGCCGCTGCCGGTGCGGAGGCCGCCGGCGCGGAGGCCGCGGGCTCCGATGCCGCAGGCTCCGATGCCGCCGGATCGGCGAACGTCTCGGTGCCTGCCTGCGCGGCGCCGGCAGCGGGCGAGTCACCCGCCTCGGTGACCGAGCCCGGTACGAGATACGCGTTCGGCACCCGTTTCGGCAGGCCCGCCGTCGTGATCTCCTCGCCCTTCGGTTCGAGCAACGACTGCGCCGCTTCCCAACCGGTGTCCGACACGCTCCGCCAGTCCTCCTGTACTCCTCCGGCGGAGGCGCCACCGGGAGAAGCGCCCGCACGCGCGGTGCCTGCGTCCGCGACGTCGCTGGCCTGGTCGCCGGCCCCTGCCTCCGGCTCCTCTTCTTCCTCGCTGAACCACCGCGACAGCACCGACTGGTAGATCGGCAGTCGCTTGGTCGGCGCCTCTTCTTCGAGCGCGGCGCCTCCGGTTCCGGACTGCGCCGCATCCGCTCCGTGCGCGGCATCCGGCTCGTGCGCCGCAGCGGTACCCGTGGCACCCGCGGCAGCTGCGGTCCGGTTACCGGCCGCCCGGTGCGACGGCCCGGGACCCGCCGCCGTTTCCGGCGCCACGTAGCGCGGCTCCCGCTTCGGCAGCGCGAATGGATCGTCCTCCGGCACCGAACCGGCACCGGAGCGGCCGTCGCCCGTCGCAGTCGGCCCACCGGTGCCGGCGGTGCCGACACCCGTGCCGTTACCGGCGGTGTTGCCACCGGCAGGCTGCGGCGGCTGGGCGGGCTGCGACGGCGCGGGCTGGGCGGGCTGCGACGGCGCCGACTTCGCGGACCCGGTCGTCTCCCCGGGGGTGCGCTTCGGCAGCGAGTCCGGTTCCCGCTCGGCGGGGCTCACGAACGGACCCGCGGCCTTGTTCGGCCCGCCGACCAGGTCGTCGAGGCTGATCGGCTGGTCGAGCGGTGTCAGCCCGGGCTGGTCGTCCTCGGGGCCACCTCCCGCAGGACCGGACGCCGCGGGCATGACGGTCGTCGCCGAGTCGCCGCCGACCGGGGTCCCCGACAGGTAGTCGAGTTCCGAGGCGTCCTCCGGGACGTCTTCCGCGCTCGGCCACGGCGAGTCGTCGAGCGGCGGTGCCGGTTCGAACGCGCTGGCCGGCTGCGCAGCGGGGTTGTCGGCCACGACCTCGCCGACACCGTCGGCGTCGTCGAGCCGCCGCATGGGCAGCTCCGCCGCGGCCGGAACGCCCGCGTACGAGCCGTTGTGCTGACCGCCCATCGCGGGGGTCATGCCCTGCGGGCCACCGGGCGCGTCGGTGAGCAGTTCACGCGGCACGACGACCCGGGCGACCACGCCGCCCTCGATGTCCTCGTTCTCCCGAAGCCGCACGTCGATGCCGTGCCGCTGGGCCAGGCGTGCGACCACGTACAGGCCCATCCGCCGGGTCACCGACACGTCCAGGTCCGGCGGGTCGGCCAGCCGTTCGTTGGCCTCGGCGAACTGGTCCTCGTCCATACCGACACCGCGGTCGGTGATCTGGATGGCGAGCGAACGTTTGCGCGTCACCGCGGCCCGCACGCTGATCCTGGTGTCGGGCTCGGAGAAGTAGGTCGCGTTGTCGAGCAGTTCGGCGAGCAGGTGCACCAGGTCGTTGACGGCGCGGCCGTGTACCGCGGCGTCCGGAACGCTGCCGACCTCGACGCGGGCGTACTGCTCGATCTCCGACACCGAGGCGCCGACGACGTCGGCCGCGGCCACCGGCTTCGCCATGGACTTCGACAGGCCGGCGCCGGAGAGCACCAGCAGGCTCTCGCCGTTACGGCGGAGCCGGGTCGCGAGGTGGTCGAGTTCGAACAGGTGCGCCAGCTGGTCGGGGTCCTGCTCGTCGGACTCGAGCCTGTCGATCACGCCGAGCTGACGTTCCACCAGCCGCTGGCTCCGCCGCGAGAGGTTGACGAAGATGCCGTTGACGTTCTCGCGCAGCAGCGCCTGTTCGGCGGCCATGCGCACGGCACGTTCGTGCACCACGTCGAACGACCGGGCGACTTCGCCGATCTCCTCCTTGGTCTCCACCGGCACCGGGCTGATGCCCTTGCGGGACGCCTCCATCGGGTTCGGGTCGGCCAGGATGCGGCGAACGGTCTCCGGCAGCCGGACGTAGGCCACTTCCAGCGCGTTCTCCCGCAACGTCCGCAGCGGCGCCAGCATCGAGCGCGAGACCCAGAGCATCAGGGCCAGCGCGGCCACCAGCGCAAGGGCCACGATGACGGCGTCACGCCAGGCACCGAACGTCGCGTCCTCGGCGAGGCCGGCCGACTGCTGTTCCAGCTCGCTCAGCAGGCCGGACTCGGCCTCTCGGTAGTTGTCGCGGGTGACCGCGAGGTCGCCCACGAACTGCTGCTGGTTGATCTGCGGCGGCTCGTCGTTGCCGACGCGCGCGAATGCCTGGTCGCGCTGCATCTGCCTGCGGTCGATCTCCGTGCCGGAGACGGTGTCGATGAAGTACTGCCGCTGCGCCAGCGAGGCATAGGCGTTGAAGTCCTCGGACGCCGACTCGCCACTGGCCATGGCGTCCTTGGCGTCCTCGACCATGTACTGCGGGAAGTCGTTCCGCTGCGCCGCGAGCGAGACGATCGCGCCTTCGAGCGAGATGTATTCCTTGGCCTCCGACAGCGCGTGGATCGCGTTGCTGTCGCGGAGCAGGTCGCGGTCGTTGATCGCGGTCGTGACCTCACGGTCCAGTTGGACCAGGCCGGTGATGAGCAGCGTGTACTGGTCGAGCAACGTGCGCGGGGTCATCGCGCCCTCGGTGACCGCCTGCCGCATCGAGTCGAGCACACCCAGCCGGTTCACCCCGGCGTCGTAGCGCGCCTGCATGGCGGGATCGTCGACGGACAGCTCCGCCGCCAGGTCGTTCAGCCGCCCCACTGCGGTGTCGACCTGTTCCACCTGGGCGGTGAAGAGGTCCGCGCGTTCGGTGTTTCCCGCGGGGGCGCCGAGCTTGAGCACGGCGAGCTCACGTTCGATCTGGAGTTGATGGACGACGTCACTGATCTGGTCGGCGAGCTGCACCTGATCCGCGGTCTGCCGTAGCTGATTCGCCCGGTCCAGGGAGTCGTACACCCGCATGCCGGCGAGCACGAGCGCGGTGATCGTGGGAATGATCAGAATCAGCGCGAGTTTGGACCGCAGCCGCCAGTTGCGGAGACCGCGTCCGCCGCTGCCGCCGCTGCTTGCGGCCGACGGGGAGGCAGTCGCCTCGGCGGCCGGGTCGTCCGGACCGTCGCCGCCGGCCCGCCCTTCCTCCGCCTTCTCGTCGAGCACTACGAGCACACTCCCAAAGTTCGAGCCCTACGGCTCCTGCCGATTTGCCGTCCCGACCGGGACCTGCCGCCCGGAGGGCCCGATGCACCAGCGACGGATGCACCAGCGACGGCGGTGGCGACCGACCGCCGGGCCGGCACCTCCCACTCCGGCATCGACGCGGTACACCCGCTCAGTAACCACGTCTCCCGGATGAATGCCGCATCTCGACTCCAAGCACCGCGTCCCCGTCAACGGTTCGTCCGTCGCGACATCCCGATCCTCGTTGTCGACCGACACTCAGTTCAGTGAACGTGCAACCCGATTCCCGAGTAGGCAGAGGCAGACAGTAGCGAACGACCTGTTGGCACGTAACCCTCTTAGCTCAGAACGAGGCGAAACCCTTCGCTGCGTTACTCGGCGTTCACTTCGTCGTCTCTCTGTCCGGCACTCAAGAACACGTTCAGTAGTGTTTCATAATCCAACTCCTTACCGGGAGGGTGACACCTAACACTCATCCATTCGTATTGAGTACCCGTTGTGATCGCTTTGCCCGCTTAATAGAGTGGGGCCGCACCTTCGGTGTGCCTGGTCCAGACCAGCGACGTCGCAGGTTCGGGCCTTGTGGTCACCCCCACGCCATCATCTAGTCCCACGAGGAGTTGCCTTGCGTCCATCACAACGCCGTGCCAGCGGCCGGCGTCTCGCCGCGCTCACCGCCGGCCTCGCCGTGTTCGCCTCCGTCAGCGGCTGCGGGCTGCTCGGCGGTTCCGAGGACGAGGACAGTGGCAACGCCCAGGTCGAGAAATCGAAGATCAACGTATCGGTCCAGGGCACCATCGATCTCTCCGCGTTCTACCTCGCTCGCGAGCAGGGCTACTTCGCCGACGAGGGCCTCAAGGTCAACCCGATCAAGGTGGACAGCGCCGACATCGGCTTCAACAAGCTGAACGCGGGCGAGGTCGACGTCATCTACTCGGGCTACACCGGCTTCTTCTCGCACCAGGCCGCCGGCGACATGGATCTCAAGCTGATCGCCGACGCCTCGTCCGCGGCACCGAAGTCCAACGCGATCATGGTCCCGAAGAACTCGCCGCTCGAAGAGCCGAAGGACCTCGAGGGCAAGACCGTGGGTGTGACCCCGCCGGACACCCTGGCCGACATCCTCACCAAGGCGTGGGCCGAGGCCAACGACGTCGACCTCGACAAGGTCGACTGGCAGCCCGGCGGCTTCAGCACGTCGCAGAAGGGCCTCGGCAAGGGCATCGACGCGGCGTTCTTCCCTGACCCGTTCATCGCCATGAACCAGCAGCAGATGGGCGCCGAGTCCCGCTGGGACCCGATGACCGGACCGCTGGAGAACCTGCCGATGGCCGGGTACGGCGCCACCGCCGACTTCGCCAAGGAGAACCCGAAGACGGTCGCCGCGTTCCAGCGCGCCATGGCCAAGGCCAGCGACGAGGCCGAAACCGCCGACCGCACCAAGGTCATCGACCCGATCCTCGTCGAGCACATCGGCCTGCCCGAGGACCTCGCCCCGATGACGACGCTGCTGACCTTCGAGAGCAGCCTCGACCCCGAGCGCATCCAGCGAGTTCCGGACCTGATGGTCGACCGTGGCGCCCTCGACAAGAAGATCGACGTCGAGGACATGATCGTCCCGCCGGACACCGGCGAGGACGACTCGGCCAAGTAACCGGCGTGCTCAAGTTCGCCAAAGGACTCACCGGCCTGCTCGGTTTCTTCCTGCTCTGGGAGATCACCGTGCAGGCCGGTGTACTGCCGGACTACTGGGTCCCGCCGGCCAGTGAGGTCACCACCACCTTCGTGAGCCTGCTCGGCGACGCGGAATTCCTCCGCGGAGTCGTCGCCACCCTGCTGGCCTGGTTGATCGCGCTCGGCGTCGCCATCGGTATCGGCGTGCCGGCCGGGCTCGTGCTGGGCAGCGTGCCCGCACTGCAGTCGGCGGCCCGTGCACTCATCGAGTTCCTGCGCCCGATCCCTGCCGTCGCGCTCATCCCACTGGTCATGGTGACCATCGGCAGCGGACCGGACGCCAAGATCACCCTCGCCGTCTACGCCGCGGTGTGGCCGATCCTGTTCAACACGATCTACGCCTTCGGCGAGATCGACCCGGTACTGCTCGATTCCGCCCGCGCGACCGGCGCCAACCGAAGGCAGTCGCTCACCTGGGTGGCTCTGCCCCACGCCGCGCCGTTCATCTTCACCGGTATCCGGGTCGCCGCCTCGATCGCACTGATCGCGGTCATCAGCGTCGAGTACGTCGCGGCATCGGAGATCGGGCTCGGCCGCTACATCCTCGAAGGCGGGATGAACAACGGGCACCTGGACCAGGTCATGGCGGGCACCGTGCTCGCGGGCCTCGCGGGCTGGGCGATCAACTCCGCGCTCGTCGGCAGCGGCAGGCGACTGTTCCGTTGGGCCGACACCGAGGAAAGGGCGGCACGTTGAGCGCCACGACTCTCGCCGGCAAACGGACGCGCATCCTCGGCTCGGCCGTGGTGACCTGGCTCGTCTTCGCCGCAGCCCTGCTGCTGTGGGAACTGATCGCGATCGGCGCCGACAGCGTCTACTTCCCCCGGATGACGGCGATCCTCGGCACCGCGGTCGACCTGCTGCTGTCCGGCCCCGCCTGGCGGCTCATGCTGAGCGACGCCGTCTTCGAGATCGTGCTGCCCAGCCTGGCGACGGCCCTCGGTGCGTGGGCCGCCTCCGCCGTGCTCGGCATCGCACTCGGCACCGCGCTCGGCCGCTCCGACTGGGCGATGGACTACTGCGGCACGCTGATCTCGTTCCTGCGTTCCGTACCGCCCGTGACACTGATGCCCGCGTTCATGGTGATATTCGGTATCGGGGTGGAGATGGAGATCGCGGCGATCGTGTTCTCCACCCTGTGGCCGATCGTGCTCAACACCGTGGACGGAGTGCGCTCGGTCGACGAGGTCAAGATCGACACCGCTCGCTCGCTCGGCACACCACGGCGGTACTGGATCGGGATGATCGTGCTGCCCGCCGCGATGCCGAAGATCTTCGCCGGCCTGCGGCTGAGCCTGTCGATCGCCATCCTGCTCATGGTGGTCGCCGAGATCGTCAGCGGCAGTGGGATCGGCCTGCAGCTGTCCACCACGCAGTCGACGGTCCAGTACACCGAGATGTGGGTGTGGGTACTGCTGCTCGGAGTACTCGGCTACGCGCTCAACAGCGCACTGCTGGCCGTCGAACGCCTCGTGCTCGGCTGGCAGCCCACCCGTGGGGACGACGCATGAGACTCCGCGGCGTCCGCCCCCTGACCCCGACCTGTGACGCGCCCGTAGGAGGCTGACCGTGCCGACCATGCTCGAGGTTTCCGGCCTCACCCACCAGTACGGCCAGGGTGAGCGCGCGCACGTCGCCGTGCGGGACCTGGCGTTCACCATCGAATCCGGGCAGCTGGCGTGCATCGTCGGCCCGTCCGGCTGCGGCAAGTCGACCCTGCTGCGCTGCATCTCCGGGCTCATTCCCGCGACGGGTGGTTCCGTCCGGCTGCACGGCGACGAGGTGTCGGGCGTGCCGGGCGACCTCGCCGTCGTGTTCCAGGACTACAGCCGTTCGCTGTTCCCCTGGCTGACCGTGGCGAAGAACGTCGAGTTCCCGCTGCGCTGGCAGAAGGTGTCGAAGGCCGAGCGCTCACAGCGCGCTGCCGAGGTCCTCGAATCGGTGGGCCTGTCCGGAGTCGGCAAGAAGTACCCATGGCAGCTCTCCGGCGGGATGCAGCAGCGCGTGTCGATCGCGCGGGCGCTGGTGAGCAGGCCTGCACTGCTGCTGATGGACGAGCCGTTCGCGTCGGTCGACGCGCAGACCCGCGGCGAACTGGAGGACCTGACCCGCCGGGTGCAGCGCGACCTGGGCAGCACGATCCTGCTGGTCACGCACGACATCGACGAGAGCGTCTACCTCGCCGACCGGGTGCTGGTGCTGTCGAAATCGCCCGCCTCGATCGTCGCGGATCTGACCATCGACCTGCCGGCCGAACGCAACCAGATCACGACCCGCGAGTCCGAGCGGTTCGTATCCCTGCGCGGCGAGGTCGCGCGCCTGCTGCAGAGCCCGCAGGTGCAGCGCCCCGGCGAACCGGATCCCGCGACAGCGGAATCCGGACCCGGGACCACGACCGTCGAGACGGGGGATACCGCGGGGACTGCGGATACCGCGGAGGCCGCCGCGCGGAGCTGACCGGCACCGCGCCGGTGGCGGTGTCGAAGCCGAGGCCGGTATCGGTGTCGAGGTCGGTGCCGAACGCGAGCCGTGTGCGCCTTCCGGGTGAGCCAGGGCTCAGCGGCTGCGAGCGTGCCTGGCGCGGGCCGTGGCCTGTTGCAGTCCCGACATCCGATCGCGGATCGCCTCGGGCGACCGGTCGATGAACGTCGACTGCAGCCGCGGCCGGCCCCCGTCGGTGTCGTTCCCGTTGCGGTGACCGGACTGCCCCGCAGTGGTCCCGGCGGTCCCGTCGGCCGCTGCGCGGTCGGCGGTCGCCCCCTCGGCAGTGGTCCCGTCGGCGTTCGTCCGGTCCGGATCGGTGCCGGCGGGTCCCGTGCCGTTGCGCTCGGCAGCGCCCTGTCCGAAGCCGCCCTGTCCGAAGCCGCCCTGACCGGGGTGGCTCTGTCCGGCGCCGCCCTGTCCGTAGCCACCCTGTCCGTAGCCACCCTGTCCAGCGCCGCCCGGTCCGAAGCCGGCAGGCCCGGCCGGGTGCGGTTCGGCGCCCTCGCCGGGCACGGCACGTCCGTCACCGTTGCGGTGCCACCTGCCGGGTTCGGCACCGTTGCGGGGCGAGTCGCTCCGGCCGGGGCCACCGCCCTGACCGGAGCCGTTGTAACCGGCAGGCTCGACGGGCCAGTCCTGGTCGTCGCCACCCGGTTCGAACCACCGCGTCATGAGCCGGTGATAGATCGCCATCCGGTCGGTGGGCGCGTCGTCACCGAGCGCCGGTTCCGATTCCCTGGGAGAGATCGGCGCAGGTCGTGGCTGGGGCTGGGACTGGGGCTGGGACTCGGGCCGGGGTCGGGGCTCGGACTCGGGCCGGGGTCGGGGCTCGGGCTGTGGCCGGGCCGCAGGCTGCGATCGGGGTTCGGGCTGTGGCCGGGCCGCGGGCTGTGGCCGGGGTTCGGGCCGCGATCGGGGTGTCGCAGTCGGTTCGTCGCCGTCGCGCATGGGCCAGGTGGGACCGGGCCCCCACCCCGACACATCGGTCTGCTCGGCCGGTCCGGACTCCGGCTCCCTGGGCGGGCGTGCCACACGCTCCGCAGCCGGCCCGTCGCCGGGACTCTCGCCGCGGGCCGGGGCCACCTCGTCGATCCGGGCCCCGGTGGGAATGCCTGCGACCACATCGGGCTCGGTCGCGGGCGGGTTCGCAGCGGACGTCGCAGCGGACGTTGCAGTGGCTGCGGTCGATCCGGCAGCCGTCTCCGTGGCCGCCTCGAGTGAGCCGACCACCGGAATGGGCGCGGTCGGTCCGTCCGTGACCTCGGCAGCCGACTCCGGCACCGGTGGGTGTGCCGCGGCGGACGCGGCGTCCGGGTCCTCGTCCCAGTCCGCCTCGCGCCTGCCGAAGACCGCGGCACGCCCCGAGTCGGGAACGCCCACGATGCGGGGAATTTCCTCGGTGAGCGACTCGTCCGCGGCGGGCGCGGCGCCGGGACGCCGCACCGGCCGTCGCGGCTGTACGGGCCGCTCGGCGCTCACGGCATCGGCGGGCCCGGCACCGGAAAGACCGCCCTCGCCGGCCCCGCCCGCATCCTCTGCGTACCCGGCGGTGTCCTCGACGTCCCCGGTGTGCCCGATGTTCCCGGTGTTGTCGATGTCCCCGATCTCCGGTGGAGCCTTCACACGCTCAACGCGGTCGGCATGCTCAGCGCGGTCGGCACCCTCGGCATGGTCGGCATGCTCGGCCCCCGCAGGCGCGGCGGACTCGTCCCCGCCCTCGGACAGCACCTCCGACACCGCGGGTCTGCGCCGCGGCAACACCGGAGCAGGCTCCGCCCCGTCGGTGATCCCCGGGCCGGCCGGAACGCCGGATGCCGCCGCGGTATCCGGTTCGATCGCCGACTCGACCGCCGGCTCCCGTTCGGGCTCCTGCTCCGGCTCCGGCTTCGGCTCCAATGCCAACTCCGGCCCCGGTCCCGGTTCCGATTCCTGCTCCGGCTCCGGCCCCGGTGGTGACACCGGAGCCGGGGCCGGTTCCGGAACCGGCCTGGTGAACGTGTCCGCGCCGGCATAGGGATCGGCGAACAGTTCGGCGACGGGCTGCTCCCGCACGGACCCCTGCCCGGGCGCGCGCTTGCTCACCGGCGCACTCGCCGGGCCGTCCACGGGTTCGTCCGCGGCTGCGAGTGGTTCGGACGGTTCGGGTTCCGAGGGCAGCGCCGTCGCCGGACGACGCTGCGGCTCCGGCCGGAACACGACCGACGACGGCGGCCCCTGTTGCGCAGGCTCCTCCTCGCCGGTCGCCGATTCGAGCGCGACCGGCGACTCCCGCGGCGACGAATCCGCCTGTCGCACGAGTGCCGCGGGCACGACGACCGTCGCGGTCAGGCCCATCAGATCCGCAGCCGACAGCCACACGCGAATGTCGTGCTGCCTGGCCAGCCGCGCGACGACGTAGAGCCCCATCCGCCGCGACACCTCGACGTCGACGTCCGGCACCTCGGACAGGCGTACGTTCGCCCTGCGGATCTCCGTCTCCGGCATGCCTGCACCGCGGTCGGTGATGTCGATCCGCCACTCGCCGTCCTGGGTGACGGCGCTGACGACCGACACGGGCGAGTCGTCCGGCGAGTAGTCGGTGGCGTTCTCGAACAACTCGGAGATCACGTGCACGAGGTCGCCGACGATCTCGCCCCGGACACCGATCTGCGGGGTCGCCGCGACGCTGATGCGCTGGTAGTGCTCGACCTCGGACAACGCGGCGCCCATGATCTCCTCGGCCGCGACGGCGCCCGGCAACGGCCTGCCGACGTCCTGCCCTGCCAGGACGAGCAGGTTCTCGCTGTTGCGGCGCATCCGCGTGGCGAGGTGGTCGAGCTCGAACAGCCCGCCGAGGACGTCGGGGTCCTGTTCGTGCTCCTCCATCCGGTCGAGCACCGTGAGCTGCCGTTCGACGAGATCCTGACTGCGGCGCGAGAGGTTAACGAACATCGAGTTGACGTTCTCCCGCAGCATCGCCTGCTCCCCCGCGAGCCGCACCGCCTGGCCGTGGACGGCGTCGAAGGCCCGTGCCACCTGGCCGAGCTCCTCCCTGCTGTACACGCGGACGGGTTCGACGGACCGGCGATGCGCATCCTCCGGTCGCGGGTCCGGGTCGGCCAGGATGCCCTTGACCGCTTCCGGCAGCCGGTAATGGGCGACGTCGAGCGCACTGGTGCGCAGCGTCCGCAACGGCCGCAGCAGGGACCGCGTGATCGCGACCGCGAGCAGGCCGGCGAGCAGCAGCACACCGAGGATCACGGCACCGTCGATCAGGGCGTCCGACCGCGCTTCCGACGCCAGCGCCGACGATCGGTCGCGTACGTCCTCCCGCAGCGCGTCCTCCACCCGTTTGGCCGCGTCGACGGCCTGGGTGGCCTGCCGGTCCCAGGTCGCCGGATCGGCCGACGGGTCGCCGTCGAGCACCGCGGTGACGGTTCCCGACGTGGCGTCGACGAGCGGGGTCAGCTCCTCGTCGAGCAACCGCCGCTGGTCCGGGGTCGCGAACTCGGCGTGGTTGTGCCGCTCATCCGCGACCTGCGCGTCGGCGCCCGCGAGCGCACGCGTCAGGGCCGGGTTCACCGCACGCGAGGCGAGGGCCTCGCCGACGAGCGCCCTGCGGATCGACAGCGCGTCCTTCACCCGCGCCACCGACGCGGCGGCCAGGTAGGTGCGCGCCAGTTCCCGGTCCGGGGTGTCGACCGCGGCCTGCCCTCCGATGTCGAGCAGTCCTGCGACGAACTCGTTGTAGGCGGCCAGCACCTGCCCTGCGGGTTGTGACGAATGCTGACCCGCATAGCGCGCGTCCGCCAGCCCCTCCAGGCGGCGCTCCCACTGCCGGAAATCCTCGACGGCCTGGTCGGGCAGCTCGGGCCGGGCAGCGGTGAGCGCCTTCTCGAATTCGCCCCGGGCACCGTCGACCCGGTCCCGCTGCCGGAGCACCTCGACGGGCTGCCCCTGGCGTCCGCCCGCGACGTACCGCACGGTCAGGTCGCGCTCGCGCTGCAACTCGTGGACGAGGTTCGCGACGGTGTCGTCGACCCGGACGCGCTCGGTCGCCGCGGCGTAGTCATCGGCCTGCGACAGATTCGACTCGACGCGCAGCCCCGCGAAACCCAGCATCGCCAGCACGGGGACGAAGAGAGCGGCGAGCAGGCGCGTTCGCAGGCGCCAGTTGCGCAACCGCCAGCGTCCGCCCGATCGCTGGATGTCCGCCGCTTCGTCCCGGGGGGCGTGGCTGCGACGGGGCAACGGACTTCCTTCATATCAGCGCGAAAGACACTCGGATCGTAGCCACCGTGGGGCGGCCGGGACCAACACCGGCGGTAGCCAGCATGACGTCCCGGCGATGGTATTGCGCCGGGGCGTCAAGCTCCAGTATGAGGGCGCGCTGACCACCGGACGGCCCAACCGCCCGCGAACGGAACGTATAAAGGGAGGCGTGAGTGATGGCCCCCTGATCGTCCAGTCGGACAAGACCGTGCTGCTCGAGGTCGACCACGACCGGGCAGCGGACGCGCGGATCGCGATCGCACCGTTCGCGGAGCTGGAACGCGCGCCCGAACACGTGCACACCTACCGCGTCACCCCGCTGGCGCTGTGGAACGCGCGGGCCGCCGGGCACGACGCCGAGCAGGTGGTGGACGCCCTCACCACCTACTCCCGCTTCCCCGTTCCGCAGCCGTTGCTGATCGACATCGTCGACACGATGGGCCGGTACGGCAGGCTGCAGATCCACGGCGATCCCGCGCACGGCCTGGTGATGACCACGACCGACCGTGCCGTGCTCGCCGAGGTCCAGCGCAGCAAGAAGATCAAGCCGATGCTGGGCGTGCAGGTCGACGAGGACACCGTGGCGGTCCACCCGTCCGAGCGCGGCCGCCTCAAACAGGCGCTGCTGAAGGTGGGCTGGCCCGCCGAGGACCTCGCGGGCTATGTCGACGGCGAGGCGCATCCGATATCCCTCGAGGAGGACGGCTGGGCGCTGCGCGAGTACCAGCGGCAGGCGTCCGATTCGTTCTGGGCGGGCGGCTCCGGCGTCGTCGTACTTCCGTGCGGTGCGGGCAAGACGCTCGTCGGCGCGGCCGCGATGGCGCAGGCACAGGCGACGACGCTGATCCTGGTGACCAACACGGTCGCCGGCAGGCAGTGGAAGCGCGAACTCGTCGCCAGGACGTCGCTGACCGAGGACGAGATCGGCGAGTACTCCGGGGAGAAGAAGGAAATCCGCCCGGTCACGATCGCGACCTACCAGGTCATCACGCGCAAGTCGAAGGGCGAGTACAAGCACCTCGAGCTGTTCGACTCCCGCGACTGGGGCCTTGTCGTGTACGACGAGGTGCACCTGCTCCCCGCGCCGGTGTTCCGGATGACCGCCGACCTGCAGTCCCGTCGCCGCCTCGGCCTCACGGCGACGCTGGTGCGCGAGGACGGCCGCGAGGGCGACGTGTTCTCACTGATCGGACCGAAGCGGTTCGACGTGCCGTGGCGTGACATCGAGGCACAGGGCTGGATCGCCCCCGCCGACTGCGTCGAGGTCCGCGTGACGCTCACCGAGGGCGAACGGCTGGCGTACGCGACGGCCGACGCGGAGGAGCGCTACCGCCTCGCGTCGACGGCGCACACGAAGACGGCGGTGATCAAGAACGTCGTCGAGGCGCACGAGGGCGAACCGACGCTGATCATCGGTGCCTACCTCGACCAGCTGGAAGAGCTCGGCGCGGCACTTGACGCCCCGATCATCCAGGGCTCGACGAAGAACAAGGAGCGCGAGGCGCTGTTCGACCGGTTCCGGAAGGGCGAGATCAACAAGCTCGTCGTGTCGAAGGTCGCGAACTTCTCGATCGACCTGCCCGAGGCGACGGTCGCGATCCAGGTGTCGGGCACCTTCGGCTCCCGGCAGGAGGAGGCGCAGCGGCTCGGGCGGCTGCTCCGCCCCAAGGAGGACGGGCGGCAGGCGCACTTCTACTCCGTCGTCTCCCGCGACACGGTCGACACCGACTACGCCGCCCACCGGCAGCGTTTCCTCGCCGAGCAGGGCTACGCCTACCGCATCATCGACTCCGACGACCTGCTGCGCCCGCTGTAACCGCGGTTCGCCCGTGGGCGCCTCCGGTTCGGCCGTGGGCGCCTCCGGCTCGGTCGCGGGCGTGGGTTCACGTGCCGACTCGTTCGATCACCCGTTCGAGTGAGGTTGCGGCGGACGATCTCCACTCACCCCCGAAACTGTCGGTGGGTCGAACTAGCGTTCGGGCCATGTTCACATCGACCACAGCCAACCGGACCGGCGACCACTCCGGCTCCCACTCCGACCCCCACTCCGGCGACCGTCTCGCTCTGCCGCCGGGACGCATGCACCAGGCGTTGTGGGTGTCCGACGACCCGATCACCGACCCCGACCTGTACCTGGCCTGCGTGGCCGCCTTCCCACAGACCGGCCGCTGGCCCGTGCTCATCCCCCGGGACCTGCGCTTCGAAACGGCTGGGCAGGACTGGATCGACGACCGACCCCGGGACGTGCCGACCGACCACCTCATCGGCCGTTGCGACCCCGGTGAAACCCTCCGTTCCTGGTGGCGGGGGCCGTGCTGCGACGGCACGTGCCTGGAACCGTTCGGCGCCGAGTTCCCCGGGCTGGCCCGGCGGTCCCCGCGCAAGTCCGACCCGCTGGCCGAGGCAGGCAACACGGGCTCCCGTCTCGTCGCGAGCGGAAGCCACCGGCTGGGCATCGCCGAAGTCGGCAGGCCCGCGGACCTGCCCGCCGCACTGGGCTGGCAGGGCATGCTGCGCACCACCGACCGCGCCGAACTGGTGTCGACGGTGCTGCGCAGCTGGGAGGACCGGTTCGGCGCGACACTGATCCGTCTCGGCTACGACGAGATGGTCCTCTCGGTCGCCGCACCGCCGAAGACCCGCAACCGCGCCGAGTTGCTCGCAGCCGAGCATCGCGCCTTCTGCCTCGATCAGTTCACGGCCCAGCCGGACACGCTGAGCGCCGTGGCCCGCGGCCTCGTCGGCGAGCGGCTGTGGGCGTTCTGGTGGGAATGAGACCGGTGGCGACGACCCGGTGGCGACGAGGCTCGTCACGCCGGTGCGGTGTGCCCCTGTTCGGCCTGCTGCGCCAACTGTTCGACCAGTTGCTCGCAGAACGCGGGCAGGTCGTTCGGGTTGCGGCTCGTCACCAGCCTGCCGTCGACCACGACCTGGTCGTCGACCCACTCGGCACCGGCGTTGCGCAGGTCCGTCTGCAGGCTCGGGTACGACGTCAGCCGCCGGCCGCCGGCGATGCCCGCGTCGATGAGAGCCCACGGAGCGTGACAGATCGCCGCGACGGGTTTGCCCGCGTCGGCGAACGCGCGCACGAACCGCACCGACGCCGGATCGGTGCGGAGCAGGTCCGGGTTCGCTACCCCGCCCGGCAGCACGAGGCCGAGGTAATCGTCCACCGACGCCTCCGAGACGGCTTTGTCCGCGCGGAACACGTCGGCCTTGTCGAGGTGGTTGAAGGCCTGCACGTCGCCGTACTCGAACGAGATCAGCTCGGGCAGGCCCTCGGCGTCCTGGACGGCCTTCCACGGCCTGGTCAACTCGACCTGTTCGACCCCCTCGGGCGCCACCAGGAAAGCCACTCGACGGCCACTGAGCCTGCCGGTCACAGCCACCACTCCTCTCGCATCGCGTCACTTTCGCGCGTACCCGGCCGGAGTGCCGGGCGAAACGCGCGCGGACAATGGCCCGGTGAACGAGAAGGCGGTGAACGAGAGGGCGATGAGGTCCGACGTGCCGGGCGTGTTCGCACTGCCCCTACGGAACCGGTTCCGCGGCATCACCGTGCGCGAGGGCATGCTGCTGCACGGCCCGGCGGGCTGGGGCGAGTTCGGCCCGTTCCGCGACTACGACGACCCCGAATCCCTGCCGTGGCTGGCGGCGGCCGTCGAGGCGAGCCGGGACGGCTGGCCGGCACCGGTACGCGACTCGGTCGAGGTCAACACGACGGTGCCGGTGGTGCCGCCTGCGCACGCGCACCGACTGGTCACCGCGTCGGCCTGCCGTACGGCGAAGGTCAAGGTCGCCGACCCGCGGTCGTCGCTCGCCGACGACTGCGCCCGGGTGGAGGCCGTCCGCGACGCGCTGGGGCCCCGCGGGGCGATCCGCGTCGACGCGAACGCGGCGTGGGACGTCGACACCGCCGTAGTCGCCCTCGGCGCACTGGATCGTGCGGCGGGCGGACTGGAGTACGCCGAGCAGCCGTGCCCGTCGGTGCCCGAACTCGCCGAACTGCGGCGGAAGGTCGGCGTGCGGATCGCGGCGGACGAGTCGATCCGGCGGGCGGAGGATCCGCTGCACGTGGCCGTGGCGGGCGCGGCCGACGTCGCGGTGCTGAAGGTCGCTCCGCTGGGCGGGGTGCGCCGGGCACTCGACGTCGCCGAGGCGTGCGGGCTGCCGTGCGTGGTGTCGTCCGCGGTCGACAGCAGCGTGGGCCTCGCCGCAGGGCTCGCGCTCGCCGGAGCGTTGCCGGAGCTGGACTTCGCCTGCGGACTCGGAACGGCGAGCCTGCTCACGGCCGACGTGACGAGCACGCCGCTCTCCCCTGTGGGCGGTCTCCTCCCGGTGCCGCACACGGCGCCGGAGCCGGACCTGTTCGCCGACCACCCGGCCGGCGCCGAAGCCACGCGCTGGTGGCACGAGCGGCTGAACCGCGTCCGGGAACTCGGGACGACCTCGCCCGGTGATCGGTGATCGGTGAGCCCGCCCCGGACTATGCGCCGGGCGGGTGATCACCGAGGCCGATCAGCAGCCGGCGCAGCAGGTCGGCCAGCTGCTCCTGCTCGCGTGGGTCGAGGCCGCCGAGCAGTGTCGCCTCCAGCTCGACGTGGTCGACGACGACGCTGTCGACCAACGTCCGGCCGGGTTCGGTGAGCGTGATCAGCACACTGCGCCGGTTGGCGGGATCGACCTCACGCGTGACCAACCCCTTACCGACGAGACGGTCGATCCGGTTGGTGATCGCTCCCGAGGTGACCATGGACGAGTCGAGGAGCTGACCGGCCGTCAGTCGGTAGGGAGCGCCGGAGCGGCGCAGCGTCGCCAGCACGTCGAACTCCCACTGCTGCAGGTCGTGTGCGGCGAAGTGATCGCGGAGCGCGCGATCGAGCAGCCGGGACGCCCGCTGGATCCGCGCCACCGACCCCATCGGCGTGACGTCGATATCCGGGCGCTCGGTCCGCCACTGGTCCAGTCGCCAGTCGACGTTGTCCTCCACGCGGCCACCCTTCGCAGAACATCTCAACATCGAAGTATTTGACACTGAAAGTAACACATGCCTACTCTCGCGATCGTTAAATAGTTCAACGTTGAGGAGTTGGCATGGTGGAGGCACCGGCAAGACCGGGACCGGCCACGGCAACGGGTCCCACCGGCACGGCGGGACTGACCGCACTCGCGGCGCTGGCACCCGTCAGCTGGGGTACGACCTACCTGGTCACCACGGAATTCCTGCCGCCGGGCCACCCGCTCACCTCCGGCGTCCTCCGTGCACTGCCCGCGGGCCTGATCCTGCTGGCGCTGACCCGGAACCTGCCCCGCGGCACGTGGCTGTGGCGCTCGGCGCTGCTGGGAACGCTGAACATCGGCGCCTGGTTCGCGCTGCTCTTCGTCGCCGCGTACCGGCTCCCCGGCGGCGTCGCGGCCACGCTCAACGCCGTGCAACCGCTGTTCGTCGCAGGTCTGGCGCTGCTGCTGCTCGGCGAGAAACCCACCCGCTGGCGGCTCGCCTGGGGTGTCGCGGGCGTGGTGGGCGTCGGGCTGATCGTGTTGCGTGGCGAGTTCGCGTTCGATCCACTCGGCATCGCCGCCGGCATCGCGGGTGCCGGAGTCATGGCCTCGGGCGTCGTGCTCACCAAACGCTGGGGCAGACCCGACGGAGTCGGCGCGGCCACCCTCGCCGGGTGGCAGCTCACCGCGGGCGGGCTCGTCCTGGTGCCCTTCGCGCTCGCCTTCGAGGGGATGCCGTCCGGGATCGACCTTCCCGCCGTCGGCGGCTACGCGTGGCTGTCCCTCGTGGGAACCATGCTCGCCTACCTGGTGTGGTTCCACGGCATCGGCGCACTTCCCGTCACCGCCGTGTCCTTCCTCGGTCTTCTCTCGCCCGCGGTCGCCACCGGCCTCGGCTGGTTCTTCTCCGGCGAGACGCTCACCGCATGGCAGGGCGTCGGCTTTCTCGTCGCGCTCACCGCGATCGGTGCCGCACAGCTCACCCCCGACACCGCACGCAAGCTCATCCGCCTTCCCGGCCCGGCACAAGGAGAATGACCATGTCCCGCACCGTCCTGCTCACCGGCGCGACCGGAACCGTGTCGGGCGCGCTGCTCGACGTCCTCGCCGACTCCGACCGGAACGTACGGGCACTCGTCCGTACCGGGGCCGCGGCGGACTCGATCGCCGCCCGCGGTGCCGAGCCCGTCACCGGTGACCTCGACGACCCCGGCTCACTGGCTCCGGCATTCGAGGGGGTGCAGGACGTCTGGGTGCTCACGCCGAACGGTCCCCGTGCACCGGAGAACAACACGAACATCATGTGGGCCGCCAGGCAGGCGGGCGCGGAACGCGTCGTCCGGCTGTCCGTCGTCGGCGCCGCCCACGACGCGCCGAATCGCAGCGGCAGGCTCCACGCGCTCTCCGACAGGGAGACCGAACAGAGCGATCTGCGGTGGACGATCCTGCGCCCGCACTGGTTCATGCAGAACCTGTTGAACGAGGCGGCCGAGGTCGCCGCGAACGGCACGTTCTCGCTGAACATGGCCGCAGGCCGGATCGGCATGATCGACGCACGCGACATCGCCGCATGCGCGGCCCGCGTCCTGCTCGACGACCCGGACCGCCACCACGGGATGACCTACACGCTCACCGGACCGCGGTCACTGGGCTTCGACGACGTGGCCGAGCAGCTCGGCGAGGTCCTCGGGACCCCGGTGCGCTACCTCGCCGTCACCGACGAGACCAAGCGCACGGCACTGCGGGACCACGGTGTGCCGGAATGGCTCATCGGCATGCTCGAGGACTACGCCCGCGCGTTCGCCGGTGGCTGGGGCGACGTCACCACCGGCACCGTCGGCCGGCTCCTCGGCCGCGCACCACGGGACGTCGCCGAGTTCGCCCGGGACCACGCCGACGCGTTCAGATCCTGGATGACCTAGACGGCCGCCTCGTCGGCATGCGGGTCGGGACCGCTGTCGCGGACCGGCAACGCGGCGAACGCCGCAGGCGGATCGCGCCACGGATCGACGGGTGTGCCCGCCTGTGCCGCGCGGATCGCCTGCCACGTCCGCTGCGGTGTGAGCGGCATGTCGATGTGCCGCACACCGAGGTGCTTCACGGCGTCGACCACGGCGTTCTGCACGGCCGGGGTCGACCCGATCGTCGCCGATTCGCCGATGCCCTTGGCGCCCAGCGGGTTCAGCGGCGATTCGGTCTCGGTGTTCGACACCTCGAGCGTCGGCACCTCGACGGCCGACGGCACGAGGTAGTCGGCGAGCGTGCCGGTGGACGGATTGCCGTCCTCGTCGTAGGTGAAGTGCTCCCACAGCGCCTGCGAGATGCCCTGCACCGCGCCGCCGTGCTGCTGGCCGCGCACGAGCAGCGGGTTCAGCACGCGCCCGCAGTCGTCGACGGCGACGTGCCGCCTCGGCGTGACCATGCCGGTCTCCGTGTCGACCTCGACCACCGACACGTGCGCACCGAACGGGAACGTCGCACCGCCCGGCGTGAAATCCGTGTCGGCGGCGAGCCGGGTTCCGTTCTCCGCCGCATAGGCGGCGAGTTCCGCCCAGTCGACCTTCGCGTTCGGCACGCCGAGCACGCCGAGACCGCCTTCCCCGGTGACCTCGATGTCCTCGACGGCCGCCTCGAGCTTCGTCGCGGCCAGCTCCTTGGCCTTCGCCACCAGCAGTTCACCGGCCTCCCGCACCGCGCTGCCACCGACCTGCAACGACCGCGACCCACCGGTACCACCACCTCGCGGGACCTGCGCCGTGTCGGACTGGACGAAGTCGATCCGCTCCAGCGGGATACCGAGCGCGTTCGAGGCGAGCATGGAGAACGACGTCGGATGACCCTGGCCGTGCCCGGACGTGCCGACCCTGATCGTCGCGCGCCCGTCGTCGCTCACCTCGACTTCGGCGAACTCCCCGCCGCCACCGCCGCCGGTGATCTCGACGTAGGTGCTCACGCCGACGCCGAGCAGCGTCGTCTCACCCGCCTCGATGCGCCGCTGCTGTTCCTTGCGCAGTTCGTCGTAATCGGCGACCCGCAGCGCCTCGCGCAACGGCAGGTCGTAATCGCCCGAGTCGTACTGCGCCCCGACGAGCGTCCGGTACGGGAACTGCTCCGGCTGCAGGAAGTTCTTCCGCCGCAGTTCGACCGGGTCCGTACCCAGCTCGGCGGCGGCGACGTCGATGATCCGCTCCAGCATGGCCGCCGCCTCGGGCCTGCCCGCGCCGCGGAACGCACCGGTCGGCGTCGTGTTCGTCAGCGCGGCGATCCCACCGAAACTGATCTTCGGAATCCGGTAAACGCCCTGCGACATGACGCGCGTCGGACCGAGCGCGAACCCGCCGCCGAAGCCCGCGTAGGCGCCGCAGTCGCCGAGGACGTTGCAGTGCAGTCCGGTGATCGTGCCGTCCGACTTCAGCCCCAGTTCGGCGTACTGGACCTGTGCCCGGCTCTGCGGCATCGACTGCATGTTCTCCGAGCGGGTCTCCACCCACTTCACCGGCCGACCGAGCCGCCCGGCCGCCGCGATCACCACCTGGTGCTCGGCCGACATGCCGAACTTGCCGCCGAACGCACCGCCGACATGCGGAGTCACCAGGTGGACTCGTTCGGCCGCCACGCCGAGCTGCTTGGCCGCGACCTGCCAGAGCAGGTGCGGGCCCTGGGTCGACACGTGGATCGTCAGGTCGTAATCGCCGCCGAGATACCCGCCGCCCGGTTCGACGGCGATGGCGTTGCCCTCCAACGGCACCACGGCCACGCGCTGGTTCTCGATCCGCGCGCGCACCACCACGTCGGCGTCCGCGAGCACCTCCGCGCCGGCCTCGTCGCGTTCGCCGGCCGCGATGTTCGACCCGAGCTCCGGGAACTGCAACGGCGCGTCGTCGGCGAGCGCCTCCTCCGGATCGGCGACCACAGGCAGCGGCTCGTAGTCGACGTCGACCAGTTCCGCCGCGTCCGCCGCGGCCGCACGGGTCTCCGCCACGACGGCGGCGACCGCGTCACCGACGAACCGCACCCGGTCTGCTGCCAACGGTGTGCGCACGCAGTCGCTGTTGACGACCATCAGCTGGCGCACCGGCGGAAGATCGAGGTCCGCGGCCGTGTAGACGGCCAGCACGCCGTCGGCCTGCTCGGCTTCGGTCTTGTCGATGCTCGTGATCTCGGCGTGGGCCAGGGGCGAGCGAACGAAGGCGACGTGCGCGACGTCCGGGATCGGCAGGTTGTCGACGTAGGTGGCTTCTCCGCGCAGCAGTTCGGGGTCCTCGACCCGCCGCACCTCGGTTCCGAGCACAGATCCAGGCATGTGGCCGACACTAGTCCGTGGCGTTGATCATGCCTAGGGATGACGGGCCCCTCTGCGGCCGTCTCGCCCGGACGATGAATCCCGTACGCAATGCAGGACACGCGTGCCTGAGTGCAGAACACGCGGGGCCCGCATAGAGCGAGCCCCGGGGCACTGGGTGCTCCCGGGGCTCGCTACGGCTTCAGGCCTGACTCACATCATGCCTTCCATGCCGCCCATGCCGCCCGTCGGGTCGGCAGCGGCGCCTCCGCCGTTCTTCTCCGGCTTGTCCGCGACCACGGCCTCCGTGGTCAGGAACAGGCCGGCGATCGAAGCGGCGTTCTGCAGCGCGGAACGGGTGACCTTCGCCGGGTCGAGAACGCCGGCGCCGATCAGGTCCTCGTAGTCGCCCGTGGCGGCGTTGAGGCCCTGGCCCTGCGGCAGGCCCTTGACCCTCTCCACCACGACGCCGCCCTCGAGACCGCTGTTGACGGCGATCTGCTTGAGCGGGCCCTCGACGGCGACCTTCACGATGTTCGCGCCGGTCGCCTCGTCGCCCGAGAGCTGGAGGCCGTCGAACGCAACGTTGGACGCCTGCAGCAGGGCGACGCCACCGCCGGCGACGATGCCCTCCTCGACAGCGGCCTTGGCGTTGCGCACCGCATCCTCGATGCGGTGCTTGCGCTCCTTGAGCTCGACCTCGGTCGCGGCGCCGGCCTTGATGACGGCAACGCCGCCTGCCAGCTTCGCCAGCCGCTCCTGCAGCTTCTCGCGGTCGTAGTCGGAGTCGCTGTTCTCGATCTCGGCGCGGATCTGGTTGACCCGGCCCTGGATCTGCTCCGCGTCGCCGACGCCGTCGACGATCGTGGTCTCGTCCTTGGTGACGACGACCTTGCGGGCCTGGCCCAGCAGCGAGATGTCGGCGTTCTCGAGCGTGAGGCCGACGTCCTCGCTGACGACCTGACCGCCGGTGAGGACGGCCATGTCCTGCAGCATCGCCTTGCGGCGGTCACCGAAGCCCGGGGCCTTGACGGCGACGGACTTGAAGGTGCCGCGGATCTTGTTGACGACCAGCGTGGCCAGAGCCTCGCCCTCGACGTCCTCGGCGATGATCAGCAGCGGCTTGTTGGTCTGCATGACCTTCTCGAGCAGCTGGACCATGTCCTTGATGTTCGAGATCTTCGACCCGAACAGCAGGATGTACGGGTCCTCGAGCACGGCCTCCTGACGCTCGGCGTCGGTGACCATGTAGCCCGAGACGTAGCCCTTGTCGAAGCGCATGCCCTCGGTGAGCTCGAGCTCGAGGCCGAAGGTGTTGGACTCCTCGACGGTGACGACGCCTTCCTTGCCGACCTTGTCGAGCGACTCGGCGATCAGCTCACCGATCGTGCGGTCCGCTGCCGAGATCGAGGCCGTGGCAGCGATCTGCTCCTTGGTCTCGACCTCCTGAGCGGCCTTGTGCAGCTGCTCGGTGACGGCCTCGACGGCCTGCTCGATGCCCCGCTTGAGGGCGATCGGGTCGGCGCCGGCGGCGACGTTGCGCAGGCCCTCCTTCACGAGGGACTGGGCCAGCACGGTGGCGGTCGTGGTGCCGTCACCTGCGACGTCGTCGGTCTTCTTCGCAACTTCCTTGACGAGTTCGGCCCCGATCTTCTCCCACGGGTCCTCGAGCTCGATCTCCTTCGCGATCGAGACACCGTCATTGGTGATCGTCGGCGCGCCCCACTTCTTTTCGAGCACGACGTTGCGGCCACGCGGGCCGAGAGTCACCTTGACGGCCTCCGCGAGGGTGTTGAGCCCGCGCTCGAGTCCGCGGCGGGCGTCCTCGTCGAACGCAATCAGTTTGGCCATTGGGGTGTGGTCCTCCGGTAATCGGACACGTCACAGGCCAGGCTCGGTGCCCGCGACGGACGACCAGACCGGGATCTCCCGGACGTGGCCTCACCGTCCCGACCTTCAGGCACCGGTCGGCGACCGGTTACCTAGCACTCGACGGTGCCGAGTGCCAATCTCGTGTTTAGCACTCTCCGGGTGAGAGTGCAAGAAAGGGGGCCCCACGAAACGAATTGACACGGTCGTACCAGAATCGTTTGGATGGCGGACATGGAGCGATACCTGGTCACCGGCAGCGCGGGCCACCTCGGCGAAGCCGTCGTGCGTACGCTGCGCGAACGCGGCCACGACGTCGTCGGCCTCGACATCCTCGACTCGCCCTTCACGACCGTCACCGGCTCGATCACCGACCGCGACGTCGTGCGGCGCGCCCTCACCGGGGTCACCCACGTCCTGCACACCGCGACCCTGCACAAACCGCACGTGGGTTCGCACACGCGGCAGGATTTCGTCGAGGTCAACGTCACCGGCACCCTGACGATCCTCGAGGAAGCAGCCGCCGCCGGTGTCCGGAGCGTGATCTTCACCAGCAGCACGAGCGCCTTCGGCCGCGCCCTCACCCCCGCACCCGGCGAACCCGCGGTGTGGATCACCGAGGACGTCCGCCCCGTGGTGCGCAACGTCTACGGCGCCACGAAGATCGCCGCCGAGGACCTGTGCGAACTGCTCGCCCGCGAGGCGCAGCTGCCCGTGGTCGTCCTGCGCACCTCGCGATTCTTCCCCGAGGGCGACGACCGGGACGACGTCCGCAGCGCCTTCGACGACACGAACCTCAAGGTCAACGAGTACGCCTACCGCCGCGTCGACCTCGAGGACGTCGTCGATGCCCACCTGCTCGCCGCCCACCGCGCACCGGAGCTCGGGTTCGACCGGTTCATCATCAGCGCCACGACGCCGTTCACCCGCGACGACGCCGCCGAACTCGCCACCGACGCACCAGCCGCGTTCGCCCGCGTGCTGCCGGACCTGGCCACCCGGTACGAGCAGTGGGGGTGGCGCATGCTGCCCGCACTCGACCGCGTCTACTCCAACGAACGCGCACGCACCACGCTCGGCTGGCGGCCTCGCCACGACATCCGGACCGCCGTCGAGCTGGCCGGCACCACCGGTACGGCGCGCAGCCCGCTGGCCGACGTGGTCGGAGCGAAGGGCTACCACGCGAACCCGACCGGCGTGTACACGACCTGAACCCGGACGCCGCCGAACCCTCCTCGATCCGGCCGGGGCTCGCCCCCGGACCTCGGACCGGCCGCAGACGGTTCGAGGTCCTGCTGCACGCTCAGTTCTCCGGCTGCACCGGAATCGACTTCGGCGGCGCCTGCCTTGCCGAGGACTCCGCCGTGGGCGCGGTCTGCGAACCACCGGGTCCGACCGGGATCTCGGGCACCGAACTCGAGGTGCCGGGTTCGCCGCCCGGATCACCGCCGCCTTCGCTGTCCTCGTCCCCACCGGTCAGCAGCAGGACGGCCACGACGGCACCGGCAACCACGACGACGACCAGGCCTGCCCAGAGCCACCACTTGCCGCCGCTCTTCCCGCCGCCGGAATCACCGGGGCCGCCGGGGCCGCCAGGGCCGCCAGGGCCGCCGGGTCCCGGGGGTCCCGGCGGACCCGGCGGCCCACCGGACGGCGGAAAACCTCCGGGAGGCGGCCCGCCACCCGGCATGCCGGGTGGCGGCGGACCAGGTGGCGGCGGACCAGGAGGTGGCATACCCGGGGGCGGCGTGCCAGGGGGCGGAACGCCCTGCGGCGGCCTTCCCAGTCCGGGAGGCGGAGTCTGCGCGGGGTTGCCCGGGGGTGGCGTGCCGTACGGCGGCTGTCCCGGACCACCCGGCCCCGGACCACCCGGCGTCTGCCCGCCGGGACCGGGTGCACCCGGCTGTCCCGGTCCCGGCTGACCGTGGCTCGGCTGTCCCGGACCCGGCTGGCCGTGGCCCGCCTGCCCCGGACCCGGTTGACCAGGGCCCGGTTGACCAGGGCCCGGTTGACCGGAAGCCTGCTGGCCAGGACCGACCTGACCGGGGCCGCCGGGACCCTGCCCCGGGCCTCCGGTTCCCGGCCCGCCTCCCTGCGGTCCGTACGGACCGGGTTGTCCCGGCTGCTGAGAATGCACCAGGCCTCCCTCTTCGTGTCCCGGCGCGGGTGCTTGCCGTGGCGCCGGTTCCTGTCGCGGCGCCGGTTCTTGCCCCGGCGCCGTGTTTCCGATCGCGCCGTGTCCGGCCGCGCCGTGCCTGGTGTTGGAGTGCCGGGTGTCGCCGTGCCGGACATCGCTGCGTTCCGTTCCGGACGGCGGGGTCGCCGCCTGCCCGGCGGTGACCTGCTCGGTGATCGGCGTCGCCGCCGACCCGGCCGCACCGGCGGGAACACCACCGGCCGCAGCTCCACCCGCCACGGCACCACCAGCCAGGGCGCCGCCTGCCGCAACCCCGCCCGCCACGGAGCCACCCAGAGCTGAGCCGTCGCCCGCGTGCCCGGCGGCGGTCAGTGCCTCGCCGGCAGCGGCGATCAGCTCGACACAGCCGGCATAACGCTCGCCCGGCCGCTTCGCCATGCCCGTGCGGATGACGTCGTCGATACCGCTGCCCAGACCCGGCACGGCGCGCGAGAGCGACGGCGGCTCACGGTTGAGGTGGCCCGCGATGACGGTTTGCACGTCGCCGGTGAACGGCGGCCTGCCTGCCAGGCAGGAGTACAGCATGCAGGCGAGCGCGTACTGGTCGGTGCGGCCGTCGAGCGGTTCGCCGCGCAGGTGCTCGGGAGCCGCGTAGGTGGGCGAGCCGAGGAAGTCGCCGCCGCGCGAGCAGCGGGTGGCGGCACCGCGTTCGGTGAGGCCGAAGTCGGCGAGGTAGGCGTGTTCGACCGTCCCGCGCGCCCGCTCGCGACTCGTGACGAGCACGTTGGCCGGCTTGACGTCGAGGTGCACCATCCCGTCGCGGTGCAGCGTGTCGAGGGCGTCGGCGACCTGGTCGAGCAGCACGACCACGCGCGCCGGATCCATGGGGTCGTCACCGCCGAGGCCGGCCAGGTCGGCGCCGTCGACGTAGCGCATGGCGATGTAGAGCAGTCCGTCGAGTTCGCCGAAGTCGTACAGCGGAACGATGTTGGCGTGGTCGACGGCCGAGGTGTTGCGGGCCTCGTCGACGAACCGATCGCGAAACTCCGGATCGGCGCCTGCGCGCTCGCCGACGATCTTCAGCGCGACCCTGCGGCCGAGGCGCACGTCGGTGGCCTCGTAGAGCACGCTCATGCCGCCGCGGCCGAGCACACCGTCGATGCGGTAATTGCCCAGCTGCCGACCGGTGAGGTCCCCCGACACATCGCCTGACACAGCGCGCAGCCTAGCGGTCGGACCGCTGGCCGGACGCGAAGTGTCGGAAAGCTCCGGCCACCGGTCACCCGCGAACGGACACCCGGGAACCGGGAGCGGACCGTCGTGCGACGCGCCGGGGGAACCCCGATCGAGAAGAAACCCGAGAGTTACGAGACCTTCTTGACGTCGGCAGCCTGACTGCGGCCGTCCCGCCCCGCGGCGATCTCGAACTCCACTCGGTCACCCTCGTCGAGGGTGCGGAATCCTTCTGCCTGAATCGCGGAGTAATGCACGAAAACGTCGGGCCCCTCCGGGGACTCGATGAAGCCGTAGCCCTTTTCCGCGTTGAACCATTTGACCGTGCCGACTGCCACGGTGTCCTCCTTGTAGCAAACCGAAAAATGCTTCAAGCACAGCCTGTCTGCGCTCCAAGCGTCGATCACGCTACCGGAATCACACAGCTCGGCAATGGTCAATTTGCGGTAACGGGCTCACCGGCCTCTCGCCACCCGATGTGCGCACTGAGTGACATTCGAGGAAATTTCGGTCACCCACACAGCCCACAACGGTCGTCGAGAGTCCGAGAAGATGTTCGGCGCGGTGCGTGGAAACCCGAAAAATCAGCGCCTGGCCTGGACCAGAACCGTCCCGGGGCCGGCGAAATCGAGCGCCAGCCCCTGCCCACTGCGCACGGACTGTGTCCCCGCCGGATCGAGCGCCCGCAGCCGGACCTGGATCGTGTCCGGATATGCGACGAGGAACGCGGGCCGCACCGTGATCATCTCGCCTGCGTCGACGTTGAGCAGGTCCACCGGGCCGGCCGCGCTCAGTACGAGCGAACCGGCACCGCTGTAGTGCTCGAGGAACCCGTGGTCACCGCCGAACAGATGCTGCAACGCAGGCCACGTCTCGTCACGGCGCACCGACGCGGGCCGCGCCAGCACCCGCCGCTCCGGCATCGTCGAGACGCACCAGCCACTGCGCCCGTCGAATCCGAGCGGGTAGACGTCGCCGGGCTTTTCGGGGGCCAGGTCGACCCAGCCGCCGCCCGCGGGCGCCGTCAGCACCGCCGGCTCGCCGCGCGCGGGCCGGGACACCGAGACGCCGAAGCTGCTCGCCATGATCGCCTTCTCCGGCGCTTGCACGGCCTCACCGTCGGCGAGCACGATCCGGGCGACCCCGAACGTCGGCGTGTGCCGGGTATGGACCTCCATGCCGTTACCGCCCCGGCGACTGCTGCCGGACCCACAGCGCCGGCGCCGACGGGGTGTGCGTCTGGGTCATGATCTGCCCGGGGCCCGCGAAGTCGAACACGGGCTCGCCCGGGGCGAGCATGACGCGCCCGACGGCGAACGACGGCTGGTGCCGCAGCTGTACCTGCATGGAACCTCCCCGGTGTGACACGGGCCCGCCTCCCTGTGGGCTCCGAGCGGGGAGAGTCTGACACAGCCGCCGTCGGCGGGGAGGATGACCGGTGTGATCTCCGTCGACGAACATCGCGCACAGGTGACCGAGTTGCTGGGCAGGCGGCCCGCCGTGAGCAGGCCCGTCGCCGAGTGCGCCGGACTGGTACTGGCCGAAGACGTCACGGCTGCGGTGTCGCTGCCGCCGTTCGACAACTCCGCAATGGACGGCTACGCGGTGCGCTCTGCCGACGTCGCGGGTGCGAGCGAGCACGCGCCGGTCGAGCTGTCCGTCGGGGCCGACATCCCCGCGGGCCGCGTCGACGTGCCCGCGCTGCCGCCCGGCACGGCCCACCGGATCATGACCGGAGCGCCGATGCCCGAGGGTGCCGACGCCGTGGTGATGGTCGAACGCACCGACGGCGGCACCACGCGCGTGCGGATCCACGCCGAGTCGGCGCCGGGCACGCACGTGCGCCGCACCGGTGAGGACGTCACCTCGGGCACGGTCGCGCTCGAGGCGGGCACCGAGTGCGGACCCGCCCAGCTGGGCCTGGCCTCGGCGGTCGGCAGGGACACGCTCGCCGTGTACGTGCCGCCACGAGTACTCGTCGTGTCGACGGGCACCGAACTGGTGCTGCCCCCGGAGCCGCTGGTCCACGGCCAGATCTACGAGTCCAACAGCGTCATGCTCGGTGCCGCACTGCGGGCGCTGGGGTGCGAGGTGACCACGGTGCGCAGCGTCGCCGACGACGTCGACAGCTTCCGCGCCGCCATCGAGCCCCGGCTCGCCGACATCGACCTCGTCGTCACCTCGGGCGGCGTCAGCGCGGGCGCCTACGAGGTCGTCAAGGACACCCTCACCGGAGCGGGCGTGACGTTCACGAAGGTCGCCATGCAGCCGGGCGGCCCCCAGGGCTGCGGCACCTGGGACGGGGTTCCCGTCGTCACGCTCCCCGGTAACCCGGTCAGCGTGCTCGTCTCGTTCGAGGCGTTCCTGCGTCCCGCGATCCTGTCCTCACTCGGCCACGCCGACCCGGACCGCACCCACGTGCGCGCACGGCTGCTCGAAACGCTGACGTCCCCGCAGGGCAAGCGCCAGTTCCGGCGCGGCTTCTACTCGCACCCCGAGGGCGCGGTGACCGGCGTGGTCGGCCCGCGCGGCGGCCCTGCCTCGCACCTGCTCGCCGCGCTGTCGCAGGCCAACTGCCTGATCGTGCTCGACGAGGACACCACCGAAGCGGCAGCGGACTCCGAGGTGGAGGTCCTGCTCCTGTAACGGACGTGAGGCGGCGATCGGGGCGTTGCCCGCGCGGAGTAGCGTGGTCGCGTTCGAGGTTCACCTACGCGAACGGAACAGACGGCACAAATGGCTTCCGACGGCACACCGGCGTCCACGGCTTCCGAGGATCCCCGGGCTTCCACGACCTCCCGGGCTGCTGGAGCCCTCGGCCACGCCGCGGCGATCACCAGGGAAACGCTGCCGCCGATGCACCCGGCCGGCAGACCGTTCGTGCTCGGTGGCCTCGCCGCGACACTGGCACTGCGGAAGGTGTCGCCGAGCCTCGGACTGGTCGCAGGCCTGGGCACGCTCGCCACGGCGGCGTTCTTCCGGGAGCCGCACCGGGTGCCGCCGCTGCGCCAGGATCTCGTCGTCGCCGCCGCGGACGGCACCGTATCGGCGGTTTCGGACGCCGTGCCGCCCGCCGAACTCGGCCTGCCGGACGAGCCACTCACGCGCGTGAGTGTGTTCCTGTCGATGCTCGACGTCCACGTACAGCGCATGCCCGTGAGCGGCACCGTGACACGCGCCGCCTACCGGCCGGGCACGTTCCTGTCCGCCGACCTCGACAAGGCCAGCGACGACAACGAGCGCAACTCGCTGCTACTGCGCAGCGATGCCGGCCACGACGTCGTCGTCACGCAGATCGCCGGGCTGGTCGCGCGCCGCATCGTCTGCCAGGTCGCCGAGGGCGAACGGCACGCAGCCGGAACGACCTACGGGCTGATCCGCTTCGGTTCCCGCGTCGACACCTATTTGCCGCCGGGCAGCCGCGTCCTCGTCCGCGAGGGACAGCGCACCGTCGGCGGCGAGACCGCCATCGCCGAAACCGCACCCGTTGCGAGGGACTGACCCGTGATGTCCCGGACGACTCCCGGCGTCCGGCTGCTGCCGAACGCCATCACCGTGCTCGCACTGTGCGCGGGCCTTTCCGCCGTGCAGTTCGCCCTGACCGGTGCCTACGTGCTGTCCATCGGCGCCATCGGCGTCGCGGCCATTCTCGACAGCCTCGACGGGCGCATCGCCCGCCTGCTCGACGCGTCGTCGAAGATGGGCGCCGAACTCGACTCGCTGTCCGACGCGATCTCGTTCGGTGTCGCCCCTGCCCTGGTGCTGTACGTGTGGCTGCCGGGCGACGACCGATTCGGCTGGGTCGTCGCGCTGATCTTCGCGGTGTGCATGGTGCTGCGCCTGGCACGCTTCAACACCCTGCTCGACGAGGAACAGCCGCCGTTCGCGAGCGAGTTCTTCGTCGGCGTGCCCGCTCCGGCGGGCGGGCTGACGGCGCTGCTGCCCGTGATCGTGACGCTCGAGTTCGGTACCGGCTGGTGGTCCTCGCCGCCCGTGGTCTGGGTGTGGACCGTTGCCACGGCCGTACTGCTGATCAGCCGCATCCCCACGCTGTCGCTGAAGAAACTGCGCGCACCGGCGAAGGCGGTCGCACCGCTGCTGGTGGGTGTCGGACTGCTCGCAGCTGCGGTCATCCAGTACCCGCTGATCGCGCTCGCGGCCGCGCTGGTGCTGTACCTGGCACACATCCCGTACGCGGTGCGGCGCTACCACTGGCTCGCCGCGCACCCCGAGGCATGGGACGTGCCGGGGCGCGAACGCCGTGCGATGCGCCGGGGCCTGCGCGGCCAGCGGCGGCTCGGGTTGCGCAAACCGCGGCTGCGCCGGGTCGCCGGGGCGGCGCGCCGAGCCGTTCAGCGCGGCGACGGCGGAAACTCCGACGGTGCCGGTGCCGGTGCCGGCACTGCCACGTCGCACGTGTCGCGGGTGTATCCGCCTGCGAACCCGACTCGGACGTCGTCCCGCAAACGCGGCTGGCGCCGCATCGGCCTCCGCCAACGCGAACGCTGATCCCGGCGTCGCCGGGACACCCCAATCGCGGGCACCCCGTCGCGAGCACCCAGTCGCGGACACGCCCGCCGCGGACACGCCCGTCACGCGAGGGGAAGATTCGGGGCGTTGAGCGCCCCAAAGGGCACCTTGGGGGCGTTGAGTGCCCCGAAGGTGCCCTTCGGGGCACTGGCACTGGCGCCGGCGCCGGCGGAGTTCGCGAGATCTGCGATCCTCGCCGCGCCGGATGCCCGCTGCCCCTAGAGTGGCGGCTGTGACGTCCTCGGCTCAGATCATGCTCACCGTCCGCCACACTCCGTCCGCGCTCGACTCCCGCCGCGGCGTCGTCCGCCTGCATCCCGAGGTGCTCGACGCTCTCGGCCTGCGGGCCTGGGACGCGGTGCGCCTCACCGGTGCACGCGCCAGCTCCGCCCTCGCCGCGCCTTCCCACGACGGCGTCCCCGGAGTCGTGCTGGCCGACGACGTCACGATGTCGAACCTCGGCGTCACGGAAGGCTCGGAGGTCGTCGTCGCGCCGTGCAATGCGACCGTCGCGCGAACCGTCACCGTGTCCGGATCCCGGCTCGCCACGATGTCGCTCACCGCCCCGACGCTGCGGCAAGCGCTTGCGGGCAAGGTGCTGACCGTCGGCGACGCCGTGTCGCTGCTCCCGCAGGACCTGTCCCCACCGCCCGGCACCGACGTCGCTGCCGTCCGCGGCACGCTGTCGCGCGCGATCGGCGCGACGTGGACGTCGGAACTGCTCACCGTCACCGCCACCGAACCGGCGACGGGCCCCGTCGTGGTCGGCCAGTCCACCGTCGTCCGGTGGCGCGGCGACGAGTCCACGCAGGCCGCCGACTCCGACACCGCCGCAGGCAGCACGGAGCAGTCGCAACCGGCACCGGCCACGTCCGCACCCGCAGCGGCCGAACCCGACGTCGCCGAGATCGCCGTCACCGAACCGTCCGACACCACCGGCACCGTGCCCGTGTCCGAACTCGCCGGACACTCCACCGCCGCCCGCACCCTCGCCGAGTGGTTCGACCTCGCCTTCCACCGGCCGGACCTGCTCGCCAAGCTCGGCACGTCGACGCGGCTCGGCGTGCTGCTCGCCGGACCGGAAGGTGTAGGCAAAGCCACGCTCGCACGGTCGGTCGCCCACTCCGAACAGGCCCGGATCGTGACACTGGCCGCGCCGACGCTCGCGGTCCTCGAACCCGACGCCGCGCTGAACCGGCTCGCCCAGGCCGTCGACACCGTCACATCCGGTGACGGTTCCGGCGTGCTGCTGCTCACCGACGTCGACGCGCTGCTGCCGGCCCAGCAGCAGCCGCCCGTCGCCACCGTGCTGCTCGACCGGGTTCGGAGCGCCCTTGCCGAGCCGGGATTCGCGCTCGTCGCCACGACGGCTCACCCCGAAGCCGTCGACTCCCGGCTCCTGGCGGCCGATCTGCTCGACCGCGAACTCACGCTCTCCCAACCCGACGCAGGCATCCGCACCGAACTGCTGCGGATCCTGTTCCGCGATGTCCCGGTGGAGTCCGAAGTGGATTTCGGGGCTGTCGCCGAACGGACGCCGGGGTTCGTGGCCGCCGACCTGCTCGCCCTGCGCCGTGACGCCGCCGTCCGCGCAGCCCTGCGCCAGCGAGACGACGACAGCGGTGGTTCCGGGCCCACGATCGCGCAGCAGGATCTGCTCGACGCGCTGTCGTCCGTCCGCCCGATCTCGATGTCCGAATCGGACACCCTCGCCACCGGCGGCCTCGCGCTCGGCGACGTCGGCGGCATGGAGGACATCAAGCAGTCGCTCAGCGAGGCCGTGCTGTGGCCGCTGCGCTACCCGGACTCGTTCGCACGGCTCGGCGTCGCACCGCCGCGCGGCGTGATGCTCTACGGCCCGCCCGGCAACGGCAAGACGTTCCTCGTGCGCGCGCTCGCGGGCGAAGGCGCGCTGAACGTCTTCGCCGTCAAGGGCGCCGAGCTGATGGACAAGTTCGTCGGCGAATCGGAGCGGGCCGTGCGGGAACTGTTCCATCGGGCCGCCGACGCCGCACCGTCGCTGATCTTCCTCGACGAGGTCGATGCGCTCGCTCCGCGCCGCGGGCAGGGAAGCGACTCCGGCGTCGCCGACCGCGTCGTCGCCGCGCTGTTGACCGAACTCGACGGCGTGGAACCGCTGCGGGACGTCGTCGTGCTCGGCGCCACGAACCGGCCCGAACTCGTCGACCCGGCGTTGCTGCGGCCCGGCAGGCTGGAACGCCAGATCTACGTGCCGCCGCCCACCTCCGGTGCCCGCGCAGACATCCTGCGCTCGACCGCCAGGAACACGCCGCTCGCCGACGACGTCGACCTCGACGAGCTGGCCGAATCGCTGGAACGCTACTCGGCGGCCGACTGCGCTGCGCTGATCCGCGAGGCCGCGCTGACGGCCATGCGTGAATCACTCGAGGCCACCGAGGTCACCGCGGCCCACCTGGACAAGGCCCGAACGGTCGTCCGGCCGTCGCTCGACCCGCAGCAGCTGGCCGATCTGGAGGAGTACGCGCGGCACCGGTGACCGGGCACGGCAGGCCTCGCCGGTTCCGGTGCCGAGTGGTGGACGCCGGTGCCGCGTGGTGGAACGCCGCCGTACCGAGCGGAGTCGTGCCACCGGACGGGTCTCGTGCCGCCCGGTGGGCCGCGGTCACCGGTTGTCGGCGTAGTCCTTCGTCACGATCACGATGACGCCCGGGCTCGAGTCCTGAATGCCCTCGAACCGCTTCGCGACGTTGGTGCCGAGGCTGTCGGCGAGTGCGCGGGCTGCGTGCTCCTCATCGGTGCCGGGACGGAAATACGCGGTGCTCTCGGGGATGACACCGTCGGAGTAGTTGGCCTCTTCCACGACGTTCCAGCCCTGGGCACGCATGTCGTCGGCTGCCGTGCGGGCCAGTCCGCTGATCGTGCTGTTGTTGTACACCCGCACGTCCATGGCCTTGACGTTCACCTTTTGGTTCTCGGCCCCGTCAGCGCCATTGCCGCCCCGGTTGCCGCCGGAGCCGCCTGCGGTTCCGTCCTCGCCCCCGCTGCCGTCACCGCTGCCGTCACTGCCGTCACTGCCGTCACTGCCGTTGCCGTCACTACCGTTGCCGTCGGCGTCGTCGCCCGAACCGTCGCCCGAACCGTTGCCGTCGGCGCCGTCACCCGAGCCGTCCGATCCGTCTCCCGACCCCGGCTGCCCGTCGGGCGAGCCGGACCGGCCGCCGTCTCCGCTACCCGGCGAGTTCGTCTCGGACGTCTCCTGCGCCGCAGGCTCCTGGTCGTCACCGCCGGTCACCAGCGTGACCCCGCCGATCACCGCAGCGATCACCGCGACCGCCAGCAGGCCGATCCCGGCGGCGCGCACAGGCCTGGACAGACCGTCGAAGATGCTCATGGCAGCTCAATCCCCAACCGGCGTGCTGCACGCACCCGCTGCCGGGACGCGCGCGCCTTCCGCAGCCGCTTCACCAGCATCGGGTCGGCGCGCATGGCGTCCTGCTTGTCGATAAGTCGATTCAGAATCTGGTAGTAGCGCGTCGGCGACATCGCGAACAACTCACGGATGCCCTGTTCCTTCGCGCCCGCGTACTTCCACCACTGCCGTTCGAACGCGAGCACTTCCCGCTCCCGCTCCGTGAGCGCCTCACCCGGCTCGGCGCCGCCCGTCGGCGAAGACGATCTACCCGTGCCCTCCGTCGACTCCGCGGCGTCCATGTGACTCCTCGCAACGTTCCCGGCGAATAACACCGATGTGGTTTCCGCAGGTGTCATTACATCACGCAGGGCCACCGTCGGTGGTGTAACCCGGCCCCGGCGCGTCCCGGACCGGCTCGCCCGGCCACCACCCTCGAGGAATGGCTCCGCCATCCTGCTTGAATGGGGCACGTGAGCATTCATCCCATCGTCATCGCCGGTGACCCCGTGCTGCACAACCCCACCCGCGAGGTGACGGAGTACGACGACAAGCTGGCCGCACTCGTCGACGACATGTTCGAGACGATGTACGCGGCCGAAGGGGTCGGGCTGGCGGCCAACCAGATCGGCCTCGACCTTCGGCTGTTCGTGTACGACTGCCCCGACGACGAGGGCGTGCGGCACAAGGGCGTCGTGGTGAATCCGAAGCTCGAGACGTCCGACGTCCCGGAGACGATGCCGGACCCCGACGACGACTGGGAGGGCTGCCTGTCCGTGCCCGGCGAGGCATACCCGACGGGCAGGGCGTCGTGGGCCAAGGTGACCGGCTGTGACCTCGACGGCAACACCATCGAGGTCGAAGGCACCGGCTACTTCGCCCGCTGCCTGCAGCACGAGACCGACCACCTCGACGGCTACATCTACCTCGACCGTCTCATCGGCCGGTATGCACGCGCGGCGAAGAAGATGCTCAAGAAGAACGACTGGACGGTGGCAGGCAACAACTGGCTTCCCACCACGCAGCCCTGACTCCGGAAGTACCGGAATCCCAGGGATTTCCTTCCCCGAACACGACAGGGCGGGCGTTCGCGACGGAATCCGCGGGCGCCCGCCTGTTGCTTGTCACGGCCGATGGTGGCATCGTCCCTGTCGGAATAAGTACATCGAACGCGGGAGCTCGCGCCTTGGCGGGCTGAGAGGGCGACTGGGACCGATCCCGGTGTCGCCGACCGCACGAACCTGACTGGATAATGCCAGCGTAGGGAGTGAACGTCGTTGCCGACGCCCATGTCCGACAACTCTGCCGTGACGACCGGACCGATCCAAGGTTCGGCCAAGGCGTACGCGCCCACCGAGTCCGGCCTGAAGGTGCCGATGCGCCGCATCGCACTGACGAACGACGAGCACTTCGACGTCTACGACACATCGGGGCCGTACACCGACTCCGAAGCAACCATCGATGTCCACAGTGGACTTTACCCGCTGCGGCGGGGATGGTCGTCCGAGGACCGGACGCAGCTCGAGTGGGCCCGCGACGGGGTGATCACCCCGGAAATGGAGTTCATCGCCGTCCGTGAGGGCGTGAGTGGTGAGTTCGTCCGGTCCGAAGTGGCCTCGGGCCGAGCGGTGATTCCGGTCAACCGCAAGCACCCCGAGTCCGAACCGATGATCATCGGCAAGAACTTCCTCGTGAAGGTGAACGCGAACCTGGGCAACTCGGCCGTGACGTCCTCGGTCGAGGAAGAGGTCGAGAAGATGGTGTGGGCGACCCGCTGGGGCGCCGACACGATCATGGACCTGTCGACGGGCAAGCGGATCCACGAGACGCGCGAGTGGATCATGCGCAACTCGCCGGTCCCGGTGGGAACCGTTCCGATCTACCAGGCTCTCGAGAAGGTCGACGGCGAACCCGAGAAGCTGACGTGGGAACTCTACCGGGACACGATCATCGAGCAGTGCGAACAGGGCGTGGACTACATGACCGTCCACGCGGGAGTGCTGCTGCGCTACGTCCCGCTGACGGCCCAGCGCGTGACGGGCATCGTCTCGCGCGGTGGCTCGATCATGGCGGCGTGGTGCCTGGCCCATCACCGTGAGTCGTTCCTGTACACGCGTTTCGCCGAGCTCTGCGAGATCCTGCGGTCCTACGACGTGACGTTCTCCCTCGGCGACGGACTGCGCCCGGGTTCGATCGCCGACGCCAACGACCGCGCCCAGTTCGCGGAACTGGAGACGCTCGGCGAGCTCACCCACATCGCCCGCGACCACGGCGTGCAGGTGATGATCGAAGGACCGGGCCACGTGCCGATGGACAAGATCAAGGAGAACGTCGAGCTCGAGGAGGAGCTCTGCGGCGAGGCGCCGTTCTACACACTCGGTCCACTCACGACGGACATCGCGCCGGCCTACGACCACATCACGTCGGCGATCGGCGCGGCCGACATCGCCCGGCACGGCACCGCGATGCTGTGCTACGTCACGCCGAAGGAGCACCTGGGCCTGCCGAACCGCGACGACGTGAAGGCCGGTGTCATCACGTACAAGATCGCGGCCCACGCCGGGGATCTGGCCAAGGGGCACCCCCGTGCGCAGGAGCGGGACGACGCGCTGTCGAAGGCGCGATTCGAGTTCCGCTGGATCGACCAGTTCAACCTGTCGCTCGACCCGGACACGGCGCGGGCTTACCACGACGAGACGCTTCCGGCCGAACCCGCCAAGACCGCGCACTTCTGCTCGATGTGCGGACCGAAGTTCTGCTCGATGCGGATCACTCAGGACATCCGGGACTACGCCGAGAAGCACGGTCTGTCCTCCGTGGAGGCGATCGAGGAGGGAATGCGGGAGAAGTCCGACGAGTTCACCTCCCACGGTAGCCGGGTCTATCTCCCGGTGGCGGAATGAGCACCGGCGATCGCCCGGACGCGGTCGGCGCGGGAGTGGCCCCGCCGACCGCGCTCACGATCGCCGGTTCCGACTCCGGTGGCGGCGCGGGTATCCAGGCGGACCTGCGGACGTTCTTCGCCTGCGGCGTGCACGGCATGACCGCGGTGACGGCCGTGACCGTGCAGAACTCGCTCGGTGTCGAGGATTTCGCCGAGGTCCCGTCGAACATCGTCACCGCGCAGATCCGGGCCGTGACCGCCGACATGGGCGCCGGTGCCGCCAAGACGGGCATGCTGGCGACGGCCGAGATCATCACGGCCGTCGCCAAGACCCTCGGCGACGTGGGGATCGGCCGGGACACGGCCGTTCCCTTCGTCGTCGACCCGGTGGCCGCCTCGATGCACGGCGATCCGCTGCTGCGGGAGGAAGCGCTCGAGGCGATCCGCACCGAGCTGCTGCCGCGAGCCACGCTCGTGACGCCCAACCTCGACGAGGTCCGCATGCTGACCGGCGTCGAGGTCACCGATGCCGAGAGCAGGCGTGCCGCGGCCGAGGCACTGCTGGCGCTCGGACCGCAGTGGGTGCTGGTCAAAGGCGGGCACGACAGCGGGCCACGTTGCGTGGACCTGCTCTCCGACGGCACGGCGCACCTGGAGTTCGACGGCCCGCGCCGCGACACCCCGCACACGCACGGCGGCGGTGACACCCTCGCCTCGGCCGTCACGGCGTCCCTGGCGAGGGGCGCCGACGTGCCCGCGGCCGTCGAGGAGGGAAAGCGGTTCATCGAACGCTGTGTCGCCGAGGCCTACCCGCTGGGCGGCGGCATCGGGCCGGTCTCACCGTTCTGGCGCCTGGCGGACGAGGCCTGAGCCCCGGGGCCCGTGTTGCGGATTCCGGGGCCCGTGTCGTGCCTTCCGGGGCCCGTGTTGCGGATTCCGGGGTCCGTGTCGTGCCTTCCGGGGCCCGTGTTCGGCTCAGCGGGGAAGACACCGACGCCGTTGACGACAGGCCGTCGGAGGGCAGGCTCCGCTTGTGCACGAGCCCGTGCGTCTCCGCGATTTTCGCGGTGTTCACAGAGTACGAGTCGCAGGCGCCGTCGATGACCCGGAAGGACCGATCGTTCACGCTGTGTTCATGGCGACGCCCACTGGCCTGATCCGGAAGGCGAACGCGACACTGGAGGAATGACCACCCGACCTCCTGCCGCGCTGACGATCGCCGGTTCCGACTCCGGCGGGGCCGCGGGACTGCAGTCCGACCTGCGCACGTTCCTGACCTGCGGAGTGCACGGGCTCGTCGCTGTGACGGCCGTGACGGTGCAGAACACGCTCGGCGTCCACGACCGGGCCGACATCCCGGCACGCGTCGTGTCGGGGCAGATCGCCGCCGTGGCCGGCGACATGGGGGTCGACGCCGCCAAGACAGGCATGCTGGCCTCGGCCGACATCATCCACGCGGTCGCCGACGCCTGCGACGACGCGGGGATCGGCCGCGACGGTCATGTCCCGTTCGTCGTCGACCCGGTGGCAGCGTCGATGACCGGCCACCCGCTGTTCGACGACGGCGGCCTCACGGCGCTGCGGGAACGGCTGCTGCCGCGCGCGACGGTGCTCGCGCCGAACCTCGACGAGGTGCGCCTGCTTACCGGCATGGACGTCACCGGCCGGGCCCGGATGCGCGACGCCGCGCTCGCGCTGCACGAGCTCGGACCCCGGTACGTGCTGGTCAAGAGCGGCCATTTGGTGCAGGACAGCGAATGCGTCGACCTGCTCTACGACGGCTCCGAGTTCGTCGAACTGCCGGGTCCGCGGCTCGACACCCCGCACACGCACGGCGCGGGCGATGCGATGGCGTCCGCGTTGACGGCGGGCCTGGCGCGCGGCATGCCGACGGTCGACGCGGCCCGGTTCGCCAAGGCGTTCGTGAGCAAGGCGGTGGAGCACTCCTACCCGATGGGCGCGAAGATCGGCCCCGTTTCGGCCTTCTGGCGCCTCGCCCCGGAGGAGTCCGGCCCCGAGGCCTGACCCCACACTCTCCGCGATCCGCAACACGTGCGCCCGGGCGCAGGACACGCGGGGCCGGGCGCAGGACACGCGGCTACGTCGGGTCGGACTCCTCGTCCAGGAGGGCTTCCAACGCCGGGAGTGCTGCCTCGAGTGCGGCTCGGCGGTCGTCGGAAAGGCGCGCGATCCGGGTGCACAGCTCACGAACCCGCACCGATTCGACGTCGTGGACCGTGCGCCTGCCCTCGTCGGTGAGCTCGGCGAGCCAGGCGCGGCGATCGACCGGATCGGGTTCGCGGGTCACGTAACCGGTCTCGACGAGCGTCGCCACGATGCGCGACATCGTGGCCGCGGCGACACCCTCCTTCCCCGCGAGGTCGCCGAGGCGGAGCGGGCCGTGGGAGTCGAGCGTCGCCATCGCGGAGATCGCGCCGTGGCCGGGGCCGGGCGCGCCGGCCTGCCGCAGTGCCCGCGACAGCCGTCCGATGGACAGGAACAGCCGATGCGGAATGTCGTTCGGCGTGGACACCTACGCTCCTTCGGTCGCACGGAGTGAGCGTTCACCATACGTTCCCCTCGCCGGTGCCACGAGAACGACGTGCGACGGGTGGCCGCAACCTGTCCCGAGCCGGGCCGTTCACCGCGGCGGGCTCGACGCCTGCGCCCAGAATCGCTGCGGAATCCGGCCCGCCTCACGCGCGAGCCTGCCCGCCGTGACACCGGCACGCATCGCCGAGGCCATCCGCTCGGGGTCCTGCGCGCGCGTGACGGCGGTCGACAGCAGTACGGCGTCACAGCCGAGCTCCATCGCGAGGGTCGCGTCGGACGCCGTGCCGATACCGGCGTCGAGGATCACGGGCACGCCGGCGCGCGCGACGATCAGCTCGATGTTGTGCGGGTTGCGGATGCCGAGGCCGGTGCCGATGGGCGAACCGAGCGGCATCACGGCGGCGCAGCCCGCCTCTTCGAGGCGCAGCGCCGTCACCGGGTCGTCATTGGTGTAGGCGAGAACGGTGAAGCCCTCGTCGGCGAGCTGCTGCGCCGCGTCGACGGTTTCGATCGGGTCCGGCAGCAGCGTGCGGTCGTCGGCGTGGACCTCGAGTTTGATCAGGTCCGTGCCGAGCGCCTCGCGGGCCAGCTGCGCCGTCAGCACCGCCTCGGCCGCGGTACGGCAGCCCGCGGTGTTGGGCAGCAACGCGATACCCAGCCGGCCCAGCAGGTCCAGCACCCCGGAACCGGAACCGAGGTCGGCGCGGCGCATCGCGACGGTCGTCAGCTCGGTACCCGACGCGGTGAGCGCGCGTTCGAGACCGTCGAGGCTGGCCGCTCCGCCCGTGCCGATGATCAGCCTCGACGTGAACTTGTGGTCGCCGATCGCCAGTACGCCGGCCGGCTCGCCTGCGAGATCGCCTGTCATGTCAGCCTCCGTCCCCTCAGCCGCCCTGAACGGCGGTGAGGATCTCCACGTGCGCCCCGTCGCCGACGACGGCGCGGGCCCACTCGGTGCGGCGCACCACGACTCCGTCGACGGCCACGGCGATACCCCGTTCGGGCAGCTCCAGCGCGGCGAGCATGCCGGCGACGGTGCTGTCGTCGGGCAGCTCGCGGGACTCGCCGTTGACCTGGATGCGCATCAGACCCGCTCCTTCACACGGTCGGGATGGGCGGCCGCGACGCCCGGGGGTGGTGCCGCGCCCGCGAGCCACGCGACGACGGCGTCGGCGGTGACGGGTGCCAGCAGCAGGCCGCCGCGGTGGTGCCCGGTCGCGGCGTACACGCCGTCGGCGACCTCGCCCAGCAGCGGCAGGTTGTCGGCGCTGCCCGCCCGCAGGCCCGCGGCGGTCTCGACGACCTCGTACTCGGCGATCGCGGGGAACACGCGCTCGGCGGCGTCGAGCAGCCGCCGCACGCCGCGCGCCGTGACGGCGGTGTCGAACCCCGCCTCGTACTGCGTCGCGCCGACCACCAGGTCGCCGTCGTCGGAGTCGCCCCCGGCACGCGGGACGAGGTAGACGGGTTCACCCTCGACCATCGCGCGGACGGTGCCGGCCGGTGGCGGCAACGTGGTGCGCCGCGAGCGCAGCCGCAGCACCTCGCCTTTCAGCGGCCGGATGTGCGCGCCGGACTCCGGCAGCAACGACCGGCTCCACGCACCCGCGGCCACGACGATCGCGTCGGCCCGATGCGCGCCCCGCGAGGTGTGCACCACGCCCGGCTCGACTCCGACGACCTCCTCGGCGACCTCCACCACGCCACGGGACGCCGCACCGCCGGACACCGCGCCACGGGACACCGCACCGCCGGATACCGCGCCACAGGACGCTGCGGCGGCGCGGAGTGCGGCCAGCAGCCGGCGCGTGTCGACCGCGAGATCGCCGGGCACGACGAGCCCGCCGGTGATCGCGCCTGCCAGCCCGGGTTCGGTCCTGCGCAGCTGCCGCGCGGGCACGTACGTCGCCTCACGGCCCAGGTCGTGCAGGTAGCCGGCGAGGGTGTGCAGGGTTTCGGCGTCGGCACGGTCGAACGCGGCGACGACGGTGCCGGAGGTCGACAGGGCGGGATCGTGCCCGCAGGCCGCCAGCTCGCCTGCGAACGCGGGCCAGCGCCGCAGCGACTCCTCACCGAGCGCCAGCACCTCCTCCTCGCCGGGCCAGGCCTCGGTGACCGGCGCCAGCATGCCACCGGCGACCCGTGAGGCCGCACGCTCCGGCGCAGGGTCGAACACGGTGACGCGGTGTCCCGCGGAGGCGGCCCGCCACGCGACGGCCAGGCCGATGACCCCGCCGCCCACGACGGCGACCTCGGTCGCTGCGCTCATGGTCGCTGTACTCATGGTCGCTGCGCCCATGGCTGCTCCCACGGTCGCGCTGCCCACGGCGGCAGGCTCGTTCGCACCGGCGGTGGAAGCCGGAGCGACAGGCTCGGACATACGATTCACGCTCCCTGCGCCGGCATGATCCGGATCAGGTTCCACGGTCGGAGTCAGCGCCGATGCGGCTCGGCCCGGTACTCCCTCTCAGCCCGGCAGGGCTCCCGTGCGGACACCACCAACCTACCGCGGAGCGCTACCGTGATGCCATGCCCGGCCTCAGCGGTGATCGGATTCGCGCGCGTCTCGCCGACGCGCGGTTGTACCTGTGCACACCGATGCGCCCCGACCTCGCGGAGTTCGCCGACGCGGCACTCGCGGGCGGGGTCGACATCGTTCAGCTGCGTGAGAAGCCCGCGATGGAGGCGGCCGACGAACTCGCTGCCCTGGAGACGCTCGCCGAGGTGTGCTCCCGCCGCGGCGCGCTGCTGGCCGTCAACGACCGTGCCGACATCGCACTGGCCGCGGGCGCGGACGTGCTGCACCTCGGCCAGGACGACCTGCCGGTGCCGCATGCGCGCCGCGTCGTGGGTGAGGACACCGTGATCGGCCGGTCGACCCACTCGCTCGACCAGGCTCGCGCCGCGGCGTCCGAACCGGGCGTCGACTACTTCTGCGTCGGCCCGTGCTGGCCGACGCCGACCAAGCCGGACCGCAGCGCCCCCGGACTCGACCTGGTGCGCGACGTGGCCGGCACGGTCGGTGCGCCGCGCCCCTGGTTCGCGATCGGCGGTATCGACGGCGAGCGCATACCCGAGGTACGGACCGCGGGTGCCGACCGTGCCGTCGTGGTGCGTGCCGTCACCGACGCCGACGACCCGCAGGCCGCCGCCGCGTCCCTCCGCGCCGCGCTGGTCTAACTCGCTGCTGATCCAGCTCGCGCGTGTCCTGCACTCGGCACCGCGTGTTCTGCACTCAGACGTCCGCATCCCGGCGAACCCCCACCGGGGTTGCACCACGGATCGGACGGCACGGCGGATCGGACGGCACAGCGGGTCGGACGGCACGGCGGTCGCGCACCACGGCCCGGCACCACGGCCCGGCACCACGGCCCAGCGCGACGGCCGCGCAGCCCGGTCAGGGGGCGGGAGCGGCGTCTCCCGCTTCGGGCTCGGCGGGCTGCTCGGGCGGAGCCGTCGTCGGCTCGTCGGCCTCCGTCGGCTCCGGCTCGCCGGCCGGCTCCGACGGTTCGACGGACTGCTCCCCGGTCGGCAGTCCCCCGCCCTGCTCCTCCGAGGGCTGCGGCACGTCCTCGCCGGGCGTCGCCCCACCACTGGGGTCCACGGTCTCGGCGGGCGCCCGGCCCTCCGTCGTCGCAGGCGTGTCGCCGTCGCGACCGTCCCCGGCACCGTCGCCGGAATCGGACGGGCCACGGTCTCCGATGATCGCCCCGACCGTGCTGCGCCCCTGACCGTTCAGCGACTCTCCCTTCACCAGCTCGAAACCGGTGAGCACCAGCAGCCCGATGCCGAACACGACGGCGCTCGTCGCCGCCAGCACCAGCCATCGGCGCCGGAGCAGGCCGCGCCCTGTCGCCGGGTCCGACGCCGAGCCCGCCTCGCCGCCCTCGGCGGTACCCGCTCGGTCCGGCACGCCGAGATAGTCGGTCGGCTGATCGGCGTTCGACAGGATCCGGCGCGTCGTCGGATCCGCCGCGGATCCGTGCGGCACCGCACCCGGCACGGCCGTCGGCCGCCGATACACCGCCGTGGGCTGCTGCGTCGCCGTGGACTGCCGGGACTCCGCCGGCACGTCCAGCACGGCGGTCCGGCCCTTCGACCGGCCGCCGCCCTTCGACTCGGTCAGCGCGGCGGCCCGGGCCTTCGCCCGCCTGGCCGCCTCCCGGGATCTGCGTAGCGAACGCAGGTACAACTCACTGCCGACGGTGCTCAGCACGCTGATCGCGCCGGTGCCGATGACCGTCCCGTACACGCCGAAGAACGAGCACAGGAAGGCCGCGGTGGTCGCTGCGACACCACCCGCGATGACCGGTGCGGCCCGCAGCCCGCTCTTTCCCTCCTCACCGCGCGCCTGCGCAGCAGCACTCGTCGACGCTGCACCGTTCGACGCAGTGCCCGTCGTTACAGCACCGTTCGACGCTGCACCGTTCGATGCCGCACCCGTCGCCTCAGCTCCGTTCGCCTCAGCTCCGTTCGCCTCAGCTCCGTTCGCCGCAGCTCCGTTCGCCTCAGCACGGTTCGCCGCAGCCTCGTTCCGGCCCTTCTTCCGCCCTCTGCCGTCCTTGTGGATCTTGTCGTCGTCGATCATGGCCCCTCTGGTCCGCGCTCGCGCCCCTCGCCCTCACCGAATGCATCGCATCCGGAGGTCCCGTCGTTTCGGAAGAACGAGAATTCGCCACGTGATCACGGACACCACGAACAACGTCTACATAGGACAGTAAAGCCCCCGTGAAACCGCCGGCTACGGCCTCGTGAGCGTAGTGACGAACTTGTAACGGTCCCCGCGGTAGATCGAACGCACGAACTCCACCGGCTTGCCGTCGGAGCCGAACGTCTGCCGGTTCAGCAGCAACACCGGAACGCCGACGTCGGCGCCCAGCAGTTCGGCCTCCTCCGGACCGGCGAGCGAGGTTTCGATCGTCTCCTCGGCCCGGTCCATCTCGACGCCGTAGCGCTCGGCGAGCGCCTCGTACAGCGACCCGCCCTCGACCATCGTCCGCCGCAGTCCACGGAACCGGGCCAGCGGCAGATGGGTGGTCTCGAGCGCCATCGGCTCGTCGTCGGCGAGCCGCAGCCTGCGCAGCAGCAGAACCTTGGCCCCGGTCCGGATACCGAGCAGTTTCGGCAGATCACCCTCTGCGAACACCTCGCCGACTTCGAGTAACTGCGACGAGGGTTCCAGTCCCTGCGCCAGCATGTCCTCGGTGTAGGACGAGAGCTGCAACCGCTGCGCCACCTTCGGTTCGGCGGCGAACGTGCCCTTGCCCTGCACCCGGTGCAGCCTGCCCTCCGCGGTCAGGTCCGCCAGCGCCTGCCGGACCGTGGTCCGGGAGACGTGGAACTCCCCGGCGAGTGAACGTTCGGTGGGGATCGGTGCCCCCGGGGGTAGCGAATCCAGCTGATTCAACAAATGCTGCTTGAGAGCCCAGTACTTCGGCTCACGTCCTCCGCGTGCGACGGTTGCGGTACCGCCCTTCGCTCCGGAAACCTCCAACATGGCGACTCCTCCACTCCAGCGCCCCGAAACGCCTCACTCGCCAAACTACCCTTCGCGGCCCATGTTCAACCTGTCTAGTATTGGTCTAGACCTTAATGGGAGCAGGAGAGGAGCATCGTGACCGATGCGCAGCCCGGCGCGCTGATGACCGCGGAGATCGACCAGCAGCCAGACATGCTGGTCACGATCGCCGAGCACCGCGCCGAGATCGCGACCGTCGCAGCCGAAATCGCCCGGCACCGCCCGCGGTTCGCCCTGCTGGCCGCCCGCGGCTCGAGCGACCACGCCGCGATCTACGCCAAGTACCTGATCGAAGTGCTCCTCGGCCTGCCCGTGGGCCTCGTCTCCCCGTCGACGACGACGCTGTACGGCGCACGTCCCGACCTGCGCGACGTCCTGGTCGTCTCGATCAGCCAGAGCGGTGGCTCACCCGATCTGCTCGAGGTGACCCAGGCGGCACGCGAGGCGGGTGCACGCACGGTCGCCGTCAGCAACACCCGGTCGTCACAGCTGTTCTCCGCCGCCGACCTGGCCGTGGACATCCACGCGGGGCAGGAGGACGCCGTCGCCGCCACGAAGACGTACACGGCGACGCTGCTGACGCTGTACCTGCTGGTCGACGCCATCCGCGGCGGAGACGGCAGCGCGGTCGGCGACATCGGCGAACAGGCCGAGACCGCGCTGCGCGACTCGACGGACCAGGTCGCCCGCGCGGTGGACCGGTACCGGTTCGCCGATCGGGTGATCGCTGCCGCGCGCGGGTACTCGTACGCCACGGCTCTGGAGTCGTCGCTCAAACTCGCCGAGACGAGTTACCTGCAGACCCACGCCTACAGCGGTGCGGACCTGTTGCACGGGCCGGTCGCGGCCGTCGACGAGGAGACGGCCGTACTGGGCATGGCCAGCACGGGCCGCGGCGGCGACGTGATGGGCGAGGTACTGCACGCGGTCGGCGAGCGCGGTGCGGACGTGCTCGCGGTCGGCTCCGCGGCGTCGAGAATGCCCGCGGCGCTGCGGATCGACGTGCCGGAAACGGCGGAAGAAGTGGCCCCGATCCTGGAGATCCTGCCGGTGCAGCGCCTGGCCCTGCACCTGTCGCTGGCCAGGGGCGGCAACCCCGACAACCCGCGTGGCCTGCACAAAGTGACGAAGACGCGCTGATGTACGTCGTCGGAGTGGACGCGGGCGGCACCAGCACCAGGGCATGCGCCGTCGACAGCGGCATGCGCGTGCTGGGCACCGGCCGCGCGGGCGGGGCGAACCCGAACTCGCACCCGCCGGAGAAGGCCGCGTCCGCGATCGCCGAGGCCGTCGCCGCCGCCACCGTCGACCTCGACCGCGCCGAGCTGGGCGACTGCGTCGTGGGCATGGCGGGCTCGAGCAAGCTGACCGACCCGGCCGTCGCCGCGTTGTTCGAGCGCACATGGCGGGAGGCCGGCTTCGACGTCACCCCGCAGGTGGTCTCGGACGCGGAAACCGCGTTCGCCTCGGCCACCGACGCACCGGACGGCACGGTGCTCGTCTCCGGCACGGGGTCGATCGCGGGCCGGATCCGCGACCGGCGCATGGTGTCGGTCTCCGGTGGCTACGGCTGGCTGCTCGGTGACGAGGGGTCGGGTTTCTGGATCGGCCGAGAGGCGGTCCGTGCCACGCTCGACGCTCTGTCCAGGGATGAAGCCCTGGCCGGTGGCGAAACTCCGACCAGGGGTGAACCACTCGGCACGCTGACGTCGTCCGTGCTGGCCGAGGCCGGTGTCGACGCCGCCGAGCCGCGGGCGTTCCACCTGCTCATCACGGCCGTCAATCAGGACACCCCCGTCCATCTGGCCCGGTTCGCACCACTCGTGAGCGCCGCAGCCGCATCCGATCCCGTCGCAGCGCGCATCGCCGACGACGCCGCGGACCGGCTGACCGACATCGCGATCGCGGCCCGGGACACCGACGAGGAGACGCCGATCGTGCTCGTCGGCAGCGTCCTGGGAACCGGCAACCCGGTCCGTACCCGCATCCACGAGCGGCTGCAGGGCTGTGACATGCGCGAAAGCAAGGACGGGGTACTGGGCGCCGCGTGGCTGGCCGCCCTGGAGGGGTTCGGCCAACATGTACCTCACCCGAACAGAGTAGGATGATCGCCGGCCCCCGGACCTCCCCCCTCGCCGGGGGCCACCTACTTTTCCGGCCCCGGCGGTGCGGACCCCGCGTTCGTACTGCCGGAGGATGCCGGTTCCGACTGCGCCGAGTCCGACGGCGCGCCGCCCTTCGACGTCGAGCCGCGGCCGTTCGAGCCACTACCCGTCGAGCCACTACCCGTCGAATCGCTGCCGTTCGAATCGCCGGCCGGCGAGCCACTGCCGTTCGAATCGCTACCGTTCGAATCGCTGCCGTTCGAGTCGCTGCCCTCCGGCGTCGAGACCGTTGCCGGAGTGGCCCCCTCGCCCACCGGCGGCGCCTCCTGCGCCGACGGCGGGACCGGGTGGCGCAGTCCGGGATGACTCTCGGGCAGCGAACGGTGCAGCACCCAGCCGCTGACGGCGACGGTCAGCGCGACGAGCGGCCACGACAGCACCGTGCGCGCGACGCCCAGCGCCACGACCTCGCCTGCCCACCACAGCGCGCCGAACACGGCGACACGCAGCGTGTACTGGCCGAACACCCACACCCAGCTCGCGCGCGAGTAGGCCCGCAGCAGCTCGGGGTCTTTCCGCCAGCGCGTCTTCTGCCCCAGCACTGTGCCCACGACCACGCCGAGCAGCGGCCAGCGGATCGCGATGCTCACGAGCCACGCAAGTGCACTAGCCACATTGGACAACAGCTGGATGAGAAAGAAGTCCTGCGCACGACCAGTGCGCAGGGCGATGAGTGCCGCGAGCACGACAGCAGCCAGGCTGATCAGCACCGCCTTGACCTTGTCGCCGCGGGCGAGGCGAACGCAGCCGATGGCGGCGCTCAGCGCGATCGCGGCAGCCGCGCCCCAGCCGATCGACGACCCCGACGCGAGCCAGCCGACGACGAACGCCACGGGCGGCAGGCTCGCGTCGATCGCACCTTTACGCCCGCCCAGCAGGCTCGCCAGGGATTCGCGGCGTGGCGCGGCGGCGGCCGGGGGCTCGTGCGGCGGCGTGTCACTCACGATCTCCACCTTGCCTGATTCCGCGCGTCGGCATCGTCGGATCCGGTCACGTTACCTTCACCACACCGGACGGTCCGCACTTCACATTACGGCTGCGTAGGTCGACCTCGAAGGAGGAAACTGTCACTCTGGTCCGACCGGCGCCCGCGACGCAGGCATCTTCGGGGGAAGACCGCGCCTCCCGCCGGCCGTTGATCAACTGGGAGACAGGCGCGCGCACAGGGCGGAGGGAGACGTCGTGACCGGATACCGCAGCTTCGTCGCGATCGGGGACAGCTTCACCGAGGGCTTGAACGACGAGCGGCCCGACGGCACGTACCGCGGCTGGGCCGACCGGCTCGCCGAGATCCTCGCAGGTGGTTCCGCCGATTTCGCCTACGCCAATCTCGCCGTCCGCGGCAAGATGCTGACCGAGATCATGACCGAGCAGCTGCCGGTGGCGCTGGAGACCAAGCCGGACCTGGTCACGGTGTGCGCCGGCGGCAACGACATCATCGTGCCCGGCGCGGACGTCGACGCGAAGGCCGCCGAGTTCGAGGCCGGCATCGCCGCTCTCCGCGCCGCAGGGATCGAGGTGTTGATCTTCACCGGACCCGATACGAAGAGCATGTCGGTGATCAGCATGCTGCGCGGCAAGGTGGCGATCTACAACGCGCACGTGCGCGCGATCGCCGACCGCCACAACACGAAGATCGTCGACCTGTGGTCCATGGAAACCCTGCACGACATCCGCGCGTGGAGTGGCGATCGGCTGCATTTCACCGCCGAAGCCCACCGGCGGATCGCACTGCGCACCGCGGAAGCGCTGGGTGTCCCCACGGCCGAGGACTGGCGCGAGCCGTGGCCGGAGACCGACGGTCAGCAGACCTGGCTCACGCTCCGGCGCAGCGACCTGGAGTGGACCCGCGTGCACCTGCTGCCGTGGATCGCCCGTCAGCTGCGCGGCGAATCGCTCGGCGACGGCATCACGGCGAAGCGTCCCAGCCTGACGCCGCTGCGCGAGCAGACGAGCACGGCACCCCGGTGCCAGCACGGCTCGACACTGACCGAACCCGCCGACAACTGACCCACCGACCCGTGTTGCGGGTTCCGGGGCCCGTGTTGCAGGTTCCGGGGCCCGTGTTGCGCGCTCCGGGCGCCGACCGCCGCCCATCTCCGGAGTGCCGTCTCGCCCGGCCCGCGGATGCCGGAGTGGCAGCTCGAACACCGCGTTCGCGGCTGCGGGACCGTGTTCACAGCTGCGGGGACGGGCCGCACCTTCCGCGGACGCGCCACTCACAGGCGTCACACCCGTCGCTCGCGTTCGCGGGGCCCGGCGAGCGCGCCTATCGTCGGTGCATGGCGAGGCAGAACGGCCGATTCTGGCTGATTCCGCTCGCGTTCGCCGTGTCGGGGCTACTGGCGTTCGGCGCGACGTGGGCGACGGCCGACCGGATCGAACACGACCTGCGTGACGAGGCACGGACCGCGTTGCGCGACGCGGGGCTGCGCGCACCCGCCGTGACGATGGACGGGCGCGATGCCACGGTGTCGGACGTTCCGCAGGACGGCGGTGATCGGGTCCGCACCATCGTCGGAGACGTCGACGGCGTTCGCACCGTGGACGTGCGAGAGTCACAGGCCGACCCGGCCGCGATACGGGCGCAGCGGGCGATCGACGAGGCGCTCCGGCGGATACCGATCCGGTTCGTGCCGTACGGTGACGAGCCGACCGGAGCAGGCGAACGCGCTGTCGCGCACGTGGCCGACATCCTGCGTTCGACCCCCATCACGCTCCGATTCGAGGTCGCCGGCCACGTCGCGCCTGTGCCGGAGCTCGACAGCGACGAGGCACGCACGCTGTCCCGCGAGCGGGCCGAGGCCGTGGCCGCCGAGCTCACCGACGCCGGCATCGACCGTGACCGCCTGACGACCGTCGGCCACGGCGACGCCCGTCCCCTGAGCGACGGCACCGACGCCGAGGCCGACCGCATGAACCGGCGGGTGGAGATTCACGTGCACTGACCAGGACGACGGCACCCCAGCCGACCCGCTCAGGACGACGGCACGCCACGACGAGGAGGGAAACGCCCATGCTGTGGTTGTTCGGACAGATCTGGCTCTGGCTGCTCGTCGCTTTCGCACTCGGAGCACTGGCGGGCGCACTGCTGACGTGGCCTGCGCGGAGCAGACACACCACGGGAGCGGGTTCGGCCACGCGGCCCACCGACCCCGATGCGTTCGCCACCCCGGCACGCGACACGGCCCCCGCCGCTACGACGACGGCTTCCGACGCTGCAACGGGAACGACGACCACCGGCACGGCGACGACACCCGGGACTGCGGCGGCAGGCGACGTCCCCACGACGCGGACCACCGGACCTGCGGCGGCACCGGACCTCACCGACGAGGCGGCGAGCCATCACTCGAACGTTCCCGCCGCCCACGGCCGAGGACACCGGCGGGGCCCGCGCACGCCCGACGTCGAGCAGGCGCACTCACCGCACACCGACGACGGCACCGAAAATCACATCATCGGCACCCTCGACGAGACCACCGGCGCGGGCCGGACATCGGGAACGTTGCCGCCGCGGCGCGCGTGGCACACGCGCAACGAGTGGCCGGACGAAGCCGACGAGTGGGCAACCGAACACGATATCCCCCGTTCAGGCGGCTGACCTCGCGCTCCGTGGCGGCTGATAAGTTCGCCGGGCCGCTTCCGGCGCTTCGTCGGCGATGTAAGGAACGTGGATGCCGCTCCCCTACTGGACACCGGACAACGTTCTGCCTCCGGGGCGACACCCCGCCGATCTGTCCGACCTGTACGAGAGATTCGTCTGGGACACTCCGCACCGCAACGAGCGCGAGGTGCTGTTCAGCGCGCTGTCCGGCTACCTCGGCGTCGTCGGCGGGCTCATCCCCACGGGCAGGGCGTGGATCTCCGGGGAAATAGCCGTTCGCTCCGAGAACGTGCCGCGGGACATCGACGTGCTGCTGATCCCGGACGAGTGGGGCAGCCTCAAACGCCTCACCGGCCCGGCCCGCGAGGCCCTGTACGGGATGCTCACGCTCAACGGCGTGATCGCCGAGCAGCCCGCGATGTATCTCGACCGGGTCCGTCCGATGAGTGGTCTGCTCGACGGCTTCCTGTGCCGGCCAGGCGACGAGGAGACGTGGGAGCCGACCTGGGCGCGCGGACCGGTCCACGGCATGTTCAAAGGATTCGCGGAGGTGACGTGGTGAGCTTCGAAGACGTCGCGGACGCGATTCCCGGCGGTACGTGGCTGGACGACCTGGCGCGCGCGTCCGCCCGCGCCGCGCATGCGAAGTTCGAACGGCCGAGCCGGTCGGCGCTGCTGCGCGTGTCGATGCTCGATTCGCCGCGGATGGACGCCTACGCGTTTTCCGACATCAGCCGCGCGCTGCAGGACGCGACGGCGAAGGTCGGCCACATCGTGCGCAACCCGCAGGGCGAGATCACCTACGTCCAGCCCGCCGACCGGGAGAAGGCGCCGCTGTTGCAACGCGGCCAGGCCGGCAACGCGTTGTTCTTCGGCTTCCCCGAAACGTCCGATCCGGACGCGCTCATCAACGACGGCATCGAAACGCTGTCGGAGCGGTCGGTGAAGGAGCTGTGCGACTTCCTGCCGATCAACGGCTCCGACGACGGTGCGCTCGACGCGGTACTGCTGCAGCGCGACACGATCCGCAATGCGGTGAGCGACATCGTCAGTGCGGTCACCAAGACCTCGAGCCTCGGCCTCACGCTGACGCCGACATCGGGCGAGGAGGTCACGCGCAGCATGACCACGGAACAGGCGCGCGTGCTGAACAACAGCCTGCGGGAGTCCCGCGAGGACGTCGGCTACGAGACCGTGACCGGCAGGCTCGACGGCGTCCGCACCCGCAGGCGGATCTTCTACCTCGAACGCGACACCGGAAGCACGATCCAGGGCGCGGTGGTGCCGGACCTGCTCGACCAGATCAAGGTCAACCTCGACCGCCCCGTCACGGCGCGGCTGCGAGTGGTCCGCACCACCACGATCGACGGCCGCCGCGGCCGGCCCGTGTACGAACTGCTCGACATTCACGGCGAGACGAGCCTGTTCGACTGACCACGCCGGACACGATCCCCCGCGTCCGCTCACGCTCGCGTCACGTCCGCGGAGGAAGGCTTCGGGTTCCTGCCGGCACCCGTCCGCCTGATGGCGGAGTCGCCCGAGCTTCTCGAAGGGCTCCTCACGCTCGACGGCATCTTCGACAAGTGCTCACTCGAGCCCGTCGATCGCGAGGTCGTCATCACGGCCGTGACGACGCGCGTCCGGTGCCGCTACTGCGTCGCGATGCACTCCGCCATGCTGACGAAGAACGGCAACGTGTCCGGCGAGGGTATGCCCCGGTTCCTCGACGCGGGCTTCACCAGGCGCGCAGCCCTGGACGTCGTCCTCGGCCTGAGCACCTACACCCTGTCGACCACGGCCAACCGGATGACCGAAGCGCCTCTCGACCCGCCGTCCGAGAAAGTCGAATGGCACGAGCATTCCTGAACCCGCGCATTCGTGACCCTGCACATTCCTGAACCCGCGTAAGAACCCGCGGCCGACGTGGCCACCCTGGTGAGCCGCATTCGGGCCCGACACAGAATACGGCCCCGTGCCATCAGTCCCGATCTGATGGCGCGGGGCCGTACTCCTCGTTCTCCGCCGCCTCCACCGCGGACACGCGGCGCCCACCCCGAGCAAAAGGAGTCACCAAGCCGCTGGGGGACGACTGCTCAACGCTGCGCGATGAGGTGGCGACACGGTAACAGGCTGCGCAAGGTCGAATACACCCGCCCCCTCACACAGCCTGTCACCGACGCCGATGCCGGCGTTGGTTCGGTCCTGTCAATGGTTCAACCGGTCACCGGCGTGTGCTCCGGCCGGCGCAGCGGTCAGCGGCGCAGCGGTCAGCGGCGCAGTGGTCAGCGGCGCAGTGGTCAGCGGCGCAGTGGTCAGCGGCGCAGTGGCGTGACGTCGCGGGCGCCGATGAACTCCGGGCGCGGACTGCTCGCCGCGAACGGTTCGACCGGCGTGTTCTCCACGCTGTTGAACACGAGGAAAATGTTGGACCGCGGATACGGCGTGATGTTGTTGCCCGACCCGTGCATGATGTTCGAGTCGAAGAACAACGCCGATCCGGCGGGCCCGGTGAACTGGTCGATACCACAGGAGGCCGCGAGCTTGGTGATGTCGTCCTCGCGCGGAACGCCGATCTCCTGCTCCTTCAGCGACGCCCTGTAGTGGTCGTCGGGGGTTTCGCCGAGACACTGTACGAACGTCCGGTGCGATCCGGGCATCACCATCAGGCCGCCGTTGTACGGGTAGTTGTCGGTCAGCGCGATCGAGCAGCTGACCGCCCGCGGCCGCGGCATTCCGTCTTCGGCGTGCCAGGTCTCGAAGTCCGAGTGCCAGTAGAAGCCGTTGCCGCGGAAGCCGGGCATGTAGTTGACCCGGCTCTGGTGCAGGTAGACCTCGGAGCCGAGGAGCTGCTGCGCGCGATCCAGGATCCGTGGATCGCGGGCGAGCCGGCCGACCAGCTCGCTGACGCGGTGCACGTCGAAGATCGACCGCACTTCACCGGACGACTTCTCGGTGACGACGCGTTCGTCGGTCTTGAGGCTGCTGTCCGACAAGAGCCGCCCCAGTTCCTGCCAATAGCCCTGCACCTCGGCGGGTGTGATCAGTCCTTCGAGGATCGTGTAGCCCTTGTCCTCGTGGGCCGCGAGCTCCTCGCCATCGAACGGGCCGTCCGCGGCGCTTCCCTGGACGACGGGGTCGAGCCGATCGAGCAGCTGTGGTTCCCCGGCGCTCAACCGTGTCGGGTAGGCGTCCGTTCCGCCGTTCGGGTAAGCCCCACGGAAGGACACATCGGCATTGCCGGACATTTCGGAAAATCGGTCCGCAAGAGTCACGTTCTCCTCCTACGAATCTCTGTTTCTACCTTCTTCCTGGTTATTCCTCTCGTGAAACGCGAGAACCCGGCCGCGCGAACATCGTGTCGTCACGACGCCTCACGCCGGCCGGGTTGCCGCGGAGCTCTTCGGTTACGCCACCGGGCTGTTACATCGCCGGCAGGAGGAGGTCGGGTGTCAGTCCTCTTCGACGACCAGCGGGTAGACGCCGTTCTCGTCGTGGACCTCACGACCGGTGACCGGCGGGTTGAACACGCACACGGTCTTCATCTCGGTCCGCGGGCGCACCTGGTGCTTGTCCGCGTTGTTGAGGACGTAGATGGAACCCGGCTTGAGCTGGTGGACCTCGCCGGTCGCCTTGTCCTCGACCTCACCCTCACCCTGGGTGATGAACACCGCTTCGATGTGGTTGGCGTACCAGAAGTCGTTCACGGTACCCGCGTAGAGCGTGGTCTCGTGCACCGAGAAACCGAGCTTGTCCTTGGCGAGGACGATGCGCTTGCTGCGCCAGTTGTCGGTCTTGATATCGGCGTCGGTGTCCGTGATGTCGTCGATGGTGCGGACGAACAAGGCAACTCCTTCGGTCGGGTGGATCGAGTGTTACCCGACATTGTGCTCGAAAACGGGGGTGACGGCTGCTACGCCACGACGACGTCTCACCGCCCGGCGTGACGTCCGAGGACGCAGCCGGGCGGTGAGCGCCGTTTCCGGCGGCACCGTCAGCGGGACAGTACCGATTCGACGGATTCGGAGATGATCTCCAGGCCCTTGTCGAGCTCCTCGTCGGTGAGTGTCAGCGGCGGCAGCAGCTTGACGACCTCGTCACTCGGACCGGAGGTCTCCAGCAGCATGCCGCGGTCGAACGCGGCGGCAGCGACCTTGCCTGCCGTCTCCCCGCTTCCGAACTCGAGGCCGCGCGCGAGGCCACGGCCCTTGGCCATGAGCTCGGCGTCCGGGTAGTCCTCGGCGAACTTGCGGAACCTGGCGCCGATGCGCTCGCCCTTCTCCTTGGTCGACTTCTCGAGCTCGTCGTCGGACCAGTAGGTGCGCAACGCGGCCGCGGCAGTGACGAATGCCGGGCTGATCCCGCGGAAGGTGCCGTTGTGCTCGCCGGGCGACCAGACGTCGAGGTCCGGGCGCACGAGCGTGATCGCCATCGGCAGGCCGTAACCGCCGATCGACTTGGACAGGCAGATCATGTCCGGCTCGATGCCTGCCTCTTCGAAGCTGAAGAACGGGCCGGTGCGGCCGCAGCCCATCTGCACATCGTCGAGGATCAGCAGGATGCCGTGCTTCTTGCACAGGTCGGAAAGGCCCTTGAGCCATTCGAGGCGCGCGGCGTTGATGCCGCCCTCCCCCTGCACGCTCTCGACGATCACGGCCGCGGGCTCGTTGAGGCCCGAGCCGGAGTCCTCGAGCAGGCGCTCGAAGTAGAAGAAGTCGGGGAACTCGCCGTCGAAGTACTTGTCGAACGGCATCGGCGTGGCGTGCACGAGCGGGATGCCCGCGGCGCCGCGCTTCATCGAGTTACCGGTCACCGACAGCGCGCCGAGGGTCATGCCGTGGAACGCGTTGGTGAAGTTGATGACCGACTCGCGACCGGTCACCTTGCGCGCCAGCTTCAGTGCGCCCTCGACGGCGTTGGCGCCGCCGGGGCCGGGGAAGATGACCTTGTACTCCATGTTCCTCGGCTGCAGGATCTGCTCGTCCAGCGACTCGAGGAAGTCCCGCTTCGCCGAGGTGAACATGTCCAGCGAGTGCGTGACGCCGTCGCGGGAGATGTAGTCGATCAGCGCCTGCTTGAGCGCCGGGTTGTTGTGCCCGTAGTTGAGGGCACCGGCACCGGCGAAGAAGTCCAGGTACGGCTTGCCGTCCTCGGTGTAGATCCAGCTGCCCTGGGCCTTGTCGAAGACCACGGGCCAGCCGCGGCTGTAGCTCCGCACCTGGGACTCGAGCTTTTCGAAGATGCTCACGTTCTCAGCTCCTGCTTTTCAGGCAAATCTCGGGTTGTGCCGGCTCGCGCCGGGCGATTCAGTCGGCTGGCGCGTTCAACGGGCCGATGCGGAACAGGTCCTCCGGTTCGTGCGGCTCCGGAAATTCGGCCGCCGCAAGGAACTCGGACCGTTCCAGCGTCGCGTCCCAGCGCTTCGCGAACGACGTGAACAGCCGGATGGACGCGTCGTTGTCCGGCGTGATGGTGGTGTCGAGGTAACGGACACCGTCGGCAACGGCGCGCTCGAGGAGCGCGTCCAGCATCTTTCCGGCAAGGCCGCGACCTCGTTGGGAATCGTCGACGGCGACCTGCCAGACCAGTAACGAATCGGGCTTCGCAGGCCTGCGATAGCCCATCACGAATCCTACGGGTTCCCCGTCGGCGCGGGCGACGACGGATGTGTCGGCGAAATCACGGCACCACAGCAAGTAGGCGTAGGACGAGTTCAAGTCCAGCTTTTGTGAATCACGCGCTATTCGCCAGAGGGCCGCGCCGTCACCCGCCGCTGGTGGTTCGATCACCACGTGGCCCGCCGAATCATTATCGCCGTTGGCACGCTTTGTGTGCTTTCCGGACATATTGAAGCAATCTAACAGGTCCGCGTTCCTGTCTCAGCATGCAACGCGCTCGATCACCCGATTAACCTGCAGCAACGCAGAAACCTGCGTGATGATGACGACAGCGAGCTACCGATCAAGACACCCGCTGTGCTAAAGACACGGCCGTACTCACGACTACTCCGGTGACGACCGCCGGGGTTGCGGCGTCGCCGGACAGCCACCGCACTGCACGGTAGTGGCATCCGCCGCCCCGACGCGAGAGGCAGAACGGTGACAACTTTGTGTGCATCCGCCGTCACCGTTGGTGCCGGATCAACGGCCCTGCCGTGACACATCGGGGGTGCGCAGCCACGGTCGAGCGAGCGCAGGGGTTGGGATGTGCTCGGCGGCGGCCTGTCGACGCAACTCAAGGTCGAGAGACCGGCTGATACGCAGGTGGAGCGAGACGCCGAGGGCTGCGGCGTTCTCGGCGACCTCGGCTTCGGTCGCCTTGTTCTCCTCATCGGCGACGTTCTCCTCATCGGCGACCTGAGCACGAACGGCGTCGTGTCGTGCGCGGCGGGCTGCCTCGGGGTCGGTCATGCTCATGCCTTCTTGCCCTCGATGTACGCGCGAAGATCGGCTCCGCGGGTTTTCCACGCAGTCACCGGAGTTTCCCTCGGGATCGACGATCCCGGTCAGCATGCATCCGCCCTCTGCGGAGTACCCGATGATTCGGACGTAGCCGACACGACTCTTGGGGGCGGAGTTGCGCACGATGCAGTGCGAGTCGGCAGCAGCCTCCAACGTCCGTGCCGGCTCGATATCGGTCGCACCCGGGTATCGGACGGAACGCGTGCGTGTGTGGGCAACGTCTTCGCCATCCCACCACAGCTCATCGAGCATGTAGCACCTTGTGGCACGGCGACTCCAGTCGCGAAACCGTGCCGTCCAACGCTCGAATCGCATCGATGGACGACACACCGTCGGCGGCGCCCCGGGGCATCTCAGGGCCGATTGACGGTGCCGGAACGGGCGAGCCGCAACGACCGGACGTGACAGACCCGGCGTTGAACCCGGCGAACTCGACCCGACCACCGCCGGATCGTGTGCCGTCATCGCTGGTGTTGCGTGCGAAAATGGCGACATGTCCACGTTGCACCTCACCGGCGACGCCGATGCCGACAAGCTGCTCTCCGAAGACCCGTTCGCCCTGCTCAGCGGCATGCTCTTGGATCAGCAGGTGGCCATGGAAGTGGCCTTCGCGGGTCCGCGGAAGCTGCAGGAACGGATGGACGGGTTCGACGTCCACACGATCGCCGAGACGGACGTCGACTCCTTCGTCGAGCTGTGCGTGACCAAACCGGCGATCCACCGGTACGGCGCGTCGATGGGTAAGCGGCTCCACGCGCTCGCCCGCTACATCGTGGACCACTACGACGGCGACACCGCCGAGCTGTGGACGTACGGCGACCCGAACGGCAAGGAGGTTCTCAAGCGGCTGAAGGCCCTGCCCGGGTTCGGCGACCAGAAGGCACGCATTTTCCTGGCGCTGCTGGGCAAACAGCGCGGCGTGCAGCCCGACGGCTGGCGCGAGGCCGCAGGCGCCTACGGCGAGGAGGGGGCGCGCCGCTCCATCGCCGACGTCGTCGACCCGGAGACCCTGGCCGAGGTGCGCGACTTCAAGAAGGCCCAGAAGGCCGCCGCGAAGAAGTAGCCGCTCGCAGCGAACGCGCCGGCCCCGATCAGCCGACCGGGCGCCGACACCGCCCTCGCCGCCCTCGCCGCCCTCGCGGGCTCCGGTCCCCGGCACTGTCACTCGGGTCTCCGGCGCTGCCGCCGAGGAATCCACAGCTCCCCGGGCACGTCACCGACGGCGGAGGATGCCCTTGACGAACTCCGCCTGGCCCACGTGCTGCATCGTGTCGCCGACGACGCTGATCAGCCGTACTCCGAGGGTCGTGGGCGGGTCCCACGACTCGTCGACGACCAGGTCGAGGTCGGGGTCGGTGATCCCGGCGAGGTAATCGACGGTCTGCGCATGCACCGCCTCGTGGTACCCGACGAGCAGTCCGGGGTCTGTCACCCGGACCGCGGCGACGTCGGCGCTGGAATGGCCGTACCCGATGTCGCCGGGCGGAAACGGCAGTCCGAACCGCTCGAACCAGCCGTCGGCGGTCCAGCGCTGCTCGCGGCCCGCGACGTCGGCGATGTGGTCGTCCTGCACGCGCGTCAGATGCCACACGAGCCACCCGATCGAGTTGGCATCGGCGTCGAGGCGTGCGGCGAGCGCGTCGGCGTCCAGCCCCTCGACGACGTCGCGGATGATTTCCCGGACCCGCCCGAAGGCATCGGTCAGCAGCTCGACACTTCTCATGTCCGCAATTGTGTTCGCCGTGCGGTGCGCTCGCCTGATACCAACGGGGTTATGGACCTGACGGAGGAACGGTTCCGCGCGCTGGCACGCTCGGCGCCGTGGCGGTGGCGCACGCTGCGGTTCACCACGGGCAGGCGTCGTACGGGCGAGCACCGGGCGGTCCACACGGTACGCGCGTACGTGCGCAAGCCGGGTCGGCAACGCGTCGAGACCCTCGACGGAGTCGTCCTCGACCGCTCCACCGACCCCGACACCACCGAGCCACCCGTCGTCGACCTCGACGCCGACGGGCTCCTCGCCCACCGGCCCGACCAGGTACCGGCGGTCCGCTTCTCCTGCGAACCGCCGATGTACGAGAACTACCACTGGGTCGCGATGCTCGACCCGTACGAGCTCACCGACGGCTGGTCCTTCGGCGACGACGGTGACAACACCGACGGCGACGACCGCGACGGACCCGCCACGAGCACCGAGATCCTCGAACTCACCGAGGTCGAGCACCACGGCAGACCCGCCTGGCAGGCACGGCTGCGGACCACCCGGTTCTACGACCCTCGCTGCGGCTGCTGCCCGCTGCTGTACTCGGCGGAGTCGGAAGCAGCCGAGAACCACGAACCGCCGCACGGCACGGTGTTCGCCGACACCTACGTGATACGGCTCGACGTGGCCACCGGCGTGTGCGTCTACTCCGAGGACGTCGGCGGAACCGACTCCGGCCAGGGGCACGACGTGGCCATCGAAGGCGCCGACGAGGACATGCCCGACGAACTGTTCGGCAAGCCACGGTCGCACCGACACCGGTTCCAGATGTACCGCACGGCCGACGAGCCCGGTATGTCGGCGGCGTATCGCGACGATGCCACGCCAGGCCGGTTCATTGCCGGCCCGGACGAATAAACCTCGTCCACATCGGACCGACGTGGAACACGTCGTCGACCACGGCCTGCTCACTGCGTCCCCTGTCCCAGGTGTGCGCCGCACCTCCGACGATTCGTTCGGCGAGTACTACGAACCGTTCACGGGAGACCCCCTCGGCAGCACGAACCAGTCCGGTGAACTTGCGCGGGTCGTTGGTGCTGCACGGCGCGTTGCGAGGTCCGGCGACGACGCGACGGCCTGGTCGGCAGTTGTGTCACGGCCTGCGCCGACACGCTGCCGGTTCGGTCTTGTGGTGACTGTCGCCCATTCAGGACCCTCCGGCCGGGGCCGCACCGGACTTCCGCCGCTCCGCCTCGGAGCACGCACTCCCGCCCACTGCGCACGATTCCGCACCGCGGCGTCCACCACTACCGCCTCGGAGGCATCGGGCGAGCACAGTTCCGTCGGTCGACGCTGCCACCAAGAACACCGAGAACACCGAAGACGCTGAGACCACTGAGACCACCGAAGAAGCCGAGAACGGATCCATCGAGGACGAACCCACCTGAAACGAATTGTCTTCATGTTTTCCTCGTTTCGATCGTATGTTCTCTCACCTGATCGGACCCTCGATACTCGCACACGGGTTCGATAGTGTCGAGTCCATGGGGGAACGAGACGAGCTGATCCAGGCCCTACGTACCGCACGTGACGAACGTGCCCGAGCGGACGCGGCCGAGATGGTGGCGCTGGCACGGCTGGCCGAATTGGACGGCGGTGACGTGCGCAGCCTCGCGGACGAGGTCGCACCCGAACTCGGGGTGTCGACGGCCGAGGCGGCCCAGCGGGTCGGACGTGGCACGGCGTTGGTGCAGCGCATGCCGGCAGTGCTGGGGTTGATGCAGGCAGGGCGGGTGGAGGCCTACGGCGGACGGAGGTTGCTGGACGTGACCGCACCACTCTCCGACGAGCACGCCCGGCAAGTGGACGAGCTGCTGAGCGAACGGTTGGCGGTCGACCCGGGAGCGTCACTGGTCCCGGCCAACCTGGCCCGACGAGCCCGGCGCCTGGTGGAACGAGTCGACCCCGGCGGGCAGATCGCGAGAGCTCGTGAAGCGCGGAGTGGGCGCTCGTTCGAGCTCACCCCGGGCGAGCACGCGATGTCCCGGTTCACCCTCGGCCTACCCGCCGAAATCGCCTCGGCCATCGCACACCGGGTCGATGCGCTGGCGCGGAGATTACGTGCGCGGTCCGAGGACGAACGCACCCTGGATCAGTTGCGGGCCGACATCGCCGCCGACCTGCTCCTGGGACGGAACCCAGGAGTGAGTGTTCCGGAAACGGCGGCGTCGGTCTTCATCCACCTGCCTGTCGATACGGCCTTGGGCATCACCGACGACGGGTGCGAACTCGACGGATACGGACCCGTACCGGGACCGATCGCGCGGGAAATCATGGCCAACCCGAAGAGTGTGTGGCGGGCGGTGTTGTGCGACCCGGGGACCGGTCGCCCCGTCGACCTCGGCAGGGCCCGACGCCACCCCACGGCCGCCGTCCGGGAACTGGTGGCGGTGCGGGACCGGGAATGCTGCATTCCGTGGTGCCACCGCCCCGCTCGGCGATGCGACTTCGACCACGATACCGCCTGGACCGCGGGCGGAAGCACCTCGACGACCAACGGGAGTCCCAAATGCGACCACCACCACGCACGCAAGAGCGACCCCGGATGGAGCATCCACCGGGACCCCGACACCGGCATCACGACCGTGACCACACCCAACGGAGCCACCCACACGACCGCACCCGAACCCGTCCTGGACCCGACGCGCCGCGCACCGACCTGCCCACCGGCGCGACGACAGTCCATTCGACAGCAACCTCGACAGCAACCGCACAACGACAGCCGACGCGGTGACGACAGCCGACACGGCGACAGCAGCGCGACAACCCGCGGGAGTGATACCGACCCGCCGACAGACCGCTGGCCGATGCCCCGCAAGGGCAACCGCCGAGGAATCAGAACTCCGGGATTCCGACGCCGCGAAGCCAACAGTGCTGGAGACGGGAGCCCTGAGAGCGGGCGCCCTGGAAACGACAGAACTGCGAACAGCAGGCCTGGAGACGGAAGTCCTGGAAACGGAAATCATGGAAACAACGACCCGGAGGCGGGAACGCAGGTGACGGAGACATGAATCCGTCCCGCCTTCACCGCGCCCGCAGTGACGCCGCACCTGGCCCGAACTACCGACGATCACCCTGTCAGCAGCAGCACGAGCTGGACCTGGAGCTCACCGCACAAGCCTCCGAGCAGCGCACCGGTGAGGATCAGGATCCACTCGTCCTGCTGGAACGCCGGGCGCAGCAAGCCTTCGAACTCGGCATCGTCGAGTTCACGCATCTTCGTCACGAGTGTGCCGCGGATGTCCATGGCATCGGCGGCATAGGTCTCGACATAGCGCAACGTATCGGGCAGTCGTGTCATCACCGAACCGGCTATACGGTCCTTGAGCGCCCCGTACCGTCCACCACCCATGGCCAACAGCACCAGTGGTTTCGCGGCACCGGTGTGCCGAGCCAGCTCGGCATCCACCTGACGTTCGATCATCGTCAGCACCCGGTCGGACATCGGCCCGCGCAGGACGGCGTCGATGACGTTGCGCGGCGTGATGATCTCGGTCGCGATCAGGTCCGCGTAGGCATCGGTGACCTCGTCGCGGCGCTTGAGGAACAGACCTTGCCACGTCACGCCGAAGTACTTTCGCGGCCGCAGCGGCCGGAAGATCATCTTCAGCGCCAGCCAATCGGTGAACCACCCGATGAACAGGCCGAACACAGGCATGACCAGCGGCACGCGCAGGAACAGCCAGACAATCATCTGGACCACGCCGATCAAGGCGCCGAACAGCAGTCCGGAGCGGCCGATGAACCGGAACTCCTTGTGACCCGCCTCCTGGAAGATGCGGTTCAGCAGCGTCTTGTCCTTGACCAGGTGTGTGACGACCATGTCCTTCAGGTCGAACACGGAGTCGACGTCGGCCTTGACCTGGTCAATGACCCTCGCGACCATGTGTGGTGCCTGCTTCTGCACCCGGCGGATCACCATTCGCCGGGCCCGGTCCGGCAATCGCTCCCACAGGTCGGGCTGATACCGCTCGGCCACGTCGGTGACGATCTCTTCGATCGCTTCCCGCAGTGGTGCCTCGATCTCCTTGCCGATGCGCTCCGGATCCAGGCGCTGCACGACGTCCCGCGGCGAAATCAGCTGCTCGGTCATCGTGTCGACCGCGATACCCGCCATGCGCGCCGCCCGTCGCGGCACGATGCCCTGCCATCCCAGAAACGGCCTGCCCCGACGGCGAATCCCGACGAACTCGATCGGTTCGAACATCATGCGGATCGCGACCAGTTTGGTCACCCAGCCGATCAACGCGGCAACCAGCGGAATCGACGAATAGACAGGCCAATACCGCACGAAGTCGTCGACTATCCCGTGCAGGTACTCGACCATCGATCACCGCCGCGCCTCGGAACCACAGCTGTGGCAGCTGCGCCGACCTCGTTATCGGCGCAAGCGCGCATGATCACACGATCGGTAGGCTCACCGCCAGAGCGCGGCACCCACACGTGGGTGACGGACGAGAGGCCACTGTTACGGCGCGCAGGCGAGCCAGAAGTTGATGCCGAGCGGCGTGATCCGCAACGAACCGCGAACGATCTTGGGGCGTTTGACGAGATCCTCGGCCTTCCGCACCGTCTCGTCGGTCATCAGGATCTCGTACTGGGTCGAGAGCTCATTCTGCTCGTCATCGACCTCGGCTAGTCCGAATGCGACCAGGCGCGAGACGTACACCGGCACGTGAGCCGTCGCCGACACGCCGGCCGTCTTACCGATCGTCGACGCGTTACGCAGCACGACTCGGCCCGTCTTGCGCTCGGCGATCTGGACCACCGGGTAGTCGGCACCGTCGGACAACACCGACAGGATGCGCGCCTCATCGGGCGTGAGCTGCCGCAGGATCGACGCGTACAGGTAGTCGCGCGCGCCTTCACGGCTCAGATGCGTGGACCGGTTCAGGAGCGCCGCCATGCCCGCCCGCAGCGGATCGCTCGGCAGCGGCATCGCAACGTCCGTCGACGTGCTGCTCGAACCGGAGCCGTTCCCACCGTGGCCGTCCGCGGCCTCCTCACCCGAGGGCGTACTCGGCAGCTCGGTCAGCTCGAGCAACCTGCGGTTACTGGCGCCCTCCATCCGCTTGTGGAGCTCGGTGAGTGCCTTCTGTTCGAGATTGCGCAGCGAGCGTTCCGCACCGTCGGCACCCGGCAAGCGTTTGCCCAACGAGTAGCCCGTCCGTGCCGCCCATCCGGCCAGCTTGCCCGCGCGCTGCATGAACTCGTCCGTTTCCACACGCCTGATGCTACTGGGCGCCTGTAGTGGACTCGGTGATCACCGCCCGTCGCCGCCACGACACGGGACGCCGCCACAACACGGGACGGCGCCACGACACGGGACGGCACGGCACGGCACCGCCGCACCATTGCCCGTCTCGTCGCGGTCCGTCTCTTCGGAGCCCTGCTCCGCGTCCCTACCGTTGCGGCACCTGCCCGAGGCCGCCGCAGTTCGGGCACGGCCCCTTGCGGTTCGGCGTCAGCCCCGAACCGTGGCAACGCGGGCAATCGACCATGTCGCCGACCTTCATCACGTGCACCTCCCACCGATATCCGGCTTCGGAAGACACGCACTGTAAAACGCGACGGAATAATCTGGATCCGCCGACAGGACCAGTCTGCAACTTGCGAATCACACGGAGAGTGACGAGCTGGTCTGTTCAGGCCAGATTCGGCGGCGACGAACAGCCGCAGCAAGGCCCGGCAGATCGCGTCACCCAGGCATGAAATCCGTAATCGGCCAGCGGCCGGGACGCACGGCCACAATCCCGGCGGACCCGGAAATCCCGGCCCGCCGACGGCCAGGGGTGCTCGGGACCCCGGCTCGCCGCTCAGGCTCGCTCCCTGGCTCGCTCCCCGGCTCGTTCCCCCGGTTCGGGGTACCTGGGCCGGCCCGCGCGACTCAGGACAGGAGCCACTCCCGGGCGGCTTCGAGGCCGTCGACGGTGATCTGGTGCCCGCCGGGATGCCAGCGCTCGGTCACCTCCGCACCGCGGTCACGGAAGGTACGCACCAGCCGCTCACTCGAGTCGAGCGGCGCCATCGGGTCATGCCTGCCGTTCGCGAGGAACACCCGCGTGCCCTCGAGGCGGTCGGCGGGCGGCTCGGGCAGCGGCGACATGGCGGAGAACAGGACCACCTCACTGAGCACGTCCGGCCGCAACATCGCCACGGCCGCGGCGATGTTCGCGCCGTTCGAGAACCCGGCGGCAACCAGCCTGCGTCCGGCAAGGCCGTAGTACTCCCTGGCGGCGTCGATGAACTCGGCCAGCTCACCCGCGCGCACGATGACGTCCTCGACATCGAACACGCCTTCGGCGAGCCTGCGGAACCAGCGCGCCGCCCCGTTCTCCGAGACCGGCCCTGCCGGCGCGATCATCGTCGACTCGGGGCGGAGCTCCTTGCCGAGCGCGAGAATGTCGTCCGGGCTGCCGCCGGTGCCGTGCAGGAGCAGCAGCACCGGCTCGGCCTGCGAACCCTCGACGTACCGGTGGTCGAGTGCCGGGCCCGTCATGCCCGCACCGGATTGTTCGCCGCAGGCAGCTCCAGCTGCGGCAGCGCACGGGCGATCTGTTCCCGCGTCGGCTCGAGCCACGGCGGCAGTTTCAGCGCGCGTCCCAGTTCGAGGAGCGGTTCGTCGATGTCGAAGCCGGGCTGGTCGGTCGCCACCTCGAGCAGCACACCGCCCGGCTCACGAAAGTAGATGGAGCGGAAGTACTGCCGGTCGAGCACCGACGTCACCCCGACGCCGTCATCGACGAGCTCCTCGCGCAGAGCCAGCTGTTCGGCGTCGTCGACGGCACGCCACGCGATGTGATGCACCGTTCCGCCGGCGACCACGCCCTTCGGCGCATCCGGTGTGACCTCCACGTCGACGAGCGCTCCGGAACCGCCGTCGCCCGCCTGGAAGCGGAACCGGCCGGAGTCTTCGCTCGCGAGCGACAGTCCGAGCCCACCGGTGAGCATGGCAGCGGTCGATTCCTCGGAGGTCACCGACATGGTCACCGAGTGCAGGCCGCGGATCGCGTGTTCGGCCGGCACGAACGGTGTGTCCCACGGGGCACGCGGATCGGGCTGCGGGTGCGCGACGAGCGCGATCTGCAGACCGTCCGGGTCACGGAAGAGCAACGACTCCTCGCTGTCACGCGTGACCACCGTGCCCGGCATGGTGCCGGACGCCTCGAGGTGCTGTTTCCACCAGCCGAGCGAGTGCTCCGGAACGGAGAAGGCCGTCGTCGTGGCCTGCCCGGTGCCGATCCGTCCCTGCGGCACCCCGCGCCAGGGAAAGAAGGTCAGCAGAGTCCCGGGGCGACCGGCCTCGTCCCCGTAATACAGATGGTAGGTCTCCGGATCGTCGAAGTTGATGGTCGTCTTCACCAGGCGCAGCCCGAGCGTGCGCAGGTAGAAGTCCACGTTGCGCTGCGGGTCCCCGCCGATGGCGGTGACATGGTGCAGTCCGCTGGTCTCAAAACCCATGGCGATCTCCTCGAAACTCGATGACACGATAATAGCCCTCAACTATCTTTCACGCAAGACATGTCTCTACGAGAGTTTTCTATGCGAGAATCTTCCTGGGAAGCTCCAGTCTTGCGAGATTCGTTGACACGAGAATCTGCATCGACTGCGTCGGATAGGGTGACCGCCGTGACCACAGAGCCGGACGACGACGAGATCGTGACCTGGTGGGGCCTCGTGATCGAGGGCTACCTGGCCACCCAGGACCGACTGATGGGCGAGATCGCGCAACGCTACGACCTGCCACCGGCCTCGTTCGACATCCTCGTTCGCCTCGTCCGCTCGCCGGATCACCGATTGCCGATGACCCGGCTGGCGAAAGAGGCCGCACTATCGAGCGGCGGGTTCACCAAGGTCGCCGACCGCCTCGCTGCCGCCGACCTCATCGAACGAGTACCCAGTTCCGAGGATCGACGCGTCACGTACGCCTCCCTGACCGAACACGGCCGCGAGGTCGCGTCGGCAGCACGCAAGACCTGTGCCGACATCCTGCGCGAGCGCGTGCTCGCTCCGCTGGGAAACCGTTCCTCCGAGGAGCTCGCCGAAGCGATGCGCACCCTCCGCAACGTCAACGGTCCCGGCTCGGCATGACCGGGCTCCGTCACCCCTGCAACTGAGTCACCCCTGCAACTGAGCTCGCTCGACCCGGAACGGCCGGGCGCACCGGCACGACGTCCGGAGATGTCAGGCCCCTGCGGGAGGTCCGACTGGCATCACGAGGGTGGCGAGGTCCCCGTTGTCGGCCGAACGCACCAGGATCGGCTCCGACGGGCCACGGACATCGAGCATCACGTCCGGCCCCACCGCCGTCACCACTGCGGGATGCAGCACCGGAACACCGAACCACGTCTCCGTGTCGGCACCGTCGACCGTCGCCTCCACGACGCGCTCGACCTCCCCGCACTCGACCTCCCCGCGCACCCGCGCACCACGCGCAGCCCCTTCCGACACGGCGCCCTGGGGGTGAACCGTGCCGCCCGGATCGACTCCACCGGGCTCACCCGACTCGACGACCACGCATTCGCCGGCACGCGTACGCAGGCGGATCGTGGGCTCGTCGCAGCTTTCGATCGCCCGCAGCAACCCGTCCTTCGCGACGACCACCCGCGCCACCGGGTCGGAGAGGTTGGCCCGCAACGCGTGGTGGTCCGGGAACTCGCCGTCGAGCAGTCGGCAGCGCACCGCTCCGGGCACGTGCCCCGGAACACCGCCGGAACCGCCCGCGCCACCCGTCCCGGCGCCGGTTGCCGTCCGGAACCGCACACCGTCCGGCAGCGCCTCGATCCGCACGACGTGCCGGCCACGGATGTCACCGAGCACCGCGCGCAGGTCGTCCCCGCTCAACGTCGCCGACCATGCCGTGCCGGACAACTCGTCCGGCACGAGCGTGCGGGTGGACAGCCGGAACCGGTCGGTCGCCGTCAACGTCAGCGCCTCCCCGCTCATCTCCAGCCGCACGCCCGCGATCGCCGGGAAGTCGTCCGAGACGCCGGTCGCGACGAGTACCTGGTCGACGGCCGCCGCGAACACCGGCCCCTTCATGGTCGCCAACGGCACCGCGTCCTCGCCGGTCAGCGCCGTCTTCACCTCGACAGCCAGCCGCCGGGCCGCGTCGGCGCGCGCCGACAGTGTCGCCACGTGCTCGTCGATCAGCCGTACCGCATGGGCCGGATCGGCTGTCAGCACCTGTTCGACGGTCACCAGGGGCATGTCGAGCTCACGCAGTCTGCGCAGCGTAAGGGCACGTTCGAGCTGGTCGACGTGGTAGTAGCGGTATCCGGAGGTCGCGTCGACGTCAGCGGGCCGCAGCACGCCGGAGTCGCCGTAGAACCGCAGCGCGCTCGCGGTGAGGCCGCTGCGGCGGGCGAACGCTCCGATCGGGATCAGGTCTGTCTCGGGCATGGCGACGATGCTGGCCCTTCAGGCAGCTCGAAGGTCAATTCCCGGCCGAAACGGACCGGAAACCGGTGGGCGGCTCATCGTGGTCGCGACTCGCAGTCGCGACTCGCAGTCGCGACTCGCAGTCACGATTCGTGGTCGAATGGTCACCTGACAGTGGAGCGGGAACCAAGGTAAGACTATCCTTACAGAGGCTCCGACCCATCGAGGTGATCCGTGCCCATCGCTGCTCCCCACCCCCGAACAGCACCCATCGGCAGTGCACCCACCGAGAACGCACCCACCGAGAACGCACACCCCGGGAGCGCACATCCCGGGAGCGCAGCCGACTCCGTCCTCGACTGCATCGGCCACACGCCGGTCGTGGCGCTCCGCAGACTTTTCCCCGAGCCCGACGTCGAGGTACTCGCCAAGCTCGAACTGATGAATCCCGGCGGCAGCATGAAGGACCGTTCGGCGCGCTACATCGTGGAAAGCGGACTGCACGACGGCACACTCCACCCCGGCTGCACCATCGTCGAGAGCAGCTCCGGCAACTTCGGCGTCGCACTCGCCATGGCCGCGCGGGTACACCGGCTCCGGTTCGTCTGCGTCGTCGACTCCAAAACCACCCGGGCCAATCTCGCCCTGTTACGGCAACTGGGCGCCGAGGTCGAACTGGTCGACGTGGCCGACGACCCGGGACCCGATCCCGCCACCGGCACCGCCACGGGAGTCACTGCCGACCCCACCGATCCCGAGACCGTGGCCTGCGATCACCTCGGCCGGCGACTGCGCCGCGTGCGGGAGATCCTCGACGAACGTCCCGACGCAGTGTGGATCAACCAGTACGCCAACGACCGCAACTGGCAGGCCTTCTACCACGGCACCGGCGCGGAACTGGTCGAACAGCTGCCGGCACCACCTACCGTCCTTTTCGGACCGGTCAGCACAACGGGAAGTCTGCTCGGCTGTTCCCGGAGACTGCGCGAACAGTTCCCTTCGCTCCGGGTGACGGCTGTCGACGCGGCCGGATCCGTGATCTTCGGCGGCGCTCCCGGCCGACGCGACATCCCCGGCATCGGCGCAGGCCGGGTGCCGGAGCTGTGCGTGCCGGACGAGATCGACGACGTCGTACACGTCGGCGACGCCGACGCCGCACTGGCCTGTCGCGAACTCCTCGCCACCGAGGGCATCTTCGCGGGAGGATCGAGCGGATCGGTGGTCGCCGCCGTCCGCCGCAGCCTGCCCGCACTTCCGCGCCCCTGCCGCGTCGTGGCGATCTTCCCCGACCGGGGCGACCGCTACCTCGACCTGGTCTACGACGACGCCTGGCTGGCCGAAGCGGTCGCGCGTGGCTAGCCGGCCGCGACACCCCTGGCCGAGGAGCCGCCGTTCCAGTCCGAGGAGCCGCCATGCACTGCGATGACACCGCACCGACCGACACGACACCGCCTTCCACCTCGCAGCCCTGCACCACGCCGCCTTCCAGCTCACAGCAGGCCGCCGACCCGGTCATGACCGACCTGCTCGACACGCTGATCCGCGAACGGCTGTGCGGCTTCGCCGACGGCACACTCGACGGCGAGGACTACCGGGTCGGTGACGGGACCCGCCACGGCTGCGTGCATTTCCGCGTGCGACCCGGCGGCGCACTGCAGCCGTGGCGATATGCGGGTGGTCCGGTCCGCCATGACGGCCGCGAGGTGACCGCCGCCGAGCTGCTCCGGCTCGTCGCCGCACGCGAGCCTGCCCCCGCACCGGACGACACCGGGCAGACCTCCACCGGGCAGACCTCCACCGGGCGGACCACCGGCGGGCAACCGGCCACAGCACGAGCCAACGCCGAGCAGCTCGCCGCCGACATCGATACGGCCACCCGCCACGCCGCCGTGCCGGCCGACGCAGGCGGCATCCACGACGACGCCGAGCTGACGACGGCCGCGCGGGGAAGACCGTTCCATCCCACGGCACGCGCCGTCGTCGGGTGGAACTCCGACGAACTGGTCCGCTACGGACGCAGCGGGACCGGCCTCGACTGGCTCGCCGTCCGTACCGCACGCCTGCGGTTCGGCAACGGCCCGTGGAACATCGGTGAACTGCCGGGAGCGCCCGCCGTGGACACCGGTGAAACACTCGTCCCGGTGCATCCGTGGCATCTCGACCACGTACTGCGCGCCGAGTACGCGGAGGAGTTCGCCGCAGGAGACATCCGGGTCGCGGCGCGCGAGACGGGCCGGTGGCGACCGACGTCGTCCGTGCGCACGCTCGCGCCCGCGGCGTCGGGTCCCGGCGCGGGCCCTCACGTGAAGCTGCCACTCGGCGTGAACACGCTGGGCTCGGCCAGAATGCTGCCGCCGCGCTACCTCGACAACGGCCAGCGCGGCGAACGGCTCCTGCGCGACGTCGCAGCCGCCGATGCCGAACTCGCCGAGCTGGTCGTGATCGCGGACGAGACGTCGTGGTGCGGCTGGGACGGCGACCCGTACGCCGACCGGCCCGGACTGCTCGCCGCCCAGCTCCGCCGGTATCCGGCCGACGCCGCAGGGGCGGTCCCGATGGGTGCGTTCGCCGCGCCGGAACACTACGCTGCGCATCCCGTCGACCCGGTGGCGTTCTTCCGCGGGCTCGCGGACGGCTTCTGCGCCATGGCTGTCGGATTCCTGTGCCACGGCGTACTTCCCGAGGTGCACGGGCAGAACGTGCTGCTCGCCGGGAACCGGTTCGTGTTGCGCGACCACGACACGGTGCGCTACAGCCCCGCGTGGCTGACCGCGCCCGACCCCGCATATCGCGTCCAACCCGGAGCGCGCCAGTCCTTACGCCTCGACGACCCCGCCGAGCTGGTCGGCTACCTGCAGACCCTGGGGATCCAGGTCAACCTGTACGGCGTCGTCGACGCCCTGTCACGCCACTACGCCGTTCCCGAGAGTCGCTTGTGGACCCAGTTGTGCGAGGCCCTGACCGACCGCCTCGACCGGCGGGAAGTACTGCACCGGGACGACCCGGCCACGCGGCGAAAGGTCCGGATCCTGCGCGAACTGTTGCTGCACGCCCCGACGTGGCCGAGCCGCGAGGTACTGCGACCGCTGCTGCAGCGCGGCCGGTCGAGCGGCGTGAGCATGCCCGCCGCGACGGGCACGGCGTCGAACCCCTTCACATCCCCGACTCCGCACCGAACATGACGCTCCCATCGCCCCACTCCCGCGCGCACCGGGCCACGGTCCGGCGCATCCTCAACGCGTACCTGCGGGAGAACCACTTCCACAGCATCGCCGAGGGACCGTTGACCGTGCCGCTGCCGGCCACCGGTGGCGTGCTGCACCTGACCGTCACGTACGCCTCGCCCACCGGCCATCACGACTACGCCGAGACCCGCCCGGACGTGATCGACACGCTCCTCGGCGAGCTCGAACGCCGCACGGGATTCGCCGGCGCCCGCGTACTCCGGGCCCAGATCGACGGCAGCATCAACCGCACCGCACGGTATCTCGCCCGGGCACAGCCGCCGTCCGAGCCACAGCCGCCGTCCGAGCCACAGCCGCCGTCCGAGCCACAGCCACCGTCCGAACCACAGCCACCGTCCGAACCACAGCCACCGTCCCAGCCATCGCTTCCCGGGTCGCCGCCGTCCGGGCCGCCGTTGTCGCGCCTGCGCCGTGGGACCGGCCTCGATCCGGCACGGGATTCCGAGCAGAATGTCCTGTTCGGACATCCGTTCCATCCGACGCCGAAGAGCGCCGAGGGGTTCAGCGACGCCGACGTCGACGCCTTCGCACCGGAGCTGGGCGTCTCGTTCGGACTGCCCTACCTCGCCGTCGCACGCGGCCTCGCCAGGGACGAGGGCGAGGTCACGGTTCGCGACGACGTCGCCGCCGCCGTCCCGGACGGATACGTGCCCGTGCCCGTCCACCCGTGGCAGCTGCGCCGGCTGCGGTGCAACCCCGCCGTGCAGCGACTCCTCGACAACGACGCGGTGATCGAACTCGGACCGCGGGGCGACGAGGTCTACCCGACGTCGTCGGTGCGCACCGTGTGCGATCCGGCTGCCGGCGTGACCTGGAAACTTCCGTTGCACGTGCGTATCACGAACTTCGTCCGCAACACGCCAGCCGAACACCTGCGCCGCTCCGCCGACGCCGCCCGTGCGATCGCACGGCTCCCCGCCTACGACGGCTTCGAGGTCGTCGGCGAAACCGGCCTGCGCACGCTCGACCCCGCCGTCGTCGGCCACGATCTCGCGGCCGAGGTCAACGCCGTACGCCGGATCGCACCCGACAAGCGCGCGCACGTACTGGCCGGACTGCTCGACGAGCCCACCGTGCTCGCCGGATGTGCCGAGCGCTCGGGAGACGTCGCCGAATGGCTCCGGCGGTATGTCACGATCGCGCAGGTGCCGTTGCTGACGGCATTCGCCGACCACGGCATCGCGTTCGAGGCACACGTCCAGAACTCGCTGCTACGACTCGGCGACGACGGGATGCCCGACCGCTTCCTGGTGCGCGACATGGAGGGCGTGGCGATCAGCCGCGAGCACGCCGGGGAACTGCCGTCCGACAGTCCGGCACTTCACGACGCCGGGGAGTCCTGGCTGCGACTGTGCTACCACGCGATCACGAACCAGTTGGCACACGTCATCCATGCCCTCGGCAGGCACACCGCTGCAGGCGAGCGAGCACTGTGGACGGTCGCCGCCGCCCAACTGGAGCGCTTTCCGGCCGCGGAGCGCCTTCTCGACCTGCCCGAGCTCCCCGCGAAGACCAACCTGCTGAGCCGCTTCACCCAGCGCGGCGAGCGCCCTCACTACGTCCGAATCCCGAACCCACTCCGGAAGGCGACGAGCCGATGACAGGCGATAAACTCGACGGCGCGGCATTCGCTGCCGAGGCCCTGGCAGGACCCGCCGCAGCGGCGGTGCATGCACGCGTACTGCACCAGCTGCTCGGTTCACTGCTCTACGAAGGTGCCTTCGGCACCGGCTCCGTCACCGTCACCACCGAGACCGATGAGGCCGGCGCCGCTGCCGACAGCGGTTCCGCTGCCAGTGGCGGTGCCGCTGCCGATGGCACTGCCGGCGCCGCTGCCGGTTCCGTGCCGCACGACGGCAAGACCCGGCAGGGCGAGATCCGCTGCCCGAACGGTGTCCGCTACACGTTCCTCACCAGGCGCCGGGAGACGTTCGGCCGCATCACCGTGGACCGGCTGCTCCGTGACGGCACGCCGCCGACGTCGATCAGCGGCTTCCTCACCGACGTCCGCGACCTGCTCGACGCCGATCCGGAACACCTCACCCGGTTCGCACGGGAACTCGAGGAAACCCGGATCAAGGACACGCTCGCGCAGCACCACCGAAGGCGCACCGAGAAGGAGCCGCTCGCCGGGCTGGACGCCGACACCCTCGAAGGAGCTGTCACCGACGGCCACCGCTACCATCCGACGTACAAGTCACGTATCGGCTTCGGCATTCTCGAGAATCTCGCCTACGGTCCGGAATTCTTCCCCGACGTCCGTCCACTGTGGCTTTCGGTCGACCGGTCGCTGGCCGAGGTCGGGACGGGCGCCCACGTCGACGAGAACGACCTCACACCTGCCCCGTGGCGCCCCGTCGACGGCGATCGCACGCTCGTGCCCGTCCACCCGTGGCAGTGGGACCGCCATGTGGCGACGGCCTTCGCCCCCGAGATCGCCGCCGGTGCGATCACCCTGCTGGGCCCCGATCCCGACCGATTCCGGCCACAGCAGTCGATCCGCACTCTGTCTCACGTGACCGACCCGTCTCACGTGACCGACCCATCCCATGTAGCCGATCCGTCGCACGTGACCGATCCGTCCCATGTGGCCGATCAGTGGCTTCCGAGTCTGAAACTCGCGATGTCGCTCGTGAACACCTCTACCAGCCGGGTACTCGCTCCGCACACGGTCCACAATGCACCGTTGATCTCCGACTGGCTGGCCGGGATCGTCGACGCCGACCCGTTCCTCCGGAACGAACTGCGCCCCGTGCTGCTGCGCGAGATCGCGGGCGCCGCCGTCACCCCCACCGACGACGATCCGCTGCGCAGGAGCGGTACGTACGGCACACTGGCCTGCATCTGGCGCGAGAGCCTGCACCCGTATCTCGACCCCGGCGAATCCGGCGTACCGTTCACGGGCCTCACCGCGCGCGGCCTCGACGGCACCCCGCTCATCGCCCCGTGGCTGCGTGACCAGGACATCACCGCGTGGGTCCGCCGGCTCGCCGAGGTCGTCGTCGTACCGGTGCTGCACCTGCTGTGTCACCACGGCGTCGCGCTCGAATCCCACGCGCAGAACCTGGTGCTACTGCACCGCGACGGCGTTCCCACGCGCGTGGCGCTGCGCGATTTCCACGACGGCGTGCGGTTCTCCCGCGACCGGCTCGCCGACCCGGAGCGCTGTCCACCGTTGCGGCCGGCACCGGAGCACCACGCCAACCGCAACTCGTTCGTCGAGACCGACGATCCCGGCCTCGTCGCCGATTTCGTACTCGACGCCTTCCTGTTCGTCGGCGTCGGCGAACTGGCGATGTTCCTCGCCGATGCCTACGGCCTGGCCGAACGCGACTTCTGGTCGATCACCGCCGGCGTCCTGCGCCGCTACTTCGACCGGTTCCCCGACGCCCGCTACGACGTCTTCGCCGAGGGAGTGAACGTGGAGAAGCTGACGACCCGCAGGCTTCAGCCCGACACGGAACTGCGTCTGCACCGCGTTCCCAATCCGCTCGCCCCCGCAGCCGCCACTGCAGCGAGCACCACCGCCACCACCGCGCCGGAGGTGCCGTGACCGCGCCCGAACCGGCCTGCCGCTACGTCTACGACCTCGGCGGCCTGGCGGCGCACGTCCGCGACGTCGTCGCCGCGCTGCCGCAGCGCTGCCGGATGTTCTACGCCATGAAGGCCAACAGCGCGCCGGAGATCCTGCGCACGCTTGCGCCGCTCGTCGACGGGTTCGAGGTCGCCTCCGGCGGCGAGTTCGCCAAGGCGCGCGCGGTGGGCGACGACGTGCCCGTGGTGTTCGGCGGACCGGCGAAAACGCCGACGGAACTGGCCGACGCCCTCGCCGGAGACGTGCTGCGGTTCCACGCCGAGAGCGTGCTCGAACTACACCGGATGTCTCGCGTGGCCGCCGCGGCAGGCCGCACCGCCGACGTGCTGCTGCGCGTGAACCTGGCGGACGCGCTGCCCGCCGCGACGATCGCCATGGCGGGAGCGCCCACCCAGTTCGGCATCGAGGAAGCCCGACTGGGGCAGGCGATGCGGACGGTGCGGGAGCTGCCCGGCGTGCGCTTCGCCGGCTTCCACCTGCATTCCCTGTCGAACAACCTCTCCCCAGCCGCACATCTGGCCATGCTGCGGCTGTACCGGGACAAGATCCTCGACTGGGAGCGGGAGTTCGGCGTGGCCTGCGACGTCGTCAACGTCGGCGGCGGCATCGGAGTCAACTACGCGCCGCCAGAGAACACCCCGCAGCCCGGCGACATCACACAGCCCGGCAACACCACACAGCCCGACGACACTGCGCAGTCCGACAACACTGCGCAGTCCGGCCTTCCCGGCATGGTGGGACCGCAGTTCGACTGGCCCGCGTTCACCACCGAGCTGAGTCGTCTTGTCGACACGTTCCCTTCCCACTGGAGGGAGGTCGACTTCGAATGCGGGCGGTTCCTCGTGGCGGCCTGCGGTACGTACGAGACCGAAGTGCTGGACGTCAAGCGCAACCACGGCACGCACTTCGTCCTCGTCCGCGGTGGTACGCACCACTTCCGCCTGCCGTCGTCGTGGCAGCACAGCCATCCGTTCCGCGTGCGTCCCGCCGACGACTGGCCGCCGGACCTGCCCCGCCCCGAGGCCGCAGGCACCCCGGTGACGATCGTCGGCGAGCTGTGCACCCCGAAGGACGTGCTCGCCCGCGACGTCGTCGTCGACCGGGTGCGGGCAGGGGACGTGCTCGAATTCCGCTACGCGGGCGCCTACGGCTGGGAGATCTCCCACCACGACTTCCTCAGCCACCCGCACCCGGAACACGTCTTCCGCTGACGTCCGTTCGGGTGGGCACGGTCGTCAGCAGCGCGCCGCGGGGTGCCGGTCGTCACGCCGGCGCAGGTGCTGAGCGAAGGTGCGGCCGGGGCGGGTCCTGACGAGCCACAAGGCCCTGGACGGGAGGCTGACCCCGCTGGGCGCGCTCATGGGCGGATTCGTCGCGGCGCACCGGACCCTCCGCGGCGTCTGGTGGATCGCCGCGATCATCCACGCCGCCGTCGCCCGATACTGCACGAACGCAGAACACGCGGGACAGAGTGCAGAACCCGCGCGGGTGGGAGGGTCAGCCGTTGGCCGCGGGGGTGCCGGACAGCACGGGTGACACCAGGTCGATCAGCCACGGGAGTACGCCGGGCAGTAGCAGCACCGCGAGCACGGAGAACACCGGGAAGATCAGCTTGTTCTCGACGCCCTTGCCGGTGCGGAACCGCAGTAGCGACGGCGGCCGCAGCTCGTACCAGGTCTCGCCCGCGATGGGCAGTGGGAACAGGAACGGGCAGCCGGACTCGGTGAGCGCATCGCCGAGACAGTGCGTGACGCAGCCGACGGCGACCGCCAGCCCGAGCAGTCCGCCCATGGCTTCGAGTTCGGCGAGCGCGTCCGGTTTCGCCTCCCACGCCCACCAGATCGCCGCACCACCTGCCACGGGAAGCAGCCAGTCACCGAGTGCGTCCTCGGCCAGCAGCAGTCCGAACAGGACCACGACCGCGACGACCCATGCGCCGCCCATCTCCGTTCCCCCGGCCACCGCTGCGCCGAGCGCCGCCGCGAACAGCACCGTGTGTGACAGGTGCCGGTGCACACCGCTGTGGTTCTCGTCGCGCGGCCCCTTGGTCACCGAGTACACGGCCGACGACGCCGCGCGCAGTATCCGCGAGATGAGCCGGGTCAGTGGGCCGAGCAGCTTCGATGCCCGGGCTCCCGGATGGTCGAGGTCCGGTAGCAGTGCGTAGCCCGCGGTGGTCGCGGCGAACACCAGCGTCTGGGCGAACGAGGTGACGCCGGCCAGCGGTGCGACGGCGAGTCCGGCGCACCAGCCGGTGAGCGCGTGCGTGCGGCCCATCATCGAGGAGTCGTCCTCCGGTGAGTATCGGGAACAAGATCATCGAGCAGTCTTTCGCATGCCTGCGCGAGGGCGGGCATACCCCTGCAAGAGTCGGGAATCGGCGCGCGAGGTAAGGCAGGCACGAACCACTCGGCGGCACTGGCCGGGCTCGCCGGGTCGCGGCGCAGCAAGGGCGCGCCGGCGGCTCGGCGGGTGAACCCGGGCCGGATCGGGTAGACCGTCGCCCATGACGGCGGACATCGACGCCCCCGAAGAGCCCGAACCGCTTCCCCCTGTCCTGCTGCCGATGCTGGCCACACCGGGCACGCTGCCCGGCGATGACGGCTGGTCGTACGAATTCAAATGGGACGGCGTACGCGCGCTCGTCCGCGCCGACGGCGACGAGTTCGCCGTGTTCTCCCGGCGCGGCGGTGACATCACCGGCGTCTACCCGGAGCTGGCGGGACTCGCCTCGCAGCTGGCCGCACCGGTGTGGCTCGACGGGGAGATCGTCGCGCTGACCGGTGGCGTTCCCGCGTTCGGCGCACTGCAGCAGCGCATGCACGCCGGTGGCGCCCGTGCCCTGCAACTCGCCGCGCAGATTCCGGTGACCTACGTCGTCTTCGACGTGCTGCACCATGCCGGCCACGGGCTGCTGGACTCGCCGTACGCCGAGCGCCGCGAGCTGCTCGAATCGCTCGGGATCGCCGGACCGCACGCGGCGGTCTCCCCTCGCTTCGACGACGGAACGGCCGTCGCCGAAGCCGCCTCGTGGCAACGCCTCGAAGGGGTGGTCGCCAAACGGTGCGGTTCGCCGTACCGGCCGGGGCAGCGCAGCAACGACTGGGTGAAGGTCACCGAGAACGCCACACTGGAGGTCGTCATCGGCGGCTGGCGACCCGGCGAGGGCAGGCGCGCGAGGACGTTCGGCTCGCTGCTGCTGGGACTGCCTGCCGAGGACTCCGGCAGCGGGTCCGACAGCGGCAGCGGCGCGGCCGGGCGCCCGCTGCGCTATATCGGCCAGGTGGGAACGGGATTCACCGACGACATGCTCGCCGAGCTGTCCGCCCGGCTGAGCGAGCTCGAAACGGCCGACCGTCCGTTCGCCGCCGACGACGTTCCGCACGAGCGGGCCCGCGGGGCACGCTGGGTGCGCCCGGTGCTCGTCGGCGAGGTCGCGTACAAGGCGTGGACCGAGGACGGCCGGTTGCGCGCGCCGTCCTGGCGCGGGCTCCGCCCCGATCGCGCTCCGGAGGAGTTGCCGTCGTGAACGCAGATCCGAACAACCCGGTCGTCGACATCGACGGCCGGTCCCTTCGTCTATCCAATCTGGACAAGGTGCTGTATCCGGCCGCGGGTTTCACCAAGGGTGAGGTCATCGACTTCTACGTCACCGTGGCGCCCGTACTGCTGCCGCACGTCCGGGACCGCCCGTTGACGCTGAAGCGGTTCCCCGACGGGGTCGACGGCGCGTCGTTCTTCGAGAAGAACGTGTCCCGCCACGCCCCCGACTGGATTCGCACGGTGCGCATCGACACTCCGGGCAGCTCCCGCGGCTCGGAGTACGCGGATTTCGCACTCGTGCAGGATCTCCCAACACTGGTGTGGACGGCGAACCTCGCGAGTCTCGAACTTCATGTTCCACAGTGGACCGTCGGACCCCGCGGCGGGGTACACGAACCGGATCTGCTCGTGTTCGACCTCGACCCGGGCGAACCCGCCACGGTCGTCGAATGTTGCCGGGTGGCACGGCTGCTGCGCGAACTACTGGCCGACGACGGGTTCGCCGCGTATCCGAAAACCAGCGGGTCCAAGGGAATGCAGCTGTACTCGCCCATCCGCACCAATGATTCGCAGCATCCGCGGGAGTACGCCAGACGTCTCGCGCAACGAGTGGAGAGCGAACACCCCGACCTCGTCGTCTCCCGCATGACGAAAAAGCTCCGCGCGGGCAAGGTCCTGATCGACTGGAGCCAGAACAATCCCCAGAAGACCACGATCGCGCCGTACTCGCTGCGCGCACGCCCTCACCCCACCGTCTCCATTCCCGTTGCATGGGAGGAAGTTGCCGATTGCATCAACCCGGGCGATGTGACATTCACCGCCGCGGAGGCCACGGACCGCATAGCGTCACGAGGCGACCTGTTCGCACCCCTTCTCGGCCCAGATCGCCCGTCGCTCCGCGCAAACACCGTCTACCACGGGTGACAACCGGTCGACATCCCGTACAGCACGGCCCCACGACGAACGAAGGGAGAATCGACAGGGCCGCACCGAACCGATGCCGTGCACGCGCCGGAGGGTTAGCCTGAACCCCATGCCGAAGTCCCACCCGGACAGCGTCACGGACCACCTCCGCCGGATCGAGGTGGTCACCGACGCCGCGCTCGCCCACCTGGAGGTCGAACGGCTGCTCGAGGAAATCCTCGAACGGGTCCGGGAACTGCTCACCGCCGACACGGCCACCGCGCTGCTACTCGATTCGAGCGGGCAGCATCTCGTCACCACGGCGTCGTCCGGCATGGAGGAGGCGGTCCGGCAGGGCGCCCGCGTCCGCCTCGGCGAGGGTTTCGCGGGCAGGATCGCGACGACACGCGAACCGCTCGTGCTGAATCATGTCGACGAGACGACGGTCGTCAATCCGATCCTGTGGCATCGCGGAATCCGGTCGTTGGCGGGCATTCCACTCATAGCCGACGGCGAACTGCTCGGCGTTCTGCACGTCGGTTCAATCACGGAGTGCCAGTTCGACGACACCGACGTCGAGTTCCTCCGGGTGGCCGGCGACCGGGTCGCGATGGTCACCCGCAATCGGCTGACCGGATCCGGGCACGCCGCCGCACTCTCACTGCAGCGCACGCTACTGCCGGGCACTCTTCCCGAGATTCCCGGTCTCGACATGGCCGCGCGGTACGCACCCGGGGAAGCGGGCGGTGCCAGCGGCGACTGGTACGACGTCTTCCGACTGCCCTCCGGCTGGCTGTGCGCCACGATCGGCGACGTCGTCGGCCGGGGCCTCGACGCCGCCACCGTCATGGCGCGGCTCCGCACCGCCGCCCGCTCGTATGCACTCGATTCCGCCGACCCGGCCGAGGTCCTGACCAAACTCGACCGCCACATCCGGCACTTCGAACCGAACATGATGGCCACGGTGAGCTATGCCATGTGGGAGCCGTCACTCGGCCGCATGCATCTGTCACTGGCGGGTCATCTCACTCCTGTGATGGCCCCCGAGAACGCCCCCGCCGAGCTACCGGACATCCCCGTCGACCCGCCCGTCGGCGCGGGCACCGTACCGCGGCCACGCCGGACGACGGTCGTCGACGTCGCCCCGGGCACGACCGTGCTCTTCTACACCGACGGGCTCGTCGAGCGCAGGCACCGACCGCTCGACGACGGGCTGGCGCTGCTGCGCGACGTCGTCGAGTCGGGGCCTGCGGAACCGCTGTGCTCAAACGTGATGCTGCGCCTCGTCGGCACCGACCCCACCGATGACGACATCGCGTTGCTGGCGATCCGGCGTCATCCCGCCGCGGTGCAGCCCGAGCTGACACTGACGCTCGACGCCGTGCCGGAATCACTCGCGGAGGTCCGCGCGGCGCTGCGCCGCTGGCTTCCGACGGTCGGCGCCACCGACGACGACCTCGACGACGTACTGGTCGTCATCGGCGAGGCGGGCGCGAACGTCGTGGAACACGCCTACGGCCCGGCCGGTGGCCGGTTCGAGCTGCGGCTGACGGCTTCGGACGGCCTGCTCGAAGGGACGGTCCGGGACCACGGCAACTGGCGGCCCGCCCGCGGCACGAACCGGGGCAGGGGGACCCAGCTGATGCAGCAGCTGAGCGACGAGCTGCGCATCGACCACGACGACGAGGGCACGACGGTGTATCTGCGCAGAAGCTTGGGGAACCGGTCATGACGGTGGCGCACGTCGAGTCACGCAACGAAACGGAACCACAGCGAGTCGAGATCACGGTGACCGGAGAGATCGACCTCTCCAACGCCGATCAGGTGCGCGACAAGCTGTACCAGGCGATCGACAACGACCTGGTGCACGTGTCGCTGAACCTGACCGAAGTGTCCTATCTGGACAGTTCAGGACTGCACATCCTGTTCACCCTGGCAGGCCGGTTGCAGCGGCTGCAGACCGAACTGGCCATCGTCGCACTGCCGGGCACTCCGGCCCGGCGGATCGTGGAGCTCGCCGGTTTCGGCGCGGTGGCGACGCTGCACCCCTGACGAGCCTCCGCCGTCAGCTCAAGTCCACTCTCAGCTCAGATCGGCCGTCAGTTCCGGGATGCGGTCCGAGTAGCGCGCGAACAGCTCGGCGTTGCGCTCATCGCCACCGGACACGTTGGCGCTCGTCCACAGTGGAAGGACGCTGCCACGCTGATCCGCCTGCCGGTGCAGCTCCGCGAGCACCGCCGACCACGTGTACGCGCCGAGAACGGTCGATACCGCCGACGTACGCGGCGCGGCCGTCGGATACACGGCATCGCCCACGGGCACCCCCGTGTCGAGCACGAGGTCGGCGTGGTCGGCGACCCGCGTGCCCGCACGATCCGTCGAACCCGCCGACGCCGCGATCGATGTGACGGCGATCACGGGCACCTCGCGCGCAGCCGACTCCTGCGCGATCTCCACCGGATACGGGTTGCGCCCGCTCGTGGAGAACACGACCACGACGTCGGGTGGCGTCGGCTGTGCTCGTTCGACCAGCGAGCGCCCGCGGCCGATCTCCCGCTCCGCGGCGGTGCTGCGCAGCGCTCCGCCGAGCGGGACGACCTCCGGATCCCACAGCGGCCGCACCGCGGCGAGTCCGCCTGCTCGGTAGAACGTCTCGCACACCATCGCCACCGAGTGACCCGCACCCGCCGTGTGGATGACGCCGCCGTCGTCCACGCAGTCGAGCAGCATCGTCGCGGCCCGTCCGACCTCATCCGACGCCTTGTCCACCGCGTCGAGCAGTTCCCGCACGGTTTCCCTCATCACGCACCTCCCGATTCGCTCAGCCACCCGCAGGCTCGCACCACCCGCCGGCAGGCCCGTACAGCCCCCACGTAGCGTGTCGGGTTCGTCTCACCACGTGCGCCCGCGGTTTGCCGAACGGCTCATCCGGGGAACGAGAAGCGGTCGGCCCCGTGCACGGCCCGGCCTGCGACGAGCGTGGCCTGCACGCCGATGCCGCCGATCTTCGAGCCGGGCACGGCCGTGGGGTCGTCGTCGAGCAGCACGAGGTCGGCGTACATGCCCCGTTCGATCCGCCCGCGCACGTTCTCCTGACCCGCGGCGTAGGCGGCGCCGGTGGTGAAGGCCCGCAGCGCCTGCTCGGCGTCGACGCGTTCGCCGGGCGAGGCGATGGCGCCGCTCTTGGTCTCACGCTCGACCAGCGATTGCATCCCCAGCAACGGGGCACCCGCCGACACACACGGCCGGTCGGAACTGCCAACCACGGGAAGCCCCGCGTCCACAAAGGACTTGCTGCGGTACACCCACGGCATCCGCTCCTCGCCGATGGCGTCGGCGATCGTGTCCCCGATCTCGTAGAGGAACCGGGGCTGCGGCACCGGCACCACGTCGAGTTCGGCCATCCGCGCGAGCTGCTCGGGCCGCGTCATGGCGGCGTGCTCGATCCGGTGCCGCACCCCGGGCCGCGGCAGTTCCCGCTGCGCCTGTTCGAAGATGTCGAGCGTGAGGTCGATGGCACGGTCGCCGATCGCGTGGGCCGCCACCCGCCAACCGCCGTGATGTGCCGCGAGGATGGCCTTGCGGAGCACCTCCGGGTCGTCGCCCAGCAGGCCGTGGGCGTCACCGCCGCCGTGCCCGCAGAACGGCGCCGTCACCGCGGCGGTGCGGCTCGACAGCGCGCCGTCGGTGAAGATCTTCATCGGGCCGATGCGGAGGAACTCGTCACCGAACCCGGTGCGCAGGCCCAGGTCGAGGCCGTAAGCCTCGTCGACCTCGTGCAGCACCTCGCGGGCAGGCATCAGCTCGACGCGCTGGCTGAGGTCCCCGCGGGCGCGCGCGAGCTGGTAGGCGGCCGCCTCGGCGGGACTGTGGCCGATCCAGCCACCACCGATACCCGCCTCGGTGACGTGCGTGAGGCCTTCGGCCGCATACACCGCCGAAGCGCGCGTGATCGCGTCCGCCAGCTCACCCACCGGGTACGGCTTCACCAGCCGGTCGACGAGCTGCTGCGCCTGCTCCGCGAGCAGTCCGGTGGGTGCGCCGTCGGCGCCGCGTTCGACGGCCCCGCCCTCGGGGACCACGGCCGAGCCGTCCAGCACGCCGGTGAACTCGAGGATCTTCGTGCTGACGGTCGCCATGTGCGCCGAGCGGTGCTTGAGCCACACCGGCCTGCCACCGCCCGCACGGTCGAGCGCCGCGCGATCCGGGTGACCGCCGAGAGCGAAGTCGTCGTATCCGGAACCGATGACCCACCCGTGACCGGGCAGCTTCGCCGCCTCCGCCGCGACCGCGTCGTAAAGCTCTTCCGGCGTCGTGGCGGTCGACAAATCCATCTCGGCGAGCGACAGGCCGTACCAGACCATGTGGTTGTGGGCGTCGGAGAACCCCGGGGTGACGGTGGCGCCTCCGCCGTCGACGACGTGGCGGGCGGGTAGCTCCGTGACCTCGTCGTCCACCCCGACGATGCGCCCTCCCAATACCCCGATCGTGTGGGCACGCGGGTGGGCGGGGTTCAGCGTCAGAGCGCGCACGTCGCGCAGCAGCAGATCCAGCATGGCGACAGGGTAGGCCCACCCCTTCGCGCATGTCCTGCACTCGGCACCGCATGTCCTGCACTCGGCGGCCTCCGCGGGCACGTAGCGCAGGGGCACGTGGCCCGCGGTTCTGGCAGGATCGACGCCGACGGTCGCGGCGCCGGTGGGTGTTTCGAGCGTGGCCGACGAAGCTGCACACTCCGCTACGGACGGAGGTCGAGAAGCGTGAGCATGCAAAGCGGCCTGGGCGAGCGTGACCGCAAGGCCGAGATCGTCGACGTGTTCGCCGACGCCTTCCGGAACGGCGAGATGCCCGGTCTCGAACTCTCCACCCCGATTTCGTGAAGAAGGCTGGCGTGACGGCACAACTACTACTCGGACCACTGCTGAGGCACGTCGGCGAGACCACCGCAACGGTGTGGGTCGAGACCGACTCCTCCTGCGAGGTCGACGTGCTGGGCAGCACGGCCCGCACCTTCGAGGTCTACGGTCACCACTACGCACTGGTCGTCGTCCACGGGCTCCGGCCTGGCGCGAGCACGCCGTACGAGGTACGGCTCGACGGTGAGCTCGTCTGGCCGGAGCCGGGGTCGGCCCTGCCGGCCTGCCGGATCCGGACGCTGGGGGCGGGTACCTTCCGGCTGGTTTTCGGTTCCTGCCGCAGGCCGGGGCACGAACGCGGCATCGGATCCGACGCGCTCATCGCGTACGCGCGCAGGATGGCCGAGTTCGACGAGTCCGAGTGGCCCGAGGCGCTGCTGCTGCTCGGGGACCAGGTCTACGCCGACGAGCCGACCGCGGAGGCCAAGGAGTGGCTGGCCACCCGCCGGGACCTGCGCCGGCCGCCCGGGGCCGAGGTGACCGACTTCGACGAGTACGCCCACCTCTACTACGAGAGCTGGACGGAACCACTGCTGCGCTGGCTGCTCTCGACCGTGCCGACGTCGATGATCTTCGACGATCACGACGTGCGCGACGACTGGAACACCTCGCGGGCGTGGCGCGAGCAGATGTCGAAGAAGCCGTGGTGGCCGGAGCGGATCCGCGACGCGCTGGTGTCGTACTGGGTGTATCAGCATCTCGGCAACCTCGGGCCGGACGAACTCGCCGACGACGAGGTGTTCAAGGCGGTCACCGGCCACGACGGCGATGCGGCACCGCTGCTGCGCGAGTTCGCGCAGCGTGCCGACGCCGACAGCACCAGCGTCCGGTGGTCCTATCGACGCGATTTCGGGCGGATCAGGCTGCTCATGATCGACACCAGGGCCGGGCGGATGCTCGAGCCCGGCGACCGGTCGATGGTCGACGACGACGAGTTCACCTGGATCGAGGACAACGCCGAGGGCGAGATCGACCATCTGCTGCTCGGGTCCTCGCTGCCGTGGCTGCTGCCGCACTCCATCTCCGACGGGGAATCGATCAACGAACGCGCCTGCGATGAACCAGGACTGCGCGGCCGATGGGCGGAGATGCTCCGCCAGGTTCTCGACATGGAGCACTGGGCGGCGTTCCGGAGGTCGTTCGACCGGCTCGCGCGCCTCATCCGCCGGGTGGCGAGCCGCCGCGACGCTCCGGCCTCGGTCACCGTGCTCTCCGGCGACGTCCACCACCACTACGCCGCCGAAGCCACGTTCGGTGAGCCGGTGCGGTCCCGGGTCCACCAGCTCACCTGCTCGCCGGTGCACAACGAGGCGCCCGCCTACATCGCGTGGGGTTTCCGGATCGCGTGGTGGCGACCGCTGGCGGCCGTCATGCGCCGGTGGGCACGCCGGGTCGGAGTCGCACCCGCCGACGTGGACTGGCAACGGGTGTGGGGCCCGCACCTGCCCAACGCCGTCGCCACCGTCGAGATCGACGGCCGTGAGTCACGGGCGATCTACGAACGCGCCGAAGGCGACGAGCTCGTCACCGCAGCGCGGTTGCCGCTCACAACGCCACCCGACCGGTGAGGACGGGTGGCGGCCAGGCGGTGAGCCGCTCGATGTTCTCCCTCACGTCGTCCACAATTTTTACTTGATCAAACACACGGTCGAGATATCTATTACACAATCCGGTGATTGAGCCACCGACGGCACGCGTCGAAACACACCGAAGGTCGACATGACATCCACCAAACGGGAAACGACCTTCACCGGACCGGCGCGGCCGACCGGCTCATCCCCTGACGGTTCGACCTGCACCTCGACATCCACCTCGACGACATCCACCTCGACGGCACACAGCTCGACCCGGAAACACAATTCGGACAAGCGCCGGCGAAACCATGGAGACCGCTCCACGTCCAGACAACAGGACCCGTTACTCGACTGCACCTACTCGGCGATCACGAGGGGGAGAGTTCGCACCCGCCGCCGGACAACGTGACCGGAATCCGAACGTCGAACCGAGACCAAGACCCGAGCCGATACCGATACCGATACCGGGACCGGACCCGAGGCCCGAGCCGGGGCCAAGCCCCAGGCCGAAGCCGGAGCCCAGACCGGGGACCGGCCTGAGACCGGAGCTGAGAACAGAGCTGAGAACAGAGCTGAGACCGAACAGAACCAGGGGGTCTCCGGTTTCCGGAAACCCCCTGGTCGACACGGAGCCGGCAACAGGATTCGAACCCGCGACCTGCTGTTTACAAGACAGCTGCTCTGCCAACTGAGCTATGCCGGCACGGCCCCGCCGGAGCGGGACGCGGTCCCCAGTATAGAACCGCGCGATCCGCCGCGCGCGAGCCTCCCGCAACCCGCAACAAACAGCGGTCCAACACACGCCGAACACACACTCCCACCTGCGAAAACGCCTACAATTGAGTAAATTGGACGCGGTGCAACGGCTCGCGCCGAAACGTGTCACAGGACACATGATCGGGAGTGCAACGGTGCGGCCCCGGTGGGCGATTCCATGAGGGAACAGATGAGCAGCTAGGGAGGTGGGGCCGTATGAAACTCAAGCCGCGCGCGAAGACGGCGGGGCATCGCCGGCACGCGTGGCAGATCCTCGAAGCGCCGACCGAGGATCGCAAGCACGATACCGACAACCGTGGTTCTCGTCAGCATCGCGGCCGTAACCTCCGGCAGCGCGCCTGGCAGATCCTCGAAGCCCCCACCGGCGAGCACCCTGCGGTCGAACCCGACACCGTGATCGGCCCCCAGCTTCCCGACGAACCGACCGTGCACATGGTGCTCGATCTCGTCGTGCGCATCGGCGAGGTCCAGATGGCCAGCGGTGCGGGCGCCTCCGACGTCACCGCGACGATCCTCGCGCTCACCCGCGCACTGGGCCTGCCCCACTGCGAGGTCGAGGTGATCTTCACGTCGATCACCGTGTCGTGCCACCGGGGCAGCGAACTGTCGCCGGTGACGGCCCTGCGCGTGGTCCGGTCCCGCAGCCTCGACTACACACGGCTGTCCGACACCGAGCGCCTCGTGCAGAAGCTGCTCCGTAACAAGCTCAGTGCCGAGGAGGCCTACGCCGAACTGCACCGCGTCACCAGCGCCGGCCACCCGTACCCGCGGTGGGTGTCGACGCTGGCGTGGGGCGGCATGGCCGGCTTCATCGCGCTGTTGCTCGGCGGTGACATCTGGACCGCACTCGTCGCCTTCGTGATCAGCTCGGTGACCGACCGGATCGGCCGCATGCTGAACCGCGTGTCCATGCCGTTCTTCTTCCAGCAGATCACCGGCGGCGTGCTGGCCTCGGCGTCGGCGATCGGCGTGGTCAACCTGAACGTGCTGCCACTGGAGAGACCGACGCTGGTCGTGGCTGCGGCGCTGACGGTGCTGCTGTCCGGCCTGTCGACCGTCTCGTCGGTGCAGGACGCCATCACCGGCTACTACGTCACCGCGGCGGGCCGAAGTCTCGAAGTCGCGCTGATGTCGGCGGGACTGATCACCGGCGTGGCGGGCGGTATGCAGCTCGCCGAGTACCTCGGCGCCGCGAGCACACCCGTGCCGTCGGTGTCGTCACTGCAGGTGCTGAACCTGCCGATCGTCGTCCTGGCCGGTATCGGTGCGGCCGCGTGCTTCGCGCTCGCGTCCTACGCGAGCCTCCGCCCGCTGCTGGTCGCGGCGGGCGCGGGCGCAGTCGGCGCGTGCGCCTACGGCACGCTGATGATCCTCGCGGCGGGGCCGATCGTCTCGGCGGCGGTCGCGGCCACGCTCGTCGGCCTCGGCGGCGGCGTCATGGCACGCAGGCTGAAGGTGACGCCGCTCGTCGTCGCCGTCTCCGGGATCACCCCGCTGCTTCCCGGCTTCGCCACGTACCGCGGACTGTCCGAATTGGCCGATTTCGGCAATATGACGCCGCTGATGGGCGCAGTCGCGACGGGTATCGCACTCGCCGCGGGCGTGGTGTTCGGCGAATTCCTCGCCCAGCCCGTCCGAACCGGACTCGGCAGGCTGGAACGCAAGCTCGCCGGGCCACGCATGGCCGGGCCGCTCGACCCGGGAGGGAACCCGGAGTAGCCGCACCGCGCTAGTGTCGACCCATGCCCCCAGCGCAGGAGAAGTCCGAAGCAGTGCCCTCGAAAGCAGTGACCTCGGAAACAGCGCCCTCGGAAACAGCGCCCTCGAGCAGCGCCGAGCCCACGGCGTCCCCGGAATCGAAGGGGCCGCGGGAACGCGCAGGGGCGGAGTTCGTGGTCGTCGCCAACCGGCTGCCGGTCGACCTCGAACGCACGGAGGACGGGAACCAGCGCTGGACACAGAGCCCCGGCGGGCTCGTGTCCGCGCTGGAACCGTTCCTCCGCTCCCGCGACGGCGCATGGGTCGGCTGGCCGGGCGTACCGGACGTGGACGTCGACGAGTTCAGCGACGACGGCCTCGTCCTGCACCCCGTTCGCCTGAGTTCGGCCGAGGTCCGCGACTACTACGAGGGCTTCTCCAACGCCACGCTGTGGCCGCTGTATCACGACGTCGTCGCGCGCCCGATCTTCGACCGCAGCTGGTGGGACGCGTACGTGCGCGTCAACCAGCGGTTCGCGGAGGCCGCCGCAGCCGTGGCAGGCGAGGGCGCCACCGTGTGGGTGCAGGACTACCAGCTGCAGCTCGTGCCGACGATGCTGCGGGAACTGCGGCCGGATCTGCGCATCGGCTTCTTCCTGCACATTCCGTTCCCGCCGGTGGAGCTGTTCATGCAGCTGCCGTGGCGGGCGGAGATCGTGCGCGGGCTGATCGGCGCCGACCTCGTCGGGTTCCACCGGCCCGGCGGCGCGCAGAACTTCCTGTGGCTGGCGCGCCAGCTCATCGGCCTCGAACCGAGCCGCGGGTCGGTCGGCGTGCGCTCCCGGCCCGGCATGGTGCAGGTCGACGACCGCACCGTGCGCGTCGGCGCGTTCCCCATCTCGATCGACGCCGCGGGCCTGGACAAACTCTCGCGCACCAGGTCCGTCGTCGACCGCGCCGCGCAGGTGCGGGAAGAACTCGGCAGCCCGAAGAAGATCCTGCTCGGCGTCGACCGCCTCGACTACACCAAGGGCATCGACCTGCGACTACAGGCGTTCCACGAGCTGCTGCAGGAAGGCCGCGTCGAGCCCGACGACGTCACGTTCATCCAGCTGGCGACGCCGAGCCGGGAGCGCGTCGAGCACTACCAGCAGATGCGCGCCGACATCGAACAGATCGTCGGGCGCATCAACGGCGAGTTCGGCCGGGTCGGCCACACGGTGCTGCACTATCTGCACCAGTCCATCGACCGCAGCGAGCTCGCCGCACTGTTCCAGGCCGCCGACGTCATGGTCGTGACCCCGTTGCGCGATGGCATGAACCTCGTCTGCAAGGAGTACGTGGCCGCCCGCCACGAGCTGGGCGGGGCGCTGCTGCTGTCCGAGTTCGCCGGCGCCGCGGCCGAGCTGAGCAGCGCTTTCCTGGTCAACCCGCACGACCTGGACGGGGTGAAGAACGCCCTCGAACAGGCTATTAAGCTCGACCCCGCGGAAGGTCGCCGACGAATGCGCGCCTTGCGTCGTCAGGTACTGACGCACGACGTCGACAGGTGGGCGCGCTCGTTCCTCGAAGCCCTCGGGGCCGGGACCGGCTCCTGATCATCTCCTCGAGAGGAACCACGGCGGCGCGCAGGCGCCACCTTGAGCAGCGACGACCGGGACCGAGGTTCTGCCACCCACACCGCTACGCAAGCGGACTTTCAACAGTTTTCAAGGAGGCGTGTTGACCGCCGAGGCCCTGTCCGCCGAACTACGGCGCGCGATCATGCAGATCGCCAGGACGCCGCGCCTGCTGATCGCTTGCGACTACGACGGCACACTGGCGCCCATCACCGAAGTACCCGACGAGGCGCGGCCGCTGGCCGAATCGGTCGGTGCGCTCCGGTCGCTGGCCGCACTGCACGAGACGACCGCCGGCGTGATCTCCGGCCGGGCGCTGCGTGACCTGGCCACCCTGTCGCGACTGCCGGCCGAGGTGCACCTGGTGGGCAGTCACGGCTCCGAGTTCGACATCGGCTTCGTGCACGACCTCGACGACGCGGCCCGCGAGCTGCACGACCGCATCGAGACCGAGCTGACGCGCATCGTCGACGGCGCCGGGGGTGCCGAACTGGAGGTCAAACCCGCAGGCGTCGCCGTGCACGTCCGCCGCGCCTCGAGGGAGGACGCCGCCCGCATCGTCAATGAGGTCCACAATGGACCTTGCACCTGGGACGGCGTGTCGGTCACCGACGGCAAAGAGGTCGTCGAGCTCTCGGTCGTGCAGACGAACAAGGGCAGCGCACTCGACACGCTGCGCCACCAGGTGGGCGCCACCGCCGCATTCTTCATCGGCGACGACGTCACCGACGAGAAGGCGTTCGAGCAGCTGACGGGCCCCGACCTGGGCATCAAGGTCGGGGACGGTGACACGCTCGCGCACCACCGGGTCGACGACACCGAACAGGTCGCCACGATCCTGGCGTTCCTGCTCGAAGAACGCCGCAACTGGCTCTACGGCGAACAGGCCTCGCCGATCGAACGACTGTCGATGCTGGCTTCGGCGCGCTCGGTGGCCCTGCTGACGCCGGACGCGAAGCTCACCTGGCTCGCCCACCCCGGGCCCGACTCGGCCGCGGTGTTCGCCGACCTGCTCGGCGGCGACGGTGCGGGCCACTTCACCATCGCCCCGCACCGGGGCGGCCTGCCGCTGGGGCAGCGCTACCTGCCGGGCACCATGACCGTGGAAACGCGCTGGTCGCGGCTACTGGTCACCGACTACATGGAACCCGAATCGCCCGCCCATCGCACGGACATCCTGCGCGTGATCTCGGGCGAGGCGACGGCTGAGGTCGTGTTCGCGCCGCGACCCGAGTTCGGCGGCGTGCCGGTGCGGCTGGTGAACCACGAGGAGGGACTGCAGCTACTCGGCACCTCCGAAGCGTTCGTGCTGCGCTCGCCCGGCGTGCGCTGGGAGATCACCAGCGACGGGCTGCACGACACGGCGACCGCGCTCGTGCAACCGGAGCCCGGCGCACCGGTGGTGCTGGAACTGCGCTGCGGCACCACCGACCTGCACCCGCACGAACTGCCCGAACTCGACCGCCGCGCACAGGCGGGCGAGTACTGGAGCACCTGGGCTGGCACGCTGAAGCTGCCCGACGTGGAATCCGAACTCGTCGCCCGGTCCGCGCTCACCCTGCGCGGCCTGGTTCACGCCGACACCGGCGGCGTGATGGCGGCGGCGACCACCTCGCTGCCCGAGGAGATCGGCGGCGTCCGCAACTGGGACTACCGCTACTGCTGGATCCGCGACGGCGCGATGACCATGCGCGAGCTCGTCACGCTCGGCACGCTCGACGAGGCCGAGGCATTCCTCGGCTGGCTGCACGGCGTGCTGTCGACGCTCGCGGGCCCGGAGCGGCTGCACCCGCTGTACACGCTCGCCGGAACGCAGCTCGGTGCCGAGGCCGTCATCGACTCGCTGCCCGGCTACAAGGGCTCCCGGCCGGTGCGCGTCGGCAACCTCGCCAACCACCAGGTGCAGCTCGACGTCTTCGGCCCCGTCGTCGAACTCGTCATGACGCTGGCCGAGGCGCGCGGCGACCTGCGCAACGAGGACTGGCAGATGGTGCGGGCGATGGCCGAGGCCGTCAGCGGCCGCTGGGACGAACCCGACCACGGCATCTGGGAGGAGCGCCACGTGCCGCGGCACCGCGTGTACTCCCGCGTGATGTGCTGGCAGACGCTCGACCTGGCCATCCGGCTCGGCGAGATCTACGACCGCGAGATCCCGGCCGGCTGGCCGGACCTGCGCGACGAGATCGCCGCCGACGTACTCGAGAACGGCTGGAACTCCGAGGTCAAGGCCTACACGACGGCCTACGACGGAACCGACCTCGACGCGGCGTCGCTGTTCGTCGGCCTCGCAGGCCTGCTCGACCCGCACGACGAGCGGTTCCAGCAGACGGTCACCGCGATCGAGGCCGAACTGCGCAGCGGCGCGACCGTGTACCGCTACCACCGCGACGACGGCCTGCCCGGCGGCGAAGGCGGCTTCCATCTGTGCGCCGCATGGCTCATCGAGGCATACCTGCTCACCGGCAGGCGCACCGAGGCCGAGGAGTTGTTCGACCAGCTCGTCGACGCAGCGGGTCCGACGGGCCTGCTGCCGGAGCAGTACGACCCGGTCGCCGAGCGGTCGCTGGGCAACCACCCGCAGGCCTACTCACACATCGGCCTCATCCGCTGCGCGAGGCTGCTCTCCCGCTGAGCTCCGGCCGCCGGGCCCCGCCACCGCCGCGCCTCGGATGTCGCACCTCGGGAAGCGTGACTCGAAAACTGTAACCCGAAAACTGTGACTCGAATCACAAATTCCGAAAACATGCAGCAGCACGTCCGAGAGCATGCGTCTCCCCGCGTAGCCGGCCGGGGCGTACGTCGGGGGCGCCCCGGCCGGCGCTCTGCGCTCGGAGCTCTGTTCTCCCGCCGCCCTGTTCTCCCGCTGCCCTGTTCGCCGAGCAGCGCAGGTCGCTCCCGAAACGTTCGTTACGCGGGGACGTAGTCGACGGCGTGGACGGCGCCGGCCAGGTCGGCCACCTCGAGGGCCTTGATGCCGTCGGGCAGCGGCCCGGGGTCCGGCGGTACCAGCGCGTGCGTGAACCCCATGCGCGCCGCCTCCGTCAATCGCCTGCCGACGCCGGTCACCCGGCGCACCTCACCGGCCAGGCCGACCTCACCGATCGCGACCAGCTTCGGCGACAGCGCCCGATCGGTGAACGCCGACGACACCGCGAGCGCCGCCGCGAGATCCACCGCGGGCTCGGTCACCTTCATCCCGCCGACCGTTGCCACGTAGACGTCCTTGTCCCCGAGCTGAACCCCGCCGCGCTTCTCCAGCACCGCCAGCACCATGCTCACCCGGGAGGAATCGAGTCCGCTGACCGCACGCCGCGGCTGGTTCAGATACGACTTGCCGACGAGCGCCTGCACCTCGGCCAGCAGCGGGCGTTTGCCCTCGACCGTCACGGTCACCGCGGTACCCGGCACCGCTTCGGCATGCCGATTGACGAACAGCCCCGACGGATCCGGTACGCCCGCGATGCCGTCGTCACGCAGTTCGAAGCAGCCGATCTCGTCGGCGGCCCCGAACCGGTTCTTCACGCCGCGGACCATGCGCAGCGTCGAATGCCGGTCACCCTCGAAGTGCAGGACGACGTCGACGAGGTGCTCCAGCACGCGCGGCCCCGCGACCGACCCCTCCTTGGTGACGTGCCCGACGAGCACCACGGGCAGGCCCCGTTCCTTGGCCAGCGCGACGAGCGCCGACGTGACCGCGCGGACCTGCGGCACACCGCCCGGCGAGCTTTCGACCTGCGGCGACGACATGGTCTGGACCGAGTCGACGATCAACAGCCCTGGCTTGACGTCGTCGACGTGCCCCAGCAGTGCGGACAGGTCGCTCTCGGCGGCCAGGAACATGGCGTCGTCGACGTTGCCGGTGCGCTCGGCACGCAGCCGCACCTGTCCGGCGGATTCCTCACCCGTGACGTACAGCGCCGCCGTACCGCTCTCCGCGGCCCAGCGGTACGCGACCTCGAGCAGCAGGGTCGACTTGCCGACGCCCGGCTCCCCCGCCAGCAGCACCACGACGCCGGGCACGAGCCCACCGCCCAGTACCCGGTCGAGCTCGGACACGCCGGTCGGCGACGCACGTGAGGACTCGACGTCGACCTGCGCGATCGGACGCGCGGGCGCACTCGGCGCACCCGCGGCCACGCGGGCGACCTGTGGACGCGCGTCGCCGCGCTCCTCGATCGTTCCCCACGCCTGACACTCGGGGCATCGGCCGACCCACTTGGCGACCTCGTAACCGCACTCGGCGCAGCGGTAGGTACTCGACGTCTTCTTGGCCACGCCCGGGACCGTATCGGCCACCACCGACAGTCCGGCGGTGCCGCCTCACGCCGTCACGCGCGCCGGAGCCGGCGCGCGGAGCCGGTCAGTGTCCCCCGCCCTGCTCTTCCTCGCCGGTGGACGCATCGTGCCGCGGCTCGTCCGGGACCTTCACCGGCAGCACCACCTCGACGGTGCCCGCTTCACGGAAGGTCAGGGTCGCGGTGACGTCCTGGCCGGGGCGGATCTCGCGCTGCAGGCCTTCGAGCGTCACCTCGGCGTGCAGCTGCGCACCGCCCTGCGGCTCCTCCGGGCCGACGGCGAGCGTGGTGTCGGCGGGAATCGACGTCGTACCGCCGACGGCGGTGCCCTCCGCCGACTCGCTCCGCACCGAAACCAGCTCGTCGGGCTGCTGGCCGGAGTTGACGATGCTCATGACGACGTCCGCGTCCGAACCTTCCAGGTAGGCGGCGGGCTCCACCTCCTCGGGGAAGGCGAGCTGGGCGTTGCGCACGGCGATGGCACCGACGTCCGACGAACCGCCGTTGACGCCGGCGACCTGGGTGTCCGTCTGCGTGATCTGGCCTGCGCCGCATCCCGCGACGAGGAGCGAGATACCTGCGATGCCCGCACCGATCATGCGACGTTTCACTGCTCGAGTCCTTCCTTGCGCCTGCAACGCGTCACCACCTCCTCCCGGGAGGAGCGGTCTGCAGGCAGACTATCCCGGCCGCCGCACGCAGACATCACCTGGTGGTGAGCACGACACTGTGCAGGGGCGGCACAGGGGCCGGCACCCCTGACCGGGCACTTCACCCGGAATCGGACGGCAAAAATGTCCATAATGGATTCCGGGGCCGCGGGAAACGGATCCCGGCCCACCTGGGCGAGTACGAGAATTCCGTCGTTGTCAAGCCCCCACTGGTACCCGATTAGCCCACTGACCTGCGAGGACGAACGCGGGTGCCTGGCTGGACACACACCGGCCGTGCTAAGCTGGATCCAGCGAAAGGGGCAGAGGACACATGGTTTTTAAGGTCGGAGAGACCGTCGTCTACCCGCACCACGGTGCCGCACTCATCGAAGCGATTGAGACTCGCGTGATCAAGGGCGAGGAGAAGCAGTACCTCGTCCTCAGGGTCGCGCAGGGTGATCTGACCGTTCGCGTTCCCGCTGACAACGCCGAGATCGTCGGTGTTCGTGACGTCGTGGGCGAAGACGGCCTCAATCACGTTTTCGACGTGCTGCGCGCTCCCCACACCGACGAACCGACCAACTGGTCGCGTCGGTACAAGGCCAACCTCGAGAAACTCGCCTCCGGCGATGTGAACAAGGTGGCCGAAGTGGTGCGCGACCTCTGGCGGCGGGAGAAGGACCGCGGCTTGTCCGCCGGCGAGAAGCGGATGCTGGCCAAGGCGCGGCAGATCCTCGTGAGCGAGCTGGCGCTCGCCGAAAGTACCGACGAAGGCAAGGCCGAGGTGCTGCTCGACGAGGTTCTCGAAACCGCGGTCGTCTAGCTCCAGCGATTGCACAAGGTCATACGACCCTGAACGTCATCGCACTGGTTCCACTCGGGAACGGGGATGCTTCGCGCTCCGGCGCGTTGCTCCCTGTTCACGGGGAACCGTTGTTGTCACATGCCGTGCGCGGCCTGCTCGATTCCGGATGCGTGGACCGGATCGTCGTGGCGGGACCGGCACGGCATCGTGCTGTCCACACCCCTCTGACCTGCGACGGGGACCGCGTCGTGGTCGTTTCCGACGACGAAACCTCCGACGACGCGGCTGACGGGGACGCGGCTCCCGACGACGACGCGGCTCCCGACGACGCGGCCTCCGGCAACGACACGGCTTCCGGGGACGCGACCTCCGGTCCCGCTTCGATGTCCGGCCCCGCGTCCGGTCCAGCCGTCCCGTCCGGCGCAGCCGTGGCATCGGCACTGCGGACCGCGGCCCCGGGACCGGACGACGTCGTGCTGGTCCACGACGCCACGCGCGCGTTCGTCCCGGCCTCCGTCGTCGCGGCGGTCGTCGACACGGTTCGGGACGGCGCGCCCGCCGCTGTTCCCGTCGAACCCGTCGCCGACACCGTCAAGGTCGTCGACACCGACGGGGTCGTCCACGGCACCCGCGACCGGTCACTGCTGCGCCACGCACAGGCCCCTGTCGCCGTGCGCGCCGACACGCTCGGGGAGCTGCTCGCCGCCGGCGGAGCCCCGGCCGGCCCCGCCGACCTGCTCTCCCGCCTCGGAGGTCGCGCTCACGCCGTCCCCGGCGATCCGCACGGCATGCGTATCCGCACCCCGTTCGACGTCGCCGTCGTCGAAGCCCTGCTGAGCACGGAGAACACTCCATGACCCGGATCGGCCAAGGTGTCGACGTCCACCCGATCGAGGCAGGCAGGCCGTGCTGGATGGCCGGACTGCTCTGGCCGGACGACCACGGCTGTGCGGGCCACTCGGACGGCGACGTCGCCTCCCACGCGCTGTGCGACGCGCTGTTGTCCGCCGCGGGGCTCGGCGACCTGGGTGCGGTGTTCGGCACCGGGGATCCGCGCTGGTCGGATGCTCACGGCGCGGAGCTGCTCGCGGAGGTGCGGCGCCGTGTCGAGACCGCCGGTTTCGGCGTCGGCAACGCCGTCGTGCAGGTCATCGGCAACCGGCCCCGGATCGGCATTCGCAGGGACGAGGCGCAACAGGTGCTCTCGGAAGCCGCAGGCGGTCCGGTCGCCGTGTCGGGCACGACCAGCGACGGCCTCGGCCTCACGGGCCGCGGTGAGGGCATCGCCGCCATCGCCACTGCCCTGCTCCTGCCCCGGTGACCACCCCTGTCCCGGTGATCACGTCCGGCGCCGTGCCGGGCGTGGCGCCTCGGTAGTGTCGTCGACATGGCGATTCAGGCGGTCATGTTCGACTTCTCCGGCACGCTGTTCCGGCTCGAACACCGGCAGTCGTGGTTCACCGGGCTCGTCGACGACGACGGAACACCACTCGACGCAGGCGAGCAGGCGGAGTTGATGCGCCGGATGACCACACCGGTCACCCTCAGCGTCGACCTCGACGCCGAGCACCGCGACGCCTGGGAGCGCCGCGACCTCGACCCGGAGCTGCACCGCAAGACCTACCTGGAGATTCTCCGGCAGAGCGGCGTGCCCGGCACCGAGCAGGCCGAGGCGCTGTACCGCAGGCTCATCGACCCCGGCGAGTGGACGCCGTACCCGGACACCGCCCACGTGCTGAAGGAGCTCTCGAGCGCAGGTGTCCGGGTCGGGGTGCTCAGCAACATCGCGTTCGACATCCGACCCGCGTTCACCGCACGGGGCCTGGACGCCTGTGTCGACGAGTTCGTCCTGTCGTACGAGGTCGGGGTGACCAAACCCGATCCGGAGGTGTTCCGGATCCTCGTCGAACGGCTCGGCAGCCCCGCCGAGGCGACCCTCATGGTCGGCGACCACACCGACGCCGACGGCGGCGCACGCGCCATCGGATGCGAGTTCGCGCTGGTCGAGCCGCTACCCACGACCGAGCGCGCCGATGGGCTGCGGGCCGCCCTCCGCGAGCACGGCGTGTTGTAACCCGTACCATTTCGGGCGTGGCCCTTCATCTTTACGACACCGCGACCAGGGACGTACGGGAGTTCCGGCCCGCGCGCAGCGGAACGGCGTCCATGTACATCTGCGGGGCCACCGTCCAGGGCGTTCCGCACATCGGGCACGTCCGCGGTGCCCTGAACTACGACGTCCTGCGCCGCTGGCTCGTCCACAATGGACTGGACGTGCTGCTGGTCCGCAACGTCACCGACATCGACGACAAGATCGTCACCAAGGCAGCCGACGCAGGCAGGCCGTGGTGGGAATGGGCCGCGACGCACGAGCGCGCCTTCGAGGACGCCTTCACCGTGCTGGGGTGCCTGCCACCGTCGATCTCGCCCCGCGCCACCGGTCATGTCACCCAGATGGTCGAGCTCATCCAGCGGCTCATCGACCGTGACGCCGCCTACGTCTCCGGCGGCGACGTCTACTTCTCCGTGACGTCCCTGCCCGACTACGGCTCGCTGTCCGGCCAGCGCCCCGACGAGGTGCAGCAGGGCGAGACGGCAGCCGACGGCAAGCGCGACCCGCGCGATTTCACACTGTGGAAGGCGGCCAAGCCCGGCGAACCGGCGTGGCCGACACCGTGGGGTGAGGGCCGTCCCGGCTGGCACCTCGAGTGCTCCGCCATGGCGACGACGTACCTGGGCTCGGAGTTCGACATCCACGGCGGCGGCGTCGACCTGGTCTTCCCGCACCACGAGAACGAGCGCGCGCAGTCCCACGCGGCGGGCGACGGCTTCGCGCGGTACTGGCTGCACAACGCGTGGGTGACGCTCTCGGGCGAGAAGATGTCGAAGTCGCTCGGCAACATCGTGGCGATCCCCGAGATGCTGCGGAAGTGCAGGCCGGTCGAGCTGCGCTACTACCTGATCCAGCCGCACTACCGGTCGACGATCGAGTACTCCGACGAGGCGCTGGCCGAGGCCGCGCAGGGATACCGGCGCGTCGAGCAGTTCCTGCGCCGCGCCGGTGGCGAGGTGCGACTCGGCGAGGTTCCGGCCGAGTTCGCCGCGGCGCTCGACGACGATCTCGGCACACCGCAGGCGTTCGCGGTGCTGCACAACACCGTCCGTGACGGCAACACCGCACTCGATGCCGGTGACGACACGAAGGCACTCGAGTTCGCCGAGTCGGTGCGCGCGATGGTCCACGTGCTCGGCCTCGACCCGCTGTCGAAGCAGTGGCAGGACGCTGCGAGCCACAGCGGTGAGGCCCGTGCGCTGGGCACGCTCGTCGACGCGCTGCTCTCCGAACGCGTGCAGGCCAGGGCCGACAAGGACTTCACGCGCGCGGACGCCATCCGCGACCAGCTCACCGCCGCGGGCATCGCGGTGGAGGACACCCCCAATGGTCCGTCGTGGACAGTGAGGGATTGAGGACAGACATGGCCGGTAACTCCCGCCGCCGCGGCGCGGTCCGCAAAGAGGGCACCAAGAAGGGCCCGGTCGTCGGTTCCGGCGGCAACCGCCGCAAGGGGCTCGAAGGCAAGGGCCCGACGCCGAAGGGCGAGGACCGCCCCGGGCACCCGAAGCAGAAGAAGGCGGTCCAGCAGGCCAAGCGCGAGGACAACCGCCAGCGCGCACAGAAGAAGGCCGCCGAGGGCCCCGAGATCATCGCGGGCCGCAACCCGGTGGTCGAATCGCTGCGCGCCGGTGTCCCGGCGACCGCACTGTACGTCGCCCTGAACATCGAAGCCGACGACCGCGTGAAGGAGGCCGTGCAGCTCGCGGCCGACAAAGGGGTCTCGATCCTCGAGGTGCCGCGCGACGAACTGGACCGCAAGACCGGCGGCGCCGTGCACCAGGGCATCGGCCTGCAGGTGCCTCCGTTCGAGTACTCCCACCCCGACGACCTGCTCGCCGCCGCGCGCGACTCGGGCGAACCGCCGCTGATCATCGCGCTCGACGGCGTGACCGATCCGCGCAACCTCGGTGCCGTGATCCGGTCGGCCGCCGCGTTCGGTGCTCACGGCGTGCTGCTGCCGCAGCGGCGCAGCGCGAGCATGACGGCCGTGGCGTGGCGCACCAGCGCCGGAACCGCCGCCAAGCTGCCGGTCGCCGTGGCGACGAACCTGACGCGGCAGTTGCAGTCGTGGGCGTCGGAGGGCGTGATGGTCGCCGGACTGGACGCCGACGCGACGCTCGACGTCGACGGACTGGACGTCGCCACCGATCCGCTGGTGATCGTCGTCGGCTCCGAGGGGCGCGGCCTGTCCCGCCTAGTGCGCGACAACTGCGACGTCACCGTGTCGATCCCGATGTCGCCGGAGGTCGAGTCGCTCAACGCATCGGTGGCCGCCGCCGTGCTGATGGCCGAGGTCGCCCGGCGCCGCCGTGCGGCCGGGCGGGTGTGACGCTCGGCAAGTCCGGCACCGGAACGTACCGGTATCGCCCGTACGCCGTGTCGCGCTGAGCTAGGGTCACTTCGGATCAGCCGAGGGGGCCCGCCGGATGTCGTTCGTTTCACCACTGTTCCTGTGGTACTTCCTGCCCGCGATGCTCATCGCGGTGCTGGTGTGCCCGCGGGCGTGGCGCAACGGCATCATCGCCGTCGGCAGCCTGATCTTCTACGCCACCGGCGCGGGCTCGTTCACCCTGCTGCTCATCGCCTGCATGGTGGTGAACTTCCTCGCCGGCCCCACGCTCGAACCCGACGACTGGGGCCTGACCAGCAACACTCGTAGACGCAGACTGCTGATCGGCGTCATCGGGTTCGACCTGTCGATCCTGCTGGTGTGGAAGTACGCGGGATTCGCCACCGAGCAGATCGCGTGGTTCGCGCAGCTGTTCGGCGGCGACTTCCCCGTTGCCGAACTGGCCCTGCCGATCGGCATCTCGTTCTTCACGTTCCACCACATTTCGTACATCGTCGACATCTACCGCGGTGAGCGCCGCGCGTTGCGCAACCCGGTGTCGTTCGGCACGTACATCGCGATGTTCCCGCAGCTGGCTGCCGGCCCGATCGTGCGTTACCACGAGATCGCCGACCAGCTGCCGCAGCACCGCCACCACCGGTTGGACGACATCGCCGCCGGGTTCCCGCGGTTCGCGCTGGGCCTGTGCAAGAAGGCCGTCATCGCCGACTCGCTGGCCCCGTTCGTCGCCACGTGCTTCGCCACGCCTGCCGACGAGATGACGTTCGCGATCGCGTGGCTCGGCGCGATCGCCTTCACACTGCAGCTGTTCTTCGACTTCTCCGGCTACTCGGACATGGCGATCGGCCTGGGCCGCATGCTCGGGTTCCGCCTGCCGGAGAACTTCGCCCGCCCGTACTCGGCGGTCACGGTCACGGACTTCTGGCGGCGGTGGCACATGTCGCTGTCGCGCTGGTTCCGCGATTACGTCTACATCCCGCTCGGCGGCAACCGCTCGGGCGGCCACGCCACGTACCGCAACCTGTGGATCGTGTTCGTACTGACGGGGTTCTGGCACGGCGCGGCGTGGACGTACGTGATCTGGGGTGTGTACCACGGTGCGCTGCTCGTCGTGGAGCGTGCGACGGGCTGGGCGCGCACGCCGGACACCGCAGGCCCGAGGATCGCGAGGCGCGCACTGACGCTCGTGCTGGTGATCATCGGCTGGGTGTTCTTCCGCGCACCCGACCTGGGCCAGGCGCTGTCGATGATCGGGCACATGTTCGTACCGGACGTCGCGGGTCTGACGGACGTCGCCGCCTCGGCGCTGACGAACCAGCGGCTGGTGTTGCTGCTGCTCGCCGCGGCGGTGTTCGTGCTGCCCGCGAGTCCGGTGATGGGTCCGCTGCTCGAATCGGCGCGGACGAAGCCGGCGAACGTCCTGCGCGTCGGCGTCATGACGGTCGGCATCGCCTACGCCGCGATCCTCGTCGCCACGGGCACCTTCAGCCCGTTCCTCTACTACCAATTTTGATCGCACTCGGTGCTGCAGCCGGCCGGCACCGGCTGCAGCCGTGTTGCGGGTTCCGGGGCCCGTGTTGCGGATTCCGGGGCCCGTGTTGCGGATTCCGGGGCCCGTGTTGCGGATTCCAGGGGCCGTGTTGCGGATTCCAGGGGCCGTGTTGCGGATTCCAGGGGCCGTGTTGCGGGTTCCGGGGACCGTGTTGCGGGTTCCGGGGGTCGCGTTGCGGGCTACGCGCAGTCCGGCATCCGTTTCAGAATGCGGTGGACGGTCAGCCACGTGCGTGTCGTGATGTCCTTGCCGAACCGCCGTTCCAGCCAGGCCATGAAGTCCGGCGACGACGAGGACGTGTTGTCCGAGACGGCCAGGACCGCACGCGCGCCGGGGTCGTAGCCGACGATGCGCACCGCCGGTTCGTCCGGTTCGGGGAACGGCTCGGGCACCGGCTCGAGCGGCTCCTTCAGGAACGTCGCGGTCAGGTACGTCTCGCGAGCGTGCTGCAGCTCGCCGAACGGCTCCGTGTCGACGAGGGTCACCAGTTCGCTGCGGCTGCGCACGATGGTTTCGCCGCCGATTCCCAACTCGCCACGCAGGGCGCCCCTGATCCGGCCTTCGAGCGCCGTCGTGTCGGTGGTTTCCGCAGCGAACACGATGTTTCCGCTCGACAGCACCGAGGCTACGCCGGTGAACCCCATACCGTCGAACACCCCGCGCAACTTCTCGTTGCGCATGTTCGGCTTACCCGGGGTGATTCCCCGCAGCAGCGCGCAGTACCACGTCGACGTCACACCGCCACTCTAAGCCGAACCCCGGACACCGGCGCCGAGCGCACAGAACATGCCACGGGAAGCGGTGTCATGATCAGGCCATGGACAGTTCGACACTCGAAGCCGCCGACGACGGCGAGGCCGTACTGCGAGCCGCGGTGGACGCTGCAATCGGAGTACTCGGCGACCGGCTCGCCGCAGCGTACGCACTCGGCAGCCTCGCTCACGGCGGGTTCGCGCCACTCGTCAGCGATATCGATGTGGCATTGATCGCGCCCGTCGGTGCCGCATATTCGCCGGATCAAATCGAGCAGATCAAACATGATACCCGGGCGAATTGCCCGAACGGATTGGCTGATCGGCTTTCCGTCTTCTGGGCCGATTGGAACGGAGTCCGGCAAGAACCGAAACCGTACGAGCGCCTTCCGCCAATCGATCGACTGGATCTGCTCCAATCGGGCCGTCTACTCCACGGGACCGATGCACGCAGCCCTGCCGTACGGCCCACGGCGAGCGAACTCGTGACCGAGGGAGCGCGGTTCGCGGTCTCCAAGTTCGACGACGACTACCTTGCCACACTGCGAAATCCCGCAGAATTGGTCGAACGGGGCGCCCGTGCTGCGACCAAAGCCGCACTGTTCCCGCCACGGTTCCTGTACACCCTCGAAACCGGCCGGATCGGCCACAACGGCGACGCCGTCTCGTGGTATTCCACCACCGGAACCGCATCCGGACTCGCGATCGCAGCGCTCGGCTGGCGAAATGGAGGAATTCGCGACGAGGCGGAAGCCGTCCGACTGCTCGAACTGCTGCTGATACCGCTGTACCTCGAATTCTTCGACGCCTACAGCCACGCCGTCGCCGCGCACGGAAACCGCGAAATTTCCGATGCACTTCGGGCACGACGCAAGCGCCTGCTGTCACCCACGCGATAGTTCCGGACAGGCCGGTACGCCGCTGGAGCGACCTGTAAGCGCCGCATCACGGCACCGGTACGGGCGCCGATCCGTGCGTGGGCGCAGAACACGCGAGAAGGTGCAGTCGCGCGTCGGCGCGTCCATGAGGGGTGGCGGCCGGGCGACGGGTGGGCGCAGGACACGCGAGAGGGTTACTGCGCGTTGGTGTGGTCCTCCGGCAGGAGCGCCAGCTGCTCCGCGTCGAAGGCGTCCCGGCGCGGCGGCGGCAGCCACGCCTCGGGCCGGGTCGCGCGATGCCTGCCGAGGTCGGCGAAGCTGATGGGCACGGAGAAGTCCACCCCGTACGACGTCGGGTCGGTCACGCGCGCCAGGCTCAGCTCCTCCGGCGCGACGCCGATGCCGATCACCGCCACGTAGCTGTCGTCGAGATCGCCGGTGAACCCGGTCCAGCCGCCCGCGAACTCCCAGATCCGCGCGCGCACCGACATTCCGTCCACCCGCCAGGTCACCCGCTTCCACTTCTCGTACCGCCGCGCGTGCTGCTCCGCGTGGGCGAGCAGCGATTCGATCAGCCCGTCCGGCCGCGGCACGCTACTGTCCGGCAACGTCAGGTTGACCAGGCCGAACGCCGCACTGAACGCCACCTCGGCGTGCGGATCGCCGCCTCCGGGGCACATGGCGCGTTCGTAGCGCAGCCGCGGCAGGCTGCCGATCCGCAGCCCGCACTCGGTATCGGCCAGTCGCTGGCCCAGCCACAACGCCCACGGCGCCTGCCCCACCTCGGCGCGACCGGAACCGGCGTCGGAACCGACGTTGCCGCCCTCGAAGAAGTCGACCCAGCGCGGACCGGGAATCCTCGGGTGCAAGCCGTAGACGGGGAAGTCGACCGGTACCGGACGTGGTTCGGACGCCGAGCCACTCGAACCGCCGGTCACACTCTCGGCATCGTCGGCGCTGTGTCCGCCGCCGGTGCCGTCGTCGGCACCGGCGGCGGACACAGCGTCGGCGGACACGGCGTCAGGGGACACAGCGTCACGGGACCCGGCGTCGGGAGCCGGCGCGTCGGGAGCCGGCGCGTCGGAGGCCGGAGCTTCGGAGGCCGGGACGTCGGCTTCCGAAGCGGCGGCCTGCAATGTGTCAGGCGTTCTCGTACTCACGACGTGGATCCTGCACCCGTTCCGTCCGTATTGACAGCACCGATGTGATCTTCGCCGGTGCGTGACGATCGGCATCGGCCGGCCGACCCTGCGTACTACGGCCGCCACGTGCCGGTATCACCCCTGAGTCTCGCACGCCTCACGCCGACGTGGCGCCTTTACCCTGTCCAGCGGTTTTGGTGGGCGCAGGCTTGGGCTTGCCGGACGCGCCCTCGTCGGTCTGGTCCGCTGCCTTGTCCGCTGCCGTACCGGACGACGCAGCAGCAGCCTCCGCGGCCTCCGCCCCTGCCGAGGAGCCGTCCGTTCCCGGCTGTCCAGATGCGGCCTGCGGCTTCGACGCGCCCTCCTGCCGCTTCGTGGTCGCTCCCGTCGCGCTCCCGGCGCCCGAGGATGCCGCGCTCTCGGCGCCAGAGGATGCGGACCCGGCTCCGCCGTCCGAACCGGATGTCGCCCATTCGGGTGATTCCGGCGTCTGGCCGAGCTTGTCGAGTGCGTCGGTGAGCGCGGTGTTGCTGGCCGCCAAGCGGTCGGCGACGGTCGCGCGCAGTTCGAGCGCCTGGGCGTGCTTCTCCTTGGCGTCGGCGAGCCTCGCCTCCGCCTCGGAGATCATGGCGTCGGCACGGCTCTTCGCGTCGCCGGTGAGTTCCTCGGCGGACTTCTCCGCTGCAGCCTTCGTCGCGGCGACCTCCTCGGCGGACTTCTTCTCCGCGGCGGCGATCTTGTCCTGCGACGCCTTCTCCGCGTCGGCGCGCTTCTCGGCGGCCTGCTCGTCGAGCCGCCCGCGTTCGCGCTCGGCCTCCTCGGCGAGACGAGTCGCCTCGGCGCGCGCTTCCTCACGCGTCTTCTCCGCGTACGAATCGGCGGCCGACCTGGTCGCGTCCGCCTCTTCCTCGGCCTTCTTGCGCTGCTCGTCGATCTCTTCCTCGGCGAGCTTCATCATCGTCTTGACCCGCTCGCTCATCGCCGCGGGCCCGGTGGGCTCCTCGGCCATCCGAGTGAGCGCCGCCTTGGTTTCGACCAGCTCCTGCTGCGCGTGCCCGAGCGCCCTGGTCAGGTCGGCGACCGATGCCGTGGCGTCGTCACGGCTGCGCGAGGTCTGCTCCAGCTTGGAGTTGAGATTCTTGACGTGTTCGTCGACCTGCACCTGGTCGTAACCGCGGAACACGGTCGTGAAGGCGCCGGATTTGGGGGGATTCGGGGTGACATCGGCTTCGGCCATTCGGCAACTCTAATGAGTTCGCTGCCGTGATGCCCATACCTGGCATCACAACCGGTCGCGATACTGTTCGACGGCGTGACCGGCTAAGGGGGGAAGGAGACCGCGACGTGGATATCGACGTGATCGTCGCCGACATCTCGCAGAATTGGCCGCTGTACACGGCCATCCCCTTCATCGCAGCCCTGATCGGCTACGTCACCAAGAGCGTGGCCATCGAGATGATGTTCCGTCCGATCGAATGGAAGGGCATCAAGGGCACCTTCCTCGGCTGGCAGGGCGTCGTCCCGCAGCACGGCGGACGCATGGCCGCGATCGCGACGGACCTGCTGACGCAGAATCTCCTCGACATCAAGGACGTCTTCGCGCGGATCGACCCCGATCGCATCACCGAGGAGATCGAGCAGCCGCTGCTGCGGACGGTCGACGACGTCGCGCGCGAGGTCCTCACCGAGAATCATCCCCGGGTGTGGGAACGCCTGCCCACCGTGGCTCAGGACCTGGTGATCAAGCAGATCCAGGCGCAGACGCCGCAGCTCGTGCGGCAGCTGATGCTGGAGATGCGTGAGAACGTCGACGATTTCCTCGACGTCAAGGAGATGACCGTACGGCGACTCACCAGCGACAGGAAGCTGCTGGTGAAGCTGATCCGCGAGACGTCACGTCCGGAAATGGCGTTCATCGCGCGATCGGGCATCTACTTCGGTTTCACGCTCGGCATCGTGCAGGCCTTCGTGTGGGCCGTGACGAAGAACCCGCTGGTCATGCCGGTCTTCGGTGCCGCGGTCGGCCTGTTCACCGACTGGCTGGCGATCAAGCTGATCTTCGTGCCGCGCGAACCGGTCCACCTCACGCGCAAGCTGTACTTCCAGGGCAAGTTCCAGCGCAGGAAGGCCGAGGTCGCGCAGCAGTACGGCGAGATCATCGCCCGCGACGTGCTGACGGTGCCGAACCTGATGGACTCGATCCTGCGCGGACCGCGGTCCGACCGGCTGATGGCGATGATCTCGCGCGTCGTCGCCGACGCGATCGACGAGCAGGCAGGCAACGCCCGGCCGCTGGTGACCGCCACGCTCGGCACGAAGCGGATCGAGGAGATGAAACGCTCGGCGGCCGACAAGGCGATCGCCCGCGTGCCCGAGACGGTGCAGCACGCCGAGGGGTACCTGACCGAGGCGATGGCCGTCGCGCACCTCGTCGAGGACCGGATGCACAAGCTGACGCCCGTGGAGTACGAGGGACTGCTCCGGCCCGCGTTCCGCCAGGACGAGTGGAAGCTGGTGGTGGTCGGCGGCCTCATCGGCGGCATCGTCGGCGAGCTCCAGGTCATCCTCATGCTGCACTGAGCACCACTGTCACGGCCGTGTTCACAGCCGTTCCGCACGGTGACACCAGCGCCCGTCAGGCACCCCGCGCCGGCCACCCGGGTCGACCGGTATCGACCACCGGGAGAGGCGCCGCCCGATACCGTGTCCGCGTGACGAATCCGCCCCCGAAGCTGCCACCTGTGCACGAGGCGTGGCTGCCGCGTGAGCATTCGCTGTACCGCCCGCGGCACGGCAGGCGCCAGCTCACGGCCCTCGTGTGTGCGGCCGTGTTCTTCGCGGTGCCCGCGCTGGGATGGGTGTTCGGCGGCAGGCCGAGCGAGATCGAGAATCGCGAGCTCGCCGACTTTCCCGGCATCGCCGACGGGTGGGGATTCTTCACCGGCATGTCGCAGTGGGCGACCGATCATCTCGTCTTCCGTGACGCCGCCATCGAGGCCGCCGACGGCATCAGTCACGGCGTCTTCGGTGAACCGGCGCCGATGGGCCAGGGCGAAGGCGCAGGCCCGATCCCCGGCGTTCCCGACGGGCCCCGGGACAAGGGCGACGACGGCGATTCGCAGCAGCAGCAGCAGCGACAGAGCGCAGGCTATGCCGAGGTCATCGAGGGCTCCGACGGCTGGCTGTACTACGGCGACGACATCACGGACAAGTGCTTCCCGGAGCGCCCGCTCACCGAGACGTTCGAGCGCCTCGACCGCATCCGGCACGCCGTCGAGGCGTCGGGGCGCCGGTTCGTACTCACCATCGCGCCGGACAAGACGACGATGGTGCCGCAGCACCTGCCGGACAGCTACGCGGGCAAGGACTGCGCCGCCGAAGCGACGGAGCAATTCTGGAAGCTCGCCGAGCAGCAGCAGAACTTCCTCGACATCCGCCCTTCACTCGAGGACGTCGCGGAACAACTGGGCCGACCGCCGTACTTCGCCAACGACACCCACTGGACCGACGACGGCGCGATGATGCTGACCCGCGACATCGCCGAGGAGCTCCAGCCGGGAGTCACCGACTCGTGGCGCAACCGCGGCGTGGGCTGGTCGGCGTCGGACGGCGACCTCGCCTCGATGCTGGGCCGCTCCGCGCCGAAGACGTGGATCCGCTACCAGCTGATGCCCGACGGCAGCACCGACCGCACGCACGATGCGCTGCGCAAGTTCGACGGGCCGGAGCGCTACGACGCGGACGCGGGCAAGGACATCGAAGGGACCATCGGCGCACCGACGGCGCTCATCGGCGATTCGTTCACGTTCGCCTCGTCGCGCTACCTGCCCGCCGCGTTCGCGGACCTGACGCTGCTGAGCTACCCGCAGCTCGGCGACCACAAGAAGGCGACGATCGACACGTTCATCCGCTCCGAGATCGTCGTGGTGCAGACCGTCGAACGTTCGGTCGCCGAAGGGGACCTGCCCCTGATTGACGAGGGGTTCATCAAGATGGTCGAACGGCGGCTCGCGGCGAATCCGATCCGCTGAGGTCACGGAGCGAACCCTGCCTGCCGCGCACGTAGGCGATGACCCGGCACACCAGGTAGATCGTGAACGAGATCGCCGTGACGAAGAAGCTCACGGGCGCACCGGGTGCGAGCGAGAGCACGATGCCGCCGAGGGCAGCGGTCTCGGCGAACACGACGGCCAGCACGGTCGCGAGCCACGGACTGGCCGTCACGCGTGCCGCCGCGGCAGCCGGTGTGACCATCAGGGCCACGACCAGCAGCGCACCGACGATCTGCACCCCCAGTGCCGTCGCGATTCCCACCAGTACCGCGAACAACGGCGAGAGCCACCGCACCGGCACCCCGCGCGCGAGCGCCACGGCCGGGTCGACGGTCGCGAACAGCAGCGGCCGGTAGATCACCGCGAGCACGATGAGCACCACGACCGCCGCGCCGACGAGCAGCTCGAGATCCTGCTGCTCGATGGCGACGATCTGCCCGACGAGGATGCCGAACTTGTTGCTGGACCTGCCCTCGTAGAACCACAGCAGCAGCACACCGAGGCCGAGTCCGAACGACAGGATCACGCCGATCACCGAGTCGCGTTCGGACTCGCGCCCACCGAGCAGGCCCAGCAGCAGCGCGGCGATGACGGCTCCCGCGAGGGCCCCGTAGCTCACGCCGATGCCGAGCAGCAGCGCCGCCGCGGCGCCGGTGAACGCCAACTCGGCGGTGCCGTGTACGGCGAACGACATCCGGCGCATCACGATCAGCGGCCCGAGCGCGCCCGCGACGAGGCCGAGCACCGCCGCGGCACCGAGCGCCATCAGCACGAAGTCGAGCTGCAGCAGCCGGGCGGTCAGCTCGAAGTCGAACAGCTTGTCCATCAGCGGGCCTTCATCCGGGTCGGTCGGTTTCGAGTGCGGGCGGGTAGCACCCGGTCACACGGGTTCGGCGTGGTCGTGTTCGTGGTGATGCACGGTGTCCTCGCACAGCGCGCTCTGCGCACCGGCGACGTGGATCTGCCCGCCGACCCGCACCACCTCGACGGGTGCGCCGTACAGCTCGGTGAGCGTCTCGGACGTCATCACCTCGGCGGGCGTGCCGATGAGGAACCGGCCGCCGACCAGGTACAGCACGCGGTCCACGTGCGGCAGCACGGGGTTGATCTCGTGGGTCACGAACAGCACCGCGGTGCCGGTCTCCCGCCTGCGCCGTTCGATGAGTTCGGTGACGGTGCGCTGGTGCGTCAGGTCGAGGGAGGCGAGCGGTTCGTCGCAGAGCAGCAGGTCGGGTTCACCGATCAGCGCCTGTGCCACGCGGAGCCGCTGCTGTTCACCGCCCGAGAGCTGGCCGACCGGCGACGAGGCGTACGACGTCGCGCCGACCGAGTCGACGGCTTCGGCGACCTTGCGCCTGCGGGCGCGCATGCCGCGCAGACCGGTGCCCCAGCGATCGCCGTCCAGGCCCAGTCCGACGAGGTCGCGTCCGCGCAGCGTCAGCTGCTGGTCCATGGCCCGCTGCTGCGGGACGTACCCGACACGGTGGTTGCCCTTGCCCGGCGCCGTGCCCGCGACGCGGACCGCACCGGCACTCAGCGGCTGCTGGCCGAGCAGCACTTTGAGCAGCGTCGTTTTGCCGGAACCGTTGGGCCCGAGCACGGCGACGAACTCCCCCGGTTCGATGCGCAGATCGAGGCCGGACCACAGCGTGCGGTCGCCGAAGGCCAGCGCTGCGCCCCCGATCTCGACAGCTCCGGTCGCGACCGCCGCATCCATCTCGTCCGTGCTCGTCGTGCTCACTGACCCAATGCTCCCGCCAACGCGTCGATCTGGCCGGTCATCCACGCAATGTAGTCGTCCTGCCCCTCCGGCAGCGTCTCGGTCATGTCGACCACCGGCACGTCCGCGCCGTCCGCCTCGTTCACGAGCTTCTCGGTGACGGACGTGACCGTCTGCGGGTTGTTGATCACTGCGTCGACCTGGCCGCCCTCGACGAGGCTCGTCACCTGCTGCTGCGCCGCCACCGGCACATCGGTCTCGTTCGCGATCGCCCGCATGTACTCCGGCGGCGTGACGTCCTCGAGCCCCGCACCGGTGAGCAGGTAGTGCGCGACCGGCGCGGTGGCCACGACCCGGCCGTCCGACGTTCCGGCGATCTTCTGCTCCAGCCCCTCGAGTCGCTTCGTGAACTCGGCGGCGTTGTCGGTGAAGGTCTGCTTCTGCCCCGGCTCGATCTCCGCCAGCTCCTGCGCGACCTCGTCGGCCAGCTCGCCCACGGCCTCCGGGTCGTACCAGACGTGCTCGTTGTCGCCGTCGCCGTGGCTGTGCCCCTCGTGGCCGTGTTCGGCGTCGCCCTCGTCGCCGTGCTCGCCGCTCTCGGCGCCGTCGCCGCCGTGGCCGCCGTGGCCGTGCTGGTGTCCGCCGCCGTCGTCGGGGACGGCCACGACGGAGCGCTTGTCGGTGGCTTGTTCGACGAGCTGGGTGAAGAAGTCGTCGTAGCCGCCGCCGTTGTAGACGAGCAGGTCGCTGTCCTGGACGTCGGCCGCGTCCTCGGCGGTCGCTTCGTAGGAGTGCGGATCGGACGACGGGTCGTCGATGAGGGAGTTCACCTCGACGCGGTCGCCGCCGACGGCCTTCGCGACCGCGCCCCACACGTTCGTGGACGCGACGACCGTGATCGCGGAGTCGTCACCGGAGCCGCCGGAATCACCACCGGAACCACCGCATGCCGTCGCCGCCACCAGCGCCGCCGCGAGCGGCATCGCCGTGAATACCCGCGCCTTGTTCATCGTCCACCACCCTGCCTGAACCCGGGACCCGATCCGGGATAGCCGTTTGTCACGGTCAGTATAGATAATGGAAATCGTTCCCAACGAGGCGACCGCTGAAATCGGTGACGAAACCCCGACGGAAGGACCACCGGTTCGACGCTGCGTCACTGGCCCCGACGCTCGTGGTCACGACGCGCAACCGGGCTGCGATCCGCGCCACGGCACGGGCCGCAGCGCCACGCGAAGGACCGCCAAATGTGATCGACGCGGGCCTCCGGTTCTGCACCGTGTTCTGAACCGTTACGGTTTGTTCATGAACCGGCCGATGCGATCGAGGCGGCAGGCCACGCTGGCCTCCCTCGCCGCCGAACTGGGCGTCTCGCGTACGACCGTGTCCAACGCGTACAACCGGCCGGACCAGCTGTCACCGGAGTTGCGCAAACGCGTCCTAGAGACCGCGAAACGCCTCGGCTACGCAGGTCCCGACCCGGTCGCGCGCTCACTGCGCACGCGCAGGGCGGGCGCCGTCGGCCTGCTGCTCACCGAGAACCTGTCGTACGCCTTCCGCGACCCCGCGGCAGGTGGCGTGCTCGAGGGCCTCGCGCTCGCGTGCGAAGACGCGGGCGTCGGCCTCACCCTCGTACCCGGCGGGCCCGGTAACGAGGACGTCGCCGCCGTGCACCGCGCCGGCGTCGACGGCTTCGTCGTCTACTCCGTACCCGACGACGATCCGCACCTGGAGGCCGCGCTGCAGCGGCCGGTGCCGACCGTGATCGTCGACCAGCCGCAGCTCGACGGCCTGGACCGCGTCGGCCCCGACGACGAGGCCGCCACCGTCGACCTCGCCAACCACGTCGTCGGCCTCGGTCACCGGCAGGTCGGCGTGCTGTGCATGCGCCTGTCGAGCGACCGCAACGACGACTTCGCATCCCAGTATCGCCAGCAGGACGCGCACTATCACGTGCAGCGCGCCCGGCTCGCGGCGTTGCAGCGGACGTTCGAGGCGGCGGGGGTGCCGTGGGACTCGGTGCCCGTGGTCGAGCGGTTCGACCACCACGTCGACGACGGCGCGTCGGCCGCGCGGCAGCTGCTGGACAAGCATCCGCGGGTGACGGCGCTGATCTGCACCTCCGACATCCTCGCGCTCGGCGCACTGGCCGAGGCGGGCCGCCGTGGCCTGCGCGTTCCCGCCGACCTGACGATCACCGGCTTCGACGGCATCGGTGAGGCGACGCGCGCGGGTCTGACGACCGTGCACCAACCGGTGCTGGAGAAGGGCAAGGCCGCGGGCCAGCTGCTGCTCGGAGCGGGCGACCGTGTGGCGTCGAAGGTCATCACCCTGCCGACCGAGCTGCGCGTGGGCACCACGTCCGGCCCGCCCCGGACCGCCGAGCAGCACTGGTTCGGGCCCTGAGCCACACGAGCGGAGTGACGAACGCCAACCCGACTTGTGTCGGCGACGGAAGCCGGGTCATATGAGCGTCATGACCGCGATCGACCTGCTTCTCCAGCGCAACGCCGAACTCGGCGACGTCGTCACCGGCGACCGTTCGTCGCCCCGCCCTTCTCAGCACGTCGCGATCCTGACGTGCATGGACGCCCGCATCCGGGTGTTCCAGCTACTCGGCCTCATCGAGGGCGAATCGCACATCCTGCGCAACGCGGGCGGGGTCGTCACCGACGACACCATCAGGTCGCTCTCGCTGAGCCAGCGAAAGCTGGGCACCCGCGAGATCATGATCATTCAGCACACCGAGTGCGGGCTGAGCTCCGTGACCGACGACGGCTACAAGGACGAGCTCGAAGCCGACACGGGGCTGCGCCCGACGTGGGCCGTCGAGGCGTTCCGCGAGGTGGAGGCGAGCGTGCGCACGTCGGTCCAGCGGGCGAAGCAGAGCCCGTTCCTGCCGCATCGCGACCTCGTACGCGGCTTCGTCTACGACGTGCACACGGGCCGGTTGTCCGAGGTGGAGTGACCTGTTCGGCCGCCGCAGGGTCGGTGTTTTAATGCCCGCGTGGTGCTGACCGCCGATATCGCCGCCGAAACGCTGGCCGACTGGTACTCCGAGACCGCTCGCGACCTGCCCTGGCGCAGGCCCGACTGCGACGGCTGGGGCGTGCTGATCAGCGAGATCATGCTGCAGCAGACGCCCGTGGCCCGGGTGGAGCCGATCTGGCACGAGTGGCTGCAACGCTGGCCCAAGCCGTCCTCGCTGGCGGCCGCCACGCAGGCCGAAGTGCTGCGTGCCTGGGGCAAGCTGGGTTATCCGCGGCGGGCGCTGCGGCTGCACACGGCAGCGGACGTGATCGCCCGCGAACACGGCGACGTCGTGCCCGACGACGTCGACACGTTGCTCGCACTGCCGGGTATCGGGGCGTACACGGCGCGCGCGGTCGCGGCGTTCGCCTACGGCAAGCGCACACCCGTCGTGGACACGAACGTCCGGCGGGTCGTCGCACGGGCGGTACACGGCGCAGGCGATGCCGGCCCGGCGTCGAACACGAAGGACATGGCCGACGTCGAAGCGCTCCTGCCTGCCGGCGAGCGCCGCGCGGCGACCCTGTCGGCGGCACTGATGGAGCTGGGTGCGCTCGTGTGCACGGCGCGCTCGCCGCAGTGCGCGGACTGCCCGGTGTTCGACGACTGCGCCTGGGTCCGCGCGGGCAAACCCGCCTACGACGGTCCCGCCAAACCGGTGCAGAAGTTCGCCGGGACGGACCGCCAGGTGCGCGGCCTACTGCTCGACGTGCTGCGCGGGACCGACGAACCGGTGCCCAAGACGCGGCTCGACGTGGTGTGGGACCGCGCGGGCCAGCGCGACCGCTGTCTCGACTCGCTGCTCACCGACGGGCTCGTCGAGCAGACGCCCGACGGCAGGTTCGCGCTGCCCGGCGAACACTGATCGGCCGCGGCGGTCGCGGCGGCTCACCCACGTCGATAACCCGTTCGGCTGACGGCGAATGGCGTGCCCTGCCCACTATCGGCAGGGTTCACGCAGGTCACGACACCGACTGCGGTTGAAAAGTTTTCACGACGGTGGGCCGCACTTCGTCGGTCATTATTCGCAGCGGACCCTGTTTCGTGCTCCGATGTCCCCACACGGCGATATCCCCGCAGCGATATCCCTACGCAGCCACGCCAGTGGAGGGAGCTCGAACGATATGCCCGACCGGCCCGAATTCCACCGTCGCACGCTCTTCAAGGGCGGCCTCGCCGTCACCGCCGCGAGCGCCCTCACCACGTTCGCCGCCGCACGGGCGAGCGCCTCGCCCGCTGTCCCGTCGAGCGTGCCCCGGCAGGTCGGCCAGCCACTGATCTACACCACGGTCGACTGGGGCGCGCAGACGCCGACGCAGGACCCGATCATCCTCGACCACCCGCCGACGTACATCGTCGTCCACCACACCGCGGGCGCGAACAGTGAGGACTACTCGATCGAGCACGCGTTCCAGGTCTCGCGTGACATCCAGCAGCTGCACATCGACAACGGCTGGGGAGACTCGGGCCAGCAGTTCACCAACAGCCGCGGCGGTCACGCCACCGAGGGCAGGCACCATTCGCTCCAGGCCGTGCAGGGCGGCACCCGGCACGTGCAAGGTGCGCACGTGGGTGACAACAACTCGACCTGCATCGGCATCGAGAACGAGGGCATCTACGTCGATGCCGACGTCACGCAGGCGCTGTGGGATTCACTCGTGCACCTCGTCGCGTGGCTGGCTTCGCAGTACGGAGTCACCACGGACCTGATCATGGGGCATCGCGACTTCAACTCCACCCAGTGCCCCGGCGAGATCCTTTACGGACGGTTGCCGGAACTGCGCCGGGCGGTGGCTGCTCGGCTCGGAACCCGGGCCGAGCAGCCCGATTCCTGGCCACTGCTGATGCCGGGTGACGCCGGCCCGCGGGTACGGACGGCCCAGACGCTGCTGCGGGACCGCGGGGCGAACGTGGCGACCGACGGCGTGTTCACCGCCGCGATGGCCGGCGAGGTGGCGAAGTTCAAGCGCGCCAACGGAGTCCAGCAGCTGACCTGCGGCGCGTCGCTGCACCGGAGCGCCGACGAGAGTGGCCACCTCGGCGCCGACGTGTGGCCACTACTCGCCGCGACGGGCGCCGAGCGGGAGGAACTGCGAACCCGCCTGGCACAGTAACCCGCCGTGTTGCGGATTCCGGGGGCCGTGTTGCGGATTCCGGGGCCCGTGTTGCGGGTTCCGGAGGCCGTGTTGCGGGTTCCGGAGGCCGTGTTGCGGGTTCCGGAGGCCGCCCGCCGCGGTCAGCGGTCCAGCACGTCGGACAGGAACGCCTCGACGGCGCCGCGGTACTCGTCCGGGGCGGTGTCGTGCACCACGTGTCCCGCACCGTCGACGACGACGTGCCGACCGCCGGCACGTTCGGCCAGCTCCGCCTGCTGACCCGCGGGCATCACGGTGTCGCCCGCCTCGACGACGAGTAACGGGCGGTCCAACTTGTCCACATAGGACCAGTAGTCGCGATTTCCCCACTCGGCGGCGATCGCGTACAGGTCGTCCAGATCGGCGATGAGCCGGTAGCCGTCGGAGTGTTCCTCGAAACACTCCACAAAGTACTCGCCGGCAGAACCGAAGAACTCGCGAACGTGGGAGAGGGAGGCGAACGGGACGGGCCAGGACTCGAAATGACCGCGCCAGGTGTCGACGGTGCGCCCGCGCAAGTCCGGGGCGAAGTCCTCGACCACGACCGCTCGCACCAGCTCCGGGCGGGTCGCCGCGAGCGCGAGGGCGTGCAGACCGCCCATCGAGTGTCCGATCACGACGGCCGGCCCCGCGTCGAGATGTTCGACGAACTCGGCGGCGTCGGCGGCGAAATCCTCGGTGGCGGCAGGCAGCGGCCGGGGGCTGCGACCGTGACCGCGTGCGTCGAGTCCGACGACGTCACCGTAGGACGTGAGCCACTGCGCGACCCGCCACCACGTCGTCGCCCTGCCCATCAGACCGTGCAGCAGCACGATCGGCTGCCCCGCGCCGCCGAACCGCACGGCGCCATCGCCCAACCGCATCTACGCTCTCCCTACCGCCATTCGCCGGGCCGGACCCTGCGTGCTCGCTCTCGTGTGCACCCTAACGGCGCGCACCTCGGGTGGGGACGGGCCGCGGACCACCACATCGCAGTACCCACCCGCCGCTCCGACGAGTCACATCCCCGCTGCGCTGCAGCAACAACCTCCCGAGCCGGGCGCAACCGGGATCGGCGATCCGTACTACCCGGCGGCGGGCGACGGCGGGTAGTACGCGCAGGACTACGACGTGTCGGTGCGCTACGACCCCGGCTCCGGGGTGCTCCACGGCGATTCCACGATGACGGCTCGCGCGACGAAACCGCTCAGTCGGTTCAACCTGGATCTGCGCGGGATGACGATCGATTCGGTGCACGTCGACGGCGCCCGCGCCCGGTTCGACCGCGAGGGCGCGCACGAGCTGGTGATCACGCCTGCGCGGGCGAAGGCGGAAAACCAACGGTTCCGGGTGCGGGTGCAGTACCGCGGCACGCCGGGACGGACGACCAGTGGCCTCGGCAACAACGGCTGGCACCGCACCCCGTCCGGCGGCGCGTTCGTGATGGGCGAGCCGCCGTCGGCGTCGTTCTGGTATCCGTCCAACGACCATCCGCGCGACAAGGCGACGTTCCGGCTGACGGCACGTGTCCCGCAGGGCTGGACGGCGGTGTCCATCGGCCGCGAGGTGCGGTCGGCCACCCGTGACGGCTGGACGACGTCGCGGTGGGTCGAACCCGAGCCCGTGGCCGGGTATCTGACGACCGTGGCGGTCGACCGGTTCGACGTCACCCGCCGTGAACTCGACGACGGAACCCCGGTGCTGAACGCCTTCGCGCCGGGCTCGGAGGACCTGCGGCCGGGGGCGCGTCGCACCGGAGAGGTGGTGCGGTTCCTCGAATCGCGGTTCGGTGATCACCCCGCAACCACCACGGGCGGCATCTACCTCGGTGCGGAAACCGGGTACGCACTGGAGACGCAGGGCAGGCCCACGTACGACGCCAACGCCCGATTCGCGACGATCGTCCACGAGCTGGCGCACCAGTGGTACGGCAACGAGGTGTCCGTGTCGTCGTGGGCGGACATCTGCCTCAACGAATGCTTCGCCAGCTATGCGCAGTGGCTGTGGGACGAAGGTAAGAAAAACGTCGATCTGGACGCCAGGTATCGCGGGGCGGTCGGCTCGGCCACCGAAGGGTTCTGGGCGCCACAGCTCTACGACATGGGTGCCGGCAACGAGTTCACCGGCGTGTACGACAAGGGAATCCTGGCGATGCACGCGCTGCGCCGACAGCTCGGCGAGGAGACATTTTGGACGGTGCTGCGCCAGTGGCCCCGCCGGCACGCCGAGGGAAACGCGTCGTGGCCGGAGTTCGAACGGTTCGCCGAGCGCACCTCCGGGCAGAAGCTCGACGCCTTCTTCGCCGCCTGGTTCCACCACAGTGGACGTCCCGGCGAGCAGCACCTGTATCCGGGAACGCTGTCGAACTGACGACCCAAGCGGCATCGCCGAGAATGCACGGTCCGCGCGGATGTCCCCATGTGCCCGGATATTCGGGTTTGCAGTAAGCCGTCCTGTGTCTCACCTCTCAAGTGGCTGGATCCCGCCAGCATCCGCATCCACCTCGACCGACGCCTATTATCGTCCGCTCACACTAGGTGCACGCTGAGGGGCGAGGGGAGAGCAATGCCAGATTTCACGGTCGACGTCGGCGGCCTTGAGGCACTCAGCAAGAATCTGACCAGGTGCAAGGAGAACGTCGAGGGGGCAACCAAGCGCCTCGCCGACCTCGCACCGGATTCGATCGGATCGGAAGAACTCGACGAGGCCTGCGCAGACTTCCGCGACGAGTGGAAAGAGGGACTCGAAGAGATCGAAGACGCCATCGATGGCATCGGCGAGGGCCTGGACAACGCGACCAAAGGCTACCGAGAAGCTGAGGAAGGGATCCGCGACGCGCTGGCGAAGATGCGCGATGGCGTCGAGCAGTCCGGAAACAAGGGGGCATGATGAGCGCTGAACCGTATCCCAGCATCGGCTACGACCCGGCGCGGGGCAACGTAGCAACACTCGAGAACCTCGCCAGCGAACTCAAGTCCACGTCCGACTACGCAAGAGAGGCGCGCGAAGCGCTGAACTCGATCAAGGCGAACCAGGACATTTGGACCGGTGGGGCATCGCAGAAGTTTGCCGAGAACATCGAGGATCTACCCGGCTACCTGGATGACGCCGACTGGGCCATGAACCACGCGGGCAAGGCCCTGAAAGCCTGGTCAGACCGGCTCACCGACCTCAAGCAGCACGCCTCACGTATCGAAGAAAACCTGCGCGAAGCGCTCGACAAGGAGCAACAGGCACTGGCAGCAGCGCAGCACGCGAACCAGGCCCAGGTCCAGGCCGCCAGTCAGTTCTCCGACGCACCTGCAGACCAGGGCGCGGCGGAGGCCGCCACGCGCGCCAACAAGGCAGCCGCTTCGGCCGCCGCCACCGTGGAAGAGCTCAGACGGAACGCCGAACAGCTCAAGAACAGCTGGGAGGACGCGTCACGGGAGTGCGCGAAGAAACTCCGTGAGGCCGGTGACCGCGCACCCGACGAAGGCTTCTGGGAAGGAATCGGCGAGTTCTTCGAAGGGGCTCTCAGCACGATCGGTGATATCGCCGGCATTGTCTCCGCTATCGCCGGTGTCCTGTCCTTCATTCCCGGCATCAACGCAATCGCAGCGCCAGTTGCGCTGGTCTCTGGTGCGATCGCTCTTGGCGCTCACGCAGCAGATATGGCAGTCAAGGGAAACTTCGACGACCCCAACGCTTGGATCAGCCTAGCAGGCGATGCGATAGGCCTAGTTCCAGGGGTCAAAGCTGCAAAGGCCGGCCTAGATACCGTTGGCGAAGCAGCTTCATTAAGTGGGAAGATGGCCAAATTTAGTACCGGAGCAGCCTCGGAAATGTACGAAGCCAGCGAAATTGTGACTAAAATTACATCAAAGATTCCAGGATTGACTGACGAAGCTGCAACCACAACCGCCAAGGTATTCGAAAGTTCTGCCACCACATTAGTTCAAGCGCCGGCTGTCGACAAGGTTGCCAGCGGTGAGGACAAAGCAGTTCACGACGTCGCCGGTGGTGCCAATCTCATACTCGCCGGCATAACGGCCAAGTAGGTTCCGCTGTGAGCATATCAGATTTTCTCCAGCCAACCGAAAAAGAAATACCACTTTGGCTTAATGTGCCACCCGAATTTCAGGAAATAGATCTGGACGAGCCGGCGGACTCCAGGATCGACCGAATTGCACGGGAAACTCAGAAGCTCCCCGGATGCAACCCGAGCTGGCAAGCTCACGCCGTCCTCTCCCAAGAATCCTTGGTAAGCAGTCTGCGACAAACCGGCGCCATTTATGCTGCAAACTTTGTCGCTAGCTCAGAACTTGTCCCGACAAGACTTGTTTCCGCACTCTTTACTGTAGTTGTACGTGAACCCTACGGACTTGCCGATCAGTCTCTCACGGAAATTGCACGCGGACTACAGGAGAACGGGAGTCACAGCGAGACACTTCTCGTCGATTACCCCGCAGGTCCTGCGATAGCACAGGGCGAGCACCATCTCGTGAGATGGAACGGCCAAAGCCTACAAATTCGGCAGAGTACTATTATTTTCCAATTTCCGGGTAGGCGAAGGTTGGCAATGATCGGAATCTCCAGCAGTGACCTGGATGATTGGGACGATTTCGTCGGAGTACTCGACGGAATCGCTAGAACCGTCAGTTTCACGAGACCGAGCACAGGATCCTCCTCGGTTGTGAATGTATTGGATGGCGGACCCCAATGACAGCTCTGGTTACCAGCTTAATATTTCTCGTCGTCGCTTTCTGGGTTTTCCAGAGCAGGATTCGTGCACGATTCCAGGGGTATCGCAACAGTATTTCCCATGTCACGAGAAAACTTGACCGAAGCAACGATGTAGGAGCATCGGTCTCCATTCGCATCTGGGAAACCCACCCGCTTTCCATCGAGCACGTCAAAGAGCTCGCGCGCACTCATGGCTTCTCGTTTACGAGAATCGGAACCGACGGGGTTGCGTCGCGCACGGTAGAATTCATCCGCGAGGGCAGAAGCGATGACTGATGATCCGGTAACAGACATCACCCTGTTTTCCATTTGGCTCGGACTCGCCCTCATCCTTCTCGCAGGGTTTCCGCGATCGGTTGGCCTACGAAACGGTGATGGAAAGAGCCGCAAAGCGAGACCGAAGCAGGTAGCAGAATTTCAACGGATGTTGCAGACGCAGGACGGCCAGGAACTAGAAGTTGATTGGCTACGTTATCCGGATATACCGAAGCAGGAACTGGTCGATCACGCCGCCACGCACGGGTGGCGCTACTCAGTCCAGAACTATAACGGCGACTCCTGGTTTCTGACCTTCACATTCGCCCCCTCGACGCCGTACGAGGACGCCTCAGTTCGACTCACGAACGAACTCGGCGCCGCAGAACCGGACGGCACCGGCCGGTACGCGCTGGATCCCGGACGATACAGCAGCTTGTCCGACGACAGACGCCGAGAGGTAATCGCCGCGGCGGGATGGGAACCAGCATCATCGGGAACGGGAAAGGATGGCCTCCTGCAGGTCACACGGCCCGGACTCGAGCTTTCGGATGGGGTCACGGAACCACAGCTGCTCGGCATCCGACCGCAGGAGTTCCGGCAAAATCCCGCAGTGATCCGGTACGCAAGAGAGATTCAACAGGAGCACGGGAACGACCCGCTCGCCCCGGAGACTCTGGACCGTCTGAGACAGCGCAACAACTACTGGTTGAAACGGTTCCTCGGGTCTGCGGCGCTCTGTGGCTTGCTCTGGGCCACCGGCCCCTTCCCTCTGTTCATCGGGATGCAGGACGACATCGGCTCCGACACCGCAGTCCAGGTCGGGGTGTGGATGATGGTCGCAGGCACGGTGTTCGGCGGCATTGCCTGGTGGATCCGACATCGTCGGAAACGCGACATCGGAGCACACCTGAAAGCACTGCGACAGCTCCGGCGCATTCACAACGACCCACGCGCGGCGAGTAACCGCCACGACTGCGAAGACCGTCGCCTTCGCCGCAGGATGCGCCCGCGAGCTCGACCGTAACCGGCCGGACCGCCACTGCTGCGACGTCACCCCACTCGTCAGTATCCTCGGCGTCATGGCTGTTGTGAAGATCAACGCGATCGAGGTTCCCGAAGGAGCAGGCCCCGAGCTGGAGAAGCGGTTCGCCGCGCGTAAGGGTTCTGTCGACAACGCTCCCGGCTTCCTCGGGTTCGAGTTGCTGCGTCCCGTGTCCGGCGAGAACCGCTACTTCGTCTACACCAAGTGGGAGACGGAGGAGGACTACCAGGCGTGGGCCCAGGGCGGCGCCAAGGAGGCCCACGCGGGCGAACAGCAGAAACCCGTGTCCAGTGGCGCCAACCTCCTCGAGTTCGAGGTCGTACTCGGGTCGTCGCCGGATTCCTCCGACGAGTGAACGACACGCTCCACCAGTACAGTGACGAGCTCGAGCGCGCGGCGGAGCTGATCGGTTCCGCCGGCGCGCTGCTCGTCTGCGCGGGGGCGGGCATGGGCGTCGACTCCGGCCTGCCCGACTTCCGCGGTGACGACGGCTTCTGGCGCGCCTACCCGCCGTACGCGCGGCTCGGACTCAGCTTCGTCGAGGTCGCCGACCCGATGCACTTCGCCGCCGACCCCGAACTCGCCTGGGGCTTCTACGGCCACCGCCTCGAGCTGTACCGCCGCACCACACCGCACCCCGGGTTCGACATCCTCCGCCGCTGGGCCACCGGGAAACCGGGCGGCGCGCACGTATTCACATCCAATGTGGATGGCCAGTTCCAGCGCGCGGGCTTCACCGACGTCGCCGAGGTGCACGGTTCGATCCACCACCTGCAGTGCCTGACCGGTTGTTCCGCCGGCATCTGGCCCGCGGACGACGTCGCCGTCACGATCGACGAATCGACCATGCGCGCAGCGGAACCGCTGCCGGCCTGTCCGGGCTGCGGAGCACTCGCCCGGCCGAACATACTCATGTTCGGCGACGCCGACTGGCTCGGCGAGCGTTCCCAGCGGCAGCTCGACGCACTCCAGGCGTGGCGGCGCAACACGACCGGCCTCGCCGTCATCGAACTCGGCGCGGGCCTGGCCGTACCGACGGTGCGTCGGCAGGCCGAACTGGCCAGCGCCGCCGACGGCCGGTTGATCCGCATCAACCCGCGCGAACCCGAGGTCCGCCACGGACGCGGCGTCTCCCTCCCCGTCGGCGCACTGGACGCGCTGACGGCCATCGATGCACGGTTGAACAGCTGACACCCGCTCCGTCCGCGCCGACCCCAGGGAGACCGCGATGACCGTCCTGGTCACCGGAGCCACCGGCAACATCGGCCGCAAGACCGTCGACCACCTGCTGCAACGCGGCGCCACGGACGTCCGCGCGCTCACCAACAACCCCACGAAGGCCGAGCTGCCGGACCACGTCGAGGTGGCCGACGGTTACCTGCGCAGGCTCGACACCCTGCCCGCAGCCTTCGACAGCGTCACCCGCATGTACCTCGCGCCGACCCCCGACACGGTCGACGACGTGCTGCGCCTGGCCCGGGACGCAGGCATCGAGCACATCGTCGACCTGTCCGGCGAGCACGAATCCTGGTGGGGAACGGTCACACGCGCCGTCGAGCGATCCGGCATCCCGTGGACACACCTGTGGCCCGGCGATTTCATGGAGAACTCGATGCTCTGGGCGGATCAGATCCGCCGGACCGGCGCCGTGCACGAACCGTATCCCGATGCCGCCAGCTCACCGATCGCCATGGACGACATCGCCGCCGTCGCCGCCGCTGCCCTGCTCGACCCGGACCCGGGGACATCGCACCTGCTCACCGGCCCCGAGACGCTGACCCGGACCGAGCAGGTCGCCCACCTCGCCACGGCCCTCGACAGCGACCTGCGGTTCGTCACGACGTCCCGCGAGGACACACTCACCCATCTGCGACCCGTCATGGGCGAGAACGCCGAGTTCTACGTCGACAACGTCCTGCCGTTCCTCGACGCCGAGCCGGCCGCCGCCAACACCACGGTCGAAACCGTCACGGGCACGCCCGCCACCACGTTCGCCGACTGGGCCCGCGCCCACGCCGACGCCTTCCGCTGACGGGCACGGCACGGCACGGCACGGGCCATGAGGGACGGCCGCACGCCGGCGCGTCCGTGAGGGCCGGCGGTTGAGCGACGGGTGGGCGCAACACGGTCCCTGGAATCCGCAACACGGTCCCCGGAACCCGCAACACGGTCCCCGGGACCCGCAACACGGGCGTCTGAGTGCAGGACACGCGGGATACGGAAACGGCGGGCACCGCCTACGCGGTGCCCGCCGTTTCTGCCTACTCGGCCGCTTTTGCCTACTCGGCCGTTTCTGCCTACTCGGCCGTTTGCCTAGTCAGTTGTTCCGGTCTGCCTAGTCGGCCGTTTGCCTAGTCAGTTGTTCCGGTCTGCCTAGTCGGCCGTTTGCCTAGTCGGCGCTCGTCACTCCTGCTCGGTCTCGCCGGAGCCCGAACCCGAGCCTTCCTCGCCTGCGGCCATGCTGACCGGCGGCGCGTCCGGAACGTCGATCGGCTTCTGCTCACCGCGGAACGTGAACGTCGCCTGATCGTCCTTCTCGTCGCCGATCTCCCAGCCGTCAACGTCCACGATGATGATCTGGCCCGGCTCGACCTCACCGAACAGGATCTTCTCGGACAGCTGGTCCTCGACCTCGCGCTGGATGGTCCTGCGGAGCGGACGGGCACCGAGCACCGGGTCGAAGCCGCGCTTGGCCAGCAGCGCCTTCGCACGGTCGGTGAGCTCGATGGCCATGTCCTTGCCCTTCAGGGCCTCCTCGACGCGCCGGACCATGAAGTCGACCATCTCGATGATCTGGTCCCGCGTGAGCTGGTGGAAGACGATGATGTCGTCGATCCGGTTGAGGAACTCGGGCCGGAAGTGCTTCTTCATCTCCTCGTTGACGCGCTGCTTCATCTTGTCGTAGCGCGTCACCTCGTCGTTGCCCGACGAGAAGCCGAGGCTGACGGACTTCGAGATGTCCGACGTGCCCAGGTTGGAGGTGAAGATCAGCACCGTGTTCTTGAAGTCGACCGTGCGGCCCTGACCGTCGGTCAGGCGGCCGTCCTCGAGAACCTGCAGGAGCGTGTTGTAGATCTCCTGGTGGGCCTTCTCGATCTCGTCGAACAGCACCACGGAGAACGGCTTACGGCGCACCTTCTCGGTGAGCTGGCCGCCCTCCTCGTAGCCGACGTAGCCCGGAGGGGCACCGAACAGCCGCGAGGCGGTGTAGCGGTCGTGGAACTCGCCCATGTCGATCTGGATGAGCGCGTCGTCCTCGCCGAACAGGAAGTTCGCCAGCGCCTTGGACAGCTCGGTCTTACCGACACCGGACGGGCCGGCGAAGATGAACGAACCGGACGGGCGCTTCGGGTCCTTCAGGCCGGCACGCGTACGGCGGATCGCCTGCGAGACGGCCTTGACCGCGTCCTCCTGGCCGATGATCCGCTTGTGCAGCTCGTCCTCCATGCGGAGCAGACGCGTCGTCTCCTCCTCGGTGAGCTTGAACACCGGGATACCGGTCCAGTGGGCGAGGACCTCGGCGATCTGCTCGTCGTCGACCTCGGCGACGACGTCCAGGTCACCGTCCTTCCACTGCTTCTCGCGCTCGGACTTCTGCGACAGGAGCGTCTTCTCCTCGTCGCGCAGGGACGCGGCCCGCTCGAAGTCCTGACCGTCGATGGCCGATTCCTTGTCCCGGCGCACGTCGGCGATCTTCTCGTCGAACTCGCGCAGGTCCGGCGGAGCGGTCATCCGGCGGATGCGCATCCGGGCACCGGCCTCGTCGATCAGGTCGATCGCCTTGTCCGGCAGGTACCGGTCGTTGATGTAGCGGTCGGCCAGCGTGGCGGCGGCGACCAGCGCGGAGTCGGTGATCGACACGCGGTGGTGCGCCTCGTAGCGGTCACGCAGGCCCTTGAGGATCTCGATGGTGTGCTCGAGCACCGGCTCGCCCACCTGGATCGGCTGGAAGCGGCGCTCCAGGGCGGCGTCCTTCTCGATGTACTTGCGGTACTCCTCGAGAGTGGTCGCACCGATGGTCTGCAGCTCACCGCGGGCCAGCATCGGCTTGAGGATGCTCGCGGCGTCTATGGCGCCTTCGGCCGCTCCCGCTCCGACGAGCGTGTGCAGCTCGTCGATGAACAGGATGATGTCGCCGCGGGTCTTGATCTCCTTGAGGACCTTCTTGAGCCGCTCCTCGAAGTCGCCGCGGTAGCGCGAGCCCGCCACCAGTGAACCGAGGTCCAGCGTGTAGAGCTGCTTCTCCTTCAGCGTCTCGGGCACTTCGCCCTTGACGATGTTCTGCGCCAGACCCTCGACCACGGCCGTCTTGCCGACACCGGGCTCGCCGATCATCACCGGGTTGTTCTTGGTACGGCGCGAGAGCACCTGCATGACACGCTCGATCTCGGAGTTCCGGCCGATCACCGGGTCGAGATCGCCGTCACGCGCAGCCTGGGTCAGGTTGCGGCCGAACTGGTCGAGCACCAGCGACGAGGACGGCGTGCCCTCACCCCGGCCACCGCCTGCTTCCTGCGGCTCCTTGCCCTGATAGCCGGACAGGAGCTGCAGCACCTGCTGGCGCACGCGGTTGAGGTCGGCACCGAGCTTGACCAGAACCTGGGCCGCGACGCCCTCACCCTCACGGATGAGGCCGAGCAGGATGTGCTCCGTACCGATGTAGTTGTGGCCGAGCTGCAGCGCCTCCCGCAGCGACAGCTCCAGCACCTTCTTGGCACGCGGCGTGAAGGGGATGTGCCCGCTCGGAGCCTGCTGCCCCTGGCCGATGATCTCCTCGACCTGCGAACGGACGCCCTCAAGCGCGATACCCAACGATTCGAGCGCCTTGGCGGCGACACCTTCACCCTCGTGGATCAGACCCAGGAGGATGTGCTCGGTGCCGATGTAGTTGTGGTTGAGCATCCTGGCCTCTTCCTGGGCCAGGACGACCACCCGCCTCGCGCGGTCGGTGAACCTCTCGAACATTCCCACTCCCTCGACTGCTGCGCCGGCGGCCCGACCCATCGGTTCCTCGTGATGGGTTCGGCACCGTGAGACCACTCTAGTAGCCATGCGTGTCCGGTGGCCTACCACTCACACGAATCCGGCGGGTCCGTCGGATGGCTCACCGGATGGTGACTTTTCCGGATTATCGCTGGCTACGGCGCTGTTTCCGCAGGGTGCAACGAGCGTGCGGCGGCCGCGATTCCGCCACACCGGGCGTGTCCGCTTCCGGCGAACACGCCAGAGACCCCGCGTCACCCGCCGTGTCCAGCCGGTTCGGGTTCTCCCTATTCCACCATCGTGTCACCCCGTCGGCGCAAGGCACCACGCAGGTTTAGGTTAGGCTCCCCTTATAGTTACTGGAAGCAGGAACTACGAGCCCTGCCGCCGTGCCCGTCACACCGTTGGAGCAAGCGTGACCGTCGACCGATCCGTACGTGACGCTGCACACAGCGCCGCGGTCAGAGCCGGACCCGGCGCCCTGTCCGGCGCCGTGGCCGGCGACTTCCCGGACGGCACGAGCGGCACCGTGCCCACGAACGCCACCCGGCCCACCAACACCACCGGGCTCACGGACTCGCTCGCCCGCGTCGACGCAGCCCAGGACCGGTACACGCTCACCGGCTCGACCTCCGGCCCCGACTGGATCCGCTGTTCGGATCTGCTCGACGACCCGCAGCACTTCACCGCCTGGTGGGCACGCACCGCCGAGTGGCTGCAGGAGGGCTACGGCGACGCGCCGGGCCGCACCGCGCTCGCCTACGTCATGTCCTGGTACCTGCGCATCCCCGCGTACGTCGGTGCCGCGCTGCTGTTCCACGAACGCCGCGTGCCCTCGCTGCGCCCCGACGACCTCGCGGTGCGCCTCGCCGACCGGGGACGGCCGAGCCCCGAGGCGATCGCCGTCCTCGGCAAGGGCTTCGCCTGCCTGCCGTTCGATCCGGCGTGTGCCGACCCGCAGACCTCCGTCGCCGCCGACGAACGCGAGCTCGCCGGGATGCTGCGGGCCCGCTACACCGCCCACGCCTCGCAGTTCGTCCGCACCTACCGGGGCGCAGGCCAGCTCGGCACCCGCACCCTGTGGTCGGCCGCCACCGACGCGCTCGACGACTGCCTCTGGTGGGCCGGGCGCGACTGCGGCGACGAGGGCGGTGGGGTCGCCGACGCCACGCTGGTGCTCGACGCCGCGTTCGCTCCCCTGACGTCGCCGTCGACCCTGCACACCGGCGACAACGGCTGGGCACGGCAGCGGCAGAGCTGCTGTTTCACCCACCTGCTGCCGGGCCGCGACGAGTGCGCGGGCTGCCCCCGGCTACGCCGCCGCACCGAGGACTAGCGCCTGCGGCACGGCCGGCCACCGGCCGCACTCGGCACCGGCGGGTCCATCGGTCCGCCCCGGTCAGGGGCTCCGTGCCGGTCCGCGCCAGTCGAGAGGTCACGCCGGCCTGCGCAGATCACGGCCGCCAGGCCGGATCACGACCGGCCAGTCCGAGGGCCCTGTCCATCTCCGGCGCCGACGCGGGAACCTCGACCTCCGGCCCGAACGCGCCCATCCGCCTGCCCTGCGCGACCAATCCGCTCAGCACGTCGACGGCCGGGGCCGCGACCGACGACCTCCACCCGCCACCGGGATTCACCGCCGCGGCGAGGTCCCATGCGTGCAGCACGAACTCCACGAAGACCATCCGGCCCAGCACCGATCGCGGCAGCTCGGTCCCGGCGATCGATCCGTTCCCCTCCCACGACGCCGGGTCACTCCACGCCGCGCCCAGCCGTTCGACGAGTGCGGCCAGGCCCCCGGTGTCTGCGGTGTTCCCGGTGTCTGCGGTGTCCGCACCGGCCGGTGAGGCCGCGAGCAGGCCGGGACCCCAGTACCGCAGGTGTTCGAGCAGGTCCGCGACCGTGAAATCCGCACACGGTGTGGGGCGGGATGTGTCGGCGTCGCCGATTCGGGCGAGCACACCGAGGAGTTCACGCGCGGCGACGGGAACGGCGCCGGCGACTGCGTTGCTGTCGGTCGTGTTGCTGTCGGTCGTGCTGTTCTCGGCCATCGGGCCATTGAATCGCAGCAGGGTCGATGGCACCAGCCGAGACATACCGGCATCGCACCCGCACCGGAGAATCCCGGCCCGATCACGAAGTAACCGGGGTCACAAATACGAAGGGCCTCCCGGTGCGGCACCGGGAGGCCCTTCGAAGGCTCGTTCGAACGCCGCGCGCCCGTGCGACGCGCGGACGCCGACGTCAGCTCAGTTCTTGCGGTGGTAGGCGTCGACGACCTCGGACGGGATGCGGCCACGGTCGGAAACGTCGTAACCGTTCTTGCGGGCCCAGGCGCGAATGGCCTGATTCTGCTCACGGTCGACCGCGGCGCTGCGACCCGCCTGCGGCTTCGACGCGGTGGCGCGGGTCGTGCGCTTGCGACCCCCCGCGCGACGAGCGTGCTCGACGTACTGCGCGAGCGCGTCACGCAATTCCTCGGCGTTTTCCGCCGAGAGGTCGATCTCGTACGTCACACCGTCCAGACCGAACTCGACGGTCTCTTCCGCCTCCGAACCGTCAAGGTCGTCGACGAGGGAGACGAGAACCTTCTGCGCCATCCTTGCTTTCCTCCTGTGAAACCTGCGATAGACCGATGGAATCGCCGATCCCGATCGGTGTCCAAACCCCGTCGAACCACACAACCGATCCGGCCTGACGCTCCGGCCTGGCGAGCGGTCCCCGTGAGGCGAAGTCGGGGAACTGCTCACAGTAATACCCTTGCGCACTCATAAAAGCAAATCAGACGCCCGGGTTTTGGCGGGTTTCCACCGGCGACGGGAGACGACTTCCGTCGGCCATCGCAACGCGGGGACGAAACTATTCGGGCCGGACCAGCGGAAACAGGATGGTTTCCCGGATACCGAGACCGGTCAGCGCCATGAGCAACCGGTCCACTCCCATTCCGGCACCGCCGGTCGGCGGCATTCCGTACTCGAGCGCCCTCAGGAAATCCTCGTCCAGCTGCATGGCCTCGTCGTCACCGCCGGCGGCCAGCTTGGACTGAGCCGTCAGCCGCTGCCTTTCGATGACCGGATCGACCAGTTCCGAGTAGCCGGTGGCCAGCTCGAATCCCCGCACATACAGGTCCCACTTTTCCGCGATCCCCGGCTTGGTGCGGTGCGCACGCGTCAGCGGCGAGGTTTCCTCGGGGAAGTCCCAGACGAATGTCGGCGCGTACAGCTTGTCGCCGACCAGATCCTCCCACAGTTCTTCGACGAGCTTGCCGTGGGTGAGCTTCGGGTCGACCTCGATGCCGCGTGCCCGGGCCGTGGCATGCAGTTTCTCGGCCGTCGTTTCCGGCGTCACTTCCTCACCGAGCGCTTCGGAGAGCGACTCGTACATTGTGACCGACGCCCACTCGCCGGACAGGTCGTACTCCGTCCCGTCGTGCAACGTGACGATCCGTGAACCGAATGCGGCGTCCGCGGCTTCCTGGACGAGCTGTTTCGTCAGGTCGGCGATTGTGTCGTACGTCGCATACGCCTCGTAGTATTCGAGCATCGCGAACTCGGGGGAATGCGACGAGTCACTGCCCTCATTCCGGAAGTTCCGGTTGATCTCGAAGACCTTCTCGATACCGCCGACCACGCACCGCTTGAGATACAACTCCGGAGCGATGCGGAGGTAGAGGTCCATGTCGAAGGCGTTGGAATGGGTCGTGAACGGCCTGGCCGAGGCGCCGCCGTGCAACGTCTGCAGCATCGGCGTCTCGACCTCGGTGAATCCGCGGCCGTGGAACGAATCGCGCAACCCGCGCAGCACGTTCGCGCGAGTCCGCACCACCTCTCGCGCCCGTGGGCGCACGATCAGGTCGGCATAACGCTGCCGGACCCGCGATTCCTCCGACATTTCCTTGTGCGCGACCGGCAACGGGCGCATCGCCTTCGAGGTGAGCTGCCACGAATCGGCCATGACCGACAGTTCACCGCGCTTGGAGGTGATGACCTCGCCATGGACGAACACGTGGTCGCCGAGGTCGACGTCGGACTTCCACGCCGAGAGGGACTCCTCTCCGATGTTGGCCAGACTCAGCATGGCCTGCAGTTCGGTACCGTCGCCCTCGCGCAGGGTGGCGAAGCACAGCTTGCCCGTGTTGCGCATGAACATGACGCGGCCGGTCACGCCCACGACGTCGCCGGTCTGCGTGTCGGCCGGCAGGTCCGGGTGGGCGGCGCGTACCTGCGCGAGCGTGTGCGTGCGCGGCACCTCGACGGGATACGGCTCGGCCCCGCCGGCGAGCAGGCGGTCGCGCTTGTCCCGGCGCACCCGCAGCTGCTCCGGCAGGTCGTCGTCGCTCTGGGAGTGTTCCGGGATATCGCTCATGCGCACCAGCGTACGAATGGCCGAGCCGAGCCCGTGAACCGGCTCCTGCCATCGGCCGAGCGATTGCCGGCTGTTATTTCCGCCCGGCGGACCGGTCGCTGCCGCGCTCGCGATTCCGTTCGTGGACGAGCTTGAGCCCCAGCAGAGTGAGGTCGGGCCGGTGCTCGGTGATGGTCTCGGATTCGCCGAGCACGAGCGGCGCGAGGCCACCGGTGGCGATCACCTCGATCGGGCCGTCACCCAGCTCTTTCACGATCCTGCGGACGAGGCCGTCGACCTGACCTGCGAAACCGAACAGAATGCCGGACTGGAGACATTCCACGGTGGTCTTTCCGATCACCGAACGCGGCGGTGTCAGCTCGACCTTCCGCAGCGCCGCCGCACGGGATGCGAGCGCGTCGACGGAGATCTCGATACCCGGCGCGAAGGCCCCGCCGAGGAACTCGCCCTTGGCCGAGATCGCGTCGACGTTCGTGGACGTGCCGAAGTCGACGACCACGCAGGCCGTCCCGCACAGCTGGTAGGCGGCGAGCGTGTTGACGAGCCGGTCGGCTCCGACCTCCTTCGGGTTGTCGACGTGCAGCGGAACGCCGGTGCGCACCCCGGGCTCGACGACCACGGTGGGCACGTCGGCGTAGTAGCGGCCGAGCATCACCCGCAGCTCACGCAACACGGCGGGCACGGTCGACAGCGCGCTGATCGCGGTGATCCGGTCGGCGTAGTCGCCGAGCAGGCCTCGCATGGTCAGCGCCAGCTCGTCGGACGTGATCTGCGCATCGGTGCGCATCCGCCAGTCGCGGACCAGTTCGACGCGGGAACCCTCCTCGGGATACAGGCCGAGGGAGATGTTGGTGTTCCCGACGTCGATGGTGAGCAGCATGCGCGTCTCAGCTCTCCGCGTGCAGCATGGCGTCGAGACGGGCGGCGTCGGCCGTCTCGGCGACCGGGAACGCGGGCAGCTCGCCCTCGATGAACGCGTGCCCGGTGTCGTCGATCGGCAGGGCGCCGGAAACCAGGCCGGACCCTTCGGGGGCACGGCCCGCGTCGGCGCCGCGGTCGGCGATGCGGTTGTCGGCGTCGACGAAGATCACGCGCGGACGGAACGTCCTGGCCTCGGCCTCGTCCATCTGGCCGTAGGCGATGAGGATGACGATGTCGCCCGGGTGCACCAGGTGCGCCGCGGCACCGTTGATGCCGAGCACACCGCTGTCGCGCTCGCCGGGAATGACGTACGTCTCGAGCCGTGCGCCGTTGGTGACGTCCACAATGGCCACCATCTCGCCCGGCAGCAGGTCGGCGGCCTCCATCAAGGTCTCGTCCACCGTCACCGAGCCGACGTAGTGCAGGTCGGCCTGCGTGACCGTGGCTCTGTGGATCTTCGACTTGAGCATGGTGCGGTACATCTTCGACTCCCTTGATACCCCTACTGAGACGGAGTTGTTCCCGCTGGGGCGGCATTCCGGCCGTCGCCTGCCACGTCCTCGCCGTCTGCGGTCTCCTGGTCACCGAGTCCCATCGCGGCGGCGCCGAGCGGCACCGGCGTGTTGTCGATCAGCCTCGTGCGGCCGACCTTGGCCGCGATCAACAACCTCGCGTCACCATCGACGGGCGCGGGGCCCAGATCGGTTCCCCTCAGCTCCAAATATTCGATCTCGATTTCCGGATGCGCCGCCAGTTCCGTACGAGCGGCTTCGAGCACCGCCTCGGCACCGTCGGCTCCGGCGTTGACGCCCATCCCCAAGGCGGTCGACAGGACAGCGGCACTGCGGCGATCCTCTTCGGACAAATAGGCGTTCCGCGACGAGAGGGCGAGCCCGTCCTCCTCCCGCACCGTGGGCACCCCGACGATGCCCGTCTCCAGGTTCAGGTCCGCGGCCATGCGCTTGACCAGCACGAGCTGCTGGTAGTCCTTCTCCCCGAAGAAGGCGTAGTGCGGCCGCACGATGTTCAGCAGCTTGGCCACGACGGTGAGCACGCCCCCGAAGTGCCCCGGCCGCATCTCGCCCTCGAGTTCGGCGCCCAGTTGCCCCGGATCGAGCGTCACGCTCACACCCGACTCGCCGTACAGCTGCTCGACCTCCGGCGCGAACACGAGCTCGACGCCGAGTTCCCGCAGCGTGTCGAGGTCCTGGTCGAGGCTGCGCGGATAGGCGTCGAAATCCTCCCCCTCCCCGAACTGCAGCGGGTTCACGAAGATCGACACGGCGACGATCGTGTTCGGCAGCCGCTTGGCCCTGCGGATCAGCTCGCGGTGCCCGTCGTGAAGCGCACCCATCGTGGGCACGAGCGCGAGGTTGCGGCCGACTCCGCGCAGCGCATGCGTCACCTGCGACACCTCCGACGGGCCGCGGTAGACGTTCAGCTCGTTACGCGTGAACTTCGGCGTGTGCTTCGGGAAAGTCATGAGGATTCGCTGCCTGTCACGATCGGTTGTCGAGGAGGGTTTCCAGTTCGGCTGCCGCGTCGTCGCCGAGCAGCCCCGCGAGCTTCGCCCGCGCAACGGTGCGGCGGGCCAGCGCGGCGTAGGTCGGTTCGACGTCGGGTGCCTGCTCGGCCAGCACCCGCAGGTGCGACGTCACGGTGCCGGTGTCGCCGCGGGCCACCGGTCCGGTCAGGGCGCGGCCGCCGTGGCGCAGGGAGTTGTCGAGCGAGGCCGACAGCAGCGGCGCCACGACCCGGTCCGGATGGTCGACGCCGGCATCGGCGAGCAGCTCCACACAGTCGGCGACGACCGTGGCCAGGTGGTTGGCGCCGTGGGCCAGCGCAGCGTGGTAGATCGGACGGGCGGCCTCGGGCACACGGACGGGCTCGGCGCCCATCTCGACGGTCAGTGCCTCACCGACGTGCCAGGCCGCGTCGTCCCCGGACGTCGCCGTGACGCCGACACTCGCCGTGGTCAGCCGGTCCGGGTCCTCGGCACGGCCGGTGAACGTCATGACCGGGTGCAGCGCCAGCGGCAGCGCACCCGCGTCGGAGGCGGCACGCAACACGCCGACACCGTGGGCACCCGACGTGTGGACGACGATCTGGCCGGGGCGCAGCGCACCGGCGCCCGCCAGGCCCGCGGTCATCGGTTCGAGGACGTCGTCGGGCAGCGCCAGCAGCACCAGGTCGGCGCGGCGGGCGACCTCGTCGGGCGGCAGGATCTCGGCGTCCGGCAGCAGGCGTTCGGCGCGGTGGACGGACGCGTCCGACACCGCACTGACGGCCGTCACGGCGTGTCCGGCGCGGGTCAGCGCCGCACCGAGAACACTGCCGACACGTCCCGCCGACACAACGCCCACCGCAAGGCGGGCAGGCCGCGTCACCGCGCGCCCCTCAGGAGGCTCATGGCCGCAAAACTCCCAAAACCCGTTCCAGTCCCGACCTCGTCGCGGGTACCAGACGACGCCGCGAGCGTAGCGTTCGCACCACTGTCGTCATGCACCCAGGTGACCAGCTTCACCCGGTGCGTGCGAGGCTCACGGCGTCGGCGCGTGCCTGTTGTGCTTCGGCGAGCAGGTCGTCGTGCCGGGCACGGTCGTCCTCGGTGGCGACACCCCTGCGCCGCAGGAACGCCAGCTCGGTCACGGCAGCCTGGTAGTCGCCGACGGCCCTCGCGGCCGCCGTGCCCGATTCGCGGCGTGCCTGCCTGCGCCACTGCCTCCGCGCGGTCAGGTCCGACAGCAGCTCGATCTCCGAGGGCGCGATCCAGCCTCGGCGGGCCATCGCGGGCAGCGCGCCCGTGACGATCCGCTGCTCGCGGCGGCGCTGCCACACCACGATCAGGCCGACGCCGATGAACAGCGGCGCCATGATCAGGAAGTAGACGTTGAGGAACGTCCGGGCTCCGCCGATCGTCGCCGCCGCGTTCCACAGCGCGTGCAGGCAGACGGCGCCGACGTAGGACACCACGGGAAGCGCGAACCGGGCCGCACCGTAGTAGCGCTTCTGCACCATCAGCGCCACACCGATGCCGATGACCACGGAGAACAGCGGATGCGCGAACGGTGACATCACCCCGCGCAGCGTGAAGGCCGCGAGCACGCCCGAGGACATGCCGCCACCGAAACCGGCCTCGTTGAACGCACTCGCGAAGTAGTAGACGTTCTCGGTGAAGGCGAATCCGGCCGCGCTGAAACCCGCATAGACGATGCCGTCGACGACCCCGTTGAACTCGCTCCGCCGGTGTACCAGCACCGCGACGAGCGGCACCGCCTTGATCGCCTCCTCCACCAGCGGTGCGGAAACGATCGTGGCGATCCTGCTGCCGCCTTCGAAGCCGAGCAGGTAATCGCCGACGCTCTTGGCGGTGTCGTTGACCAGTAGCGCCAGCAGCGTCGCCACGCACGCGCCCCACAGGAACGTCAGCAGCAGGTACCTGGCCGGCTCGGGCTCCCACCGGTCGACCCACAGCAGTGCGGCCGTGACCATCGAGACCGGAACCACGGCGACGACCACACCGACGATCACGGGCAGCGCACCCGCCTGGACGGTGACCAGGCCGAAGACGATCAGTCCGCAGATCGCGACCGCGACCATGCCGGTCACCGGCACCAGCACGGTGACCAGACGTGTCATGTTCCGCCGGGCGTGCCGCACGACGGTCGCCGGTCCGTTCACGCCGCGCAGAGTAGTAGCCGCCCCCGACTACCCGGCTGAGGGATACGGGGCCGCAGCGACGGTGTCGAGCCGATGAGCACCGCCGGGATGTCCGGATCGCACGAGGCGACGGCGGCGCCAGGAGCAGGGCCGTTAGCGGCACCTCGGGCCGTTCAGGGGCGCTCATGGCAGTGCCGCGGTTCAGAGCGACGGCGTCCGGACCGATGCCGTGTCCGGAGCAGTTTCGTTCAGTGCGCCCCGGCCACGGCGGGTGCGGCCGGGTGCGGTGAACGACCGGAGCTGTCAGTCCTCGGCGCGGCGGCGACGGCGCGGTGTGGCGTCGCCACTGCCGTAGGCGGCGAGGAGTTCGCTCACCGAGCGACCGGAGGAGTGCGAACCGGTGGGCTCGCCGTCCTCGGCATCCGGAGCACGGCGACGGCCGCCGGCCTCGGGCCCCTGTTCGTCCTGCGACGCGTCGTCGCCCTCCGACTCGGCGGCACGCCGGCGTCCACCCGGCTTGCGCGCGAGATCGCGCACCTCGGGCGGCAGCGTCGGGTTGACGGCGGAGTCCTCGCCGGAGGCCTCGGTCGAGTCGGCCGCGCCGGCGGGCTGCTCGGGGTAAGACATGGGTGGAAGGGGTCCCTTCGCGATCGGTTGTTCCGCCTGAGCCACCTCGGGTGCCGGCTCGGCGGCCTTCGGAGCGACGGCGCGCGTGTCACGCGCCTCTCCGGAGTCTGTCTCGGGAGTCCGAGCGTAAGCGGTCTGTGATCCTGCCCTGTCCACGCCCTGACCCGGCGACGACCCGGCCTGCGAGGCAGAACGCCCACGCGAACCCGAGTCACTCGCCGGAGTGAGTTCAACATCACGCCGATTTTGACCCTCATTGCGGGATTCGTTCGACCGTGAGGGTGAACCCGGACGCCCGTCCTGCGGAGCGGACTCGGGGCGGGCGGGGCCGGGTTGTGCTGATCCGGGTTGGGCGGGACCGGGCTGTGCTGATCCGGGTTGGGCGGGTCCGGGTTTCGTACGGCCGGACGGTTGTGCTGGGCCGGGCTGGACGGGGCTCTGTGCCGTGGCCGTTGCCGGGTCCGGACCGTTCCGGTCGGAACCACTGCGGCTTCGACCGGTCTGCTTCGGCGGAACGGCCGGCTGCTGCGTGGGACGCGAATCGTCCGCCCGCGGCGGGACCGGACGGCCGGGCGCGGGTGCCTGAGGCGGCTCGGCGGCGGACTGTGCCTGCCCCTGTGCCGGTGCCTGCCCCTGTGCCTGCGGGCCCCCCGCGCGCTGGGCCGGCCGGAAGCGATCCTTCGCCGAGGCGGCCTCGCGGGCGCGCACGCGGCGCGTGGGGTCCTCGTCGGGCGAACCGGGCTCGGCGGCCGCGGCCCCGGCCGCGTCGACGGGTGCTCCGTCTGCCGGAGCTCTGTCAGCCGGGGTCCTGTCAGCCGGGGTCCTGTCGGCCCGTGTTCCGTTGGCCGGCATTCCGTTGGCCGGCATTCCGTTGGCCGATGCCGCTCCGGCCGATACCGATCCGGCCGAGGTTGTCTCGGCGGCCGGGGTGCCGTCGCCGGACCGGTTCGCCGGACGGCCGGCCGAACCGGCGCCGGAGCCTCCGGCGTGACTTCCCGATGCGGCGTGGGCCCACTCCTCGTCGAATTCGCCGTCGTCGAACGACCGCCGGTCGGCGGCCGGCGCCTGCTGCGGCCGCCGGGACTGCGCTCGCTGTGTCTGCTCTCCCCGCGCCTGCTCTCCCCGCGACTGCTCTCCCTGGGACTGCGGCATCGGGGCTGGCGGCGGCTGCGGCTGGGATTGCGGTGACCGGGCTTGCGGCGGCTGGCGTCGCGCAGCGCGAGCTTGCCGGTTCGCCTGCTGCGGTGCCTGTTGCGGGCCGGCGGAACGCTGCTGAGCGGGGACCGGAGGCGAAGTCTGCTGTTGCGGCCGCCGCTGAGGGCCGCGTGCCTTCCGGGGGCCGTCCTGCACGCCCGCGGGCCGGACGGGAGCCGGCGCACGGTCGGTGTCGGACTCGCCGTCGGCGTCGTCACGGTCGGGCTCGTCGAAATCGCGCTCGTCGAAGTCGTCATCGCCGGCCGCTCGGCCGGTGGATGGTGCGAACCAGGCCGTCGATTCCGAGGCGGTTTCCGAACCACCCGACTGCGGCCGGGGCCCCGGACCCTTCGATGCGACCGCGCCGTTCGCGGCCGCTCCGTCGGGCACGGCACCGTTCCGCGCCGCACCGTGTGGAGCCGCACCGGTCGAGGTGGCGCCGCGGGGCGCACCTCCGTTGGAGGAGGCGCCGTGGGGAGCGGTTCCGGGGGGAGCACCGTTGGGGGCAGCTCCGTTCGGTTGTGCAGCGCCGGCGTTCTGGGCGGCACCGTTCTTCACGGCGTTCTTCAGCGACCCGTTTCCGCTGTTTCCGCTGTTTCCGCTGTTTCCGCTGTTGCCGCCATTGCCGGCCGTGCCGATGGCCCTGGCGATGGCTCCGGAGTCACCGCTTTCGGTCTCGACGACCCGGCCGATGAACTCGGTGGGATTCTCGCCGCGACCTGCGGCCAACCGGGGTTTCCCCGGCGTCTCGCCGTTGGAGACGACGGGACGGTCGTCACCGAACGAACGCATGCGGGTGGACTGTGCGGTGAGTGCGATGCGCTCCCACATCACTTCACCGCCGAACAGTGATTGCAGGCTGTCCCGCAGCGACGAGACCTCGACGCGCAGCGCTTCGAGCTCGGCGCGGGACTCGTCCTCGACGCGTTCGCGGGTCTCGGCCTCCACCTCGAGCTCGAACTCGTGCCGGGCGGCGACCTCGCGCTCCAGCTCGAGCTCGTAGATCTCCTGTGCCTTCGACGCGGCCACTTCGGTCGCCGCCGCCTTCTTGCGGTAACGCGTCGCGAGGAACGTACCGATGAGCGCCGCCCACAGCGCAGCCAGAATGCCCAACCGCAGCAGTCGCATGTCCTCGGCCAGGATCAGAGCGACGGTGGCACCGAGCGCGAGCAGCACGCCCACGGTCGGCCACAGCCGGCCGTCCGAGCTGCGGCCGGGCTCGTCCTCACCCTCGCCAGTCATGCCCGATACCGTACCTTCCGGTTGCCGGATCGTGACCTCGTCGGTACTTCGAGCGGCGCGTTCTGATCGCCGGCCGGTCGGTGCTGATCACTCGTCGCGGTCGGCGGTGTCCGGTGCGCGACAACAGTATTCGAGCCACAGTGCCGCACCGATCAACACCGCTGCGCACGCGGCTCCGACGATGGCGGCCGGCAGGTCGTCGGCGGCCGCCGTGAGATCGCTCGCCCGCGGCGCGAGGAAAGCCACTCCTGCGAGCCAGGCGCCGAGCATGAGTGCCCCCAGCAGTGACGACGCCTTCGCGAGCGCGACCGCGCGGGCGATACCGAGACCCGTGACGACGCGTCCTTCTCGGACGCGGCTGCGCACCGTGAACGCCAGCACGGTCTCGATCACGGCCAGCGCCAGCAACGTCGTACCCGCGAGAGTCGGCAGACTCGGCAGCTGCCCGTACGCGAACTCGAAGAGCAGATACACCGCAACGAGCCCGACCAGCCCGGCGACGACCAGCTCACGAGGGCGCGTGAAGTGCATGTCCCCACCGTACTGGGACCCCGCAGCCGCAACGGCCCCCGCAACCTCACCGCGTGTCCTGCACCCGGGCCCGCGTGTCCTGCACCCGACCGCCACCCGACGACGCGCTGCCGGCGCGGCTGCCTCTTCCCGTGTGTCCTGCCCGTGTGTCCTTCCCCTGCGCCGGTCGCCCGCCCCGATTCCCGAGCTGCCGGGCGCCGACGCGGCAGGCGTCGAGCATCGAGACGGCCATTGCGGTTGACTCTCCAGCGACTGGAGCCTCGAGGCTCGGATTCGTGGAGGCGGAGATGACCCCATCGGGAACGTTCACGATCGGCGAACTGGCACGTCGCACTGCCCTGCCGGTGAAGACGATCCGGTTCTACTCCGATCAGGGTCTCGTCCCTCCGGCCGATCGCACCGCTGCCGGCTACCGGCTCTACGACGCCACCGCGTTGGCGCGGCTCGAACTCGTGCGCACACTGCGCGAACTCGGCCTCGCACTGGCGGACATCGAGCGGGTGCTGGCAGGAGCGTCGACGGTGGCGGAACTGGCGAGCGCGCACGTGGCCGCGCTCGACGACCGCCTCCGCGTGCTACGGCACCGCAGGGCGGTGCTGCGGGCGGTCGCGAACCGTGAATCCGAACTGGAAGAGGTGGAACTGATGAACAAATTGGCATCGATGTCGGACGAGGAGCGCAACCGGCTGGTCGACGAGTTCTGGGACGAGGTGAGCAAGGGCCTCGACGTGGACTCGGAGTTCTACGCGTGGATGCGGTCGGCCAAGCCCGAGCTGCCCGACGAACCGACGCCGGAGCAGCTGGACGCGTGGATCGAATTCGCCGAGCTCGTGTCCGACGCCGAGTTCCGGGCCCTCATCCGGGGCATGAGCGAGCAGCAGGCGCAGCGGCGCGAGGCCGGCCACGACATCGACGCGTTCTCGCGGGCGCAGCGCGAGCGGTGGGAGGACTGGCACGCGCGGGCGCAGGGACTCCTCGACTCCGGTCTGTCGCCGGAATCGGCCGAGGGCCGGGCGCTGGCCGACGAGATCGTGCGAGCCTCGCTCGGCGAGGCCGACACGTCCGCGTGGTTCGCGGGCGACGGCGCACCCGAACCGGCGGACAGCCCCGAGTACCGCAGGTGGCTGGCCGGGCAGATCGACGCGGGCGGAGACGCCCGGGCCGAGCGCTACTGGCAGCTGTTGGCGATCATCAACGGCTGGCCTCCCGTGCCCACCCGCGTCGCGGCGACGAAGTGGGTCGTGTCGGCGGTGCGCGCGTCGGCGTAGTCCATCGGCGCGACGCGCGAAGGGAACATTTGGGGTGTTGGACGCCCCGAAGGTGCCCTTGGGGGCGCCGCCGCGGGTGGCTCAGAGGGAGAGGTCGGCGCGCTTGCGTACGCCGTCGCGGTCGGCGGCGGGCAGGGCGGCGAGTAGCGCGTCGGCGCGCCCGACATCCGACACCTCGGCGTCCGGGTCGAGCTCGAGCCACGGGACGAGCACGGTCGCCCGCTCGGCCGTTCCCGGATGCGGCAGTCGCAGTTCCGGGTCGGCCGAGCGCACGCCGTCGACCGACACCACGTCGACGTCGAGCGTCCGCGGCCCCCATCGCTGCTCCCGCACGCGCTCGGCTTCGCGTTCGAGCGCCTGCCCGGCGCGCAGCCACGCCCAGTGGTCGCGCGCCGGGTCGGCCACGATGCACACCGCGTTGAGGAAGTCGGGCTGGTCGGTCACACCCCAGGGGGCGGTCTCGTACACGCTCGACACCGCGACGAGGGAGTCGCGCAGACCGTCGACGGCCAGCCGCAGATACGACAACCGGTCGCCGAGGTTCGACCCCAGCGACAACACCGCCCTGCTCATCGGCTGTCTCCCGGAAGTCCGCGAGGCGCCCTCGGGGGCGTCCAGCTCCGACAGGCACGAAGTCCACTACGTGAAGGGAAGATTCGGGGCTCCCGCCCGTCTCCCACCGCCGCCCAGACGGGCGCGTTATGCGAAGGAGGCACTCCACCCGCTGGCCTGCCGCGTATGGCCGGGGTCAACGCTGCCTCGCGACGGTCACTGCGACGTCGGCGAACGTCAGCGGGATCGGCGCCGTCGGCTTGTGCACCGTCACCTCGACCGCCGACAACCGTTCGTCGCGCATCACCTCGTCGGCGATCCGGCCCGCAACGGCCTCGATGAGGTCGCAGGGCTCGCCACCCACGATGTCGGCAGCCAGCTGCGCCAGCTCGCCGTAGTGCAACGTCTCGCTCAGCTCGTCCGAGGCCGCGGCGCGCGTCAGGTCCAGCCACGCCGTGATGTCGACGACGAACTCCTGACCGTCACGCTTCTCGTGGTCGAACACACCGTGCCGACCGAACACGCGCAGGCCCGTCAGCGTGATGCGGTCGCGCACCTCCGACGACGGCACGTCCGGCACTCTCAGCCACCACCCTTGGACCAGGCGGCGGTGACCTTCACGGCGTCCAGCGACGCGCCGACGTCGTGCACCCGCACGCCCCACGCGCCCGCCGCCGCGGACAGCGCCGAGATCGACGCCGTCGCGACCTCCCGGCCCGACGCGGGCCGCGGCTCACCTTCGGCGTCGGCGAGCAGAGCACCGAGGAAACGCTTCCGCGAGGCGCCGACCAGCACCGGAAAGCCCATGCCGATGAACTCGTCCAGCCGCTGCAGCAGCGCCCAGTCGTGCTCGGCACGCTTGGCGAATCCCAGCCCCGGATCGAGGACGATCGAGTCGGCCGTGACGCCCGCCGCCAGCGCCGCGTCGGCCCGCGCACTCAGCTCGTCGCGCACCTCGGCCACCACATCGGTGTACTCGGCCAGCGCATTCATGTCCTTGCTGTGCCCGCGCCAGTGCATGATCACGAACGGAACACCGGTCCGCGCGGCGACCGTCGGCATGTTCGGGTCGGCCAGACCGCCCGAGACGTCGTTGATGATCTGCGCACCCGCCTCGACGGCGGCTTCCGCGACCGTGGCACGCGTCGTGTCCACCGACAGCGGGACACCGTCTGCGGCGAGCTGTCGCACCACCGGCACCACCCGCGCCAACTCGGTGTCGGCGTCGACCCGATCGGAACCGGGGCGCGTCGACTCACCGCCGACGTCGACGATGTCCGCGCCCCGCCGCCACATCGCGTGCGCGTGCGCGAGCGCGTCCTCCTGGCTCAGGTACCTGCCGCCGTCGGAGAACGAGTTCGGCGTGACGTTCAGAACGCCCATCACCACACAGCGGTCGGCCGTCGGAATGCGCTCGTTCACCGGTTCCCCTTGATCAGCTGCAACGCTTCCGCACGCGAGGTCGCCGAACGCTCCATGATCCCGCGAACGGCCGACGTCGTGGTGCGCGCGCCCGGCTTGCGGATGCCCCGCATCGCCATGCAGAGGTGCTCCGCCTCGAGCACCACGATCACGCCGCGCGGGTTCAGCTTGCGATCCAGCGCGTCGGCGACCTGCGTCGTCAGCCGTTCCTGCACCTGCGGCCGCTTCGCGTACAGGTCGACGAGCCGTGCCAGTTTCGACAGCCCCGTCACCTTGCCCTGCGCATTCGGGATGTAGCCGACGTGAGCCACTCCGTGGAAGGGCACCAGATGATGTTCGCACTGGCTGAACAGCGGAATGTCCGTCACCAGCACGAGCTCTTCGTGACTCTCGTCGAACGTCCGGTCCAGCACGTGGTCCGGATCGTTGTAGAGCCCTCCGAACATCTCGCGGTACGCCCGCGCCACCCGAGCGGGTGTCTCACGCAACCCGTCCCGGTCCGGGTCCTCACCACACGCGAGCAACAGCTCACGCACGGCCGCCTCCGCGCGTGCCTGATCGAACGACCGACCCGTGGCACGCGGTGCGTCGACGCTGTCCTCGTCGACCATCGCGTGCCCGTTCTCGGAAACCTCGCTAGCGATGGTGACCGTCCTGCTCGTCGGAGCCGCCCTCGTCCTGCGGGCGCTGCTGCGGCTGCGGATTCGGGTTCGGCTGAGCCCACGGCCTGGCCGGCCGCGGCTTCGGCGACGTCGCCGGCGTCCACCCGGGAGGCGCACCGTAGTTCGGCGGGCCCGCGGGCCGCGCACCCGGTTGATCGTGCTGCTGGCCCGGCTGGTTCCCCTGCTGCGAACCCTGCCAATGCCGGCCACCGGGCTGCTCACCGTAGGGATTGCCGCCGTTCTGACCGTGAGTGCCGTTCGGCCCCGAGGGCGGCGCATACGGGTTGTACGAACCCTGATTCTGCTGCGGCCCGGTCCGCGGATCCCCGGTCTGCGGCAGTTCCCCGCTCTGCGGCTCCTCCCCGGCCACCGGCGGCTGCGGTGCCGGCGTCGCCACGGACGCAGGCTCGCGATGGCCCGGTCCGCCGTACTCCGGCCCGCTGTACTCCGGTCCGCTGTACGACGAGGGCTCCGGCTGCACCGGCCCCGGCTGCGGCTCCGGCCGCACCGGCTCGGGCCACGGCTCACCGCGTTCGGCCGCCAGTTCCCGGGGCGTCTTGATCGGCGGCTTGTCCGACGGAAGCCGGTCGCCGAACTCGTTGAACACCGTGATCTGCGGGCGCTTCACGACCGAGGAGAAGATCCGCTCCAGGTCGCGACGCTGCAGGGTCTCCTTCTCGAGAACCTCGGCCACGAGCTCGTCGAGCACGTCGCGGTAGGTGTTGAGCACCTCCCACGCCTCGGTGTGCGCGGTTTCGATCAGCTTGCGCACTTCCTCGTCGATCTCGTGCGCGACCTCGAGGGAGTAGTTCGCCTGCTGGCCCGCGGCGCGGCCCACGAAGGGGTCGCCCTGCTCCTGGCCGTACTTGACGGCACCGAGGCGCGGGCTCATGCCGTACTCGGTCACCATCGCGCGGGCGATCTTCGTGGCCTGCTCGATGTCGGAGGACGCACCCGTCGTCGGTTCGTGGAAGACCAGCTCCTCGGCCGTACGCCCGCCCATGGCGAACACCAGCCTGCCGATCATCTCCGAACGGGTCATCAAGTCCTTGTCGTCCTCGGGCACGATCAGCGCGTGCCCGCCGGTACGCCCGCGCGGCAGGATCGTCAGCTTGTACACCGGCTCGATGTCCGGCATCGCCCACGCGGCCAGCGCATGCCCGCCCTCGTGGTACGCGGTGAGCTTGCGTTCCTGCTCGGAGATGATCCGGCTCTTGCGCGCCGGGCCGCCAACCACGCGGTCGACGGACTCCTCCAGGTACGTGTCCGTGATCTCCGTGTCGTGCTGCCGGGCCGTGAGCAGTGCGGCCTCGTTGATGACGTTCGCCAGGTCGGCGCCCGACATGCCGACGGTGCGCTTGGCCAGGGCGTCCATGTCGACGTTCTTGGCAAGCGGCTTGCCCGCGGAGTGCACCTTGAGGATCGCCTCACGGCCGCGCAGGTCCGGTGCCGCGACGGGGATCTGCCGGTCGAACCGGCCGGGCCGCAGCAGCGCCGGGTCCAGGATGTCGGGGCGGTTCGTCGCGGCGATGAGGATGATGCCGCCGCGCGAGTCGAACCCGTCCATCTCGACGAGCAGCTGGTTCAGCGTCTGCTCGCGCTCGTCGTGGCCGCCGCCCATACCTGCGCCGCGCTGCCTGCCGACCGCGTCGATCTCGTCGACGAAGATGATGCACGGCGCGTTCTGCTTCGCCTGCTCGAACAGGTCACGGACACGCGAGGCGCCGACACCGACGAACATTTCCACGAAGTCCGAACCGGAGATCGTGTAGAACGGCACCCCCGCCTCGCCGGCGACGGCCCGCGCGAGCAGTGTCTTGCCCGTACCGGGCGGGCCGTAGAGCAACACGCCCTTCGGGATCTTCGCGCCGAGCTGCTGGTACCGGCCGGGGCTGCTCAGGAAGTCCTTGATCTCGTGCAGTTCCTCGACGGCCTCGTCGGCGCCCGCCACGTCGGTGAACGTCGTGGTCGGCATGTCCTTGTTCAGCTGCTTGGCCTTGGACTTGCCGAAGTTGAGGACCTTGCTCCCGCCGCCCTGGGCGTTGTTCATCATCCACATCAGCAGCAGCAGCAGGATTCCCAGCGGAATCATGTAGATGAGCATCTGGGTGAAGAACGAGTCCTGCGTGACGGTGGTGTCGAACTTGATGCTCTGACCGTCGTCACCGGAGCCCGTGCGGGCATCGAGCAGGACGTTGTACAGCTGCCCGGAAGCGCCTCCCGGGAACTTCGTGATGATCTGGTTGACGTTCTCGCCGTCGACGTTGATGCCGTCGGACAGGTGCAGCTTGAGCTGCTGCTCCTTGTCCTCGAGATTCGCTTCCGTGACGTTACCGGATTCGATCTGCTGCACGGCCTGCGACGTCGGCACCGCGGTGTAAGCACGGTCGCTGTCGAAAAGCATGCTGAACGCGAAATAGAGCAGCAGAACCGCGGCTATCCACAGCAGTGGGTTCTTGAGCAGGCGCTTGCGGTCCATTAGATCCGGCCGTTGCGGCCTCGGCCCTCCCTGGTTAGGCGGTGGGTGGTGACTTCCGCCGTCACGGTCTTGTCAACTCCCGCTGGTGCACGGTTCGCACTCCCGCGGCGAATGCCGTTCCATCAGGGTACCGCCCGGTGAACTGGGTCATCGGGGCATCCTCGAGGAAATCCGTGCGTTCGGCTACGGCCGCAGGTGCACAGCCGTCACCGATAGGTCAACGGACACCGCCGGGTGCGTGTTCCCGCCGCGTGCGCAGCGTCACGTGATCACCCGCGGACCGGGTCCGCCGAGCGGGCGCATCGGGCTCTGCGGTCAGCGGCCGACCCCGGCCAGCAGCTCACCGAGCCTGCTGCGCAGCGTCTTCGCATCCGCAGGAGCCACGGTCACCCACTCACTGCCGTCGCCGCCGGACGCGGACGTGCTCAGGTACCGGCCCGTCGCCGTGTCGAACCACGCGAGCACGGCCGACCGCTTCTTGTAGCCCAGCTCGTCCTTGCTGTTCGCTGCAAGCTGACCGCCCCGCAGCCGCGGCTGAGCGATGAGCTGCGAGTACGCCTCCCGCGGGTCCCGGGTGCGGTCGGCGAAGCCGCCGCGCTTGCGGCCGCCGTCGGCGTCACCACCGCTCCTGCCCGCGAGCGCCCCGGTGCGGTCCGGCCGCGCCTGCAGCGCCTCACCGAGCGGCAGCGTGATCGACGCTTCCGTGCCTCGCCGAGCCTGCGGCAGCAGGTCGACCACCGCCGATGCCACGCCGTCGGGATAGGCCGGGCTCAGCCGCAAACCCTCACGGTCCTGAACGGCGAGCACCGCCTGTTTGCCGTCCGAGGCCGCGATCGCGCCCACCGGCGGGTGCTGGAACTCCGGGATGAACAGTGCGTCCACCGTCACCGAAGCCCTGCCCAGCAGGTCCAGCCAGCCCTCGACCGGCGAACCCTCGATGCCGCGGGCCTCGATCTCCTGCTCCGCACCGTCGCGAAACCTGCGCCGCTGATGCTCGGTCTCGCCGTGGGACGTGACCTTCAACGGGTACGGCAACTCACCCGCCCCCATCCGCTCCCACAGGAAGTCGAACGTGACCGGGCTGAAGAACTCCTGGGTGGGCACGGTCCTCCCGACCAATTCTGAACTGGCGATGGTGCTCGTCTGGTGCGTGAACATGAACCGACCTCGTCAGCGCTTCTCCCTGCTCACCGTCACAGTGGCGCCGTCGCGGCGCCGGCTGCACCGGCGAGCATCTCGGACAGGCGGTGCCGCAACGTCGGGGCGTCCGCAGGGGCGATGGTGATCCAGTCCCGGCCGTCGCGGCCGCGGCTGGCCTGTGTGAAGTAACGGCCGGACTCGGTGTCGAACCAGCTCAGCACCGGCATCCGCGTTCTGCCGCCCGACGAGTTGCGCGCGTTGGCGCCGATCTGCCCGCCCCGCAGCCGCGGTTGCGCGTTGAGCCGCGCGAGGGCCTTGCGATCGTCGTCGGGACCCGCCTTGCCGTCGGGACCTGCCTGCCCCCGCCGCTGCAGGAAGTCCACCCCGGAGCCGGACAGCAGCTGTTCGAGCGGCACAGTGATCGACTTCTCCTCGCCGCGGCGCTCCGCGGGCAACAGCCCCACGACAGCGCTGGCCAGACCGTCCGGGGGTACCCGGTCGAGCACGTAGCCGTCGGAATCCGAGATCAACAGCACGCCCTGCGGCCCCAGCGCCGCGGCGACCGCCAGGTGCGGTTCGTGGTCCGGAGCGTCGACCTGCACGGAGTCCAGACTCACCTGAGCCGTCGCGAGACACTCGAACCAGTCCTCGATCAGCGGCGCGGGCCTGCCGGACTCGTCGACAAGTCCCCGGGCCGCCAATTCGCCGAGGCTCTGCGCCCGCAGTGCCGCTCGCTGCTCCAGCGTCTCGCCGTGCGATCGGACCTCGAGCGGATAGGGCAGCTCACCGGCGCCGAACGACTCCCACAGGAAATCGAACTCCAGTGGCGTGAGCCGCTCCGCCAACGGTCATCACTCCTCGTCGTCCGGGCCCCAGGCGCCGAGCACCGGCGGCGCCGTCGCCTGATTGGCTCCGAACACGTCGTCCGGGTCCGCCTCGACGAGGAAGGACGCGTGCGTGTGTTCCTCGCCTTCCTGCCCCTTACCCGCTGCGGCACCCGCGGCACCCATGCCGCCACCCATCGGAGTGCCGGGCGGCGGCGCCACCCCGGCGCCCTCACGGCCACCGATGAGACCACCTGCACCCGGCATACCCGAGTTCTGCGGTTGCTGCACCGACGCTGCGGGCTGTGCCGCCTGCTGCGACTGCGCCGTCGTCGCGCCCTCGGACTCCTGGTCCTTGTCCGAACTCGTCTTGCTGCCCTTAGCCAACGCACGGCCGCCCGCCACGGCGGCACCGCCTCCGGCGAGCGCGGCACCGGCCGCGGCGGCACCGATGCCACCGGCCGAGGAACTCGCGGGCGCCTGCGCGGCGGACGCAACACCCGCAGCGGGCGCCTGTGCCGCCGGCTGCTGCGGGGCCTGCGGGGTCTGCGGTGCCGGCTGCTGCGGAGCCTGCGGCCCCGGCTGGTGAGCAGGGCCGCCGTGTACCGACAGCCCCTCGGGTCCGCGGACACCGCCGACCGAGCCCGCCACGCCGGAACCGACGGAACCGACCGCACCGGGGCCGCCGACCGACGAGAGGTTCGTGCCGCCCGAGTTCGTCTCCTGCTTCAGGCCCAGCGATTCGGGGCCGAAGCTCGGCGTGGAGTTGTCGACCTCGGACATCGCGGCGGTGTAGGTGTTCAGGTACTGCACCTGCTGGGCCTTGACCGCGCGGGCCTGATCGAACTTCTCCTTCATGTCGCCGACCATCGCCGCCGGCCCCATGGCCAGCATGTTCGCGGTCTCGGAAGCCGGGTCGAACTCCTCCGGCTGCGGCATCTTCTTGAGGTCCGCCGCAGCGGCGGCCTGCTGCGACAGTCGCTGGCCCATTGCCCTGGCCGCCTCGGCGGCCTGCGAGCTGGAGTTGGCGATGCCGACGAGCGCACCCTGCGCAGCACCGGCCGCCTGGCCGATCCACGCGGTGCCGAGTTCGTCGATCGTGGTGTAGAGATCCTCGGAGACCTGCTGCAACGTCGTGCCGTGGCGCCCCCACGAGCTGCCGATCTCCTCGGCGCTGCCCGGCACGTTGTTGACCGTCGCGAAGGCGTAGAGCTGCTTGCTCTCGTGCGCCGCCCAGTTCGGCCGGTCGGCGATCGCCCGCTCGTTGTCGAAAGCGAAGCCGTCCTGCCGGCTGCGTGCACGGCCGACGATGTCGGAGACCTCGCCCGAGTCACCGAGCTGTACGGCCGTGACCATTCGCTCCAGCCGAGCGGGATCGTCCTGCAACGCCGCACCCAGCCCAGCGGCGCCGGATTCCGAATCCGACTCGACCGGAGCGGCCTCGGCTTCGGATGCGGTCGACTCGGCCGCCCCGTCGTCGGACAGGTCGGAACCGATCAGACCGGAATCGTTGTCGATGTTCACTGCTCACTTCCCCCTGCGTCAGAGCTGCCCGGTGAACGGTTGGGCGTTGTCCTCGTCGATGTCGCGGTACCGGCGCATGGCCGTGGTGATCGCCTGCTCGGCGTCGTCGTACTGACGGTGGAGATTCCGCAGGGCGTCGGCGTAGGACTCCCGGTTCCCGCCCGCGGCGTCGGAGAACTTGGTGGCCATCGCGTTGCCGACCGGGTTCGCGCCGATCTGCGGCGGCGTGGACAGCTCCTGGGCCTTCTGGAGCAGCGCCTCGACCGCGTCCTTGCCGGTGCGGATCTTGTTCAGCACCGTCTCGGCGTGGTCCGGGTCGATACCGACCTGGCCGTTGACGGCCGCTTGGCGGAATGCCGCCGCATCCGCCTGACTGCTGTTCCCCATGTTCCGGACTCTCCCTACGTCCCCTCAGAGCCGACGGCAGGCCTTTCGGCAGCCGACCTGCGATCTTCGCTTAGGTTAACGCATCAACGCGTTCGGTATGACGCGATCGAAGGACTCACGGTTCCACCTCCGCTCGCATGGCCCGAACCGGCCGCGATGCACTCACCTCACGTAGCAAATCGCCCTACGTTGAGTACACCTTCGGGTCAAGCGTGCCGATGTAGGGCAGGTCACGATAGCGCTCCGCGTAGTCCAGACCATAGCCGACCACGAACTCGTTCGGAATATCGAAGCCGATGTACTTCACCGGCACGTCGACCTGCACCGCCTCTTGTTTACGCAGCAGTGAAACGACGTTCAGCGACCGTGGGTGGCGCGCCGTGAGGTTCTTCATCAACCATGACAGCGTCAGGCCCGAGTCGACGATGTCCTCGACGATCAGCACGTCCCGGCCCGCGATGTCGCGGTCCAGGTCCTTGAGGATCCGCACCACCCCGGACGACGTCGTCGACGAGCCGTACGACGAGACGGCCATGAACTCCAACTGCGCAGGCACCGGCAACGCGCGTGCGAAGTCGGTCATGATCATGACCGCCCCCTTGAGCACACCGACCAGTACGAGATCGGGACCCGATTCGCCCGCCGCGTCGTCGCCACCGGTGTAGTCCGCGGCGACCTTCTCGGCCAGCTCGGCGATCTTGTCCTTGATCTCTTGCTCGGTGATGAGGACGGAGGCGATGTCGCCTTCGTACACGGCAGCTGTCCCCTCTAGCGATGGTCTGGAGTAGTGCTGGTTCCGGCTCCTGCCGGACGGACCCTGAGCTTTCCACGTGCCCGGCCCGCCTCAAAATCCCCCGGCAGCCATACGCCGCCCTGCCCGCGCCAATCGGCGACGAGCGCGTCCACCGACCGCAGGTGCGCGTCCGTGAGTTCACGCACTCCGGCACCGAGCAGCCAGCTCCGCAGCGCGCGCCTGCGCAGTGCGGCGGGAGCGGCCCCGAGCGAGGCGACCGACAATTCGGACATGCCCTCCGATTCGCCCCCTGCGTCAGGGTACGCGTCCGCCAATGCTCGGCCGAGCAGCTCTTCGGCCAGGTCATCGAGGACGTCGACGTCGTCACGCAGCTGCGCGGCCGTCCGCGCGAGCGCCCCCGCGACACCGCCGCCGAGCACGTCCTCGAGCATCGGCAGGGCCTCGTCACGGATCCGCACGCGCCGGTAGCGGCTGTCCGCGTTGTGGGGGTCCTGCCACGGGGTGATGCCGAGTTCGTCACACGCATCCCGGGTCGTGGCCCGCGGCAGTCCGAGCAGTGGTCTTGCCCACGGTGGGTCGTGCGGGCGCATGCCGGCGATCGATCGCGGCCCCGAACCGCGGCCGAGCCCGAGCAGCACCGTCTCGGCCTGGTCGTCCCGGGTGTGGCCGAGCAGCACCGGCGCACCCCCCGACGCCTCCCGCAGGGCGGTGTACCGGGCTCTGCGTGCCGCCGCCTCCGGACCGCCGGGACCGGACACCGACACCGGCAGCACGCGGGCCGCCCCTGCTCCGAGGTCACGGGCCGTGGCCGCTGCTTTCTCGGCGACCTCGTCGGAACCGGCCTGCAGCCCGTGGTCGACGACGAGCGCGGTCACCGGCAGGCTCCGGCACGTGTAGGCGGCCGCCTCGGCGAGCGCGAGCGAATCGGCACCGCCGGAGACCGCGACACACAGCGAAGCGGGAACCGGCTCCGGCATCGCGGCCAGGAACTCCCGGACGGCCTTGCGGACCGCCGCGACCGCGTGGAACCCGCTCCGGCCGGACGCCGTCAGTGAACCCGCCGGATCCATGCCTGCGGGTCCTTGATCTCGGCGCGGGTCGGCAGCGTCTCCGGCGAGGTCCACACGGCGTTGAAACCGGCCATGCCCACGGTGGCGACGACGTGCTTGGTGAACGCCGCTCCCTGCTCGTACTGGCGCACCTTGGCGTCGATGCCCAGCAGCGCACGCAGCACCCGGTCGAACAGCCCGCCGCCCTTGCGCCGCTCGGTGAAGCGCCTGCGGATCGTCGCCACGCTCGGCACCACGTCAGGGCCGACGGCGTCCATGACGTAGTCCGCATGCCCCTCGAGAAGCGTCGACAACGCGATGAGCCGGTCGAACACCTCGCGCTGGCCGGGCGACTGCACCAGCTCGACGAGCCCCATCACGTCACGGGAACCCGATTCCCGCAGCGAGCGCAGGTTGTCCGGCAGGCGCTGCAGCGTCGCGGCGACCGTCTCGTCCGATCCCGTGAATCCGCCGACGAGCTTGCCCACCTCGGCCGCGAAGTACTCGCGCAGCCAGTCGACGGCGGTGAACTGCAACCGGTGCGTGCACTCGTGCAGGCACACCCACAGCCGGAAGTCCCGGGCAGGCACCCTCATCGCCTGCTGGGCGGTGACGACGTTCGGCGCCACCAGCACCAGCTCGCCGTCGGCCTGCGGCCCGCCGAACGGGTCGTACTGGCCGAGTACCCGCGACCCCAGGAATGCCAGCACCACGCCCGTCTGCACGCCCGCGCTGCCCGCGAACACGGACGACAGTTTCGACGCACGCTCGGGCGGCACGGCACGGCCGGTCAGCTCGCCGAGCCCGGCCGCGGCCGAACGCACCCACCCCGGCCGGTCGACCACAGTTCCCGGTGGCACCGGGAGTCCGTCACCGAGACCGGTCAGTTCACGGACGTAGCGCTCGGCATCGACGGACAGGTCGCGCAGGTCGGCGACCGCACGGTCGGCCTCGTCGCGCGGCACCACCGGTCCGCCGCGTACCAGCCGCGCTCCCGTCGACGCCGCCAGGGGCCAGTCGACCAGCGCATTCGCGGGCGGTGCCTTCGTCTCGGCGTTCACACCCGCCGACGCTACCGGTTCGGGCGGCGCCGTCCCACCGGGCGGCGCCGTCCCACCGGGCGGCGCTCGCCCACCGGCACGATCCGTCACCGGCAGGACCCGCCCACCGGCACGATCCGTCACCGGTGGAAGGAATCGCTAACGGCAACCGCATCGGCGGAGGGTCGCCGCGATGGTGTCGAGGGCGTCGCGGGCTTCCTCCGTGTTGTCCGCATCCGAGGTGATCAGCGAGAACGCCAGGACCCGTCCGTCGACGGTCACGACCTGGCCGGTCAGGGCATTCGTGCCCGTCGAGGAGATGGTGCCGGTCTTGGCGCGCACCCAGCCGCGCCCCTGTTCGGGCGTGCCCTCGGTGTAGCGCCCGGCGAGCGTTCCCGTGCCGCCCGCGACGGGCAGACCTGCCAGCAGCGATCGCAGTGCGGCGGTGCGCTCGTCGGCACTCGCACCGCCGTCCGGTGCCGCCGCGACGGCGACGACCTCCGACAGCAGCTTCGTCGTGATGCGGTTGTCCACCGAGAGGCCGCTGCCGTCGTGGAGCGTCACGCCGCTGACATCGAAGCCGTGCTCGCGCAGTACTTGAAGGGTCGCCTTCGCACCGCCCTCGAACGAGGGCTCCCGGCCCTTGGCGATCGCGATGTGGTGCTGGATCGCCTCGGCGAGTGTGTTGTCGGACAGCTGAAGCATCTGCTGCACGAGCCGCTCCATCGGCGCCGACTGCACCTCGGCGATCGGCTCCGGCAGGTCCTCTACCTCGACACCCTTCGTCAGGTCGGGGTCGACTTCCGCGGCGGCGAACTTGCCGGCCAGTTGTTCGACCATCCGGCTGGCCGGGTCACCGAATCGTTCGGACTTGTCGTCGAGCGGGTCCCTGCGGCCGCCGTCGAGCATGATCGGGGCGAGCGGGGCGGCGTACGTCGACGGGGCATCCTCGTTCGCCCAGCCCTGCGCCGTCTCGTCGGTGGTGAACACGCTCTGTTCGAGGGCGATCGCGCGGACGTTGCCGTCGGTGGCCTCGTCGATCTGCTGAGCAAGGTCGTCCAGGTGGGCCGCACCCCGGTGGAGCGACTCCTCACCCTTCGGCAGCGACGACAGCGTCACGTCGCCGCCCGCCTTCACGAGGATGCCGCCCCGCCCGGGCACCGCCTCGTACGCCTTGGTCGACAGTCGCATGTCGGGACCGAGTTCGAGCAGCGCCGCCGCTGCGGTGAGGATCTTCGTCGCCGACGCGGGCGTGACGGCCTTGTTCTCACCCTGCGACCACAGAGTCTCGCCGGTGGCCGCGTCGACGACCGTTCCGCTGAGCGAGCCCAGGGCATCGGAACTCGCGAGCCCCTCGAGCGCCTGCTGCACTCCGCTCGGCGTCGGCGCGTCGCCCTGACCTCCGATGGGCTGCAGCTGCCGGGTGACGGCGATGGGCTCCGGTTCGTCCCCCTTCGGCAGGTTCGGCGCCCAGGGAAGGCCGAGGCGGTTCGACACGGCGGGCAGCGCCAGCGTGATGCCGACGGCGACGACGAGCACCAGCGCCAGCCCGCCGAGCAGCAGGGCACGCCCGCGTCGCCGGCGTTTCGGCGCGGGGCCGGGGTCGGGGTCGGGGTCGGGATCCCCACCGGACGGCTGGTCGGGCGGGCCGCCCGACCGGCCGTCGGCTGCGGGTGCGGCTTCGGCGGGAGTGTCGGCGTCGGCTGCGTCGGCTGCGTCGGCTGCGTCGGCGGCGTCGGCTGCGTCGGCTGCGTCGGCTGCGTCGGCTGCGTCGGCTGCGTCGGTGTCGGTGTCGGCTGCGGCCGCGACCTCACCTGCGGCGGTGTCGGCTGCGGCGGTATCGCCTGCGGCTGCGGTGGTGTCGGGGCGGCCGTCACTGTCGCCTGCGGCTGCGTGACCGCCGTCTGCGGCTGCATCCGGGTGGGCATGCCGGGTCGGCTCGATGCGCATCGGACGGGCGGGCGTCCCGGCCTGCGGAACCGGTGTGGTGGAGACCGGCGGCTGCGCGGGCCGTTGCGGCGGGGCCGGAGGCCGCGGCGGCCACTGCTGCCCGTGTTGCGCTTCCCGGGGGCCGTGTTGCGGATCCCGGGGGCCGTGTTGCGGATCCCGGGCATCGTGTTGCGGATCCCGGGGGCCGTGCCCCGCGTCCGGAGGTCGGTGTTGCGGCCCCCGGAATTCGGAGGGCTGCTGCGGCCCCGCCGGGGACTGCGGCTGCCCGGGCGGACGTGGCGATGCGGCCCCGGATGCCTGCCCTGACCACGGCGACCGTGTCGGGCCCTGCACCTCCGGCCACGCCGAGGGGGGCGGCTGCGGCCGCGACGACTGCGTCCGGGGTGGCTGCGTCCGGGGTGGCTGCGATGGCTCCGACTGCGGCTGCCTCCGTGGGGGCGTTCGTGGGGCCACGTCACCCGGTGCGGTTGTCTCGCCCTGTGGGGCCGCATCGTCCGGTGGGGCTGCGTCGGCTGATGGCACTGCGTCGGCCGGTGGGGCCGTCTCCCCCTGCGAGGTCGCGTCACCTGGTGGGACCGTCTCGCCGTGTGGGGTCGCGTCACCCTGTGAGGCCGCGTCGACGTCGTCCGACGGCCACGCGGGCCAGTCGCCGGCAGCCCCGCCGCCGTCGCCCGCACCGGTATCGCGTTGTGACACGTACCCCTCCAGCAAGTCCCCACTGTGTGCTAATGCGTTCCGCCACTCGAACGGGGCAGACATCACACTAGTGCCATCCTTAGTGCTACATGACCGAGTGGTGGGCCACACTGATCGGGTAAGGACCTGACATTTTCAGCCGCGGGCGACGCGGCGCCGACGAGATCAAGCGAGGACGCCGTGGACTTCGACGTCACGATCGAGATCCCCCGCGGGGAGCGCAACAAGTACGAGGTGGACCACGAGACGGGCCGGATCAAGTTGGACCGGACGCTCTTCACGGCCACCCAGTACCCGGCCGACTACGGCTTCATCGACAACACGCTCGGCCAGGACGGCGACCCGCTCGACGTGCTCGTCCTCGTGCAGCAGCCGACCTTCCCCGGCTGCCTGGTCAAGTGCCGCGCCGTGGGCATGTTCCGCATGCGCGACGAGAAGGGCCCGGACGACAAGGTGCTGGCCGTGCCGACCGGCGACCCGCGGAACGACCACCTGCGGGACATCCACCACCTGAACGAGTTCCACAAGCTCGAGATCGAGCACTTCTTCCAGGTGTACAAGGACCTCGAGCCCGCCAAGAGCGTCGAGGGTTCCTCCTGGGTCGGCCGGATGGAGGCCGAGGCCGAGATCGAGCGTTCGCTGGAGCGCGAGCGTGAGCGCCTCGAGAAGGAAGCTGCCGACGCCGGCAAGCACTGAGCCGCACCCGCAAGATCGTTCAAGGGGATCCGACCACCCGGGCCGGATCCCCTTTTTCGTGCCCGGTCCGTTGCCCCGAAGGGCACCTTGGGGGCACTCAACGCCCCGAAGGGTCCCTTCGGGGCGCTTTCCTCAGGACCGGCGCCGTTGGGTGATCAACGCCGTGAGCACGCCCGCGAGCAGTCCCCAGAACGCCGAACCGATGCCAAGCAGGGTCACGCCGGACGCCGTGGCCAGGAACGTCACGACGGCCGGTTCGCGCCACCGGTCGTCGCCGAGCGCCGCGGTGAGCGAGCCCGTGATCGTGGCGAGCAGGCCGAGGCCGCTGATGCCGATGATCAACGCTTCGGGGAGGGCGCCGAGCAGCGAGCCGACCGTGCCCGCGAACACGCCGATGCCCAGGTAGAAGAGGCCGGCCCACACCGCGGCGAGGTAGCGGCGGCTGCGGTCCTCGAGCGCCTGCGGTCCGGTGCAGATCGCCGCGGTGATGGCGGCGAGGTTCAGCCCGAAGCAGCCGAACGGCGCGAGCAGCAGATTCGCCACGCCCGTGGTGCCGATGACCGGCGACAACGGCACGTCGGTGTAGCCGTCACCGCGCAGCACCGCGACTCCGGGCAGGTTCTGCGACGCCATCGTCACGATGTACAGCGGCAGTCCGACACTGATGATCACCTGCCAGTCGAACTCCGGCATCGTGAACACGGGAGCCCCGAACGCGAGGTCGACCCGGTCGAGCTGCAGCGTCCCGGTGACGGCCGTCGCCGCGACGCCGACGGCGAGCGCCACCAGCACGGCGTAGCGGGGCACCCACCGCCGCGCCAGCAGGTACGCCAGCAGCATCGGGAACACGACGGCGAAACTCGTCTCCAGTTCGCCGAACAGGTCGATGCCGAACTGCACGAGAACCCCGGCCAGCAGTCCGGAGGCGAGCGCCACCGGGATGCGGTTCATGACTCGTTCGAACCAGCCGGTGAGCCCGGTCAACGTGATCAGCGCGGCCGACACGACGAACGCGCCGATCGCCTGCGGCATGGACACCCCGTGCAGGCTCGCGGCCAGCAACGCGGCGCCCGGAGTGGACCAGGCGGTGACGATCGGCGCGCGGTAGCGCAGCGACAGGCCGATGGAGGTGACGCCCATGCCCACGCACACGGCGAGCATCCACGACGTCACCTCGGCCGGCGACGCTCCTGCTGCCCGTGCGGCGGAGAAGACGATCGCGGCCGTGCTGGTGACGGCGACGAGCACCGAGATCAGGCCCGCAGCCACGGCGGTCGGCGGAAACGCCCGGTGCACGAGTGTCTTCGGGACCGTCATGCGGTGGTGCTCATGCTGTTGTCGCTCACTTCGCTCGTGCGACCGGCCCGCGGTCGGCGGGCCGGTCGCGGCGGACGGTCACCGGTTGTCTACGCGGGCCGGTCGGGCTCGGCGAGTTCTTCGACACCGACGGCGTGACGGCGGGCGAGCTCCTGGTAGACCGCGGCGTTGTGGTCGACCCAGCCCCGGGCCGAGTCCGTCAGTGGCACGAACTTCTTCGCGGGGCTGCCCATCGCGATGACCTCGGACGGCACCTCGGTGCCGGGCGTGACGGTGGCGCCCGCGGCGACGAGTGTGCGCGCACCGACGGTCGCCTTGTCGAGGACCGTGGCGGCGTTGCCGATGAGCGCCTGCTCCCCGACGGTGCAGTCGTGGACGATGCACGAATGTCCCACGGTGGCGTTCGCCCCGACCTCACACACCCCGTCGTTGACGTGCAGTACCGAGTTGTCCTGCACATTGGCACCCTCACGGATGACGATGCGCCCGAAATCGGCACGCACGACGACGCCGTACCAGACCGACGCGCCCTGCTCGACGACGACGTCGCCCACCAGCGTGGCCGTCGGGGCGATCCACGCCTCGGGGTGGACGGAGGGACGCTTACCTTCGAACTCGAACATCGGCATGGGCGACAGCGTAGATGCGGCCTCCCGTCCGGGTGACCGGACGTGCGTCACACCGGACGTCCGGTTCCCGGCCGCAGGGCACGCAGAGCCGCCGGCACGAGCCCGCACGAACCTGCACGAGCCGATACCCGTCAGCTCCGTCGTCACGCGTTCCGGGGCGAGGACCCGGACACGGCCGCGACGAGTTCCACCCGCGAGCGCACGCCGAGCCGGACGAAGATGTTGCGCAGATGGTGTTCGACGGTGCGCCGGGAGATCGCGAGCCGTTCCGCGACCTCCCGGTTCGTCCGTCCGTCCGCGACCAACCGGGCGATGCGTTCCTGTTGCGGCGTCAGACCTTCGGCCGACGACGGCACAGCTTCCTCGGCACGGTCACCCGCGGCGCGCAGCTCGTCGCGGATCTGCGCCGCCCAGTAGCCGGCTCCCGCGTCGTCGGCGAGGCGGAAGGCGTCGCGCAGCACCGAACGTGCCTCACGGTTGCGGCGCTGTCGCCGCAGCGCCCTGGCGTACGCCAGCTCCGTGCGGGCGAGTTCCAGCGTCATACCACCGGACCGCTGGAGCTCGATGGCGTTGCGGAACTGCGCCTCCGCCGTCGCCGGATCGGCCTCAAGCAACGCCCGGCACCGGTGCGCGAGCGCGAGCCACACGCCGGTCCCCGTCGACTCCGCCCACGTCTCGTACCGTTCGAGCGCCCGTCGTGCGCCGTCGGACTCGCCGCACCGGATCGCGGATTCGACGAGCTGCGGAATCGCGGCGACCTGCACCGTCGACCGGCCCGTTCCGGGGACGAACAGTGCGTTCAACCGCCGGAACGCGTCGGCGGGCCGGTCGTCGAGCAGGTCGGCGCACCCGCGTACCCACTCGGCGAGCGCGGCCGCGCGTCGGAGCCCGACGCGGTCGATCCGGTCCTGCGCCGATGCCACCCGCGCCAGTGCCGCGTCGCGGTCGCCGAGCGAGACGTGTCCCAGGCCCGCGAGCACCTCGTGCTCGGCCGCCGTGTTGCGCTGCCCACTCGCCACGGCCAGCGCGACGCCTTCCCCGCTCGCCTCGACCGCGGCGTGCGGACGGTCGAGCAGCGCCGACGTGAGCGAGAACTGGAACAGCGCCGTGGGCAGCAGGGTCGGGCGGTCACCGCCGCGGGCCCGGGCGACCGCGGCGGCCGCCCGGTCGTGCGCCGCCCCTGGACGGCCGAGGGTCACCGCGGCCTCCGCCGCGCACAGAGCTCCGCGGACGTCGTCGCCCGCCTCGTCCAGCACCCACCGCAAGGCCGCGGCGGCATCCGCGTAGTCCCGGGACCACATCGCGGCCATGCCAGCGAGATGCGTCGCCACCAGCGTTTCCGTCGTCGCGGCCCTGGTGGCCGTCTCGGCGTAGCCGCAGCCGTCGGCGGCGGTGCGGCGCGCTTCGGCCGCGAGCAGGTACGCATCGGCCGCCTCGTCGACGGGCAGGCTCTGCGCGGCGAGCACGAGCTGGTGCGCAGCGACCTCGGGAGCTCCGTCCCTGAGTTCGATCTCGCCGGTGGCGGCGAGGACCCGGCCCGCCACCGCACCGGACGGTGCGTGCTCACGGGCGTGCCACAGCAGCCTGCGCGCCGCTCCGGCGCGTCCCTCCGCCCAGTACCGGCAGGCGGCGCGCCACAGCCGTTCGGCCTTCGCGGGGCCGGGAGGGGTAAGCCGCGCGGCCCGGTACCAGGCAAGCGCGGACGTGTCCGGGTTGTCACCGGCCACCGCGGCGAGCCGGTCGGCCACGTCGGTGCGGCCCTCGGCGCGGGCCCGGTGCCACTCCCATGCGGCGCGGTGGCGCTGCGGATCCAGGGACGCGGTGAGCGAGGCGTGCGCCGCTCTGCGTTCGGTGTGGGACGCCGCGGCGTACACGGTGGCACCGACGACCGGGCTGACCGCGCGGACCCCCTCGGCCGTCATCCGCACCAGCCCGCAGCGCTGCACCTCGGCGAGCACGGGGCCGTCGGCGGCCCCGACCCCCTCGAACGGCTCGGACGGATCGGGCGGCTCGGCACACGCGGCCCGCAGCACGAGTGCACGCGCAGCCTCGGACAAGCCCCGGAAGGTGCGCACCACGGCGTCCCGGCCACGTCCTCCCGCCGGCAGCTCGCGTGGCGGCGGCTGCCTGCCTGCGGCCTGCGCCGCGGTGAGGGAGTCGACGAGTTCCAGCAGGTCGGACGGGTTCCCGCCGGCGGTCTCGACCAGCTCGGCGGCGACGGATTCGGCGATCCGCCCCGGCACGAGGCGCAGGGCTTCGTCGTCGGTCAGCGGCGGGAGTGGTTCGACGTCGAGGCCGGCCAGCCGGTCCTCCTCGGGCGCCGCGAGCGGGACCGTGAACACCACCCCGACCGAACCCCGCACGCATCTGCGCGCCACGAACGCCAGCACGTCGAGGGATCCGGCGTCGAGCAGGTGGGCATCGTCGACGAGGCACAGCACGGGCCCGCAGGCCGCCAGGTGCTCGTACAACTCCGTGGCGCGCTGCGCGACGTCGCCCGCGGTGCAGGTCGCGATCCCCGCGGACGCGCACAGCCGGTGCAGACCCGCCCACGGGAGCTCGGACTCGGCCGCGATGCCGGTGACCGTTGCGATCCGCACCGGCCCGCCCGTCGGCACGGACTGCAGCAGGGTGGTCCTGCCCATGCCGCGGGCGCCGGTGAGCACGAGCGCGCCCCCGCGTCCCGAGCCGACGTCGTCGCCGAGCGCCGCGAGGCGAACTTCGACGTCGTCCCTGCCCATGATGGCTGCAGCCATAGCCCTCCGCCCTTGGAAAGGCCGTCGTCCCGGCGTACGGAAGATCAAGGAACCCGCCGGTAACCTTCTCACACACCCCTGGTGATTACACCGATGCGCAGCGCCGCGGTGCCGGGTGAGAGTGATCGGGCCAGAAGCCGGACTCACCGGAATTCGAGGAGGAACAGTGCGACGAACGAGAGCGACGACGCTCCTGTCGGCGGCCGCGCTTGCGCTCACGACCGCCTTCATCGGCCCTGCCGGGCAGGCCGCCCACGCGGCGGGCACGGATCAGCACGGCCCGGATCCGACGGAGGACAGCATCGAGGCTCCACGGGGGCCGTTCGACGTCGAGGAGGATCGTGTGTCGAGCCTGGTGCGCGGGTTCGGCGGTGGGACGATCTACTCCCCGACGGCGACCGACGAGGGCACGTTCGCAGCGATCGCGATCTCCCCCGGTTACACGGCGAGCGAGTCGAGCATCGCGTGGTTCGGGCCGCGGCTGGCTTCGCAGGGTTTCGTCGTGTTGACGATCGACACCGACAGCCGTTACGACCAGCCCGGCAGCCGGGCCGAGCAGCTGAACGCCGCGCTGGACTACCTCACGCAGGACAGCGACGTGGCCGACCGCATCGACCCGGACCGGCTCGGCGTCGCCGGGCATTCGATGGGTGGTGGCGGAACGCTCGAGGCCGCGCTGGAGAACCCGGACATCGACGCGGCGGTGCCGTTCGCGCCGTGGCACACGAGGAAGGACTTCTCGGGGCTGACGACGCCGACGTTCATCATCGGCGGCGAGTCCGATTCGGTCGCATCGGTGCGGCGCCACTCGGAGCCGTTCTACGAGTCGATCCCCGACAGCACTGACAAGGCGTACATGGAGTTGGAGAACGCCAACCACTTCTTCCCCAACTCGCCGGACACGACGACGGCGAAGTACACGCTGTCGTGGTTCAAGCTGTTCCTCGACGACGACGAACGCTATGCACAGTTCCTGTGCCCGGCGCCGGACGACCGGGACATCGCCGAGTACCGCGACACCTGCCAGTACTGACCGCTGACGAGGCGCGGGGGCTTTCCGTTCGGCGGAAGGCCCCCGCGTTCGTTCGTGCGCCCCGGCGAGCTGGGGTCGTTCTTCACCAACTGAGCCGGCCGCGGCTGCCACCGAGTGAGGACTGACCACCCCCACGTCACAACAACGACCCACTCAACACCGCACAGGCGATGCGAAGCGAGCAAACCCAACGCAACCACACCCCCGGCTCCAGCACCCCACTCCGCGAACCGTCACCCCGAAACCCGGCGACCACCCAACGCAACCGGCGATGCGAAGCGAGCAACCCAACCCGCGCCGAACAACGCCCCGGAGTCGGACCGGACCAAGGTGACCACAGCGATGGGGGTCCGGGGGACTCCCCGGGCGGGGGTCTGGGGGCCACGCCCCCAGAAGACATCTGCGATGCCCGAACACAGCGAAGGCGCCCCACGCGACGAGCATGGGGCGCCTTCGGGCGAGCCGCCTACCGGATTCGAACCGGTGACCTACGCATTACGAGTGCGTTGCTCTGGCCGTCTGAGCTAAGGCGGCGCGGAATCTTTGTCCGTGCGCAGCAAACTATACCGGACGCTCGTGCGTCACCGACGCCCCCCTCGCTCGTTACAGGATCAAACAGGCATAGCCAACCCCGACCGGCTCCACCTGCACTGGAGGACCAACCACTATGCGCCGACGACTGGCCCGCTCGGCAGCGCTGCCGCTTGCGGCCGCCATGGTCGTCCTGGCGGCCGCACCCGCCGCCGGGCAGACGATCCCTACCACCCCGGTCCCGGCTCCGGCCGATCCGGACGCCCCTCCCGCTTCGGATCCGACGGAGACGAAGGGCAAGGCCGTCGGCGAGGCGGGCACCGCGCTCGGCATGGTGCGGCTGTTGCCGCAGGCCGTGCCGACGGACGCCATCCTTCCCGGGGCCGAGGAGGACCTACCGAAACAGTCCGCCCTCGAAGGTGGGTTCGGGCTGTCCAACGCCCGTGCCAATTCGGAGTCGTATCTGACGTACGAGCACTCGATCGCGTCGGCGTCGCCCGCAGGTGTTGCGGTCAAGGGCAACGCGCCGGCGACACCGGGTACGGCCACCCAGACGGCGCTGCCCGACAACGAGAAGCCCGTGTCGACAGGCTTCAACGCGCCGGAGAACCCGCTGGTCAACCTCAGCGGGCTCAACGGCACGGCGCATGCGCGGTGGAGTGAGGAGCTGGGTCCGTGTGTCGGCACGATCGCGGACGCCTCGACATCGGCGGCCAGCGTATCGCTGCTGAACACGGTCCCGACGATGCCTGGCCTCGGGCAGCTCGGCGCCGCCGACACGGGCGACGAGGAAGCGCTGAACGCGCTCGGCTCGCTCGCCGACCTCGGCGGTCTGCTGTCCGGCCAGCGCACCCGGGACGCCAAGCCCGCGGCCGACGGCGAAGGCTCGCTGATCAGCGCCCCGAACACGCTGTCCACGCGCTCGCGGGTGCGCCTGGTCGACATGCCGGGCACCGAACGCAAGGCCGTCGAGTCGACCTCGACCATGCAGGTCGCCGACCTCAACCTCCTCAAGGGCACGCCGCTCGGCCTGACGGTGAAGGTCGCGAGCCAGCCGACGCTGCGGGTGCTGTCGACGGGTAAGGCGGAGACCTCGAAGGTCGAGTACGAGGCGCCGGTGCTGACGATCGAGCGCAACGGCGAGGAGCTGTTCACTCTCGACGCGGCGAACCCCACCGCCGACATCCCGGTCGGGATGCCGACGCCGGAGCTGAAGGACATGCCCGGCTACGACCAGGTCAAGGAAGCACCGGTGGTGGGCGATCTCGCCCAGACGGTCAACGACGGCGTGAAGACGCTGGGCGACGCCGCGACCGGGAAGGTCCTCGATCTGGGCGTGCTGCGGCTGAGCATCGCCGAGCTGACCAAGCGTGGCAACGAGAAGGCCGAGCCGTTCAAGGGCTACCAGCAGGGAGCGTCGGCGCGGCTGCTGGACCTGCAGATCCTGCCGACGGAGAAGTTGAAGGAGCTGCTGCCGGGCGATGCGGCGGACAAGCTTCCGTCGTCGCTGGCGCAGGTGTCGCTGGGTGAGCAGATCGCGCGTGCGTACGCGCCGACCGGCGGCGTCGACTGCAGCAAGCCCGAGCCTGCGGCACCGCCGGAGGGTGGCGGCGCCGCCCCGCCCGCTGCTCCGGACGAGCTGGCGCAGACCAGCGGTGCGTACGCGTCGGTGCCGATCTTCTGGACGGGTACGGCGATGCTGCTGATCGGTGCGGTCCTGGTGGCCGTCTCCCCACTCCGCCGAGGCGGACCGGCAGCAGCGGCAACGGCACCACCGCGGCCGTCACCGCGTCCGCGCGAGTAGGAGCAGGCGATCGACCGCCCCCATGGCGCCCAAGGGCACCATGGGGGCGTCGTCGTTTCGGCACGGCACAGCCGCGCGGAGCGTGTCCGTCCGGGCAGTGGGAGCAAGGGGAAGATCAGGGGCTCCGGCCCGCCGGCCCGGCCACCACCCCTCAATGCCACTAAGGTGCCCTTGGGGGCACAAAAGCAGCGGCGTCAGCCCTCGCGGAGGGTGGTGACCATGGCCTCGACGGCGATGCGGGGTTTGACGTTCCAGGTGATCGCGTCGCGGCATTCGAGGACCGCTTCGAGGCGCCGCAACGTCGACGCCGGGGTCCACTCGCGCGCGGCCTCGCGGCTGTGCTCGGCGAAGTCGGGGTGGTTCAGCGTGGCGCCCGCTCCGCTGGACGTGACCAGCACGTCGCGGTAGAACCCGGCCAGATCGATGAGCGCCAGGTCGAGCGTGTCCCGCTGAGTTCTGGTGGCGCGCGACTTCTGCCGCTTCTCCAGCTGTTTCACGGCGGCGTCCGCGGACCGTTTCGCCGCGGCCACACCCTTGCCGCTGCCACCGGAGCCCATCGCGGTGCGCAGCTCCTCCGCCTCCGCCTCGTCACGCGCCTTGCTCTCGTCGGCGGCGTCGGACTCGGCGGTCTTGATCAGCTCGTCCGCGCACGTGAAGATGTCCCCGGGCCTGCGCAGCCCGAGCGGGATACGCAGCACCGCGTCGCGGCGTCCGCGGGCGGCCTCGTCGGTGGCGAGCCTGCGTGCCCTGCCGACGTGTCCGCCGCACACCGACGCCGCCCAGCGCGCGGTCGACTCGTCGACACCGTCCCGCTCGCCCAGCACCCGTGCGATGGCGTCCGGCGGCGGCGTGCGCAGCGTGACGAGCCTGCACCGCGACCGGATCGTCACGGACACGTCCTCGGGGTGGTCGGACGGCGCACACAACAGGAACACCGTGCGGGCCGGCGGTTCCTCCACTGCCTTGAGCAGCGCGTTCGAGGCGCCCTCGGTCAGCCGGTCGGCGTCCTCGATGATCACGACCTGCCACTCGCCGGTCGTGGGCCTGCGTGCGGCGGCCTGTACGAGCGACCGCATCTCCGCGACCGCGATCGACAGCCCCTCGGGAACGACGAGCCGCACGTCGGCGTGGGTGCCCGCGACCGCGGTGCGGCAGCCGGAGCAGCCGCCGCAGCCCGTGCCCGTCGAGCACTGCAACGCGGCGGCGAACGTCCGAGCCGCCACGGAACGGCCCGATCCCGGCGGGCCGGTGAACAGCCACGCGTGCGTCATCCCGCCGTTCGTGTCGGCCTCGCCCGCGACGAGTGCGGCGGCGGCCGACGCGGCGGTCTGCAACGTCTCGACGGCCGGTTCCTGACCGACCACCTGCGACCAGACCGGCGTCACGATGCGGTCCTCTGTGTCGCGCGTTCCTCGGCGGCTCCGGACGCGGCCTCGTCGGACGCGACCTCCTGGGATACAGCGCCGTCGGATACAGCGCCGTGGGATGCGGCGCCGTGGGATGCGGCGCCGTGAGATGCGGCGTCGCGGGATGCGGCGTCGTGGGATGCGGCGTCGTGGGATACAGCGTCGTGGGCGGGAACGTCACCGTCGGGCGCGCGACCGGTCGTCGGGCGCCCGAACTTACTCAACCCGGGAACCTTTCCGGCCAGGGCGCACTGAACCGCGGTGTGGATGCGTTCGGCGACCTCGTCGGGGCTGCCCTCCGCGTCCACGACGACGTAGTGCTGCGGGTCCGCCGACGCCATTTCGGTGAGCAGCTGCTGCACGCGCCAATGCTGCGGGCCTGCGGACGTGCTGTCGGCGCTGCCCTCGACGGTGCCGACCGCCGGGTCGGTGTCGAGCAGCACCGCGAGGTCGGGCCGCAACCGTGCCGTCGCCCAGTCGGCGAGACCTTCCAGCTCGGACGCGTCGAGCCCGGCGACCGCGGACAGGTGTGCGAGCGGCGAGTCGACGAACCGCTCCATGACGACGACCGCGCCGGAGTCGAGCGCAGGCCGGATGTCGCGTTCCACGATGTCGGCGCGCACGGCCGCGGCCGCAAGCGCTTGCGCCCGCGCGCTCGACAGCGAGGCCCCGGAGACGATGCCCTCCAGCCGTTCGTCGTCGAGCGCCGGATCGGTGGCGAGTACGACGTCCCGCTCACCGCTGCGCAGCGTGTCGGCGAGGCGGGCCGCCTGCCTGCCGGTGTCGGTCGCCGTCGTGCCTTCGAGTGCGATGAGCAGGCCGTTCACGCGCCGTGGCCGCCTGCGCATGACGTTGCGCAGGTCGGCGAGGATCGGTTCGGTGCGGCGCGAGTCCATCTGCCGGTACGCGACAACGCCGACGAGCGCGGCCAGCAGCCCGCCGCCGAGCAGCACCGGGCGCGTGCCGTCGATGATCAGCTCGTTGCCCCACACCGTGATCTTGTGCGGCTGCACCAGGCCGATGAGCACCGGCACGGTCGCGGTCGCACCAAAGATGATGATCTTCAGCAGCGACTGGTAGATCGCGTTGATGCGCCCGCGCATCGAGTCGTCGATCTGCGAACCGATGATCGTGACGCCGGTGAGGAAGCCCGCACCCGCGCACGCACCGACGGCGGCCGCCGCGATGAGCGACACGGCCAGGTGCGGCGACAGCGCGACGGCGATCAGCGCCAGGCCCGCCAGCACGATGCCCACGCCGAACAGCCGGTCGTGCGGCAGCCTGCGGGCCAGCTTCGGCACCATCGCCAGCCCCGCCGCGGCACCGACGAACACCGCCACGAACAACAGTCCGAACGACGCTTCGCCGCCGCCCAGGCTCAACGAGTACGGCTTGGCCGCGCCGATCACGGCGCCGCCCGCGGCGAACGCGCCCATCATGCCGATCAGCAGGCCGCGGACCAGCTTCGTGCGCCGGATGTAGCTGAAGCTCTGCCGCACCATCGCGATGAAACCGACCTTGTCCTCGTCGGCATCGGCGTCGTCGCTCTCGCCCGAACGACTCGTCGCGGCGTCCGGCGAGTGCGCGACGCTGCTTTCCGGCACGGGGTGGACGTTGCGCAGCGACAGTTCCGGGATGCGGGTCGCGATGAGGACCGCACTGGCCAGGTACAGCAGCGCGTTGATGAACACGACGGCGTTGGCGATGCCGAACTCGCCGAACGCGTCGGGCGAGATGCCGAGCGTCGTCTGCACACCGGTGAGCACCGAGTACAGCCCGGCACCGCTGACGACCGCGAGCCCGTAGGTCATGAACAGGCCGAGCTGATTGGCCGTTTCCACCTGGTCGGGCCTGCGCAGCAGGTTCGGCACCGCCGCGTCCTTCGAGGGGATCCACATCATGGCGGCGGACCCCGCCATGAAGTTGGCGACGAACAGCCAGATCGGCGATCCGACGATCGGGATCGAGAACAGCAGTGCGAACCGGGCGAGGTCGGCTCCGATCATCACCTTGCGGCGGTCGAACCGGTCGGCGAGCAGACCGCCGAGCGGCGCGAACAGCAACCCGGGCAGCAGCTGGGTGAGCACGACACCGACGAACGCGAAGTTCTGCAGCAGGTAGTCGTCGGTGTACTTCGTGACGAGGCCGGTGAGGCCGAGCATCGCGAGCCAGTCGGCCACGCTGCACAGGTACGTCACCGCCCACAGTCGCCGGAACGGCCGGATCCCCAGTACGCTGCGCGCCCGCCGGGTCGTGGACATCTCGTGCTGCGCCGACGGAGTTTCCGTCGACGCGCGTTCGCTGCGCGTGTCGGCGTTCTGTGTCCCCCGAGCTGCCTCGCTGATGTGCCCACCCCACATGACCGGCGCTGCCTGTGCGGCCAGCGTATCGCTGACCTGACTGCCCTCGCGGGGCGGACCAGCGAAGACACCGCGGGTCAGCAATACCCCACCGACCGTGAGGTCACACGAAGCGTGGTCGCAGGGGGTCTCGGGTCAGGGGCTGTCGTGGGTCAGGGGCGATCCGGCGCGAAGCAACCGCGGGTCAGGAAAAGACGCTGCCGACACTCTCGGCGAAGCTGACGACGAACCGGATCGCCACGAGCACGAAGACGATCAGCAACACACCGGCCGCGATCATGCCCGCCGAGGTGTTCGACGGCTTCCGCACCGTGACGCGCTGGCTCAACGGCTGCTTGGCAGGCTTGGTCGCGGCGGGTTGCTGCGCCTTCTGCGGCCGTTGCCCCTGCCGCAGCATCGCGGGCAGCAGCTGGCCCCGCATCCGCGGCCGCGGGATCTTGCCGAACCTGCTCTTGGCCGCCTCCGAATCGCCATTCGCCGTTTCGGCGGTCTCCGGGGCGTCGGTGTCCGCAGCGCCGTCGGTGGACTCACCGGCGCCCGTCCCGTCGGCCTGCTTCGCGTCCTCCGCGGCCAGCGCCGCGGCGGCTTTGCTGCGAATGACCTCGAGGTCCGGCACCGTCGACTGCGCAGGAGGAGTCGACGAACGGGATCCGCCCGTGGCGGATTCCTCGTCGGTCAGTGAATCGCTGTAGCCGTGCGCCGACTCCGGAGCCTGGGTGCCGTCTCCGCTGCCCACGCTTCCTCCTCGTGCCTGCTTCCGATGCGGAGTATCCGCACTGACATGGCGTTCGCTGCCAGGGTAGCGGTCCCATCACACCGCGCATCCGCCAACAGGACGATGACTCGGGTCACCGGCGCACCACGGCGACCGCGGCGGGTGGTCAGGACGCAGGCGTCACCGACGCCGCTCCACGCTCCGACAGAACCCGCTTACGCTGCACATACGCTCGCCGCCACTGCCGGAATCCCGGACATCGGGCAGGGCGCACCCGGCCACGCCCTCCCGGTCGGCGACATCCACCGGACCGGTGACGTGACTGCCGGCCTGCCCGGTTCGGGCGCACCCGGCGACAACGGCTTCCGGCAGACAACGGCTTCCGGCAGACAACGGCTCCCGGCTGGAACTCTCCCGCCGGAGCCGTGGCAATCCGCTCCGGTGTCGGCGAAACGCCTACTTCTTCGCGGTCGTCGTGCTCTTCGAAGCCGTGGACTTGGCCGCTGTGGACTTCGACGAAGTGGACTTGGCTGCCGTGGATTTGGCCGTCGTGGACTTCGACGAAGTGGACTTGGCCGAGGTCGACTTCGATGAGCCGGACTTGGCCGCTGTGGATTTGGCCGTCGTGGACTTGGCCGGGGTTTCCTTCTTCGCCGTGCTCTTGGTGGCCGTGCTCTTGGCGGCGGTGCTCTTGGTGGCCGTGCTCTTGGTGGCCGTGCTCTTGGCGGCGGTGCTCTTCGAAGCCGTGCCGCTGTCCGAAGCCGCGCTCTTCGTCGTGGTCGACTTCTTGGCGGGCTTCTTCGCCGGCCCCTTGGCACGCTTCTCGGCGAGCAGCTCCTCGGCGCGTTCCTGCGTCAGGTCCTCGACACTGTCGGACTTGCGCAGCGACGCGTTGTACTCGCCGTCGGTGACGTACGGCCCGAACCGGCCGTCCTTGACCACGATCGGTTTGCCGGAGACCGAGTCCGCCTTGAGCTCCATCAGCGGCGGCTTCGCCGCCTGCCTGCCGCGACGCTTCGGTTCGGCGTAGAGCTTCAGCGCCTCCTCGAGCGTGATGTCGAAGATCTGCTCCTCGGTGGCCAGCGACCGGGAGTCGGTGCCCTTTTTCAGATACGGCCCGTACCGGCCGTTCTGCGCGGTGATCTCCTCACCCGACTCCGGATCCGTGCCCACCACACGCGGCAGCGACAGCAGCTTCAGCGCATCGTCGAGCGTCACCTCGGCGACGTCCATCGACTTCAGCAGCGACGCGGTGCGCGGCTTCGGCTTGTCCGTCTTCTTCGTCGTCTTCTTCGCCGTGGTCTTCTTGGCCGCCGTCTTGGTGCCGGCCTTCTGCTCACCGGATGCGTCCTCGGCCTTGGCCTGCTCGGACCCGGACTCCTCGGCCCGGGGTTGTTCGGCCTGCTCCTCCTCCGGCTCCGGCAGAAGTTCCGTGACGTACGGGCCGAAGCGGCCTTCCTTCACGACGATCTCGTGCCCGCTCACCGGGTCCGTGCCCAGCACACGCCCTTCCTGGGGCGTCGCGAACAGCTTCTCGGCGATTTCCAGCGTCAGCTCGTCCGGCGGCAGGTCGTCGGACAGGTTCGCCCGCTGCGACTTGCCGTCCACCTCGCGCTCGAGATACGGCCCGTACCGGCCGACCCGCACGACGACGTCCCTGCCCTCGGAGTCGGTGAACATCGGGATCGAATTGATCTCCCGCGCGTCGATGTCCTCGACACCCGAACCGACCATCTTCTTCAGGCCGCCGATCCGGCCGACCGATCCGTCGACTCCCATGTCGCCGCCGAAGTAGAACCGCGACAACCAGCTCGTGCGCTTGTCGTCGCCGCTGGCGATCCGGTCGAGCTCGTCCTCCATCGCGGCCGTGAAGTCGTAGTCGACGAGCCGCTCGAAATGCCGTTCCATCAGCCCGACCACCGAGAACGCCACCCACGACGGCACCAGCGCGGACCCCTTCTTCCACACGTAGCCGCGATCCTGGATGGTCTTGATGATCGACGCGTACGTCGAGGGCCGTCCGATGCCCAGCTCCTCGAGCTTGCTCACCAGCGCGGGCTCGCTGTAGCGCGCGGGCGGCGACGTCGCGTGGCCGTCCGGGTCGAGCTCGGCCGCGGTGAGGTTGTTCCCCTCGGCGAGCTGCGGCAGCCGCTTCTGCTTGTCGTCGGCCTCGCCGCCCTCCTCGGTGTCGACGGATTCGACGTAGGCCTTCAGGAAGCCGGGGAACGTGATCGTGCGGCCGGAGGCCGAGAACACGCACTCCTCCCCGGTGCCGGTGGCCGTACCGGCGATCTTCACCGACATCGTCGTGCCCTTGGCGTCGGCCATCTGCGAGGCGATCGTGCGCTGCCAGATCAGCTCGTACAGGCGGAACTCGTCGGTCTCCAGCTCACCTGCGGCCTGGCCGGGCGTGCGGAACACCTCACCGGCCGGGCGGATCGCCTCGTGCGCCTCCTGCGCGTTCTTGACCTTGCGGTTGTATTGCCGCGGACTGTTCGACACGTACTCCGAGCCGTACAGGTCGGTCGCCTGACTGCGAGCGGCCGACAGCGCCGCCTCCGACAGCGTCGTCGAGTCGGTACGCATATAGGTGATGTAACCGTTCTCGTACAGCCGCTGCGCGATCCGCATCGAACGCTCCGACGAGAACCGCAGCTTGCGGCCCGCCTCCTGCTGCAGCGTCGACGTCATGAACGGCGCGTACGGCTTGCGCGTGTACGGCTTCTCCTCGACGCTCCTGACCGCGAAGTCGGCGCCGTCCAGCGCCGTGGCGAGGCGGTTCGCCTCGGCCTCGTCGAGCACGCGGACCTCGGACGAAGAGTCCTTGAGCTGTCCGTTCCAGCTGAAATCACGGCCCGTGGCGACGCGGGCGCCGTCCACGGCCGTCAGTCGTGCGGGGAAGTTCTGCGGCGCGGCATCGGCGCCTGCGTCCATCGTCGCCGAGATGTCCCAGTACGAGGCCGACGTGAACCGCATGCGCTCACGCTCACGCTCGACGACCACGCGCGTCGCCACCGACTGCACCCGGCCTGCCGACAGCCTCGGCATGACCTTCTTCCACAGCACCGGCGAGACCTCGTAGCCGTACAGCCGGTCGAGAATGCGGCGCGTCTCCTGCGCATCCACCAGGTCCGGATCGAGCTCGCGGGTACTCTCGGCCGCAGCGCGGATCGCCTCCGGCGTGACCTCGTGGAACACCATGCGACGCACGGGCACCTTGGGCTTCAGCGCTTCGAGCAGATGCCAGGCGATGGCTTCGCCCTCACGGTCGGGGTCCGTCGCGAGATAGAGCTCGTCAACGTCCTTGAGCAGGCCTTTGAGCTCAGTGACCGTGGACTTCTTGTCGGCGGGAACGATGTAGAGCGGCTCGAAGTCGTTGTCGACGTCGACACCGAGGCGCGCCCACGGCTGGCCCTTGTACTTGGCGGGCACGTCGGCGGCGCCGCGCGGCAGGTCGCGGATGTGGCCGCGCGAGGACTCGACGACATAACCGTTGCCGAGATACGGCGCGATCTTGCGCGCCTTCGTCGGCGATTCGACGATCACCAGTCGCCGGTTGCCGCCACCGGAGCTCTCGCCGTTCTTCTTCCGCGTCGTTGCCGCCACGCTGTCCCGCTTCCTCAACTCACCTGTCGGACCCGCCAGTGTGCACGCTGAACGTCCGTCGTGTCTGCCTAGGTTCCTCAACACGCCCCATGCGGCGTGTCAAGTAGTTCGGCCGATTCGTCCCCGATGCTTCCATGCCGCCGCGCCGGCTCTCGCCCGCCACCCCCACGGTGACTACCCACCGACGGGTTGCACAGGTGACGTCGACCTCACCCGGGCGGGCCGAACGGCCACGTGCCATCGAGGCACCGGCCCGTGCCGAGATATTCCCGGGCGCTCGGCTCACGAATCACGACCGTGAACCACGAACGGCTGGTGGCGCAGCCGGATGACCGCCGGCACCGGTCACCGAGGGGCGGCGATGCGAGGGTCGCCGTCCGCGGAGAGTTGCCCGCAGGTGTGCGAGCGCGTGCCTGCGTCGCGGAGCTCGGGCACCTCGTCGAGGTCACCGAGCAGCTCGAGTGCGCCGACCCGGTCGAGCGTGGTGCGCACGTCGCCGAGGGCGTCGGCACCACTCCGATCGAGCGCACCTTTGGCGTTGACGGCCCGCTCACGTACCCGGCTGTAGGCCTCGACCGTGGACAGGCGCACCCGCTCGGCCCCGTCCACGCCCGTCTCGCCGAGCCCGCGCAGGCGTTCGAGTGCGGTGTCGAGCCCGCCGATCATCACGGTCAGCAGCCTGCCGGAAGTGGCAGAAGTGCGTTCCGGAGTGCTGGCGTCGATCTCGGGCAAGCGGCTCGCGGCGTCGACGACATCGGCTGCGGCGCCGCAGTATTCCTCCACCCAGGCGACGAGCTCGTCGTCACCTTCGGGAGTGGCGGGATCACCCGAGGCCGCAGGGGTGCCGGACGGCCGGTCCCCCGGCCGTGCCGACGACTCGGACGGCTGGCCGCACCCGGCGAGCAGCGCGCAGCCGAGAACCCCGCCGACCAGGCCGATCGTCGCGAACCTCCGCACCCCCAACGCCGCCCCCTCCGGTCACGGTTCGTACTCCACTCGCAGCGGACCGTACCGTCGCATCGCCCGTCCGCGCGAGCACCCGCCCCCGCCACCGCCGTGACCGGGGATACGGCAATCCCGCGAGAGCATTGCCGTATCCCCGGGCCCGACCTGGCCGAGCGGGTCAGGCGTTCGTCGGGGTTTCGGCAGGCGTTTCCGTCATCGCCGAGCCGCGCCGCTTCGACACGACGATGGCCGCGACGATGATCGCCACGGACACGACCGCGAACGTGATCCGCAGTGCGGGCGAGGCGTCCGCGCCCACCGTGAGCTGCACGACCGCGGGCGCGATCAGCAGCGACACCAGGTTCATCACCTTCAGCAGCGGGTTGATCGCCGGGCCCGCGGTGTCCTTGAACGGGTCGCCGACCGTGTCGCCGATGACCGTCGCCGCATGGGCCTCGGAGTTCTTCCCGCCGTGGTGGCCGTCCTCGACGAGCTTCTTGGCGTTGTCCCACGCGCCACCGGAGTTGGCGAGGAACACGGCCATGAGCGTGCCGCAGGCGATCGCACCGCCGAGATACCCGGCGAGTGCGCCCGTACCGAGACCGAATCCGACGGCGATCGGTGCGAAAACGGCCAGCAGACCGGGCGTCGCGAGCTCCCGCAGTGAGTCGCGGGTGACGATGTCGACGACCCTGCCGTACTCGGGCCGGGTCGTGCCCTCCATGATCCCCGGGATGTCGCGGAACTGCCGCCGTACCTCGTAGACCACGGCGCCCGCCGCGCGCTCGACCGCACTGATGGCCAGCCCCGAGAACAGGAACACCACCGCGGCACCGATGATCACGCCGACCAGCGTGTTCGGCGAGATGATGCTGTCGACGAACGAGTCGGGAACCGAGTCGCCGACCGTCCTGCCGACGTTGGTCAACGCCTCGCGGATCGCCGACGAGTACGACCCGAACAGCGCCGTCGCCGCCAGCACGGCCGTCGAGATCGCGATGCCCTTGGTGATCGCCTTCGTGGTGTTGCCGACCGCGTCGAGCTCGGTGAGGACCTGCACGCCCTCGCCTTCCTCGAGATCACCGGACATCTCGGCGATGCCCTGGGCGTTGTCCGCCACCGGGCCGAACGTGTCCATCGCGACGATCACGCCGACGGTCGTCAGCAGCCCCGTGCCCGCCAGTGCCACGGCGAACAGCGCGACCGCGCCGCCGAGCAGGTACGCGCCGTACACGGCGGAACCGATCACCAACGCCGTGTACACCGCCGATTCGAACCCGACCGAGATGCCGGCCAGGATCACGGTCGCCGCGCCGGTCTCCGACGTCTTGCCGACGTCCTTCACGGGCTTGTTCTCGGTGCCGGTGTAGTAGCCCGTCAGCCACAGGATCAGCCCGGCCAGCGCGATACCGATCAGCACGGAGAACGTCGCGATCACCGCCGGGTTTCCTGGCGCGCCGTCGAACGAGCTCGGCAGGAACACGAACGCCGCGATCGCCGACAGCACCGCCGAGATCGCCGCCGAGATGTAGAAGGAGCGGTTGATCGTCGTCAGCGCGCTCTCGCCGGCGCGCGCCTTGGTGATGTAGATGCCGATCACCGCGGTGATCACGCCGATCGCAGGAATGATCAGCGGGAACACCAGTCCGTCGCCGCTCGACCCGAAGGCCGCGCTGCCCAGGATCAACGCCGCCACGAGCGTCACGGCGTAGGACTCGAACAGGTCCGCGGCCATGCCGGCGCAGTCACCGACGTTGTCGCCCACGTTGTCGGCGATCGTCGCCGCGTTGCGCGGGTCGTCCTCGGGGATGTTCTGCTCGACCTTGCCGACCAGATCGGCGCCGACGTCGGAGGCCTTGGTGAAGATACCGCCGCCGACACGCATGAACATCGCGATCAGGGCGGCACCGAAACCGAAGCCTTCGAGCACCTTCGGCGCCTGTCCGGCGTAGACCAGCACGACGACGGCGGCACCGAACAGGCCGAGACCGACCGTGATCATGCCGACGACGCCACCGGTGCGGAACGCGACGCGCATCGCCTTCTCCCGGCCACCGGACTCCCTGGCAGCCGCCGCCACCCGGACGTTCGCTCGCGTCGCCAGCCACATGCCGAGGTAGCCGATCGAGAACGAGAACACCGCGCCGATCAGGAAGAACAGCGAACGTCCGATGCGTTCGTTCCAGTCCTCGGCGGGCAGGAACAGCAACAGCAGGAACACGACCACGCCGAAGACGGCCAGTGTTTTGCGTTGCCGGTTGAGATAGGCAGCGGCACCCTCCTGCACGGCGGTGGCGATCTCGCGCATCCGCTCGGTGCCCTGGTCGGCAGCCAGGACCTCCTTGAGCAGTACGTATCCGAGTACCAGTGCAGCCAGGGCGATCACGGCGACCACGGCAACGATGCCGTAGTCACCTCCAGCCAGCTCCGGAGAGCCGGCCGCGAGGAAGTGCCGGGACATGCGTCCTCCTGAAACGTCGCCTACGCCAGCAGCGACCGGGCGGCCGCGAGGTCCGCGAACTCCGCTGTGTCGACGCTGACATGGGATGTGCACCACTTTTTGCGGTTTGTCGGCGCAGTGTATTGGTAAGGGAGTCGATCTCGGGAGCCCTGTATCGGGGCGGATACCCCTCGCATCGATGTGTCACCGGTCACTCCCGGGTGACGATGGTCACGACAGACCCCTGTGCGATTCTCGAACAGATGAACGACGCCCCGACCACGCGTGCGCGCCGCCTGCTCGCGCGCGCGACGGCAGGCATCCCCGAGGAACGCGATCCGGTCACCCACGTCGCCGACCTGCCGGGACGTGACGCCGAGGTCACCGACTGGCCGTCGTGGGCTCCCGCCGAGGTGGTGACCGCGCTGCGCGGTGGCGGTATCGACCGCCCGTGGACGCACCAGACGACGGGCGCGGCGGCCGCACGGGAGGGCTCCGACGTCATCGTCGCCACCGGTACGGCTTCCGGGAAATCGCTCGTCTACCAGCTGCCCGTGCTGTCCACGCTGGTCACGGACACGTCGGCGACGGCGCTGTACCTCGCACCGACGAAGGCCCTCGGTGCCGATCAGCTGAACGCCGTGTCGGACCTGGAGCTCGACGGCGTACGCGCGGCGTCCTACGACGGTGACACCCCGCGCGAGGAACGCGACTGGGTCCGCAAGCACGCGCGCTGGGTGTTCAGTAACCCCGACATGCTGCACCGCGGCATCCTCAGCGGGCACGCGCGGTGGGCGGCGTTCTTCCGCAAGTTGCGCTACGTCGTCGTCGACGAGTGCCACAGCTACCGCGGTGTGTTCGGCTCGCACGTGGCGTTGCTCCTGCGGCGACTGCGACGCGTGGCCCGGCACTACGGCGCGGACCCGGTGTTCGTACTGGCATCCGCGACCACCGCCGAACCCGCCGAGTTCGCCGCCCGTCTCACGGGCAGGCCCGCCACCGCGATCACCGACGACACGTCGCCGCGCGGCCCGCGGACCGTCACGTTGTGGGAGCCGCCGCTGCTCGACGAGCTGACCGGCGAGAACGGTGCTCCCGTACGGCGGTCGGCGGGTGCGGAGGCTGCACGCATCCTGGCCGAGCTGGTGATCGAGGGCGCTCGCACGCTGGCGTTCGTGCGCTCACGCCACGGTGCGGAGCTGACGTCGTTGGGCGCCAAACGCATCCTCGCCGAGATCGACCCGGCACTCGAGGAGACGGTCGCCGCCTACCGCGCCGGATACCTGCCCGAGGAGCGCCGACGGCTCGAAGCCGATCTGATGGCGCGGCGGCTCCTCGGTGTGGCGACCACCAATGCGCTCGAACTCGGCGTCGACATCTCCGGACTCGACGCGGCGGTGCTCGCCGGCTACCCCGGCACGTTGGCGTCGTTCTGGCAGCAGTCGGGCCGTGCGGGACGCGCGGGCGACGACGCACTGGTGGTGTTCGTGGCGCGGGACGACCCCCTGGACACGTATCTGGTGCACCACCCGGAGGCACTGCTGGACCGGCCGGTCGAGACCGCCGTGCTCGACCCGGTCAACCCGTACGTGCTGGCACCACAGCTCGCGTGCGCGGCGGCGGAGGTGCCCTTGAAGGCCGGCGAGCTGGAGGTGTTCGGCGGCGACGAGGCCCGCGCGGTCCTCGAGTCGCTGGTCGCCGACGGCGTACTGCGGCGCAGGCCGAGCGGGTGGTACTGGACGTCGCGGGACCGGCCGCAGTTCGACGTGGACATCCGCGGATCGGGCGGTGAGCAGGTGGCGGTCGTCGAGGCGGAGACGTCGCGACTGCTGGGCACGGTCGATCCGGGCTCGGCACGTACGACGGTGCATCCGGGTGCGGTGTACCTGCACCAGGGGTCGTCCTACGTGGTCGACGAACTGGACCTGGAAACCGGGCTGGCACTCGTCCATGCCGAGGATCCGGAGTGGAACACGTCGCCGCGCGAGGTGACCGACATCGAGGTGCTAAAGACGCATCAGCAGCAGCGGTTCGGCGGAGTCACGGTCTGCCTCGGCGATGTGGCCGTGACATCTCGGGTCGTCGGCTATCTGCGACGGCTGCCGTCCGGCGAGGTGCTCGACCAGGTGGCCCTCGACCTGCCGGAAGAGGAGCTGCGCACGAGGGCCGTGTGGTACACGATCAGCGACGAGCTGCTCGACACGACGGCACGAACCGGCAACGGCAACGGCAACGGCAACGGCAACGGCAACGGCAACGGCAACGGCAACGACACCGTCGCCGCAGTCGAGCCGGGAGATGCTGCAGGGCGCCGGGAGGGGCCGGGGCTGGAAGCGGCGCACCTTCCCGGCGCCCTGCATGCTGCCGAGCACGCAGCGATCGGCCTGCTACCGCTGTTCGCTACGTGCGACCGATGGGACATCGGCGGAGTGTCCACCGCGTTGCACGCTGACACCGGGGAGGCGACGGTGTTCGTGCACGATGGCCATCCCGGGGGTGCCGGATTCGCCGATCGCGGGTTTGCCGCGCTGGTCCCATGGCTGGCCGCTACGCGGGAGGCGATCGTCTCCTGCGAGTGCCCGGCCGGGTGCCCGTCCTGCGTTCAGTCGCCCAAATGCGGGAATGGCAACGAACCGCTGGACAAGGCGGGGGCTGTGACCGTGCTCGACGTCGTGCTCGGGGCAATGGGACGCGACGGCGAACACGGTCACGGGGTGGTTCAGGCCGCGGACGGAGTCGCGGCGCGCTGATCGTCGGGCGGGAGTACGGCGGCCGACGCCGTGGCGGTCCCGTCGTCGTGCTCACCGAGCAGAGCTCGGACCAGCACCTCGTTGATGGTCGCCGCCTCCGGCAGCCGCCAGCCCCAGATCTCCGGCTTGACGCGCCAGTGCACCACGCCCTGCCGGTACGGAGTCGGGGGCAGCGGCACATAACCGTCCCGGCCGTGCCAGGTCACATCGTCGTGTTCGGCGAGTACCGGATGCACCGCGTCGGCGGATGCGGTGAGGAACAGCCACCGGCCGTTCGGCATCGCCACGATCGGCGCCGGGTGGCCCGTCACTCGCAGCAGCGACGCTGCACGGCGACCGAGTTCGCCGCTGACCTCCAGTGCATCGACCATCGTGCCGGTTGCCACGAGCAAGCTGCACGGCTTGCCGGTGAACCACGCCGCGACCTGACGCGAGTGGGCGCCGAGACGGCTCTGCCAATCCGCGTGTGCAGGTGTCGGGTACTGCCAGTCCGCGCCCTCACTCTCCGAGACCGTGCCCGGCAGGATCGGCCAGCCGCGCTCCACGAGGCTGATCGCCTCCGCGCGCAGCTCGATCCGGAACGAGCCGCGCCAGCTGTCGGGCCACTCCATGTCCAACATGTCTTGCTCAAGCCTCCTGAAACCGTTCGCACCGTTGCGTTCGCGGTGTCTGATCTCACCTAACGGCAAGTTGCACCCCTCGCGACAGAGCCGCTCGACAACCGGACGACAGAAGACGATGAGTGAGCATCGGCACAACGGTCGCGCCGAAGGTCGGGCACCGGTCATCGGTCCCGGGTGCCGATGGACGTACCGTTCGTCGCGGCTGCGTCCCGGGACGCGGCCTCCAGGTCACGGCTCGGCGGAGCCCTGGCGACCACCGATTCCTGCGCAGAAGTCGTGCGTCGCACGGACCGCGAATACCGTTCACCGCGCGCAGTCGACCGCTGCTCGTCGTTCTGCCCTGCCGCAGCAGGCGACACGGGACCGGCACGAGCACGAGCGGTCACCGGTCCGAAGGCCGCGAGCCACGGTCCGCCGTCGGCTTCGACCACCACCAGCGCGTCCGGATGCTCCACGCGGCATTCGATCAGCTCCACCCGCATCCGGTCGGTGACCGTCGCAGCGGATCGGCACGCATCACCGGCGCTGCGGTCCACCCGGCCCGCCGTTGCCAGCGCCGCCAGGTCCGCCGCGTTCGAAGCCTGCTGCCGGACCGCAGCCACATGGCCGATCAACCACACCGTCCCCGTAACCACCAGTAGACCCACGATCGCGAGTGCGCCCCACACCGTCGCCACTCCCTCGTCGGTGTCCTGTCCCGGTTGCACGTACGTCATCGGCGCTCCTCCGCCTCCCCGGTCCGATCCCCGCCGGCAACGGCACCGCCGCCACCCGGCCGGCCACCGTCGTGATCGGTGCCGGACCCGCCACCACCCTCGGGAACCTCACCCGCGGAACCCTCGCCGTCGGAGTCCTCGGTGTCGGAGTCCTCGGTGTCGGAGTCCTCGGTGTCGGAGTCCTCGGTGTCGGAGTCCTCGCCATCAGGGTTCTCACCCTCGTGGGCGCCGCCGTCGTGTTCACCGCCGTCCGGGCGGTCTCCTTCCGCTCCGGGTTCCCGGACCGCGTAGGCCCCGGCCGAGAGTTCGACCCCCGGCAGCAGTCCCCCGAGGAACGGGCTGCGCACGGTGACCTCGACGCCGGTGCCGTCATCGGCTGCCGCGAACGTCGCGCCGTCGGGAGCGAGTCGCCGGACGGCTTCCCGAGCACGGGCATCGTCGCCTCTGCCGAGCAGGCGCGCCGCTTCACCCGCGGCGTCGGCGCAGCGCACCTGAGCCAGCATCGCCGTGACGACACTCAGGACGAGCCCCAGCACCACGATCAGTGAGCACACCGTGATCGCACCTTCGACGGTCACCGAGCCTCGGTCGGTCCCGTCCCGCCCGCCGCACTCGCGGCCACCGGTGCCGTCGCGGGCACAACACTCGACGCCGGGCATCAGAAGTCCACCGACAGCGCCTGTTCGATGACTGACGTCAGCGCGGAGGCGACCGAGTCCCCCGTGACGATCATGTACAGCACCGCCGCGAGCGCTGCCGCGGCCAGAGTTCCGATCGCATATTCAGCAGTCGACATGCCCGCGTCACCGTCGACATCGGTGAATGTATCGTCCGCCTCGCCACGATCGGCAGCAACGCCAGGACGGTCGCCGGGGTCTCCTTCACCGTGCCGTCTCCGCCGATACTCGCCATCGGCCGTTCCGGTACACGGCACCCGTTCCCGTTCCGTCCCCGCCTGTCTCGGCAGCAGCGCGGCCAGGTCCACCTCCGGCTCGCCCTGTGCGACACCACGCGACCGGGCCGTCGCCTGCGGCACACCTCCTCGCGCCGGCATGGCGGCCATGGGCACGCCGGTCTCCGAATCCATCGGCAGCACCATGTTCACCGGGCCGGTGACCGGCTCGACCGTGCGCACCATCCTCGTAACGGTATTCATGACATTCCCTTCTCCATCGGTTTCCGGTCGCCGGCCTGCTTTCCGTCCAACCGGTTCAGACCAGTAGTTCACTCGCGAGTCCGATCACCACCGGCGCGATGCCGAGGCACAGAAACGCGGGCAGGAAGCACAATCCGAGTGGCCCCGTCACAAGGACGCCTGCACGCTGAGCCCGCGACTCGGCGGTATCCACGACGGCATCGCGTGCCCGGTGGGCCATCTCCTCGGCGACGCCCGCGAGCGCGCTACCGGAGCGGGCCGTACGACAGGCGGCGCGAGCGAGCTCGGCGGTGGCCGGACACTGCCTGGCCGGCTGCCAGGCCTGCCGTGGTTCGGCACCGAGCGCCAACAGGCCCGCGGTGGCACGCAGCGCCGCAGCGGCGCCGGGCTGGGCGGTCGGCGCCACGGCGTTCACTCCGGTGGACACGGGCATTCCCGACCGCAGACACGCCGCGAGCAGATCGCCCGTCGCAGCCGTGCGCAACGGGTCCGGTTCCTCACGAGCACGGCGCGCTCGCACCCACCGGACACCCCACCACACCCCTGCCCCGACGACCGGCGCCGTCACGAACGCTCCCACGCCGGCAACGAGCAGCACCGCCGATATTCCCGCGAACTCCGGAAACCCCGGTGCCGGACACTGCAGCGGCCGCTGCAGCCACGTCCGGTTCGACGGGCCCCGCCGGGTGGGAAGGACCATGCGCAACCGGGCGGCCGACGGCACGGACGGCAGCCAGAGTGCTGCGGCGAGCAACGCGGGCACGAGCGGGTTCATCGGGGCAGAACCCTTCCGGTGATCGCCGACGTCCACGCCACGCCGCCGAGCAGCAGGGCGGCGCCCACCGTCAGGAGCGCCTGTCCGGGTGCCGTGGTGAACAGCACGCCGAGCGGTGCCGCACCCATCGCCTCACCCAGCAGCACTCCCAGCACGGGCAGTCCCGCGAGAATCAGCGCGCTCGCCCGCGGTCCTGCCATCCGCGCGTCGAGTGTTCCCGCGAGCCGGGCTCGCGTAGCCACGTCGCGGTGGACCGCATCGACGATGTCGGCCAGTGCGAGCCCGTGCCTGCGCGCGAGTGACCACGCCGTCGTCACCCGCTCCAGCACACCCCCTGGCAACGACACCGACCCGGCCGGCAACGCGGCCAGTCCCGCGTCCGGTTCGCCACCGAGCCGCACCGACTCCGCGATCGCCCTGAACACCGGTGTGATGTCGGAATCGGCATCCTGTGCAGCAGACTCGGCTGCCGTTGCCGGATGTGCGCCCGACCGCAGGTCTCCCGCCATTGCACGCAATGCCTCTGCCAGGCCTGCCAGAGCGGAAACACCCCGCCGGACGCGCCTGCGAGCACGGACATGCACGAGCACCGCCGCCGCCCCGCATCCGACGGCCAGCACGACGCCGACACCCGCCCACACGGCCAACAACAGCACCGGGACCGGCCCCACCGTCGCGGCGACGCGCCACGACCACGGCCGCCCCCATCGGCGGCCGACCCGGTCCCGGCCGGACGGGTGGCCGACCGAGCCGTGCAGCCTCCGCCTGCCTCGGCACTCCGGCCAGATCAGCAGCGCCACGCCGCAGACCGGCAGGGCCGGGGCCACCGCAGCCAGCTGAACGGACGTCACCACGGCGGTTCCACTCCCCGGTCCCGCAACAGGGATGCCAGCAGCTCGCGATCCGCCGCAGGCCCGGAGGCCGTCCAGACGGGTCGCACCTCCACGCCCTCCCGACTGCGGTGAACGACACCGATCTCGGTGAGCCGCCGGGTACCGTCGGTTCCGCGAGCCATGTGGAGCACGACCTGAACCGCCGCCGCGAGCTGACTGTGCAACGCCGACCGGGTCAGTCCACCGAGTGCAGCCAGTGCCTCGAGCCGGGCGGGCACTTCGCTCGGCGAGTTGGCGTGCAACGTGCCGGCACCGCCGTCGTGACCCGTGTTGAGTGCGTTCAACAGCTCGCACACCTCGCGGTCGCGCACCTCGCCCACCACCAGTCGGTCCGGCCGCATCCGGAGGGCCTCCCGCACCAGATCCCGCAGCGTCACCTCACCCGCGCCCTCCACATTGGCCGGTCGCGCCACGAGCTGCACCACCTGCGGATGCGACGGCTGGATCTCCGCCGCGTCCTCCACACTGACGATGCGTTCCTTGGGGGAGACCGCGCCGAGCATCGCCGCCAGCAGCGTCGTCTTTCCCGATCCGGTCGCACCGCCGATCAGAAAGGCCAGCCGTGCGGCGACGATCGCCTCCAGCACCCGGAAACCGGAATCGTCGACGGTTCCGGACCTGCGCAGCGCGCGCAGGTCGTGTGCTGCGGGCCGGAGCACACGCAGGGACAGGCACGTCCCACCGGCCGCCACCGGCGGCAGCACCGCGTGCATGCGTACCCGGCCGTGCGGTCCCGCCCCGGGCAGCCAGCCATCGACGAACGGCTGAGCATCGTCGAGCCGCCGTCCTGCGGCAAGAGCGAGTCGTTGGGCGAGTCTGCGAACGGCCTCCTCGTCGGAAAAGGTGACATCCGTGCGGCGCAGTCCGCCCGCTCCGTCGATCCACACCTCGGCGGGAGCCGTCACCAGCACGTCGGTCACCGCCGGATCGTCGAGCAGCGGCTCCAACGGTCCCGCGCCGACGAACTCGTGCCGGAGCAACCGCACGGCGTCGAGAACATCCAGATGCCCGGCGACCCCGGAACTCTCGGCCCGTACGGCTTCGGCCACCGATTGCGGATCGGCCGCCGAACCGGCATTCGCGAGCCGCCTGCGTACCCGTTCGACCAGTCGGGCATCGGCGGGAGACGACGTTTCGCCGTCAACTCCTGAATAGACAGTTCCGGATTTCATATTTCCCCCTGGAAATCGACAATCGGATCGGACGGACCAGGTTCACGACCCGAAACAGCACTGTGGACACTCACGTCGCGACGACCTGGCGGAGCACGGCGCGCGCCGCGGTGTCGAGCGGGCCACGGCGGCGCGGGTTGAACGAACCGCGTTCGACTGTCTTGGCGACGCGCCGATCGGCGGGCAGCCACCCCAACAACGGCACGCCCACCCCGCCTGCCACGTCACGTGCGCTCAGCCCGTCCGGCGACGGGCCACGGACGAGCACCCGCGTACGGGAATGAGCGTCACCGATCCGCTCGAGCACTCGTGAGGCCGCGGCACACGCACGCAGTTCGGCCGGGACCACGATCACGACGAGATCCGCGATCGTCAGAACGGACTGTCCGCACGGCCCCGGTTCCCGCGGGAGGTCACACACAACGGTCCGTCCCGCACGCACGCCCGCCCTGAGAACCGCCTCGATCGTGTCCGGCGCCGGACCGGGGCCGTCGCGGTCGCACGAGAGCAGTGAGACCGGGCCGTCGGAGGGCCCCGTCACCGGCAACGCGTCGTCGAGCGCCGACATCGCCACCCGCCCGCCCTGCACCCGCACGTCCGGCCAGCGCGCTCCGTCCTGCAATTCCGCACCCAGCACGAGATCGATGCCGCCGCCGAGCGGGTCGCAGTCGATCAGCACCGACCTGCCGCCCGATCTGGCCGCGCACACGGACACTGCCGCAGCCAGCACCGACGCACCGGCCCCTCCGCGCCCGCCGAGTACGGCGACCACGCGGCCCCGATCCGCGCTCGGCTCTTCGACGACATCGGCCAACGAGGTGAGCAGCACTCCGTCGGTGTCCGGCAACGTCACGACTTCGCGTGCGCCCAGCAGGAAGGCGCGGCGCCACATGCTCTGCGGTGGTTTACCGCCGCACACCAGGACGACATCGCTTCGCCGGGGCCGTACCTGCGCGCTCGGCGCGACCTCCTCGTCGACGAGCACGAGCGGCGCGTCGCGCCAGTACGGCTCCGCCTCGTCGAGATCGGGGACCAGAACGAGATCGCAGTCGACCGCCGCGGCGTGTCTTCGGATCTCGTCCAGCACCCGGCCGTCCCGTGCCACGACGAGTGGCCGCCTGCCCGGGTCGGCAGCGGCCCGGGTCGCCGGCTGATCGCCCTGCGCGCCTGCCACGGCATTCCCGGTGACGGCATTCCCGGTGACGCCATTCCCGACGACCAGGCCCTGCTCCGCCCGCCGGTCCACGGTCCGTTCCATCGTTCCCCCAGAAAGCTTCGGTTGCCATCCACATTCACCTGCGGCCACGGCGACGGGAAGAGGGAATTCGAGAACCTGTGGACAACCGGGTCGTTGTGGATAACTGCGCGGTAACCGACCGGCAGTAACCGACAAGGGTTCTGAGGAGGCGGCCCCCGCCAGGGGGAGGAAAACGGGGACCGCCCTGGCTCGGCCGGGGGTGAGCCGAGCCGTATCCGGGCGCGATACCGGACTACTTTCAGGGTAGCTCCGCCGAACCGTCCGAAACCCGTTCTGAACAGGCAATTCGATAACAGAAGGGTCGCGGCGTCCGGTAGCGTGAAGGGAAGTCGCCGACCACTGCCGTGCGGCCTCACGACGGTCCCCGTCGATCACTTATCGTGGCACCGTGGCCGATTCCGGGAGCGATCCGACCAGCGGCGTCGCAGCGTTCTTCGATCTCGACAAGACCATCATCGCGTCCTCGAGTGCCCTGGCGTTCGGCAGACCGCTGATGCGCGAAGGCATGATCAGCCGCCGCACCGCGCTCAAGAGCGCGTACGCCCAGCTCGTGTTCTCCCTGTCGGGTGCCGACGAGGACCGCACCGAACGCCTGCGGACCGAGATCTCCGCACTCTGCCGGGGTTGGGACGTGGCACAACTGCGGACGGTCGTGGCCGAAACGCTGCACGACGTCGTGACACCACTCGTCTACGCAGAAGCCGAGGCGCTCATCGCCGCCCACAAAGCACAGGGCCACGACGTGATCGTGCTGTCGGCGGCAGGCGAGGAGGTGGTCACGCCGATAGCCGCGATGCTCGGTGTCGACGACAGCGTCGGCACCCGCATGAGCGTGGTGGACGGCCGCTACTCCGGCGAGATCGATTTCTACTGCTACGGCGAGCAGAAGGCCGCCGCAGCGAGTCGGCTGGCCGCCGAACGCGGCTACGACCTCGCCCGCTGTCACGCCTACAGCGATTCCAGTACCGATGTCCCCCTGCTGGAGACCGTCGGGCATGCGCACGCGGTGAACCCGGACCGAACCCTGCGCCGGATCGCCACGGAACGGGCATGGGAACTCCACGCCTTCGACAAGCCGGTGTCGATCCGGTCCAGGATGACGGCTCGCAGCAACGTGCTGGCAGGCCTCGGCATCGGGCTGGGCGCCGCCCTGGCCGGCGTCACCGCCTACGGACTCGTCCGGCGAATCGGCGGCCGGCCCACCTGACGACGAGCCCGGCACAACAGCGCCCGCCGCGGCGCCGTCAACACCCATCCGGCGGCTGATTTTCCTGGCCATGGCGGGAAACCGACGTCACGCGCACATTCCGCCACAATCTGTACCGGTGCACCCGGACAACCCCTTGAAGTGAACTGCATCACTGCGTACAACTGAAGGTGCGGACATCGAACCGGCCAGGGATCCGGCGGAGATAAGCCCGATCCACCCCGATCGACCTCCGTGCGCGAGTTCCGGGTACCCACGCTCGGCACGCCGCGTAAGGCTCGTCGCCGTGGGACTGCGTTACCGGGACGCCGGACGCCTAGCTCCCCAAAAGATGCGACACACGTTGCAGCTTGGTCGCCCAGGCACTCGCGCGAGGTGGGGCCCGTCGACATCGTCGGCGGGCCCCACCTGTGTGTGAGGCCCGTGTGCGCAGCCCGTGTGCTTCCCCGCCCATATGCCGCCCCGCCGGGTGCGATCGCGGACATGCCCGAGCCGACCCGCGCGCTTCCGGCACACTCGCACTTCCGGCACACTCGCACTTCCGGCACACTCGCGCCGTCCCGAATCCGCCGCACGAATGGCGGATTTCGTTCGCTCATCAGCACCTGCCAATGGGCCTTTCATGCCGCTTTTCGGGGCGAAGGGTCCACTCGTGGCGGTATGCAACGTTCGTCCATTGACGGACCTACCGCGCTCGCCTAACTTTCCGGTCCTGACGCCTTCGTGGATTTCTCACATCCACACGCTCACTGGAGGAATTTCGTGACAAAGCCTGCTTCCCGGCGCAGGAGGAACAGCCATGCCGCTGCCACGCTCACGGGACTACTCGTCGTGACCGGCGGTATCGGCGCCACCGCCGGTGCCGACCCCTCCCCGAACTCTCCGGCACCGGCCGGTACCGACAACGGCGCGAACTGGGCCGAACGCGCGCTGCACGACATGACGCTCGAACAGAAGGTGGGGCAGCTGTTCGTCGCCGACGTCTGGGGACAGGCGCCGAACGAGAAACACGCGGGCAACCAGGACAAGTACGGCGTGGACACACCGTCCGACGTCGTCCGCAAGTATCAGCCGGGCGGAGTCATCTACTTCAACCACGGCGGTACCGACAACATCGAGCGCCCGAAACAGGTCGCGAGGTTGTCCAACGGTCTCCAGCGGGCAGCGTTCTCCACGGGTACGGGTGTGCCGCTGATCGTCGCCGTGGATCAGGAAGGCGGCCGGGTGACCCGCGTGGGTGAGCCCGCGACCGAGCAGCCGAGCGCGATGGCCCTCGGCGCCGGCCGCGACCCCGAGGCAGCGGAGGCGACGGCCGCCGTCACCGGCTCCGAGCTACGCTCCCTGGGAATCACCCAGAACTTCGCGCCGGTCGCCGACGTCAACTCCAACCCCGCGAACCCGATCATCGGCTCGCGGTCGTTCTCGGCGAATCCCGGGCTGGCCGGTGACTTCGTGGCCGCTCAGGTCGGCGGGTACCAGGATTCGGGCAGGTCCACCGAGACGGTCTCGAGCTCGGCCAAGCACTTCCCCGGCCACGGCGACGCGGCGACCGACAGCCACACGAGCCTGCCCACGATCGACCGGACCGAACAGGAATGGCGAGAGATCGATCTGCCGCCGTTCCAGGCGGCCGTCGACGCAGGCATCGACTCGATCATGACCGCGCACATCCGGGTACCCAGCCTCGATCCGTCGGGCGATCCGGCCACGCTGTCGAAGCCGATCATGACCGGGCTGCTGCGCGAGGAACTCGGCTACGACGGCGTCGTGGTCACCGACTCGCTGCAGATGCAGGGCGTGCGGGAGATGTACCCCGACAGTGAGATCCCGGTGCTCGCCCTCGAAGCGGGTGTCGACCAGATGCTGATGCCGCCGGACCTCGACGTCGCCATCGGCGGGGTGCTCGACGCGGTGGACAGCGGCCGCATCACCGAACAGCGCATCGACGAAAGCGTGCTGCGCATTCTGCAGTTGAAGCACAAGCGTGGGATTCCCGAGGCGCCGATGGTCAACATCGGGGCCGTGGGCAAGAAGGTCGGTACGCCGGAGAACCGTGCGACGGTGCAGGCCGCCACGGACAAGGCCCCGACACTGCTACGCAACGACGAGCAGATCCTGCCACTGGACGGCCGGGGCAAGACGCTGGTGACCGGCTGGAACAACCTCGGTTTCCCGGGATACCCGGCCCGCCCGGTCTCCTCGCTCGCCGCGGAGCTCGGCGATTCGGCCACGGCCCTGCCGACGGGCTCCGACCCCGATGAGGCGACGGTCCGGCGCGCGGTGAACGCAGCGGGTGATGCCGACACGGTCGTCGTGCTCACCAACGGCCTCGCGGGCGATGCCGGACAACGTGACCTGCTGCACGAGTTGTTGGCCACGGACGCGAACGTCGTGGCAGTCTCGGTCCAGGAGCCCTACGACCCCGGCTACGTCGACGTCCCGACCTGGCTCGCCACGTACGACTGGCGAGACGTTTCCATGACCTCACTCGCGAAGGTGCTGCTCGGCCAGCAGGCCCCGCAGGGGACGTTGCCGGTGACGATTCCGGCAGGCGACGACCCCGACACGACCCTGTACCCCTTCGGCCACGGTCTGACCTGGTGATGACATGCCTTTGAACCGACGCACGTTCCTGAGCGCGAGCGCCCTCGCGACACCACTGCTGACCTCGGGATCCCAGCTCGCCTCCGCGGCTCCGCGCCCGGGCACCGCCGCCGACAGCACCGCCGCCGACAGCACCGGACCGCCCGGCTCCGGCCCCGTGCCGGGGCGCGACGTCCGCCCGGGCGCCGACGTCCTCGCCGACGACGGCTGGAAGCGCCTGGCTGGCCGCAAGGTGGGCGTCCTTTCCAACCCCACCGGCGTGCTGGTCAGCGGCGACCACATCGTCGACTCCCTGATCGCCGCAGGGGTTCGCCCGGTCGCCGCATTCGGGCCCGAACACGGTTTCCGGGGCAGCGCACAGGCAGGCGGCTCCGAGGGCGACTACGAGGACCCGCGCACCGGGATCCCCGTCTACGACGCCTACGGCGCCACGATCGACGAGCTCGCCCGCATGTACCGCAAGTCGGGGGTCGACACGGTCGTCTTCGACATCGCCGACGTGGGATCTCGCTTCTACACCTACATCTGGGCGATGTACGAGGGCATGGTCGCGGCAGGCCGCGTCGGAGTCGAATTCGTCGTACTCGACCGGCCCAATCCCGTCGGCGGTTCGGCGTTCGGCCCCATGCTCGACCCGAAATTCAGCTCCGGCGTGGGGCTGAAGCCCATCGTGCAGCAGCACGGGATGACGGCGGGCGAACTGGCACGGTTCTTCAACGGCGAATTCCTTCCGGACGACGGCGGGAAACTCGATAATCTGGACGTCGTCGAGATTCACGGCTGGAAACGTGATCGGTTGTTCGCGCAAACCGATCTTGTGTGGACACCGCCGAGCCCGAACATGCCGACGCCGACGACCGCACTCGCCTACCCTGGAACTTGCCTGTTCGAGGGCACGGCGTTCTCCGAGGGCCGGGGCACGACGAGTCCGTTCGAGATCATGGGCGCGCCCGGTGTCGACTGGAGGTGGCGAGAAGCACTCCAGGAACAGAACCTGCCCGGTGTATCGTTCCGGGAAACGTACTTCGTGCCGACGTTCGGCAAATTCACCGGCGAACAGTGTGGTGGCGTTCAGTTGAACATCACCGATCCGCACGCGTTCGAGCCCATTCGCACGGGCATCGCCATGATCGTTACGGCGAAACAGGTGCACCCCGAGCTGTTCGGGTGGCGCGAGGACAACTTCATCGACAAACTCTTCGGTTCCGATCGCCTCCGCACGATGGTGAACGCCGGCGCAGGCACCGGCGAGATCATCGGTTCGTGGTCCGATGAGCTCGCCGGATTCCGCCGGAACCGCGACCAGTATTTGATCTACCGGTAGGGGGATTACTCGCGTGCGAGGCAGAATCGTGGCGATGACTGCTGTCTTCGTCTTGACAGGCACGACCACCGCGGCGGCGTCGACACCGCACGACGGCCGGTTCGACGGCCCGCGGACCCCGCTGTCGCCCACAGCGGATGCACTGGCCCACGCCAAGCCCAAGAACGCGGGCGTGGACCCTCGTCCGATCCGCGACGCGGAGCGGACCCTGACCGAGTTGACGGCGTCCGATGCCGTCGACGGCCATCCGATGTACTCGGGTGCCACCGGACTGCTCGCCCACGACGGCAAGGTCGTCGGCAAATTCTCGGCGGGCGGAGCACTTCGCTTCGACCGCAACGGCAACGAGCTGCCGCCGAACAAGCGGGTTCCCGTACGCGAGAACACCATCTTCGACATGGCATCGGTGACCAAACTGTTCACCTCGATCACGGTGATGCAGCTGGCCGAGCGCGGCGACGTCGAGCTGTCGGCACCCGTGGCCCGGTACCTGCCCGCGTTCGGGTCGCACGGCAAGGACTCGATCACCGTCGAACAGCTGCTGACCCACACGTCAGGGCTGAAAGCGACGATGCCGTTGTGGAAGGACTACCCGGACCGCACCTCGCGCATCGGTGCGGTACTCGCCGCCGAGCCGGTGAGCGAGCCGGGAACCGAGTACCAGTACTCCGATCTGAACCTGATCACGCTCGGCGAACTCGTCGGCAAGCTCACCGGCAAGCGGCTCGATCACTACGTCCGCGACAACGTCACCGGCCCACTCGGAATGACCGACACCGGGTTCAATCCGCCGGCATCGAAACGTGACCGCATCGCGGCGACCGAGTACCAGTCCGAGCCGGACCGCGGCATGGTCAGAGGTGTCGTACACGACGAGAACGCCTGGTCGCTCGACGGCGTCGCCGGCCACGCGGGCATCTTCTCGACGGTCCGCGACATGGGCGTGCTCGGTCAGACACTCCTGAACGGCGGCGCCTACGGCGGTGAGCGGATCCTGAAGGAACGCAGCGTCCGTGACATGCTCACGAACCGGAACCAGGAGTTCCCCGACCACGCACACGGCCTCGGCTTCGAGCTCGACCAGGAGTGGTACATGGGTGAGTTGTCCTCACCCGTCACAGCTGGGCACACGGGCTACACGGGCACCTCGTTCGTGATCGACCCGAACTCGCAGTCGATGGCGATCCTGTTGACCAACCGGGTGCACCCGACCCGCGAGTGGGGCTCGATCAACGACGCCCGCGAGGCATGGGCCAGCGCCATGTCGCGGGCGCTCGAGGCCAAGCCGAACGCCGGCGGCGGCTCGTGGTTCCGCACTCCCGGGCAGGACGACAAGCCTGACAACAGCGGTTCCGGCGGTGGCGGTGAATCGGCAGGAGCCGGTGAGGGCCGGACGTCGGGCGGCACCGGCGGCCTGCGACCGAAGCCGGTCTTCCACCGGCCCGGCTCGTAACCCTCTCGCCACAACCTCTTTCACACGGACACTCGCCACACGGCGGCCCTGCAGGCGGCGTCCCACGCCGACCACGGGGCCGCCGTGTCGTGTACGGAGCGCCGGTGCCGACGACCCGCATCTTCGCCCCGTCCCCCGCCGACCTGCCGGCACGGCACCGTGCCCCCACGCGTATCGCACCTCCGATGTGGGAATCCGGAACGTCGAGGCGGTCACGGCGCGGATCGACACCGTGGCGGAGGAACCCGGTGCACCTTCGGGAGGCGGCGATGACGAACGACTGTTGGCCATTCACCAGCCTGTTCACCACGATCGTCGTAGGCCGACCGGACCTGTCCCCCGCGCAGGCCGAGAAGAATTCACCGGCGCGGACGTACGCCTCGACCCAACGAACCGAAACGTGCAAACGGGATGAAATCGCTCTCCGCTACCGGCATATAGCTGCAGGTGACGTTGCCAAGTCGTTAAGCGCCAATGCCTGACGCTCCCTAGTCGGTCGGCGACCTTCTGAGCAACGATGGTGCGAGCGACCGGGTTCGACGGAGCGCACACCGTGGACTGCAACCGATCGAAAGGTGCGGGTAGCCTTGTCGCCTACGCGAGCAGTAAGGAATTTTCCAACGGACCTTATGGGTGATGAATCCTTGCCTGAGAGCGTCGATGAGTCGGCGACCGCAACGGCTCCGCAGTCGGCCGACCCGGACGGCAGCCCTCTGGTCCGCATCCGGTCCCTGCTGCCGGGCCTCGCGAAGGCCGAGCAACGCGTCGCCAAGGTCGTCCTCGACGACCCGACGACGGTGTCCCGCCGCAGTATCACCGAAGTCGCACTGGCGGCGAACACCAGCGAAACGACCGTCACCCGATTCTGCAAAGCGATCGGTGTCGGCGGATACCCGCAGCTGCGCATCGCACTCGCCGCGGACACGGCCCGCTCGGCGGCACGCACCCCGCAGGTGCACGGCGGCGACATCTCCTACGACGACGACCTCGCCTCGATCGTCGGCAAGGTCGGATTCACCGATGCCAGGGCCGTCGAGGAGACCGCCGAACAGCTCGACGTCGACCGGCTGCAGCAGGTCGTCGACGTGATGGCGAGCGCGGGCCGCGTCGACGTCTACGGTGTGGGCGCGAGCGCCTTCGTGGCCGCCGACCTGCAGCAGAAGCTGCACCGCATCGGCCGCGTGAGCTTCTCCTGGTCCGACACACACATCATGCTCACGTCTGCCGCCGTACTCGGCACCGGCGACGTCGCTTTCGCCATCTCGCACTCCGGCGCGACCACCGACACCGTCGAGGCGCTGCAGGCCGCCAAAGAACACGGCGCGACGACGATCGCGCTGACGAACTTCCCGCGTTCACCGCTGGCCGAGACCGCCGACCACGTACTCACCACCGCGGCGAGGGAGACGACGTTCCGGTCGGGCGCCACCGCCAGCCGGATCGCACAGCTCACGGTGATCGACTGCCTGTTCATCGGCGTCGCCCAGCAGCACATGGACGGCGCCGTGCAGGCGCTCGACGCCACCCGCGACGCGGTCGGACCCCACCGGCTCGGGAGCCGTCCCGACGGCCGGCGGCGCACCCAATGACAACACGGCCGGCGAGCGGCCAGGGGAGTACTGAGACGGTGAGGAACATGGCATCCGGCACGGCGAACGCGGGCCCGGAGCAGGTCTCGGCGGTCGTGCACGTCGAATCGCCGACCGAACAACGCAATCCGCGCACGACCGACCTCGACCGCATGTCGACACACGACATCCTGTCGGCGATCAACGCCGAGGACGCCGGCGTGGCCGGTGCCGTGCGCGCGGTGCTGGGCAAGGTCGCCGAAGCGGTCGACCACGCGACAGCGGCGCTGCGCGGCGGCGGACGCGTGCACTACGTGGGTGCCGGTACCTCGGGCAGGCTCGCGGTGCTCGACGCCGCCGAGTTGGTGCCGACCTACAACGTTCCGGCCGACTGGTTCGTCGCACACCATGCCGGAGGCGAGCATGCGCTGCGGCTCCCGGTGGAGAACGCCGAGGACGACGAGTCGGCGGGCGCCGCGGAGATCGCCGAGTCCGTCACGGCGGACGACTTCGTGCTGGGCCTGACCGCGTCCGGCCGGACGCCGTACGTGCTCGGTGCGCTCGAGGAGGCGAAGCGGCTCGGCGCCCGTACCGGACTCGTGTCGGACAACCCGGCCGCACCCGTGCCCGAGGTCGTCGACGTGTCGATCGTCGTGGACACGGGCCCCGAGGCCGTTGCCGGGTCGACCCGGATGAAGGCGGGCACCGCGCAAAAGATGGTGCTGACCGCCTTCTCCACGGCCACGATGGTGAAACTCGGCCGTACCTATTCGAACCTGATGGTCGGCATGCTCGCCACCAACGCGAAGCTACGCGGCCGCACGCTGCGCATCCTCCGCGAGGCGACCGGTGCGGAGGAACGCGAGTGCGACGAGGCGCTGACCCGCGCCGGCGGCGACCTCAGGGTGGCGCTCGTGCACCTGCTCAGCGGCGTCGACGTCACGACCGCAGCCACCGCACTCGAGCACGCGGGCGGGCACGTACGGGACGCACTCGGCGAGGTCGGCCGGTAACCGCCGGCTGGGTCGGCCGCCGGTGACCGCCGGCGATCAGGCCGCCGCGTCGGCGATGCTCTGCGCTTCGGTGGCCCCGGCCTCGAACGCCGCGCAGCAGAACAGCAACCACTCACGCACGCCGTCCGGATCACTGGTGGCGAACGCCTCGGCCGCCGCCGCATACCGTTCCTGCCTGCGGAAACAGGCGACCTCGGGCACCGTGAGCGATTTCGGATCGAGGCCGGTCGCCACCATCGTCAACCGCGCGGCCGCGCGCGCGACGACACCGTCGGCGGTGCCGAACGCCTGCAACGCCAGCAGTTCGCCGTGGACGACGGCGGTGAGCACCGGCGCCGGCGCCTTCGTCCCACCCGTCACGAGCCGGCCGAGCAGCTCCAGCCGTGGCGACGCCGCCGGATCGGGCCTTCCCAGCGCGTCGGAATCCGACGTCAGATCCGCCGCGGCGAGAACGTGCACCCGGGCGAGCGCCTGCATCGGAGCGCGGCGCCACGTCGGCAGGAGCGATTCACCGGCCTTCGCCACCCGCAACGCGCCCGCCAGTACCGGGTCGCGCACCTCGCCCTCGTCGGGAATCTCCGGGTCGACGCCCTCGACGCCTGCCGACGCGCGCGCGGCCCGCACCGACGCCTCGGCGGCGGTCGCCGAGCCCTCGCGCAGGTTCACGCCGTACCGGTGCACGGCGAACACCGCGTCCTGAGCCGATTTCGCCGCCTCTGCGACACCGTCGATCCCGACGAGTGGCGCGAGCGGATCACTCTCAGCAGCACCCTGACTCATGCGTCCAGCACCTGACCTTCCCTCGTCACCACGGGCGGTTCGGTCGACCACGGAAAGTTGATCCACCGGTCGGTCCGCCGCCACACGTAATCGCATGCCACCGTCGAGTCGGGCTTCTCGTACACGACGGCGCAGCGCACCTCGGCCACCTCGTCGGCGCAGAAGTCGCGCACCAGTTTCAGCGTCGCACCGGTGTCGGCGACGTCGTCGGCCACCAGCACTCTCGCGCCTGCCAGGTCGACGGCGTTCGGCACCGGCGGCAACATCACCGGCAGGTCCAACCGTTCGTCGACGCCCGTGTAGAACTCGACGTTCATCACGTGCAGGTTCTTCACGTCGAGCGCATACCCGAGCGCACCCGCCACGAACAGGCCTCCGCGTGCGATCGACAGGATCAGATCGGGCCGGAACCCGCTGTCGGCCACCGCCGTGGCGAGCTCACGGCTCGCCGTCCCGAACAGCTCCCATGTGAGCACCTCACGCTCCGGCTCACTCTCGGCCACTGGCCAACCTCCCGCTTCGCTTGCACGCCCCGGCGAGCATATGCGGCGACCGTTCGTCAGCCGCTCGTCGCCCGGGTCGTCCGTAACGAGCGCGGGGCCTTGTGGGCGGACGAACGTGGCTGCAACCTGTCTCGTGCGGTACTAACTTCACAGGCAGGCGCGGACAACAACCATTACGTGCGCCTGAGCAACGACCAGGAGGCCTTGCAGATGACGACAGAGCAGTCGCCGGCACTCGACAACCTGTTGACCGAGAGCCGGAGCTTCCCTCCGAGCCCGGACTTCGCGGCGGCCGCCAACGCGACGGCGGACTGGTACTCGGAGGCCGACGCCGATCGTGAGGCGTTCTGGGCGAAGCAGGCCGAACGCCTGCACTGGGACACGAAGTGGACACAGGTCGTGGACTGGTCGGACGCGCCGTTCGCGAAGTGGTTCGTCGGCGGCAAGCTGAACGTGGCCTACAACTGCGTCGACCGGCACGTCGAAGCCGGACACGGAGACCAGACGGCCATCCACTGGGTCGGCGAACCGGGCGACACCCGGGACATCACCTACACCCAGCTCAAGGACGAGGTGTCGAAGGCGGCGAACGCGCTGACGTCGCTCGGCGTCACCGCGGGCGACCGGGTCGCGATCCAGCTACAGATGATTCCGGAGGCGATCGTCGCGATGCTGGCGTGCGCCCGGATCGGTGCGCTCCACAGCGTGGTCTTCGGCGGATTCTCGCCGACCGCGCTGCGCCAGCGGGTCGACGACGCCGCGGCCAAGGTGGTCATCACCTCGGACGGGCAGTACCGCCGGGGCAAGGCCGCGCCGATGAAGGTGAACGTCGACGAAGCGCTCGAGGGCGCGGAGAGCATCGAGAAGGTCGTCGTCGTCCGAAGGACCGGCAGCGACCTCGACGACGACGTCCCGTGGACCGAGGGCCGCGACGTCTGGTGGGACGAGCTGGTCGGCTCCCAGCCCGCGGAGCACGAGCCGGAGGCGTTCGACTCGGAGCACCCCCTGTACATCCTGTACACCTCTGGCACGACGGGTAAGCCGAAGGGCATCCTGCACACCTCGGGCGGGTACCTGACACAGGCGGCCTACACCCACAACGCCGTGTTCGACCACAAACCGGGTGAGGACGTCTACTGGTGCACCGCCGACATCGGCTGGGTCACCGGTCACTCGTACATCGTGTACGGCCCGCTGGCCAACCGCGCCACCCAGGTCGTCTACGAGGGCACGCCGAACACCCCGCACGAGGGCCGGCACTGGGAGATCGTCCAGAAGTACAAGGTGTCGATCTACTACACGGCACCGACGCTGATCCGCACGTTCATGAAGTGGGGCGCCGACATTCCGGCGGGCTACGACCTGTCGTCGCTGCGACTGCTCGGTTCGGTGGGTGAGCCGATCAACCCCGAAGCGTGGATGTGGTTCCGCGAGAACATCGGCGGCGGCCACTGCCCGATCGTCGACACGTGGTGGCAGACCGAGACGGGCGCGATCATGATCTCGCCGCTGCCCGGCGTGACGCACGCGAAGCCTGGTTCGGCGCAGCAGCCGCTGCCGGGCATCTCGGCGAAGGTCGTCGACGACGCGGGCGAACCGGTCGGCAAGGGTGGCGGCGGCTACCTGGTGCTGGACAAACCCTGGCCGGCAATGCTGCGGGGGATCTGGGGCGACGACGAGCGGTTCAAGGACACGTACTGGTCGCGGTTCGCAGAACGGGGTTACTACTTCGCAGGCGACGGCGCCAAGTACGACAACGACGGCGACGTCTGGTTGCTCGGCCGGGTCGACGACGTCATGAACGTCTCCGGCCACCGCATCTCCACCACGGAGGTCGAATCGGCGCTCGTGTCGCACCCGGTGGTGGCCGAGGCCGCGGTGGTCGGTGCGAGCGACGCGACCACGGGGCAGGGCATTGTGGCGTTCGTGATCCTGCGGGGCGACGCCGCACAGGCCGGCGACGAGACGATCCAGGAGCTGCGGGTCCACGTGACGAAGGAGATCGGGCCGATCGCCAAGCCGCGGCAGATCATGGTCGTACCGGAGCTGCCGAAGACCCGGTCGGGCAAGATCATGCGCCGCCTGCTGCGCGACGTCGCCGAGGACCGTGAGGTCGGCGACGTCACCACGCTCGCCGACAGCACCGTGATGGACCGGATCTCCCAGGGCCTCTCGTCCGGTTCGGACGACTGAAACACAGCCCGCGCACATACGAAAGCGGCCTCCACAGTGGATATCCACTGTGGAGGCCGCTTTCGTATGTTCAGTGCATCTGTTCAATGCATCTGTTCAATGCATCCCTGGGGAATGCGTCAGCCGGTCACGTCCAGGTGGCCGGGCTGCGGGGTCGGAGCCGGGGCGTCACCGTTGTCGTCGGCCTGGTCGCCGTCGCCGTCACCGTCACCGTCGCCGTTGTCGCCGTCGCCGTTGCCGTTGTCGCCGTCGCCGTTGCCGTTGTCGCCGTCGCCGTTGCCGTTGTCGCCGTTGCCGTTGTCGCCGTCGCCGTTGTCGCCGTCGCCGTTGTCGCCGTCGCCGTTGTCGCCGTCGTCGTCACCCTCGGTGCAGGTGGCCGACGCGATGTCGATCGTCTGCCCGGCGATGTCCGACAGGCCCGGCACGCCTTGCAGCAGCTCGATGCTGACCGCGGTGACGGTGTTCTCGCTCTGCTTGTTCAGGGTGATCTGGGCGACGCCCTCGAGCGCCTCGGGCACAGCCGTCGTGTTCGGCGCGAGGTTGTCGATCGGGATCGTGTTGCCCAGGACACTCAGTTCGGTGATCTGCGAGCTGAGGTCACCGTTGTCACAGGTGGCGCTGAGCGTGCCTTCTGCTGCAACCAGCGGCTCGCCGATCCCCGGGATACCGCCGATGTCGCCGGGGAGGACGCTGAGGTTGGCCACGTCGGCGTAGGCGTAGTTCGAGGACGCCTCGGCGCTGAGCACCGTCGCGCCCGCCAGGCCCGCCACGTTGGTGCCGACGACCTCCTCGGAGCCCTCACCCTCGACGTACGGCGTGGGAGCGATGTCGATCAGGCCGTCGGCGGCGATGCCGAAAGCCGAGTCCTCGGTCTGGGCGCCCGCAGCCGGGGCGAGCAGGGCGCCGCCGACGAGGGCGGCGGACAGGACGCCTGCGCCGAGCGCGGCGGTCTTCTTCTTCGACAAGGAAGTACCTTTCGATTCCGGTGGTGCATTCGGGTCGGGTTTCCGGGCGGGGGCCCGTTACCGGTGGCGCACTGCCGTGGGAGGGGCGTCAGACGACCTCGACGATCGTTCCCAGCGGCAGCTTGACGAGCTCGTCCAGGGCCTCTTGCGTGACCCTGATGCAGCCGTCGCTGTTGGCTTCGCCAACGAAGCTGTTGTCCGGCCACGTGTGGATGCCGACGGTGCCGGGGCCACCGCCGAACGTTTCGTGCGACTCCGAGTGAGAACTCATGGGCAGCACGATGGGGCTGTAGTCGTTCACCTGCTCCTCGATGGAAGCGATGATGTACGCACGCCCCTTCGGCGTCGGGTGCTCGTCCTTCCCGACCCCGATGGTCCATTCCCCGATTTGCTCACCCTTCTCGGTGATCTCGAGGGTGAAGTCGTCGCGGTGCACCGTGACGGCGAAGTCGTTGTTACCCTCCTCGACCGTCTTGTCGGTGGCGTGGATCCAGCCACTGGCACCGTTCGGACGCGCGGGCAGCAGGATCTGCGCCCAGTCGCCCTTTTCGCCGATGACGGGAACCCACGTCGGCGACGAGATCTGCTCGACGGGCAGCTTCGCGAACGGTTCACCGCCCGGTTTCTTGTACACCGCCAGTTCCTGCTCGGGGTGCAACACCGTGCCGGTGCCGTTCTCACTGGCCGACGTGTCTCCCATCTCGGGGTCGATGGGAGCCTGCTCGAGATCGTCGTAAGTCGTGGCCTCGGGGAGCTTCGCGAGCTGTTCCTCGGTCACCGCGACCGGCTCGGGATTCTGCCCGCCGTCGGCTGCGGTGTCCCCGCCGCCGCACCCGGTGACGACGAGTGCGAACACTGCTGCGCTCGCGACTGCCGCCAATGAGCGCGACCGTTTCCGGTACGCGGCCCTCGTCTCGGCGGACGCACCGGCGTTGCCGCCGGCGAAACCGGAGCGGTCGGCGTCACTACGCCTTTCCATCGATCACGTCCTGCAACTAGGCACACGAAGGTGCGAGGTGTGGAGCGTTCAGTGGTATGTCGCCCACGCGATCACGTGATGTGCGATCACCTGCGCGAACCGGTTGCACGGGCGTTCCTTGTGCTCGAACATCCGAACAAACCAGACTCTTAGGAGTATCCCCAGTACGGCTCTCGCTACGTACACGGGGGTAACTGTTCGCGTACGCGACGGTTCGCATTGTTGCCGGGGCTGCAAGTTCCGATCAAATGCGTTGCTGATTTTCAGCACCGTGCCGAGCTGCGAAGATGCGACGTTTCCGCAGGGCACAGCCCATTCCAGGGATCACCCCATCGAGTTACACGTGGGTGGTCTGCACCGGTTCGTCCCGAAGCCGGACGGTCGATGCGTGGTGGGCTGCCGAAAAAACTCCACATCCAGACGCCCGATATGTTCGGACACTCAGGACGCCCGGACGGCGATGTCGGAGCTGCTACCGCATCCCGGATGCGACGGCCGGGTGATCCCTCGCCGACGAGTCTGAGACGTCGGACACATTTTGTCCAATCCTGTTAACGCCACTCCGGAAGCATTCATCACCCGGGTGGACAAAAGCTCGAACGGGTGTTCTAGAATGTCGGGGTCACTGCCGGACGTTTCGAGGGGATCTGCCCGCGATGAATGCCGAACCCACCGCCGAACCCACCACTGAACCCGCCACTGAAACCACTACCGAGTCCGACGCCGACACGACCGACGTCGACACTGCCGACACCGACACTGCCGACACCGACACTGCCGGCACCGCCGCCCCCACGGACTCGGACGCATCCACCACGGCCACGGCCAGCCCCGCCGACGACGCCAAACCCAAGCGCGGCCGACCCAAGGGAGCGAACGCGCGCAAGACCCGCACGGTCGAGCTGACCCTCACCGTCACCGGAACCGCCGACGGTGAATGGCAGGCCGAACTCAAACACGGGAGTAAGTGGGTGACCCGCGGACTGGCCGTGACCGCCTCGGCCGTCTCGCGCGCGGCGAAGGAGCTGCACGAAGAGCTGTCGACGCCGATCGACGAGGTCATCGATGCGGCGAAGGAGCAGCAGCAGGCCCGCGTGGCCGAGCTCGAAGCCCAGCTCGAAGAAGCGAGGAAGCAGCTGGCCGATCTGGAGTCGTGAGCCGCGCGCCGTGTTCCCTGCCGGCGGTCAGTCCTGCCGGCCGGGGCGGGCACGGTCCGCATCGTCGGCGACCTCGATGCGGGCCTCGTGCCGCACCGGGAAGTTCACCGACCGCGCGATGAAACACGCCTCGTGGGCGGGTTCGTGGAGTTCCCGAGCCTGCTCGACCATGCCGGCATCGGCGACGGTGACCACCGGGCGCAGCGACACGGACGTGAACTCGCCGACCCCGAGCGTTTCGGCCATCGTGCCGGCGGGCTCGTCGGCGTAACCGGTAACGACCACGCCCGACCGCGCGCACTGTGCGAGGTACGACAGCATGTGGCACTGGGCGAGCGCCGCGAGCAGCAACTCCTCGGGGTTCCAGCGGTCGGCGTCGCCGCGGAAGAAGGGGTCGGCCGATCCGGCGAGTGGCGGCTTCCTATCGGCGGTCACGTCGTGGTCGCGCCCGAAGTCGCGATAACCCGACGTGCCCGTCCCCCGGTCGCCCGTCCACCGCAGAGTCAACGTGTACGTGTGCTCGCGCCGTCGCATGACTCCTTGATACCGGCTTCCGGTGAGATCGGGGCGAACCTGTCGACCGGCTCACCGCGGCGGCGACGGCTAACCACAACGGCGTCGGCTCACCGCACCCCGGACATCAGCTTGCGGATGAACGGCGAGAGCACCGCGATCATCACGCCGATGACGACGGCAACGGCGCCGACCGTCCCGAAGTACGACGCCTCGCCCTCCGGCGAGTAGTACTTCGCGAGCGACCCCGACAGCGCCGTGCCCAGCGAAACCGACAGGTAGTTCAGCGCCACCATCTGGGCGCGGAACGCCGTCGGTGCGAGCTTGGTCGACAGCGACAGACCGACGGGCGACAGGAACATCTCCGCCATCGTGAACACCGCCAAGATGCCGACGACCGCCAGCAGCGGGCTCGTGTTGCCCTCGCCGCCCGCCATCGGCAGGAACAGCAGGAACGCCACGCCCATCACGCCGGTTCCCAGCGCGAACTTCATCGGCGTCGACGGCTGCCGGTCGGCGAGCTTGGTCCACACCGTCGCGAAGATCGGCGCCAGGATCAGGATGAACACCGGGTTGATCAGGTTCACCCACGAGATCGGCATCTCCCAGCCGAACAGGTCGCGGTCGAGACGTTCGTCCGAGTACACCTCGAGCACGGTGAACTGCTGCTGGAACAGTGCGAAGAACGCGGCGCTGGCCACGAACATCGGCATGAACGACAGCACGCGCCTGCGCTCGACGCTGCTGACCCTGGTGCTGGTCAGCAGGATCACGAACAGCACGACGGCAGCGGTGCCCGCGACCCCCACCGCCACGTCACCGAGGTTCTGGGCGGTGATCAGGCCGGTCAGCACGAGCACCACGCACACGACGGCGATCGCCGCGAACGCCAGCGCGACCAGCGGGCGACGCGAGGCCGGCAGCGGATTCGGCACGATCCGCGAGGCCTCGCCGAGGTTGGAGCGGCCGATCGAGTACTGGATCAGACCGATCGCCATACCCGCGGCCGCGAGGCCGAAGCCGACGTGGAATCCGACGGTGTGCTGGAAGAAGCCGGTGAGCGCGGTGCCGACCAAGGCGCCGAGGTTGACACCCATGTAGAAGATCGTGAAACCGGCGTCGCGGCGTTCGTCGCCTTCGCCGTAGAGCGTGCCCAGCACCGCAGTGGCGTTGGCCTTGACGCCGCCGCTGCCGAGCGCGACGCAGAGGAGGCCGACGCCGACACCGAGGTAACCGGGCAGCACCGCGAGCCCGAGGTGGCCGATCATGATGAGGACGGCGCTGTGGAACAGGGTCCGCTCGGGAGCGAGGAGCCGGTCGGCGATCCAGGCGGCGATGATCGTCGACAAATAGACAAGACCGCCGTACGCACCGACGATGCCGAGCGCGGTGCCTCTGTCCATCTCCAGGCCGCCCTCGGCGGCGGAGAAGTAGAGGTACAGCGGCAAGATGCCGAGCATCCCGTAGAACGAGAACCGCTCCCACATCTCGACGCCGAAGAGATTGGCGAGCCCTCGGGGGTGCCCGAAGAACGTCTTCTCGTTACCGCCGCCCGCGGATCCCGCGCCGGCGGATTCAGTGGCGTTACCCGACATGGACGTTACCCGACATGTTGATTATTGTCCGATCTTGCGTACTTTGACGGATTTTACCCGTTAGTTTCGGCCGGTAATCAACAGTACTCCCCACGCGCTACCGATCGTGATCGGTAGCCGAAGCACACACTCACCTGTTCGGACCACCCCGGATCCGGCCGCCGGACGACACGTTCCGACAACGACTTCACACGACATCGACACCGCGCGTGCGCCCTTCGCGACCGCAACGCCGTCCACATGGCACGATGAGCGCGTGAGCAGCCCGAAGCATGAATTCAACGACGGCGACAACCGGGACGCCGGGGGCTGGGTGCCCTACCTCCCGTTGTCGGAGGATCCCGCGGCCGACTCCGCCGAAGGCGCGTCGATCGGATCGCTGGTCAAGGACGCGACGCAGCACATGTCGACGCTGTTCCGAGCCGAACTGGAACTGGCGAAGACCGAGACGGTCGGCGAGGTCAAGAAGGCCACCAAGGGCAGCATCTTCTTCATCATCGCCGCGGTGGTCGCGCTCTACAGCTCGTTCTTCTTCTTTTTCTTCCTCGGTGAACTGCTGTCGGAGTGGCTCCAGCGCTGGGCCGCGTTCGGCATCGTGTTCCTGCTGATGCTGGTGTTCGCCGGGATCTGCGGCTTCGTGGGCTATCGGAAGTTCAAGAAGGTCCGCGCGCCACAGCGATCGATCGACAGCATCAAGGAGTCGGCGGCGACGCTGAAGCCGCAGCAGAAGCCGGCCGGCACCGCCGACGGGATGCCCCGGGTCCCCGGCGAACCGCAGTCGCGGTCCTGACACTTCCCGCCTCGCGCCACCACATCCCGGAAGTGCTCCCGCCCGATCCGTCGACCGTCCGGCACCCCGGTCCCTGGACGCATCGTGACGTGTCCGCCAACGGCATTCTGCTGCACGTGGCGGAAGCGGGCGCCGGCGAACCCGTGTTGCTGCTGCACGGGTTCGCGGGGCTGTGGTGGACGTGGCATCACCAGCTGCGCGACCTCGCCGACTCCGGATTCCGCGTGGTGGCCGTCGACCTGCGCGGATACGGGGACTCGGACAAGCCGCCGCGCGGGTACGACGCGTGGACGGCCGCGGGCGACGTCGCGGGCCTGATCCGCGCGCTCGGCCTCCGCTCGGCACACGTCGTCGGCCACGCCGGGGGCGGGCTGCTCGCCTGGTCGGTTGCGGCGATGCGGCCGCGCGTCGTGCGGTCGGTCGGCGTGCTGGGCGGCGCGCACCCGCTGGCGCTGCGGCACGCGGCGAGCCGCCTGCCCGTCGGACGCCGGGGTGCCCAGACTCGTGCGTCGCGGCACGTGCTCCGGTTCCAGGTTCCGATGGCGCCGGAGAAGCGCCTCACCTCCGACGGCGCCGCCCATGTCGGCGAGCTGCTCTCCTCGTGGGCGGGCGAGGCGTGGCGCGGCACGGACGACTTCATCGATACCGCCGCCACGCTCCGGCACGCCATGTGTGTCCCCGGGGTGGCACACAGCGCACTCGAGTACTACCGCTGGGCGCTGCGCTCACAACTGCGCGGCGACGGCAGGCGGTTCCGCCGCGACGTCGACACCCGCGTGACGGTGCCCGTCCTGCAGCTGCACGGCGAGGACGACCCGTGCATCCTGCAGTCCACGGCGCGCGATTCGACGCCGTGGCGCGGTCCGCATTCGGAGTTCGTCACTCTGCCGGGCGTCGGCCACTTCCCGCACCTCGAAGCACCCGCCGAGACCTCCGCCGTCCTGGCGACGTTCCTCCGCGGGGTCTGAGACCGGCATCAGGACGTGCAGGGGCCCGTGCCGACCTCGGCTCCGTAAGCGGGTGCCTGCTCGTACTCGTCGCGCACTTCGTCCGCGGTGAGCACGAACCCGGTGTCGGGATCCTCGACCGACGCGCCGAACACCACCCCGACGACGTCACCGGCCGGGTCGATCATCGGGCCGCCGGAGTTGCCACTGCGCACCTGCCCGCGGACGGTGAAGACGTCACGCTGAACGGTGTCGGCGTCGTAGATGTCCGGGCCGCGCAGGTTGATCCGCTCCCGCACCCGCAGCGAGGAGGCCGTGTACGGCCCGTCGAGCGGGTAACCGAGCGCGATCGCGGGATCGCCCGTCACCGCCGGCTCCTCCCGCAGGTCCAGCGAACGTGTCGTGAGCCCGGGCACGGCCAGCACCGCGAGGTCCGTATCCGGGTCGAAGTGCACCACGGTCGCGGGCTCGCGGCCCTGCGGCGTCTCGACGGCCACCTGGTCGGTGCCCGCGACGACATGAGCATTCGTCATCACGCGCTGTGGAGCGACGACGAAGCCGCTGCCCTCCAGCGAACGGGCGCACGACGACGCGACACCGCGGATCTTCAGCACGCTCGGCTGCACCTCGCGCACGACGGAGTCGGCGGGCAACTCGTCGTCCGGCGGCGAGATCTCCCGCACCGGCGCCTGCTGGAACGGGTCCATGATGGACGGAAACCCCGAAGCGTCGAGCAGGTCCCGCAGGTCGGCGGGCAGCCCCTGCGCGGCGTCCGGCATCACGTCGTTCACGCCGCCCAGCACCGACGACTGGTTGAGCGCCCGCGCGAGGCCGGGCATCGCGGCCACGCTCGTGAGCGGCAGCGCGATCAGCCACGCCACGACGAACACCACGAGACCCTGCACGATCGCACCGAGCGTGCTGTCCACACTAGACAGCTTCGGCGAGCGGATGCGGTATTTCAGCTGACTGCCGGCGAGCACCCCGAGGGTCTCGCCGAGCGCGACGAGGAACACGACAGTGCCGACGGCGATCGCCACGCGCGCGGCCGGCTCGTCGAACGAGTCCACGAGCCACGGCGCGAGCTCGATGCCCAGCAGCGCGCCCGCCATGACGCCGATGAACGCGGGCAGCGCCACGAGCATGCCCTGGCGCGCACCGGACACGGCTGCGAGCAGCGCCAGTGCGATCACCAGCAGGTCGACCCAGTTCACCGTCACTCCCGGCCCGTTCCACGCTCCATGTGCCGCGCCCACGCTACGTCAAGGTCTTGCACGTCGGTGTGATCCCATGGGCGCTCCCAGCCGCCGAGCTGCAACAGGGCGGCCAGCACGCCGGCCGTGAATCCCCAGACGAACAGCTCGCCGACGGTGAACGCCGGCCCTTTCCAGTCGGAACGGGGCACGCGAACCATGAGCCGGTTCGCGGGATCGGCCAGTCCGGACAGCGGTACGCGCGCGACCGCAGCCGTCTCACCGGGATCGACGGCGTGCACGGGCGACGGTTCCTCCCAGTGGGCCAGCACCGGCGTCACCGCGAACCGCGACACCGGGATGTACAACCGCGGCAGCATCGCCACCGGGCGGATGCCGGACACCTCGACACCCGTCTCCTCCTCCGCCTCGCGCAGTGCGGTGCCGATCGGCCCGTCGTCGCCGTCCTCGGCACCGCCGCCGGGGAACGCCACCTGCCCGGCGTGCGAACCGAGTGTGTCGGCGCGGCGCAGCAGCAGCACGTCCGGACCATGGATCGGCTGCTCGCCGAACAGCACCAGCACCGACGCCGCCCGCGGGTCCTCCCCGTCGGGCACGGCCAGGCGGGTGAACGCCCCGGCGTCGGTCCCGGCGCTCGCCCGGACGAGACCCGCCAGCCAGTCCGGCACGTCCGCGGGGTCGACGAGCGGGCCGGTCGTCTCACACGTCACCCGCCACCTCCTCCGGATCGCACGACCTCGCGGATCTGCTGCGCGGAAGTGAACAGCCGCGGTTCGCGGACGAGTTCGACCTCGCCGCCGGGGGTGACCAGGTACGACGCCGGCAGCGCGCGCGGCACCGACAGCGCCTCGCGGACCGGACCCGACGGACCGTCGCCGTCGAACACCCCTGGCAGCTCGACGTCCAGTTCTGTCAGCAGTTCGAGACCCTCCCGCTGGCCGCTCTCGACCTGCACGGTGACCACCCGGGCGGCACCCGGCTCGGCCGCGTAGTCGTCGAGCAACGGCAGCTCCTCCCGGCACGGCTGGCACCACGTCGCCCAGACGTTGATCAGCGTGGGCCGGTCACCGGCGGCGGCGACCTCGCCCACGTCGACCCGCGAGCCGTCCGCAAGACACACCGCCTCGACACCGCGCAGTTCGCGGGCGGGGGTGCCGGCCCCGGACCCGCACGCCTGGAGCTGCGCACCCGCACGTGCGGGTGCGAGCCCCTCGTCCGATGCCGGCTCGTCCGGCGAGTTCACCATCGGCACGATCGCCACCAGCGCGGCGATCACCAGCGCACCGGCCACCAGCGCCCAACGCGTCGCGCGGGTCACCGCTCCGACACCATCGCCAGCAGGTGGTCGCGCTCATCCCCCTTGACCAGGGCCGCAGCCTCGTCGAAATCCGTCGGGCCCTCGCCGAACGCCGGACAGTCGCGCGCCAGGGGGCACGCGCCGCACGCGGGCTTGCGGGCGTGGCAGATCCGCCTCCCGTGCCAGATCACCCGCTGCGAGAGCATCGTCCAGTCCTTTCGCGGGAACAGGTCACCGACCGCGAACTCGACCTTGACCGGGTCCTGCTCGGTCGTCCAGCCCCAGCGGCGCACGAGCCTGCCGAAGTGCGTGTCGACGGTGATGCCCGGCAGCCCGAACGCCTCGCCCAGGATCACGTTGGCCGTTTTCCGTCCGACGCCCGGCAGCTTCACCAGCTCGTCGAGCGTGTCCGGAACCTCGCCGTCGTGCCGCTCGAGCAGCGCGGCACCGAGCTTCAGCAGCGAGGACGCCTTGTTCCGGTAGAAGCCGGTGGGCCGGAGGTACTCCTCGAGCTCGGCCCGGTCGGCACCCGCGTAGTCGGCGGCCGTGCGGTAGCGCGCGAAGAGTGCCGGCGTGGTCCGGTTGACGCGCACATCGGTGCACTGGGCCGACAGGATGACGGCCACGAGCAGCTCGAGCGGCGTCGAGAAGTCCAGCTCGCACTCGGCGTTCGGATACGCCTCGTCCAGGCGGCGCTTGATCCGCCGCGCCCGCCGGACCAAGGCGAGCCGACTCTCCTCGGTGAGCGGCCGGGACCGGACAACACTCTTTCGGGGAGTCCCCGCCCGGGGGTGCTCAGGAACCGCTGACGACACATCGTTAGCCTACGTGCGACCTCCGACAGGACGGGCACGCACTTGGCCACCCTCGAACACGGCGATGCCCCAGATCGCCGGATTTGGAGAGACATGACCGTCTGGTTCGTCATCGCGGTCCCACTGGCGGTCATGCTGTTCGCTCTCGGCATGGAACGTGTCGAGACGCGACTGCGCCACGTGTCCGTGCGCGGCGAGGACGTCGAGGAGTTCCTCGAGCAGGCCAAACCCGAAGAGGTCAGGGCACTGTACGGACACGGCATCGGCAGGGCTCTCGAGCTGTTCCGCCGCAGGCGGTTCGGCGGTCGCCCCGGCGGCCGGTTCGGCAGGACCCGCAGGCCGGCGTCCGATCCGCCGCCCGCCTCCGGCGAGCCCGGCGATCACCGGACGGACTGAGATTCGCTGCCGCGCATCCTCCACATACCGCCCATACGGGTGAGACACGCTGCGCAAGCGCCGTGACCTGCCGGTAATCACCGCGACACCCGGGGTGATGACGGTCCGCCCGGCCGGAGGTGGTCGTTCACCGCCGTTACGCCGGGGTTAAACTTTCGGGTCGGAGATCGTCCGCGTACGGTCTCGACGAGCTGTGTCAGGCAGCGCCCAGCGCCGGGTGATTGCCGTGTACGTCACCCAGGACGGGGTGTCGCTACGGCGGATCGGCGAGCCGGGAAGCGATCTCGAGGGCACGCCCTACACTGCACGTAGTGACCGGCGCCACGTACCCGTCTTGGGTGCGATGGTCGCTTCTCAAAGGAGGCACGAGGTGGACGAGACCCTGGCCAGGGCGGGCATTTTCCAGGGCGTGGAGCCGGCTGCGGCCGAAGCGCTCGCGCAGACCCTGGAGACCGTGGACCTTCCGCGTGGCCACGTGATCTTCAACGAGGGCGAGCCCGGCGACAAGCTCTACATCATCAAGTCGGGCAAGGTGAAGATCGGCCGCAAGTCGGCCGACGGCCGGGAGAACCTCTTCCAGATCATGGGCCCGTCGGACATGTTCGGCGAGCTGTCGATCTTCGACCCGGGACCGCGTACCTCGACGGCGACGACCGTGACCGAGGTCAGCACCGTGACGATGGACCGCGCCGCGCTACGGCAGTGGATCTCCACGCGTCCCGAGATCGCCGAGCAGCTGCTCCGCGTGGTCGCGCGCCGGCTGCGACGCACGAACAACATGGTCGCCGAACTCATCTTCACGGACGTTCCCGGCCGTGTCGCCCGCGCGCTGCTGCAGCTCGCCCAGCGGTTCGGCAGCCAGGAAGCCGGCCTGCTGCGGGTCACGCACGACCTGACGCAGGAGGAGATCGCCCAGTTCGTCGGCGCCTCGCGGGAGACGGTGAACAAGGCACTCGCCGACTTCGCACACCGCGGCTGGCTGCGACTCGAAGGCAAGAGCGTGCTGATCCTCGATCCGGAACGGCTCGCGCGACGCGCCCGCTGACCGGGAATTCGGCGTCCGAGTCCGGGCGCCGTCCCACAATTCCCGCATGACCGGTCGACGGCTCCGGCGACGCTTCCGGAGACAGGCGACATCCGGGATCCGATCTCCCGGGCGGGTGCGGCCCCACCGAGGCCGCACCGCAGGACGTGCAGGACATGCGGATGCCGTTTCCGGCACGCTGCAGCTGTCCGACACCGCAACTGGTCGACGCTGCGGCTGTCCGATATCGCGGCTGCCCGACACCGTGGCCGTCCGAACCGCGATCCCGTTCAGCGCCGCGATCGGCAGGACGCCGCGAGCCGGACCGCGAGTCCGAGTCGGAGCACGGCAACGACTCGAGGCACAACAGAAAATCAAGACATGACAAAGGGCCGGGCGCCACCCCCGACGTGGCGCACCGGCCCTTTGCCTGTGCGTGGACCATCCCCCGACAGCCCACGCTCCCCGCCCTCCGGTTGAAAGGCCCCGACCCGAATCCCGGAGGGAGATTGTGTTCGCCTCCAGCAGCGCTGGTGCTCGTGCCACCGAGACCTGGTCACCGAACCCGGCGATGATCACACCGCTCGATGCCGCACCTCTCGGTTACCGAGTACCCGCTACGAAGCGAGGAAACCGACTATGTAGTTGAATGCTCGCGTCCGACGAGCCCCGCGCCCTGCGGGTCGCGGCACCGCACGTGTCAAGCACTGCACTTAGTGCCGGGGCACGAAACTCGTCTTCAGCTGTTCGTGAGCGGGACTCGTGTTCCGGAGTCTCATGACGCGAGACTCGCCGACTCCTTCAGAATCGCACGAAACCCACCCTGCTCTTCAAGGGTCTTCACCCTCAAGGACGCTCGAGCGGGCCAGAAGATGCCCGAAAACGCTGTTCTGTTATCGAACTGAGACACGAGTACCCGAAAGAGGGGTGAGTATGCACCTCGATGCTCGCGGTCGACGGTGTACACCGTCCAGAAAACGGAATGGTACGGACGTGCCATAATAGCAGGCATGTCCCGGTCAGACCTCCCCGATTCCCACGGCCGCACCTCGCTCGCCGACTACCGCGCGGTACTGCGGACGCCGCGTTCCCGCAGGCCGCTCGTGGCCTCCGCGTTCGCACGGTTGCCCATCGCCATGATCGGGATCTCCGCACTGCTGTACGTCCAGCACGAGACCGGATCGTTCGCCGCGGCGGGCCTGGTCTCGGCCGCAGCGCTCGTCGGCGTGGCCGTCGGATCGGTCGTGCAGGGCCGGATCATCGACCGGTTCGGGCCGACACGCCCCCTTCTGGTGGTCACCGGACTGTTCGTCACCGCGTTGACGGCACTGATCGTCGTGATCGAGGCGGGTGCACCCGTGGCGGTGCTCATCGCCTGCTCCGCCGCGATCGGACTGTCCGAACCTGCGACCGGCTCGGCGTCCCGGGCACTGTGGGGTCGGCTCCTCCCCGAAGGGCCGACGCGGGACGCGGCGTTCTCGTACGAAGCGATCAGCATGGAGGTGTTCTTCATCCTCGGGCCCGGGCTGGCGGGCGTGCTGATCGCCCTGCCGTGGCCCGGCACCGGCCTTGTCCTCGGCGGTGCGAGCATGGCCACGGGCGCGGCCATGTTCGCGCTGAGCCCCGCGGTACGCGAGTGGGGGCCGAATCCGCGGGCGGGGGCGTCGCTGCTGGGCGCACTGGCGAGCCCGGGCATGCGCACGCTCGCGCTCGCGGCGCTGGGCTTCGGCATCGTGATCGGGTTCGTCGAGGTCGCCGTGCCCGCGGCTGCCGAGGAGGCGGGTAACGTCTCACTCGGCGGGGTGCTGCTGTCGCTGTGGTCGGTGAGCTCGGTGGCGTTCGGCGTGGCCTACAGCCTCCGACCGTGGCCGAGGACGCTTCCCACGCGACTGCCGGCGCTGCTCGGACTGTTCGGTGCGCTGGTGGCGGTCATGGCATGGCCGTCGACGCTGTGGGGCCTGGGACTGGCCATGTTCGCGGCGGGCGCCATGATCACGCCGCAGTCGACGACGCACTCGACGACGATCGAGCTGACCGCACCGCGGGACACGGCCGCCGAGGCGTTCTCGTGGGTCCTCACGTCCGTGACGCTCGGCATCGCGTGCGGCCAGTCCGTGAGCGGCTACATCGTGGAGCATGCGAGCCCATCGGCGGCGTTCCTGACGGCCGGTGCCGTCGCGATGACGCTCGCCGCCGTCGTGGCGCTCCTCCGCGGCACGGTCCGCCCCCACGCACCCACCACCGAACCGGCCCCTGCGCTCGCCGCCTGACCCCTGCCGGTCGTGCCCCGAAGGGCACCTTCGGGGCGTTGAGCGCCCCCAAGGTGCCCTTCGGGGCATCTAACCGGACTTCGGCGTCAGCTCTGCAGGTATTCCAGCTGGGCGGTGACGGAGGCTTCCGCGGCCGGCCACAGGGCGCGGTCGACGTCGGCGTAGACGTGTTCGACGATCCGCCGCGGCGTCGCCTCCGAGCCAAGCACGTCGAGTGCACCCCGGATCTCGTCGAGGCGCTGCTGCCGGTGCCTGCGGTACTCGTCGACAGTCGCGAGCAGGTCCTCCCGCTCCGGGCCGTGCCCGGTGAGACCGAACGACCCGGCAGGCAACGTCGCCAGCCGGTCGAGCGAGCGCAGGTAGTCGCCGATGTGCTCGACGATCGTCGTCCCCCGCCCGAGCACGGTGTCGCCCGTCAGCACATGCACCACGCCGTCGTGGTCGAACCGCAGCGACACGGAGTCGCCGCAGTGCCCCGGCGTGTGCAGAACCGTCAGCGCCAGCCCGGCCGCCCGGACGACGTCACCGTCGCCCAGCGGATCCCCGTCGAGGCACAGCCCCGGGTCGAACGCCCGCACCGGCGCGCCCGTCCGTTCCGCCAGCCACGGCGCACCGTCGGCGTGGTCGGGATGGTGGTGGGTGAGCACGATCAGCTCGACCGGGCCGGCCACCGCCATGACCTGCTCGAGGTGCGCCGTGTCGACGTGCCCGGGGTCGACGACCACCGACGCCGGCGAACCCGGCGCCCGCAGGATCCACGTATTGGTGCCCTCGAGCGTCATGTTCGACGGGTTGTCCTCGAGCACCACCGTCGCCGCCGACGTCACCTCCCGCGGCGTCTCGTACGCCGGGTGCACGCTCGCGCCGGTCATCGCACCTCCAGTCACGGTTCCAGTTCGACCAGCACCGACTCGCCGTCGGCGCGCAGTGTGGGCATCACTTTCGGGACGGGTGTCCTGTCGGTCGCCAGCACCTCGGCCACGTCGCCGCACTCCGCGAGATCGGACAGCATCACCCACGTCGGCGGCATCAGCATGCTGCGGCCGGCTTCGCCCGCGGCCAGCGCATCGGACGGCGTGCGCCAGCCCGATTCGGACGCCTCGGTGGTCTCCCCGTCGGCATCCTGCCCTGCGGGCAGCGCCGCAACGAAGAACTTCGTGTCGTACCGGCGCCGCTCCTGTTCCGGCGTGACCCAGTTCGCCCACGGCCGCAGCAGGTCGGCGCGCAGGGTCAGTCCCGTGTCGGCGAGGAAGGCGGCGAGCGACAGCTGCCTGGCCACGAGCGCCGCGCGGGCGTCGGCGTAGCCGGACGTGTCGCCGACCGTCGAATCCGGGCCGGGACCGGCGAGCAGCACCCCGGACTCCTCGAACGTCTCCCGTACGGCCGCACACACGAGTGCCCTCGCGAGGCGTTCGTCACAGCCGAACCATTCGGCCCACTGCGCGGCGGCCGGACCGGCCCACGCGATCGACGCCTCGGCGTCGCGTTCGTCGACTCCGCCGCCGGGGAACACCGTCATCCCGGCGGCGAACTTCATGGCCGTGACCCGCCGCTGCAGGAACACCTCGATGCCACCGGGGGCGTCCCGCAACAGCATCACCGTCGCCGCCTCACGGGCGGGCACGGGCTCCTCGGGCGGCTTCCCGGCACATTCCGGGGTTCCGTCTCCCGGGGTTCCGGCCTCGTCCGGATTCCCGGAGTCGGCCGACCCTGCGCCGTCCCTCAAACCCGGCACCGCGCTCCTCGGCACGTGAAAGTTCGCAGCCACGTCCGCAACATACCGCCACCGCCGCACGCGCGGTTCCTGCCGACGCGTGTTTCCGGAGTGACCGCAGTAACCGGGGCGTTGGTAACCGGGACGTTGGCAACCGGGGCGGCGCCCACGCCCCTGACACCAAGGGCTACCGGACGTCGGTGCCGTTGGCGGCACCCGGCATGCCGTTGTTGCGCTGCCGCTGCGCCTCGGCCTGCTCCCGCTGGGCCAGTTCGGCGTGCAGTTCCCGCAGCAGTTCACGGTCGCGGTCGGTCAGCTGCGGGTCGTCGAGGTTCAGATCGGGAATCCGGGCGAGCTGGTCGGAGTCGAGGTCGGCCGATTCGAACGCCTGCCCCTGGTCCCGGTCCTCGGTGATCGCCGCGCGCAGTTGGGCGACCTCGTCGCGGGGCATCTCGGTGGTCTGCGCCGACCGATTGTCCTCGTCGGCCCCCTGCGACGGCTGCGGAAACTCCACGACCTGTCCACCCTCGCTCTCAGCGGCGCGGGGCAGTTCGCCGTCGGTGGACTGGGGCGGTTCGGCCTGTCCACGGACTGCGTGGCGCGATCGGCGGCCGCGGGCCGCCTCACCGGAGGACCTCGCCGGACGCAGCGGCGCTGCCGTCCAGCCGCCCGACGACGGGGCGTCCCCGGGCCCGGCCTCGGTCGCCGGATCGTGCACCGGCCGGTCGTCCGGGATCGAAGCGTTCGAGAGCCGGTCGGGGGCGGGCAATTCGGAGACCGCCGCCACCGTCTGCGACTGCTCGGGCGCCGCGGAGGCAGCGCGCGGCGCTTCCGCGGCCTGCGGTTCCGGAGCGTGTGGTTCGAGGGCCTGTGGTTCGAGGGCCTGTGGTTCCGGCGGCCGGGGAACGCTCGCCGGGCCGGTCGGCGCGGCTACCTGCTCAGTGCGAGGCGGTTCCGCTCTCACCGGTTCCGGTCTCACCGGCTCGGCCCTCGCCGAGTCGTACCGGAGGGCATCCGGACCTGCGAGCCACACGGGAACGCCGGAGGACAGCGCAGCCTCGTGGTAGGCAGTGCGCTCGCAACCGGGGCCGGTGACTTCGACGACCGCACGGATGCCTGCCTTCCGCAGCGCATCGCCGACACGGAAGGCAACGGCAGCCGGGTTCGCATCGGGGCCGATGTCGACGAGCACGACGCGCTGCGGCAACGGGCCGGGCACGCCGCCCGCTGCGGTGTTGCGCCACACGGCATGCACCGAACGCAGGTCGGGCAGCACGCGCAGCACCCGGTCGAGCGCGTCACCGACACCGGCGTCCGGATCGTCCTCACGGCTGAATCGGTGTTCGATCGCCGCGACGTCGTCGACGACGCTGAGCTGGTCGGCGAGCATCACCTCGGAGCGAGTGAGTTCCAGCAGGGAGGCCAGCTCCCGCTGCTCGGCCGGGTGTACGGGGAGCCGGCCCGCGACGAGGGAACCGACGGTCAGTTCGACGGCGTCGTCGAGGTGCGACCGGGCCACGAGCTCGCGCGCCTCGGACAGGGCGCTGTCGTCGAGCCGGCCTGCGAGCGCGAGCAGCACGTTGTACAACCGCAGCGGAACGCCGAAGCCGTCCGGGTCACCGCCGGACCGGGGCACATCCACCATGTCGCCGCTCTCCCTCCCGCCCGCCGGCCGCGGACGCTATGCGGATACGAGTTGCCGTCCGGCGTCTGCTGCCCCGGCGCACACGAACCGCGAGTTCGCGAGCGCCTCCCGGTGATAGGCGGGCAGCTCGAACCGCACGGGCAGCACCTCCACGCACGGCGTTTCCTCGCCGAGCACGCGCAGCACCCGCTGCAGTTCGCCCGTCAGCCGGGGAAGGCCGGCGGTCGCCGTGACGAGCAGGACACGCTTCGCCCCCTCCGGGCCGGACCCACGTTCCTGCCGCCAAGCCTCCCGTACTTCACCCACATCGGGACGCCGTCGCAACGTTGCGTCGATCACGGCGGCTACCGAGTCGACAGAGTTCACCCAGTTAGGCGTACTCGCGGTGAATGTGTACCCGCTCTCCAACGGTGCGTCTACCCCGAGGGTGGAACTGACCTGATGACGATCCGCACCGTGCGGGACGAGACCGGCAACCAGCAGGCCGTGCTCCTCCTGATCGAGGTCGACCCTGTGCTTGAGCAAAGTCTTCGGCAGCACGCGGGCGAGGGTGCTCATCGCACCCTCGCCCGACCAGTCACGGAACCGCCAGATCAGGTTGTCGGGCAGTCGGCCGGACAGGCGCAGCAGCAGCTCGTGACACGCCTGTTCGGCCTCCCGGTCCATCAGGAGGCCACCTCCACGATCAGCTCGACCTCCACCGGGGCACCCAACGGCAGTTCGGCGACACCGACGGCCGACCGGGCGTGCACGCCCGCGTCACCGAAGACCTCGCCCAGCAGCTCGGAGGCACCGTTGAGCACCGCGGGCTGGGCGTTGAAGCCCTCGGCCGAGGCGACGAAACCCGTCACCTTGACCACGCGGGCGACCGAGTCGATGCCCACCAGGTCGTGCACCGCGGCCAGCGCGTTCAGCGTCGCCGTCCGGGCGTACTGCTTGGCTTCGTCGGGGCCGACCTCACCGCCGACCTTGCCGGTGGCGGGCAGTGCTCCCTCGACGAACGGCAACTGACCGGCCGTGTAGACGTGCGAACCCGTGCGGATCGCGGGCAGGTACGCCGCGACCGGAGCCGCGACGCCGGGCAGTTCGATACCGAGCTCGGCGAGCCTCGCCGAGACGGAGCCGGCACTCATCGGGGCCTCAGTCCTTCGGACGCTTCAGGTACGCGACGTGCTGCTCGCCGCTCGGGTTCGGCAGAACCGTCACCAACTCCCAGCCGTCCTCTCCCCACTGGTCGAGGATCTGCTTGGTGGCGTGGATCAACAGCGGAACGGTGGCGTACTCCCACTTCGTGGCACTCATGGCCGTCACCCTAGACAACCACGGCCAGTAGCGTGAGATCCCGTGGAAACGTGGCGGATCTTCGCGGCCTCGCTGCTGGGCGTGGCCGGCATCCTGGCCGTACTGATGATCATGGCGCGCGTGCGCGAACGGACCGGACGGTGGCAGGCGGTCGCCGTGACGGGACTCGTCGGCGTCACCGCACTGGCCCTGACCGGCATACTCACGCTCACGGTGCTGGCACCCGCCGTGGCCTGGTGGCTGGCCGGCGGCACCGCAGTGATCGTCGCCGTGCTCGCCCTGGCGGGTTGATGTCCTACGCTGCTCCGGTGACCACCACGCTGGCCGGCTGGACCGACGAGCTGACCCGCACCCGGCTGCATTTCGTGACCGGCAAGGGCGGCACCGGCAAGACGACACTCGCCGCGTCGCTCGGGCTCGCACTCGCGGGCCACGGCAGGCGCGTACTGCTCGTCGAGGTCGAGGGCAGGCAGGGCTTCGCCCAGCTGTTCGACACCGAGCCGCTGCCGTACGCCGAGCAGCGCATCGCCTCCGCGCCGAACGGCGGCGAAGTGCGTGCGCTGCACATCGACGTCGAGGCGGCGCTGCTCGAGTACTTCGACATGTTCTACAACCTCGGCTTCGCGGGCCGCACGCTGCGCAGGATGGGCGCGATCGAGTTCGCCACCACGCTCGCGCCGGGACTGCGGGACGTGCTGCTCACGGGCAAGATCAAGGAGTGCGTCGGGCGGACCGACTCCGACGGGCGCCACTTCTACGACGCCGTCGTCGTGGACGCTCCGCCGACGGGCCGGGTGGTGAAGTTCCTCGACGTCACCCGCGCGCTGACGGATCTGGCCAAGACGGGCCCGATCCGCTCACAGGCCGACGGCGTCGTGGATCTGCTGCATTCGGGCCAGACGGCCGTGCACCTGGTGACGCTGCTCGAGGAGATGCCGGTGCGCGAGACGCTGGAGGCGGTCGCCGAGCTCGACGGTGCCGATCTGCGCCCCGGGGCCGTGCTGATCAACCGGGTCCGCCCGCCGCGGCTGCCCGCCCGGTCGGTCTCACCCGCCGCCGACGGCCGCGTCGACGCAGGCCGCGTGCGCGCCGGGCTGACCGCGGCGGGCCTCGACCTGCCGGACGAAACGCTCGACGCGCTCGTGACCGAGACCGTCGAGCACGCGGGTCGCGTCGAAGCGGAGACGGCCGCGAGCCGGCAGTTGTCGGAGAGCGACCTGCCGACGCTCGAACTGCCCGACCTGTCCGGCGGGGTCGACGTCGCCGCGCTGTACGAACTGGCGGAATCGCTCCGCGGCCAGGGGGTGCGGTGACGATGAACGGCACCCAGGAAACCCCGGACGGCGTCGACCTCGACGTCGACGCGCTCATCGACGATCCGGACGCGCGCGTGATCGTGTGCTGCGGTTCGGGCGGGGTCGGCAAGACGACGACGGCCGCCTCGCTCGCACTGCGGGCTGCCGAACGCGGCAGGCAGACGGTGGTGCTGACCATCGATCCGGCGCGACGGCTCGCCCAGGCGCTGGGACTCGGTGAGCTGGGCAATCACCCCCGGCAGGTGGCCGTCGACGGGTTCGCGCCGGACGGTCAGCTGTGGGCGATGATGCTGGACATGCGCCGCACGTTCGACGACATGGTGCGGCGCCACGCGGGTCCGGAGCGGTCCGAACAGCTGCTGAGCAACCCCTTCTACCAGACCATTTCCACGTCGTTCTCCGGCACGCAGGAGTACATGGCGATGGAGAAGCTCGGGCAGCTCGCGGCGACGGGCGACTGGGACCTGATCGTCGTCGACACCCCGCCGAGCCGGTCGGCCCTGGACTTCCTCGACGCCCCGAGCCGGTTGTCGGCGGCGCTGGACGGGCGGATGATCCGCCTGCTCACCAGCCCGGCGCGTGCGGGCGGCTGGGGCATCCGCAAGGTCATGAGCGCGGGCTTCTCGATGTTCGCCAAGGCCGTGTCGACGATCCTGGGCGGCCAGCTGCTGGCGGACGCCTCGGCGTTCATGCAGGCGTTCGACTCGACGTTCGGCGGGTTCCGCGAGCGGGCGGCGAAGACGCAGGAGCTGCTGCGTTCCGAGGGCACGTCGTTCCTGGTCGTGGCCGCTCCCGAACCGGACGCGCTGCGCGAGGCGAGCTACTTCGTGGAACGGCTGTCGGAGGAGTCGATGCCCCTGGCCGGGCTGGTGGCGAACCGAACGCATCCCGTGCTGGCCGAGCTGACCGCGATCGACGCACTGGCTGCGGCCGAGACGCTGGAACGCGGTGGAACCGGTGCACCGCTCGCGGAAGCGGTCCTGCGGTTGCACGCCGACCGGGTGCAGCTGGCCGAACGCGAATCCCGGCTGCTGGAACGGTTCACGCGGGCGCATCCGAGCGTGCCCGTGCGGCGCGTGCCCGCGCTGGCGGGCGACGTGCACGACGTCGGCGGTCTGCGCGACATCGGCGACCGGCTGGCGGGCGCGTAGTCCCGGAGCCCGGAGCCCGGAGCTCAACCCCGGAGCACTCCCCCGGTCCGTGGGGTGGACACCGGCCGGACCGGCGTCCACCCGTCGGAGGTGTCAGCGCGAACCCGCGCCCGCGGGCTCGTATTCGGCCTTGGCCGATTCGAGGAGGTCCCACCAGCTGTGCACCTCGGGGCGCTTGCGCAAGAGGGCACGCCGTTCCCGTTCGGTCATGCCGCCCCAGACACCGAAATCGATCCGGTTGTCGAGCGCCTCGGCAAGGCATTCGGTCCGCACGGGGCAGCCCATGCAGATGACCTTTGCACGATTCTGCTCCGCACCACGGACGAAGAGTCCGTCCGGGTCCGTGTCCCGGCAGTACGCCTGGATTCGCCAGCTCGACTGGTTGGTGTTCATCACGACCCCCAGCTCCTACCTGTTGTGACCTGCGCAGTTGCCATGCCTCGGTCCGCCTGGTGCTGGCGCCTCGGCCTCGCCGCTGCGACGGGTCGCTGCTCTCCCTGTGTTTCTCACGGCCCCTCCGCAACGCCTCCCCTTGTGAGCGTTGCCTCGTGAGATGTTGACGGACTGTAGACACGCGCGGTTCCCCTATCCAACCGACGAACTTCGGATTTCTTTTCGCGAATGACCGCGCGGTCAAGTGCGGGTCGCTACAATGTTTCGGATCGCGGCTCGCAGCGTTCCCCGTCGCAGCGTTCCCCGTCGCAGCGTTCCCCGTCGCAGCGTTC
>NZ_JAMTCQ010000009.1:0-37307 GCF_024171895.1 Prauserella halophila | reverse complement strand
TCGCAGCGTTCCCCGTCGCAGCGTTCCCCGTCGCAGCGTTCCCCGTCGCAGCGTTCGCCGGCGGCCACGCCCACGCCGCGTAGCCAACCCGCACGTGACGCCCGCTGTGCGTACCCTGGCTGCGTGCGTAAGAGAAGCGGTCTGCTGAAGATGGTCGGGCTCTGTCTGCTGGCGGGGGTGCTGGTGGCAGGGATCCTCTTCCCCGTGGTCGGAGCTGCCGGTGTCGTGTCGAACCAGGCGAGCGAGACCGTGGACTCGATGTCGGCCGAGCTCGCCGACGAGCCGCCGCCGCAGCTGACGACCGTCACGGACCGGAGCGGCAAGCCGATCGCCACGCTGTACAACCAGTACCGCGTGCCGACCAAGCCCGATCAGATCTCGGACGCCATGAAGTGGGCGCTGATCTCGATCGAGGACCGGCGCTTCTACGAGCACACGGGTGTCGACTGGAAGGGCACGCTGCGCGCCGCGATCAGCAACACCTCCGGCGGCGACACCCAGGGCGCCTCGACGCTGACGCAGCAGTACGTGAAGAACTACCTGATCAACGTCACCTACCGCGACGACGAGGTCGGCCAGCAACGCGCACAGGAACAGACCATCGCGCGCAAACTGAAGGAAGCGCGCATCGCGATCCAGCTCGAAGCGCGGATGTCGAAGGCGGAGGTCCTCGCCGGATATCTCAACGTCGTCGAGTTCTCGCGGCAGATCTACGGCATCGGCGGGGCGGCGCGCGCCTACTTCAACACCACGCCCGACAAGCTCGACGTCAACCAGGGGGCGATGCTCGCGGGCATGGTGAACAACCCGGCGGTGCTCGACCCGTGGAACAACCCCGAGGGCGCCAAGAACCGCCGCAACCTGGTGCTCGACTCGATGGTCGACAACAACAAGCTCTCCGAGAGCGACGCCGAGCGGCTCAAGAAGGAGCCGCTCGGCGTCGTGAAGGGCGGTCCGAACAAGCCTGCGGCGAACTGCATCGGCGCCGGTCCGCAGCACGGCTTCTTCTGCCAGTACGTCGAGGACTACCTGATCCGCTCGGGCATCTCCAAGGAGGACCTCTACGACGGCGGGTACACGATCCGCACGACGCTCGACCGGCGGATCAACCGCATCGCCAAGCGCTCCGCCGAGGAGCAGGTGCCGAAGATGCAGGACAACGTGGCCAACACGCTGTCGCTGGTCCGGCCGGGCAAGAAGCGGCACGAGGTGGTGGCACTGGCCGCCAACCGCGACTACGGCCTGGACAAGGAAGCGGGGGAGACGACCTATGCTCTGCCGTCCGACACGTGGAACGTCACCGGCGCGGGGTCGAGCTACAAGATCTTCACAGCCGCGGCCGCGATGCAGCACGCCGGGGTCGGCATCTTCGACGAGCTGCCGTCACCGGGGTCGTACACCTCGTCGCGTTACACCAACGCCGGGGCGCCGTACACGGTGGGAAACGCGGGTGACTATCCCCCCACCCTGACCCTGCAGGGCGCGCTCGCGAAGTCGCCGAACACGACGTTCGTGCACCTCGTCGACCGTGTCGGCATCAAGCCCGTTCTCGAGATGACCTACAAGCTCGGCATGCGCCGGACGATGAAGTCGAACGCAGGCAACGGCGGCGCGATCGACAAGGAGGACGAGAGGGAGGCGCACACCATGTCGCAGCGGAAGTACTACGGGCCGCGGGGCAATTCGCGCGGCATGCCGTCGTTCACGCTCGGCGTGAGCCCGACGAACCCCCTGGAAATGGGCAACGTGGCGGCGACGATCCTCAGCGGCGGCACCTGGTGCCCGCCGACCCCGATCGCCGAGGTCACCGACCGCGACGGCAACCCGGTGAAGGTCGACGAGAACCCGTGCCAGCAGGTCGTCAGCGAGGACCTGGCGAACTCGCTGGCCGTCGGCATGAGCAAGGACGACCTGCCCGGCGGCACGTCGGCCGCCGCGGCCGAGGACGTCGACTGGTCCCGCCCCATGATCGGCAAGACGGGTACGACGCAGAACAACGTCTCCGCCGCGTTCGTCGGCGGCACGCCGCAGCTGGCTGGCTCGTCGATGGTGTTCAAGCCGGAGCGCCCGACGGGCGGCATCATCGACGGCGGTCCCGGCAACGTCTACTCGGTGGACGGCGAGAGCGCGGGCAACATCTTCGGTGGCAAGGCGCCGGCGCGCACCTGGTTCAACGCCATGAGCGAGATCCTGGAAGGCGAACCGGTCCGCCAGCTCCCGAGCTCCAGCCCCCGCTACGAGTGAGGACCGGCCGACCGTGATCCCGCTGGTGAGGGACCCGGTGATGAGAGACCGTGACGTCGGCTGCCGGGTGTCCGGCCCATCATTCGGACCGGCCGGACACCCGGCGGCCCCGGCGGCCGCATAGCCATGGGCGTCGTCCTCATGTGGTACAGCATGATCGCTGCCGCGTTCGTCATCGCCGTCGTGCTGCCGTTCACACCACTGCCTCCGCTGCCCCGGCTGATCCTGCTGTGGTCCCAGGTTGCCGCCGCGCTGTACGTCATCGTCTTCGTCGAGCCCGGTTCCCTGTGGTGGCTCGCCGTGATCGGACCCGGGACGGCGATCGCGCTCGTGTTCGCGATCTCGGAAACGCGACTGCGGTTCCGCGCCGCTGACGCCTCGACGCGGCCGTGAACCGTCACGCCACGCGTAGGCTGAGCGCGTGCATCGGCAAAGCAGCACGAAGAGCTCGGCAGGGAGCGGCATGAAACGGCTCATCACCACGACGGCGGCCGTCGGCGCCGCGACACTCGGCTACGCCGTCGGCATCGAACGCCGGAACTGGACACTGCGCACCGCCTCGCTGCCCGTACTCGACGACGACGCCGACCCGATCCGCATCCTGCACATCTCCGATCTGCACATGCTGCCCGGCCACAAAGCCAAACAGCGCTGGGTCGCGGCGCTCGACGAACTCGAACCCGACCTGGTCGTCAACACCGGTGACAACCTCGCCCACCACCGCGCGGTCCCCGCCGTTCTCCGCGCGCTCGGGCCACTGCTCGACCGGCCCGGCGTGTTCATCTTCGGCAGCAACGACTACTACGCGCCCAAACCCAAGAACCCCGCGCGCTACCTCATGCCCAAAGGCCGCAAGAAGCGCGTCCACGGCAATCACCTGCCGTGGCGAGACCTGCGCGCGGCACTGGTCGAGCGCGGCTGGAACGACCTCACCCACCGCCGCACCACCTTCGACGTCGCAGGTCAGCGCATCTTCGCGGCCGGCGTCGACGATCCGCACCTGCGCCGCGACCGCTTCAACCTGATCGCGGGCCACGTCGATGCCGAGATCGTGCTGAAGCTCGGCATCACCCACTCGCCCGAACCCCGCGTGCTCGACCCGTTCGCTTCCGAGGGCTACGACCTCGTCCTCGCAGGGCACACCCACGGCGGGCAGCTCCGCATCCCCGGCATCGGCGCCCTCGTCACCAACTGCGAACTCGACCGATCCCGCGCTCGCGGCGTCTCCCGCTGGGGTGCCGACATGTGGCTCGGCGTCTCCGCCGGACTCGGCACCTCGCCGTACGCCCCCGCCCGGTTCGCCTGCCCGCCCGAAGCGAGCCTGCTCACCCTCGTTCCCCGCAGCTCAGCGACCACCCGCAAGGACATGACCGCGCGAAGAACCACCCGCCGTAAAGCGCGCAGCGAAGTCCGCTAGACTATTTCCCGACCCGCTCACCGGGAGTCCGGTGAAAACCATCGGGGTGTGGCGCAGCTTGGTAGCGTGCCTCGTTCGGGTCGAGGAGGTCGTGGGTTCAAATCCCGCCACCCCGACGAAAGAGGGAGACCCCTGCCGCGCGGAAAGCGCGGGCAGGGGTCTCTTTCTTTGTGTCTTGTGGGGGCGCAGCCACACCCCGGCCCGGCGGGCTCGGCCCCGGACTCCCTGCCTGTGGTGCTGTGCGGGACGAGGTGTTGCCTCGGGTGGGTGGGTCCGGCCGTGCTCGCTGCGCTCGCTGGCCTGCTGCCGAGTGCGTGCGGGTGCGAGGTCCGGAGTGCGGAGCCCGTGTTGCGCCTTCCGGAGCCCGTGTTGCGCCTTCCGGGGAGCGTGTTGCAAGTTCCAGGGGCCGTGTTGCGCCTTCCGGGGGCCGTGTTGCAGGTTCCGGGGATGGGCGACGGAGTCCGTGGCTGCGCCCGGGCTTTCGCTGCATCCCGGCAGGCCGGCCGAGGCTCCGACACCGAACACGGACCGCCGTTCGCCGGACTCGGGGCCACCGAACACAGAGCCGTAAGCCCGCGGAGCCCGCCGAGTCACCGAGTCACCGAGTCACCGAGTCACCGAGTCACCGAGTCACCGAGTCGACGTTATGTCCGCGAATCGTCGGTGCGGGGGCCCGCCAGCTGGTCGCGCAGGGCCGCGATCTCCGTCTTGAGGTCGGCGACCTCGCCGCGCAGCTCGTCGGTGCGGTCGGCGTCGGCCTGCCTCGCCTGCTTCTCCGACTCCTCCATGCCGCCGAACTTCTCGACGAACCACGAGGCGATCGAACCCGTGACGACACCGAGCAGTGCGATACCGGCCAGCATCAGCCCGGTGGCGATGAGCTTGCCTTCGCCCGTCACCGGCGAGTAATCGCCGTAACCGACGGTGGTGATGGTCGTCATCGTCCACCACAGCGCGTCACCGAAACTCGTGATCGTGGAGTCGGGGGCATAGCGCTCGACTTCGAGCACGGCCAGCGCAGCGGACACCCCCACCAGCACCGTCGCACCCGTCACGTAGGCGACCACCTGCCCGCGCACGCGCGCCTGGACCCGACGGTTGATCAGGATCAGCACCGTGACCAGGCGCAGCACCCGCAGTTGGCGCAGCATCGGCACCGCGATGACGACGAGGTCGAACAGGTTCCGCAGCACGAACCTGCCGCGCCGCCTGCTCAGAGCGAGCCGGATGAGGTAGTCGGCGGCGAACACGCCCCAGACCACCCACATCGCGACGTTCAGCAGCCAGCGCAGCTCGCCGTCCATGCCGGGCTGCAGCACCGTCCACGCGTAACCCGCGAAGAACAGCACCGACAGCACGATCATCGGCCATTCGGTGCGCTGCTCCCAGCTCGTCAACCGCGTTTCGACCGGTTCGTTGTCGGCACCGTCCTCGGTGCGCACCGATTCAGCAGACATCGCGCCCATGATGACCCCGTGCCCCTCACCCGGAGTGCACAACCCCGCAACCTCACACGTGACGGGCCTCACGGCGAAACCCGGGCAGGCAGCACAGGGCATGTCCCGATCGACGTCTCCCGAGTTCGTGGCCGGACGCGGCGCGCGAGGGTGAGCTGGCAGGATCGACAGCTGTGACGACACAGCAGCCAGGCGACAAGCAGTACCCGGCCCCGCACGTCCCCGAACAGCTCTTCCCCGACGAGGCGGCGGAGCGGCGCTGGCGGTCCCGGTTCCTGGCGCCGCGCGTCTCGGTGCCGGACTGGGCGCTCGACGCACCCGACGCCAGCATCTACGTGTCCAACGCCAGTGGCGTGTGGGAGGTCTACGCGTGGAACCGCGCCACGGGCGAGAGCCGCCGGGTGACCGACCGTCCCAACGGCACGCTCCACGCGACGATGTCGCCCGACGGCGAGTGGATCTGGTGGTTCGACGACACCGACGGCGACGAGTTCGGTTCCTGGGTCCGCCAGCCTTTCGACGCGACCGGCCAGGCGAACGACGGCACCTCGCACCGGACCGCCCCCACCCAGACCGCAGCAACGGCGTCCGGGGCCACCAAGGCCGTCCCCGATGTCCCCGACGGCTACCCGGCGGGCCTGGAGATCGGTCACCGGATCGTCGCGGCCGGAGTGTCCACCGATGACGGCAGCGCGCTCTACGCCCACACCGGCGGCACGACGACGCGCTTCTACTCCCGGCCCGACGACGCGGGCATCGCCGCGCTGTCCAGGGACGAGCGGCTGCTGGCCATCGCGCACTCCGAACACGGCGATTCCCGCCACCCGGCCGTTCGCGTGCTCGCCACCGACGGATTCGAGGCCGTCGCCGACAAGTGGGACGGCGAGGGCAAAGGCCTGGACGCGCTCGAGTTCTCACCCCGCGAAGGCGATCCGCGCCTGCTGCTGCTCCACGAGCGCCGCGGCAAGGAGGAGCTGCTCATCTGGGACGTCGAGGCCGACACCGAGCAGGAGATCAGCCTCGACCTGCCCGGTGAGGTCGCCGGAACGTGGTACCCGGACGCCGAGGCCCTGCTGCTCGTCCACTTCCACGAGGGCCGCAGCTCGCTGTACCGCTACGACCTCGTGTCCGCGGCCCTGACCTCGCTCGACACGCCGCCCGGCCGGATCGGCGGTGGCGGCGTGCGTCCGGACGGCAGCGTCGAGTACTCGTGGTCCAACGCCGCGCAGCCCCCCGTCGTGCGCGTGCGCCGCGCCGACGGGGCCGACGAGGTGCTGATGACCCCGCCCGGCGACCGTGCGCCGGGTTCGCAGGCCGTCGAGGACGCGTTCGTCGAGGGGCCGGGTGGGCGCATTCACGCGCTCGTCGCCAGGCCTGCGGGCTCCGACGGCCCGCAGCCGACGGTCTTTCTGCTGCACGGCGGTCCGCACGCCGCGGACGAGGACCGCTTCTCCGCCTATCGCGCCGTGTGGCTGGACGCAGGGTTCGCGGTCGTCGAGGTCAACTATCGCGGGTCGACGGGCTACGGCTCGGCATGGCGTGACGCCATCGAGGGCAGGCCCGGGCTGACCGAACTGGAAGACGTCGCTGCGGTGCACGACTGGGCTGTGAGCAGCGGGCTGGCCGATCCGCAGCGGTGCGTCGTCAGCGGCGCCTCGTGGGGCGGGTACCTGACGCTGCTGGCACTCGGCACCCAGCCGGGCCGGTGGACCGCGGGCGTCGCAGCCGTGCCCGTCGCCGATTACGTCGCGGCGTATGAGGACGAGATGGAGCAGCTGCGTTCGTTCGACCGCGCGCTGTTCGGCGGCGCGCCCGAGGACGTGCCCGAGGTCTACCGCGAGTGCTCGCCGCTGACGTACCTCGACAATGTCGACGTCCCGGTGCTGGTGCTCGCGGGCGATAACGACCCGCGCTGTCCGATCCGCCAGATCGAGAACTACCTCGACGGGCTGGCCGAGCGCGGCACGGCGCACGCGTTCTACCGCTACGACGCGGGTCACGGCTCGCTGGTGATCTCCGAGACGATCACGCAGACGGCCATCGAGGTCCACTTCGCGATGCGGTCCGTCGGCCTCGCCTGACGCGGCGGTTGAGCGCCCCGAAGGGCACCTTCGGGGCGCTCAACACCCCAGAAATTCCCCTGATCTTGACGTTGCTGCCCCCGCGGGCTCACCCCCACGGGCTTGCTACCCGCGGGCACTCTCCGCGGGCTCACCCCGCACCTCGGGACCGTCACTCCCGGCGGGCTACTGCTGCTGGGCCTGCCACATCCAGTGCTGCTTCTCGAGTTCCGCCGCGATCTCGATGAGCAGGTCCTGAGTGACGAGGTCGGCCTTGTCTGTCTCGTCGATGCTCTTGCGGAGGCGGCCGATCAGCTCGGCGAGGCGCTCGACGATCGCGTCGACGGTGGCCTTCGTGTCCTGCCAGTTGTCCGGATAGTCGGACAGCCCCGAGCTGTCGGCGACCGTTGCGGCCTTGCCGTTCGGCGAGACACCGATCGCGTTGGCACGCTCGGCCACGGAATCGGCGTAGGTACGCGCCGTCGACACGAGTTCGTCCAGCTGCAGGTGGGCGCTGCGGAAATTCGCACCGACCACGTTCCAGTGGGCCTGCTTCGCGATCAGCGACAGGTCGAGCAGGTCCACCAGCGTGCTTTGCAGCACGTTCCCGGTGATCTTCTTGTCGCTGTCCTTGAGCGGGCTGCTGATCGGCGAGCTGGCCATGGGAATTCCTCCTGCGGTGCGCGTTGACGGGAAACGCTCGGCGTACTCGAGGCGTCACGTGCCCTGAGCAGCACTGCGACGCACGTCGCGGCCGGTACAGGAAGGGGATTGCCGCGGTACCGGGCGCTCAAACCCGGCCGCCGTCACGCGCGGTGGCGGGCGAAGTCCGTGACCTGGGTGCCGATGAGCCGCAGCGTGTGTTCGACCTTCTCGTCCGACGTCCCGCCGTGGTCGTCGAACTTGACCTCACCGGTGTTGACCGCGCCGCCCAGCGGTGTGGGCCAACCACGGAGTGCGTGCGTGATCGTGCGCAGCTGGTCGAGCGTGGTGACCGCCGCCTGCCAGCCGTGGGCGACGCCGATCGACCCGACGGCGCGACCGTCGAGGTAGGGCCGCCGATCGGAACGCAGGTCCTCGATGTAGTCGAGCGCGTTCTTGATCAGCCCGGACAACGCACCGTGGTAACCGGGCGAGACCACGATGAGCCCGTCGGCCTCACGGATCGCCTCGACGAGCGCGCCGGCCTCCGGCGTGCGCTCGACCGCCACCGCGTCGTAGAACGGCAGGTTCAGGGCCTGGCCGCAGATGACCGACGTCTCGGCACCCGCGTCGGCCGCACCGGCGAGTGCGACCCGCAGAGCCCGTTCGGTTTGCGAGCCCTCCCGCAACGAGCCACCGATACCGAGCACCTTGATCGCGCCTGTAGAAGTCACGACCCCGAGGTTAAGTGCTCGACCTTGGTCGAGGTCCACTGCGCCGCCGCGGAGACGATATCCGTCACATCGCGCAGTGTCCGTGGCATCCCGCAGCGTGTGGGGATCGGCGCACCGTCGAATCCCGTCCCACCGGGTGCCGACCCGCCGGGCGCCGTCGCGGGACGGAATGCGGCCGCCGAGGACTGGCCGACCGCCCTACTCGGCAGTAATGTCATGGCTCGTAGTCAGAGTCGACGGAAGGCACCACCGATGGCGATTCCAGCTCAGATCCGGGCACAGGCCGCGGCCATGAAGACGATCTACGCACTGCCGGCGCCGTTGCGGCGGCTGATCGCGGGCAAGCCGGTCCGGCTGGACGGACAGGAACTCGCACTGGACGCACAGTTGCTGCTGCGGATGCAACAGCTGTCCGGGACGTCGCTGGTGAACTCTGACTTCGACATCGAGAGCTCACGCGCCGCGCTGGACGCCTCCCGGCACCTGGTGAGCGGCGCACCGATCCAGCCGGTCGCCACGCGTGAGCTCGTGATCCCCGCCGACCACGGCGACATCCCGGCACGGCTGTACACGCCACAGGGGCTGGCCGACGGTTCCCCGCTGCTGGTCTTCTTCCACGGTGGCGGATTCGTGCTCGGCACCCGCGACAGCCACGACAACACCGCGCGTTTCCTCGCCAAGCAGGCCGGCGTGCGCGTGCTGTCGATCGAGTACCGCCTCGCGCCGGAGCATCCGTTCCCCGCGGCGCAGCAGGACGCGCTCACGGCGTTCGACTACGCCCACGCGAAAGCCGCCGACCTGGGTGCCGACGCCGACCGGATCGCCGTCGGCGGGGACAGCGCGGGCGGCAACCTCGCGGCGGTGACGTCGCTGGCCGCCACCCGCCGCGGCGGCGCGGCACCCGCCTTCCAGCTGTTGCTGTACCCGGCGGTGGATTCGACGGTGCGGCGGCGGTCGCGCGAACTGTTCGGCGACGGGTTCTTCCTCACCGACGAGCACATGACGTGGTTCGTCGACCAGTACGCGCCCGCGGGTGTCGACCGGTCGGACCCGTTGCTGTCGCCGCTGCTGGCCGACGACCACACGGGCCTGCCGCCCGCGTACATCGCCACCGCGGGCTTCGATCCGCTCCGCGACGAGGGCGAGGCGTATGCCGCCAAGCTGGCGGATGCAGGCGTCCCGGTCGGCCTCAGCAGGCAGGACGACCTGGTCCACGGGTTCGTCAACTTCACGGGCGTGGGCACCCGGTTCCGCGAGGCGACCGCCGAGGCGGCAGGCGCCCTCCGCATGGGCCTTTCCGGATACACCCGGTAGCTCCGCCGGCGAGCAGGCAGCGGGCGGAAACGAGATCCGCCCTCCACCCGGACGCACGCAGCGGCGGTGTGGAGGGCAGACGCGAAGGGAAGATGTGGGGCGTTGAGCGCCCCAAAGGGCACCTTGGGGGCGCTCAACGCCCCCAAGGTGCCCTTCGGGCATCCGACGCCGTGGGTCACGGGGTCGGGACGTCCGGTGTCTCCGGGACGTCCGGCGTGTCGGGAACCTCCGGAACCTCCGGGACCTCCGGCACCGCGGGTACGTCCGGGGCAGGCACCGATCCGAGCAGCCCGGAAAGCAGGCCCTGCACCGTCGCGAGCAGCGACTGCAGCAAGCCGTTCACCGCGCTCAACGGGTCCGGCAACCCCGGCAGCTGCCTCATCTGAGCATCAGCTGTGTACGCACGCGACTGCGCCTGCGGGTTCGCGAGGACGTCCTGCACCCGCTGGTTCTGTGCCAGGGCCTGCTTCGCATCACTCACCGCCTCCCGCGTGGCAGGCGCGGCGGCGAGCCTCTCGAGTACCGGGTCGATGTCGGTGAGAGTGACCTTCGTGCCCTGCACATCGCCGGAGTAGGCCCGGTCGGTGAGCTGGTCCCGCAGGTCCAGCAGGCGGTGTGCGGTGGACTGCGTGGTGACCGAGCCACTGCCGTCGTCTCTGATGCTCGCCGCCGTCGCGATCCCCGACGTGGCGACCGCGATCGCGGCACCCGACATCACCGCGGCGACCGTGCGAGCGAATCCGGACTTCATGACTGCCAACCTCCTGGCGTGGGAGAGCAACGAACACGTCCAGCCGTACCAACCCGCATCGCCGTTTACTCGACGCAATCACCTGATTCCGTGTCGTAATCACGTGACTGCGTGTGCCCGACCACTGATCGCGCACTAGGCCACCAGAGGCATGCCGTCACTCGGCTGCCGGTACGGCAAGTACCGGGACGGGCGACCCGGGGTCACCCTGCGGCCTCACTCGTCCACCACAACTCTCAGTGCCGTCCCTCGACGTAGCCGTTTCCCGCCCCGGCCCGCGGAGTTCACTCTCCGGCGCGTCACCCACTGCCCACGTGTGACATGCCCGAAAAAAGTTGCACGACCGTACCGGGCTGTTGTTACGTCGACGGGTGCCGTTGACGCCCTACCTGCACATTCTGCGCATTCCTCGCATGGCCACGTCGACGCTCGTCGCCGTGCTCGCCCGGCTCCCCATGACGGCCACGGGCGTCACGCTGACCCTCCACGTCGTCGGCAGCCTCGGCCACGGCTACGGCGCCGCAGGTCTCGTCGGCACCGCCACGACCGCGGGCACGGCACTCGCCGCACCGCTGCTCGGCCGCATGATCGACCACCACGGACTGCGGCCCGTCGTCGCAGTGTGCGGCACGGTGTCGGCAACGTTCTGGATCGGCGCGCCGTACCTGCCGTACGCGGTACTGCTCGTGGCCGCGCTGCCCGCAGGCGCGCTGCTCATCCCCGCGGGACCGATCGCGCGCCAGGTGATCGCGGCACTCGTCCCCGTGCGGCAGCGCCGCACCGCCTACTCGCTCGACTCGATACTCGTCGAGCTGACGTTCATGACCGGCCCTGCACTGGGGATTCTCGTCAGCACCCAGATGTCGTCGACGGCCGCGCTGACCGGTATCGGCCTGCTGTTCGGCACCTGCGCGTGCGCGCTGTACGCCGTGAACCCGCCGGTCCGCACACCGGACGAAGCGGGGCGGACCTCCCGCAGCGCGGCTCGCCCACCGCTGACGTCCTGGCTCGGCAGGCAGATGATCGCGACCCTGCTCGTCGCGACCGGTGCACTGTTCGTACTGGTCGGCGCCGAGCTGGCTGCCCTGGCGACCCTGCGTGAATCCGGCGAGGTCGGCGCAGCCGGCCTCGTGATCGCCGCGATGTGCCTGGCCTCGCTGGCAGGCGGGATCGTGCACGGCGTCGCGCGGCGATCGGCGTCCCAGCTGACACTGATGGTCGCGCTCGCCGCGCTGACGATCCCCGCGGCGCTCGTGGCGCAGCCGTGGTGGCTGCTGGCGCTCGTGCTCGTGCCGTCGAACCTCGTGTGCGCCCCGACCCTCGCCGCCACGACGGAACGGGTGTCGCAGCTCGCCCCACCGGCGGTGCGCGGCGAGGCGATGGGCGTGCAGGATTCGGCGACGCGCTTGGGGCTCGCGCTCGGCAGCCCGGCCGTCGGGTTCGTCATGGACCACACGTCACCGAACCTGGGGTTCGTCGCGGCGGGTCTCGGCGGACTGGCGTTCGCCATCGTCGGCGCAGCCCTGTCCCACCGCAGCCGCTCCGGCAGCGCCGCCCCGCAGCCCGCGTGACGGCCGTGCCGGCCGGTCTCACGCGGCCAGTACGGGCACCCGCGTCACATACAGGCCTGGCGGAGGCTTTCGAGGTTGTTCAGGTTCTGCTGCAGCCACTGGTTGAATTCGCCGAGCTGGTCGGCGCTTCGCTGTTCGAGCTCGACGTAGCCGTCCGCGAGCGCGGTCAGGTTCTGCTGGAGGTCCTGCTCGGCCGCCTGACCGGCCAGGTCCCGCAACTGCTGTGCCTTGTCCGCAGCCTCGTCCTGAGCCTGCTGCGGGTCGAGGTTCGGGTTGAGGTCGACGATCCCGAGCGCCTTTCCGCACACGCTCGCCTTGTCGGCGGCTCCACTCACGGTGTCCTGCACCTCGGCGACTTCGGAACACCCGGCGAGCAACAACATTCCCAGCGCGGCGGCCGGCACCGTCCGTTTCCACATGCCGCCAACCTACCGGCAACGCCACCCGGCCGTGACCGGCTGTGGGCAGGACGCTAGCGCTTCCGCGCGGTCAGATACCGCCCGTTGCCCGCCAGCTCGGCGAGGTCGTCGTCGAAGCTGCGGCCGTACCGCTCGGCCAGCTGTTCCGCCGTCACCTCGTCGACAGCCCACCCCCGCTCGGCCAGGCGGGCACTCGGGTCGTAATCGGCGTCCGACAGCAGCGAGGCGAGGTCGATTCCCAGTCCGGTCAACCGCGACGCGACCGAGGAATCAGCGAGGGCCGAACCGGCGCCCGGCAGGTACTCCACCGCGATCGTGCTGCCCGGCGCGGACAGCTCGTGCACGGTCGTCAGCAACCGCTCCGCCGCATCCGCAGGAAGGTAGGGCATGAGCCCCTCGGCGAGCCAGCTGGTGGGCGCGCCCGGATCGAAGCCGCTGCCGCGCAGCGCCGCGGCCCAGTCATCCCGCAGATCGACCGGGACCGCTCGGCGCGTGCATCCCGGCTCCGCGCCGCTGCGGGCGAGGACGTCGTCCTTGAACTCCAGCACCCGTGGCTGATCGACCTCGTACACGACGGCATCCTCCGGCCACGGCAGCCGGAAGGTGCGACTGTCCAACCCGGCCGCGAGCAACACGATCTGCCGCGTTCCGGACGCTCCGGCGGGCTCGGCGCAGGAATCGAGCAGGTACTCGTCGAGAAACCGGGAGCGCAGCCCCAGGAACACCGACATCAGGGACCAGCAGTGCTCGTCGTGGGCGACGTCCCCGGCGCCGGTCGGCATGGGAACCGGCGATTCCGCGGCGCGGACGAACTCGGCGGCGTAGGGGTCCCGGACGAGCGCGTCGTCCCTGCTTGTCTCGACAGCCCTGGCCGCAGCCACGCCGAGAGCGGTGATGCCCACGCCCGAGACGATGTCCCAGTCCCGCAGCTCGTATGCCATGTCCGCACCCCGTTTCACCACACGTGATCGTTCCACCGCCAGATATACGCGCATTAGTTAGCATCTACAACTGACGGAGATCCGAGTCACCGGCGCCGAGAAACGTACCCGGACAGCGAAAACCGCGAAGGCCTGAACCTTCGCGGTTTTCGGTACCTACTTCGCAGCGTCTTCTATGTCGCCGGGTCTTCCGCTTCGCCGGGCCTGCCACCCGCCGGCGCTTACTTCGCCAGCCGGTCGGCGACGAGCTCCGCGACCTGCACCGCGTTGAGCGCCGCACCCTTGCGCAGGTTGTCGCCGGCCAGGAACAGCGTCAGTCCGCGACCGTCCGGCACGCCCTGGTCGGCGCGAATGCGCCCGACGAAGCTCGGGTCCTTGCCCGCGGCCTCGAGCGGTGTCGGCACGTCGGCGAGCTGCACCCCCGGCGCACCGGACAGCAGCTCCTGCGCCCGCGCCACCGAGACCGGCGAGGCGAATTCGGCGTTCACCGAGATCGCGTGCCCCGTGAACACGGGAACCCGCACACACGTCCCCGACACCGCGAGTTCCGGAATGTCCAGGATCTTGCGGCTTTCGTTGCGCAGCTTCTGTTCCTCGTCGGTCTCGGACGTGCCGTCATCCACAATGGACCCGGCCATGGCGAGGACGTTGAACGCGATCGGCGCGACGTACTTGCTCGGTGCGGGGAAGTCCACGGCGGACCCGTCGTGCGTCAGCTCTCTCGCCTTGTCACCCGCGGCCTCGACCTGACCTGCCAGCTCCTCGACGCCGCCGAGCCCGCTACCGGACACGGCCTGGTACGTGCTGGCGATCAGGCGCGTGAGGCCGGCTTCGTCGTGCAGCGGCTTGAGGACCGGCATCGCAGCCATCGTCGTGCAGTTGGGGTTCGCGATGATCCCCTTGCGTGCGCCGGAGATCGCGTCCGGATTGACCTCGCTGACGACGAGCGGAACGTCCGGGTCGAGCCGCCAGGCCGACGAGTTGTCGATCACCGTCACGCCCGCGGCCGCGAACCGCGGCGCCTGCTCCTTCGCGGTCGACCCGCCCGCCGAGAACAGTGCGATGTCCAGACCGGAGGGATCGGCCGTGGCGGCGTCCTCCACCTCGATGTCCTTGCCGCCCCACGACAGCGTCGACCCGGCCGACCGGGCCGAGGCAAACAGGCGCAGCTGCGAGACCGGGAACTTCCGGTCCTCAAGCAGCTGCCGCATCACGGCGCCGACCTGGCCGGTGGCCCCGACCAGACCGACTCGCACCCCACCCGGCATCAGCGACCACTCCCCGCGTAGACGACGGCCTCGTCATCGCCGCCGAGTTCGAATGCCTCGTGGATCGCACGCACCGCGTCGTCGACCTGCTCGTCGCGGATCAGCACGGAGATGCGGATCTCGGAGGTGTTGATGATCTCGATGTTGACGCCCGCGTTGGCCAGTGCCTCGCAGAACGTCGCCGTGACACCCGGGTGCGAGCGCATCCCCGCACCGACGAGCGACACCTTGCCGACGTGGTCGTCGTAGAGCACGGCCGAGAAGCCGATCTGCTCCTTGAGCGCTTCGAGCTCGCTCACCGCACTCGGCCCGTTCGCCTTCGACAGGGTGAACGTGACGTCGGTGCGGCCCTGGGTGTTGGACACGTTCTGCAGCACCATGTCGATGTCGATCTCGGCGTCCGCGACCGCGCGGAAGATGCTGCCAGCCGCGCCCGCATGGTCGGGGACCCCGGTGACCGTGATCTTCGCTTCGGACCGGTCGTGTGCCACGCCGGTGATCAACGCCTGTTCCACGGGGATCTCCTCAATCGAACCGGCCACCGTCGTGCCCGGCTTGTCGCTGTAGGACGAGCGAACCCGGATCGGCACGCCGTACCGCCTGGCGTACTCGACCGAGCGCAAGTGCAGGATCTTCGAGCCGCTCGCCGCGAGCTCGAGCATCTCCTCGTACGGCACCGTGTCGAGTCTGCGGGCATCCGGCACGATCCGCGGATCCGAGGTGTACACGCCGTCCACATCGGAATAGATCTCGCACGCATCGGCTTCGAGCGCCGCGGCGAGCGCGACGGCCGTGGTGTCCGAACCGCCCCTGCCGAGCGTGGTGATGTCCTTGGTGTCCTGGGCAACGCCCTGAAAACCCGCCACCAGGGCGATGTAGCCCTGGTCGAGCGCTTCTGTCACGCGTCCGGGCGTGACGTCGATGATGCGGGCGTTTCCGTGCACGGACGTCGTCACGACGCCCGCCTGCGAGCCGGTGAACGACCACGCCTCGGCGCCCTGCGCCGAGATCGCCATCGCGACAAGCGCGTTCGAGATCCGCTCGCCCGCGGTCAGCAGCATGTCCATCTCGCGCTCCGGCGGGACGGGATTCACCTGCTCCGCGAGGTCGAGCAGCTCGTCGGTCGTGTCCCCCATCGCGGAACACACGACGACCACCTCGTTGCCTGCCTTCTTCGTGGCAACGATGCGCTCGGCAACACGCTTGATCCGGTCTGCGCTCTCCAGCGACGAACCGCCGTACTTCTGGACTATGAGCGCCACTTTGGCCGAACCTCCTCGAAGGAGCGGCGCCCGCTCGGCGGCCTTGTCGCAAAGGTGCGCACGCTCCGTATCGTCGTGACCTAGAGTACCGGTCCTTCACACGGATGCCATTCGGCTGTGTGACCCCTCGCACGCCGTCTAGCTGCTGGTTTCCGGAGTCTGGAGTTGCGGAATGGGTGGCGGACAAGAGAAACCGAGCGCCGGGCTGCACCCGCTGATCACCCAGCGGCGGAGCCCTCGAGCACTCGACGCAATGAGCGACGTCACATCGGAACAGATTCGCCGGCTCCTCGAGGCGGCCCGGTGGGCGCCGTCGTTCGGCAACACCCAGCCTGCACGATTCCTCGTCGGCCGCCGGGGAGACGAGACGTATGCGCGGGTGCTGGCGGCGCTGACGGAGCGGAACCGGTCGTGGGCACACCGGGCGGGTGCGCTGCTGGTGGGACTGGCGGTGCGGCGGAACGCCAAGGGGGAGGTGCCGTACGCCGAGTACGGCGCCGGGCTCGCGGCGGAGAACCTCGCGCTGCAGGCAGTCGCCGAGGGACTCGCGGTGCACCAGATGGCCGGGTTCGACGCGGACGAGGTGCGGCGGGCGTTCGACGTGCCCTCCGACGTCGACCCGCTGGTGGCGATCGCCGTCGGCGTCACGGCCGACGCCGAGGTCCTCGGCGAGCCCCGCGACGTCGAGCGCGAGCGGGCCCCGCGCTCCCGCCTGCCGTTGTCGGAGATCGCCTACGCGGGAACGTGGGGCGAACCCCTGCAGTAGTGGCGCCGCGTGACGTCAGTGCCCCCAAGGGCACCTTCGGGGCGTTCAGTGCCCCCAAGGGCACCTTCGGGGCGTTGAACGCCCCGAATCCTCCCTTGATCATGGCGGCGACGCGGCCACCGGATCAGACGCCGACCCGGCCGGCCAGTCGCCGGATCAGGCGCCTGCGCCACCGACCCGGCGGATCACCTTCGCCACGATCGACGACACGACGAGCCAGAAGATCGCCGCGATGCCGTAGTTGATCAGCACGAGGAGCTTCGGGTCCTCAGGCTGGAACAGATCGTGGAAGCCGATCGCGAGGTTCTCGGACGAATCGGCCACCCACTGCACGATGCCGTTCTCGGTGTTGGCCTCCCCGATCACGAAGATGACGTGCAGCACGAGGATCATCGCGAAGGCGAGTCCGACCCACCGGACGATGCCGGCGAGCAGGCCGACGCCGCGTTCGCGGATCGCGGTCCAGTCGACCGACGACTCCTTCTTCTCACGCTGCGCGCGCCGCGAACCACGGGTCGAACCGCTCGAGCCGCCCGCGGCAGCGCCCGCCGCGTCGGCCCCGCCGGGCGTGCCGTTCGCCGACCCCGCCTCCGGCGCACCGGCACTCGCGTTCGCCTCCGGCGCACCACTGTCGCCGGACGTTGCCGTGGGGACCGACGGCTGATGCACCTGAGGCGCCTCCGTTTCGGCGCCTCCGCCCGCGCTACCCTGCGCGTTCTTCTCCGTGTGCTCACCCATGACCGCAGTCTGACACGTCGTGTCCCCCATGACTACGGGCCGGTAACCTGCCGCGACGCCGCGCCGTAACATTTCGATGTCGGGGCCCACCCTCGCCACTCGGTCCGCAATTGGGTTAGCCTCGATCCTGTGGCACGCGCACTTCTGCTTCGCTGCCGCGACGGGGCCTGATCGGACCGGCTCCCCGTCGCGGGGTTTCGTCGTGCCGGTCTGAGACGACCGAGGCCTTCGAAAAGCGAGCAGGAGCAGCAACGACATGAGTACGCCCGAGAAGCACGACATCTCCGAGGCACCGGCTTCCAGTAGCCGCATCCGCAAGCCGTCGCGACCGGCACCCACCGGCCAGCCCGGGTGGAACTTCCAGCGCGGCTCGTCCATGCCGTATCACCGCTACGAGCCGTGGCACCAGCTGGTCGAGGACATCCGGCTGCCCGACCGCACCTGGCCGGACAACCGCATCGAGCGCGCCCCGCTGTGGTGCGCGGTCGACCTGCGCGACGGCAACCAGGCCCTGATCGACCCGATGTCACCAGCCCGCAAGCGCAAGTTCTTCGACCTGCTCGTGCGGATGGGCTACAAGGAGATCGAGGTCGGCTTCCCCGCGGCCAGCCAGACCGACTTCGACTTCGTCCGCGAGATCATCACCGACGGCGCGATCCCCGACGACGTCCACATCCAGGTGCTGACCCAGTGCCGCCCCGAGCTGATCGAGCGCACGTTCCGCTCCCTCGAGGGCGCGCCGCGCGCGATCGTGCACGTGTACAACTCGACGTCGATCCTGCAGCGGCGCGTGGTGTTCCGCGAGGAACAGGAGGGCATCAAGAAAATCGCGCTGCAGGGTGCCGAGCTCGCGGCCGAGTACGCCGAGAAGTACTCCGACACCGAGTTCCGCTTCCAGTACTCGCCCGAGTCCTACACCGGCACGGAGCTGTCGTACGCGGCCGAGGTCTGCAACGCCGTCGCCGACATCTGGAAACCCACGCCGGAGCGGCCCGCGATCATGAACCTGCCCGCGACCGTCGAGATGGCCACGCCGAACATCTACGCCGACTCGATCGAGTGGATGAGCCGCAACCTCGACAACCGCGACTCGATCATCCTGTCGCTGCACCCGCACAACGACCGCGGCACCGGCATCGCCGCGGCCGAACTGGGCTACCAGGCCGGCGCGGACCGCATCGAGGGCTGCCTGTTCGGCAACGGCGAGCGCACCGGCAACGTCGACCTCGTCGCACTGGGTATGAACCTGTTCAGCCAAGGCGTCGACCCGCAGATCGACTTCTCCGACATGGACGAGATCAAGCGGACCGTCGAGTACTGCAACCAGCTGCCGGTTCCCGAACGCAGCCCGTGGGGCGGCGACCTGGTGTTCACCGCGTTCTCCGGCAGCCACCAGGACGCGATCAACAAGGGCTTCGAGGCGCTGGAGGCTGCCGCCGAAAAGGCGGGGACCCCGGTCGACGAGTTCCCGTGGGAAGTGCCGTACCTGCCGATCGACCCGAAGGACGTCGGCCGCACCTACGAGGCGGTGATCCGCGTCAACTCGCAGTCCGGCAAGGGCGGCATCGCCTACATCATGAAGAGCGAGCACCAGCTGGACCTGCCGCGCAAGCTGCAGATGGAGTTCTCGCAGGTCGTGCAGCACTACAGCGACTCGGAAGGCGGCGAGGTCGACCCGGACACGATGTGGACGGCCTTCTCCCGCGAGTACCTGGAGTCCACCGCGCCGCTGAAGCTCGAGGACGCACAGGTGTCCGCCACCTCCGAGGGCTACGAGGTGAACGCGACCGTACTGGTCGACGGCGACGAGCGGGAGATCAACGGCCGCGGCAACGGCCCGATCGCCGCCTTCTTCGACGGCCTGACCACCGTGGGCTACGACGTGCGGCTGATGGATTACAGCGAGCACACCATGTCGCCGGGTGACGACTCGCGCGCCGCGTCGTACATCGAATGCGGCATCGGCGACAACGTGTACTGGGGCGTGGGCGTCGATCCGTCGATCGTCACCTCGTCACTGCGCGCCGTCGTCTCGGCGATCAACCGCGCCTACCGCTGATCAACCGCGGGTACCGCAGCAGGAACGCAACACGGGGTGGGCACGCCGCCCCGTGTTGCGCCCTCCGGGGTCCGTGTTGCGGGCTCCGGGGTCCGTGTTGCGGGCTCCGGGGCGCGTGTTGCGGGCTCCGGGGCGCGTGTTGCGGGCTTCGGAATCGCTCACGCGCCCGGTTCGCCGAAAGCCGCGGCCTCGGCGCGGATCGCGTCCAGCACCGCACGCACCGCGGGCCGCCGATCGGGAGCGCCGGGCCGGATCACGGCCTCGACGTGCCGGGCCGCTTTGATACCGGCGAGCGGTTTGCACAGCACCTTCGCCGTGTCCACTGTGTACCGCGGAAGCAGCGCGATCCCGTGACCCGCCGCGACGAGCGATTCGATGATCCGGAAGTCGTTGATCCGCTGGACGACCCGCGGCCGGACACCGGTCCGCGAGGCCAACGACACCAGCAAGTCGTCGACGGGAAACCCGACGTCGACGCTGATCCACGGCTCCGCGGCCAGGTCGGCCAGGTCCACGCGGTCGGCGCCGGCCAACGGATGATCGGGCGGCAGTGCCACGTCGAGCGGCTCCCGCAGCAGCGGCAGCACCTCGAGCCGCTCGGAGGCGACCGGCTGCGCGTACTCGTCCCGGTGCATCACCACGACGTCGAAGTCCGCCATCAGCCCGGGCACCTCCGGTGGCGTCATGTCGACATCGCGCACGTCCAGCTCGAGCCCTTCGACGGCGTCGACCTGCCGTAGCAGCCCCGGCAGCAGCACCAGTGCGGCCGAGGGGAACACTGCCAGCCGTACGCGTCCGCGTGGGGTGCTGCGGAACGTGTCGAGCTCGGTCTCGGCGCGATCGATGGCGGCCAGCACGTCGTCGGCCCGCGACACGAGCGCGCTTCCGGCGTCGGTGAGGCGCAACCCCCGACCGTCGGGTTCGGTGAGGACGAGCCCGACCTCGGTCTGCAGCGCGCGCAGCTGCTGCGACACCGCCGACGGCGTACAGCTCAGCGCTTTCGCGGCCTCCGAGACACTCCCCCGGTCGGCGAACTCCCGCAACGTCCTCAATCTGCCGACATCCACGGCAAAATTTAAGCACAACTACATACTTACTGCAAATATTCTCGCTGGACTGCAGAGTGGTTGGACCGCACGCTGGTGTCCATGCTGCCGAGAGACCGACTGCTCGCCGCGTTCGTCGCCGTCGTCTGGGGCTGCAACTTCCTGGCGATCCACGCGACACTGACGCACTTTCCCCCACTGTTCGCGGGTGCGCTGCGCTTTCTCGTCATCGCGATCCCGACGATGTTGCTGATCCCACGTCCGAAGGTGAAGGCGCGGTGGCTGATCGGCTACGGCCTCGGGTTCGGGACGCTCCAGTTCGCGTTCCTGTTCGTCGGCATGTACAGCGGGATGCCGACGGGGCTCGCGTCACTCGTGCTGCAGTCGTCCGCGCCGTTCACCGTGCTGCTCGGCGCCGTGCTGCTGCGCGAACGGCTCTCCCGCAGACAGCTGGCGGGGATCGCGCTGGCGATCGTCGGCATGGCCGCGATCGCTTGGCAGCGCGCCGAATACGCCGCACTGCTGCCGGTGATCCTGACCCTCCTGGGCGGGCTGAGCTGGGCCGCGGGCAACCTGTGCTCGCGGCAGGCGAAGCCGGACAACTCGCTGCACTTCACACTCTGGATGAGCGTCGTGCCGCCGCTGCCCATGTTCGCGCTGTCGCTGGTCTTCGAAGGCCCGGCGCGGCAATGGCGGTCGCTGGCCACGATCGACGAGGGGTGGATCGCGCTGGCCGGGCTCGGCTACATCGTCCTGCTCGGCACCATCCTCGGTTCCGGCATCTGGACGACGCTCATGCGCCGCAACCCGGCCAGCTCGGTCGCGCCGTTCTCCCTGCTCGTGCCGGTGGTCGGCATGACGCTGTCGTTCCTGCTGCTCGACGAACGCCCGACGCCGGTCGAGATCGCGGCAGCGGTCGTCGTCGTGGTCGGCGTGTTCCTCGGCTCCACCACGGCACGCCTCACGCGAGGCCGCGGCCGCGACCGGCCACCCGAACCCGCCGTCGCCGCCGAAGAGCCCGACGAAACGCAACCGGGCGTGCCGCTGGTGCCCCCAAGGGCACCTTCGGGGCACTGAACGCCCCCAAGGTGCCCTTGGGGGCGCAACCGGTCAGGTGTCGGGGTGGACGAGTTCCGGTTCGACCTCGTGTCGGCCGATCTCGCCTGCGCGGATGTCCTCGGCATAGTGGCAGGCGACGCGGTGGCCGCCGCCGATGTCGCGCAGCTCCGGGCGGTCGGTGTCGCACAGCGTGTCCTGCTTCCACGGGCAGCGCGTGTGGAACCGGCAGCCCGTCGGCGGATGCGCGGGCGACGGCAGGTCGCCGGTCAGCAGAATCTGCTCCCGGTCGTCCTCCACCGTCGGATCCGGCACGGGTACCGCCGACAGCAGCGCCTTCGTGTAAGGGTGCATCGGCTCGGCGTACATCGAGTCGGAGCTCGCCTCCTCGACCAGCGAACCCAGGTACATCACGCCGATCCGGTCGGAGATGTGCCGCACCACCGCGAGGTCGTGCGCGATCACCAGGTACGTCAGCCCCAGCCGCTGCTGCAGCTGCTCCAGCAGGTTCAGCACCTGCGCCTGCACCGAGACGTCCAACGCCGACACCGGCTCGTCGGCCACGATCAGATCCGGCTCGACGGCCAGCGCCCGCGCGATGCCGATCCGCTGCCGCTGTCCGCCCGAGAACTCGTGCGGGTACTTGTGCAGCGCACTCTCCGGCAGGCCGACCGAGTCGAGCAGCTCCACGAGCCGGGCTCGCGTCGACTGCTTGCCCTTGTCGAGCCCGTGCGCGCGCATCCCCTCGACGAGGATCGACTCCACGGACTGCCGCGGGTCCAAACTGGACAGCGGATCCTGGAAGATCATCTGCATCCGGCGGCGCGATGTGCGCAGCGCCTCGCCCTTGAGCGTCGAGACGTCGGTGCCGTCGAACACGACCCGTCCGCCCGTGGGCTCGACGAGTCTCAGCAACCCGCGGCCGAGCGTCGTCTTGCCGCAGCCGGACTCGCCGACCAGACCGTAGGTCTCCCCGCGCCGGATCGTCAGGTCGATCCCGTCGACCGCATAGACGTATCCGGCGGTGCGTTCCAGCACGATTCCCCGCTTGATCGGGAAATGCACCTCGATTCCCTCGACGGTGACGAGCACGTCGTCCTCGCCCGCAGCGCCGTCGTCGGCAGCGGAGGTGCCTGCGACCTCGCCACCCGCCACGTCGCCACCCGCCACGTCAGCCCCCACCGTTTCGGCACCCACCGTTTCGGCACCCGCGTCGGTGTCCACCGCATCGGTTCCGGGAGCTCCGGTCGTCGTAACGGTTTCGTCGGTCACAGCGCTCCCTCCGTGACGGCATCGCCGAGGGCGACGGGATTGTGACAGCGCAGCATCCTGCCGTCGTCGGCCTTCAGTTCGGGCGGCTCGCTCCAGCACACGTCCGTCGCGTTCGGACACCGCGGCGCGAACGCACAACCCTGCTCCCACTCGATGTTGTCCGACACCGAGCCCCTGATCGGTGTCAGCGGCTCGCCCCGCGGCGCGTTGAGCCGGGGGATCGACTGCAGCAGACCGTGCGTGTACGGGTGCCGTGACCGTTCGAACAGGTCGTGCCGCGCGGCCCGCTCGACGATGCGCCCGCCGTACATCACGTTCACGTTGTCGCACAGCCCGGCGACGATACCGAGATCGTGCGTGATCATGATCAGTGCAGTGTCCGTTTCGGACACCAGATCCGACAGCAACGACAGGATCTGGGCCTGGATCGTCACGTCCAGGGCTGTCGTCGGCTCGTCGGCGATCAGCAGTTTCGGCCGGCACGCGAGCGCGATCGCGATGAGCACGCGCTGGCGCATCCCACCGGAGTGCTGGTGCGGGTACTCGTCGAGCCGCCGCTGCGGATCCGGCAACCCGACCCGGTCCAGCAGCTCCGCGGCCTCGACCCGCGCCTCCTTCCGGGACATCCCGCGGTGCCGTTCGAGCACCTCGGTGATCTGCAGCCCGATGGTGATCACGGGGTTCAACGACGACAGCGGGTCCTGGAACACCATGCCCAGGTCCCGGCCACGGCGGTCGCGCAGCTGTTTGTCGGAGAGCGTCAGCAGTTCGGTGTCTTCGAACGTCACCGAACCGCTGATCTCCGCGCCCCGCTTCGGCAGCAGGCCCATGAGCGCCAGCGACGTCACGGACTTACCGCTGCCCGATTCCCCGACCAGGCCCACGGTCTGCCCCGGTTCGACCGAGAAGCTGACGCCGTCGACCGCGGTGAACGGACGGGTTCCCTTGCGTTTGAACACGACGCCGAGGTCGCGTACGTCCAGTAGTGCCACGTGAGTTACCGCCTGTTCTTCGGGTCGAGCGACTCCCGCATCGACTCGCCGAGCAGTGTGAAGCCGAGCGCCACGACGATGATCGCGATGGCGGGGAAGAACGCCAGTGACGGCTTCACGCTGAGCAGTTCCTGCGCGTTGCCGAGCATCAACCCCCACTCCGCGCGCCGCCAGTCGGAGTCACCGAGGCCAAGGAACGACAGCGCCGCGGCGTCGATGATCGCGGTCGCGAGCGTGAGCGTCGCCTGCACGATCACCGGGCCGATCGAGTTCGGGAGCATGTGCCGGAAGACGATCGTCTTTCGCTTGACGCCCAGAGCCGTCGCCGCGAGCACGTGGTCGCTCGATCGTTGGGCGATCATCGCGCCCCGCAGTAGTCGCGCGAACACTGGTACGCCGATCATCGCCACCGCGATGATCACCGTCCACTGGCTGCCCGGTAGCAGCGCCGCGATCGAGATCGCCAGCAGCAGCGAGGGAACCGACAGCATGATGTCGGTGAGCCGCATCAGCACGCTGTCGACCCAGCCGCCGAACGCGCCGGCGAGGCCACCGATGATCATGCCGATGGCCACACCGATCAGCGTCGCGAACACGCCCACGAACAACGTCTGCTGCGCGCCGACGAGCAGCCGCGAGAAGAAGTCGTAACCGTTCTGATCACTGCCGAGCAAGAAGCCCGGCATCGGCCCGGGGATGTTCGACGGCGTCAGTTCGGCCTTCAGCTCCGGATACGGCCGATACGGATCCTTCGGCGCGATGAACGGCGAGATGATCGCCAGGATGACGAACAGGCCGACGATGACAAGACCGAGGATCGCGACCGGACTGCGGAACGTCCGGCGCAGCGCGTCCATGGCGAGGCTGGTTCCACCCTCGGCCAGCGAGTCGATCTTCTCGGCCTTCCGTGTGGAAAGAATGCTCATCGCACACGCACCCTCGGGTCGATGATTGCGTACGAAATGTCGACCAGAAGGTTGACCAGCACGAATACCACCGCGAACAGCAGGATGAGCCCCTGTAGCCGCGGGTAGTCGCGTTGCTGGATCGCCTGTTCGAGCAGGGTGCCGAGCCCGCCCCAGGCGAACACCTTCTCGGTCAGCACCGCACCCGACATCAGCAGGCCGGTCTGCAGGCCGATCGTGGTCGACACGGGCAGCAGGGCGTTGCGCAGCACGTGACGTTTGCGCACGACCTGCGTCGTCAAGCCCTTCGAATCCGCCGTCCTGACGAAGTCCTCACCCTGCACATCCAGCACGGATGCACGCGTGATGCGGACGATCACCGCGAACGGAATACTCGCCAGCGCCACCGCGGGCAGGATGAGATGCAGCATCGCATCCCACGTGGCATCGAACTCTCCCGTCAGCAACCCGTCCAGCGTGGCGATACCGGTGACGCGGGTGGAGTCGATCAGCACGTCCTGTCTGCCGGACGGCGGCAGCAGCGACATCTCCTGCGTGAAGACGTACTTGAGCAGGAAGCCGAGGAAGAACACCGGCACGGCGACGCCGACGAGCGTGGTGACGACCGTGGCGTTGTCGAGGAATCTGCCGCGGAACCGCGCCGCGATGTAGCCCATCGGGATGCCGAACAGCACCGCGAGGAACATCGCCGCGACGGACAGTTCCAGCGTTGCCGGAAACGCCCAGCTGACCTCCTCCATCACCGGATCGCCGGTGATCAGCGAGTTTCCGAAGTCGCCGGTGAGAATCCGGCCGAGGAAGCGGAAGTACTGAACGACGATCGGATCGTCCAGTCCCATCACGGCGTTCATCGCCGCGACCCGCTCCGGGGTGGCCTTGTCTCCCAGCAGGGCCGTCGCAGGCCCGCCCGGCAGCAACCGGAGCCACGCGAAGACCAGAATGGACAGTACGAACAGCGTCGGAACCGCTTGTAGCAGCCGACGCACCGTGAACCTGAGCATGAATAGGTGCCTTTGCCCCATGAAGCCGGGAGGCAGTGCTCACGCACGCGGCGCGCACGTGAGCACTGCCTCCCGGTGGGATGTCGAGCAGAGCGTCAGCTCTGGCCCTTGGAAACCGAGGCGAACCGCTCGTCGGTCAGCGGGCTCGGGACGAGTCCCTGAACATCGCCACCGACGACGATCGCCGGCGGCGACGACGTCAGCGGTACGGCCGGCACGTACTCGGAGATCTTGACCGCGGCCTCCTCGTAGGCCTGCTTCTGCTCCTCGTCGTCGACCTTCGCGTCCGCATCGGCCAGGGCCTTGAAGACCTCCGGCTCGTTGAAGCCGAACTCCGCCTTCTCGCGGCCGAAGAACGTGCCGACGAAGTTGCCCGCGTCGCCGTAGTCGCCGGTCCAGCCGAGCAGGTGGATGTCGTGCTTACCGTGCTTCTGGATGTCGTCCTTGAAGCCACCGTTCCACGGGCGCTGCCGCATCTCGACGTCGATGCCGACTGCGTCGAGGTTGTCCGAGACCGCACCCGCGATGTCGACGGGGTCCGGCATGTACGGCCGGCTGACCTCGGTGGGCACGTAGAACTCGAGCGTCAGGTCCTCGGCGCCTGCTTCCTTCAGCAGCCGCTTGGCCTCGTCGACGTCGTACTCGTGCTTCTCGACCTCGTCGGTGTAGCCGTCGGTCTCCTCCGGCACGAACTGGTACCGGGCCGAGGCACCCTCGGGCAGCTGGTTCTTCGCGAGCTGCTCCTTGTTGACCGCGTACTCGATCGCCTTGCGGACGCGCTCGTCCTCCAGCTCCGGCGTGTTCTTCTGATTGATGCCCAGATAGAGGATGTTGAACGTCGGGCGGATCATCACCTGGGCACCCGAGTCACGCAACGCCTGGTAGTCGGCCGGGTTCGGCAGGTCGTAGCCGTCGATCTGGCCGGAGATCATGTCCTGCTTACGGGCATTCTCGTCCGGAATCACGCGGAAGACGAGCTTCTCGAGCTCCGCCTGGTCACCCCAGTAGTCCTCGTTGCGCGTCAGCGTGATCGTGTTCGCGGACTTGTCGTAGGACTCGAACTCGAACGGGCCGGTGCCCGTCGGGTGTTCGTTGGCGTAGTCCGGATAGCTGAACGATTCGCCGCTCTGCGTGACCTCGTCGGCGCTGTGCTCCTTCAGGGCCTCCGGACTCGACATCGACAGCGACGTCAGGCCGAACGCGTCTGGGAAAGCACCCTTGGCTTCGTTGAGGTTCAGCACCGCGGTGTGTTCATCCTTGGCCTCGCAGGACTTGTACACCGGGTCGCCGGAGGCGTCGCCCTTGTTCTCGGCGAAGCCTTCGAAAACGTCGCCGTAGTAGATCATCTGGCTCTGCGCAGCGGCGCTGGGCATGTTGTACCAGCGCTCGAAGTTGAAGCAGACCGCCTCGGCGTTGAAGTCCGTGCCGTCGTGGAACTTCACCCCTTCGCGGAGCTCGAACGTCCACGTCTTGCCGTCGTCGCTCGGAGTCCATTCGGTGGCCAGGCCGGGTTCGAGTTCGGCGGTGCCTGCCTTGTACGCGACGAGCGTCTCGTACATCTGCCGGATCGGGCGGAAGCTTTCGCCGTCGTCGTTGAAGATCGGGTCGAAGTTCTTCGGCGCACCCGCGGCACCGAACACCATTGTGTTCGCGTCGCCGGCGTCCTCGCCTCGTTCCGAGGCACAAGCGGACAACGCCAACGCGCCTGCCACCCCGATCAGGGCGAGGCGGCGCGTGCGAGTCACCCGTGAGTGGAGCATGTTCGCACCCCTTGAGGAAGGTCAGTCGGGTTACGCCCAGGTGGGCGTAGATGGGGGCAGACCTTAGCGGCTCATGGCCGGTTCCTTAAGTACCTGAGGTTACGATCGGGCTACTTGACAACCTTTTTCCGGCGAGAAATTCATGGCCCGGAAACGGAACGTGCCCGAATTCCCGTGGTTTCAGGCGCTTCCACCGAGATGACTAGACCATTCGGAGGAATAGCGGACGTCGGCCGCGTTCCAGGGTTCGTCCACCGCGAACCAGCCGGTCTCGAAGCGCTGCCAGCGCTCCAGGTGCGGTCTGGACCACTCCCCGTCACGCGCGAGGGCCCGCTCCAGCCGCGCCGTGCGGTCCGCATGGTCCAGCCAGCACAGCACGGACGTCGAGTCCCGCACGGAGCGGCGCCCCGAGGACACGCCTTCCAGGACGAGCACACCGGGTACCGGAACGTCGACCTGCGCCCCCGGCACGGGATCGCCGGCGTCGGTCCACTCGGTGCGCCGGTACCGGCCCGGCCTGCCCGCTTCCACGGGCCGGAGGACCCCGGCCGTCAGCCGCGGCCACCACGACACCGGGTCGTCCCACGTCGCGAAGTCGTCGGTGCTCACGAGGGCGGGGTCGGCCCCACGACCGCGCAGGACGTCGACGACCCGGGCGGCCAGGTGTGACTTCCCCGCGCCCGAAGGCCCGTCGATCACGACGAGCCGCGCCGCCCCGAGCCGTGGCGGCGCGGCGAGGACCCGGTCGGCCAGGTCGTGGGCAGGGTCGACAGCGCGACCGTCACGCACCGCATCGCAGCTCGAAGCCACGGCGAGTCACAGCGCGCGGCGGCCCGACAGCGCGCGGCCGAGCGTCAGCTCGTCGGCGAACTCGAGGTCGCCGCCCATCGGCAGCCCGGAGGCCAGCCGCGTGACCGTCAGCCCGGGGAAGTCGCGCAGCATCCGCACCAGGTACGTCGCCGTGGCCTCACCCTCGGTGTTCGGATCGGTCGCGATGATCACCTCGGTGATCTCGTCCGACCCGATGCGGGTGAGCAGGTCCTTGATGCGCAGCTGGTCGGGTCCGACCCCCGACAGCGGATCGAGCGCACCCCCGAGTACGTGGTACCGGCCGCGGAACTCGCGCGTGCGCTCGACGGCCAGTACGTCCTTCGGTTCCTCGACGACGCAGACCGACGTGGCGTCCCGGCGCACGTCGTTGCAGATCCGGCACCGCTCGGCCTCGGAGACATTGCCGCAGATCTCGCAGAACTGCACGCCTTCGGCGACCTTGCCGAGCACCTCGCGCAGGCGCCCGATGTCCTGCGGATCCGACGCGAGCAGGTGGAATGCGATCCGCTGCGCGCTTTTCGGACCGACGCCGGGCAACCTGCCGAGCTCGTCGATCAGGTCCTGAACGACACCTTCGTACACGCTTACATTCCGGGAAGGCCGAGGTTGCCCATGCCGGGCAGGCCTTCACCGCCGCCGAGCCCGCCCGTGATCGAGCCGAGCTTCTCCTGCTGGAGCTGCTGCGCGTTGGACGTCGCATCGCGGACGGCCGCGACCACCAGGTCGGACAGCGTTTCCACGTCCTCGGGGTCGACGACCGCCTGGTCGATGTCGAGCTTCTGCAGCTGGAGCTCACCGTTGACCGTTGCGGTCACCTTGCCGCCGCCCGCGGTGCCGGTGACCTCGGCCTTGGCGATCTCTTCCTGCGCCTCGAGCATCTGCTGCTGCATCTGCTGCGCCTGCTGCATGATCTGCTGCATGTCGGGCATTCCGCCGCCGGGCTGCGCCATGGTGTCGATCCGATCTTCCTCGCTTGAGCTGGCTGTACTGGCCAGCCTAGTCGTCGCACCTGTGGCACCGTGGACACCGTGCGAAGTTCGGGGGGCTCATTCGCAACCAGGCCGGTCCGCGCGGTCGCCGCGACGGCCGGTCTCGTCATGCTGCTGACGGGCTGTTCGGCGGCCGAACCCGCATCCGACGGCGAGGTCGGCGACCGGCGGGCCGCGACGCAGCGTTCGGCATCGGCCGACTCGGCGGGGTCGACGTCGGCAGGGCCGGCGGGGTCGGCGCCCCGGCGCTCGACTGCGGCGGGCTCGGAGCGGGAAGCCGAGCGGGAAGCCACTGAGCAGGAGGACTTCGTCGTCGTGCTGGATCCCGGGCACAACGGACGCAACGCCGCGAACCTCGACCGGATCGAGCGCAAGGTGCCGAACGGCCGCGGCGAGCGCAAGCAGTGCAACTCGACCGGCACGAGCACCGACGACGGCTATCCCGAGCACGCGTTCAACTTCGCGGTCGCCGAGCAGGTCCGCACGAAGCTGACCGACCGCGGCGTCCGCGTGGTGCTCACGCGGACCGATGACGACGGCGTCGGCCCGTGCGTCGACGAGCGTGCCGCGATCGGCAACCGCAACGACGCGGACGCGGTCGTGTCGATCCATGCCGACGGATCGTCCGCCGACGCGAGCGGGTTCCACGTCATCTACTCCGACCCGCCGTTGAACGACGCCCAGCGCGCCGCCGCACCCGTCCTGGCGCGCGACATGGTGGCGGGGATGTCCGCGGCGGGCCTGCCGACGTCGAACTACATCGCCTCGTCCGAAGGGTTCGACGGACGCGCCGACCTGGCGGGGCTGAATCTGTCGACAGTGCCTGCCGTACTCGTCGAATGCGGCAACATGCGCAACGCCGCTGAGGCGGCGGCCATGTCGACCGGGGAAGGCCGCCGCCGATACGCCGACGCCATCGCCCGAGGCGTGCTGCGCTACCTCGACGGCTGACGGGGCGCATCGGGACACGTCGTCGGGATGCGGCGGGACGCGGCCCGGTCAGTCGATGGGGCGGGCGCCCAGGTGATCCGACAACAGCCGCCTGGCGACGAGCTCCGGGTCGTCGGAATCGGCGCCTGCCGGTGTGCCGCCCGCCTGCGCACCGCCGTTCGGCGCCCCCTGCTGGCGCGCTGCCCGCGCGGGCTCGGACTGCGGCGGCGGTTCCGGCGCGCCGTCCTCGTCGTCCGGTTCCGGTGGCAGTGGGATGTCGGGCTCGGTCGTCGTCACTTTCGGCCCGACGGAGCCGCCCGGGGCCTCGTCACTCGGATCCTCACCACCAGGGGCCTCGCCACCCGGTGCAGGCTGCGCCGGCGCCGATACCGGCACCGACGCCTCGGTCTCGGTCTCCGCCTGTGCCTGTGCCTGTGCCTGTGCCTGTGCCTGTGGAGCCTCGGACTGTGGCGGCTGGGGCTGCGGTGACTCGGACTGTGGCGGCTGGGAACCGCCGGGCTGAGCGCCGCCCGGCCGGCCATGTCCGGGCTGGCCACCGCCGGGCTGGGCACTACCGGCCTGGGCATCGCCGGCGTGGGCATTGCCGGTCGGCTCAGCGCCCCCGGCGGGCTGGGTGCCCCCGGCGGGCTGAGCGCTGCCGGACGGGGAAGCAGCCGCCTGCCTCGCCGGTGAACCCTGCGCCGGTCCGGCGGACGCCGACTGCGCAGGCGGTGCACCGGCAGCTCCCGCGTGCAGGCACCGCACCTGCCACTGACCACCCAGCAGTTCGCCGAGTGCCGCGGCGATGCAGTCCGAATTGCGCGGCTCCGAGAGTCTGCGTGCCAGTGGCTCGGCGGTGTGGGTGAGGGTCACGCCGTTGCCCTCGACGCTGTGCACCGTCGCGTTGGTGAGCATCGCCTCGGTGCTGCGGCTGGCCTTGCGCACTGTCGACAGCAGTTGCGGCCAGTACTGGCGCAACGCCGCCGCATCGATCCGACCCGGCTGAACGGACTCCGCGGCCGAACCCGCCTGAGCGGCAGGTTCCGGCTGTGCAGGTTCGGACTGTGCCGGGGCTGCAGCTTGCGCCGGGGTCGGCTGATCCGGATTCGCCTGCGCCGGGGCTGCCGGCCGCGTCGAGGATTCCGGCGGCGTCGCAGAGTCCGATTGCGCAGAGCCCGGTTGTGCGGGGTCCGGTTGCGCGGGGGCCTGCTGCGGCGACGCGGTCCCAGCCGGCTCGGGACCGGCGGCCTCCGGCGACGCAGCCTGCGGCTCCGGCGCGGTCGGCTCCGGTGTCGCCGACTGCGGTGTTGCGGGCTCGACCGTCGGATTCGGGGACGCCGATTCCGGGGTCCGGGCCTGGGCCTGGGCAGCGGAATCGGCCGGTTCCACTGCCTGAGCGGCTGCCACCGGTTCGGACTGCTGCGCACGCTGCGAAGGCCGTTCGAACGTCCGCTCCGGTGCGGCTTCGGCCGGAGCCGCACCGCCGGCCGGAGCAGCCCCGCCGCCTGCGGTCATACGGCGTTCGAGACGTTCGAGGCGCTGCAGCGTGGCGCCTTCGTCGTCGGCGACCTCGGGCAGCAGCATGCGTGCGGCGAGCAGCTCGAGCAGCAACCGGGGCGCGGTCGCACCGCGCATCTCGCGCAGGCCGTTGTGCAGCAGTTCGGCGTAGCGCGTGAGCGTGCCGGGCGTGACGCGTTCGGCCTGCGCCACCATGCGGCTGAGCTCCTCCTCCGGCGCGGCGACCATGCCGTTCGACGCAGCCTCCGGCACGGAACGCAGCAGGATCAGGTCGCGGAAACGGTCGAGCAGGTCACTGGCGAACCGGCGCGGATCGTGACCGGCCTCGGCGAGGCGGTCGATGCTGGCGAAGACCTCCTTGTGGTCTTCGGCGGCCAGCGCGTCGACCATCGCATCGATGAGCGCCGCGTCCGTGACGCCGAGCAGCGCGACGGCCCGGTCGTAGGTGATGCCGTCGGGACCCGCACCGGCGAGGAGCTGATCCAGCACCGACTGGGTGTCCCGCGCGGATCCGCCACCGGCACGCACGACCAGCGGGTACACGGCCGGTTCGACGTTGACGCCCTCGGCGGTGACGTTGCGTTCGAGCAGTTCGCGCATGGCCGTCGGCGGGATGAGCCGGAACGGGTAGTGGTGGGTGCGCGAGCGGATGGTCGTGAGGACCTTGTCCGGTTCGGTGGTCGCGAAGATGAAGATGAGGTGCTCAGGCGGTTCTTCGACGATCTTCAGCAGGGCGTTGAAACCCTGCGTGGTGACCATGTGGGCCTCGTCGATGATGAACACGCGGTACCGCGACTCGGCGGGCGCGTAGAACGCGCGGTCGCGGAGTTCGCGGGCGTCGTCGACACCGCCGTGACTGGCAGCGTCGAGTTCGGTGACGTCCACGCTGCCGGGCCCCTCGGGCGCAAGCGCTTTACACGGGCCGCATTCGCCGCACGGGTCGGACGTGGGGCCGCTGTCGCAGTTGAGCGAGCGGGCCATGATGCGGGCGCTCGACGTCTTGCCGCAGCCGCGGGGCCCCGAGAACAGGTAGGCGTGGTTGATGCGTCCGGCCGCCAGCGCGGTGCGGAGCGGCTCGGTGACGTGTTCCTGCCCCGCGACCTCGGCAAAGGTCGACGGCCGGTACTTGCGGTACAGCGCGAGAGCCACGGCAGCGAGCGTACCGGCCCCGGCCGACACCCGAACGAGCACTTCCGCCCCGACACCCACGTCGCATGTCCTGCACTCGGACCCGCGTGTCCTGCACCCAGACACGCGCCTGGCGGTTCGCCAACAGCGCTGCGGCAACGCCGGAGACAGCGGGTGCCGGCGGAGGCCGTTGGAAGCAGGGGCCGGTCCGCAAAAAAAGGGGACCCCCGCACCCGTCAGAGCCTGCTTATCCTTGCTGCCTTCCGGCCCTGGGGAGGTTCGCAGGGTGGACGCCGCGGGGGTCCGTTTTCCAGTCTACGACCCGGCGCCGGGCCGGCGGAACGGGGGCTGCCAAACCGCTGATCAGACCTCCGAACCTCCGGGTAGCCGTGCCGCCGGATCTCCGGGCGGCCCACTGATCGGATCGCAGGGCAGGCGACAGGGTCAGCCGCCGCGGGCAGCGGAACGGCCGGCCGCCGGGCCGCCGCGGACAGCGGAACGGCCCACCGGACCGGCCGGGATAGGCACAGGATCGGCCACCGCAGGCCGAGTCTTCAGGCGGGCAGATCGAACTGGCCTGCCTTCACGGCGGTGACGAACGCCTGCCATTCACCGCGGGTGAACATGAAGACGGGACTGTCGTCGAGCTTGGTGTCGCGGACGCCGATGTTGCCGTCGCCGTCCGTGTCGCCGAAGTTGACCTCCACGCAGTTGCCACCGTTGGGCTCGCTCGCGAACGATTTCTGCCACCCGACCGGGTCGAACCGGCACACGACGGTTGCCGGGTCGTAATAATCCGTCTCCACTGCGCGGTCGACCATCTCTACCTCCGTACCGGTACCGACCCAGGCGCCACCTCTCGAGGCAGGCCCGATTCTGCGCCGTTGTTCCGGTTTGCCCTTGTGTTCAGGTGCCGATCCGACCAAAGCGTGCGTCCATCCGTGGGAACTTCACGAAGATTGTCGACACCGTGATTAATCCACTCCTAGGATTATTCCTAACGCTCGGCGGTGGGTCGACCCCGGCCCGGCCACTGAGAGGCGAACCACAAGTCCGCTTGCACGCGCACAGCGTGCGCTCTGGGGGTGAGTACATATGGCCGTACGACTGGAGATGACCCCGACGAACGCCTCGAGTACGGGGCAGGAGGTCCCCGACGGCGCCGACGGCCCCGCACCCGTGCTGCCCGCACCACGCAGGCCGCGCCGGTTCGGACCGGGACTCGTCGGCCGCCGCCCACGACCGCAGGACGGATCTCCGGACGACCGCAGACTCACCTCGCGATACGTCACCCGTCTCTGACCCGGCCCACCCGGACCGGCACCTGCCCTGCCGGTTCCTCGCACGCCGTGTCCGGCGAACCCGCCGCCACCGCTGCCTGCGGGTTCAGGTGACCAGCTGCGAGCGGTAGTGCGCCGCCATCTCCTGCACGAACTCCCGCGTCTCGCCCCGTTCCAGCGCAGCTCCGCGCAGGCGGTCCCAGGAGTCGACGAAGATCTGGAAGTCTTTCATGTCGTCGAGGTAGATGCCGCCCGCGGAGTGCTCGACGTAGACGAAGTCACGGGTGCGATCCGGAAACCGCATGATCGTGAAGTCGTTGGGCACGGCGGCGAGCTTCGCGTCGAACGGCAGCACGTGGATGTATACGCGGGTGCGGCGCTCGAGCTCGAGCAGATGCTCCATCTGATCGAGCATCACGCCGGGTGACTGCCCGCCCGGGGCCCTGCGCAACGCCGATTCGGACAGGATGAACCGGTAGTACGGCGGCTGTTCCTGGTCGAAGACGGCCTTGCGGTCGAGCCGGGCGCGCACCAGCGAGGTGATGTCGCTCGAGCCGAACTCGGTGAACTGCTTGAGCATGTAGTGCTCGGACTGCAGCGGACCGGGGACCCGCTCCCCGTGCCACGTCATGATCTCGGCGGCGGCGGGTTCGAGGTCGGTGAAGGTGCGGAACCAGTGCGGCACCACGGAGCGGTAGCCGGACCAGTGGCCACGCTGCCCTGCAGCGGCACGCGCGAGATTCAGCAGCGTATCGGCCTCTTCGCCGCCGACGCCGTAAGCATCGATCATGGTCCGGACGTCACCGAGCTTCGCGCCGACGGCACCGGACTCGATCTTGTTGACCTTGCCCTGGGTGCAGTCGAGGATCGCGGCCACCTGCTGCTGGGTCATCCCCGAGCTGGTGCGCGCATGCCGCAACTCGTTCCCGAGTTGTTTGCGGCGAGAGGTCACGGTACTGGCCATGGCAGCGTAAACGGTACCGTTTCGCGCCGCTGCCCCAAAGCACGAGGTCGGAGTAAGGTTACGCCCATGACGAAGAAGGCCGACATCGGCGTGACCGGACTCGCCGTGATGGGGCGGAATCTGGCCCGCAATCTCGCCCGTCGCGGGCACACCGTTGCCCTGCACAACCGGTCCGAATCCCGCACCAGGGAGCTGATCGAGCAGTTCGGCGACGAAGGCGATTTCGCACCGGCGTACTCGGCGCGCGAGTTCGTCGACGCGCTGGAGCGCCCGCGCAAACTGGTCGTCATGGTCAAGGCCGGAGGGCCGACGGACGCCGTGATCGAGGAGTTCGCGCCGCTGCTCGACGAAGGCGACGTGATCGTGGACGCGGGCAACGCCCACTTCGCCGACACCCGCCGTCGTGAGGCCGCGCTGCGGGAACGTGGTCTGCACTTCGTCGGCACCGGTGTGTCCGGCGGCGAGGAGGGCGCGCTGCACGGGCCGAGCATCATGCCGGGAGGCTCGGCCGAGTCGTACGAATCGCTCGGTCCGCTGCTGGAGAGCATCGCGGCGCACGTCGACGGGGAGCCGTGCTGCACTCACATCGGGGCGGACGGTGCGGGCCACTTCGTCAAGATGGTCCACAACGGCATCGAGTACTCGGACATGCAGCTGATCGCCGAGTCGTACGACCTGCTCCGCGGCGCACTGGGGTATGAACCGGCGCAGATCGCGGACGTCTTCCGCACGTGGAACGCCGGTCGGCTCGAGTCGTACCTGATCGAGATCACCGCCGAGGTCCTCGGCCACACCGACGCCGCGACGGGCAGGCCGTTCGTCGACGTCGTGGCCGACGAGGCCGAGCAGAAGGGCACCGGCCGCTGGACGGTCCAGATCGGACTCGACCTGGGCGAACCGATCACGGGCATCGCGGAGGCGACGTTCGCCAGGTCGCTGTCCGGCCACGCCGACCTGCGTTCGGCCGCCCACGGCCTCGCGGGGCCGACGCGCGCCCCGCTGTCCGGTGCCGACGCCGAGCGGTTCGCCGACGACGTCGAGCAGGCGCTGTACGCGTCCAAAGTGGTCGCCTACGCGCAGGGTTTCAACCAGATCCTCGCGGGGGCGGCCGAGTACGGCTGGGACATCGACCTGGGCAAGGTCGCGGCGATCTGGCGCGGCGGCTGCATCATCAGGGCACGTTTCCTCGACGACATCCGCGCCGCCTATGCCGACGAGGCGGACCTGCCGACACTGCTGACGAGCGGCGGATTCCGCAAGGCCGTCGAGGACGCCCAGGACTCGTGGCGGTCGGTAGTCCAGACCGCGGTGCGCCTAGGCATTCCGACGCCGGGCTTCTCGACCGCGCTGGCCTACTACGACGCGCTGCGCGCCGACCGGCTGCCCGCGGCACTCGTGCAGGGGCAGCGCGACTTCTTCGGCGCCCACACCTACCGCCGGGTCGACTCCGGCGGCGTGTTCCACACCGAGTGGGCCGCCGACGGCCGCCCCGAACACCCAGCGTGAGGTGACCGGCCGGCTCCTGCAGTGCCGACTGACGACTCGGCGACAGTGGGCGCACCACGCTGAGTAATCACTCCGGTCGGGTGCGTGACGCCCCGAAGGGCACCTTGGGGGCGTTGAGTGCCCCGAAGGTGGGCGGGTTCTAGCGGTGGTTGCAACACCCTGAGTTGTGGGAGGTTGTGGCGATCGTGTCGGTTGTGGGTCGGCGTGAGAGGTTTGTGGCTCTGCTTGACGTGGTCAAGTGTGTGGGTTTGGCGGCGTGTGCGGTGGGTATCGATCGCGTGACGGCGCAGGGGTGGGCTCGTGCGGCGGGGTTCTGGTCGAAGCGGGCTGCCGATCCTCGCAAGGCCGAGTTCTTGGCGTTGCGGGATGAGGGTGTGACCAGGAAAGTCGCGGCCGAACGTGTGGGAGTGCACGTGCGGACGGCCCGGGACTGGGATCGGGGAATCCGACGGGTCAAGCGTGGTC
>NZ_JAMTCQ010000008.1 GCF_024171895.1 Prauserella halophila | reverse complement strand
CGTTGTGGGTTAAGGCCCCCAAGAGATGATTGGGTTGATAGGCCAGACATGGAAGCGCAGTAATGTGTGTTGGAGTGGACTGGTACTAACAGGCCGAGGACTTGCCTACAACGATGCTACGCACCCACTCTACGATCCTGAAACACCACACCACCCGCCCCACACCGGCCGGCTGGTTCGTGTGGCGCGGGGCAACGGTGTGTTGTTTCGTAGTGTTTCGGTGGTGATAGCGGCAGGGACACGCCCGGTCCCATTCCGAACCCGGAAGCTAAGCCTGCCAGCGCCGATGGTACTGCACTCGACAGGGTGTGGGAGAGTAGGACACCGCCGAACCCAACATAAAATGGTAGGGCCCGTGGGCTCGACTCCCGACACCGTCGGTGAGTCGCCCACGGGCTTTTCTCATTTTCCACCACTATTCCTGTGTCGTCGGTCTGTTGTACGGCCGAACGGGTGTGCGTTGGTGCGTGGTCTGTTCGTCGGTGGTGTGGCTTCGCCCGTGGTGTGGCTCTGTGGCGGACATCGTGCCTAGGCTGACGACGTGAGTACACAGATTCTGGTCGTTCAGCCCGACGACAACGTCCCGGCCGGCGCGCTCGGCGAATGGTTGGAAGAGGCGGGCGCCGAACTCGACGTCCGCCTCGCCGGCACGGACGAGGTGCCGGCAACAGTGGACGGCTACGACGCCGTGGTGTGCCTGGGCGGAGGTATGAACGCCTTCGCCGACGAGGCCTACCCCTGGCTGTCGACCGTCCGCCGGCTGTTGAGCACCGCGGTCGGTGGTGGCGTCGCGACCCTGGGCGTATGTCTCGGCGGTCAGCTGCTCGCCGCCGCCACCGGCGGTGTCGTGCGTGCGGGGGCACACGGCCCGGAGGCAGGACCGAAACTCGTGTCGAAGAAGGACGCGGCGTGGACGGATCCGTTGTTCGCCGAGCTCCCGCTGATGCCCGATGTCCTCGAGTTCCATCGGGACGCGATCGAGATGCTGCCCGGCGAGGCGACGCTGCTGGCGTCGACGCCGCTGTATCCGCACCAGGCGTTTCGCATCGGCCGGCGTGCCTACGGGCTGCAGTTCCACATCGAAACGACCCCGGACATCGTCGACACGTGGGTGGCGCGGTCCCCGGACGTGGCGGGCGTCGCGAAGCCCGGTGCGTTCGACGCCGAGACGTTGGATCGGGTGCACGCCGACATCGACGAAACCTGGCGGCCGTTCGCGCACCGGTTCGTCGCCCTCGCGGCAGGGACGGTGCGCCCCGCCGACGACCCGCGGCGCGGACTTCCGCTGGCGTGAGTGCACCACCCGTGGCGCCGGCAGGCGGACTACGGTAGGAGCCGATGGTAGACAGCGTTCGCCCCGCGGCATCGACGGCGAGGTTCGGTTTCACCTCGGACCACGCCGCCGACGAACTGCACGCAGCGGGCTGGTGGACAGGGACCGGCCCGGTCGCCGGAGCCGAATCGGTGCTGGCTGCGTTCGCGCACGCACCGGATCCGGACCTCGCGTTGCGGACCATCGACCGGATTCGCCAAGCCGACGGGGACGGCTGGGCCGGCCTCGATGCGGCACTGCGCACCGATCCGGTCGTGCGCGGCAAACTGCTGGGCATCCTGGGCTCGTCGACGGCGCTCGGTGACTACCTTGTCGGTTCACCGCGGCAGTGGCGGCGGCTCGTCGACCCCACTCCGGCCGCCGGTTATGCGGCGAGCCTGCAGGCCGCCGTCCGTGCCGACGGTGCCGACGGTGAGGTGCTGACCGGGGCCGAGGCCGAACAGGCACTGCGCAGGGCCTACCGGGGGCTCGTCCTGGAGATCGCGGGTGACGATCTCGGCCACCTCGTCGCATCGGAAGTGACCGCGGCGACGTTCGCCGATACGACCCACGCGCTGACGAACGCCGCCGACGCGGCGTTGCAGGCCGGCCTCACCATCGCCGAACACGAGACGCGCGATGCCGAACACGCCACGCTCGCGGTGATCGCCATGGGCAAGTGCGGTGGACGGGAACTGAACTACGTCAGCGACGTCGACGTCGTGTTCGTCGGCGACGGTGACCTGCAGGTCGGCACCCGGCTGGCGACCGCGATGATGCGGGTCGTCGGCAAGGCGTGTTTCGAGGTCGACGCCGCGCTGCGTCCCGAAGGCAAGGCCGGCGCACTGGTGCGCACGCTCGACGGCCACGAGGCGTACTACAAGAAGTGGGCGCGTACGTGGGAGTTCCAGGCGCTGCTCAAGGCCCGCCCTGCGGCCGGTGATGCCGAGCTGGGCCGCAGGTACGCCGAGCTCGTCGCCCCGATGGTGTGGGCCGCGGCCGAGCGGGACAACTTCGTCGCCGATGTGCAGCACATGCGCCGTCGCGTGGAGAAGCACATCCCCGCCGAGATCGCCGACCGCGAACTGAAACTCGGCAGGGGCGGACTGCGGGACGTCGAGTTCGCGGTGCAGCTCCTGCAATTGGTGCACGGGCGGATCGACCGGGAACTGCGATCGGCCTCCACACTCGACGCGCTCGCGGCGCTCGGCACCGGCGGCTACGTCGCGCGGACCGACGCCGAGGAGATGGCCGAGTCGTACGAGTTCCTCCGGGTGCTCGAGCACCGCCTGCAGCTGCGGGCGCTGCGCCGCACCCACCTGTTTCCGGAACCGGACGACACGGCCGCGTTGCGTTGGCTGGCCAAGGCTTCGGGGATTCGCTCGTCGCGGGCGCGGTCCCGTCCCGAACAACTCGACCACGAGTTCCGCAAACACGTCGGGCGGGTTCGCCGACTGCACGAGAAACTGTTCTATCGGCCGCTGCTGGAGTCCGTCGCGCGCGTGCCCAGCGCGGCACTCCGGTTGACGGCGAAACAGGCGCAGCAACGGCTCACCGCGCTGGGATTCGCCTCGCCGGAAGGCGCGTTGCAGCACATCCGCGCGCTCACCACCGGCGTGAGCAGGCGCGCGTCGATTCAACAGACGTTGCTGCCCGTGCTGCTGGACCTGCTCGCCGACACCCCGGAACCCGACGCCGGGCTGCTGGCGTACCGGCGCGTGTCCGAAGCGCTCGCGGACACCCCGTGGTACCTGCGGGTGCTGCGGGACGAGGCGGCCGTGGTGGAGAACCTCGCCACCCTGCTCGGCACGTCACGGCTCGTCCCCGACCTGCTGGTGCGGGCTCCGGAAGTGCTGCGCATGCTCGGCGACTCCGAGCGTCTGCGCGGGCGTCCGCCCGCCGAGACGGCGAACTCGCTGCGGGCGGCGGCGCGCAGGCAGCCGGGACTGGACGCCGCGGTGGCGACGGCACGGTCGTTGCGCAGGCACGAGCTGTTGCGGGTGGCGTGCGCGGACGTGCTCGGCCTGCTGGACGTGCCGTCGGTGTGCGATGCGCTCTCGTCGGTGTGGGGGGCGGTGCTGCAGGCGGCGCTCGAAGCGGCGACCCGGTACCAGCAGGCGCAGGCCGGTGGTGTGCCCGCGCGGATCGCCGTGATCGGCATGGGCAGACTCGGCGGCAGCGAACTCGGCTACGGCTCCGACGCGGACGTCATGTTCGTGTGCGAGCGCACCGCCGACGCCACCGACGAGCAGGCGCTCAAGTTCGCCACGACCGTCGCCGAGACAGTGCGCGCGATGCTCGGTGCTCCCACACAGGACCCGGCGCTGGAGGTCGACGCGAACCTCCGGCCGGAGGGGCGCAGCGGCCCGCTGGTGCGGACGTTCGAGTCGTACCGCGCCTACTACGAACGCTGGGGCGAGGTGTGGGAGGCGCAGGCGTTGCTGCGGGCACGTTTCCTCGCCGGTGACCCCGACCTCGGCGAGCGGTTCGTCGCCGCGATCGATCCGTTCCGGTATCCGGAGGGCGGGCTCGACGCGGCGAAGCTGCGGGAGGTGCGGCGCATCAAAGCCCGCGTCGACACCGAACGCATGCCGCGTGGTGCCGATCCGTCGATGCACACGAAACTCGGCCGCGGCGGGCTCGCCGACGTCGAATGGACCGTGCAGCTCGCGCAGCTGCGGTACGCGCACGAGGTTCCGGAACTACGGACCACGGCGACCCCGGCCGCGCTCGAGGCGATGGCCGGGGCGGGCCTGGCCGCCCGGGAGGACGTCGATGCGCTGCGGGATGCGTGGTTGCTGGCCACGCGGGCGCGCAACGCGGCGATGCTGGTCCGGGGCAAGGCCGTGGACCAGCTGCCGACCTCGGGACGTGAGCTGACCGCAGTGGCGAGCGTGTTCGGTTACGGCGTGGACGACGACGCGGGGGAGTTCCTCGACACGTACCGCAAGACGACCCGGCAGGCGCATGCCGTCGTCGAGCGCTTGTTCTACGAGGAGTGACGGGTCGAGAGGTGAGCGGCGGCTCACCTTGGGGAGACCCGGGCCGGGAATGCCGCTTATGGTGGCATGCGTGACTGAGCGTGAACCCTTCTCGATCCAGGTCAAGGTCCGGACGTACGAGCTGGACCCGAACGGCCACGTCAACCAGGCGGTGTACCACCAGTACGGCGAGGTCGCCCGCACCGAGCTGGCCGTGACGGCGGGAGTCACCGAGGGCCTCATCAAACAGGGCATCGGCCTTGTGATGCTCGAGTCCCACGTTCGCTTCCGCAGGGAGCTGCTTTTCGGCGACGAGGCCACGGTGTCGTGTGTGACGCGGTTCGAGGAGGACAAAAAGGTCTTCTGGATGGACAACGTGATCACCAAGCTCGACGGCACGGTGTCCGCGGAGCTCGAATCCACGATCGGACTGATGGACCTCGAGAAGCGCAAGCTCGTTCCGGCGCCGATGGAGCGCATCCGCGATGCGGGCGTCGACCTGGACCTGCTGCGCGGCAGCTGAGCCGAACCCCGCGAACCCCGCAAGCGCCGACGCGAGCTCCGTGCTCCGCGTCGGCGCTTGTCGTGCGAGGAGTCGCCCGCCCCGGGGAGGTGGCCGATCGCCACCCGTGTCACCGGGCGGCTCCGGAAGCTCAGCGCGTCGACTCGGCGTCCGCCGTGGCCTCCTTGTCGGTCTCCTGCGTGGCCAGCCAGGCGTCCCGGGCGTCGTCGTCCCGGCCGGACGAGGTCACCAGGCTGACCACGATGGTGAGCAGGAACGATGCCGGCAACGCGATCAGCACCTCCGAGGACGTGGGCAGGCCCATCGCGAAGGCGGTGCCGAACAGTACGGCGCCGCCGATCATCCCGGCTCCGGCGCCGGCCGCCGTGGTGCGGCGCCACCAGATGCCGAGCACCATCGGGGCGAAGAACGCGGACGCCAGCAGTGCCACCGCGGCCGTGTAGAGCACGATCAGGAACTCCGGCGGGTTGATCGCCAGCAGGATGCACAGGATTCCCACCACCCAGGTCGCGGCCTGGGTCACGCGGATGACCTCCTTCTGACTGGCCTGCGGGCGCAGCAGGCGGTGGTAGAGGTCGTGGCCGATCGCGGAGTTGCAGGCCATCAGCAGGCCCGCGGTGGTGGACATGATCGCGGCGAGCACGGCGGCGGCCAGCAGACCCTGGCCGATCGGGCCGAAGACGCGGTCGGCCAGCGTGAGGAAGAGGGCGTCGGGGTCGGTGATGTCCGCGTTCGGCAGCAGCGTCGCGGCGGCCGGCACGAGGACGATCGCGACGATGAGCATCATGACGCCGAAGAGCAGCATCGCGGTGTTGAGCGAAACGCGCGCGGACCGCACATTGCGCGCCGAGTAGACCCGCATGATCACGTGCGGCAGCACCGAGATCGCGGTCGCCCAGGTCAGGAAGGCGCCGACGTAGGACCAGATCGAGTGGGCGTCGGCGGCACCGGTGAGTGCCGGGTACGCCTCCAGGGTGGCGTTCCAGGCAGCAGGGAAGTCACCCATGGCGCTGAACGCGGCGATGCCGAGACCGACCATGCAGGAGAACAGCAGGATGCCTTGGAAAATGTCGTTCCAGGTCACCGACAGGAAGCCGCCGATGGAGACGTAGAGGACGAAGACGATCCCGGCGATCCACAACGCGGTCTGGTAGTCCCAGCCGAGCAGGTGGCCCGCGACGATGGCAGAGCCCTTCAGCTGCGAGACGATGTAGACGCTGCTGGCGATCACGATGAGCACCGGCACCACCACCCGCATCATCGGGCTGTTGAACCGGGCGTCGAAGAAGTCGGGCACGGTGTACTTGCCCAGGTTCCGCAGCGGTCGGGCGACCAGCACCGAGGCGACCACGAAGCCGACCGGGGCACCGGCGACCAGGGCAGCGGCGAACGGGAACCCGAGCGCCAGGGCACTGCCCACACTCGCCATCACCGAGCCGCCGCTGGCCAGTGAGGCGATGAATGCCCAGGAGTTCACGAAGGTGCCGAGGCTACGACCGGCGACGAAGAACTCGTCGGTGGAGTTGCGTACCCGGCGGTAGGCGACCATGCCGATCGCGATGAGGACGAGGAAGTAGCCGAGGACGATCATCAGGGTCATCGCTCAGTCCTCCTTCGACCGCAGTGCGAGGATCAGGCCGCCGACCGGGGCGGCGATCATCGTGAACCAGAGCAGCCAGGCGATCAGGGCGACGCCGGCGATCTCGACGTCGTTGAACAACGGGGTGAAGGTGACGACGGCCAGCACGGCAATGCCGGCCAGCAGTCCGACCTCGCCGCGGGTCGCGGTGGGCGTGGAACGGGACACGAGGGGCCTCGCTCTCGAGGATCGCGGGAAACACGGATGCGTGCCGCGACGCTCCGACTCAGGTCGGATCGTCCGCGCCGATCAGGCGCAGAAACATCGCGGTCAGGTCGGCGATCGCCTCCTCGCGGAGACCGGGCTCGTTGCGGACCAGCGGTGCGAAATTGGCGACCATGCCGCCGCCCGCCCGGGCGATCGCGTCGGGAGAAGCCGCCGGGTCGGCGGCGCCGCGCTCCATCTGGTGTCGGACGTAGCGCGCGGTGCGCTCGCGGGAGCGGGTGTGGAACTGCTCCCACAGTGCCTCCATCTCCGGGTCCACCAGCGACTGGTGTTCCAGCACGGTGAGGAAGGCGAGGTTCTCGGTGTAGGCGTCGAGGTATGCCGCGTTGGTCGCCGCGGCGACGGCTCGGATGTCGTCGACGTCGATGTCGCCGAGGTCCTGGGCCGCGACCATCCGGTCGCGGACCTGTTGGGCGACCACGCCGAACACCTCCTGTTTGGAGGCGAAGTAGACGTAGAAGGTGGCGCGCGAGACGCCGGCCTCCTCGGTGATGCGATCGATGGTCGTGCGGGCGTACCCGAGGTTCTCGAAGGTCCGTTGTGCGGCGGCGACGAGGGTTGCCCGGGTGGCGCTGTCGGCGCGGTCGTACTTCTCGCGGGTTGCCCATGGTTGATGTGTGACCACGGACACGATGAGAATTGACATTGGCGTCAATGTCAAACGTATGGTGTGAAGCAGCTCATGTTTTTCGGTGAGTTCCGGGTCGAGCCACCACGACTCGATGCGGCGTTCACGACCAGCCCGGAGGTCTTTCCGTTGTCCGAATCGGTGTCCCAGTCGCCGCCCCGGTTGGGGCCGGAGTCGCGGCCCCAACCGGGGTCCGAGCCGTCGCCACGCCCGGGGGTCCTCATCGCCAACCGTGGCGAAATCGCCGTCCGCATCCACCGGGCCGCCCGCGGACTGGGCTGTCGCACCGTCGCGGTCCATACCCCCGGCGACCGGGACGGGCGGGTGGTTTCGCTGGCCGACGCCGCCGTGGCGCTACCCGACGAGTCCGGCTATCTGGACCCGGAGCGGCTGGTCCAGGTCGCCGTCGAGCAGGGCTGCACCCTGCTTCACCCCGGCTACGGCTTCCTCAGCGAGAGCGCCGAGCTTGCCCGGCTCTGCGACAAGGCCGGCGTCACCTTCGTCGGCCCGAGTGCGGAGACGTTGGCGCTGCTCGGTGACAAGGGCCGCGCCCGGGAACTGGCGGAGTCGTTGCAGGTACCGGTACTGCCCGCGACTCCGGCAGGCTCCGACCCGGCCGAGGCTGCGGCGCTGCTGCGACGACTCGACGACGGCGCGGTGATGGTCAAGGCGGTCGGTGGCGGGGGCGGCCGTGGGATGCGCATCGTGCGTGGTGCCGACGAGCTGGCCGACGCCTGGCAGCGGTGCCGCTCCGAGGCCGAGCGCGGTTTCGGCAGCGGCGAACTGTACGCGGAGCAGTACCTGCCCCGTGCCCGTCACGTCGAGGTGCAGATCATCGGCGACGGCAGCGGCGGCATCGCCCACCTGCACGACCGGGACTGTTCGCTGCAGCGGCAACACCAGAAGATCATCGAGCTGGCGCCGTGTGTCACTCTCGCGGCCGAACACCGGCAGCCGCTGCTGGCCGCGGCCACCCGGATCGCCGCCGAGGTCGGCTACGCCGGCCTGGCCACCGTGGAGTTCCTCGTCGACGCCGACCATCCGGAGCGGTCCTACTTCCTCGAGGTCAACCCCCGGGTGCAGGTGGAGCACACCGTCACCGAGGAGGTACTCGGTCTCGACCTGGTGGCCGCCCAGCTGCGGATCGCGGCCGGTGCGTCGCTGGCCGAGACGGGGCTGACTCAGGACCGGATCCCGGCGCCCCGCGGGCTCGCGGTGCAGCTGCGGGTCAACGCGGAGCGGCTGCGGCCGGACGGCACGTCGGTCTCCGGGGTGGGCCGGATCGAGGCACTGCAGCTGCCCGGTGGCCCGGGTGTGCGCGTCGACAGTCACGCCGCCGTGGGGATGGACGTCACCGGCCGTTACGACTCGCTGCTGGCGAAGATCGTCAGCCACACCTCCTCGCCCGACCCGGCCGTCGGCGCTGCGGCCGCACGGGAGGCGCTGGCGGAGACCGTGGTCGACGGCGTCGACACCAACCTCGCCGTGCTGGACCGGCTGCTGGCTCACCCGGCGTTCGCTGCCGGTGAGATCACCACCGGCTTCTTCGACGAGCACGTTTCCGAGTTCGCGCCGGCCGAGGAGGAGTCCGCGGCGGCGGCCGAGGTGGGCCGCGTCGTCGCCGAGTTCCCGGGCACCGTGGTCGACGTCCCGGTCGCTGCCGGCGACCACGTGCTCGCCGGCACACCGGTGGTGGTGCTGGAGGCGATGAAGATGGAGTACGTCGTCGCTGCACCGCTGGCCGGTCTGGTCGAGGAGGTGCTGGTCGCCGCCGGTGACGTCGCCGTCGACGGCGCGGAACTGGTACGGCTGCAGCCCGACGAGGAGCAGAGCGGGGTGCGGGCCGACGAGGTGGAGGTCGATCTCGACCACATCCGCCCCGACCTGGCCGAGGTGCTCGACCGGCACCGGATCGGGCTCGACGAGGCTCGTCCCGACGCGGTCGCCAAGCGGCGGCGCAGCGGGCACCGGACCGCGCGGGAGAACATCGCCGACCTGGTCGACGAGGACAGCTTTGCCGAGTACGGCGCACTCGCGGTCGCCGCGCAGAGCCGTCGCCGCAGCCAGGAGGACCTGCTCGCCAACACCCCGGCCGACGGCATGGTCACCGGGATCGCCCGGATCAACGGCGACCGTGCCGCGGTGCTGTCCTACGACTACACCGTGCTCGCCGGTACCCAGGGGGTGCGCAACCACGGCAAGACCGACCGGCTGCTGGAACTCGCCGAACAGCAGCGGCTCCCGGTGGTGCTGTTCGCCGAGGGCGGCGGTGGCCGGCCCGGCGACACCGACCACGGCGGCGCCTCCGGGCTGGACGTCCCCACGTTCGCCACCATGGGGCGGCTCAACGGGGTCGTGCCCTCGATCGGCATCACCACCGGTCGTTGTTTCGCCGGCAACGCCGCCCTGCTCGGCTGCTGCGACGTCATCATCGCCACCCGCGACGCCACTATCGGCATGGGCGGACCGGCGATGATCGAGGGCGGCGGGCTCGGCGTGTATCGCCCGGAGGAGGTCGGCCCGGCCGACGTGCAGGCGCCCAACGGGGTGATCGACGTGCTGGTCGAGGACGAGGCCGAGGCGGTCGACGTGGCGCGGCGGTACCTGTCCTACTTCCAGGGTCCGGTCGCGGACTGGGAGGCGGCCGATCAGCGGCTGCTGCGCCACGTGATCGGCGAGAACCGGGTGCGGGTCTACGACGTACGCCGGGTGATCGACCTGGTCGCCGACACCGGCTCGGTGCTGGAGCTGCGCCGCGACTTCGGCGCCGGCATCATCACCGCGCTGGTCCGTGTCGAGGGCCGCCCGATGGGGCTGATCGCCAACAACCCGGCTCATCTGGGCGGTGCGATCGACACTCCCGCCGCCGACAAGGCGGCCCGGTTCCTGCAGTTGTGCGAGGCGCACGGACTTCCGGTGCTCTCGCTGTGCGACACCCCGGGCTTCATGGTCGGCCCGGAGGCGGAGAAGACCGCCACGGTGCGTCATTTCAGCCGCCTGTTCGTCACCGGCGCCAAGTTGACGGTTCCGCTGGTCACGGTGCTGCTGCGCAAGGCCTACGGGCTGGGCGCGCAGTCGATGGCGGGCGGCAGTTTCCGAGTGCCCGCGGCGACGCTGTCCTGGCCCACCGGCGAACTGGGCGGAATGGGGCTCGAGGGCGCCGTGCGGTTGGGCTACCGCCGGGAGCTGGAGGCGATCGAGGACCCGGCCGCACGGCAGCAGCGCTACGAGGAACTGGTGGCCGAGCAGTACCGGCACGGCAAGGCGCTCAACGCCGCCATGGTGTTCGAGGTCGACGACGTCATCGACCCGGCCGAAACCCGCGCCCGGGTGCTGGCCGCGATGCCTGCCGAGACGGCCTCGTCCCGGCGCGACTTCGTGGACACCTGGTGACCCGGACCCACCCGACACCGTCACCGCCACCGAGAGGACGACACCGATGACCGCGGACACCCCTGCGACCGAGACCGAGACCGCCCGGGCGCTCGAGGCCTGCCTCGCCGAACTGCGCCCCAGGCAGGAGCGGCTCCGCCCCGCCGGAACCCCGCGTCGGGTGCACTACCCACTGGGCGAGATCACGCTGCCCGAGTACGTCGACGAGTGGGCACGGCGGCGCCCGGAGATCACCGCCATCGCGTTCGAGGGCGCCCGGATCAGCTACGCCGACCTGGCGGACCGGGTTGCCCGGCTCGCCGGCTGGATGGAGTCGGCCGGGGTGGCCGCCGGGGACCGGGTCGCGGTGTTCATGCCCAACGCGCCGCAGTTCGTGATCACCATGCTGGCCGCGTTGCGGCTCGGTGCGGTGCACGTCCCGGTGAACCCGATGTTCCAGACCACCGAGCTGAGCTACGAACTCGCCGACTCCGGCGCCACCGTGGTGGTCACCTTCGACGAGCTGTACCCACGGTTGGCCACCGCGCTGGACACCGACGGTGTGAATGTGGCGCATGTGCTGGTCACCGGGCCGCGGGAGCTGGCAGGTGAGGCGAGCCCGCCCGCCGCGGTCGACGGCGAGGTCACCCGGTGGGCGGAGGCGGCCGTCGCCGCGCCGGTGCCGGTGCGATCCCGCGACGTCGACGCACTCGCGGCGCTCAACTACACCGGCGGCACCACCGGGCTGCCGAAGGGATGCCAGCACACCCAGCGGCACATGATCTACACCGCCGCGTCCTCGGCCGGTGCCACCGAGGAGAGCTCCGAGACCGGATTCGTCGCGGTCTGCTACATCCCGATCTTCTGGATCGCGGGGGAGAACCTCGGCATCCTGAACCCGTTGGTGCTCGGCGGCACGGTGGCGCTGCTGTCCCGGTGGAACGCTCGTGCCGTGCTGGAGGCCATCGAGACCCACGGCGCCACCACGATGGTCGGCACCGTGGAGAACTACCTGGAGCTGCTGGACCAGCCCGACCTCGGCGAGCGGGACCTGTCCACGCTGCGGGATCCGATGGCGGTCTCGTTCGTCCGCAAAATGACGCCCGAGGTCCGCGCCGCCTGGCAGGCCGCGGTCGGTGACCATTCGGTGCTGCGGGAGGGGGCGTACGGCATGACCGAGACCCACACCATGGACGTCACCCCGTTCGGTTTGGCCGCCGACGACGCCGATCTGCGCGCGGAACCCGTGTTCTGTGGCATCCCGGTGCCGGGCACCGATGTCGCCGTGGTCGACTTCACCACCGGCATGCCGCTGCCGTTGGGTGAGGCCGGCGAGATCCTGGTGCGCAGTCCGTCGGTGATGACCGGCTACTGGAACAAACCCGAAGCCACCGCGCGGCAGCTGGTCGGCGGTTGGCTGCACACCGGTGACAACGGCCGCATCGACGACCAGGGCTGCTTGCACTACCTGGGCCGGGACAAGGACATGATCAAGGTCAACGGGATGAGCGTGTTCCCGGCCGAGGTCGAGTTGCTGCTGTGCGGCCACCCGGGGGTCCGCACCGTCGCGGTCGTCGCCGCGGAGCACCCGGACACCGGGCAGACGCCGGTGGCGTTCGTCAACCCGAACCCCGAGGCCGACCTCGACCCCGCCGAGTTGCGGACGTGGGCGCGTGACCAGATGGCCGGCTACAAGGTTCCGGTGGTGGAGATCGTCGAGGAGTTCCCGATGACCGCCACCGGCAAGATCCGGAAGGTGGAGCTCGCCGACCAGGCGCAGCAGATCGTCGACGCCGGTCGCTGAGTGACCGTCGGCACGACGCGTGTGCGTGGGACTCGGAACGGCCGACGAGAAGACGGCCCGTGACCAACGGAACGCATCTCACGATGTTTCCGCAGGCCACGGGCCGTTTCCGTGATGAACCCTGAGGTCAGAACCTCACGCCGATCAGCAGTCGTAGTAGAGAGCGAACTCACTGCAGGGCACGCCTGACCTGCAACAACCGGCCGTGCGGCCGTTCTGCGCTGCGCTTACTACGTTTCGTGACGTTGGTAATCGCTGGCACTTTTGTACCGTCCTGCGGACTCTCTGCGGACCATTCCGTCGTATGTGGACAGTGCGCGCGCCCGCCCCCTCGGCCGTACGCCTGCCGACCCCATAAGGCGGCCCCGACGAGGTGACCTCACCACCTGCCGGGGCCTTGATCGGAAACGGAGCTTCCGACCCATGGCAACTGTAGTTCTCGCTGCGCTGTGCGCAGTCTGTGCCACCGCTGCGGCTGTGTTCGCGGCGCGTTCCCGCCGCTGGCGGCGCAAGGCTGATGCGTACAAGGGCTTGATGGCCCATCACCAGCGCAGCGCCGCCGACGCCGAGGCGCTGCGCCTCGAGCACGTCGCGAACCGCGATCTGTTGGACATGCTCGCCGAGGAACATCCCGGCGAACTCGAGGTGCTGGGCCGTCTCGACGAGGTGCGGGCGCTGGCCGCGCGGATGCAGCAGCACGCCGAGCCGGACGGGCTCACCGCGGCCGACGTGCACGTGTTCGCCGCCAAGATGCGCAGCACCGCACGCGGAGGTGAGCAGCGATGACCGGCGACGATCTGCACGCGCTGCGCGGCGAGCTCGAGGCCGTCGAACGCCGGCTCTCCGACATTCGCGCACGTCTCGACCAGCACCGCGGCGCCCCTCCTGGTGGTGCCGGCGGTGTCCGGCACGTCCACTTCGGCACCGGCGAGACGCTGGAACGAGTCGAGCCCATGGAGGAGGGCGGCACCGTGGCCTACCGCGTCACCTTCGACGGCGAGTTCGTCGGCTGGGTCGGCGACGGCCGGCCGTGGCGCGGCTGGCGCCACGGCGGCCGCCGCTGGTGGGCTTGCTGGCGGCAGCACGGCGACCGCGCGGCACGGTGGTCGTCGGAGCTGGACTATGCCACCCGGTGTGCCGCCCTGGCCGCGCTCGAGCGTGCCGTCGCCGAGGGCGGTGCCGACCATGTCTGACCGTGAGTGGTTCCGCCGCATGGCCGTAGCCGGGTGGTCGGTGTCGCTGATGTTGGCGTGCACCGTGGCCGCGCTGTACACGTGGGCGCCCGGGGTGCTGTCGACTGCCTGTTGACCCGAGAGCGCGGTCGGCCGAGGGGTGCGCGCTTCTGCGTACCCCTCGGTCGGCCGTTCCCGTCGGGGCCGGTGATCGCGCTACCCTGGCCGCTGTCCTCTTCGCGGAGGTAGTGCCCCCGGTTTGGCCACCGGGGGCCACGCGGAGAGACCGACTCCGCGAACGAGGTAGCCCCATGTCGTCCGAGACGTTCGGGCAGCGTCTGCGCCGGCTCCGCGCCGCCGCCGGCCTGTCACAGTCCCGCCTGGCACGCCTGGTGCCGATCTCGCAGTCCAGCCTGTCGCGGTACGAGTCCGACACGCAGGCCGTCGACGACGAGCGCATTGCCGCCCGGCTGGACGAGCTCGTCGGCGCCGGTGGCACGCTGCGCGCCCTGTTGCATCCGAGCGCGGCCGGCCTGGTGCTGTCGGACGAGGACCGGGCGCGCATCGCCCATCACGCCGAGCATCCGTCGCGCATCGATGGCGGCACCGTGTCGGCCCTGGCCGATCTGCTGGCGGCGCAACGACGCCTCGACGACACCCTCGGCCCGGAGATCATCCTTCCGGCGTCCCTGGCGCAGATGGACACCGTGCGCGCCCTGCTACCGGCCGCGCGAGGTCCGCACCGCGATGCGCTGGCCGAGGTCGCGGCCGAGTACGTGCAGTTCGCCGGATGGCTGCACGCCGAATCGCGCGGCGACGAACGCGCCGTCGAGCTACTCGGCCAGGCCGAACTGCTCGCCGACGAGGCCGGTAGCGGCATTCTGGCGGCGCAGGCGGCGAATTTCCGCGGCTACGTCGCCCGCCAGCGCGGCAACCCGCGCGGGGTGGTGCGCTGGTTCCTGGCCGAGCACCACACCCCCGGGGCCCACATCGCCCAGCGGGTCGGCGCCGCGGCGCAGGCCGCGCACGGCTACGCCCAGCTCGGCGAGCGTGACGAGGCGCTGCGGCTGATGGACACCGCCGGGCGGCTGCTCGACGAGGCCGCGCGCGAGGAACCGCCCCGCACCGCCTACTGGCTCACGCCCACGTTCCACCGGCTCAACTTCGGGTTGACGCACCTCGCGCTGGCCGACCACGCGACCGCGGCCGACCACTTCGCCGCCGGGTTCGGCGGCCTGCCGGCCGATCAGCTCGACGCCGAGTGGACGGCCGAGTACCGGCACGCCTGGAACGCCGCGGAGAACGCCAAGTAGGCGCGCTTATGCGCGCGCCTATGCGCATGGCGCAACCCCTGTTGTCGCAGGTCACCAGCGGTCGATGGTCTGGCCATGCGGCACGTGCAGTTCCCCAGCGGCCATATGGTCACGATCGGCCCGGACGGGTGGCCGATCGAGGCCGACCCCGAGGCGCCCGACCTCGACACGGTGCCCGGCTGGCGCCCGGTGGCCGAGGGTGTGCGCCACATCGGCGGCACCGTCGACGAACCGGCCGCCGACACCGTGGCCGAGATGCTGTGCGGCCGCCAGATCGTCGTGCCTCGCCGGCACCGCCGCGTGCCGCCGGCCCTGTTCGACTGCCACGCCTGCTGGCACGAGTGGATCGGCGTGGACGAGTAAGACGCGCCGGGCACTGCCCGGTGCTGCCTGGCGGTAGAGCCACCCCCAACCGCCCGCGCTCGTGACCCTCTGTGGTGATAACGGCGAACTTCAAAACCCGGGCGGAGTCTCTGGCGCTAACCCCATGCGTACGGGGGTCCCCTGCGGGAGGGGTCCTCCCCACCCCGTCACCGGTCACGCTCGGTGGCGTCTCGGGTGGCTCGGCCCGAGCTGCGTCGGCGGCGTCCGGTCACGCTCGAGCGTGACTGCTGCTGACTCGGTTGCCTGCGCGTTCCTGTTCGGGCGCGTTATGGGGGCGGGGCTTTCGACGGTCCGGGGGTGGTGTTGCTCGGCGTGGCCGGTGACGTGCGCTCGGCGTTGTCGCTGATCGGCTTGCCGTTGTCGCCATGTTGTCGGCTGTCATCTGGCCGCGTGCCGAACAGTGTTTGCTGTGCGCCTCACCCCTCCGTACCCGGGACGGGCGGCGGGGTGGGGGTGTGTTGTCCGTGGGGGTGGTCCGTCGCCGCCGGTGGTGCCGTGTCGGCGCCCGGTGGCATCTCGCCGCCCGGATGGGTCCGCGCGTCCGCGGGGCCGGCCTGCCGGTCCGGGGTGTCCGGGTCTTCGGCGGCGACGGACCGTCTGCAGGCGGGACACAGCGGCACGTGTGGCAGCTCGTCTCGCCGGCAGAGGAACGTGAGGATTCGGTTGCAGCCCTGACAGGGCCGGTGGTGGCAGCCTACGGCGAGGGTGTCGTCGAGGGCTTGGGCGGCGCGGCGTCGGGCGGAACGTTCCCGCACATCCGCGCCGTCCTGCCACGGGTCCGGGGGTAGTTCGGCGAGCGGGTGACCGTCGCCGGGGTGCGGGTCAGTCCGGATGTGTGGGTGTTCGGCCACACGGTCGGCGATGGCGTCGGTGTCGATGCGCCGAGCATCGCCGGGGCCGTGGCCGCAGGCGCCGCTGCGCATTCGTTACAGGTCGGCGTTGGGGTCGAGTTGCACGCCGAGCTGGCGGAGCCGTTCGCGTTCGGACTGGCGGCCCTGGCGGCGGGCGCGCTGCTGCTCGTTCTCGTGCGGATGGTCCATGTGGTCGATGAGTCGGGCGGTGTCGGCCGCGGCCTGCTCGTCGTCGGCGCGGTTCTCGGTTCGGCGCTGCTGGTTCTCGGCGATCAGGTCGTCCAGGTGGTCGGTGCTCATGCTGGCTTCACTCCCTGCGAGGCCAAGATGTCGTCGGCCAGGCCGTCGGATGCTTCCTTGCGTGCGCGGATGTTGGCGGCTGCGGTGGCGTCGCCGGCGAGCGCGCGGCGCTGTTCGTACTGTTCGCGGGTCTCGTGGTCGGGGCCGAGCGCGTCGACGATCTCGGCCGAGTACTGATCCGCGGCAGGGACGACGGCGCCTTGGGTGTCCCAGCCGGGAGCCTTGCCGTTCCGAAGTCGCGTGATCGCGCTTTCGGCGGCGCGGTGCTGCTTGTCCGGTAGCCGCAAGTCGTCCAGCTCGTCGGCGTGGATGTGGTCGCCCTGTTCGGCGCGGTTGAGCAGGCTTCGTACTGGGTGGTTGTGCCAGCGCTTGTATAGCTCGCGGTCCATGTGTCCCGCCTCCCTTTGCGTGTCCGGTGTGTCCAGTGGCGGCCCGCCCGGCACCGGACACAGAGCCCCGGGCGGGCCACCTGCGGGCGGGTGGCTTTCCGCTTCGCGTACCCCGGGCGGTGCCCGGGCACCCACCAGTATACGACGGTATGTAGTACTAGTGTCCGTCCTTTGTGGCGTGTTGCTGGCGGTGTCGAGGCTGAGGTCATCTTCCGTCGACTGGCGCGTCAAACCATGCGGCGACAGGCGTAATTCCTTCGCTGGTCGGCATGCCGTCGGGGAAGATGCCCTCGAGTAGTTCCTTGGCTTGGCTGCGCAGGTCGCCCTGTTGAACCATGGCGTCGAACTCGGCCTCGAGGGATGTTCCGGCGGGCACGTAGTAGCCGTGGCGCCGGATGGAGGGCAGCACGTCGTGGCATAGCCAGTCGGTGACGGTCTCGCATGAGGCGCAGGACGTGACGGTGTCTTCGTCGCCAATGCGTCCTCCGTCACCGGGGACGACGGGCATGGTGCCTGGCGGGCACCACTGTTCGCAGTAGATGGGGTGGGTCATGGTGTGTCCCTTCATGGTCCTGACTGGTCCCGGTCCGGTGGGGTCATGCGGGGCGCCCCGGGGTATGGCCGTTCGGATCACCATTCGGGCCGTTCGGATCAGCGTGTGTGCCCTGACCCGAATGAGCCGAATGTGATCCGGATGGGTCGACCGTCCACTCGGAGCCTTGGCCGAATCCGCGGCGCTGGCTACCCACGCCGGCGCGCTTGCGGGCACGTTTGAGCGTGGCCTCGGCGATGCCGTCGGCCCGTGCGGCCTTGAAGATGTCGGCGGCCGCGGCCGTGCCGCCCTGGTCCCGTAGGTAGCTGGTCAGCCACTCGACGGCTTCGTCGCGTTCGCTGCGCTCGTCGGCACTGTCGGGTACGTGGTCGATCAGGTTTCGTACGTTCTGCTCGGTCTCGCCGATCGGCACGTACCGGCCAACATCGGTCGGCCCCTCGGCGGTGTCGACGGTGGCCGGCTCGATGCGGTAGCGCACGCTCGTCGTCGACTGCGGCGCGATGTTGGTTTTGATCAGCGACATGACGGCCGATCCGTCGTCGGCTTCGCGGTCGGCGGCGAATCCGATGGCCGAGCGCACGACCTGGCCGAACTCTGCGGACCCGGCGATCATGTGAAGTGGGTCGGCGCCGCCGGCCTTGCGGAAGTGCGCCACGCCCACCACGGCGATGTTCAGGTCCTGCGCGAGCTGTGACACGGGTTCGAGGTAGCCGCGCACGTTGCCCTGCCGGGTGAGGTCTTGGCCGGTCATGGTTGAGAGCAGCGCGTCGAGCACGACGAGGCGGGCGCCGGTTCCCTTGATCTCGTCGCGCAGCTCGCCGAGGTCGGCCGCCAGCGAGACCGCGCCGTCGCCGCCGGCGTAGGACTCGGCATAGAGCCGGTACACGCGGCCCAGGTCGGCGCCGGCGGCCACGAACCGCGGCGCCAGCGTGTAGGACCACGCGTCCTCGGTGCCGAGGTAGAGCACGGGCGAGGGCGTGCCGTGCAGCTCGCCGGGCAGGCTGCCGCGGGACACCTCGGAGGCCAGCCACACCGCGGCCTGACTCTTGCCGATACCCGCATGTCCGACCCACAACGTCAGCTCGCCGAGCGGCACCCGGTTCTCCCACAGCCACGTACGCCGCTTGAGCGGGATTTCGCGCACGGGCTGCGAGCGGAGCCGGCGCGGCTGCGGCTCGGCGTCATCGCCGGTGTCCACTTCGGGCGGTGGCGCGAACTGGTCGATATTGCTCACGCGGCGGTGCTCCTGACGTTCGGCTCGGCCGCGGCCCACGAGGCGGCCGCGCGGGCCTTGATCTGGTCGGGTGTGAGCGCGGTGCGCTCGTAGGCACGGCGTCGGCGCTCGAGCTCGGTGAAGGTGGGCGCGCCGGCGACCGCGTGCCAGCTTTCGAGCGACGACATGGCCGCGGTCGCGGCGGACAGGTCGCGGCGCCGGCGCCACTCGTGCCACTCGTGCAGCAGGTCGACGACGTGCTCGGAGCGCTTGAGCGCGCGCCATGCCTCGGCGTCGCTGACGAGGGCGGTGTACTCGGCCCGGTCGAGGGTTACGACGTCGCCGGTCATGACGCGCCTGCCTCGATGTCGGCGAGTACGCGGGCCGACAGCGCGCCCCACAAGCCGGCGACACGTAGGTGATGCTCGGCGCGGCGGCAGGAACGGCGGCGCCGGTAGGCCGCGATGTCTGCGGGCCGCGGTACGCTCGTGGTGAACGTTGCCTCTGCTGCCCTGCTCGGTTCGTTCTCTGCGGCCCCTGCCCGTTCCTCTTCCGGGCGGGGGCCGTTCCATGTCTCGATCATGCGACGCCCTCGGCCCCCTCGATCTGCTCGGCGAGCTGGCGATCGAACTTCTCGCACTCGGCGACCGGGTACAGCACGCGCGCACCACACTTGACCCCCTTCGGCCCGTATCCGATATGGCGCCAGTAGCGCACCGTTCCCTGGCTGGTCCGGTAGCGCTCGGCGACATCGTCCGTGGTCAGGTACTGGACAAGCTTGTTCTTGCCGTCGGTCTTCGTACGGTCCATGTCGATACCTCCGTCGACGTTGGTCTCGATCTATGGATTGATACCACCGTTGACGTTGGTATAGCAACCCGTGTTGACGTTGGTATCGGTCGGGACTACCGTCCGGCCGCATGGCGAACGGCTGGACGGTGCAGGTGAGTGCCGACGACGGGGTGGACTATGTCCCGTTCGGGCCCCTCGGGGACGCGATACCGGCGACTTTTACGGCAACAATCCAGTACGACGGTGCGCCCGTGGTCATGGCCGTTCGCGCTGGGTTTGGCGGGGACAAAATCGTTGTCGAGTCCGCGACGGTTGCGCGCACGGACGGAACATCGGTGACACCGCGCGATATGTCCGCGCTTGAGCTGGGGGCAGTGGTGCAGGATGTCGGCGGGGCGGCGGTCCAGCCGGGTCACGGTGCGCATCTCGGACATCGGCCCGACAAGCGCCCTGACGACGACGAGCTTGAGCTCGTAGCTGCCTGCTACTGGTTCCACTACGTGACATGGGGTCGCCCACGGCAGGCCGTTATGGGGATCTGGGATCTTCCTCGAGCTACGGCGAATCGCTGGATCACAAAGGCTCGCGAACGGTTTGACATGCCAGACGGGGGCGCGCCATGAGCAGCATCAAGAAGCGGCCGAACGGCCAGTGGCGAGCGAGATACCGTGACGCGGTCGGCAAGGAGCACGCGCGGCACTTCGACCGGAAGGCCGATGCGCAGAAGTGGCTCGACGAGGCGACGGCCGAACTGGTCACCGGAACGTGGATCGAGCCGAAAGCACGCAAGATCACGGTCGGCGAGTGGTGCGACCGGTGGATCGCGGGGTACGCGACGAAACGCGCGTCGACCGTCCGCCAGGCGCGTACGCACTTGGCGCTGGTCCGGGACGAGTTCGGTTCGCTACTGCTGTCGCAGGTGCGGCCATCATCCGTGCGCGCCTGGTGCGCGACGCTGAAGGAGCGGGGTTACAGCACATCGTACGTTCACGCGGTGCACGCGCGGCTATCGCAGGTGATGCAGGACGCGGTGCTCGACGGCCTGGTGCCTGCGAACCCGTGCTCGCGGCGTACCGCGCCGAGCGCGGGGGAGCAGCGTCCGTACGTCGCGACGACTGATCAGGTGTTCGCGCTGTACGAGGCGTTCGCGCCGCGGTACCGGGTCGCGGTGTTGCTCGGCGCGTTCGCCGGCCTGCGCACCGCCGAGGTGTGCGGCCTGCGGCCGGGGGAGGTGAAGTGGTTGCAGCGCGAGCTGCACCCGGAAGTGCAGTACCCGGAGGAGCCGTTGAAGACGGACATGTCACGCACGCCCCTTCCGGTTGCGGACACTCTGCTTACCGCACTGTCCGAGCACGTGAAGGTCTACCCGGCATCGACCGTGCTCACGAACACGGACGGGCGGCAGGCCGGGCCCTGGCGGATCGATCGGGAGATGCGACGTGTGCGCGGGGGAGTCGAGGGGCTGCCGGCGAAGTTTCGCTTCCACGACCTGCGGCACTACCTCGCGTCGCTGCTGATCGCGTCCGGGGCCGACGTGAAGGTCGTGCAGTACCGGCTACGGCACGCGAGCGCGAAGACCACGCTCGACACTTACGGGCACTTGTGGCCGGACTCGGACGAGTCGACGCGGTCCGCGGTCGAGCGTGTGCTGTCCTCGCGCCTGTCCGCTGTTGCGGACTCTGTGCGGACTGGGGGCGGCCCAGCATGAGCCGCCCCCAGGTCACCGCACATTCACTGATCAGCAGTCGTAGTAGAGGGCGAACTCGTACGGGTGCGGACGCAGCCGCAGCGGGTCGATCTCTTCCTCGCGCTTGAAGGCGATCCACTTCTCGATGACGTCGGGGGTGAACACGCCACCCTCGAGCAGGTAGTCGTGGTCGGCCTCGAGGTTGGTGAGAACGGTCTCCAGGTCGGCCGGGACCTGCTTGACGTCCTTGGCGTCCTCCGGCGGAAGCTCGTACAGGTCCTTGTCGATCGGCTCCGGCGGCTCGATCTTGTTCTTGATGCCGTCCAGGCCTGCCATCATCATCGCGGCGAACGCCAGGTACGGGTTACCGGACGAGTCGGGGCAGCGGAACTCGATGCGCTTGGCCTTGGCGCTGTTGCCCGTGATCGGGATACGAACACACGCCGAGCGGTTGCGCTGCGAGTACACCAGGCTGACCGGAGCCTCGTAGCCCGGCACGAGCCGGTGGTACGAGTTCACGGTCGGGTTGGTGAACGCCAGCAGGCTCGGCGCGTGGGCGAGGATGCCGCCGATGTAGTGGCGGGCCACGTCCGACAGCCCGGCGTACCCGGACTCGTCGTAGAACAGCGGCGCCCCGTCCTTCCACAGCGACTGGTGGCAGTGCATGCCCGAGCCGTTGTCCCCGTACAGCGGCTTCGGCATGAACGTGGCCGTCTTGCCGTTCTCGAACGCCGTGTTCTTCACGATGTACTTGAACAGCTGCAGGTCGTCGGCAGCGTGCAGCATCGTGTTGAACTTGTAGTTGATCTCGGCCTGACCGGCGGTGCCGACCTCGTGGTGGGCGCGCTCGAGCTGGAAGTCCGATCCCATCAGGTGCTGGGAGATCTCGTCACGCAGGTCGGCGTAGTGGTCGACCGGCGGCACCGGGAAGTAGCCGCCCTTGAACTTGGTCTTGTAGCCCTTGTTGCCGCCCTCTTCCTTGCGGCCCGTGTTCCACCAGCCCTCGACCGAGTCGATCTCGTGGAACGTGGCGTTCTCGGACGAGTCGAAGCGCACGTCGTCGAAGACGTAGAACTCGGCCTCGGAACCGAAGAACACGGTGTCGGCGACGCCGGACTCGGAGATGTACTGCTCGGCCTTGCGCGCAATGTTGCGCGGGTCGCGGCTGTAGGGCTCGCGCGTGAACGGGTCGTGCACGAAGAAGTTCATCGACAGCGTCTTGGCCTGCCGGAACGGGTCGATCTTCGCGGTCGCCGGGTCCGGCAGCAGCAGCATGTCCGACTCGTGGATCGACTGGAAGCCTCGAACCGAAGAGCCGTCGAAGGCGAGGCCCTCTTCGAACGCGTCCGCGTCGAACGACTTGGCGGGGACGGTGAAGTGCTGCATGATCCCCGGAAGGTCGCAGAACCTCACATCGATGAATTGCACGTCCTCGTCGGCAATGAGACGCAGGACATCGTCGGCAGTTGTGGACACCCTCGGTGACTCCTTCTGGTTCGAGCTCGCGTGAGCATTGCTCTCTTCGGCCCAAGTTAAGAGGGCGGTGTTGCCCTACCGTCACCCGTATGTTTCACCGGGGTTAACGGATCGGCGAATATTGCATAGTCCCACGTCAGGCCGTTCGGGGCAGCGGCGAACCGGCGGCATATCCTGTTCGGGTGGCTCGATGGACCGGAGAGTGGCTGGCGAATCTGTCCGCGGCGGCCGATCAGGACCCGCCGCGTTGGCCCGGCGAGCGGCTCGGGTTGCCGGCCGGCGGCGTCGGTGCAGCGGCGGGCTCGGGCCGCCGGTTCGTCGGCCTGATCGCCGACCTGCTGCTGGCCTCGCTGCTCACGGCACTGTTCGTCCGCCCCGATGTCGCCGACACGGCCGCCATGGAGTCGTTCAACCTGTGGTCGCTGGCCACGTGGGCCGTCCTCACGGTCGTCTCGGCGGCGTGGTTCGGCTTCACCCCGGGGATGGGCCTGTGCGGTATCCGCATCGGCAGGCTCGACGGTGGCGGCGTCCCGGGACTGTGGCGCGCGCTCGTGCGCTGCGTACTCACGTTCCTGCTCCTCCCCGCCGCGGTGCGCAACGCCGACGCCCGTGGCTGGCACGACCGCCTCACGGGCACCGTCGTCGTCCGCATGCGGTGACCGGCTTGCGCGCTCTCGCATCCGACGTGAGCACGGCGCATCCGGCGTAGTCGACGTACGGCCGAGTCGACGCACAGCCCCGAACGCAGGCGAGCCGCCTTCCGCAGCGGGAAGGCGGCTCGCCTGCGCGTGAGTTCTGAGGGTGCCGGCTCAGCGGCGGCGGACGGTCCGCTGGACGTTGCGCATCTTGGCGCCCTGCGGCATCGGTCCCTTCGGCATCGCCGCGCCGCGGTTGCCCAGTGCGGAGAGCTTCGTCTCGAGGGCGTCCACCTGCGGGCCCTTGAGGTTGCGCGGCAGCTTCATCAGGTGGCTCTGCAGCTTGCGCAGCGGAACCTGCCCTTCGTCGTCGCCGATGATCACCTCGTAGATCGGGGTTTCACCGACAAGGCGGGCGATGCGCTTCTTCTCCTGCGAGAGCAGGTTCTTGACGCGGTGCGGAGCGCCCTCGCCGACGAGGACCACACCCGGTCCGCCGAGCACCCGGTGGACGGCGTCGAGCTGCGTGGTGGCCGCCACGGACTGCGTCACGCGCCATTTGCCACGCAGGTTGTCCAGCGCCCACGCGCCCGAGCCGGGCTGCCCCTCGGCCTTCCTGAACACGTTCCGCTGCACGCGGCGGCCGAACAGGATGATCGCGCCGAGCACACCGAGCAGGATGCCGAGCGGCAGCAGCAGCCACTCGATGCCGATCCACATGCCGAGAAGGAAGACCAGCCCCGCGATGACCAGGAAGGTCCCGAGCATCCACGGGATCAGGGCCTTGTCTTCCTTGCGCTGCATATGGAACGCCTGGAAGATCTGGCCACGGCGCGCCTTGCTCGCCGCTTTCTTGTCCTTCTTGGTCTGCTTGGCAGCCTCTTTGTCCCGCTTCTCCGCCATAATCGCCAGGATACGGGCGTCCGGGCTGTCGCCGCTGCGTCGGTCCCCTCTGCGAGGATGCGGGGCGTGGGAAGTGCGTCGTCGAACCGTCATCCGGAACTGCTCGAGGGCCTCGACCCCGAACAACGCGCGGCTGCGTGCGCACCGCGCGGCCCGGTGTGCGTACTCGCGGGCGCGGGCACCGGCAAGACCCGCACGATCACCCACCGGATCGCCTACCTCGTCCGTTCCGGGCATGTTTCCGCAGGTCAGGTGCTTGCCGTTACGTTCACGTCGCGCGCCGCGGGGGAGCTGCGCACGCGCTTGCGCGGACTCGGTGTCGAAGCGGCGCAGGCACGCACGTTCCATGCCGCGGCGCTGCGGCAACTGCGCTACTTCTGGCCGCGTGTCGTCGGCGAGCGCCAGTGGGACCTCGTCGACGGCAACAAGCTCCGCCTCGTCGGCCAGGCCGCCAACCGGCTGGGGCTGCCCACCGAGGTCGACGTGCTGCGTGACCTCACGAGCGAGATCGAATGGGCCAAGGCGTCGCTGGTCGGACCGGACGACTACCCGGCCGTGGTCGCCAGGCTGAACCGGGACATCCCGGAACCGGCCCAGCGGATCGCCGAGCTGTACCGGGGATACGAACAGGCCAAGAACGACGCCCAGCTGCTCGATTTCGACGACCTGCTGCTGCACACCACGGCAGCGCTCGAAGAGCACCGCGCCGTCGCCGACGAGTTCCGCGAGCGCTACCGGTGCTTCGTCGTCGACGAGTACCAGGACGTCACGCCCGCGCAGCAGCGGCTGCTCGACGCGTGGCTCGGCGGGCGTGACGACCTGACCGTCGTCGGCGACGCCAATCAGACGATCTATTCCTTCGGCGGCGCCTCACCGCGCCCGCTGCTGGAATTCACCCGCCGGTTCCCCGAGGCGGCCGTGGTGCGCCTCGAGCGGGACTACCGGTCGACGCCGCAGGTGGTGTCGCTGGCCAACCGCGTCATCGGCGCCGCGCACGGCCGGCCTGCCGGGTCACGGCTGCAGCTCATCGGGCAACGGGCCGACGGCCCGGAGCCGCGGTTCGCCGAGTACGACGACGAACCCGCCGAGGCCGCCGCGGTCGCGGCGCGTATCCGTGCGCTGCTCGACGACGGGGTGTCGGCCAGCGAGGTCGCGGTGCTGTATCGCGTGAACGCCCAGTCGGAGGCGTACGAACAGGCGTTGTCCGAGGTCGGCGTGCCGTACCTGGTGCGCGGCGGTGAGCGGTTCTTCCAGCGGCAGGAGATCCGGCAGGCGATCTCGGCGCTGCGCACTGCGGCGGCCGAGGAGCCGCAGGGTGGACTGGTCGCGCTGTGCCGGCGGGTGCTCGCGCGCGTCGGCCTGAGCGAACAACCGCCTGCCGGGGGAGCGGCGCGGGAACGCTGGGACGCGCTGCTGGCGCTCGTCGAGGTGGCCGAGGAGCTGGCGAACACGGTCGAGGGCGCGACGCTGGGCAGGCTCGTCACCGAACTCGAACAACGCGCGAGCGCGCAGCATCCACCGACGGTGGAAGGCGTGACCCTCGCGTCGCTGCATGCGGCTAAGGGACTCGAATGGGATGCGGTGTTCCTCGTCGGCCTGGCCGATGGCACGGTGCCGATCCACCGCGCCGACGGGGACGACGCGGCCGTGGAGGAGGAACGCAGGCTGTTCTACGTCGGCGTCACGCGCGCCCGCGAACACCTCTCGCTGAGCTGGGCGTTGTCGCGCCATCCCGACGGAAGGCGCAACCGGCGGCGGAGCCGGTTCCTGAACGGCCTCGTACCGGAGGACCATCCGGCGGCGCGCGCGGCGACCTCGGGCAAGCAGACGAAGTTCGCCAATTCGTGCCGCCTCTGCGCGCGCCCGCTCATTTCCACGATGGAGGTCAAACTCGGCCGGTGCACCAAATGCCCGGCGGATGTGGACGAACACCTGCTCGGGCGGCTGCAGGAATGGCGGACCGAGCGCGCTCGGGAGCTGAACGTGCCCGCCTTCGTGGTGTTCACCGACTCGACCCTCGTGGCGATCGCCGAACAGCGCCCCGGCGACAGCAAGGCGCTCGTCGGGATCTCCGGTATCGGCTCATCCAAGCTCCAGCAGTTCGGTGACGAGATCCTCGCGGTCGTGCGTGACGAGGCGAGCGGATAGTCCGTCCACTCGCGTCGTCCGTGCGGTGGGCTCCGGGCTCGGTGCTCCTGCCGGACGTGGCGGACCTGTCGGCAGTGGCGCCGGGACGACTGTCATCGCTGGTCACAGACCTTTTCTTGGAGAATGACGAACTTTTCGAAAAATCAGTTGCCCCGTCGCGTGCGGTCGCAATAACCTGCAATGACCAGGTTGAAGACGCGCGGCCGCCCCGGTGGTGGCCGACCGATGTGAGAGGAGGTGCCCGCAATGGAGTTCATGACAACGATCGACACCGCCGGCATCTCCGGAAACCGGTCGGCCCTGCTCGGTGACGGGCAGTTCGTGCGCGCGCTGTTGTCCTGCGCGCCGGTCGACCGTGACCGCCGCCGTAGCGGCCTGTCCCTGGATCTGGGTGACCTCGGTGTGTTCGGCGTGCGTGGGGGCACGACGTCGCACGTTCCGGGTGCCGCTCGGACTCACGCCGGTGTTGCCGACCTCGGCAACCCGGTGCCGCGTCCGCAGCGTCGTCAGCTGCGTCCGATCCAGATCCAGGGCAAGCCGCAGGTTCCGCCTGGCTTACGCGAGAGGCGTCGTCTAGCGATCGGCTAGACATCAGGCTCTCGAAGGCCGCGGAACCCATCGGATCCGCGGCCTTCGTGCTGTTCGAGGGCTGTGCGGGTCCGTCGACTCGTCCGCACACACTCGTCATTGAAGGAGAGCCGCCATGCCAACGGCCACCGTCTCCGCGTCAGAGGAGACGTTCTCCGCCCTGTTGGCCGGGACGACCGGAGTCGCCGAACTGATCGACTCCGGAGAGTCCGCCGATTTCGACCTCCCTTGCCGGACCGGGGACGCGGACCTGTGGTTCGCCGAGAAGCCGGCCGAACTGGAACGCGCCAAGACGCTGTGCGGGGAGTGCCCGGTGCGCTCGGCCTGCCTGGAAGGTGCGCTGGCCCGCGGTGAGCCGTGGGGCGTCTGGGGAGGCGAGATCTTCGAACGCGGTGCCGTCGTAGCCCGCAAGCGGCCGCGTGGCCGCCCGCGGAAGCAGCCGGTGCCCGAACCGCGGGAACGGAGCGCCGCATGATGATCCGACCACACCGCGGACCGGGCGAGGAGTACCCGCCGGTCGCGCCGATGGTGACGCCGGCACACCGGACACCCGACTATCCGAACGCGGAGACCACCCCTATGTTGCACGAAGAAATGGCCAGAGATCGATTACGTGAGCTGCGAAAACAGGCCGAGTTCGGGCGCGTCGCGCGCCGGGAGCGCGCGGCACGGCGCTGGCAGCGGGTCGCACGATGGGCCTCACATCGCGCGGCGCACTTCGAGCCGTAGACCGCCGCAGGGTGGCGAACGGATGACGCGTCCGTTCGCCACCCTGCGGTCCACCGGTGTTGAATTGGTGGGATGGCAGCACATACGCACGACGACGTCGACTGGGCTGCGCGCCTGTCCGGCATGCGCAGACTCGACGACCTCGAGAGCACCGCCACGGCCGGGGTCGCAGACCGGCTCACCCACCGTCTCGGCGCCGGAGCGACGGTGGTGGACGTCGGCGCCGGGGCAGGAGGGATGAGCGCAGCCCTCGCCGCCTCTCTGCGTGCACGGGGCGGTGGCACGCTCGTCGTCATCGACGCGGTCGACGAACTCATCGCCGCGGCGGGCGATGCCGCCCGCGAGGCCGGCGGCACCTCGGTGACCGTCGACCGGATCGTCGCCGACGCCGCCGCGGAACCGCTCGCGGAACTCGTCGCGCCGGTCGATCTGGTCTGGGCGTCGGCCGTGGTGCACCATCTCCCCGACCAGCAGGCCGCCGTCGACCGGCTCGCGGCGGCCCTCCGCTCCGGCGGCGTCCTGGCGGTCGCCGAAGGCGGGCTCAGCATGCGTTGCTTGCCGTGGGATCTCGGTGTGGGCCGCCCCGGGCTGGAGCTTCGCCTGCTCGGTCATCGCGACGCGTGGTTCGAGGACATGCGCTCGTCGATGCCGGATGCGGTGCGCATGGACTACGGGTGGACCACGGCCGTGGCCCGTGCCGGGCTCACCGACGTCACGTCCTTCACCTACCTCGTCGATCACCCCGCTCCGGGTGGGGAACAGGTACGTGAGTTCGTGCTCGACCACGTTGGCGGCCTCGCCGAGATGACCGACGACCGGATGGACGACGAGGATCGCGACGCGGTGGCCCGGCTGCTGGATCCGGCGGCGGCCGAATATCTCGGGCACCGCGACGACCTCTGTCTGCTGAGCGCACGCACGGTGTATCTGGGGAGGAAGCCATGACCGACGAGGAGGCCGTGACGTGCGGACTGTGCGGACAGCGCGGGGAACCCGCCGCCGCTGCCGCCGGTCTGGGGTGGTTGCGGGAGTCCGACGCCGGCCGGACGCGCTGGCTCTGCCCGCGCTGCGTCCGTGACCATGTTCGCGACATCGAGGGAAAGCTGCCCTCCGAGTACTGGTGACGACTCATACCGCGGCCGCCACCTTCGCCACGCACCGGACGGCCGGTTGCCTGCGCGTTGCGGCGGTGCGGAAGGCGCTCGCCAGCTCGGCGAGTACGCCGTGCCGGTCCGTGGTGAGTCGCTCGGGATCGGTCCGCACGATCGTCACCCCGGCGGCGGTCAGGGCCAGATGACCGAGAGGTGCTCGGCCGGGCGGGTGGAACTGCCAGCCCAGGCCGACCTCGTCCCACCACGCATCGACCGTGCCGATCGGCTTTCCGCGACGGTCGCACACGGTCACGTCCCATCGCGGTGGCGGCAGCGGCCCGTCCCGCAGCACTGCGCGGGCCCATCCGTGTACGTAGGTGTCGCGATCGTGCTCGAGGGACCGCAGTTCCGACCGCACCGCCGCCGAACCGCGTTGACTGCCGGCATCGAGCTCGGCCCGTAGCTCGGTTCCGGTGGTCAGGCCGTAGTAGATGGGCAGGGACAGCAGATCGCGTAACCGTCCCGGGTCGGGTTCGCGCCGCGCCGCGTCGAGCGCGGCCCGGGTCGCCGGCGCGAAGGGAATGTCGTCGACGACGACCGGATCGGGTGGGCGGGTGGTGCGCTCGACGAGCGCGAAGGTCGGCGAGAGCATGCGGCGTGCTTTCGGCACCAGGATGTGCACCGCAGGGGTTCTCGGCAGGGTGAGGCCGTGAGCACCGAGCGCGTCGCCACCCGTCACGACGGCGTCGCGCCCCACATAGCGTGCGAGTGCGCGCACCAGTTGTCTTCGAGTCGGTTCGCCGGTGCCGAGCAGGACGACTCCGGGCAGCAGGCGTCGCCACGGGCCGCCCGGTCGGCAGCGGCGCGCGATGGTGCCCTCGGACACGCCTTGTGCGCGCAGTTCCGCGGTGGTCAGGACATGGTCGTTCGCGGCGGGTGCCAGCTGTGCCGCGTCAGCCAGAGCAGTCATGCCTCGAGAGTGCCCAGCGCGGAGTCCGGCGGGGAGGGGGTTGGTGAAAATGTGGACAAGTCAGGCCGCGAAGGGCGAATTCCTACCGTTCCGGCGACATTTGTGGACAACTCGCCGGTGCCGGCCGCTCAGTCGGCGAAGCCGGGTTGCCACTGCTGCACGATCGAACGCAACGGCAGCTCGGCGCCGAGCTGGCACAGAATGCCGGTGGCGCCCGCGGTCACCCGGTGGATCAGCAACCAGTGCGGCGGCAGGTTGAGCGACCGTCCGGTGCGGAAGTCCTGGCCGCGCAGGTCGCCCATGCGCAGTGCCTGGTCCTGGGCCCATTGACGGGAGAAGTGGAATCGCTCCTCGGCGAGCGGGGCCACGATCGGATGGAGGTATGCGTAGACGTCGTCAGGATCGATCTCGGTGTCGGGCCGCACGAATCCCTCGGCACGCAGCGCTGCGTACAGTTCCTCGGACCGTCCTTCGAGCGCGAGCCGCATGATCCTGCCCATCGCGCGGGGAGCGCCGTACGGCAGCCGTGCGACGGCACCGAAGTCGATCACGCACATCCGGCCGTCGTCGCGCAACATGAAGTTGCCGGGATGGGGATCCGAGTGCAGCAACTGCGCGCGGGCGGGCGCCGAGTAGTGGAACTCCGCCAGCAACCGGCCCGCGTCGTTGCGCTGCTCCTGAGTGCCGCTGTGGATGATCTCGGAGAAGGACGTGCCGGTGACCCACTCGCTGACGATCACCTTGGGGGAGCTCGCCACGATCCGCGGCACCAGGACCCGCTCGTCCCCGGCGAACGCCTTCGAGAAGGCCCGCTGGTTGTCGGCCTCCCTCCGGTAGTCGAGCTCCTCGTCCATCCGGTCCGCCAGTTCGGAGAGCAGCGGTTTGACGTCGGTGCCCGGTACCAGGCTCTGGAACAGGCGACTGAAGCGCTGCAACTGGCGCAGGTCACCGCGCAGCGCGTCGTCGGCGCCCGGGTACTGCACCTTGACGGCGACCTGGCGGCCGTCGTGCCAGACGCCGTGGTGCACCTGGCCGATACTCGCCGCCGCGGTCGGTTCGTCGTCGAACTCGGCGAACCGCTGTCGCCACGTCCGCCCCAGCTGCTCGGTCAGCACGCGGTGGGTCTGTTTGGCAGGCATCGGCGGGGCGGCGGCCTGCAACCGGGTGAGCGCATCGCGATACGGCTCGGCCAGTTCATCCGGCACGGCAGCCTCGAACACGCTCAGCGCCTGCCCGAACTTCATGGCGCCGCCCTTGAGCGTGCCCAGCACTTCGAACAGCTGCTCGGCCGCCTTCGCCGACAGGCCCGCGTTGACCTCGTCGGCGCTCTGGCCGGTCATCCGGCGGCCCCAGCCGCCGACCGCACGGCCCGCCATGCCCAGTGGCAGACTCGCCAGCTTCGCAGTGCGGGCCACGGTCTTGCGCGGTACCGCGGCATCCGTGTCACCGTCGCGTCCCGTGCCCGGTGCGCCTCCCGCGGTTCCGGTGGTCTCGGCACCGTCCGCCGCAGTCTCGTCGGGCCTGTCCTGGGCCTCGCGGTGTTCCGTCACGCCCGCGATTCTGCCTTGTCGATCAGTTCTGTGGGGAGCCGTGCAGTGCCCGTGCACGGATGGGAGCGGCTCCCGGCCGGTCCGGGGAGAGGGGCCGCAGCCTCGAGGTCGTCCCTACGGTGCGGCAGCGTCACCCCCGGAACCGGTCGCACCGGGCGGCGCCGGAGGTCGTGCGGACGACCCGCCCTGGTGCTGCGCAGTGCGCTCGGCCGCCTGCGCGGCGACGGCGGCTCCGCACGGACACGACGGATGCGGGGGCCAGTCCGAGGCGGTGGTCGTGCCGTCGAACGCGTCGGTCTCGATGGTGCGGTTCCAGGTCGGCGGTACCGACTCCTCGGGGTCGAGGATGCGCAGAATCTGCCCGCCTGCGATGCCTGCCGTCGCGGTCACGCTGCACAGGTCGGTCCGGGGAAGCCGGCCCGCGAGCTGGTTCGCGATCCGCGGCCACGAGGGGTCGTGCGAGGTTCGTGCGAGGTCCGCGCAGCGCAGGCAACTGCTCCGGCCCGGGTGGACGAGTGGGCCGACGATGCCGTTACCGTCCCGGACCCTGACCAGCAGATGCGGTTGCCGCTCCACCATCAGCTCGTTGACGATCTCCGGAGCAGGGACGACCGTGTCGGTCAACACGACCAGGTCCGGACGCTGCCTGCCCCGTACCTTGCCGGTTTTCGTCGCCGAGTTGGTCCGCTTGACCAGACTCGTGATCGCCTGCCTGCGCGGAGTGCCGATGTCGCCGTCGACGAACCCGGTGCCCAGGTCTTCCGGGCCGACGCGTCCGCTGGTGTGGGTGTCGATGTGGCCGACACCTGCCGTCGCCAGCGTGCGTGCCAGGGCGGCGGCAAGTCTGCCACCTCCTTCGAGCAGCACGGTGCTCTGCGCCCACCGCGCGGCAGCGGTCCGGCGCGTGCGGGAGCGGGTCAGGGCCCAGAATGCCGGTTCGTCGGTGCGGACGGACCGTGCATGTGCGGGCGCGTCGGTCTCCTCGATCAGCCCGCGTTCCGCGAGGCCCTCGATCACGAGCCTGACGTCGTCGGCGGCCGTTTCGGCCGCTTCGTCGGACGTGCACTGAGAACGGGCGAGCTGCATGAGCGTGTCGGTGCTACGGCTGCCGTCGAGTCCCCGGACAAGGTCCATCAGCATCGGCGACAGTGCGTTCACGACAACGGCGTGGCGCGGTTCCAAGCCGATCTGCAGTTCCCCCTCGCCGCGCTCCAGGACCTGCAGTCCCGGCACGATCCGCGGCCGGTCCGGCAACGAGCCGGTTTCGATGAGTGTTCGGGTCATGTTCACAGGGTGACGGGATCGCGCGGTGCTGTGGGACACCCGATCAGGGTTATCCACAGGTGAACTTGAATGTGGACAACTGGAGTTCTGTGATGTTCGAGCCATCCCGAATGTCGGTGGTGCGCTTTACCGTGTACGGGTGGCCGATGCACGGGTTCCCTCATTACGGAGTCAACGCGGGCGGGCGCAGAACGCGGCGCAGAATTCACCGTCACGCGGAAAGCAGCCGAAAGGCGGACAATCCCAACCCCCACGTACCCGACGAGACGACGGACATCACGCGCACGAGGATCGCCGACGGCGCGGTCAGGACCCGCGTGGCGAGGACCGGAACGGTGAGGACCGGAACGGCGAGGACCGGGCCGGTCGGCAGACACCGACGCCGGACGAGAAGGTCGAGGTCAGGCGCAGCGCGCGGCGCCGCCGCACTGTCACGGCCTACCGTGACGGAGACACGACGGTGGTGCTCATCCCGGCGACGATGACCAAGGCCGAGGAGCGGCACTGGATCGCCGAGATGCAGAAGAAGCTGCGGCGGACCGAGAGCAAGAGGGCCTCGCCGGCACGCGCGTCCGACGAGGCGTTGTTGTTGCGGTGCAGTGAGCTCTCGGCGCGCTATCTCGACGGCACGGCCGACCCCGCGAGCGTGCGCTGGGTCCCGCCGATGCGGACGCGCTGGGCATCGTGCACGCCGATGAACCGCACGATCCGGGTCAGCGAGCGGCTTCGCGAGGTGCCGTCGTGGGTGCTCGACTACGTGCTCGTGCACGAACTGGCGCATCTGCGGGTCGCCGACCACAACGACGAGTTCTGGGCTCTGGTGCACCGCTATCCGAAGGCCGAACGCGCCATCGGATACCTGGAGGGCCTGTCGGCGGCGGCACACCTCGGCATCAGCGGAGACGCCGACGACACCGAGGAGCCCGACGACGAGGAGTGACGGCCGCACAAAAGCCCGCACCGGGACGGCGGCCGGAGACCGGCGCGACCCCGGTGCGGGCGGTCGTTCGAGCGGTGAGTCGAGCGGTGGGGCGAGGAGGTCAGCCGTTCTCGCCGGACGCGCGGCCCGGCTCGTCCCCGTTCTCCCCGTGGTTGTTCTCCCGGTTGTTGTTCTCCGCGTCGTTGTTGCCGTCGGAGTCGCCGGCGGAGGTGTCAGCCCCGGACGTGTCGGAACTCGAGCTGTCGGAACCCGATGCGGCGGCTTCGGCCTCGGCGCGCTCGGTTTTCTCGAGCTCGGCGATCGGGTCGACGTCGGCACCGAGGACGGTGCCGCCGAGCCGGTCGGCGAAGTCCGCCGGCTCGTCGAGGTCGTCCGTCGTGGGCATGAGGTCCGGATGCGACCAGAGATGGTCCCGCTGTTCGGTGCCGTGACGGTCGCCGACCAGCTGCCAGAGTGTCGAGGCCGCACGCATCCGCCGCGGCCGGAGCTCGAGCCCGACGAGCGTGGCGAACGTCTGCTCGGCGGGTCCGCCGCTGGCCCGCCGCCTGCGCAGTGTTTCGCGCAGCGCATCCGCACCCGGCAGGCGGTTGCCGACGGCATCGGCGACCACGACGTCGACCCAGCCCTCGACCAGGGCGAGCAGCGTCTCCAGCCGGGTCAACGCGGCCTGCTGTTCGGGCGTCGTCTGCGGCTCGAACAGCCCCGACGACATCGCCTGCTCGATGCTCTGCGGATTCGTCGGGTCGATCTGTCCCGCCAGCTGCTCGAGGCCGGACACGTCGACGGAGATGCCGCGGGCGAACTCCTCGACCGTCGCCAGCAGCCGCTGCCGCAGCCACGGCACGTGCGCGAACAGTCGCTGATGGGCGGCTTCGCGCGCGGCGAGGAACACGAGCACTTCGCTGGCCGGCCGTTCGAGGCCTTCGGTGAACTTCTCGACGTTCGCGGGCAGCAGCGCGGCAGTGGCCTCCGGTCCCAGCGGCAGGCCGACGTCGGAGGACGTCAGGACCTCGGCGCCCAGGTCGCCGAGTGCGTTCCCGAGCTGCGAGCCGAACGCCATGCCGCCCATCTGGCCCAGCATCGACATCAGCGGCCCGGCCGCCTGCTTCGCCTCTGCGGGCATCGCCTCGGTCCAGGCCGACGACACCTGCTCGGCGACCGGATCGCACAGCCGCTGCCAGGTCGGCAGCGTCTGCTCGATCCAGTCCTTCGCGGTCCACGCGACGGTCTGCGTCGCGCCCGCGGGCAGGATCGTGGCCTCGTCGAGCCACAGCTCCGCCAGGTGGGAGGCGTCGCGCACCGCGGTGTCACCCTGCTGCGTGTCGCCGGTGGCGGAGGCGAACCCGATCCCCGGTTTGGCGTCGCCGTCCTCGGAATTCGACGCGAGGCGCTGCAGCGCGATCTGCTTGGCCAGGTCGTAGTTCACCGGCCCGGAGGAGCTGCCCGCCTGGCTGAACATGTGACCGAGCTGGCTGAGCATCTGCCCCAGCTGCTGGAACGGGTCGCCACCCTGACCGCCGGAGCCGGACGAGTTGCTGCCAGGGCCGGACGAGCTGTTGTCGGGGTCGGGCAGACCGAAGCCGAACCCGAAGGGTGGGTTGCTCATACCCTCCACCGTACGCGGCCCGAGGGTGCCGTGACCCGTCGATCGACATGGCGAATCGGACCTTCGCTCTGAGCTGACAGCGGCGGCCGTACGCTGTGCCCGTGAGCGAGTCCGGCGACAAGAAATCCGCGTCAGGAGCCACGGGCCCCGAACCAGTCGACGACCGCGCGTCCGCACCGCGCGCCGGGGCCGGCGACTCCGGGGCCGACGACTCCGGGGCCGAGCGGCGACCGCGGCGACGTCCCACGCGGCGCACCTGGACGATCGTGTTCAGTGCCGTCCTCGTGGTGGCGTTCGTGCTGGTCGGGTCTTTCGTCAAGGTGCCGTACGTGGCGCTCGGGCCGGGGCCGACCTACGACACGCTCGGTGACGTCGACGGCGATCACGTCGTGGCGATCGACGGGGAACGCAGCTACGACGCCGAAGGTCAGTTGCGGATGACCACCGTCTCCCTCAACGACGACGTCACCCTCTTCGGCGCGCTGGGTCTGTGGATCAGTGGCCGGTACGCCGTCGCGCCGCGGGAGGAGTACTTCCGCCCCGGGCAGACCGACGAGGAAGTGCGCAAGGAGAACGTCGAGCAGTTCCGCAGTTCGCAGAGCAACGCCGAGGTCGCCGCGCTGCGCACGCTCGGCTACCCGGTGAAGGTCGTCGCGGACCAGGTCGTGGCCGACAGCCCCGCCTCGCGGGTGCTCGAACCCGGGGACCAGCTGGTGTCGGTGAACGGCAAGCGTGTCGCGGGGCGGCGTGACGTGACGGCCGCGCTGAAGAACACCCGCCCCGGACAGCAGGTCGATCTGACCTACCGGCGTGGCGAGCAGCAGTCCCGTACGGTGCAGATCGAGCTGGCCCGGCATCCGGAAGGCGGAAAGCAGGGCTTCGTCGGCGTGCAGCCCGCGGACCGGGCGGACGTGCCGTTCACGGTCGACATCTCGCTCGAGGACGTGGGCGGTCCGTCGGCGGGTGCGATGTTCGCACTGGCGATCGTCGAGCGTCTGGAGCAGGAGGACCTGATCGACGGCAGGCGCGTGGCGGGCACCGGCGAAATCGACGCGCAGGGCAACGTCGGCGCGATCGGCGGCATCTCGTTCAAGGTCGTCGCCGCCGAGGAGGACGGCGCGACGACGTTCCTGGTGCCGGAGCGCAACTGCGCCGAGGCGGTGTCTGCCGCGCCGGAGGGGCTCCGGCTCGTCCGGGTCGGCACCCTCGACGACGCGGTCAGCGCACTGCGCAATCTCCGGGACGGCAAGCCCGTTCCGACCTGCGAGGGCTGACTCCGCACAGTGGGCCGGCCGAGGCCCGGCCCCGGCTGGACGCCCGTTCCCAGGACAGCGGAGTGGGCGCCCGGTGGCGGTGACTCAGGGGAGCAGCGTCGCGCGCAGGGCCTCGACCAGATTCGGAGCGAGTTCGGGGTGCTCGATGATCTCGTCGGTCGGTTCGGCGTCGTCGGCCGGCGGCGTGCGGATGCCGTGCAGGCGCATGGCACACGAGGCGGGCCCGTCGCGCAGAACGGCAGCCACGAGCCGGGCTTCGGTGCGTTGCGGATGACCGGCGGCGGCCTGCTTGAGGCGCTCGACGTCGGTGGCGGAGACGCCCGCCGATTCGTCGACACCGGGCAGCTCGTCCTCGGCGTCGGGCGGCAGCACGATGATCTCCTGGGCGAGCGCGCAGCCCTGGACGAGTTCCGGCCACGCGATCGTCGCGAGCGCATCCGCGAGGTCGTCGCCGGGCAACGGTTCCTGCGCGACCGGGGTGAGCTCGGCGTCCGGGTCCAGTGAGTCGGCGAGCTCGGGCTGCTGGGACAGCAGTTCCGCGGTGGGTACGAGCGCGAACAGCTGCGGCGGTTGCTGCCATCCGCCCGCGGCCACGAACTCCTCGACCTCCCGCGCGATCGCGCCCACGGTGGCCGCGGCCGACGCCGACCCGTCGTCGTCGAGGTCCTCGTCGTCCTCGAAATCCCAGACGTTCTCGGCCGCGGTGTCGTCGTTGCTCCCGGCGAGCCCGGTGACCTCGGTGTTCTCGGCGACAGGGTGGGCCGCGCCTTCGCTGTCCGTCATGGTGACCATCGTCGCAGCAACGGCCCGACGTCCGATTCAGGGGCATTCGGGGAACTCGGGCACCGGTCCGTAGAGTTGGGCATACAGGGAGCCCGTCTCGCGAGCCCCCTGAACCACGCCAGTTTCGACCTCAGGAGTGTGCGCTGTGGCCACTCGGCCCCCCGTCGGTCTCCCCAAGTTGTCCAAGCGGGCCCGGATCCTGCTGACAATCGCGGCCGTCCTCGTCCTGCTCTTGCTGCTCGGTGCGCGGTTCTTGAACGCGTATGTCGACTGGCTGTGGTTCGGCGAGGTGGATGCGCGCGGCGTGTTCACCACCGTGCTGCTGACCCGGCTCACACTCTTCGTGGCGACCGGCCTCCTCGTCGGCGGTGCGCTCGCGGTGAGTTTGTGGATCGCCTACCGCACGCGGCCGGTGTTCGTGCCGGTCAGCGGCGAGGACGATCCGCTGGCGCGCTACCGCTCGGTCGTCGCCAGCAGGGTGAAGCTCTTCGGCATCGGCATCCCGGTGCTCGCGGGCCTGGTCGCGGGCGTGTCCGGTCAGGGCAGCTGGGAGACCGTTCAGATGTACCTGAACGGCAGCGAGTTCGGGCGCAACGACCCGCAGTTCGGTAACGACATCGGGTTCTACGTCTTCGACCTGCCGTTCCTCGGCTGGGTGCTGGGCTGGCTGTTCGTCGCCACCGTCGTGGCGTTCGTCGGCGGGCTGCTCGCGCACTACCTGTTCGGCGGTGTCCGTCTCGCGGGTCGCGGTGGTTCGGTCGCGGGCCCCGCGCGGGTGCACCTGCTGATCCTGGTCGGCCTGTTCGTGCTGCTCAAGGCGGTCGAGTACTTCCTCGACCGCTACAACCTGCTGCTGTCGGACCGCAACGAGCTGTTCACCGGCGCCACCTACACGGACCTGAACGCGGTGCTGCCGGCCAAGCTGATCCTGCTGAGCATCTGCGTGTTCTGCGCGATCGCGTTCTTCGTGGGTGCGTTCCTGCGCAACATCCAGCTGCCGGCGATCGCGCTGGTGCTGTTGCTGCTGTCCGGGCTGATCGTCGGCGTGGCGTGGCCCGCGATCCTCGAACAGTTCTCCGTGCGCCCGAACGCCAACGAGCGCGAGGCGCAGTCGATCCAGCGCAACATGGAGGCGACGCGGTACGCCTACAACATCAACGACGTCCGATATGACGACTACAGCGGCCAGTCGGACGTCGACGCCAGCAAGATCCGCAACGACGAGGGCACCATCCCGAACATCCGGTTGCTCGACCCGAACGTGCTCTCGCCGACGTTCACCCAGCGGGTCGGCCGGGAGAACTTCTACGGCTTCCCCGAGAAGCTCGACATCGACCGCTACACGGTCGACGGTGAGGAGCAGGCCTACCTCGTCGCGGCGAAGGAGATGAACACCGAGGGCCTGGCCGCGAACCAGCAGACCTGGATCAACCGCCACCTCGTCTACACCCACGGCAACGGCTTCGTCGCCGCGCCCGCCAACCAGATCGACCGTGCCCTGCAGGGCGCCGACAGTGACGGCGGGTATCCGGTGGCGGGTACCAGCGACACGCAGAACCCGAGCGGCGCCGGCATGCAGGTCGACCAGCCGCGCATCTACTTCGGTGAGCTCGCCACCGAGTACGCCATCGCCGGCGGCCCGGAGGACGCCGCGCCCGGTGAGTACGACACGGCGCAGGACCGCACCTACCTGTACGACGGCGAGGGCGGCGTGCCGATCGACGGCTGGTTCAACCGTGCCGTCTTCGCCATGCAGCACGGTGAGCGCAACATCCTGTTCTCCGACGCCATCGGCGACGGCTCCAAGATCATGTACAACCGCGACCCGCGGGATCGCGTCGAGAAGATCGCGCCGTGGCTCACCGCCGACGGCGACCCGTATCCCGCCGTGATCGACGGCCGGGTCAAGTGGGTCGTCGACGGCTACACCACGCTCGACAACTTCCCGTACTCGCAGCGCACCTCGCTGGGCGAAGCGACGTCCGACTCGCTGAGCGGCGTCGCGCAACAGCAGGACAGCGAGATCAACTACGTCCGCAACTCGGTGAAGGCCACGGTCGACGCGTTCGACGGCACCGTGGACCTCTACCAGATGGACAAGCAGGACCCGGTGCTGAAGGCCTGGATGAAGACCTTCCCCGGGGTGGTCCAACCCGAGTCGCAGATCTCCGACGAACTGCGGCAGCACTTCCGGTATCCGGAAGACATCTTCAAGCTCCAGCGTGAGCTGATCACGCAGTACCACGTGGAGAATGCCCAGGAGTTCTACGCGACCCAGACGTTCTGGAACGTGCCGCAGGACCCGACGACCGACGGTGGACTCGACCCGAACACCGACGCGGCCAAGCAACCCGCGTACTACACGTACTCGCAGTCGCCGTGGCAGGACGAACCGCACTTCCAGCTGACCAGTGCCCTCACCCAGCTGCGACGGCAGTACCTCGCCGCGTGGGTGACGGTCTCCTCCGATCCGGGCAGTTACGGCAACATGCGCGTGCTGCGGCTGCCGACCTCCGGTGAACGGCAGATCGAAGGCCCGGTCCAGGTGCAGAACGCCTTCCAGTCGCACCCCGAGTTCACCCAGGACCGCACCCTGCTCGGCAACCAGAGTGTCGACCTGATCTACGGCAACCTGCTCACCCTGCCGGTCGCGGACGGGTTCCTGTACGTCGAACCCATCTACGTGCAGCAGCGCAACTCGCAGAGCTACCCGCAGCTGGCCCGTGTGATCGTGTCCTTCGGCGGCAAGATCGGCTTCGATTCCACCCTCAAGGGTGCGCTCGACCAGGTCTTCGGCGAGGGCGGCGGCGACGCTGCCGCCGGCCCCGAGTCCGGGGGCACGCCCGATCAGGACAACTCCGGAGACAACGACGGCAACCAGAGCGACAACCAGCAGGGTGGTAACCAGGACGGCGACGGTTCCGGCAACCAGGACGGCGACAACCAGGACGGCGGCGGTGGCAACAGTGCCGAGATGAACCAGGCCATCGAGGACATCCAGTCAGCCCTCGAGAAGCTCCGGAAGGCGCAGGAAGAGGGCGACTTCCAGACCCAGGGTGAAGCGTTGTCCGAACTGGACGAAGCCACACGCCGCTACGAGGAACTCCAGAACTCCGGCGGTTGACCGGGGACGAACACCACGTGGCACCCGCCTTACGGCCAGAGAATGCCAAGGCGTAAGGTGGGTGCCACAACGACGCGGGGTGGAGCAGTTCGGTAGCTCGCTGGGCTCATAACCCAGAGGTCGCAGGTTCAAATCCTGTCCCCGCTACAGATAATGGGAGAACCCCGTCTACGGCGTGCGTAGACGGGGTTCTTTCGTTGTTGTCCTTTGTTGTCGCAGTCTCGTTCGTTATTGCTGTGGGGGCGCAGCCCCCGCGTCCCCAGCCCGGCGGGCTCTGCCCCCTCCCGGCATCCCGGGGCGGTGTCGCCTCGCCTCGGCGGCGATTCGGTGTGGTTGCGTTGGGTGGTGGGCGGTCTCCGTTGCTCGCTGGTGCGCGTTCGGCTGGTTGGTGCTCGCCGCGTTCGCGCGGGTGCCGTACGCAATGGGGCTCAGGTTGGCGCTCGGGCGATGTCCACGTCCCGGTGGGCCCCGAGGAGGCTGAGAGTGCGGCTCGGGTGTGAGCGAGGCACTCAGCGTCGCCACGGGGTCGAGTTGCTATGGGGTCGAGTTGCCACGGGGTCGAGTTGCTATGGGCTCGAGGCGCCATGGACTCGAGGTGCCATGGACTCGAGATGCTGCGAGTTCGAGTCGTTACGGGTTCGCAGCCCGGCGGGAACGGTGCGGGTAGCCCAGAAACAGCAGCGCACACCGCCTTTCGGGGTGTGACGGAGCTCGAAGGTACCCCCTTGAAAAGACGATCTTGGCGGCCTGTAGAGTTATGCACACACAACGACGCGGGGTGGAGCAGTTCGGTAGCTCGCTGGGCTCATAACCCAGAGGTCGCAGGTTCAAATCCTGTCCCCGCTACAGAGAATGGGAGAACCCCGTCTACGGCGTGCGTAGACGGGGTTCTTTCGTTGTTGTCCTTTGTTGTCGCAGTCTCGTTCGTTATTGCTGTGGGGGCGCAGCCCCCGCGTCCCCAGCCCGGCGGGCTCTGCCCCCTCCCGGCACCCCGGGGAGGCGCCGCCTCGCCTCGCCTCGCCTCGCTCGCTCGGCTGGTCGGGGGCGTGCTCGGCTCGCCGGATATGCACTGATCCGCAAGGTCTGCTCGGCGCGGGGGAGACGTACGCCCATCGTCGTGATGACCGAAAGGTCGTCACTCACTGCTGCAGTTGCGCTACGCAATGTGCTGCCACGGACGGTGAGGGATTCGGCCGCGTGGGTGTTGCGGTGGACTCCGCTCCATGGGGACGGCGCGCCGCAGCGGTGACGCGGCGTTATCGGCCGAACACGCTGTGCCGTTCCGTGGAGATCGGATTGCGCCGTACGGAGGCATTTCGTGCGGCCGTCACTCTGGTGCTTGTGGACTGTTTACAGATCCATTGTGGACCTCACGCGGGGCCACAGTGGACAGAAGGCGTCGGACGTGGCACCGTGGAGGCGTGTCCGATTTGAACGCTACAGCCGCAGCACTGCTTGGCCTGCTTCACGACGGCCCCGCCACCGGTGGTGAACTCGTCGCCGGAGCCGAAGAGCGCTTCGGGGCGTTCTTCAGCGTCACACGGAGCCAGGTCTACCGCGAACTCCCCGCGCTGAACGAAGCCGGGTACGTCCGCCTGGGCAAGCAGGGTCCGCGCTCCAGCCAGCAGTACGTGATCACCGCGGCCGGTAAGAAGGCATTCAAGGCCTGGGTCGCCACCGACTCCGCACCCGACCACCTGCGCTCGCCACTCATCCTGCGCCTCGTGCACGCCAGGGTGCTCACGGCGAAGCAGCGACAGAACCTCTTCGACACCGCCAGGGCCGTCTACACCGAGCAGGCCGACATCGCCAAGGCCTCCTCGAAGGCCGCCGAGGACCCGGTGACCAAGGCCGTCGCCGACTTCGACCTGGCGCACGCGAAGGCCGCACTCAAGCTCCTCGACACGGTCACGGCGAACTGATCACCCGGCGTCACGCGGCCGCCTCCAACGGCCGCGTGATTTGCCGTAACCTTGTCATTCGTGAGTGCTGAGTTCGAAGACGTCGTCAAGGGCCTCGACGGCAAGCTGACGCAGGTCGAGTCGGTCATGGACATCGACGCCCTGCGCCAGGAGGTCGCCTCCCTCGAAGAGGAGGCGGCACGCCCGGACCTGTGGGACGACCCTGCGGCCGCGCAGAAGGTGACCAGCCAGCTGTCGTACAAGCAGGCCGACCTGCGGCGCGTCGGCGAACTGCGGCAGCGGCTCGACGACCTCCGCGTGCTCCACGAGCTCGCCCAGGCCGAGGGCGACCCCGCCACCAAGAGCGAAGCCGACAGCGAGCTCGCGTCCCTCACCGAGGCGATCGACCTGCTCGAGGTGCGCACGTTGCTGTCCGGCGAGTACGACCCGCGCAACGCCGTGGTCAACATCCGTGCCGAGGCCGGTGGCGTCGACGCCGCCGACTTCGCCGAGATGCTCATGCGCATGTACCTTCGCTGGGCCGAGCGGCACGGCTACGCGACCGAGGTCTACGACACCTCCTACGCCGAGGAAGCGGGCATCAAGTCCGCCACGTTCAAGGTCGGCGCCTCGTACGCCTACGGCACGCTGTCGGTGGAGCAGGGTACGCACCGGCTCGTCCGCATCTCGCCGTTCGACAACCAGAGCCGCAGGCAGACGTCGTTCGCGCACGTCGAGGTGCTGCCCGAGGTCGACGAGGTCGACCACGTCGAGATCCCCGAGAAGGACCTGCGCATCGACGTCTACCGCTCGTCCGGTCCCGGTGGGCAGAGCGTGAACACCACCGACTCGGCCGTGCGCATCACGCACCAGCCCACCGGCATCGTCGTGTCCTGCCAGAACGAGAAGTCGCAGCTGCAGAACAAGATCGCCGCGATGAAGGTGCTGCAGGCCAAGCTGCTCCAGCGGAAGAAGGAGGAGGAGCAGGCCGAACTGGACGCGCTCAAGGACGGCGGCTCCAGCTGGGGCAACCAGATGCGCTCGTACGTGCTGCACCCGTACCAGATGGTCAAGGACCTGCGCACCGAATACGAGTCCGGCAATCCGACGGCCGTGCTCGAGGGCAATATCGATGCCTTCCTCGACGCCGGCATCCGGTGGCGTAAGCAACAGGAAACCGACGCCTCCTAGTCCCGACCGGGGCGTGCCGGGCGGGCAGGCCCGCGTTTCCGGGCGGCCGATGCCCGGGCAACCCGTCCTTCACGGGGTGCGCGGGTAGGATGCTCAATCGTGATCCAGCTCGAATCCGTATCCAAGGCCTACAAGACCTCGACCCGTCCGGCACTGGACGACGTCACGGTCGACGTGGACAAGGGTGAGTTCGTCTTCCTCATCGGCCCGTCCGGGTCGGGGAAGTCGACGTTCCTGCGCCTGCTGTTGCGTGAGGAAGTGCCCAGTAAGGGCCGGGTGTCGGTGTCGAACTTCGACGTCGCCAAGATGCCCCGGCGCAGGGTCCCCCGCTTGCGCCAGACCATCGGCTGCGTCTTCCAGGACTTCCGGCTGTTGAACAACAAGACGGTGTCCGAGAACGTCGCGTTCGCACTCGAGGTCATCGGCAAGCCGAAGCACACCATCACCAAGGTCGTTCCCGAGGTGCTGGAGCTGGTCGGTCTCGACGGCAAGGCCGACCGGATGCCGCACGAGCTCTCCGGTGGTGAGCAGCAGCGCGTCGCGATGGCGCGGGCGTTCGTCAACCGGCCGCTCGTGTTGCTGGCCGACGAGCCGACGGGCAACTTGGACCCCGACACCAGCCAGGACATCATGTTGCTGCTGGAGCGGATCAACCGCACCGGCACGACCGTCCTGATGGCCACGCACGACCACTCGATCGTCGACTCCATGCGCCGCCGCGTCGTGGAACTCGACAACGGCAAGGTCATCCGTGACGACCGGCGAGGCGTGTACGGCGTCGGTCGCTGATTCCCCCGCAGCGATCCGCCTTTGACCGTCTCCGACCGCCTCGGTCCGCTCGCCGTGTCGAGCGGACGTAGCCGTCGGTCCGGCCACCGGACACTCCCCGTCCCCGTACCCGACCCCCGACCCCAAGGAACCGTGCCCTAGATGCGCGCCAGCTTCGTCTTCAGCGAGGTCGTCACCGGCTTGCGCCGGAACGTCACGATGACCATCGCCATGATCCTGACCACCGCGATCTCACTCGGGATGTTCGGCGGCGGTCTGCTGCTCGTCCGCACGATCGACAAGATGCAGGCCAGCTACCTCGACGACGTCGAGGTCACGGTGTATCTCACGCAGGACATCAGCGCCAACGACCAGAACTGCACCGCCGAGCCGTGCTCGACGATCCGGTCCTCGCTCGAGAACAACCAGGCCGTCGAGTCGGTCGTGTTCGAGGACCGCGACGAGGCCTACGAGCGGTTCCAGCGGATCTTCGAGGGCCAGCCGGAACTGGTCGAACTGGCCCGGCCCGAGTCGTTGCCCGCGTCCCTGCACGTCAAGCTGTTCGACCCCGAGCGCAGCGACGTGATCGTGCAGGAGTTCGGCGACCAGCCGGGCGTGGCGAACGTCGATGACCAGAACAAGTTCCTCGACCGTTTCTTCGACCTGCTCAACTCGGGCCGTGACGGCACGTTCATCGTGGCGGCGATCGCGGCGCTGGCCGCCGTACTGCTGATCGCGAACACGATCCAGGTGTCGGCCTACACGCGGCGTACCGAGGTGGGCATCATGCGGCTGGTCGGTGCCACGCGCTGGTACACGCAGCTACCGTTCCTGCTGGAAGCGGTCGTGGCCGGTGTGATCGGTGCGGCTCTCGGTGTAGTGGGGCTGGTGGGCGTCAAATACATCGCGCTGGACCGGATCTTCGAAGCCACCGGTGGGGCGATCCCCAATATCGAGATCGTCGACATCCTGTTCCCCGTCGCACCCGTTCTGCTGGGCGTGTCGATCCTGATCTCCGCCGTCACCGGATACGTCACCCTGCGCGCCTACGTGCGCACGTAGGGAATGCGACGATCGAGCCCTGCGTCGGGGTTCCGGTAGCGGAACCCCGACGTGGCGGTGCCGGTGACGTGGACGGCAGCGGCGGCGCGCCCGCGGCGGCGGTACCGCAGTAACCGTTAGGACACCCGGTAACCGTTAGGAAACCCCGGTCGAGGGCGGATAGAGTCGAGACATGGTCAAGGAAGTCGGACGCAAGGTGATCGCGTCGAACCGTCGTGCCCGCCACGACTATTCGATCCTCGACACCTACGAGGCCGGTATCGCGCTGGCCGGTACCGAGGTCAAGAGCCTCCGTGCCGGTAAGGCGTCGCTGAGCGAGGCGTTCGCGACCGTCTACGAGGGCGAGGTCTACCTGCGCAACGTCCACATCCCGGAGTACGCGCAGGGCACATGGACCAACCACGCTCCCCGTCGCAGCCGGAAGCTGCTCCTGCACCGCAGGGAGATCGCGAAGCTGATCGGCAAGACGAAGGAGGGCGGCGTCAGCCTCGTGCCGCTGTCGCTCTACTTCAAGGACGGCAAGGTCAAGGTCGAGCTGGCGCTGGCGCGCGGTAAGAAGGCCCACGACAAGCGGCAGGACATCGCCAAGCGTGACGCGCAGCGCGAGATCTCCAAGGCGATGGGCCGGGCGATCAAGGGCAAGCACAAGCAACAGCGCGCGGGACGCCGGTGACCGGCCCCGGGGCCGACAGCGACGTCGCTGCCTGGGCCCGGGGACTCGGGCTCGACGGTCTCGTCGACATCCACGTCCATTTCCTGCCCGAGCGCATGCTCGCGAAGGTGTGGGCGTACTTCGACGACGCCGAGGAGAACTACGGCATGCCGTGGCCGGTGCACTACCGGCTGCCGGAGGACCAGCGGCTCGCCGCGTTGCGGGCCATGGGAGTGCGGACGTTCGCGCCGCTGGTGTACCCGCACAAACCGGGTATGGCGGAGTGGCTGAACGCGTGGGCCCGCGAGTTCGCCGACCGGCAGCCGGACGCCGTGCCGACGGCGACGTTCTTCCCGGAGCCCGAGGCGGCCCGCTACGTCGAGGAGGCGTTGCGATCGGGTGTGCGGTGCGTCAAGGTCCACGTGCAGGTCGGGGCGTTCGATCCGCGGGACGACCGGCTCGACGCGGTGTGGGGGATGCTCGCCGACGCCGGAGTCCCCGCGGTCGTGCACTGCGGGCACGGGCCGCTGCGGGGCGAGCACACCGGACTCGACGTGTTCGCCCGGGTGCTGGAACGGCACCCCGCGCTGGTCGCCGTGCTGGCACACGCCGGCATGCCCGAGTACGACGCGGCGCTGCACCTGGTGCAGCGGTTCCCGCGGGTGTATCTCGACACGACGATGGTGGGCGTGCCGTTCACGGAACGCATCATGCCCGTACCCGATGACTGGCCTGCGCGCCTGGCCGGCATCGCCGACCGGATCGTGCTCGGCACCGACTTTCCGAACATCCCCTACGACTACGCCACGCAACTGCGTGCGGTCGCCAGCTGGGCGGAGGCCGACGACCGGCTGGGGGAGCCGTTCCTGCGCGCCGTCCTCCACGACACGCCGGCCAAGCTCCTCGGCGTGTGATCCGCGGGCGGCCTGAGCGGATGCCCCGAAGGGCACCTTCGGGGCGTTGAGTGCCCCAAAGGTGCCCTTCGGGGCGCGAGGGGCCCACGGTTCAGCGTTCGAGGTAGGTCAGCACCGCGCGGACACGGCGATGCTCCTCGAGGCTGCTGTCGAGGCCGAGCTTGGCGAAGATGTTGCCGATGTGCTTTTCGACGGCGCCGTGCGAGACCACCATCCGGGCCGCGATCGCGGAGTTCGTCAGGCCCTGTGCCATCAGGGCGAGCACGTCGCCTTCGCGGCCGGTGAGCGAGTCGAGCGGGTTGTTGCGTCCGCGCGCCATGACCTGCGAGACCACCTCGGGGTCGATCGCGGTGCCGCCTGCGGCGACGCGGCGCACGGCATCGAGGAAGTCGGTCACGTCGGAGACGCGTTCCTTCAGCAGGTACCCGACACCGCCCGCGCCACCGGACAGCAGCTCGATCGCGTAGGTCTCCTCGACGTACTGCGACAGGACGAGCACCGGGAGGTTGCCTGTGATCTCGCGTGCCTGCAGCGCGGCCCGCAGTCCCTCGTCGGTGAACGTCGGCGGCATCCGCACGTCGACGATCGCCAGGTCGGGTTCGTGCTCGCCGACCGCGGCCAGCAGCTCGTCGCCCGAGCCGACCGCAGCGGCCGTCTCGATGCCCTCGTCCGCCAGCAGTCGCTGGACACCGGCGCGCAGCAGCACGGCGTCCTCGGCGATGACCACCCGCACGTGCAGACCCCCAGAAGTTCGTTCACCAGCGACACGGAAGTTCGGCGCGAACGACCGTCGGACCACCGGCGGGACTGACGACCGAGATGACGCCGTCGATCGTCGCGGCACGGTCGGCGAGCCCGGCCAGCCCGCCACCGGCACGGATCTCGGCGCCACCCCGGCCGTCGTCGGTGACCTCGGCGATCACTGTATCCCCGTCGCGGCGCACGTCCACGCGGATGTCGGAGGCTTCGGCGTACTTGGCGGCGTTGGCGAGCGTTTCGCCGACGACGAAGTACGTCGTGCTCTCGACCGCGGCAGGAGGGCGTTCCTCGATGTCGACCGACACCGAGACCGGCACCGTCGACTTCGCCGCGAGCGCCGACAACGCCGCGTCGAGTCCGCGGTCGCCCAGCACCGCGGGGTAGATGCCGCGCGCCAGGTCGCGCAGTTCCGACACCGCGAGTTTCGCGTCGGTATGCGCTTCGTCGAGGAGGTTCTGCAGCTCAGCGGTATCGGGGTCGGAACCGCCGACCTTGGCTTTGGCACGGCCGACCGTCATCGCCACCGACACGAGCCGCTGCTGCGCGCCGTCGTGCAGGTCGCGTTCGATGCGCCTGCGTTCGGCCTCGGCCGCGTCGACCCCGCGTGCCCGCGACGCCTGCAGCCGCGAGGCCCGCGCCTCGAGCCGTTCGGCCCGCGGCGGACCGAGCAGCGCCAACGCGAGTTTGCCGTGCAGCCAGCCGACACCGGGCGCGACCGTCAACGCGAGCGGTACGATGATCGCGGACACGACGCCGAGCACGAACTCGGCGATCGCGATGGGCGTCGTGACCAGCAGATACGTGAGGTCCCGCCACGTCGTGGAGTCCGTCAGCTGGGCGAACCAGTTCCGGACCGGCCCGTCGCCGCGGTTGCGGATCGCATCCGCCAGCGGGGTGTGCAGCCACCGGCGCAGTGATCGGCGCTCGAAGTCGGCGAAACGCTGCGTCAACGTCGTGGCCAGCATCAGCAGGGGAATGCCCACCCAGACGAGGGTCGTCGCGATCCCGGTCACCAGCAGCACCAGGAGCACGACGAACTCGAAGATGCGCACCGGCAGTGCCAGCACCTGGTACGCGATCGTGCGCCAGGTTTCCGGCCATGGCTGGTCCTCATGCATCACGGTGTCCCCTCTACCCGGAGTGCTCATCGTGCCACCGTGCGCGTCGGCCGGGTATCCGCCGCGGTCGTGTCGGCGGGATCGGTGAGATCGGCGAGGTAGCCGAGGTCGGCGGGGTGGCCGATCCTGCCCTCGGCCTCACGGATGCGCCGTGCCGTCGGCCCCAGCAGCGCCCGTGCCAGCCACGCGTGTCCGGCACCCAGCGCCCGCGTGCCCAGGACCGCACCGCACGCCACCAGCACTCCCAGCGCCGTCCACGGCAGTGCCGTCGGCACCGAGTCGACCGTCACCCAGCGCAGCTCGTGCGACGGGAACGCGTACAGGCCCTCGGGCAGGAAGCGGTAGTAGACGGGCAGTGCGATCAGCCCCAGCGACACCGACCAGAACACGACCACCAGCGTGAACTCGACGATCCCCACCGGCAGCAGGATGATCAGGTAGAAGATGTCACGCCAGGTCTGCGCATCGCGGGCGCGTGCCAGCCACCGGCTGCGCACCGGGCCGTGCGGCAACGGGCGGTACGGCCGCGGTACGGCCGCGTCCAGCATCCCGTGGACGCGCGTGCGCTCGAGGTCCGCCAGCCTGCGGGTGCCCGTGAGCAGCAGCATCAGCACCGGAATGCCCACCCACACCAGGGCCGTCGGCGCGCCCGCGCTCACCGTCGTCACCACGAACACGAATCCGACGATTCCCATCGGGAGGCTGAGCAACAGAAACGGCAGTGCGCCGCGCAACCGGGGAGTCTGTCTCCGCACCGTCATGATCGTGCTCCCTTCCTTCCTGCCGACGTAGGCGATGTCGGCGACTCCCAGCATCGCCGGGGAGCGGCGGTGGTGACCATGGAGCACACGGGTCGAAACGGGGTGGGGCCAGCCCCACCCTCGGCCGTGACCGGGTGCTGCTCCCGCGCACGGATGCGACAGCCACCCGTCCGGGCACTGGGGTGGGCCCCGCAACACCGAGCCGGGGAATTAACCGCTTGTCAGGGGAGTTATGCTGATCGAAGACGATCGGCCACGATCCCGTACAAGGGGGTGAACGGTTTCGACTCTGGACGTTGGTCCAGTGGGAAGCGTGCCGGTGCAGGCAACGACCACCGAAAGCGTCGTCGCAACTAAATATAAGCGCCAAGACGAATAGTCAGCGCGACTTCGCCCTCGCCGCCTGAGCGAGTGCGAGTCTGTCGGCCCGGGTACGCCTTCGACCCGATGTGCCGGCATCAGCTAGAAGGCTCACCTCCGGTCCCGGCCACGGGGCCCGGCAGGGACATCAACAGTGGCTGGGCCCGTCACACCGGCTTGTTCGCGTGACCGGTGGGGCCGAGTAGAGGCACAGCGAACTGCGCACGGAGAAGCCCTGGAGAGACGGCAGAGGACCCGGGTTCGATTCCCGGCACCTCCACTCGACCGAAGGCGCCCCCTGCTCGACGCGGGGGGCGCCTTCGCTGTTTTCGGTCCTCGTCGTGTTTTCTGGGGGCGCAGCCCCGGACTCGCCCGGGGCGGTCCTCGGACCCCATCGTTGCCCGGGCCTCATCGTGGTGGGTTTCGTGTTGCGGGCCCGTTTCTGCACCAGCGACGACCAGTGCCTGGGTTGGAGTGCCATCGCCGGGTCCGGGGTTCGCAGGCCGGGCTTCAGTCCGCTGGTGGCGCATCGGTCCGAGGAGCTGGAGTCCGCGGGGTGTTGCGGACGGACGTGACGCAAGGACTGTGATGGTCAGAACTTGAGTTCGGTGATCGTGTTGAGGTCGATGCCGTAGCGGGCATAGATCTTGATGGTGTTCTCGCCGGTGAGGTCGGCTTCGGCGTAGCCGAGCAGCTCGGCGACGCGGACCACTTCGTCCTTCGAACCGGCTTCGATCTCCACATACGGCGGGATCTGCGGCCAGGTGTCGATCTCGACTTGTGCGCCGTCGAGGATGAAGCTGGTGCGATTGGTCTCTTGATAGGACTTCGGGGTGAATCCCAACATCCCCAGTAGCGCATTGGTGGCGGCGAAGTCATCGACGCAGACTTCGACTTCGTGGGTGCCGTCGATGGCGTCGCTGGTGATCTCCTTGACGGTCAGCGTTGTCTCACCGTCCGTGTCGCGGAGCCTGATCCACTTCGACTCGTCGCCGGGAGTGATGTCGTAGACGTAACGCCGCATGAACTTCTCGCGGAGCTTCTGACCGCCCTTGTCGAGGATCAGTTTCTCGGTTGATTCGGGGGCGATGTCGAGGATCTTGGCTTCGTGCTCGATGGGCACCGCGGGATCTCCCTCCGGATAGTGATCGTTACGGCAGGTTATCCGGCTCGCCGGGCGGCGAGCCGGTGGTACTCGGCTTCGCGGAGATCAAGGATCTCTTCGCGGAGTGAGCTGGTCAGGAACTCCTCGACGGGCAGGCAAAGGTCCATGCGCTGGATACACACGCCGACGTGGTAGCGGCCGGTTCGGTCGTAGTAGAGCCGGATACCGTAGAAGCCCTCTTGGCAGTCGGTGTCGTTATTGAACCGGCACCCGGCGCAGGTCTCGGGCAGGCGCACGCGGCGGATCTGTTTGAAGAACACGCGCCGCCCATCAGGCAGGCGGTAGGCGGTGCGGGTGCCGGAGACGCCAGCGGTGATGTGGTGCGCTTCGGCGACCGCGCCGCGCTCGGCGAGGATGCGTTCGATGGCCTCGATCGAGGCAGAGCCGTGGTCGAGCGAATTGAGCAGTCGCACCGACAGGTGCGGCGAGTATTCATCCAGCAGCCGGTGCACACGTGGAGCGTGGCTGTGGTCGAGCACGACGATGTTGGCGCTGGCCTTGACCTCGTGCTCTTCGCAGGTGGCGATCGAGCGTTTGAGCGTCGCGATCTTGCGTTCGGCCAGCTTGGCGTTGCGGTAGCGGGCGTGCTGGACCTCGGCGAGTTCGGTAGGTGTGGTGCCGAAGATCGAGAAGTTGACCCGATCCAGCCCTGCGGCGGCGCAGTCGGGCAAGACCCGTTCACCGTGCTCGCCGTTGGAAGTCATCCCCACTCGATAGCCCGCATGCGTGGCGAGGCTGGTCAGCTTCGCCACTGAGGAGTGCAAGGTGGGTTCGCCGCCGGTCAGGTGGACTTCGGTGAAGCCCAGCGCGTCGCGGAGCGCGGCGAGCACGTTACCGAACTCGTCGTCGGCCGGCACCGCAGCGGGAAGAAAGCCCGCACCGTTGGTGGCCGCGTAGATGGACACGCGCCCGCTGGCTCCGGCCGTGGTGAACTCGCCGAGTGGCTGCTTGCGGTTGTCCACCGTGACCGGCGTGCCCTCGTTGTGGCAGAACGTGCAGGTCAGACCGCACGCGTCAACGATCTTGACACGAAGGGTCGTGTCCTTTTCGACGTGCACCGGGATACCGGTGATGTTCATCGCGGTCATGTCCCTTCCTGGTTCGGTGGGCACCGGGTGCGGCGGAGACCGGGTCCGCTCGGGGCCGGGCTACGGTCATGCCGCGCTTGGGGTGCTCCGGCAGCGCAAGCGGCTGCCACATGCGGGAACGGCGCTCAGCTCGCGCCGCCGGAGCGGTCAGAGGCTCGAGGGGATCGAGCGGTTGCCATGGCTGGCCCGTGAGTGGTCGGCCAGTCCCGTACGGCGCTGACAAGATCGACGCCGATACTCGCGAGTACCGCTACAGCCAGCGAAACCACGGCGAGTGTGGAAGCCATGGTCGTCACGCCAGCCCTGCTGTCTCCGCGACGGCCCGTACGGCAGCCAGGGGATCTTGGTGGGGAGCGCCATCGTCTTGCGGCGGGGTCGTCGTCAACGTGAACATCGCTGGCGTCTCGCTTCCTTGGTAACGGTTCGTGGTGGGTTCGTCACCACAAGCGAAACGCCAAGACCAGGCGATTTGCAGTCTTGGATCAGTACGACTGAGACCGATCAGCTTCCGGGGGTCGCACTTGGGCCCCACTTCGCGGAGGAGACTTCACAGAGCATCGCGCGGTAGGCCAGGATCAACTACCAGGAGCGATCAGACCAATACGCAGGATGTGACCGGATGGAAAGTGTTGGCCACACCGGCGGCCAAGATTGCGAGCTGCGTGCGCTGCTGGACGAAGCGGGGATGAGCAACGCTGCGTTAGCACGTGCCGTGGTCACCGCAGGCGCCGAGGAAGGCGTGCACCTCGGCACGAACACGACCTCGGTAACCCGGATGCTGGGCGGAGCTCAGCCGCGCTGGCCAGTGCCGCGTCTGGTAGCCAAGGTGCTCTCTCGCTGCCTGCGCCGTGAGATCAGCGTCACCGGCTGCGGGTTTGCCGATCGCGCTCCCGCTACAGACGATTTACACGATGGACTGAACTGTTCCGGAACACTGGACGGCACAGTCCGCACAGTTGTCGAGCTGTCGGGACGGGATATGAACCGGCGAAAGTTCCTGCTGGGCTCCGCTTTTACAGCGGCGGCCTTCTCCGAGCCAGCGTTGTACGCGCTCACGGTGTCTCCAGCCGAGAGCACCGCCCGCGTGGCAGGTAAACGTATCGGCATGGCCGATGTCGAGATCATCACCGAGCACATCGCCCACCTGCGGCGACTAGATCATCGCTACGGCTCCGGCCGCGTCCGCGAACAAGTGGTGCAGATGCTGCACCGCGAAGCAAACACCGTCATGCACGGCACCTACTCGGAGAAGACCGGCAAAGCTCTGCTGGGTGCGGTGGCACAAGCCTCATGGCTGGCCGCGTCGATGGCCGCCGATGTCGGGCGGCACTCACTGGCACAGCGCTACTACATCCAGACGCTCAACCTCGCCATGAGCGCCGGCGATCGGCTGTATGCGGGCAATGTGCTGTCCCACATGAGCCGCCTGACTGTCCAACTTGGACACAGTGCTCTGACCGAGCATGACCGCCTCGGCCACGCGCGGCAATCCATTGCCCTGGCCCGCGCTGGTCAGAACGTGGCCAACGGTAAGGCCACTCCGGTGCTGTCGTCGCTGCTGCACGCGGTCGAGGCGCGCGGGCACGCCCTGTCCGGTGACGCCAACGCCACCCGCACGGCCGTGCTCGAAGCCGAGCAGCACTACGAACGCGCTCGCCCGGATGACGAACCCACGTGGCTGGGCTTCTACACCGAAGCCGAACTAACCGCCGATCTCGGCCGATGCCTGCGCGATGCGGGCGAACCCAACCAGGGAACCCGCCTGATCAAGCAAGCGTTGGACGGCTACGAGTCGTGGCGCGTGCGCAGCCGATGTTTCGTCCAGACCGACCTGGCTACCGCCCATTTGGCCAGCCGCGATCTGGAACAGGCTGCATCGCTGGGACGTGACGCCGTGCGCACGGCGAGCCAAGTCAGCTCCTCTCGTGCGCTCGACCGGCTCCGCACGCTGCAACGACAGGTGCGCCCGCTGCGCAGTGGTTCTCCGGACGTGCGCGAGCTGGACGACCGCATCACCGAACTCACCCGCATCAGCACCGGCCGAGACGAGGACACGACTACCTGATGACCAACAAGATCGACTTCGACGGCGCTCGCATCTACGCGATCCCCATGCGCACCCGGTTCCGGGGCATCACCGTGCGGGAAGGAATGCTGCTCGAAGGTCTCGCCGGTTGGGGCGAGTTCTGCCCGTTCGCCGACTACGACGACGCCGTGTCCGCCGGGTGGCTGGCGACCGCGATCGAGCAGTGCACCGTCGGCTGGCCCGAACCTGTGCGGGACCGCATCCCGATCAACTGCACCGTGCCCGCTGTCGGCCCCGAGCGTGCCCACGAGATCGCCGCCAACTCCGGCTGCCGCACGGCAAAGGTCAAAGTTGCCGACCACTCCGAATCCCTGCCGGAAGACCTCGCCCGCGTCGAGGCGGTTCGGGATGCCTTCGGCCCGAGCGGGGCGATTCGCGTGGATGCCAACGGCGTCTGGGACGTCGACACGGCCGTGTCCCACATCGGCCGGCTCGACAAAGCAGCAGGCGGGCTCGAATACGTTGAACAGCCCTGCTGGACCGTGGAGGAACTCGCCGCCGTCCGGCGTCAGGTCGATGTGCGTATCGCCGCCGACGAATCCATCCGCCGCGCCGAGGACCCCCTGAGGGTAGCTGTCGCGGGCGCCGCCGACGTCGCCGTCATCAAGTGCACGCCGCTGGGCGGTGTACGCCGTTCTCTGGAGGTCGCCGAAGCCGCCGGACTGCCCTGCGTGGTCTCCTCCGCTCTGGAAACCAGTATCGGTCTCGCAGCACAGGTTGCCCTTGCCGCCGCTCTGCCCGAGTTGGACTTCGCCTGCGGCCTCGGCACGCTCTCGCTCCTCAACAGCGATCTCGTCTCCGGCCCCGAATCGCTGCGTGCGGTGGACGGCTACCTTCCGGTACCGCACACACCACCCACCCCGGACTCCACCCTGCTCGACACTTACGAACTCACCGACCCCGAGCAAGCCGCATGGTGGCGCGACCGGCTCGCCCGCGTCCGCGCCGTGCACGACACCGACTGGCTTTCCTGAGGTACCAGCCGAAAAGGCGGCCGCGCCCGACGACGCTGCGACGTCCTGTACGTCAGCTCCGCAACCGCGCCCACTACCGACGCGCCGAACCACTCCCACCGCCGCGGCCGTGGCTCGACCAGCCCTGTAGGGACAGCCGCCGTCGGCGGTTCGTCCGCGGTCGGCGCGCTGACTCGTTCGTACTGCGGTCGTTCCGCGGCGGATGGGCCTGTGTCTGCGCTGGAACTTGTGTCGGTGGTCGGCGCTACTGTCAGCGGATGCCTGAGTTGCTGCGCAAGGAACCGTTGACCGCGTATCCACTGCACGAGCGCCCACGGGAACGACTGGTGGCGCTCGGTTCGGCTGCGCTGTCCGACGCTGAGCTCGTGGCCATCCACCTCGGTTCGGGCAGCCGCGGGCAGACGGCGTTGGAGTTGGCTTCCCGGCTGTTGCTCGATTTCGGCGGGGTGGAAGGGCTCGGCCGGGCCGACGTCGACGAGCTCGCCCGGCACGCCGGCGTCGGCCTGGCGAAGGCCTGCCGGGTGGTTGCCGCGTTCGCACTTGCCGACCGGGGGCGGCATGCCGTCGAGCGGCTGGAGGTGCGGACGTCGCGCGACATTGCTGCCGTGGCGGGTCCCCGCATCGGCCGGGTCAGGACGGAACAGGTGTTGCTTTTGGTGCTCGACGGCGCGCATCGAGTCAGCCGAGTGCTCGCCGTCGCGCTGGGTGGTGCGACGGCGAGCACGGTGCCGATCCGCGAGGTCCTGTCGCTGGCGCTACGCCACGACGCGGTGGCGATCGCGCTGGCGCACAACCACCCCAGCGGGTCCCTGAAGTGCTCCGTCGCGCCGACGAAGTCGATGATCTCGAACGACGTCTTCCCTTTGTCGGGGAAGAGCCGAGTGCCGCGGCCGATGATCTGCTTGAACTCCACCGGCGAGCCGACGGGCCGAAAGAGCACGGCGTACTTCAGATCCTCGATGTCTACTCCGGTGGACAGCAGCCGGGAAGTGGTAGCCACCACCGGGGAATCCTGCTCCGGGTCGGAGAAAGCCTCCAGTAACCTGGTCTTCTCACTTTCGGAGCCGACGATCCGGACGGCCCATTCGGGGTCCTGACCGGCAAGTTCTGGGTTAGCGTTGATGATCGCGAGCCGCATGTCGGCGGCGTGTTGCTGATCAACACAGAAAATGATGGTACGCGCCGTCGGATCCTTGCCGAGAAACCGGCTCACGTGTTCGGCCGCCAGGTCGGTTCGCACGAGAAGTCGGAGGATTCTTTCGAAGTCCCGCGTCGAGTACCGGCCCTCCGGAATCTCACGTCCCAACCGGTCGAGCTCTCCGTGTTCAGGCTCCCAGCCGTCGGTATCGGGACTGAGCATCACTCGCCGGACACGGTAAGGCGCCAGGTAGCCGTCGTCGATGCCGTCGCGCAGCGAGTAGGTGAACACCGGGTCGCCGAAGTAGGAGTAGGTGTCGACAGGGAAATCGTACCGTCATACGCAACCTGCGAGGCGATTCAAGCGCCCAGTGGAGAGCGTCGCTGAGCTGGTGCGGGTTCAGGCCCACCTCACGGGCGAGGTCGAGCCTGCCGGCCGACGGCACTCGGCAAGGGGTCTGAGCCGGGTGCCGGTCAGCCCTCACCTGCCAGGCGGGTGAGCGTGTCGGCGGCCGGTTCCTCCCGTGCGTCGCGGTGTCCGGTTCCTGCCCAGAGGTGGATCAGCCCGGTGTCGCCGGCGTTGGAGGCGGCCTTGCGCAGTGGGCCGGTGAGGTGGTGCACGGCGGGATAGGCGCAGGGGGCGATCGGCTCGTACCGATCCGTGAAGTGGTTCCGCAGCGCGCGTGCGGGGCGCCCGGTGAAGGCGCGGGTGACGACGGTCTCGTCGAAGTCGGGATCGGCCAGTGCGGTCTTGTGCGGCGCGGACGCCCCGCTCTCGTGGGTGCGCAGCAGCGCGGTACCGACGGTGACCGCCTCGGCACCGGCATCGACCGCGGCGGCGACGTCGGCGGGCCGGCTGATTCCTCCTGTACCGATCAGCGGGAGGTCGGTGTCGGCGCGAACGTCCCGGAGCAGCCGCGGCAACGGAACCCCGGGCGGGGTCCGTGCCGGGGTGAACGTGCCGGAATGGCCGCCTGCTGCCGAGGACTGGACGATGAGGGCGTCGACCCCGGCCTCCTCGGCGAGCCGTGCCTCGGGTGCGGAGGTCACGGTCTGCACCACCATGCTCCCCGCCGCGCGCAAGGCGGCGACGACGTCGCGGTGCGGCAGGCCGAAGGTCAGCGACACGACCGGCACCGGATCGGCGAGCAACAGGTCGATCTTGGCCGCCCAGTGGTCGTCGTCCTCGACGGGAGTCTCCGGAAGGTGCACGCCGTAGCGGCCGGCCTCGGGCAGGAGCGCGTCACGATAGGCGCGATAGTCCTCGTCGGACACCGGAACGGGATTGGGCACGAAGAGATTGACGCCGAACGGCACTTCGTCGGCGCGGACGGCGGTGATCTGCTCGGCCAGCGCCGCCGGTGTCTTGTAGCCGCCTGCGAGGAATCCCATCGAACCGGCGTGTCCGGCTGCGGTGACCAGGTTCGGCGCGGTCGGACCGCCCGCCATGGGGGCGGCGAGGACGGGAAGGCTGATGCCGAGGTCGGTGAGCACGAAGCTGTCCTTTCGGGAACTGCGGCCGGGCGGCCGGTCAGGAGGCGCTGAGCCGGCCGGGGAAGCGGACTCGGATCGCGGCCGCGGGGCCGACGTTAGGTGGCCCCGCCGGTGTTGTGAAATGCGTGCCGAGCCGGTTATATGCGGCTCGGGCATAGATGCTGGTGAGGCAGGCTCCGACCGTGGCGTCCCGGCTGGATCGGCCGATCCTTCGCAACCGTCCCCTGCGTTCGAGCGTCCGGCACCGGGCCGCGAAGGCCGGCGAGTGCTCGCGTCACGGGTGCACGGCGTCGATGGCGTCGAGCAGGTCCCGCACCGGTCCGTTCCAGGACGGGAACTCCGCCATGAACGCATTCCAGGCGAACTCGTCGTCGCCGTAGCGCTCCGTCAGCAAGCGGGCCAGGAACCCGACCTCGTCACCGTGAGCGGGCCGGAGGTCGTGACACGTCGCATACCAGCCGTGCACCATCGCCGATGCGATGTCGTAGCTGCTCTCGTCCTTGATCACCCGCGACACCAGGCCCTCGCGCAGGAGGAATCGGCGCGCGTCCGGGACCCGTGCGGGATCAAGGCGGAGCAGGGTCGCCAGAACCGCGGGAGGGACGCTGCCCGGCTCGTCGTCCTCGACGTCGTGCAGGAATCGGACCAGCGACTGCTGCCGGTCGTGGTCGAGCTCGTCGAACTGTTCCGGCAGGCACCGCAGGATGTCGGCCACCATGTTCGGGCTGCGCATGCCGGGACGGCCGAACAGATCGTCCTCGTGCCACAGGCCCCGGTCGCGCACTCCGGTCAGGCCTTCGACGCGGAGAACGGCGGCGATCGGCTGTGCGGGTGGGATCACGCTGATCGGGCTGGCGCGGCGGTACCGGTCGAGCACCGTGGGCAGGGCGTCGGCCGGAAGCGCCGGGTTCTGCAGCAGGTCGGACAGGATCGCCTCGTCCGGGAACGTCTCCGCGAGATACCGCAGCACGTCCGGGTTCGTCACGCGGAAGACCAGGTCCACGAGGTGTTCCCGGCGCGCGACGTCGAACATCGCCCTGGCGTTGTCGATGGTCTGCCGGGGCGAGAAGTAGTCGCGGATCCGGACACCGTCGGCGATCCAGCGCGAGGCCAGACTCGCGTCGACGTCGCTCAGCAGATCGGTTCTCCAGCGGTCGACCTGCCGGCGCTGCTCGCGGGAGAGCCACGGCCCGTGCCTTCGGAGCGGTGTCTTTCGCCGGGCAGCCGCGGGGATGTCCGCCAGCCGCAGCCCGCTGCGGGCGAGCAGTCGCAGGGCGCGGTCCCACAGCGGCGCGTCATCCGCGAACTGTTCGGCCAGATAGCCGGCCAGCCGACGTCGTTGCGCCGGGTCGAGTTCGGTCAGGTTCTCACCCGTGCAGTCCGCGATGTCGCGTGGTGCATCGTGGCCAGGTTCGTGGCCTGGTTCGTCGCCGGCGTGGCCGTCGGTGCCGCCCGCCTCGTGCGGGTGGGAGCGGAACGCTCGCTGCGGAGCGCCCCGGCCGGCCGTTCCGCGTGCCCCGGTGACTTCCTCGCCGAGCCAGTCGCGCGCGACGCCCGCGGGCGCGTAGGGCAGGAACGCCTCCTTGAGCAGGCGGGTGGCGTCGGTGTCCGCTCTGCCGCTGTCGGTGTCCACGCTCGTTCCTTCCGGTGGGGTCTGCTCATGGCGGCCGGGCTCTGCTCCAGCTGGGGCACGTCAAGGCAACCACGGAGCGGGGTCATCGCTGCGAACGGGCGATTCTGCGCGAACTTCCTACGTTCGACGGTCCTGCGCGGGGACGGTCGTTGCGTAGCCTCAGCATGTTCGCGTGACGACGACGATGCGAGGGATTGATGAGCGGTCGGCACAGGAATCGGGGAAAGATCGGGCTGTATGCCGCAGTTCTGGGTAGCAGTGCGGCAGTGCTGAGCGCGGTACTCGCTCATCCTGAGCCGGTGCGCGACCGGCCCGACGAATCGGTATCGGCACTGAGCGATTCGGCCGGATTGCGCGACACGAACGGAGCAGCTGGAGACGCGCACGACGCCGAGACGTCCGACGCAGACGTGGACGGGGACGGGGCGCACGACGCGGGCACGTCGTCGGCCGGACCACGCGGTACCGTGCCCGGCGCGGTACCGGAGTCGAAGGCCGGGTCGACGGCGGAGCCGGATGCCGAGGAGAGCCTGCAGGAGGCCCCTGCGCGGCCCGCAGCCGAGCCGGAGACCGAATCCGCCGCCGCCCCCGGCGAATCCGTAGCACAGCCTGAAGCCATCGCGGAGCAGCCTGAAGCCACTGCGGAGCAGCCTGGAGCCACTGCGGAGCAGGACGAAACCACCGCGGTGCAGGACAGATTGGCTGCGGCGCAGGACGAGACCGCCGCGGCACAGGGCGATACCACTGCCGTACCCGCCACGGCCGAGTCCGCCCGGGTTGCCGGGCAGGATCGGACCGCGGCGGAATCGGAAACCGTCGCGCAGGAGAGTCTCGACGCGGCTGAGGCAGTCGCGCAGACGGTGGACGAGCCTGCCGTCACGACGACGACCCGCACGGCGGGCAGCCCCGAGGTGAGTACGGAGGTCGACGCGAACTCGGTGAGTGCCGCGGTGACGGACCAGCACGCAGCCGAGGTCTCGGCCGAGACCTCGGCAGGTGGGGTCTCGATCGAATACGGCGGCAAGGTGAGCGTCGGTCCGGAGGCGTCCGCCTCGGCGTCGGCCGGCCGTGACGGGCTCAGGGCGGGCGCCTCGGTGGAGGGCGGTGTCGCCGGTTCCGTCGGTGTCGATGCGGAACGCGGTCCGCTGCGCGGCGGCGTGGAGGCCGGCGTGTTCGGCGGGGGCCGGGGTGAGATCTCCGGCCGGCTCGACCTGGACGGTGCCCGGATGGCCGTGGGCGGGTTCGTCGGATTCGAAGGGTCCGTGAGTGGCAGCGGCGGGATCAGCGGTGTCGAAGGCGGAATGACGTACACCGGTCAGGTGGGATACGGAGCCGAACTCGACGCGGGCGCCTCGTGGGACGGCGAGACGCTGGATGCCAGCACCCGGGCCGGTCTGGCGTTGGGTCTCGGCGGCAAGGTCGGGACGGACCTCTCGGTTGATCCGGGCCGGCTGGCGTCCGACTTCGGCGACTTCGCCAGCCCCGAAGACGGGCCGCTCGGCGGCGTCTCGTTCGCCGACACGTCGCTCGGAACCGAATCGGACGACGTTGCCGGTGAGGACACGGTCGACGCCGTCACCGGGGCCACGCGGGCTCACGACGACACCGGCAGCACCGATGCCGACGATGCCGCACGGGCCGAGGCTGCGGAGACCGAGGCCGCGGAGACGGAGAACGCGGAGACGGAGAGCGCGGAGACGGAGGCCGCGGAGACCGAGGCCGCGGAGACCGAAAGCGCGGAGACCGAGGCCGCGGAGACGGAGAACGCGGAGACGGAGAGCGCGGAGACGGAGGCCGCGGAGACCGAGGCCGCGGAGACCGAAAGCGCGGAGACCGAGGCCGCGGAGACCGAAAGCGCGGAGACCGAGGCCGCGGAGACGGAGAACGCGGAGACGGAGAGCGCGGAGACGGAGGCCGCGGAGACCGAGGCCGCGGAGACCGAAAGCGCGGAAACTGAGAATGCCGAGTCGGCGGCCTCGGAGAACGACACCGACTCGTCCTCCGAGGCAGGCGGCTACAGCGACGGCTTCGGCAGTGAGGTCGACGGCGGCGGGGTCGGCGACAGCTCGGACGACTCCGACTCCGACTCCGGGTCCAGCTCCGGCTCCGACGGTGGCGGTTACGGAGGCGGCGGCTTCGGTGGCGAGGTCGACGGCGGTGGGGTCAGCAGCGCCGGTTCCGGCGGTGGTGGCTACGGAGGCGGAGCTGCCGACGGCGGCTCCTCGTCCGGCAGTTCGTCCAGCAGCTCGTCCGGTGGTGGCTACGGAGGCGGTGGCTTCGGCGGCAGCGTCGGCGCCTGGTGAGTGACCCGGCCGAAGCGATGACCCGGCCGAAGCGATGACCCGGCCGAAGCGATGACCCGGCCGAAGCGATGACCGAGCGTCGTGCGACACGAGGCAGGCGGCGGCGCAGCAAGCCGATCACCGCCACCGCCGCGACCGCGGCCAGTGAGTAGACGGCGATGTCGTCGAGCGCGCCGTCGGCCGCCGCCTGCTCCGCGGTGACGACCAGCCGGCGTCGTGCCGCCGTCCCGGTCCGGGCTCGCCGCTCCTCGGCGTCCCCCATGAGCAGGATGAGAGCATATGGCCTGATCCTGATGGGCTGATCGGCCGCTGTCGGCTCGGCCCGGTGTGGAGCGATGGCCCCGTTGTCCCGGAGCCGGCATCCGGCGAGGGCCGGGCGTGCCATACTCGCCGCGTGACTGCACCGATGCACCTGCCGACGTTCTTCGTTCGCCAGCGGATCACCATGATGGTCAACCGCTACGAGATCCGCGGCGTCGGCCCGGACGGCGGCGAAGGCGACCTGATCGCGTTCGCGCAGCAGAAGCGCATGAAGCTGCGCGAGGAGATCATCTTCTATTCGGACGAGACGCGTACCCGCCAGGTGTTCTCGTTCAAGGCCCGGCAGAAGCTCGACGCCCACGCCGAGCACGACGTGTACGACGAGCACGGGCAGCCGCTCGGTGCCTTCAACAAGGAGTTTGGCAAAAGCCTGCTGCGGTCGACGTGGCAGCTGTTCGGGCCGGGCTACTCCGCGAAAGGGCAGGAACGCAACAAGGTCATCGCCATCCTCCGCCGGGTCTGGACGATGATCCCGTATCTCGGTGACGTCTGGGTGCCGTTCCTGTTCCACTTCGACTTCGCCGACAACGAGACCGGACAGCCGGTGATGACCAGCCAGAAGGGCATCGCGATCCGCGACAAGTACACGATCACCGTGCCCGATCCCCGCGTCGACTTCCGGGTGGCCGCCGGCATGGCCGTCGCGCTGGACGCGCTGCAGTCACGCTGATGCGCTCCAGCCACGCTGACGCGCTGCAGTCACCCTCTTCGGGCCGCCGTCACGTCGACGGGCTCCGGTCGGCCGCGTGGCGCAGGTGGTCGACGTAGTCGTCGACGGCGGTGATCAGCTCGCGGTCGTCGGCCAGATCGGCGTCGAGTGCCGACAGGACCCGGCGTGCGGCGTCGTCCGATCGGGCCAGGGAGACGAGTTCGTCCGCGCGCGGGTCGTCGACCTGCCGGTCCCGGAGGTGGATCAGCCACCCGGCCAGCGTCGCGACCGGTGCTTCCGGTAGCCGCTGCCGGGATCGTTCGGCGCGCAGCACCGGCAGGATCCGGGCCGGGATCTTCGACGAACCGCCGGCGGCGATCTGCACCAGGTTGTGCCGAATGCCGCGCGACGAGAACCGCCGCAACAGGCGCTCCCGGTAACCGGCCAGGTCCTCGGCCGGCAGCGAGGCGTGCCGGGTGGCGGTGTCCCACCAGGATTCGGTCAACGCCGCCGGCACGGGATGCCGCACCGCCTCGTCGACAGTGGTGCACCCCAGCGTCGGTCCGACGTAGGCCAACAGCGTGTGCGCGCCGTTGAGAAGCCACAGCTTGCGTTGTTCGTACGCGGCGAGATCGTCCACGAACCGTGCGCCCGCGTGCTCCCATGAGGGCCTGCCGAGGGGAAAATCCCCGGCCAGCAGCCACTCGTTGAACGGCTCGGTCACCACGGGAGCGTGGTCGTCGAACCCGGTCAGCTCCGCGGCCGTGACGGAGTCGTCCTCGGCGGTGGCAGGCGTGATGCGGTCGACGACGGTGTCGACGAACGACACGTTCTCCTCGATCCAGGAGCGGAAGCCGGGGTCTTCGTTCGCGGCTGCACGGCCCAGCGCCTCGCGCAGCACACCGCCGTTGCCCGGCAGGTTGTCGCAGGGCACGAGTGCGATGGGGGCGCCGCCCGCACGGTGACGTGCGCGCAGTCCGGCCAGGACCCGGTCGATGGCGGTCCCGGTCCCGTCGGCTGCCACCCGGTAACCGGCCTCGGTGATCGTCAACGTCAGCACAGCCACGTCGGGCGAGGCCAGGTCGGCGAGCCACCGGCCGGTGTCGCCGCCGGGGTGGGCGCGGCTGATCGAGTCGACGATCTCGGCCCGCGGCGCGCCGTTCCCGCGCAGCAGCAGCGTGTACAGCCCGTCCTGTTCGGTGAGCAGGCGCGGCAACTCGGTGTTGCGGAACGTGTAGGCCGCGATGCCCCACTCCGGATCGGCCGTCGTGTACACGGCCTGGTGGGCACGATGGAACGCGCCCAGTCCGAGGTGGACGGCGCGGACCGGCGCCGGTGGGCGGCATCCGGCGGAGCCGCGGGTGAGCCGGGGCGCCGGAGTCGGTGGAATCGGCGGAGTCGGCGGAGTCGGCATCAGAGTCGGAACGCGGCGCGGGGCTGGCGGTCGTGGAGGTCGTGGATCACCTGTGCGGCGTCGTCCTCGCCGAGCAGATGCTCGGCGACGAGGCCGGACAGGTGTGCCGCGTCGACCCGGCGGGCCGTGTCGTGGCGGGCCGGGATGGAGCAGAATCCGCGGGTGTCGTCGATGAACCCGGCGTTGCGGTAGAACCCGGCCGTCTCGGTGACCGCGTCGCGGAACCGGTGCATCGCGCGGGGAGCGTCGAGGAACCACCACGGCGCGCCGAGATACACCGACGGGTAGAACCCGGCCAGCGGTGCGAGCTCGCGGGAGAAGACCGTCTCGTCGAGGGTGAACACGACGGTCTGGAACCGCGGGTGGGTGCCGAACCGTTCCAGCATCGGCTGCAGCGCCTGCGTGAACTCGGCCTGCAACGGGATGTCGTGGCCGGTGTCGGGACCGAAGCGGCGCAACGTCTCGGGGTGGTGGTTCCGCCTGCTTCCGGTGTGCAGCGCCATGACCATGCCGTCCTCACTGGACATTCGCGCCATCTCGCCGAGCAGCTGCTGCGACAGCAATCGCGCGTCGTCGGCGCTGCCGGTGCCGGACCGGACCCGCTGGAACAGTCGCTGCGCCTCGTCGGCGTCCAGGAACGCCATGCGGGCGTCGGGCGCACTGTGATCGGTGGCCGTGGCTCCGTGCGCGCGGAAGTACTCGCGGCGATTCTCCAGCGCCCGGACGAGTCCGATGTAGTCACCCGTGTCGATGCCACTCGCCGCTGCGAGATCGGCCAGCGCCGCGGCCCAACCCGCGCCGGTGGCGTCGAGGTGGCGGTCGGGACGGAAAGTGGGAACGACGCGGCCCTGCCACGACGGGTCCTCGGTCAGGGCGCGGTGGTGAGCGAGGTCGTCGGCGGGATCGTCCGTGGTGGCCAGCGCTTCGAGGGCGAACGAGTCGTACAGCGCGCGCGGCCGGAACTCGGGCCGCTGCAGCCGCTCGGTGAGCTCGTCGAAGAGCTCGTCGGCCGTCCCGGCCGACGGCTGCACCGTCACGCCGAGCACGTCGTGCAGCTGCGCCTCCAGCCACTGCCGCGACGCGGTGCCGAGGAACAGGTGCCAGTGTTCGCAGAAGGCCCGCCAGACCTCGCGCGGTGCGGCCGGTTCGGCACCGTCGCCGTCGGGATCGTCGCGGTCGCGCAGGCCGAGGTCGTTCATGGACACGCCGTGGGCGTGCAGCAGCCGCGTGACGTAATGGTCCGGCGTGACCAGCAGTGACGCCGGATCGGTGAACGCCGCGTTCTCGGCGAGCAGGCGGGCCTCGACGTGGCCGTGCGGACTGATCAGCGGCAGGTCACGGACGTTCTCGTAGAGCCGTCGTGCGATGGCGCGCTGCGTGGGCTCCGGCGGCAGCAGCCGGTCCGGGTGCGGAGCCAGCGGCGCCCGCCCGCCGCGTGCGGCGTCGCGTGGAGTGGTCGCCGACCCGAGGTCCCGGGGCGCGTGGCCGGGACGGGGTGCCGGACCTGATTCGGATGCGGAAGTGTCTGCCGTGCCGCCGTGCATGCGGGCAGCCTCGCCGTCGCACGCAGCCTATGCAACTTGTTGCCGTCAGTTGTCGTCGTGAGCTCGCGCTGTCACCGGGTGGTGTCGTCGGCCGGCGGGGGAGCGGTGGACCCACGGGTCACGAGGTGTGCGTCGAAGAGCGCCGATTCCGGCACGGTGTGATGGGCGAGCTGCGCGTGCAGTACGTCCACGGCCGACCTGCCGAGCCGCTCGGTGGGTCCCGAGATCGTGGTCAGCGCGGGCACGGTCAGATCGGCGCCGAAGATGTCGTCGCATCCGATGAGGCTGAAGTCCGCGGGCACACTGACCCCGGCGGCCTGCAGCCGTTGCAGGGTGCCGATCGCGATCAGGTCGTTGTAGGCGATCGCCGCGGTGGCGTGCTGCAGCATCAGCGCGTCGGCGGCCTCGTGGCCACCCTGGCGGGTCGGCGGGTGCGGCCCCAGGAACGCCGCGTCGAGCCCGAGTGCGGTCGACTCCTCGCGCACGGCCTGCCAGCGGGCGCCGTTGATCCAGGAGTTGCGCGGACCGGACAGATACGCGATGCGGCGATGACCGACGGCGGCCAGGTGGCGGACGGCCTTGCGCATCCCGCCCGCCGTGTCGACCACGAGGCCGGGAATGCCGTCGATCTCGCGGTTGACGATGGCCAGCGGGCGATGCTGGGCGAGTTGGCGGATGACCTCGTCGGACAGCCGGGAGGTGGCCAGGATCGCGCCGCTGGTGGTTGCCAGCAGTTGCCGCAGGTTGCTGACCTCGACGTGCGGCGACTCGTCGCTGTCGGTCAGCGCGAGCGTGTAGTCACTCGCCAGTGCCTGGGCCTGAGCAGCCTTGATCAGTGGCGCGTAGTACGGGTTGGCGATGTCGGTGACCACCAGGGTCATCGTCCGTGCCCGCCCCGGCGCCTCCGCGCGGGCGAGCGGCCGTGGCACGTAGCCGATCTCGTCGGCGGCGCCGCGGACCTTCTCGCGGGTGTCCGGGTTGACCCGGCTGGGATGCGAGAACGTGCGGGACACGGTCGACGCCGCGACCCCGCAGTGCCGCGCCACGTCGTAGATCGTCGGCCTGGGCTCGCCCACTGCTGGTACCTCCGCGGCGGTCGTGACTGGTGGCAACAAATGGCAACTGATTGCCAGTCTACGGGGCGGCTCTTACGTTGAACCGATCACGAGCCCTCCGGAACACCGCACCGGCCGATACGAGCCCGGTGGACCGGCGGCCACCTCGTCGTCTGCTGTCAAGGAGGACCAGTGCTCATCGAGCGCGCGGACGTGATCGTCACCAGCCCTGGGCGTAACTTCGTCACGCTCAAGATCACCACGGATGACGGGGTGATCGGCTACGGCGACGGCACGCTGAACGGCCGGGAGCTGGCCGTGGCCGGCTATCTCACCGACCACGTCGTGCCGCTGTTGACCGGGCGCGACGCGCACGCCATCGAGGACACCTGGCAGTACCTGTACCGCGGTGCGTACTGGCGGCGCGGTCCGGTGACCATGGCGGCGATCGCGGCCGTGGACACGGCCCTGTGGGACATCAAGGCCAAGGTCGCCGGGCTGCCGCTCTACCAGCTGCTCGGCGGGGCCAGCCGCGAGCGGTGCCTGGTCTACGGCCACGCCAGTGGCACGGACATCCCCGAACTGTTCGACTCCGTCCGCAGGCACCTCGACGAGGGGTTCCGCGCGATCCGCATCCAGACCGGCGTGCCGGGGTTGGACTCGGTGTACGGCGTCGCCTCCAGTGCGGCCGCCTCGGTCGGCGGTGCCGGCAGCAACACCCGCTACGACTACGAACCCGCCCGCCGCTCGGCTCTGCCCGCCGAGGAGACGTGGGACACCCGTGCCTACCTGCGGCACGTGCCGTCGGTGTTCGAGGCCGTGCGCGGTGAGTTCGGTGACGACATCGCGCTGCTGCACGACGCGCACCACCGCCTCACCCCGATCCAGGCGGCGAAACTCGGCAAGTCGCTGGAGCCCTACGACCTGTTCTGGCTCGAGGACGTCACACCCGCCGAGAACCAGGAAGCACTGCGCTGGGTGCGCCATCACACGACCACGCCGCTGGCGATCGGCGAAGTGTTCAACTCCGTCTGGGACTACCAGCACCTGATCCGCGAGCAGCTCATCGACTACGTGCGCTCACCGATCACGCACGCGGGTGGCATCACCAGCGTGCGCCGGATCATGGACTACGCGGCCATGTATCAGATCAAGTCCGGCATGCACGGCCCGACGGACGTCTCGCCGGTCGGACTGGCCGCCGCGGTGCACCTCGGCCTGGCACTGCACAACTTCGGCATCCAGGAGTACATGGTCCACAGTGAACAGACCAGGGAGGTTTTCGGCCCTGCGTACGAGTTCGCCCACGGCGGCCTGCGCCCGGGCGAGGAGCCCGGTCTCGGTGTTCACCTCGACGAGGACCTGGCGGCGACGTACCCGTACGAGCGGGCGTACCTGCCGGTGAACCGCCTGCGGGACGGAACCGTTCACGATTGGTGAGGCGTGCCGTGCTCGGTGAGCGCGTCATGATGAACGAGGCGAACCCGCGTGCCGCCGTTGCCGCGGCGGCACGCGGCACCGTCTGCCGAACAGTAATCAATTCGTCGGATCGAGAGAAGTTCCCGTGCGTGTCACATCACGAGTCGAACGAGTACAGCGGGCAGGCGAGTGGGTCCGCATTCACACCGACGGCGTCGAAATCCGCCTCATCATCGTGGCCGACGGAATTCTGCGCATTCGCGCCGGTTTCGACGGCGAGTTCGCCGAGGAATCGTACACGCTGACCACGACGGCGTGGCCGGACCGGCTCGACGCGTTCTTCGGGGCCGAGCGCACCCGGGTGGGCCCGCCGTCGTTCGAGCTCGACGACCGGGGCGAGACCGTCCGGATGACCGGCGGGAACCTGCGGGTGGACATCGAGAAGGAGCCGTTCCGGATCCGTGTCCACGACGACGAGGGCAGCCTGTTGCATTCCGATGTGGCCGGCCTCGGTTATCTGGAGGACGCGAACGGCCGCCGCAGTCACACGAGCGAGATCTCCGGCGGTGACGCGTTCTACGGTTTCGGCGAGACCACGGGACCGTTGAACAAGGCGCAGCAGCTCATCAGGATGAGCCCGAAGGACGCCCTCGGTTACGACCCGCGCGAAACCGATCCGCTGTACAAACACATCCCGTTCCATCTCAAACTGAACCGGGAGAACCGGAAAGCGGTCGGCTACTTCTACCACAACACCTACGACTGCGAATTCGATCTCGGCAGGCAGCGGAGCAACTACTGGCCCCCGCACAGTCGCTACCGCGCCGACGGCGGCGACATCGACCTCTTCCTGATCGCAGGCCCGCGCATGCGCGACGTCGTGCAGCGTTACACCACACTGACCGGCAGGCCGCCGCTGCTGCCCAAGTACGCGCTGGGCTATCTGGCCTCGTCGATGTACTACTCCGAAGTGGACTCCGGCAGCGACCGCGCGATCACCGAGTTCATCGACATCGCCAGGGAAGAGGACATTCCCGTAGACGGGTTCCAGCTCTCGTCGGGTTACACCACCCGCGACACCGAGGCCGGGCCGAAGCGGTGCGTCTTCACGTGGAACGAGCGCCGATTCCCCGACCCGGAGGGATTCTTCGCCGCGATGGCCGAGCGCGGCGTCACGGTCTCGCCCAACGTCAAACCCGGCGTACTCGACGTCCATCCCGGACTCGACGAGTTCCACGGTGAGGACGTGTTCGTCACCCGCAGCGCCGACGCCGCCGCGACCTCCGGCGAGGGCCCCGCGGCCGGGGCCTGGTGGGGCGGGCCGGGCCGGTTCGTCGACTTCACCAAGCCCGCCGCGCGGGAGGCGTGGCGGCGGTGGCTCACCGAGGCGGTGCTGGCCAAGGGCACCACGTCGGTCTGGAACGACAACTGCGAGTACGACGGCATCGTCGACACCGATTCCGGCGTCGACTTCGAGGGCGCGGGCGCGACGATCGGCAGGCTGCGCAGCGTCATGGCGAACCTCATGTGCCACGTGGCCCGCGACGCCGTCGCCGAGGCGGCTCCGAACGCCCGCCCCTACATCGTCTGCCGCTCCGGTCACGCCGGCATCCAGCGCTACGCGCAGAGCTGGGCGGGCGACAATTCGACGTCGTGGGAGTCGTTGCGGCACAACGTCGCCACGATCCTCGGGATGGGCCTGTCCGGCTTCCCGCACCACGGCTGCGACGTCGGCGGATTCCACGGACCCGCACCCGATCCCGAGCTGCTGGTCCGCTGGGTGCAGCACGGCGTGTTCCAGCCGCGGTTCTCGATCCACTCGGTCAACTCCGACAACACGGTGACCGAGCCATGGATGTACCCCGGCCACACGCACTACGTCCGGGACGCCATCAAACTGCGCTACCGGTTGTCCCCCTACCTGTACTCGCTCACGGCACGGGCTGCGGCGACGGGCGAGCCGATCATGGAACCGCTGGTCAGCGCCTTCCAGCACGATCCGGACGTCGACGAGATCTTCGAGGACTTCATGCTCGGCGACGCGCTGCTCGTCGCGACCGTGCTCGACCCGGGAGCCCGATCGCGCGCCGTGCGCCTGCCCGCGGGCGAGACGTTCTACGACTTCTGGACCCGTGAACGTCACGAGGGCGGCCGGGTCGTGGACACGGCGGTGGACCTCGGCTCGATCCCGCTGCTGCTGCGCGGCGGCGGCATCGTGCCGCTCGCGGAGAACCGGGTGGACAGCCTCACCCGGGACGCGGTGACGGACCTGCGGCTGATCTGCGTCCCGGACCGGGACGGCCGGTTCACGCTCTACGAGGACGACGGTCTCACCCGGGACCACGAACACGGCGCGTTCCGCGAGACCGAGGTCCGCATGAGCGCGGGGGAGCGAGTGCGGCTGCAGCTGTCCCGGCGCGGGGAGTACGACAGCCCCGTCGAGCGGCTGCTGTTCGACGTCGTCCGGCCGGGGCAGTGCCCGCACCGGGTCGAGCTCGACGGCCGGCGCCTCCCGCAGTACCTGCATCGCGGCCGGTTCGACGCCGCGGAGGAGGGCTGGCACTACGACATCGGGCTCGGCTCCGTGCTCGTCAAGACTCCCGACCCCGGCGGCGATCTCGCCGTCGACATCTCGTTCGAGCCCGTCGACATGATCGGCATGTGAGGAAGGCAGGCATGAGGAACCGACTGATCAGCGGTATCAGTGGAATTGTCGCCCTGATCCTCGTCGCGGCCGTGGGCGCGTGCGCGCCCGCGTCGGGCGCGCGGACGAGCGCCGAGGCGACGCCGGAGAACCCGCTGGTGCTGACGTTGGCGAACAACCTCGGAGACGACCACGTCACCTCCCGGGCGCTCGCCTCGTTCGCCGAGGACGTCGAGCGGCGCAGCGGCGGCCGCATCGTGGTGAAGATCTACGGCAGCGGCCAGTTGGGTGCCGAACCGGACGTGCTCGGCCAGCTCCACGAGGGCATCGTGGACATGACGCGGGTCAGCGCTCCGGGTCTGGCGACCTACGACCCGGGTTATCACACCTTCGGCCTGCCGTACCTGTTCGACTCCGAGCAGGAGTTCTACGAGGTGATGGATTCGGCGGAGATGGCGGAGTACTTCCGCTCGACCGCCGACGAGGGCTTCCTCGGTCTCACCTACTACAGCTCGGGGGCACGGTCGTTCTACACGCGGAACACGCCGGTGCGGACCCCGGCGGACCTGCGCGGACTGAAGACCCGGGTGCAGGACATGCGTTCACAGACGGACTTCGTCGGTGCGCTGGGAGCGGCGCCGGTCGTGATGGCCTTCGGCGACACCTACACCTCGCTGCAGACCGGTCTGATCGACGGCGCCGAGAGCAACGAAACGGTGCTGACCGACGGCGCACACGGTGAGGTGGCCCACGTGTTCTCGATGACCGAGCACACCTGGATCCCCGACGTCCTCGTGATCAGTACCGAGACCTGGGACCGGCTCGGTCCTGCCGACGAGAAGCTGCTCTCCGAGGCCGCCCGCGCCTCGACCGAGCGGCAGAAGGCCGCGTGGGCGCAGCGCATCGACGATTCGGTGGCCGAGGCGAAGGAGATGGGCGTCCGGTTCGTCACCGACGTCGACACCGAGGCCTTCCGCAACGCCACCCGGCCGGTCGTGGACCGGTACGCCGAGGAGTACCCGGAGGTCGCGCAGCTCCTCTCCGTCATCGAGTCGGGAAGGAGCTGAGGATCGCTATGACCACACACGATCGTCTGAACCGGGTGCGACGGGTACTCGGCGGCGTCCTCGCCGCCCTCGCAGGCGCTCTGCTCGTCGTCATGACCCTGCTGGTGCTGTACCAGGTGTTCACCCGCTACGTGCTGGGAACGCCCGCGGCCTTCACCGAGGAACTCGTGCGCTACGCGCTCATCTGGACGTCGATGATCAGTGCCGCGTACGCCTTCCTCCACCGCAAACACATGGCGCTGCTGTTCCTGCGGGACCGGTTCCCGCAGGCGGCGCAGCGCACGCTGATCATCGGCACGGACGTCCTCGTGCTCGTGTTCGCGGTCGTCGTGCTGGTGATCGGCGGCACCATGCTGGCGCTGAGCGCGGCCACCAACTATTCGGCGCTGCTGGGGATCTCCCGCGGGCTGGTCTACACGATCGGTCCGGTCGCAGGGCTCGCGATCGCGTTCGCGCAGGTGCTCAACATCTGGGAGGACCTCACCGGTGAGGTCCCGATCGAGACGGAGAGGACAGACTGATGGGCGCTCTGATCGCCGCCGCCATCCTGTTCGGCGCCTTCTTCATCCTGCTGTTCTCCGGTGTGCCGATCGCGGTCTCGCTCGGCGTCGCCTCGCTGGCCACCGCGTTGATGTTCCTGCCGGTCGACGACGCCACCTACATCGTCGGCCAGCAGATGAACGTCGGCATCGAGAGTTTCTCGTTGCTGGCCGTCCCGCTGTTCGTCTTCGCGGGCAACATCATGAACACCGGTGGCATCGCCCGCAGGCTCGTCGACCTCGCGCTCGTGGCGGTGGGCCGCGTGCCCGGCGCGCTCGCGCACACCAACGTGCTGGCCAACACCCTGTTCGGTTCGTTGTCCGGCTCGGCAGTGGCGTCGGCCGCCGCGGTCGGCAGCACGCTGCACGACCGGCAGAAGGAGGCGGGTTACGACCCGGCGTTCGGGGCCGCGGTGAACGTTGCGTCGGCTCCGACCGGGCTGCTCATCCCGCCGACGACGGCCGCGATCGTCTACTCGAGCGTCGCGGGCAGCGTGTCGGTCTCGGCGCTGTTCGTGGCCGGCTACGTACCGGGCATCCTCATGGGCCTCGTGATCATGGCGATCGCGTACGTGTTCACGCGGCGGCAGGGGTACCCGAAGCTGGGCCGCGTCGGAGTGGCCGAGGCTGCACGGGTGTTTCTCCGGGCGGTGCCGGGGCTGCTGCTGATCGTCGTCGTGGTGGGCGGCATCGTGTTCGGTGTTTTCACCGCGACCGAGGGTGCCGGCATCGCGGTGCTGTACACCCTGGCGCTGGCGCTGGCGTATCGCAGCATGCCGTGGCGGGCCTTCAAGGAAGTCGTGACCCGCACGGTCGTCGCGACCGGCATCGTCATGTTCCTCATCGCGGCGTCCGCGGGCATGTCGTGGGTGATGGCCTACACCGGTATCCCGGGCGCGATCACGGACACGTTGCTGTCGGTCGCGGACTCGAAGGCGGTCATCCTGCTGCTGATGCTGGTCGTGCTGCTGGTGGTGGGCACGTTCATGGACATCACGCCGGCGATCCTCATCTTCACGCCCATCCTGCTGCCGATCTCCGCCGAGCTCGGCATGGACCCGGTCCACTTCGGCATGGTGCTCGTCCTCGCGATGTGCATCGGCACCATGACGCCGCCGGTGGGCTCGGTCCTGTTCGTCGGGTCCGGCGTGAGCGGGGTGTCGATCGAGCGGATCGTGCCGAAACTGCTGCCGTACTTCGCCGGGCTCATCCTGGTGCTGCTGGCCGTCACGTTCGTGCCCGCGCTGTCGCTCGGGCTGCCGGGCATGTTGGGTCTGCTCGAGTGACGCCCGTTCGCCGTGCGGATCCCGTGGCTCACGGGGTCCGCACGGCGAGCACGAGGTCGGCGGGGAGGTCGTCGACGATGTCGAACGCGCCGCCGCGGAAGGAGTCGGGCTCGAAGGTGATGCGGTTGTCGAACAGCCATCCGTCCTCGTTCTTGCGCAGCACGAACACGTCGATGCCGCCGAATCGGGTGTTCGCCGAGGCGCGTGCGAACTGCTGCGGATCCTCGATCGCGGCGAGCTCCGTCAGCTCGGCCGAGCGCTCGGTGTAGCGCATGAGGCTGTTCGCCGAGTAGTGCCCGCGCTGCAGATAGCCCCACCAGAGCTCGTAGGCGTAGAGCCGCATGTCCGTCGACAGCGACATCGGCCTCGCATCGGCACCCAGCCGCGTCTCGACCTCGGCGGCGAGCCGGTCCGCGGGCACCGGTGTCGCCACCAGGCCGGGCGGGACGAACTCGGTACGTTCGCCGTCGGGGCCGGGCTGCATGTGGGCACGCAGGGCGGGGTTCGGCTCGACGGCGGAATGCGGCACGTGCGGTTCGATGTCGGCGAATCCCTTGGGGTTGCCCGGGGTCCACTTGTCCCACGCCGTGAGCCCCGACGACACCAGCAGCACGGCCAGCGCGGCGACACCCACGCTGCGCGGTGGTGTCAACCGGAGTCTCGTGGCAAGGGCCCCGGCCGTGCGTGCGAGCGTGAGCACGCCCGCGGTCACCAGGACCATGGTCACCATGCGCGGCGTCTTCACGAGGAACCCGGTGTGCCCGTCGGCCACCAGTTGCAGCATGTAACCGGCCCAGTACAGGTAGATGCCACCGACCAGCAGGAGCGTGGGCTGTGCCCACCACTCCCGCGTGCGGTACCAGAACACCCCGAAGAGCCCCGCCAGTGCGAGCAGCCCGATCGGGGTGGCCTCCAGGAACGGCAGCGGCACCGGATCCTCGGTGATCACGGCGTTCGGGTAGGTGTCGGCAACGACGTTGCGCGTCTCGGTCAGGTACGCCCACACCAGCGGGACGACGTACCACGAGGACACGACCACCGACGTCACCAGCACACCGAGAAGGTGGAGCAGGTACGGGCGCCGGTCCGGCCGCAGCAACCGCGCGACGATGATCGCCAGCCCGCCGATCACGCCGAACATCAGGTAACCGGTGTAGGTGCAGACGAACAGGCCACCGACGATGCCGGCGGGCAGCCAGTGCAGCCCGCCCGCCTTGCGGGGCAGGCCCGCGAAGGTCGCCAGCGCCCACGGCACGAACACCGCGAGCGTGAGGATCTCGTAGCTCTTGTGGCCGTGCATGAACACGATCGGCGCGACCGCGGCCATGGCGAGCGCGATCGGCGGGCTCGTCAACCGCCGCCACAGCAGGAAGGCCACGAGGGCCGAGGCGGAGATGAACAGCACCTCCATGTCCCCGATCAGGGTCCACGTCGGCCGATCGAGGAGTTCGGAGGCCCGTGCGACCAGCCACGGGTACAGCACCGGGTATTCCGAGGGCAGCCCCGGAAGGAACGCGTCGGTGCTGCCCCATGTCGTGGTCAACCGGTTGGCCAGCGCCGACATCCGGAGGGTGTCCCAGTTGTGCAGCTCGTTGTGCCCGAACGGCGTGCCGTTCAGCGCGTTCATGAGCATCATGCCGATCCAGCCCGCGTACACGCCGGCGATCGCGCCCACGAGGCGGTCGGAGGCGAAGCGCACCGCGAGGGCGATCGCGATGACGGCGACCGCCGCGCCGACCGCGACCGGGGTGACCGCACCCCGGAGGGTGAGCGGGTCGAGCCCCACGGCGTCGATCACCAGCCACGACAACACCATCGCGGCGAGGTAGCACGCCACTGCCGTGGTGGAGGGTCCGATGTGGCGCGTCAGCCGCCGCAGGACACCCGGTCCGGCCACGGTGCCCGTCGAGGGACGTGCGTCGAGGTCCTCGTCGGCGACGTCCTCGTTCACGTCGGTTCCCGGTCCGGTGGTACTCACGCCGGGCACTCTATAGGCGCCCGGCACCGCGGCCCGGCGGACGACTCGCCGGGCCGCGGTGGCGCGATCAGGCGCCGATCGTGGCGGTGTCGATCACGAAGCGGTAGCGCACGTCGCTGGCCGCCACGCGCTCGTAGGCGTCGTTGACGTCCGCCGCCGAGATCGTCTCGATGTCGGCGCCGATCCCGTGCTCGGCACAGAAGTCCAGCATCTCCTGGGTTTCCGCGATGCCGCCGATCATCGAACCCGCCAGCGCCTTGTTGCCCGCGATCAGCGAGAACGCGTTGTAGGACAACGGTTCGCCGGGCGCGCCGACGTTCACCATCGCTCCGCCGACCCGCAGCAGGCCGAGGTAGGCGTCGACGGGGATCTGCGCCGACACCGTGTTGAGGATCAGGTCGAACCGCCCGCGCAGCACGTCGAAGGTCGCCTCGTCGGCGGTGGCGTGGTACTCGGCCGCGCCGAGCCGCTTGCCGTCCTCCTGCTTCTTCAGGCTCTGGCTCAGCACCGTCACCTCGGCGCCCATCGCGGCCGCCAGCTTCACGGCTACGTGGCCGAGCCCGCCCAGGCCGACCACCGCCACCTTCTTGCCGGGTCCTGCGCCCCACTGGCGCAGCGGCGAGTACGTGGTGATGCCGGCGCAGAGCAGCGGCGCGGCGACGTCGAGGCCGATGCCCTCCGGGATGCGGCAGACGAAGGCATCCTTGACCACGACCTGCCTGCTGTAGCCGCCGTAGGTGTTCTCACCGTCGAAGCCCACGCCGTTGTAGGTCTGGACATTGCCCTTGACGCAGAACTGCTCGGTGTCGGCGAGGCAGTAATCGCACTCGCCGCACGAGTCGACCATGCAGCCGACCCCGACCCGGTCGCCGACCTGGTACTCGGTCACGGCGGATCCCACCGCGGCGACCGTGCCGGCGATCTCGTGTCCCGGCACCATCGGGAAGATCGCCTCGCCCCATTCACCCCGCGCCTGGTGGATGTCGCTGTGGCAGATACCGGCGTAGGCGATGTCGATCAGAACGTCGTCGGGGCGCAGGTCACGCCGCTGGATCGTCGTCTGCTCGAGCGGTGCGCCCGGGCCCGGTGCAGCGATGGCGTGCGCCGTTGTGCTCATCAGAACTCCTGCGATAATCGATCACGTGCCCCGCTGTAAGAGGCCTCTTACACGTCTACGTGAGAGGGCTCTTACATATTCCGACCGAGAGACGTGATCCAGGCCATGGGCGAGCGGTATCACCGCGGCGAGCTGCGCGACGAACTCGTGCGCGTCGCGCTCGACCTGATCGCGGAGGAGGGGGTCGCCGCCTTCTCGGTGGCCGAGGTGGCCCGGCGCGCACAGGTCAGTCCCGGCGCCCCGTACCGGCACTTTCCCGAGCGGGAGAGTCTGCTCGCCGCCGTCGCCACGGCCGTCGCGAGCCAGCTCGCGGACCGGGTCGCCGCGGCCGCCGAGGGTGTGTCCGACCCGGTCGACGCGCTCTCCGCGGCGGCGGGCGCCTACACCGAGTACGTCATCGAACGCCGTGCGGGGATGAACGTCATCTATGCCGACCGGCTGCAGGTCCGCGACTACCCGGAACTGAGTGACCAGACCCGGCGCCTGACGGACCAGTTCCTCATGTTGTGCCTGGCGGTGTCGGATCGGCCCGAGAGTGCGCTCGAACTCATGGAGCAGCTGTTCACCCAGGCGCACGGCTACGGCATGTTCTGGCTCGACGGGGTGTTCTCGAAACACGGCTATGCGCCCGAGCTGGTGGTACGCAAATCCGTCGCCGCCGCCCGGCTCGCCATCGAGGGGCACCGGCAGCAGTCCGGCGGCCACTGAGTCCCGGCGCCGGTCCGGTCTCGCCTGTCCGCAGTGGGTCGCCGCTGCCAGGGCAGGATGGCTCCCGGCCACATCCCGATCCACGAGGAGGACCGCACGTGTCTGAACAGCCGCCCGCACACGCCGCACCCGCACCGCCCGAAGGGCTGCGCGTCATCGGCGCCGCGGACGTGATCGCGATGATCGAGGGGAACCGCGAAGGCGTGCTTGAGGTCGTTCGCGAGGCCTATCTGGCGCATGCCGACGGTGCGAGCGCCAACCCGCATTCGAGTTTCCTGCGTTTTCCCGGCAGGCCCGACGACCGGATCATCGCGTTGCCCGCGTTCCTCGATGCCGCTTCCGACGGTGGCACACCGCGTTCCGGCATCAAATGGGTCGCCAGCTACCCCGGCAACGTCGCCCACGGTTTTCCCCGTGCCTCGGCGGCGATGCTGCTCAACGACTACGACACCGGCTATCCGTACGCCGTGCTCGAGGCGTCGATCATCTCCGCGACCCGCACTGCGGCCTCCGCGGTGCTGGGTGCGCAGGAACTGCTCGGCGCGCGCAGGGCAGGGAAGGTCGGGTTCGTCGGAACGGGGCTGATCAGCGACCACGTGCGGATGTTCCTGCGCGACCTGTCGTGGGACATCGGCGAGTTCGCCCTGTTCGACACCGACCGCGGCAACGCCGAGAGGTTCTCCGGGGTGCTCGCCGCCGACGGGCCCGCGGCGCCGGTGACGGTGGTCGACGACGTGTCCGGCGCGTTCGACGGTGCGGACCTCGTCGTCGTCGCCACGGTGGCCGGCACGCCGCACCTGGCCGACCCCGCGCTGGTGGCCGATGCTCCGGTCGTGCTGCACCTCTCGCTGCGTGACTTCGCGCCCGAACTCGTGCTGGCCGCCACCAATGTCACCGACGACGTCGAGCACGCCGTGCGGGAGCGGACGTCGCTGCATCTGGCCGAACAGCAGGCCGGTCACCGGGAGTTCGTCGACGGCACGATCGCCGACGTCGTGCGCGGCGACCTCGCGCGGGATCCGGGGAAGGCGGCGATCTTCGCGCCGTTCGGTCTCGGGGTACTGGACGTCGCGGTCGGTGGTTGGGTCCACGACGAGGTCGCCGCGCGCGGCGGCGGGCAGGTCGTCGGGGACTTCTTCGCCGTGTGACGCCGTGCTCCCGATCGCCCGGTCACCGATTCCGTTTCGGCGGAAGTGAGCAACCGTCCCGGACCCCTGTCCGTATGCAGTAGTGGTGTTGGAAGGGAGCACGGATGCGGAAGTCTGATGAGGAACGGTTTCGCTAGTTCGCCCACGCCCATTCTGCGGCGCTGCGTCGTAGCGCGTACCTGCTGTGCGGCGACTGGCATCTCGCCGAGGACCTCGTACAGACGACGCTGGTGAAGACCTGCTGGTGGACGTGAGTCGGAGCGGCCGGGTGCGGCCGGGCGCTGTTTTGGGTGTGGTCAGAACGCCGGGCGCGCGCGGGTGGAACTCGGCCCGACGTGCCGGACGGGAAACCGTGGTACGCCGGGCGCGTGCCACGAGTGCACCGGGGCGGTCGGTGTTCGAGCGTGGTCAGAACGGTGGCGGTTCGTCAGGTTCGGATGGTGGTGCCGGTCGTTCGTCGTGGGGCGGCGACTGCGCCGGTGGTTCCTTCGGTTCGAATCGCGGCGATCGTGCTGGTCGTGCTGGTCGTGCTGGTTGTGGGGTGAGGATGGGTTCGCGTCGGCCGGTGTAGGTGGCGCCGGTGGGTGTGGTGATGTGGGTGGTGCCGCGGGTGGGGTCGTAGCGGCTGGTCCAGCCGGGTGTGTTCTTCATCGTGTGGTGGCGTCGGCAGCGGGGTCCGGTGTTGTCCACCGCGGTCGCGCCGTGGTGTGCGGCCCATTCGTGTTCGTGGTCGAGATCGCACTGCCGGGCGGGCCGGTGGCACCACGGGACGACACACTCGCGATCGCGTACGCGGACGAGTTCGCGCATGGTGGCGGTGGGCCGTCGCCGGGTGCGGCCGAGGTCGACCGGGTCACCGGTGGCCGGGTCGCACAGCACCGCCCGCCACACGCTCTTCTCGCCGGTCATGATCTCCCGGGCGATGGGGGCGGGGATGGGCCCGTACCCGTCGAGTTCGCAGCCGGTATCAGACATGGACAGGGCGGCGTCGATGGGCAGGTGCACATACACCCTGGCGGCGGCCTCCGGCACGGTCACGCCGGGCTGGTTGCCGAGCAACAGGTCGGCGGTGAGGTCGGCCCGCAACTGGTCCAGGGTGCGTTGCTCTCCGCCGCGGCGCAGCCGGCGGGCCATCGCATCCACCCGCGAGTAACAGGCCGAGGCCACCTCGCTGCGCAGATCGATCGTCAGGCGGGAGTGGGCGTGTTCACCGTGGTCGAGCTGCACCAGGCGGCCCTGGTGGGCGGTGCGGGCGCGGGCGGTCTGCCCACCCGGATCGACCCGCTGCACCAGGCGGGCCACCTGCCGGGCCAGGGTGGCCGGCTGCCACGACGACACCGGCGCCTCGGCCAGTTTGTCGGCCAGCAGCTCATCGACCTGGCGGGCGTGCTCGTCGGACAGGGGTGCGATCCCCCGCAGTACTCGGCGGGCCCCGTAGCCATCCATCCACCCGCTCCGCATCGCCGCCAACACCCGCGGCATCCGCCGGGTCAGGTCCATCGCGGCCGGCCTGGATGCGGGTCTCGACCTCTCGCGGTGACAAGCGCAGTTCGGGCGCGAGCGTTTCGGCCAGTCCGCGTCGTTCGGCCGGGGGCCGGTGTCGACCGAGGCGAGGAACGCGACCTCGGCCGCATCGGCCCGCGCCCGCCACTCCCGCACCGTCCGCGCGGTCGCCACCACATCCCCAGCATCATTCACGCCACTCATAATACCGAACAGGGGTGCGAATCAAATCACTCACACGTGCCCATCCCGAAACGACCAGAAATGACGCCGAGTGCAGTGCCGCCCGGCTTCCTTTTCCCTGGCGGCAGCGCTGCAAGAGCGCCCACCCGGCCGCGGCTCCGCAGTGTCCACTCGGCCACGACCCCGAACTGCCCACTCCCCGCAGCGTCGACCGGGAAACGACCAGGAGCAACGCGACGCCGGTCGCAATGCCATCCGGGAAACGACCAGGAGCGCCGCGACGCCGGCCGCAGTGCTACCCCGAGAGGCCCGCCCACCCGGCAGCAGCACCCCAGCAGTGGCCACCCCGTGGAGTGTCCTCTCGTCGACCTGACCCCCCACCGATCACGCCGAACCAGGTCGACGAAAGGACACGACACCGGTGTCCATCCCGGATACCTGCCCGCCCGGCGAGGGCACCCCAACCCCGACAACCGCAGCCACCCCGAAACCCACCCACACGGCGAACCCCGCAACCCGAACACCGAGAGACCCGGCACAGACCGAACCGACCAACGAGGGCACGACCCCACGACGAACCCCGGAACGCACAACACGAACCCCGGAATCCGCAACACGGCCCCCGGAATCCGCAACACGGGCCCCGGAATCCGCAACACGGGCCCCGGAAAGCACAACACGCGCCCCGGAATACACAACACGCGCGTCCGAGCGCGTTGCTTTGCGCGGCGGTGGTCACGTCGCGTGTACGCCGGGAACCTCGTCCTCCAGCTGCGTGGCCTTCCGGTGCAGTTCGCGTGCCCGTTCGACCAGGCTGTCCAGGTCGTCCTCGCCCGCCGCCGCGACCTCGCCGGTGAGTGCGACGTATTCGTCGATCAGCCGGCGGTAGCGTGTGACGAAGTTCCGCTGCGGTGTCGCCGATCCGCGGGCCGCACGTGCGTAGGCCTTGTCCAGGTCGATGATCGTCCGGGACACCGCGCCGGTCTCGGCATTGAGCACGCTGCGGGCGTCGTCGCCGGTCTCGGCCTCGATCCGGTGCCTTGCCGCCCGTCTGCCGATCGCCCGCGCGACCAGGTAGGCCACTGCCGAGCCTGCCGCGACGGCACCGAGCAACGCGCCCGCGAGCAGGTACCGCGGCAGCGGCGGGTCGATCGTCCGCGCGCCGTCGGGCACGGTCCCGGAGCGGACGAGCTGGTCGAAGTTCACGACCATGACCTTCAGCGCTTCGACGGGACGGTCGGTGAACGTGTCGGTGCCGCGCGCGATGACCGACTCGGCGACCATGGCCTGTCCGATCTCGTCGGTGTGGTGGCTGCACCCGTACGACGACCACTCGCCGCCCTCCCTGGTCATGGCGACGAAGAGGGTGCCGTCTGCGGCGCCGGCCACGTCGTCGCAGACCTCGCTCGCGTCGTCGCCGGGGGAGAGGAACCCGACGGTGAGTTTGCGGTTCCCGATCACTCGTTCCGCCGCGGCGACGTCGAGGTCGTAGTCCGCGGCGGCGTAGACCGACGAACCGCGGAGCTTGCTGGCGACGGCGCCGTCGAAGAGCCCGCCGGTGATGGCCGCCCAGGCCGCGAACGCGACGGCGACGAGCACGGCCAGTGCGAACGGCTTCTTGAACACGGTCATCGCCGATCACACTCCCCAGCCTGCGGTGTAGTGCCGCGGCTCGTAGTCACTGCGCTCGATCAGCCGTGCCGTCTCGGCCAGTTCGTGCTCGGCCTTGTCGAGGAGGTTGTGGGCGGCCCGTCTGCCCACTGCGGATCCGTCCCGTTCCCGCGCCGCGTCGAGATGGGTGATCGCGCGGGTCAGTGACGGGTTGCTCGCCTCGGTCGTCAGGCCGGACACCTCGACCGACAAGGCCGACAGCGCGGCCAGGCGCACCGTCGGCGGCCTGCCGTGCGAGGGCCTGCGGCGCAGCGCCGTCACCGACAGGACGATGACGCCGAGCACGCACGCGGCGAACACGAACGGCAGCGCAGGCAACGTGACCTTCAGCGGGTCGAACGGCTGGTACGGCAACGGGCGGTCGAACAGGCCCGCGTACCGGATGTCGGTCACCTTGTTCAGCCATGCGAACAGGACGTTGTCCTGCGGGTAGTCGTAGCGGCTGATCCGGTCGCCCAGCATGCCGTAGACCCCGGCGGTGGCCACCTCGTAGAACTGGTCGCGGTACGGACCCGCGTAGTCGACGTAGTTGCCGTACAGCACGACGACCGGCGTGTCCGGGAACCGCTCGGCGAGGGCCGGTGCGTAGTCCGGTACCGGGCGGCCGGTGTCCTGTTGCGGCAGCGCCACGATCATCGGCTCGGTGTCGGGGAAGGCGTTCGCCGCGTTGCCGGGCACGTCGGACAGCGTCGCCCCGTCGGCCACGTGCAGCCGGTCGCGTTCGAGGTCGGCGGTCACGGTGCCGAGTTCGGCCGAGGTCGGTTCGCGCCAGGTCAGGCCGGGCGCCGTCGGCGGGTCTCCCGCGTCCCGCATGCCGGTGATCACCGCGGCGAGCAGCCCCGTGACGTCGCCTGCGGCGAACTGCCGCTGGAACCCGTCGATGTCGTCGGCCGCAGCCGTGTACGGGCCGCCTCTGACCTTCGTGCCGGTGACCGTGACCAGGTCGAACGGTGCGTCGGCGATGCTGTCGTCCTCGACCACGGCGAGTACGCGTTCGGTTTCCTGCTCGTCCAGTCCGGGTGGGGCGAACAGCAGCCGGACGCCCGCGGTGTCGACGTGCTCGCGCAGCCACTGCCGGTTCCACTTCGCGCTCGCTCCCGGCAGGCGGACGACCGGTTCGGCCTGCACCTGCCGCACCATCTCGTCGGTGGAGGGCACGGTGTGGTCGCTCAGCTCGCCCGATTCGCCCTCCTCGTAGTCCGAGGACGGCGACTCGCCGTAGCTGACATCGATGTCGCCCTGGCGCTGCTGCAGCAGGAAGATCACCGCGACGGCGATCGCGACGCCTGCCAGCACCCATCGTGCGATGCCGAACGTGTTCTTACTCATCGCACGCTTCCTGCCACAGCCTGTCGGCGCGTTCGGCCAGTTCGGTCGCGGTCCGTGCGGCGTCCGGGCCACCGCTGAGCGCCTCGGCCTCGGCGAGCAGTCGCCGCGCCTCGGGAACGTCGGCGGCGCAGGCGTCGCGGCTCACGCCGGCGGCGGCGATCGCCGCCTTCGCCGTCGCCCAGGCCGCGCGCTTCCGCGCCGCGTGGGCGCGCAGCCGTGGCAGGTAGGCGCTCACCACGCCGGCGCCGATCAGCACGAGGCCGCCGATGAGCCAGATCATCCAGGTCACCGCAGGAGTATCGCCGATACGGTGCCGGCTCCGCGGCCGGACCTGACATCTCGGGCACAAGTCACAGTCCGCGCCCGCGGAGTGTCACCGTGCGGTTCCGGGGCGTCGCGTTGCGCGCTGGTAATGAACCACGGCGATCCCCAACAGGATTCCCCAGAGCACGAACCACGGATCCCACAGTGCGAGGTGCCAGTAGAAGGCGTACCAGTCGATCGCGGCGGGGGCGTCCAGCACGCCGGTGGCGACGAGCAGTTCGGTACCGACCGTCACGCCCCCGTAGCCGAGCAGCAGCACGGTGGCGGCCCATCCGCTCGCCAGCATCAGCATGCGCGGGAAAATCCGCCCCCAGCGCTGCACCAGAGCGAGGGAGTAGACCACGCCGGCGGTCTTGACGATCGTCGCGCCCCACGCGAGCAGGCCCGCTTCACCGGCGCGGGCCATCTTCTCGATCTCGCCGCCCACGGTCTCGATCCCGATGAGGCCGCCGAGGGCCCAGTAGAGGCTGATCGCGGCGAAGAGACCACCCCAGACCGCCGAGGCGTAGGCGGCCCACACGGGCCGGCCACGTTCGGGTCGCGCGGCCGGCTCGGTCATGCTCGTCATTGTTCCCCGCTTCCGTTCGTTCGTCCGGTCAGATTCCGGGCCGTGTTCTCTCCGCCGCAGCCGAGCGGACCGCGGACAGGATGTCGCGCCGGATCAGTCCACTTCCCGCGCGCACGAGCAGCCAGTACTTCGCGAACGCCTTCCGTGCGCCCTCGTCGGTCGCCAGCACCCTGGTTTCCGTGGACAGCCGGGTTTCCCGGCCGTCGGCGGCGAACCTGAAGTTCATCGCGACCTTGGTCCATCCTGGCTCGTCGAACCTGAGAAAACTCTCCAGGTCTCCGCGGGGCACGTCCGGTCGGGTCGGGCCACTGCCGGTGTAGTCGGCGATGTCACCCAGGATCAGTTCCCTCGGCGGGTCGGCGCAGAGCTCGCGCGGCGGCACGTTGTCGAGCGCGCGCCCGTCACCGCCGTCGAACGGGGCGAACCACGCCTTCGGCCCGCCCCGCAGTCTGCTGAGCAGGGTGCTGAGGGGAAGGTCCCGCACGCGCAGGTCGGTCAGCGCGGCCCACGCGATCTCCGGCGGGCCCGGAACGCGCGTCTCGTGGTATTCACGCCGGTCGTGATCGGGGAGCAGCTGTTCCAGCCGGTAGGTCATAGGTCTCCTCGGGTTCGGCCGCGTCGTAGCGGTGGCGGACGTGGTTCAGCGCGCCGAGCAGCTCCGCACTGCCGACGTGTCGCGGCCGGAGATCGGCACCGGGACGGACGGGCAACGAGCCCACGTCCGACCAGCACACGCGACCGCTCTCGTCGACGTAGCTGCGGGTTCGGCCCGCGTTGTCGGTGTGCAGGCAGTACGGAACGTCGAGCAGCCCCAGTTCGAAGGCCTTGACCAGTGCCGCGCCGATGTCGTCGTCCAACGCCAGCACGGCCTCGATGAGCGTGTCCGCATCGGCGCGGATCCCGGTGTCCGGTACTGCCTCGCCGTCGGGGACGTCGTGCCGGGCGGTCGCCGCCGCCTGCTCCAGCGCAATGACGTTCTCCTCGATCGTGGGGATCCGGAACGCCTCGGCCGCGGTCTTCACGATCAGCCGTTCCGCTCCGCCGAGGACCGCCAGCCTCGCGGAGTCGGTGAGCAGGGTGACCGCTCCGGATGCCGATCGCGGATACACACCCATGTACGCGTACACCACGATGTGGCGGTCGAGCCCGGTGAGATGACGATCGGCGATCGCGCGCAGAGCGTGCAGGGCCTCGAGGTCCTGGTGCATGCTGGTCTGCTGGGTCAGCGACAGCGACACCGAGCGGATCCCGTGCTGGGCGAAGAACATGCCTTCCAGCACCGAGACCGCGATCAGTAGTGCGGGCGGGCAGAGCTGGCCGAGCATGCAGCCGCCGAAGGTCTCGACATGCGCGCGTGGTCCGACGGTGGCGAACCGTGCGGTCGCCGAGGCCCAAGCGCCGACCGATTCGCGCAGCGGCACCCGTCCGTAAGGCAGACAGTACGACACCGGACCGCCTTCCGTGGCGTCGATGCCGAGCTCGATGAGCGTGTCGACGATCGGCCCGGGACGGGCACTGCCGTGCCGCACTTGAACGGGGAACCGGGCGGTGCGGACGTCGTCCAGCATCGTCGTGGTGACCGTCTTGTCCGCGGTGACGAGCGGGTAGCCGTTGAGGTCGGTCCCGTCGGCATCGGCACGGCGGAGCGCGGCGAAATCCCCGACGCGGGTGTAACTGTCCAGGGTGATCGTGCCGACCGTCGCCGCGTCCGCATCCCGGGTGGCCGACAGTCCGGCCCGCATCCGCTCGGGTGCGGAGAAGCCCATCCGCGGCTGGACGACCAGTTCGCCGGTGTCCGCCGCATCGCGTACGACGGCGGCGAACGAGCCGTTCGGCTCGGGTACCGGTGCGGTGTCGCGGCACTGCACCGGGGCGGGGTCACGACTCATCCGGCGTCCCGTACCAGTCTCGGCGGGGCGACGGATTCGAGATACCGCACGAAGCTCGCGGGGTCGGCGTTGTCGGCGAACACGGCGTTGAAGCCGCGCTGCACGAGGCCTGCGGCGAGTGCGGTGTCGTCCTCGTCGCCCACCCCCAATTTCCCGCCGATGACCACCGGCAGGTCCGACAGTCGCTCGTCGGCACGGACCCGGTCGATGAGCCGCTGCCCGTCGACGTGTCCGTGCCCGTTGACGGTGCTGATGACCACCGCGTCGGGCCGATGGGCCGCGCACTCGGACACCAGCAGTTCGTCGGGCACACAGGCACCCAGGTTCACGACCTCGTGCCCCGTCTCCTCCAGCAGCAGTTGCAGAAACACCAGGTTCCAGGTGTGCGAATCGGACGAGACACTGGACACGAGCACGAGCGGCCGTCTCCGGCTCACTTCGGACATCAACTCTCCGATCCCGGGCTCAGCCGCAGCCGCCCGCGGTGTCGTGATCGAAGGCTCCGACGGCCGCGGTGACTGCTGACGGCACATCCGCCAACGGGTCCTCGGAAGGTCCCGCGGGCAGGCCCTGGTCGAGCGCCGGCTCGAACACGGCGAGGAAGTCGTCGAGGCGATCAAGGCCCCAGAACTTCTGCGAGCCCCAGCGGAAGTACGGCACACCGAAGACGTCGTCGTCGTAGACCTTCATCAGCGCGTCCACGCCGGCGGCACGGATGTCGGGATCGGACGGAGTCTCGAGCAGCGGATCCGTGGGAAGGTCGGCCTCGACGAGGATCGCGCGCAGATTCTCGGTGTCGCAGATGTTCTCGCCGCGTTCCCACCGCGCCGCGGTCACCGCACGGTAGAACTCCCGGTGCACACCCATTTCCCTGGCCTTGATCCAGGCCAGGTGCGGCAGCTCCCACCACGGGTCGTCGTCCACCGGCCACTGCATCCGATAGCCGAACTTGGCGGCGAGCCGCTTGGTGTCGTTGAGGATGTACAGGTGCTTGGCCTTGCTCATGTGGACGTAGTGGAACTCACCGCCCCGCTGCGCCAGTGCGCGTGCCGATTCCTCGTCCGGTTCGAAGAACGGAATGTAGTCGATCTTCTCGTCGGCGTTCGGCACCCGCTGCTCGAGCTGTCGAACGGCCATCCAGCTGAACGGACTGCGCAGCGAGAAGTACAGGCGGGGTTTGCGTTTCGGCGTGCTCATGCCCGGTCTCCCGTCAGCGCCTTCTTGGTGTCCTCGTCGAGCAGGGCGACGGTGCCGGCCTTCTCGCCGCGGCTGATGGCGTACCCGTGCATGATCGTTCCGGTTGCGGTGCGGACCAGCCGGTCACCCCGTCGTACGTAGCAGTCGAAGGTGGCGGTGTAGGACATGTCCTTGATGAAGTCCTGCACCGTGAACACGGTGTGCACGATCTCTTCCATGTGCGCGTCCGCCGTCAGCCGGACCCGTGCGCGTGAGACCACCGGGATCCAGGCGCGTTCCTCCAGCATCTTGCCGACGCCGAGTCCGCGGTCGTGCAGGAAGTGGTCCACGACCTCCTCCATCGCCCGCACGTAGGCGGAGTGCTGCACGCGATCCGAGTAGTGGCAGTAGAAGTACGGTGCCCGCCACGACCACAGGTAGGCACCCGAGCCCTGCGGTGCCAGGACATCGGCGGCGTCCTGCCCGTCGGAGATGGGAAGTGCGGTCTCGTCCGCGTCGGCGAGTGCGGCGACCTCGTCCAGGACGAGTCCGGAGACCGCCGAGGGAGCCGGTTCGGAGGCGGGCGCATCCTTCTCCGCGATCAGCGCCACGCGCACCTTTCCTTTGAGAGCCAATACCTTGTCGTCGGACTTGCGGATCAGGATGCGCGCGGTGAACGCCGCGCCGTGACCCGGCTTCTGCCGCGTCGCGGGCTCGACGACGACCTCGAGGTCGTCGTCGACCTCCAGTACGTGCGGCAGCTGCACCGACGAGTCGACGATCTCCAGCCCGACACCGTGGCGGTGATACAGCTCGCGCGCCCCGAGCTCGTTGTCCCGGAAATGTTCGAGAACGGCCGCCTCGACCAGGTACATGAAGTGCTTGAACCCGATCCAGGTGCGGATGTTCGCGCCCTCGTAGGAGGGTGTCGCCTCCAGCGTGGTCGCCTCGGTGTCGGTGATGGTGGTCATGCGTGTCCTCCGGTCGGTGCGTGACGTGCCAGGAACTCCGCCGCTTCGGCGGCGATGCCTGCGGGCTGTTCCTGATGGCAGAAGTGGGTGTAGTGGTCGTACATCGACACCGTGGTGTGCGGCATCTGCTCGGCGAGCGCGTCCGCGCGTTCACGCGTCAACGCGATGTCGTGGGTTCCCGCGACCACGAGTGTGGGAACGTCCACATCGGACAGATCAAGGTAGCCGGTTCTCGTGAAGAAGTCGAAGAACACCGGGAAGACCTGTGGCATCAGCCGGTCCTCCAGCCCCTGCTGCATGATGGTGAACACGTCGGGGTCGACGGAGCGTCCTTCGAGCCCGACACGGAGGCCGGTGCGGATGGTGGCGCGCAGTGCTTCCCTGCACGGTTCCCGCAGGCTCTCGACCGGAGTGTGCGGGGCGCGGTAGCACGGGGCGAGCAGGACGATGCTGGTCGGACGGTGGCCGTGGGCAAGGAGTTCGAACGTCGCGGTGGCACCGAACGAATGACTCAGCAACCGGTGCTGCCGGTCGCCGACCGCCTCCAGCGCGACGTCGACGGCATGGCCCAGCCATTCGCCCGGCGTGCCGTCGCCGGCCCAGCGGTAGTCGTTGCCGGGCCGCCACGGAAGATCGAGGGCGACCACCCGGTAATCACGGGCGAGGCGCTCGGCGATCGGTGTCCAGATGCGCCAGCTGTCCTCGATGCCGTGTGCGGTGAGCACGGTCGGACCGGTGCCCATCGCCCACGCGCCGACCCCGTCCCGTTCGGCGATCCTGTGCCACTCGGTCACCGTGACTCCACGGTCAGTGTCGCGTAGCCGTCCTGGTGGTCTCCGCAGCTCACCGACCCGGGAACGGCGTCCCCGGAGACTGCGGTCGCCAGTTCGACGACCCCCTCGGCGCCGTAGGTCTCCCCGGCGTGGCCGGTTACCGTCCCGGTCGTGGGTGCGTCGGCGGACCGTGTGAGCGTGCCGAGCCGGGGGCCGTCCGCGTCGGGTTCGAGGACCACGGCGGCGGCCGCCGCGCGGATGCCGGGGCGCAGTGCGGTGGCGATGTCGTCGTCGGGTTCGGCCCCGACGACGACACAGCGGTGGGTGCGTCCCGCGCGCACGAGCAGTGAGCCCAGCCGCACCGCGTCGAGCCCGGCCGTGGCGCCGCTGGAGACGAGGAAGTTCGGCCCGGTGAAGCCGAAGCGCAGCGCGATGCTGCTGGCGACGACGTTGCTGGAGGCGTTGGGCCCCTCCATGATGCTCACCCCGTCCTTGCCCTCGGTGCGTACGGTGTCGACCAGGTTGCACACGGTCGCGACGTTGCCCAGGTTCGAGGCGACCACGACGCCCGTCCCCTCGGCGCCCGCGACGGGCCCGGCGACTTTGCCGATGCCCAGCCCGAGCGCGGTCTGCGCGGCGCACATCGCCAGCCGTGTGGCCGGTTCCTTGGCGAGCAGACCCTTGCGGCCGAGTACCCGGTACGCCTCGGCGGGCGCCACCGCAGGTTCGGCCGGTCCGCCGGGAATGTCCGCGGCCGACAATCCGGGAAGGTGCACGGCCGCACCCGTGACGGAAACCGGGGGAACCGGCAGCTGTCCGGACGCTGGTGCGCTCATCACGCCACCTCCACAACGGTCACCGCGTTGACACCGCCGAATCCGAATGCGTCGACCTGCGCGAGTGTCGCCGTGGTCGGTGCGGCGTCGCCGACGACGAGGTTCAACCCGGCCGCCTGTTCGATGGGGGTCCGCAGGCCGGTGACGGCGGGGATCGTGCCCGTGCGCATCGCGGTGAGTGCGACGATCGTGTTCATCAGCGACGCGCCGCCCGACGTGTGTCCCGTGGCGCCCTTGATCGCGGTGATCTGCGGGCGGGACGTCCCGAACGTCTCGGTGAGCGCGCCTGCCTCGGTGGGGTCGTTCAGCGCCGTTCCGGTGCCGTGCGCGACGACCAGTCCGATGTCGGCGGGAGTGACACCCGCCCGTTCGTGCGCGTCCCGCATCGCGCCGACGACGCCTGCCTGGTCGGGCGCCGTCTCGTGGTGGGCGTCGCAGGTCAAGCCGACGGAGCGGATCCACCCCAGTGGGGTGCGGGCCTCACGTTCGATCACCACCGCCGCGGCCCCCTCGCCGAGCAGCACGCCCGTCCTGTCGACGTCGAACGGCTCGACGGCGGCCGTCAGCTCGTCGCCGATCTTTCCGATCATGGTGAGCATGCTCTCGGTCCTCGAGTCGGTGCCCGCGGCCACGACGACGTCCGCCTCGTCGGCGGAGAGCAGGTCCATGCCGACCGCGAGCGCGTATCCGGACGCCGAGCAGGCGTTGGACACCGTGAGTACCTCGGCCACGCCCGGCAGGGCCGCCCGTACCGCCTCGTCGAAGTGCAGCTGCCGCACGCCGAACGCGGCGCCGTCGCGGTGCCACCGTTCGAGGCTCCGGAGCTCCCGCAGGCCCGAGCCCACGACGACGGCGACCCGCCTGCCGTCGAGTTCCAGGCCCGCGGTCGCGTCGCGGATCACGCCGGTCAGCCAGCCGGAGGCGCGGCTCTGCGACTCGTCGCCGTCGGCGATCGGGTAGCCGTAGACGACACCCATCGCCTCGGTGTCCATTCCCCGAAGCGGGGCGACACCGCTCTCTCCGGCGAGGAGCGCGTCGACGGTGCGGTCGGTGTCACCGAAGCACGTGGTCATCGCCGCACCGGTGACGGCGGCGGAAGTTCCGGTCTCACTCGGAGGCGCGTGCACGTCCCCTCCAGCCTCGAAGCACCGCGGCGCCCACGACGCCGTCGGGGGTGTGTGCGGTCAGTAGGGAGACCTCGCCGTCGCGGCTCTCGCCGCTCCGGTGGCCCGCGAGCAGTGCGGCGAGCTGCAGTGCTCCCGACGCGGACATGGCCTCACCCAACTGCTGCTTGACCCGGATCCGGTGGGCGGCGGTGCCGACCGTGGACGTGATGGCGGAGTCCTCGTAACGGTCCGTGGCGGGCATGGTGTTCTCCGCCGACGCGACGGTGGACACCTCGTCCGGGGTGATTCCCGCACGAGTCAGTGCACGATCGATGCATCGTGCGAGGGATGCCGAGAAATCGGGCGACAGGTCGCTCTCGGTGTCGGGGACGTGCGTGGCGACCTCGACGGCAAGTACCTCTGCGTCGGGCACCCGGCCCTGATCACGGACTCGTGCGGCGTCCTCGACGACGAACATCGCCGCGCCCTCACCGGCGGAGAGCTCGCCGCCGCCCGCACGCATGGCGAACTCGTTCGCCCACGCGGTCTGGGGACCGAACTCCTCGGTGGCTCCGACCACGAGCGTCTCCACGCGGTCGAGTCCGATCTGGGTGCGCGCGTAGCGCAGTCCGGACAGCATGGCCGCGGGGCCGCCCGCGAGCGTGGCGTTGACGCCCTTGAGCCGGTACCGGATGGCCGACTGTCCCGCGGCACAGTTCATCACCGCGTTGGGGAAGATCAGCGGATTCACCAGGTACGGCTTGTCCTCGACGAACGTCGCCCTGCCGTAGTCGCTCGTCGACTTGACGCTGCCTGCCGTGGTGCCGAGCGCGACCCCGACCCGTTCCGCGTTGTCCTCGTCGATCACGAGTTCGGCATCCGCGAGCGCACCGCCGCAGGCCACCATCGCCAGCGCGGTGCTCCGGTCGAGGAAGGACGTGCCTTTGCGGCCGAGGTGGTCCTTGGCCTTGAAGTCGGGCATCGCGAACGCGTCGGAGCGGGGGAGGGGTTCGTCGTCGAACATCTCGGTGACGTCGGTGTTGCCGCGGGCACCGGTGTTGAAGGACTCGGTGAATGTGTCCGGGCCGATGCCGATCGGGCTCACGGCGCTCCACCCCGTGATCGCCAGCGTCTGCTGGGCCTGCGTGCTCATGCGTACCGTCCGAAGATCGTGATGGCGTTGTTGCCGCCGAAGGCGAACCCGTTGACCTGGGCGATGTTCACGGTCTGTTCCCTGGCTCTGTTCGGAACCGGGTCGATGTGCGGAATGTCGGGGTCCAGCATGGCGAAGTTGATGGTGGGCGGCAGGAAAGACCGGTGCATGCCGAGCACCGTTGCGATCGCGCTGAACCCGGAGGCCGCACCCATCGTGTGCCCGAGCATCGACTTCACGGAACTGATCGGCGGGGTGTTCGCGTCGAACGCCTCCGTCATCGCGGTCGCCTCGGTGAGGTCGTTCGCCGGCGTTCCGGTGCCGTGGGCGCAGATGTAGTCCACATCGGACTGATCGATACCGGCATTGCCGTGGGCGATTCGCGTGCACTGCACAATGCTGTCCTTGTTGGGAGCGGTCATGTGGTCGGCGTCGCAGTTGAGCCCGTAGCCGAGAACCTCGGCGTAGATCCGCGCCCCGCGGCCCAGCGCGGACTCCAGGCTCTCCAGGAAGACCACGGCGCCGCCTTCGCCGGTGATGATGCCGGTCCGGTCCTTGTCGAACGGCCTGCAGTCGCGTTCGGCCACTGCGCCGAGGCGGTAGAACCCCGCGTGGCTCCAGCGGTTCACCGAATCGGCCCCGCCCGCGAGCATGTAGTCCTGTTCGCCGGTGTGGATCTGGTCGTAGGCGTGCCCGATGGCGTAGTTGCTCGCCGAACACGCGGTGGAAAGGGTGAGTGCTTCGCCGGTCAGGCCGAGCTCCCGGTTGGCCGCGACGGCCAGCCGGGAGCTCGGGATCTGACCCATGCGGTCGCGGTCGACGCCCTCGAAGCCGACGGTGAGCGCGTGCTCGGTGAGCGCTTCGAGGACCTGCGACTCGCCGCCGGTCGTTCCCATGCACGAGCCGGCGGCCGACCGGGACAGCTCCGTCGGGTCGATACCGGCATCGGTGACGGCGAGCCGGGACGCCGAGGCCGCGAAAAGGCTGGTCCGGCCCCAGTCCTGCGGGGAAATGCGTTCCAGCAGGCCCTTGGGGTCGAAGTCGTCGACCTCGCCCGCATGGATGTGCGGGAAGCCGGTGGGGTCGAAACCCGTGATCGGGCTGATCCCGCTGCGACCGGCCTTCAGGCTCTCGGTGAACGCGTCGGCGCCGGTACCGATGCTCGATACCGGGCCGACACCGGTGATGACGACTCGACGGTTCATGTCTCAGTCCTGCCAGTCCGCGTACTGCGCGACGACGTTGTAGACCTCCTGCAGATTCACCATCTTCGGCAGCTCGCTCTGCGGGATGTCGACCTTGTACTTCTTCTCGATGCGGGCGAGGATCTCGATGGCACGCAGCGAATCCGCCTCGTGGTCGTCGATGAACAGGCTCGTGTCGGTGAGTTCGTCGTCCTCGATCTCGAGAACCTCCACCACGATTTCCTTCAGTTCTTCCATCTTGGACCGGTCGATGGCCGTGCTCATGTGTTTCTCCTTGGGGTTCGGGGAAAACCGCCCGGATCGGTTCGGGCGGGGGTCAGGTGAGTGTCATGTCGTCGCGCAGGGCGACGAGCATCGAGTCGGCGGTGACGATCCGCCGGTCGCCGGCCCAGGTCTCGCCGTGCATGAAGGCGTTGTCGCCCTTCGTGCTGTCGAGTTCGACGATGTGGCGCAGCACGTCGCCGGGGTAGGCGGCGCCTTCGATGGTGAACTCGCGTGCGGAACCGAACACGAGCGTGCCGCGGGGCTGCTCGCCGGCGAGGATCGCCGAGTGGAGCCAGAGCGCCGCGCTCGCCTGTCCCATCGACTCCATGAGCAACGAGGCGGGGTAGGCGTGGTCGGCGTGCACGGCGTCGTCGCTGAGACCGCCGTAGCAGGGCTCAGTGCCGGTCACGGCTTTGATCGCGACGATCCTCCTGCCCGGTTCGAACTCCACCACGCGGTCGAGCTGCAGAATGGGGTGCCGGTGAGCGAGAATGCGTTTCAGGTCGGCGTGCTCGAGGGGCGCCTGTGTCGTGTGGACGGTCGTGTCCGGAGTTTCGACGGTCATCGCAACTGCGCCTCCCGGGTTCGGAGTCGCAGCGTGATCCGGGCGCAGTTGCGTCCGTCCTGTCGGTGGCACCGTGCCTTCACCACGAGGGAACCGTCGTCGTCAGGTGTCCCGATGGTGAGCGTCGTCGTCATGGTGTCCCCGGGCACGAGGGTTCCCGTGAAGCGCACCGACGTGACGTCCGTGAGCATCGCATCGATCCCGCCGGCCGCCAGAGCCGCCCGTGCGGCCTGCTGGACCGTCTCGATCGTGAACACGCCGGGGTAGATGGTGAGGTGCGGATAGTGCCCGGACAGGTAGTCGTCCTCGGCGACGATCTCCTTCACCGCCACGGCGGTGCCCGGTTCCGGAACGTCCAGCGTGTCGAACGCCCTGATGGGTGCCGCGTAGGACTTTCCGGCGTTGTCGACGCCGCTCCGGCCCTCATCGGGGCGTTCGGCTGAGTGTGGCGTCCGTGTGCGGTCCGTGGTCTCCGTGTCGACGGTCATCAGATCACGATCCCGCCGTCGACCTGGAACACCTGTCCGGTGATGTAGCCGGCGCGGTCCGATGACAGGAAGGCGACCATGTCCGCGACGTCGTCGACGCTGCCCAACCGGTTGAGCGGGATGCTCGACAGCGCTGCCGCGCGGGCCTTGTCGTCCAACGCGTCGGTCATGTCGGTCTCGATGAACCCGGGCGCCACGACGTTCACCCGCACGCCGTACGGTCCGAGCTCTTTCGCCAACGACTTGCTCATGCCGTTGATTCCGGCCTTGGCCGCCGAATAGTTGGTCTGGGTGCGGTTGCCGTACACGCCGGCGACCGACGACATGTTGATGATCGTTCCCTGCTTGCGCTTCATGAAGCCGAACGACATCAGGCGACAGAACGTGAAAGTGCCCGACAGGTTCGTGTCGATGACGGCGTTCCAGTCCTCGGCGGGCATGAGAACGGCCGGATTGTCCCGAGTGATGCCCGCGGAGTTGACCAGCGTGTCGATGGTGCCGATCTCGGCCTCGGCGGCTTTGACGAACGCTTCCACATCCGCGGCGTCGGCCACGTCGCACGGCGCGTGATACGTGGCCGCGCCGCGCTCGTCCAGTTGGCGGGCGGTCTCCTCGGCGGCTGCGGATTCCGACCGGTAACAGAACGCCACGTCGAATCCGTCGTCGGCCAGCCGCAGGGCGACTCCCTTTCCGATTCCCCGGGATGCCCCGGTGACCAGTGCTCGACGCTGTTCAGACATCGTCAACCTCATCGCCTTCGCGTCTCGTGTGGACTCGAGTGACTTTCATTGCGTCCCAGTTGAAAACTATCGATGCAGCACCGGGGCGCCAATCGTTCTTCCACTTCCTGCAGCGCGGGCGCGCGGTCCGGCGCGCGCGGACCGGCGTGCGCCCGCGCCGAGACAGGCGGGCCGTCCCGGCGCGGGCGCGGCATGCTCAGTCCATCGCCGCGGCAAGGCTCGCGGGGCGCATGTCGGTCCAGTGTTCGGTGATGTAGTCCAGTGCCTCCTGCCGGCCGGCTTCGGCGAGCGCCACCGTCCAGCCCGAGGGCACCTCGGCGAAGGACGGCCACAGCGAGTGCTGGCCTTCGTCGTTGACCAGCACCGAGTACGTGCCGTCCGGATTCTCGAAGGGATTGGTGCTCATCGGGGATTCCTTTCGTTGTCGTTGCGCAGCCGAGTGGCCAGTTCGGAGCCGATCAGGGCGAGCTGCGCGGGACGGGTCATGTCGTTGTGCCGGCTCGGCACGTCGATGCGAGTGACCGTTCCGGTGATGTGGCCGGTCCAGCGGTGTTGCATGTCCGGTTCGGTCTCGTCGTCGGTCGCCACGAACAGGACGACGTCCGAGGAGATCGTGCTGGGGACGAATTCCCGCGCCAGTGCGGTGTTGTTCCCGTAGACGTGATACAAGGCGCCGAGTTCCCGCTCGGTGATTTCACCGAGGATGCCGCCCTGTTCGCGGAGCATCTCGGTGATGCGTGCCCGATCGAGTACACCCTCGCCGACGATCGACGGGTCGTACCCGGCCAGGTCGAGCAGGGCTTCGTACAGCTCTCGCTCGTCGATGTCGGTCGTGTCCGCGCGTTCGGCGTCCGACTTCGGGAACGAGTCGAGCATCGCGAGCAGTTCCACCCGCTCACCGGCTCGTTCCAGTTGGTACGCCATTTCGTGGGCCACGATCCCGCCGAACGACCAGCCGAGGATGCGATACGGGCCTTCCGGCCGGACCCGGCGTATCTCGTCGACGTAGCGGGCTGCCATGTCGGGCACGGTCGGTGGCAGCGGTTCGTCGGCGGCGAGGCCGGCGGACTGGAGACCGTAGAGAGGCACGGCCGGGTCGATGTGCCGGATCAGGCCCGCGTAGGACCAGCTGAACCCGCTCGCCGGATGGATGCAGAACAGCGGGTTCTCGTCGCCGCCGCTCCGCAGTGGCAGCACCACGTCGAACGCGCCCGCCTCCGCGGTGTCCGGATCGTCCAGGCGCGGCACCAGCTGTGCCACGGTCGGTGCCTCGAAGAGGGTGCGGATCGCGATGTCCACTCCGAGCGTCGCACGCACACGGGTGATGAGTTTCGTTGCCAGGAGCGAGTGCCCGCCGAGGTCGAAGAAGCCGTCGTCGATGCCGACCCGGTCGAGCCCGAGCGACTCGGCGAACAGTTCGCACAGCAGCTGTTCCCGCTGCCCGCGTGGGCCTCGCCCACCGGTGCTCACGGTCGGGGCAGGGAGCTTGCCACGGTCGAGCTTGCCGTTCGGCGTGAGCGGCAACCGGTCCAGCACCACGACGGCGTTCGGGACCATGTACTCCGGCAGCGTGTCCGCCGCGTGCGAGCGCAGTTCCGCGGGATCCGCCCGGCCGTCGGCCGCGGCGGTGACGTAGCCGACCAGGCGCTGATCGCCCGGCTGGTCCTCGCGGACGACGACAGCCGCACGGTCCACCGCGGGGTGGCCGTCCAGCACCGCCTCGACCTCGCCCAGTTCGATCCGGAAGCCGCGGAGCTTGACCTGGTCGTCGACGCGCCGCAGGAACGACAGGGTGCCGTCGCCGTTCCAGCGCACCACGTCGCCCGTGCGATACATCCGCTCGCCCGGCTCGCCGAACGGGTCGGCGACGAACTTGGCGGAGGTCGACTCCGGCCGGTTCAGGTACCCGCGTGCCAGGCCGTCGCCCGCGACGTAGAGCTCACCAGGGGAACCGGCAGGTACCAGCCGCAGGCGTTCGTCCAGCACGTACAGCCGCGTGTTGTCGAGCGGTGTGCCGATCGGCAACGGTCCGTGCGGGATCGGATCGCCGGGTTCGATGCGGAACTCGGTGCAGTTGACCGTGGTTTCCGTCGGCCCGTACATATTCAGCACGGTCACGCCGGGGTGTTCGGTGCGCCATCGGTCGACGAGTTCGCCGAGGAGCAGCTCCCCGCCGAGCAGCAGCTCGGTGTCGGGGGAGTACTCCGGCGGCAGCGATTCCAGCAGCGGCAGGTGGCTCGGCGTCGCCTTCACGAAGTTCGCGGGGCTGCGCCGCAGCTGTTCGACCGTGTCCGGATCGGCTTCGTCGAACGAGGCGACACGCACGGTTCCGCCGACGGTGAGGGGCACGAACATCGCGGTGACCGTCAGGTCGAACGAGATCGGCGAGTGCAACAGCGTCTGCCCGCGCACGCCCGCGTAGTCGTCGCCCGCGAACGTCAGGTAGTCGACGAGCGCGCGGTGCTCGATCACGACGCCCTTCGGCCTGCCCGTCGAGCCGGACGTGTAGATCACGTACGCCGGGTTGCAGGGACGCACCGTCTCCGTAAGCACTGTGTCCTCGGAAGCCGGATCGCCGCCTGTCTCCTCCAGTTCCGGCACGGTGATCCGTTCGACCGCCGTGGCGGGCAGGTCCCGCGCGACGGCGTCGTCGGTGATCAGCAGTGCCGGGCCGGTGTCCGCGAGCATGAACTCGATGCGCTCGGGCGGGTATCCCGGGTCGACCGGAACGTAGGCCGCCCCGGACCTGAGGACACCGAGCAGCGCGACGAGCAGGCCGGGTGAGCGCGGCAGGGACACGGCCACGAAGTGCTCCGGCCCGGCGCCGCGGGCCTGCAACGCGGCGGCGACCCGGACGGCCCGCCGGTCGAGTTCGGAGTAGGTCAACTCCGTGTGCCCGTCGGTGACCGCTATCGCGTCCGGCGTGCGGCGGGCCTGCCGGGTGAACAGTTCGGGCGCGGTGACGTCGGGAACGTCGGTCGCGGTGTCGTTCCATTCCGTCAGCAACCGCGTGCGTTCGGCCGGGTCGGTGAGATCGATGTCGCCGACCGGTGCGGCCGGTTCGGAGGCCGCAGCCCGCAGCAGCCGTTCCAGCCTGGTGGCGATGCCTGCCACCGATTCGGCGTCGAACAGGTCGGTGCGGAATTCGATGAGCCCGGTGATGCCCTGCGGGGTGGCGTCCGCGCCGCGTTGTTCGCCGAGCTTGAACGACAGGTCGACCTTGGCGCCACCGGTCGTCACCGGCACCGGCTGCACCCGGAGCCCGGGCAGGTCCAGGCCGACCGCTTCGTGGTTGGCGAAGGACAGGATGACCTGGAACAGCGGATGCCTGCTGAGCGACCGTGGCGGGTTGAGTTCCTCGACCAGCCGCTCGAACGGCACGTCCTGGTTGGCGAACGCCTCCAGATCGGTCTCGCGTACCCGTGCAAGCAGGTCGGTGAACGACGGGTCGCCCGAGGTGTCGGTGCGCAGCACGAGCGTGTTGACGAAGAAGCCGATCAGGTCGTCGAGCGCCTCGTCGGTGCGCCCCGCCACGGGGGACCCGATCGGCACGTCCGTGCCCGCCCCCAGCCGGCAGAGCAGTGCCGCCACCCCGGCCTGCACCACCATGGCCAGGCTCACGGAGTGCTCGGCCGCCAGTGCTTCCAGCCGAGCGTGCAGGTCGGCGTCCAGCTGCATCGGCACCGTGTCACCCGCGAAGTCCGACGACGCGGGCCGCGGCCGGTCGGTGGGCAGTTCGATGCCCTCGGGAATGCCCGCGAGCGCGTCGGTCCAGTAGGTGAGTTGCCGGGCGATCGGTGAGCGGCCGCCGGCCTCGTCGACGTCGCTGCCGAGCACCTGCCGTTGCCAGAGGGCGTAGTCCGCGTACTGCACCGGCAGATCGCTCCACTGCGGCGGTTGCCCGTCGCGCCGCGCGGTGTAGGCCCGGGCCAGGTCGGTGGCCAATGGCTTGGCTGAGCCGCCGTCGCTCGCGATGTGGTGCATGACGACGACCAGGACGTGCTCCCGCGGCGAGAGTGAGAGCAGCGTGACGCGCACCGGAAGCTCGTGGGTGAGGTCGAAACCGGTGCGGGTGGCGTTCCGGATCTCCTCGTCGAGTTGCTCCGGATCGGCGGTCACCGTGCGGAACTCGGGAACGGCGACGTCGGCGGGGATGATCTTCTGGTAAGGCTCACCGTCGATCTCGGTGAAGACCGTCCTGAGCACCTCGTGCCTGGTGACGACGTCGGTCACTGCCGACCGCAGCGCGGGCTCGCCCAGTTCCCCGGACAACCGCAGCACCACCGGGACGTTGTAGGTGCCGCCCGATCCTTCGAGCCGGTTGAGGAACCACATCCGCCGCTGCGCGTACGACAGCGGAACGTGCTCACCGCGTGGCATCGGCCGCAACGGGGGCCGCTGCGCGTCGCCGGCGCCTTCGGCGTCGAGGCGCCCGCCGAGTGCCTGGATGGTCGGGGAGTCGAACACGGTCCGGACCGGCAGCTCCACCCCGAACACCGAGCGGATCCGGTTCACCAGCCGAGTGGCCAGAAGGGAGTGGCCGCCGAGGTCGAAGAAGTCGTCGGTGGCTCCGACGCCGTACACGCCGAGTACCTCGGTGAAGATCGACGCCAGGATGCTTTCGGTGGGGGTGCTCGGCTCGCGGCCTTCGCCGTCGAAGCCGAACTCCGGGGCGGGCAACGCCTTGCGGTCGATCTTCCCGTTGCGGGTCAGCGGGAACGTGTCGAGTCCGATGAGGACGGCGGGGATCATGGCGTCGGGCAGTGCGGCCGACAGCCGCTCCCGCGCGACCGTCGGATCGGCGTCCCCGACCACGTAGCCGACAAGCCGCTGCTGGCCCGAAGGGTCGGGGTGCACCACGACCAGCGCGTCCGACACGCTCTCGAGCTCCCGGATCGCTGCTTCGACCTCGCCGAGTTCGATGCGCTGCCCGCGGATCTTGACCTGGTGGTCGATCCGGCCGAGAAACTCCAGCTGTCCGTCCGGTCGGTATCGCACGCGGTCGCCCGTGCGATAGAGCCGCGCCCCTTCGACGCCGGAGAACGGGTCGGGGACGAACGCGCGTGCGGTCTTCGCCGGATCGGCGAGGTAGCCGTGGCCGACACCGGCGCCGCCGACACAGAGCTCACCGACCACGCCGATGGGCAACGGTTCGAGTTGTTCGTCGAGCACGTACAGCTGAGTGTTGCGCACGGCCCGGCCGATCGGGATCCTGCCGCTCAGATCGGTCCGCTCGGTGATCACGGCGTGCGTGACGTCGTCCGAACACTCCGTGGGCCCGTAGGCGTTGACCAGTGGAATGTCCGGGAAGCGGTCGAACCACCGTCGGCACACCGACTCCGGCAACGCCTCGCCGGTGACCATCAGCCACCGCAACGCCGTCAGGTCCTGCACCGCGGATCCGTTGTCCCACGAGTCGAGCGCTGTGCGCAGCAGTGACGGGACCACCTCGAGCATGGTGATGCGCTCGGACGCCGTGAGGTCGAACAGGGCCGCCGGGTCCAGCGCCGTGTCGTCGTTGACGATCCGGGTGGTGCCGCCGACCACGAACGCGGCGAGCATCTGCCACACCGAGATGTCGAACGACAGCGGCGCGTTCTGCACCAGGCTGTCGGACTCGGTCAGTTCGAGATCCTCCACCTTGGCGAGCAGATGGTTCACCATGCCGCCGTGGTGCACCATCGCGCCCTTGGGCCTACCGGTGGAGCCGGACGTGAAGATGACGTAGGCGAGGTCTTCCGGTTCACTTCGAGGTGGGTGGCTGGGTCCGGTGTCGGCGTCCAGCGCCTCGTCGGACAGCGCCTCGTCGGACAGCGCCTCGTCGGACAGCGCCTCGTCGGACAGCGCCTCGTCGGACAGCGCCTCGTCGGACAGCGCCTCGTCGGACAGTGTCTCGTCGGACAGGGTCACGACGGTCACACCGGTGCCCGCCGCCGTGGCGAGCTCGGCCGCCTCCGCGGTCCGCGACGGTTCGACCAGCAACCACCGCGCGCCGCTGTCGCGCAGCAACGCGACCTGTCTCGCCCGCGGTGCCCGGGGGTCGAGCGGGGTGTAGGCCGCGCCGGCACCGAGGATGCCCAGTACGGCGGTCGGGACGAGCGTGCTGCGGTCGGCGAGTACCGCGGCGATCGCGCCGGGTTCAGAGCCGCTCCGCGTCAGCAGACGCGACAGCGCACCGGCGCGGCGATCCAGCGCCGCGTAACTCACGGTCCCGTGCTCGTCGGCCAGCGCGGTCGCGTCCGGCCGCACTTCGGCGTGCCTGCGGACCTTCTCGACGACGCCCTCGCGGTCGACGGGCGCATCCGTGGCGTTGAACTCGGCCAGCAGCCGCCGCTCTTCGTCGTCGGAGAGGATCGGCATCGTGGCGATGTGCTGGTTCGGATCGGCCACGATCGCCTGCAGCAACCGGGTGAAGCGGTCGAGCAGACCACGGGCGGTGTCGTCGTCGAACAGCTCCGCGCTGTAGTCGAGCCTGCCGCCGATCCCGGCTTCCGTGCTGTCGACGTGGCGTTCGGTCAGGTCGACCGAGAGGTCGAACTGGGCGGCGTGGACATCCGCGGGTTCGACCTCGACGTCGACGCCCGGCAGCTCCAGCGTGGTGCTCGCGTTGTTCTGCAACACCAGCAGTACCTGGAACAACGGGTTCCGCCCGGTGACCCTGGCGGGTTTGAGGATCTCGACGAGCCGTTCGAACGGTAGGTCCTGGTGTGCGTACGCGGCGAGCAGCGTGTCGCGGACCCTGCCGAGCAGTTCGGCGAAGGTCGGATCCCCGGCGGTGTCCGTGCGCAGCACGAGGGTGTTGATGAAGAATCCGACGAGGTCGTCGAGTGCGTCGTCGGTACGTCCGGCGATGGGAGAGCCGATGGGGATGTCCGTGCCCGCGCCCACCCGGGTCAGGAGCGTGGCCAGCGCGGACTGGAACACCATGAACAGGCTGGTGCCGTGCTCGCGCGCCAGAGCAGTCAGTCCGGCGTGCAGCTGGGCGTCCAGCTCGAACATGACGGTGCCGCCCGCGTAGGTCGGGTCCGTCGGGCGCGGCCGGTCGGTCGGCAGGTCCAGTTCCTCGGGCAGGTCGGCGAGCGTGTCACGCCAGAACTCCACCTGGCGTGCGATGCCCGATTCGGGGTCGTCCTCCGTGCCCATCACGTCGTGCTGCCACAGGCTGTAATCGGCGTACTGAACGGGCAGTTCGGTCCATTCGGGACTCTCGCCGGACACGCGTGCGGCGTAGGCACGGCCGAGATCCCGGCCCATCGGCGCCATCGACCAGCCGTCGGCGGCGATGTGGTGGAGCACGAGCAGCAGGAAGAAATCGGCTTCGCCCGTCTGGAAGACGGTGGCGCGCACGGGCGGGTCGACGGCCAGATCGAAGCCGGCGGCGACGTCGCGGTGCACTGCGTCCCGCAGGTCGTCCTCGGTGATCGGTACGTGGCGGATGGTCGGGGTGGCGGGGTCGGCGTCCAGAACTCGTTGGACCGGTTCGCCGTCGACCTCCGGATAGACCGTGCGCAGCACTTCGTGCCGTTCGAGCACATCCTGCAGGGCCGCACGTAACGCACCGCGGTCGAGGTCGCCGCGCAACCGGAGCCCGATCGGGATCTTGTAGGGCGAGGCGTCCCCTTCGAACTTGTTCAGGAACCACAGCCTGCGCTGGCCGTACGACGCGGGCACGACCTCCGGACGGTCGTAGCGCACGAGTGCGGTGCGGGCGCTCTGAGCCGAATCGAATCGCCCGGCGAGCGTGGCCACCGTGGGCGCTTCGAACAGGGCACGGATGGGCAACTCCACACCGAAGGACGAACGGATCTTGCTGACCAACCTGGTGGCCAGCAGCGAATGCCCGCCCAGCGCGAAGAAGCCGTCGTCGATACCGACCTCGGCCACGCCCAGGACCTCGGCGAACAGGCCGCAGAGGATCTCCTCCCGCGGCGTCCGCGGCTCGCGGAACGTCGCGGCTGCCGTGAGGTCGGGTTCGGGCAGCGCTCGGCGATCCAGTTTGCCGTTGGTGGTCAACGGAAGCGTGTCCAGCGCGACGAATGCCGACGGCACCATGTACTCGGGCAACGCGGTGGTGCACCGGTCCCGGACGGCGTCGATGTCGGGATCGCCCACCAGATAGGCGACGATCCGCTTGTCGCCGGGCCGGTCCTCCCGGATGATCACCGCCACCTGCGCGACATCCGGCTGCGCCGAGATCACCGCCTCGATCTCGCCGATCTCGATGCGGAAGCCACGGATCTTGACCTGTTCGTCCGCACGGCCGACGAACTCGAGCACCGCGGGTGCCTCGCCGTCGGCGGGGCGGATCCAGCGGACGAGGTCGCCGGTGCGGTACATCCGTGCGCCGGGCGGGCCGTACGGGTCGCCGACGAACCGCTCGGCCGTCAGCTCCGGACGGTCGAGGTAGCCGCGGGCCACGCCGGCGCCGGCGATGTACAACTCGCCGGCGCTACCGGGCGGTACCAAGCGCAACCGGTCGTCGAGGACGTATGTCCGCATGTTGTCCAGCGGACGACCGATCGGCACGGTCGAACCGATCTCGGTGCCGGCGCTCATCAGGTGGTACGTGGCGAAGGTGGTGACCTCGGTCGGGCCGTAGCCGTCGCCCACGACGAGTTCCGGGTTGACCTCGAGTACCTTCCGCACCAGCGCGGGCGGTACGACGTCGCCGCCGGACCACACCTCCCGCACACCTGCGAAACAGTCGGGATGCTCCTCGGCGAGAAGCCGGAACAGCCCGGCGGTGAGCCACAGGCCGGTGATCCCGGTGCCGGTGATGACGTCGGCGAGTTCGGCCATGTCGAGCTCGCCCGCCGGGGCGACGACGAGTCGGCGGCCGGTGAGCAGCGGAACCCACAGTTCGTAGGTGGAGGCATCGAAGGCGTGCGGCGAGTGCAGCAGCACCCGTTCCTGGTTCGCTCCGTCCCATGCGCGGTCGAAGGCCAGGCTGAGCACGTCGTGATGGGTCACGGCGACGCCCTTCGGCACCCCCGTGGACCCGGATGTGTACATCACGTAGGCCAGGCTCGAGGGATGGCAGGCGACGTCCGGGGCCGTGACCGGTTCCTCCGCGACCGCACCGTCGGTGTCGACGTCGATGACGGTCGCGTGGTGTTCGAGCTCCCGGTCGACGGCGGAACCGTCGGTGAGCAGTACCGGCGCCGCCGTCTGAGCCAGGACCCGCTCCAGCCGGCCGTCCGGGCTCCTGCCGTCCAACGGGACGTACGACCCGCCCGCCTTCAGCACCGCCAGCGTGGACACGACGAGTTCGACGGAGCGCTGTTGCAGGATGGCGACCTTGTCCTCCGGGCGGACGCCGAGCCGGAGCAGTTGGTGCGCTCGCTGATTCGCGCGTCGGTCGAGTTCGGCGTAGGTCACCTCGGTGCCGCTCGCCGACACCGCGACCGTGTTCGGTGTGGCCGCGGCCTGGTGGGCGAACCGGTCCTGGACCGAGCCCTTGGTCGCGGGCACCTCGACGGCGGTGCCGTTCCACTGCGACAGCAGCAGTTCACGCTCGTCGGCCAGCAGCGTCTCCATCCGGCCGACCGGCAGTGCGGGGTCGTCGGTGATGCGCGTCAGCAGGGTGACGAGTCGGTCGGCCAACCGCTCCACGTCCGAGGGATCGAACACGTCGTCGCGGTAGGTCATCGTCAGGTGCAGTTCGTCGCCCGGCAACGCGACGAGCGTCAGCGGATAGTGGGTCGCGTCGTCGACCTCGGCGTTCGATATGGACACCCCGCTGCCCGGCGCCACCATGCGATCGGGGTCGAGCGGGTAGTTCTCGAACACCATCAACGTGTCGAACAGCTCGCCGGTGCCGAGGAGGCGCTGGATGTCGGTCAACCCGACGTACGAGTGGTCGGTGACGTCGAGGCGTTGCCGCTGCAGGCGATCCAGCAGTCCGGCCACCGTCTCGTGGGGGTCGAGCCGGACCCGGACGGGGAGCGTGTTGATGAACAGGCCGATCATGCTTTCCACGCCCGGCAGTTCCGGGGGACGCCCCGAGGTGGTGGCGCCGAACAGCACGTCCGACCTGCCGGTCACGCCCGCCAGCACCAGGCCCCACGCTGCCTGCAGCACGGTGTTGACGGTGACCGCGGAATCACGCGCGGTGCTCGTCAGCGCTTGGGTCAGGCTCTCGGGGATGCGGACGGTGTGGCGGCCGCTCGTGGCGGGGTCGGCAGGCGGATCGCCACCGGCCAGCAGCGTCGGTTCGGTGACGCCGTCGAGCACGTCGAGCCACGTGCGCTCGGCCGCAGCGCGGTCCTGGGACGCGCACCAGGCGAGGTAGTCCCGGTAGGGCGAGACCGGCGGCAGCGGCGCGCCCGCGTAGGCCGTGAACAGCTCGGCGGCCAGCAGCGGCATCGACCATCCGTCGAGCAGGATGTGGTGGTTGGTCAGCACCAGCGTGTACCGGTCGGCGGCGAGGCGCACGAGCGCGAACCGCAACAGCGGCGGCTGCGACAGGTCGAACCGGCGCTTCTCCTCGGCGCGGACGTCGGCGAGTGCGGTCAAGGGGTCGGCGTGTGCCGACAGGTCGACATCTCGCCACGGCAGCGGAACCTCGGGCGGCACGAACGCGACGGGGTGGGACAGGCCGTCGACCCGGAATCCCGTGCGCAGCCCCGCCTGGCGGTGCAGGAGGGATTCGGCCGCGCCGCGCAATGCCCCGGAGTCCACGGCGCCGGACAGTTCGATGGCCAGTTGCACGGTGTAGATGTCCGGTGCCGCGGCGTCGAATCCCGCGTGGAACAGCAGGCCCTCCTGCAGCGAGGACAGCGGCTGCAGGTCGGATCCCGCAGGCAGCGCGGGCATCAGTTCATCTACTTCGGACTGCGTGAGGTCGACCAGCTCGAAGTCGGACGGGGTGTGCCCGCCTGCACCGGGATCCGCCGTGTGCGCCACCAACCCGCGCAGCGTGTCGAACCATTCCCGGGAGAGCTCCGCCACGTCGGCGTGGTCGAACATCTCGCCCGGCCACGACCAGTCCGCCCGGAGAGTGGGGCCGTCGTGGCCGTCGCGGGTCAGTGCCGTGATCTCCAGCGCGTGCGGCACCGGCGTGTCCCCGGCCGTACCGCCACCGAGCGTGGCGGCTTCGGCGGCGGGCGCGAAGTCGGCGTTCTCGGAGGCGTCGGCGAATCTGCCGAGGTAGTTGAATCCGATCTGCGGGGTGGCCAGGCTCGCCAGCGCAGGGCCGGTCTGGGGGTTGAGGTAACGCAGCAGCCCGAAGCCGATGCCGTGGTCCGGCAGTGCGCGCAGCTGTTCCTTGACCGCCTTGAGCGCGGCACCCGCATGCCGCCCACCCGACACGGCGTCGGCCATGTCGCTGCGGTCGTCACTGTCGGCGCCGACCACCCCGTCGAGGTCGAGTCGCACCGGATACATCGACGTGAGCCATCCGACGGTGCGGGACAGGTCGCTCGCGTCGTCGGGTCCCACACCGTGCCTGCCGTGGCTCTCCAGGTGCAGCAGCGTCGTCCGGTCGGTGTGGCCCTTCGCGGAGCGCCAGCGCGCGACGGCCACGGCGAGTGCGGTGAGCAGAACGTCGTTGACGTCGGCGTGGAACGCGGCAGGGACCCGCGTCAACAGTGCTCCGGTGATGCCGGGAGGAAGTTCGCCTCCCACGGTCCGCACCGTCGAGACCGTGTCGTGGGCAGGGTCGAGGGGACGTGGGGTGATCGGCTCGGCAGGGCGCAGGACGTGCGACCACACCTCGAGTTCGTGCAGCCGGGCGGGTTCGTGGGCGAGGGCGCCGAGGCGCTGCGCCCAGTGCCGCAGCGGCGTACCGATCGGTGGCAGGTCCGGGGTGGCACCGGCGGCGACGGCCCGCCATGCCGCAGCGAGGTCGGGCAGCAGGATGCGCCAGGACACGCCGTCCACGGCCAGATGGTGGACAGCCAGCAGGAGCCGCCCCGGTTCGTCACCGGCGTCGAACCGTACGGCGGCGGCCATGATGCCCGCCTCCGGATCCAGCCGGGTTCCGATCGCGTCCGACTCGACGGCTACCGCGGCGCGGATCTCGTCGCTGGACATGCCGCGGATGTCCACCGTCGACACCGGGACTGTCCGGTTCCCGCGTTCCCGCGCCTCGAGCGCCCACACGGGCCCGGTGCCCGTCAGCTTCAGCCGCAGTGCGTCGTGGCGGTCTGCCAGAGCGGCGAGTACTGCGCTGACACCCTCGTCGTTCAGGCCGGCGGGGACGCGTACCAGCATCGACTGGTGGAACGCCGAGATCGGCCCGCCCTGCTCGCGCAGCCAGTGCATGATCGGGGTCAACGGCACGGCGCCGACACCCGCGTCGGGGTCGTCCGGTTCGGTTCCGGCCGCATCCGGTGCAGTCTTGCCTGCGAGTGTGGCGGGGGTGCGCAGGGTGAACACGTCCTTGGGCGTGAATGCGAACCCGGCCCTGCGAGCGCGGCTCACCAGCTGGATGGAGATGATGGAATCGCCGCCGAGGTCGAAGAAGCTGTCGTCGGCGCCGATCTCCGGTACGCCGAGCACCTCGCCGAACAACTCGACCATCGCCCGTTCTGCCTCTGTGGCCGGAGCGCGGCCCGGCGCCGCCGACGTGAGCTGAGGAGCCGGCAGCGCCTTGCGGTCCAGCTTGCTCCCGTTGGCCGTCATCGGCAGCCCGTCCAGCGTGACGTAGGCCGCCGGGCACATGTGATCCGGGAGTGATGCGGCCACGTGGGTCCGGAGTTCGGCATGCTCGGCCGTGCCGACGACGTACGCCACCAGTTGCTTCACACCGGGACGGTCCTCGCGGGCCACGACCGCGACCTGGTCGACCCGGGCGCAGGACAGCAGCACGGATTCGATCTCGCCGAGTTCGATGCGGAAGCCGCGGATCTTGACCTGGTCGTCGCTACGACCGTGGAAATCCAGTTCGCCCGACTCCCGCCACGACACGAGATCGCCGGTGCGGTACATCCGGTCGCCCGGGTCCCCGAACGGGTCGGCGACGAACCGTTCGGCGGTCAATGCGGCGCGCCCGTGGTACCCGCGTGCGAGCGATTCGCCCGCCAGATACAGCTCGCCCGGACTGTCGGGTGCGACGGGCCGGAGTGCGTCGTCGAGCACGTAGACCCGCGTGTTCCACAGTGGAGTCCCGATCGGCGGAGTGCCCTCGTCCGGAGCGAGTGGAGCGCTGGTGGTGGCGACGACGGTGGATTCGGTCGGACCGTAGGCGTTCACCATGCAGCGACCGGGCGCCCAGCGTGCGACGAGGTCCGCCGTGGTGGCGTCGCCGCCGACGATCAACGACGTGAGATCGTCGACGGTGGTCGACGGCAGGCTCGCCAGTGCGACGGGCGGGATGAGTGCGTGCGTGACGCGCTGGCCGACGAGTGTGTCGATGAGGATCTCGCCGGCAAGCGGGAGGTTGTCCGGCACCACGAGGGTCGCTCCGGAGCGGAACGCGAGGCACAGCTCCAGGACGAACGCGTCGAAACTCGGCGACGAGTACTGCAGCACGCGGGCGTCCGGTGAGCCGGCGAACCGTTCCCGTTCGGATTCTGCGAAGGAGGCGATACCGCGATGGGTCACCACCACACCCTTCGGTGTCCCGGTCGAACCGGAGGTGTAGATCAGGTACGCCGGATGGTCGTGCAGCAGGGGAGACGTGCGGTCGGTGTCCGTGAGGTTCCCGGAGCCGCCGTCGGTGGGCAGGTCGCCGGGACCGTCGATCACGAGCATCGCCGTTTCCACGTCGCCGGGGACCGCGCCGGGAGCGGCGATCACGAGAACCGGGTCGGCATCGGCGAGAGTGAAGGAGATGCGTTCGTCCGGGTAGTCCGGATCGATCGGCAGGTAGGCGCCGCCGGCTTTGGTGACCGCGAGCGCAGCGATCACCAGTTCGGGCGATCGGGGGAGTACGAGGGCGACAGCTTTCTCGGGGCCGACGCCGCGCTCGCACAACGCGCGGGCGAGCCGGTTCGCCCGCGCATTGACCTCGTCGTACGACAGGACGTCGGCGCCGTGAACCAGGCAGGACGCCGACGGCGTGGCGGCAGCCGCGCGCTCGAACATGGCGGGCAGCGTCACCGGCGCGAGATCGGCCCGGGTGTCGTTCCAGGTGGTCAGTACCGCGGTCCGCTCGTCCTCGGTCAACAGGTCCAGTGTGGACAGACGTTCGTCCGGGCGGTCGGCGATCGCGTGGAGCGCCGCCGTCATCCGGTCCAGCAGCCGGCGGGCCGAGCGGTCGTCGAACAGATCGGTGCGGTAGTCCAGCCGCAGTGTCAGCTCGTCCCCTGGAAGGGCGACGAGCGTGAGCGGGTAGTGCGTGTTGTCCCTGGCTTCGATGTCGGTGACCGCGAGGTCTGCGCCGGGCAGCTCGAGTGCGTCGGGATCGAGCGGGTAGTTCTCGAACACGACGAGCGTGTCGAACAGTTCGCCGGCTCCGGCGACGGCGGCGATGTCGGACAGCCTGGTGTGCTGATGATCGATGACCTCGCCCTGTGTGCGGGACAGCTCGGTGAGCACATCGTGGATCGTCGCGGCGGGGTCGAGCCGCATCCGGACGGGAATCGTGTTGATGAACAGTCCGACCATGGTTTCCACGCCGGGGAGGTCCGGCGGCCTGCCGGACACCGTCGACCCGAACACCACGTCATCGCGTCCGGTGTGCCTGCCGACGGTCATACCCCAGGCGGCCTGCACGAGCGTCGGAACGGTGACGTGGTGGCGTCGTGCGGACTCGGCGAGACGTTCGGCGAGCTCGGCCGGGCACGTGGTGGACGTCGTCGCGGGGCGGACCGGAGCGCGCGCGGGGTCGGCGGGAGACACCAGCGTCGGCTCGGCGACGCCGTCCAGCACCCGTCGCCACGCCTCTCGGCCCGCGTCGTGGTCCTGCTCGGCGAGCCAGCCGATGTAGTCGCGGTACGGCGTGACGCGGGGGAGCGTGCCGGCATCCGCACCGGCCGCGTACAGCGCGAACAGCTCCTGCACCAGCACGGGCATCGACCAGCCGTCGAGCACCACGTGGTGGTTGGTCACGACGAGCCGGTGCCGTCGCTCGCCCAGGTGCACCACGGAGAACCGCAGCAGCGGCGGGCGTTTGAGATCGAACGGCCGCGCCCGGTCGTCGTCGGCGATCGCGTCGGCCTCGGTCTCCGGGGCGGACTCGGTGGAGGCGTCGTGCACCCGCAGCGGTGTCGGCACGCTCGTGGCGATCACCTGGACCGTTGTGCCCGATTTGGTCTGCCGGAACGCGGCGCGCAGGTTGGCGTGCCGCTCGAGCAGGGCTGCGATCGAGCGGGCGAGCAGATCGGTGTCCAGGTCACCGGTGAGGCCGAGGGAGAACTGCACCGTGTAGACATCGGAGCGCTCCGCGTCGTCGTCACCGGTGCTGTCGTAGAGGCTGTGGAACAGCAGGCCCTCTTGCAACGGTGACAGCGCGAGAACGTCGGCTATCCGTGAACTCGGTTTGCTGCCTCGGGTACTCACCGCTACATCTCCCAGTCTGTGTTCGGGTCGATATCGAGCTCGTCTTCGAAGGACTCGAGGTCCTCCTGGCTGAGCGAAGCCATGACGTCGGACGGAGTCAGCCCGCCCGCACCGCCGTCGTGGGCGTGTGCGGCGAGCGAGGACAGCGCGGCCACCCAGCGGTCCGCGATGCCCCGCACCTGGTGTTCCTCCAGCACTCCCGCCGGGTACAGCCACGTGGCCGACAGTCTCGGGCCGTCGGCGGCGTCCCGCGTGACGGCCGTGATCTCCAGCGCGTGCGGCAGGCACATGCCCTCGCCCGCGCCGCCGCCGATCCCCGCGTTCTCCGGCGCCGGTTCCCATGCGGTGGGTTCACCCGGTGCCGGGATACGGCCGAGGTAGTTGAACCCCACCTGCGGCTGCGGGCAGTTCGCCAGCGTCGGTGCCGTGTCGGGGTTGAGCCTGCGCAGCAGGCCGTATCCGAGGCCCTCGCCGGGCAGGGCCCGTAGCTGTTCCTTGACCCGCTTCAGCGCCGTGTCCGCGAGCCGCCCGCCCGCGTGCGGATCCCCGTCGGGCGGGAGCGGGTCCAGCCGCACCGGGTAGCTCGTGGTGAACCAGCCGACGGTGCGGGACGTGTCGGTACCGGCCGGATCGGCGCGCCCGTGTCCTTCGACGTCGACGACGGTCGGCCCGGTCTCACCGCGCCAGTCCGCGATCGCGAGGCCGAGCGCGGTCAGCAGGACGTCCTGCACACCGGCGCGGTACAGGGCCGGCAGTTCGGTGAGCACCATCTCGGTGTCCGATGTGGATGCCTCGACCGTGACCGACCGTGCCGAAGCGGTCGTGTCGGTGTCCGGATCCACGGCACGCGCGCCCAGTCGCCGGTCCGGTGTGGCGACCTGGTCGAGCCACACCGGCAGTTCGGAGGCGCGCACGACGGCTTGCTCGGTCAGCACGGCGCCCCACGAGCGGTAGGACGTGCCGACGGGAAGCGGGTCCCGACCGGACCACAGGCGGGCGAGGTCCTCGGTGAGGATCCGCCAGGACACGCCGTCGACCACGAGGTGGTGCAGCACCAGCAGCAGTCGCCCCGGAAGGTCCGCTCCGGCGTCGAACCACACCACCCTCGCCATCCGGCCGGAGTCCGGATCGAGCTCGTCGCGGGCCGTTCTCGCGTACTCGGCGAGGGCGGTCGCCGCATCGGCCGGATCGTGCTCGCCTGCTGCGACGTGAGTGAGCACGTTCGCCGCGGACACGGTGCCGCGTGGTGTGATCTCGGCATGCCAGACCGTGTCGTCCGGATCGTCGTCGAGGTCGGTGAGCTCGTTGCGGTGGATCCGCATCCGCAGCGCGTCGTGGTGGTCGAGCAGCGCCGCGATCATGGATGTCAGCGTGTCGACGGTCAGGCCCGCGGGCGTGGTGAGCACCATCGACTGGTGGAACCCCGCGATGTCTCCGGCCTCGTCGAGCAGCCAGTGGGCGAACGGGGTGGGAACCACGTCACCGACGCCCGCGTCGGCGGGCTCGGACATCGCCGTGGTGTCGAGCTCGCGTGCGAGGGCGGCGATGTCGGCGACGGTGCGGGCCTGGAACACCTCACGTGGCGTGATGCCGATTCCGGCCTGTTTCGCCCGGCTGGCCAATTGGATCGACATGATCGAATCGCCGCCGCGATCGAAGAAATTGTCCTCGGCGCTCACCTCGGGAACACCCAGAACCTCGGCGAACAACGTCGCCAGCGCCGTCTCCATGGGCGTTCCGGCGCCGCGGCCACCGCCGCCCGCCGCGAAGTCCGGAGCAGGCAACGCCTTCCGGTCGAGTTTGCCGTTGGGCGTGAGCGGCAGCTCCGGCAGCGGCACGAACCCGGTCGGGACCATGTGCTCGGGAAGCCGCGCGTCGGCGAACTTGCGGAGGTCGTCGGTCTCGGCCGGACCGACGACGTAGGCGACGAGCCGCCTGCCGCCAGGTGCGTCCTCGCGCGTGAGCACGGTGACCGCGGTGACGTCGTCGTGTTCGGCGAGTACCTCTTCGATCTCGCCCGGTTCGATCCGGAGCCCGCGGATCTTCACCTGGTCGTCGCCGCGCCCGAGGTATTCGAGCGCACCGTCGGGGCGCCACCGCGCGAGGTCACCGGTCCGGTACATCCGCTCACCGGGCTGTCCGTGGGGATCGGGAACGAAGCGTTCGGCCGTGAGCCCCGGGCGGCCGAGGTAACCGGAGGCGAGCTGATCGCCCGCGATGTAGAGCTCGCCGGACACACCCGGGGGCATGTGGCGCAGCCCGCCGTCGAGCACGTACAGCCGCGTGTTCCACACCGGCCGTCCGATCGGCACGGTCGGCTCGTCGGCCGAGCACACCCACGACGTGACGTCGACCGAAGCCTCCGTCGGCCCGTACAGGTTGTGCAGTCCGGCGTCGATGCGTTTCGACAGTCGCCGCACGAGTTCGGGCTGGAGCGCCTCACCGGAACACAGGACCCGGCGCAGACCGAGGCACGAATCCGGTGGCAACGACTCGAGGAACGCATGCAGCATCGACGGGACGAAGTGGACGGTCGTGACCCGTGCGCTGTCGATCAGCTCGGCCAGGTAGAGCGGATCCCGGTGCCCCTCCGGCTCGGCGACGACCAGTGCGGCGCCGGTCTGCAGCGGCCAGAAGAACTCCCATACCGACACGTCGAAGCCTGCGGGCGTCTTCTGCAGCACCCGGTCGCTCTCGTCGAGCCGGTAGGTGTGCTGCATCCACCGCAACCGATTGACGATTCCCCGGTGGCCGACCATGACGCCCTTCGGACGGCCGGTGGAGCCGGAGGTGTAAATGACGTAGGCCGGATGGTGCGGGGTCAGCGGTTCCGTCCGGTCGGCATCGCTGACCGGATCCGGCGAGTACCGCTCGCGGGCCGCTGCGGCGTCCTCGCCGTCCATCAGCAGCGTGGGCAGGTCGGTCGCGGGGAGTTCGGTGTCGGCCGTGGTGATCAGCAGCGCGGGCCGGGCGTCGTCGAGCATGAACGCGATCCGCTCGCTCGGGTAGTCGGTGTCGACGGGCAGGTACGCGCCGCCCGCCTTGTGGATCGCGTACATCGCCACGACGAGCTCCACCGAGCGCGGGACGGCGAGCGCAACCAGCTCGCCGGGGGAGACCCCGCTCTCGATCAGGTGACGTGCCAACCGGTTGGCGGCGGCGTCCAGCTCGGCGTAACTCACCGAACGTTCGTCGAACATCAGGGCCGGCCGGTCCGGGGTGCGGGCCGCCTGCTCCGCGAAGATCGCGGGCAGTGTCGTCGGTGTGACCGGGCGGTCGGTGTCGTTGAACTCGTGCACTACGAGCCGCCGTTCGTCGGCCGACAGCACGTCGATGGTCCCGATCCGCGCGTGGGAGTCACGGGCGAAGGCCGACAGCACCCGCCGGAAGCGGTCCATGATCATCCCGGCGTCGTCGCCGCCGAACAGATCCGGCTGGTAGTCAAGGCGCAGCTCGAGCACGTCGCCGTCGGTGACCACGAGGGTCAGCGGATAGTGGGTGGCGTCGTTGCCGTCGATGTCCGTGACGCCGAGGCCGCTGCCCTCGGCGCGCAGCTGCGCCGGGTCCCTCGGGTAGTTCTCGAACACCGTCAGCGTGTCGAACAGTTCCTCCATCCCGACCGCGCGCTGGATCTCGGCCAGACCGAGATGCTGATGACTCATCAGCCCGGCCTGCCGAGACTGCAGCCGGGTCAGCACGTCCGTGATCGATTCGTCGTGGCCCGCTTCGACTCGGACGGGCACCGTGTTGATGAGCAGCCCGACCATGGTTTCCACGCCGGCGAGGTCGGCGGGACGGCCGGAGACGGTGGCACCGAAGCAGACGTCGGTGCGGCCGGTCAGCGCGGCGAGCAGCACGCCCCAGGCGCCTTGCACGACCGTGTTGAGGGTCAGCCCGTGTGTCCGGGCCAGCTCGGTGAGCGCCGCCATGTCGTCGGTGCCGAGTGTCGTGGTGATCCGGCCCGGACGCCGCGCGTGGGGCGTCCCGCGCGCCGGTGCCAGCAGGGTCGGTTCCTCGAGGCCCGCGAGTTCCTCGGTCCAGGCCCGCTCCGACCGGCCGGGGTCCTGGTCGAGGAGCCAGCCGAGGTAATCGGCGTACCGTGCGGCGGGTGGCAGACCGGGGGTGTCCGTGCTGTACAGGGCGAACAGTTCCCGGGCGACGATCGGCATGGACCAGCCGTCGAGCAGGATGTGGTGGTTGGTCAGCACGAGGGTCGAACGCCGGCCGCCGGTATGGACCACCATCATGCGCAGCAGGGGAGGCCGGGTCAGGTCGAACCGCCTCGCACGGTCGTCGGCGAGTACGCGTTCGAGTTCGGCGTCACGGTCGGCCGCGTCGTGAGCGCTCAGGTCGATCTCGGTGAACTCCGCATCCGGGAGCGCGCCGGTGGGAACGACCTGCAGATCCGGTCTCGGGAACGCGGCCAGCATGTTCGGATGCCTGCGAGTCACCTCGCGCAAGGCGGTGCGGAGCGCGGGCACGTCCACGTCACCGGTCAGGTCGAACGTGAACTGCATCGTATAGACGTCCGACCCTTCGGTGTCGAAGAGCGCGTGGAAGCGCAGTCCCCGTTGCAGCGGGGTGACCGGCAGGATGTCGATCCGGGGGCCGTACTCGTTCTCGAGTTCCTCGACGGTGCTCTGGTCGAGCCGCACCAGCGGGAAGTCCGAGGGGGTGTGGACCGCGGAGCCGCCGTACGACTCGGCGTGCAGCGCCAGGCCGGACATCGCCGTCTGCCACACGTCCATCAGGGCGTCGGATTCGTCGTCGGCCAGCACTCCGCGGGCGGAGGTGACGCCGACGACGACGCGGTCGTCCGGCGTGGCGAAGGTGTTGATCTCGACCGCGTGCGCCAGCCGGGTGTCGGGCGCGGTCGGCGCGTCGGGGATCCGGTCGGCCAGGCCCCATTCCTCGTCGCCGACGTCGAGGCGGCCGAGGAAGTTGAACCCGACCTGGGGCGGGCGGTGTTCGGCGAGTGCGGCGCCGCGGTCGTCGAGGTAGCGGAGCGCGCCGAAACCGGCTCCGTTGTCCGGTAGATCCGCCAGTGCCTGCTTGACTCGTTTCAGCGCGGTCCCCGCGGCAGGGCCGCCCGCGATCGCCTCGGTGACATCGATGCCGTCCAGGTCGATGCCGAACGGGAACAGCGCGGTGAACCAGCCGACCGTGCGGGAGAGATCGGCGCCGGGAACGAGTTGTTCGCGCCCGTGGCCCTCCACATCGACGAGTACGCCGCCCGCGGCGCCGCCGCGGCTCGCCCGCCAGTGTTCGAGCGCGAGCGCGAGCGCGGTGAGCAGCACTTCCCTGGGCCCGGTGGCGAACGTGGCGGGCACGGTCTGCAACACCGCCGCGGACTGCCGCCCGGGAACGGTGAACGTCCACTGCCGAGCGGTGCCTGCCGTGTCGACGGCCGGGTCGAACCGGCGGGATCCGAGATCGGGATCCGGGGTGGCCAGCTGCCGGTGCCACAGGCTCAGCTCGGCCGACCTGTCCGTGTCCTGCAGGGCGGTCGCGAAGGCGCGGAGCGACGTGCCGACGGGCAGCGGGTCCTCACCGCGCCAGGCGTGGCCCAGATCGTCGAGCAGAATGCGCCACGACACCCCGTCGACCAGCAGGTGGTGCGCGACGAGGAGTAGCAGGCCCGTCCGGTCGGTGCCCGCGTCGAACCACACCGCGCGAAGCAGGACGCCGTCGGCGAGCGAGAGCTCGCGCCACACCGCGGAGTGCTCGTCGAGCAGTGCAGCCGGATCGGTGCCCGAGGGGACGTCCACGTGACGCAGGACCTCCCGCACCGATGCGGTGCCGGGCGGGTCGACGGTCGGCCGCCAGTCCGGCGACATCCGGAGTCGCAACGCGTCGTGGTGCTCCAGCACGTCCTGCAACGTCCGTGACATGTCCCTCTCGGTGGCGCCGGCCGGGGTGTTGACGACGACGGCCTGGTGCACGCTGTCGATCGGCCCTCCCCGCTCCCGCAGCCAGTGGGCGATGGGCAGCAGCGGCAGGTCACCGACCGCGGAGACGTCCTCGACCGCCGCGGTCTCCTCGACGCTCGCGGTGGTGGCGAGCGTGGCCAGCTCCGCGGCGGTCTTCGTGGTGAAAACCTGCCGTGGTGTCAGGGTGAGCCCGGCCCGGCGTGCCTTGCCGACGAGCTGGATGGCAATGATGCTGTCGCCGCCGCGATCGAAGAAGCTGTCGTCGGCGCCGACCTCGTCGACGCCGAGTACGGACGCGAACAGCTCGCACAGGACCCGCTCGGTTTCCGTGGCGGGGGCCCTGCCGCCGCCGGCGGACCGGTACTCCGGTACGGGCAGCGCCTTGCGGTCCAGTTTGCCGTTGGGATCGAGAGGCAGGCGGGTGAGAGCGGTGAAGGCGGCGGGCACCATGTACTCGGGCAGCGAGTCCGCGACGTGCCGTCGCAGCTCGTCGGAGTCCACAACGGCCTCGTCGGACTCGTCGTGCGGTACGACGTAGGCAACCAGCTGCCGGACCCCCGGTTGATCCTCTCGGACCAGCACCGCCACCTCGGCGATCTCGTCGCGGCGGGCCAACACCGTCTCGATCTCACTCGGCTCGATCCGGAAACCGCGCACCTTCACCTGGTGATCGGACCGCCCGAGGTACTCGATGTCGCCGTGAGCGTTCCATCGCACCACGTCCCCGGTGCGGTACATGCGCGATCCGGGCGGTCCGTACGGATCGGCGACGAACCGCTCGGCGGTGAGTGCGGACCGGTTCAGATACCCGCGGGCCAGGCCCTCGCCGGCCAGATACAACTCTCCCGTCTCGCCGGGCGGGACGGGGCGCAGCGCGCCGTCGAGGACGTAGGTCCGCGTGTTGCGGATCGGCTTTCCGATGGGAGGCGCCGCGTCCACCGGACCGTCGGCGTACCAGGCGGTCGAATACACCGTCGCCTCGGTCGGCCCGTAGATGTTGGCCAGCCGTCCGCTCGGGATCGCCTCCTGGATCCGCCCGGCGACCCCGAGCGAGAGCCCTTCACCCGCGAGCACCAGGTCGTCGGCGTGGATCTCGGTGTCGCCGTGCGTGAGGAGCTGGGCGAGCGCCGACGGGACGCCGGAGAGCAGCGTGCCCGACCAGCCGTCCGGCCGATCGGCGAGAGCCAGCAGATCACGGACGAGCTCGATATGTCCGCCGCAGCACAGTGGCCCGAACATCTCGAACACCGACACGTCGAAGTTGAGCGAGGTCGATGCCAGCACCTCGGACAGGCGATCCGGGCCGAAATCCGACTTCGCCCACAGCATCAGCTCGGCGACGGCGGCATGGCCGACGACGACTCCCTTCGGCCGTCCCGTGGAGCCCGACGTGTAGATCACGTAGGCCGCGTGCTCGGGACGCAGCGGAGCGAGCAGCTCGCTCTGCGACAGCGGTCCGGACTCGAGGTCGCCGTCCTGTTCGGTGATCTCGTCGAGGTCCAGCCACGGCATGCCCGCCCGGGCCACCGTGTGGTCGACGCCGGTGCTCGTCAGGCCGAGGACGGGTCGGGCGTCGTCGAGCATCAGCTCGATCCGGTCGTCCGGGTAACCCGGGTCGACGGGCAGGTAGGCACCGCCCGCCTTGAGGACGCCGAGCAACGCGACCATGAGCGGCGCGGTCCGGGGCAGGCAGACCGCCACGAAGGTTTCCGGCCCGACGCCGCGGCGTACCAGTGCGCGGGCGAGCCGTTCCGCGCGGGCATGGAGCAGGCCGTAGCTGAGCCGGGTATCGCCCGAGGTGACCGCGATCGCGTCGGGAGTGGCCGCCGCCTGCGTTTCCAGCAGCTCCACCAGCGTCGTCGCCGGATCCGGGCGCGCGGTGTCGTTCCACGCGGACAGGACCAGTTCGCGTTCCTCGTCGGTGGCGACGGTCAGGTTCGCCACCGGGTCCGTCACCTCATGTTCCACGAGACGGCGCACGAGCGCGGTGAACCGTTCGGCGTGCGCCGCGACCGCGTCGGGCGAGTACAGCTCGGGGTTGGCGTCGAAAACGAGCTTGACCCCGCCGTCCTCGCACCGCGCGTCGACCGCCAGCGACAGGTCGTCGACCGGCCCGCCCGCAAGGCTCGTCATCGTCGCCGGCACGCCCGCGAACTCGAGCGTGTAGTCGCCGAGTACCAGGTTCACGTGTGGCCCGGTCAGCCGTGCATCGTCGGTGAGTAGCTTGCGGCTCCGGCGCAGATCCTCGTACCGGTACCGCTGGTGCCGGCCGACGTCACGCAGCTGCCGCGCCGTATGGGTCAACAGGTCGCCGACCGTGAGCGTCATCGGCAGGCGCAGTCGCAGTGGCACGATGTTGGAGGCCATGCCCGGGACGTCACGCGTGTGACGGCTCGGCCGCGCGGCCGCCGGAATGCCGAGTACCATGTCGTCGGCGCCCGTCAATCGGGACAGGTAGGTTCCGAGCGCGCCGACCAGCACGCTCGGCCAGCCCACCTCGGCTTCCCTGGCCAGATCCCGGATGCGGGCGAGTTCCTCCGGTCCGAGGCGCACCGTGTGCCTCTCGAGCCGGTTGGGCACGCTGGGGTGGCCCGCTCCCAGTGTCGTGGGCTCGGGGGCTCGGGCGAGTTCCCCGGCCCAGTACTCCTCGTCCGCGGTGAGTGCCGCGCTCGCGCGATAGTCGGCTTCGCCCTCGAGCAGTGTGGTCAGCGGTGCGGGCTCGGTGTCTGTTCCCGCGGGCTCGCCACCGGCCAGCTCGCTGTAAACGGCGGCCACCCGGCGTTCGATCACCGTCATGCCGACCCCGTCGAGAACGGAGTGGTGGTAGCGCTGGTACCAGATCGACCGCCGGGGTCCGAGTCGCAGCAGTGCGAACTCGAAAGTTGCGCCGGATCCCGGATCCAGCGGGCGCTCCTGCCTGCGCCGCATCCATGCGAGCGCACGGTCGGGGGCATCGTCGGTGTCTCCGATGTCGACGACCTCAAGGTCGAAGTCCACTTCGGACCGAACGACCTGTTTCGTGGCCCCGTCGGAATCCTCGAACCGGACGCGCAGCGCGTCGGCCTCGGCCACCACACGGTGCAGTGCACGTTCGAGCACGGCCGGGTCGATCGCGCCCGCGATGTCGACGTACTCGGCGATCGTGTAGATCGGGTTCGTCGGGTCGAGGCGTTGAGCGATCCAAACCCCAGACTGTGCCTGGGTGAGCGGCAAAGCCGTGGGTTCTGTCGAGCGCATCGTATCGATCACCTTCGCCTGGTCGAATAGGGCGACGGAGGCGAGTCTGTTGAGCGAGTCGGTCCCGCGGCAACCTGGTTGCAGTTAGCTGCACGCCCTGCGAGTGCCCCGCGGCGGGAACGCGGTCGACGGCCGCAGCAGGTTGTTGCAACGCGATGGCGTGCTGGCCGAATCGCATGCTTGAGTCGCCACCGACGCCGCGACCGGCAGGCTTTCGAAGGTGGGCAATTGGGTATCGCGATACAGGCGGAAGGGCTCCGTAAACGCTACGGCGAGAACGAAGCGCTCCGTGGCGTGGACTTGTCCGTGCCGACCGGAACGGTGCTTGGGGTGCTCGGTCCCAACGGGGCGGGGAAGACGACGACAGTGCGCATCCTCGCCACGTTGTTGTCCGCCGACGCCGGCCATGCGTCGGTGGCGGGATTCGACGTCGCAGGCCGTGCTCGTGAGGTCCGGCGCAGGATCGGCCTCACCGGCCAGTACGCCGCGGTGGACGAGCGGCTGACGGGGCGCGAGAACCTGCGCCTCGTCGGCACCCTTTATCACCTCGGGCGCCGCACCGCGAAGCGGGTGGCGGACGACTTGCTGGAACGGTTCGACCTGACGGAGGCCGCCGACCGTGCGGTGAAGGGATATTCGGGCGGTATGCGCAGGCGACTCGATCTCGCCGCGAGCCTCGTCGCACGACCGGAGGTGCTGTTCCTCGACGAGCCGACCACCGGTCTGGACCCCCACAGCAGGAACACATTGTGGGAGACGATCAGAGGTGAGGTCGCGGCGGGCGTGACGGTGCTGCTGACCACGCAGTACCTCGAGGAAGCCGACCAACTGGCCGACCGGATCCTGGTGATCGACAGTGGCTCGGTGATCGCGGAAGGCACCGCCGACGAGCTCAAGCGCAAGGTCGGCGGCGAACGCCTCGCGGTGCGGCTCACGACACCGGAATCGGCCGAACGTGCGGCACGGGCGCTCACCGGAATCGGCACCGCGCCCGCGACCCTGGACGACGACGGACTCACCGTGACCGTGGCGATGGCACCCGGAATCGGGGCGGTCGCCGAGGCCGCGGGCGCCCTCGACTCGCTCGGCCTCGACGTCGACGACTTCGGTGTGCGGCGACCGTCGCTCGACGACGTATTCCTGTCACTGACGGGAAAGAACACGCAGGTGGAAACCGGATGACCACGCCGACCAAGCCCATGAACCCGGCCGTCGAACTCGGCAGCGACACCGCCGCTCTCTTCGGGCGGCATCTGCGCCACCTGATCCGCATGCCGGAGAAGCTGCTCGGCGCCACACTCATGCCCGTCGCGTACGTGGTGCTGTTCGGCGTCCTGTTCGGCAGCGCGATGAGGGCTCCTGGCGGTAACTACCAGGAATATCTGATGGCCGGCATTCTCGCGCAGACGATGCTCACCAACGTGTCGAGCACGGCCCTCGGCATCGCGAGCGATCTGAACAACGGTCTGGTCGATCGGTTCCGATCGCTTCCGATGACGAACCTCTCGGTGCCGTTGGCCCGGACGTGTTCCAACATGGTGATTGCGCTGCTGTCCATCGTGGTGATGTCGGCGGTCGGGTACATCATCGGGTGGCGACTCGACAACGGCATCGGCGCCGCGCTCGCCGGCTACGGCCTGCTGCTGCTGCTGGGGTTCGCGATGTCGTGGTTCGGCGCGCTGATCGGGCTGGTGCTTCGTGACGTGGAGGCCATCAACTCGGTGACCATCCTCATCGTGTTGCCGGTGACCTTCCTTTCCAACGCGTTCATTCCCTTGGGCGGGCTACCGGATTGGCTGCGTGCGATCTGCGAGTGGAATCCGTTGTCGGCCGTCGTGACGGCCTGTCGCGAACTGTTCGGCAACCCCACCGGAGAGTTGGGCGATTCGGTGCTCGTCGAGCATGCGGCGCCGATGTCCCTGTTGCTGACCGGGCTGATGCTCCTGGTGTTCATACCTCTCGCGGTCCGCGCCTACCGGCGTGCGGTAACCCGCTGACCTCCGTGCGCGGACCCGAGCGGAGAGACGAGGACCAGGTGATGTCACTACCGATCACGGCTCGTATCACGAGGCCGGCGAACGCGAGTTCGCCGTTGACGGGGTTTCTCGCCGTGGGAGCCGAGCTTCTGGCCGGAGAGGATCCGCAGCTGCACGGTGCGATGCAGGCCGAACACGCCGACCGGGAGTCGACCCTGTCGCTCACTCCCGACGCCGCATTCGTGGAGCCCTCCGTGCTCGCCTGCAGCGCCGGTGTCACCAGGCCGTCCGATCAGCTCGCCACGGAGGTCCCCGTCAGGGTCGAACGTCTGGCCGCCGACCGGGCCCGCGAGGTATTCGGCGCGGATTACGCGAACGTGCTCCCGGGCTCCGTCCCCGCAGCGGTGACGGGGGTACTCGACGCGTTCGGCCATGACGTGCGAGCCGCACTGGATCTACGGGAGGCCGTGGGCGCCGGACATGACGCCGGAGTTGCCGGTCACCAGCAGGCGCGTCATCGTGCCGTCGCCGATCTCGTCGATGCGGTTCGTCCTCCCGCGCTACTCTGCGGAGGGCCCTACGCACCCGCGACGATGGACTACGAGCGCCTTCGTGCCATCGCCGACGGTGCGGGCGCGTTGTTGATCGCCGACGTCACCGCCACTGCGGGCGAGATCGCGATCGGTGAGGTGCAGAGTCCCGTCGGCCACGCGCACGTCACGGTGGTCGGAACCGATCGTCGGTTGTTCGGTCCCCGTGGGGCGATCGTGCTCACCTCCTCCCGTGACGGGACGGCCGAGGCATGCGCAGGAACCCTGACGTGGTCGTGGCCGGGATCCGGTGAACTGTCGGCCGTTGCAGGAAAGGCCCGCGCATTGGACCTGGCAACGACGCGGCCGTTCCGGGAGACGACTGTCCGCATCCGTTCGACCGCCGCCGCGTTGTCGGACGAATTGGCGAAGCTGGGTGGCCGAGTGTCTCCTGCGGAATTGGCCGACCACACGATCGTGCTCGAACCACCGGACCGGTTCGAACACGTTGATGCGGTGATCGATGTGTTCGGCAAGGTCGGTGTCTCGGTCGGCGCCGCGCCGAAGGGTGTGGCGGGGAGCGCGGCAGTGGCGCTCGGCAGCACCGCGCTCGCGCAACGAGGGTTCGGGCCGAGCGAGATCCGCGAGATCGCCGAGCTACTCGATGCGGTGATCTCGGCCGCCAGACCCGACGGCAGTCTGGACGAGTCGGTACGCGGGTCCGTTGCTGAGTCCGTGCGCAGACTGCTGTCGCAGTTCCCGATCCCCAGCTATGTGCCTGTGAGTAAATGGGAGGCCTGCTGATGACCGCCGACCGGTTGTCACGACAGCTCGACAGAGTCCGCCGATCGATGCCGGAGACCCCGGTGATGCGGTTGGAGCATGAGAACGTCGATCTGTACGCGAAATTGGAGTTCACCAATCCGAACGGAAGCTCGAAGGATCGTTCCGCGTTCTGGATGCTCAAGCAGGCGGTGGAGCGCGGCGACATCAACGACCGGACCACGGTGGTGGAATCGTCGTCCGGCAACCTCGCCGTCTCGATGGCGTCGCTGTGCCGGTCCCTTGGAGTGCCGTTCGTTCCGGTCATCGATCCGAACTGCAACGCGATCACGGAGGCCTACCTGCGTTCGGTGTGCGATCGTGTCGAGAAGGTCACGGTACGCGACTCGTCCGGTGGCTTCCTCGCGACGAGGCTCGACAAGGTGACCGAGCTCCGCGACGAGATCGCGTCCGTGTACTGGCCGAATCAGTACGCAAACACGGACGCGATCTTCGGTCATTACCGCTTGACCGGGGGCGAACTCGTCCGGGCTTTCCGCAGGATCGACTACGTGTTCGTGGGCACGAGCACCGGCGGAACGATCGGGGGTCTGTCGCTGCGCCTCAAAGAGACGTACCAGGGCATCCGTGTGATCGCGATCGATGCCGAGGGTTCGGCCATCTTCGGCGGTCATCCCAAGAAGCGACGAATTCCCGGGCTCGGTTCGAGTATCACCCCGGAATTGTTCGACCACGCTCTGATCGACGACGTGGTCGTCGTCCCGGAGCGGGACACCGTCGAGGGGTGTCGCCGGTTGCTGCGCGACCACGGAATTTACGCGGGCGGTTCGTCGGGCACGGTGTACACCGCGATCGAGCGCTATTTCGCGGGTTACCGTGGCCGGCGGCCCACTGTCGCATTCCTGTGCGCCGATCGGGGGACCGCGTACGCCGACACCGTCTACAACCCGGCGTGGGCGGCGAGTCTGTCCGAGGACGACACCCCCTCGCTCGAGTTGGAGGTCGTTCACGCATGACATGTCACAGGAACCAGTAGATCGCGGAGGAGCCGGTACTCATGTCTGACCAGTCGTTGCAGGAATCCACGTTCGCGCCGCCGTCCGGTGTGCGCGTGATCGGTGCCGCCGACGTCGTCGAACAGGTCGAAACGCACCGCGAGGGTGCGCTCGATGTGGTACGTGCCGCTTACCTGGCGCATCAGGACGGATCGACGGCGAACCCGCATTCGAGTTTCCTGCGGTTCCCCGACAGGCCGAAGGACCGGATCATCGCGCTGCCGGCTTTTCTCGACGACGCGGGCACACCTCGTTCGGGCATCAAGTGGATCGCCAGCTATCCCGGCAACGTCGACCACGGCTTTCCGCGCGCTTCCGCCGTGATGGTGCTCAACGACTACGACACCGGGTACCCGTACGCGATGCTCGAGGCGTCGGTCATCTCGGCGACACGTACGGCCGCATCGGCTGCGCTCGGTGCGGAGGCCCTGCTCGGCGGCAGGAGCGCGGGCAGGGTCGGATTCGTCGGTACCGGGTTGATCAGCGACCACGTGCGGATGTTCCTGCGTGATCTCGACTGGGCGGTCGACGATTTCGTGCTCTTCGACACCGTGCGGGAGAACGCCGACCGTTTCGCCGCGCAGCTCGTCGAGGACGGGCAGGCCGAACAGGCGACGGTGGCCGACGACGTTGCCGATGTGTTCACCGGCGCCGACCTGGTCGTCGTCGCGACCGTCGCCGGCGAGCCGCACCTGACCGATCCGGCGTTGCTCGCCGACGCACCCGTCGTGTTGCACCTCTCGCTCCGGGACTTCGCCCCGGAACTCGTCCTGGCGGCGACCAACGTGACCGACGACGTCGATCACGCCGTGCGAGAGCAGGCATCGTTGCATCTCGCCGAGCAGCAGGTGGGCCATCGCGACTTCGTCGACGGCACGATCGCCGACGTCGTACGTGGTCGCCTCCGTCGTGAGCAGGGGAAGGCCGTCATCGTCTCGCCGTTCGGTCTCGGTGTCCTCGACCTGGCCGTCGGCGGGTGGGTCTGTGACCGGGTCAGCGCGATCGACGGAGGCCACTTCGTGCCCGACTTCGTCGCGAGTGCACCGGTCGGTCCGGGAAAGGCGGGGAGTTGACGTGGCATCCGAGTCGACATACCTCGTGGTGGTGAACGACGAGGAACAGTATTCCCTGTGGCCGTCCGGCCGGTCGCTTCCCGCGGGCTGGCACTCCTCGGGTCACAGCGGTACGGAAGAGGACTGTCTGGCACACATTGCCGGGGTCTGGACCGAGGTGCTGCCGCGGAGCGCACGACCGGCGTGATCCGGACCGGGTCGGTCCGACGAATCTCTCGCCTGTGAAACCGATTTCACGTCGATTTCATGTGATGCTCCGGATCTGCTTCTGTGGATTTTCTCGGTTGTTCGCCCAGGGCGACAAAACACCTTCACGTCTGTGAACCATGTTCACGTTTTATCCCTGGCGGTCGATACCCTACGTTAGTAGTAATCCACTTGCACGGCGTCCCGTATTCGTTGACTTCTCAATTTGTGGAATGGCGTGACGCCGTCGTTGGCTCGTACTCCCTGGGGCGTGCCCTGACCTGGAGAGATAACATTTCGGATTGCTTACCCTGAACAGATCGCAGAAAGCGGCCTGAGAGTTCCTCAGTCGGTGCTAACGTCGACGTGTCATTCAATCGGGTGACGTCGTCACCGTCGGTCACAACAGGGGGTATTACTCTCGATGAGTCATGCGGTCCAGGGGGTTGATCCGATCGGGGATGGAGTTCAAGGGGATCCGGTCGACCCGAGTGCGGTGATCGAGCGACTGCTCGTCGGTGTGCGAAATGATGTGGTGTTCCTGGTTCCCGAGTACTCGTCGAACGCACTCGAGTTCTCCAGGTCCTTGATCAAGCTCATGCTGCGTAGTGGCGGCAGCGTCCGCTATGTGTTGCAGGACTACCTGTTGGACATTCCCGAAGTGGTCGAGCATGTGGAGTGGCTGGCCGAGCGGAAGGTCGTGACTCGGGTGGCGACGCATGTATCGACTCGCGCGGTGACCATCGACCGCACCGTCGGCATCGTCTTCGACGGGCCGACACATCGACTGATGTACCGGCCGTCGGCGGTCCGGTCACTGTGCCGGTTCGCCGAGTTGTCGTGGCAGCGCGCCAGTCCGGTGGCCGGGACCGGGTCGGGTCGTTCGAAGGCGCGTACGGAACTGATACTCCGCTTGTTGGCGGACGGTATGACCGATGAGGCCGTGGCGCGGAAGATCGGTGTCAGCGTTCGAACCGTACGTAACGACATCGCGGTGGCGATGGGGTCGATCGATGCTCAGAGCAGGTTCCAGGCGGGCGTGCACGCGGCACGGTTCGGCCTGGTCTGAACTGGTCGGGCCGTAACCATGCACCCGGTTCCAGCGGAACCGGCAGGGAGAATTGCTCCCCGGAATCCGGACTGAGTTGTCAGTTCCGGCGTCCGGGGAGCAGTTCAGTGTGGGAGGGGGCTCGTTGCCACTCGGGTTCCTCGGGCCGGTCAGAGCGGGAGCGACCATCGGTGTTCGCTGTCGGGTCGGTCGAGTCGCACCGTGCGCGTACCGTCCGGCTGGGCGGTCAGTCCGTACTCGCGGCGTTCACTGCGGGGGCGTCGATGACCGGCTGTTCGGGGGCGCCATGCTGGCGTTCCGCGTGGCCAACGGGCGCGCAGTGGGGCGAGAGTCCCACCACTGAGCCCACCGGGTAAGCGGGTACGGCGCCGGTCAGTCGAATTCGCCGTCGGTGAAGTCGATGGCGTCGCGCACGGGCGCCTTGTCGTCGGCTGAGGTCATGGGTTTGCCCCCCCCCCTCACGTGTGCTGGAAAGTAAGCGATCCCGGCCCCGCGAAGCACAGGAGCCGGGATCGCGTGAAACTGTGACAGCTTTACTCGGCCGTCTTGACGGCGTTCACGAACGCCGCGAGCGCGTCACGCGAGACGGTGATCGCCCCGCCGTCGACGTTCTTACTGTCGCGAACGCGGCCGAACTCGTCGTTCTGGGCGATCTCGACGCAATCGGGCTGCGTGGAGTTGGAGCGGCTGGACTTCGCCCAGTTTGTCGGCAGCATGTGCTGTACTGTCATTACCGATCCATCTCCTTTAACACTCCGGCGATGAGCCTCTTCGGCTTCTCGGGGATCATCGCCGCCTTCTTTGCAGTGCCCACCATTTGCCATCGTTGCCGATGCTGGCGAATCGGCGTGGTTGTGGCCATGACAGGTCAAGTATTGGCAAAAGTACGGCCTCGACGGGGTGAGCCTGACCGGCGAGCTCGCCAACCTACTCGCTGCTGGAGCCACGCATGAGTGACTGGACATCACGTGCCGCGCGGCTCGTGGATGAGCTGAACGAGGCGGGCAAGGTGCGTTCGCCGCAGTGGCAGGAGGCGTTCCGCGTGGTGCCGCGCCATGTGTTCGTGCCGGAGTATTACCAGCAGGACGGCACCGGCACGTGGGTCACGGTCCGCACCGACAGCCCTGAGGGGCTGGACGCGGTGTATGCCAACCGTGCGCTGTTCACCGCCGTGGACGAGCACGGGCGGGGCGTGTCGTCGTCCTCGATGCCCGGCCTGATGGCGCGGATGCTGGAGCTGCTGGACATCCACCGTGGTGATCGGGTGCTGGAGATCGGCACCGGAACCGGATACAACGCGGCCGTTCTGTGCTCGGTGCTCGGCGACGACAACGTCTACAGCGTCGACATCGATTACGTGGATACCGCTCGGGAACGGCTCGCCTCGCTGGGGTTCGCCCCGACGCTGGCCACGCGCGACGGTGTGCTCGGGCTTCCCGCGGGTGCACCCTACGACCGCATCGAAGCGACGGTGGCCGTGGCGAGCATCCCGTACGCGTGGGTGCAGCAAGTACGCGAGGGCGGGCTGATCCTCGCCGACCTCAAGATCGGTACGGCTGCGGGGAACCTGGTGCTGCTGCAGCGCGACGGCCGCGTCGCCGAGGGTCGGTTCGACGGCGGGTACGCGGCGTTCATGTCGATGCGCCACCCCAGCCGTGTCGAGCCGCCGACGGCCCCGGTGGAGGTGGACACGTCGTCCACGGTCACGGGGGTGACGGGGGTGCCGCCGAAGGCGTGGGAGGAATCGGTGCCGTGGTTCCTCGCCTCGCTGAGCCTGCCGGAGGGAACGACCTACGGATTCGCCCTCGACACGCGGTACACGCCGACGGCGGCGTTGTTCACCGCGCCGGACGGGTCGCGCGCCACGGTGTCGCTGGACGGCGAGGACGGGACTCGGGAATGCGAGCAGTCCGGCCCGCATCGCCTGTGGGACGAGGTGGAGCGGGCGTACGCGCTGTGGGAGGACCTCGGACAGCCGTCCTGGGAACGATTCGGGCTCACCGTGACCGCCGAAGCGCAGACGGTGTGGCTCGACGACCCGGTACGACCGGCATGGTCGTGTCCGCTACCCGAGTAGCAGTGCGGTTCGTTGTCTCCGGCGATCGGCTGATGTTGGTCGACATTTCTCGGCTGAGGTCGTGCTTCCTGACTATCGGCACCTTCCGAATCACGTGAACGTGTCCGGCCGTTTCCGAGAAGAGAGTCGTAGCGGGGAGGTGGAAGCGGGAATCGATCTGTCGTCCGGCTTCTGCGGGCCCCTCCCGGATCGGGACCGGGAGGGGCCCGCAGCGGACGGCCGGACCTGCTCGCGGTCAGGCGTTGTCGGCCTTGAGCATGTCGGAGCACTTCTCGCCGATGGCCATCGTGGTGATGTTCGGGTTCACCGCCACGAGCAGCGGCATGGCCGAGGCGTCCGCCACGCGCAGCCCGTGGACGCCCTTCACCCGCAGCCGCTCGTCCAGCGGCTTGTCGGCCTCGGCGCCCATCGGGACGGACGCCGCGGGGTGGTAGACCGTGTTGTGGGTGCGCCGGATGTAGTCGGCGATCTCGTCGTCGGTGCGTACGTCCGGCCCGGGGAAGAGCTCGGCGCCGGCCCAGTCGCGCATCGCGGGCTGTTCGGCGATCCGGCGCGCCAGCTTGATGCCCTCGGTCATCACGCGCATGTCGTGCGGATGCGTGAAGTACTTCGGGTCGACGGCGGGCTTGTCACGGAAGTCGCGGCTGCGCAGCCGCACCGTGCCGCTCGAACGGGCCCGCGTGACGTTCGGCGTCAGGCAGAACGCGTTCTCCGAGGTCGGGTATCCCTGCCGCACCGTGTGCATGTCGAACGGCACCGAGCCGTAGTGGAACATCAGGTCCGGCCGGTCGAGGTCGTCGGTGGTCCGGGTGAAGATGCCGATCTCCCACCACTGCGTCGAATCCGAGACCATCGGCTGCTTGGCGTCCCAGCTGATCACGCCCTCGGGGTGGTCCTGCAACGTGGCGCCGACGCCGGGGGAGTCGACGAGGACGTCGAGACCGAACTCCCGCAGGTGCTCGGCCGGGCCGATGCCCGACAACATGAGCAGCTTCGGCGTGTCGATCGCACCGGTCGAGAGCACAACCTCGCGGCCTGCGGTGACGGTGCGCGTGTGGATCTGGTCCTCGTCGAGGTACTGCACGCCGGTGGCGCGGGTGCCGTCGAAGATGATCTTCCTGGCCCACGCGCCCGTGCGGATCTGCAGGTTCGGCCGGTTCATGACCGGGTGCAGGTAGGACACAGACGACGAGGACCGCGTCCCGTCCTCACGGGCGTTGATCTGGAACCAGTTCGCCCCGTGGGTCACCGTCGTGCCGGAGTTGAACTCCGTGGTCGGAATGCCCTGCTGCTCGCACGCTTCCAGCATCGCCGCGCCGCACGGGTCGTTCGGCGGGACGCTGCGGATGGTCACCGGACCGCTGCGGCCGTGGTGCTCACCGGGGCCGTCGTTGGTCTCCAGGCGCTGGTACAGCGGGAAGACGTCCTTGGAGCCCCAGCCGGGCAGGCCCATCGACTCCCATTCGTCGAGGTCCTCGGCCGGGGCCCAGAACGCGATGCACGAGTTGTGCGACGAACAGCCGCCCAGCACCCGGGCGCGGGCGTGGCGCATGAAGGAGTTGCCCGATTCCTGCGGCTCGATGAGGTAGTCCCAGTCGTAGCCGGATTCGAGCAGCGCCATCCAGCGCTTGAGCTCGAGGACGTTGCGGTCGCCCACATCGGACGGCCCGGCTTCGAGCAGGCACACCGTGACGTCGGGGTCCTCGGACAGCCGGGACGCGACCGCCGCGCCCGCGCTGCCACCGCCCACCACGACGTAGTCGAACTGATCGGTCATGGGAATTCCCTCCTGGCTCAGGCGAGGCTCGAGGCTTCGCGGTCTGCTGCCGGCTCGGTCGGGTCGTCGTCGGATTCCGGCGTGGCCGAGTCCGACTCGGACGCGTCGGGCGCGGCGTGATCGGCCAGCACGCCGACCTTGTGCCGCTGGACGAACCAGTAGTACGCGAATCCGCCGACGGCCGCGATTCCGACGAACAACAGGGCGCTGTACTGCAGGTACCAGTGGTGCGGCGGTTCGGCGTTGTACACCTCGGTGCGCGGCCACGCCAGGTTGATCGTCATGCCCAGGCCCCACACGACGGCGAGGACGTTGATCGGCAGGCCGAGCTTGCCGAGGCTGAACCGTCCCCCCTCCTTCGTCGGCTTCCACTTCCCGCGCAGGCGCGCGACCAGCATCGGGATCGTGACCAGCAGGTACGAGATGTAGATGAGGATGATCGCCAGTGACGTCACCGCGGTGAAGATCTGCGGCCTGCCGATGTTGACCAGCAGCAGCACCACGGCGAGCACGCCGATGAACACGGCGGGCAGCACCGGCGTCTGGAACCGTGGGCTGACCCGGGCGAGCCGCTTGCCGCCGGGAAGTGCGTTGTCGCGCGCCATCGCGAACATGATGCGGATCGCGGCGGTGTGCACCGCCAGCACGCACACGGTGATCGCCACGAAGATGCCCAGCAGGAACAGCCTGCCGATGAACGGGCCGAGCGCGTCATTGAGCACGAACTGCAGCCCGGAGACGCCGAGTTCGGGGGCGTCGAGGTCGCGGATCGCCATCATGCCGAACAGCAGGATCAGGCCGCCGAGCAGGAACGAGGCGATCAGCGCCCGCAGGATCGCCTTCGGCGCGTTGCGGTGCGGGTCGATCGACTCCTCGCCGAGCGAGGCCGCGGTGTCGAAGCCGTACATCACGTACGACGAGGCGATACCGGCGACGAGGAACGTCGTCAGGTAGCTGCCGCCGTGTGCGGCCTCGGTGCCGCCCGTCTCGAACACGACGGTCGGCGGATTCACCATGACCAGCGCCAGCGCGACGATCAGCGCCACCGCGGCGACCAGTTCGATGAACACGCCCGTGCTGTTGATCCGCGCCATGAGCCGCACGCCGTAGGCGTTGACGAGCGTGGTGAACAGGATCAACGGCATCGCCAGCACGATGCCGTTGACGGCCGCGTCCGTGGAGTTGCTGCCGTCGCCGATGAACTGGAATCCCTCCCAGATCTGCGGCAGCGTGTTCTGGTACGCCAGCGCCGTCGCCGCGATCGACACGATCGAGGCCAGCAGCATCATCCAGCCTGCGAGCCAGCCGACGTGGCGGCCGCCGAGCTTCTTCGCCCAGTTGTAGACCGAACCCGCGATGGGATAGCGCGAGGCCAGCTCGGCGAAACTCAACGCCACCAGCAACTGCCCGACGAACACGATCGGCCAGGACCACCAGTAGGCGGGACCGCCGAGGCCGAGTCCGAAGTAGGACAGTTGGAAGGTGCCGGTGAGCACCGAGATGTAGCTGATCCCGGCGGCGAACGTGTGGAATCCGCCGAGGCTGCGTTTCAGTTTGTTGGTGTAACCGAACTCGTCGAGTCCGGCGTCGTGGTTGGGCGCACTCATGCCCCGAACTCCTTTCCCGGATCATGCGCCCGCCGATGTGCGGGCACACTTCTCCCGGGTGGTCGTTTCCTGCGTAGTGCGAAATGCGCGCGAGAATATCCGCGCCGTGATTCCGGCTTATTCGCCGGAGAACCAGTGCTGCGGGCCGGGCCGCAGATTCTGGTAGACGTGCTTGGCTTCCTGGTACTCGCCCAGGCCGCCGCGGCCGAGCTCGCGGCCGATGCCGGACTGCTTGAACCCGCCCCACTCGGCCTGCGGCAGGTACGGGTGGAAGTCGTTGATCCAGACGGTGCCGTGGCGCAGCCGGTTCGCCACGCGCTGGGCCTTCGCCGCCTCGCCGGTGAACACGGCGCCCGCGAGGCCGTAGTGCGTGTCGTTGGCGATCCGCACGGCGTCGTCCTCGTCGGTGAACCGCTCGACGGTCAGCACCGGCCCGAACGACTCCTCGGTGACGGCATGCGACCCCTGCTGCACCTCGTCGAGCACGGTCGGCAGGTAGAAGTGGCCGGCCGCGTAGCGCTCGCCGTCCGGTCGGGCGCCCCCGGTGCGCAGCACGGCGCCCTCGGCGACCGACGTCGCGACGTACTCCTCGACCTTGTGCAGGTGGCCTGCCGAGATCAGCGGGCCGGTCTCGGCGTCGTCGTCGAACGGACCGCCGATCCGGATCTGCTCGGCCTTGCGCACGATCTCGTCGACGAGCGCGTCGTGCAGTTCGTCCTGCACGATCAGGCGCGCACCCGCGGAGCACACCTGCCCGGAGTGCAGGAAGATGGCGGTCAGTGCGAAATCGACGGCCGTGTCGAAGTTGGCGTCGGCGAACACGACGTTCGGGTTCTTGCCACCGAGTTCGAGCGCGACCTTCTTCACCGTCGGCGCCGCCAGCGCGGAGATCGTGCGGCCCGTGTGGAGCCCGCCGGTGAACGAGACGAGGTCGACGTCCGGGTGCTCGGCCAGCACGCTGCCGACCTCGGCGCCCGTGCCCAGCACCAGGTTTCCGACGCCTGCGGGCAGTCCGGCCTCGGCGAGCGCGCGCATCAGCAGGATCGCCGTGCTCGGCGTCAGTTCGCTGGGCTTGAGCACGAACGTGTCACCGGCGGCGATCGCGGGCGCCACCTTCCACGCCACCTGCAGCAGTGGGAAGTTCCACGGCGTGATCATGCCGCACACCCCGACGGGCTCGTACTGCACGCGGCTGATCGCGTCGGGCGTGCCGGTGTCGACGACGCGTCCGGAATCGGTGCCGGCGAGCTTGCCGAAATACCGGAAGCACGCGGCGATGTCGTCCATGTCGAATTCGCTCTCGACGAGCCGTTTTCCGGTGTCGAGCGATTCCGCGCGGGCGAACTCGGCCTTGTCGCGCACCAGGATGTCGGCGACGCGCAGCAGCAGGTCGCCGCGGTCCCACGCCGAGCTCGACGACCACACGCCGTCGTCGAAGGTGCGGCGTGCGGCGGCAACGGCCTGCTCGGCGTCGGAGCGTCCGGCCTCGGCAACGGTGGTGACCAGCGTCCCGTCGGCGGGGGAGTGGATCTGTCTCGTCTGCCCGCCCGCGGCGGTTCGCCATTCGCCGTCGATGAACAGCGTGGCAGCCGAATTGTCGGCGTGCGGCATGGTCGTCTCGCCCTTTTCTCGTTCGTCGGCGTGTTCGTCGTGGTCTCCGGTTCACGTGTTCCCACGGCCGGTTCCGTGTCTTCTCGCGCGGTTCCTCGGCAGTGTTGCGAGGACCGGCACATCCGGGCTGCGGCGCTGTATTCGTGGCGCAGGTGGCAACCGGAATCGGGTTTCTCGGCGTGTGCGCGGTATCGGAGCGGAGTGTTCCCCGCGTCGACCCGGCGCCGGGAAAGGACACTAACACCAGACCTGTACATCTGTACACTGATGGCGACGGTACGCCGTCGACGGCGGTGGAAAATGTGCCGCCGAGCAGTGCATTCGCGACGTCGGTGAGCTGCGTCGCATCGTGTTCGAGGCTCCGCATGGCAAGGTGAGTGGTCCGAACACGAGACGGCAGTGATGAGGATTCCGAGGCTGTGACCACCCCCGACGCGACCACCCCCGACGCGACCAACCCCGGCGCGGCACCGGCGCGGTCGAACGGTGCGCGCGCGGCCGGGCAGCGCGATCCGGACCGGCGGCAGCGGATCGCTCGCGCCGCCATCGACGTGGTCGCCGAGGTCGGGGTCGAGAAGCTGACGCACCGGCGGGTCGCCGCGGCTGCGGGCGTGCCCCTCGGGTCGACGACCTACTACTTCAAGACACTCGACGACCTGCTGGCCAGCGCGCTCCGGCAGGCCGCGGACGACGACGTCGAGCACCTGCGCACGTGGGCCGCGGGACTGGACGCGGGCGGCGACCTCGCCGAGGCGCTCGCCGAGCTCGTCCTGCACTACCTGGGCCCGGCACGGGCGCAGACGGCCGTCGAACACCAGCTCTACATCGCGGCCCTGCACCGGCCCGCGCTGCAGCACGTCAGCCAGGAATGGGACACCGCGCTGGCCGACCTGTTCGCCGGTTACACCGACGCCGGGACCGGCCGCGCGCTGTCGGTGCTGTTCTGCGGCTGGCAGCTGCAGGGCATCGTGCGCGAACAGCTGCCCGAACGCCGCGAGGTCGAGGCGTCGTTCCGCCGGCAGCTCGGCCGCTGAGACGGCCGGACGTTCACGGCACACCCGGCGGATGTCGGTGGCCGGCGTTAGCGTCGGGCCATGGCGTTATCAGTGGAAGAACGTGAAGAGTTCCTGGCGCAGCCGCACATCGGTGCGCTGTCGGTGGCCGAAACGGCCGAGCGGGGGCCGTTGAACGTGCCGATCTGGTATCAGTACGCCCCCGGCGGCAGTCTGTGGATCCGCACCGGTCCCGACTCGCGCAAGGCGCGTGCGATCCGCGCCGCCGGCCGGTTCAGTCTCATGGTCCAGCGGGTCGAACCGACGATCCGGTACGTCAGCGTCGAAGGCCCCGCCGAGTTCTCCGACGACAACCACGACCTGGCCGTCGAGATGGCCGTTCGGTACCTGTCCGCCGACCGGGCCGAGAAGTTCCTCGAGTTCGAGCGCCAGTACCTCGGGGAGCACACCGTGATCACCATGCGGCCCCAGCACTGGCTGTCGGCCGACATGGGCGCGCTCTGACCCGGCCTGCTCGGCGAGGTGCTCACCCGGCGCGAGCGGTTCGTCCTCGTCGCCAAGTTCACGCTCGGTCGTGACCCCGGCGGCCCCAATGCGGCTGGACAAGGCGACGGGTGAATCCTGCCGCGACAAGTCGGTTGTAGGCGGCATCAACGTCGGCCGGCATTTCTTGTTCAATGGCAAAACCGCGAGCGGCGTACTCAGTAATTCGCTGCGTGTCGCCGACGAGCATATTGATCACACGGTCGACGTCGCCGATAGAAGCGAAGTAGTCGTCCAGAGGCAGAGGGCGCGAGGTGCAGACGACATCGACCTCTGGCCACACCTTTCGGCAGGTTACGTACGCACGCCGCTGCTGATATGGCCGAGAGATCAGCATCACCGAGCCCGGTCGGATGTCGGCTCGTTCCAGGACCTGTCGACTATTCGTCATGTTCTCGCTGGTGTTCGTCGCCTCCGTGTCGACGCTGATCACCTCTGTTGGTACTCCCAGCGCGATGGCGTGTTCCCGGTAGTGGACAGCCTCCCCGCGGGGAAATCGCTCGATCGTTGTCGGCGCGTTCGCGCCCGTGAAGACGATGCGTGGAAACATCCCCTGCTGAAACATCTCGGCTGTGTGGATCGCGACGCCGAGGTCGTGAGACCCGAGGCCGATGCCGACTTCGCAGGGCCTCGGCCGGTGGTGCAGCTCGTGGTAGTTCCACAAGGTCTCGACATCGGCTCGCAGGCTCGAATCGAGTTCATCAGCCCCCATGGGACACCGACTCTACGATTGGCGTGGATCGGTGCCGCGTACGCCCGTCCGGTAGGCGAGTTCGATGGCCTACTCCGGCAGATACACGGTCAGGCGGAGTTCGTCCGTCTCGGGAATCCCCAGCGCCTCGTAGCGCCAGCTGCGCGCGGCGCCGGACGTCGCCCACCGCTCCGTGCCGGTCCAGGAAGGGATCCGCGTCGCTCGTGCGTAACGGGCGGCGAACGTGTCCGGTGCGGCCGCGGCGAGGTCGGCCGCGACTGCCCGCGCAGGCCCGTCGCCCAGGTCGGCCGCGGCGCGCAGCCGCACGCACCATTCGTCGGCGGTCTCGTCCCAGTCGGGAAGAGCCTGGCGGGCACGGGGGTCGGTGAACACGAAGCGCGGCAGGTTGTCGACGTCGGCGGGGCACAGCTCGCCGAACGCCTCGCTGCGCGCGAGGACGTCGCCGGCACGACTGAGCACCACGGCCGGTGTCCCGGCCACGGCGTCCAGCAGGGCGTACACGGCGGGCCGCAGCGTCGGCCGCTGTGCGGTGCACGGGCCGTCGCCGCTCTTGACGAGCCGCAGCAGGTGCACGTGCTCGTCGGCGGCCAGTCCGAGCGCGTCGGCGAGACTCGCGAGCACGTGCGGGGACGGATTGCGGTCGGCGCCGCGTTCGAGGCGCGTGAGGTACTCGACGCTGACCCCGGCCAGCTGGGCCAGTTCGCCGCGGCGCAGTCCCGGGGTGCGGCGGCGGGGACCGTGCGGCAGGCCGAGCGTCTCGGGAGGCACGGACTCGCGACGAGCACGCAGGAACGTTCCCAGCGCGTTGTCGTTCGGCTCGGCATCGTTCGGCTCGGCTCCCGTCACGGATGCAGAGTCTACGGAGGGTGGCCCCGCGGCGGCCTCCCTCCGGCCGGTGCGGCCACGCGAGGGTGGTGCCATGCGATACCGATTGTTCGGACGGACGGGTCTGCGCGTCTCGGAGCTGTTCCTCGGCGCGATGCGGCTGCCCGACGCGCCGGAAGCGCGCCGGATCGTGGACGCCTACGCCGACGCAGGCGGCAACGTGATCGACACCGCGTCGGCCTACGGCGACAGTGAGAGCCTGCTCGGCGAGGTGCTCACCCGGCGCGACCGGTTCGTCCTCGCCACCAAGTTCACGCTCAGTCGTGACCCCGGCGACCCCAACGCGGCCGGGGCGCACCGCAAGAACCTCGTCGCCTCGCTCGACCGCAGTCTTCGGCGTCTGCGCACCGATCATGTCGACATCCTGTGGGTCCACACCTGGGATCCGCACACACCCGTCGAGGAGACCCTGCGCGCGCTCGACGACCTGGTCCGCGCGGGCAAGATCCGCTACGTGGGCATGTCCGACATGCCGGCGTGGACGATCAGCAGGGCCGATGCGATCGCCGAGTGGAAGGGCTGGACCTCTCCCGCGGGCGTGCAGGTTCCGTACAGCCTCGTCAACCGCGACATCGAACGCGAGGTCCTGCCGATGGCCGAGGCGCTCGGACTGACCGTCGCCGCCTGGGGAGTCCTCGACCACGGGGCGCTGACGGGATCGGCCAGCACGGACCGGCTCTCGCCTGCGGGGGAGCGTGCCGCGGCCGCGCTGGCCGACGTCGCGGGAGAGCTCGGAGCGACGCCAGGGCAGGTCGCGATCGCCTGGAGCCGCGCGCAGTCCCCGGCGATCCATCCCCTCGTCGGATTCCGCTCGCACGCGCGGGTGGCCGAGGCCGTGGCGGCACTCGACGTGCGCCTGCCGGACGAGGCGCTGGCGGCACTGGACGCCGCGGCCCCGTTCGACGCGGGACCGTACGCCGACTTCGTGGCCCGCTCCGCCCGCGACCCGCACGTGATGGGGGATGCGGAGATCGTCGGCCGTCGGGCTCCGACGGCGCAGGGCTGACCGGGTCACGCCGGATTCTCGGTCAGGACGGATGCGGTGGGACCGAGGCCTCGGTGTCCTCGGTCGTGTCGGCGGCGGGAGCCGGGCGGACCAGGGCACAGGCGACGCCGATGGCCAGCCAGACGGTGCCCACGAGCGGGATCGCGGCGGGCCCGTAGTTGTCGACGAGGTAGCCGCCGAGTGCGGCGCCGAGTGCGCTGCCGCCGTAGAGGCCGCTGATGCCCAGCGACATGGCGAGCATGGGCTGGTCGTCGGCGACGCTCATGATGCTCGCCTGGATGACCGGGCTCAGCGCCCACGCGAAGACCGACCACACGGCGACGAACAGGAACAGCGTCAGGCCGAAGCCGGCACCGGAGGCGAGATAGGCCGCCAGGGCCCCCAGGGCCAGACAGTGGCCACCGAGCACGATCAGCCGCGCCGGCCGCGGCGACAGCTTGTCGCTGAGTGCGCCGCCGAAGAACACGGCCACGACGCCGACCAGCAGTGCCACCGTGACGTCGCCCGGGCAAGCGGTGTTTCGTGCGGCTACGCAGTGACGAGTTCGAAGACCGGTTCCCCGGCCTGCTGGCCACGACCCTTGCGCTGGCGGCGGACGCAGGCACCGGAGTGGCCGACGTCCGCCTGCACAGCGCAGCTGCCTGAAGCACAGCGCAGCTGCCTGAAGCACAGCGCAGCTCTAGGTACGGCGCAGCGACTTGAGGCACAGCGCAGCGGCAGCGCTGTGCGGATCCGCAGCCGGGCCGTCGCGGCGCGGCTCAGGAGCTGCGGGCGTCCGCGGTCGTCGACTCGCCCGGCAGCACCCGGCCCAGGATGTCGGCGATGGTGATCACTCCCGCGCCGCCGGTGGTGTGCACCACGGCGAGGTGCTGCGCGGTCTCGCGCATCCGGGTCAGCGCCGTGTAGAGGGGCGTGTCCGGCGGCAGTTCGAGCACCGGATGCGCCACCGGCACGACCGGTGCGTCGTCGGCGAGCAGCAAGGTGTCGCGGACGTGGACGACGGATCGCGGGTCGCGCTCGCCCACGAGGATGCGCCGGTGGCCGGACTCGCGGGCGGCGTCGCGGACGTCGGCCGCCCTCGCCCGGGTCGGCACCGTGACCGGAGGCCCTGCCACGACGTCGCGGACCGTCACGCGCTGCAGATCCAGCGCGCCGGACAGCTGCGCCGAGGACAGGTCGTCGAGGGTTCCCGCCTCGACGGAGTGTTTCACCAGCTGTCGCAAGCCTTCCGGGTTCTGCCCCGTCGCGACCTCGTCGGCGGGTGTGACACCGGTCCACCGCACCAGCCGGTTCGCCGCCGTGTTGATGGCCAGCAGCAACGGCCGTGTCGTCGCCACCAGGACGCGCGCGGGCAGGGCGAGCAGGGTCGCGGACCGCTCCGGATGGGCGATCGCCCAGGACTTCGGCGCCATCTCGCCGACCACCAGGTGCAGGAACGTCATCGTGACGAGCGCCAACGTGAACGCCGACGCGTCGGCGACCCAGTACGGCGCGCCGACCGCCTCGATGAGCGGGGTGAGCCAGTGGTGCACGGCGGGTTTGGCGACCGCGCCGAGCGCGAGGGTGGCGCCGGTGATGCCGAGCTGACAGCCGGCCAGCAGCAGGGTCAGTTCGCGGGAACTGCGCAGCGCGGCGCGTGCCGAGCGGCTCGTCGCGGCGGCTTCCTCGAGGCGATGGCGTTTCGCTCCGAGCGTGGCGAACTCGACCGCCACGAAGAACGCGCTGGCCACGATGATCAGTACCGTCGCGGCGATCACGATCCAGGGGTTGCTCATCGTGTCTCCCCGGCAGTCTCGCCGGCCTCGGCAGCGCCGTCGTCGGCGTCGGTCCCGGCGGGTTCCTCCGTATCGGTGGGCTGCAGCGTGAGCCGGAGCCGCGACGGCACGTGACGGTCGACATCGAGCACGTCCACCCGTAGCGCCTGCGGGGCAGGCGGTTGCGGCTCGGCGAGCTCGGCCCCGGACTGCGGCAGGTCGACCAGCACGGTCGCGCCTGTCGGCGGGAGCGCGCCGTGCGCCGCGATGGTCAGGCCCGCGACCGTTTCGACGTCCCCGGACGGGAGGTCGTGGCCGACTGCGCGCTCCACCTCGTCGACGTGCACGTCACCGGTGACCAGCCAGGTGCCGTCGTCCTGCTCCGCCACCGGGGCAGGTTCCGGGCTGTCGTGTTCGTCCTGCAGCTCGCCGACCAGTTCCTCGGCGAGGTCCTCGATCGTGAGGATGCCGGCGAATCCGCCGTACTCGTCGAGGACGCAGGCGAGTTCGTTGCGGGACGCGGTCAACCTGGCGTAGGCGTCCGGCAGGGACATCGTGGTCGGCAGTAACAGGGGCGATCGGCACAGCTGGGACACCGGCGCCTCGTCGTCGGCAGGCCGGGCCAGCACGGCCGCCAACTCGGCCACGCCGAGCACATCGCCCGCCTCGTCGATCACGGGGTAACGCGTGTGGCCGCCGGCCATGAGCTCGCGCACCCGGGAGACCGGAGTGTCGCCGGTCACGACGTCGACCCGCGCCCTCGGGTTCATCGCGTGCTCGACGTCCTGATCGGGGAAGTCCAGCACCCGGTCGAGCAGCATCGACAGCTCTGCGGGCAGGTCACCCGTGGCGCGGGAGTCGGCGACGATGTGCTCGAGGTCGCGCGCCGTCGCCGAATGCTCGACGTCGTGCACCGGTTCGATACGCAGCAGTCGCAACAGGGCGTTCGACGCGGCATCGAAGATCCGGATGAGCCACCCGAACAGCGTCAGGTACAGGGTCGTCGAACCGGCCAGCCACAGCGCGAACCGCTCCGGAGCGGCGATCGCCAGGTTCTTGGGGAACAGTTCGCCGACGAGCATCTGCACCAGCGTCGACAGCACCAGCGTCGCCACGGTGCCGACGGCGATGCCGACCGCCGTCGGGACACCGACACCGCCCAGCGCCGTCCCCAGTGCGTTGCCGACCAGCGGTTCGGCCACGTAACCGACGAGCAGGCCCGTCACGGTGATGCCGAGCTGCGCCCCGGACAGCATGAACGAGGTGCGGCGCGTGATCGCCAGTGCGCGCTTCGCCGACCGGTTCCCGGATTCGGCCAGTGCGGCCAGCCGGGAACGGTCGACGGCCATGTAGGCGAACTCTTGGGCCACGAAGTAGCCGTTCGCGGCGATCACGGCCAGGATGACGACGACGCCGAGCAGGAGGCTGAGGGCCCAGATCATGTGCGGCACCTCGCGGTGCGTTCGCTCACGGTCCGGGTGCCGGTACTACAACTGTCGTCCATTGCCCTTCCTGGCAGGTGCCTGTACTGACCGTCCCGACCAGGAGGTTCCCCGGCCGGAGCATCCCGATTCAGCCGTCGGCACCGCTGCTCGGGCGTGGTTCGCCGACGCCCGAGCGTGCAGCTGACGGGATGATGCCGGAGATCCTACCGGAACGTGCGATCCTCGGCCCCCGTCCACGCAGGCCGGAAGGCGGCCCGGGGCGGTGTTCCGGATCACCGCCCCGGGCCGCTCGTGACGCGGAGCCCGCTCCGGGCCCCGCGCTACCGGTCCGTCACAGCGCGCCCCGCTCCCAGGGCCCGGTGACGGCGTACGTGATGCCCGGCGACTGGACGTTGAAGAACAGCGTCTTCCCGTCCGGGGAGAACGTGGCGCCCGCGAGTTCACTGGTGTTCGACGAGTTCAGCTCGGCGAAATCGAAGATCTCGCCACGGCTCGTCACGCCGCGCAGCAGGTCCTTCCCGCTGCCGTCCTCGCACAGCACCAGCCCGCCCGAGTTGGGCGAGACGCAGATGTTGTCCGGGCTCTCGAGCAGGTCCGGGTCCGTCGACTCGTACACCAGCACGAGCTGGCCGCCCGAGTTTCCACGAGCCCGGTATTCCCACACCTGACCGATGCCTGCGTCGCCACCGCTGGTCGAGTTCAGGTAGATCGACCCGGCGCCGAACCAGGCACCTTCCAGCCGCGCGAACACGGCAGCGCCCTTGTCCCAGCCCTGCCGGGCGACGGCGAGCGTGTCGTCGCTGTCGGGATCCGGGTCGTCGATGTCGACCCACTCGACCGGCAGCGTCCGGTTCGGCTTCTGGCCGATCCGCGTGTCGAAGTTCGGCTTGTCCTTGACGGCCAGCATCTGCAGCTGACCGCCCGCGGCCAGGTCACCCGGCTTGTTCGGCACGAACCGGTAGAAGCCTGCGCTGCCGCGGTCCTCGGTCTGGTAGACGACGCCGGTGGCCTCGTCGATCGCGACGGCCTCGTGCACGAACCGGCCCATTTCCTTGTACGGCACCGGGTCCACCGGACCGTCGGCGCCGGCCGGAACCTCGAACACGTACCCGTGCGGGGTGTCGACGTCGAGGCCGGTGAACGTCTCCTCGCAGGAGAGCCACGAGCCCCACGGCGTCGGCCCGCCCGCGCAGTTGCGGATCGTGCCGGTGAGGCTGGGGAACGTGTCCAGCAGTTCCTGCTTCTCCGGGTCGTACACCATCGTCGTGGTGCCGCCCGCGGCGCCCGGGTCGTACGACGGCGAGGCGAATGCCGCGCCCCCGCTGTTCTCGTGGTTGCGCACCAGGCGGATGCGCCCGTCCTCACCAGCGAATGCGGCCATGCCGTCGTGCATGCCCGGAGTGGGATTGCCGTCGCTCATGGGGGTTCCCGTGTGTCCGAACGCGACATACGAGAAGCCGGCGGGCAGCAGCAGCTCGCCACCGGGGGCGGGCCGAAGCGGGCCGTACCCGCCGTTGTTGTCGGCCTGCGGCGGGCCGTGGCCGTGGCCATGACCGTGACCGTGGCCGTGGCCCGGCGTGGCGGACGCGGTGCCGTTCATCATGCCCAGCAGCGCCGACGTGGCGCCGACGGCCGCTCCGCTGCGGAGGAAACCGCGGCGGGACAGGCCGGACGGGGTGGTGGGTCGTTGGACCATGACTGACGCTCCTTGGAAGTCCGGGAAGGTCGGATTCACCCCACACGTCCGACATGTCCCGCCACGCAGGTCGCGATGAACGACCTTTGAACGCCCGTCGATCGGCGAGTGCGCGGAGAAACCAGACTGCGCCGAACGGCGCACATCCATGGTCCGTTCGGCCGAATTCGCCGGTCGATGTTCGCCACCGCGGGGAACCGGCCGAGGTCCCGTTCATGCCGGCGGTGGCAGGCCGCCGACCCGGGTGGTGAGTTCGCCGGCCGCGCGGCGGACCCGGCCTGCGAGGTCGGGCCAGGTGCCGCCGCATTCGGTATCGGCGACCGGGGCGTCCGCGCCCGTGCCGCCCGTGCTCCCCGTGCCGTCTGCGTCGCCTGTGTCGGCGCAGCGGTGGCGGAAGGTCAGGCTGATGGCGGCCAGCGGGCGGCCGCCGTGGTCGAACGCCGGGTATGCGACCGAGGCGAACTCCGCGGTCACGTGGCCGTCCTCGACCGCCCAGCCGAGCCGGTGGTGGGCGGCGAGTGCCGCCCGCAGCTCCGCCAGACTCCGCGGGCCCCGGCCGGTGCGGCGCACGAAGACCGACGCCGTCGGAAACAGTGCTCTGACCTGCGGATTCGGCAGGTGCGTCAGCATCGCTCTGCCGGAGGCCGTCAGCTGTGCGGGCAACCGCACGCCCACGTCGGTCACGACCGTCTGCGGCTGCGGCGGGCGTTCCTTGATGAGGTAGACGAGCTCGTTGCCGTGCAGTACCCCGAGGTGGGCCGTGTGACCGGTCTCGTCGACGAGCCGCCGCAGGATCGGCCCGGCCAGCCGTTCGAGCGGATCGTGGCGCAGGTACGACGAGCCGAGCTCGAACGCGGCGATCCCGAGCGCATACCGCCGCTCGGCGGGCAGGTGGACGACGAATCCGGCGGCCTGCAGTTCGGCCAGCAGGTGGTACGTGGACGAGCGGGGCAGGCCCGCCTCGCGGGCCAGCGTCGCGGCCGTGACCGGCCCGGCGTGCCGCGCGAGCACGCCGAGCAGTGCGAGCCCGCGCCGCAGCGCAGGCACGTTCCCGGGCCCGTGCCGTTGGGGAAGATCGTCAGGCGGCTTGTCCTGCGCCATCATCCCTCCTGTCTGAGATCCGAGACGGAAATCGTAACGCTGCCGCTGATGAGCAGGCCGCTCACGCGGTGCAATGAGGGCATGCCGAACGAGCCGAACGAGGTAGTGATCGGATCCGCTCCGCTGAACCGCGGCGACGTCGTCACGGTCGCCCGTGACCGCGCTCCGGTGACGGTCGACGCCGTGGCGAGGAAGAATGTCGCCGCCGCCCGCGGGCACGTCGAGGCCCTGGCCGACGCGACGACCCCGTCCTACGGCGTGTCGACCGGTTTCGGCGCACTGGCCGTGCGCAGCATCCCGCCGGAACGCCGGGCCGACCTGCAACGCTCACTGATCCGCTCGCACGCCGCCGGGGCGGGGCCCGCCGTGGAGACCGAGGTCGTGCGCGCACTCATGCTGCTGCGCCTGCGCACTCTGGCGACCGGGCACACGGGGGTGCGGACCTCGACCGTCGACACCCTGGCAGCGCTGGTCAACGCCGGAATCACTCCGGTCGTGCCCGAGCACGGCTCGCTGGGATGCTCGGGGGACCTCGCTCCGCTGTCGGCGGTGGCGCTGGCGATGATGGGGGAGGGCGAGGTCGTCACCCCCGACGGCGTCACCGCGCCCGCAGCCGATGCGCTGCGCGAGGCCGGCATCACGCCGGTCACGCTGGCGGAGAAGGAAGGCCTCGCGCTCACCAACGGCACCGACGGCATGCTCGGCATGCTCACGCTGGCCGCCCACGACCTCGCCCGGCTGCTCGACGTCGCCGACATCACCGCGGCGATGAGCGTCGAGGCGCAGCTCGGCACCGACCGCGTGTTCGCCGACGACCTGCAGGCGCTGCGCCCGCATCCGGGACAGGCGGTCTCGGCGCGGCGGATGGCCGAGGCGCTCGCAGGCTCGGAGATCGTCGCCAGCCACCGCGGTCCCGACTGCACCCGGGTGCAGGACGCCTACTCGCTGCGCTGCGCTCCACAGGTGCACGGCGCCGCGCGGGACACGCTGGCCCACGCCGAGGCGGTCGCCGACCGTGAACTCGTGTCCGCCGTGGACAATCCGGTCGTGCTCGCCGACGGGCGCGTGGAGTCCAACGGCAACTTCCACGGCGCGCCGCTCGGCTACGTGCTCGACTTCCTCGCGATCCCGGTCGCCGACGTCGCCTCGATCGCCGAACGCCGCACCGACCGGATGCTCGATGCCGCCCGTTCGCACGGACTGCCCGCGTTCCTCGCCGCGGACCCGGGCGTCGACTCCGGCCACATGATCGCCCAGTACACCCAGGCCGGCATCGTCAGCGAACTCAAGCGCCTGGCCACGCCGTCGTCCGTGGATTCCATCCCGAGCAGCGCGATGCAGGAGGACCACGTGTCCATGGGCTGGTCGGCGGCACGCAAGCTCCGCCGCGGGGTGGACGGCCTGCGCACCGTACTGGCCGTCGAACTGCTCACCGCCGCGCGAGCGCTCGACCTGCGTGCGCCGCTGCAGCCCGCGCCGGTGACGGGCGCGGTCCGCGATCTGCTGCGCACCCGCGTCGGCGGCCCCGGCCCCGACCGTCACCTCGCCCCCGAGATCGCCGCGGCCGAGGAGCTCATCGCCTCCGGCGCCGTGCAGAACTGTGTGGAGGAAGCATGAGCCTGAGCACCACGAACTGGCAGACCGAGGCCGCGCTGCGGATGCTGCGCAACAACCTTCACCCCGAGGTCGCCGAGCGGCCCGGGGACCTCGTCGTCTACGGCGGCACCGGCAAGGCCGCCCGTGACCGGGCCAGCTACGACGCCATTGCCGCCACGCTGTCCACCGTGGCCGAGGACGAGACGCTGCTCGTGCAGTCCGGCAAACCCGTCGGCGTGCTCCGCACGCACGAGTGGGCGCCGCGCGTGCTCATCGCCAACTCCAACCTCGTCGGTGATTGGGCGAACTGGCCGGAGTTCCGCAGGCTGGAGAACCTGGGCCTGACGATGTACGGCCAGATGACCGCCGGGTCGTGGATCTACATCGGCACCCAGGGAATCCTGCAGGGCACGTACGAGACGTTCGCGGCCGTGGCGGAGAAACGCTTCGGCGGCACGCTCGCCGGGACGCTGACGGTCACCGCGGGCCTCGGCGGCATGGGCGGTGCGCAACCGCTTGCGGTGACGATGAACGACGGCGCGGCGCTGGTGATCGAATGCGATCCGCACCGCGCGCAGCGTCGCCTCGACACCGCCTACCTCGACGAGCTGGCCTCCGACCTCGACGACGCGATCGCCCGGGTGACGGCGGCGAAGGCGGACCGGCGCGCGCTCTCGGTCGGCGTGATCGGCAACGCCGCCGAGATCCTGCCCGAACTGCTGCGCCGCGACGTCGACGTCGACATCGTCACCGACCAGACGTCGGCACACGATCCGCTGGCCTACCTGCCGTCCGGGATGGACGTCGGCGACTGGCACGACTACGCCGCCGCCAAGCCCGACGAGTTCACCGACCGGGCGCGGGAGTCGATGGCCGAGCACGTGGCCGCGATGGTCGGGTTCTCCGACCGCGGCGCCGAGGTGTTCGACTACGGCAACTCGCTGCGCAGCGAGGCCCAGACCGCCGGCTACGAGCGGGCGTTCGACTTCCCGGGCTTCGTGCCCGCCTACATCCGCCCGCTGTTCTGCGAGGGCAAGGGCCCGTTCCGGTGGGCGGCGCTGTCCGGCGACCCTGCCGACATCGCGGCCACCGACCGGGCGGTGCTGGACCTGTTTCCCGAGAACGAATCCCTCGCGCGCTGGATCCGCATGGCGGGCGAGCGGGTGTCGTTCCAGGGTCTGCCCGCGCGGATCTGCTGGCTCGGCCACGGCGAGCGGCACCTCGCGGGCCTGCGGTTCAACGAGATGGTCGCCTCCGGGGAGCTGAGCGCGCCGGTCGTGATCGGCCGCGATCACCTCGACTCGGGCAGCGTCGCTTCGCCCTACCGGGAGACCGAGTCCATGATGGACGGTTCGGACGCGATCGCGGACTGGCCGCTGCTGAACGCGCTCGTCAACACGGCCTCGGGCGCCACCTGGGTGTCCATCCACCACGGCGGCGGTGTCGGGATGGGCCGGTCGATCCACGCGGGTCAGGTCACGGTGGCCGACGGAACGGAGCTGGCGGCGCGGAAGCTCGAACGCGTGCTCAGCAACGATCCGGCCACCGGCGTGCTGCGGCACGTCGACGCCGGATACGAGCGTGCGGCCGAGGCCGCCACGGCCGGTGGCCTGACCGTCCCGATGCGGCGGTGACCATGGCGGACGTGACCATGGCGGACGTGACCGGAACACCGGAGACGAGCGCGAGCGGGCTGCTCGCCGACCTCGCCGACGTGGGGCGTGACCGCAGTCGCGGCGGATACTCCCGGCACGTGTTCGACACCGCCGAGATCGACCTGCGCGAGTGGTTCGCCGACCAGGCGCGGCGGCGCGGGCTCGATGTCGAACACGATCGCAACGGCAACCTGTGGGCGTGGTGGGGCGCGCCGGGGCCGGACGCGGTCGTCACCGGCAGTCACCTGGACTCGGTTCCCGGTGGCGGTGCGTTCGACGGTCCGCTCGGTGTCGTGAGTGCACTGTCCGCAGTGGACATTCTCAGGGAGCGGGGCGCGGCCCCGGCGAAGCCGCTGGCCGTCGTCGTGTTCGGTGAGGAGGAGGGCGGCCGCTTCGGCGTGCCGTGCCTGGGATCGCGGTTGCTGACCGGATCGCTGCCCGCGGAGAAGGCGCTCCGGTTGCGCGACCCGGAGGGCATCACGTTCGCCGATGCCGCACGGCGCGGTGGGCTCGATCCGGAGCGCATCGGTGCCGATCCCGAGCTCGTGGGACGCATCGGCCGTTTCGTCGAACTGCACGTCGAACAGGGTCGCGGACTGATCGACCTGGGCGGCCCCGTCGCCGTCGGCAGCACCGTGATCGCGCACGGCCGGTGGCGGCTGACGTTCGCGGGCCAGGGCAACCATGCCGGGGCCACCCCGATGGACGACCGGCGGGACCCGATGCTGCCCGCCGCCGAGACCGTCGCCGCGGTGCGCCGCATCGCCAGCTCCGTCCCCGGCACGCGCGCCACGGTCGGCAGGATCACGCCCAATCCCGGCGGCACCAACGTCATCGCCTCCACCGTGGACGTGTGGCTCGACGCCCGTGGGCCGGACACGGCATCGGTGGTGGCCGACGTCGAGGCTGCGGCCCGGGCGGCGGCCGAGGCCGAGGGCTGCACCGTCGACCTGCGCGAGGAGTCGTGGAGCGACGAGGTGGTGTTCGACGCGGCGCTGCGTGACGCGGTGTCGGCCGAGCTCGGCGGCGTACCTGCCCTGCCCACCGGAGCGGGGCACGACGCGGCCGTGCTGGCGGCGCACGCGCCCGCGGCGATGCTGTACGTGCGCAACCCGACCGGCGTCAGCCACGCGCCCGAGGAGTACGCCGAGGACTCCGATGTGGACGCCGGCGCAGAGGCGCTGGCCACCGTGCTGGCGAGGCTGAGCGAAGGAGCGGACTGGGGAGCGGGCCGGTGAGTGGGCCGCGGAGCGTGGCGGGCGGTGAGCCGGTGAGCGGCGCGGAGAACGGCGGCGGGCCGGCGAACGGCGCGGTGACCGAGTACTGGTGCGAGCACGCCTGGCTGCCCGGTGGGGTGGCCGAGGGAGTGGGCGTCGACGTGTCCGGCGGGGTGATCGTCGCGGTCGAACCCGGGCGGCCACGGCGCGGGCGGACGCTGCCGGGCCTGACGCTGCCCGGCATGGCCAATGCGCATTCGCACGCGTTCCACCGCGCGTTGCGCGGGCGCACGCACGGCGACCGCGGCACGTTCTGGACGTGGCGCGAGCAGATGTACCGCCTCGCGGAGCGGCTCGACCCGGACTCCTACTACCGCCTGGCGCGGGCCGTCTACGCGGAAATGGTGCTGGCCGGCTACACGAGCGTCGGCGAGTTCCACTACCTGCACCACGGTCCTGGCGGGCAGCGCTACGACGATCCGAACGCGATGAGCGCCGCGCTCGTCGCGGCGGCCGCGGACGCCGGGATCCGGATCTGCCTGCTGGACACGTGCTATCTGGCAGGCGGGCAGGACACGCCTCTCGACGGTGTTCAGCTGCGGTTCGGCGACGGTGACGCCGACGGCTGGGCGTCGCGCGCCGGTGAGTTCCGGCCTGCCGGTGAGCACGTCGTCGTCGGCGCGGCGGCGCATTCGGTGCGCGCGGTGCCCGCCGCGCAGCTGCCGGCCGTGGCCGAATGGGCGGCGGGCAGGCCGCTGCACATCCACCTGTCCGAGCAGCGTGCCGAGAACGACGACTGCCTGCGCGTGCACGGCGTGACGCCGACGGCGCTGCTGGCACGCCACGGCGTGCTGACCGAGCGCACCACGGCCGTCCACGCCACGCACCTCACCGACGACGACATGTCGACATTGGGAGTCTCGGGGACGCGCGCGTGCTTCTGCCCGACGACCGAACGCGACCTCGGCGACGGCATCGGGCCCGCCTCGGCCCTGACGGCCGCCGGGGTGCGACTGTGCCTCGGCAGCGACAGCCACGCCGTCGTCGACGCCTTCGAGGAGGCACGCGCCCTCGAACTGAACGAACGCCTGGCCGCGGAGGCGCGCGGCCGGTTCGACGTCGCCGAGCTGCTCGCCGCGGCGACCGACCACGGCGCGATCGGCTTCGACGACGTCGGCCGCATCGAGCCCGGCGGGCAGGCCGACCTCGTGACCGTGCGGCTCGACTCGGTCCGCACCGCGGGCGCGGCACCCGACGGCGTACTGCTCGCCGCGACGGGCGCCGACCTCACCGACGTGCTCGTCGCCGGGCGGCCCGTGGTATCCGACGGGGTGCACACTCGCGTCGAACGTCCCGCCGCCGAGCTGGCGGCCGAGATCGGAAAGCTGCTATGAGCCCGAACCCGCGCCCCGCCGCCCTGCTGCCTTCGTCCACTGTGCACCCGACGTCCACTGTGGTCACGGGTATCGGCGAGCTGACGACGAACGACCCCGGCCTGGGCATCCTGCACGACGCCGCGGTCGTGCTGGAGGCCGACCGCGTCGCCTGGGTGGGCGAGTCGGCCGTCGCTCCCGCCGCCGACGTCGCCGTGGATGTCGGCGGGCGTGCCGTGCTGCCCGGCTGGGTGGACAGCCACACGCACCTCGTCTTCGCGGGCGACCGCACCGCCGAGTTCGAGGCGCGCATGGCGGGTGAGCCGTACCGGGCCGGCGGCATCGCCACGACCGTCGCCCGCACCCGCGCGGCGAGCGACGAGGACCTCGAGGCGAACCTGACGGCCCACCTCGACGAGGCGGTGCGGCAGGGAACGACGTGCCTGGAGACGAAGACCGGCTACGGCCTGACCGTCGAGGACGAGACCCGGTCGGCCCGCATCGCCGCGCGGCACGCCGACGAGGTGACGTATCTCGGCGCGCACCTCGTACCACCCGGCGCCGATGCCGAGTCCTATGTGGATCTCGTGTGCGGCGACATGCTCGAGGCGGTCGCCCCCTACGCCGGGTGGGCCGACGTGTTCTGTGAGGACGGAGCGTTCGACGAGGTGCAGTCGGAGCGCATCGCGGCAGCGGCGGCGGCGCGCGGCCTCGGCGTCCGGGTGCACGGCAACCAGCTCGGCGCGGGTCCCGGGGTGCGGTTGGCGGTGCGAGGCGGCGCGGCGAGCGTCGACCACTGCACGTACCTGACCGGCGAGGACGTCGACGCGCTCGCGTCGTCGGCCACCGTCGCGACGCTGCTGCCCGCGTGCGACCTGTCCACCCGTCAGCCGCTCGCACCGGCGCGGAGACTGTGGGACGCGGGCGCGACCGTCGCACTGGCCAGCAACGCCAACCCGGGCAGCTCGTACACGACGTCGATGGCGTTCTGCGTCGCGACGGCCGTGCTGCAGATGGGCCTGACGGTGCGCGAGGCCGTGTGGGCTGCGACCGCGGGCGGGGCGCGGGCCCTGCGCCGCGACACCGGGGACGGCGCCGTCGGCACGGTGCGCGCCGGTGCGCGCGCCGACCTGCACGTGCTCGATGCCCCGTCGGCCACCCACCTCGCCTACCGTCCCGGCGTCCCGCTCACGTGGGCCGTCTGGCGCAGTGGCGAACGCGAGCGCTGACCCCTCGCGTGTCCCGCACTCGGCACCGCGTGTTCTGCGCTCAGCACTGCGTGTTCTGCACTCGGACGCGGGTGTTCTGCGCCCGCCCGTCGCCCGGCTGCGCCCGCCCGTCGCCCGGCCACCGCCCCTCGAGGACGCGCCGGGGCGCGGCTGCATCGTCGCGCGTGCCCCGCGACAGCGACGGCGCGGGCGGGCACCGTCAGCTCAGCAGGGATTCGACGCCGAGCTCCGCGGCGCGTTCGTGGGCGCGGGCGCGCAGCTCCGGGTCCTCGGCGAGGCCTGCGGTCACGACCCGTGTCCGCAGGGTGTCGTCGAGGTGGGCGAACAGGTCGAACAGCGCATGCCACAGGTCGTACTCGTCGGCGGCGCGGGCGTAGGCGGCGCACCGCGCGGTCGACTGCCGTTCGACCAGTGCGCTCAGTGAGGACTTGTCGTCGACGACGAACGCGACCTCGAGGACCTGCCGTTCGTTCAGTTCGGCCAGGCCGGCCTCGGCGATCTCGGCGGGCACGCCGCCGACGAACCGACCGAGGGTGATCCAGTCCTCGCGCCTGCGGAGTTCCCTGCTGACGTCGGTGACGGTGGCCGTCGGCAGTGCGGAGAGGATGTGGCCTGCCCTGCGCGGATCGAGGTCGGCCGCGACGTCGGCCAGGAACGGAGCGGGCAACTTCAGCGCGACGGCCACGCCGCGGTCGCCGTCGAGCAGTCCGGCCAGGCGTGCGCTGAGCAGGGGACCGAACGCCTTCTGCGCCAGCGTCACCAGTACCGGAACCGGGATGATCCCGCTGGCCGACACGAGTTTGCGCAGCACCGGTTGGTGCGCGGTGTGCAGGGTTTCGGTCGCCTGGTCGCGCAGGGTGCGGATGTCGGCGGCCGGCACGTCCTGGAGGAACTCGAACCGCTCCTCGGATGCACCGAGCACCCGTGCGAGCTTGACGATCTCGGCCCGTGCGGCGAGCCGGTCCAAGGCTTGGGTCACAGCCCTACCGCCTTGCGCACCGCGGGCCGGATGAAGAAGGGGATGTGCGACAGCGCGCTGTCGGCCGATTCCTGCAGCGCCGCGGCCTGCCTTCGGCGTGCCTGTCGCAGCGCGTCGGCCAGCACCTGTTTGTGCTCGTCGGACAGCGCGTCGATGCCGGCGGGCAAGCCGTCGAAACGGGGCCCGTCGAGCTGCTCGGCAAGCGTGCGGTTCGTCGTCATCGATCCCCTCCGCAGGAGGCTGCGGCTGTGAGAGATAGTTTCGCACCTATGGCACACGAGATCGACACCTCGATGGTGAGCGTCGGCGGCCTGGGTGCGTATCTGGCGCGGCCCGTGGAGTCGACGGGCGCCGGGATGCTGTTGCTGCCGATGATCACTGGCATCGGGCGGCGTGTCCGCGAGTTCGCCGACGAGCTCGCCGCGGCCGGCGTGACGACGCTGAGCTGGGACCCGTTCGACGGCGTGAGCATGGACGAGCACGACCGCGACACGATGGTCGAGCTGATGCAGGGACTCGACGACGAGACGTGCCTGGCCGAGATGCAGCGGCTGCTGGATTACCTGTTCGACGAGCTCGGGCTGGCGAAGGTCGGCGTGATCGGCTACTGCCTGGGCGGGCGGTTCGCGTTGCTGCTGGGCGCGCGGGACGAGCGGCCGGCGAACATCGTGGCCTACCACCCCACGGTGCCCGTCACGCCCGCGGACAACCACACGATCGACCCGTTCGAGCAGACCCCGCGGATCGCCGCGCCGGTGATGATGCTCTACCCGGGGCAGGACGCGATCGTGCCCCGCGAGGCGTTCACCAGGCTGCAGGACGGGCTGCAATCGCGCAGCGGTGCCGCCACCATCGTGCACCTGTATCCCGAGGCCCACCACGGCTTCAGCGACACGCGCAGTCACGGCGCCGAGGTCAACGAGGCCGCCTACGCCGTGTCACAACCCCAGGTGCTGTCGTTCGTCCGGGCGACGACCATCTGAGGTTCGGGTCGGTGGGTGGGTGCCCCGAAGGGCACCTTCGGGGCACTCAACGCCCCCAAGGTGCCCTTCGGGGCACAAAGCTCGGCTGCGGAGGGTGATGGCTGTGTTGCCACGCGTGTGAGCCGTTCACTCCGCTCGTCGTCGCTGCCGTGTCCGGTGGTGTCCGGCTGCGTCACCTGGCGTGCCACCGCACAGTGTCCGGTACCCACGTGCCGGGAACCACGGCCGGGTTCAGAAGCGGCGTGATGAAGTGATCAGCGAGGCTGTGGACACCATCGATTGTCCGGTACTGCTCGGGTAGATCGGTGGCTCGGACGGCCTGCCGGCGATAACCCGGGCGCCACGTCGACAGGTCGGGTACCGTGAACTGCGCGGGCAGGTGCAACGGGACGCCGGCCGAATGCCGCCGCTGCACTTCGGCATGCAGTGCGCCATGAGTGGCCGGCCCGTCCAGCCGCGACGCGAGCGCGATCAGGGCCACGTCGACGAGGTCCTTGTATCGGCTCGATACGGCGTCTCCGGCATGGCGTTCGTACATGGCTGCGACCTTGTCTGCGACGTGGTCCTCCAGTGGCCACATGCGTACCTGCGGCCACGGCGCCGACAGGTCGATATCAACAGGAGGGCGCAGGGCTTCCTCCGCGGGTTCCCCGTACGGCGATCCCTTGCTCACCACCACATCGACACTGACCGTCGCCAGCTCCTTCACTCCCAGGTAGACGGCAAAGCGCACCTTGCACGCGGGTCTGTCGGCCTGCTCGCGCTTGGTGTCGCGGAACTCGTACCTCAGCGGATCGCCCAAGTCCGTTCCGGCGGCTGCTTGCAGGTCACGCACAGCCTCGGACATGTCGTCGTCGGTGTGCAGCAGGTCGATATCACGTGAATGGCGTGCGCGTGGCCACCGCACGAGCAATGCCTGCCCGACCTTGAGGATCCAGTCGTCACCGCTCCGGTGGAAAACACGGGCGAGTAGGCATTGATGGAAGAACCGTTGCAACAGATCGTTCTGTGCGACACCGCTTCGCGCTGCTTCGGCCTTCGTCTTGGCCATGAGCGCACTCTGGAATGCTCGCGGAGTTCGGTAACCGGCGGTGCTCATGTGTTCTCGCGTCCCGTCGTTGACCAGTCCGAACCCGGTTGCTCGTCGTCGATTTGCGGGGCTGATGCCGGAGGCGGATGCTCACCCGACCTCGGCCGAAGGCGGGCAAGTACTTCTTCGATGAGTTGATCCCGTGCGATGGCGTCGCGGGTGGTTGACGTGGTCCTCCCTGTCAAGGTGGCGAGCGAACTACCGATGTGGCCCAACAGGTAGTCAACCAGGCGCTCCCCGTCGCGATTGCCGATGTCATAGCGGCGCGCGTAGGCGCCGACATTCGCCACGAGGCCCCCGGGTTCCAGCACGCCGGTCTGCACGCCCTGGCGAATGATGGTCGCCAGGTGGCTGCCGTCGCTGTGGTCGTCGAGCAGATCCTGCACCGTCCGCAGTGGCGTCGTGGTCGGGAGGCCATCGATCAGCGTCACATCCTGCTCGGTGAGCTGCCTGCGGCGGACCTGGACCGATGGGTCACGCAGGCTGCGCCGGCGCGGCACGGTCACGGTGACCACCTCTGCGGTCAGATCACCGAGCCCGTGCAGGCGTGCGGCCGACCCATGTGAGAGCACGCCGCCGTCCCGGTCGAGCTTCGAGCGCTGCCAGGCCGGAACCGACGGGTTCAGAGCCAGCCACACCGCGCGCTCATCCTGGAACTGCGCATCTGGTGCAGCGGTGGCCGCGTAGACACCGCGACGGATCGGGGCGAGAAACCCGGCATCCTTGAGGCGATACAGAGTCACCGAGTCGACACCGGCGGCCGACGCCTGCGCGGCGGTGACCAGCCCCCACTGCTCAGCGGTGTACTCACCGAGTATTGCAAGTGCCGCCCGGGTCTCCATGCTTCATATGCTACAGGTTGATACGTCAAAACCTACTCTCTATATGTAGTAAATGACGTACTGGATGAGGTTGGGTCTGCACAACGGCTGCTCCGTGCACGCACGAGGAAGCTGGTCAACGAGGCCGCCTACGCCGTGTCACAACCCCAGGTGCTGTCGTTCGTCCGGGCGACGACGACCTGAGGTTCGGGTCGGTGGGTGGGTGCCCCGAAGGGCACCTTCGGGGCACTCAACGCCCCCAAGGTGCCCTTCGGGGCACAAAGCCCGGCTGCGGAGGGTGATGGCTGTGTTGCCACGCGTGTGAGTGATCACGCCTGGCACAATGTGCGGCCATGACCACCGGAACGCCGCAGGCCGGGCGCCGGCCGAGCCTCGTCGACCTGGCGATGCTCGTGCTCGCCGTCGGCTCGGTGGCGCTGCTGTGCTACCTGCTGTTCGTCGACGTCTCCGCCGAGACGGCGCACACGATCTTCATCATCGACACCGCCATCTGCGGCGTGTTCCTCGTCGAGTTCCTGTGGCGCTGGCACAAGGCGGGCTGGGACAAGATGTTCCCGGTCCGGGGGTGGTACGAGATCCTCGGCATGATCCCGATCGCCCACCCGGCGCTGCGCGGGTTCCGGCTGCTGCGCATCGTCGTGGTGGTCGTCCGGCTGGCGCGCACCGCGGATCGCGCCTTCGGGGAACGGTTCACGAAGAAGCTCGTCGAACGCTATTCGACGACGATCGTGCAGGCCATCAAGAAACCCATCACCGTCGTCGTGCTCGACGAGGTGGTGAAGGTCCTCGAGACCGGCAACTATCCGGAGAACCTCGCGCGCTCGCTGTCGCAGAACCAGGACATGCTGCGCGAGATCGTCACCGAGAAGCTCAGGAACGACCCGCAGGCGGGCAGGCTGTCCCGGCTGCCGTTCCACGACGAGATCGTCCACTCGGTGACCGACACGGTGATCCGCATCGTGCTCGAGGTCCTCGCCGACGACCGGATCGACCACTTCTTCGCCGAGGTCGTGCGCGAGAACCGGCAGCAGATCCGCGAGGCCGTCACGCTCGGCCTGCACCAGAAGGACGACCCGGAACTCGCCGAGCAGCTGCCCACTCGGCCGGAGCGGTCGCTCTACAGCTGAGATCCGCCCACCACGGTCACGTCCTGCGCTTCGTCCCGCGTGTCGGCGTGGCGGCGCGCGGGTCGTCGGGCCACGGGTGTTTCGGATACCGCCCGCGCAGTTCGGCGCGCACCGACGCGTAGCCGGTGTCCCAGAACGAGTCCACATCGGACGTCACTGCCGCGGGCCTGCCTGCGGGGGAGAGCAGGTGCAGCACGACGGGCACCGTGCCGCCCGCGATCCGCGGTGTGGCACGCCAGCCGAACGTCTCCTGAAGTTTCACCGCGAGCACGGGGTCGTCACCGGAGTAGTCGACCCGGATGCTGGACCCGGACGGCACCTCGATCCGCTCCGGAGCGAGTGCGTCGAGCCTGCGCGCCTCCTGCCACGGCACCAGCCTGCGCAGCGCCGACGCCGTGTCGATGCGCGCCAGATCGGCCCTGCTGCGCGCGGCCGACAGCTCCGGTTCGAGCCAGTCGCCGGCGCGGGCGAGCAGCGCGCCGACGCCGACGTCCGGCCACGGTTCGCCCAGCCGCGCGTGCAGGAACGCCAGCCGCTGCCGGAGGCGCACGGCGCCGTCGGACCACGTGAGCACGGCGAGCTCCTCCTCGCGCAGCCCGTCGAGCAGCGCCGCGCGGACGCGCCGCGGATCGGGATCGGGCAGCCGGCGTTCGGCGAGCGTGATCGCCCCGAGAGCACGCACCGACCGCGCGGTCACGTCCCCGCCCGTCCACGTGACCTCGTCGGATTCGGTCAGCAGGGTCGCCGCGACGCGGGTGGCCAGCTCCTCGTCGGCGCGCGCCGCCAGCCGCACGACGCCGTGGGCACGGCCGGGCTCCCGGGTGGCGTCGGCGACGGCCAGCCACTCCGCATCGGCCAGTCCGCTCCCGGACGGCAGTTCCACCGCGGTGCCGCCCGCCATGAGATACACCTGCGACGAGGCGTCCCGCCTGCGCGCGAGCCGCTCCGGGTACGCGAGGGCCACGATCGCGGCGGCGTCCCCCGAGGAGCCCCGTCCGGAACCGCCCGGTGCCGCACCGCTCCGCCCGGAACCGCCCGGTGCCGCTCCGTCCCGGCCGCCAGCCGACCCTGCCAGTCCGGCGAGCCGGCGGGCCTCCCGGCGCAGCCGGGACGCGTCGGCCGAGCGGGACCGCCGCAGTTCCCGGAGCGCCTCGTCGACGTCGACGGCACCCGCCGCCCCGGCGTCGAGCAGCGCCACGACCTCGGCGACCGGATCGGCCCCCGCAGCATCGGCACCCGTCTCGCCGGCACTCGCCGCGCCGATACCCGCCTCGTCGGCCCCGGTTTCGTCGACCCCGTCCAGCAGGGCCCGCGCCAGCCGGGGATGCAGCCCCACACCGGCGAGCCGCGTCCCGCGCGCCGTCACGGTGCCGTCGCCGGTGATCGCCCCGAGGGTGCGCAGCAGTTCGGCGCCCGCGGCCAGAGGCCCGTCCGGCGGCGGATCCCACCACGACAGCGCGCGTCCGTCCGGCGTCGACCAGCACGCCAGCTCCAGGGCGAGGCGCGACAGCTCGGCGGTGCGGATCTCGGGTTCGGGGTAGGCGGGCAGACTCGCCGTCTCGTACTCGGGCCAGCAGCGATACGCGACGCCGGGGCCCTGCCTGCCTGCGCGGCCCGCCCGTTGCTCGGCGATCGCGACCGGGGCGCGCACGGTGACGAGCCCGGACAGTCCGCGGCGGTGGTCGACCCGCGGCACCCGCGACAGCCCGGAGTCGACGACGGCACGCACGCCCGGCACGGTCAGGCTCGACTCGGCGACCGCGGTCGCCAGCACGACGCGCCGCCGCGGCCCCTCGGTGAGCGCGGCGTCCTGGCGGGCCGCCGAGAGCCTGCCGTGCAGGGCAAGGACGTCGACGTCGGGCAGGTCGAGCGCCCGCGTGACCCGGCCGATCTCCGCCGCGCCCGGCAGGAACGCCAGCACGTCGCCGTCGGTCTCGGCCAGCGCCGTGGTGATCGTCCGTGCGACGCAGGCGTCGGGGCGTTCGCCGCGTACGGGCGGGGAGTGGCGCACATCCACCGGGTACGCCCGCGCGTCGGCGGTGATCACGGGGCAGTCGCCGAGCAGTGCGGCGAGCCGGTCGGAGGCGACGGTCGCCGACGTGGCCAGCAGGTGCAGGTCGTCGCGCAGACCGGCGCGTACGTCGAGCAGCAGCGCGAGCAACAGGTCGGCGTCGAGGTGGCGTTCGTGGCATTCGTCGAGCATCACCGCGGCGACGCCGGGCAGCTCCGGATCGTGCTGCACGCGGCGCACCAGCAGCCCCGTCGTGACGACCTCGATACGCGTGCGCGCCGACGTCCTCCGGTCGCCGCGTACGGCGTACCCGACGGTCTCGCCGACCGGTTCGCCCAGCAGCTCGGCCATCCGTGCCGCCGCGGCGCGTGCGGCCAGCCTGCGGGGTTCGGCGACGACGATCCGCCCGCCGCGCCCCTGCTCGTCGAACGCCTGAGCCAGCGCGAGCGGCACCAGCGTCGTCTTGCCCGTGCCGGGTGGTGCGACGAGCACCGCGGCACCGTCGGCCGCCAGCGCGGTGCAGACGTCGCCTGCGACCGCGCCCGCGGGCAGCTCCGGCACCTGCATGCAACGCCTCCCTGGACAGGGGTTTTACCCGGTTTACGTAGCCTAGAAGGGGACGAAACGCGAGGAAGGACCCCAGTGGGCGGAGCGGAGCGCACGGCGCGCAAGCGGCGGCAGCAGCAACAACAGCAGCAGGGAAAGAACGTCGTGGCCCAGGCGCGGGGCACGGCGGGGATGGCCGGCGGCAAGCGCGTCGGCCTGATCGTCGGCGTCGTCGTGCTGGTCGCCGCCGTGGTCGTCGGCGGTGTGCTGTGGACGAACGCGTCGAAGAACGAGACCGAGGGGGAGCAGATTCCGGCGGCGCAGACCCAGTCCGATGCCCCGGAGAACCGCGACGGCGTCGTCGTCGAGACCGGTGATCCCGACGCTCCCACGACCATCGATGTCTACGCCGACTTCCTCTGCCCGGCCTGCGGGTCGTTCTACGAGCAGTTCGGGGAGCCGATCCAGGAGAAGGTCGACGACGGGTCGCTGCTGGTGCGGACGCACCCGGTGCCGATGCTCGTCGAGGCGTCGGACCCGCCCGGGTACTCGCTGGACGCCGCGAACGCCTCGCTGCTGGCGGCCGACGAGGGCGAGTTCACGGCCTTCCACGACAGCCTGTTCCAGAACCAGCCCGCCGAGGGCGGCCGCGGGTACAGCGACGACCAGCTCATCCAGCTCGGCCGGGACCTCGGGATCGAGAGCGACGCGTTCGCCCAGGGCATCCGGAACGGTGAGTACGACGACCAGCTGACGTCCGAGTTCGAGAAGACGGCGAGCAACCCCGACCTCATGCAGGAAGGGCCGCGGGGCAAGGGCTTCAGCACGCCGACCGTCACGCACGAAGGCGAGATCGTGCAGCTGACCGACAACTGGCTGGAGCAGCTGACCTCCGGAAGTGGCAGCTGACGCCGGGCCACGGCTGACGCGCGGCGGCAGCTCACGCCGGCTGCGAACAACGACCTCGCACGACGGGAGCCGGGGCGGAGCCGATTCCGCCCCGGCTCGTCACCTCACGCGCGAGCCGGGTCGACGCCGTACTGTTCGGCGAGGTCGTCGAGCATGGCGTGCGCGCCCTGCAGGCTCACCGAGACGTACCAGGTTTCGTCGTCGACGTCGGTGAGCTCGCCGGAGAGCCGGTCCCACAGCGGGTTCGACTCGAACTTCTCGCGCGGGTCGGCGGCCTGCTGGGTCGGGTCGGTGTAGGACGAGACGAACACCCGGTCGGCGTCGAGTTCGCCGATGTCCTCCTGGCTGACGTCGACCATGATCGCGTCCTTGGTGTCCGGCTGGCCTTCGGGGCGCTGGAGCCCGACGTCGTTCAGGACGATCGCGGGGAACGAATCGCTCGCGTACAGCCGCACGGTCTGTTCACCCTCGATAAACCGCACGAGCGAGTAGGTGGGCGTCTCGCCCTCCTGCGCCTCGATCGCCTCGCCGATCGCCGTCGCGCGCTTCTCGTAGGCGCCGATCTTCTGCTCGGCCAGGTCCTCCTTGCCGAGGGCTTCGGCCAGCAGCCGGATGTTCTCCTTCCAGGTGGCGCCGGTCGACTCGCTGAACACGGTCGGGGCCACATTGGACAGTTTGGAGTGGATCTGCTCGTGGCGGATCTTCGCCGACACGATCAGGTCCGGCGCGATGTCGTACAGCGCTTCGACGTCCGGCGAGGTCAGCTCGCCGACCTGCTCGCCGCCTTCGAGATAGCGGCTGTCGTCGCCGAGATAGTCGGGCACGCCGTCCGACGACGGGTACTGCGTGTAGGCCACGACATCGGTCTCGAGTGCGGCCGCGGCGTCGGCGAAGCTCGAGTCGAGCGCCGCGACGTTCTGCGGCTTGCTCTCGATGGTGGCCTCGCCCATGGCGTCGGAGACGGTGCGGGGGAACCCTGACTGCCCCTGGTCGTTCGACGGTGTGCTTTCCTCCGACGCGCAGGCGCCCAGTCCGAGGGACGCCGCGAGTCCGAGGGCCGCGGCGGCGACGGCCGTGCGCCGCCGATGAGACAAGAACATCATTGCCTACCCTTCTGTTTCGGTTAGGCTTCCCTAACAGGTGTCGAGACCATAAACGAGCGATGCCCCGGGTGGAAGGGGTGTCGCGACGAATCCAGGAGCGGACGAGATGAACGCCACGCTCGCGGCGGACCCGGTCCAGCCGGGCAGGCGTGCGCTGCACCGGCGGCGCACCCGGCGACTGCTGAGCCTGGCCGCGCTGGTGGCGGCGCTGCTCGTCGCCGCGGCGGCGAGCCTGGCCTACGGCGCGCACCCGGTGCCGCTGGATGCGGTGTGGCAGGCGCTGGTCGCACCCACCGGTGGTGAGGACGACATCATCGTGCGGTCGCTGCGTGTTCCCCGCACCGTCGTGGGCATCCTCGCGGGACTCGCACTCGGTGCGGGCGGCGCGCTGATGCAGGGCCACACCCGCAATCCGCTCGCCGACCCGGGACTGCTCGGGGTCAACCAGGGCGCGGCACTCGGGGTCGTCACCGCCGTGGTCGTGTTCGACGTCACCGCGCTCGGCTCCTACATCTGGTTCGGCTTCGCCGGTGCGCTGATGGCCGCGGTGCTGGTGTTCGTGCTCGGCACGGTCCGCGGCGGTGCGACACCGGTCACGCTCGCGCTGGCCGGTGCCGCCGTCAGCGCGCTGCTGTACGGGCTGATCTCGGCCATCGTGCTCGGCGACCGGCAGGGTATGGAGACCTACCGGTTCTGGCACGTCGGGTCGATCGCGGGCCGGGAACTGGCCGTGGCGGGGCAGTTGGCTCCGTTCCTGATCGCCGGTTTCGTACTGGCGTTGGCGAACACGCCGGGGCTCAACAGCCTCGCGCTCGGCGAGGACGTGTCGACCGCGCTCGGCCGCAACGTGCGCCGCACCCGGCTGCTCGGCATCCTGGCGATCACGCTGCTCGTCGGCGCCGCGGTGTCGGCGTGCGGGCCGATCGCGTTCGTCGGGCTGCTCGTGCCGCACATCGCGCGGGCACTCACCGGTCCCGACTACCGCTGGCTCGTTCCGGGCGCGGCACTGCTCGGCGCCGTGCTGGTGCTCGCCGCGGATGTGCTGGGCCGGCTCATCTCGGGCGACAGCCTGGAGGTCGGCGTGCTGCTGGCCGCCGTCGGTGCGCCCGGGTTCATCCATCTCGTCCGGCGGAGGGGGCTGAGCAGGATATGAGGGCGGTGCGCGACAGCGAGGCCGTTCCCGGCCGCAAGCACGTGCGCGTGGGCAGGCTGGCGGCCTCCTTCCGGCCGCGGTCGGTGCTCGTGCCGGTGGTGTGCCTGGCGCTGCTCGTGCTGGTGGCCGCGCTGAACATCGGGCGCGGCAGCGCGGACATCGCGGTGCTCGACGTGCTGCGGACCCTCGCAGGCGGGGGAGATCACGCCGAGACGGGCATCGTCTTCGACCTGCGCCTGCCCCGCACCCTGGCCGGTGTGCTCGTCGGCGCGGCGTTCGGGCTGGCGGGGGCGCTGTTCCAGACGGTCGCGCGCAACCCGTTGGCCAGCCCGGACATCCTCGGCATCACGTGGGGTGCGGGCGTCGGGGCCGTGTCGGTGATCGTGCTCGGCGGTTCGGCTGGACAGGTGAGCGGCGCCGTCGCGGAACTGGGCGTGCCGCTGGCGGGCCTGGCGGGCGGACTGGTCACGGGGCTGCTGCTGTACGCGCTGGCCTGGCGGCGGGGCCTGGACAGCTACCGGATGGTGCTGGTGGGGATCGGCCTGGCAGCGATCGGCAACAACGTCGTGTACTGGCTGCTGACGGTCGGCGACGTCGACGACGCCACGCGCGCGACCACCTGGATCGTCGGCAACCTGGCCGGTGTCGGCTGGGAGGCGATCGGGCCGCTGGCGCTGGCTCTGGCGCTGCTGGTGCCCGTGACGATCGCGGGCGTGCACACGCTCGGTGGCCTGCAGTTCGGTGACGACACGGCGCGGGGGATCGGCATCCGGGTCGATGCGGCACGGGGGACGCTGCTGCTCCTGGCCGCGGCGCTGGCCGCCCTGGCCACGGCGGTGGCGGGCCCGATCACGTTCGTCGCGCTGGCCACGCCGCAGATCGCGTTGCGGCTCGTCCGCTGTCCGCAGCCGCCCATCGCGGGCTCGATGGTCCTCGGTGCGCTGCTGACCGTGGGCGCCGACCTCGCCGTGCGGACCGTGGCACCCGGCCTGCCGGTCGGCGTGCTCACGGCGATTCTCGGCGCCCCGTATCTGATCTTCCTGTTCCTGCGAACGCGCAAGGAGGCCCGCACGTGACCCGAACCCGACTGCAGGCCGAGAACGTCCGGCTCGGCTACGACGAGCGGATCGTCGTCGACGGACTCGACCTCGACGTCGCCGACGAGTCCGTCACCGTGATCATCGGACCCAACGGCTGCGGCAAATCGACGCTGCTGCGCGGCATGGGACGGCTGCTGCGGCCGCGGGCCGGATCGGTGCTGCTCGACGGGAAGCGCATCGACAAGCTGCCGACCCGGGAGGTGGCCAGGACCGTCGGGCTGCTGCCGCAGACCCCGAGCGCGCCGGCAGGGCTGACCGTCGGCGACCTCGTCGCCAGGGGCAGGCAGCCGCATCAGCACTGGTACCGGCAGTGGTCGGCGGGCGACGAGGAGGCCGTCGCGTACGCGCTGTCGGCCACCGGGATGAGCTCGTTCGCCGACCGGGCCGTCGACGAGCTCTCCGGCGGCCAGCGGCAGCGCGCGTGGATCTCGATGACGCTCGCGCAGGAGACGTCGCTGCTGCTGCTCGACGAGCCCATCACCTACCTCGACCTGGCACACCAGGTGGACGTGCTCGACCTGGTGCACCGGCTGCACACCGAACGCGGCACGACGGTGGTGATGGTGCTGCACGACCTCAACCTCGCCGCCCGCTACGCCGACACACTCGTGGCGATGCACGACGGCCGGATCGTGTCGCAGGGCACACCCGACGAAGTCCTCACCGGGCAGCTGCTGTCCGACGTCTTCGGCCTCGACGCGAAGGTGGTGTCCGACCCGGTCGCCGGCACCCCGCTCGTGCTCCCGATCAGCGCCCACCTGCGGGACGAGGGCTGACGGCGGCCGGCGTGGGCGGACCGGGGCTCGGTGTGGACCCCCTGTGTGGAGGCCTGCCGGCGATGGGGTACATTATTTCGCACAGGCAGCGGTTGAGAGCCGTGAACACACTGAACCGAATACACACGGGGCTATGGCGCAGTTGGTAGCGCGTCTCACTGGCAGTGAGAAGGTCAGGGGTTCGAATCCCCTTAGCTCCACCCTAGGGTTGTTATGGGAACCCGTCCCGGGTGAACGCACCTCAGTAGGAGGGCGACACCGGAAGTCGAAAGGCCATCCGCAGAGCGGGTGGCCTTTTTGCTGCGCGTGCTTGGCAGCTGGCCGTGGTCTGCCGTTGCGGTGCTCTGGGTGTGGTCGCGCTGCACGGCGTGGCGCTGGCCGAAAAGGTCTTGGAGGTTCGCGGGCGACGTCGCCGTCGATCAGGCGTCGCTCCGCGCGGGGCGGGGTACGGGTGGGGCGGGTACTGCGGACAGCGCCGAGTCGAGTTCGCGTCCGACGGCCGTGCGCAGCTCCGCGCGTGCAGCGGTGAGCGCGTCCGGGTCGACTCCGGTGTCGATGCCGTCGTGGTGGAACAGGTTCACCAGGTCGTCGGTGGCGATGTTGCCGGCGGCGCCGGGGGCGAAGGGGCAGCCGCCGATCCCGCCGAGCGCGGCGTCGAACCTGCGGATGCCGCGGCGGTGGCCTTCGCGGGCGCTGGCCAGCGCCATGCCGTAGGTGTTGTGCAGGTGCAGGCCCAGCTCCAGCTCCGGGTGGGCGTCCTGCACGGTGCCGATCGTGCGGCAGACCTGGGCCGGATGCGCGGCGCCGATGGTGTCGGCCAAGTGGATCCGCTCGGCTCCCAGTTGCCTGAGGCTGCCGGCCAGGTGTGCCACGCGCGCGGGATCGGTATCGCCGTCGAACGGGCACACGAACGCGGTCGCGACGGCCGCCTCCACCCGGATTCCGGAATCGGCGAGTGTCCCCGCGCACCGCTCCAGCCGGGCCATCGCCCGCGCGGTGTCGGCGCCGGCGTTGGCCCGGCTGTGCCCGTCACTGGCCGACACCGTGATCCGCACGGTGTCGATTCCGCACGCCACCGCACGATCGGCGCCCGCCGAGTTGAAGGCCAGTGCCTGCAACGTCACGCCGGGCACTGCGCCGAGTGCGGTGACGAGCTCGTCGGTGTCGGCCATCGACGGGACTCGGTCGGGGCGCACGAAGGCACCGATTTCGAGCGAGGTGAATCCGGCGGCCACCAGCATCCGGGTGAGCCGGACCTTGGTGGCGGTCGGGACGATTCCGGGTTCGTTCTGCAACCCGTCGCGCATGGCCGTTTCGGTGATCAGTACGTCGGCCACGTCAGATCACTCCCGCAGCACGGAGCTCGTCCTGTTCGGACTCCCCGATACCGATGCCGGTCAGGACTTCGGTGGTGTCCCGGCCGAGTTCGGGGCCGAGCCATCGCGTGCTGCCGGGTGTCTCCGAGAGTTTCGGCACGACACCAGGGACCGAGATCTCGCTGCTGTGGCCGTCGTTGATGGGAACGGTGTGCTGTTCGTGCATGCCCCGCACCGCGTAATGGGGGTCGTTCACGATCTCCTGTGCCGTGTAGATGGCTCCACAAGGGACGGAAGCGGAGCGAAGCTCGGCGAGCGCGCCGGCCAGGTCGCGCTGCGCGGTCCATTCCCCGATGGCGTGGTCGACCTCGTCGACGTGGGCGACGCGTCCCCGGTTGTCCTGCAACCGCGGGTCGCCGGCCAGGTCCGGCCGCTCGATCAGCTGCATGAGGCGGTGGAAGATGCCGTCGTTGTTGCCGCCGATCACGATGTGCTTGCCGTCGGCGCACAGATAGCTATTCGACGGCACCACTCCGGGAATTGTGCTGCCGGACGGGCCCCGTTCCACTCCGAATGCCTCGTACTCCGGTACCAGCGATTCGGTCAGGCTGTACACGGCCTCGTAGAGTGCCACGTCGACGACTTCCGCACCGGATCGTCCGCGGCTTCGCCGCAACAGCGTCATCAAGGTGCCGATCACGGCGTAGAGCCCGGCGACGCTGTCGGCCAGGCTCACCCCCACCCGTACCGGCGGCATCCCGGGATAACCGGTGAGGTTGCGCAGGCCGCCCACGGCCTCGGCGACTCCGCCGAATCCGGGTTGATCGCGGTACGGGCCGGTCTGGCCGTACCCCGACACCCGGGTCACCACCAGCTCCGGATTGACCTCGTGCAGCCGGTCGGGGCCCAGTCCCCACTGTTCCAGCGTCCCGGGGCGGAAGTTCTCCAGCAGCACGTCGGCCTGCCGGACCAGCTGCAGCGCGATCTCGCGGCCCTGTTCGGTACGCAGGTCGAGCGTCATGGACTTCTTGTTCCTGCCCAGCACCCGGAACAGCAGAGAGGTGTCCGCGCCGTACTGGCGCCAGTTGCGCAGTTCGTCGCCGGTGCCCGGCCGTTCGATCTTGATCACGTCGGCACCGAAATCGGCGAGCAATCGTCCCGCCGACGGGGCGGCGATGAAGTTGCCCATCTCCAGCACGGTGATACCGGCCAGTGGACCCGAGCGGGAATCGGATTGCGAAGTTGCGGAGTCGTCCATCAGACCAACCTCCTGGGCGGGTCGCTCACGATGTGGGTTCCGAAATTAGAATGCAGTGCGCTCGTGCGTGTCAATGGATACGAACTGGATACGAACTGGATACGAACTGGACGCGAACTGGATGCGACCCAGGGGCGCCGTCCGCTGCCGGAATCCCACATTGCGATACGCTCGCGCCGGTACCGTACGAAGAGGAGCACCCGTGGCCGACGTCGCGAACACGCCCGAGGACTCCGGCGGAACGGAGACGTCCGGCAGCTCGGCGCGCCCGATTCTGGTGCTGCAGAAGATTCGGCGGATCTTCGAATGCTTCACGCTCGAGGATCCCGAACTCGGACTCCGGGAGATCGTCGGTCGCACCGGACTGCCTGCGAGTACGTGCCAGCGGCTGGTCCAGAACCTGGTCAGCGAGGGCTTTCTGAGTAGGGACGGCGACGTCTACCGGATCGGGCTCGGCATGGTGCGCTGGGCCGCACCCGGCACGTACGGGATGGACCTCGTCAAGCTCGCCCGTCCCGTACTGGACGAACTGCGTGATGTCGCAGGCGAGACCTCGTTTCTCCAGGTGCGCGACGGCCCGCACCGTACGATCGTGTCGTTGTCCGAGGTCCGGAACGTGGTGATCCAGCGGTTCACGGTCGGGATGGTCATGCCACTGCACGTCGGCTCTGCGGGCAAGGTGTTTCTCGCGTACGACCCGGATGCCTGGCGCGACGCCATCGAGAACGGCCTCCGGACCCGCGGGGACAACCGGGCCGTCTCCCTCGACGACCTGCAGCGCGAAGTGGCCGGGGTCCGCGAGGCCGGCTACTCGGCGACGTTCGAGGAGCGCGCTGTCGGTGCCGGCTCACTGAGTGCCCCGGTCTTCGACATGGACCGCAGCGTGGCGGCGGCGATCGGCGTCGGGGCACCGATCCAGCGGTTCACCGAGGCCGACGCCGAGCGGATCGCACCGCGCGTGGTCAGCGCTGCGAAGCAGCTGTCCGCGAGCATCGGCTATCGCGAATGATCCCACGTTCTGGACGTAGCCGTCGACGTTTCGGGACGGTTACGTCTTGACGAACCGAGTCGATCGCCGCATGCTAGCTACCTACATCATGGAGTGCTAGCTCACATCTTGGGCTAGCTGTTGTCGACAGCAACGCGGTGGCGTCGTTTTCGAGGTCACGTCCGACGCTCCGCGCGACCCCGTAGTGCAGGACTGTGATGGATCCGCCCGCCGGACAGCGTCAGTCCGCGCAGGAGAGGAGTCCTTAGTGTCTGAATCGGCCCCACCGCGCCGACGGGAGCCGATCCGCAATCCATGGATCTGGATCGGCCTCGTCGCGATCGTCCTGGTGGGTATCCCGTGGTACCTGCCGCCGGGGACGCTGCATCCGCTCGTGTTCGGACTGCCCGCGTGGACGCTGGTGGCAGTGGCGTCGTCGATCGGGGTGTGCGGCTTCTTGCATTGGGCCCTGTCCCGGCACTGGAACCTGGTCGAGGACCTCGAGGAGGCCCAGGACCCGGCAGCACCGACAGGCGGGAGCGACTCGTGGAGAACCTGACTTTCGGCGGCTGGGCGGGAATCGGTGTCCTGCTGGGATTCGCCGTGCTGATGCTGCTCATCGGCTATTTCTCCGGCCGGGGCCAGCCGAACATGCGCCACAGCATGAAGAGCTATTACCTCGCCGGCGGAAATCTCGGCGTCGTGGTGTTGTTCTTCACCCTCTACGCCACGCAGTACAGCGGAAACACCGTCATCGGTTACGCCCCTCAGGCCTATCGGGAAGGATTCCCGTGGTGGCAGTCGGTCACCTTCTTCACCGTCGTGATGGCCGGGTACATGCTGTTCGCGCCGCGCTTGTACGCGGTGGCGAAAAAGCATTCCTTCATCACGCCGACCGACTGGGTGCGCCACCGGTTCACGTCGCCTGCGGTCTCGCTGCTCGCCACCGTTCTCATGCTGTGGGGGCTGGCCAGCTACTTGCTCGAACAGCTCATCGCCATGGGACAGGCGATCTCCGGACTGACCGGTGAGACCGTACCGTACCAGGTCGGCGTCCTGGTGTTCGTCTTCGTGATGCTGATCTACTCGTGGATGGGCGGGATGCGAGCGGTGGCACTGACCGACGTGATGCAGGGCATCGCGCTGCTGGTCGGTATCGTCGCGCTGCTGATCGGCGGATTCATGCTCGCGGGCGGATCCTGGTCCGAGACCACGCAGTATTTGGTGGAGCAGGATCCGGAGTCGGTCGCCGTGCCACCGCTGGAAGAATCGGTGAACTGGTTCTCGATGATTCTGCTGGTGGCGATCGGGATCGCGATGTATCCGCACGCGATTCAGCGGATCTACTCGGCGCGCAGCGAGCGGACCCTCAAACGCTCGCTGAAACGAATGGTGTGGATGCCGCTGATCACCGCGGGTGCGGTCTTCTGCGTCGGAATGGTGTCCAAACAGATCTTCCCCGGGCTGTCCGAGGGTGATTCGGAACAACTGGTCGGCATGCTGGCCAACGCGGTGGCGGGCATCAACCCCGTGTTCTATGCCGTGATGCTGGTGTTCGTCGGCGGCATCGTCGCGGCCATTGTGTCGACCTCCGACTCGGCGTTGCTGAGCTTCTCCTCGCTCGTTTCGAAGGATCTCTACGCCCGGTATTCGCGACGGGAGATCGGCGAGCACCGGCAGGTGATGATCGGCAAGGGCATCGGGGTCGTGGTGGTGTTCGCTCTCCTCCTGTTGGCATGGAACCCGCCCGCCACACTCGTGGAGATCTTCGTGCTCAAGATCGAGCTGCTTGTCCAGCTGGCTCCCGCGTTCATCCTGGGCCTGTACTGGCAGCGGCTCGCCTCCGGTCCGGTGTTCTGGGGGATGGCCGCCGGAGCCGTCCTCTCGAGCACGATGACGCTCACCGGGATGTCCACGGTGTACGGCGTGCACGGCGGGCTCATCGGGCTCGGGCTGAACCTGGTGATCTGCGTGGTCGGCAGCCTGCTCGTCCGGCAGTCTCCCGCCGAGGCGAAGGCGGGCGAGTCCGTGACCGAAATGGTGTAGGCGACCCGGTCGACGAGGGCGGCGCGGCCCGGTGCCGCGCCGCCCTGTTCGGCGAGCTACGAGGTTGCCGGAGTGGACGGGGTGACGCGGACGCGGACGTTCTTCATCAGCGGCTGATCACTTTGGGTGCTGTAGTCGGCGGCGCCGATGAGCCCGTTCATCTCGGGCATGTACCCCGCGGCGCTGCCGCGCGGCAGGTCGTAGGCGATGGCGCGGTATTCGTGCAGCGAGCGCTGCGATCCGTCCTTGGAGGTGGCGGTGATGTCGACCGGGGACCCCTCGTCGATGCCGCGCGCATGCATGTCGTCGGCGTTCATGAAGATCAGCTCGCGCAGGTTGCGCACCCCGCGGTATCGGTCGTTGTTCGAGTAGATCGTGGTGTTCCACTGATCGTGCGAGCGCATCGTCTGCAGCACGAGCACGTCGGCCGATTCCGGGATGACGTCCGGCAGCTGCGCGTGACAGAACTCGGCCGCGCCGGAGCGGGTGTGGAAGGTGCGCTCGCGGGCCGGCTGCGGGATCCGGAATCCCGAGGGCCGGCGCACGCGCGTGTTGAAGTCCTCGAAGCCGGGCAGTACGCGTGCCATGACGTCGCGGATGCGGTCGTAGTCCTCGACGTACCACTCCCACGGTGTCGCACTGGCGGGCAGCGTCGCCCGTGCCATGCCGGCGATGATCGCCGGTTCGGACAGCAGGTGCGGCGAGGCAGGCCGCTTCGTACCGGTCGAGAGGTGGACCATGCTCATCGCGTCCTCGACGCTCGTGCTCTGGCTGCCGCCGCGTTGTTCGTCCAGCTCGGTACGGCCCAGGCACGGCAGGATCAACGCCTTCTTGCCGTGGACCAGGTGACTGCGGTTCAGTTTGGTGCTGACCTGCACGGTCAGCTCGCACCGTCGCAGGCCCTCGGCGGTGTAGGCAGTGTCCGGGGCGGCGCGCACGAAGTTGCCGCCCATGCCGACGAACACCTTGAGCTCGCCGGTATGCATCGCGTCGATCGAACGGACGGTGTCGAGGCCGTGCGCGCGGGGCGGATCGATCCGGCACACCTCGGCCAGCCGGTCCAGGAACTCGGCGCCCGGCCGGTGGTCGATGCCGCAGGTGCGGTTGCCCTGCACGTTGCTGTGCCCGCGCACCGGTGACGGGCCGGTGCCCTCACGTCCGATGTTCCCGCGCAGCAACAGCAGGTTCACGATCTCCCGGACGGTGTCCACACCGTGTTCGTGCTGGCTGACACCGAGGCACCAGCTGATCAGTGCGCGTTCGGAACGCAGGTAGACATCGGCGGCGCGCCGGATGTCGGTCTCGCCGAGGCCGGACTGGACCGCCAGCTCGTTCCAGCTCGTGGCCTCGACCAGCTCGCGGTACTCCTCGAAGCCGGACGTCGACGATTCGAGGAAATCGCGGTCGAGGACGTCGGGGTTCTCGTGTGCCCGCTCGAGCACCACCTTGGCGATGCCGCGCATCAGGGCCAGGTCGCCTCCGGGCCGGACCTGCAGGTTCAGCGTGCTGGTCGGGGTCGACTTGAACCGCGCCATGTCGGCGAACTCGTGCGGCACGATCGTGCGGGTGGAGCCCGCCTCGACGAGCGGGTTGACGTGGACGACCTCGGCGCCGCGGTCGTAGGCCTCGGCCAGCGCCGTCAGCATCCGCGGCGCGTTCGACGCGGCGTTGACCCCGAGCACGAACAACGCGTCGGACTTCTCCCAGTCGTGCAGGTCGACGGTGCCCTTGCCCGTCCCCAGCGAGGCCCGCAGCGCCCGGCCGGAGGCCTCGTGGCACATGTTGGAACAGTCCGGAAGGTTGTTCGTGCCGTACTCGCGGACCATCAGCTGGTAGAGGAACGTCGCCTCGTTGCCGAGCCTGCCCGAGGTGTAGAACGCCGCCTGATCGGGGGTCTCCAGTGCGCGCAGCTGCCCGCCGACGAGCTCGAACGCGTCCTCCCAGCTGATCGGCACGTAGCGGTCGGTGGCGGCGTCGTAGACCATCGGCTCGGTGAGCCGTCCCTGATTCTCGAGGTCGAAATCGGTCCACTCGGCCAGTTCGGACACCGAGTGTGCGGCGAAGAACTCCCGATCGACCCGCTTGCGGGTCATCTCCCAGGTGACGTGCTTGATGCCGTTCTCGCAGATGTCGAGTTTGAGGCCCTTGGCGTCATCGGGCCAGGCACATCCGGGGCAGTCGTAACTCCGCCCCTCGTGGTTCATGTCGAACATCGCGCGGGTTCCCTGCACCGGTGCACGCTCGCGAGCCAGCACCCGCATGACCGACGCCGCCGCGCCCCATCCGGCAGCGGGGTGGTGGTACGGCCGTTGCGACCAGCGGCCGTCGGTCGCCGGACCCGTTCCGCCCTGCCGCGGCGTGTCCGGCATCAGCCCCGTGGCCGGCGATCGCTCCGACGTCGGGTCACCCGGCGCGGCCGGGGCCTCCGGACTCGGCCCGGCTGCCGGATCGTGCTCGGGGACCGGGCCGGTCTTCTCCACCGTGTCGTCGCTGTCCATTCCGGCTCCTGTTTCGTCGAGATCGTCGCTGTGGTGCCGTGGTCGTGAGCGCGCGGAAGGGTCGGCGGGGCCGACGGTACTGTTGCCGTGGTTGTCGGCGCAGACAAAGCTCGTTGTGGCGCAGGACGTCGGTACGGGTGCCGTCCGATGTGACAATCTCCTGCAGACGACCTCCTACGACGACCTCCTGCGACGACGCCGGGCCGGAAGCGAAGCGATGATCGATGAACCACGGTGAGGGCGCCTTCCCGGAGCCGGCCGAGCTGGCGAACGCCCGGTTGGCCGAGCTGGCCGACGGCGTCGTCGCCGACTGCGTCGACCGGATGGACGTGTACCGCACGGTCGTGCCGCGCGACGACCTGCGCCGTTCCATCGAGCACAACCTGCGCTACATCGTCGCCGCTCTCCGCGAACCCGGCAACGCGCGCGATCTCGGTGCGCCCCGGGAGACGGGACGGCGCCGCGCCTACCAGGGCGCGCCGCTGCCCGAGGTGCTGCGCGCCTATCGGCTGACGTTCACCGCCGTGTGGGACGTGCTCGTCCGGCACGCGCGCGACGATCACGGGCCCACCCGCAGCACGCTGCTCGGCGCGGCCACCTTCCTCTGGCAGCTCGCGGACGAACACGCCTTCGAGCTCACCGAGGCCTACCGGGCCGCCACCGCGGAACTGCTCGCCGAACAACACCAGCGCCGCGCTGCCCTCCTGGAGGCGTTGTTCACCGGTCAGACCGGCCCCGACGCGAGCCCGTGGGAGATCGCCAAGCTCCTCGAGCTGCAGCCGAACGCGGACCTGGTCGTGGTCGCCGCCGAGAACAGCGCGCTCGCCGACGCTGGCCTTCCCCGCATCGAACAACGGCTCGCCGAGCGCGGCATCGTCTCCGCGTGGCGCCTCACGCCCACGTTGCACACCGGCGTCGTGTCGCTGCGTTCCGGTCAACGCGAGGAGTTGCTCACCGTCCTGCGCGACGTCGTGACCACCCGTACGGGTCTGAGCCCGCCGTACCAATCCCTCCGGGACACCCCGAGGGCGCTGCATCTCGCCGGGGTTGCACTCGCGGGGATCCCGGCGGGGCGCCCGGAGGTCCGCGCGTTCGGCACGAGCCCGCTCGCCGCGCTCGTCGCCTGCGAGGCGGACGAGAGCGAGCGCGTCGCCCACCAGGTCCTGGGTGCGGTGCTCGAACTCCCTGCCGAGGACCGCACCAGCCTGCTGGACACCCTGCATGCCTGGTTCGACCACGCGGGTTCGGCCGAGCAGGCCGCCACGCAGCTCCACTGCCACCCGAACACCGTTCGCTACCGGTTGCGCCGCATCACCGAGCTCACGGGCCGGTCGCCTGCCCAACCGTTCGATGTCGCCGAGCTCGTCACCGCGCTGCGCGCCCTCGAACTCGGCAAGGACCCGACCCCGGGCCGTAACGAGCAGCCCCGGCGCTGACGGACGCTGCAGGGATACCGAGGCCGCCGGGATACTGAGTTCGCAGTGATGCCGAGGCCGCAGTGATGCCGAGGCCGCAGGGATTTCGCAGGGATGCCGAGTTCGCAGTGATACCGAGGAGGGAGCCTGCCATGCTCGTGGCGGAACCGCGTACCGGCCGATGCGTGCCCCTGCCGCAACCACGGCACGGCCGCCGGTGCCTGCGCTCATGATGCGGCTCAGGGCGCTGTGCGCAGCGCACGACAGCGCCGCGGTGATCGACCTGCTGCGCACCGAGCCGGGAGTGGTCCACCTCGCGGTCGCGGAGGGCGAAGGCAGGCAACCGGCAGGCGATGTGATCGAGGCGGTCGTGGCTCGCGAGGTCGCGGAAGAAGTCCTGCACCGGTTGCGGGAACTCGGCATCGACCGGCGTGGTGAGGTCAGTCTTCATTCGGTCGAGACCATGCTGTCGGAGACCGCGGACGCCGCGGAACGTGCCTTGCCGGGCCATGACGCGGATGCGGTCATCTGGGACGAACTCGTCACGACCACGGGCGAGGAGAGCAAGCTCAACCCCGTGTTCCTCGGGTTCCTGACCATCGCCTGTCTACTGGCGGCCGTCGGCGTGCTCACCAATTCCCCGATCACCATCGTGGGCGCCATGGTGGTGAGCCCGGACTTCGGACCGGTCGCCGCGCTCGCGGTCGCCGCCGTCGGCAGGCGGCGCGATCTCGCCGCACGTGCCGCCGTCGCGCTCGGTGTCGGCTTCCCGTTCGTCATCGCGGTGACCGTCGGATTCGCACTGCTGGCGTGGAGCGTCGGCCTGTTCGATCCGGACCGGCTCGCCGACCTGCGGCAGGCGGCGTTCATTTATCAGGTCGGTCCCTACTCCGTGATCGTCGCGCTGCTCGCGGGCGCCGCGGGCATGCTCGCGCTCACCTCGGAGAAGTCGGGTGCGCTGATCGGCGTGTTCATCTCCGCGACCACGGTTCCCGCAGCCGGGTTCGCGGCGCTCGCGGCGGTCGCGGGTGACTGGACCCGGTGCGGTGAGGCGATCATCCAGCTGGGCATCAACCTGTCCGGGCTCACCGTCGCCGGCACGCTCATGCTCGCGGTGCGGCGCCGGCACGTCGTCCCCGGTACCGCACCGGCCACCCGCCTGCTGCGGCGTGCCCGGCCACGGCGATCGCTGTAGAACATCACCAGAAGGGAGTCACGCGATGTCCACTTCGTCCTCCGGCCACACCAGCGGGACCGGGGTCAACGTGATCCACATCGGACATCACGAGCTGGTAATCCGGCAGCGCTACGAGGTCATCAGCATCGTGAACGATCTACTGATCGGCACGTGGTTCCTGATCGGCAGCGTCTTTTTCTTCTATCCGGGGCTGACTTTTGCCGGAACCTGGCTGTTCGTCGCGGGAAGCGTGGAGATGCTGATCCGCCCGAGCATCCGCTTCGTACGCCGGGTGCACCTGAAGCGGTTCAACCCGGACCGCCCCGGCACCGCCGACGCCGCACACGACTTCTGACGGCGCGACGGCGGCCGGGACGGCGGTGGTGACGGCCGGCTGATGCCCGTCGGTCACGTCGAACGGTCGAGGACCCTCGTGGCGCTCGCCTCCGGGGCGAGTTCGAGCCGGCGCAGCAGCTGGGCGTTGAGAGCGACGACGACCGTGGAGACGGACATGAGGATCGCACCGACGCTCATCGGCAGCACGAACCCGACGGGCGCGAGAACGCCCGCGGCCAGCGGCACCGAGACCAGGTTGTAGCCGGCCGCCCACCACAGGTTCTGTTTCATCTTTCGGAAGGTCGCCCGGGACAGTTCGATCACCGACAGCACCGAACGCGGATCGGAACTCGCGAGGATCACGCCCGCCGAGCCGATCGCCACATCGGTGCCCGCGCCGATGGCGATGCCCACGTCGGCCTGGGCGAGTGCAGGGGCGTCGTTGACCCCGTCGCCGACCATGGCGACCCGGTAGTTCTCGTCCTGGAGCTGCGCGACCTTGGCGGCTTTGTCCTCCGGCCGGACGCCGGCGAACACCCGGTCGATGCCGAGTTCGGCCGCGACCGTGTCGGCCACGGCCCGTGCATCGCCGGTGATCATCACGGCCTCGGTGCCCGCGGCGTGCAGGGCGTCGACAGCCTCGCGCGATTCGGGCCTGATCTCGTCGGCGAGGCGCAGCGCACCGATGACCTCGCCGTCGGCGAGAACGTGGAGGATGATCGCCCCTTCACCGCGCCACCGGTCGGCGATCGCCAGTTCTCCGGCCCCGCGCTGTTCGAGCAGGTACGGACCGCCGACCTCGATCACCGCACCGTCCACGGTCGCCCGCACCCCGACCGCGGGTGACGAGGAGAAGTCCGACGCGGTGGGAACGCTCAGCTCCCGGGCACGCGCGGCGCCCACCACGGCCCGGGCCAGCGGGTGTTCGCTGTCGGCCTCGGCAGCGGCGGCCGGGGCCAGCACGTCGCCGTCGGCACGGTCACCCGCCGGTTCGACCGCGGTGACGGCGGGCTCGCCCTTGGTCAGGGTTCCGGTCTTGTCGAACAGCACCGCGTCTACCGTGCGCATCGATTCGAGTGCCAGCCGGTCCTTGATCAGCACTCCGCCGCGGGCGGCGCGTTCGGTCGCGATGGAGACGACCAGCGGGATCGCCAGCCCCAGCGCGTGAGGGCAGGCGATGACCAGCACGGTGATCGTGCGGACCACGGCGTCGTCGGGCAGCCCGGTCAGCGACCAGACGATCGCGGTGAGCACCGCCGAGCCGAGGGCGAACCAGAACAGCCAGGCCGCGGCGGTGTCGGCGACGCGCTGCGCGCGGGACGAGGAGGCCTGTGCGTCGGCGACGAGCTTGCGGATGCCGGCCAGGGCCGTGTCGTCGCCGGTCGCCGTGATCTCGACGCGCAGCCCGGAATCGGTGGCGACGGTGCCGGCGACGACCTGCTCGCCGTTTCCGCGCCGCACGGGCTTCGACTCGCCGGTCACCATCGACTCGTCCATCGAGGCCGAACCGTCGACGATCGTCCCGTCCGCCGGTACCGACGAGCCCGGGCGAACGACGACGACGTCGCCGACGGTCAGCTCGGTGGGAGCGACCGTCACCACCCGGTCGCCGTCGACCTTTCCGGCCTCGTCGGGCAGCAGCGTGGCCAGGGAATCGAGTGCCGACGTCGTCCGGGCCAGCGAGCGCATCTCCAGCCAGTGCCCCAGCAGCATGATGACCACCAGGAGCGCGAGCTCCCACCAGAAGTTCAGCTCGTGGTCGAGGATCCGCAGGCTGGCGCCCCAGGACGCGATGAAGGCCACCGTGATCGCCAGGGCGATGAGCAGCATCATTCCGGGAGTGCGGGTGCGGATCTCACTCAGGCCGCCCGTGAGGAAGGGTCGTCCGCCCCAGACGTAGACGACGGTGCCCAGTACGGGCGAGACCCACCAGACCCACGCGGAGTCGGGCAGCCGGTAGCCGATGAGGTCGGCGAACATGTCGTTGAACCCGACCACGGGTACGGCCAGCACGAGCATGATCCAGAACAGCTGCCGGAACTGGCTCACGTGGTCGCCGTGGTCGCCATGACCGGAGTGACCGCCATGGCTGCCGTGACCACCGTGGTCGCTGTGATCCCCGTGGCTGCCGTGGCTGCTGGCGTCGTGGCCGGTGCCGGTGCCGGTGCCGGTGCCGGTGCCGGTGCCGTGATCGTGGTCGCCCGGCGCGTCGCTGTGGTCCTGGTGGTGGGCGTGCTGTCCGGGCTCGTCGTGGTGCCCGTGGCCGGGTGCCGCGGGTGACCGCGTCGAAGGATCGTGGTCCATGGTCGTCCCCTTCGAGGTGCTCGTGCCCCGTTCCGGCGCAATCTCTGGGTACTGTATACCCCTAGAGGGTATACGCGCACAAGGCGCCGGTAGTCGGAGAGTGTGCGGTCACGCCGACGCGGATGGGGCCGCGCCGGCGCAGCCCACCGGAGACCGGAGCCGGACGGCTCTCGGTCGCCACCCTCTAATCTGTCCACGGACCTGGTGTCTCGCATCCGAGTCGGGGCATCGATCGAGGAGTTCGTCGAGGATTACGCCATGACCCATCCCATCGTTCCGCGACGGCGGGATCTGCTCATCGCTGTCGCTTCGGTGCTCGTCGCCGGGCTCGCCCTGGCCGGCTGTTCCGCCCCTGCGCCCGAGTCCGCGCCTTCCGGGTTCGCATCGGCTCCGGACAGCGGCCGATCGGCCGGCGACGAGTTCCTGGCCGAGTACGACCTGGCAGGCCTGGACACCGCCGGGGTCATCGAGCGGCTGGACACGATGCCCGTCGACGATCGCCCCGCCGACCTGCTCGCGTCCGTCCGGCCCGACGCTCTCGTCCTCACCGACGATCAGGAGCGCGAGGCGGAGCTGCCGATGCCCGATGACGAGGTCTACATCTCCGTCGCGCCCTATCGGGAGCAGACGCACGACTGTCATTTCCACAGTCTGACCACGTGTCTGGGTGAACTCGGCAACGCGGACGTCCGGGTCACGCTCACCGGCGCCGACGGCGACGTGCTCGTCGACGAGACCCGGGAGACGTTCGACAACGGCTTCATCGGGTTGTGGGTGCCCCGGGGTGTCGAGGCAACCCTGACGGTCGAACACGAGGGCCGGGCCGGGACCGCGACCATCGCGACACGCAACGAGGACGACCCGACCTGCATCACGGATCTGCGGCTGACCTGAGCGAGGCCGCTGCGGATCGCCGGTCCGCCCGGGTGTCGTCCGGACAGTGTCCCCATGGGCCCACCCGCCATTCGCGATCGCCGGTGTTGCCGTCCGCCGCGGGATGGGTAATAGTCATGGATAAGATTAGTCAGAAATTTGACTATGGTCCGTGCGGCGAACACCGACCGGGGAGGATGCGCGATGGCCTTGCGGCATGCGGTGCTGGCGGCACTGCTGGAGGGCGAACACAGCGGATATCAACTGGCCAAGTCGTTCGACGTCGGGATGGCGAACTTCTGGCACGCACTGCCGCAGCAGCTCTACGCCGAGCTGGCGAAACTGGAGGCCGACGGCCTGGTGGCAGGCCGTGAGGTCGTCCAGGAGGCGCGGCCGAACAAGCGGCTGTTCACCGTCACCGATGCGGGTCTGACCGAGTTGCGCCGATTCGCGTGCGCCCCGTCGAAGCCGTCGTTCATCCGCGACGACCTGCTCGTCAAGGTTGCGGCCGCGGACGCGGTCGATCCGGCGGAGCTGATCGCCCAGCTCGAGGAACGCGCCGCGATCGCGAGCGGGAAGGTCGAGCTCTTCGACAAGCTCATGCACAAGATGCGGGGCGAGCTCGACGAAACCGAATACCTGGCACGCGGCGCGCAGGTCGGCCCCTACCTGACGTGCCTGCGAGGGCGGCGATTCGAGAGCGAGAACCGCGAGTGGTGCACCGAGACGGCCTCGGTGCTGCGGGCGCGGGCAGGCGTCGATGTCCAGCGGTGAGAGCACCGGACCTGCCGGCGGTCACCGGCGGTTCGTCGCGCTCGGCGACAGTCAGACCGAAGGACTCAACGACGGTGACGAGTTGCGCGGCTTCCGGGGCTGGGCCGATCGTCTCGCCGAGCAGCTCGCCGCCGCCCAGCCGGAGCTGCGCTACGCCAATCTGGCCGTGCGCGGGCGCCGCGCCCACGAGGTGCGCGCCGAGCAGCTGTCGCCGGCGCTGGCGCTGGCTCCCGACCTCGCCACCGTCATGGCAGGCGTCAACGATCTGATCCGCCCGCGGTTCGACGCCGCGGCGGTCGCAGGCCACGTCGAGCACGTCCTCGGAGTGCTCGCCGAAACCGGGGCCACCGTCGTGACGTTCACCTACCCCGACCCGGGGCTGCGCATGACCGCCGGACGCCTGCTCACCGCGCGCACCCGCGAGTTCAACGAGCGCATCCGTGTCGCCGCCCGGCGCCACGGGGCGGTGGTCGTCGACCTGTCCGCGCACCCCGTGACGTCGGATCCCCGGCTGTGGAGCAGCGACCGCCTGCATCTCAATTCGGTCGGCCACACGCTGCTGGCCACCGCCGTCGCCGACGCCCTCGCGCTCCCGGGTAGCGACAGTGCGTGGACCCGGCCGCTCGCGCCGCGGCCCGTACCGGGCGGGTGGCGCCGCGCCGGAGCCGAACTCCGGTGGGCGGCGGATTTCGTGGGGCCCTGGCTCATGCGCCGCATCCGCGGCCGTTCGTCCGGCGACGGCCGGCAGGCGAAACGTCCCGCACTCACGCCGGTCGACCGCAGCGCGGCTGCCGGAGGAAACGACGAACCCGAAAGTGATCCCGTATGAACGCCTTTCCGAACCTGCTCGCACCGCTCGACCTCGGTTTCACCAGTCTGCCGAACCGGGTGATCATGTCCTCGATGCATGTCGGCCTCGAGGACAGGGCCAAGCACATCGACGAGCTCGCCGAGTTCTACGCCGAACGTGCCCGTGGTGGTGTCGGGCTGATCGTGACCGGCGGATTCGCGCCGAACCGCACCGGGTGGCTCTACCCGGCGGCGTCGAAGATGAGCACGCGGGCGGAGGCGCGGCGGCACCGGACGGTCACCGCCGCGGTGCACGAGGCGGGCGGCAAGATCGCCCTGCAGCTGCTGCACGCCGGGCGGTACGCGTACCACCCGCTGTCGGTCTCGGCGTCCGCGGTGAAGGCGCCGATCAACCCGTTCCGACCGCGCGCCCTGTCCGACCGCGGCGTGCGCGCGCAGATCGCCGCGTTCGCCCGCTCCGCCGCGCTGGCCCGTGAAGCCGGATACGACGGCGTCGAGATCATGGGCTCGGAGGGCTATCTCATCAACCAGTTCCTCGCCTCGCGCACCAACAAGCGCAGCGACCGCTGGGGCGGTTCGGCCGAGAACCGGCGCCGGTTCGCGGTCGAGATCGTGCGGCAGACCCGCCGGGCCGTTGGCGACGACTTCGTGATCGTGTATCGACTGTCCATGATGGACCTCGTCGAGGGCGGGCAGACCTGGCAGGAGGTCGTCGACCTCGCCGAGGCCGTCGAACAGGCCGGAGCCACGATCATCAACACCGGCATCGGGTGGCACGAGGCGCGCGTGCCCACCATCGTGACGTCCGTGCCGCGTGCGGCCTTCACCGACGTCACCGGCAGGGTGCGAAAGCACGTGTCGATTCCGGTGGCCGCGTCCAACCGGATCAACATGCCGCAGGTCGCCGAAGAGGTGCTCACGCGGGGCGAGGCCGACATGGTCGCCATGGCCCGCCCTTTCCTTGCCGATCCGCTGTGGGTGGCCAAGGCGGAAGGGGACCGGAGCGACGAGATCAACACGTGCATCGGGTGCAACCAGGCCTGCCTCGATCACACGTTCTCCCTCAAGCGGGCGTCGTGCCTGGTGAACCCGCGCGCCGGGAACGAGACCACGCTCCGACTGCTGCCGAGCAGGACGACGAAACGGATCGCCGTGGTCGGCGCGGGACCCGCCGGACTGTCGGCAGCCGTGGGACTGGCGACCCGTGGCCACGAGGTCGACCTGTTCGAGGCCGAGGACGAGATCGGCGGCCAGTTCGCGATCGCCCGGCGCATCCCGGGCAAGGAGGAGTTCGCCGAGACCGTCCGTTACTACCGGCGCCAGCTCGCACTCACCGGCGTCACACTGCACCTGGGCACGAAGGCCGGGGCCGCCGAGTTGCGCGAACGGGGTTTCGACGAGGTCGTCGTCGCCACCGGCGTGACACCGCGGACCCCGGACATTCCCGGAATCGACCACCCGTCGGTGCTGTCGTACGTCGATCTGGTCCGCCGTGGCGCCCCGGTCGGCGACCGCGTGGCCGTGATCGGTGCAGGCGGGATCGGCGTCGACGTCAGCGAGTTCCTGACCCACGGGGAATCCCCGACCCTCGACCTGGACGCGTGGCGGGCCGAATGGGGTGTCACCGACCCCGAGGACGGGAAGGGCGGACTCGCCGCGCCCGCGCCGCACCCGTCTCCGCGGCAGGTGTATCTCATGCAGCGCAAGACCTCCCGCATCGGACGCGGACTCGGCAAGACCACGGGCTGGGTCCACCGCGCCGCACTCAGGGCCAAGGACGTCGAGAAGTTCACCGGCGTCAACTACGAGAAGATCGACGACGCCGGTGTGCACGTCTCGTACGGGCCGAAGCGGGAAGGGGCCACCGTCGTCGCCGTCGACAACGTGGTGGTCTGCGCGGGCCAGGAACCGGTGCGGGACCTCGCCGACGAGCTGCGCGCTTGCGGGACGAGCACCCACGTGATCGGCGGCGCCGACGTGGCGGCCGAACTCGACGCCAAACGTGCCATCGACCAGGGAACCCGACTCGCCGCGACCCTGTGAGCTCGAGCGCTGTGGTCGTGGCGCTGGGACTTCGAGCGCTGGGACGTCGAGCGCTGGGACGTCGAGCGCTGGGACTTCGAACGTTGTGGTCTTCGAACGTTGTGATTGTGGCGTTGTGGTCGCGGCGCTCGTGCTGTCCGGCGGCCCTGGAAGGTGCTTCGCTCCGTCAGCAGCAGATGGCTGCGAAGACACTCAGGTTATCTCACTTCGGTGCTTGACAGAAGTTGTAGTCGTCGCTATTAATTTTGGTGAGAGGTGGATGACCCGGAGTCGGTCGGGAGACGGTCTCGGAGTGGTTCACGATGCTGACGACGAGGGATCGACGATTCGGCGCAGCAGCGCCCGCAATAGTGCCCGCAGCGGCATGTGCAGTTCGAACCTGTCGAACCCACCCGCACCTGTCTAGTCCAACTTCGGGAACAAGTTTCTTGCGTCCATCGTTATCAAGAATGAGGGTCGCCGACGAGGCGGCCATGGTGAACTGTGACGACCGGAGGAGGTAGGTAGTGGCCATGTTGATGCGGACCGACCCGTTCCGTGAGCTGGACCGGATCTCGCAGCAGTTCTTCGGGCAGAACGGAACCTCGGCGCGGCCTGCGGCGATGCCGATGGACGCGTTCCGTTCCGGGGACGACTACGTCGTCAAGTTCGACCTGCCGGGCGTTTCGGCCGAGTCGATCGACCTGGACGTCGAGCGCAACGTCCTCACCGTCAGGGCCGAGCGTGGTCCGGACCACGGTGACGGCGATGAGGTGCAGGTCGCCGAGCGTCCGCGGGGCACGTTCTCCCGCCAGTTGTTCCTCGGGGACACACTCGACGCCGACAAGGTGCAGGCCGGCTACGAGGCCGGTGTGCTGACGCTGCGGATTCCTGTGGCCGAACAGGCCAAGCCGCGCAAGATCGCCATCGCCGGTGGTGAGGGGCGTAAGGAGATCAACGCCTGAGTGTCGCCGCCCGGCACGTCCACCGCGGCCCCACCGTTCGACGACCCCGTCCGGGCCGTCGCGGTGGGGCCGCACTCGTCGGTCCGGACGGGGAGGAGCGACCGGCGAACGGGCTCCGAACGCGGTAGTTTGCGGCGTATGCATGAGATGACGCGTGACGCATGGTGGCGATTCGCGAGCGAGGGAACGCGCACGGGCAAGGTCGGCGTGGTCCGCGCCGACGGCTCGCCGCACGTCACCCCGGTCTGGTTCGTCCTCCACCAGGGCGATGCCGGTGACGAGATCGTGTTCAACACCGGAGCCGACAGCGTGAAGGGCAGAGAGTTGCGCCGGGACGCGCGGTTGTCGATGGCGGTCGACGACCAGGCCCCGCCGTACTCGTACGTGCACTTCACCGCCGAGGCGTCGCTGTCCGAGAACGTCGACGAGATGCTTCCCTGGTCGATTGCGATCGGCGGCCGCTACATGGGGGAGGAGAACGCCGAGGCCTTCGGGAAGCGCAACGCGGTCCCCGGGGAGCTGCTCGTCCGGGCCCGCATCACGAAGGTCGTCGCCCACGCCGACCTGGCCGATTGAGCACGAACCCGAAGTCGCCGGCCAAGTATGTGTGCCCGTTGCGTCAGAACGCCGTCCAGGTCCACGGACGCGATGTTTTGCCTCGCAAGCAGGCGATGCGGTGGCGCGTTTCGAGCGCCGCTACTGGACTGACAGCGGCCTTTCCGAGCACGAAGCAGACCCAACGGAGTTCCTGAATATCTGCGAGTACGCGGAATTTCGGCGTGGTCGTGACGTCGTGGCCTCCGTAGGCGTCGACGAATGCGCGGTAGTCGCCGGTTGTCAGCCGGGCGAAGTCGGTGTGGTCGACGGCAAGCGGGATGAGGCTGCTGAACGGTTCTGTGACATCTGAGTTCGCTTGCCGAGAGGCGGGCGTGGAAGCATGTCATTGTGCCCAAGGCATATCCCCGTGAGTTCCGTGAGGACGTCGTGCGGGTTGCTCGGAACCGGGAACTCGGCGTGACGCTGGCGCAGGTCGCCGCGGACCTCGGTGTTCACGAGATGACCTTGCAGAAGTGGTTGCGCCAGACTGATGTCGATGACGGAGATATTGCTGCCATCGCGTAGCGGCCGGCGCGCCTCGCCGCGCCGCGACCCGGCGCTCATCGGGACGTGTGACCGAGAGCGGGTTAGGCCGCCTGAGCGGCTGGCCACGTGAGGCTTACCGGCGCACAGCCGCCGGTTCGACAACCGGCGTGGCTTTCGCGAAATTGGACTATTCCGTTGTCAGTGGAAGTGGTAGATTATGTGTCATGGCGATACCCGGAGGACGAGGGAGCGGGTCGGCGGACCTCACAGGTCTCGGTGAGCCGCCTGCTCGCGAGTCTGAGGTCTTACGACGCGGGCTGGTGCTGCTGGAGCGGCGACTGCCGTCATCGTGGTCGATGTCCAGCGAACGTGACTTGCGCGTGGATGCCGGCCGACTCGACGCCGTCGTCGAGTTAACCGGGCCGGACGGTGCCGCTTCGCGTATCGCAGTCGAGTCGAAGCTTTCGCTCGTGCGCAGAGATATACCGGCAACGCTCGAACGGATCGACCGTGTAGTCGACCGGTCTGACGTGGATGCCGTCCCGATGGTCATCGCGCGCTACCTCTCACCCCCGGTGCGGGATGAGTTGTTCGAACGAGGGGTTTCCTATGCTGACGCCACTGGCAACCTGCTGGTGCAGTTGAACTCGCCCGCGTTGTTCCTGCGCGATACAGGGGCTGATGGTGACCCATGGCGCGGGCCCGGCCGTCCACGAGGCACATTGCGGGGAACTCCAGCCGCTCGCGTCGTTCGCACTCTCGTGGATTTCATGCCTCCGATGAGTGTCCCGGAAGTGTCACGGCGCTCGCGTGTCTCTACAGGCGCGACCTATCGGGTTGTGGAGCTCCTGGAGCGAGAGGCGCTTCTGGAACGCGAGGAGCGTGGGCCGATCACGGTCGTGCGATGGCGAGAGCTACTCGAGCGATGGAGCTCGGACTACGGATTCCTGCGCAGCAACACGGTCTGCACGTACCTGCACCCGCGTGGACTCTCCTCGGTGACGAGTGCATTGGCAGCACACCGGGATTTGCGGTACGCGGTGACGGGCAGCCTGGCGGCGGCAAAACTCGCTCCGTATGCTCCGGCCAGGCTAGCGATGATGTACGCGGACGACCTGGAAACCGTCGCAGCCGCACTGGGACTCAGGCCGGTGGATTCAGGGGCGAACGTGATGCTGGCGACGACTGACAACGACGTGGTATTCGATCGCACGTTCGAATCTGATGGGGTAAGCTTCGTCGCTCCGGCTCAAGCTGCCGTCGACCTACTGACCGGGCCCGGTCGTAGTCCAAACGAAGCGTCCGCACTTCTCGACTGGATGGAAGCGCATGAACCGCAGTGGCGACACTGATCTGCTCGTCCTCGCACGTAGTGCGCTACTCGACGCGTTGGACGCGCTGCATGATCATCTGGACGGGATTGTTGTCATCGGAGCGCAGGCAGTCTACTTGCACACCGGTGGTGCGAATGTCGCGTTGGCCGAAGCGACCAAAGACAGCGATGTGGCGCTCGATCCCAGGAAATGGACAGACCCGCCGACGATTGAGGACGTGCTTCATGCCGCTGGGTTCACGTTGGACCAGGAGAGTAAGCAGCCGGGATCTTGGCTCAACGGCGCGGGCACGCCGGTGGATCTCATGGTGCCTGAACTGCTGGCAGGCGATGGGGGACGGCGCGGGGTGCGCATCCCGCCACACTGGAAGTTGGCGGCACGACGTGCTACTGGGTTGGAGGCCGCTGTGGTTGACCATGTACCGATACGGGTCGGAGCCCTCGCCGATGGCGATGATCGGGTGCATACCACCCACGTTGCCGGGCCGGGCGCGCTGCTCGTCGCGAAACTTCACAAGCTGGGTGAGCGGGCAGGCAGTGTTCCGGATCGGCTGGTCGACAAGGACGCCCATGACGTCTACCGGCTGTTGATCGCCGTGGACACCGGCGAGCTCGCCGCGTCAATGAAACGACTGTGTCTCGACCCGCTGGCCAGGCCGGTCACTGAACAGGCGCTGGAGTTCCTGCGGCAGCTCTTCGCTGCTGGTGCTGATGCGACCGGATCGATGATGGCGGGACGCGCTGAGGAAGGCATCGGTGAACCAGCCACAGTCGCAGCGTCGACAGCGATACTCGCTCAGGACCTGCTGGACGCAACGCACCGTACTCACGCATAAGGTGTTCGCGAATCAGTGTAGTTCCGTTGTCATCGGAACTGTCGGGTTTCAGTGTTCCAATGCCGCGGCGATGGCCTAGCTGTGTGATTCGGGGAGGTTGGTGACGCGGTCGGCTGGTGGGGCTCCGTGGATTGCGGTGTGGGGTCGGTGGAAATTGTACCAGTCGAGCCAGTCACCGAAGGCTCTCTGGCGTTCGTTTTCGGATTGATAGGGCTGCTGGTTGGCCCATTCGTCGAGCAGGGTGCGGTGTAGCGCTCCACTTTTCCGTTCGTTTGTGGGCGCCAAGGGCGAGTGAACCGCCGGGCGATGCAGCGATGCGCAGCGGCCCGATCTTGTGTTCGTCACGCAGCCGCAGGACCTCGTCCTCGACTACCCGACTGGTGCGTTGCGGGCTCTGGTGCGGACGGCTGGAGCGGTCGTCCATAGCCTGAGTGAACTGGATGTGGTCGAGACGTGGGGAGTGGTGATCAGCAAGGCTGCATCCTGGGTCGTGTCCCGTTCTGGGCAACACTGACCGACGTCGGCGGGTAGTTCCACGTTCCGGGACGAGATCCTCACGAGTTGGTAACTACCCGTGACGGATCGCGGGCGCCGGACGATTCACTTGGTCGGCGGTGCGTCGTGCGGTCCGATCATGCGCCTGGTGCGGATGATCGGACCGGAGATCAGTCGGACCGGAGTCGGCGCTCGTGCACGCGGCTGACGCGCTGTCCACGGCCGTATACCGCGTGACATGGTGGACGGGCGATCAGTGAAGGAGGCGAGGGAGTGCAATCCGACCGCTGGGTCACCGTGAGCCCGTCCCAGTTCCGGCACGAGGACGAGGGCCTGGGCATCATCCGGGACCTGCTGCCGGATGTGGAACCGTTCCGCGCGTGGTCGAACTTCGAGTTCCGCGACACCCGCGGCCGCTGGCACGAGGTGGACCTGCTCGTGCTGGCCAGGGACACGTTGTACCTGGTGGAGCTGAAGTACTACAGCGGCACGCTGCGCGGCAACGACCACCGGTGGCTGCGTGACGGTCGGCCGGCCGAGGACTCGCCGCTGAAGTTGGCGCGCCGGAAGGCGCAGTATCTGGCCAGTGTGCTGCAGCAACGCCTCCGCGAGCACCTGCACGAGCGCGGCGAGCACCAGGTCGACGTCCGCGACTACGTACCGTTCGTGCAAGAAGCGGTGTTCCTGCACCACCCGAAGTTCGAGTGTCAGCTGCCGCAGCACGCTCGTCAGGGCATTTACGGGCTGGACGGCTACGAGGAGACCTCCGGGCTGGCCCCGATCTCGGAGCTGCTACTCGCTCCGGCGCGTCGGGAAACGATTTCAGCGAGGAAGTCGGCCCTGTTCGCCGGGCTGATGCAGCACATCGGCCTGGTCCCCCGGCGCCAGCGTGAAGCGGGCTCGTGGGTGATCGACGACGAGCCACTCGACAACGGTGACGGCTGGCAGGACTGGCCCGCGTTTCACCGGCTGGCGACCACGGACCGCTATCGCATCCGGTTCTTCATTCCGAACCCAGAGGGAACCCGTGCCGAGGAGCAGGCGCTCAAACGGCGGATCGAGTACGAGTACCGGCTGCTGTCCCGGCTGCGGCACGACGGACTGCAGGTACCGCACGACATCGTCTCGGACGAGCTCGGCATCGGCCTGGTCTACCGCGAGGACAGCGGCAGTCGGCTGGACCTGTGGCTGGCGACCGACGGCGGCACGCTCAATCTCGGTCAGCAGCTCGACATCGTGCGCCAGGTCGCCGAGGCGCTGGACTACGCGCATCGGCACCGGGTGGTGCACCGCGGATTGGCCCCGTCGGCGGTGTCGGTACGTGAGCGCAGCAGCGACGGGCACGCGGTTACGGTGGCGAACTGGGACGCCGTCGGCCGGGTGCCGGGGACGCAGCTCAGCCGCGTGTCCAGTACCGGCCAGTCGGAGGTGGAACCGGAGCAGGGCCATCCCGGCGCCGCGCTCGCCGACGAGGACCAACTGTTCGAGGCGCCGGAGGGCCGGTGGAGCCCGAACGCGGACCGGGTGCGGCTGGACGTGTTCGCACTCGGCGCGGTGACCTTCTACCTGCTGACGAACCAGGTGTTGCCTGCCCAGGATCCGGGCGCGCTGGTGGACCGGCTCCGCCGCGACGGCGGTCTCGACCTGGCCGCCGAGTTGCCGCAGATCCCGTCGAAGCTGCGCGAGCTGGTGCTGCAGGCGACGCATCCGCGCCCGTCCGAACGCACTCCCTCGGTATCGGTGTTCCTGCAGCAGCTCGAGCAGGCCGAGAAGGAGTTCGCCGCCCCCGCGCCGGTCGAGGAACCGGACCCGCTGGAGGCTCGCCCTGGCGACGTCCTCGGCGGCCGGTTCACGTATCAGCGCAAGCTCGGTTCGGGTTCCACCGCGGTCGGCATCCTGGTCACCGACTCCCAGGCGGGGGACGCGCAGCGGGTGCTCAAGGTCGCGAAGGACCATGACGCCGCCGAGCGGCTGGAAGCCGAGGAACGGGTGCTCGGCCAGCTCAATCACGACCGTGTGGTGCGCCTGATTCAGCACGTCACGCTCGCCGGACGGCGCGCGCTGGTGCTGCAGCACGCGGGCGAGGCCACATTGGCCGAGATGCTGACGAGCAAGCGCAGCCGGCTGTCGCTGGACCTGTTGGAACGGTGGGGCGGCGACCTGCTGGACGCGCTGGTGATGCTGGATTCGGTGGGCATCAACCACCGGGACATCAAGCCGCCGAACCTCGGCGTCCACAAGCCGGCCGGGGCGAAGACCGAAACGCACCTGGTGCTGTTCGACTTCTCCATGGCGGGCACGGGCGGGCGAGCCCTGCACGCGGGCACGCCGCCGTATCTGGACCCGTTCCTCGGCGGCAGCCGCAGCACCTACGACAGCGCCGCCGAGCGGTACGGCGCGGCGGTGGTGCTGTACGAGATGGCCACGGGCCGGTTGCCGCAGTACGGCGACGACCCGGAGGCGAACCCGGCGAGCGTGAACGACGACGTGACGGTGTCGCTCGAGGCGTTCGACCCGTCGGTGGCCGAGGATCTGGCGGCGTTCTTCCGCTCCGCCCTGTCGCGTGACGTCGGCACGCGACACGACACCGCCGAGGAGATGCTCAGCGCCTGGCGGGCGATCTTCCGCGGGCTCGGGCGGTACTCGGACGACACGAAGCAGAAGGTCGACAGTGCCACGCTGGACACGACTCTCGGCGAATCGGGACTGTCGGCACGGGCGATCTCGGTCGTGGAACCGGCCGGTGTCGGCACCGTGGCCGACCTGCTGGAACTGGACTCGACGCGGCTGAACCGGCTGCTGGATCGCGAAACGAAGACCACCGGCGAGGAGATCCGCAAGCGGATCACGGCCTGGCGCAAGGAGTTCGGTCCGCAGCTGGCGGATCGGCGCGGCCGGGGCAAGCGCGGCGACGACGCGAACACGATGCCGGATCCGATCTCGGCCGCCGAGCTGCTCGCGTCGAAGGAGGTGCATCCCCGTTCGTCGACCCGGCGGCAGGCGGCGCGGTTGATCCTCGGGTTGGAAGCCGGGCTGGATCCATTTGCCAGCCAGCAGGAGCTGGCCCGTGGGGTGGGGCGGTCGGCTCCGCGGGGCCATCAGCTCATCAAGGAGATGCAGGAGGCGTTCTCCCGCGAACAGCGCACCAAGGACCTGCTGGACCAGCTGGTGGAGGTACTCACGCGCGCGCTCGACTCGCTGGGCGGAGTCGCCACGGTGCAGACGTTGACCGGCGAGATGCTGGGTGCGCTGCCGGACGTGTCGGCGGGGTCGGCGGACAAGGCCGACCGGGTGGCGGCCGGGCTGCTGCGGCTGGCGCTGGACCGGTATCAGGAGCATGTGGTGGCCGCGGCCGAAGAGCCGTTGGCGAAGCGGCGGCGGGGTTCGCGGCTGGCGCTGCTGGCCACGGATCCGGTGCTGTTGGATGCGGCGGAGGCCGCGGCCGCGGCGGCGGACGGGCTGGTGGTCGGCGCGGACGAGGCCGGCGAGCCGGTGGTGCCGCAGCAGCGGGCGGCGCGGGAGGTGCGCGCCCGGTTCACCGAGGTGTTCCGCGACGGCAGTGAGCGCAGGCCGCCGGCGATCACGGACCTGCGTCTCGTGCGGCTGGCTGCGCAGACGTCGGGGTCCGCGGCGTTGTCCACGCGGGGTGAGCTGCACCTGCGCACGTTGGCGGCGTCGACGGCGGTGCGGCTGGCGTTGTCGGGGATCGCCCAGCGCACGGAGTTGTCGCCGGAGGAGCTGGCGGCGCGGGTGCGGGCGCGGTTCCCCGATCTCGATCCGCTGCCCGCCAGGCCGGATCTCGACGCGATCGTGGACGCCGCGGGTGTCGGGTTGCGCTATTCCACCGAGCACGGCACCTATCGCGCGCCGGGCGAGGACCGCTCCGACAGCACCGGCTTCCCGACCCACCATTCCGTCCCGGCGCCGACGCCGACTGAGTCGCAGCTGCTGCGCGGCGACCATCTGGCGCGGGTGCTCCGCGACAGCGTGTCGACCCGGTCGTTCCTGGCGCTGGGCATGCCTGCGCCGAACGCGAACGAACCGGGCAGGGCGGCGCGGGTGTTGCGGGAGCGCTACAGCGCCTCGGTGCTGGACGTGACGGAGTTGCTGATCGAGCGGATGCGGGAGACGGCGGAGGGCAGCAACCTGCCGTGGCATGTGGTGCGCGCCGCCGACGCGGCCCAGCCGGGCAGCCGGGACGCGCGCGGCCTGCACACCCTGGTGGACCGTGCCCTGCCCGCGGTGACCGAGTACATCGACGACCTGGTGCTCGCGGGGGAGCAGGCGGCGGAGCCGGTGATCCTGACCGAGTTGTCGCCGCTGGCGCGGTACGGGCATTTGGGCGTGGTGGCGCGCTGGTCGGATCTGGCGGCGAAGCGGACGCGGCCGCTGTGGCTGGTGCTGCCGCAGCTGTCGTGGATGCGGGGTGCCGTGGTGGACAGTCAGCCGTTGCAGCTCGGCTCGAACGGCCAGTTCGTCGAGCTGGACGAGAAGTGGCTGCGGGAACAGGAATCCGAAGTGGACTTCACGGCGGAACGTGACGTGGTGAGCGAGGGCAGCCGGTAATGGCGAAGGTGACGGGACTGGTCGGGGCGCTGCAGCGGCAGGTCGAGGACCTGGAGCAGGATTTGCGGGCGCGGGTCGACGGTCCGGACGAGTTCGCCCGGGACGAGGGTGTGTTCGAGCGTTGGTACGCCGAGTACGAGGCCGCCCTCAAGTCCGACCGCACGGCCGCGTCGTGGCAGGCGTGGCGGGACGAACGCGTGACGCAGGTGGCCGTGGCGTGGGTGCTGGTCACCGTGTTCGCCCGGTTCTGCGAGGACAACCGGCTCGTCTCGCGCGTGTGGATCGCCGGACCGGACCGCACGCGGCGGCAGGACGCCCTCGACGCGCGGGATGCGTACTTCCAGGAGCACCCGGAACACAACGATCGGCACTGGCTGCTGCAGATCGTGGAGCACTTCGCCGGGATGCGCGCCACCGCGGGGCTGGTGGACGGCTACTCGCCGCTGTGGCAGGTCTCGCCGTCGGGTGACGCGGCGTTGCGGCTGCTGCAGTTCTGGTGGGATCAGGATTCCGAGGGCGAGCTGCTGTGGCGCTTCGGCCCGGAGGTCAACCCGGAGCTGGACACCCGGTTCCTCGGTGATCTGTATCAGGACTTGTCGGAGTTCGCGCAGGAGCATTACGCCCTGTTGCAGACGCCGGAGTTCGTGGAGGAGTTCATCCTCGACCAGACCTTTGAGCCTGCGCTGGCGGAACGGCAGCTCGACGGGTTCACGGTCATTGACCCGACGTGCGGTTCCGGCCACTTCCTCCTCGGCGCCTTCGACCGGCTGGTGGACCGCTGGTCGAAGCAGGAGCCGAACCTCGACACGCGCACGCTGGTGCAGAAGGCCCTCGACGGGGTGCGCGGCGTCGACATCAACCCGTTCGCCGTGGCGATCGCCCGGTTCCGGCTGATCGTCGCCGCGCTGAAGGCCACCGGCGACACGTCGCTGGAACACGCGCCCGACTTCCACACTCAGCTCGCCGCGGGCGACTCCCTCATCTACGGCGCGAAGCAGACCAACCTGCACGGCGACCTGTTCAGCACCGACACCGACGGCGACACGTACGCCTACGCCACCGAGAACGCCACACTGCTCAAGAAGATCCTGCACGACCACTACGACGTGGTCGTCGGCAACCCGCCGTACATCACGGCCAAGGACAAGGCCCAGAACAGCGCGTACCGGGCGCTGTACGGCTACTGCAAGGGCAAGTATGCCCTCACGGTCCCGTTCATGGAGTTGTTCTTCAACCTCGCCCGATCCGGCGATCGGCCTGGCTGGACGGGGCAGATTACGTCCAACTCGTTCATGAAGCGCGAGTTCGGCACGCCGATCATCGAGAAGTTCCTGGCGAACAAGGACCTTCGGTCGGTGATCGATACGTCGGGCGCGTACATCCCGGGACACGGCACGCCCACTGTCATTCTCATCGGCCGAAACCAAGGCAAAGTCGACGATACGGCGCGCGCTGTGCTCGGTGTCCGCGGCGAACCGGGGCGACCCGAGGACCCAGCGAAGGGCCTCGTGTGGTCGAGCATCGTCAACCACGTCGACGACCCCGGCTTCGAGAATGACTGGGTTACAGTGGCGAACCTAGATCGAAGCGCGCTCAATGGTCATCCATGGAGTCTCGCTGGAGGTGGCGCAGTCGAGCTAAGTGAAGCCATTCAGGAGAATGCTTCTAACGCCCTTGACTCTGTCATCGCAAGCGCCGGGATAACTGCCGTCACTGGCGAGGATGATTTTTTCATGTTTCCGACGGCGCGTGACTGCGATCGGATTGGTTGGGGGTTAACGACATTTCTTGTTGAAGGTGAGTATGTCCGCGACTGGGACGTTGACGCCGGATTGCAGGCTGCTGGCTGGACGTACGATGAAGCCTTCAAGGTTAAACCCCTGGAAGAACTTGGTTCGTTGGGGCGATGGCTGCAGATGTACAAGTCGGTCCTCGACAAGCGGAAGCGATTTGGCGTTCCTATGGTTGAGCGCGGCTTGGCATGGTATGAATGGCAAGAGCTGTACCTGAGTAAATTCCGTTCAGAATTGTCGATCGCGTTTGCGTTTGTGGCTACGCATAACCATTTTGTGTTGGATCGGGGTGGGAAGGTCTTCAAGCAGTCGGCGCCGGTGATGAAGTTGCCGGAGGGGGCGTCGGAGGACGACCATCTGGAGCTGCTGGGGGTGTTGAACTCCTCGGTCGCCTGCTTCTGGCTCAAGCAAAACAGCCATGGCAAAGGAAACGGCGGTGTCAACGAGGGCTTCCGCGGTGACGAATGGGATGAGTTCTACGAGTTCACCGGTACGACATTGAAGGACTTTCCGCTCCCGGCGGAGTTTCCGTTGGAGCGGGCGCGGCGGCTCGACACCCTCGCGCAGGAGTTGGCTCGGCACACGCCGCAGGCGGTGGCGGAGGCCGGGGTGCCGACCAAGCAGGCCCTGGACGCGGCGTACGCCGAGCACGAGCGCATTCGGGCGCAGCTGATCGCCGAACAGGAAGAGCTGGACTGGGAGTGCTACCGGCTCTACGGACTGGTCGACGAGGACCTCACGTACTCCGGTGAGCTTCCCGGACTGAGCCTGGGGGAGCGGGCGTTCGAGATCGTCCTGGCCCGCGCCATGGCCGAGGGTGAACACACCGCGTGGTTCGAGCGGCACCGTTCCACCCCCATCACCGAATCGCCCGAGCACTGGACTGCCGACTACCGCGACCTGGTGCAACGTCGGCTCGACCTCATCGCGAGCGACCGCAACATCCGCCTCCTCGAGAAACCGGAACACAAGCGGCGGTGGCAGAGCGACCCGTGGGACAAACGCGTCCGGACCGCGCTGCGCGACTGGCTGCTGGACCGGCTCGAAGACCGCTCGCTCTGGTTCGACAAGCAGAACCGCCCGCGGCCACGCAGCATCGCCCAGCTCGCCGACCTCGTCGGCACCGACGCCGAATTCACCGGCGTGCTGGAACTGTGGATGGGCCAGCCCGACGTGGACACCTCGGCCGCCCTGCAACAGCTCGTCGACGACCAGGCCGTGCCGTTCCTCGCCGCCTACCGCTACAAGGAATCGGGCCTGACGAAACGCGCCGCCTGGGAGGACACCTGGCGGCTGCAGCGCCTCGAAGACGACGGCGCCCCGCCCGACAAGCCCATCCCGGTGCCGCCGAAATACAGCAAGGCCGACTTCCAGCGCGGCGAATACTGGCAACACCGCGGCAAACTCGACGTGCCCAAGGAACGGTTCATCAGCTACCCCGACGCAGGCCGCGAAACCGACCCCACCCCGCTGCTCGGCTGGGCAGGCTGGGACCACGCACAACAGGCCCTCGCCGTCGCAACGATCATGAACGAACGCGAACAGGAAGGCTGGACCGACGAGCAGCTCCTCCCGCTGATCGCCGGCCTCGCCGAACTGCAGCCGTGGGTCCGGCAGTGGCACCACGACACCGACCCGAACTACGGCGTCAGCCTCGCCTCGTTCGTCGACGAAGAACTCGCCACGCGTTGTACCCGGGCAGGGACGACCGCCGCCGAGCTCGCCGCGTGGCGGCCCGCGAAACCGGTCAGGCGCAAGCGCAAGACGACCACGGCGAAGGCACAGCAGAACACCGCGAAGGCACAGCAGAGCACCGCACGGCAGAACACGGCACAGCACAACACGGGACACGGGGCACACGATGAGTAAGCTGCTGCGCGACGTCATCACCATCCCGGAGCGCGTCGGCGCCGAGGACTACGTGCTGCGGCTCGCCGACAGCACCGACGCCGACCACCTGGAACACACCCTGAGCCAGTACGTCGTCACCGAGTCGCTGGCACGCAACTTCGACAGCGCGCTCTCCCTCGTGGCCGACGCGCTGCGCGGCAACAGCAGCAGGGGCGCGTTCCTCACCGGATCGTTCGGCTCCGGTAAGAGCCACTTCATGGCCGTGCTGCACGCCCTGCTCGGCCACGAACCCAGCGCCCGCAAGATCCCCGAGATCCAGCCGCTGCTGCCCACCCACGACCCCACCCTGCGCGACGCGAAACTGCTGCGGCTGACCTACCATCTGCTCGGCGCCAACTCGATGGAAGAAGCCATCCTCGGCGGCTACCTCAAGCAGGTGCGCCAGCTGCACCCGGACGCGCCGCTGCCTGCCGTGCACGTCAGCGACGACCTGCTCACCGACGCCGAGAACTACCGCCGCGACCTCGGCGACGACGCGTTCTTCGCCAAACTCAACGGCGGCTCCGACGGCGCCGACGACGCCTGGGCGGGCCTGCTCGGCGCCGGCAACTGGACCGCCGAATCCTACGAAGCCGCCCGCGCCGCCGCCTCGGACAGCGCCGCGCGAGCCGAGCTCGTCACCGCGCTGACCGACACCGTCTTCACCTCCTACACCCAGATGGCGTCCTATGTGGACCTGGAAACCGGGATGCTGGCGATCTCGGAACACGCCAAGTCTCTCGGCTACGACGGCGTGGTCATGTTCCTCGACGAACTCGTGCTGTGGCTGGCGTTCGCCGTGCGCAACACTGAGTTCTTCAGCCGGGAAACGCAGAAGATCACCAAACTCGTCGAGACCTCCGGCAAACCCCGCGCGGTGCCGATCATCTCGTTCATCTCCCGGCAGATGGACCTGCGCAAATGGTTCGCCGACGCCGGTGCCTCCGGTGCCGAACAGGAGACCCTCGCCCAGGCGTTCCGCCACCAGGAGGGCCGGTTCACGCCGATCGCGCTCGGCGACGACAACCTCGCCCAGGTCGCCAACCGCAGGCTGCTCCAACCCGCGGATCAGCAGGCGCAGCAGGTCCTCGACGACGCGTTCGCCCAGCTCGACCGCCGCCCCGCCGTGTGGGACGTACTGCTGGACGGGATGAACACCGGCGAACAGCACCGCGGCGCATCCGAGGCCGAGTTCAAGCTCACCTACCCGTTCTCACCCGCCCTGGTGTCCACACTGCGCTCGCTGGCCAGCGTGATGCAGCGCGAACGCACCGCCCTCAAGGTCATGCAGCAGATGCTGGTGGAGCGACGGGACAGGCTGACCGTCGACGACGTCCTCGCCGTCGGCGACGTGTTCGACTACGTCGTGCATGGCCAGCAGGCACTCGACAACCACGCGGCCAACCTCTTCCGCGCCGCCACCGCGCTCTGGACCGACAAGCTCAAACCCCTGTTGCTGCGCGAGCACGGAGTCACCGAACAGCAACTGGCGGAATCGCCCGAGTCCGTACCGCCCGCGTACTACAGCCAGCAACGGCTGGCGAAGACGCTGTTGCTGTCGGCCGTCGCGCCGAACGTGCCCGCGCTGAAGGAGCTCACCGCCTCCCGGCTCGCCTCGCTGAACCACGGTTCGATCGTCTCCCCGCTGCCCGGCGGTGAGGCACGGATCGTCATGGCCGCCATCAACACCTGGCGCACCGAGGTCCCCGAGATCGAGACGTCGAGCGAAACCGGCGACCCCGTGATCCGGGTGCGGCTGGCCGATGTCGACTACGAATCCGTGGTGGAACGCATCACCGGCGAGGACAACCCGGGCAGGCGCAGGCAGCTCATCAAGGAACTGGTGCACGAACAGCTCGACGTCGACCTGTCCACCACCGACATCGGCTCGGCCGCGACCAAACAGGTCATCTGGCGCGGCTCCCGGCGCGAGGTCGACGTGGTGTTCGGCAACGTGCGCGACCCCGGTTGGCTCGCCGACGAGCACTTCCGCCACCGGCCGGGTACGTGGCGGTTCGTCATCGACTACCCGTTCGACGAGGAGAACCACTCGCCTGCCGAGGACTTCGCCCGCATCGAGCGGATGCTCAGCCGCGGCAACCCGGCGGCGACGATCGTCTGGCTGCCGCGGTTCCTCACCCCGGAGGTGCAGCGCGACCTCATCCGCCTGGTCAAGCTGAACTGGCTGTTCACCGGCTCGGGGGAGCGGTGGCAAACCAACTCCGACCATCTGCCGGAAACCCAGCGCGACCAGGCTCGCGCCATCCTCGAAAACCAGTACCGCTCGCTGCGCGAACGCATGGCGCGCATCCTGCAACAGGCCTACGGCGCGGCGAAGGCCGAGCCGGGCAACCTCGTCGACGACCCGCAGCACGACGGGGTGCTGCGCTCGTTGGACCGGTCGTTCAACCCCGCCGAACCGGTCGGCAGCGATCTGCGCTCGGCGTTCGAGAACCTCATCGACCAGGCCTACCGCAGCAGCTACCCGGCACACCCCGAGTTCGAGCCGAGCGGCGAGGCGATCACCGTCAAACAGCTCGAGACCGTGCGCGGGTACGTGGAACAGGCCAGCATCCAGGAAGACGGCAGGGTGCCGACTCAGCCGGCCGACCGGCAGGTGCTACGGCGCATCTGCACCCCGCTCGGGCTCGGCAAGGTCACCGAAACGCACTTCCTGTTCGGCAAGGACACGGTCGCTTTCTGGGCGGGCGAACTGGACCGGGCAGTGGCCAGCCTGGACGCGGGGTCGCAAGCCGCCATCACCGTGCGGCAACTGCGCGACTGGATCGACAACCTCACCCCGAAATGGGGACTGCGCGGCGAGGTCGCCGACCTGGTGATCAGCGCGTGGGCCCTATTGCGGATGCGTGCCTGGTACGAGGCGAACACCGCCATCGCGATGCCCGGCATCGGCAAGCTCAAGGACCACCTGGAGCTCCGGCCCGAGCCGCTGCCGACCCCGGACGACTGGAAGGCGGCACTGCGCAACGCGGGCCACCTGTTCGGACTGAGCGAGAATTCGTACCTCACCGGAGCGAACGTCGCCGAGTTCGCCACGAACATCGCCGACGTGGCCACCGAGCGGGCGCGCAGCGCCGAATCGCTCGTGGCCGAGCTACGTTCGCTGTACGCCAAGCTCGACCTGGAACAGCGCGCCCCCGACCGGCTCAGCACCGCCGAGGCCACCGCACAGTTCATGACCGAACTGGTGCGCACGACGAACCGGGTCGAGCGCATCGGCAAGCTCGCCCACGCGTCGTTCGACGTGACGCTTCAGGCCGCGGGCAAATCGCTGGCCGACGCGCAACGGGTCGCCGATGCGCTGCACGCGTTCCCGTGGAAACGGCTCAACCCGGTGCTGACGGCGCAACGAGGCGGCGACGCGAGTGCCGGACAGATCCTGCAGCAGCTCCGCGAAGGCGCCGCCGGCGACGAGCTGACGACGGACCTGGTCCAGGCGCTGCGCAAGGCGGAGAACGACACGTTCGACTGGGCTGCCAGCGGTCGAACGGTTGAGCCGACGCCGGAGCCCTCGCCCGCGTCTGCGGTGGACCCGGCTGTGGAGCCGACCCCACCGGTCGAACCGGCTTCGGCCGCGGAGCCGGACCCGGGGCCGGAGACGCGGAAGCGGCACGACCGAATCGCGCTCAATTCCACGCAGGACGTGTCCACAGTGGAAGCAGAACTGAAGCGGATGCTCGCAGAGCACAAGGACAGCACGGTGCATGTGGAGTGGTGGATCGAATGACTGATGAGGGTGTCCAGCGGGCCCGCAACCTGTTCGAATTCCTTCGCCGTGCGCAACAGCTGAAGACCCGGTCCGTCACGGACGTCGAGAAGTTCGCACGGGTCCTGTGGCTCTCGGACTGCCCGGACCACGAGGCCGTGCACACTACTCACGACAAGGAGGCCCCGGCGGTCGACGAACCGCTGCTCGTGGTCGACCGCGTGCCGCACGTCGACCCGCCGGAGCCGGACGCCGAGCTGGCGCCCTGGCTCCGCGGCGAGCTGAACGATCCCGAGAAGGCACCACAGCTGCGCGCCGAGATCGTTCTCGTGGGCAGTGCTCGTTCGGCAGGCAGTGCTCGTTCGGCAGGCAGTGCTCGTTCGACAGGTGAGGCCCGTTCGGCAGGTGGCCGGACCGACCCGGACGAGGCGGAGGAGGCCGAGCAGCAGTCCGAACGCACGGTCTCGCTCGATGAGCGGCCGGATGTCCGGCGTGCCTACGAGGAGTACGTGCGCGACTGGGAAGCCTGGGCCGACAAGGAACTGGCCGACCGGCCCGCCCGGGAGTACTACAACCAGCTGTTCGAAACCTACGTCGAGGTGCGCAACAACCCCGAGCAGGTCGAACTCGTCAGCGGAACCGGCTGTCTGTCCTGGGAACCGGAGGGGCACGATCGGGTTCGGCGGCACATGGTGACGTGCCCGCTCGGGATCGGCTTCGACGACGACACCGGCAGGCTGACCGTGCATCGCGTCGAAGCACCGGTCGCCTTCAAGATCGAACGGGACATGCTCGACCCGGGCCTGGTGAACAACGCGGACAACGTGAACGCGGTCGAGGCCGAAGCCCGGGACCTGGCTGTTCATCCGCTGCACCGCGACGACATCGGCACGCTGGTTCGTCGGCTCGTCCACAGCCTCGACGCCGACGGTGAATATCGCGACGAGGACGTGGCCGCCCAGCCCGGTCAGCACGCGATGGCCACATTCGCGCCCGCCATCGTGCTGCGCCAACGCGGCCAGCAGGGCATGGTCGAGATCTTTCAGACCATTGTCGAACAGCTTGCCGACGCCGAGGACGTGCCGCGCGGCGTCCTCCCACTGATCGACCCCGACAACGCACCGGAGTCCGAACCGAGCGACGCACCCGGGGCCGTGGTCGATGTGGACGACGAGCCGTTCCTGCCGATGCCCGTCAACGACAAGCAGCTCGAGATCATCAAGCGCGTCGACGTGAAGCCGCAGGTTCTGGTGCAGGGCCCGCCCGGCACCGGTAAGACCTACACGGCGGGCGCTCTGATCGCCCACCTGCTCGCGCAGGGCAAACGCGTGCTGGTGACCGCGCAGACCGACCGGGCGTTGCGCGAGGTCAGGGACAAGCTCCCGGACCAGATCAAACCACTGTCGGTCGGCGTGGTCGGCTCGTCCCAGGAGGACATGGCCGATCTGAAAGTCGCGGTGCAGGAGATCGCCACGGCCACCGCGGAGTACGACGGCGACCGGAACGCCCGTGAGATCCAGCGGTGCCTGGACAACATCGACCGGCTCCGGCGCGAGCGTGCCGAGTTCCATCACCAACTGGTCGCCGCGCGTGAGCACGAGGTCATCGAACGCGAACACGCCGGGTACTCGGGCACGCTCGCCGCGATCGCCCGGGAGCTCGCCGCGCAGCAGGACCGCTGCGGCTGGCTGCTCGAGTTCGAGCAGGTCGGAGCGGACGCGCAATGCCCGTTGAGCAACGGTGAGATCGCCGAATGGCGCAACTACCTGCTTGACGCGGAGCTTCTCGCCGACGAGCCGCACTCGCGCCTGCGACTGCTGGAACTCGCCGCGCTGCCCACCGCCGATGTCTTCGCCCAGCAGGTCGCCGATGAGTCCAGGGCAGCGGAGAGCGGCAGGGCGCACGAACAGCTCAAATCGCATACGGCGTTCGACGCGGTGCTGCGGCTGTCCGCCGACCAACGCGAGCAGTTGCGCAGCCGGTTGCACGAACTCGCCGACGAGGCGGACGCGCTCGCGGGACGGCGGGAACAGTGGATGGACGGCGCGCTCGCCGATGTGCGTTCCGGGCGCGCGAGCATGTGGCAGGGCCGTGGCCGCAACATCGACCAGCTCATCGAACACTGTTCCCCGCAGGTGGAACGGCTGGGAGCGCTGACCGAGGTCACCCTGTCCGACGGAGACCCGGGCCGCCTCGGCACGTTGGCCACCGAACTGCGGAGTCACCTGGCCGGCGGCGGCAAGATCAAAACGAACCCCGACGGCAGCCCGAAGTTCGGGATGCTCACCGCCGGTGTCGTCAAGAAGGCACAGGACCTGTTCGACGGCGTCCGGGTCAACGGACAGCCACCGACCACGGTCGAACAGTTGGACACGTTCCTCACGTGGACGGAAGCCACGCGCACGCTGGCCGCGCTGGACAAGGCGTGGCCCGATAACGTGCACATCCCCGCGGAAGACACGCTGCACGAACGGCTGCAGTGGCACGTCACCGAATTGGAACAGTTGCATCGTGTCCTGGCCTTGGGACAGCGGCTGGAAACCGAGGAACGGGCACTCGCGGCGGCAGGGCTGCCCGCGCCCAACTGGAACGACCTGCAGGACGTGCGCACCTACGCTCGGCTGGTCGACGCGGCAGCGGCCGAAGAGGCGTGGACGGCCGCGGCCACTCCGCTGCGCGAACTGGAGGACACGGTCGGCCTCGCAGCGCAGTGGGAGCAGGCGGCGCCGTGCGTGGGCGACCTGCACGCGGTCGTGGCAGGCCGCGATCCGAACGGTTATGCCGACGCGTATCGGCGGCTGTATCGACTGTGGCAGGTACGCAGCATGACCGAGCGGCGAACGGCCCTACAGCGCCGGCTCGACGAGCAGGCGCCGACGTTGTCCCGGGCCCTCACGGACGATCCCGCAGGGCCCGCATGGGACGGCCGGCTCGCCGAGTTCGAGCAGGCGTGGGCGTGGGCCTCGGCTCGGACATGGGTGCGGGAGCAGGACCCCGGGGACGTCAACGCCCTGCAGGCTGCCGTCACGCGTACAGACGACGCCATTCGCGACCAGGTGGAGACGATGGCGGCACTGCGGTCCTGGGACCACGCGGCCTCACCTCAGCGCATCACCCCCGGGGCCAGGGCGGACCTCACGCAGTACGCCCAGCTCGTCAAGCGGGCGGGCAAGATGTCCGGCCCCTATGGGGCCCAACGCCGGTCCGAGGTGCGGGAGGCGATGGAACGATGCCGCCCCGCGGTTCCCGTCTGGATCATGCCGCTGTACCGGATCGCCGAGCAGCTGCGGGTCGAGCCGGACATGTTCGACGTCGTCATCGTCGACGAGGCGTCCCAGGCGGGCACGGAAGCCACGTTCCTGCAGTACCTCGCCAAGAAGATCGTCGTCATCGGTGACGACATGCAGGTCTCGCCCGCGGCCGTGGGCATCAATCAGCAGCAGCTGCGCGACCTCGCAGGCCAGTACCTCGCCGACGACCGCTACCGCGCGTCCTGGCAGGACCCGAAGCGCAGCCTGTTCGACGAGGCGAAGATGCGTTACGGCGGGCTGATCGCGCTCACCGAACACCGCCGCTGCGTGCCCGAGATCATCGGATTCTCGAACCGCATCGCCTATGAACCGGAGGGCATCGCACTCGTGCCGGTGCGCCAGTACGGCACCGACCGGCTCGACCCGGTCAAGGCCGTACACCTCACCGACGGGTACGTGAAGGGCAGCAGCAGTACCCACCAGGTCAACCCGGTCGAGGTCGAGGCCATTGTGGAGCGGATCGAGAAGTGCATCGCCGATCCCGCCTACGACGGCACAACCTTCGGTGTCATCTCGTTGCTCGGTGCTGCCCAGGCGCAGCAGATCCAGGCGGCCCTGCTGGAGCGACTACCGAACAAGGAGTGGACGGCACGGGATCTGCGCTGCGGCGATGCCGCTGATTTCCAGGGGTCCGAACGGGACGTGATGTTCCTGTCCATGGTGAAAGCCACGGAGGAAGGCAAACGCATCGGTTCGCTGACTCAGGATGCGAACGTGCAGCGTTTCAACGTCGCCGTCTCCCGCGCCAAGGACCAGGTGTGGGTGTTCCACTCGATCGGTCTCCAACAGCTGCACAACAGCGCCGACATGCGGTTCGCGCTGCTGGACTACTGCTACGGCGTCATCAACCGTGCGAACGGTTCGGACGACGGTGGACACCAGGAGCGAGTTCCCGAGAACGAGCGCGTCGATCCGTTCGACTCGTTGTTCGAACAGCGTGTTTACAACCGCATCATCGACCGCGGCTACACGGTCCACCCGCAGTACGAGTCGGCCGGATACCGCATCGACCTCGTCGTTCTCGGTGGACAACGCCGACTCGCCATCGAATGCGACGGCGACTTCTGGCATGGTCCCGACCAGTACGAGCGCGACCTGGCACGGCAGCGCGACCTGGAACGCTGCGGCTGGCAGTTCTTCCGCATCACCGGGTCGTCGTTCGACGTGGACCCGGCTGCGGCCCTCGCAGGCCTGTGGGACACGTTGGCGAAACTCGACATCCATCCAGCGGGCCAGGTCAGTGACTCCGCCCCGGTGATCGTTGAGGCCGAGGCCGGAGCCGGCGGAGGGGACGACGAGGACGACGCTGCCGGCGACGACGCTGCCGGCGGCGATGATTCCGGAGGCGATGAGGTCGACGATGACGCTGGCCTCCCTGCCTCGTCGACGGACGGGCCGGACACGCCGCTCGACCAGGAGCCGGCCGAGCATGCGGAGCCGGAGGAACTCGCCGCGGACGTGCCATCCGACGTTGCCGGGCCGTCCGGCGGCTCCGGATTGTCCGACGTTGCCGGGACGTCCGATGTGGTCGGCGAAGAGACAGCAGCGGCCGCGGCGCCCACATCGCCCCGGGCGGGACGGTCAGGGGCGTACGAGCCCTATGAGGAGTTCTCCGGCGCTGTGGTGCCGGTGAACGGGGCCACAGCTGAGCAGGTGCGGGCCGGTATCGAGGAGATCGTGCGAACCGAGGGCCCGATCGTCGGGGACCGACTGCACACCGTCTACGTCCGGGCCTCGGGCGGTTCGCGGGTCGGCAAACAGATCGCCAAGGACCTCAACTCAGCCATCAGCGCCGCGGTGCGGCGAGGCGTGCTGATCGCGGACAATCCTCTTGACGAGAGCGGGGTCAAACCACGTACCTACCGGGTTCCCGAACAGTCGCAGGTCCGCGTGCGTGACCTGGGTCCGCGCGAGCTGAGCCAGGTACCGCCTGCCGAACTCGCCGCGATGATGGCTGCTGCTGCCCAGCAAACAGGCTGGGACGACGAGGGCATCTTGAAGACGACGCTCGAACGACTGGGCTTGAAACGGCTGACGAAGCAGATACGAGAACACCTCGAACCGATCCTCGACCTGGCCAAGGAAGAGTACGGGGCCGACGATCGCGGCTAGAGGTATGGACGTTTCGGCGCATCGGCTTTCTGCGCAACGGCCTTCTGCGCAACGGTTGCCGGGTCAGCGATCTACGGGTCAGTCGGTGGTGGACAGCCGCTCGATCGCCGCATCGTCCGGAAGTTCGTACAAGCCTGCTTCCTCGGCCTCGTGGACCATTTCATCCAGGCCGGCCGCACGGCTGCGCCGAGCACGCTCGCGGTAGGCTAGCAGGTCACCGAGTTTGATCTTGCGGTGCCTGGCGGGCTGTTCGTACGGGACGGAGCCCTCTTCGAGCAGTCGTACCAGTGTCGGTCGCGACACGCCGAGTAGCTGTGCCGCTTCTCCGGTGGTCAGGGTCGTGTGCGTCGGTGCGACCGTGATCGCCATACCGTGTGCCAGTGAACCGAGGACATTGCGCAGGACGTCGTACAGCTCATCCGGCATCGCGACGTGCCGCCCACTTCGTGTGACCAGGGCCGGCGCGCCGGACTCGGTGTCCTCGTCGAGGGCAGCGATCAGTTCGATCAGTTGTTGCGGCTGCTCCGGAGGGAGCACGGTGCGGTCACTCATCGCAGCGGCCATACCAGCATCATAGCTTTAAAACGAACAAAACGAAAATCGACAGGTTGTGAGGTCGCTGTAGCGCACGAGGATGCTCCCGGTTCCTGTGACCCGAACCGATAGCATGCAAGAGGCCGCGTTTAGTCATCGGCCGGGCTGATCCATCGGCGCCGCCCCATCGACGCCGTGCGACTCGGATCTCGCCCGCCAGGGGACGAACCATGAACGATAGGAGCTGTCGATGGCGGTGACCGTGGACGGGCACACGCTGATGACGGCTAGTCCCGCCGTGGTGCGAGCACTGCTGGACAGCCTGGTGGACAAGAACTACCGCGGAGGCGTGCTCGGTGTGCAGGCCGGTGCAGAGTGGGACGGCCCCGAGCAGTTCACTCACCGTGGCCGAGCCGTCCGCGTCGCCGCGTGCCCGTCCACGCTGGCCGTGTGGGAAGCGTTGCACGGTGCACCCGACGTCGACTGGGTCGTCGTGCTGACCCCGTGCACTCGTGACGACCTCGGCGGTGGTGTCCTCGCGCACCTGCTCGGCAATCGCCTGCGCACCCCTGATCCGTGGCAAGCCGTGCAGCAACGATTCGGTGCCGAGCGACTCGATTCCCAGCTGCAGGCGTCGGGGGACAAGCCACGTGAGCTCGCCGGCGGTCTGCTCGCCACGCTCGCCGAACATCACTTCCCGCCCGCTCCGGGTGGGGTACTGACCCGGGACCACGCCCTGGGCAGCGTGGCACGAGCGAAACTCGGCATCGCCGAGGACGGCGCGGAGGTGGACATCACCTCGATCATGGTGTGGACCGTCACGCGTGACGCCACATCGCAGCTTGCGAACCTGCGGAAATCGGGTGGGGATGCACTGACCGAGGAGGTCATCGACTGGCTTGCCGGGCATTGCGGTCTGGCAGCGCATCCGGTGCGCACACTGCTGAGCGCTGGTCGGGTAGCCGACATCGTGCCGCTCGGCATTGTCGCGGGACTGCTCAACTCGCCGGAGCTCTCGGCGAGTCACGCTGCGGGCCAGTTCGCGGGAACGTACGGTCTCGGCCGGCTGAACCCGAGCACCTTGGCCAGCTGGAATGCCGAAGCGGCCGGCCTGGTGACCACATGGTTGGACCGGGAAGCCGCACACGAGGCCCTGCACTCGGCCAATGGACGTGTCAGGGAACTGGGCCTCACGGATCTCGTCCGCACCTCTGATCTGCTGCCTGACGGGCTGAATGCGCGCCTGAGTGACCTGGCCGAAGCCATCCGGCCGCTCGTCGCGGAGGTGTCCGCGGAGGCCGCGGAGCCCGACACTCCGTTGGTGACCGGCGACCTGACGGCGGCCGAGGCAGCGCTCGCCAACGTCCGAGGACATTACCTCGCAGCCGGCGACGACACCGTGCGGAGCGTCGAATCCGCGATGCGGCTGGTCCGCTGGCTGGCCGTTGACACGTCTGTGGCGCCGGCCGAACAACGAGATCTCGGAGCGCTACTGCGACGGCACACCGGTTTCGACAGCTGGGTCGACAGCGCAGTCAACGACGTGGCTCGCGGTGCCGCGGACACGACACTGGCCGAGGAGCTCGGCCGGGTGCTGGCGCTCGTCCGGACGCGGCGAGACGCCCACGACCGCGCCTTCGGCAACGCGCTGGCGAACGCTTCGGGCGACGGAGTGCTCGGCGTGGAGCAGGTACTGCCCACGATCGTGGCGCCGCTGGCTAACCGTCAGCCGACGCTCCTGCTGGTGATCGACGGGCTCAGCATGGCCATCGCGAGCAAACTCGTCGATGACGCCGGCCGGATCGGGTGGGTCGAGCACGCCTTGCCGGGAAACAGCGAACGTGGTGCAGCGCTGGCCGTGTTGCCGACGCTGACCGAGTTCAGCCGGACCTCGCTGCTGTGTGGCGAGCTCCGTCACGGCAACGACGACGCGGAAAGCCAGGGCTTCGCCGAACAGCTCAAACGCGCGGGGCTCCCCGAGGCCTCCGCGGGCGGTGCCAAACGTGCGCCGCTCTATCACAAGAAGGACCTGGACACCTCCGCAGCCGGCCACGCGCTCAGCAGCGACATCCAGAACGCCGTGGCGGACACCGCGCGGCACCCGCTCGTAGGTGCTGTGCTCAACACGGTCGACGACGCACTGCACCACACCGACCCCGCGGGAATCGACTGGAACCTGGGTGCGGTCAAGCACCTCAAACCGCTGCTCGAGGCGGCGCGCCGCGCAGGCCGCAGCGTGGTGATCACCTCCGATCACGGCCACGTCATCGAACGGCGTGAGGGAGAGCTCCACCAGCACGACGCGACGTACGGCGCCCGTGCCAGGGCGGACGTCACCGCCGAGCCTCCGACGGACGGCGAAGTGCTGGTGCGCGGACCACGGGTGCTGACAGCCGGGGGCAGCGCCGTGCTCGCCGTCAACGAACGCCTCCGCTACGGCCCACTCAACGCCGGATATCACGGCGGGGGCTGCCCGGCCGAAGTCGTTGTGCCGGTAGTGGTGCTGCACGCGGGGCAGGCTCCGCCGAAGTCCGAACTCGGTGCTCTCCCGGATCCGAAACCGGAGTGGTGGGACAGGCCGGTACCCGCCGCGGCGGCTACGCCCCCGGCGGTCACAACAGCGGAACCGGCGCAGCCGGACGCGCTGTTCGACCTCGCCCCGGCCAAGCCGACCGCAGCCGAAACCGAGCCCGACGCAGTCGATGCGGAAGCCAAGAAGCTCGCGAAGGCGGTACTCGCGTCGAAGACCTTCAAACAGCAGGTGGCGAACGCGAAACGCATGCCTGTGCGCGAGGAGCACATTCGTGCACTGCTGGAGGCGCTACTGTCCAACCCCGAACGGCGAATCCCGGCCAAGGAGGCGTGCACAGCTTTGGGCGTACACACGTCCCGGTTGCGCGGCGCCCTGTCACTCCTCAAACGACTGCTCGACATCGAGGGCTACGTGGTCATCCAGTACGAGCAGGAGTCAGGCGATGTCGTCCTGGACGAAACGACGCTTCGCGAGCAGTTCGGAGTAACGCGGTGACCGGTCCACAGGGGGCGATCTCACCGCGCCGTCGGCGTGAGGTCCTTGCCGCGCTCCGACGCGGCACCGTACCCGCGCACGGCCTCGATCAACTCGCCGTCGGCCTCGACAAGTTCGCCACCGAGTGCGGCGCGGAGCTCGATGCCGTGGGCAGTGGCGGCGCGGTATTCAAAGCCGTGCGGGGTGATTACGGGGCAGGCAAGACCTTTTTCGCCCGGTGGCTCGCCGACACCGCCCGCAAGAAGGGCTTTGCCAGCACCGAGGTCCAGATCAACGAGATCGACACGCCGCTGCACCGGCTGGAGACCGTGTATCGCCGCATGATCGAGTCGTTGCGGACCGATACGCTCCCGCCGAGTGCGCTGCGTCCGATCGTGGATTCCTGGTTGTTCACCGTGGAATCCGACGCTGCCGACGAGCATGGCGAGGTTTCCGACGAGGCGGTCGAGGCGTTGCTGGAACAGCGACTGTCCGAGGTCGCCGCTCGTGCGCCGGTATTCCCCATGGCCATCCGGACCTATCGGAAGCTTGTTGCGGCGGAGGACAACGAAGCCGCCGACGGCCTCATCGCCTGGTTGGGCGGCCAGCCACACGTCGCTGCCAACGTGAAACGCCTTGCGGGAGTCAAGGGCGATCTCGACCATTACCTCGCGTTCGGCTTCCTCAAGGGACTACTGGCCATCCTGCGCGATTCCGGCCACTCCGGGTTGTTGCTCGTCCTGGACGAGGTCGAGACGCTGCAGCGGGTTCGTAGCGATGCACGCGCGAAAGCGCTCAACGCTCTGCGGCAGTTGATGGACGAGGTGCACGACGGCAGTTTCCCCGGGCTGTATCTCCTGATCACCGGAACACCGGCATTCTTCGAGGGACGCCAGGGGATCCAGCTTCTGCCGCCGCTGGCCGACCGGTTGCACGCCGACTTCTCCCGTGATCCGCGGTTCGACAACCCACGTGCACCGCAGTTGCGACTGAGCGGATTCGATCTCGACAAGCTCGTGGAGCTCGGCACGCGGGTACGTGCTCTGTTCACCGCGGACGTCGAGGATGCGGAGCGGATTCGACGGACCGCTGACGACGAGTTCCTCCGGGCATTCGCCTCGTCGGTAGCCGGTGGGCTCGGCGGCAAGGTCGGCACAGCCCCGCGGCTGTTCCTGCGCAAGCTGGTCGACGTCCTGGACACGATCGAACTGCACCCCGACTTCGACCCACGCACCGACTACGACGTCACGATCACGCCCGCCGAGCTCAACGATGCCGAGCGAGAAGCAGCGGCCACACGCTCCGCCGACGATATCGATCTCGATGTCTGACGGTGCCGCCGACCCGGTCGATACACTGCACCCTGCGGTGCAGTACCACCTCGCGAATACGCTGCGGTGGGACGGCTTGCGCCCCTTGCAGCAGGCGGCGGTGAACCCGGTGGTTGCCGGTCAGGACTGTCTCCTGGTCGCGCCGACCGCAGGCGGGAAAACCGAGGCGGCGGTACTGCCGTTGCTGAGCAGAATGGCCGAGGAGAATTGGCAGGGCACCTCGGTGCTCTATATCTGTCCCCTCCGTGCGCTGCTGAACAACTTGCACCCGCGGTTGGAGTCGTACACCGCGTGGCTCGGCCGATCGGCTGCGCTCTGGCACGGCGATGTAGGTCAGTCGGCGAGAAGGCGCATCCTCCGCGACCGACCCGACATCCTGCTCACGACCCCCGAGTCGATCGAATCGATGCTGGTCTCGGCGAAGGTCGACCCGCGCGTGCTGTTCGCCGGCCTACGCGCCGTCGTGATCGACGAGATTCACGCGTTCGCCGGCGACGATCGGGGTTGGCATGTGCAAGCGGTGTTGGAACGGCTGTCTCGCACGGTCGGCCGCAGCCTCCAACGCATCGGACTCTCCGCCACCGTAGGAAATCCGGAGGAGCTCGTCCGGTGGCTGCAGGGCGGCCGGCCGCACGAGCGCCGCCGGGTCGTCACACCGACCGTTACGGAGTCGGTCGCCGAACCCGAGATCACCCTGGACCATGTCGGTTCGATCGCCAACGCGGGCAAGGTGATCGCGTCGTTGCATGCCGGTGAAAAGCGCCTCGTGTTCGTGGAGAGCAGGCGCAGAGCCGAGGAGCTCGGTGCGGTCCTGCGGGGACACGGAGTGGACACCTATCTGTCGCACTCGTCGCTGTCGGCTGCCGAGCGGCGTAGGTCCGAAGCTGCGTTCGCAGAGTCGAGCAACACGGTGATCGTAGCGACGTCCACACTCGAGCTCGGTATCGATGTTGGCGATCTGGATCGGGTCATCCAGATCGACGCGCCCCGCACCGTGTCGTCGTTCCTGCAACGCCTCGGCCGCAGCGGCAGGCGGGCCGGCACAGCCCGCAACTGCCTGTTTTTGTGTGTGGACGACGATGCCGTGCTGCATGCCGCAGGGCTGTTGTGGCGATGGGCGCAGGGGTGGGTGGAGCCTGTCGTGCCGCCACCGGTGCCCCGGCATATCGCGGCACAGCAGCTGATGGCGCTGTGTTTGCAGGAACACCGCATCGGCGGCAACACGTGGCCGAGCTGGTGGGGCGAACTGGACCTGTTCGACGAACACGCTCAGGACATCGTGGCGTTCCTGCGCGCCGAGGGATATCTGGAGAACGACGGCGAGTTCCTGTTCATCGGCCCGGAAGCGGAACGACGGTTCGGTCGCCGCTACTTCTCGGACCTGACCGCGGTGTTCAGTGCCGCACCGGAGTTCACCGTGCTCCACGGCCGTGAGGAACTCGGCACGGTCGACAGCGAACTGCTCGTGGAGGAGGTCGACGGGCCGCGGACGTTACTGCTCGCCGGCAACAACTGGGACGTGTACTCGACCGACTGGAGTCGCCGCCGCGTGTGGGTCCAGCCCAGCGAGCGTGCCGGGAAAGCGAAATGGGGGATCGGCAGTGGCGGCCTGTCCTTCGAGGTCACGCGTGGCATGCGCGACGTGTTGTTCGGCAACGATCCCTCGGATGTGACGTTGACGCGGCGTGCACGGCGGGTGCTCGAGGAGCTGCGGGAGACGCACGAGGAACACCTCACGGACTCGGGGACCGTGGTTGCCGAGTCGTCGTCGGGTGATCTCCAGTGGTGGACCTGGGCAGGGAACGCCGTGAACCGAACGCTGCAGGCATCGTTGCCGACCATCGTCGACGGTCGGCAACGCGTGACGGACCGGTCGCTGAGGTTGGTTCCCGGGCTGTCCCGGCCCGCGATCCTGGCCGCGATCGCGGGCGCCGGGACACGCAATCCGTATGTCAACAGCGGTGCTGTCGCCGGCCTGAAGTTCTCCGCCGCCTTGCCGCCCGACCTCGCGATCGACACGATCGCGGCGCGCCTGGCCGATCATCCGCACGCCAATGAGGTCCTGCAGGAGCCCGTCGCCTACACCGGGCGTTCGACGTCGTGATGTTACGACTATCCGTCCGGACTCCGACACCTTTGCCCTTTCGCGTCGACGGCGACGGCCGGTTCGGCGGCGTCCCGCAGCCGAAGCCGAGTCCACCCGGTCGTCCTAGCCGGTCGGCAGCCGCAATCCGGTGTCGGCGTGGAGCGCGTACACGTCCTCGAGGCTGGCGATCGCAACCTTGACGGTCTCACCGAGTTTCGGCGGGGTGCAGCCGTCGGCACGGACGACGAATCGCTCGGCCTGCTTCCCGACACGCACCGAGCCGTGCACGTAGGCATCCGCGCCGAGTTCCTCCACCAGCTCGACGGTCATCGCCGTGCGGTCCTCTCCCGCACCGGCCAGCCGGAACGATTCCGGCCGGACGCCGAGGGTCAGGTGTCCCCGGATGCGGCCAGCGTGGCGCGCGGCAGCGGGACACTGAGCCCGTCGAGACGCGCACCGTCGTCGCCGACGGCGACCGTCTTCAGATTCATGGCCGGCGAGCCGATGAACCCGGCGACGAACGCATTGACCGGGCGTTCGTACAGGTTGCGCGGGGTGTCGCAGTGTTGCAGCGTGCCGTCCTTGAGTACAGCGACCCGGTGTCCCATCGTCATCGCTTCGATCTGATCGTGCGTGACGTAGATCGTGGTCGTGCCGAGTTAATCGAGACGCTCACGGACCGCGGAGTGTCGGGCATCGCGTTCGTGTCCGGACTGCACGCCGACACCACCGCGAGTCACGCGCGCTACGAAGGGCTCGTCGCGTCCGGGCTGCCGCTGGTGTTCCTCAACGGCTACGCCGAGGACATCGCGGCTCCGTTCTTCTCCGACGACGGGGCCGCGGTCGAGCGCGCCTTGGCACACCTGCGCAGCGCAAGGCGGCCCGGTTCCGGGAGCTGATGGCGCCTGCGGTCGGCAGCGAGGACGTGGATCAGCTCGTCGTGCGTTCGCTGTTCTCCGTCGAAGGTGGGCATTCCGCCGCGTGGCACCTGCTGGAGAAGGGCTGCACCGCGGTGGTGTGCGGCAGCGATCTCATGGCGCTCGGTGCGATCCGGGTCGCGCGCAAGCGCGGCCTCTCGGTGCCGGGGGACTTCTCCGTGGTCGGCTACGACGACTCGCCGTTGATCGCCTTCGCCGACCCGCCGTTGACGACCGTGCAGCAACAGGTTTCCGCGATGGCCACCGCCGCCGTGCGCACCCTGCTCGACGAGATAGGGGGTGCGAGTGCGACCACCGGTGAGTACCTCTTCCAGCCCGAGCTCGTCGTGCGCGGTTCGACGGCGGCGAGGAAGGCCTAGCCTGCGCCGCGATGATCGGCACCGGCGCCGGGCAGGGGCGCGAGCCGGCCGAGCGAGATGCTCACCGCGAGGACACGGCCGTCGGATCTCGGCGTCCCGTCGGCGACGAAGCCGGTGCCGTACGGCCGTGCTGCAGGGTGTCGGTGATGCGGCTGATCTCGTCCTGTCCGTAGCCGGCCTGCTCGGCGTCGCGGACGCGACGGAGCAGGCCGTCGAGGGCCGCGCTGTCGAGACCGCGGTCCTGCGACGCCGAGACGAGGTGCGTGAGCGAGGACCGGACGGAGTCGAGCGTCGACGTCGGATCGTCGTGCCGGCCGTGTTCCACGCGGTCGGCCAGGTCGTCGAAGATCGCGGGCAGAATCTCCCGGATACCGTGCGCGAACGGCAGGAACTCGTTCGGTGCGATTCCCTCGGCGCGCGCCAACGTCATGGCGTGCAGATACCCCGACATCGTGGTCCAGAACAGATCGAGCAGCGCGACGTCGAATGCCGCGGCGCGTCCCGGCTCGTCGCCGAGCAGGGTGGGAGTGGCCAGCTTCCGCAGCAGCGGTCGCACGGTCGTGAACAGCTCCTCCCGGCCGGACAACAGAATCGAGGCCGACGACGTGCCGATGGTGTAGGCGGGCGTGAGGATCGCACCGTCGAGGTAGTGCCCGCCGTGTGCGGTGATCAGCTCGGCGGTCGTCCGGGCGCGGCCGGGCGTGTCGCTGGTCAGCCCGACGACGGTCCGATCTTCGAGAGCGGGGCCCGCGGTGGACAGGATCGCGTCGGCGGCATCGTGGTCGACGACGGTGACCAGCGTGACGGGACTGGACGCGACGGCCTCGCCCGCCGAGGCCGCCCACCGGGCGCCCTGCCTCAGCAACGGTTCCGCCCTGCTCGGCGTGCGGTTCCACACCGTCACCGTCTCGCCCGCGTCGAGCAGAGCGTGTACGAGCGCTCGTCCCATGGGACCGAGCCCGAGAACGGTCACCGTGGTCCGCGCGGTTTCTGACATCGGGTTCTCTCCTCCGCAGTAGCGCCGACCGGAGTAGTGCCGACCGGATGTCACGAGTCTCGGGAGAACCGCCGTCGCTGTACAGTACGCACTTGATTGTGCGGTACTTACCGTGAGGAAAATGGCGGGTTGTGCCGCCCCAGTGGATGGACGGAGTGCGGGGCGTCAGCCCGTCGTGAGCTCGGCCCCCGCGGGGACGGTGAGGGTGTCGCCGAGATAGCCGTCGACGTCGCCCGTCCCGAGTACGTGTACGGCCCAGCTGCGCCGCTCGTGGTCGATGACGTGCAGCTCCCACACACACGCGAACAGCTCCGGCTGCGCGGGCACGAACTCGCCGCCCTCGCCGCCGCGGAAGAGGCGCTGGCAGAGGATGTCGCCGTCCCACCAGTGCACCAGCAGCCAGGTGGAGTCCTCGCCGCGGTGCACGATCACGAAACCGCAGCCGCCCGGAGCGGGAGCGTCGGGCAACACGGTGCTCGCGATGCCGACGGCCGATTCCAGCAGCGCCTCGCCGGTCGGATTCCCGTCGGCGCTGATGGTGTAGACCTTGAGGTGCCGGCCGCCGACGTCCCGCAGGCCGTGGAAGTCGGTGCGGCGGAGGGCGAACGACGGCACGTGGAGTCCCTTTCGTGTGATCGGCCGGACGGGGCGAGCCTAGCGGCCGACGGGTGCGCCTCGTTCACGTCGCGGCGCGGCCGCGCGGAGACGCGCCTTCCGGCGGGCCTGCGGAGCCGGGGTGAGCACCGGGATCGGTGCCGCTCCCCGGACCGGCCGCGGGGGAGCGGAGCCGTAGCAGTGCGGTGGCCGCCGCGGCCGTCGCGGCGAGGCCGGCCGCGACGAGCAGCGCCGGTCCGTAGCCCCGGGCCAGCAACGGCGCCACCCCCAGCGGTCCGAGTACCTGTCCGAGGCTGTAGCCCGCGGTCAGCAGCGCCGTGGCCCGTGGAACGCCCAGGTGGGACCCGGTCGCGAGCGCCAGGGTGGTGATGCCCATGAACGTGCCGCCGAACAACACCGCCGACACCAGTGCCACCGCGATGCCGCCGAACAGTGCCGGTAGCGCCATGCCCACCGCCTGGAGCAGCAGTGCACCGGTCAGCAGGCTCGGCCGCGAGACGCGCTGGGCTGCTGCGGCCCAGAGCACGCACGACGGTGCGGCAGCCAGTCCGACCAGCACCCAGGCTCCGTTGCCCAGCCACCCAGGGCCGGTGCGGGACAGTGCCGCGACCAGGAACGTGCCCGCGATGATGTAACCGGCACCTTCGAGGGTGTAGCCGGCCAGCAGCACCGCGAACCGCAGGCGACCGCGCCCGGTGTGGGAATTCGGCGGTACCACCGCGGCCTGCGGTGCGGGCAGCCGCCACGCCACCGCGGCGAGCGCCGTGGTCAGCGTCGCTGCGACCCACCACGTCAGTTGCCAGCCGCCGGCCGCGTCGACGGCGAGCACGCACAGGCCGGACACCGCGATTCCCGCGCCGACGCCGCAGTACACCCATCCCGTGAGGTGCTGCGCGTGGCTGCGTAGCCGCTGCAACGTGGCGTTCGATGCGATCACGAAGATCAGTGCGCTCGCGACGCCGGCCACGGCACGCATCCCCAGCCAGGCCACCGTGTCGGTCGTGACCGCCATTCCGGCCAGCGTGGCCGTCAGCAGCACCAGACACGTCCGCAAAGCCGGAATCGACCGCGCGAGCCGTGGCAGCACGATGGCCGCGACCGCACCGGTCAGGTATCCCAGGTAGTTCGCGGTGGCCAGCGCGTTGCCGGTCTGCGCGCTCATGCCGGCCTGCGCCTGCATCAGTGGCAGGATCGGAGTGAACACGAACCGGCCGATGCCCATCGCCGCCGCCAGCGCGAACGCACCCTGCACCACTACCTGCCAGGCCGGGCGGCACTGCTCGCCGTCCCGTTCCGGGCGGGTGTCCACCGATCCCACCGCTCTCACCGATCCGTACCTCCGGTGTCGACATGCCGTCGCGAGCCTGCGACGCGGTCCGCCCGGCATCCCGAGCAGGCGCTGCCCCCGCCAGGTACGCCCACGCTAGGTACTCCGGGGTGCCGCCGTGAAATGCTTGGTGCGGTGGGTCTATGTTCCCCAGACATGGATGTGGAACTGCGGCATCTGCGGGCGTTCGTCGCCGTCGTCCAGCACCGTTCGTACACCCGCGCCGCCGCCGAACTGAGCCTCACTCAACCGGTGCTGTCCCGCACCGTCCAGCAGCTGGAGGCGATACTGCAGGTGCGGCTACTGGAGCGCAGTACCCGTCACGTCCGCGTGACGAGCGTCGGGCAGCAGTTCCTCGGCCACGCCGAACGGATTCTCGGCGAGCTCGGGCAGGCGCTCGCGGCCGTCGGGGTCCAGCGGACCCTGCGGCTCGGATTCAGCTGGCTGCTTCCCGATCCGTGGGCCCAGGACACCGCCGCCGCGTTCGAGAACGCGACCGGTGCCACCGTCACGGTGATGCGGCGCGACGATCCGGTGGCGGCGCTGCACCGGGCCGACGTCGATGTGGCGCTCGTGCGCGGTGACCCCGACCTCGGCGGGGCGGCGGATGTGCACCTGTTCGACGAGGACCGCGTCGCCGTCGTGTCCACCCGGTCCGGCCTGGCGGATCGGCAGCTGCTCGACTGGGAGGAGATCCCGGCGTGGCCGCTGGTCGTCAACACGGTGTCCGGCACCACGGGGGACTGGTCGTGGCCGGGCGGCGAGCGCTCCGTCGAGATCGTGACCTGCACCAATTACGACGAGTGGCTCGAAAACGTTGCCGCGGACCGCGGCATCGGCGTCGTGCCCGTCATGGCGGCCCGCCGCAGCAACCATTCCGGTGTCCGCTTCATCCCGCTGACCGGAGCGCCGCCGGTGCCGGTCCGCCTGGCGTACGTGCCTGCCACGGCCGGTGCGCTGATCCGCCACTTCCTCGACGCCGCCACCGGCACGCCGGTGCGGTGACCGGTTCGCGCGGTCGCGGGTCAGCGCGGGCGGCGGGCGAGGTAGACGGTGCTGGTGGCCTCGCGTCGCAGCAGGGGATTGTCGAAGGTCACGACCTCCGCGGTCACGTCCGTGAACTGCTCGCCGAGTACAGCGGTGAACTCGTCGTCGGGCGGGTCGTCGGACCAGAGGGCGAACACGCCGCCCGGCCGCAGCCGCTCGCGCAGCGCGGCGAGCCCGTCGGGCAGGTAGAAACCGGTGTGGCTCTCGTGCAGCACGTGCCGCGGGGAGTGGTCGATGTCGACGACGACGGCGTCGAACCGGCGGCCCGGCTCCTGCGGATCGAACCCCTGTCCCGAGGCGACCATGGCGAAGAAATCGCCGTGGACGAACCGGCACCGCGGATCGGCGGTGAGCGTCTCCCCGGCAGGGAGCAGTCCGCGTTCGTGCCAGTCGATCACCGGGGCGAGGGCGTCGACGACGACCAGGGAACGCACCCGGTCGTCGTCCAGCACCGCACCCGCGGTGCAGCCGAGTCCGAGCCCGCCGACGGCCATGTCGAGGTCCGTCCCGTCCAGCTGCGCGACGGCCCGGTTGCCCAGTTCGGTCTCCGACACGGTGAACAGGCTGGACATGAGGAACTCGTCGTCGAGTTTGATCTCGTGGACGTCGCGATCGAGCGCGGGGTCACGGCGGACCCGCAACGACAGCTCGCCCATCGGGGTCCGCTGCCAGTCGAGTTCCTGAAAACGCATGGTTACGTGCTCACCTTCGGTTGCGGGTCGCCGGAGGCCGGTAGTTACGGGCCTCGTGCAGCCGGTGGGACATGCTCACCGTCCAGCCGACGATTGTGCGGGAGAACGTATCGTTGGCGAACGCAACATAGACGGTGTCGGCCCACGATGCCACGTGCGTACAGTCGGCCACCCGCAACCGGTTCGGTGCACCGGCGGTGAACTGCCGTTTCACCGGATTGCAAGCCCGAGCGGCGTCGGGGTCAGACACGGTGGTGCGCACAGCTTTCCCGCGCCGGGCCGACCGGAGAGCGCGGCGCAGGTCCTGCCCGCGGTCGGAGTGATTCCGCGGGCAGGACCTGCCGTCGTCGCAGCGACGTTCTCAGCTCGTCGTGTCGGTCTCGGCGCGGGCGGGCTTGGGGCCGTCGAGCTTGGGGCTGTCGGCGAGTTTGAGCCAGACGACACCCGCGATGACGACCGCCAGCCAGAACGCCTTGAGCGGCGTGAGGGTCTCGTCGAAGAACACGGGGCCGAGGACGGCGGCGCCGATGGCCCCGATGCCCGCCCAGACGGCGTAGCCGACGCCGACGTCGATCTTCTTGAGCGCGACGCTGAGGAAGAACAGCGTGAACAGGAAGAACACGACGGCGATACTCGACCAGAGCGGGTCGGTGAACCCGGCGCTGCCGTTGACGCTGAGGGCGTACCCGACCTCGAACGCCCCGGCGACGAGCAGGGCGAGCCACGGCTTGCCTCTCTTCTCGGGTACGGGTGCGGGCGTGCCGGTGGTAGCGGAGGCGGAGGCGGTGGTCACGAGAGCGGGTCCTTTCGCAGCGGTGTGCAGGGTGTGCGGCGGCAAGGCGTCAGGAGGCGCCGGCGAGATTGAGGCCGACGACGCCGCCGATGACGATGGCGATGCCGAGGAGCTTCTTCCAGGTCAGCTTCTGGGAGAGGAATCCGGCGCCGATGACGACGATTCCGACGCCCGCCAGGGAGGTCCACAGGGCGTAGCCGACGCCGACGTCGAAGGTGAGCAGCGCGAGGCTGAGAAACAGCGTGGCGATGGCGCCGCTGACGAGCGTCGCAACGGTCCACCAGAGCTTTTTGAATCCGTCGGCGTTGCCGGCGGAAATACCGACGGCGGCCTCGAATACGACGGCGACGGCCAGGTAGAGCCAGCTCATGACGATGGTCCTTTCGGTGCGGTGTTCGGTGTCGGGAACGCGGGAACGGACGTGTTCCGGTGCAGGTATCGGGTGAAGGGGTCGGTGCCGCGCGGGGTCGGCAGCGGCCGGAACAGCTCGGCACGACGGGTGTCGGTGATGCCGAACGCGGGGTAGCTGGGGCGGTAGTCGAAGCCGAACGAGGCGACCTCGTCGCGATCGACGGCGACGTGGATCGCATCGATGCCGCGGTCGATCGCGTACCGGTAGCACAGACCGCACGGCTCTCCCGTGGCGAGCAGGACGGTGCCGGCGAGGGTGTCGAGGGCGTGCGCCGCCGTCGCATCGCGCATGGCGACGATCTCGGCGTGGGCCATCGGGTCGCGGGTCTCGGCGACCCGATTCACGCCGAACTCCGACAACACTTGCCCGGCGGCGTTCACGAGCACACCCACGAACGGGAGCCCGCCCGCATCGACGTGCGCGAGGCAGGACTCGATCGCGTCGTCCATCACGGGGAGCAGGTCCGCATCCGTCGCGCTCATGACTGCCCCTGCTCGGGCGGTTCCGGCCGGGCGGCGTCCGCCTGCCGGCCGACGTGATCGACGGCCTCCTTCAGCCGTGCGGCGGACGGAACTCCGTGCAGTAGCCGACCCTCGACGAGGATGCCGGGTACCGCATCGATCCCGACGGTGTGCACCGCACGGTCCTGATCGGCGCGCCGGGTGGCGCGACGCTGCTCACTGCGCAGGGCTTCCTCCGCCTCGTGCCGGTCGAGACCGACCGACGTGGCGACGTCGATGATCACGGCGTCGAGGCCGATGTCGCGGTCCTGCTGGAAGAACGCGGAGAACATCGCCGTGGTGTAGGCCTCGGCGAGGCCCCGCTCCTGCGCGAGCTGCAGCACCGTGAACGCCTTCTCCGTCCGCGGTTGCGGCGAGACCGAGGGCAGCGTCACCGGAACGCCGACGCGGTCGGCCATCGGATGGACGGCGTCCTTCCAGACGCGCGGCAGGTAGTCGTCCTCCGGCCTGAGCGTGGGTATCGGGTCGGGCCGCAGCTCGAAGGGCCTGATCGTGACCTCGACATCCCGCTCGCGCTTGAGCTCGTCGATCGCCGGCTCCACGAGGAAGCAGAACGGGCACACGTAGTCCACGAACACATCGATCCGGGTCGTCATGAACGGTCCTTTCTTTTGGTTGCCTGTACATGCAGGTATCTGACAACACAGTGGGGCCGTGGCGGCCCCGGTGGCCGGGTCAGGACGTGAGGAGGGATTCGACCGTGGCCAGTGCCGCGGCGGTCGGCTCGGCGTCCAGGTGGGGGAAGTGTGCGGCGGGCCGGCTCAGTAGTTCTCGAATACGTGCCTCGTAGGGCTCGCGGACCTCGCGCAGGAGCGCCTCTCCCGGTTCGTCGATGACGGCGTAGACACCTCGTCCGTCGTCCTCGCACACGTCGCGACGGGCGAGACCTTTGGTTTCCAGGCGGCTCACGAGGCGGGTCGCCGAGCTCGGGTTGAGTCCGACACGTTGTGCCAGGTCGTTGACGCGGAGTTCCTTGTCCGGCGACTGGCTCAGGAAACCCAGTGCCCGGAACTCGGTCAGCCCGATGCGGTAGGTGTCGGCCAGCCACGCGTCCAGGTTCGCGTCCATTGCGGACGCGAACACCGCCACGCGCGACCAGGCGACGCTCGCCTCGCCTCCCAGTGGGGGCACCGGCGTTGATGGCTGACTGCACATGCAACTACTTTAGCACGGGCCGGCTCGCTGTCACCTCGGCGCCCGCGCGGAGCCGGCTACCGCAGCGGTGTTCCCCGCGGCACTGTCTCCCGGCGCTGTCTACCGCGGCGCCGCCTGCGTCACCACTGCGGTGCCGGAATCCGCGGCGAAGGACAGGAAGCGCGACGGCGGCCCCTCGTGGATGACGTGGAGCTCGTGCATGGCCCTGGTGCAGGCGATGTAGAGCATGCACTTGTCCATCTCGCTGACGTAGTTCTCGTCGTCGGCGCCGGGCACGACGACGTGGTCGAACTCGAGTCCCTTCGAGATGTGCGCCGAGGTGATGATGATGCCGCTGCCGAAGGCCGTGCTGTCGTAGTCGAGCAGGGTCGCCTCGACACCGGCCGCCGTCACCGCGCGATGGACGGCTGCGGCCTGCGCGACGGTTTTGCAGATGATGCCGAGCGAGCGGTGGTCGCTGCGGGAGTGCCGGTCGACGAGGTCGAGCACCTCCGCCTGCTGGTCGGCACAGGCGACGACGCGCGGCGGTGGCCCGTGCCGTTCGATGGGCACCAGCTTGTCGTTGCGGGAGATGTTCTGGGCGAACTCGGTGATCTCGGCCGTGGAGCGGTAGCTCTTGCAGAGCTCGAGACGGTCGGCGTCCGGGAAGATGTCGTGGATCGTGGCCGGGGACGACGAGCTGAACGGGTTCACCGACTGGTTGGAGTCGCCCAGAATCGTCATCTGGCACGAGAACAGCTCGCGCAGCACGGCGTACTGGACGGCCGTGTAGTCCTGCATCTCGTCGACCAGCAGGTGCCGGATGTGGCCGAAGGTCTCCTGCCGGGACGTCCTGAGCATCGTGTAGATCAGCGGGAACACGTCCGAGTACTCGATCTTCTTCTTGCCCAGTGGCCGGAACATGTCCTGCCACTCATCGGAGGAGTAGAAGGTCCTGTAGACGGCGAAGGCGTCCTTGTAGGGCAGCATCGCCCGCACCTGTTTGCGGACCCCGTTCGTGTCCGCCGCACTCCACGTGCCGCCGCGGTCGCGCACCTCGTTCTTGAGCACGTGCACCGCGGTGTCGGCCACGTGCTCGAGCCGCGTGAAGATCGGCATCGCCCGCGCGTCCTCGAAGGCGTCGGCGACCCAGTCTGCCGACAACCGTTTCGTCCGCTGCGCGATCTCGGCCGACGTGAACTCGTCGGCGAGGGAGGCGATCCACTCGTCGAGGCGCGTGACGAACTCGGGCGTGGCCTTGAACCGCATGCGCTCGGCCGCCGCGTCGTCGACCCGGTCGAGGAGTGTGACCACCTGCTCGCCGAACGTCTCGTGGCCGGTCACCTTGTCGAGGAATCTGCTCGCGATCCGGTCGAAGTCGATCTCGGCGACCCGCTCCTCGCCCAGCTCGGGCAGCACGTCGGCGATGTAGTCGCCGAAGACCTTGTTGGGGGAGAGGATCATGACGTTGTCGGAGGAGAGCGTGTCCTTGAAGCGGTAGAGCAGGAACGCCACGCGGTGCAGCGCGATCGACGTCTTTCCCGAGCCCGCGACGCCCTGCAGGATCAGCACGTCGGCGGTGTCGTTGCGGATGACCGCGTTCTGTTCGCGCTGGATCGTGGCGACGATGTTGCGCATGCGGTCGTCGGCCGACTCGCCGAGCTCGCGCTGCAGGATCTCGTCACCGATGTTGAGCGCGCTGTCGAACATGTACTCCAGGCGCCCGCCGGAGATCTTGTACTGCCGCTTGCGCGTGATGTCGCCGTGGGCGGTGCCCTTCGGCGTCTCGTGGGCGGCCCGGCCGGTTTCGTAGTCGTAGAACAGGCTGGACACGGGTGCCCGCCAGTCGTGGATCACGATCTGCTGGGTCTCGGGGTGCGAGAAGTTGTGCACGCCGATGTAGTGGGTCGCGGCCTCGGACTCGCCGTCGGTGTGGAAGTCGACGCGACCGAAGTACGGCGACAGCAGCAGTCGTTCGACCCGCTTGTGCAGCATCTCCGCGTGCTCGGTCAGCTTGATCGACAGGTCGACCTCGCCGCGGTAGTTGGCCTTCTCGGCGAAGTCCATGTCGCGGAGGTTGTCCCACAGGTGCTTCTTGCGGGCGTCGATGTCACCTGCGGCTGTGTCGATGTCGGCGGTGAGTCGCTCCCGCTCCTTGCTCAGCAGGTTGAGCGTCTCGGACAGGTAGTGGTGCTCCTGCTCCTGCTCCTCGTCTCGCGTCTGCGCGCCGGTCAACGCCACCTCCTGGCCGAACAGTGCCTGGAAACCCTCCCGTCACGTAAGGGTAGGACACCGTCCGGGCGGGGCCGACGGCCCGGTGCGGCCGGCGCGGCGACGTGTTCTCCCGTGTCGCCGCGCCGGCCGCCCTCGTCCGGCTGTGGCCGGGGCGCGTGTGTGGGCGCCCCGGCCTCGTCAGTGCGCGCCCGTCAGGTTTCCCGCGAGGGTGGCGTGGCGCTTCTCGCTGTCGTCGTTCATGCCGGTGATCGTGACCGTGGTGCCGCGTGCCTCGTACTTGGTCGTGATGGCGTCGAGCGAGGCGACGGTCGAGGCGTCCCAGACGTGCGCGTCGGAGAGGTCGATGACGACGTTCGACGGGTCGCCCGCATAGTCGAACTGGAACACCAGGTCGTTGCTCGAGGCGAAGAACAGCTGACCGGTCACGTGGTAGATCTTGGTCGTGCCGTCGGGGTCGAGCACGCTCTCCACCGACACCAGGTGCGCGACCCGGTGGGCGAACAGCACCATCGCCACGAGCACCCCGACGACCACGCCGATGGCGAGGTTGTGGGTCGCGACGGTCACGGCGACGGTGGCCACCATGACGGTCGTCTCGCTCTTCGGCATCCGCTTGAGGGTCTTGGGCTGGATGCTGTGCCAGTCGAACGTGCCGACCGCCACCATGATCATGACGCCGACGAGGGCCGCCATCGGGATGAGCCCGACGATCTGGCCGAGCGCGACGACGAGGATCAGCAGGAACATGCCCGCCAGGAACGTCGAGGCACGGGTGCGCGCGCCCGACTTCACGTTGATCATGGTCTGGCCGATCATCGCGCAGCCGCCCATGCCGCCGAAGAAACCGGTGACGATGTTGGCGACGCCCTGGCCCCACGACTCGCGGGTCTTGTCGGAGTGCGTGTCGGTGATGTCGTCGACCAGCTTGGCCGTCATCAGCGACTCCATCAGCCCGACGAGGGCCATGGCGAAGGCGTACGGCGCGATGATGGTGAGCGTCTCGAAGGTGAACGGGACGGCGGGCACGCCGAGGATCGGCAGGCTGTTGGGCAGTTCACCCTGGTCGCCGACGGTCGGCACGGCGATGCCGGCGCTCACCGTGAAAACGGTGAGCACGATGATGGCCACCAGCGGCGCCGGGATGGCCTTCGTCAGCTTGGGCAGGCCGACCATGATCGCGAGGCCGACGGCGAGCAGCGGGTAGACCTGCCACGGCACGTCGATCAGGTACGGCAGCTGTGCCGTGAAGATGAGGATCGCGAGCGCGTTGACGAAGCCGACCATGACGCTGCGCGGCAGGAAGCGCATCAGCCGTGCGACCCCGGCCCCCGCCAGCAACGCCTGCAGCAGTCCGCCCAGAATCACGGCCGCGAACAGGTACTCGACTCCGTACTCACGGGCCAGCGGAGCGAGCACGAGCGCGATCGCCCCGGTGGCGGCCGAGATCATCGCGGGCCTGCCGCCGGTGAACGCGATCGCGACCGCCATGGTGAACGAGGCGAACAGGCCGATACGGGGGTCGACCCCGGCGATGATCGAGAAGGACACGGCTTCGGGGATCAGTGCGAGTGCGACGACCAGGCCGGAGAGCGCCTCGGTGCGCAGGACGCGCGGCGACAGCCAGGCCGGGCGGCCGATCTTCGGGCGCAGGACAGCAGGAAGTGACATCAGCTTCTTTCGTCAGAAGGCGTTCGGGGAACAGGAGGAAGAGGCGGGAGCCGCGTCGACGGGGCTCGTACCGAACGACGGCGACTCTACCGTTACGTAAGGGAAGTATCTGCTGGAATGTGATCCAGCTCCGATGTGATCCGCGACCCATTCCACGGACGCGGCGTCGATCGTGGTGCAGGCGTGTACACCGTCGCGACCGCGGCGACCGGGCACTTACGTAAAGGTAATCTGGTGACGCGGTCGCGTATGTGGGCGGCGCCGGGGCCCGTTACGGTCGGGGTCCTGTCGAGGAAGGGATGCGGTGTGGCCGAGCACATGCAGATCGGCGAGGTCGCCGAGCGCACGGGTCTGTCGCTACGCACGATCCGCTACTACGAAGAGGTCGGCCTCGTCGTGCCCAGTGCGCGCAGTCAGGGCGGCTTTCGGCTGTACCACGAACCCGACGTCGACCGGCTGCTGCTGATCATGCGGATGAAGCCGCTCGGGTTCCAGCTCGAGGAGATGCGCGAGCTGCTTGCCATTCTCGACGCCGCACCCGAGGTCGAGTCCGACGCTGTATCCGAGTCCGGCGCTGTACCCGAGTCCGGGGAGGCGGCACCGGACCGGGAGGCGCGTCTCCGCGAGTTCGCCGGGGTCGCCGAACAGCGATGCGCCGAGTTGCGTTCGCGGTTGAGCAATGCCGAGGAGTTCGCCGGCATGCTCCGCGCCCGGCTGGGCGATGTCGTGTACCCGAGTTCGTAACGGTCGCCGGGGTCGTCGCGGCGGCCTCTTCGCCGGCTCGGTTCAGTTCACCGGTGAGCGGCGTTCGAGCAGCACCGTGTCGTGCCACCGTCCGTCCCGCCGGGCGACGCGTTCGCGCAGGCCCACGGTGCGATAGCCGGCGGCGTGGTGCAGCGCCACGCTCGCGCGGTTCTGCGTGAAGATCGACGTCTGCAACGTCCACAGGTCGTCGGCGTCGGCCTCGGTTACTTGCTTGTACAGCAACGCCTTGCCGATGCCGCGCCCGCGGTGCTGCTCTCCGATGTAGACGGACGTCTCCGCGACGCCCGCATAGCATTCGCGTGTCGAGACCGGTGCTGCGGCGGTCCAGCCTGCGACCTCGCCGTCGAGTTCGGCGACCCAGCGATGGCCGGGCAACCAGGCGGCGTCGAGCTGTGCCTCGTCGGGCACGGTGGTCTCGAACGTGGCGATACCGGTGGCGATGCCCTCGCCGTAGATGCGGCGCACGGCGGGCCAGTCCTCGCTGCGCAGTGCTCGGACGGTGACGTCGGCCGGCAGGTCGTCCGGGCAGCACGGCCGTGGGCCGAGCGCGCCCATGACGGCGTCCGCGGCGTGGGGAAGCCCGGTGCAGCAGGCTTCGTTGACCGTCACGACCGTCGCCGTGCCCTCCTTGTGCGTCTCGACGAACCCGACGTCGGCGAGCTTGCGCACGTGGAACGAGCACGTCGACTGGCTCGTACCGAGGAGCTTCGTGAGTGCACCGACGGTGATGCCCTTCGGGCTGGTGGCGACGGCATGCAGGAGCCGCACGCGGACCGGTTCGGCGAGGCACGCGAACCAGTCCGCGTACGTGCTCGCGGCCGCGGTCGGCAGGATCTGGGCTTCGCGTAGCGCGATCGGCATGACCCCAGTGTATCGACTCCTGTCGATGGTTGCTTCTATCGATGTCGGTCGATACTGTCGGAACAGCTTGATCGACGCCTATCGATGGAAGGGTTGCGGCGATGAACGAGGCACCGGTTGTGGTGGTGGGTGCAGGCCCCGTGGGATTGGCGGCCGCCGCGGAGCTGCTGGAGCGGGGAGTCGAGCCGCTCGTGCTCGAGCGTGGTGAGCAGGCGGGCGCGGCCGTGGCCGAATGGGGACACGTGCGGCTGTTCTCGCGGTGGGCCGAGGTCGTCGCCCCGGCGGCGCTCCGGGTGCTCGAGGACGGGCTACTCGAGGACGGGGTGCTCGAGGCCGGCGGGTGGCACCGTCCGGACGACGACGCGTACCCGACGGGCGCGCAGTGGGTCGCCGACCACCTTCGTCCGCTCGCGGCGGCGCTGGGACACCGCGTGCGGTTCGGCGCCGAGGTCACCGGCGTCGCACGGCGCGGCCGGGACCGCGTGGTGGATGCGGGGCGCGATACCGAACCACTGACCGTCCACGTGCGCACCACGGGCGGCGAGGAGCGCATCACCGCACGGGCGGTGATCGACGCGTCCGGCACGTGGCGGACGCCGAACCCGCTGGGCGGTGACGGACTGCCTGCGCTCGGTGAAGGCGACGCGGCCGAGCGGATCACCCGGCACCTGCCGGATCTGCGCGAGGCCGCGGTGCGGGCGCGCTACGCCGGGCGGCACGTGGTCGTCGCGGGCAGCGGCCACTCGGCGCTGACCGCGCTGATCATGTTCGACGAGCTGGCCGCCGAACACCCGGACACCCGGGTCACGTGGCTGCTGCGCCGTGGTGAGGTCGGCGACGCCTTCGGCGGAGGCGCCGCGGACCAGCTGCCTGCACGCGGTGAGCTGGGCGAACGGGCCGAGGCTGCGGTGAAGGCGGGCCGCATCGCCGTCGAAGCCGGATTCCGCACCGACACCGTCGAACGCGACGTCCACGACAGACTGACTCTGGCCACTGTGGACGGACGCCGTGTCGCCGGTGTGGACGAGGTCGTGGCACTGACCGGGTTCCGGCCGGACCTGTCATGGCTGTCGGAGCTGCGGCTCGAACTGGACACCACACTGCAGGCGCCCGTGCGGTTGGCGCCGCTCATCGACCCGAACGTGCACTCGTGCGGTACCGTGTACCCGCACGGCGCCGCCGAACTCGCCCACCCGGAGCCGGACGTGTACCTGGCGGGGATGAAGAGCTACGGCCGGGCGCCGACCTTCCTCGCGATGACGGGTTACGAACAGGTCCGCAGCATCGCCGCCGAACTCGCGGGCGACACCGAAGCGGCCCGCCGGGTCGAGCTCACCCTTCCCGAGACCGGCGTCTGCGGCGGCGCGGGCCTGTCCGACGGGCAGGCGGGCGGCCCGGCCGGCGACGAGCAGGTGGCCGACTCCACCGACTCCACCGACCCCGCCGACTCCGCCGGTGCCGGGCAGGCGGGCGGGTGCTGCGGCGCACCCGCCGAGACCGCGACCCCGGCCGCGTCCAGCCCGGCTGCGCCCACCTCGGCTGCGAGATGAGCGGGATCTCGGCGGTCTTCCGGGCGAGGCGGAACGCCCGGAAGACCGCCGCTCCGGCCCGCGCCGCTGCTCCGGCTTCCGACGACGAGGGAAAAGGCTGATCCGTGGGCGACGTCGATGCTCTGGTCAGCTCGCACGCAGGCGTTCGGCGATGTCTGAGACGGTCGGCTTGGCGGTGCGGCTCGCCCCGATCAGGGTCGCCGAGGCTGCGCCCGTCCAGTCGCCGTAGCCCAGCAGATACAGCCGCGGTTCGTCGACCGAGCGGGTGCCGACGGTCTTCGGCACCCGCTCGGTCGGCACCCGCTCGGTCGGCGACAGATCCGGCGACAGGTCCGGCGCCAGGTTCAGCGGGGCGAGGTGGTCGAGCGTCGGACGGAATCCGGTGCACCAGACGATGACGTCGCACGGCTGCTCGGCGCCGTCGCCGGTGGCCGCACCGCTCCGGACCACACCGTCCCAGGCCACATCGTCCCAGGCCACGCCGTCGCGGGTGAGCCGGTCGAACATCGGCAGGGCGCGGAACACGCCGCGGTCGCGGGCCTCGCGGACCGGCGGAACCATCACGATGTCGCCGAGCGCCGAGACGCTCTCGGCGTCCGTGCCGGCCCGGCGGGCGGCCTCCCGCCGGGTGGCGACGTCGAACAGCACGCGGCCGTCCACGCCGTCGGGCATGAACCGGGCGGGCCTGCGCGTGACCCAGGTCGTGGTCGTGACCGTGGAGACCTCCGCCAGGATCTGCGCTGCCGAATTGCCGCCTCCCACGACCACGACGTGGCGGCCGCGGAACCGTTCCGGTGAGCGGTAGTCGACGGTGTGGCACTGCTCGCCCGCGAATTCGGCGGCACCCGGGTAGTGGGGCAGCACCGGTGAATCCCAGGTTCCGGTGGCGCTGACGACGAAGGAGGCGTGCCACGTGCCGTGGTCGGTGTCGACGGCCAGTGCCGCACCCGCGTCCCGGACACCGTGCACCCGCACGGGCCGCCGGACCGGGAGGTCGTAGCGCAGCTCGTAGTCCCGCAGATAGGCCGCGACATGACCCGCCGTCGGGAAGAGCTCGCCCTCCTGCCGGGGCATCCACCAGCCCGGCAGCGGGTTGTGCTCGGCAGGGGAGAACAGCCGCAACGAGTCCCAACCGCGGCGCCACGCCCCGCCCGGATCGTCCTGCGCGTCGAGGACGACGAACCGCAACCCGGCCCGGCGCAGGAAATAGCCCGCGGCGAGTCCGGCCTGGCCGCCGCCGATCACGACCACGTCCACGTCCATGTCCACGGTCTCGGTCCCGGCCACGTGCCGTCCTTTCCGCTCCGAGTGGTGGTGCCCCGAATCCGCGCGTGAGCCGGTCAGTCCGTCGCGGGCAGGAGTTCGGCCAGGAGCGCCCGCACCCGCCGGTCGATGTCGTCGCGGATCGGCCGCACGTCGTCGGCACCCCTGCCTGCGGGGTCGGCGAGCTGCCAGTCCAGGTAGCGCTTGCCGGGGAACACGGGGCACGCGTCACCGCAGCCCATCGTGATCACCACGTCGGCGGCCTCGACCGCCTCGGTGGTCAGCGGCTTGGGGAACTCCTTGCTCAGGTCCAGCCCGAGCTCGCCCATCACCTCGCGGACGGCCGGGTTGATCGATTCGGCGGGCGCCGAGCCCGCCGACCGGACGGTCACCCGGCCCGCGGCGTGGTGATCGAGCAGTGCGGCGGCCATCTGCGAACGTCCCGCGTTGTGTACGCAGACGAACAGCACCTCGGGGATGTCGGACACGGGATTCTCCTTCTGCTGCTTGCCGGACCACTGCGGGGTGGACCACTGCGGGGTGGACCACTGCGGGGTGGATTACTGCCGGTCGGACGGATGCGGCTCGGTGGAGGCGGCGAATCGGCGCCGGAGCGCCAGCGAGACGTACACGAGTGCCACCAACACCGGCACCTCGATGAGCGGGCCGACGACGCCGGCCAGCGCTTGTCCGCTCGTGGCCCCGAAGGTCGCGATGGCCACGGCGATCGCCAGCTCGAAGTTGTTGCCGGCCGCGGTGAAGGCGAGCGTCGTCGTGCGTTCGTAGTTCAGGCCGACGGCCTTGCCGAGCGCGTAGGAACCCGCCCACATCACGGCGAAGTAGATCAGCAGGGGCAGCGCGATGCGGACCACGTCGAGCGGGTTGCCGGTGATCTGCTCTCCCTGCAGGGCGAACAGCAGAACGATGGTGAACAACAGCCCGTAGAGCGCCAGCGGGCCGATCCGCGGCAGGAATCGCGATTCGTACCAGGCACGGCCCTTCGCGCGTTCGCCGAACCGGCGCGTGAGATAGCCGGCGAGCAGCGGAATGCCGAGGAATATCAGCACGTTCACCGCGATCTGCCAGGCCGAGACGTCGAGGTCGGCCGTGGGCAGGCCGAGCCAGCCCGGCAGCAGCTCGAGGTAGAACCAGCCGAGTGCGCCGAAGGCGATGACCTGGAACACCGAGTTCAGCGCCACCAGCACGGCTGCGGCCTCGCGGTCGCCGCAGGCCAGGTCGTTCCAAATGATCACCATGGCGATGCAGCGAGCCAGCCCCACGATGATCAGGCCGGTGCGGTATTCGGGCAGGTCCGGCAGCAGCGCCCACGCCAGTGCGAACATGACGGCCGGTCCGAGTACCCAGTTGAGCACCAGCGACGGCCACAGCAACCGGTGGTCCCGGGTGACCGTGTCGAGCCGGTCGTAGCGGACCTTCGCGAGCACCGGGTACATCATCACCAGCAGGCCGAGCGCGATCGGCACCGAAATGCCGCCGACGGAGATGGCCTCCAGCGTCGTGTTCAGACCGGGGATCCACCGTCCGGCGAGCAGGCCCGCGACCATCGCCGCGGCGATCCACAGTGGCAGGAACCGGTCCAGTGTGGACAACTTGCCGACGACGCCGCGGTTCTCGGTCGTCGTCTCCGTGGGGTTCGTCGTCCCCGTGGGGTCCGCGGTCATGCGGGAATCTCCGTCTCGGCGCTCGTCTCGGGAAGGTGAAGAGGGGCGGGCCGGAGGACGGCCGACAGCCGGGCGAGGACGTCGGGAGCCGCCCGGTAGTACACCCAGGTCGCGCGCCGCTCGCTCGTCACGAGCCCGGTCTCGCGCAGGATCTTGAGGTGGTGCGAGATCGTCGGACCGGTGAGGTCGAACGTCCCGGTCAGGTCGCACACGCACGCTTCGCCGCCGGCGTGGGAGGCGATGAGCGACAGCAGGCGCAGGCGCACCGGGTCGGCCAGGGCCTTGAACGCCTGCGCGAGCTCGGTGGCCTGATCCTGCGACAACGGGTCGCCGGACAGTGACGTCCCGCAGAGCTCGGACTCCGGCGTCCCGTGGGGTTCGGACTGCGGTGTCCCGTGGGGTTCGGACTGCAGCGTCCCGCCGGGTACGGTCGCGGCGCCCTCCGACGACTGTTTCGACATTTGTCTATCTTGATATCTATCGAGATGGACGTCAATCGGACGTGAGCGCTGCCTCATCCCCGCGTGTCCTGCGCTCGGACGCGCGTGTCCTGCATCCGGCACCGCGTGTTCTGCGCTCAACACCGCGTGTTCTGCATCCAGCCACGGGTGTGCTGCGTTCGCCCGTCGTCTCGCGCGTCGCGCCCCGCAATCACGGGCCACGGCGCCCGGTCGCGCCCCAGGCACGCGCGGTGTCGTTGACCGGGGGAATCGGATGAACGTGACCGTGGAGCGTGTTCCGCCGGCGCTGACCGCCGGACTGGCCAGTACCACTCCCGTGACCGCACTCGAGGAGGACGTGCCGACCGGGCGCATCAGCGTGTGAGACTGTTCGTCGACGCCGTTTCCGACAGCGGAACCGTGGCCATGACCAGGGCGGGCATCGCCCCGGAGGCCAGTCCGGCTCCGACTCCGACTCCGACTCCGGCTCCGGCTCCGGCGCCGGCTCCGCGTAGCTCGCTCACAGCCAATCGCGCTTGCGGGCGTATCTCGCGGCGTCGTGCCGGGTGCGCGTCTGGGTCTTCTGCATCGTCGTGGACAGGTAGTTGCGTACGGTGCCCTCGGCGAGGTGCAGCTGCGCCGCGATGTCCGCGACCGAATAGCCCTCGCTGGTCGCTCGCAGTACGTCGACCTCCCGGTCGGTCAGCGGGCAGTCGTCGACGACGGCGAGTGCGGACACGTCCGGGTCGATCCATCGCTTGCCGCTGTGGAGCGTCGCGATCACCGAGGCGATGTGCGACGGTTCGGCCGACTTGCTGACGAACCCCTGCACGCCGAGCTTGAGCGCCTTCCGCAGCACCCCGGGGCGCGCATGCCGCGTGAGCATGAGAATCACCTGATCCGGCAGCTCCTCGCGGATCCGCGCGACCGCGCCGAGCCCGTCCACGCCCGGCATCTCGAGGTCGATGACGAGCACGTCGGGCCGGTGCAGCAGGGTCTCCCGCGCCGCGGACTCGCCGTCGCCGGTCTCGGTGAGCACGGTGATGTCGCCTTCCATCGGCAGCAGCGCGGCCATGGCCTTCCGCAACAGTGCCTCGTCGTCGGCCAGTACCACGGTGGTCACACCGGTTCCTCCTCACCGATTTCCGTCGTCCCCGCGTGCGCGGCTGCGGTATCGAACTCCGCCGCGGTGACGAACCGCCCGCCCCGTTGTTGCACCGTCAGCGCACCGCCGGCCTCGGAGATGCGCTCGGCGAGCGTCGTCAGCCCGCCGAGGGCGGGGTTGGTCTCCTGCGCCCCGTCGTTGACGATGGTGATGCCCGACGCCGACAACGTGATGCGGACCTGTTCGGCCTGGGCGTGCCGGAGGATGTTCGTCGTGGTTTCGCGCAGGACCTGGCCGAGCAGTTCGCTCAGTCCCGGAGCCGGATCGTCGTGGCGGTCGATGTCGATGCCGATTCCTGCCGCCTCGAACAGGTTCTTCGCGTTCTCCAGTTCCGCCGTCAGGTTCAGCCGTCGTTGGGCGTAGGCGAGTTCCTTGGTGCGTGTGATCGTCTCGCCCACCAGGTCGTGGATCTCCTGCAGCTCGCCCTCCGCTCGCTCCGGGTCGGTGGCCACGAGCCTGCGGGCGAGGGCCGCCTTGAGTTTGACGACGTGCAGGGTGTGGCCCTGGATATCGTGCAGATCGCTGGCGAACCGCATGCGCTCTCCGGCGACGGCGAGTTCCGCCTCCCGGTACCGCGCGCGTTCGAGGTCCTCCACGACGTCGTAGAAGCGCTTGTTGGGGAACTCGGCGAGGGTCGCCAGGGCCAGCATGCCACCGGGGACGAGCACGTAGGCCAGAAGCGTTCCCGGCACGTCACCGGTGGTCACGAGCAGCCGCATCGCCCCGATCGCCGCGCCGCCGACCGCGAGGAGCACCGTTGCGGCGATGCGGTGACGTGGGAGGCGGGACACGACGAACGGGCCCACGACGAGCAGGGAGAAGAACGCCGTTCGCGTGTCGGAGGCCAGCGCGCCGTAGAGCCACACGCCCGTCGTGAGCGCGAGGCACGGCACCGCGACCCGGAGGATGTCACCGTCGGCCCAGCGCAGGAACGCGTAGGCGGCGACAGCCACGCCGATGCCGAGCGCGACCCGGTCGAGCCATGTGTCGGTGTCGACGATGGCGAGCAGGACGCCGATGCCCACGACCGGCGGCATCAACACGGTGAGATTGAGTTTGCGCAGCCGTGTCTGGGCGTCGCTGCGCTCGTCGGTGCTCGTCACGGGATCCTCGTCGGCTGGAACGGATGCGTCCGTGCCAGCATTCCGTGCTCGGCGCGCCGCCGCCAGTGACACCACGTCATGGGTGTCTACCCGGAAATGTCATGCCCGGGTCGTGACGCCGTGACACTGTTCGCACGGCGCCCGAGGGCGTGGAATCCGGGGCATGAACACCTCAGGGGACACACCGGTCATCGACGTCGAGCGGCTGAACCTCGTCTACGGCGAGTTCCACGCGGTCAAGAACCTCACCTTCCAGGTGCGGCGCGGCGAGTTCTACGCGCTGCTCGGCACCAACGGCGCCGGCAAGACCTCGACGCTGGAGGTCGTCGAGGGGCACCGCACACCCGCCTCGGGCACCGTGCGTGTGTTCGGCCGCAACCCGCGGGACAGGGCCGCCGTGCGGCCGCACATGGGCATCATGTTGCAGGAGAGCGGGTTCTCGCCGGACCTCACGGTGGCCGAGTCCGTTCGGATCATCGGCGCGCTGACCCGGCGCGACGACAGCGTCGACCGGGTGGTCGACCTCGTCGGGCTCACCACGAAGGCACGCACCAAGGTCTCCCAGCTCTCCGGCGGTGAGAAGCGCAGGCTCGACTTCGCCACCGCCGTGTACGGCACGCCCGAACTCATCGTGCTCGACGAACCCACGACCGGGTTGGACATCCAGTCCCGTGACGAACTCTGGGCCGCGGTCGACCGGCTGCGTGAGGGCGGGACCACGGTCGTGCTCACCACGCACTATCTCGAGGAGGCCCAGCAGCGGGCAGACCGGATCGGGCTGATGCACCAGGGCGTGTTCCACCGGGAAGGCACGGTCGCGGAGCTGACGGGCGCGTTGCCGGGCGTGATCACTTTCGGCCTGCCGTCCCAGCCTCTCGCGGGGGTGCCCGCGTTGCCGCTGCACGTGGAGCGGCAGCCGGACGAGACGTTCCGCGTCGCAACGCACCGTATCCAGAAGGACCTGTACACGCTGCTCGGCTGGGCCGAGGACCACGGCATCGACCTCATCGGACTCGAAGCGGGCCCGACCCGCCTCGACGACGTCTTCCGCGCCATCGACTGAGCGCACCGTCCCACTCGAATCCCGACCGTCTCATTCAGGGAGCACACCATGCTCGGCATCGCCTACGGCGAACTCGTCCAGCTCTTCCGCAACCGGCTGGTGCTGGTCACCAGCTTCATCATGCCGATCGCCGTCAGCGCCTTCTTCGTCTACCGTCACGAGATATTCGCCGACATCGGTAGTCTCGGCTACATCGCGGCGCTCGTGGTGTTCACCGTCGGCGCGTTCGGCCTCTACACGACCGCGGTGACGACGCTGGCGTCCCGCAGGCAGAACCTGTTTCTGAAACGGCTGCGGTCGACGGCGCTCGGGGACAGCGGAATCCTCGGCGGACTGTTGCTGCCGGTGACCGTGTTGGCGACCGTCCAGGTGGTCGGGGTCCTCATCGTCCTCGGCGTGGTCGCGGGCGGACCGTCGGACGTCGTGCTGCTCGCCGTGGGAGTCGTCGCGACGCTCGCGATGCTCGTCGGATTCGCGTTGGCGACGGCGGGGCTGACGAACTCGCCCGAACACGCACAGGTCACGACGCTGCCGGTCGCCATCGGCGTCATCGCCGTGGCGAGCTGGATCGGGCTCACCGGTACCGAGGACCTGGAACTGGTCAAACGTCTGGTGCCCGGCGGTGCCGCGACCGAACTGGTGCTGAACGCGTGGAACGGCGGGACGGCGCTGTCGGAATCGCTGATCCTGCTCGCGCCGACGTTCGCCTGGGTGTTCCTGGCCGCGAATCTCGCCGCCAGGATGTTTCGCTGGGAACCGCGCCGATGACGACGACCACCGCCGTGCGGCAGACGGCCGAACGAGTTCCGTCCTTCCGAGCGCGTGGCACGGGTGGACGGCCGTCAGCCTGCCGGGTCGAGGCCGTCGCTGATCGCCTCGGAGCCGCGCATGGAGTCGCGCAGCGCGGCGTGGGCTTTGAGCAGGGTCCCCGCCGTCGGCAGGGAGCTCCGCTCCGGCCACGTGCGAGGATCCCACAGCCCCGACCGGCTGAACGCACGTCCACAGTGGACGAACAGCTCGGACACCGTGACGACGACCGCCAGGTCCGGCGGCGAGCCCTTCACCGAGAGCAGGGAGAGGAGCTCGTCGTCGCGGACGATCGAGGCGGTGCCGTTGATGCGTACGGTGTGGTCGGTACCCGGCACGAGGAACAACATCGCCACCCGGGGGTTTCGCAGGATGTTGCGCATGCTGTCGACGCGGCGATTGCCGGGCCGGTCGGCGAAGGCGACGGTGTGATCGTCCAGCACGATCACACTGCCGTCCTCGTCGCCGCGAGGGGACACGTCCACACTGCCCTCACCCGCCGAGGCCAGCAGGAACAGTGGTGCCGCCTCGAGGAATCGCCGGGACTCGTCGTCGATGGCGGGCGCGGCCTTGTCGGCGATCAGCGGCACCGGCTCCTCGACGACCGCCCGCAACTCGGTCTCCGACGACACGGCCGAATCGGTTCTCGCCACGACCGGTGTCGTGCCCGGTTCCGGTTCGGCGCCACGGGCCTCGGCGGTCTCGGCGGTCTCGGCGAGCCGGGCGTCGGTGACGTGGTGCCTGCCGATCGGCACGATGAGCGGGGTGGCCGACACCGGATCGTCGATCACCCGGTTGGGCAGTGCGAAGACGTCCCGCACCAGGTTCTCGGTGACGACCTCGCGCGGCGCCCCGTCGGCGACCAGTCTGCCCTCGGACAGCACGGCGAGGTGGTCGGCGTAGCGGCACGCGAGGTTCAGGTCGTGCAGTACGGCCACGATCGTCGTGCCCTCGGTGCGGTTGAGGTCCGCGAGCAGGTCCAGCACCTCGACCTGGTGGGTGAGGTCGAGGAACGTCGTCGGCTCGTCGAGCAGCAGCACCCCGGTGCGCTGCGCCAGTGCCATCGCGATCCACACGCGCTGGCGCTGCCCGCCGGAGAGCTCGTCGACCGAGCGGTCAGCCAGTTCGACCGTGCCCGTGGCGCGCATCGCGTCGGCGACAGCCTGCTCGTCGGCGTCCGACCACCGGCCGAACCAGCCCTGATGCGGTGACCGGCCGCGGCCGACGAGGTCGGTCACGGTGATGCCTTCCGGCGCCGACGGTGACTGCGGCAGGATCCCCAGTTTCACCGCGATGTCGCGGCTCGGCATCGAGTGGATGCTCTTGCCGTCCAGGTACGCGGTACCGGAGGTCGGGCGCAGCAGCCGTGCCATGCCGCGCAACAAGGTCGATTTGCCGCACGCGTTGGGCCCGACGACCACCGTGATCTTCCCGGGCGGGATGTCCACCGACAGCTCGTCGACGACCCGCCGGTCGCCGTAGCCGAGGCTGACCCGTTCGGTGCGCACGGTGGACAGCCGCGAATCGCCGCCGGATTCGGCCGCGGCGGGATCGGTCTCGTCCGGAACCGGTTGTGCCGACATGGTGTCCTCTCCGTCATTCGCCGTGTCCGGCGCGGTTGCTTTTCGCGAGTAGCCAGAGCAGATACGGTGCGCCGACGGCACCGGTCACGACGCCGACCGGGAACTGCCGGTCGCCGAACAGGTGCTGGGCCGCAACATCCGAGCACAGCGTCACGAGCGCGCCCACCAGCGCCGCGACCGCGATCCCCGGGCGCGCGCCGCCGAGCAGCCGCGACGCGATCGGCCCGGACAGGAATGCCACGAACGCGACCGGTCCCGCCGCGGCGGTGCCGACACCGATCAGCCCGGTCGCCACCAGCAGCAGCGCCAGTCGCGAGCGTTCGACGGGCAGGCCGAGTCCGCGTGCCGAGTCGTCGCCGAGTTGCAGCGTCGGCAGTGCCCGCGCGAGCAGCAACGCCGCGGGCACGAGCACCATCAGGCAACCCAGCAGCGCCGCGACCTCCTCCCACGAACTGTCGTACAGGCTGCCGGTGCGCCACAGCAGCGCCTGCTGCGCGTCGGTCATGTCGGCGCGTGTCATGAGGAACGAGACGGCGGACAGCAGTGCCGCGTTGATACCGATGCCGATCAGCACGAGCCGGTAGCCGCTGACGCCCTGTTGCCAGGCGAGCGCGTAAATCAGGGCCACCGCGGCGAGGGCGCCGGTGAACGCGCCCGCCGACACGGCGAACCCGCTCGCGCCGAACACCACGATGGCGAGCACGGCCGCGGCGCCGGCACCGGCCGAGATGCCGAGTACATCCGGACTGGCCAGGGGGTTGCGCAACAGGCGCTGGAACACCGAGCCCGCGAGTCCGAACGCGAGACCCACGAGCAGGCCGGTCACCGCGCGCGGCAGGCGCAGGTCGAACAGCACGTAGTCGACCCGTAGTTGGTGCACCCCGATGCCTCGGCCGGTGAGCCTGGCCAGCAGATCGGGGATGCCGATCTGGAAATCGCCCACGGCGAGTGAGCCGAGGAAGACCACTCCGACGGCGGCAGCCAGTCCCGCGCTCACGACGAGCGTCCGCGTGCGTTCCCGGCCGCGGGCACGCGAGACCCGTACGACGTCGGCCCGCGTCGCACGGCCGTTCGCCGTGGCCGGTGGGTCCGTGGCCGGTGGGTTCGGGGTCGGCGGGTTCGGGGTCATAGCCGGGCCAGTTTCCTCCGTCGCACGAGCGCCACCAGTACGGGTGCGCCGAGTAGTGCGGTCACGACACCGGCCTGCACCTCGCCGGGCCGCGCGACGACCCGGCCGAGTACGTCGGCCAGGACCAGCAGTACCGGCGCGATCAGCATCGACAGCGGCAGGATCCGCCGGTAGTCCGGGCCCGCCAGCGTGCGCGCGAGGTGCGGCACCGCGAGCCCGAGGAACGTGATCGGTCCGGCGAGCGCCGTCGCCGCGCCGGAGAGCACGACGACCGCCAGCCCGCACCACACGCGGTCCGTGGTCGTGTTCCGTCCGAAGGAGCGCGCCACGTCGTCCCCGAGTGACAGTCCGTTGAGGACCTTGCCGAGCAGGAGGGCTCCGGCGATGCCGATTGCGAGGAACGGCAGCGCCTGGCCGACGACGTCGGGGTCGCGGCCCGCGAGGGTGCCGACCTGCCAGAACCGGAACCGGTCGTGGGTGGCGGGATCGGTCAGCAGGACGGCGCTCTGCAACGAGCTGAGCGCGGCCGTCAGGGCGGCGCCGGTGAGGGCGAGTTTCAACGGGGACGCGCCGCCCCGGCCGAGCGATCCGATGATGTAGACCGCCGTCGAGGCGGCCGCCGCGCCCGCGAATCCGAACCACACGTACCCGGACAGGCTCGTCACGCCGAACACCGCGATCCCGAGCACCACGAACAGTGCGGCTCCCGCGTTGACGCCGAAGATGCCGGGATCGGCCAGCGGGTTCCGGGTCACGCCCTGGATCAGCGTGCCGGCCAGCCCGAGTGCCGCGCCGACGAACACGCCCGCCAGGGTCCGGGGCACGCGGCGTTCGGTGATGATCAGGTGGTCGACGTCGCCCGGATCGAACGCCGTGAGCGCCTCGAACACGGTGGTCACCGGGATGTCCTTGGTGCCCACCGCCAGGCTGAGCGCACACGCCGCCGCCAGGAGCGCGCCGATGCCGAGTGGTTTCCGCACGTTCGCCGGTGAGTGTCAGTCGCCGAGCGTGGCGGCGAGCTTCGGCACGACCTCGTCGAGTGCCCAGGAGAGGCCGACCACCGAATTGCTGGAGAAGGCCAGCGAGATGTCCTGATCGGCCAGCACCAGGTCGTTGCCTTTCTCGACCGACGGGATCGCCTGGTACAGCGGGTCGCCGGTGACGTCCGCGGGGTCGGCGCCGATGAGGAACACCGCGGTCAGGTCGGCGTCGAGCAGATCGAGGCGTTCGTCGGAGATCGGCACGGTGAATCCTCGTCCGCCGGGTTGGCGCTCGATGCGCGACGAGTTGACGAACCCGAGGCGCTCCATGAACTCGACCCGGCCGTCGCCGTCGCGGTAGGCGCCCCACGCGTCCGGCAGCCGGGAGGCCAGCACCATCTCCTTGCCCTTGAACTCGGGGTGCTCGCCCACGACACGGTCGAACTTCGCGTCCAGGTCCTTCCGCAGCTGCCGGGCCTCGTCCTGTTTGCCGAGTGCCGTGCCGATCATGTCGAGCTGCTGCTGCCACGTCGTGATGTAGTCGTCGGCGTCCTCGGGCAGGCTGACGACGGGAACGCCGACCTCGCTGAGTCGTTCGTGGCGCGCGCGTTCACCGCTCGAGCGGGTGTCGAGGATGAGGTCGGGGTCGAGCCCGGCGACCTTCTCCATGTTGACCTCGAGCGTGCCGAGCTTCTCGGGCGCCTCGTCGAAGGTCTGCTCGGACCACGGGCCGAGCCCGTTGCCGCCGACCTCGAGCCAGTCGGCCACGCCGACCGGCTGCACGCCGAGGGCCATCGCCACCTCGGCGTCGGTCCACCCGAGTGCCACGACGCGCTGCGGCGGCTCCTCGATGGTCACGCCCCCGAACTTCGTGGGGATCGTGACGGGGAACTGCGACGCGTCGGCCTGTGGGTTCAGCTGCTGCTCACCGCCGGAATCGCCATCGGCGCCGGTCGTGGTGCAACCGGTCAGGACCGTGAGCGAGCCGGCGAGGAGCACGGCGAACAGACTTCGGGCGAGGCGGGTGGCGCGGCTCATGGCGGCGGCCTTTCGGGTGGGTGGGGACGAAACGGATATCGGGCGGTTAACTGTGCCTACCCTAACTTCGCGTGTCCGTCGCCGGAACTCACGATGACGTGCGGCGCGTCACGCACCCACCCCGGCGAACCCGTGGAGCCCCATACAGCCCCAAGGGCACTGTGGTTGCACTGGGTGCGACGAATCCTCCCCTCGTGCACGCGCCCGGGTGCCGGTGGGACACGCCGACGCGAGGGGAAGATGTGGGGCTCCCACCCGTCTTCCACTGCCACCCAAGCGGATGCGCCCGGCGTGGCAGTACCGACAAGTGCCCCGAAGGTGCCCTTGGAGGCGCGCGAGGTGACCCGGTTGTGCGGAATTCTTGATTCATTCAAGATTTTCGGGCAGACTCGTCGACGTGCCCACGACCACGGATCTCGAACAGCTGCTGCGCGGGGTCTCCCTGCGCGTCACCCGTCCGCGGGTGGCGGTGCTGTCCGTGGTGCACGAACATCCGCACGCCGACACCGATTCCATCATCGGCCACGTGCGTGAGGGACTCGGTGACGTCTCCCATCAAGCTGTCTACGACGTGCTGCGCGCGTTGACGACCTCCGGACTCGTCCGGCGGATTCAGCCCATGGGGTCCGTCGCGCGGTACGAAACGCGCGTCGGGGACAACCATCACCACGTCGTGTGCCGCTCCTGCGGCCGGATCGCCGACATCGACTGTGCCGTCGGCGAGGCTCCGTGCCTGGACGCCTCCGACGACCACGGCTTCACCATCGACGAGGCCGAGATCATTTACTGGGGCGTGTGCCCCGGATGTTCCGCAGTTAGTTCCTGATCAACGCAGTACCACCCGAAGGGATTTCCATTGTCCGAGAGCAACGAGGCGGCCGCGGGCGGCTGCCCGGTCGTACACGGTGGCGGGCTGCCGCACCCGACGCAGGCCGCCAGCAACCCGGTGTGGTGGCCGAACCGGCTCAACCTGAAGATCCTGGCGAAGAACCAGCCTGCCTCCGACCCGATGGGCCAGGACTTCGACTACGCCGCGGAGTTCTCCTCCCTCGACCTGTCGGCGGTCAAGCAGGACATCGCGGACGTCCTCACCGACTCGCAGGAATGGTGGCCTGCCGACTTCGGTCACTACGGCCCCCTCATGATCCGCATGGCCTGGCACAGCGCGGGTACCTACCGCGTCAGTGACGGCCGCGGCGGCGCCGGCGGCGGGCAGCAGCGCTTCGCGCCGCTGAACAGCTGGCCGGACAACGTCAGCCTCGACAAGGCGCGCCGACTGCTGTGGCCGGTCAAGAAGAAGTACGGCAAGCAGCTCTCGTGGGCCGACCTGATGATCCTCACGGGTAACGTCGCGCTCGAGACGATGGGCCTGAAGACGTTCGGCTTCGCCGGTGGCCGCGAGGACACGTGGGAGCCGGAGGACGACGTCTACTGGGGCTCCGAGACCACCTGGCTCGGCAGCGACCAGCGCATCTCCGGTGGCGAGGAGAACCGCGAGCTGGAGCAGCCGCTCGGCGCCACGCACATGGGCCTGATCTACGTCAACCCGGAGGGCCCGGAGGGCAAGCCGGACCCGGTCGCCGCCGCGCGTGACATCCGCGAGACGTTCGGCCGCATGGCGATGAACGACGAGGAGACCGTCGCCCTCATCGCCGGTGGTCACACGTTCGGCAAGACTCACGGTGCCGCCCCCGACTCGAACAACGGCCCCGACCCCGAGGCCGCGCCGCTCGAGATGCAGGGCCTCGGCTGGAAGAACAGCTACGGCACGGGCAAGGGCCGCGACGCCATCACCAGCGGTCTCGAGGTCACGTGGACCCCGACGCCGACCCAGTGGAGCGGCTGGTTCTTCCACAACCTCTTCGCCTACGAGTGGGAGGTCTACGAAGGCCCGGGCGGCGGCTGGCAGTGGCGCCCCAAGAACGGCATGGCCAACAACACGGTGCCCGACCCGGAGAGCGGTGAGCTCGACCGCCAGCCGAGCATGCTCACCACGGACCTGTCGCTGAAGGTCGACCCGGTCTACGAGCCGATCTCCCGCCGGTTCATGGAGGACCCGGACGCCTTCGCCGACGCGTTCGCCCGCGCGTGGTTCAAGTTGACCCACCGCGACATGGGCCCGAAGGACCGCTACATCGGCGCGGAGGTCCCCTCGGAGGACCTCATCTGGCAGGACCCGGTCCCGAAGCCGGAGTACGTCCCGAGCGAGGCCGACGTCGCCGAGCTCAAGGGCAAGATCGCCGACTCGGGCCTTTCGGTGTCCGAGCTGGTCTCCACCGCCTGGGCCGCCGCGTCGACGTTCCGCGGCAGCGACAAGCGTGGTGGCGCGAACGGTGGCCGGATCCGCCTCGAGCCGCAGATCAACTTCGAGGTCAACGAGCCGGACAAGCTCAAGCCGGTGCTGAAGAAGCTGGAGGAGGTCCAGGCCTCCTTCGGCAAGCCGGTGTCGCTGGCCGACATCGTGGTGCTGGCCGGCGTCGTGGGTGTCGAGAAGGCGGCCAAGGCCGCGGGCGTCGACGTCACGGTGCCGTTCACCCCGGGCCGCGGTGACGCCACGGCCGAGCAGACCGACGTCGAGTCGTTCTCGCACCTGGAGCCCAAGAATGACGGCTTCCGCAACTACTTCGGCAAGGGCAACGCCCTGCCCGCCGAGTACGCGCTCATCGACAGGGCCAACCTGCTCACGTTGACCGCACCGGAGATGACCGTGCTCCTCGGCGGCCTGCGGGTGCTGGGCGCCAACTACCAGGACTCCAAGAATGGCGTGTTCACGTCGAAGCCGGAGGCGCTGACCAACGACTTCTTCGTGAACCTGCTCGACATGGGCACGGAGTGGGAGCCCACCACCGACGCCTCCGAGGAGTTCGTCGGCAAGGACAGCGCGACCGGTGAGGCCAAGTGGACCGCCAGCCGTGTGGACCTCGTGTTCGGCTCGAACTCCGAGCTGCGCGCGGTGGCCGAGGTCTACGCCGCCGACGACGCGAAGGAGAAGTTCGTCAAGGACTTCGTCGCGGCGTGGGACAAGGTCATGAACCTCGACCGGTTCGACGTCACGGCCTGATTCGGGCCTGAGAAGCGGCGAGCGGCCCGCCGCCGGGACCTCCCGGCGGCGGGCCGTCTCGTGCACCGCACGCGGGCTGGACCGCACGCGGGCTGAGCCGCGGGTGGCGTGTGATGCGGGGAGCGAGGAGCCGGACCTCAGGCGCCGTCGGAGTCCTGCTCCTCGTGCTCGGCGCGGCGGCGGCTCTCCCGGTAGCCGTAGGCCGCCTGCCGCACGGCCCGGTCCGTCTCCAGGCTCGAACCGAGCGCGCCCGCGATCCCGCCGAGTGTCGTGAACGCCCATGCCACGGCCAGATACGTGCCGGCACCGGTCTCGGTGCCGAGCATGCCGGTCAGCAGTGACGCCGGCAGGATCAGCCACGCCAGCACGAAGTTCACGACGAACAGGATCGCCAGCAACACGACCACGCCGATGATCAAGGTCAGCACGGTCGAGGCGTTGTACAGCCGCGCCAGCTGCGGATCGGATCGCGGGTCACCGCGCTTCTCCCACAGATCGTGCGCGGCGATCAGCCACGTCACGAGCACCGCGATCGCCGTCGCCGTCGCCAGCACCTTGAACCCGATGCCCAACTGGTCGCCGACCATCCAGATCGTGCTCGAGGACAGTCCGAACGCGCTCGTCGCCACCGCGGCCGCCAGCGCGCGGGAGAGCCCGAACACCAGGCGCCACGGCCGGTTGGTGCGCACCATGCCCGACAGCAGCCGCAGTGTGCCGCTCCTGCCCGGCGTCACGTACCGCACGTCGAGATGGCTGCCTTCCGTTTCGACCGCGGTGCGGCGAATGGGCGCGAGCACCCCGATCATCCGGCCGCTGAGACCGTGCCGGCGCTGCCGGCGCACCCGGCCCGGGTCCCGCCCGTGGTCGCTCCGCAGTTCGTCGAGCACCTGCCGGATCACCTGGTGGACCCGCTTGCGGGTCTGCAGGCCGCCCATGCCCGGAACCGACACCACCGCGACGCCGCGATCGTGATCGATGTCGGCGACGACAGGACCTTCCTCGGACCGCACCGGGAGATCGGTGATGCAGAGGGCGTACGTCCAGCCGCGCGAGTCGCACTTGTGCGCCGTCCGGTCGAGGATCTCCGCGGTGCCCTTGAGCGTGGCCGTCACCGGATCGGCGTCCACCTCGACACGCCATGCACCGTCCAGCTCCTCCGGCAAGGTCTCGGCCAGGTACTCGGCGATCGTCTCCGGCATGTCCGGATCCGCGATCAGGCCGAGCACGGTGACCCGCTCCCCGGAGTGGTCGTCGGCACCCGATTCGGTGTCATCGCTGGAGCGGGACGGCACTGGACTTCCTGCTTTCGCAATCGGTGTCGGCGCGGCGCCGGGTATACGAGGCGCCGGGTATACGGGGCGCCGGGTATATCAGGCGCTGCGGCTTACCACTGGCGCACCGGGTCGTAAACCGGTGGGACCAACCTGCGACAACTACACGACCTGCAGTAACGCGGGCGGGGCCGAACCCTGCGGGCCGTACGTGGTCGGCGGCACCTACAGCTGTGTCGGAGCCGGCGGCACCCAGGTCACGGACAACCGGTGGGCCCGGGTGACCTACCGCGCGCCCGAAGCGGCCTACGTGGCCGTGGCGTGCGCGGCATTCCGCGAGCTGTAACCGCCACGCCCGGGAACGAGCGCGCCTGAGCCCGAGGGCAGTGCCCGTGGGTTCAGGCGGCCGCGGCGAAATCGTCGTTGATCGACACGACCCGTCTGCCGGCCGCGGCCAGCAGCGAGGCGGCGATGCCCGCCCGGTAACCGGATTTGCAGTGCACCCACACCTCGCCTGCGGGGACCTCGTCCATCCGCTCCAGCAGCTCGTGCAGCGGAATGTGCACGGCGTCGTCGAGATGCCCCTCGTCCCATTCGGACCGGCGCCGTACGTCCAGCACGACCACGCGCCGGTGATGGCGGACCTGGGCCAGGTCGGCGAACCACGCCGTCTCGAACGAACGCAGCTCGCCGCCGAACGCCCACTCGCGTACGTTGCCGGTCGCGGCGGCCTCGAGCCGGTCGATACCGATACGGACGAGTTCCCGCTGCGCCTCGGCGATCTGCTCGGGCGTCTCACCGAGCAGCGTCAAGGGTGTACCCCACGGCAGCAGCCAGCCCAGATAGGTCGCGAACGCGCCGTCGATACCGAAGTTGAGCGTGCCCGCGACGTGCCCGGCGGCGAACGCCGTGCGGGTGCGCAGGTCGACGACCCATTCGCCGGCGTCGATGCGGCGCCGCAGCTCGGCGGCGTCGGCGCGGTGCGGGGGAGACAGGTCCGGTTCGGACGGGCCGGCCAGGTTGGCGGGCTCCATGTGCGCGTAGTACGCCGGGTAGACGTCCAGCCCGGCCAGCAGCGTCTCCACGTAGGAGCGCTCGTCGACGGTCAGTGCCGGGTTGACGTGCTTCTCGCGGCCGATGGTCGACGCGTCCCCGGACGTCGGCGTGGCGGAGCAGAAACTGCCGAACCCGTGGGTCGGCAGCACCTGCGTGTCGTCGGGCAGTTCGGTCGCCAGCCGGTGGGCGGACGCGTGCTGGGCGTGCGCCAGGTCCTCGGTGTGCTCCGGGCCGAGCAGGTCCGGCCTGCCGGTCGACCCGAACAGCAACGATCCGCCGGTGAACACCACCGGGGTGTCGTCCTCGCGGGTCGCGGCGTACGACAGATGCGTGAACGTGTGACCGGGGGTGGCCAGCGCGCGCACGCGCATCGAGCCGACCTCGACGACGTCGCCGTCGGAGATCGGCGTGCGCTCGAAGGTGACGGGGTCCTCGCGGTTGACGTGGTAGGAGGCCCCGGTCAGCCGGGCCAGGGCCAGTCCACCCGTCACGTAGTCGTTGTGGATGTGGGTCTCGAACACGGCCGCCAGGCGGACGCCGCGGTCCTCCACCAGCGTGAGCACCCGGTCGATGTCCCGTTGGGGATCGACCGCGAACGCCACCCGCCCGTCGTGCACGAGATAACTGCGATCACCCAGCGACGGTGTATCGATGGTGAGGATCTCCATCGGTGGTGTGCCCTCCCGGTCACTCACGGACAGTGCTCCGGCGGTGCCGGGCTCCTGCCCGCACGGTAACAGCGGGCGACTGCGTTTTCCGTTGTGTCGCTGTGAAGCCGGGCCGCTGTGAAGCCGGGCCGCCGTGACGTCGGGTCGCCGTGCGGCTCAGGCGACCGGGGTGCGCGCGACGAGCAGGATCGACTGCCCGAACGGCACGCGCACGTTCTTCTCGATCGCCTTCGTGACCGGCACGATGTACTGGTCGTACAGCGACACCAGCTTCGGGTTCGGCGAGCCCGTGCCGCCCTTGCGGACCGCGGCCCACCAGGCGAACGCGCCCAGGAAGTTGACCGGCTTGGCGACCTCGGGCGACAGCCCGGCGCGCCGTGCGGCCTGGGCCAGGGTGCGGGGCGTGTAGCGGCGGTGGTGGCCGACCATGCGGTCGAACTCGCCGTACAGCTGCTGGTATCCGGGCACGAACATGATGACCTTGCCGCCGGGCGTCACCGACTGCGACAGGCTGCGCAGTGCCCCGGCGTCGTCCTCGATGTGCTCGAGCACGTTGATCGCCAGGAGTGTCTCGACCGGGTTGCCGAGGCGGTCGTTGCCGTCGCCGTCGAGCTGCTGCACCTCGACGTCGGTGCGGTCGGCGAAGCGCGACTTCATCTGCTGGACGGCGTCCGGGTCGACGTCGGTGACCACGTAGCGCTCCGCGTTGTGGTACCCCGAGACGAACTCGCCGTCACCCGCTCCGATCTCGAGCACGGAGCGCCCGGCGTACGGCCGGATCAGTTCGCGCTGATACTCCAGGTAGCGGGGCTTGGCGTTGTCGCCTTCGAGGCTGCGGCCCGTCGCCGCGGCGAACGCACCGTGTCCTTCGTGCGCCTGCCCGTCCTGTTCCGAAAGCTGCAGTGTCACGCGTTCCCCTTCCGGTTTGCCGGACCCCGGGGTGGGTGTGTGCCGATCACCGTGTGCCGGTCACGAGGTGGACATGCCGCTCACGCGGCACGCTCCCGCATTTGCCCCCGCACCTGTTCGGCCTCGCACCTGTTCGGCCTCACACCTTCGGCGCAGCCGACCCCAGCGCCTGGGCTTGAATCCCGTCGTCCGTTGCCACTTCGGGTTCCCACCGTAGGGCATTTTAGTTATCGGACATCACCCAGGTTGATGCATATATGTTATAAATGCAGGAATACGAGCGTGTACCGCTGATCACGCTGCGCATCACGCACCTGGTCGGTACGGGCGGGCGCGTCATGCATGCAAGTATGCATGATCGAGTCGGGAGTTCGGGCGTGCTTCGGCCCGGTCAACGAACCATCACGAAAGGGTCGTTCCGGCCGGGTGGCGCAGCGGGCCCGGACGCCTCGGGTGGGCCGGGGCGTCCGGGGCGGGGCGTTCGGAGCGGGGCGTTCGAGGACGGGGCGTTCGGGTCGGAGATGCCGAGCGGGCGGGGTTTGCCCGGTGATCGCGCATCGTGGGCGGTCACAGACGTCACGGACACGCCCCGCGTTGCCGGGGTGCGGGGTGCGCGGGAGGGGGGAGAAGCAGGCACCCGCCGGGCGATGCCGGGGGACCACCGCCCGACGGGTGCCGGGTCACGCCACGTGCGGAGTCGAGTCCGTACGTCGGCGGCGTGCCAGTTCGCGGCGCTCCTCCTGGGTGAGGCCGCCGAAGATCCCGAAGTCGAGACCGTTGTCCAAGGCCTGCTGCAGACACAGGTCACGGACGGGACAGCGGGCGCAGACCGCTTTCGCCCGTGCGGCCTGCTGTGAGCCCGGGCCCGTGTCGGACACGGGGAAGAACAGTTCGGGATCCTCGTCGCGGCAGGCGGCGTCCTGCACCCACTCGAGGCTCTGTGGCCGGGTGAACGTTTCCATGGTGTGGGCGCCCTCCTTTCGCGGCGCAGTTCGGCGTCGGAGCCGAATTCGAATCGTGTGTGTTCGCCGAACCGCGGCCGGGCACGCGGCGCTGCGCTTGCCGTCTTCCGGGCGGATCCTGCCGTCTACCGGTTGAGATCCTGCCGTCTTCCGGCCGGGGATGAACGCGTGAGAACGGGCGAACACTTCGTCCAACGAACCGGGCTCGGGACTTTGTTCCGCGTGCACTTCTGCGCCGGGCGCGATGTCCGTCACGTGCCGCGTGTGCCACATTCGCGAAACGCCCGGCGCAGTGGCCGTGCCGGGTGGAGAACGGGAAACGATCATGCCGTGCGGGCACGGGCGGCGACGCGCGGGGACGACGCGCGAGGAGGGCGCATACTGAACGATGTGGACTGGATACTGCACGTCGATCTCGATCAGTTCATCGCGGCCGTCGAGATCGCGCGTCACCCGGAGTTGCAGGGCAGGCCCGTCATCGTCGGCGGCAAGGGTGATCCTGCACAGCGCGGTGTCGTTGCGACGGCCTCGTACGAGGCGCGGGAGTTCGGAGTGCACTCCGGGATGCCGTTGCGGACGGCACAGCGGAAATGTCCCGACGCGGTTTTCCTGCCTTCGGATTCGCCGGCCTACGAAGAGGTCTCCGAGCGCGTCATGGCGGCGTTGCGCGAACTGCCGGTCGTCGTGGAAATCGCCGGCTGGGACGAAGCGTTCCTCGGCGCCGGAACCGACGATCCGGAAGGCCTGGCGCAGCGCGTCCGCGACATTGTGAAGCAGCGCTGCGGACTGGAATCCTCGGTCGGAATCGGGGACAACAAACTGCGCGCCAAGACCGCGACCGGATTCGCCAAACCGGGCGGAATCCACCGCCTCACGCAGGCGGACTGGCTGCCCGTGATGGCCCACCGGCCACCGGACGCGCTGTGGGGTGTCGGCAGCCGTACGGCGGCGAAGCTCGCCGAACTCGGCATCACGACGGTCGGGCAGCTCGCCGAGGCCGACCGGGACGAGCTGGCGGCGCGGTTCGGGCCGACGATGGGCCCGTTCTTCCGGGTGCTGGCCCACGGCTGGGGTGACCGCGAGGTCACGGCGACGCCGCAGGTGCCGAAGTCGCGCAGCCGGGAGACGACGTTCCAGCAGAACCTCACCGACCGCGCCGAGGCCGACGCGGCCGTGCGTGACCTCGCCCGGCGGGTCGCCGACGACGTCGCCGCCGAGGGCAGGCCCGTCGCGCGCGTGGCCGTGAAGGTGCGGTTCGCGCCGTTTCTCACCAAGACGCGCAGCACGACCCTGCCGGAACCGGTCGACCCGGTCGCGCGCCTCTCGCCGGGCGAACGGCAGGAGCAGCCGGGACAGGAGCGGGAGCAGCCCGGGCAGCCGGGGCAGGAGCGGGAGCAGCCGGGGCAGCCGGGGCGCGGCCGGGTCGGCGAGGTGCTCGAACGGGCCGCGCTGGCCGTACTGGGCCGGTTCGAGTTCGACCGCCCCGTGCGGTTGCTGGGGGTGCGTGCCGAGTTCGTCATTCCTCCCGGCCACGACCGCGAGGAATGAGCTGAGTCACATACCCGCCCTCGATCCGGCGCTGTGTGCCCGGTGGGTGCCCCGGAATGTCCGACTGTGCAGATACCCTGCAGTACGGTGCCTTCCCGCCGGGTCCGGTGAACCTGCCCGGTGCCCGCAGCCCGCACGAGGCGGCCCGCCCGCTGGGCGCACGGGAGGCCGCCATCGCATCACGAGACCGGGAGAGACGACCCTGTGACTGCTTCGGCCGAGACCCTGTACGGGGCCGACGACCTGACCCACCTCGAGGGATTGGAAGCGGTGCGGAAGCGGCCCGGCATGTACATCGGGTCCACCGACAGCCGCGGCGTGAACCACCTCTTCGCCGAGATCGTCGACAACTCCACCGACGAAGGCGTGGCCGGCCACGCCGACCGCGTCGTGGTCACGCTGCACGCCGACGGCAGTGTCGAGGTCGACGACAACGGCCGCGGCATCCCCACCGGCAATCACGCCAAGTCGGGGACCTCGGGTGTCGAGCTGGTGCTGACGCGGCTGCACGCGGGTGGCAAGTTCGGTGGCTCGGGCTACAAGGCCTCCGGTGGTCTGCACGGCGTCGGAGCGTCGGCGGTCAACGCGCTGTCGCTGCGGTTCGACGTCACGGTGCGGCGCGACGGCAAGGTCCACGAGATGTCGTTCGCCCGCGGTACCGCCGGCGTGTTCGACGGACCCGGCCCGAAATCGAAGTTCACGCCGCAGTCGGGGCTGCGGGTCGCGCGGAAGATGAAACGCGGCGAGTCCACCGGCACGTCGATCCGCTACTGGTACGACGCGCGGTACTTCGAACAGGGCGCGGCGCTCGACGTCGAACACGTGCGCACGAAGCTGCAACACACGGCGTTCCTCGTGCCCGGCGTCACGTTCGTCCTGCGAGCGGCCACCGACGGCGAGGTCGGTGCGATCGAGGAAGAGACGTTCCACTATCCGAACGGGCTCGCCGACATGGTCGAGTACCTTGCACCCACGGGCGACCGTGCGGTGTGCGGGACCATCACGATCTCCGGCGAGGGCACCTACAAGGAGAACGCCGCCGACGAGAACGGCGTCATGCAGTCCAACGTGGAACGCCGCGCCGAGGTCGACGTCGCGCTGCGCTGGGGAACCGGCTACGAGCGCACCGTCGAGTGCTTCGCCAACACCATCCGCAACGTGCACGGCGGCACGCACCGGAAGGGCTTCGACCGGGCGCTGACGAAGTCGCTGCAGGATGCGATCTCACGCACCAGGGGGCTGCTCAAACCCAAGGAGGACCCGCCGACGCTCGACGACATCACCGAGGGCATGACCGCGGTGATTCACGTGCGCATCCCCGAACCGCAGTTCACGTCGCAGACCAAGGACGAACTGTCGACCGCGGGCATCACCAAGGTCATCCAGGGCATCGTGGACAAGGAGATCCGCGCCTGGGTCGACAACCGCAAGACCAAGTCCGAGGCCAAGACGGTACTGCAGAAGATCGTCGACGCCTCGCGGGTGCGGATCACGCAGAAGCAGCAGAAGGACGCCGCGCGGCGCAAAACGGCACTCGAGGGCGCCGCCATGCCGCCGAAGCTGGTCGACTGCCGTGCCACGGGCATCGCCCGCAGCGAGCTGTTCCTCGTGGAGGGCGACAGCGCCCTCGGCTGCTTCACCGGTGATACGCGGGTCGCGCTGGCGAGCGGCGGGAGCAAGACGTTCTCCGAGTTGGCCGACGACTGGGCGCAGGGGATCAGTCACTTCGGTTACACGACGAATTCCCAGGGCCGGGTGGTGGTCGCTCCGCTGGTGGAACCGCGGTTGACCAAGCGCGACGCGCCGCTGGTGAGGGTGCGGTTGGACAACGGAGAATCCGTGCGCTGCACCCCGGACCACCTGTTCCGGCTCCGTGACGGCTCGTACCGGCGCGCGGATCAGCTGACCGCGGGCGATTCGCTGATGCCGCTCTACCGTTCGGTGTCCGCCAAGTCCGCGGGGGACAAACTCGACGGCTACGAGCGCGTATGGATGAACGACCGTGACGAGTGGGTCTACACGCACTACATCGCGGATGCCTACAACCTGCGGCACGGCCTGGACAGCGCGGACAACGGCAACGTTCGCCACCACGTCGACATCGAGAAGCGCAACAACGATCCGCGCAACTTACGCCGGATGACCTGGGAGGACCATGCCGCGTTGCACGCCTCGATGATGGGTGAGCACGTGCATGCCGGTTACCGTGCCTGGCTGGCCGACGGTGGTCTCGAGTTCAAGTCCGCGATGCTGTCCGAGCAGTGGCAGGACCCGGAATTCCGTGCCGCGTGCCTGGCGCGATTGGCCGAGCGCAATGCGGACCCACAGTTCCGCGAGCGGATCGAGCAGGGTTTCCAGGAGTGGTGCGCGTCGCTGAGCGACGCCGAGCGCTCCGCGTACGCGGAGCGGATGCGTGCCATGCAGGCGGAGTACTGGGCGAATCCTGCGCACCGGGCTGATGCCGCCGAACGGGTTCGGATATTCTTCGCCGAACCCGGCAGACGAGCCGAGTGGAGCGAGCGTTCCAAGCAGCAGTGGCAGGACGAGGACCTGCGTGCATGGCGTTCGCAGAAGACGGTCGAGCAGTTCTCCGACCCAGCGGAACGTGAGCGGCAGCGGGAAGCTGTCGTCGCGTGGCACAAGGCGCATCCGGAGTTCGGACAACGGCACTCGACGCGTATGAAGCTGCGGATGCTGGACCCGGACACCGGTCACCTGGCGCGGGTGCAAAACGGCCGTGCGCGCTACGTCGAGAACGTCCCCCGTGCGGAGCGGGTGGCCCAGCAGAACGAGGGCAGGAGGATCGCGGCGCTCAAGCGGCTCTCCGACGTGCTGGACGTGTCGGACGAGGAACTCGCGGACGCGTACGAAACGCTCCGGCTTTCGAGCGCGCGGACCGGTCTGCGATTCGAGAAGCTGCTCGCGCATTACCAGGGCGACTACCGCAAGCTGCGCGAAGCCGCGACGCACCTCAACCACCGTGTCGAGTCGGTGGAGATGCTGTCCGAGACCGCCGACGTCTACGACCTGACCGTCGACGGTTACCACAACTTCGCACTCGAGTCCGGTGTGTTCGTGCACAACAGTGCCCGCAGCGCCCGTGTGTCGGAGTACCAGGCGTTGCTGCCGCTGCGCGGGAAGATCCTCAACGTGCAGAAGGCCGGTCTCGGCGACGCGCTGAAGAACGCCGAGATCTCGAACATCGTCCAGGTCCTCGGCGCGGGGACCGGGCGGACGTTCGACATGCCCGCGATGCGCTACGGCCGCGTGATCGTCATGGCCGACGCCGATGTGGACGGTTCGCACATCCGCACCCTGCTCATCACGTTGTTCGCCCGCTACATGCGGCCGGTGATCGACGAGGGCAGGCTTTACGCCGCGATGCCGCCGCTGCACAAGGTCGTCACCAAGGGCAAGAGCGAGGAGACGCACTACACCTTCACCGAGCGCGAGATGCAGGAGAAGGTCGCCGAACTCGAGGCAAAGGGCAAGACGATCAAGAAGCCGGTGCCCCGGTTCAAGGGTCTCGGCGAGATGGATGCCGACGAGCTGTGGGAGACGACGATGAATCCCGCGACCCGCGCCGTCCGCCGCATCACGCTCGACGACGCCGAGGCCGCCGAGGCCGCGCTCGAACTCCTCATGGGCGAGAAGGTCGAACCGCGCCGCAACTGGCTCGTCTCGTCGTCCGAACGCGTCGACCAGGCCGCGATCGACATCTGACGCCGCCGCACCCCGTATCCGCAGCACGTATCCGCAGCCCGTATCCCAGAGCCAGCGCACGAACCAGGAGCCGGACACCACGATGGCACGCCGAAAGAATCCGACCACCCGCGTCGATCCGGCCGCGTTCGACCAGGCCGGCGCCCAGGTCTACGACAACTCGCTCACGGCCGAGATCGAGGACTCGTACTTGGAGTACGCCTACTCGGTCATCCACTCCCGGGCCCTGCCGGACGCCCGTGACGGCCTCAAGCCGGTGCACCGCCGGATCCTGTTCTCCATGAACGAGAACGGCTACCGGCCCAGCCACGCGTACGTGAAGTCCTCCCGCGTGGTGGGCGACGTGATGGGCCGCTACCACCCGCACGGCGACGTCGCGATCTACGACGCGATGGTGCGCCTGGCGCAGGACTTCTCGATGAACGTCCCGCTGGTGGACGGGCACGGTAATTTCGGAAGCCCGGACGACGGACCGGCAGCCTCGCGTTACTGCGTCGTGGGTGACACTCGTATCCGGCTCGCGGACGGGTCGAGCCCGCGTATCGCCGACATGGTCGATCTGTCCGAGAACTCCGAGGCGGATGCCGACTTCGAGGTGCTCGACAAGGACGGCAAGGCCGTTCGGGTGAACAAGGTCTTCAACTCCGGGGTGCATCCGACCCTGCGCATGACCACGCAGTCCGGGTTCTCACTGCGTGGCAGCGAGAACCACCTCGTACTGTGCCTCGAAGCGCCTGCCGGTGTCCCACTGTTCCAGTGGCGCAGGTTGGACGAGGTCGAGCCGGGATCGGTCGTCTGCGTGGCACGCAACGCCTGGACACAGGTCGTGCCCACCGCGCGCGAGTACATGCTGGGTGTACTCGCAGGTGCGTGGGTCTCGGAAGGTTTCGCCGGCGAGAATCGCGCCGGGTTCAACAACACCGACGACCACTACTTCGACGAGGTGTTGCACGCCTACGACCAGGTTGTCGGCGGTCAGCGGTACGTGTACGAGCGGGAGACACGCCGCGACCGGAAGCGGATTCGTGAACTGGACATCCGGGAGTACGCGGGCGGCATGGACGCGTTCCGGCGTAGCCCCTTGGCCGAGTTCATCGGGCACGGGGCCAAGGAAAAGTTCGTGCCGGAACATGTCTGGACGGGCGGCTGGGGAACCAAGCGTGCGTTTCTGATGGCCGCGTTCGAGGGCGACGGTGGCGTTCGTCGGGCCGACAACTCGTTCACCATCCAGTACAGCACCTACAGTGAGCGTCTGGCATCCGAAATGCAGGAGCTGCTGGCGGAGTTCGGTGTCATGGCGCGAATCTGTGCCTACACGCGGCAGAGCGGTTCGATCGAGCGGCGACTGGTCATCGCGGGCCCGCGCAATGTCAAGGCCTTCGCCGAGCGCGTAGGGTTTCTCAAGACCAAGCAGGCCACATTGCAGGAGTTGCTGCAGTGCTCGCCGCTACGCCCACACCGGTTGAGCTCCGACCACGTTCCGTTCGTGGCCGACTACGTGCGCGGTGCCTTGGACTTCGACCGGCGCGGCAGCGGGCGGAAGTGGCTCACGCAGCACAATTTCGACCGGATGGAGCGTTGGGAGACCGAGCGTCTCCGCATCATCGACCGGATCAAGGACACCGAGGTCCTGAAGACGATCCTTCCGATCATGGATTCCGGGTACCGGTTCGAGCAGGTCACCGCCGTCGAGGAGGCAGAACCGGCCGAAGTGTACTCGGTTCGCGTCGAGTCGGACGACCATTCCTTCCTCGCCGGCGGTTTCGTCAACCACAACACGGAAGCTCGCATGTCGCCCGAGGCGATGCTGCTCGTCGGCGAACTCGGCGAAGAGACCGTCGACATGCGGCCGAACTACGACGGCGAACTGCTCGAACCGTCGGTGGTGCCCGCGTCCTTCCCGAACCTGCTCGTCAACGGCACGTCCGGGATCGCCGTCGGCATGGCGACGAACATGATCCCGCACAACCTCAGCGAGGTCATCGCCGCCGCACGCTGGTTGATCAACCATCCGAACGCCTCGCTCGACAAGCTGATGGAGTTCGTGCCGGGGCCCGACCTGCCCACCGGTGGGCAGCTGCTCGGCCTGGACCAGGTGCGCAAGGCCTACGAGACGGGCCGCGGTGTCGTGCGGATGCGGGCGACCGTGGAGACCGGCCCGGTCGAGGGCAGCAGGCGGCAGGGCATCACCGTCACCGAGCTGCCCTACGGCGTCGGCCCGGAGAAGGTGATCGAACGCATCACCGACGAGGTCAACAAGACCAAACGGCTCACCGGCATCGCCGACGTCAAGGACCTCACCGACCGCGAGAACGGCACGCGGCTGGTCATCGAGTGCAAGGTCGGCGTCAACCCGCAGGCGCTGCTGGCCGACCTGTACCGGTTGACGCCGCTCGAGCAGTCGTTCGGCATCAACAACCTCGTGCTCGTCGACGGGAAACCGCAGACGCTCGGGCTGAAGCCGCTGCTCGAGGTGTTCCTCCAGCACCGCTACGACGTCGTCACCCGCCGCACCCGCTACCGCAGGCGCAAGCGGGAGGAGCGGCTGCACCTGGTGGAAGGCCTGCTCAAGGCGCTCGTCGACATCGACAGGGTCATCAAGCTCATCCGGCAGAGCGACAACGCGCAGGCCGCGAAGGATGGCCTGATGAAGCGGTTCGAACTCACCGAGATCCAGGCGACCTACATTTTGGACACTCCGCTGCGGAGGCTGACCAAGTTCGACAAGCTCGACCTCGAACAGGAGGACGAGAAGCTGCGCGCGGAGATCGCGGAGCTGTCGAAGATCCTGGACGACGACAAGGAGCTCAAGAAGGTCGTCTCGGCCGAGCTGGCGACGATCGCCAAGGACTTCCCGACCGAACGGCGCACCGCGCTGATCGACGGTGACCTCAAGGAGGTGCTGGCCGCGTCCAAACCGGCCGGGCCGCTGGAGGTCGCCGACGACCCGTGCCACGTGGTGTTGTCGGCCACCGGCCTCGTCGCCCGCACGGCGGCGGAATCGGAGGAGGCGCAGGAGAACCGCCGTCGCAGCGGCCGCGTGAAACACGACGCGGTGCACGGGCTCGTGCGCACGACCGCCCGTGGCCAGGTGGTGCTGGTGACGAGCGCTGGACGCGCGTTCAAGGTGGACGTGCTGCCGCTGCCGGTGCTGCCGGAGCAGAGCGGAACGGTGTCGCTGCGCGGTGGAATGGCTTCGAAGGAGCTCGTGCCGTTGGCGAAGGGCGAGCGGATCGTCGGACTCGCCCCGCTCGGGGACCACATCGGCGACTCGCCGGGGCTGGCTCTCGGCACGAAGGCCGGTGTGGTCAAGGTGTGCGCGCCCGACTGGCCGGTGCGGTCGGAGGAATTCGAGGTCATCAACCTCAAGGAGGGGGACGAGGTCGTCGGAGCCACGTGGCTGACCGACGGCGAGGAGGAGCTGGCGTTCGTGACCTCGGCGGCGTCGCTGCTGCGCTACTCGGCCTCGCTGGTGCGGCCGCAGGGGCTCAAGAGCGGAGGCATGGCGGGCGTGAAGCTGTCCGGCGACGCCGAGGCGGTGTTCTTCGGCGCGGTGCGCACGGACGACGACGATCACGGTGAGCCGCTCGTCGTCACGGCGACGGGCGAGACGGTGAAGGTGACGCCGTTCGCGGAGTACCCCGCCAAGGGCCGTGCGACCGTGGGTGTACGCGCGCACCGGCTGCTCAAGGGCGAGGACGCGATCCGGGTGGCGTGGATCGGACCGAGGCCCGCGGGCAGTTCCCGCAAGGGAGACGCGGTGGAGCTGCCCGAGATCGACGACCGCCGCGACGGTTCCGGCGCGGCCCACCCCGGCCCGGAGGTCATCGGCCACCGCATCGAACGCGGCTGAGCCCGCCGGTGGCGGGTGTCGGCGTTGTGGGTGGTCGGCACACGCGCGCATCGACGATCGGGCGGACTTGCGCTTACGTGACGGTGGTCGGGCTGAGCTGAGCGGAGCTGTTCCGCGTCAGTAGAGCACGTCGAGAGTTACAGTTCGGCTATGGCGTCGGTGCTGGAGCTGCTGGAGGGTGCCGGGCTGTACCGGCCACCTGTCGGCAGGCTGTGTGATCTGGAAGAACTTCCGCCGGTGGCGGATGGCCACCGCGAGCTCACCGATGTCCTCTCGGATATGCGGGACGAGGAACGCTGGTGACCTGTGCTGACTTGTTCACGTGCCGCGGTGGTGGTCCGAGACTCGATCTGCCTGCCTGCCTGCCTGCCTGCCTGCCTGCCTGCCTGAGTCCGAGTTCAGGCGGGCCAGGCCGACAGGGTGCGGCTGCTCTCGAACCGGCGGTGCTCGCCGGTGAGCGGGTCGGTGAACTCGAGGACCTTCGCGAGCAGCTGCAGCGGGTTGCGGAAGTCGTCGAGAGCGGTCTCGTAGGTCACCGGGTAGAACGAATCGCCCACGATCGGCGTGCCGAGCGAGTTCAGGTGCACCCGCAGCTGATGGGTGCGGCCCGTGGCGGGGACGAGCCGGTAGCGGCCGAGTCCGTCGCGGGCCTCGAGGAGTTCGACGTACGTCTCGGCGTTCGGCTCGCCCGGAACCTCCTCGGCGGTGACGACCTCGCGGCGTTTGACGATCCGGCTGCGTACCGTGCGCGGCAGTGTCAGCTCCGGGTTCTGCGGGGCGATCGCCTCGTACTCCTTGTGCACCACACGGTCGCGGAACAGGTTCTGATACGGCCCGCGCAGTTCCCGCCGCACGGTGAACATCAGCAGCCCGGCGGTCACGCGGTCGAGCCGGTGCACGGGACTCAGCTCGGGCAGGCCCAGCTCGTCGCGCAGGCGCACCAGCGCGGTCTGCATGACGTGATTGCCGCGCGGGATCGTCGCGAGGAAGTGCGGTTTGTCGGCCACGACCAGGTCGTCGTCGCGGTGGACGATGCCGATGTCGAACGGCACCGGAACCTCGTCGGGCAGGTCGCGGTGGAACCACACGAACTCGCCCGGCACGTACGGGGTGTCCACCGACACCGGCCCCGTGGCCGTCACGAACCGGCCCGCGGTGAGCATCTCGTCGATATAGGTGGGTTCCAGCCGGTGCAGCCGCTGCACCAGGTGTTCGCGCACGGTCGCCCACGTCCCGTCGACGGGCAACCGGATCCGCGCCGCGTCGAGCCCGTTGCGCTGCGGCAACGGCGAGACGGGGCGTTTCATGCCCCCAGGATACCGGCGGCGTGCCGTGCCGATCGGGGAGCGGAGCACGGAGACCGGGCCGTCCGGCGGGCGCGACGGTCGCAGCGCCAGGCGCAGGCGCGTGTGCCGGTGACAGCGCAGGTCGCAGCGCGGGCGTCACATGCAGAACGCCCGGCACACCCACCGAGCGGAGGCGTGCCGGGCGTTCTCCTCATCCGGGGCCCGCAACGAGGGGGGAGGTGCGCGGTCCCCGGGGCTTTCGTCCCACAGCTGCGACCACCATACGACGCGCAACGTCGCCGGGCTATCGGCTGTGCGGACGACGTCGTACCCGCGAGTGTCCGACACCGCGGCCACGCATGCTGCGCCGGCAGGCGGGCGGTTAGCGCCGTGGGGCGACGGGTATCCGGCGCGGGACGCGGACGAGACGAGCGAGGGAGTTCGCCATGCTGAGTCGTCGCGAACGTGAGGAACTCGAGCGCATCGGTGGCAGGATCCGAGACGACGACCCCGAGCTGGCACGTGCGTTCGGCCGGGGCGGCCCGCCGCGCCGGTGGGCGGGTGACCGGGTGCTGCGCCGTGGCCTCGACATGTTCGCGGGCGTGCTCATCGTGCTCGGCCTGGTGACGTTGAACTTCGGCCTCGTGCTGCTGGCGGCGATCGTGCTGATCGTCGCCGCGTTCGCCCACGTGCAGGGTCGGGGCGGTTCGCCGAGCTCCGGGGCACCGGACAACGACGGCTAGCGTCCGATCCCGGTCCGCATCCGCCCCGGCAGGTCGAGCCCGCCTACGACCCCCAGGTCTCGCCGGTGATGCGCTCGTAGGCCTCGGCGTAACGGGCGCGGGTCGCCGTCACGACGTCGGCGGGGACCTCCGGCCCCGGCGGGGTCTTGTCCCAGCCGGTCGAGGTCGCCCAGTCGCGCACGAACTGCTTGTCGAACGCGTGCTGCCCGCGCCCGGGCTCCCATTCGTCGGCGGGCCAGAACCGGGAGGAGTCCGACGTCAGCACCTCGTCGCCGAGGGTCAGCACGCCGTCGGCGTCCCGGCCGAACTCGATCTTGGTGTCGGCGACGATGATGCCGCGTGCCGCCGCATGTTCGGCGCCCGCCCGGTACAGCTCCAGCGTGAGTTCCCGCAGGCGCTCGGCCGTGTCGCCGCCTTCCTGGGCGACGACGTCGTCGAAGGTGATCGCCTCGTCGTGCCCGGAGTCGGCTTTCGTCGTCGGCGTGAAGATCGGCTCCGGCAGCTTGCTGCCTTCGACGAGCCCGTCGGGCAGTGCCACACCCGACACGGTGCCGTGCTCGCGGTACTCCTGCAGTCCGGAGCCGGACAGGTACCCGCGTGCGATGCACTCGACCTTGACCATCGTCAGCGGCTTGCACCGCAACGCCCTGCCCGCGAACTCCTCCGGGACGTCCGTCGCCGAGAGCACGTGGTTCGGCACCAGCTCGGCGAACCGCTCGAACCACCAGCGGGACAGCTGGGTGAGCAGCGCGCCCTTGTCGGGGATCGGCGTCGGCAGTGTCACGTCGTAGACCGATATCCGATCGGAGGCGACGAGCAGGATGTCGCCGTCGTCGTCGTAGAGATCCCTGACCTTGCCCGCGTGGATGTGCTTCACGCGCCTCATCGTACGACCGGGTGCTGTGGCTCCCGGCGGGTAGCCCGAGGCCCGGCCGCCGACCTCCCGTGTTGCGGATTCCGGGGGCCGTGTTGCGAGTTCCGGGGGCCGTGTTGCGGGTTCCGGGGGCTGTGTTGCGGATTCCCGTGACCCGGGTTCCCGTGACCCGGGAGGTCAGCGGATCGTGAATTCCCGGGTCACGCCGGTGATCGGCGCGACGCGGCCGAGGGCGTTCCTGGCGTCGCCGCGGTAACGGATCCGGTGGGTGCCTGCGGCGTCGGCGGGTGGCTGCCACGTGATCGTGACGCGGGAGGCCGACACGCCGCGGCGGGTCCAGTGCAGCGCCGTGGACCAGTCGCCGTCGTCGGCGACCGGCTGCCACGCGCGGCCGTCCCAGCGCTGGATCTCGAGATACGTTCCCCCGCGGTGCAGGTCGTTGCTCGGGTGGGTGCCGGCGAACGTGGCCGACACCTGCTCGCCCGCGGAGTATGCCTCGGCGGGCTGGCTCAGTACGTCGCCGAATCGCTTGCCGAGTGGGGGAGTGTCGAGCACGACGCCGGGCTGGAGCCGGAACTGGTTGCCCGGCAGGTCCTCGGGCTCGTCGCCGGGCGGCACGTCACGGCCGTCGCGCAGGGCGGTGGCGAGCTCGTGCGCGGTCTGCTGCAGCGCAGGCAGCTGCCAGCGGCCGAACAGCGTGCTGCCGCCCTCGTAATGCTGGGCGTCGTACTCCTCGGGAGTGGTCAGATAGTGGAAGTAGGAGTTGGCGTAGCCCGCGACCAGGACGTTCTGCAGGTCGGCGCCGACAGCCTCGGCGACGGTCCGCCGCAGCCGCAGGCCCGCGGTGATGGTCACTTCGCCCGGCACCCCGATGAGGTGCAGCTCGCCGACGCGCATCAGCTGCACCGGCACGATCTCCTGCACCCACGGGTGGACCTTGTTCATCGCACCGACCGGCGCGAACACGCCTTTCGGAGCCTGGCATTCTTTCAACTTCGGCGATGCGCGGTACAGCACCGAGTGGGAAACCTTGTCCCACAACGGATTCTCGCCCTCGTCGAAGCCGGGAAAGCCCGGCCCGTCCTCCAGACTGCCCGCCGCCATGGCCGCGCCGACGGCAGGCTTGCAGGTGCGATGGGTCCGGCCGTCGCCGGTGAATTCGGGGCGGACCTCCACCTCGGACAGGTTCAGGTGCACCAGCCGTGAGTCGACACCGCCTGCGATCGCGGTGCCGTCGGCGGTCAGCTGCCGTTTCGCGGCCCGGTACTGTTTCTCGCCGTTGGCCGTGGTGCGCTGGAAGTCCTCGGGCGTGCTCGGTGGCGTCAGGTCGAGGTTGGGTGTCAGATCGCCCGCGTTGGTCTGGGCGAACGCCGAGACGAACGCCGGTGCCGGGTCGCCGCGGTAGTCCACGCCCGCGTCCTGCCGTTCCCAGCGGTAGGCGGCGTATCCCTTGTTGTCGGAGCTGACGAGGCGGTTGTCGCCGGACATGCTCGTGGCGTGGACGGGGAACCAGTTGATCGCCCCGACGGGACGGCCGTCGCGTTCGATCCGCAGCAGCGAGGTCTGCGGATCGACGGCGTCGGGGAAGTGAGCCTTGTCGCGGGCGGGGTTGCGGTCGAACGCCGCGCGGGACCGGTTGGCGCTCGCGTCGGCGAGTTCGTCGTGGGTGAGCGTCAGCGACGCGGGCGCGAGGTCGGAGTGGGCCTTCTCGACCGATTCGACGATGCCGGATGTGACCGCCTCGAACGTCTTGCGGTGAAAGCCCAGCGTGGTGATGTTGTACAGCAGGTGGTGCGCATGGCCCCCTGGTGTGGCATGCGAGTGCGTGGCGGTCAGCATGACGTTGCGCTCGGTGTAGGTGTCGCCGTAGCGCTCGGCCAGTCGGCGCAGCACCTCCTGGCGCACGCTGTTGAAGATCATCGGTGCGTCGACCACGACCAGCAGCACGCGCTCGGACGTGTCCCGGTCGGCGACGACGAACGCGCGCGAGCGCTGCCGGTTGTGCAGGCCGGCGGCCTGCTGGTCGATGCGGCCGTAGCCCATCAGTCCGACCTCGGCGATCTCTCCCGTCGCGTCGGCGATGCCGCGTCCCACGAGATACGGCTCGGCTGCGTGCACGGAATCCTCCCCCTCGGGTGGCGTCGCACCGGCAGGAGCGGGGAGCAGGGACGCGCCGAGAAGCAACGTCGTGACCAGGACCAGCGCGCGCTTCGTCCTCCGTTCACCCGTCCGCCGGAAGAACGTGAATGAGATTCGAATTTTCGGGGTCGGGGTCCGGTCACGCAAGGGCGAATCCGGCGGAAACCGGCCACGACCGGGTGGAACCCGGTCTGCATCACCCGGGTGGCGGCGCGGGAACGGCTCCTCAGTGCCGGTGGAGGTGGTCCAGCAGCAGGGCGGTCATCTGTTCCGGGGCCTCCTCGGGCACCCAGTGGGTGACGTCTTCGAGCATCCGGAACTCGTACGGCGCGCTCACCCACTGTTCGGTCGCCAGGGCGGCCGTCGAACCGAACGCGACGTCCTCGGTGCTCCAGACGTACAGCGTCGGCACGGTCACCGCCTCGATCGCCGCCTTCGGACTGCCCGCCCGGTACCAGTTCAGCGCCGCGGTCAGGGCGCCCGGCTCGGCCAGCCGCGTCAGGTAGTCGTCCGCCCGGCCGCGCGGAACCTTCCACTCGAACATGCGGCGCAGCGGCTCACCGTCGTCGGCCAGCATGCGTTTCTCGGTGTCGGAGCTGCGCCAGTCACGCATGTACTGCGAGCGCATCGCCTGGTCCTCGTCGGTGCGGAGCGCCTCGCCCAGGGCGCGAGGATGCGGTGTGGACACCGCGGTGAGCGTGCGCAGCCGGTCGGGATGCCGGTCGGCGGTCCACCACGCGACGGCACCGCCCCAGTCGTGCCCCACCAGATCGAACCGTGACCATGCGAGCGCGCCCGCCATGGCGACGACGTCGTCGACCAGGTGGTCCATCTCGTAGTCGGCGACGTCGGTGGGCCGGACGCCGGGGGAATAGCCGCGCTGATCCGGTGCCACCGCGCGGTATCCCTCGCCGCCCAGGCGTGCGACCTGGTGTTCCCACTCCACGGCGGCCTCGGGGAAGCCGTGCAGCAACAACACCGGACGACCGTCGTGCGGCCCTGCCGCGATCGCGTCGAAATCGCCTGCGGACGTGGGAATGACGAGATGTTCGATCACGTGGTCACGGTAGCGGACCGGGTCAGACGCCCCAGTCCGGGCGCAGCGGCATCGACGCGTCGCCGTGCTCGCCGACCTTCACGCCCAGCACCTGCTGCAGCTCGAGCTGATGACGTTCGAACGAGAGCCGCGAGGCCGCCATGTACAGCGCCCACACGCGGGCGCGCTGCACGCCCGATTCCGCGACGGCGGCGTCCCAGTGCGTGTCGAGATTGGCACACCATGCGGCCAGCGTGCGGGCGTAGTGCTCCCGCAGGTTCTCCGCGTGCCGCACCTCGAACCCGTTGTCCTGCATGGCCGACACGATCGCCCCGACTCCTTCGAGCTCGCCGTCGGGGAAGACGTAGCGGTCGATGAACGGGCCCGTGCGGTGCGAGTCGTACGTGTGCGGCCGCACGATGCAGTGGTTCAGCAGTCTGCCGCCCGGCCGGAGTTTCCCGTGCAGGAACCGGAAGTACGACGGGACGTTGCGCGCGCCGATGTGCTCGGTCAGCCCGATCGACGACACCGCGTCGAAACCGGATCCGGTCACGTCGCGGTAGTCCAGGTGGTGGACCTCCGCACGGTCGGCCAGACCGCGTTCGGCGAGATCGCGCTGTGCCCATTCGGCCTGCTGCCGCGACAACGTCACGCCGATCGCGCGCACGCCGTAGTGCTCGGCCGCGTGCGCGACCATGCCGCCCCAGCCGCAGCCGACGTCCAGCAGCCGCATTCCGGGTTCGAGCGCGAGCTTGCGGCACACCAGGTCGAACTTGTGGAACTGAGCGTCCTCCAGGCTCGCCGCGTCGTCGGGGTAGCAGGCGCACGTGTAGGCCATCGACGGGCCGAGCACGAGCTCGTAGAAGCGGTTGGACACGTCGTAGTGCCGGGAGATCGCCTCGCTGTCGCGCGTCTTCGAGTGCCGCAGTCCGCGGGCCGCCCTGCGGATGCGCGACGGCGCCTCCTCCGAGGGGATCGGTGCCGGCCGCAACTGGTCGGTGAACTCGCGCGCGAGCCGTGCCGCCAGCAGCATCCGGTCGGCTCTGGTCAGCTCGTCCGCCGTCGTCAGTGCTCGCAGCACCGCGTAGAGGTCACCGATGACGTCGAGCTGCCCCGTGATGTAGGCCCGGGCCAGGCCCAGTTCGTTCGGCGCGGTCAGCACGTAGCTCAGGGCGGCCGGGGTGCGGACGTGCAGGCGCAGTGAGGCATCGGGGTCACCGAGGACGGTGCCGTCGAAGGCGGTGATGCCGACCGGCGGATCGTCGCCGAGTGTGCGGCGCAGGATCAGGTGGAGTGCCGCAGGCCTCACGGCCGTCGACGTCGGTGCCGGCGGCGGGGACGCCGGCCGGGAGCCGAGTGCTGTCGAGAAGGGGCGGCTCGCTCCCATGACTCATCACCTCGCTTGAACGCACTTGGCGTACAGGTCCAGCAGTCGCCCGTCCGGGTCGTAGCGGTGCTTCAGGGCGTGGTACATCGTTCCTTCGTCCCCTCCGTACAACCGCCAGAAGGTGTCCCGGTCGTAGAAACTCTCCGAGTACAGGGATTTCCGTCCTCCGAGCTCGGTAACCACGTTCTCGACGCGCCGGTTGTGCGAGCCACGGGACTCGCCGGGTGCGAGCGGGACCGTGCCCCAGAACCCGAAGTTGACGTACAGCTCGCGGGGGTCGAGCTCGTAGAGCGGCCAGCGGCGGGAATCCCGGCCTGCGAGCGGGCAGATCCAGACGGGACTGATCGGGATCTCCCGGTGCAGAAAGGCGAGGAACTTCTCCGCGTGGCCGACCGGCACCTCGATGTCCTGCATCACCGCTTCTCGTGGCGGCCTGCCGAGGAACCGGTCGACGCGGGCCAGCAGGCCGTGGCGCCGTTCGAACCCGACGACCTTCCAGTACACATCGGATCGCAGCAACGTCGGGCCTGCCAGCAGCCGGACGAGCCGATGCTGTGCTCCGAGCGCGCGTGAACACCAGAACCAGTCGGTGTCCCAGCGCCACAGGTAGTCGCGGACGGGCAGGTGGTCGACGGTCTTCTCCCTGATGGACCGGTAGTAGACGTCCAGCCAGGTGTAGTCGCTGACCTCGGCGGGCTTGCCGGTGAACGAGGCGAGTGTCAGGTACAGCTCGGCAGGGCCGAACACCGTGCCGTCGACGAAGTCCGCCTCGTTGTCACGGCACGCGCGGGTGAGGCGGTCGAAATAGCGGCTCGGGTCGGAGAACCGCAGATGTTCCAGTCGCACGTACGGGCGTACGGGCGTGAGTTCGATGCGCAGCCTGAGTGCGTAGCCCAAGGTGCCGTAGGAGTTGGGGAAGCCGAAGAACAGCTCCCGGTGCTCGCCGTCCGGTGTGGCCGTCACGACGTCCCCGTTGCCGGTGAGGATGTCCATGTCGAGCACCGATTCGTGCGGCATGCCCTCGCGGAAGGACGAGGACTCGATGCCGAGTCCGGTGACCGCGCCGCCGAGCGTGATCGTCTTGAGCTGCGGCACGACGAGCGGCATCAGCCCGTGCGGCAGCGTGGCGTCGACGAGGCGTTCGTAGGTGACCATGCCTTCGACGTCGGCGGTGCGGGACTCGGGGTCGACCGACAGCACGTGGTCGAAGGCCGACACGTCGAGTCCCGTGGCCGCCTGAGCACGGGGACGGAACAGGTTCGACGTGCGTTTGGCCAGCCGCACCGGCGCGTCCGAGGGCAGTGCCGCCAGGTCTTCGCGCAGCGCCGCCACACGCCGGGCGTATCCACTGTGGGTGGCGTGCCCGGCGTTCCCTGCGTGTCCGGACCCGGTCGGATCGGCGGCACTGCTGGAATGCATACCCCGATCATGGCCCCGAACATCGTGGCCTGCCAGTGCGCGTCATGCGCTCGGAGGAACGGGGCGGCCACCGCAACACGCGTCCTGGCCACGGCCCCGCGCCGGCGACGGGTGGCGGTCGGCCCCCGGAATCCGCAACACGGCCTCCGGAATCCGCAACACGGCCCCCGGAATCCGCAACACGGGCTCCGGAATCCGCAACACGGGCTCCGGAACCTGCAACACGGCGGCGCGTGCTCGGGGTGCGGGTGGTCAGTCGGGTTTGCGGGCGACGCCTCCGAGGACGCGCGATTCCGACGGCGTGTGCGCGAACAGCGTGCCGGAGTCGGGGCGCCATGCGGGTGCGTAGACCAGGCCCGGGTCGACGAGTTCGAAATCGCCGAAGAACCGGGCGAACTCCTCGGTCGTGCGCAGCTGACCCGGGTTCGTCGTGTTCTCGTAGAAGTCGACGAGGTCGTCGAGGGCCTTGTGCTCGGACTCGCTCGCCGGGTTCTCGTTGGTCATCTGCGAGAGCACGAGCAGTGACCCCGGTGGCAGCTGCCTGCGGTAGAACTCGAGTATCCGGTCGGGGCAGGTCTCGTCCTTGAGGAAATGCAGCACGGCGTTGACCAGCATCGCGACGGGTTCGCCGCGGTCGATCAGGCCGGTGGCCATGACCCGCGACCACAGCTCGTCGGGCTGCATCACGTCTGCGGCGATCGCGATGTGCCGTGAGCTGTCGGCGCTGTCGGCCAGCAGCATTTCCGAGTGGGTGAGCGCGATCGGCTCGTTGTCGGTGTAGACGACGCGAGTGTCGTGCTGCGGCCGGGTCTCGTCGGCGACCTCGTGGACGTTGCCCACGGTCGGCAGGCCGGAACCCAGGTCGACGAACTGGCGGATGCCCGCCTCGGCCACGCACCAGCGGACGGTGCGGCCGAGAAACTGCCTGCTCGTCCTGCAGTACTCGCCGAGCTGCGGAACGCGCTCCCGTACCTTCTCGGCGAAGGCGCGGTCGATCGCGTAGTTGGTGACGCCGCCGATGAAGTAGTCGTAGATCCGGGCGGCGGACGGCTTGTCCAGGCTCTCCTCGATCGCGCGCAGCGCGTCGTCGGATTCTGCGCTCACGGTGCCTCCACGCTCACGGTGCCTCCAGCCGTCGCTTCCCTCGTGAGGGGGAATGATCGCATCCTGCGCAACGCCCCGGTGTGCCCGAAAGGTCCGTGCCGCGCTGCACCGCGTCGGTCCGCTCTGCTATCGTAGATCCGCGGCGGCGATCCGGCAGCCGTGCAGGAGATCGGGGATGGATGAACTGGGGGCCGGAATGATCCGCCGTGACCGGGAACTGCTCGTACACCTGTCCGCCGTGAACACGCGGCTCGGTGAGGCGGTCGTCGAACTGTGCACACACCAGGACGGCGGGCAACTGCCGGCCGACGGACTGCGTGCACTGGGAGAGCACCTGCAACACGTCGCCACGCGGCTGCTGACCCGCGCGTCCGAACTCGAGTCGGCCGCGCCGGCGACGGCCCTGGATCAGGAGCCGTGACCCAGCCGGGCGCGCACGGCGGAGGCCAGGTCGTCGGCCCAGGTCTCGAGGAGTTGCCGCCCCTCTTCGGCCGAGGCGTTCGCGGGATCGCCCAGCACGCCGTTCGAACTCACCGCGCCGACCCCGCCGCCGCGCAGCGCATCCAGCAGTTCGGGGAGCGGCGCGGTGACGCCTGCCACGGCGACGTCGAGGTGCACGTCGTCCGGTCGCAGCCGCAGCATCGCCGACGTCTCGGTGCGGCCCGCGTGGCTGTCGTCGGCCGGTCCCGACGGTGCCCACGCGAGGACCCGCCGTCCTTCGCCGTGCAGCAGCCGTACGGCAGCCTGCAGCGCCTCGGTGTTGCCGCCGTGGCCGTTGACGAACACGACCCCGCGGAACCGGTCGGCCGAGCGGCCCAGTTCGACGAGCAGGTGTTCCAGCGCGCGGGTACCGATCGACAGCGTGCCGGGGAACCCCGCGTGTTCGCCGCTCGCGCCGTACGGCACCGCGGGGGCGACGACGACGTCCGGCACCCGTGCGGCGAGCCTGCGGGCCAGGTCGGCCGCGATCGCCGTGTCCGTGTCCAGCGGCAGGTGCGGCCCGTGTTGTTCGGTCGCCCCGAGCGGCACGGCCAGTACCGATTCGCCGACCTCCGGCCAGCGGGCCCGGCCGAGCTCGGCGCCGGATTCGCGGTCGCCGTCGGCTACGGGGGAGCCGTCGGGTGCGGGACCGCCGTCGGCGCCGGTCACCGGCCCCGGCCCTGGGCGAACGGGCGCTCGGTGAACTGCGGGAGCAGCGGAGTGGCCGTCCGGTGCCGGACACACCCGGTCCACACGCCGGCGCCGTAGGCCACGTCGTCGGCGATGCGCAGTGCCAGCCGCCCCGGAGAGGCGGTCTGCGCGGCGAACGGCAGGTAGGCGGCCGCCAGTACCCGGCGGCCGTGCCTGCTCGGCAGCAGCACCGGCCACCACACCCGCCGGGAGGCGGCGGCCAGCAGCCTGCCGGCACCGAGCTGGCCACGGGCGGCGAGCCGGACGACCTCCGCGGGGGGCACGTCGCGCGTGGACGTCGACAGTCGCCGGGCCAGCAGCGCCGTCGCGCCCGCGGCCACGGCGGCTGCGGGCACGGGATGCCCCACGGCCGCCAGCGCCCAGGCGGCCGTCGTGACCGCGGACACCCGTGCCGGGGCGAGCCGTTCCGGATGCCGCTGCGACAGCGGGGCCGCCGACGTGCCGTAGTCGAACCGCTGCCGCAGCCACGCGCGCACCGTCGGGCGCGGTTCGTGCCGCACCACTGAGGCGGGCTCGTACCGCACCGCGCCGACGTCGAGGAGCCGCCACACGAGGTCGACGTCCTCGCCGTAGCGCAGCTGCTCGTCGAAGCCGTTCGCGGCCGTCAGCGCGCCGCGGCGGACCACGAGTGCCGCCGTCGGCACGTAGCTGACCTTGCTCATCGGGCGGACCGGGGCCGGCTTGGCACCGAGGTCCAAACTGGACTGTTCGAGTTCGTACTGCGCGAGCAGGCCGTCGCCTGCGGAGCTGCGCACGCGTGGTGCGACCGCGATCACCGACGGGTCGCTGAAGTGGGGCAGCAGCGCGTCCAGCCAGCCCGGTTCGGGCACGGTGTCGGCGTCGAGGAAGGCCACGAACTCCGTGGCCGCGCTGCGGCTTCCCGAATTGCGGGCCGCGGCCGGACCGCGAGGTGCCTCGTGGCGCACGTCGGCGCCGGGAACGGGCTCGGCCGAGCCGTCGTCGACGACGACGTGCCCGCCGCATTCGGCCGTGGCTTCGCGCAGCCGCCGCATCCGGGTCGCGTCGTCCTTCACCGGCACGACCACGGTGACGTCGGCCGGTGACGGCCCGGCCGGCGGTTTCGGATGGAGAATGCCCGCGTCGACGAGCTTGCGCGCGAGCCGCAACTGGCCGGGCGATTCGGTGAGCGGTTCGCCGGAGGTCCACCGGTCCAGCATCCGCGTGCCCGCGGAGCCGAGCCGCACCAGGCGCAACGGGGAACCGCCGATCACGACGGCGCCCGTGCGGCGCGCGGCGACGTCCAGCGTGAACTGCGTGCCGGGCTTCACGGCCGGAACCCGCCGTCCGCGTGCACGACGGTGCCCGTGATCGCCGAGGACTCCGGTGAGCACAGGAACGCCACGACTGCGGCCACCTCGTCCGGGTCGAGGAGTCGCTGGTGGAGCTGGTGGCTCGCGAACTCGTCCATACTCCCCAGATCGTAGAGGTGTGCGGTCGCGGCGAGGAGGTCGGTGCGGGTCGAGCCGGGCGAGACGGCGGTGGCGCATACGCCCGTGCCACTCAGGTCCGCAGCCAGGCCCTTGATCAGCCCGACGACGGCGTGTTTGGCCGCGTTGTACCCGGCCAGGTGCCACAGTCCGTGATGGGCGGCCGAGGACGCGAGCGCGACGAACCGTCCGTGCGGCGATCGCAACAGCGCGGGCACGGCTGCTCTCGCCAGGTTCGCCACGCCGGTGACGCCCGTGTCGAACAGCGCGGACCATTCGGCATCGCTCGTTTCCCACAGGGGCGTGCCGCCCGCCATCACCGCGGCGCACGCGACTGCGGCGTCGAGGCCGCCGAACTCGGCCTCCGCGACGGCGACGGCCGAGCGCAGCGCGTCGGCGTCGCGTACGTCCGCCACGACGTCGAAGACGGCACCCGGGAACTCACCGGCCACAGTGGCCAGTTGCTCCCGGGTGCCGAGAGGGTAGGCGACGTCGGGAAGCGCGTCGGGGTCACCGCCGGGTTCGGCGGCCACGTCGACCGCGACGACCCGCCAGCCCGCCGAGGCGAGCCTGCGGACCACCGCGGCGCCGATCCCGCGCGCCGCCCCGGTCACCAGCGCGACCGCCACGCCGGGTCACATACCCCGTGTGAAGCCGTCCGGCACGACCACGTCGCTCGGATCCAGGTCGTGCACCGACCTCTTCCCGAGCCCGTACAGCGTGCTGTCGATGCCCTGGCGGAAAATCTCCAGCACGTTGTGCACGCCGCGTTCGCCGCCCGCGGCCAGGCCCCACAGGTAGGCACGGCCGATCAGCACGGCGTTGGCACCCAGGGCAAGGGCCTTGACGACGTCGCTGCCGCGCCGGATGCCGCCGTCCAGCAGCACCTCGATCTGCCCGCTGACCGCGCCGGCCACGCCGGGGAGCGTGCGGATCGTGGCGGGTGTCGAGTCGAGGTTGTTGCCGCCGTGGTTGGACACCGAGATCGCGCTCGCTCCGATGTCCACGGCGCGTTTCGCATCGTCGGGGCGGTAGATCCCCTTGACTACGAACGGACCGTCCCACTGGCTGCGCAGCCACGCCAGGTCGTCCCAGGACGGGGGAGGTGTGCCCATCCACTCGCCGTAGGCGCCGAAGAACGGCGGGCCCTTCTCGCCCTTGCCGACGATGTTCGGGGTCGTCAGGTCCGGCAGCGAGCCCGAGCGCAGGTACGTGGCGAGCCAGCCGGGCCGCGTCAGGACCTGCGGCGCGAACTTGACGGCCGTCTTCAGGTCGACCTTCTCGGGAATGGGTGGCGAGCCCCAGTCGCGGGCGGTCGCGAACACCCAGTCCAGCGTGACGATGAGCGCCTTCGCGCCTGCCCGCTTGGCACGTTCCATGCGCGCGAGCATGTCGTCGCGGCTGCCCTGCCAGTACACCTGGAAGTGTGTGTTGTCGTTGACCGCGGCGACCTCTTCGATGGGCTTGGAGGCGAACGAGCTCAGCCCGATCCCCGTGCCCGACTGTGCCGCGCCCTTGGCGACCGCCACCTCGCCGTCCGGGTGCACCGCCTGCACGCCGGTGGGCGAGACGATCACCGGCAGGGAGAGATCGGAGCCGAGGACCCGCGTCGCCTGCTCCCGTTCGGCGGGCAGGTCGGCGATCCGGGGCCGTAGGCCGAGTTCGGCGAACGACGCCGTGTTGTCGGCCAGCGTTCCGCCGGCCTCGGAACCCGCGTGCAGCGCCAGGAACACCGGTTTCGGCAGCCGCTTGCGCGCGCGCTCACGCGCCTCGGCGACGGTTTCGAACCAGTCCTTCGTGCTCGCCATCAGCGCATCTCCTTCGGGGCAGGCATACCCGCCAGCGGGCTGGTGTCACAGGCACGGTCGGGCAGGCGCTCCGGTTCGGGCGGGCCCCAGCCGATCGCGACCGGCACGCCCGTCTGCTTCTTCTTGCCGGGGCGGGAGTGGTCCTTGTCCGGCGTCGGTTTCGGCGCGCCCGCTCCGACGAGTTCGAGGGCCCGCTCGCCGTTGCCCTTGACGCACTCGGGATCCGGGCCTTCCAGGGGAAGTCCGGTGAAGAACTTCGCCGCCATGCAGCCGCCCCGGCACGTGTCGAACGCCGAACACGAACTGCACGCCCCGCCGGTCTGCGGTTCGCGCAGGCGGGTGAACAGGCCGGATTCCCGCCACACGGACGTGAAACCGCCCTCGTCGCGCACGTTGCCCCCACGGAACTCCTCGTGGATGGCGAACGGGCAGGCGTAGACGTCGCCGACCGGGTCGATCAGGCACACCACGCGTCCCGCACCGCACAGGTTCAGCCCCGGCAGCGGCGTCGAGCCCAGCGCGTTGAGGTGGAAGAACGAGTCGCCGGTGAGCACGTTGTCGCCGTGGGCGACGAGCCAGTCGTAGAGTTCGAGCTGCTGCTCCGGCAACGGGTGCAGCTCGTCCCAGGTGTCCGCGCCGCGCCCGGACGGACGCAACCGGGTGATCCGCAGCTGGGCGTCGAACTCGTCGGCGATGCGCTTGAACTCGTCGAGCTGGCCGATGTTGTGGCGGGTCATGACCACGCTGATCTTGAACCCCGTGAAACCGGCGTCGCGCAGGTTGCGCATCGCGGTCATGGTCGTCTCGAACGAGCCGTCACCGCGGACCGGGTCGTTGACCTCGGGGGTGGCGCCGTCGAGTGACAGTTGCACGTCCACGTAGTCGGATTCGGCCAGCCACTGCGCGCGTTCCGGCGTGATCCGTACCCCGTTGGTGGAGAACTTCACGCCGACCTGGTGGGCGACGGCGTATTCGACGATCTCCCAGAAATCCGAGCGGATGGTCGGCTCGCCACCGCCGATGTTGATGTAGAACACCTGCAGCCGTTGCAGGTCGTCGATGACCGCCTTGCATTCCTCTGTGGACAGTTCACGGGGATCGCGGCGGCCGGAGGAGGACAGGCAGTGCACGCACGAGAGATTGCAGGCGTAGGTCAGTTCCCACGTCAGGCAGATCGGTGCGTCGAGTCCGTGCTGGAAATGCTCGACGAGTTTCATGAGTCCTGGTCACCTCTGGCTTCGATCGTGCCCGCGGAGGCGAGCCCCGCGAGGGCGTCGAGGTACTGGTCGTGTTCACCGTCGGGTACCTCGGCCGACCGCAGTGCCGCGTGTGCATCCGGCGCCGCTTCCAGCGCGTGCACGACGTCGACGAGCAGTCGGGTCTTCAGGAAGGAGAGTTTCCGCGTGGTGAAGTCGTAGACGAGCGCCCCGAACGGTTCCGGCCGCAGAGCGACACTCGGGGAGAGCCGGTACGGCCGGTCCGGGGCGAATGCCTCAGTAGACACCGCACATTCCGTCGATGGAGACCTCCTCGACGAGCAGGTCTTCCTCGACGTCGGCCTCGGCCGTGGTGACAGTCGTGTTCTCGGGCATGGCAGGCTACCTTTCACGTCGTTGTGTGGTACAGCACACCCGACGGTAATGACACCGGGTGTCAAATGGAAGGGGGTCGAGTGAGCACCGCGGCAAGTTCGCCCGGACGGCCGGGTCGGCGCCCTTCGACCAGTCAGGTCGAACTGGAGAAGGTCGCGTTCCGGCTGTTCGACCGCGACGGCTTCGACGCCACCACCGTCGACGACATCGCCACAGCCGCGGGCATCGGCAGGCGCACGTTCTTCCGGTACTTCGACTCGAAGAACGACGTCGTGTGGGGCGCGTTCACCGAGCAGCTCGACCAGATGCGAGCAGGATTCTGTGCGCGGCCGGACAACGAACCGCTCATGGAATCGCTGCGCGCGGTCGTCGTGGAGTTCAACCGTGTCGCACCCGGCGAGACCGAACGGCATCGCAGACGCCTCGAGCTGATCCTGCGCGTGCCCGCGCTGCAGGCGCATTCGACCCTGCGCTATGCCGACTGGCGCGCCGTCGTCGCCGAATTCGCCGCCGACCGGCTCGGCGAGGAGACCGGCGGGCTGCGGCCGCAGGCGATCGCCCACGCCGCGCTCGGCACCGCACTCGCCGCGTACGAACACTGGCTCGGCCGTCCGGGCAGCGATCTGTGCGCCGTGCTGGACACCGCCTTCACCGACCTCGCTCGCGGATTCGGCGGGGCCGGCGAGGGTGCGGCCTCCGGACGGGGCGCTGATTCCGCGGCGGGCGCAGACTTCGGAGAGGAGACGCGAGGCAGCTGACCGAGACGTCCGACCGGCGCGGCCGTACCGTCCGCCGGGCCTCGCACGCTCCGCACTCCCGCATGCCCCGCACGTCTCGCAGTCGCTGCCGAGTCCGCGGAGCGGTCGCGTTCGTCACAGCGACATATCGGTCAATCGGTCACGATTCTCTCCGTTCACCCGGAGGAGGGGACAAGATCGTTTCGATGTCGGCCACCGGTTCGGTGGCACGGCCAGGCTGACGGCATGGCCAAGCAACCCACTTCCCGAACCCGAACGCACCGGCCCCGGCTGCGTGCGCTGCTCGCCGTGGTCACCGGCGCGGCCCTGCTGGCACAGCCCGGCATCGCCGCGGCCGAAGGGCCGGAGCGATCCGGTGGTCCGGCCCCGGCCGACCAGCGGCCCGGCGATCCCGGCACGACCACGTTCGACGTCTTCAGCGACATCCAGGGACACATCGACGACTGGGACGCCGTGCTCACCGACGCCGAGCAGGCCGCGCCCGGATCGGCCGCCACGGTGATCAACGGCGACATCGTCGATCGCGGCTATGCCGAGGAGTACGCCGAGGTCCGCGAGACCATGGACGCACACGATCGGGACCAGCCGCTGCTGACCTCGTTCGGCAATCACGAGGCCTACGCGCCCGCCTGGTGCGACCAGCAGACCCTGTGCCAGTCCGGCTGGCCGAACGGCTTCACCCCCGAGGACCTCTACGGCACCTACTTCGACTTCGCCGGAACCGACAAGGTCTACGGCGAGCGCGTCGTGAACGGTGTCCCGCTGATCGGCATCGGACCCGACAAACTGATGTGGTGGGAGGACTCGAACCTCGACGATCACGTTCACATCGGCGAGCAGCAGATGGAGTGGTTCCGGGACCGGGTGGAAGCCCGTGGCCGCAGTGGCGAACCGTTCTTCGTCTTCACGCACTATCCGCTGTCGGACACGGTGACCCGGTCGGACGGTGACGCGGGCCGTTACCACCTGATGGAAGAGCAGATCCGCGAAGTTCTCGGCGACTATCCCCAGGCCGTGCTGTTCACCTCCCACACCCACGCGGACATCGGCCAGGACTGGTGGGCCGAGCGGGTCCAGGTTCCCGGCGGCCACCCGGACGGCTTCACGGCCGTGGACACCGGCGCGGTGCTGAACCGGCAGTACATCCAGGTCACGACCGGCCACGACGGTGCCGTCGTCCGTGCACGCGATGCGCGCGACGGCAGCGTGATCAACGAGCTGACCGTGCCGAAGGCGCAACAGGGCGCCGGGCGGACCACGCTCATACTGGACACCCCGGTGGAGGCCGTGGCGCCGGGACGGCAGGTGGACGTCACGGCGACTCTCGCCCGGCTCGGCAACGGCGCGCTCGGCGGCGCGACCGTCGAACTCGAACTGCCGGACGGCTGGGAGGTGGAAACGGGCACGACGCGCTCCGTCGGTCCCGTCAAACCGGGACAGCGCGAGCGGCAGACCTGGACGTTGCGGGCGCCGGAGACGTCCGGGGACGCGGGCGTCGGCGTCGTCGCACGGGACCGGGCGGGCCGGGAGGTCGCCGCGGCGTCCCTGGACGTGGAAGTCGCCACGGCCCCGAGCGGCGAGACACGCGTCTCCGACCTGCCGTTTCTCGCCGAGAGCAACACCCACGGTCCGGTCGAGCGTGACCGCACCAACGGCGGACCGGCGCCGGCCGACCGCGGAGCGATCGCGATCGATGGTGAGACCTACGAGCACGGCCTCGGCATGCTCGCCCCGGCTTCGGCCACGGTCTACGCGGGTGGCCGGTGTTCGCGGTTGACGGCGGAGGCCGGGCTGGACGACAACATCCCGCAGGGGTCGCAGCGGCGTCCGCTCCCCGGTGACGATTTCGGGGATGTCGAGTTCGTCGTCGAGGCCGACGGCGAGGAGGTCTACCGCAGCGGGGTGGTCCGGCAGGGCGAGGCAGCGGTGACGGTGGACGCGGCGATCGTCGGTGCCGACACCGTGCGGTTGATCGCCGAGGACGCCGACGGTTCGTCCTCCTGGGACTACGCCGACTGGGGTGAAGCGAGTCTGACCTGCGCAGGCTGAGTCACACCGGCAGAACCGGGTGAGCGGGCCCGGCCGACAGGACGTGAGCCGGCCCGGTTCCCCTGCCGCGACAGCGGTGGCGGGGACCGGGCCGGCTCATTCCGTGGCAACGACGCCCGCCGCCGCGGTGGTGCCGCGGGGACCAGAAGGACTCCATCATCGCCTTGTCGTAGCAGTCGCCGCTGCTGCCCATCGAGGGAACGAGTCCCTCGCGGTCAGGGGTGACGGTTGGGGGCACGTTTGGCACTCCGGCCAGGCGAGTAGCGCCGTCAGAACCACGCCACCCCTCCATAGGAACGTTGGAGCTGCGCGCCGTCACATGATCGTTACGACGTTCACGAGCTTGAGTCCGTCTTGAGGAGGACAGAATCCGTTGCGGGACGGCGGATCCGCTGAACGGAGCACCACGGGTACGGACATCGGCGGCTTGCGGACGCATTGCGGTTCTGGATTTCTCGTGCAGACCCATGCTGTGACGTGATCTCGGCTACACGACGCGTCTGGGCGTGACAGGGTCGGCGAAGCCACTGAAGTTTGCCACCGTTTTCGCTGGTCATCGTCGGGAATCGGGCCGGTCCGAGTCGATAACGGGTATCGGGCACTGCTGGAAGGTCCGGTATTGATCATTCCTGCGATCTCCCCTAACGTCCCGGCGCGTTTTGGTCTGTTCATCCGCTTCATCCACTTCGTGTATCGCACTGGATGAGTTCGATCAGCGCCGGGCCGATCGCGGCTCGGCAGACTGCGAGGGGTCTTCATGCAATCTGGGGGGTCGTTCCGCGGCATCCGCCTGTTCGCGATGACGGTTGTGTTCGCGCTGGCCGTCGGATCGGTGCCGTCCTTGTCTGGCCCGGATCTCGCCAGTTCTGCTGACCTGCCGGAACAGCATCAGGGAAGTGCCGCAGACCGCGGACACGAGGTTTCCGCGGAGGAGACCAGCGAACGGGCGGGTCTGGCCGACGCGAGTCATAACGCTGAACCGGCCAATAACGGTCTCGGACCGGATGAACGGCGGAAGCAACCAGTGGTGGATGGTTCCGGCCAGGCCGAGACGGGCGTTGAGGTGCAGGAGACCGAGCCAGAGCGGACACGTCGGGCCAGCTCGCCTTCGCCGGACGCGACTCCGGAGAAGCGCGGCCCCCGGCACGCGGTCTTCGACAACGGTGACGGCACCAAGACGCTGCGTCAGTACCAACATCGCCGGAACTACCGAGCGGAAGACGGCAAGTGGAAGAAGATCGACTCCACACTGGTGCGCGGGAATGGTGGCGGCTGGAAGTCGAAGGCGGACTCGGAAACGAAGCGTTTCGCGCCGTCGGCTAATGCTTCCGAGGTCGCGCGGTTCAACGTCGACACCGACAAGTCCGTGGGTTTCGGCGTTGCTGGAGCGCGGGACGTGCAGGGCGACGCGTCCGGGCAGAGCATTACCTACCCGGATGTGCGTGCTGGGGCGGATCTCGAGATGCGCGCCACCGCCACGGGGATCAAGGAAACGATCGTGCTCGAATCCCCGGATGCGCCGACGGAGTGGAAGTTCCCGCTGGAGCTCGAAGGTCTGACCGCCCGCATGACCGACCACGGCGGGGTGGAACTGGCCGACGGCGACGGTGCGGTTGAGGCGGTGATCCCGCCGGGTTACATGGAGGATTCGGCGGTCGATGAACGCTCCGGCGACGGCGCCGTCTCGCACGACGTCAACTACGAGCTCTCCGGAGAGCCCGGTAGCCAGGTCCTGCATGTGTCGGCTGACCAGGAGTGGCTCAACGATCCGGCCCGCGAGTACCCGGTGTCGGTTGATCCGACGGTGGTTCGTAAGGACTCGAACGGGTCCACCTATGTTATGTCGCCGTACACCGACGACTACTCCGGCGAGCCGAACTTGAAGGTGGGGACATACAACGGCGGAGACAACGTGGCCGCCGCGTTCCTGAAGTTCGACAAGGTCTCGACCGACCTGTCCGGAATGTACGTACTGGGCGCCCGGCTGAATGTGTACAACACCTATTCGTACTCGTGCGACCCGCGGCCCGTGTGGGTCCGCACGGTGACCGAACCGTGGTCTGTCAGTGGCAACAAGTCGTGGCCGGGACCAGCGGCCGGTGAGCGTCTCGCTCGCAAGGATTTTGCCCACGGGCGGGATGGCTGCGGATCACGGTGGGTGAATATCGACCTCGGCACCGCCGGACGTGACCTGGTACACGGATGGGCACGTGGTGGACCGAATTTCGGCTTGCGGCTCGGCTCTTCTTACACGGACTCGTACGGTTGGAAGAAGTTCGCCAGCGCCGCATCGGCCAACCCTCCGGCGCTGGACGTGACCTATACGCCCTACTGGGCGCTGTACCGGAATCTGCAGATGACGGACACCGTCACCAGCACCGATGACGGAACGATGCAGGTCACGGTCACCAACGATGGCAAGGACACCTGGACACCCGACAACGGGTACGAACTCGGCTACCGGATCTGGGACGGCGACGGGAACGAGCTGCCATACCAGGAGTGGGCAGCGTTCACGAAGATGTCCAAGAGGGTCGAGCCGGGACAGTCCGCGACGGTTGATGCGCGGGTGAAGTCCTTACCACCGGGCGATTACACGATTCGCTGGGACATGGCCAAGCGGGGAGAGACCCGATTCTCGTGGAACGACGTGCCGATGTCGGCAAAGGTGAAGCTCACCATCCCGAACCAGGTTCCCGAGGTCGAGTCGATGTCGCCGCCGAGCGACTACGACGCGGGTTCACTCACCCCCACTCTGTTGCTGGAAGGACAGGACAGGGACGACTGGCCGGGGGATGGCCTGCAGTACGAGTTCCGGATTTGTGACGAGGGCGGGGACAACTGCACGTCCTCCGGCTGGCTCGACGAGGGAGTCTGGTCCGTCCCGGACGACACCCTGTCTTGGGGGAAAACCTATTCGTGGCAAGGCCGGATCACCGATGGCAAGGACTCCAGCCGCTGGACGCGTGCTGCCTACCTGAACACCAGAGTGGCGCAACCGGCGATCACCAGCAGGCTGGCGTCGGCATCCGACGCCGACAGCGACGTTGATCCCGGGGTGGGCAACTACACCAGAGCCGACACCGATGCGGAAGTGAGTACCGCCGGTCCGGCGTTGTCGGTGCGCCGCACCTACAACAGCCTGGATCCGCGTGGTGATCTGGTGTTCGGCTCGGGCTGGACCACCCGCTGGGACATGCGGGTGGTACCGGACGACGACGGCTCCGGAAACGTGGTGGTGACCTATCCGGACGGACGGCAGGTGCGTTACGGGCAGAACCCGGACGGAAGCTATGCCACCCCGGCCGGTGAGTCGGCTACCCTGGTAACCGACTCCGGGGACTGGGTACTCCGCGCGAAGGGCGGAACGACCTACCGGTTCGATGAGTCCGGTCACCTGACCAGGATCACTGATGCTGCCGGGCGCAACCAGAAACTCGACTACGACGATTCGGGACAGCTGAGCAGGGCCACCGACGAGGCTTCAGGCCGGTACCTGGACTTCAGCTTCTCGGATGGGCACGTCACGGGGGTCACCACTGGACCGGAGCCCGCGGCGACGTGGAGTTACGAGTACACCGGCGATCGTCTCGTATCCGCATGCGACCCGACCGGTGTGTGCACCAGCTACGGCTACGAGCAGGGTGGGCAGTATCGCCCGACCACACTGGATGCCAATCCGCACGGATACTGGCGGCTTGCCGAGACGTCCGGTGAGACCGCGGACAGCGAACAACCGGGATACTGGTCCGATCGGACCGCGGACTACTCGGACGTAGAACTGGGACGCGAGGGGCCGCTCACGGACGTTCCCTCTCGCGCGGCTGAGTTCAACGGCACGTCCAGCTACGTGAAGCTGCACGGAAACCCGGTCCACGACTCCGAGTACCGCGCGGTGGAACTCTGGTTCAACACCAGCGCCGACCAAGGCGGCGTGCTGTTCTCCCAGGGCAATTTCCGCCCTGGCGACGAGATCGGCGAAACCGGGTCGACTCCGGTGCTGTATGTGGGCACCGATGGCAAGCTGTACGGGCATTTCTGGAACGGGAATGTCGCCGGGATATCGACCAGCGACGCGGTCAACGACGGTCAGTGGCACCATGTCGTGCTCTCCAGCGAGCCGGATTCGCAGACCCTGTACCTGGACGGGCAGAAGGTGGGTTCGCAGGACGGACGCGTCCGGGACTACTACGGGAATGCCTACATCGGCGCCGGCGTCGTGACGACCTTGGACTGGCCTGCTCGTCCGGAACACAGCTGGGGCAATTTCAGCGGGCGGATCGGCGAGGTCGCCGTCTACCAGCGTCCTCTCGGTCCCACCACGGTGGCTGAACACCACGCGGCGCGGGCCGCTACGGACCGCCTGACGTCGGTGACCGAGTCCGGTGATGTGCGCAAGGCGAGCATCAGCTACGACAACGCCACCTCGCGCGTGACGGAGTACACCGACGCCAATGGCGGGACGCACCAGATCGGCATGCCGCGCGTCGAGGGGGACGGCCATCGATTCGGCGAATCGGTGACTCGGTCGGGACCGGACGCGTACTGGCGGCTGGACGAATCGAGCGGTGACCGGGCGGGGGGAAAACCGGAGCTGCGCCGGGCCAGCTATTACGCCAAGGTTGGCACGCGCGTGTCGGGACCACTGCCCGACTCGTCGGCACGGCAGTTCGACGGGGAGAAAGCCAAGGTCACACTGCCGATGCACGCGGCCAGTGCCAACAACGAGATGTCTGTTGAGCTGTGGTTCAAGACCAGCTCGGATGAGGGCGGCGTACTGTTCTCCCAGGGCAACTTTCGCCCTGGCGACGAGATCAGCGAAACCGGGTCGACTCCGGCTCTGTATGTGGGCACCGATGGCAAGCTGTACGGGCATTTCTGGAACGGTGAAGTGTCCGGAATCGCCAGTTCGGACGCCGTCAATGACGGCCAGTGGCACCACGTAACGCTGTCGGCCACGAGGAACCAGCAGACGCTGTACCTGGATGGCGCGAAAGTGGGTAGTGAGTCCGGGCAGATCCAGACACGCTACTTGCATGCCTACGTCGGAGCCGGTGTGGTGACAACTGCTGGCTGGCCGGAGCGGCCCTCGGACGCCTGGGGGCACTTCGACGGGGCGATCAGTCAGGTCGCCCTGTATCAACGGCCGGTCTCGGCGGATGAGGTCAGCACCCACTACACCGCCCGGGGCGGTCGCGCGGACTACCGGAACGCGGTACGGGACAGCGGCCCGCTCGCCCTGTGGGGATTGGAAGAGAAGTCGTCCGCACTCAGAGCGGAATCGGATCCGGCGCTCTCCCACGGTGCCTATCACAATGTGGGTCGCGACGCCGTGCCTGCGATGAACTCGGCAGGAGCCGCACAATTCAACGGAGCGGACTCCTACGTCCGTCTTCCGGACGGGCTGGTGCAGAACCGCACCCGTACGTCCCTCGAGTTGTGGTTCAAGACCAGCTCCGACGGCGGCGGCGTCCTGCTGTCCAATGCGGACTCGTTGCCCGGGGATACGGAAACCCCCGGCGCGATGCCCATCCTCTATGTCGGAACAGACGGCAGGCTGTACGGGCATCTCTGGAACGATAAGGCGAAAGGGATCGTTACCGACGAGACGGTCAACGACGGCGAGTGGCATCACGTCGCGCTCACCGCGAACCTGGACTGGCAGTGGCTGTACCTGGACGGCAACGAGGTCGGGCGCCAGAAGGGCGAGATCGACAGCAGGCGGCGGCACCACTTCGTCGGCACCGGCAAGATGACCCAGGGGCCGGACTGGCCGGCGCGTCCGGACGAAGCATGGTCCTACTTCGACGGGTCGATCGGCGAGGTCGCCATGTACCGTCGCGCGCTGAGCTCGGCCGAGGTATCCAAGCACTACGCCGCCAGTGTGGCCGCGCACAGTGTGGAGGTGACCGATCCCGCCGGGAATGTCACGCGTCGAACCTACGATCCGACACGTGGCGGCAGACTGGTGTCCCGGACGGATCCGGGTGGCGGAACCACGGTGTACAGCTACGACGCCGGCGGGTTCGTGCGCACCATCAGCGACGAGAACGGCCACGTGACCCGATTGCGGCACGATGAACGGGGCAACCGGCTGTCCCGCACTCGTTGCCGCACGGACAACACCGAAGCGTGTTACACCGCCTACTGGTCGTACTTCCTGAACGAGGACGATCCGCTCGACCCGCGCAACGACAAGGTCACCGAGTTCCGGGATGCGCGGTCGGCCGGACAGGGCGACGGGCGGTATCTCACCACCTACAGCTACACGAGCACCGGGCAGATCACGGAGATCAAGTCTCCCGACGCCAGCAATGGTGCACAGCTGTCGCAAACCCGAACCTATACCGACGGCACGGAATCAGCACCGGATGGCGGAACCCAGCCGCCCGGACTGTTGGCCACAATGACGGATCCGAAGGGCGGAGAGACCAGCTACGCCTACAACAGCGCGGGAGACCGGGTATCCGAGACCGACCCCGTGGGCTTGGTTACCGAGTACAGCCACGACGGGCTCGGCCGGGTGACACAGGAATCGGTCGTGGCCGCCAGCTCCGGGCAGACGACGCGGACCACGTTCGACTACGACGCGGCCGGCCGCATACTGTCCGAGACAGATCCGCAGGTGACCAATCCCATCACCAATGAGCCGCACCAACGGCGCTTGGTGAACAACTACAACGCGCATGGGCGACTGGCGTCCTCGACCGTCGAGGACATCGCTGGAGATGATCCGTCTCGTACCACGAAGTACGGCTATGACGAGCTGGGGCGACGAAACACGGTCACCGACCCGGAAGGCGGTACCGAGCAGGTTACCCACGACCAGTTCGGCGAGGTGCAGCGGCGGACCACCAAGGCCGGAACGGTGTTCAGTTATACCTACACTGCCGACGGACACCGCTTGGCGACCACAACCGTCCATGACTTCACCGGGGACGGCGGAACCGGGCGTGACGTGGTCCTTGAATCCCGTGCCTACGACCCGGCGGGAAGACTCGCCGAGGTGACCGACGCGATGGGTAACACCACCGCGTACACCTATTACAACGACGGATTGAAGGCCACGGAGCATCTTGTCGGCTACGAGGATCCGGACACCGGCGAGACCCGCGACCTGCTGCTGAGCAGCTATGCCTACACCGGGCACGGCAAGGTCACCAAGGAAACGCGGGGACAGGGCCGATACTCCACGGTGACCGAGTACGACCCGGGCGGTCGTGCCTACCGGACTACCGACTATGACGGGGATGAGGAGCTGCGCTCCACGCGTACCCGGTTCACCGAACTGGGCAACCCGTCCAGGGTGATCGAGCGGAACGCGGCCGGCGATCAGCTGACGAGGACGGACTATGCCTACGATGCCGTGGGCGAGACGATCCGGGAGACCGTCCATCCGGGCGGCGGCGAAACCCTGGTTACCACGACGCAGCGGGACGAACGTGGCCTGCTGGTCAGCGTCACCGATCCACGCGGTACCGCGGAGGGAGCGGACCCGGCGAAGTTCACCACAGAGTACGAGTACGACCGGCTCGGACGCGAGATCAGTGCGACCGGTCCTGCTGTGCAAGTGGAGTCGAACGGTGAACAACCGTCGACCTCGCGGCCGGTGAGCAAGACCGGATACAACACGTTCGGTGATGTTGTCGCCGAGCAAGACCCGAACGGCGATGTCACGCGCCACGGTTTCGACCGAGCCGGACGGCAGACCAGCACGACACGCCCGTCGTATACTCCTCCGGGCGCCGATCAGCCGATCACCGCCACGACCACGGCGTCGTACGACGCCGCCGGGCGGGTGTCCAGTGGAACTGACGAAGCCGGGCACACCACGAAGTTCGAGTACGACGAGCTGGGCAACCAGCGCAAGAAGATCGATCCGTCCTTGTCCGGCGACGGATCAGGCGGGGTCACGACCGCGACGTATACGGCGACCGGCTGGCAACTGTCCGTGCGGGATGCGAACGGCGCGCGCACGCACGCCACCTACGATCAGCTGGGTCGCAAGATCACCGAGTCCGTGGTGGAACGCGAGCCTTCTCCGGAGCAGGCACTCACCACGAGGTTCCGCTACGACGATCTGGGCAATCTGGCGACGAGGACCGACCCTGCGGGCCGGGCAACCACCCTGGTGCACAACGACCAAGGCGATCCGGTGTCGATGACCGACGCCGCTGGTACGGAAATCACCGCACAGTACGACGCTGCCGGGCGTCCGGTGGAGGTGAGCGATCCGGCGACGGCAACCACTCGCTTCTCCTACGACAACGCCGGCCGGGTTACGTCGGAGTCCGATGTGGCTTCGGACGGCGAAGTGTTGGCCACCCGAAGCTTCGGCTATGACCGTGCGGGCAACCGGACCGAGAGCACCAACGAGCTCGGGCACACCACGACTCGGGAGTTCGACGCGTACGACCAGCTGCGCGCGGTGACTCGCCCGGTGGACGGGGACACCTCGATCACCAGGAGCTACGGCTACGACGCTGCGGGGAACCTGACCCGCGCCACCGACGGCAACGGCAACGCCACGGTGTTCACGGCCAACTCGTGGGGTCTGACCGAGTCGACGATCGAACCGGCCACCGAGCAGACACCGGACCAGGCCGATCGCACCTACACCGTCGCCTACACCGAGCGCGGCAACGTGTCGAGCCTGTCCAAGCCGGGTGGCGTGACGATCAACAACTCGTACGACCCGATGGGCAATCTGGTGAGCCAAACGGCCACCGGCGCGAAGGCCGCCACCGCGGATCGGGAGTTCACCTACGACGAGACGGGGCGGATGCTGAGCGCTTCGGCCCCGGCCGGGGAGAACACGTATGAGTACGACGACCGTGGCAATGTGGTCGCGGCACACGGTCCGTCCGGCTCTACCGAGTTCTCCTGGGATGACGGCGGGCAGCTGACCAAGGCGGTCACCGATGCGGGGACCGTGGAGTACGGCTACGACGCCGCGGGCAGGCTGGCTTCGGCGGCGGATCCGGTGTCCGGGACCACCGCCTCCTACGGCTACGACGAGGCGGGTCGGATATCGACCGTGGATTACGGGGACGGCGCGTCCCGCTCGTACGAGTACGACGAGTCGGGGCGGCTGCTCGGGGACACGGTCACCGACGGCGGTGGAAGCCAGATCGGGTCGATCTCGTACGGGTACGGTCCGGCGGGCCGGCTCGCCTCGAAGACCACGACCGGCGTGGCCGGGGCGGCGGAGAATACCTACACCTACGACCGGGCAGGCAGGCTCGGTTCGTGGAGTGATGGGTCCTCCACGACGAACTACGAGTGGGACGCTGCCGGGAACCTGGTTCAGCGTGGTGATGAGTCGGCCACCTACAACGCGCGAAACCAGCTGCTGTCCTTCGGGGACACGTCGTACTCGTACACCGCGCGCGGCACGCTGTCCTCTCGCACACAGGGCGGGCAGACGACCGACGTGGTGTTCAACGCCTTCGACGAGCTGGTCTCGGACGGTGGCACGAGCTACTCGTACGACGCGTTGAACCGGCTCGTGAACGCCGGCGAGCGTCAGCTGTCGTATGTGGGTAAGAGCCTGGACATCGCCTCGGACGGGTCGAGCAGTTACACCTACACGCCGGGCGGTGACTCGCTGGGTGCCGCTGGTGGGATCGCGTGGTCGGATCGGCACACGGATCTGGTCGGGGTGCTTGATCCGGCTGAGGGGAGTCTGGCGGGTTCGCGGAGTTTCGGTCCGTTCGGTGCGGTGACCGCGTCCGGCGGGGCGCAGCCGGATGTGGGGTTTCAGGGCCAGTTCACCGATGCGGGCTCGGGCAACGTGAGTATGGGCTCGCGGTGGTATCGGCCGGGGACGGGTGCGTTCGCCTCGCGGGACACGGCGGCCCTGGACCCGCGGGATGGGGGGAATGCGAATCGGTATGCCTATGCGGGTGGGGATCCGATGGCGCGGGTCGATCCGCGTGGGTACTTCTGGAGCGAGATCTGGGACGGGGTCGTCGAGGTGACCAAGGAGATGTCCGGTTACAACGATTTCATGGGCTGCGTTGGTGGTTCGTGGGGTTCGTGCGGGTCGTTCGCTGTCGGGTTCACGCCGGTCGGCAAGATCGCGAAGGGGGTCAAGGCCGGCTATCGCGGTGCGCGGAAGGTCGTCGGGGGTGGTAAGGCCGGTTCTGTCGGTCAGTCGTCGAGGCGCCATGTCGGGGCGGGTAAGACGGCGAAGCCGTCGCCGAAGCGGTCGTCGAAGCCGTCGTCGAAGCGGCCGTCGAAGCGGTCGTTCCGGCGTGATAGTGGGCGCGTGGTGCGGTCCGGGGCGCGGTCGGTGGTGCGCCGCTCGGCGGTTGTGGGTGTGCGTGGTGTGGTCTCGTCGGGTGGTTCGGCTGCCTCGCGGGCGGCTGCGGCGGCTGCGGCGCGGGAGGCGGCGCGGGTGGCGGCGCGGCGGGCGCGGGTGCGTCGGGCGGCGTTGACGCCGGCGGCGGCTCCGCCGAAGTCGGTGGCGATCTCGCCGGGGGTGCAGCGGCATCTGGATCGGTTGCGGAACAAGCCGACGATCGATCTGGGTGTTGTCGGGGGGAGGGCGGCCTCGGGTAAGACGGCGCCGCGGTTCGTGCCGGACAGTGTGGGGGGTGCTGCGCGCGTGTCGGTGTCGGCCGGTCCGGCTCGGTCGGGGTCGTCGGTGCCGTCGGTGGGGCCGCCGAGTCCGGATGCGGGGTTGCCCTCGGCCGTGCCGAAGCGGGGCACGGGCTCGGTGTGTCGGCCGAACAGTTTCGTGCCGGGGACCGAGGTGGAGTTGGCTGATGGGTCGCGCCGGCCGATCGAGGAGGTGCAGCGCGGCGACCGGGTGCTGGCCACGGATCCGGAGTCGGGTGAGCAGGGCCCGCGTGAGGTGACCGAGGTGATCACCGGTTCGGGACGCAAGAGCCTGGTGACACTCACCGTGGACACGGACGGGCCCGCCGGTGACGAGACGGGCAGTGTCACCGCCACGGAGGGGCATCCGTTCTGGATCGACGATGAGGGCCGGTGGCTGGCGGCCTCGCAGATCGAACCCGGCGACCTGCTGCGCACCGCCCAGGGCGAGCGGGTGCGGGTGGTGGACACGGACACCACCCAGCGGACCCAACGAGTCCACAACCTCACCGTGGACGGCATCCACACCTACCACGTGGAGGCGGACACCCTCGCCCTCCTCGTCCACAACACCGGGCCCGGATGCGAACCGGGTGCGGGGATCCCATCCAGCGTGGCCGAAGGTGCTCCCCTGAAGGAGCACCGCCGCCTCCAGAAGAAATACGGGAAGGCGGCTACACGCGAACTCCCTGACGGCAGAATCCGGTACTATCGCAAACTCCGCCCTGCGAATAACCCTGGCGAGATGGCAGGAATGAGAAAGGTTCGCGAATGGGATCCGGTGCGGGATATCAAACGGACGTGGATGGAGACGGTGGACCATAGTGGGAAGATCCGACAGGTGCGGCCCGATTTTGATGGCCGTGAGGGGCCTCATTACCGGTTTGACGAGCTAGGAAGGTTGGTGGGGTCATGGTGAGTGTCCCGAGTCGGGATGAAGTGCGGCAGGCGATCGTGGACTTGCTGGAAGGGCGCCGGTCCCGGGAGGAGGTCGATCGCTGGGCGGCGCCGTGGGCTACGTTGGATGATCTTCCGGAGATAGACGATGAGCTTGTGTGGGATACTTTGGACTGGCTTTTTGGGTGTGCGACAATAGATCCGTCTAATCTGGCTAATAACGGCTATCTTTTTGGTGAAGCGGATTTTCGTGCGTGGTTGGAGGAGTTTGATGCGGCGGTGGCGCGTGGGGAGTAGGTGAGGCGCACGGGTCTGCGCCGTCGGCTGGACGCTTCGTGACCGTCCTGGAATAGAACAGGGTTTGCACATTGTCGCGTGAATTCTTCGAAGGGCGCGAGGTTGAGGTCATTAGGTTATTTGATCCTGACATAGATCAATGGGTGCTAGAATTTCACGATTCTCTTCAAAATAAGAGGGGTCAGAATCTTGCGATATGCGTCCCAGAAGGGGGCGAGTGGTCGGATGCGGTCTTGAGTATTGATCCCCAAACTCCCGATGTTCCTATCCGCTTTGTTCTTTGGTCTATCAGAATAGCTGAGCAAAGGTTTACTGAGAACGGATTCCTCGGAGGTTCGCAGTAAACTGGCTGCCCAGTCGCGAGCAGTTTCGTATCCTCGTGATGAGGACACGGGCAGTGTTACGGCCACGGAGGGCATGCGGTTTAAGTCTGTGACGAGGGTCTTGGCGGGCAATTCCCGGCTATCGAATCGGGCGATCTACTGCGTACTGACGAGTGCGAGCGGATACGACAGGTGCGGCTCGGTCGTGATGGCGGCAAGGGGTCACATTACCGGTTTGACGAGCTAGGAAGGTTGGTGGAGTCGTGGTGAAGTTGCCGAGTCGGGATGAAGTGCGGCAGGCGATCGTGGACTTGCTGGAAGGGCGACGGTCTCGGGAGGAGGTCGATGACTGGGCAGCGCAGTGGCGTACGTTGGATAATCTTCCGGAGATAGACGATCGCCTGGTGTGGGATACTTTGGGCAGGCTTTCTGGGTGTGCCACGTTGGATCCGTTTGATCCGCAGAATGACTACTATCTTCATATTGAAGTGGATTTTCGTGCGTGGTTGGAGGAGTTTGATGCGGCGGTGGCGCGTGGGGAGTAGGTGAGGCGCGGGTCTGCGATCGGTCGTGGGGGTGCGGTACGCGCATCGTCGGCACGTGTGGCGGACTGATGCGCGTGTGGCGTGGGTCGGAACCCGACGAACAGCAAGAAATTGTCCTTCTTCGTAAGAATCTGAACCGGCCCGGCGTGTCCGGAGACTCCGTTCTTGTGGGAAGGATGGAGTTGTGTCGGGGAGTACGTCGACGAGGTATCCGGCCGCGTTGCGTGCGCGGGCGGTCCGGATGGTCGGTGAGGTCCGGGCCGAGCACGATCTTCCCGGGTTCGCGGAGTTTCGGTCCGTTCGGTGCGGTGACCGCGTCCGGCGGGGCGCAGCCGGATGTGGTTTTTCAGGGCCAGTTCACCGATGCGGGCTCGGGCAACGTGAGTATGGGCTCGCGGTGGTATCGGCCGGGGACGGGCGCGTTCGCCTCGCGGGATACGGCGGCCCTGGACCCGCGGGATGGGGGTAATGCCAACCGGTACCGGTATGCCGGGTCCGATCCATTACGCCATACGGATCCGACTGGGACGTTGGTGCACTGTACGGCGGCGGCTGCAACTGGGCCGGCGGCGCCTGCTATGGGGACCGCGTGTGTCGCGGTGAGTTCGGCTGCTTTACTCGGCGGGTTTCTGGTGGGGGTCGTGGCCGGAACGTCTGCTGACGCTCCGGCCTCGCGACCGACGAAAGCGGCGCCGCGGCCCACGCCGGTACCGTCCTGGCGGGTTGACTGGAGTCATTCCCATGTGAGGCCCGGTCCTCCGGGGCCTCGGGGGCCCGGCGTGACCGGGTCGCCTGGATCCGGAAGCGCGTGTGGGGCGCTGTGTACTGGTGGTCTGGCGGCGGCGGGCCAAGACGCGGCCAAGCAGGGAGCCGAGGCCGCCCGGCGGGCGCAGCGGGCGGCACAGATCAGGCGGGACGCGATGACACCGCATCCGCAGCCCGATCCAGTGGAGACGATCGCAGCGAATGTCCAAGGGATCCTGGACGCCGCCGCGAACGCCGATCCGATCCACCTGGGAGTGCTGGATCCGTACAGCAACAACACGGACATAGACGGTGGCGGCCCGAAGCGATTCGAGCCGGACGAGGTCGGAAACCCCGCTAGTGGCCCGGGCCGGAGCGGACGTGTTCGTGTCGAGGACGACACCGACTGTGTCACCGGCGGTCATACTCGCTCGGACGGCACCCGCACCAACCAAATCTGGCACTGCGGGGAACCTGACCAGCCATCGGAAAACGCGAGCTCCACTTCATCGATACATCGGGGTAAGCAAGACAAGCAGATCCCGTGGATAACTGGCAAACTTCCTGCTCCTGAAGAGGATGCGCTGGCAGACATTTTGGCACATATTGATGTCGGTACGAAGTCGTCCGGATCGACAGCGAAGAAATGGGGCGCGAATTTTAAGAACCGGAGCGGTTATCTACCTGAAGCAAAGGGCGAGCACTCTCCGTACCACGAATACGGGGTCGCTCCGCCTCCTGGGACTGCTGGACCTGGCCCACTTCGTGTCGTCAGAAACTCCCAAAGTAGGGAAGTGTATTATACTTGGACTCACTACGGTGACTCAGGAAGTCCATCATTCGTTCGGGTTCGGTGATGCGGCATGGATTTTGGGTCGGGTGTAAGTTTTGTCGATCCTGGGACTGCGGAAGAGGTGATATCGACGGGCGGTCCGCGTGCTTCGGCTGTTCTCGTATTCTCGATACGAGACAGCACTGGGCGTAAATCGTTCTTCGAGGCAGTTCGTGCTGGTTTGCCGTTAGATCCTCCGTTGGTTAGCTCTCGGAGTTGGGATGCGCTTGCTGATTCGGTTTGGGAAGGTATATATAAACTTGAAACTGATAGTGTTATTATCGTCTGGCCCGATGCTACGCGTTTTAAACGTATTTCCAGCGAGGAATTTCATACGGCTGTTTCGGTGTTGAGCGATATTTCCGCATCCTTGGCGGACAGTGACGAGACGGATGGTCGACCGAGAAACGTCGCAGTTTTGGTTGGTATAGGCGAATGATTGGTCGTCCACGTTTACCGCACCTGGCGACGTCGTCCAGGTGCGATGGTCGCCACGAGTGTGAACACAGGTGGGTAAGCACAGGTCGTCGCCTGGGGTGGACGGGCCGGATCATCAATCGATGATTTCCTGTGCTAAGCGAAGCACAATACCGTCGTGCGGGTGGTGAACGTGGTTAACGTGTGCCGCTGCTACGTCTGAGGTGTATCAAGAAAGGTTTGCATTATCTGTTTGACGCGGCGGGGAAGTTGGTGAAGTCGTGGTGAGTGTCCCGAGTCGGGATGAAGTGCGGCAAGCGATCGTGGACTTGCTGGAAGGGCGCCGGTCCCGGGAGGAGGTCGATGACTGGGCAGCGCCGTGGCGTACGTTGGATGATCTTCCGGAGATAGACGATCGCCTGGTGTGGGATACTTTGGGCACGCTTTTTGGGTGTGCGACGTTGGATCCGTCTGATCCGGAGAATCCCGGATATCTTCATGATGAAGTGGATTTTCGTGCGTGGTTGGAGGAGTTTGATGCGGCGGTGGCGCGTGGGGAGAGGTGAGGCATGGGTCTGTGATCGGTCAAGGGGGTGCGGTATGACGTAGAGGTTCCATAGAGGAGGAAAATGTACCGAATATTCGAGGGTGACCACCTGTATACCGGGCTGGACGATGCGCCGGACGTTCAGGTAGTGACGAAGCCGAATGGGAACGGGGTCGAGATGTCGATAGGGTACGTGTCGGCTCTCGCAGGGGGACGAAGGACCATCGTCTTCTTTCCTGCGGTATTTGAATATCGGTGGGTCGACGACGATTACAGTAGTGTCTGGCCACACAAGGATCACTACGAATTTTCATTGATCGAAATATTGGATTCAGAATATATCAGGCGAATGGTTCAGTCCGCACCCTTTGGGCGCAGTTCTCCGGGTTACGAGCTTGGCGGGGTACTGAAACTGGAAGATGTTCATCATTATCGGATTGGCTTCGATGGCCACGGAATATATGATATCGTCTCGACGGAATGTTCCGTCGAGGTTCATGAACTGTCGCCGCCGCCCGCCTGAACACCTCGTTCTCCTGGTCCAACAGCCGATTACGGCGCTTGAGCTCCCGCAACTCGGCCGCTGCGTCCGAGGGCACACTCGACTTGGCGCCGTCCTCGCCATCGGCCACGCGCAGCCATTTCTGCAACGTCTTCGGATGAACACCGAGATCGCCGGCGACCTGCGCCAGCGTCACACAAGGCCCGCGGTTACGCGCGACCCGGACCACGTCCTCACGGAACTCACGGGGATAGGGCTTGGGCACAGTGGCATCCTTCCACGCCCGCACATCAGCAAGCGAACCCAGATGTCACAGAACCCTGCAGCAGCCCCGTTACCGTGGATCAGCGATTGGTCGATAAACTGACTCAAGATCCCGGGATGCCCCTTCGGCTTTATATCGCTTCCCCTCTCGCTCGAAAATTGCGGAGAAATATTTCCCGATCGGCAGACGGAATCGGCAACTTGAAATCGGGTTCGGTAAAATCGGCCAGGGCCGTTTCAGGTCGTACGAATTCGACTCCGGTAGACCGCCAAGGTCCATCTTTGAACTTCGATGCAATTATCGCGAGGTCCCCTGGGGTGGCGGACTTCACGCATGTTTCGACATGGTCGGGCCGGCGCTACACCGCGTTCGTCACCGGGCACCTACGCCCGTCGGATCCTGGGCTGGTCAGTGGCCACGACGGCGACCAGCCGACTCGTCTTCGACGCCCTCGAGATCGCCACCGCGGAATGGGTCGACTGGTTCAACCACAGCCGACGGTCCGAGTACTGCGACAAACCCCACACCCCTCGAGGTCGAGGGGTCGAACCCCTTTCGCCTGGCTGGTCAGAACACCCTAGCGCTCAACCGAAATGTCCGGATAGGCTGGCTGGAGATGAGCAATGCACGAAATGCGCCGACGCGTGATCGGCGGGACCGGCGGATCGCGCTGAGCAAGGAGCTGGCGCGGATGCTGCGGCACCGGCCCGACCGGTACGGCCTCGAGCTCGACGACGCCGGATGGGTGGCCGTGGACGAGGTGCTCGCGGCGCTGTCCCGCCACCGTCGGTGGTCCGATGTCGCCCGCGAGGACTTGGCCGAGGTAATCCGCGGCTCGGACAAGCGGCGCTACGAGCTTTCCGGTGCATCGATCCGGGCGCTGTACGGGCACAGCACGTCGGGGCGGATCGCGAGGACCGCCCAGCGACCACCCAGCACGCTGTTCCACGGCACCGCGACACACACCGTGTCGGAGATCCTGACCACTGGGCTACTGCCGATGCGGCGGCAGTATGTGCACCTGTCCACCGACCGGGAAACCGCCACACAGGTCGGCGGGCGCAAGGCCGTCGATGTCGCGATCCTGGAAGTGGACGCCGCTGCGGCCCACGAAGCCGGGGTCGAGTTCTTCCGCGGCAACGACCAGATATGGCTCGCCGAATCGGTTCCCCCGCGATTCCTACATCCCGAGGCACGGGACTGAGACCAGGGCCACGTTCCTTCAGGGTGGCGGTACGGCGCGGATTTCACCGAGTTGCCAATCCATGTAAAGACCAAAGGTTTGCATCATCTGTTTGACGCGGCGAGGAAGTTGGTGAAGTCGTGGTGAATGTCCCGAGTCGGGATGAAGTGCGGAAAGCGATCGTGGACTTGCTGGAAGGGCGCCGGTCACGGGAGGACGTCGATGACTGGGCAGCGCCGTGGGCTACGTTGGATGATCTTCCGGAGATAGACGATGAGCTAGTGTGGGATACTTTGGGCTGGCTTTTTGGGTGTGCGATGCCGGATCCGTCTAGGCCGCATAATAACGGCTATCTTTTTGGTGAAGTGGATTTTCGTGCGTGGTTGGAGGAGTTCGATGCGGCGGTGGCGCGTGGGGAGTAGGTGAGGCACGGGTCGGCGCCGTCGGCTGGACGCTTCGTGACCGTCCTGGAGTAGAACAGGATCTGCACATTGTCGCGTGAAGTCTTCGAAGGGCGAGAGGTTGAGGTTATTAGGTTCTTTGACCTCGGCATGGATCAATGGGTGCTAGAATTTCATGATTCCCTTCAAGGTAAGAGGGGTCAGTCTCTTGCGATCTGCGTAACAGAAGGAGATGAGTGGTCGGATGCAGTCTTGAGTATTGAACCCTCAACTCCCGATGTTCCTATACGCTTCGTTCTCTGGGCCATCCGATTAGCTGAGCAAAGATTTACTGGGAGCGGATTCCTGGGAGGCTCGCAGTAAACCAGCTGCGCGGTCGAGCGAATTTTCGTCTCCTCGTGGTGAGGCACGGGTCTGCGATCGGTCGTGAGGGTGCGATCCGCGCATCGCCGGAGGTCCAGCGGTCCAGCATTCGTGTGCCGGAGGCCCCGAGCCGCACCAGGCGCAGGGGCGCCCGCCCCGAGGACGCCGACGGTCCGCCTCCTGATACTACGCCGACTGGCGAGGGCGCCCCCGACCTCCACAGGCTGAGTCCACCGGCAGGGTCACACCGCCAGAACCGCGCGGGCCCGGTCGACAGAGCCCGGTGAGCCGGCCCGGTTCCCCTGCCGCGACAGCGGTGGCGAGGACCGGGCCGGCTCATTCCGTGGCAACGACGCCCGCCGCCGCGGTGGTGCCGCCGCGGCGGCGGGCGGAACTCAGCCGGGGAGTGTGAGCTCGACGATCTCCGCCGACACCTGGCCGCCGGGCGTGCGGTAGGTGATCGTGTCGCCCGCCGCGTGGTCCGCGATCGCGCGGCCGAGCGGACTGTCGGCGGTCAGGCTCGACTGCTCGTCGTCGGCCTCGGCCGCGAACCCGACCACGAGCAGGTCCTCGGTGTCGCCGTCCGCGAATTTCAGCGTCACCTGCGTGCCCGAGGGCAGCAGCCCCTCCTCCTGCTCGGCGGTCGGACCGCCCTGCAGCAGGTCCGTGATCTCGGCGATCCGCCGGTCGAGTTTCGACACCGACTCGGCGCGCTCGAGCAGATCCGCCTGGTCGGCGCTGTCGCCCATCGGATCCTCTCCCAGCCGCGGAGCCAGCGACTCGCGCTGTTGCCGCAGCGCATCCAGTTCCTGCTGGAGGCGCTCACGGGTTTTCGCGCTCAAACCTCCGGTCGACGTCATCCGGTCCTCCCTCACGTGATCCGGCGACGTTCGCGCCGCGATCTACGACATTGTCGACGTTGTGTGCCCACCTCGCCACGTGTTCTCCGGCTCGATCGTGTTCGCCGAGGTCACGCGAGGGAGGAATGGGCCCGTGCCTGCCGGTCAGTCGTTATAACCGGCCTTGCGGAGGGCGTCGGCCATCGCGCCGCCCGCCGGAGCCTGCTTGCCGCCCTGCCGGTTCTGCTTGCCACCCTGCTTGCCGCCCTGCTTGCCGCCCTGCTTGGCACCTTGCTTGCCACCCTGGCGTCCGCCCTGCTTACCGCCCCGGTCGCCGCCGTCACCCTGCTGCCGCGTGCCGCCACGGGGCTTGCCGCCGTCCTGCCCACCCGGCGTGACCTCGTCGTCCAGGCGGAGCGTCAGCGAGATGCGCTTGCGGGGCACGTCGACGTCGAGCACCTTCACGGTCACGACGTCGCCCGGCTTGACGACCTCGCGCGGATCGTTGACGAAGTTGTGCGACATGGCCGACACGTGCACGAGACCGTCCTGGTGCACGCCGACGTCGACGAACGCACCGAAGGCGGCCACGTTCGTGACGACCCCCTCCAGTCGCATCCCCGGATCGAGGTCGGACAGGGTCTCGACGCCGTCCGCGAACGCCGCGGTCGTGAACTCGGGACGCGGGTCCCGGCCGGGCTTCTCCAGCTCGGAGAGGATGTCGGTGACGGTCGGCAGGCCGAACGTGTCGTCGACGAACCGCTCGGCACTGACGCCGCCCAGCGCCCGCGCATTGCCGATGAGTTCCCGGATGCCGGTGCCGGTCTCGTCGAGGATGCGCCGCACGACAGGGTAGGCCTCGGGGTGCACGGCGGAGGCGTCGAGCGGGTCGTCGCCATCCGGGATGCGCAGGAAGCCCGCACACTGCTCGAACGCCTTCGGCCCGAGCCGTGCGACGTCCTTGAGCCCGTCCCGGTCGCGGAACGGGCCCGCGGAGTCGCGGTGGGACACGATGTTCTCCGCGAGCGACGCGCCGATGCCCGACACCCGCGAGAGCAGCGGCACCGACGCCGTGTTGAGGTCCACCCCGACAGCGTTCACACAGTCCTCGACGACCGCGTCGAGCGAGCGGGACAGCTTCGACTCCGACAGGTCGTGCTGGTACTGGCCGACGCCGATCGACTTCGGATCGATCTTCACGAGCTCGGCCAGCGGGTCCTGCAGGCGCCGGGCGATCGAGACGGCACCGCGCAGCGACACGTCCAGGTCCGGCAGCTCCCGCGCCGCGTAGGCCGAGGCCGAGTACACCGAGGCACCCGACTCGGACACCATGACCTTGTTCAGTGCCAGCTCGGGTTTCGCCTTGACCAGGTCGCCCGCCAGCTTGTCGGTCTCGCGCGAGGCGGTGCCGTTGCCGATCGCGATCAGCTCGACGTCGTGCTCGCGCGCCAGCTTCTCCAGCTTCGCCGTCGCCTCGTCCCAGCGCGCCTGCGGCTTGTGGGGGTAGATCGTGTCCGTGGCCACGACCTTGCCGGTGGAATCGAGGACGGCCACCTTCACGCCGGTGCGGTAGCCGGGGTCCAGGCCCATCGTGGCGCGCGTGCCCGCCGGTGCGGCGAGCAGCAGGTCGCGCAGGTTCGTGGCGAACACGCGCACGGCCTCGTCCTCGGCGGCCTGCCGCAGCCGCATCCGCAGGTCGATGCCCAGGTGCAGCAGGATCTTCGTGCGCCACGCCCAGCGCACCGTGTCCGACAGCCACTTGTCGGCGGGCCTGCCCTGGTTGTCGACGCCGAAGCGCTCGGCGATCCGCATCTCGTACTCGGTCGGCCCGGTCCGGGGCTCCTCCTCCGGGTCCGCGGGCCGGTCCGGCTCGGTCGTCAGGTCGAGGATCTCCTCCTTCTCACCGCGCAGCAGCGCCAGCACCCGGTGCGACGGCAGCTTCGTGAGCGGCTCGGCGAAGTCGAAGTAGTCGGCGAACTTGGCGCCCTCGGTCTCCTTGCCGTCCCGGACCTTCGACGTCATCCAGCCGTGGTTCCACATGCGCTCGCGCAGCTCACCGATCAGGTCGGCGTCCTCGGCGAAGCGTTCCACGAGGATGGCCTTCGCGCCGTCCAGCGCGGCCTGCGCATCGGCGACGCCCTTCTCGGCGTCGACGAACGCCGCGGCCGCCGCCTGCGGCTCGGTCGCCGGGTCGCCGAGCAGCCCCTCGGCGAGCGGTTCGAGTCCGGCCTCCCGCGCGATCTGCGCCTTGGTGCGGCGCTTCGGCTTGTAGGGCAGGTAGATGTCTTCGAGGCGGGCCTTCGTGTCGGCCGCCATGATGCTGGCCTTGAGCTCGTCGTCGAGCTTGCCCTGCGAGTCGATCGACTCGAGCACGGCCGTCCGCCGATCTTCGAGTTCCCGCAGGTAGCGCAGGCGTTCCTCGAGCGTACGCAGCTGCGTGTCGTCGAGGGTGCCGGTCACCTCCTTGCGGTACCGGGCGATGAACGGCACGGTCGCGCCACCGTCGAGGAGCTCGACCGTCGCCTCCACCTGGCCGGGGCGGACGCCGAGCTCGTCGGCGATCTTCTGGGGAATGGACACCGTCTGAACCACGCAGGGCATTGTGCCCTGCCGCCCCGGCACGATTCGGGGGAGGATCTCCCCATGGCCGAACACGACGTGAAACCTCGCAGCCGCGAGGTGACCGATGGAATGGAACGTGCGGCGGCTCGCGGGATGCTGCGAGCGGTCGGCATGGACGACGACGATTTCACGAAGCCGCAGATCGGGATCGCGTCGTCGTGGAACGAGATCACCCCGTGCAACCTGTCGCTGGACCGGCTCGCCGAGGCGAGCAAACAGGGTGTGCACGGTGGGGGAGGGTTCCCGATGGAGTTCGGCACCATCTCGGTGTCGGACGGGATCTCGATGGGACACGAGGGCATGCACTTCTCGCTCGTGTCACGGGAGGTCATCACCGACTCGGTGGAGACGGTGATGGAGGCCGAACGCCTCGACGGCGCCGTGCTGCTCGCCGGGTGCGACAAGAGCCTGCCCGGCATGCTCATGGCCGCCGCCCGCCTCGACGTGGCGTCGGTGTTCCTCTACGCGGGCTCGACCCTGCCCGGCAGTGTCGACGGCCGCGAGGTGACGATCATCGACGCGTTCGAGGCCGTGGGGTCCTGTGCCCGCGGGCTGATCACGCGGGAGGAGGTCGACAAGGTCGAACGCGCCATCTGCCCCGGTGAAGGTGCCTGCGGTGGCATGTACACGGCGAACACGATGGCGTGCGCCGCCGAGGCACTGGGCATGTCGCTGCCGGGTTCGGCCAGCCCGCCCTCGGTGGACCGGCGCCGCGACCGGTTCGCCCGAGACGGTGGCGAGGCCGTCGTCGGACTGCTGGGCAAGGGCATCACCACCCGCGACATCCTCACCCGCGAGGCGTTCGAGAACGCGATCGCGGTGGTCATGGCGCTCGGCGGGTCGACGAACGCGGTGCTGCACCTGCTGGCGATCGCCAACGAGGCCGAGGTGGAGGTGACGCTCGACGACTTCTCGCGCGTCGGCGACCGGGTGCCGCACCTGGCCGACGTGAAACCGTTCGGGAAGCACGTGATGACCGCCGTCGACCGGGTCGGCGGCGTGCCCGTGGTGATGAAGGCGCTGCTCGATGCGGGCCTGCTGCACGGTGACTGCCTGACGGTCACCGGGAAGACCGTTGCCGAGAACCTCGCCGAGCTGGCGCCGCCGGAGCTGGACGGCGACGTCATCCGCAAGCTCAGCGAACCGATCCATCCGACCGGCGGGCTGACGATCCTGCACGGCAGCCTCGCGCCCGAGGGTGCGGTCGTGAAGAGCGCGGGATTCGACTCGGCCCGGTTCGAGGGCACGGCGCGGGTGTTCGACGGCGAACAGGCCGCCATGGACGCGCTCGGTTCGCTGCAGGCCGGTGATGTGGTGGTGATCCGTAACGAGGGGCCGCGCGGCGGGCCGGGGATGCGCGAGATGCTCGCGGTGACCGGTGCGATCAAGGGTGCGGGCCTCGGCAAGGACGTGCTGCTGCTCACCGACGGCCGGTTCTCGGGCGGCACCACGGGCCTGTGCATCGGGCACGTCGCGCCGGAGGCCGCGCACGGCGGGCCCATCGCGTTCGTCCGCGACGGCGACCCGATCACCCTCGACATGGAGCGGCGCACGCTCGACGTCGGCGTGGGTGACGAGGAGCTGGCGCGCCGGGCCGAGGGGTGGCAGCTGCCCCCGGTGCCGCGCCGGACCGGCGTGCTCGCCAAGTACGCGAAAACGGTGGGCACGGCGGCGAAGGGAGCCGTCTGCTCCTGAGCTGGGCACCGTGAGGGTGAGCACCGCGAGGTGTGAGCACACCGTGAGGTGTGAGCCGTGAGGTGTGAGCCGTGGGTGCATGACGGGCCCGGCCCGTCATGCACCCACGGGCGAGGACGTCACCTGTCTTCCAGGTCGCCTTCGATCCGGAGGTAGACCTCCTGCATCGCCGACATCAGTTCCGGGTCGGGCTCGGCCCACATGCCCCGGTCGGCCGCCTCGTTCAGGCGTTCGATGATGCCCCGCAGCGCCCACGGGTTGGCCTGGGCCAGGAAGTCCTGGTTCTCCTTGTCGAGCACGTAGGACTCGGTGAGCTTCTCGTACATCCAGTCGTCGACCACCCCGGCCGTGGCGTCGTAGCCGAACAGGTAGTCCACCGTCGCGGCCTGCTCGAACGCGCCCTTGTAGCCGTGGCGCCGCATCGCCGCCAGCCACCGCGGGTTGACGACACGGGCCCGGAACACCCGCGTGGTCTCCTCGGACAACGACCGCGTGCGCACCGCATCCGGGCTGGTGCTGTCGCCGATGTACGAGCGCGGCGCTCTGCCGGTCAGCGCGCGCACCGCGGCGATCATGCCGCCGTGGTACTGGAAGTAGTCGTCCGAGTCGGCGATGTCGTGTTCGCGGGTGTCGGTGTTCTTCGCCGCCACCGCGATCCGCCGGTACGAGGTCTCCATGTCCGCGCGCGCCTCGGCGCCGTCGAGGCCGCGGCCGTAGGCGTAGCCGCCCCACACGGCGTAGACCTCCGCCAGGTCGGAGTCGTCACGCCAGTTGCCCGAATCGATCAGCGGCAGCAGCCCCGCACCGTAGGAGCCCGGTTTCGAACCGAAGATCCGGGTCGTGGCGCGGCGCTCGTCGCCGTGGTCGGACACGTCCGCACGCACGTGGGCGCGGACGAAGTTCTGCGACTCCGGTTCGTCCAGTGCCGCCACGAGGCCGACCGCGTCGTCGATCAGATTCACCACGTGCGGGAACGCGTCGCGGAAGAATCCGCTGATGCGCACCGTCACGTCGATCCGCGGCCTGCCCAGTTCGTCGAGCGGAATCGGTTCGATCCCCGTCACGCGGCGTGAGGCCTCGTCCCACACCGGCCGGACGCCCAGCAGTGCGAGCACTTCGGCGGCGTCGTCGCCGGAGGTGCGCATCGCCGACGTACCCCACACCGACAGCCCCACCGAACGCGGGTACTCGTCGTCGTTGTCCGAGCGGTACCGGCTCAGCAGCGAGTCGGCGAGCGACTGGCCCGTCTCCCACGCCAGCCTGCTCGGGATCGCCTTCGGGTCGACCGTGTAGAAGTTGCGGCCCGTCGGCAGCACGTTGACCAGACCGCGCAGCGGCGATCCGCTCGGGCCCGCCGGGATGTATCCGCCGTCGAGCGCGTGCAGGATCGCGTCCAGCTCGCCGCTCGTGCCGGCGAGCCGCGGCACGACCTCCTCGGCCGCGAACCGCAGCACTGAGGCGACGTCCGCCCGTACCTCGGCGCCCGTGTCGGCGCAGACCTCGTCGACGGCGTCCGGCGACCAGCCGCGCTGCTCCATCGCCTCGACCAGCTCGTGGGCGGTGGCCTCGATCCGGTCCACATCGGACTTCGGTGCGTCCCCGGTGAGCCCGAGCGCGCTGCGCAGCCCCGGCACCGCGGCCTGGGTTCCGCCCCACATCTGGTTGGCCCGCAGCATCGCCAGCACGAGGTTGACGCGGGCCTCACCCGTCGGCGCCTCGCCGAGGATGTGCAGCCCGTCGCGGATCTGGGCGTCCTTGACCTCGCACAGCCAGCCGTCGACGTGCAGCAGCATGTCGTCGAACTCCGCGTCGTGCGGACGCTCCTCGAGTCCGAGGTCGTGGTCGAGCTTGGCCGCCTGCATCAGGGTCCAGATCTGCTGGCGGATCGCGGGCAGCTTCGCCGGGTCCATCGCCGAGATGTTGGCGTGCTCGTCGAGCAGCTGTTCCAGCTTGGCGATGTCGCCGTAGCTCTCGGCGCGCGCCATCGGCGGCACGAGGTGGTCGATGATCGTGGCATGGGCCCTGCGCTTGGCCTGTGCGCCTTCGCCAGGGTCGTTGATGAGGAACGGGTAGATCATCGGCAGATTGCCGAGTACGGCGTCCGGTGCGCACGCCGACGACAACCCGGCCGTCTTACCGGGCAGCCACTCCAGCGAACCGTGCTTGCCGAGGTGCACCACGGCGTCGGCGCCGAATTCCTCCTCCAGCCACCGGTACGTGGCCAGGTAGTGGTGACTGGGCGGCAGATCCGGGTTGTGGTAGATCGCGACCGGATTCTCACCGAATCCGCGCGGCGGCTGGATCATCAGCACGACGTTGCCCGCCTGCAGCGAGGCCAGGACGATGTCGCCGTCGTCATCGCCGGAGCCGCCGTCGACGTAGAGCTCGCCCGGAGGCGGTCCCCAGTGTTCGATCATCTCGTCGCGCAGTTGCTGCGGCAGCTGTTCGAACCACTCCCGGTAGCGCGCGGCGGGAACCCGGATCGGGTTGCCCGCGAGTTGCTCCTCGGTGAGCCACTCCGGATCCTGGCCGCCCGCCTCGATCAGCGCGTGGATCAGCGCGTCGCCGTCGGGCTGGTCCGTACCGGTCGGATCGACGCCCGGGAACGCGTCCGGTCCCAGGTCGTACCCCTGGGACCGCATCCGGCGGAGCAGTTCGACGGCCGAGGCCGGGGTGTCCAGCCCGACCGCGTTGCCGACGCGGGAGTGCTTCGTCGGGTATGCCGACAGCATCAGCGCGATCCTGCGGTCGGAAGCCGGGGTGTGACGCAGGTGTGCGTGCGCGAGCGCGATGCGGGCGACCCGGGAGGCCCGTTCGGCGTCCGGCACGTAGTGGGGCAGGCCGTCCTCGTCGAGCTCCTTGAACGAGAACGGCACGGTGATGAGCCTGCCGTCGAACTCGGGCACGGCCATCTGGTTGCCCGCGTCCATGGGCGAGAGGCCCTCGTCGTTGTCGAGCCAGGTGTCGCGGTCGCTGGTCAGGCACATGGCCTGCAGCGTCGGGATGTCCAGCGCGGCGAGTTCGGCCACGTCCCATGACTCGTCGTCGCCGCCCGCACCCGCCTCGGACGGGCGGGTGCCGCCTGCAGCCAGCACGGTCACCAACAGTGCGTCGGCGTGCTCGAGCTCGGCCATCATCTCCGGCTCGCGCGAGCGCAGCGAGGCGCAGTATATCGGCAGCGGCCGTCCGCCCGCGGCCTCCACCTGATCGGCGAGAGTGTGGACGAACGCGGTGTTGCCGGACAGGTGGTGTGCGCGGTAGTAGAGGATCGCGACGACCGGGCCGTCGGCGGGACCGCTCGAGGTCCGCGGCAGCACACCCCACGAGGGCTGCTCGGCGGGGGGCTCGAACCCGTCACCGGTGAGCAGCAGGGTGTCGGACAGAAAACGGTGCAGCTGGGCCAGATTCTCCGGTCCGCCGTGGGCGAGATAGGTGTGCGCCTGGGTCGCGGTACCGACGGGGACCGTCGACAGTCCCATCAGCTCCGCGTCCGGCGCCTGCTCGCCGCCGAGCACCACCACGTGTGCGCCGCTCTCGCGCACGATGCGGAGTCCCTCGGCCCACGTGCGCTCGGTGCCGAGGATGCGCACGACGACGATCGGCACGTCCTCGAGCAGTCCGGGCAGTTCCTCGAGGTCGAGGCGGGCGGGGTTGGCAAGACGGTAGTCGGCGCCGCTCGAGCGCGCACTCAACAGGTCGGTGTCCGACGTGGACAGCAGCAAGATCACAGGTGGTTCCTCCTCGGCCGTCAACTCTCCGGGGGTGGGCGAGGGGAGTCAAGGTGACGTATTGCTCCGGGGCGCGCTGACCTGGGGGAGGCGCCGCGAACGGACCCTTCGTGCCACGCCGGTCGCCTCGCGGGGCAGCCACGAGGGGTCCGGAGCGCCGGGGAGGCTGCCTAGAGTGGGCGCATGGCCACGACCCGACCCGGTGCTGATCGACCCGGCACCGATCGACCCGGCACCGTCCGGCTCCGCGCGGACGCGTGTCCCGGGGTGCTCGCCACGCACGACGCCGCCGACGGTCCGCTCGCCCGCATCCGGTTGCCCGGCGGCGGGGTGTCGTCCGCGCAGGCGCGGGCGATCGCCATCTGCGCCGAGGAGCTCGGCGACGGTCGGGTCCACCTCACCTCCCGTGCCAATCTGCAGCTGCGCGCGATCCGCGACGTCGACGCTCTCGTCGGCCGGTTGGCCGGGGCGGGGCTGCTGCCGTCGCCGGGTCACGAGCGCATCCGCAACATCCTCGGCTCGCCGCTGTCCGGCCTCGCTCCGGCCGGCGGGCCCGAGGCGGACGAGCCCGGGATGGACGAGCCCGGGATGGACGAGCCCGGCGGCGCCGCCGCAGGCACCGGGACGGCGGCGGGTTCCGGCCCCCCGGCGAGGCTCGCCGACATCCGACCGCTGGTGCGCGAACTCGACGCCGGGTTGCGTGCCGCACCCGAGCTGACCGGCTTGCCCGGCCGGTTCCTGTTCGCCCTCGACGACGGCAGCGGCGACGTCGCGGCCGGTGCCGACCTGTGCTGGCGCGCGACGGCGGCCGGCACCGGGGCCGTGCTCGTGGCCGGCGCCGACACCGGGCTGCGGGTACCGGCATCCCGCGCGGCGGGGGCGATGGTCGCGGGCGCGCGGGCGTTCGACGAGGTCCGCGGCGCGGCGTGGCGGCTCCGCGAGATCGACCCGTCACCCGTGGTCGAGGCACTGGGGACCTACGCGAGCGCGCACGCGGACCCCGCGCCGCAGCGGTTCGCCTCCCCGGTGCGGGTCGGGCCGGTTCCGGGCACCGGTGCCGTCGTCGCCGCGCCGCGGTTCGGGGAGCTGGCAGCCACCACACTGCACCGGCTGGCCGCCCGCGAGCTCGCAGGAGGTGAGGACGACACGGTGCTCACCGTCACCCCGTGGCGGACCGTCGTGGTGCACGACACGTCGCCGGAACAGCTCGCCGGATCCCCGGATCTCGTCGCCGACCCCGGCGACCGATTACTCGGCGTGAGTGCCTGCATCGGGGCGCCGCGGTGCGCGAAATCCCACGCCGACGTGCGTGCCGACGCCCTCGCGCTCGCCCCCGACGGCGTCGACGCCCACTTCGCAGGGTGTTCACGGCGGTGCGGCAGACCGGGCGGATCTCACATCGACGTGGTCGCCGCGGAGGGCGGCTATCACGTCGGGGGTACGTTCGTCGGGCTCGACCGGGTCGCCGAGGCCCTGTCCGCGCAGCGCCGGTGACGACCTCGCCTGCGGGTGCGAGACCATCCGACCGCACGACACGGGAAGGACAGCAGTGATCGACTACATCCGGGACGGAGCGGAGATCTACCGCCATTCGTTCGCGACCATCCGGGAGGAGGCCGATCTCGCCGTGTTGCCGGACGACGTCGCAGGCGTGGCGGTGCGAATGATCCACACGTGTGGCATGACCGATCTCGTCGACGACCTGGCCTACAGCCTGGACTTCGTGGACGCGGGCCGTGCGGCCCTCGAGGCGGGCGCCCCGATCCTGTGCGACGCGAACATGATCGCCAGCGGTATCACGCGCCACCGCCTGCCCGCCGACAACGAGGTCGTCTGCACGCTGTCCGACGACCGCGTCCCGCGGCTGGCCGAGCAGCTCAACAACACCCGCTCCGCGGCCGCGCTCGACCTGTGGCGGGACCGGCTGCCCGGCTCGGTCGTCGCGATCGGCAACGCGCCCACCGCGCTGTTCCGCCTGCTCGAGCTGATCAACGAGGGCGTCGGTAAGCCCGCCGCGATCATCGGCGTCCCGGTCGGGTTCGTGGGTGCCGTCGAGTCGAAGGACCTGCTGACCATGCGCGCACCTGCACCGTATCTGGCCGTGCGCGGGCGCCGTGGCGGCAGCGCGCTGGCCGTGGCCGCGGTCAACGCGCTGGCCACGAAGGAGGAGATCCTGTGAGCTCCGGGACCGGTGTGCTGCACGGCGTGGGCCTCGGCCCCGGCGATCCCGAACTCGTGACGGTCAAGGCCGCGCGGCTGATCTCCGAGGCCGACGTCATCGCCTACCACTGCGCGCGGCACGGCCGCAGCATCGCGCGCTCGGTCGCCGAGCCGTACCTGCGTGACGGGCAGCTCGAAGAGCGCCTCATGTATCCGGTCACGACGGAGACCACGAACCATCCCGGCGGGTACGAGGGCGCGATCGCCGAGTTCTACGAGCTGGCCGCGAAGCGCCTGGCCGAGCACCTCGACGAGGGCCGCAACGTGGTGCTCCTGTGCGAGGGCGACCCGTTCTTCTACGGCTCGTACATGTACATGCACGAACGCCTCGCCGACCGCTACGAGGCCCGCGTCGTGCCGGGCGTGACGTCCGTCAGCGGCGCGTCCGCCGAGCTCGGTCGTCCGCTGGTGCAGCGGGACGAGGTACTCACGCTGCTGCCGGGCACCCTGCCGGCCCCGGAGCTCGCCCGCAGGCTCGCCGACACCGAGGCCGCCGCGGTGCTCAAGCTCGGTCGGACGTTCGGTGCGGTGCACGAGGCGCTCGAGGAGGCGGGCCGGCTCGACGAGGCGTACTACGTCGAACGTGCGAGCTGGCAGGTGCAGCGGGTCGGACCGCTGACCGACGTCGATCCCGAGACGGTGCCGTACTTCTCGCTGGCCGTGGTGCCGAGCCCCGCGTACGCCTCGCGCAAGGCGGGTGCGGACGAAGCGCCTGCGCCCGGGAACGACCCGGCCCGCGGCGACGTCGTGGTCGTCGGTCTCGGACCCGCAGGCCCGGAGTGGCTGACGCCCGAGGCCGACGAGGCGCTGCGGGAGGCCGAGCACCTCGTGGGCTACGGCCCCTATGTGGCGAAGGTGCCGCAGCGGGCCGGGCAGGAGCGGCACGCGTCGGGAAACCGGGTGGAGGCCGACCGCGCCCGCGACGCGTTGCAGCTGGCCGCAGACGGCGCGCGGGTGGCCGTCGTGTCGTCGGGTGACCCCGGCGTGTTCGCGATGGCCTCGGCGGTCCTGGAACAGGCGGAGGCATCCGAGTTCGCCGACGTCTCGGTACGGGTCCTGCCGGGCGTGACCGCGGCGCACGCGGCCGCCTCCCGGGTCGGCGCCCCGCTGGGTCACGACTTCGCCATGGTCTCGCTGTCCGACCGGCTCAAGCCGTGGGACGTCATCGAACGCCGCCTCGACGCCGCAGGCGGGGCGGATCTCGTCGTGGCGCTGTACAACCCCGCCTCGCGCAGTCGCACCACGCAGCTGACGACCGCGCGCGACGTGCTGTTGCGGCATCGGGCCGCCGGCACCCCCGTCGTGATCGCCCGTGACATCGGCGGTGCCGAGGAGGCCGTGCGGGTGGAGACGCTCGGCGGGTTCGATCCGGCCGAGGTCGACATGCGGTGCGTGCTCATCGTCGGCTCGTCCCGCACGCGGGTGCGGACCCAGCCCGACGGCACCCCACTCGTCTGGACTCCGCGTAGTTACGACTGACCCCTCGGGAACGACTGATGTCCGGTGCCGAAGACCCCGTCGACGGCCTGCGCGACCTCGTCGGCAGGCCGTCGCGGCGTCGGTTCACGGCCGATCCGGTGCCGCGCGAGGATGTCGAGCAGATGGTCGATGTCGCGCGGCGCACCGGTTCGGCACGGAACCGGCAGCCGTGGCGGTTCGTCGCGGTCACCGACGCCACCGTGCGGCGACAGCTCGCCGGTTGCGGTGCGTACGCGGGCCATCTCGCGGGTGCGCCCCTGGTGCTGGTGCTGCTGACACGCGACGACGGGTTCCGTGACACGCCCTTCGACCTGGGCAGGGTCGCGCAGTCGCTCATCCTGGCCGCGTCCGCGCTCGGCTACGACTCGTGCCTGGCCACGTTCTACCCCGAGGACAACGTCCGCGCCGCGGACCTCCTGCTGGGCGTCGAGGGGCCGTGGCACGCCGAACACGCGGTATCCGTGGGCCGCCCGCCGCGCGACGACGCCGTATCGGGGACGCCGGCGGTGCCGACGGGCAGGCGCCGGGTCTCGGAGCTGCTGACCTGGCGGGAGTGAGCGGTCGCCGCTCAGCGGTTCTCGTCAGCGGCTCTTGGAGTTGCCGTCCGGCTGCTGCGGGCCGGGGCCGGGGGACTGCCAGCCCCACATGGTCCGCTCACCCGTCTCGACCGTCGGTTCCGTGCCCTGGAGATACGGCCTGACCTCGTACAGCGAGCCCCACGCCTGGCTGGGGTTGCCCCGCACGTAGCTCGGCACCTCGGGGTCGTCGGCGACCTCCTCGAGGTTGCCGATCGGGCCGCCGCCCTGGCTGCTGGCGATGTTCGACTCGTGGGCCAGCGGCTCGGCGACGATCCGGTACTCGGGCATCTCGTAGATGCCGTTGCGGATCGTCATCGGGTTCAGGCACGGGTAGACGAACGAGGCAGGCCAGTCGATGTAGACGGGCGCGTCGCCGACGCGTTCGGTCAGCGTGGTGAACGTCGGCAGGCGTGGTGCGGTCACGGCGACCCAGCCGTCCTCGGTGAGGTCGTCGTCGTGGGCGGCCACGCGCACGGCGGTGGCGCGATCGGGGGTCCGGTCGAGACTCAGCCGCAGGTCCTTCCACTCGCCGTCGCCGTCGCCGGAGGCGAGTAGTTCTTCGGTGCCCACGACCTCGAAGCCCTGCGCGGTCGGCCTGCCGAACTCCAGCCCCACCCGCGTGGCCTTGCCGCCCGGTGCGTAGGCCGACAGTGTGATCTGGTCGGCGTCGCCGCGCTCGCCGAGCCCGAACCAGTGCGTGCGCAGCTGTCCGGTCGGGTTCGCGGACTCGTTGTAGCTGCTCCACATCGGCACCGATTCCGGGGTGAACCCGTGCGGCGGTTCGGCCAGCGCGTCGCCGTCGCCGAGCGGTTCGGTGTGGAAACCCGCCTGCACGGGGCCGTTCGCCTGCGCCGGTTCGGGCAGCTCCCCGGGCCGGTTCTGTCCCGGCTGCGTCTCCTGCTGCGGGGCGGTGCGTTGCCGGCCCGCTGGCAGCTGCTCGAGCATGCTCGACACCGGGTCGCGTTCGACCATCACGTAGTCGCCGAGGCCGCAACTGGAGCCCAGCACGTGCTCGGCGTTGGCCTTGCCGAACGAGTACGTGTCGCGCTGCTCGTGGATCGCCTTGGCCATGGAGCCGACCTCTGCGGCGACGAACAGTCCGCTGACCATGACGAACGCGAGCGAGCCGCGGAACAGCATGCGGTGCTGCGACGGTTGCGGCGCCTGCGGACGTCCCGCGCGGATGTTCTCGACGAACGCGTACAGCGCGAACAGCGCCGCACCGGCCAGCAGCACCGTGGCCAGCTTGATGCCGAACAGCTGGGGCGCCATGTTCCACCACGGCACGCCGAGGCGGGAGACGAACCAGTACGCGTTCGGCCCGGTCAGTGCCAGCGCGGCGACGCCGAGCAGTCCGGCCACGAACAGTGCCTGGTTGCGCCGCGACCGCAGCACCGACGCGCTGACCGCCAGTGCCGTCAACCCGGCCATGGCTGCGCCGACCGCGGCGAAGGCACCGAAGTGGTGCGTGAACTTGGTCGGCGTCAGGGCCATGAGCAGGAAGAACACCGCGGTGGTGCCGATGAGGCGGCGGCTCGGCCCGAGCGCGGCCCCGTTGATCCGGCTGCGGCGCAACAGCACGGCCAGGCACGCAGCCGTGCACAGCAGAAGCAGCAGCACCGGGAACCGGCGGGTGGCCGAGCCGTCCGCGGAGTCGGTGAACAGCAGCTCGTAGCGGTTCAGCTCCTGGAACCACGACAGGTTCGGCCCGACCGCGGTCCGCAGGCGGGTGCCTTCCAGGACCGTGGCGAACGTCTGGTCGGCGAACACGACGACCAGCACCAGGAGGCCGGCGCCTGCGATCGGGGCGAGTACCGGAATCCAGCCGTTGTCGCGGGCGCGCTGGCGCAGCAGCTGGAACAGCGGCTTGGCCGCGACCAGGAACGGGGCGACCGCGATGAGTCCCGTGGGGGTGGCGGCCAGGGTGAACGCGGCGGCGAGCAGGCCGAGGCAGACCGGCAGCAGCCGCCGGGTGACCAGTGCGCGCTCGACGGCGCAGAGGGCGAGCAGCGAGCCGACCGCGGCGACCGGTTCGGGCCGGGTACCGGTGTTGTAGGTCATCCACCAGACCAGGAACACCGTCGCCGCGGCCCAGCCGGCCGCACGGCTGGACCGGACCGCCCTGCCGAGGCGGGGCATCACCTCGCGGCTGATGAGCAGCCAGCTGAGCACGCCGAGCAGGAACGACGGCAGCCTGATCCACGGCGCGACCGTGCTGACGTGCGCCATCAGCTCGTAGACGTGGTAGAACCAGCCGAACGGTGCCTCAGCGACGCCGAACCACCGGTGATAGTTCGTGAGGTACCCGGCGTCCTCGGCGACGCGGGCCATCGACAGGATGTAGCCGTCGTCGGCGGTGACGGGGCCGATGAACACCCAGACACCGAGCATCCCGACGACGAGCGCATCGCGCCCGGTCAGCCGCCACCAGCCGGTCGGGGCCCAGCGCGGTGCGCGGCGGGCGAAGCCGCGGTCGAGCCGGTTGACCACGAACAGGCAGCCCAGCAGTGCGACGACGGCGATGCCGCCCACGACGGTTTTCAGCACCGTCGGTTCCGACTGGTAGCGGGTGTCCGGGGTGATCGACACCGCCAGCCCGTCGACCGGGTCCTGCCCGGTCTCGATCGACGAGTAGATGCCGACGACCCGCGGTCGTACGTCGCCGTCCTCGGCATACACCGGGGTGCCGTCGACCGAGAGGCTCGTGTGCTCGGCGGTCGAGGACACCGAGATGGTGCAGTCGCCCGCGGGCAGCGGCTGGCGGGCGACCTGCTCGCCGCGGCTGAACGCGATGAGGGTGTGGTCGTTGACCCGCAGCTGCATGCCGGCGCCGTCCTCGATGCGTTCCGGCGGGATCGTCGAGAGCAGGTTCGCCGTACCTGCGGCGCGGTCGTCGAGCGATCTGGCCGTCGCGCACGGGACGTCGGCCGTGAGTTCCTGGGCCCAGTATCCGGCGAGCGGGGCGTTGACCTGTTCGGTGCTGCCGCCTGCGGGCCAGCTGATCCGCGCGGTGTCCTGGACCACGGGCAGGAACGGGTACGCGACGGCGCACACGGCGGCGACGAGCCCCAGGATCGTGGCGAGCCACTTCTTCTGTGTGTTCGCGCGAGGGCCCGTTGATCCGGTGGAGCTGCCCGAGTGCCCCGGTTGTTCGCCGGAATTGTCCGTCGAGGTCGAGATCGCTGGCGGCATCGGAGGTCACGCTAGCGGGGCTCCGCCGGCGCCACACCCGCGGGGCTGGGGTCACAGGTGGTCGACAAGCCAGCGTACGGCGGATTTTACATCGGCCGAATGGGGCATATCCGGTCGTGGCGGACGACGTACGACGACGACCGGAACGGCCGCTTCGCGTGCCGCGTGGAGCTTCGCCACGGTCAGGTCCCCGCCGCTGTCCTTCGTCACGAGTACGTCGATGCGATGCCGCCGGAGCAGCTCCGTCTCCTCGGCCACGCGATACGGACCGCGGGACAGCGTCACCTCGAGGCGGGCAGGCAGCGGGCCGTCGGTCTCGTCCGGCGGATCGACGCAGCGGGCGAGCAGCCACATGTCGAGGTCGGCGAACTCGGTGAGTCCCTGTCTGCCGGTGGTGAGCAGCGCCCTGGTGCCGAGTTCGGGCAGCAGTCGTGCCGCGTCGGCGAGTGTGTCGGCCCAGTGCCAGTCGTCGCCCGCGCCCGGTTGCCATCCGGGCCGTTCGAGGCGCAGCACCGGCACCCCGGCCGCCGCGGTCGCCGTGGCGGCGGACGCGGAGATCCGCCTCGCGAACGGGTGCGTCGCGTCGACGACGACGCGGACGTCGTGGTCGGCCAGCCACCGCGCGAGACCGTCGGGGCCGCCGAAACCACCCACTCGGATGTCACCCTCAGGGAGGCGCGGCTTCGCCACGCGGCCCGCGAGGGACGATGTCACCGGGATGTCGCGGGCCACGAGTTCGGCGGCGAGTGCGCGAGCTTCGGACGTGCCGCCGAGGACCAGTACGTGTGGAGCGATACTTCCCATGACCCGACAGTCTGACCGAGCTCTCCGCCCGGCCGGGCGAGTGTGTGACGTAAGCGAGCACTGACGGAGTGATTGTGTGACCGAGCAGCTCCGGTATGGCTGGACGACGGGAGCCTGTGCCACGGCGGCGACGACCGCCGCCTACACCGCGCTGCTGACCGGTGCGTTCCCCGACCCGGTCGAGGTGCGGCTGCCGAAGGAGCGGCGCCCGTCGTTCGCCTTGGCCACCGAGCGGCTCGGTGACGGCGAGGCGAGCGCCGGGGTGATCAAGGACGCGGGCGACGACCCGGACGTCACGCACGGTGCACTGGTGATCGCCACCGTGCGGCCGGGGCAGGCCGGTAGCGGGGTCACGTTCCGCGCGGGTGCGGGGGTCGGCACGGTGACGCTGCCCGGGCTGCCGCTCGACGTCGGCGAGGCCGCCGTCAACCCGGTGCCGCGGCGGTTGATGACCGAGGCGGTGCAGCGGGTGGCCGCCGAGCACGGTGGCGGCGCCGACCTCGTCGTGGAGATCGGCGTCGACGGCGGTGAGGAGATGGCCCGGCACACGTGGAATCCGCGGCTCGGCATCGTCGGCGGTCTGTCGATACTGGGGACGACGGGTGTGGTGGTGCCGTACTCGTGCTCGGCGTGGATCGACAGCATCCGCCGCGGGGTCGACGTCGCGCGGGCGCTGGGGCTGGAGCACGTCGCGGGCGCCGTCGGCTCGACGTCCGAGCGCGTGGCGAAGGAGATGTACGACCTGCCGGACGAGGCGCTGCTCGACATGGGCGACTTCGCGGGGGCGGTGCTGAAGTACCTGCGCAAGAACCCGGTGCCGCGGCTGACGCTGTCCGGTGGGTTCGCGAAGCTGTCGAAACTGGCCGCGGGGCATCTGGACCTGCATTCGAAGCGCTCGCAGGTGGACCTCGCGTTGCTGGCCGACATCGCCGAGCGGGCGGGCCGGGGTGAGCTGGTGGCCACGATCGATGGTGCGAACACGGCGTTGCATGCGCTGGAACTCGCCCGCGAAGCGGGCCTGGAGCTGGGCGACCTGGTGGCCGAACGGGCTCGGGAGCAGGCGGCCGAGGTGCTCGGCGATGCGCCCGTACACGTCGACGTCGTCGCCATCGACCGCGCGGGCACGATCGTCGGCAGGTCGGGCTGACCGCATACGCTTCGTAACCACACCGGCGCAGGAGGTGTGCATCCGGGTGGGCAGGAAAACGCCCCGAAGGGCACCTTGGGGGCGTTGAGCGCCCCCAAGGTGCCCTTCGGGGCATCCCCGGGCGGCAGGGTGGTTACCGGGCGTGGTGGGAAATTCGGTCGACCGGGTGTACACCGCACGCGCACCGCGCCGCGGTGCGCCGATGGCTCGCCGACAACATGGCTCGCCGACAACGGGGTGCCCGCCACAGCCCTGCCCCGCGGGCTCACCGCACAGCAGTGGGCAGCGCTGCATGCGCCGGCAGCGGAGCTGCCGGCGCGGCGCTCCGGCGGGCGGCCCCGATCCTCCGGACGGCCTCGCCCGCAGCGCCGATGACCGTGGCCATGCAGATCCCGGCGAGCAGTGACAGCACCGGATCACCGCGGGTGACCGGGGCTATCAGCAGGCCCATGCCGGTCATGTATCCGCACCAGACGGCGGAGCTGACGAGCGTGGCTGCGGCGAACCGGGCCACCGGAATCCGCACCCGGCCGGCCGCCGCGACGCTGACCAGGCGGCCGCCGGGCAGGAATCGCACCGCCACGAGCGTCAGCATCGGCCTGCGGTGCAGGTGCCTGCGCACCCGGGTGTCGTCGCGCCTGCCACGCAGGAACCGGTGCGACGACCGGCCGAGCGTGTACAGCACCGCGTCCCCGGCGAGCGATCCCACGAAGGCCGCCGCCGCGAGGGCGGCCACGCGGCCGGGATCGCCTGCCGCCGCGACCGACGAGAGGAGGACCGGTTCACTGGGCAGGAACGGCAGCGGACCGTCGGCCAGCACGGCGAGTGCCAGCAACGGCAGGAGCCACGCACTGCCCAGAATGTCGCCCGTCATGCCTCCACGGTCTCGGTCGCGGGGCGGTCGGGTCAGTGGGGCTGTCCCCCGTTTTCGCAGTAGGGGTCACCGGGTGCATGCCGTTCGCGGCCCGCGGAGTACAGGAAGCTGTCGGGGAAGTTCTCGGCGGCCAGGACCTGGCCCACGAAGATCATCGCCGCGCGGTTCAGTCCGGCGTCCCGCACCCGGCCCGCGATGTCACCGAGGGTGCCGCGGAGCACGGTCTCGCCCGGCTGCGTGGCCTTGGCGACCACGGCGGCGGGGCAGTCCGCGCCGTAGTGCGGCAGGAGCTCCTCGACGACCTGCTCGACGCGGTTCACCGCCAGGTGCAGGGCCAGCGTCGCTCCCGATGCGCCCAGTGTCGCCAGCTCCTCGCCCTCGGGCATCGAGGTCGAACGGGCCTGCGCCCGGGTGAGGATGAGGCTCTGCCCGACGGTCGGCACGGTCAGCTCCCGGCCCAGCACGGCCGCGGCCGCGGAGAACGCGGGCACACCCGGGACGACGTCGTACGGCACGCCGGCGGCGTCGAGGCGGCGCATCTGTTCGGCGACCGCGCTGTAGACGGCCGGATCGCCGGAACACAGCCGCGCGACGTCGTGGCCCGCCTCGTGTGCGGAGGCCAGCTCACCGATGATCTCGTCGAGCGTCAGGTCGGCGGTGTCGACCAGCGTGGCACCGTCCGGGCAATGCGCGAGCAGGTCGGTCGGCGTGAGGCTGCCCGGGTAGAGGCAGACGCCGCAGCTCGCGAGCAGCTGCTGCCCGCGGACGGTGATCAGGTCGGCGGCGCCCGGTCCGGCACCGATGAAATGGACGGTCACGGCTTCCTCACATTCCATTGCGTTACAGCGCGGGCGGGGGTCCACCCGGTCAGGCCGCCCAGCGGTGCGGCGCGTTCGACGGAGATCCTGGTCAGCTCGCCGCCGCGGTCGGCGTACTGCGCGGCCAGCGCCTGTTCGGCCTCGAGCGTCACGCCGTGGGCCACCAGCCTGCCGCCGGGGCGCAGCGCGTCCCAGCAGGCGGTCAGCACCCCGGCGCCCCCGACGCCGCCGCCGACGAACACCGCATCCGGGGTGTCCAGGTCCGCGAGCACCTCGGGTGCCCGTCCGGTGACCACGTCGAGGTCCGGGACGCCGAGGTTCGCACCGTTGCGGGTGATGCGTTCGGCGCGTTCGGGCCGTGATTCCACGGCGATCGCCCGGTTGGCGGGATGTGTGCGGCACCACTCGACGGCGACGCTGCCCGCACCGGCTCCGACGTCCCACAGCAGCTCGCCGGGTGTCGGCGCGAGCCGGGCGAGCGCACTGGCGCGCAGGTCGCGCTTGGTGAGCTGGCCGTCGTGGTCGAACGCCTCGTCGGGCAGGCCGGCCAGGAGGGGGTGAGCCTGCCCGGCGCAGCTGATCGCGACGACGTTGAGCGGCGCGCCCGGTGGGTGCGGCCAGTCGCGGGCGGTGCCGTCGAGGCGGCGTTCCCCGGCCGAGCCCAGGTTCTCCAGCACGGTCAGGGTGCTGTCGCCGAACCCGTGCCCGGCCAGCAGGGCCGCGATGTCTCCCGGGGTGTCGGCGCCGGAGCTGAGCACGAGCACCCGCCTGCCGGGGGCCAGCGCGCGGAGCACCTTGTGGGCGTCGCGGCCGACGGCGCTGACGACATCGGTCTCCTCGGCGGTCCAGCCCAGTCGCGCGCGGGCCAGTGTCACCGACGACACCGCCGGCACGATCCGCACCGCATCGGCGCCCAGCCTGCGGACCAGCGTGCCGCCGATGCCCGACAGCAGCGGATCCCCGCTGGCGAGCACGCCGACGCGGCGGTCGGCCAGCTCCGCGAGGACGTCGTCGAGCGCGGGCAGCAGCGGACTGGGCCAGGGGCGCTTCTCGTACGGGCCGTCGGGAACCAGGTCGAGCTGCCGGGGCCCGCCGAGCAGCACGTCGCACGTCTCGAGCTCGGCGCGCGAGTCCGGTGGCAGTGCCTGCCACCCGTCCGCGCCGATGCCCACCACGGTGATTCTCACGCTGAGCCACGGTAGTTGTGTTGCGGCGAACACCCGCGGGCGGTGGAACGTGTGCGATGATGCCGCAGGAAGCGGTCGTCGTGGAACCCGGTGCGAATCCGGGACGGTCCCGCCACTGTGACCGGCCGGTAGGCCGGGAAGTCAGAGCTTCGGTGGCCGCGGGCTTGCGTGGTGTGAAACCCGGTGGGCGTGGAAACCCGCCGTCGAGCAAGGGAGTGTGCATGCGGCTGTACCCGTTTACGGCAGTCGTCGGAATGGCCGAACTGCGCCTCGCCCTCCTGTTGTGCACCATCTCACCGTCGATCGGCGGGGTGCTGGTGCGCGGCGAGAAGGGCACGGCGAAATCCACCATGGTGCGCGCCCTCGCGGGGTTGCTGCCCGATGTGGACGTCGTCGACGGGTGCCGGTTCTCCTGCGACCCGGCGGCGCCCGACCCGTCGTGCCCCGACGGTCCACACCGGACGGTCCCGTCGTCCCGCAGGCCGGCCCGGCTGGTGGAACTGCCCGTCGGGGCCGCCGAGGAGCGGGTCGTCGGTTCGCTCGACTTGGAACGTGCGCTGCGCGACGGCGTCACCGATTTCCAGCCCGGCCTGCTCGCGGGCGCGCACCGCGGGATGCTCTACGTGGACGAGGTCAACCTGCTGCACGACCACCTCGTCGACACGCTGCTCGATGCCGCGGCGATGGCACGGGTGACGGTCGAACGGGAGGGTGCTTCGGTCTCGCACGCCGCCCGGTTCGTCCTCATCGGAACGATGAACCCCGAGGAAGGCGAACTGCGGCCACAGCTGCTGGACCGGTTCGGGCTGACCGTCGAGGTCTCGTCGAGCCGGGACGCCGCCGAGCGGGTCGAGGTCGTGCGGCGGCGGCTGGCCTACGAATCGGATCCGGACGCCTTCGCTGCGGGATACGCCGACGACGACGCCGCGCTGGCCGCCGAGATCGCCGCGGCCCGCAAGCTGCTGCCGTCGGTGGAACTGACCGACGAGGCGCTGCTGCAGATCGCGGAGGTGTGCGCCGCGTTCGAGGTCGACGGCATGCGCGCCGACATCGTCACGGCCCGCACCGCCGCAGCCCACGCCGCCTGGTGCGGCCGCACGACCGTGTCCACAGAGGACATCCGCGTCGCATCGAGGCTGGCCCTGCCGCACCGGCGCAGGCGCAACCCGTTCGATGCTCCCGGTATCGACTCCGAGCAGCTGGAACAGGCACTCCAGGACGCCGAGCCGCCGGAGCAGAACCCGGACAGCGACGATCCGGACGACGAGAGCGGCGGCGACGGCAGTCCCGGCGGTCCCGACGACGGCGGTCCCGACGACGGTGGCCCCGACGACGGCGGCCCCGATGACGACGGACCCGGTGACGGTCCCGACGACGACGGTCCTGACGGCGGCCCCGGCGGGGGCGCGCCCGACGAGAATCCGCAGCACGGCAACGGGAACCCGCAACACGAGCCCCGGAATCCGCAACACGGCGATCCGGACGCGGAACACGGCGACGGTGCCCAGCCACACACCGAACAGCGGGCCGGCACGGACACGCCGTACCGGGCGAAGCTGTTCACCGTCGACGGCGCCGGTGCGGGCGCGGACGGCAGGCGTTCCCGCGCCGAAGGGGACCGTGGCCGGATCGTCGGCGTCCGCCCGGACGGTGAGCGGAGCGGATCGCCGCACCTCGTCGCGACGCTGCGGGCGGCGGCGCGGCAGCGACCACAGCGTGGTCCGCGCGCCGACGGAGCCGGTCCGGTCGTGCTGCCCCGGGACCTGCGGTTCGCCCGGCGGGAAGGCAAGGAGGGCAACCTCGTCCTGCTGTGTGTCGACTCGTCCGGCTCGATGGGGTCGAAAACGCGCATGCGCGAGGTGAAGACCGCCGTCCTGTCGCTGTTGCTGGATGCCTACCAGCGCCGCGACAAGGTCGGGCTGGTCACCTTCCGCGCGTCCGAGGCGCAGGTGGCGCTACCACCGACCGGCAGCGTCGATGTCGCGGCCGCACGGCTGGAGGAGTTGCCGACCGGCGGGCGCACGCCGCTAGCAGAAGGGCTGACCCGTGCGGCCGAGGTGCTGCGGGTCGAGGCGTTGCGCGACGGCGACCGCAGGCCACTGCTGGTCGTCGTGACCGACGGCCGGGCGACCAGTGGCCCCGAGGCGCTGCAGCGTGCCCACACCACCGCGGACGGCCTGGCGCGCAGCGGGGTGTCCACTGTGGTCATGGACTGTGAATCCGGTCGCATGCGGCTCGGCCTGGCGAAGACGCTGGCAGGCCGGCTCGGTGCCGAGCACGTGGCCGTCGGGGACGTGGCGGCCGAGAAGCTGACCGACGAGGTGAAACGGAGGGCGGCCTGAATGAGGATTGACGGTGGGTTGTTCAGGACGCCCGACCGGGTTGGGCCCCCGCTGTGGCACGCTTTTTCGCCACAGCAGGGGAGGGTGTCCCGCAAGAAACGGAGGGCGGCCTGATGCCGCAGGGGAAGCCGGACGTGGTGCCGGACGACGGACTGACGACGCGACAGCGGCGGAACCGGCCGATCCTGGCCGTCCACACGGGACCGATGAAGGGAAAGTCCACGGCGGCGTTCGGGATGGCGCTGCGGGCGTGGAACCAGGGCTGGAACATCGGCGTGTTCCAGTTCGTCAAGTCGGCCAAGTGGCGTGTGGGCGAGGAGAACGCGCTGCGCACGCTCGGGGAGACCGGTCAGGGCGGGCCCGTCGAGTGGAACAAGATGGGCGAGGGCTGGAGCTGGTCCCGCAAGAAGGGCACCGACGAGGACCACGCCGAGAATGCTCGTGAGGGCTGGGCGGAGATCAAGCGCAGGCTCGCCGAGGAGACGCACGACTTCTACGTGCTCGACGAGTTCACCTACCCGCTGCACTGGGGCTGGGTCGACGTCGATGACGTGGTGGAGACACTGCGGAATCGGCCCGGCCGCCAGCACGTGGTGATCACCGGCCGCAACGCGCCGCAGGCCCTCGTGGACGCGGCCGACCTCGTCGCCGAGATGTCGAAGGTCACCCACCCGATGGATGCCGGGCAAAAGGGCCAGCGGGGCATCGAGTGGTAGCCCGCGTCGTCGTTGCCGCGCCCGGGTCCGGGCACGGCAAGACGACCGTCGCGACGGGCCTGATGGCGGCGCTGCGCGGCCGCGGGACCGCGGTGTCCGGGCACAAGGTCGGCCCCGACTTCATCGACCCGAGCTATCACGCCATGGCCACCGGAAGGCCTGCGCGCAACCTCGATCCGTTCCTGCAGGGCGAGGACCGCGTCGTTCCGCTGCTGCAGCACGGGTCGAGCGGTGCCGACGTCGCGGTGATCGAAGGCGTGATGGGCCTGTTCGACGGTGCGCTCGGCACCGACGGCTACGCGTCCACGGCGCACGTCGCACGGCTCGTCGACGCGCCGGTGGTGCTGGTTGTCGACGCGAGTGCGGCGAGCCGGAGCGTCGCGGCACTGGTATTGGGATTCGCACGCTACGACCCGGACCTCGAGCTCGCCGGCGTGATCCTGAACAAGCTGGGTTCGCAACGGCACGAGGACGAGATCCGCGGGGCACTCGCGCCGACGGGGATTCCCGTGCTGGGTGCGCTGCGGCGCAGCGACGACATCCACGCGCCGAGCAGGCATCTCGGGCTCGTCCCCGCGGGTGAGCGCGAGACCGGTGCGCGGGAGTTGCTGCCCAAGCTGGCCGACTGGATCGCGGACGGGGTCGACCTGGACGCCGTCCTGCGGGTCGCACGTGGAGCGCGGCGGTTGACGGCCGCGCCGTGGTCGCCCGGGCCGGTCCACAGTGGACCGCGCGCCGTCGTGGCCGCCGCGGCGGGGGAGGCGTTCACGTTCCGGTACACCGAGACCGTCGAGTTGCTCGCAGCCCACGGTGTCGACGTCGTGGACGTCGATCCGTTGCAGGACGAGGCGCTGCCGCCCGAGTGTGCCGGCATGTACTTCGGCGGCGGATTCCCCGAGGCGCATCTCGAGGAGCTTTCGGCGAACGCACCGTTGCGCACCGCGATCGGCGAGGCCCTCTCCGGCGGGATGCCCGCGGTGGCCGAATGCGCGGGCCTGCTGTACCTGTGCCGGGAACTGGACGGGCTGCCGATGGTCGGCGCGCTCGACGCGACGGCCCGGATGACCCGGCGCGGCGCGCTCGGCTACCGGACGGCGACCGCGGCCCGCGACAACGTCCTCGCCGCCGAGGGCGATGTGGCACGCGGGCACGAATTCCACCGCACCGTGGTCGAACCGCGGGCGGGGTCGACACCGGCGTGGCGATGGAACGGCGAGGCGGAGGGCTTCGCGACGCCGACGCTGCACGCGTCCTACCTGCACGTCCACTGGGCGGGACATCCCGAGCTGGCGCGGACGTTCGCGGATGCGGTGCACCGGAGGGCGGCCCGATGACCGGCGGGGAGCGTGCCGGCGGCGAGCATCGCACCCGCGACATCGACCTGTGGCATCACGGCGACCGCGAGGTCGGCGACGGCCTCGTCGACCTCGCGGTGAACGTCCGCGTGCCGCAACCGCCGGAATGGTTGCTGGCCGAACTGCGCGACAGCCTCTCGGCTGTCGCCGCCTATCCCGACGTGTCCGGTGCCACCGAGGCGATCGCGGCGCGGCACGGCCGCCACCCCGACGACGTGCTGCCGACCGCGGGCGGCGCCGAGGCGTTCACGCTGCTGGCGCACGCCTGGCCCGGGTGCAGGCCCGCCGTGGTGCATCCCCAGTTCACGGAGCCGGAGGCGGCGCTGCTCGCCGCGGGACACGACGTGACGCGGGTCGAGTTGCCCGCGTCCGGCGGGTTCGCGCTCGACGCCGACCCGGTGCCCGCCGACGTCGACCTCGTGTTCGTAGGCAACCCGACGAACCCCACGTCGGTGCTGCACCCGGCGTCGTCGATCCGGGCGCTGGCGCGGCCCGGCAGGCTGGTCGTCGTCGACGAGGCGTTCCTCGACGCGGTTCCCGGGGAGCCGGAAAGCCTCGCAACGGAGCGGATTCCGGGGATCGCCGTGGTGCGGAGCCTGACGAAGACGTGGGGCATCGCCGGGCTGCGCGCCGGGTACGTGCTCGCCGAACCCGCCGTCGTCGAGCGGCTGCGCGGGCTGCAGCCGCCGTGGTCGGTCTCGACCCCGGCTGCGGTCGCGATGGCGGCGTGCAGCAGGCCCGGTGCCGTGGCCGAGGCCGACGAGCTGGCCCGCGTCGCCGAGGCCGACCGCGACCGGCTGGTCGCACGGTTGCGGGACCTCGGCGTGGAGGTGGCAGGCACACCGCGGGCGCCGTTCGTGCTGATGCGCGTGCCGGACGGGGAGAAGATCCGGCTGGCGTTGCGCGAGGCGGGCTACGCCGTGCGGCGCGCGGACACTTTCCCCGGCCTCGGACCGGACTGGCTGCGCATCGCCGTGCGGTCCGACATGGACGGTTTCCTCGACGCCCTGGCAGCCCTTCGCTGACCCGCGTGTCCTGCGCCCGCCCGTCGCCCGGCCACGGCCCCCCGACGCCGCGCTGCCGCGCGGCACGCGAGCCACCCCGGCGCGGGCCTGGCGCGCACGTGCACGGTGAGTTCCACGGTGGACGAACCGGCCACGCCGAGGTCGAGTGCGACGGGTGCCGCGGCGTCGACGAGCATGGCCAGCCCGACAGGGTCGGCATCGCGCCCGTCGGCGAAGCGCATCCAGAACTCCGACACCGGCTCCCGTGACGGCCTGCCGTGCCAGAACCCGGGCACCCGGTGCAGCCGGTAGTCGACACGCGCACTGATGGTGGCCTCCGACAGGTCCAGGAGCGGCACCGGGTCCGTGCACTCCGCCGGATCGGGCAGGACGGGCGGCTCGGCACCCAGAGTCGTCGGGCCCGGTTCGGTGGACAGGTCCGCGTAGGTTGCCGGTGCGAACACGACGCGGTGGAACTCGCACCGGCCGAGCGGTTCGACGTGCTCGTCGACTTCCGCGAACTCCGCGCAGGAAGCCGGGCCCGGATGGTCAACGATCTCGGCGACGGCTCCACCGCGACGGTGATGCGGTTCGACGTCACCCGCGCGGTCAGCGACGACCGTGGCGTTCCGGACGTCCTCAGTCCCACGTTCGAACGGCTACGCGAGAGCGACGCCGTCCGAACGCGACAGATGACGTTCCGCTCGCAGGGCATCGACGGGGCGCACGGGTGGGTGGTGAACGGCGAACCGTTCGCGCCGGACTCCGTGCAGGCGACCGCGGCGCTCGGCAGTACGGAGATCTGGGAACTGACGGCGGACTTCCACCACCCCGTCCATCTGCACCTCGCGCCGTTCCAGGTCCTCGGCAGGGGGACCGGCGGCCCCGGACCGTACGACCACGGCTGGAAGGACACCGTCGACCTGCGGCCCGCCGAGGCGGCGCGGATCCTCGTGCGGTTCGACGGGTACCGGGGCCGCTATGTGTTCCACTGCCACAACCTCGAACACGAGGACATGGTAATGATGGCGAACTTCGACGTCGTCTAGTGGCGGCCGTGCTCGGCCGGGCCAGGCACGGACGCCCCGGCGCGACGGCGCCGAACGTGGTTCCGTTCCGGACCCGTTCCTGCACCGAACGCAGAACACGCGGTGCTGGGCGCAGGACACGCGCGAGGGTCAGATGCTGAGTACCAGGAGGGTCGTGGCGAGTGCGATTTCGACGCCGCCGCCGAGGACGTCGCCGGTGCTGCCGCCGAGTCTGCGTACGCACCGCCGGAGCAGCACACCCGCCGCAGCCCAGCCGGTCAGCACCGCGACGGGACCCTGCCACCACGCGACGGCCGGGTCGAATCCGGCCAGGACGGACAGCGATGCGACAGTCAGTGCCACCGCGGCGGCGACCGTCACCGGGACCGCGCCCGACACGGCCGCGCCGAGACCTTCCGGCCGCGCCGACGGGACGAACCGGGTGCAGCACAACGGCAGCACCACGCGGCTCGCGACCACCGCCACGACGACGGCCGTCACCCCGCCGCCCGCGGCCACCACGCCCGCGAGGGCGCCGGTCTGCACCAGGAGGACCAGCAGCAGCGTGGCGACGCCCGTCGGCCCGGCGTCGCCGCGGCGCATGATGTCGAGCGCGCGGTCGCGGTCGTAGGACGCGCTCAGGCCGTCGGCCGTATCGGCGAGGCCGTCGAGGTGCAGTCCGCGCGTGGCCAGTGCCAGCGTGGCGAGTGCCAGCGCCGCCACGACGAACGCGGGCAGTCCGAGCAGCCGGCCCAGCCAGACGACGAGCCCGGCCGCGACGGCGAGCGCCAGGCCGGCGAGCGGTGCCGCCGTCATGGCTGTGCCCGCGACGCGGCGGTCGACCGTCCGCGGTGCGGGCACGGGCAGCGCCGTCAACGTGCCGAACGCCATCCGCAGACCGTCGGCCGCGGCGCGTCCGAGTGCCGGATCGCCCCCGGACGGCGGTCCGTCCCCGGAACCGGGATCGGCCGCAGGTTCGTGCGCTGTAGGTTCGTGCGCCGCAGGTTCGTGCTCAGCCAAGGTCGGCCAGCCGTCCCATGCCCGCGAGCACGGCGCGGGCGTTGCGCAGCACCGGAACGGCTTGCACGGCACCGCTGCCCTCACCGAGTCGCAGCCCGAGGTCGAGGATCGGCTCCAGTCCCAGCGCCTTGAGCGCAAACGCTTGCGCCGGCTCGGTCGACCGATGCCCGGCCACCCACCACTGCTCGGCGCCCGGCGCGATCTCCCGTGCCACGACCGCCGCCGCACACGGGAACACCCCGTCCAGCACGACCGGCACCCTCCGCCCGGCCGCACGTACCAGGAATCCGGCCGTCGCCGCCGCGCAGGCACTGCCCAGCGACGTCAGCGCGGCGAACGGATCGTCGGTGGTGGCGCGCGCGAGGGCCTTGTCGAGCACCGCCACCTTGCGGGCACGGCCGTCGTCGTCGACGCCCGTGCCCGTGCCGACCACGTCCTCGGCGGGCAGCCCCAGCACCGCGGCCACGAGCGCCGAGGCGATCGTGGTGTTGCCGATACCCATGTCACCGGGGACGAGCAGGTCCGCCCCGTCGTCGATCTCGGCGTCGGCGGCCGCGGTGCCCGCATCGAACGCCTGCCGGGCCTGACCGGGTTCCAGCGCGTCGGCCACGTCGATGGCCCCCGAACCCCGCCGGATCTTGTGCCGCCGCACCTCGGCGGGCACGTCGTCGAGCGGATCGTCGACCGCCAGGTCCAGCACGCGCACGCGCGCGCCCACGTCGCGGGCCAGGACGTTCACGCCGGACTCGCCCGCCAGGAACACGCGCACCATCGCCGCCGTCAGATGCCGCGGATACGCCGACACCGCCCCGGACGCCGACACCCCGTGATCGCCCGCGAACACCACGACCCGGACGTCGTCCAGCGGGCGCGGCGGCACCGAGCCGTGCGCGGCGCACAGCCACGCGGCCAGCTCTTCGAGCCTGCCGAGCGCGCCGACCGGTTTGACCAGGCCGTCGAGCTGCTGCAGCGCTGCGTCGCGGGCGTCGTCGTCGAGCGGGGGGATCTGCACGGAGTTCTCCTATTCCAGCGTCAGTACACGGCCGGCGACGATCAGCCGAACCGCGTCGGAATGCGTGGCCACGGTGGTGTTCAGTGCGCCGAGCACGTCCCGGAAGATGCGTCCCGACGCCGATGCGGGGACGACGCCGCTGCCGACCTCGTTGCTCACCGCGACGGCGGGTACGCTGGCCTGCCGCCACGCGTCGGCGAACGCACCGAGCCGTTCGTCCACGCGTTGCTGCCAGCCGTCGCGTTGTTCCCACGCGCCGGACTCGTCGAGCACGCGCGTCAGCCACGTGCCGAGGCAGTCGATGAGCACCGGGGAATCGGCGTCACGCAGGGCGGCCGTGACGTCGCCCGTCTCCACCGTGGCCCAGTGTGACGGTCTGCGTGCGCGGTGGGCCGCCACGCGGGCGCTCCAGTCCGGGTCGTCGTCGCTCGGGGGCATGCCCGCGGCGATGTAGGTCACCCCGGGATATCTGCCCACGAGCTGTTCGGCGTAGCGGGACTTGCCCGACCGGACGCCGCCGAGCACGAGCGTCTTGCCGCCCTCGACGTCGTTGGCCCGCTGCACCGGGGCCCGGCGGCCGCGCAGTGCGGAGGCCGCGGCTTCGAGTCGGCCTGCCGCGAACTCGGCGAGGCGCCGCTTCGGATCGTTCGTCATGCAGGGCATTCTGGACCACTCGTTAGGGTGAGCGCTGTGGTCCGTGTTCAAGCTGTCACCGCTGCCGGGATTGTGGCCGGGTATGCGGCCGATGTCGTCGCAGGCGACCCCCGGCGGGGGCATCCCGTCGCCCTGTTCGGTACCGCGGCCGCCGCGCTCGAGCGGCGCATGTGGGCCGACTCCCGCGTGCGCGGTGCCGTGTACGCGGGAGTGTGCGCGGGCGGCGCAGCGGCCGCCGGCGCGATCGTGTCGGCCGCGACCCGGCGCAGGCCGCTGGCCCGGTTCGCCGCCACGGCCGCCACGACGTGGGCCGTCCTCGGCGGCACCGGCCTGGCCCGCGAAGGCGACGTCATGGCCGGGCACCTGGCGGCGGGCGAGCTGCCGGAGGCGCGCGTACGTCTCGGGCACCTGTGCGGACGCGACGCCACCGAGCTCGACGCGACGGGGCTCGCCCGCGCCGCGACCGAGTCGATCGCCGAGAACACGTCCGACGCGGTCGTCGCCCCGCTCGTGTGGGGCGGGCTCGCCGGCCTGCCGGGGCTGCTCGGCTACCGCGCGTTGAACACGCTCGACGCCATGGTCGGGCACCGCTGCGCCCGGTACGAACGGTTCGGCTGGGCGGCGGCACGCGCCGACGACGTCGCCAACCTCGTCCCGTCGCGGCTGTCGGCCCTCGCCGCTGCCGTCGCCGCACCCGGTCTCGGCCGGAGGCCGGGCGCGGCGATCCGGGCGTGGCGCCGCGACGCCCACCGGCACCCGAGCCCCAACGCCGGTCCCGTCGAGGCCGCGTTCGCCGGCGCGCTCGGCGTGCGGCTGGGCGGAACCAACGTCTACGGCGGGCGCACCGAGAACCGTGGCACGCTCGGCGCCGGACCGTCGCCGGGAGCTGCCGATCTGGCACGGTCCGTGCGCCTGTCGCGACTCGTCGGGCTGGTCTCGCTCGTCGTCACCGCCGGGGTCGCCGCGGCGCGGCGTCACTGACGCGCCGCCTTCGGGGCGCCGTCACGGGCCTGTCCCGGTGCCTTCTCGGGGCTCGGTGCCGTCTCGGGTCCCAGTGCTTTCTCGGCGAGTACTGCGAACCCGAGACCGAGCGCGCACCAGAGCACGGCCTGCGTGCCGAGCGAGGCGAGCCGGAAGTCCCACAGCAGCGAGCCGGGGAAGCCGTCCGGAACCTCGTCGACCGCGGGCAGTAGGGCAGCGGCGATGGTCATGACGGTGACGTATCCGCCCACGCCCAGCAGCCCGCCGCACGCGGCGCCGGAGCGGTCGGCCACCGCTCGGCCTGCGGCGACCGCCACCATCGCGGTCGCCACCGACAGTGCCAGGAATCCGAAGTAGAGCGCGGTGCGATCCTCGATCGTGCCCGCCTGGCCCACCGCCGGCGGATTCGCCGGATACTTCAGGAACGGCACCAGCACCACCACCGCGAACCCGCCTGCGGCCAGCAGCGCGGCCGACACGCGGGGCCGCAGCGTGGTCACGCGGCCTTGCGCCACGGCGAACGCGATCGCGAACAGCCCGCCCACCGCGACGGCATACCCGGTCACACCGGTGGCGAGGCCGATCGTGCTCTGTACCCCACGGCCGACGAGCGCGTCGTCACCGTGTTCGTGTCCTCCGTCCTCTCCGGACTCGGGCACGCCACCGGATTCGGGCGCAGCACCGGATTCCGACGCGTGGCCGGGCGATCCGGCGTGAGTGTGGGATTCCGCGTGAGCCGTGTCGCCGCGCGAGGCGGTATCGTCGTGCGAGGCAGCGTCGCCATGAGATGCGGTGGCGTGTGATTCCTCGAGTGCGATGGCGTCGCCGACCGGCGGTTCGCCCACGACGTAGGCGAACGCGGCCGCGAGCAGACCGGCGGCAAGGCCCGCGAGCATGCCGCGGACCAGCAAGGTCCTCATCATGGTGACCCCCGGCCGGTCAGTGGCACGGGAAGGCCAGCAGGTGCCGGCCGTCGTGGACGAACTCGTGCACCAGACCGTCGGACACGAGCGAGACGGCGCCCGCCTCGGTGCTGACGAAGAAGAGCACGAGCAGCGCGAGCAGGGTGGTGAAGATCGCCCACGGCACGATGTCGCGCAGGGGAATGCGGATGGCATCGGGGCGGGGGACGGCGCCGGTGCGTGGGATGGAGACGACGTTCGGCTGTGACATCGCTGAACCTCCTTGGGCTTGTCGCGGCCCGATCGGAACGGTGGCGATGGCGTTGGGTCTGACTACGGGGCACGTGCCCGATCACAGTGGCGCGACCGTGCCGGGTTCTCACCGGCTTCCAGCCACCATCGCATGAGCCGTTCGAGGCTAGGCCCGCCCGGCGCGGAAAGTCAACGCGGTGTGGTGTGGCCCGCGTGACTGCGCCCACCCGTCGCCCGACCACCGGCCCCCAATGTCGCGTTGCCGCGCTGCCGCGCGACTGCGTCCTCGCGCGTGTTCTGCACTCAGCCCCGCGTGTTCTGCAGCCGTACATCGTCGGCCGCCGCCTCCTGACAGCGTGCCGACGGGGGACACGCCCCCGGAGAACGCAACACGGGCTCCGGAAAGCGCAACACGGGCCCCGGAAAGCGCAACACGGACCCTGGAAAGCGCAACACGGGCCCCGGGGAACGCAACACGCGCCCCGGGGAACGCAACACGGGCCCCGGAAAGCGCAACACGCGGGCATGAGTGCAGAACACGCGGCGGGTGGGCGTGCGCTCCGTCGGGAACGCCCACCCACCCGCCGCGTGGTGTCGAGCTGCGCCGCTGTTCTGTTGCGCCGCTGCTCCGTTATGCCGTTATGTCGTTGCACCGCGCCGCCGTTGCGCAGCTGCACCGCGCCGGTGCGCGCCGGCAGGGGTTACGAGAGCGGCCGGTCCGTCGGTGCGATCGGCGTCGGGAGCATGTCCCGGTCGGTGAGGTACGCGTCGACGCCAGCGGCCGCCGAACGGCCCTCGGCGATCGCCCACACGATCAGCGACTGACCCCGGCCCATGTCACCGGCGACGAACACGTTGTCCACACTGGTCCGGAACGACTCGTCCCGCGCGACGTTGCCACGCTGGTCCAGTTCGACGCCCAGGTCCTCGACCAGCCCGGCCTGCTGCGGCCCGACGAAGCCCATGGCCAGCAGCACCAGCTGCGCGGGCAGGTCCTGCTCGGTGCCCTCGACCGGTTCGAAACCGCCGCTGTCGCCGCGCTGCACCTCGGCGATCCGCAGGGCCTGCAGGTTCCCGTCGGCGTCGGCCACGAACTCCTGCGTGTTCACCGAGTACAGCCGCTCGCCACCCTCCTCGTGGGCCGAGGAGACGCGGTAGATCATCGGGTACGTCGGCCACGGGTGGGCCTCCGACCGCGACTCTGGCGGCTTCGGCATGATCTCCAGCTGCGTCACCGAGTTCGCACCCTGCCGGTGGGCCGTGCCCACACAGTCGGCGCCGGTGTCGCCGCCGCCGATCACCACGACGTCCTTGCCCGCCGCGTCGATCGGCGAGACGTCCAGCTCCCCGCTGGCCACCTTGTTCGCGGGCGGCAGGTACTCCATCGCCTGGTACACGCCGGTGGCGTCCCGGCCGGGAGCGGGCAGGTCCCGCCACGCCGTCGCGCCGCCGGCCAGCACCACCGCGTCGTACTGCGAGCGCAGCTCGTCGGCCGTGACGTCCACGCCGACGTCGACGTTCGTGCGGAACTCGGTGCCCTCCGCGCGCATCTGGTCGAGACGACGGTCGAGGCGGTGCTTCTCCATCTTGAACTCGGGGATGCCGTACCGCAGCAGCCCGCCGATCGCGTCGGCCCGCTCGAGCACGACCACGTCGTGGCCCGCGCGTGTCAGCTGCTGGGCGGCAGCCAGGCCCGACGGACCCGAGCCGACGACCGCGACCGTCTTGCCCGTCTTCGTCGTCGGCGGCTGCGGTGTGACCCAGCCTTCCTCCCAGGCGCGGTCGATGATCGAAATCTCGACGCGCTTGATCGTCACCGGGTCGTCGTTGATGCCCAGCACGCACGCCGTCTCGCACGGCGCGGGGCACAGCGTGCCCGTGAACTCGGGGAAGTTGTTCGTGGCGTGCAGCCGTTCGATCGCGTCGGCCCAGTCGTCCCGCCACGTCAGCGTGTTCCACTCGGGGATCAGGTTCCCCAGCGGGCAGCCCTGGTGACAGAACGGGATGCCGCAGTCCATGCAGCGGCCCGCCTGGTCCTTCAGCTTCGTACGGTCGAAGTCCTCGTAGACCTCACGCCAGTCCTTGATCCGGATGTCGACGGGACGAGACTTCGGTGTCTCCCGCTGCGTGTTCAGAAAACCCTTGGGGTCAGCCATGAGCCGCCTCCATTGTCTTGTGGGACACCCACGCCCGGTCGGCGTCCATGACTGCTGCTCCGTGAACTCCGCGATGGTCAGCCATGAGCCGCCTCCATGATCGCCTCGTTCACGTCCCTGCCGTCGCGCTCGGCCTGAGCGCTCGCCTGCAGAACACGCTTGTAGTCCTTGGGCATGACCTTCGTGATCCGCGGCAGTGCGGACTCCCAGTCGGTGAGCAACGTGTGCGCCACGGCCGACCCGGTCTCGGTGTAGTGCTTCTCGACCGCTTCGAGCAGGACCTCGACGTCCTCCTCGTCGAGTCCTTCCAGATCGACCATCTCGCCGTTGACGCGGACCGGGTCGAGGTCGAGCACGTAGGCCACGCCACCGGACATGCCCGCGGCGAAGTTGCGGCCCGTCCTCCCGAGCACGACCACGCGGCCACCGGTCATGTACTCGCAGCCGTGGTCGCCGACACCCTCGACGACGGCCAGTGCGCCGGAATTGCGCACACAGAACCGTTCGCCGACCTTGCCGCGCAGGAACAGCTCGCCGCCCGTGGCGCCGTAGCCGATGACGTTGCCCGCGATGATGTGCTCCTCGGCCACGACCGGCGAGTCCTGGGGCGGCCGCACGGTGATGCGCCCGCCGGACAGTCCCTTGCCGACGTAGTCGTTGCCGTCACCGAGCAGCCGCAGCGTGATGCCCTTCGGCACGAACGCGCCGAACGCCTGGCCCGCCGTGCCGGTGAACGTGACGTCGATCGTGTCGTCGGGCAGGCCCTCGCCGCCCCACTGCTTGGTCAGCTCGTGCCCGAGCATGGTGCCGACCGTCCGGTTGACGTTGCGCACCGGCAGGTCGAGCGTGACGTGGTCGCCGGAACGCAGCGCGCCCTCGGCCAGTTGGATCAGCGTGTTGTCGAGTGCCGAGTCCAGGCCGTGATCCTGCGCGACGACCTGGTGCCGGGCGGCACCCGGCTCGATCTCCGGCACCTCGAAGATCGGTGACAGGTCCAGGCCCTCGGCCTTCCAGTGGTCGACGGCGTCGCGGGTGTCGAGCAGCTCCGCGTGGCCGACGGCCTCGGCGATCGACCGGAAACCCAGCGCCGCCAGGTACTCCCGCACCTCCTGGGCGATGTACTCGAAGAAGTTCACCACGTAGTCGGCCTTGCCGCTGAACTTCTCCCGCAGCGCGGGGTTCTGCGTCGCCACGCCGACCGGGCAGGTGTCCAGGTGGCAGACGCGCATCATGATGCAGCCCGACACCACCAGCGGTGCGGTGGCGAAGCCGAACTCCTCGGCACCCAGCAGCGCCGCGATCAGCACGTCGCGGCCCGTCTTGAGCTGACCGTCGGTCTGCACCACGATCCGGTCGCGCAGCCGGTTCGACAGCAGCGTCTGCTGCGTCTCGGCCAGGCCGAGCTCCCACGGGCCGCCCGCGTGCTTGATCGACGACAGCGGGGACGCGCCCGTGCCGCCGTCGTGACCGGAGATGAGCACGACGTCGGCGTGCGCCTTCGACACACCCGCGGCGACCGTGCCGACGCCGACCTCGGACACGAGCTTCACGTGGACGCGCGCGGCCGGGTTGGCGTTCTTCAGGTCGTGGATCAGCTGCTTGAGGTCCTCGATCGAGTAGATGTCGTGGTGCGGCGGCGGGGAGATGAGCCCCACACCCGGCGTGGAGTGCCGGGTCTTGCCGATCCACGGGTACACCTTGCCGCCGGGCAGCTGCCCGCCTTCACCGGGCTTGGCGCCCTGCGCCATCTTGATCTGGATGTCGTCGGCGTTGACGAGGTACTCGCTCGTCACGCCGAACCGTCCACTCGCGACCTGCTTGATCGCGCTGCGGCGCTCCGGGTCGTACAGGCGCTCGGCGTCCTCGCCGCCCTCACCGGTGTTGGACTTGCCCTGCAGCCGGTTCATCGCGATCGCGAGGGTCTCGTGCGCCTCGGCCGAGATGGACCCGTACGAGATCGCGCCCGTGGCGAACCGCTTGACGATCTCCGAGACCGGTTCGACCTCCTCGATCGGCACCGGCGGCCGCTCGCCCTCCTTGAACTTGAACAGCCCGCGCAGCGTCATCAGCTGCTCGGCCTGCTCGTCGACGGACTTGGTGTACTCCTTGAAGATCTCGTACTTACCCGCCCGCGTGGAGTGCTGCAGCTTGAACACCGTCTGCGGGTTGAACAGGTGCGGTTCGCCCTCGCGCCGCCACTGGTAGTCGCCGCCGGTGGCGAGCTCGCGGTGGCTGGGCCGCACGTCGTCGGCGGGGAAGGCGCGCCGGTGCCGCTCGGTGACCTCGCGGGCCAGCACGTCGAAGCCGACACCGCCGAGCCGCGACGTGGTGCCCGTGAAGCACGTGTCGATGACGTCGGAGCCGAGGCCGATCGCCTCGAAGATCTGCGCACCGGTGTACGAGGCCACCGTGGACACGCCGATCTTCGACATCGTCTTGCGGACGCCCTTGCCGAGCGCCTTGATGAGGTTGGTCGTGGCCTCCTTGGCGCTGACCCCGGCCACGCGCCCCTGTTCGGCGAGCTCCTCGACGGTGGCCATCGCCAGGTACGGGTTCACCGCAGCGGCGCCGTAGCCGATCAGCAGCGCGATGTGGTGCACCTCGCGGGCGTCGCCGGCTTCGACGATCAGCCCGACCTGGGTGCGGCTCTTCTCGCGCACCAGGTGGTGGTGCACCGCGCCGGTCAGCAGCAGCGACGGAATCGCCGCCTGACCCGGGTCCACCCCGCGGTCCGACAGGACGATCAGCCGCGCGCCGTCGGAGATCGCCCGGGACACCTCGGTGCGGATCTCGTCGAGCCTGCGCTGCAGCGCCTCGCCGCCGCCCGCCACGTCGTAGGTGCCGTGCACGGTGTACGACGAGTACTCGGGCAGGGTGCCGTCGTCGTTGGCGTGGACCAGCTTGGCCAGGTCGTCGTTGTCGAGCACCGGGAACGACAGGACGATCTTGCGTGCGTGCTCGGGGCCGGCCTCGAGCAGGTTCGGTTCCGAGCCGAGCTGCGTGCCCAGCGCGGTGACGAGCTCCTCGCGGATGGCGTCCAGCGGCGGGTTCGTCACCTGGGCGAACAGTTGCGTGAAGTAGTCGAAGATCGGACGCTGGCCGCTCGAGAGCGGCGCCACGGGGGAGTCGTTGCCCATCGACCCGATCGGCTCGGCGCCGGTGCGGGCCATCGGCTCGAGCAGCACGTCCAGCTCCTCGGCCGTGTAGCCGAACGCCTGCTGCCTGCGCACGAGCGAGGCGTGCGTGGGCACCTCACGCTCCCGCTCGGGCAGGTCGGCCAGCTTGAGCCTGCCCGCATCGAGCCACTCGGCGTACGGGTTCTCGGCGGCGAGCTGGCCCTTGACCTCGTCGTCGTCGACGATCCGGCCCTCGGCCGTGTCGACGAGGAACATGCGGCCCGGTTCGAGCCTGCCCTTGCGGACGATCGACGACTGGTCCAACTCGAGCACGCCGGCCTCGCTGGCCAGCACGACGAGGCCGCCGTCGGTGATCCAGTACCGCGCGGGCCGCAGGCCGTTGCGGTCGAGCACGGCGCCGATCTGCGTGCCGTCGGTGAACGAGACCAGCGCCGGGCCGTCCCACGGCTCCATCATCGTGGCGTGGAACTCGTAGAACGCGCGGCGGGCCGCGTCCATCTCGGCATGGTTCTCCCACGCCTCCGGGATCATCATGAGCACCGCGTGCGGCAGTGACCGGCCGCCGAGGTGCAGCATCTCGAGCACCTCGTCGAACGACGCCGAGTCGCTCGCGCCGCGGGTGATGACCGGGTAGATCCGGCGCAGCGGCCCGGGGATGAGGTCGGTGTCGAGCTGGGACTCGCGGGCGTCCATCCAGTTGCGGTTGCCCTTGAGCGTGTTGATCTCGCCGTTGTGCGCCACGTACCGGTACGGGTGTGCCAGCGGCCACGACGGGAACGTGTTCGTGGAGAAGCGCGAGTGCACGAGGCCGATGGCGCTGACGACGCGCTCGTCGGTCAGGTCCGGGAAGAACTTCGGGACCTGCGGCTCGGTGAGCATGCCCTTGTACACGATCGTGCGCGCCGACAGGCTCGGGAAGTACACCCCGGAGTCCTCGAGCTGGTGCTCGGCACGCTTGCGCACGACGAACGCGGCGCGTTCGAGTTCGAGCCCGGCCAGCGTGTCCTCGACGTCCCGCTGCGCGCCGAGGAACACCTGGGCGAAGTACGGCATCGCCTCGCGGGCGCTCGGGCCGACGTGCTCGGCGTCGACCGGCAGGTCGCGCCAGCCGAGCACGCGCAGGTTCTCCTCGGCGGCGATGCGCTCGATGGCCGACATCGCCTTGTCGCGGGCGGCCTCGTCGGTAGGCAGGAACGCCGTGCCGGCGGCGTACGCGCCGGGCTCGGGCAGCTCGAAGTCGGTGACCTCGCGGAAGAACGCGTCCGGGATCTGGATCAGGATGCCGGCGCCGTCGCCGGTCTCGGTCTCGGCGCCGCGCGCGCCACGGTGCTCCAGGTTGCCCAGAGCAACCAGCGCTTGACGGACGATCTCGTGGTCGGGACGGCCGGACAGATCGGCGACGAAAGCGACACCACAGGCGTCGTGCTCGTGGCTCTCGTCGTAGAGACCGGTGTTCGGCTTACGCGGGGCGTGGCGGGTCACGGCTTGCCGCCCTCCTTGGCTCGGCACCGCCAGGCCGCGCTGCCAGCCGGCCGGTGTGATCCGGTCGGCTAACGGTCCGGTCTGGTGATGCGATGGTCAGTAGGGGACTCGTCGATGGCGTCCCGTCCACCTTCCGGCGGCGGGCATGGCACCGAAACGTTGACCACACGCCGTTGTGTGGGCCTGTCGGGCTCGAATGAGCCCTCGCGCGCAGTTCTTCGTTGTGGCGAACGGCGCTGGTGCGCAGACACGCGCCGTACCCGGGCAGGGTTCGCCTGCCGCGTGCGGCGCGCGCTGAACATCCCGGGATTGAACCGGTCTTATGACAGTAATGTGAAATCGCCGTTGTCGGGACTTCTCAGTGAGCGCTCGTGGGATACAACACTGCGGGATTGACGTCCGATCCGTCAACTGACTGATCCCGGGTCATCTGCTGTGACCTGCGAAAAGGATGGTCATTTCGCCGGTGCGGACCAGGGTGACGCAGTGTCGGCACCGAAGGTGGCCGTGACGTCTCCGAGACCATTCATGTGGGCGACGACGGTCTCCGAGGGCCCGACGGAGAAGGCCGGCGTCATCGCTCCCGGCAGCACGACGTGCCCCGGTTCGAGCGAGATGCCCAGCGGGCCGATCGTGTTGGCCAGCCACACGAGGGCGTTGAGCGGCGAGCCCAGCACCGCGCTGCCCGTTCCGGTGGCCGCCAGCTCGCCCGAGACGTACAGACTGCAGCCCATCAGCCGCAGGTCGACGGCCGGCAGCGGAGTCGGCTTCGTGCCGAGCACCACACCGCCGGAGGAGGCGTTGTCGGCGACCGTGTCGACGATCGAGATGCGCCAGTCCCGGATGCGCGAGTCGACGATCTCGAGCGCGGGCAGCACGAACTCGACCGCCCTCGCCGCGTCGGCCACCGTGACGCCGGGCCCGGTCAGCTCCCTGCCGAGGACGAACGCGACCTCGGGTTCGATGCGCGGTTGCAGGAACGCCGCCGTGATCGGCTGGTGCTCGAGGTGGAACATGCCACTCGTGAGATGGCCGAAGTCCGGCTGGTCGACGCCCATCTGCTGCTGCATCGCGGGCGAGGACAGGCCCACCTTGTGCCCCTTGACGATCTCGCCTGCCTCGACCCAGCCGCGGACCTGCTCCTGCTGGATCCGGTAGGCGTCCGTGACCGTGAGTTCCGGACGGGCCTCGACGATCGGGTCGGTGGGCGTACCCGTCTCGTAGGCCCGCCGCAGGCGTTTCGCGAGGTCTGCCGTGGTGGCGTCGTCGATGGCGTCCATGGGCTCACGGTCGGGGTCCGCGACGGGCGCCGGCAAGAGGACTGTTCCGGTCACCGGGACGGCCGGTGGCCACGGCCGCCCAGGGCTCGGTCGAGGATCTCGGCCAGGTGCAGCGCACGCCGCGACGTCAGGTCCGCGATCTGGGTGCGGCAGCTGAACCCGTCGGCGAGCACGAGCGTGTCCCCGGACGCGGCTTCCACCTCCGGGACGAGTGCCCGCTCGGCGGCGGCGACGGACACGTCGTAGTGGCCCTGCTCCATGCCGAAGTTGCCGGCCAGGCCGCAGCAGCCGGAGTCGAGCGTGCGGCAGGAGATCCCGGCCTTGGCCATCACCCGCTGGTCGGCGGCGTTGCCCGCGACGGCGTGCTGGTGGCAGTGCTGCTGGGTGATCGCCGGCACGGGCCCGTCCGAGCCGAGCTCGGGGAAGTCGACGTCGGGGGCGTACTGCTCGAGGAACTCCGCCAGCGTGAGGGCGTTGATCCCGTCCCCGGTGCCGCCGTCGATCTCGGCGGCGTCGAACAGGTCGTGGATGTCGTGGCGCAGCACCGCCAAGCAGCTCGGCTCCAGCGCGACGATCGGCGTGCCCGCGGCGATCTCCGGGCCGAGCACCGTCAGCGTCCGGCGCAGCACCGTGCGGGCGATGCCGAGCTGGCCGGTGGAGATCCACGTCAGTCCACAGCAGACCGACGAGCGGGGCAGCACGACGTCGAATCCCGCGTGGTCGAGCACGCGGGCCGCGGCGAGGCCGATGTCGGGGGAGAAGTGGTCGGTGAAGGTGTCCGGCCACAGCACGACCCGGGGACGGGTGAACGTGGGCGGCATGGTTTTCGCGCGGCTGCGCAGGCGGGTGCGCAGCGTGCGGCGGGCGAAGCGGGGCAGCGAGCGTTCCGGTGCGACGCCGCCGAGCCGGCTCAGCGCCCGCGACAGGCGCTGCGACCCGAGCACCGCGTTGGCCACCCGCGGCGCCACCGAGGCGAGCCGCGACCACAGCGGCAGGAAGCCGAGCGAGTAGTGCGACGCGGGCCGGATGCGGCGCCGGTAGTGCTGGTGCAGGAACTCCGCCTTGTACGAGGCCATGTCCACATTGACCGGACAGTCGGACAGGCATCCCTTGCACGCCAGGCAGAGGTCGAGCGCGTCGCGTACCTCGGTGGAACGCCAGCCGTCGGTGATCGTCTCGCCGCGCATCATCTCCGACAGCAACCGGGCGCGCCCGCGCGTGGAGTGCTCCTCGCGCCCCGTGGCCATGTAACTCGGGCACATCACCCCGGTCGAGGTGTCGACGCACTTGCCGACGCCGACGCAGCGGCGCGCCGCCACGGCGAGACTGCCGCCGTCGTGCGGGTACTTCAGCGTGAGCGGCAGCTCGCGCACCGGACCGTCGAACCGCAGGTCGGCGTCCATCGGGCGCGGGTGCACCAGGACATCCGGGTTGAGCAGGTCGCCGGGATCCCAGATGGCCTTGAACGCCTCGAACAGGCGCAGGATCTCCGGCGAGTACATGCGCGGCAGCAGCTCGGCGCGCGCCTGCCCGTCGCCGTGCTCACCGGACAGCGAACCGCCGTGCGCGACGACGAGATCGCCCGCGTCCTCCATGAACGAACGGAACCGGGCGCGGCCGTCGTCGTCGGTGAGCGTGAAGTCGATGCGCACGTGGACGCAGCCCTCGCCGAAGTGGCCGTAGGGAATGCCGCGCAGCCCGTGGTCGGCGAGCAGCCGCCGGAACTCCCGCAGGTAGGACCCGAGCCGCTCCGGCGGCACCGCGGCGTCCTCCCAGCCCGGCCAGGCCTCGGCGCTGCCCTCCGGCGTCGGGATGCGGGTCGCGATGCCGGATGCGGCCTCGCGGATCGACCACAGTTGCTTCTGCTCGGCCGGATCGTCGGCGATCGACGTCGTCGCACCCGTCTCGTCGGCCAGCGTGGCGGCGACCCGCTCCGCGCGCGCCCGCGCGTCGGCGATGTCGTCGCCGCCGATCTCGGCGAACAGCCAGCCGCCGCCCTCGGGCAGCCGGTCGAGCGCGGCGGGCCTGCGGCCGCGCACCAGCAGGGCGTCGATCATGTCCGAGCCCATGCCCTCCAGCGTGAGGGGTTCGAGCGGCAGGGCGTGGGGCACGGCATCGGCGGCGGCCACGTCGTCGGCGTAGCCGGCGACGAGCAGTACGCGGGCCGCGGGTGCGGGCACCAGGCGCACGGTCGCCTCGGTGAGCAGCGCGCACGTGCCCTCGCTGCCGACGAGGGCGCGGGCGACGTCGAAACCGTTCTCCGGCAGCAGCCGGTCCAGCGCGTAGCCGGACACGCGGCGGGGCAGCGACGGGAATCCCTGCCGGATCGTGGCCAGGTGGTCGTCGACGAGTGCCTTGAGCGCCCGGGTGTGGGCGTTGTCGGGCGCCTCGCCGGGGCCGAACGTCATCGCCGTGCCGTCGGCGGCCAGTACGTCGAGCGCGACGACGTTGTGCGTCGTGCGGCCCCACGCCACCGAATGCGAACCGCACGAGTCGTTGCCGATCATGCCGCCGAGCGTGCAGCGGCTGTGCGTCGACGGGTCCGGCCCGAACGTGAGCCCGTGCCGGGCCGCCTCGGCGCGCAGCGTGTCCAGCACGACGCCGGGCTGCACGCGCGCCGTCCGCGTCTCGGGGTCGAGGTCGAGGATGCGGTTCATGTACCGCGTGTGGTCGAGCACGACGCCCTCGCCGACGGCCTGCCCGGCGATGCTGGTGCCCGCCCCGCGCGCCGTGATCGGCACGCCGAGCTCGCGGCACACGCGCAGCACGGCGTGCACGTCGCCGGCATCGCGGGGGAAGACCACCGCGCGCGGCACGTGGCGGTAGTTCGACGCGTCCACGCTGAACACGGCGCGGGCGGTCGGATCGGCCTCGACGTCGCCGGTGACGGCGGCGCGGAGCCGGGCGGCGAGCCACTCGGCGTCGGCCCGTGCCGTGTCGGGCTGCGGCGCGTCGGGGCGGGGCGGGTCGGCGGGCGCTGCGGCGGCTTCGTTCACGGGATCGCTCACGGCGCCCACCGTAGGCGCCTGTGGCCTACCAATTCTCGAGCGACTCGGTGAGAACCGCTTCGACGTCCTCGTCGTGCACCGTTCGGGGTGCGACGGCCAGCAACCGCTGCTGCTGCATCGTTCCCTCGACGAGCGCGCCGATGTCGGAACGACCGTAGCCGACGCCGGACAGGCCGTTGGGGACACCGATGTCGCGCATCAGCGACGTCAGCGCCGCGGGCAGCCGTTCGCGCTCGTCGGCGGTGGCCTGCTGCGCACGCGGATCGAGGATGTCGGCCGCGCGCAGGTGTTTGCCCGGGTCGGTGGGGAAGGTGAAGCGGAACGCCGCCGGTGCCGTCAGCGAGACGGATTCGCCGTGCGGCACGAGCGCGACCTCCTGCGGATAGTTCGCAGGCCGGTACTCGCGCACCCTGCCCGCGATCGGATACGCGCACGCGTGCGGCACGTGCACGCCCGCATTGCCGAAGCCCATCCCCGCGAACGTCGCCGCGAGCATCATGTCGGTGCGGGCCTCGAGGTCGCCGCCGTTGAGGACGGCCTTGCGGAACGAGCGCGCCAACAGGTGCAGCGCCTGTTCGGTCCAGGCGTCGGAGATGGGGTTCGAGCCGTTGTAGGCCACCCGCGTCTCCGGAGTGTGTCGGGGGAACGAGTGGAACGGGCGTGCGGTGTAGGACTCGAGGGCGTGGCACAGCACGTCCATCCCGCTGGCCGCGGTGACCTCCGGCGGCATGGACAGCGTCAGCAGCGGGTCGATCACGGCGAGGTTCGGCCGCAGGTGGGAGTGGCTGATCCCGGATTTGACCTGCAGGTCGAGGAAGTCCATGACGCACACGGGAGTCGTCTCGGAGCCGGTTCCCGCCGTGGTCGGGACCGCGACGAGCGGTTTCAGCGGACCGTCGGGTGCCTTGCCCCTGCCGATCGGCTTGTTGACGTAGTCGTCGAGGTCGGCCGGGTAGGTCGTGAGGAGGTTGACCGCTTTGGCCGTGTCGATGGCCGAACCGCCGCCGACGCCGATGAAACCGTCCCACGTGGACTCGCTCGCGGCCTCGACCGCGTCGCGGACGCTCCGGTCGGTCGGCTCGACGTGCACCCGGTCGTAGATCTCGACGGTGAGCCCGCCCGCCTTGGCGGCATCGGCCACGCGCTGCGGCACCCCGGTGGCGGCGACGTCCGGGTCGGTGATGATCAGTACCCGCCGGGCGCCCAGTTGCGCGAGGTCCCAGCCGATCTCGTCCACGGCGCCCGCGCCGAACTTCAGCGGTGTCGCACCCCAGGTGAACACGGTCTCGTTCAGGTACTCGGTCATGCTGCCCACCTCCTCCTGGGCGGGGTCACGGCACCGGGCAGGGGCGCAGTGGGTGAGGCCACGGGCGGGCACTCGGTCATCGGCGAGCTCCAGGTTCATCGCGCGGCAGCCGGCAACCGCGGCCGCGTCGCGCTCCGTTGCGGACGGATTCGAGCCTTGCATCCCCGCGCTCGTTGATCAACCACTGAGCCGGTGTCCGATGTCCTGGCGGAGAGCTGAGGGAGGAGGCGACGGAATGCGCTGACGATCTCGGTGCTCGAGTGCTCGACCCTTTCGACCGAAAAGGCCATGGCGGTGCTCGTAGTCGGGGATCTCGACCCGGAGGTGGCGCTCGGGATTGGCCGTGTCGGGCCATGCCGGGCCATGCCGGGTCAGTTCAGGCAGGCAGGAACCAGCGGCGGGCCAGCGACGACAGCGTCGGGTCGTCGGGGGCGGGCAGGAGCCGCAGGTACGTCGACAGGTTCGAATACCGGTGCAGCAGTGTGTAGGCCAGCAGCCGGTGGGCGAGAGCGTCGTCGAGTTCGCTCGCGGCGTAGCCGTACCCGAGCAGCAGCTCCCGCAGCAGCGCCGTGTCGCCTGCCGCGAGGAACACGCCGACCGCCGAGAACTCGTACTCCGGTGCGCCCCGCATGGCGGGTTCGAAGTCGAGCAGCCCCGTGGGGGCGCACGTGTCGGGGTCGACGAACACGTGTTCCGGCATGACCTCGGTGTGCAGCAGCACCGGTGTCGCCGCGCCCAGGTCCACCGCGTCGAGGTCCACCGCGTCCAGGAAGCCGGGAATCTGCTCGCGCCAGTGCCGGTCCAGACCGAGACCGCCCTGGTGGGCCATCACCTCGCTGCGGCGATCCGTGAGGAACCGGGCCCAGTCGGCGGGCCACAGCTCCGGTGGTGGGACGGTATGGAGTTGTGCCAGCAGTCGGCCGATGCGGCGCATCAGGAGCACGCGGTCCGATGTGGACATCGAAGGCCAGGCCGTCGCGAGGTCCACGCCCGGAAGACGCCGCATCACGACGTACCGCCAGTCGTCGATCTCCCCCTCGCTCTCGACCCGGGGAGTCGCGACGTCGAGCTTGCCGTCGACCGCCCTGAGGGCCGCCAGCTCGGTGAGCGCCTCGTCGACGTCATCGGCCGGGTAGGCCTTCAGGACGAGGTCGTCTCCGACCGCGAAGACCGGCAGTGAACCGGTGGGCATCGGCTGCACCGGAAGGCCGGCGATGCCTTCGCGGGCGCACGCCGCCGCGACGGGGAAGGTGTCCACCGGAGCAGGCTACGACGGCACACCCCGCCGTACGAGCGGTTTCGGTGATTTCGGCCCGCGTTCCGGCGCCGAGGACGTCCCGGTGCCGGCGGAGCGGTGCCGGCGCGGCCGGGTGTCGGCGACGGAACGGTCGACGTCCGGGACTGGACCTCTAGTATGCTTGAGGTTGCATCGTTGCTGTCATGACGACGACCGACCCAGGCCGGCAGCACGTGGAGTCCTCGCCCCGGCGCCGGAGCGTGCTGTGGAGCCCCGAACACCGGACGACCACGGCGGGCGTGCTGCTGCTGGTCACGCTGATGGCCTTCGAGAACCTCGGGGTCGCGACCGCGATGCCGACGATGGTCGCCGACCTCGACGGCGGGGCGCTGTACTCGTGGCCGTTCACCTCGTTCCTGGTCGCCAGCGTGGTGGCGACGGTGCTGTCCGGTCGTGTGTGCGACCGCCGGGGTCCGGTGCCGTCGCTGCTCGGCGGCCCGGTGGTGTTCCTGGTGGGCCTGCTGGCGGCCGGGTTCGCGCCGAACATGGCCGTGCTGCTGACGGGGCGGTTCCTGCAGGGGCTCGGTACCGGCACCGTGCTGGTCGCCACGTCGCTGTTGATCGCGCTCGTGTTCACCGACGAGGAACGGCCGGTGATCTACGCCGCCAACGCGGCGGCGTGGGTGCTGCCCGCGGTGATCGGGCCGTCGATCGCGGGGCTGGTCACCGACACCGTCGGCTGGCGGTGGGTGTTCTACGGGCTGGTGCCGCTCGTCGTCGTGGGGCTGGCCCTGCTGGTGCCGGTGGTGCGCCGCATCGCGGCGTATCGTCCGCCGCCGACCCGGCGCGCGGCGAGCGTGCCCGCCGCCGTCACGGTCGCGGTGGGGGTGGCCGCGCTGACGTGGGCCGCCCAGCATCCGTCGCCGCTCGCGCTCGGCTACGGCGCAGCGGGCCTGGTCGCGGTCGGGTTCGCACTGCGCAGGCTGCTGCCTGCCGGGACGCTGACCGACCGCGGCGGACTGGGCGGACTGGTGCGCTCGCGGGCGTTGCTGGCGGGCACGTTCGCCGGCATGGAGGCGTTCCTGCCCCTGACGATGACCGCCGTACACGGCTACAGCCCCGCCCTGGCGGGACTGCCGCTGACCGTCACGGCACTGAGCTGGTCGGTGGGATCGGCGCTGCAGGGTCGGTTCCCGGGCTGGGACCGCGACCGGCTGGTGCGGACCGGGTTCGCGCTGGTCGGAACGGGGGTGGCGCTGTTCGGCTGCGTCGCGTTGCCGGGATGCCCCGGATGGGTGGCGTTCGTGGCGGCGGTCGTCGGCGGTGCGGGGATGGGCATGGCCTTCCCGTCGGTGCAGGTTCTGATGCTGCGGCGGGCCGACGAATCGGAACGCGGGTTCGCCAGCTCGGCCATGCAGCTCGGCGACTGGGTGACATCGGCGCTGGTCATCGGCTTCGGCGGGGTGCTGCTCGGCGTGCTCGGGTCGGCAGCGGCGCCCGGTACACCGATCGTGGTGCTCGCCGCGTCGCTGACGGCACTGGCCGTGGTGGGCGGCACGTCGGCCGGTGCGCGACGGCAGGGCAATGACCTGGGAACGGACCTGGGAACGGACCTGGAAGCGGACCTGTGAGCGGTCCGTGAGCGACGCCGCAGCGTTCGCCGTGAGGGCCCGACTACCCTGGTGAGGCGATGACCTACCTCGACCATGCGGCGACCACCCCCATGTTGCCGGACGCCATTGCGGCGATGAGCGACGCGATGTCCACCGTGGGCAACGCGTCATCGCTGCATTCCTCGGGGCGCCGGGCACGGCGCGTCGTCGAGGAGGCCAGGGAGGTCGTGGCCGAGGCGCTGGACGCACGGCCGTCCGAGGTCGTCTTCACCGGCGGCGGGACGGAGAGCGACAACCTCGCCGTCAAGGGCACCTTCTGGGCGCGCAGGGACGCCGACCCGGCGCGCCGCCGGATCCTGCTCAGTGCCGTCGAGCACCACGCCGTGCTCGACGCCGTCCACTGGCTGGCCGACCACGAGGGCGCCGAGCTGACCTGGCTGGAGGTCGACGACCACGGCCGGGTGCGGCCCGAGACGTTGCGCGCCGCCTTCGAACAGGGCCATTCCGACATCGCGCTCGCGACCGTCATGTGGGCGAACAACGAGGTGGGCACCGTCAACCCGGTCGCCGAGCTCGCGGCCGTCTGCGCCGAGTACGACGTCCCGCTGCACACCGATGCGGTGCAGGCCGTCGGGGGCGTCGAGGTCGGATTCGCCGCCTCGGGCGCGCAGGCGCTGACGCTCACGGGGCACAAGATCGGCGGGCCGTACGGCGTCGGTGCCTTGCTGCTGGACCGGGCGACCCCGGCCGTTCCGCTGATCCACGGCGGCGGACAGGAGCGTGAGGTGCGGTCCGGGACGCTGGACGTGCCGGGCATCCACGCGTTCGCCACGGCCGTGCGGGCCTCCGTCGAGCATCGCAGGGAGGTCGCCGACCGCGTGGCCAAGCTGCGCGACGAGCTGATCACCGCGGTGCAGTCCGAGGTACCGGACGCCGTGCTGAACGGCCTGCCCGCCGGGTCGCCGGACCGGCTGCCCGGGATCGTGCACGTCACGTTCCCGGGGTGCGCAGGCGACAGCCTGCTGATGCTGCTCGACGCGAAAGGCGTCGAGTGCTCCACCGGCTCGGCGTGCACCGCGGGCGTGGCCGAACCGAGCCACGTGCTGACCGCGATGGGCGCCGATGCCACGGCGGCCCGCGGTTCGCTGCGGTTCTCGCTGGGCCACACATCCACCCAGGACGACGTCGACGCGCTCGCGCGGGAACTGCGCGGTGCCGTCGACAGGGCACGCCAGGCGGGCCTCGCCGGCATGCGTAAGCAGAAGCAGGAGGCATGAGCCGATGCGCGTACTGGCCGCGATGAGCGGGGGCGTGGACTCGGCGGTGGCGGCGGCGCGTGCCGTCGAGGCCGGACACGACGTGACGGGCGTACACCTGGCGTTGTCGGCGAAGCCCGGCACGCTCCGTACCGGGGCCCGCGGGTGCTGCACCGTCGAGGACTCCCGCGACGCCCGCAGGGCCGCCGACATCCTCGGCATCCCGTTCTACGTGTGGGATTTCGCCGAGCGGTTCACCGAGGAGGTCGTGGAGACCTTCGTCGGCGAGTACGCGGCGGGACGCACACCCAACCCGTGTGTCACCTGCAACGAGAAGATCAAGTTCGAGGCGCTGCTGGAGAAGGCGATCGCGCTCGGCTTCGACGCGGTGTGCACCGGGCACTACGCCCGCCTGTCCGTCTCCGGCGGGGTGCCGGAGTTGCGCCGCAGCGCCGACGACCACAAGGACCAGTCGTACGTGCTGGCCTCGCTGACGCCGCAGCAGTTGCGGCACGCGATGTTCCCGCTCGGCGCCTCGCGCAAGCCGGACGTGCGCGACGAGGCCGCCGAGCGGGGACTGGCCGTGGCCGAGAAGCCCGACAGCCACGACATCTGCTTCATTCCCGACGGCGACACGAAGAAGTTCCTGGACGACCGGTTGGGGGAGCGGCCCGGCGACCTCGTCGACGCCGAGACCGGTGCCGTGCTGGGCCAGCACAGCGGGGTCCACGGCTTCACGGTCGGCCAGCGCAAGGGCCTCGGCATCGACGCGCCCGCGGCCGACGGCAAGCCGCGGTACGTGCTGTCGCTGGAGCCGGTCTCCGGAACGGTGGAGGTCGGTTCGTCGCAGGAACTGTCGGTGTCCACGATCGACGCCGACCGCGCGATCTGGCCGTCGGAGCAGCCGCTGCCCGGTCCGACCGAGTGCGTCGTGCAGGTGCGGGCGCACGGCGGGATGGCGCCTGCCGTGGCCGAGGCCGACGGCGATGCGGTGCGGATGTCGCTGCGCGAACCGTTGACGGGTGTCGCCCCGGGGCAGGTCGCGGTCCTCTACCGCCCCGACTCCGAGGCGGGCGACGTCGTCCTCGGCAGCGCGAAGATCGCCGCCACGGCATAACTCCTCCCGACCCTCCCGCGCATGTCCTGCACTCGGACACGCGTGTTCTGCATCGGGACACGCGTGTTCTGCGTTCGTGCCGAGCCCGTCGCCGTGTTGCATCCTCGGGTGGCCGTGTTGCGGTCTCCGGTGGCCGTGTTGCGGATTCCGGGGCCTGTGTTGCGGTTCCACGTCGCCGTGTTGTGCATCCAGGCTGCCGTGTTGCGTGTTCCGGACGGGGAGCCGTGTCCATGGCCGAGTGGGTCGGCGTTGCCCGAGTGCAGGACACGCGGTGCTGAATGCAGAACACGCGGTGCTGAGTGCAGGACATGCGGTGTTGAACGGTTCATTCGGGTGGGGGATGATCGCGGCCACGACGCAGGTCGAGTGCGTCGTGATCCCGACGTCGCGATCACGAAGGAGCCGAATGACGAACGCAGGGACCGCCGCACCGGACAGCGCCGCATCGGACAGCGCCGCATCGGACAGCGCCGCACCGAGTGGCATTCGTTCCAGCACGATCGCCGACATCCCGCGGCGCAGCGCCTCGCGGACACCGCACCGGGTGGCGATCCGGTTCGCCGACCGCACGTGGACGTACGCCGAGCTGGATGCGGCCGTCACGCGCGCCGCCGCGCACCTGCTCTCGCTCGGCCTGCGCCACGGCGACCGCGTCGCCGCCTACGGCAAGAACTCCGACGCGTTCCTCATCGGTTTCCTCGCGTGTGCCCGCGTGGGACTGGTTCACGTGCCGGTCAACTACAACCTCACCGGTGACGAGCTCGCCTACCTGATCACCCAGTCCGGCAGCCGCATGGTGCTCACCGACCCGGCACTGCGCAGCAACCTCGACGCCCTCGACCTGCCCGTCGAGCGGATCCTGCCGCTGCGGGACGCCCCGGACGACTCACTGTTGGCGGTCGCGAGCACCGGAGACGCCGCAGACCTCGACGCCGCAGACCCCGACGCCGCGCTCGACGCCCAGCTTGCTACCCCGGTCGCCGACACCGACCTCGCCCAGCTGCTCTACACCTCGGGCACGACGTCGAAGCCGAAGGGCGCGATGATGACGCACCGCGCGCTCGTGCACGAGTACCTCTCGTGCATCGTCGATCTCGACCTGTCCGCCGACGACGAGCCGTTGCACGTCATGCCGCTGTACCACTCGGCGCAGCTGCACGTGTTCCTCATGCCGTGGCTGGCGGTCGGTGCCACCAACACGATCGTCGAAACCCCCGACCCCGCCGACATCCTCCGCCGGATGGCCGACGACCGGCACGGCGCGTTCTTCGCCGCGCCGACGCTGTGGGTGGCGCTCGCCAACCACGCCGACTTCGACACCCGCGACCTGTCCGCGCTGCGCAAGGCCTACTACGGCGCGTCGATCATGCCCGGTCCGGTCCTGCAGCGCCTCCGCGAGAAGCTGCCGCAGCTCGGGTTCTACAACTGCTTCGGCCAGTCGGAGATCGGTCCATTGGCGACCGTGTTGCGGCCCGAGGACCACGAGACCCACCCCGAATCCGCGGGCCGTCCCGTGCTGTTCGTCGAGGCGCGGGTCGTCGACGGCGAGGGCCACGACGTCCGACCGGGTGGCGAGGGCGAGATCGTGTACCGGTCCCCGCAGCTGTGCCTCGGCTACTGGGACAAGCCCGAGGAGACCGCCGAGGTCTTCAGCGGAGGGGGATGGTTCCGCTCGGGTGACCTGGTGCGGGTGGACGAGGACGGCTACGTCTTCGTCGTCGACCGCATCAAGGACGTCATCAACACCGGTGGCGTCATGGTGGCCTCGCGTGAGGTCGAGGACGCGCTGTACACCCACCCGGACGTCGGCGAGGTGGCCGTGGTCGGCCTGCCCGACGAGAAGTGGATCGAGGCCGTCACCGCCGTCGTGGTCCCGAAGGGCGGCGGTGAGCCCGGCGAGGACGAGCTGACGCAGTGGGTCCACGATCGGCTGGCGACCTTCAAGGTGCCCAAGCAGGTGCACTTCGTCGAGGACCTGCCGCGCAACGCCTCCGGCAAGATCCTCAAGCGGGAATTGCGCGACCGTTTCGCCTGAGCGCGGACGTGGCGCGTACGAGACCGGCCGCGGGTTCGCCGGCGATCATGCCGGCGTTGCGGCGCGAATCGGTGGTGCCCCGCTCGTGGCGGCAGGCGGATGGGAAACAATCGGGACCGTGGAACAGCGAGTGTGGCCGAGCGGCGTGGCGACGGGGATCGGATCGATGCCGGGCACGGACATCGCCGAGGCGGCGGCGATCGTGTTCGGGGAACTGCCGGACCTGCCGCATCTACCGGAACTGCCCGACCGCGGAGTCGGCGCCGACCTGCTCGGCCGTACCGCCGGGATGCTCGTCGACCTGGCGGTGGACGTCGTGCCGACGGGGTATCGCATCGCCGACCGGCCGGGCCGGCACCACCGGCGGGCGGTCGACCTGGCGCGCTGGGACATCGACGCCGTCACCGAGGCGGCCAACCACGCGGGCACCGCGCCGTGGGCGGTGAAGACGCAGGTCTCCGGGCCGTGGACGACGGCGGCGGGTATCGAACTCGCCCGCGGGCGCCGGGTGCTGACCGACCACGGCGCGACGCGCGACGTCGTGGAGTCGCTGCTCGAAGGCATCACCGCGCACGTGGCCGAGTTGTCGCAGCGCACCGGCGCCGGCGTCGTCGTGCAGCTCGACGAGCCGACGCTGCCGGACGTGCTGGCCGGCGCGCTGCCGACACCGTCCGGGTACGGCACGGTCGGCGCGGTCCCCGAACCCGAGGCGCGGGAACTGCTGCACCACGTCGTCACGCGCGTCGCCGACATCACCGGCAACCCGGTCATCGTGCACTGCTGCGCGCGCAGGCCCCCGGTGGCGCTGTTGCGTGCGGCGGGCGCGCACGCGATCGCCCTCGACGCGACACTGCTCGACGGCGCGCCGGGCAGTCTGCTCGACGAGCTCGGTGAGACGTGGGATGCCGGCGTGCAGCTCGGTCTGGGGCTGATCCCCGCCGAACCACCCGCCGTGTGGCCGGATCTGGATCGCGTGGCACGGCCCGCGCTCGACCTGGTGGACCGCCTCGGGTTCAGCCGGTCGATCCTGGCCGAGCGTGCGCTGGTGACGCCGACGTGCGGGCTCGCGGGGGCGACCGGGGACTGGTTGCGCCGCGCGCTGGCGCTGACCCGCGACGTCGGCAAGGCATTCGTCGAACCGCCGGAACGCTGGTAGAGGGGCAGATCATGGGGTGGTTCCGCAGGAAGCGGTCCGGTGTGGACGGCAGCAGGCGCCGGGGTGACGACGGCACGGGCGACGGGGCCGGCGCGGCAGGTGCGCAGGCCGGGGACGCGCCCGATCCGCGGACGCCGTGGCCCGACCAGGCCGTGCCGGACGATCCGCACGCCGCCGCGGCCGGGTTCTGGGCGACGTGGGCCGAGCTGCTGCCGCACCTGAGCACGGCGCTGGGGGAGGGCGACACCGAGCGCGCCGAGAACCTGCTCGTCGGACCGGTGGCGGGCGTGCACCCCGGTCTGCAGTTCAGCGTCGACCGTGGCAGCCGGGCGATCTACGCGCTCGTGGTCAGCAGCAGGGAGGACCCGGAGCTGCGTCCCTACACCGATGCGTGGTGGGAGGCGGCGCCGCCGGACGACGCGATCTGGGAGTTCCACGACTCGGTCCCGCCCGTGCCCGATCCGGCGGGCGTCGCCGTGAACTTCGCGGGGCAGCGGTTCGACCTCGGCGACGTGCGCGTGGTGGCGCAGGTCGACGACGCGGGTCTCGTCGACGTCGCGGTGCACCACCCGCTGCTGGGCGAGGTCGATGACTTCTCGCGCACCACGATGACGTTCCTGCCGCTCGACGTGACCCTCGGCGAACGCCTCGCCGCCCAGCGCCTGCGCCGGGTCGAGACCGCTGTCGCCGAACCCGACAACGCGATCACCCTGGGCGAGCTCCGCGACCTGGTGCGCGCACTCGCCGGCATTCCCGCGGACGACGGTGACGGCGGGGTGGACGACGGCGCGGACAGCGACGGTTCTGCGGACGACGACGGCGCCGCGGGCGGCTACGGCGACGGTGGAGAAGCCAGCCGATAGCCGGTCACCGAGCTCCGCCCGTCCCCGTTCCGGTCGAACCGGTCCTGTTCAATGCTGCTCGAGGGCGAACGCGGCGACCTGCCGCCGGTACTCGGTGTACGACTCGAGGGCCATGGGCACGGCAGCGGCCACGATGTCGTAGTCGATGCTCACGTACTCGTGGACGATCGTGTTCCGCAAACCGACGGACGGTTTCAGGTTGTCGGCCAGCTCGCGGGTGATGGCTCCGGCTTCATGGGCGAGGTCGAAGCTCTCGCGATAGTCGCCGGGGCCGCGTCCGACCACGGCTGCTCCCACGTGCGTATTGGTGTCGTTCGCGAGGTCGACGAGTCTGCACAGCAGGCGCTCGACGGCCGCGGACACCACGACGTCACTGCGGAGCTTGTCGGATCTGAGATCGTCGATGCTCGCCAGACCTTCAAGGCCCGGTCGATCGCTTCGAGCTTGTTGCGGATCACCCCGGGTTGCACGGCTTTTCCGGACATCACTCCGCCATCAGTTCGAGGTCTCGTGGCGGTCGCAACGGCTCGGAATCCACGGCACTACCGTGCGCGACCAGCAAGTCGACCCGGTGCCGGGCGCACAGTGCGGCGAGGGAACCGTCCGCGGACATGGTCCGGAGCCGGTCCAGTGCGGTGTACGGGCTCGATGTCGACGGGACGGTCACGCCTCCAGCATACGGCCGCGGGAGACCCGCGGGCAGCGTTCTCGCGCCCGGAGTGGGTCGGCGGAATGTCGGGCCCGGTGACTACTCTCAGGCGGTGTGAGCACTGAGGACCTGTCGGGCGGCCACGTGGCCGAGGACATCAAGGACGTGCCCGCCGCTGCGCGTGAGGAGCACGCGGCGCTGACCGAGGAGGTCGAGGGCCACCAGTTCCGCTACTACGTGCTGGACTCGCCGACCGTCTCGGACGGCGAGTTCGACACGATGCTGCGGCGGCTCGAAGAGCTGGAACGCGACTACCCCGGACTGGCGACGCCGGATTCGCCGACGCAGAAGGTCGGCGGGACGTTCTCGACCGAGTTCGTCGCCCACGATCACCTCGAACGCATGCTCAGTCTCGACAACGCGTTCGACGTCGACGAGCTGCGCGCGTGGGTCGACCGGGTGGAGAAGGAGATCGGCGGCCGCACGCGGTACCTGTGCGAGTTGAAGATCGACGGGCTCGCGGTGAACCTGCTCTACGAGAACGGCAGGCTCACGCGCGCGCTCACCCGCGGCGACGGACGTACGGGCGAGGACGTCACGCTGAACGTCCGCACCCTGCAGGACGTGCCCGACCAGCTCACCGCAACCGACGAGTTCCCCGTGCCCGAGCTCGTCGAGGTGCGCGGTGAGATCTACTTCCGGGTCGAGGAGTTCGCAGAGCTCAACGCCGGTCTGGTCGACGCGGGCAAGCCGCCGTTCGCCAACCCCCGCAACGCCGCGGCGGGTTCGCTGCGGCAGAAGGATCCGAAGGTCACCCGCATTCGCCCGCTGCGGCTCATCTGCCACGGCATCGGGAAGCGGCAGGGCTTCGAACCGGCCCGGCAGTCCGAATCGTACGAAGCGCTCGCCGCGTGGGGCCTGCCCGTATCGAGCCACAGCACGACGATCGACGACGTCGAGGTGCTCGCGGCCCACATCGAGTACTGGGGCGGGCACCGCCACGACGCCGAGCACGAGATCGACGGCGTGGTGGTGAAGGTCGACGACGTCGCGCAGCAGCGCAGGCTGGGGGCCACGGCCCGCGCGCCGCGGTGGGCGATCGCCTACAAGTACCCGCCGGAGGAGGCGACGACGCGGCTGACCGACATCCGCGTCAACGTCGGCCGTACCGGCAGGGTCACGCCGTATGCGGTGATGGAACCGGTGAAGGTCGCCGGCTCGACCGTCGCGATGGCCACCCTGCACAACCGGGAGGAGGTCGAGCGCAAGGGCGTGCTCATCGGCGACCGCGTGGTGATCCGCAAGGCGGGGGACGTGATCCCCGAGGTCCTCGGTCCCGTGGTCGACGTGCGCACCGGTGACGAGCGGGCGTTCGTCATGCCCGGCCATTGTCCGGAGTGCGGCACCGAGCTGGCGCAGCAGAAGGAGGGCGACGTCGACATTCGTTGCCCCAACGCCCGCAGCTGCCCGGCACAACTGCGGGAGCGGCTGTTCCATCTGGCCGGCCGCGGCGCGTTCGACATCGAGGTGCTGGGATACGAGGCGGCGGCCGCGCTGCTCGAGTCGGGCGTGCTGACCGATGAGGGGGACGTGTTCGCCCTCGACGAGGACAAGCTGAGCCGGGTCGACCTGTTCGTCACCAAATCGGGTGAGCAGTCGGCCAACGGTGCGCGGCTGCTGGCGAACCTCGACGCTGCGAAGGACCGTCCACTGTGGAAGGTTCTGGTCGGATTGTCCATCCGGCACGTCGGGCCGACCGCGGCGCAGGCGCTGGCCCGCGAGTTCGGTTCCGTCGAGGCGATCGACGCGGCGACCGAGGAGGAGATCGCCGACGTCGACGGTGTCGGCCCGACGATCGCGGCGGCCGTGCGCGAGTGGTTCGCCGTCGACTGGCACCGCGAGATCGTCGACAAGTGGCGCGCCGCCGGGGTGCGCATGGAGGACGAGCGGGACACGTCGATCCCGCGCAACCTCGAAGGACTGTCGATCGTCGTCACCGGATCGCTGGAGAACTACTCCCGTGACGAGGCGAAGGAGGCGATCATGGCCCGCGGCGGCAAGGCGGCCGGGTCGGTGTCGAAGAAGACGGCGTTCGTCGTCGTCGGCGACGCGCCGGGCTCGAAGTACGACAAAGCCCTGCAGCTCAAGGTGCCCGTTCTCGACGACGGCGGCCTGACCGTGCTGCTGCAGCAGGGCCCGGATGCGGCGCGCGAGGTCGCGGAGGTTGGCGCCGATGAGTGAGATTCGGGTACGGATCGCACGGCCCGAGGAGTACGCGGCCATCGGAGAGTTGACGGTCGAGGCGTACACGGCGGGTGGACACCTCGCCGACGACGTCGGGTACGACGCGTCGCTGCGGGACGTCGCCGGCCGCGCGGCGACCGCCGAGGTGCTCGCCGCGACCGGCGGTGAGGGTGCGGTGCTCGGCTCGGTGACCGTCGCGGAGGCCGGCACTCCGAAGGCCGAGGTGGCGCGTGCCGGTGAGCTGGAGTTCCGGATGCTCGCGGTGTCGCCGGCAGCCCAGGGCAGGGGAGTGGGCGAGGCGCTCACCCGAGCCGTGCTCGACCTCGCCCGCGAACGGCGGGTCAGCCGGGTCGTGCTGTCCAGTCGCGACCGCATGACCACGGCCCACCGGCTCTACGAACGCCTCGGCTTCACCCGCGCCCCCGAATCGGACTGGGCCCCGCATCCGGACATCCCGCTCCTGGCCTTCGCGATGGACGTGTGATGACGCCGGACGTGCCCGGCCCACCGCCGACGATCCGGCGCTGACGATCCGGCGCTGACGATCCGGCGCCGACGGCCCGATGCCGACGACTCACCACCGACGGCCCGGTGTGACGCCGATCGGCCGATCGGCACGGCTCAGCGACGGATGCGGGTGACGAGCTGTCCGACGGCGTAGATCACCGCCGCGGCCGCGATGCCGGCCAGTACGGTGCCCGTGACGCCGACGCGGTCGACGAACCACTCGACCACGTGGCGGCTCCGCGAATCCGGGTCGGCCAGCACGATCAGGGAGAACGCCCCGGCCAGGACGATCACGCCGGCCAGCACCCACCGTGCGCGGCGCTGCCCGAGACCGAGCCGTTCGACCACCACCCGGCCCGCGTTCACGATCCGCCGCGCCCGCAGGATGTGGAACCCGCCGAGCAGCAGCACCAGCCGCAACACCTGCAGCGGCCCGATCACGAACACCACCGCGGGCACCGTGGCCGCCACCACGAGCAGTTGCCAGCGGTACCGGCGCAGCCATCGCCGCACGCTGCCTTCCAGCCACAGCAGCGCCACCGATTCGCCGACGAGCACCGCCACCGACGCCCAGTTCAGCACCGTTCCGATCGCCGCGGCGGTGCCGCCCGCGCGGGTCAGGAAGACGGCCGGGATCGACGCCAGCGCCGCGATGAGCACCGGGACGGTGAGCTTGCGCTCGACCTCGTCTGCCCGGTCCTGCTGCGTCTCCGCCGATGACTGCTCCGGCCACTCGGGGGCGTCGGCCCACGGGCCGCCGTGATGACCGGCGTTCGCATCCGTGGTCTTCGGGACCGTGGCGTTCGGGACCGTGGCCTTCGGATTCGTACCGCTCGCACCGGTGTCGCTCCCGCCGGCGCCGTGGACACCGCCGGCGTCGTCGTCGCGCACGTCCTCATCCACGTCGCCGTCACCCACACCCACATCACCCACACGCGCGTCACCTGCACGCACGTCGTCGTGACCGCCCGTCGGTGCCGCGGCACGTGTGTCGGCGGCGATGGGCGTGTCCCCGGTGTCGTCGGGGTGGGGCGGGACGGACACGGTGGGCTCGGCGACCTCGATGCGACTCGGCGGGCTCGGTGGGCCCCGGTGCGGCTCAACCGTCCAGGACCACCGCGACAATACCGGCAAGGTGGGCGAGACGGGCGACCTCGGCGGCGCGGAACATCGGCCCGCCCGGCCGTCCGAGCAGCAGCACCAGGTCGGGTTTGCCGAGCGGGGTGGCCGCCAGTTCGGTGCCCAGCTCACGCCACGTGTCGGGAACCCAGGGCGACTCGCCGTCGAGCACCGTCGCGCGTTCCAACGGCAACCACGGCACGTCGCCGATGCGCGTTTCCGGGGCGGCACCCGACGCCGCGAGGCGCCGCACTCCGCCGGACGTGTGCTGCACGACCACCGACCAGCCCGCGTGCATGATCTTGGGAACGCCGTCGGCCAGCACCGCCAGCCCGTGCGCGGGCTGCTCGGCGATCTCCTCGACGAGTTCGAGCTCGCTGTGGGTGTCGAGCACGCCCGCGTAGGGGCGCACCGCGTCCACCTCGACCCCGTCGACGCTCTCGGCCGCCGTGATCAGCGCGTCCGGCAGCCGGTCCGACGGCAGGTCCACGACCAGGTCGTCGATCGCGGTTCCGCTCGAGCGTTCCACGACGTCCACGCTGAGAATGTCGGCACCCACCGTCCCGAGGGCCGTGGCGATCGCGCCGAGAATGCCCGGAGTGTCCGGCAACTGCACACGGATCAGGAACGACACCGCGGTCTCCCTTCAAGCAGGTGCGAGAACCGGATGCGCGCCCCTGCCGCCGACCGGCGGCAGGCTGGTCACGGGATCATCGCGGCCGTCTCGTCACGTCATGTCACGTCGTGGCCGGGCGCCTCCCTCGACGTTGCGGAGGGTCTACGCCGACGGGTGATTGTTGCAGAACACGCGTTGCGAATATAGCCACCGCCGCCGGCGGTGCGCGGACGCAGCGGCAACCCCCGCCCGGCCGCATCGGCCACGCGGGGCGGCCATAGACTCCGGGGAGAAGAGAGACCTCCGCGGGCGGCCGGCGCTCGGTGGTCCTGCGGTCCGAGCACATCCCATCGGAGTCAGCTGCGTGTCGAACATTTCCCGCGACGAGGTCGCGCACCTCGCGAAACTGGCCAGGATGGCCGTCACCCCAGAGGAGCTGGACACCTTCGCGGGCCAGCTCGACCAGATCCTGGACGCGGTGGCCGAGGTCGGAGAAGTGGCGGGCGACGACATCCCGCCGACGTCGCACGCCGTACCGCTGACCAACGTCTTCCGCACCGACGAGGTCCGCCCCGGACTGTCCCAGGACGCGGCCCTGGCCGGAGCGCCCGCCGCCGAAGAGGGACGGTTCCGCGTCCCGCGCATCCTGGGTGAACAACAGTGAGCGGAGGAACAGTGAGCGACCTGACCAGGCTCACCGCGGCCGAGCTCGCGGAGAAGATCCACACCGGCGAGGTGACGGCCGCCGAGGTGACACAGGCCCACCTCGACCGCATCGCCGCGGTCGACGGCGACGTGCACGCGTTCCTGCACGTCGACGCCGAGGGTGCGCTCGAGACCGCCCGCGCCGTCGACGCCGACCTCGCCGCGGGCCGTGCGCCGGTCAGCCCGCTGGCGGGCGTCCCGCTGGCGCTCAAGGACGTGCTCACCACCCGGGGCGTGCCCACGACCTGCGGGTCGAAGACCCTCGAAGGCTGGCTGCCGCCGTACGACGCGACCGTCACCCGGCGGCTGCGCGAGGCGGGCGTCCCGGTCCTCGGCAAGACCAACATGGACGAGTTCGCCATGGGCTCGTCGACCGAGAACTCGGCCTACGGCCCCACGCACAATCCGTGGGACCTCGACCGCATCCCCGGCGGCTCCGGCGGCGGTTCGTCCGCCTCGCTCGCCGCCTACGAGGCGCCGCTGGCCATCGGCACGGACACCGGCGGCTCGATCCGCCAGCCCGCCGCCGTCACGGCCACCGTCGGGGTGAAGCCCACCTACGGCGGCGTGTCGCGCTACGGCCTCGTGGCGTTCTCGTCGTCGCTCGACCAGGCCGGTCCGTGCGGGCGAACGGTGCTCGACGCGGCGCTGCTGCACGAGGTCATCGCCGGGCACGACCCGATGGACGCCACCTCCATCGACGCGCCCGTGCCCGCCCTGGCCGATGCCGCCCGTGAAGGTGCCCGCGGTGACCTGAACGGTGTGAAGGTCGGCGTCGTGCGGGAGCTCTCCGGTGACGGCTACCAGGGCGGCGTGCTCCGCTCGTTCGACGCCGCCGTGGCGCAGCTCAAGGAACTGGGCGCCGAGGTCGTCGAGGTCTCGTGCCCGCACTTCGGCTACGCGCTGTCGGCCTACTACCTCATCGCGCCCAGCGAGTGCTCGTCGAACCTCGCGCGGTTCGACGCCATGCGCTACGGCCTGCGCGTCGCCGACGACGGGTCGCACAGCGCCGAGGAGGTCATGTCGCTGACCCGCGAGGAAGGCTTCGGCGCCGAGGTCAAGCGCCGGGTCATGCTCGGTACCTACGCACTCTCGTCCGGCTACTACGATGCCTACTACGGCTCGGCCCAGAAGGTGCGCACCCTCATCACGCGCGACTTCGCCGCCGCGTTCGAGCAGGTCGACGTGCTGGTCTCGCCCACGACGCCGGTCACGCCGTTCAAGCTCGGCGAGAAGGTCGACGACCCGCTCGCGATGTATCTCAACGACATCTGCTCGATCCCCGCCAACCTCGCGGGCAACGCGGCCATGAGTGTCCCCAGCGGACTGTCCGACGAGGACGGTCTGCCCGTCGGGCTGCAGATCATGGCACCCGCGCTCGCCGATGACCGCCTCTACCGCGTCGGCGCCGCCTACGAAGCGGCGCGCGGCCCGGTGCTCGACAAGCTGGGTGAACTGGAGGCCGCCAAGTGACCACCACCGCCGAACTCATGGACTACGCCGAGGTCGTCGAACGGTACGACCCGGTGCTCGGCCTCGAAGTGCACGTCGAGTTGTCCACGAAGACGAAGATGTTCTGCGGCTGCCCCAACTCCTTCGGCGGCGACCCGAACACGCACGTGTGCCCCGTGTGCCTCGGCATGCCCGGCGCGCTGCCCGTGGTCAACGGCACCGCCGTCGAATCGGCCATCCGGATCGGCCTCGCGCTGAACTGCGACATCGCGCAGTGGTGCCGGTTCGCCCGGAAGAACTACTTCTACCCGGACATGCCGAAGAACTTCCAGACCTCGCAGTACGACGAGCCGATCGCCTTCGACGGCCACCTCGACGTCGTACTCGACGACGGCGAGGTCGTGCGCGTCGACATCGAGCGCGCGCACATGGAGGAGGACACCGGCAAGTCGCTGCACGTCGGCGGCGCCACCGGCCGGATCCACGGCGCGGAGCACTCGCTGCTGGACTACAACCGTGCGGGCGTGCCTCTCATCGAGATCGTCACCAAACCGATCGCCGGCATGGGTGAGCGCGCGCCCGAGGTCGCCCGCGCCTACGTGACGGCGCTGCGCGATCTGCTGCGTGCCATGGACGTCTCCGACGTCCGCATGGACCAGGGGTCCCTGCGCTGCGACGCCAACGTCTCGCTCATGGCCAAGGGGGCGAACGAGTTCGGCACCCGCACCGAGACCAAGAACGTCAACTCGCTGCGCAGCGTCGAACGTGCCGTGCGGTACGAGATGACGCGGCACGCTGCGGTCCTGGCCGACGGTGGTTCCATCAAGCAGGAGACCCGGCACTTCCAGGAGGCCGACGGCACCACCGCCGCGGGCCGCACCAAGGAAACCGCCGAGGACTACCGGTACTTCCCCGAGCCCGACCTCGTGCCCATCGCCCCGACACGTGAGTGGGTCGACCAGCTGCGCGCCACCATCCCCGAGATGCCGTGGCAGCGCCGCAAGCGCATCCAGGACGACTGGAACCTCACCGACGAGGAACTCCGCGACCTCGTCAACACCGGCGCCGTCGACCTCGTCGCCGCGACCGTCGACGCGGGCGCCGCCCAGGCCGACGCCCGCAGCTGGTGGGTGCAGTACCTCAACCAGGCGGCGACCGCCCGCGAGACCGAACTCGCCGACCTGGCCATCACCCCGGCCGAGGTCGCGCGCGTGATCGCACTCGTCGGCTCCGGCGAGCTCACCCACAAACTGGCCCGCCAGGTCGTCGACGGCGTCCTCGACGGCGAAGGTGATCCCGACCAGGTCATCGAGGCGCGCGGACTCAAGGTCGTCTCCGACGACTCGGCCCTGCTGGCCGCCGTCGACGAGGCCCTCGCCGCCCAGCCCGACGTCGCCGACAAGATCCGCGGCGGCAAGGTACAGGCCGCGGGCGCCATCGTCGGCGCCGTCATGAAGGCCACCAAGGGGCAAGCCGACGCCGCCCGCGTCCGCGAGCTCATTTTGGAGAGGGTCGGGGCGGCTTGATAAGCGGTGCCGGTAGGGGAACCTCAGCGGCTCCTTGGCTGCGGGATCGCCTCCTCATGAATGTCCAATTCACCACGTCGTCGCTGTCCTCGCCAAGAAGCCGCTGAGAACCCCCGGCGGTGCCGGTTGCTTGGGCGGTCGCAGCGGCGGCTCACCCGCCGCTGTGGTGACTGCGGGTTCTCGGGGGTGAGGGCGCGAATGGTGCAGCGGCGGATCACCTTTCGTCGTTGTTGCTTCCGAGGTGCAGGTTCTCGTGCTGCGGCGGCTCGCCTTCGTCAGTGGTTGCGCGGTACGGGTGCGGGTTTTCGAGGTGTGAGGGGAGTGTTCGCATGACTGCTCGGCCTTCGTGGCGGGAGTTCGGCGGGCTCGCGGCCGCGGTGCTCGCCGTCGTCTCGCTGCTGTTGCCCTGGACCGTGCTGTCCGCCGACGATCCCGCGGTGCGGTCCGCGCTGGCCGAGCTTCCTGCGGGCGACGTCACCCGCTCGGTGTGGCGCGCGACCTTCTTCGGCTGGTTCCCGCCCCTGCTCGTCGCAGCCGTCGGTGTCACGGTCGCGGCGATCGGCCGGAAGAACGTCGCCCGCACCGGTGGTCTCCCGCAGCTGTGGCTCATCGGCGCCTGCCTGGCGCTGCTGTGCACCGTGCTCGGCTGGCTGCTCGCGGACTGGCAGTTCGGAGCCGAGGAACGCGCCGTGCTCGAGGCGGGCGGCGTGGCCGTCGAGGCGGGCATCGGCCGGTACCTCGGTGCGCTCGCCGCCGTCGCGAGTACCGCCTTCGCCGCACTCGACACCCGCGCGCTCCACACCGAAACCCGCCGCAGCCGCTGACACCCGCCCGTGTTGCGCTTTCCGGGGCCCGTGTTGCGTTCTCCGGGGGCTGTGTTGCGCCTTCCGGAGTCCGTGTTGCGGTTCGGGGAGGCCGTGTCGTGCTGCCCGGTGCGCTCGTCCCTGTCGGCCGCGGTCGGCCCCGTCGAACCGTGCGGTGCGGCCGGCCCCGCGGTGGGAACCGTCGGCCGAGCGGCTCAGTCGCGGCCCGAACCACCCGACGGCTGGCGCACGATCAGCACGACGCGATCGTCGCTCGATGCCGGGTCACCGTCGTGCTTGTTGATCGTGCCGGCCACCGACACGTTCTCCGACACCTGCGACAGCGACCCCAGCCTGCCGTAACTCGGCCCGTTGTCGCCGTCCATCGTGATCTGCGGTTCGCCGCCCACGGAGCCGTCCTGTGTCAGCGGCAGGTTCTGCACGTTCTCCCCGCGCGAGGTCGCCACGGCCACCGAATCCGTCCAGTCGGCACAGCCGGTCACGCCCGGCTTGTCCGGCCACGTCCACGCCGGTGCTCCCAGCGCGGGCGCGCCGTCGGCGCTGTCGGCACCGTCGGACCCGTCAACACTGTCGGGCACCTCGTACAGTGCGTCCTTGTCGGCGCCGCGGTCCGTCACCCACGTGCGCGAACCGTCGGGTGTCCGGCACAGTCCGCCCGGCCTCGTCAGGCCCGAGGCGAACACCGGCGACCCGCTCGTCGGATTGTCGGCGGCAGGAGAGCCCGACGGGTCGATCCGCAGTACCTTGCCCGACAGTGTCCCGCTGCGGTCGGCCTTCTTCGCATCGCCCGCGTTGCCCGTGGCCACGAGCAGTGAACCGTCGGCCGTGGCCAACAGCGCACCGGCGTTGCCGGTCCGCCCCTTCGGGATACCCTTCAGCACCGGCTTCGGCGGCTGGCCGCGGGCGAACCGCACGACCCGGTTGTCGTCCGGCGTCGTGATGTAGGCGTAGACGAGCCGGTCCTCCCTGTACGTCGGCGACAGCGCCAGGCTCGTCAGCCCGCCGTCGCCGGTCGCGTCGACGTCCAGCTTCGCGAACCGGTCCTTCGTGCCGTTGCTGTCGACCAGCATCACCCGGCCGCTGCGGCGCTCACCCGCCAGTGCGCTGATCACCTGGCCCCCGCCCGGCAGCGGCGCCACCGCCGACACCGTGTCCAGGCAGGTGGCGATCACGGCTTGGTCGAAGTCCGTGCAGCCCTCCGGCGGCGGTACGTCGGTCGGCTGCTCCTGGGGAGCGCTCGGCACGTCGGGGGTGTCGGCCTCGGGAAGCTCGGGCTGCGGCCCGCGCTCCGGTGACAGTTCCGGCGCCGCGGACCATTGCTCCCCGGCAGCTTCGTCCTCGAACTGGGCGCACCCGGACAGCGCGAGCAGGCCGCTGACCGCCAGGGCCAGCGGCACCGACCACCGTTGCTGCCCGATGCGCACGGTTTCCGAGCGTAAGTGCCGCGCCGTGAGCCGAGGGTAAGCGGGTCGCGCGTTCCCCGGGTCGTCGGACCGAGAAGATGGGGGCATGGCGATCACGGTTCTGGTTCCCGACGACGGCGGCATGACCGCGCTGACCGGCATCGACGGCGTGTACCCGGTCAAGTACGAACCCGGACAGCCGTTGCCCGAGGCCGCAGCCGACGCGGAGGTGCTGGTGCCGGGAGTCGGTATCTCCGGGAAGGTGCTGTCGGATCTGCCGAAGCTGCGTCTGATCCAGTTGCGCAGCGCGGGTGCGGAGGACTGGGTCGACGTCGTACCGCCCGGAGTGTTGCTGTCGACGTGCCGCGGTGCCCACGGCGGCAGCACCGCCGAATGGGCCGTGGCCACGCTGCTGTCGCTGTATCGCGAGCTGCCGGACTTCCAGGCCGCCCACGCCGAGGGCGTGTGGCGGCCGCACGGGACGGACACGCTGCAGGGCAAACGGGCCGTGATCGTCGGGGCGGGAGACGTCGGCAGACAGCTCGAACGCAGGCTCACCCCGTTCGACGTGCGCGTCACGATGGTCGGGATGGCGGCCCGCGACGGCGTGCACGGTGTCGACGACCTGCCGTCGCTGCTGGCCGGCGCCGACATCGTCGTGCTGCTCGTGCCGTTGACGTCGACGACCCGGGGCATGGTCGATGCCGGTTTCCTCGCCGCCCTGCCCGACGGTGCCGTGATCGTCAACGCCGCCAGAGGACCGGTGGTCGACACCGACGCGCTGCTCGGCGAGCTGACGTCGCGGCGGCTGCGCGCGATCCTCGACGTCACCGATCCCGAACCGCTGCCCGCAGGTCACCCGTTGTGGACGGCGCCGAACGTGATGATCACCCCGCACACCGGTGGGTTCGTCGGTGGCATGCTCGCCCGCTCGTACGCCGTCGTGGCGCGGGAGCTGGAACGGTATGCCGGTGGTGAACTGCCGGAGAACCTGGTGAACGGCGAGTACTGAGCCGGGGATCACCGCACTGGTCGACGAGAGCGGCCTTGCGCGACGGTGAATTCTGGCCTGACTGGTCAGCAACGCGTATCGTGGCGGCGTGCCACGGCCCCGGGAGTTCGACGAGGAGCGCGTCGTCGCGGCGATCCGCCAGGTTTTTTGGGACAAGGGCTACGCGGCGACGTCGGTGGACGATCTCATGCGCGCCAGCGGACTGGGCAAGGGCAGCCTGTACGGAGCTTTCGGCGATAAGCACCAGCTGTTCCTTCGGGTGCTGCGCGAATACAACGACACCAACGATCGGATGCTCCGCGAGCGGCTGGCTTCCGTGCCGCAGGCCATCGACTTCGTGCGCGAGTTCGCACACGGTCCGAGTCGTGACTCCACCGGGGCATCCGCCCAGCGAGGATGTCTCCTGGCGAACAGCACTGCCGAGCTGGCGACGAGCATGCCGGATGTAGCGGCCGAGGCCCGGCGCAGCTACGACGCCACCGCCGGGATTCTGACGGAGGCGATCGAGCGGGCTCAGTGCGAAGGCGACGTGGACCCCGGCGTGGATGCCGGCGAGGTCGCCTATGCGGTGCTGGCCGCCCAGCTCGGAGTGGTCGCGCTCGGGCGGACAGGTATGGGCGTCGAGGCTCTCGCCTCGGCCGCCGAGTCCGCCCTGACTCGACTGCTGCCTTCACCGGGACGGTGAGTAGCCCGCACCACAGCTCACGGCAGCGACGGCCCGGTCCGGTCGAATGCCCTCGGCACGGATGGAGGGCGTCAGATCTGCGCGGCGCCGCCGTCGACGGCGAGTTCGGAGCCGTTGACGTAGCTTGACGCGTTCGAAGCCAGGAAGGTGGCGGCGGCAGCGATCTCCTCCGGTGTGCCGAGCCGGCCCAGCGGGGTGGCTTCCTCGCTCTGCTCCCGAGCTTCCGCGGGCAGGAGATCGAGCAGGCCTGGAGTGGGCACCGTACCCGGTGAGAGCACGTTCACCCGGAAGCCGTGCTGCCGTGAACTGTGGGCCCAGCCGCGGGCCAGGTTACGCACCGCGGCCTTCGTCGCCGCGTAGATCTCGAGACCGTGGGGAGGGCGGGTTGCGGCGCTCGAGCCCGTCAGGATGACGGATGCCCCCGAGCGAAGCAGTGGCAATGCTTTTTGGACGGTGAAGACGGTTCCCTTGACATTGGTGGCGAGCAGGGCGTCGACCTGTTCCTCGGTGACCTCGCCGAATGTGGTCTGGATGCCGATACCGGCGTTGGCGACCACGATGTCCACGTGCCCGGCCTGCTCACGGACGGTCTCGTAGAGAACGTCGAGATCCGCTGGTACGGCAGAATCGCAGACCACAGCGGTCACGTCCGCTCCGAGTTCAACGAGTGCCTCGTCGAGTGCTTCCTTGCGACGGCCCGTGATGAACACCTTCGCACCCTCGTCGCGGAACGCCCGCGCGATCGCGAGCCCGATGCCGCTGCTGCCGCCGGTGACCACCGCGATCTTTCCCGTAAGGACGGCCACGCCGCCCACCTCCTCCGAGTTATTGACTTAATCGTCCATAACTATGCCCGATATGGACCTCTCGGTCAATAATGAGGACGTACGTGTCCGTGGTCACGCCGAGGTGCGGTTCGTCGGGCGGGCAGTCGCGCTCGTGCTCGCTTCGCCGGCCCGTGAGTGCGCCATCCCCTGGTGTCCACAGGGGAGGGAGCGCTGGGCCGTTGGAGTGGTTCGGACGAAGCGTCGACCATTGTCGGTTGTTCGTGTGCCCGGGGCGCTGCTTGTCTTCCTGTCGATCATCGATCCGGCAGAGAGGACCTCCCGATGGACCCGGCAGCAGCCGAGCCCGCCCGACCCTCCCACGCCAGCCCACGTCGTCGCCGGTTCGCGAGGCCACTGCTGGCGGTCAAGACCCTCGCCGCGACGGCGCTGCTGCTCGTCGTGCCCATGGCCGGTGTCGCCCACGCCGATCCGCCGGCCGCACTGCCCGCGAGCCACGCCGAGGCCGACGGCCGGTGGCAGCCGGCGCTCGACTACGACACGGACGGCTGCTATCCGACCCCCGCCGTCGGGCCGGACGGCACCCTCAACGAGGGACTCAACAACTCGGGTGCCCTCAACGGCAACTGCCGTGACGCATCCGATTTGGACAACACGAACGCGTACTCCCGGTCCACGTGCGACGGCGACTGGTGCGCCTACCTGTACGACCTGTACTTCGAGAAGGACCAGGCAGTCCCCGGGTTCGACGTGTTCGGCCACCGGCACGACATCGAGCACGTCGTCGTCTGGGTCCGTGGCGGCGACAGCGCCGAGTACGTGTCGGTCTCCGCCCACGGCGACTACTCGACCTATTCCGCGTCCGAGGTGCAGTGGGAGGGCACGCACCCGAAGATCGTCTACCACAAGGACGGTGCAGGCACGCATTGCTTCCGCCTCGCGTCCACAGGAGACGAACCGCCGGAGAACCACTACGGCACCTGGCAGTACCCGGATCTGGTGAGCTGGGACCACTTCCCGGGCGGCATTCGCGACACCCTCACCTCCGCCGACTTCGGCAGTGCGAGCCTGGCGATCTCCGACGGTGCGTTCGCGAGCAACCTCGAGAAGGCCGAGCCCGGCGACATCGCGTTCGACCCGCACGCGTGACGAGACGTCACCGTCACGGGTGCCACGTGTGCCGTGTCGTTCACCCGGTCGTCGCGGTGATGCTCTACTCTGCGCGGCTATGAGCACACCCGACGACCCCGATTCCCCGACGACGAAGTTCGACCCCAGCACGATGGACGACTCCGGCCCCAGCCGGCCGGGGAGTGACAGCATGCTCGCGGAGGTCGAAGAGTCCGGCCCCGAACCCGACCGCTGGCACGCCGGGCTGGATGTCGGCCTGCTCGTGCTGCGGCTCGGGCTCGCCATGGTGATGGGCGCCCACGGCCTGCAGAAGCTGTTCGGCCTGTTCGACGGCCCCGGCATCGGCGGCTTCGCCGACGCCCTGACCGGTATGGGCTACACGGGCCAGACGACGCTCCTGGCGTGGATCACGGCCCTCGCGGAGACCGGCGGCGCACTGCTGCTGGCCGCCGGGCTGTTCACGCCGCTCGGTGCCGCCGCGGTCCTCGGTGTCACCATCAACATGGTCGTCACGAAGTTCCAGCTCGGCAGTGGCTACTTCGAGACCGAGCTCGAGCTGCTGATCGGGCTCGCGGCGCTGACCCTGTTGTTCACGGGAGCGGGCCGGCTCGCCGTCGACAAGAACACGCCGTGGCGGCGCAAGCCCGGTGCGTTCGGCCTGTTCGGGCTCCTCCTCGCCACCGCAGCCTCCATTGTGGTCATCGTGATGTTCCGCTGAGCGTGGCCGCTCCCGTGGAACGTGAAAACGGCGCCGCACCCCCACAGGTGGGGTGCGGCGCCGTTCGTCCGCTGTGGACGCTGTGGATCAGGTGCGATCCGCTGTGACCTACCCGTTCAGGTCGCGCACCGCGCCGCGGTCGGCCGATGTCGCCATCCTGGCGTAGGCGCGCAGCGCGGTGGTCACCGGACGCTCCCGTTCGACGGGCTGCCACGGCCGTTCGCTCGCGTTCATCTTGGCGCGCCGTTCGGCCAGCACCGTGTCGTCCACGAGCAGCTCGAGGGACCGCCCGTGGACGTCGATACGGATCGGGTCGCCGTTCTCGACCAGGCCGATCGTCCCGCCGTCGGCGGCCTCGGGGGAGACGTGGCCCACCGAGATGCCGGACGACCCGCCGGAGAAGCGGCCGTCGGTGATCAGCGCGCACACCTTGCCCAGGCCCGCGCCCTTGAGGAACGCCGTCGGATGCAGCATCTCCTGCATGCCCGGCCCGCCGGACGGCCCTTCGTAACGGACGACGATCACCTCGCCGGGCTGCACCTGCTTGCCGAGGATCGCCGACACGGCTTCCTCCTGGCTCTCCACGACACGCGCGGGGCCCTCGAAGTGCCACAGCTCCTCGTCGATGCCCGCGGATTTGATCACCGCGCCGTTCTCGGCGAGGTTGCCCTGCAGGACGGCCAGGCCGCCGTCGACGGTGTAGGCGTGCTCGACGTCACGGATGCAGCCGCCGGTCGCATCGGTGTCCACCGAGGACCACCGGTTCTCGGTGGAGAACGCAGCGGTCGTGCGCACCCCACCCGGTGCGGCGTGGAAGAGCTCGACGGCGTCCTCGGACGGCGACTCGGCTCGGATGTCCCATGTGGACAGCCACTGTTCCATCGACGGCGAGTGCACCGATGCGACGCCGGTGTTGAGCAGTCCCCCGCGGTACAGTTCGCCGAGGATCGCGGGGATTCCGCCCGCCCGGTGCACGTCCTCCATGTGGTAGTCCGAATTGGGCGCCACCTTGGACAGGCATGGCACGGAGCGGCCGATGCGGTCGATGTCGTCGATCGAGAAGTCGATCTCGCCCTCCTCGGCGGCGGCGAGGACGTGCAGCACGGTGTTCGTCGACCCGCCCATCGCCATGTCGAGCGCCATGGCGTTCTCGAACGCCTCCCGCGACGCGATGCTGCGCGGCAGTGCCGACTCGTCGTCCTCGGCGTACCAGCGTTTGGCCAGTTCGACGACGGTGCGGCCCGCGTCCTCGAACAGCGCACGTCGCGCCGCGTGGGTGGCCAGCGTCGAACCGTTGCCCGGCAACGACAGCCCGAGGGCTTCGGTGAGGCAGTTCATCGAGTTCGCGGTGAACATGCCCGAGCACGACCCGCAGGTCGGGCACGCCGACCGTTCGACCTCCGACAGGCCCTGCTCGTCGACCGCGTCGTTCGCCGACGCCGAGATCGTCGTGATCAGGTCGCTCGACGGGTGCGCGACGCCGTCCACGACGACCGCCTTGCCCGCTTCCATCGGACCGCCGGAGACGAACACGGTCGGGACGTTCAGGCGCATCGCGGCGTTGAGCATGCCGGGCGTGATCTTGTCGCAGTTGGAGATGCACACGAGCGCATCGGCCTGGTGCGCGTTGACCATGTACTCCACCGAATCGGAGATGATCTCGCGCGAGGGCAGCGAGTAGAGCATGCCCGAGTGGCCCATGGCGATGCCGTCGTCGACCGCGATCGTGTGGAATTCGCGCGCCACGCCGCCCGCCTCGCCGACGGCCTTCGCCACGATCTCACCGAGATCCTTGAGGTGTACGTGGCCGGGGACGAACTGCGTGTAGGAGTTGGCGATCGCGACGATCGGCTTGCCGAAGTCGCTGTCGGTCATCCCGGTCGCTCGCCACAGGGAACGCGCCCCGGCGGCATTACGGCCGTGGGTGGTGGTACGGGAACGCAGAGCAGGCATGCCGTACAGGCTACGCCCGGGTCCCAGTCGGTGGGCAGGTGGCGTCCTGACATGCGGTGGTCACGAGGACGATGCGTCCGCCATGTGGGAACCGGGGCGAGTCTCAGGTGCCGCTGGGGGAGGGTCGGGAGTGCACACGCGCACGCCGATGACGCCACGCGCACCAGAGCAGACAGCCGGCTGCCACGCCGGCGCCGTACAGGCTGCGGCCGCCGGACTGGACGAGCGACGCCGTCATGACGACGAGCAGCGCGGCGTTCGAGACGGTGCGGCCGTTGACCCCGTACAACCGGACGTAGCCCACGATGCACACCGCGTAGATGAGCACGAACACGGCACTGCTCGCGGCGAGTGCGTCCACGGTCAGGCTCTGGTCCGTCAGTAGGACGGCGAGAGTGACGGAGAACAGCGCGCCCATCGTCACCACGGGAGCGGGGGTTCGGCGCGGCAGCGTGCTGTCGGCGGCCGCGAGCCTCAGCAGTGTGCTCAGCCCGCGGACCCACGCGGTGGCGTTGATGAGCATCGCCGACACGGCCACGAGAGCGACGATCGCCTGCACGAGCGGGGTTTCGGCGATCTGCAGCAGTCCCGCGACCGGGTCGACGCCCGTGCGGGTGACGCTGAGGGCGACGGCCACGGTGAGCGCGACGGCGAACGTGCCGTACAGCGCGAGTGCCACCACGCTGACCGGGAGGAAATCCCGGTCGGGTGCGCGGAGTTCGCGAGCCAGGAACGTCAGGTTCTCGAAACCGACGAAGGCCCAGAACGCCAGCAGCACACCCGGGAGCAGGACGTGCGCCGCCTCGGCGCCGGGGATCAGGTCGACGGGTTCGGCCCGCGATCCGGTGGTGCCGAGTGTGCCGAGCAGTACGAGTGCCACGCCCGTGAGCGTCAGCGCGGCGCTGCCCACGAGCTGGGTCCACTGTTTGGCGCCCGCACCGCGGGCGCTGATCAGCAGGGCGGTGCCGAGCAGCGCCACGGCGATCACGCCGGTCGCGCCGGGGATGCCGAGGCCGCGTTCGACGTAGCGGCCGGCCACGACGCATCCCGTCGGCAGGCCGACGACAACGACGAACAGGAACATCAGTGGCATGGCCCGGCCGATCGGGTCACCGAGGCCGCGGGTCACCAGTGCCTGCAGTGCGTCGCCGTCAGGGGACAGTCGCACGGTGTCGCGGAACATGACGAGCATCGGCACGCACAGCACACCCGCGGCGAGCCACACGAGCAGGCTGCTCGGGCCGGTTTCGGCGTAGACCGCCGACGGCAGGCTGAGGATGCCCGACCCCGCGATCGAACCGAAGGCGAGGGGGATCGCGGCGAGTCTGCCCAGTCGTCGGCGTCCGGTGTCGGTCATGCGCTCAGTCGACTAGAATGACAACATGTTGTCAAGTAATGCCGACATGTCCTCCTCCGGAGCGTCCGAGGGCGGCGACGCGGCGGCCAAGGCGCAGGCGTACCGGGCACTGATCGCGGACGTGTACGAACTCGCCGCGGTGAGCCGCCGGATCAGTGAGACGGACGCGGCCGCACGCGGTGTGACCGTCGCGCAGTGGCACGTGCTCAGCGTGCTGTCCGGCGGCGACGCGACGGTGCCGCAGATCGCGGCACGGCTCGGGCTCACCCGGCAGGCCGTCCAGCGAGTGGCGGGAGAACTCGTCGGGGCCGGCTCAGCGGTGCGTCACGACAATCCGGAGCACGCACGTTCCTCGCTCTACCGGGCGACCGAGGCGGGCCTGGGCATGCTCGATCAGTTGATCGCCGACACGGACGCACCGAGGGCGGAGGCCGTGTCGGCCGTGTCGCTCGACGAACTCCGCGCGGCCCGGAACACGCTGCGCGCCGTGTTGACGGGGCTCGGCGGCGGATGAGCCGGTGGCGAGCCGGCGGGGTGTCAGGCCGGGGTCGCGGGCCGGGTCGTGTCGTCGGACTCGGTGTGGCTGTCGGCGGTGGCACCGGAGTCGGCGGTAGCGGGGGAATCGGAGGTCATGTCGCCTGCCAGCGCGCCCGACGGATCGGGGATGCGACCGTCGGACAACAGCGACAGCACCGGTACGTGATGCAGCCGGACGTAGGGCAGTGCCACGGTCGTGCCGTCCGTCAGCGCCGCGCGGATCGCGGCCTTCTCCGTGACCGACAGGCCGGAGAGGTCGTCCCAGGGGATGGATCGGGTGGTCGTAAGGGCGCGGGCGGTCAGCCCCTCGGAGGTCGCGATCGTCCGGACCCGCAGTACCCACACCACGACAGCGACCGGGATCAGATACAGCAGCTGCAGGCCGGGCACGCTGAACGCGATCGGGGTGATGCAGAACAGCAGGATCGGGATGGTCAGCAGGGACACCGACGGGACCCGGAACACCGCGCGGCGCTGCTTGCGCACGACCTGTTCGTCGCGCGCCTGCCGCTCGCGGACCCGGATGCCGGACTGCTGCTGCGGTTCACCTGATTCGTCTGCCACACCTCGATGGTGCCACCGCCGGGTGATCTTCCGGCATTCCGGGCGGGACTTGCGCAGGGCGAACGGCGGATGAAGCCGGCGCGACCGAGGCCCGAGAAACGCAGCGCGGGACCCGACGGGCGCAACCCCGAAGGCGCAACACGGCCCCCGCGGAACGCAACACGGCCCCCGGAGGGCGCAACACGGCCCCCGGGGAACGCAACACGGCGTCTCCGTGGTCGCGCGGCGTCCGCCCGGGTGCTCCGGGTGTCCGCCGATTGGATCAGTGTTTCAGTATTCGGAATCACGATCCCGCAGAGTTGACACCCGCACCGCGGCCCGATTAACGTCACCGGCGTGACACCGCAGACGATTCTCGTACTTCCCGAGCGCGTTGACGCCGAGAGCGACGCTTAGGAAGCGGCCTCTGCAGCAACGCGCGACCCTCGTACGACCACCCCGGTCGGCGGGGGTTTTTTGATGTCGAGGGAGTGTCCACAACGGCCCGACCACGACCATCCCGACCATGACCATCCCGACCACGACGATCCCGACCATGACGTCCCGGACCAGACAAGCCGACCCGAGAAGCCGACGAGCCCAGCAGGACCCACTCAGTACGCTCGAGAGCACCAGGACACGAGGCAGAAATCCATGACTAGCGCGACCTCGCGATCGGATTCCGGCTCCGCCGGAGACAGCGGAGCCCGGGACGCCACGGAGGCGTCCCGGAAGTCCGCCCAGCCGAACGGCCCCCGTCCGAAGCCCACCCCGCCCGCGGGCACCCCCGTCCGCGTGACCGGCGCGCAGTCGCTCGTGCGTGCGCTCGAGGCGGTCGGCTCGGAGGTCGTCTTCGGGATTCCCGGCGGCACGATTCTTCCTGCCTACGACCCGCTGCTCGACTCGACGAAGGTCCGTCACGTGCTGGTGCGGCACGAGCAGGCCGCAGGCCACGCCGCCACCGGATACGCCCAGGCCACCGGCGAGGTCGGCGTGTGCATGGCGACGTCGGGCCCCGGTGCTACGAACCTGGTCACCCCGCTGGCGGACGCCAACATGGACTCGGTCCCGCTCGTGGCGATCACCGGTCAGCAGACTCGGGCGCTCATCGGTACGGACGCGTTCCAGGAAGCCGACATCTGCGGCATCACGATGCCGGTCACCAAGCACAACTTCCTCGTCACCGACCCCGCCGACATCCCGCGGGTCATCGCCGAGGCGTTCCACCTGGCCAGTACCGGCCGTCCGGGCCCGGTGCTGGTCGACATCCCGAAGGACGTCCTGCAGGAGAACACGTCGTTCTCGTGGCCGCCGGAGATGACGCTGCCCGGCTACCGGCCCACGCTGCGTCCGCACGGCAAGCAGGTGCGGGAGGCCGCGCGGCTGATCTCGCAGTCGCGCAGGCCGGTGCTGTACGTCGGCGGCGGGGTGCTCAAGGCCGAGGCGTCGGCCGAACTGGCCGAATTGGCCGAGCTGACCGGCATCCCGGTCGCGACGACACTCATGGCGCGCGGCGCGTTCCCCGATTCGCACGATCACCACGTGGGCATGCCCGGCATGCACGGCACCGTGTCCGCGGTCGCCGCGCTGCAGCGGGCGGACCTGCTGCTGGCGATCGGCGCGCGGTTCGACGACCGGGTCACCGGCAGGCTCGACTCGTTCGCACCCGAAGCCACGGTCGTGCACGCCGACATCGATCCGGCCGAGATCTCGAAGAACCGCAAGGCCGACGTCCCGATCGTGGGCGACTGCAAGGAGATCCTCCGCGAACTCATCGACGCCGTGAAGTTCGAGCACGACCGCGGCGACCGCCCCGACCTCGCAGCCTGGTGGACCCAGATCAACTCCTGGCGCGACACGTTCCCCGCCGGATACGAGTGGCCCGAGGACGGCACGCTCGCGCCGCAGTACGTCATCGAGCGCATCGGCGCGCTCGTGGGCCAGGATGCCTACTACACGGCCGGCGTCGGCCAGCACCAGATGTGGGCCGCACAGTTCATCAAGTACGACAACCCGCGCACGTGGATCAACTCCGGTGGACTCGGCACGATGGGCTTCGCCGTGCCCGCGGCGATGGGCGCGCAGTTCGGCAGGCCCGGCCATCAGGTGTGGGCGATCGACGGTGACGGCTGCTTCCAGATGACCAACCAGGAGCTGGCGACGTGCGCGCTGGAAGGCGCCCCGATCAAGGTGGCCGTGATCAACAACGGCAACCTCGGCATGGTGCGCCAGTGGCAGAATCTCTTCTACGCCGAGCGCTACTCCAACACCGACCTCGGCACGCACAAGCACCGCATCCCGGACTTCGCACTCCTCGCGGAGTCGCTCGGCTGTGCGGGACTGCGGTGTGAGACGGCCGACGAGGTCGACGACGTCATCGAACGGGCCATGGCCATCAACGACCGCCCTGTCGTGATCGACTTCGTCGTCGGCAAGGATGCTCAGGTGTGGCCGATGGTCGGCCCGGGCGCCAGCAACGACGAGGTGATGGCGGCCCGCGGCATCCGGCCGCTGTTCGACGACGACGATGTCACCGACGGGCCCGCCGCGGAGGGCGTCGTCGCCGACAAGGCCGTCACCGGTACCCGAGGGGAGCAGTGAGAGTCATGAGCATGCATACGCTGAGCGTCCTGGTGGAGAACGTCCCCGGCGTGCTCGCCCGTGTCTCCGGCCTGTTCTCCCGCCGGGGTTTCAACATCGAGTCCCTCGCCGTCGGGCCCACGGAGACCCCGGAGGTGTCCCGGATGACGATCGTCGTCGCCGTCGAGGAACAACCCCTCGAACAGGTGACAAAGCAGCTGAACAAGCTCGTGAACGTCATCAAGATCGTGGAACTCGACCCGGCCAGCTCGGTGCAGCGCGACCTGCTGCTCGTGAAGGTGCGGGCCGATGCCACCGTGCGCAGTCAGGTCCTGGAGACCGTGGAAATGTTCCGCGCGAAGGTGGTCGACGTCTCGCCGGAGGCGGTCACCGTCGAGGCCACCGGCACGCACGACAAACTGAACGCGCTCATGCGCATGCTGGAACCGTACGGCGTGCGCGAGCTCGTGAAATCCGGCATGGTCGCGCTCGGCCGGGGCGCCCGGTCGATCACCGCGAACTCAACCCGATAGAAACCTGCGGCCACCGCGCCGCCCGGCCCGGGCGCCCGCCGGAAGGTGCGTCCCGGGCACATCACGCGATGGGAAAGGAAGTACCACCCCTCATGTCAGTCGAAATCTTCTACGACGACGACGCCGATCTCGGCATCATCCAGGGCCGTAAGGTCGCCGTCATCGGGTACGGCAGTCAGGGCCACGCGCATGCGCTGAGCCTGCGTGACTCCGGCGTCGACGTCCGCATCGGCCTGGCCGAGGGTTCGAAGTCGCGCGCCAAGGCCGAGGACGAGGGCCTGCAGGTCGGCACGGTGTCGGAGGTCTCCGCGTGGGCCGACGTGATCATGCTCCTCGCGCCCGACACGAAGCAGCGCGCCATCTACACCGCCGACATCGAGCCGAACCTCAAGGAGGGTGACGCGCTCTTCTTCGGACACGGCTTCAACATCCGGTACGACCTCATCAAGCCGCCTGCCGACGTGGACGTGGCGATGGTGGCACCGAAGGGGCCGGGGCACCTGGTACGCAGGCAGTTCGTCGACGGCAAGGGTGTGCCGTGCCTGATCGCCGTCGAGCAGGACCCCAGCGGCGGTGGCCAGGCGCTGGCGCTGTCGTACGCGGCCGCGATCGGCGGTGCACGCGCGGGCGTCATCAAGACGACGTTCACCGAGGAGACCGAGACCGACCTGTTCGGTGAGCAGTCGGTGCTCTGCGGCGGTGCGTCGGCGCTGGTGCAGACGGGCTTCGAGGTGCTGACCGAGGCGGGCTACGCCCCCGAGATCGCCTACTTCGAGGTGCTGCACGAGCTCAAGCTGATCGTCGACCTCATGTACGAGGGCGGCATCGCGCGCATGCGCTACTCGATCTCCGACACCGCCGAGTACGGCGACCTCACCCGCGGTCCGCGCGTGGTCACCCCCGAGGTGAAGGAGAACATGAAGGCCGTGCTGGCCGAGATCCAGGACGGCACGTTCGCCCGCGAATGGGTCTCCGAGGACGAGAACGACCGGCCGAACTTCGCGAAGTTGCGTCAGGCCGGTGAGCAGCACCCGATCGAGGAGACCGGCAAGAAGCTGCGCGACCTGATGTCCTGGGTCGACCGCCCGATCACCGAAACGGCCTGAATTATCGGATAAGTCCGGTTCGGCTTCCGCGGACCCCCAAGACGTGCATCCGCACGTCTTGGGGGTTTGTGCTGCTCAGGGCTACGGTGCTCGGTGATGACCGACGGCGTTGACCCTGGCGCGCCCTCGGCCGCGGGCCCGGGCGGTGCCGTCGGCCGGGCCGGCGACCAGCAGGCGAAACAGGATGTGTCGGCCGCGCTGGACCTGCGGTCCGCCGACTGGTCGCGGCTGCGCGACGAGGCGGGCACCGAGCGCGGTCCGGTCGAGTACGCCTTCGTGTCCCACACCGACGGCGTGACGTACGTGGTGCTGCGGCCCGCTCGCCGGGCCCGGGACGTGGGCGCGGCCGGCGACGGCGGTGACGACGGTACGAACGGCGGCGACGGCGCGGCCGGCGACGGGGCAGGCGGCGACGGGACAGGCGGCGACGGGACAGGCGGCGACGGGACAGGCGGCGACGGGACAGGCGGCGATGGGGCGGTGCTCGTGTTCACGCCGTCCGAATGGGACGCGTTCCTCGCGGGTGCTCGCGACGGCGAATTCGACCGTCCGCCGGAGTGATCGAGGCGGGAGAAGGGCGATTCGAGGCGGTCGTCCCGGAATGGTGACCTGACGAACGAAGTTCGCATTTGTCCCCTGTGACCAGCGGAAACGGGTGCAGGATCGTCCCCGATGGCGCTGATTTGCCGTCGGAGCATTGCGTCTGCGTGAACGTCGGCGGATAGACTCTGCGCGATCGAGGACACAGTGACGTGACCTCGACCACGTCGACGATCGCCACGGCTGGCGAGCACGCACCGGGCAGGTCGGTCGACGAGTGCGGGGCAGGCGCAGGTCGTGACACGCAGCCCGCGGGCGAGACAACAGTCCCGCGGGCGAGCCGGTGCGCCGCGGGACGGACTGGATTCCGCGTCGCCGGGGCGAGCCGGAACGCAGGGCGATTGCGGCCTGCGGTGTGAGACGCCGTAAGGGTGCTGTGCCCGCTGCACAAGACCAGTGAGTCGAGCTACGAAAGGCGCATCGTGACCACTTCCACCAAGCCCGTCGTCCTCCTCGCCGAGAAGCTCGCTCCCTCCGCGGTGAGCATCTTCTCCGACGAGGTCGAAATCCGGCACGTGGACGGAACGGACCGGCCCGCACTGCTCGAGGCGGTGAAGACCGCCGACGCGCTGCTCGTACGGTCCGCGACGCAGGTCGACGCCGAGGTGCTCGACGCCACCAGCACGCTGAAGGTGGTGGCCCGCGCGGGTGTCGGTCTCGACAACGTCGACGTGTCCGCCGCCACCCAGCACGGCGTGCTCGTGGTGAACGCCCCGACGTCGAACATCGTCTCCGCCGCCGAGCACGCCGTTGCGCTGCTGCTGTCCGTGCTGCGCCGGGTGCCGGCCGCGGACCAGAGCCTGCAGGGCGGTGAATGGAAGCGCAGCTCCTACACCGGTGTCGAGCTGAACGGTAAGACCGTCGGCGTCGTCGGCTTCGGCAAGATCGGTCAGCTCGTGTCGCAGCGCCTCGGTGCGTTCGACACCGAGCTGATCGGCTACGACCCGTACGCCACGGCGGCACGGGCCAAGCAGTTCGGGGTCGAGCTCGTCGGCCTCGACGAGCTGCTCGAGCGTGCCGACATCATCACCGTCCACCTGCCGAAGACGCCCGAGACCAAGGGCCTGATCGACGCGAAGGCGCTGGCGAAGACCAAGAAGGGCGTCATCATCGTCAACGCCGCGCGCGGTGGCCTGATCGACGAGGATGCGCTCGCCAACGCCGTGTCGGACGGGCACGTGGGCGGTGCGGGCATCGACGTGTTCGAGTCCGAGCCGATCACCGAGAGCCCGCTGTTCGGCCTGCCCAACGTCGTGGTCACGCCGCACCTCGGCGCCTCGACCGGGGAGGCGCAGGACCGCGCGGGCACCGATGTCGCGAAGTCGACACTGCTGGCACTGCGCGGCGAGTTCGTGCCGGACGCCGTGAACGTCGCGGGCGGTGCGGTGACCGACGAGGTGCGTCCCTACCTGCCGCTGGCGCAGAAGCTCGGCACCGTGCTGTCGGCGTTCAGCGCGAAGGCGCCGCAATCGGTGTCGGTCGTCGCCTCCGGCGAGCTGTCCGGCGAGGACGTCAGCGTGCTGCAGCTCGCGGCGCTGCGTGGCGTGTTCGCCAATGTCGTCGAGTCGCAGGTGACGTTCGTGAACGCGCCCCGGCTGGCCGAGGAGCTGGGCGTGCAGGTGTCGGTGAGCACCGAGCCCGAGAGCCAGAACTACCGCAGCCAGCTGACCGTGCGTGCGGTGCAGGACGACGGCACGGCACACACGGTGTCGGGTGCGGTCACCGGCAAGGACGAGGTGCAGAAGCTGATCGAGATCGACGGCAGGCACTTCGACATCCGGGCCGAGGGCCACATGCTGCTCATGGAGTACCCGGACAAGCCGGGCATCATGGGCCGTGTCGGCACGGTGCTCGGTGAGGCGGGCGTGAACATCGACGCCGCGCAGATCAGCCAGACCACCGGGCGTTCCGAGTCGGTCATGCTGCTGCGAGTGGACCGTGCGGTGGACCCGGGGCTGCTCGACCCGATCGGTGCCGCCGTGTCGGCGCGCAAGATCCGGTCGATCTCGTTCCCGTGATCGCGGGCAGCGCCTACCAGGTCCGAACCATCACATTCGAGTAAGACGCTACGAATTACGCTATTGGGTGACATCCCCGATGGTGTTGGCTGGTTGATCACGCACTGTCAACCTCCCGGCCCATTGGGGGTGCCCCAGTATGAATCGCTGGCAAGCACGCTTGCTCGCGACCTGCTCGACCGCCTTACTCGCCGCCACGGTTGCGGCCGGTGGCGCGTCGGCGCAGGACGCATCACACATCGAACCCGTTCCGGCCGCCTCGGCCGACAGTCTCGATCCCGGACTCGCCGACGGAGGTGTCTCCCCGCGGCTCGCCGAGGCACAGGGCCGGATATCGGCCTTCGTCGAGGTGGACAAGCAGCCCGCGGTCGACGCGTTCAACGACAAGGAGGCCAGCGGCAACAAGGCCGCGTCCGCGGCCGCCAAGCGGGCCCGGAAGTCGGCACTGGGCACCGTCGACAAGGTCGTCGGCAACCTCAGGGCGATGGGCGCCGGCACCACGGTGCTGGCGCGTACGTCGAACGCGATCGCCGGTGCCGTCGTCTCCTCGGACGCGGCGCGGCTGCGTGAGCTGGCAGGCCGCGACGACGTCGTCTCGGTCAAGCCGATCGTGCCGAAGAAGCACCAGAACGCGGGGGCCGACCAGCTGACCAAGGCCATCAACGTCTGGCAGCAGACCGGCAACTACGGCGACGACGTCAAGATCGGTGTCATCGACAGCGGCATCGACTACACGCATGCCACCTTCGGCGGCCCCGGGACGAAGGAGGCCTACGAGTCGGTCGACCCGACGAAGAAGGCACCGGAGCTGTTCCCGTCGGCGAAGGTCGCGGGCGGTACCGACCTCGTCGGTGACGACTACGACGCCTCGGGTGCCAACGGCTCCGAGATTCCGAGACCGGACCCGAATCCGTTGCCGTGCATGGACCACGGCACGCACGTGGCGGGCACCGCGGGCGGTTTCGGCGTCGACGCGGACGGATCGACGTTCACGGGCGACTACTCGAAGCTCGACGGCGACGCCCTGATGGACATGAAGGTCGCACCGGGCAGCGCGCCGAAGGCCGAGTTGTACGACGTCAAGGTGTTCGGCTGCAACGGTTCGACGGCCGTCATGGCGCAGGCGATGGACTGGACGCTCGACCCGAACGGCGACGGCGACTTCTCCGACAAGCTCGACGTCGTCAACATCTCGGTCGGCAGCGACTACGGCGCGCCCGACGACCCGGAGTCCGACTTCGTGCGCAAGCTCGTCGCCAACGACGTGCTTCCCGTCATGTCGGCGGGCAACGGCGGCGACCTGTACGACATCGGCGGCAGCCCCGGCAACACGCCCGAGGGGCTCGGCGTTGCGAGCATCCGCGACTCGTACGTGCTGCGCGACGCGGTCGAGGTGGCCGCTCCGTCCGATGTGGCCGGCCGGGTGGCCGGGCAGTTCAGCCTGTACTACACCGATTACGACTCGCTGGACCTCACGAAGCCGGTCGTGGCACTGTCCGGTGACAACGCCGACAGCTGCGCGGAGTTCTCGGATTCCGACGCGGCCGCGGTCGAGGGCAAGTTCGCCTGGCTCGAATGGGACGACAACGACGAGACCCGGGCGTGCGGTTCCGCCACCCGTGCGGACAACGCCACGGCGGCTGGTGCCGCGGGCGTCGTGTTCACCTCCAGCCTGCAGAATTTCGGCGCGGCCATCGCGGGTAACGAGGACGTCCCGGTCTTCCAGCTGACCGGCGACGCCACGGAGAAACTGCGCCCGGCCCTCGACGCGGGCACCCTCGAGATCGCCATGACCGGCGACGGCCGCACGTCGCTTCCCACCGAGAACGAGTCCATCGAGGACACTCCGAGCTCGTTCACCTCGCGAGGTGTACGCGGACCGGCCGTGAAGCCGGACCTCGCGTCGCCGGGTGACACGATCGCCTCGGCCCTGATGGGCGGCGGTGACGCAGCCACCGTCATGTCGGGCACGTCGATGGCCTCGCCGCACGCGGCGGGCATCACGGCGCTCGTGCGTGAGTCGAACCCCGACTGGGACGCCACCGAGGTCAAGAACTCGGTCATGAACACCGCGGCCCACGAGGTGACCTCCGGCGGCACGGCCGTCGGGCCGCAACGGGTCGGTGCCGGCCGCATCGACGCGCGGGCCGCGGTCGACAACGAGGTCCTGGTCTACGCGGCCCGCGACCGCAAGGCCGTCAGCGCGTCGTTCGGGGTGCTCGAGGTCGGCCACCCGACCACCAAGCGCAAGGTCGTCCGCATCGACAACCAGGGCGACGAGGGCACGCGGTACTCGCTGGACTACCGGGCCTCGTCCACGATCCCCGGCGTGAGCTACACGCTGTCGCGGGACTCGGTGTACGTGCCGGCCCACGGCAGTGCCGACGTGACCGTCACACTGCGGATCGACCCGTCGGCGATGCGCAAGACGATCGATCCCACGCTCGAACGCACCCAGCTCGGCGTGCCGCGGCAGTTCGTCGCCGAGGCCGCGGGCCGCATGGTGCTCACTCCCGAGGGCGACGGGGCCACGCTGCGGCTTCCGGTGCACGCTGCGCCGAAGCCGGTGGCGAAGCTCCACCACTCCCGCAACATCGTCTTCCGCGGTGACTCCGGCACGGCGGACGTGCGGGTGCGGGGCCGTGGCCTGGATCAGGGTTCCGGCAGTGAGGCCTACCGCTCGCTGATGAGCATCATGGAGCTGCACGCGCGGTCGCCGCAGCTGCCGCGCTGCGTCGGTGAGCGGACGAGCGACTGCACGATCAACGAGACGGCCGAGGGCGGCGATCTGCGGCACGTCGGCGCCACGTCGGTGGGCGAGGGTGACGACGCGTTACTCGCGTTCGGACTGTCCACATGGGGCAACTGGTCGAGTCTCGGCGGGCACACGATCCCGTACATCCAGACCGACACCGACGGTGACGGTCGGCCCGATTACGAGACCTACGCCACGCCGATGCCGTCCACCGACGTGCTGGTCGCCCAGACCGTGCGCCTGTCGGACGATTCCACTGTGGACCTGCATCCGGTCAACGGACAGTTCGGCGGCGTGGACACCAACACGTTCGACAGCAACGTCGCGGTGCTGCCCGTCTCGCTGAGTGCACTCGGCATCGACCCGTCGGCCGACACGCACGAGATCAGCTACACGGTGGGTGTCTCCGGGTACTACGGCGATCCGGAGACGGGCAACGTGGACACGATCGACGAGCCGATCACGTTCGATCCGCTGAACCCGGCGTACACGGTGGAGGGCGCCGACGGTGCGGCCCTGTCGTACGTGGCCGGCCGTCGGGACACGTTCACGGTGACGCGGAACCCGGATGCGGCGGACTCGGCCGAGGAGCTGCTGGTGCTGAACCACCACAACGCATCCGGTCGGCGCGCCTCGACGATCGGGATCCACGAGGTCGGCCGGCGGCCGGTTTCGACGAACGACGGCTGATCCGGCGCCGCCGGAGTCCGGCCCGGCAGGGGCCGGACTCCGCTGAGCGGCCACACCTCCGTGGCCGCTCGCGCCGGCGTCGGACGGTGCCCGGCGACCCCGCCGCACCTCCGTGGCCGCTCGCGCCGGGCACACCGTGAATCAGCCGTTCGGGGGACCCGCGACGGTGGTGCATGCGCCGTTGGGGTGGTCGTGGGTCGACAGTTCGTCGACGCCCGGTAACCTGCCGTCGCTGGCTTAGGATGCGAATGGGGTACCCGCGCTCGATGGGACCCGGTCTGACGGAGGTGTGTGGATGCGGCTCGCTGTGATCCCGGGTGATGGGATCGGGCCCGAAGTGGTCTCCGAGGCGCTCAAGGTACTCGGGGAGGTCGTCCCGAACGCCGAGACGACCACCTATGACCTCGGTGCGTCCCGCTGGCACTCGACGGGTGAACTGTTGCCCGAATCGGTGCTGGGCGAACTGGCCGAGCACGACGCGATCCTGCTGGGTGCCGTCGGTGATCCGAGCGTGCCCAGCGGCATTCTCGAGCGCGGCCTGCTGCTGCGGCTGCGGTTCGAGCTCGATCACCACGTCAATCTGCGGCCCGGCAGGCTGTATCCGGGTGTGCCGAGCCCGCTGGCCGACCCGGGCGAGGTCGACATGGTCGTCGTCCGGGAGGGCACCGAGGGTCCGTACGCGGGCAACGGCGGGCTGCTGCGTAAGGACACCGAACACGAGGTCGCGACGGAGGTCAGCCTGAACACGGCCTTCGGTATCCGCCGGGTGGTGACGGATGCCTTCCGCCGCGCCAACGAGCGCCCGCGCAAACACCTCACGCTCGTGCACAAGACCAACGTGCTGGAGTACTCGGGCTCGTTGTGGTCGCGGATCGTCGAAGAGGTCTCGCTCGAGTACCCCGAGGTGTCGGTGGCGTACTCGCACGTCGATGCCGCGACGATCCACCTGGTCACGGACCCGAGCCGGTTCGACGTGATCGTCACCGACAACCTGTTCGGCGACATCGTCACCGACCTGGTGGCCGCCGTGACCGGCGGCATCGGGCTCGCCGCCAGTGGCAACCTCGACATCTCGGGCCGCAACCCGAGCATGTTCGAGCCGGTGCACGGCAGCGCACCCGACATCGCCGGGCAGAACGCGGCCGACCCGACGGCGACCGTGCTGTCGGTGTCGTTGCTGCTCGACCACCTCGGTGAGAAGGAGGCCGCGCGGCGCATCGAGGCATCGGTGGCGTTCGATCTCGCCACGCGGGACCAGGCGTCGCCGGGCACGACGACGGCGATCGGCGATCGCCTCGCAGCGCTGGTGTCGTCGAACACGACGCCGCGCCCCGCTCTCTGAGCACGCGCTGATTCGACAACGGGCGCCCCGGCCGTCACGGCCGGGGCGCCCGTTGTGTTCGAGGCGGGGTCCGGGCGGGGCCGCCCGGACCCCGTCGCTGCGAGTCCGCACCGTGGCGAGCCCCGGTCTGACGCGAGCCCCGTACTGTTGCGATCCCCGCACCGTATGCCCGGAATGTGGGAACACTGCCCAGCAATTGGACGCCGGTGCGGGAGATGTGGCATGCTCGATGCCCATGGACACGTTTCGCGTGATCATTATTGGCAGGCGCGCCGGGTAAGTGCCCCGCAGGAGCACCCGGCGCGCAGACCTCTCGCATCTTCGCGGGGGGTCTTTTTTGTGGCCGCTACCGGAACCGCGATCGACACTGTTGTCGGTGTTCCGCTTCGTTCGCACACCGCTGTTGTTCGCACACCACTGTTGTTCGTATACCGCGACGAGGAGACGAACCCGTGACCCGCACGGAACCCGCAGGAACCCCGCTCGGCGATGACTTCCACCTGTACGACACGACGTTGCGCGACGGTGCGCAGCGCGAGGGCGTTGCGTATTCGGTGGCCGACAAGATTCTCGTGGCACGGCATCTCGACGAGCTGGGGGTCGGGTTCATCGAGGGCGGCTGGCCCGGCGCGATGCCGAAGGACACCGAGTTCTTCGCGCGTGCTGCGGCGGGGGAACTGCAGCTCAAGCACGCCGCGCTGGTCGCGTTCGGATCGACCCGGCGCTCGGGCGTGGCCGCGGGCGACGACCCGCAGGTCCGCGCACTGCTCGACTCGGAGGCGCCGGTGGTCACGCTCGTGGCCAAATCGGACGTCCGCCACATCGAGCGCGCGTTGCGTGTGGACGTCGACGAGGCGTGCGCGATGGTGGCCGACACGGTGGCGTTCCTGACCGGCGAGGGCAGGCGGGTGTTCCTCGACGCGGAGCACTTCTTCGACGGCTACGCCTACGACCCGGACACCGCGCTGCGAGTGCTGGACGCGGCGGGCTCGGCGGGCGCCGACGTGGTCGTCCTGTGCGACACCAACGGCGGCCAGCTGCCGCTCGGCCTCGCCGACACGGTGCGCGAGGTGCGTGAGCGGACCGGACTGCGCGTCGGTATCCACTGCCAGGACGACACCTCGTGCGCCGTGGCCAACAGCATCGCCGCGGTGCAGGCGGGTGCGACGCACGTGCAGTGCACCGCCAACGGCTACGGCGAACGCGCAGGCAACGCCGACCTCTTCGCCGTCACGGGCAACCTCGTCGCGAAACTGGGTATGGAAGTCCTGCCGTCCGGGGGAGCGGCCGAGCTGACGCGCGTCTCCCACGCACTCGCCGAGATCGCGAACATCGCCCCCGACACCCACCAGGCCTACGTCGGGTCGTCGGCCTTCGCCCACAAAGCGGGACTGCACGCGAGCGCGATCAAAGTGGACCCGTTGCTGTACAACCACATCGACCCCGCACTGGTCGGCAACGACATGCGCGTGCTCGTCACCGAGATGGCGGGCAAGGCGAGCCTCGAACTCAAGGGGCAGGAACTCGGCGTGGACCTCGCGGGCAACCCCCGCGCGCTCAGCAACACGGTGCACAAGGTGAAGGACCTGGAGGCGGGCGGCTGGTCGTTCGAGGCGGCCGACGCGTCGCTGGAACTGCTGATGCGCCGGGAGATCGCGGGTTCGGACGGGCAGGAGCCCGTGGGCCCGCCGTTCGACCTGGAGTCGTACCGCGTGGTGCTGGACCACCGCGTCGACGGCGAGGTCGTGTCCGAGGCGACGGTGAAGGTGCACGTCGCCGGCGAGCGGGTCCTCGCGACGGCCGAGGGCAACGGCCCGGTCAACGCGCTCGACGCCGCGCTGCGGAAGGCGCTGCGGCCGCATCTGGCGTGGCTGGACGAGATGTCGCTGTCGGACTACAAGGTGCGCATCCTGGTCAACCGCCAGGGCACCGGTGCGGTGACGCGCGTGCTCGTCGAATCCTCCGACCGCGAGCGCGAATGGACGACCGTCGGCGTGCACGAGAACATCGTCGAGGCCAGCTGGCTGGCCCTGTGCGACGCGCTCGCCCACAAGGCGCTGCGCGTGACCTCCGAGCAGGTCTGACTCCGAGATTCCCAGGGCACCGGTGCCCGTCCGGGATCTCGGCGGGCACCGGCCGGGGTGCACGAGTGCAGGACACGCGGTGCCGAGTGCAGGACACGCGAGGTGTCGGTCGGACGCTCCGCGTCACTGTCCAGGCTCGCCCGTCGCCCGCCACCACCCAACACGAGGCGCTCCGCGCCGCAGGTAGGCCCGCCCGTCGCCCACCACCGCCCCAACGGAGACGCTCCGCGTCACTGTCTAGAATGGGACCGTGCGTTTGGCTCGGATTGCTCACCCGGAAGGTGTCGCCTTCGTCTCGGTGGACGGAGACGGCGACAGCAACGACACGGTGGTCTGGGAGGTCGCCGACCACCCGTTCGGTAAGCCGAACTACACCGGCAAGAAATGGCCGCTGGCCGACGTCCGGCTGCTCGCGCCGATCCTGCCGACGAAGGTGATCGCCGTCGGCCGCAACTACGCCGACCACGCCCGTGAAATGGGCAACGAGGTCCCGGCCGAGCCGATGATCTTCCTGAAGCCGTCGACGACCGTCATCGGCCCGAATGCCCCCATCCGCAGGCCGAAGCAGTCGGAGCGGGTGGACTTCGAGGGCGAACTCGCCGTCATCATCGGTCAGCCCGTGAAGAACGTGCCCGCGGCCCAGGCGTCGCAGGCCGTGCTCGGCTACACGATCGCCAACGACGTCAGCGCGCGCGACTTCCAGCGCTCGGACGGCCAGTGGGGCCGGGCCAAGGGGTTCGACACGTTCTGCCCGATCGGCCCGTGGATCGAGACCGATCTCGACCCGGCCGATCTGGCGATCCGCACCACCGTCGACGGCGAGACCAAACAGGACTCGCGCACCTCGGAGATCGTCCACAAGATCCCCGAGCTGATCGAGTTCGTCTCGTCGGTGATGACGTTGCTGCCCGGCGACACGATCCTCACCGGCACCCCTGCCGGTGTCGGCCCCATCGTGGCCGGACAGGAGGTGTCGGTGACGATCGACGGGCTCGGCACTCTCACCAATCCCGTCGACGACGCCTGACTCCCGGCTTCCGGCGGGCGAACTCGGGCGCGTGCTCGGGTCGCAGCCCGATGCCGACGAGGTAGGCGGGCACGAGTGACACCGCCGGAACCCTGCGCAGCAGCCGTTGCAGGGGTTTCGGCGGACCCAGCCGCCTGCCCTCCACCACCGGCGCGGCGACCATCCGGTGCAGCAGCCGTTGCAGCGTCTGTACCGCCGCCGTCGGCAGGAGCCTGCGCTTGCGCACCGCGGCCAGTTCCACGGCCGTCGGCGACCCGCGGCGCAGCGGCTCGGCCAACAGCCTCGCGGCGGCCACCGCGTCCTGTACCGCCAGGTTGATGCCGAGTCCGCCGATCGGTGACATCGCGTGGGCCGCGTCCCCGAGGCACAGCAGGCCCTCGGTGTGCCAACGGGGAAGCCGGTTGAGCCGCACGTCGAGGTGTTTGACGTCGTCGGTCGACTCCAGTTCGCCGACCCGGTCCGCCAGTTGCGGCACGACCTCGGCGACATCGCGGCGGAACGCGTCGATGCCGCGCCGCCGGAGGTCGCCGTCGGTGCCCTTGCGGCCCAGATAGGCGAGCTGGTGGAAACCCTCGCGCGGGATGTCGAGGACGAACCGGCCGCTGCGCATGGTGGGTGACAGGGCCGAGGTGGTGTCGTCGGGATCGCGGCCCAGGCGGAACCACCACACGTCGAAGGGCACCGGCCATTCCTTCGGCGTCAGTCCCGCCGCGCGCCGGGGGAGCGACCAGCGGCCGTCGGCGGCCACGGTCAGATCGGCGTGGAGCTCGCCGTCGCCGTCCGGGCCGGAGTGGCGCACTCCCACCACGCGGCCCTCCCGCTGAACCAGGTCGGTGACCTCGGTGTTCATCCGCAGTGTGAACGCGGGTTCGTCGGCGCCGGCCTCGGCGAGCAGGTTCAGCAGATCCCACTGCGGGGTGAGCGCGATGTACGGGTGCCGCGTCCACCGGCCCAACCGGGTCAGGTCGCCCACGACCACCGACGTGCCGTCCTCGGCGGGGAAGGCGATCTCGGTCAGCCGGGTCTGCGGCAGCGCCGCGAACTCCTCGCCGAGGCCGAGTTCGTCCAGCAGGGTCAGCGTCGACGGGTGCACGGTGTCGCCGCGGAAGTCGCGGAGGAAATCGCCGTGCTTCTCGAGCACGGTCACCTGCACTCCTGCGCGAGCGAGCAGCAGTCCGAGCACCATGCCCGCGGGTCCGCCGCCTGCGATGACGCAGTCCGTCCGTGCGGCCGTCACGTCCATCTCTCCACCTCGATTCGTCCGTCGGGCCCGTCACCTCGACTCGTCCGGACCGTCGACGAGCATGTTTTCAACACCCGTTGAATAATTTCAGCATGCGCTCGTGAGCAGCCGAAGTCAACGGCGCTAGGCTGGTCGGGCTATGACTGAGAACAAGCCCGCCGCCGTTCGTGCTCGCTTCTGCCCGTCGCCCACCGGTACGCCGCACGTGGGCCTGATCCGCACCGCCTTGTTCAACTGGGCGTTCGCCCGGCACAACGGCGGAAAGCTCGTGTTCCGGGTCGAGGACACCGACTCCTCGCGCGACAGCGAGGAGTCCTACGAGGCCCTGCTCGACGCGCTGCACTGGCTCGGTATCGACTGGGACGAAGGGCCGGAGGCCGGAGGCGAGTACGGCCCGTACCGGCAGAGCGAACGCGCCGACATCTACCGCGACGTCGCCGCCGAGCTCCTCGAGGCGGGCGAGCTGTACGAGGCGTTCTCCACCGGCGAGGAGGCCGCGCAGCGGCGCAAGGACGCCGGGCAGGACCCGCAGCTGGGCTACGACAATTACGACCGCGACCTCACCGAGGAGCAGAAGCAGGCCTTCCGCGCGGAGGGGCGCGAACCGGTGTTACGCCTGCGGATGCCGGACGAGGACCTGTCCTGGAACGACCTCGTGCGCGGCGAGATCGAGTTCAAGGCGGGCACCATCCCCGACCCGGTGCTGGTGCGCGGCAACGGGGCGCCGCTCTACACGCTGACCAACCCCGTCGACGACGCGCTGATGCGCATCACCCACGTGCTGCGTGGTGAGGACCTGCTTCCCTCGACGCCGCGGCAGATCGCGCTGTACCAGGCGTTGCAGCGGGTCGGTGTCGCCGAATTCGTTCCGGAGTTCGGCCACATGCCGTACGTCATGGGTGAGGGCAACAAGAAACTGTCCAAACGAGACCCGCAGTCGAACCTGTTCACCTACCGGGACCGGGGATTCATCCCCGAGGGCCTGCTGAACTACCTCGCTCTGCTCGGCTGGTCGATCGCCGACGACCGTGACATCTTCACCGTCGACGAACTCATCGAGGCGTTCGAGATCACCAAGGTCAGTGCCAACCCCGCGCGGTTCGACCTCAAGAAGGCCGAGTCGATCAACGGCAACCACGTGCGCGCGCTGAGTCACGAGGACTTCGTCACGCGCGTCACGCCGTATCTCGTCGACGCGGGTGTGCTGCCGCCGCAGCCGTCCGCGGACCAGCAGGCGACACTCGCCGCGATCGCCCCGCTCGTGCAGGAACGGGTCGCGGTGCTGTCCGAGGCGGGTGAGCTGCTGCGGTTCCTGTTCGTCGACGACGCCGAGTTCGTCCCCGAGGAGGCCGCGGCCACGAAGGCGCTCGGCCCGGACTCCGAACCGGCGCTGCGGGCCTCCATCGAGGCGTTGGAGGGATTGTCGTCGTGGGCGGCGTCCGACATCGAGCAGGCGCTCAAGGACGCGCTCGTGGAGGGCCTGGGACTCAAGCCGCGCAAGGCTTTCACGCCCGTGCGGGTCGCTGTGACCGGACGCACGGTGTCACCGCCGCTCTACGAATCGATGGAATTGCTCGGTCGCGACGTGTCACTCGGACGGCTGCGCCGGGCTCTGCCGGACAACTGAGCGTAGATCAGCTGGACCGAAACAGACCCGCCCATATCACCTCGATAGCAGAGTCGGGCTCGCGCAAAACCCCCTAGCCTCGCGTGAGTGGCTTTTGCGCTTGACTCCCCGACGGCTCCGCACCCTGTCGCCGATGCCGATCGCGACGATGTCGACGTCTGGGCACCGCCCGAACTGCGGGCCGTGTGCCTGGACATCGACGACACGCTGATCGACTTCACGGCGACGGGCAAGCGCACGCTCGCCGCCCTGACCGGACGCGTCGACATCTGGGAGGAATGGGAACGCGTCACCGACGAGCATGTCGCACGCGTCGTCGCGGGCGAACTCGACTACGCGGACATGCACGTCCGGCGCACGCACGCGTTCCTGCGCGGCCTCGGGATGGCTGTCGACCTCGCCGGCGCCGCCGGGTTCGAAACCCGGCGCAAAACGCTGCTGAACCGCTCGTGGCGGCTCTTCGACGACGTCGTGCCGTGCCTCGAATGGCTTGCCGCCGCCGGCGTGCAGCTGGCTGCCGTGACGAACGCCTCCGGACCCCATCAGCGCGACAAACTCGCCGCGCTCGGTCTGGCCCGGTTCTTCGACCACGTCGCCATCGCGGGCGAACTCGGCGTCGCCAAACCCGACCCGGCAATGTTCCGGTCCGTCTGCGCCCAGCTCGGCTGCGATCCACGGGAAGCCGTGCACCTGGGGGACAAACTCACCACCGACGCCCTCGGTGCACGTGATGCCGGTCTCACCGGGATCTGGCTCCACCGTGACCCCGACGACGCGAGCGCGGGACGGCGTGACTCCACAGGGGACGCCGGCGGTACCGGGGACATCGACGGTTCCGGGGACATCGACGGTTCCGGAGGCAGTTCCGGGGACGCGGACGGTGCCGGGAATGCCGGAGGCGGCGCCGATGCCGGGGACGGCGGCGCAGGGCGCAGCGGAGCACCCGCCGACGTCCACGTTCTCACCACACTCGCCGGACTGCCCGAACTGCTGGTCTCCGAGTTCGTGCGCGTCGGAGTCCCTGCGCCACGCTGAGCGCCGCACCGGGCCGGAGGACCAGCGACAACGGGGACCGCCGGGGTTCGCTGCGTGCGAGAGGGACCCCGGCTGCACGCGGCCACAGTGCGTGGTCTATGCTTTCTCCAACAACGCGATACGGAGCTGGGAAGCGCACCGGGGAACGGACGTACTCCGGTGAACCCGAGCGAAGTGTCCGTTGGGGTATGGTGTAATCGGCAGCACGGCTGATTCTGGTTCAGTTAGTCTAGGTTCGAGTCCTGGTACCCCAGCTGCGGAGAGAGCAAACCGATCTGGTAAGTTCTCTTCCAACACAAAAGAAGCAAGCCCCCGTCGTCTAGCGGCCTAGGACGCCGGCCTCTCACGCCGGTAGCGTGGGTTCGAATCCCATCGGGGGTACTCGAAAAAGTAGAAAAACCCTATCTGCGGAAAGCGCAGATAGGGTTTTTCTCGTTGTGCCTAGTGGGGGCGCAGCCCCCACACCCCCAGCCCGGCGGGCTCCGCCCCCGGACCCCCTGCCTGTGGTTGCGTGCCGTTCGCGTGTTGCGTCGGGTGGGTGGTTCCGGCCGTGCTCGCCGGCCTGGTTGGGGAGGGGGCGTGGGCGGGTTTGTTGGCGCCGTTACTCGCTGGCGCTCGTTCGGCTGGTGCCGGTTCCGGGGCGTCGTTGGTTTGGGTGTGGGTGTTGCCTCGTGTTTCCCGGAGGAGGCGGGCCAGGGAGAGGTAGGCGGGTTTCGGGTCAGAGGCGTTCCTGGAGGGATTCCGCGGCGTCCAGGAGGTCGCTCGCCCAGCGGGCGCCCGGTTTGCGGCCGATGCGGTCCACCGGACCCGACACCGACACCGCCGCCACGATCGCCCCCGCCGAATCACGCACCGGCGCCGACACACTCGCCACCCCCGGCTCCCGCTCGGCCACACTCTGCGCCCAGCCACGACGCCGCACCTCCAGCAGCGTCCGCTCCCCGAACACCGCCTCGGCGAGAATCGCCTGCTGGGTGTGGGCGTCGGCCCACGCCGTCAGCACCTTCGCCCCGGATCCCGCCGTCATCGGCAGTCGCGACCCCACCGGCACCGTGTCCCGCAACCCACTCGGCGGCTCCGCCGAGGCCACGCACACCCGTTGCACCCCGTCCCGGCGGTACACCTGCACGCTCTCGCCCGTGATGTCCCGCAGTTTGGGCAACACGACAGCCGCCGCATCGAGCAACGGATCCGCCGTGCCGCCGGACAGTTCCGCCAGTGCCGCACCGGGCCGCCACCGGCCGTCCGGGCCACGTCGCAACAACCGGTGCACCTCGAGCCCCACCGCCAATCGGTGTGCCGTCGCCCGCGGCAACCCCGTCTCGGAGCACAACTCCGCCAATCCGCACGGCTGTCCCGCCGCTGCGTGCAAGACGGCGATCGCCTTGTCCAAGACACCGATACCGCTCTGCTGAGCTTCAGAGTTATGCTGTCCCACACAGCGATACTACAATCCCGAAGTCTGGGAAGTCCAGAATTTGGGACAGTCCGGGAGCTCACAGCCCGGCCGACCCACCACAGTTCCCAGCGACACTCAAATGGAGGAGCCCTGATGGCGGAGAAACGGGGCCGCACACTCGCCGAAAAGGTGTGGGACCAGCACACGGTACGCCGCGGCGAAGGTGCCGAGCCCGACGTACTTTTCATCGATCTGCATCTTGTGCACGAGGTTACGAGTCCGCAGGCGTTCGACGGCCTCCGTCTCGCCGGCCGTCAGGTGCGCAGGCCGGACCTGACCATCGCCACCGAGGACCACAACGTGCCGACGGTCGACATCGAACTGCCGATCGCCGACCCGGTCTCCAAGACCCAGGTCGACACCCTGCGCAAGAACTGCGAGGAATTCGGTGTCCGGCTGCACCCCATGGGTGACGCCGAACAAGGCATCGTCCACGTGATCGGCCCGCAGCTCGGCCTCACGCAGCCCGGAACGACCGTGGTGTGCGGCGACAGTCACACCTCGACCCACGGTGCCTTCGGTGCCATGGCCTTCGGCATCGGCACCTCCGAGGTCGAGCACGTGCTCGCCACGCAGACGCTGCCGCTGCGGCCCTTCAAGACGATGGCGATCAACGTCGAAGGCACCTTGCGGCCCGGAGTCACGTCGAAGGACATCATCCTCGCGGTCATCGCGGAGATCGGCACGGGCGGCGGTCAGGGCTACGTACTCGAGTACCGCGGCAGCGCGATCGAGTCGCTGTCGATGGAAGCCCGCATGACGATCTGCAACATGTCCATCGAAGCCGGTGCTCGTGCGGGAATGATCGCGCCGGACGAGACGACGTTCGCCTATCTCGAGGGCAGGCCGCACGCACCGCAGGGTGAGCAGTGGGACGACGCCGTCGCCGCGTGGCGGGAGCTGCGCACCGACGACGACGCCGAGTTCGACGCCGAGGTCACCATCGACGCCGATGCGCTGACGCCGTTCGTGACCTGGGGCACGAACCCGGGGCAGGGGCTTCCGCTGGGCGAGAACGTGCCGGATCCGGAGCAGCTGGGCGACGATAGCGCGAAGTTCGCCGCCGAGAAGGCCTTGTCCTATATGGATCTCGAGCCCGGGACGCCGCTGCGGGAGATCGCGGTGGACACGGTGTTCCTCGGCTCCTGCACCAACGGCCGGATCGAGGATCTGCGTGCGGCGGCGGACGTGCTGCGGGGCAAGAAGGTCGCCGACAGCGTGCGCATGCTGGTCGTGCCCGGCTCCATGCGCGTGCGCACGACGGCGGAGTCGGAAGGCCTCGACAAGGTGTTTCTCGACGCCGGGGCCGAATGGCGCCAGGCCGGCTGCTCGATGTGCCTCGGCATGAACCCGGATCAGCTCGAGCCGGGGGAGCGCAGCGCGTCGACGTCCAACCGCAACTTCGAAGGCAGGCAGGGCAAGGGTGGCCGGACCCACCTCGTCTCGCCGCTGGTGGCGGCGGCCACTGCCGTACGCGGCACGCTGTCCTCGCCGGAAGACCTCTGACCCGCACCCGCTTCACACCGATCGCACAAGCCCGATCGCACAAGCCCGATCGCACAACGGAAGTAGCCCCTCATGGAACCGATCACCGAGCACACCGGCATCGGCGTGCCGCTGCGCAGGTCCAACGTGGACACCGACCAGATCATCCCCGCCGTCTACCTCAAGCGTGTGAGCCGCACCGGCTTCGAGGACGGCCTGTTCGCCGCCTGGCGCGGTGACGAGCAGTTCGTGCTCAACATCGAGCCGTTCGACCGTGGCTCCGTGCTCGTCGCCGGGCCGGACTTCGGCACCGGCTCCTCGCGTGAGCACGCGGTGTGGGCGCTGATGAACTACGGCTTCCGCGTGGTCATCTCGTCCCGCTTCGCCGACATCTTCCGCGGTAACGCGGGTAAGCAGGGCCTCGTGGCCGCGGAGTGCGGGCAGGACGACGTCGAGCTGCTGTGGAAGATCCTGGAGAACGATCCCGGCACCGAGGTCACTGTGGACCTTACGAGCAAGACCGTGCGGGCCAAGGACTTCAGCGCGCCCTTCGAGATCGACGAGTACACGCGCTGGCGGCTGACGGAAGGGCTCGACGACATCGCGCTGACACTGCGCCACTCCGGCGACATCGCCGAGTTCGAACGCAATCGTCCCGGCCACAAGCCCGTCACGCTGCCGGCGGCACAGTCACAGTAGGCCGCCTGCCTCCTGAGAACCGCGAAGATTCCCTGTTCAGTAAGGGAATCCGGCCCGGCCCACCGGCCGGCATCCGACACCGGACGCACGCTCGCACCGGCCGGATTCGATCGTCGCTCATCGGCGGGATCGTCCATCCGGCAAGGGAAAACCCGCGTGCCGTTTGGAAATTGTGCTGCGTAGGTAATACCGTATGCCCCATGTCGGCCGGTGTGGCCGGGTAACACGTAGTTCTTCCTGGAGGACTGGAATGGCCAACAAGGCCCAACTCATCGAGGCGCTCGGCGAGCGCCTGGGCGACAAGAAGGTCGCCACGCAAGCCGTCGACAATCTTGTCGACATCATCATTCGGACGGTCAACAAGGGCGAAAAGGTGAACATCACCGGCTTCGGTGTGTTCGAGAAGCGCGCCCGCGCCGCCCGCACCGCACGGAACCCGCGCACCGGCGAGACCGTCCGCGTCAAGAAGACCAACGTCCCGGCCTTCCGTGCGGGCACCACCTTCAAGGATGTGGTGAGCGGCACGAAGAAGCTGCCGAAGGCCACGAAGGCCAAGCCGGTGTCGGGCACCACCGCCCGCGGCACCACGGCCTCGTCCGCCGCGTCGTCCACGCGCAGCACGACGACCCGTTCGCGCGCGACGACCGCGACCCGCGCCACGGCCACGAAGTCGGCTCCGAAGACCGCGACGACGTCGACGGCGGCGAAGTCCTCGGCCACCAAGACGTCCTCGGCCGGCAAGGCTGCCCCGAAGATGGCCGCCAAGACTACGGCTGCCAAGTCCACGGCCGCCAAGTCCACGGCCTCGAAGAGCACGGCCGCCAAGAGCACGACGTCGAAGAGCACCGCCGCCAAGAGCACGGCGGCGAAGTCGACGGCGAGCAAGTCGACGGCCGCCAAGAGCACCGCGGCCACGGCGAAGAGCACCACCAAGGCTGCGCCGAAGACGGCGGCGAAGTCCTCGACCGCCAAGACGTCGACGGCCGCCAAGACGTCCTCGGCCGGCAAGACTGCCCCGAAGACCGCAGCCAAGTCCACGGCGTCGAAGAGCACGACGGCCAAGAGCACGACGGCCAAGAGCACCGCCAAGGCGGCACCGAAGTCCTCGGCCAAGACGACCAAGGCGGCAGCCACGCCGGCCAAGACCACCGCCACGGCGTCGACGGCGAAGAAGACGGCCACGAAGAAGAAGTGAACCGGCCCACCGGTCGACACCTGTGGCGCCGGACGTCACACGCGGACGGGCCCCGCACCGCAGTCGGCGGTGCGGGGCCCGTCCGCGTTCGGGGCCGGGTGTACCGGTCGCTACACGCCGAGCGGTGCGGCCAGCGCGTTCGGCAGGTAGCCCGCCGCGACGAGACGTCCGACTCGGTCGAACGAGAGTTGCCACACCGAGCCCTTCTTCGCCGGCACACCGTTCGGCGTGGCAGGCGGCAACGTGATGCCGCCGCGGTCGGCGAGCGTGGCGACCACGTGCGGGATCACGCCGCCCTGGCTGCACACCACCGGAGTACCGCCGCTGAGGCCGAGCTCGACGATGCGCCGTACCGCGCGGTCCGGATCCGCCGCGAAGGTGCGCTCGGACAACGCGTGATCGTGCCGCACCTCGGTGCCGAGGTCGTCCGCGACGCCCTGCACCGTCTGCACACAGCGCAGTAGGGGAGCGGTGATGACCCGGTCGGGTCCGAATGCTTGCAGTACCGGCCGCAGAGCACTCGCCTGGCGTTCGCCCGCGTCGCTCAGCGGCCGCAGATCGTCGTCCCCCGTCCAGGATTCGCGTTTGCCCGCCTTGGCGTGCCGCACGAGCAGCATCGACGTGACCTGCTGCGGCAGGGCGCCGAACTGCTCGACGACGGCGGCATCCGAGTCGTAGGACAACAGCCGGACGGCGTCGTCCGGCGTGGTCCAGCGCAGCTCGTCGACCTCCTCATTGGGGTCGAATGCACCGTTTCCGGCGCGTGCGGTGAAGTAGTCCACGGCTTTCGTGCCGCGGGCGATGCGGTATTCCACGCGTTTCAGGAATGCACCGAGGACGGCGGTGAAGCCGGTTTCCTCCCGAAGTTCCCGCAGCGCTGCGACCGGTGCGGTTTCGCCCGGATCGAGATGCCCCTTCGGCAGCGACCAGTCGTCGTAGCGTGGCCGGTGGACGACCGCGATGTCGACGCCCGGGTTCCCGCTTGCGGCCGGGCGCCAGAGCACCGCGCCCGCAGCCCGGGCGACGATGTGATCGGCGGCGTCGGTGGTAATGCTCACCCTGTTGCTCCGTGCTTGCGTAGCGTTTCGAGTTGATGGTCGCGGACCTCGGACGAGTTCGCAGGGGACGGTTGCCACTCTCCCGTCGAGGTGAGGATCCAGCACCGGGTGTGCCGGTCCATCGTGGAGCTGAGGATCTCGTCCAGTTCCGCGGTCAGTTTCGGATTGTGGACCTGAACGAGCGCCTCGATGCGACGGTCGAGGTTGCGGTGCATCATGTCGGCGCTGCCGATCCAGTATGCCCCGCTCGCGCGGAAGTGGAAGATCCGCGAGTGCTCGAGGAACCGGCCGAGGATCGAGCGGACGGTGATGTTCTCGCTCAGTCCCGGCACGCCGGGCTTGAGCGTGCAGATACCGCGCACGATGATCTCGACGGGGACGCCGGCCTGGGACGCGCGATACAACCCGTCGACGACCTGCTCGTCGACGAGCGCGTTGCATTTGACGCGGATACCGGCCTCGTGGCCCTGCCGTGCGAGCTCGATCTCCCGGGTGACGTGGTCGAGAATGCCGCGCCGGATGCCGCTCGGCGAGGTGAGGAGGTTGCGGTAGGTCGCCTGGTGCGAGTACCCGGTGAGGACGTTGAACAGGTCCGTCAGGTCGGCCCCGATCGCCGGATCCGCCGTGAGCAGGCCGAGATCCTCGTAGTGGCGCGCGGTCTTCGGGTTGTAGTTGCCCGTGCCGAGGTGGCAGTAGCGGCGGATCGTCGTACCTTCCTGCCGCACGACCAGGGAGACCTTGCAGTGCGTCTTGAGGCCGACCAGCCCGTAGACCACGTGCACACCCGAACGTTCGAGGGTGCGCGCCCACGTGATGTTGGCCTGTTCGTCGAAGCGTGCCTTGATCTCCACGAGCGCGACGACCTGTTTGCCCGCCTCGGCGGCGTCGACGAGCGCGTCGACGATCGGTGAGTCGCCCGAGGTGCGATAGAGCGTCTGCTTGATCGCCAGTACCTTGTCGTCGGCGGCCGCCTGCTCGATGAAGCGCTGCACACTCGTGGAGAACGAGTCGTACGGGTGGTGCACGAGCACGTCCCCGTCGCGCAGCGTGGAGAACACGCTCTTGGGCGTTTCCCGTTCACCGAACGCGGGTGGCGTCGCCGGGACGAAGGGGCGGTCCTTGAGCTCCTGCCGGTCCAGCGACAGCAGCTGGGTCAGGCACGAGAGGTCCAGCAGTCCCGGAACCTCGACGACGTCCCGCGGGTCGACCTCGAGCTCGCGCAACAGCAGCTCGAGCATGTGCTCGCTCATGTCCTGCGAGACCTCGAGCCGGACCGGCGGGCCGAACCGGCGCTGTGCGAGTTCGCGCTCGAGCGCCTGGAGCAGATCCTCGTCGCGGTCCTCCTCGACTTCGAAGTCCGCGTTGCGGGTCACGCGGAACGCGTGATGCTCGATGACCTCCATTCCGGAGAACAGCTCACCCAGATGCGCCGAGATCAGCTCCTCGAGGGGCAGGAACGTGCGGGTTCGGCTGTCGCGTTCCGGTTCGGTGCGGACCAGCCGCGGCACGTTGTTCGGCACCTTCACCCTGGCGAACCGTTCGGTGCCTTCATCGGGATCGCGCACCGTCACGGCGAGGTTGAGCGAGAGCCCCGAGATGTACGGGAACGGATGCGCCGGGTCCACGGCCAGCGGGGTGAGCACCGGGAAGATCTGCTCCCGGAAATAGCGCGACAGGCGCTCGTGGTCCGTCTCGTCCAGACCGGACCACGACACGATGTGGACGTCCTCGGATGCCAGCCCGGGACGCACCTGTTCCTCGAAGGCGGCGTTGTGCCGTTGGACGAGCTCCTGGTTGCGCTTGGCGATGTGCGCGATCTGTTCCCGCGGCGTGAGCCCGTCCGCGCTGCGCACGGACAGGCCGGTCTCGTCGCGGCGCTTCAGGCCCGCCACCCGCACCATGTAGAACTCATCCAAATTGGACGAGAAGATCGCGAGGAACTTGGTTCGCTCGAGCAGTGGCTGGGACTCGTCCTCGGCCAGTGCGAGGACCCGCGCGTTGAAGTCCTGCCACGAGAGTTCGCGGTTGAAGTACCGGTTGTCGGGCAGCTCGTCGGGGCTGCGGTCGGTTGCGGTTGCGGCGGGCAGAGCCGCGGGCAGGGCGTGGTTCGCGGCGTCGGTGACGTTCGCTTCCGGCGGTGGCTCCGTGGTCACCCGCCTCGCGCCCGGAGAGCTCGCAGCGGGTGGGGTGCTCTCGTCGTAGGTCACGGACGCATTGTCCATCAATATCCGCCGCTGTGGGCAGATCCGCCTGGCCGGGTTCAACCCTCCGGCCGGCGCGCCGCCGCGGGTGCGGCACCGGTCCGCCGGAGCAGCGCGGTGGTGGCCGGGCCGAGGCCGAGTGCGCGGGTGTGGTGCAGGTCGGAAGGGGTGTCGACGTCCGAACGCAGCGAGGGCACCGCGGCGGTGACGGCGACGGCGCCCGACCGGGCGTGCACACCGGCGGAGCCGGGCCCGAAGCTCGGCGCGAGCGGCCGGCCGGGCGCGGACAGCAACAGGGTCGTGCCGGTGCCGTGGCGGTCGGCGGCGAACGCCCGCCCGCCGCCGGCCTCGGCGAGTGCGGCGGCGAGCTCGGTGCTGCGCAACGCGGGCAGATCGGCCTGCAGCGCCCCGACGACGGTGTCGCTCTCCCGGCCCGGTCCCGGTCGCCTGTCGGGGACACCGCCGCGTACGAGACGTTCGGCGGTGTGCAGAGCGGTGTTCAGGTCGGGTGCGCCGCGGTCGTCGACGACGTCGGCTCCCAGTTCGGCCAGCGGGGCGAGGGCGTGGACGTCACGTGTGACGACCACCACGCGGTCGATGCCGGGCGTGTCGAGCGCGGCCGAGACCGTGTCCAGGGCCAGCGCGAGCACCAGCGACGTGTGCTCCCCGGCCGCCGGGGAGCCGCCGGAGTCGGGCCGGGTGGGTGCACCGGGGGAGGTCAGTACTCCGCGGAGCCGGGATTTGCCGACGTGCGGCGGCTTCATCGGTACGAGGAGTGTGACGGTCACAGCGGTCATCTTCGCGCATCTCTCGTGGTCCGGCGCCTGTGGGAGGATCGAGCGCCGAAGCGTGGACGTGCACGAGGAGGAGTCTTGGCAGATCGTGAGAAGGGCGGCTTCTGGGTCGGTGCCGTGGCGGCGCTGTTCTACCCGTTGGCGTACCTGAACAAACGGGTGTACCGGAACTTCGAGGGCATTCCCCGGAGCGGTCCGGTGCTGCTGGTGATGAACCACGTGTCACACCTGGACCCGGCGGTCGACGCGGTGTTCGTGCACCAGGCCAAACGAGTACCGCGGTTCCTGGCCAAGGCGAGCCTCGCGCGGGTGCCGATCTTCGGCCGGATGATGACCGGCGCGGGCTCGATCCCCGTGGCCCGCGGCACGACCTCGGCGGGCGACAGCCTCAGGGCGGCGCACCAGGCGCTGGAGGAGGGCAAGGTCATCGTGATCTACCCGGAGGGCACGATCACGAAGGACCCGGAGTTCTGGCCGAAGCGGACGCAGACGGGTGTCGCCCGGCTGGCGCTGGAGAACGACGTCCCGGTGATCCCGTGTGCACGCTGGGGCACCCAGGAGGTCCTCAACGGCTACACGAAGAAGTTCCGCCCCCTGCCGCGCAAGACCGTGACCCATGCGGTGGGGGAACCGGTGGACCTGAGTGCCTACCGGGAGAAGTCCCCGACGCCCGACGTGCTGCGTGAGGTCACCGATCTGCTCATGGCGGAGGTCACGACCCTGCTGGCCGACGTTCGTGGTGAGGAGCCGCCCGCGAAGGCCGACAGCGATGCCTGAGCGCCCGCACCGTCCCGACGCGACCGACGCGACCGACGCGACCGACGCGACCGACGCGACCGACGCGACCGGCACAGCCGACGCGGCCGGTTCCGAGTCCGGGGAGGCCGAGCGCACGGTGCGGACCGTGACGGTCCTCGGCTCCGGCTCGTGGGGCACTACCTTCGCGAAGATCCTCGCCGACGCGGGCAGGGACGTCAGGATGTGGGCACGCAGGCCCGAGGTCGCGTCCGAGATCGCCGAGCAGCACACGAATTCCGGCTACCTGCCCGGTGTGACGCTGCCGGACAACCTCACCGCGACGTCGGACGCGGCCACGGCGCTCGACGGTGCGGACGCCGTCGTGCTCGCCGTGCCGAGCCAGAGTCTGCGCGCGAATCTGGGGCACTGGCGGGAACTGCTGCCCGCCGGCACGATTCTCGTGAGCCTGGCGAAAGGCGTGGAGCTGGGCACCCGCAAGCGCATGAGCGAGGTGATCGGCGAGGTCGCCGGGGTGCCGGAGGACTCCGTCGTGGTCGTGGCGGGGCCGAACCTGGCGAAGGAGATCGCTGCGGGCCAGCCCGCGGCGGGCGTGTTCGCGTGTGGCGACCACGAGCGTGCGGTCGCCGTCCAGGAAGCGGCGTTCACGTCGTACTTCCGTCCGTACACCAACACCGACGTCGTCGGCAGTGAGCTCGCCGGCGCCTGCAAGAACGTCATCGCGCTCTCGTGCGGCATCGCGGCGGGGCTGGGGTTCGGCGCCAACACGGTCGCGACCCTGATCACGCGCGGACTCGCCGAGACGGCGCGACTGGGCGCGAAGCTGGGCGCCGATCCGATGACGTTCGCGGGTCTGGCGGGTGTCGGCGACATGGTCGCCACCTGCGCGTCGCCGTTGTCGCGGAACCGGACGTTCGGTGAGCGCATCGGTCGCGGCGAAACCATCGAGCAGGCACAGGAGGCCGTCGGCGGACAGGTCGCAGAGGGCGTCATGTCGTGCCGCTCGATTCGTGACCTGGCCCACGAATCCGGTGTCGACATGCCGATCACGGACGCCATGTTTCGCGTGTGCCACGAGGGGAGCGACCCCGCGACCGTCGGTGCCGAGCTCCTCGGGCGGCAGCAGAAGCCCGAGCGCCTGTGACCGTCGGGTGCGGGTGCGGGGCCTCTCGCACCCGCACGCGGGTTCGGTCCGTGGGATCGGCTTGACGCCGTCGGGCCGGGCTGGTTTTCTTATTTATGTGCTGACGCAGAACGTATCCGCGCTGCGGCGACCGCTGACCGGTCGCCGCGGTACGTGCTGCGCGCCTTGTTGTCGCTGTTGCCGGTGAATCCGACGCCGTACCGCAACCGCACTCCGTCGTTCTCGACGACTCCCTCCTGACAGCAAGGATCTCTGCACGCTCCCATGTTTGCCGTTCCCGAGAACACCGTCGCCCTGCCCGAAACCGCGGCCCGTGCCGTGAAGCACCCGGTCCGTGTCGCACGCGACTACGCCCTCGACCGTGACCGCTGGAACACGCTGCTGCGCTACGACCCCGACGAACGGTTCGCCGCGCTGATCGACCGCACCGACGGAGACGAGGTGTGGCTGCTGAGCTGGCTGCCCGGCCAGTACACGGGCGTGCACGACCACGGCTTCGCCACCGGTGCGTTCACCGTCGTGTCCGGCACGCTCACCGAGACGGTCACGCGCCGGACCGCGGGCGGCCAAGGGGGAGACTTCGGGGGAGGCCGGGCGGCCACCGAGGTGCACACGCTCGGCCAGGGCCAGTCCCGCGTGTTCGGGCCCGGATACGTGCACGAGGTGCGCAACGAGGGCCCGGACCCGGCGGTGAGCGTGCACGTCTACCGCGCAGAGGGCCGCACCGTCCGGCCGGTGCACGTCGACCCGCTCGCCGGATCGGTGACCGAACCCGGCTGACGCGCGACTGCCTTCCCGCGCGTGTTCTGCACCCGTGCACGCGTGTTCTGCACTCGGACAGCCGAGTTCTGCACTCGGACGGCAGTGTCGGGCCGCGGTGCGGCCGGGTCGCGTGGCTGCATCGCATCACAACCGGATCGCGTCCTCGTCGGCGGTCGACCTCGAACGCAGAACACGCGGGTCAGCGTGGGGAGGGGCGTTCGGCGATGTGCGGTGGGACGGGCAGGTCGGCCGGGACGTACGTCGCGGGCCGGGGCGGGCCGAGCACGGTGCGCACGTCGATCACACCGGCCCAGACGTCGTCGCGGTCGGCGTCCGCGGGCTGTTCGCTCGGATCGCCGCCGCGGATCTTCACCGACGTCTCCGTCAGGTCGAGGGCGAGCACGGCGACGCCGGCCAGTTCCTTCGAGTCCGGGGTGCGGGCGTAGTCCCACGAACCGGGCGTGAGGTGTTCGCTGATCACCCGCAGCGCGTGGTCCCGCTCGACGTCGTCGGTCACCGCACGCGAGCGGCCGTGCACCACGGCGCAGCGGTAGTTCATCGAGTGGTTGTTCAGCGAGCGCGCGTAGACGATGCCGTCGAGAATCGTGACCGTGACGCAGATGTCCACCCCGCGTGCCGCGGTGCGTACGTTGCCGGAGCCGGTGGAGCCGTGCAGGTAGAGCGTGTCGCCGTCGCGCCCGTACCCGGTCGGGACACACAGCGGCGAGTCGCCGGACACCAGCGCGAGGTGGCAGATCAGTCCGGCGTCGAGCACGGCGCCCAGCTCGGCGCGATCGGTCTCGGCGCGGCCCGGTTTGCGGGTCAGCGTGCTTCGGGCGGTGGGGGACAGGTGCGGGGAGGTCGGCATGGGTCTCACCGTCGCCGACGCAGTGGCATGATGAAATGTCCACACATGAGTTAGTTCGGAAGTCCACTTTGAGGGGGTCGGTGTGACGCACGCCGAGGCGATGCCGCAGCGCGAGACCGCGTTGCCGGTGACGCTGGACAGGGAATCGAGCGTGCCGCTGGCCGTGCAGCTGGCCGGCGCGCTTCGCGAATCGGCGTCGACGGGACATCTGCGCGGCGGCGACCGGCTGCCGTCCACCCGCGCGCTCGCGGGCAGGCTCGGTGTCAGCCGCACCGTGACGGCGGCGGCGTACGAACAGCTGCACGCCGAGGGCTGGATCGTCGGCAAACACGGCTCCGGCACGTACGTCACGACCTCGCCGCCGACCGCCCGCCCCGAACACCGTTCCGTGGCCGCGCGCGACGAACTGCCGCCGGGCAGGCTCGCGCTGCTGCCCGGCGTGCCGTGGGCCGACGGCCTGGACCGGTCGGCGTGGCGGCGCGCATGGCGGGCGGCCTCGGACACGCCGCCCGCGGTGCATCTGTCGCGGACCGGACTGGGCGAGTACCGCGAGGTGATCGCCGAGCACCTGCTGCGGCACCGCGGGCTCGACGCGGGCACCGACTCGGTACTGGCCACCGGAGGAACGACGGCCGCCGTGGTCGAACTCGCCGCGGCCGTGCTGTCACCGGGCGATCTCGTCGCCGTCGAGGAGCCGGGCTATCAGCGTGCCGTGCAGGCGTTCTCCCGTGCCGGCATGCGTGTGGCGGGTGTGCCGGTGGACGAGGAGGGGCTACGGACCGACCGCATTCCGGCCGGCGCACGGGTCGTGTACTGCTCGCCCGCGCACCAGTACCCGATGGGTTGCCGGATGAGTGCGTCCCGGCGGGTCGAGCTCGCCGAACTGGCCAGGGAGCGGGATGTCCTCGTCGTCGAGGACGACTACGACGGCGAGCTGCGCTACGACGTGGCCCCGTTGCCGCTGCTGGCCTCGCTGGCACCGGACGTCGTCGTGCATCTGGGCACTACGAGCAAGATCCTCACGCCCACGCTGGGTGCGGGGTGGATGGTGGCGCCGCCGTCGGTGACGCGGGCCGTGCTCGAACACCGTGACCTGACCGGCACCCGCCCGTCCCCGGCGGGCCAGCACGTGGTCGTCGAACTCGCCCGGCACGGCGACCTGGGCAGGCATCTGCGCAGACTGCGGCGGGAACTGTCGGACCGCCGGTCGATCCTCGTCGATGCGTTCGCCACGGCGGGCGTGCCGGTGCTCGGCGACGACGCGGGCGCACACCTCGTGGTGCCGCTGCCGTCGGCGGAGGCCGAGCGGGAGCGGATCGCCGAGGGCAAACGCCGCGGCGTGCTGCTCGACGGCCTCGCCCGGCATTTCGCGACCGTGCCGACGGCACACGGTGTACTGGTGGGCTACGCCGGGTGCTCGCGGTCCGAACTCGCCGAATGCGTGCCGACGCTCGTTGACCTGACCCGTACGAGGCACCGGTAGGGTGGCAGCCCATGAATAGCCGCAAGACGCGCGTGGCCGTGGTGTTCGGCGGCCGCAGCAGCGAGCACACGATTTCCTGCGTGTCCGCGGGCTGCGTGCTGGACAATCTCGACCCGGAACGGTTCGAGATCGTGCCCGTCGGTATCACCCCGGCCGGTGGCTGGGTGCTGGGCACCGACGACCCCCGGGCTCTCCGGATCCGCGGGCGCGAACTGCCGTCGGTCGACGACGGCCGGGCGCTCGTGCTGGCAGGCGACCCGACGAGCAAGAGTGTCGTGAGTCTCGAGCCGGGCAGCGAATCCGAGGTGCTGTCCGAGGTGGACGTCGTGTTCCCCGTGTTGCACGGCGCTTTCGGTGAGGACGGCACCGTCCAGGGACTGCTGGAGATGGCCGACATCCCCTACGTCGGAGCGGGCGTGCTGGCCAGCGCGGCGGCGATGGACAAAGTGTTCGCCAAGAAGCTGCTGGCCGCAGAGGACCTGCCCGTCGGGCCGTACGCGTCGGTCCGGCGTGGACAGTCCACCCTCGGCGAGTCCGAACGTGAACGGCTCGGACTGCCCGTGTTCGTCAAGCCGGCGCGGGCGGGCTCGTCGATCGGCATCACGCGCGTGACGGACTGGGCGCAGCTCGACGACGCGATCGCGCTCGCGCGTGAGACGGATCCGAAGGTGCTCGTCGAGGCGGGCGTCACGGGCCGCGAGGTCGAATGCGGTGTGCTCGAATTCCCCGACGGGCGCGTCGAGGCGTCGCTGCCCGCGGAGATCCGCGTGCTCGGCGACGACGCCGACGCCTGGTACGACTTCGAGACCAAGTACCTCGGCGAGGACGCCGAACTCGACATTCCCGCCAAACTCGGCGATGACGTGATCGAACGCCTGCGGGCGTGCGCGGTCGAGGCGTTCCGGGCGCTGGACTGCCAGGGACTGGCTCGCGTCGACTTCTTCGTCACCGACGGCGGCGAGCTCGTCATCAACGAGGTCAACACGATGCCGGGCTTCACCACGACGTCGGCCTACCCGAAGATGTGGGCCGCCACGGGCGTCGACTATCCGATGCTGCTGTCCACTTTGGTCGACACGGCGATCGCCCGCGGTACCGGCCTGCGCTGAGCCGCGCGGTTGCCGGGCCGTACCGGCCGTGGCTGCCGCGGGACGGGTCGTCGGAAGCGTCAGAAGGCGGGCGGGACCTGCTCGAGCGTCTCGCCAGCCAGGTCCGAGATCCGCTGCAACGGGCCGGTCCCTGTGCCCTCGGGAACCGTCAGCGCGAGGTGGACCGGCCGGTCGACGACGTACCAGGTGGCGCTCGGGCCGGTCTCGTCCGGCACGTGCAGCCACTGGACACCGTTGATCTGACGGAGTGAGGACGTGCGCGTCAGTTCCGACGGCCGGTCGAGTCCGCACCGCAGTACCACCGGATTGTCGCGTCCCCACGCCGCAGTGGCGGGCGGTGCCGGTTCGGCGAGCTCGCGCTGCTCCAACGGCTCGCCCGACGACGTCAGTTGCCCCGGCACGGCCTCGAGCATGCGGTGACACGCATCGCTGCCCGACTCCGGTGCGGGAATCGACACGAGCGGCAGCGGCCCGGCCGGTCCGGTGGGGTTCGTGCTCGACGACGACCCGGCCTGTGAACCCGTCCCCGGCCCGGCGTCGCCGCCGAACACCCCGATGGCCCCGACACCCGCCGCCAGGGCCACGGCGAGGACGGCAGCCGCGACGAGCAGCGTCCGTGGCGGTGCTCCGGTGTCCGGTGCTCCGGTGTCAGCGGTTCCGGTGCCGGACGCACCGGTGTCCGGGACTCCGGTGTCGGTGGTTCCGTTGTCGGTCGTGTCCGTGTCCGTGTCCGTGTCCGTGTTCGGTGGAGCGGTGTCCGGCGGTGTCTCGGCCGTGGCAGGTGTCTCGGTCGTGCCGGGCGTCCCGGCCGGACCGGACTCCTCGTCGTGGGGTCCGGCCCGGCCTGCCCGGTCGGGCCTGTCGGGCGTGTCGGAGCTGTCGGTCATGCGGTCGTGTCGGTCCTCGGTGTCGGTCGGTTCCTGGCGCAGGTCCGCCGGCGGCCGTGCCGCCGGCGGAGCTCGTCACTGGGGCAGGTGCACCACCGGGCAGGTCAGGGTGCGGGTGATGCCGTCGACGTTCTGGACGCTGGCGACCACGAGCTGGCCGAGGTCGTCGACGTTGCCGGCCTCCGCGCGAACGATGACGTCGTACGGGCCGGTGACGTCCTCGGAGCTGGCGACCCCGGGCAGCTGGGCGATCTCGGCGGCCACCGACGCGGCCTTGCCGACCTCCGTCTGGATGAGGATGTATGCATGCACCACGGCGCGTCCCTTCGTCCGGTTCGGCCCGTGCGGGCCCAAGATGGGTAACGTCGCTGCAACGTACCGCAGGCGGGGCACCGGAGGTGTTGTGTGGAGGGCAGGGACACGGACAGGAACAGGGGGGCGGACCGAAGCAGGAGCGCCGGGGCGGAGGCACGCGCGGGCGGAACGGTCGCCGACGTCGGCGAGTTCGGACTGATCCGCGACGTCACCGGCAGGCAGCAGCCGCCTGCCGGCACGGTCGTCGGCCCCGGTGACGATGCGGCCGTGGTGCCGGCCCCGGACGGGCGGGTGGTGATCAGCACGGACGTGCTCGTGCAGGGGGTGCACTTCCGGCTCGACTGGTCCGGTCCCGAACAGGTCGGCCACAAGGCGGCCGCGGTGAACCTGGCCGACATCGCCGCGATGGGCGCGACGCCGACGTCACTGGTGGTCGGCTTCGGCTGCCCCGCCGACACCGACGCCGCCGTCGCGACCGGCATCTCCGACGGTCTGACGGCGGAGGCCGCGCGGGTGGGCGCCGGCATCGTGGGCGGCGACGTCGTACGGGCCGACCAACTGGTGGTCAGCGTCACCGCGCTCGGCGACCTCGGCGGGCGCACCCCGGTGACACGGTCGGGTGCGCGCCCGGGCCACATCGTCGCGGTGTGCGGCAGGCTGGGCTGGGCGGCCGCCGGACTCGCCGTGCTGGGCCGCGGATTCCGGTCGCCGGTCGGAGTGGTCAACGCCCAGCGCGCGCCGGAGCCGCCTTACACCGCGGGCCCCGCAGCCGCCGACGCGGGCGCCACGGCGATGATCGACGTCTCCGACGGGCTCCTCGCCGACCTCGGGCACCTCGCCGAGGAATCCGACGTCGGCATCGACATCACCACCGACGCGCTCGAGGTGGACCGCAAACTCGTCGACGTCGCGAATGCGCTCGGGGCGGATCCGATGCGGTGGGTGCTCACCGGTGGGGAGGATCACGCACTCGTGGCGACGTTCCCGTCGTTCGTCGACCTTCCCCAGGGCTGGCGGCAGATCGGCACGGTGCTGATGCCCGACACGGGCGTCACTGTCGACGGCAAGCCCTACGACGGCGAAATCGGATGGGAACACTGGCGTTGAATCGGGTTACATGGACGGCGTGGACATTCACGTGCTCGCCTTCGACCACCCCGACTCGACCAAGCTGATCGATCTCGTGCAGCAGGAGTACGTCGGCCGCTACGGCGACCCCGACGTCACGCCCGTCGACCCGGCGGAGTTCGCGCCGCCGCAGGGGATCTTCCTCGTCGGCTACCGCGACGAGGTGCCGATCGCCTGTGGCGGCTGGCGCGCGCACGCCGCGGGTGACGGTTCGCTGCGCGGGCGCGACGCCGAGATCAAGCGCATGTTCGTCGTCGACGGCGAGCGCGGCCGCGGCCACTCCCGCGCGATGCTCGCCGCGCTGGAACGCACCGCCGCGGAGTACGGCTGTCGCCGCATCGTCCTCGAAACCGGGTACAAACAGCCGGAGGCGATCGCGTTGTACCGTTCGTCGGGCTATCACGAGATCGAGAAGTTCGGCGTGTACGCCCAGGATCCGATCAGCGTGTGCATGGCGAAGGAACTGGAGTAACGCGGATGGCGATCTACGCGCTCGGCGACCTCGAACCCGACATTCATCCCGACGCGTGGGTGCATCCGGACGCGACGCTGATCGGCGACGTGCGCATCGGCCCCGAGGCGTCGATCTGGCCGCAGACCGTGCTGCGCGCCGATAACGACCGCATCGAGGTCGGCGCGCGGTCCAACATCCAGGACGGCTGCATCGTCCACGTCGCCACGGGCCAGCCGACGATCCTCGGTCCGGCCTCGGCGATCGGCCACAACGTCCACGTCGAAGGCGCGACGATCGGCGCGGGGTGCCTGCTCGCATCCGGTGCGGTCGTGCTCAACGGCACGGTCGTCGAGGACGGCGGCGTGGTCGGCGCCGGGGCCGTGGTGTCGTACCGCGGGCACGTGCCGTCGGGACACATCGCGCTCGGAGTGCCGGCCAGGACGCGGGAGAACACCTCGCTCGGAGCGGACGCGATCGCGGGCATCGTCGACGGCTACGTCGAGCGGGCGCAGCGGTACCGGGCGGAATTGCGCAGGCTCGAGTGACTGTGAAGGCCGCCGCGCCGGCGCGCTAGAGTCCGGGCCGTGACTTCCACGGGTACTTCCGGACGTGCGCTGACCGATGTCGTCGAGGCGGGCTGGGCCGAGGCGCTCGCACCCGTCGCGGACACGATCGGGGCGATGGGGGAGTTCCTGCGCGCCGAGGTCGCCGCGGGACGGACCTATCTGCCGTCCGGTGAGCACATTCTGCGGGCGTTCCAGCAGCCGCTGGCCGACGTGCGGGTACTGATCGTGGGCCAGGATCCGTATCCGACGCCCGGACACGCGATCGGTCTGTCCTTCGCCGTGGCGCCGGACGTGCGGCCGCTGCCGAAGAGCCTCGTCAACATCTACAAGGAGTACTGCGAGGACCTCGGGTATCCGGCGCCGTCCAACGGTGATCTGACACCGTGGGCGGGCCGGGGCGTGTTGCTGCTGAACAGGTCGCTCACGGTGCAGCCCGGCAAGTCGAACTCGCACCAGGGCAAAGGCTGGGAGCAGGTCACCGAGCAGGCCATCCGCGCGCTCGCCGCCCGGGACCAGCCGCTCGTGGCGATTCTGTGGGGCGCGGGCGCGCGCAAGCTCAAACCGCTCATCGGGGCCGAGCGGTGCGTCGAGTCCGTGCACCCGAGCCCGCTGTCGGCCCACAACGGCTTCTTCGGTTCGCGGCCGTTCAGCCGTGCCAACGAACTGCTCCGGGCGCAGGGAGCCGACCCGGTCGACTGGCGCCTCCCGTAACCGACGCGCGCGTCCTGCGCCCATGCCCGCCGTGTTGCGGGTTCCGGGGGCCGTGTTGCGCGTTCCGGGGGCTGTGTTGCGCGTTCCGGGGGCTGTGTTGCGGATTCCGGGGATCGTGTTGCGGGTTGAGGGGCCTCGGGTCAGTCGCAGTCGGCCTGTGCGGCGCGACGCCGGTGGGCGGCGACCTTGTGGGTGCCGTAGGAGCCACGCCAGCACGGCGGTGGTGAGCGCAGCCGGGAGGACGTCGCCGGGGTCGTCGACGATCCAGCGCAGGCCGTCGGCCGCCGCGACGGGGTCGGCCGAAGGGAGTGCAACAGTTCGTTGAGGCGTTCGCGGGCGGAGGCGCCGGCGGCGAACACCGGGTGGAGCGCGTCGGCCGCGGCGAACCCGGCGCTGCAGCTGCTCCTGCTCGGCGTGCTCCTGCAGGTGATCGGCCTGGCTGTGGCTCTGGTCACGGGGCAATTGGCGGGTGCGGTCCGGGACCGGGTGCTGGGTAGCCCGCGCGTGCGCACGGTGTTCGAGCGTCTGGCCGCGACGGTATACGGAGCGTTGGCCGCCGCGTTGATCGCCGACTCCGCGCGCTGACCGGCCGTGGCCGCACGAGTGCAGAACACGCGGTGCCGAGTGCAGAACACGCGCACAGCACGAAGCCCCGGGGATCGATGATCCCCGGGGCTTCGAGAGTTTCTGGTTCTGAGGCGTCAGCCCCGAACGACCTTGCCGGCCTTCAGGCAGGAAGTGCACACGTTCATGCGCTTCTTCTGGGAAAGCCCGAGCTTCGCGTGCACGGTCTGGATGTTCGGGTTCCACCGGCGGTTGGTCTTCCGGTGAGAGTGCGAGACCGACTTGCCGAAGCCCGGCCCCTTGCCACAGACGTCGCACACGGCAGCCACGTCGAACACTCCTCGAGAAAGTAGGTAAACACAATCCGCCCGGGAATACCGGGCATCTCGAACAGGGTATCCGGTGCGTTCTCCGTGGCTCCATCCGGGTCGATACGCTCGCGTCGAACCCACCAGTTCCCGGTTGGAGGATACGCGGTGCACTCCCTGGATGCGGCGGCCGTGCGCGCGTGGGCGGGTGCCTGCGTGCGCAGCCTCGAGGAGCTGCGCGCCGACATCAACGGCATCAACGTCTACCCGGTCGCCGACTCCGACACCGGCTCCAATCTGCTCCACACGGTCACGGCCGCCTACACCGCGCTCACGCAGCGCCCCGAGGTCGCCCGCGCAGGGGAGGCGCTGCAGGTGCTGGCGGGTGGGGCCGTCGCGGCGGCGCGCGGCAATTCCGGTGTGATCCTGTCGCAGGTGCTGCGCGGGTTCGCCGAGTCGGCGGGCGATGCCGCGGTCCTCGACGGCCCGGCCGTCGCCGCCGCGTTGCGCCGCGCCGACACGCGCGCCACCGGGGCGGTCGCACGGCCCGTCGCCGGGACGATGCTGAGCGTGCTGCACGCAGTCGGCGCAGCGGTCGCCGGGCCGGACGCCGATCCGGCCGCGTCCGGCCACGCCGGCCTCGCCGCCACGCCCGATGCCACCACCGCTACCGACGCCACCACCGCTACCGATGGCGGTGCCACCGATGGCGGTGCTACCGATGGTGGCGCGGTCGACGGGGCCGTGACGCTCGACGTCGTGGCCCGCGTGGCCGCCCGCACCGCCGCCGGGGCGCTGTCGGAAACGCCGCGGCAGCTGGCCGCGCTGGCCGCCGCGGGCGTGGTCGACGCGGGCGGTCGCGGCCTGGTGGCCGTGCTGGATGCGCTCGCCGCCGTCGTCGCAGGGGAGGCCGGCATCGCCCCGCATCGCCCGGTGACCGCCGTCTCGGCACTGCCCGCACCGCAGGCGTGGGAGGTGATGTACCTGCTCTCCGGCCTGGAGTCCACCACCGAGGACACCACCACCGAGGACACCACCACCGAGGACGCTGCGCTCGCCGCCCTGCGCCGGGACCTGGCCGAACTGGGCGACAGCGTCACGGTCGCCGGGGACGGCGCGGGCAATCACGCCGTCCACGTCCATTGCGACGACATCGGGGCGGCTCTCGAGGCCGGGCTGCGTCACGGCAGGCCGCACCGGGTGCGGGTGGAACCGCTCATGACCCCGGCACCGCCGGAGAGCGCTGCGGCCGACCGCGCCGTCGCCGCCGTGCTTCGCGGGAAGGGAGTGGCCGAGCTCGTCGGCGGGGAAGGGGTGCCGGTGCTGGCGGTGGAGCCCGACACGGAACCGACCACGGAGGAGCTGCTCGGGCTCGTCGGGGAGACCGCGGCCGAGCACGTGACGGTCGTGCCGGGCGGGGTGGACCTGACCGCGGTGGCCGAACGTGCGGCGAGTCATCCCGTGCTGGCCGAGCGCGACGTCGTCGTCGTGCCGTGTGCGTCGCCGGTGCAGGCGCTGGCCGCGCTGGCGGTGCACGATCCGGAACGCAGGGCGAGCGCCGATGTCGTGGCCATGGCGGAGGCGGCCGCCGCGACCCGCCGCGGCGACATCGTCGTCGCGGGCGAGGACGCGCTCACCTGGGTCGGCCAGGTGCGCGCGGGCGATGTGCTCGGGCTCGTCGACGGCGAGGTCGTGCGGATCGGCGACTCCGGCAGTGTCACGGCGACGGCGATCGACGTGCTGGAGCGGATGCTGGCCGTCGGCGGCGAATTGGTCACCGTCCTCACCGGAGCGGAGGCACCGCCCGACGTGGAGGACGTGCTGGCGGAGCATCTGCGCGTCGGCCATCCGGAGGTCGAACTGGTGTGCTACTACGGTGGACAGTCCGACGCGGTGCTGCTGATGGGCGTGGAGTGAACCGGGTGCCGGGTCGGCGGAGCGGCGGACGTGCCGCCGTGGAGTGTGGATGTGCGGGACAGGGCGAGAACGGCAGGCGAGTGACATGACGACGACGGCCGGCAGGCTTTCCGAGGTACTGGGTGCCAAGACGGCGAAGGCGCTCGCCACGTCGCTGAATCTGCACACGGTCGCGGATCTGCTGCGGCACTACCCGCGCCGGTATGCACACCGCGGCGAACTCACCGACATCGTGGGCCTGGAACTCGGCGAGTACGCCACGGTGCTGGCGCGGATCGAATCGACCAAGCGGCGTCCCATGAAGAACCGCAAGGGGCAGATTCTCGAGGTCGTGCTCACCGACGGCAGCCGCCGCATGTCGTGTGCCTTCTTCGGCCAGGAATGGCGGGAGAAGGAGCTGCGGCCCGGCAGGAGCGGGCTCTTCGCGGGCAAGGTGTCGGCTTTCCGCAGCAACCTGCAGCTGTCCAATCCGGAATACGAGCTGTTCGACGATGACGACGACAGCTCGTCCACGGTGGACAGTTTCGTGAAGCAGATCATCCCGGTGTACCCGGCGGCGGCGGGGATCACGTCGTGGGTGGTTTCGCGTGCGGTGCGGCAGGTGCTCGACACGCTCGACGCCGTCGACGACCCGCTGCCGGAGGTGATGTGCGCCGAACACGGCCTCACCGACCTCGACACCGCGCTGCGCCGGATCCACCGGCCGGAGAGCCAGGAGGAGCTCGATGCCGCGCGCGAGCGGCTCAAATGGGACGAGGCGCTGTCGATCCAGCTGATCTTCGCCCAGCGCAGGCAGATCGAGGTGAGCGATCCGGCGCGCGCCTGCCCGCAGGCAGGCGGCGGCATCGCGGCGGCGTTCGACGAGCGGCTGCCGTTCGAGCTCACCGAAGGGCAGCGTGACGTCGGCGAGGCGATCGCGGCCGACCTGGCGACCGCGCATCCGATGAACCGGTTGCTGCAGGGCGAGGTCGGCAGCGGTAAGACGATCGTGGCGTTGCGGGCGATGCTGCAGGTCGTCGACGCGGGCAGGCAGGCGGCGATGCTGGCGCCGACGGAGGTCCTGGCGGCCCAGCACGCGCGGTCGTTGCGGGAGCTGCTCGGCGACCTCGGTACGGCGGGCGAACTCGGCGCGGCCGAGTCCGCGACGAAGGTGACGCTGCTCACCGGATCGATGGGTGCGAAGGAACGCAAGCAGGCGCTGCTCGAGGCGGCCTCCGGCGAGGCGGGGATCGTCGTCGGCACGCACGCGCTGATCCAGGACCACGTGACGTTCGCCGATCTGGCGCTGGCCGTCGTGGACGAGCAGCACCGCTTCGGCGTCGAACAGCGGGACGCGCTGCGCACGCGCGGTGCCGACGGCACCAGCCCGCACGTGCTGGTCATGACGGCGACCCCGATCCCGCGCACCGTCGCGATGACGGTCTACGGCGATCTGGAGACGTCGGCGCTGCGTCAGCTGCCGTCGGGTCGGTCGCCGATCGGTACGAACGTCGTGCCGGTCGCCGAGAAGCCGTCGTGGCTGGACCGGGCGTGGCATCGGGTCGCCGAGGAGGTCGGCAAGGGCAGGCAGGCTTACGTCGTGTGCCCGCGGATCGGCGACGAACCGCCGGGTGACACCGGTGGCCGCCGCCCGCCGATCGCCGTCCTCGACCTCGTGCCGATGCTCGAACAGGGGCCGCTGCACGGACTGCGGATCGGTGTCCTGCACGGCAGGCAGCCGACCGAGGACAAGGACTCCGTCATGCGCGCGTTCGCGGCGGGGGAGGTCGACGTGCTCGTCGCGACGACGGTCGTCGAGGTCGGTGTGAACGTGCCGAACGCGACCGTCATGGTGATCATGGACGCCGAGCGGTTCGGCGTCAGTCAGCTGCACCAGTTGCGCGGGCGGGTCGGCCGGGGCGCCGAACCGGGACTGTGCCTGCTCGTGACCGAGGTGCCGGACGGCACGAGCACGCGGCAGCGGCTCGCCGCGGTGGAATCGACGATCGACGGGTTCGAGCTGTCGAAGCTGGATCTCGAACTGCGCAGGGAGGGCGACATCCTCGGCGCGGCGCAGTCCGGGACGAAGTCGGCGCTCAAGCTGCTGTCGCTGCTCGACGACGAGGACGTGATCGCGCGGGCACGCACCGTCGCGCAGCAGGTCGTCGACGCCGACCCGGAACTCGCCGGGAGCCCCGGCCTCGCCCGTATGGTCGCCGAGGTCATCGACTCCGAACGGGCCGAGTACCTGGAGAAGTCCTAGTCTCGCCCCGGGTGGTCCAGATCCCACCTTCCCGAGGCATGGGAAGGATCTCCCATAGGGCGGGAGATACGGGGTAACGTGCCACGCGACCGATCCGAGGGACGGAAGGACCGGGAATGTTCCGCAAAGTGCTCGTCGCCAATCGTGGCGAGATCGCCATCCGCGCGTTCCGCGCTGCCTACGAGCTGGGCGCGGGGACCGTGGCAGTGTTTCCCCGCGAGGACCGCAACTCGCTGCACCGACTGAAGGCCGACGAGGCGTACGAGATCGGCGAGCCGGGGCATCCGGTACGGGCGTACCTGTCCGTCGACGAGGTCGTCCGCGCGGCGCAGCGCGCCGGTGCCGACGCCGTCTACCCGGGGTACGGCTTCCTGTCCGAGAATCCCGACCTCGCGCGCGCGTGCGAGGAGGCGGGCATCACGTTCGTCGGCCCGGACGCCGAGACACTCGAGCTGACCGGCAACAAGGCGCGCGCCGTCGCGGCCGCGCGCGAGGCCGGTGTTCCCGTGCTCGGCTCCTCGGCCCCGTCCGCGGACGTCGACGAGCTGGTCACGGCTGCCGAGGGGCTGACGTTCCCGGTGTTCGTCAAGGCCGTCGCCGGCGGCGGTGGCCGCGGGATGCGGCGCGTCGAGGCGCCGGCGCAGCTGCGGGAGGCCATCGAGGCGGCGTCCCGCGAGGCGGAGTCGGCGTTCGGCGACGCGACCGTGTTCCTCGAGCAGGCGGTCGTCGAGCCGCGGCACATCGAGGTGCAGGTCCTCGCCGACGGCGGCGACGACGTCATCCATCTCTACGAGCGCGACTGTTCGGTGCAGCGCAGGCACCAGAAGGTCATCGAGCTGGCGCCCGCACCGAACCTCGATCCGGACCTGCGGGAGCGGATCTGTAGCGATGCGGTGAAGCTCGCCCGGCAGATGGGCTATCGCAACGCTGGCACCGTCGAGTTTTTGGTCGACCGCAGCGGCAACCACGTCTTCATCGAGATGAACCCGCGTATCCAGGTGGAGCACACGGTGACCGAGGAGGTCACCGACGTCGACCTGGTGCAGTCGCAGCTGCGCATCGCCGCGGGTGCGCGGCTGCCGGACCTCGGGTTGTCGCAGGAGGCGATCTACCTGCGTGGTGCGGCGATGCAGTGCCGGATCACGACGGAGGATCCGACCAATGGGTTCCGCCCGGACACCGGCATGATCAGTGCCTACCGGTCCCCGGGTGGATCGGGCATCCGCCTGGACGGCGGCACCGCGTTCTCCGGCACCGAGATCAGCGCCCACTTCGACTCGATGCTCGTGAAGCTCACGTGCCGCGGGCGGACGTTCGACACCGCGGTGGGCCGTGCCCGCCGCGCGCTCGCCGAGTTCCGGATTCGCGGCGTCGCGACGAACATCCCGTTCCTGCAGGCCGTGCTGGACGATCCGGACTTCCAGGCAGGCCGGGTCACCACCGCCTTCATCGAGGAGCGGCCGCACCTGCTCACCGCGCGCCACTCCGCCGACCGCGGCACCCGGCTGCTGACCTACCTCGCCGACGTCACGGTCAACAAGCCGCACGGTGAGCGCCCGCGGCTCGTCGACCCGGAGAGCAAGATCCCGTCCCTGCCGCAGGGCGCGCCGCCCGCGGGGTCGAAGCAGAAGCTCACCGAGCTCGGTCCCGAGGGCTTCGCGCAGTGGATGCGCACGTCCGGCACGGTCGGCGTCACCGACACGACGTTCCGCGATGCCCACCAGTCGCTGCTGGCCACGCGCGTGCGCACGAAGGACCTGACGGCGATCGCGCCGGTCGTGGCGCACACGCTGCCGCAGCTGCTGTCGGTGGAGTGCTGGGGCGGTGCGACCTACGACGTCGCGCTGCGGTTCCTCGCCGAGGACCCGTGGGAGCGCCTCGCGCTGCTGCGGGAGGCGATGCCGAACGTGTGCCTGCAGATGTTGCTGCGCGGACGCAACACCGTCGGCTACACGCCGTACCCCACCGAGGTCACCGACGCGTTCGTCGAGGAGGCCACGGAGACCGGGATCGACATCTTCCGCATCTTCGACGCACTCAACGACGTCTCGCAGATGCGGCCCGCGATCGACGCCGTGCGCGCGACCGGGAAGTCGGTCGCCGAGGTGGCGCTGTGCTACACGTCGGACCTGTCCGATCCGGGCGAGCAACTGTACACACTGGACTACTACCTGCGGCTGGCCGAACAGATCGTCGACGCGGGCGCGCACGTCCTGGCGATCAAGGACATGGCGGGCCTGTTGCGCGCACCCGCCGCCGAGAAACTGGTGACCGCGCTGCGCCGTGAGTTCGATCTGCCGGTGCACATCCACACGCACGACACCGCGGGCGGTCAGCTCGCCACGTATCTGGCGGCGATCCGCGCGGGCGCCGATGCCGTGGACGGGGCGGTCGCGTCGATGGCGGGCACGACGTCGCAGCCGTCGCTGTCGGCGATCGTCGCGGCGACCGACCACTCCGAGCGGCCGACCGGACTGGACCTGCGGGCGGTCGGTGACCTCGAGCCGTACTGGGAGACCGTGCGCAAGATCTACGCCCCGTTCGAGGCGGGCCCGGCCTCGCCGACGGGCCGGGTCTACGACCACGAGATCCCCGGCGGGCAGTTGTCCAACCTCCGCACGCAGGCCAAGGCGCTCGGACTCGGCGACCGGTTCGAAGAGGTCGAGGCGATGTACGCCGCCGCGGATCGGATGCTCGGCCACATCGTCAAGGTGACGCCGTCGTCCAAGGTCGTCGGTGACCTGGCGCTGCACCTCGTGGGCGCGGGCGTGGCACCGGCCGAGTTCGAGGCCGAACCCGGCAAGTTCGACATCCCCGATTCGGTCATCGGCTTTCTGCGTGGCGAACTCGGCGACCCGCCCGGCGGCTGGCCGGAGCCCTTCCGCACCAAGGCCCTCGAGGGCCGTGCGGAGGCCAAACCCGAGTCGACGCTGTCCGAAGAGGATCGCACGGCGCTCGGCACGGACCGGCGGGCCACGCTGAACCGGCTGCTGTTCGCCGGCCCCACGAAGGAGTTCGACACCCACCGCGAGGCGTACGGCGACACGAGCGTGCTGCCGAGCAAGGACTTCTTCTACGGCCTGCGGCCGGGGGAGGAGTACCCGGTGGACCTCGAGCCGGGCGTGCGGTTGTTCATCGGGCTCGAGGCGATCGGTGAGGCCGACGAACGCGGCATGCGCACCGTGATGTCCACACTGAACGGTCAGATGCGGCCGATCCCGGTGCGTGACCGGTCCGTGGCCACGGACGTGCCCGCCGCGGAGAAGGCCGACAAGAACGACCCGAATCACATCGCGGTGCCGTTCGCGGGCGTCGTCACGCTGCAGGTCGGCGAGGGCGATGCGATCGAGGCCGGTGACACGGTGGCGACCATCGAGGCGATGAAGATGGAGGCCACCATCACGGCACCGGCGGGTGGCACGGTGCGGCGGCTCGCCATCAACCCGGTGCAGCAGGTCGAGGGCGGAGACCTGCTGATCGTCCTCGAGTGACCGCTCGCCGGTGCGTCACCCCGAGCGCGGCGAGCGTGTCGTCGAGCGCGGTGTGACGCACCGGTGACGCCGGTCGTCGTCGAGTACCGTGCCACTGGTGGAGATTCAGGCGGTACCGCAATGGCAGGGCGCGTTCTCCGACGACGCGGCGCGACGGCTGCCCGCGGGGAGCCGCGCCCTCGCCGACTTCGCCGGTGAGGTTCTCGACGCCGAGGTGCGTGAGGTTCCCGTGTCCCCGGATGCGACGGCCACTGTGGACGGTGTCGGGCACCGGCAGGCCCTGGTGCACAACCGGGACGCCGTGCTGGCGGCACTGGGTCCCGGCGGGCCGGTGCTGACCGTCGGCGGTGATTGCGGCGTCGATCTGGTCCCGGTCGGGTTCGCGCGCCGGCGCCACGGGCCGGAGCTGACCGTCGCGTGGTTCGACGCGCACGCGGACTGCAACACCACGGCGAGCACCCCGTCGGGGGCGTTCCACGGCATGGTGCTGAGTGCCCTGTGCGGCCGATCCGGCAGCGGCGCGGCGGCCGGCGTCGTCGATCGGGACTTCGACGCCAGTCCGGCACTCGAGCGCGGGCGTGCGGTGCTCGTCGGCACGCGGGTGTTCGACCCGGAGGAACGCCGTGCCGTGTCCGACGGGCTGGTGCGGCACGTTCCGCCGCCTGCCGACCCGGCCGCGGTACGCGACGCCGTGGCGGGAGGGCCGGTATACCTCCATGTCGACCTGGACGTCCTCGACCCGGCCGCATTCGACGGCACGCACTACCGCGAACCGGGCGGGCTCACCGTCGACGGGCTCGTCGCGGCCATCGACGCCGCCTCGCAGGGTCGTGTCGTCGGCGCCTCGCTGACCGAGTGCGCCACCACCGACCCGGCGTCGTTGCAGCGGCTCGGGCCGGTCGTCGAAGCACTCGGAAGGGCCCTCGAGTCCGGCCGCTGACGCGGAATGCGGATCGCGGCGTGACGGGGAGGCCGGCCGGATCCTCCGGTCGTACTGGGCCGCCCGGGTGAGCGTCGGGGTTCCTCCGGTGCTACCGGTCTTCCGCCTCGCCGGTTCGTGTGGTGTGCTCGCTCCCGCCCTCCGATGACCGTGGGGAAGGGAGTTGTCGCCGCCCGTGTGCGCTCACCGTGCAGGAGAAGCGTCGGAGCCGGGTCTGTTGCGGGGGCTCGGCGGGATCATGCGACCCGAGCTGGAGGACGTCGCGGGCGAGATCATCGCGGAGATCCGTGCGGCGATCCCCGAGTATCAGGGTTCGTTCGACGGCCCCTACGGCCGGTGGATGACCGACGGCGTGCGGCACGCGATCGCGCTGTTCGTCGACCGGCTCGGGGAGCCGGCCGCGGCGTCTGCCCCCACGGCCTCGCCCGAGTCCGCCCCGCGGGACGGGCACGAGGTGCACCGCCGGATCGGCAGGCAGGAACTGCACGAGGGACGCAGTCTCGACACGTTGCAGCATGCCTATCGCATCGGCGTGCGGGTGGCGTGGCGGCGGATCATGCGCCTGGGCAGGCGCAGTGGCTTCTCCTCGGCCGTCATGTCGCAGCTGGCCGACCGGATGCTGGCGCTGATGGACGAACTGTCGTCGGTGGCACTCGACGGTTACCGCGAGGCGAAATCGGAGCCGGCCGATCCGGTGATGGCGGCGCGGCGCAGACTGGTCCGGTTGCTGGCCGGTGGGCGCTCGGTCGCCCGCGCCGACGTGGAGGACCTGGCCCGGCTCGCCCGCTGGCCGGTGCCCGAGACCGTGACCGCGATCGCGTTGTCGCCTCCGGTGTGGCCGTCGCCGGACGAGATCCCCGGCGAGATGCTGGCCGACCTGACCGGTACGAGCCCGTTCCTGCTCGCACCCGCCGCGGTGACGACCGAGGAGGCCGCCCGGCTGCAGTCGTCGTTGGTCTGCGGTGCCGTGGCGATCGGAGTACCGGTGGATCCGTTCGCCGCGGCGGACTCGCTGCGGCTCGCGCGGCGCGCCCTGGCCCTCGCGGGCGACGGTGCGGTACCGGCCGAGGACCTCGTCGTCTGGGCCGAGGACTGGTTGCCGGAACTGCTGCTGCGGACCACCGATGCCGTCACCTCCCAGCTGCGCCGACGGTTGTTCGAACCACTGTCGGCGCTCACCGAACGGCAACGGGTCCGCACGATCGAGACGCTGCGGGCCTGGCTCGAGGAACAGGGCAACGCCCACGCAGTGGCGCAGCGGCTGGGCCTGCACCCGCAGACCGTCCGGTACCGCATGCGGCGGATCGAGGACGCGTTCGGCGAACGACTCCGCGACCCCAGGGCGCGGTTCGAGCTCGAGCTGGCGGTGTACAGCCTCGGCGACGGCGATCGCACCGGAGGCAACGGCGGCGCCGGATTCGTCGGGTGATGACAACGGGAACCGGAAAAGTTGTGTCCCCGGTGAGCGCTGAGCGCGGCGGGGCATGAATGTCTTGTTCCGCCCGATCCGACCGGCTTAGCGTCGCATGCGGCGATCCGGCGCGCCGGGGCATCGCCACGAGATCGGCCGGTCTTGCACGAGTTGTCGCAGCAAGAGTCTTCGCCCAACGAAGGATGGAGTTCGATGCGTACACGTATGCCGGGTCTGATGAGTGGTCTAGCCCTGTCGGCGGCCGTCGCCCTCGCGGCGGCGCCTGCCGCGTCCGCGGCACAGGACATCACCGTCACCAACCCGAACGCCGATGGAACGGTGGCCGCCACCGCCTCCGACGTCACGTTCGCCGACAGCGACACGGATACCGAGGTCACCTGTACGTCGGCGAGTGCCGACGGAGCGATTCCGAGCGGTACCCACACCACTCCCGCGGCCATCGGCGACCTGTCGGTGGGCTTCGAGAACTGCACCGGCCCGCTCGGAGACGTGTCGCTGACCCCGAACGACCAGCCGTACCAGCTGCACATCGGCGCTTTCGACAGTGGGACCGGCGTGTCGACCGGCTGGATCGGCGAGGTCAACGTCAGCGTCTCGACGTCCACGTGCAGTTTCGAGGCGGTCGGCAACGCGCCGGGCCGCTACGACAACAGCACCGGCCAGCTCACCCTGACCCCGGACGTCGCGTTGCCCGACGGTGTCGCGCCGCTCGAGGCGACGAACGTCAGCTGGTGCGTCGGGATGGTCAACGAGGGTGACGCGCTGACCATCGACGCGGTCTACGACATCACCGACCCGGCCACGCCGATCACCATCGGCTGATCCGCTCCCGGTGAGGACGCCCCGAGGCCACGCCGGTTGCAGCTGTCGAGCATCGCCGCGCGGAGCGTGACCGCTCGGGCGGGTGATGGGAGACGGGGCGTGGCCCCCGGGGCGTCTCGCCCGCGCGGCGGCGCGGGCGGGACGACGGCCGCAGGCGCTATTCCGGTGGATGGCCGACCGGAATGAGCATCGTCGGGATCTCGGATTCGGGGACTCCGAGCAGCTGGGACAGGTTGGCGTCGTCGAAATCGGACACCGCGCAGCAGGCCAGGCCCAGTGCGGTCGCGATGAGGTACACGTTCTGCACCGCGATGCCGGAGTCGACGTGCATCGTCCGGTAGTGCCGCAACGGTTTGCGCTCGTACGCGACGTCCATCTGCGTGGTCAGTGCCATCGTGACCGGCGCCGCGGCGAATTCCGGCTGCCAGTACACCTGCTGGAGTGACCGCACCGGATCGGCCGTGGTGAGCCGGACGAGCTCGTGCGCCATGGCCTCGTAGCGGTACACGCCCGGCTCGAGGGCGTCGGTGCCGCGGATCAGGACGTAGGCCCGCAACAGGTCCAGTCCGTCGCCGCTCGGCGCCATTCCCATCGGGTGGTGCTCGGACCCGTAGGCCGGTTCGAACCGCTGCACGCCGAGCGCGAACCGCAGCAGCCCGCTCAGCGCCGCGAGGTCCAGACCGCGGTGGGCGAACACGTCCCAGGAGCGGCGCTTGACGAGCGTCTTGACCAGGTCGGTACGCGGCGGCTCGACGTCCGGCAGCGGAATCCGGCGCAGTGCGGGCAGCGGATCGGGCGAGGGTGGCGTCTGTCCGTTGAGCAGGCGGTGTACGGCGAGTGCGCGCTGGACCGTGTCGCGCACGGTCGTGTCGGTGTGGACCCGGTCGCCGGTCGACTCCGGTTCGGCGGGTTCCGGCTCCGCAGGGGTGGCGGCGCTGTCGGAGACGGCGGTGCCGTCCGGGGTGACAGCGCCGTCGGGGAATGCGGCGCCGTCGGGGAATGCGGCGCCGTCGGGGAATCCGCCGCTCCCGGGGAATGCGGGGCCGTCGGGGAACGCGCCGCTGTCCGGCGCAGGCGGGACGTCGTCGGGATCGGGGAGGGCGTGCCGGCCGCTCGTGCCGGTGTGCCGGGCGGCCGCAGGGTCGGGCGCGTCGGACGGCAGCTGCTGTTGCCGGTGCCGTGGGGCGGCGCCGGTCAACCACTCGTCATCATCGATCGCGCGGTGGCGATCGTAATCCGAACCCCAATCGCGGCCCAGTGGCTCACCCATTGGCACCTCCCCATTACGCCTGGTCACGTCGAGCGCACACCAAACCGCATCGTAACCGGTTCGGGTTACACATCGCGCCGAGTGATCGAGGACACAAGTTCGTGGGGGCATGCCCGGCCGGCGTGGTCGTGGTCCGCGGTGGTGATGATCACCTCGGCGCGCGTGCGGGCGACAGGGCAGGGTCGCGGGAACGGCGCAGCGACGTCGCCGCGGCGGAGCCGCCGGCCACGGCGAATCCGGTCCTCAGCGCCAGTCGTCGTCGGAGGCGATGATCGTCAGCTGCTGTGTCGCCCGGGTGAGGGCCACGTACAACACCCGCCTGCCGGTGAGTGATTCGGCGATCAGCTCGGTCGGCTCCACGAGCGCCACCGCGTCGTATTCGAGGCCCTTCGAATCGAGGCTGCCGACGACCTTGAGCCGGTCCTCCGACTGCCCGGCCAGCCAGCGCTCCACCTCGGGCACGCGGTCCATCGCGCAGATGACGCCGACCGTCCCGTCGACGGCGTCCAGCAGCTCCTTCACCGACGCGTGCACCACGGTTTCGCGGTCGTGGGCCTCGACCGCGCGGATCTCCGGTTCCAGACCGGTCGTGCGCACCGCGTTCGGCAGATCGCCGTCGTCGGCGCCCCGCCCCGAGACCACCCGGGCCGCCAGGTCGAAGATCTCCGCCGAGTTCCGGTAGTTCGTGCGCAGCGTGTACCGGCGGTGCTTCGTCTTCGCCCCGAACGCCTGGCCGCGTGCCTGCTCGGCCTCGTCGGGATCCGGCCACGAGCTCTGCACCGGATCGCCCACGATCGTCCAGCTCGCCTGCGCCCCGCGCCTGCCGAGCATCCGCCACTGCATCGGTGACAGGTCCTGCGACTCGTCGACGACGATGTGCGAGTACTCGTCGTAGTGCGCGGGCCGCGTACTACGCGTCCGGGCCGGATCGTCCGAATCACGCGTCTGCTCGGCGTCCAGCTCGATGTCTTGTGCGCGCTGTTTCCTGCGCTTCGGCGGCGGACCGATCAGCACGCGGATCTCGTCGAGCAGTGCCACGTCCGCCACGGTCCAGTCGTCCCCGTCACCGCGCAGCGAGTCCGCCAGCAGCGCGACCTCGTCGCCCGTGAGGACGTTCTTCGCCGCACGCGCCAGCCGGTCGTCATCGCCCAGCCGGCGCAATACCTGCGCCGGGTACAGCACCGGCCACCACGTCACGAGGAACCGGTGGAACTCGATCCGCTCGCCGACGTCGCGGATCACGTCGGCGCGGTCGAGCTGCGGCCCGCCCGCGGTCGTGTTCTCCTCGGCCTTGTCGGCCAGCATCCCCAGTAGCGTCTCCGCCGCCCGCACCCGCGACCGGTTCGGCGGTCCGCCCGCCGAATGCACCTTCTTGCGCGCCTTGTCCAGCTCCTTGGCTCCGAGCTTGAGGACCTCGCCCTTGTAGACGATGCGCAGCTCGTCCGGCGCCTCCGGCACCGCGTCGCGGACGGCCTTCTGCAGGACCTTCCGCATCCGCAGCGACCCCTTGACCGCAGCCAGGGGAGCGGGATCGTGCCGGGTCGCCTCCAGTCCGTCCAGGACCTCGCCCAGTGCCCGCAGCTCGACGTTCGTCTCGCCCATCGACGGCAGTACCCGTGAGATGTAGGACGTGAACACCCCGGACGGGCCGACCACGAGCACGCCCGCCCCGCCCAGCTGCTTGCGGTAGCGGTACAGCAGATACGCCGCGCGGTGCAGTGCCACGGCCGTCTTCCCGGTGCCGGGGCCGCCGGTGATCTCCGTGACGCCGCGCCACGGCGCACGGATCACCTCGTCCTGTTCCTTCTGGATGGTGGCGACGATGTCGCGCATCTTCTCGCCGCGTGCCCTGCCGAGGGCCGCCATCAGCGCACCCTCACCGACCACCGGCATGTCGTCGGGTACCGACCCGGGCATCAGCACGTCGTCGTCGACATCCAGCACCTGCTGCCCGGAGCAGCGGATCACCCGCCGCCGTACGACGTCCATCGGGGCCTCGGCCGTGGCCTGGTAGAACGCGGCCGCCGCGGGCGCACGCCAGTCGGTGACGAGGTTCTCGAAATCGGCGTCGCGGATGCCGAGCCTGCCCACGTACACGGGTTCGGAACCGGTGTGGTCCAGCTTGCCGAACACCAGGCCTTCGTACTCGGCGTCGAGCGACTGCAGGGTCTGGTTCGCGTGGAACACCATCATGTCCCGCTCGAACAGCATCGACGCCTGCTCGAACACGGCTTCACGCTGTGCACCGTGGCCGATTTCGTAGCCCTTCGCGCGCATGTCCTCGGCCTGGCTCCGGAGTTCACCGAGCCGGCGGTACACCCGGTCCACGTGGGACTGTTCGATCGCGATCTCGGCCCGTCTGACCCGAGGTTCCGCCACTGACGCGCTCCTGCCGCCAAATCGCCGGGAAGGGGAAGAACGACAATACGCGAGTCCGGAGCCGGGCAGCACAAGGTCCGGTCGAGAGTCACACTCGCCACCCTTGCCGGGCCTGCGAGCCGTTCGGGGACGGACCGGTGGCGCCCGGCCGGGTGGCACCCCGGCGGACACGCTTCGCGTGACTGTCTAGGGCCCGCCCGTCTCCCGCCACCGCCCAACCGGACACGCTTCGCGTGACTGTTTAGGATCGGGGTGTGACCAGGATCGTGGCCGGGCGAGCGGGTGGACGCACCCTGCGGGTACCGCCGCGTACGACGCGGCCGACGTCCGAACGGGTGCGTGAAGCCCTGTTCAACTCCCTCGAAACCGCCGGTGACCTCGACGAGGCGCGCGTGCTCGACCTCTACGCCGGCTCCGGCGCGCTCGGGCTCGAAGCGCTCTCGCGCGGTGCCGCCGACGCGCTGTTCGTCGAGTCGGACCGCCGTGCCGCCGAGGTGCTGCGCGCCAACCTCGCCGCCGTCGGACTCGGCGGACGTGTCCGCCATGCCGCGGTCGAGGCGGTCGTCGCCGAGCGCGGCCGCGAACCGTTCGACGTCGTGCTGGTCGATCCGCCGTATGCGCTGGCCGGTACTGCGCTCGCCGGCGTACTGACCGGCCTCGTCGGCGGTGGCTGGCTGGCGGACCGGGCGCTCGTCGTCGTGGAACGGGCGGTGCGGGACGGCGCTCCCGACTGGCCGGCGGGCCTCGCACCGCTGCGTACCAAACGCTATGGCGGAGCCGCGCTGTTCCGGGCGGAGGCCGACGCCGACACCCCCGACGCCGACACCGAGGCGGCCGAGCGCACGGTGGGCGACGGCGACTGACGCCCCGCACCGTGCGGTGATACCGGCACCCCGGCAGACGGAGATCGGCCACATCCTCGCCCGGTGCGGGTGGGGGATTGCTACCGTCCGCCCGTCCTTCGATCATGCGAGCAGCGGTGCTCGGCATCGCGGTTAGGGTTCTGTGCCATGCGACGAGCGGTATGTCCCGGTTCCTACGATCCGGCGACCAACGGGCACCTGGACGTGATCGAACGGGCGGCGAACCTGTTCGACGAGGTCGTCGTCGCGGTGCTGGTCAACAAGAGCAAACAGGGCATGTTCACGATCTCCGAGCGCATGCAACTGCTGCAGGACGCGACGGCGCAGCTCCCCAACGTGCGGGTCGACTCCTGGCACGGTCTGCTCACGGACTACTGCAAGGAGCAGGGCATCCAGTCGATCGTCAAGGGCCTGCGCTCGGTCAGCGACTTCGACTACGAACTGCAGATGGCCCAGATGAACCGGGAGATCTCCGGTGTCGAAACCCTGCTGATGTCGAACAACCCGTCGTACAGCTTCCTGTCCAGCTCCCTGGTCAAGGAGGTCGCGACCTACGGCGGGGACGTGACGGACATGGTGCCGCCGGTGGTGCACGAACGTCTCCTCGCCCGGCTCGCCGAACGCGACTGACGTCTCCGGCCCCTCATTTTTTGCCCCGAAGGGCACCTTGGGGGCGTTGAGTGCCCCGAAGGTGCCCTTCGGGGCAGCGAACCCGGGCGGGGTCTGACACGCCCGGGCCGCGCCCGGTCACCGAAAACCGGCGCCCGGACCGGCACACTGGGCAGCAGGCCACGATCAAGTTTCAGGGAGTTGCCGTGTACCGGGTGTTCGAGGCGCTCGACGAGCTCGTCACGATCGTCGAAGAGGCGCGGGGTGTGCCGATGACCTCGAGCTGTGTGGTGCCACGAGGGGATGCGCTCGAGCTGCTCGACGACATCCGCGAGGCGCTGCCCACCGAGGTCGACGACGCGCAGGACGTGCTCGACAAGCGCGACGAGGTCGTGCAGACCGCGCGCAGCGAGGCCGAATCGACGGTCTCGAACGCCAACGAGCAGGCCGAACGCACCGTGTCCGAGGCGACCGCGGAGGCGGAGCGCCTCGTCTCCGAGGCGCGCGCCAAGGCCGAACAGCTCGTCGCCGACGCGCAGTCCGAGGCCGAGCGCACCGTCTCGGCAGGTCAGGCCGAGTACCACGACCTGACCGAGCGCGCGCGGACCGAATCCGAGCGGATGGTCCAGGCGGGCAGGGACGCCTACGACCGCTCCGTCGAGGAGGGCCGCACCGAACAGGCCCGGCTCGTCGCACAGACCGAGGTCGTCCAGGCCGCCCACGGCGAGGCCTCCCGCATCGTCGACGAGGCCCACGGCGAGGCCGACAAACAGCGGAGCGACTGCGACGCCTACGTCGACAACAAGCTCGCCGAGTTCTCCGAGCTGTTGTCCACGACGCTGCGCACCGTCGACTCCGGCCGCAACCACCTCCGCGGCGGCGGCTCGTACAGCGGTTCGGGCAGTTCCGGTGGTTCCGGCTACAACGGGTCGGGCTCCGGTGCCTACGCCCCGGGTGCCGGCGGTCGCGGCTTCTACGACTTCCAGTCCCACTGAAACAAGGGCGCACGTTCGCCCCGGACGCGCGGCCGCTCGACAACGGCCGTGCAACGGGTGACTGCGCAGTGGGTGACTACGCGACGCGTGTGCTCGACGGGTGGCTGCTGACACGCGGCCCCGTCGACTCTGTCCTGTTGACGTCCCGTCGGCTCTGCCCCGGGTCCGGGCGCCGGACGGCCGCGCGGAACGGATTCGCCCTGCTCGCGTAGGCTGGATTGATGCGCCTCGCGCCCGCCGTGATCGCCCGTACGGCCGTCCGAAACCCTCGAACCGAGAAATCCGATGTCTGACGAACGTTCCCCGAATCCGAGCTCCGAGCGCGCCGACCACCGCAGCCCGTGGGTGATCGACACGCACGAGCTGGGCCGCCGTCCCGGCGCCAGCCGGCCGGTGCAGCGGGACATTCCCGTCACCGAGCCGCTGGGCGTGCCCGACGTGGTCACCGTGCCCTCCGGCGCCGCGATCGCTGTCGACCTGCTCCTGGAGTCGGTCGTCGAAGGCGTGCTGGTCACCGGCACGGCGAGCGCCTCGACCACCGGCCAGTGCTCGCGGTGTCTCGACCCGATCACCGGCGACGTGGCGATCGACGTCACGGAGCTGTTCGCCTATCCCGATTCGACGACCGACGAGACCGCCGACGAGGACGAGGTCAGCCGGGTCGTCGACGACCGTGTCGACCTGGAACCGGTGATCAGGGACCAGCTCGTGCTCGCGCTTCCGCTGGTGCCGCTGTGCAGCGACGACTGCGCCGGACTGTGCGCCGGATGCGGCGTGAAGTGGGCCGATCTCGAGTCCGGACACGGACATGAGACGATAGATCCTCGGTGGGCCGCGCTCGTCGACCGACTGCAGGACATGGAGGACGTCTCCGACGCCCCGAGTGACCGTGCAGATGAAGGAGCCGACGACTCGGACCGGTGACACCGCACGGCGGTGCCGCACCCCACCCCGGAGTTTCGAGCAAACAGCTCGCGCGATCGCGGGCAGATTTTGATGAGGAGAATCAGCCGTGGCTGTCCCCAAGCGGAAGATGTCGCGCTCCAACACCCGCGCCCGCCGTTCGCAGTGGAAGGCGAAGCCGGTGCACGTCGTGGAGTGCTCCAACCGCGCCTGCAAGGCCAAGAAGCCGCAGCACGTCGCCTGCCCCGAGTGCGGTCAGTACGCCGGCCGGCAGGTCGTCGAGCCGGCCTGAGGTTCCGCGAGATGGGGGGTAAGGCACCGGCAGGCCCGGCTACGGATCCCGCACCGCTGCTCGAAGCGCTCGGTGTCGACTTCGACAGCGAACTGCTGACACTGGCTCTGACGCACCGCTCGTACGCGTACGAGAACGGTGGCCTGTTGCCGAACGAGCGACTCGAGTTTCTCGGCGATGCGGTGCTGGGCCTGGTGGTGACCGATCACCTGTATCGCAAGCATCCCGACCTTCCGGAAGGGCAGCTGGCGAAACTGCGTGCCAGCGTCGTCAACATGCACGCGCTCGCGGGCGTGTCCCGCGGTCTCGGTGACGGCGGCCTCGGCACGTACCTGCTCCTCGGTAAAGGGGAGGAGCTGACGGGCGGTCGCGACAAGGCGAGCATCCTGGCCGACGGGCTCGAGGCCGTCATCGGTGCGACCTACATCGCGCACGGCATCGAGACCGCGCGGGAGCTCGTCCACCGCCTGTTCGGGCAGCTGCTCGAGGAGGCGCCGCTGCGCGGAGCCGGCCTGGACTGGAAGACCAGTCTGCAGGAGCTGACCGCGTCGGCGGGGCTCGGCGTGCCCGAGTACAAGGTCGAGGACACCGGGCCCGACCACCGCAAGGAGTTCACGGCCACGGTGTACGTCGGTGGCCGCGATCTCGGCAGCGGCAGCGGGACGACGAAGAAGGAAGGCGAGCAGAAGGCCGCCGAAACGGCGTGGCGTGCGCTGTCCGCGGAGCTCGACGCCGAGGACGAGGCGTCCTCCTGATCCTGCTCGGAGCAGCGCGTGCCTGAACTTCCCGAGGTCGAGGTCGTGCGTGCCGGTCTCGAACGGCACGTCGCAGGCCGCGTGATCACGTCGGTCGACGTGCTGCACCCGCGGGCGATCCGCAGGCACGTGCCGGGCGCCGAGGACTTCGCGGGCAGGCTCACGGGCATGAAGATCGCCGCGGCCCGCAGGCGCGGCAAATATCTGTGGCTGGACCTCGCCGACGGTGAGGCGATGCTCGCCCACCTGGGCATGAGCGGCCAACTACTCGTCCAGCCCGCGTCGGCACCCGACGAGAAGCACCTGCGCGTGCGCATCCGTTTCGCCGACGACGGTCCCGAACTGCGGTTCGTCGACCAGCGTACGTTCGGCGGGCTCGCACTCGACGACCTCGCCGACGTCGACGGCACCCTCGTGCCCTCGAGCGTCGCCCACATCGGCCGCGATCCGATGGACCCGCGGTTCGACCTCGCCGCCGCGGTCGCGTCCCTGCGCGGCAAGCGCACCGAGATCAAACGGGCGCTGCTCGACCAGACGCTCGTGTCGGGCATCGGCAACATCTACGCAGACGAGGCGCTGTGGCGGGCGCGCCTGCACGGCGCTCGCCCCGCCGGACGGCTCACCCGCGCGCAGGGCGAACTGGTTCTCACCGCTGCCAGCGAGGTCATGACCGACGCGCTCGACGCGGGCGGTACCTCGTTCGACGCGCTCTACGTCAACGTCAACGGCGCGTCCGGTTATTTCGCGCGGAGCTTGAGTGTCTATGGGCTTGAGGGTCACCCGTGCAAGAGGTGCGGAACACCGATCGGACGCGAACGATTCACGAACCGCTCGAGCTATTTTTGCCCGTCCTGTCAGCGAAAACCGAGGTAATCGGGCACCTGTCCTGCTCCTGCGGGCGATCTCCGTATCGCGATTCCGGAATCTCGTCCTGGACGCCCTCTACGTCAACGTAGAGTCCGGCGGCACTGGACGTTGCGGCGCACGAGCTTGCTGACGGATCCATCGCGACCTCGACCGGTGGCATGCTGTTCAGCCCGAGTCGGTGTCACCGCTGAGTCCGTGCCGGTGACGTGGACTCCTCACCTTCGCCGCGGCGATGACCAGCGCTGATCCCTGCCCTCCGGACGCCGGGATATCCGTGATGCCGGAGAGCGCGAACGCGTAGGCGGCCACCGCGAGCAGGTGTCCGGCGACACCGAGGGCTGCGCCGACGGCTCCACCGAGCGCTGCTGGTTCCGTGTCGGAGTGGTCGGGGCGCGGATTGTCGAGTGCCGACAGACTCTCGGCCGGTGCAGCCGGCACCGCCGACACCGCCGGCGCACTTGCTCGGGCCGCCGGAAACAGGGAGGCAGCGGCGAACACGGCACCGGCCACCGCCACACCCGTAATACCGAAGCGGTCGGCCATAGTGAGGCCGATGGGCGCTCCGAGTGCGCCGCCGGCTGCTGCTCCGAAGCCGTAGAGCCCGAGGGAGCGTCCGACCTGCTGCGGCGGGACCGCTTCCTTCGCCCAAGCGGTGCTGGTGACGACGAACGCGCCGAACCCGAGCGCGAGGAGCGATTGGCCGGCCCAGTGACCGGCCCACGGCAGGACCGCGCTTCCAGCGCACATCAACGCTACGGAGGCGATCACGGTACGGCGTCTGTGCCGGGCCCAGCGGCGTGCGATCAGGATGACCGGCTGGACGGCGATGACGAGGACCATCGCCGCCGCAACCCGCGTCCCCGGACCGGGTGCCGCGGCGGCGAACGCCACCGGGGCTGATGCGTAGAAGACGTAGAACGCGGCGAAGCCCCCGCCCGCGGTCACTGCGATGCTGCGGGCGGGGTCCTGCGACGCGGTGGTCAACAACGCGTACCTCATGACGACTCCTGCGTGCGGTGCGAGTCGAGCCGGGGGTTGTCGGCGAGCTTGAGCCAGATGACTCCCGCGGTGATCACCGCCAGCCAGAACTCCGTCACCGGAGTGGGTGTCTCGCCGAAGAAGACGGGTCCGAGAGGTGCTGCGCCGACGGCTCCGATTCCGGCCCGGACGTAGTCGACGGACACGTCGATCTTGGTCGACACGGCGGACCATCCTCCCTGGTTGCATGCGTGTACATGCACATAAATGGATACAAGAGAAGCGCTCTCGGCGGGCCGTATAGGTCACGGCTCGACGAGAGCGCCCACTGCCGTCAGCGCCGCGGTGATGGAGTAGGGATCAAGGTGGGGGAAGTGCTTCGCAGGCTCGCTCAATAGGTCTTGCACCCGGGCTTCGTACGGCTCGCGCAGCTCTCGCAGCAGCGTCTCGCCGGGCTCGTCATGTCAGGAGTGCGTTCTCCCGGGTGGGTCCCATCAACGATCCATCCTGTGCCGACACGGGCGCGCTGAACGGCAACACGAACGCGCGTGCCCTGGCACGCACCATGTCGATCATTTGCCGCGGCGGGGACGTGGACAGTGTCCGCTTGATCGGTGGAGCCGGACTCCGCGTGAACGGCACGAACCGTCCCGGTCGGACCGGTCGTCCTACTTCTGCCCGCACTGCCGGCGCAGACCCCGCCGGAGCCCCGCCTCGCGCTGAGCGTGCGCCGAGGCGCTACCGGCTCGAGGTGCTCGAGCCGTCCGTGGTGGTGGTTTCGTCGCCGCCGCTGCCGTCGTCGCCGTCGCCGCTGCCGTCGTCGCCGCCGCTGCCGTCGCCATCGCCGCCGTCGCCGTCGCCGCTGCCGTCGCCGTCGCCGTCGCCGCTGCCGTCGCCGTCGCCGCTGCCGTCGCCGTCGCCGTCGCCGCTGCCGTCGCCGTCGCCGCCGCCGTCGCCGCTGCCGTCGTCGCCGCCGCTGCCGTCGCCGTCGCCGCCGTCGCCGCCGTCGCCGTCGCCGCTGCCGTCGTCGCCGCTGCCGCCATCACTGCCGTCGCCGCCGTCGGAAGGGTCGTCGGTGCCGGGATCGTCGGACTGGTCGTCCTTGGCCGACGACGGTGGCCGCTGGTAGTCGGTCGTCGTGACGACGGTGGTGGGCGTGCCGTCGGGGCCGATGCTGATCGTCGTGCTGGTGCCCGAGGCCGACGTCGACGTCTCGACGGGTACGGGCTTGCCGTCGACCATCTCGGTCGTCGCGCCGGGCGCGGGTTGGTCGAGTTCGGTCGTGTCGCCGTCGTTGCCCGCGTTCTCGATCCGGGAGGTCTCGTCGCCGTCCGCGGCGGCCCGGTCCTCGCCGCCGGTCGTGACCTGGGCGAGTGCGCCGAAGGCTGTCGCCAGCACGAGGCCGCTCGCGGCCAGTGCGAGGTATCCGGTGCGCTGCCAGCGTCCGGACGGCTCACGCGGGGGTGCGACTTCGCCGTTCGAGGGGGCCATGCGGTTTCCTCCGACTCAGACAACCGACTCAGACAACCCGGATGGTCAGGCAACCCGGATGGACAACGGCGGCACGCTACCACTGTCGGGTAGTGGGCCGGAGCACACAGGTGGGCGGACGGGTACGTGGCCGGGAAACGGGTGGGCGGGGCCCGCGACGACCGAGCACCCATCATGGGCGAGTGGGTGAACGAAACGACACCGCGGGCAGAAATGACACCGTGCGTATGACCGCGTGGGTACACGGAGCGGTCCAGGGCGTGGGATTCCGGTGGTGGACCCGCAGCCGGGCGCTCGAACTCGAGCTGGTGGGCAGTGCGACCAACCTGTCCGACGGCCGGGTGCAGGTGGTCGCGGAAGGCCCGCGTGAGCGGTGCGAACTGTTGCTCGGCGCACTGCGCACCGGGCGGACGCCCGGCCGGGTGGATCATGTCGCGGAGCTGTGGGCCGAGCCGAAAGGCGGCCTGGCGGGATTCGTCGAGCGCTGAGCGGCCGGGTGTCCCTAGGCGGCGCCGTCACGGTGGCGGACCCTGCGTGGGTGGGCGGACCCTGCGTGGGTGGGCGGAGCCGGCGTGACGCCCGTGGCCACGGGGACGACAGTGCCGGATGTGGTGAGCGGGGCGAAAAGCGGCAGGTGAGACGGTCGGGAGTCGTGGTCATCGGCACGGAGTGGGGTGCGGCCGCGCCGGGACGTCGTCCGACGGTGTGCGAAAGCGCCCGGGTAGCATTCACCGATCGGAGATCGCCCGGATGTGAGCGAAAGGTCGACGCTGCGTGTATCTCAAGAACTTGACGCTCAAAGGCTTCAAGTCGTTCGCGTCGGCGACCACGCTGCGGTTCGAACCCGGCATCACGTGCGTGGTCGGTCCGAACGGCTCCGGCAAGTCGAACGTCCTCGACGCGCTGCGCTGGGTCATGGGTACCCAGGGTGCGAAGGACCTGCGTGGCGGCAAGATGGAGGACGTCATCTTCGCCGGCACGTCGGGGCGCGCGCCGCTCGGCCGCGCCGAGGTGACCCTCACGATCGACAACGCCGACGGTGCGCTGCCGATCGAGTACTCCGAGGTCTCGATCACGCGGCGGATGTTCCGCGACGGGGCCAGCGAGTACGAGATCAACGGCAGCGGCTGCCGCCTGCTCGACATCCAGGAGCTGCTGTCGGACTCCGGGATCGGCCGCGAAATGCACGTCATCGTCGGCCAGGGGCAGCTGTCGGAGATCCTGCAGGCCAAGCCCGAGGAACGCCGGGCGTTCATCGAAGAGGCCGCGGGGGTGCTCAAGCATCGCAAGCGCAAGGAAAAGGCCGTGCGCAAGCTCAACGGGATGCAGGGCAACCTGGACCGGCTCAACGACCTCACGACGGAGCTGCGTAAGCAGCTGAAACCGCTCGGCAAACAGGCGGAGATCGCGCGCAAGGCGCAGACCGTCCAGTCGGAGCTGCGCGATGCGAGACTGCGCCTCCACGCCGACGATCTGGTGACCCAGCGCGAGACCATCGCCAAGGAGGAGGCCGACGAGAACGCCGCCCGCGCGCGCAGGGCCGAGGTGGAGCAGGCGCTCGAGGTGGTCAGCTCCGAGCAGGCCGACTTGGAGCGTTCGCTCGCCGAGGACGCGCCGATGCTGCAGGCGGCGCAGGACACCTGGTACAAGCTCTCGTCGTTGGCCGAACGGCTGCGCGGCACGGTGCGGCTGGCCGTGGAGCGGCAGCGGCACCTGTCGGAGGAGATCGACACCGGCGGCACCGGCCGTGACCCGGAGGAGTTGCTCGCGGAGGCCGAGGAAGCGGCCGCACGCGAGGAGGAGCTGAACGAGGGGGTCACCGAGGCCCGCGCCGTGTTGTCCGAGACGACCGAGCGCCGTGAACACCTGGAACGCGTGGTGGCCGAGGCCGAGCGTGCCCACATGGCCGCGGTGCGTGCCGTCGCCGACCGCCGTGAGGGCATCGCGAAGCTGTCCGGCCAGGTCGAGGCGCTGCGCAGCAAGAACAACGCCACGGCCGAGGAGGTCGAACGGCTCACGACCGGGCTCGAGGAGGCCGAGGCCCGTGCGGAGACCGCCGCCGAGGAGCTGGAGGCGGCCCGCGCCGAGGGCGGGGCCTCCGAATCCGACGACGCCGGGCTGCAGGAACGGCACGAGCGCGCCGTCGAGGCCGTCGACGGCGCCAAGCAGCGGGTCGACGAGCTGGTCAAGGCCGAGCGCAGCGCCGAGCGGGACATCGCGTCGGAGAAGGCCAGGGTCGACGCGCTGTCGATGGGCCTGAGCCGCAAGGACGGTGCAGGCGCGCTGCTCGGCGCCACCGACGAACTGCCCGGCCTGCTGGGGTCGGTCGCCGCGCTGCTGACCGTCGAATCCGGATTCGAGGTCGCGCTGGCCGCGGCGCTCGGTCCGGTTGCCGACGCGGTCGCTGTGTCGGCGGGTCAGGACGCACTGCCGGCCCTGCGTTACCTCAAGGACAACGAATCCGGCCGCGCGGGCCTGCTGCTCGGTGGCGCGAACGGTTCCGTGGACACGTCGTCGTGGCCCGCGTTGCCCGGTGGCGCACGGTGGGCACGCGAGGTCGTCACGGCGCCGGACGCGCTGCGGGCAGCCGTCGAGCGGGCCCTGGACCGGGTGGCCGTGGTCGATCACCTGGACGACGCGCGTGAGCTCGCCACTGCCGAACCCGGCGTCACCGCCGTCACGCGGGAGGGCGACGTGCTCGGCGAGCACTGGGCCGTGGGCGGATCGGCCAAGGACGAGAGCGTCATCGAGGTGCAGGCCGCCGTCGACGAGGCGCAGGACCGGCTGGCGGCCGCGGAACGTGCCCTGGAGCGGGCGTCCGCGGAGCTGGAGGGTGCACGCGCCGATCAGGACGACCGTCAGGCCGAGGTCACCGCGGCGAAGGAGGCACTCAACGAGGCGAAGGTCCGCAAGGCGCGTTCCACCGAGCGGCTCAGCAGCCTGGAGCAGAACGCGCGGTCGGCCGAGTCCGAGGTCGAGCGGCTGCGGAACCAGCGCGCGAAGGTGGAGCAGAGCCGCGAGGACGTGCTCACGCAGCTCGCCGAACTCGAGGACCGCCTGGCTGCGGTGTCGGACCAGCCCGTCGAGGAGGACCCGGACACCTCCGAACGCGACGAGGCCGCCGAATCGCTCACCGCGGTGCGGCAGGAAGAGGTCGACGCGCGGCTGGCGTTGCGGACCGCCGAGGAACGGGCCCGGAGCATCGCGGGCAAGTCCGATGCGCTGGTGCGGGAGGCCGAGGCCGAGCGGCAGGCCCGCGAGCGCGCCGAGCAGGCCCGCATCGCCCGCGAGCGCGGCGCGTCGATCGCCGAGGCGGTCGTCGGCGGCGGCGAGGTGGCGCTCGACCGCATCGAGGCGTCGTTGCAGCGTGCGGCTGCGGAGCGGGACGCCGTGAAGGCCCGCAGGGAGCAGCGGGAGACAGCGCTGACGCAGGTGCGCGGCAAGGTCAAGGAACTGACCGGCGAGCTGGAGAAGCTCACCGACGCCGTGCACCGGGACGAGATGGCACGTGCCGAGCAGCGGCTCCGCCTTGAGCAGCTGGAAACGAAGATCACCGAGGAATTCGGCATCGGGCTGGAGGACCTCGTCACCGAGTACGGGCCGCACGTCGACGTGCCGCCCGGAGCGGGCGAACTCGCCGAGTACGAGGCGGCGAAGGAGCGCGGGGAGTCGGTCGCCGAGCCGCAGCCGATCCCGTACGACCGGCCGACGCAGGAGCGCCGCGCCAAGCGTGCCGAGAAGGACCTCGCCCAGCTCGGCAAGGTCAATCCGCTCGCCCTCGAGGAGTTCGCCGCGCTGGAGGAACGCTACAAATTCCTGTCGACCCAGCTCGAGGACCTCAAGGACACCCGCAAGGGTCTGCTGCAGGTGATCCAGGAGGTCGACGACAAGATCCTCGAGGTGTTCACGAGTGCCTACGAGGACGTCGCGCGGGAGTTCGAGACCGTGTTCTCCGTACTGTTCCCCGGGGGCGAGGGGCGCATGGTGCTCACCGATCCGAACGACATGCTGGCCACCGGCGTCGACGTCGAGGCCCGCCCGCCCGGCAAGAAGGTCAAGCGGCTCTCGCTGCTGTCCGGTGGTGAGAAGTCGCTGGTCGCGGTCGGGATGCTGGTGGCGATCTTCCGTGCCCGGCCCTCGCCGTTCTACGTGCTGGACGAGGTCGAGGCCGCGCTGGACGACACGAACATGCGCAGGCTGATCGGTCTGCTGGAGCAGCTGCGCGACAGCTCCCAGCTCATCGTCATCACGCACCAGAAGGCGACGATGGAGATCGGCGACGCGCTGTACGGCGTGAGCATGCAGGGCGACGGCATCACCAAGGTGATCTCGCAGCGCATGCGTGCCGACACGGGCGAACCGGAACCGGACTCGTCGGACCGCGACCGGTCCGAGCCCATCGAGGCCTGAGAAGGCCGGCCGGCGATCACGTGTCGGCCGGGTCGGCGCCGGCCGATTCGGTCAGGGTGAGTGGATCATTTTCGCGACGATGTTGCACACGTCTGCGAGCACGTCGGGTGCAGGGTCCAACTCGGGGGCGTGTCGGCGGAACCGTCGCGTGTCCACCGTCCGTGGCTGATCGCAGACGGCCCAGCTGTTCGGGGCAACTTCGGGGCGGAACCGGAATGGTTTCTGCTGCGAGGTCAGCGGTACGACGACGGCCACCCGGCCGTTCCACAGCGCGAGGTGCTCGGGGGACGAGATCACGAGTGCGGGCCGGTCTCCTCGTTGTTCGTGCCCGACAGTCGGGTCGAGCTGCACGAACCACACCTGGCCGGTCCTGACGTTCGGCGCGGTCATGTGTCGGACGGGTCGGCGTCGGTCCAGGCGTTGAGCTCGTCGAGTTCGGCGTCCTCGTCGCTCGGGTTCTCGGTGAAGTACCGGCGCGTTTCGGCGATGGCAGCGTTCCACCAGTGCTCATCGATCAGTCGCCGGATCGTCTCATCGGCCGACTTGGCCCCGAGCTCGTCGGCCAGTCCGTTGATCTGCTCACGGGTTTGTTCGCTCACACGCATCGTCACGGCCATACCGAAAGTGTACGCACCCATAGATGATTCCGTATACGCCGACATGGTGATCCTCGGTCCCACACCGTTGTGCGGACACGGACGAGGCCGGCCGACGATCACGCTCGCCGGCCGGCCTTCACCGGTCGTCGTGCCCGCCGGTGCGTCAGGCGGGTTCCTCCTCTTCCTTCTCCAGCTCGGTGGCGTGCGGGTCGGAACCGCTGTGCCGCAGCGACAGCAGGCCGCCGACGACGAGCGTGACGAGCACGCCGAGCGGGACGTACCACGGGAACGCGAGACCGACCGCCTCGCCGTCCACGGTGAAGGTGACGCCGAGGACGAACACCGCGGCCACGACGACGGTGCACACGAAGGCGATGATCGCGTCGGTCTGCCGCGCCTTCTTGACGATCATGCCGAGGAAGAACGCGCCGAGCAGCGCACCGTAGGTGTAGCTGGCGATGCTCAGGCCGAGTTCGACGACCGGGGTGTCGGTGCTGGTGAACATCGAGGCGAACACCACGAACACGACGGCCCAGATGACCGTCCAGATCCGTGCCTGCTTGAGCATCACGGCGTCGGACATCTTCTTCTTCGTGAACCGCTCGTAGAGGTCGGCGATCGTCGAGGTCGACAGCGAGTTCAGCGACGAGGAGATCGTGGACATGGCGGCGGAGAGGATGCCGGCGATGAGGATGCCGGACAGGCCGACGGGCAGCTCCTCGAGGATGAACCGGGGGAACAGGTCGTCCGGGTTGGCCAGGCCCAGCGCGTCGATGCTCTGCCCGCCGTAGAACGAGAACAGCATCGCGCCGACCAGCAGGAACACGGCGAACTGGAAGAACACGACGAAGCCGCTGGCGATCACGGCCTTCTGGCTCTCCCGCACGTTCCTGCACGCCAGCAGCCGCTGCACCATCAGCTGGTCGGCGCCGTGCGAGGCCATGGCGAACAGCGCACCGCCCACGACCGCGGTGATGAACGCGTAGTGGTCGGTGACGATGTCGGAGCCGAACTCGAACAGCTGGAACTTGCCCGCGTCGGCGAGGTCGCCGAACCAGCCGCTGGGCAGCCTGCCCGCGAGGACGAAGATCGCGGCGATGGCACCGAGCACGTAGATGCTCATCTGGACGACGTCGACCCAGATGACGGCGCGGATACCGCCGAAGTAGGTGTAGATGACGGCCACGAGCGCGATCGCGGCGATCACGACCCAGTACGACACGTCGAGGCCGAGCCCGTCGAGCACGAGTTTGACCGGGATGGCCGTGGCGAACAGGCGAACGCCGTCCGCGAGCAGGCGCGTGACGAGGAACGTCACCGAGGCGGTGCCCTGCAGACCACCGCCGAAGCGTTTGCCGAGGAAGCCGTACGCGCTGACGAACCCGCCCGCGTAGTACTTCGGCAGCAGCACGAACGCGACGATGACGCGGCCGATGAGGTAGCCGATCGCCAGCTGCAGGTACGTGATGTTCCCGAGATAGGCCACGGTCGGCACGCTCAGCACGGTCAGCGTCGAGGTCTCCGTGGCGACCACCGAGAAGGTGACGGCCCACCAGGGAACCTTCCGGCTGCCGACGAAGTAGTCGTTCGACGATCGCTGCTTCCCGCTGAGCAGGATGCCCAGGATGGGCGTTCCCACCAGGAAGATCGCGATGATCGCGAGGTCCAGTGCGCGCATTGGTCTCTCCTACCGTGTCTCGCGCGTGTTGGCCACCCGCAATCGCGACATCGGCGACGTGGGTGGGGCCGGGAGGGCGAGCGGTCGCTCACCAGGGGTGATGCTGCCGAGGACGCGTGGCCCGCGGGCACCGGTGGCGCTGGGGACGTTGCCGGCGGCGCCGTGCCACGACAGCCAGCCGAGCACGGCCGTCAGGTAGGCCTCTTTCGCGTCGGCGGGCAGGCCCAGCTCGTCGCTCGTGCGCACGGTGAGGCGACGGCCGAGCGCGCGCATCAGCACCGGGTTGTGCACGCCGCCGCCCGAGGCGTACACGGTCGTGGCGCCGTGGCGGGTGCACGCGTCGGCGATCGTCACGGCCGTGAGTTCGGTCAGTGTCGCCAGGAGATCGGTGTCGCCGACCGGTGGCAGGTCGCCGAGGGCTGCGGCCAGGTACGTGCTGTGGAAATGCTCCTTGCCCGTCGACTTGGGCGGCGGGGCCGCGTAGTACGGATCGGCGAGGAGCCGGTCGAGCAGGTCGGTGCGGACCGTGCCCGCAGCGGCGAGCGCGCCGTCGACGTCACTGCGGGCCGCGCCGCCGGTGACCTGGGTGGCGGCGAGGTCGAGCAGCGCGTTGCCGGGTCCGGTGTCGTAGGCGAGTACGTCCCCGGCGGCCGTGCCGGAGTCCCCGTCGGTCCCGTCGGGGCCGACGGGACCGTTGCCTCCCGGCGGCACGACGGTGATGTTGCTGATTCCGCCGATGTTCAGCGCGACGGCCGGAGTGCCCTGCCGGTCGGCGACGGGGCGCAGCAGCAGCGCGTCGAGGGTGCTGGCCAGCGGCGCGCCGTGCCCGCCTGCGGCCACGTCGCGCACGCGCAGGTCGGAGATGACGGGACGGCCCGTGCGCTCGGCGATCCAGGCGGGCTGGCCGAGCTGCAGGGTGCCGAGTGCCCGGCCGGCGTCGATCCAGTGGAACACCGTCTGGCCGAGCGAGGCGACCACGTCGACGGTCCCGGCTTGCTGCTCGGCGTGGGTCACGGCGTCGGCGAACGCCTGGCCGATGCGGGTGTCGAGCCTCGTCAGTTCTTCGGCGCTGCACGACGCGGGCGGCAGCGCCGCCAGTAGTCCGGCACGCAGGTCGTCGGGGTAGGCCAGTTCCCACTGGCCGCACGGAGTGAGGACGAGCTCGCCGTCGGCTGTCGTCAGCTCGGCGACGGCGACGTCGATGCCGTCCACGGAGGTGCCGGACAACAGTCCGGCGACACGGAGCGAAGGGGACACGGTGGTGGTCTAGTCCCATCAGTCGGGCTGTGCAACACGTTCGGTGGGTTTCTGGCCGAGATGGATGCGATACCGTTAACTTCCCACGCCGCGTACCAGGGGTGCACCGGCCGGAAACTGCGTCAGTGGGAGGATGGCGGCGTGTCGAGCACAGCCGTGATCTGGATCGTTGTCGTTGTGGCCGCCCTGCTGGTGGTCGCTCTCGTGGCCGGCCTGACCCTGTCCCGCAGGCGCAGGATCAGCCTGGAGCGGGACCAGGAGAAGCAGGTTCCGAAGGGTGGCGGGTACCAGGCCGGGGGTGGCATTTCCCTCGCTCCCGGCGGGGAGGCCGCGACCGCCGGGTCGTCGACGGCGACGCCGGAGGCACCTGCTCACCCGGCCGAGGAACGCACCGAGACCGACGGCCAGCCCGGCGTCGGCGACGATGCGTCCGTGCCGCGCGACACGCCGCGGCGCGGCATCGTCGACGTCGGCCTGCCGGACACGGAGGAAGAACCCGAGCCCGCCGAACCGGCCGAACCCGTCGAGACGGAGCCGGAACGCGGCGGGACCGACGGCGCCGCGGCTGCGGCTGCCGGAACCACTGCACCCGACGCTGCTGCACCGGATGCCACCGCACCCGACGCCGCTGCCCCCGACGTCACTGCGCCGGACGTCACTGCGCCGGAGGTCACGCCTTCGGAGACGGCGGCCCCGGAGACGGCATCGCCGGAGACAGCGGTCCCGGAGACCGAGGCCCCCGGAGACACGACCGAAGCCCCGAAGACCGAAGCCTCGAAGACCGAAGCCTCGAAGACCGAAGCCTCGAAGACCGAAGCCTCGAAGACCGAAGCCTCGAAGACCGAAGCCCCTGCGGAGCCGGTGGCCGGTGTCGAGCAGTCGGAGACCGAGGAGCCGGAGATCGAGCAGCCGGAGCCTGCCTCCGGCCGGATCGAACGGCTGCGGGGGCGGCTGTCGAAGTCGCGTTCGGCGCTGGGTCAGGGGTTGCTCGGCCTGCTGGGTGCGGGTGACCTCGACGAGGACTCGTGGGAGGAGATCGAGGACACGCTCCTCGTCGCCGACCTCGGCGCGTCGACCACCACCGAGATCGTCGAGAAGCTGCGCGAGGAGCTGTCGGTCCGCGGCGTGCGCACGTCCGACGATGCGCGGGCGGCGTTGCGCGATGTGCTCATCCAGACGCTGTCGCCGGAGGCCGACCGTTCGGTGCGGGCGCTGCCGCACGACGTCGACGGGGAGAAGCAGCCCGCGGTCGTGCTGGTCGCGGGTGTGAACGGCACGGGCAAGACGACGACCACCGGCAAGCTCGCGCGGGTACTCGTGGCTCAGGGCAGGCAGGTACTGCTCGGTGCGGCCGACACGTTCCGCGCGGCCGCGGCCGACCAGCTGGAGACGTGGTCCCAGCGTGTGGGTGCCGAGGTGGTGCGCGGCAAGGAGGGCGCCGACCCGGCGTCGGTCGCGTTCGATTCCGTCAAACGTGGCGTGGACGCGGGTGTCGACGCCGTGCTGGTCGACACCGCGGGCAGGCTGCACACCAAGACCGGCCTGATGGACGAGCTCGGCAAGGTCAAGCGCGTCGTCGAGAAGCAGGCGAAGGTCGACGAGGTGCTGCTCGTGCTCGACGCGACCACGGGGCAGAACGGTCTCGCGCAGGCGCGGGTGTTCTCCGAGATCGTCGACGTCACCGGGGTGGTGCTGACCAAGCTCGACGGCACGGCCAAGGGCGGCATCGTGTTCCAGGTGCAGCGCGAACTCGGTGTGCCGGTCAAGCTCGTCGGCCTGGGTGAAGGGCCGGACGATCTGGCGCCGTTCGAACCCTCGGCGTTCGTCGACGCGCTGCTGGGCTGAACCCGCCGCAGCGGCTGCCGACAGTCGCTGCCGGCTCCGGGGCACGACACTTCCACGTCCGGATCGGCGCGCAGCCACAGGGCGGTGATCGGTGACCCTGCGGTGGAATGCGTCACCGCGGGCATCGGAACCGGATCGGCAACGGCGAAGTCCCACCCGGGTGCAGGATGCCGGCGGCATCTGCGGGATTTCGTCTTGTTGAATGGAGTTTCCATGGCTCGCGTTTCACGTCTCGTCGCCCTGTCCGTTCTCGGACTCGCCGCTTTCGGCCTGACCGGCTGCTCGGCGCAGGTGGAGTCCGATGAGCTCGAGAAGCAGGTCAAGTCCTCGCTGGAGGAATCCACGGGTAATGAGGCGAAAGGCGTCGAATGCCCCGACGACCTCGAGGCGGAGACCGGTGCGACCACCCGGTGCACCCTGACCGCGATGGACGGCACCCGGCTCGGCGTGAGCGTCGAGGTCACGTCGGTCGAGGACAGCCAGGCGAAGTTCGAGATCGAGGTCGATGACGCACCGATGCAGTAGTGCAGTAGTGCCGTAGTGCCCGGACGTCGCGCAGGCGGGTGTGAACGCGCCCGACCGACGAGCACGATGACGCTGCGGCACCACGATGACGCTGCGGCACCGCGGTGACACTGCGGTGTCCTGTGCCGGGATGCAGCCTGTGCGGGGACGCGGGGCGTCCGTGAGAGTGACACGGAGGTGCGGGATGCGACGCGGTGTGCGGTGCGGCCTGGCAGCGGTGGGTGCGGTGCTCGCGCTCGCCGGATGTGCCCGGGAGGTGCCCGGGTCCGCCGTCCGGGGCGAGCCCACCGAGATCGCGGCGGTCCAGTCGTTCATCGGTTTTCGCGGTAGCGGAGGGAAGACGGCTGTGATGGCGAGCACGCTCAGCGCCAGGCCCGACACGATGGACTCTCTCGCCGACGACTTCCGGTCGTTCATTTCCTCGATCCGCCTGCAACGCGGCTGAGCCTGCGCACGCGGCCCGCGACGTGCGGCCCGGCACCGCTGCGAAGGCGTTCACGAGCACGACGTTCGACCGACGAACCGGGCGTTGACGTAGAATGATCGCGGCCGATACGCGGCTCTTCGGTGACGCGCGGGGCTGTCCACTCCGCCGGCAGGACGACGCTCTTCCGGGAGGCCGGCGGCAGCGGGCTGACCGCCCTCGACATGGCCACGTTCGGCACCACGGCTGACAAGATGTGCACCGTCGGGCCGGATTTCCAGGAGTTCATCTCGTCGGTGCGGCCTCGGCCGGGCTGACGCGTCACCCCGGCAGTTGCTCCGCCAGGGCGCCGGCGGTGCGCCGGACCGCCGGGGCGATGTGCTCGACGGCTTCCTTGGTCAGCCTGCCCTCCGGCCCGGACACCGATACGGCGGTCGGTGTCGGGATGCCCGGGACCGGCACCGCGATGCACCGTACGCCCAGCTCCTGCTCGCTCTCGTCGAGTGCGTATCCCTGTTCGGCGACCTCGGCGAGGTGCGCCAGGAACGTGTCGGTGTCGGTGTGCGTGTGCTCGGTGTAGGCGGGCATGCCGGTCCGGTCCAGCAGTTCGCGCACCTCCTCGGCGGGCAGCTGCGCCAGCAGCGCCTTGCCGACTCCCGTGCCGTGCGGCAGCAGTCGCCGTCCCACCTCGGTGAACATCCGCATAGAGTGCTTCGACGGCGCCTGTGACACGTAGACGACCTCGTCGCGCTCCAGAACGGCCAGGTTGGCGGTCTCGCCGACCTGCTCCACCAGTTCGGCCAGCAGTGGCCGCGCCCAGGTGCCGAACTGCAGACTCGCCTGTTCGCCCAACCGGATCAACCGTGCCCCGAGGGCGTACCGCCGGGTCGCGTTCTGCCGCACGTAGCCGGACGCTACGAGGGTGCGGATCAGTCGATGGATCGTCGGCAGGGGCAGCCCCGACGACGCGGCCAGTTCGGACAGGCTCGCCTCGCCGCCCGCGTCCGCGAGCCGTTCCAGCAGCTCGAAAGCCCGGTCGAGGGACTGTACTCCACCGCTCCCGGCCATCCCGGCTCCTTCCGCTCCCACTGCAGTATTGCCCACATTGAGCTTCCGTAATGTAGAAACTATAGTCCGATATGTAAAAGGTCTATGCTCAACGACGTTCCCTGAGGTGTTCCATGTCTGATGTTCGTGTGCTCGGCGACGCGATCGAGCGCGGAGACGAGGTGCTGACGCAGGAGGCACTCGACTTTGTGGCCGATCTGCACGAGAACTTCGCCGGCACCCGTGACCAGCTGCTCGAGGCCCGCAAGCAGCGCCGCGAGGAGGCCAAGCGCACCGGACGCCTGGACTTCCTGCCCGAGACCAAGCAGGTTCGCGAATCGGAGTGGCAGGTCGCCGAGGCGCCGCCCGCGCTGCGCGACCGCCGCGTGGAGATGACCGGCCCCACCGAGCGCAAGATGACGATCAACGCGCTCAACTCCGGCGCCAAGGTGTGGCTCGCAGACCTCGAGGACGCGAACACGCCGCACTGGAGCAACGTCGTGAACGGGCAGATCAACCTGTCCGACGCCATCCGCGGCACCATCGAACTCGACTCGAACGGCAAGCACTACGCCCTGCGTGACGACGTCGAGCACGCCACCATTGTCGTCCGCCCGCGTGGTTGGCACCTCGACGAGCGCAACCTCGAGTTCAACGGCCGCAAGGCCGTCGGTGCGCTGGTCGACTTCGGCCTGCACTTCTTCCACAACGCCAAGGAACTGCTCGCCCGCGGCAAGGGGCCGTACTTCTACCTGCCGAAGATGGAGAGCCACCTCGAGGCGCGACTGTGGAACGACGTGTTCACCTACGCCGAGAAGGCGCTCGGCGTGCAGCACGGCACGACTCGCGCCACGGTGCTCATCGAGACGATCCCCGCTGCGTTCGAGATGGAGGAGATCCTCTACGAGCTGCGTGAACACGCCTCGGGCCTGAACGCGGGCCGCTGGGACTACCTGTTCAGCGTCATCAAGTACTTCCGTGACGCCGGTGAGAAGTTCGTCCTGCCCGACCGCAACGCCGTCACCATGACCGCGCCCTTCATGCGCGCCTACACCGAACTGCTCGTGCGCACCTGCCACAAGCGCGGCGCCTTCGCCATCGGCGGCATGTCTGCGTTCATCCCGAGTAAGGACCCGGCCGTCGCCGAGAACGCCGCCAACAAGGTGCACGCCGACAAGTCGCGGGAGGCCGGCGACGGCTTCGACGGCTCCTGGGTGGCCCACCCCGGCATGGTCGGGCTGTGCCGGGAGGAGTTCGACAAGGTCCTCGGTGACAAGCCGAACCAGCTCGACCGCCTCCGCGAGGACGTGTCCGTCACGGCCGACCAGCTTCTCGATGTCGCCGCGACCGACGCGAAGTGCACCTCGGCCGGCCTGCGGGGCGCCGTGGACGTCGGCGTCCGGTACATCGCCTCCTGGTTGGGCGGCAACGGTGCGGCCGGTATCCACAACCTCATGGAGGACGCCGCGACCGCCGAGATCTCCCGGTCGCAGGTGTGGCAGTGGGTGCAGAACGGCGTCGTGCTCGACGACTCCGGCCAGACCGTGACCCGCGAGCTCGTGCGGTCCGTGCTCGGCGAGATCAAGGGCGAGCTGGCCGACGAGATCCAGCCCGACCTGCTGCAGCCCGCGGTCGAACTGTTCGAGGAGGTCGCGCTGGCCGACGAGTTCGCCGACTTCCTGACGCTGCCCGCCTACGAGCGGATCAAGTAAGTGACCGCCGGCCGGCTCACCGAGGACGTCTACGCGCGCATCGACGCTTCGCTCACCGCGTCCGATGCACGTGTGGCAACCACCTATCCCGGTGAGCCGGCCGGACGGCAACCCGTGCACACCGTGTACGTCCCCGCCGGCCGCTTCCACGCCGGGCTGGTGGAGGAGTGGGGATCGCGTGCCCTCGACGTACTCGGGGCCCACGCACTACCCGCGTCCGAGGACGTGCTCGGGCGAGTGCGCGCCAAGCTCGCGTCCGAGCCCATCGAGGATCTGCGCATCGACTTCGAGGACGGCTACGGCCATCCCGGCGACGACGTCGAGGACGCCGAGGTCGTGCGCTGCGCCAGGGAACTCGTCTCCGGAGCCGGCGGTGACGGAGCCGGCGGTGGACTCCCGGTGCCGTTCTGCGGAATCCGGTTCAAGAGCTTCGAAGCGGGTACACGGCGCCGCGGCCTGCGCACGCTGGATCTGTTCCTGGACGCGCTGGGCGGGCCGCCGCCGGCGGGATTCGTGGTGACGCTGCCGAAGGTCACCGACGTCGACCAGGTGTCGGCGGCCGCCGACGTGCTGAGCGAACTGGAGCGGGCCCACGGGCTCGCCGCCGGGACACTGCGGTTCGAGGTGCAGGTCGAGACCGCCCAGTCGGTGTTGCGCGCCGACGGCACCGTGGCGCTGCCCGCCATCGTGGCGGCTGCCGACGGCCGGTGCAGTGGCCTGCATTTCGGCACCTACGACTACAGTGCGGGCCTCGGCATCGCGGGTGCGTATCAGAGCATGGACCACCCGGCCGCCGATTTCGCCAAGCAGTTCATGCAGGTCGCCGCCGCGGGCCGCGGGGTGCGGCTGTCCGACGGGTCGACCAACCGCCTGCCGGTGGGCGAGGCCGTCGCCGACGGCTGGGCCGAGCACCTGCGCCTGGTTCGCCGTTCCCTCGAACGCGGCTTCTATCAGGGCTGGGACCTGCATCCGCATCAGTTGCCGAGCCGGTTCGCCGCGACGTACGCGTTCTTCCGCGAGAGTCTCGGGTCGGCGGTCGACCGGCTGGGTGCTTACGTCGGCGCCGTGGAAGGTGCGGTACTCGACGAGCCCGCGACCGCCCAGGCGCTCGCGACCTACGTGCTGCGCGGCCTCGACTGCGGCGCCGTCGACGAAGCGGAACTCGCCGGCACACCGGGCGGAGCCGAGGCGGAACAGGCCGGCACACCGGGCGGAGCCGAGGCGGAACAGGCCGGCACACGGGGCGGAGCCGAGGCGGAACTCGCCGGCAGGCTGGGCGGCGAGCTGGATCGGCGAGCACTTTCCCGGTTGGCGGCCCGAGCCGGCTGACAGCCCCGCCCCGCGTGTCCTGCGCTCAAACCCGCGTGTTGCGCATTCCGGAGTTCGTGTTGTGCATTCGGGGGCGCGTGTTGCGCATTCCGGGAATCGTGTTGTGCGTTCCGGGGTTCGTGTTGTGTGTTCGGGGTTCGTCGTGGGGGTCGTGCCCTCGTTGGTCGGTTCGGTCTGTGCCGGGTTGCTCGGTGTTCGGGTTGTGGGGCTCGCTGTGTGGGTGGGTTTTCGGGGTGGCTGCGGTTGTCGGGGTTGTGGCGCCTCGTCGACTGGGCCGACCTCCGGATGGCACTGGCGGTTGCCGGGGGTTTGGCGGCGGTTGTCGGGTTGGGGTGCCCTCGGCGGGCGGGCAGTCCCGCGATCCCGTCTACCCTGACGGCATGGTGCTCGACCTCAACAGTGACCTCGGCGAAGGTTTCGGGATCTGGCCGCTGACCGACGATGACGCGCTGCTCGACATCGTGACCAGCGCCAATGTCGCATGTGGATTCCACGCGGGCGATCCGACCGTGCTGCGCCGGGTCACCGAGCGCGCGGCCGAACGCGGGGTCGCGATCGGCGCGCAGGTCGGCTACCGCGACCTCGCAGGATTCGGCCGCCGATTCATCGACGTCGACCCTGCCGAACTCGGCAACGACGTCATCTATCAGATCGGTGCGCTCGACGGTTTCGCGCGCATCGCCGGTACGCGCGTGCGCTACGTCAAACCGCACGGCGCGCTGTACAACGCCGTCGCCCATCACACGGCGCAGGCCGAAGCTGTGGTGGAGGCGGTGCGTCGCTACGACGCGAACCTGCCGATCCTGGGGCTGCCCGGATCGGAACTGTTGCGGCATGCCGGGGAAGCCGGGCTGCCGACGATCGCCGAGGCGTTCGCCGACCGCGCCTACACCCCGGAAGGCCGGTTGGTGTCACGCCGCGAACCGGGAGCCGTCGTGCACGACGCCGACGCGATCGTCGCCCGCAGCGTGCGCATGGCGACCGACGGCGTGGTCACCGCAGTCGACGGCACCGAGGTCGAAGCACGGCCACGGTCACTGTGCCTGCACGGAGACACCGCCGGCGCGGTCGACCTCGCACGACGGGTCCGGACGGGACTGCTCGACGCGGGCGTGGAGCTCGCACCGTTCGCGTAGACACCAGCTTCGCCGCGGTGCTGTGCGTGGTGCTGTGGTTGTCGTGGTGTTGTGGTCGCCGTGGTTTCTGGCGGGGCCGCGCGTAGCGGGTCATCGCCCTTCGGCGTCGTCGCTGGGTTCGGTGGCGACGCCGCGGTCGGTGCCGCTGTGCCGGGGCCGGGATCGCCAGGCCGGTACGGCCATCGTCGCGCCCGCGCCGATCTGCGCCACGGACAGCCAGAGCGGGTTGTCCGAACCGATCGCCAGATAGAGGCCGATCAGGGCGACGGCGACGCCGCAGGTGAGTTGCAGTCGAGCGTGCGGCCCGGCGATCGTCCCAACGTTGCCTGACCGCTTCCGCGTGCCGTTCATCCTCGCCGAGGCTACCCCGCCGGTCCGGGCCCGTCAGAATTCGCGGCCGGGACCGGCGGGATGCCGCCGACTGCTCGGGATCGGCGTACCGCCGCCCATCGCCGTCAGCCGCCGCAGTCAGCCATCAGCCATCAGCCGTCGGCCACCGGCCACCGGGCGTCAGCCGTCGCGGAGCCGGGCCACGCGCAGGGAGCGCAGCCGCGCCAGCGCGGCGGCGACCTCGAACCGGCGCGGCACGACGTAGTCGCCGAGGAAGCCGTGGCGGATCGCGTCGGCGCCGTCGGCGAGATCCGCCTCGAGTAGGTCGAGGAACTCGGCGACGGTGCGCCGGCCGTCGACCAGGCCCGTTTCGGCGCCGTGGGCCAGTGCGAGGCCGATGCCCATCACCTGGCCGGGGTCGACGATCTGTTCCACGGCGCGCAGATCGATGTCGGTGTCGCCGTAGGTGAGGGTGTCGATGCCGCGCTGTTTGACCTTGCGCTTGCCCTTGTGCTCGGGCGACAGTGACGCCGGGTCGCACACCCGGTGTGCCACAGCGGGAAAGCCGTTGGCCTCGACCGTCCGGTCGGTGCCGCTGCGCAGCTGCTGTGCGCGTTCCGTCGCGTCCTCGGCGTGATACGACGCCATCATGATCACGCGGTCGGCGGTGTCGAGGTAGTCGCCGGACCCGCCCATCACCAGCACCGTCGACACGCCGTGCTCGGTGTAGAGCGGCCGCACGAGGTCCACGAACGGCGTCAGCGGTTCGTTGCCCTTGGCCACGAGCTCCTGCATCCGAGCGTCGCGGATCATCAGGTTCGTCGCCGCGGTGTCCTCGTCGATGAGCAGCACCTCGGCGCCCGCCTCGAGGGCCTCGATCGTGGTCGCGGCCTGCGAGGTCGACCCGGACGCGTTCGACGTCGAGAAGTCCCGCGTGTCCGCGCCCGTGGGAAGTTCGCCGACGAACGCGCTGACGTCCACGCGCTCCACGCTGCGCCCGTCCTCGGAGCGGATCTTCGCCGTGGCCGAGCGGCTGACCACCAGTTCCCTGCCGTCGCCGGGAACGTGGTCGTACACGCCGTGTTCGAGCGCGCGCAGCAACGTCGACTTGCCGTGGAATCCGCCGCCGACGATCAGCGTGATGCCCTCGGCGATCCCCATGCCGCCGACCGTGCCCCGGTTCGGCAGGTCCACCGTCGTGCGCAGCGACTCGGGGGATTCGAACGGAACGCCGTCGGCCAGCGGCCGGTCGTCGGTGCCGCTGCGGCGCGCGAGCATCGCGCCGTCGGCGACGAACGCCACGAGCCCGCGCTCGGGCAGCGCCTTGCGCAGCGCGTCGGTGTCCTCCACGGAGTCGACGAACGCGGCGAGCTCGTCCGGGTCGAGCGCGTCGTAGCGCAGCGACTCGATCGCGCGGGGCAGTTGTTCGCACAGCGCCTTCCGCGCGCCCCGGCCGTCGATGCGGCGGCGCGGTCCCGGCAGGTCGATGCCCAAACGGACGGTCAGTGCGCCGCCGGACACGCGCAATGCGCTGCGGTCCAGCACCTGCTGCCCGCCGACGTCGGCGCGCAGCAGCGACCCGCGCAGCTGGGTGCCCAGCACCCGCAGCAGCCGGTCCGCGAGCGCCCGCGCGCGCACCGGCGTGTGCCACAGTTCCTCCGGGAACCCGGCGTGCTCGGCCGAGACCCGCACCTCGATGCGGCTCGCCGGGGCGAACGGATCCGTCTGCGCCTTGCGGATGCCGACGGTGTATCCGCCCGCGTCCCAGTCGCCCTGGAGGCTCTTGTACCTGCCGTAGCTCTGACCGTCGAGCTGGGACAGTTTCGCGCCCAGCCCGGTGAGCGTTCGCTCGTCACTCCTGTCACGTGCCATCGCTTCACACGGTACGGCCACGCCCCGACCAGGTCGTCGGGGATTCCGCCGGTATCGGCGCCCGAGGCCGCCAGTCCCGCGCACCGCGCCCGGGCGAGCGCGCACGAACGGCCCGGCATCGCCCGGTTCGCGCCACCACAGCAGGCCCGACAGCACGAACTCGCCCTCGGACAGGTAGCGGCTCGGCTCGGGCAGCTCGGTCACGTAGATCCGGCTGACCTCGCGGTCGAGCAGGTCCTCACCCGCGTGCAACCGCAGTCGCAGGCTCGGGATGTCGAGCAGAGATCTCACCAGCGTGATCAGATTTGTAGGAAAACACAAAAACTGCCGCTCGTGTGCCTGGTGCTTTCGTACCTCCGCGCCGTTGCCGTGAGGGATTCCCGGTTGTCTACTGACAGGGACAGCCCGAGACCTGGAGACACGCCGTGGAATTCGTCCGACCGGACACCCTGGGAGCGGCGCTCGCCGCGAAGGCCGAGCGTCCCGGTGCCGTGCCCATCGCCGGTGGTACCGATGTGATGGTCGAACTCAACTACGACCAGCGTCGCCCCGACGCATTACTGGATCTGACGGAGATCGAACTCGCCTCGGTCCGCGGTGAGCGGCGGATCCCGGCTGCCGGGTTCTACACCGGCGTCAAACGCAGCGCGGTGGCGGCCGACGAGCTGATCACCGCGGTCCACCTGCCCGCCGCGGACGGTGCCGCCGAGCAGTTCAGCAAGATCGGTACGCGCAACGCCATGGTGATCGCGGTGTGCTCGCTGGCACTGGTCTTGCGCGAGGGCTACGCGGGTGCTGCGATCGGCTCGGCAGCGCCCACCCCGCGCCGGGTACCGGATGCCGAGGCGTTCCTCGTCTCCGAACCGCCCCGGGCCACCGACGCGCCGCTGCCGGATTCGCTCACGCGGCGATTCGGTGAGCTCGTCGCCGCGGGCACGGAACCGGTCGACGACGTCCGCGGCACCGCCGAGTGCCGCACCCACGCCCTCGGCGTCCTCGTACGCCGGACGTTGACCTGGGCCTGGGACGACTACCGAAGGAGCGTGCGAGCATGCGCCTGAACCTGACCGTCAACGGCGAACAGCGCCGGGCCGAGGACGTGTGGGCAGGCGAGAGCCTGCTGTACGTGCTCCGGGAACGGCTCGGCCTTCCGGGGTCGAAGAATGCCTGCGAACAGGGCGAATGCGGCTCCTGCACCGTGTACCTGGACGAGGTGCCCGCGTGCGCCTGCCTCGTCGCCGCGGGGCAGGCCGACGGCAGGCGGGTCCGCACCGTCGAAGGACTCGCCGACGGCGACACCCTCGACCCGGTTCAGCAGTCCTTTGTGGATTGCGGTGCCGTCCAATGCGGATTCTGCACCCCGGGCCTCGTTGTCGCCGCGCACGACCTGTTGCGCCGTGAACCCGACCCGAGCGACGAGGAGATCCGTGAAGCGCTGGCGGGGAACCTGTGCCGCTGCACCGGTTACGAGAAGATCCTCGATGCGGTGCGGTCGGCGGTGAGCGCGCGATGATGATCATCGAGAACGCGGCGATCGCGACCGTCGACGCCCGGGGCAGCGAGTACCGCAACGGTCACGTCGTGGTCGACGGCGACGTCCTCGTGGCCGTCGGCGACGGCCCGGCCCCGGCCGAATACACCGGAACGCGCCTCGACGCCTCGGGTTGCCTCGTCACCCCCGGGCTGGTCAACACGCACCACCACCTGTACCAGTGGGCCACGCGCGGATACGCCGCCGATTCGACACTGTTCCAGTGGCTCGTCGAGCTGTACCCGGTGTGGGGCCGCCTCGACGCCGAGGTCACCCGCTCGGCCGCGTCCGCGGGCCTGGCGCGTCTCGCGCTCACCGGCTGCAGCACCGTTGCCGACCACCACTACGTCTTCCCCCGCAGTGGCGGCGACCAGATGGATGCGCTCGTGTCCGCGGTCGACCGCATCGGCGTGCGCGGCCATCTCGTGCGCGGATCGATGGACCGCGGTGAGTCGCACGGCGGGTTGCCGCCGGACCACCTCGTCGAAGACCTCGACGCCGCGCTCGCGGGCACCGAGGCGGCCATCGACGCCCACCACGACCCCGCACCCGACGCGCGGGTACGCATCGCCGTGGGCCCGTGCTCCCCGTTCACCGTCACCGAGCGGCTCATGACCGACGCCGCGGAGCTCGCGCGGCACAAGGACGTCCGCCTGCACACGCACCTGGCCGAGACGCGCGACGAAGAGCGGCAGTGCCTCGCCGAGTTCGGATGCACGCCGGCCGAGTACGCCGAGAAACTCGGCTGGCTGGGCGAGGACGTGTGGCTGGCCCACACCGTGCACCTCGCCGGCGACGCCGTCCGCCGCATGGGCGCCACCGGAACCGGGTCCGCGCACTGCCCGACCTCCAACGGCCGGCTCGGCACGGGCATCGCGCCGGCTCGGGGGCTGCTCGACGCGGGCGCACCCGTCGGCCTCGGCGTCGACGGGGCCGCGTCCAACGAATCCGGCGGGCTCGGCGAGGAACTGCACCAGGCGCTGCTGCAGGCCCGGCAGCGGGGCGGCCCCGAGGCGCTGACCACTCGGCAGGCGCTGTGGCTGGGCACGATGGGCGGCGCGCGCTGCCTCGGCCGCGAGGGCGAGCTCGGCTCGCTCGAACCCGGCAAGCTCGCCGACCTCGCCGTGTGGGACCTCGGCGGGCTGCGCTACGCCGGCATCGACGACCCGGTCGCCGCGCTCGTGCTGGGCACTACGCCCGACGTGAAGCTGCTGCTGGTCGGCGGCGAGACCGTCGTCGCCGACGGACGGCTGCACACCGCCGACGAAGCCGCCGTGGCCGCCGAACTGAGTGCCACGAGCAGGAGGATGCGATGACGTCGACAACCGGCGGCCGCGACGTCGCGACGTCGCGGCCGCCGGCCGGCGGAGTCGGAACCAGCGTTCCGGTCCGCCCCGACCACCTCGTCTGAGACCGCGCCCGGAACGTTGCGGTGCCGGTGACAGCGCCGGTGACAGCCGTGTTGCGTTCTCCGGGGGCTGTGTTGCGTCCGCGAGGTTAGCGAGCACGTTGCGGGAGTTCATCACCGAGATCCCGGTCCCGCCCGCCCGGCGGTAGGTCGGGACAGAAAAGACCCGGCGCCAGAGACGCCGGGTGGTATGAAGCCACTGTACCACGGGCTCACCAGGGGGCAGGTTTGCGAACCTTGGGTGCGACGGTGTCGGGAAGCTGATGGTCGTAGAGGTCGTCGCAGGCGAGTCGGTACCACCAGTGCCCACCCGCGCCTTCGTCCGGCTCTCCCGCGAGTTTGCCTGCACGGTAGTTCTTGGTGGGGTTGACGAGCCCAACCGGAACCTTCGTTCGGGCGACGCCGAGCGGATATGCCAGATCGCTGTCGTTGCTGATGACCACCGCGGCATCCACGGCGTCGGTGAGTACGTCGATGAGGAGGTGGGAGGCGACGTTGACGTCGGTCCCCTTCTCCTCGCGTCGCGCGACCGAGACCATGAACATCGAGTCCGGTTGGTCGTCGCCGGACGCGTTTCTGACTGTGACAGGCCAGTCAGAGGTGACGACGACAGGCCTGCCCTTGCGGTCACGTCGTGCCAACGGTGCCGTGGCGACACGGCTGACGTAATTGCCGAAGCTGATCCGGATTGTGGGATCGGAGTGTCTCAGCGCGCGAAGGTACACGTCCTGCTCCTGTTGGCCCGACGACTGGGGTGAGCCGCTGATGCGGGCGGTGCAGTAGGTGATGTTCTCGACCGTCGCGTCATCCCACCCCGACCGCTTGTCGATCAATCCGCGGGCCAAGCTCCGGAGGTCGAGCCAACGCCAACCGGGCGTGGAACGGCCGCACAGACCACGTGCGCCGTAGTACAGGTTGTAACCATCAATGTAGATTCCCACCCTCATGCAGGCAGGCTAGGTGCGGCCACCGACAGTCAGGCACTGCTGGCGGCCACGCTCGTCCCTGAAGACCGGCCCGAGCTGTTGGCGAGCACGTTGCGGGAGTTCATCACCGAGATCCCGGTCCCGCCCGCCCGGCGGAAGGTCGGGCGGGCGGGCAGTCGTCAGCTGCCGGACGACTCGGTCGACGTGCCGGTCGAGCCCGTGCCCGTGGATTCCGGATCCGCTCCGGCGGTCTCTTCCTTCGCCGTGGACCGTCGCGCGCGGTCGCCGAACACGAGGTTCAGCACCACGGCCGCGAGACAGCCCGCGCTGATGCCGGAGTCGAGCACGGTGCGCAGCGCCGACGGGAAGTCGGCGTAGAACTCGGGCGCGGCGATCGGAATGAGGCCGATGCCGAGAGCGGCGGCGACGATCGTGACGTTGGCGGGCCGCTCGAACGACGCCTTCGCCAGCGTGCGCAGACCCGACACCGCGACGCTGCCGAACAGCACGAGCCCGGCGCCGCCGAGCACCGGCTGCGGCACCAGCGCCACGATTCCGCCCGTCACCGGGAACATGCCCAGCAGCACGAGGATCAGCCCGCTCGCGGCGACGACGTACCGGCTCACCATGCGCGTCAGCGCGACGAGCCCGACGTTCTGCGCGAAGGCGGTGCACGCGAAGCCGCCGAACACGGTCGCTACGGCGGTGCCGAACCCGTCGGCACGCAACCCGTCGGCCAACGTGCGCTCGGACGTGGGCCGCTCGACGACTTCGCCGAGGGCCAGCATGTCCGCCGTGCTCTCGGCCATGATCACCAGTGCCACGATCGCCATCGAAATGATCGCCGCGATGTCGAACACCGGAGCGCCGAAATGGAACGGCGTGACGATGCCGAAGGCGGGGGAGTCCGACAGGGTCGACGTGTCGACCTCGCCCAGTGGCCAGGCCACGAGCGTGCCCAGTACCAGGCCCAGCAACAGGGCGATCCGGCTCCAGAATCCCGTCAGGAATCGGTTGAACGCGAGTACCGCCACGAGCGTGATGCCCGCCAGCAGCAGGTTCGTGCCGTTCGCCGACTCCGTCTGGTTCGCGATCCAGCCGACCGCCACGGGAAGCAGTGACACCCCGATGAGGGTGATGACGGTGCCGGTGACGATCGGCGGGAAGAACCGGGTCAGCCGGGAGAAGAACGGCGCCGCCAGCACGATCAGCGCTCCCGCGACGAGCGTCGCGCCGTAGACGACGCCGAGTGAGGCCTCCTGCCCGTGCTGCTCGACGATGGCCAGCACGGGTGCCACGGTCGCGAACGTCACGCCGTTCACGAGCGGCAGGCGGGCCCCGAACCGCCACACGCCGAGCGTTTGCAGCAGGGTCGCCAGTCCTGCGGTGAACAGGCTCGCGCTGATCAGCAGGCTCAACTGACCGGGGGAGAGGCCCACCGCGCCGCCGATGATCAGTGGTGGAGCGACGACGCCCGCGTACATGGCGGCGACGTGCTGCAGGCCTCCTGCGATCAGTTGCGGTAACGGCGGTTTCGTGTCGACGGGGTGCACGGGAACGCTCCAAAGTGGTCGGTGGCCTGGCGGTGGCGACGCTGACCGCGGTACCGGGCTTCCGGGCGCCGGTGGTCATCGGCGCCCGGAAGCGGCACGGTCGAGCCCGGTCGACGACTCAGAACTCGGGCAACGAGTACCAGGCGAGGCCGGCTTCGTCGGCAGGCTCGTCATCCCGGAGCACGGTGCCCTCGATGAGACCGTAGGGGCGGTCGGCGGCGTAGAACACCTCGTTCTCGTTGGTCAGGCCGAACGGGCTCATGTCCACGAGGAAATGGTGCTTGTTCGGCAGGGACAACCGGATCTCGGCGACCTCGGGCCGTGCCTCGAGCACGGCTTCTCCCATCGCGTACAGGGTCTGCTGCAGCGACAGGCTGTGTTTCGTCGCGAACGTTTCGAGCAGTATGCGGCGGATCTCCTCGAACGAGGCGGTCCAGTCGATGCCGCCCGTGGCGCCGTAACGCCAGCGTGCCGTGAGTGCGGTTGCCAGAATGCGGTCGTCGGTTTCGGCGAGCGTGGTGTAGTCGTCGCGGGGAAACCCGTGGAACTCCGATCCGGTGGATTTCAGCACCGTCAGGCCGGTCAACCCGGACACGACCCAGGCCTTGCCGTCCTGCAGCGTCACCGCCGTGGTGCGCTCCTCACCGCCGGAGCGGCTGAAGGCGTGATCGTGCGGCGTTCCGCCGACGTCGATGCGGTTCCAGTCGTGCTCGGAGACCAGCAGCCGTGCCCCCGTGATGTGCTCGAACGACTCGGTGAAATGCCCGGCCAGCCGCAGGGCGAAATCCTCGATCTCCCCGACGCCGCCGTCCTTGGCGAACGCGAAGACGGTGTTCTTCTGGGTGTCGGTGGCCACGACGTCGGCGTTGTCACCGGTCAGATGGGTCCGCTCCAGGGTGCCGCGCAAGGCCGTCGACACCGTCAGGTCCTTCAGATGATGCACCGGTCCCTGGCGGTCGACGGTGACGAGCCGGACCTCGGCCTTGCCGTACTGGTTGGGTCCCAGTGTGATGCCCACGCGGAATCAGCTCCCTCGGTAGGTGGAGTAGGCGAACGGGCTCAACAGCACCGGAACGTGGTGATGCGCCGTCGGATCGATGATGCGGAAGGTGACGGTCACCTCCGGCAGGAAGCAGTCCTCGCCGAGGTAGGACTCGGTGTCGAACACGAGCCGGTACACCCCCGCGGGCAGGGCGTCCGGGCCGAGGTCCCGCGCGCGCCCGTCGTCGTCGGTCGCGGCGGTCGCGACGGTCGACCAGTCGCCGTCGCGTGCGTCCAGACGCACGGGGACACCCGCGGCGGGGCGGCCTCGTGCGGTGTCGAGGACGTGGGTGGTCACGTGACTCATGCGGTCACCGCTTTCTCCAGGCGCAGCAGCGCGATCTTGACCAGTTCTTCGCCCGCGACGCGCAGTTCGGTGTCGGGGTCGTTGCCGAGGCGGCCGCGGAGGTTCTCGAGCAGTTCGGCGCCGCTGCGGCCGCCTGCGCACACCAGGAACACGTGGCCGAAGCGCTCCTCGTACTCGGCATTGGCCGTGCGGAACCGTTCGGCGTGCTCATCGTCCACACCGGACTGTTCGGTGCGTGCCGTCCCCGCGGTCGGTTTCTCACCGATCCGCGGATGGGCCGTCATCGCGGTGTGGATCTCTGCCGGTTCGAGCGTGATCGGGGCATGGGCCAGCAGCGCGCCGACGTCGGCATACGGGCGGCCCGCCAGCACGTGTTCGGTCCACCGGTCGACGTCGAGGCAGTCGGTCAGCAGTGGGCGGATGTGGTCCGGATCGGCCGTGTTGAAGTCGGCCAGCCGAAGGTGGCTCATCCGTGGAAAACTAAGCGAGGCCTACCCGTACGTCAACATTTTGTTGAAATCAGTGCACAGGCGTTTGTTGAAATCAGTGCGCAGGCGGGCGGTGTAGCTTGTTGAAATCAGTGCACAGGCGGAGTGCACAGGCGGACGGCGCAGCGGGGTGTGCCTGCGCGCGTGCGAGGGCCGGGGGCGGTAGCACCGCGACTGCCGGACGAACGGGAGGTGCGCGCCGCGTACCGGGGCCGGACCCTTCCCGGTAAGTGGCGGTCAGTCCCGGTTGAGGTAGTTGTACACCGTGAAGCGGGTGACGCCGAGTAGTTCGGCGACCGCGGCCACGGACCGGCGCAGCTGGAATGCGCCCCGCTCGTCGAGCAGCCGTACCGCACGCTGTTTCCCCGATCTGTCCAGATCGGACAGTCGTGTCCCGAGTTCGGCCTCCACCAGGCGCACCATGCTGTCCAGCACGCTGCCGGTCTCGGAGCCGTCCGGTTCGACGGCGGCACCGGGTTGTTGCAGCCGCAGGGTGAGGCGGGTGGCACCACCGTCGAGAGCCGCGCGCGCGATGGCGGGCAGGGCGTCGAGCAGTGCGTCCTCCTCGCCACGGACCGATGTGCCGAGCGGGCCGAAGTCCGTGCTCAGGCCCGCCTCCTCGGCCGCGGCACGCGCCTGGACGGCGTGCTCCGGTGGCGCGCCTTCCCCGTGGAAGGGCTCGCTCGTGAACTCGGCTTCCAGGTGTCCCACGAAGGGAAGGTTACGTGGGGCTGCGGCGGGCGGGCCAGAATGGGCGCATGATCCCGGACCCCACGCTGCACGGCCTGCCGTTCGACGCCCACCTCTCGACGCTGTTCACCGAGCTGCCCTTGCTCGAGCGTCCCCGGGCGGCGCGCGAGGCCGGGTTCGACGCGGTGGAGTGCTGGTGGCCGTTCGGTGCCGTGGCCGTCCCGACGGGCGCCGAGGTCGATGCGTTCGTCTCCGCGATCGCCGACGCCGGGGTGAGCCTGGTCAGCCTGAACTTCTTCGCGGGCGACATGGCGGCCGGTGACAGCGGGCTCGTGTCGTGGCCCGGCCGTGAGGCGGAGCTGGCCGAGAGCGTCGACGTGGCACTCGACATCGCCCGCAGGCTGGGCACCCGGCGGTTCAACGCGCTGTACGGTAACCGCCTCGAGGGCGTCGATCCGGCGGAGCAGGACGAGGTCGCCGCAGCCACCCTGGACCGGCTGGCCCGCCGGGTCGGTGCGGTCGACGGGACGATCGTGCTGGAGGCGCTGTCGGGCCGCCCCGCGTACCCGCTGACCACGACCGCCGAGGCGCTGGCCGTGCTCGACCGCGTCGGCAGGCCCGAGCTGACCCTGCTCACGGACCTGTATCACCGCGCCGTCGTCGGGGATCTCGATACGGTCGCCGAGCACGCCGCGCGCACCGGGCACGTCCAGCTGGCCGACGCGCCCGGCCGCCACGAGCCGGGCAGTGGCACCACGGACCTCGACCGCCACCTCGTCGCGCTCGAAGCCGCAGGCTACGACGGGTTCGTGGGCCTGGAATACCTGCCGAGCACGGACACACTCACCGCGCTGGAGTGGCTGCCCCGCGGGCGCCGCGCAGCCCGGCACTGAGCGGGTCGGGGTGAGCGCGGGGTCCGGCACGGACCGCCAGTGCGCGGCGATCCACCCGGCGCACGTTGACCCACCCGGCGCACGTTGACCCACCCGGCGCACGTCGATCCACTCGGCGCACGTTGACCCACCCGGCGCACGTTGACCCACTCAGTGCACGTCGATCCGCTCAGTGCACGTTGATCCACACGGCGACGGCGGGTTCGTCGCCGTCGTTGCGGATGCGGTGCGGGGTTGCGGACGGGAAGCGGATGCCGTCGCCGGGGCCGAGTTCGTGGGGGACCCCGTCGACGTCGACGGTCAGTCTGCCGGCCGTCACGCTGCCCATCTCGTGGCCGGTGTGGCGCAGGTACTCGGCGTCCTGGCTCGACCTCGACCCCGGTGGGTAGACCGTCTCGTACACCTCCGTGCCGGACAGCGCTACGGGGGTGAGGCTCCGGTACGTCACCCCGTCGCCGAGCGAGAGCACCGCAGCCTCGTCGGCGCGGGTGACCACGACGGGCTCGCTCCGGCCGGGCTCATCGGTGTCGGGGCCGTCCGTACCGGCGTCGCCGGGGCCGGAATCGGAGGTGGGCGGGCCCGGTGCCGTCTCGGCGAGTGCCGTCGCATCCGGTGCGGTCTCGCCGAAGGCCGCGGACAGTGACACGTCCAGTGCCGACATGATCTGCAGGAGCCGGGTCACGGACGGGCGCAGCTTGCCGCGTTCGATCTGCGACAGCGCGCTCGGGCTGATGTCGAGGTCGGCAGCCAGTGCGCGCAGGGACACGCCGCGCCCGGTGCGCAGCGACCGGATGCGAGCGCCGAGGTGCAGTTCGTCGGCAGGGAACACGGGAGAAATCTAGCGCAGCCGGGTGCGGCGTGGGGTGGGTGTGAAGGAAACACTTCACGCAAGTGTTTACCCATGGCTTCACATGTGCTTGGCTGCGGGTCGCAGTACGCAGCGAGGAGGTGCGGGAATGGACCTGGTGTTCCGGGCGCCGCGTGCGGTCACGCCCGACGGGGAGCGGTCGTGCAGCGTCGGCGTGTCGGGCGGGCGCATCGCTGCGGTCGAGGACTACGACACGCTCACCGGCGATCGCGTGGTGGAGTTGCGCGAGGACGAGGTCCTGCTGCCCGGGCTGGTCGACACGCACGTGCATGTCAACGATCCCGGCCGCAGTGACTGGGAGGGCTTCGACACCGCCACGCGCGCGGCGGCGGCCGGTGGGGTCACCACGCTCGTCGACATGCCGCTCAACAGCCTGCCGCCGACCGTCGACGTGACCTCGCTCGACGTCAAGCGCCGCGCGGCCGAGGGGCGCATCGCCGTCGACGTCGGATTCTGGGGTGGTGCGGTCCCCGGTAACCGTGGCGAGCTGCGGCCGCTGCACGACGCGGGCGTGTTCGGCTTCAAGTGCTTCCTGCTGCACTCGGGCGTGGACGAGTTCGCCCCGCTCGACGAGGCGGGCCTCGAGGAGGCGATGCGCGAGCTGGCCGCCTTCGACGGGCTGCTGATCGTGCACGCCGAGGACGCCGAGACGATCGGCGGGGCACCCGCCGTGCACGGCCGCTCGTACGCCGATTTCCTCGGTTCGCGGCCCCGCGCCGCGGAGAACACGGCGATCGCCCGCGTGCTCGACCTCGCGCGCCGAACGGGTGCGCGCGTGCACATCCTGCACCTCGCGTCGGGTGATGCGGTCCCGATGCTCGCGCAGGCGCGTGCCGACGGGGTGCGCGTGACGGCCGAGACCTGTCCGCACTACCTCAGTTTCGTCGCCGAGGAGATCCGCGACGGCGCCACCGAGTTCAAGTGCTGCCCGCCGATCCGTGAGGCCGGCAACCGGGAAGAGCTGTGGCGGGCTCTGGGCGACGGTGTGCTCGACTGCGTCGTGACCGACCATTCGCCGTGCACCCCGGACCTGAAGCGGTTCGACAGCGGCGACTTCGGCGACGCCTGGGGCGGGATCGCCGGGCTGCAGGTGGGTCTGCCCGCGGTGTGGACCGGGGCACGGTCGCGGGGATTCACCCTCGACGACGTCGTGCGGTGGATGGCGCAGGGTCCGGCCGAGCAGGTCGGCCTGTCCGGCAAGGGGCGCATCGCCGTCGGATGCGATGCGGACTTCGCGGTGTTCGCACCCGACGAGGCGTTCGTCGTCGACCGGACACGGCTGCAGCACCGCAACCCGGTGAGTGCCTACCACGAGCGAGCGCTGGCCGGAGTCGTGCGCGCGAGCTGGTTGCGCGGCCGCGAGATCGCCCTCGACCATCCGGCCGAGCCGTTCGGGGAGTTTCTGACCAGGGAGGAATCGACTCCCTCTGTCCGGAGTGGACAGCACTGAGCGGCCCTGCCGCGGCGCCGCCCCGGCCGAACGCGGAGCGCGGTGGGACGCCCCCAAGCCCACCTTCGGGGCGTCCACCGCCCTATTGCTCCCTTGGCCAAGGCGTGTCCCGTGCCCCAGTTCCAGGTGTCCCGTGCTCCTGGCTCAAGGTGTGCCGGGCGGCAGGGCCGTGCGGTTGCGCCGAGTACGCGTGGTCCTCGCGGCCGTCGTCAGCCCAGCAGTGAGCGCAGTCGCCGGGTCCGTTCCTCCGGGGTCTGTTTCGGACAGCTGGTGCACTTCTGGCCGCCGGGGATGTCGTAGATCAGGCAGCAGGACGTCCGCCGCACCACCGGGGTACCGCCCACCTCGGTGAACAACGGTCGCGGCATCGGCGCGCCCGCCGCGGCGATGCCGTCGCCGAGCTCGCCGGCCAGGCGCATCGCGTCCTCGGTCGCACTCAGCCGTGACCCCGCCCACAGCAACCGGTTCCCGATCGAGTCCGCGGCGATCGCCCACAGCGACCGCTGTGTCGCTCCGCTGACGTCCGCGATCGCCTCGGTCGCCGCACCCAGCGAGCTCGCGAACGCCGCCGCGAGCCGGTCGAGTCCACCGTCGAGCGGCCGCACCGACCGGGCGTCGAGGATCCGCCCGTCGTGGTGGACGTCCAGCAGCACGGCATCCAGCGACGGATCCGTCGCCGTGCCGGTATGGACCAGTGCTTCCAGTGCGGGCGCCACGAGCATCGACGACGACGAGTACCACCGGATCGTCCCCAGCACGCGCTCGCCGGCCGCGCCGTAGAGTCCTGCCGCGCGCCGCAGATCCTCCCGCAGCCAGGTGCGGTCGGCCAGCACGCTCGCCGCCAGCTCGGTCATGTTCTCCTCCCATGCCCCGGGTCGCCGACCGTTCCGTTCCCGGCCGTGCCGCTCCCGACCGTACGGGCGGGCCTCATTCCTTCCTCCGCAGCACCGACACGTCGAACTCGAAGGTGACCTCCGTGGCGCCGGTCAGCGCGTCGAGTTTCGCGCCGAGCCCGCCGCGGTGGAGGTGGTGGGCGTTCGGTCCCATGAGTACGAGCTTGCGCACCTCGTCGGCGTCGAGCTCGGCGGTGTGGCTTGCGGTGTCCACATCGACGGGTTCGAAGTGATCGCCGAGCGACTCGGCGATCCGGTCGGTCTTGTCGCCGGCGATGTCGAGCAGGCCCAGCTCGGTGACGAGCTCGCGCAGGTGGCCCGCGCCGGGCGTCGCGACGGCGAGCAGTCCGCCGGGCCGCAGCACGCGGTGGAACTCCGCGGTGTTGCGGGGTGCGAACACGTCGAGCACGACGTCGGCGACACCGTCGGCCACCGGCCACGGCTCCCACAGGTTCCACACCACGGCGCCGATCCGCGGGTGGGCCTTCGCCGCGCGCCGGAGCGCGGGAGCGGACACGTCGAGTGCCAGGCCCCACGCGGACGCCACCCGGTCGAGCACCCCGGCGAGGTAGTAGCCCGTGCCGGCTCCGGCGTCGACGACGAACTCCGGCTCCCCGGACGCTTCGACGACGCGTGCGAGTACGTCCACGAGCGGCGCATACCGGCCCGTCGCCAGAAAGTCCGCGCGGGCGGCGGCCATCTCGCTCGTGTCGGCGGTGCCCGCGTCGACGCCCGCACGGAGGAGGTTGACGTAGCCCTGCTTGGCGAGGTCGAACGAGTGCCGCCGTACGCAGCGCAGCGACCGCCCGTCCGGATGCAGCGGCGCTGAGCAGACGGAGCAGCGCAGTGCGGACACGACAACGGGCGGTAACGAGCGCGGCGTGCCGCTTCGGGTGGTCACGGGCCTATTCGACCACGACGTTTCGGGATCGGACGGATCTGCCCCGATTTGGGAAACGCAGAAGTAACACTCACCACGAATCGCTTCACGCACCCGAAACGCCACGAGTCATTCGGCGCAACACGACTTTCCGATGCTGTCCCGCAATCGCGAGTTCGGCTGCCTGCTCTCTTAAGGAGGAGAAGCGTGGAAGGAAATACAGCCTGGTTGCTCACCAGTGCAGCGCTGGTGTTGCTCATGACGCCGGGGTTGGCGTTCTTCTACGGCGGCATGGTCCGCTCGAAGAGCGTCCTGAACATGCTGATGATGTGCTTCGGTGCGATGGGCCTGGTCTCGGTGCTGTGGGTCGTCTACGGCTACTCGATGACCTACGGCGGGACGGTCGGCGGCGTCCTCGGCAATCCGTTCGAGATGCTCGGGCTGTCCGGCCTGATGACGCCGGAGGGAGATCCGACCGAGGGCACGGTCGACGTGGCGTTCCAGGCGATGTTCGCGATCATCACGGTCGCGCTGATCGCCGGTGCCGTGGCCGACCGTATGAAGTTCGGCGCCTGGCTGCTGTTCGGCGGCCTGTGGGCCACGCTCGTCTACTTCCCGGTGGCCCACTGGGTGTGGGGATCCGGTGGCTGGATCGACGAGCTGGGCGCCCTGGACTTCGCGGGCGGAACGGCGGTGCACACCAACGCGGGTGCCGCCGCACTCGGCCTCGTCCTGGTGCTCGGCAAGCGTGCCGGCTGGCCGAAGGAGCCGATGAAGCCGCACAACCTGCCGTACGTGATGCTCGGCGCCGGCCTGCTGTGGTTCGGCTGGTTCGGTTTCAACGCCGGTTCGGCCTATGCCGCCGACGGTGTCGCGGGCATCGCCTTCATCAACACCGTGACCGCCACGGCCGCCGCCATGCTCGGCTGGCTGCTGCTCGAGCGCATCCGTGACGGCAAGCCCACCAGCCTCGGCGCCGCCTCCGGTGTCGTCGCGGGCCTGGTCGCCATCACGCCCGCCTGTGCCTACGTCGACACGTGGGGCGCGTTGGCCATCGGCGCGATCGCCGGTGTCGTCTGCGCCGCGGCCGTCGGCCTCAAGTACCGCTTCGGCTACGACGACTCGCTCGACGTCGTCGGTGTCCACCTCGTGGGCGGTCTGATCGGCACGATCATGCTCGGCTTCGTGGCCACCGCCAGCGTGGTCCCGGACGGCGAGGGCGTCAACGGCCTGATCTACGGCGGCAGCATCGACCTGCTGGGCAAGCAGGTGCTGTCCGTGGTCGTCGTCATGATCTACTCCGGGCTCGTCGCCGCGATCCTCGGCGTCGTCATCAAGGCCGTCATGGGTGTCCGGGTGTCGACCGAGGACGAGGTCGCGGGCATCGACGAGACGGAGCACGCCGAGTCGGCCTACGACTTCGCAAGTGGCCGCGGTGGCCGTCCGACGTTGGGCGGCAGCGGTGTGGCGAACTCGGCCAGGAAGCTGGAGGAAACCAACTCATGAAGCTGATCACCGCTATCATCAAGCCCTTCACCCTCGACGACGTTCGCGCGGCGCTGGAACAGCTCGGCGTGCTCGGGATGACCGTCGGCGAAGTCCAGGGCTACGGCAGGCAGAAGGGCCACACGGAGGTCTACCGCGGCGCCGAGTACGCCGTCGACTTCGTGGCCAAGCTGAAGGTCGAGGTCGTGGCCGACGACGCCGACGTCGACAAGGTCATCGACGCCGTCGCCGGTGCCGCCCACACCGGCAAGATCGGCGACGGCAAGGTGTGGGTCACCTCGGTCGACACCGTCGTGCGGGTCCGCACCGGTGAACGCGGCCCGGACGCCCTCTAGGCGCCCGCGGTGGCCGTAGGGGGACTTGTCGAGGCGGTCGACCGGCTGCTGGAAGGCCGCCACGGCCGGATCGGTGCTGCCGCACTGCGGGCCGCACTGGTCGATCTGTACGAGTTCTGGCTGAGCAGAGCCGCCACGGCGGCCGGCGGCGACGTCACCGGGTCCTTACCGGACGGCGTCGCGCTGGTCGCCGTCGGCGGCCTCGGCCGTCGCGAACTCGTGCCGTTCTCCGATCTCGACCTGGTGTTGATCCACGACGGGCATCCGGGGATCGGGGAGATCGCGGATGCCCTCTGGTATCCGCTGTGGGACGCGCGCGTCGGTCTCGACCATTCCGTGCGGACCCCCGCCGAGGCGCTGAAGGTCGCCTCGGCGGATCTGCGGACGGCGATGGGACTGCTCGACGGCAGGCTCGTCGCCGGGGACGCCGAGCTCGCGTCCCGGCTCGTGGGCGCCGCTCGTGAGCAGTGGCGGCGCACCGCAGGGAAACGCATTCCCGAGCTGATCGAGTCCGCGCGGGAGCGCTGGCATCGCAGCGGCGAGGTCGCCCAGTCGTCCGAACCGGACCTCAAACACGGTCGCGGCGGACTGCGGGATCTGGGCCTGCTGGACGCGGTCGCCGTCGCCCAGCTCGCGGACCGGCCGGGGGAGGAGCTCACCGCGGCCCGTGAACTGCTGCTGGACGTCCGGACCGAGTTGCGCCGTACGGTGCGCCGCGGCCGGGACGTGCTGGGTGCGGCGGACGCGGCCGTGGTGGCCTCGGAACTCGACTTCGGCGACCGGTTCGTACTGGCGCGCCACCTGTCCGGCGCGGGCAGAACGGTCGCGTACGCCGTCGACGTCGCACTCAGGGCCGCCGGGCCGCCGAAGGGCAGGTTCGGCAGGAAGCCGGCACGCACGCCATGCGGCGACGGCGTGGTGCTGCACGGCAGCGAGGTGGCGCTGGCGCGCGACGCCGTTCCTGCGCGCGATTCCGGGCTGCTGTTGCGGGTCGGCGCCGCGTCGGCGAGGACGGGACGACCGATCTCGCACGGTACGCTGCGCACGCTCGCGGATTCGGCGCCCGAACTGCGGGCGCCCTGGCCGGAGTCCGGCCGGAGGGCGCTGACGGAACTGCTCGGCGCAGGCGACGGCCTCGTCGACGCCGTGGAGGCGCTCGACCGGACGGGGCTGTGGGCGCGGTTGCTGCCCGAATGGGGAGCGGTGCGCGATCTGCCGCCGCGCGAACCGGTGCACGCGTGGACGGTCGACCGGCACCTGGTGCAGGCCTGCGTCGAGGCGGCCGGGCTGACCGACACGGTCGCGCGGCCCGACCTGCTGTTGCTCGGTGCGCTGCTGCACGACATCGGCAAGGGCCGCGAGACCGACCATTCCGAGCTCGGTGCGGAGATCGCCGGTCATGTCGCCGTCCGTATCGGACTGTCCGAACACGACACCCGCGTCGTGGTCGGGATGGTGCGGCACCATCTGCTGTTGCCGGACACGGCCACGCGCCGTGACATCAGCGAGCCGGAGACCGTCGAACGTGTCGCCAAGGCGATCGACGGCGACCCGCTGCTGCTCGAGCTGCTGCATGCGCTGGCGAAGGCCGATTCGCTGGCGACGGGACCAGGCGTGTGGACCCAGTGGAAGGCGGGCCTGGTGGGCGAGCTGGTCGCCCGCACGCGCACGCTGCTGACCGGCAGGCCGCTGCCCGAGCCGGAAGCCGTCGACGCGACACAGCGGGAGCTGGCCGCCGAAGCGGTTCGGGCCGGAACGGGACAGGTCGCGGTGACCTCGGCGGACGGGCACCACCGGGTCGTCACGATCACGTGCGCCGTTCCCGCGGCTGCCGAGCTACTCACTCCGGCGGCGGGCGTACTCGCACTCAACTCGCTCGAGGTGCACACCGCGACGCTGCACACCGTGACCCCGGACGGCTTCGACGGCGGCAGGGTCGGTGTGTTCACCGCGTCGCCGCGATTCGGCACCCCGCCCGATCCGGCACTGCTGCGGGACCAGTTCGCCCGCGCGGTCGCGGGTGGGCCCGCGCTGTCGCGGAAACTGGCGGAGAAGGAGCGGGCCTACGAGGGGACGCAGGCCGCGCCGGTGTCGCCGAAGGTGCTGTGGTTCGACGACGAGACGACCGGAGCGGAGGCGGTCGTCGTCGAGCTGCGTGCGATGGACCGGCTCGCCCTGCTCTACCGGGTGGCCGGCGCGTTGCGGCACAGCGATGCCGAGGTGCGCTGGGCGAAGGTCGAAACGCTCGGTGACCGGGTGGTCGACTCGTTCGCCATCACGCCGCGGACCGGAACGCTCGATGCGGACTGGCGCAGGCGCCTCGAACAGAACCTGCTCGCCGCGGCGCAGTAACGGCGGCGCAGTAACGGCGGCGCAGTAACGGCAGGTCAGGCTGCCGTCCACGGCTGTTCCCCGGACTTTCAGGGAACCACTCACCCCGGCCGGGCGGGCCTACGCAACGGTGGCTGAGTAGCCCTACTCAGCCCGATTCCGGTGTCTTCACGCTGCCGCGAGACCCCGCGCAGGGCGCATGCTGGGAACCAGCTCGGGCATGCGGTTCTGCAGCGGTGTGGTTCGCCTGGTGCTGGGGGTCTGGCGAACAGACCGACCAGGGCCGTGAGTGCCCGGGAAGAGACGCCGCCCGGCCGGACGAGGGGGATCTGTGGGGGACAGACCGGCCGGGCGGCCCCTCGAGCACCGGCGGCCAGTACCCTGGGACGTCGTCGGCGCAGTGAGCCGGCGCCAGGAACGACGAACTGCTGGAGCGTGCACCCCGTGTTCGACACCCTCTCGGATCGGCTCACCTCGGTCCTGCAGAACCTCCGCGGCAAGGGCAAGCTCTCCGATGCCGACATCGACGCCACCGCACGCGAGATTCGCGTCGCGCTGTTGGAGGCCGACGTCGCGCTGCCCGTGGTGCGGGAGTTCATCAAGCACGTCAAGGAGCGTGCGAAGGGCGCCGAGGTTTCCGAGGCGCTGAACCCGGCCCAACAGGTCATCAAGATCGTCAACGAGGAGCTCGTCGGCATCCTCGGCGGCGAGACGCGGCGCGTGAACCTCGCGAAGAACCCGCCGACCGTGATCATGCTGGCCGGCCTGCAGGGTTCCGGTAAGACGACACTGGCCGGCAAGCTGGCGACGTGGCTGAAGCAGCAGGGCCACGCGCCGATGCTGGTGGCATGCGACCTGCAGCGCCCGAACGCGGTGACGCAGCTGCAGGTGGTCGGTGAGCGCGCGGGCGTGACGACCTTCGCGCCCGAACCGGGCAACGGCGTGGGCGACCCGGTCGACGTCGCCAAGCGCAGCATCGACGAAGCGCACCATGCGCAGCACGACGTGGTCGTCGTCGACACGGCCGGCCGCCTCGGTGTCGACGAAGAGCTGATGCAGCAGGCTGCCGACATCCGCGATGCGGTCCAGCCGGACGAGACGCTGTTCGTCGTCGACGCGATGATCGGCCAGGACGCCGTGGCGACCGCGGAGGCGTTCCGCGACGGCGTCGGGTTCACCGGTGTCGTGCTGACCAAGCTCGACGGTGACGCCCGCGGTGGTGCGGCACTGTCGGTGCGGCAGGTGACCGGCGAGCCGATCCTGTTCGCCTCCAACGGGGAGAAGCTCGAGGACTTCGACGTCTTCCACCCCGACCGCATGGCCAGCCGCATCCTCGGTATGGGCGACATGCTCACCCTGATCGAACAGGCCGAGCAGGCGTTCGACCAGGAGAAGGCCGAGCAGGCGGCCTCGAAGCTGGGCACCGGCGACATGACGCTCGAGGACTTCCTCGAGCAGATGCAGGCCGTCCGCAAGATGGGCCCGATCGGCAACCTGCTGGGCATGCTTCCCGGTGCCGGGCAGATGAAGGACCAGCTCTCCCAGGTCGACGACGCGCAGATCGACCGCCTGCAGGCCATCATCCGCGGTATGACGCCCGCCGAGCGCGAGAATCCGAAGATCATCAACGCGTCCCGGCGGCAGCGCATCGCCAATGGTTCCGGTGTCGCGGTGCGCGAGATCAACGACCTCGTCAACCGGTTCTTCGAGGCCCGCAAGATGATGCAGCAGATGGCGGGCCAGTTCGGCTTCGGTGGTGGCGGAGGCAGCGCCACGAAGAAGCAGAAGAAGGGCCGCAAGAACAAGAAGGGCAAGAGCAAGGGCCAGCAGAAGCCGAAGCTGCCCGGCGGTATGCCCGGGATGCCGCCCGGCGGTATGCCGGGTGGCGGCGGGGGCGGAACGCCCGACGTGTCTCAGCTCGGCGGCGGACTCAACGATCTGCCGCCCGGGTTCGACCCGTCCAAGCTCAAGCTGCCGAAGAACAAGTAACCCATGTTCCACGTTCGCGGTGCGGTCCTGCCCGACGGCCGGCAGCAGGACCTCTGGACCGACGGCGACCGGATCTCGCTGACCCCGGTGGACGGTGCGCGCACCCTCGACGGGGCGTTCGTACTGCCCGGGCTGGTCGACGCGCACTGTCACCCCGGCATCGGCGTCGAGGGCCCGGTCACGCTCGACGAGGCGACGGCGCAGGCCGTGACCGATCGTGACGCGGGGACGCTGCTCATCCGGGACTGTGGCGTGCCCGTCGACACGCGATCGCTGCAGCGGCGTGACGACCTGCCACGGATCATCCGCTGCGGTCAGCACATCGCGTTGCCGAAGCGGTACATCCCGAAGCTCGGCATCGACCTCGACCACCCGGACCGGCTGCCGGACGCGGTGGCCGAACAGGCGGTCGCGGGCGACGGCTGGGTGAAGCTGGTCGGCGACTGGATCGACCGCGGCATCGGCGATCTCGCACCGCTGTGGCCGGACGACGTGCTGGCCGACGCCGTGCAGGCCGCCCACGACGCCGGCGCGCGGGTGACGGCGCACGTGTTCGGCGAAGCCGCGCTGCCGGGCCTCGTCGCGGCAGGGATCGACTGCCTCGAGCACGGCACGGGTCTCGACCGCGAACTGCTCGACCGGATGGCGGACCAGGGCACGGCCCTCGTGCCGACCCTGATCAACATCGAGAACTTTCCCGGCATCGCGGACCAGGCGGCCAAGTATCCGACGTACGCGGCGCACATGCGGGCGTTGCACGCCGGGGTCGGTGACATGGTCGGCGAGGCGATCGACGCGGGCGTGGACATCTACGCGGGAACCGACGCGGGCGGCATGGTCGCCCACGGCAGGCTGCCCGACGAGGTCGCCGCGCTGCACCGCGCGGGAATGACGGCGGAGCAGGCGCTGGGTGCCGCGTCCTGGTCGGCCCGCGCGTGGCTCGGCCACGACGGCATCACCGACGGTGCGCAGGCGGACCTGCTGCTGTTCGACACCGACCCCCGTGAGGACCTCGACGTCCTCCGCAGTCCCCGGCACATCGTGCTTCGCGGGCGGCTCGTCCGCTGACGCCTACCGGCCGGTCGTGACGACGCGGGCACGCACAGTAGGCTCGCGACGGTTTGTCGGCCGAATCCGGGGAGGACCAGCGTGGCGGCACCGAATCCGGGGGACCCGGTGCCCGGCGACCCGACTCCGGCGAGCCTGCCGCGACCGCGGTGGGGCTTCGGTGCCTTCCTGCTGGTCGAGGTCGTGCTGCTGGCCTCGGCGGCGTTGATCGGCGCGATCCTGCACCGCGGCGGCGGCGATCTCTCCGTGCGCAACGTCCTGATCGGCACGATGCTGCCCACGGTCATCGCGGCGAGCACCGCGCTGGTCATCACGAAGGTGCGCGGTAACGGCCCGCTGGCCGACCTCAACCTGTCGTGGTCCGCCAGCGACGTGAAACTCGGCATCAAACTGGGCGCGCTGGGCCTGGTCGTGACCAGCGTCGGAGCGTGGATCTGGACCGAGGTCGTCGGCGAACGCAACGCCCGTTCCGCCATCAGTGCCCTCGTCGAGGACCAGCCGATGTCGCTGTACGCGGCCATCGTGATGTTCCTGTATCTGTGGCTGCTCGGCCCCATCTGCGAGGAGATCATCTACCGCGGGCTGCTCTGGAGCGCCACGGAACGACTGGAATGGCGCAAGGAGAAATGGGGCAGGGTGGCCGCGTTCGGGCTGTCGACCGCGGTGTTCGCCGTCAGCCACCTCGAACCGCTCCGTACGACGCTGCTGCTGGTCATCTCGATTCCCATCGGGATGGCGCGGCTGATCACCGGACGACTGCTCGGCAGCATCGTGGCCCATCAGATGAACAACTTCCTGCCCGCTGTGGCGATCCTGCTGACCGCACTGGGCATCGTGGAGGCCTGACCGCCACCGGGTCCGGACCGGCATCCGGACTGCGAGTCCGCGCCGCCGGTCGGGCCGCTGTCCGTCCCCGGTCGCACCGAGGAGGGGAGCCCGCCGCAGGTGACGCACGTCGCTCTGGCAAAATGGGAGCTTGCCCGCTCCGAACGGGCCCTCTCACCGCGTCGGAGCGATACACAGACCTGCGGGCATCGCCGATCCGCTCCCCACTCGGGGGTGGTGCCTCGAACCGAGTAAGCGAACACGACAGGAGTACCCACACCCGTGGCCGTCAAGATCAAGCTGCAGCGCCTGGGCAAGATCCGTGCGCCGTACTACCGCATCATCGTCGCGGACGCGCGTACCCGGCGGGATGGCAAGGCCATCGAGACGATCGGCAAGTACCACCCGAAGGAAGAGCCGAGCTTCATCGAGGTGAACTCGGAGCGTGCGCAGTACTGGCTGGGTGTCGGCGCACTGCCGACCGAGCCGGTCCAGCGCATCCTCGAGGTCACCGGCGACTGGCAGAAGCACAAGGGCCTGCCCGGTGCCGAGGGCACGCTGAAGCCGCTGCCGGAGAAGAAGACCAAGCAGGAGCTCTTCAACGAGGCGCTCGCCGCCGCGAACGAGGAGCCGTCCGTCGAGGCCGTCACCCCGAAGAAGAAGGGTGGCAACAAGAAGGCCGACAAGGCGGAGAAGCCGGCCGAGGAGACCACCGAGGCTGCCGAGTCCGAGGGCGAGAAGAAGGCCGACGAGGCGTGAGCTTCCTCGCCGACTCGCTCGAGCACCTGGTCCGCGGCATCGTCGACAATCCCGACGATGTCCGCGTCGACCTGGTCACCAACCGCCGCGGGCGCACGCTCGAGGTCCACGTCCACCCGGACGACCTCGGCAAGGTGATCGGCCGCAGCGGGCGCACCGCGACGTCGCTGCGCACGGTGATGAACTCCGTCGGTGGCAAGGGCATCCGCGTCGACGTCATCGACACCGACCGCTGAACGGGAGCACCGTGCAGGTCGTGGTCGGCCGGGTGGCGAAAGCGCACGGCATTCGCGGTGAACTCGCCGTCGACGTGCGTACCGACTCGCCCGAAGAACGGTTCGCCGAGGGCTCGGTGCTCACGGGCAAGTCCCGTAACGGTGGTACGACACGACTCACCGTGGCAGCCGCCCGCTGGCACAGCGGGCGGCTGCTGCTGCGTTTCGAGGAAGTGCCGGATCGCACCGAGGCGGAACGGCAACGCGGGCTGCTGTTGCTCGCGGAAGCCCGCGAACTGCCGCCGATCGACGATCCCGACGAGTTCTACGATCACGAACTCGAAGGGCTGCGGGCGGAGCTGACCGACGGCTCGGTCGTCGGCACCGTGCGCGCGGTCGTCCATTCGCCGGGGGGAGAGCTGCTCTCCCTCGACCGGGACGGTGGCGAGGCACTCGTGCCGTTCGTGCGGGAGATCGTGCCCGAGGTCGACGTCGACGGCGGGCGCGTCGTGCTCGACCCGCCGGAGGGACTCCTCGACGACGGGCTCGACGACGGAGCGGTGGCCTCCGCCACAACCGACGCCACGACCGACGCCGACGCCACGACCGACACCGACGCCACGAGCGGCACCGAGGCGACGACAGACACCGGGGCGACGGCAGACACCGAGGCGACGGCCGACGTCGCGTCCCACACCGACGGCACGGCCGGATGACCGCCCCGTCGTCCGTGCTCGCTCCCGCCTCCGAACTCCGAAGGCTTCCGCTGTGAAACTCGACGTCGTCACGATCTTTCCCGAGTACCTGCAGCCGCTGCGGGCTGCGCTGCTGGGACGGGCGATCGACCGCGGCCTGATCGAGATCGGCGTGCACGACCTGCGGGACTGGACCTACGACGTGCACCGGGCGGTCGACGACGCCCCGTACGGCGGAGGCCCGGGCATGGTGATGAAACCGCAGGTCTGGGGTGAGGCGCTCGACGCCGTGTGCACCGACCGGTCGCGGCTGGTCGTGCCGACACCGGCGGGCAGGCCCTTCACGCAGGCCGTGGCACGTGAGTACGCCGAACAGGAGCACCTCGTCTTCGCGTGCGGTCGCTACGAGGGCATCGACCAGCGCGTGTTCGACGACGCCGCGCAGCGCATGCCCGTCGACGAGGTCTCCATCGGGGACTACGTGCTGGTGGGCGGTGAGGCGGCCGTGCTGGTCATGGCCGAGGCCGTGGTGCGGCTGCTGCCCGGGGTGCTGGGCAACCCCGTCTCGGCCGAACAGGACTCGTTCTCCGACGGCCTGCTGGAAGGCCCCAGCTTCACGCGTCCCGAGGTGTGGCGCGACCTGGCCGTCCCGGAGGTGCTGCGCTCCGGCAACCACGCCCGCATCGACCGCTGGCGTCGTGACCAGGCCCTCGAGCGCACCTTCCACCGGCGCCCGGACCTGCTCGACCGCCTGGCCGACGAGCTGGACGCCCACGACCGCACGGTTCTCGACGCCCTGCGCGCGCACGGCGGTGCATCGGACTCCGACGACGCCGGCCAGGTGCGCGACCAGGCATGACTCCGGCGGCCGACGGCCCCGTGTCCGGCGCGGACACCCCACGTGCCATACTTGACCGGTTGGCGCGACGTGTGAACACGCGCTGCCGAAACTCCTGGGCCGCCCGCTGTGAGGCCGGTGCGCGCCCGGACATGTCAAGCCACATTGCCACAAGGACGAGGACGGACCTGAAGATGAACACCCTGGACGCGCTGGACGCCGAGTCGCTGCGTTCCGACATCCCCTACTTCCGCCCGGGCGACACGCTCAAGGTTCACGTCCGCGTCATCGAGGGCAACCGCGAGCGGAACCAGGTCTTCGAGGGCGTCGTGATCGCTCGTCAGGGCGGCGGCATCCGCGAGACGTTCACCGTCCGCAAGATGTCGTTCGGCATCGGTGTCGAGCGCACGTTCCCGGTGCACACGCCGAACATCGCGAAGATCGAGGTCGCCAAGAAGGGTGACGTCCGCCGGGCGAAGCTCTACTACCTGCGCAACCTGCGCGGCAAGGCGGCCAAGATCAAGGAGCGCCGCGAGACCTCCGCCTCCTGAGCACTGTGGAGCTTCCCGTAGCCTGACGTCGTGGTCGAGCCTGTGCCTTCAAACTCCCCCCAGGACGAGCCGGAGAATCCGGACGACGAGCAGAACAATCCGTTCGCAACGTCCGCCGACGGATCCGGTCCTTCCGAGAGGGGCGAGGAGAGAGCACAGGCCGCCGACGGTGACGGGCCCAGGAAGCGCGGCAAGGGCACGTCGAAGAAGCAGCGGTCGTTCTGGAAAGAACTGCCGATCCTGATCGGGATCGCGCTCGTGCTGGCCTTCCTCATCCAGCAGTTCTTCGCCCGGGTCTACATGATCCCGTCGGGCTCGATGGAGCACACGCTGCACGGCTGCCCCGGCTGCACTCCGGACCGGATCCTGGTCGACAAGCTCGTCTACGACTTCGCGGATCCCGATCCGGGCGAGGTCGTCGTGTTCCGCGGTCCGGAATCCTGGGTCGGTCCGGGACTGGCCGACGACGGCGGCAATGTCGTGGCCGACTTCTTCCAGATGGTCGGCTCCGCCTTCGGTCTCGCCCCGCCGGACGAGCGCGACTTCGTCAAACGGATCATCGCGACCGGCGGGCAGACCGTCGAGTGCTGCGACGACCAGAACCGGGTCCTCGTGGACGGCGCGCCGCTCGACGAGTCGTATCTGCACCTCGCCGGTGGCCGGCCACAGGCCGAGTTCGACCAGGTGACCGTGCCCGAAGGGTACGTCTGGGTCATGGGCGACAACCGGAACAATTCGGCCGACTCCCGGTATCACAACGACGGTGGCGGCGCATCCGGTGCCGTTCCCGTGGACAACATCATCGGCAAGGCGCGGTTGATCGTGCTCCCGCCGTCCCGGTGGGGGATCATCCATGCGGAGAATCCGCAAGAGCAGTCCGCCGCGATGAGCGCGCCCGCCTGGCAACAGGGCATCCCGCTCGCCGCCGGTGCCGTGGCGGCCTGGCCCGTACGTGCGACCGGACGCCGCATCGGCACCGCCGTGGGCGGAGCGGTGCGACGCGATCGCTGACCTCCGGGCGAGTACTGGAGCGGTCCCGTGCCCAAGCCGTCGAAACGTTCCCCGGCGTCCTCGAAGCGGACGACGGGACGGTCGCTGCTGCCGGTGGGGCCGAGGCCGTCGCGCGCGATCATCCGCGGCGCGATGCCCTGGGCACTGCAGGGCGCACTGGACCGTCATGGACTCGGCCCGGTCGCGGGTGTCGACGAGGCGGGCCGCGGTGCCTGCGCAGGACCGTTGGTGGTCGCCGCGTGCATGCTGCGGCCCGGTGACGCGTCCCGGTTGCCGGAGCTCACCGATTCGAAGCTGCTGACGGCAGCGGCCCGGGACCGCGTGTACGACCGGGTGATCCACCGTGCGGTCGCCTACTCGGTCGTCGTCGTGCCGTCCGCGGAGGTGGATGTCCGCGGTATCCATGTCACCAACATCGAGGGCATGCGCCGGGCGGTGACGCAACTGGACGTGTCACCGGGCTACGTGCTGATCGACGGATTCCGGGTTCCCGGCCTGCCTGCGCCGAGCCTGTCCGTGCTCAAGGGCGATCGGGTGGCGGCGTGTGTGGCCGCGGCGTCGGTGCTGGCCAAGGTCACGCGTGACCGGATCATGGCCGAGCTGCACACCGAGCATCCGCAGTACGGCTTCGACGTGCACAAGGGATACACGACCGGCGGCCACGGCGAGGCGTTGACGCGACACGGACCGTGTGCGGCGCACCGGTGGTCCTACACGAACGTCGCCGTCGCGGCCGAGGAGCACGGCCTGCAGCCACCTCATCCGGTGCTGCTGACCGCGGCGGCGCTGCAGGCCAAACCGGCGCCCGCCGTCGACAATCAGGAAGCACTGTTCGACGTCCCCACCGGATGAGGCGGAAACCGGCGCGGCCCGAGCTCTCGGAGCCGCGGCGTTCCGGTGTCACAATGGTTGTTCGCCACCGACTGGTTGCAAGGCTTGCGAGGAGCAGATGAGCGCAGAGGATCTCGAGAAGTACGAGACCGAGATGGAACTGTCGTTGTACCGGGAGTACCGCGACATCGTCGGGCAGTTCTCGTACGTCGTGGAGACCGAGCGACGGTTCTACCTGGCCAACACCGTCGACGTGCAGGTGCGTGACAGTGGCGGCGAGGTGTATTTCGAGGTGCGGATGTCGGACGCGTGGGTGTGGGACATGTACCGCCCGGCGCGTTTCGTCAAGAGTGTCCGGGTGATCACGTTCAAGGACGTGAACGTCGAGGAGCTGGAGAAGCCCGAGCTGCGGTTGCCCGAGGAGGGCCCGTTCGGCGGATGACGTCCGGCGGGCGCCCGGTCTCGCCGTGGGCGTCGGTGCGATAGCACGGACCCCCGACGAACCGGAGCACTGCCTGCCCGTGCCAGCCGGGTTGTCCACAGTGCCCCGGTTGTCCACAACTTCGCAGAAACCCCCTGCCGCGGCGACGGCGATCCGGTGATCGTGGGTTCGGGGCCGGTGAGTGCCGGCCGCGGACCTTGGGGGTGAACGCGAGTGAGCACCACGTTGCGCGATCCGGGAGACGGACGTTCCCGGGCAGGCCGAGGCAGCCGATCCCACCTCGAACTCGGACGCCGGGGCGAAGACCTGGCTGCGCGATATCTGACCGACGGCGGCCTGATCGTGCTGAGCCGCAACTGGCGGTGCCGCGAGGGGGAGCTGGACATCGTCGCGACCGACCGGTCGATGCTGGTCGTGTGTGAGGTCAAGACGCGCTCCGGGCGCCGCTTCGGCGAGCCTGCCGAGGCGGTCACCGAGGACAAACAGGCGCGCATCCGGCGGATCACGTCACGGTGGCTGTCGGAGTTCCAGGTGTCCTGGTGCCCGATCCGGTTCGACGTGCTCTCCGTGGACTGTCCGCCGGTCGGTGAGCCGACGATCCGGCACATCCCGGGAGCGTTCTGATGCCTCTCGCACGTGCGTGGTCGGTCGCCCTGATCGGCATCGAGGGGCGGCCGGTGGAGATCGAAGCGGACATCGGTGCCGGATTGCCCGGAACGAAGCTCGTCGGCCTGCCGGATGCGGGTCTGCGGGAGGCCAAGGACCGGGTGCGGGCAGCGGTGCGCAACAGCGGCCAGCGCTGGCCCGACAGCAACGTCACCCTCGGACTGTCCCCGGCGGATCTGCCGAAGGACGGTTCGGGCTACGACCTCGGCATCGCGGCGGCCGTGCTCGCCGCGTCGGGCGCAGTACCGGCGCCGAAGCTGCTGGACACGGCCCTGCTCGGGGAACTCGCGCTCGACGGCAGAGTCCGGCCGGTGCGCGGCGTGCTGCCCGCGTTGCTGGCGGCGCGGAAGGCCGGGTATCGCCGTGCGGTCGTGGCGCTCGAATCGCTGGCCGAAGGTTCGCTGGTCGGCGGGATCGACGTCGTCGGCGCCGAGCGTCTCGGGGAGCTCATCTCCTGGTTGTGCGACGAGGGCTCGCTGGCGAGCGCCGAACCGGACCGCGGCCCTGCCCTGCCGGAGCACGCGGATCTGGCCGACGTCGTCGGTCAACCGGAGGCGCGCTGGGCCCTCGAGGTCGCCGCGGCCGGCGGGCACAACCTGCTGATGACCGGGCCGCCGGGGGTCGGCAAGACGATGCTGGCCAGGCGCCTGCCCGGTCTGCTGCCGGAGCTCGGTGACGACGAGGCCCTCGAGGTCACCGCGGTGCACTCGGTCGACGGCTCGCTGCAACCGGATTCCCCGCTGGTGCGGATGCCTCCGTTCGTCGCGCCCCACCATTCGATCTCGGTCGCTGCACTGATCGGTGGCGGCACCGGTATCGCGGCACCGGGCGCGATCAGCAAGGCGCATCGAGGTGTCCTCTTCCTCGACGAGGCGGCCGAGTACGGCGGCGAACGCCTCGACGCTCTCCGCACCGTCCTGGAGGAGGGCGAGGTGCGGATCGCCCGGTCACGGGGATCGGTGCGCTATCCGGCGCGGTTCCAGTTGGTGCTGGCCACGAACACGTGTCCGTGCGCGCCCCCGCGGGAAACGGAGTGCAGCTGCAGTCCGGCCGCGCGGCGGCGGTACCTGGCGAAGCTGTCCGGCCCGCTGCTCGACCGTGTCGATCTGCGGGTGCGGATGCGCCCGGTCACGGCGATGACCATGGCGGGCGGCGAGGCCGCCGAACCGACCGGGCGGGTCCGCGAACGCGTCGTCGCCGCCCGCGAACGTGCCGCGAAGCGGTGGTCGGACCACGGCTGGCAGACGAATGCCGAGGTGCCGGGCCCGGTGCTCCGTCGCGAGTTCGCCCTGCCCGCGGAGGTGACGCGACTGCTCGACCGCGGGCTGAACCGGGGCGCGATCACGGCTCGCGGGGCCGATCGCTGCCTGCGCATCGCGTGGTCCCTCGCGGATCTGGACGAGGCCGAGGAACCCGTCGCCGACCATGTCGCGGCGGCGCTGGAATTCCGGGACAGGAGGGCGGTATGAAGGACGGGTGCAACCCCGGAGAGGGCGGTCACGGCGACGGGACCCCCGATGCCGTGCACCGCGCTCGCGGGTACCTGCTCGGGGCCGCCGAACCACCCGCACCTGCGCTCGCCGCGTTCGTCGCCGGGCACGGCCCTGTGGATGCGGCCGAACGGGTGCGCCGAGGCGAGGTACCCGATGCGGTCGCGCAGGAGACCGAGGCGCGGCGCGCGACGGACCGGGCGGACAGGGATCTCGCGGCGGCGGCGCAGGCGGGCTATCGGCTCGTGACGCCGGAGGACGACGAATGGCCCGCATGGCCACTGCTGTCGCTCGAGGTGGCGACGGGCCGTGGGGTGGACGGCGTGGCACCGCCGCTGGGCCTGTGGATCCGGGGTGCGGCGCGACTCGACGAGGTGGTGGACGGTGCGGTGGCCGTGGTCGGCGCGCGGGCGGCGACCGAGTACGGCGAGCACACCGCGGCGGAACTCGCGTACGGGCTCGTGTCCGACGGTGCCACCGTCTTCTCCGGTGCGGCCTACGGCATCGACGGCTCCGCTCACCGCGGAGCGCTGGCCGCGGGCGGGCCCACCGTGGCGGTACTGGGCTGCGGCCTCGATGCCGGTTATCCCGCGGGTCATGTCGGACTGCTCAACCGGATCGCCGAGCGTGGTGCGGTCGTCAGCGAATACCCGCCGGGCACGCCACCCGCGCGCCACCGGTTCCTCGTCCGGAACCGGCTGCTCGCGGCCCTCACCGCGGGAACCATCGTCGTCGAGGCGGGAAGACGCAGCGGTGCCCGCAACACCTCGTCGACGGCGGGGGCACTCGGCAAGGTCGTCATGGCGGTCCCGGGGCCGGTCGGTTCGGCGACGTCCGTCGGCTGCCACGAGCTGATCCGCGAGGCGTACGCGACGCTGGTCGCGTCGGTGCCGGACGTGCTGAGCACCGTCGGACGGCTCGGCGAGGCCGTGCCCGACACCGCCCCGCGCCCCCGCAGGCCCACCGATGAGCTCGGACCGCAGGCCTTGCGGGTGCACGAGGCGCTGGGGGAGCGGCGAGGCCGGTCCCCGGATGCGGTCGCCGAGGAATCGGGTGTACCCCTCGCCCGCGTGCGGGCGCTGCTGCCGGAACTCGAACTGTCCGGGTTCGCCGAACGATGCGAGTCCGGGTGGCGACGAGCCGCCGGCGTCCCCGATCGGGTGACGTCGTTCGGCGGGGCGACGGAACAGGAGGAACGCGGCCCTCGCCCGGGCTGATTGCAGCTTGATCATCGAGGTGTGGCGATGCTTGACCCCATGGGTGGAGTGGCCCAGCGTCGGCGGCATGAGTTCTTCGACCGCGCGCGGGCGACCGGCCGCGGGCACCGCCGGTCGGCGCACGGACCTGCGCCGATTGCGTGAGCGGCTGCCGGCCCGCGTCGCAGCCGTCGTCGATGACTACGAGCGGCACTCGGCGTTCGAACGGGGGCTGTCGGACCACACGGTGCGCGCCTACACCGGTGACGTCGTCTCGATGTTGGCGTTCCTGCACGGAATCGCGGCCCCCGGGACCGACGACACCGACGACACCGACGGGACCGGCGGGACCGGCGGCACCTACGGGGCCGGTGGCACCGGCGGCACCGGTGACACCGACGACTCTGGCGAGCCCGAAGGAGCGCCCTGCGGGTCGGACCGTGCCGGCGGGGACGACTCTCATGGCGGGCACAGTGGGCACGGTTCTCACGGCGAAGGCGGTGCCGGCGGGCTCGACGACCTGGACATCGAGGTGTTGCGGGCCTGGCTCGCGCAGCAGCGTGGAGAGGGCCACAGCCGCACCACGCTCGCACGGCGGGCCGCCTCGGTGCGGACGTTCACCGCGTGGGCCGCCGACCGCGGGCTGCTGGCTGTCGATCCCGGACTCCGGCTGGCGGCGCCGAAGGCGCATCGCCGACTGCCGGGGGTGCTGCGGCAGGAGCAGACCGCCGACGTTCTGGGTGCGTCCGCCTCCGGTGCGCAGCAGGAGGATCCGGTCGCGCTGCGCGATCACGCGCTACTGGAGATGTTGTACGCGACGGGCGTACGCGTGGCCGAATTGTGCGCCGTCGACGTCGACGACATCGATCTCGGCAGCAGGCTCGTGCGGGTGTTCGGCAAGGGCTCGAAAGAGCGGATGGTCCCGTTCGGGCTGCCTGCGGAACGAGCGTTGCGATCCTGGCTCGACGCCGGCCGGGACGCGCTGGCCACCGCGTCGTCCGGGCCGGCGCTGTTCCTCGGTGCGCGGGGCGGGCGGATCGACCAGAGGACCGTGCGACGCGTCGTGCACGACGCCGTAGAGTCGGTCCCCGGCGCGGCGGGCACCGGCCCGCACGGGCTGCGGCACACGGCGGCGACGCACCTGCTCGAGGGGGGAGCGGATCTGCGAAGCGTTCAGGAACTGCTCGGTCACGCTACGCTGTCCACCACGCAGCTCTACACGCATGTGACCGTCGAGCGGCTGAAGGCGATTCATGACCGAACCCACCCCCGTGCCCGATGACGCCGGTGGAGTTTCGGCCCGTACGGTCGCGCGTGGGGCGGGTGATTCGGTGACGTCCACTCACGAATCGGCGCCCGTCCACGAGCGCGCCGGTTCGTCCGGCGCCGACCACGGCCCGCCCGTCACCGATGCGCCGGCTGTCGCGGATCCCGCTGTCGCGGATCCCGGCACCGATGCGCAGGCCGCCGAGAGCGGCACCCCCGCTGCCGCGTACGGCAACGGTGCGGCCGGCGAGGGCCGCACTCCGTCCCAGTCCCAGTCCCCGGCCCCGGCTGCGGAGGCTCTGCCGACCGCGGAGAGCCACGCGACGACGGCTGCCGGCGACGGCACCGGCGACGGCCACGGCGCCGGCTCCGGCACTGGCTCCGGCGCCGGCGGGGGACGGGCAGAGGCGGACGCAGCGATCAAAGCGTTGTGGCACGAGTTCGCCACCGAGCCGTCCCAGCGGGTCCGTGACCGCCTGGTGCTGCATTACGCCCCGTTGGTCAAATACGTCGCAGGCCGGGTGGGTACGGGTCTGCCGACGCACGTCGACGTCGCGGACCTGATCCAGTCGGGCATCTTCGGCCTCGTCGACGCCATCGAGAAGTTCGACCCGGATCGCGGACTGCGCTTCGAGACCTATGCGATGCAGCGCATCCGCGGTGCGATCCTCGACGACCTGCGTTCACAGGACTGGGTGCCGCGCGTCGTCCGCAGCCGTGCCCGTGAGGTGGAACGCACCCTCGAACGGCTCGGTGCGCGACTCGGCCGGACTCCCACGGACGCCGAGGTCGCCACGGAACTGGGCATCTCGCTGAACGAACTGCACGACCTCTACGGCCAGCTGCGCCTCACCAGCGTCGTCGCGCTCGAGACGCTGGTCGCGGCGGGCCGGGACAGCGAGTCGGTCGTCGAGTCGCTGCCCGACGACGACGCGGTCGATCCGGCCGCCGTGCTCGTCGACCGTGACAACCGCAAGCAGCTCGCCGACGCCATCGCCCAGCTCAACGAACGGGACCGGATCGTCGTCAGCCTCTACTACTTCGAGAGCCTGACGCTCGCCGAGATCGGCAAGGTCCTCGGCGTGACCGAGTCGAGGGTCAGTCAGCTGCACACCCGGGCGGTCCTGCGCCTGCGTGCGAAACTCCAGGGACAGTCCGGGGCCTGATCCGGTTCGCGTCGGCCTTCAGCCGGGCCACGGTTTCAGCCGCAGCGCGCCGGCGAGCGGTACGACCGTGACCGGGTCGAGGTACCGCTCGCCGCGGCGCAGGCCCCAGTGCAGGCAGGCTGCGGCCGCACAGTCGTCGTGGCCGCGGGCGACCGTGCCGATGGGCAGGCCCGCGCGGACCCGGTCGCCCTCATCGACCTGCACCGACAGCGGTTCGTACGTCGTGCGCAGGCCGTCGGGGTGCTCGATCGACACGACGCCCCTGCCCGCGAGGTCGCCTGCGTGCACGACCCGTCCGCCCGCGGCCGCGAGCACCGGCTGCCCGGCCGCGGCCGCGAGGTCCACGCCCCGGTGGCCCGGGCCGTACTCGCTGTCCGGCGCGTCGAACGGGCGCACCACACCGGGCTGCGGGTCCAACGGCCAGGCGAACGTCACGTCGGCCGCAGGCTGCGCCGCGGCGCCGACGGCCGTTCCGGCCCCGGCCACCGTCGTCGCGGACCGCGGTGCGGGTGCCGGGGTGGGGGCCGGCGGAGTCGCCACCATGAGGAGCGCGACCACGGTGGCGACGGCGGGAGTGAGGGCGGGAGTGAGGGCGGCGGCCGCGGTGACGGCACGTGCTCGGCCGCCCGGCGCCTCCGGAGCCGGCCGCGTCGTGCGCGCGTGCGGCGGCGGGCCCGCGGGCCCTCGTACGGTCGAACGGAATCTCATCCGCCCAGAGTGGCCGCCCGGAACGTCGGGTGTGGTCGTGCGCTGCGAATCTGTGGACAGCCGAGCCCGATGTGGACAACTCGCGGCGCTCGGGCGTCCGGGTCGAGCGCCGACAGCCGGGCGGCGTACACTACTCGACGCAGTCTGTGTTCACACAGGCTGACTTCGCGTGCACGTGCGCGCCCCGTGAGCGGCGTCGAGCTGCGATCGGGGCACCGGTGCCCGGCGGTCTCCCGGACCGAGTACTCCCGGGAGTCCGGACGCCGGCACGGCACCAGGGCGGCCACCGAACCCGGTGGACCGCGACAACCGGCCCGCGTACCGGACGAGACGTCCGGTACGCCCAGACAGAAGAGGTGCGAATCAGGCCATGGCCGTCGTCACCATGAAGCAGCTGCTCGATTCCGGCGTGCACTTCGGGCACCAGACCCGCCGCTGGAATCCGAAGATGAAGCGCTACATCCTCACCGAGCGCAACGGCATCTACATCATCGACCTGCAGCAGACGCTGAGCTACATCGACCGCGCGTTCGAGTTCGTCAAGGAGACGGTCGCGCACGGCGGCACGATCCTGTTCGTCGGTACGAAGAAGCAGGCGCAGGAGGCCATCGCGACGGAGGCCCAGCGCGTGGGCATGCCGTTCGTGAACCAGCGCTGGCTCGGCGGCATGCTGACCAACTTCCAGACCGTGCACAAGCGCCTCCAGCGCCTGAAGGAGCTGGAGTCGATGGAGCAGACCGGCGGTTTCGTGGGGCTGAACAAGCGTGAGATCCTCACGCTCACCCGCGAGAAGGACAAGCTGGAGAGGACTCTCGGCGGTATCCGCGACATGTCCAAGGTGCCGAGCGCCGTCTGGATCGTGGACACCAAGAAGGAGCACATCGCCGTCGGCGAGGCGCGCAAGCTCAACATCCCGGTCGTGGCGATCCTCGACACGAACTGCGACCCGGACGAGGTCGACTACCCGATCCCGGGCAACGACGACGCGATCCGCTCCGCCGCCCTGCTGACCAAGGTGGTGGCCGAGGCCGCTGCCGCCGGTCTGATGGCGCGTTCCGGTCGCAACGGCGCCGCTCCGGAGGGTGAGGACAAGCCCGAGGCCGCCGCCGAACCGCTGCCCGAGTGGGAGCAGGAGCTGCTCGCCGGCTCCGAGGCGGCGGGTCAGAGCACCGCTTCCTGATCCAGTACCGATACCACCTGCGCATCCAGCGACAGAGAACGGAAACGCACGATGGCGAACTACACCGCGGCAGACGTCAAGCGCCTCCGCGACCTCACCGGCTCCGGCATGATGGACTGCAAGAAGGCGCTGGAGGAGAGCGAAGGCGACTTCGACAAGGCCGTTGAAATCCTGCGCATCAAGGGCGCCAAGGACGTCGGCAAGCGTGCCGAGCGTTCGACCGCCGAGGGCCTGGTGGCAGGTGCCGGCGGTGCCCTGGTCGAGCTGAACTCCGAGACCGACTTCGTCGCGAAGAACGAGGAGTTCCAGCAGCTGGCCGACAAGCTCGTCCAGGTCGCCCAGTCGGAGAAGACCGACGATCTCGAGAAGTTCACGGCCGCCGAGGTCGACGGCAAGTCCGTCGGCGAGGTCGTCCAGGAGCTCTCGGCCAAGATCGGTGAGAAGATCAAGGTCCGCCGGGTCACGTACTTCGGCGGCAACGTCGAGACGTACCTGCACCGTCGCGGCTCCGGCCTGCCGCCCGCGGTCGGTGTGCTCATCGAGTACACCGGCGACGGCGAAGCGGCCGCCGAGGCCGCTCGCGGTGCGGCGCTGCAGGTCGCGGCGCTGAAGGCGCAGTACCTCACGCGTGACGAGGTGCCCTCCGACGTCGTCGAGAACGAGCGCCGGATCGCCGAGTCGACCGCCCGCGAGGAAGGCAAGCCGGAGCAGGCTCTGCCGAAGATCATCGAGGGCAAGGTGGGCGCCTACTACAAGGACAACGTCCTGCTGGAGCAGCCGTCGGTCACGGACAACAAGAAGACCGTGCAGGCGCTGCTCGACGAGGCCGGGGTCACCGTGACGCGGTTCGTCCGCTTCGAGGTCGGCCAGGCCTGAGTTCGTTCGCACTCATGTGCCCCGTCTCCTGCCAGGCCGGAGGCGGGGCACATGTGCGAGACCCGCACCGACCGAGATCCGACCGACCGAGATCCGACCGACTCTGACACCGTCCGATCGGCCACCGCAGACGCTGAAGGGACCACCGGATATGACCGAAGGACAGACCGATCGGCCCGGACGCGGTTATCGGAGAGTGCTGCTGAAGCTCGGCGGTGAGATGTTCGGCGGCGGCTCCGTCGGCGTCGACCCGGACGTGGTGCACTCGGTTGCCGTGCAGATCGCCGAGGTCGTCCGCGACGGTGCGCAGATCGCGGTCGTCATCGGCGGTGGCAATTTCTTCCGCGGTGCGGAGCTGTCGACGCGCGGTCTCGATCGTGACCGCGCCGACTACATGGCGATGCTCGGTACCGTGATGAACTCGGTGGCACTGCAGGACTTCCTCGAGAAGGAAGGTGTGCCGACGCGGGTGCAGACCGCCATCACGATGGGGCAGGTCGCCGAGCCCTACGTTCCGCGCCGCGCCGAGCGCCACCTGGAGAAGGGGCGGGTGGTCATCTTCGGCGCCGGCACCGGCATGCCCTACTTCTCCACCGATACGGCGGCAGCCCAGCGTGCTCTGGAGATCGGATGCGACGCAGTGCTGATGGCCAAGGCCGTCGACGGTGTGTTCACCGCCGACCCGCGCGTCGATGCGAGTGCCGAGCTGTACGACACGGTCACTCACCGCGAGGTACTCGAGCGTGGCCTCAAGGTGGCCGACACGACGGCGTTCAGCCTGTGCATGGACAACAACATGCCGATAATCGTCTTCAACCTCCTCACCGAGGGCAACATTGCCCGTGCGGTCAGCGGTGAGAGGATCGGGACACTGGTCAGTACACCGACGAACCTGGAGCAGCCGTGATCGACGAGACGCTCTTCGACGCAGAAGAGAAGATGGAAAAGGCGGTGTCTCACGCCAAGGAGGAGCTGTCGTCGGTGCGCACCGGCAGGGCGAGCCCGGCGATGTTCTCCCGCATCACGGTCGAGTACTACGGTGCGCCGACTCCGCTGAATCAGATGGCCAGCATCAACATCCCCGAGGCGCGCATGGCCGTGGTCAAGCCGTACGACGCGTCGCAGCTCGGGGCCATCGAGAAGGCCATCCGGGACTCCGACCTGGGCGTGAATCCGACGAACGACGGCCACATCATCCGCATCGTCATCCCGCAGCTCACCGAGGAGCGGCGCAAGGAGATGGTCAAGGTCGCCAAGCAGAAGGGCGAGGACGCCCGCGTCTCCGTCCGCGGCGTTCGGCGGAAGGCGAAGGACGAGCTCGACCGCATCGGCAAGGACGGTGAAGCCGGTGAGGACGAGGTCTCACGTGCCGAGAAGGAACTGCAGAACCTCACGGACAAGTACGTGGCGCAGATCGAGGAGCTCGTCAAGCACAAGGAATCCGAGCTTCTCGAGGTCTGATGCCGAACGTGACCGACGACCGGGAGCGGCGCTCCGGTGCTGCCGATCCTGGCCGGCGTCCGGACGAGAGCGACGACGCCGCATCGCCAGAGCCGGGTGAGGCGCCTCAGCGGCGCGCCTCACCGGGCGAGCCGTCCGGTCCGGAGCCGGCTCCGGACCGGACGAAGCAACAGGAGAAACAGGACAAGGCCGGGCGGAACCTCCCCGCCGCGATCGGCGTGGGCGTACTGCTCGGCGCCGCGATCCTGACGTCGCTGTTCACGGTCCGGTACCTGTTCATCGGGATCGTTGCGGTCGCCATCGCGATCGGGACGGTCGAGCTGAGCCGGGCGTTCCGCCGGGTCGCCGACATCCGGATCGCGATGACGCCGGTGCTGGTCGGTGGCCAGGCGATGATCTGGCTGGCGTGGCCGTTCGGCCGCGAAGGCGCGTTGACGGCGTTCGTCGTGACGGTGCTGGTCTGCCTGCTGTGGCGGCTGCCTGCCGGTGCGGACGGCTACGTGCGTGATGTCGGATCGTCGGTGTTCGCCGCGGCGTACCTGCCGCTGTTCGCCTCGTTCGCGGCGATGCTCGTGCCGCCGGACGATGGCGTGGGCCGGGTCCTGTCGTTCATGCTCGTCGTGGTCGCTTCCGACACCGGCGGCTACATCGCGGGTGTGCTGCGCGGCCGGCATCCGATGGCGCCGTCGATCAGCCCGAAGAAGACGTGGGAGGGCTTCGCAGGTTCGCTCGTCGCGGGCATCGCTGCGGGCTCGCTGGCACTGTCGCTGCTCGTGGACGGCCTCGCCTGGCAGGGTGTGCTGTTCGGCATCGCGATCGTGCTGACCGCGACGCTCGGCGACCTGATGGAATCGCTGATCAAACGTGACCTGGGCATCAAGGACATGGGCAACCTGCTGCCGGGACACGGCGGGCTCATGGACCGCCTCGATTCGCTGCTGCCGTCGGCGCTGGCGTCGTGGCTGCTGCTCAGCGCCTTCGTCCCAGCCTGACGCGCGCGCCGCCCGGCGTGACGGGCACGGTCAGTCGTCGTAGGGGTCGTCGACCTCGGCGCGGCCGATGCCGAGGTCGACGGGGCAGCTGTGATCGACCACCGAGAACATCGCACCGGCCGGGTCGGCGAGCACGGCGACGCGGCCGAACGGGGTGTCGAACGGCGGCGTGATCACCGAGCCGCCGAGCATCAGGCTCTGGCCGGCGACCGCGTCGGTGCCGCGATGGGGGTCGACCTGCAGGTAGGTCATCCAGTGGGGGCTGTATCCGGCCTGTTCGGGCGGCAGGACGTACCGGTAGATGAGGGGTTCGGCGCCGAGCCGCCACTCCAGGTAGTCGATGCCGTCCGTGCCGATCTGGTGGCTGGCGTAGCCGAAGAGTTTGTCGTAGAAGTCGTCGGCGCGAGCGGCGTCGTGCGTGTTGAGGTCGGTGCCGCTGAAGCTGCCGGGCAGGGTCCTGGCGAACGTCCAGCTGTCGGTGAGCTGCCAGAACACCACGGGCGTGCCGCTCGGGTCGAGCGCGTGCACGATCGTGCCGCGGTCGGGAATGTCGACGGGCCCGAGCGTCACGACACCGCCGAGGTGCTGCACCCATTCGGCCGTGGCGGCGGCGTTCGTGACGGACAGGTGCGGCATCCAGCCGGTCGGCTGGTTGCGGCCCGTCTGGTACATGCCGCCGACTTCCCAGCCGTCGAGGGTCGCGATGTTGTAGCGATGGGTGGCGGTCGCCGGGTCCCGCTTGACGGCGAACGTCCAGCCGAACAGCTGCTCGTAGTAGGCCCGGGCGGCGGATTCGTCGGGCGTGGCGAGTTCGATCCAGCACGGCGTGCCTGCGGCCAGAATCGCGGTGGATTCGTTCGTGTCGGACATGGTCACGAGACCTTTCGCCGCCGTCGTCGTCGAAACGCAACTTCCCGAGCGGAACCCCGCCGAGCAGAAACGTAGATGATCTTACGCCTGGGGGAGCGACGTCGATACGCTGTGTGCGTGAACCGGTTCGGGCGCGCCACCGCGGTCTATCCCAGCCCCAACATCTGGTACCACGCCGGCACCTACGAGCTCGAGAACCGGGTGCAGGATGCGGACGGGGCCGTCTGGGGGCAGCTGCACGAGCTGGCTCCGTGGGCGGGCAGGGACGTCGTCGACCTCGGTTGCGGGGACGGGTTCCATCTGCCCCGGATGGCCACCGAAGCCCGGTCGGTGCTGGGCATCGAGCCGTATGCGCCGCTGGTGCGCAGGGCAGAGGAACGGATCGGCGAGCTCACGAACGCGACGGTGCGGCGCGGACGCGCACAGCGCATCCCGGTGGGGGACGCGTCGGTGGATGTGGTGCACGCGCGCACGGCGTACTTCTTCGGCCCGGGCTGCGAACCGGGGCTGCGAGAGGTCGATCGTGTGCTGCGGCCCGGCGGCACGTTGGTGATCGTCGACCTGGACACGCGGCATGCGCCGTACGGCGCATGGATGCTCGCCGACCTGCCGCATTACGACTCCGCCGCGGTGGACGCGTTCTTCGCCCGGGCAGGGTTCGCGTGCACGCGCGTGGAGACGCGCTGGGTCTTTCCCGGCGCGGCGGCCGTGCGTGCGGTGCTGGGGATCGAGTTCAGCCCGCGGGTCGCGGCGCGGGCCGCGGCCGAGACGCTGGGCGAGGACACCGGTGACGGCCCGGTGGAGCTACCGGTGGGCTATCGGATACTGGTACGGCACAAGCCGGCGGGACTGGTCACCGCGAGCGGCGTCGGCGCGCGTGGTGCCGGAGTGCCTGGGGCCGGGGCGCGCGGGGCCGGGGCGCTGCGACGATTGCTGGCACGCGGTTGACCGGTGCGGCCGGGCGAGCACATGTCGACATGTGGGAGCATGGAGAGCGCTATGACTGCGCTTCCCCTCGTTTTCGACGCGCCCCGTCGCGGCCTGCCCGCGCGGCATCTCGCCGACCTCACGCCCGACGAGCGTGCGGAGGCCGTGACCGAGCTCGGTGAGAAGCCGTTCCGCGCCAAGCAGCTGTCGAACCACTACTTCTCGCGGCTGACCGTCGACCCCGAGGACATGACCGACATCCCGGTGGCTTCGCGGCAGAAGCTGATCGACGATCTGATGCCGTCACTGCTCACCGAGGTGCGTGCGCTCGACTGCGACGACGGTGAGACCCGCAAGACGCTGTGGCGGGCGCACGACGGCACCACGCTGGAGAGCGTGCTCATGCGGTACCCGGGCCGGGCGACGCTGTGTATCTCCAGCCAGGCGGGCTGCGGCATGGCGTGCCCGTTCTGTGCCACCGGACAGGGCGGGCTCGACCGCAACCTGTCGACCGCGGAGATCGTCGACCAGGTGCGGTCGGCCGCCGCGGTGATGCGGGACGGTGCGATGCCGGGCGGGGAAGGCCGGCTGTCGAACATCGTGTTCATGGGCATGGGGGAGCCGCTCGCCAACTACAAGCGCGTCGTCGCCGCGGTGCGCCGGATCACCGAACCCGCACCGTCGGGGCTGGGGATCGGGCAGCGTTCGGTGACCGTGTCGACGGTCGGTCTGGCTCCCGCGATCCGCAAGCTCGCGGACGAGCGGATGCAGGTGCGGCTGGCCGTGTCGCTGCACACGCCGGACGACGAGCTGCGCGACACGCTCGTGCCGGTGAACAACCGCTGGGCGATCGACGAGGTCCTGGAGGCGGCGCGCTACTACGCCGACACCTCCGGCAGGCGGGTGTCGATCGAGTACGCGCTGATCCGGGACATGAACGACCAGCCGTGGCGCGCGGACCTGCTGGCCAAGCGCCTGCGCCAGCACCTCGGCCACCTGGTGCACGTCAACGTGATCCCGCTGAATCCCACGCCGGGTTCGAAGTGGGACGCCTCGCCGAAGGACGTGGAGCGCGAGTTCGTCCGCCGCGTCAACGACGGCGGCGTCGCCTGCACCGTGCGTGACACCCGTGGTCAGGAGATCGCGGCCGCGTGCGGCCAGCTGGCCGCGGAGAGCTGACCCGCGAGCAGGTCCCCGACGAGCGCACGGTCGCGTGCGCTTCGCCGTCGACCGTGCGCGCAGCGTGATGCGTGCGCCAACCTCGTCCCTGCGTGAGACGCGCAGGCGACGATGGGGGTGTCATGAGCGGCTTCACGAACACGTTCGAGGGTGGGGTCGGGAAGCTCGTACAGATCGACCACGTGCAGGGCGGTGTCCACCTGCACGCCGACACGTCGGCTCCGGCAGTGCCGCCGCCGTGCCGGCTCGGCCCGCCGCTGCCGCACTACACCAACCACGCTGCCGCACTACACCAACCACGCTGCCGCACTACACCAACCACGAGTTCGCACGGTGGACGTCCGATTCGCGGCGGATCGCCCTGGCGAGCTTTCACTCCCGTCGCTGTCACAGATCGACGTCGCCGTGGACGGTACCGATCTGCACGTTCTTCTCGACGTTCCCGGCAGAACTGATGGGCGAACGCGGCGTCGTCGACATTCTGCGTGTTCAGTTGCTGCCATGCGGTCTGCAGTTGTTCGGCGAACTCGGGATCGTCCCTGCGGGCCTCGTCGAACCGCTGAGCCAGGGCGGTGAATCGTTGCTGATCGTCGGACCGGTCGCCCGCGGCCCGGCGCGACGCGGCCGCAGGCCGGTGGGTCAGCGCGCCGGGCCCGGCGTCACGGGACTCGAGCAGCGGGTCAGTTCTGGCGCCAGGCGGTGCGGCGGCGCTTGAGGTCGTACACCAGGCCGCAGGCGATGGCGATGGCCGTGCCGACGAGCCAGATGTTCTCGGTGTTGCTCTCGTGATTGCCGATCAGCATGACCAGCAGTGCGAACACGGTGAACCAGCCGGCGCCCTGCGTGGCCTTGGGGAACCCGCCGTGCCAGCCCCACTCGGCGGACGGCTCGTCGTGGGGGTCGACCCCGTTCGAGTAACTCACCTCGGTGCCGGTGCGCTTCTCGACCGCGTTGCCAGCCACGTTCACTCCTCCTGCGCTCGGACTCCTGCTCGCAGGCGATGATCCCACATGCCTGCCGTCGGGTCGCTGTCAGGAGTCCGAGACAATGGCCACGTGACCTACCCACGCAGCGTCCTCGTTCTCGGTTCCACCGGGTCCATCGGCACCCAGGCGCTCGACATCGCCGCCCGTCATCCGCAGCTGTTCCGGGTCGCGGGTATCGCTGCGGGCGGCTCCGATCCGAGGGCGCTGGCCACGCAGGCCCTCGAACACGGCGTCGGCTCCGTGGCGATCACGCGGGCCACCGCGGTCGAGGACCTGCAGCTCGCGCTGTACGCCGAGGCGCAGCGGCGCGGCTACGCCCGGGGCGAGTTCGCGCTGCCGCGGATCTTCGCGGGCGCCGAGGCCGTGCTCGACCTCATCGACGCCGAACGGGCCGACGTCGTGCTCAACGGTCTGCCCGGGTCGCAGGGACTGCGGCCCACCCTGGCCGCCGTCGAGACGGGCGCCTCGCTGGCGTTGGCCAACAAGGAGTCGCTGATCGCGGGCGGCCCGCTCGTGCTCGGCGCCGCGGCCCCGGGGCAGATCGTTCCCGTCGACTCGGAGCACTCCGCGCTCGCCCAGGCCCTGCGCGGCGGCCGGACCGAGGAGGTCGACCGGCTCGTGCTCACCGCGTCCGGCGGCCCGTTCCGCGGGCGCAGCCGGGCGGAGATGGCCGACGTCACGGTCGACGACGCCATGGCCCATCCCACGTGGGCGATGGGCCCGCTCGTCACGATCAACTCGGCGACCCTCGTCAACAAGGGGCTCGAACTGATCGAGGCGCACCTGCTGTTCGACATCCCGTGCGAGCGCATCGACGTGACGGTGCATCCGCAGTCGATCGTGCACTCGATGGTCACGTTCACCGACGGCTCGACGATCGCCCAGGCCAGCCCGCCCGACATGCGCCTGCCCATCGCGCTGGCGCTGCACTGGCCGGATCGCGTGCCCGGCGCGGCCAGCCCCTGCCGGTGGGACACCGCCGCGCAGTGGACGTTCGAGCCGCTGGACGACGAGGCGTTCCCCGCGGTGGAGCTGGCCCGCGAGGCCGGCGCGGCGGGCGGGTGCCTGCCCGCCGTGTTCAACGCGGCGAACGAGGAGCTGGTGGGAGCCTTCCTGGCCGGAAACGCCGGTTTCACGTCCATCGTGGACACTGTGGGTGCGGTGGTTGCCGCAGCCGACGAATGGCGCCGCGAACCCGCGGGCGTCGACGACGTCTTCGCCGCAGAGGAGTGGGCGCGTTCGCGCGCTCGCGAGGTCGGGGGATCGATGATCGGTAACGGAGGAAAGTAGCGGGTGCTCGTCTACATCCTGGGGGTCGTGCTCTTCGCGCTCGGCATCTGCATCTCGGTGGCGTTGCACGAGGCCGGCCACATGATCGCCGCCAAGTCGTTCGGGATGAAGGTGCGGCGGTACTTCGTCGGCTTCGGCCCGACGGTGTTCTCGTTCCGCCGCGGCGAGACCGAGTACGGCCTGAAGTGGCTTCCCTTCGGCGGCTTCTGCGACATCGCGGGCATGACCGCGCTGGACGAGGTCACCGACGACGAGCGCCCGCGTGCGATGTACCGGTTCAAGACGTGGAAGCGCACCGTCGTGATGGCGGCGGGCTCGTTCACCCACTTCGTCCTGGGCTTCATCGTGCTGTACCTGCTCGCGGTCACGATGGGCCTGCCGAACCTGTTCGGCACTCCGGAGATTTCACAGGTCTCGCGGTGCGTCCAGGACGCCCGCACCAATCAGCAGTACACGAACCCGGACTGCGAGCCGGGTGCGCCGGCACCTGCGCGGGACGGCGGTATCCGGCAGGGCGACGTGATCGTCTCGGTGAACGGGCAGGAGACCCCCACCTACAACGACGTCGTGGCCGAGGTGCAGAACCTGTCCGGCCCGACCGACTTCCGTGTCGAGCGCGGCGGCGAGGTCGTCCCGCTGACCGTCGACGTGGAGAAGGTCACACGGCCGGTCTCCGACCCGGAGGATCCCGAGGCCACGAAGCTCGTCGACATCGGCTCGATCGGCGTGACGTTCACCAGCCGCTGGGAGTACGGCGCCGCGGGTGCGGTCGGCGGCACGGCCGCGTTCACCGGCGATCTCGTGGTCGAGACGTGGCATCGGCTGCTGGAGCTGCCCGAGCGGGTGCCCGCCGTCGTCGAGGCGATCTTCGGTGAGGAACGCGACCCGAACACCCCGATCAGCGTCGTCGGGGCCAGCCGTATCGGCGGTGAGGCCGCGCAGGAGGGCCTGTGGGAGCTGTTCTTCTTCCTGCTGGCCAGCCTCAACTTCTTCGTCGGCATCTTCAACCTGCTGCCGTTGTTGCCGCTCGACGGCGGGCACATCGCGGTGACCTGGTACGAGCGTGTCCGCGACTGGCTGCGCAAACTGCGCGGCAAGGCGGCGGCGGGACCGGTGGACTACACGAAGCTCAACGCCGTGACGATGGTCATCATCGTCGTCGGTGGCGCGTTCGTGCTGCTCACCATCACCGCCGACGTCGTCAACCCGATCCGCATCACCGAATAGACGGTCCCGACGACGACGGCCGGTGTGCGCACGGCTCCGCCGAGGGTGGCCGGTGTGCGCACCGGCCCTCGGCCGGACGGGGTGAGTGCGGGCGCGGGTATCGTGGAAGCGAACGCGTTCGCCGACTTTGCAGAGGATTCGATGACCGTCGACCTTGGTCTGCCCGGCACTCCGCCCCCCGTACTGGCCGAACGGCGTCAGACCCGGCAATTGCAGGTCGGACCCGTCGGGGTCGGCAGTGAGCACCCGGTCTCGGTGCAGTCGATGACCACGACCAGCACCGCGGACATCAACTCGACGCTGCAGCAGATCGCCGAACTCACCGCCTCGGGCTGCGACATCGTGCGGGTGGCCTGCCCGACCGCCGACGACGCCCAGGCGCTGCCCGCGATCGCGCAGAAGTCGAAGATCCCGGTGATCGCCGACATCCACTTCCAGCCCAAGTACGTCTTCGCCGCGATCGAGGCCGGCTGCGCGGGCGTGCGGGTGAATCCGGGCAACATCCGCAAGTTCGACGACCAGGTCGCCGAGATCGCACAGGCCGCGAAGGACCACGGCACGCCGATCCGTATCGGTGTCAACGCCGGCTCGCTGGACAAGCGGCTGCTGGAAAAGCACGGCAAGGCCACGCCGGAGGCACTCGCCGAGTCGGCGCTGTGGGAGGCGTCGCTGTTCGCCGAACACGACTTCCACGACCTCAAGATCTCGGTCAAGCACAACGATCCGGTCGTGATGGTGCGCGCCTACGAGCTCCTCGCCGAGCAGTGCGACTACCCGCTGCACCTCGGCGTCACCGAGGCCGGGCCCGCGTTCCAGGGCACGGTCAAGTCTGCCGTGGCGTTCGGTGCGCTGCTGCGGCAGGGCATCGGCGACACGATCCGCGTCTCGCTGTCGGCACCGCCGGTGGAAGAGATCAAGGTCGGCACGCAGATCCTGCAGTCGCTCAACCTGCGCCCGCGCAAACTCGAGATCGTCTCGTGCCCGTCGTGCGGCCGCGCGCAGGTCGACGTCTACAAGCTCGCCGACGAGGTCACCGCCGGGCTCGAAGGCATGGAGGTGCCGCTGCGCGTGGCCGTCATGGGGTGTGTCGTCAACGGCCCCGGCGAGGCGCGGGAGGCCGACCTGGGCGTCGCGTCCGGCAACGGCAAGGGGCAGATCTTCGTCAAGGGCGAGGTCATCAAGACCGTGCCGGAGGCGCAGATCGTCGAGACCCTCATCGAGGAGGCCATGCGCATCGCCGAGGAGAACGGCGACGTCGACGCCGCTGGGGAGCCGGTCGTCACGGTGGGCTGACCCCCGCGGCAGGCCGATGGCCGCGGGCCGCCGCTTCTGCCAGGATCGATGCTTGTGGGAGACGGATGGGCCGCCGCGCGACCGCAGCCACGGCTTCGGCCGTGGGTGGCGCGGTACGTCGGGTACCGGTCCGCCGGGGCAGCGGCCGCGGCGGCCGGGCCGCAGTCCGTCCATCGCGGCCTGCCGAGCGGACATCTGACGCTCAACATCAGCCTGGGCGAGCCGGTCCGCATCGTGGGCATGCCGCGCGGCGACCAGGCACCCGGCGAGTTCCGGGCGCTGCTCGGCGGGTTGCACACGGCGCCGGTGCTCATCGCGCGCGGCGGCACGGAGTTCGGGCTGGAGGTGGCGCTCGAACCCGCAGGGGCGGCCGCGGTGCTGGGCGTGCCCGCCGCCGAACTCACCGGTCACGTCGTCGACCTGACCGAGTTCGGCCGCGACCTCGCCCGGTTGCCGGAGCGGCTGGCGGAGGCGCCGGACTGGGCGCACCGGTTCGCGATCCTCGACGACGTGCTGAGCGCCCGCACAGCCGGCGACTCCGATGCGGTCGACGCGGCCGGGGCGGCTGCGTCGGACGTCGAGTGGGCGTGGCGCCTGATCCGCCGCTCCGGCGGCACCGTCCGGGTGGCGGACCTGGCCCGCGAAACCGGGTGGAGCAGACGCCGTTTCGGCGAACGGTTCCGCCGTGAGATCGGGTTGACGCCCAAACAGGCAGCCCGCGTCGTCCGGTTCGAACGTGCCGCGGGGCTGCTGAAGGCGGGCCGCGGCCTCGCCGAGACAGCGGCGCTGTGCGGCTTCTCCGACCAACCGCACCTGACGGGGGAGTGGCGGGCGCTCGCCGGCTGTGTGCCCACGACGTGGCTCGCCGAGGAGCGCCCGTTTCTCCAAGACCCGCTCCCGGTTCCGGACCCAGACTCGGAGCCATGACGGAGACAACAGACACCACGCACACAGCGCACACAGCGGCTGCACCGGATCCAGCGGACACCACGGGCACAGTGGATGCGGCGACCGGCGCCGGCACCGGCCCGGCCACGGAACTCTCCGGCCGGACCACCTCCGACGACGCCGTGGCGCGGCCCGGCGTGTGGCCCGGCGTGCTCTACGACGACATCACCCCGGCCCGCCGGTTCCTGACCGGCGTGCTCGGCTTCACCGAGGCCCTGATCGTGCCGGACGGGGATGACCGCGACCGGGTCGTGCACGGCGAATTGCGCTGGCCCGAGGGAGGCGGCGTTATGATCGGCTCCCGCAGGCCCGAAGCGCACGACGGAGCCGGAGCAGCCCAGCAGGCTCCGCAGTGGATCTACGTCGTGACGACCGACCCCGACGCCGTGTACGAGCGCGCGCTCGCCGCGGGCGCCGTCGTCGCACAGGAACCGCACGACACCGACTACGGCTCCCGCAACGTCGCGATCGCCGACCCCGAGGGCACCGTCTGGGTGTTCGGCACCTACCCGGGCACCTGACATCGCCGCCGATCGGCCCGTCGCGGGTACACCGACCGGGGTGGTCGTTCCCCGCTGCGAGCCGATTTCTGGCAGGCTGGACGACGTGTTGCGGGTTGCTGGCGCGCGGCTGCTCGATGACAGGGACTATCCGGCCGTCCGGGCCGTGCTCGGTGCGAACCCGGTGGCGAGCTGCATGGTGTCCGCGCGCGTCGAGATCGCGGGGGTGGACCCGTGGCGCCTCGGCGGTGAGTTGTGGGGTACCGACGGGCGCGAGGTGAACGGCGCGCTCGACGGGTTGTGCTTCGCCGGGCCGAACATGATCCCGCTCTGCGGTGGCGGTGCCGCGATCCGGTCGTTCGCCGACCGGGCGCTGCGCCGGTCGCGGAGGTGTTCCTCGGTGGTCGGGCCGTCCGAGCAGGTGCTGGGCCTGTGGGACGAACTGGCCGTGGACTGGGGACCCGCCCGCGAGATCCGCGCCGAACAGCCGCTCCTGGCGCTCGAACGCAGCCCCGACGTACTGCCCGACCGGTTCGTCCGACCCGTGCGACCGGACGAACTCGAGCGCTATCTGCCCGCGGCGATCGCGATGTTCACCGAAGAGGTCGGCATCGACCCGCGCGCAGGCGACGGCGGTGCGGGATACCGGGCCCGGGTGGCGGAGCTGATCGCGAGCGGACGTGCCTTCGCACGGTTCGAGGACGGCGAGGTCGTGTTCAAGGCCGAGATCGGCGCGTTGTCGCAGCACATCGGCCAGATCCAGGGCGTGTGGGTGCATCCGGACCGCCGCGGTGAAGGTCTCGGCGCGTCCGGCACCGCCGCGCTCGTGCAGCACCTGGTGAAGGACATGGGACGGGTGGCGAGTCTGTACGTCAACTCGTTCAACACACCGGCGCTCGCGTCGTACCGCAGGATCGGATTCCGCCAGGTCGGCAGCTTCGCGACGGTGCTGTTCTGACCCATGGCGAAACGTGTGGGTACCGCCATCGCGTTGGCGGCCGTGCTGACGGTCTCCGGCTGCAGCGTGTTCGGCGGAAGCGGAGCCGAATCCGCCCTCGACGAGTTCCTCGCCACGTGGCAGGAGAACGAGCTCGACGAGGCGGCGGCGCTGACCGACGCGCCCGACACCGCCCGGGCGGCGCTGCGCGGAACTCAGAAGGCGCTCGGCGCGGGGTCACTGTCGGCGGAGCCGGGTGAGGTCACCGAAACCGCAGGAGGGGAGAGCGCCGACGGCCGCTACTCGCTCGCCTGGACACTCGGCGACGGACGCACCTGGCGCTACGACGCGCAGGCAGAACTGCGCTCGACCGACGACGGGTGGAAGGTGCATTTCGCGCCGACGGTCGTGCATCCGGACCTGGGCGCGCAGCAGAGCCTCTCGCTCGTCACCGACACGCCCGCGCCGGCGCCCGTGCTCGACCGGGACGGCGCCGCGCTGCTGAAGACCGACACGGTCATCGGCGTCATGCTCGACCGGAAGGCCGCGGGGGACCGGCTGGACGAGGTCGCCGGCACGCTGGCCGGTGCGGTCTCGCAGTTCGACGACCGCATCACCGCACGCTCGATCCTCGACGGTGTCCGTGACACCGAGGACGGGCAGGGCTACCTCGTCGTCAGCCTGCGGTCGGCGGACTACCAATCGGTCAAGCCGCGGATCTACGAGCTACCGGGGGTGACGTTCACCAGCCGGAAGCGATTGTTGTCGGCCGAACGGGGGCTCGGCGACAAGATCCTGCCGATGATCCGGAACCACGTGTCCGAACGTGTGGCAGGTGAGGACGGCTGGCGGGTCGTCGTCAACGACAGTGCGGGCGCCGAGGTGCGCGAACTGCACGCGGTGGAAGCCGAACCGGCGTCGGCCGTGCGTACGGCCCTGAGCCTGCCGGTCCAGCAGGCCGCCGAGCGTGCACTGCAGAAGGTGGACGGGCCCGCGGCGATCGTCGCCGTCCGCCCGTCGAACGGTGACCTGCTGGCGATCGCGCAGAACGATGCGGCCGACCAGCAGGGCGCGATCGCCCTGACCGGCCGGTATCCACCGGGTTCGACGCTGAAGATGGCCACGGCCGCCGCCGCGCTCGACGTCGGGGAGACCCGGCCGGACGCCACCGTGGCGTGCCCGGCCACGACCACGATCGGCCACCGGCGCATCCCGAACGAGGACCGGTTCGACCTGGGCAGGGTGCCGCTGCACACGGCGTTCGCCGAATCCTGCAACACGACGTTCTCCCAGCTGTCGGCGAGGCTGCCCGCCGATGCGCTCACGAACGCCGCGCGATCGCTGGGGATCGGCGCCGACTTCGTCGTTCCCGGGATCACGACGGTCACCGGATCGGTACCGGAATCCGATGACCGGGTCCAGCGAGCCGAGAACGGCATCGGCCAGGGCACGACCCTCGCCAGCCCGTTCGGGATGGCGCTGGCCGCCGCGACGGTCGACGCCGGCGAGATGCCCACACCCGGGCTCATCCGCGGCGACCGCACCAAGGCGAGCAAAACCGGCGAGCCGCTGTCCGGCGACGTGCTGCGACCGCTGCGGCGGATGATGCGTGAGGTCGTCACCGACGGCACCGCGAGGGCACTGCGGGAACTGCCGGGCGTGCTCGGCAAGACCGGCACCGCACAGTACGGCGACGGCAGCAACTCGCACGGCTGGTTCGCCGGCTACGGCGACGACGGGACGCTCGACGACGTGGCGTTCGCGACGCTGCTCACCGGCGCCGGCTCGTCGAAACCCGCCGTCGACGTCACGCGCGACTTCCTGTCCGGATTGCGGTGACCGGGCCCGCCCGTCTCCCGGCCGCCACCCCCCGATGCCGCGCTGCCGCGCGACTAGGCCCGCCCGTCTCCCGGCCGCCACCCCCCGATGCCGCGCTGCCGCGCGACTAGACTTTTGGGTATGCCCGTTCGTGCTCCGTTGAAGCCCGGCGTTCAGACGCCGCGTCGTGATGTTCCGTCGTCGATCGCCCGCCCCGAATATGTCGACAAACCCGCTCCGAAGCGGGACGACAGCGGCGCGGTGCGTACCCCCGAGACCATCGAGGCGATGCGGGTGGCGAGCAAGGTCGCGGCGCAGGCGCTGCAGGAGGGCGGCAAGGCCGTCAAGCCCGGCAACACGACCGACGAGGTCGACAAGGTCGTGCACGAGTTCCTGATGGATCACGGCGCGTACCCGTCGACGCTCGGCTACCGGGGCTTTCCGAAGTCGTGCTGCACGTCGATGAACGAGGTCATCTGCCACGGCATCCCGGACTCGACGGTCATCGAGGACGGCGACATCTGCAACATCGACGTCACGGCGTTCATCGGCGGTGTGCACGGGGACACGAACGCGACCTTCCTGGCCGGTGACGTCGACGACGAAGCGCGTCTGCTGGTGGAGCGCACCGAGGAATCGTTGAAGCGCGCGATCAAGGCCGTCAAGCCGGGCAGGCAGCTGAACATCATCGGTCGGGTCATCGAGGCCTATGCCAAGCGGTTCGACTACGGCGTGGTCCGCGACTTCACCGGCCACGGTGTCGGCCCGGCGTTCCACACGGAGCCGACCGTGCTGCACTACGAGGAGCCGAACGTCACGACGCTCATCGAGGAAGGCATGACCTTCACGATCGAGCCGATGATCACTCTCGGCACGATCGACTACGACGTGTGGGACGACGACTGGACGGTCACCACCAAGGACAAGAAGTGGACCGCTCAGTTCGAGCACACTCTCGTGGTGAACGCCGACGGCGCAGAGATCCTCACGCTGCCCTGACTGCGTGCCCTGACTGCGTGCCCTGACTGCCGTCCGGACCGGTGGTTCTGTCGTCGAAGGTCGGCGGTTGTGTCGCTGCCGGCTCTGCTCCCACCGGCTCCGGCCCCTGTTGCGGGTGCCGTCGTTTCATCAAGGCCCTCGGAGCCCGTCGTTCCGGACCGCTCCGTGCGGGACGACGCCGGGTGGGGTGGTGGATCGGTTCGGGTGCGGTGGTGTGCACGGCCCCGTTGGACGTGGTCACCGTGGTGACGCCCGTGTCGGAGTCGTGCTCGATGCGCCACGCGAGGTCGTCCTTGCGGGAGTGATGGTGGTCGCACGTGGGGCTGCCGTTGACCGTTGCCGTGCCGCCACCGTCGGCCCACGGGGTGTTGTGGTCGAAGTCGCACTGCCGGGCGGGGCGGTGGCACCACGGGACGCAGCACTCGCGGTCTCGCACGGCGACCAGGTCCCGGACGAGGGCAGTGGGATGGCGCCGGGTGCGCCCGAGATCGATGGGCCGGCCGGTCCCGAGGTCGCAGAGCACGGCTCGCCAGGTGCTGTGCGGGTTGGTCATGATGTCGCGGGCGATCGGTCCGGGGACGGGTCCGTAGCCGTCGAGTTCGCACCCGTCGTCGGTGATGGTCAGGACGGTGTCGACGGGCAGGTGCAGGTGCACCGCGGCTGCTGTCTCCGGCGTGGTGACTCCGGGGCTGCGGCCGAGGAGCAGGTCGGTGGCGACGTCGGCTCGTAGCTGGTCCAACGTGCGCCCATGGCGGTCCTCTCCGCGGAGTTTCCGCGCCAGAGCATCGATGTGACTCTTGACTGCTGCGGCGCTTTCAGCGGGCACGTCCACGTCAACACCGTGGCCAGTGGCTCGAACGCGTGTCCTCGCTCCTGGGTGAGGACTGGCACCAGCCCGAGCGTGCACTCGAACTCCAGCTCGCGCTGCGGCTGTACCGGCTCGGCTGACGGTGCGATCGTCACCGCGTCCGCAACACGGCCCCTGGAATGCACAACACGGCCCCTGGAATCCGCAACACGGCCCCTGGAATCCGCAACACGGCCCCTGGAATCCGCAACACGGCCCCTGGAACCCGCAACACGGCCCCTGGAATCCGCAACACGGCCCCTGGAATGCGCAACACGGGCTGGGAATCGCGATCCGGGGTTCGTCGGTGCGCCGTCCGCCGGTGCGCTCAGCCCATGTCGCTGTGTGCGTCGAGTTCGGCGAAGAACGCGCACACCTCGGTGGCCGCGCGGTCCGCGTCCTGGGCGACGAGTGCGGCGAGCAGGTCGCGGTGGCCGGCCTCCTCGGGGTGGGGGAGGCCGAGTCGGGTCATCGCTGCGACGCTGGCGACGACGACCTCGGTCAGTCCGCGGTACAGCTCGGTGAGCACGGAGTTGTGCGCCGCTTCGACAGCTGCCTGGTGGAACGCGGCGTCGATGCGGACGTAGTCGTCCATGTCTCCGTAGGCCCACGCGCGGTCGCGGCCGTCGAGCAGCTCGCGGAGCCGGCCGAGATCGTCGTCGGTGCGTGCCGTGGCGGCGAGGCGGGCACCCTCGACTTCGAGGGGTTTGCGTACCTGGAGCACTTCGCGCAGTTCGGTGCCCGCGAGCTTGCGGATCGCGCCGGACACCTCGTTCGTGGCACGCACGTACGTCCCGTCGCCCTGCCGGACCTCGAGCAGGCCGCTGTGCGCCAGCGCACGTATTGCCTCGCGCACGGTGTTACGCCCCACGCCGAGGTCGCCGGCCAGTGCCGCTTCCGTGGGGATGCGCTCGCCGAGAGGCCATTCGCCGCTGCGGATCGCCTCGCGGAGCTGGCCGATCACCTGGTCGACCAGCCCGGAGCGCTGGGGTGCGGACAGTGGCACGGGCGGCACCTCCTTCGGACCGGTCATTCTGCCGAACGCCGATCACGCGACGAAAGGTTGGTTCGCCCGGTCATCCTACCTTTTGTTAGCGTGAAGGATATGGTGAGTTCTTCCGCGGAGTCCCGCGCTGCCGACCCCGACGTTGCGGACGCAGCGGTGGCGGCCGGCTCGGCCGCGGCGCAGCCGGGGCGCTCCCGGTGGCGTGGCGCGGCGGGCGCCGGTGTCGGCCTGCTCGCCGTCGCGGTGGTGCTGGCGGCGATGAATCTCCGGCCGTCGGTGACCTCCGTGGGCGCCATCCTCGACGAGGTGACGCGCACACTCGGCGCGAGCGGCACGTGGGCGGGCGCGCTGACCACGATGCCCGGGCTGTGTTTCGCGCTGGCCGGGTTCGGGGCGCCGTGGCTGGCACGCCGGATCGGACTGTCCGCCGCCGTCGCCACGGCGCTGGCCGTGCTCACCGGCGGGCTGGTGCTGCGCGTGGTCGACGGCCCGTCCGTGGTCCTGGCAGGGACGTTCGTCGCCAGCGCGGGTATCGCGCTGGCGAACGTGCTGATCCCCGTCGTGGTCCGAACCTCCTTCGCCGCCCGCGTCGGCCTCATGACGGGGATCTACACGGCGGCGCTGCAGACCGGGGGTGCGCTGGGCTCGGCCGTCACCCCGCCGCTGACGGAGGCCACCGGCGGCTGGCGGGGCGGGCTCGGCAGCTGGGCCGCCCTGGCTGTGGCGGCGCTGATGCTGTGGTTCGCGGCGACCCGCGGTGGCGGCCTGAACGCGTCGCACGCGGCGCAGTCGGCCGAGCCCCACCGGTCGCTGCTGCGCAACCGGCTCGCGTGGATCGTCACCGGCTTCTTCGGTACGCAGGCGTGCTTCGCCTACATCATGATGGGCTGGATGCCGCAGGTGCTCATCGACGCCGGCGTGGGCCGGACCAGCGCAGGACTGCTGATGGGGCTGGTGTCGCTGCTGGGCCTGCCCGTCAGCTTCTTCGTGCCGCCACTGGTCGTCGCCCGCGGCGGCCTCGGGTTCTGGTCGGTCGCGCTCGGCGTGCTCGGCCTCACGGGACTGACCGGCCTGCTGCTGGCGCCGGGTGCCGCGCCGCTGGTGTGGTCCGTCCTCATCGGACTCGGCATGGCGGTGTTCTCCCTGGCCATCACCGCGATCACGCTGCGTGGACGGACCGGTGCCGACACCGCGTCGCTGTCCGGCATGGCGCAGGGGATCGGCTACCTGCTCGGCGCGCTCGGGCCGTTCGCCTTCGGCGTGCTGCACGATCTCACCGGCGGCTGGACGGTGCCACTGACGATGGTGATCGTCATCGTGGCCACCCAGCTCGTCTTCGGCTGGTACGCGGGCAAACAGCGGTACGTGTAGCGGCGCCTGCCCGAGACGTGGTGCGGGCCCGCGCGAAGCATGATCGTGGGAAGATTCGTGGCTCCCGCCCGCCGGCCCGACCACCGCCCCTCGAGGGCACGCTGACGCGTGGCTGTGTTCATGCCCCGAAGGTGCCCTTGGAGGCATGAACCGGGGGACGGGAGGTTCAGTCGAGCGGCAGGTTCAGCAGGGCGTTCTCGATCAGCTCGGGCATGGCCGGGTGGATCCAGTACTGGCCGCGGGCCATGCTGCGCGCATCGAGGTCGAAGCTCATCGCCTGGATGAGCGGCTGGATCAGCGTCGGCGCCTGCGGGCCGATGACGTGCGCACCGAGCAACCGCCCGGTCGACGGATCCGCGAGCAGTTTCGCGAAGTGCGACTCGTCCTCCATCGCCCAGCCGTAGGCGATGCCGCCGTAGTCCTGCGTCGCCGTCACGTACGCCACGCCCTGGGCCACCGCGTCCCGCTCGGTCAGCCCCACCGACGCGATCTGCGGTGAGCCGAACACCGCGTGCGGCACGAACCGGTGGTCGGCCGCCACGGGCGAGTCCTCGATGCCGAGTTCGTGCAGCAGGTTGTGCTGCACCACGCGCGCCTCGTGGTTGGCGACGTGCTTGAGCTCGGCGGGGGAACTGAGATCGCCCAGCGCGTAGATGCCGTCGACGGCTGTGCGCTGGTACTCGTCGACCGCGACGTGTCCCGACCGCGTCACCGCGACACCGGTCGCCTCGACGCTCAACAGGTCCGCGTTCGACCGCCTGCCGGTGGCGACCAGCAACAGGTCGCCGTCGACGGTCTCGGCGCCGCCCGGGCCCTCGAGGTCCAGCGCGATTCCCGTCTCCGTGCGGCGGGCCTGCGTCGTGGTGCGATTCAGGCGCACGTCGATCCGCTGCGCGGCGAGTTCGGTGTAACGCCGGCTGACGTCGTCGTCCTCCGTGCGCAGCATCGCCCCGGAGCGGGCGACGAGCGTCACGTCGACGCCGAACGCCGAGAACACGTGCGCGAACTCGGCCGCGACGAACCCGCTGCCGAGGATCACCAGGCGCCGCGGCAGCTCGTCGATCCGCATCACGGTGTCCGACGTGTGGAAACCCGTCTCGGCCAGGCCGGGCACGTCGGGCGCGACCGCCCGGCCACCCGCGGCGAGGACGAACCGGTCCGCGGTGATCGTCTCCGGCCCGCCCGCGAGCTCGACGGTCAGCTCCTTGTGCCCCGTGAACCGGCCCTGGCCCTCGTAGACCGTGACGTTCGCGTTGTCGTCGTGTTCGATGCGGTACTCCCGACCGCCTGCGGCGATGGAGTCGATGCGCCCGAAGATGCGGTCGCGGATGTCGCGCCAGCGCACCCCGTCGAGCGTCTCGTCGACCCCCAGTCGCGCCGCCGACGCCGGCGTGGCCGCAAGGTCCGCGGGGTGGACGAACATCTTGGTCGGGATGCAGCCGACGTTCAGGCACGTGCCGCCGAACACGCCCTTCTCGACGACGGCGACCTTCCGGTCGGCGAAGCGCTGGTCGAGGATCGAGTTCCCCGAGCCGGTCCCGATGATGACGATGTCGTAGTGCGGCACGTCGGTACCCTCTCAAGCCGTGGGTTTGCCGGTCTGTCCGCCTACCTCAACCCGTCCCGACGTCCGAGTGTTCCCAGGAGGCCGACGCATGGTTGTGAGCAGTCGGGACCGGCGCAGCCGATCCCGGGCCGGCGCCGCAGGCCGCAGCAGGTCCCGGCGTGTGCCGGTCGTGATTCTCGCCGGTTTCCTCGGCGCGGGTAAGACGACGCTGCTCAACCACCTGCTCGCGGGCACACGCGGCACCCGCATCGGCGTCGTCGTCAACGATTTCGGCAGCGTGAACGTCGACGCGCTGAGCGTGGCCGGGCAGGTCGATTCGACGGTCTCGCTCGAGAACGGGTGCCTGTGCTGCGCGGTCGACGCGAGCGGACTGGATCGGATGCTGTCGACCCTCACCGATCCGGCGGCCGACCTGGACCTCGTCGTCGTGGAGGCGAGCGGGCTGGCCGAACCGCGCAGCCTCGTCCGGCTCGTGCTGGCCAGCGAGGACCCGTATCTCGAGTACGGCGGCCTGGTCGAGCTCGTCGACGCCGCCGAGTTCCCCGCGATGCGCGAGCGGCATCCGGAGCTGGCCGGCCAGGTGGCGATGGCGGACCTCGTCGTGCTCAACAAGGTCGACCGCGCCGCCGACGGGGTCGCGGAGCTGGTCCGTGAGCTGGCGGGTGCGACGCCGGTGCTGCACGCCGAGTTCGGGCGGATCGACCCGGAGTTGTTGTTCGATCGCGTCGACGCCGCCCCGGACGACGGCCCGCGCCAGCTGACGTTCGACGATCTGCGCTTCGAGGAGCCGGGCGCGGGTGACGACGGGCACGGCCACGGCGACTGCGACCACGACCGGGCCGGCGACCACGCGTCGCATGCGCATGCCGTCTACGACACCGTGACCGTCGAGACCGGACCGCTGCACCCGCGCCGGTTCGCCGCATTCCTCGAGACCCGGCCCGCCGGGCTGTACCGGATGAAAGGCACCGTGACCGTCGGTGCGGGCGGCCATCGCGACGCCTACGAGGTGCACACCGTCGGGGCGTACGTCCGTGCGGAGCGGGTGGCGCCGGTCGGCGATCCGGCGAGCAGGCTCGTGCTCATCGGCGTCGGAGTGGACGCCGAGGGCCTGCGCGCCGAGGTCGAGCAGTGTTCGACGGCCGTGGCGGGCGAGGCCGTCGAACAGGACCTGCTGCCGTTGCTGCGGTACGTCGCCGATCCGTCGCGGGGTGCCGGAGATGGCGTGGCCGGCGAGGCTCCGGCCGGCGCTGCCGACATCACCGACAACCTCGACCCCGACGACCCCGACCCCGACGACCCCGACCCCGATGGCCCCGACCCCGACGATTCCGACGACGCCGACCCCGACACTGCCGACTCCGGCACTGCCGACCGTGCGGCTGCCGTCGACACGGTGACTGCTGTGGACACGGTGACTGCTGTGGACACGGGGGCTGGCGTGGGCACGGGGGCTGGCGTCGACCTCGCGGAATCGGAGCCCGCGCCCACCGGCTGTGTCGCCCACCCCGAGGCGTTCGACGGACTGGTCGCGCCGGACGAGGTCGATCCCGAACGGTAGGCAGCGCATGCGGATGGCTACCCGAACCCGCAACACGGCCCCCGGAACCCGCAACACGGCCCCCGGAACCCGCAACACGGCCTCCGGAACCCGCAACACGGCCTCCGGTGGGCTCAGCTCTTCGTGAACCTCAGCGTCGGCAAATCGGTCGGGACGCCGTCGGTGATCAGTTGCTCCAGCGCGGCCGCGTCGACGTTCTCGTCGATGGCGTCGGCCAGGTTGTCGAGCATCGCCTCCCGCCGCTCGGCGAACCCGGGCGCATCGGCGGGAGCCCAGTCCACCCCGGACTGGCGGGCGGCCTCGGTGAGCCAGGCCCGGCGGAACGCGTCGCTTTCGAACACGCCGTGCCACATCGTGCCCCACACCGCGCCGGTGCGGAGGCCGTCGAGGAACGGTTCCGCGGCGTGGTCGCGGTCGTGCCCGGCCACGCCGTGGTGGATCTCGTAGCCGCGCACGTCGTGGCCGCGCCACTGCGCCGACGGCGTGGCGAGCGTCTTGTCGGCGCTGAACGCCACCGACATCGGCAGTAGTCCCAGTCCGGTGGTCTCGGCAGCGGTGGACTCGACACCGTCGGTGATGTCCCCGCCGAGCATCTGGTAGCCGCCACAGATGCCGAGCACCGGCTTGCCCTGCTCGGCGCGGTGGCGGACGGCGGTGTCGATTCCCCGTCGCCGCAGCCATTCCAGATCGTCCACGGTGGACCGCGTGCCGGGCAGGACGGCGATGTCGGCGGCGGCGACCACGTCCGGGTCGGCCGTCACGGTCACGTCGACGCCGGGTTCGGCCGCCAGCGGGTCGAGGTCGGTGGCGTTGGACACGCGGGGGAACCGCACGGCCGCCACCCGCAGGGTCGCGGCCGCACCGGGGGCGTGCCCGTCCCAGCCTGCGATCGCGAGTGCGTCCTCGGAGTCGAGCCAGACGTCCGGCAGCCAGGGCAGGACGCCCAGCACGGGACGGCCGGTCAGTTCGGTGACCGACCGCAGGCCCGGTTCGAGCAGCGCCGCATCGCCACGGAACTTGTTCACCAGGAACGCGGCGAGGTGTGCCTGGTCGGTCTCGTCGACGATCCCGACGGTGCCGGCCAGCGCCGCGAGCAGCCCGCCCCGGTCGACGTCACCCACCACCAGCACCGGCAGGTCTGCCGCGCGGGCGAGGCCCATGTTCACGTAGTCGCCGTCGCGCAGGTTCGTCTCCGCGGGGCTGCCCGCGCCTTCGCAGACGACGACGTCGAACCGTTCGCGCAACTCGTCGAGCGCGGCGAACGCGGCGTCCGCCAGTTCCCGGCGGCCGTGGGCCCAGTCCCCCGCGTGGAGGTCACCCCACGGGGTGCCGCGCAGCACGACGTGACTGCGCCGGTCGCCGCCCGGTTTGAGCAGGACGGGGTTCATCGCCGACTCGGGCTCGACGCCCGCCGCGACGGCCTGGAGCCACTGCGCCCTGCCGATCTCCGCGCCGTCGGCGCACACCATCGAGTTGTTCGACATGTTCTGCGCCTTGAACGGCGCCACCCGCACGCCGCGGCGCGCGAGCCATCGGCACACACCGGCGGCCACTGTGGACTTGCCGGCATCCGAGGTCGTTCCTGCGATCAAGAGGCCACCACGCACGCCAGCACGGTAGTCCACCCGATCCAGCGACCCCGGATTCGGGCATGTGGGCCGTAGCCTTGGCCGGGCCCGACCAGCAGATCTTCGAGGGGGCCGCTATGCCCGTGATGTCCGCATCGTCGTGTTCCGGCCGGTCCGGCCCGGCTCGGCGCGCCCTGTCCGTCCTCGCCGCACTCGCGCTGACGGTACTGACGGGCGCCTCCCTCGTGCCGGCCGCCACGGCGAGTGCGGCGGAACCGTACGTCGTCGGCGGCGACGAGGCGTCGATCACCGACCACTCGTACGCGGTGTACCTCGTCGACGACGACGGCAGGCAGTTCTGCGGGGGCACGCTCACGTCGTCGCGCAAGGTCGTCACCGCGGCACACTGCGCCGCCGCGCTGCCCGCCGACGAACTGGGTGTCGTCGCGGGCAGGCAGGACACGCGGACCGGCCGCGGCATCGAGACCGGTGTCCGTGACGTGTGGATCGCGCCGACCTACGTCGATCCGATGTCGGGCGGCGACATCGCCGTGCTCTCCCTCGACCGTGCCGTTCCGTTCCGCACCGCGGAGATCGCCGACGCGTCCGACGGGGCGAAGTACCGCGCGGGCACGAAGGCGACGGTCCTCGGCTGGGGCCGGGTGGCCGAGTCGGGCGAGCGTTCGTACACCTTGCGTTCGGCCCGCGTGCCCGTCGTCGCCGACGACACCTGCTCGGAGGCGTACGGCGAGTACGACTCCGAGTCGATGGTCTGCGCCGGTTACCCCGAGGGTGGCGTCGACGCCTGCCAGGGCGATTCGGGTGGCCCGCTGATGGTCGGTGACACGCTCATCGGCGTCGTGTCGTGGGGTGACGGCTGTGCCCAGGCGGGCAAACCCGGTGTCTACACGCGCGTGTCGACGTACGCACCGCAGCTGGGCGGACAGGACATCGACTCCTGAGCGACGGGACTCGTGACTTCGCGGGACTCCGGGCCGACGGGACTCCCGACTTCAGGGCCGACGGGACTCCCGACTTCGCGGGACTCCTGACCTGATGGGCCCGGGTCGGCGACCTCGCCCGGCCTGCAGTCCCGCCTTTCGGCGCCGACCGGTCCGGCACGGTCGTGTCACACTGATCCGGTGACCGACCTGGTGACTCGTCGCGGACCGGACCTCACGGCCGCGGAACTGTACGACCTGCTCCGGCTCCGCGTGGACGTGTTCGTCGTGGAGCAGAACTGCCCCTACGGCGAGATCGACGGCAGGGACCTGCTGCCGACGACGTGGCACCTGTGGGCGCCCGGTGAGGCCGGCGGTGCGGGGGCCGCGGGCTGCCTGCGGATACTGGGCGAACCGGGCGGTGTCGCCCGGGTCGGCCGGGTGGTGACGGCTCCGGCTGCGCGCGGTACCGGCCTCGGTGCGCGGCTCATGGAGGCGGCGATCGAGCACATCGGCGGAGCCGAATCGGTGCTCGGCGCGCAGACCTACGCGCGGGGCTTCTACGCGCGGTTCGGCTACGAACCCGAGGGCGAGGAGTACGACGAGGACGGCATCCCCCACGTCGCCATGCGCCGGAAGGCTTGCGCATAGGCCCAGCGCCGGCCGGCCTCCTCATAGGCAGGCCGCCGGACGGCCCGAGCGCAGGACACGCGGGGCGGGGTGCGGTGCGGGATTCGCTACCGTGGACGCATGCCTCGACGCCATCGCCGATCGCGGGACGAGCGCCCGCGTCCTGCCGTGAGCGGGTGGGCGCGTTCCGAGTCCGGTGAGGACGGCGACTGGCTCGTGCGCACCGTTCCGGGTGCGCAGGCGACGAAGATGTACCGCTGCCCGGGGTGCGATCACGAGATCCGCCCTGGTGTCCCGCATGTCGTGGCGTGGCCCGCCGACGAGACGGGATCGGTGACCGACCGCAGGCACTGGCACAACGGCTGCTGGCAGGCACGTGGCCGCCGCGGCCCGGCCCGTCCCCGCTGAGTGATTCGCGGCCGGACAACTTCGCTGCCGAGCGTGCCGTGCTCGCCGAGGTGGCCGGTGATCGGGAAGAATCGGCTGCCATGGCCGACCTTCCCCTTGTCCTCCTGCACGCCTACCCGCTCGACGCGCGGATGTGGAATGCCGTCCGCGTACCGTTGTCGGCCCGTACTCGCGTGATCACGCCCGATCAGCGAGGTATGGGCCGCAGTCCGTTCCCGGACGGCTCGGCTGCGGGCGGCGAGCCGAGTCTCGACGACGCCGCGCGCGACGTCGTGGCACTGCTCGACCGGCTCGAACTCGACCGGGTGGTTCTCGGCGGCTGTTCGATGGGCGGGTACCTGACCATGGCCGTACTGCGAGCCGCGCCCGAGCGGGTCGGCGGGCTCGTGCTCGTCGACACGAAGGCCGGCGCCGACACCGACGAGGCGCGGGCGAACCGGCTGTCGGTCGCCGAGCGGGCCGAGACCGAGGGCGTCGCAGGGTGGCTCGCGGACGCGATGCTGCCGAATCTGCTGTCCGAACACACCCGCGAGCAGCAGCCGGAGGTCGAGGCGCTCGTACGCGAGCTCATCGACTCGCAGCAGCCCTCGGGGATCGCGTGGGCGCAGCGCGCCATGGCAGCGCGGCCGGACTCCACCGCGACCCTCCGCGCCGCGGACGTCCCCGCGCTGGTGCTCGTGGGCGAGCATGACGGGCTCGCGCCGCCGGACGCCGCCCGCGCCATGGCCGACGTGCTGCCGGACGCGCGGCTGGAGACGATCCCGGACGCGGGGCACCTCACGCCGCTCGAAGCCCCGGACGCCGTGGCCGCAACGATCACGGACTGGTACCCGGCGGGCTGAGGTGGACGTCGACCGCGTCACGCTCGCGGTGTCGTTCGGTGCGGGTCACGTCGGCGGTTCCGGTACCGCCGATCGATCGTGACGGACGTAACGCCAGAACGTCACCGCGTCCGCGCCCGTCCCGTGCGGGCCTGCGGGAGGGGCCGACGACGGCGCGGCGACCGGTGCGCCGGCCCGGGCGAGAAACCCGGCGAGCCGGACGTTCCGGGCGAGCGCGGCACCCGGATCGGGCCGCAGCGACGCTGTCGCGCCCGGTGGCCGCGCGACGACGTCCCCCAGTCTCACCAGCAGATTCGAGCCCGAGTCGAGCGCCTCCGGCTCGTCGGCGCGCACTCCGAGTCTGCGGGGCCGTGGCCAGCACGGAGGCGAGGCGCCGCGGGGTCGATCGGGCACTCGTGACGTGATGTTCGCAGCCGCGGGAACCATCGAAACTCGCGACGGCTACGATCTGTCGTAGCCAACGTGGGTCCCCGCCCGTGGCGCAGCAAGGATCGGGGTTCGAAGTGCAGGAGGCAGGAGTGACGGCCGTAGCCCCCCAGCCGATCGCGAAGCGCCCATACCCGGCGCAGAAGTCGGCAAAGGGTTCGTACCTGCTGAGTATGTTCCGGACGACGGATCACAAGCAGATCGGCATCATGTACATCGTCACCTGCTTCGCCTTCTTCATGATCGGCGGAGCGATGGCGATGCTGATCCGTACCGAGCTCGCTCAGCCGGGTCAGCAGTTCCTGTCCCAGGAGCAGTACAACCAGCTGTTCACCATGCACGGCACGGTGATGCTGCTGTTCTACGCGACGCCGATCGTGTTCGGCTTCGCGAACTTCATCCTGCCGCTGCAGATCGGCTCGCCGGACGTCGCGTTCCCGCGACTGAACGCCTTCTCGTACTGGCTGTTCACGTTCGGCGGTCTGATCGCGCTCGCGGGCTTCATGACGCCGGGCGGTGCGGCCGACTTCGGCTGGTTCGCCTACACCCCGCTCTCCGATGCGATCCACTCGCCGGGCGTGGGTGCCGACCTGTGGATCTCCGGCCTTGTCGTCAGTGGTCTGGGCACGATCCTCGGCGCGGTCAACATGATCACGACGGTCGTCTGCCTGCGGGCGCCCGGTATGACCATGTGGCGGATGCCGATCTTCACCTGGAACATCCTGGTCACCAGCATCCTGGTGCTGATCGCGTTCCCGATCCTGACCGCCGCGCTGCTGGGGCTGCTGGCCGACCGCGCGATCGGTGCGCACGTGTTCGACCCCGCCAACGGCGGTGTGATCCTGTGGCAGCACCTGTTCTGGTTCTTCGGCCACCCCGAGGTGTACATCGTCGCGCTGCCGTTCTTCGGCATCGTGACCGAGATCTTCCCGGTGTTCAGCCGGAAGCCGATCTTCGGCTACAAGGGCCTCGTGCTGGCGACGCTGGCGATCGCCGCCCTGTCGGTGTCGGTGTGGGCCCACCACATGTACGCGACCGGCGCGGTGCTGCTGCCGTTCTTCGCCTTCATGACCTTCCTGATCGCCGTGCCGACCGGCGTCAAGTTCTTCAACTGGATCGGCACGATGTGGAAGGGCCACATCACGTTCGAATCGCCGATGCTGTTCTCGGTCGGCTTCCTCGTCACGTTCCTCTTCGGCGGCCTGACCGGTGTCCTGCTGGCCGCGCCCGCCATCGACTTCCACGTGTCGGACAGCTACTTCGTCGTCGCGCACTTCCACTATGTGCTCTACGGCACGATCGTGTTCGCCACATTCGCCGGCATCTACTTCTGGTTCCCGAAGATGACCGGCCGGATGATGGACGAACCGCTGGCCAAGCTGCATTTCTGGCTGACATTCCTCGGCTTCCACGGCACGTTCCTCGTCCAGCACTGGCTGGGTGCCGAGGGCATGCCGCGCCGCTACGCCGACTATCTGGCCTCTGACGGCTTCACCACACTCAACTCGATCTCTACGATCGGTGCCTACGTGCTCGGTGCCTCGACGCTGCCGTTCATCTGGAACGTCTTCAAGAGCTACCGGTTCGGTGAGCTCGTCGACGTCGACGACCCGTGGGGCTACGGCAACTCGCTGGAGTGGGCGACGTCCTGCCCACCGCCGCGGCACAACTTCACCGAGCTGCCGCGGATCCGGTCCGAACGGCCGGCGTTCGAGCTGCACTACCCGCACATGATCGAGCGGCTCCACTCCGAGGGGCACATCTCGTTCACCGGTAAGACGATCGACAACCCGCATGCCGAGGAGGCGCCGTCACAGGTGGCCACCAAGACTGACGTGCCGGGCGACCACGACAAGGACAACGCGAGCGAACAGTGAGTATGACCAGCACCCCAGTCCTGATCACCGCGACCGGACCGGACAAGCCGGGCGTATCGTCCGTCCTGTTCGCCGCGCTCACCGCACACGGCGTCGAGGTGCACGACGTCGAGCAGGTGGTCATCCGCGGACGATTGGTGCTGGGGGTGCTGGTCGCCGTCGACAACGATCCGGAAGCGCTCCAGGAGGCCGTCGAGCAGGCCATGGCGACGGTGTCGATGTCGATCGACGTCAAGATCGGCGACGAGATCGGCAGTGACCCGTTCGCGCAGGGCGCGCAGGATTCCACCCACATCCTGACGTTGCTCGGCAGGCCGCTCACGGCGCAGTCGATCTACGCGGTCGCGGGCAAGCTCGCGTCGGCCGACGCCAACATCGACGCGATCCGGAGCATCGCCGACTACCCGGTGACCGGTCTCGAAGTGGAGCTGTCCGTCGAGAAGGACACTCCGGAGGCCGATGCCGAGCTGCGCTCGATCCTGGCCGACTTCGCCAACCGCGGCGGCCTCGACGTCTCCATCCAGCGGTCCGGCTTGTCGCGGCGGGCGAAGCGGCTCGTCGTGTTCGATGTCGACTCGACTCTCATCCAGGGTGAGGTCATCGAGATGCTCGCCGCGCACGTCGGGGTCGAATCCCAGGTGCGGGAGATCACCGAGGCCGCGATGCGCGGCGAGATCAACTTCACCGAGTCGCTCGAACGGCGCGTCGCCCTGCTCGAAGGACTGCCCGAGACGGCGATGGACGAGGTGGCCGACACGATCGAGCTCACCCCCGGCGCCCGCACCACGATCCGCACGCTCAAGCGACTCGGCTTCCAGTGCGGTGTCGTGTCCGGCGGCTTCATGCGGATCATCGACCGCCTCGTGGACGACCTGGGGCTCGACTTCGCCGCGGCGAACGAACTCGAGGTCGTCGACGGCAAGCTCACCGGCCGCGTCGTCGGCGACATCGTCGACCGGCCCGGCAAGGCGAAGGCGCTGAACCGGTTCTCCGACGAGTTCGGCATTCCGGTCCAGCAGTGCGTTGCCGTCGGTGACGGCGCCAACGACATCGACATGCTGTCCGCGGCGGGCATGGGCATCGCGTTCAACGCCAAACCGGCGCTGCGCGAGGTGGCCGACGCCGCGCTGTCGTACCCGTATCTCGACGCGATCCTGTTCATGCTCGGCGTGACGCGCACCGAGGTCGAGGCCGCCGACGCGGCCGACGGCCTCGCGCTCGCCCGGCCGTGACCGGGTTGCTCGCCCCGCTCGCGGCGCGCTACGCGTCCTGGCTCGGCCTGCCCGCGGCCGACACGGCCGTCGTCGAGGCCGAACCCGCCGACGTGCGGGCCATGCCGGTGATCCTCCGGCTGGAGAAGGCCGCGCCGCCCGCACGCACGCCGCTGCTGGAGGCGGCGGCGACCGCCGCACTGGCCGTGTGCCTCGACGAGCGGTGCACACCCGGTGGGCCCTGGCACGAACCGATGCGGGATTGGCTCGCCGGCCACATCCGCAAAGTCTCGCGCCGGGCCAGGGGATCGCACTGGGACGCCGTACAGGCACTGCCCGGTGTCACCGTGGACGTCGACGGCGCGCAGGTGCGTGCCCTGCTGCCGGGGCGCGTGTCCGAGGTGCCCCCGGAAGTCTCACGCCTGCAGGTCGCGGGCACCGACCTGCCCGCGGACGAACCCGGTTCGGCGCCGGAGGACCGCCCGCTGCTGCTGTTGAACCCCGACGTGCCGATGACCGCGGGCAAGGCGGCCGCGCAAGTCGGGCACGCCACGATGCTGCTGGCCGCCGTGCTCGGCGACGCGGAACGCGAACGCTGGCGCGGCCGCGGCTTCCGCTGCGCCGTGCGGACGGCCACACCCGCCCAGTGGGCCGACCTCGCCCCGGGTGATCCGGCCGCGACGTGGCGGGACCGGGGCGTGATCGCCGTGCGCGATGCCGGCTTCACCGAGATCGCTCCCGGCACGGTCACCGTGCTGGCACAGGCGCGGGGCGTCTGAGCCGCCGGAGACCCACGCCGAGGACGTTCTTGCCGTTTCCGCAAGGAAATTGGCGTGATTGAGCCACCCGTGGCACAGTCACGGACGTGGAGGCGACCTTCGACCGTGACTTCTGGGAGCACCGCTGGGACCGGGTGGCACGCGACCATCCGGAGGCGGTCGCGAACCGCCCACCCAACGCACATGTGATCACCGAGCTGGCCGACGTGCGCCCCGGCGTGGCACTCGACGCGGGATGCGGTCACGGCGCCGAGGCGCACTGGTTGTCCGCGGCAGGCTGGCGGGTCACGGCGGTCGACTTCTCGCCCACGGCCCTCGACGTGGGCCGGTCGACGGCCCGCAGGCTCGGCGCGGACATCGCCGAGCGGATCGAGTGGCGCGAAGGTGACCTCGCCACGTGGAGTCCGCCGCAGCGGCACTACGATCTCGTGGTGTGCCTGTACGTGCACATCGCCGGTTCGGTCGCCGAATTCGTCACACGGCTGGCGCGGGGCGTCGCCGCAGGCGGAACGCTGCTGCTCGTCGGACATCGGCCCGTGGATCCGGAAACCGGCGCGGACACCGCGGCGGCCGGACAGGTACAGGTCTCGGTCGAGGAGACGGCCGCGGCACTGGATGCACTCGGCGGTTGGCGGATCGACGTGGCCGAGGAACGCCGGCGCGCGGCCGAGGGAAGCGGTGTCGACGCCGTGATCCGCGCCGTCGCGCCCGAATGAGGGACGGGTCTCAGGCGCCGGTGTCGCCGCCCGCCTTCCACACGACGTAGGCCTGGTCGGCGTCGGTGGTCATGGCTTCCACGAACGTCTCGTGGTCGAACCCTGGCAACGTCTGCAGCCGCTCGATGAGCGCGTCCGCCGCGGGGTCGCCGCTCGGCACGGCGGTGCCGGTGCCGTCCGCGGCCGCGAGCATCAGGAAGACGTCCTCGTCCGACAGTCCCTCGGGAATCACACGGACGACCACGGCGGCGAGGTCGTCCCAGTCGACCCGCTCCTCGGAGCCGTCGGCGAGCTGCCGCCGGACACCGGTGTCGTCGACACTGACGGCGCGGGAATGGGCGGTGGAGGAATCAGGGGACACGAACTCTCCCTCGGGTTTCGGGGTTGTCGTTCACGGTAACGCGGTGGGCTTCGCCGCCCGGTTCGGGGCGGCCGCGTCGAGCCGGGTGAGCGCCTCGCGCGCAACGGCGGGATCCTGCGTTGGCCAGAACGGCGGAATCGAGGCGCGCAGAAAGCCGCCGTAGCGCGCGGTCGCGAGTCGCGAGTCGAGCACGGCGACGACTCCGCGGTCGTCCGACGTGCGGTGCAGCCTGCCCGCGCCCTGGGCCAGCAGCAGCGCCGCGTGCGTGGCCGCGACGGTGAGGAAGCCGTTGCCGCCCTTGGCCTCGATCGCGCGCTGCCTGGCCGAGGCGACCGGATCGTCGGGCCGCGGGAACGGCAGCCGGTCGACGATCACCAGCTGCAGCGACGGCCCCGGCACGTCCACGCCCTGCCACAGCGACAACGTCCCGAACAGGCAGGTCCGCGGCTCCTCGGCGAACTGCGACACCAGCGTCGACGTCGCATCGTCGCCCTGGCACAGGATGTCGTAGGGCAGGCGTTCGCGCAGCTCCTCGGCGGCCCGTTTCGCGGCGCGCATCGAGGAGAACAGCCCCAGCGTGCGCCCGCCCGCGGCGTCGATGAGCGCGGCGATCTCGTCGAGTGCGGGCTCGCCGAGGCCGTCGCGGCCCGGCGGCGGCAGGTGCTTGGCGACGTACAGGATGCCGTTGCGGCCGTAGTCGAACGGCGAGCCGACGTCGAGTCCGCTCCACCGCAGGCCGTCGTCGGCATCGTCGGCCGGGGCCGGCTTGTCGGTGGCGGTGCCCTCGTCGGCCGGTGCGGGTGTCGGTTCCGGAGGCAGGCCCCACTGGCGGGCGAGCGTGTCGAACCGGCCGCCGAGTGCGAGCGTCGCCGACGTCAGGACCGTCGTCGAGCGGGCGAACACGCGCTCGCGCAGTAGACCTCCCACGGCCAGCGGCGCGACGTGCAGCGACGGCGGACGCGGGGACGAGGAGTACGTGTCGTTGGAGACCCACACGACGTCCGGCCGGTCGGCCTGGTCGGCGTCGAACGCGTCGAGCAGCCGTACCGCGGTGTCGTGCACCTCTTCGACGGCCGACCGCGCCAGTTTGCGCGCGGTGGCCTCGTCGACGTCCTCCTTGCGCTCGCTGCCCAGCGCGGTCAGGCAGGTGTGCGCGGCGTCGCGGACCACGGTGACCGCCCCGCCGAGCGCCTGCGGCATCGTGTCGAGCCGCCCCGCGGGCAGGTCGTCGAGCACGAGCGCCAGGCCCTCACCGGCCTCGAGGAGGCGGTCGGAGGTGTCGGCGTCGATGATGCGGCCGCAGCGCCGGGTGGCCGCCGAGACGGCCGAGGCCGTCAGCTCGGCCGTGGCCGCCGACGTGACCCGGTCGACCAGTTCGTGGGCCTCGTCGATGACGACGAGGTCGTGTTCGGGCAGCACGCGCTGTTCCTGGAGCGCGTCGATCGCCAGCAGCGCGTGGTTGGTCACGATGACGTCGACGCGGCCCGCGTCGGCACGCGCCTTCTCGGCGAAGCAGTCGTCGCCCACGGGGCAGCGCGCGGCGCCGAGACATTCGCGGGCGCTGACCGACACCTGCCGCCACGCCTGTTCGGACACGCCGGGTACGAGCTCGGTGCGGTCGCCGGTCTCGGTCTCCGAGGACCACTCGTGCAGCCGTTTCACCTCGCGGCCGATGCGCGAGACGGTGAACGCGTCGAACAGCCCGCTGTCCTCGGGTTCCTCGGGTGCGCCGGAATGCACGCGGTGCATGCACAGGTAGTTGCGCCTGCCCTTGAGGATCGCGAACGTCGGTTCGCGCCCGAGCGGCTTCTTCAGTGCTTTCGCCAGCCGGGGAAGGTCGCGGTCGACGAGCTGGTTCTGCAGCGCGATCGTCGCGGTCGACACGACGACCGTGGTGTGCTGCTGGACGGCGTGGCGGATCGCGGGCACGAGGTAGGCCAGCGATTTGCCCGTGCCGGTGCCCGCCTGCACGGCGAGGTGCTCACCGGTGCGGATCGCCCGCGTGACGGCTTCCGCCATGCGGACCTGGCCGTCGCGTTCGGTGCCGCCGACGGAGTCGACGGCGTCGGCGAGCAGCTCACGGACCCCGGCAGGCTCGCGGGTCTTCTGCAGGGTGCTGATCTCGGCGGGCACGGAGCGCCACCTTACCGATGGGGGCCGACGATTCCGGGCACGACCGCGTGGTCACACGGCCGGGTGGTGTGCGGTAGTGCGGGTCAGGCTGTCGCACGCGGCTGCCGATGTCGGGTATGCGCCAGGCCACGATTCGGGAGGACGTCACATGACACGCACGCGCACCGCACGCCGAGCAGGCCGACTGTCGGCGGCCGGGCTCGCCTCGCTGGCGCTGACCGCCGCACTCGCCGTGCCCGCCCAGGCCCAGCACGCCGGGGCCCAGCACACGGGATCCCAGCACGCCGGGGCCCAGCACGCCGAGGGCCGGGCCACCGCGGCTCAGGACGTGGAGACTCAGGCCGTTCAGGGCCGCGATTCCTGGGAGCCGACGTCGACCGGAGCGGTGGGCATGGTCGACGTGGTGCAGGACGGCACCGACGTGCGGGTCGGCCCGATCGCGGCGTGCCACGTCGACGGGGAGAACGCCAACAGCACGCCGGGTATCGCGGTCGGCGAGGACGGCGACCTGGCCAGCTACGGCCGGGGCGAGACGTCGTGCGTGCGTGAGGGCGGCCAGGCACACGCGGAGGTGTCGGGGAACCGGTTCTCGACGGCCGTGCTGGAACCCTACGGCGGCCCGAAGATCCGCGTGCGCTCCTACACGGCGTCCTGTCACACGACCGACAACGGCAGCGCGTCGTCGATGTGGCTCTCCGGCGTGACCGGGTTCGACGTGCCGGAGGACATCCCGCCGAACCACGAGGTGCTGATCCCCGGCGCCACCGAGAACGACCCGCCGCTGGCGCGCATCGTGCTCAACGAGTTCACCGCGCCCGAACCGCCGGACGGCAGCCTGGCCATGTCGGCGATGCGCATCGAGCTGTTCCCCGAAGGCGGGCCGGTCACCGGCGACATCCGCGTCGGCTCGTCGCGCTGCGCCCCCTACGGCGACTGACGCGCGAGCCGGTGCTGGCGGGGCAGGTCCACCAGATCGGCGCGTTCCGGCAGGCTGTCGGCGCCGCCGGGCACGGTCATCGCCGCTGCCCGGCACGCCGCGGCGGTGCGCACGCGCCGGTCGGCGGGCTCACCCGCCACCAGGTCCGCGAGATAGCCCGCGACGAACGCCTCGTCCGCGGCGTCCGGGTCGATCTCGTGCACCGGGTAGGACGGCACGTCGTAGCGGACACCCAGGCTCTCGGCGACCGCGCCGCGCGGTCCCTGCGTCACGATCACGTCGTCGGGACCGAGCCGGGCGAGTTCGGCCACGAGGGAGTCGGCGTCGCCGTCGAAGCCGAGCAGCCGGGCCTCGTCGGTGCGGGCGAACACGACGTCGGCGTGCGAGACGAGGTCCAGGAGCGTGTCGCGGGCGTCCTCGGGATGCCACAGCGCCGGCCGGTGATCGAGCGACAACGACACGGGCACGTTCGCTTCGCCCGCGATCTCGGCGGCGGCGAACGCGGCGTCGTCGGCCGTCTCGGACAGTGCCGCGGTGCTGCCGGACAGGTGCAGCACGCCCGCTCCGGCGATGAGGTCCTCGCGCAGGTCCTCCGGTGCGATGCGGGTGCCCGCGCTGCCGGTGCGGTAGAACGCCGACCGGTTGGCGTCGCGGGAACGGAAGTCCCGCAGCACGAGACCGGTGGGCGAGTGCGCATCGGTGACGGCCGCGGACGTGTCGACGCCCTCCTCGCGCAGGCGGGTCAGCACGAGCGCACCGGGCTCGTCGGCGCCGATCCGGCCGGTCCACGCCGCGCGGGAACCGAGCCGGGACACGCCGACGGCCACGGTCGCCTCGGTGCCGGCGATGCCGACGTCGACGGTCGTCGCGTGCCGGAGCTTGCCCGTCGAGGTGCGGAAGGACGCCAGCGCCTCGCCGAACGTCACCAGGCCTGGGCTCACGCGCCGACCCGGGGAGTGCCGACGATCTCGACATCGGCGTCGACGAAGTCGGACAGCGCCCGTTCGGTCGTCTCCACCGCGACGCCTGCGGTCAGGTCCGCCAGTACGCGCACCGTGAACCCGGCCCGTGCGGCGTCGAGCGCGGTGGCACGGACGCAGTGGTCGGTGGCGATCCCCACGACGTCGAGTGCCTCGATCTCACGGGAACGCAGCCAGTGCTCGAGCGTCTCGCCGGTGTCGGTGGCCGATTCGAAACCCGAGTAGCCGTCGCTGTACTGGCCCTTCGAGAACACGGCGTGCACCGGTCCGACGTCGAGTGCCGGATGGAAGCTCGCACCGGGTGTGCCGGCCTCGCAGTGCCGGGGCCAGGACGTGACGAAGTCCGGCTCGTCACTGAAGTGCGCGCCCGGGTCGATGTGGAGGTCGCGGGTGGCCGCGACGCAGGCGTAGCCGCCCCGGCGCAGCAGTTCCGACACCTCGCCCGCGACGGCCGTGCCGCCCGCGACGGCGAGCGCGCCTCCTTCACAGAAGTCGTTCTGTACGTCCACGACGATCAACGCAGTGCCCATGACCGCCTCCTGCTCGTCTCAGCTGAATGTCGTCGGGATGGCGGGCTCGCCCCGGGAGAGCTTGAGGCCTTCCCAGGGCAGGCTCACCATGGCGCGGCGCAGTTTCGTGCGCGCGTCTTCCAGTGTGGGCAGGTCGCCCGCCGTTCTGCCCGCCCGCAGCAACGGGATCGGCAGCACCCGGTCGTGCTCCCCGAGCTCCGGTGGCGCGTCCGCGGGGTGCACCACCTCCTCCAGCGCGGTGCCGGTGGCCTTGTGCCTGCGTACCGCCGACTTCCTGCCACCACGGGACGCCTTGTCCTCACTGCGCTTGGCCACCGGGCGGCCGTCGACGTCGACGAGTTTGTACACCATTCCGGCGGACGGCGCGCCGGATCCGGTCACAACGGACGTTCCCACGCCGTAGGCGTCCACCGGTTCGGCGCGCAGCGCGGCGATGGCGTGCTCGTCGAGGTCGCCGGAGACCGTGATCCGCGTGTCCGTGGCGCCGAGGTCGTCGAGCTGTTCGCGGGCCTTGCGCGCGAGCACGCCCACGTCGCCGGAGTCGATGCGGACCGCGCCGAGTTCCGGGCCGGCCACGCGGACGGCCGTCTCGATCCCCCGGGTGATGTCGTAGGTGTCGACGAGCAGCGTCGTGTCCGGACCGGCCTTGGCGACCTGTGAGCGGAACGCGGCCTCCTCGCTGTCGTGCAGCAGGATGTAGGCGTGCGCCGTGGTGCCGCGGGTGGGGATGCCGTAGCGCCTGCCCGCCTCGAGGTTCGACGTCGTGGCGAAGCCGGCCAGGTACGCAGCCCTGGCTGCGGCCACCGCGGCCAGCTCGTGGGTGCGACGGCCGCCCATCTCGATGATCGGCCTGCCCGAGGCGGCACCCGACATGCGCGCGGCGGCCGAGGCGATGGCCGAGTCGTGGTTGAGGATCGACAGGATCAGCGTCTCGAGCACGACCGCTTCGGCGAAGCTGCCGCGCACGGTGAGGATCGGTGAACCGGGGAAGTACAGCTCGCCCTCGGGGTAGCCGTCGATGTCGCCCGAGAAGCGGTAGTCCGCCAGCCAGGACAGCGTCGTCGAGTCGACCACGGCGGTCCGCTCGAGCTGGGTGAGCTCGGCGTCGGTGAACCGGAAGTCGGCGATCGCGTCGAGCACCCGGCCCGTGCCCGCCACCACGCCGTAACGCCTGCCACCGGGAAGCCTGCGCGCGAAAACCTCGAACACGCAGTCACGGTCGGCCGACCCGTCGGCGAGCGCGCTGCCGAGCATGGTCAGTTCGTAGTGGTCGGTCAGCAGTGCCGTGCTGGGGCCGATCTGTTCCATGCCGCAGAACCTATCCGCGAGCGGGTGGGCACCACCGTCGTGGGTGCCGACACCGGGGTGCGCGCATCCCGCGCCGGCGTGTCGGTCCCGCGCCGGCGTGTCGATGAGGGGTGGTGGGTAGGCCGACGGGTGGGGGAGGTGATGCCCCGAAGGGCACCGTCGTGGCACTCGACGCCCCGAAGGTGCCCTTCGGGGCGTCGGACACGGGTGACGCGGGACTTGCGGGGTTCCGGGTGGGGCGTTACGGCGGGCGTGCCAACATGGAGGGCATGACGACGCCGGTCGAGGCCGAACAGACACTCGGCGAGGGCACCAGCGCCGGGGACCAGCCGTGGCAGACGATCGTGTGGAACGACCCGGTCAACCTGATGTCGTACGTGACGTACGTCTTCCAGAAGCTGTTCGGGTACAGCCGTGACCACGCCACGAAGTTGATGCTCGACGTCCACCACAAGGGTCGGGCGATCGTCACCTCGGGCAGCAAGGAGAAGGTCGAAGGCGACGTCGCGAAACTGCACGCGGCGGGCCTGTGGGCGACGATGGAGCAGACGTGAAGAGCTGGCGGCGCAAGGGCGGGCGCGTGCTCGGCGGGTTCGAGCAGCAGGAGGCCGCCGTGTTGCGGGGCCTGGTCGGCCAGATCGACGACATGCTCCGCGCCCGCGTCGAGGAAGCGCCGCAGGACGAGCTGGCGGAGCTCACCGGCATCAAGACCGGCCCGTCGGAGGGCCCGGACGACCCGGTGATGGGCAGGCTGCTTCCGGACTTCCACCGGCTCGACCCCGACCAGCCGTCGCAGGAGGACGTCGACTCGGCCGCCGCGCTGCGTTCGCTGCACGAGCCGGAGGTGCTCGAGGCCAAGCTCGGCGTCGCTGCGGAACTGCTGACCACGCTTCCGCCCGAGGGCGGAAGCATCAAGCTCACCTACGAGCAGGCCGATGCCTGGGTGTCGGCGCTCAACGACGTCCGCCTGGCCCTGGGTACAGCGCTGGACGTCGGCGACGAGATGCCCGAGGAACTGCCGGAGGACGATCCCCGTGCGTCACATCTGGGTATCTACCACTGGGTGACCTGGGTACAGGAAAGCCTGGTGCAGACCCTCACCGAATAGCGCGACGAGGAGCGGAGGGCCGTCATGCCGGGGGAGTTCAACGCGATCACGGACGTGCCCGGTGTGCTCGTCGGCCATCACCAGCGGCTCGGTCGCGGCTGGGCCACGGGCGCGACCACGGTGCTCGTGCCCGGGCAGGCCGTCGCCGCGGTCGACCAGCGTGGCGGAGCTCCGGGTACGCGCGAGACCGATCTGCTGGCGCCCGAGAATCTGGTGCAGCGGGTCGACGCGATCTGTCTGTCCGGCGGCAGTGCCTACGGACTGGCTGCCGCCGACGGCGTCGTCCGCTGGCTCGGTGAGCGGGGGCGTGGCTTTCCCGTGGGAACCCGCCCGTTCGAGGTGGTGCCGATCGTGCCCGCCGCTGTCGTGTTCGACCTTCCCCGCGGCGACTGGGGCAACCGTCCGGATGCGGCCTTCGGTTACGCCGCGTGTGAGGCGGCCACCGCGGGTCCGGTCGCCCAGGGCACGGTGGGTGCCGGCACGGGCGCACAGGTCGGGTCGCTGAAGGGCGGCGTCGGCACGGCGAGCGAGCGGGTGGGCGAGTTCACGATCGGCGTGCTGGTCGTGGTCAACGCTGCGGGAGAGGCGGTGCGCGCCGGCACGGGCGAGCCGCGTGCCGCCGATCACGGGCAACCGGGCGAGTTCGGCCTCGTGCGGTGGCCACACCGCGCTGTCGACCTCGGCGCCGGGGTGGAGCGGGGCGACCTGAACACGACGATCGGCGTGGTCGCCACCGACGCGGAACTGTCGAAGGCCGAGGCGCGCAGGCTGGCCGTCGCCGCGCAGGACGGCCTGGCTCGCGCGGTGCGGCCCTCGCACACGATGTACGACGGGGACACCGTGTTCGCGCTGGCCACGGGTGCGCGGGAACTGACGGAACAGGAGGGCAGGCTCGGCGGGCAGCACGAGGCTCGGCGGGCCGCGGCGCTGGACCGGCTGTGCTCGGCGGCTGCTGACGTGTTCACGCGGGCGATGGTCCACGGGATGGTGGCCGCCACCTCCGCGGGCGGCCTGCAGGCCTACCGTGATCTCTGGCCCGAGGCCTTCGGCGACTGACGTCCCCGGTCAGGCGGGTAGTGGCCGCCTGCGGGAGGGATGGGCCACAGCCGTCGTCTCACACTGTGAACGCACTTCATTCAGTCAGTAAGATGGGTGTCGTGCTTCGGATTCGCCGTGACCATGTCGACGCGATCGTCGCCCACGCCCGTCGTGACCACCCCGACGAGGCCTGTGGGGTCATCGCGGGGCCCGACGACGGCCGCGACACCCCGGAGCGTTACATCCCCATGGTCAACGCGGCGCGCTCGCCGACGTTCTACGAGTTCGACTCGGGCGACCTGCTGAAGCTGTACCGCGAGATGGCCGCCAACGACGAGACACCCGTCGTGATCTACCACTCGCACACGGCCACCGAGGCCTACCCGTCGCGTACCGACATCGCGTTCGCCTCGGAGCCTTTCGCGCACTACGTGCTGGTGTCGACACGGTCCGGCGACGTCGCGGACTTCCGGTCGTACCGGATCGTCGAGGGCGAGGTCACCGAGGAGCCGGTCGAGATCGTCGGGGAGGCAGGCGCCGAGAGCCCGGCGATCCGGCTGGGCCCGGACGTCACGCCCGTCGAGTCGTACATGTTCGCCAACACCGGCAGCGACGACGTCCCCGACGCCTGATCGCGGCCCGGCGTGGTCCGGGTCACACGCGGAATTTTCCCGCGTGCGCCAACGTCTGTCCTCATCGACAAGCCATTCTGCGGAGGTAACCCATGGCCGTGACCGTGTCCATCCCGACGATCCTGCGTACGCACACCGGCGGCGAGAAGGCCGTCGAGGCGGACGGCAAGACCGTCGCCCAGGTGATCGACGACATCGAGGCGCGCCACGGCGGCCTGAAGGATCGCCTGGTCAAGGACGAGAAGCTGCACCGGTTCGTCAACGTCTACGTCAACGACGAGGACGTCCGGTTCGTCGGCGGCCTCGACGCCGAGGTCACCGACGGCGACACCGTGACGATCCTGCCCGCTGTCGCCGGCGGTATGCGCTGATCATGGCCCGCTACGAGTCCTTGATCGACACACTGGGTGGCACCCCGCTCGTCGGTTTGCCGCGCCTGTCCCCGTCGGAGGACGTCCGACTGTGGGCGAAGCTCGAAGACCGCAACCCGACCGGGTCGATCAAGGACCGTCCGGCGCTCAAGATGATCGAGGCCGCCGAGAAGGACGGTTCGCTCCGCCCCGGTGCCACGATCCTCGAGCCGACGTCGGGCAACACCGGCATCTCGCTGGCCATGGCCGCCAAGCTCAAGGGCTACGGCCTGGTCTGCGTGATGCCGGAGAACACGTCCGCCGAGCGCAAGCAACTGCTGCAGGCCTACGGCGCACGCATCGTCTTTTCCGAGGCCGCGGGCGGGTCGAACGAGGCCGTCCGCAAGGCCAAGGAGCTCGCGAAGCTCAACTCGGACTGGGTGATGCTGTACCAGTACGGCAACCCGGCCAACCTCGTCGCCCACTACGAGGGCACCGGTCCGGAGCTGCTCGCGGACCTGCCGACGATCACGCATTTCGTCGGCGGGCTCGGCACCACGGGCACGCTCGTCGGTGTCGGGCGGTACATGCAGGACGCCAAGCCGGACGTGCAGATCGTCGCCGCCGAGCCGCGGTACGGCGAACTCGTCTACGGCCTGCGCAACCTCGACGACGGCTTCGTTCCCGAGCTGTACGACCCGGACGTGCTCAGCGGCCGTTACTCCGTCGGCGCCTACGACGCGCTGCGGCGCACGCGGCAGCTGCTCGAGCACGAGGGCATCTTCGCCGGCATCTCGACCGGTGCCGTGCTGCACGCGGCGCTGGGCATGGCCGAGAAGGCGATCGCGAAGGACCAGTCGGCCGACATCGCGTTCGTCGTGGCCGACGCGGGCTGGAAGTACCTGTCGACCGGTGCCTACGCCGGTTCGCTCGACGAGGCCGCCGAGCGCCTCGACGGCCAACTCTGGGCATAGCGACGGTCTCGCACGATCCTGCTTCGACACGACTGCGGTCCCGCCGGGTTTCCGGCGGGACCGCAGTCGTGTTCAGTCCTTGACCGCCGGGTTCCGCGGGTGGTCCACGCGCACGAGGACGTCCGCGGTGTCGGTGGGGGAGACCTCGCGCTCGTACCGTTCGTACGCCGGCAGCGCCCAGTGGTCGCCGGTCGGCAGCTTGCGGGTCAGCGCCGCGGGTGACAGCCACAGGTGGACCGTGAGGTCGAAGTCCAGTCCGCGGCCGAGCAGCAGTTCCCCGTCGACGAGCACGACCGTGCCGCCGGGCAGCGCCGTACGCGGCCGCCGGTAGGCCCGGTCCGCGTCGGCGTCCCACAGCGCCGGCAGCACCTCGCCCGTGCCGCCCGGCCGCAGCGGGTCGAGCACCTCGCGGCGCAGCGCTCCGACGTCGAGCCAGTCCTCGTATCGCGTGTCGGGGTCGTGGCGGCCGCGTTCGAACCGCAGCGAGGCGGGCCGCAGGAAGTCCCACGTCGACACGCGCAGTACCTCGCGCCCCGTGACTCGCAGCGGGTCGACGAGGGCGTCCGCGAGTCCGGCCGGGTCGGCGGCGCCCGCCGCGCCGTCGAACGCCACGACCGGGTGCCGGTCGGTGGGTGAGGCTCCGATCCGTTCGGCGAGTTCGGTCACGAGACGGTCGAACGAGACGGGCCGGAAACGCACGCCGGCGATCCTACGGACCGGCGGCGCCGGGAGGAGTCGTCACGTCCGCAGGTTCCGCGGCGGCGGCCACGTGGCACCGGGCTCACGGTCGGCGAGTAGGCCCCGCGGCAGCCGGCGGGCGCTCGTGCCGACACGGAACCCGCAAGGTGTTGCGAGGACCAGAACCCGCCCGACCCGGTCCCCGGAACCCGCAACACGGGCCCCGGAACCCGCAACACGGGCCCCGGAACCCGCAACACGGGCCCCGGAACCCGCAACACGGGCCCTGGAACCCGCAACACGGGCCCTGGAACCCGCAACACGGGCCCTGGAACCCGCAACACGGGCCCTGGAACCCGCAACACGGGCCCTGGAAGGCGCAACACGCGGTGCTGAGTGCAGGACACGCGAAGGTGCAGTGCGCGGCAGCGCATTGTCGAGGGACGGGCGACGGGCGGGCGGATTTCAGGGTCGTCACCGAGGCCGGGCCGGGGTTCCGAGACGTAATCTGGACCTGTGAGTATGCAGCCCGTTCCCACGCCCGGCGCCGGTGACGCACAGCAGGCGCGTCCGCTCGCCAAGCGGATCCTGCCGCCGAAACCGCTCGCCGCGGGCATCGTCGCGCTGGCGTTCATCGTCGTGCTGTACGTGATCGAGCTGATCGACGTCATCCTGCCTGCGCGGCTCGACGACGGCGGCATCGTCGCGCGGTCGCTCGGCGGGCTCGACGGCATCGCGTGGGCGCCGCTGCTGCACCACGGCTGGGCGCACTTGCTGGCCAACACCGTCCCGGTGCTGGTCTTCGCGTTCCTCGCGATGGCGGGCGGCATCGGCCAGTGGGTAATGGTGACGGCGACGATCTGGCTGGTCGGCGGCCTCGGCGTGTGGCTGACCGCGGCTCCCGGTGACATCACCGTCGGCGCGTCCGGCCTCGCGTTCGGCTGGCTGGCGTTCCTGCTGGTGCGGGGCGTGTTCAACCGGAGCCTCGCGCAGCTCGCCGTCGCGGCGGTGCTGCTGGCGATCTGGGGCGGCATGCTGTGGGGCGTGCTGCCCGGCCAGGCCGGAATCTCCTGGCAGGGACACCTGTTCGGTGCGCTCGGCGGTGTGCTGGCCGCCTGGCTGGCGGCGAAGGCCGACCGGGCGGCGAACCGGAAGACGGCGGGCGGCGCCGGTTCCGCCACGGGATAGGCCGCGGTACACCCGCTACGGGATAGCCTGCAGTACGTGAGCGCCCCGATCGGAATCTTCGACTCCGGCGTCGGCGGACTGACCGTCGCCCGCGCCGTCGCCGACCAGCTGCCCGCCGAGAGCCTGCGCTACGTCGGGGACACCGCGCACGCCCCGTACGGCCCGCTGCCCATCGCGCGCGCCCGTGAACTGGCGCTGCAGGCCCTCGACGGGCTCGTCGACGACGGGGTGAAGGCGCTGGTCATCGCCTGTAACACGGCCTCGTCGGCCTGTCTGCGGGACGCCCGCGAGCGCTACGACATCCCGGTCGTCGAGGTCGTACTGCCGGCGGTGCGCCGCGCCGTGGCCACGACCCGCAACGGCCGCGTCGGCATGATCGGCACGGAGGGCACCGTCCGCTCGCGCGCCTACGACGACGCGTTCGCCGCCGCCCACGACGCGCAGCTCACCAGCGTGGCCTGCCCGCGGTTCGTCGACTTCGTCGAACGCGGCATCACGTCGGGACGGCAGGTGCTCGGGCTGGCGCAGGGGTATCTCGAACCGCTCGCGCGCGACGGCGTCGACACGCTGATCCTCGGCTGCACGCACTACCCGCTGCTCACCGGCGTGCTGCAGCTGGCGATGGGCCCGGAGGTCACGCTCGTGTCCAGCGCCGAGGAAACCGCCAAGGACGTCGTGCGCCTGCTCACCGAGCACGACCTGCTGGCCGAGCCGGAACAGGAGCCGCGGCACGTCTTCCACGCCACCGGTGACCAGGAGCGGTTCGCCCGGCTCGCGGGCCGGTTCATGGGGTTCGGCCCGGCCCTGACGCTCGCCTGATCCACCGTCGGCGCCGCGGCAGTGATCGTCGGCGCCGTGGCAGTGATCACCGGCGCCGCGGTAGTGATCGTCATGCTCGGCGTGCTCGCCGCCACGTAGTGCGGGCATCGGCCGATCGGACTGTGGCAAGGTACGAGTCGTGCGACTCTCGATCCTCGGTTGCTCGGGCAGCATTCCCGGGCCGAACAGCGCGGCATCCGGCTACGTCGTCGAGGCCGACGGTTTCGTGCTCGGCCTCGAGCTGGGCAACGGAACGCTGGCGCAGCTGCAGGGCGTGCGGGATCCGTTCGACGTGGACGCCCTCGTGCTGTCGCACCTGCACCCCGATCACTGTGCCGACATGACCGCGCTGACCGTGCTGCGCCGGTACCACCCTGCGCCGCCGTACGACCCGGCGCGGCGCCGGCTGCCGGTGCACGCGCCCGAGGACGCTCCGGTGCGGCTGGCCAACGCGTTCGCCGCCGACGAGGTCGAGCGCAGCGATGCGGACCTGTCCGACGTCTACGACTTCCATGCGCTGTCGCAGGGCACGTGGCGGCTCGGCCCGTTCGACGTCGTGACCGTGCCGATGAACCATCCGACGCCCGCGTTCGGCGTCCGGCTGTCGCACGGTGGGCGCACGCTCGCCTACACCGGCGACACGGGGCCGTGCGACGAGCTCGACGAACTGGCGGGCGGAGCCGACGTGCTGCTGGCCGAAGCGTCGTGGACCGACAGCCCCGACCGCCCGCCCGGGGTGCATCTGTCCGGCACCCAGGCCGGCAGGCTGGCAGCGCGTGCCGGCGTCGGGAGGCTGCTGCTCACGCACATCGCGCCGTGGACCGACGCCGCGGAGGTGCTGGCCGAGGCGCGGGCGGTGTTCGGCGGCGACATCGATGTGGTGACCCAGGGCGACGTGTACGAGGTCTAGCGATCGCGCCGGGCCGCTCGGGTTGTAGGGTCGGGCGCCGTGGTGCGAAAAGACGGCAGGAACGACGACCAGCTTCGCGAGGTACGGATCACCCGGGGCTTCCAGCAGTGGCCCGCGGGATCGGTACTGATCGAGTTCGGCGACACGAAGGTGCTGTGCGCAGCGAGTGTGAGCGAGGGCGTGCCGCGCTGGCGGGCGGGATCCGGGCTCGGCTGGGTCACGGCCGAGTACGCGATGCTGCCGTCCGCGACGCACGAGCGGAGCAGCCGGGAGTCCGTGAAGGGCCGGATCGGCGGCCGTACCCACGAGATCAGCAGGCTCATCGGCCGGTCGCTGCGCTCGTGCATCGACCTGGCTGCGCTCGGTGAGAACACGATTCAGCTCGACTGCGACGTGATCCAGGCCGACGGCGGCACGCGCACGGCCGCGATCACCGGCGGCTACGTCGCCCTGGCCGACGCCATCACGTGGCTCGAGGCCGCAGGCAAGCTCGCCGACCCGAAACCGCTGTCGGCGACGGTGTCGGCGATCAGCGTCGGCGTGGTCGACGGGCGGGTGCGTCTCGACCTGCCCTACGAGGAGGACTCGCGCGCCGAGGTCGACACGAACGTTGTGGCCACGGACGCGGGAACGCTCATCGAGGTGCAGGGAACCGGTGAGGGTGCCACGTTCACGAGGTCCACATTGGACAAAATGCTGGACCTCGCGCAGGCGGGCTGTGCCGAACTCGCGCGCATGCAGTCCGAGGCGCTCGCCGAGCCGTACCCCGGCACGCTGCCCGAGCGGGCACGCACGGACAAGAAGTCGAAGGGCTCCAAGTGACCACGCGGATCCTGCTCGCCACCCGGAACCCGGGCAAGCTCGACGAGCTGCGGCGCATCGTGGTCAAGCGCGGACTGAGCGACGTCCGGGTGCTCGGACTGTCCGATGTGGAGGAGTTCGCGGAGGCTCCGGAGACCGGTGCGACGTTCGAGGAGAACGCGGTCGCCAAGGCGTACGACGCCGCGAAGGCGACCGGATTGCCTGCGATCGCCGACGATTCCGGACTGAGCATCGATGCGCTGGGCGGCATGCCCGGCGTGCTGTCGGCCCGCTGGGCAGGGCGGCACGGCGATGACGAGGCGAACCTGCGGCTCGTGCTCGGCCAGCTGCAGGACGTGCCGGACGAGCGCAGGGGCGGCGGATTCGTGTCCGCGGCCGCGTTCGTCGTACCGGATGGCAAGGAGATCGTCGTCCGCGGTGAATGGCGCGGCACGATCATCCGCGAGCCGCGCGGCAGCAACGGATTCGGCTACGACCCGATCTTCGTGCCCGAGGGCGAGACGCGGACCTCGGCCGAGCTCGACCCCGCCGCCAAGGACGCCGCGTCGCACCGGGGCAAGGCGCTGCGCTCGTTGCTGCCGCACCTGCAGGAGTACGCCGAAGCCGGCTGAGCCGCGTCCCGGCGCCCCGCGTGCTTCCGCGGGGCGCCGGGACGGCGAAAGACCCGCACCGGCGCCGACCCCGTGTTCCCGGGCTCCGGTCGTCGCGAGGGAATCAGCCGCCCAGCTCGAGTTCCTTGAGCAGCCGCGCGACGTGGCCCGTGGCGCGGACGTTGTACATCGCCTTCACGATCACGCCGTCCCCGTCGAGGACGAAGGTCGAGCGGATCACGCCCTGCACGATCCTGCCGTAGTTCTTCTTCTCCCCGAACGCGCCGTATGCGGTGAGCACGGTCTTGTCGGGGTCCGAAAGCAGCGGGAACGACAGCCCCTCGTTCCCGGCGAAGGTGGCGAGCTTGTCCGGCTTGTCCGGCGAGATGCCCAGCACCCGGTAGCCGGAGTCGCCGAGCAGGGCCAGGTTGTCGCGGAAGTCGCACGCCTGCGTGGTGCAGCCCGGCGTGCTCGCGCGCGGGTAGAAGTACACGACGACGTCGCTGCCACGGAAATCGGCGAGGGAGACGTCGTTTCCCTCGCTGTCGGGCAGGGTGAAGTCGGGGGCCGTGTCGCCGGGTTCCAGTCGCGTCTGCTCGGTCATGCCCGAAGCGTATCCGGCGCCGTCCTGCGGAGACCGGGGCGTCAGACCGTGCCGTGGTAGATCGCTCGGGACTCACGGGACATGTCCGGGCACACGGTGAGCTTGAGCATCTCGTGCCGGGGCGGGACGGCGAAGGCGTACGACAGTTCGACGCGCTCGCCTGCGGGCAGATCGCTGTCGGCCTCGACGATGCCGGTGTATCCCTGCGTGGGGTCGACGACCTGCGGGGCGCGTTCGCCGCCGGAGGCGGCGCGCACGGACAGCTGCGAGATCCGGTACGGCTTGTCCGTCTCGTTGTACACGGTGAGGGTGAATGCCGCGGCACGGTCCGCGTCCGGGAACGCCGAATCGCTGGGCGTGAACGTCTTCGGCTCGGACACGTTGACGACCAGTCCGGAGCCGAACCGGTGGTCCGCGCCGAACAGCACGGCCGGTTGTGCGGGCGTCTCGCGGGCGGGTGTGTCGGAGACCGGAGCCCGGCTGGTGGTGCCAGGGGGGACGGCCGCCCCGCCGGTGGGTGTGGCGGACTCGGCACCGCAGGCGGTGAGTGCCAGGAGCGCGCAGACGGCCAGCCCCGGCCTGCCCTTTCGCACCGCTGTCACTCCTGTTCCGCCCGCTGGGTGCACACCGCACCGCCGGCTCGTCGTCGATGCGGGGAATGCGCACGCGGCGTCTTCGGCCTGCGCGGTACCTCGCATCGGGCGCCGGGTGACGCCCCGGACCACTGTGCTTGCGCGAACGGAGTAGTGCCACCCGCACGGCGGTGTTGAGGCGTTCCTGGTTCTGGGATGTGTCCTGCTCGTGACCCGCGAATGTCCTGTGTCACACGATCCGGTACCGCCGAATGGTGCAGTACGGATCGGTGCCGGGTCGGCACCGGTGTCACCGCGCGGGGACGTGCTGACGTGGGGGACACGGCGACACGGGACGTGGGACACGGTGGCACGGGACGTGGGATACAGCGACGTGGTGACGCGGGAGCGGGTGCTCCGCCACGGGCAGGGAGACGAGCCTGTCAGAGCGCGAACGCGAACAGGAGGATGAACACGGCGAACGTCACCAGCCACGCGACGATCAGCCAGCCCCAGTCGCGCCACGGGTCGACGACGCGGTTGTCCTCGCCGGGTACGTACACGCCGCGCAGTTCGAACCAGTCGGCGAGACGTCCCGGCCAGCGCAGCGGGTTCTGCACGGGAAGGTCACCTCCGGCGTGGTCGGGGGCAGCGCGGTCGCGGGCAGCGCGGTCGCGGGTGGGGTTGTGACGGTACTGCATCCATCCGGACCCGTCCGGCCCTCCGGCACTCGTTCGTGCGGACACGCGATCGCGTTCGGCCGGCGGGCCGGGTGGGTGCGCAGGCCCCAGCAGGCCCGCGGGCCGCCGGTTCACGAGCCGCGGTGCCTGCGGGCGTGCAGAGCCCGGACCTGCCCGGCGAGCTCCGGGACGGGGCCGTCGAGCAGGGCATCCGGAACGATCTCGCCGATCGGCAGTGGGCGCACGCGCGGTGGCGGCGTGTCCAGCTCGGTGAGCCAGGAGGTCAGCTGCTGCGACGAGGACGCGTACACGATGCGTCCCAGGCCGACCCAGCCGTGCGCCGCGGCGCACATCGGGCAGTGCTCGCCGGACGTGTAGACCGTCGCCGCCGCGCGCTGCTCGGAGGTCAGGTGCTCGGCGGCCCAGCGTGCGATCGCGAACTCCGGATGCCGGGTGTGATCGCCGCCCGAGACATGGTTGTGGTCCTCGAACGCCCTCGTGCCGTCCGCCGTGACGAGCACGGAACCGAACGGATCGTCCCCCGAGTCGAGCGCCGCTTCTGCGAGCTCGACGCACCGCCGCAGATGCTTCAGGTCGGTTTCGTCCACCATGGCGGGCAGTTTCGCGCACTCGCCGTCCGCCCGCCAGGCCGGATCACGGTGTGGCGTGGTCGAGCTGGGCCGCGTCGGCGAGCGCATCGAGGCAGGCTCCGACGGCGGGTCGCGGTTGGGGTTCGGCCGTGACGGCGTACAGCGTGCGGCGCGGTGACGGGTCGTCGAGCCTCAGTGCGCGGATGTCGTGTCCGGAGGCCACGGCCAGCGACATCGCCGGCATGAGCGCGGTGGCCCCGAGCCGGGCGACGAGCGAGAACTGGGTGGCGTACCCGGTGACGTAGTGGCGCACGTCCGGTTCGACACCGCGTTCGCGCAGCGTGTGGCACAGCCATGCGTGCGCGCGGGAGCCCGCCGTCCACGACACCCAGCTGTCCCTGGCCACGTCGCGTGCGCCGATCACGTCCGCAGTGGCGCGCGGATCGTCGGCGGGCAGCATGACGCGCGCGGTGTCGTCGCGCAGCGCCCGCCACGTGGTGTGCGGTGGGCGGGTGAGCGGCATGTTGTCCCAGCTCTCGACGACCGCGATGTCGAGCTGGCCGTTGATGAGCATGGGCAGGCTCGCCTCCGGCTCGACCTCCACCACGGCGGGTTCGATGGCGGGATGGTCGGCCACGAGTGCGGTGAGCGCCTCGGTGACGAACACGTAGACGCCCGTCGGCACGGTGCCGACCCGCACCGGTCCGGTGATGCTGCCGGACAGCGCGTCGATCCGTGTGCGCGCTCGTGTCAGCTCGTCGAGGGCGGTCTCCGCGGATTCGGCGAGCACCTTTCCGGCCGGGGTGAGCTTGACCGTGCGGCCGTGCGGCACCAGCAGTCGGACGCCCGCGTCGCGTTCCAGTTTGGACAGTTGCTGCGAGACCGCGGACGGCGTCAGGTGCAGCGTCTCGGCCGCGGCGGCGAGCGAACCGTGCCGGTCGACCGCGTGCAGCGCCTGGAGGCGTTCGATGCGGAACACATAAACAACGATACGGGCTCGCGGTGCCGGGTGCGGGATGACGTGATCGGCTCATGACGATTCGTGATGGGTATTCGTCAGTTTTCATCGCTGGTGTTCGTGCCGGTGCGCAGGTCTGATGGATGTCGTGACCGACACCGCCACGCCCGCCGCCGTCCGACCGTCCACTCCCGACACGCCCGCCGCGCCCGGCACGGCAACGCCGCCGGGCTTGCTCGACCGCCTTGACGCGCGGCTCGTCGCCGTCGCCGGGGCGCTGACGATCGGCACGACGCCGCTGTTCGTCGCACTGGCCGGTGCCTCCAGTGCCACGGTGACGTTCTTCCGCTGCCTGCTGGCCGTGCCGCTGTTGCTGTTGCTGGGCCTGCGCGCGGGCGTCCGGTGGCGGTTCCATCGGCGGCACGTGCTCGCCGGACTGTTCCTCGGCCTGGACATGGTGCTGTGGTCGGAGTCGATCCAAGCGGTGGGCGCGGGAGTCGCGACCGTCATGGTCAACATCCAGGTCGTACTGGTTCCGCTGGCGTGCCTGGTGTTGTTCCGGGAGCGCGTGCGCACGGCGTTCTGGGCGACGGTGCCGCTGGCGCTCGGCGGGGTGGCGCTGGCCGCCGGCATCGGTGATGCGCACGCGTTCGGTGACGCGCCGGTCTACGGCGCCGTGACCGGCCTGCTCGCGGGCGTCGCCTACGCCGGCTACCTGCTGGTGCTGCGCCGCACCGACCAGCCCGGCTCGCAGGTCACGATGCTGACGACCGTCAACCTTGCCGGCGCCGCCGTGGCACTGGCCGCCGGGCTCGGGACGGGCACCCTCGACCTCGCCCCGTCGGTGTCGTCGTTCGGCTGGATCGCCGTGCTGGCCGTGACGGGGCAGATCCTCGGCTGGTTGCTGGTCGGGTCGGCGATCCGCAGACTGCCCGGCGCGCTCGGCGCCACGATCCTGCTGATCCAGCCGGTGGCAGCGATCGCGCTCGGTGTCGTGTTCCTGGGGGAGACGCCGTCGCTGCTGCAACTGCTCGGCTGCGGACTGGTCGTCGCGGCCGTCGCCGCCGTGGCGAGGACGACGTCCCCGCCGGTGACGCGCAGCCGCACGGCGTGCGCATCGCCGGCCGTGGACGGTCCAGTCAGACGAGTGCGGGATTGACGCGCGTGAACCCCTCCTGCCGCCGGTAGGGGCAGTGCGGAGGTCTCACGTCGCGCTGCCGGGGGTGGACTCGTCGGGGGTGAAGATGTCTTCGACGGGGCGCGCGAACGTGCGCGCGATACGGAACGCCAGTGGCAGGCTCGGGTCGAATCGGCCCTTCTCGATCGAGACCACCGTCTGCCGGGACACGCCCAGCAGGTCGGCGAGATGCGCCTGGGACCACTCCTGTTCGGCGCGCAGGGCGGCGACGACGTTGTCCATCACGCGGCCCGGCGCTTGAGGAGCTGATAACGCACGACCGTGTCGACGGCGGCGACGACGAGGACGCCGCTCAGCGCCGCCGCGGCACCGACCTCGATGCCACTGATCGACAGCAGGAACAGGGCGATTCCGCACATGATGACGAGGTCGTGGAACGCGCTGCTGGTCGCCTCGGTGAGCCACCGGCTCTCGGCGTTGTCGTCCCGGTGGGAGTCCGGGCGGACCGTGTACCGGGCGACGAACACGAGCCAGGTCAACGACAGCAACGGGCCTGCGGTCGTGGCCGCGAAGACGGCGAAGGTCGGCCACCAGTCGTCGGATCGGAGCGTGGCGGCGAGAAGGCCGACCGCGGCCGCGAGCGCGAGTCCCGTCACGACCATCAGCACGTAGGCCCGTGCGGGCGCTTTCGGCCGGGTGGTGTCAAGTGAGCTTTCCATGCCTGGAAGTAAAGCGTGCTTGACATTGATGTGTCAAGGAAACTTGACCATTACGGATGGTCGCGCCGGGGTGCCCGGTCCGGGGCCGGTCACCGAGTGTGAGTGTCAGGCTCCGAACAGTGCGCGCGGTGCGCCGTGCCGGTCCGACCACGGCAGCCACGCGATGTCGGTCGGGCCGATGGCGCATTCGGTCACGCGCCACCCCCGCGGGTCGTTGTCGGTGATCGCGGGATCGGCCTTGTCCAGCAGCGCCATGTAGACATCGGACATCACACCGTCGGCACGGCGCGTCTCGAAGACCGTGTCGGTGTAGTTCGGCGGTCCACCGTCGGCGCCGCGCATCGTCCCCTGCAGGAACACCCACGAGCCGATGCGGGTGAGACGTTCCACCGCCACGTCGAGCCGGTCGCCGACGGCGTTGCGAAGCGGTGCGGTGGCGGCCTGGAGTACCGCTTCCCTGGCCGGATCGCCGGGGTTCAGCGAGTGCGGTGCGGGTTGCGCGGGCGGGGTGTGCATCGAGCTACCTCCCAGATAGCAGGGCAGCGGTTCGGCCGATGATCACGACCGCGTCCCGGCGCCGACGTCGGAATCTGCGGGGCGGCCGGCCCGGCCCGGTGATGGTACAGCGTCGGGTGAGTGCGGCAGGGGACGTCGACCTGCCGGGTGGCGGTGCCGTTCGCCGATCAGGTCGGAGGGGTGAGCACCTCGACCAGGCCGCTGCCGCCGCCCATGCTGATCTGCTGCGAACCGTCGGGATTGATGTTGTTCGAGCCGATGAACTGACCGTCGCCCGCATACAGCACGACGTGTCCGCCACCGTTGGAGACCACCACGTCGCCGGGTTTCGCCTCGGAGAGCGGTACCGACTCCCAGCCGTCCGCCTTGAGGTTGGCCGAGAGCTGGTCGACCGAGGCGCTGGCCTGATTCTGATCGATCAGGCCTGCCGCCTCGAGGGTGCCGGAAACGAAGTTCGCGCAGTTGACGTCGTTGGGTACCCACGACTCCATCGCGGGCAGCTCACCGCTGTTCTTGAGGTCGCCCGCGTTGCGGCCGAGGAACTGTTCGGCGATCTTGGCCGGGTTGTCACCCCGGGCATCGATCGGCTTGGCAGGCCTCCCGTCGCCCTGGACCGCGGCGACGGCGCCACCGCCGCCGGAGTCCCCACCACCGCCTGCGGCACCGCCGCCGACAGCGGGCGCCTGGCCACCACTGGTGTCGATGGGGCCGGGGCTCGCGCTGGCCGTCGTGGTGTCGCTGTTGCCGGCCGGTAGCCGGGACGCAAAGCCGGCATCGATGGCGATGCCCAGGGGTTCGAGGAGCTCGTCGATCTGCTTCTCGGCGTGGTCGAGTATCTCCTCGATCTCGGCCTTCTTGCCGTTGGCGCTCTTCTCGTTGAGCTGCCGCAGCCGTTCGATCTCGGACGCTGCGGCCTGGATCTCGTTCTCGTCGTCGGCGCTGTTCTTCCGCTGCCGAGCGGCACCGATCAGCTTGCGGTTCGCCGCGTCGTTCTCGGTGGCCTCACCGGCGAGTTGTGCGACCTGCTTCTTGGTGCTCTCCAGAATCGAGGACACGCCCTGTAAGACGCTCTTGGCCTTCGCGGCCTTGTCGCTGACCTGGTAGCTGGCCCTGCTCAGCTCGTTGAGATGGTCGGCGGCCGCGTCGGCGTCCCTGCCCTCCCAGTTGCGTTCCAGGTCGTCGCGGAAGTTTTTGAGATTGTCTCCGAGTTCGCTGGAGCTGGTCGCGGCTCCGCTGACCTTCTGGGCCTGGTCGTTGAGCGCCGACGCGTCGAGCTTCTGGGCCTGCTGGGAGTGCTTGTCGATGTCGTCCATCGACTTCGGACGGTCGTACGACGGGTCGTCGAGCGTCTCCGACTGCTGTCCTGCGGTGGTCATCGGCAACTCCCCTGGTTCCGGTCCTCGATCCGATCAAGCCCGCTCGGGGTCGACGCCCCCGAAAGTGTGCACGCCCGCGTCCTCGTCGCCCTGCATGCGCTCGGCAGCGTCGGCCAGCGCCCGGGACGCGGCGTCGACGAGGTTCGCGGCGGCTTTCAATTCGGAGTTCATACCGCTGTAGAAGTGCCGCATCGTCTCACCGGCGCTGGCCGCGTTGCTCAGCGAGCCGTACGCGCTGCCGGGGTCGCCGTCGCCCAGGTCCGTGCCCGTCTTGGTGAAACTGTCCTTGAGCTGACCGACCTTCGTGGCCAGTTCGGCGATCTGCTCCGGATCGAATTGGCGGCTCATGCGTGATCCCTCCCCATGATGACGTCCGCGCCGTGCCGACGCCTGTGTTCCGCCGCGCGGGCCGACGGGTTCGTACCCATAGGCGCACGGTCTCCGCAACGAGACGGCGTTGATGGTACCGACGCATTCCGGCGAGCACCGGTTCCATGGGGAAATCCCCCGAGCTGCGACCCGGTCGGGTTCAGCGGCACCGGCGGTGGTCGGGGAGGGCGGTGGTCGAGGGGAGGGTGGGCTCGAACAGCCGTGACCCCGACGACCGCCGGGTTCATCTGGTGGAGCCGACCGAGCACCGGTCGCGCGGGTAGCCACGCTTCCGAGGTCGGAGCGTGGCTGTGTGGCGCGCGGTCAGTGGCGGGGCGAGCGCGGTATGCGCCGGCGTAGCTGCCGGATGCGCAGGGACCCGGCAATCGCGGTGAGCAGCACCCCGGCGACGGTGGAGAGCAGCATGGCCACGGCGAGCGAGACGCTGCCGCTGACGGTGAAGTAGGAGATCTCCACGGCTTGCGTGTTCTGCAGGATGAAGATCAGCAGGAGCACGAGCACGGCGGCGAAGACGATGACACCGATCCACAGCGCGCTGGTGCGTGTCCGGCGCCGCGGGTCGGGTGCGGCCGGGGCCGCCGGTGGCTCGGTGGCGGCGCTCGGGCCGACCGGTGGAGCCGAGTTCGTGGGCGGAGGGTCCGGCGAAGGGGTGGACTGTACGGGCCCGGTGGCCGGCGTATCGGTCATGATCGGCCCCCTCTCGGTGATGGGCCTGCCTTCATCGTACGCCGTTCGGCCTGGTCATGCGGGTTCGTCATGCCTAATTCGAGTGACTACGTCCCCATCCGAGTGGCCCGTGTCGCGGGCCGGGTCGGCAGCTGCACTTACCGACGTTGGTCACAGCTGCGTCTCCGTCCACGGCACGCAGGTCGGCCGCCGGCCGGTGGTGACGAACTCGCGGACCGCGTCGAACACCGTGTCGGTCGGCACCTCGGCGCGGGGTGGCTGCACGAAGTGGTGGCCGTCCCAAGTGAAGTAGTCGACCTCGCCACCGTTCGACCCGTTCGCCGGCACAAACTCGGTGCCGTCATCGGCCTCCCACGTCAGGCACCCCACGGCGCCGTTCACGCCAGCGACCAGACCGGCAGCCGACTCGGCGCCGGGTAGCAGATTCCACACCACCCCGCCCGCACGGTCCGGGGTCAGCTCGTCGTTCAGTCGGCGCATCATGAGCACGAGCGCGTCGGGGTCGTCGATGGTGCTCACGTCGTAGACCGGCTGTTCCTCGATGGCTGTGGTCATGCCGTCCCCTCGAACGTTTCGCTGTACGGTTCGCCGTGCTCGGTGGTGCCGTGCACTGTCAGTGTCTACCCACGTGGAAGGTACCGCGGTAGCAGCTCGCGGCATCCCGGTCGCAGCGCGTCGCGCGCGCGGCACGGCTCGTTGTTGATCACGAGCTCGGTGTGGCGCTGCCTGGTGGTCAGCATGTACTCGGCGACCTTGAGTTCGACGTGTGCCTGCATGAATCGCGCCGACTGCGGCCGCAGGCCGAGGTCGCGCAGCCGCTGCTGCACTGCGCCCGACCAGGTGTCGTCCACGCCGGAGGTGAACTGGCCGGGCACGCCGTCGATGAGACCGACCGTGCGCTGCTGTGTGCGTGGCACCACTCGCGACGGCAGCATGTCGGCCGCCCACGCCGCGGCGTGCGGGTACCGCGAACCGTCCGGCGCCGACACCCCAGCCGGTGCCGGTGGTGGTGCCGGATCGCCGGCCGGGGCGCTGGGCGCGACGGGCGCCGGTTGCTGCCGCGACGCGGGCGCAGTGGTCGCGCCGAGCCGGTCCAGATAGCCGCGCAGCAGCGGCTCGATCTGGGCAAGGCGGCCGTGCTGCTGGTCGACCTGCTCGACGGCCTCCGTGGCCACGCCGGGCACCTGCGCGGCGTCCGCGTCGTGGGCCCCCTCGAGGGCCTGGGCGTACATGTCGCGCACCTCGACGGTGGCCTGCGACGCGTGGGCGAGTGCTGACCGTGCGGCGGCGAGCTGGTCGAGGACACGGCCGATGGTCTCGGCCAGCCGATCGAGCGACATGTCACCACCCCCAGCGTGTGCGGCGCGCAGCCTGGCACATCACCCCGACAGTCCTGGTGCGCCTGCCCGGCCGGGAGTGCGGGGTGTCACCGGCTGGGCAGGCGAGATCAGTGCGCGTCGATCACGACCCGCTCCGGTGCCTGGCCGCCCTCGAGCTCGGCGGCCCGCCGGTACAACTCGGCCGACATGCTACCGAGCAGCTCGGCCAGATCGCGCACCCCGTCGACAGGCAGCTCACCGTCGGCCTGCGCCGACATCAACGCAACGACGGCGCGGCCGAGACTGGTGTTGACCTGCCCGAGCCGGGCGAGCAGCTCGCGGTCGCGGGCGATCACTCGTCGTCCTCGTCGCCGTCGGCCGTGGTGGCCCCGGTGGTGGGCTCGGGCGGGTCGTCGGTAACGACGACCTGGCCCCAGTTCGGCCGGGACACGCCGCGCATCAGGTGTCGCTGGAACATGACCCGGACGTTATGAGCGGCGACGCCGTGGGTAGCGGGTAGGACGTCATGTCCCACTACACGGGTGGACTACCCCGATACGCCGAGTCGCTGTGCGAGGCCGCGCAGTCGGGACTGCCGGTCCCGTTCGAGCAGGTCGCCGACGATGCGCCGCGGCAGTGTCTGGTGCCGGATCCAGTCCGGCCCCATCGTCTCCGCGGCGAGCAATGAGTCGAGTGCTTTCTGCCGGTGGCCGAGGCGGGCGTGCGCCATCGCCTGATCGGCCAGATGCCGACAGCGGGAAGCGAGCGGCAGCGCGGCACCGTTACGTGGCATCTCCCGCGCCGCGTCGAGTGCGGCAGTGTAGTCCTCGGTGACCACGCCGACGTCGACGGTCTGCATCACGACCTGCGATGGGCCGAAATAGGTCTCGTAGTCGTGCCGGTCGGTGCCCATGCGGGCGGCGACGTCACGCGCCTGGCCGACCAGGTGCCGAGCCTCGCCGGTACGGAGGTCTCGACCGGACGCGGTCGCCGCGGTGATGATCAGCGACCCGTACGCCGACAGGTGCGACAGCGACGCGTCGCCGCGCGGCTCGAGCCCCTCCGCGGTGCGCGCCGCGACACGGTGCGACTCGTCGTAGCGGCCCTGCACGAGCAGCTGCCACGAGATCGACCCACGTACGGTCGCGGCGAGCAGCTCGTCGCCGCCCTGCTCGGCGTGCTCGTGGGCGAGCCGGATGGCCTGCCACGCCGGGTCGGTCTGGCCGAGGTGCACCAGCGTGCAGCCGGTGACCCAGTAGGCACGGGCGAGTAGCTCGGCCGCCTCGACACGCTCGTCGGGTCCGGCGGCGTGCAGCGTGGCGCGCAGCTGGGGCAGTGCGGTCGGCAGCAGCCCGGACAGCTCGTCGTAGCGGCCGTCCCAGTAGGTGCCCCAGGCGTAGTCGACGGTGCGGCGCGCCTCGGCGAGGGTGGCCGCCTGGCCGTCGTCGGCGGGGGTGTCGAGCAGGTCGTCGACCGGGGACAGTGCGCGGCGGATCGCGACCACGCCGGTGTTCGGGTCGCCGGAGGGAACAGCCATGCGCGTGCCGAGCAGCTCCGGCACCGACACGTCCAACGCACGCGCCAGCCTGGTCAGGGTGCCGCTGGACGCGGTAAGCCGGGCGCCCTGCTCGAGCTTGCGCACGATGTCGATGGACACGCCCGCCGTGTCCGCGAGCTGCCGCTGGGTGAGGGCCTTGCCGCGTAGCTGCCGGATGCGCTCGCCGATGGACTGCATCGCATACCTCTCACGGCTGCGGAGTGATCACCTGCGGAATGCCCCCGGTGGCCAAACCGGGGGCCGTGCCCTCCGCAGATGAGGTACGCGCTCAGAGTAGCCCGGCGAGCCGGGACAGTAGCAAGGATCAATCGAGTGCGGCTGTGCGACCAGCGCGTATGCGCTGAGCCACGAGCCGAATACGCCACCACGGCGATCGCCCCCACTCCGAGCGGGGAACACTTCCGCCCTGCCCAGACGTCCAGGAGGACGAGGAACGGAAAGGCGGACAGTAGTTGCCGCACGCGGTCGTGCTTGGCGTCGGCATGGCCGATCGTCAGCAGCCACACGAGCGTGGTGTATGCCCATGCCGTCAGCGGTCGCCGTGCTATCCGATAGATTGAAACGGTCACAACACTCCCGATGCGGGATACTAGGCGATATTTCCCCAGCGAATGTAATGCCAGTCGATTGCACTGATGAGTGGGACAATTATCTAGAGGGATACTTCGACGAGGTGTGGCCCAACGAGCTTGTGTGGTCAGCGATTCGCAGCTCTGGAGAGGGTGTTCCACTGAGCGGCACGAGCGACCTCAACGTGCATTGCGGAATGGAAAACCGGGGCGATGATCCATATCGCGCATCCGGATTACTCAGGAACAGTGCCCCCGATACATGCCAGCCAAGTAGATGCAGCACATGACTGCTTCACGCGGATCGTGTTCGACGGCGTTCACGTCGACCGAGGTCGTGGACGCTGGCAACTACGTTACGGCGGCGCAAGCGTGATCTATAATGCCAACAACGGGGGCGCATATACGATGTGGTCCAACGGGAATAGTCAGTCCGACAACTGGCGAGAGTGCGCCTACGGCTGGACAGTTGCGGCCGAGATGCCCCGGTGCAACCATACGGACCATGAGTCGCCGGTCACGGTACTTCAGGCCTACCTGCCTGGTCCCAATCGGGCTGCATCTCGTCGTTATCGACGAGATGCAGCCCGTCGCCATCATGCTGAACCGCTCGGGACGCTTTGTACAGATGGTCACTTGGGAGTGGGCCGCTGGTCCGACTGCCGCGCTGTGGCCGCCGCGAACCGTGGCTTACTGCGAGAACAGCGTATGGGTGGACGACCGGGCTGGCGCGGACGTTATCCGAATCGACAGTGTGGATGACACGGAGTTCACGGTCACACGCACCGAAAGTATTCCTGAAGACTCGGAGATCGTGCGCGTTCGCAGATCGATCTGGAGATCACGACTACTGAGGTCGGACGAATACGGCTCGTGGGATCTCTCTTCGTCCTTGAAGGACAATGGGACCGCCTGGGATTCAACTATCGCTCGCCATGTTGGCGAGTCGGCAACGAAAGAGTTCGAGGTGCCCGCCGGATTCGGCGCCTTTCAGGATGCCGTCGTTCTGAATAGAAATCTCTTCGCAACTATGCGGCGGGCGGCCAAACGTCCGTGGAGTTCTCGCCCGCCCGCAGAGGTGTTGCGAGTGGAGACCAACGGGGATGTCTCCACTGTGGTAGGTGCCCAGGAATTCGACATCACGTCTCACTGTCGCGGGGAATCTCCCTTTGCGCCATCGCCGCGCGATGTTGCCGTGAACGGCGTTGTCGGAGTTCTCCAATCTGGCGACCTTGATTCCCCGGCTGTGTCGAACCCTTCCGTGCGGGTAAGCGACTGGGAAGCGGACCCCGTCCTGGACATCCGTTTCGAGCATGAGGCTCGCCCTGGGTTGCAGCTCGTTCGCCGTGAATACCTGCTCCACGAATTCGGATTTGCTCAAGACTCGGGTGACTTCGGGGTGTTTCTTTCCGAGGACATACTGACTGAATTCTTTCCGCCGTCAATCTTGGCCGACGGTGATGTCTTGTACATTTGATCGCGCCCGAGCTGGAGGTCGGGCAGCGCATCCCGGACCTGCTCGTCGCGCTCCACACCCACGCCCGCGAGGCGGACGGGCTCCGCTCGTTGGTTACCGCCACCCACACGACGTCACTACTGGTGAAGGGGCTCGGGGCGCCGGACCTGGCGTGGATCGCGGCCGACCGCGGTCGCGCCGCGGCCGAGCGGCTCGGTGAGGCGCACTGGATCGCGCTCGCCGAGTTCGCCCGCACGCAAGCGTTGTCCGGGCTCGGCGCCCACAAGCGGGCGGGCACGCTCGCCCGCCGTGGCCTCGAGATAGTGCCGGACGACGCGCACGACGTCCGCGGCGCGTTGACCCTCACCGCCGGGTTCACCGAGTCGGTGACCGGTGGCGCGCCGGAGGCTGCGCTCGATGAGGCTGCCGGCATCGCCGAGCACGTCGAGCATGGGAACCGGCACCACCTGCTGTTCTCCCCGGCGAACGTGGTGCTGTGGCGCATGACCGCCGCCCTCGAGGAAGGCGACCACGCAACCGCCGCAGCCCTGGCCGAGACGATCGACCCGGCCGAGCTGGAGATCGACTCGCGGCGCACCACCTACCTGATCGAGTACGCGCGGGCCCGGTACGGGCTGCGTAAGCCGGACGAGCAGGTGATCGACCTCCTCACCCGCGCCGAACGGCTCGGGCCGGTGCGCACGCGGGGCAACATGTTCGTCCGCGAGATCATCTCGACCATGATCGGCCGGGCCCGCCGCGAGGCCGTCGCCCGCGAAGCACGTGGCATCGCCTCCCGCATGGGGCTGCTCAAGACGGTGTGAGACGCGACCGCGCACAGGGGACGGCCAGTCACTTCAGCGGTGGGCCCGGTGGGACTCGAACCCACACTGGCTAGGACCTAAACCTAGTGCCTCTGCCTATTGGGCTACGGGCCCGACGGGGGACAAGCCTAGCGGTGACGGTTCGGGCCGCGTTCGGCGTGGCCTGTGCGCCTTCCGGGGGCGTTGTGCTCTACCGTGACACCCTGCGCGCAATGCATGCATTCAGCGAGGAGGACACGTGGCTCGCAACCCGGACGCCATCGAACGCGAGATCGAGCGGTCTCGGACTGCCCTGGCCGGCACGATCGACCAGCTCGCGGTGAAGGCCAACCCGCAGCGGCTTGCCGACAACGCCAAGACGAGCGTCCAGGCCAAGCTCGAGGAGCCCAAGGTGAAGTTCCCGCTGATCGGCGCCGGTGCGCTGGTCGCGGCGCTGCTGGTACGCAAGCTGGTCCGCTGACACAGACCACGCCGACGCCCGCGCGTCGTCTCGCGTGGTCGTCGGCGTGGTGCTTCTCGAGCGGAGGGTGAGCTCGCGCGCTGTCAGCTGGCGGCGGCCGTGTTGGTGGCCGCGGCGTAGGGCTTGTCGCCCGACTCGTCGTCGCCGGCGGTGGTCTCCGCCGCGTCCGGGCTCTTGGTGAGCTCCTTGCGCGGAACCCCGCTGCCCGGTGCGGTCTGTGCGGCTGCACCGTCGTCCTCGTTCGTCGAGTCCACCGACTCGGACGCCGCCTGCGCCGCGTCTTCGGTGTCCGAGTCGGCGGACGTGTCGTCGGTCGCGATCTCGGCGTCGGCTTCCGCTGTGTCGGATTCGGTGGAATCGTCCTCGGCTCCGGAAGCTTCGACGTCGGCGGTCTCGACGTCAGCAGTGCCGGCCTCGGCGACGTCGGCCTCGGCGACGTCGGCAGTGCCGGCCTCGGCGGTCGAGACGTCGGTGGCTGCGGTGTCGGCGGCGCCGGTCCCGGCAGCCGCATCCGCCTCGCCGACGTCCTCGGCTCCGGCGGTGTCGCCGGATTCGTCCTGTTCCGCGGTCTCGGCACGCGAGAGCCGCGCCGTCATGTACGCCGACGTGAACTCGAGCGCACTGCCGTCGAGCAAGTGCACCACGGTCGGGTCCTCGTCGTCCCCGGTCTTGGGTGCGATCTTCTCGATGAGCTGGTCCGCGCGATCGCGCGCGGCGATGATGCCCGGAGCCCGGTCGGCGAACTCCTGGCCGTCGCCGGTCACCGTGACCGTGTAGTCCCCCTCTTCACGCACGTACACCGCAGTGATCGGCTGCGTCACTGTCCTCACCCCTCTCCCAACGGCAGGTCTCACTGTGCAGGACGCCCCCGCCGTCGTCCTATGACGCCAATTCGTTGACCACACGATCGAGTGGCAACCTTGCGCCAGTCTGAATTGTGTTACGAACAGGTGCCTCCGGCAACACGAGTTGGTGTCGGGAATTACGCAGGGTGAGAACGGTCTCAGTGTCGGCGCCGCGACGGTTACGGGGCGCCACCATTCGATCGGCGCCAGTGAATTTCCATCAACGGCCGGCGATTTGCGCGAGTCCGCCCCACAGCAGGTTGACGGCGTATTCGGCCACGATCTCCGGTGTGAGGTCCTCACGCTCCTCCGACCAGATCGCCAGCCGTTCACATCCGCCGACGACGAATTCCGCAGCCGCCTGCAGCAGCCCCGACTCTTCAGCGATCCGTGCCGTCTCGGGGTCTGTGAAATCACCCATGAGGGTTGCGATCAGGTCCGTCTGTTGCTGTCGCGTGGTCTCGAGTTCTTCTGCGGGCTTGCCGACCAGGTTCGCTTCGTGGCGTATCAGTGACCACGACTGCCTGTGGTCGCGGATGAAGCTGAAGAACGCGAGCAACCCCTGCCGTAGCGCCTCCTCGCCGGTGGAGGACGCCGCGACGGCCTGTTCGGTGACGCGTCGCAGTTCGGCGCGCGCTTCGCGGATGCACGCGAGGAGCAGGCCCTCTTTCGACTTGAAGTACTCGTAGAGCATCGGCTTCGACACGCCGACGTGCTCGGCGATCTCGTCCATCGATGCCGCGGTGTAGCCGTGTTTGGAGAACACGACTACGGCGACCTGGATCATCTGTTGCTCACGCTGCGCACGAGGCATGCGTTTGCGGGGGGTGGCCTGTCCCGACCCCGTCTTGTCCGCGGTGGTGTCGGGGGCTTTCGCCGTAGAACTCACGACCCTAGGCTACCGGAAGTAACCTACTTCGAGTAAGGTGGACTCGCGGTAACAGGGACCGGAGACGAACTAGAGCGGCTGGAGGCACGTATGGGCAACCGCATCGAGGCGGGCGTCATCATCGTCGGGACCGGGTTCTCCGGCATGGGTATGGCGATCAAGCTCCGTCAGGAGGAACGCGACGACTTCGTGGTCCTCGAGAAGGCCGACGAGGTGGGCGGCACCTGGCGCGACAACACCTATCCCGGCTGTGCCTGCGACATCCAGTCGCACATGTACTCGTACTCGTTCGAGCAGAACCCCGACTGGTCCCGGGCCTTCTCCGGGCAGCCGGAGATCCACGAATACCTGCGCTCGATCGCCAGGAAATACGACCTCTACCGTTCGATCCACTTCGGCCAGGAGTTGACCGGTGCCCGGTGGGACGAGGAGACCAACCGCTGGCACGTGACCACCGCGCGCGGTGACGAGTTCGTCGGCAGGTATCTGGTCGCCGGTGTCGGTGCGCTGCACATCCCGCAGATCCCCGAACTGCGCGGCGCGGAAAAGTTCCAGGGGCCCGCGTTCCACTCCGCGCAGTGGGACCACGACGTCGACCTGCGCGGCAAGAAGGTCGCGGTCGTCGGCACCGGCGCCAGTGCGGTGCAGTTCGTCCCGCAGATCGCGAAGGAGGTCGACCGGCTGACCCTGTTCCAGCGCACACCGCCGTGGATCATGCCGAAGCCCGACCGCAAGATGCCGGGCTGGGTCCGCAAGCTCTTCGCGCGGGTGCCGGGGGCCCAGCGGCTCTACCGCAGCGCCATCTACTGGATGCTCGAGATGCGGGCGGTCGGATTCAACGGCGACCCGCGGATCATGAAGTTCGCCCAGAAGGTGGCCGAGCGGCACATCAACAAGCAGGTGCGTGACCCCGAGCTGCGCGCCAAGGTCACGCCCGACTACGTGATGGGCTGCAAGCGCGTGCTCATCTCCAACGACTACTACCCGGCGCTGGAACGCGACAACGTCGACGTGGTCACCGACGGGGTTTCCGAGGTGACCGACAGCAGTGTCATCGACTCGGCCGGTGTGGAACACGAGGCCGACGTGATCATTTACGGCACCGGCTTTCACGTCACCGACGCGTACGACGACCTGGGCGTCGTCGGAGTCGGGGGACAGGACCTCGGCAAGCTCTGGGCGACCGAGGGGATGCAGACCCACAAGGGCATCACCGTTGCAGGCTTCCCGAACCTGTTCTTCCTGCTCGGCCCGAACACCGGTCTGGGGCACAACTCGGTCGTGTTCATGATCGAGCAGCAGATCCGGTACGTCGCGGAGGCGATCGACTACGTCGACGAGAAACAGGCCGAGGCCATCGAGGTCCGCCCCGAGGTGCAGGACAAGTTCAACACCGACATCCAGCGCAAACTCGAAGGCGGAATCTGGAGCCGCGGCGGCTGCACCAGCTGGTACCTCGACGCCCAGGGCGTCAACCGGACGGTCTGGCCGGGCTTCACCTGGCGGTACTGGATGCAGACCCGCAAGCTCGAGCCGAGCGACTACACCCTGACGAAGTGACGGCCCCGACGACGTGACGGCCCCGACGAAGTGACGGCCCCGACGACGCGCAGGGCCTGACGAGCTGACCGGCCCCGCCGAACGTGGCTCCCCGCCGAGGGAGTCACGTTCGACGGGGCCGGTCGTCGCGCGTGCCGAGGTGTGCCCGGGCGCGGGGCGCCTCAGTCGTGCCGGCCGTGGTCCGGTGGTTCGCCGATCGACGTTCCCGAACTCGACGACAGCTCGGCGAGTTTCGTCAGCAGCTGCGCCGTCGGCATGCGGCACAGTTCGGCCATGTGCTCCAGTGCCGAGCGGTCGAGCTGGATCTCCGGCGAGTTCGACTGCTTCAGCCGGTCCTCGGCCCAGCGCCGCAGCGGCGACAGGCCGGGGCTGTTATCGGCGACGACGCCTGCCAGGTTCACCCGGATCTGCTCGGGGTCGTCGCCGAACACGCGCCGGTGTACCCGCGCGAGCAGGTCCTGCGGCGGTTCCCCCAGTGCCAGGCACAGCTCCACCAGGCGCACCACCGAACAGTGCCGGGTTCCCAGTTCGTAGGTCGCGAGCGTCTGCAGGGAGATGTCGCTCTGCAGTCGTTCGTTCAGTTCTTTCCTCGTCCAACCGCGTTGCTTCCTCAGCTTGCGCAGTTCTTCCCCCAGGACGCGCTGGAAGGCGTCCGCGTCGATCAGCACTCCTCGTCCCCTGCCCGCATCATGTGCCGGTCCGGCCGGCTCTGCGTCCTTCACCCGAATGAAAGTCCGATGGGGCATGGTGCTGACGCCGTTGTGCGAAGAAGTTTCGCTCGACGAGCTCAAACTACTCCATGTGGGTTACCTGATTGACCCGGACGGGCTCACCCTGCATGGAAAGATGTCACCTGTGCCGTCAGGTGCGCGTTCGGCGGGATGTCAGTTGACGCAGGTGACGCCGTCGGCGCTGATCGGCTCGTCGCCGGACGGTTCCGGCTGTTGCCGTGGTGCCGGTTGTTGCTGCGGGGCCTGCGCGCGCACGCCGTCCGATGCGCCACCCGGTGCCGCGCCACCGCCGGACTCGGCAGGGGCCTCGTAGTCCGGCCCGAGCAGCACCTGCACCTGGCCCGGCGCCACCGAGGCGTTCGTCTCCACCGACACGTCGCCGAGCGCCTCGGCGACCTTCTCGCCCGTCGCCCGTTCGCCCTCGGCCGCCTGCACGACCGTCGTGGTGCGCGGATCGGTGTTGCCGACCTCGCCCTGCCCGAAGCCTGCGGTGGTCAGGGTCTCCGACACGTTGCCTGCCAGGCCGGTGATGCCGGTGCCGTTGAGTACGTCGACGGTGATCTCCGACGGTGCGGGTGCCGGTTTCGACGACTCCTCCGGCTGTTGCCCGCCCGCCAGGTCGCGGATGTACGACTGCACCTGCGCCGGGTCGACCTGGACGGCCAGGCCGTCGGACGGGGTGTCGTACTCGGGGTCGACGACCGGGATCGTGGTGAACTCGATGTTGCCGGCGGACAGGCCCTGAAGTTGCTGGGCGAACCCGAGCAGATCCCAGCCCTTGTTGACGACGACCGATTTCTGGACGGAATCGATGAGGCTGTTCAGCTTCGCCGGGTCGGCGAGCGTGCCCGCGGACACGACCTTCCTGGCCAGTCCCGCCATGAACACCTGCTGCCGGACGACGCGGTCGAGGTCGCCGCGCAGCAGGCCGTGTCGCTGCCGGACGAACGCCAGCGCCTGGTGCCCGGAGATCGTCTGCCTGCCGGCGTCGAACTTCGCACCCGAGTAGGGGTCGTCGACCGCCTGGTTGAGACACACTTCGACGCCGCCGATGGACTTGGTGATGTCGTGGAAGCCCAGCAGGTTGATCGAGGCGTAGTTGTCGATCGAGGCTCCGGTGACGCCTTCGACGGTTTCGATGAGCTTCTTGGCGCCCGCCTGGTTGCTGCGGACCTCGAGGTCGGACTCGTCGGTGACGCCTTCGGCCTCCAACCGCTGCCGCGCGTCCACCTTCGCTCGCGCGTATGCGGAGTTGATCTTGTGCCGGCCGTAGCCGGGGACGTCGACGTACGAGTCCCGCGGCAGCGAGATCGCCGTCGCCTTGCTGCCGTCGTTCGGGATCCGGACGAAGATGAGCGTGTCGGTGTTCAGTTCGCCGTCGGCGACACCGGCGTCGAGTTTGGCCAGCATCTTCTCCGGCAACGGGTTGCCCTGCGCGTCGGTGCGGCTGTCCATGCCGACCAGCAGGATGTCGCGGGCACCGTCGGCGGGTTTCGCCCCGTCGTCGATGACGTCGGCCATCGTCAGGCCGCTGACGAGGCCCTGCATGGCAGCCCATGCGTAGCCGGTGAGCGACATGACCAGCAGCGACACGATCGTCAGCGCGACCTTGGGTGCGACGAGCGACCTGCGTCGTTTCGGTGGCGGGGCGGGCCGGCCGCTGCGCGGGCCGTCGGCCCGCCCCGGAGGCGGCGTGCGGGTGCCCGTGCCTGCCGACGGCTCCGGAGGGGGCTCCCGGTCCGGAGGGGGAGTGCGACGTGGAGGACCGCCGCCGGGACCGCCGTCGCGGTTCCCGGACTGCGGCGGTGGGGGTGGACCGGGCCTGCGCGGGGGCTCCGGTCGGCGATCGTCGCCCTGTGGCGGCCGTTCCCGTGGCGGCTGTCCCTGCGGTGGCCGTCCCTGCGGTGGCCGAGGCGGGTTTCCCGGTCCTTGCGGTCCGCGAGGGCCCGATTGGCCGGGGCCGGGCTGGCCGGACGTTCCCTGCGGACCGGCGGGCGTGCCGTCGGAGTTCCGCTGCCATGGCCGCTGCGGGCCACGCCCCTGGGAGGGGTTCCGCGGTGGTTCGTTCACGCCGGCGGCTCCCTTTCTCGGCTCGTGCGGGGCGTGCTGCGGGTGCGGTTGCCGGAGTTCCGGTACCGGCTACTCGTGAGGCGGCCGGACGACGGCCGGACACCGCCCTTCCCGTGAGACGCGGCAGTGCGACCGGAGGTTGTCCGTAGCCTGGCACATCGGGGCCCCGATGTGGTTCAGGACACGGCAGGCCGTCGGGGAGGTGCCCGGATTGCGGCCGGTGCCCGGGTCGGACCCGGGTGGCCACGGGGTGGTCACGGGCTCTCGACCTCAGCGGCACTGGCGGACGGAACATGCCGTGACGACCGCGCAGGCCGGGACGTCCGCCTGGCGGCCCACACCGTGGCCAGGACCGCGGCGACGGCCAGCAGCCCGGTGCCGGTGTGGACGATCACGCCGGCGGTGAACGTGCCCGGGCCTGCGGTGGCCGACAGCAGCGGCGGGACGCAGGCCAGCGCCGTGAGCAGCCAGGTACGGGGGGAATGGCTGTCACCGGTGCGGACGGTGTGGAGCAGGGACATCCCCAGCAGCAGATGGACGAGGCTCTGGATCGGGTCCAGCGGCAGCTGCGGCAGCAACGGTGTGTCACCGAAGAGGCGGAAACTGGAGAGCGCGAACCCGAAGACACCGATCGTGGCGTAGCCGACTCCGGCAGCCGTTGCAATGTGGGCGAGCAGCCGCTCGAGGCGTGCCGCGGGCAGCTGTGCCGGCGCGGTGGACGGCCGGTGCGCGGCGTGGCGTTCGAACCACCAGAACACCGCGAGCGCGGGCACGGCCAGCATGGCCACGGCGAGTCCCACCCGGAGGCTTCCCGACGGCAGCAGGTCCGGCAGGTACACGGCTGCGACCAGCAGGACCATACCGGCGAGGAACAGCAGGTACAGGCTCATGGGTGCCCGTGCGGCCCGTCCGGCGGCCAGTCGCAGCCGAGGCCACCGCGCCGGCGCTGCCAGCGGGGTGTGTGCCAGGCGCAGCACGCTCAGCTGCACCAGGCCGAGGAGCAGTACCGGCAGGACCGGACCCGCCAACGGCGGCGGACCGTCGGGGGTGCCGAGGACCGTCGCGGGTACGAGACCCTGCCAGGCGCCTGCGATCAGCATCGCCGTCCCCACGGCGGCGGTGACCGCGGCAAGCCGTGGCGACCGGAGTCGTCCCGCCGCGGTCACGAGCGCCAGTTGCTGCGCGATGAGCGCCAGGACCAGCGCAGCGAGGCCGGCCAGCAGCGGGATGTCCGTGCGCTCGGCGGCCAGCAGCAGACCACCGAGGGCGGTGCCGAGGGCGAGCCCGGTCGCCGTGCCCGCCCGGTGATGCAGCCTGTGCATCAGCGGCGTCGCCACGGCCGTCAGCACGTAGACGCCCAGCAGCCACAGCGGGTGGAGCGCGATACGCACGGCGACCTCGACGGTCGCCGTCGGCACCGCCATCAGCTCGAGCGCCGTCGGTACCGCGAACGCGACGAGCACGAACACCAGTGCCATGCGCAGCAGCCAGCTCGTGCGATGTGCCAGGTACTCGCGGTAGCCGCCGCCCTCGCTGCGTACGTCGAGCCATGCGGTGAGGTTCGCGTGCCCGCCTGCGAAGAAGAACACGAACGCGAACTGGGTGAGCCAGGTCGCCGGCCACAGCCACGCCTCGTCCGCGCCTGCCCAGCCTGCGAGCGCGACGGCGGACTCGCCGAGCACGATCGCGCCGATCGCGACGACCCCGAGCAGGGTCCACCGGTTCGGGGTCGTCGCGGGCCGGGCGGTCGCGGCCACGACCCGGGGGAGGGCCTGCCGGGTCCGTTGCCAGGTGCGCAGGCGGAAGGCCAGCAGCAGGCCGATCGCCGCGACGCCCGCGAGCAGTGGCCCGAGCGGCTCGCCGGTCGGCGGCCCCCAGCGCTGGTGCCACGAATTGACGTCCATACCCGCCGTGTACAGCGACGCGACGGCGTGACAGGCCTGTCCGGAGTCACGCGGGTTGGCTTCGCAGGTGGCGTGCATGTCGTCGGCCAACCGCTGGTCGAGCGCGTCGCGCAGGCCGGGGTCGAGCGGGTGGCCCTTGGCGTCGGCGTAGCGCAGCAGGTCGTAACCGAGGTCGTGAGCCCGGCATGCCGGGCCGAAGTCCCAGCGGGTGCCGTCGTCGCCCCACGGCGCCGAGCATCCGCCGTCGATGTGCACCGACCGCACGGTGCCGTCCCGCACGGTCTCCTCGCCCGCGGCGACTCCCGTGACGGCGCCGAAGTCCGCGGGAAGCAGTCCGTGCGCCCGGCCTGCCGTCCGCGGGTCGAGCAGGGAATGGGCGGCCTGCTGTGCCAGGGCGACGTCGCCCTGGGGCGGTCCCTGCTCGGGTGGCGGTGCCGACCGTGAGGCGAGGAATCCGAATCCGACGACCACGACGAGCAGCAGCAGCGCACGGCCGGTGGTGCCCAGCCCACGTCCGAAGCCGCGTCGCCGGCGCCCGCGCGGACGTGGCGCGACGGGCACCGGCGACGCGGGCGAGGTGGACGCCTCGGAAGGCTCGGTGGTGGCCGGGTGGGTCATCGGCTTCCAGGGTGACAGCGGCCGAGTGAAGCCGATATCGGGGAAACCCCCGAAAGTGCGACGGCTTTATGACGGGGAGTGAGCTGCGGCGGCTGTGTCGCCACGGGGTTCGCAGCGGGACGGGGCGGTGGTGTTGCGGCCGGTCAGCTGCTTGTCGGCGGCGCGAGACGCACGGCGTCACGGCCGGTTTCCTTCGCGGCGTACACCGCCGCGTCGGCGGCCTGGGTGAGTCCGTCGAGCGTGGTCGCGTGCCGGGGATACACCGCGATGCCGACCGACGCCGTCGGCCCGGCGATCGTGACGGGCGAACCGCGCTTGTCGGTCGTGCCGATGTGCAGGTCGGCGATGGTCGCCCGGATCCGCTCGGCGGCGTGGCGCGCCGCGTCGGCGTCGGTGTCCGGCAGCAGGAGGAGGAACTCCTCGCCGCCGAAGCGGCCGACGATGTCCGCGGGCCGCGTGGCCTCGCGCAGCACCCCGGCCACCCGGACGAGGACGTCGTCGCCCGCGGGGTGGCCGTAGGTGTCGTTGACGTCCTTGAAGTGGTCGAGGTCGATCATCAGCACCGCGAGGGTGCCGTCGGCTCGGCGGACCCTGCCGAGCGCGCGGCCTGCGGCCTCCGACCAGCCGCGCATGTTCCGCAGTCCGGTTTTCGGGTCGCTCGCGGCGTCGGCCTGCAGTTGTTCGATTTCGGCAAGCCGGTTGAAGACCACGGCCACCGCGGTCACGATCAGCACCGCAGGCGGCAGTGCGACCAGCAGGACCGCGGTGACGGCGCCCAGCCCGGTGGCGATCGCCTCGAGCAGGTTGTCGGCCGTGCTGCCGAACACCCCGCGCAGGGTCGGCGCCGGTCCGCTCAGCGCGATGGCACCGCCCACGTAGATCAGCTGCACGCCTTCGTAGACCGCTGCGGCGAGCAGGATCAGGGCGAACTCGCGCAGTGACGCGACCGGGGTGAGCGCATCCCACTCCGCCGGGCCGAGGACGCGGTAGAGCGCTCCGGCCAGGACCGCGGCGAAACAGTGCGCCACCGTCGAGAACACGAAGTTGTGCGCGGGACGGCGCGCGATGAGCCAGCGCTGGGCACGGACGGCGACGATCAGTGCCACCGTCAGGGTCACGGGCAGTACCAGCACGGCCGGGAACACCCACACCGCGTTGAGGTCGATCAGCACCGACCGCATCCGGCTGCGACGGCGTTCCTCCTGCCGCCGCGTCAGCTGGATGTGGACGGTCGCCCCCGCGAAGAGGAGCGCGAGACGGAGCCAGTCCGTCGTCTCCGGCGTATCGGACGAGGCCGCGCCGAGCGCGACTCCGGCCAGCGCCACGAGCTCGGCGATCACGACGAACCCGATGAACGACGGTGGGCGCTGCCACAGTGCCCACCCCGCAGGGCCGCGCGGGCCGGGTGCGTGCCGGTTCCTGTGCCCGTCCGGCCGGGGCCGGCCGCGGGAGGGATCCCGCGAGGTGGCGGCACCGGGTCCGTCGGCAGGCTGTGCGGGAAGCCGGTCATGCCGCTCGCGCCGCATGGTGACCTCCCTGGTCGTCCTCGTGGCCCTGTGTCGTCCTCGTGACCGATGCCGTTCCGGCACCGTTCCTGCGCCGTTCCTGCCCGGCCGTTTCCGTCGGCCGGCGGAGCGCGCATGGGGCCGGGTGGTTGCGGATACCCGCAGCCGGGCCTGTGGCCGCATGCCTGTGCCACCACGTTGAGTGTTCGTCGTTGTCGTCTCCGTGACAGGGGATCATGTGGCCGACGGCGCTGCCGGGATGCGGCGCCGCCGTGGGCGAGAGATCACCGATACGGGGACGCCGCGCCTGCTGCGCCGACCGGGCCGTCGCGGCGGAATCCCTTGGTGGCCGGGTGGGCCGCGGACTAGGCTGACGGGCGTCGGTGTGCCGGACCGCGTACCGATCGTCCAGCTGGCAGCCGGGGAGGTGGGGGGAGGTTCCGCGATGCGCGACCGTGACTTCTGACTCTGGGATTTCCGACTCTGGGACTTCCGACCCGAAGTAGACCGCGTGAGCCGCCCTTGCCGTCCGGGTGCGCGCCGCGTCCCGTACGAGTGCTTTCGAGTGACTGCTTTCGAAGGACGCCCTCTCGAAGGACGCCCTTTGGTAGGGATGCTGCCTCGAAGGACGCCGTCTTGTCGGTGGCTGTGGTTGCCGCGGTCCGTCGCGCGGTCGCCGGTCAGACCGGCCGCCGGTCTGACCGGTCGCGCTGTTCCTCGGCGCCGATCGGGGGCCACGCGCTCGGCGCAGCTGGCCGCCCGTCGGCCGAATGGCCGGCATGTGCTGCGCCATCGGAGGGAAAGACTGGGAGCGACCGCTGCTGCGGGTAGAGCCACGTCTGTGTGGAGCCCAGCGCGGTCGGACCGGGAGCGGACTGCGGGAGGTCGAGATGGACGGGTTGCTCGGCGGAAAGGCCGTCGTCGTCACCGGCGCGGGGCGAGGACTCGGGGAGGCGTTCGCCGTGCATGCCGCGCGCGCCGGTGCGGACGTCGTCGTCAACGACGTCGATGCCGAGGCCGCCGGGGCCGTCGCGGCGAACATCCGTGACCACGGCGGTCACGCGGTCGCGAGCGCACACGACGTGTCCGACGCCGACCAGGCCGCAGCGGTCGTGGAGACGTGTGTCGGCGAGTTCGGCGCCCTCGACGGCCTGGTCAACAATGCCGCGCTGAATCACGAGGCGCTGCCGTGGGACGACGATCCGGCCCGGGTGCGCGCGCTGGTCGAGACCAACGTGCTCGGGGTGACGTTCACCGGTATGGCCGCGTCCCGCGCCATGGTCGACGCGGGACGCGGCGGGTCGATCGTCAACATCAGCTCCGGCGCGTCCCTCGGGCAGCGCAAGCTGGGGGCGTACGCCGCGAGCAAGGGCGCCGTCGCGTCGCTGACCTACTCGTGGGCCCTCGACATGGAGGACGAGGGCATCCGCGTCAACGCCGTGTGCCCGCTCGCGCACACCCGCATGGTGTGGACATCCGAGCGCGCGCTGCGCGGCTGCCCGCCGGACCGCACCCCGAACCGCATCGCACCGGTGGTGCTCTACCTGCTCGGGGACGGGTCGACGGGTATCACCGGACAGCTCGTGCGCTGCAACGGGCCGCAGCTGCATATCGTCGGCCAGCCGTACCTCAAGGCGCCGATCCTCGAGCGCGACGCGTGGGACACCGAAGGGGTGCAGCACGCGTTCGACGAGGTCTTCGGCGCGCACCTCGAGCCCTACGGCATGGAGAAGCGGGTGCCACCTCGGCTGCGCAAGTGGCTCCGCGTCACCAGCGCCTGACCTGCGTGGGCGTCACGTCCCGTACAGCGCCTCGATGTCGTCGTGGTAACGCTCGTTGATCACGCGGCGCTTGAGTTTCAGGGTCGGCGTCAGTTCGCCGCTCTCCGGGGTCCACGACCGCGACAGCACCCGGTAATGCTTGACCTGTTCCACCCGGGCGAGCCGCTCGTTCGCGGTGCGCACGGCCTGTTCGATCTCGTCGGTGACGCGCGGATCGCCCGCCAGCGTCGCCGGGTCGGTCGCCTCGATGCCGCGTGCGGCAGCCCACGCCGGCGCGATCTCGTCGTCGAGCACGATCAGCGCGCTGATGTAGGGTCGGTCGTCGCCGATCGCGACCGCCTGTCCGATCAGGGGATGCTCCTTGAGCAGGCCCTCGATCCTGGACGGGGCGATGTTCTTGCCGCCCGCGGTGATGATGAGTTCCTTCTTGCGATCGGTGATCGTGACGTAGCCGTCGTCGTCGATCGTGCCGATGTCGCCGGTCGCGAACCAGCCGTCCTCGTCGGTGGCGCCGGCGATGGTGCCGTCGGCTTGCAGATAGCCGCGGAACACGATCGGGCCGCGGACGAGCAGCTCGCCGTCGTCGGCCAGGCGCACCTCGACCCCGTTCAGGGGCTTGCCGACCGTACCGGCGCGGAACGCCTCCGCCGTGTTGGCGGTGATGGCGCCCGTCGTTTCGGACAGGCCCCAGACCTCCTGGATCTCGACGCCCAGCCCGGCGATGAAGTACAGCACCTCCACGGGCAGCGCGGCGGCACCGCTCGAGGCGAGGAACAGCCGGTCCAGGCCGAGCATCTGGCGAACCGGTGCGAGTACCGTCTCGTCGGTCTCGGCGATGCGTTCGGCCAGGTCGGCGGGTACGGGTTCGCCCGCGCTGCGGAGTTTGTAGCCCTGCTGCAACAGCTCGTTGGCCTGCGTCAGGGCGGTCTGCTTCTCCTCGGGCAGCCCGGCGAGCATGTTCTTCAGCCCGGCGACCATCTTCTCCCACACGCGCGGCACGCCGAAGAACTGTTGCGGGTGCACCTGTCCGAGCGCGGTGACGACGTTGCCGGGGTCGGCCAGCGTGTGCACGTGGCCCGCGTTGGCCGTCGGCAGGTAGATCGACAGTACGCGCTCGGCGATGTGTGCCAGCGGCAGATAGGCGATGTTCGTCAGGTGCGGCGGATGGCCGTGCAACTCGCGTAGCGCGACGGCCTCGTGGATCGCGTTGCGGTGCGAGAGCACGACGCCCTTCGGCATGCCGGTCGTGCCCGAGGTGTAGATCATCGACAGCGAGTCGTCCGGCCGGACGTCGGCGACGGCGCGGTCGAACGTGTCCGGATCCGCGGCGTGCGTGGCGGCGCCCTGTGCGTGGAGCTCGTCGAACGCGAGAAATCGGTCGTCTCCGGAGGGCACGGCGTCGTCGTCCATCACGACGACACGGTCGAGGGCCGGCAGCGAGTCCAGTACCGGTTGCCAGCGGGCGAGTTCGTCGGATCCGGCGAGGACGGCCAGCGGTGCGGCGCTGTGTTCGGCGACGTAGGCGATCTGCTCACTGCTCAGCGTCGAGTACGTCGTGCACGGGATCGCACCCAGGCAGGTCGCGGCGAGGTCGACGACGATGTGCTCCGGCCTGCTCGGCGCCATGATCAGCATCCGCTGCCCCGAGCGCAGCCCGAGACTCGCCAGCCCGCGTGCGACCGCGGCGACCTCGTCGCGCAGATCGGACCAGGTCAGGGTCGGCGCGCCGTCGACGTCGAGCGACGTCAGCGCGGGCAGGTCGCCGAATTCGACGGCGTTGCGCTGCAGCAGGCCGGGGATCGTGTCGGTGTCCGGATCCGGGTCGACGAACTGTGCGGCTGCTGCGGTGTCGGGCTGATCCGCGGACGGTGCTGCCATGGGGACTCCCGGGTGTAGGCGGCTCTGGTCGGCACTGACGAGAGGATTCCCACCCTAGGTGCTCCGAGTCACCCCGAAAAGTCCGTACGTCGCCGTCGCCCGCCGCTCCGCCGCCCCGCCGGGACGTGCACGCGCCGCACCGAGGTTCGCGCTCGTGCGGGGTCTCGTGCGGGGTCTCGTGCGGCGTGCGGTCAGGAACGCGGGGCCGTCTCGGCGATGACCTTGACCGCGGTGTCCACATCGGACTCCGACAGGCCGGCGCGGGCGGTGAGCCGGAGCCGTGTCACGCCGTCGGGGGCGACCGGCGGCGTGACGCGGCTCACGTGCACCCCGTGCTCGGCGCAGGCGTCCACCCACGAGGCCGCGGCCGGCGCGCTCGGTGCGGGCAGCGACACGATCGCCGCGGCGGGCAGGCTCGTCCGCAACCCGGCCGTACGCAGGCCCGTGGCCAGCGACATCGCACGCTCGACGGCTGTTCCCGGCAGGTCCGGTTCCTCCCGCAGTGCGGTGAGCGCGGCGAGTGCGGCCGAGGCCGTGCCGGGTGCTGGTGCGGCGTCGTGGCCGTACGTCCGTGCGACGTCGGTGATCTGCCGGATCGCCCGTCGCGGCCCGAGGACGGCGCCGCCCTGCACGCCGAGGGCTCCCGCGAGCGTCAGCGTCGTCACGACATCGGGCGCCGAGGACAGTCCTGCGTCGTGCACCGCGCCGCGGCCACCGTCCCCGAGGACACCGAACCCGTGTGCATCGTCGACCAGCAGTGCCGCACCGTGGCTGCGGCAGGTGTCCACGAGCCCGCCGAGCTCGGCCGCGTCCCCGTCGACCGCGAACACCGACTCGCTCACGACGAGTGCGCGGGACTTGCGCCGGGTGGACAGGGCGTGTGCGACGGCGTCGGGATCGAGGTGGGCGACGGCAGCGACGTCGCCGCGCGCGAGGCGACAACCGTCGACGAGCGCGGGGTTGACGTACTTGTCGCTGACGATCGCCGATTCGGCACCCGACAACGCGGTGACGGCCGCCAGATTCGCCGTGTACGCCGACGGGAACACCGCTGCTGCCGGTGCGCCCAGGAACCGTGCGAGTTCGTGTTCCAGCTCCGCGTGCAGTTCGAGCGAACCGCCGAGCAGCCGCGTCCCGGCCGCGCCCGCTCCCCACTTCAACGACGCTGCGGCGGTGGCTCCTGCGACGCGCTTGTCCCGCGCCAACCCGAGGTAATCGTCCCCCGTGAGGTCGATCTCCCCGGGCGCAGGCGCGGAGCCGCGGGGGCGCGGCCGGTGCGTGAGACCGGCCTCGGTCCGCGTGGCCGCGTCGGCGTCGAGCCAGTCGAAAACCTCGTCGGGTGGAAGGGCTGGACCGGGTGCGTTCACGGGTGGCAGTGTCGCACCGGGCAGACGGGGAAAGGGGAGCGAGGGGTGGCCGATACGCCGGAACTCGAGGTCATGCCCGGTGACTGGAGCCGGGCACTGGCCGTCGTGGCACATCCGGACGATCTGGAGTACGGCGGGTCCGGTGCGGTCGCGCGGTGGACCCGTGACGGAAAGTCGGTGGTCTACACCCTCGTCACGCGCGGCGAGGCGGGTATCGACGGCATGCGGCCCGAGGAGGCCGCCGTCGTGCGCGAGCGCGAGCAGATCGCCGCCGCGCACGTGGTCGGTGTCGACACGGTGGAGTTCCTCGGCCACGCCGACGGTGTCATCGAATACGGCCTGCCCCTGCGCAGGGACATCGCCGCGGCGATCCGCAGGCACCGGCCCGAGCTGGTGCTCATGACGAACCACCGGGACACGTGGCCGGGCGGGCCCTGGCTGAACATGGCCGACCATCGCCACGTCGGGCTCGCGACACTGGATGCGGTGCGCGACGCGGCGAACCGCTGGGTCTTTCGCGACCAGGTCGACGACGGGCTCGAACCGTGGGACGGGGTGCGGTGGGTCGCGGCGGCCGCGTCACCGCACGCCACGCACGCCATCGACATCACCGACACGCTCGACCTGGCGGTGGACTCGCTGCGCGAGCACCGCGCCTACCTGGAAGGGCTGGGCGACGAGTCGATGGCCGATCCGAGTTTTCTCCGCGACGCCGCCGCCGAAGCGGGTACTCGCTTCGGCGGCGTGCTGGCGTGCGAATTCGAACTGTTCCCGATGTAGCCGGCAGCCGGTCAGGCGTCGACGCGGCGGCGCGGTTTGCGCTGATTCGGGCCGCCACGGCCGCCCTGGCCACCGCCACGACCCTGACCGCCACCACGGCCCTGACCGCCACCGCGGCCTTGACCGCCGCGATCCTGGCCGCCGCGATCGCCCGGCCGTCCGCCGCCGTTCCTGCCGCCGCCGCGACCACCGCCGCCGCGCGGGGCCTGCCCGGAGCGGCGCTGTTCCTGCTGCGGCTGCTTGTCGACCAGCGCGACGCCGCTGGGGGTGCGGGCACCGGTGATGCGCGCCAGCTCGGCGTCGCCCGGAGTGACGAGCAGCGACTTCGGCTTGACGCCCGCCTTGTCGGTGAGCCGCAGCGTCTGCCTGCGCTGGTCCCGAGTGATCAGCGTGACGACCGTGCCGGAAGCGCCCGCCCGCGCGGTGCGCCCTGCGCGGTGCAGGTAGTCCTTCTGGTCGGCGGGCGGGTCGACGTGCAGCACGAGGCTGACGTCGTCGACGTGGATGCCGCGCGCGGCGACGTCCGTGGCGACCAGCACCGTGGCGCGATCGTCCTTGAAGTCGGCGAGTACGCGGTTGCGCTGCCCCTGGGTCTTGCCGCCGTGCAGCGCACCCGCGGCCACACCCTGCGACCGCAGCTTCGTGGTGAGGCGGTCGACATGGTGCTTGGTGCGCACGAACATGATCGTGCGGCCCTCACGGGCGCCGATCTCGGTGATCACGGGCATCTTGTCCGGCTGCGCGAGCTGCAGCAGGAAGTGGTCCATGTTCGTCACCGACGCCGTCACGGGTGCGACGGAGTGCGTCACCGGGTTGTGCAGGTAGCGCTGGACGAGCTTGGACACGTCGCCGTCGAGCGTGGCGGAGAACAGCAGCCGCTGCCCGTCGCCGGGGGTGAGGTCGAGGATCTCGCGCACCTGCGGCAGGAAGCCCATGTCGGCCATCTGGTCGGCCTCGTCGAGCGCGACGTAGCCGATCTCGTCGAGTGCGCACGTGCCCTGGCGGACGTGGTCGGACAGCCGGCCGGGCGTGGCGATGAGCAGGTCGACGCCGCGGGACAGTGCGTCCGCCTGCCGGTTGAAGGCCATGCCTCCGACCGCGGTGCGGCACCACAGGCCGAGGGACTTGGCCAGGGGGATCAGTACTTCGGCGACCTGCATCGCCAGTTCGCGCGTGGGGACGAGCACGAGCGCACGGGGCTGCTTCGGACGGGCCTTGCCGCCCTCGAGCCGCGCCAGCAGGGCGAGGCCGAAGGCGAGGGTCTTGCCCGAGCCCGTCTGCGCCCGGCCGAGAACGTCGTGGCCGGCGAGGGCGTCGGGCAGCGTGGCCGCCTGGATGGCGAACGCGTCGGTCATACCGTCGGCCTCGAGTGCGCGCACCAGCGGGCGCGGCAGGCTCAGGTCGGCGAACGGTACGGACGCGGGCACCGCGGAATCCGGCGACGTGGAAGTGGATGCGGACGTGGACAGGTTGGTGCTCACACAGGCCTCTCGGACGTGGCACGTCGCAGGGAGGCCCGGGAGAACCGCACGTCGGCGGTGTGATGGGCGTTCACAAGGACGAACCCGGCGCGTCGAAGTCTCGTGCCGTCACCGGCCGAGGTGGCGCGCCCATGGATGGGAAATCGGATCGCCGTATGACGAAGCTCTTCGGCTCACGGCGCTCCAGGAACTCTACCGCAGACGGGGCGGCGCGTCAGCCAAGGGCGAGTGAGGTACCGCACCGGCGGCCCCGCGGCGGCCGGCACGGGGCATAGTGGCCGGATGCGCATCGTGATCGTCGGAGCAGGTATCGCCGGCGCGGGCGCGGCCTGGCAGCTGGCGCGGCGCGGCGCCGACGTCGCCGTGGTCGACGCCGACCTCGCGGGCCGGGCGACGGCCGCGGGTGCCGGGATCGTCTCGCCGTGGAACTCGCGGACGCTGGACGGTGAGGAGCTCGCCTTCCACGCGGAGGGCGCCGCGTACTACCGGACGCTCGTCGAGGAACTGGCGGCAGCAGGCGCGGGGGAGACGTCGTTCGCGATCGTCGGCGGACTGGTCGTGTCACCGGACGAGACGTGGCTGCGCGAGTTCCACGGACGTGCCGCCGAGCGGGCGCGACGCTGGCCCGACGCGGGGGCGGTGACGCTGCTGGATCCGGCAGGCGCCGCCGAGCGCATGCCGTTGCTGGCCCCCGACCTCGGCGCGGTGCACATCGCCGGTGGCGGGCGCGTCGACGGGCGCAGGCTCCGTGAGACCTTCCTCGCGGCGGCGACCGCGCGGGGAGCGCGGCTCGTGGACGGCGTGGCCGAGCTGGAGGTCCGTTCCGGTCGCGTCGCGGGTGTGCGGGTGGCCGGTGAGGTGGTCGAGGCCGACGGTGTGGTGCTCGCCGCGGGCGCGTGGACCGCTCCGCTGGCCGCGTCCCTGGACGTGTCCCTCCCGGTGGAACCGCAGCGCGGCCAGATCAGCCACTTCGGGGTCGGCGCCCCCGGCGGTGACGATCCCGGCACCGCGTCGTGGCCTGTCGTGTCACCGGCCGGATCCGGCCACTACCTGCTCGCGTTCCCCGATTCCCGGGTCGTGGCGGGAGCGACACGCGAGACCGGGACGGGTTTCGACCACCGCGTGACGGCCGACGGGCAGCGTGAGGTGCTGACGGAGGCGCTGGCCGTCGCGCCCGGTCTCGCCGGCGCGACGCTGCTCGAGACGCGCGTCGGCTTCCGTCCCGTCACGCCCGACGGCAGGCCGGTCATCGGTGCGCTCGACGCGCACCCCGAGGTCACCGTGCTCACCGGATTCGGCGCGGGCGGACTGACGATCGGGCCGCATGCGGCGAACCTGGCGGCGGCCGCCGCGCTCGGGGAGCGCCCGGACATCCCGGAGCTGTTCCGTCCGGAGCGCTTCGACGCCTGCCGGTGAACACCCGTCGGCCACGGTGCCCTGCGGTCCGTGCCACGGTCAGCGATCAGCGCCGTGGTCAGTGATCGGTGACGAGGACGAGGTCGGTCTCGCCTGCGCGTTCCACGGTCATCCCGGCCTTCTCCGCGACGGCCACGATCTTGTCCACAGTGGACGGTTCGGCGCGGCTCGTGGCCAGTGCGGCGGCGAGCCTGCCCTTGTAGGCCTTGTTGTGGTGACTGACGGTCTTGCGGTTGCCGGAGGCGTCCTCGGTGACCACCCGCACGGTGACGGCGCCGGGAATCCGCGCGAGCGCCGCGTAGGTCCCGGAACGCAGATCGACGACCAGTTCGTCGGACCGCAGCACCGGCTCCAGCGCCGGGCGCCACAGCGAACGCAGCGCTCCGAGACCGGGCAGCGAACTGCCGCCCGAGAGCCGGTACGCCGGGATCGGATCGCCGGCCCGGACGACGCCGAACAGCGCCGACGCCACGGCGAGGCGCCCGTTCGCCCGGCCCGCCTCCGCGGCGGTGAATCCCGGGGCGTCCAGCGCGTCGTAGAGCACGCCGGTGTAGCGCCGCAGCGCCGGCATCGTCGGCGACGTCCACAGCGCCGCGTTCCGTTCCACCTCGCCGGTCTGTCGTTCGGAGAGCCCGAGCGCGGCCAGGCTCGCGGGCACATCGGCGGCCAACTCGACGAGCGCGTCGGCCAGCTTGCGGCGCACCGGGGTCAGTTCGGGCAGCGACAGCGCGTCGAGGTCGAGCGGTGCGCCGTCACCGCCTGCGGCCTTGGTCTCGGAAGGGGGCAACAGAACGAGCACGCCGCCCGAGGGTAGTGCCGCCCCTCCTCCCGGCCGATAACCGGTTGTCCAGGCTCGCGACCCGCCGACTACCCTTCGTCCATCACCGCTTTCCGTCTCCCTAGGAGCACACCGTGATCACCAGGATGTCGTCGTTGTTCCTGCGCACACTGCGTGAGGACCCGGCGGACGCCGAGGTGCCCAGCCACCGTCTGCTGGTGCGCGCCGGGTACGTCCGCCGTGCCGCTCCGGGTGGCTACTCCTGGCTGCCGCTCGGCCTGCGCGTGCTGCGCAACATCGAGCGGGTCGTGCGTGAGGAGATGGACGCCATCGGCGCGCAGGAGATCCAGTTCCCCGCGCTGCTGCCGAAGGAGCCCTACGAGGCGACCGGCCGGTGGAGCGAGTACGGCGACACGCTGTTCCGCATCAAGGATCGCAAAGGCGCCGACTACCTGCTCGGGCCGACGCACGAGGAGCTGTTCACGCTCACCGTGAAGGGCGAGTACAGCTCGTACAAGGACTACCCGGTGATGCTGTACCAGGTGCAGACGAAGTACCGGGACGAGGCGCGGCCCCGCGCGGGCGTGCTGCGCGGGCGCGAGTTCGTCATGAAGGACTCGTACTCGTTCGACCTCGACGACGAGGGTCTCGAGGTGTCGTACCAGAAGCACCGCGCCGCCTACATCAAGATGTTCGACCGGCTCGGGCTCGACTACGTGATCGTCGCGGCCACGTCGGGTGCGATGGGCGGTTCGGCGTCGGAGGAGTTCCTGGCGACCGCCGAGTCCGGTGAGGACACCTACGTCCGCAGCACCGACTCCGGCTACGCGGCCAACGTCGAGGCCGTCGTGACGCCCGCGCCGCCCGCGCGGTCGCTCGAGGGGCTGCCCGAGGCGCAGGTGCACCACACGCCCGACACACCGACGATCGAGACGCTCGTCGACTTCCTCAACGGCGCGGGCCTCGGCCGCGAGTTCACCGCCGCGGACACGCTCAAGAACGTGCTGGTCAAGACGCGCATTCCCGGTACGAAGGAGTGGACGCTCCTCGGTATCGGCGTCCCCGGCGACCGCGAGGTCGACATGAAGCGCCTCGAGGCCGCGCTCGAACCCGCCGAGGTCGCCCTCGTCGAGGAGTCCGACTTCACGGCGAACCCGTTCCTGGTCAAGGGCTACATCGGGCCGGGTGCGCTGCAGGCCAACGGGATCCGCTTCCTCGTCGACCCGCGCATCGTCACGGGCACCGCGTGGGTCACGGGCGCGGACAAGGCCGACCATCACGTCGTCGACCTCGTGTGCGGCCGCGACTTCACCCCGGACGGCACCGTCGAGGCCGCTGACGTCCGCGAGGGTGACGCTTCGCCCGACGGCCGGGGCACGCTCGTCGCGGCGCGCGGCATCGAGATCGGCCACATCTTCCAGCTCGGCCGCAAGTACGCCGACGCGTTCGAGCTCGACGCGCTCGGCCCGGATTCGAAGCCCGTGCGGATCACGATGGGTTCGTACGGCATCGGCGTCTCCCGGCTGGTCGCGGCGATCGCCGAGCAGCACCACGACGAACTCGGCATGGTGTGGCCGCGTGCGGTGTCGCCGGCCGACGTGCACCTCGTCGTCGCGGGCAAGGACGAGAGCGTGTTCGAGGGCGGCGAGCGCATCGCGGCCGAGTTGTCGGACCGCGGGGTGTCGGTGCTGTTCGACGACCGCACCGTCTCGCCCGGCGTGAAGTTCGCCGACGCGGAGCTCGTCGGTGTGCCGACGATCGTCGTCGTGGGCAAGGGGCTGGCCAAGGGCGTGGTCGAGGTGAAGGATCGCGCCACCGGCGAGCGCACCGAGATCGACGCCGACGCGATCGTCGACCACGTCGCCGGTCTCGTGCGCGAGTAGCCCGCGCCGACCGGGGGAGTGGCTACCGGTGATCTTCGGCCGGAAGGGGCGGGACGAGACGGCGGCGCGCCACGGCTACGAGGACGAGGCCGCGCTGAACGGTGTCGGCGGCTACGAGCCCGCCGACCCGGGTGACGCGTACGGGCCGCAGTCGTCGCCGGCCCCGATGCCGGACCCAGCCGCCCACGACGCCGCTGCCCACGACCCCGCCGCCCACGACGCCGCTGCCCACGACCCAGCCGTTCACAATCCAGCCGCCTACGACCCGGCCGCCCACGACCCGTGCACGGCCGGGAGCTCGGCGCCGGCTACGACGACCGGTTCGCACTGTCCGCGCCGACCGTCGTGGACGCTCGGCCGGTGGCGGCGGTCAGCCGGCGAGGAAGCTGAACCGGACGCGGCGGACGGGGTTGTCGACGTTGGTGTCGACGAGACAGATCGACTGCCACGTGCCCAGGGCGAGCGCGCCACCGAACACCGGAACGGTCGCGTACGGCGGGAGGAAGGCGGGCAGCACGTGGTCGCGGCCGTGGCCGTGGCTGCCGTGGCGGTGCCGCCACCGGTCGTCGCGGGGGAGTAGATCGTCGAGCGCGGCGAGCAGATCGTCGTCGCTGCCCGCTCCGGTTTCGAGGATCGCCAGCCCGGAGGTCGCGTGCGGCACCCACACGTGCAGCAGGCCGTCCTCGGCTCCACCCGGCGTGCCGGCGAGGAACCGTCCCGCCTCCCGCGTCAGGTCGGTCACCACCGCACTGCCGCCGGTGCGGATCTCGAGCTCGGTGGAGTGCATGCCCCCACGGTACTGAGTCAGCGGCATGCACGGCACGGCTGCCATCGGCATGCACGGCATGGCTGGATGTACCGGCACTCGGGGTGCGCGCAGGCCTGCGGGGGTGATCACGTCCGGCCGAATTCTCTACGCCATCGCCACGCGGCACACAAGACGTGATCTTCGTTACATGATGGTCCATGATGGTGATCGAGAGGTGCCCCGACGAGGAGGACGTGCAAGGTGGCAGGACCGCTGACGGTCGGTGTCGTCGCCGAGACGGCGCCGGGGGAACGACGGGTCGCGCTGGTACCGAAACTCGCCGCGCGGCTGATCGGCCGGGGGCTGCGGGTTGTGGTCGAACCGGGCGCAGGCAGGAAGGCGGGCCTGCCCGACGAGCTGTTCACGGCCGTCGGCGCCGAGCTCGGAGCCGAGTCCTCCTGCGGTGACGCGGCCGATTCCCGCCGCAGCGACATCGTGCTCACCGTGACGCCACCGTCCGAGGAGGACATCGCGCGGCTCCCGGCCGGCACCGTCCTCATCGGATTCCTCGACCCGCTCGGCGACCCCGCCCGGGTCGAGGCCCTCGAACGGGCCGGGATCACCGCGCTGGCGGTCGAATCGATCCCGCGGGTCTCGCGGGCGCAGGCGATGGACGCGCTGTCGTCGCAGGCGAACGTGTCGGGGTACCGTGCCGCGCTGCTGGCGGCCCAGCTCTCGCCGCGGTTCTTTCCCATGCTCACCACTGCTGCGGGCACCGTTCCGCCCGCGACCGTGCTCGTGCTCGGTGCGGGCGTCGCGGGATTGCAGGCACTCGCCACGGCGAAACGGCTCGGCGCGCGGGCGACCGGCTACGACGTGCGCCCCGAGGTCGCCGAACAGGTGCGATCCGTGGGCGCTCAGTGGCTGGACCTGGGCATCGAGGCGATCGGCGACGGCGGGTACGCCCGCGAACTCACCGACGACGAGCGCGCGCAGCAGCAACGCAGGCTCACCGAGGCCATCGCCGGGTTCGACGTCGTGATCACCACGGCTCTCGTTCCGGGCCGCACGGCGCCTACGCTCGTCACCGCCGAGGCCGTACGGGGGATGCGGCCCGCCAGCGTCGTCGTCGACCTGGCCGGTGCGACCGGCGGCAACTGCGAGCTGACCGAACCGGGTGAGAACGTCGACGTCGGCGGCGTGACGATCAGCTCGCCGCTCAACCTGCCCGCCGGAATGCCGCTGCACGCCAGTGAGCTGTACGCGCGGAATCTCGTCGAACTGATCGAACTGCTCGTGGATTCCGAAGGCCGGTTCGCGATCGACCCGGCCGACGAGATCGTTGCCGGCGCCTGTGTCGCCGGCCTGCCGGAGGAGGTGGCGTAGGTGCCGATCGAAAGCATCGCGATCCTGGTGCTCGCGGGATTCGTGGGCTACACCGTGATCTCCAAGGTGCCCAACACGCTGCACACCCCGCTCATGTCCGGTACGAACGCCATCCACGGCATCGTGCTGCTCGGCGGGCTCATCGTGCTCGGCCACGGCGTCGACGGGGTGCTGAACAAGATCCTGCTCGTCGTGGCCATCGCCTTCGGCACGATCAACGTCGTCGGCGGATTCCTCGTCACCGACCGCATGCTCGGGATGTTCAAACAACGTCCCAGCGGGCAGGGCCCCGGTCGAGAGCGGCCCGGCGGGCGCGCAGCAGAGGTGCGTGAGGGGGGCGAGCAGTGACCACGCTCGTCTCCGCGGGCTACATCGTCGCGTTCGTCCTGTTCATCTACGGCCTCATGGGGATGACGGGTCCGCGTACCGCCGTCCGGGGAAACTGGATCGCCGCAGCCGGGATGGCGGTCGCCGTCGTCGCGACACTGTTGCTGCCCGGCATGGGGAACTGGCTGCTCATCGCGCTCGGTCTCGGCATCGGTGCGGTGATCGGCGTCCCCGCGGCCCGGCGCGTGAAGATGACGGCGATGCCGCAGATGGTGGCGTTGTTCAACGGCGTCGGCGGTGGCGCGGTGGCGCTCATTGCGTGGGTGGAATTCCGGGTGACCGCCGGCTACGAGGGCGAAGCGCTGTACGTGGCGATCGCGTCGCTGTTCGCAGCGCTCGTCGGGTCCGTGTCGTTCTGGGGTTCGGGCGTCGCGTTCGCGAAACTGCAGGAGATCCTGCCCGGAAAGCCGGTGACGCTCGGGCGGCTGCAGCAGCCGCTGAACATCGTGCTGCTGGTCGTGGCGCTGGTGTGCGCCGTGATCACCGTCGCGGGCGGCCGATCCGAGTGGCTGATCGCCGGGGTACTGGTCGCCGCGGGACTCATCGGTGTCATGGTCGTGCTGCCGATCGGCGGTGCCGACATGCCGGTCGTGATTTCGCTGCTCAACGCGTTCACCGGATTGTCGGCCGCGGCGATGGGTCTCGCGCTGGACAACACGGCGCTGATCGTGGCGGGCATGATCGTCGGTGCGTCCGGTTCGATCCTGACGAACCTCATGGCGCAGGCGATGAACCGGTCCATCCCGGCGATCCTCGCGGGCGGCTTCGGTGGAGGTGCTGCCGGCGCGACGGCTGGTGGGAGCGGCGGCGCGGACCGTCCCGTGCGCAGTACCAGTGCGGCCGACGCGGCGATCCAGCTCGCCTACGCCGGCCGCGTCATGGTCGTACCCGGATACGGACTGGCGGTCGCCCAGGCGCAGCACGCCGTCCGCGAGATGGCCGACCTGCTGGAGGCCAAGGGCATCGACGTCGCCTACGCCGTGCACCCCGTCGCCGGGCGGATGCCGGGACACATGAACGTGCTGCTGGCCGAAGCCGACGTGCCGTACGAGTCGCTCAAGGAGATGGACGAGAGCAACTCGGCGTTCCCGCAGGTCGACGTGTCGCTGGTGATCGGCGCGAACGACGTGACGAACCCGGCCGCCCAGTCCGACCCGGATTCCCCGATCTACGGCATGCCGATTCTGCACGTCACGTCGAGCCGGTCGGTGATCGTGCTGAAACGCTCCATGGGGTCGGGGTTCGCCGGCATCGACAACGCCCTGTTCACCGACCCGAGAACGGCCATGCTCTTCGGCGATGCCAAGGAATCCGTCGGCGGCATCGTCGAGGAGCTGAAAACGTTGTGATCGCGCGGGGTTCGGCGGGGAACGGGCCGCCGTACGTCAGCGGGCGGCCGAGAACGTGACCTGAGGGGCGGACTTGGCGCCGTTTTCCGCCGCGGTGTCGGTGGGCTTCTCCGGCCCGGTGGCGGGTTTCGCGGCGGAGCCCTTCTTCGTTGTCGAGCCCTTCTTCGGAGCCGAGGTCTTCTTCGGAGCCGAGGCCTTGGCTGTCGAGGGCTTGGCAGCCGGGGGCTTGGCAGCCGGGGACTTGGCGGACGCCTTCTTGGGAGCTGCGGCCGGGGTGGCCGCCCGCGTGGAGGCCCCGCCCGCGGCGTTCCGGGTCGTCGACGTCGTGGCCGCGGGCTTCGCGGCGGCCTTCCTCGTTCCGGTTTTCGCGGTGCCGGATTTCGCGGCAGTGCTCTTCGCCGGGGTGCTCTTCGCCGGGGTCTTCTTGTCCGGAGTCGTGGCTGCGGCGGTGTTCTTCGCGGTGGTGGTGTTTCCGGCCCGCGTGGTCTTCCCGGCCGCGCCCGTCTTCGCCGCGGGGGTCTTCTTCGCGGCGGACGCCGTTTTCGCAGCCGTTGCCGTTTTCTTGGCGGCCGTTGCCGTTTTCTTCGCCGCCGTGCCCTGTGCCGCCGTGCCCTTGGCTGCCTTCGCCGTCGAGCTCTTGGCCGCCGTGGCTGCCTTCTTCGTTGCCGCGGTCTTCTTCGCGGTCCCCTTCGCCGGGGTCTTCGCGGTGCCCTTGGCTGCGCCGGGTGTACCGGGGGTGAGCAGCCGCCGTTGACGCTTGCGTCCGCCGGTGCGGCGTGCGTTGTCGGCGTAGCGCGTGAGCGCCGTGCGCAGGACCTCGGCGTTGGCCGTCGCCAGATCGATTTCGTAGTGGACGCCATCGAGCGAGAACCGCACCACCTCCGCAGCCGGTTCACCGCTGATGTCGTCGAGTACCTCGACCGCCGTATTGCGTGCCACCAACGTCCTCCGCATGTTTCGAGTCGACGCAGGCGTTCTCCCCGACCGTGGGCCACGGCCACGTGCCACCTGCTCCCCGACCAGGGTAGTTGCCGGGTTGCGGGTCGGCGCGCGGTGGTGTGCGCTTGTCGGTATGGCAGAGCGCGCGTACGACGTCGTGGTGATCGGAGCCGGGCCGGTGGGGGAGAACGCGGCCGCCCGCGCCGTCGGAGGCGGTCTGACCGCGGCGCTCGTCGACCACGAACGGTTCGGCGGCGAGTGTTCCTACTGGGCATGCGTGCCCAGTAAGGCGTTGCTACGACCCGGGAATCTGCTCGCCGCGCTGCGGCGCATGCCGGGGATCGATCACGACGGCCGGCTGGATCCGGCTGCGGTGTTCGCCCGCAGGGATGCCTTCACGCACGGCGGGGACGACAGCGCCCAGGTCGAGTGGGCGCGCAGCGCGGGTATCGCGCCGGTCCGCGGACATGCACGCATCACCGGGGAGCGCGAGGTGACCGTCGACGGCGCCGTGCTGCGCGCGCGGCAGGCGGTGATCGTGTGTACGGGCAGTGTGGTGAAACGCCCGCCGGTCGCCGGGCTTGCGGAGTTGCCGGGCGAGCTGGTGTGGACGTCACGGGAAGCGACGTCGGAGTCGACGGTGCCTGCGCGCCTGGCGGTGCTGGGCGGAGGTGTCGTCGGCACCGAGATGGCGCAGGCGTGGGCGCGGCTGGGTGCCGAGGTGCACCTGTTCATGACCGGGTCGAGGCCGTTGCCCGCCTACCCGGCGTTCGCCGGGGACGCGGTTGCCGACGGGCTACGCGGGGACGGAGTGCGGCTGTATCCGGACACCGCCGTCGAGCGGGTGTCCGAAGTGGACGAGTCCGGGGCGAGAGCGGTACGGCTCGCGCACGGCGGCCGGGAGGTCGATGCCGATCGGCTGTTGATCGCCACCGGGCGCAGGCCGGCGACGGCGGAGCTCGGACTCGACGTCGTCGGGCTCACCCCCGGTGCGCCGTTGCCGGTCGACGACAGCGGACGGGTGTCCGGAGTGGACGGCGGTTGGCTCTGTGCCGCCGGTGACGTGACCGGCCGTGCGCCGCTGACGCACCAGGGCAAGTATGCGGCGCGGATCGTCGGTGACGTGGTCGCCGCGACGGCCCGTGGTGACAGCGTGAACAGTTCGCCGTGGAGCGCCCACACCGCGACCGCCGACCATCACGCCGTGCCGCAGGTGGTGTTCACCGACCCCGAGGTGGCGTCGGTCGGCCTGCGGGAGTCCGCCGGGCCGGGTCAGCGGGCGGTGGAACTCGACATCGCCGTCGCCGGGTCCGCGCTCCACGCGGACGGGTATGCCGGGCGCCTGCGCGCGATCGTCGACACGCGGCGGGACGTGCTGCTCGGCGTGACCCTGGTCGGGCCCGACACCGCCGAACTGTTGCACAGCGCCACGATCGCTATCGTCGGCGAGGTTCCGCTGCACCGGTTGTGGCACGCCGTTCCCGCGTTTCCGACCATCAGCGAAGTCTGGCTCCGCTTGTTGGAGGAGTACGGGCTGTGACCCCTGCGGCATGCCTGTGCCGGCGGGACCGTGCCGCCGATGACGAGTGCCGACGGGGCCGTGCCGCCGACAGCGTCAGTGACGCGGAGTGACTTTCAGTCGTTCAGCTTCACCAGTCCGAGTGCGGCCTCGGCGGCGTCGGCGACCTCGGGCGATTCGACCGACGCGCGGTCCCGCGGCGAGGCCTGTACGAGTCGCACCGTGGTTCCCTCGAGGTCGTTGACGTAGGCGGCGCCCGACCAGTCCGGCGCGGGCGGTGCCCATCGGTCCGAGGTCGTGGCGAGGTCACGGATCGTGCCGGTGCCCGGGGTGTCGGCGACCTCGAGAAAGCGCTGCGCCGCCTGCTCGTCGGTGAAGGTGAGCGCAGCCACCGAGACGGCCACGTCCGTGCCGCCCGCCGTGGTGTCGAAGCTGCCACGGCGCAGCTCGGTGCATCCACCGTCGGTCAGCGCCACACTCAGGTCGCCCACCGCATGGGCGGCGCACTCCTCCGTCAGCTGCGCCGCCCGCTGGGTGAATTCCAGCCCGCCGGCACGCATGCGCACCGGTTGATCGCCGTCGTCCCCGCCGCTCATGGCCGTGAAGGTGATGATCACGACGAGTGCCACGGCGAACACCGCACCGGCCGCGATCCATCGCCACGTCTGCGCCGGCGATCGCCGCCGGCGCGGCTGCGGTGCCGCGCCGCCCGGGCGGGACGGCACCGCCGGTGCCTGTCCCGACGCGGCGGAGGCTGGCGGCGTCCGCGGCGACTGCGGAGCACCGGGCCGCGGAGTACCGGACTGCGGAGTACCGGACTGCGGAGCGCCGGGCTGTTCGGCGTGCCCGGGTCGGGATGCCGGTGTACTCGGTCGTGGAGCGTGCTGCGGTGCTGTCGTCGCGGGCCCGGCCGGAGCGGAACCCGCGGCAACGTTCGTATCGGTCGATGCACTCGGCTGCATGTCCGCGGGCTGCGCACGGGTGGGCGGGGGCGGCGTCACCGGTGCGGATCCGGCAGGCGGTGTCGGTGACGCTGCGGGAGATGACGCTGCGGGAGATGACGCTGCGGGAAGCGACGGTGCAACGGGTGCCGGCGTAGCTGCTGCGGCGGACGCCGCCGAGCCGGACGCGGCTGCGCCCTCCGGCCCCGGCGGCGCGGTGCGGTCGAGCGTTTCGGTGTCCGCGTCGTCGGTCAGCGGATCGTCGGCCTGCGGGTCGGCCAGGGGGCCGCCCGGGTGCTCCGGAGCGGGCCCGGAAGCGGACGCGCCGTCCGGATCGGGCTCGGGGGAGGGGCCGGCGCCGGTGGCAGCCGCTGCGGCGTCGGTGGTGGCGAAGCCTTCTCCCGCGAGCGCCTCGTCCTCAAGTTCGGTGTCCGGGGACAGTGCGGTGATGACGGCGCGGGCCTGGTCGACCGTGAACGGCCGCGGAGCCGAGGCGAGCGAGACGACCGAGGCCAGCAGGCTCGTCGACGTCGGATACACGATGCGTACCGGACCGGAGAGTTCGCCTGCGGGCTGTTCGACGTGCTCGGCGAACGGACCGACCGCGACGACCGTCCCGACGGCGGCCCCGGGCGAGCCGGATGCCGTGCGGATCCGCTCCGCGACCTGGTCCGACACGGTGAGTGCTTCGCCGGACGGATTCCCCGCGTTCGTGCCGGAATCGTCCTCGCCGCGCACGAGTGGCCAGCCGTCGGCCTTCCACACACCGTGCAACGGCGCTTCGAGCCGGATGGCGGGATCGGGCAGGTCCACGCCGATGACGACCACGACGCCGTGAGTCGTGACGGCCACCGCGTCGACCGGCGCATCCATCCCCGGGGGCTGCACCCCCACCAGGCCCACCCCGCCGATGGTGTCGCCATCGCGCCCGAGGGAGGTCAGTGCCGCGCGAATGTCCGGCGAGATGTGCGCGGGACGGGCCGAGAACCGGACGAGTCGCACCCCTCGAGCCTCCCTGCGACTGGTGAACTGGCATCGGGAATCTACCGGTTCGGAGGTCGTCGCGGGTCCACCTGGCCCAGGTCGCGGTGTGATCTCTGGGGTCCATGTGGCGTAACAGGCCCCTGCGGTGCAAAATGTGCGAAGAGAAATTCAAGCGGTGCTCACGCACTGAGCTCGGCGTGGTTCGCGAGGTCGTAGGGGAAGACGCCCCTCGTCGAACAAGCGGAGGTCAGCAGTGAGCACACGTGGCGTTGTGTACGTCCACTCGTCGCCGTCTGCGGTGTGTCCGCACGTCGAGTGGGCGATTTCAGGCACGCTCGGCACGCGTGCCGAGCTGCGCTGGACTGCGCAGCCGGCGGCGCCCGGTCAGCTGCGCGCCGAATGTGAGTGGCGCGGTCCGGCGGGCACCGCAGGCAAGCTGTCCGGTGCGCTCAAGGCGTGGCCGATGGTCCGCTTCGAGATCACCGAGGAACCCAGTTCCGGCGTCGACGGCCAGCGTTTCTGTCACGTCCCCGGCCTGGGGCTGTGGCACGCGCGCACCAGCGCCAACGGCGACATCGTCGTGCCCGAGGACCAGCTGCGCACCCTCGTCGCCAAGAGTCGCGCCTCGGAGCAGCTCGCCCACAAGATCGACGAGCTGCTCGGTGCAGGCTGGGACGAGGCGCTCGAACCGTTCCGGCACGCCGGTGACGGCGCGCCCGTGACGTGGTTGCACCAGGTCGGCTGAACCGGCGGCGTCGCCGTGGTCGGCGGTTCTGCGAGTACGGCGACCGGGTGCGCAGTAGTCTGGACCGGTGCCGACCACGTCTCTTCAGCACCGACGCTGGCTGCTGCCGGTGCTCGTCGCGATCGTGGCGCTCACGGTCGGGGGCGGTCTCGTGGCACGCGAGGTCTATCAGCCACCGTCCCGGACGTCGCGGCCCGCGGCCCCGCAGACCTCCGCTCCGTCGAGCTCGGCCGAGCCGGACGAGCAGCCCGGCCCTGCGCGGGTTCGCCTCACGGGCGATGCGGCCGCCCATCCGAATGCCCAGGACGTGCGTGCCGTGCTGCAGGACTACTTCGACGCCATCAACCGGCGTGACTACGACCTGTGGGTCACGACGGTGGTCGCCGAACGCGCAGCCCTGCAGAGGGAGCAGGAGTGGCGGGCGAACTACCGCAGCACGCGGGACGGCAGCATTCGCGTCTACCGGATCGAAGCCGCACCCGACGGCGGGCTGACGGTGCTACTCGGCTTCACGAGCGTCCAGGACACCGTGGACGCGCCCGACGACCTGCAGTCGGACTGCATCCGTTGGCGTCTGGCGTTTCCGTTCACCGCGGCCGAAGGGGACTGGCGGATCGGCACCGTCCCACCGGGCACGGTGCCCGAACAGTCCCGCTGCTGACCCGGACCTGCTGCCGGCTCGGGCCTGCCGTCGGCTCGGGCCTGTGATCCTCCGGACCACAGGCCCGAGCCGTCAGTGGTTCAGGCCGTCAGTGGTTCAGGCCGTGGTGAACAGCAGGGCCGTGTTGTGCCCGCCGAAGCCGAACGAGTTGCTGATCGCCGCCGACAGTTCCATCTTGCGCGGTTCACCTGCGACGACGTCGAGTTCGACGTTCGGGTCGAGCTCACCGAGGTTGAGCGTCATGGGCACGACGCCGTGATAGAGCGACAGCAGCGTGGCGATGCCCTCGACCGCGCCGGCACCGCCGACGAGGTGGCCGAGCGCGCCCTTCGGCGCGGTCACCACCGGATGGTCACCGAGTGCCTTGCGGATGGCCGCGGCCTCGCCCACGTCGCCGACGACGGTCGACGTGGCGTGCGCGTTGACGTGGCCCACGTCCGGTGCGGTGATCCCGGCCTGCTCGATCGCCTCGCGCATCGCCGCGACTTGACCGATGCCGTCCGGGTGGTTGCCCGTGATGTGGTACGCGTCGGAGGTGATGCCGGTGCCGGCGACCTTGCCGTACACCCGCGCTCCGCGCGCCTCGGCGTGGGCGGCGCTCTCCAGCACCACGACGCCTGCCCCTTCACCGAGGACGAACCCGTCGCGGTCGACGTCGAACGGCCGGGAGGCGTGCTCCGGGTCGTCGTTACGGGTCGAGACGGTGCGCGCCTGCGCGAACCCGGCGATCGTGATCGGGTGGATGCACGCCTCGGCACCGCCTGCCACGACCACGTCCGCCTTGCCGGAACGGATCATGTCGAAGGCCTTGGCGATGCCCTCGGCGCCCGATGCGCACGCCGACGCGGGCGAGTGCACCCCGGCGCGGGCCCGTAGCTCGATGCCGACGTGGGCGGCGGGCCCGTTCGGCATGAGCATCGGCACGGTCAGCGGTGACACCTTCCGGATGCCGTGCTGCTCGAGGTTGTCGTCCTGCTCGAGCAGCGTCACCGGACCGCCGATACCGGTGCCGATGGACACGCCGAGCCGTTCCGGCTCAACGTCCTCGCCGTCGTCGGACGGCAGGGCGAACCCCGCGTCCTCCCAGGCCTGCCACGCCGCGATGAGCGCGACCTGTTCGCAGCGGTCGAGTCGCCGGGCCCGGACGCGCGGGATCTTTTCGGTCGGCTCCTCGGCGAGGCTGGCGCCGATGCGGACCGGGAGGTCGTAGGTCTCCGCCCAGTCCGCCTCGAGGGCGCGAATGCCGCTGCGCCCGGCGAGTAGACCGTCCCATGTGGACGTCACATCCGGTCCGAGCGGCGTGGTCGCACCGATACCGGTGATCACGACGTCGGTGTTGCTCATGTGGAGTCTCCCCGAGGTAGCCGGCCGCGTGGCGTTTACTTGGAGTTGGCCGCGACGTAGTCCACGGCGTCGCCGACCGTCTTCAGGTTCGCGAGTTCGTCGTCCGGGATCTTCACGCCGAACCGGTCCTCGGCCTGCACGGCGATCTCCACCATGGACAGCGAGTCGATGTCGAGGTCGTCCACGAACGACTTGTCGGCCGTCACGTCGTCCTTGGCCACACCTGCGACCTCCTCGACGATCTCGGCGAGTCCGGTCAGCAGCTCCGTCTTGTCGGCCACTTTGGTGTTCCTTTCGTTGAATCGGATGGATGGTCGTCCGCGAACACTAACGGACCGGGGTCGGTCCGCCGTCCTCGTTTCCGGTTAAGGGCAGATGAGGACCTGCCCGGCATACGACAGACCGGCGCCGAAGCCGACGGCCAGTACGACATCGCCCGACGATACGGTGCCCGCCGCGCGCATGTGGTCGAGTGCGATGGGGATCGACGCCGACGAGGTGTTGCCGGAGTACCGGATGTCGTCGGCCACCACCAGGTCCTCGCGTGCGCCCTGGGACCGCAGACGTTTGGCGATCGCCTCGACGATACGCAGGTTCGCCTGATGCGGAATCAGGACGTCCACATCGGAGAGCCGGAGGCCCGCACGCTCGACGGCGACGGTCGCCACCGGGGCGATCTTCGTGGTCGCCCAGCGGAACACCGACTGTCCCTCCTGGAACAGGTACTTCTCGTCGCGCATGTAGATCATGTCGACCTGATCGCCCGCGCTGCCCCACGACACCGGCCCGATGCCCGGTTCGTCCGCGGGGCCGACCAGCGCCGCCCCCGCGCCGTCGGCGAAGATGATCGCCGTCGAACGGTCGGCGGGGTCGACGACGTCGGTGAGCTTCTCCGCACCGATCACGAGGACCTTGTTCGCCGAGCCGCCGCGGATCAGGTCCGAGGCGAGCGCGAGCCCGTAGCAGAACCCGGCGCACGCGGCGTTGATGTCGAACGCGCCTGCGGCCGTGATCCCGATCCGGTCGGCGACCTGCGCGGCGGCGTTGGGGATGGGGGAGGGCATCGTGCAGTTCGGCAGGATGACGGTGTCGACCTCGGACGGGTCGGCGCCCGCATCGGCGAGGGCTTTCGCGCCGGCGGTGACGGCCATGTCGACCAGACGCTCGTCCTCGCCCGCGAACCGGCGCTCGATGATGCCGACGCGCTCCCGGATCCACTGGTCGTTGGTGTCCATGTGCTGCGCCAGCTCGTCGTTGGTGACGACCCGGTCGGGCTGGGTGCTGCCGATGCCCAGCACTCGAGTGGCGGAGGGTCCCTGGCGGAGGGTCAGCGCGCTCATGCGCTCGGGTCCACGTCGTCGAGATCAGCGGGCTTCTTGAGCGCGACCGTCGAGGTGACGGTGCCCTTCAGCTCCCGGCGGACCAGGCCGCTCAGCGTCCCCGCGGGCGGTAGTTCGACCGTGGTGGTCGCGCCGAGGCCGACGAGGCCCTGCATCGTCAGGTCCCAGCGCACCGGCTTGGTGACCTGGGCGATGAGCCGGTCCAGGTATTCGGCACCGTCGGAGACCACGGCGCCGTCGGCGTTCGACAGCAGCGGGCGGACGGGGTCGGCGGGGGAGATGCCGGCGATGTGCTCGCGCAACGTCTCTTCGGCCGGTGCCATGTACCGGGTGTGGAAGGCGCCCGCGACCGGCAGCGGGCGCACCTTCGTGCCCGCCATCGGCTCGGAGACGATCGCCTCGATCGCCTCCGCCGAGCCGGACGCGACGATCTGGCCTGCGCCGTTGCGGTTGGCTGCCTCGAGACCCCGCTCGGCGAGCCAGGCGACGACCTCCTCCGGGTCGCCCAGCATGATCGCCGCCATGCTGGTGGGCTCGAGGGCACAGGCCTTGGCCATCGCGGCGCCCCGGGCGGCCGCCAGGGCGACCGCGTCCTCCGCCGGGAACACGCCGGCGATCGCGGCGGCGGCGAGTTCGCCCACCGAGTGGCCGGCCACCGGCGCGCCGGCCGGCTGCTCGGGCAGGTACTCGGCAGCCAGCAGCGAGGTGGCGACGGTCAGCGGCTGGGTGATCGCGGTGTCGCGGATCTCCTCGGCGTCGGCGTCCGTACCGAGGCGGATCAGGTCGAGGCCCGCCTTGTCGGACCACTGCTGCAGCCGCTCGCGTGCACCGTCGAGTTCGAGCCAGTCGTTGAGCATGCCAGGGGATTGCGCACCCTGGCCAGGGCATAGAAGCGCGATCACGGCACCAGAAAACACGGTCGAGGCGGTTCGCGGGGATGCCGAGCCCTCACGAACTCCGGGCGTCTCGCTTGTGGAGAAGCTACAAAAGCGTGCCGGCTCGGGCGGCTGTCCTGCGAGATCACCTTGTCGGTTCTGCGCAGTTCGAGCCTGTCCTGCGCCATGATCGTGATCGGTCTCACCGCGGTCCGGCGGGAGTGGGCGGCCGGATCGACGGCCGCGCCGTCACCACTGGCCGCGCCGTCACCACTGACAGTGCCGTCACCACTGACCGCGGCTGCGGCCGAGTCTGCTCGCGGCCAGCGCGACGCGCAGCACGAGCGCATCCCGCGGGTCCGCTGCGTTACGGCCGGACAGCTCGGCGGCCTTGCGCAGCCGGTAGCGCACCGTGTTCGGGTGCACGAACAGCTGGCGGGCGCACATCTCGAGGACACCGCCGGTCTCGAGGTACCCCTCGACCGTGGCCAGCAGTGCGGGACCGGCCTCCTCCAGTGGCCTGGCGATCTCGTCGACGAGCCGCCGCTCGGCGGACGGATCGCCGGCGAGGGCGCGTTCGGGCAGGAGGTCGATCGAGCGCACCGGACGGGGCGCGCCCGGCCACGCCACGACGGCGCGCATGGCCGACAGGGCTTCGGCGGCGCTGGCGTGCGCCTCGCCGAGGCTGCCGACCGTCGGTCCGGCGACGATCGGCCCGTCTCCGAACGCCGCAGCCAGGGTGTCCAGCAGCGCGCCGTCGCGAGTCTGCTCGTCGTCCGCTCCGCCCGCCACGACGACGAGCCGCGTGCCCTGCACCCCGAGCAGTACCGGACAACCGGCGCGTGCGGCCCGGCTGCGCACCTCGAAGACCACGGTCGGCGGATCGTCCGACGGTGACGTGCCGACCATCACCGTCGCGCTGGCCGCGGGGTCCCAGCCGAGTGCGGCCGCCCGGGACAGCACGGACTCCTCGGCGTCCCCGCGGACGATGCCGTCGACGACCAGTGCTTCGAGCCGCGCGTCCCACGCGCCGCGCGCCTCGGCCGCGGCGGCGTACGAACTCGCGGCGGCGAACGCCACTTCGCGGCCGTAGCGCAGGATGCCTTCGACCAGTGCGGCGCTTTCGGTCTCGTCGGCCGCGAAGTCGGGCAACTGCTGCTCGAAGACCTCGATCGCCAGCCGCACCAGGCCGACCGTCTGGCGCAGGCTGATCCAGCGCGACAGGTCGCGCGGGGCGCCGCGGAACGCCTCGGTCGTCAGTTCCAGAGCGTGCTCGGGATCCCGCAGCCAGCGGACGAACCCCGTGGCGCCGGCCTGGGTGATGAACAGGACGCTGGCGCGCTGGTCGGCGGGCAACCTGCTGAACCAGGACAGCCGCTCTTCCATCGCGGCGACGCTGGCCTTGGCGATCCTGCCGGAGGAGCGTTCCAGGTCCCGCAGCGTTCGCGCCGACAACCGGTTCCGCCCGCGTACGGTGCCCGAGGCCGCGTCCGACGTACTCCTCGAGGGAGGGGCTCCCGATTCCGTGGTCTCCGATTCCGTGGTCTCCGATTCCGTGGTCTCCGACGCCGGGGGTTCCGACGCCGGGATGTCTGATGCCGGGGTGTCCGATTCCGCGCGTTTCGGTGTCGGGGTCTTCGGTTTCGGGGGTTTCGGTTTCGGGGTCTTCGGTTTCGGGGGTTTCGGTTTCGGGGGTTTCGACGAGGAGGACTTCGAGGCCGGCGGTGTCGAGCGCGCGGTCTTCTCGGTCTTCGGGTCCTGCCCTGTCGAGGCGTCCGGGTTCGACCGCGTGCGCCGGGGATTGTCGGAGGTCATTTGCCTGCGATCCTACGTCGCCGTGGTGGCGGGCGGCCACGGCGGAAAGGCCGCCACGGTGCGTGGGGGCGGCGGTGCGAACACGGTGGAAGGACGGGCACGGCGGAAGGACGGGCACGGCGGAAGGACGGGCACGGCGGACAGTGATCGGGCCGTGGCGGATACGGCGACCCGCCCGACCGAGCGGATCCGGCCGACCGGCGAAACCGGCCGACCGAGCGAAACCGCCCGACGCGGCGATGAATCGCTGCGTCGGGCGGTTTCGTTCTCCCCGGTCCCCACCGGTGATTCCACTATGGACCGGCGGGATCGTCGCTGGCCAGAGGCCTCACTCGTTCGTGGAGCGACCTCACGCGAACGGCGAAATCCATCGCGAACCGTTCTTACGGTCGGTGGCGACCGTCGTCCTGTTCGTCCGGATTTCCGTGGGGTCAGGCCACTCCGGAGTCGGACGTCTGCGGTCCGGCCGCGCCGACGTCGTCGATCCGGTACTGCTGTGCAGCACGCGAGACCGTGGCCCGGTCGACCGTGCCCTGTTTCGCCAGTGCCGTGAGCACGCCGACCGTGATCGATTCGGCGTCCACCAGGAAGTGGCGCCGCGCCGCCGGACGGGTGTCGGAGAAGCCGAAGCCGTCGGTGCCGAGCGTCAGCATGTCGCCGGGCACCCACGGACGGATCAGGTCCGGCACGGCCTTCATCCAGTCGGACACCGCCACGTACGGGCCGTCCGCGCCCTGCAGCGCCTCGGTCACGTACGGCACCCGCGGCGCGTCGTCCGGGTTCAGGAAGTTGTCCCGGTCCACGTCCACGGCCTCACGGCGCAGCTCCGTCCACGACGTGGCCGACCACACCGCCGCGCGCACCCCCCACTCGTCGAGCAGCATCTGCTGCGCCCGTAGCGCGTCGGGCATCGTCACGCCGGAGACCAGGATCTGCGCCTCCGGTCCGTCACCCGCCGGTGCCTCGGCGTAGCGGTACAGGCCCTTGAGCAGGCCGTCGACGTCGAGGTCTTCCGGCTCGGCGGGCTGCTGGTACGGGTCGTTGTAGACGGTGAGGTAGTAGAAGACGTTCTCGCCGTTGCCGTCGGGGCCGGTCTCGCCGTACATGCGGCGCAGGCCGTCCTTGACGATGTGGGCGATCTCGAACGACCACGCGGGGTCGTACGTCACGGCCGCCGGGTTCGTGGCCGACAGCAGGATCGAGTGGCCGTCGGCGTGCTGCAGGCCCTCACCCGTGAGGGTGGTGCGGCCCGCGGTGGCACCCAGCACGAAGCCCCGTGCCATCTGGTCGGCGGCCGCGTACAGGCCGTCGCCGGTGCGCTGGAACCCGAACATCGAGTAGAAGATGTAGATCGGGATCATCGGCTCGCCGTGGGTGGCGTACGACGTGCCGACCGCCGTGAACGAGGCCGTCGACCCCGCCTCGTTGATGCCCTCGTGGAGGAGCTGGCCTTCCTCGGACTCCTTGTAGGCCAGCATCAGCTGGGCGTCGACCGAGGTGTAGCCCTGCCCGTGCGGGTTGTAGATCTTGTTCGTCGGGAACATCGAGTCGAGGCCGAACGTGCGTGCCTCGTCCGGGATGATCGGCACGATCCGCTTCCCGAGCTCGGCGTCCTTGGCCAGTTCGCGCACGAGCCGGACGAACGCCATCGTCGTGGCGACCTCTTGCTTGCCCGAGCCCTTCCGGATCGTGTCGTAGACCTTGTCGCCGGGCAGCGCGAGCGGCTTGGCGCGGGCGGGGCGGCGCTCGGGCACGTAGCCGCCGAGGGTCTTGCGGCGGCCCTGCATGTACTCGATCTCCGCCGAGTTCTCACCCGGGTGATAGTACGGCGGCAGCTTCGGGTCGCGCTCGAGTTCCTCGTCGCTGATCGGGATGCGCTGGGCGTCCCGGAACTGCTTGAGGTCGTCGAGGGTCAGTTTCTTCATCTGGTGCGTGGCGTTGCGGCCCTCGAAGGCCGGGCCCAGGCCGTAGCCCTTGATGGTGTGGGCGAGGATCACGGTCGGCTGGCCGTGGTGCTCCATCGCCGCCTTGTAGGCCGCGTACACCTTGCGGTAGTCGTGCCCGCCGCGCTTGAGGTTCCAGATCTCGGCGTCGGAGAGGTCCTTGACGAGGTCCTTCGTCCGCGGGTCGCGGCCGAAGAAGTGATCGCGGACGTAGGCGCCGTCGTTGGCCTTGTACGTCTGGAAGTCACCGTCCGGGGTGACGTTCATGAGGTTGACCAGTGCGCCGTCACGGTCGCCGTGCAGCAGCGCGTCCCATTCGCGGCCCCAGACGACCTTGATGACGTTCCAGCCCGCGCCGCGGAAGTAGGCCTCCAGCTCCTGGATGATCTTGCCGTTGCCGCGGACCGGTCCGTCGAGGCGCTGCAGGTTGCAGTTGATGACGAACGTCAGGTTGTCGAGGCCCTCGCCCGCGGCCACGTGGATGAGGCCGCGCGATTCCGGTTCGTCCATCTCGCCGTCGCCGAGGAACGCCCACACGTGCTGGTCGCTCGTGTCCTTGAGGCCCCGCGAGTGCAGATAGCGGTTGAACCGTGCCTGGTAGACGGCGTTCATCGGGCCGAGGCCCATCGACACGGTCGGGTACTCCCAGAACTCGGGCATCAGCCGCGGGTGCGGGTACGACGGCAGGCCGCCGCCCTCGCCCGCGTGCGAGAACTCCTGGCGGAACCCGTCCATCTGGTCGGCCGAGAGCCTGCCCTCAAGGAAGGCGCGCGCGTAGATGCCGGGGGAAGCGTGACCCTGGATGAAGACGTGATCGCCCCCGCCGGAGTGGTCCTTGCCCCGGAAGAAGTGGTTGAAGCCCACCTCGTACAGCGCCGCCGACGAGGCATAGGTGGAGATGTGCCCGCCGACCCCGACGCCCGGGCGCTGGGCGCGGTGCACCATGACCGCCGCGTTCCACCGGATGTAGGCGCGGTAGCGGCGTTCGAGTTCCTCGTCGCCGGGGAACCACGGCTCGTTCTCGGTGGGGATGGAGTTGACGTAGTCGGTCTCGGTGAGTGGGGCGACGCCGACGTTGCGCTCCCGTGCCCGTTCCAGCACCCGCAGCAGCAGGTACCGGGCACGCTGCTTACCGCCGGTGGCGAGCGCTGCGTCGAAGGAGTCGAGCCATTCGCCGGTCTCCTCCGGGTCGATGTCGGGCAGGTGCGCCGCCAGGCCGTTGCGGATCACGTGGACGCGCGCCGGGTTGCCCTGGCCGGCGTTGTTATGCCCGGCCTTGTCGTTCTGCGGGGCCAAGGGGTCTCCTCGCCAGTCGTCGCTGTTGTTTCCAGCTTCTCGTCACTGTTGTCACTGCGTTCTCCGGGGCCGCCGTCCTCCTGGGCCCGCCGCGACCGGGTGCGCGCGGGTGTTCGGCGCTCATCCGGCGGGCCGGGTACGGATTCGGTGTGGTCACCCGGTGTGGGCCGTTCGAGGGACATGGTCGTCGCATCCACGAGCCGTGTCATCGCTACTCGGTGGTAACGCTGACGCGGCGGTTTCCCGGTCATCGGCCCCGGTCAGCCCCCTGTCGGGGACTGCTGAGCCCACCCTAGACCCGCCGCGGTCGCGGCGTGCGTCGAGTCGGTTCCATGCCTCTTCTACGCGCGCGCGTGCGCGCGCGTCAACTCCGGCGCCGGTAGGACCGCGGCAGGTCCGGCGTGCGATGCTGGGCACGGGCGAAGTGCCGGATCCGGTGTGGACGGTTGCATCGGAGCCGCGCTCAGTGTTCGCTTGACGCAACCGTGCAAGCAGTGCGGCCGGAATCCGCCGGTCGCACACGTCGTTCGTTGGAGGATTGAAGTCGTGGTCGCCGCGGGAGACGCTGATCAGCACAGCGTCGCCGAGAGGCTTGGCATCAAGCCGGACATGGTGGTCCAGGAGATCGGCTGGGACGAGGACGTCGACGACGACCTGCGCACGGCCATCGAGGAGCACACCGGCGCGGAACTGCTCGACGAGGACGCGGACGAGGTGATCGACGTGGTTCTGCTGTGGTGGCGGGACGGCGACGGCGATCTCGGCGACGCCCTCGTCGACGCCAGGGCACCCCTCGACGACGAGGGTGTCGTGTGGGTGCTGACCCCGAAGACCGGGGAGGCCGGTCACGTCGAGCCCAGTGACATCGCCGAGGCCGTGCCGACCGTCGGCCTGTCGCAGACTTCCAACCTGTCGGTCGGCGACGGCTGGACGGCGACGCGGCTCGTGCCGCGGTCCACGTCCCGTCGCTGAGCGCACGGGCCGCCGGTCACCGGCGCCCGATCATGCCCGGGCCGCCCGCGTTAGGGTGGACGGGCACATGCGGCCGCGCCGGGTCTCGGCGGGCCGGACGAGCACGCGCGCGAGAGGAATCTCTATGGCGGTCGAGGTCGGTTCGCAGGCCCCGGACTTCACGCTGAACGACTACAACAAGCAGGAAGTCACTCTGTCGTCGTTCCGCGGGGACAAGCCGGTCCTGCTGGTCTTCTACCCGTTCGCGTTCAGCGGCATCTGCCAGGGTGAGCTCTGCCAGCTCCGTGACGAGTTCGCCGACTACGACAACGAGGGCGTGCAGGTTCTCGGCGTCTCGGTGGACACCCCGTTCTCGCTCAAGGCGTGGGCCGAGCAGCAGGGCTACCAGTTCCCGCTGCTGTCGGACTTCTGGCCGCACGGCGACGTCGCCACGAAGTACGGCGTGTTCAACGACCAGGCCGGTCTCGCGGTGCGCGGTACCTTCCTGATCGACACGGAGGGTGTCGTCAAGTACGCCGAGGTGAACCAGCCCGGCGAGCCGCGCGACCAGGAGGCCTGGAAGAAGGCCGTCGCGGAGCTCGGCTGACGAGTTTTCTCGGGTGGCCGGTGCCGCAGGCGCCGCCACCCGTGACGGGCGCATAGCTCAGCGGAAGAGCACCTGCCTTACAAGCAGGGGGTCGCTGGTTCGAACCCGGCTGCGCCCACCGTTGTGACCTGGGAAAATGCCGGTTCGGGGCCCAAACTGGGTTACAGTGGAATCGATGGCAGGATCGAAGACTTTCCGGAGGAAGCGCCAGCAGGGTGTCATCGACACCCTGGCCAGTGGCGCGCTGCGCGTGGACGCGGGCGTGGACCCGGTGACCAAGCGCCGCCCCGGCGGATACGCCGGACAAGGACGCGGAGGCCGAGAAGGTTCGGATTCAGCTGCTCAACGAGGTCTACGAACGGCGCAATCCCAAGACCGCGGCCAAGGTCAGCCAGCTCGTCGAGCGTTACCTCAATGACTTCGACGGCGCGTGGAGCACGGTAGAGAACTACTGGTTGCTGTGGCAGAAGCACGTCGAGCCGTTTATCAGCGACGAGAAGGTCGGTGACGTCGATGCCGACACGCTCGAGTCGCTGTATCGGGAATCGAAACGTTGCCGCGAGCATTGCACCGGCCGGTACGTCCAGCACCGCACTCCTCGCCAACACGAGTGCGACCAGCGATGCCGCCAGCATGTGTGCACACCGCTAGGCACGTCCGCGCGGCGACAGATCCACTGGCTGCTGTCCGGAGCGTTCCGTGGTGCGGTGCGCTGGAAGTGGATCACTGAGAACCCGGTCAAGGACGCGAAACCGGTATCAGCGCCGGTTCCGAAGCCGCAGCCGCCCACGCCCACCCAAGCGGCCGCCATCGTGAACGCGGCGGCCGCACGTGACACGGACTGGGCGACGTTGGTCTGGCTGGCCATGACGACCGGGGCACGGCGTCATGAGCTGTGCGCGTTGCGATGGACCGACGTGATGACCGAAGACGATACGACCGTCCTGTGGATCCGGCGCGGCATCAGCAAGGACGACGATGGCCAGTGGGCTGAGCAGGACACGAAGACCCACCAGCAGCGTCCGGTGACGCTCGATTCGGAAACGGCAACGGTGCTGCGTGAACACCGAGACAGATGCGAACGTCGGGTTGCGGAGGTGCATGCTGGATCAGCGTCCGGGCTTGCGGAAGGCGCCTTGCTGTTCTCGCCAGCCGTGGACTATGTCCGGTTCTGCACTCCGGGCGCGATTACCCAGCGGTTCGACACGATGGTCGGGAGGCTGGAGATCGACACAACCTTTCACAAGTTGCGCCACTACTCAGCGACCGAACTGATCAAGGGCGGCGTTGACATCAACACCGTGTCCGGGCGACGGGCCACGGCGGTGGAGGTGCTACCACACTGAGAGTCTATACGGCATTCATTTCGGAAGCCGACCAACGAGCAGCGGGTGCGATCGGAGCTCGCATGCCTGAGCGGAACTGGGGCTCGGACAGCGATGGGCTTCAGCGTGCAAAGGACGACCCTCAGGCGCCTTATGAACTGGTCGCTGTGGGAATCGGGAGGCAAATCTTGGATGGCATGCTCGTTGCCGGAGATGTCGTGCCGCCTGTGCGTGAGCTGGCTAAACAGCACGGCGTGTCGCCGGGCACAGTCAATCGCGCCATGACCTTGCTGATGAAGTGGGGTCTTGTATCCGAGTCCGGCCGCGGACACAGGGCGAAGGTTCTCCAGCCTACGGGTACGGACAGCACGGCCAGCCGGTCGGCGGCAGGGGACACAGGCATTAACGCATGTTCCGGCAGCGCGACCGGCGAGGAAAAGGTCTTGCTCGACTTGCGCTTGCTGTGTCTGGGCACGGTGGTGCGAACGTTCAAAGCACAGGCTGTGCTGGGCGACCCCGACCAGATTCAGGGGTTCCTTGAAGGTGCTGCCCGTCGCCATCATGGCGGCGACGGCGCACTGGCTGACTACGAGCTCGAAGTCCGACATGCGGACACCGCCGAGCTGATCGGTACGTTCGCCGCGTTGTGATCAGCGGTTGCTCACGCGGGCATCTCAGCCGCCGGACTTAGGGGCCCTTGGTACACCCCAGGACCCCTTAAGGCCGCAAGCACGGGCTCGTAGATGTGTTCTGCGGGAATGAACCGGGTGAGATCAGGCGTCTCGGCCCAGAGCACGTCGATGTTCTCAACGACATCAAGATTCTTGGCCATTCCAGTCACGTAGTCGCACAAGACGTACTCGCATACGACCTTGGTCGTGGGATGCAGCCTGCTGCCGAGAGCGCGGGCGACGACACAATGGATTCCGGTCTCCGTGAACGTTTCCCGGACGGCCACACTGTGGGCTGACATGTCGGGCTTCACGAGGCCAGCGGGGAAGTGCCACGAGATCCCGCTCGGCTCCTCGCCTCTGCGGCAGACGAGCAGTACTTTCGAGTCGGAGACGACGACGCTGATGGCTGCCCGCAGCGACTGAGCTGCCGAGGTGCTCTGCGGGGTGGCGAGCAGCTCGGCGACGCTCAAGCCGAATATCCGCTCCAGTAGCCGCGCCGTGGCTGGCCGGACGGATCCCAGCGGTCGGCCATCGGGTCGGCTTCCGGATACGAGCCGTTGCAGATGGCGGACGCTGAGGGTGCCAGGCTCGCCATGTTCGCGGGCGAAGGTTTCGGCGTACTCCACGAACTCCTCGAATGTCTGCTGACGTTGTCGGATCCGTTGTTCAAGCACGGTCCGCGCCGCCAGGTGCGGCTCTTCCTTGCCGAGCGATGCCGTATCCCAAGATTCGCCGTAGCTGTGCAATTCACGCGGGCGCTCGCAGGATGTGGCCGTAGGTGGTGCTGCGTTGGCGGGGTGGCCTGCCTGCCAGGGCGGCGAGTTGGTCGAGTTCCTCGGTGGTGCGGGAGGAGCCGTGTTCGGAGCCTGCCATGCGGGAGATGGTTTCTTCCATGAGTGTGCCGCCGATGTCGTTGGCGCCGCCGCGCAGTACTTGGGCGGTGTGCTCGTCGCCGAGTTTGACCCAGGAGCATTGCACGTTGTCGATCAGTCCGTGCAGGGCGAGGCGGGCGAAGGCGTGGATCGCGCGGTTGTCCCGCGCGGTCGGGCCGGGGCGGGCGATGCCGGCGAGGTAGACCGGGGCGTTGTGGTGTACGAACGGCAGGCCGACGAACTCGGTGAATCCGCCGGTGTCGGCCGCGATGCGGGCGAGCACGCGGAGGTGGCCGAGCCAGTGTTCGGGGTGGTCGACGTGGCCGTACATCATCGTCGACGACGAGGGAAGGCCGAGCCGGTGGGCGGTGGTGACGACGTCGATCCAGGTGGCGGCGGGCAGTTTGCCCTTGGTGAGCACCCAGCGGACGTCGTCGTCGAGGATCTCCGCCGCGGTACCGGGGATGGAGCCGAGCCCGGCGTCGCGCAGTTCGGTGAGCCACTCGGTCACGCTGACCCCTGCCTTCGACGCGACGGAGACGATCTCCATCGGGGAGAACGCGTGGACGTGCATGTCCGGCACCGCTTTCTTGATCGCGCGGACGATGTCGGCGTAGTAGCTCACCGGCAGCTTCGGATCGATCCCGCCCTGCATGCACACCTCGGTCGCGCCCGCCTCGGACGCTTCCACGGCGCGGGCGGCGACGTCGTCCACCGAAAGCCGGAACGCGTCCGCGTCACGCTCACGCTGGGCGAAGGCGCAGAACCGGCACCCCACGTAGCAGACGTTGGAGAAGTTGATGTTTCGGTTGACCACGTAGGTGATGTCCTCGCCCACGACGTCGGCGCGCAGCTGATCGGCCTGGCGCGTCAGCGTCTCCAGCGCGTCGCCCTCGGCGGTGAGCAGCGCCATCGCCGCGCCCGCGTTTGCCTCGGACAGCAGCGCCGCCGGGTCGTCGGCGGCCAGCCGCAGCCCGTCCCGGGCCTCGCTGTCGAGCCGCTCGGGCACGGTGGCCGCGGGCACCTGCCCGGCGAGCATGTCCCAGTCGCCGTAGACGCTGTCGAAGTCACCTCTGCGGTCGGACGTGCGGCCCTCGGTGTCGATCGCGGCGTGCAGATCGGCGCGGCCGGTGGTGTCCAGCCCGCCGTCCGGCTCCTGCCAGGGACGTCCAATCGCGGCGGCATCGGCGTCGGCGAGCCCGTCCGAGCCGGCGAGCGCGGCGACGTGGTCGTGCAGCCGGATGTCGATCCACTTCTCCGCATTGCGCACGTACTTCGGGTACGCGGTGAGCCGCTGGCGCAGCTCGAACCCGGCCTGCTCGGTCCAGGACGCGAGCTCATCGATCCCCGGCCACGGCCGTTCCGGGTTGACGTGATCCGGGGTCACCGGGGACACCCCACCCCAGTCGTCGATCCCGGCGGCCAGCAACCGGGCGTGCTCGTCGCCTGCGAGGTTCGGCGGAGCCTGCACGCTCACCCCCGGCGGCAGCAACAGCCGCGCCACCGCGACGGTCGCGGCGAGGTCTTCGAGATCGGCGTCCGGGGCGGCTCGCATCGCGGTGTCCGGCTTGGCCCGGAAGTTCTGCACGATGACTTCCTGGATGTTGCGATACTGCCGCGCACGCTGCCGAATCGCGTGCAGCGACTCGGCGCGCTCGCCGCGGGTCTCACCGATACCGAGTAGCACGCCGCTGGTGAACGGGACACCGACCCGGCCCGCGTCGTCGAGCACCCGCAGCCGCACGTCGGGGTCCTTGTCCGGGCTGGCGAAGTGCGGGCCGCCCTTCTCCTCGAACAGCCTGCGCGCGGTGGTCTCGAGCATCATGCCCATGCTGGGCGCGACCGGCTTCAGCCGCTGCAGCTCCTCCCAGCTCATGACACCGGGGTTCAGATGCGGCAGCAATCCGGTCTCCTCCAGCACCGCGATCGCACAGGACCGCACGTAGTCCAGCGTCGAGGCGTAGCCGCGCTCGTCGAGCCACTGTCGAGCCTGCGGCCAGCGCTCCTCCGGCCGGTCGCCCAGGGTGAACAGTGCCTCCTGGCAGCCCTGCTCTGCGCCCGCCCTGGCGATCTCCAGCACCTCGTCGCGTTCGAGATAGAGCGCGTCGAGATTGCCGGGCACGTCGACGAAAGTGCAGTAGTGACACCGGTCCCGGCACAGGCGGGTCAGCGGGATGAACACCTTGCGGCTGTAGGTCACGACCCCGCTGCGCCCCTGGTCGGCGAGATGCGCGTCCCGCACCCGAGCCGCGGCGGCGAGCAGGGTCTCCAGGTCCTCACCTCGGGCGTGCAACAACACCGCCGACTCCGCGACGTCCAGCGCTACGCCGTCGTTCGCGCGCTTGAGCACGCGGCGCATCGCCGACGAACTCGGATGGGGTTCAGTGGGTGTAGTCAAAAGGTCATCAACCATGATTCGGGTTATGGATCCGTGCAGGGCAAGTCGATGCGGCTAGCCACGTGATCTAGCTTTCCTTTATCGCTTGCAGCACGGCGAATGGCGTGAGCGGCAGCTCATTGATGGGCTTGCCGATCGCATCGGCCACCGCGCATCCGATCACCGCGGCGACTGGGATGATCGGCGGCTCCGCAGCGCCTTTCGCGCCGAGTGGGCCGTAGGAGCAGGGGTTTTCCAGAATGGCGGCCTCGATGGGCGGTGCATCGGCGGCAGTGGGGAGACGGTAGCTCTCCAAGTTGTCATCGATCACCTCACCGTTGTCGCCGAGCCGCAGGTTCTCGAACAGGGCGTAACCGATGCCCTGCAGCACGCCTCCCTGGATCTGCCCTTCGATCATTTGCGGATTGATCGCTCTGCCGACATCTTGGGCTACCACGTAGCGCAGCACAGTCACTCGACCAGTGTCCGGATCGACCTCCACCTCGGTCATGTGAGCCTGATACAGCGCCGCCGGGAAACTCGTGACCGCAGCGCCCGCCATACAGCCGGAGTCGAACGGAATCGGCGGGGTGGCGAACTTGCCGGAGGCTCCGATCGGGCCGGAGTCGAACATCGCGGTCCCTACCACGCTGGGTATGGCCACTTGCTGATCGGGAACACCGGAGACACGTACCGACCCGTCGACGATCTCCAAGTCGTCGACCGCCGCCTCGAGCATGCCGGCAGCGACCTCGAGGACCTGGTCGCGGACTTTGGTCGCCGCGTCGAGGGCGGCGTTACCCATGCCGTACGTTGTTCTGCTGCCCTGGGCTCCGCCGTCGAAGCCGCCCGTATCGGTGTCCGTGGGGCTCACTCGCACGTCCTCGAGCCGCAGACCCAGTCGCTCGGCGACGATTTGCAGGACGCCGGTAGTAACTGCGCCGGTGCCGATCTCGGCGCCGGCGCAGGTCACCGTCGCGGTGCCGTCTTCTTCCAGCTTGACCGATGCGGCGGCCGGTAACGGGTTGGTCAGCCATGTCAGCGGCACCACTGCCACACCGCGGAATGGCCTCCGCTCGGCCTGTGCGTCCTGCCAGGGCCTGATCTCGTCGACCTTGTCCATGGCTTCTACGAGGAAGGCGTCGTCAAGCTGCTGGCCATTGACCATCGACTCCCCGCGGCGGATCAGATTGTTCATCCGCAGTTCCTTGCGGTCCATGCCGAGCTCGCGCGCGATGTGGTCCAGGTGCTGTTCCTGGGCATACACACAATAGGGCCCGTTGACTCCGCGGAATGCCGCAGTCGGTGTTGTGTTGGTGTAGGCCACCTTACTGGCGTAGCGCGCGTTCGGGATCCGGTAGGTGCCGCCCAGAACGAGCGGCGCCACGTTGGCGACCGCGACGGTCTCGCCGCTGCTATTTGCGCCGTTGTCGGCGAGGACCACGCCATCCTGGGCCAGAATCGTGCCGTCTGATGCCACGGCGGTGCGTAACCGCACGATGGCGTTCTCCCGCGGCCCGCAAGTCGTCATTTCCTCGCTGCGGCTGTTCAGGATCCGCACGGGGCGCCCGGTCTTACGCGCGAGGACGCAGGCGAACGGCTCCACCATCACGTCCAGTTTGCCGCCGAACCCACCTCCGATGGTTGGCACGATCACCCGCACGTCGGAAAGGCGGATACCGAGCAGCTCCGCGATGCGACCCCGCACGTTGTGCGGAAACTGTGTCGGTGTGTGTACGACGTATCGTCCCTGCTCGTAGCGGGCTACCGCGGCGTGCGGTTCGATGGGGCTCTGGTGCTGGCGCTGGGTTCGATACTCGTCCTCGACGACCAGATGTGCTGTGTCGAACGCCGTGTCCACGTCGCCGCGCTCGACCCGCGTTTCCCATGCCAGGTTGCCCTCGCGCGGGCCGGGCATCGCGGTCTCGTAGCTCTCCCAATCGGGGTGGATCAATCGAGTTCCCTGCGCGAGGGCCTGCTCGAGGTCCAGGACAGGTTCGAGTTCGTCGAGCGAAACGTCAATCGCGGCAAGAGCGGCTTCAGCTTGCTCGGCGGTGTCGGCCGTCACCGCGGCCAGCGGCTCGCCGACGTAGCGGATCACATCCCTGGCGAACAACGACTGATCCTTGACGATCATCAGGCCGGACAGTCCGGGAGCGTCAGCAGCGGTCGCGACGGCGCGGACTCCAGGCATCGACGCGGCCTTCGAACAGTCCAGCCTGGTGATACGCGCAGCGGGCACCGTGGACCGGAGCACCTTCGCGACAAGCGTGCCGTGCTCGAGGTAGTCCATGCCATATCTCGCCGCGCCGCGAACCTTGTCTTCCCCATCCGCCCGACGTGCGGACGTGCCGACGAGAGTCATCGCGGACCTCCATTCGAGCTCGCAGCTGCTTGCGCCGCGTCAATAATCTTCTGATACCCCGTGCAACGGCAGATGTTTCCGGTAAGCGACGACCGTACAGTGGAATCATCTGTATTGGACTCTGTTTCGAGTAGCGCCGTGAGCGTCATAACCACTCCGGGTATGCACGCACCGCACTGCACCCCACCATGTTCCAACAGGGCGTCCTGGATCCGAGTCAGCGGCTCATCGTGTGATGCCAGGCCTTCGACCGTACGCACCGCCGTTCCTTCGGCATTGGCGACCGGGTAGATGCATGAGTCGACGGGTGAGCCGTCAACGAGGACGGTGCAGGCGCCGCAACGCCCCTCACCGCATCCGCGCTTGGCGCCCAGCAGGCCTGACTGATCTCGCAGGACCGACAGTAGCGACGTCATGCCCGCCGCCGTGGCTTCGACGGGTTGTCCGTTCAGTGTGAAGGAATAGGACACGGGCTCTCCTAGTTCGAGTCGGTGGCCAGGCGTGCGAGAGCACGCTGAATCAGCGTGGGAAGCACGGAAGTTCGGTACCAGCCCGGAGCGTCTCGGCCGTCCCGGGCGTTGAGTTCTGCTGCTGCGGCCTCGCCTACGGCTTTCATCGCCGTAACGTCGTCAGCGGGGCGCCCGATCAGTTCGGTCGCAGCCGCGCAAAGCTTGGCTACAGGTTCCACACTGCCGACCGCAATTCGCGCCATGCGCACGACACCGTCTGCTATGTCGGCCGATACGGCGACGTTGACTATGGGGTACTCCCCGGTCGTCCGGACCGTGAGGCGCTCGAATGCGGATCTCCGGTTACTCGGTGTGGGTATCTGCACGCGTGTGATGATTTCGCCGGCAGGCCGCGTTTCGCGGCCTGCGAGGTAATCAACAAGGCCGACGACCTCATTGCCTCCGGGCGAGTGCAGCTTCAGCTGTGCCTCGGCAGCCAACAACGCCGGTACCAGATCAGCCTCGGCGAAGCCGATCGCCCGGATATTGCCACCGACCGTGGCTACGTTACGCACCTGCGGAAACGCCGACTCTCGTGCCGCCGAACGCACGCATTCGAATGCCGGTCCCGCGTCGATGGCGGCCAGTTCGCTGTGCGTCATCAGTGCACCCAGGTCGACTGCGTCCCCGGGCTCAAAGCCGTGCAACTCGGGGAGGCGCTTGAGCGCTATGTACCCATGCCGAGGGGTGACGTGTCGCTGCAGTGCACGCATGGTCCATGTTCCGCCCGCGACGGCTTCGCCGTCCTTACCAAGGTCGGCGAGCATCGCGGTGGCCTCGGCCAACGATGTCGCGAGGTGGACCTCTCCAGGGGCCACTGTTGTTGACACTCGCTACCTCCAACTTCAGCAAAGTCGACACGCGCTTGCGGGTGCATCGTGCCCTCGTAGCATCGCAGTCGAATGAGTTCGCCGCTATGAACGCGCGCCGGCGTCGCTAAGACGCTGTGCCGGCGTCGACCTCGCGGTGCCATGATCCGAGTATGAGCAAACGATCACGCATTCAGTGTGTGCAGTACGCACCCGAACACCCAGTATCCGTAGCCGTATGCACAGCGGTCGTAGCTCCGTTCGGCACCGTGCGGTCCTCGTTGCTGCATGTGTAGTGGTTTAGCTTGGGAGGTGGGCAGGACGCTGCCCGGTATCACCATGGATCCTCCCCGTAAGTTCCGATAGCGGCCGAGCGTCTGCGCCACCTCGCTTCGCGATGATCTCTGCCGCGATGGAGATGGCGGTTTCCTCGGGGGTATGCGCTCCCAGATTGAGGCCGACGGGAGAGGATAACCGCGCGAGCTCAGTATCCGATAGTCCCAGCTCCCGCAACTGATCGAGCCGTTGTTGATGGGTCCGGCGCGATCCCAGGGCACCGATATACTCCGCTCGGGTGCGCAGTGCCAGTTCCAATAAGGGAACGTCGAACTGGTGGTCGTGAGTAAGCGCGCACAGTACCGTGCGGCTATCTATCAGTTCGTTCTCCACAGCGTCACTGAGGAACCGATGTGGCCACGAAACGACGACGTCGTCGGCTTCCGGGAAACGTTTGTGTGTCGCAAACATTGGACGCGCATCGCACAACGTGACGTGGTAACCGAGAAATTTTCCGACACGGACGACTGCCACTGCGAAATCGATGGCTCCGAATACAAACATCCGCGGCGGCGGAGCGAACGCGTGCACGAACACCGCGACCTCGTCACGCCTACGCTCGCCATGAGGGCCGTAGTGGCGAACGCTGCTCGTGCCTTGCTCGAGCACGGCGAGCGCGTCTTCGATTACCGCCGCATCCAGTTGGGGGTCGCCGAAGCCGCCGCGCACGCGATCCGGCCAGAGGACAATCTCGCTGCCAAGACTTTCGCCCGTGGTCACTACGGTCGCGGTAGCAACTGGTCGACCAGCGTTGATCGAGTCGGACAGCTCACCGAACTCCGCGTAGGACGCTGGATCGACCGGATGGACCAAGATGTCGATGATTCCGCCGCATGTGAGGCCGACAGCGAACGCGTCGTTGTCAGCGATACCGTAGCGTTGCACGGTAGGCTGTGCGGTTCTGATCACCTCTTGAGCCGATTCGTATATCGCGCCCTCGATGCATCCGCCTGAGACGCTGCCCACTACCTCACCGTTGGGGGAGACCACCATTGCGGCTCCAGCAGGGCGTGGTGCGGAGTGGAAGGCGTCGATCACGGTCGCGACCGCGAAGCGCCCACCTCCGGCATACCATGGCTGGTTTTGCTGGAGGACATCACGCATCTTGGACCTCCCGGCCGATTTCCGTGATGCTGTTGTCACGAATCGACGGATTGCCTGATCGTCCGGCTTCGCCGTCAGAACGCGGACTTGAGCGCAGACGGAGTCACGGGTCAAGATCAGCTGCGGGTACCGCTACGGGTGACTCGCTTAGGGGTGATCCCGGGGCCGTGTCCGACGCCGCGCTCGTTCTGAGTTCCACCCACTCCGGGGCGCTCTTCGTCGGCCGGAGCCATAGGCGAGGCGTGGAAGTGCCACATCTTCCAGACTGGCTTGCCGTCACCGTCATCGCGCTGGTAGATCTCCGTGGCGCGCAGCAGGAAATTGTCGTAGTCTCTCTCGGAAAGTTCCCAAGTCGCCGAGCCGGTACCGCCAGCTCCTATCGCACGTATCGGGAAGATTCCCTCGCAGGCCAGCCACGCCATGTCCCCGGAGATCGCTAGCCGCATGATCTCGATGTCGGGATACATCACGATATCTATTTCTTTCTGGTAGTGCTCCCACAGTTTGGTTTTCTCCTCGATTCCAAAGTACTGGTGCCCGTTCAGGTTGAACATCAGGTAGGACATACCGGACGGGAACACCGACTGCATCTCGGGGATGACCAACTGGTGGTTGGCTTCCCACCAGATCCGGTGTAGTTCGAGGATCTCCTGTCGATCTTGCTCTTCGTTTGCCAATTCTGCTCCTCCTCCTTCTTTCTTGTTTCGTCACGGTGACGGCCGTGATCGCGGAGCCGCTGGCTTCAGTGGCTCCGTTCCTGTCGAGCTTTCATCATGTCCCGTGAATCGGTCGGTGTGAGCAGGGCTTCGAGGGTGTCGGGATCACCCGGCCACATCCCGGCGCGGCCGAGGCGCCGAACGAGCTCGGCGGTGCGGGGCTTGACACGTATGGCGCGCTGAAACGCATGTTGAGCGTCGGTCTCGTAGCCACCGCGGGCCAGCAGCAAGCCCTTCCAGACTGTCGGTTCTAGATTGTTCTCGCCGACGGTGCGTTGGGCGGTGTCGAGTTCGGCTAGCGCCTGACGGACGAGTGCCGCGTCGGCGGTGTGCTCGCCGCTCAGCAGACCCTCGGTCTCCAACATCCGTAAAAGACCGCCGAATGCCTCAGCATGGTCAACGAGTCGCTCCAGCTCGTCGAGTGGGTCGGTGGCGTCGTCGACGCGAACATCGATCACACGGTCCTGGGCGAGCTGACCGGTCGGTGTGCCGCGTACGACAATCATGGCGGCGGACTGGCGACCTCGGATATCACCACCTTGGCGCTCTGCGGCGCCTAGCGCCGCCAGCATCCGGTGTGCCAGGTTGCCCTCCGCAGTCCGGAATGCATCAGCCATCGCCGGCCACACGGTTTCGGATTCCACGAGGTTGGCGTGCGTGCTGAGCCCGTGGTCGATGGTGTGCCCGGCGGCCGGTATACACGAGGAGCCGGTGTGGACAACTGCGGTTCCGTCCGCGGCCATCAGCGCTACTTGCCTGCGCTCGGCTTCGGAATCCTGCTCGACCAGCTGGGTGAGCGCCTCCTGCGGTCGGCTACCCCTGCTCATGAGCTCCAACCCTTGCGAACCATAGGACGGCTCGACGATGGATTGGGTAGCGACTGCACCGACACCGGCCGTCGCCCACGGCACGAGACGGCCGACCGCGAAAAAGTGAGATTGAACGGCGACTCCGATGTCACCGGTGCTCGGGTCGCGTGCGAGGAGTGAGTAGGTCATGGCGACCCAGCTCGATTGACCTGTTGAGTGAGCAGCAGGGCGACGCGCTCGGGACATTCCAGCATCGGCATGTGTCCGATGTCGGGCATGATGACCTGTTCGGTTCGTAGAACTCTGGCCAATTCGAGGCCGAGGGCAGGAGTGCACGTGGTGTCGTGCTCGCCGTTGATCACCAGGGCCGGGCAGTCCAGTTGGCTTGCTTGCTCGGTGGCGTCGCTTGCGATCGTGGCCGACCACACGCGTTTCACTGTCGCGACATCGTTGGGGTTGGCGAGTGCGAGTGCCTTATCGATAACGTCCTGCGAGGAGCCAGGGCCAAAGGTCATGGTCGGGAATACCGTCCGGAAGGTGCCTGCGACTCCCAGTCGGTCGAACATGTCGAGCACACCGGACACCTCGACACCGTCGAAGTTGAGCGAGCTGCCGATCGCGGTCACCGAGCTGACCCTTTCTGGCAGCGCGGCGGCCACGCAACACGCCAACGGTCCCCCGAGAGATCCGCCGACGACATGAAACGGTCCGCTTGGCAGTTCCTGCTCGATCACCGCAAGACAGTCGGCCGTCCACTCGGCGAGCGAGAATTCGCCCGAAGCGTCGGAACCGCCGTGGGCACGTAGATCGGGCATAACGTAACGACCCTGTGGGTCCAGCAGGTCGATCAGGTCGGCCCAGATGCGTCCCTGGGTGTTAATGGGGTGGATCAGTAGCACCGCTGGCTTGTCCGACGCGTTTTCTCCAGCTGACCAGCCGGCGAGACGGCCAGCCGGGCCGCTGATGTCGAGTTCCTGCAGTTTCATCGCCTCACGCATGACGTATCACGTCCAGTAGTTCCTCCAGCGCGGCCAAGGAGTGGCCGGCTACGAAATGATCTATGTGCGGTAGCACCGCGACGATTCCACTTTGGACCGGCGCGTAGTCGGTGGCGCCTTTGTGTGGATTGACCCAGACAACGGCTCGTGCCAGTCGGCCAAGCCGCGCTACCTGCTCGGCCAGCTCGTCGGCTGCGCCACGCTCCCACCCGTCGGAGAAGATCACTACAACGTTTCCGCGAGCGGTCCCTCGGTGCCCCCACCGGTCGACGAACGCGTGCAGCACTTCCCCCAGCCGCGTCCCACCGGAGTAGTCGGGGATCGTATCCGCGGCTGCCCTGAGTGCGGCATCCGGATCGCGCATCGTTATCGACCTGGTGATCCGTGTTAGTCGAGTGCCGATCGTGAAGACCTCGGATGCGTTGGGCCGATATCGAGCTACCACGTGTGCGAAGCGCAGCAGGGCGTCGGCGTACGGGGCCATGGAGCCTGAGACGTCGATCAGCAGGACGATCCGCCGAGGGCGGGTACGGCGCCGATGCCGTCTCGGAACGGCGAGCTCACCGCCGGCGGCGAACATGGCGCGCACGGTACGACGCGGGTCGATACGTCCGGTCGCGTGTGAGCGTCTGCGACGAGACTTTCGCTCCGGCAAGCCTGGACGCAGCAATTCCAACAGACGCGCCATCTCCTGTTTTTCCGCACGACTGAGAGAGGCGAGATCGCGGTTCCGTAGTACCTCTTCCGCGCTCGCTCTGGCTCGGACTACCGGTGGAAGCGCGTAACTGTCCTCCTTCGGTTCCTCCCTCGATTCGCTATCCTCGGTCAACGGAACGCTCGCCTGCAGAACCGGTGCCTGGCGGCGCACCGTGGACTGGTCATGTTCGGGGTCGAGGGAGAAGTACGTCGCGAAGACCGCGTCGTAGATAGCCAAGTCGTCGGGTGACGAAGCCAGCGACAATCTGCCTGCCCAGTAGATCGCCCCTGGCTCGTCGTACCTAAGGGCAGCGGCCGCGGTGAGAAAGGTGGCCGTACGCGTCGAGCAGACCGAAACGCCGGCGGCGGCGAGAGCGCGCGCGAATCCGACGAGAGCGGTCGGAGCATCATCGATCCGCTCAGCTACCACTCCCGCACCACGGTGGCTCCCGGAGTGCCCGCCGGACGTCGTCATCGCTGCCTCGTTTCGCGTTCAGGACGCAATGAGCTGGGACAATCCCTCTAGTTCCACCCGCTCGATATCCTCGCGGTATTTGAGGACGGATCCCAAGGTCAATGCCGCGAAGCCATGATCCAGTTGCTCGCATCCCAGCGCCTGCAGCGCGCTGGCCCAGTCCAGCGACTCCGCCACACCCGGCGGCTTGATCAGCTCCGCGGCCCGCAGCCGGCTCGCCGCGTGTGCGACATCGCCCGCAAGTCGCTCGGTGACTTCGGGAAGTCTGCGCCGCAGAATCGCGACCTCCCGCTCCAGTGACGGGTGCTGCACCCAGTGGTAGAAGCAGCGTCGCTTGAGTGCGTCGTGTACTTCACGGGTGCGGTTCGAGGTCAACACCACCAACGGCGCAACGTCGGCCTTGATCTGTCCCAGTTCTGGAATGGATACTGAGAAGTCCGAGAGCACCTCGAGCAGAAACGCCTCGAACTCGTCGTCGGCACGGTCGATTTCGTCGATCAGCAACACCGAATTAGGGGTACGCAGTGCTCTCAGGAGGGGACGAGCCAGTAGAAAGCGCTCGTCGTATAGTTCCGACTCGGCTGCGGCTACGTCGATCGTCCTGTCGCCCACAGCCTCGATCGTGCGAAGATGTAGCAGCTGGCGGGGGAAATCCCAATCGTAGAGCGCTTGCGATGCGTCGACGCCTTCGTAGCACTGCAATCGGATGAGCTCGCTGCCACGCGCCTGCGCCAGCGCCGAGGCTAGAGATGTCTTGCCAACACCGGCCTCGCCCTCCAGAAACAGCGGCCGCGCCAGGGTGTCGGCAAGAAACGCCGCCGTGTTGATTCCAGTGTCGGGCAAGTACCCGGTATGCGATAACGCGGTACCGAGGGCCTCAGGTGTTGAACACGTAGCCATGATGCAATTATGAGCAAGCTGCGGATCGTGCTGTGTGTGCAGAGCGCACTCCAACCACTCGTGCACCTCGCAGTCTGCACCGCCAGAGCGTCTCGACCTCAGGATTCCGCCGCTTCTCGGCGGACCTGCCTGACGAACGTTGGGCTGGTCTGTGCGCAACTGGCGCAGATCGGCCGGTGCTCACTGCTCGGGTCACGGTCCATCTCGACGGCGATGTAGGCCCTCTCACCGCGGTGGCAGCGCACCCGGGCCTCCCACGGGTCGTCCACCTCGCCCCTCGGATCGTGCGGGCGCGACAGTCCCGTTGCATTCGCCGTTCCGGTGGACAGCACGACCAGTTCGGTGACCGCCGACACCACGAACGCGGCCGGCAGCGCCAACGTCGCCGTCCACGAGGTCTGCTCGCCGAGACTGATCATGAGCATGCCGACCCCGGTGCCCAGAGCCCAGGCGAGCAGGTACAGCGGCTTGACGGCGGGTACCCGGCCGGAGCGCTACTCGGGCCGGGTGGCGCGATCGCGCACCCGGTTGCGGACGACGAACACGAGCGCACAAGTGGTCCAGGTGACGCAGACGACCGACGTGTACCGCAGCGCGATCAGCAGGTAGCTGAAGACATCACTGAGCATGATCACGGAGACGATCGTCCCGACGATGACGACCCACGCCACGCGAGGCAGCTTCAGCTTGAACGTCTGTGCGAAGACGTTGGAAAGGTTGCTCGTGGCCAGATAGAAGTTGGCGGTGTTGATCCGGGTCTGGCTGATCCAGACGAACAGCAGGCCCCAGATGCCCATCAGCTCGACGATCCCGATGAGGCTCGATATCTCGGACAACGGTCCTTCGGTCGGGATGGTCAGCGCGACGAAGATCCGATCAAACCGTTGATCACGATGGTGAACAGATAGAACCCGGGGCCGAAGGCGAACCGTCCGTTGGTCCGGACGTCCCGCTTGTTCGTCCGGCCGAAACGCGCGAAGTCCCAGTTCGCCATCATGAGCACCCAGTCACCCATGTACACGCCGAACGCGAACAACCAACCTGGGCCGGCTACCGACGGCGATTCCGGTTGGTAGGTCAGCCAGCCCGACGTGGCGTCCAACTCGACGACGGTCCAGACGACGATCGCGACGAGCCCGAAGACGTAGAACGGGAACAGGCATCTGTTGAACTTGTCCAGGAACGCCCGTATGCCACCGATAGCCAGCGGTATGCTGTACAGCACGACGACCAGGTACCACAGGCTCACCGTGGTCCCGGTGCGCGCCGCGTAGACCGACTAGACATAGTTGACCGCGCCGTAGACCACGACAGCGAGCACCATGCCGATGATGGCGTCGCGGGTGTCGACGGTGAGTGTCACCAGCGCCGCGATGATCACCCAGAACATCGCGGTACCCAGCGCCCACCAGGCGCCGAACAGCGACCGTGGCGGCAGACGCCATTCGCGCCGCACGACGTGTGCGGTGTTGCGAGTATGAGCAGCCTGCGGATTGTTCGGTGTGTGCACGAGATACTCGAGCTACTAATTCATGGCAGTGCGCACCCGGGTGGGTGAATATCGCGCTAACGCGGAGTGATCGTCTTGGACGTGTCCAAGCGGTCGACGTCAGGTCACCGGGTACTCAGCTCGCCCGCAACAGCGCCGCGAAGTTGACGAGCGAGCCGCAATTGATCGTGGGTCGCGTGCGGCTCAGGCGGCTCACGAGTGGGACGTGCCGACGATGCGGTGTGAGCGGCAAGCCAAGTGCAGGAACAACCGTTGGTCCGGATCATCGATATCGACTCCGAGCAGGTCGATCGCCCGTTGCAGCCGTGCGCGCACGGCGTTGCGATGCAGATGAACCGCCTCGGCGGTGCGGGCGATCGAGCCGCCGAAATCGAGGTACGTACCGATGATTTCGATGGTCTCGTTACGCCGTGCCTGAGACACCTTGTCCAACGGCGCGAACAAGACATCGATCGATTCCTGCACCGTCGGCGACCCGTACCACTCCACGAGTGTGCTCCGGATTCCGATGGCGTCGAAACTGATCGGATGGTTCGCGCCCCGCTGCGAGCGCGCATGGGTCGCGGCCACCTTCGCCTCGGTCGCGCTGCCGGCAACGCCGGTCATCCCGGCGTGTACTCCGCCGATCCCGACATAGGCGCGCAGCTCCGGCACGGCGTGCTGTAAGACGGCCAGGACCGAGCCCATCAGTCGATGGACGCGCAGTCCCACATCACGCGGCGGGGATGACCCGTGGTGGCTGTGTAGCAACCACAGCGCCGCCGGTTCCTGCGCCGTATGCCAGCTGCCTCCCGAGGAAGATGCGGTTGTCAGCGCGATCCGGGCAAGACGCTCCCGAGACTCGTAGGCCAGCAGGCCGTCCGCGATCCCCTCCTGTGGGATGTCCAGTTCGAAACGCGCCACGATGTGCCAGGCATCGACCGGAATCCCGAGCTTGCGGGCTTGCGACGACAGGTCGTCGCGGGTCTCGCGGCTGGCTCCCAGGAATTGCCGGAGCACCTCATCCACCGACAGCATGTTGGTGCGCTCGGCCTGCTCGGCGACGAACGCCGCTCGGCTGGCCTCGGAGGCGAGGCGCCATAACACCATCTCCAGCAGTGTGTTGGCGTCCGCGTCGGGCAGCCGTCCGGTGACGAACTGTTCGCCCTCGGGTTGACTGACGATGACCGGCACAGCCAATAGATCGGTGTGATCCTGGGGCAGGGTGGCTGTGACCTGGATGTCGTAGCTGAGGACATGCGAACCTATGGTCGCGAGATCTGTCGCTGTGCTGCCCTCGCCGGCGTGTTGATCAATAGCGTCAATAGCCCGGCGAACCCTTTCCATCGTGAGATGCAGTTCGTCGGCGATTTCTTGCGCGACCACGTTGAGCACGGTGTTCAAGTCACGATCCGGCGATAACCGCACGAGCCCCAGCCCGCTCCTGCGGCACATGCTGCGAGCTGTCAGCGAGACATCAGTGCCTTCGGGGGCGGTCAACATCAGCCCCGCTACCTCGCGACTTACCGCGCGACGCACCGCCACGTCCAACAGGTATCCGTCGGCGATGTGCGACAGCCTGCGGTCGAGAACAACCAGCGCCCCGGCACCGACCTCATCAAGCTGATCGACCGAGTCGATCAATCGGACTTCGGCGACGTCGCGGTCGATGTCGCCGTCCAACACCACCGCATCCTCAGCCCGGTTCTGCTGCAGCTCGGACAGGATCGCGCGCAGGGACCGACGGGACCTGCCGGACGGGAGATCCTGCTCACGTGGAACGTGAGGGCGATCATGTGCAACACGCACCGAATGGCTTGACATGGGTTCACGATGCACCTTTCTCGGCGCGCTTGGCAACCGTAGATTCACTTCCGACAAGCGGAGGTTGATTGATGAGCGGATTCGCAGACGTTCGATCCATCGAGGACGAATCATGACTGAGGAATTCGAGACAGCTCTCGGTGAGCGCGAACTGGCCGACCTGGCCGTGGGCTGCACGGTGCTCGCCGGCGGTGGGGGAGGCGATCCCCGCGTCGGGCTGATGATGGCCGTCAACGCGGTCCGGCGCCACGGCCCGATTTCGGTGATTCAACTCGACGAGTTAGCCGATTCGGACACCGTCTTCGCCGCGGGAATGGTGGGCGCGCCCACGGTGATGGTGGAGAAGATCGCCAACGGCGGCGAGGGCAAAGTCATCCAAGACACCCTGCAGGCCCGCCTCGGTACGGAGATCACCGCGATGATGCCCTTGGAGATGGGGGGCATCAATGGTGTCCTTCCGCTGGCTTGGGCCGTCAATGCCGGGTTACCACTCGTCGACGGGGACCTGATGGGCCGCGCATTTCCCGAGCTTCAGATGTGCACCCCGCACCTGCATGGGATCCCGTCCCGGCCAAGCGTCCTGGTCGACGAGCGGTCACAGGCGATCACGTTCGATACGGCCGGGAATGTGTGGCTGGAACGCCTGATGCGCAATGCGGTGTCGGTGTTGGGAGGCTGCGCATCCGCGGGTCTGTATCCGATGTCCGGCGCCGTAGCGCGGGGGCCGGTGATCCGCGGCACGGTAAGCACCGCGGTCCGCATCGGCCGGGCGATCCGAACCGCGGGAGCCAGCCCGTTCGCGGCCCTGGACTCCGAGACCGAAGTTTATCCGCTGATCACCGGAAAGGTGATCGACGTCGAGCGCCACACCGCGGGCGGATTCGTCCGCGGATCCACCGTGATCGAGGGCACGGAGTCCGACTCCGGGCGGCTGGTGCGCGTCGAGTTCCAGAACGAGAACCTGGTCGCACTGGAGGACGGGGAGCCCATCGCCACCGTGCCCGACATCATCACGCTGCTCGATCGGTACACGGCCCACGGCATCGTCACCGAGCACATCCGCTACGGGCAGCGGATCATCCTCTCCGTACTCCGGGCGCCCGCCCAATGGCGGAGTGAGGAAGGGCTGCGGGTGGTGGGCCCACGGGCCTTTGGTTATGACGTTGAGTTCAAGCCGGTGGAGGAACGCCATGCCCGCACCCATTGACCTACGCATCGGTATCGACGTGGGCGGTACCAATACCGACGCGGTCGTGGTGGACAACAACCAGCGACTGCTCGCCCAGTTCAAAACCCCGACCACGGACGATCTCGGCACAGGCATCCACGAGGCGATCGCCGGGGTAAGTTCGGTTCTCGACGCGCCACTCGACCGCGTGACCCATGTGATGCTCGGGACGACACACGCCACCAACGCGATCCTCGAGCGCCGCGAGCTGCTCAAGACGGCGGTCGTGCGGATCGGTGCGCCCGCGACGTTGTCGATTCCGCCGCTGCTGGACTGGCCCGATGAGTTGCGCGCCGCGGCATCGGCCGGGGAGGTGATCATTCCGGGTGGCAGCGAAGTCTCCGGAGACCCGATCGTGCCGTTCGAGCGACAGGAGTTGGTTCGCTTCCTCTCCGAGCACGCAGGCACGATCGAAGCGGCCGCGATTACTTCGGTCTTCTCGCCGGTCTCCGCGGAGCACGAGCTGGAGGCGGAGCAGGTGGTTCGCGAAGCGCTCGGGGAGATCCCCATGTCACTCTCGCACCGCATCGGCGCCCTGGGGCTGCTCGAGCGGGAGAACGCCTGCGTGCTCAACTCCACGCTCGTCGGCGTGGCCCGCAAGATCGTCACCGGCCTGACCGGCGCTCTCGAGCGCAACGGGATCGACGCGGTCGTCTACCTCACCCAGAATGACGGCACTCTGATGGGCTTGGACTACGTGCTGCGCTTCCCGGTGCTGACCATCGGCAGCGGACCGGCGAACAGTATGCGCGGAGCCGGGTACCTCACCCAGGAGACCGACGCACTCGTGGTCGATGTCGGCGGCACCTCCACCGACATCGGAGTGCTGGTGAACGGGTTCCCGCGGGAATCGGCCGCGGCGGTGAACATCGGCGGGGTCCGCACGAACTTCCGGATGCCCGATCTCAACAGTATCGCCGTCGGCGGTGGCACCAAGATCGTCCAGGACGGCAGTGGCGTCAAGGTCGGCCCCGAAAGCGTCGGCTACCGCCTGGTGAACGAAGGTCTCGTGTTCGGCGGAGCATGTCCGACGTTGTCCGACGCCGCGGTCGACGCCGGTCGGGCCGACATGGGCAAGCGAGATCTGTTAGCCGATACGTCGGTCGACCTGGCCAGGGCGCTACGGATCTCCGATGAACGTGTAGCGGTCGCGGTCGACCAGATGAAGACGACCCGCGGCGAGGCGCGAGTCATCGCGGTAGGTGGTGGCAGCGTCGTGCTGCCGTCGGAACTCGAGGGAGCCAGCGACGTGCTCCGTCCTGAGCATTACGACGTGGCCAATGCTATCGGAGCGGCGATCGCCTCGGTATCCGGCCAGGTCGACAAGGTGTTCAAACTGTCCGGACGCACCCGCGAAGAGGTCACCGATGAGGCGACGACCGATGCGCGCAATGAGGCGATCAGCGCAGGCGCCGACCCGGCCGCTGTCGAGATCGTCGAGCTGGAAGAAGTTCCCATGGCCTACCTGACCGAGCCAGTGATCCGAATCCGTGCCAAGGCGGCAGGCCCGCTCAGCGTGGTCTGAGACCAGTTTCTTAATCCCATTTCGAGGAGTCAGCGTGACGACCACCGCAGAACCCCAGGAGACCAAGTACACCGGAAAGTCACAGCAACGTATCGAGGACCCGAGACTGCTGACCGGGCACGGGACATACATAGACGACATCACTGTCCCGAGGATGATTGAAGGCGCGGTGTTACGTAGCCCCGTCGCGCACGCCCGGATCACCCGGATCGACGTGAGTAAGGCGGCCGAGCTCCCCGGCGTATTCGCGGTGATCACCGGCAATGATCTGGTCGAATTCGCGGGTGAGCAACCCGTCATTTGGTCTGTGATACCCGAGCAGCGCATCGCCCGGGCACACGCGCTGGCCACTGACACCGTGCGATGGGTCGGCCAGGGCGTCGCTGCGGTAGCCGCCGTCGACCGCTACGTCGCGGAGGACGCGCTCGAACTGATCGAGGTCGACTACGAACCGTTACCAGTCGTCGCCGACCTCGAGCAGGCGCTGGCGCCGGACGCGCCCAAGCTCTACGAGGACTGGCCGGACAACATCAGTGGATCGATGACATTCCCGGCCGGCGACGCTGATGCCGCCTTCGCCGAAGCCGATGTCGTGGTCGGGGCGAGTTTTCGGCACCACGCCGGTTACGGATGCTCCATCGAGACTCGGGGCTGCATCGCGAACTGGGACGTCTTCGCGGGCAAGCTCGACATGTGGCTGGGTACCCAGGCGCCGAATCTCGCTCGTGATCTACTCGCCCAGGTTCTCTCGCTGCCAGTGGACAAGATTCGGGTGCGCACGCCCGACCTTGGCGGCGGATTCGGCTTGAAGTTCGACTTCTACCCCGATGAAATCATCGCCGCGATCCTGTCTCGGCGCACCAAGCGCCCAGTGAAACTGCTGGAAGACCGGCAGGAAAGTTTCGTTTCCTCATCCCGGGCACGCGATATGCGTCACGACTTCGAGATGGCGTTGCGCTCGGATGGAACAATTATCGGTCTGCGTGGTACAGCCTACGCCGTGCTCGGAGGTGCCCTGGGTACGGTGGGATCCGGCCCGCCGTGGGCCTCGGTACTCGCCTGTATGGGGCCGTACAAGATCCCGAATCAGGAGCTGACGCTCAAGGCGGTGATGACGAACCGGTCACCCTACGGTTCCTACCGCGGTTGGGGCATGCCCAAGGCGAACATCGTGCACGAACGACTCATCGAATTCGCCGCTCGCAAACTCGGGATGAGTCGTATCGATCTGCGGCGCATGAACTTCCCTACCCCGGAGGAGTTCCCGTATTTCAGTGGAGCGGCATTCACCTACGACAGTGGCCGATACGCCGACTGTCTGGATCTCGCCACCTCCGCCGTCAACGAGCGCGGCTGGAATGTCCGGCAACGCGAAGGACGCGAGGCTGGGCGATCGATCGGGATCGGATACGGGTTCCACACCGAGGTCGGCGCGTTCGGTCCGAGCCGCGTCCTCAACATGGTGGGCCTGGACCATTCCGGCTTCGACGAGGTCCGTATCCGCATGGACTCCACGGGTAAGGTCACCGTGCTGTCCGGACAGAGCGCGATGGGGCAGGGAACACATACGACCTACGCGCAGCTGGCGGCGGATGGGCTCGGCGTCCCGATCGAGGACGTTACGATCGTGACCGGCGATACCGAGTCCTGTCCTTATACCGGCTACGGCACCGGCGGCAGCAGGGCGGCAACACTGGGTGGCGCGGCGATCGTCAACGCCAGCGGGCGGCTGAAGTCGAAAATCCTACGCATCGGTGCTGAACTGCTTGAGGCCAACCCCGACGACCTCGAGATCTCCGACGGCCGAGTATCGGTCCGCGGCGCCGCCGATGCCTCCGTTTCGACCGCCGACATTGGCTATTCGGCGTACCGGATGCTCAACGGGCGGCTTCCAGAGTCCGAGACGCCGACTCTGGAAGAGATCGATGTTTTCGACCCAGCGAACATGACCACCTCCTACGGCTGCACCGCTCTGTTGGTGGAGGTCGACCGGCAGACCGGCGCGGTCACGCTGCTGGACTGCCTGCAAGCCCACGACGCCGGTGTGATCATCAACCCGTTGCTCGCCGACGGGCAGCTGGCAGGTGGCCTGGCACAGGCCTTCGGCGGTGGGTTGTTCGAGGAGTTCGTGTACGACGAGGACGGTCAGATTAACACTGCGAGCTTCATGGACTACCTACTCCCGAGTGCGACCGACATTCCGCCATTCCACTTTTATCACCAGGAAACTCCGGCCCCGCACATCCCAGGAGGCATGAAGGGCCTGGGCGAGGCGGGAACCATCGCCGGGGTGTCGGTGGTGGCCAGCGCGATCGACGACGCATTGTCCGACCTCGGGGTGGCCGTGACCGAGTTCCCGATGACACCGCCCCGCTTGCTCGAACTCATCCGCGCGGCCCAGTCAGCAGGAGTCACAGCATGAAACCACCGCCTTTCGAATACCGGAGTGCGCACGACAGCACGGAGACAGTCGAGCTGCTGACCGAGTACGGCGACGATGCAAAGATCCTCGCAGGCGGGCAGAGCCTCGTCCCGCTGATGAACTTCCGCATGGCGCGCCCATCGGTGCTCATCGACATCAATCAGACACAGGACATGACCGGCATCCGCGAGGATGATGGGCACCTCGTCATCGGCGCGATGGCCCGCCAGCGTGTACTCGAACGCGACCCGACAGCAGGTGTCGCCGTGCCGCTGTTGCCTGCCGCGCTGGCACACACCGGGCACACGACCAACCGGAACCGAGGTACGTTCGGCGGCAGCTTGGCCCACGCCGACCCGGCCGCGGAGCTCCCCGCTCTGTTGGTGGCAATGGGCGGGGAGCTGACCGTGAAGGGCCCGTCGGGAACTCGAATCGTTCCCGCCGAGGACTTCTTTCTCGCGCCGCTGACGACCACCCTGGCATACAACGAGATTCTCGTATCCGCGCGGCTGCCGCGGCTGCCCAGCGGTACCGGAACCGCCGTCGAGGAACTCGCCCGTCGGCACGGCGACTTCGCGATCGTGTCGGTGATGGCAGCGGTTCATCTCGACTCGAACGGACGGGCGGATCTGGTGCGTCTCGCGGCCGGTGGGGTCGATTCGACACCGATCCGGCTGCACGAGGCCGAGTCGGTACTCTCCGGCGGCACGCTGGATGAGACCAGTATCGATGCCGCTGCCACAGCCGCGGCCGACGCGTCCCACCCGGTCGACGACGTCCACGGCACGGCCTCGTACCGGCGCGACATGGTGCGAGTGCTCGTTGCTCGCGCGATTCGTTCGGCAATCGCCAACCGTTAGGAAGGGCACCCATGAGCGACAAACACACCGTCACTGTCACTGTCACTGTCAACGGGCAGGTTTACACTGGCGACTGCGAACCGCGGATGACCTTGGCGGATTTCCTGCGCCACGAGTGCGGGCTCACCGGGACCCACCTCGGCTGCGAGCACGGGGTTTGCGGCGCCTGCACTGTGTTGTTGGACGATGTCGCGGCCCGGTCGTGCCTGACCTTCGCGGTCCAGGCCGACGGCGCTCGCATCACCACCGTCGAAGGGCTCGCCGAAGGAGAGCAGCTCAATACGTTGCAGAAGTCATTTCAGGAGCATCATGGGCTGCAGTGCGGATTCTGCACCTCCGGAATGCTCATGTGTGCGACCGAATTGTTGCGCGAGAACCCGAACCCGACCGAGACCGAGGTGCGGGAAGGAATCTCGGGGGTCCTATGCCGGTGCACAGGCTATGACTCGATCGTCAAGTCGGTCATGGCCGCCGCCGGCGACCAGCGTGACGCGGTATCCGAAGCTGGGAGTGCCCGTTGAACATCGAGCAAGAGATCGTGGTCGCTGCCCCCAAGCCCGAAGTATGGCAGTTCTTCCGCGACGTGCCGTCGGTTGTGGAGTGCCTACCGGGTGCCGAGATCACGGAACAGGAGGAGGACGGCAGCTACCGCGGTCAGCTGTCCACCAAACTAGGGCCGATCGCCATCAAATTCGAGGGTAAGGCCACCGTCGCGTTCGACGAAGACGCATCACAAGTGACCATTCGTGGTTCCGGCGTCGATCGCAAGGGCGGCAGCCGCGGCGACATCACCGTGGTGGGCGACATCCATTCCACCGATTCCGGAACGCACGTCGCGATCAATAGCGACGTCACTCTGGCGGGTTCCGCAGCCAAGTTCGGGCGGACCGGGCTCATCACCGACATTTCGCAACGCATGCTCGGTGAATTCGCCACGTGCGTCGAAACCAAACTCAACGCCACACCCGAAACAGCAGCAAAAACTGTCGCTGCCGAGCCGCAAGGAATAAGCATCATTCTCAAGAGCCTATGGGCACGACTGAGGCGCCTCATCGCGCCACGTCACTCCCGCACTGCGACGGAGCGAACAAAACAGGATCCGGACCAACGAGAGCGTGAGTAACCCCATCAGACTCGGACAGTGAGTCCAGACCAACATCAAGGAGCAGCCAATGTCGAACGAGCCACCTGTCGGTGTATTCGTCACCACATCGACCCCGCCAGAGCAGATTCCGTCGGTGGCCGCCGCGGCCGAGGAACTCGGATACGGGGAGGTGTGGGTCGCCGAGGACTATTTCTGTTACGGCGGATTCACCGGCGCGGCCCTCGCGCTGCAGGCCACGGAACGAATCAAGGTGGGGCTGGGGGTAGTCGCATCGACGCCCCGGCATCCTGCCGTCACCGCCATGGAGATCGCCACCCTGGCCCGAACCTATCCTGGCAGGTTCCTGCCGGGCATTGGGCACGGTGTCCCGTTCTGGACGCACCAGATGGGGCTGACCGCGAAGTCACCGTTGACCGCGCTGACCGAGTGCATCGATGGAGTCCGTGGTCTGCTTGCGGGCGAGACTCTCGACGTGGAGGGCGATTACTTCGCGTTCCGCTCAGTGGCCGCCACTCATTGCCCCGAACAAGAGGTGCCCCTGCTGACCGGGGTGGTAGGACCTAAATCACTGCGGCTGTCCGGCCGGATTGCCGACGGCACTGTCATGAGCGTCCTGACTGGCACTGCCTACCTGGACGGTGCCACGAAGCACATTCACGAAGGTATGGCCGAAACCGGGCGCACCAATCACCTCACTCCCACGTTGGCGCTGTTCAGCGTTGACAAGGACAGGAAGCGAGCCAGAGATGCAGTACGTGAGGTGGTTGCCCAGTACATCACCGTTCTCGGTCCGAAGAACCCCCTGACCGGAGCGTTCGGCTACAACGACCACGTCGCGGAGCTGCTCGAGCGGGAACCGGACCGATTCGCCGAGGCGATGCCCGACGAGTGGATCGATACTCTTGCCGTCGCCGGGAATCCGGACGAAGTCGCTGCTCGGATTACCGAATTGCGTGCCGCGGGGGCGACGAGCGTCGTGCTCGCTCCGGTCAACGGCGACACTGTCCATGACGAGCTCCAACTCACCTCGTCCGCAGTCTTGCCACATCTCTGAGCTGAGAGGAGCGGCCCTTCAATGTCAGCAGCTACATCGACGGCCCTGCCAACGAAACCCCTCACGGTTGGCTATAAGGCGTCTGCCGAGCAGTTCAGCCCCCGGGACCTGGTGGAGTACTCGGTCCGTGCGGAAGAGGTTGGCTTGGACAGCGTGTGGGTATCCGACCACTTCCTGCCCTGGCGTCATCATGGTGGTCACGCGCCCTTTGCCCTCGGCTGGATGGCGGCGGTGGGCGAGCGAACCCAGCGGGTGCAGATCGGCACCAGCGTGCTGACCCCGACGTTCCGCTACAACCCGGCCGTGATCGCCCAGGCTTTCGCCACCAGTGCGTTGCTGACCGAGGGCCGGGTCGCGCTGGGCGTCGGGACGGGCGAGGCGCTCAACGAGGTTGCGGTCTCCGGGCGGGAATGGCCCGCGTTCAAGGAACGCTTCGCCCGGCTGTGCGAAGCTATCGGCCTGATCCGGGAGCTGTGGAGCAGCGACTCGGTGGACCACGAGGGCGAGTACTACACCCTGCGCAACGCGATGATCTATGATCGGCCTGCGCAGCCGGTTCCGGTCTATGTCGCCGCGGGTGGGCCGGTAGTCGCGAAGTATGCTGGGCGGGCCGGTGACGGGTTCATCTGTACCTCTGGCAAGGGTATGGAACTCTATAATGACAAGCTCATGCCAGCTGTCGATGAGGGCGCGGCCGCCGCAGGACGCGACCCTTCAGCTGTGGACAAGATGATCGAGATCAAACTGTCGTATGATCGCGACCGGGATGCAGCGTTGGAGAACACCCGGTTCTGGTCGCCGCTGTCGCTGTCGGCTGAGCAGAAACACACGGTCGATTCCGCGGAGGAGATGGAACGCCTCGCCGAAGAATTGCCGATCGAGCAGATCGCCAAGCGCTGGATCGTGGCCTCCGACCCAGACGAGGCGCTCGCCCAGATCAAGCCCTACATCGACGCGGGCCTGACTCACCTAGTCTTCCATGGCCCAGGACACGACCAGAACCGCTTCCTCGACCAGCTCGCCACCGACATTGTCCCCAAATTGCGCGGGCTGGCCGGGAAGTAAAACCCATTCAGGACGGCGACCAAGGTGACCGGCGGGACCGTGTATCCGCCTCCGTCGACAGTGATTCAGCTGCCAGTACGGTGCTGTGTCGGTATCCTGACGAGACAACGTGCATGGTGCCTGTAAACGTATCAAGCAAATGCATAGTGAACACCGACGTTGCGGTTTTGTCGCTCTATGGTGAGAGATATCCGGGCCAGTGTAGACGGAACCGTATGGAGAACTCATGAAGATCGGCATCCCAGCGAAGGTCAAGAACCACGAGTACCGGGTGGCCATCACCCCAGCCGGGGTCAACGAACTCGTACGCAACGGACATCAGGTGCATGTACAGACCGAAGCCGGTCTCGGCTCACGGGGGCCGTGGAGTCCTTCTGGGTGGGGTCCCGGGCGTGTACGGCGCCAAGGTGGTGGTGATCGGCGCTGGGGTCGCTGGCCTTAACGCCGCCACGATCGCCGCCGGTATGCAGGCTGAGGTTCACCTGCTCAACATCGACATCGACCGTCTCCGCGCAGTCGAGGCAACCCACCGTGGTCAGTTCCGAACCGTCGCCAGCAACGCTATGAGGTCGAACGCGCCGTCCTTGACGCCGACCTCGTTATCGGCGCCGTGCTGGTCCCGGGCGCGAAGGCGCCGACACTGGTGAGCAACGAACTGGTGTCCCGAATGAGCCCGGCTCCGTGCTGGTCGACATCTCGATCGGTCAGGGCGGCTGCTTCGCGGACTCACGCGCGACCACACACGCCGAACCGATGTATCCGGTGCACAACTCGGTGTTCTACTGCGTCGCCAACGTGCCGGGCGCCGTGCCGAGTACCTCCAGCCATGCCCTCACCAATGTCACCCTGCCCTACGCGGTTGCACTCGCCAACAAAGGCTGGCTCCAGGCGTGCGTGGACGACGGCAGCCTCATGCTCGGCGTGAACATCCATGCCGGCCGTCTCGTCAACGCCGCTGTCGGCGAGGCAACCGGGCTGGGCACTGTCGCCCTCGAGGAGCAGCCAGGGACTTTCCGTGATCTTGTGGGCGGTGGGTGATCTTGACCATGCTGGAGCGGTCGTTCCGGTGGGAAGCTATCCATGGTGACAAGTGAAGACACGGTGGCCACTTCGGCTGGCCCGGCTCCTACTGATGATGATCTTGATGTGCGGGTAGCGCGGGAGTTGATCGACAAGGCCCGGAAGGAGGGCGTGTCGCTGATCGGCCCGAACGGGCTGTTGCGGCAGGTAACGAAAACGGTGTTGGAATCGGCGCTGAACGCCGAACCGGATGATCGCCTCGGCTACGAGAAGGGCGACGTTGCCGAGAAGTTCGGGACCAACGAACGGAACGGATCGTCGTCGAAGTCGATACGGACCGATGTGGGTGACGTGCGAATCGACGTTCCCCGTGATCGAGACGGTACGTTCACCCCGCAGATCGTGCCGAAATATGCACGCCGGGTCGAGGGTTTCGACGACACGGTCGTCTCGCTGTATGCGAAAGGGTTGACAACCGGGGAGATCCAAGCGCATTTGCCGACATTCATGACGCCCAGGTCTCGCGCGAGCTGATCTCGAAGATCACCGACAAGGTCGTCGATGATCTGAATTTCTGGCAAGTGGGGCCGTTGGATCGCGTGTATCCAGTTGTGCTGATTGATGCCATTCATGTCAAGATTCGGGATGGTGCGGTGGCAAACCGTCCCATCTATGTCGCGGTCGGGATCACCCTGGCTGGTGAGCGGGACGTGCTGGTTATGTGGGTCGGTACCGGCGGACAAGGAGCCAAGGGCTGGCTGAACCACCTGTCGGACCTGAAAACCGCGGCGTGGAGGACATCCTGATCGTCGCCTGTGACGGCGTGAAAGGGCTCCCCGAGGCGATCTCCGCGTTGTGGCCACAAACAGAGGTCCAACTGTGTGTCGTGCACCTGGTGCGGGCCAGCCTGCGCTACGCCTCGAAGAAGTACTGGCCGGCGATCACCAAACGACTCAAACTGATCTACACCGCCCCCACAGCAGAAGCCGCAGAAGCAGAGTTCGCCGAATTCTGTACCGAATGGGAGGACAAGTATCCCGCGATGATCCGACTGTGGCGCCACAGCTGGGAACAGTTCACGCCGTTCCTCGCCTATCCGCCCGAATTGCGGAAGCTCGTCTATACCACGAACTCGATCGAAAGCCTGAACGCCCGGTTCCGACAGGCAACCCGACATCGAGGCCATTTCTCCAACGAGCAGGCCGCACTCACAGTGCTCTATCTCGTGATCAAAAATCCACTCAAAAACCGTTCCAACATCACCGGGAAAGTAGTAGGTTGGAAACACGCGTTGAACACGCTCGCCATGCACTACGGCGACCGCCTCGACGCGCAGCACTGACAGGTGATCACGTCATCACCCACAAGATCGCTGACACTCCCTTCCTGGGGGTCGCTCACCCAAGGCTATGCCCTGCGTGACCATGAGACGGGCGTCGACGAAGCAGGATTCTTCGGCTCCCCGGGAATCGGTACTGACAGTGGCAAGGAGTTGAATGTCCCTGAGAACCACGTCTATGCGTGGGAGGCTCGCGAGGACGCCGTCGCGAACATCCCGGGTGTGGTAGAGCGATACGGCAAGGATGTCGTCGAGCAGGACGGCATCCATCACATGTCCACCGAGGAATACGAACCTGTTCCAGGTCAACGCACCGAGGCTTCGACGGGCCACAGTGAGTACATGAAATCGGAGCGGAGCGAGGGGCAGAGCTCGGAGGTCTATCAGACGAGCGAGTATGCGATGGCCCGGATAATGATCGGTTCCCCTGACTTTACGCCTGTTCCCGAGCCGTAGATAGGTAGAAGTAGTGCACCAGCAACCGTCAGTCGCCGGCCGTTCTGCGAAGCTCGCCATGCCGTTCTTCTTGGCCTTGGCCATGGCTCTGGCGGCATGTGCGAGTGGGCCCTCGACGGGAGGTCAAGGGAAAGACATGGATGCTGAGCCATCACAGAGTGCGTTCCAGGAGCTTGCGGCGCGCCCGAACATCGAGGCGGTGATCAGCGAGCACGCGGAGATCGAGCGCGAGATTCAACGTCGCCTGGTCACCGAAGTCGGTTTGCCGGACTCCTGGGAGACAACAGACGAGGAATCCGAGAATTGGTGTACCGGGGAGTATGAGGACCTCGATGCCGTGACGATCCATATGCCCAACTGGGCCAACTTCGATCACCCCATCCCGGAGGCGGACTGGCCCCGAGCGTTGGAGATCTTCACCGAGGTCATGGGCAAGTACGGCTTCGACATGCCCAAGGCTGTGGTCGACCGGCCGAACGATCACCTCGTGAGCGCGCACCACGACAACGGTGCGGAGTTCTCGTTCGGGACGAAGAAGGCCACCTCGCTGTCGTCGGTTACGGGCTGCCACCTGACCGAACGTGCACACCCCAAGACCGCGAACGGTTCGTGATCGACAAGCAGGCACCGGACCTTGCTTGCTGCGATCGAGAATGGGACCCACGATGGGTGCGAAACGGGTCCGTGTGGGTGCAGCAGAGCCGCTCTATACGCAGGTGAGGTCAGGCTGACCTGCGGTAGGCAGCCGACTTGTCGCATGTCCGCGCACTTACAAGCAGGGGTCGCTGGTTCGAACCCGGCTGCGCCCGCCGTTGTGACGTGGGGTTTTGAGGATTCTTTGATCGGTGGCTGCGGCTTCGTGGTCCCATTCGCGGCGTGAACCGACCTTAGGGCTGATCCGTGGCCAGGTCGAGCACGAGGCGACAGCGTCTGCGCGGAACCGTTGAGGAATTGCCCAGCGGAGCCCCGTGGGTGAAGGTCGCTGCGAGCGTCGACGTCGTGACGAAGCGCCGGCACTGCCTTCGCGAGACCGTCCCGGCCGGGCCGTCCCTACGCTCCTGCCTTGCGTCCGGACGCTGGCCTGAAGCAGTGCCTGTCCGGATCTTCACTCCTCGAGTAGCTCGTTCAGGATTTCCCTGTCGATATGGCGCAGTCCCGCGCTTGTCAGTGAGGAGGCCAGTTCGCTGGCTTTGGCGGGGTCGAGTGGGTGTATCAGCAGCGCGTGGCGGGCGCCGTGGATTGCGATACCGACGATCATCGCGGCCAGCAATTTGGCGTTCGCAGCCGGCTCCGCGGCTGTGCGCTCGTCGAGGACAACCTGGATTCGTTGCGCGATCCGGTGCGTGATCGTTTGCTGGAGATTCTCGCGTACCTGTGCGCTGTCGACGGAGCTGTAGTCGTCGAAGAGCAGTCGGAACCCGTTGGGATGGGTGGCAGCGTAGTCGAAGAACGCACGCATGTCGGTGCGGACCTGCTCGTGGATGGCCAGGTCAGCTGTTTGCCGGTAGGTGGCGAACAACCACTGCGCCAATTTGTCGGCTTCGCGTTGCAGACACGTCCGGTACAGCTGTTGTTTGTTTCCGAAATGGGTGTACAACGTGGGCTTGGTTGAGCGTGCCTGATCGGCGATCGCGGCCATCGATGCTCCGCGGAACCCACTCGTGGCGAACACTGCGCTCGCCGTGTCAAGTAGGTGATCATCCGAGGGACGTGCTGCCGTGCTCGATCGCGTGTCGTGGCTGGCTCGTTGCGTCACGACAGCACTTTACCTGACGGTAAAGCCGTGCTAAACCTTTACCGTCAGGTAAAGCGTGGTGCGGGTCACCGCGTCTGCAACGGCACCAAGCGGGGTGGCTCATGCGCTCTCTGTCTCTGCGGTCGCTCGTGGCGGGCGTGGTCATGGCTCTCGTGGCTGCTGGTGTCCATGGTTCGACCGCTGCGGCCGCGCCACCAGCGCCCTCGGTCGGGAAGTACTTGCCAGCCGGACCCGGCTGGGGGGATGCTCAGCACCGGGCTATCACCGTGCGTCAGCTGCTGACCCAGACCTCCGCGTCGGAACAGTCCGTCGGTGCGGAGGCCGCATCGAACAGCGAGCTCGTTCATGGTTTTCTGCGCATTCTCGGCCAAGCTTTTACCGATGTGAATCTGCCCGACCCGGGGCCGTATCAACACGAGTGCAACTTCGATTTTCAACCCGAGCAGTTCGCGGACCCTCGGCTGTTGCTCGGCGCCTTCGGCGTTGGCCCCTACGCCCCCAGCGATTGCAACGTTGTCGTGTGCCGGGATGCCATCCAGGGGGTAGGGCTTGCGTAGAACGGCGAAGCCATCGCAGCTCCCTGTTCTCGGGCCTCGAAGGTTGATACGCAGTCGCCGGGGAAGGCGGAAACCGTGTCAGGGCGCACCGCGCCGAAGCACGTGGCCGGCCCGTCGGTCCGCTGTGCGCTCGCGGACACGGCCATGACCCCCGCGTCGCAACAAGGTTGATCTCCCAATTTGCAAGGAGTTGATTATGTCTGAGCCTCAGCTGTGGGGAACCTGCACGGATCGCTTCCGAGCCGTGCGTACAGCTCTGGAAGAGAATCTGCGCTCTGGTGAAGAACTGGGCGCGTCACTCGTGGTCGAGATCGACGGCGAGACCGCCGTCGATCTGTGGGGCGGCTATCGCGACGTGGCCCGCACTCTGCCGTGGGATGGCGACACCATCGTCAACGTGTGGTCGACGACCAAGACCGTCACGTGCCTGGCTGCGTTGATGCTGGTCGACCGCGGCGAGGTGGACGTGCACGCCCCGGTTGCCAAGTACTGGCCGGAATTCGCAGCCAACGGAAAGCAGGACATCGAGGTACGCCACCTCCTCGCGCATACCTCCGGTGTTTCCGGGTGGGAACAGCCGTTCACCACCGAGGACATGTACGACCGGGACAGATCCACGGCCCGGTTGGCTGCCCAGGCGCCGTGGTGGACGCCAGGCACTGCATCCGGCTACCACGCCCACAACCAGGGTCATCTCATCGGCGAGGTGGTACGTCGGGTCACCGGTACCCATCTCAAGGAGTTCGTGGCAAGCGAGATCGCGGGACCGCTGGGGGCGGATTTCCAGATCGGGGCACGTGAGCAAGACTGGGATCGGGTCGCTGAGATCGTGCCTCCGCCGCCATTGCCGTTCGATCTGTCCGCTCTGCCCGCGGACAGTCCCATGATGAAGACCTTCACCGGCCCGCCGGCCAACGCCGAGGCCGCCAACTCTCCCGCGTGGCGGCGCGCCGAGATGGGAGCGCTCAACGGCCACGGCAACGCGCGATCGGTGGCCCGCATCATGTCGGCCATCGCTCTCGACGGCGTCGTCGACGGTGTCCGGCTGCTTTCTCCGAAGACCATTGACATGGTCTTCGAGGAGCAGGCCAACGGAGCCGACCTCGTCCTCGGTGAGGAGCTGCGGTGGGGTCTCGGCTACGCACTACCGCAGCCCAGCGCGGTCCCCTACCTTCCCAGCGGTCGCCTCTGCTTCTGGGGAGGCTGGGGCGGTTCTCAAGTTGTGATGGACCTCGACCGTCGCATGACCGTCTCCTACGTGATGAACAAGATGGGGCCCGGCGTGCTCGGTTCACCCCGAACCGAAACCTACCTTCGCGCTGTCTACGACGCCGTGGCCTAAACCCAATTCAGAGTTCCCAAGGGCGCTCCGCCAGCGAATCTTCGTGAGCAGGAGCCAGGATGACCGGCACTGATGCCGCTGTCGCCCCGACCATGCAGCAGGTCTCCGACGACTGCGCGGGCCGTTTCGGCGCTCTTCCTGCGCAGCGAATCCACCGCAACGGTCGCTGGGAAGACCTCTCGCACACCGAACTGGCCACCGTGGTCGACGAGCTCGCTCGGGGACTCATCGCCCTGGGTATGTAACGTGATCGCGGCCTCGGTGGTCGCAAGAAGGGGGTCGCTGGTTCGAACCCGGCTGTGCCCACGGTTTTGACGTGGGAAAATGCCGGTTCGGGGCTGGGTTCGCTGCGTGCACGAACGCATCGCGACCCGAACTCGCAAGTGGGCGCACCAGCCGTAGCGATAGGTGGGTCCGAGGTCGCCGAGCCACTCCCGGAGGCGGGCGGCGTCGGTCAGGCAGCACAGGCGGTTCCGGTCGACGTCGACGGACCAGCCGATCCGGAGCTCGGAGTCGGGGGAGTTACGACAGGCCCAGTAGGCGGGTGCAGTGCTGTACGACGGCGGCGTCGCCGGTCATCGTCAGCTCCCCGGACGCCAGCGCGTCGACCGGGTTGATCAGCTGAGCACCGATGCGGATGAACGTGGTGGGCTCGCAGTGGACCACCAGATCCGGCGATTCGCAGGGGCCACGGGCGACACCGACGCTGCCGGGTTCGACGGTGACGTGGAAGACGTCGCTACCCACTCGGAACTCGTACGACTCGGGGACATCGGGAGTGCGGGACTCGTCGACCATCGATTGCAGCGCCAGCAGCCCCCACTCGGGACGGACCGCACCCGCACTGTCCTCGTCCTGCAGAAAAGAGAGTCCCCACTTGGCGAGGGCGAGCACGGGCTCCCGGAGGCCTTCACCGACAGGTGTCAGGCGATACGCGCGCGCCCGGCCGTCGCCCGCCACCGGTACGTCCTCGACGACCCCGTCGTTGACGAGGGTCTTCAGCCGGTCTGCGAGGAGGTTCGTACCGATTCCCGGGAGGTTGTGGAGCAGGTCCTTGAATCGCGCTTCGCCGATGAACAGCTCCCGCACGATGAGGAGCGTCCACCGTTCACCGATGACGTTCATCCCTGCGGCCAGACCGCAGAACTGGCCGTAGTCGCGTCTCGTCATCGGTTGGGTCACCTCCACTTGGTATAGAAAGCTATCAGACGGTCTGTGGCCTCCCGTGCCCTTGCCGGGCGGTCCGGTTCCGGAGTTGTCGCGGACAGTGGTGTTGGTCCGTGGCACCGGAGTTACGGTCCGACTTGCCCGATCCGGCGTTATCCAGCAGCATATCGATACTGCTAAGTATAGCGATCGCGACCTCGATGGTCGCGATCCGCATGGATATCCGAGGTGAAGGGTGACGACGTGACCGACACGGACGCTGCCGGCGTGCCCCAGGCGAGCCGGCTCATCGCGGCCACTCGCGCGCAGGTCTGGGCGGCGCTGACGGAGGCGGATCTGCGTGCACAGTGGTGGGACGGGATGGAGTTCGACGCCCGCGTGGGCGCGCGCCTCGAGGAATCGTGGAGTGACGGCACCGGAACGGTGCATGTCACCGAAGGCACGGTGCGCGTCGTAGAGGAAGGCGAACGCTTGGAGTTCGACTGGATCGACGAGGGGTGGGCCGCCCCGAGCCGGGTCGCGATCACGCTCGAGGACGGCGCGTCCGGGGTCACCGTGTCGGTCGCGGAGACTGGACTGCCGGACTCGCCAGGGTTGGCCGCCGAACACCAGGAGGGCTGGGAGATGCATCTCGGCCATCTGGCCTCTGTTGCCGCATCGGCCCCTGTGCGCTGAGCCTGTCGAGCCGGGCCGACGGCGTTCCCGGGTGTGTGAGCAGGCCATGCTCTGCCCCGGTGGCCGCCGGGGCGGTCCCGGTGGTCGTTGATGTGGCCGGTGCCCGGCGAGATCCGCGGGCACCGGCCACATCATTGTGTGACGGCGAAAATCAGTCCGTGCCGAACTCCGCACCGTTCTCGACGACGTCGATCGAGCCATCGGGCTTGCCGTGGCACTTGATCGAGTTGAGCGTGTACTTGCCCGAACCGGTGTAGTCGCCGGCCTTGCCGCGGAAGCTGCCGTACAGCTTCGCGTTGGTCATCGGGCCGGCGACCGGGTCGGTCGGGTTGGACAACTGGACGTCACCCGCACCGACGGTGCCACGATCGAACGCGCGCTCGAGGTTCACCGCGGCCCAGCCGAAGTAGCGGCCACGGACGCTCTGCACGAACGGCATGTCGGCCTCGCGGAGGCGCTGCGCACGCGGGCCGTCACCCTCGATCGACACCTCGCCGTTGCGGGCCAGCGACGTCAGCGCGATGCGGCCCAGCGACACCGGGACCTCGACCACCTCGCCCTGACCGAGGCTGCCGCTCGGGTAGAACGGCCGCATGGTCTCCGACAGGTAGTTGTGCTCGAGGTTGTTGCCCTCGTACTCGACGCTCAGCCCACGGAACGGGAAGATCTCGTAGTGGGACGTCCCGTCCTCGTGCAGCCCCTTGAGCTCCTTCTCGATTGTCAGATCGGTCCGGATCGTCTCCGCGTTCGTGCTGGCGAGCACCCGACCGAGGATCGAGTCGAACCACAGCGGGGACAATACGGCGCGCACGGCGCCGACACCGGGCATGACCATGATCACCTTACCGCCGATGATCAGCGGAACGGTCTGATCGAAGTACCCGGTCTCCTCGACCTCGGCCTCCTGGTACAGCCGCTGCGGCTGCTGGCCGGTGATGTCACCGATGAGTACCCGAGCCCAGTCGGCCACCTCCGGATCGGCGTCCTCGGTGTACTTCTCCAGGGTCGGCAGGCTTTCGGAGCCGACGGAACGCAGCGCGAGCCACAGCGCACCCGACCGAACGTCCCGCGAGACCTCGGTGCCGATCACGTGGTCGATGAACGTCAGTGCTCCGGAGGGGTCGCGGTCGGCGACCTCCCACAGTGCACGCTCACGCTCGAGTGCGCTGTCGTGTCCTTCCGCGACCTCGCGCAGCTCCGTGGTACTGCGGCTGTCGTAAGGAAGGAATTTCTCCGTGATGGGACGAGCGAAATCCAGGTACTCGGCCGGATCGTTGTACCGGTCCGCAGGCGGAGGTGTCAGCGCCACCAAGCCGGTCTGCAGATCAGTCTCCATGGACTGCGTCATGTTTCCTCCAGGTTCCGTGGATCATCTCCAATCTGGAGATAACTATATGAAAATAAAGTAGTCCTGTCGTGTCAACACCCGTTCGGCGCTACCCGCCACCTGGATCGGTCGCTACGTTGCAGGGGCGATATGTCGAGTATCAGTGGATTCGGCGCCACTCCGGGAGGTGTCCGACACATGGAGGACGTCGTGGCCAACGCTGTCCGCATCATCGAAACGTGCTCGGGGGTGGATATACGAAACACAAGTCGAATCGGGCGACAGGACGAGGATCCGGCGGTGGCGTCGCCACTGGGGAGTGTGTATGAACAGCGATGACCTCCGTCGAGCGCAACAGGTCGTGCGGCGCGATGGCACGGTCCTCGCGGGCGTGCTCAGGGCGGCGCGGCTCGCGCAGGTCGCGGGCGTCGTCGCCCGCAGGTCCTTACTGCCTCACCTCCGGTCGGTCCTGAGTCGGCGCTCACTGGTGCGGCCCGCCGCGGAGACCGCGCATGACCTGGCCGAGACGGTCGAGCGCCTGGGGCCCGCGTTCGTCAAGTTCGCACAGATCGCGAGCACCCGAGAGGACGTACTGCCTCCGGGTGTTTGCGCCAGGCTGAGTCGTCTGCACGACCGTGTCGCACCGATGTCGCGCCGCGAGCTGGACCGGTCGCTGGCCGAGGGCTACGGCGACGACTGGGAGCGGCACCTCGGAACGGTGTCGCCGGCGCCGCTCGGTGCGGGCAGCATCGCCTGCGTGTACTCGCTCACGGCGCGAGACGACGAGGACCTGGTGCTGAAGTTGCGCAGACCGTCGATATCCCGCCGCATGCGGCGGGATATCGACCTCGTGGTCACCGTGTGCCGGTTCGCCGAGAAGCTGCCGCCGGTTCGCCGGGTACCGCTGGGGGAAATGGCGGAGGCCGTCGGTTCGGCGGTGCTGGGCCAACTCGACATGATCGCGGAATCGCGGAACCTCGCCCGGCTCGGACAGGATCTGCGGAGACTCGAGTTCATCACCGTCCCGCGGCCGGTCTCCGAAACCGTGACGGAACACGGCTTCGCCATGACCTACGTTCCCGGTGCGGACCGTCCCGTCGAACTCGACGGCCTCTCCGGTCCCCGGAGGCGGTTACTGGCGGAACAGGTTCTGAAGGCCGTGTTCGAGATGCTGTTCTCGACGGGGATGGTGCACTGCGATCTGCATCCCGGCAATCTCAGGCTGACGTCGCACGGGTCGATCACGATACTCGACGGAGGCTTCGTCTACCGGGTTCCCGAGCGGACGCGGCGGCTGTTGGCGACGTTCTTCCTGAACCTCGGGTTTCGGAACGGACCCGCATGTGCGACCGCTGTGATGAGCAGCGCGACGGACATTCGCGACGACGCGGATGTCGATGCGTTCCGCGCCGAGATCATCGAGCTCGTCGACCGCTACGGAGGTGCTACGGCGAGGGATTTCGACCTCGTCGAGTTCTCGAAGCGACTGTTCGGCAGTCAGCGCCGGAACGGCATATTCGCCTCGTCGGAGTTCGCGTTCCCTCTGTTGGCCTTGCTCATGGTCGAGAACACGGTGAGACGCCTGGACCCCGACGTGGACTTTCAGGGGTTGGTACGGCCCATCGTGTTCCGCGCGGCGCAGGGCCGGGCGCCGGGCATGACGGCGGGTGTCGATGCCGAGAACGTCGCGGGGCCCCAGGACGTCGATCGAGACGACGTCCGTCGGCGGGGTCTCGGGTGGAGCGCGAGCTGGGGTCTGTCCGTGGTCAGTCTTGAAAACCCTGGATCATAGATATATCTTTCTCAAGCATAAATGGTCCCACGTCGGGTCGACGACAAGGGAGGTCACGCATGCTTCCGGACAAGCTAATCGATGAAGTGGCGCGGATGCACGCCGAGCAGGATCGCCGTTATCGCAGCAGTCTTCTCTCGCAACTCGGTGATGAGCTCGGGGCGTTCGTGGAAGATTCGCGGAACCAAGAATACGTCAATGCCTTGACCCCGGAGAAGAACTACCTCCGGTTGCTGCTCAACTCGCCGGACGATCCCTTCCAGGTTGTGCTGGTCATGTGGGGGCCGGGGAAGGGAAGCCCCATTCACGACCACGACGGAACGGTGGGCGTGGTCAGCGCATTGACCGGACGTACCCGCGAGGTCAAATACGAGATCCTCCATGAAGGAGGTTCGGAGGTCGCGCTGGCCGCCGGTCAGGACCAGCTGGTCGTTCCGGGACGAGTCACGACGATTCTCCCCGAGGACGACATGCAGCTCCATCTGATGGTCAACGAGGCCGAGACGTGGAGCGTGACGGTTCACATCTACCTCGACGCGATCCACAACTATCGGACCTACGACAAGCAGAGTGACGGTCTTTACCGAGCGTCACCGCTGCAACTGTGGTTCGACCAGATCAACGTGTCCGACGACATGAACACGTGGCGATCCCGAGAGCCGGCCCGCGTCGCTCCGTGATCCCGACTCCTTCCGAAGACAGTGGAACGACCTTCCCGATCGACCTCGAGGGTGGATGATGACTTCGACAACAGATAGTGAAGAAGCGCTTGCAGGGCCGCAGTTGACCCCTGAGGAACTACGGCCCCGCAACGTCCAGCAGAACTATTCGGTATCCGTCCTGACACTGGATTCCTCGGAGTCGGGGATCCGGGAACTTCAGGAGCACATGACGTCGACGCTGGAGACCCACGGCCTGGCGTACCTGCCGAGCCTGCACCGCACCGTCGACACGAACTACGTGGTCGTCGCACACCTGCCGACCGAGCTTCGTCCGGACGACATCCTGGTCACCGACCAGGCGACGTTCAGCGTGAAGCTGGTGCGCGACGGGGTGTCGCGGCCGTACCTCGATCTCAGCAGTTGGTGCAAGGCACACGTGTGGTCCACGGCGGTGGCGCCCGACCGCAAGCATGTGTATGTCTCGATGAGCGGTATGCGCGGACCCATCGCGAACATGGTGGGTGTCGAAGGCTCCAGTGCCGTGCTGGAGGTCGACACGGAGACCGGGAAGCTGACTCGCGCGTTCACGGCGTTCCGTGGCGGCCTCGGCCATCCTTACACCGACATGTTCATCGATATCGCCGGAATCGTCGTCTCGCCGGACGGGCAGTTCATCTACACGTGTGATTTCAACGGCTGGCAGGGCAACGGGAAGGTTATTGCGATCGACAGGTCGACCGGTGTACCGAGCGTATTGGTGGACGGGCTGGACCAGCCGTCGACCTTGAGCCTCGACGGGCCCTATCACCTGCTGGTGGCCAATACGCGACAGCCGGGAGGGCAGGCGAGCGGCGGCCAGGTGGTCAGGATCGACACTCGTTCCGGCGCGTCGACGGTCGTGACCGACATCGTCGACGTCGAGGCCTCGCTCATCGGGGTCGTGCGGCTCGACTCCGGAGATCTGATGGCGACGATGAGCGAAGGAACCCAGGACCAGTGTTTCGTCATCCGTATCAACGGAGAAACCGGCGAATGGCGTCGCGTCTGGCATCCGGAGCCCGGATTCATCGGTTCGGGAATCCATTCGGACGGAAAGGTGGTCTGGGTGGCCGAGACCTTGCGCGCCCGCGTCTACGCGATCACCCCGGACGGAGATCCGGTCCGATTCCACCAGATCCATGACGACGTCGATCTGGCCGATCCCAAGAAGATGATTCGAGGGTTCGACTCCCTCGAAGCAGTGACCGTCGTGTCGTGATTGAACGGTTTCGAGGTGCTTTTAGGTTATGACGGACGATTCGAGTTCCGGGAGTTCTTCCTCTTCCTCGGTCGCCGCCTCAGCGAAGGATGATCGCGGGGCATACCGTGGGCTACGAGGGGCGCTGCTGGCGCTGAGTGTCGCTTTCGGAGCGGTCCTCGGTGTTCAGGGCGTCATCTGGGCGAAGGTGATCGTCGAGCTCGCACTGAGTGAGGGCGGGTTCGCGACGGCCCAGCTCGCGCTGCCGTTGATCGGCGTCGTGGTCCTCGCTTACAACGGCAGGATCTACACGGCGATAGGCGCCCAGCGGCAGGCGTTCCTGTCAGCGTTGCTGCTGCTCGGCGGCATGGTGGTGATCGGGGCGATCCCCCACGTCGTGGGGCTGGTCGTGGGCTTGCTGCTCTGCGGCCTCGGTTCGGCGAGTCTCGACGCGGCGACCAACGCTGCCGCCATCGATCTCGAGCGGGAGACCGGGCGTCACTATCTCAGCTTCATGCACGGGTTCCAGGCCGGCGCCGCCTTGCTGGGCGCGGCCGCCGCGAGCGGGTTGTTCGCACTGGGCTGGGAATATCCGGCGGTGGCGATCGTGACGACGGCGGCCGTGTGCCTGCCGACGGCGGTCGTGACGTTGTGCGTGCGCTTCGCGGTGACCGGGGATCCGGAAGAGGTCGAGGAGATTCCCTCCTCGCTGTGGCGCAACTCCACCTTCGTGCGTCTGGTGTTGTTGTGCCTTGTCGGTAGTGCCGCCGAGGCGATCGCGACCGTGTGGGCGGTCATCTACCTTCAGGAAGGCGGAACGTCGATTGCCGTGGCTGGTGCGGTCTTCGGCGGCTTCAACGGCGCCATGATCGTGGGCCGGTTCGCGAACGGGCCGCTGATCGAGGCGTTCGGGGCTCGCGTGTCGTTGTGGGTGTCGGGAAGTCTCATGGCGGTGTCGGGACTGTTGTTGTTGACAGCTCCGAACGAGATCGTCAGCGCGGTGGGCGTCGTTCTCCTCGGCCTCGCGGTCGCGGGTGTGCAACCGTCGACGATCAGTGCGGCAGGCACCCTGGGCAGCAACAGTGGTGCTGCGGCGTCGGGCATTATGCTGTCTGCCTATCTCGCGCTCGTCATCGCGCCGTTCGTGTACGGCTGGGTGGCGGACTGGACCTCGCTCGCGAGCGCCATGAGTATCGTTGCCCTGTGCGGTGTCGTGGGAACGCTCCTGGTGGCCGGACTGCCGAAGGGAGGCAGGGCCGGGGCGTCGTCGGAAGCGTGAGCGCGGCAGGCCGACCGATTCCTCGGCCGCACCGGGTCGCATTTCAATATCGGCTCGGAAACATGCTGTCGAAATTCTAAGATTATTGTTGACGTACCGCCCGTGGACCGTCGCGTGAGCGACGGTCCACGGGCGGTTTACGGTACGGGACGGAAGTCGGGCAGAACTGTGACAGCGAGGCTTCGGCGGTGTTTCGGCGGATCCCGCAGGTACTACTTCCGGATTCGTGCAAATGGCCGTGTTGACACCTTCGACGATGCGCTGGAAGGATATCGGCACGAATTGTCCTGGGTTTCTAGATATCGCCATCGCAGTCGACATGGGGAAAAATGTGTACCCGAATTCATCGACACGGCCCTGTCCAGGTGAACGGGAGAAGGCGTCCCGTAAAGCGTAAACCGACCACAATTACTGTACCGCGAATTCCCCACTCGCTGGCGGATTTCGACCGGCGTGGATTTCGTACCGATATTCCTGTGGCGCGTGCTCTGCTCGAAGGGCACGCGCGCAGCTTTCTCGACGGATTCAACATCGCAGCCGCCGACTGGCGGTCGGTTCACGAAGGCTTGCGCGAGGTGTCGTCGGACGAGCGCGGGTTCGCCTACGAGGGAGCGGCGATGTACGCCGCGATCCGGGATGCGGCAACGATGGGCCGGGCGCAGGCAGTGAGCCTGCTGTCGTCAGGGCCGGGAGACGGCTACGTCCATCTCATCCGGGTGGGCACCGGATGGCCGTACGCGCTGGTCTCGAGGCCGCCCGTGGCGCCGGTGGGGTCGACGCCGCTGCTCCGGTGGCTCGGCCTCGACGGCGGGGGTTTCGCACTGGCCTTCTTCGGCGGAAAGGCGCGGTTGCGTCGGTTCTGCTCCCGGACGCCTACGCCGGCGTGGGCGGAGAAGGTGGCCGGATGCGGCAGGGCACTGTGGTTCATCGAAAGTGCCGGCGTGCCCGCCGTGTGCGCGACGATCGGAGCGGCTCCGGCAGCAGCCCGCCCCCATCTGTGGTCCGGGGTGGGACTCGCCTCGTGCTATGCGGGCGGGGTCGAGGCCGACGGATTCGCCGAGCTCGCCGCCGCCTGCGGTGATTATTGGCCCCACCTGGCTCAGGGCAGCATCTTCGGAGTAGCCGCCCGGGTCCGGTCGGGTGTCGTACCGCGGTACACGTCCGTCGGCTCCCGTGCGGTACTGGACCGGGACCCGGCGACGGTCGCGAACTGGTCCGAACAGGCCCTCGCGGGGATCGAGTCCCGTGGGGACCTGGCGGCCTACGGGGAGTGGAAGTCCCGCCTGCGCCACATCGCTGGCGCCCATCGCTGACCCTATTCTCGGGAGCGCCCACATGCCGGTTTCCTTTCGCAGAACCCTGCCAGCACTCGTCAGCATCATCCTCTGTATCGCCATCGCGATCCCGACGGTCAGGCCCGGCATCGGGGAGGCCGAGAAGCGGGACATGTCCCGGTCGTTCTCGTTCTCGCCCGTCACGGTCAACTCGGCACCGGAAGGTGCGCGCAGTGAACGAGCGGTGGCGCCCGGCCTGGAACACATCCGGAGCTGGATCTCCGCGGTCGGCGCGGCGACCGCACTCGCCGACCTCCGGGGAACCGGGCGTTCGGGCGACATCTGCCTGGTGGATCCGCGAGACGACTCCGTGACCATCCGGCCCGCGCCACGCAGCGGCGGCACGCAGTACGCCGCATTCGAGCTACGTCCGGAGGGATTGCCGTACGACCGGACGATGGCACCCATGGGCTGCGTCCCGATGGACGCCGACGAGGACGGCGACCAGGACATGCTCGTGTACTACTGGGGACGTTCGCCGGTGCTGTTCCTCAACGAGGGCACCATGCGGCCGGCCGGCTTCAGGGCGGTGGACCTCGTGGAACCGATGGAAACCTGGAACTCGACGGCGCTCAACGTGGGTGACGTCGACGGCGACGGGCACCTCGACATCATGGTCGGGAACTATTTCCCTGACGACGCCCGTGTCCTCGATCCGGACGCGACGTCCGACTCGCGCATGGCGATGCAGGATTCGATGGGGAAAGGCCGCAACGCCGGAACGAACCGGCTACTGCTGACCCGGCCGACGGGTGAGCCCGACACCAAGCCGGAACTGCGTGACGTCAGTGACTCCCTGCCAGCGGAATCGGCCGATGCCTGGACGTTGTCGTTCGGCCTGCAGAACCTCGGCCGCAGCGGCATCCCGGATGTCTACGTCGCGAACGACTTCGGACCGGACCAGTTGCTCGTCAACCGGTCGGCACCGGGGAACGTGCGATTCGAATCGGTTCGCGGTGACCGGGACCTGACGACACCCCGGTCCGAGGTGCTGGGGCACGATTCGTTCAAGGGCATGGGTGTCGCGTTCTCCTACGAGACGGACGGGCGGTTGCCGCGCATCCTCGTCAGCAACATCACGTCGCCGTATGCGCTACACGAGAGCAACCTGGCGTTCGTTCCCACCGGTGACGCGGACCGTCTGCGCCGGGGCGAGGTTCCGTTCGACGAGCGGAGCGAGGAACTCGGGATCTCCCGGAGCGGTTGGGCGTGGGACATCAAGGCCGGGGATTTCGACAATTCCGGCGGGGACGAGATCATTCAGGCCACGGGCTTCGTCAAAGGTGAGCACAAACGGTGGGCCGAGCTCCAGGAGCTGGCGATGGCCAACGACGAACTGCTGCGGTACCCGGAGGTCTGGCCCGAATTCACGAAGGGCACCGAGCTCTCCGGACATGAGCACAACCCGTTCTGGGTGCGTTCGGCCGACGGCACGTATCACGATCTCGCCGGGACACTCGGCATCGCGCAGCCCGAGGTGACAAGGGGCTTCTCGCTGGGTGACGTCAACGGCGACGAGCTGTTGGATGTCGTGGTCGCCAACCAGTGGGAGGACTCGCGGCTGCTGGTGAACACGGCGCGGAACGCACCGCCCGCTGCGGTGGTCAGGCTCGTCCGCCCCGGTGCGGCGGGTGGGGACCGGCCCGCGATCGGTGCGGAGATGACGGTGCGCCTTCCCGCGGGCGCGGAGCGGGACCAGTTGTATCCGGCGAACGGTCACGCGGGGGTCTCGGACTCCATTCTCCACTTCGGACTTCCCGGGGAGGAGAGTGTTACGGCGGAGGTCACCTGGCGCGACGAATCGGGTGTGCACAGTGACCTGGTTCGGCTCACCGCAGGACAGCAGACATTCCGACTGACCGAGAAGGGCAGCGTGGACCGGTTATGACCAAGATCGTGCCGACGCCGGCCGGGGAGGCCGGTGACCAGCAGACAATCCAGATCGACGATCCGGAAGCGCCGAGTCCCGCGAGCAGGGACGGCCGTACAGAGAACGGGCAACGCCCTGCGCAGGCGACAGACAACCGGGTGAAGGCCCTGCGTCGGTTCGGCGCGTCGATCACGGTGTTCACGGTCCTCGGGCATGTCGTGCTCGGTTTCGAACAAGCACCGATCACGCCGGTCGTCGCCGCATTGGTCAGCTACGTCGTGGCGATCGGGCTCGAGTTCGTCGACAGTTGGTCGCGCGGCACGCGGCCGGCGTACACGGGAGGGTTCGGAGCGCTCGTCGTGTTCCTGCTCCCCGCGCACATCACGGCGTTGGCGTGCGCGATGCTGCTGTACGGGAACACGTCGTTGTGGCCCTACCTGTTCGCCGTGGTCGTCGCCCATGCGAGCAAGTACGTGTTCCGCGTCACCGTGAGAGGAAAGGGCCGGCATTTCCTGAATCCGTCGAACTTCGGCATCGTGATGACGCTGCTGCTGTTTCCCTGGGTCGGGATCGCACCTCCGTACCACTTCACCAACGTCACGATCGGCACGTTGGACTGGCTGGTTCCGCTCGCCGTGCTGACGCTGGGAACGATGATAAACGCCAAGATCACCGGGAAATGGCCGTTGGTTCTGGGGTGGATTGGTGGTTTCGTGCTGCAGGCGGTGCTGCGGTGGATTCTGGTGGACCATTCGCTCGTCGCGGCATTGCTGCCGATGACGGGGGTTGCGTTCGTGCTGTTCACCAATTACATGATTCCCGACCCCGGCACGAGTCCGTCGAAACCGTGGAATCAGGTGGTTTTCGGCGTGACGACCGCCGTTGTGTACGGCGTTCTCGTGTCATTCGGGGTCGTGTTCGGGTTGTTCTTCGCTTTGGTGATCACCTGTGTGCTCCGTGGGGCCGTACTCGTGGTGAGTTCCCGAATGTCCGGAGAGACGCGCCACCGCTTGGCGGCGCTGGTGTCGCGGACGACCCTGCTCCGCAGCCCGGCCCACTGAGACATCGACGTGAGGAATCGGATGGGTGCCGAGATTCGAATCGCAGTTGTCGGGATGGCATGCCGGTATCCGGATACGAAAAGCCCAGCGGAACTGTGGCGGAACACCCTCGCGCAACGCCGGGCGTTCCGCGCACTGCCGGCCGAGCGGCTCTCGTCCGGTTACCGCGGCGATCCGGACGATCCGGACCGGACCTACGTCCGCCGTGCCGGGTTGCTGAACGGGTGGCGGTTCGACCGCGCCAGATTCGGCATACCCGCGGGGCTGTATCGCGCGGCGGACCTGACGCACTGGCTCGCGCTCGAGACGGCTTCGGCCGCACTCGCGGACGCCGGGCACGTCGACGGTGACGGGCTCGACAGGGATGCGACCGGAGTGGTCATCGGCAACTCGCTCGCCGGCGAGTTCGGTCGCGCCGCCCAGTTGCGTACCCGCTGGCCGTACGTGCGTGACGCGGCCGAGACGGCGTTGCGGGAGAACGGTACGGACGAGTCGATGGTGCTCGACGTGCTGTCGAGAATGGAAGAGCTGGTCAAGGACCCGTTCCCGGTCCCGGGGGACGAGAGCCTCGCAGGAGGGCTGTCGAACACGATCGCGGGGCGCATCTGCAACCAGTTCGACTTCCACGGAACCGGATTCACCGTGGACGGAGCGTGCTCGTCGAGCCTGTTGGCCGTCATGGCGGCGTGCCGTGCCCTGGCCGCCGGTGAGCTGAACTTCGCGCTCGCGGGCGGTGTCGACTTGAGTCTCGATCCCTTCGAACTCGTCGGCTTCGCGCGGCTCGGCGCTTTGGCGACGGACCGCATGCGAGTCTACGACAGCTCGCCCACGGGGTTCCTTCCCGGTGAGGGCTGCGGCATCGTGGCGCTCGCGCGGGCCGAGGACGCGGAAGCGCAGGGCCTTCACACGTACGGGCACATCGTCGGATGGGGGACTTCGTCCGACGGTTCAGGTGGACTGACACGTCCGGAGCCGACAGGACAGGCGCTCGCGTTGACCCGGGCCTACCGGATGGCACAGCTGCCGCCCGAGTCGGTCGCGCTGGTCGAGGGGCACGGCACCGGCACGGCCGTCGGTGACGAGGTGGAACTCGAGGCTCTGGCGACCGTACGGGGCGAGCGGGCGCAGCCCGCGGCTCTGGGCAGTATCAAGGCGAACATCGGGCACACCAAGGCGGCTGCGGGAGCGGCGAGCCTGGTCAAAGCGGTGCTTGCCGTGCATCACGGTGTGCTGCCTCCCACGACGGGATGCGAGTCGCCGCACGATCTGCTCCGGCGTACGCCGGCACTGCGGGTTCTCGGTGAGGCTGAGCCCTGGGACGAGGACATGCGGCGGGCGGCGGTCTCGTCGATGGGGTTCGGCGGGATCAACACGCATGTGGTGCTCGAATCGGTCAGGTCACGTTCGTCATCCCCTCGTTCATCACTCGATCCGGTGTGGACACGGCGTACCCCGCGGCAGGTGATCGTCGTTCTCGCCGCCGACGACGCCGCGACCCTGGGCGATCGACTGGAGGAGTTCGCGATGCGTGCCGGCGCATACAGCGACGCCGAACTGCATGACCTGGCGGCCACGCTGTGGTACGAGCGTGAGGGGACATCCCCCGCATACCGTGCGGCGCTCGTGGGTGAGCACGCCGATGCGCTCGTCTCGGCGGCGCACCAGGCGCGGGCGGCGCTGTCGAAGGCAGACCCCGTCGTGGTCGACACGGCGGCGGGCTACGTGGTCGGGCACGGCCGGGTGCGTGTGGGCCTGCTGTTCCCCGGACAGGCCGCACCCGTACGGGACGTGTTGCCGGACTGGGCGACCGATCTGGCCGTGCCCGCATCCCCTGAGGGACTGCGCGCGGACGTGACCGACACGTCGATCGCACAGCCCGCGATCGTCTGGCAATCGCTGGTCGGCATGTCCTGGCTCGAGCGGATCCGGTGTCACGTGGTGGCGGCGGCCGGTCACAGTCTCGGCGAACTGTCAGCGCTGGCATGGTCGGGCGCGCTCACAGCCGACGACGCGGTCCGGTTGGCCGCGGCACGCGGCAGGATCATGACGTGTCACGGAACGCCGGGAACGACCATGGCGAGTCTGTCCGCCGGTTCCGGCGAAGCGGAGCGGTTCATCCGGTCGAGCCGAGTCGTCATCGCCGCCCGCAACGGTCCGGCCAACACGGTCGTCTCCGGTCCGGCGGACGAGGTTGCGGCGGTGGTCCAGAATGCCGCGAACGCGGGTGTCGCGGCCGTGGAACTTCCCGTTTCCCACGGCTTTCACAGTCCGGCGATGGAAGGCGCTGCCGAACCGTTTCGCGACCACCTTCGATCCGTGCCGTTGAACGAGCCGCGCACACCGGTGCTGTCGACGATCACGGGAATCGACCTCACCGATGACGATCTCGTCGAGCTGCTGGTGCGGCAACTGACCCGGCCGGTGCTGTTCGAGGACGTGCTCGACCGGATGAACGAACGCTGTGACCTGCTCGTCGAAGTGGGAGCCGGCACCACGTTGTCGGCGTTGGCCACCGCGACCGGTGCCGTTGTGGTGAGCCTGGACTGTGGCGGTCCGGACCGCCATCATGCACTGGCGACGGCGGCCCTGGCCGTCGCGGGGGCAGCGGACCTCGAGGCGTGGTACGCGGGCAGGCCATACCGCCGGGTGGATCTCGGCTACAGGCCGGAGCTGTTGGCCAATCCCTGCGACGCCTCCGCCGGGCATGCCGGTATCGCCCCGGGACGCGACCCGCGTCCGGCCGATGCGGCTCCGGCTGTCCCGTCCCCGGGCGGGCCCCCGGCTGCAACTGCGTCGTCGCCGGCCGCCGCGTCGTCGCCGGCCGGGCCGTGGCCGGACGATCGGCCGGACGACCCGTCGGCCGGCGCCCTGCCCGACGCGTCCGGTGGGGGAGACGTGGCCGCCACCGGTGCGCCGCAGGATCCGTTGGGCGTGCTCACGGCGGAGCTGGTGGCCGTACTGGAGCTGCCGGCCACTTCCATCACCCCGGACAGTTCCCTGTTGGCGGACCTGCACCTCAACTCCCTGCAGGCCACACAGATCGTCGGTCGCGCCGCGGCGGCGCTCGGTGCGCGAATGCCCGCGGCCCCGCACTCGTTGGCGGATGCCACGGTCGAACAAGCAGCGGCGCTGCTCGACACGCTCACTTCGGAAGAGCCCCAGCGAGGTGACGAGCCCGGGATTCCTCCCGGAGTGCGTGGCTGGGTACGCGCCTTCGGGCACCACCGCGTGCCCGCGCGGACGGTGGACGAACACAACGGACTCGACTGGGCGGTGCGGGCACCTGCCGGGCATTGGCTGCACGCTTACGCGACCCCCGCACACGCCGCGGGTGATCGGTCCGGGAACGTCGCCTTGGTACTCGACGCGACCACGGATCACGCGGACATCGCGGCGCATCTCGCGGACCTGGGACGTGAGCCGTTGCGACGGTTGCTGCTCGTCGACGCCGGGTGCGCGGCCGCGGCCGCAGTGGGACGGAGCGTCGCCGTCGAGCGCGAACCCGAGTGGGTGCGCGTCGTGCGGCTCGATTCCCCGGATCTGACGTTCGATCCGGGCTACATCGCCGAGGCCACTGCCGAGCCGTACGCCGAGCTGCACCTCGACGGTGACGGCACCGTCGAACGGACGGTCCTTCGGCACGAACCGCTCGGCGGGAACCGCGAGCCGGCGCTGGAACCCGGCGACGTGTGCCTGGTGACCGGAGGTATCCGGGGAATCACGGCCTACACGGCCACCGCCCTGGCGCGGCGTACTGGATGCACCCTCGTGATCCTCGGGCGTACTGATGCCGGTGATCCGTCGATCTCGGCGGCACTGGAGGAACTGCGCTACGAGATCGATGTCCACTACGTGTCGTGCGATGTGACCGTCCCGGCATCGGTCGGGGTGGCGCTCGCCGAGGCACGCCGGCTCGGCCCCGTCCGCGGTCTGCTCCACGGAGCCGGGGTGAACGAGCCGCGGCGATTGAGCGATATCGGGCCCGGAACGCTGTGGCGCACGATGGCGCCGAAGACCGACGGGCTGGCCGCGGTACTCGGGGCCGCCGGGGACGAGCTGCGGCTCGTGCTCGCGTTCGGCTCGATCATCGGCTGCGCCGGGCTGCCCGGCCAGGCCGAGTACTGCGTCGCGAACGACAGCATGCGCCGTCGGGTCGAGTCGTGGGCCGCCGAACACCCGGAGTGCCGCAGCCACGTCCTGGAGTGGTCGGTGTGGTCGGGCATCGGCATGGGTGTCGAGCTCGGCGTCGTCGACACGCTCCGGGACATGGGGGTCGCTCCCATGGGCCCGGAAGAGGCGAGGGACGCGCTGCTGGACGTGCTGGCCACCGATGACGCGCCGGTCACCCTGCTCGTCACCGGGCGGTTCCCGAATCTGCCGACGTTGGCGTTCGACCGTTCCGCGACGCGACTGCTCCGGTTCGACGAGGACCGCCGTGGCCGTGTCCCCGGGGTCGAGGCGGTCAGCGAGGCCACGCTGACCGCGGCATCGGATCCTTACCTCGAGGACCACCGCATCGGTGGAGTCGTCGTCCTGCCTGCGGTGCTGAGCCTCGAAGCACTGTCGCAGCTCGCCACGAGCGCCGTCGCCGAACTCGGGACGGCCGAGTCCTGGTCGCTGGCAGACGTGGACCTGCGGCAGCCCATCACTGTGGACGGGCCGACGACGATCAGAACGGCGGTGTTGTCCACCGGCGACGCGGTGGACGCGGTGATCAGGACCGAGCACGACGATTTCTCGTCTGATGCCGTCACCGCTCGCGTCGTCCCGGCTCCACCCCGGCCCGCCCGCGCCGCGGCGCGGGCCGTTCCGCCGATGAGCGGTGAGCATCCGTTCTACGGGTCGGTTCTGTTCCACGAGGGCAGGTTCCGGCGAGTTCAGCATTACGACCTGCTCACGGCCTTCCGAGTCGAGGCGTGGATCACCGCGGAGGACGGGCAGGAGTGGTTCTCGCCGCTCCACAGCTCCGACCTGCTCTTCGGGGATCCGGGCGCTCATGACGCGTCGTTGCACGTGTTGCTGGCGTGTGTGCCCCACCGGCTGGCTCTTCCGGTGGGCGCCGGGCGGTTCACCGTGTGGCGTCGCCCTGACGGTCCGTTGCAGGTGGTCGCGACGGAGATCGCGCACACGGGCGACACCTACGACTTCACCGTCGACGTGCGTGAGCCGGATGGATCCGCGGTGGCCCGCTGGGACGGGCTGCAGCTGCGCGCGGTCGAACCACGCCGGCTTCCGTCGCGACTGCCGGTCCCGCTCGTCGGACCGTGGTTGTCGCGTCGGCTGACCGAGATCGGGATCGCCGCCGACGTCGAGGTGACGGCATGCTCCGGCGACCGCGCCGCCGGCAGCGCAGCCGAGGTGGCGTCCCTGCTGTGCGGGGTACCGGTGGGTCACGACCTCCGGGGAGCGCTGATGACCACGACCGACCGTAACGGTGACGAGGCCCATGTGTGTGGTTCCTACACGGGCGATTTCGTCCTCGTCGGACGGTGCAGCCATGCCGTCGGAGTCGACTGGCAGCGGAGCGACCCGGCAGTGCCGATGCAGGGGACCGAGTTGGAACCCGGGGACCGCGCATCCGCCGCGGCCCTTCGGGCCGCGGCGGGGGAGACCGAGGCGGAATCCGTGCTGAGGATGTGGTCCGTGCGAGAGGCGTTGGTGAAACTCGGTCACAGCCAGGACCTCGCACTCGACGTCCGCACCGTGACCGACGACGGCATCGTCGTGGCGGACGTCGGCCCGGTGGAGATCGTCAGCGTCCGGCTTGCCGTCGGTGAACTCGGCGACACCACGATTGCGCTGGCCGTGACGGCGAAGGGTTGACATGCGCACCTACACCTACCGGCACGTCGTGACCCTGGACGAAACCAATCTGGTCGGAAACGTGTACTTCGCTCGCCATCTCCATTGGCAGGGGCATTGCCGGGAACGATTCCTGGCGGACCATGCACCGTCGGTGCTGCGCCAACTCACATCGGGCGATCTGGTACTGGTCACGATTTCGTGCTCCATGCGGTATTACGCGGAGTGTTACGCGCTGGAGGAGATCGCGGTCGTCATGAGGTTGCGGGCGGCGAGCGGGAACAAGCTGGCGATGAACTTCGAGTTCCACCGAGACGGCCAAGTGGTTGCGGAAGGGACGCAGGAGGTCGGATGCATGCGCCGATCGGGTGGGCGGATCGAGGCGACACCGATTCCGGACGAACTTGCGCGGGTTCTCGAGTCATACCGATAGGACGGAATTCGTGCCGATACCGATAACCGCTCGCTGGAAGGGTTTGATATGACCGTCTTCTTGATCAGCGTCGTTGTCCTGGGCGCGTGTGTCGTCGGTTTCGTGCGGGCTCTGAGGACGTCCGGCGTGCCGGATGTGCCGGGAACGGCGCCGGAACAGCTGCGCGGTATGCCGATGGCGGACATGCCGGAGATGTTCGTCGGCGGCCTGGGCATCGTCGTCCTCGCGTTGATCCTCTCCTCGAGGGGCGGGCGGGCCGCTGCCGATGCCGGTGAACCGATGTCGCGTCGGCGCCGTGTGGTGGTGGCGTTCGTCGCCACGACCGCGCTGACGATCGACATCAGCAAGACATCGACGCTCGGGTTCGTGATTCCCGGAATGCGTGCCGAGTACGGGGTGACGGCGGGTACGGCGTCCCTGCTCGCCGTCGCGGGGCTGACGGGAACGGCGATGGGGGCGTTGCTGGCGGGGAAATTGACAGACCGCATCGGCCGCCGGAACGTCTACCTGGTCGCCACCCTGGGATTCACCGTGACCAGTATGTGCGGCGGGATGCCGACGTTCACCGGGAACGTGGTCATGTGCCTGCTGATGGGCGTGTCCGTGGGTGGGTTGGCGCCGGTGCTGGTGACGTTGCTGGCCGACGTCTGCCCTCCACGGCATCGTGGCCCGGTCGTGGTCGGACTGTCGATTCTGGCGAGTGCGGTCGGATACCTGGTCGCGTCCGGCACCGCCCTGTGGCTCGAGCCCACGTACGGCTGGCGCATCCTCTGGTTGATCGGAGCCCCGACCGGAGTGTTCCTCACAATCGTCACGTTCCTCGTCCCGAACCGGGCCCCGCAGTGGCACGCGCCGTCCGCACCGGATCCGGTGCGGAGTGAACGGCCGGTGGTGGGAATCCGGCTGCAGCAGAGCTACGCCGCGCTGTGCGGCGTGCTCACCTTCGGCCTGACGACCTGGGTGCCGACGTTGTCGCGTGGTACCGATATCGACCTCGACACGGCCAATGCGGTCCTGGCCGGTGTCGCGTTGGCGATGGTGCCCTGCGCCGCGGCCACCGCGTGGGCCTATCACCGGTTCGGCCCGGCGGGCCTCTCGGGTGGGCTGGCGACGTCCACGGCCGTGATGTTGGCGGGGCTGACCGTGACGGGCACTACGGGTAACGGAGTGCTCCTGACCGTCGCGCTGGCGATGTCGTTGTTCGCGGTCAATACCATGGCCGCCATCTTCCTGCCGATGACGGCCGATCTCACGGAGGACCGCACCCGGACACGGACCACCGGCAATGTGTCGTTCTGCAACCGGCTCGGTGGTTTGACCGGGCCCGTGCTGATTTCGGGGCTGGTCGCCTCCACAGCCGACGTGTTGATCGCCGTGACGATTCTGGCTCTGGCATGCGGGGTCCTGGGGTGGCGGGTGACCGGCCGGCGTAGGAATGCTCTCGAGAAGGTGGCTCGGTGAGCCGGCGCTCCGGGAATCGGCGACGCCGTCCTCGGTTGTCCGGGATCGATGCTCACGTCTGTGGAGGTGTGCCTGCGCCCGCGATCGGCGCCGTGTCGTTGCCGCGCTCGATCTGCGTGCGGATGCGGCGCAGCATGCGGGCGTCGGCGAATCCGACCGCGTGGGCGGCAGCCTCCGCGGTAGCGCCCTGGGCGAGCAGCTGGTCGGCGTGTTCCAGCCGGAGCGCGTGCTGGTATCGCAGCGGCGTCAACCCGGTGGCACGCGCGAACAGCCTGGTCACCGTGCGCTCGCTGCAGCGCGCCGCCTCGGCGAGGGTGGCCAGCGGGAGCGACTCGGTGAACCGCGCGTCGATCAGATCCTGCACCCGGTGCACCGCGTCGTCGAGATGCCCGCGGTGCCGCAGCATCACGCTCTCCTGGTGCTGCTCGCCGTTCCTGCGGGCGTAGACGACCATTTCGCGCGCCACCCGCGCCGCGACGCCGGGCCCGTGCCGGGTCGCGAGCAGGTGCAGCGCCAGGTCGATGCCACTCGCGACGCCCGCCGACGTCACGATCCGCCCGTCGGTCACGAACAGCACGTCCCGCACCACGCGGGCCGCCGGGTGGCGCCGCGCGAGCGCGTCCTGCAACTCGTGGTGCGTCGTGCAGCGGCGGCCGTCGAGCAGCCCCGCCCGCCCGAGCGCGTCGGCCCCGGAACACACGCTCGCCACCGTGCCGCCGTTGCGATGATGCCGCCGCAACCGTTCGGCCGTCTCCGGATGCACCGGCGGCCAGGCGGGTGGCCTGCCGATCCGCGACCCCGGCACCACGACGAGGTCCGCCGGGTCGAGCTCGGGCCACTCCGGTTCGGCCCGCAACGGCAGGCCCTGCGCACTGTGGACATGCCCGTCGTCGTGGGACCGCGCGGGCCGGGCAGTGGGATCGGGTTGGGCTGTGAGATCGGACTGAGCGGCGAGATCGGGTTGGGCTGTGGGATCGGGCTGGGACACGTAGTGCAGTGCGTAGTCGCAGCCGAGTTCGGCGGCGGTGGCGAACACCTGCGCCGGACCCGCGAGGTCCAACAGGTGCAGCTGCGGCAGGAGCACGAACACGACACGCACGATCCGGTCAGCCTACGCTCCTCAGTCGGAACCGGTCAGCCCGCGCCGGTCACCTCGGCGACGCTGCGGATCGTGGCGAACCGGCCGGACAGCGCGTACTCGGTGCGCGCGATGATCTCGCCGGTCTGCAGGGTGCGCGGATCCGCGAGGAGTTCGCCGACCGACCGTCCCGCCGGGGCGTCCCGGTGTGCGACCGGATTCGTCGCCGTGGCGTCGGTGACGAAGTCGACGTCGTAGCCCAGGTCGGCGGCGACCCGCGCGGTCGTCTCGCAGCACTGCTCGGTCCGGATGCCGCACACCGCCAGCTCGCGGATCCCCCGGCGGGTCAGCATCCGGTCGAGACCGGTCGTGGTGAAGGCGTTGTGCGCGGTTTTGGTCAGCACCGGTTCGCCCTCGCCCGGTGTCAGTCCTGCGAGCGGGCGGACGTGCCCGCTCGCAGGGTCGAAGACGTTGCCGGTGCCCGGTTCGGTGTGCAGCACCCACACGAGGAGATCCCCCTCGGCTCTGGCGTGGTCGACCAGCGCGGACACGGGCGTGACGATGCCGGGATTCGAGATCGTGGGCCACAACTCGTGGCGCCGGAACGACTCCTGCACATCGACGACCACCAGCGCGCGGTTCCTGTCCCTGTTCATGCCGTCCGAGTCTGGTGCTGCTCCCGCCCCACCGGAAGGCACGATCGGGCCGGGCGAGTACACGATCCGGTCAGCGCGGCAGTTTGCGGACGCGGCGTGGAGGGGAGCAGAGTGCTCGTGGAGCTTGCTCCAACGAAACCGTCGTTGTTTCCGCGTTTGCTTCGATTGTTACACTTCTTGTTTCCGTATTTCCGGCCGTTGCTCAAGTTGAGCCTCGTGCTCCGTGGTGTGGTAGCCATGTCAACTTGACATCGTCATCAATTACATACGGGTCGTATGTGAACACAGGACATTGTCGCATTACGGGTCACCTGAAGCATTGAACCCTTTCCATTCTTCATGCGACCCGACGTCAGCATCGGCGGCGACGTCGAGCGTCGCGACATTGCCAATTTGGGTCTGCGTCCCTTTCTTCTCGTGGAGGACGTGTTAGCATCGAGTATGCACCCTCTGCGGGAAGAAAATTCGTTACTGCTGACCAACTCGACGGCTCGGGATTTTCGTGTCGTGTTGAATCCATGGGTGTCGGATATCGTGTTACCGTGGCGTGACACGATGCTTGTTTCGCAACTTGCGTTTGCAACTGAACCTTTCGAGTTCGATTTCACGGAAGATGTCGTATTCATGTTCTTCGGGAGTTCTGCAGATCTGAAAATTCGGCACCAAGAGCGCAGTTGGAGCTTCGTACAGGATGAATCAACAGGATGGCGTGGGCCGACTCCGATTGAGCACACTCCGTTAACACTGTCACTCGGTCAGACTCGATGCTTCTTTCGGGTTCCAGGTAAAGCTGAATCCGGAAAGGAAATTATAGTCTTTGACCAGCTGGGCAGCTGGGATGTTCGTCACAGGTGCCCAAATCCTTTACTGGACGAGATCGAGGCAGTGGTCGACCCTGGATACTCGCCGGTGCTGAGGATCAATGACGCCAGCATCGAGGTTTTCCCGCAAGCGGCAGGGGCTGAGGAATCGATGTCATAGCAAGGCGACTAATAGCAGCGTGACCCCTGGGGGTCGCATGGCGAGGTATAAGATCGCGGCGAAAAGACTGACATCTGGCCGTGCGTTGGTCGCACGCCACCTCAGCGGGCGACCTTGCGGGGGAAGATCACGGCGGCCAGCCACACGGCCACGGCGATGAACCCGCCGCACCACAGGAGGCCGATCCACCACGTGTCGCCCGGGCTTGCGCCGTCGAGCAGAGCACGGGAGGCGTCGATGATCGGCGTCATCGGCTGATGGCCCGCGAAGCCCTGCAACCACCCGGGCATCGTCTCCACCGGTGCGAAACCCGACGAGACGTACGGCAGGAACAGCAGTACGAAGCCGTAGCCACTGGCGGCCTCCGCCGACCCCGCGACCATGCCCAGCACGGCGAACACGACCGTGATCACCAGGATCCACAGCGCGATGAGCCCGACCGCACCGGCCAGTTCGACGGCACTCGCCTCGGTGCGGAATCCCAGCCCGAAGGCGATGGCCAGCACCACGCCCGTGGCCAGCAGGTTGCGCACCATCGAGGACGCGGTGTGCCCCAGCAGCACGGTCACCGCGGGGAACGGCATCGTGCGCAGCCGGTTCATGAACCCGGTCGTCATGTCGTCGGAGACGACGACGGCGGTGTACGAGGCCCCGAAGCCGGCCGCCGTGAGCGCCACGGCCGGCAGTACGTACGCCAGGTAATCGCCGCGGTCGCCGCCCTGTCCCGCGGCGATGGACTCGCCGAAGATGAACACGAATATCAGCATGAGCATCACGGGCAGCAGGATCGCCATCAACAGCGACTCGGCGTCCCGGAACGAGTGCTTCAGGCTGCGGCCGGTGAACACGCGCAGCCCGGTCAGCGCTCCGGCGCCGTTGCCGCGGGACGCGGGTGCCTCGGCCTCTTGCGGTGGTGTCGTCGTGGTCACGCCGCCACCTCGTCCCGGTCCAGCTCCGTCCGGTCAGAGGTGTCTGCCGGTTCGCCGGTGAGTTCGAGAAAGACCTCGTCGAGCGTGGGACGGCGGACGGTCACGTCGACGTCGGGACGGGCCGCCGCGACGGCGTCCAGATGACGGGCGACGTCGAGCGCCGACCCGCGCGTCGGGATCTCCTCGAGGATGTGACCGGCGTCGTCGTGGAGCTGAATGGTCGACCCGCCGATCCGGCCCTTCAACTGTGCCGCGGTGCCGTCGGCGACGATGCGGCCGTCGTGAAGCACCACGATGCGCTCGGCGAGCGCGTCCGCCTCCTCGAGATATTGCGTGGTGAGGAAGATCGACGCCCCGGACCGGGCCAGCGCCGTGATCTCGTCCCAGAGTGCCTGCCTGCTCCGGGTGTCGAGGCCGGTCGTGGGTTCGTCCAGGAAGATCAGCTGCGGGCGGCCGATCAGACCGGCGGCGATGTCCAGTTTGCGGCGCATGCCGCCGGAGTAGGTCGCGACCCGCTTGTGGGCCGCCTCGGTGAGCCCGAAGCGTTCCAGCAGCCCGTCGGCGCGCCGCTCGGCGTCGCGGCGTGAGAGTCCGAAGAGCCGCCCCATCATGAGCATGTTCTCCGTGCCGCTGAGCTTCTCGTCGACCGCGGCGTACTGCCCGGTCAGCGAGACGAGGCTCTGCAGTGCCTTCCGGTCCCGCCGCGGGTCCAGCCCGAGCACCCGCACCTCGCCCGAGTCGTACGGGACGAGGGTCGACAGGACGTTGACCAGCGTCGTCTTGCCCGAGCCGTTGGGGCCGAGCAGAGCGTGGATGCCGGGCGGCAGCGTCAGGTCCAGGTCGGTCAGCACGCGGTGCCTGCCGTAGCTCTTCGACAGTCCCGTGATGTCGAGAAGTGGCGCATCGGAGTGCGCCGGATCTGTGTACGTCATAAACCGAGTATTACATACACTGTTTATGACGTACACTCGTGCGGTGGATGGCATCGGTGATGAGACGATGTGCGGCATGGTCGAACCCACCGAGACCGGACTTCCGCGCGCCGTCACTGTCGCCTGGGGAATGCAGGAGGTGTCCCAGCGCGGGCCGAACCGCGGACTGAGTCACGAACGGATCGTGGCCGCCGCCATCGAGATCGCCGACGCCGAAGGGCTCGCCGCGGTCACCATGCAGGCGGTGGCGACGTCGCTCGGGTTCACGACGATGTCGCTCTACCGGTACGTCTCCGGCAAGGACGAACTGCTGCGCCTGATGCAGGACGCCGCAATCGCCGTGCCGGAGCAGGTGACGCTGCCCGGCGACTGGCGCGACGCACTCCGGTCGTGGGCCGGTCTCGTGCGCGCGGCCTTCCGCGGCCACCCGTGGGCGCTGGAGATTCCCCGCGGTCAGGTCTCGGTGCTGATGCCGAGCAGTGTGCGCGCGGCCGACCTGGGCCTGGCCGCACTGCGGGAGCTGCCGCTCGACGACGAGGAGAAGGTGGGCGTCATCCTGGTGGTGTCCCAGCACGTGACGTCCACTGTGGAGCTGGAACTGAACCTCGCCGACGAGGGCACTGTTGCGGTGTCGCGGGAGGGGCTGGACCTGCTCGGCGAGGTGATCACGCCGGAGCGGTTCCCGCACCTGGCGCCCGTGCTGCAGGCGGGCCACTTCCTGGACACCCGGCCCGCGGGTGACGGCGTCGAGACCGAGCACGGGCTCGACGCCGAGTACGACTACGGCCTGGACCTGATCATCGCGGGCCTCGAACAGCGGGTGCGGGACGTGTCGGCCCGCGTGGCCGACGACGACGCCTGAACCCGCACCCGCACCCGCTGCGCGGCGACGAGCGCGGGGTTGAGGTCGCCGCATCGGACGCAGCCGCCGCATCGGACGCAGCCGCCGCATCGGACGCAGCCGCCGCATCGGATGTGGCCGCCGGATCGGACGTGGCCGCTGCGTGTGGACCGGACAACCACGGGTACGGGTTACGCTCGAGGGCGCCCCGGCCGTTCCCCGACGGCCTCACCCCGACTCGAGGTTGTCCGTGGACCCCGACGACGACCGCACCACACCCGCCGGTGCGGACCACTCCGCCTCCGCACGCGCAGGCGGTCGGCGGCCGCGCTGGCTACCCGTGGCGATCGCCATGGTCGCGGCCTTGCTGATGGTCGCCGCCGTGGTGGTCGTCAGCGACCTCGCCGTGGGGGACGGGGATTCGGCGTCGGGTATCGCGCCTGCGGCCGATCCGAGCTCGCCGGATTCGGCCGCGACCGCCCTGCGCGACAGCGGTGCGAGCCTGGCCGCTGTCGACTGCGAGCCTGCCGAACTGCGCCCCGGTCCTGAGGGCGCCCGCGACTACTACCGGGATGTGCTCGACTGTCTCGACCGTGCCTGGCAGCCGGTGCTCGACCGGGTCGGTGTCGCGTTGCAGCCGGTCTCCGTTGACGTCACCGACACTCGGACGACCGAATGCGGCGAGCTGCCGCCCGCCGACCGTGCGCTGGGCCTGTACTGCGATGCCGACCACACGATCCACCTGCCGTACTCGCGGCTGGTCACCGCGGTCGGCGACGCGCACGAGCCCGCGTTCCTGGCCACGCTCGCGCACGAGTACGGCCACCACATCCAGGCACTCACCGGCGTGTTCACCGAGGTCGACAACGCGATGTCCGGCGCGGACGCCGCGGCGGAGAGCGATGTGGGCCGGCGGTTCGAGCTGCAGGCGACCTGTTTCGCCGGACTGTTCCTCGACGCGGCGCGGGACACCGACCTGGGGAATCCGAGCCGGGGACCCGAGGTGGCCGTGGAGGACTTCGCCAACTGGAGCGGCGTCGAGAGCCACGGCGGTGCCCGCCTCCAGCAGCAGTGGGCATCCACCGGATTCACCGGAGGGTCCGTGGCCGCGTGCGACACCTGGAGCGCACCCGCAGCCGAGATCGGTGGCGCGCGTGCCCGGAGCCGGGGGAGTGACGCGTCCGCGTCACCGTGAGCGCGCCTGCCGGGTGGTCAGGCCGAGCGATCTCCGGCACCGGTGGGGTCGCCGGCCTCGTCCGCGGCACCGTCATCCGCAGCACTGTCGTCCGCAGCACTGTCATCCACGGAGCCGTCGCCGCCGATGGCGGCGGGGTCGAGCACGTGAACCACGACGCACGTGATGTTGTCCGGGCCGCCGCCCTCGTTGGCGCGCTCGATGAGCGTCGCGACGGCGTCGGACGGTTCGTCGGTCGAGCCGAGGACCGCACCGATCTCCTGGAGCGAGACGACGTCGGTGAGCCCGTCGGAGCACAGCAGGTACCGGTCGGCGGGCTGGGCCTCGTGCAGCTCGAGATCGGGTTCGGCGACCTGGCCGGCGAGCAGGGCCTTGACCAGCACCGACCGGCCGGGATGGACGGCCGCGGTCTCCTCGTCGAGCTTGCCTTCGTCGACGAGCGACTGGACGAGTGTGTGGTCGCGGCTCAGCTGCGTCAGCTCGGCGCCGCGCAGTCGGTAGGCACGCGAGTCGCCGATGTGCCCGAGCGCGAACTCGCGGCCGAGCCACAACATGACGGTGAGGGTGGTGCCCATGCCCGAGAGCTCGGGGTTGGCGCCGACGCGCTCGTCGAGGACGGTCGATGCCTGGGTGAACACGGTGGCCAGTTCCTCGAGCGGAGCGAGGTCTCCGTCGCTGTCGGCGATCCGGGTGTCGAGCTCGCCGACGGCGTCGACCGCGATCGCGCTGGCGACCTCGCCCGCGGCATGTCCCCCCATGCCGTCGGCCACGGCGACCAGGTGCGTGGTCGCCGTGGCCGAGTCCTCGTTCCCGCTCCGCCGCTGGCCGACGTCGGAACCTGTTGCGCACCTCAGCTCGAGCGCCTCGTCACGTGTCATGTCTGCAGTGAACCATCACCGCCGCGCGCGTGTGACGGTGGCACGGGAAGAACAGGGCATTTCGCGCACATCCCCCTGACCTCGCCGGGTGAGTGACCGCGTTCGGCTGCCGGTCCGGTGCATACGGTGATCGACTCGGTATCGACTCGGTGGCGTGGATCGCAGCGGGCGCATCCGGGATGTCGGACGCAGGAGCGTCGGGGCGGCCCATTAGGGTGGGCACTTCACCGAGTTCGCGCCGACCGCGCACGTGCGCGGTCGAATGGGGAGGTTTCGCCGGTGTCCACGGATTCCTTCGTCCACCTGCACGTGCACACCGAGTACTCCATGCTCGATGGCGCGGCGAAGATGGCTCCGCTGTTCCAGGAGGCATCTCGTCTGGACATGCCTGCCGTGGGGATGACCGACCACGGCAACATGTACGGCGCCGACGAGTTCTACCAACAGGCACAGCAGGCGGGCATCAAGCCGATCATCGGCATCGAGGCCTACGTCGCGCCGGAGAGCCGCTTCCACAAGAAGCCTGTCTTCTGGGGCCAGAGCAACCAGCGCGGCGCCGACGAATCGGGTGAGGGCGGCGACGTCTCGGGCGGCGGTTCCTACACCCACATGACGATGCTCGCCCGGAACGCGACCGGGCTGCGGAACCTGTTCAAGCTGTCGTCGCTGGCGAGCATGCAGGGCTACTACCGCAAGCCCCGGATGGACCGCGAGCTGATCGCCGAGAACGCCGAGGGCATCATCGCCACCACCGGCTGCCCGTCCGGCGAGGTGCAGACGCGGTTGCGGCTCGGCCAGCCCGAGAAGGCGCTCCAGGCAGCGGCCGACTACCGCGACATCTTCGGCCAGGAGAACTTCTTCCTCGAGCTGATGGACCACGGCCTGGCGATCGAACGCTCGGTGCGCGAGGGCCTGCTGAAGATCGGCAAGGAACTGGGCCTGCGGCCTCTTGCCACCAACGACTCGCACTACGTCACCAAGGACCAGGCCGACGCCCATTCGGCGCTGCTGTGCGTCCAGTCCGGCAAGACGCTGTCCGACCCCAACCGGTTCCAGTTCAACGGTGACGGCTACTTCCTCAAGTCGGCCGAGGAGATGCGTGAGTACTGGGACTCCGAGGTGCCGGGTGCCGCCGACTCGACGCTGCTGATCGCCGAGTGCGTGGAGTCCTACGAGGACGTCTACGCGCACAAGGACCGGATGCCGCGGTTCCAGGTGCCGGAACGCCACGACGAGTCCAGCTGGCTGCACCACGAGGTGATGCGCGGTCTGGAGTGGCGCTTCCCCGAGGGAATCCCGGACGGCTACGTCGACCGCGCGGAGATGGAACTCGGCGTCATCGCGCAGAAGGGCTTTCCCGCCTACTTCCTCGTCGTCGCCGACCTCTGCAACTACGCGCGCAGCGTCGGCATCCGGGTCGGCCCCGGCCGTGGCAGCGCGGCGGGCGCCCTGGTCGCCTACGCACTGGGCATCACCAACCTGGATCCGCTGCCGCAGGATCTGCTGTTCGAGCGATTCCTCAACCCCGAGCGCGAGTCGATGCCCGACATCGACATCGACTTCGACGACCGCAGGCGCGGCGAGATGGTGCGCTACGCGACCGAGAAGTACGGCGCGGACAAGGTCGCCCAGGTCATCACGTTCGGCACGATCAAGACCAAGGCCGCTATCAAGGACGCCGCGCGCGTCCATTACGGACAGCCGGGGTTCTCGATCGCCGACCGGATCTCGAAGGCGCTGCCGCCGCCGGTCGCGGCCAAGGACATCCCGCTGGCCGGCATCGTCGACCCGGAGCACGAGCGCTACGACGAGGCCACCGAGGTGCGCTCGCTGATCGAGAGCGACCAGGAGGTCTCGACGATCTTCGAGACCGCCCGGGGTCTCGAAGGTCTGATCCGCAACGCGGGTGTCCATGCGTGCGCGGTCATCATGTCCAGCGAGCCGCTCATGGAAACGATCCCGCTGTGGCAGCGCGACGACGGCGCGGTCATCACGGGCTGGGACTACCCGTCCTGTGAGGCCATCGGCCTGTTGAAGATGGACTTCCTGGGGTTGCGCAACCTCACGGTCATCGGCGACGCCATCGACAACATCAAGGTCAACCGCGGCGAGGAGATCGACCTCGACCGGCTGGGCATGGACGACCCCGAGTCGTACCAGCTGCTGGGCCGCGGCGACACGCTGGGCGTGTTCCAGCTCGACGGCGGCGCCATGCGTGACCTGCTGCGCCGGATGCAGCCCACCGGCTTCGACGACATCGTCGCCGTGCTCGCGCTGTACCGGCCGGGTCCGATGGGTGTGAACGCCCACAACGACTACGCCGACCGCAAGAACGCGCGGCAGGACATCACCCCGATCCATCCCGAGCTCGAAGAGCCCCTGCAGGAGATCCTGGCCCCGACGTACGGCCTGATCGTCTATCAGGAGCAGATCATGCAGATCGCGCGGCAGGTCGCCGGTTACTCCATGGGTCGAGCGGATGTGCTGCGCCGGGCGATGGGTAAGAAGAAGAAGGAGGTCCTCGAGAAGGAGTTCGAGGGCTTCCACGCCGGCATGCAGGAGAACGGATTCTCCGATGCGGCGATCCAGGCCCTGTGGGACACGATCCTCCCGTTCGCCGGGTACGCGTTCAACAAGTCGCATGCGGCCGGGTACGGGCTCGTCTCGTACTGGACGGCCTACCTCAAGTCGAACTATCCGGCCGAGTACATGGCGGCACTGTTGACCTCGGTCGGGGACAACAAGGACAAGTCCGCGGTGTACCTGTCCGAATGCCGCAGGCTCGGCATCAACGTGCTGCCGCCGGACGTCAACGAGTCGGGGCCGCGCTTCTCGGCCGTCGGCGACGACATCCGATTCGGCATGGGCGCGGTGCGCAACGTCGGCGGCAACGTCGTCGAGTCGATCATCTCCACGCGCGAGGAGAAGGGCAAATACTCCTCGTTCACCGATTTCCTCGACAAGTCGGAACTGGTGGCGTGCAACAAGCGCGTGATCGAGTCGCTGGTCAAGGCGGGCGGATTCGACTCGCTCGGCAACACGCGGCTGTCGATGGTGCAGGTGCACGAGGACGCCGTGGAAGCGGTCGTGCCGCTCAAGCGCCAGGAGGCGATGGGACAGTTCGACCTGTTCGGTGCGGGAGCGTCGGAAGACGACGCCGACGCCGCCTCGGCGTCGCCGCTGGCGCACCTGAAATTCGACGAGGAGGAATACCCGAAGAAGCAGAAGCTCGCCTACGAGCGGGAGATGCTCGGCCTGTACGTGTCCGGTCACCCGCTGGACGGTGCCGAGCGGATTCTGCGCAAGCACGCGAAGAAGCCCATCGCCGCGATCCTCGCCGACCCGCCGAAGGAGGGCGAGATCGAGGTCTCCGGGCTGCTGACCTCGGTCGAGCGGCGAGTGAACAAGAAGGGCGAGCCGTGGGCGATCTGCGTCGTCGAGGACATGGACGCCTCGCTCGAGGTGCTGTTCTTCCCGAAGTCGTACGCGATCTTCGCGGCCGACCTGGTGGAGGACAACGCGGTCGTGGTCAAGGGCCGGGTCAACTGGCGCGAGGACAAGATGGCGGTGTTCGGCGGCGGGCTCGTGCCGCTGGACCTGTCCGACATCGCCGCGGGTGACGAGGAACCGCCGCTGACGCTCGTCGCATCGGCCGAGAAGCTGGACCAGAGTGTGGTCGTCGAGCTCAAGCAGACGCTCAAGGCGCATCCCGGGGAGACGCCGGTGCGGCTGAAGCTGGTCGGCAGGAGCGAGACGCTGTTCGCGCTGTACGACTATCCGGTGAAGGTCAGTTCGATGCTGATGGGCGAGCTCAAGGGAATCCCGGGCATCATGGCCGGCTGAGGCGCCCTCGCGGGTGCGTTTGCTGCCCCGAAGGGCACCTTCGGGGCTCCCAACGCCCCGGACGTTCCCTTGATCACGCGCGGCGCCTCCCCGGCGGGCAGGCGTGTTCGGCCTCGCTCGCCGGGAGTCCTACGGTGACCTCGTGAGTGAAACCGCCGTCTCCACCCCGGATCCGCGTCGCTGGCGGGCCCTTGCCGTCACGCTGACCGCCGGGTTCATGTCGCTGCTCGACGTCAGCATCGTCAACGTCGCGCTGCCGTCCATCCAGGATGGTCTGAACGCGAGCGTCGCCGGCACCCAGTGGGTCGTATCCGGCTACGCCCTGACGTTCGGCCTGGTGCTCGTCACGGGTGGGCGCCTGGGTGACGCTTTCGGCAGGCGGCGCATGTTCCTCGTCGCACTGTCGGCGTTCGTCGTCACCAGCGGCATCGCGGGCGCCAGCTCGAGCGAGGGCATGCTCATCGCGGCCCGCCTCGCGCAGGGCATCGCCGCGGGCATGCTCACCCCGCAGAACACGGGGTTGATCCAGGAGCTGTTCCACGGCGCGGAGCGGGGCCGGGCATTCGGCATGTTCGGCGCGACCGTCGGCCTGTCCACCGCCGTCGGACCGGTGCTGGGTGGGCTGATCATCGCGGGCTTCGGCGACGAGGGCTGGCGCTGGGTGTTCTACGTCAACCTGCCGATCGGGCTGGCGGCACTGGTGCTGGCGGCGCGGTGGGTACCGACGCGCCCGCCCGCCCGGCGCGGCGTGGTGTCGCAACTGGACCTTCCCGGCATGGTGCTGCTCGGACTGGCGGTCCTCGGGGTGCTGCTGCCACTCGTGCAGTCCGAACACGGCGGGCTGACCACGCTGTGGTGGATGTTCCCGCTGGCTGCCGGGTTCGCCTGGCTGTTCGTCGTGTGGGAACGCGCGGTGGTGCGGCGCGGCCGGATGCCGCTGTTGCACCCGCGGCTGTACACGAGCACGCCCGGCTACGCCCTCGGCGCGGCGATCGGTGCGACGTACTTCTGCGGGTTCGCCGGCATGTGGTTGGTGTTCGCGCTGTTCTTCCAGCAGGGCCTCGGTTACTCGCCGCTGGAATCGGGCCTGCTGGTGACACCGTTCGCGCTCGGCTCGGCGGTGTCCTCGGCGCTCGCCGGACGGGCGGTCGCCCGATGGGGCCGGACGGTGACGCTCGCGGGCCTCGCCCTCGTGGTGGTGGGCATCGGGTCGATCGCCGTGCTGGTGCCGCTCGTACCGGACGCCGCGGTCGGCTACGCCATGGCTCTGCCGCTGCTGCTCGGCGGAATCGGCGGCGGCATGGTGATCTCCCCGAATACGACACTGACGCTGGACCGGGTGCCGACGAGCATGGCCGGCGTGGCCGGGGCGGCGTTGCAGACCGGCCAGCGGCTGGGCGCGGCGCTCGGGGTGGCCGTGCTCGGCGCCGCGTTCCACGCCGGCGTGACCGACGGGGAGGGATACCGCACCGGTCTGGTCGCGGCGATGCTGTGCACGGTCGCGTTCACGCTCGTGGCGATGACCCTCGCGGTGCTCGACGCGCGGCGGCATCCGCGGCGCAGGCTCACCGGACAGCAGCCTCCGGCCACGCGGGAGGGGCCGCTCACGTGAGCCGGGGCAGCACCTCGGCCAGTGGCTCGCGCAACACGACGTCGGCCCGCTCGTCGTACGGCGTGGGGGAGGCGTTGCAGACGATCACCGACGCGCCGGTGCCCGCGGCGACGTCGACCAGCCCGGCCGCCGGATGCACGGTCAGTGACGTCCCGGCGGTCACCAGCACGTCGCACGAGATCGCGGCGACGCGGGCGCGGTCGAGCACGTCGGCGTCGAGCGCCTGACCGAACGAGATGGTGGCGGATTTGAGGATCCCGCCGCATGCGGTGCACGGGGGATCGTCGGCGCCTGCGCGCACGCGGTCGAGCGCCTCTGCCATGTCCCGCCGGTCGCCGCACTCGAGGCATTCGGTGTGGAACATCGTGCCGTGCAGTTCGATGACCGTCTCCGGGGCCGAGCCTGCCCGCTGGTGCAGTTCGTCGATGTTCTGCGTGATGATCGCGGTGAGTGTGCCGCCGTGCTGCAGCGCGACGAACGCGTCGTGTGCCGGGTTCGGCGTCGCCTGCCACGCCGGGTGCTCCAGCCGGGCCTGCCAGGCACGCCTACGGACGTCGGCGCTGTCGCGATAGTCCTGCAGATTCGACAGCTTCTCCGCCTCGGGATCCCGGGTCCACAGGCCGTTCGGGCCGCGGAAGTCGGGGATGCCGGAATCGGTGGAGATCCCGGCGCCGGTGAGCGCAGTGATGCGGCTCGCCCCGGTGATCAGGTCGCGAGCGCGCCGGAGGTCGGCGTCCATGCGTTCCATGATGCGCCCGCCTGCTCCCGACTCGGCTGCCGGGGCAGAGCCGCGGGGCGCGCCGACTCAGTTCGGCGAGGCCGACGGGCGATCGTCGGAATCCGGGCTCGGCGCCGATGCGCCACCGCCCGGTGCGCCGCCACCGGGTGCGCCGGCCGCGCCTGCCGTGGCGGGACCTGCTGTAGCGCCGTCCTCGACGCCGGACGTCGCCGTGATCTCCGCGGCCGCCGTCGTCCCGGGCGGTGCCGCCGCGTCGGAGTTCGCCGTTGTCGCAGGGGTCATCGCCGCCATCGACTTCTTGCGCTTGTACCGCAGCAGCGCGAACACGGCGATCGCCGCAAGGACGCCCACCACGATCATGCCGCCGGTGCTCATGGCGTCCTCGATCTGCTTGGCCGCTTCGCCCGCCGCCGCACCGAGCGCGATGTGCAGGGCCGACCAGCACGTCGCACCCGTGACCGCAGCCGGCAGGAACTTGTGGAACGGCAGCCCCGAGGTGCCGGACGCGGCGGGCGTGAGGGTACGCACGACGGGGAAGAACCGGGCGAAGAACACCGCCCACGCGCCGCGGCGCTGGAGGATGCCCGTGGCCTTGTCCCACGCGTCGACACCGTACTTCTGGATCAGCTTCGTTTGGCGCAGCTTCGGCCCGAAGCGCCTGCCGATCGTGTAGCCGATCGAGTCGCCGATGCCCGCGCAGACCGTCACGACGAGCCAGAGGATGAGGAAGCGCGGCGTCGTGGTGGCGGTGGTGGCCGCGATGAGCAGCCCGGATTCGCCCGGCGCGAGGAAGCCGAGACCGATCGTGCATTCGAGCAGCACGAGCAGGCCGGTGGCCCCCACCAGCGCCGGTTGCGGCAGGCTCTGCAGCCAGTTCAGTAAGTCGGTGACCACCGTCAACCCCTGTTCGTCATCCCCAGCAGGCGCGGCACGTGAAACATGTCGCCGCGTGTGCGGCCGACACTATCGGTCGACGCGCACACGCGGCGTCAGGGATCACCCGGATGTCGTTCTCAGGACGAGGATTGGCGTGCGAGGACGCTGCTGGCCTCCTGGGCTGCGGGTGCTTCCGCGGCCAGGTGCTGCAGGTTCTCCGGAAGTTCTTCCCCGCGGTGCGCCTTGGTCTTGGCGAAGAGCTTGCCCGCGCGGTACGACGAGCGAACGAGCGGGCCCGCCATGACCCCGGGGAACCCGATCTCCTCGGCGGCCTTGGTGTGCTCGACGAACTCCTCCGGCTTGACCCAGCGGTCGACCGGGTGGTGGCGCGGCGAGGGGCGCAGGTACTGCGTGATCGTCAGGATCTCGCAGCCGGCGTCGAACAGGTCCTGCATCGCGGGTGCGACCTCGTCCGGCGTCTCGCCCATGCCGAGGATCAGGTTCGACTTGGTGACCAGGCCCGCATTGCGGGCCTCGGTGAGGACCTTCAGCGAACGCTCGTAGCGGAAACCGGGCCGGATGCGCTTGAAGATGCGCGGCACGGTCTCGGTGTTGTGGGCCAGCACCTCGGGCTCCGAGCTGAACACCTCGGCCAGCTGATCCGGTTCCGCGTTGAAGTCCGGGATCAGTACCTCGACACCCGTGCCCGGGTTGAGCTGGTGGATCTGGCGGACCGTTTCGGCGTACAGCCACGCGCCGCCGTCCTCGAGATCGTCCCGGGCGACGCCGGTGACTGTCGAGTAGCGCAGGCCCATCGCCTGCACACTCTCGGCGACGCGGCGCGGCTCGTCGGTGTCGAGTTCGGCGGGTTTGCCGGTGTCGATCTGGCAGAAGTCGCACCGGCGCGTGCACTGGTCACCACCGATGAGGAAGGTGGCTTCGCGGTCTTCCCAGCATTCGTAGATGTTGGGACAGCCCGCCTCTTCGCACACGGTGTTCAGGCCTTCGCGGCGGACGAGGCCCTTGAGTTCGGTGAACTCGGGGCCCATCCGGGCTCGGGTCTTGATCCACGACGGCTTTCTCTCGATCGGGGTCTGGCTGTTGCGTACCTCGAGACGCAGCAGCTTCCGACCCTCCGGCAGTGCAGTCACGGCTCCCACCCTACGCGCCCGCGCGGAGCCGACAAGGTCATGCCGGGTCGGGCGTGACACCCGTCAACTCGGCCGTGAGATCCCACAATGCGGAACCGGTCGTCGGATCGGCCGCCGCGGGGAGGGGCCGGACCGTGCCGGGACGGCCGCGTAGCTGGCCGGGGCCGAGCGGACCGAGGTACTCGCCGCCGGAGACGTCGGGTGCCGTCGCGGCGTAGAGCTGCGGTGCCGCTCCCTGCTCGGTGTTCTGCGCCACGAGCAGCCCGCCGATCCGGCCGCCGACGTTCATGACCGTGCGCAGCACGACGTTGCGCTGTGCCTGCGCCATCGCCGAGGCGAGGCCGGTATCGCTGTAGCCCGGGTGTGCGGCGACGCTCACGACGTCGTCGCCCGCGGCCCGCAGCCTGCGGTCGAGTTCGAGTGCGAACACCTGGTTGGCCAGCTTGGACTGGCCGTAGCCGGCCACCGGGTTGTAGCGGCGCCGTTCGAAGTGGGGGTCGGTCGTGTCGATGCGTCCGCTGCGGGCGGCGAGACTGGAGACCGTGACGACCCGTGCGCCCGGGCGGGTGCGCAGTGCGGGCAGGAGCAGCCACGTCAGCGCGGCGTGGCCGAGATGGTTGGTCCCGAACTGGAGCTCGAACCCGTCGCGGGTCTTCTCGTGAGGCGGGGCCATGACACCTGCGTTGTTGACGAGGACGTCGAGGGAGTCCCCGGTGCGCTCGCGGACGTCGGCCGCAGCCCGTCGGACGGATGCCAGGTCGGCGAGGTCGAGTTCGACCAGCTGCGGTTCGGTCGCCGCGCCTGCGGCGACAGTGTCGAGCGCCTGTTTGCCGCGTTCGGGGGAGCGGCAGGCGAGCAGTACCGCGGCGCCCCGCGCGGCCAGCACCCGGGCCGTGTGCAGGCCGAGGCCGGAGTTCGCGCCGGTGACCAGAACCGTCCTGCCGCTCTGGTTCGGGATGTCGGATTCGGTCCAGTGGTCCATTCGCGCCATGGACGTCAACTTACCGGTGAGTAGCGACACCGTGCCAGCTGAGGTGCCGCAACCCGGCTGTCGCCGCGTCGGGCCGTAGACCTGTACAAGGCTGCGGACCTGTATCAGGCCGCGGACATGCGTAAGGCCAGGGTCCCGGTAATGCCCCGGGTAGCACCTGGCCTTGCGACTCGCCCGGCACCCGTGGTGCCGAACTCCTGGTTGCGGGTCCACAACATCCGCCGGCTCCGGTGTATCGCTCGGGTCGGTGCTCGGGTCGGTGCTCGGACTCGACCGGTGGCTCAGCCGGCCGGGGCGAGCTTGCGCAGGAGCTGGCTGACCGGATTGCGGGGCGGTGCGCCCAGCTCGGATGCGCGGGTGCGGATGAGTCCGACGAGGGTGTTGCCGATCTGCGTCACTTCGTCGGCCGGTTCGCCGGGCTCGGCGAGTCCTGCCGTGACGGCCAGCATGCGCAGCTGGGCCTCGTGGGCACGGCGCAGCGCCGAATGGTCGTCGAGGTGCGCGTCGAGCACGGCGCGCAGGGTCGCGTGGTCGGAGGACGTCTTGCGCCACGCGCGTGACACGGCCTCGACGTGGTCCGCGTCGCGGCCGCCCGGCAGGTCCGCGGAGTCCTCGGGGCCCCCGACCTCGGCGCGGAGCCTGCCACTGAGGGCCTGCTGCCAGCGGTAGTGGAGCGCGAGGAGCAGGTTCTCCTCGGTGCCGAACTCGTCGATCGCGTCCGGGATGTCGGAGAGGTGCAGCGGCGTCCCGGGATTGCGCCGGGCGCGCCGCAGGATCGTGTCGAGGATGTCGCGTCGTCTGTAGTAGTCGTTCCAGCTCATGGGATCCCCTGCTGTGTGGTTACGCGACTCGGTGGCCGGGACGTCTGATGGTCGGACATCGGGAATCGGGACACCTGGCCATACCGCGGGTCTGCGGCATACCGTGAGTACGCCACGAACATACCACCGGTATGGCGACGGCAAACCCGAGTAGAGTTGTGAGTGTGGTGACAATGCGGTCCAGACGTGACGACTACTCGGAATCGACGCGGTCTGCGCTGGTCGAGAGTGCTGTCCGGCTGTTCACGGAACGGGGGTACGCCGGCACGTCGCTCGACGAGATCGCGAAGCGGGCGCGCGTGACGAAAGGCGCGCTGTACCACCACTTCAGTGGGAAACAGGCCGTGTTCGAGGCGGCGTTCGACGAGGTCGAGGCCGACATCAAGGGGCGCTTGGAGAAGATCCTGAGCGGCTCGCAGGCGCCGTGGGAACGCGCGCTGGCCGGGCTGCGCGAGTTCATCGGCAGCTGCCTCGACCCCTCCTACCAGCGAATCGCGCTGCAGGAGGCGCCGGTCGTCATGGGCTGGGCGCGCTGGCGCGAGGCGGAGGACCGCTACAGCTTCGGGCTCATCAAGCAGGCGCTGCAGGACCTCATCGACGCAGGTGAGGTGCTGGCTGTGCCCGTCGAGGTGACGTCGCGACTGCTGTTCGGCGCGCTGTGCAGCGCGGCCACCGAGATCGCCCATTCCGCCGATCAGCGCAAGGTCGGCGAGCAGATCGAGGACGTGGTCGTGCGCCTGCTGAACCAGGTGCGCAGGCAGGCCACCGAGGCCTGACGGCGCACCTGCCGCCCCACCGGACACGCTGCGCGCGACCTCGTGCTCGCCCGTCTCCCACCACCGCCCAAAGGGACACGTTGCGCGCGACCTCGTAGTCTTTGGACCGTGGAACTCAGGATCTTCACCGAACCGCAGCAAGGCGCCGACTACGAGGACCTTCTCCGCGTCGCGAAGGCGACCGAGGACAACGGCTTCGGCGCGTTCTTCCGCTCCGACCACTACCTGAAGATGGGCGACGCGTCCGGCCTTCCGGGGCCGACGGACGCGTGGCTCACGCTCGCCGGTCTCGCCCGCGAGACGTCGACCGTCCGGCTCGGCACGCTCGTCACGGCGGCGACCTTCCGGCACCCCTCCGTGCTGGCGATCTCCGTGGCGCAGGCCGATCGCATGTCCGGCGGCCGCATCGAGTTCGGTTTCGGCTCCGGCTGGTACGCCGACGAGCACACCGCTTACGGCATCGACCTGCCCCCGACGAAGACGCTGTTCGACCGCTACACCGAGCAGCTCGCCGTCATCACCGGACTGTGGGACACGCCGGAAGGGGAGACGTTCTCGTTCTCCGGCGACCACTACACGCTCGACGGCGCGCCGGGGCTGCCGAAGCCGGCGCAGCGGCCGCACCCGCCGGTGATCCTCGGCGGCGGGGGCAAGAAGCGCACGCCCGCGCTCGCGGCCCGGTACGCCGACGAGTTCAACACCCCGTTCATGGACGCCGAGTCCGCGGCGGCGCAGTTCGAGCGTGTCGACGCGGCTGCGAAGGAAGCGGGTCGCACCACGCCGGTCCGCCGGTCCGCTGCGCTCGTCGCGGCCGTGGGACGCGGCGATGCCGAGATCGCACGGCGCGCGGAGGCCATCGGGCGTGCGGTGCCGGAGTTGAAGGAGAACGGCCTCGGCGGCACGCCCGCCGAGGTCGTCGACACGATCGGCACGTGGCGTGCGAAGACCGGTGTCTCGCGGCTGTATCTGCAGGTACTCGACCTGTCGGACCTCGACCACCTCGAGCTCATCGCCTCCGAGGTCGCCCGTCAGCTCGACTGAGCACGCCGCGAAAACGGCCGCCGCGGATCGTCTCCGTGGCGGCCGTTTTCGGGTTTCAGTTCTGCAGGGCGAACGTCACGCCGGGGGCGGACGGCTGCTGCCGGGGGAGCCAGCGATTCTCGTCCACCGGCAGGTCGCCTTCGAGCGCGGCCAGCACCGCGTCGCGCGCGTACGGCAGTGCCTCGGCGACCGGTACGTCGCGACCGAGCTCCTTCGACAGCGACGTGGTTCCGGCGTCGCTGATGCCGCACGGCACGATCCGGTCGAACGCGCTCAGGTCGGCGTTGCAGTTGAGCTCGAACCCGTGCATGGTCACGCCGCGCTGCACCCGGATGCCGATGGCGCCGATCTTGCGCTCCGGGCCGCGGTCGTCGGCGGGCAGCCACACGCCGCTGCGGCCGTCGACCCGCCCCGTGTGCACGCCGAAGGTCTCGCACACGTGGATGAGCGCCTCTTCGATCCGCCGCACGTACTGCACCACGTCGACCGGGTCGGCCAGCTGCACCAGCGGGTAGCCGACGAGCTGTCCCGGCCCGTGCCAGGTGATCCGCCCGCCGCGGTCGACGTCGATCACCGGCGTGCCGTCGGTCGGCCGGTCCTCGGGCCGGGTGCGCTTGCCCGCCGTGTACACCGACGGGTGCTCCAGCAGCAGCATCGTGTCCGGACCGGTCGAGTCGGCGCGGGCACCGGCGTACTCGCGCTGCAGTTCCCACGCATCGAGGTAGTCGATCGTGCCGAGCTCCCGCACCGACACGGGCTCGGACGTGGTGCGGCAGGAAAGGGTCTCGTTCGCAGTCACGGAGTCGACTGTACTCCCGCCGCCTGCGGTCGGCCGGGGTCGACGGTCGTCATGTGACGGCGGCCAGCGCCTGCTCGAGGCGCGGGTGGGCGAAGGTGAACCCGGTGTCCGGGAGCCGGCCGGGCACCGCGCGCGGACCGGACAACAGCATCTCGTCGGCGGCGTCACCCAGCACGGTCCGCAGCGCGAAGCCCGGCACGCGCCACGGCGCTGGACGGCGGAGCGCACTGCCCAGCGCCCGGGTGAACTCGGCGTTGGTGACCGGTTCGGGGGCGGTCAGATTCACCGGGCCGGCGACGTCGGCCTTGCGCAGCAGCAGCTCCATCGCGGCGACGTGGTCGTCGAGGCCGATCCAGGGGAAGTACTGCCTGCCGTCGCCGAGCTTGCCGCCGAGCCCGAACCGGAACAGCATCCGCAGCGGGGCCAGCAGCCCGCCGTGGGCCGACAGCACGGGGGAGGTGCGCAGGTGCACCACCCGGGCCCCCGCGCGCACCGCCGGGTCGGTGGCGGCCTCCCACGAGCGGCACAGGTCGGCGAGGAAACCGGAGCCGTGCCGGGCCGATTCGTCGACCTCACGATCACCGGTGTCGCCGTAGACGTTGATCCCGGAGGCGTTGAGCAGCACGGGAACCCCGTGGCGGGCGACCGCGTCGGCGAGCACCTCGGTGGGCTCGACGCGGCTGTCGACGAGGTGCTGCTTGCGCGCGTCGCTCCATCGGCCGGACGCCAGGGGCGCGCCGCACAGATTCACCACGGCGTCGACGCCGTCGAACGTACCCTCGTCGATCCGGCCCGCGGGCGGCTGCCAGCCCCGCTCGTCGGCGGCACGTGGGGTGCGCCGGACCAGCCGCAGGACGTCGTGTCCGGCCGTGCTCAGCCGCGCGACCAGCGCGCCCCCGAGCAGTCCGCTCGACCCCGCGACGAGAATTCGCATAACGCCCACCCTAGCGGCGATCCCGCACGCTCCGCCGCAGCCGAACGTGTGCCGGGGACGGGACGGTGTCCGAGGTGGACCGGGCCGGGTGCCGAAACGAGTCGAGGGTCCGAGCCCGGTGTGGTACCGGGTTCGGACCCTCGACTCGACTACGGGTTTGGGCTCGGAGTTCGGCGGTCACGGCTCAGGGGAGTGGCGACCGCCGAACTCCTCGTCCCCCGGCGCGCGCCGGGGGACGAGGGACTCAGAGTCCCAGCTCGTCCTCGAAGTTGCCGTCCTCGAGCCGCTGCTTGACCGTCGTCAGGAATCGGCCGGCGTCGGCGCCGTCGATCAGCCGGTGGTCGTAGGTCAACGGGAGGTACGACATCGACCGCACGGAGATCGTGTCGTTGCCGTCCTCGTCGGCCACGACGACCGGGCGCTTCACGATCGCGCCGGTGCCGAGCATGCCCGACTGCGGCTGCACGATGATCGGCGTGTCGAACAGGGCACCGTTGCTGCCGATGTTCGTGATGGTGAACGTGCCGCCGGTCAGCTCGTCGGGCGTGACCTTGTTGGTGCGCGCCCGTTCGGCCAGATCCGCGATGCGGTGCGCCAGACCGGACAGGCTCAGTTCCCCGGCGTCGTGGATGACCACCGACAGCAGGCCACGCTCGGTGTCCACGGCGATGCCGAGGTTGATCGAGCCGTGGTAGGTGATCTCCTTCGTCTCCTCGTTGTAGGAGGCGTTGACGTTCGGGTGCTGCTTGAGCGCCTCCACCGTGGCCTTGGCGAAGAACGGCAGGAACGTCAGGTTGACGCCTTCACGCTCGCGGAACGCCGACTTGGCGCGCTGGCGCAGCTTGGCGATCTTGCTGACGTCGACCTCGTGCACCTGCGTGAGCTGCGCCGAGACCTGCAGCGACTCCCTGGTCTTCTCCGCCGTGATCTGGCGGATCCGGTTGGCCTTCTGCACGGTTCCGCGCAGTGCGGCCTTCTCCGCGTCGGAGACCGGTGCCGCGGCGGCAGGCTGGGACGGAGCGGCCTGCGCAGTCGGCGTGGCTGCAGGAGTGGCCGCCGGGGCCTGCTGCTGCTTCGTGTCGACGGCGGCCAGCACGTCCTGTTTGCGGATGCGGCCGCCGACACCGGAACCGGTCAGTGTCGACAGGTCGATGTCGTGCTCGGCGGCGAGTTTGCGCACCAGCGGCGTCACGTAGGGCGTGCCACCGCCGTCGTCCTGCGCCGGGGCCTGCTGTGCCGGAGCGGCGGCAGGGGCCTGCGGTGCCGGAGTCGGCTGTGCCGGGGCCTGCGGTGCCGGCGCGGCAGGCGCGGGTGCCGCCTGCTGAGGCGCAGGGGCCGGTTCGGGAGCCGGGGCCGGGGCCGGGGCGGGTTCCGGCTCGGGAGCGGGTGCCGGTGCCGCCGGTGCCGCGTCGGCGGAGCCGATCACCGCGAGCTGTCCGCCGACCTCGACCGTCGCGTCCTCGCCCGCGGAAATCTCGAGCAGCGTGCCCGCGAGGGGCGAGGGCACCTCGGTGTCGACCTTGTCGGTGGAGATCTCGAGCAGCGGCTCGTCCACCTCGACGGTGTCGCCGATCTGCTTGAGCCACCGGGTGACCGTGCCCTCGGTGACGCTCTCGCCGAGCTCGGGCAGCGTGACCGGCGAACCCGAAGCGGCACCGCCGGACGGTGCCGGAGCCGGCGGTGCCGGAGCCGCCGCGGGCTCGGCGGCGGGAGCGGGCGCCGCGGGGGCCGGAGCCGCTGCGGGCTCGGCGGCAGGAGCGGGCTCGGCGGCAGGAGCGGACTCGGCCGCCGAGCCGCCGCCCGATCCGTCGTCGACCAGCGCCAGCTCACCGCCGACCTCGACGGTGTCGTCCTCCTTGGCGATGAGTTTCTGGACCGTGCCCGCGACGGGGGAAGGGACCTCGGTGTCGACCTTGTCGGTGCTGATCTCCAGCAACGGCTCGTCGACCGCGACCGATTCACCCTCCTGCTTCAGCCACCGGGTGACGGTGCCCTCCGTGACGCTTTCCCCGAGCTCCGGCAATGTGACGGAGTACGCCATCGTTTGCTGACTCCCTTGGTTCGTAGTCGATGTGGGTCGTGAGTGCGAGCCGGGGCGTCAGCCGTGGACGTGCAACGGCTTGCCCGCGAGTGCGAGATGCGCCTCGCCGAGCGCCTCGGACTGGGTCGGGTGGGCGTGGATCAGCGGCGCGACGTCTTCCGGGAAGGCCTCCCAGCTGTAGATCAGCTGTGCTTCCCCGATGAGCTCGCCGACGCGGTCGCCCACGAGGTGCAGGCCCACGACCGGCCCGTCCGGCGCCTTGACCAGCTTCACCGCGCCGGAGGTCTTGAGGATCTGGCTCTTGCCGTTGCCGCCGAGGTCGTAGGTGAACACCTCGACGTCGGAGCCGTACTTCTCCTTGGCGTCGGCCTCGGTCAGGCCGACGGAGGCGACCTCGGGGTGCGAGTAGGTCACGCGCGGGATGCCGGCCTCGTCGATCGGCGACGGGTTCAGCCCCGCGATCTCCTCGGCGACGAACACGCCCTGCTGGAAGCCGCGGTGGGCCAGCTGCAGGCCGGGGACGATGTCACCGACGGCGTAGACGTGCGGGTTGCTCGTGCGCAGCCGTTCGTCGGTGACGACGAAGCCGCGGTCCAGCTGGATGCCCGCCTCCTCGTAGCCGTGGCCCGCGGTGTTGGGGCCACGCCCGACGGCGACCAGCAGCACGTCGGCCTCGAGCGTTTCACCGGACTCGAGGGTCACCGTGACGCCGTCGTCGTCCTGCTTGGCCTCGGTGAACTTCACGCCCGTCTTGTAGCCGATCTTGCGGCGGCGCAACGCGCGCTCGAGCTGCTTGGACGCGAACTCGTCCTCGTTCGGCACGAGTCGCGGCAGCGCCTCGACGATCGTCACGTCGGTGCCGAAGGACGCCCACACGCTGGCGAACTCGACGCCGATGACCCCGCCGCCCAGCACGACCGCCTTCTTCGGCACGTGGTCGAGCTGGAGTGCTTCCTCGCTGGCGATGACCCGGCCGCCGAGCTCGAGGCCCGGCAGCGTCTTCGAATACGAACCGGTGGCCAGGATGATGTCCTTGCCGGTGTACCGGGTGCCGTCGACTTCGACCGTGGTGCCGCCGACGTAGGTCCCCTCGCCTTCGACGAAGGTCACCTGATGGTGCTTCGCGAGCCCCTGGAGACCCTTGTGCAGCCGGGTGACGATGCCGTCCTTGTACTTGTGGACCCCGGCCATGTCGACGCCCTCGAGCGTGGTCTTCACGCCGAACTGCTCGCCTTCGCGGGCCGAATCGGCGACCTCGGCGGCGTGCAGCAGCGCCTTGGTCGGGATGCACCCCCGGTGCAAGCAGGTGCCGCCCAGCTTGTCCTTCTCGATCAGCGTGACGGACATGCCCAGTTCGGCGGCCCGGAAGGCCGCGGCGTAGCCGCCCGATCCGCCACCCAGGATCACCAGGTCGGCTTCAGCGTCGCTCACTTGTCCAACTCCCTCGCGCAGGTTTCCTCCGGCACCCGGCAGGCCCTGTGAACACTACGCGGCGCTGTGGCGCGTCTGGTGTCCACGCGGCCTCCCAGCGGGTGTCTGTGGTGAACGCACGCGCGCACGCGCGCGCTTGTCATGCCACATCCTGTCACTTCGTGTCCGGGAGGTGCGAAGTGTGGTCGGCGAGGTTGTTTCACGACTTCGGAAATAAGGGACAATGATCGTCGGAGGCGAACGTGGAGAGGTGATCGACGTGGGGCTGTTCGACCGGCTGCGGAGCAAGCGCGGTGGGAAACAGCGGCTCGGGACGGGAAAGAAGCAGCGGCCCGGGACGTTGCGTGGGGCGAGCGACGCCGACACGGCCCATCTGGATGCGTGGGCGTCCGAGCGGCGCGGGGTCGAAGCGTATGTGGAGCCCAGGACGAACGTCACCGAGACGACGGTCGTGCTGGTCGCGCACGACGGCGAGTGGACCCGCAGGCGCATCGGCAGTCTGGGCAAGGCGCAGGATTTCGGCGGCAAGCGCTCGATCCCGGTGTACGAGGTCGCGCGCATCGGATATCCGCAGCGTATGCGTGACTACACGAAGCGGCAGAAGATCCTGGAGAAGCGCAAACGGGAGGCCGAACGCGACGCGTGAGGCCGGGGCGTGGTGTCAGGGCGGAGTGTCGGGGTGGAGTGCCGGGGTGGAGTGCTGGTCCGCCGGGAGGCCGTCGAGGGCGAGCGCTTCGCCGGACGGGCCGCCCGAGATGTGTCCAATATCATATCCGGCTCGGCCTTCTCCTCGTCGGAGAACTGCAGGGCCGGAGAACTGCAGGGCAGGAGACCTGCAGGTTCCCCGCGGGCGCGGGGTGAACGGTACTGAAATCGATACCGGATCGTCATGTGCGCCTGGTGCGGGGCCGGAGGTGTGCCGTCGTCGCCGTCAGGTGCTCGCCTCGAGCAGCCGCAGGTGCTCCTCGAGTACCGAGCGGATGCCGGGATGGACGCTGCGGCCGAACAGCGCGTCGTCCTCGGTGACCTCGTTCGAGGGCCACAGCGTCAGCACGGGTGGATCGCTGAGGACGATGCCGGGGCCGGACACGCCGGTCTCGGCGCTCGGCCGCAGTTCGGCCACGCCGAGCAGCCGTGGGAACACGACGTCGGCCCGCAGGCCGTCGCAGACGCCCAGGAACGCGCGGAAGTCCTCCGGCAGCGTCCTGCCGAGCCGGTTCTCGGCGTGGTCGACGGCAGCCACGGAGGCGGGCGGCGGCACGGCGTCCGGTTCGCCGCGCAGGCGCATGATCTCGTCGATCAGCTCCCGCCAGTCGGCGTCATGTCCCTCGGTGCGATAGCGCCGGTCGAGCGCGGCGACGAGGGCTGCCGTGTAGTTCCACGCCCACTCGGCATCGACGGCGAGTTCGCCGCCGACCAGCAGCGGGGCGACGTGCCGGCACGCCGCGAGCGTGGCGGCGTCGGGCTGCGGGATCTCCCGCGCCACGTCCGCCCAGCGGTGCAGCGCCTCGCGGGCCGCGGCGGTGTCGCCGTCGGCCGCGGCCCGGGAGGCCGCCGCTGCGGCCGCCCGCTGGCGCTGTCCCCGCGGCGGCAGGGTCTCCCGTTCGCCGAGGATCTTCTCGTGCTCGCGCTCCTCGGCGTCCAGGTCGAGCGGCACGAGGCCGTCCGCCCATTCGGGGCGCCGGTGCTCGGGGCCGGGCAGGTCCTCCCGGGCGGCCAGCAGCATCGCCCATGCCCGCGCGGTGACGGCGGTGGTGGCGAGCCGGTCGACGCTCCGCCCGGTCGCGGTCGCCCAGTGCCGGACCAGCCGGTCCGAGTCGCCGAGCGCGCCGGCACACGCGAGCAGCAGCGCCTCGCGCGTGACGGTGGCGTCGACGGCGTCGTCGGTCCCCGTGAGCACCGTGCGGACGGAACCCTCGGGATGATCACCGCTGTAGGCCGTCATCCGGACGCCTCCCGACACCCGACGTCTCTCGTCCTGCAGCCTGCTGCGGGTTCAGCCGTTGTCGGCGATGTCCGTGAGCAGGGCGGCAATGGTCCGGACCGGTACGCCCGTGCCGCCCTTGCCGGTGTAGCCCCAGGGCGAACCGGTGTTGTACGACGGGCCCGCGATGTCGATGTGCGCCCACGGCAGGTCGTCGCCGACGAACTCGCGCAGGAAGATGCCCGCGGCGAGCATGCCGCCCCAGCGCGCGCCGGTGACGTTGGCGAGGTCGGCCAGCTTCGAGTCCAGTTCGGCCCGCAGTTCCTCGGGCAGCGGCATCGGCCAGGCGTTCTCACCCGTGACCCGGCCCAGCTCGGCGACGCGGTCGCGGAACTCGTCCGAGCCCATCACCCCCGCCGTCCGGTTGCCCAGAGCGACGACCTGCGCGCCGGTGAGCGTCGAGGTCTCGACGAGGTAGTCCGGGTCGTCCTCGGCCGCGCGCACGATCGCGTCGGCGAGTACCAGCCGGCCCTCGGCGTCGGTGTTGAGTACCTCGACGGTCTTGCCGCCGTACATCGTGAGGACGTCGCCAGGGCGGTACGCGGTCGCCGAGGGCATGTTCTCCGCGAGCGGGATGTAGGCGGTGACCTCGAGCGGGAGCTTCAGCTTCGCGGCCAGCAGTACCGACGACAGCACGGCGGCGGCACCGGACATGTCCGACGTCATGGCGTCCATGTTCGCGGCGGGTTTGATCGAGATACCGCCGGTGTCGAAGGTGATGCCCTTGCCGACGAGCGCGATCTTCTTGCGCGCCTTGGCACCCCGGTACGTCATCTTCACCAGGCGCGGCGGGCGCGACGAGCCGGTGCCGACACCGAGGATGCCGCCGAAGCCCTTGCGCTTGAGCTGCTTCTCGTCCAGTACCTCGACCGCGACGCCGGTCTCCTCGGCCAGCGTGCGGGCGCGGTCGGCGAAGGAGTCGGGGAACAGGTCGTTCGGCGGCGTGTTGATGAAGTCGCGCGTGGTGCAGACCGCCTCGGCGGTGGCCGTCGCCGCCTTCAGCGTGGCGCGGTGCTGCTTGGTGGAGCCTTCGGCGGGCGCCGCGACGTCCACGGCCGGCACCGGCTTGTCGCCCTTGTCCGACTTGTACTCGGTGAACGTGTAGGCCCCGAGCGCGATGCCCTCCGTCGCGGCCTGCAGGTCGACGGCCGACAGCGTGGTCAGCGCACGCTTCGTGCCGGCCAGGGCGCGGCCGGCGGCGCCCGACGCGCGGCGCACCTGTTCGGCCGTCACCTCCGGCTGGCCGAGTCCGACCGCCAGCACCACGTCGGCTGCCAGCCTGCCGAGCGAGGGCACCTTCACGACCTCTTCGGCCGCACCGGTCGCACCGAGCGTCGTGAGCACCTCGGCGAGCGTGCCGCCGTACGCCGCATCCACCGCCTCGGAACCGGCCGCCAGTTCGAGGCCGCCCGCGGTCTGCACGGTGCCGACCACGACGGTCTGCGCGCGGGTCTTGGCCAGCGACGCCTCGGTCAGCTCGGTCAGGGCAAGCTTCGGAACGGCCACGTCGGACTCCTCATCTCGGGTGTTCACTCGTCGGCCATGCTATTGACGCGTCCGGTGGCAGCCGGAAGTAGGTGTGCGGTGAAGGCAGGTGGGCAGCGTTGTGGATCGCGCTGGGTGTACTCGGCGGGCTCGCCGTCGCCGTGGCGGGTGCCGGCTGGTGGGCACCGGTGGGCATGGTGCTGGCGACGGCGTTCGTGCTCGTGGCGGACGCCGACGCGGAACGGCCCGGTGGCTCCGGTGACGGCGGATCCGATCACGGTGGGGTTCCTGTCGGCGGGATCCGGGGTGACGACAGGGTTCCCGGTCACGGCGGTCCCGGCAACCCGGGGGCAGCCGGAGCGGTCCGGCCCGGTGCCGCACGGCTGGTCGCAGGCTTCGGCCGCGCGGCACGGCTGGCTGTCGTGGTGTTCGCCGCGTCGACGTTCGCGGCCTATCTGGTGCCCGGTCACCGGCCCGCCGCTGCGGTGCTGCTCGTGGTCGGCGTCGCGGTCGCCGACCTGGCGGGGGTCCGCCTCGACGCCTACTGGCGGCGCTGGGTGGCCGGCCTGCTGCTGGCGGCCGGCGCCGCCTTCGTGGCGGTGTGTCTCGGGGTGAGCCCTGCCCCGTCACCCGTGGCGGCGCCTGCCGGCGAGGACACGCCGTGGGGCGTGCTCGGTGGGGTGCTGTCGGCCGCCGCGGTGTTCGTGCCGGTGCTGCGCAGCCGGTCACGGCGCGCCGTCGTGACGGGCGCCGTGGCAGCGTTGGCCGTGGCGGGTGCCGCGCTGTATCAGCTCGGCCCGCTGCGGCTCGGGTTGTCGTCGACGTCGCTGCGCGACGTGTTCGCCGCGGCCGATGCCCGGGCACTCGTGCCGGCACTGGGTGCGGTCGTCGCGCTGGCGTGCGTGCCTGCGGGGCTCACCGCCTTCGCCGCGGCCCGGGCGGAGGCGCATCCCTCCCGGGTGGTGAGCACGGTCGTGCCCGCCGCAGTGGCGGCGATCCCCGCGGCCCTGCTGGCGCCTGCCGCGGCGGTGACGGTCGCGGCGATGCTGGCGCTGGCGGAGCTCGTCGCCCGCGCGGCCGCGGGGCCGCGCGGCGTCCGGCGGGTCGTGGTCGTGGCAGCGGGAATCGTGTTGTTCGGTGGCCTGCTCACCCGGTTGTGACCGGTCAGCTCATGAGAGCCGCGAGTCCGAGCAGGACGACCGAGGCCGCGGCGAGCCCTCCGAGCGACTTCGTCGGGAACCCCTCGCGGGGGAACACCTTGCCGCCGTGGACGCCTGCCAGCCACACGAAGCCGAAGATCGCACCGAAGATCCCGATGAAGGCGCCGAAACCGCCGATCATCAGGTAGCCGATCAGGACCGCCATGCCGCCTGCGAACGTCAGCAGCGCGGCGCCCGCGAGGGTCGCGAGGCCGCCGGTGGTCGACAACGGCTGCGCGTCCTCGCCCGTGGGCTGGGACGTCGGCGGGTAGGACCTGCTGGCCGGTGCCGCGTACGGGGTGCCCGGGTGTTGGGGGTTCATGTTCACACCGCGATGGTAACGACCGGGTATGGCCCTGTGGGGTCATCGGGGAGATATGCTCCGCGTATGACGACGACATCGCTGTTCACCCGTATTCCCAGTGCGCACGCAGCCTCCGCGGAGCGGGTAGCGGAAGTACTGGAGAATCCGGGGTTCGGTGTCCACTTCACCGACCACATGGTCACGGTGAAATGGAGCGCCGAGCAGGGGTGGCACGACGCCGAGGTGCGCGAGTACGCGCCGCTGACGTTCGACCCGGCGACGCAGGTGCTGCACTACGGGCAGGCGATCTTCGAGGGCCTCAAGGCGTACCGCCAGCCGGACGGCACGATCGGCGCGTTCCGGCCCGAGGCGAACGCGCAGCGGTTCCGTGACTCCGCGCGCAGGCTCGCGATGCCGGAGCTGCCCGACGAATTGTTCCTCGGTTCGATCGCCGAGCTCGTCGACGTCGACAAGCGCTGGGTGCCCACGCGGCAGGGCGAAGCCCTGTACCTGCGGCCGTTCCTGATCGCCACGGGCGAGGGACTGGGTGTCAACAGCCCCTCGGCGGAGTATCTGTACCTGCTCATCGCCTCGCCTGCCGGGTCGTACTTCTCGGGCGGCGTCAAGCCGGTGACGGTGTGGCTGTCGACCGAGTACGTGCGTGCCGCGCCGGGCGGCACCGGTGAGGCCAAGTGCTCGGGCAACTATGCGGCGTCGTTCGTCGCGCAGGCGCAGGCCAATGAACAGGGCTGCGACCAGGTGGTGTGGCTCGACGCCGCCGAGCGCCGCTGGGTCGAGGAGATGGGCGGGATGAACCTGTTCTTCGTCTTCGGCTCGGGTGCCGACGCGACCGTGGTGACCCCCGAGTTGAGCGGGTCGCTGCTGCCGGGCGTGACCCGCCGGTCGCTGCTGCAGTTGGCGGCCGACCGCGGATACACGGTCCGCGAACGGCAGGTCTCGACCGAGGAATGGGAGCGGGCGGCGACGTCGGGTGAACTGACCGAGGTGTTCGCCTGCGGTACGGCTGCGGTGATCACGCCGGTGGGGCACGTCAAGCACAACGACGGTGAGTTCACGATCGGCAGTGGCGATCCGGGCGAGCTGACGCTGGCGCTGCGCGAGCAGCTCACCGGAATCCAGGAAGGCACCCGCTCCGACGAGCACGGCTGGGTGCACAAGTTCGACTGACCGGTCCGCGCCCGGCTCCGATTCGCGCCCCGGCTCCGGTCCGCGGGAGATCCCGTGGTGACCGGATGCCGGGGCGCGGTCACGACCGGGCGGCCGCGCCCCGGAGCCGGTGTTTCCGACGGCCCGTGTGTCCGGCGGGGCCGGTATCGGATGGGGCCGGTATCAGGTGACGCCGTTGTCAGCTGGGGCCGTTGTCAGCTGGGGCCGTTGTCAGGTGACGTCCGCGTCGGTGGGCAGCGCCGGCCGCTCGGCGACGTCGGTGAGCAGCCGCGCCGCGGAGGTGAGCATCGGCAGCACGGTCGCGGCGCCGGTACCTGCGCCGAGGCGGATCCCCAGCTCGAGCACCGGTTCCAGGTCCAGGTGCTCCAGCGCCACCACCTGGGCGGGCTCGGCCGCGCGGTGTGCCGCCAGCCACCACGACCGTGCGCCCGGTGCGAGCTCCTCGGCCAGCAGCGCCGCCGCCGTCGACGGCAGACCGTCCAGCACCACGGGAGTCCGCCGGACCGCGGCCTGCGCCAGGAACCCCGTCATCGCGGCGAGGTCCGCACCACCCGCCGTGCGCAGCAGCGCGAGCGGTTCCCCCGTGACCGGCCGGCACCGTCGCAGCGCATCCCGCACGGCGGCGGCCTTGTGCATCCACATCGTGTCGTCGATGCCCGACCCGCGCCCGACGACGGCCACCGGCTCGGTGTCGGTCAGCGCCGCGACCAGTGCCGAGGCGGGTGTCGTGACGCCCGCGCCGAGTTCGGCTGCCACGAGTACGTCGGCGCCCTCGTCGACCTCGGCGTCGGCCGCCCGCATGCCGGCGCGTACGGCGGCTTCGGTCTCCTCCGCGGTGAGCGCGTCCTGCTCGTCGATCGAACCGGACCCGCTGCGGACGTGATCCGGGCCGGCACCGCCTGCCGTACCCACGTCGAGCACCCGGACCCCGGCGCCCGCCACATCGGCGAGGACGTTCAGCGGTGCGGCTCCGGTCTCGAGCGCGCCGAGCAGGTCCCTGGTCGTGCCGGAGCCGCCGAGGGACACGCCTGCGGCGGTGATGCCGTGGTCGGCGGCGAACACCACGATGCGCAGGTGCCGCAGCGGCCGGGGCGGCGTGCGCCCCTGGCACGCCGCGAGCCACGCGCCGAGCCGTTCGAGCCTGCCCAGCGAACGTGGGGGTGACAGCAACGTCGCGTGCCGCCGCAGTGCACCGGCGCGCGCGTTCTCGTCGGGAAGGGTGACGGGGCCGAACTCGATGTTCACGCGCTCAAGCTACCGCGCTCCGTGGGAGAGCAGTGCCCTGGCCAGTGAGCTGTCGCAGACCAGTACGTCGAGCACTGTGGTGTGCCGTGCGCCGAGCACGGCCGCCGATGCGAAGGGTCTGCTGCTCAGCGCGATCGACGATCCGAATCCGGTGCTCGTGCTCGAACACGAACTGCTCCGCAAGCAGGGCGGCCCGGTGCCGCGGAGGGGCCCGTGCGGGTGCCGCAGCTCGAGCAGGCGGCCGCGCCGCATGTCGACGACATCGTGGCGAAGGCGGGGGGAGTTGGTGTGGCAATGGAGTTGGTGCGGCAATGGTGAACCAGCAGGTCCCCATGGTCATGCCGAAGATGACCATGACCGAGGGCGTGCTCGCCGCCGCGCGGGTGCTGGCCACGATCGACGAGCTGCTCGGCGGCGAACCCGGATGCATCCGGTCTCGTATGATCCCTGCTGTGGCGGAACGGAGAACCCGGCGTGGCTCGGCGGGCCGGAGCCGCCGGGTTCCGCCCGCAGCCGGGGTCGTGCTGGCCAGCGGGGCCGGAACGCGGGTCGGCGCGGAGATGAACAAGGTGTACCTGCCGCTGGCGGGGCGCAGGCTGGTGTCGTGGTCGCTCGACGCGTTCGCGCGGGTCCCGGAGATCGGCGCCCTCCTGCTCGTCACGCGCCCGCAGGACAGGGACCTGGTCGACTGGGTGCTGGACCGCGAGGTCGGCTCCCGGGTGGAGGTCGTCTACGGCGGCGAGACGCGGCAGGAGTCGGAACTGCGGGCGCTGCGGTGGCTGTCGAGCCGCATCGACGAGGGCTCGGTGGACAGCGTCCTGATCCACGACGCAGCGCGGCCGTTGGTGAGTCCCGCGTTGATCGCGGGCGTGCTGCACGAGGCCCGCGAGCACGGGGGAGCGATTCCCGCGCTGCCCGCCGACGATCTGGTGGCCGTGGACGAGGCGGGCGCGCTCACCGGGCAGGGGCCGACGTCGATCGTGCGCGCCCAGACGCCGCAGGGTTTCCGTGCCGGGCCGCTGCTCGAGGTCTACGAGCGTGCCGCGCGCGATGACTTCGTGGGCACCGACACGGCCTCGGTGATGGAACGGTTCTCCGAGCTTCCGGTGCGGTGGGTGCGCGGGGAGCAGCAGAACTTCAAGATCACGTATCCGCACGATCTCGTGGTCGCCGAGCAGATACTGGCCGCGGCGGACTACCGGACGTGACCTCGATGAGGACGGAAGCGATGGGTGCGAAGGGAACGATCGAACACGCCACGCTCGCCTGTCACCGGTGCGGTCGTGAGACGCGGCACGAACTGGCCTACGCCGGGCGGCTGCTGGTGGTCACCACCTGCCTGACCTGCGGCACCGCCATCGAGCGCGACGTCCGGCGGCGTTATCTGCAGGATCTGCGGCACCGGATGCTCAGCAAGCCCGGCCGCATGGCCCGGAGGCTGTGCAGGCACCCGGTGGGTTTCGCCGGGTCGCTGCCGCGCACGGCCGTGCGCAAACCGTGGATGCTGGTGGACGAGGTGCGTCTCGTGTGGTCGGCCGCGGCCGACGCCCGCCGCCGGCATTCCGACGACGGCGGGCGCGGCCGCTGAGGCAATCCGCGATCTCAGAACGCTCGGGGATTTACAGCGCTCCGGGATTTACAGCGCTCCGGGATTCAGAGCGATTCGGGGCTCTTCGTCTCGCGCGGGTCGGTGATCACGACGTCGCCGAGTGCGTCGTCGATGGCCGTCATCAGGTCGTCGTCCAGCTTCACACCGACGGCCTTGATGTTCTCGTGCACCTGTTCCGGGCGGGAGGCGCCGATGATCGCCGAGGCCACGTTGCGGTTCTGCAGTACCCACGCCACGGCCAGCTGCGCCAGTGACAGGCCGGCCTGCTGCGCGAGCGGGGTGAGCTTCTCCACCCGCTCGCGCACCTCGTCGCGCAGGAACTTCTGGACGGTGGTCGCCCCGCCCTTCTCGTCGGTCGCGCGCGAGCCGGCGGGGACGGGCTGACCCGGCTTGTACTTGCCGGTGAGCACGCCCTGCGCGATCGGCGACCACACGATCTGGCTCATGCCTTCACGTTCGGACGCGGGCACGACCTGATCCTCGATGACGCGCCACAGCATGTTGTACTGCGGCTGGTTCGACACGAACGGGATCTTCAGTTCACGGGCCAGTTCGGCGCCGCGCGTGATCTGCTCGCCGGTCCATTCCGAGACGCCGACGTAGAGCACCTTGCCCTGCCGCACCAGGTCGGCGAAGGCCTGCATCGTCTCTTCGAGCGGCGTCGTGTGGTCGAACCGGTGCGCCTGGTACAGGTCCACGTAGTCGGTGCCGAGGCGCTGCAGCGACGCGTTCGCCGACTCCATGACGTGTTTGCGGCCCAGGCCCTTGTCGTTCGGGCCCTTCGGACCGGTCGGCCAGAAGACCTTGGTGAAGATCTCCAGGCTCTCGCGGCGCTGCCCCTGCAGGCCGCGGCCGAGTACCGACTCGGCGGCCGTATTCGCGTAGACGTCGGCGGTGTCGAAGGTCGTGATCCCGGCGTCCAGGGCCGCCTTGATGCAGGCGTGCGCCTGGTCCTCCTCCACCTGGGAACCGTGGGTGAGCCAGTTGCCGTACGAGATCTCGCTGACATTGAGGCCGCTGCGGCCGAGACGTCGAAATTCCATGGTTTGAGCGTAGCCCTGTAGTTCGCGTGACTAACGACCCGTGGGTGTGACGTTCGGGACCGGGGCGCGGGAACCGGCGATCCGGGATCGCGGTACGGCTTCTGCCGGTGCCATGCCTGTCCTAGGCAGCAGCGCGGAGCGTGTCCGGTTGGGTGGTGGGCAGACGGTGGAGAGGTTGGAAGAACTCCGTCACTAACCTTCACTCCAGGTGAGTGGACGGCGTTCCTGAAGGGCGTCCGGAACAACGAGTTCGACTGAGTCGCCAAGAACCCCCGGTCCAAGTGAACTGCTCCCCGGGAGTTGGACTGAAAATTCAGTTCCAGCTGCCGGGGAGCAGTCGTAGGGATGCACGTCATTCGTTGTCGGAAGCTCGGTGCGAGGCGGCTGTGGTGTTGTTCGCGCGTGGTTGGGCAGACGATGCGGTAGCGAGGTCGGCGCGGGGGATCTCGCGTGTCTGTGCTGAGGGAGGCCGTGCTGAGGGAGGCCGGCAGTGTCGCCGCCGGCTCGTGCCGTTACGGGATCGGGTCGCCGGCCTTGAGCCGCGGCTTGGGCACCCGCAGTCGCCGCAGCTGGCTCGCCCGCACGAACGCGTACCAGCCGAGCGAGGCACCGCGGACCTCCTCGTTCGGGAACCGCTCCCGCGCGGCCTTCGCCACCCGCCTGCCGTTGAGGAAGCCCTCGACGAGCATGCCCAGCAGGAAGATCGTCGTGACCAGCGTGGCGTACTGCTGGATCGCCACCACCGGCACCAGCAGCGACAGGAACACCACCACGGCCAGCGGCATGAACAGACCCAGGATGTTGCGCCGCGAGTCGATCACGTCGCGCACGTACTGCTTGACCGGGCCGCGGTCACGGGGGAGCAGGTAGCGCTGGTCGCCCGCCATCATCTTTTCCCGGCGTTCGCGGGCGGCGGCGCGGCGCGCTTCCTTGTCCTCCTTGGTCACCGGGTTCTGCTTCTTCTGCTTCCGGTTGCGGCGGATGGCCTCGCGCGTGGTGGTCGGCGGCGGTGCGACCGGGCCACGGCGTTTGCCTTCGGCCTCGACGCGCCTCGGCGTCGGCCTGCCCTTCGCCGGGGTGTGGCCCCTGGGCGCGTGAGATTCGCCGGACCCGTCGACGTCGGCCGTGGCGTCGACGTTCTCGGCAGAACCCGATTCGGACTTCTGGGTGTTGTTGCGGCGCAGGAACCTCACGCTGCCAGGGTATTGCAGTGCTCACTACCGATGTTCAGGCGGTCGGTGGGTGTGCCACCATGACGTCCGGGGAACAAGAGGGCCGTCCTCCTTGTTGCCTCCGGTGGAATACTGGAGTGAGCAAGGGGAAGGTCCGCTCTGCGGGTGACTGCCGCGCAGAGATCGTGCCCCTGGACAGCGACTTGAGGGAGTGCCATGACGACCGCTGAGCAGACCGGCAACACCGCCGCCGAGGAAGCCACCCACGGCGTCGCCCTGACCGAGGCCGCCGCCGGCAAGGCCAAGGGGCTGCTCGACCAGGAGGGCCGCGACGACATGCACCTGCGCATCGCGGTGCAGCCGGGCGGCTGTGCGGGCCTGCGCTACCAGCTCTTCTTCGACGAGCGTGAGCTCGACGGCGACCTGTACCGCGACTTCAACGGACTGCGCGTCGCAGTGGACCGGATGAGCGCTCCGTACGTCGAAGGTGCCCAGATCGACTTCGTCGACACGATCGAGAAGCAGGGCTTCACCATCGACAACCCGAACGCGGGCGGTTCCTGCGCCTGCGGCGACTCGTTCCACTGAGTCTCCGCGTTCCACTGAGTCCCCGCGTTCCACGGAGTCTTCGCCGCGTGCGGCGGCGAGACACGAACGGCGAAAACGGGCGCCGGTCCTCGTGACCGGCGCCCGTTTTGCTGTCGTCACCCTGCTTGGTTGCCGTCTCGCCCGTTTCGGTCGACAGTCCGCGGCCGAGGGAGAGACGGCCGCAGGAGAGACGACTGGGGGAGAGACGAGGAGTGGGGCCGCGATCGCCGTTGACCGCGGCTCCGGTGAGCGTGCCTGGTGTCAGACGTACGCGTCCAGTCCTGCAACCTGAGCGTGACATGCGTCGTCGACGTTCCACGACCGAGCCGACGAGTGCGGTCGCTGACCGGGCACGTGCGGGCGGGGAATGTCGCGGCAGTCGGAGATGAGCTCGTCGAGGGAATCGGGCTCGGGCGTGCCGGGCTCGGAGGTGCGAGGGCCGGAGGTGCGGTCAGCGCTGTTCATCGCGACCGAACGTAGGCAGCGCAGGCGGGCTGCGACAGGCTTACCGGCCGGTAGTGGGGCTGTACCGCCCGGTAGTCGCTCGGCAGGGTTAACGGCGCCAGGAGCCCTGCGCTGCGGGGCACCACCACGCCTCGGCGCAACCGGTCCACGGCGCAACTGCCCCACGGTGCAGCCGGTCCCACGGGCACCACGGCGCAGCGGCGTCTTCCGGAACAGCGGCGTCTTCCAGAACAGTGGCGCTTCCAGAACCGCGGCGTCTTTCCGAACAGTGGCGCTTCCAGAACCGCGGCGGGTCGGAACCGTGGCGCCGGGTCAGAACAGCGACGCTTGCGACTTTGCGAAGAAGGCGTTGTCCACGGCGATGATGCCGGCCAGGACCATCGTGCCGAGCGGTTCGGGCGTCGGGTACGGCCGCGTCAGGTTGTAGGCGTCCTCACGGCTGAACATGGGCGGCTTGCGCTCGCACTCGACGATCTGCTGCCCGCCCGCATCCGTCAGGTTGAGGACGGTGTTGCGCATGCCGCCCATCTTCAGCTGACCGGCGCGCACACCGCCCACGTACAGGCCCAGCGTGATCCGGCCGACGAGCTTCTCGGATTCGACGTGCCCCAATGGCGTTCCGTCGGGCAGCGTGACGTCGAAGCGCGGCTTGGCCGCGGACTGGGCACGCAGCGCCCGTGCGACGTGGAAGTACGGCGCGCCGGACAGGTCGACCAGTTCGAAGTGCTGGGAGAGGCCGGCCCCGCCACCGTCGTCGCTGTAGGTGCGGACGTGTTTCGACTCGTCCGGGTTCACCTGGACGACGGCGCCGACCGGAGTTCCCGTGTGATCGGTCACCGCATAGCTCGCCTTGGCGAGCATGCCGACGAACAAGCGCTTGTCCTGCACGATGTGCAGGGCCTGAGCGGTGTACACGGGACCGGCGCCGAGCTGGGCCGCCGCGCCGGCCTGCGCCGCTCCACCCGGTGCTGCTCCACCCTGCGCTGCTCCGGCGTGGGCTGCCGGGCCGGACTGCGGCGCCACCTGGTGTTGCGGGCCGCCCTGGTACGGCAGCCCCGGCTGCTGTCGCGCCGGCTGCTGTGGCGCCGACTGCTGTGGCGCCGGCTGCTGTGGGGCAGGTTGTGAGGCCTGCTGGGCCGGTTGCTGTGGGTAGTGCGGATGCTGCTGTGAGTGCTGCGGTTGCCCGCCCTGCGGCTGCTGCGCCGCCGGATGCCGGGGCTCGTACTGGAAGGCCTGTGGATACTGCGGCTGCGGATACTGCTGCGGTGGGTACTGCTGCTGCGGCGACTGCGGCTGCGGGACCGGTTGGGTGTAGGGCGTCCACCGGTACCCGTCCCACCAGCGCAGGTACCGAGGGTCGGCCTGATCCGGGTACCACCCGGGCGGCGGCTGTGTCATGACCCGCAGCGTAACCGGATGTCCGTGCCGTGACGCGCCGTCACGCCCGTGCGCGGACACGGACGTGACGGCGCGACCGCGGTCACACCATCGGAATCACACAGCGCCGGAATCACACGGCGCCGGCGGCGTACCGGTGCCGGGCGGGGCCGCCACCGGACCGGCGGCCGTTAGACGTGAATCGGGTACTGGGGCTCCGGGACGTCGACCGTGATGCGGTTCTCGATGAAGATGCCGTGCCAGATCATGAACACGAGCAGCGCCCAGAGGCGGCGGCTGTGGTCGAGGGTGCCGGCGCGGTGCTCGTCGAGCAGGGCGCGGACGGCGGCCTTGTCGAGCAGGTGGCCGGTCCGGGAGTCGGCGATGATGCCGCGGGCCCAGTCGTACATGTCGTCGCGCAGCCAGTCGCGGATCGGTACGGGGAACCCGAGCTTGCGGCGGTTCAGCACGTGTGAGGGGACGATGCCGTCGAGCGCCCTGCGGAGCGCGAACTTGGTCGTCTCCTTGGTGATCTTCTGGTCGAGTGGGATGGCGGACGAGACGCGGAACACCTCGGAGTCGAGGAACGGCACACGCAGTTCGAGCGAATTGGCCATCGTCACCTTGTCGGCCTTGACGAGGATGTCGCCGCGCAGCCAGGTGAACAGGTCGATGTGCTGCATCCGCGACACCGGGTCCCAGCCGCGGGACAGGTCGTACCAGGGTGCGGTGACGTCCTGGTGGCCGACGCCTTCGGTGAAGTGCGGAAGGACCTCACGGAGCTGATCGTCCCGGAAGAGGCGGGCGTTGCCGTAGTAGCGCTCCTCCAGTGGCAGCGAGCCACGGCGGAGCAGGTCCTTGCCCCGCGTGCCCTCCGGAATGGCCTTCGAGACCTTCCCGGCGAGCCGGCGCACCGCACCGGGCATCTTCTCGAACGGTGCGAGCGAGAGCGGCTCGCGGTAGATCGTGTAGCCGCCGAACAGCTCGTCGGAGCCCTCACCGGACAGGACGACCTTCACGTGCTTGCGTGCCTCGCGTGCGATGAACCACAGCGGCACGAGCGCCGGATCGGCGACCGGGTCGTCGAGGTACCAGACGATCAGCGGCAGGGTCTCCATCATCTCCTGGGCGGAGACGGTGCGGACGACGTGCTTGACGCCGATAGCGGCGGCCGACTCGGCCGCGACGTCGACCTCCGAGTAGCCCTCGCGCTCGAATCCGGTGGTGAACGTGACCAGATTCGGGTTGTGCTCCTTGGCCAGCGCGGCGATCGCGGTGGAGTCGATGCCGCCGGACAGGAACGAGCCGACCGTCACGTCGGCACGCATGTGCTTGGCCACCGAGTCGTGCATCACCTCGGCGATCTCCTCGTGCAGCGCCGCCGTCTGGGCGGGACCGGAGACCGGTTTGGTGCGGAACTCGGGGGAGAAGTACCGGTCGGTGCGCAGCTCACCGCCGGGCGAGACGGTGAACGATGTGCCCGACTCGATACGCCGGACGTTGCGGTGCAGCGACTCGGGCTCGGGCACGTACTGGAGGACGAGGTAGTGCTGCAGCGCCACCGGGTCGAGTTCGTCGGCCAGGCCGAGCGTGCCGGTCAGCGCGAGCAGGCTCTTCTTCTCGCTGGCGAACGCCACCCCGTTCGGGCCGGACGAGACGAACAGCGGTTTGATGCCGAACGGATCGCGCGCACCGAAGACCACCCTCGCCTCGGAGTCCCAGATCAGGAACGCGAACATGCCGCGCAACCTGCCCACCGCGGCCGGGCCGAGGTGGTGGTACGCGGCGACGATCGCCTCGGTGTCGCCCGCTGTGTGGAACGTCGCACCGTGCTGGCCGGCGAGCTCGTCCCGCAGCTCGAGATAGTTGTAGATCTCACCGTTGAAGTTGATGGTGTAGCGCGTCGGGTTGTCCGGCGGACCCCAGGTCAACGGCTGGTGCGAGTGATCGACGTCGATGATCGCGAGGCGGTTGAAGCCGAACACGATCGCGTCGTCGGCCCAGGTGTCGGTCTCGTCGGGGCCGCGATGCCGTTGGCAGCGCAGCGCCTCGCCCACGGCGGGCCGTGCCGTCGCTGCGTCGTTCTCACTGGGACACACCAGTCCAAGCAGGCCGCACACGCCTCTTCACACACCTTCTTGCTCGTCGCGGGCTCACCGAATCGGCTCGTCACGCGGCCCGCGGGCGGTGTGCGCCGGGGCCGATCGCGCACCGGCCGTGACCCGGCCGTGAACCGATGCAGCGCTGGAATCGCCAGTATGCCCGCAGTGTGTCCCCGGTTACGGTGGCGGGGGCACGGATACCCCTTGGGCGCCGATCCGGTTCACCTCGGCTAAAGTCCCCCTACGTCACGTAGTGATCGGGCGAGGAGGCATCGCGCAGTGGGCGTTCCAGAACGCACCCGGAACACACGCCGGGGCAAGGTCGCCAAGGTGACCGTGCTCGCCGGGCTTGTCGCCGTCCTGGCGACGGGATGTTCCGGCGAGGAGGTCCTGCGGTTCGGGTGGCCGGACGGGGTCACCCCTGAGGCCGACAGTATGCGGACCTTCTGGACCTGGTCCGTCGTCGCCGCGCTCGTCGTCGGCGTCATCGTCTGGGGCTTGATGTTCTGGTCGATGATCTTCCACCGGAAGAAGCCGTCCTCGGCAGACGTCCGAACCTCCGGCGAGGAAGCACTCCCGCGGCAGTTCCAGTACAACGTGCCGCTCGAGCTGTTCTGCGTCGTCGTGCCGGTGATCATGGTGTGCGTGCTGTTCTTCTTCACCGCCACCACCGAGAGCCAGGTGCTGGCCGAGGAGGACGAGGCCGATGTGACGGTGGACGTCACGGCGTTCCAGTGGAACTGGGAGTTCGGCTATCCCGACGAGCAGCAGACCGAGGACGGCCGGACGATCTCCACGGTCGGCAGTTCCTCGGAGATCCCGCTGCTGGTGCTGCCGACGGACCGGACGATCCAGTACAACCTGCGGGCGACCGACGTCATCCACTCGTTCTGGGTTCCGGAGTTCAACTTCAAGCGGGACGTCATGCCGTTCCCGAAGAAGAACAACCAGGACAACACGTTCCAGAACACGATCGACCGCGAAGGCGCGTTCGTGGGCCGCTGCGCCGAGCTGTGCGGCACGTACCACGCGATGATGAACTTCGAGGTGCGGGCGCTGTCGCCGGAGCTCTACGACCGGTACATCGAGTTGCGGGCCCAGACGAACGCGCAGACCGGCAAGCCCAACACGGCCGCCGATGCGCTGCGGGCGCTGCAGGACGAGGGCTGCGACGAGGAGCTGTGCAGCCCGACCGCGACCACGACGACGCCGTTCGCCACGGACCGCACACTGCGGACGGCCTCGGGCTGATCATCTCGCCGCCGGCGGTCGGAACGCGTGCGCAGGCCCGCGTCACCGGTCGCCGGCCGGTGTGCACCGGAAGTATCGGATCCACTCAGTACGCTGATCACGAACGCTGAGCTACCAGTAAGGACACAGGGCACATGAAGAACGAAGCCAGGCTGTTCGACATCGTCATGGTCTTCGCGTTCTTCGTGGCGGTCGTCTACGGGGTGATGACGGGCGTCATGACCGAGGACGGGGTCGAGCCGATCGGCACCGTCGCGCTGATTCTGACCGGAGGCCTCACGCTGCTGGTCGGCAGCTACATCCGGTTCGTCGGCCGCCGTATCCCGGAGCGCCCGGAGGACAACGACGAGGCCGAGGTCAGCGACGGTGCGGGCGAGCTGGGCTTCTTCAGCGCCGGCAGCTACTGGCCGTTCGGCCTCGCCGCGTTCGCGGCCCTGGCCGGTCTCGCGCTCGCGTTCATGCAGATCTGGCTGCTGATCTTCGCGATCATCGGTCTGCTGATCACCATCGGCGGTCTGGTGTTCGAGTACCACTCGGGCCCGAGCCACCACTGAGGCACCGGCCCGCGAGTCGTACAGCTGAAGGCCCTGCCACCCCGGCGAACCCGGGGTGGCAGGGCCTTCACGTGTGTGCGGTCCCGCGTGCTCGGCGGGGCCGGCGGCCGGTGGCCCCGCCCCGGGCCGGCCGGTGGTCCCCGTCGAATCAGGCGGTGGTCTCCGCCGAGAAGTCGATCCACCGTCGGAGCAGGTTCGCGGTCGCACCGGAGTCGAGGGCCTCGGCGGCGCGCTCGAGGTGGGTGCTCAGATCGGCGGTGAGGTCGCCGGTGAAGCCGTGGTATGCGGTGAGCGCGCCGGCCGCGTTCAGCAGCACGGCGTCGCGCACCGGCCCCGTTTTGCCGCTGACGAGCTCGTGGACGACCCTGGCGTTGATCTCCGGGGTTCCACCCTTGAGCTCGGCCTCGGTGGTGAGAGCGAGTCCCAGGGCCTGCGGGTCGATCGTCTCCTCACGGATCGTGCCGCCGGTGATCACCCAGGCCGTCGTCGTGGTCGTGGTGGTGATCTCGTCGAGACCGTCGTCACCGCGCACCAGCAGCACATCCTGCCCGCGGTCGGCGTACACCTCGGCGAGCACCCGCGTCTTGTCCCGGTAGGCGCAGCCGATGAGGCTCGCCGACGGCTGTGCCGGGTTGCTCAGCGGACCGAGCATGTTGAACGTGGTGGGCACGCCCAGTTCGCGCCGGGTCGCACCGGCGTACTTGAGCGCCGGATGGAATGCGGGCGCGAAGCAGAACCCGATGCCGACCTCGGCGACGCACCGCAGCACGTCCTCCGGCGACATGGTGATCGCCACACCCATGGTCTCCAGCACATCCGCCGCGCCCGCTTTCGACGATGCGGCCCGGCTGCCGTGCTTGACGACCGGAGCGCCCGCCGCCGCCACGACCAGCGACGACATCGTCGAGATGTTCACCGACCCCGCCCGGTCGCCGCCGGTGCCGACGATGTCGACGGCCGTGTAATCGATGTCGAGCGTGCGCGCGTGCGCGAGCATGGTCGAGGCCATCCCGGAGATCTCCGCGGGCGTCTCGCCCTTGGCCCGGAGTCCGATGGCGAACCCGCCGATCTGGGACGGGGTCGCGGCGTCGGACATGATCTGGTCCATCGCCCACGCCGTCTCCTCCTGGGAGAGGTCGGTGCGGTCGATGAGCCTGCTCAGAATCGCGGGCCAGGTGTGTGCGTCAGGCATGTGTGAGATCAACCCTGTATGGCGAGGTCCTGCCTGCGCAGCACCTCGGCGATCGTTTCGGCGGAGGCGAGGGGGTCCAGCGGGTGCACCAGCACGGCGTCGGCCTGCGACCAGGTCGCGAGCCATCGGTCGTCGGCACGCCGTACGGCCACGGCGATCGGCGGGCAGGCGGTGATCTCGTGCTTGAGCTGCCTGCACAGTCCGATACCGCCCGTGGGCTGGGCCTCGCCGTCGAGAATAGCGAGATCGATCGTGCCGGAGTCCATCTCGGCCAGCACGTCGCCGACCCCGGACGCCTCGACGTAGGTCACCTTGGGTACGTCGGTCGCGGGCCTGCGCCCCACGGCGCCCATGATCGTGTCACGGACCTCCGGGCGGTGGCTGAACACGAGGATCCGCTGGGGGTGGTCGGTCATCTGCCGTCCTCCATGTCGGGAGTTCGGGCGGCCTCGTTGCCGCCGCGCGTCGATGTTAACCGCCCCGACCTCGATCGACCCAGGCGATCACCAGGTGATCCCGAGGTTTCCACGACTCTCCGTAGGACCCGGGCTGCACGGCCGGGAAGCGAACAGACATAATGCGACTCGTGACAACGGCAGCTCCCAACATCAGCCAGCGAGTGCACTCGCTGAACCGGCCGAACATGGTCAGCGTCGGCACCATTGTTTGGCTGTCCAGCGAGCTCATGTTCTTCGCTGGGCTGTTCGCGATGTTCTTCACGGTCAAGGCGCAGAACGACACGGGGCATTGGCCTCCGGTGAACGAGGCGACCGGCGAGCTGATCCACTTGGACATCGCCTACGCGCTGCCGTTCACCGCCATCCTGGTGGCGTCTTCGTTCACGTGTCAGTTCGGCGTGTTCGCCGCCGAACGCGGTGACGTGTTCGGCCTGCGCCGCTGGTACCTGATCACACTGCTCATGGGCACGGTCTTCGTGCTCGGCCAGGCCGGCGAGTACATGACGCTGATCAGCGAGGGTGTGACGATCCCCTCCGGCGCCTACGGCACCGTCTTCTACCTGACGACGGGCTTCCACGGCCTGCACGTCATCGGCGGTCTGATCGCGTTCGTCTACCTGCTCATCCGGACGAAGTTGAGCAAGTTCACACCGGCACAGGCCACCTCGGCCATCGTCGTGTCGTACTACTGGCACTTCGTCGACATCGTGTGGATCGGCCTGTTCGCGGTGATCTACATCGTCCCCTGACGCATTGACCACTGTGATCCGTTCTCCCCGGTACGGCCGAACTGACAGCAAGGGTTGCCGCAGAAGATGACCTCCACGAAGAAGCCCGCAGCGACGGGCGACCGGCGAGCGGGCCGCCGCTCGAAGTTCCGCAGGCGGGTCGCCGGATTCGCCGCGCTCGCGATGGCGCTGATCGGTGCGGGCGGCATGTACGCCGTGTTCGCGCCGGAGCCGCAGACCGCCGAGGCGCAGACCGATTCGGCCCAGCTGCGCAAGGGCGAGCAGATCTACAACAACAGCTGCATCTCGTGCCACGGGTCGAACCTCCAGGGTGTCGACGACAAAGGCCCGAGCCTGATCGGTGTCGGCGATGCGTCGGTGTACTTCCAGGTCTCGAGCGGCCGCATGCCGCTGGTTCGCCAGGAGGCGCAGGCCGCGCGGAAGCCGGCCAAGTACACGCCCTCGGAGATCGAGGCGCTCGGTGCCTACATCCAGTCGCACGGCGGCGGCCCGCAGAGCCCCGACGGCACAGGCGAGCAGCTCCAGGGCGGGAACCCGGCGCGCGGTGGCGAGCTGTTCCGCCTCAACTGCGCGTCCTGTCACAACTTCACCGGCCAGGGCGGCGCGCTCTCGTCCGGTAAGTACGCGCCCGAGCTCGCGCCTGCGAGCGAAAAAGAGATTTACACCGCGATGCAGGCCGGCCCGGAGAACATGCCGAAGTTCTCGGACCGGCAGCTGTCCCCTGAGGAGAAGCGGGACATCGTGTCATACGTGAAGTCGGTCAGCGACGGCAACAACCAGCCGGGTGGTAATCCGCTGGGTGGCCTCGGACCGGCTTCCGAAGGTGTCATCGCATGGGTCGTGGGGATCGGCGCGCTGATCGGCGCCACCCTGTGGATTGGATCGAGGGCATAGGCATGAGTGGCAACGAGCCAGGATCCCGTCCTTCGGACGAGGAACTCGCGGCGATGAGCCGGGACGACCTCGTCGAGCTGGGTGGCCAGCTGGACGGTGTCGAGATCGTCGATTACCCGGACCCGTGGCCGGTCAAGGGCACCAAGGCCGAGAAGCGGGCCGAGCGCGCCGTGGCGCTGTGGTTCCTGGTCGCCGCGCTCGCCGGTCTGGCGTTCGTCGTGGCGCTCATCTGGTGGCCGTGGCAGTACGAGCCGCACGGCAACGAATCCGGGCACTTCTGGTACAGCCTGTACACGCCGATGCTGGGCATCACGATGGGCATCTCGGTGCTGGCCCTGGCCTTCGGCGCGCTGTTGTACGCGAAGAAGTTCGTCCCGAACGAGACGTCGATCCAGCAGCGCAGCGACAACATGGGCGAGGGGTCGGCCGAGGTCGACCGGAAGACCGTCGTCGCGCACCTGGCAGACGCCGGTGACCGCACGGGCATCGGCCGCCGGTCGCTGATCAAGCGCACGGCCGGGCTCGGTGCCGGTGCGCTCGGCCTCGGTGTGGTTGCGCTGCCCGTGGCGTCGTTCATCAAGGACCCGCACGCGAACGCGGACAACAAGGACGGCCTGGTCCACACGGGCTGGCAGCAGCAGCATCCGGGCGAGGTCGTCTACCTGCGCCGCCACACCGGTGACGCGGGCGAGGTTTCGCTCGTCCGCCCCGAGGAGATCGATGCGGGCGGCATGGAGACGGTCTTTCCGTTCCGCGAGTCCGAGCGCGGAGACCACGAGGCGCTGCTGCACGCCGTTCGCCGGGCGGACAATCCGGTCATGCTGATCCGCCTGCGCCCCGGCGACGCCGCCAACGTGGTCAAGCGCAAGGGCCAGGAGGACTTCAACTACGGCGATTTCTACGCCTTCACGAAGATCTGCAGTCACGTCGGCTGCCCGACGTCGCTGTACGAGCAGCAGACCAACCGCATCCTGTGTCCGTGCCACCAGTCGCAGTTCGATGCGCTGCAGTACGCCAAGCCGGTGTTCGGCCCGGCGACGCGTGCGCTGGCTCAGCTGCCCATCACGGTGCACACCGACGGTTACCTGATCGCCCGGCACGACTTCATCGAGCCGATCGGACCCGGTTTCTGGGAGCGCAAGTCATGAGCTCACTGACGACACCGACCAAGGGCTCCAGCGCTCTCGAACAGCACGCCTCCGAGGCGGCGAACAACGCCGACCAGCGGTACGTGCTGTCCAAGGGCCTGCGGCACCAGATGAACAAGGTCTTCCCGACGCACTGGTCGTTCCTGCTCGGGGAGATCGCGCTCTACAGCTTCATCATCGTCATCCTCTCGGGCGTCTACCTGACGCTGTTCTTCGATCCGTCGATGGCCGAAGTGGTCTACGACGGGCCGTACGAGAACATGCAGGGCATCGAGATGTCCCGCGCGATGGCGAGCACGCTCGAGATCTCCTTCGAGGTCCGGGGCGGACTGTTCGTGCGGCAGGTGCACCACTGGGCAGCGTTGATCTTCGTCGCGGCGATGGTCGTGCACATGCTCCGCGTGTTCTTCACCGGCGCGTTCCGCCGTCCGCGCGAGGCCAACTGGATCATCGGGGCGCTGCTGCTGATCCTGGGTGCGTTCGAAGGCTTCTTCGGCTACTCGCTGCCGGACGACCTGCTGTCCGGTACGGGGATCCGCGCGACGCTGTCGGGTATCACCCTGTCGGTGCCGGTGGTGGGCACGTGGTTGCACTGGGCGCTGTTCGGTGGCGAGTTCCCCGGCACGGTGATCGTGCCGCGCATGTACACGCTGCACATCCTGCTCATCCCGGGCATCATGCTCGCGCTGGTCGCCGTGCACCTGGCGCTCGTGTGGTACCAGAAGCACACCCAGTTCCCGGGCAAGAAGCGCAAGGAGAACAACGTCGTCGGCGTTCGGATCATGCCGATGTTCGCCGTCAAGGCGGGTGCGTTCTTCGCGGTCGTCACCGGTCTGATCGCGCTGATGTCGGGGCTGTTCCAGATCAACGCGGTCTGGCACATCGGGCCGTACAACCCGTCACAGGTGTCGGCGGGGTCCCAGCCCGACTGGTACATGGCCTGGGCCGACGGCATTCTCCGGATCTGGCCCGCGTGGGAGCTGTACCTCGGCAACTACACGGTCCCGCCGGTGTTCTTCGCCGGTGCGATCGGCATGGGCATATTGTTCACGGTGTTCGTCGCGTATCCGTTCATCGAACGAAGACTGTCGAAGGACACCGCGCACCACAACCTGCTGCAACGACCGCGGGACGCACCGGTACGGACGAGCCTCGGTGTGATGGCACTGACGTTCTTCATGGTGCTCGAGGTGTCCGGCTTCAACGACATCTTCGCGTTCGCGTTCGACATCTCGCTCAACGCGACGACGTGGATGGGCCGCATCGGCATCCTGTTGCTGCCCCCGTTGGCGTACTGGATCACCTACCGGGTCTGCGTCGGCTTGCAGCGATCCGACAGGGAAGTCCTGGAACACGGTCTCGAGACGGGCGTCATCAAGCGGTTGCCGCACGGTGAGTTCATCGAGCTGCACCAGCCGCTCGGACCGGTCGACGACCACGGCCACGCGGTGCCGCTCGAGTACCAGGGCGCTCCGGTACCGAAGAAGATGAACAAGCTGGGCTCGGCGGGCTCGCCGGTGGCCGGTGGCTGGTGGTCGCCGGACCCGGCGGACGAGACGGCCGCGCTCGAGCAGGCTCACGCCGAGCACGAACGGGAACTGCGCGCCCGCGAGCTGGAGCAGGGCGACTCGGATTCGGACGAGCCCGATACACCCGCCGGCTCGACGTCGCGCGAGTAGTCACGAGAGCACGAGGGAGCCCCCGGTCATCGATCGAATCGACGACCGGGGGCTCCCTCGTGTGTGTCCGGCCGCGGCGGATCAGGCGGATTCGATGCCCAGTTCGAACGCCGTGCCCGTGTCGGCACTGGAGTACGACCGGAAGGCGATGTGGGTGTCGGTGTTCACGACGCCGTCGACCTTGCTGATCTTGGCGGGGATGAGCGCGGCCAGGTCTTCGTGGGACGCCACGCGCACGATGGCGATCAGGTCGACGTCGCCCGCGCACGAGTAGACCTGGGACACGCCGTCGATGTCCGCGATCTCCTGTGCCGTTTCGGGAATCCGGTCGGCTGCTGCGCTGATGAGGACGATCGCGGTGATCACACTGGCCTCCTGGGGGAACGTACTGTCATGTGCGTGATCGTAGTCGCGGGTCAGCCGACATTCTCGAGTGTCGCCGCGGTGGCGACCTTGTCGAGCCACGGTGCCCAGCTGCCGGCACCGTGAGCGGGTTCCGACCACGGCCGGGAGGTACGCACCAGACGCACGCCGGGCTCGGTGAGCCAGCGCAGTAGCAGCCGGGTCTCCTCGGCGGGAGCGCCGCGCAGCGGTCCCGCCGACGGCAGCACGGTCTCGGCCGAGGCGACGAGCGCGTCGACGACGGGCAGGGGAGCGGTGCCGCGGCGGGCCACGCCGGCGGAGGCGAGCCTGCCGTGACGCACGATCGCGAACTCCCAGCCGCCGGCACCGTCGGGCGCCGCCGCGACGAGTTCGTCGACCGCGGCCAGCGCCGTGAGCCGGTGTGCGGTGCCGACACCGCGCAGCAGCGTGACGAGCTCGTCCCGGCGGCGTGCGGCTTGTTCGAAGTGGCCGCCTGCGGCGAGCGTGTCGATGTGGGCGCGTGCCGCGTGCAGGGGAGCGTCGCCGGTGCCGGCGACGAGTTCGGCGATCTGCCGCGGCGCCGGGGCGTACTCGTCGACGGTCTGCCCACCCGCGCAGGGCGCGCCGCACCGGCCGAGCTCGGCCAGTACACACGGTGTCCCCCGGGGCGCGCGTGCGGGGATGCGCTGGGTGCAGGTGCGCAACCCGGTGGCACCTGCCAGGGCGTCGGCGGCGGTCTTCGCCCGGGACTGCGAGCCGAACGGGCCGAGCGCTCCGTCGCGTTCCGAGCGCACGACCGACAGCCGCGGGAACGCCTCGTCGGTGAGCACGATCCACCACTGCGTGTGCGGATTCTTCGAACGCCGGTTGTAGGAGGGCCGGTGCGCGGCCAGCAGCCGCAGTTCCCGCACCTGCGCCTCGAGGCCATGGGCGCATTCGATGCCGTCCACCCGCTCGGCGAGGGCCACCATCTCGCGCATGCGCCCGCGTGATTCCGAGCCGGTGAAGTACTGCCGGACGCGCCGTCGCAGGTTGCGGGCGGTGCCGACGTAGAGCACCTCGTCGTTCGGCCCGCGGAACAGGTAGACGCCGGGCGTTTCCGGCAGGTGCGTCGCGAGGGAGCGTTTGCGCCGTTGGGCGGGCGTGACGTCGGGCAGGAAGTCGAGCAGTTCCTCCAGGGACTGCACGCCGACCGGGCCGACGCGCTCCAGCAGGCCGTGCAGCACGTCGACGGTGGCGCGGGCGTCGTCGAGCGCGCGGTGCGTCGGCGTGGTGCGGGCGCCGAAGAGCCGGGCGAGGGCCGAGAGCCGGTGCGAGCGCGTGTCGGCCTGCGACAGCACCCGGCGCGACAGCGTGAGGGTGCACACGACGGCGGGCTTCGGCCACGTGTAGCCGTGGCCTTCGCAGGCGGCGCGCAGGAACCGCAGGTCGAACGCGGCGTTGTGGGCCACGACCACGGCCCCGGCTGCGAACTCGAGGAAGGCGGGCAGCACCCGATCGATCGGCGGTGCGGCCTGGACCATCGCCGTGGTGATGCCGGTGAGCTCGACGATCTGCGGCGGGATCGGGGTGCGCGGGTCCACGAGTGTGCCGAACTCACCGAGCACCTCGCCGCCGCGGACCTTCACCGCGCCGATCTCGGTGATCCCGTCCGGACCGGGAGCGCCGCCCGCGGTCTCCAGATCGACGATCACGAACGTGACGTCGCGCAGCGGGGTGCCCAGTTCGTCGAAAGCCAGCTGCATGGCCGCGCACTGTAGGGGCGGCCACCGACAATCCCCGACAATCCCCGGCACCGCTCGGCACCGCTCGAAACCGGTGGCCTCCGGGCAGCTGCGAGACGCCCGTATCGGTGCGGGTGACTGCACCGATACGGGACGGTGCCGGATGGGGTCTCCGCGCGTGTTCCCCTCCGGGTGAGGAGCCGGGGATGCGGGGCGGCGGTTCCGGGGCACCTAAGCTGGACGAATGCAGCCGTCGTCGCACCGCTCCGACCCGTCAGGGGATCGGTCCGGCCCGGGCTACGGCCCGGGGTCCGGGACCGATTCCGGGGGCGAGGCCGCTCCCGCTGCGACGCCGGACGAGACGGTATCCGAGACGGCGGCGGACCTCGACGCCACCGGTCCGGCCGGTGCGGCGGCCCGGCACGAGGCCGTCGACTGGCGGTCGTTGCCGGATCCGGTGCGGGAACGCCTCGCCGCGCTCGCGGCAGGAGCGCTGAGCGCGCTCCCGGCGGCGGACGTGCCGCGGCACGTGCGGCCCGTTGCCCGGTTCGCACCGGCGAAACGGGCCAAGTCGGGAGCCTCGGCGCTGCTGACCGGGATGCGGGATTCGCCGCGGTTCCGCACGGCGGTCTGCGAATGGACGCGGACGCACCGTCCCGACGCGCTCGAGCCCGCCGCCGACACCGATGCCGGGGCCGATACCGATGCCGGGGCCGATACCGGGGCGGATGCCGATCTCGCGAGCGCCGCCGATCCGGTGGGCGCCGCCGTGGCGGCGGTGCTGCTCGGGGAACCGGACGCTGCGGCACGCATCCGCGCCGTGGCACAGCACACGGAGGACGCGTCGCTGCGTGCCGAACGCGACGCCGCCCTCGCCCGCGTCCGCAAGCTCGAAGCGGAACTGGCCGAGACCCGCGGGGAACTGGCCACGGCGCGCGCCGACGTCGAGCGGGCACGACAGGAACGTGCCGACCAGCTCGACAAACTCCGCGGGCGGCTGCGCAACCGGGGGCAGGAACTGCGGGAGGCGCGCGACGCGGCCGAACGGGCGCGCCAGGATGCCGAACAGGCCACCGGCGCCCGCGGCGGCGAAGCACAGCGGTTGGCCGACGAACTGGCGCGGGAACGCGAACGGGCGGACGCCGAGCGCACCCGGGCCGAACGGGCCGTCGCCGACGCCGAGACCGCCCGCCGGTCGGCGCAGGAGGCGCGGGCCGCCGACGAAGTGCGACTGCGGCTGTTGCTGGACACACTCGGCGGTGCCGCCGACGGCCTCCGCAAGGAGCTCGCACTCGGGGAGGCGGGAACGGGTGCGGCCCCCGCCGACACCGTCGCCGGCGCCGCGGAGCCCGCGGCGGCGGCCGAGCGGGTCGCGGACGCCGAGACCCTCGGCCGGCTGCTCCGGCTGCCCTCGGTGCACCTCGTGGTGGACGGCTACAACGTCACCAAGACCGGCTATCCCGAGCTGCCGCTGGCCGAGCAACGATCCCGGCTGATCGGCCAGCTCGGAGCGCTGCGCGCCAGGGTGGGCGCCGAGGTGACGGTCGTGTTCGACGGTGCGGGCGTCACCTCCGTCCCCGCCGCCAATCCGCGTGGTGTGCGGGTGCTGTTCTCCGAGCCCGGTGTGCTCGCCGATGACGTGATCCGTGACCTCGTGGCCGCCGAACCGCACGGCCGGCCGGTGATCGTGGCGACCTCCGATCGGGAAGTCGTCACCGCCGTGCGGCGCAGTGGTGCGCACGCGGTGGCCTCGGACATGCTGCTCACCCGGCTCGGCCGCACCTGAGCCCGGCCCTGAATCCGGAACTGAATCCGGAACTGCGATGCGGCCCGCCGCCCGTGCGGGAGACGTCCGTCGCGGCGCACCGCCATCGATCGTCGGGCTGCCGGACTGCGGGAATGCCGGTGGATCGCCGGGTTGCCGGGGCGCTGTCCGGGGCACTGTCGAGCGGCGCCCTTCGTCGTGCGGTGAACGGTCTTACCAATCAGGTGAACGGTTTCTACCACTTCGGATGCACTGTGTAAGGCTGGTCACAGGAACCGCTGAACCGCTGGTCCGAACGTGTTGCAGTGTGCGGTGAACGATTTGGCGGCCAAGGCAGCTGGACGTGGCCGATGGTGTTTCGTAACCTGGCCGAGATTTCGCGTCAGGCAGCCGTTCCCCACGTTCGGCGACGCGCGATCGCCGCCGAGAGCAGCTTTTGTCGGGGAGCTGCGCCGGACGTCACGCACAGTAGCGTGACGGAGCCGATCGCGGAGGCACTCGGTCTCGGATATCGCATCCGGATGCCGTGCGCCCTCGTGGTCCGGGCCGTGGTGAGGGCCCCCGACCTCACCCGGACCGATCGACCGGTAGGCGGCCGGACCGTAGAGGAGACATGAGCGACGTGCAGTCGCAACCCGTGAAGCGCGTAATTTCCGGCGCGCTGGCGGCGTCCGCCGTCATCGCGGTTGTCACCTTCCAGTCACCGGCGACCGCTTCCCCCAACCCCGCCCTCCAAACGCCCCCGGTCTCGCAACAGCAGACGCAGTCCGAGGCGCTCGACAAGTACTACGAGCTCTCGGAAAAGGCGGAGAAGCTGAACGAGCAGCATCTGCAGGCGCAGACGGACCTCGAGGAGAAACAGGATGAACTGCGCGGTGCGAAGAAACGCCTGAACAACGCCAAGCAGGCCAAGCAGCGCGCGTCCGCCAACGAGGAGCGTTACCGCAAGGACGTCGACCGGTTCGCCGGTGCGTCGTTCGCCAGCGGTTCGCAGATGAACAAGATGTCGGCGCTGCTGACCGGCGACTCCGCACAGGACTTCCTCGAGCGCTCGTCGGCGCTGGACGTGCTGGCCACGGACCGCAACAAGGCGCTGAGCAAGCTGCGCGGCGCGGTGAACAGCGCCGCGACGGCCGAGCAGAAGGCGCAGCAGGCGCGCAACCGTGCGGAGAAGGCCAAGAACGCCGCGGCCGAGCTCGAGGGTGACATCGCCTCGCGCAAGGAGGCGCTCGACGAGAAGATCGCCGAGGTCGAGGAGGCCGCCGGGCTGCTGAACGAGGCCGAGCAGGAGACCTTGCAGGACACCGGCCCGGACGTCGGTCCCGTCACGGCTCCCGGCCCGGCCGCCCAGACCGCAGTGGACACGGCGATGGCGCAGATCGGCAAACCGTACAGCTGGGGTGCCACCGGCCCGGACTCGTTCGACTGCTCCGGCCTGACGTCGTACGCCTACGACGCGGCCGGCATCTCGATCCCGCGGACGGCGTCCGACCAGCAGGCGGGTGCGGGCACCCCGGTGTCCCGTGACCAGCTGGCGCCCGGAGACCTCGTGTTCTCCGGTTCGCCCGCCCACCACGTGGGCATATACATCGGCGACGGCCAGATGGTCCACGCGCCGACGCAGGGTGAGCCGGTCAAGGTCGGCCCGTTGCAGGACGGATACAGCGGGGCCGTCCGGGTCGCCTGACCCGCACACCCGCAGACCGCCCTGGCCGGGGCGGGATAGCGTGGTCACCATGCGCCGCACGCTCCTGGTGACCAACGACTTCCCGCCCCGGCCCGGTGGTATCCAGTCCTATCTGCAGGCCTTCACTTCACGTCTGCCGTCCGACGATCTCGTCGTGTATGCGCCTGCGTGGGAGCGTGCGTCCGGTTCGTCGAGCGCGTTCGATGCGCGGCAGCCGTACGAGGTCGTGCGCCATCCCACGGCGCTGATGCTGCCCACGCCGGATGTGCTGCGCCGCGCGAAGGAGATCGTGGCCTCCCGCGACTGTGACACCGTGTGGTTCGGCGCCGCCGCCCCGCTCGCGCTGCTCGGCGCCCCGTTGCGGGACGCGGGCGCGCGCCGCATCGTGGCCTCGACCCACGGTCACGAGGTCGGCTGGTCGATGCTGCCCGCCGCGCGGCAGGCGTTGCGCCGGATCGGTGACACCACCGACGTCATCACCTACGTCAGTGATTACACGCGCCGGCGGTTCGCCTCCGCGTTCGGCCGCTTCGCCGGCCTGGAGCACGTGCCGTCGGGCGTCGACCCCGAGACCTTCCGTCCCGATTCCGCGGCCCGCGACGAACTGCGCACGCGCTACGGACTGGGTGACCGCCCGACCGTGGTCTGCGTGTCCCGGCTCGTCCCGCGTAAGGGGCAGGACATGCTCATTCGTGCGCTGCCTGCGATCCGCGAGCGGGTGCCCGGCGCCGCGCTGCTCGTCGTCGGTGGCGGGCCGTATCGCGCACAGTTGGCGTCTCTCGCCGAGCAGGAGGGCGTGGCCGACGACGTCGTGCTCACCGGGTCGGTGCCTGCCGACGAACTGCCGGCGCACTACGCGGCGGGCGACGTGTTCGCCATGCCCGCGCGGACCCGTGGCAAGGGACTCGACGTCGAAGGGCTGGGCATCGTGTACCTCGAGGCGTCGGCGGCGGGGCTGCCCGTCGTCGCCGGAAGCTCGGGCGGTGCCCCGGAGACGGTGCTGGACGAGGTGACCGGGCACGTGGTCGACGGCAGGCGGCTGGAACAGCTCGTCGACACGGTGTCGGCACTGCTGGCCGACCCGGTGCGGGCACGCGCGATGGGGGAGGCGGGCCGCCGGTGGGTGAGTGAGCACTGGCGCTGGGATGTGCTCGCCCGGCGGTTGGCGACACTGCTCGACGGCCGCCTCGCCGGTCCGGCCGCGACTCTCATGCACTGAGATCGGCGCGGAAATCCGGGTGAACAGCCGGTTTCTTGCCCGGTCGGGCACAGAAATTCACCCGGATCGGTTGTGTTCGTTGTGGTCCCGGGTATTCGACTGCAATCGGTAATCGCACCCTCTCGAACGTCCGCTGTTCGGGTGAGTTCCGAGCAGTCCGAGTCGGTCGATCCGCCCGTGCTGCTGTCCTCTGTGGAGTGACGCGCACGTGAGTATCCGGTGAGGACTCCTTTCCGGCACCGACATCGGCGCATTCCTCTGGTACCTGGTGTTGGTACTCGCAACGCGTGCGGACGCCGCGGCGACGGGCGGGCGCAGACCCGGCCCTCCCGCAACGACGCGTCCGCGGTCGCCGTCGACCGAGCGCCATGACCCCGCGGACAGACGTGCGGGGGAATTCACCGACCTCGAGGAGGCCGTTTCCGGATGACGCTGAATACCGGTCAGAAGAGCGACCAGCAGGGCGGCGATGCCGTGCCGTGGTGGCGCACCGTACTGCGCTACGACGTGCCGGCCTCGCTCGTGGTGTTCCTCGTCGCTGTGCCGTTGTCACTGGGTATCGCGCTCGCCTCCGGCGCGCCGGTCGTGGCCGGGCTGATCGCCGCCGTCGTGGGCGGCATCGTGGCCGGCGCCGCAGGCGGATCGCCGTTGCAGGTCAGCGGCCCGGCCGCGGGGCTGACCGTGATCATGGCCGAGACGATCACCCAGTTCGGCTGGGCGGTCACGTGCGCCATCACCGTGGCGGCAGGCCTGCTCCAGGTCCTGTTCGGACTGAGCAGGGTCGCCAGGGCCGCGCTCGCCATCTCGCCCGCGATCGTGCACGGGATGCTGGCTGGCATCGGGATCACGATCGTGCTGGGGCAGCTCCACATCGTGCTGGGCGGAGATTCGAACAGCTCGGCGGTGGACAACATCGTGCAGCTTCCCGGTCAGCTGGTCGACCTGCACGGGCCCGCGACGTTCCTCGGCCTGCTGACCCTCGGCATCCTGCTGGCCTGGAGCAAGCTCCCCGCGGCGGTGCGCAAGGTACCCGCACCACTGGCCGCGATCGTGCTCGTGACCGTGCTGGCCGCCCTGACGGGTGCGCCTGCCGAACGCGTGGAGTTGCCCAGCAGCGTGCTCGACATCCGGTTCGCCCCGGAGTTGCCCAGCGGTGGCTGGGCCGACGTCGCCGTCGCCGTGCTGACGATCGCGCTGATCGCCAGCATCGAATCGCTGCTGTCGGCCGTCGCCGTCGACAAGATGCACACCGGCAGGCGCGGCAACTTCGACCGTGAGCTCATCGGCCAGGGGCTCGGCAACGTGACCTCCGGCGTGCTCGGCGGCCTGCCGATCACCGGGGTGATCGTCCGCAGCTCCACCAATGTCGCCGCGGGCGCGCGCACGCGGGCCTCGGCGATCCTGCACGGCGCGTGGGTGCTGCTGTTCACCGCGCTGCTCGCGACGCTGATCGAGAGCATTCCGCTGGCCGCGCTCGCGGGGCTGCTGGTGCACGTCGGTGCCAAGCTCGTCAACACCGCCCACATCCGCGAGGTGCTGCGCCACGGCGACCTGTCGTTGTACGTGGTGACCGTGGCGGGTGTGGTGCTGATCGACCTGCTGTCGGGCGTGCTCATCGGCGTCGGCCTGTCGGTGCTGCTCATGCTCCACCGCACGATGTGGTCGGGGGTGCACTCCGAGGGCGAGGGGGACACGCGGCGGATCGTCATCGAGGGCGCGCTGACGTTCCTGTCCGTGCCGCGGCTGTCGGCCGTCCTCAACGGACTCCCGGAACGCGCCACGGTGACGTTGGAACTCGTCGTGGACTACCTCGACCATGCCGCGTTCGACTGTCTCCACAGCTGGCAGGAGGCCCACGAGCGGGCCGGTGGCCGGGTGATCGTCGACGAGATCGGCAATCCGTGGTTCGGGCGCGGCAAGGACGGCAGCCCGATCGTGCGCAAGGACCGTGCGGGCGCCGCCGTGCCGCGCTGGCTCGCGCCGTGGTCGGAGTGGATGGCCCGGGACGGGGCGGCCGAGGAGGCGTCCCCGGAGGTGGCGATCCCGGACCAGCGCCACACCCCCTCGCGGCCGACCCCGCTGCGCCGCGGGACCTCCGAGTTCCAGACCCGCACGGCGCCGCTGGTGCGCGGGACGATGAGCAGGCTGGCAGCCGGACAGCATCCGCACACCCTGTTCATCACGTGCGCCGATGCGCGCATCGTGCCGAACGTCATCACCACGAGCGGGCCCGGCGACATGTTCACCGTCCGCAACGTCGGCAACCTCGTCCCACCGCACGAGACACATGCCGGAGACGGCGCCGCCGTGTGGTCGTCGGTCGAGTTCGCCGTCGGCGTGCTCGGTGTCAGCGAGATCGTCGTGTGCGGGCACTCCTCGTGCGGGGCGATGCGGGCGCTGCTCGACGGGGCGCCGGAGGGACTGCCGGGGCTGGCCCGCTGGCTCGAGCAGGGCGCCGCGGGGCCGGCGCGCAGGCGCGAGGCGGGCCCGGTGCGGCTCGACGGTGCCGAACCCGCGCACAGCGGTGACGCACTGGCCCTGCACAACGTGTTCGCGCAGCTCGACCATCTGCGCGAGTCGCCGCTGGTTCGGGCGGCAGTGGAACGCGGTGAGCTGACGCTGACGGGTATGTATCTGGACCTGGGCAGTGCGCAGGTCTACCTGCTGGACCCGGCGTCCGGCGACTTCGAGCCCGCAGACGTGCGCGGCGCGGCGCAGGCCCGGTGACGGCCGCCGGCGCGGGCGGGCTAATGTCGACCGGTGGAGTCGGCCGCGGCGGTCTGGCCCGCCCGCGCCGACAGGCGGCGCACGGTCGGACGACACGGACAGTCGGACGGCATGGCGCAGTCGGACGGCACGGCGCAGTCGGACACTACAGAGCAGTCGGGCACAGAGCAGCCGGACGGCACAGAGCAGCCGAGGAGGACGCCCGTTGTCGGAGCAGCGGACCGAGCAGCCCGCGTGGTCGGCGCTGGCGCTGACGGGCGTCGACGTGGAGCGGCCGAAGGTCGTCGTGAAGGCGGACCTGCTGCCCGCGATCAGTGTCGTGTCCTTCGTGGCACTGCTGGGCATTCCCGTCGGCTGGCTGTGGTCGTTGCTGGCACCGCCGCAGCGGATGCGCGTGATGGGCGGCGAGACGGGCGAACTGCCGTTGCAGTTGGAGAGCTGGCACCGGTTCGACGCGCTCGCCGTGTTCCTGCTCCTCGGCCTGGCCGCGGGAATCGCGGTCGGGGTCGTGGTGTGGCTCCTGCGGGAACGGCGCGGTCCGGTGATCCTCGTGGCTGCGGTGCTCGGGTCGCTGGTGTCTGCGTGGCTGGCCACGCAGATGGGCCTGTCGTTCGCGGGCAGCCGGTACGCCATCACCGACCCGCCCGAGGTGGGAACGGTGGTCGAGGCCGCGCCGGTGCTCGAGACCGGGTGGGCCGTGCTCGCCCAGCCGCTGACGACCGCGCTCGTCTACGGCATGTTGGCGATCTGGAACAGCCGCGACGATCTCGGCCGCAGGCTCGGCTGAGGCAGGCCGGTGCCGGCGCCGCGGGTCAGTTCGGACTCGCCATCGTCCCCGTGCCGGTACCGTCGTTCATGTCGGGCAGCGAGGCCGGAATTGCGCGCAGCAGCGAGCGGAACCCGGCCTCCCGGTTGAGCAGCCGGCACACCTCCCGCAACCGGCGCAGCGGAGCTCGCTGTTCGAGCAGTGCCTGCCGGTCGGACAGCGGGAGCCGGCAGTCCGCGGCGAGCCGGTACGACAGCGCGGCCGGGTCGGTATCGGGCGACGCGGTATCGGGCGACTCGGTATCGGGTGACGCTGCGCGCCTGCCCTCGTCGGGCCACACCACGTCGCAGTAGCGCCGGTGCGCGGCCCGCGCCAGATCGCCCAGCCGGGACGCCGCCTCCAGCGCTCCGTCGACGTCGTCGGATTCACCCGCCAACGGCAGATCGTCCAGGTGGCTCACGGTGCCGACGAGATACGGTGCCGCGCGGGTGTCGATCTCGTGCAGCACGAACCGCCGGACACCCGTCGTGGTGAGGTCGTAGCGGCCGTCGGGCAGGGGTGTCGCCTCGTCCAGCCGCGCCGTGCAACCGATGGTGTGGACATGGTCGAGCTCGTCGACCTCCCGCAGGAGCGGGGAGCGCAGCGCCACGACACCGAACAGGCGGTCCGGGACGGTGCCGGTGAGCAGATCCGCGGTCAGCTGGCGGTAGCGCGGCTCGAAGATGTGCAACGGCAGTGGTGTGCCCGGCAGGAGCACGGTCTGCAGCGGAAACAACGGCAGCGTCGCTCGCGGAGCATCCGGTCTCGTGTCGGCCACGGCGTTCACGGTACGACGTCGCGCCGGGTGCCGCCTGTTCACGAAGTGCGGCTCCGGCCGGCCGTGGGCGGTTTGAACGCGGCGAACGGGTCGGTGACCTGCAGGTCGTCGTGGACGAACGAGTACAGCGAGGCGGGCCTGCCCCCGGAGCGTCCGGACGGTGCGGTGTCGCCGGTGTCGGTGAGGAGTCCGCGGCGGGAGAGCACGCGGTGCAGGTTGGTCGCCGCCACCCGGTAGCCGAGCGCGGCCGAGTAGTGCTCGGCCAGTACCGAGACCGGGAATCGCCGTGGCACGAGGGCGAAGCCGAGGTTGGTGTAGCTGAGCTTGGCGCGGAGCCGGTCGCGGGCGCCGGTCACGATCTCCCGGTGGTCGAACGCCGTGCGCGGCAGATCGTCGACGGGATGCCATGCGGTGTCCTCGGGAACCTCGGGGTCGACGTCGGACGGCACGAGGCCGAGGAACGCCGTGGCCACGACCCGCGGCCCCGGGACGCGCCGTGGCTCGCTGAACACGGCGAGCTGTTCGACGTGCCGGAGCTGGCGGATGTCGACCTTCTCCGCGAGCTGACGGCGGATGGAGACCTCGACGTTCTCGTCCGCGCGCAGCCGGCCTCCGGGGAGTGACCAACGTCCGAGGTGTGGATCGAGCGCCCGACGCCACAGCATGACCTGCAACGACGGCGGCCGATCGCTCGCCCGCGGGCGCCGGACGCGGAGGACGGCGGCCAGAACCTCGTGTGCCAACGGGTCGCGGCTGTTAATATGGGAGTGCACGGTTTTCGATTGTAAGGCGAAAACTGGTCGAATGCACGAACCGGAGGCTCGACATGCCGACGCTCGACACGGCGATCAACGGCGACCCTGACACCGGCGCGGACCTGACGCCCTACGGCGGCGTGACCGCCGACGCGGCGTGGGCGGAGGAGATCCGCTCGCTGGCGCAGCAGCGGGACGCCGTCCTGCTCGCGCACAACTACCAGCTGCCCGAGATTCAGGAGATCGCCGACCACACGGGCGACTCGCTGGCCCTCAGCAGGATCGCGGCCGAGAGCGACGCGTCGACGATCGTGTTCTGCGGCGTGCACTTCATGGCCGAGACCGCGAAGATCCTGTCGCCGGACAAGACCGTGCTGATCCCGGACGCGCGTGCGGGCTGCTCACTCGCGGACTCGATCACCGGTGAGCAGCTGCGCGAGTGGAAGGCGGAGCACCCGGGCGCGGTCGTCGTCTCGTACGTCAACACCACCGCCGAGGTGAAGGCCGAGACCGACATCTGCTGCACCTCGTCCAACGCGGTCGACGTCGTGGCGTCGATCCCGGCCGAGAGGGAGGTGCTGTTCTGCCCGGACCAGTTCCTCGGCGCGCACGTCAAGCGAGTGACCGGCCGCGAGAACCTGCACGTGTGGGCGGGGGAGTGCCACGTGCACGCCGGCATCAACGGTCCCGAGCTGGCCGAGCGGGCGGCGGCGGACCCCGATGCCGACCTGTTCATCCACCCCGAGTGCGGGTGTGCCACCTCGGCGCTGTATCTCGCGGGCGAGGGTGCGGTGGCCGAGGGCCGGGTGAAGATCCTCTCGACCGGCGGCATGCTCACGGCGGCGCGGGAGACGAATGCCGAATCGGTGCTGGTGGCCACCGAGGTCGGCATGCTGCACCAGCTCCGCAAGGCCGCACCGGAGACCGATTTCCGTGCCGTCAACGACCGGGCGTCCTGCCGCTACATGAAGATGATCACCCCGGCGGCGCTGCTGCGATCGCTGCGGGAGTGTGCCGACGAGGTGCACGTCGCTCCGGAGATCGCCGAGCGGGGCCGTGCGTCGGTGCAGCGCATGATCGAGATCGGCACGTCGGGCGGCGGCGAATGAGCGTCGATTCGCCGGCGGTTAATGATTATGAGGCGAAAACTGGCTGGGCGAGTCCGCGGTGGGAGGCCGCCGCGGACGTGGTCGTGCTCGGCAGCGGTGCCGCCGGACTGAGTGCGGCGGTGCGGCTCCGCGAACGCGGCCTGCACGTGCTCGTGGTGACCAAGGGGTCGATCGGGGACGGCAACACGCGGTGGGCGCAGGGCGGTATCGCCGCCGTCGTGGACGCTGCACCCGATGCGGACGTCGCGGACGCGGGCCGCGGCGACAGTGTGGCCGCGCACGCTGCGGACACGGAGACGGCGGGTGCCGGGCTGTGCGAGCCGGACGCCGTGGCCGAGGTCGTCGCCGGGGGAGCGGGGGCGGTCGCCACGCTGCGTCGCTTCGGTGCCGTCTTCGACGAGGCCGCCCGCGGCAGCGACGGTGCCCGCGGGCTGGCGCGCACGCGGGAAGGCGGGCACAGCGCGCTGCGGGTGATCCATGCCGGCGGTGATGCGACCGGCGCCGAGGTGCAGCGTGCCCTCGTAGCGACCGCGACCGGCGACGACGTCCCGGTGCTGGAACGCCATGTGGCCGTCGATGCCGTGCGCACCGCCGCAGGCCGGATCGCCGGGGTGACGGTGCTCGACGACCGCGGCTGCCCCGGCGTGGTCCACGCCCCGGCACTGGTGCTCGCCACGGGCGGGCTCGGTCAGCTGTACGGCGCCACGTCGAATCCCGAACAGGCGACCGGCGACGGGGTCGCGCTCGCGTTGCGTGCGGGTGCGCCCGTGGCCGATCTCGAGTTCGTGCAGTTCCACCCGACCGTGCTGTACGCGCCCGGCGCGCGCGGCAGGCGGCCGCTGGTGACCGAGGCCGTGCGCGGCGAGGGTGCGGTGCTGGTCGACGCGACCGGCACGCGCGTGATGCCGGGCGTGCATCCGCTGGCGGACCTGGCCCCGCGGGACGTCGTGTCGGCCGCCGTGATCCGCCACCTCGCCGGGGCGCCGGGCGGGGTCGACGACCACGTGTTCCTCGACGCGACCGGGATCGACGGGTTCGCCGCACGCTTCCCGACGGTGCGGGCCGCGTGTGAGACCGCAGGCATCGACCCCGTCCGGGAACCGATCCCGGTCGCGCCCGCGGCACATTTCGCGTGCGGCGGGGTCGTGGCCGGCACCGACGGGCGTACGCCGGTGCCGGGACTGTACGCCGTGGGTGAGGTGGCGCGGACCGGTCTGCACGGTGCGAACCGCCTCGCGTCGAACAGCCTCCTCGAAGGACTCGTCGTCGGCAGGCGTGCGGCCGATGCCGTGGCGGAGGATCTGGCGTCCTGCCGGCCGGTCCACGCCCGCAGTACGCAGGCGCGGACGGACATCGGGACCGCTGCGTGGCCGGATCCCGCGCCGCTGGAGTGCGCTCCGCGGGACGACGTGCAGCGCGTGATGAGCCGGTACGCCGCGATCGGCCGCGATGCCGACGGCCTCTCCGTCGCCGGATCGGTGCTCGACCTGGCGGCATCCCGTTCGGTGTCCGGCTCCGGACCGGACGGTGCGGGAGGCGCGCGCGAGCGGGTCGAGGACGCCGCGTTGACCTTGGTCGCGCGGGCACTCCTCTCCGCCGCGTCGGCGCGTACGGAATCCCGCGGATGCCACGTCCGCACGGATTTCCCGGAGCGTGACGACGTGTCCTGGCTGCGCAGTCAGACGATCCGGCTGAGCCCGTCGGGCCAGCCCGTGCTGGCCGAGGCGGCGGCCGTGGAGGCCGCGTGACCGGCAACGATGGGAACGGGCACGAGACCGGTGGCAGCAGCAGGAACGGCATGAGCGAGGGCGGCGTGGACGAGAGCGGCATGAGCGAGGGCGGAGTGGACGAGAACCGCGTGGACGGTCCGGACGTCGAGGATCTGCGGCGGGTCGTCACGACGGCGCTGGCCGAGGACCTGCGGTACGGACCGGACGCGACGACGGCGGCGACCGTCGGTGCCGACGTCACCGCGACGGCGGCGTTGACTCCGCGGACTCCCGGGGTCGTGGCGGGTGTGCCCGCGGCCCTGGCGGTGTTCGACGAGGTGCTCGGCGACCGCTACGACGTGGCCGCGCGCGCGGCCGACGGGGCACGCGCGGAGCCGGGTGTGCCTGCACTGGTCGTGCGCGGCACGGTGCGGGACCTGCTCACCGCGGAGCGGACGGCGCTGAACCTGCTGTGCCACCTGTCGGGTATCGCGACGGCGACCGCGGCGTGGGTGTCCGCTGTGGACGGAACGGGCTGTGCGATCCGTGACTCCCGGAAGACACTGCCGGGACTGCGGTTGCTGGCGAAGTACGCCGTGCGGTGCGGCGGCGGGGTCAACCACCGGATGGGGCTCGGCGATGCGGTGCTGATCAAGGACAACCACGTCGTCGCGGCGGGGTCGGTGACGGCCGCGTTGCGCCTGGCGCGGGAGCGCGCCGCGGGCCTGCCGTGCGAGGTCGAGGTGGACGACCTGGAGCAGCTCGCCGAAGCGCTGGACGCGGGCGCGGACGAGGTGCTGCTCGACAACTTCACGCCGGAGTGGTGCCGGGAAGCCGTGGCGCTGCGCGACGAGCGCAGCCCGAAGACCCGCCTGGAGTCCTCGGGCGGGCTGCGGCTGGAGAATGCCCGCGTCTACGCCGAGTCCGGTGTGGACTATCTCGCCGTCGGCGCGCTCACCCACTCCTCACCGGCGCTCGACGTGGGGATGGACCTGACCCGCTGACCCGCTGACGCGCCCCGGCCCGCCGGGCCGGGGCGGCACTGCGACGGGACGCGGGGCCTCAGCGGAGCTTGCGGTTGGCGAGCGCGCCGGTGGCCCTGCGGGACGCCTCGGCGACCGCAGGGTCGAGGTCGGCGAGCACGAGTTCCGGGGCGGCACCGGCCTGCGCGCGCACCGCACCGAACGGGTCGGCGACCGCCGAGTACCCGACGCCCGTCGGCGCCTTCGGGTTCACCTCGACGCCCGCCGCGGCCGGGTCGGCCTGGCCGCACGCGAGGATCCAGTTGCCCGAGTCGAGCGCGCGGGCGCGGGTGAGCAGGTCCCACTGCTCGCGTTTGCCCTCGCCCGCACCCCACGACGCGGCGAGGGCGATCGCGTGCGTGCCCGCCTCGGCCAGCTGCTGGAACAGTCCGGGGAAGCGCACGTCATAGCAGGTCGCGATGCCCAGCCGGACGTCGTCGACGTCCACGGTGACCAGCTCCTCACCGCCCGCGACCGTCGTCGATTCGTGGAATCCGAAGGCGTCGTACAGGTGGATCTTGTCGTAGCCGCGGTGCTCGCCGGGGCCGGTGACGAGCAGGGTGTTGCGCACCCGGTCGCCGTCCGGGGTGAACATGCCCGCCACGACGAGCACGCCGTGTTCCCGCGCGATCGCGGCCACCTCCGAGGCCCACGGCCCGTCGAGCGGCTCCGCCAGCGGTGCGAGTTTGACGCCGAAATGCGCCATCGTGGCCTCGGGAAACACCACGACACGGGCGCCGCGCGCCGCGGCGTCGGCCGTCCACCCGCGCACGAGTGCGAGGTTCGCCGCCGGGTCCGCCGTCGACGTGACCTGGCACAGGGCGATCCGCAGCGCCGCGTCCATCAGCCGGTCTCCTTCGCGTTCGGTGTCCACGTCGTCCATGCCGTCCACGCCGGGGCGCGTGTGGCTCAGCGTACGGGTGGCGGTGGAACGGCTCCGCCGCACGCAGGCCTCCGCGTGGCGGTGAGGCGGGGCGCGATCCGGCCGGGCGAGGCTGCGGTGACCCGGCAGCCCGTGCGCTGGTGGTGGGCCTCACCTCGTACCCTGGAAGGCATGTTGAACCGCACCGACCTGCGAGGTCGCGTCCCCCGGCCCGCCGAGCTGCGTGCCACGTTGCCGCGCGCCGAGGTGAACGTGGACGCGGCGCTGCATCAGGTGCGGCCGGTGGTCGACGCGGTCCGTGACCGGGGCGTCGAGGCGGTGCTCGAGTACACGGAGAAGTTCGACGGCGTGCGTCCCGCCGCGGTGCGGGTGCCGCAGGCCGAGCTCGACAGGGCGCTGGCCGAGCTCGACCCGGACGTCCGCGCGGCGCTCGACGAGGCGATCGTGCGTGCCCGCGCGGTGCACGCCGACCAGCGGCGTGGTGCGGTGACGACGCAGGTCGCCGACGGGGGCACCGTCACCGAACGCTGGGTGCCGGTCTCCCGCGTCGGGCTGTACGCGCCGGGCGGGTTGGCGGCCTACCCGTCGAGCGTCGTGATGAACGTCGTACCCGCGCAGGAGGCGGGTGTCGGGTCGCTCGTGCTGTGCTCGCCGCCGCAGGCCGAGTTCGGCGGGCTGCCGCACCCGACGACCCTGGCGGCCGCGGCGCTGCTCGGCGTCGACGAGGTGTGGGCGGTCGGCGGTGCCCAGGCCGTCGCCGTGCTCGCCCACGGTGCGCTCGACACGGACGACTCCGAGCTCGACCCGGTCGACATGGTGACCGGGCCGGGCAACGTCTATCTCACCGCGGCCAAGCGCATGCTGCGCGGCATCATCGGCATCGACTCCGAGGCGGGGCCCACGGAGATCGCGATCCTCGCCGACGGGACGGCCGACGCGGGCCACGTCGCGGCGGATCTGATCAGCCAGGCCGAGCACGACACCCTCGCGGCGAGTGTGCTGGTGACGACGTCGGAGCGGCTCGCCGGCGACGTCGACGCCGAGCTGGAGCGCCGGGTCGCGACGACCAAGCACACCGAGCGCGTCGACACCGCGTTGCGGGGCCCGCAGTCCGGCACCGTCCTGGTGTCCACCGTGGACGACGGACTGAACGTCGTCGACGCCTACGCCGCCGAGCACCTCGAGATCCAGACGGCGAACGCACGCGAGGACGCTGCGCGGGTGCGCAACGCGGGCGCGGTGTTCGTCGGCCCGTACGCGCCGGTCTCGCTCGGCGACTACTGCGCGGGATCGAACCACGTGCTGCCCACGGGCGGTTTCGCGCGGCATTCGTCGGGCCTGTCGGTGCAGACGTTCCTGCGCGGCATCCACGTGATCGACTACAGCGAGGCGGCGCTGCGCGAGGTGGCGGGCAAGGTCGTCGCGCTGGCCGACGCCGAGGACCTGCCCGCGCACGGCGAGGCCGTGCAAGCACGATTCGAGGGAGAGACCCGGTGACGGCTCGGGACACCCAGCACTCCGACGAGACCCAGCGCCCCGACAGGACCCAGAGCCCCGACGAGGTCGGGCTCGACGACCTGCCGCTGCGCGAGGACCTGCGCGGCAAGAGCCCCTACGGTGCGCCGCAGCTGGACGTTCCGGTGCGGCTCAACACCAACGAGAATCCGTATCCGCCGCCGCAGGCGCTCGTCGACGACGTGACCGAGGCGGCCCGCGAGGTGGCGGCGCAGTTGCACCGCTACCCGGACCGCGACGCCGTGGCGCTGCGCGAGGACCTGGCGGCGTACCTGACGTCGTCGGTCGGGGTCGAGGTCACCAGTCGGCACGTGTGGGCGGCCAACGGCTCCAACGAGGTGCTCCAGCAGATCCTGCAGGCGTTCGGCGGTCCGGGACGCACCGCGCTCGGATTCGAGCCGTCGTACTCGATGCACCCGATCATCTCGGCCGGCACGCGCACCGACTGGATGCCGGCGCCGCGGCGCGGGGACTTTTCGCTGGACGCCGCCGAGGCCGCCCGGATCGTCGAGGAGCGCAAGCCGGACGTCGTGTTCGTGACGAGCCCGAACAACCCGACGGGCGGCTCGATCCCGCTGGCCGAGCTGGACGCCGTGTTGCGGACCGCGCCCGGCCTCGTCGTGGTCGACGAGGCCTACGCGGAGTTCTCCTCGCAGCCGAGTGCGCTCGAACTGCTGCCGCGGTATCCGGCGAAGCTGATCGTCTCCCGCACGATGAGCAAGGCGTTCGCGTTCGCGGGCGGGCGGCTGGGTTATCTGGCGGCCGCGCCCGCCGTGGTCGACGCGCTGCAGCTGGTGCGGCTGCCGTACCACCTCTCGGTGTTGACACAGGCGGCCGCGCGGGCGGCGCTGCGGCACGCCGACGCCACGCTGGGGTCCGTGGCCACACTCGCGTCCGAACGCGACCGCGTGGCGGATGCGTTGCGCGGACTGGGGTTCGAGCCCGTTCCCAGCGACGCCAACTTCATCCTGTTCGGACGGTTCGCCGATCCGTCGGCCGCATGGAAGTCCTATGTGGACAGTGGCGTGCTGATCCGTGACATCGGGATCGACGGGCACCTGCGCGTGTCCATCGGGACCCCGGAGGAGAACGACGCCTTCCTGGAGGCGAGCAAGGAGGTCGGCCGGTGAGCCGGACAGGCAAGGTCGAACGGACGACGAAGGAGTCGTCGATCCGGGTCGAGGTGGATCTCGACGGCACCGGGCAGGTCGACGTGTCGACGGGTGTTCCGTTCTACGACCACATGCTGACGTCCTTCGGTGCGCACGGCTCGCTCGATCTGACGATCGCCGCGACCGGTGACGTGCACATCGACGCGCACCACACCGTCGAGGACACCGCGATCGTGCTCGGGCAGGCGATCCGCGAGGCCCTCGGCGACAAGAAGGGCATCCGCCGCTTCGGCGACTGCTGGATCCCGATGGACGAGACGCTCGCGCACGCCGCGATCGACGTCTCCGGCCGCCCGTACTGCGTGCAGTCCGGTGAGCCCGACGAGTTCAACACCTTCACGATCGGCGGCAACTACCCGTTCGTGCTGACCCGCCACGTGTTCGAGTCGCTGTCGTTCCATGCGCAGCTCGCGCTGCACGTCCGGGTGATCCACGGCCGGGATCCGCACCACATCGCGGAGGCCCAGTACAAGGCCGTGGCGCGGGCACTGCGCGCGGCGACGGAGCACGATCCGCGCGCCGGTGGCGTGCCGTCGACGAAGGGGGTGCTGTGAGTGGATCAGCAGTGGGTCGGCGTGCTGTTGCTCGGCGTGGCGGGATTCCTCGTCGGCGGTGTGTACAGCACCTGGCGCAACGGGTCCCGCGTCCTGGCCGCCGTCTTCGGCCTCGCCGCGCTGGTGGCGATCGGCGGTGCCGTCGCCTGGCTCGCCTGATCGGCGCAGGCCGCCGGCCCGCGGGCCGGCGGCGTTCCTGCGGACCGCGGCCGTGAGTCAGCGCGTGCCCGCGGGGCGTACCGGGACGACGACCGGATTTCCCCCGGCCGTGGTGAGGACCTCGACGTCGGCGGCGTAGTGCTCACGCAGCCGCTCGGTGGTGAGGACCTGCGACGGCGTGCCCGCGGCGACGACACCGCCACGGTCGATCAGCACGAGTTCGTCCGCGTACTGCGCGGCGATCGTCAGGTCGTGCAGGGTCGTCACGACCGTCGTCTCGTCCTCCCTGCGGAGCTGGTCGAGGCGTTCGAGCAGCGTCTGGGCGTGGCCGATGTCCAGCCCCGTCGTCGGTTCGTCGAGCAGCAGCAGCGGCGTGCGCTGGACCAGTACCCGGGCCAGTACCGCCCGCTGCGCTTCGCCGCCGGACAGGGTTCCCAGTCGCCGCCCGGCCAGCTCGTGCAGATCGAGCCGGGTGAGTGCATCCTCCACAACGGACACGTCGGACGCGGATTCCCGCGCCAGCGTACCGAGATGCGGTGCTCTGCCGAGCAGGACGTAATCGGTGACGGTGAGCCGTTCCGGCAACGCCGGGTTCTGCGGGGCGTAGCCGATGCGGCGGGCCAGGTCCTTGCGCGGCAGCCGTCCGGTGTCCGTGCCGTCGAGCAGGACCGTGCCCCGGCGCGGGACGAGTCCGGCAACGGCCTTGAGCACGGTGGACTTGCCCGCACCGTTCGGCCCGACGATCGCCAGCCACCGCCCGCGGCGCGCCTCCAGCGACACGTGTGTCACGACCGGCTCGGCGCCGTAGCCTGCACTGACGTCGTGCAGCGACAGCGCGGTCGCGGCCTGCGTGGCGGTCACGACAGCCGCTCCCGGTTCGTGCGCAGCACCAGGGCGAAGAACGGCGCGCCGGCGAACGCGGTGACCACGCCGAGCGGCAGTTCGCCGGGCATGATCGTCCGGGCGACGATGTCGGCCATGATCACGAACGCGGAACCGCCGAGGAGCGAGAGCGGCACGATCACGCGGTAGCTCGCGCCCGCCAGCAGCCGCACCAGGTGCGGCACGACGATCCCGACGAACCCGATCAGCCCGCTCACCGACACGGCTGCGGCGGTGGCGAGCGAGGCCGCCGACAGCACGGCGAGGCGGATCCGGCCCGGTCGCACACCCAGCGACGTCGCTTCCGCGTCGCCGAGCGTGAGCAGGTCCAGCAGCCGGGCCGACGCCACGAGGACGATCCCGGCGAACGCCACGTACGGCAGGGCGAGCCACACGTCGGTCCAGCCGGTGATGTTCAGGCCGCCGAGTGTCCAGGTGTAGACCTGTTGGAGGGTGTCGGTGTCGAGTTGCTGGACGAACGTCTGGATCGCGGTGAGGAACGCCGTCACCGCGACACCGGCCAGCAACAGCCCGGCCGTCCCGGCGCCGCCCGCCGATCGGCCGAGCATCCAGCTCAGCCCGACGCCCAGCAGTGCGCCGGCGAACGCCGCGAGCGGCAGCGGGCCCACCGGGCCGAGCGACCAGGCCGTCACCGCGGGCGCGAACACGACGAGGGCCGTCACCGCCATGCCCGCCCCCGCGCCGGCACCGAGCAGGTAGGGATCGGCCAGCGGATTGCGGAACACGCCCTGGAACGCCGCACCCGCCCCGGCGAGCGCCGCCCCGACGAGCGCCGCGAGCAGCACTCGCGGCGCTCGCAGCTGCCACACGACCGCAGCCTCGGCCTCCGACAGCGGCGACAGCCCACCTGTCAGCTGCGCCAGGATCTCCGCCAGCACCCGGTTCCCGGCGAGCTCGCCGGGACCGATCAGCAGCCCGAACAGCGCGGCGACCACGAGCACGGCCACCGCGACGGCCACCGCGAGCGGTGTCAGCCGAGTGGTGTGCGCGGGCACTCGGGTGGTGTGCGCTGCGGTGCGCCGCGACCGGGTGCGGAGCATCAGGCTTCCGCGACCGCGTCGGCCACGACCCGCACGAACTCGACCAGACGCGGGCTCCAGCGCGAGGCGATGTCGTCGTCCAGTGCGAACACCCGGCCCTGCTCGACGGCGGTCATGGTGTCCCATCCCGGGCGCTCGGCCACCGTGTCGGCGTTCTGCCCGCAGCACTTCGTGTCGGCGAGGAACACCAGATCCGGGTCCGCTCCGACGATCTTCTCGGCCGACAGCTGCGGATAGCCGTTCATCGCGTCCGGATCCCCCTGGTCGGCGATGTTGCGCAGGCCGAACAGGTCGTAGACCTCGCCGAGGAAGGTCGCCGACGTGATCGTGTAGTAGGTCGGGTCGACCTCGTGGTAGTAGCTCAGGTCCTTGTCCGGGGCGGAGTCGGCGAGGTCGGTGATCGTCTGCTCGGTCTCGTCGGCGAGCTGCTGTCCCTCCTCGGCGTTCCCGGTGGCCTTGCCGACGAGCGCGAACTGGGCGTAGGCGTCCTGCAGCGTCTCCGGGGCGGGCAGTACGAGGGTGGGGACGCCGGTCTTGCCCAGGGCGTCGGCGAGCTTGCCCTCCGCGTCCGAGCCCACGACGACCAGGTCGGGATCGTGGGCCGCGATCGCCTGCGGGTCCGGGTCGATGCCGGACATCTCCGTGCGCGGAGCCTCGGACGGATGGGTCGACATCTCGTCGACGGCGACGACCTGCTCGCCGGCATCGACCTCGTACAGCGTCTCGGTGACCGACGGTACGAGCGAGACGATGCGCTGCGGCTGCGCGTCGAGGGTCACGGCGGGTGCGCCTGCCGGCTCGACCGTGACGGGGAAGTCGGTGCCGGTGTCACCGCCGCCACCGCCCTCGTCGGTGCGCTGGGCACAGCCGGCGAGGGCGAGCACACCCAGCAGGGGAAGCAGGGCGAGCAGCCGGACGAACCGACGGGTGCCGGACGATCCGGTGCGGTGGGCTGCGGTGCTGTGCATTCCGGAACCCTGCTTTCCGGAACCCTGCTTTCCGGAACCGGAGCCGGGTGCTTCGGGTTCGTGCACCTGTGCACTGGGACGGGGAGTCGGCTGGTGAGCCATCGGGGCCTCGGGCGTTCGGGTCGGCCGGCGGAGGCGCGGCTGCGGCCGTCGGGTGGCCGCCCGCGCCGGTGCGGAACCCGCGGGGGAGTCCTGGAGCGCCCGAGGCGGCGGTGTGAGGGCCGTCCCTGACGCCGCACCTCTGCGCCGGAGGTGGGCAAGGCGTCGACGCGGGGCGGAGGCGACCTGACTCGACCCGCCCGAGTCGCAGAACACCAGGTCAGCCGGCTCGGGCAGTCATCACAGTTGCGGCACAGTGCCGGATTCGCACCGGACTTCGCTGCCGCCCGCGTCGATACGACGTTACCAGCCTCCCGTTCACGTCACCGCGGATGCCGGGGTCGCAGGACGGGTACTCGCCGCGAACGGGGTGCGCGGGCGAGCACTTGCCGCGACCGGCCGGCACGTCGGAAACTGGTTCGTCCGGGGTCGTCGGATCACGGTCGTCGGATCACGACGGTCCGCCCGGGAACGGCCTGCTGATCCGGCGCCGGGGCGTTTCTCGAGTGTTAAAGTCGTGGTAACAGGCGGGCCACAGTCGTCCCGTGCCCCGAAGACACCGAGCACGAAGACGACGCAGGAGGTCCGAGTTGATCTTCTCCGCGATTCCGCCGACGCAGGGCCTGTACGACCCCGCCACGGAACAGGATTCCTGCGGTGTCGCCATGGTCTCCCACCTCCGTGGCGTCCGCTCCCACAGCATCGTCAGCGACGGCCTGACCGCGTTGACGAACCTCGACCACCGCGGCGCCGCCGGGGCCGAACCGACCAGCGGCGACGGCGCCGGAATCCTGGTGCAACTGCCGGACGAGCTGTTGCGGGCGGAGGCCGATGTCGACCTGCCCGCTCCGGACGCGTTCGGCGCCCATCACTACGCCGCCGGCATGGCGTTCCTGCCCGCCGACGAGGACCTGCGCCGCGAGGCCGTCACGATCATCGAGCGCATCGCGGGCGAGGAGGGGCTCCGCGTCGCGGGCTGGCGGGACGTGCCCACCGACGTCGACGCCGCCGACGTCGGCCCCACCGCGCGGTCGGTGATGCCGCACTTCGCCTACCTGCACGTCACCGGCCTGCCGGACGCCGACGGCGAGCAGCCCTCCGGGATCGACCTCGACCGGCCGGCGTTCTGCCTGCGCAAGCGGGCCGAGCACGAGACGGCCGATGCCGGGTGCGGGGTGTACTTCCCGTCGCTGTCGGCGCGCACGCTCGTCTTCAAGGGCATGCTCACGCCCGCGCAGCTGCCGCTGTTCTTCCCCGAGCTGCGCGACGAGCGCATGCTCAGTGCGATCGCGCTCGTGCACTCGCGGTTCTCGACCAACACGTTCCCGTCGTGGCCGCTGGCGCATCCGTTCCGGTTCGTCGCGCACAACGGCGAGATCAACACCGTGCGCGGCAACCGCAACCGCATGCGCGCCCGCGAGGCGCTGCTGGAGAGCGACCTGGTCCCGGGCGACCTCTCGCGGCTGTATCCGGTGTGCACGGAGGACGCCTCCGACTCCGCCTCGTTCGACGAGGTGCTGGAGCTGCTGCACCTGGGTGGGCGCAGCCTGCCGCACGCGGTGCTGATGATGGTGCCGGAGGCGTGGGAGAACCACGCCGGGATGGACGAGCAGCGCCGCGCCTTCTACCGCTTCCACGCCAGCCTGATGGAACCGTGGGACGGACCGGCGTGCGTCACGTTCACCGACGGCACGATCGTGGGCGGCGTGCTCGACCGCAACGGCCTGCGGCCCGGCCGCTGGTGGCGCACTGCCGACGACCGCGTCGTGCTGGCCAGCGAGTCGGGCGTGCTCGACATCGAGCCCGCCGACGTCATCACCAAGGGCAGGCTCAAGCCCGGCCGCATGTTCCTCGTCGACACGGCCGCGGGCCGGATCGTCGGCGACACGGAGATCAAGGACGACCTCGCGCGCGGGGCGCCGTACGACGAGTGGCTCCACGCCGGCCTGCTGACGCTGCCGGAACTGCGCGGCCGCGACCACATCACGCAGACGCACGCCTCGGTGCTGCGCAGGCAGCTGTCGTTCGGCTACACCGAGGAGGAGCTGAAGATCCTGCTCGGGCCGATGGCCGGCCACGGAGCCGAACCGCTCGGGTCGATGGGCACCGACACCCCGACCGCGATGACGTCGCAGCGTTCGCGGCTGCTCTACGACTACTTCAAACAGGGCTTCGCGCAGGTGACCAACCCGCCGCTGGATGCGATCCGCGAGGAGCTGGTCACGTCCATGAGCCGGATCATGGGCCCGGAACGGAACCTGCTGGATCCGGGGCCTGCGTCGTGCCGGCACATCGAGCTGCCGCAGCCGGTGATCGACAACGACGAGCTCGCCAAGCTCATCCACGTCGACGACGACGGTGATCTGCCGGGTTTCGCGTGCGCGGTGTTGTCCGGGCTGTACGACGTCGAGGGCGGCGGGCCGGCACTGGCCGAGGCGATCGAGCGCGTGCGCCGTGAGGCGTCGGAGGCGATCGCCGCCGGTGCGCGCACGCTCGTGCTGTCGGACCGCGATTCGGACCACAGCATGGCGCCGATTCCCTCGCTGTTGCTGGTGTCGGCGGTGCACCACCATCTCGTGCGCACGAAGGAGCGGCTGCAGGCCGCCCTGGTCGTCGAGTCCGGCGACGCCCGCGAGGTGCACCACATCGCGTTGCTGCTCGGCTACGGTGCGGCGGCGGTGAACCCGTACCTGGCCTTCGAGACGATCGAGGACATGATCGGCCAGGGTGCGATCCCCGGGATCGAGCAGGCCACGGCCGTGCGCAATTACGTGAACGCGCTGGTCGCGGGCACTCGGAAGATCATGTCCAAGATGGGCATCTCGACGGTCGGCGCGTACACCGCCGCGCAGGTCTTCGAGGCGCTCGGACTGTCGCAGGACGTGCTGGACGAGTACTTCACCGGCACGTCGTCGAAGCTCGGTGGCGTCGGCCTGGACGTGCTCGCCGAGGAGGTGGCCATCCGGCACCGGCGCGCCTATCCGGACCACCCCACGGACCTGGCCCACCGCGGACTGGAGTCCGGCGGTGAGTACGCCTACCGGCGCGACGGCGAGCTGCACCTGTTCACGCCGGAGACCGTGTTCCTGCTGCAGCACGCCAGTAAGACGCGCAGGCAGGAGGCCTACCGCGCCTATACGGAGAAGGTGGACGAACTCAACCGTGCGGGCGGTGCGGTGCGCGGTATGTTCGCGCTCCGTGCCGACGGCCGTGATCCGGTCCCGATCGACGAGGTCGAATCGGTCGAGTCGATCTGCAAGCGGTTCAACACCGGCGCCATGTCGTACGGGTCCATTTCGGCCGAGGCGCACGAGACCCTGGCGATCGCGATGAACCGGATCGGTGGCCGGTCCAACACCGGCGAGGGCGGTGAGGACGTCGAGCGCTTGTACGACCCGGAGCGCCGCAGTGCGATCAAGCAGGTCGCGAGTGGACGGTTCGGCGTGACGAGCGAGTACCTCGTCAACGCCGACGACATCCAGATCAAGATGGCGCAGGGCGCCAAGCCCGGCGAGGGCGGGCAGTTGCCGCCGAACAAGGTGTACCCGTGGATCGGCCACACGCGGCACTCCACGCCGGGTGTGGGGCTCATTTCCCCGCCGCCGCACCACGATATCTACTCGATCGAGGATCTGGCGCAGCTGATCCACGACCTGAAGAACGCCAACGACCGGGCTCGCGTGCACGTCAAGCTGGTCAGCTCGCTCGGCGTCGGCACCGTGGCCGCGGGGGTCTCGAAGGCGCACGCCGACGTCGTGCTGATCTCCGGTCACGACGGCGGCACCGGTGCCTCGCCGCTGAATTCGCTGAAGCACGCGGGCACCCCGTGGGAGATCGGCCTGGCCGAGACGCAGCAGACGCTGATGCTGAACGGCTTGCGCGACCGCATCACCGTGCAGGTGGACGGTGGGATGAAGACCGGAAGGGACGTCGTCGTCGCCGCGTTGCTGGGCGCCGAGGAGTACGGGTTCGCCACGGCGCCGCTGGTCGTCGCGGGCTGCATCATGATGCGCGTCTGCCACCTGGACACCTGCCCGGTCGGGGTCGCCACGCAGAATCCGGAGCTGCGCGAGCGCTACACGGGGCAGGCCGACCACATCGTGAACTACTTCCACTTCGTGGCCCACGAGGTACGCGAGCTGCTGGCCGAACTCGGCTTCCGGTCGCTCGACGAGGCGATCGGCCGGGTCGACGCGCTCGGTGCCGACGAGGCGATCGAGCATTGGAAGGCCGAGGGGCTCGACCTGGCGCCGATCTTCGCGATCCCGGAGGAGACGCCGTACGGCGGTGCGCAGCGCAAGCTCCGCGAGCAGGACCACGGCCTCGACCGCGCGCTGGACCACACGCTGATCCAGCTGGCCGAGGCGGCGCTGGAGGATGCACATCCGCTGCGGCTCGAACTGCCGGTGCGTAACGTCAACCGTACGGTCGGCACGCTGCTCGGCGCGGAGATCACGCGCCGCTACGGCAGCGCCGGTCTGCCCGACGACACGATCCGGGTGGCGCTGACGGGGTCGGCGGGCCAGTCGCTGGGTGCGTTCCTGCCGCCGGGGGTGACGTTGGAGCTGACCGGCGACGCGAACGACTACGTCGGCAAGGGCCTGTCCGGCGGGCGCGTCGTCGTGCGACCGCACGAGGCCGCGGAATTCGCCGCCGAGGGCCAGGTGATCGCGGGCAACACGATCGCCTACGGCGCCACGAGCGGCGAGGTGTTCCTGCGTGGTCAGGTCGGTGAGCGGTTCGGCGTGCGCAACTCGGGTGCGCTGATCGTGGCCGAAGGCGTCGGTGACCACGCCTTCGAGTACATGACCGGGGGCCGGGCCGTGGTGCTCGGCGCCTCGGGCCGGAACCTCGCGGCCGGCATGTCCGGCGGCGAGGCGTATGTGCTGGAGCTGGACCGCGGCAAGGTCAACCCGGGCATGGTCGAGCTCGAAGAGCCCGGCGCCGACGACCTGGTGTGGTTGCGCGGCGTCGTCGCCCGGCACGCGGAGTTGACGGGTTCGGCGGTGGCGACGTCGCTGCTCGGTGACTGGCCGCGGCGGTCGGCGGCGTTCACCAAGGTGATGCCGCGTGACTACAAGCGGGTGCTGGAGGCGACCGAGGCGGCACGGGTCGAGGGCCGCGATGTGAACGAGGCGATCATGGAGGCGGCTCGTGGCTGACAATTGCGGAGCTTGCGGAGCGGCAGTCACGATCGCCGACCGGGTGCGGGTGTCCCGCAAGACACTGGAGGCGGCCCGTGGCTGATCCGACGGGTTTTCTGAAGTACGAGCGCTCCGAGCCGCCGAAGCGCCCGAAGGCCGAGCGCACCCACGACTGGCAGGAGGTCTACGCGGACCAGGGCTCGCAGGTGCGTAACGAGGCGGTGCGCACGCAGGCGAGCCGGTGCATGGACTGCGGCATTCCGTTCTGCCACAACGAGCGGTCGGGGTGCCCGCTGGGCAACCTGATCCCGGAGTGGAACGATCTGGTGAGTCGCGACGACTGGTTCGCGGCGAGCGAGCGGCTGCATGCGACGAACAATTTCCCCGAGTTCACGGGAAAGTTGTGTCCCGCGCCGTGCGAGGCGGGGTGCACCCTGTCGATCTCGGGGTTGTCGGGCGGGCCGGTGGCGATCAAGCGGGTCGAGGAGACGATTTCGGCGCAGGCGTGGGAATCGGGTTACGTCGAGCCCCTGACGGCCGAGGAGTTCTCGGGCAGGCAGGTGGCGGTCGTCGGTTCGGGGCCCGCGGGGCTGGCTGCGGCGCAGCAGTTGACGCGTGCGGGCCACGACGTGACGGTGTTCGAGCGCGACGACCGGCTCGGCGGGTTGCTCCGGTACGGGATCCCCGAGTTCAAGATGGAGAAGAAGGTCCTCGACCGGCGGCTGGCGCAGCTGCACAGCGAGGGCACGAGGTTCGTCACCGGCTGCGAGGTCGGCGTCGATCTCACGGTCGAGGAGTTGCGGGAGCGTTACGACGCGGTCGTGCTGGCGGTCGGTGCGCTGCGCGGCCGGGACGACACGGCCACGCCCGGGCGTGAGCTGGACGGCGTGCACCTCGCGATGGAGCACCTGGTGCCGGCGAACCGGTCCTGTGAGGGGGACGGTCCGCCGGAGATCACGGCCGAGGGCAAGCATGTGCTGATCATCGGCGGTGGCGACACGGGTGCCGACTGCTACGGCACGGCGATCCGCCAGGGTGCGCTGTCGGTGACGCAGCTCGACCAGTATCCGGAGCCCCCGCACACGCGGGACGAGGAGCGTTCGCCGTGGCCGACGTGGCCGTACATCCTGCGCACCTACCCGGTGCACGAGGAGGCGGGGGAGCGGTTGTTCGCGGTTGCCGTCACGCGGTTCGTCGGCGACGAGAACGGCAGGGTGCGGGCGGCCGAGCTGCACACGGTGCGGGTGGAAAAGGACCCGGACACGGGGCGCCGCGAGGTCGTGGCCACCAGTGACGAGGTGCAGGAGGTGCCAGCCGACCTGGTGCTGCTGGCGATCGGGTTCGAGGGTGTCGACCACATGCGGCTGACCGCCGACCTGGGGCTGTCGCTGAACCGGCGCGGCACCGTCTCGTGCGGTGCGGACTGGCAGACCGAGGCGCCGGGGGTGTTCGTGTGCGGTGACGCCCATCGCGGCGCGTCGCTGGTCGTGTGGGCGATCGCCGAGGGGCGGTCGGTGGCCGCGTCGGTGGATGCCTACTTGACCGGGGACTCGGACCTGCCGTCGCCGGTGCATCCCACGGCACTCCCGCTGGCGGTCGTCTGACGTAGCCGGTCCGACGCGTACTCGTCCGATGTGGACTGGTCCGAGGTGGGATGGTCCGATGTAGACGTTCGAGGAGTCGGGCCGAGTGGTCCCGGCTCCCTGTTGGTGTGCGGGCGGGGTTGTCGCGCGCGGGCGGGTCCCCGGGGAACGGCCTGTCCGGGGTGCAGAGTCGGGGTGCAGAGCCTGAGGGTGGATTCACCAGGAGAGGAAGGGATTATCCGGCCTGTTCGCGGGCGCGGATCCAGTCGCGTCGGCCTGCCAGGTAGGGCTCGATGTCGTGGACCGGGACCAGTGCGACGTCCGCCGGGTCGAGATGGCGGGCGGCGATGACGATCGCGTGCTCGTGGTCCGGTTCCCAGGCTGCGTACCAGCGCTCGCCGGTGTCCCAGCGCCGGAAGGTTCGTGGTTGCCCGTCGACCATGATCTCGACCTGACTCTCGGCGGACGAGACATCGGTGCGGCGCCGGCTGGCGCGCACGGTCTCCCGATCGACCGGCCCAGTGGCGCCGCGGTCGCCGAGGGTCCGTTCGAACCGGAGTTCCCGGACCAGGTGGTCCGCGGGGTCGCACGTGCTCAGGACGCGTAGCCAGGGCACCGACTCGTCGTCGGGGTCGCCGTGTTCGAGGCCGATCGTGGTGGCGCGGCCCGTACCGTCGTCGCGGAACGACCAGGGGCCCGTCAGGAGGATTCCGTTCCACGCCTGCTGTCCGAACAGTGGTAGGTCCCCTGCGGTGTCGCGCATCCGGGTTTCGATGGCGGCGTAGTGGCGCCAGAAGTTCTGGGATGCGCGGCGCCGGGTGAGAAACCGCTTCCGGCGATAAACCGCATGGCGTCGGCGTGGCCTGCGAAACCTCATGGTCCGATGCTTGCACAGCCTGCGCCGAGCCGGCGACCACTCACCTCCGCGATCCGGGGACGGCGGGTTCGCGGTGCCGGCGAGCTGCGTGAGATCGCCGGTGACCCGGTGGTGGCTCACCGGGTCACCGGCAACGGCCGTCTCAGTCGCTACCTTCTGCGTCCTGGAACAGTCCGAACTCCACGCCCTGGGCGTCGGCGCAGTGGGCGTACGCGCCGGACGGGATCGTGACGGGATCGTCGGCCGTGCCGCCGAGTTCACGCACCCGGCCGACGGCGGCCGCGAGGTCGTCGACGTCGAAGTAGATCCGCGGGCGCCGGGACGGGTCGTCGTGCGGCGATCCGCCCATCGGCTGCGGTCCCTGGATCATCGAATAGCCGGGGAAGTTCCCTTCGTGGAACGTCCAGCCGAACAGCGAGCCCCAGAAGTGCTGGGTTGCGTCGATGTCAGTGCTCGGCAGTTCGAAGTACGTGACCTGTCCGTTCATGGCTATTCCTCCGTCGTCGAATCCTGCGCGTGATTCGCATGTATCGGTTTATGTCAATGTACTGACATCGAGTCTATGTCAGAATGCTGACATGGAGCAAGCGGAGCGGGTCGGCGATCTCGAACTGTCGGTGGGTTATGTGCTCAAGCAGGTGCACGCGGCGCTGCGGACCGCGATGGACGAGGCGTTGCGGCCGCTGGAGCTGACCGTTCCCCAGTACGCGTGCCTCGAACTGCTCGGCCGGAATCCCGGGTTGTCCAACTCCGAACTGGCCCGCCATGCCTTCGTCACCCGGCAGTCGATGAACCTCGTTCTGCGCAGGCTGCAGGAGCGCGGCCTGCTCGCGCGGCCCGAGCAGGCGCCGCAGGGGAGAGCCCTGCCGACCGACCTCACCCGCGAAGGACGGGCGGTGCTGCGCGAGGCCAGCGTCGTGGTCCGGGCCGCGGAGAAGCAGCTGTTCTCGCCCCTGTCCCCGGAGCAACAGCGCAGACTGCGGGAGGATCTCGCCGCCTGCCTCCCCGCCGTCGCCGACCAGTACTGACGACTACCGGAGGACCTGTCCTGCACCCGCTGCCCGGGCGTGCGGGCATGATCCGCGTCCACCTCACGCAGACCGGGATGGTCGGTCGTTAGGATCAGCCGCGCTACGCGACTGTTGGGCATTGAGGGAGTTTGGGGCGATGGCGGACTTCACCGTGGATGTCGGTGGGCTCGAGGCCCTGGGCACGGACCTGGACCGGACCTGCGAGAACATTGATACGGCCACCAAGAAGCTGGCCGATGCCGCGAAGGACTCGATCGGTACGGCCGAGCTGGACGAAGCCTGCGAAGACTTCCGGTCCGAGTGGGAAGAAGGTCTGAGCAAGTTGCGGGAAGCCGTCGACGAGATTCGCGGCGGGCTCTCGGAGGCGCAGAAGGCTTACGCCGATGTCGAAGGCGATTTGCGGGCCAGTCTCGGCAAGATGGCGCAGGGTGTCGAGTCGGCGGGCCTGAACGGGGGCGGCCATGAGTGACGACCAGTTCCCCTCTCTCGGGTTCGACCCTGCCCCCGGAAACCCGGGAACCGTGGGCGGCCTGGCGAAACAGATGACGGACACGAGTGTCTACGCCAGAGAGGCACACGAGGTCATCACCTCGATCCAGGGCAAAAAGGACACCTGGACCGGTGAGGCGGCGAAGGCCTTCGCCGACAAGGTCGGTGAGCTGCCCGGGTATCTTGATGCGGCCCACACGTCGTTGCGCGATGCCGGCAAGGCCTTGTCGGGCTGGCAAGACACCCTGAAGCAGCACCAGGCGAGTGCCAAGAAGCTGGAAGAGGAGTGCCGTAAGGCCATCGAGAAGGCGGAGCGGGCCGATGCGGCTGCGCAGCAGGCCACTGCTCAAGCCAACACGCCGGTCGCCAGCGGCAGTGACCCCGCCTCCGTCGAGTCGGCGCGGCAACAGCAGCAGGCCGACGCGAACGCAGCCGCCGATGCCAGGCGTGCGGCGGGCGAGGCCTGGGGCAAGGTCGATGACATCCGCCGGAAAGCACGTGAGCTGAAGAGCGCGTGGGAGCAGGACGCCCGCACCTGCGCCGATACGCTCCGGAACGTTGCTGAGCGGGCGCCGGACAAGGGATTCTTCGAGTCGATCGGGGACGCCTTCTCTGCAGCGGGCAGTTGGATTGGTGATCACCTCGGCGAGATCGGCGACGTCGCCGGGATGATCTCCGCGGTCGCGGGTGCGTTGGCGTTCATTCCCGTGCTTGCTCCGGTGATGGGGCCGGTTGCGCTTGCTGCCGGTGGCATCGCCCTCGCTGCGCACGGCGGCGAGATGGTCAAGGAAGGCAAGTGGGACGAACCCGGGGCATGGGTCGGCCTGGGAGCGGACGCGCTCGGCGTCCTCCCCGGCGTCGGCGCCGTGTCGAAGGGGATGTCGATGGCCACCGACTCACTGCAGGTGGTGGACGGCCTGGCTCCGGCGGCGATGAGTGGTGGCAAGGTCATGTTAAGAGAGGCCGGACAGGTTGCCGAACCGGCCAAACTGATGGGCTCGTTCGGTGAGAAGGTTGCGAGCACGGTCGGCGGTAATGCCGATACCATCGCCAAAGCGACGCAGAACACCTTCAGCCTGGGTTCGCAGGTGCCGACCGGTTTGGACATGGCGATCGGCAACGACACCACCGATACGATCAAGAGCGGCACCGGATACGCAGCCGGCGGGATGGCGGGTGCGCAGAGTGTCGGCCAGTGGGGCCAGAACGGGTCCGCACTCAGCGACCTGGGGAGCTCACTCGCCGGTTTCGCCAGAGCGGCCGGCTGAGGTCCGGGTCGGCTTTACATGAAGGTTGAAGTTGGATGACAGTGGTTACCGACACCCCGAATTCGCAGCGACGTTTCCCGCTGGTGTTCGCGTTGCCCGCCCAGTTCCGGCCGGTCGATCTCTCCGCCGACGCGGCCACCCGCGCGAGCCGGTTGCAGGAGCAGCTGGAGTCGAGCCTGCCGGGGCTGTCCGGTGAGCAGTTGCTCCATGTACTCCTGGCCAATCAGTATTCGGTCGAGCGAATGCTCGACGAGGGAGTTATCTACGCGGCGACATTTCTGGGACGTTCCGATCGTGATCCGAATGCCGCGTCGATGGCACAGTTCAGTGTCCTGACGAGGAAGATGGCAGGGCATCATCGGCAGCCGTTGGAACCGGTTCTCGAATCGATTCGACGAGAGCGCGAGAACGCCGAGGCGCAGTACGTCGATCTCGAGATCGGTCGGTGTCTAGTCGTCATGGAGGACGACCGATTCAGCAATCCGGTGCGGGTGACAGGCGAACCGACCGACACAATGCGCCACGTGCGGCAGATCCAGGTGATCTTTCCACTGGTGGACCGTGGGAAGCTAGCCTTCTTCGCATTGAGTACGGAGTGTCTCTGGGATTGGGATGATTACGTCGCGATGATGGCGGAGATCTGCAAGACGATTCGTTGGGCTGAGAGCGATGACGAGCCCAGCACGATCAGCAACGTTTTGGACGGGTGACGTGGGCGTCGCACTCTGGATATTTTTCGGCCTGCTCTGCGCGTTGGCGCTCGCCGTCGTCGGCATCGCCGGATACGCGACCGTTCAACAGCGGCGGACGCCGATCGAGCAGCGCACGCAGCAGGTGCTGGAGAAGTTGCGCGAGGAGGAGACGGCCACCGGGGCGACGTCGATCCTGTCCGGCTACCGGAGCGGAGTGAACGACGACGCGGTGCGTGAACTGGCCGAGGCGAACGGCTACCGGTGGACGGGCTACTCGGGTCTGAACAACCGCCAGCTGAACTTCCAGCGGAACCTGCCGGGACAGGGGTCGGTGTGATGGAGCACGACGCGACGGCCGCCGAAGCGGAGTTCGTTGCCCGGCTGGGTGAGCTGCGCGTCGATCTCGGCGGCACGGCCCGGATCGACGTGTCCGACATTCCGCGATCGTCATGGCGTCGTTGTCGGGAGCTCGCCGAGGCGCACGGCTGGGAGTTCAAGGCGGTGGCCCCGGAACGGGGAGTCCACCACTGGGTGCTCGCGCGTCCGGGGACGGCGAGTGTCGACCGGCGTGATGCGCTGTTCATCACCGGGCCTTCGCAGGCGGAACTGCGGGAGTATCCGCGTGCTCGTGAGGTCGCGGAGCAGGTGTGGCGGGAACTGGGAGTGGACCCGCTGTCGCAGGCTGCGCTGAACGAGACCCGGGCGGCGCACAACGCGTACAGGAAGACGACGAACCGCTTCGTCGCGTTGGCCGTGTGCAGCGGTCTGGCGTTGCTGGTCGTGCTGGTGACCGCGGGGAGGTTGTTCGGCGACGGCGGCACGACCGCGCTCGTGCTCGGCGTCGTGTGTGCTGCCCTCCTGGTGAGTACGGTGAGCGGCACCGTCGGCATCGTCCGCCGCGAACGTGCTCGCAGAGCGGCGATCCGGCCGTTCACCCATGGATACGAACGCGTCGTGGCGGCGGTCCTGCAGCGTGGCGAGTGACACCCGGTGCGCCTGAATCGCGCATCGAAACTACTCCGTACGGCCCAGTAGGGGAGCCTGATCGACCGAGCGGTAGCTGGGTTACTCGGCGGTACAAATCGGTTGTTGCTCACGTCACTCTTACGGGGTTCTGTGAATCTCCGACGAGGAGGCGTGATCGTGCGGTTGCGTTGGGCGCGAGGAGTTCGAAGGGTCGCCGCGGTGGCGGCGGGCGCCGCGATGGTGACATCGGCGGTGGCCATGCCGGCCGCCGCCGACCAGCAGACGCCGGATTCGTCCGGCGACGTCGCGGTGCACCGGATGGATGCCGACGCCGCGGACTGGACGCCGCAGCGAATGCGGTCGGCCATGCCGCTGGACAGGGTGCTGTCGACCGCGACGGGACTCGTCGGCGGTCTGGCGAGCGTGCTGCAGGGGCTGCTTCCGTTTCAGCAGGCCGCGTCCACGGGTGACGAGTGGACCGGCGGTGGCGCTGTCACGAAGACCGCGGGCCGGGTGTTCTTCACGATGGACGGCCAGGACGCGTCGTGCAGCGGCAACGTCGTCGAGAGCGACAACGGCAGCGTGGTCGTGACCGCGGGCCACTGCGTGAAGTACCAGGGAACCTGGCACACCGACTGGGTGTTCGTCCCCGGCTACGACAACGGTGACGCGCCGCACGGGGAGTGGGCGGCCGAGCAGACGATGACCACCCCGCAGTGGGAGTCCGACGAGGACATGAACCACGACGTGGGCATGGCCGTGGTCGAGGAGAAAAGCAGCGGGACCATCGCCGAGACGGTCGGCACGCAGCAGATCGCCTTCAACGGCGAGCGTGGCCAGGAGATGCACTCGTTCGGCTACCCGGCGGCCGAACCGTACGACGGCAGCACGCTGACGTACTGCAACGGCAGTACGTTCACCGATCCGCTGCTGACCGACGACCACGGCATGAACTGCGACATGACCGGCGGTTCCAGCGGCGGCCCGTGGTTCAGCAGCTTCGACCCCGAGACGGGAACCGGCGTGCAGGAGTCGGTGAACAGCTTCGGCTACACCTTCCTGCCCGACATGATGTTCGGCCCATACTTCGGTGACGAGGCAGAGACGCTCTACGAGCGGGCGTCGGCGGCATAAGCCGCGCGCGGCACCGGTCCCGGTGCCGCGCGCGGCATTCCCGGTGCCGCTCCGCTCACAGCCGGTCGTCCACGGTGGACTCGTGACCCGTCGGGTCGGCTCCACCGTGGACGACCGTGTGGGCCGGGTCGGAGTCCGACAAGGATTGTCGTGGCCGACGCGGCCGCCGCCCTCGTGCACCGTCGGGCGGCAGCCACAACCGCTCAGCTGTCTCCTCGGCGGGGGATCGCCAACCGAGATTGTTGATGCGCTCTGCATTGCAGTCGATGTACAAGTATGTATGAGTTCGTTGCTGCAGATCAGGGAGGTTCCTGAGGACGCCCGACGTGCCCTGAACGCCCGGGCAGCTGCGCGGGGAGAATCTCTCGACCGTTACCTACTGCGGCTGGGCTGCCAGGAGGCGGCGCGTTCGACAGCGGACGAGGTGCTCGAGCGCGTTGCCCGCCACACCGAACGGTCCGATACCTCCGCAGCGGCGGTCCTCGACGCGGCCCGGGGTGAGCGCGATGAGCGCCTGAGCGAGCGCACCGAGACATGATCGTCGTCGACAGTGCCGCGGTGGCGGATGCGTTGGCCGCCGTGACCGGCACCGACAAGCTGCGCGCCCACCTCCGTGACGAGGAGCTCCACGCGCGGCTCCGGCAACCGGGCTCCGGCACACCGGCGCAACGGCAAGGTGTCCGTACTGTCCAGGGCACCGCCGCGGCGCCCTACCGGGCTCCGCCACGGAGATCCGCCACGAAGCTCCGGCAGGCCTTCCGACATGGGGTGGGGCCGTCCCGGCATGTGACATTCGTATGCTGGGTGGCGTGAACTGGACTGTGGACGTCCCCCTCGACGCATTGCCCTCGCTGCCCCCGCTGCCCGCCCCGCTGCGCGAGCAGCTCGACGACGCGCTCGCCCGGCCCGCTGCCCAGCAGCCCGAATGGCCCGATGCCGACAACGTCAAGGGTGTCCGGTCGCTGCTCGAGAGCGTGCCGCCGATCACCATGCCCGCCGAGATCGACCGGCTGCGCGAGCGGCTGGCCATGGTGGCGCGCGGTGAGGCGTTCCTGCTGCAGGGCGGTGACTGCGCCGAGACGTTCGAGTCCAACACCGAGCCGCACATCCGCGCCAACCTGCGCACGCTGCTGCAGATGGCCGTCGTGCTCACCTACGGCGCCAGCCTGCCGGTGGTGAAGGTCGGCCGGATCGCCGGGCAGTACGCCAAACCGCGCTCGAAATCGACCGATGCGCTCGGCCTGCCCGTCTACCGCGGCGACATCGTCAACTCGCTGGCCGCCGAGCCCGAGCTGCGCGTGCCCGACCCGGGCCGCATGATCCGCGCCTACGCCAACGCGGGCGCCGCGATGAACCTGGTCCGCGCCCTCACCGGCGCCGGGATGGCCGACCTGGCCCAGGTGCACGACTGGAACAAGGACTTCGTCCGCACCTCGCCCGCGGGTGAGCGCTACGAGGCACTGGCCGCGGAGATCGACCGCGGGCTGCGTTTCATGTCGGCGTGCGGCGTGCAGGACAGCTCGCTGCACAGCACCGAGATCTTCGCCAGCCACGAAGCGTTGCTGCTCGACTACGAGCGGGCGATGCTCCGGCTCGACGACCCGTCCTCGCCCGACGCGCAGCTGTACAACCAGTCGTCGCACTTCCTGTGGATCGGCGAGCGGACCCGCCAGCTCGACGGCGCGCACATCGCGTTCGCCGAAATGCTGGCCAACCCGATCGGCCTCAAGATCGGCCCGACGACCACGCCGGAACAGGCCGTCGAATACGTCGAACGGCTCGACCCGCGCAACGAACCCGGCCGGCTGACGCTGATCTCGCGCATGGGCAACGGCCAGGTCCGCGAGGTGCTGCCCGCGATCGTGGAGAAGGTCGAAAGCTCCGGCCACAAGGTCATCTGGCAGTGCGACCCGATGCACGGCAACACCCACGAGACGTCCAACGGCTACAAGACGCGGCACTTCGACCGGGTCGTCGACGAGGTGCAGGGCTTCTTCGAGGTCCACAACCGGCTCGGCAGCTACCCCGGCGGGGTGCACATCGAGCTGACCGGTGAGGACGTCACCGAATGCCTCGGCGGCGCGCAGGACATCTCCGATCTCGACCTGTCCGGCCGCTACGAGACCGCCTGCGACCCGCGGTTGAACACGCAGCAGTCCCTCGAGCTGGCGTTCCTCGTCGCGGAGATGCTGCGCTCCTGACGGTCCGTCCCGCGCCGGGGCACGCGCCCCGGCGCGGAGCGGCTCACGACTCCAGCTGCAGCCGTGCCATCGACTTGGTCACCGCATCGGCCAGCGAACCGACGTCGCTGACGGCGTGCCCGTTCGCCTGCAGGCCGACGTGCACGCCGTCGCGGTAGGTGGCCACGGCGATGCCCACCGACTGATGCGGCGGCAACGGCACGAACGGATACACCTCCCGCAGCCGCGCTCCGGCGAGCGAGAGCGGGATACTCGGCACCGGCACGGTCGTCACGACGGTGTCGAACAACAATGGAGCGGCCTTGCCCGCCGTCTTCGTCGCCAGCCGGTGCAGCCCGGCCGGCAGGCGCCCGGCCAGTACCGGCAGTGCGCCCGCACCCCGCGTCGGCCCGGCCTCCTTGTTGTGGGCCATCGCCTCCCGCACGAGCCGGAGCCGCTCGACCGGGTCGTCCACCTCGACGGGCAGGTCACACAGGTAGCCGGACAGGCTGTTGCCCGCGTTCCGGTGCTCCCTGCTCCGGCGGCTCACCGGCACGAGCGCGCGCAGCGACCGGGCGTCCGCACGCTGGCCACGGTTGATCATCCACTCGCGTAGCGCACCGGCGAGCACGGCGAGCACCACGTCGTGAGTGGTGCCGCCGTGCGCGGTGCGGACGGAGCGGATGTCGCCGCCGTGCAGCCGGACGAGGCCGATCCGGCGGCTGGGCGAATTGACGGTCGCCGTGGGGGAGAACGGATACGGCCGTGCCGACGTCACGATCGAGCCCGCGATGCTCGCCGATTCGGCGGCCTGACCGAGCAGCGCCGTCGCCGATTCGGTCACCGCGCCGAGCGGCGACCGCGGCTTCTCCTCGGGTTCGTCGTCGACGGGCTGGCGCTGCCACGGCAGGGTGATGTCGTCGAGGAGCGCCATCGCGAGTTCGACCGCGCCCATGCCGTCGGCGAGGGCGTGGTGGAACTTCACCAGCAGCGCGAAATCCCCGTCCGGCAGGCCGGTCACGAGCTGAACGCTCCACAGTGGACGGTCGAGGTCGAGTGGTTCGGCGATCCAGTGCTGCGCGAACGTCGCGAGCGGATCGGATGCGTACCGGTCGTACAGCCGGCTCACGGCCACGTGACGGTGCGGGTCGAACGCCGGGTCGTCCTCCCAGCGGGCGCCGCTGAGTGGAAGCAGGCCGGTCCGTACGCGGCGCCGGAGGCGGGGAATGCGGGCGGCGCGTTCGGCAAGCAGGCCCGCGACGTGGTCGGCGTCCCAGTCGTGGCGGGGACGGAACGTTGCGACCGCGCCCATGTGCATCGGTGTCGCGTCGTCTTCCAAGCAGAGGAAGGCCGTGTCCAGTGCGCTGAGTCGTTCCGGTGCCATACGAGTCTCTCGGACGATGGTGTAGGTGCGGGTGAGCAATCAGTGCACCAGCCGCGCGTGACGCCGACATGGGCGTCGTGTAACCGCCTTGGAAACGCCCGGCAGGCCTGGTGGTGATTCCCTGTCGTCGTTGTCGGCGCCTCCCGCGGCGCGGCTTGAGGGGTGTGGGTGCGAGATCACATGATCGGGGTCAGGGGAGTGTCGAGAGGGTGATCTCCGTGCCCGGCTCCACCCGCTTGCCCGGATCCGGGGATTGGCCGACGACCAACACGAACCGGTCACCGCCGAGTCCGCCTGCGTCGCCCTCGTCGCCCTCGTCGCCTGCCACCGTCAGGCCCGCGTCGGACAGCAGCTGCCGCGCATCCGGCAGCGGCCTGCCCTGCACATCCGGCACGTCGACCGCGTCGGACACGTACACGCCGATGCGGGTGCCCTCGTCGACGGTCTCGCCGTCCGCGGGGTCGGTGCGCACGACGTGGCCGCCCGCGACCTCGGTGGAGAACTCCTCACCCGCGTCGTACGGTTCGAATCCGGCGTTCTGCAGCGTCGTGAACGCCTCGTCACGGGATCTGCCCACGACCGACGGCACCGGTAGCGGTTCGGGGCCCTTCGACACGACGATGGCGACGTTCGTGCCGATGTTGGCCTGGGTGCCGGGCTGCGGTGACACCGAGAGGACCGCACCCTGCTCGACGTCGGTGCTGTACTGGTCGGCGTTCTCGTCGCGGGTCGGCGTCAGCCGGGCCCGTTCTATCGCCTGCTGCGCCTGTTCGACCGAGGTGCCCGGCTGGATGTCCGGCACCACGGGCTTGCCGAGCGAGAGCATGACGGTCACCCGGTCACCCTGCTCCGCCTGCGCGCCCGCGGGCGGATCGGTGCGGATGCCGGTGCCGCTCGGCACCGTGTTGTGCCGCTCCTGTTCGAACGTCGGCGTCAGATCGACGTTCCGGAGCGCCTGCGCGGCCTGCTGCCGGTCCAAGCCGGAGATGTCGGGCACGTCGACGTACCGGCCCGACAACAGCCACCAGCCACCGGCTCCCACGCCGCCCACCAGCAGCAGGGCGGCCACGAGCCACAGTGCGAGCCATCCGCCGCGCCGCCGGGGCGCCGCGGGCTCGTCGCGAGGAGGCCCGTCACCGGGAGGTTCGGAGGCGGCGCCGGATGCCGTCGCCGCGGACCGGGGAAGAGCCTGCGTCCCGGTCGGGCCGTCCGATGTCGGCGCGGTCACGGCCTGCATCACCGGGACGGTGCGCTCGGCGTCGCTCTCGGGCGGGGACGCTTCGGGCGATCCGGCCTGTTCCGGCGGCGGCAGCTGCGGAGCCGGTGACTGCGCCGGTTGCTGCGGCGGGTGTTGCGGTGCGGGGATCGGCACCGCGGTCCGCTGGATGCCCAGTTCGCCGCGGATCGCGCGCAGCTGCTCGAGGAACGCCGTCGCGTCGGCGGGCCGGGCGTCGGCGTCCCGGCGGGTCGCACGCAGGACGAGGTCGTCGAGTGCGGGCGGCAGGTCGGAGCGGGCGGCGCTCGGCGCGGGGACGTCGTCGTTGACGTGGCGATAGGCCACGGAGATCGGCGTGTCCGCGGTGTAGGGCACGTGCCCGGTGAGCATCTCGTACAGCAGGATGCCCGCCGAGTAGACGTCGCCGCGTTCACTGGCCGAGCCGTCGGTCACCTGCTCCGGCGACAGGTACGCCACAGTGCCGAGGATGACGCTGCCCGTCGTGTTGGCCGTGGCGGCGACGGCGCGGACCAGGCCGAAATCGCCGACCTTCACCACCCCGCTGCCCGCCTGGCCGCCACGGCCGATGAGGACGTTCTCGGGCTTGACGTCACGGTGCACCAGGCCGGCGGCGTGCGCGGCGCCGAGCGCGGACAGCACGTCCTCGGCGACCGTCAGCACCTGCGGCAGGGTGAGGGCGCCGCGGCCCTCGAGCAGGTCACGCAGCGTGCCGCCGTCGACGAGCTCCATGACCAGGAACGCGCGCCGCTGCTCGGAGCCGGGGGTGCCGTCGAACCCCTGGTCGTGGACGGCGACGACGTGCGGATGGTGCAGTTTCGCCGCCGACCGGGCCTCGCGCTCGAACCGCTCGACGAAGCTGCGGTCGTCGGCGAACCGGGAGTCCATGATCTTGATGGCCACGGGCCGGTCGAGCCGGGTGTCGAGCCCCCGGTACACCGACGACATCCCGCCGCGGGCGAGTAGCCCGTCCACGCGGTACCGCCGGTCGAGCAGCGCTCCGACGAGGTTTTCGTCCGTCCGTGTCACACCGTGGGATCCTACGGCCGGGCGATGCGGGCGGTACCCGGTGTCCCCGCTACGCCATTCGCCTGGTGCGGCGCTCGCACGGCGTGGCGTGTGGCAGGGTGGAACACGTGAGTGCAATCCCCCTGGCTGACGATGTACTCGATGCCGACGTCACGGTCGTACCCGTGGCCGAGGTCGCGGAGATACTGAACGTGGCGCAGAACAAGGTCCGGCAGCTGCTCCGGGACGGTCACCTGGTCGCCGTCCGTCGTGACGGCGACCTGATGATCCCCGCCGATTTCCTGCGGGACGGCGCGGTGATCAAGGGCCTCGCCGGTACGATCACGGTGCTGTCGGACGCCGGGTTCACGCGCACGGAGATGCTGCGCTGGTTGTTCGCCGAGGACGAGTCGCTGCCCGGTACGACACCGATCAACGCCCTGCGCATCAACCACGGCACCGAGGTCAAGCGCCGCGCCCAGGCGATGGCGTTCTGACGGGCGGTCCCACACCGGCCGCGCAGACGACGGCGCCGCGCGGCCCTCAACCGCGCCTGCGGTGCGCCGCGACCCGTGCGCGGGTCGCGGCGCACCGGGCCGAGCAGTAGCGGCGCGGACTGCCACCGCCGAGTTCGGCGAACGCCCTGCCACACGCCGTCGAGGGGTGACCGCGGTGCGGTGCCGCGGTGCAGCGGCCCGTGGGGGCAGCAAACCCAGGAACATCGTTTCGACGGTGTTCCGGCGACGCCATATCCTGGGCGCGGCCGATGCTCCCGAACGGGAACGGTGAGTTGGTGTTGGTCGAGCTACCTATGGTAACTTCGGAAACACCACGTCCCCCACGCCTCTCCACGGAAGCGCACTTGGGGGATTTTCTTTGTCTGGGAGTCGGAGTGTCCACATGTCCCGGAAGTCACCGCGGGCCCGGGGTTCCCTCCGCTACGAGAAGCCACCGCTGACGCTCGACGAGCTTATGGCGTTGCTTTCCGATCGTGGCCTGCACATCCCCGATCCGGAGAAGACTGGCCGGTACTTGCGCCACATCGGCTACTACCGGCTCTCGCCGTACACGATCCCGTTCCAGCAGCGCGATCGTCGGCCCGACCACGTCTTTCGGCCGGGAACCTCGTTCGAGGATGTACTGGACCTGTACGTGTTCGATCGTGCGTTGCGGCTGCTGGTGATGGACGCGTTGGAGCGGATCGAAGTGGCGGTACGGGCGGCACTCACCGATCACATGTCGACCGCCCACGGCGGCTCGCATTGGTACATGGCCCCATCGCACTTCAAGAACCGCGATAAGCACACAACGCTCCTGCGAATCGTTCGAGAAGGGTGCGAGGACCAACTGCGCAGGGCGCCTGATGTTGACGATGGCTCATTGGTGCACCCGTCCGCGCTCGAGCATTATCTGACGACGTACTGCACACCCGATCTACCACCGTCGTGGCTCATGGTTGAGACCCTCACCATCGGCCAGCTGGACAACACGATTCGCAATTTGCGTCGCCGAGGTGATCAGACTGCGATCGCGGCCGGTGTCGGCCTGACCGCGCCGGTACTTGATTCCTGGATGCGTACGTACGTGAGGGTGCGGAACATCTGTGCCCATCACGGGCGGCTGTGGAACGTCGGTCTCGGTGTTCCTCCGGCGATCCCGCAATCGAAGACGATCTCGTGGCTCCGCTCGCCCCTGCCTGACAGTTCACGGGAACGCCTCTACCCGGTTCTCGTGTCGCTCCAGTCGGTGCTTGACGCCGTCTCGCCCCATAGCAGTTGGGCGCGGCGCCTTCATGAACTCGTGGTTACTCGCCCGCGGGCGAACTTGGTGGGTATGGGAATCCCCGAGGGATGGGTGGACGACCCCTTCTGGAATCGGCACCTCGGTTGACGTCCGACGATGCAGTGCCCTCAGTCACGCCTGCGGTGCGCCGCGACCCGTGCGCGGGTGGCGCACCGGGCCGAGCAGTAGCGGCGCGGACTGCCACCGCCGAGTTCGGCGAACGCCCTGCCACACGCTGTCGAGGCACACAGGCCACCCGGTGGGCGCTGCCGGTCCGCGAGCAGCGTCGCCAGGGCGAGACAGGACGAGGTGACCAACCACTCGTCCCACGGCGCATCGTCGTGGGAATCGACGTGCAGATGCCACGGATGCGCACCCTCGTGGGTGGTCAGCCGCGGCGGCCGGGCGTGACGGGCGAGCAGGTCGTTGAGCCGGTTCGCCGCGTCGCCGGCCGTGGTCGCGGCGAACACCGTGCGCAGCTGCTGCGCGGCCTCCCATAGCCGGGGAAGGTCGCCGGCGGTGAGGTTCAGCGGCTCCCGTTCGCCGTGCGCCACGAGGACCTCGCGCACGGTGTCGACGGTGGGGTTGCCGGTGAGCAGCACGTTGATCACGTCGGCGGCCCGCGTCGCAGCGGCGCGTGCGGAGACACCGGGAAGTGGTTCGTCGCGGGCTGGCACATCCCGAGTGTAACGTCTTCTTTATGAGAGGGCGTTACGCCTTGGTCGGATACCTCGCCGGAGCGCTCGCGGCCCGTACCGGCGACGAGATGTCCGGGCCCGCGTTGTTGCTCGCCGCCGTCGCCGTGACCGGTTCGGTGACTCAGGGCTCGGCCGTGCTGACGGCGCTCACCGCCGCCGCTGCCGTGGGTGGTCCCGTGCTCGGTGCGCTCCTCGACCGCAGCGGTCGTCCCGGTTCGGTGCTGGCCGCGGTGCTCGCGGGCTACGCGGCGGGGCTCGGTCTCGTGCTGCTGTGCCTCGGTGAGGTCCCGGTGCCCGTCGCTGTGGCCGTCGCGGCGCTGGCGGGACTGCTCAACCCGGCGGTGGCGGGCGGCTGGTCGTCGCGGTTGCCTGCGGTCGCGGTCGGCGGTCTCGACCGTGCGAGCCGGTTCGACGCGATGACGTTCAGCGTCGCGAGCCTGGCCGGTCCCGCGGTCGCGGGGTTCGTCGGCGGATCGACTGCCGTGGTGGTGTCGCTGGCGGTCGTGGCCTTCGGCGTGCCCGCTGCCCTGGCGCTGCCGTCGGCGCGTTCCGGTCCCGCGCGGGGGTCGGCGCCGGGCGCTCGCGTGCTCACCGACGTCCTCGCCGGGCTGCGCGCGATCGCCGGGAGCGCGTCCCTGCTGCGGGCGACCACCGTGTCGGTCGTGTCGTACGTCGGAGTCGGCGTGTTCGTCGTGTGCTGTCCGGTACTGGGCATGCGGCGGTTCGGTGATGCCGACCGCGGCGCGCTGCTGCTGGCGGTCCTCGCCGCGACCGGGCTGCTCGCCAACGCCGTGCTGGCGCGGCGGAGGCGGCAGCCGACTCCCGACTCGGTGATCCTGGTGAGCACGCTGGTGCTCGGTGGCGGGTTCCTGCTCGCGGCCGTGCCCGGGGGCGGCTACGCGATCGCGGCCGCGGCACTGTGCGGCATCGGCGAGGGGCCGCAGTTGGCCGCCCTGTTCGCCGTGCGGCACCGCGAGGCGGACGCGGAGGTGCGCGCGCGGGTGTTCACCATCGGCGCGAGCCTGAAGATCGGCGGTGTGGCGGTGGGCACCGCGCTCGCGGGCGTGTTGCTCGCGTGGTCGCTGACGGCGTGCCTGCTCGTCGCGGCGGCGGCGCAGGTCCTCGCAGCCGGGCTCTACCGGGTCTGCGCCTCGCGCCAGCGCTGCGGGGTGACGCCGTAGCGGCTGCGGAAGCGGCGCACCAGGTAGGACGCGTCGCGCAGGCCGGTTCGTGCTGCCACGACCCCGAGCGGCAGGTCGGTCTCACGCAGCATCCGGCGCACCTCGGTCAACCGGCGCTCGGTGATCCACTCCAGCAGCGGCCTGCCGGTGCGTTCCCGCATCAGCGTCGTCAGGTGTCCCGGCGTGTAGCCGAGCGTGGCCGCCACGTCCGTTGCCGAGATCGGCTCCCGGAACGTCTCCTCGATGCGGTCGAACACCCGCTCCACGAGTGCGTCCCGGGTGTCGGGCTGCGGCGGGGCCAGGCGTGCCGCGTCGATCAGCAGCCGGGTGAGCAGACTGGCGACCGCCTCGCGTGCCCCGAGGCGTTCCGGCGCGGCCAGTTCGGCGGTGAGCTCGGCCAGCTGCCGGGACCAGCGGTCACGGTCCTGCTCGGGGACGAGCACGGGTGTCGCATCCGGTGCGAACAGGGCGAGCAGCGGATGCCCGGTCCAGGTCAGCGGGGACACCGACGCCAGCGCGGGCACGGCGTCCGGGGTGAACGAGACGGACCACGCGCTGCCGTCGGCGGGCGCGGCCGCCGCGGCCGGTGTGACGACCTGCCCCGGCAGCAGGGCGTGGACCTCACCTGTCCGCAGGGAGCGGCTGGTGCCGTTGATCTCCATCGCGCCGGCATCCCGCTCGACATAGGTCAGGACGAGGAAGTCGTGAGCGTGGCGGTGATCCGGAGGGGCGGACGTACCGTGACCGGCTGGGCCGGCAGGCGTCGAGGAGCCGAACCGGGTCACGGTCACGGCGGGCATGCTCAGCGGCTGTTCGTGGCGGTAGACGGGGGTGCCGTCCTGGCGCACCGTGCGCAGGCGCCGGGTGCCGCCCACCTGGCCGCCGACGGCCTCGCCGTGCGTGGTGCGGGAGGGCGCCACGTCGGCGGGTGCCGCTCTGTCGGCGGGTGCCGCGGCGGAGGACGTGTCGTCGGAGGGCGTGTTGTCGGAGGACGCCCTGTCGGAGGGCGCCGGGTCCGAGGGCGCCGGGTCCGAGGGCGCCGTACCGGCGGATTCCGGATCGCCCGACGAATGTGCCATGGCTACCAAGGTATGTCCTGCTGGGAGCCCGTGAAATGTCCAATCCTGGAGTCGGTACGCCACACGCCGACCCAGGGAGCACACCATGAGCGACGTACGCATCGTCGACGAACGCACCACCGACGAACGGGACCGCACGTTCCTGCCCGGGATGGGCAAGTCCTGGCTGATGCCGATCTACGATCTTTTCTCCCGTGCGCTGGGTATTCGTGAGCTGCACCGGCGCGGCGTCGACATCGCGGGCGTCGCGCCCGGTCAGGCGGTGCTCGACGTCGGATGCGGTACCGGAAACCTCGCGCTCACACTGCTCGGAGCCACGCCGACCGCGACGGTCACCGGGCTCGACCCCGACGTCGGTGCGTTGCGCCGGGCGGCCCGCAAGGCGCGCAGGCGCCGGGCGTCGCTCACCCTCGCCCAGGGCTACGCCGACCGGCTGCCCTCGGGCGACGGTTCGTTCGACCACGTCATCTCGGCGCTGGCGCTGCACCACCTCGCCGAGGAGGACCGCGCGGCCTTCGCTCGTGAGGCCTTCCGCGTCCTCCGGCCGGGTGGCACGGTGACGGTCCTCGATTTCGGCGGCCCCTCGCCGGCCGCGCAGGACACCGGACACGGATACGGACACGGGCAGGAGCACGGACACGGACAGGAGCACGGGCACGGGCACGGCCCGCTGCACGCCGTGCGGCGGCTGACACGGTTGCTGCGCGCGCAGGCCGAGGAGAACCCGAGGACGGCGCGCAACTACGGCAACGCGCTGGTCGACCTGCTTTCCGGCGCCGGATTCGCCGACGCCGGTGAGCGTGCCCACGTCGATCGTTCGTTCGGCCGCGTCAGCATCGTGCAGGCGAGCCGCGCCTGAACGCAGAACACGCGCGGTTCAGGCGGTGAGTCTGCCGGCGAATGCGCGGGCGGCCACCCCGGCGCGGCGTCTCCCGCCGACCACGACCCGGCGGCCGAGCACGTCGTAGTCGGCGGCCGTGATCTCGTCGAGGATGCCCTGGTACAGCGTCAGCGCCGTGGACACGCACGGACGGGACTCGGGCCGCAGCAGTGCGATACCCGGGCGGGCACGGCGGTAGACGGCCCGGTTGTAGGCGACCAGCCACCGCAGTGCACGGCGGATGCGCGGATCGGGCCTGCCCGTCGCCAGGGACCACTCCAGCAGCTGTCTGTCCACATCGAACGCGGCGAGTTCCTCGGCGGGCAGGTACACCCGGCCGCGGTGCAGATCCTCGCCCACGTCACGCAGGAAGTTCGTCAGCTGGAACGCCTCGCCCAGCGCCGCGGCGTACGGCTCGGCCTCGGCGCGGGCCACCGTGGTGCCGAGCACCGGCAGCATCTGCAGGCCGATGACGCGTGCCGAGCCGTGGACGTACTCGCCGAGCGCGTCGAACGTGGGGTACTCGGTCGTGTGCAGGTCCATCCGCATCGAGTGCAGGAACGCGTCGAACCAGGCGCGTGGCAGGCCGTACCGGGCCACCGTGGCGGCCAGTGCCGTCGCGACGGGCCCGGTGACGTCACGGCCCGCGTAGACGTCGTCGAGCAGCCGCGCGGCATCGTCGAGCGCCCGGTGCGGATCTCCGTCGGGCAGGTCGACGGCGTCGTCCACCTGCCGCGCGAACGCGTACAGCGCGTACGTGGCCGGACGCGCGTGCGCCGGCAGCAACAGCGTGGCGAGGAAGTAGGTGCGGCCGTGCCGGGCGGCGATCCGCCTGCAGGTACGGAACGCCGGTGCCAGGGACCGGCCGGGCACCGGACCCGTGGCTGCGGGGACAGGCGGTGCGGATCTCACGGCCGGCCGGCCCGCTCCGGCGTCGCGGGGCCGGTGATGCGCTCGGCCGCGAGCCGCCCGGAGATCAGCACCGGCGGGATGCCCACGCCGGGCCGCGTGCCGGACCCGGCGAGGACGACGTTGGCCGCGCCGCGCACGAGGTTGCCCGGCCGCAACGGCCCGGTCTGGGCCACGGTGTGCGCGAGCGAGAACGGGGTGCCCGCGGCCATGCCCTGTTCGGCCCAGTCCTGTGGCGTGTCCATGCGGTGGAGGTGGAACTCGCCGGTGAACCCGTCCAGGCCGCGAGCTTCGAGGGTCTGCAGCAGCTCGTCACGGTAGGCCGGGGCGAGGCGCGGCCAGTCCAGCGGTCCGGCGCGGAGGTTCGGTGCCGGGGCGAGCACGGACACGAGCTGCCGGTCGCCGGCGGCGAGGGCCGGGTCGGTCGCGGTGGGGCGGGTGACCAGCAGCGACGGATCGGTCATCGGCCTGCCGTCGTGGACGATCTCGCGGAACGTCTCGTGCCAGGCGCCGCCGAAGAAGATCGTGTGGTGGTCGAGCGTGTCCCAGGTGCGCGGCGTCTCGCCGTGCAGCACGACCGCCGACGGCGAGTACCGGGGCCGGACGAGCCTGCGCGGGCGGATGCCCAGCAGGCGGTAGGCGGCCGTGAGCTCCGTCGCGAGGACGACGGCGTCGCACTCGATGCGTTCGCCGTCACCGGTGCGCACCGCGCGCACCCGGTCGCCGGCCCGTTCGAGCCGCGCCGCTGGGGTGCCGGTGCGGACGGTGGCGCCCGCCTGCTCGGCGGCATCCGCCATCGCGGCGGCGATCGCGCCCATGCCCCCTTCCGGATACGACACGCCGCCCACGGTGTCCATGAACGGGATGGCCCCGTACGCGCCGAGCGCCCGCCTGGGTTCGAGCCCGGCATACAGCGCCTGGAACGAGAACAGCCTGCGCACCCGCTCGTCGGTGACGAACTCGGCGACCTTCGGCCACAGCCTGCCGAACCCGCCCAGCGCGGCGAGCCGGGTCAGCGCCGGTCGCGCCTCGGCACGGAGCAGGTCGAACGGGGTGTCGAAGTTGCCGCCGATGAAATGCTCCGCCTCGGCCGTGTACAGCTCGGTCAGCCACCGGCGCAGCCTGCGGTAGCCCGCCACCTCGTGCGGGCCGACCACGGAGCGCAGTTCGGCCTCCATCGCCTCGGGTTCGGTGTGCAGGTTCAGCGACGAACCGTCGGCGAAATGCGCCCGGTACGCCGGGTCGAGGCGGGTGAGGGTCAGCCGGTCGGCGGTCTTCTCGCCGACCGCGGCGAACGCCTCGTCCAGCAGTTCCGGCATCGTCAGCACCGTGGCGCCCGTGTCGAACGCGTGGCCGCCGATCGTCTCGGTGGACACCCGGCCGCCGGGCTGTGGCGCACGGTCGAGCACGGTGACCTGCCTGCCGGCGCCCGTCAGGCGCAGTGCCGCGGACAGTCCGGCCAGGCCCGCGCCGACCACGACCACCCGGTCGGTGGCCCCGGGAACCGTCCGCATCAGTGCTTCCTCGTCGTTACGTGCGCCGTCGTCGCGTGTGCTGTCGTTACGTGCGTCGTCCGGTGCGCTGTCGGTGCGCGTGGCATCAGTGGGAGCGCTGGGTGGCTTTGACGGCCAGTTCGGTGAGCCGTGTCGGCGCCGGATCGGCCAGGCCCGCGGTGTCCAGCGCGGTCAGCGCCGAGTCGGTGAGCGTCTCGATGCGGCGTTCCACGTCGGCGACGGCACCGACGTCGGTGAGGACCTCGCGCACCCGCTCGACCGCGGCGTCGGTCAGGTGGGCGTCGCCGAGCGCGGCGTCGACGACGCCCGCGGCCGCGGAGCCCTCACCGGCGTGCTGGAGGCCGAGCGCGACCAGCAGCGTCCGCTTGCCCTCACGCAGGTCGTCGCCCGCAGGCTTGCCGGTGACCGCAGGGTCGCCGAACACGCCGAGCAGATCGTCGCGCAGCTGGAACGCCACGCCGATGTCGCCGCCGAACGAGAGCAGCGGGTCGATCACGTCCTCGCCCGCGCCGGCCAGCGCCGCGCCGAGGTGCAACGGCCGCTGCACCGTGTAGGCGGCCGTCTTGAGCAGGTCGATGCGCAGCGCCGCGTCCACCGACGCATCGCCCGTGGCCTGGGTGCGCACGTCGAGATACTGGCCCGCGAGGACCTCCGAGCGCATCGCCCGCCACGGCGGGCGTGCCCGGCGCAGTACGTCGGCGGGCAGCGGCGCGTCGGCGAACATGTCGTCGGCCCACGCGAGTGCGAGGTCGCCGATCAGCACCGCCGCGGCCAGTCCGTACTGCTCGGCCGATCCGAGCCAGCCGCCTCGTGCGTGTTCGTCCGCGAAGGCCACGTGCACCGTCGGGCAGCCACGGCGGGAGTCGGACGAGTCCAGTACGTCGTCGTGGATCAGCGCGCACGCCTGGATCAGCTCGAGGCTCGACACCGCGCGCAGCACTCCTGCCGCCTCGTCGCCGGCCGCGGCGCCGCCGGCCCCGCGCCAGGCCCACCAGGCGAACGTCGGCCGCAACCGTTTGCCGCCGCCGAGCACGAACTCCCGCAACGCGTCGGTGGCGCCGGTGAACGCGGGCTCGGTCCGCCCGATCGACTCGCTCGCGTCGCGGAGGAACTCGGTCAGCGCCTCGCCGATGGCCGCGGGCAGGTCGGCGTCGAAATCGGGCTGGGTCATGACCCCATCGTTCCAGGTGCCGCCGGCGCACTGTGCCGTGTGATCGCCGACTGTGGCACGGGAAACGACGATGCGGGGAGCACACGGGTACCGAGCGGGTCACGACCGCGGGGCGAGCGGTGCGAAATCCCGCGCGGTGCGGGAAGGCGTGCGGGTAGCGTGCCGACCATGAGCGTGCACGACATTGCCAACCAGTACGTCGACGACTACGCGGCCGCCAATCCGATCGGCGCGACCGCGATGGGGATTGTCGGATTCGACGACCAGCTGACCGACTACTCGCCCGAGGGGCACGCCAACCGTGCGGCACTGACCCGCCGCGCGCTGCGGGACATGGAGGCGGCCGAACCCGCCGACGAGGCCGAACGCGTGTCGAAGGCCGTCTTCATCGAGCGCGGCCGGGTGAGCGTCGAGCTCCACGAGGCGGGTCTGGACCTCGCGGAGCTGAACGTCATCGCGAGTCCCGTGCAGGACGTGCGCCAGGTGTTCGACCTGATGCCGCAGGACACACCGGAGCAGTGGGAGACGGTCGCCAAACGCATGGCGGGAGTGCCCGACGCGCTGGACGGCGTCCGCGCGTCGCTGCTCGCGTCCGCCCACGCCGGGCGCGTGCCTGCCATCCGCCAGGTGAGCAAGGTCGCCGAGCAGGCCGAGACGTGGGCCGGGATGAGCGGCGACGGCTACTTCCAGACCATGGTGTCCGCAGCCGACGTGCCGGACTCGCTGCGTGGCGAGCTCGACCACGCGGCCGCGGTCGCCCAGGAGGCCTACGCCGAGTTCGCCGGTTTCCTTCGCGCCGAGCTCGCACCGCAGGCGCCGAAGAAGGACGCCGTGGGGGAAGAGGTGTACAAGCTGTGGTCGCGCCAGTTCATCGGCGCCGACCTGGACCTGCGCGAGGCCTACGAGTGGGGCTGGGAGGAGTTCTCCCGCGTCGAACGGGAGGCCAAGGAGGTCGCCGAGCGGATCAAGCCCGGCGCCACGCTGGCCGAGGCCGCCGCGGCGCTCGACGCCGACCCGCAGTACCGCGTCACCGGCCAGCGGGCGCTGCGCGAGTGGATGCAGAACCTCTCCGACGAGGCGCTGCGGTCACTGCGTGGCACGCACTTCGACATCCCCGACGCACTCATGGCGCTCGACTGCCGCATCGCCCCGCCCGGTGGCGGCGTCGGCGCGTACTACAACGGCCCGAGTGAGGACTTCTCCCGTCCGGGCACCATGTGGTGGTCGGTGCCGCCCGACAAGGAGGACTTCTCGACGTGGCGTGAGGTCACGACCGTCTACCACGAGGGCGTGCCCGGTCATCACCTGCAGCTCGCCACGTCGGTCTACGAGCAGTCGCTCAACCGGTTCCAGCGGCTCATGGCCTTCACCTCGGGTCACGCCGAGGGCTGGGCGCTGTACGCCGAGCGGCTCATGCGCGATCTCGGCTATCTCTCGGACGACGGCAACCTGCTCGGCATGCTCGACGCGCACCTGTTCCGCGCCGCGCGCGTGATAGTCGACATCGGCATGCACCTCGAGCTGGAGATCCCGGCGGGCACCGGCTTCCACGAGGGGGAGCGGTGGACCCCGGAGCTGGGCCTGGAGTTCATGCTCACCCGCACGATCACCGACGCCGACCACGTGCACGACGAGATCGACCGCTATCTCGGCTGGCCCGGCCAGGCGCCCGCCTACAAGCTCGGCGAGAAGCTGTGGCTGGAAGCGCGCGACGACGCCCGGCGCCGCGAGGGCGATGCGTTCGACCTGGCCGCGTTCCACCGCCGCGCACTCCGGATGGGCGGCATGGGCCTGGGCACCCTCCGCGACCTCCTCGTCGGCTGACCAGCCCCGCGTGTCCTGCACTCAGGCACGCGTGTCCTGCGTCCGCTCGTCGGCCACGCTCTCGAGGGCGTGCTGACGCGCGACGGTTTTCGTGGTGCGGCCGTGGGGTGCGGAGAATCCGCGCCCCACGGCCCGGTTCGGTGCGTGCCGTGAAATCGAGGTCGGCCGGTTCGCGTTCAGCCCGCGACGGTGCTGCGGCGGAACGAGCGCGAGCGGCAGGCGATCGCCGCTGTGCCCAACAACAGCACCGCGCACGTGAGCGTCGCTGCTTGCGGGTGACGGCGGCTGCGAGAAGGCCGAGGACGTTGGTTGCGAGAAGCAGTGAACCGCTCTGTACCACGAGCATGCCTGCTTGAACTCTTCCCACGTGATCCGCCGGACTCTGACTGATGAGCAGTGGCGCGAGATGAGAAACGAAGAGTCCCAGGCCGAGACCCGCCAGAATGGCCCCGAACGTCAGCAACACGACCCCTGGCGCGACCGCGAGTGCCACCACGCCGAAACCGGTGACAGCCACGCCGATAAGCGCTGCGAGGCCGGGAAGGCGGAGCGTGCCGAGCTTCGCGACCGGTATCGCGACGAGGATCGAACCCCCTGCCTGGCAGCCGACGAGCAGACCGGTGACGTCGACGGCGAGGCCGGCCTGCCGGGCGAGTAGTGGCATGAGCAGCGACGGAATCGGCAGGGCTGCCGCAGCGGTCATGCCCAGAACGATCAGGCCCGGACGCAGAACCGGATGCCGACTGAGTAACCGGACTCCGGCCCGCATGTCCGACAACAGGTTGCCGTCCGACAGCTCAATCTCGTCCTTCGCCGAGGAGTCGATCAGGAGCAGCACGACCATGACGACTGTGAAGGCGAACGCGCCCAGGACGGCCGTTCCGGCCATCCCGCTCCATCCGATCAGCGCGCCACCGATCGGAGCGCCCACCAGCTGAATCAGTTGGTGCCCGGTCTGTCTCACGGCGAGCGCACGGGGCAGTGCTGCGGGATCGACGAGCCGGCGGGGCATCGAATTGGCTGCGGGAAGATAGAACGCACCGACGGTGCCCATGACCGTTCCAAGGGTGATCAGGAACCACACCGGCGTTCCGCCGAATCCTGTGATCGCGGCAGCGATCGCGTACAGCGGAATCAGTACGGCGCATGAGCCGATCATGGTCGCCCGTGGCGACCAGCGATCGCTGACGGCGCCTCCCACCACGGTGAGGATCGTGCGGGGCAGTGTGATCGCCGACAGTGCGACCGCCGCGGACACGGCCCCGTGCGCCGTTGCCGTCCACCCCACGGCGAAGATGACGACAGCGTCACCGAGTTTCGATACGAGGTCGGCGCCGAGCCAGCCGAGGTAGCGCGGCGGGATTCCGGGGGAACGACTCGTGGCCGGATCGGTGTGGGTCACTCGCGCAGCGTCGGGTTTCGAGGGGCTCGAAGGTCAAATGCCGTGACGGTGACACGGGTCCCGGGGTCGCGGTGCTCGCCGTGACCCCGGGTGTGGGTTCAGTCCAGCGGGAGCGTGCGGCCCAGCACCGCGAACGGACGGGGGTCGCCTGCGAACCGGTACTGCCGCAGGACGTCGTCGAATCCGATCCGGCGGTAGAGCTTCCACGCGCGGCTGTCGCCCTCCGGCGTGGACAGCAGCACGCGCCCGTCGGGGACGTCGTCGAGCAGCATGCGCAGCAGGTCCTCGCCGGTGCCGCGGCCCTGCCCTCCGGGACGCACGTGGATCTCGGTGAGCTCGAAGTAGTCGTCCAACCACTCGTGGGCGGCCCGCTCGCCCTCGCGATCGGTGACGCCGCGGCGCACCTGCTCGTGCCACCACTGGCCCGGCACGCCGCGGTAGCCGTAGGCGATGCCGACGAGGCGATCCTCGTCGTCGAGCGCCGCGACCGCGCGCCAGCCGTCGCGAAGCACGTGGGTGAGCCACATCGGGGCGCGCTGCTCGGCCGTACCCGGCGGGTAGTGCATCGCGGCGACGTAGATGTCGAGCGCCTCGCGCAGCCGCATGCGGAACTCCTCATCGGAGAGCCGGACGTAGCGCTGCGCGCTCGGCATCGCGGTCATCGGGGCTGTCCCGGTTCGGCGGCGACGTGCGCCGCGGTGCCGCCGGTCGCGGCCAGCAGGTCGTCGAACGTGGTGGGGTAGACCGACTTCGGGTGTCCTGCGGCGGCCCACACGACGCCGTAGCCGGCCAGTGCGGTGTCGACGAGCGTGAGAATGCGGTGCGGGTGACCGACCGGGGCGACGCCGCCGATCGCCTGTCCCGTCCAGGTCTTGACGAACTCCGGCTCGGCCTTGCCGACCTGCTCGACACCGGCCAGCTCGGCGAGCGTCGCCGTGTTCGCCCGGTGCGCCCCGGACGTCAGGGCGAGCAGGGCGCGTTCGGTGCCGTCGGGCAGCGTGGCGCGGAACACCAGACTGTTGGCGATCGCGCCGACCTCGATGCCCAGTGCCGCGGCGGCCGACTCGGCGGTGCGTGCGTCGTCGGGAAGAAGGCGGATTCCCTGCGCAGCGGCATCCTGATCGGCCTCGGAGAGCGCGGCCGCGACCTTCGCGACCGACGGATGGTCGAGGGTGCTCATGACTTCATGAGATCACGCCCTCCGCTCGGGGTGCGACGCACATCGCCCGTGGCCGGTGCTTGTCGGAGCGGCGTCGGCGCGCTACCGTGGCCGATGTCGAACAAATGTTCGGCATCGGGGATTCCCGGGCGTCCGGCACGTGGATGGGGGAAGCATCCCGTGCCGGGCGCCGCTCGACCGGGGAGTTCCGCGGGTGGCTGAGCTGGGAAAGGGGACGGTCATGTCGGGTGTCATGGCGCCGCAGGATCCGGCAGTGTGGGGGCGAGCGTCCCGCGACGTGATCGCGGGTGGACGGGCCGGGCCGGAGGGCTCCACCGAACGGTGCGCGGCCGTCGGGCCGGGGCCGGGGCCGGGGCCGGGGCCAGGCCGACGGTCGCGGTCACGGAGTCGGTGATGGTGGCGAGCAGTGGGCCGGTGGTCGATCACCGGCGGCTCGCCGACGCGTTCGGCGACGAGGTCACGCTGCTGGTGGAGGCTTCACGCGGTCTCGCACCCGAAACCCCGGTGCCGACGTGTCCCGGGTGGACGGTCGGTGACACGGTGCGGCACGTCGGGAGCATCTACCGCGTGGCTCAGGCGTGGCTGATCGACGGTGAGCGGCCACGGGAGTGGCAGCGCGGTCCCGCGGCCGGGCAGAGCGACGAGAGTTACGTCCGGCAGGGATACGCGGACCTGCGGGAGATCCTGGATTTCCACGATCCGGACGGGCCCGCGGCGAGTTGGTGGCCACAGGACCGGACGTACGGATTCTGGTACCGGCGCATGACGCACGACACGACCGTCCACCGGGTCGACGTCGAAGGTGCCGGAGGCGCGACGTGGTCCGGGGTCGCTGCCGACACGGCGCTCGACGGAGTAGACGAGGCGCTCATGCTGTGGTTCGGCCATCGGTTGTCACGGCTCGGCCTCCGGGGCACGCACGCGGGCGAGGTGGGGGTGTGTACCGGCGGACACGGTTGGCTCGTGTCGGCGGGGCCGGACGAGACGGCCGTACACCGCTGCCCGGAACCCGAGGCGCGTGATGCCCGTGCCGTGGTGTCGGGCGAACCGGAGGCGGTGTACCTGTGGCTGTGGGGCCGGAACCGGCCCGGCGGCGTCGACGTGGCCGGGGACGACGACGCGGCCGGGCAGCTGTGGGCACTCATGCGGCTGGCGACGCGATGACAAGGCCACGCCACGCCGCAGCACGCGGCGGGTGTCGCCGGGACGGAGGTGCGTGGTGAACGTGATGCCCGGAGTGGTGTTCGAAGCGGAACGGCCACGGGAAACGGCGGAGTTCTGGGCCGCCCTGCTCGAGGGCGAACTCGTCGGCGGTGACCACGACAGTGGCGGTTACGACGGCGGCCGCGACAGGGGCGGTCGGGACGCCGGTGACGACGGCAGGGGAAGCCACGTCACCGGCGGCTACGACGGTGGTGGGTTGCGGGTTCGGCTCCCGGACGGTCCCACGGTGCGCGTCGTCGGTGCCACGGCGGGGAAACCGGCCAAGAACCGGATCCACCTCGACCTCGCCTCCGACGGCGACGGCGACGGCGTGGCCCGTCGCGGCACGCAACGAGCCATTGTGGACAGAGCGATACGCCTCGGTGCCGCGCGTATCGACATCGGGCAGTATGCGGGCCGCGTCCCGGTGCCGTGGCAGGTGCTGGCCGATCCGGCGGGAAACGAGTTCTGTGTCCTCGAACCGCGCGGCGAGTACGCCGCCAGCGGCGTACTCGCCGCCGTGGTGATCGAATCGCCCGACCCGCACCGGTTGGCCGAGTTCTGGTCCGGTGCCACGCGGTGGCCGATCGTGCGGACCGACCCCGAGCTCGTCAGCCTGCGCGCTCCCGGAGGCCGGGGCCCGTGGCTGGAACTGCTGTCGGCAGACCCGTGCCCGCCGGTGACCCCGCGCTGCCGGCTCGAACTGACCGTTCCGCCAGGAGCTCCGGACACAGCCGGGGCCGACACCACAGCGACAGGAGACGCAGCGACGGGAGACGCAGCGACCGGAAACACGGCGACCGGAAACACGGCGGCGGGAACGGCAGCGGTGGCGCCGGGCGCGTTCGCCGTCGAAGCGGACCGGTTGTGCCTGCTCGGCGCGACCCGCCGCGGAGCGGGACGGCTCGTCGATCCGGACGGCATCGTGATCGACCTGGCACCGGGCGGTTGAGAGCGCGGCGCGGCAAGCCGGACAGTGGGCGGGGACGAGGACGGCCGGTTGCGCGTTCGGCTCCGACCGCGACCGGTCCGGACGCGCCGCGGTGGGCACCGGTGTCGGGGGTGCCCACCGCGGCGTCACCAGAGCTCGCCGAGGCGGCGGGTCAGCAGGTGACGTTCACGTCGGCGTAGGACTCGAAGGACACGTGCACGTGGTCGTAGTGGTTCGCGGTCGTACCGCCGCGATCCTCCATGTAGGACCAGCCACTGCCGTCGTTGTACCGCTGCTCCCAGATCACGTACGTCACGCCGAACTCGGACTGGTTGGCGAGGACGTACTCGGCGATCCGATCGCCGGTGGCGCCGGTGGTCATGAAGTCCAGCGCGAGCCCGCTCGGATGGTCGCTCGAGCCGGACCGGCCGGCCACTCCGCCGACCGAGTCGACGTCGTACTTCGTCAGCACGTGGTTGCCCACCTGCGCCACGTGCGGTTGTGTGCCCTCCAGCTCCGTCGAGCACGGCTCGGGCTCCGGCGTCGGCGGTGGGGGAGGGGAGGACGGCTTCTGCGTCGTCGTGGGCGCCGTCGTCGTGGACGGGGTGGGCTTCGGCTTCGACGTGGTGCTGCTCGGGGTGGGCTTGTCGGTGGTGGTCGTCGACGTCGTGGAACTCGGCGCCGACGAGGTCGACGACGCGGTGGGGGCGCTCATGGCGAGCGCGGCGGTGGTCGGCTCACCGCCGGCGCCGGTGAGCCCTTCCGTGATCGACACGGTGGCGCCCAGCAACGCAGCGGCGGCCAGGCCGAGTCCTACGGGCAGCCGCCACGAACGTCGGGACCGTTCGGTGGTGGGCGCCTGCGGCGTCGGGGTGTCGCCGGGCTCGGGTCTTCGGGACTTTCGCGCGCGCGGGTTCGCCGCGCGGTGTCTGCCTGCCATGGGGACGTACCTCGGGATTGCTCGGGGTGGGGGATTGCTCGGGGTGGGGCTGTCGGGGTGATGACAGGTTACGAACCGGCAACGGCGCCGTCACGCGCGGGTGGCAATGCGCACAGCAGGTCGAGACAACCCTTTTGATCTTCCCAGGTCAGCCGCGTGTGGTGAGGTCTCCGGTGGTGCGCGCCACCGGAGGTCCGAGCGGCGTGCGGGCGTGTCCGCTTGACCCGATGGAAACGGAACGATCGGGCGGAACCGGAACGAACCAGGAGAAACGGGACGATCCGGCGGAAGCGGAACGACTCAGCGGAAACGGAACGCCCCGCCGGAAGCGGAACGGATCAGCGGAACGACTCAGCGGAGGCGGAACCAGTCGCGCGAGCGCATGTCCCGCAGCGCGGAGCGGCGCTGCTCGGTCGCCAGCCGGTCGAGGTAGAGCATGCCGTCGAGATGGTCCACCTCGTGCTGCAGGCACTGCGCGGTCACACCGTCGCCCTTCACCGTGACCGGCTGCTGGCGCAGGTCCACACCACGCACGACGGCGTACGTGGCGCGCCGTACCGGGTGCCGCAGTTCCGGCACGGAGAGACAGCCTTCGTCGATGTCGTGGGTGGTCTCGGCCAGTTCGACGATCTCGGGGTTCAGCACGTAGCCGACCGTGCCGTCGAGGCGGTAGCTGAACGCCCGCAGGCCGACGCCGATCTGCGGTGCGGCCAGTCCGGCGCGACCGGGCAGGTCGACCGTGTCCAGCAGGTCGTCGACGAGGCGCTTCGTCGTGTCGTCGAACCGGGTCACGGGATCGGCCACGGTCTTGAGCACCGGGTCACCGAAATACCGCAGTTCACGCACGGCCATCGCCAGTCGTCCTCCGTCGAGCTCGTGGTCGGGTGCGGAGCCGTCCGCACCGTGGTCGTCGGTGTGCCAGCGTAGAACCGGCCCGTTCGCCACCGGTCACGCCCGCAGCCGCAGGCCTTTCGGGGTCGCGCGGAAACCCGCCTCGCGCAGCACCTCCGCGAGCTGTGACGTCAGCGCCTGCTCACCGTCGGCGCGCTGAACCTGCAGTTTGCCCAGCCAGCCCTCCCGGACCGCGGTCGACAGGGCCTCGGCCGCCTGCCGCAGCGGCTCGGTGCGTTCGGTGAACGACAGCAGCGACCGGCCGCCGCGTTCGACGTACAGCGCGGGGACACCGTCGACCAGCACGACCAGCGCCCCGGCCTTGCGCGCCGGCCGGTGTTTCGTGCTGCCGAGCGGTTCGGGCCACGGCAGCGCCGCACCGTAGGGCTGGGCGGGATCGCTCGCCGCGAGCACCACGGCACCCGGGGTGTCCCGCGTTCCGGAGGTGTCGCTCGCCGCGCGTAACCGGTCGACCGCGCCGCGCGCGGCGAACTGCGCGGCGCCCAGGCCGTCGACGACGTAGCCGCGGATGACCTGGCCCGAGTCCTCCATGCTCCGCAGCACCTTGTAGATGCCGGAGAAGCCGCCCGTGACGCGTTCGGTGTCGAGGGCGCCCCTGGTCAGCACGCCGTGCCGTTCGAGGAACGACTCGGTGCGCGCGTGCGCCCGCCGGGTCGGATCGGTCTCCCTCGGCGGTGTCGGGCCCCATCGGCCCGCGACGGTCGGCGGTCCGGTGCGCGAGGGCATCGCGGGCCGGTTCGCGCGCATGCGGGCGTAGCGGCCGCGCGGTGCGGACCGGCGGGGTTTGTGCGCCGCGCCGCCCCCGGACACCTGCGCACGCAGCGGCGCGAGCGTGTCACCGGTGATGAGACCGGCCCACGTGAGATCCCACAGCGCCGCCACGACCGCGGAGTCGTCCGGGGGAGTGTCGAGCAACGGCGTCATCCGGTCGACGAGCTGGCGGAAGAACAGGGCACCGTGTTCGACCGCGGACAGCACGGCCTCGTGAACCGGCCCGGTCGTGGCGACGTCGCCGTCGGCCTCGGGCAGCAGCAGGTCGGCCACGTCGGCCGGTGCGAGCGTGATCCAGCCGTCCCCGCCGGACAGCGCGCCGCAGCCCGCCCAGACCACCTCGCCGGCGGTGGTCAGTTCGTCCAGCAGTGCCGGATGGTAGCCCGGCAGCCTGCTCGGCAGGATCAGCGATTCGAGCGCGCTGGCGGGCAGCGGTGCTCCGGCGAGCTGGTCGACCACCGACAGCACGTCGTCGGCCGTCGGTGCCGACCGCAGCCGTGCACCGATGCCGTGCCAGGAGGGCAGGAACCGGCCGAGCGCCGCCGGTTCGACGGGTTCGACCTCGGCCCGCAGCTTCGCCAGCGACGCGCGCCGCAGTCGTCGCAGTACCGCTGCGTCGCAGTATTCGACGCCGCCGGGTTCGTAGGGCTGTGGGTTCAGCTCACCGCGGACGAGCCTGCCGTCGGCGGTCAGCCGGTCGAGTACGCCCGTGGCCACGGCGGTACCGATCCCGAACCGTTCGGCCAGTTGTGCGGCCGCGAACGGCCCGCGCCCGCGTGCGTAGCGGGTGACGAGGTCGCCGAGCGGGTCGTCGACGGGCTCGGTGAAGGTCTCCGGCACGCCGACGGGCAGGGCCGCTCCCAGGGCGTCCCGTACCCGGCCCGCGTCCTCGATCGCCAGGTACCGGTCCTCGCCCGCGATGCGCACCACGATCGCCCGACGGCTGTCGGCCAGTTCGGTGAGCCATTCGCGGCGCACCCCGCGCGCTCCGGCCTCGTCGACCGTCAGGTCGCCCAGGAAGCGCAACAGGTCGGCCGTGTCCTCCGGGCCGCGGGCGTGGCGGTCCTCGTCGAGCCGCTGGAGTCCGCGTTCCACGTCCGCGATGGCCTCCGGGTCGAGCAGTTCCCGGACCGCTTCGGTGCCCAGCAGTTCCGCCAGCAGTGTCGAGTCGAGCGACAGTGCCGCCGCCCGGCGTTCGGCCAGTGGCGCGTCCGTCTCGTAGAGGAACATGCCGACGTAGCCGAACAGCAGACTGCGCGCGAACGGCGAGGCCGACGGCGTTTCCACCTCGACGAGTTTCACCGTGCGGCCCTGCACGTCGGTCATCAGTTCGCGCAGGCCGTCCACGTCGTAGACGTCCTGCAGGCATTCCCGCATCGCCTCCAGCACCACGGGGAAGCGCTCGTACTTGGCGGCCACACTCAGCAGCTGCGCGGCGCGTTGCCGTTGCTGCCACAGCGGGCTCCGCCTGCCCGGGTTGCGCCGCGGCAGCAGCAGCGACCGCGCCGCGCATTCGCGGAACCGGGCGGCGAACAGTGCCGAACCGCCGACCTCGGTGACGAGGAGCGATTCCACCTCGTCCGGGTCGAGCAGCACGTCCTCGCCGGTGAGGGTGATCTCCTGCCCGTCGGCGTCGAGTGCGTCGGGCAGGCGCAGCACGATGCCGTCGTCGGAATGCGCCGCCTGGGCGTCGACGCCGCGGGTCTCGCGCAGTCGTGCCGTGATCGCCAGCGCCCAGGGCGCGTTGACCTGCGCGCCGAACGGCGAGTGCACCACGACGCGCCAGTCGCCGAGCTCGTCGCGGAACCGTTCGAGCAGCAGGGTCCGGTCGTTGGGCACGTGCCGGGTTGCTTCGCGTTGTTCTCGCAGGTAGGCGAGCAGGTTTGCGGCCGCCCGGTCGTCGAGGCCCGCGTCGGCCGCGCGCCGCAGGGCGGTCTCGTCGCGGGAGCCGGACACCTCGCGCAGGAACGCCCCGAGCGCTCTGCCGAGCTCGAGCGGTCTGCCGGGCGCGTCGCCCTTCCAGAACGGCATACGTGCGGGCACGCCGGGGGCGGGAACGACGATCACGCGGTCGTGCGTGATGTCGGTGATCCGCCACGACGAGGTGCCCAGCAGGACGGTGTCGCCCACGCGGGATTCGTAGACCATCTCCTCGTCGAGCTCGCCGACGCGACTGCCCGAAGTACGTTTTCCCGCTGAGGGCGCGGGGGCACTGCCCGAAGTACGTTTTCCCTCTGAGGGCGCGGGGGCACTGCCCGAGGTACGTTTTCCCGCTGAGGGCGCGGGGGCACTGCCCGAGGTACGTTTTCCCGCTGAGGGCGCGGGGGCACTGCCCGAGGCACGTCTTCCCGCTGAGGGCACATCGGTACTGCCTGTCGCCTGTCCGTCGGTCGTGGGTTCGCCTGCCGGCCGGTCGCCGTCGTCGCCGGGTGTCGTCACGGTGAACAGGCCGCGGTCGGGGATGGTGCCGCCGGAGGTGACGGCCAGCCGCTGCGCACCGGGCCTGCCCTGCAGTTCGCCGGTGACGCGGTCCCAGGTGATGCGGGCGCGCAGTTCGCCGAACTCCTCGCTGGGGTAGCGCCCGGCGAGCATGTCGAGCACGGCGTGCAGCGCGTCGTCCGGCAGTGAGGTGAACGGGGCGGCGCGGCGCACGGTGGCGGCCACGTCGTCGACGGTGCGGGTGTCGAGCGCCACCATCGCCACGATCTGCTGGGCGAGCACGTCGAGCGGGTTGCGGGGGTAGCGGGTGGCTTCGATCGCGCCGGATGCCATGCGCTCGGCGGTGACGGCGCAGGAGACGAGGTCGCCGCGGAACTTCGGGAACATCACGCCGCTGGAGACCGCGCCGACGTGGTGGCCCGCGCGGCCGACGCGTTGCAGGCCCGAGGCGACGGTGGGCGGGGCCTCGATCTGTACCACGAGGTCGACCGCGCCCATGTCGATGCCGAGTTCGAGCGACGACGTCGCCACGACGCACGGCAATGCGCCGGTCTTGAGTTCCTCCTCCACCCGGGTGCGCTGCTGGCGGGACATCGAACCGTGGTGGGCCTTCGCCACGGTCGGGTCGGCACCCGTGGTCAGTCCGGATCCGCCGATGGCCTCTGCGGGGAACTCGTCGCCGGGTTCGAGTTCGGTGCGCTCGGCGGCGAGCTCGTTGAGCCGGGCCGTGAGCCGTTCGGCCAGCCGCCGTGAGTTGGCGAACACGATGGTCGATCGGTGCGCGCGCACCAGGTCCAGCACGCGCCCTTCGACCGACGGCCAGATGGACGGCTTCGGTGCCGCGGCGGCGGGTACTTCGTCCTCGAGCGACCCCGGTTCGGCGGGAGGAGCGGGGCCGTCCAGTTCGGCCATGTCCTCGACCGGCACCTCGACGCGCACCTCGACGGTCTTCGCCGCCTGCGGCTGGACGACCGTCACCGGCCTGCCGCCCGCGAGCAGGGAGCTCACCTCGTCGACGGGCCGGACGGTCGCCGAGAGCCCGATGCGCTGAGCCGGTGCCGACAGCAGATCGTCGAGGCGTTCCAGCGACAGCGCCAGGTGTACGCCGCGTTTGCCGCCGGTGACGGCGTGCACCTCGTCGACGATCACCGTCTCCACGCCCCGCAGCGACTCCCGCGACGACGACGTGAGCAGCAGGAACAGCGATTCCGGCGTGGTCACCAGCACGTCGGGCGGGGTGCGCTGGAACGACCGGCGTTCCGCCGGCGTGGTGTCACCGGTGCGCATGCCGACGGTGATGTCCGGAACGGGCAGGTCGAGTCGGCGGGAGGCCTGGTCGATCCCGGTCAGCGGGGAGCGCAGGTTGCGCTGGACGTCGACGGCGAGTGCCTTGAGCGGCGAGACGTACAGGACGCGGCATCGGTGTTTCGCGTCCTCCGGCGGCGCCGCGGTGGCCAGCCGGTCGAGCGCCCACAGGAAGGCGGCGAGCGTCTTGCCGGATCCGGTGGGTGCGATCACCAGCGCGTGCTCGCCCGCGTGCGCGGCCCGCCACGCGTCCTCCTGCGCGGAGGTGGGCGCGGCGAAGGCCCCCGCGAACCAGTCCCTGGTCGCGGGGGAGAAGAGGTCGAGTGCGCGGGCGGTCACGTCCCCATGATGCGGCCGGTCACCGACATTCCGGGGTCGGGGCCGGGGTGAGCTGCGGTTCCGGATCCGGTCCCGTCGTGTTGCGGCGGGTCATTTCCGGCGGTTGCGGCGGATCTGCACGACCAGCACGACGAGCGTCGCGGTCACGGTCGCGATGGAGGCCAGGGTGAGCGCGGTGGAACCCAGTCCGGAGTCGGGTGGCATGGTGCCCACGATACGGCGCCGGGCCGCGGCTACGCTGGCCTCGATGCGGATCACGGTGTTCCGTCGGCTGATGGCCGACGAGTTCGGCGCCACCAGGGCGGAGATGCTGGCCAAGGACCACGTGCTGAGCGGCCTCGGCGGCCGGACCGTCGAGGAGGCACTCGAGGCGGGCGAGTCCGCGAAGGAGATCTGGAAGCAGGTCTGCGCGGAGTTCGAGGTGCCGGCCGAACGCCGGTGAGGGGCGAAAATCCTGACTCATCGGGGTGTCGGGTTTCGACCTCGAACAGATGTTCTCTAGGATGTTGTCCACATCGGGGTTCGCCGTCCACAGATTCAGCGTGACTCGCGTCGACTGTCGGACCCCGCCCGTAGTGTCGGCCCCGGGTGACCGGCACACGTGATCCGGCATGCGTGCACCGGCTCGGTGCCGGCGCGCGAGCACGACCCGGGCACGGCAGACCCGGATACAACAGGCCCGGATACAACAGACCTGGATACAGCAGACCCGGATAACAGCAGGCCCGGATACGGCAGATCCGGCCACAGCAACCGCGAAGGCCAATGAGGTGGGTTCCATGGCAGCAGCATCGGACAAGGGTGCACCGGACAAGGGCAAGGCGCTCGACCTGGCGCTGGCCCAGATCGACAAGCAGTTCGGCAAAGGCTCGGTGATGCGACTGGGCGAGGACACCCGTCCGGCGGTCGAGGTCATCCCCTCCGGGGCCATTGCGCTCGACATCGCACTGGGTCTCGGCGGTCTGCCGCGCGGCAGGGTCATCGAGATCTACGGCCCCGAATCGTCCGGTAAGACCACCGTGGCGCTGCATGCCGTGGCGAACGCGCAGAAGAACGGCGGTATCGCCGCGTTCATCGACGCCGAGCACGCGCTCGACCCGGAGTACGCCAAGGTCCTCGGCGTCGACACCGACGCACTGCTGGTGTCGCAGCCCGACACCGGTGAGCAGGCGCTCGAGATCGCCGACATGCTGATTCGTTCGGGTGCGCTCGACGTCGTGGTCATCGACTCGGTGGCCGCACTCGTGCCGCGGGCCGAGATCGAGGGCGAGATGGGCGACTCCCACGTGGGTCTGCAGGCGCGGCTGATGAGCCAGGCGCTGCGGAAGATCGCCGGTGCGCTGCACAACTCCGGCACCAGTGCGATCTTCATCAACCAGCTGCGCGAGAAGGTCGGCGTGATGTTCGGTTCGCCGGAGACCACCACGGGTGGTAAGGCGCTGAAGTTCTACGCGTCGGTCCGCCTCGACGTGCGCCGCATCGAGACGCTCAAGGACGGTGGCGAGCCGGTCGGCAACCGCACCCGCGTGAAGGTCGTGAAGAACAAGGTCGCTCCGCCGTTCAAACAGGCCGAGTTCGACATCCTCTACGGCGTCGGCATCTCCCGTGAGGGCTCGCTCATCGACCTGGGTGTCGACCACAGCATCCTGCGCAAGTCCGGTGCCTGGTACACCTACGAGGGGGATCAGCTCGGGCAGGGCAAGGAGAACTCGCGCCGGTTCCTCAGGGACAACCCGGACATCGCCAACGAGATCGAGAAGAAGATCCTGGAGAAGCTCGGGGTGGGTGCCAAGGTCGACGCCGAGGAGGCCGCGGCCGAGCCTGCACCCGTCGAGTTCTGAGGGGCCTGCCGGTGAGCGAACCGGATTCGGCGGAGCCGCGGCGATCGCGCGCCCGCGTCCCGGTGTCCGAGCTTCCGCCGGAGGAGGCGAGGGCGAAGGCCAAGGAGACCTGTTTCGATCTCCTGGCCGCCCGCCCTCGCACCAAGGAGGAGTTGCGGTCGGCACTGGTGCGGAAGGGCTTCGAGGGCGAAGTCTGTGACGAGCTGCTGCGCAAACTCGACGATGCCGGACTGATCGACGACGCGGCGTTCGCCGAATCCTGGGTGCGATCCCGCCACACCCACCAGGGCCTGGCCAAGCGTGCGCTGGTCGCCGAGCTGCGGCGGAAGGGCGTCGACAGCGAGGTGGCCGCCGAGGCGGCGGGGGAGATCGACGCCGGTGCCGAGGAGGAACGCGCGCGGGAACTCGTCCGCAAGAAGCTGCGGACGATGACGGGCGTCGACGAGCAGAAGGCCACGCGCAGACTGCTCGGCATGCTCGCGCGCAAGGGCTATCCGCAGGGCCTGTCCTACGGCGTCGTGCGCGAGGAACTCCGTAACACCGGCGCCGAATCGACCCCGTTGGACGACGCCACCCCGGACTGACCGCGACCCCGCCGAAGCCGCCACCGTGGCGGGGCATACGACGCGAGGCATACGACGTGGGCCCGGCCACTTCATCATCGGTGAGAGCGGCCGGGCCCGTCGTCGTCGGAGCCGGAGCGAGTCGGACGGCTACACGTTGCGGCCGTTGTCGTCGACCGGCTTCACCACGTTTCCGGTGCTCGTCTTGCGCTGCCGCGACCACTTCTCGATCCAGCCTGCAGCGGCGGTGAGCAGGTTGTTCAGCAGGATGTAGATCACCGCGACGACGGCCATGGTGGCGATCGTGTTCGCGAAGTAGTTGTTCGCGATCGGCCGGATCTGGCTGAACAGGTCGGAGAAGCCCAGTGCGGCACCACCCAGTGCGGTGTCCTTCACGATCACGACGAGCTGGCTGACGATCGCGGGCAACATCGCGGTGACGGCCTGGGGCAGCAGCACGTTCGTCATGGTCTGCGCCTTACGCATGCCGATGGCCTTGGAGGCCTCGGTCTGGCCCGCAGGCAGCGACTGGATGCCCGCGCGCACCACCTCGGCGAGAACCGCTCCGTTGTACAGCACCAGCGCGGTGACCACGGCCACCAGCGGCCGGTAGTCCGAGTCGATGTCGGTGTACTCGACGTAGAACACGTTGGCGAAGACCATGAGGATCAGCACCGGAACGGCGCGGAAGAACTCCACCGCGGCGCCGGCGGGCACCCGGATCCACACGTGATCCGACAGCCGGAGGATGCCGAACAACGCCCCAATGGGCAGTGCGATCGCGATCGCCAGCGCCGCGGCGAGCAGTGTGTTCAGCAGACCGGGCAAGAGGAAGGTCGTCCACACCTGTCCGTCGGTGACGAACGGCCCCCACTTCTCCCAGGTCAGTTGCCCCTTCTCTTCCAGCGTCGCGAGGATCCACCAGCCGAGGCCGGCGAGCGCGAGAAGGAACAGCACCGTGTAGACGACGTTGCGTGCTTTGGCCTTCGGCCCGGGCACGTCGTAGAGGACGGAGGGAGCGCTCATCGTTTCACCGCCGCTTTCTTGGCGACCCGGCCCAGGAGGAGCCCGACGGGCAGGGTCAGGATGACGAAGCCCATCGCGAAGGTCATGAAGACCAGCCCGATGACGTCGCTCTCGTTCTCGATCATCTCGCTCATCAGCAGCGAGGCCTCGGCGACGCCGATGGTGCTGGCCACTGTCGTGTTCTTGGTGAGCGCGATCAGCACGCTGGTCAGCGGGCCGATCACGGACCGGAAGGCCTGCGGCAGCACGATCATGCGCAGGACCTGGCCGAAGCCGAGCCCCAGTGCCCGCGCCGCCTCGGCCTGTCCGACCGGGACGGTGTTGATGCCCGAACGCAGCGATTCGCACACGAACGTCGACGTGTACAGCACGAAGCCGAGGATGGCGAGCCGGAAGTTGGTCGTCGTGATGGTGTCCCCGGCCAGCGCAACATTCAGTGTCTGGTACAGACCGAGGGACATCGCGATGATGATCAGGGTCAGCGGGATGTTCCGCACGGTGTTGACGTACGCCGTGCCGAAGGCGCGCATGACGGGGACCGGGCTGACCCGCATACCGGCGAGGATCGTTCCCCAGATCAGCGAACCGATCGCCGAGTACACGGTGAGCTGCACGGTGACCCAGAAAGCGCCGAGTACGTCGTACTCGGTCAGAAAATCGAACACGTGGTGCTCCTCCGGAGACCGAACGAGCCCGGGCCGACCCCGTTGAGGCGGGCCCGAGCTCGATCGGGGTTCTGTCTCAGGTCAGTTACTCGACCACTTCGCCGACCGTCGGCGCCTCCGGAACCTCGTACCCGGCCGGCCCGAAGTGCTTCTCGGCGGCCTTCTTCCACTCACCGGAGTCGATCATCTTCTGGATCGCCTCGTCGAGCGCGTCCTGGCCCTCGGTGTCACCCGAGCGCAGGCCGATGCCGTAGTTCTCGTTGCTCAGCTCGGCGCCGGCCAGCTGGAACTTACCGGGCTGCTGGGAGGCGTACCCGGCGAGGATCGTGTCGTCGGTGGTGATCGCGTCGATGGCCTTGTTCTCCAGGCCGGTGAGGCACTCGGAGTAGCCGCCGTACTCCTGCAGCTGTGCGTTCGGGGCGAAGTCGTTCTTGACGTTCTGCGCCGAGGTCGATCCCTTGACCGAGCAGAGCTTCTTGTTCTTGTTGAGGTCCTCGGCGCCCTGGATCGAGTCGTCGCCCTTCCGCACGAGCAGGTCCTGGTGTGCCAGGAAGTACGGGCCCGCGAAGTCGACCGCCTCGTCGCGCTCGGGCGTGATCGAGTAGCTGGCGACGATCATGTCGACGTCGCCGTTCTGGATCATGTTCTCGCGCTGCGCGGACGGCGACTCGACGAACTCGATGTCACCCTCCTCGACGCCGAGCTCGCCGGCGACGTACGTGGCGACGTCGACGTCGAAGCCCTCGTACGAGCCGTCCGGCTTCTTCAGCCCGAGCCCGGGCTGGTCGATCTTGATGCCGACGGTCAGCGCACCGTTGTCCTCGGCGCGCTGGACGAGCGACTTGTTCGCGTCCTCCTCGCTGTTCGGTTGGCCGCAGGCCGCGAGCGTCAGGCCGACCGCCGCCACCAGGGCGCCGGTACGTAGTACTCGGCTGAAACGCATGTCGTGTTCCTTCCGTTTGCCAGGTGGTTCGCCCGCCTCCGGCGGGTGTCCGGACAGGCCCCGATAGGGGTATCTCGGGGCCGGGGTGTGCGGTCAGTGGGTCAGGATCTTGCCGAGGAAGTCCTTCGCCCGATCGGTCTTCGGGTCGGAGAAGAAGTCCCCGGGGGTCGAATCCTCGACGACCTCGCCGTCGGCCATGAACAGCACGCGGTGTGCGGCCCGACGGGCGAAGCCCATCTCGTGGGTGACGACCACCATGGTCATGCCCTCGTCGGCGAGCGACGTCATCGTGTCGAGCACCTCCTGGACCATCTCGGGGTCCAGTGCGGAGGTCGGCTCGTCGAACAGCATCACCTTCGGCTTCATGGCCAGCGCCCGGGCGATCGCCGCGCGCTGTTGCTGGCCACCCGAGAGCTGTGCCGGGTACTTGTCCGCCTGGTCGGCGATGCCCACCCGCTCGAGCAGCTCCATCGCTGTGGTGCGGGCCTCGCTCTGCGAGACCTTGCGCACCTTGACCGGACCGAGCGTGACGTTCTCGACGATCGATTTGTGCGCGAAGAGGTTGAACTGCTGGAACACCATGCCGACGTCGGCACGCAGTGCCGCCAGCGCCTTGCCCTCGGCGGGCAGCGGTTCGCCGTCGACCTCGATCGTGCCCGAGTCGACCGGCTCGAGGCGGTTGATGGCGCGGCAGAGGGTCGATTTGCCCGACCCGGACGGCCCCAGCACGACCACGACCTGCCCGCGCGGGACCTCGATGTCGATGTTCTTCAGTACGTGCAGGTCACCGAAGTACTTGTCCACGGACGCCGCCTTGATCATCGGCGGGGTGGCCGTGGACGCGCCGCCGGAGCCGGACGCCTCGGTACTCAAATCTTGCCTCCATAACGGTGAGCTGCCGGTTCGACGAGCATGTCCGGCAACCCCGAGATTGAACACCATAGGGTCAATCCCGGTGCGCCATTTAAGTCAAATCGCAATCTTTCGCCCCGGATTCGCCTACGGCGCGTGATCGGGGCCGCTCGCGGGAGCCTAAGTCACCCGGCCCCGCGGCGCTGCGCCGAGGGGCTGTTTACCCTGGAGATGTGACCCGTTCGTACTCCATCCGCACCTTCGGCTGCCAGATGAACGTCCACGACTCCGAGCGTCTCGCGGGGCAATTGGAGGACGCGGGCTACGTCGCGGCGCCCGAAGGCGACGCCGCCGATGTCGTCGTGCTCAACACGTGCGCCGTGCGGGAGAACGCCGACAACAAACTGTACGGCAACCTCGGTCACCTGCGCGCCCGCAAGAACGAGAAGCCCGGGATGCAGATCGCGGTCGGCGGGTGCCTGGCCCAGAAGGACCGCGGCGACATCGTCAAGCGCGCGCCCTGGGTCGACGTCGTGTTCGGCACCCACAACATCGGCTCGTTGCCGACGCTGCTCGAGCGTGCCCGCCACAACGCCGAGGCCGAGGTCGAGATCCTCGAATCGCTCGAGACGTTCCCGTCCACGCTGCCCGCTCGGCGCGACTCGGCCTACTCGGGCTGGGTGTCGATCTCGGTGGGCTGCAACAACACGTGCACGTTCTGCATCGTGCCGTCGCTGCGTGGCAAGGAGCGCGACCGCAGGCCGGGCGAGGTGCTGGCCGAGGTCGGGGCGCTGGTTGCCGAGGGCGTGCTCGAGGTGACGCTGCTCGGTCAGAACGTCAACTCCTACGGCGTCGAATTCGGCGACCGGTACGCCTTCGGCAAGCTGCTCCGTTCCTGCGGGTCGGTCGACGGGCTGGAACGCGTGCGGTTCACCTCGCCGCACCCGGCCGCGTTCACCGACGACGTGATCGACGCGATGGCCGAGACCCCGAACGTCTGCCACCAGCTGCACATGCCGTTGCAGTCCGGTTCGGACCGGATCCTGAAGGCGATGCGCCGGTCGTACCGGTCGGACCGGTTCCTGTCCATCTTGGACAAGGTGCGCGCCGCCATGCCCGACGCCGCGATCACCACCGACATCATCGTCGGCTTTCCCGGCGAGACGGAGGAGGACTTCGAGCAGACGCTCGAGGTGGTGCGCCGGGCGCGGTTCTCGAGCGCGTTCACGTTCCAGTACTCGAAGCGCCCCGGCACGCCCGCCGCCGAACTCGAGGGCCAGCTGCCCAAGGAGGTCGTCCAGGAGCGGTACGAGCGGCTCGTCGCGCTGCAGGACGAGATCTCCTGGGAGGAGAACCTCAAGCAGGTCGGCAAGCGGGTCGAACTGCTCGTCGCCACGGGCGAAGGCCGCAAGGACGCGGAGACGCAGCGCATGAGCGGTCGTGCCCGTGACGGCAGGCTCGTGCACTTCACGCCCACCGGCCCGGAGATCGACACGGCCGTGCGGCCCGGTGACATCGTCGAGACCACCGTGACCTACGCCGCGCCGCACCATCTCGTGGCCGACGGTGACCTGCTCGGCCACCGCAGGACCAGGGCGGGCGACAACGCCGAGGCGGGGCAGCGCCCCAAGACCGACGGCGTCAGCCTCGGCCTGCCGGGCTTCGGCCAACCCGCCGAAGCAGTTGCGGCGAGCACGGCGACGGGATGCGGACTGTGACCGACGACGAACGCGACCCGGCCGTCGACGAGCTCGGCGCCGACGTCGACGCCGCCGTGTCCAGGGCGGCGAAGACCATCGAGCCCGGCCGGTCCGGATTCACGATCTCCGTCGTCGTGTTCGTGGCGCTCGTCGCGCTGCTGCTGCCGTGGGCCGGTGGTGAGCCCGGCTGGCGCATGTTCGCAGGCGACGGCGGCGCGATCCCGCTGCTGTTCGCGTCGACCAGCTCACTGTTCGCGATCCTCGCCTCGGCCGCGGCGCTGGTGACCCGTCGCTGGTGGCTCAGCTGGATCTGCACGGTCGGGTGCTGGGTGTCGTCGGTGGACGGGATGCTGGCCATCTGGTCGCAGCAGTCGTCACCCGTGAGCGGGCACCCCGGTGCCGGCCCCGGCTTCGGGATGATCCTGATGCTGATCTGCGTCGTGGTGCTCGCCGTGCAGTGGACGCGCCTCGCATGGTCGCGCTCCTGACTCGGCCACCCCGATGACGCCGTACTGCTGACGCCCTGCAGTCCGGACGCCCTGCACTCCGGACGGCCCCGTGCCCGGCACCCTGCGGAACCGGGCACGGCGCGTCGGGGTCAGCGGTCGGTGATGGCCGCCTCGGCGGCGGACAGCCATTCGCGCCACTGCGCGGCCTGCTGCTCGGCCTTCGCGGCGCGCTTCTCGTCCCCGGCGTCGCGTGCCTTGGCTGCCTGATCCTCGAACTGCGCGACCTTCTCGCGGAACTGCGCCACCCGCGCCTGGGCCTCGGGGTCGGTGCGCCGCCACCGCGCGTCCTCGGCCCCGCGCACCCGGTCCTGCACCGCCTTGAGCCTGCCGTCGAGTTCGCTGATGCGTTCGCGCGGCACCTTGCCGACCTCGTCCCACTGCTCCTGAATACGGCGCAGCTGCGAGCGCGCGGCCTCGAGGTTCGCCGCCGGATCGATCTTCTCGGCCTCGACCAGCAACTCCTCCTTGCGGGAGGCGTTCTCGGCGAACTCGGCGTCCCGCTCGGAGAAGGCCGCAGCCCTGCGGGAGAAGAACGCGTCCTGGGCGGCGCGGAACCGCTGCCACAGTGCGTCGTCCGAGTCCTTCGGCGCTCGGCCCGCGGCCTTCCAGTCGGCCATGAGCTGCTTGTACCGCGCGGCGGTCGGGCCCCAGTCGGTCGACTCGGTCATCGACTCGGCCTCGGCGATGAGTTCTTCCTTCTGCCGCTTCGCCGTTGCGCGCTGCTTGTCCAGTTCGGCGAAGTGCGAACCGCGCCTGCGGTTGAACGCCTCCCGCGCCTTGGAGAACCGCTTCCACAGCTCGTCGTCGGTCTTGCGGTCGATACCCTTGATCGTCTTCCACTCGTCGAGGATCGCCTTGAGCCGGTCGCCCGCCCACTTCCACTGCGTCGACTCGGCCGCGATCTGCTCGGCCTCGGCGGCGAGTTCCTGCTTGCGGGCGACGGCCTCGGCGCGGGCCTGCTCCCGCTTCTCCCTGACCTGCGAGACCGCCTGCTCGGCGTGCGCGATCACGGCGTCGAGCTTCGCGGCCAGCGCCTCGACGTCGCCGACGATCGCGGCCTCGGCCAGGCCGTCCTTGATCTGCGTGGCGCTGCTGAGCGCCTGTCTCGGATCGCCCGCCCCGGAGGAGATGCGGGTCTCGAGCAGCTCCACCTCGGTGCGCACGTCGTCGAACCGCCGCGCGAAGTGGACCAGGCCCTCCTCGGCGGTCCCCGCCTGCCACACGCCGACCTGTCGTTCACCGCCGGCGGTGCGGACGAACACCGCACCCTCGTCGTCGATGCGGCCCCAGCGTTCGGGATGCGATTCCGCCGTGGGAACCGTGGATGCGGCCTGTGTGTGCGGCACCTCGCTGGGCGCCGGGACATGCGTCGTGTGCTCCGGGGTGTTCTGCTCGGCCATGGCCGGCTCCTTCTCACCTAGGCCCTGGTGCGGGCGCCCCGCCGCGGGCGGGGCCGGGTGGTGCTGTCGGTGTCTCACTGTGAATCGTGCGTCCGGGGGCGTGCTGCCCGCATTCAAACAGGTCAGCGCGGTTCTCGGTACTCCGTTGGCGCAAGATTGCCTCAAGACGTACCGCAGAGAGTGCTGCCGGTAGCCTCTGGACGCGTGATCTCGTGTGCCGTCGTGGTTCCCGCCGCGCCGCTGCTGGTACCCGAGCTGGTACCCGGTACGCGGCTCGGAGACACGGTGCGTGCTGCCGCCGTCGACGCGGCGTCCCGACTGCCGTCGCGGTGGCTCGCGGTGGGCGCGGGCGAGGCCGGGGGCGTGCCCGCGGCCGTCGACGCCGACCGGGTGGGCACGTTCCGTGCGTTCGGTGCCGACGTGGTCGTGCCGCTCGCCGAGGACTCCGCAGGTCCGCCCGAGGACCTGCCGCTGCCTGCGCTCGTCGCGGCGTGGTTGCGGGCGCGGGTGGGCGCGGAGTCGGTGCGGACCGAGCTGGTCGCCGAGGACGCGAGCCTCGCCGACTGTGCGGCGCTCGGCGACGAGCTGGCCGCGGCCGATCCCGGAGGGCCGCTCGGGCTGCTGGTGGTCGGTGACGGCTCCGCGCGCAGGGACACCGCGCCGCCCGGCGAGGAGGACGGCCGCGCCGCAGGCTTCGACACGGCCGTTGCCGCGGCGCTCGCCGACGCCGACGTGCAGGCCCTGCTCGATATCGACCCCGTCCTGGCGAGCGAGCTCCGGGCGGCGGGCCGTGCCCCGTGGCAGGTCCTGGCCTGCTTCGGTCGGGCCCGCGCGAGCGCCTGGCGCGGTGAACTGCTGTATTCCGACGCTCCGCGCGGCGTCGGGTACCACGTCGCGTGCTGGGAGGCCGGATGAGCGTCAGGCCGGTCGCGGTGGTCGGGCCGACGGCCACGGGGAAGACGGCGCTCGGTGTGGACCTGGCCCTGTCCCTGGGAGGGGAGGTCGTCAACGCCGACGCCATGCAGCTGTACCGCGGGATGGACATCGGCACGGCGAAGGCGACCGTGGCGGAACGCCGGGGCGTGCCGCACCGGCTGCTCGACGTACTCGACGTGACGGAGACGGCGTCGGTGGCGGCCTACCAGCGGGATGCGCGCGGCGAGGTGGAGCGGTTGCTGGCCGAAGGCCGGGTGCCGGTGCTGGTCGGCGGATCGGGTCTGTACGTGCAGGCGGTGCTCGACGATCTGCGGTTTCCCGGCACGGACCCGGAGGTGCGGGCCGCACTGGAGGCCGAGGCCGATCGGCTCGGCGCCGCGGCGCTGCACGAGCGGTTGGCGACGCTCGACCCGGACGCCGCCGCGGCCATCCTTCCGGGGAACGTGCGCCGGATCGTGCGCGCGCTGGAGGTCGTCGAGATCACCGGACAGCCCTTTTCGGCGAATCTGCCGACGCCGGGTGAGCCGCGATACGACGCGGTGCTGGTCGGCGTGGACCGTGACGTCGCCGAGCTGGACGAACGGGTGAACCTGCGCGTGGAGCAGATGTTCGCCGACGGGTTCGTCGACGAGGTGCGCGCCCTGGAACGGCGGGGACTGCGGGAGGGCAGGACGGCGTCGAGGGCGCTGGGATACCAGCAGGTGCTGGCTGCGCTCGATGCCGGGACCGGCGATTTCACGCAGGCCGCCGACGAGACGGCGCAGGCGACGCGGCGGTTCGTGCGCAAGCAGCGCAAGTGGTTCCGGCGCGACACCCGCATTCACTGGTTCGACGGCGGTGACCCGGAGCTGGGCGAGCACGTCCGGCGCCTGGTGACGCCGTAATCTGGACGGCATGGGTGGAATCGAGTTCCTCAAAGGGCACGGCACGCAGAACGACTTCGTGCTCCTGCCCGACGCGGCCGGTGCGCTGGAACTGACGCCGGAGCGCGTCGCCGCGCTGTGCGACCGGCAGCGCGGTCTCGGCGCGGACGGCGTGCTGCGGGTCGTGCGTACGTCCGCGCTCGGCGATGACGTGCCGGGCGTGACGGACTCGGACGCCGAGTGGTTCATGGACTACCGCAACGCCGACGGTTCGGCCGCGGAGATGTGCGGCAACGGGGTGCGCGTGTTCGCGCGCCATCTCGTCGAGACCGGCCTGGAGGAGCGGCGGGAGTTCGCCGTCGGCACCCGTGCGGGCGACCGGCCGGTGCAGGTGCACCCGGATCTGTCGGTGACCGTGGCGATGGGACCGGCGCGCGTCACCGGTTCGTCGGTCGCGGTCGTCGACGGCCGGGAGCTGTCCGGGGTGGCCGTCGACGTCGGCAATCCGCACCTGGTGTCCACGATGGACGACGACGTGGGCGGTCTCGACCTGCGGGAATCCCCCCGGTTCGACCACGACTTCTTCCCCGACGGCGTCAACCTCGAATTCATCAACACGATCGAGCCCGGTGCGCTGCGCATGCGGGTGTACGAGCGGGGTGTGGGGGAGACCCGCGCGTGCGGAACGGGCACCGTGGCCGCCGTCGCGGCGGCGCTGCACCTCTCGGGTACCGATCAGGGCTCGTCCACGGTGGATATCGTCGGTGGGCGGGTGACCGTGACGGTCGACCGCGAGGGTTCCACCCTGACCGGGCCCGCCGCGTTCGTCGCCCGCGGCGAACTCGACCCCGGCTGGTGGGATTCGATCACCTGACCTCGCGCGTGTCCTGCGCCCACCCGTCGCCCGACCACCTGCCCGAGTGCAGAACACGCGGGGCCGAGTGCAGAACACGCGGGGCCGAGTGCAGAACACGCGGGGCTGAGTGCAGGGCACGCGGGAGTGTGGTTCGGCCGAGGGTGTGGCCGTCGTCGACACGCGGCCGCACGTAGACTCGGGTGTGTCATCGCAGGACCAGCAGGGATCGCAGGATCAGCAGGGGAGAGTGTGCGTGTCGGACGACGAAGAGGAGTTTCCGCCCGAACTCAGCGAGGGCGACAACTTCATCGCCGGTCCGTTGCCGGACGACCCCGAGCCGCTCAGCGACGAGGACGAGGCTGCCATCGAGCAGCAGTCACGGCGTGAGCTGCAGATCGTCGAGGCCGAGCTGAACGAGCGCTGGCCGGAGACGAAACTCGAGCCGTCGCTGACGCGGATCGCGGCGCTGGTGAACCTGCTCGGCGATCCGCACCGGACGTACCCGGTGCTGCACGTCGCCGGCACCAACGGCAAGAGCTCCGTTGCACGCATGATCGAGGCGCTCATGACCCAGATGGGCCTGCGCGTCGGCCGCTACACCAGCCCGCACCTGCAGCTGGTCACCGAGCGGATCAGCATCGACGGGCAGCCGATCTCGGCCGAACGCTACGTCGACACCTACCGCGACGTCGCACCGTTCGTGCAGATGGTCGACCAGGCGGGCGGTCCGGACGCGCCGCCGATGAGCAAGTTCGAGGTGCTCACCGGCATGGCGTTCGCCGCGTTCGCCGACGCGCCCGTCGAGGTCGCCGTGCTGGAGACCGGGATGGGCGGTGCGTGGGATGCCACGAACGTCGCGGACGGCCAGGTCGCGGTCATCACACCGGTGGGCATCGACCACGCCGACTATCTCGGTGACGACCGCGCGACCATCGCCGGGGAGAAGGCGGGCGTCATCAAGCCCGAATCCGTGGCGGTGGTCGCCGAACAGGAACCCGACGCCGAGCGCGTACTGCTGGAACGCACCGTCGAGGTCGACGCGGCCGTTGCGCGTGCGGGCAGTGAGTTCACCGTGCTGGACCGCACCATGGCCGTCGGCGGGCAGATGCTCACGATCCAGGGCCTCGGCGGGGTGTACGAGGAAGTGTTCCTGCCGCTGCACGGCAAACACCAGGCCGACAACGCCGCACTCGCCCTCGCCGCGGTCGAGGCCTTCTTCGGCGCGGGCAAGGAACGCCAGCTCGTCGGTGACTCGGTGCGCGCGGCGTTCGCCGAGATCGTCACCCCGGGCAAGCTGGAACGGGTCCGTGCCGCGCCCGCAGTGCTCGCCGACGCGGCCCACAACCCGCACGGTGCCGCCGCGCTCGCCGCCACGATCGGCGAGGAATTCGCGTTCCGCCGCCTCGTCGCGGTCGTCGGCGTGCTCGACGACAAGGACGTCCGCGGCATCCTCGAGGCGATCGATCCCGTCGTCGACGAGGTCGTCGTGACCGTCAATTCCTCGCCGCGCGCGATGCCGGCCGAGCAGCTGGCCGAGCTGGCGATGGCGGTCTTCGGCGAGGAACGTGTGACCGTCGAACCCGCACTCGACACCGCGATCGAGACGGCGATCGCCCTGGTCGAACAGCCCGACGACCCCGAGGAACCCCTCGCGGGTGGCGGTGTGCTGGTCACCGGTTCGGTGGTCACCGCGGGCGAGGCCCGCACCCTGTTCGGCAAGGAGCCCGCATGACCGACGACGGCACCACCGGTACCGGGGCGGCGGGCGGCGTGGGTTCGGCCGATGCCGCACCCGCCCCGGAGACCGATCCGATGAAGGGCTTCCGTGGCGTCCAGGCCGGCACACTCGTCATCGAGGCGATCGTCGTCGCCCTGGCGCTGCCCGTGGTCGGCACACTCGGTGACGGCATCACCAGCTTCCAGGGCTGGACCGTCATGGCCGTCGTCGCCGCGCTGGTCGTGCTGTGCGGCTTTCTGACGAAGCCGTGGGCGATCGGCGTGGTGCTGAGCCTGCACGCCGTGTTGCTGGTGTTCGTCGTCGCCCTGCCGTCGATCGCGGTGATCGGGCTCGTGTTCCTCGGCGTGTGGTTGTGGCTGCTGTGGCTGCGCCGCGACGTCTCCCGGCGCATGGCCGAAGGCACCCTTCCCAGTCAGCAGCAGGGCTAGGAACTTCGGTTCCCGGTTCGCGTAGGGGTGCGGGCAGGCGGCCAGGTCCGCGCGACGTCGTCGCACCGAACCGGCGCTCGGGCCCGTCGTTCATCGTCCGGCCATTCCGTGTTGACGCGCTGGCTCTGCTCGCGCGATAGAAGTGCGGCATGACTGATCTCCCTCCCCGTCACGATGTTCCCGGAGCCGGTGCCGGCCTCGATCGCCGCACGTTGCTGAAAGCGAGTGCCGCCGTCGGCGCCGGCGCATTCGCCACCACCGCGCTGACCGGCGGTACGGCCGCCGGCGTCGTCCGCTCCGGTCGTCCGGTCCTCACCCACGGCGTGCAGTCCGGCGACGTCGACACGCACTCGGCGATGGTGTGGACGCGCGCCGACCGCCCGTCGCGGATGCGGGTCGAGGTGTCGGCCGACCCGTCGCTGCGCCGCAGCCGCGTCCTGCGCGGCCCCGTGCTGAGCCCCGAGACCGGCGGTACCGGCAAACTGCGCGTGCGCGGCCTGCCGACGGGTGCCGAGGTGCACTACCGCGTCACCGCCGAGGACCTGGACGGGCGCGTGACGTCCGAGCCGGTCACCGGCAGGCTCCGCACCGCTCCGCGAGGCCGCTCCGACGTCCGCCTCACGTGGTCCGGCGACGTCGCGGGCCAGGGCTGGGGCATCAACGCCGACATCGGCGGCATGCCCGCCTACACGGCCATGGCCGAGCGCAGGCCCGACCTGTTCCTGCACTGCGGTGACACCGTCTACGCCGACGGTCCCCTCGAGGAGTCGGTGGCGTTGCCCGACGGGCGCGTGTACCGCAACCTCGTCACCGAGGCCAAGTCGAAGGTCGCCGAGACGCTCGAGGAGTACCGCGGCCAGTTCGCCTACAACCTGCTCGCCGACAGCGTCCGCGAGTTCAACGCCGTCACCCCGAGCTACGTGCAGTGGGACGACCACGAGGTCGTCAACAACTGGTACCCCGGCGAGATCCTGGACCTGCCCGAGTACACCGAGAAGCGCGTCGACGTGCTGGCGCAGCGGGCATTCCGGGCGTTCCACGAGTGGCACCCGATCGACCCGAAGTCCGCCGAGGACGGGCGCGTGTACCGCAACTTCGCCTACGGCGACCACGTCGAGGTGTTCGTGCTCGACATGCGCAGCTACAAGGACCGCAACGACGGCGACGCCCACCGCGACGGTTCCGTGCTGGGCGAGCGGCAGGCCGCGTGGCTCGTCCGCGCCCTGGCCCGCAGCAGGGCGACGTGGAAGATCGTGCAGGCCGACCTGCCCGTCGGCCTCGTCGTCGCCGACGGCGACTCCGGCGACATGGAAGGCGTGTCCAACGGCGTCGGCGGCGCCCCGGGCGGCCGCGAGACCGAACTGGCGTGGGTGCTGTCGCAGATCGCGCGCAGGCAGGTCCGCAACGTCGTGTGGCTGACCGCCGACGTGCACTACACGGCCGCCCACCACTATTCCCCCGAGCGCGCGAGCGTCACCGACTTCGCCCCGTTCTGGGAGTTCGTCTCGGGCCCGTTGCACGCGGGCGCGTTCGGCCCCGGCGACCTGGACGGCACGTTCGGGCCGGAGGCCGTGTTCACGCACGCGCCGCCGGCCGACGGGCAGAACGCCTCGCCGATGGAGGGCTTCCAGCACTTCGGCGAGCTCAACGTGGACGGCGAGAGCGGCGCCCTGACCGTCGACCTGCGCGATGGCACCGGCGCCTCCCTCTGGTCGACGACCCTGCAGCCGGAATGACGTTCTGCAGCCGGACTGACGTCCTGGAACCGGCATGAGCGGCCGCGCCCGCCCTCACGAGAAGGCGAGGGGACGGACCGCTACGCTTTTTCCAATACCGTTTTGTGTTGAAGGAGAAATACCCCGTGACTGAGCGCACGTTGGTTCTGGTCAAGCCCGATGGCGTCAAGCGGGGCCTGGTCGGTGAGGTCATCTCGCGCATCGAGCGCAAGGGACTGTCGCTCGCCGCGATGGACCTGCGCACCGTCGAGCGTTCCGTGGCCGAGGAACACTACGCCGAGCACAAGGACAAGCCGTTCTTCGGCGAGCTCGTCGACTTCATCACCTCGGGTCCGCTCGTGGCGATGACCGTCGAGGGGCCGCGGGCGATCTCCGCGTTCCGTCAGCTGGCCGGCGGCACCGACCCCGTCGAGAAGGCGACGCCGGGCACGCTCCGCGGCGACTACGCCCTCGAGGTGCAGTTCAACCTGGTGCACGGCTCCGACTCGCCCGAGTCGGCCGAGCGCGAGCTGAAGCTCTGGTTCGGCAGCCTCTGAGGCACGTCGAGCATTCCGGACACGGTGGCCGCTTCCTCCCGTGAGGAGGCGGCCACCGTCGTTCGTGAGGGGAGTTCGTGAGGGGAACCGATGACCCAGCCGTACGGCCACGGCCCGCAGGGCCCGCAACAGCCGCAAGGGATGCCCGGCCCGCACGGCGCGCCCTGGCAGGCACCCGGGCCGTATCAGCAGCCACCTGGGCCGGGGTGGCCGCAGCAGCAACCGCCGTACGGAGCCGTCCCGCCGGGTGGCGGGCCGCCCGCGCCGCGCGGGCCCGACGGATTGTCGATCACGGCGCTCGTCCTCGGCATCCTCGCCCTGCTCGGGGCTGGTCTGCTCAACACGATCCTGTCGGTGCTGCTCGCAGTCGTCGCGTTGTCGTTGTCGATCCCCGCGGTGAATACAGCCCGTTCGGCTCGCCGTCCGATCGGCATGGCCGTGACTGGGCTGGTGCTTGCTGTGGTCGCGATCCCTACGCGGTTCGTACTCCTGGGCCTGGTGTTTCTGTAACAGCGGGTTGCATCGTCCCCGCCTGCTGCGTCGACATTCGTCGTTTCCTGTCGGTGGGGTGTGGCAATGTTCGGCGGGTGAGCGGTGAAACCACATGAGCGGTGAGACGGCGGCAGCTCCGATGGCGGCAGCCCCGATGGTGGAGGCCAAGGCGCTGGTGAAGCGCTTCGGTAATGTCGAAGCCGTGCGCGGGATCGACGTGCAGGTGCGGACGGGCGAGGCGTTCGGCTTCCTGGGCCCGAACGGCGCCGGCAAGTCGTCGACGATGCGGATGATCGCGTCGACCTCGCCCCGGTCCGACGGCGACCTGCGCGTGCTGGGCATGGACCCGGACGTCGACGGGCCGCGGATCCGTGCCCGCCTCGGGTCGGTGCCGCAGCAGGACACGCTCGACACCGAACTGACGGTCCGACAGAACCTGCAGATCTACGGCCGCTACTTCGGCATGTCGCGGGCCGCGGTCCGCCGCAAGGCGACCGAGCTGATGGAGTTCGCCCAGCTCTCCGACCGCGCCGACGACCCGGTGGACACGCTCTCCGGTGGCATGAAACGGCGGCTGACGATCGCCCGTTCCCTCGTGAACGACCCCGACCTGCTGCTGCTCGACGAACCGACCACCGGGCTCGACCCGCAGGCGCGGCACATGCTGTGGGACCGGTTGTTCCGGCTCAAGGCCGGCGGCGTCACGCTCCTCATCACCAGCCACTACATGGACGAGGTCGAGCAGCTGTGCGACCGGCTCGTCGTCATGGACGACGCCCGCATCGTCGCCGAGGGGTCGCCCTCGGAACTCATCGCCCGGTATTCGACCCGTGAGGTGCTCGAACTGCGGTTTCCACCGGGTGAGCAGGGCGGTGTCGCCGAGCGGGTGGCGGAGCTCGGCGAGCGGGTCGAGGAGCTGCCGGATCGCGTGCTCGTCTACACCGGGGACGGCGAACGTGCGCTGGAACAGGTCCACGGCCGCGACGTGCGGCCCGTGTCGAGTCTCGTCCGGCGCAGCACGCTCGAAGACGTCTTCCTGCGGCTGACCGGCCGCACGCTGGTGGACTGACATGGCGGGCGGTGACGTGACGGGCGGTGACGTGACGGGGGCAGCGACGACGAGCGTGGACGCCGGGTCCCGCGCCACCGGCCGGGTCGTCGGATCGTGGCGCGCGGCCTGGCTGCGGGTCGAGGCGCACTGGACCTGGTACCGGCGGTACTGGCGATCGAGCCTGTACTCGTCGGGACTGCAGCCGGTGCTGTTCCTCGCGGCGATGGGCCTCGGTTTCGGTTCGCAGGTGGAGGCGGGTCCTGCCACGGGCGGGCTCGCGTACGTGCAGTACGTGGCGCCCGCGCTGCTGGTCGCCGGTGCGGTGCAGAACGCCATCGCCGAGTCGAGCTATCCCGTGTTGTCCGGCTTCAAATGGCAGCAGGACTACCACGCGGTGACGGCGACACCCGTGACGGCGGGGCAGTTGCTCGGCGGGCAGGTCATCTGGATCGCGCTGCGGGTGGCGATCGCGAGTGTGGTGTACACGATCGTCGCGCTGCTGTTCGGCGCCTGGCGCAACGCCGGGGCGCTGCTGGTCATCCCGGTCGGCGTGCTCGCGGCCGTCGCGTGCGGCACGGCGATCATGGCGGTCGCGGCGACGACGTACAACGAAGGGGAGCGGTTCGCCGCCATCTTCCGGTTCCTCGTCATGCCGATGATCCTGTTCTCCGGCACGTTCTTCCCGATCGAGCAGATCCCCGCCGCGGTGCGGTGGCTCGCCTGGATCTCACCGGTGTGGCACGGCACCGAGCTCGCGCGCGGCGTGACACTCGGCGGGCTCGGCATCTGGCCCGCCCTGGGACACCTGGCGTTCCTCGGCGCCCTGCTCGGCGTCAGCGCCGTGCTGGCGCGGCGGTACTTCTACCGGCGACTGGTGGTGTGATGCGCATGTCCTCGACCACCTCGGCGGCGACCGGCGCTGCGGCGTCCTCGGCGCCCGCGCGGCGCGGCCTGCTGCTGCGGATGCTGCCCGCGCCGCTGTACACGGGACGCGCGCGAGCACTGCTCGAACGTTCGGCGATGGTGTACTCGCGTGCCTGGCTCGTGTTCGTCTCCGGTGTGGTGGAGCCGCTGCTGTACCTGCTGGCGTTCCAGGTCGGCTTCGGCAAGCTCGTCGAAGAGGTCACCGGCCCCGGCGGGCAGACGATGAACTACGTCGCGTTCGTCGCACCGGCACTGCTGGCCGCCTCCGCGATGAACGGCGCGGTGTTCGACTCGACGTTCAACGTCTTCTTCAAGTTCCGCTACAACAAGACCTACGACGCGATGCTCGCGACACCCCTCGGGCCGCTCGACATCGCGCTCGGCGAGATCGGCTGGGCCGTGCTGCGCGGCGGGCTGTACGCGGTGGCGTTCCTCGGCGTGATGGCGGGTTTCGGGCTCGCCACCTCACCGTGGGCGCTGCTTCTCGTGCCGGTGGCGCTGCTGGTGTCGTTCGCGTTCGCCGCCATCGGCATGGTGTGTGCGACGTTCCTGAAATCCCCGTCGCAGTTCGACTTCGTCCAGCTCGCCGTGATGCCGATGTTCCTGCTGTCGACGACGTTCTACCCGCTGTCGGTCTACCCGGAACCGCTGCAGTACGCGGTGCAGTGCCTGCCGCTGTACCACGGTGTCGAACTCACCCGCGGCCTCGCGGTCGGCGTGCTGGACGTGAGCATGCTCGGCCACGTCGCGTATCTGCTCGTGCTGGCCGCGGCCGGTGCCTACTTCACCGCGAAACGGCTCGCGGGCCTGCTGCTGCGGTGACGCTGCGGCCCGTGTGCGCGCCACCGGCCGGGTGCCGAACGCGTGATCGTCAGTGTTCCGCGCCGAGCCGGGTCAGCAGCCGGTGCACCGCGTGGGTCCGATAGGCCGCACGGGTGTCGACCATGCCCCGGCCGTGAAATGCGTTGTCCTCGCGCGGCCCGGTGCAAGTGCCGTTCTCGCGCGCCGTGCCGGGGCAGTCGGTCGGGCGTGCCTGCCGGCGCAGCATCCGCCGCAGTGCCGTGGGGGAGCGTTCGTCGGCGCCGTCGGCCGCGAGGATCGCGGCCGCACCGGTGACGTGCGGAGCTGCCATCGAGGTGCCGCACAGCCGGCCGTATCCGCCGGGCACCGTCGACACCACGCAGTCACCCGCCGAGCCGCCGGGCGCGGCGAGATCGATCACGTCCCGCCCGTAGGAGCTGTAGTCCGTCTTCGTGCCGTGGCGGTCGACGGCGGCGACCGTGACCGTCTCCCGGAGACCGGCGGGAACGGCCACGCAGCTGCGCGCGAGGTCGTCGGAGTCCGCAGCGGCGGTGCCGTCGCTACGGGGGTCCGCGCCGGACCGGTCGTCGCGGTACAGCTCGCTGCGGGGGAGGAGTCCGAGTTCGAAGTCGTCGTTCGTGGCGGCCGCGACGTTGAGGGTGCCCGAGCGGCCGGCGAATTCGACGGCCCGCGCGACCGCCTCGTGCACGACCCGCCTGCCCTCGCTCGCCGCGCACGACACACCCGACGGGGCGACGGTGACACTGCTGTTGACGATCGCCATACCGTGGCGGGCCGCCCACACGTAGCCGCACACCGCCGCCTCCGGGGTGACGTACCCGTCGTCGTCGACGACGCGCAGCGAGGCGAGCCGGACGCCGGGTGCGGTCCCGGTGACGCCGTGACCGTCCGCGGCGGCGCCGATGATGCCTGCGACGTGGGTGCCGTGCGGGGAATCGCCCGCCGACCACGCGGACCGGCTCCGGTCGGGGACGCCGTCTACGCAGCCTGCCGAGGAATCCGGGTCGACTGCCTTCGCCAGGTCGGGGTGGGTTGCGTCGATACCGGAATCGAGGACACCGACGGTGACGCCTGCGAGATCGGCGTGCGCTGAGCGGGTGAGGCCGGCGGGGTCGCCGTCGGCGCCGGGTGCCCCGGCCATGCGGAGGTTCCATTGTTCGCCGGTCCGGTCACGCGTTCCGTCGGCCGCGTCGCCGGCGCGCGCGGTGGACTCGCCCTTCCGGGCCGCCCCGCCTGCCGCGGCGGTGGCGCTGCCCTGATCGCGCAGGTGGCGGGCGCGCTGTGCACTGAAGGCGCGGGCCGATCCCGGCGCGGTGCCGAAGCCGGGATCGGCCGAGGTCGCGACGGCGATCGCGACCTCGGGAAAATAGCTGGTCAGGGTGCCGCACGCGGCGTCGATCACGTCGCGTGCGGCGGAGCCGGATGTGCCGGGATCGAACACCACGACGTATCGCCACGCCCGGGATTCGGTGTGACAGGTCTCACTGTGCGCGGCGTGCACCGGTGTCGTGGCCGTCAGTTGCGCGGCGACGGCTAGTGCGGCACACGCGAGCAGTAGGCTCCTCCGGCCGAGCACTGGACCTCCGTCGATGTCGTCGGGGCGGCCGCATCGACGACTGTGATCCGCGGCTGCCCCATGACGCACCGTAGCCACGGCGCCGTGTGCGTGCCAATCATCTCGCACCACCCGGGTGACCGGCTGTGGAGGCATCGTCGAGGCCGCGCTGCGCGGAGCCGGCCGCGTCGTGTGGGATACTGGGTGTGGCCGCCGAGCCGTCGTCGCCGGATCAGTACGGCGCACGGAGGGACGGTGGCCCGGTGACGTGCCGATTCCGGATCCGAGTCGTCGCCGCGGGCACGCGCCATGTGCCTGGCGGCTGGGACGATGTGGACGCCGGGACCGGACGCCGGAACGCTGTGTCGAGGTCGACGGCTCGGGAGGCACCGAGAGGTCGCGAACAGGGCGGCCGCGTCACCGCGGGACCCGCCACACCGGGCATGTCGGAAGCTCCGGCGCTCACGTGGCACGAGTGACAACAGGATTCCCGCCGGGGGGAACCCACCACGGCGGTAAACAGGAACGGCCCCTGTGCGGCCGCGTCCTGTGTTCCGGTACCGGCAGCGAGGTGCGACACCTCGGCCGGACGGACGCAGGCGCGCCCGGGGGCGGAGGAGACATATGTCGAACGCGGACACGCCCGCCGAGAACACCGGCGGGACCGCCGCCACACCCACCGCACGTGCACTGGCAGAGCTGCCCAACCGGGTGCGGGTCCATGCGCTGGCGAAACTGCTCGGCTCCAGTAGCCGGGAAGTACTCGGGATGCTCGCCGACCTCGGCGAAACCGCCCGGAGCCCGCAGTCCAGCGTGCACCGCGACGTCGCGGTGAAGGTCGCCGAGACCGCGGGTGTGGTGGCCGGCGACGGTGACACGGAGGCCGAGGCGGACGGCGCCACAGCCGAGGGCACCCCGGCGGCCGGCAGCACGACGTCGAGCACTGCGGACTCCGGTGCCGCGGCATCCGGTGCGGTGGCACCCGAGGCCGCGGCTACTCCCGAGGCTGCGGCCGCGGGAGAGCCGGCTGCCGCCGCGCCGGGGACCGCGCACACACCGATGTTCGCGGCGCCGTCGCCGGTCTTCCTGCCGCCGGAGCCGACCGTGGCGGCCGCGGGCGCGGCAGGTGCCGCCGAGGACGGCGACACCGCCGAGCCCGTCTCCGCGCAGGACGAAAACGCATCTCCCGCCGACGCGACCGACGGGCGGGAGACGACGAGCGAGTCTTCGGCCGCAGGCGACGCGACGGACGACCAGTCCGGCGATGTCGATGGTGACGGTGACAGCGATGGCGACAGCGACAGCGACAGCGACGCGGGCCGGCGTCGGCGGCGCCGTGGCCGTCGTGGCCGTGGCCGCGGCAAGGGCGGCGACGAGAACGGCGACGACCAGCAGGGCGATGCCGCCGGTGAGACCACGGGCCAGGACGAGACGCCCGGCACCGACTCCTCGTCGGGTGACTCGTCGGAGGGTGCCGAGGAGCAGGACGACAGCGGTGCCGACGGTGACGACGCCGACGGCGAGTCCGGCCAGTCCGAATCGGGTAGCAAGCGCCGCAGGCGGCGCCGTCGGCGCAAGAGCGGCGGCGGTGACGACGGCGACGGCCAGTCGCAGGACGATCCGCCCAACACGGTGGTGCACGTCCGCGACGGCAAGCAGGACAAGAACGAGAAGCAGGACAAGGGCGACAAGAACGACAAAGGCGACAAGGGTGGCGACGGCGTGCGCAGTGTGCGCGGGTCGACGCGGCTCGAGGCGAAGCGCCAGCGCCGCCGGGACGGCCGGGAGGCGGGCCGGCGCCGTGCCCCGATCCTGTCCGAGTCGGAGTTCCTCGCCCGGCGCGAATCGGTCGAGCGCACGATGGTCGTCCGCGAGCACGGTGAGTCGACGCAGATCGGCGTGCTCGAGGACGGCGTGCTCGTCGAGCACTTCGTCACCTCGCAGGGCAGTGGCTCGATCGTCGGCAACGTCTACCTGGGCCGCGTGCAGAACGTGCTGCCGTCCATGGAGGCGGCGTTCATCGACATCGGCCGTGGCCGCAACGCCGTGCTGTACGCGGGCGAGGTCGACTGGGACGCGGCCGGTCTCGAAGGCAAAGCACGCAAGATCGAACAGGCACTCTCCAGCGGTGACCAGGTTCTCGTGCAGGTCACGAAGGACCCGGTGGGGCACAAGGGCGCCCGGCTGACCACGCAGATCTCACTGCCGGGACGCTTCCTCGTGTACGTGCCCTCGGGCGGTGCGACGGGCATCTCGCGCAAGCTGCCCGAGACCGAGCGGCGCAGGCTCAAGGACATCCTCAAACGCATCGTTCCGGAGGACGCGGGTGTCATCATCCGCACCGCCTCGGAGGGCACCAGCGAGGAGGAACTGGACCGCGACGTCCGCAGGTTGCAGGCGCAGTGGGAGGTCATCAAGGAGAGGTCCGAGTCGGCCTCCACGTCGTCGGGCAAGAAGTCCGGGGCTCCCACGCTGCTGTACGAAGAGCCGGACCTGCTGGTCAAGGTGGTGCGCGACCAGTTCACCGAGGACTTCGTCAAGCTCGACGTGCAGGGGCAGACGGCGTGGGAGACGATCAGCTCGTACGTCGAGCACGTCGCGCCGGACCTCATGGACCGGGTCAAGCGCTACGTCGGCAACGGCAACGTGTTCGCCGACTACCGCATCGACGAGCAGATCACCAAGGCGCTCGATCGCAAGGTCTGGTTGCCCTCCGGTGGTTACCTGGTGATCGACCGCACCGAAGCGATGACCGTCATCGACGTCAACACCGGCAAGTTCACCGGGTCGGGTGGAAACCTCGAAGAGACCGTCACGCGGAACAACCTGGAGTCGGCGGAGGAGATCGTCCGCCAGCTCCGGCTCCGCGACATCGGCGGGATCATCGTCATCGACTTCATCGACATGGTGCTCGAGTCGAACCGGGACCTGGTGCTGCGCAGGCTCACCGAATGCCTCGGCCGGGACCGCACGCGGCACCAGGTCGCGGAGGTGACGTCGCTGGGCCTGGTGCAGATGACGCGCAAGCGCGTCGGCACCGGTCTGCTCGAGGCGTACTCGTCGACGTGTGAGCACTGCAAGGGCCGCGGCGTGCTCGTCACGTCCGAGCCGAACAGCAACGGCGGTGGTCACCAGCACGGCAACGGCAATGGCAACGGCGGTGGCGGCGGCGGTGGTCGCAAGCGTGGCCGCGGTAAGGGCGGCGGCGACCAGTCGGACCAGGGCGAGAAGTCCAAGCAGGCCGATCAGGGGCGGACTCCCGAGCAGCGCGAGTCGGTCGTGACGGCCGTCCAGGCGGTGGCCAACGCGTCCAAGGTGGCCAAGCACGACGACGCGGCCGAGACCGCAGGCGCCGAGGCGGAGCAGACCACGGCGGACACGTCCGACTCCGCAGAGTCCGTTGTACGGGAGACGTCCGGCAAGCCGGGCAAGCGCAGCCGGGACCGCAAGAGCCGCCGCGACCGAGGGCAGCCCAAGGACCAGGCACCGGAGGCGGCCGAGGCCCCGGCGGCGGTGGAGACGTCCGCGAAGGCCCCGGCCGAGGCCGCGGGGCCTGCCGCACAGGCCGAACCGACCGTGCAGGCCGAAGCCGGATCCACTGCCGAGCAGGCAGCCGGCACGCGGACCGGCACCGTCCCGGCCTCGGCAACCGACTCTCCGGTGTCCGAGACGGCGGTGTCCGAGACGGCGGCGTCCGAGGTCGCCGGTTCCGGAACCAGTGACTCCGGAAACAGTGACTCCGGAAAGAGCGGCTCCGGGACCGGTGGCTCCGGGACCGGTGGCTCCGGAGACGGCGGCACCGAGCGGCGTGGCCGTCGCTCGGCACGTCGTGCGGCCGGCAGGCCCACCGGGCCGGCCGCGGACTCGGAGGGAAGCGGTGTCGAGGTCCAGACGGTGATGACCGCTGCGGCGCACTCTCCGGCGGCATCGTCGCCGGAAGAGCCGGGCACCCAGAGCAACGGGACCTCCGGTGCGAGCGTCCCGGGCACGGCGGAACAGGACGCGGCTTCGGTCGCGACCGTGTCCGCGGTGCGGAGCAGCCCCCGGCGTCCGCGCCGGGCGGCGGGCCGTCCCACGGGGCCGCCCGCCGATGACGAAAACAGCTGATCGTGACCCCGGTGTCCCCACGTCACCGGGCGCCACGTAGGCTGGACAGCGGCCTGCTGTTGGAGCGGGCCGCTACATGCGAAGGCCGGATCGCCGCGAGCGGTCCCCATCGCGTGAGCCCCCACCCACAGTCGAGCAATGCAGGAGACTTCCGTGTCGGCGTATGCAGTCGTCCAGACTGGCGGCAAGCAGTACAAGGTCGCCGTTGGTGACGTCGTCAAGGTCGAGAAGCTCGAGGGCGAGCCGGGCACCGAGCACACCTTCCCCGCCGTGCTCCATGTCGACGGCGGCAAGGTCACGTCGGACGCCGACGCGCTGGCGAAGGTCTCGGTCACCGGCAAGGTCGTCGAGCAGACCAAGGGTCCGAAGATCCGGATCCACAAGTTCAAGAACAAGACCGGATACCACAAGCGGCAGGGTCACCGTCAGAAGCTGACCCGCATCGAGGTCACCGGAATCAGCAAGTAAGGCTGTCAGCACGTAAGGCTGTTGCCTTTTCCCAGAGGAGACTGAGCTCAGATGTCAACCAAGAAGGGCGCTTCCAACTCCAAGAACGGCCGCGATTCAAATCCGAAATACCTCGGTGTGAAGCGGTTCGGTGGTCAGGTTGTGAGGTCCGGCGAGATCTTGATCCGGCAGCGCGGCACCAAGTTCCACCCGGGTGACAACGTCGGCCGTGGCGGTGACGACACGCTGTTCGCCCTGGCCCCTGGCTCGGTCGAGTTCGGCGAGAAGCGTGGCCGCAAGATGGTCAACGTGGTTCCGGTCGAGGGCTGAGCGGCCCGACCAGCACCACCAGTAACTCCGACGAGGGGCGGGGCCGGAACACATCCGGTCCCGCCCCTCGTTTTTCGTACTACGCGGTATGCCGCCGCGCGCCCGCACAGGAAGGCACGAGCCATGACAACCCGATTCGTCGACCGGGCGGTGATCCACCTGAGCGCCGGCTCGGGCGGGAACGGCTGTGCTTCCGTCCACCGGGAGAAGTTCAAACCACTCGGCGGTCCCGACGGCGGCAACGGTGGCACCGGCGGCGACGTGCTCCTCGTCGTCGACCCCGGCGTCCATACGCTGCTGGACTTCCATTTCCGCCCGCACGCCCGTGCGGGTAACGGCAAACAGGGGCAGGGCAGCCACCGCAACGGCGCCGCAGGCGAGACGTTGGAACTGCGCGTGCCGGAGGGAACCGTCGTGCTCACCGAGAACGGCGAGGTGCTGGCCGATCTGGTGGGCGCCGGGACGACGTTCGTGGCCGCCAAGGGCGGTCGTGGCGGTCTCGGCAACGCCGCGCTGGCCTCGCGGGCCCGCAAAGCGCCGGGCTTCGCGCTGCTCGGCGAGGACGGTGAAGCCCGTGACCTCGTGCTCGAGTTGCGCTCGATGGCCGACGTCGGCCTCCTGGGCTTTCCCTCGGCCGGCAAGTCGTCGTTGATCTCGGTGTTGTCCGCGGCCAAACCGAAGATCGCGGACTATCCGTTCACCACGCTCGTGCCGAATCTGGGCGTCGTCACCGCGGGCGAGACGGTGTTCACCATGGCCGATGTGCCGGGGCTCATCCCCGGCGCCAGCGGCGGCAAGGGCCTCGGCCTCGACTTCCTGCGTCACATCGAGCGCTGTGCGGTGTTCGTGCACGTCATCGACTGCGCGACCTACGAGGCGGGCCGCGATCCGGTCTCCGACATCGACGCACTCGAGGACGAGCTCGCGCGCTACACCCCGGCGCTGGGTGAAAGCCTCGCCGATCGACCGCGGCTCGTCGTACTCAACAAGGTCGACGTGCCCGACGCCGCCGAGCTCGCCGAGTTGGTGCGTTCCGACCTCGAGGAGCGTGGGCTGCGCGTGTTCGAGGTGTCGACGGTGACGCGGCAGGGGCTGCGGGAGCTGAGCTTCGCGCTCGGCCACATCGTCGAGCAGACCCGCGCCGAGCGTCCCGCCGCGGAACCGGCCAAGATCGTGCTCGCACCGCCTGCCGTCGACGACAGCGGATTCACCATCGAGGCCGACCCCGACGAGACCGGCGGGTTCATCGTGCGCGGCCGGAGGCCGGAACGGTGGATCGCACAGACCAACTTCTCCAACGACGAGGCCGTCGGATATCTCGGCGACAGGCTCAATCGTCTGGGCGTCGAGGAAGAGCTCGCCCGGATGGGTGCCGAGCCGGGCTGTCCGGTGACCATCGGCGATTACACCTTCGAATGGGAACCGTCCACGCCGAGCGTCGCGACGCAGCTGGCGGGACGAGGGACGGATCCACGTCTGGAACGCAGCGACCGGGTGTCGGCGGCCGACCGGAAGCACGCACGCCGGTCCCGCCGAGTGGCCGACGACATCGACGGTGACCCCGACGACGGCGACGAGTGACGGCGACGGGCCACGGCGACGGCGTCCGACCGGAACCGGGCGCGGAGGTCAGCGAGGGAACGGGAGAGCAGCGGTGAGTGAGGGTGCCGGTGAGTGAGGCACGTGCGGCGATCGCCGGCGGGAGCCGGGTCGTCGTCAAAGTCGGGTCGTCGTCCCTGACGACCGCCGATGACGGTCTCGACGTCGCACGGCTCGACGCCCTCGTCGACGCCGTGGCCGGCAGGGTCGGGCGCGACAGTCAGGTCGTGCTCGTCTCGTCCGGTGCGATCGGCGCGGGGCTTGCACCACTGTCACTGGCCACCCGGCCACGGGACCTGGCCACGCAGCAGGCCGCGGCGAGCGTCGGGCAGCTCACGCTCGCGCACGCCTATGCCGCGTCGTTCGGCCGTTACGACCTCGCCGTCGGCCAGGTCCTGCTGACGTCCAACGACGTGGTGCACCGTGCGCATTACCGCAACGCCGAGCGGACGCTGACCCGGCTGCTCGCGCTCGATGCCGTTCCGGTCGTCAACGAGAACGACACGGTCGCCACGGAGGAGATCCGGTTCGGTGACAACGACCGGCTCGCCGCGCTCGTGGCGCATCTCGTCCAGGCGGACGGCCTGATCCTGCTCTCCGATGTACCTGCGCTGTACGACGGTGATCCGCGTGCGGGCGGCACCCGGAAGATCGCCGAGGTGGCAGGCGAGTCCGATCTGGACGGGCTGACGGTCGGCATGTCCAGTTCGGGCCTCGGCACCGGGGGCATGATGTCGAAGGTCGCGGCTGCGAGGACGGCGGCCTCCAGCGGCATTCCCGTGCTCGTCGCCGCCGCCTCGGACGCCCGGCGCGCGTTGGCCGACGCGGATGTGGGCACCGCGTTCCATGCTGCGGACAAGCGGTTGTCGGCGCGCCGGTTCTGGCTCGGCTACGCCGCGGGTCCGGAGGGCAGGCTGCAGCTCGACGAGGGGGCGGTCGCCGCGGTCGTCGGCAAGCGACGGTCGCTGCTCGCCGCCGGCATCGTCGGGGTGGACGGGGACTTCAGCGCCGGCGACGTCGTCGACCTCGTCGACCCGGCGCAGCAGGTGGTCGCCAGGGGAGTGGTGGCCTACGACGTGACCGAACTGCCCGAGATGATCGGCCGGTCGACCCACGAGCTGCCCGACGAGTATCGCCGGGAGGTCGTGCACGCCGACGATCTGGTGCCGATCGGCCGGCACTGAACCCCGGTACGACCCGCAGGCGTCAGCTCGTCGATGCCAGCGCGAGCGGCAGGACGGCGTCGGCCCCGGCGCGCCGCAGCAGCCGGGCAGCGACCGTCATGGTCCAGCCGGTGTCGACGAGGTCGTCGACGAGCAGCACCGGTCCGGTCAGCTCACCGAGCGCCGCGTGCAGGTCCACCGGTACGTGCAGCCGCTGCCACAGGTCGGCGAGCCGCACCGCGCTGTTGGCGCGGCGCGGCGGCGGCCCGTCGGCGTCGAGCGTGCCGAGCAGCGGCAACCTGCCGACCGAGGCCAGTTTGCCGGCCAGGTCCGTCGTCAGTCGTGACCGCCGCTGCGAGCCCATCGCCACGATGCCGGCGGGCCGTTCCTGCCAGTCCCACGACGCCAGTACGGCGATACAGGCCTGGATCAGTTCGTCCGGTACGGGCCCGTCGGGAGACTCCGGACCGAGCAGGTCGCGCAGTCGTCCGCCCCACGCGATGTCGGTGAGCCTGCCGACGACACGCCCCGGCGCGGCCGCCTCCTCGGCCCCGATGCGGCCGGAGAGCGGCACGTCGAGCGCCGCGAGTCCTGTCGGCCACTGCTTTCGCGGGGCCACCTCGATGCCGGGCTTGGCCAGTGCGTCGGCCGTCTCACCGGCGACGTCGTCGGCGACCCGGGACGACCAGCCGGAACCGGTGCAGTTGTCGCACCGGCCGCAGGGTTGTGCGTGCGGGTCGTCGAGCTGCCTGCGCAGGAACTCCATGCGGCAGCCGCCGGTCGCCGCGTAGTCGATCATGGCCTGCTGTTCGGCTTCCCTGGCGGTGCGCACCCGCTCGTAGCGCTCGGCGTCGTAGCTCCACGGCGCGCCGGTGCCGACCCAGCCGCCTTTCACCCGCCGGACCGCGCCGTCGACGTCGAGCACCTTCAGCACCATCTCGAGGCGGGAGCGGGACAGTTCCACCCGTGGTTCCAGCGCCGCCGTCGACAGCGGGCGGTCGGCATGGGCCAGCGCCTCGAGTACCTGGTTCACACGGTGTTCGTCGGGGAAGGCCAACGATCCGAAGTAGTCCCAGATCGCCTTGTCCCCGGCACCCGGCAGGAGCACGACCTCGGCACGTTCCACGCCACGGCCCGCGCGGCCGACCTGTTGGTAGTAGGCGATCGGCGACGACGGCGCTCCGAGGTGGACGACGAATCCCAGGTCGGGCTTGTCGAATCCCATGCCGAGCGCGGAGGTGGCGATGACCGCCTTGACCTTGCTCGCGAGCAGGTCGTCCTCGATGGCTCGGCGGTCGGCGGGGTCGGTCTTGCCGGTGTAGGCGGCCACCTCGTAGCCGCGCTGCGCGAGCAGAGCGGCGGTGTCGTGCGCCGCGGCGACCGTGAGGGTGTAGACGATGCCCGAGCCGGGCAGTTCCGCCAACTGCTCGGCCAGCCAGGCCAGCCGCGCCGTTTCCGTCGGGGTGTCGACCACCGCCAGGCGCAGGCTCTCGCGGTCGAGCGGGCCCCGCAGGACGAGGGTGTCCGACCGCCTGCCGATGCCGAGCTGTTCGGCGACGTCGGTGACGACCCGGTCGTTGGCCGTCGCGGTCGTGGCCAGCACGGGAACGCCGTCGGGCAGCTCGGCCAGCAGCGTGCGGAGCCTGCGGTAGTCCGGGCGGAAGTCGTGTCCCCAGTCCGAGATGCAATGTGCCTCGTCCACCACGAGCAGGCCGGCGGAAGCGGCGAGCTTCGGCAGCACGGCATCGCGGAAGTCCGGGTTGTTGAGCCGTTCGGGGCTGACCAGCAGCACGTCGACCTCGCCCGCGTCGACGCCCGCCTGCACCTCGTCCCACTCCTGTTGGTTGGCCGAGTTCATCGTGGCGGCCCGGATCCCCGCTCGGGAGGCGGAGGAAATCTGGTTGCGCATCAGCGCGAGCAGCGGCGAGATGATCACGGTCGGGCCCGCGCCCCGCTCGCGCAGGAGCGCGGTGGCGAGGAAGTACACGGCCGATTTGCCCCAGCCCGTGCGCTGCACCACGAGCGCGCGCCGGTGCTCGGCCACGAGCGCCTCGATCGCGGTCCACTGGTCGTCGCGCAGTTGTGCGTGCTCACCCGCCAGGGAACGCAGCAGCGTCGCGGCCCGGTCGCGGAGATGCCCGCCGGTGCCGCGGGAGCCCTGGTCGTCGGCGTTCCGGTCGTCGGTTCCCGGGTCGGCGGTGCCGGGTCCTTCGGCGCGGGGTTCCTCGGCGCGGTGTCCCTCGACGCGGTGGCCCTCGGTGCGGGGTTCCTCGGTAGTCACGGGTCCAGCTCTACACCCCGGCGCCGACACCGTCCGCTCCGCGGGGTCGTTTTCCGGCACGAGGGGACCCCTCGTGCCGGAATGTGATGCAGGGCACGTCCAAGTGCCGTCATGATGACGGTGCGGGCGGGTCCCACCCGTGATCGGAACGGGGACCCGGTCACCGGCGTGGTGCGTCCCCCAGATCGCCACGCCGCCCCGTGTGGTGCGGGCCGGCCCGGCAGGGGAGGGCCGGCCCGCACCACACGGATCACCGGCGCGGATCAGCGTCCGCGCGAACGCGGTATAGGGTGGGTGGTCATGTCGTCGCGTCGCATCGGGGTCATGGGGGGAACCTTCGACCCTGTGCATCATGGCCATCTCGTCGCTGCCAGCGAGGTGCAGGCCAGATTCGAGCTCGATGAGGTCATCTTCGTCCCGACCGGCCAGCCGTGGCAGAAGGTCGACCGGGTGGTCACGCCCGCCGAGGATCGCTACCTCATGACCGTCATCGCCACCGCATCGAACCCGGTGTTCTCCGTCAGCAGGGTGGACATCGACCGCGGTGGCCAGACCTACACCGTCGACACGCTGCGCGATCTGCGCGTGCAGTACCCGAACGACGACCTGTTCTTCATCACCGGCGCCGATGCGCTCCAGCAGATCCTCACGTGGCGTGCCGCCGACGAGGTGTTCGCCAACGCGCACTTCATCGGCGTGACGCGGCCCGGGTACCGGCTCGACAACGACCATCTGCCACCCGGCCAGACGAGTCTGGTCGAGGTCACGGCGATGGCGATCTCGTCCACGGCACTGCGCGAGCGCGTCGCGGGCGGTGAACCGGTGTGGTACCTCGTGCCCGACGGCGTCGTCCGCTACATCCACAAACGCGGGCTGTATCTGAGGGACGGGTCGTGACCTGCACGCGAGCTGCGGTCAAGATCATCGGGTACAACATCGGTACAACTCACTGAGCCTTCGCGACCGGCGGAACAGCGCCGAGAGCACCGTCGACCAGCGACCTCGTGCGGTCGATCGCGTCCGGCCACTCGTGCAGGTAGGTATTCAGCGTGACCGTCGGCGTGGAGTGCCCAAGGGCGAGCTGCACGGTCTTCACGCTCGCGCCGCTGTGGATCAACAGCGTTGCGAAGTAGTGCCGGAGCCCGTGCAGACCGAACCCTGTAGGAAGCCCCGAGCGGCGAACGGCGCCCTTCCACGCGCTCGACCACAACCCGCGGTAGAGCGGTCGGCCGGTGCTCGACGCGAACAGCAGGCGAGCCGCCCGCCGCTCGGGCTTGCGGCGATCACGCCAGTCGTCGAGTTCGACAGGTTCGGGTAGATGCGTCTCAATGTGCTGGGCGAGCACTTCGGAGACCACCGCGGGTAGCTCGACGGTACGGCGCGACGTCTGCGTCTTCAGCTTCGAGACGTGGATTCCGCGGTCCTTCGTCCGTTTCAACTGCTGGTCGATCTGGACTTCGCGCCGGAGGAAGTCCACGTGCCCAAGCTCAAGGCCGAAGACCTCGGAAGGCCGCAGCCCGCAGCCGGCGGCGACGTAAGCGATCGCCCGGTAATGGCTCGGCAGCTCCGCAGCTACCGCGTGCACCTGCTCCGCGGACGGGACGAACCGGTCCTCTCGTTCGACGCTGGGCAGCGTCACGCCCTGGCACGGGTTGAACCCGATCACCCGGTCGTCGACAGCGTCCCCGAACATCGCTTTCAGGTCGACGAACATGACACCAAGGGAGGACGGCGCCAGCTCGGCCGATCTGTCCTTCACCCACGCGCGAATGTGAGCGCCGCGTACGGCGCCGAGTCTGTTGTCCCCGAGCAGCGGGTAGACGTGGCGCCGGAACGAGCGCTCGACGCGTTCCGCGGTGCTCACGTCGTGAATCTGGTCCTTGCGCCACTGCTCGGCGTAGTCCTTGACCGTGATCTTCCCGGCTCGCGGGTCGACGTACTGACCGCGGCTGATGTCGGCGCGGACGTTCGCGTCGTGGCGCTCGGCGTCGGACTTCTTCTCGAACAGCTCGACCCGTGGCTCGCCGGTTTCAGGGTCGACCCACCGGCAGCGCCAACGCTTGCCCCGTCCGTACCGCTTGGACGGCAGCGGCTTGCCGTCGCCGCCGCGCTTCTTCAGATACCAGAGATCATCTACCGGCATCGTCGTCTCCGATCAGGTCGGCGACCTCGGCGCGCAGCCGCCGCACGGACCGGCGTACGGAATCCGGGTCTCCGCCCGAGGCGGCCCGTGCGCGCGGCGCATCCGAGCCTTCCCCGTGCCGGGCCGTTCGAACTCCGCCCTCGAATTCCGCGGGCTCTGCCACTTCGGCTTCCCGGGCCTGTACGAGCTGCTGCACCCGTCGCAGCACGTCGACCGCCGCACGCGATGCCGTGTGATCGGAACCCCGCCGCAGCCAGCGCGGCACCGCGTTCAGCTCGAAGTCTTCGTCGTCGCTTCCAGGTAGAGGTAGTGCGCGCTGTGCGAGCGCCCACGCCCACACCTCGCCGACTGGCACGGTCAACTCGGGAGTAAGTGCGACGTCGTCGGGTAGCTCGCCGACCGGGAACAACAGCCGGTTCGGGTTGACGCCGAGCACCACCGCGAGCGCGGTCAAGTCGTCGGCGTCAACGCGTCGAGTGCCCTTCTCAATCCGCGACAGGCCGAGAGGTGGGATTGGGCGGCCGTATTCGCCGAGCAGGGCGGAGAGCTTCTTGTAGTCGAGCCCTCGCGCGCTCCGCAGCTGCTCGACGTTCTGGCGGACGACCTGTCCCGTAGGGCCGAGTGGGTTCTTCTGCTTCTTCTCATCGGTCACAGCGCCGAGGCTCGCATCATTTCGATTCCTGCGCAACCGTTGTTGTTTGTCGCGCGTTGCTTCTTGACGCCAACCAGTCCCGGAGTGCAGAGTGTTTGCTGTAACGATCACTTCGATATTCACATCGATCGAAAGTGGGTTTCGATGCGAGACACCAGACCGCTCGGGAAGCGTCCCGAAGTCGCCGAGTACATCGGGGTTCCCGAAAGAACTCTCGACACGTGGGCCACCCGTGGATACGGGCCGCCCTACATCCGTGTCGGGAAACACGCGCGCTACCGCTGGTCCGAAGTGGACAAATGGCTCGACCAGCAGACCGCACGCGGCGGCCGGGTGACGATGTAATGCCCGCCGGAACAGTGAAGACCCGCCGCCTCGGAGCAGAAAACGAGACGACGGGCCGTCGAAAGACCACCAGCAGGTCCACCCCGAGGGTAGCGCAGCCGGACGACATTACGGCCCATCGCAGGCGCCGCGATGTGCGCAACGCCTGCCGCCGCACCGAACGACACCTGCGCGACGCCGGCCTGTGGGGCGTGCTGTCGGCCCGCGTGCTCGACGACATCGAGGCCGCGTCATGAGCGCCGATGTCGTGACCCTCAGTCGGGCCGAGTACGACCAGCTCGTTGACGACGCGCAAGCGTGGCGCGCGCTCAAGCGGTCGGAGCACGTCATGGACCTGCTCGCCGAGTGGGCCGAGTGGCGCCGACGCCGCGACATGTCCGCCGCAACCGCGGCCATGGCGGGGCTCGTGAACTGGCGGAAGGTCGCCGGCGCGGCCACCTACGCCGAGCTCGAACGCCGGCGCCGTGTCTACGACCGGCCCGCCCTCACCCCCGACCAGATCAAGGCCCGTGCCGCCGCTTCGTGGGCCGCGGGCGAACCGAACACATGGAGTACCGCCGCGTGACTACTGATGACGTGCGGAGGCCACCGCCCGAGATCGCAGTCGACGAGCAGGACGTCGACGAGAGCCCGGTCGACCGGGTCGTGTCGTTCCCGACGCTGACATCGGAGGCGTTGCAGGGCACGGCCGGGTGGATCGTGGAGTCGGTCGTGCCGCACTCCGAGGCGCACCCGGCGGCCGTGCTGGCGACGCTGCTGGCACGGTTCGGCGTGGTCGTGGGCCGGGAGCCGCATGTGCGGGCCGACAACCGCACCCACCCGACCCGGGTGTGCCCGCTGATCGTGGGCAAGACCAGCACCGGCGCGAAGGGCACCTCGGCCGGCGTCGTCGACGCCCTGTTCGACGCCGCAGAGTTCGCCGACCCGGGCGGCGTGCCGAAGGTCGGCGGCCTGTCATCCGGGGAAGGTCTGATCGACCTGGTACGCGACGGCACCGGCGACGACCCGGACGCGAAGACGTTCGACGAGGGCGTCGTCGACAAGCGGGTTTACATCGAGGAGCCGGAGTTCGCCGGCACGTTGTCGGTGATGGAGCGCAACGGGTCGATCCTGCCCCGGGTGCTGCGCGAAGCGTGGGACGGCGGAGTGCTGCGCACCCTGACCCGCGGCTCGCCGTTGACCGCGACCGGCGCGCATATCGTCATCGTCGGTCACGCCACCCCGGGCGAGCTGAAAGCACGTCTCACCGATGCCCAGCTCGCCGGCGGCACCATGAATAGGTTTCTGCCGATCGCGTCCCGGCGCACAAAGTTGTGCCCCGACGGCGGCAACATCCCCGAGAACATCGTCGGCGAGGTCGCCGGCGTTCTGGCCGAGCGGGCGGCCCTCGGCTGGAAGGTCGGCGAGGTCAAGCGCACCGCGGCTGCCGATGAGCTGTGGCGCGCCCAGTACGGGCACGTCCGTCGTGAGCGGCCCGACGGTGCGGTCGCGAAGTTCCTGTCCCGCGCGGTGCCGCAGGTGCTGCGGCTCTCGCTGGCCTACGCCCTCCTCGACGGGCACCACGAGGTCGACGAGCCGCACCTGCGGGCCGCGCTGGCGCTGTGGGAGTACGCCAGCGCCTCGGCCGAGTGGCTGTTCGGCACCGAACCCGACAGCGGCGAGCAGGACCGGCTCGTCGAGTTCATCGCCGCGGCCGGCGCCGCCGGCCGATCCAAGACCGAGGTCGCGAACGGGCACTTCGCCAAGAACCGCAAGGCCGCCGAGATCGACGCGATTCTCCGGCCCCTCATCGAGGACGGCCGCATCCGCCAGGAAGTCACGCCACGACAGCGCGGCCGACCGTCCACTCGCTACTTCACCACAGACCGCCGGAATTAACGGACTTACGGACAAACGCCATGACCAGCGAAAACGCCACGGACTTAATCCGAAGGTCCGTAAACCCGCGGAGAAAAGCACCCAGCATTTCAGCAGGTCACACGCTTAATCCGTAACTCCGTTAATTCCGGAGACCGTAAGCAAAGGGGAAGAACCATGACCGACCCGTACGCGATCGTCGGCGGCGCCGAACTCGACGCCCTGCTCCGCAACCTCGCCGGAACCGAGCGCTGCGACGACTGCGGTGGCGAACCCGCGATCGTCGCCGCCGAACGCGACATCACCGCGGAACTACTCCACCGCCCCGACTGTCCCGACGTCCTCGAGGTTCACGTCGACGACGCACTCCGCCACATCCTCGGCGACCCGACATGACAACGGTCCCCACGCGCGACCCCGCGCCGGACCTGCTCGCCGACGCGCTCCGGCAACTCGCCGACGCCGCCGCACTCGTCGCCGACCACCTCGACCCGCAACCGTCCACAACCGACCCCGACCAGGAAGGACACCCGAAGTGAGTAGACCTCAGCACACCGCCCAATGCCGCGAACCGTCGTGCGACTGGACCCGAACCGGGCCACTCCCGGCCGTCGACGAATGGGCAGCACTGCACTCGTCACACACCGGCCACACCGTTACGTATTCCGCCCGCCCCGACCCGGAGGTACCGACCCGATGATCCGCCGCACCAAGCACAAGACCGACACCACGACCGGCAAGACCGAACCGAAAGGCCAGACGATGACCACGACCAAGCGGCCCCGCGTCACCAGCGAGCAGCGCACCGCTACCCACGCCCTCGTCCGCGCCGTCGACGAGCACGACCTCGGGCACCTGCTCACAGACACCCGCGCCGCCCTCGACCGGGCCAAACTCGTCGGCGCCGAGTTCGCCACCGCCCGCACCGAACTGCGCGACCGGCTCGCCCACCTCGCCGACAACGTCGTCGCCGGCGACACCACCCCCGCCGACGCCGTGCACGCCCTCGCACCGATCGCCGTCGAACGCGGCAAGATCGACCACGTCGACGGCACCCTCGCCGCACAGCTCGAACGGCAGGTCGCCGACGCCCTCGAGGCCGAAGCCGTCCAGGCCGCGCGCCGTGACGCCGGCAAGGTGCACGACTCCCTGTCGAAGCAGGCCGCCCAACTCGTCGACCAGTCCATCGACGCCGCACGGCAGCTACTCGACCTCGACGACTACGCCGCCACGATCCAGCGCGTGCAGCAGCAGGCCCGCAAAGGCCCGCACGAGAACGTGTGGGACTCCGACCGCGGATGCCTCCGAGGCTGGCCACGGGTCAACCTCGACGGAATCGAGCCGATCAAGCTCGGCACCGTCGGCACGCTGCGCGACCTCGCCGCCCGCATGCGGGCGCTGCATCACGCCGGCCGCATCGTCGCCGCACTCGACCAGACCACCGCCAGCACGCTCTACCGCACACCCGGCACCCGCAGCGACGAAAGCGACCTCCGGTGGGTCCCGCCCGAACTACACCTGCCGGTGGCGGCTCGCCTCGGCTGGACACCCGGACTGTGGCGAACCGCCGAGGCCCAGCCCCGGCCCGGCCAGCAGCACACCACCCGCAAGCCGCGCCCGCCCCGCGACGCCGGCGAAGACGACATGCGCGCCGCCACCCGAGCCGCCGTCGCCAGCGTCCCCGACCAGCAACACGAGACCCGCGCCGGGCAGGCGTTCGCCGGCCTCGGCCGATTCCTCCCCGGCGGCCGCAGCTAGCCATGGCCCACCGCACCACCACGGCCGGGGCCGAGGGCACCACGCCCTCGGCCCCGGCCGACCACTGCACCCGCCCCGACTGCCACCGCCCCGCCCGTACCCGCCGACTCTGCGGAACCCACTACCAAGCATGGCGCCGCGCCCGAGGCCCACAACCCGCCCGCCAGCCACTCCCGCCCGCCGAACTCGCCCGACTCCGCCACGCCGTCGGCCTACCACCCGAAGGCCCCACCGACGAACAGGCCGCGCAGTGGCAGCGCGAAGAGAAGAGGAACCGGCCATGAGACGACCACGGCCCAACTGTGACCAGCAACAATGCGGCGAATCACAGCGCCGTTTTCCCCTCAGCTTTTCAAAGCTACACCCCCGTCCCTCTGTCCATTTTTTTGCGCGAACGATTCAAGGGAGGGGGGACGATGAACGGAAAACCTGCTAAACGTCGCTCGTCGCTCAGTTCGTCCGTGAAACGCCTCGGGCGTGAGCTGGGGGTGCCGTCGTGGACTCCGGAGCTGCGCACGGCCGAGCGGCTGGCCGAGGTGGTCGACGGCATGAGCGCGGAGCAGGCCGAGCGGATGCTCGGGCAGACGGTGCCGCCGTTGTTGCGGGCGCTGGAACGGGTGCGTGAGCAGGCCACGGACACGGACGCCGGTGCCGCGGCCGGTCGGGGCTTGTCCGAGTCCGAGTTGACCGCGTTTTTGGCCGGGTTGGAGGGTGACCGTGGGCCCGGCTGAACGTGAGGCGGTGGCCGGGGTGGCGGCGCACATGTGGCCGGGTGTTGCGGTGTCGGAGCGGTTGGGCCGGGCGGCGGTGCTGGCCGCGCGGCAGGTCGACGCCGGGGAGGGTGTGGGCCGCGAGGTGCTGACGCGGGTTCTGTGGCTGTTGCGGGAGTGTGGGCCGGCGCCGTCCGCGCTCGACGAGTTGCGGGCGAAGCGGGCGTGCCGCCCGGTGCTGGGGAGCGGCTGGACGGCACGCGAGGGGTAACAGCGTTCCTCCCGGGTGCCGGTCAGTCGATGCCGAGCCATTCGTGCCAGCAGGCGTGGCAGTCGAACAGGGCTGGCGGCACGCGGCGGTGTCGGCGAGGCACGACGATCTGGCGGCCGCACAGCATCTCGGCCACGGTGTCGGCGGCCGGTTCGTCGACGGTGCCGCCGATGTGGCGCACGCCTTCGGCGACCGGGCGCCATCCGGGCACCGTGTCGAGGTCGGGCGCATCGGGGTCGGCCTCGATCGGCCACCCGTCCGGGCCGATCGTGACCATATGGCCGCTGGGGAATTGCACGTGCCGCATGGCCAGACCATCGACCGCCGGTGACCTGCGACAACAGGGGTTGCGCCATGCGCATAGGCAGGCGCATAAGCGCGTCTACCGGCCAGGGTCGCCGGTCATGTGTCGATACGCCTGCTCCAGCTGCCGCGCCGCCGAGGGCTGCCCCTCGCCGACCGTCCGGACGACCTCGGCAAGGCGCCACCAGTTCGACGGCACGATCCGCTGAGACATCATCGCGGTCTGCGCAGCGTCAGCTGCGGCATCCAGCTCGCCGCGCTTGGCCTCCACGAGCGCAAGATCGACGTGTGCGGTCGCGTAGCGGCGTGGCCAGGTCTGGCCGTCGTCGGCAGGCCGGAACGTCTCGATCACCTGGCGAGCTTGCTCCGCTGCCTCGGAAGCGCCGAGCCACGCCAGCGTGGTCGCCTGGTAGGCGAGCGCCTTTGCCGGGTCATAGCGATAGTGGTGTTCCGGGGTGTCCGGGGTCGCCATGCGGGCCGAGAGCGCCTGCACGTCGTCGACAGCCCGATAGGTGTCGTCCCACAGGCCCAGCCGCGCGGCGGCACGTCCGGCCTGCGCGGTCGCCTGAACCTGCGCGCTACTGCCGTAGGGCGCCAGTTCCCGCGCACGCTCCGCGAGCGTGGCGGCTCGCTGGTAATGGCCTGCGGTGAGCACTCGCCATGCCTCGGTCTCCCAACACCACGCGACGATGTCGGGATGCCCCGCATGTTGTGCCAGGCTCGCCGCGGTACGCAGCTGCGCGGTCGCCGGTCGATGCTGCTCAAGGTCGATATTCACGGTCGCCGCGAGCAGCGAGAACCAGCCACCGAGAACCAGCAGCCGCCGATGATCGGTCAGGGTTTTCCGGGGCGCCTCGACCAGGCCGCCGATATAGGACAAGTGCCGTCGCAACCTCGGAAGCAGGTCCTCGGGCCGCGCGGATGGGTAGTCCATGGCCAGCGCGTCGAACATGACCTCCAGCTGGTCCAGTGTGGCCGAGCTGGTGTCGCTGGCCATCACCCGCCGCTCAAGCTCCAGCGCGGCCAGCTCATCATCCTCACCAAGCAGGCCCGCTGCCTGCTGTTGCGTCTCGGCCTGGTGCGCGAGCTGGCGTAGGGCGCCGCCCGCTCCGACGAGTTCGTCGAGCCGGCCGGCGACGCCCGGATCGTCAACCGCCTGCGTGTCGGACTCGTAGCGCGACAGGCTGGCCTGCGAGATCGGCACCAGGCGTGCCAGGCGGGACTGTGACAGGCCGGCGGCGGCGCGGAGCCGACGCAGACACTGCCCGAACGTCTCGGACGACATGGGGCTACCTCGCTCGCGGAGTCGGTCTCTCCGCGTGGCCCCCGGTGGCCAAACCGGGGGCACTACCTCCGCGAAGAGGACACCGGCCAGGGTAGCCCGATCACCGGCCCCGGCGGGAACGGCCGACCGAGGGGTACGCAGAAGTGCGCACCCCTCGGTCGACCGCGCTCGGGTCAGCAGGCGGTCGACAGCACGCCGGGCGCCCACGTGTACAGCGTGGCGACGGCGCAGGCCAGCGCCAGCGACACCGACCACCCGGCTACGGCCATGCGGCGGAACCACTCACGGTCAGACATGGTCGGCACCGCCCTCGGCGCGGGCACGCTCGAGCGCGGCCAGGGCGGCACGCCGGGTGGCATAGTCCAGCTCCGACGACCACCGGGCGGCGGTGTCGCCGTCCTGACGCCAACACGCCCACCAGTGCCGGGCACCGTGCCGCCAGCCGCGCCACGGCCGGCCGTCGCCGACCCATCCGACGAACACGCCGTCGAGGGTGACGCGGTAGGCCACGGTGCCGCCCTCCTCCATGGGCTCGACTCGTTCCAGCGTCTCGCCGGCGCCGAAGTGGACGTGCCGGATACCGCCGGCGCCGGCGGGAGGGGCGCCGCGGTGCTCGTCGAGGCGTGCGCGAATGTCGCCGAGTCGGCGTTCGACGGCGTCGAGCTCGCCGCGCAGCGCGTGCAGATCGTCGCCGGTCACTCGACCTCACCCCACCGCGCGGCGTGGTCGAACTTGTCGGCGAACAGCGCAGCGTCGGCCGCGGTGAGCCCGTCCGGTACGGCATGGTCGCGCAGCCGCTCGACGAGATGTTCCACCGCGGCCCGGTGCCGAGCGGCGACGCCGCTGGTAGCGCAGAAGGCTTCCTTGTACTTGTTGGCCTGCCGCCGCCAGTGGCGGGCGCGCAACGCGAACGTGAGCGTGGCCGCGGCGAGCAATGCGCACAGCGCGGCGAGAATTACAGTTGCCATGGGTCGGAACCTCATTTCCGATCAAGGCCCCGGCAGGTGGTGCAGTCACCTCGCCGGGGCCGCCTTCTATTGGGCGCCCCGCGTGGTGCCGACCAAGGCCGGTCGGAACAACCCGGGAACAACTTGGGTTGAGTAGAGCCGCGTAGCAACGCGCGACGACGGGTGACGTTTCAGCAGGTCACACGCGAGAAAGAGGGAATCCGCCCTGGTCAGCGTTCCCCGAGGTGCGCTACATCCACAAACGCGGGCTGTATTTGGCGAGTCGGTCCTGATCGGGGCTGGTGTTGTGGTTGAGCGTGTCGGGGAGGACGTCGGTACCACTTACTGAGTCGGTCGTCGTGTTCCCGTTGCCGGGTGGCTGTGGTCGTGGGCCTCGGGTCGTTCAGTCGATGCCGAGCCAGACGTGCCAGCAGGCCGAGCAGTCGAACAGGGCCGGTTGCGGATGGTGGCGTCGGTGAGGTCGGGTTGTGGTGATCTGGCGGCCGCACAGCATTTCGGCCACGGTGCCGGTGGCCGGTTCGTGGACGGTGCCGCCGATGTGGCGTACGCCTTCGGCGACCGGGCGCCAGCCGGGCACGGTGTCGAGATCGGGTGTGTCGGGGTCGGCCTCGATCGGCCACCCGTCCGGACCGATCGTGAGCAGGACACCGTCGGCGCGGTGCAGTTGGTGCATGAGTGAAGCGTGCAGCCGGGAGCAGCGCGTGTAGACGGACAACACCGGGGAGCGCAAGGGGAGAGTTGTGGGAGCGCCGCCGCTTCCTCCTCGCGTGGTCGTTTGGTTACACTCCGCGCATGTCAGGCGGGAGGGGCGCGGGTGGCGGAACGTAACGAGTTGCTGCGCGCAGCCCGGTTGCGGATCGAGTCGCCGTCGTCGCCGCAGCAGCCGATGACTCGTCAAGAGCTGGCCGAGGCCATCAATGCCCATCTGTACCGGGCGAGCGGCGGCCGCCAGGTCACGGCGGTGGACGCGAACCACGTGGGCAAGTGGGAACGGGGCGTCATCCGCTGGCCGGCCGCGTACTATCGGCAGGCGCTACGCGTGATCCTCGACGTGGCCACCGATGCCGAGTTGGGGTTCACCCGCCCTCGTCGTCAGCCCGATAACGTGGACCGTAAGACGTTTCTCAAGACCGCGCTCGGCACGGGTGCCGGCGCGATGGTGGCGCGTCACCTTCCTGCCGCCCCCGCCGACGCAAGCGACCTGGTCTCGACCGTGGCCGCGCCGACCGCGCACTACCGGCGCCTTGAATCTGCGGTGTCGTGTGAACACCTCGCACCGGTCGTCGAAGCGCACCTGACGTTCGCGACCAGCGTGGTCACCGCCGATGCGCGCACGTCGGCCGGATACGGCGTACTGGCCGAGGTGGCCGGTCTGTCGGCGTGGGTGGCCGCCGACCGTGGCGACAACGCCACCGCCCGACGCCGCTACCTGGACGCGATCGGCCACGCCGAGCGTGCGCACCACCCGCTACTCGGCGCCTACATGACCGCGAGCCTCGGGCATTTCGCCGTCGAGTCCGGCGACCCGTGGCAGGGCACGCGCCTGCTCGACCGTGCCGCAGCCCAGCTCGACGACACCGCACCGGACGCGGCGCGCGCATGGCTGGCCTCGCTGCACGCCGTGGCACACGCCGCGCTCGGTGACCACGCCGCGACCCGCGCCGGGCTACGCACCGCCGAACGACTCACCGGCCGCCAGCGCGGCGAACCGCACTGGCCGTGGGTATTCGCGTTCGACGACGCCAAGGCCGCCCGTTACCAGGCGGGAGCGCTGGCCCGGCTCGGTGACGCCCGAGCCGCCGCAACCGCCTACCAAGCCGCCGCGCCCACGCTCGCCGCGCCGAAACCCCGCGCGCTCGCCCAACTCGACCATGCCCGCGCCCTGGCTGCCGTGGGACGGCTCGGCGAGGGTTGCCGGCTCGCCGCCGACGCGGCCCGCACCGGACACGCTTACACCAGCGAACGCATCACCGCCCGCGTGCGCGAGTTCCGCGGCACGCTCCCGGCCCGCTGCGCCGAAGCGCGCGAACTGGACGACACCCTCGCCGAGCTGTACGAAACGGACCGCCCATGACCCGAATGGCCATCACCGGACACCGTGGCCTGCCCACCGACGTGACCGACCGTGTCACCGTCGAGCTGCGCGCCCTCGTCGACGGGCACGCCGACGGCGAACTGACGGCAGTCTCGTGCATCGCCGACGGGCCGGATTCCCTGTTCGCCCGCTTCGTCCTCGACGCCGGTGGCGCGCTCGTCGTCATCGTGCCCGCGGCCCGCTACCGCGACGGCCTGCCCATCGAGCACCATGCCACCTACGACGCGTTGCACGCCTGCGCCGCACACGTGATCAACCTGGATCACGTCGAGTCGACATCCGAAGCGCACATGGACGCCTCGTTACGCATGCTCGACGAGGCAGACCACCTCGTCGCCGTGTGGGACGGCCAACCCGCCCGCGGGTTCGGCGGCACCGCCGACGTCGTGGCGGCGGCACGCGAACGCGGCATGCCCGTCACCGTCGTATGGCCCGACGGAGCCACCCGCGACTAGCGATCCGCCGCGCAGCTGAGGAAACCGGGAACGTCCGCACCCTGCCGACAAGGCCGACGGGCCACGGTGTCGTCGGCGTACATCGCCTCGACACGTTCCAACGTCATCCCGGCCGGCATCAGGCGACATCACCCTCGCGGCCGGCACGCTCGACCTCGGCCAGCAGCGCACGCCCCAGCGCCGCGGTCTCGGCGAGCGTGAGGTTCAGACTCGGCAGGTCCGCGCGGATCACATCCGGGCCGACGTCGACGCGTGGCTCGACCTCCCGCACGTGCTGGGTCAGGGCCACCTGCAGCACCGGTTGCTCGGCGATCGTGCGGTCGTCGACGTGCCACACGTTCGGCGTCGCCAGCGTCAACGGCACATCGTTGCCGAAGGAGAGGTGCGTCCGGTCCGGCAGCGGCTCGGTGTCCTCGTGATCGGTGGAACACCACGATGGGCACGTCAGGCCCTCTCACGGTGCCGGCGGTCGGCTCGTCGATGGCGTCGCCGATGTGGCGCACACCCTCGGCGGCCGGGCGCCAGCCGGTCACCGTGTCGGGATCGTCCGAGCCGGTGCGGGCCGGTCCGCCGACGAGTCGGCACGGCATCACGCCGGGGCAGATCTGCTCCGGCGCGTCCTCGTGCCGCGGGCCGTATCGCACGCATCACGACTGACCGGGCGGAGGCGACAGGTGCGTCGGCCCCTCCGGGTATCCTGCATCCGGCGTACGTACGAAATCCGGAGGGCACCACCGTGGCAGCGACGGCCGAAGCACGAGATCTCGCGAACGTGGCTGCGCACGCGGCTGCGGACAAGAAGGCGACCGACATCGTCGTGCTCGACGTCTCCGAGCAGCTCGTCATCACCGACACCTTCGTCATCGCGTCCGCGCCGAACGAACGGCAGGTCGCATCGATCGTGGACAACGTCGAGGAGAAGATGCGCAAGGCCGGGTACAAACCGGTGCGCCGTGAGGGCGAGCGCGAGGGCCGCTGGGTCCTGCTCGACTTCGTCGACGTCGTGGTTCACATCCAGCACGACGAGGAACGCACCTTCTACGGCCTCGAACGGCTGTGGAAGGACTGTCCGCAGCTCGAGGTCGACGGTCTCGAGGAGGCGGTGGCCCGAGCCGCCGAGGAATCGGACGCCCCGTGAGCGTCGAACGGATCGTGCTGTGGCGGCACGGCGAGACCGATTACAACGCCGCAGGCCGCATGCAGGGACACCTCGACTCGGCGCTGACCGAGGTGGGCTGGAACCAGGCGCGGTTCGCCGTGGCCGCGCTCGCACGGTTCGAACCGGACCTGGTGATCGCCTCCGACCTGCGCCGCGCCACCGACACCGCGACCGTGCTGACCGACGTGATCGGTGTCCCGTTGCGGCTCGACAAGCGGCTCCGCGAAACGCACCTGGGCGAGTGGCAGGGCATGACGGGCTCCGAGGTCGGGGCGCAGGCGCCCGGAGACCGGGAGCGCTGGCGGCTCGACGCGACGTGGGCCCCGCCCGGCGGTGAATCCCGTGTCGACGTGGCCGAACGGGCCGGGGAGGTCGTCACCGATCTGCTGCACGGCGACGAGGAGTACGGCACGGTGCTGCTCGCGGCCCACGGTGGACTGATCCTCGCGTTGACGGCGTACCTCGTGGATCTGCCCGTGACGCTCTGGCCGTCGCTCGGTGGCATCGGCAACTGTCACTGGGTGGACCTGCGCCGCCGTGACGACCGGTGGCGACTGCACGCCTACAACGCCGGCATGACGGGATAACTCCCGATGGCGGACCCGGTGCAGGCGGCGCCCCGGATCCTGGTGCTCGGCGATTCGCTGAGCTTCCACGGGCCGGACAGCGGGCACCCGGCCGACGATCCCCGGCTGTGGCCGAACGTGTGCGCCCGCGAGCTCGGCGGGGAGGCCGTGCTGTTCGCCGGTTTCGGATGGACCGCCCGGGACGCGTGGTGGGCACTGATCGGCGACCCGCAGCTGTGGGCACAGTTGCACCGGGCCGACGTCGTCGTACTGGCCGTCGGCAGCATGGACACCCTGCCCTCACCCCTGCCGACGTACCTGCGCACCGGATTGCGCTACCTGCGCCCGGACGGGCTCCGGCGGTTCGCCCGCGGTGCCTACCGCCGCACACAGCCTGCGCTGGCACGGCTGACCCGGGGCCGGCCCGCGGTGTTGCCCGCCCGGCTGACCGTCCGGTATCTCGACACGGCCGTCGGCGCGCTCCGCGTTCTCCGCCCGGAACTGCCGGTCGTGGGCTGGCTGCCGTCGGTGCACCGGTCGGCCGACTACGGCCGGGTCCACGGTGAACGGGCCGCGACCGCGGCGAGGCTGGCCGCGTGGGCGGAACGCACCGACGTCCCGATGCTCGACCTGGCCGCCGTCATCGGGGAGCACGTGCTCGGCGGGCACGGCAATCCCGACGGCATGCACTGGGGCTGGGACGGCCACGCCGCTGTCGGACGGGCGATGGCGGACCGGATCGGATCGGCCGCGCCCGGCGTGGCGGCGGCGCCGGTCGTGGGCCGGGACGCTCCCGGAACGTAGGCTGACGGCGTGCCGGTCGCCGTCGTCACCGATTCCACCGCCCATCTCCCGGAAGGCTTCGCCGAGAGGTTCGGCATCCGGGTGGTCCCGTTGCATGTGCTCGTCGACGGGCTGGCCGTGCCCGCTGCCGAATTCGGTCCCGAGGAACTGACCGCTGCGCTGCGGCGGAAACGCATCGTCACGACATCGCGGCCGACGCCCTCGGAGTTCGCGGCCGAGTTCCGGGCGGCGCTGGACGCGGGTGCCGATTCGGTGGTCTCGGTGCACCTGTCGAAGCGCCTGTCGGGCACGTGGGAAGCCGCGGTGCTCGCGGCGCAGGAGGTCGGCCCGGAGCGGGTGCGGGTGGTGGATTCGCGCACGACGGCGATGGGCCTCGGATTCGCCGCGGGTCACGCGGCGATGATCGCCCGGGACGGCGTGAGCGGCGCGGAGGTCGAGGAGGCCGCGATGGCCGCCGCGTTGCGGTCGCGGACCCTGTTCGTCGTGGAGACCCTCGAGCATCTTCGGCGCGGTGGGCGGATCGGCCACGCAGCCGCCGTGCTCGGCACGGCGCTGATGGTCAAACCGGTGCTGCACATGGCCGACGGCGAGATCACGCCGCTCGAAAAGGTACGGACCACCGGTCGGGCGATGGCGCGGCTGGTCGAGTTGGCTGCCGATGCCGCCGCGGCCGAACTGGACGTGGAGGTCGCGGTACACCACCTCGCCGCGCCGGACCGGGCGGCGGAACTGGCGACGCGGCTCGACGAACGGCTGCCGGCGTCGCGAGGATGCGTGGTCAGCGAACTCGGCGCGGTGATCGGTGCCCACACCGGCCCCGGAGTCCTCGGTGTCGTCGTGCAGCCGCAGGTTCCGGGGTCGTGAGGACTCGGGGGACGTGACGATGCCGGCGAGCGCGGGGCGGCAGCGCCGGCAGGGACCGCGCGGCGCGGCATCGTAGTACAGCCCACCGACGGCGACCGCCATGCCGGTCGCCGTGGCGGAGAGTTGTCCACAACACCCCGGCCATCCACAGAACGCGAGATTCCCTCTGCCGCCCCGGTTGTTCTCTTCCTAACGTCGAGCGCGTGTTCGACGAAACAGCCCAGGTCCGGACTCCTCATCCCGCCACGAGCGCCTTGCGGGGACCGCACCGACGATTGGCGGATCTGACCGCTCCGGCCTCCCGCGACGACGGTCCCCGCGAGGCGCCGGAACCGATGCCCGCGCGCGAGCCGCCGTCGGACACGGCCGAACCGGCGAGCAGCGATCAGAACGGCGCTCCCCGGGAAGGTGACCTCCGCGACGGTGATCCGGGCGGCAGCGACGCCCGCGACAGCGACGCCCGTCACAGCGACGCCCGCCACAGCGACGCCCGGGAGGAAAGCGCCGGAGCTCCTCCCGGGGACGTCGTGTCCCCGGGACCGGGCTCCGTGCCGGCAGTGCTGCGCCGCCGCACCGGACGACTCGTCGAACGATGGGTGCCGGCCGGGATGGCCGCGGCCGGGCGCAGGCCGTCCCGCCGCGTGCTCGTGACGGTGGCCGCGGGGGTCGTGATCGCACTCGGACTGGCCGGGTTCGTGCTCGCCGACGAACCCGCCGCGGAAGCGCCGCCACCGCTGCCCGCCGCCCACGAGGCGGCTGCGGCCGAGACCACGCCTGCGGCCGAGACCACGCCTGCGGCCGAGACCACGCCTCCGGTATCGGGAGCGCTGCCGGAGGCGAGTACGTCCGGCACTCGTTCGGCGTCGTCGGCCACCGGCAGCGCACCGGAACGACTGGTCGTCAGCGTGGTCGGCAAGGTCCGCACTCCCGGACTGGTGCGGCTGCGTCCGGGTGCACGCGTGGCCGATGCGATCGAATCCGCGGGCGGCGCGCCGCAGCAGGCGGACCTGCGGTCGGTCAACCTGGCCCGGGAGCTGGCCGACGGTGAGCAGCTCTACGTCGGGGTGCCGGTACCTCCGGGCGTGCAGACCGGTTCCGACAGTGGTCGAGGGGACGGAGATGCACCGGCGACGGTCGACGACGAACCTGTCCGGCTGAACTCCGCCGATCCCGACGAACTGGAGAGCCTGCCCGGGGTCGGTGACGTCACCGCGCGGCGAATCCTCGAGTGGCGCGACGAGCACGGCGGATTCACCGCGGTGGAACAGCTGCGGGAGATCGACGGGATCGGCGACAAACGCTTCGAACAGCTACGCGACGCGGTGAGCATCGCATGACGCTCACCGCCGGCATCGGTGCCGCATCCGAGGCCACCGCGGAGCCCGCCGCCCGGCCGCGCCGGGACCTGCGGTTGGTGCCGGCTGCCCTCGCCGTGTGGGGCGGTGCGCTGGCGGGGTTGCAGTGGGGCTGGCAGGCGGCCGTCGCGGTCGGGGCTGTCTCCGTCGTCGCCGGTGTTCTGGCCGGCGTGCACGCGAGGCGTCGCCGGTCGGTCGGGGTGGCCGCGGCGGCGACGGCCCTGGGGGTCTGCGGTGTGCTGGTCCTGGCGCCGCTCAGCGTGCGGGTGCATGCCGTGGGTGAGGATCCGCTGCGGGCGGTGGCCGCCGACGGCGGCGACGTCCGCATGCGCGCCGAGGTGCGGGAGCGTCCGCGCCCGCTGCGGGACGACGGTTACGGGGGACGGCGCGGCGGGATCCGGTCGGTGCTGGTGCCCGTGGACGTCGTGAGCATCGGCAACGGTGACCGGGACACCGGAGCGGGAGCTGTCGCCGGCGCCCCGTCCGGCGGTACCGACGGGAGCATCTCGTCGACGGGACGCGTGCTGCTCATCGGGCCGGCGGGCGAGTGGGCCGGCCTGCTGCCGGGACAGCAGGTCAGCGCGGCGGTATCGCTGGCGCCGGCGCGTCCCGGTGACATGACCGTGGCGGTGGGCTACGTGCGCGGCCCACCGGAACAGGTCGGTGCCCCGTCGTGGTGGCAGCGCTCGGCCGACATGGTGCGCACGGCGCTACGGGATGTATCCGGCGTGCTCGGCGACGAGGAGGCAGGCCTCCTGCCCGGGCTCGTCGTCGGCGACACCGGTGGGCAGTCGCCGCGCGTGGAGGAGGAGTTCCTCGACGCCGGGCTCTCCCATCTCACGGCGGTCAGCGGTTCGAACGTCGCCATCGTGTGCGGTGCGGTGCTCCTGCTTGCACGGGCGGTCCGCGTGGGGCCACGAGTGTCGGCGGGTGCGGCCGGTCTCGCGCTGGCCGGGTTCGTGATGCTCGTCGGATACGAACCGAGCGTGCTGCGTGCCGCGGTGATGGGGGCGCTCGGGCTCGCCGCCCTCGTGCTCGGCCGCCGTCGCTCGGCGGTACCGGCGCTGGCGGTCGCCGTGTGCGGGCTGATACTCGCCGACCCGGCGATGGCCACGAGCATGGGCTTCGCGCTGTCGGTCGTCGCGACGGCCGGACTGATCTTCCTGGCGCCCCGGTGGGCGGCCGCCCTCGCCGCACGACGGGTACCGCCCGGTATCGCGGAGGCACTCGCCGTGCCGGTGGCCGCATTCGTCGCCACGGCGCCGGTGATCGCCGGGATGGCCGGCGAGGTCAGCGTGGTGTCCGTCGCCGCGAATCTGCTCGCCGCGCCGGTGGTCGCGCCGATCACGGTGCTCGGAGTGGCGGCGGCCGCGCTGGCCGTACCCTCGCCGGCCGCAGCGGAGGTCCTGGTGCACTTCGCCGGACCCGGTGTGAGCTGGCTCGTGTTCGTCGCCAGGGAGGCAGCTGCGGTACCGGGTGCGGTGGTGTCGTGGCCGGCCGGCTGGTGGGGCGGTCTCGGCGCCGCCGGCGTCGCCGTCGGGGCCGTGGCAGCCCTGCGTTACCGCAAGGCGCGCGTGGCCGTGGCGGTCGCAGTGACGGGCACGCTCGTGGTCACCGTGCCGCCGCGGCTGATTGCGCCCGCCTGGCCACCCGTGGGCTGGGCGGTCGTGGCGTGTGACGTCGGCCAGGGCGACGGGATCGTGCTGGCCACCGGGAAGCCCGGTCGTGCGGTCGTCGTCGATGCCGGTCCGGACCCCCGGGCGATCGACCGATGCCTCGATCGGCTCGCCGTCGAGCGCATCCCGCTCCTCGTCCTGAGCCACCTCCACGCCGACCACGTCGGCGGGCTGTCGGCGGTGTTCGACGGCCGAACCGTCGGTGCGGTCGGGGTGGGGCAGGGCCGGACGCCGTCGTGGGCGTGGCGCGCGGTCCTGGACGAGGCACGTGCGAATCGGGTGCCGGTCGTCGAGCTCACGGTCGGCGAGCAGGTGCGCTGGGACGAACTGACGTTGGACGTGCTCGGTCCGCATTACGTCGCACCGGCGGCGCGCGAGGAGGTGGGCGACGGGACGGAACACGCGGAGTCGAGTGCGGACGGCACGGCGATCAACGATGCGTCGGTGGTGGTGCGAGCCTCGACCCCTGCCGGGCGGGTGTTGTTGGCCGGGGACGTCGAGCTGGCCGCGCAGAGCGACCTGCTGGCCCGTGGTGCCTCTGTGGAGGCGGAGATCCTGAAAGTTCCGCACCACGGCAGCAGGCACACCCACCACGAGTTCCTGACGGCGGTGCGTGCGCGGATAGCGCTGGTCAGCGTGGGTGCCGACAACACTCACGGTCATCCGAACGACGAGATCATGCGCGTCCTCCGCGGCGACGGCGCGCTGATCACCCGCACCGACGAGGGAGGTGACATCGCGATCGTGCCGGGCCCCGAGGACGACGGGGCGGGCGGTCCCCACGTTGTGCGACGGGGCCCCGACCGGCGTTGACCACGGCCAGGGCCCCGTGTGCGGACGTGCGTGTGGGCTCAGCCGCCCAGGATCTCGTTCACGGCGGCGGCCGACGGCGCGACGGTCGCCTTCGGGCCGACCGCGTCCTCGACCGCGTCGAGGGTCTTGAGCCCGTCACCGGTGATCAGCAGGACGGTCTCGGCGTCCGGGTCGATCTTGCCGGCCTCGATGAGCTTCTTCGCCGTCGCGACGGTCACACCGCCCGCGGTCTCGGTGAAGATGCCTTCGGTGCGGGCGAGCAGCCGGATGCCCTCGACGACCTCCTCGTCGGTGACGTCCTCGATCGAACCGCCGGTGCGGTTCACGGTGTCGAGCACGTACGGCCCGTCGGCAGGGTTGCCGATCGCCAGGGAACGGGCGATCGTGTCCGGCTTCACCGGCTGGACGACGTCGTGGCCGTTGCGGAACGCCGTGGAGACGGGGGAGCAGCCGGCGGCCTGGGCCCCGAAGATCGTGTACGGCGACTCGTCGACCAGTCCGAGCTGGGCCAGTTCCTTGAAACCCTTGTCGACCTTGGTGAGCTGCGAACCGGACGCGATCGGCACCACGATCTGTTCGGGCAGGCGCCAGCCGAGCTGCTCGGCGACCTCGAAACCGAGGGTCTTCGAACCCTCCGAGTAGTAGGGGCGCACGTTGACGTTCACGAACGCCCACGACTCGTGCTCGCCGGCCAGCTCGGTGGCCAGGCGGTTGACGTCGTCGTAGTTGCCGTCGACGGCGAGCAGCGCCCCGTCGTACACCGCCGTGGTGAGGATCTTCGCGCGCTCGAGCGACGAGGGCACCAGCACGACCGACTGCCAGCCCGCACGCGCGGCCGCGGCCGCCACGGCGTTGGCCAGATTGCCCGTCGACGGGCAGGCGAGTGTGTCGAAACCGAATTCACGGGCCGCCGCGAGCGCCACGGCGACCACGCGGTCCTTGAACGAATGGGTCGGGTTGCCGGTGTCGTCCTTGACCCAGAGGCGCTTCACACCGAGCGCCTTCGCCAGGTTGTCGGCCCGCACCAGCCGGGTACAGCCCGGCTCGGTGTTCGGGATCTCCTCGACGTTGGACGGCACGGGGAGCAGCTTCTTGTAGCGCCAGATGTTGCGCGGTCCGGACTCGATGTCCTCGCGGCGGACGCGGCCGAAGTCGTAGCCGACCTCGAGCGGCGAGAAGTCCTCCGCGGAGACGAACTCCGGAGCGAGCGGCTGGCGGTGCCCCTCTTCCTTCGACACCAGTTCGACGGCCGGACCGAGGTCGACGGCGTTGGTGGAGGGGGTCAGGGCTGTGGTCATCGCGAGGTTCCTTTCCTCATCTGCCCCGCTGGCACGGGTCGGAATTAGCACCGTGGTCGTCAGCTACCTCGCGGAATCGAGATGACGGGCTGACGCCGGTTGCCGGGGCTTCTGCGGGCCGTTCCCTCTGCCCCTCTTGATGAGCGGTATTCGTTTTTCCGCCGTATGCCTGCGCGGTGTGTTCACGGACCACCTTAGGCCATCGCGATCAGTTCCGGCCATGCCGTTGCAATCCATGTCACCGTGGCAGGATCGGGGCGTGACCGCGTCCACCGCCGCTCCCGCACCGCTGCATCTCGTGCTGGGCGAGGAAGAACTGCTCGTCGACCGGGCCGTGCACGCCGCCGTCGGTGCGGCCAGGGCCGTGGACGACACGGCCGAGCTGACGCGGATGAAGGTGTCCGACCTCACGCCGCCGGAGCTGGCCGAGCTCGTCAGCCCGTCGCTGTTCAGTGAGGGCCGGGTGATCGTGCTCGAGCAGGCGCAGGACATCGGACAGGAGCTCGCCGACGCCGTGCTGGCGTATCTGAAGGACCCTGCCGACGGCATCACGTTCGTCGTGGTGCATTCCGGTGGCGGCCGGAGCAAGGCCGCCAAGTCGCTGCCGACCGCCCTGAAGAAGGCGGGCGCCGAGGTCACCGAATGCGCCAAGATCACCAAACCCGCCGAGCGCGAGTCGTTCGTGCGCGCGGAGGTCAAGCGTGCCGGTGGCCGGATCGATGCGGCGGGCGTGTCCGCGCTGGTCGACGCCGTCGGTTCCGATCTGCGGGAACTGTCGTCGGCGGCGACGCAACTCGTGGCCGACTCGGGCGGCAAGGTCGACGAGGAGGCGGTCCGCCGATACCACCGCGGCAAGGCCGACGTCACCGGTTTCCTGGTCGCCGAGAAGGCCGTGGGCGGGGATCGGGCCGCGGCGTTGGAGACGCTGCGCTGGGCACAGCAGATCGGGGTGCCGCACGTGCTCATCGCCGATGCACTCGCCGACGCGGTGCGCACCGTCGCCCGGGTCTCGGCCGCGGGCAGGGGGAATCCGAACCAGCTCGCCGGTGAACTCGGCATGCCGCCGTGGAAGATTCGCAAGGCGCAGGGGCAGACCCGCGGCTGGAACGCGACGGGACTCGCCGAGGCCATGCGCACGGTCGCGCGGGTGAATGCCGAGGTCAAAGGTGCGGCGGCCGACCCCGACTACGCGCTGGAACGCGCCGTGCTCGACGTCGTCGGCGCGAAGCAGACCCGCTAGGTGGGTGATTCGGGGCGGTTCGTGACGAGGGGCGACGGTCGGGCGCATGACGAAGCCCCGGCTCCGTGACGGAACCGGGGCTCGGTCGAGTCGACGAGCGAAAAGCTCAGAGCCTGTTCACGCGCTGGGCCATGGCCGACTTCTTGTTGGCGGCCTGGTTCTTGTGGAGGACGCCCTTGGTGGCGGCCTTGTCCAGCTGACGACCCGCGGCGCGCTGCAGCTCGGCGGCCTTCTCCTTGTCGCCGGCGTCGGCGGCCTGGCGGAACTTGCGGATCGACGTCTTCACCGCGGACTTGACCGCCTGGTTGCGCTGACGGCGCTTCTCGTTGGTCTGCATGCGCTTCATCTGCGACTTGATGTTGGCCACAGGGTGACTCCTTCACATTCGGCCGTGTTCCACGGCGGCTGACGATCGTTGCCGCGCTCGTCTCGGCACCGGCTGAGCCGGGTCGGCTGAACCGGGTTTCCTCCCTGGCGGAATGCCGCACGGCAACGGTGAAACAGCTTATCAGCGCTGCTCCGGCCCCTTGCGCGTGGTTGTAGGGTGCCCGCCGACAGTGCCTAGGGTTCCGCCGCGTCCCGTTCGTTCCGGCACGGACGACATCACCGACAACCAGGGCAGCGCGGGTCCGGTCCGAGCGGCACCCGTGTGCGGGACGGGCCGCGCACGCATATGACGGGACAAAAGCCTGGAGTAGCCGGCCTGCCGCGTCCGCGGCGGGCCAGAAAGGCTACTCGTGTCCGGTCTCGCGCTCGTCCTCGTCCTGTTCGCCGCCGCCGTCCACGCGTCGTGGAACCTGGCCGCCACCCGCGTCCCCGGCGGGGCCCGTTTCGTCTTCTGCTACTACACCGTCTCGGCGGTGGTGCTCGTGCCGGTCGGCGTGGCGCACCTCGTGGTGACCGGGGACCGGCCCCGGTGGGCCTGGCTGCTCGCCGCCGCGGTCACGGCTGTGGCACACGTCGCCTACGGCGTGGTGCTGCAGCGTGGCTACGCCGTCGGTGACCTGTCGGTGGTGTACCCGCTCGCACGGGGGTGCGGTCCACTGCTGTCGGTACTGGTCGCGGTCGCCGTGCTGCACGAGCGTCCGGGGTGGCCGGGGTTCGCCGGTGCCGTCCTCGTCGTCGGGGGCGTGCTGGTGATCAGCGCGCCCCGCGGTCCGGGTGATCCCGGCCGCAGACGAGCCGGCGCCGGCTACGGGGTGCTGACCGGGGTGACCATCGCGGCCTACACGCTGTGGGACGCGTACGCCGTCGGTGAGCTCGGCGTTCCGCCGGTCGTCTACCTCGCCGCCGGGACGGTGCTGCAGAGCCTGATGCTGGCTCCGTACGCGCTGCGCGGCGGTGGGCGGCGCGGTGACGCCGGGGGATCGCCCCGCGCGCTCTGGCGCGAGCACCGGCGGGCCGTGCTGCTCGTCGGGCTGCTCTCCCCGGTCGCGTACGTGCTCGTGCTGTTCGCGATGCGCCTGGCTCCGGTCAGCCTGGTGGCGCCGCTGCGTGAGGTCAGCATCGTGCTCGGCGGCCTGGCCGGCTGGCTGCTGCTGGGCGAACCGCACGGCGGGCGGAGGCTGGCCGGCTCGGCGATCGTGCTGGCGGGGATCACGGCGATCGCGCTGGCGTGAGCAGGCGCCGCGGTGTGAGACCCTGCCGCCATGGACGTGCTCAACAGCCGCATCCTGCTGCAGCCCCGCGATCCGGAGGTCACGACCGCCTTCTATCGCGACACGCTCGGGCTGGCGATCTACCGCGAGTTCCCAGGGGGAACGGTGTTCTTCGCCGGCGGCGGCCTGCTGGAGATCGTCGGCCGTGCGAGCACCGGGCCCAGCGAGGCGATGGCGCTGTGGTTGCAGGTCCGCGACCTGCCCGCCGAACTGGCGACCCTGCGGGAGCGGGGAGTGGAGCCGGAACGCGAAGCCAGGCGGGAGCCGTGGGGGCTCGACGAAGCCTGGTTGCGGGACCCGGACGGCGTGCGGATCGTGCTGGTGCAGATCCCGGCGGACCACCCGTTGCGGACCGACGTCCGGCCCGCCGCGGACTGACACCGGCCGCGCCCCGGCGGTGTCCCGACCGCGGCGCGGCGGTGTCCCGGTGGTGACGTGCGGGCTGACCTCGCCCGACGCGGCGGCCTCCGGAGGAACCCCACGGGCGGCGGCATGGGACCATGAGTGTGGCCGTCCACGAGCGATCCGAGGAAACGAGTGACAAAGAACCGCCCGTCCGCCGAGAAGACGTTCACGCCGCCGGAGTTCATCCGCAACTTCTGCATCATCGCCCACATCGACCACGGCAAGTCGACGTTGGCCGATCGGATGCTGCAGCTCACCGGCGTGATCGAGCAGCGGGCCATGCGCGACCAGTACCTCGACCGCATGGACATCGAGCGGGAACGTGGCATCACGATCAAGGCGCAGAACGTGCGGCTGCCGTGGCACGTCGATGACCAGGACCACGTCATGCACCTCATCGACACCCCGGGGCACGTCGACTTCACCTACGAGGTCTCCCGCGCGCTCGAGGCGTGCGAGGGCGCGATCCTGCTCGTGGACGCCGCCCAGGGCATCGAGGCGCAGACGCTGGCCAACCTGTACCTCGCGCTCGAGAACGACCTGCAGATCATCCCGGTCCTGAACAAGATCGACCTGCCTGCGGCCGAGCCGGAGAAGTACGCCGCCGAGCTGGCGCACATCATCGGGTGCGATCCCTCCGACGTGCTGAAGGTGTCGGCGAAGACCGGCGACGGTGTCGAAGAACTGCTCGACGAGGTCGTGCGCCAGGTGCCGCCGCCGGAGGGTGACGCGGACGCGCCGGCCCGCGCGATGATCTTCGACTCGGTCTACGACACTTACCGCGGTGTCGTGACCTACATCCGCGTCGTCGACGGCAAGATCACGCCGCGCGAGAAGATCCGCATGATGTCGACGGGCGCGACGCACGAGCTGCTCGAGGTCGGCATCATCTCGCCCGATGCGAAGCCGTCCGAGGGGCTCGGGGTCGGCGAGGTCGGCTACCTCATCACCGGGGTGAAGGACGTCCGGCAGTCGAAGGTCGGTGACACGGTCACGTTCGAGCGGCGCGGGGCGGAGCAGCCGCTGGCCGGGTATCGCGAACCGCAGCCGATGGTGTTCTCCGGGCTCTATCCGGTGGACGGTTCGGACTACCCGGTGCTGCGCGACGCGCTCGACAAGCTGCGCCTCAACGACGCGGCGCTGTCCTACGAGCCGGAGACGTCCGTGGCGCTGGGCTTCGGTTTCCGGTGCGGCTTCCTCGGCCTGCTGCACCTCGAGATCACGCGCGCCCGGCTCGAGCGCGAGTTCGGCCTGAACCTGATCGCCACGGCGCCGAACGTCGTCTACGACGTGTTCTTCGAGGACGGCACCGAGCACGTCGTCACCAACCCGTCGGACTGGCCGACCGAAGGCAAGATCGCCGAGATCCACGAGCCGATGAGCAAAGTGACGATCATCGCGCCGTCGGAGTTCGTGGGTGCGGTCATGGAACTGTGCCAGAGCAAGCGCGGCACCATGCTCGGGATGGACTACCTGTCCGAGGACCGCGTCGAACTGCGGTACCAGCTGCCGCTCGCCGAGATCATCTTCGACTTCTTCGACTCGCTGAAATCCCGGACGCGCGGGTACGCCTCGCTCGACTACGAAGAGGCGGGCGAGCAGACCGCCGAACTGGTCAAGGTGGATATTCTCCTGCAGGGCGAGGCCGTGGACGCGTTCTCGGCGATCGTGCACAAGGACTTCGCCTACAGCTACGGCAACAAGATGACCAAGCGGTTGCGCGAGCTGATCCCGCGGCAGCAGTTCGAGGTGCCGATCCAGGCCGCCATCGGTTCCCGCATCATCGCCCGCGAAACGATCCGGGCCATCCGCAAGGACGTGCTGGCCAAGTGCTACGGCGGTGACATCTCGCGGAAGCGCAAGCTGCTGGAGAAGCAGAAGGAAGGCAAGAAGAAGATGAAGACCGTCGGCCGGGTGGAGGTGCCGCAGGAGGCGTTCGTCGCGGCGCTGTCCGCGGAAGACGGGGAGAGCAGCGACAAGGGCGACAAGGGCGGCAAGGGCAAGAAGTAACGACTCGCGTCCGGATCGGACCGTCCGATCGCGACACTCGTGGTCGTGACGCCGGTCGTGACCGACCTCTCGTGACAGGCGAAGGCCGCGCGATCCCCGGGGATCGCGCGGCCTTCGCCGTCCGAGGCGAGATCAGCTCACGCCGAGCAGCACGCCCAGGGCCTCGACCAGCGAGGCGGACGTGGCGGCGATCGTCTCGTCGAGATACTCGGCGATCGGCGTCAGTTCCGCCGCCGAGGCCGTCCCGCCGAGCACCGCCACCATCGGGACGGCGAGCGCGCTCACGGCGAGGCCGCGCATGGTCCAGCGCTTCGCGGCGGACGGGGTCTGCTGCTTCTCGGTCATATGTCCTCTTCCTCTCGGGTGATACGCGAAGGGATCTCGCGTATGGCCGGTAGCCTGCATCGCTCCGAACGGCCCACTCAAGATTCGGCGGACAGGATTAGCGGGCTCGAAACGAGGTGTAGCTCAGGCGGGTGACGATGGGTCATCGCGGCGTTACGTTGCCGGCCCGGATGTCACATGATCGCGATCTGCCGTCCGCGGTCCACCGCGTCACGTGCCGATGGCACCCCGATGCCGCATCGAGCCCCGGTGGTGCCCGTTCGTACGATGAGGGGCATGTTCGAGTCCTTGCGCGTCCCGGTGATCGCGGCGCCGATGGCCGGCGGTCCGTCCACTCCGGAACTGGTCACCTCGGTCGTGCGGGCAGGTGGCTTCGGGTTCCTCGCCGGGGGCTACCTCACGGCAGCGACGCTGGCCGACCAGATCCACAAGACCCGTGAACTCGCGGGGGAGACGTTCGGGGTGAACCTGTTCGTCCCCGGCGTGCGGTCGCTGGTCGACGTGACGTCGTATGCCGACCGGCTACGCGGCGAAGCCGACCGCTACGGGGTTACGCCCGGTGCCGGTCGGTGGGACGACGACGGCTACGCGGCGAAACTGGATCTCGTCGTCGAGCGGCGGGTGCCGGTCGTCTCGTTCACCTTCGGCACGCCGCTCGTCGCCGACATCGAGCGGCTCCACGAGGCGGGCGCGACCGTCGTGGTGACCGTGACGACGCCCGACGAGGCGCGCGAGGCGGCTGCGGCGGGCGCAGACGTGCTGTGTGTCCAGGGCTTCGAGGCCGGCGGGCACCGGGCCGTGTTCACCGACGACGCCGGCACCGACAGTGGCGGGCCGTTGCTGGGCCTGCTCTCGGCGCTCCGCCTCATCGGGGGTGAGACCGACCTGCCGCTCGTGGCTGCGGGCGGGCTCGTGCACGGCGCGGACGTCGCGGCCGCCCTGTCGGCGGGCGCGGTGGCCGCGCAGCTCGGGACGGCGTTCCTGCGCGCCGACGAGGCGGGCACGAACGGCACCTATCGCGCGGCCCTCGACGCGGCCGGCCGGTCGACGGCGATCACACGCGCCTTCAGCGGCAGGCCCGCGCGAGGTCTGGAGAACCGGTTCCTGCGGGAGAACTCGGCGAGCGCTCCCGCCGCATATCCGCAGCTGAACAACATCACCAAGCCGGTGCGTGCCGCGGCCACGGCCGCGGGCGATCCGGAGGCGGTGTCGCTCTGGGCGGGACAGACCTACCCGTTGACGGAGTCGGCGCCCGCCGAACGGATCGTCGCGCGGCTCGCCGACCAGGCACGGGAGGCCGTGTCGGCGGCCGCCCGCCGGTTCGGCGAGTAGCCGGGACGGGCTCTACCCCACGGCTCTACCCCGCGGCGCCGGAGAGTATCCCGGTGCGGGCGTTCCGGCTCGGCGACTGCGGCCGTTCGGCCAGCGCGCTGCCCGCGAAGTAGTGCAGCGCCTGCGCGAGTCCGTGCGGGTCGTCGAGCTGCGGGCAGTGTCCCCAGTCCTCGCGGACCAGCAGCCTGCTGTGCGGTACGAGTGAGTGCAGGCGCTTGCCCGAGTTCGCGTTGACCAGCCGGTCGCGACCGCAGGCCACCGCGAGCAGGGGCAGCGTGATGCGTTCGAGCTCGTAGGCGTCGTCCAGCTCGGTGAGCAGGCGCGCGGCCTGTTCCAGGCGCTCGCCGGTCGCAGGCAAGTCCGGAAACAGGTCGACGAACCGGTCGACGTGCTCGGCCGCCGCCTTGCTCGAGTCGGCGTACAGCAACCGCGGCACGACCTGCTCGGCGATGCCCCTGACGAGGAAGCGGGGGACGGGCACGGGCAGGGATGTGGCGAGCCGGGTGAGCGGGTTCCGTGCGAGCCCGCGGACGAGCCACGAGTCGGACAGGCCGGGCGCCGCGATCGAGGCGACGCCCGATAGTGGCAAGGACGGATTCTGGGCCGCCCGCAACGCCATGGTGCCGCCGAGCGAGTTGCCCGCCAGCACGACCCCGCCCAGCGCCGACTGGTCCGCTGCGACGGCGGCGGTGAACACGTCGAGCTGCGGCAGCATCGCCCCGGACCGCAGGGCCGAGGCCTCGCCGAACCCGGGGAGGTCGACGGCGATCGCGGCCACGCCTGCGCGCGCCAGCTCGGTCAGCACCGGACGCCAGGTGTCGGCGCTGTCGCAGTAGCCGTGCAGCAGGACGAGCCGGGGTACGTGGCGACGGCGCTCGTCGCTGCGTTTACGGAAACGCCGCCCCGCGGGGCGTTCCACGGGCCGAGGGCCCGCTTCGAGGACCCGGGTCGAGAAGCCACCGAACCGGCGGTAGCCGGTGCGGATCTCGATGTCTTGGTCGGAGCCCGCGCCGGGGCGGCCGGAGCGGGTCTCGATATCCGGAGGTTCCGGGGAATCCGGAGCGTCGGACGCGTCCGGATTCCCCGGAACCTCGGCTGCTGCCGGGGAGACCGATGCCTCCCGCCGGGATGCGATCATGGAACCAGGCTAAACACAGATCTCCGGTTCGAGGTCCGTAACAAAGGTCACGAAACGATATCGTGACTCCCTGTGTTCGCCATTTCCCCTGGTCAGCGGTATTTTCGTATTATCGGCTGAAGACGACCTTTCCCGATGTTCGTCCTTCGAGCATGTCTTCGAAGCCCGTCGCCGCCTCGTCGAACGGCAATTCGGCGCCGATCTGCGGCCGGATGCCTGCCAACTCGGTGTAGGAGAGCAGGTCGGCCAGCTCGTCGCGGGTTCCCATGGTCGAACCGGCGACCCGCAGCTGGAGGAAGAACAGGCGCTGCAGCTCGGCGCTCGCGTCCGGACCGCTCGTCGAGCCCGACACGACGATGATGCCGCCCGGTTTGAGCGACTTCATCGAGTGCGACCAGGTGGCCTTGCCGACCGTCTCGAACACGCCGTCCACACGCTCGGGCAGGCGAGCACCCGATTCGAACGTCTGGTGCGCGCCGAGCCCGTCGGCCAGCGCACGCTTGTCCTCGCTGCGGCCGGTGACCCAGACCCGCAGGCCGGCTGCGCGGCCGAGTTGCACGAGCGCCGTCGACACGCCACCGGAGGCGCCCTGCACCAGCATCGTCTGCCCGGGGCGCAGGCCCGACTTGACGAACAGCATGCGGTAGGCGGTGAGCCAGGCGGTGCCCATCGTCGCGGCTTCGGACATCGACAGCCCGGCGGGCTTCGGGACGGCGTTGCGGGCGGGCACCACGACCGAGTCGGCGAACGTGCCCTGGTGCTTCTCGGTCAGCAGGGTGCGCTTCGGGTCCAGCGTGTCGTCACCGCGCCACGACTCGTCGTTCACGACCGAGTGGATGACCACCTCGGTGCCGTCGTCGAGCACTCCGGCACCGTCGCAGCCCAGGGTCATGGGGAACTGCTCACTCTTGATCCCGACACCGCGCAGCGTCCAGATGTCGTGCATGTTCAGGCTCGCGGCCTTGACGTTGACCTTGACCCAGCCCGCCGGCACCTCCGGCTCGGGGCGCTCGCCCACGACGAGGGAGGCCAGGGGGTCGTCGGCATTGGCTTCGTTGGCATAGACGGCGAACATGGCGTCAACGTACCTGCAGTAGGCTCGCGGTTGTGTTCGACGGAGTTGCCCGCTGGTGGGACGGGTTCGAGCTCTGGCTCGCGCAGCAGTGGTTCCCGTTGCAGTTCGTGCTGGTCGTGGCGGTGCTGCTGCCGATCTGTGCCGCCGCGACCTGGGTGCTCCGCTGTGGTGTGGATCTCGCCATGACTCTCGCGGGCCGGGTGCGCCGCGTGCGGCCGGACGAGCAGACGGAGCGGCCCGCCGACGGCCGCCCGGGTTCCTAGGAGGCGCGCGTGTTCTCGCGCAGGCGTATCAGTGTGGCGTTGGCCGGACTCATCCTGCTCGCACTCGGTGGCTGGCTGGTGGGCGAGCTCACCGGGGGAGGCGATGCCGCGGGCGGAGGCGGTAGCCTGCCCGGCGCGGAATCCGGTTTCGAGGTGGTGGTCTTCGACGACCTGCCCCCGGACGCCGAACGGACGTGGGAGCTCATCGAACGCGGTGGCCCGTTCCCGTATCCCGAGCGGGACGGCACGGTCTTCGGCAACCGGGAAGGGTTGTTGCCCGACGAACCCGACGGCTACTACCACGAGTACACGGTCGCCACGCCCGGCAGTGCCGACCGTGGGGCGCGGCGGCTCGTCACCGGCAGCGAGGACGAGCTGTACTACACCGGAGACCACTACGCATCGTTCGTCGTCGTCGATACCCGGACCTGACCGTGACATCCACGCCTGCACCCAACCCCGACAGCAGCGCTCTCGTGGCCGACGCCAAGGCGCGCGGCGCCTTCGCCTACGTGCTCGACGGCAGTGTGCTGACCGACAAGGCGATGACGCTCGACGCCATCGCCGCGCTGCTGCGGTTCCCGCCCCACTTCGGCCGGAACCTGGACGCGCTGTACGACTGCCTGACCGACCTGTCGTGGTTGCCCGCAGGGGAGCACGTCCTGGTGTGGGTCGGTGCGGACGTGCTGAAGCAGTCCGATCCGCGGACGTATCTCGCGGTGCACGGCACGCTCTCGGACGCCCAGCGTGCCCTCGCGGCCGGTGGTGACCGGGTCAGCACCCGCCGGTTCACCGTGCTGCTCGCCGACTCCTGACGCCCGACCACGCGCGCGCTGCTGCCTGCGCACCCGGGTTCGGCCGTCGGTGGCCGGCCGGAGAATCAGGGGACCCAGCGGGGCGGGCGCTTCTCGCCGAACGCCGCGATGCCCTCCTGGCCTTCCTCGCTCGCGAAGTGGTGCGCCGACAACGCCTGCATCTTCTCCAGCTCGGCGCCCATGGTGCGGCCGCGTTCGCCCTGCAGCAGCTCCTTCGTCGCCGCCAGTGCCGTCGGCCCGCCGCGCACCAGCGAGTCGGTGTAGGAGGCGACCGTCGCGTCGAGCTCGTCGGCCGGGACCGCGGCGTTGAGCAGTCCCACCTCGGCGGCGCGCGCGGCGTCGAACGTGTCGCCGGTGAGGAAGAGTTCGTGGGCCGCGCGCGGGGAGAGCCGCGGCAGCACGGTGACCGAGATCAGTGCGGGCACGACGCCGATGCGGACCTCGGTGAACGCGAACGTCGCGTCGGCCGCCGCCACTGCGATGTCGGCGGCCGCGACCATGCCGACACCACCGGCGCGAGCGGGCCCGGACAGCTTGGCGACGACCGGCTTCGGGCTCGTCCAGAGCTGCTCGAGGATCGCGGGGAAACCGTTCACCCCCTGGTCGTCGGAGCCCGCGCCCTTGGCTTCCTTGAGGTCCATCCCGGCGCAGAAGACGGTGCCGGTGTGGGTCAACACGATCACGCGCGCGTGCTCGTCGCCGATGGCCCTGGTCAGTGCGTCGGTGAGTTCGCGGCGCAGTTGCGCCGACAGGGCGTTGCGGTTGTGCGGCGAGTCCAGTGTGATCGTCGCGACCCCGTCGTCGAGGTCGTAGTGGACGAGTTCGTCAGCCATGCCGAACACTCTGGCATACGCCGACTCGCCGTGACGCCGGCTCAGGCCGCGCCCGCAGACTGAGCCGGCTCAGACCGAGGTGTCGGCGCTCGCAAGCTGCTGGACGCGCTGGTGCGACATGCCGACGAGGTCGGCGATGGTCCGATAGCTCAGTCCGGCCTCGTGCATCTCGATGATCGCCGAATGGCGCGCCTCGTCGCGTTTGCGCATGGCCTCGTCGGCGGACTGCTCGCGTTCGTGGAGCAGGGTGACGGCAGGCGTCAGGTCGTGCTCACGGTGGCGGTAATGCCACGTGATCTCGAAATCCTCGGGGTCGAGATCACGAAGGCCCGCGATGAGGTCGCGCACGTCGGGTTCGAGATCGCGCATGCGGTCGACATCGGTCGCGCCACCCGCTAGCCCGTCGACCACGGCGACCCACAGGCCGTCCTCACGAGTGACGACCACGTCGTAGTACGGCCGTTCGTTCGTCACGTCTCCTCCATCCATTTCGCGCCGAAAAGGTGTCCGAGGGCGTCCTCGATACTCCGGAGAACGGTCCAGGACAGCTCTCGGTTATGACCGGTGATGGCGAATCGCCCGACTTCCGCACCGGCGGCATCCGTGACGACATAGACCTGATGGGATCCCTTTCCCCGGCCCGGGAGCTGCTCGACCGTCAGCCCGCGCTTGCGGGCGGCCCTTCTCGCCAGGCTGAGCACCTTGGCCGGCTTGAGTCTCGTCGTCACCACGATGGTAAGTCTATTCTTCTAGACAGGCAACTGTCTAATCGGATAGGCGCCGTGTGGGCATGCACCGATCGGTGACGGCGTCGCGTCAGGCTGCGCCGGATCAGGCGGTGCGGGCGGCGCCGGTGAGCGTGTCGGCGTACCGGTCGAGGACCACCGCGGCGACGCGGGGATCGGTACCCAGTGGGGCGGCGACGACCGCGTCCGGGGCGGATTCGGCCGCCAGGTCGGCGATCCGGTCGGGGAGGAGGCCCGGGGCGAAGAACCACGACGCGACGGCGAACCGGCGCGCGCCACGGGCACGGAGCTTGGCGATCGCGGCGGGCACGTCGGGCCGTGCGGCGCTGGCGAATGCGGCCGTGACCCGCGCGGGGTGACGGCCGTCCCAGCCGCGGGCAATGCGCGTGACGACGTCGTTGGCAGCCTCGTGCGACGAACCCACGGCGGCGAGCACGACGCCGAGGTGCGGGTCGGACAGCGTGGCGCCCGCGCCGGTGAGGCGGTCGAGCGCGACGTCCTCCAGCAGCGGGTCGGGGCCGAGAACGTCGGAGACCGTCACTGACAACCGCGGCAGGCGGGCGGTGACCTCGTCGACGAGCGCGGGCAGATCCACGCGCGCGTGGTAGGCGTGGCCGAGCAGCAGCGGCACGGCCACGACGTGACGGTGCCCCTCGGCGTGCAGGCCGGCGAGTGCGTCGCCGACCGACGGTGCGGACAGGTCCAGGAACGCCACGCGGACGTCCGGAGCGTCGGAGCGGGTGCGCACCACGTCCGCGAGCGCGCGCACGGTAGCCGCGGACCGGGAGTCCCGGCTACCGTGCGCGACGATCAGCAGAGGCGGATGCGCCACCGTCACGCGCCCTCGGGCTCCGTCACGCCCTTGAGCTGGCTGAACCGGTGCCCGACCAGACCGGCGGCGAGCGTGTCGCCGTCCTTCGGGTCGATCACGATGAACGCACCCGTGCGCGGGCTCACCGTGTAGTCGTCCACCGGAAGCTGCTCGGCCAGGCGCAGGCTGACGTTGCCGATCTCGTTGAGCTCCAGCTTGTCCGGAGCGTCCACGATGGACAGCGTCTGCTCGTCGAACCGGGCGTTGAGCTCCTCGACCATCGCCTGGACCGTGCGCGTGCCCTGCTTGACCAGGACGCGCGCGCCGGGCTCGAGCTGCTTGGTCGACAGCCAGCACAGCGCGGCGGTGCACTCGTCGGTGACCTTCGGCGCGTTGTCGGCCGCGGCGATCACGTCGCCGCGCGCGATGTCCAGGTCGTCGGTGAGCACCACGGTGACCGACTTGCCGGTGCCGGCCTCGGTCAGCGAACCGTCGGCGGTGTCGACGCTCTCGACCGTCGACTTCAGGCCCTGCGGCAGCACGACGACCTCGTCGCCGGGCCGGATCGTGCCCGCCGCGATCTGCCCGGCGTAGCCCCGGTAGTCGGGGTGCTCGGGCGTGCGCGGACGGATGACGTACTGCACCGGCATCCGGAACGGCGCCTCGTGCGGGTCCGGCGCGACCGGCACCTCTTCGAGGTGTTCCAGCAGCGTCGGACCGGAGTACCACGGCGTGTTCTCCGACTTGGCCGCCACGTTGTCGCCCTGCAGCGCCGACACCGGGATGGCCAGCACGGTGCCCTCGGCGTAGCCCAGCGACGTCGCGTGCGCGGCGAACTCCTTGGCGATCACGGTGAACGCGGCCTCGTCGTAGTCGATGAGGTCGACCTTGTTGACCGCCAGCACCAGCCGCGGCACACCGAGCATCGCCAGCACGGCCGCGTGCCTGCGGGTCTGCTCGACGACACCGTTGCGGGCGTCGACCAGCAGCACGCCCAGCTGCGCCGTCGACGCACCCGTGACCGTGTTACGGGTGTACTGCACGTGCCCCGGCGTGTCCGCGAGCACGAAGCTGCGATTCGGCGTGGCGAAGTAGCGGTACGCCACGTCGATCGTGATGCCCTGCTCCCGCTCCGACCGCAGGCCGTCGACCAGCAGCGAGAGGTCCGGGGTCGACATTCCCTTGTCGACGCTGGCGCGCTCGACGGCATCCAGCTGGTCGGCCAGGACGGACTTGGTGTCGTACAGCAGCCTGCCGACCAGGGTCGACTTGCCGTCGTCGACGCTGCCCGCCGTGGCGAGCCTCAGCAACGAGCTCATGGTTAGAAGTACCCCTCCCGCTTGCGGTCCTCCATGGCGGCCTCGGACATGCGGTCGTCGGCACGCGTCGCGCCGCGCTCGGTGAGGCGGCTCGCCTGCACCTCGGCGATGACCTCCTCGACCGTGGCGGCCGTGGATTCGACGGCGCCGGTGCACGAGCCGTCACCGACCGTGCGGTAGCGCACCGTCAGCTCGTGGACCTCTTCGTCCTCGCGCGGACCGCCCCACGGGCCCTCGGTGAGCCACATGCCGTCCCGCTCGTAGACCTTGCGCTGGTGCGCGTAGTAGATCGACGGCAGCGCGACCTGTTCGCGCGCGATGTAGTTCCACACGTCGGCTTCGGTGAAGTTCGACAGCGGGAACACCCGCACGTGCTCGCCCGGACGGTGCCTGCCGTTGTAGAGGTTCCACAGCTCGGGGCGCTGCCTGCGCGGGTCCCACTGGCCGAAGGCGCTGCGCAGGCTGAAGATGCGCTCCTTGGCGCGGGCGCGCTCCTCGTCGCGGCGGCCACCGCCGAACACGGCGTCGAACTTGTTGTCGGCGATCGCGTCGAGCAGCGGCTGGGTCTGCAGCGGGTTGCGCGTGCCGTCGGCCCGCTCGGCGAGCCTGCCGTCGTCGATGTAGTCCTGCACGCTGGCCACGACCAGACGCAAGCCGTACTTTTCGACGACGTGGTCACGGAAGGCGATGACCTCGTCGAAATTGTGACCGGTGTCGACGTGCAACAGCGGGAACGGAACCGGGGCGGGCCAGAATGCCTTGATGGCCAGGTGCAGCAGCAGCGTGGAGTCCTTGCCGCCGGAGAAGAGGATTACGGGACGATCGAATTCGCCCGCCACCTCACGGAAGATGTGAATGGCTTCCGATTCCAGCGCGGCGAGGTTGTCGCGCGCTGCATCGGCCGCGGCCTCAAGTGTGGTCATGACATCCTTCCTCAGGCGTGCAGCCCGCACTCAGTCTTGGACTTGCCGGCCCAGCGACCACTGCGTGGGTCGGCGCCCGGCGCGACCTTCGCGGTGCACGGGGCGCAGCCGATCGAGGGGTACCCCTCGTGGACCAGCGGATTCTGCAGAATCCCGTGCTCGTCGATGTAGCCGTTGAACTCCTCGTCGGTCCAGGCCGCGATCGGGTTCACCTTCACCAGGCCGTTGCGATCGTCCCATGTCACGATCGGTGTGTTCGCTCTGGTGGGTGCATCGACGCGGCGGACACCCGTGATCCAGCAGGAATACTGGGAGAGCGTGTTGCGCAGCGGAACGACTTTCCGCAGGTGGCAGCACTGGTTGGGGTCACGGTCGTGCAACTTCGGACCGTATTCCGCGTCCTGTTGCTCCACGCTCTGCTCGGCCTGTGCGTTGACGATCCGGACATCCGGATAGATCGTCGCCACGGCATCGCGCACGCCGAGTGTTTCCGCGAAATGGTAGCCCGTTTCGAGAAAAAGCACGTCGATGTCCGGTTTGACCGTGGTGACGACGTCGACCAGGAGGGCGTCCTGCATGTTCGACGCCACGATCAGATCGTCGCTGAAGTGCTCGACCGCCCACCGGACCGCCTCCTCGGTGGTGGCCTCCGCCAGTTCGTCGGACGCCCGTTCGGCGAGGGCCTGCAGCTCCTCGGTCGTCCTTGTCGCGGTCATCGCTCTACCTCCGGAATGTTCAGTCCGATGAAGGTCACTGTGAACACTCGCCGACAGGACGTGCACAGCCACGCACCGTCGTCTTCCGGACGGAGATCCTCGTCGGCACAGTACGGGCAGTGCATGGGCGCCGCCCTCGAGGGAGTGGCCTCACTCATGCGAGATCGGTGTCCTCGGCGCGCACGGCCCACTGGGCGAACCGCTCGCCCTCGTTGCGTTGCTGCAGGTAGTTTCTCACGACTCGCTCCACGTAGTCGGTCAGCTCGTCGCTCGTGACCTTGTGACCACGAAGTTTACGGCCGAATCCCGCATCCAGCCCGAGGCCTCCGCCGAGATGCACCTGGAACCCCTCGACCTGATTGCCGTCGGCGTCGGTGACGATCTGTCCCTTGAGGCCGATGTCAGCCACCTGGATGCGTGCGCACGAGTTCGGGCAGCCGTTCAGGTGCACCGACACCGGGTTGTCGAGCCCGTCCTGCAGGTCGGCGAGTCGCTGCTCCAGCTCGGTGACCAGGTCCGAGGCGCGCTTCTTCGTCTCGACGATCGCCAGTTTGCAGAACTCGATGCCGGTGCAGGCCATCACGTTGCGCCGCCACGGTGACGGCGTGGTGTCCAGTCCCGCCTCGGCGAGCTCGGACTGCAGGGTGGCGACCTCGGACTCGGGCACGTCCAGCACGACCAGCTTCTGCTGCGGCGTCAGACGGACCCGGCCCGAACCGGCGCGCTCGGCGGCCTTCGCGGCCGACAGCAGCAGGGACCCGGACCCGCGGCCCGCGACCGGCGCGCCGCCGACGTAGCGCAGGCCGTCGGTCTGTTCGTGCACGCCGATGTGGTCGATCGGCCGTTGCGGTGCTTCCGGCGCGGGGCCGTCGGCGAGCGTGCGGTTCAGGTACTCCGTCTCGAGCACCTCACGGAACTTCTCGGCGCCCCAGTCCTTGACCAGGAACTTGATCCGGGCGCGTGAGCGCAGGCGCCGGTAGCCGTAGTCACGGAAGACGCTGATGATGCCTTCCCATACGTCCGGCACCTCGTCGCGTGGCACCCACACGCCCAGACGTTTGGCGATCATCGGGTTCGTCGACAGGCCGCCGCCGACCCACACGTCGAACCCGGGACCGTGCTCGGGGTGCTCGACACCCACGAACGCGACGTCGTGGATCTCGTGGGCAACGTCCTGCTGCCCGGAGATCGCCGTCTTGAACTTGCGGGGCAGGTTCGCGAAGGTCGGGTCGCCGACATAGCGACGGTTGATCTCGTCGATCGCGGGCGTGCCGTCGATGACCTCGTCGGTGGAGATGCCCGCCACCGGGGAACCGAGGATGACGCGCGGGCTGTCGCCGCACGCCTCCATGGTCGTCATCCCGGCGTCCTCCAGCTTCTGCCAGATCGCGGGCATGTCCTCCACGCGGATCCAGTGATACTGGATGTTCTGCCGGTCGGTGATGTCGGCGGTGTCGCGGGCGTAGGTCTGCGAGATCTCACCGAGCACGGCGAGTTGCTGGGTCGTCAGCACGCCGCCGTCGAGCCGCACCCGCAGCATGAAGTACTTGTCGTCGAGGTCCTCCGGCTCGAGCGTGGCCGTGCGGCCGCCGTCGATCCCGGCCTTGCGCTGGGTGTAGAGGCCGAACCAGCGGAACCGGCCGCGCAGGTCGCCCGGGTCGATGCCGTCGAAGCCGGTGTGCGCGTAGATGTTCTCGATGCGGGCACGCACGTTCAGCGGCGCATCGTCCCTCTTGGAGCGCTCGTTGGGGTTGAGCGGCTCGCGGTAACCCAGGGCCCACTGGCCCTCACCGCGGCGCTTCTTCGGGCGGGCTGGTCGGCCTGTCTCGGCGGCCATGGCGGTGTCCTCCAGGGCGGTGTGTTCGGCGGCGGTTCGGGCTGGGCGTGCGGGTGGTCGGTTGCCGTCCGGGGGCGGCAGGCGACGACCGGGCGCGACGTTGCCGTTCGCTGCCGGTGCCGGTGACGTGCGCGCGGTGGACCCGGATGCGGGCGTCGGTGACCGGGGGTCCGGCCCTGCGGGCATCGGCGATGCGTGGTGGCATCGGCCTGCGCGGGCAGGTGGACCGGTGGTGGGCCCGTGCGCGCTCGACGTGCGGCTGGACAGAAAGCGGCGCGTCGCGGTCAGGGCCGGCACAGACTGCTGGAGACACGCAGATAGTCCACGTGGCGTCGCACCACGAGGGCTACACCGGCGGTCGTCACAGTCACAACGCTTACCTTGCCACGGTGTTCACAACGTGGTCCAGCGACGTCCGCATCGTGGGAGCAACATCACCTGCCGCCGAACCGGTGTGCGCCCCAAGGGCACCTTCGGGGCGTGCGCGGGTGGTTCAGGGAGTGGGCTGGAGGTGGCGCTGCGCGGCGCGGAGACCGGTGCGGCAGGCCTTCGCGAGGGCGCGGTGCCGCCGGGTGCGTGCCAGCAGGCCGAGGGTGCGCAGGTCCTCGCCGGGAGACCCCGTCCGGGCCTCGACGGCCAGGTGCCCACCGTCGAACCCGCCCCTGCGTGACCACGTTTCCCATCGTTCGAGGTCGGGCATCGTGTAGTCGTAGCCGAACACCAGCGCGCCGGCGGAGGCCGCGGGCAGCGGTTCCCCCGCCAGATCCCGCACTCCCAGGACGTCCGACGCAGCCGCGCCGGACGGTGCCGCGCCGGACGGTGCCGAGTCGGCACCCAGGTCGACACTGCGCAGTTCGGGGACACCGGTCGACGCGGCGGCACCGGCTGCCGTGGTGACGAGCAGTGCGTGCCGGGCCGGGTCGGTCCGCGCGGGCAGCGGCGTCTCGCCGGGGTGACCGGCGCCCGGGGCCGGACCGGCGAGTTCCACGACGATCCGGGGCAGCCACCACCAGTTCTCGCGGCGGAGCAGCACGCTGTCGGCGAGGGTGCGCGACGGCGGGTACTTGACCAGCTCCTGGTCGAGCAGCTCGTCGAGGAACAGCTCGCCGTCGAGGTCGTCGACGATCCGCACGGTCCCGGTGGCGGCGACGCCCGCCCCGGTGGCGGGGCTGCTGTCGGTTCCGGTGCGCGCGGGCAGCGAGCGCGAGTCGGTCACCGCGAACGTCGCTTCGCCCGCCGCACGCAGCTCCGCGACCTCGCGCGCCCGGGAGTAGGGAACGGCGGCGCACACGGTGGTCCCGGCAGAAGGCGACCCGGCAGCGGGTGACGCGGCGGAAGGCGACCCGGCGGAGGGTGACCCGACGGAAGACGATCCGCGCAGCAACGGGGTCACGGCGATCGCGGCGGGGGTGCCGTCCGGGTTCGTCCAGCAGAGCTCCGCCGTGACGGCGCGCCGCCAGGCCTCCCGCAACCGGTCCACCGCTGTTCGCCTCCAGCTTCTCGCCCGGTCGGTTTCTCGCCCGGTGCGGAATTCACGCGGGTCTTACCTCGCTGCGCACACTGCTGCTACCGTCCCACGTCGCCTGACCTCCGTGTCAACGTCGCTCACGGGAAGGAACGTCCATGCCGGCCGTCGTGATGGTCCTGATCGTCGGGGTGCTGTTCTACCTCGGCTACCGCTACTACTCGGGATACCTGGCCAGGCGCGTGTACGCGCTCGACGACGACCGGCCGACACCCGCGCACACGATGCGGGACGGTGTGGACTTCATCCCGACGAACAAACACGTCCTCTTCGGACACCACTTCACGTCCGTCGCCGGCGCGGCACCGATCGTCGGTCCCGCCATCGCGGTGTTCTGGGGCTGGGGACCGGCGCTGATCTGGGTCGTCGCGGGCACGATCTTCGCGGCGGGCGTGCACGACTTCGGCGCGATCGTGGTGTCGGTGCGGCACAAGGCGCAGAGCATCGGCACGCTCACGCGCGAGGTGGTGGGCACCCGCGCCCGCGTGCTGTTCCTGCTGATCATCTTCTTCCTGCTGACCCTGGTGAACGCCGTGTTCGCCGTGGTGATCGGCAACCTGTTCGTGGCCAATCCCGAGGCCGTGCTGCCGATCGTGCTGGAGATCCCGCTGGCCATCGGCATCGGCCAGTACATCTACCGCACGCGCAGCGCGGCGCTGATCCCCTCGCTCGTCGGCGTCGTCGTGCTGTACGCGACGATCCTGCTCGGTCAGGCGCTGCCGATCTCGCTGGCGGGCTTCGCCGCCGAGGACGGGTTGTTCACCGAGCGCAACATCTGGGTCGTGCTGCTGTTCGCCTACACGTTCCTCGCCTCGCGCATCCCGGTGTGGGTGCTGCTGCAGCCGCGCGACTACATCAACTCCCACCAGTTGTTCATCGCGCTCGGCGTGATCGGGCTCGGCGTGCTCGTCGGCTGGGACACGATCGTGGCGCCCATGGTCAACGACCGGACCCCGGCCGATTCGCCCAGTTGGTTCCCGCTGCTGTTCGTGACGATCGCGTGTGGTGCGGTCTCCGGGTTCCACAGTCTCGTGTCGTCGGGCACGACGTCGAAACAGCTCGACAAGGAGAGTCACGCCCGGTACGTCGGTTACTTCGGCGCGGTCGGCGAGGGGGCGCTGGCGCTGGGCTCGATCCTCGCGTGCACCGCGGGCATCGTCGCCACGACGGCCGACTGGCACGCCGCCTACTCGGACTTCGCCACCGCCTCGGACGGTGCGGCTTCGAACTTCGTCAACGGCGTCGCCCACTTCGCCGGCAACCTCGGCGTGCCCCAGGCGACGGCCGCCGTGTTCGCCGCCGTCGTGGTGATCAGCTTCGCGGCGACCACGATGGACACCGGCGTGCGCCTGCAGCGCTACATCGTGCAGGAGATCGCCGAGATCGTCCGGATCCGTGCGATTTCGCGCAACCTGACCGTGGCGGGGCTGGTCGCCGTGCTCATCCCGCTCGTGCTCGCGCTGCTGCCCGGTGGCGGCGATGCGGGCTACACGTTCGGCGTGCTGTGGCAGTTGTTCGGCACCACGAACCAGCTCACCGCGGGCCTGGCGCTCGCCGTGATCGCGGTGTGGGTCACCAAGAACCGCCGCAACCCGATCGCGGTGCTGGTGCCGCTGGTGTTCCTCGTCGTGGTGACGACGTGGGCGCTCGTCGACAACCTCGTCAGGTTCGTCGCCGAGAGCGAATGGGTGCTCGCGCCGCTCGACGCGATCATCTTCGTGCTGGCCGTGTGGCTCATCGTCGAGGCGGTCCTCGCCTTGCGGCGGGCCCGCGGCGTCTCCGGTGACGCGGACGAGCCCGAGCCGACGGAGCTGACCGGACGGTGACCGCAGGCGGGAGGTGGCGTCGGCTCGGTGCCCGGTTGCTCCGGTACTGGCGCCGGCTCGAACGGGCCCACGAGCTGCTGCTCGTCTCCCGCTGGCGGCAGGGTCTGCGCAAGGAGGCCCGCCGCCGCGACGACACGTTGCGCACGTTGTTGCTGCTCGAATCGCTGGGTGTGGACAATCCGGTCGCCTACGAGACGCTCGATGTCGTGCCGTATCTCGTGGCCGACTTCCACGCCTGGCACCGGCGCATGGGACGCGACGAGTTCGGCGACGCCGGAGTGTGCTGTTGATCCGGTTCTTCGGCGGTAAGGGCGGGGTCGGCAAGACGACGCTCGCGGCGGCCTTCGCCGTCCGGCAGGCCCGCCGCGGCGTGCGCACGCTCGTCGTGTCGACCGACCCGGCGCATTCGCTGGGCGACGTGCTGGGCGCGTCGTTGTCGGACGAACCGCGTCCGGTCGGCGATTCCCTGCTCGCCGCGGAGATCAGCGGGGAGCAGCAGGCGGGAAAACGAGTCGCCGACGTGCTGGAGGACGCCCGGCACGCGGTGCCGCGGGAGGTGCTGCCCGCCGTGGAGCGGCACCTGCGCAGGGCTGTCGACAGTCCCGGGACCGTCGAATCGGCGTTGCTGGACCGGCTCACCGACCTCGTCGAGCGCACCGGCCGGGAGTGGGACCTGCTGGTCGTGGACAGCGCGCCGACCGGGCACATGCTCCGGTTGCTGAGCCTGCCGGAGCTGCTCACCCCGTGGATCGAAGGTCTGGCGCACAACCGCAAGCAGGCACGCGACGTCGACCGGTTCGCCGACGGACTGCTCGGCGAAACCGGTGCGCAACGCGATCCGCTGCTGGAACGACTGCAGGCTCGTAGACAGCGGCTGGAGGCGTTGCAGACCCGGCTGCGCGACGACGCCCGCGTCCACCTCGTGCTCGTGCCGGAACGGCTGCCGTTGGCCGAGACCGAACGGGCCGCCGATCAGCTCGCCGACGCCGGAGTGCCACTCGGCGCGGTGCTGGTGAACCGGGTGTCCTCCGGCGACGAGTCCGGGGTGCTCGCCCGGCGGCGGAAGCAGGAAAGCGCCGTGCTGGCCCGGGTGCGGGAGCGGTTCGGCGGTGCCGGTGATGCAGGCGCGACCGGCGTCGTCACGGTGCCGCTGCTGCCCGGCGATCTGACCGGTCCCGCGGAACTGCACGAAGCGGCGGAGTTCCTGGGGCCGCTGGAACCGCCGCACCCGCCGCACCCGCCGCACCCGCCGCACCCGCCGCACCCGCAGTGACCGCAGGTGTCGCCGCCCGCAGGGACCGCAGGTGACCCGGTGCCACGCGGTCACGGCGCCGTCGGTGGGACACTGGAGGCGTGAGCACTCCGGACGATCTTCATCTGCCCGATTCGGCCCTGCAGGGGCTCGGCACGAGGCCGTTCGGCGTGTACGTGCACGTGCCGTTCTGCGCGACCCGCTGCGGCTACTGCGACTTCAACACCTACACCGCGGGCGAACTGGGCTCCGGTGCGGCGCCCGAGGATTGGCTCGAAGGGCTGCGCAGGGAACTCGACCTTGCGGCACGGCGACTGGGGACGCCGCCCGCCGCCGACACGGTGTTCGTCGGGGGTGGCACCCCGTCGCTGCTGGGAGCCGGCGGACTGGCGGCGGTGCTGGATGCGGTGCGACAGTCCTTCGGGCTCGCCGCCGACGCCGAGGTCACCACCGAGTCCAATCCGGAGTCGACGTCCCCCGAACTGTTCGCCGGAATCCGGGACGCCGGGTACACGCGGGTGTCACTGGGCATGCAGTCGGCGGCCCCGCACGTGCTGCGGGTGCTCGACCGCACGCACACGCCGGGACGTCCGGTCGAGGCCGCGGCCGAGGCGCGCGCGGCCGGGTTCGACCACGTCAATCTGGACCTCATCTACGGCACTCCCGGTGAGCGCACCGAGGATCTGCAGGCCTCGCTCGACGCGGTGCTGGAGTCGGGCGTCGACCACGTGTCGGCCTATGCGCTGATCGTCGAGGACGGCACCGCGCTGGCGCGGCGGGTCCGCAAGGGCGAGATCCCGATGCCGGACGACGACGTGCTGGCCTCCGACTACGAACTCCTCGACGCGATGATGGCCAAGGCCGGACTGCGCTGGTACGAGGTGTCCAACTGGGCGGCCTCCGAGCGGGCGCGCTGCCGGCACAACCTCGGTTACTGGCTCGGCGGCGATTGGTGGGGCGCCGGCCCGGGAGCGCATTCGCACGTCGGCGGGGTGCGGTGGTGGAACGTCAAGCACCCGGCCCGGTACACGGCGACGCTCGCCGACGCCGCGCTGCCCGTCGGCGGGCAGGAGAGCCTGACCGCCGAGGACCGGCATCTCGAGCGGGTCATGCTCGAACTCCGCCTCGCCGAGGGCCTCCCGCTCGACGCGCTCGACGCCGACGGTGTGCGGGAGGCCCGGCGTGCCGCCGCCGACGGGCTGCTGTCCACCCGGGACCTCGACGGCGGCCGCGCGGTCCTCACCGACAACGGCAGGCTCCTCGCCGACGCCGTCGTCCGCCGCCTCGTCAGCTGAGGCTCACCCGCGGCCGCAGCTCATTCGCGCCCCGAAGGGCACCTTCGGGGCGTTCAGTGCCCCAAAGGTGCCCTTCGGGGCATCGCCCGGCACCACCGGGACGTCACTCGTCGAGGACGCGGATCCGCATGCCGGCGTTCTGCAGGCGCGTCACCAGCGGATCGCCCATCGCCACCGCCGTCGTCACCTGTCCCGAGGTGCTCGGCACGTCGTCGAACGCCAGGCACATGGCAGATTCCGACAGCATCTTCGCGGTCTCGTCGTAACCGGGGTCGCCGCCCGCGAACTCGGTGACGACGCGCTGCCCGCCGGCGTGACCGGTGAACCGCACCTGGAACCACGACCGCGCCCGGCGCTGCGCACTCGGACCGTCGCCGGGTTTGCGGAGTTTGCCCAGGGCGTCGCGGAGGGGCGGAATCTGCGCGGCGACGGCCAGCACGCCGAGGCCCGCGCCGGTGGCGACCAGTGTGGTCAGCCGCTTCATCGCCGCGGACTGGCGGTAGGTGAACGACGTGCCGTACCGCGGCAGGGCGGCGGCCGAACGACCCACGATCTGCGGATCGAGCGTCGGCATCGGCACGAGCCACCTGCCGGTTTCGGCGTCCCGGGTGGGCGGTCCGGCCGGTGTGCGGATCTCGCGGTCGGCAGGGCGAGGGTCGGCGGCCCGGCGGCGTTTCGCGACCGTCGCCATCCGGCGGCCGCGGGAGAACGCCGTCAGTGCCGAGGCGTAGGTGCCGCCGGAGAAGTCGGCGTTCGCGCGGATCTGGGCGTCGACCGTGACCGGCGCGTCATCGGGCAGCCGGCCGACGGTGAAGTAGGTGCCCAGGTCGTACGGGATCGAGTCCAGTCCGCACGCGTGGACGAGGCGGGCGCCGGTACGCCGGGCCCTGTCGTGGTGGGCCAGGTACATGCGGTCGACGAACTCGGGCTCACCGGTCAGGTCGACGTAGTCGGTGCCCGCTTCGGCGCACGCCGCGACGAGCGGCTCCCCGTAGTGCAGATACGGGCCCACGGTCGTGACCACGACACGCGCCGACTCGGCCACCGCACGCAGTGACGCGGCGTCGGTGACATCGGCCTGCAGCAGCGGCAGGTCGGCGCAGGAGGGGTCGATGGCGGCCAGTCGTTCGCGTACGGCCTGCAGCTTGGCGGTGTTGCGGCCCGCGAGCGCCCACCGGCAACCGTCCGGCACGTGGGCCGCGAGGTACTCGGCGGTCAGGCCTCCGGTGAACCCGGTGGCGCCGAACACCACGATGTCGTACTCCCGCTCGCTCATGCACATCCTCCGGCGTCGTCGCTGTTGGTGTGGGCAGGAGCATACCGGAGGTATGCCGGTCGGGACGGGGCCCGTGAGCGAGCTCCTGCAGATCCCGGTGATCGCGGCGTGATTGAACACCGCGCAGGTGGGGTATCTCGTCGATCATGACGGAGAACCACGATCTCGCACCCGCCCCCGACGTCGACGAGCAGTGGCGTCCGGTCGTCGAGGACAGCGAACGCGGCGAGTTCACCGACGGCACCGGTGCCGGTGACGGGCCCGGGTCACCGGAGGTCTCCGTCCCGTTGGACGCCGATCCCGCCGATGTCGCCGACCAGGCGGCGCCGGTGGACTTCGACGACGACTACCGCTGAGAACCGGCAGGTGTGAGTTCCGCACCGGCCGGGTACACCGCGCATCGCACATCTTCACGGAGGTGATCACCATGGCCGACACGTCCCGGTTGCCGACCCCGGTGGCTGAGATCTGGGAATGGCAGCGAAACGGGAACTGCCGGAACTTGGACAGTTCGGTGTTCTTCCATCCCGACGGCGAGCGCGGCTTCGCTCGAGCCGATCGTGTGGCGCGGGCCAAGGAGGTCTGTCGCACGTGCCCGGTGATCGTCCAATGTCGACACCACGCGCTGACGGTGCAGGAGCCGTTCGGAGTGTGGGGAGGTCTAGACGAGACCGAACGCCGCGAGGCCATCGCCCGCCGCAAGCGCATCGGCGTCGAAGCCGAGCCGGAGCCCGCACTGCACTGACGCCTCGCCGCCGGTCCCCGGCCGGGTGCCGGACCGGCGGCCGGCCGGGGACCGGGAGGGTCAGCAGCCGCCGGCCGTGACGAGCAGCGCCGCCAGGCCGGCTGCGGTCGTGGCGGTGACGAGGACGGCGGCTGTCGCGGCGAGCAGGGGCGGCAACGGGGCCGCGTCGCGCCGCAGCCGCGCGGCCCGTCCTGCGCCCGTGGCCGCGAGGACGATCGTGGTCACGAGCGCGACCGGGGCGGCCAGCACCGCCACGCCGCCGGTGGTGGCCGCGGCGTGCAGCAGCAGCCCGGTGCAGGCGGCTGCGGCCAGCGCGGTGCGCTGCCACGCCAGGTCGGTGCGCTGCGGCTGTTCCCTGCTCATGCCACGCCGCTCATGCCACGCCGCTCATGCCACGACGACCAGGACGAGTGCGAGCGCCGTGAGCACCACGATGCCGCCGCCGAGCGTCGCGAGGAGGACATTGCGGGGGAGCGGATCGCCACGCGCCATCGCTCGTTGCACCGCCCGCCACCGGGGATAGGCGGCCGCGGCGATCACGAGTGCCAGCCCGACGCACAGCGCGGCGAGCAGTGTGCGGGGCCCGTCGGAGGCCAGTCCGGGGACGAGCTGCTGGATCGCGACGCCACCGGCGACCAGTCCGAGTGCCGTGCGCAGCCACGCGAGGAAGGTGCGCTCGTTGGCCAGCGTGAACCGGTAATCGGTTCCGGCACCGCCGGCGTGCTCGCCGCCCGCGTCACCGGAGTCCGGATCGCCGTCGTACACATCGCCCTCGGGCGGTGGGTCCTGTGTGGTCACGGGGTCACCTCGGTGTCGCGGCGCCAGACGAACACCCACGATCGCAGCACGAGGAACCGCACCACCCCGCCGACGAGGCTGGTCGCGACCAGCACGACCGTCTCCGTCACCGGTGACGGATCGGCGGTGAGCAGATGCAGCAGGCCGAGCGCGGCCGTGCCCGCACAGGCGTAGAAGAGGAACGTGCCTGCCGTCTGGAGGTGCCGGCGCCGACGGGGGCCGGTCGCGTCGCCGAACGTGATCCGCCGGTGGAACTCGGTGTTGAGCCAGGTCGTGACGCCGATGGCTACGGGGTTGGCCGCCGCCGGGGTCAGCGGATCGCGCAACAGGAGATACAGCAGGGCCTGCAACCCGGTGCTGATGGCCCCGCCCAGCACGTACAGCGGCACGTGCCGCACGAACTCCGGCAGGTGCGCGACGCCCGTACGTGCGGGTTCCGGCGTCGTCACGGGCGTCCGGGCCGGTACACAGCTCATGTCCGAACGATATGCCGCAGGCGCCGCCGGGCACGTCCGCAGGGGATGCCGGTCGTGGCGGACGTCGCACGTGGCCCCGTGGCTGCCTGCGGATGTGCGTGCGGCGGCAGGCAGCAGGGACGGTGGGCGTGCGACGACCGCAACCGGTTCACGGGGACGAGGGCCGGTGCGGTTCGTGGACGGCCCGGACCGCCGCCTCGAGGTCCGTGTGCACCGGGATCTGTTCGGCCAGGCCCGTCGCCTCGAGCGGGCGCAGCACGACACGGGTGCTCGCGACGATCGCCCAGGTCAGTCGGGCATCGGCGGCCTGTTCGGACAGTTCGGCGAGTACGGATAGCCCTGCCGAGCCGAGGAATTCGACGGCGTCGAGGTCGAGGACGAGCCGGGCGGGCGCGGTGAGCTCCTCGTGGACCCACTTGCGCAGGTCCGGTGCGGACTGGAGGTCGACCTCGCCGACGACGCGGGCGTGCACCACGCCGTCGGACCGGTGTTCGGCGTCGATGCGCATGCCGGAGACGCCGACGGTATCCACCGGTTCGGTCGTCGCAGGCCGCGTCCCGGTCGTGGTGAGGGCCGGTCCGAACGCCGGATCGGGGATGCCGGTCGGGTTGCTGTTCCGGTCGGCCCACGGGCCGTTGTGCTGGGAATGACTGGGTCGCACTGCGGTGTCCCTCCGTCGGGTCGGCGAGCGCGGGACGGGTACGGATAGCTCGGTGTCACGGACTATCCGGACGGAGAATCTGCGTCCGCCTTGCCTTTTCCACCGTAGGAACAGCTGCGGGACCTTTCAACTGCGGACCGGTGCCTCACGTGTGAGGTTCCCGTGGCGGGCCGCGCGTTTATCGCGGGTCCCGTACGGGCACTCAGCGCTCCTGCAGGAAGAGTTCCTGTAGGACACTTTCGGAAAGTGCTTCCGGTGTGATTGCCGGAGTCGGTACGGGGTGTCGGCTTTCGGGGGTCGGTCTCCGTGCCGGGTGGCCGGTTGTCCCGTTGTGCACACGCTTTTTCGGTGGGCACGGTGATGCTCTCGAACGCGGCACCGACGTGACGGGGGAGTGGGGCGTGTACTGCGCCGATACCGGCCCGCGAAATGCGGAAATACGACAGTGGCCGGTGCTTTCGTGGAATTTCCTGGGGCACTCCGTGCCGTGCCGAAATGGGCGTGCCGGTAGGACGGTCGGCAGAGCCGACCTTTACGGTGGGAATGGCAGCCCCAAGCAACCGAAGGGAAATAGCGACCATGCTTGCGATGACTGACGCTGCCGTGGAGGCGATCAGCGCGCTGACCGCCCAGGACGGTCAGGATGCCGCCGGTCTCCGGTTCGCGGTCCGGGAGGAGACGGAAGAGGGCGCTCAGCTCGCGCTTTCGGTCGCCCCGGGGCCCGAGGAAGGCGACCAGGTGCTGGGCACCGAGAGCGGTGCGCGGGTTTTCCTCGAGGAGAAGGCGTCGTCGTTCCTCGACGACAAGGTGCTGGACGTCCAGCAGGACGACCAGGGCCAGCTGAACTTCGCGGTGATGCAGCAGCCGGAAGAAGAAGGCTGACGCACCCGTTCCGCACGCAAGGCCGGCATCCGGACCCGTCCGGATGCCGGCCTTCGTCGTGTCAGGGCGCCTGTGTTCCGGGTCTGCGCATCCGCGTCACGCGCACCGGACCAGGTCGGCGCTGAGGCGGCGGAGCAGTGCGGCGGCGTCGCGGACGGCGACGCCGGCCGAGGGGGCGTGGTCGGCGAGCGCGACCGAGGTCGTGATCCCCGCGTCGGCCAGCTCGCCGTGGGTCAGGGCGATCCGGCCCGCGATCGCCGCGACCCGGACCCCGTGCCGTCGCGCGAGGGCGGCGATTCCCGCGGGTGCCTTGCCCGCGAGGCTCTGCGCGTCGAGCGATCCCTCGCCGGTGATGACGAGGTCGGCGCCGCTGATCGCCTCGGCGACGCCGGTGAGTTCGACAACCAGGTCGAAACCCGATTCGGCGCTCGCGCCGAGCGCGGCCATCGCGCCGCCGGAGATGCCGCCGCCCGCACCCGCGCTCGGCCGGTCGGTGAAGTCCAGCGCCTCCGCCCACCGTTCGAGGTTCGCCCGCAGCAGGGTGACCTCCGCCGGGGACGCGCCCTTCTGCGGGCCGAACACGGCCGCGGCGCCGTTGGTGCCGTGCAGCGGATTGGTCACGTCCGTGGCCACCCGGATCCGTGCGTCGCCGAGCAGTGCGCGGGTCTCGGTCAGGTCGACGGAGACGACGTCGGCGAGCGCGCCGCCGCCGAGGCCCACCGGGCGCCGGTCGCGGTCGGTGAGGCGTGCGCCGAGCGCCTGCAGCATGCCGCTGCCGCCGTCGGTGCTCGCGGTCCCGCCGACGGTGAGCACCACTTGCCGGGCGCCGCGCCCGAGGGCATCGGCCATCAGCTCACCGACCCCGTGGGTGTGTGCGGCGAGGGCCACCTCCGGCGACGGCGTCACGTGCTCGATTCCGCAGGCACGCGCCGATTCGACGTAGGCAGTGCCGTCGAGCAGGACGTACCAGGCGTCGACCGGATCCGACAGCGGCCCGGACACGCGCCGGTCGACGCGGGTGCCGCCCGCGGCGAGCAGCACGTCGAGTGTCCCTTCGCCGCCGTCGGCGACCGGGCACAGCGCGACGCCGGCGTCCGGCAGTGCGTCGCGCACGCCCGCGCCGACGGCCTCGGCAGCCTCGACGGCGGTGAGACTGCCTTTGAACGTGTCGGGTGCGACGACCACGCGCCGTGGGACCGGTGCCGTCACGGCGTCACCTCGGTCAGCGGCGGTTCGCCCGCCAGGACGGCGCGCACGTTGCGGGCGGCCAGCGTCGCCATGGCGGTACGGGTTTCGACGGTCGCCGAGCCGAGGTGTGGGGCGAGCGCCACGTTGTCGAGTTCGAGCAGTCCGGGATGGACCTCGGGTTCGTGTTCGAAGACGTCGAGACCGGCGCCGGCGATCGTCCCGTCGCGCAGTGCCGCGGCGAGTGCTGTCTCGTCGACCACCGGTCCACGCGTGGTGTTGACGAGAACCGCCGTGGGCTTCATCGCCTCGAGCGCAGTGGCGTCGATGAGATGCCGGGTCTCGGGGGTGAGCGGGCAGTGCAGCGAGACGACGTCGGCGGTGCGCAGCAGTTCCTCGTGCGGCAGGTACGTGGCGTCCAGGCCGGTTTCGACGTCGGCGGGCGCGCGGCGGCGTCCCGTGTAGACGATCGACATCCCGAACGCGCGTGCCCGCGCCGCCACGGCCCGGCCGATCTGCCCGAGCCCGACGATGCCGAGCGTCTTGCCCTGCAACCCGGAGCCGAGCATGAAGCCGAGGTGGAACGACCAGGGCGTACGTGAGCGCAGCAGCCGTTCGCCTTCACCGAGGCGGCGCGTGACCGACAGCAGCAGGCCGAACGCGAGGTCGGCGGTGGCGTCGGTCAGCACCCCGGGAGTGTTGGTGACCGTGATGCCGCGCTCGGCGAGTGCGGGCACGTCGATGTTGTCGTGGCCGACCGCCACGTTCGCGACGACCGTCAGCTGCGGCCCCGCGGCGCGGGCGAAGGCGGCCCCGGCGTGTTCGCCGAGCGTGATGACGGCGGCGTCGGCCCCGGCGACGGCGTCGTGCAGTTCCGCCGTCGGGAGGGCCCGGTCGGGCTCGGGCAGCCACACCTCGCCCGCCTCCCGCAGCAGTGCCACGGCGTCGCCGGGAATCCACCTGCTGACCACGATCCGTGGTCTCGTGCCGGTCATCGTCTCGCTCCTTCGTCGCCCGCGTCGTTGCGGCGTCGTCGTCCGCCTGCGCCGCAGCCTAGCGAGGAGCGCGCCCGGCGGGCCGCATGCCGTGCCCCGCGGGCGCGTGTTGCGGATCCAGGGGGCTGTGTTGCGGATCCAAGGGGCCGTGTTGCGGATCCAGGGGGCTGTGTTGCGGATCCAAGGGCCGGTGTCGTGGTCCGTCGGGGCCGTGTTGTCGCTCCGAGGTGCCGGTGGTGTCGTCGACATGGCGAGGTGGTGAGAACCCGCGGGAACAACCGGTCCTGCGGAAGTGCAACACAGTCCCGCGGAGATGCAACACGGCCCCGCGGGGACGCAACACGGCCCCGCGGAGATGCAACATGGTCTGCGGGGACTGTGCTGTGTGGACTGTCTCGTGTGGAGGGTCGGGCCGCACGCCGCGGCTCCCGGCGCACACCGGACGCCGGGAGCCGCGGCGGCGGCAACGAGATGTTCGGCTTCAGCGGTGGTTGAGCGTGTCCGGGTCCGGGCCGGTCCGTTCGCCGCGGTCGAGCCCGGCCAGCCGGGTCATGTCGTCCTCGTCGAGGGCGAAATCGAACAGCTGCAGGTTCGCGGTCATGCGGGACGGGGTGGCCGACTTCGGGATGATCACGTTCCCGAGCTGCAGGTGCCAGCGCAGCACGATCTGCGCGGGCGTGCGCCCGTGGTGGTCGGCGAGCGCGGTGACGACGGGATCGGCGAGCAGTTCGCCGCCCTTGGCCAGCGGGCTCCATGCCTCGGTGACGATGCCGTGGGCGGCGTCGTACTCGCGCACGGTGGCCTGCTGCAGGAACGGGTGTGCCTCGACCTGGTTGACCGCGGGCACGACGCCGGAGTTCTCGGCGAGGGTGTCCAGGTGGTGCGGCTGGAAGTTCGACACGCCGATGGCCCTCGCCCTGCCGTCGGCGTTGATCTTCTCCAGCGCCCGCCACGTCTCGGGGTAGAGGCCGGCTTCCGGAACCGGCCAGTGGATCAGATACAGATCGACGTAGTCGGTGCCCAGCTCGGCCAGGCTCGCGTCGAAGGCCTTCAGTGCCGCGTCGTAGCCCTGCGCGTCGTTCCACAGTTTCGTGGTGAGGAACAGGTCGTCGCGCGGGATGCCCGAATCGCGCACGGCCCGGCCCACGCCGGACTCGTTGCCGTACAGGGTGGCCGTGTCGATGCTGCGGTACCCGGCTTCGAGTGCCGCCGTCACCGCAACGGCCGTCTCGTCGGGCGGCACCTGGTACACGCCGTACCCCACCTGCGGCATGGTCACGCCGTTGTTCAGCTCCACCGTCGGAATGTCGATCTCGGTCACGTCGCTGAGTCCTTTCACTGGGATGCACGGGTGAGTCTGGTCCATTCGGTGGCGTACGGCACGGCGCGGGTGCCCTGCGTGGACGGTGCCGGGGCGGGTACTGCTGCCGTAGAATTCCCGGCCCGGCACCGAAGCGACGTGCGGAAGGAGCCTGTTGTGCGAGAGACCGCGGAATCGCGGACGGCGGTGTTCGGGACGTTGCGCGGGCAGGGCGAGCCGACGCGTGGTGACGCCGACGCCGTGCTCGCTGCACTGGAGCCGGCGTGCGGGCGGCGCTACACCCTCGAGGCCGGCCCACGCCGCATCCGCAGCAGCACCTACCTCGACACCGCCGACGGGCGGTTGCGGCGCAAGGGGGTGCGGCTGACCCACGACCGCGGCTCGGGACCGGGCGCGCTGACGGCCACCCGTGGCGAGGACACCGCGAGTACGCCGTTGTCCGCAGCGCCGGAGTGGCCTGCGCTGGCCGGTGACCTGCCCGACGGCGACGTGCGTGACCTCGTCGCCGGGCGGATGTCGGTGCGCGCCGTCGCCCCGGTACTGCGTACCCGGACGGTGACCCGCGAGGTGTGGGTGCGCGATGCCGGCGCAGCGGTGGTCGCAGCCCTCGTCTGGCGGGAGACGACCGTGCAGGAGCCGGTGCGCACGGCACCGTTCATCCGTGTCGACGTGCTCACCGTCGCGGGTGGGGAGAAGCCCGCGAAACGGATCCGGAAAGCCCTGTGCGCGGCTGGATCCGGCGACGACGACGCGGCCGGGGCCGACCGGCGCTTCCGCAAGGACGCGGGGGACCTCTACGAGGAGCTGCTCGCCGAGGCCGGCGTACCGGACCGGCCGCAACCGCCGGAGCTGTCGGCCGATACGCCCGCCGACGTCGCCGTGGCGCTCGCGCTGCGGGTGCACGCCCGCACGATCGCCGCCAGCGTGGACGGCACGATCGCCGACGTCGACACCGAGTACCTGCACGAGCTGCGCGTCGCCGTGCGGCGCACCCGGTCGCTGCTGAAGCTTGCGGGCGACGTGCTGCCGGCCCGGCCGGTCGAGCGGTACTCGCCGACACTGTCGTGGCTCGGCGAGGTGACCGGCCCGACCCGCGACCTCGACGTCTACCTGCTCGGGTTCGACGACCTCGCGGGACGGCTCGCGGCCGGCGACCCGGAGGATCTGGCCCCGTTCCGCGAGCACCTGCACCGCGAGCGCGGCCGGGCTCGCCGGGCGCTCGTCCGCGCGCTGCGCACCCGTCGGTTCGCGCGGCTGCTCGAAGAGTGGCCGGCCGCGCTGACGGAGGTGATCGGCGATGCGGATGCCGAGAGCGCAGCCGTCGATGGCGCGGACACCGCCGGGGACGACACCACCGGGGACAACGGTTCCGGAGAGGACACAGCCGGGAAGGACGGCCCCGCCGGGGAGGACGGTGCCGCCGGGGGAGCGGGCACCGCAGGGCGGGCCGGTGCGAGCACCGGTGGCACCGATGGGACGGCCGTGCCCGACGTCGCGACGTTCGTGCGGGACCGGTTGGCGCGCACGGCGAAGAAGGTGACGCGCAAGGCGGCGGCGATCACTCCGGAATCACCGGCCGAGGACGTGCACAACCTGCGGAAACGGTGCAAGGAGTTGCGGTACCTGCTGGAGTTCGCGCGGCCGTTGTGCCCGGCCGCCGAGCACACGGCGGTGCTGAAGCGGCTCAAGAAGCTCCAGGACATCCTCGGTGCGTTCCAGGACGGCGAGGTGCAGAGCACGGGGCTGCGCGAGCACGCCGGTCGGATGCACGAGGCCGGTCGCGCTCCTGCCGGTGCGCTGTTGGCGATGGGCGAACTGGCGGGTGCGTTCGCGGCCGATCAGCGGCAGGCACGTCACGAGCTCACCGCAGCGCTGCAGCGCTTCGGTGATGAGGACATACGGGGACGGATCACCGCGCTCGTCTCCTGACCGGGCCGGTTCGCGGGTGTGTGGCCGGCACGGGCGAACCGGTGCACTCGCTCGGTAGGGTGACGGCAGCAGTTGATCAGCAGTGCGTGTCCGCGGGAACGACGAGGAGGAACCATGGCGCCGAACGATCCGGATTCCGTGCCCGAGGGCGTGGACCTGGAACGGCCGAACCCCGCGCGGATCTACGACTGGTTCCTGGGCGGGCACCACAACTGGGCCATCGACCGCGAATTCGGGGCGAAGGCCCTCGAGACCTTCCCGATCGTGCGCACGATGGCCCGTGTCGGTCGTGAGTTCCTCGGCCGCGGCGTGCAGTACCTCGCCGATCAGGGCATCACGCAGTTCGTCGACCTCGGCTCCGGGGTGCCGACGGTCGGGAACGTGCACGAGATCGCCGACTCCGTCGACCCCGACAGTCGCTGTGTCTATGTCGACAACGAGTCCGTGGCCGTGGCCCACTCGCGGGTGCTGCTGGAGCGGGAAGGCGACCCGACGCGCCACGCCGTGATCCACGCCGACCTGCTCGACGTCGACGAGGTGTGGCAGGAGGCGCTGGATTCGGGCGTGCTCGATCCGACGAAGCCGATCGGGCTCATCGCCGTCAACGTCCTGTACTTCTTCGGACCGGACGACGATCCGCACGGCGTGATCCGCAGGTACGTGGACCGGCTCGGATCCGGGTCGTACCTGCTGACCTCGCATCTGACGTTCGACGGAGTGCCCGCCGAGGGACAGGACGAGCGCGAGGCGATCAAGGAGCAGTACGCCCGCTCGAGCTCGTCGCTGTTCATCCGTTCCCGCGACGAGTTCGCACAGTTCTTCGACGGTCTCGAGCTCGTCGAGCCGGGCATCACGTGGACCCCGGAGTGGAAGCCGGAGCTGCGTGCCTCGCCCGCATCGGAGGAGTTCCGGGAGAACCCGTCGGCCGCAAGCGGTTTCGTGGGTCTCGGCCGCAAGCCCTGACGGGGCGTTCCCGCACGTGAGCCGGCCGCTCGGAGATCCGGCGGGGATCTCCGAGCGGCCGGTGGGAACCGAACCGGGCTACTCGCTCGGGAGTGCGTGCTCAGTAGCCCTGGTAGCCGCCACCTCCGGCCATCGAGGCGAGCCCGGGGTGGTCGTCGAAGCTGCCGTAGCGGTCCAGCGTGTAGCGGACACCGGCGATGATGTTGTCGACCGGGTTGTAGATGTCGTCGTGGCCGGACAGCTTGTGCGCGTCGAACGTCGGGTCGATGGTCTGCATCAGGCCCTTGGACGGGATGCCCTTCGCGGCGTTGCTGTCCCACAGGTTGATCGCCCGCGGATCGCCGCTCGACTCCTTCTCGATGATCGTGCGGATCTCGTCCCGCTTCTCGTGGGTGATCTGGACGTCGTTCTGGCGCAGGACGTGGATCGCGCGGTTGATCCAGCGGTCGACCTGGTCGAACTGCGGCTTCGGCGCGGGCTTGTTCTTCGGCTCCGCCTTCGGGGCGGCCTTGTTCTTCTTCGCCTGCCCGGCCTGCTGGGACTGCCCGGCCTGCTGGGACTGCTGCTTCTGCTGGGACCGGGGCTGCTGCTTCCGGTCGGACTGCTCGTCGTCGCCGGAGGCCTGGCCCGCGGGCTGGGACTGGCCACCGGAACCGCCGGTCTGCTCCGGCTTCTCGGGGACGGCGGCCTTCTCGCCCAGTTGGGCGACACCGAAGTGGCTGTGCGCGCGGACCACACCGGCGTTCTGGGCGGCCGAGTCGGTGGTGCGCTGGGAGGCGACGGGGTCGACCGTGTCATCGGCGAACGCGGCCTGGCCGACGACTCCGGCGAGTGCCGTGGCGATCAGGCCGACGGCGGCGTAGCCGCGCACGCTCTCCTTCACGGAGGCGTTCAGTTTCGGGGAGATCGGGGTCAGGGCCTTTCGCGCGAAGATGTTCTTCGCGTTCCGGGGGATGTCGTTCCACTCCACGGGGTGGTTCTCCTTTTTGTTTCGCGTGCCGACCGGTCGGGGTTCCGGGTCGGCAGGGTCGCGACCGTGCTGGGGAACACGCGGGGTTGTCGCGAACACCTTCCAAGAGATTACGAAACAGCAACGGAAAAGTCACGGATCGGTGTCGTGGAACACAGATCATTTTCCGAAAGAAGGTTTAGGCGCGGACGAGTCGGCTTTCTTTGACTCGCGCCAGACAACCCCGCGAACGTATCAGAAACGGGGTCCGATTGGCCAAGTGTGCTAATGGAAGCTCTGTGACCGGCGAAAACATCCCCCAATGTGAATCTTCGGGAAGTTCGTGGGCACCGCGCAGGGCGTGCATCCTCCAGGTGTCGACGAGGTGTCGACATCGCCCGGATGTGTCCTTGCGCTCGGAGTGTCGAACCGAATACGGTGTGTGATAACCGGATTCGTAACGTGAATGCCGCGTGTGATTCATTCGTGAAAGCGTAATGGTCGAGACATTTCACGACGTCGAAAAATGATCACACACGAGGCGGTTCGAACGCCACCCTTCGGTGATCCGGAATCATCCCCGTGACACGAATGATCGTGAATCGGTCCACGGGAGAGGTGTGTGGCGGTATTCACCCACCGGTGCCGGCATTCACCCACAGCTACACCGCGAGTCCCACCGGTACACCGCGATCCCATGGGGCGCGGTGCCCGGCCCGCGCGGTGCCGAGGTTCGCGCACCGCGGCTCACCCCGCCGCAGGCCGAACTGCTGCACCTGCCGGCCACCGGAGGGACGCTGGATGTCGGCGTCGGACGACGTCGCAGGCCATCGGCTGCGACCGGAACGAGGTGCGGACGCCGGTGCGCGGGTCCGTCGTGGTGACCCCGCGTCGCGCAGCCCGGGCCGTGTCCGGATCGGTGACCTGCAGCGGCCGCCGCCGTGGAGGGGCGGGTGAGGACGTCCGGTGATCGTGCGTCTGGGGGTGGCACGATCACCGGACGTTTCTTCCCGGACGGCCCGTTGCCGGAGAGGTGCCGCCGGACGAGGGCCGGAGTCCGGTGCCGAGTCGGCTCAGGGGAGCCGCACCGTGGCCGGGACCGACCCGTTGACGGAGAACCAGCACACGAACTCGCTGACCGGATCGAACTCGACCGCGACGGGACGACTGCCGGCGTCGGTTCCGTCGTCGCCGCAGGCGGGCACGTCGAGGTGCACCGGGACGGTCACCTCTTCGCCCGGGGCGACGCCCCGTCCGGGCAACGGAATGCGGCCGCCGGTGCCGCTGAGTCGATCGCTCAGCGTGCCGTCGGCCGTGCGCACGCGGGCGCCGAGATACACCGGGCCGTGCGCGGCATCGGACGGCAGCCACGTGCGCGTGCCGGTGTTGCGCAGCAGGCACGTCCCGCGAATCGTGGCGGCGACGGTGTCCTCGGCCGGGCTGGTGACGTCGACGTCGGACAACACGAGGTCCGCGCCGAGGCCGTCGGCCGCCCGGCTGTCCGGGGGCTCGGTGCCGTCGCGGCGGAGCACGAACATGCGCCGGTCGCCGATCGCCGCACGTGTGGGTTCCGGGAACACCGCACCGTCGGCCCGGGTGCTGAGCACGTCCTGGAACGTCGGCAGGTCGACCCACTGCGGCGAGGAGTCGAGCAGGCACAACCGCAGGTCGGCGAACCCGGCACGGCGCGCCTGCTCCCACAGGTCCTCGATCACCACGTCGTTCTCGAGCACGCCGAAGTGCCGCATCTCGTACTGCGACTGCGGCTGCAGCGAGTGTTCCGGCCCCGGCTCGGCGAAGGCGGCGAGACCGCCGGGCCGCAGGACTCGCGCGAATTCCCCGAGCACCTGCCCGGGGTTCGGCACGTGGTGGAGCGCGTCGTAGGACAGGACACGGTCGACCGACGCGTCCGGCAGATCGACGTGGTGGCCGTCGAAGGTCAGGAACTCCGGATCCGGCCGATCGCCGATCACGGGCTGGCGCGCGTACAGCTCGCGGCCGAGCTCGAGCGCCGACGGCGAGAAGTCCGCGGCGATCACGTGGCAGCCGAGCTGGGTGAGCAGCCGGCTCGTCCAGCAGGTGCCCGCGCCGAAGTCCAGCACCGTCATGCCCGGGGCCGGTTGCAGCCCGCGCAGCACCTGCCCGAACGTCACCAGCAGATCGGCTGCCTCGCCGGGTTCCTTGAACGGTTTCGCCAGCAGCGGTTCGGTGTGGTCGAGGGAGGAGAAGTACGCCTCGGCGGTGGCGGCCAGGTCTTCGACCGTCGTGGTGCGGATGAGCTCGGCGGCGTCGACGAACCCGGGTTCGCGGGCGGCCGCCGCCCGCGCGTCGCGTGCCCCGGCCGCCGGCCCCGCCTCGGGCGAGAGCCGGTCCGCGAACTCGTCCGAACTCGCGAGTGCAGCGCACAGCTGGCGCTCCGACAGCTGCCCGGAGCGCAGCTGCTCCGTGTAGTCCGCCAGTCCCGCGGCGTCCGGGGCCCGGCCGAGGATCAGGCGGTAGGCGCGGTCCACGACGGCGGTCGCGGTCTCTGGATCGGCCGCGGTGTCGGAATCGGCCGCGGTGTCGGAATCGGTTGCGGTGGCGCCGGGCGTGCTCATCACCATCGAGACTATCGGACGTTTTCTCGTAACAAAGTGCCTTTTCGGTAACGCACGGGCATTCCGGATGGCATCGTTCGGAAATCGTCAGCGGTTCTACTGGTTGTCATCACATTCGGTCGCCATGGGCGTCCGGATCGTGGCAACTCTATCGCCGCGACAGTGTGGTCGCCGGTCCGCGGGTAGACGTCGCCGCGGGCGTGTCCATGGTATCGCGACCGAGTCGCGTCACCCACCTGCCGTGTCCGTCCCTCGGCGAACCGTTCCGCCGCGAGAACGACCCACCGCGAGAACGACCCACCGCGAGAACGACCCACCGACAGAACCATCCCGTCGAGAGGAGTGGCCGTGCCCGAGATGTACTTCCATGTGCGCTGGCCGGACGGCGTTTCGCACCGATTCTACTCCCCGTCCACCGTGATCGAGGACTATCTCCGGCCCGGGAGCGAATACCGCATCGACGATTTCCTGGAACGCGGGAAATCGGCTCTCGGTGTCGCCTCGGACCGAGTCGCCGCCATTCACGGTGTCCCGTGTGGCCGGGCGAGGGCCACCGTGGCGGAACTCGACCGGGCCGCGACGGGCGCTGCCGGTGACTCCACCGTGGTTGTCGAGAGGTTCGAACGATGACCACGGTGGATGGCTTGCACCGGACGGTGGCGATCATCGGCGGAGGGCAGGCGGGGCTGTCGATGAGCCACCGGCTGACCCGGGACGGTGTGGACCACATCGTGCTGGAACGGGAGAGCCCGGGACACGAGTGGCGCAGTCGTCGCTGGGACTCGTTCTGCCTCGTCACGCCGAACCGGCAGTGCGACCTTCCCGGATTTCCCTACGCGGGTGGCGATCCCGACGGGTTCATGGCCCGGGACGAGGTCGCGGCCTACGTAGAGGACTACGCACGTTCCTTCCCGTGCCCGCTCGTCACCGGAGTCGACGTGACCCTGCTGCGACGAGACGGGACGACGTTCGTGCTGTCCACATCGCACGGAGAGCTCACCGCCGATCAGGTTGTGGTGGCCACCGGTCCGTACCAGGTTCCGCTGATCCCGCGGCTCGCCGAGCGGCTTCCTCCCGGGCTCACCCAGCTGCACTCCTCGGCATACCGGAATCCACGGCAGCTACCGGACGGCGAGGTGCTCGTGGTCGGGTCGGGACAGTCCGGGTGCCAGATCGCCGAGGACCTGCAGCTGGCCGGGCGCGCGGTGCATCTGTCCGTGGGGGGCGCGCCGAGGGTCGCGCGCCGGTACCGCGGCAGGGACGTCGTCGACTGGCTCGAGGACATGGGCCACTACCGCCGGGGGATCGACGAGTTCTCCGACGCCGACGCCGTGCGGTTCCGGGCCAATCACTACGTCACCGGGCGGGACGGCGGCCGCGACATCGACCTGCGGGCGTTCGCGCTCGCGGGGATGCGACTGTACGGAAGGTTGTCCGATGTGGACTCCGGCGTGGTGCGTTTCCTCCCGGACCTGCGTGAGAACCTCGACGGTGCCGACGCCGTGTCCGAGGGGATCAAGGACTCGATCGACGCGTACCTGGAACTGCACGGGATCGAAGCTCCGGCCGAACGGCGCTACGTTCCGGTGTGGGATCCAGGTGACGAGCCGGCGGAGCTCGCGCTCGACGATACCGGCATCACGTCCGTGGTGTGGGCCACCGGATTCGGCATGGACCACCGGTGGATCGAGGTGCCGGTCTTCGACGGGCGCGGTTACCCGGCGCACGAGCGTGGGGTGACCGGTTGCCCCGGCCTGTACTTCCTGGGCCTGCCGTGGCAGCACACGTGGGGTTCGGGCCGCTTCAGCGGGGTCGGACGCGACGCGGAACATCTCGCGCGCCGGATCACCGACACCGCCCCCGGAACCCGGTTCGACGTGCCGTGGATCGCAGGCACTCGCAGGAACACCTGTCCGGCCGGCGCCGTCCGGACATCACCGCACACGGTCGCATGAGCGGCCACGGTGACTCCGATGACACGACGTCCGTCGCGACGCGGGCGGAACGGAGCAACGATGTGGGAGGGCACCAGTGACACGGTTCGACGTCCGTGATGCGCACCGGCACCTCGGTTCGATGCCGGCGTTCCCGTTCTACGGCGGCCCCGCGGTCAAACCGGACTCGCGGGCGCGGGAGACGATCGCCGAACTGATCGCCGACCTGGACGCCGAGGGCACGGAACGGGCGCTGGTGATCCCGAACTACGGCGTGCCCGATCCGGCGGTGTCGTTCTCGTTCAACGAACTCTGTGTCGAGGCGGCCGCGTCGGACGACCGGATCCGCGCCGCGGTGTGGGTGTCCCCGCTGCCGCGCGACGCGGAGCGTACCCGCGCCGCGCTCGCGCTCGCCGACGAGCCCGGGGTGCGTGCGCTCAAACTCAGCTTCCTGCTGGGCGGAAATCCCACGGATCCGGAATGCCGCCCGTTGCTGGACGAGATCGTCGCGACGGCCGAAACGCTCGACCTCGTCGTACACGTGCACACCTCCCCGGGAGGCGCCTCGGACATCGACAACATCGGCGCGCTCGTCGACGACTACGGCCACCGCGTGAAGATCCACCTGGTGCACTTCGGCGGGGGTATGAGCGGCCATATCAAGCTGGTCGGCTCCCGCTTCTTCTCCTGGATCGAGGAGGGAAAGCACGTCTACACCGACCTGTCGTGGGCGATCGGATTCGCGCCGCGCTGGCTCGCCGAGGAGATCTCCCGGCGCGGCATCGGTGCCGACCGGGTGCTTTTCGCCAGCGACGAGCCGTGGGGAGACCACGGTGCCGAACTCGCGGCCCTCAGCGGTGCCGCGGGCGACGGCGAACTCGCACGCCTCGCGTTCCGCGAGAACTTCGACAAGCTCTACGGCTGACGTTCGTCGGACCGTAGTCAGGAAATCCGCCGATATCGACGAAGGAGAACCCATGCCCGAACTGACCGAGACCGAGCAGCAGAGCCTGAACGAGATCCCGCACCCGTCGCTGCCCGAAGGCTCGAACATCTACGGCGGAACGAAGGTGTTTCCCGACTATCAGGCCGAACCCGGCCAGTCCTACTTCACTCTGGTGCACGGCATCGCGCACGAGTCGTCGGTGAGCTTCGTGGCGATCCTGCAGGCGACACGCGCGTTGCGGAAGGGCTTCGAGGCCGCGATCTACTTCTACGGTACCGGCTCGATGAACTGCATGGCCACGCGTGGGTTCCCGACGACGGGCAACTCGGCGTTCCCCGGCGAGCACAACATCAACGAGCAACTCAAGACGTTCATCGCCGAAGGCGGCAAGGTGTACTGCTGCCGGTTCGGATTGTCGTTGCACGGGCTGCGCGAGGAGGACCTCATCGAGGGCGTGATTCCGACCCACCCGCTGGACGTGCAGGACGCGCTCATCCACTACGCGCGCAAGGGCGCGATCATCAATTCGACCTATATGTGGTGACCCGCGAAACGGCGATCGGGAGTTGGGAGGTACGTCGTGACAACTGATGCTGAGAACGCGGTCGTGTCGACACGGTTCGACCTCGCGGTTCAGGGACTCCGGACGGAGACGCCCGTCCGGCGCAGCAACGGAGCGGGGCCGAGTGACGACGGTCATCTCGTGGTCGACGGTGCCGCCGCGACCGTTCCGCTGAACTCCGAGAGTCCGTACGTCGTGCGCGACGGCAGGGTCTTCGACGGAACCCTGGACCTCGGCCTGTCGGTGGAACCCGTCGCCAGGCCGAGGTTCTACGAACTGTCCACAAAGGATGGTATTCCGTATCGCAAGATCGCTCTCCTGCACGGCAGGGACGTGCTGGCCTCCACAGTGGTACAGACGTGCATCCGGTACGACGAGGACCAGCGATGCCGGTTCTGCACCATCGAGGAGTCGCTGCGCACGGACTCGACGATCGCGGCGAAGACACCCGCACAGCTCGCGGAGGTCGCCGAGGCCGCCGTGCGTCTCGACGGCGTGCGGCAGCTGGTGCTCACCACGGGGACGACCACGGGACCGGACAGGGGAGCACGGCACCTCGTGCGCTGTGTACGGGCCGTACTCCAGGCGGTACCGGGGTTGCCGATCCAGGTACAGATCGAACCGCCCGGCGACCTCACAGCGCTGACCGAACTACGCGAAGCGGGCGCGACATCGATCGGGATCCATGTCGAATCGCTCGACGATGCGGTCCGGGAGCGCTGGATGCCGGGCAAGTCGACGGTGCCGTTGAGCGAGTACTGGGAGGCGTGGGACGAGTCGGTGCGGGTGTTCGGCCACAACCGTGTGTCGACGTATCTGCTCGTCGGCCTCGGCGAGGATCCCGGTGAGCTGGTGGCGGGCGCCGGCGAGCTCATCGAGCACGGCGTCTACCCGTTCGTCGTCCCGATGCGTCCGATGGCGGGCACCTTGGCGCGTGCCGACGGTGTGCAGCCGCCGCCCGCCTCGCTCGTCCGTGACGTCACCGAACGCGTCGCCGCACTGCTGCGTGCGGCGGGCATGACCGGGGCCGATCAGCAGGCCGGGTGCGCCGCGTGCGGCGCCTGTGGCGCGTTGAGCGCGGCAGGAGCGTGAGTATGTATCCCGACGTGCTGGCGGGTCTCGGCGACCCGGTCAGCGTGGCGCGGCAGCCGCGCTTCCGGATCGAGCCCGCCGACGATGCCGCCACACTCGGTGCGTACCGGGCGTTGCGGCGTGCGGTCTTCGTCGACGAGCAACGGCTCTTCGACTCCGACGACACGGACGTCCACGACGGTGACCCGCGCACCGTCGTACTCGTCGCCCGCGACCCGGGCGGAGCCGTGGTCGGCGGCGTGCGGCTACATCCGGCCACCGGCGGCACGGACGTCGGCTGGTGGGACGGCGGGCGTCTCGTGGTGGACCCGCAGCACCGCCGCGCGGCTACCCGCGTCGGTGCGGCGCTGGTCAGGGCGGCGCAGGCGTATGCGGAGAATGCCGGGGTGCTGCGGTTCGAGGCGAAGGTGCAGCCGGCCAACGAGGCGATGTTCGCGCGCCTCGGCTGGCAGCGTGTCCGGGACGTGGATGTGGCCGGCAGGTCGCACGTGCTGATGCGGTATCCGATCGGCCGGGTGGCCGCGCTGGCACGGTCGACCAAGACCGCCCTCGGACCGCTGCTGCACGGTATGACCGGCGTTCCCGGGTTCGTCGGCGACGACGGCGTGCCGGTGCCGGGCGGCGACACCGTCGCCGCCTGCGACGCGATCCTGCCCTCCATGGTCGAGCGCGACCCGGAGTGGGCAGGCTGGTGCTCGGTGCTGGTGAACGTCAACGATCTGGCCGCGATGGGTGCGAACCCGGTCGGCCTGCTCGATGCGCTGGGCGCGCGGGATGCGTCGTTCGCGTCGCGAGTGCTGTCCGGACTGCGAGCGGCCAGTCGGGCGTGGGACGTTCCGGTGCTCGGCGGGCATACGCAGTTGAGTGTGCCGGCGTCGTTGGTGGTGACCGCGTTGGGGCGCACGCCCGATCCGGTTCCGGGAGGAGGTGGCCGCCCCGGCCAGCGGCTGCGGCTGACCGCCGATCTCGGTGGCTCGTGGCGCCCCGGCTACACCGGCGCCCAGTGGGACTCGACGTCCACCCGTCGGACGACCGAGTTGCGTGTGATGCAGGAATCGGTCGCGGCGGCGCGCCCGCAGGCGGCCAAGGACGTGTCCATGGCGGGAATCGCCGGCACTCTCGGCATGCTGGCCGAGGCCAGCGGTTGCGGCGCAGTGTTGGACGTCGCGGCCGTGCCGCGGCCCGCGGGTGCGACGGCGGGCGACTGGCTGACGTGTTTCCCGGGGTTCGCAATGCTCACCGTGGGTGGCCAGGAACCACCCGCCGGGCCGGCGGTGTCGGCCGAATGCGGAGAACTGACCGTGGAAGGTGGAGTCCGGCTGCGGTGGCCGGACGGAGAGGAGATCCCCGTGCTCGACACGGCGGTGACCGGTCTGGGGACCGCGACATGACCGGAGTGCGTATCGCGGCGGCGGCGGCCCCGTTCGGCCGGGACCTCGACGAGGACTTCACGCGCATCGCTGCACTGATCGACCGTGCGCGCGCCGACGGTGCAGGGCTCCTCGCGCTGCCCGAGGCCTGTCTGGGCGGGTATCTGGCGAACCTCGACGGCGGTGCCGACGGTCCACCGGCACTGGACGCCGACGGGCCGGAGGTTCGCCGGCTCGCCCGGCTCGCCGGCGAGCTGGTGGTCACGGCCGGGTACTGCGAATCCGACGGCGGAGTCCTCTACAACAGCGCCGTGTGCGTCTCGGGTGACGGGGTGCTGGGCCGGCACCGGAAGGTGCACCAGCCACTGTCGGAGGACGCCACGTATCGCGCCGGGAACGGATTCGCCGCCTTCGACACTCCGGTCGGCAGGATCGGCATGATGATCTGCTACGACAAAGCCTTCCCCGAATCGGCGCGTGCGCTGGCGCTCGACGGTGCGGAGATCGGAGTGTGCCTGTCCGCGTGGCCCGGCAGCCGGACCCACGCGGCGGCCGACCTCGCGCAGGACCGGTGGAAACGCCGGTTCGACCTGTTCGACCGAGCGCGGGCGCTGGAGAACCAGATCGTGTGGGTATCGGCCAACCAGTCGGGCACATTCGGCGACCTGCGGTTCGTCGCGAGCGCGAAGATCGTCGACCCGGGCGGCGAGGTGGCCGCGGACACGGGCGTGCGCGACGGGCTGGCGGTCGCCGACTTCGAGGTGCCCACGGCGCTGGCGAGCGCACGCCGGTCGATGGCGCACCTCCGGGATCGTAGGCCCGAGGCGTACGCTCCGGCCGCGGTGCCTGCGGGATGATCGCCGCATGGCTCTGACCGGCATCGCCGCGGTCGCCGCCCACTTCGGCCGCGATCTCGAGTTCGACCTCGACCGCATCGCCACGCTCATCGAGCACGCCCGCGCGTCCGGCGCGCAGCTGCTCGTGCTGCCGGACGCCGCTGTCGGTGGATACCTGTCGGACCTGCGCGATCCGGATGCCGCCGATCCGCCTCCCGCGCTGTCGCCGGATGATCCGCACCTGGTCCGGATCGGGTCGCTGGCGGGGGACATGGTCGTCGCCGTCGGTTACTGCGAAGCCGATGGCGACGACCGCTACAACGCGGCGCTCGCCGTCACCGGCGACGGCGTGCTCGGCAGGCACCGCAAGGTGCACCAGCCGTCCGGTGAGCGCGCCGTCTACGCCGCGGGCGGCGGGTTCGCGGCGTTCGACACGCCGGTGGGCAGGATCGGCATGCTGATCGATTACGACAAGACGTTCCCTGAATCGGCGCGCAGCCTCGCCGTCGACGGGGCCGAGATCATCGCGTGCCTGTCCGCGTGGCCGACGAGCATCACCAACCGCGCGCCCCGCATGTCCCAGGACCGCCAGGCGCGGCTGTTCGACCTCTACGACCAGGCGCGTGCTGCCGAGAACCAGGTGGTGCTCGCCTCGGCCAACCAGACCGGCGCACTGGGTGGCATGCGCTTCCTCGGACAGGCCAAGGTCGTCGGTCCCGGTGGGGACATCCTGGCGCGCACGTGGAGCAAGGCGGGAATCGCCGTGGCCGAGGTGGACGTGGCGGGCGAGCTGGCCAACGCCCGGCGGGTGCTGCACCACCTCGGCGAACGCAAACCCGAGGCCTACGGAGGGACATCGTGAGGATCGCGTTGCTGACCTATTCCACGAAACCGCGTGGCGGCGTGGTCCACACGCTGGCGCTCGCCGAGGCGTTGGTGGACATGGGGGAGGACGTCACCGTGTGGACCCTCGGACGCGACGGCGACACCGGCTTCTTCCGTGCCGTGGACCCGCGCGTCACGGTGCGGGTTGTGCCGTTCGACTCCCGCGAGGGCGAAGGAGTGGGCCCGCGCATCCTGCGGTCGATCGACACGCTGCGCGAGGCCTTCGACGGCGGCGCGTACGACATCGTGCACGCTCAGGACTGCATCAGCGCCAACGCGGTGGGGGAGTGCGTGCGCACGGTGCACCACATCGACCGGTTCACCACCCCCGAACTGGCGGCCTGCCACGAACGCGCGATCTCGGCGCCGTTCGCACACGTGTGCGTGTCCGGAGCCGTCGCGGGAGAACTACGCGACGGGTGGGGGATCGACGCCACCGTGATTCCGAACGGTGTCGACGCCGGCCGGTTCGCCCGCGCCGCGGCCGACACGGACGGCACGGGCCGGTGGCGCGGCGAGCTCGGCCGGTACGTCGTCGCGGTGGGAGGTATCGAACCACGGAAGGGAACCGTCGACCTGCTGGAGGCGTTCGCGTTGCTGCGTGACCGGGATCCGGAGCTGCGGCTGGTGATCGTCGGCGGGGAGACGCTGTTCGACTACCGGGGCTACCGCGCGCGGTTCGACGCCCGCGCCGCTGATCTCGGCGTCGAGCCGGTCGTGCTCGGGGCGGTCGGCCACGACGAGTTGCCGCTCGTCGTGGCCGCGGCCGAGGCGTTCGGTTTTCCGTCCACGAAGGAGGGCTTCGGACTCGCGGCGATGGAGGCACTCGCCGCGGGAGTTCCTGTGGTCGCCAGGGACCTCCCGGTGCTGCGCGAGGTGTTCGGCTCGGCCGTGCGGTTCGCAGGCGACCCCCACGGTTTCGCCGACGCGCTTGCCGGCGCCGTGTCCGACCCGGACCGTCACCGCGAGCGCGGGCGGGCGCTGGTGCGGCGATACAGCTGGTCCGAAACCGCCGAACGGCATCGCGAGCTGTACCGCCGCCTGGCCGAACGCCCCGGCCGGCCGCGAACTCACGCGGCCGGATCGACCACGACCTTGCCGAGCACCGTGCGGTCGTCGAGCCGGGCGACGGCCTCGCCCGCGCGGGAGAGCGGGTAGGTCGCCGCGATCGGCGGGTCGACCACTCCCGACTCGAGATACGGCAGCAGCACGTTCCACTCCGCGCGGAGGCGCGCCGGGTCGGCCAGGGCGTAGGCACCCCACGCGACCCCGCGGACGTCGATGTTGTTCAGCAGCAGCCGGTTGACCTTGACGGTCGGGATGTCGCCCGCGGTGAAGCCGATGACCAGCAACCGGCCCAGCGAGGCGAGGCTGCGGAGGGAGTCGGTGAACCGGTCGCCGCCGACCGGATCGACGACGAGGTCGGCACCGCGGCCGCCGGTGAGTTCGGCGACCGAGTCCTTGAACCCGTCGGCGAGGACGACCTCGTGGGAGCCGACCGACGAGACGAACCGTGCCTTGTCCTCCGTGGAGACCACGGAGATGACGCGTGCGCCCATCGCGGAGGCGAGCTGAATGGTGGCGGTGCCGATGCCGCCCGCGGCGCCGTGCACGAGCACCGTCTCGCCCTGCTGCAGTTGCCCGCGTTTGAGCAGGGCGAATGTCATGGTCAGGTAGTTCATCGGCAGACAGGCGCCTGCGGCGAAACTCATCGCATCCGGCAGAGGGAAGACGCTGGATGCCGAGGCGAGAGCCTGTTCGGCGAAGGCGCCGGTGGTGGTGCTGGCGGCGACGCGGTCGCCGGGGGAGAAGCCCGAATCGGCCGGGGCCTCGCGGACGATGCCGGCGAGTTCACCGCCGAGCGTGAACGGCGGTTCCGGCTTCACCTGGTACATGTTCTTCGTCAGCAGCAGGTCGGGGAAGTTGACGCCGGCCGCCTTGACGTCGATGAGCACCTGGCCGTCGCCGGGTGCCGGCGGGTCCGTGTCGGTGACTTCGAGGGCCGCGGGGCCGTCGGTGCGGGTGACCGTCGCTGCGTACATCGTCGTGCGCGCCTTTCGCCGTTGATCATCGATCGTGGGCGAGTCTATGGCCGTCGGCGGACCGGGGACAGCCCCGGCCCGCCGACGGGTCCTCGGGTCCAGCGATCCGCCGAGCAAGATCAAGGGCACCTTCGGGGCGTTCAACGCCCCGAAGGTGCCCTTGGGGGCACTCACCGGGGGCTACTTCTGCGAGGTCAGCGCCCGCAGGAACAGGGCCAGGTTGGCGGGTTTCTCCGCCAAGCGGCGCATGAAGTAGCCGTACCACTCGGTGCCGTAGGGCAGGTACACGCGCAGCTGCCGCTGCTGCCCGACGAGCCGCAGCTGCTCGGTGTCGCGGATGCCGTAGAGCATCTGCAGTTCGTACTCGTCGGTGCCGCGGCCCGCCTCGGCCGCCAGGCGCAGCCCCGCCTCGACCATCGCCGGGTCGTGCGTGGCCACCATCGGGTAGCCCCGGCCGTTCATCAGCACCCGCAGACACCGCACGTACGCCTCGTCCACGGCGTCGCCCTGGTGGGCCACGCTCGCCGGTTCCGCGTAGGCGCCCTTGCACAGCCGGATGCGCGAGCCCGGTCCGGACAGGTCGGCGCAGTCGGCCTCGGTGCGTGTGAGGTAGGCCTGCAGCACCGTGCCCAGCTGTGGGAAGTCTCCCCGCAGCTCGCGCACGATCGACAACGTCGAATCGGTCGTCGTGTGGTCCTCGGCGTCGACCGTGACCCACACGCCGGCCTCCTCGGCCGCCGTGCAGATCTTGTGCGCGTTCTCCAGCGCGATCCGGTCGCCGTCGGCCGCGACGAACTGCCCGAGCGCCGACAGCTTCAGCGACACCTCCACCGGCCGCGGGCCGCCCGCCGCGGTGTCCCGGCCTGCCAGCGGCGCGAGAGCCGACAGCAGCGACAGGTACGCCGACACGGTCGCGGTCGCCTGCGAGCTGTTCGTGGTGTCCTCGCCGAGGTGATCGATCGTGATGAACCGGCCCGAGTCGAGGATGTCCCGGGAGGTGGCGAGCGCCTGCTGTTCGGTCTCGCCTGCCACGAAGCGGTCGACGACCTTGCGCGTGAGCGGGAGCCGGGAGGCCATCCGTTCGAGGCGCTTCGACCTCGCCGCGGCGAGCAGGCCCGTGCGCAGCGGAGACGGCATGGTGATCACACCCCCTGATGCGGGTAGCGGTGATCGGTCGGGGCCACGAAGGTCTCCTTGACCGAGCGTGCCGAGGCCCACCGCAGCAGGTTCTGCGGCGACCCCGCCTTGTCGTTGGTGCCCGAGGCGCGGGCACCGCCGAACGGCTGCTGGCCCACGATCGAACCGGTCGGTTTGTCGTTGATGTAGAAGTTGCCCGCGGCGAACCGCAGCTTCTCGGACGCCCTGGCCACGGCGTCGCGGTCGTCCGCGATCACCGCACCGGTCAGGGCGTACGCCGAGCCGGAGTCCACCGTGTCCAGGATCTCATCGAACGCGCCCGGCTTCGAGTCGTCGTAGACGTGGATCGCCAGGATCGGGCCGAAGTACTCCTGCCGGAACGCCTCGTCGGTCGGATCGTCACCGAGCAGGATCGTCGGCTCGATGAAGTAGCCGACGCTGTCATCGGCGCCGCCGCCCGCGGCGACCGTCAGGCTCGGCGTCGACTTGGCACGCGCCAGCGCGGCGGCGTTGCGGTCGAACGAGCGCTTGTCGATGACGGCGCCGCCGTAGTTCGACAGGTCCGCCACGTCGCCGTAGGACAGGGCATTGGTCTTGGCGATCAGGTCCTCGCCCATCTCCGCCCACACCGATGCGGGGATGAACGCGCGCGAGGCCGCCGAGCACTTCTGGCCCTGGTAGTCGAAGGCACCGCGGATCAGCGCGGTCGTGAGGACCTCCGGCTTGGCCGAGCTGTGCGCGACGACGAAGTCCTTGCCGCCGGTCTCGCCGACCAGGCGCGGGTAGGAGTGGTAGCGCGAGATGTTGGTGCCGACCTCGGCCCAGAGGGTCTGGAACGTCTGCGTGGAACCGGTGAAGTGGATGCCGGACAGGCGCGGGTCGGGCAGCACGACGTCGGAGATGTCGGCGCCGGGGCCGGTGACGAGGTTGATGACGCCCTGGGGCAGGCCGGCAGCCTCGAGCAGCTGCATCGTCAGGTACGCCGACACGGCCTGGGTGTCCGACGGCTTCCACACGACCGTGTTGCCCATGAGCGCGGGTGCGGTCGGCAGGTTGCCGGCGATGGCGGTGAAGTTGAACGGCGTGACCGCGTAGACGAAGCCTTCGAGCGGGCGGTATTCGACGCGGTTCCACACGCCCGGCACCGACAGCGGCTGCTCGGTCATCAGCTGGCGCGCGAAGTGGACGTTGAACCGCCAGAAGTCGATGAGTTCGCAGGGGGCGTCGATCTCGGCCTGCTGGGCCGTCTTCGACTGGCCGAGCATCGTCGCGGCGGCGATGGTCTCGCGCCACGGACCGGACAGCAGGTCGGCGGCGCGCAGGAAGATCGCGGCGCGCTCGTCGAACGGCATGGCCGCCCACGCGGGCGCCGCGGCATTGGCCGCCTCGACGGCGTCGCCGACGTCCTTCCGCGTGGCGTGGGTGAACGTGCCGAGCACCGAGGCGTGCTGGTGCGGCTGGACGACGTTCTGCACGGTCGTCGCGCTGCGCCGGTGCTCGCCGTCGATGACGTGGTGCACCTCGGTGGGGTTCGCGTCCAGCTCGGCCAGCTTCGCCTCCAGCCGGGCGCGTTCGGGCGTGCCGGGCGCGTACGAGTTGACCGGTTCGTTCGCGGGCTGGGGAACGTTGGTGATGCCGTCCATGGACCTCGAAACCTCCTTCGTGGCGATGCGCGAGCGGGTTCGCCGCATCGGCAGTGAAGCAGGGGGCGCGGCGTCGTATACTGAGCCGATCGGACAAAGTTTCCGGGTAAACCTTGTCCGATCGGACAACGACCAGAACCGTGACCTCGGAACCCGATCCCTCCGAACCCGCTCTCGGAACCCGAGCCCGGGGTGACGACCCGTGGAAGGCGGCAGCCGATGACCGATGACGGGCGGGCGATCACACTGCGCGAACTCGTCGATGCGCTCGACACCGCCGTCGTGACTGCGGTCGTGGGTGATCCGCACGCGGTGGTCTCGTCGGTGGCGCTCGTCGACGGAGCGGACCTCGCCGTCGACGGCGGCGTGGCCGGGGACGATGGAGTGACCGGGGACGGCGGAGCGGCCGGGGACGTGGCGTCCGCGGCCCCCGACGTGTGCGTGCATGTCGGCGTCCGCGACGACGAGGCACTGGCCTACTTCACCTCGCTCACCGGTCGTTCGGTGAGCCTGCGGCCGCGCGCCGTGCTGTCGAAGACGACGTCACCGGACGTCCGCGAGGCGGCACGGATCGCCGGGGTGGCGTTCGTGGAGGTGCATCCGCGGGCGCGCTGGGACCACGTCTTCCCGCGGGTGCAGTGGATGCTCGACCGCAGTCCCCGGCACAGCGCGCCCGCCGATCCGGACCTGCTCGCCGCCGACACGGATCTGTTCGATCTGGCGCAGAGTGTCGCGCGCAACGCGGGCGGCATGGTCTCGATCGAGGACGCCGCCTCGCGCGTGCTGGCCCATTCCCCGTCCGACGAGACCGCGGACGAGCTGCGCACGCTCTCGATCCTCGGGCGGGAAGGCCCGCGCGACTACCTGCGGGTGCTGCACCGGTGGGGCGTCTACGACCGGCTGCGCACCGGTGACGAGGTCGTCGACGTGCCCGCCCGTGCCGAACTGGGCACGAAACGGCGGCTGGTCGTCGGTATCCACGAACCGGACGACGACGGCGAGACCGGCCGCACACTGGGGTCGATCTGGTTGCAGCAGGGGGAGAAGCCGTTCTCCTCCGATGCTGCCGACGTGCTGCGGGGCGCCGCGGCGATCGCGGCACGGATCATCGTGCGCACCCACAACGCGCCCTCGACGGAGGAACTGCTCATCCAGCGGCTGTTCGGCCTGCACGGCGAGGGCGTGGACGTTCCGTCGCTGGCCGGTGCGCTCAACCTGCCGTCGGCGGGCCCGGTGGCGGTGCTCGGATTCGCGGCCTCGGGGCCGGGGCACCTCGGCCGGGTCGGCAGTGTGCTGCGGCTGCACGCGAGCGCCTTCCGCCGGGACTCGGTGACCACGATGCTCGACGACCGTGCCTACGTCCTCCTGCCGAGCTACACCTCCGGACAGGCGGTGGCCGCGTGGGCACGCCAGCTGGTCGGCTCGCTCGAAGAGACCCGTTCGGTGGTGCTGCGGGCCGCGATCGCCGGAGGCGTCGCGCACCTCGGCGACGTCGCGGCCGCGCGCGCCGAGGTGGACCGGGTGCTGGACGGCACCGCGGCGACCCCGCCGGAGGGGCGGGTGACGACGCTCGCCGAATCCCGGACGGCGGTGCTGCTGGGCGAGATCCTCGACCTGGTCGGCGCGCGGCCGGAGTTGCACGACCCGCGGGTCGACGCGCTGCGTGCCTACGACGACCGGCACGGCACGGAGCTGCGAGCCAGCGCTGCGGCGTTCCTGACGGGCCGGGGTGACGTTCGCAGCGCGGCCGAACGCGTCCGGGTGCATCCGAACACACTGCGGTACCGGCTGCGTCGTGCGGAACAGGTGACGGGGCTGGACCTGCGTGATCCCTCCGACCGTCTGTTGCTGGAACTCCAGCTGGCGATGCGGTCCCGGCGCGGTTGACGCCGGCGGAAGTTGACGCCGGCGGAAACGGCGGCGGGGGATCGTCGTCGGCGCCGCGCCGTGGCGGGTGGTCGGGTACGGCGGCGTTGCCGGCACGGCCGGTTCCACGATCTGGGACCAGGAAGAGCCGGTGCGCAGCAGGCGTTGTCGATACCGGATCTGTCGGCACACTCGTCTTCGGAGCGACTTCGTGTCCTTGCTGCGCGCGTATACGAAACCCGCGGTCTTCGCGTCCGCGGTCATCGGTTCCCTTCTCCTCGGTGCCGGGCTCGGCGCGATGGCCCGCGTCACCGGGGCGACCTGGCTGGCGGAGGTGCTGGACCAGCTCGGTTCGATCTTCACCACGCTGCTGCAGATCGCGGTGGTGCCGCTGGTGTTCACCGCGATCATCGTCGGCATCAACAGCCTGCGCGGACTCGGCGGCGGGCGCACGGCGGCGCGGCTCGGCGGTAAGACGGTTGCGTGGTTCGCAACGACGTCGCTGATCGCCGTGCTGATCGGTATCGGCGTCGGGCTGCTGTTCGCCCCGGGCAGCGGTGGTCTCGGCGGGGTCGAGGCCACGGCCGAGAACGCCGAGAAGGCCGCGGGCAGCGTCGGCGAGTGGGGGTCGTGGACGGCGTTCCTCGACGGCATCGTGCCGGACAACTTCGTCGCCGCGTTCGCCGAGGGGCAGACGTTGCAGGTGCTGTTCCTGGCGCTGGTGATCGGCGCCGCGGCGTACAGCCTGGGGGAGCGTGCCGCACCGTTCGTCGACGTCGTCACGAGCGTGTTCGAGATCATCCAGCGCTACCTCGGCTGGATCGTGCGGCTGGCGCCGCTGGGCATTCTGGGTCTGGTCGGCGCGGCGGTGGCCGAGTACGGCGACTCGCTGTTCCGCCCGCTGTTGTCGATCACTGCGGCCGTGTACGTCGGCAGTGGACTGGTCATGCTCGTCGTCTACCCGGTACTGCTGCGGGTGGTGGCGAAGGTGAGCCCCAGGCGGTTCTTCGGCAAGGCGTGGACGGCGATCCAGTTCGCGTTCGTGTCGCAGTCCTCGGGTGCGACGCTGCCGTTGACCCGGCAGACGACGGTGAATCTCGGCGTCGATCCCGGCTACGCCGCCTTCGCGACCCCGCTCGCGAGCGCGACCAAAATGGATGGTTGCGCTGCGGTGTTCCCGGCCATCGGTGCGATCTTCATCGCCAACATCTCCGGGGTGTCACTGAGTGCCGGGCAGTACCTCGGCATCGTCGTCGTGGCGGTGTTCGGTGCGCTCGCGACCGCGGGTACGACGGGCTGGCTCACCGCGCTGACCCTCACCGGCACGGTCATCGGGCTCGATCCCGCGCAGGTCGCCACGGGTATCGCGCTGATCTACTCGGTGAACCCGATCATGGACATGATGCGCACGGCGACGAACGTCGCGGGCCAGATCGCGGTGCCGACCGTGGTCGCACGCACCGAGGGGTTGCTCGACGACGGAGTGCTGCACGCCCCGAGCGCACCACCGCTGCTGAGCGACACCGGAGCGACGGCGAGCGACCCGGGTGCCAAGGTCGGCGCGGCGGTCTGACGACGACGCCTCGCCCGCGCCGTCGCCGGACACCGGCACCGCACCGGCCGTCCGGTAGTGGGACGCAGGCACGTGCGACGACGTCACAGCGACTCCGCCGGGTACTCGCCCCGGGGGCCGGGTGGTTCATACCACCCGGCCCCGGGTGGGGCGGAGGCCTCGTGGAGAGGTACCGGGGACACGGCGTTGTTCCGAGCGCCGTGTCCCCGGTCGGGAATCGCATCCCGAAAAGAAGAGCCCCAGGCCGATGGCCTGGGGCTGTGGTGCGCCGTCAGGGACTCGAACCCCGAACCCGCTGGTTAAGAGCCAGCTGCTCTGCCATTGAGCTAACGGCGCGTCACGAGAAAGAAGACCCGGTCGCTCCGGCCAGTCGGCCTGGCGTCCCCGGTCTCCCTGGCGACGGGAAAAAGATTAGCACGGTGCGTATCGGCCCCGAACGGCCCCCCTCCGGCTCCGGCCGTCCCCGTCGTGACCGGGGCGCGGGGCTGAGGCGATGACAACGAATCGGGGCGCTCGTGCGTCTCACTCGTGTTACTGCCGCCCTGTTCGCCGGGTGTGATCCGGCAGACTGGCGGCATTCGCGCAAGGACTGGCAACGTCAACTGGAAGGTTGTCGATGGGGCGTTGGGGGATGGCCGGACCCGGCAGGTGGGTACGGCTGGCAACGATCATGGCCGTCGGGGGCGTGCTCGTCACGGGGTGCACGTCCGCGGCGCAGGAACAGGACGCGGGCCCGGGAGGCGGCTCCCCGGAGTCGACGCGGCCGCCGCAGCAGGCCGAGCTCGACCTGTCGGTGAAGCCGGGTGCCGAGGATGTGGCGCCCGGTGGTGCGTTCACGGCGACGGTGCAGCACGGCACGATCACCGATGCCTCGCTGGTGGGCGAGGACGGCACCGTCGTCGACGGCGGGACGAGGCTGGAGGACACCGCGTGGCGGGCGGCAGAGGCGCTGGGGTACGGCAAGACGTACACGTTGCAGGCGACCGCCGAGGGTGACGACGGTGAGACCGTCACGGAGAAAGCGACGTTCACCACGGTCGTGCCGGGAAGTCAGGCCGAGGTGTATCTCAACGTGCAGGAGGGTCAGACGGTCGGTGTGGGCATGCCGCTGGTGTTCACGTTCAGCACCGACATCCCGGACCGTGAGCGCGTCGAGAAGACACTGCGGATCCGCAGCGACAACGACACCGAGGGCGCGTTCCGCTGGCGCAGCGACTCCGAGGTCACGTGGCGTCCGAAGGAGCACTGGGAGCCGGGCACGAAGGTGACCGTCGATGCGGGGATCTACGGCAAGCACCTCGGTGACGGCATGTACGGCGCCGAGGATCAGCAGGCCTCGCTGGAGATCGGCCGCAAGGTGACCGCGATCGCGGACGGCGAGTCGCACCACATGTCCGTGTTCGTCGACGGCGAGCGGGTCAGGCGGATGCCGACCTCGATGGGCAAGCCGTCCTCGTCCACGCCGAACGGCACGTACACGGTGATGAGCGAGCACCACGGCTACACGATGGATTCGAGCACCTACGGTGTGCCGACCGACAGCGGTGACGGCTACCGGCTGTGGGTCGAGTACGCCACCCGGATGTCGTACTCGGGCATCTTCTATCACTCGGCTCCGTGGTCGGTGGGTTATCAGGGCAACACCAACACCAGTCACGGGTGCATCAACCTGGCCCCGGAGGATGCCGAGTGGATGATGGAGAACTCGAAACCGGGGGACCTGATCACGGTGCGGAACGCGGGTGAGCAGACGCTCGAACCGACCGACGGCTGGAGCGTGTGGCAGCTGTCGTGGGACGAGTGGACCTCGGACGAGAGCTGACGACGGCGAGGTCCGGACACGGGCAGGCCCCCGGGGGCCGCGCTCCCGGGGGCCGAGTGCAGCTGTCCTCGTGGATTCGTGGGGACGACAAAGAACCCCGGAGGGAACGCCTCCGGGGTTCTTACTGCTTGCTCTGCAGTTGTGTGGGGTGAATGACGGGGCTCGAACCCGCGACCTCCTGGACCACAACCAGGTGCTCTACCAGCTGAGCTACATCCACCATGCGAGTCGCTGAGCGGCTCGGCTGACACATCGTAGCGCACCGCTCCCGCGCGGTTTCGGGGAGGTCCACCACGGGTGGGCCGGGCGGACAGCGGTCACGCCGTGGTGGTGATCTTCTCCGCTGCGGCACGGGCGTCATCGCTGCTCGGGCCGGGGTGGGGCACGAACGCCGTCGTCCGGTAGTAGCGCAGCTCGGCGATCGATTCCTTGATGTCGGCCAGGGCGCGGTGGGCGAGGCCCTTCTCCGGCTTGGCGTAGTACACGCGTGGGTACCAGCGGCGGACGAGCTCCTTGACCGACGACACGTCCACCATGCGGTAGTGCAGGTGGGCGTCGAGGGCGGGCATGTCGCGCGCGATGTAGCCACGGTCGGTGCCGATGGAGTTGCCGGCCAGGGGAGCGGTCTGTGCGTCGGGCACAAAGCGCTTGATGTGGTCGAGCACCTGTTGTTCGGCATCGGCGACGGTGATCGTCGAGCGGCGCACCTCGTCGGTCAGTCCCGATTTCTCGTGCATCTCGGCCACGACGTCCGGCATGGCGGCCAGTGCGTCGTCGTCGGCGTGGATGACGAGGTCGAGCCCTTCGTCGAGCACGTTGAGGTCGGCGTCGGTGATGAGTACGGCGATCTCGATCAGCGCGTCGGTCGCGAGATCGAGTCCCGTCATTTCGCAGTCGATCCAGACTAGACGGTCGTTCACCGGGCCACACTAACGCGCACCGCCTGCGGCGTGTGTCACGCGCCGCCGTTCGCCGTGTCAGCACGCCGGGTCGGCCGGTCGCCGGCGCCGGGGCGGGCGAAGTGGGGGCGGGTCGTGCGGGGCGGGGCCTGCGGGGCGGAGGCCGCTGCTGCGTCACGAGGGGACCGTTCGCGGCGGGCCGGGGCGAACAGAAGTCGACACTCGTGCCACGTCCCCGGGAAACGGCCGCATTCCGGGGAATCTTCGGTACCGATCCGTCATTCATCGCTCTAGCGTTCGAATCACTCCTGGAATGACGACGATGCCCCGATCGACGGGCGGGAAGTGAGGACGCGATGGGATCCGGCAGCACACGGTCCGGTCCGCTGCGGCTGCCGGCCGCGGTCGCGGTCGCAGCGGGCGGGCGCGATCCGGCGGTCACGACGCAGCTCGAACCGGCGACCTGCGACGACATCGAATTGGCTGTCTCGGGCAGCGTCGCGCACGTGTCCGCGCCCGCCGTGGGCGCGGACCTGTGGGGCGTCGACGAGTTGCGCCTGGCCTTCCTGCTGGACGGCACCTGGCGCCCGGTCGGGGTGCAGGTGCGGCGACGTTCGCCGGTGATGCTGGAACTGCGGGTGGGGGACGCGGCGACGGCCCGGGGTCCGGATGGCGCGGATACCGCAGGGGGAGAGATGGCAGAGGGAGAGCGGGCCGCGGCACCTGCCGCGGTGGGTCCGGACGGCGAGCCGGGGATCCCCGTGACTCGGCTCCGCGAGCATCGGGACGGCGCGGTTCGAGAGGGCTCGGTTCGGGAGGGCACGGTTCGGGAGGGAGGTGTGTCGCAGGCCGACGTCGACCGGGTGGTGTCACAGGTTCGCCGCATGCTCTCGCTCGACTGCGACGGTGCCGCGTTCGCGGCCGTTGCGGGCCGGGACGCCACGCTCGACGGGATCCGGCGGGCCGGTCCGGGGATGCGGCCGATTCTGTTCGGATCGCCGTACGAAGCGGCCTGCTGGGCCGTGGTCTGCCAGGGGTTGCGGACCGAGCAGGCGGTCGACATGTACTCGCGGGTTCTCGCGCGGCACGGCCGGGTGGTCCCCGTCGGTGGCCGCAGCCGGGTCGTGATCGCATCACCGCCGGAGCTCCGTGCGGTGTCGTCGGCGACCCGGTTGTCGGCAGACAAACGCGACCGGCTGGCGATCGTCGCCGAGGCGGCGGAATCCGGCCTGCTGGATGCGGCCGCGCTGCGCGGAATGGACCCCGCCGAGGCGATCGACCTGGTCGCGCAGCTGCCGGGAATCGGACCACTGTCCGCGGAGCTGATCGTCGCCCGCGGCGCAGGGCATCCCGACGTGTTCCCGGCACACGACCGGCTCCTGCTGGCGGCGATGCGCGAGCTCTACGCGCACCCGCCCGCCGAGGTGGCCGAGCGATGGCGGCCGTACCGGAGCTGGGCGAGCTTCGTGATCAGGGCCGCCGCGATGCTGCGGGGCGGCCGTGCCAGGGCGTCACCGTGATCCGATACCCGTTGTGGTGAGCTGGCGTGGTGCAGGACGGTATCGACGACATCACCCGGGCGTTCGACCTGGACGTCACGACGGCGGGCGCCATCATCCTCATCAGCGGCGTGGCCGCGCTGATCCTGGTCCTGTCCGGAACCCCGTGGCGGCTGGCGCGCAACGTGCTGACGATCGTCCACGAAGCGGGGCACGCCCTCGCCGCGCTCGTCGTGGGCAGGCGGCTGCAGGGCATCCGGCTGCATTCGGACACCTCGGGGGTCACGGTCTCCCGAGGCCGCCCCCACGGTCCGGGCATGGTGCTGACCTCGGTGGCCGGATATCCCGCACCCGCGCTGCTGGGACTGCTGTTCGCGTGGCTGGTGTGGGCCGAGCAGCTCTCGGCGGTCCTCGGCGTCGCCGCGGTACTGCTGCTCGGGGTGCTGATCCTCATCCGCAACGCCTACGGGATCTTCTCCGTACTGGCCTCGGCGGCGGTGCTGGCTGCCGTGGCGTGGTTCGCCCCGCCCGGCGTGCAGGCGGTGTTCGTGTATGTCATGACGTGGTTCCTGGTCCTCGGCGCGGTGCGGCCGCTGTTCGAACTGCAGAGCAAGCGCCGTCGCGGTGCCGCCCGTGATTCGGACATCGACCAGCTCGCCCGGCTGACCGGCCTGCCGGCCGCGCTGTGGCTGCTCGTGCTCGGCGTCCTGATCGGAGGCTGCGCCGTCATGGGCGGCATGCTGCTCGTCGACCCGGCCGTCGGTGGACCGCTGTAGCCGCCTGAGCAGGCGCCCGACCCGGGACCGGCCGTGGGTCCGCACCGGCGGTGGGGCACACTGAGGAGTCGACACCGTGACGATGACGGTGCGTACGAATGCGGGCTCGGTGCCCGCGTGAGCGGGGAAGGGCGCTGGCTGTGACGGACGAGGTCGCCAAGGCTGTCGGAGAGTGCGCGCGGGCGGCGAAGCACGCGGCGCCGTCGTTGGCGACCGCATCGGACGAGGCGATCGACACGGCCCTGACCGTGATGGCCGAGCGCCTGCTCGAGCACCGTGACGACCTTCTCGCCGCCAACGACGCGGACGTGACCCGCTCCCGGGCCGAGGGCATGAGCGCCGGCCTGCTGGACCGACTCACCCTCACCGAGGACCGGCTGGCCGGGATGGCCGACCAGCTCCGGCTGCTCGCCGGCGCGCCGCACCAGGAGCGTTCGGTCGAGGTGTCCGCCCTCGACGACGGGCTGAAGCTCGTCGAGCGGCGCAGGCCCGTGGGCGTTCTCGGGGCGAACTACGAAGCGCGGCCGAACGTGACGGTCGACGTGGCGTCGCAGCTGGTCAAGTCGCGTAACGCCGGCGTGCTGCGCACCGGCTCGGCCGCGCTGGGTTCGGCGCAGCGGCTGATCGAGGTCGTCGTCGCGCCCGCGTTGGCCGAGGCCGGTATCGACGCCCGCGTCGTGCAGCTCGTTCCGCGCACCGAACGGGAGGCCGCGACGGCGCTCGTGCAGTTGCCGGACCTCGTGCCGCTCGTCATCCTGCGCGGCAGCGGCGACACCACACGCGCGCTGGCGACCGAGGGTGCGACGCACGGCGTGCGCACGCTCGCGCACGCCGACGGCGGCGGTGTGCTCTACGTCGACGAGGCTGCCGACGCCGACACGGTCGCCGGTCTCGTCAGCGGCAGCCTCGATCGGCTCGGCGTGTGCAACCGGCTCAACCTGCTGCTGGTCCACTCCGCCGTGTACGAGCGGTTGTGGCCGGTCGTCTCCGAGGCGCTGGCCGGCCGCGAGGTGACGCCGTCACTGCCGCCGCACGAGCACGCGATCGGCTACGAGTGGGCACTCGACTCGGACAGCGAGGCCACCGTGACCGTGGCGCAGGTCGGCAGCCTCACCGAGGCTGTGACGATCGCCAACGAGCAGACCTCCGGTCTCGCCGCCGGGATCGCGACCGAGGACTCCGCTGCGGCCGAGGCGTTCTTCGACGGCTATCAGGGCACCGGCGTGTTCTGGAACGCCCCGACCCGGCTGCTCGACGGCTTCAAGCTGCTCGGAGTCCCGGAGACGGGTATCAACCTGGACCGTGTGCCCGGCCCTCGCGGCCCGGTCACCTACACCGACCTGTACGTCCGCCAGTACGCCGTACTCCCGGCGTCGCGGTGAACGCACTTCCACCGCCGCAGTACCTGCGGTCGGTGGTCACCTCTGTCGGGGATGTCACGGCTGTGGCGTCGCCGCACATTCCCCGGATCAGGAAGGTCCACCACAGTGAACGACACCGGCGACAGCACCGATAGCGCCACCGGCGCCGCGGCCCCGGACGACAACGATCCCGCCGCGGACCCGACGACCACCGAGTCGACCGCCACCGAGCCGACGACGATCGAGGCGACGACGATCGAGGCGACCACGACAGACACCGCCGACACCGACACCACCGCTGCCGCAGCCGACCCCGAGGAGTCGGCGGACTCGCCCGACGCCGAGGACCCCGCGGATGCCGAGAGCTCCGCGGAGACCTCCGCCGACGCCGAGACCTCCGCGGATGCCGCGGGCGGCGAGGCGGGTGTGACGTTCGCCGATCTGGACCTGCGACCGGAGCTGCTCGCCGCGTTGTCGGCGCTCGGTTACGAGGAGCCGACGCCCATTCAGCGAGAGGCGATCCCGCCGGTGCTGTCGGGTCGCGACCTCGTCGGGCAGGCCGCCACCGGCACGGGCAAAACGGCGGCGTTCGCGCTGCCGATCCTGCAGCGCATCACGGGCCACGGAAAGGGTCCCGGCCCCAAGGCTCTCGTGCTCACGCCCACCCGCGAACTCGCCGTGCAGGTCTCCGAAGCGCTGCACCGCTACGGCAACGAACTGGGCACGCGGGTGCTGCCGATCTACGGCGGGCAGCCCATCGGCCGGCAGCTCAAGGCGCTCGAACGCGGCGTCGACGTGGTCATCGCGACCCCCGGCCGTGCGCTCGACCACCTGTCACGAGGGACGCTCTCGCTGGCGGAATTGAGCATGGCGGTGCTCGACGAGGCCGACGAGATGCTCGACATGGGCTTCGCCGAGGACATCGACGCGATCTTCGCCGAGATGCCGACCCAGCGGCAGACGATGCTCTTCTCCGCGACGATGCCGCCGCGCATCAACGGCCTCGTCAAGCGATTCCTCTCCGACCCGACCCACATCAGCGTGGGCAGGCAGCGCACCGCGGACGGCGCGGATTCGCTGATCACGCAGACCGCGTACGTCGTACCCCGTGGGCACAAGCCCGCGGCGCTCGGCCGCGTCCTGGACGTCGAATCACCGGCCGCGGCGATCGTGTTCTGCCGTACCCGTGACGAGGTGGACTCGCTCACCGAAACGCTCAACGGTCGCGGCTACCGGGCCGAACCCTTGCACGGCGGCATGAACCAGCTGCAACGCGATCGCGTCGTCGAACGCCTCCGCGGATCGAGCGCCGACCTGGTCGTCGCGACCGATGTCGCCGCGCGAGGGCTGGACATCGACCAGCTCACCCACGTCGTCAACTACAACGTGCCGAGTGCGCCCGAGTCCTACACCCACCGGATCGGCCGGGTCGGCCGTGCAGGCCGCGAGGGCACGGCCATCACGCTCGCCGAGCCGCGCGAGCACCGCATGCTCAAGACGATCGAACGCGTCACCGGCCACAAGATCGCCGTCAAGAAGCTGCCGACGATCGCGGACCTGCGTGCGCAGCGACTCGAACAGACCCGCTCCTCGCTCACCGAGGCACTGCAGGACACCGCCGATCTCGACCGGTTCCGGTCGGTCGTCGAACCCCTGGCCGACGAGTACGACGTCGTCGAGATCGCGCTCGCGGCGGTCAAACTCGCGCACGAGGCGGGCGGCACGGTCACCGAAGAGGAAGAAATTCCGGAGGTGAAGGCGTGGCCGCCCGCCGACGGCAAGCGCGGCGGCAAACGCGACGGCGGTCAGGCCGGTGGTGCGGGCGGCGGCAAACAGAAGGGCGGCCGTGCCGTCGGTCCGGGCATGACGCGCCTGTTCGTCGGTGTCGGTCGCACGTCCGGCGTCCGGCCGCAGGATCTCGTCGGTGCGATCGCGGGTGAATCGCAGCTGCGGGGCCGTGACATCGGCGCCATCGACATCGCCGACCGGTTCTCGCTCGTCGACGTACCGTCCGGCGCGGCCGAGGACGTGATCGCCGCACTGAAGGGCGCGAGCATCAAGGGCCGCAAGGCGACGGTGCGCCGCGAGCGGTACCAGAAGAAGTAGCGCAGGCCGCACCCTGCCGGATCCGCAGGCCGCCGGGCGACCCGGCGGCCCGCGGACCGCACGCGGGCTGGGCGGGCGTGACACAGCGCTCGCCTGCGCAGTGCCGGCCCGCGCCGTTCCGACCGGTGCCGTTCCGACCGGTGCAGCGCCGACCGGTGCAGCGCCGGCCGGTGCAGCGCCGGCCGGTGCCCCGTCAGTCGTCGCGGTCGGCGTCGTCCGGCCGGTTGAGGCCCAGCAGGTCGGCCGCGAACTGTTGACCGCCCGGCATCCGGCGGGCGGTACCCGCGCGCCGCAGCACACCGGGACGGAGGCGACTGTAGCCGCGTACCGAGGTGCTGCGGCGGGACCGCACGTCGTAGTCGTCGAACCCGGCCAGGTCGCGGCCGAGGTCGCGATCCACCAGAACCGTGCCAGGCCGGGCGAGTGAGGTCAGCCTGCTCGCCAGGTTCACCACCTGGCCGTACACATCGCCGAACCGCCCCAGCACCCGGCCCGCTGCCATGCCGACGCGCACGTGCGGCAGCTCGTCGTCCTCGCCGGCCCGTTCGGACAGCGTCAGGGCGATCTCGGCGGCGTCGGCGGGCTCGTCGCAGACGAACAGCACTTCGTCACCGATCATCTTGACGATCCGGCCGTGGCGATCGGCGATGATGTCCGAGGCGAGCGATTCGAACCGGTCCAGTACGGCACTCAGCTCGGCTTCGTCGACCCGCCGGGTCATCCGCGTGTAGCCGACCATGTCGGCGAACCCGACGACCTCGGTGCGCGACTCCGGTTCCTCGTCCGCGGTGGTCAGCAGCCGTGCCGAGTACGCGGCCAGATGGCGACGCCAGACGAAGTTCTGCACCTGCTCCAGCTCCGGCAGCACGCTCTCGACGAGCTTGCCGATACGACGTTGGTCGCCTGCCAACTTCGGGTTGTCGGCGATCATCGACCACAGCAGGTCGGCCTGCCACTCGGCCAGCCGTGACAGATGCAGGCCGACGGCGCGGGCCACCGACGTCTCGAGTTCCTCGTCGAGCAGTCCGGCCGTCACCAGCCGGTCGACGATGTGCACGGCTTCGACGTCGGCGTCGGTGAACACGACGTCGTCGTCTGCCGCGGTCGCCAGGCCCAGCGCACGCCACAGCTGTTTCGTCCGCTCGGCAGGAACACCGGCCTTCTCGGCGACCTGCAGTCGCGTGTACTTGCGTTTGCCGTCGAGGAGGAGCCGCTCCAGCCGGCGCGCGAGCGCTTCGTCCACGGGCGGCCTATGTGGTGTGCACGATCAGCACGTCGACGCCGGATTTCCGGGCGACCTCGGACGGCACCGAGCCGAGGATGCGGCCGGCGAGCGTGTTGAGTCCGCGGTTGCCGACGACCAGCAGATCGGCACGACGCTCCTGAGCGGTGTCGCGCAGTGCGTCGACGGGCTCGCCCTTGACGGCGATCGTGTCGATGTTGCGGGCGCCGGCCTTCACGGCGCGGTCCCGCGCCGACTGCAGTGTGTCCTCGGCGGGTGCGGATCCGACGACCTGGTATGCCTCGTCGCCCAACTCGTCCTGCGCGCGCAGGACCTCGTCCTTGCTCGCGGGGAAAAAGGCACACACGATCACGATCGTGGCACCGGCGTCCGCCGCGACGGCGGCGGCGCGATCCACGGCGGCGTAGGACGAATCGGAACCGTCCGTGCCCACGACGACGGTCTGGTAAGCGGCCATGCTTCTCGGTCCTCCAGCGAGCTCAGTGAACCTCGACGATAGTGCAGGCCGAACAGTAGCCGGTCCCCGTGCCGGGGGCCACACCGTACCTACTCGTGAGTCGCCTCGGCTGCCGACGGACCCGCCGACGCCCCCGCATGGGCCTTCCGTCCGTTGCGTTTGGCCAGCGACGAGTCCGAGCCGGACTGCTTGCCCTCGATGGCCGAGTCCACCTCGGCGAGCATCGACTTCGCGGAGACGACCTGGTCGGCGACCTTGTGCCGGAGCGTGCGCAGCGCTTCGACCTTGCCCTTGGCATCGGCCACCCGCCGCTGGGCGATGTCGGTGGCCTCGTGCACGCGGCGGTTGGCTTCCTCGGTCGCTTCGCGCACCCGGCGATTGGCCTCGTCGGTCGCCTCGGCCACGCGGGCGTTGGCCTCGCTGATCGAGTTCTGCTTGCGCCGGTTGGCGTCCTGGACGGACTCGCGCTGCCGCCGTTCGATGTCGGCCTTCGCCTCGGACTCCTCTTCGGCGACCGCGGTGCGGATCGCCGCGGCCTCGTCGTCGGCCTCGCGGATCCGGCGTTCGGCCTCGGCCTTGCTCGCCGCCTCCTGCTCGGCCAGCTCGCGCATCGCCTCGGTGCGACGGGTGGCCATCGCGATCTCGAAGTCCTCTTCGACCTTGGTGCGGCGCTGCTCGGCCTCGGTGTCGAGCCGGTCGCGCTCCTCCGTGGCCTTGGTGACGATCGAGTCGGCCTCGGTGCGCGCGTCGGCGATCACCTTGCGGTGCTCGGCCTCCATCTCGCGGCGCCGTTCGGCGAGCTCGGTCAGCAACTGCTCGTAGCGGGCGCGCATCGCGCTGGCGTCCGCCTCGGCCTTGGCGCGGATGTGCCCGGCCTCGGCCTCGGCGCGCGCCTGGGTGTCGGCCGCCTCTTCCTGAGCGAGCCGGAGCATGCGCTGGAGGCGTTCGGAGAGTCCCTCGATCGTCGTCGGCGGCTGTGCGAGCCGTTCGACCTGACCGCGCAGATCGTCGATCTCGACCCGGGCCGATTCGAGTTGCTTCGCCAGGTCGCCTGCCTGGGAGATCGCCGCGTCGCGGTCGGAGGTGAGCATCCGCAGATCGGCGTCCAGCCGTTCCAGATGCTCATCGACCTGTGCCCGGCTGTAACCGCGCTTCTCGAAGTCGAAGCCGGCCCCCAGTGGCACGAGATCCCGTTCGTCGCCAAGGCTCATGTCCCCACCCTAACCGCACGCCTGATCGCCACGCCGCTGAATGCGCTCGTGGCGTCGTGGTGCTTCACATCGGGTTCACAGCCGCGCAGGAACGTGCCTGCCGATCTCGCGCCGACTCCGTCGTGCGCTGGGTAAACGGGGATGTTCGGACCATCGCGCCGGGATTGACCGGGGGCCGGCCGAGGCGCATGCTGAGGTCAGGGGCCGCCGTCGTCACCGTGTCGTTCGGCAGGCCGGTCCACCGGCGCAGCTGCCGGCGCGTGGTCCGGCGGTCGTCCCCGGCAACGGGCACGTCGGTGTGCTCGTTGTGGGCCGACCTCCAGGAGGTGATCACGATGGCCGGATCATCGACCCATCCGGCACGTGCGTGGACCCGGCCGCACGACTGGGCCGAGGTCGTAGCAGGCGCCGTACTGGCGCTGTCTCCGCTCTGGATGAGCACCGGGGCCGCGGCAGCGTGGACCATGTCCGTGCTCGGCGCACTCATCGCCATCGACGGGGTGGTCTCACTGGCCATGCCCGGCATGATCGTCGGCGAGGGAATCCAAGTGGTACTCGGTGCGCTGGCGTTCGTGTCGCCGTGGGTGATGGGTTACACGGCCCTCACCGGCGCGGCGTGGACGTCCTGGATCATCGGTGCGCTGACCGTGCTCGTGGGCGCGGCGGCGGTGCCGGTGGCCAGCGCAGCACATCGGATGGCGGGCCAGCACTAGCGGCCGGGACACCGTCGCTCACGGCGTTGCCGCCAACGCCGTGAGCGCATCGCCGGCCCGCCGAGCCAGGCGGACTGCGCCGGTGTCAGGCGGGCTGCACCAGTTCCACGAGCACGCCGCCCGCGTCCTTGGGGTGTACGAAGTTGACCCTGCTGTCCGCGGTGCCGCGGGTGGCCTCGGCGTACAGCATCCGCAACCCCTTGCCGCGCAGCGCCTCCGCGGCGGCCTCGACGTCGGTGACCCGGTAGGCGAGCTGCTGCAGCCCCGGTCCCTTGGAGTCGAGGAACTTCGCGATCGTCGAGTCCTCGCGCGACGGGGCGAGCAGCTGCACCGCGGTGCCGCCCTCGTCGCCCGGTGCGTGCAGCATCGCCTCGCGCACGCCCTGCTCCTCGTTGACCTCGACGTGCGTGGCTTCCAGGCCGAAGCTGTCGCGGTAGAACGCGATCGCCTCGTCCAGGTCGGCGACGGCGACACCCACGTGGTCGATCGTCGTGATGAACGGCGCCAGCGCCGCGGTTGCCTGTTGCTGCATACGCGCAGGATAGGCCTGCCGGTGCAGCGGCGGGCGTGCGCTTGTTCACACCGTGGGATGCGGCGCCGCGGCGGCCGATTCCCCCGCGGGGACCGGTATCGTTTCCGGGCGAAGCGCCGCTGGGTGCACAGTGCACGCGAGACCCGTCGGGTCGGCGCCGAGAAGCATCGTCAACGCTTGGAGGAAGACACGTGTCCGGTTCCGTGATCCTGGGGGCGGCCCGCACGCCGATCGGCCGCTTGCTCGGTTCGTTGAAGGACTTCTCGGGTGCCCAGCTCGGTGGCGTCGCCATCAAGGCCGCGCTCGAACAGGCAGGCGTGGCGCCCGGGAAGGTGCAGTACACGATCATGGGTCAGGTGCTGACCGCGGGCGCCGGGCAGATGCCGGCGCGGCAGGCGGCGGTCGACGCGGGCATCCCGATGGACGTGCCCGCGCTGTCGATCAACAAGGTGTGCCTGTCCGGTCTCGACGCCGTCGCGCTGGCCGACCAGCTCGTGCGGGCGGGCGAGTTCGACCTGATCGTGGCCGGGGGCCAGGAGTCGATGACCCAGGCGCCGCACCTGCTGCCGAAGTCGCGCTCCGGGTTCAAGTACGGCGACGCGACGCTGGTCGATCACATGGCCTTCGACGGCCTGCACTGCGCGTTCGACCAGGTCGCGATGGGCGTGTCGACGGAGAAGTACAACGAGCGCTACGGCCTGACCCGCGAGCAGCAGGACGAGTTCGCCGCACGGTCGCACCAGCGGGCGGCCAAGGCCATCGCCGACGGCGGGTTCGCCGCCGAGCTGGCACCCGTCGCGGTGCCGCAGCGTAAGGGCGAGGCGGTCGTGTTCGACACCGACGAGGGCGTGCGCGGGGACACCACCGCGGAGTCGCTGGGCAAACTGCGCCCGGCGTTCGCCGCCGACGGCACGATCACGGCCGGCACCGCGTCGCAGATCTCCGACGGTGCCGCCGCGGTCGTCGTCGCGAGCCCGGAGATGGCCGAGAAGCTGGGCCTGACCCCGCTGGCCGAGATCGGTGCCCACGGTGTCGTCGCCGGCCCCGACGCGAGCCTGCACGAGCAGCCGTCGAACGCCGTCAACGCAGCACTGGGCAAGGCCGGGCTCGAGGCTTCGGCGCTGGACCTGGTGGAGATCAACGAGGCGTTCGCCGCCGTCGGCCTGGTCTCGACCGACAAGCTCGGCCTCGACCCGGAGATCGTGAACGTGGACGGCGGCGCGATCGCGCTCGGCCATCCGATCGGTGCCTCCGGCGCTCGCCTGGCCGTGCACCTGGTGCACGAGCTGCGCCGTCGCGGCGGCGGTCTCGGTGCGGCCTCGCTGTGCGGTGGTGGCGGCCAGGGAGACGCGCTGTTGCTGAACGTGCCGAAGTAGGCGAGGGCGCTCGACCACGCACCACAACTCGCATCACGCACCACCTCCGGCGCCGGTGAGCCCCGCGGCTCCCGGCGCCGGTCCGTGTCCGCAGCCGTCCGCGCTCACCGCGGTTGCGGCGCTTCGGTGGGCAACAGCTCGGCCGCGACGTCGTTGATCGCCTCGAGCGACTCGGTGACGAGCGGATGCCCGGCGTGACCGCTGCGCGTCGCGGCGAGCACGCGGCGCGCGGGCGCGGGATCGCCGGACAGGGGGACGCGCGCCACGGGCCGGTCGTCGTGCAGCCGCGCCAGCCGGGGCACGAGGATCACACCGAAGCGCCGCGCGACGAGAGCAGCTCCGGTGTCCCATTCGTCGGCGTAGTGCGCGATGTTGGGGGAGAAGCCCGCCGCGGAGCACGCGGTGCGCACCAGATCGTGATACGCGGTGCCGGGACGGCCGAGGATCCAGTCCTGGTCGGCGGCGTCGGCCAGGGTGACGCGGCGCCGCGTGGTGAACGGGTGGTCCGCGGGTACGACCAGGTCGAGCGGATCGTCCAGCAGCGGCTCTTGGTGGAACCGGTCGTCGCCGGTCGGTGGCGTGTGGGCCGTGTTGATCACCAGGGCCAGGTCCGCATCGCCCGCCAGGAGCAGGTCGAAGCACCGGCCGGGCTCGGCCTCGATGACGCGCATGCGGACGTGGGGGTGCCGATCGCGCAGGGTGGCGGCCACCGGGGGCAGCAGGTGGGTGGCCGACGTCGAGAAGCCGCACACGGTGAACGGTCCGCTGGGCTCGCCGGCGAGTGTGGCGAGCTCGGCGTAGGCGCGTTCGGCCTGTGCCGACAGCACGTCGACGTGCCGCAGCACCGTGCGTGCCGCGGTGGTCAGCTGGACCCCGCGGCCCTGCGCCTCGAGCAGCGGGACGCCGAGCTCCTCGGCGAGCTGCCGCAGCTGGTAGGAGACGGCCGACGGGGTGTAGTGCGAGGCCGCCGCGGCCGCGGTGACGGTGCCGTGCTGGGCGACGAGCTGGAGCACCCGCAGCTTCGGATCGATCATGCAATCATTTTGCATGATCCTGAGGAAAATCGTTTGATTCTCCTCAGAGGAAAATCCGGCCATCATGGTCCTGTGCTGCTGCTGGAACGTCTCGCCTCCCCTCGTCGTCTCCCCTTTCTCACCACTCCGGCGAGCACCGGTGCCTACGTGCTCGTCGTGCTGACTTTCGGTGCCTATCTGCCGAGCACGCTGTATCCGGCGTACCAGCAGACCTTCGGCATCGACGATCTGACGATGACCGTGGTGTACGCGACGTTCGCCCTGGTCAGCGCTCCGGCGCTACTGCTGTTCGGGCAGGCGACCGACGCGCTCGGTGCGCGGCCGGTGCTGCGCGGGGCGCTGATCGTCGCGGCGGCCGGTTCGGCGTGCTTCGTGTTCGCCACCGACACCACGTGGCTGCTGGTGGGCCGCGGGGCGCAAGGACTCGCGCTGGGCGCGGCGACGGCGGCGGCGAGCGCCCTGACCTCCCTCCACGGCGGCAGGCGGATCGCACCCGCGGCCTTGGCCGGCATCGCCTTCGTGGGCGGCACCGCCGCGGGACCGGTCGTCGGCGGACTGCTCGCGCAGTACGCGCCTGCTCCGGAGACCCTGCCGTTCGTGCTGCACCTCGGACTGGTGGCGATCGGCTGGCGCCGGGTGGCCGGCCTGGGCGGCAGCGCTCCCGGGATGGCCGTGGCGGTGGGCACCTCGGGCCGTGCGGGATGGCGTCCCACGCGGCCGGCGATCCCGCGTGGCATGCGCAGGGTGTTCGCCTCGGCTGCGGCCGCGGGCTTCGTCGCCTGGACGGTGGCGGGGCTGTTCCTGGCGATCATCCCGACGCTGCTGGACCGCGCGGGGCAGACCGACCCGGCGGTGACGGGCGCGATCCTCGGCCTGGTGCTGGTGTGCTCGGTGGCGACCCAGCCGCTCGTGGGCAGGGTGCGCGACCGGCGGGCACAGGTCCTCGGGCTCGCCGCGCTGTTGACGAGCCTCGCGTTGCTGGCGATCACGGCGGGCGGGTCGACGGTGGTGACGCTCGTCGCCGCCGTGATCGCCGGTGCCGGGCACGGCCTGGCCTACGGCGGTGCATCGGCGGCCGTGGACGCCGTCGCGCCCGTCGCACGCAAGGGAGCGATCACCGGGGCGCTGCACGTGGCGTTCTACCTCGGTTCCGGGGCGCCCGCAGTGGTGGTCGGGCTGATCACGCTCGCGCATCCGCTGGCCACCGCCACGACCTGGGTCACGGCCGCCGCGGCCGCGCTGGTGCCCCTGGTCGCGGCGGCGGTCGTCGCCTTCCAGCGCCCCGCGTACCCGGTCCGCCGGATGCGCGTGTGGTGGCCGGGCGGCCTGCGGCGCGGCCACGGTGGCAGCCGCAGGGCGTCGGCCGGGCCGTCGCGGACGTCCGCGACGCCGACCCGGGTCACCGGTGCGCCGTCGCGCGAACGCCGCATCCGGCACGCCGCCGCGCACCCCGGCCGCGGCCCGGCGTTCCTGCGCCCGCGCACGCGGTCGGCCGAGCGCCGGCGCAGGCACGCAGGCCGTTGAGCACCCGCCGGGGCCGCCGCCCGCAGGTCAGGCGGGCGGACGGCAGCGCAGGACGGTGACGTCGCCGGACAGTTCCGGCGCGCCCGCGCCGTAGGGCACGACGACGGTGTCGCCGCGGACGATCGGCGTGCTGCCGCGCTCCGACGTCAGCGTGCCCGCGCCGTCGATCGCCACGAGCACGGTGAATCCCGGTGTGAGCGTGACCGCGGAGGAGGGCGCAGCCGAGGGACGCAGGCGATCGGCGCGGAAGAATCCGTCGGCGAGCGGCGCGAGCAGTTCGGCGACCGCGGGGTCGGATGCTGCGTGGTCGGCGGGCGTGTGACCGGCGGGCGTGGGACCGGCGGGATCGCCGCTGCGCCGGATGATCGAGGCCAGGCGCTGCTCGTCCCACCCGGAGGTGTCCAGCACCTGCAACGCGGTGTCGAAGCCGAGGCCCAGGTGGCCCTTCTCCGGCGAGTCCAGGAAGTCCCGCCACTCCATCGTGAGCGAGAAGTCGGTGGGCTGTTGCAGTTCGACGACGAACACGCCCCCGCCGATCGCGTGCGGCAGGCCCGCCGGGATCACGACCGTGTCACCGGCGGCGACCGGGACGGCGTTGAGCGCCTCGAGCATCGACGGTGCGTCCTGGTCGCGCACCCAGTCCCGGACCGTCGCGGCAGGCGTCGTCTCCCGGAATCCGGTGTAGACGGTCGGCTCGTCGCCGGAGGTGCCGACGACGATCCACGCCTCGGTCTTGCCGAAGTGCGAATCGAAGTGGGAGCGGGCGAACCGGTCGTCGGGGTGGAAGTGAACCGGCAGCCGCTGGCCTGCGTCGAGCAGTTTCACCAGCAGCGCCGTCGAATCGCCGAACCGCCGCAGGTGCGCGTCGCCGAGCCAGCCGCGGGGATCGGCGGTGACGGCCTCGGCCAGCCACCGGCCGTCGGGCAGGCGGGTCAGCCCGTCGGGACCGCCCGCGAACCGCGTGGTCGTCGAGGCGATCCAGTCCTCGGGGCCGTACTCCCGGGCCTCGTCCCCGCGTAGCGCGGCGATCGCGGCCCCACCGCGGTAGAACTGCGGCGGCTGGTTGGCTGGCAGGACGATCGGTTCGAGTGGTTCCGGCACGGCTCCGCACTGTAGGCCACGCGCACGTCGGGCGGGGTGCGCGTGGCGACCCGTGTGTTCCGGTCGGTCGTGGTCTGATCGGCCGCGGGCAGTGATGCCGGATTCGAGGACAGGCGGTGGGATGTCGGAGACGACGCGCGGCGAATCCGTCGCGGGCGGGGCACTGCGCGCAAGCGTGGTCCCGGTTGTGAGCGGCTTGCTGGCCGGTGCGTTCGTCGCCTGGTGCTACTACGACGACGTCCTGCGTTCGCTGGCCCACACCTTCACGGTCTGGGTGGTGCTGGCCGTGGCGGTCGCCCGTCGGCGCACACTGGCGGACGCGTACGTGCGCGTGGCGGCGCTGCTGCTCGCGGCGGTGTTCTCGTTCTACGGTTTCCGCTCGGTGTTCTACGTGGTGCTGTACGGGGGTTTCTATCCGCCGCCACTCATGCGCCTGGTGACGTGGTTCGTGCTGGCGCTCGCGGCGGGGCTGGTGCTGGCGTTCGTCCTGCGCCACATCGGGGTCGAGAGCTGGTGGGGTTCACTCGCGTGTGCGGGTGCGATCGGGCTCGTGCTCGGCGATCTCGTGCGCCAGTTCGACGACGACGATGTGGCGCTGTTGGCCGTCTCGGGTGCGGCGATCGGCGTGATCGCGTGGCTCGGCATTCCGTCGGCGCGCCAGGCCGCACGGGTCGCCGGTGCCGTCGTGCCCTGCGCCGTGCTCGGGTTCGGTGTCGTCCTGCTGCCCGACCTGCTCGAAGACCTCGTCATGTGGTGACCACGTGTCCTGCGTGCCCGGGGACTCGTCGCCTGCGGCGGTCCCGGCGGCACGCCGCAGGCGTCAGCCCCAGACCTTCGCGGCCGTCTCGACGATCAGCTCGAGTTTGCGGATCTGCTCATCCTCGGTGATGTCGTTGCCCTCCTCGGTGGAGGAGAAGCCGCACTGCGGGGACAGGCACAGCTGGTCGACGTCGATGTACCGGGAGGCCTCGTCGATGCGCCGCCGCAGCCCGTCCACGGTCTCCAGCTCACCGCGTTTCGTGGTGACCAGGCCGAGTACGACGTACTTGTCCTTGGGGACGTGACGCAGCGGTTCGAACCCGCCGGAGCGTTCGTCGTCGAATTCGAGGAAGTAACCGTCCACGTCGAGCTCGTTGAACAGTGCCTCCGCGACGAAGTCGTAGCTGCCCTCGGCGGCCCAGGACGAACGGTAATTGCCGCGGCACAGGTGCGTGGTGATCGCCATGCCGTCGGGCTTGGCCGCGATCGCGGCGTTCATCGTCCGGATGTTGCGCAGGTGGAGCGTCTCGGGGTCGAAGCCCATCTCGGCGACGAACTCGCGCTGGTTCGGGTCGTTGAGATAGGCGAGGCTCGTGTCGTCGAGCTGCAGGTACCGGCACCCGCGTTCGCCGACGGCCGCGACCTGCGCGGCGTACGCGGCCCCGAGGTCGGCGAAGAAGTCGTCGAGATCCGGGTAGACGCCGAGGTCGACGGCCGCCCTGCCGCCGCGGTAGTAGACCATGCTCGGCGACGGGATCGTGAGTTTCGGCATGACCCCGGTGTCTACAGTGGACTGTAGGAAGTCGAAGTGGTCGCCGAAGATCGTGTGTCGGAGACCGACCTTGCCGTCGACCTTCAGGCCCGACGGGCTGAATTCGAGTTCGCCGTCGGCGTTGCGGAACGTCACGTGCAGCTTCTCGTCGCTCGTCGAGATGCCGTCGAGCTGGTAGATGAAGTCCATGTGCCACGACGAACGGCGGAACTCGCCGTCGGTGGCCGAGCGCAGACCGACCTTGCGCTGCATGTCGACGACCCCGCGGATCGCCTCGTCCTCGGCGGCTCGCAGCTGTTCGGCCGTGATGGCGCCCTGTGCGGCCTGCCTGCGCGCCTCGTGGAGTACGGCCGGGCGCAACAGGCTGCCGACGTGGTCCGCGCGGAACGGCGGTGTTTGACGCTGAGTCATGGTCGTATCGTCACACGGTTATCGGCTCCCATCAACGGCTCCGACAACGAGCCGAATCGGCTCCGGCCTCCTGGCGCCGCAGTCGTTCTCACCGCACCGTTCGTGGCCGGAACGACTTCGCCGTCCGGCGCCGGAACGATTGCGCCGTCCCATGCCGGTTCGGCCGGGAAACGCCCCGCGGGAGCAGCACGCCCGAAGCGGTGACAATTCGCACCGCACGGTTACGTGTCGTCCCCGTCTCACCAGGTCACGCCGATGTTCGTGAGTACCGTCACGGAACGCACGGGCATGTTGCGCGTCGCGGGCGGCGTTGGCGTATACAGCAAGTGACGTGGCCGCCCGTCCGTGGCGGCACAATCCCGAGCAGAGGAGGAACCGTTGTCGAACAAGGCTGCTGTCTTGTTCCGCGTGATCGCCGTGGCCGAAGCCCTGTCCTGGGCCGGCTTGTTGATCGGCATGTTCCTGAAGTACGCCGTCGAGCTCGGCGAGGGCGGCGTGCCCGTCCTGGGCGCCGTGCACGGTGCGATGTTCGTGGTGTACCTCGTCGTGACGCTGGGCGTCGCGAAGTCGCTGGGATGGAGCGTCGGCACCACCGTCACCGCGTTGCTGGCGAGCATCCCGCCGCTGTTCACCTGGTGGTTCGAGACGTGGGCGCTGCGCCGCGGCAAGCTCGACGGCCCGCAGCACGCCGAACGGGGCGGCACGGCGCTGTTCCGCCGGGAACCGGTCGGCGTCTGAGCCCGTTCACTCTCCCGTGACCACGACTGTGCCGTGACCACGGCTGGTTCGTGACCGCGGCTGTTCTGTGACCACTGTTTCGTGATGGATCGCTGTGTCGTGATGGATCGCTGTGCCGTCACGGCCGTGTCGTGACGGCCGTGGCCGGTGCCCGCATCGGCGGGCGGCTCACTCCGTGAAGTCGCCCGCCGCTTTGCGCACCTTGGTCAGCAACTCGGTGAGCTGCTGCGTCTGCCGTTCGGTCAGGCCGTCGAGTCCGAAGTCGATATCGGTGACGGCCGTCGTCGCCACTGCGTGGCGGTTGCGGCCGTCGTCGGTGATCTCGACCAGTGTCGTGCGCCGATCCGTCGGATGCGGCTGCCGGGTGACCAGCCCGCCGGACTCCAGCCGATCGACGATGTTGGTGACGCTCGTCGGGTGCAGCTGCAGCCGTTCGCCCATCACCCGCATCGGCAGTGCGCCGTGGCGGGCGAAGGTGAGCAGGACCAGCGCCTCGTAACGGGCGAACGTCAGCCCGTGCGGCTTCAGCGCACCGTCGACCGCCGATTGCACGATCTGCTGTACCCGCATCACACCGGTGACGGCCGCCATCGTGTCGGAGGGCCCGATGCGGTCCTCCCACAGTCGCGCCGCGCGGGCGATCGGGTCGAACGGCAACGGACGGTTCATGGCGTCCGAAGTTAGCAGCGTGGACGGACCTGCCGGGGATGCGCCCCGAGTCGGTCGCTCCTCGTCGTTCCCCGTGACCCGCGGGAACGAGTGACGACGCCCCGTGCCGACCGGGACATGACCGTGCGACGAGCGGATCACGGCCGGTGACGGCCGGTACCGTGGAGGCATGATCGTCGCCTTCAGCGTCAGCCCCGCCGGAACCGCCGAGTCGGACGGCGGGGTGAGCGAGGCCGTCGCGGCCGCCGTCCGGGTCGTGCGCGAATCCGGGCTGCCGCACCGCACCGGTTCGATGTTCACCGAGATCGAGGGGGAGTGGGACGAGGTGATGGACGTCGTCAAGCGCGCGACCGATGCCGCGGGGGAGAACGCCGCACGGGTCGGCCTGGTGATCAAGGCCGACATCCGTCCCGGGTACACCGGCCAGCTCGATGCCAAGATCGACCGCGTGGAATCGCACCTGCGCGACGACTGAGCAGCCACACCCGCCACGCTCGCCGCACCCGCCTCCGCGCGACCGTGCGGAGCTGCGGCTTCGTTAGAATTCCACCAGTAACCCAGCTCCCGTCAGTCCGTGCCAGGATGGAACCGTGACACAGCCACGCAACACTTCAGGGGTCCCGGCGGCGCTCTCCGGAGCGGTCGACCTGTCCGGTTTGAAGCAGCGCGCCGAGGCCGCGAAACAGCCGCAAGCCGGCCCGTCCGCGGCGAGTGGCGAGGCGCCACCGCAGTCCACGGGTGCCGGTGGTGGTTCCGGCGGTGCCGTGATCGATGTGACGGAGTCGTCGTTCCAGTCCGAGATCGTCGAACGTTCGATGCAGACGCTCGTCGTGGTCGATCTGTGGGCCGAATGGTGCCAGCCGTGTAAGCAGCTCAGTCCGTTGCTCGAGAAGCTCGCAGGTGAGTCGGGCGGCGCGTGGACGCTCGCCAAGGTCGACGTCGACGCCAACCCGCGGATCTCGCAGCTGTTCGGTGTGCAGTCGATCCCCACGGTCGTGGCGATCGCGGGCGGCCAGCCCGTCGACGCCTTCTCCGGCGCGCTGTCCGAGGCCGAGATCAAGCAGTGGCTGAACAAGCTGCTGGACGCGCTGCGCGACAAGCTGCCCGGCATCCGCGCCGCGGAGGAGGGCGCGACCGCGGAACCCGCGGAGGAACCGGAGGACGAGCGGTTCACCGCTGCCGAGGACGCGTTCGCCCGCGGCGATCTCGCCGCCGCCGAGGCCGCCTATCAGCGGATCCTCGACGCCGAACCGGCCAACGAGCAGGCCAAGGCCGCGCTGAACCAGGTGCGGTTCGCCGCCCGCGCCGCGGAATCCGATCCGTCGGCGGTCGCCACCGCCGATGCCGATCCGTCCGACCTCGACGCTCAGCTCGCCGCCGCCGATCAGGAGGTGGCCCAGCAGCAGGTCGAGGCCGCGTTCGCCCGCCTCATTGACGCGATCCGCCGTACCGCAGGGCCGGACCGCGACCGGGTCCGCGAGCATCTCGTCGGCTTGTTCGAGCTGTTCGACCCGGCCGACGAGCGGATCGGCAAGGCCCGCCGCGACCTCGCCAGCGCCCTGTTCTGACGCCGCTCGGCGGGACCGTCGTGACGCCGTGCCGACACGGCCCCGCACACGACGGCCCCGCACACGACGGCCCCGCACACGACGGCACGGCGCACGTCGGGGCCGGGTGACACGTGCCCCGGCCTCGTCGTGCTCTCACGCGATCGCGTCGACCAGTGTCGTCGCACCCAGCGCGCAGAGCGCCAGGCTTGCGCCGAGGTCGAGCCCCAGGCGCACGCGCGGCCGGGCCAGTATCGCGCCGAGCGAGCCGAGCGCCGTCACGTAGAGCGTCCACCACAGCGCGGCGCACCCGATCACCAGGCCGCCGAGCACCAGCGTCTGCACCGGCACCGAGCCCTCCACGCGCACGAACTGCGGCAGGAACGTCAGATAGAAGATCAGTGCCTTCGGGTTGACGACGTTGCAGGCGAATCCCTGCAGCACCGGTGACCCGGTGCGGCCGTGCGCCCCGGCGTCGGCGGTATCGGCGCTCCGGGAACGTGCGGACAGGGCGAAGGACACCCCGAGCCAGACGAGGTACCCGCCGCCGCAGATCCGGAGCGTCAGCAGCACGGCCGGGTCCGTGGCCGCTGCGGTGACCCCGGCCGCTGCGAGGAGCGTCAGCAGCACGAGCCCGCCGCAGATGCCGACCGTGGTGGCGTGGCCGCGGCGCGCTCCTCCGGTGGCGGTGTTGCGGGTGACGAGGACGAAGTCGGGACCGGGGACGACGAGCATCAGCAGCGTGGTCGCGAGGAACACGGACAGGTGCTGCGGCATGGGGACTCCCGCGTCGGTGGGACGGACATCCCGCAGCATCGGTGTGACGTCGGCAAGGATCCACACACTCCGGCTACAGTTCCTCGCATGAGTAAGAACGCCGAACTGGATTCGGTCGACGTGCGCATACTCGCGGCGTTGCAGAACGATTCCCGGATCCCGAACAAGGACCTCGCCGCCGCGGTGGGCATCGCGCCGTCGACCTGCCTGGACCGGGTCAACCGACTGCGTGAGGCGGGAGTCATCCTCGGCTACAGCGTCCGGGTCGACGCCGAGAAGATCGGGCGGCCGCTGCAGGCACTGCTGTACATCCGGGTCCAGCCGCACCGGCGGCCGTTGGTCGACCCGTTCGTCCAGCACGTGCTCGCGCTACCGGAGACGCAGGAGCTCTACCACGTCAGCGGGCCCGACGACTTCCTCGTGCACGTGGCGGCCGAGAACCCGCACGATCTCCAGCGGTTGGTGCTCGACGAGTTCACCGATCGTCCCGAGGTCGCGCTGGTTCACACGAACCTCGTCTTCGAACGCTGGGACGCGGGCCCGCTGCTGCCGCCCGAATGATCCGCGAGCCGGGAACCGGCCCGGTGTCGAGTCGTCGCACCGGTCCCGGGCGCTACGTGTAGGTCTCCGTGCAGACCGACGAGCCGTCGAGGTAGCCGTTGCGCAGGGCCTCGATACGAGCGAAACCGTTGGCGACCCGGTGCCCGAGGATGTCGGCGGCCAGCAGGCTGCGCGGCTGGAGCAGCTCGGCGATCGCTTCGTCCAGGTCGCCGGGGGACAGGTACAGCGTCGAGCCGCTGTCGGGGTTGTTGGCGAACTTGGCCCATGCGCCCACGAGACAGGCCGTGCGCAGTCCCGCCTGACCGCCCTCGGTCGGCGCGCCCACGCCCAGCTGGATCCCCTGCACGTACCGGGACGCCACCTCGGAGAACACGGCGAAGTCGCCGAGCCCCGCGTCGGGTGACTTGTCGCCGGTCAGCTCGCCCACCTGGTCGGCGGGCTGCCCGATCTTCTCGAGCGTGGCCAGGTCGATGTTGACCTCGTTGTCCTGCTCGCAGTACGACACCGGCGGCGTGGACCTGCCCTGCTCACAGGTGCCGTCGCCTTCGACGATCTGCGGGGGGTCGACGCCGGTGGCGGAGAAGGCCGAGTCCAGGCTGCGCTGGACGTGCACCATCGTGCCGCCGGTGATGGGCGCCTGGCCCTGCTGCGCCTGGTCGGTCTCGTTCTTGAACGGCACCTCGGTGATGCGCTCGTCGACCTCGTCCTGATCGATCTCCGCGCACCGCTTCGCGCCCTCTTCGAAGCCGAGCTGCACCGCGTAGGTCCGGTCGAATCCGGAACCGTGCGCCCCCCGCTCGTTGGCGTGCGCGCCCGGTGCGTCGCGGATCAGGAACAGCGCACCGAGCACCTCGTTCACGCCGTCCGATGTCGACAGCTCGAAGTACGTGCTCTCGTCCTCGGCGATCCAGCGCATGTACGAGCCGGTGACGCAGTCGGCCTGCTGCTCCTTGACGATCGTCCCCGTGCCGTCGTCGATCCCGGCCTTGTCCCCGAGCCGGGTCTGGACCGCGTGCCCGAACTCGTGGGCCAGCACCGCGGATATGGCCATGTTGCCGAACTTGTTGCGCAGCAGCGGCAGCAGGACTCCGCGGTCCCAGGCGACCAGGTCGTCCTTGGGGCAGTAGAAGGCGTTGAGCGCCATGTCCCGCGTGCTGGTCCCGCAGACGTCCTGCGCCTCGTCCTCCGGGTCGTACGACATGAGTTTGTCGACGCGGGCGAACTTCTCGCCGAAGTGCTCCGGCATCTGCTCGTCCCAGTAGTCGGTCACGTCGGCGATCGAGGCCAGCGCCAGCCGGTCCTCGATGACGTCGGTCGCGCCGTCCGCCTGCACGTCCGGTTTCGGCGCGTCGTCCTTGAGTCCGCTCTCGAAGTGCGTGACCGGCAGTCCGGCGACGTCTCCGACGGTCTGCAGTTCACCGGTGACCTGCTCACCCGCGCAGCCTGTCGCGGCCAGTGCCACGACGGCCGATCCGGCGATGAGTCGTGCTGCCTTGACGCGTCCCGGGCGCCCCCCTGTCCTCATGGGGCTGCACCTTACTGAGTACCCGTGTCCGGTACGCGACGATCCGGGTATCGAGGGCCCCGAATGCCGCCGATCCCGGCCCCCGTGCAGCGCGCGCGTGATCCAGTAGGTTGAATCGCAGCATGAGAGCAGTCCGCCGCTTCACCGTGCACGCGCACATCCCGGACCAGCTGGCCGGGCTCACTGCGCTGGCCACGAACCTGCGCTGGACCTGGCATCCGCCCACGCGTGACCTGTTCGCGTCGATGGACGACACGCTGTTCCGGCGGATCCGCGACCCGCTGCGCATGCTCACCGAGATGCCCGCGGCCCGGCTCGAGGAGCTGGCCCGCGACGAGGCGTTCCTGGAACGCACGCGCGAGGCCGTGGACGGACTGCACCGATACCTGACCGAACCGCGCTGGTACCAGCGGCTGGCCGCCGACCACGATCGCGTGCCGTCGGCCGTGGCCTACTTCTCGATGGAGTTCGGCGTCCACGAGGCGTTGCCGAACTACTCCGGCGGACTGGGCGTGCTGGCGGGGGATCATCTCAAGGCGGCCTCCGATCTGGGCGTGCCGATCATCGGCGTCGGCCCGCTGTACCGCGCCGGGTACTTCCGCCAGTCGCTCTCGCTCGACGGCTGGCAGGTCGAGCACTACCCGGTGATCGATCCCGACGGCCTGCCCCTCGAACCGGTCACCGAGGACTCGGGGCAGCCCGCGCTGGTGAGCGTCGCGATGCCCGGTGGTCGGGAGCTGCACGCCCAGTTGTGGAAGGCGAGCGTCGGCCGGGCGGTGCTGTTGTTGCTCGACACCGACGTCGAGGGCAACGACGACGACCTGCGGCGGATCACCGACCGCCTCTACGGCGGTGACGCCGACCACCGCATCCGCCAGGAGATCCTCGCCGGCATCGGCGGCATGCGCGCGGTGCGGCGGTACTGCGAGCTCACGGGACATCCGCAGCCGGAGGTGTTCCACACCAACGAGGGGCACGCCGGCTTCCTCGGCCTGGAACGCGCCAACGAGATCCTCGGCAGCGACGGGCTCGGCTTCGACGAGGCGTTGTCGGCGGTCCGCGCGGGCACGGTGTTCACCACGCACACGCCGGTACCAGCGGGCATCGACCGGTTCCCCGCCGATCTGGTGGAGCACTACTTCGGCGACGGCGCGCTGCTGCCGCACGTCGACCCGCGGCGGGTCCTCGCGCTCGGTGCCGAGGACAACCCCGGCATGTTCAACATGGCACACATGGGCCTGCGGCTGGCCCAGCGTGCCAACGGCGTCTCGGCGCTGCACGGACGTGTGTCGCGGCGGATGTTCGCCGGGTTGTGGCCGGGGTTCGACGTCGACGAGGTGCCCGTCCGCTCGGTCACCAACGGGGTGCACGGCCCGACGTGGGTGGCGCGCGAGATGACGGCGCTGCTCGGCGGCAACGACGAGGAGTGGGGCCACGAGGGCGAGGGCGACGGCACCCGTATCGCCGCGGACGTCACCGACGAGCAACTGTGGGCGCTGCGGCGCGAACTGCGGTCGAATCTGGTCGGCGAGGTGCGGCGGTGCGCGCGGGAGGCGTGGCTGCAGCGCGGCGCCTCGGCGCTCGAACTGGGCTGGACGGAGCAGATCTTCGACCCGGACGTGCTCACGGTCGGTTTCGCCCGGCGGGTGCCGACGTACAAGCGGTTGACGCTGATGTTGCGCGATCCGGAGCGGCTGCGTGCGCTGTTGCTCGACGAGCACCGGCCGATCCAGATCGTCGTGGCGGGCAAGTCGCACCCGGCGGACGAGGGCGGCAAGGCGCTCATCCAGCAGATCGTACGGTTCATCGACGACGATCCCGAGGTGCGCAGGCGCATCGTGTTCCTGCCCGATTACGGCATGCAGATGGCCCGTTACCTCTATCGCGGCTGCGACGTCTGGCTGAACACGCCGATGCGTCCCCTCGAGGCGTGCGGCACGTCCGGGATGAAGGCCGCGCTCAACGGGTGCCTGAACCTGTCCATCCGTGACGGCTGGTGGGACGAGTTCTACGACGGCAGCAACGGCTGGGCGATCCCGACGGCCGACGGCGTCACCGACCCGCTGCAGCGGGACGACCTCGAGGCCGCGGCGCTGTACGACCTGCTCGGCCAGCAGATCGCACCGCTGTTCTACGACCGGGATTCCCACGGGGTGCCGAAGGGGTGGATCTCACGCGTGTGGCACACGCTGCGCACCCTCGGTTCCAGCGTGCAGGCCTCGCGCATGGTGCGGGAGTACGTCGAGTCCTACTACCTTCCCGCGGCCGCGACGGTCGCGGAGGCCACCGCTGACGGCTACGCCGGCTCGCGCGCGTTCCACGACTACCGCACCCGTCTGGAGGAGGCGTGGCCGCGGGTGCGCGTCGTCGACACCGAGCTGGTCGCCGACGGGGTGGAGACGCTCGTGGTGGGCGGGGATGTGCGGGTGCGCGCCCAGGTCGATCTGGCCGGCCTGGACGCCGCCGACGTCGAGGTGGAGGCCGTGGTCGGCCGGGTCGGCGACACCGACGATCTCGCCGACGGTGTGCACGTGGCGATGGAGCCGGCCGAGCGCGGCGTGTTCGAGGCCGGGCTGCGGTTGCCGCACGCGGGCGCACTCGGCTACACGGTGCGGGTGCTGCCGCGGCACCGGCTGCTGGCGAGCCCGGCCGAGCTCGGCAAGGTCATCGTGGCGTGAGTCCACGGATTGGGCACGGCGGCGTGATGCGGGCCCACGCGCGGGCGCGCGTAGGCGGTCGGTGAGAATGTCCCCGTGAACGCGGCGCACGACACTCCACGGGACGATTCACGCACCGGCGAACCGGACAACCTCGAGGATCTGGTGGTCCACGCCTCGGGCGTCGAGGTCCGGCGGGGCGGCAGCAAGCTGCTCGCCGATTTCGACTGGTCGGTGGAACTCGACGAACGCTGGGTGATCCTCGGCCCCAACGGTGCAGGCAAGACCACGCTGCTCAAGCTGGCGGCTGCGGAGCTTCATCCGACGGCAGGCGCCGTGCACGTGCTGGGGGAGCGGCTCGGCCGCACCGACGTGTTCGAGCTGCGCCCGCGGATCGGTTTCACGTCGGCGGCCGTCAACTCGCGCGTTCCGGCCGAGGAGAAGGTGCGGGACGTCGTGGTCAGCGCCGGGTACGCGGTGATGGGCCGCTGGCGGGAGCGCTACGACGAGCTGGACACCGAGCGCGCCGACGAGCTGCTCGCCGCGCTCGGTATCGCCCACCTGGCCACGCGCGAGTACGGCACGCTCTCCGAGGGGGAGCGCAAGCGCACCCTCATCGCCCGCGCGCAGATGACCGATCCGGAGCTGTTGCTGCTCGACGAACCGGCCGCGGGCCTGGACCTCGGTGGGCGGGAAGACCTGGTGGCGCGGCTCTCGGAGCTGGCGCTCGACCCGGATGCGCCCGCCATGGCGCTGGTCACCCATCACGTCGAGGAGATCCCGCCCGGTTTCACCCACGCCCTGCTGCTGGCCGAGGGCCGTACGGTCGCGGCGGGCCTGCTCGACGACGTGCTGACGGCGGAGAATCTGTCGGCTACGTTCGGCCAGGATCTCGTGCTGGAGCGCTCGGGTGATCGCTTCTTCGCACGGCGCAGGTAAACTCATTACCGGCCGGTAGCTTCCGGTCGCAGGCACGTCGGGCAAGCGTTCAAGGAGGAAGTCGTGGGCGAGTTCGTACGACTCGAGGTCGAGGCAGGCGTCGGCACCATCAGGCTGGACCGGCCGCCGGTCAACGCGCTGAACAACCAGCTGCAGCGCGAGCTCGCCGAGGCCGCGGAGGAGGCGGCCGACCGGGACGACATCCGTGCGGTGATCCTCTACGGCGGCGAGAAGACGTTCGCGGGCGGTGCCGACATCAAGGAGATGTCGGCCAAGTCCTACGTCGAGATCAACAAGTTCGGTGCCGAGCTGCAGACGTCGCTGGCCGCGATCGCCGAGCTGCCGAAGCCGACCGTCGCGGCCGTCACCGGCTACGCGCTCGGCGGCGGTCTGGAGCTGGCCATGACCGCCGACCGCCGGATCGTCGGCGACAACGTGAAGGTCGGCCAGCCCGAGATCCAGCTCGGCATCATCCCGGGGGCGGGCGGCACGCAGCGCCTGACCCGCCTTGTGGGCCCGAGCAAGGCCAAGGACATGGTCTACACCGGACGGTTCGTCAAGGCGGAGGAGGCCCTGGCGATCGGCCTGGTCGACGAGGTCGTCGCGCCGGACGAGGTCTACGCCGCGGCGCACAAGTGGGCCGCGCAGTTCGCAGGCGGCCCCGCGATGGCACTGAAGGCGGCCAAGGCCGCGATCGACGGTGGTCAGGACCTGGACCTGCGCAATGCGCTGAAGCTGGAGACGCAGCTGTTCACGGCGCTGTGGGCCACCGAGGATCAGACGGTGGGCATGGAGTCGTTCCTCGAGCACGGCCCGGGCAAGGCCGAGTTCCGGGGGAAGTGACGCGCGTGTCCGACCGGACGGAAAGCCTCGCCCCCGCGCCGAACCCGCACGCGAGTGCCGACGAGGTGCAGGCCGCGTACGAGGACCCGAAACTGGCCAACGTGCTGTACCACGACTGGGAGGCAGGCACGTACGACGAGAAGTGGTCGATCTCGTACGACGAGCGCTGCATCGAGTACGCGACCGACGTGTTCACCGCCGTGGCGGGCGAGGAGGACGGGCCGTACCCGACGGCGATGGAGCTGGGCAGCGGCACCGGCTTCTTCCTGCTGAACCTCATGCAGGGCGGGGTGATCAAGAAGGGCTCGGTGACGGATCTGTCGCCGGGCATGGTCGAGGTCGCGCTGCGCAACGCCGAGCAGCTCGGGCTCGACGTCGACGGCCGGGTCGCGGACGCCGAACGGATCCCGTACGAGGACGACAGTTTCGACCTCGTGATCGGGCACGCCGTGTTGCACCACATCCCGGACGTCGAGGCGTCGCTGCGTGAGGTGCTGCGCGTACTCAAGCCGGGCGGGCGGTTCGTGTTCGCGGGTGAGCCGACCAAGGTCGGTGATCTCTACGCTCGCAAGCTCGGCCAGCTGACGTGGTGGCTCACGACGAACCTCACCAAGCTGCCCGCACTGAGCGGATGGCGGCGCGGGCAGGAGGAACTGGACGAGTCCTCGCGTGCGGCGGCACTCGAGGCCGTGGTCGATCTGCACACGTTCGACCCGTCCGAACTGGAGCGGCTGTCGCTGGCGGCAGGGGCGGTCGACGTACGGGCGGTCACCGACGAGTTCAGTGCCGCGCTGGCGGGCTGGCCGATCCGGACGTTCGAGGCCGCGGTGCCGGACGAAAAGCTCACGCTCAGGTGGCGCCTGTTCGCCTACAAGCTGTGGCTGCGACTGTCGGCTGTGGACAAGAAGCTGCTGTCGAAGGTGCTGCCGCGTGAGCTGTTCTACAACGTGATGATCACGGGCACCAAGCCGCCCGAGCCCGTCGAGCTGTAACCGACCCGCCTCCCTGGAGCACCGGAACCGTTGCCGTACGCCTTCTCGCCCGACGACGTCGCCTTCCTGGTCTCGGCCGAGGGTGAGAAGGCGATCGCGGCCTGTGACGGGCTGACGCTGACCGACGCGAGTTGGTTGGCCGACGTGACGGCGGCCCGTCGTCTCGTGGGTGACCGTTATGCCGCGGTGCTGGAAACCGTTCTGCTACGCCGAAAAGCGACGTCCAAACTGGACGAGTCGGATTCCTGGTTGATGACGTCCGACGCGCTGCAACAGGCGAGCGCCTCGCCCGTGGCGCGTAGTCGTGCGGAGCGGCTCGCGGGCCGCGACGTGCACGACGTGACGTGCTCGATCGGGGCGGACCTCGCGGCGCTGGCACGGACTGCGGCGCGGTGTGTGGGTTCCGACCTCGACGAAACCCGCCTCGCCATGGCCCGGCACAACACTGCGGCTGCCGGAGTGTCGCCCGGACTGGTGCGCGCCGATGCGCTCGCACCGGTCACCCGGGACGCCGTGGCGGTCGCCGACCCCGCACGCCGGGACTCGTCGGGGCGCCGCACGTGGAAACCGGCCGATTTCGTGCCCGCGTTGGACGAACTGGCCACCGCTTACGACGGCCGCGACCTGGTCGTGAAATGCGCGCCGGGACTGGACCCGTCGATCGTTCCGTGGGCGCGGGAAGTGGAAGTCGTCTCCCTTGACGGGCAGGTGCGCGAATCGTGTCTGTGGAGCGAGGGCCTCGCCACGACCCGCAGGCGCGCCACGGTGCTGCGGAACGGAGAGGCCGGGTCCGGCGGTACACAATGGACGATCACCGACGAGGAGCCGGACGAGGCCGGGGTCGGGGAGCCCGGAGAGTGGATCGTCGACCCGGACGGTGCCGTCGTCCGGGCCGGGCTGGTGCGCCACTACGGCGTGCGGCACGGTCTGTGGCAGCTGGACGAGCGCATCGCCTACCTCACGGGCGACGCGCCGCCACCCGGGGTACGCGCGTTCCGGGTGCTGGAGTACGGCCGCTACAGCGAGAAGGAACTGCGTTCGACGCTGCGGCGCCACGACGTCGGCAGGGTGGAGATCCTGGTGCGCGGGCTGGACGTCGACCCGAACACGCTGCGTCGCAGGTTGAAACCGTCCGGATCGGGCGAGGCGAGTGTCGTGCTCACCCGGATCGGGCGCAGGCCCACGGCGTTCGTCTGCCGAGCCGAACGCGTGCCCGCCTGAGCGGGGCGTCATCACCCGCGCGGGTCGATATCGCGGTTCCTGCGCCCGAGCCGGGTCCGGCGAGGCACAATCCGGCGCATGAATACCGCCACCCTCCTGTTCGCCCTGGCCGGCGTTCTCATCGCGGTCACCGTGCTGGCACTGTTCGCGATCAAGCGGAAGGGCTCGATCGCGACGGTGCCGATGACCAAGCGCCGGCAGGGCGTGCGCACCGGCGCGCCGCCGCAGCAGGTCTACGGCTGGATCACACAGCACTGTCCGGACGGGTTCTCCGTCGTGGACACCGACCCCGGGCGGGGCCTGGTACTGCTCGACTCACGAATATCGGCGGCCACCTGGGGCTTTTTCTACCCGGTCCTGGTGACGCCCGAGCACACCGGCACGCGGGTGGAGATCGGCATCAAGTCCAAGGCGGTGCAGTACGGCCCGCTGGTGACGCGTCAGCACCGGAAGCTCGCCGACGCGCTGGCCGCCCTGACGCACGGCCGCGTCGAGGCGGGGTGATCCGCCTCGCTCGGGCGCGCGAGCCCACCCTGTCGGCATTCACGGTCCGCGGCGGTCGGCGGCATCGACGAGTTCGTCGAGGCGGGCGAGCGTGGCGGTGAGCTCGTCGATCTGCGCGCGGATGCGGTCGCGTTCGGCCCTGAGCATCGCTCGTTGATGGTCGGTAGTGGTGTCGGTGTCCATGCACGGGAGCAGTTCGGCAATGCGGCGGCTGGGCAGGCCTGCGGCATAGAGCTGTTGTATGGCCCGAACCCGTTGGACGGCGTCCTCGGTGTACTCGCGCTGCCCTCCGGGGCTGCGGCCGGGGACGAGCAGTGCCTGTTCTTCGTAGTACCGCAGCGCGCGGGCGCTGACTCCCGATCGCCGGGCGATCTCTCCGATGCGCACGGCTTCCTTTCTCTCGACATCCCGGCGCGAGACTTGCACCTCACGTCCACGTGAGGTTTTAGCGTACGTGACATGACATCGAACACCGAATCCGTCGGACCCATCGCCCCGGTTTCCGGCCTGCGCATTGAGGGTGCCGTCGCGCTCGTCACCGGGGCGAACCGAGGGCTGGGCCGCCATTTCGCCCTGCAGCTCCTCGAACGCGGCGCGGCACGCGTGTACGCGACGGCCCGGCGGCCCGAGACGATCGACCTGCCCGGCGTCGTTCCGCTGCAACTGGACGTCACCGACGACGAGGCGGTCCGGGCCGCGGCCGCCGCGGCGACCGACGTGACGCTCGTGGTGAACAACGCCGGGCTCAGCAACTTCACGAGCCTCGTCACCTCCGACCCGGCAGCCGTCCGTGCGGAGATGGAGACGAACTTCTGGGGCACGCTGGCCGTCGTGCGTGCCTTCGTCCCGGCGCTCTCGGCGGGTGGAGGCGGCGCGATCCTCAACGTGTTGTCCGCGCAGTCCTGGCATCCCTACCCGGGCACGAACGGTTACCACGCGGCCAAAGCCGCCCAGTGGGCATTGACGAACGGGGTGCGCACCGAGCTCGCCGACCAGGGCACGCTGGTGACCGGTCTGCACCTGGGCGCCGTCGACACCGACTTCAGCGCCGCCTACGACGGCCCCAAGGGTGACCCGGCCGTGGTCGCCGGTGCGGGCCTGGACGGCGTCGAGGCGGGCTCGGTCGAGGTGCTCGCCGACGACTGGAGCGCACACGTCAAGGCTTCGCTGGCAGCCGATCCTCGCCGGATCTACGACGAGATCCGCGCAGGCGTCGTCTGACCGCTACCCTGTGCCCGGAGGCGAGAGCCACGACTCCGCGGCCGTGCGGGGTGCTCGCGAGTGCCCCGCACGGCCGTTACGTCACGACTGTCCCGACAGGGCGGCCTCGAACATGCCGGGCTGGTAGGACCCGCCCCGCTGGTGGACGAGCACGGCCATGCGGTTGGCCGCGTTGACCAGGCTCACGAGCGCGACGAGCGCCGCCGTCTCGTCGTCGTCGTAGTGTTCGCGCACCGCGGCCCACGTCTCGTCGGACACTCCCTGGTGGCCGTCGGCCAGCCGCGTCCCCTCTTCGGCGAAGGCGAGCGCCGCCTGCTCGGCCTCGGTGAACACCGTGCTCTCCCGCCAGACCGCGACGAGGTTGAGCCGCAGCGCGCTCTCGCCGTGGGCCGCGGCCTCCTTGGTGTGCATGTCGACGCACCAGCCGCAGCCGTTGATCTGGCTGGCACGCAGCGAGACGAGTTCCTGGACCGAGGTCGGCAGCGGTGACGCGGTGATGACGGCGCCGGCATTGGCGAACCGCTTGGCGAATGCGAGCGCCAGTTCGTTGCCGAACATGTCGAATCGGGTTTCCATAGCGATGGTCCTCCTCGTTGTCGTGGGACGTCGCTGTAACGCGTTGTCGTGGGACGAGCAGAAGACGCCGACGGCGCGCGACGTGTGACAACCGCGGCCGTTGTCGCGTGCCGGTTCCACCCGGGATGCCGTCGGGATGCGCGGTCGTGGCCGATCGGTGCCCCGGGGCCGTCACAACTCGGCGGTCGACGGCGTCGTAGGGGTGTCACCGCCGAAGGGAGACCCATGACTGCCACGCCACATGCGTCCGCGCGGGACGCCGACACGGCCACCGAGGTGTTCGTGGCGCACCGGAATCTGCTGTTCACGGTCGCCTACGAGATGCTCGGCTCGGCGGCCGACGCCGAGGACGTCCTGCAGGAGACGTGGCTGAAGTGGACGGGCGTCGACCTGGCGCGGGTACGTGACCGGCGGGCGTACCTGGTGCGGATCACGACCCGGCTGGCGCTCACGCGGATGCGCACGCTCGGCAGGCGCAAGGAGTCCTACGTCGGTGCGTGGCTGCCCGAACCGCTGGCCACGGCGGCCGACGTGGCCGAGGACGTGGAGCTGGCCGAGAGCGTGTCGATGGCGATGCTGCTGGTGCTGGAGACGCTGTCGCCGACCGAACGGGCCGTGTTCGTGCTGCGGGAGGTGTTCGCCGTCGGCTACGAGGAGATCGCCGAGGCGGTCGGCAAGAGTCCGGCGGCGGTTCGGCAGCTCGCCCACCGGGCGCGCGGGCACGTGAGCGCGCGCAGGCCGCGGAGTGCGGCCGCCTCGGACGAGGCGCAGCGGGCGCTCGAGGCGTTCCGCCGCGCGGTCGACACGGGCGACCTGCAGGGCCTGTTCGACGTCCTGGCTCCCGACGTCGTGCTCATCGGCGACGGCGGCGGACTGGCGCAGGCCGCGCCGAAGCCCGTCGTGGGTGCGGCCAAGGTGGGCAGGCTGTTGGCGTCCGGCCTGTGGCACCTACCCGAGATCGGCACGCTCGCCCCGGCGCGCGTCAACGGCCACCCTGCACTGGTGCTGCGGCGCGGCGACGAGGTCGACACCGTCGTGGCCCTGCGTATCGACGACGGCCTGGTCACCGGACTGTACGGGGTGCGTAATCCCGAGAAGCTGTCCCGCATCTCCGGCGAGACGGTCCTGACTCGCTGAGCGGTCCGGCCCGCGCCGGAAACCCTGCGGGAAGAAAATCCGAAGAATGTGGCCGCGGTGTCGAGAATGAGATGCCGGCTCCGTCCCAGGGGCACACGCGTTGACGAAGGGCCGCCACGACGAAGAGGTCGTCGACGCCCAGGCGCTGGCGCCGGAGGGCACGTTCGTGCGCTACGACGGCGCAGGACGCCACCGGTGACCGACGGTCCGTTCGCCGAGACCGCCGAGTGACCGCATGGACACGTCGTTGCTGCGGGAGCTGGTTCCACGGTGACCGGGGTGCTGGTCCGGCGCGGCGCGGTTTTCTCCTCGGCCGAGGACGCGGTGCCGGAAGCCGTGCTCCGGGCGCTGGAGAGCTGGCCGGATGGCCCGCCTCGTGGCCCGAAGGCAACCGATCCATGCCGAGCCCGGCTCGGCACCGCGATCCCTGCCCCTGAATTTCACGGGTCTCACTCGAACATGCGGTAGATGGCTTCCACTGCGCAGGCGGGGCGCTCGCTGCCTTCGAGTTCGATGGCCGCGTCGACGGTGAGCTGGACACCGCCCTTCGGCAGGTCCTCGTACTTACCGAGGGTGGCGTTCAGGCGCACCCGACCGCCCGCGGGCACGGGGTTGACGAATCGGACCTTGTTGAGACCGTAGTTGACCTTCGTGCTCACGCTGTTGACGGTGAGAACTTCCTCCCACATGGGAATGATCAGCGACAGGGTGAGGTAGCCGTGGGCGATGGGACCACCGAACGGGCTTTCGGCCTCGGCGCGTTCGGGGTCGGTGTGGATCCACTGGTGGTCGTCGGTGGCGTCGGCAAAGGTGTTGATGCGCTGCTGTTCGATGGGCAGCCAGGAACTGGTTCCCAGCGGCCTGCCTTCGAATGCCCGGAGATCGGCGAGGGTCTCCACGGTCGTGGTGGTCGTGGCGGCGTCGACGGACACGGTTCCTCCTTGTGTGAGGGGATGAAAAGACGGGACGGTTGCGCTACAGCAGGCCCAGGATCTTCAGCGCGTTGTCCTTGAAGATCAGCGGGCGGACTTCGTCGCGGATCTCCAGCTTGTCGAAGTCGCGCATCCAGCGGTCGGGTTGGATGACGGGAAAGTCCGAGCCGAACAGGACCTTGTGCCGCAGAATCGAGTTGGCGGCCTGCACCAGCTGCGGCGGGAAGTACTTCGGTGACCAGCCGGACAGGTCGATGTACACGTTGGGTTTGTGCGAGGCGCTGGAGATGGCGGCGTCCTGCCAGGGCACCGAGGGGTGGGCCATGATGATGGTCAGCTCGGGAAAGTCGGCCGCGACGTCGTCGAGCAGCATCGGGTCGGAATAGCGCAGTTTGATGCCGTGCCCGCCGGGCAGGCCGGCACCGATGCCGGTCTGCCCCGTGTGGAACAGGGCGGGCACACCGCACTCGGTGAGCGCCTCGTAGAGCGGGTAGAAGTCGCGGTTGTTGGGTTCGAATCCCTGCAAGCTGGGGTGGAACTTGAATCCCTTGACCCCGTACTCGTCGACCAACGTGCGTATCCGGTTGACGGCGGTTCTGCCCTGCCAGGGATCGACGGAGCCGAACGGGATGAGCACATCGTTGTGCCGGGCCGCCTTCTCGGCGATCTCCTCGACGGAGTTGACCGGGTGGCCGGTGGCGGAGCCGGCGTCGACGGTGAACACGATCGCGGCCATGTTGCGCTCGCGGTAGTACTCGGCCATGGATTCGATCCCGGGGGTGCGTTCCTGGCCGGACTTGAAGTATTTCTCCGAGGCCGCGATCAGGTCGTCGTCCAGGGATTTGTGTCCGCAGCCGTCGATCTCGACGTGGGTGTGGACGTCGAGCGCGGTGATGGCTTCGACGTCGATGCCGTAGCTGTAGCGGCTCATCGTGTTGTCGCCTCCTCGGGGAGCTTCTCGCCGACGGATTCGAGGTGCTCGGCGAAGGTGGTCGGCCATTCCGCGGCGATCGCGTCGGGGTCCCAGCCGCCGTCGTGGTAGGCGGTGACGGTCATGTCCGGGTGCGACCACAGCGCCAGGCGATCCCCACCGACAGCCACGGCCTGTCCGGTGATCTCGGCGGCCTCGTCGCCGGCGAGGTAGGCCACGATGCCGGTCGCGTCCTGTGGGCCGCCGAAGCCGAGTTCGCGTCGGGCGAAGGCGGGCAGTTCCTCGCCACCCCGCATCGCCTCGACGTAGGGCTTGAGGAACGGCACGGTTTCGGTCATCGCGGTGGCCGCGACCGGCACGACCGCGTTGGCGGTGATGTCCGCGCGCCGGAGTTCCATCGCCCAGGTGCGAACCATGCCCACGATGCCGGCCTTGGCGCCGGAGTAGTTGGTCTGCCCGAAGTTGCCGCGTTGGCCGGCCGGTGAGCCGATGCAGATGATGCGGCCACCCTCGCCCTGTTCTCGCATCCTGATCACCGCGGCACGTACGCAGGTGAAGGTCCCTCGCATGTGGACGTCGAGGACCTGGTCGAAGTCCTCGTCGCTCATCTTCCACACGACCTTGTCGCGCAGGATGCCGGCGTTGGTCACGAGGATGTCGAGCCGTCCGAACGCCTCGACCGCGCCGTCCACCAGGGCCTGGGCGGTTTCGGCGCTGCCCACGACGCCGGCGACGGCGTGGGCCTTGCCGCCTTCGGCGCTGATCGAGGCGACGGCGGCCTGGGCGGTCTCGGCGTTGATGTCGTTGACCACCACCGAGGCGCCACAGCGGGCCAGCTGCTGCGCGTAGGCCAGGCCGAGCCCCTGGCCACTGCCGGTGACGATCGCGACTTTGTTGCTGAGGTCCATGGGAACTCCCGACTGCTCGTGTCCGCGTGTTCGATAAATGACATCAACTACAGTTGATGATGTCAATTGTTGATGGATGGTACAGTGTTCGCAGTACGAACGAGAGGACCTCCGATGCATGCGAATCACCCGCTGACCGAAGACCTCGGTTTCCTGTTGTCCCGCGCCAGTGGGGTGCTGGCCCGGTCCGCCAGTGAGGCACTCGCCCCGTTGGGCCTGCGGGTCCGCTCCTACTCGGTGCTGGACCTCGTGGACGAGGACGGTGATGGGGTAACGCAGCGGCGTCTGGCTGCAACCATGGGGCTGGACCCGAGCCAGATCGTGGCTCTGGTCGACGATCTGGAGAAACGCGATCTGGTCACCCGTGCCCCCGATCCCACCGACCGGCGTAACAAGCTGATCGCGATCACCGAAGCCGGCCACCAGGTTTGCCGACAGGCGCGGGAGCGGGTCGCCGCGGCATCGGACGGCCATTTCGAGGGTGTTTCCCCGCAGGACCTCGATCATCTGCGTTACATGCTGCGGCGGATCGCGTTCCCCGAGTCGGACCTCGACGATCGGGAAGCCGTCGCTCTCGGCGGGCACGGGAACTGAAGCGGGGTGGTGCCGGTGGCACCGGCCACTGGCACCGCTGCACGGACGAGCCCGCGATGGTGAACGTTCCTTCCTCAGAAGGTGTCCTGGGTGAGCTCGTTGTCCTGGCTCTCGCGAGTGAGCAGGATGGCCACCACGCTGATCGGTCCCACCGCCGCCAGGAACCACACCACCGACATGATGTCGCGCCCACTGGCGACGTACAGCGACGTGAGGATCATCGGGGTCAGGCCGGCACCGAGCAGCCTCGCGAGCTGGTAGCCCGGGGACACGCCCGTGTAGCGGGCCGTGGTGCCGAACTGTTCGGGGATGGAGGCGGCGAATCCACGCCGCTTCTTGTTCGCGTGTTCCAGTGACATCAGTGCGGCACCGCCCCATTCGCCGCCCACGGCGATGCCCTGACGGATCCGCAGCTGCACCGGAATGACCGCTCCCCAGGATCCTATGGCCGCCAGCAGGCGGGATGAGGCCGATGGGGAAGGAGGCCACGCCCATGATGCTCACGGACACGACCAGCATCCGTTTGCGCCCGAGCAGGTCCCCGAAATCTCCCAGTACTGCCCCGCCGAGGGGACGCGCGAGGTAGCCGGCTGCGAAAGTGCCGAAGGAGGCGATCGTGGCCGCCAGCGGGGCGAGATTGGTGAAGAAGACCGGCCCGAACACCAGGGCTGCGGCAGTGGTGTGGAGCAGGAAATCGTAGTACTCGTGCTGCCGAGGTAACTGGCGAGGACGACCCTGCGGATCTCTCTTTTGCGTTGCGCGGCCGGCATGGCCGCGGCGACATCGGTAACCATCATGGGATTCCTGATCGGGAGGCGGTTTTTTTCGGGCAGGGCGGAGTGGGCGGCGAATGTCCGCCCGATGTCATGCGAATTCTCAGGAGAAATGGGAACGCCACCGGAAGGGCCGGTGCGGCGGGTCAGCCCGCGTAGTGCTCGCGGAGTTCGTTCTTGCGGATCTTCCCGCTGGCGTTGCGTGGGATCTCGTCGAGAAAGAGGAACGATTTCGGGACCTTGTACTTGGCCAGTCGTTCGAGCAGGAACTCGGTCATGTCCTGTTCGGACAGTTCGGATCCTTTTTCGAGGGTTACGGCGGCGCGGCCGACCTCGCCCCACTTCTCGTGGGGTACGCCGAAGACCGCACACGCGGCCACGCCGGGCAGGTCCAGCAGTGCGGCTTCCACCTCGGCGGGGTAGATGTTCTCCCCACCGGAGATGATCATGTCTTTCAGTCGGTCGACCACGGCCACGAAACCGTCCTGGTCGGCCACCCCGACATCACCGGAACGGAACCGTCCCTGTTCGTCGAAGGCGTCGGACGTGGCTTCCGGGCGATTCCAGTACCCGCTCGTGACGTTGGGCCCGCAGATTCGGATTTCGCCGCGCTGGCCCGGCTCGACCGGTTCGTCCGAGGGGCCGGCCAGGGTGACGTCGGTGAAGAAGTGGGGGACCCCGGTGGTGCCCAGCTTCCGCTCGACGTTGTCGGGGGTGAGGATCAGCGCGCCGGGGCCGGTCTCGGTCAGGCCGTAGCCTTGACAGAGCTTGACACCGCGCTCGGCATAAGCGTGCAGGGTCCGCGGCGGTACCGGCGCGGCGGCGACGATCATGCGTCGGATCGAGGACAGGTCCGTCGAGCTCCAGTCCGGGTGCTGGCTGAGGTCGTCGCACATGGTGGGTGCGCCGAACGTGTAGGTCACGCCCGCACGTTCGATCGCCTGCAGCACCTGCTGCGGGTCGAACCCTTCCTCGATGCACACGAGCCCGCCCTTGAGCAGGGTGGGCAGCGCGACGAAATCCAGTGCCGCGGTGTGGAACAGTGGCGCGCACACCAGCGAGACCTCGTCGCTGAGCAGGTCCAGGTCGACGACCGCGTTCATCACCGAGAACACGATGTTGCCGTGGGTGAGCACCACGCCCTTGGGGCGCCCGGTGGTGCCCGAGGTGTACATGATGAAGCAGGGATCGTTGTGCGAGACCACCTCGGCGAGGCGGTCGGTGCCGGCGCGGGCGATGATGTCCTCGTAGCCGACCGCGTCGCTGTCGGGGGCACCGTCCACGACGACGCGTTGCCGTGTGGCGGCCTGCTCGGCGGCGGTGATGCCGACTTCGGTCAGCTCGGCGGAGTGGATCAGTACCGACACTCCGGCGTCTTCGAGCGAATAGGCGAGTTCGGGCGTGGAAAGGCGCGCGTTGAGTGGGACGAAAATCGCCCCCAGTAGTCCCGAAGCGAACAGTGCCTCGAGGTAGGACGGATGATTCCTGCTCAGCAGCGCCACCCGATCCCCCTTGCCGACCCCGAGTTCGCGTAGGGCACGGGCGAGGCGCGTCACCCGCTCGTCGAGCTGAGCGTAGGTCAGGCTCTGTTCGCGGAACGTGATCGCGGTCTTGTCGGGAGCCAGTCGGACCCTGCGGTAGGGCCAGGACCCCACACCTTCGTTGCGCATGCTCGGTTCTCCTTGCGGGGAATGCGGATCATTGCCGGGTCAATTTCCGCCCGATGATTTCCTTCATGACCTCGGTCGTGCCCGCGTACAACGTGCTGCCGCGGCAGTCCAGGTAATCCTTGGCGACGTCGTATTCGGTCATGAATCCGTAGCCGCCGTGCAATTGCAGACAGCGATTGACGACCTTCTGCTGCAGTTCGGTCACCCACCACTTGGCCATCGCGGCGGTGACCTCGTCGAGCCATCCGTGGGCGGCGTCGAGAACGCACCGGTCGACGAAGGTCTGTGCGATCTCGATGTCGGTGGCCAGTTCGGCGAGGTAGAAGCGATTGGCCTGGAAGTCGGCGATCCGGGTGCCGAAGGCGGTGCGGTCGCGAGTGTGGTCCAGGGCCTGCTCGAACGTGCGCCGCATCGCCGCCATCGCCGTGACCGCGACGCTGAGCCGCTCCTGCGGCAGATTGCCCCGCAGGTAGCCGAAACCGTCGTTCTCGTTGCCGAGGATGTTGGCCCGCGGTACTCGGGCGTGATCGAAGGTCAGTTCTGCGGTGTCCTGAGCGGACAGGCCGACCTTGTGCAACGGGCCGGTGCGGGCGAACCCCGGAGTATCGGCCTCGACCAGCACGATGCTGAAACCCTTCCGTCCGGCCGCGGGATCCGTGCGGGCCACGACGAGGAAGACGTCCGCCGTCGTGCCGGTGCTGATGAAGGTCTTGGTCCCGTTGAGCACCAGCTCGTCGCCGTCGGGTATGGCCGTGGTGGTCAGAGCAGCCAGGTCGCTGCCCGCGCCGGGTTCGGTCATCGCCAGTGCGCCGATGAGGTCGCCGCTGCACAGCGGAGCCAGCCAGCGCCGCTTCTGCTCGTCGTCGGCCAGCGAGATCAGGTAGGGGGCGACGAGGTCGTTGAAACCGCTGAGGTTCATGGTCACCACAGTGGCGCCCACCCGGCAGAGCTCCTCGATGAGCACGGCGTGGAACCGGAAGTCGTCGATACCTCCGCCGTTGTGCTTGTCCTCGGCGGCGATTCCCAGTAGGCCGAGTTCGCCGGCGCGGCGGTAGAGCTCGCGGTCGACGTGACCCTGACGGGTCCACGTGTCCAGGTGCGGGGCGACCTCACGCTCGGCGAACGTACGGGCGGTGGTCCGGAACAGTTCGTGATCGGAGTCGAAGATGGTTCTGGGTAGAGCGGCCGGATGCATGGTCCTCCTCTCCTCGGGACGTCGCGAACGGTCCGATGGCGACGGCGTGGACCGGCGTGGTGTCGGGCTCGTGTCGTCGCGTCGGCGCCTCGCTTCGGACACCGTCCATGTTGTAGATCACAGAAAAACAGCAATCGTTGAGAATGTCAACAGAAGAGGAAGTCAAGGATATGAGGACGGTGAGCGAGGCCGTGCGCCCGGAGGATCGGCACTGTGGCCGGGAAACGTGAAGGCTGTGCGCTGTGGAGAGACACTCGCGGACGGGCGTTCAAATCCTCGGTGATCGTGGGTGACCTGTGTGCCCTCGGTGGCGGGGCACCGCCGACGGCAACCGCTTGCGTGCCGGTGTCCGGGTCGATGCGTTTGTCGTCGACCCGTGCCGCCGTGACCTCGACTGCGATGCACGAGAAACCAGGAATGCCGTGGCGCGGCGACGTTTTCCGTTCCGGCCGGCAAGCCCGCCGTGACCGGCCGGCTCGAGTAGGTGCCGCTGCGCGCCTACCGCGCGAGCATGACCGCCGCGACCTCGTCGGTGAGGTCGTCGGGGATGGCGGTCGCGGCCCGGTCGAGCACGTGCAGCTGGGCATCGGGGATCTCCCGCGCGAGGGCTTCGCCGTTGCCCACCGGGAAGAACGGGTCCCTGCGGCCGTGCACGACGAGCGTCGGAACGGCCAGTTCGGCGAGCCGTTCCCGCCAGCGCGGAGTGCAGTCCAGTGCGGCGAAGACCATGCCCAGCTGGTTGGCCCGGCCTGCCGCGGGATCCGCCGACGGCGTGCGATCGACGACGCGCGCGGCGGTGGTGCGTGCCGCTGCGGGGTCGTTGCCGAGGATCTCGGCGTGCGCTGCGGCGAACGCGGCCACGGCGTCGCGATCGGACCAGTCGGGCATCGGCAGCGCGAACATCCGCTCCATGGTGCGGGCGTCGTGGTCGGGCAGGTCGGCGTCGACCGGGCCCGGTGCGACGGGCCGCGTCCCGGCGAGGGTGAGCGCCGAGAACGCGTCGGGGTGATCGAGCGCGGCGACCTGGGCGACCATGCCGCTGATCCCGATGCCGCCCAGGTGCGCAGGCAGGTCGTCCAGACCACGGGCGAGCGCGGCGGCGTCGTCGGCGAGATCGCGCAGGGTGTAGTCCGGTGACTCGGGGTCGCCGGACGTCGACGCGCCCGCATCGCGCAGGTCGTAGCGCACGACGTGGCGTCCCCGGCGAGCCAGCGTCTCGCAGAGCGCATCGGGCCAGGAGAGCATGGTCGGCGCGCCCGCGAGCAGTACGAGTGGCGCGGCCGGATCACCGAAGTGCTCGAGTCCGAGCGTGATGCCGGCGGGCGTGCGGAAGGATTCGGTCGTCGTCTCCATGGTCACGCCACCGGCCGTCCTGCGCCGGCGTAGGAATCGCCCGGCTTGCGGTAGTTGTGCACCTGCACGGCCTGGCCGAACGTCGGCGCGTCGATCATCTGCTGGTTGCCGATGTACATCCCGACATGGTGGATCTTCGTGTTCGGATCGCCGAAGAAGACCAGATCGCCCAGCCGGGGTTGCTCGTCCGGGCCGATGATGGGGACGGACGAGTACTGCCAGTGTGCGGTGCGTTCCAGCGACACGCCCGCCGAGTCGTACGCGGCGGTCGTCAGGCCGGAGCAGTCGAAGCCGGCATCGCCCTGCTCCTGGCCGTTGCCGCCCCACACGTACGGCAGGCCGATCTTCTCGATGGCGAACGTGACGGCCTGGAGCACCTTCTCGTTGGGCGGCTCGTCCTCCATCCCGACCGTGCCGTAGACGTTGGCCGTCGCCAGTACGCGGTGCAGGAACAACGGCTCGTCGTGCAGGGAGGAGACACCCTCGAGCCACTGCTGGCCCCGGTCGAGGTCACGTCCCTCGTCGCACAGCGCACGGCCGGCGGTGAGCGCCGCGTCGTCGATGTCCTGGACGTTCGGTGCCGATCCGGCCGAGGTCGCCGCCCACTGCTGCCACACCGCGGGGGAGAGCTGCATCGGGCCTTTCGCGCCGGTTTGAGAGATGACGTCGCCGGAGAAGTCGCGCAGCTCGATGGTGCCGATGGGGGAGGTGGGCCTGCCGTCGCGGGTGAGGCTGCGCTCGCCCGTGCGGCCGTGGTCGCTGGCAGTGCGCCCGATGCCGGCGAGCGTGACCCACGACAGGTTGCAGCCGGGCTGTTCCTGTTCCATCCGGACGGTCGCGGTGGCGTAGGCACGCATGGCGCGCCGGGGAATGTCGAGCCAGCCCGCGACCTCGCCGACCCATTCCTCGAACTGCGTGCCCTGTTCCTGTGGCACGCGCTGAGCAGGGGCTGTCCGGTCGGGCGTCGGCTCGGGCTGCGGGCTCTGCCGGGACGGGGTCTGCCCGGACGCGGGTGCGCTGCCGGGGCCGGGTGCCTGCGCACCGGAGTCGGTGCCGTCCGCCGCGGCGGCCGCGGCGCCCGTGTCACCGGCCGGCGCGGGTGACAACCGGAGGACGGTGAGCACGCCCGCCGTCAGCACGACCGCGGTGGCGAGCGCGAGCAGCGCGGCGAACCGGCCCCGGCCGGGCCGGGCCGGGGCAGTGCGTGTCGAGGCTGTGTGTGCCGCCGCTGTGTGTGGCGACGTGGCCGGTGCCGTGGACGACGGTGCCGTGGACGACGGTGTCTCGGTCTCCCCCGATGTCATGGCTCAGAGGATACGGAGCGCTGCGAGGCGGGGCATCGTCGAGTCAGCGCAATCCGTCGAGCAGGAGTGCGCGCAGCGCGGTCAGGTCGGTGTCGACGGCGAGCTCGATGTCCGGTGCCGGATCCGGATCGTCGGTCGAGGCGCGCAGCGCGGGCAGGCGCCGATCGGCGTGGGTGGCGCCGCGGCCCGGTCCGAACGAGCACTCCACCTGCACCGGAACCCGCTCGGTCTGCAACGTGCCCGGGCGGATCGCCTCGGCGACGGCCACCGCGTCGTGGATCACCATGCCGTCCCAGCCGAGTGCGCCGCGATAGTGCTCGCGATAGTCCGGGGTGAGGGCGTGGAGTGCCGCGCCGATCGGTCCGGACGAGTCGAGCTCGTCGAGCCACGCCGCGTCGACGGCACAGCGATAGGTCAGGTCCATCGGCACGAGCACGCACGGGGCCTCGCCGCCCGTCAGTGCACGCTGGGCGGCCTCGGGGTCGCTCCAGATGTTGAACTCGGCGGCGGCCGTGGTGTTGCCGTGGCCGAGTGCGCCGCCCATGATCACGATCCGCTCGATCTTGGCCGCGGCGGCCGGATGCGCGGCCAGCAGCGCGGCGATATTGGTCAACGGGCCGATCGGGGCGATCGTCACCGGTTCGTCGGAGGTCTCGAGCAGCTCGGCCATCAGGGTGACGGCGTCGCGTTCGTCCAGCGGTCGGGCCGGTTCGGGCAGCGCCGCCGACCGGCCGGACAGGCCGTCGGCGCCGTGCACGTCACCGGCTTCGTTCGGGTGCCGGTGCACCAGGGGCCGGGCGGCGCCCGCGGCGACGGGCACGTCGGCCCGCTTGCACAGTGCCAGGATGCGGCGGGCGTTGATCGTCGTCGCCGACAGCGGGACGTTGCCGTACACGCTGGTCACGCCCAGCAGGTCGACCTCGCTGCTCAGGGCCGCCAGGGCGAGGGCGATCGCGTCGTCCACGCCGGGGTCGGTGTCGATGATCAGCTTCTTCGTCACGTCCGCTCCTCGCCGTCGGGTCGCCATCGTCTGGTCGTCAGCGTCTGGTCGTCACTGTTTGCCTGCCTGTCGACAGGCTACGGCTGCCGGATACGGGGGAGACGGCTGCATTCGGCCGGCGGAGGGTCCCCGGCCGTCGAGGTGGCAATGGCAGGTTCGTCAACATATCCACATTTCTTGCTGTCGAATGTTCGTGCGATAGCAGTGTAGCTCGATTCGGCACCGTCGCGCCATACCTGGTTGTGCTGGGTGATCGTGCGGCCGGGGGAGGGCTCATGAGCGCGCGGGTCGTATCAGTACAGGTCGGGTGGGTCGTATCAACAGGAGTGGCGGCCCATCGGCGACCGGCCGACGCCGGTCCGGGATTGGCCGTGGAGTGCAGGACTCTCTCCGCCGTGCCGGTCTCGCGGTCGCACTACACCGCAGCGGAGGAGCCTGCGACCCTCCATCGGGTGACACGCCGAGATCTGTCGTATCGAATACTGGTTCGATACTGTCGACGAGTGAGTGGTCCTGCGGACGATCGGGACTGCGTTGAGTTCTGTCACTGTAGTTCTGCCACTGGGGGTGTCATGAGTCGCGCGGAGTGTGCACGGGCTGAGCGTGCACGGGCGTTACGGGTGCGGCGTGCGCAGGTCGATGCCGAGGAAGTGGCGTTCCTTGCCGAGGCGGCCGCGGTGGAGGACGACTGGTGGAGTCTGGCCGAGGAGCTGACTCCCGAGCTGCGGGCCTCGCCGGTGGCCGTACGGGAGCGGATCCGACGTTCGGTCGAGCTGGCACGGCGAATGCCGCGAATACTCGAGGCGATGCGGGCCGGGGAGCTCGAATCGTATGCCGTGCAGCGGGTTCTGAAGGTGACCGCGGCCCTGGATGACGAAGCGGCTCGCGCCGTGGACCGGTTGCTGGCGGGGAAGCTCGACGGGGCAGGAGCGACGTTGTGGCAACCGCGGAATCTGACCCGGTGTGCGGCGAGGTTGGTGGAGAAGGTCGACCCGGGTGGGCAGGCCGGCCGGGCACGGAGAGCGCGTGCGGAACGCCGGGTCGAGCTCGTACCGGGCGAGAATGCGGTGTCGGTAGTGTCGGCGGAGTTGCCGGCCGAGGTGGCAGCGGCGTGTTACGCGCGGATCGAGGCGATGGCGCGGTCACTGCGCCGCGGCGGCGAGCAGCGTACGTGGGATCAGCTGCGTGCGGATGTCACCGCGGATCTGTTGCTGGGCAACGATCCGGGTGCGGCACCACCCGCGGCGCCGACGATGGTGCATCTGCACCTGCCGGTCGACACCGCCTTGTCGATCTCCGAGCAGGGGTGCGAGTTGGACGGTTACGGGCCCGTGCCCGCCGTGATCGCTCGGGAGATCATGACCGGTCCGGCCAGTGTGTGGCGCGCGGTGCTGTGCGATCCCGGAACCGGGGAACCGGTGGATCTGGGCAGGTCGCGGCGGCGACCCAGCGAGACGATCCGGCAGCTGGTGCGGGTGCGGGACCGCGAATGTGTCGTCCCGTGGTGTCATCGGCCTGCCCGGCACTGCGATCACGATCACGAACGCGAGTGGGTCAAGGACCGTGGAGCGACGTCGGTGGCCAACGCTGGGCCTCGATGCCGACGCCACCACCGGCTGAAGAACGACCCGCGGTGGGCCACCCGCTACGACCCGGTGCACGGCACCACCACGGTGACCACCCCGAACGGCGCCACCTACACCGGCCGCCGCGAACCCGTCCTGGCTCCACGGGAGGCTGGTACCGACGGCGCGGAGCGGCCGGAAACCGGCGGATGCTTGCCCCGTGTCGGTCCTGACCGCCGGGCGGGTTCCGACCAGCGCACCGGTCGTTGACGGCGCACCGGCAGTAGGCACGGCACCGGCTATGGACACGGCACCGGCAATGGACACGGCACCGCCGTCGGTCCGGCGCAGTGGGTCGGAGCTCCCGCCCACCACCCGACCGGAGACGCTGCATGGCACAGCTACTCTCCGGGGCATGACGTCGATGTGGGGTTCGCCGGTGCTGCACCGCGTCCAGGTCTGGCGACGGACGCGCAACGACCCGGCCCAGGCCCGGTTCCTGACGAAGGAGTCGTTGCGCTGGGTGTTGCGCCACCGCGCGTACACACCGTGGTATCTCGTCCGCTACTGGCGGCTGCTGAAGTTCCGCATCGTGAATCCCCACATCGTGCTGCGCGGCATGGTGTTTCTCGGCAAGAACGTCGAGATCCACGCTCGCGCCGGGTACGGGCGTATGGAGATCGGCCGGTGGGTGCACATCGGTGACGGCAACGCGATCCGCTGTCATGAGGGGTCGTTGCGCATCGGTGACAAGACGGTGTTCGGCGAGCAGAACGTGCTCAACGGCTATCTCGACATCGAGATCGGCGGTTCGTCGATCATCGCCGACTGGGTGTACGTCACCGACTTCGACCACGTGACCACCGACATCAACCTGCCGATCAAGGATCAGGGCATCGTCAAGGCCCCGGTGCGGATCGGGCCGGACACCTGGATCGGCACGAAGGTGTCGGTGCTCAAAGGCACGCGGGTGGGACGCGGCTGCGTACTCGGGGCGCACGCCGTGGTCCGCGGCGACATCCACGACTTCGGCATCGCGGTCGGCGCACCGGCGCGCGTCGTGCGCGACCGCCGGGCGGATTACGAGGCCGACGCCGAACGTCGTGAAGCCGTCAAGGACATGGCGCGCAAGGCCGACGAAGCCCTGCGGCAGACGCTCGACGAGTCCTGAACCCGTTCCGCGGGGCGTCCGGTACCTCCGTTGCCGCCCGCGGAGCGAGCCTGCCCGGCGTCCGATTCCCGCCCGGTTACGCGGGCAGGCCCGTCGTCGAGGTGATGTGGTCGGGGATGTCTCCGTCGTGATCGCCGGTACTGAGTGTTCCGGTCGGTTCGAGCAGCATCACCGCCGCGCCCTCCGGTGACTCCGGGCAGTGCTCGACCCCGCGCGGGACGACGAAGGCATCGTGCCGCGCGAGGTGCACGACGGTTTCAGTGGCAGCGGTTCCAGTGGCGGCGGCCTCGTCGCCCGACTGCCGGAGACGGATGTCGAGACTGCCGTCCAGCACGACGAACAGTTCGTCGGTGTCCGGGTGGGAATGCCACACGAACGCTCCCTCCACCTTGACCAGGCGCACGTCGTAGTCGTTGACCCGTGTGAGGATCCGCGGGCTCCACCGTTCCTGGAAGGAGTCCAGGACGGCGTCGATGTTCACGGCCGAGTTCGTCATGCCCCGATCCTGCGGCTTGCACTGCGCCGCCGACAGTGCAAGGAATGACACATGTCGCAAGATTCCTCGCACCGGCACACGGTCGTCGCCCTGGTCGACGCGGGCTCGAACCCGTTCGAGCTGGCGTGCCTGACGGAGGTTCTCGGCATCGACCGGCCCGAGATCGGCGGGCTGCTCTACGACGTGCAGTTGTGCGCGCGCGAACCGACGGTGCCGATGCGACAGGGCTTCTTCGCCATGACCGGCGTCGCGAGCCTGTCGGCGCTGCAGCATGCGGACACGGTGATCGTTCCGAATCGGCCCGACACCGCGACGCCACATCACCCCGACGTGCTGCACGCGATCGCGCAAGCCTCCGCACGGGGAACACGCATGATCGGGATGTGCACCGGGGCGTTCACCCTCGCCGACGCGGGCGTGCTGGACGGGCGCCGCGTCACGGTGCACTGGCAGTGGACCGACGAGTTCCGCGCCCGCCATCCCCGGGTGCGCGTCGACGATGCCGTTCTCTTCGTCGACGACGGCGACGTCCTCACCTCGGCGGGTAGCGCGGCGGCCCTCGACCTGGCACTGCACGTCGTCCGCCGCGATCACGGCGCCGAAGTCGGCGCGGCCGTCGCGCGCCGCCTCGTGTTCCCGGGACATCGCCCGGGCGGGCAACGGCAATTCATCGAACGTCCCCTCCCCGCGGAGGCCGAGAGCCCGCTGGCTGCGGCGCTGAGCTGGGCCGAGCAGCACGCGACCGGACCCGTCTCGGTCGCCGACATCGCCGCACGCGCGGCCATGAGCCCGGCGACCCTGCACCGGCGTTTTCGCACCGAGCTCGGCTGCACCCCGATCCAATGGTTGACCACGGTGCGGGTCGAGCACGCTCGCCGGCTTCTCGAACGGACCGACCTCGCCGTCGACCAGATCGCGCACCACAGCGGCCTGGGCACGGCCGCCAACCTCCGCAACCGCCTCACCGAGCACACGGGCCTCACGCCGACCGCCTATCGCCGGGCCTTCGCCGCGTGATCCGCTGCGGCGCGTCACTCCCGCGAGGCGCCGCAGCGGCCGAGCCGGGAGCCGGCGAGCCTTCCCGCGGCGGGTGTCACTCCTCGGGCTTCGGCACGGCCGGGTAGGGGACGAACGTGCTGGTGTTCTCGTCGACCGTGAGCTGCTTGCCGATGTGGGGGAACGCCCGCTGCGGACAGGCGGGACGTTCGCAGACCTTGCAGCCCATGCCGATCGGCGTGGCCGCGGTGCGGTCGTCGAGGTCGAGCCCGGCCGAGTACACTAGCCGCCGGGCGTGCCGCAGTTCGCAGCCGAGTCCGACCGAGAACGTCTTGCCCGGACTGGCGTAGCCGCCGACGTTGCGGGAGATCGTCCGCGCGATCCAGAAGTAGCTCTTCCCGTCCGGGAGCGTGGCCACCTGGGTGATCACCTTGCCCGGCGAGGTGAACGCCTCGTAGATGTTCCACAGTGGGCACGCCCCGCCGACCCGGGAGAAGTGGAACCCTGCTGCGGACTGGCGCTTCGACATGTTCCCGGCCCGGTCCACGCGCACGAACGAGAACGGCACCCCACGCGCTTTCGGCCGCTGTAACGTCGACAGCCGGTGACACACCGTCTCGAACCCCACCCCGAACTCGTCGCACAGCCGCTCGATGTCGTAGCGGTACTTCTCGGCCATCGACAGGAACGGCCCGTACGGCAGGATCAGGGCGCCCGCGAAGTAGTTGGCCAGGCCCACGCGCGCCAGTGAGCGTGCGGCGGGGCCGGAGAACGCCCACGAGTCGGCCAGTTCGGTGATCAGGTCGTCGTACTCCAGCAGCGCGATCTGCGAGGCCATGCGGAACGCCCGTTGCCCTATGCGCAGGCTCGGGGCCAGGCGCAGCACCTTCGCATCCGGCTCGTAGCGGTGTTGCTGACCCGCCGACTCGTCGATGCCGTCGCTGGTGACCTGCACGCCGTAGTGGTCGGTGAGCCGGTCGAGCAGCGTCCGGTGCACGGTCTCGCCCCGGCGCAGGGCCATGTCGGACGCCATCCGTTCGGCACGCTCGTCGAGCTCGCCGACGTAGTTCTCGCGCTCGTAGAAGAAGTCGCGCACCTCCTCGTGCGGCAGGAGAGCGGCGGCACTGCCGTGCTGGCCCATGCCGTTCTCGGTCACCAGCGCGGCGGTGGTCTCGACGGCACTGCGGTAACTGCGGTGCAGCTTGACCAGCGCCGAGGCCACGTTCGGCAGGTTCGAGGCGAGTTCGTTGAGTTCACCGGTGGTCGCCTCGATCCCGACCGCCTCGTCGAGCAGCGCCTCCTTGACGTCGGCAACCAGGCGCGCCGTGTCGGTGTTGGAGAAGAACTCCGTGTCGACACCGAACGTTTCGGTGATCCGCAGCAGCACCGGAACGGTCAGCGGACGGGAGTTGTGCTCGATCTGATTGAGGTAGCTGGGCGAGATGTCGAGCAGTCTGGCCATGTCCGCCTGGCTCATCGAGCGGCTTTCCCTCAGATGGCGCAGCTTCCCCCCGGCGAAAGTTTTGTCCATCGCAGCATCACGTCCCGTAGATCTTTCGTACCGAAACGGTCAAGTAACCGGTTCAGTCTTCGCCTTTTCCCGTTGGTGCGAACACCTCGTTCACAACCTTCGCAACATGGTACGTAAATTTTGCAGAAATTTGCAAATTGGAGATGTGGTCGAGTTTTCGCAGCGCATGTCATGGTCGATCTACACAGCGAGTCAATCGCAAAGTTCGCAAAGGTGGAGAGTTCGATGGCACAGAACCTGGAGCAGACGGCCGCGGAGCTGAAGAAGCAGTGGGACAACGACCCCCGTTGGAAGGGTGTCGAGCGCGCCTACTCCGCGGAGGACGTGGCCAAGCTGCGCGGCAGCGTCGTCGAGGAGAACACGCTCGCGCGCCGTGGTGCCGAGAAGCTGTGGGACCTGCTGCACACCGAGAATTACGTTCACGCCCTCGGTGCGCTGACCGGTAACCAGGCCGTCCAGCAGGTGCGTGCCGGCCTCAAGGCGATCTACCTGTCCGGTTGGCAGGTCGCGGCCGACGCCAACCTGTCGGGCCAGACCTACCCGGACCAGAGCCTGTACCCGGCCAACTCGGTCCCGGCCGTCGTGCGCCGCATCAACAACGCGCTGGGCCGCGCCGACCAGATCTCCTGGTCCGAGGGCAACACCGACATCGACTGGTACGCCCCGATCGTCGCCGACGCAGAGGCGGGCTTCGGTGGCCCGCTCAATGCGTTCGAGCTGATGAAGGGCATGATCAGCGCCGGTGCGGCCGGTGTGCACTGGGAGGACCAGCTCGCCTCCGAGAAGAAGTGCGGCCACCTGGGTGGCAAGGTCCTCATCCCGACGAAGCAGCACGAGCGGACGCTGAACGCCGCCCGGCTGGCCTCGGACGTGATGGACGTTCCGTCGCTCATCATCGCCCGCACCGACGCCGAGGCGGCGACGCTGATGACCAGTGACGCCGACGAGCGCGACCAGCAGTTCCTGACCGGCGAGCGCACCTCCGAGGGCTTCTACAAGGTGCGCAACGGCATCGAGCCCTGCATCGAGCGTGCCAAGGCCTACGCGCCGTACTCCGACCTCATCTGGATGGAGACCGGCACGCCGGACCTCGAGGTGGCCCGCAAGTTCGCCGAGGCGGTCAAGTCCGAGTACCCGGACCAGATGCTCGCCTACAACTGCTCGCCGTCGTTCAACTGGAGCAAGCACCTCGACGCCGACACGATCGCGCGCTTCCAGCGCGAGCTCGGCGCCATGGGCTTCAAGTTCCAGTTCATCACGCTGGCCGGCTTCCACGCGCTGAACTACTCGATGTTCGACCTGGCCTACGGCTACGCCCGCAACGGCATGACGGCCTACGTCGACCTGCAGGAGCGCGAGTTCGCCTCGGAGGAGCGTGGCTACACCGCCACGAAGCACCAGCGTGAGGTCGGCACCGGCTGGTTCGACCTGGTGTCCACCGCCCTGAACCCGGAGAGCTCCACCACGGCGCTGACCGGCTCCACCGAGGAAGCGCAGTTCTGAGAAAACAGCGTGTCACGGCCGTTGCGTAGCGCTTCCCGTGACACCCCATAGCGGGTGGGCCGGTCACTTCCACCGGGCCGGCCCACCCGCTTTCCCATCCCACTCCGGACATCCAGTGCCCGGGGTGCCGCCCGAGAGGGGTCCGATCATGGCTGACAGGTTCGACCACAGGCTGACCGTCACCGGCGAGACTGCCGACCGGTACGACGAGATCCTCACTCCCGCCGCCCTCGCGTTCGTGGCGAAGCTGGACAACGCCTTCGCCGAGCGTCGCCGTGAGCTGCTCGACACGCGGCGCCGCCGTCGGGAGCGGATCGCCGCGGGTGAGGAGACGCTCGACTTTCTGCCCGAGACCGCCGCGATCCGCGACGACGCCTCCTGGCAGGTGGCGGCCCCCGCCCCGGGGCTGGAGGACCGCCGGGTGGAGATCACCGGCCCGGTCGAGGCCAGGATGACCGTGAACGCCCTCAACTCGGGCGCGAAGGTGTGGCTGGCCGACTTCGAGGACGCCACGTCGCCCACCTGGGCCAACGTCGTCGACGGGCAGCTGAACCTCTACGACGCGATCCGCCGGGACATCGACTTCGAATCGGGCGGCAAGCACTACACGATCGGTGAGGACCCGGCCACACCCGTCGTCCGGCCGCGCGGCTGGCACCTGGTGGAAAAGCACGTCCGCATCGACGGACGTCCGGTGTCGGCGAGCCTGTTCGACTTCGGCCTGTACTTCTTCCACAACGCCAAGCGCCTGGTCGCGAAGGGGATCGGCCCGTACTTCTACCTGCCGAAGCTCGAGAGCCACCACGAGGCGCGGCTGTGGAACGACGTCTTCCGCCTGGCTCAGCGCGAGATCGGCCTGCCGCAGGGCACGGTCCGCGCGACCGTGCTCATCGAGACGATCACCGCGGCGTTCGAGATGGACGAGATCCTCTACGAACTGCGTGAGCACGCCGCGGGCCTCAACGCGGGCCGCTGGGACTACATCTTCTCGATGATCAAGACGTTCGGGACCGTCGGTGCGGACTTCGTCCTGCCCGACCGCGGCGACGTCACGATGACCGTCCCGTTCATGCGCGCCTACACCGAGCGCCTCGTGCAGACCTGCCACAAGCGCGGTGCGCATGCGATCGGCGGGATGGCCGCGGCCGTCCCGAGTCGGGACGCCGATGCGAACGCCGCGGCGTTCGCGAAGGTGCGCCGGGACAAGGAACGTGAGGCGGGCGACGGCTTCGACGGCTCGTGGGTCGCCCACCCGGGCCTGGTCGGCACCTGCCGCGAGGTCTTCGACGGCGTGCTCGGCGCCGAGCCGAACCAGCTCGGCGTGCTGCGCGACGACGTCGACGTCACCGCGGCCGACCTGCTGGACGTCGCCAGCGCGGGCGGCGAGGTCACCGAGGAGGGCGTGCGCGGCAACATCAACGTCGCGCTGCGGTACCTCGATGCGTGGTTGCGCGGCACCGGCGCCGCCGCCATCCACGGGCTGATGGAGGACGCCGCCACGGCGGAGATCGCCCGCTGCCAGGTGTGGCAGTGGATCCGCCATGACACCAAGCTCACCGACGGCACGGTCGTCACACGTGAGCTGGTCACCGAATGGCTCGACGAGGAACTCGCCGCGGTGCGTGCCGATCTTGGGGATGAGACCCGGCTGTCCGACGCGCGCGAGCTCTTCGTCGAGACCGCGCTCGGGGAGAAGCTGCCGGGCTTCGTCACCACGGGTGCGTACGCGCGCTACTTGACCAACGCCACGGTCTGAGCAGCGCGACCCGGGCACCGTCTGCAGCGCCGCCTCGCGGCAGACGGTGCCCGTTCGTGTGCGCGGGAGCCCGGCGCCGAAATCGCTCGGACGGCAACGGCGGGATGCCTGCCTCTGCCAGGATGGCGCTCATGACAGGGCGGACACCTCAGCGGCCGGTGGGCGGCGCGCAACCACAGCAGCCCTGCGGCGACCCGCGGCAGCCGGCGCAGGGGAGGCCGTCGCACGGCGCTCCGCCGCAGCAGCAGTCGCAGCAGCCGCAGCAGTCGTACGGCGCCTCACTGCAGCGGCCCCGGCGCGTGCATCCCGGAGTGCTGGCCGGGGTCGGCCTGTGGCGGCTCCTCGTCGCCGGGTGCGCGCTGTACGGCGTCGGCAACGCGACCGGTTGGAACGAGAACTTCGAGGCGCTGAGCCAGCTCGCCAGCCTGTTCGCCGGCATCGTCTACCTCGGGTTGCTGGCGTACCCGTTGTTCACGGGCGGCAGGCGGCACGAACCGCGCAGTCCGTGGCTGCGTGGTGCCACGACGGTGCTGTTGTTGCTCGTCGCGGGCGTCTACTTCGGGCTGCTGGGCGGTGATGCCGACCACCTGCCGTTCGAGCACATCGTGACGCCGCTGCTGGTGTTCGTGGACTGGTGCGCAGTGGGCCGGAATCAGGCCGCGACGCGGTGGTGGCATCCACTGACGTGGATCGCGTTGCCGCTGGTCTACCTCGTCTACTACCTCGCCGCGGGGTTGAACCTCTACGCGTTCCTGGACTCCGGTGACGACGGGTTCGCCGGCATGCTCGCGATGCTGCTCGTTGCGGTGATCGCCGCCGGCTACGTGCTCTACGGCATCGGCAAGCTCGGCGGCGCAGTGCGGCAGGTGAACACGCCTGCGGCATCGTCGCCCCACGTGGGCCCGCCGATGCGGTGACGCGTGGACGCCCCCGGGGCCGCACGTCACCGCATCGGGGGCAGGCCGCCGCGGTCCGGCCTCGGTGATGTGGCCCTCACCGGCCGCTCGCGGGTGTCGCAGCTGGTTATCCTTGTCGGCGTGATGGCGAGCGAGGAGACGGCGCGTCCCGGTCCGATCCGCTGGCTGCGGTACTCGGTGGGCGGCCGCCTGCCGGCCGAACTGGCTCCGTGGGTGCTGAAGGACGCGACGAGCCGGGCGTGGCGCTGGCGGCTCGCCGCGCGCAACTTCGTGTACCTGCTACCGCTCGCGTCGGTGTGGTTGCTGCTGCCCGGCCCGTTGGGCCTGCGGCTGTCATTGTCGCTGATGGCGCTCGTCGTGGGCGTGTTCTACTCGCAGGCCTACGGCGACGAGAGCGTCGAACTGCGCGTCGCCAAGCACGGCTTCGCCTACGGCCAGGCACGTGCGATCCGGCGTGAGCGCGCCATCGCGGCCGATGCCGCGAACCGCGAGGTCTACGAGGCGATCTACCGGTCGTGAACCGCGGCCGCGGCGAGCCCGCGTGGGGCGCGGGAGGCCCGAGGTGCGATCGGTGGCGGGCTCGCGGCATCCGTCGTCGGCGTATCCGGCTGCATCCGAGTGATGCGAACGGGCCGTTCGCGAGGGTTCGGGGTCACACGAGTGGACCGTTCGTGACGATCTGACAGGCTTCGGGAACGCTGCCGGCCGGGAGTCTCCGGTGACCCGCAGTGGTACGGACCTGCGGATTTCTTCCCGTGACCAGGACAAACACAACTGGCGCCGCGGTGCAAGCCCCGATTTCACCAGTACCTCCGTCGCTTGCCGGGCCTGGGCGTGATGCGCTGCCATATGTGGGCGGTCAGTGACTTTCCCACATCGGAGGTAGCTCCCCATGACTCGAAACGCACGCACCCTCGCCCGCGCCGCGGGCGTGAGCGTGGCGACGCTGGCGGTCGCACTCGGCTCGCTCACGGTCGCCGGCGCCGACGAAACCACCGGCGTGACGCCCAACATCGTCGGCGGGTCACCCGCGGACATCGCCGACGTCCCGTACGCGGTCGCCCTCACCGACGCTGCGGGATTCCAGTTCTGCGGCGGTTCGCTCGTCGCCGAGGACAAGGTCCTCACGGCCGCGCACTGCGTCGAGGGCCAGGACCCTTCCGACGTCGTGGCCGTCACCGGCCGCACGGATCTGACGACGAGCGAGGGCAGCGAGACCCCGGTCACCGACATCTGGCTCCACCCGGACTACACCGGCGTCACCACCGGTGCCGACATCGCGGTGCTGACCCTCTCGTCGCCGGTGACCGATGCCGAACCCGTCGAACTGGCCTCCGCCACCGACGGCCCGGGCTACAGCCCGGGTGCCGACGCGACGGTCGCGGGCTGGGGCACCACGTCCGAAGGCGGCCCCTCGCCGGACACCCTGCTGCAGGGCAGCGTGCCGGTCACCTCGGACGAGGACTGCGCCGCGGCATACGGCTCCGAGTACGACCCCGAGGGCATGGTCTGCGCCGGGTTGCCCGAGGGCGGTGTCGACGCCTGTCAGGGTGACTCGGGCGGTCCGCTGGCCGTCGACGGCGTGCTCGCCGGCGTCGTGTCGTGGGGCCAGGGCTGCGCTCGCCCGGACTTTCCGGGCGTGTACGCACGGGTCGGCACCTATGCCGAGGACATCGCCGAGCAGTTGACCCGACCGGCGACGTCCCCGTGACGGCACCGCAGGGACGACGGGGCGGTGCCGCCACGGGGCGGTCAGCCGGCGCCGTGTTCCGGGTCGAAGGCGTTTCCGGTCGGGATCTTGGGCCGGTGGAGGTCCTGCGGGCCGCCGGGGCGGGCGCCCCGGTAGACCTCGGCCGTGCTGGTCGCGATGTGGGCCCAGTCGAAATCGGCGGCCAATCGGGACTGCGCGGCGTGCGCGCGGCGTTCGGCCGCGCCGGTGTCGGCCAGTACGGCGTCGACCGCGTTCGCGATCCCCGGAACGTCGCCCGGTACGAACGCCAGGCCGGTCTCGCCGTCGATCACGACCTCGCCGAGCCCGCCCGCCGTGGACGCCACGAGCGGGCGCCGGGCCGCGGCGGCTTCGAGTGCGACGATGCCGAACGGCTCGTATCGGCTCGGCAGCACCACGGCGTCGGCGGCAGCCAGCACCGCCCGCAGCCGCAGGTCGGGAAGGTGGCCGACGAAGTCGACCGCCTCGGCCATCCCGAGGGTGTGTGCCTGTTCGACGAGGTCGTCGTGGTGCCTGCCGATGCCCGCCACGACCAGTCGCGTGCCCGGATGCCGCTCGCGCACCTCGGGGAGAGCGCCGAGCAGGTCCTGTACGCCCTTCTCCCATTCGAGCCTGCCGAAGTACAGCAGCAGGGGAGCGCCGTCCGGGCTGTGACGCTCGCGCGCGGTCGCAACCTCCTCGGCGGGTACCTGCCAGCCGCGTTCCTCGATGCCGTTGTGGATCACGCTGATCGTCTGCGCGTCGAGGTCGAACAGCTGGGCCACCTCCCGGCGCATCGCGTGCGAACAGGTGATGAGGGCGTCGGACCGGTTGGCCAGCCACCACTCCGCCGAGTGCACCTGCTGGTTCAACGGGTGCGACAGCCACCCCGAGTGCCGGCCGGCCTCGGTCGCGTGGATCGTGCCGACCAACGGCACTCCCGCGGCCTCGGCCAGTCCGATGGCGGGCTGGGTGACCAGCCAGTCGTGCGCATGCACGACGTCCGGCCGCCAGGTGCCGAGCAGGGCGTGTCCGGCGCGCGCCATGGCGTGCCCCATCGACAGCGTCCAGGCGACCAGGTCGCGTTCGAACGTCAGGTGCATCGGGTCCTCGGCGACGCGCACGACCCGGACTCCGTCGACGACCTCGTGGGACGTCGGATGCGTCCCGGCATCGGTACCGGCGACATGCCGGCACAGGACCGTCACGTCGTGGCCGTCGGCGACGAGATGCCGGGCCAGTGCGTGGACATGCCGGGCGAGCCCGCCGACCACGACCGGCGGGTACTCCCACGAGAGCAGCAACACGCGCATGGTTGGAGGTTACTCGTGGGTACGTACACCGGCCAGCTACACCCGCCGGAGCGGCCGGGCGCCCGTGCCCCGCCGGTCCGTCCGCCCTGCCGGTCGTGACGGGGCGCGGTTCACCCGATGGGCGGGACGCAGCGCCGCGCGACGGGAGGACCATGGCGGTCCGGGTCGGTGCTTCCCCTCTCCGTGGCGGCTCGGGGTGCGGAGTCCCGCACGCGCCCGGCGACGGGGCGTGCGGGGCTCCCGACGTACGGCGCTTCCGACGTGCAGCGTTTCCGACGTGCAGCGTTTCCGATGTGCAGCGTTTCCGACACGCGGTGGCCATGTGCCTCGCGCAGCCACCTGCAGTGCGGCGTCTGGAACCATCGACGGTGATGAACGCCGACGTCCCTCCGGCCACCGGCCCCGAACCCGCCTCGGACTCCGCCGCCGCGTCAGACGCGGACTCCGCCACAGCGCCTGACGCGGACTCCGCCGCCGTGCCCGCCGCGGATCCCACGGCCGCTCCCGTTGCTCCCGACGCCCACGCGCTGGCTGCGGCATCCGCGCCGACCGCGCCGACCGCGCCGGTGGCGCCGGAGGCCGGTTGCGGCTCCGCCGGTACGGCGGTGACCGGGCCCGACGGACGGCCCGTCGCACCGTTGACCACGCCGTGGACCGCCGACGTCGACCCCGACGCCCCGTTGCCGGAGCACCCTCGGCCACACCTCACGCGCGGCGACCGCTGGCGCACCCTCAACGGGCGCTGGGAGTACACCGCCGCAGGCGGTGACGGCGAGCCGCAGGGCAGGGAGGAGATCGTCGTCCCGTTCCCGCCCGAGGCGGCCCTGTCCGGAATCGGCCGTCGCGTCGAGCGGATGTGGTACCGGCGCACGTTCGACGTGCCCGCGGACTGGCGCGGCGGCCGGGTGCTGCTGCACTTCGGCGCGGTCGACCAGATCGCCACGGTGTGGGTCAACCACCAGCTCGTCGCCCGGCACGAAGGCGGATACACGGCGTTCTCCGTCGACCTCACCGAGGTGCTGCGGGCCGACGGTGCCTCGGAAGGCAGGGGGAGCGGGGAGCAGGAGATCGTCGTGCGTGCCGAGGACACGGGCAACAGCGGCACGTTCCCCGTCGGCAAACAGGCCAACCGGCCCGGCGGGATTCTCTACACCGGTGCCTCCGGCATCTGGCAGACCGTGTGGCTGGAGGCCGTGCCGCACACCCGCATCGATCGGCTCGACGTGACCTCGGACCTCACGGGGGTCGTGGTCACCGCGATCCCGGCCGGAGCCGAGGTGGCCACTGCTACGGGAGCCACTGCGGCGGGAGCCACTGCGGCGGGAGCGGCTGCCACGGGAACGGCTGTCGTCGAGGTCGAGGTGGCCGGGGTGACGGGCACCGGTGCGGCGGAGCGGCCGGTGCGGGTCGACGTGCCGTCGCCGCGGCCGTGGAGCCCGGACGATCCGCACCTGTACGCGGTCACCGTCCGGCTGCACGCGAGCACGGGTGATCTTCTCGACGAGGTCCACAGCCATGTCGGACTGCGCACGATCGGGCTCGTCCCCGATGCCGAAGGGCGGTCCCGGATCGCCCTCAACGGGCGGATCACGTTCCTGTACGGCCCGCTCGACCAGGGCTATTGGCCCGACGGGATCTACACCGCGCCCACCGACGCGGCGCTGCGCCACGACCTGGAACAGGCGAAGGCCTACGGCTTCAACACGGTCCGCAAACACGTGAAGGTCGAGCCCGCCCGCTGGTACCACTGGGCGGACCGGCTCGGGCTCCTCGTCTGGCAGGACATTCCGTCGCTGCCCGTCGTGCTCGACAATCCGCCGGGCCCGCAGGCGCCGCCCGTGGACCGGGCCCGCACGCGGTTCGAGGAGGACCTGGCCGGCATCGTCGCGGCGCTGCGTTCGGTGACGTCCCTGGTCGTGTGGACGCCGTTCAACGAGGGCTGGGGCGAGTACGACACGGCCCGCATCACCGAGCAGCTGATGGCGGCCGACCCGGAGCGGCTCGTCGTCGCCGACAGCGGCGTCAACTGCTGCCATTCGCATCCCGATTCCGGTGCGGGGCACGTCTACGACGACCACACCTATGTCGGTCCCGGCAGGCCGCTCGCGACCGACCACCGCGCCACGGCCGACGGCGAGTACGGCGGGCTGGGACTGGCCGTCGGAGGGCACCTGTGGCCCGGTGATCCGGTGGCCTACGAGATGACCGGTTCCGCCGAGGAGCTGACCCGGCGGTACGTCGAGGTGGCCCGCGAACTGCGCACCGTGGTGCGCGAGCGTGGGCTGTCCGCGGCGATCTACACCCAAGCCACGGATGTCGAGAACGAGGTCAACGGCCTGCTGACCTACGACCGGCGCGTGCACAAGGTCGACCTCGACGCCGCGGCCGAGGCCAATCGCGCGGTGCTCGCGGAGGGTGCGGGTGCCGACCGGCCGAACGCCGACCGGCAGGGCGCCGACCGGCAGGGCGCTGGCGGGCCGGCCCCCGACCGGCAGGGCGCCGGCGGGACAGGTCGCGGCGCGGCGGGGTCCGGCGGGGCCGGTGACGTGGACGCCGCGGCCGGCAGCAGCTGACCCGCAGGGGCGATCCGCGTCGTCAGAGGGAGCGGGCGTCGAGCCGGCCGAACGGGCTCGCCCGGCGCCGCTCGGCGGCCCTCCGGACGGCGTTCGGATCGCCGGTGCGGTGCAGTGCCGCCAGTTCGTCGAACCGGTCGGTGTGCTCACCCGCCCGCCTGCGGGCGTAGTCGGCGGCCGAGTCCTTGGTGACCATGAACGCCCAGTCGCTGGACAGGGCGAGCAGCGCCTCGCGCACGGCCTGGTCCGCGACCGGGTCGCGGTGGCCGCGTGGCACGTCGAGTGCCAGCAGCCGCTGCTGCAGCTGCGCGTTCGCGTCGACCATGTCGGCCACCTGTTCGCCGTCCCACACGCGCCAGTCCTTGCCCGACCCCCATGAGGAGGCGGGCAGGTCCACGGGCGCGCCGACGTGCCCGGCCTCGGCGGCTCCGCGCAGGGTGGTCACGCGCACGCCCGCCTCCGGCAGCGCGCGCAGAATGCCCTCCAGCCATTGCGGGCCCTCGTGCCACCAGTGTCCGAACAGCTCCGTGTCGTAGGCGGCCACCACGAGCGCCTCGCGACCGTCGCGTTCGCGCAGCGAGCGCAGCCGGGCCACGACGGTGTCGACGAAATCCGTGACGTGCGTCTGCACGGTGTCGGCGGCACGGGCGGGGTCGTAGGGTGCCTTGTCCTGCGGCGGCACCTCTTTCCCGGTGACGCGTGAGGGTTTGATGCCCACGTCGTGTGCCCACGTGTGGAAGTCCCGGTACCGCGCGTGACCGGGGTAGCCGGCTTTCGGCGACCAGACCCGGTAGGTGACCTCGAGGTCGCGGCCGAAGCAGACCACGTCGGAGTCGCCGACCGTGCGCGCCGTCGCCGTGTCGCCGTGCAACGCGGGGCCGTCGACGAGGAAGCGCTGCACGCCCGCCGCCGCGTACGTGTTCTCCATGCCGGGCGCATAGCCGCACTCCGGTGCCCAGATGCCCTCGGGCCGGCTGCCGAGGCGCAGTGCGGTGTCGGCGAGTCCTTCCGACAGCGCGAATCCGCGGACCCGTTCGTCGAGCAGCGGCTGGAACGGATGCGCGAGCGGACCACCGAGGAGTTCGACCACGTCACTGTCCACAAGCGACCGCAGTACGGGGGAGAATCCGTGCCGCCACGTGGTTTCGAGTTCGTCGAGGGCGCGGGTGGCGGCGCGATGCTCACCGGCCGCGAGGTCGGACAGCAGGCCGTCGCCGCGCCACAGGTCCGCGGCGTGCTCGGCCCGCAGTCGCCACGTGCCGAGCCAGTCGTGCATCGCGCGCAGGGCGTACGGGTCGTCGAGTTGTGCCGCCAGCACCGGGGTCACACCGAGGGTCAGCAGGTCGCGTTTGCCCTCGTCGGCGAACCGGCGCAGCAGGTCCATCACCGGCAGATACGAATGCGCCCACGCCTGGTGGAGCCATTCCTCGCCGACCGGCCAGGTGCCGTGATGCGGCAGCCACGGCAGATGACTGTGGAGGACGAGGCAGAACGTGCCCTCGGTCTCGGTGCCGGTCTTGGTGCCGGTCTCGGTGTCGGCTGCGCGGCCGTCGTGCGTGCCCGTCACGGCCGGACCGCCACGGCGAGGAGGTCGAGGCTGGCGTCCAGGTTGCGATCGTGGATGTCGAAGTCGTCCGCCCGGATCGCGGCGACGTCGGCGAGCAGCGATCCGGGCCACGACGCCTGCCCGGGCAGCGAGCCCATGACGACGTCGAGCTGGGCGTCGATGACCGACCCGCCGTAGCGTTCGTCGAGTGCGCGCACCCCGGCGCCGTGGTGCAGACCGGCGAGCCAGTGCACCGCGAATCCGGCCTCGCGGAGCATCTCGTCCAATTCGGACGGTGAGAGCTCGCGGGTGTGGTACGGGTTCAGCGGGGTGTCGCTGCCGGGGGTGAAGGTGAGCCGGTTCGGGGTGGTGACCAGCAGCCGTCCCCCGGGTCGGAGGACGCGGCGGCATTCGGCGAGGAAGCCGTACTGGTCCCACAGGTGTTCGAGTACCTGGAGATTGGCGACGACGTCGAGGCCGGCGTCGATCAGCGGCAGCACCGCGAGGTTGGCGTGCAGCGCGTGCGCGGTGGGATAGCTCCGGGCGACGTGCCCGATCGCGGCACCGTCGTAGTCGAGTGCGATCACCTGCGCCGCGTGCTCGGTGAGCAGGCCGGCGCCGTACCCCTCACCGCATCCGGCTTCGAGGACGACGGCGTCGGCGCAGTACGGCAGCAGCGCGTGATACGCGGCTTCGTGTCGGCGGTACCAGTAATTCTCGTGGCGAACACCGGGGACTGTACGCTCCCCGGAAGCCGCGAGGCAAGCGGCCTCACCTGCGATTTCGTCGGACACTGTCGCTGACACCCGCTTACCGTCGGTTTCGTACATCGTTGTCTGCCACGGGAACCGCGGCTATTCTGCCTTGCGTGGATCACCTTAACGATTGGCTCGACGAGTGGTTGCTGGAGCTCGCAGCGGGCCGTCCCGGCAACGAGACGATCAGGGTCTATCGGCGCAGCGTGGACCAGTTCCTCACCTGGCTGCGCACCGCATACCCGGCGGTGACGATGCCCGCGGACCTCACGCACGCGCACGTGCGTGATTGGTTTGCCCACCTGGTCGACAAGGGCATGGCCGACAGCACCCGGCGGGTGCGCGGTATCGCGGTGCGGAAGTGGCTCGGCTACGTCGCGGCCGAGCCCGACAGCGGTCTTGAACACAACCCCGCCGCGCGGCTCGAGCTGCCCATGCCGCAACCCGAGCCCGTCCCGGTGATCAGTGACGACGACCTGTCAACGCTGCTGAGAAGCATGTCGGGCGGCACGTTCGTCGACCGGCGAGACACCGCGATCGTGCGCGTGCTGCTCGACTGTGGACTACGCCGCGCCGAACTCGTGGGCATCAATGTCGAACACCTCGACGTGCGGCACCAGACGGTCACTGTGACCGGCAAGGGCAGCAAGGTGCGCGCGGTGCCGTTCGGCGGCCGTACCGCCCTCGCGCTCCGTAAGTACATGCGCGCCCGGGCGCAGCGGCCACAAGCGAACGGCTCGGCGCTGTTCCTGTCGACGCGGGCCGACCGGCCCGGCGCCCGCGTGACCGGGGGAGGGGTGGCCGAGATGTTGTCCCGGCGAGCGGAGGCCGCCGGGCTGACTCATCTGCACCCGCACCAGTTCCGGCACACCTGGGCCGCGGACCTGAAGGGCGCGAACATGTCCGACGACCAGCTCGAACGGCTCGCGGGGTGGACCACTCCGACGATGTCCCGACGTTACGGCTCGCATGTGGCCGACGAGCAGGCTCGCGAGGCCGCGCGCCGGCTCGCGCGGGGTGACCGGCTGTGAGCGCCAAGGGCCGGGTCGCCGAGGCGCTCCGGATGTTCTACGGCCTGGAGGGGGACCCGGCGACGTTGCATCGTCTTCACGCCGTGCGATGCCCCGCCGGCCGGCCGCTCTACACGGTGTGGCTCGTGCCCGGTCACGGCCGGTGGGTGGCCGGACAGGTCCGGTCCACGCGCACCACTGTGGACGGAGAGGCGACGAAGTCGATGTTCACGACGCACCCGCTCGAACGGGTCATCGGGCGCGAGGTGGAATACGTGTGTCAGTGCCACCCGACACGGAGTGTCCGAATCGAGCCCTGATTCGCACATCGGTTACGGTGTAGCCACAACGTCATTTAGGGCCCCGCGCGCAGCGCAAATCTTCACCGCATGGGACAGCGGCTAACCCCGGAAGGGGTGGCCTCCCCATGCCCGAACTTCCCACGCCCGAGCAAGTATCCGCGTACATGTCGGCTGCTGCTCACGCCTCGTGGGCCCGCACGACCGACCGCCGCGCCCGCCTCGCGGCGACGTGGGCCGGACGCGATCGCCGCATCGCACGCGAGTACGGCATCCCCGACGAGCTCGAACAGAGCGACCCCGGCGAGTACGCCCGGCGACTCGAATCGGCCAAGCGCGCCTACTTCAAGCAGATGGCCGCCAACCGCGAGGCCAAGCGGCGCGCCCGGAAGGCCGCGTCCACGTCGGACCGTCAGGCCCGCGGTGATGCGGCGTGATGGCAGAGAAACGCCGCCCCGGCTGGGCAACCGAGGCGGCGGACAACGACACGAACACGTCACCCTCGACGGTACCGCAGCGGTCCGACCTCGACCGTCGTCGCCGCGCCGCTGCGCGCCGGCTCGCCCCGCTCGACTGCGGCCACGCCGACCCGTACGACTGCCGTGCCGCGGTGCCACCGTCGCCGCGGTCCACCGAGGCCGCCCGCCTCGCCTGGCACCACCTCCACGGCCTCGGCCTTCTGTCGGAGCTCTCCGAGGCCGTACTCGCCGAGGGGGTGGCCGCGTGATCGGCTACGGCAACGAGGGGCCGGTCGACTGGGACACCGAGACCGGCGAGGTCGTGTACCTCGCCGACCGCGATCACGCCGAGGGGGTGGCCGTCGACCCCTGGGCCGACGTTCCGCCACACGAGGAACCGCCCGGGGAGGCCAGCCAGCACCCGGCCAACGAGCAGGGTGCGGCCGCTGGCCGCACCCATGGCGGCCCGTCGACCGCGCCGGCGGCCGAGCCCTCGGCGTGGCGACCGGTCGACCTGGGCCCGTATCTGCGCGGCGAGATCACGCGGCCCGAACCGGCCGTCGGCATCGTCCGCGACGACGGACTGCGCACGCTCTACCCCGGCAAGGAACACACCGTCATCGGCGAGATGGAATCCGGCAAGTCCTGGTACGCGCTCGCCTGCGCCGCCGCCGAGCTACAGGCCGACCAGGTGGTCGTGTACGTCCACTTTGAGGAGTCCGACCCCTCCGACACCGTGGAACGTCTACAGGCGCTCCACGTGGACGACAGGGCCATTCTCGACCGGTTCCGGTTCGTGGCGCCCGAGCGTGCGATCACCGAGGCCGACCGGGCCGAGCTGCTCGCCCTGTCGCCGGCGCTGGTGATCCTCGACGGCATCAACGAGGGCATGGCGCTGCACGGGGCCGAGATACGCGAAGAGGGCGGCGTCGCGGCGTTCCGCCGACGCCTGATCACCCCGTTTACCACCGCCGGGGCGGCCGTGCTCGGCTGCGATCACGTCGTCAAGGACCGGGAAGCGCGCGGCCGGACCGCGCTCGGCAGCATCCACAAAGGCAACGCCCTGTCCGGCTCGCTGCTGGTACTCGAGAACGCCGAACCGTTCGGCCGAGGCCGGCGCGGCGTCTCGCACGTGTTCGTCACCAAGGACCGGCCCGGACACCTGCGACGCCACGGCAAGGCCACGCGCACACCCGGCCGGACATACCTCGGCACACTGATCGTCGACGACGAGCGCGAGTGGAAGGACTTCCTCGACCTCGCGTTCGTCGCACCGCCGGAGGACGGGCAGCAGGCGGCCGAGACCGACCCGCACGCCGAACTCGACGCGCACGTGCTCGCGGTCGTCACCGAGATCACCGCGGCCGGTCAGCAGGCCACCCAGAACAAGGTTCGCGTCACAGCAGGCGGGAACCGACAAGCAGCCTGCGACGCACTCGAACGCCTCGCGATCGCCGGCCACCTCACCGAGTCGACCGGTTCCCGCGGCGCTCGCGTGTTCGTACCGACTTGTTCCGGCGCCCACACCTCCCATCCGGGCAGCGCGACCTGTTCTTGTCCCGGCCCTAAAGGGCCGGGAACAAGAGAACAAGACGCGCACCTGTTCCCGGAACAAGACGGAACAAGTGGGAACAAGACGCAAGGGCCGACCGGATGACCCGCGAGTGCGACCGCACCGACTGCCACCGGACCCACTACGCCCGCGGCCTCTGCCAACGGCACTACACCCAGCAACGCCGCCGCACCCCGCGCACCAGCAAGGCGAACAGCATCGACCGCGCACGGCTGGTCTACCTCCGCCGCCTCGTCGGACTACCCGACGACGGCCCCACACCCGAACACACCCACCGATGGAACCGGCAGGAGAACACGACGCCGTGACCGGCCATCGAGGTCGCCGAGCGGGCCGCGCTGCTCTCCGACGCCCGCGAAAAGTTCACAACCCTGGCCCCAGATGACCCGCCGCTCCCGTCATTTTTTTGTGTGCGACGCCCGGGGCGGATTGGCCGGTATCGGCCCGGCGCGTCGGTTTCATGCAGACATGCGCATATGGCTATACTTGGTGTCATGGATGACGGTCAGCGGCACAAGCTCGCGCAGACGTTGCGGCAGGAGAAGCGGGCCGCCGAGCATCACAAGCTCGCGCTGTTGGTGCGGGCGCGTGTGATGGTCGATGCGGCCACGCTCACCGTGGCCGAGGTGTGCTCGGCGTTGGGTATCTCGGAGTCGACGTGGCACCGGTTGAGTCGGCAGCACGGGTTGAAGGCGTTGGCGCGTGAGTGCGTGGTCGATGTCGACGGTGCGCTACGGGAGGCGGGCGCGACGGATGCGACCACGGTCGACGACGTGGCGGCGGATACGGATATGGAGCTGGCGGCCGGCGCGCAGGGGGTGTGGCAGCGATGAGCAGGAATCCGTTGTCGGCCGAGCGGCAGGCGCAGTGGCTGGCGTTGGCCCGCAAAGCGGACAAGATGCACGCGCGGCAGGTCGAGAATCTGGCCCATTCGCACCGTTCGGAGATCGCAAGCCATCTCGCCGCTTCCGCCGCGGGTCCGGAGCTGCGCGCCCAGATCTCCGCGATTCAGGCCCGCGTGGACGGTCAGGAGCGGGTGAGCGAGGAGGACAAGCTGTTGGCGGCCGGGATGGTCGATGCCGCCGCGGGGCCGGATCACAAGCGGGAGCAACTTATCCGGGCGCGGCATGCGGTCCGGTTCGCGGGAACGGAGCAGAACACGTGAACATCGAGCAGATCATGGCGGATATGACCGCCATCGTGGACAGTGCCGAGGGTCGCAGCCTGACCAGCGACGAGGTCGAGCGTTACGAGACGCTGGAGAACCAGCTCTCGCAGGCGCAGCGTGACCAGCAGGTGCGCCAGCGGCAGGCCGCCTACACCGCGCCGGCGCCGAACGACGTACAGGCCTTCACGGCGTCGGCCGGCGGCGGGCAGTCGGATCACCCGCTGACCTACAGCGGCGAAGCCGTGCAGGCGGTGCAGGACGCGATCAACACGCGCACCGCGCGGCGGGTTGAGGCCAACTTGTCGCCGGAGCAGTTGCGGCAGGTCACGAACGCGACGGTCGGGACCGGCCAGCTGGGGTCACCGCGCAAATGGGGAAGCAACCCGTTGACGGGGCCGCGGATCCTGCATGTGATCGGCGGGGTGCGCCGCGTCGACGCGGACGCGGTCGCCGCAGAGTTCCCCGAGCTGACGTTGCCGACCGCGCAGGCCGGCGCGTCCGAGGGCGCCTCGTTGGCGGAATACGACTCGAGCACGGCAGGGTCGGCGACGCTGCGCCGGTTCGGACGGTTCACCGATCTCAACGTCGAGGCCCGGTTCGGCACCGATGCGCGCGCCATCGTGGCAATGCATCAACTGGGTATCGCCAAGGACCTCGACGGCGCGCTGATCAGTGATGTGGAGTCGGCGGCCGGGACGGCGGCGGCGTTCGACGACCCGCCGCAGGACGTTCGTAAGGCGATCGCGCAGGTGTTGGACGCCACGGCCTCGATGGACCCTGCCGATCTGGTGATTCTGTCGCATCCCGACGACGCGAACCTGCTGCAGGACGTGCAGCCGACCGGCGGCGAGACCACGGCGGAGGCGTTCCAGCGGTTCGCCGGCGCGCTGGTGTACCCCTCGAGTGCGGTCACGAGCGGCACCATGGTCGTGTCGAACCTGCGCGCGGGCACGTTGTTCTTCGAGGCGCAGGGCGCCATGACCGCGTTCGATGAGGACGTGAAGACGGGTGTTCGGACCGTGGCCACGGCCCTGGTCGGCGGGTACGGCGTCAGCCTCACGGACGGGTTCGCTCAGGCGGTCGACGTGACCGCGTAAGAACTTCTCCTCTGTCGAGGTGAGAAGACGAACGGCCCCGCCGGGTTTCCTTCCCTTTCCCCGGCGGGGCCGTTTCGCTGCGCTGCGTCAAGCCGTGTGCGACTGCGCGGCGGTCCGGTGGTCCGAACCCCGGCCGCCGGGCGTTCAGACCGTAGGGACACGCTCAGCGCCGAAACGGCGGCCTACGTAGCGGAACGGCCGGGAAAGGGCATACGGGGTTCCCTCCCTCACTTCGTTCGGTCGGGACACTCCCACGCCATTTCTGCCCAGCCCAGCACTACCGGCCGCGCCCCATCGTGGGGACGCGGCGTGCCGGATGTGTCGCCCCGCCCCTGGCCATGGGGGCAGAGAGCCGCGCTCACGCCGCGGTGGCTTACGTGAGAGCCCGCCTTACCCGCACGTCCCCGCCGTCACGGGGCCGCGCGGGCATTCGCCCGGGAAGCGGTGCTGAGGAAACCGGGAATCGCCGGCACACTGCCGACAAGGCCGCCGACGTCAGCAGGTCTGACGTCGGCGACGTTGCGGGCAGGTGCTCAGGACGTGATGCGAGCGACCAGCGCGGCCAGAGCGCGCGCACGGGTCGGATATTCGAGCTCTGAAGACCAGCGGGCGGCGGTGTCACCGTCCTGCCGCCAGGTAGCCCACCAGCGGCGGCCGCCGTAACGGTGGCCGCGCCACGGGGCGCCGTCGCCGACCCAGCCGACGAACACGCCGTCGACGGTGACGCGGTAGGCCACGGTGCCACCCTCGTGCATCGCCTCGACACGCTCCAGCGTCTCGCCGGTGCCGGGGTGGGTGGACCGGATGCCGCCGGCGCCGGCGGGAGGGGCGCCGCGGTGCTCGTCGAGGCGCGCGCGAATGTCGCCGAGCCGGCGTTCGACGGCCTCGAGCTCGCCGCGCAGCGCGTGCAGATCGTCGCCGGTCACTCGACCTCACCCCACCGCGCGGCGTGGTCGAACTTGTCGGCGAACAGGGCAGCGTCGGCCGCGGTGAGCCCGTCCGGTACGGCATGGTCGCGCAGCCGCGCGGCGAGATGTTCCACCGCGGCCCGGTGCCGAGCGGCGACGCCGCTGGTAGCGCAGAAGGCTTCCTTGTACTTGTTGGCCTGCCGCCGCCAGTGGCGGGCGCGCAACGCGAACGTGAGAGCAGTCGCGGCGAGTAGTGCGCACGCGACCGCGAGACCTATGGTGAGCACGGGCCGGAACCTTCCTTCCGGTCAAGGCCCCGGGTTCCGGCGTTACTGCGCCGGCCGGGGCCGCCTATATGGTCGACGTTCTGCCACGAGAACTTCGGGCACAACGTCGATAGGCGACCTGCGGAAAGCAGTTACCGCACAACGTGCGAGTGGTCTAGAACCAGTAATTCTCCTCCGGCACTCCCGGCACCGTGCGCTCGCCGGTGAGGTGGAGGGCTTCGGCGCGAGTCGTGTCCACGCCGAGAGACTAGCTGTCGCACCCGGACCGCCTACCTGCCGGTAACGAGAGTTGGGGCCGGCAGGCGGGCGTGAACGGGACCGGTGGCGAGGGCGCCGGCGTCAGCGGGATGCGGGCGGCCGGCCATCGCCGCGGGAGCCACCGGAACCCTTGCGGATCTTGTCGAAGGCCTCTTTGGCCTGCTGGCGCTTGTGGGGGTCGTTGGCCATCCGCTTCGCCTCGGAGATCGCGCGCTTGCCCGCCGGGCTCTTCGCGAACCGGGCCACCTTGTGGAACAGCGATGCCATGTGTGGTCCTTTCCGTCGGCCGTCCGGCCGGTCGTCGTGTCCGACGGCCGGGGCGCCTTACCCCGGCCGGCGTCGGCGGTTCCCAGCGTAGGCGATGGGTGCGGGGGCACCGGGGCGATCGGCGGGAACACGCGACCTTCGAGGCGGGTGCCGGGTCGCGGAAGGCGCAGGTCATGGAACGGGGGCGACGGTGATGCCGAGTGCGCCGGGACCGACGTGCGCACCGACGACGGTGCTGCCCTGCACGAGGGTGAGGTCGCCGAGTGAGGGCAGCAGCCTGCGCAGCTCGCCGGCGACGCGGTGTTCGCGGTCGCCGACCTCCATGGAAGCGATGGCGACGTCGACGGTGGTCGCGCCTGCGCGTTCGACGGCCACGTCGACGAGTTTGGCGAGGGCGCGTTTGGTGCCGGGGGTCCGCGTCAGCGGCGTCACTTCGCCGCCGCTGATCGTCAGGATCGGCCGGATCGACAGCGCGGAACCGATCGCCGCGGCCGCACCGCCGATGCGCCGGCTCCTGCGCAGGTAGTCGAGCGTGTCGACGTAGATGAGCTCGGTGCTGGCGCGGATGCGCGCGTCCGCGGCGCTCATGACGCGTTCCACGGATGCGCCGGCCGCCGCGGCACGTGCGGCAGACACGGCGGCGAAGCCGAGACTCATGTTCGTGGTGCCGCTGTCGAGGATGTACACGGGAACGCTGACCTGCTGGGCCGCCTCGCGGGCCGCGTCCGCCGTGGCCGAGAGCTTGGTGGAGATGTGCAGGCAGACGATCGCGGTGGCGCCCGCGCTGACGGCGTCCTGGAACGTCCAGAAGAACGCGCCCGGGTCCGGGGGTTGCGTGGTGACGGGTTCGTGGTCGAGCAGCCGGCGCAGGAGCTCCTCGCGGTCGTAGCGGTTCTCGTCGTCGACGCGGTCGCCGACGACGACCTGCACGGGCACGACGGAGATGTCCCATTGCTTGGCGGTCCGCTCCGGCAGGCTGGCCGTGGAGTCGGTGATCACTGCGACAGGCACGTCCTCGACGTTACCCCAGGGTAGCCCGAAGTTTGCGCCCATTAAGGCGAATGTGATGCACCGTGCGCGCAAGCGTTGTGTACGTGGTGTAATGACCAGCGGATCGGCCATTTACATGAACGATCGTCCCACTAAAACGCGATTCCGGGTGAACGTGGTCACCTCGGGGCGCGTACCAGTGGTTTTGCGCCTAATCTACCGCCAAGTAACGCCCTGCATTGCGCCTAAAGGAGTTCCATGACCAACATCGCTGTACTGGTCAAGCAGGTGCCGGACACGTACTCGGAGCGCAAGCTCAACGAGAGTGACCACACCCTCGACCGCGAGTCCGCCGATGCGGTGATCGACGAGATCAACGAGCGTGCCGTCGAGGAGGCGCTCAAGATCAAGGAGGCCGGTGAGGGCGAGGTGACCGTGCTGTGCGTCGGTCCCGACCGTGCCACCGACGCGATCCGCAAGGCCCTGTCCATGGGCGCCGACAAGGCCGTCCACGTCTCCGACGAGGCTCTGCAGGGGTCGGACATGGTCGCCACCGCGAAGGTCATCGCCGGGGCGCTCGGCAAGGTCGACGGCTACGACCTCGTCATCGCCGGCAACGAGGCCTCCGACGGTCGCGGCGGCGCGATCCCCGCGATGCTCGCCGAGATCCTCGGCGTGCCGCAGCTGACCCACGCCCGTGAGCTGTCCCTCGAGGGTACGACCCTCAAGGTCGACCGCGAGACCGAGGACGGCGTGACCCACCTCGAGGCGAACCTGCCCGCCGTCGTGAGCGTCACCGAGAAGATCAACGAGCCGCGGTACCCGTCCTTCAAGGGCATCATGGCCGCCAAGAAGAAGCCGGTGGAGACCGTCACGGTCGCCGACCTCGGTGTCGACGCGGGTGACCTGGGCCTGCCGGGTGCGTCCTCGACGGTGCTCGAGGCAGCGCCGAAGCCGCCGCGGGCCGCCGGTGAGCGGGTCGACGACGACGGTGACGGCGGCGTGAAGACCGCCGAGTACCTCTCCGGCCAGAAGCTCATCTGAGACAGACCTCATCCCACTCAAGGAGACGAACCATGGCTGAAGTACTCGTGCTCGTCGACCAGGTCGACGGTGAGGTCAAGAAGTCCACGTTCGAGCTGCTGACGGCTGCTCGCACGCTGGGCGAGGCGTCCGCGGTCGTCGTCGGCACCCCCGGCACGACCGGCAAGGTGAAGGATGCGCTGGCGTCCTACGGCGCCGCGAAGGTGTACGCCGCCGAGTCCGACGACGCCGCCGCCTACCTGGTGACGCCGAAGGTCGACGCGCTGGCCGCCGTGGCGGGGCAGGCGTCGCCCGCCGCCGTGCTGGTGTCCGCCACGGCCGAGGGCAAGGAGGTCGCGGGCCGTCTCGCGATCCGCCTCGGCGGGGGTGTGCTCGTCGACGCGGTCGGCGTGAACGCCGACGGCTCGGTCGACCAGTCCATCTTCGGTGGCGCCTTCTCCGTGAAGGCCAAGGCCGCCAAGGGCACGCCGGTCGTGTCGCTGCGCCCGGGTGCCGTGGAGGCCGAGCAGGCCGACGGCGCGGCCGCGGAGGAGACCGTGGCGCTGCCCGCGGCCGATGCCGCCACGTCCGCCAAGGTGACCGGTGTCGAGCCGGTCGTCGGCGGTGACCGGCCCGAGCTGACGGAGGCGTCGATCGTCGTCTCCGGCGGCCGCGGTGTCGGCTCGGCGGAGAAGTTCGAGGTCGTCGAGAAGCTGGCCGACTCGCTCGGTGCGGCCGTCGGTGCCTCGCGTGCCGCCGTCGACTCGGGCTACTACCCGGCGCAGTTCCAGGTCGGCCAGACCGGCAAGACGGTCTCGCCGCAGCTCTACGTCGCGCTCGGCATCTCCGGTGCCATCCAGCACCGCGCCGGCATGCAGACGTCGAAGACGATCGTCGCCGTGAACAAGGACGCGGAGGCGCCGATCTTCGAGATCGCCGACTTCGGCGTCGTGGGCGACCTGTTCGACGTCGCCCCGCAGTTGACCGACGAGGTCGCCAAGCGCAAGGGCTGAGACCCCGCGCTCGCAGCACACGGCCGCCTCCCCGCATGTCGCGGGGAGGCGGCCGTTCGCGTGTGAGGCCGGTGTGAACGGAGCGTTCACCGGGTGTGCAGCCATCGGCCACGGCCGGTGCCCGCCGGGGTTTTCCTGCCGGCGCGAGCATCCCAGTCATGACGCGGTCACAGCCCCTGCTCAGTACGGACCGGACGGCAGGCGGCGCGCGGTACTCGCTGCGCGTCGCCTCGGGAGAGGACGAGGTGCTTGCCGCCCAGCGGCTGCGGCACCGGGCCTTCGCCGAGGAGATGGGCGCACGGCTCGCACCCGGGCCGGACGGCCTGGACGTGGACCCGTTCGACGCCTTCTGCGACCACCTCGTGGTCACCGACGACGAGTCCGGCGCGATCGTCGGTACCTACCGCATGCTGCCGCCGGACCGTGCCCGCGAAGCCGGGAACCTCTACGCCGACACGGAATTCGACCTGACGGCGCTCGGCCCGCTGCGCGGGTCGCTCGTCGAAACCGGACGGTCCTGTGTGGACGCCGCCCATCGCACGGGAGCGGTCGTCAGCCTGGTGTGGGCCGGCATCGCGCGGTACATGCTGTTGTCCGGGCACCGCTACCTCGCCGGCTGCGCCTCGGTGCCGCTCGCCGACGGCGGGGTTCAGGCCGCCGGTGTCTGGGACCTCGTACGCACCAAGTATGCCGCCGACGAGGCGCATCGCGTGACTCCGCGGCGGCCGTGGGAGTGCGACGAGATCGCACGTCCCGCGCGCCCGGTGCTGCCGCCGCTGCTGCGCGGGTACGTGCGCCTCGGCGCCCGGGTGTGCGGGCCGCCCGCGCACGATCCGGACTTCGACGTCGCCGATTTCTTCGTGCTGCTCGATCTGCAGCGGGTCGACGAGCGCTACCTGAAGCACTTCCTGGGGACCGGGGTATGAGTCACCCGTGGATGCCCGTCTCGCCGTGCGGTGACGGCTGTCTCACCCGGGAGGGTGCCCGGGTCGGGCCGGTGCGGCGTGGGCTGCGGCTGGCCGGTGCCGCTCTCGTCGTCGCCGTCGCGCTGGTGCTCGGGCCGGTGCTGGCGGTGCTGCCCGGCCGTGACCGGGTCGTACGCCGGGTGCTCGGCGGTGTGCTGGCGGCGCTGGGGATACGGCTCGTGGTCCGCGGCGAGCTCGCCGGCCGCGGGCGCGGTGCGCTCGTCGTCAGCAATCACATCTCGTTCGCCGACATCCTGGGCCTGAACGCGATGCGCCCCATGCGGGCGCTCGCGAAGCGGGAGATCGCCTCGTGGCCGGTACTGGGAACGCTGGTCGCGCGGATGGGCACGGTCTTCCTCGACCGCGATCGACTGTCCGCGCTGCCCGCCGCTGTCGATGCGCTGACCACGACACTGCGGTCGGGCGCGCTGGTCACCGTGAATCCCGAGGGGACGACGTGGTGCGGGTCGGCCTCCGGGCGGTTCCGTCCCGCGATGTTCCAGGCGGCGATCGATGCGGGGGTGCCCGTGCAGCCGGTGGCCGTGCGGTACCTGGCAGGCGGGCGCGAGACGACCCGGCCCGCGTTCATCGGCCCCGAATCCCTCATCGCCTCGCTCCGGCGGGCCGTGGCGATCCCGGACCTGACCCTCGAGCTGACGGTGTGCCCGGAGATCGCACCCGGCCGCGCGGCCGGGCGGCGGGAACTCGCGGCGCTGGCCGAAGCCGCCGTCGCGTCCGAGCTGGGCACGGTCACCGTCGCGGGCCGGGCCGGGCCGGTGGCTGCTGCCGCTCCGGCGACATCGCCGGCCCGGGACGCAGCGCCCGTTCCGGCGGCGCCGCCAGTCCAACGTCCGTCGCTTTCCCCTGCGACACGGCCGGGTCTATCGTGAGCTGACGCGGTGTGCGCTGCGGTAACCCCGCACGCCTGCGCCGTGGAACACAACCGATCCCGGCCGGTGCCGACCGGCGCCGACCGGAACCGACAAAGGAGTCACCACCCGTGACCGACGGTGTATTCGGCCGCGAGAGCGGCCACGAACAGGTCGTCCACTGTCATGACCGTGCCACCGGACTGAAGGCCATCATCGCGGTGTACTCGACCGCGCTCGGCCCGGCCCTCGGCGGCACCCGCTTCTACCCGTACCCGGACGAGGACGCCGCGCTCGACGACGCGCTGGCACTGTCGAAGGGGATGGCCTACAAGAACGCGCTCGCAGGCCTCGACCTCGGCGGCGGCAAGGCGGTCATCATGGGGGACCCCGACGCGCTCAAATCGGAGGCCCTGCTGCGCGCCTACGGCCGGTTCATCCAGTCGCTCGGTGGCCGGTACATCACCGCGTGCGACGTCGGCACCTACGTGCGCGACATGGACGTCATCGCGCGTGAGACGGGTTTCGTCACCGGACGCTCACGCGAGGAAGGCGGCGCGGGTGACTCCTCGGAGCTCACCGCGTTCGGCGTCTACCAGGGAATGCGCGCCTCGGCGGAGCACTGCTGGGGAAGTCCGGAGCTCAAGGGCACGCGTGTCGGCGTGGAAGGTGTCGGCAAGGTCGGCAAACTCCTCGTCGGTCACCTCGCGCAGTCGGGCGCCGAGATCGTCGTCACCGACGTCGACGAGCGGGCCGTGGACCAGGTCCGCGCGGTGCATCCGTCGGTGGAGGTCGTCGACGACACCGCCGCGCTGATCGCGTCCGATGTGGACATCTTCGCCCCGTGCGCGCTCGGCGGGGTCCTCGACGACGACACGGTGCCTGCGCTGCGTGCCGCGATCGTGTGCGGCGCCGCCAACAACCAGCTCGCGCATCCGGGTGTCGAGAAGCTGCTGCAGGATCGGGGCATCCTGTTCGCTCCCGACTATCTCGTCAACGCGGGCGGCACGATCCAGGTCAGTGACGAGCTGCGCGGCTACGACCCCGACCGGGCCCGGCTCAAGGCGACGTCGCTGTACGAGACCGCCAAGGCCGTGTTCGCCCTCGCCGACGACGAAGGCGTGCCGGCCGTGACCGCAGCCGACCGGTTGGCCGAGCGCCGGATGTCGGAGGTGTCGCACCTGCGCTCGATCCTCACCGTGCGCTGACACCGGGGCGTGACCGAGGAGTGCGGCGGGGCCCGGGCCGGAACCCCGCCGCACTCGTCACTCCGGCCGGTTGTTCTTGCAGACGATCTTGGGCTGCGGGTTGTACTTCACTGTCCGATCCTCCCGCTCGACCGAACCGGAGTCGAGATCACGCAGCACGCGCGTGTTCGTCACGGTGAATCCGGGTGCGCCGCTGCTCGGCGAGCATTCGTCGCCGTCGGGCCCGTCCTTGGTCTCCGGATCGACGACGTTGCTGCGATCGCCCGTGCGGGACTTGACGTCGTACTTCTTCGTGCCCCACAGCTTGATCGTGATGTCGTTCTTCGTCCACTGGGTCTGGATCGCGACACCGTTCGGCAGGTTGTTGGTGAACGCCAGGTCGATGAGGCTCGCCCCGTTCGGCTTCTGGAACACTGTCGCCTCCCGGCCTTCGGGATAGCGGCTGATGTAGTAGCTGTGCTCCTGGTGTCCCGCGTCGGTCATGCCCGCGAAGTAGGACGCGTTGTACAGCGTGGTCGCGAACTGCGAGATGCCACCGCCGACGGCCGTGCCCGGCGCGCCGTTCTTGATGATGCCCGCCTCGACGTAGCCCTGCGCCTGGGTGCGCGGGCCGGTGTGCTGGTTGAGGCTGAAGGTCTCGCCCGGCTTGACGATGGCGCCGTCGACCTCTTCGGCCACGCGGCGGATGTTCACGCCGGAGTCGGCGGCGAAGCCGCCGGTCGTGAACTCACCGATGACCTCCTTGATACCCAGCTGCTTGGCTTGCTTCGTCGTGATCTCGGCCTGTTGTTTCTCGTACTCGGCCGTGATCTCCCGCTCGTCCTGGCTGCGCAGCACGTCCATCAGCGGCTCGAACGTGTCCTTCCACTTGATGCGCTTGCCCTCCTTGGACGGTTTGACGGTCGGCGAACCGTCCTTGAACACGATCTCGGCGTCGCGTCCTTCCTGCACCGTGCTCGAGAGCTCCTCCTTGACGCCTGCGGCCATCTTCTTCCGGTCGATCTTCGGGGTGAGCTCGCCGTTGTCGGGTTCGAAACTCAGTGCCGCCGCGATCTCCTCCGGTTCGAGCGTGCCGTCGGCGTCGTCCCCGCGCACCAGGACCGGGGCCGATACCGCGGGTTCGGCGACGTCGCGCAACATGGCCTGCACGTCCTCGGAACTGACCGACACGGGGGTGCTGCTGACCGGGAGTTCGATCCGCTCGCCGTCGGCCCAGTCCTGCACGATGACGTTCTCGGCCGCCGTGACGTCGAGTTTCTGGCCGTCCTTCGGTTCGACCGCCTTCGGGGTCGCGCCCTCGAAGGCGATCGAACCCTCGACCGGGTCGCGGTCGACGGTTTCCTGCACCGTCACGAGCGCGTTCTCGAGCTGATTGCGCTCGGTCTCGGTGGCGACGTCGACCTCGCGCTCGGTGAACAGCGACGCGATCCGGGAGAACGGGTTGAGCGGCTGATCGCCCGCGCGGTCGAGGGTTTCCTTCCAGTTCAGCCGGAGACCGGCCTGCTGCGGGTCGAACTCGTTGTCGACGTCGCCCGCGCGGTACTGCACCGGCTGCGTCATGCGCGGCTCCAGCTCGGAGCGGAGTTTGTCCTCGGCGTCCGAGCGGTTCATCCCGCCCACGTCGACGCTCGCGACGACGGTGCCGCGGGGCACGTCACCCGAGGTGGCGAACACGTCGGCCACGTAGACGAGTGCGAGCACTCCGAGAACGGCCGCGGCGACCAGCAGTGGCGTGCGGGCTCGGCCCAGTGCGGCCCCGCGAGTACCACCGGGGGCCGCGCCACCGGTGTCGTCGGGGCTGGGGCCGGTGGGGTCGTCGGCCGGGACGGCGGGGATGTACTGCGTGGTTTCCCCCGCGGTGTCCGGCGCGGGCGTTGCGGGTGCGGTGGGTGCGTTCGCCGCCGCGGCGACGACCGTGTCGTCGCCCGAGCCGGCGGCGGGGCCGGGCACCTGCTGCGTGGTCTCCGCGTCGGCCTCGGGCCACGCGATGTGCTGCGTGGTCTCTGCGGCGCCGTACTCCGAGATGAACTGCGTACTTTCCGTGGCAGACTCGGTGCTCTCCGTGTTCGCCGGCGGGACGGCAGGGAGAATGTCGGTCTGCTCGGTGTGGGACTCGGGCCACTCGTTCGGCTGCGATTCCGAAGGCTCTGGCCACCGAGGTTCCTGCGGCAAAACAACCCCTCCACGCGCTGTGCGTGCAATAACGGACCCCGACTACCGGGTCAAGATACGGCCTGTGCGCGGACGGGTCGTACGCGACCCCCATCGGGTTCCGTCCTGCCGTTCTCGCAGGCCGGAACGGGTGACGACGATCGTAGGGTGCACTGGGCCGGATGGCGGACGGCGTCGTCACGCCGCGTGTGTACTCCGGCCGGATCCGGTGGCCGCGACGTCGCGTGCGAACCGCCGTCGTCCCCCGGCGATGACGTCGCACGACGTCACCGGATCGTAGTAGTGCGGCCGCGACCGGCCCGGCCGTCGAGGACCCTGGTCGGGTGGGCCGTCCGACCGGTGCCGCCCGACCGGTGAGGTGAGCAATGGATCCCGTGAACGTGTTGCGCCAGATCGCCCTGCACCTGGAACGCACCGGTGAGCCGACCTATCGCGTGCGGGCCTTCCGCAACGCCGCCGCCGTGGTCGCGGACCTGCCCGACGGCGAGCTCGCCCGCCGTGTCACCAGGGGCACGCTGACGGAGCTCACCGGGATCGGGAAGACGACCGCCGGGGTCATCACCGAGGCGGTGCAGGGCAGGGAGCCCGCGTATCTGACGGATCTGGAGTCGCGCGGCGCGCCCGGCATCCCCGATGGCGGGCCGCTGCGCGCCGCCCTGCGCGGGGACTGCCACACCCATTCGGACTGGTCCGACGGCGGCAGTTCGATCGAGGAGATGGCCGGGGCGGCACGCGCGCTCGGCCACGAGTACCTCGTGCTCACCGATCACTCGCCGCGGCTGACGGTCGCGCGCGGCCTGTCGGCCGAGCGGCTCCGCCACCAGCTCGACGTCGTGGCCGAGTGCAACGAGCGCCTCGCCCCGCCGCGCATCCTCAGCGGCATCGAGGTCGACATCCTCGACGACGGCTCGCTCGACCAGGAACCGGATCTGTTGGAACGGCTCGACGTGGTCGTCGCGAGTGTGCACTCGACACTGCGCATGCCCGCGGTGGAGATGACGCGGCGCATGCTGACGGCCGTGTCGCATCCGCGGGTGAACGTCCTCGGTCACTGCACCGGCCGGCTCGTCACCGGTCGCGGCAGGCCCGAATCGCAGTTCGACGCAGGGGCCGTGTTCGCGGCGTGCCGGGAGTTCGACGTCGCCGTGGAGATCAACTCCCGGCCGGAACGGCTCGACCCGCCGAGACGGCTGGTGCGGCTCGCGCAGGAGTCGGGCTGCCGGTTCGCCGTCGACACCGACGCCCACGCGCCCGGGCAGCTGTCCTGGCTGCCGTTCGGCTGCGTGCGCGCGACCGAATGCGGCGTGACCGGGGATCGGGTCGTCAACACCTGGACGGCCGACGAGCTGACGGCGTGGGCGGCCCGGCGCTGAGGCGGCGTTCACGTTCCCGCCACCCGACCCGGTGAGAGCTGTACGAACGTACTAGAACTGTCGGTATGGCTGACCACACATCCGGTGCCCCGCCCCGTGACGAGTCGCCGTGGCGGTACGGGCCGTTCCGGTTGTCGCTCGCCGCGACCGCCCTCGCGTTGTGCGGTTTCTCGCTGCTGCTGCCGGTGGTGCCGCTGTGGGCGGTCCGGCAGGGGGCGGGCACGTTCGCCGCCGGGGCCGCCACCGGTGTGTTCATGGCCAGCACGGTTCTCACGCAGCTCGGGACCGGTGCGTTCGTGCGGCGCTACGGCTACCGCACGGGGATCCTCGCGGGTATCGCGTTCCTCGGCGTGCCCACGCCGCTGCTGATCGAGTGGAGTTCCCCCGAGGGCATCCTGACGATCTCGCTGCTGCGCGGTATCGGTTTCGGCCTGCTCACCGTGTGCGGCAGCGCGCTCATCGCCGAACTGCTGCCGCAGGCCGCCGTCCCGCGCGGTTCGGGCATCTACGGCCTCGCCACGGGCGTGCCGCAGCTCGTCGGATTGCCTGCGGGTCCGTGGCTGGCCGAGCACTGGGGCTTCGCCGCGGTGTTCGTGCTCGCGGCCGCTCTGCCCGCGCTCGCGTTGCTGCCCGCCGCGTTCCTGCCGCCTGCCCGGTCCACCGCCGAACCGGAACGTGGCGGGGGATTCCTCCCGACCGTGCGGCAGACGTGGCGGCCGTGGCTGCCGATGCTCGCCGCCTCGACGGGCCTCGGCGCGCTGGCGACGTTCACCCCGATCCTGCTGCTCGCCCCGGAGTCGTCGATCGCGCTCCTGCTGCTGCCGCTGGCCACGACGTTGTCCCGCTGGGCGGCCGGCAGGCTCGGCACGCGCTGGACCGGGCGGCTGCTGGCACCGGGGCGAGCCCTGTCGGGCCTCGGGCTCGCCGGGTACGCGGTGTTCAGCGAAGGCGGCCCGGCGTGGCTCACCGTGACGGCGATGATCGTGTTCGGCATCGGGTTCGGTGCCGTGCAGAACGACTCGCTCGTGTCGATGTTCCAGCGCACCTCGGCCGGCCGGGCGAGCATCTCCTGGAACGTGGCGTTCGACGCGGGACAGGGCCTGGGTGCGGTGGCCGTCGGCGCGGTCGTGTCCGGCACGTCGTACGCAGTGGCCTTCGGCCTGCTCGCGGTGTGGTCGCTGGCGCTGCTGCCGGTGCGGGTGGCATCCCGGCGGACGGGCTAACCTGGAACCGTGCCCTCAGTTGTGATTCTCGACTACGGATCAGGCAATCTCCGCAGTGCCGAACGCGCCGTCGAGCGTGCAGGTGCCGACGTCGCGGTGACGGCGGATCCCCATGCCGCCGTGGAGGCGGACGGTCTGGTCGTGCCCGGGGTCGGCGCGTTCTCCGCGTGTGCGGAGGGGTTGCGGTCGGTCCAGGGTGATCGCATCGTCGGCAAGCGGCTCGCCGGAGGCAGGCCCGTGCTGGGCATCTGCGTCGGGATGCAGATCCTCTTCGACCGTGGTGTCGAGCACGGCGTGGAAACCGAGGGCACGGGGGAGTGGCCGGGGACGGTCGAGCGGCTCCACGCCGACATCCTCCCGCACATGGGCTGGAACACGGTCCGTGCGCCCGGGGGATCGCGGCTGTTCGACGGCATCGACCCCGACGAGCGGTTCTACTTCGTGCATTCCTACGCGGTGCGGGAATGGACCCTGCGGTCGGAGCTCGGCAGCGCGCAGCCACTGGTGACCTGGGCCCGCCACGGTGAGGACTTCGTCGCCGCCGTCGAGAACGGCGCGCTGAGCGCCACCCAGTTCCACCCGGAGAAGTCCGGGGACGCGGGTGCGCAGCTGCTGCGCAACTGGCTCGGCACGCTGTGACCGCCCCACGCCGGTGACCTCCGGTCCCGGGGCGTGGCGGTGGCCTGCGGGCGCATGCCCCTGTAGGCCGATCGGCGCATCGGGGTCTTAGAGTTGGCGGCGTGACGCTGACACTCCTTCCCGCCGTTGATGTGGCCGACGGCCAGGCCGTGCGCCTGGTCCAGGGCGAGGCCGGCACCGAGACGTCCTACGGATCCCCGCTCGAGGCCGCGCTGACCTGGCAGCGCGACGGTGCGGAGTGGGTGCATCTGGTCGACCTCGACGCCGCGTTCGGCAAGGGGTCGAACCGGGAACTGCTGGCCGACGTCGTGGCGAAGCTCGACGTGCAGGTGGAGTTGTCCGGCGGCATCCGTGACGACGAGTCGCTGAAGGCCGCACTCGACACCGGAGCCCGGCGGGTCAACCTCGGCACGGCGGCACTCGAATCGCCCGACTGGTGCGCCAAGGTCGTGTCCGAATACGGCGACCGCGTGGCGATCGGCCTGGACGTGCGGATCGGCGAGGACGGCTACCGGCTCGCCGCGCGCGGCTGGACCCAGGACGGCGGTGACCTCTGGAAGGTCATGGAACGCCTCGACAACGACGGTGCCCAGCGCTACGTCGTCACCGACGTCAGCAAGGACGGCACGCTGAAGGGGCCGAACGTCGGCCTGCTGCGTGAGGTCGCCGCCCGCACCGACGCCGCGATCATCGCCTCCGGTGGCGTGTCCAGTGTGGACGACCTGCGGTCACTGGCGGCGCTCGAACGCGACGGGGTCGAAGGCGCGATCGTCGGCAAGGCGCTCTACGCCCAGGCGTTCACGCTGCCCGAGGCGCTCGAGGCCGTCGCCGCCGTCTGAACAGCCGCGACGTGCCCGTTCCCTGGAGGGTCAGCCGGTCAGGGTGACGGCGATGCCGACCGTGCGGGACGTGCCGCCGCGGAGTCTGCTGCCCAGCATGGCGAGCTTGCCGAACACCCCGTATTTGCGGGCGATGAGATCGCGGGCGCGGGCACTGCCCGCCTCGTCGAGCACCCGCGCCGTGCCGCGCACCGTGTCCCCGTGGGTCGTCGTGCCGCGGACGTCGCACGCGGTCACCTCGACGCCGGCGCCCGCGCGGATGCGCTTGACCTTGCCCGCATCGCGGCCGCTGTAGAGCACGAGCTCGTCGCCGTCGCGTGCGATCCACACCGGGGTGGGCACTGCCGTGCCCGACCGCCGGAACGTCGTCAGCAGGACGTACTTCTCGGCGCCGAGGCGCTCCAACTCGCTCACGCCGGGGAGTCTATCGGCCGGAAGTGGCTGCGGGCTCCGGTTGCGGGGTGGAGCCGACGCTCAGCGTGTCGCCGCAGGCACGGGTGGGGGCGTGCGCATAGTCACCGGCCGGTCCCGCCGTCGCCTGCGCGTAGGCCCGCAGCCGCTGCAGCGTCTCCTCGTCCGGAACCGCAGTCCTGCGGACCCAGTCGCCGTCGGGCCACGGGTGCCCGGGTTCGGCGAAGATGCGCACGTAGTCGCGGGTGAACCGCGGGTCGTCCGTGAGGTTCTCGTCGCGCGTCCACGGCAGCCGCGTGTGGACGAACGTGGGCCGGAGGTCGTCGAAGACGTAGCGTCTCGTGCCCGCGTGGTCCTCGTTGCGGATCAGGTGCGCCATCCGGATGTCGGTCAGCCCGGCCATGTCGATCAGCCGGAGTCTGCTGGTCATCGACGTGCCGCCGAGGTCGGGCAGTAGCAGCGAGCCGTGGTCCAGTCCCAGCACGTCGGCGTAGCCGTTGAACACGCGGCCGTAGCGGTCGGCGATGTGACAGGCCGACAACGTCGGCGCGCGGCGGAAGTCGTAGGCGGCCACCGCGAACGACGAGCCGCTCGCGAACAGTCCCACGACCAGCCCGGTCACCGCGATCGCGCGTGCCCGTCCCCGCGTGCGCCGCAATGCTTCCGCCGCGGCCAGGACCGCCGTGAGCGCGCCGAGAATCCAGATCGGGGTGGCGAACCGCAGGTGACCCATCCAGTCGTCCTCGAGCACTGTGAACGCGACGAGTGCCAGTCCCAGCGGTACCAGGAGTGCGAGCAGCCCGCGCCGCCACCACGGCGGCTGGGCGAGCAGCATCCCGACCAGCACACAGGCGAGCAGGACGGCCGGTGCGCCCGCGTACGCGACGAGCTGCCCGGCCTTCGACAGATCCGTCGGATACGGCAGGCCCTGGGACTTCGCGATCGACGGCGCCGACAACCACTCGCCGAACGTGAACCGGCGCCACAGGAAGTACGCACCGGCGGCGGCGACGAACGCCGCCGACGACGCCGCGACATGCCGCAGGCCCGCCGACACGTGCCTCCTCGGCGACCGCAGCACCATCCCCAGCACGACGATCGGATAGACGCCGCCGTAGATCAGCCCTTCCGGCCGGGTGAGGGCCGCCAGTGCCGCGAGCAGGCCCGCACCGACCGCGAGCCGCCACCGCAGGACGGCATCGCCGAGCACCGCCCGGAACACCAGCACCGCCAGCGTCGTGACCAGCAGGCCGTACAGGGCGTTCTCGAGTCCCGACACCACCCAGATGACGAACGACGGTGTCACCGCGAGCAGACCGCCCACGGCCAGCGTCCCGAGCCACGGCCGCACCAGCACCCGTGCCAGCGCGGCGTGGCAGGCCGTCAGCGTGCCCGCGCACAGCACCAGCGCGAGGACCTTGGGCAGCAGCACGTAGTCCGGAACCCCGAGGATCGTGCCGTGGTCGAACAGGCCGGCGAGCCGGGCCAGCGCCAGCAGCAGCGTCCACGTGACGTTGGAGAACCCTTCCACCGGTGCGGTACCGGGCTGGACGACGGGTCCGAGCCCCTCGGCGAAACTGCGCGCGTACGAGAACGTGATCGCGGCGTCGTCGACGATCCAGTTGCCGTAGTAGGCACCGTGCGCGCCGAGCATCACGGTGCCGGCCGTCACGGAGGCGGCGGCCGGCAGCCGGGAGCGCCATCGGCCCGGACGCCTCTCCTCGGCCGGGGACGCCGGCGTGTCCTGCGGGCCCGCGGTCCGCTCCGCGGGACGGGTCGCGACCATCGGTCCGTCTGTCACAGTCACCGGATCGTACGCAGGAGCGCCGGTCATGATCACGCGACACCCGCCGCGTGCCCGATTCCTGCCGAGCACGGGAATCCCGCCTGCTCGCACCCCGGTTTCCCCGCCTAGTCTGGGGACATGTCCGTTGCGGTGAGGGTGATCCCGTGTCTCGACGTCGATGCGGGACGTGTCGTCAAAGGCGTCAACTTCGTCGATCTGCGCGACGCGGGTGACCCGGTGGAACTGGCGCGCGCCTACGACGCCGCGGGTGCCGACGAGCTGACCTTCCTCGACGTGACCGCCTCCTCGGGCGACCGCGAGACCACCTACGACGTGGTGCGGCGCACCGCCGAGCAGGTGTTCATCCCGCTGACCGTCGGAGGTGGGGTCCGCAGCACCGACGACGTCGACCGGCTGCTGCGGGCCGGTGCCGACAAGGTCGGCATCAACACCGCGGCGATCGCCCGCCCGGAGCTGCTGCGGGAAGCCTCGGAGCGGTTCGGCGCGCAGTGTGTCGTGCTGTCGGTCGACGCGCGCCGGGTACCCGAGGGTGCGGAGCCGACGCCGTCGGGCTTCGAGGTGACCACGCACGGCGGCAGGCGGGGCACCGGAATCGACGCGGTCGAGTGGGCGGCGCGGGGCGAACAGCTCGGTGTCGGCGAGATCCTGCTGAACTCGATGGACGCCGACGGCACGAAGACCGGGTTCGACCTCGCACTGCTGCAGCTCGTGCGCGAGGCGGTGCGCGTGCCGGTGATCGCCAGCGGCGGGGCCGGTGCGGTCGAGCACTTCCTGCCCGCCGTCGACGCGGGCGCGGACGCGGTGCTGGCGGCGAGCGTGTTCCACTTCGGCGAGTTCACGATCGCCGACGTCAAGACCGCCCTCAAGGCAGGAAACGTGGAGATCCGATGAGCAGCGGCGAGCGAGCAGGGGAGACGAACCTCGATCCGGCCGTCGCCGGCAGACTCAAGCGGGGTGACGACGGGCTCGTCTGCGCCGTCGTCGTCGACCACGCGACCTCCGACGTGCTCATGGTGGCGTGGATGGACGACGAGGCCCTCGCCCACACACTCGCGACCCGTCGCGCGACCTACTACTCACGGAGCAGGCAGCAGCTGTGGGTGAAAGGGGAGACCTCGGGCAACGTCCAGCACGTGCGCGAGGTCCGGCTGGACTGCGACGCGGACACGCTGCTCGTGCGGGTGGACCAGACCGGCCCGGCGTGCCACACCGGCACGCGGACGTGCTTCGACGCCGACCTCCTGCTGGCGGACGACCCGGGCGGCGACGCGCCCGGCGCCTGATCGCCGCGGCACGGGGCTCTCCCTCGGCGGCAGCGCCGGCACCGGCAGCTCGGCGGCAGCGCCGGCACCGGCAGCTCGGCGGCAGCGGCGGCGGCAGCTCGGCGGCGGCTCGGCGGCGGCGCCTGCGTCCCGTCCCGCCCCGCGTCACGAGTGGCCGAGGTCGCCGGTGAGGTAGCGCTGGAGGGTCGGGGCGACGGCCGCGACGATCGTGTCGGGATCGGCCGAGCAGAGCGGTTCGAACTCGGCCACGTAGCGCGCCATACCGAGCCCGATCACCTGGCTCGCGCACAGCGAGGCGCGCAGTTCCGGCTGATCGGTGTCCGCGGCCGCCGCGACCGGTCCGAGCACCCTGGCGACCAGGACCGCACGCAGTGTGTGCATGGCCTCGGGGTTGCTGGCGACGCTGCGGACCAGGGCGGTGAAGCGATCGCCGCCCGCGCCGTCCCAGAGCCCGACGAACGTGCGGACGATGCCTTCGCCGAGGCGGTCCCGGCCGTAGGCGGTGACGGTGGCGACCACGTCGGCGAAGTCGAACGGCAACTGCAGCACCGCTTCGGCGAACAACTGATCCTTGCCGCCGAACCAGTGGTTGACCATCGCGGCGTCGACGCCGGCGCGCGTGGCGATCGCACGGACGGTCGCCCCGCCGAACCCACTGTCGGCGAACTCGGCGCGCGCCGCAGCCACCAGGGCGGCGCGCGTGTCCTGTCCGGCGGGCCTGCGGCCCCGGCGCCGGGAGCCGTCGGCTGCCGGGCGGTGCGGTGTGCTGGTCACCCCGCCATCATCGCCGATGCGCGAGCACCGATCCCACCGCCGGGCCCACGGGCGCCGACGGCACAATGAACCCATGGTCACTGCCCATTCCGTCGAGGCCGCCCGTGCCGGCCTGGGCACCGTCACGCCGTCGGCCGCGCAGTTCCGCGAACTCGCCGAGGACCGGCGCGTGATCCCGGTCGTCCGCCGCGTGCTCGCGGACGCCGACACGCCCGTCGCCCTGTACCGCAAGCTCGCCGAGGACCGCCCCGGCACGTTCCTGCTCGAATCGGCGGAGAACGGCGAGTCGTGGTCGCGATGGTCGTTCATCGGGGTGCACAGCCCGTCGGCGCTGACCGTGCGCGACGGCGAGGCGGTGTGGACGGGGACACCCGTCGCGGGTCTGCCCTCCGGCGGCGATCCGCTGGCCGTGTTGCGCGAGACGCTCGAGACGCTGCACACCGAGCCGCTGCCCGGCATGCCGCCGCTGACGGGCGGCATGGTCGGCTACATCGGCTACGACGCGGTGCGCTGGATCGAACGGCTGCCGGAGATCGCCGAGAAGGATCTCGACATCCCCGAGCTGACGATGCTGCTGGCGACCGACCTCGCGGCGTTCGACCACCACGAGGGCACGGTCACGCTCATCGCCAACGCGGTGAACTGGGACGACAGCCCCGAGCGGGTGGATGCCGCCTACGAGGACGCGGTGCGCAGGCTCGACGCCATGACGGCGCAGCTCGCCACGCCCGCCCCCGCCACGAACGCGGTGTTCGACCGGCCCGCCCCCGAGTTCGACCGTGCGCGCACGAAGGACGATTTCCACGCGGCCGTCGAGGCGGCGAAGGAGGCCATCCACGCGGGCGAGGCGTTCCAGATCGTGCCCTCGCAGCGGTTCGAACTGCGCACCGGTGCCGACGCGCTCGACATCTACCGCGTGCTGCGGACATCCAACCCGAGCCCGTACATGTACCTGCTGCGCCTCGACGGGTTCGACATCGTCGGCTCGAGCCCCGAGTCGCTGGTGACGGTGCGGGACGGCAAGGCGACGACGCACCCGATCGCGGGAACCCGCTGGCGCGGCACCGACGCCGAGGAGGATGCCCAGCTGGCCAAGGGGCTGCTCGCCGACGAGAAGGAACGCGCCGAGCACCTGATGCTGGTCGACCTCGGCCGCAACGACCTCGGCAAAGTGTGCAGGCCGGGCTCGGTGCAGGTGGTGGACTTCTTCACGATCGAGCGCTACAGCCACGTCATGCACATCGTGTCCACCGTGACCGGCGAGCTCGCCGACGACGCGGCGGCGATCGACGCGGTGACCGCGTGTTTCCCCGCGGGCACGCTGTCCGGGGCACCCAAGGTGCGGGCGATGGAGCTCATCGAACAGCTCGAACCGACCCGGCGCGGACTGTACGGCGGCGTCGTGGGTTACCTCGACTTCGCGGGCGACGCCGACACCGCGATCGCGATCCGCACGGCCCTGGTGCGCGACGGGGTCGCCTACGTTCAGGCGGGCGGTGGGATCGTCGCCGATTCCGAGCCCGACTACGAGGACAACGAGGCGCTGAACAAGGCCCGCACAGTGCTGTCGGCCGTTGCGGCGGCCGGCACGCTCCGGCCCGCGGGCACGACGGGCGATGACGGTGCCTGACGACCACGCCGGCCGCCACGACGACGGCACCGACGGCACCGGCACCGGCACCGGCGAGGGCACCGGCGGCGAGGGTGCCGGTGCCGCGGCGTCCGCAGGCGCCGGTGCCGTGCCCGCCACGCCGGCAGGGCCGGACAAACGCGCCCTGTGGGCCGTCGTGGTCACCCTGCTGCTCGGTGCGGGAGCGCTCTGGGGCGCGTCGGGTCTGGTGTGGATCGACGTACCGGACGGGCGCACGGTCGACGGCCGGCTGGTCGACGACTTCACCGGAGGTGAGCTCGCCCCGTGGCCGGTGCCGATCGCGCTGCTGGCGCTGGCCGCCGTCGCGGCGGTCCTGGCGTTCCGCGGCGCGGCGCGCCGGGTGCTCGGCCTGCTGCTGATCGTCGCGGGCGGGGGGACGGTGTACCTGGTCGTTGCGGGCGATACCCGGGAGATCGCCTGGTCCGGGTGGGCGCCCGGCTACGAGGGCAGCACGGCCGAGCCGGTGTGGACGTTCTGGGGTCCCGCGGCCGCCGTCACGGGGGGCGTCTGCATCGCGCTGGCCGGTGCCGTGCTGGTCCTGCGCGGGCACCGCATGGCACGGATGGGAGCCAAGTACACCGCACCCGGCGATCGCCGGGCGGCGCGCGATCCCGACACGGAGCTGTGGGACGCGCTGTCGGAGGGTGACGACCCGACGGGGACCGCCGACACCACGGATTCCGCCGTCGCCGACGGGGCCGGGGACGGTGCGAACGACGCCACTGCAGCCGATGCGGGCGGCCTCGACCGGCCGCGCGGCGACCGCCCGGAGTGAAACCCGTGGTGGGCACGGCTGTCGCCGACCCGCGCCCGGTCTGGACGAGCCCGCGGGTTAGCATCGGTTGAGCGGGAAGGGGAAGGTTTTTGTGAGCCACCTTGCGAGTGAATCAACGGTCCCGGCGCTCGGTGAGGTCAGCCGGTGAGCGTTCTCGAGGACATCGTCGCGGGCGCGCGGGCCGACCTGGCCGAGCGTGAGTCGGCGCTGCCGTTCGACGAGCTGAAGAAGCGTGCCGCGGAGGCGCCCGCACCACGGGACGTCATGGGCTCGCTGCAGGAGTCGGGCATCGGCGTGATCGCCGAGGTCAAGCGGAAGAGCCCGTCGAAGGGCGAGCTGGCCGCCATTCACGATCCGGCCGTACTGGCCAAACACTACGAGGACGCGGGTGCGCGCGTGATCAGCGTGCTCACCGAACAGCGCCGGTTCGGCGGGTCGCTCGCCGATCTCGACGCCGTGCGCGCCGCGGTCGACGTGCCGATCCTGCGCAAGGACTTCATCGTCAGCCCGTACCAGGTGCACGAGGCCCGGCTGCACGGCGCCGACATGGTGCTGCTCATCGTGGCCGCGCTCGAGCAGAACGCGCTCTCCGCACTGCTCGACCGGGTCGAATCGCTGGGCATGACCGCGCTGGTCGAGGTGCACAACGCCGAGGAGTGCGACCGCGCACTGGAGGCGGGTGCCTCCGTCATCGGCATCAACGCCCGCGACCTGCACACCCTCGAGGTCGACCGGGACGTGTTCGCCCGGCTCGCACCCGGTCTGCCGATGGAGACGTTCAAGATCGCCGAATCGGGTGTGCGCGGTCCCGGTGATCTGATGGCCTACGCCGGTCACGGGGCCGACGCCGTGCTGGTCGGCGAGGGACTCGTCAGCACCGACGACCCGAAGGCCGCGCTGGTCCAGCTCGTCACCGCCGGGTCGCACCCCGCCTGTCCGCGTCCGAGCCGGTGACCGACATGACCGACACGGCCCCGCAGTCGTCACAGTCGCCGCACTCGTCGCGGCACGATCCGGACGCCCGTGGTCACTTCGGTGACTACGGCGGCCGGTTCCTGCCCGAGGCGCTCATGGGCGCGCTCGACGAACTGGCCGCCGAGTACGACAAGGCGCAGCAGGACCCCGAGTTCACCGCGGAGTTCCAGCGGTTGCTCTCCGGGTACGCAGGCAGGCCGTCGCTGCTCAGCGAGGCGCCGCGGTTCGCCGAGCACGCAGGCGGTGCGCGGATCCTCCTCAAGCGCGAGGACCTCAACCACACCGGTTCTCACAAGATCAACAACGTGCTGGGCCAGGCGCTGCTGACCAAGCGCATGGGCAAGAAGCGCGTGATCGCCGAGACCGGCGCCGGTCAGCACGGCGTCGCCACCGCGACGGCGTGCGCCCTGCTCGACCTCGAGTGCGTCGTGTACATGGGCGAGGTCGACACCGAGCGGCAGGCGCTCAACGTCGCGCGGATGCGGTTGCTCGGTGCCGAGGTCGTTCCCGTGGCGACCGGTTCGCGCACACTCAAGGACGCCATCAACGAGGCGCTGCGCGACTGGGTCACCAACGTCGACACCACGCACTACCTGCTGGGAACCGCCGCCGGTGCGCACCCGTTCCCGGTGATGGTGCGCAACTTCCACCAGATCATCGGCGAGGAGGCCCGCGAGCAGGTGCTCGCGCAGACGGGCCGCCTCCCGGACGCCGTCGCCGCGTGCGTCGGCGGTGGGTCGAACGCGATCGGCATCTTCCACGGCTTCCTCGACGACACCGACGTTCGGCTGGTCGGTCTCGAACCCGGCGGCAAGGGACTCGACTCCGGGGAACACGGCGCGACCCTGACCCAGGGCACGCCGGGCACGCTGCACGGTGCCCTGTCCTACCTGCTGCAGGACGAGGACGGGCAGACCATCGAGGCCTATTCGATCTCGGCGGGCCTGGACTATCCGGGCGTCGGCCCCGAGCACTCGTATCTGAAGGATGCGGGTCGCGCCGAGTACCGCGCCGTCACCGACGACGAGGCGATGGACGCGTTCCAGCTGTTGTCGAAGACCGAGGGCATCATTCCCGCGATCGAGTCCGCGCACGCGCTCGCCGGGGCCCTGCGACTCGGCCGCGAGCTCGGACCGGACGGTCTGATCCTCGTCAGCCTGTCCGGCCGGGGTGACAAGGACGTCGACACCGCCGCCCGGTACTTCAACCTCGTGGAGGGCGTGTGAGCCGCATCGACGAGCTGTTCGCGCAGACCCGCGGCGAAGGCCGCGGTGCGCTGATCGGCTATCTGCCCGCGGGCTATCCGACGGTCGCCGAGTCCAAGGAGCTGCTCGCCGCGACCGTCGACGCCGGCGCGGATCTGGTCGAGGTCGGGTTCCCGTACTCGGATCCGGTGATGGACGGGCCGACGATCCAGGCGGCCGCCGACACGGCCCTGCGGAACGGTTTCCGGCTCAAGGACCTGTTCGAGGTCGTCGAATCGGTCGCGAACCGTGGCGGCCGCGCGGTCGTGATGACGTACTGGAACCCGGTGTTCCACTACGGTGTCGACGCGTTCGCCCGCGACCTCGCCGCCGCGGGCGGGCTCGGACTGATCACTCCGGACCTGACGCCCGACGAGGGGTCCGAGTGGCTCGCTGCGTCGGACACCCACGGCTTGGACCGGATCTTCCTCGTGGCCCCGTCGTCCTCGGACGAGCGCATCGCGCTGACCACGGCAGCCGCGAGTGGGTTCGTCTACGCCACGGCGGTGATGGGCGTGACGGGCGCCCGCGACACTGTCGGTGGCGCGGCGCAGGGACTCGTGAACCGCACCCGTGTGCACACGGACCTGCCGGTCGGCGTCGGGCTCGGCGTGCGTTCCGGGGATCAGGCCGCCGAGGTGTCGGCGTTCGCCGACGGGGTCATCGTCGGGTCCGCGCTGGTGGCGAAGGCGGTCGACGGTACCGACGCGGTCGCCGCGTTGACGAAGGAGCTGGCCGAGGGCGTGCGCCGCCCACAGGCCTGACGCGGTCGAGTCGGGTAGGGGACACCACGTTACGGTGAGCCTGTGAGTATCGCCTCCGCTGCCTTCCTCTCCACGATTCCCAGTCCCGACCGTGGCGTGTGGGAGATCGGCCCGTTCTCGCTGCGGGCCTACGCACTGTGCATCATCCTCGGCATCGTCGTCGCGATCTGGCTCGGCGAGCGCCGTTGGCAGGCGCGGGGCGGTACCCAGTGCACGATCATCGACATCGCGGTGTGGGCTGCGCCGATGGGCCTCATCGGTGGCCGGCTCTACCACGTCATCACCGACTACCAGCTGTACTTCGGCGAGGGCCGCGACCCGATCCGCGCGCTGTACATCTGGGAGGGCGGTCTCGGGATCTGGGGTGCGATCGCCCTCGGTGCCGTCGGCGCGTGGATCGCCTGCCGCCGCAGGGGAATCCCGCTGCCCGCCGTCGCCGACGCCGTCGCACCCGGCATCGTCATCGCCCAGGCGGTCGGCCGCCTCGGCAACTACTTCAACCAGGAGCTCTACGGCGGGCCCACCGATCTGCCGTGGGGACTGGAGATCTACCGGCGCGTGTCGCCGGACAACCCGGCCATCGAGGATCCGATCGGCGGGGTGGCGATCACCGATGTGCCGGTCGAGGTCGTGCATCCGACGTTCCTCTACGAGCTGTTGTGGAACCTCGGCGTCGCGCTGCTGATCATCTGGCTCGACCGCAGGTTGCGGCTCGGCCACGGCCGCGTGTTCGCCCTCTACGTGGCGGGCTACACCGCGGGCCGGTTCTGGATCGAGCTCATGCGCACCGACCCGGCCAACGAGATCCTCGGCCAGCGCGTCAACGTGTGGGTCTCGGTGCTCGTGTTCCTCGGCGCGGTCGTGTACTTCGTGCTGGCCCGGGCCAAGGGGCCGCGCGAGGCCCCGGAGACGCTGCGCAGTCCGGACGACGAGCGCAACTCGGACGGCGAGGGCAGCTCGGATGACGAGGGCGGTTCGGACGGCGGCGGTAGCGCGGACGACCGTGGCGGCTCCGACGGCTCCGACGACCGGGGCGGCTCCGACGGCGGTGACGACGCCGATTCCGCGTCCGGTGAGGCATCGGCGTCCGGCGATGCCGGAGCAGGGGAACCGCCGGACAAGCCCGGCAACGCCGGCTGACAGTCCACCGGACAAAGCCCCCGCGAGCCCCCGCGAGCCCGATGCGGCTCGCGGGGGCTCTTTTGTCGTTTCGGTGGCCCTGTCGTTTCGGGAGTGCCGTGGTCCCGGGCCTGTCTGTCCGGGGGTTGCCGCGGGGTGATCGCGATCGCCGGCTGTTGACGGCGCGATTCGCCTCGACGTATGTTCGTATCAAGAACACACGTGCGCTATACGAACGTCGGCGGCCGGTCCGCCGGCAACCGGTCAACGAGGTGGCAGAACGTGGCGGACATCGTGTCGCTGGCCGACGGCGTCGGCGAATTGGTGCGCGACGGAGACGTCGTCGCACTCGAAGGATTCACGCATCTGATCCCGCACGCGGCGGGACAGGAGATCATCCGGCAGGGGCGGACGGACCTGAGTCTGGTCCGCATGACGCCGGACATCGTGTACGACCAGCTCATCGGTGCCGGCTGCGCGCGGAAGCTGATCTTCTCGTGGGGCGGTAACCCGGGTGTCGGTTCGCTGCACCGGTTCCGCGACGCGGTGCAGCACGCGTGGCCGGTGCCGTTGGAGATCGAGGAGCACAGCCACGCGGGTATGGCCAACCGGTACGTCGCCGGTGCTTCCGGCCTGCCGTTCGCCGTGCTGCGCGGGTATCGCGGCACGGACCTGCCCGAGCACACGGCCACGATCAAGTGGATCACGTGCCCGTTCACCGGCGAGGAGCTCGCCGCCGTGCCCGCGCTCAACCCGGACGTGTCGATCATCCACGCGCAGCGGGCCGACCGTGCCGGCAACGTGCAGATGTGGGGCCTGGTCGGGGTACAGAAGGAGGCCGTGCTGGCCGCCGGGCGCAGTCTGGTGACGGTCGAGGAGGTCGTCGACGAGCTCGATCCCGTCGCCGGTCAGGTCGTCCTGCCGCACTGGGCCGTCACCGCCGTGGCCGAGGTGCCCCGCGGCGCGCACCCGTCGTACGCGCAGGGCTACTACGAACGAGACAACGCCTACTACGAGTACTGGGACTCCGTCGGGCGCGACCGGGACACGTTCCGGACCTGGGTCCGCGACGAGGTCCTGGCAGGGCGGTCCACGGCCGAAGCCGGTGACAGGGAGGGTGTGCGATGACCGAGGCCGCAGCCACGACCACTGCCTCCGGTGCGCAGCCGGAGTACACGTCCGACGAGATGATGTCGATCGCCGCGGCCCGCGCGCTCGAGAACGGCACGCGGTGCTTCGTCGGCATCGGCCTGCCCTCGACGGCGGCGAACGTCGCACGGCGGACCCACGCACCGGATCTGGTGCTCGTCTACGAGTCCGGCACGCTCGGGTCCAAACCGGACGTTCTGCCGTCGTCGATCGGCGACGGTGTGCTGGCCGAGACGGCCGATGCGGTCATCGGCGTTCCCGAGGTCTTCAACTACTGGTTGCAGCCGGGGCGGATCGACGTCGGCTTCCTCGGCGCCGCACAGCTGGACAAGTTCGGCAACATCAACACGACGGTGATCGGCGACGACTACGCCGACCCGAAGGTGCGGCTGCCGGGTGCGGGTGGCGCGCCGGAGATCGCCGCATCGTGCCGCGAGGTCGTCGTCGTGGTGCGCCAGAGCGCGCGCAGTTTCGTCGACAAGGTCGATTTCGTGACGTCGGTCGGGCACGGCTCGGGTCGGGGCGACCGGGAGCGGCTCGGCCTGCCGGGCGCAGGCCCGACGCTGGTGATCACCGACCTCGGCGTGCTGCGCCCCGACCCGGAGACCGCCGAGCTCGTGCTCACGCAGCTGCACCCCGGTGTGGAGGTCGAGGACGTCCGCGCCGCGACCGGATGGAACCTGCAGATCTCGCCCGAGCTGGCCCGCACCGACGCGCCGACCGCGGCCGAACTGTCCACATTGCGTACGCTCAAGGAGGCCTCGCGGTGACCGACGTCTTCGTGCTCGACGCCGTCCGTACCCCGTTCGGCAAGTACTCCGGCTCGCTCGCGGCCGTGCGGCCCGACGACCTGGCCGCGCACGTGCTGTCGGCGTTGCGTGATCGCAGCGACGTCGATCCGGCCACCGTGGACGAGGTGCTGCTCGGCGACGCCAACCAGGTTGGCGAGGACAACCGCAACGTCGCGCGCATGGCCACGCTGCTCGCCGGGTGGCCGACGTCGGTTCCCGGCAGCACGGTCAACCGCCTGTGCGGTTCCGGTCTGGACGCCGCGATGCAAGCGAGCCGGACCGTCGCCGTGGGCGATGCGTCGCTGATCGTGGCGGGCGGTGTCGAGTCGATGAGCCGGGCGCCGTGGGTCCTGCAGAAGCCGGGGAAGGCGTTTCCCGCGGGGAACCAGCAGCTGCACTCGACCACGCTCGGCTGGCGGATGGTGAACCCGCGGATGCCGCAGCAGTGGACGGTCTCGCTCGGCGAGTCGACCGAAGGCGTGGCCGAGCAGTACGCGATCTCACGGGAGGCACAGGACGCCTTCGCCGCGCGCAGCCACGTGAACGCGGCGAGGGCGTGGGACGAGGGCTTCTACGACACGCACGTCGTCCCGGTGCCCGGCACCGAGCTGACCCGGGACGAGGGCGTCCGCCCGGATTCCACCGTGGACAAACTGGCGAAGCTCGAACCGGCGTTCCGCGGGGAAGGCACGATCACCGCGGGCAACGCCTCACCGCTCAACGACGGCGCGTCCGCGCTGCTGCTGGGCGACCGGGCGGGAGCCGATCGGATCGGCGCCACGCCGCTGGCCCGCATCGCCGGCCGCGGCGCCGCGGGCGTGGACCCGGACGTGTTCGGGATCGGCCCGGTGCGCGCGGCCGAGATCGCGCTGCAGCGCGCCGGCATCGGCTGGGGCGATCTGGCCGCGGTCGAACTCAACGAGGCGTTCGCCGCACAATCGCTGGCGTGCCTGGCCGATTGGCCCGAGCTCGACCCGGCCGTGGTCAACGTCAACGGCGGCGCCATCGCGATCGGCCACCCGCTCGGCGCCTCCGGGGGCAGGATCCTCGGTACGCTCGCCCACGAGTTGCGGCGCCGCGGCGGCGGGTACGGGCTGGCCGCGATCTGCATCGGCGTCGGGCAGGGCCTGGCGGTCGTGCTCGAGGCCTGACACCGCTGTGCGCGGTCCACTCGGGAGCACGCGGGAGTAGACAGCGAGGGAGAACGCATGCAGGTGCACAGTGTGGTCGACGGACCCGCCGACGGCGATGTCGTCGTCCTGTCCGGGTCGATCGGGTCCACCCTGGCGATGTGGCAGCCGCAGGTCGGACCGCTGGTCCGGGCCGGCTACCGCGTCGTGCGGTACGACCAGCGCGGGCACGGCCGCACCGCCGTCCCGGACGAGGGAGCGAGCCTGGCCGACCTCGGCGGCGACGTGCTCGAACTGCTCGACGGCCTCGGCGTGGACCGTGCTCACTTCGTCGGACTGTCGCTCGGCGGCATGACGGGGATGTGGCTCGGCATCCACGCGCCGGAGCGGCTGCGCAGCCTCGTCCTGTGCTGCACGTCGGCGCAGCTGGGTACGCCGGAATCGTGGTTCGAACGCGGTGCCACCGCGCGGCAGCAGGGCATGGCGGCGATCGCCGACGGCAGCATCGAACGCTGGTTCACCGCCGACTGGCTGGCGGCCCACCCGCACGAGCGGCGCGAGTATCACCACATGACCGCCGCCACGCCCGCAGCCGGGTACGCAGCGTGCTGCCACGCCATCGCCACGATGGACCTGCTCGGCGGGTTGCCGTCGATCCCGGTGCCGACCCTCGTGATCGCCGGTGCCGACGACCCGGCGACGCCGCCGGAGGGGCACGGCAGCGTCATCGCCGACGCGATCCCGGACGCGCGCCTCGAGGTCGTCCCCGGCGCCGCGCATCTCGGCAACGTCGAGCAGCCGGAACGGTTCACCGACCTGATCACCACGCATCTGGCGACGGGGTGAGCCGCTCCGGCTAGGTTGGGTCTCCTATGGATGGAGCAGCAGGCGCCGAGGGTGCCGGTGAGGACACCGAGGTCGGCGAGGTCGGCGAGGTCGCGGCGGACGCGCCGGACGCGGCGGACCGGGGCAAGGGCACACACCACGTGCAGTCGCTGGAACGCGGACTGGCCGTCATCAGCGCGTTCGGCCCGGACCGGCCTCAGCTGACGCTGAGCGAGGTCGGGAAGGCCACGGGCCTGACCCGCGCCGCCGCCCGCCGGTTCCTGCTGACACTCGTCGACCTCGGCTACGTCCGCAGCGACGGCCGGCAGTTCTCGCTCACCGCCAAGGTGCTGGAACTCGGCTACTCGTTCCTGTCGGGCCTGTCGCTGCCCGGGCTGGCACAGCCGCACCTGGAGCGGCTGTCGGCCGAGGTGAGCGAGTCCAGTTCGCTGTCGGTGCTCGAAGGCGGCGACATCGTGTACGTCGCGCGCGTGGCCGTGTCGCGGATCATGGCGGTGACGATCAGCGTCGGCACCCGGTTCCCGGCCCACGCCACGTCGATGGGGCACGTGCTGCTCGCCGGGCTGGCCGGCGATGCACTGGAGACCTACCTGGCCACGGCGACGTTCGACCGGTTCACCGACCGCACGACCGGTTCGGCCGACGCGTTGCGCGCCGAGCTCGCCGCGGTGCGCGAAACGGGATACGCGCTCGCCGACCAGGAGTTGGAGGAGGGCCTGCGGTCGATCGCCGTACCGGTGCGCGGTGCCGACGGGTCGGTCGCGGCGGCCGTGAACCTGTCCACGCACGCCTCCCGCCGCAGCCCCGAGGCGATGCGGGCCGAGCTGCTGCCGCCGCTGCGGGACGCGGCGGCGGCCATCGAGGCCGATCTGGGCGCAGCCGCCCCACCCCGCGCATGACCGCCGGGCTGTTGCTCGCCGCGGGGCAGGGCAGTCGCTTCGGCATGCCCAAGGCCCTCGCGGTACACCGCGGTGCGGCCCTCGTGACCCGCGCCGCCGATGTGCTGCTCGAGGGAGGCTGCGATCCGGTGATCGTCGTCCTCGGTGCCCGCGGCGACGAGGCCCGACCGCTGGTGCCGGCCGGGGCACGGGCGGTGACGGCCGACGACTGGGCCGAGGGCATGGGCGCGTCGCTGCGGGCAGGGCTGCGCGCACTCGCCGAGGCCGAGCCGCCGCCGGTCGCGGCGCTCGTCCATCTGGTCGACCTGCCCGACGTCGGTGCGGAGGTCGTCGGGCGGATGCGAGCCCACGCGAGTACCGACGTCGTCGCCCGTGCCGCGTACGCGGATGCTCCGGGACATCCGGTGCTGTTCGGCCGCCGCTGGTGGGCCGAGATCGCCGCGCAGGCGGCGGGTGACCGCGGTGCCCGCGACTGGCTGCGCGCCCGTGACGACGTGCGGCTCGTCGACTGCGGCGACATCGGCGGCGGTCGCGATGCCGACACGCCCGAGCTGCTCGACTCGTGAGTAAGGTTGCCGCCGGCGCCCGGGCAGTGCCTAAGGTGAGGACGTGACAAGCGAACCCGCCGCGGGCGGCACCGCCGCCGGAACAGCCCGCACCGCCCCGTCCGCAGGACCCGACCTGCCCGACCAGCCCGACGTGGCCTCGCCCGCCAAGCTGGCGGCGCTGCTCGAGGACATCGGCTACCTCGCCGACGACGGAGTCGCCACCGCCGCGTTCCTGTCCCTGCGCATGGGTAAGCCGCTGTTCTGCGAAGGCGAGCCCGGCACGGGCAAGACGTCACTCGCCGTGGCGTTGTCGGAGAGCCTGGACCTGCCGCTGGTGCGGTTGCAGTGCCACGAGGGCATCGACGCGGCGCAGGCGCTGTACGAATGGGATTTCCCCCGGCAGCTGCTGCATCTGCGCGCCCTCGAGGCCGCCGAGGGCGGCAGGCTCAACGTCGACGACGCCGAGGAATCGCTGTACACCGAACGGTTCCTGCTCGCCCGGCCGCTGCTGACGGCGCTGCGGTCGTCGCCGTGCGTGCTGCTGGTCGACGAGATCGACCGCGCCGACGACGAGTTCGAGGCGTTCCTGCTCCAGCTGCTCGACGAGAACACCGTGACGATCCCGGAGTACGGCGAGGTGCGCGCCGAGCGGCCGCCCCTCGTGGTGCTCACGTCCAACCGCACCCGCGAGGTGCACGACGCGCTCAAACGCCGCTGCCTGTACCACTGGCTCGAGCACCCCGACCTGTCGCGGGAGATCGCGATCCTGCGGGCACGGGTGCCCGGGATCGGACAGCGGCTGGCCGAGCAGATCGCCGAGACGCTGCAGCGGCTGCGCACGATGGAACTGCTCAAGCCGCCCGGCGTCGCGGAGGCCCTCGACTGGGCCAACGCACTGCGCGCGCTGGGCCGGGACGAACTCGACGCGGCGTCGGCGGCGAGCACGCTCGGCGCGGTGCTCAAGTTCAGCGAGGACCTCGACCGCGTCCGTGCGCGGCTCGACGCGGTGCTCGGTTGAGGTGATGCGCTCGGTTGAGGTGACGCCGGTTCGCCACCCTCGGACGACGGGCTCCGGCGGTGCATGATGGAACCATGGCCGAAACGGACGTGACCGATCCGCTGCCGGGCCTGGTCGGCTTCACGACGGCGCTGCGGGAGGCGGGGCTGCCCTGCGACCGGCACCGCGTGCGGACGTATCTCGACGCGGTCGAGCGGGTCGACGTCGGCGACGCGACCCAGCTGTACTGGGCGGGCAGGCTCACGCTGTGCGCCGATCCGGACGACCTGCCGCGCTACGACCAGGCGTTCGCGAGCTGGTTCGGCGGCGGTGAGCAGGATGCGGGCGGCATGCCGGTGCGCCGGGAGCAGCGCGCTCGCATCGCGCCGCTGTCCGACGACGGCGACGGTGAGGGCGACGCCGAGACGGGGGAACAGCTCAGCGTCGCGGCCAGCGAGGCCGAGCTGTTGCGCGACCGGGACCTCGGGCAGCTGTCCGACGCCGAACGCCGCCACTTGCGTGAGCTGTTCCGGACGTTGCGCCCGGTGTCGCCGCGTCGGCGGTCCTCGCGCCTGCGCCCGGCACACCGGGGCAGGCTCGACCCGCGCCGTACGTTCCGCGCGATGATCGCCGGCGGTGGCGAGCCGGCACGGCTGGCCTACGCACGCAGGCGCACGCGAGCGCGCCGGATCGTGTTGCTGGTGGACGTGTCCGGTTCGATGAAGCCGTACGCCGATTCGCTGCTGCGGTTCGCCCACGTCGTCGTCCGCGGCGAGCCCGCCGACGTCGAGGTGTTCACGCTCGGCACTCGCCTGACCCGGGTGTCGAGGGCGCTGCGGCAGCGGGACCCGGAGCAGGCGATGCTCGCCGCGGGGAAGGCCGTCGCCGACTTCGCCGGCGGAACGCGGCTCGGCGAGACCCTTCGCGTGTTCCTCGACCGCTGGGGCCAGCGCGGGCTCGCACGGCGGGCGGTCGTCGTGGTGTTCTCCGACGGCTGGGAACGCGGGGACACGTCGTTGCTCGGCGAGCAGATGGCGCGGCTCCGGCGGCTGGCGCACACGGTGCTGTGGGTGAATCCGCACGCGGGCCGCGCCGGATACGAGCCGGTGCAGTCCGGCATGGCCGCGGCGTTGCCCCATGTGGACCGGTTGCTCGCCGGGCACAGCCTGGCCACGTTGGAACGACTGTTGCGGGAGGTCCGAGATGCATGACGTGCTGGACGAGGTGTACCGCCGGTGGCAGGCGGGGGAAACGGTCGGCGTCGGGACCGTGGTCGCGACCTTCTCGTCGGCACCGCGCGCGCCGGGGGCCGCCATGCTGGTGGGCGGTGACGGCGCGGCGGTCGGCAGTGTGTCCGGGGGCTGTGTCGAAGGCGCCGTCTACGAACTCGCGCAGCAGGTGGCCGGCGACGGCACGCCCGTGTTGCAGCGGTACGGCGTCAGCGACGACGACGCGTTCGCCGTCGGCCTGACCTGCGGCGGCATCATCGACGTCTTCGTCGAGCGCGTCGACCGGGAATCGATGCCGGACCTTCCTGCGCTCGTCGCGTCCGTGCACGAGGGCAGGCCGGTCGCCCTGGTGACCACGATCGACCATCCGGACGCCGGACTCCGGGGCAGGCGCATGCTCGTGTGGCCCGAACAGGCCCGCGGCGGTCTCGGCTCGGAGCGCGTCGACGACGCGGTCCTCGACGACGCCCGCGGCATGCTCGCCGGTGGCCGGTCCGGAACCCTGCACTACGGGCCGGACGGGCAGCGGCGGGGCGAGGGGCTGTCGGTGTTCGTCAACACCTTCGAACCGCCGCCGCGGATGCTCGTGTTCGGTGCGATCGACTTCGCCGCCGCGATGGCGCGCATGGGGGCGTATCTCGGCTACGAGGTGACGGTCTGCGACGCGCGGCCGGTGTTCGCGACGACGACGCGGTTCCCCGAGGCCGACGAGGTGATCGTCGACTGGCCGCACCGGTACCTGAGGGCCGAGGCCGACGCGGGGCGGATCGACCGCCGCACCGTGGTCGCCGTGCTCACGCACGACCCGAAGTTCGATGTGCCGGTACTCGACGTCGCGCTGCGGCTCGACGTCGGCTACGTCGGGGCGATGGGGTCGCGGCGCACTCACGAGGACCGGCTGGCCCGGCTGAGCGAGGCGGGCCTGACCGAGGCCGAGCTCAAACGCCTCGCGTCGCCGATCGGCCTGGATCTCGGGGCGCGGACGCCCGAGGAGACCGCGGTGTCGATCGCCGCCGAGATCATCGCGTTGAAGTGGGGCGGTGGCGGACGCAGGCTGACCGACGTCGACGGCCGGATTCACGCCGAACCCCAGCACTGACGGCGGCCCTGCCGGGCGACCGTGCGTACCCGTCCGACTGCGTGGAGTGGAGCAGTGGGAGGGGGAGTGAATGGACCGTTCATGCCACCGATCGGGGGATTAGCGCCGGGCCGGCGACGGGTCCGGCCCCGCTGAACTCCGTGAATGCGGAAATCACCCGGACGCGCACCGGAGATCGGGGTTGTCGAGCGAGGGCATACGTAGCAGGCTCGGAGTGTGAAGCCGATCACCGGAGACGGCGGTCGGCTCCGGCCGTTCCACGCGGCCCGTCCACATCCGGCGGACCGAGCCACCACAGGAGGCCCCATGCGCATCACCGTCACTGTCGACGGGACCGGCTACACGGACGACGTCGAACCGCGAACCCTGCTCGTGCACCACCTGCGGGAGAAGCTCGGAAAGACCGGAACCGTGGTCGGCTGCGACACGAGTAATTGCGGCGCCTGCACCGTGCATCTGAACGGGCAGAGCGTGAAGTCCTGTTCGGTGCTGGCCGTTCAGGCGGACGGCGGCGAGGTCAACACCGTGGAGGGACTCGCCCGTGACGGGCAGCTCCACCCGGTGCAGCAGGCCTTCCGCGACAACCACGCGCTGCAGTGCGGGTTCTGCACCCCCGGCATGATCATGCAGTCGATCGACCTGCTGGCCGACAACCCGAATCCCGACGAGGAGGCCGTTCGCGAAGGACTCGAAGGCAATCTCTGCCGCTGTACCGGTTACCAGAACATCGTCCGGGCAGTGCGCGACGCGGCCGGCCACATGCGGCCGGGCGCAGGCCCGGCGGCCGAACAGGTCGCCGACGGCGAGCGGACCACGACCGGCGCCAGGGGTGACGTATGACGGCCATGGCAGAACCGGAGGTCGGCCGGGCCCGGGTCCGCAAGGAGGACGAACGCCTCATCGCCGGTCGCACCCGCTGGACCGACAACATCACCCTGCCCGGCATGGTGCACATGGCGCTGCTGCGCAGCCCGACGGCACATGCGCGGATCAGCGCCATCGACACCTCGGCGGCCAAGGAGATGCCGGGTGTGATCGCGGTCTACACCGGCGACGACCTGGACCCGGGCGGCGAGGTCGGCATGCCCAACGCATGGCCGATCACCCCGGACCAGAAGACTCCGCGCAGGCCGATGCTCGCCCAGGGGACGGTGAACTTCGCGGGGGAGGCGGTCGCGGCGGTGATCGCGCGCAGTTCCGCCGAGGCGGAGGACGCGCTCGCCGAGATCGACGTCGACTACGAGGACCTGCCCGTGGTGCTGGGCCTCGACAACGCCGTCGCCGACGGTGCGCCGCTGGTGCACGAGGATCTGGGCACGAACACGAGCGCGGAGTGGATCTTCGACTCGGCGGAGGCCGGTTCGGGCGGTGATGTGCAGCAGGCGATCAGCAGCTCCGAGGTGGTCGTGACGCGGCGGTTCCGGCAGCAGCGGCTGGTGCCCGCGTTCATGGAGCCGCGCTCGGTGGTCGTCGACCCGACGGCGCCGCAGCTGACCATGTGGTCGGCCACGCAGGTGCCGCACATCCTCAAGACGATGGTGGCCATGACGCTCGGCCTGCCGGAGCACCAGGTACGCGTGATCGCGCCCGACGTGGGCGGCGGGTTCGGCGGCAAGCTCGCGGTGACGCCGGAGGAATGTGCCGCGGTGGTCGTGGCGCAGAAGCTCGGCAAGCCGGTGAAGTGGACCGAATCGCGCTCCGAGACGATGGTGGCCGCCCACCACGGCCGCGACCAGATGCAGGACATCACGATCTCGGCCTCACGGGACGGCACCGTCACGGGGCTGAAGGTCGACCTGCTCGCCGACATGGGTGCCTACCTGGGCATCGTCGGCGGCGGCGTCCCGGTGCTGGGCGCGTTCATGTTCAACGCGATCTACAAGATCCCGGCCTACCGTTTCTCCTGCACCACGGTGCTGACCAATACCACGCTCACCGACGCCTACCGCGGCGCGGGCAGGCCCGAGGCGACGTTCGGCATCGAACGGATCATGGACGAGCTCGCTGCCGAGCTCGGCATGGATCCGATGGCGCTGCGGGAGAAGAACTGGATCGCCCACGACGAGTTCCCGTACACCACGGTCTCGACGCTGACCTACGATTCGGGCAATTACGAGGCCGCCACCGCGAAGGCCATGCAGCTGTTCGACTACGACGGGCTGCGCCGCGAGCAGGCGGAACGCCGTGAACGTGGGGACAAGGTCCAGCTCGGCATCGGCATCTCGACGTTCACCGAGATGTGCGGCCTCGCACCCTCGCGTGTGCTCGGGTCGCTCGACTACGGCGCGGGCGGCTGGGAACACGCGGCGATCCGCATGCTGCCGACCGGCAAGGTGGAAGTGGTCACGGGTGCCTCCCCGCACGGTCAGGGGCACGAGACGGCGTGGAGCCAGATCGTCGCCGACCAGCTCGGCGTGGGATTCGACGACATCGAGATCCTGCACGGCGACACGCAGTCCTCCCACAAGGGGCTCGACACCTACGGTTCGCGGTCGCTGACGGTCGGCGGTATCGCCGTGGTGAAGGCCGCGGAGAAGGTGATCGCCAAGGCGCGCACGGTGGCGGCTCACCTGATGGAGGCTGCCGAGGAGGATCTCGAGTTCGCGGACGGCACGTTCACGGTCCGCGGGACGGACACCTCGACGGCCATCCAGGATGTGGCGCTCGCGGTGTTCGCGGCACACAACCTGCCGGACGGCGTGGAGCCCACCCTGGACTCCGAGGCCGTGTTCGACCCGGAGAACTTCTCGTTCCCGCACGGCACGCACCTGTGTGCGACCGAGGTCGACACCGAGACCGGCCGGGTGCGGTTGCGCTCGTACGTCTGCGTCGACGACATCGGCAATGTCATCAACCCGTTGATCGTCGAAGGGCAGATGCACGGCGGGCTGGCGCAGGGCATCGCCCAGGCGCTGTACGAGGAAGCGGTGTACGACGAGTTCGGCACCCTCACGTCGGGCACGTTCGCCGACTACCTCGTGCCGTCGGCGATGGACCTGCCGTCGTTCACCACCGATCGGACCGAGACGGCTGCGACGTCGAACCCGCTCGGAGTCAAGGGTGTCGGGGAGGCGGGCACCATCGCCTCGACCCCGGCCGTGGTCAACGCGGTGGTGGACGCGGTGCGGCACCGGGGTGTCCAAGACATCGAGATGCCGCTCAGCCCGATGCGCGTGTGGCATGCCGTCCACCAGGGAAATGCGGCCGCCGGTACGGAAGGCGAGGCCGGCGGCGGACTCGGCTCGATCGACCCAGCACACGGAGGTGCGCAGTGATCCCCGCTCCGTTCGACTACGTAGCACCGTCCACAGTGGATGAGGCGGTGCGTGCACTCGCCGATGCGGGCGAGGACGCCAAGGTGCTGGCAGGCGGGCAGAGTCTGCTGCCCGTGCTGCGGATGCGCCTGGCCGCACCGACCACGGTCGTGGACCTGGGCAAGATCGGCGAACTGACGGGCGTGCGCGACGAGGGCGACGCCGTCGTGATCGGTGCGATGACCACGCACTACGACGTGCAGCGTGACCCGCTCGTGCACGACCACGCGTTGTTGCTCGCCAGGGCCACGGACACGGTCGCCGACCCGCAGGTGCGGCACCGTGGCACGTTCGGCGGTTCGCTGGCGCACGCCGACCCGGCGGGTGACCTGCTCGCCCCGGCCCTGGCGCTGGACGCCGAGATGGTCATCCAGGGGACCGGTGGCCGGCGCACGGTGTCGGCCGCGGAGTTCTTCCAGGACTTCTTCACGACGTCGCTGGCTCCCGAGGACATCCTCGTCGAGGTGCGGGTGCCGAAGCACACCGGCTGGGCGGCGCATTACGAGAAGTTCAACCGGGTGGCGCAGGCGTGGTCGATGGTCGCCGTGGCGGCCACGGTGCGCGCCGAGGGCGGCTCGATCGCCGAGGCGCGGATCGGCCTGACCAACATGGCCTCCATCCCGGTCCGCGCGACCGCTGTGGAGCAGGCCCTCGTGGGCAGGCCGGCCGACGCGGAGACGATCCGTGCGGCCGCCGAACACGCGGCCGACGGTACGAGTCCGACCGTCGACGGCAACGCCGACGTCGAGTACCGCCAGCACCTGGCGAAGGTGCTGACGGGCCGTGCCGTCGAAGCGGCGATGGTCGGCTGACCGCCGTGACCGACGAGGGCATCGCGGCCGGCCGGTTCGCGGTGCCCTCGCGGTACGCGGGTGCGAGGGTGCGGCGCCCGCATACCGGCGGGGACGGGTGGGACGGCTCCCACCCGGGACGCCGCTCACCCGAGCCGAGACGACGAGCAGCACCCCTCCGTGGCGGTACGGAATCCGACCGCCGTCGGAGTACGAGACGAGTGCGCGCCGAGCGCAGGTAACGAGGAAGGAGGTCGGCCCGTGCGGCTGGACCACGAATTCACCGTCCCGGCACCCATCGACGAGGTGTGGAAAGCGATCATCGACCCGGAGCGCGTGGCACCGTGTATGCCCGGGGCCACCCTGACGGCCGTCGAGGGCGACACGTTCAAAGGCACGGTGAAGGTCAAGCTGGGCCCGGTCTCCCTGCTCTACAAGGGCAGTGGCGAGTTCCTCGACAAGAACGAGGCGTCCCGGCAGATCACGATCAAGGCGTCGGGCAAGGACTCGCGAGGCGCAGGCACGGCGGCGGCGACGGTCACCGTGACCCTGACGGCCGAGGGTGAGACCACGAAGGGCACGGTCGCCACCGACCTGAACGTCACGGGCAAACCCGCCCAATTCGGCCGCGGCATGATCTCCGAGGTCGGCGGCAAGATCCTCGACAGTTTCGCCGAGAACCTGTCGGCCGAACTGGGCTCGGACTCGTCGTCGGACTCGTCGGATTCGGCGGGCACGGATTCGGCGGGTACGGGCTCGGCGGGCACGGCCGACGCCGCGGGGCCGGCCGATGCGGGGACGGCCGGAAGCGGGACGGGCGCCGCCGCAGCGCCGGGCCGCGACACGACGCCCGGTGCCGGTGGAGGCGCGGGCATCGCGAGCGGTGCGGCGGCCGCAGCGCCGTCGCCGGAACCGGAGAAGCCGCAGCTCGAGTCGGTCAAGCCCGGTGGTGACCAGGACGTGGAAGCCATCGACCTGTTCGACTACGCCGGAGCGTCGGTCGCCAAGCGTGCGGCACCGGTGATCGGCGGTCTCGTCGCACTCGTCGGCGTGATCGCGATCGTCCGGCTGCTGTGCGGAAGGAAACAGGCCCGCGGCGACGCCGAGTCCTGAATTCCGGTGGCCTGAACGCCGAGTCCTGAACGCCGAGGGACCGGTCCGGTCCTCGAAGGTGCGGCCTGCTCCGACGCACGAGGCCGGAATGGCCGGCGCCCCGACGTGGTTGCACGGGGTATGCAGGCTGACCACACCGTCGATGTCGCGGTCATCGGCGCCGGACAGGCGGGACTGTCGGCGGCCTACTTCCTCCGGCGCGCCGGGCTCGCACCGGAATCCGGCTTCGTGGTCCTCGACCACGGCAAGCGGGCGGGCGGTGCGTGGCAGTATCGGTGGCCCTCGCTGCGGCTCGGCGGGGTGCACGGATTGCACGAACTTCCCGGGCTCGCGCTCGGCAGCGTCGACCCCGACAGGCCCGCCGCGGAGGTCGTCAGCGAGTACTTCGACCGCTACGAACGACGGTTCGCGCTCCCCGTGCACCGGCCGGCCGACGTCCGTTCCGTCCGCCGCTGCGACGAGCGCCGGAGCGGCTTTCTCGTCGAGACACCCACCGAGTCGTGGGGTGCCGGGGGGATCGTGAACGCGACCGGAACGTGGGATCGCCCGTTCTGGCCGCGTTACCCGGGGCAGGAGACCTTCTCGGGCCGGCAGCTGCACACCGCGGACTTCACCGGCGCCGAGGAGTTCCGCGGTCAGCACGTCGTGGTCGTCGGGGGCGGAAGCTCGGCCGTCCAGCAGCTGATGGAGATCGCCCCGATGGCCGCGGGCACGACCTGGGTGACGCGCACGCCGCCGGTGTTCCGGGCCGAGGAGTTCACGCCCGAGTACGGCCGCGAGGTCGTCGCCGCGGTCGACGCGCGGGTCCGGGAAGGCAAACCGCCGCGCAGTGTCGTCAGCGTGACCGGGTTGATGCTGACGCCCGAGGTCCGCGCCGCGCGGGAAGCGGGAGTCCTCGATCGCAGGCCGATGTTCGAGCGCATCACGCCGCGCGGCATCGCCTGGGCCGACGGAACCGAGCGCCGCGCCGACACCATTCTGTGGGCCACCGGTTTCCGCGCGGCGCTCGACCATCTCGCGCCGCTGGGCCTGCGCGAGCCCGGCGGTGGTGTCCGCGTGGACGGGACCCGGGTCGTCGCCGAGCCGCGCGTGCACCTCGTCGGGTACGGGCCGTCGGCCAGTACGGTCGGTGCCACCAGGGCGGGCCGCGGCGCCGTACGGGAACTCCTCGCCGAGCTGGGGCGCTGACGCCGGGCTGGGGCGCTGACGCCGGGCTGGGGCGCTGACGCCGAACCGGATACCGGCGCCGAACCGGTGCGGAGGACCGGTGCGGAGGACCGGGACCCGGGGACACGCCGTCGCGTCGGCGGAGAGCCGGCAGCGTCCGGGCGGCCGGTGCCCGGGTGCCCGGGTTCCCGACGGGCGGACGACCTCGGGAGAGAAGCCGGACACCGACAGTAGCCGGTGGTGCTGCAGCAGGTCGACGACCTGGCGGTGTACGTCACCCCGACGGCGCGGAGGGTGGACTGTCCACGTCGTGACCGCGTACGTTAACCACCTGATAACCGAATATCGAGGCTGCTCGAACCATGAGCGGGAGAGACCTCGTGCGTTGGTAGCACGAGGCGCCGAAGGAGCAAAGACCCCACAATCTCTCAGGTACCGTTACCGCCATGGTGAGGCCACTCTGGAAAGTGGGCTCAGGTGAGCCTCACCCAAGGTGAAAGCCGTGCACGCACGGTGAAACTCTCAGGTGTCATGACAGAGGGGGAGTTCCCAGCATGGCGGGTATCCCCGTCATGCGCTTGAAAGGAGCTCCTCGATGACAGTGCCCGCACTGCCTTCGACGTTCATGCCCCGGCACATCGGCCCTGCCGAGTCGGAGCAGGCCAAGATGCTGGCCGAATGCGGTTACGGCAGCCTCGACGCCCTCGTGGCCGCCGCCGTGCCGCCGGCCATCCGGACGTCGGGGGCCCTGTCCCTGCCCGACGCCGCCTCCGAGGAGGAGGCCATCGGCGAGTTGCGTGTGCTCGCGGGCAAGAACCGGCCGATGACCCAGATGATCGGGCTCGGGTATCACGACACCGTGACCCCGGCCGTCATTCGGCGGAACGTGCTGGAGAACCCGGCGTGGTACACGGCGTACACGCCGTATCAGCCGGAGATCTCGCAGGGCCGGCTCGAAGCGCTGCTCAACTTCCAGACGATGGTGGCCGACCTGACCGGCATGGGCACCGCCAACGCCTCGATGCTCGACGAGCCGACGGCCGTCGCCGAGGCCATGATGCTGATGCGCCGCGCGTCGAAGGCCGCGTCCTCGACGCTGGTCGTCGACGCCGAATGCCTGCCGCAGACGGTGTCGGTGCTGCGCACGCGCGCGGAGGTCGTCGGTATCGAGGTCGACGTCCGCGACCTGTCGCAGGGGCTGCCGGAGGAGTTCTTCGGCGTCGTCGTCCAGTACCCCGGTGCCTCCGGCGTGCTGCGTGAGCCGGACTTCTACTCCCGCATCGGCGAGGCCGCCACGGAGGCCAAGGCGCTCTACTGTGTCGCAGGCGATCTGCTGGCGCTGACCATGGTGCAGGCGCCCGGCGAGTTCGGCGCCGACCTGGCTGCGGGCAGCAGCCAGCGGTTCGGCGTGCCGATGGGGTACGGCGGTCCGCACGCCGGATACCTCGCGGTGCGCCAGGGGCTCGAGCGGTCGCTGCCGGGCCGGTTGGTCGGCGTGTCGGTGGACGAGGCGGGCTCGCCCGCGTACCGGCTCGCGCTGCAGACTCGTGAGCAGCATATTCGTCGGGAGAAGGCGACGAGCAACATCTGCACGGCGCAGGTGCTGCTGGCCGTGATGGCGTCGATGTATGCGGTCTACCACGGTCCGGAAGGGCTGCGCGGTATCGCCGAACGTGTGCACGGCCACGCCACGGCGCTGGCCGCCGGCCTGCGCGACGGCGGCGTCGAGGTCGTGCACGAGCACTTCTTCGACACCGTGCTCGCCCGGGTTCCGGGGCGGGCCGAGGCCGTCGTCGAGGCTGCGCGCGGTGTCGGCGTCAACCTCGGCCGGGACGGTGCTGACCACGTGCGGATCGCCTGTGACGAGGCGACGTCGGCCGAGACGGTCGCCGCGGTGCTCGCCGCGTTCGGGGCCGGTTCGACGGCCACGGCCGGTTCGACGGTTCCGGACGGGCTCGAGCGCACGACCGAGTACCTGACCCACGAGGTGTTCCACACCTACCGGTCCGAGACGGCGATGCTGCGCTACCTGCGCAGGCTGGCCGACCTGGACTACGCACTGGATCGCGGCATGATCCCGCTGGGCTCGTGCACGATGAAGCTGAACGCCACCACGGAGATGGAGGCGGTCACCTGGCCGGAGTTCGCGGGCATCCATCCGTTCGCGCCCGCCGAGGACGCGGCCGGTTACCACGAGCTCGCGGACCAGCTCAGCACGTGGCTGGCCGAGGTCACCGGGTACCACACGGTGTCGCTGCAGCCGAACGCAGGCAGTCAGGGTGAGCTCGCCGGTCTGCTGGCGATCCGCGCCTACCACCGCGCCTGCGGCGAGCCCGAGCGTGAGGTCTGCCTGATCCCGTCGTCGGCACACGGCACGAACGCCGCCTCGGCGGTGCTGGCCGGCATGCGTGTGGTCGTGGTGGCCTGCACCGACGACGGCGACATCGATCTCGCCGACCTGCGGTCCAAGGTGGACCGGAATCGTGACACGCTCGCCGCGATCATGGTCACCTACCCGTCGACGCACGGCGTGTACGAGACCGGCATCTCCGAACTCGCCGAGATCGTGCACGAGGCGGGCGGACAGGTCTATGTGGACGGTGCGAACCTCAACGCGCTGCTGGGACTGGCGAAGCCGGGCGAATTCGGCGGCGACGTCTCGCACCTGAACCTGCACAAGACGTTCTGCATCCCCCACGGTGGCGGCGGTCCGGGCGTCGGCCCGGTGGCTGTGCGCGAGCATCTCGCCCCGTACCTGCCCAATCACCCGCAGCTCGACGAGGCCGGACCCGCGACGGGTGTCGGCCCGATCTCCGGCGCGCCGTTCGGTTCGTCGTCGATCCTGCCCATCTCGTGGGCGTACGTGCGCATGATGGGCTCGGCGGGCCTGACGAGTGCGACGCAGGTCGCCGTGCTGGCGGCGAACTACGTGGCCGCGCGCCTGGGGCCGCACTACCCGGTGCTCTACACCGGCCAGAACGGTGTCGTGGCGCACGAGTGCATCATCGACCTGCGTCAGCTGACCAAGCAGACCGGCGTGACCGTCGACGACGTCGCCAAGCGCCTCATCGACTACGGCTTCCACGCGCCCACGATGTCCTTCCCGGTGGCGGGCACGTTCATGGTCGAGCCGACCGAGAGCGAGGACCTGGGCGAACTGGACCGCTTCTGCGAAGCGATGATCTCGATCCGTCGTGAGATCGCCGAGGTCGCCTCCGGCACCTGGGACGTCGAGCAGAGCCCGTTGCGGGGCGCGCCGCACACGGCCGAGCAGCTCGCGGGGGAGTGGGACCGGCCGTACGATCGGATGCTGGCGGTGTACCCGGGCAAGACGCGTGCCAAGGGCAAGTACTTCTCGCCCGTGCGTCGGATCGAGGGTGCCTACGGCGACCGCAACCTCGTGTGCTCCTGCCCGCCCGTCACCGACTTCGAAAGCTGAGACGATGAAGACTCCGCTACACGACGTCCACAGCGGACTCGGAGCCTCGTTCACCGACTTCGCCGGCTGGGACATGCCGGTGCGGTACTCCAGTGATCTCGCCGAACACCGTGCCGTGCGCGAGGCCTCGGGCCTGTTCGACCTCTCCCACATGGGCGAGATCGAACTGACCGGCCCGCAGGCGGCCGAGGCGCTCGACCACGCGCTGAGCGGCAAGCTGTCGGCCGTCGCCGTCGGCCGTGCCCGGTACACCATGATGTGCAACGAGCAGGGCGGCGTGGTCGACGACCTGGTGGTCTACCGACTCGCCGAGGAGCACTACCTGGTGGTCGCCAACGCCGGCAACGCGGCGGAGGTGTCGGCCGAGCTGGTGCGCCGCGCCGGGGGGTTCGACACGGTGGTCAGCGACCGCTCCGCCGAGACCGCCCTGATCGCGGTGCAGGGCCCCACCTCGGCGGCCATCGTGGGCGCCGTCAGCGACGCCGACCTGTCCGCGCTGAAGTACTTCGCGAGCGTGCCGGCGACGGTCGGCGGCCGGGAGGTACTGCTCGCGCGCACCGGTTACACGGGCGAGGACGGGTTCGAACTGTTCGTCGCCGACGCCGACGCCACTGCCGTGTGGCAGGTGCTGACCGAGGCGGGCGCAGGGCACGGTCTCGTGCCGTGCGGTCTGGCCTGCCGGGACACGCTGCGGCTCGAAGCGGGGATGCCGCTGTACGGCCACGAGCTCTCCGCCGACGGTTCCCCCTTCGCGGCGAACCTCGGCCGGGTGGTCCGGTTCGACAAGGAGGGTGATTTCGTCGGCCGTACGGTCCTCGAGAAGCAGCCCGAACCGGAGGTCGTCCTGGTCGGACTCGCCGGCAGTGGCCGGCGCGCACCGCGGCACGGTTACCGTGTGCTGCAGGGCGACGAGGAGGTCGGGGAGATCACCAGCGGTGCGCTCTCGCCGACTCTCGGACATCCGATCGCCATGGCGTACGTGCCCGTCCGGTGTTCCGAGCCCGGCACCGGCCTGTCCGCCGACATCCGCGGTCGCCTCGAACCCGTCGAGGTGGTCGCCCTGCCGTTCTACCAGCGTCGCTGAAAGGCCTGACATGACGATTCCCCAGAACCTGCGCTACACCAAGGAACACGAGTGGATCTCCGTCGACGGTGACGTCGCCACCGTGGGTATCACCGCGTTCGCGGCCGAGGCCCTCGGCGACGTCGTCTTCGTCGAACTGCCGGAGGTCGGTTCGGAGGTGGGCGCGGGGACGCCGTGCGGCGAGATCGAGTCGACCAAGTCGGTCAGTGAGATCTACGCCCCGGTCGACGGCGAGATCACGGAGGTCAACCAGGCCGTCATCGACACCCCGGAGTCGGTGAACTCCGATCCGTATGAACAAGGGTGGCTGTTCAAGGTTCGCGTCGAGAGCATGCCGGAGCTGATGGACGCCGCCGCCTATTCCGCGCTCACCCAGGAGGGCTGACCATTGAGTTCGTTCGAAGCCGATCTGTCCACTGTAGACCCCGACGTCGCCGCGGCCGTCAACGACGAGCTTCGCCGGCAGCAGTCGACGCTGGAGATGATCGCCTCCGAGAACTTCGCGCCCGTGTCCGTGCTCGAGGCGCAGGGCTCGGTGCTGACGAACAAGTACGCCGAGGGTTACCCGGGCAAGCGCTACTACGGCGGCTGCGAGCACGTCGACGTCGTCGAGAACCTCGCGATCGAGCGGGCGAAGTCGTTGTTCGGCGCCGAGCACGCCAACGTGCAGCCGCACTCGGGTGCGCAGGCGAACGCGGCCGCCATGGTGTCGCTGCTCAACCCGGGCGACACGATCCTCGGGCTGGATCTCGCGCACGGCGGCCACCTGACGCACGGCATGAAGCTGAACTTCTCCGGCAAGCTCTACAACGTCGCCGCCTACCACGTCGACCAGGAGACCGGCCTGGTCGACATGGCCGAGGTCGAGCGGCTGGCGAACGAGCACAAGCCGCAGCTGATCATCGCGGGCTGGTCGGCCTACCCGCGCCAGCTCGACTTCGCCGAGTTCCGTCGGATCGCCGACTCCGTGGGTGCCAAGCTCATGGTCGACATGGCGCACTTCGCCGGTCTGGTCGCCGCGGGTCAGCACCCGAACCCCGTGCCGTACGCCGACGTCGTCACCACCACGACGCACAAGACGCTCGGCGGCCCCCGCGGCGGCATCGTGCTGTCGAAGCAGGAGTACGCCAAGAAGATCAACTCGGCGGTGTTCCCCGGCCAGCAGGGCGGCCCGCTGGAGCACGTCATCGCGGGCAAGGCCGTCGCGCTGAAGATCGCGGCGAGCGAGGAGTTCAAGGAGCGGCAGCGGCGCGTCGTCGAGGGCGCGAAGATCCTGGCGAACCGGCTGTCCGAGTCCGACGCGACCGAGGCGGGCGTGCGGGTGCTGACCGGCGGTACCGACGTGCACCTGGTGCTCGTCGACCTGGTCAACTCCACGCTGGACGGCCAGCAGGCCGAGGACCGGCTGCACGAGATCGGCATCACGGTCAACCGCAACGCGGTGCCGTTCGACCCGCGTCCGCCGATGGTGACGTCGGGTCTGCGGGTCGGTACGCCGGCGCTGGGCACGCGCGGCTTCGGTGCCGAGGACTTCACCGAGGTCGCCGACATCATCGTCCGCGCGCTGCAGCCGAGCGCAGGCGAGGCCGAGCTCGGTGAGCTGCGGGGCCGCGTCGAGCTGCTCGCCAAGAAGCACCCGCTGTACCCGGAACTGTCCTGACGGCGGTAGCGCCGAGATCGACGACGGCCCGCTTGCGCTTCAAGCGCAGGCGGGCCGTCGTCGTGTGGGCGTAAGATCCTGCCGGCTGCGCGTGAGAGGGAGGAACCATGCGGTCGCGACAGGTGGCAGGGTTGGCGCTGACGGTGGTCGGAGCACTGCTCGCGGTGGGGTGCACCACGACCGTTGCCGGGCAGGCGGAGGTCGATTCGGGGTCGGCAGGTCAGGACATGATGCCGGACGGAATGATCCTCCTCCAGGAGGACGGTGACGGTCCGCACACGTTCGGCTGCACGGTGGCGTTCGATGCTTGCCAGGTGCTGTCGCTCGAGGGTGCGGTCGACGCCGGCTTCGAGGCGGAGCTCGGCTCGGGTCCGAGCCCGCAACTGATCAACTGGCATCAGCTCGCCGATGGTGCGCACCACCCGGAACAGGGCGGCATGGACACCGGGTTGACGAACTGCAGTATTCCTGGTGCCAGTGCCGATAGGCTCTCGTTGACCGTGTATCAAGCCCCGTTCGACAACCCGGAATGGCGTGATACCACCGAGCGGGTGTTCAGCAGGGATTTCGCCTCGACGCACGCGGACACGGAGTTCGAATCCGAGAAGCAGCTCGCAGGAATGCGCGTCGTCACCATGAAGAAGGAGATCGATACGTGGTCGGTGGCATTCTTCGCGAACGAGTTCTACGCCAGAATGATGGTGCAGGCGGGAGAGTCCGACTCTCCGGAAGCCGTGCGTGACAGTCTCGTCGAAACGGTGGTCGAAGGTCTTGCCGAGGGGCCGAGGCCACCGGTCGCATATGCCTACGCGGACCCCTATTCGTGGGTTCCCTCGCCGTGTGCGCTGTTCACTGCCGACGACTACGCAGAATCGTGGGGGCACCCGGACATCGGCCGCGTCGAGGAACGTCTCAGCATGTCCGAGGTCGTGCTGACGCACGAGAAGGGGAACGCCCTGCACGTGCGCACCTCGTGTCAACGGCAGAACGAGCAGGCGGCGAACATGGACGCGCCCAGCTCGACCGCGTCGCCGAACGGCTTGACGGTGGAACTCTCACACTACCGTGACGAGTCGGGTGCCGAGCTCTCGAACAACTACGACTGCGACGGGGACAAGAAGTACAGCCACCCGTTCGGCGAGCCCGAAAAGGTCGACATGGAGCTCGGTGACGGTCATGTCTGCCTGATCCAGTACGGCCGACACGCTCCCGGGTTCACGTTCAAAGTGGGCCGCACGGTCGTCGAGATCACGTCGTGGAACCTGGACATCTACGACAGCGGCAAGCGCATGAACCAGGTCCTCCTCCCGCCCGCCCAGAACGTGGCCGAACGGCTCGCCGAGTTGTGAGCGCGACTCGGCGCGGCGGGCCGTTGCTGTGTGGGCGGGGTCAGCCGGTGACGAGGGCCAGCGCGAAGCCGTCGTACCCCTTGTCGGCGACGGTCTGCAGCGCCGTGGCGTCGACGCGCGGCTCGGCGGCGATCAACTCGAACATCTCCCTGGTGCCGCGTACGCCGGGGTCGTCGGAGCCCGCGTCGGCGATCGCGCCGTGGCGGACGACGTTGTCCACGACGATCACGGTTCCCGGCAGGCTCAGTTCGAGCGCCCAGCGGAAGTAGGCGGCGTTGCTCGCCTTGTCCGCGTCGAGGAAGACGAGGTCGAACGGGGCGTCGTCGCGGAGGGTGGGCAGCGTGTCGAGTGCTGCGCCGACACGGATGTCGACCCGGTCGCCCACCCCTGCGCGGTCGACGTTGCCACGTGCGACGTCGGCGAACCGCGGGTCGGCCTCGAGTGTGACCAGGGTTCCGTCCGGCGGCAGCGCGCGGGCGAGGCAGATGGCGCTGTAACCGCCGAGCGTGCCGACCTCGAGGATCGACCGCGCGCGGACCATGCTGGCCAGCAGCGTGAGGAACCGCCCCTGTGGCGCGCTGACGGCGATGTCCGGGAGGCCTGCCGCCTCGGCGGCGCGGGCCGCGTCACCGAGCGCTTCGTCGGGACCGAGCAGGTTGTCGGTCAGGTAGTCGTCCACCGTGGCCCATGTCTGATGATCCATGACGGGGAGGTTAGGCGCTCCTGCCGTGTCGTGCCCGGGGATTTCCGCCGCCTCCCGTGGCCGCCGAGGGCGGCCGTCGGGCGATCACGCCGGGTCGTTCGCCTCGTCCGGGTCGTGCTCGGCCAGGTGCACGACCGCGTCGCGCAACGCGGCACGGAACCGGCCGACCTCGAGCGGGCCGAGTACGGCCGTTTCCCCGGGTGGGGCGACCACGACCACCTGCTCGTTGCTGGAGAACACGGTGAGTTTGCGCTTGCGTCCCGCCAGATCGCGACAGGGCACCACCCACTCGTTCTGATCCGACATGCCGACCGCCTTCCTCCTGCTTCATCGGGCTGAGCACAGGTGGGACGCGGGTGCGGCCACGCCATGACGCGAGCGGCACACGGAATGTCACAAAAGGTGACGGGCCTCGTTCCTCGTACGGTCACCGCGCCGTGGTCGGGCGGTGGCCGCAGGTCAGACTGAGACCGCCGCCCGGGGCCGCACCAGCACCAGGAAGCTCGTGAGGGCCAGCACGAAGAACGCGGCCATGAGCGCCGCCATCGGGACGGCGGAGCTTTCGCCGAACAGGCCGATCAGCGGGGACGCCGCGCCTGCCACCAGGAACTGCAGCACGCCCAGCAGTGCCGACGCCGAGCCCGCCTTGTCCGGGTGGTCGGCCATGGCCAGCGCCATCGCGTTGGGCATGACCATGCCGTTGGAGCACACGACCAGGTAGATCGCGGGCAGCAGGACGGGCAGGCCGAGCCCGGCGGCCGCCGCGACCGTGGCGGCCACGGCCGCCGTCGTGCCGGTGAGCAGGCCGGTGCGCAGCAGGGACCGTTGGCTGAATCGGCCGACCAAGCGGGCGTTGATCTGCGTCATGGCGACCAGGCCGATCGCGCCGCCGCCGAAGGCGAAACTGTAGGTCTGCGGGCCGAGGCCGTAGATGTCCTGGAGCACGAAGCTGGACGCCGAGATGTAGGTGAACATGCCGGCGAATCCGAGGCCGATGGTGAGCGCGCAACCGAGGAACGCGCGATGCCGCAGCAGGCCGGCGTAGGTGCGCAGTACGCCGCCGATCCGGGCGGGACGACGGTCCTGCGGCGGCAGTGTCTCCGGCAACGCCAGTGCGGCGACCAGGAGAAGCAGACCTCCGAACGCGGCGAGCGCGGCGAAGATGCCGCGCCACGAGGTGACGGTGAGCAGTTGACCACCGATGATCGGCGCGAGGATCGGTGCGACACCCGCGACGAGCATCAGGGCGGAGAAGAACCGGGACATCGCGATGCCGGAGAACAGGTCGCGGACGGTGGCGCGTGCGATGACGATGCCCGCGGCGGCGCCGAACGCCTGCAGTGCGCGCGCCGCGATCAGCACCTCGATCGAGGGGCTGATCGCGCACAGCACACTCGCCGTGATGTAGAGCGTGACCCCGGCGAGCAGCGGTACGCGCCTGCCGAAGGCGTCCGACAGCGGCCCGGCGACGAGCTGTCCCGTGCCGAGGCCGACGACGAAGGCTGCGAGCGTGAGCTGGACCAGTGCGTTCGCCGCGGAGAGGTCGTCTGCCATGCCGGGCAGTGCCGGCAGGTACATGTCGACCGAGAGCGGGCCGAACGCCGTCAGCCCGCCGAGAATGAGCGCGAACCGCAACCGGCCGCTGCGGCTGAGCAGAGCTCCGGCATCGGCGTCGGGGGCCACGGTTGTGGCTGCGGTCACGGTTCCTCCTGGTGCTCGGTTCTGCTCGCGTCCCCTTGGAACAAGTATCGAGCATGGCTAACTATTCCCGCGATGGAGGGTGATCTGAGACGGGAGTGCAATTCGGCGTCGAAAACCGGATGAATCAGGCAGTGGGCATGGGCGGTGCCGACGCGCGGGCGCGGGTCAGAGCCAGGCGGTGCGGATCCGGACCGGGTGCGGCGGGCCGGGGGCGTCGGCGTCACCGAGGCGGTTCGTGATCGTCCACACCGGTCCGGTGGTGTCCGGCAGGCCGTAGAGGTGGTCGTCGCGGCCGCAGTTGTAGGTGGGCCTGCCGCCCGGATCGTCCTCGGCGGGGCTGGGTGCGGGGACGCAGTGGCGGCCGTCGGCCAGTTCGAGAAACCACGGACGGCCGGCGCTCTCCCCGCCGTCGGGACGAGGTGTGTCCTCGACGATCCGGATGCGCACGGCCTCGGACGTCGTCGGGTTCCGAAGGCACAGTGCGACGTCGGGGCGCGGGAGGTGCCGGACGAAACACGGGTCGTACAGGAAGTAGCCCTCCGTGGTCATGCACCGGCGGGCGTCGGGGTCGGTCACGTTCACCCCGGATGCGGAACATTTCGCAGCGGCGCGATCGACGACCGTGATCCATGGTGCGGGCCGGCCCGAGGAGGTGAACGGATCGAGGTGCACCTCCCGGGTCGTCGTCACGGGTGCGCGGTCGGCGTCGGAGCCCCCTGTGTCGGAGCCCCCCGTGCCGGAGGCCACTGTGCCGGAGGCCCCTGTGCCGGAGGCCCCTGCGCCGGTGCCGGGCGTGCCCGTGCAGCCCGCGAGGGCGAGGAGCACTGCCGCCGCGCCGAGCGCGCCCTGCCGGGTGCGTCGGGAGACGCGGGCGGCCACGGTCAGAACCACACCGTGCGGATCGACACCCGATCGCGGTGCGGGCCCGCCTCGGCGCGTTCGACGGCCTCGCCGTGCCGGTTGGTGATCGTCCACACCGACGTCGTGGTGTCCGGCATGCCGTAGAGGTAGTCGTGGCTGCCGCACCCGTAGGTCGGGTCCTCCGCCGTGGATTCGGGGTCGTCGGCGCCGGGGACCAGGACGCAGTGGCGGCCGTCGGCCAGTTCGACGAACCAGGGCCGGTGGCGCTGCGCGTCCTCCGGTGCGGGTCCGGTGTCCTCGACGACGTCGAATCCCGTCGCCTCGCCGGTCGTCGGGTTCTGAATGCAGACGGCACGGTCCGGTCCCGGCCGGACGTGCAGGTAGCACGGGTCGTGCACCTCTTGCGAAGTGTGCTGGTCACCGGTGAGCACGGGAGCGCAGCGGCGGGCGTTCGAGCCCGTGATGCTGACCCACGACTGCCAGCAGTTGCCGTCGCCCTTCTCGACGATGTCGAGGCCGGCGGCGGGTTCTCCCGACTCGGTGAACGGATCCACGGTGATCTGTTCGGTCGTCGTGACCGGCTGGGTGCTCGTTGCGGGCCGGGCGTCGGGCGCGCCGCTGCACCCGCTGAGTCCCGCCAGTGCCGCGATGGCCATGACGCATCCCGGGAGGACCTTCCTCACGTCCCGTTGCCTTCCGTTCGCGTTCGCCCGCGCGGCCGTCCGCGCCGTGAGCATCACGGGCCGGGGCACGCGCCGGTATCGGTGTGCGGGGGTACGCCGCAGCCTAGAGGGCCGGTGCAGCCGCGTCGTGGGGGCCCGCCGCAGAGGTGGGGATAATCAGGAGATCGGCGCGGGCGCGACCGGTATGCTGGCGGGCGGTATGTCTGCACGTTCCCCTCTCGATGAGCTGCGTCCGCGGCTGGCCGACCTGACCATCGGCGACGCCCACCGGGTGCGGCGCCGGATCGACGGCGCCCGCAAGTCCCGGAACACGACGCCCGACAAGCTCGCCGCGATCGCCGCGGAGATCTCCACCGACATCGATCGGGCCGAGGAGCGGGTGCGCAGGCGCCGCGAGGCCGTGCCCCGGATCACCTACCCCGAGCAGCTCCCGGTCAGCGGCCGTGCCGAGGACCTCGCCGAGGCGATCCGTGACAACCAGGTCGTGATCGTGGCCGGTGAGACCGGCTCCGGGAAGACGACGCAGCTGCCGAAGATCTGCCTCGACCTGGGACTGGGCGTGCGTGGCCAGATCGGGCACACCCAGCCGCGGCGGCTCGCGGCCCGCACCGTCGCGGAGCGGGTGGCGAGCGAGGTGAAGTCCGAGCTCGGCGCGGCCGTCGGGTACAAGGTGCGCTTCACCGACACCTCGAGCGACGAGACGTTGCTGAAGGTGATGACCGACGGCATCCTGCTCGCGGAGATCGCGCGCGATCGGATGCTGCGCCAGTACGAGGTCCTCGTCATCGACGAGGCGCACGAGCGCAGCCTCAACATCGACTTCCTGCTCGGGTATCTCAAGCAGCTGCTGCCGAAGCGGCCCGATCTGAAGGTGATCATCACCTCGGCCACGATCGACCCGGACCGGTTCGCGCGGCACTTCGCCGGTGCCGACGGGGAACCGGCGCCGGTGCTGGAGGTCTCGGGGCGGACGTATCCGGTCGAGGTGCGCTACCGGCCGGTCGTCGACCCGGACGACCCCGACGCCGATTCGGACCGCGACCAGACGCAGGCGATCACCGACGCGGTCCGGGAACTGGTCGCCGAAGGCCCGGGCGACATCCTCGTGTTCGCCTCCGGGGAGCGCGAGATCCGGGACGCCGGCGACGCGCTCACCGCGATGGAGCTGTCGAACACCGAGGTGGTCCCGCTGTACGCGCGGCTGTCGGCCGCCGACCAGCACCGGGTGTTCCAGCGCCACACCGGCAGGCGCATCGTCGTCGCCACCAACGTCGCGGAGACCTCGCTGACCGTTCCCGGCATCAAGTACGTCGTCGATCCGGGAACGGCACGCATCTCGCGTTACAGCCACCGCACGAAGGTGCAGCGGCTGCCGATCGAACCGGTGTCGCAGGCCTCGGCCGACCAGCGCAAGGGCCGCTGCGGCCGCACGTCGGACGGCATCTGCATCCGGCTGTACTCCTCCGACGACTTCGACGCCCGGCCCGAGTTCACCGACCCGGAGATCCTGCGCACCAACCTGGCATCGGTCATCCTGCAGATGACGTCGCTGGGGCTCGGGGACGTGGCGGCGTTCCCGTTCGTCGAACCACCGGATCGCAGGCAGATCACCGCCGGCGTGCAGCTGTTGCAGGAGCTCGGCGCGCTCGACACGGAGAAGGGCAGGCTGACGCCCGTCGGCAAGCGGCTCGCCCAGCTGCCGGTCGACCCGCGGCTCGGCCGGATGATCCTCGAAGGCGCCGAGAACGGGTGTGTGCGCGAGGTGATGGTCATCGCCTCCGGTCTGTCCATCCAGGATCCGCGGGAGCGGCCCGCCGAGCACAAGGAGGCCGCCGCGCAGCAGCACGCGCGGTTCCGTGACAAGGACTCGGACTTCCTGGCGTACCTGAACCTGTGGAACTACCTGCGCGAGAAGCAGAAGGAACTGTCGGGCAACCAGTTCCGCAAGATGTGCCGGGCGGAGTACCTCAACCATCTGCGCGTGCGGGAGTGGCAGGACGTCTACAGCCAGTTGCGGCAGCTGCTCAAGCCGCTCGACATCACGCTGAACAACGTTCCGGGCGATCCGCAGCGCATCCACACCTCGCTGCTGGCGGGACTGCTGTCGCACATCGGCCTGAAGGATCCGGAGAAGGGTGACTATCTGGGCGCGCGGGGTACGCGGTTCTCCGTGTTCCCCGGCTCGGCGCTGTTCAAGAAGCAGCCGCGCTGGCTCGCCTCGGCCGAACTGGTCGAGACGTCCCGGCTGTGGGCACGGGTCAACGCGCGGGTGGAGCCGGAGTGGATCGAACCGCTCGCGCAGCATCTGGTCAAGCGCACGTATTCCGAACCGCACTGGGAGCGCAAACAGGCGGCGGTGATGGCCTCGGAACGGGTGACGCTCTACGGCGTGCCGCTCGTCGCGGGCCGCACGGTCAACTACGGCCGGATCGACCCGGAGACCTCGCGGGACCTGTTCATCCGCCGCGCGCTCGTCGACGGTGACTGGGACACCCGGCACCGGTTCTTCCACGAGAACCGTGCCCTGCTCGACGAGGTCGAGGACCTGGAGAACCGGGCACGCCGACGGGACATCCTCGTCGACGACGAGACGCTGTTCGCGTTCTACGACGAGCGGATCCCCGACGACGTGGTGTCCGGCCGCCATTTCGACGCGTGGTGGAAGAAGGCCTCGCGCAGCGAGCCGGATCTGCTGAGCTTCGAGAAGACGATGCTCATCAACACCACCTCCGACGAGGTGCGTGCCGCGGACTATCCGGACACGTGGCAGCAGGGGGAGCTGCAGCTGTCGCTGACCTACCAGTTCGAGCCGGGTGCCGGCGCCGACGGCGTCACCGTCCACATTCCACTCCCGGTGCTGAACCAGGTGACGGCCGACGGGTTCGACTGGCAGGTGCCGGGGCTCCGGGAGGAGCTCGTGACCGCGCTGATCAAGTCGTTGCCGAAGGCGACCCGGCGCAACTTCGTGCCCGCGCCCGACACCGCGCGGGAGGTGCTGTCGCATGTGGATCCGTCGCAGGGGCCGCTGCTCGAGGTGCTGAGTGCGGAGCTGGAGCGACTGCGCGGCGCCGCGGTGCCGGTCGGGGAGTGGGCGCCGGGCGCAGTGGCCGACCACCTGCGGATGACCTTTCGCGTCGTCGACGAGAAGCGTGCCACCGTGGCCGAGGGCAAGGACCTCGAGGCGCTGCGCGACGAGCTCGGCGACCGCGTACGGGAGACGATTTCCGCGGCGGCGGACGACGTCGAACGGGACGGTCTGACCACTGCCGCGTTCGGAACCCTGCCGGAGGTGTTCGAGGCGAAGCGCCGCGGGCACGCGGTGAAGGCGTATCCGGCGTTGGTGGACGAGGGCGACACGGTCGCGGTGCGGATGCTCGACACCCCCGGCCAGCAGACCTCGGCGATGCGTGGTGGTACGCGCAGGCTCGTGCGGCTGAGCCTGCCGTCGCCGATGAAGTACATCAACCGCAACCTCGGGAACCGGTCGAAGCTCGTGCTGTCCCGCAATCCGCACGGTGGGGTGCAGGGATTGCTCGAGGACTGCGTCGACTGCGCGGTGGATAAGCTGATCGCCGAGGCGGGTGGCCCCGTGCGGGACGAGGCGGCCTTCCCGGCGCTGGCGAAGGCGGTGGGGCAACGGCTGAACCCGACCGTGCTCACCGTGCTGGGCGAGGTGGAGCAGATCCTCGCCGCGGCCCATGACGTGGAGGCAGTGCTGTCCGATATGGACGGAGCTGCGATCGCGGAATCACTCGCGGACGCGCGGGCGCAGCTGGATTCGCTGGTGTACGACGGTTTCGTGACCGCAACCGGCTACGACCGGCTGCCGGATCTGGCTCGGTACGTGCGGGGCATCGGGCGCAGACTGGAGAAACTGCCCGGCGACCCGGCGCGGGACGTCGAACGACTGCGGGAGATCGCCTGGCTGCAGAACGAGTACCGTGGGGTGCTCGACGAGGTGCCGCCGCGGACGGAGCCGAGTCCGGAACTCGCCGAGATCCGCTGGATGATCGAGGAGCTCCGGATCAGCTTCTTCGCCCAGACACTCAAGACCGCCTATCCGGTGTCGGTCAAGCGCATCGTCAAGGCTCTCGACAAGGCTCCGTTGTAGGGCGATTCAGGGCGCCGTAGAGCCGCGTACCGTGATGGGCCGGCCGCCCGTGCCGGCGTCGCGGTGCGGTCCCGTCACACGACGTCACGCGAGAATCCCGGCGACGAGGGTGGTGACCACTCCCGATCCGAAGAACCAGATGGCGGGCGTGACCGAACGGAACTTGCGGCGCGCGATGCGGCTCGTCGCCCACAGCTGTTCGGCGAGCGCGCGCTGCAGCTGCTCGTCGTGGGTGAACAGCGAGCGGGACACGCGCGCGAACTCGTCGGGGTTGTCGAAGCGCGCCGCGACGTTGTCGAAGTTCAGTAGCGACGTCACACCGGTCATGCGCGTGCGGGGAACGAACACACGTAACGCCAGGAAGGTGCTGACGAGTACGAGGCAGAGCGCGAGCACGAGCAACACGGCTCGTGCCGGATTGCTGCCCCACAGACCGGGCGACGTTCCCCGGCGCGTCAGGATGCTGCCGAGGACTCCGGACGCCGCCAGTACCAGTCCGGCCTTCGTGTCGGCCAGCCTGACGAGTTCGTGGGTGTGCGTGAGTGCTTTCCAGATGTTGTCGGTGTCTGTCATGGTGTCCGATTCTTCGGCGTGGAGCGTCGAGCGCGGAGCCCCATCGGAGTGAGACGGTCGTAACGCGCGCCGTCCGTCTTGCTCCCTTCGGGCGGAATGGGCCTGCAGGTGTTCACCGGAGCCGCCCGCAACCGGTACGGACTCTGTCGTGCACCACGATGTGAATATCGCGTCGCGGGGATTCCGCGGCCTGTTGGGGGAGCAGCTGTGGAGTGTTCTGATCGCGATGGGGGTCGAGCGCCGGCACAACCGCGGCGACGTCCTGCTGCGGCAGGGCGACCGGGGTGACTACCTGCTGGTGCTGACAGGGGGCCGGGTGAAGATCCTGGCTGCCGAGTCGGGCGGTGCGGAACTGCTGCTGTCGTTGCGCAGCGCAGGGGACCTGGTCGGGGAGATGTCGCCCCGCAGCGATTCGCGCCGCACCGCGACGGTGGAGACGCTCGACAACTGTACGACCAGCTTTCTGGCGCGCCGGGACTTCGAGGCGTTCCTCGCTCGCAATGGCGTGCATGCCGCGTTCAGCGACTACCTCGTGGCCAAGCTGTCGGAGACGGTGCCGTACCAGTTGCAGCAGGCCCACTTCGTGCCGCGGCAGCGCGTCGCTCGCCTGATACTCGAGGTGTTGCTGCTGGCCGATCCCGGCGACCGGAACCGGGCTCGGATTCCCTTCTCGCAGGACGCCCTGGCGAAGGCACTGGGCTTGGCGCGCAGCACGGTCGCCGACCAGATCGCCGCACTTCGCACGCTCGGTGCGTTGCGGTCGGGTCCCCGCATCGTGGTCGGTGACGAACGAGTCCTCACCGAGGAAGCCCACGCCCTTTCCCTGTGACTCACCTCACCCGGGAGTGTCCGGCTGCGGACAGTCCCGGGCGCGTATCCCGCCCATCGTGTGGAGCCGGTCCCGCTGTGGGAAGGAACCCGGAGAAGGAGAGTCATGGACCCGACATTCCAGAGTGCTGAGCTGCCCCCGTACCGCGCCATCATGGTCGTCGACATGAAGAACTTCAGCGGTGAGAAGGGGCGTGACCACGCGCGAATCACCGAGAGCATCCCGATGATTCTGGGCAATGCGTTTCATCGGTGTGGATGTGCGCAACTGTGGTCGGAGTCCCGGTTCCACGGGACCACCGGCGACGGGTACTTCGTCGGATTCGACACGCGGTGGACGCCGTTCCTGTTGAACCCGGTGCTCTCCGCGCTGCAGGACGAGCTGGAGTATCAGAACCGAGTGCACGGCGGTGACGGCCCGATTCGCATGCGGGTGAGCCTGACCGCCGGCCCGATGACCGACTCCGGGCTGAACTCGTTGAGTGATGGCAGTGGCGACACCAGGATCGAAGCGCACCGGATGCTCGACGGCAAAGCCGTGCGCGCCGCGCTCGCCGACTCGAGCAGTGCGACGTGTGTCGCCGCCATCGTGTCGGAGCAGGTCTATCGGGACGTCGTGCTCTCCGGATACAGCGGTGACGATCCGGGGCTGTACGTCGACGTCGGCGTGGAGGTCAAGACCTACGAGGGGAAGGCGTATCTCCGGGTGCCGAAACCGTCCGGTGACGTTCTCCGGTCGGGTCTGACCGGACCCGGCGACGCAGCCGAGGCGCCCGGTGAGGCCGCCCCGCCTGCCACCCCGCCTGCCGAGGCACAGGGCGAGCGCAGTCGAGCGGCACCGCGTTATGTCGGCGTGGAAACGGCCCAGGGGTCGGTCGGCACCGTGGTGACCGGTGAGGGCAACACGGTGAACTCGGGCGGAGGGAACCAGTTCAACGGCGTCGAGATCACCGGCACCGGTCCCACGGTCCTCGGCACGAACCGTGGACCGGCCCCGTCGGAGGAGTGAGGCCCTGTGGCTGATCCTTCGGACGGAGAGGACGGGCCCGTCGTCGGCCGCGAGTACACCGGTGTCAGTCATCTCGCCGGGTCGTTGGGGTCGGCGGTCGCCGGTACGAACAACACGGTGAACAACCACTTCTATCACCCGCCCGAGTCGGATCCGGTCACCACGGTCGCCTGGCAGGTGGATTCGCGCGGCTATCGGGAGTACTTGCAGGATCGTTTCGTTCCGCCCGTCGGGTTCGACGCCGCGGGCCGGAAACTCGAGAAGCACGGCACCCTGTTCCTCTGCGGAGAGTCGGGAAGTGGGCGGAAGAGTGCGGCGCTGATGCTGTTGTGGACGTGGTCCCCCGACAGTGATGCCTCGTGCCGCAGGTTGTCCCTGGACAAGGACGAGGGCGACGACCCACTCCATCCGGATTCGATCCAGCGCAACGACCGATTGCTCCTCGATCTGACCGAGGAGCGTGACCCGGGACGCCTGCACACGGTGGAGGAACGGCTGGCGACGTTCGCCGGGGCCGTCGAGGACATGCAGGCGGCGTTGGTCGTGCTCCTGCCTCCGAGGCGGCAACAGGATCCTCGTCTGCTCGAGCTCGCCGTCACGGGGTCGACGGTGGTCATCGAACGGCCGCGTGGGGAAGCGGTGTTCGCCCAGTATGTGCGCCAGGAGTTCGACGTCGACCTCGTCGACTGCCAGGCGATGCACGAGGTGGCCACCCGCGTCGCGGCAGCGCCTATGCGGGACATTGCCGAGCTGGCCCGCCGCACCGTCGAGGCGAGGACCGCCCGCCCGAATGCGGACTTCGCCGACTGGCTGGCCGAGGCCAGAAAGAGCGCTGAGGACTATCGCGAGGAGGTCGCTGAAGCGATCGGGGCAGCCGGCCCGGAACAACGGGCGCTGTTGCTGACCGCCGCGGTCCTCGAAGGCGGGCACACCGATGCGATCCATCGGGCGCAGCGTCGGCTCCTGGAGGTACTCCGCTTCTCGAGGGAGGAGATCCACCTGCTCGAACAGCAGGGGATCGAGGCCGCGCTCGGCGACATCGACGTCGTTGTCGATGCCTCGCATACGGTCCGTTTCGGCAAGGTGCGCTATCAGCAGGCCGTCACCGATCACTTCTGGATGAACTATCCGGAGATGCGAGGGTCGTTGGCGACCTGGGTGGCGACCTGCGTCGAGCTGGACGAACTGTCCGATGAGGACCGCGTGAGAGTAGTCGACCGGTACGTCCGGCAGGCGTGTCGGCACGGCCGGGTTCCGGAACTGTGCGGTGTGATCCGCCGGTGGGCCGGTCCTGGCAACCGCCCGGAACGCAAGAACCCGCCGCTGCGGTGGGCTGACACCGCTCTCGACCTCGCCTTGCGCTGGGACGAGGACGCCGGGCAGGTGGCGCAACAGGTGCGCAGGCAGATCTACGAGTGGGTGCGAGACGAACAACCGAGTGCCGACCTGGCCCGGGTACTGGTGGACGTGTGCGCCGGAGTCATGGCCGACACCCATCCCGATCAGGCGTTGGTGCGGCTCCGCAGGTTGGCCTGGCACCGCGTCGATGCCGTCGCGGCGCAGGCGCGGAGCGCGGTGGTCGAGCTCACCGGTGACTACCGGGTCTATCGCCGGTTCCTGTGGCGGATGGCCGAGTGGATGGACCAGGAACGGTCGTCGGATGTGGCGCTGTTCCTCGCCGCCTCGACCGGCGAACGCGTGCTGCGTGCGGTGTGGTCTCACGCACCGATCGTGGACGCCCAGGCACGGGAACAGTTGCGGACATGCTGGGCAGCGGTACTGCCGCACGACTCGTCGTGGTGGCGGGATCGCCTGCGTGAATGGCTCGACGAGGCGGTGGACTCGCCGCACGACGACGCCGCCCTGAGCCTGCTGCTCGACGCCACGGGATCCGATGTGGACATTCTGGCCCGACTCTATGTCGTCGCACGCGACTGGGCCGCCGACGGAGACCCGGCGAACCGCGTGCGGCGCCACGACGTGCTCGAACGAGTGAACGCCGGTATCGCCCGGTCGCAGGGACTGATGGAACTTGATGGGACGAACGGATGAGACAGGAATGCGGAAGAGACAGGAACGGAGCATCGACGTGATCATCGTTGCGCTGGTGGGACCTCCTGTGGTGTCGACCGGGCTCGGCTTGTGGCTCGGGTGGCCGATGTGGGTGTGGCTCGTACTGACTCTGGGCACGTGGATCCTCATCGGGGTGTGGCAGTTCTGGCCCTTCCTGCGGATGCGGCGGACCGTGCGGTCGGCTCCCGAGGTGCCGGCCCCCGCACCGGCACCCTCGTCGCCGCCGGAAACCGCGGCTCCGGCACCGGCGCCGGGGGAACGTGCGGTACCGGAGATGCAGTTGGGGACCGCTCGCGAGGACTACCGGTTCGTGTTCTCCTGCGCGGTGCGCTGGCTACCGTCCCGGGGCGCAGTGAGCCACGGCAACGGCAATGGCTACGGCAGTGGCAGTGGCAGTGGCAGTGGTAGTGGCAGTGGCCACCCGAATCCGGCCGCGCTCGCCGTGAACGCGATCGCCGACCGCGCCGCCTGGCTCAGCACCGCTTTCGCACCACGTGACGCCGACCGCGCCCGGTACCGGTTGGAGGTCGACCTCGGCACTCCCCGCAGCGATGAGACCGGACAGTTCACCGTATGGGCGGAATCGATGTCGCTCACGCTGTCGGAACGCGACCAGGAACGACTCGACAAGCTGGACGAGGTGCGCAAGGAAGAGGAGCTGTTCGATCGCGAGTGCGGGTTCGAACGGAAGGTGCGGACGTACCTCGGCGAGGACGTACTCACCAGCGTGAGCAACGCCGTCGTCTGGTGGCTGGCCCGCCACGAAACGACCGAGAAGAAGCGCGTCGAGGATGCCGTCGGTCGCATCGGCACGCTTCGCCAGCTCGTGAGTTCGGCCACGGGCGGCGACGAGGCCGGTGAGGCGGCATCGGCCCGGGGGCAGCTGACGCTGGACGATGCGCAGGTCTCGCTTCCGTTCGACACGGCGACGGTGCCGAGCATGCCGATGCCGCGGCCCGAACCGGATGCCGTCGATCATGCGGTCGGCGTCGTCGAACATCTGCCGGATTCGGCGCACCGGCCGGTGTTCACGATGAGCTTCGCGCGCCTGCTCCGGCAGCACGGGCTCGAGGATGCGGCGGTGCGCATCTCCGATCGGTTCGACCGCCCGCCATCGGATGAGTCGTGGTCCGAAGCGGACAACCCGGAGTCCGAAGCGGACAACCCGGAGTCCGAAGCGGACATCCCGGAGTCCGAAGCGGACACCCCGGCCGAGCCGGACGACGACGGGGCGGTCCGGTCCACCGCGGGATGACGACCGCGGGATGACGATGGCGAGATGACCAGGGCACCGGTGGCCGGCGGCAGGTCACCGGTGCCCGTATCAGGGCAGCGTCGCCACGACGCCGGCGTGTGCGGGGACGTGCTCATGTGGCGTCGGCGTAGGAGTCGACGACGGTGGCCGGCATGGGGAACTCCACCGGGCAGGCAGGGCCGAACACCAGGCGCGTCGTCTCGGCGACCGACTCGGCGAGGCACGTGAGCACCGCGTCGGCGAGCTCGGCGGGTGCGTGCACCAGCACCTCGTCGTGCACGAAGAACACGAGGTGGGCCGGTTCGGGCAGCCGTCTGCGGAGCGTGGCGAGCAGGACCGCCGTCCAGTCGGCCGCACTGGCCTGCACGGCGAAGTTGCGGGTGAACCGGCCCCAGTCGCGGGAGGCCCGCCGCGCCGCGTCCTCGGCGCCGTCGCCGCCGGTGAGATCGCGCCATGCCTCGGACGGCGGCGGCGACGTCCGGCCCAGCCGGGACCGGACCGGCTCGCCACGCTCGCCGGTCGCCGCGGCGTGTTCGACGTACGACACCGCGGCGGGGAAGCGCCGTTGCAACAGCGCGAGGGTGGCCGCGGCCTCGCCTGCGGTCCCGCCGTACATCGCCGAGAGCATGGCGATCTTCGCGTTCGGCCGGTGTTCGGTCGCCGCGCCGGGATGCAGCTCGCCGGCCAGACTCGTGTACAGGTCCGGTGATCGACAGACCTCTGCCAGCCGCCGGTCGCCCGACAGCGCCGCCAGGATCCGCGGCTCCAGCTGTGCGGCATCGGCCACGACCAGCTTCCACCCCGCGTCGGCCCGCACACATCCGCGCAGCACCCGCGGGATCTGCAAGGCCGCGCCGCCGCGGGTCGCCCAGCGGCCCGAGACGACCCCGCCGACGACGTACACCGGGCGGAAGCGATCGCCCCGCACCCACTGGTCCAGCCACGCCCACCCGTGCGCGGCATGCAGGCGGGCCAACTCCTTGTACTCGAGCAGCGGGGCGACCGCGGGGTGGTCCAGCCGCCGCAGCACGTGGGCCCGCGCCGACGGCACGGCGATCCCGGCCCTGCCGAACGCACGCACGATGCTCTCCGGATGGTCGGGATTCACCGGCCTGCCGAACGCCTCGTCGATCCGCTGCGCCAGCGCGGCGAGCGCGGCGGGCCGGGAACCGGCGGGGACCCGGGGCCCGAGCAGCTCGGTCAGCAACGCCTCGTGGTGATCGCTGCGCCAAGGCAGCCCGTCGGCCGACATCTCGACCGCGGCGAGCGCGCTCGCCGACTCGGCCGCCGCCAGCATCCGGAGCCGGCCGGAGGTGTCGAGCCTGCCCAGCCGGGCCTGCTGGTCGGCCAGCACCACCTCGGCGGCCTCGGCCGGATCGACGTCGGCCGGCAGACCCGAACTCTGCGGGTCGAACAGCGCAGGCTGTTCGTCGGGAGCGGCCACGTGCTCCGTCTCCGCCGGAGGTGCGAGCCCGCGTACCCGCGCGTACGCGGCCGCGAGCGAACGTGACCGCGTGTGCTCGCCGTCGAATGCCAGCAGCAGACCTTCGACGAGGGACAGGTCGTGGCAGCGCCGCAGCCGGACCCCGCAGGCGACGAGCGCCGGGTAGTCGCGTTCCACCGACGGCAGCACCCACCGCGGCTGCCGCGATTCCAGCCGTGTCGCCAGGGCGGCCAGGTCCTCGGCCGACAGCGTCGCGGGCACGATGGCCGGGGCGTCCGTGCTCGCCCCGTCGGCCCCGGTGCCCGGGTCCGCCGCGCTGCCCGGGCCGTCCGCGGTGATCCCGCCGTCGGCGGCGCGGTCGCCGTCCGGGAGGCGCAGCGAGAAGCGGCCTGCCGAATCCCGGGCGACGATCACATGCACGGGCCGATTCTGCTCCCCGCCACCGACAGTCCGCTCCCACGGTCGGCGCCGACGGCGGCCGGTTCCCGCCGTGGCGGTGAGACGTCCGTTACTCCCCCGGAGCGTTCACCGTGGCGAGGGTTGATCCGATTGCCCTACTACCCGGTAGGTTATGCCGTACGAGCCCGAGGAGGTGCCCGGATGAAGACGCCGCCGGCGGTAACGGAGCTGGCCACGCGCGTGGCCGAGAAGGTGCGCAGTGTCGGAGTCATGTGGAAGGCGGGACTGCTGCCGTTTCCCCGGCTGGACGAGGGCGTGCGCTCGCTGATCCTGACGAGCACGTACGGCCCGATCGCCGGTGCGGTCCGCATCGCCGCCCGCCGCAATCCGAGCAGCATCGGCCTTGTCGACGAACACGGTCCGCTGACCTTCGACGAGCTCGAGCGGAAGTCGAACGCCCTCGCCCGCGCGTGGGCGGACCGCGGCGTGGGGCCGGGGGAGAGCATCGCCGCGCTCTGCCGCGACCACCGGGGTCTCGTGCTGACCATGCTGGCGGCCAACAAGCTCGGCGCCGCGCTGCTGCTGATGAACACCGGTTTCGCGCGCCCGCAACTGACCGACGTCGCCGAGCGGGAGAAGGTGCGGGTGCTCGTCTACGACGAGGAGTTCACCGACCTGCTCGGCGGCATCGAGGACGTGGACCGCTACCTCGGCTGGGCCGACGACCCGGCCGGAGCCGGCGTGACCACACTCGACGACCTGATCGACGGCACCGACGACACGGCTCCCGCGGCACCGCCGAAGCCGGGCGGGCTGGTACTGCTCACCAGCGGTACGACAGGCACGCCGAAGGGGGCACCGCGGCCGAAGATCTCCGGGCTCGATTCGGCGCAGTTCCTCGACCGCATTCCGCTGCGCGTCGGCGAGGCGACCTACATGGGCGCCCCGTTGTTCCACGGCACCGGTATCTCGCAGTTCATCCTGTCGCTCGCGCTGGGCAACACGGTCGTGGTGCGCCGCAAGTTCGACCCGGAGGAGGCGCTGCGCGGGATCGAGCAGTACCGCTGCACCGCGCTGGTGCTGGTGCCGACCATGTTGCAGCGGATCACCGATCTGGGCCCGGAGGTCATCGGCAAGTACGACACCTCCAGCCTGCGGATCGTCTTCCTCGCCGGCTCGGCACTGCCGCCGGACATCGGCAACCGTGCCACGGAGCTCTTCGGCCCCGTGATCCACAACCTGTACGGCTCGACCGAGGTCGCCGTCGCCGCCGTGGCCACGCCCGAGGACTGGGCGAAGGCGCCGGGCACCGTCGGCAGGCCACCCGTCGGCTGCCGGGTGGCGCTCTACGACGACCGGGGCGCGCGCATCACCGAACCGCACGTCACCGGACGTGTCTTCGTCGGCAGCGGACTGGCGTTCGAGGGCTACACCGACGGCCGGAACAAGGAAACCATCGACGGGCTGCTCGCCAGTGGCGACGTCGGCCACGTCGACGAGGACGGTCTGCTGTTCATCGACGGCCGCGACGACGAGATGATCGTGTCCGGAGGTGAGAACGTGTACCCGATCGAGGTCGAGAACTTGCTCGTCGAACACCCCGACATCCTCGAGGCCGGCGTCGTGGGCGTGCCCGACGAGGAGTTCGGCCAGCGGCTCAAGGCCGTTGTGGCCCGGGCCGACGGGTCCGCGCTGGAGGCCGACGCAGTGCGCACGTTCGTCAAGGAGAACCTTGCCCGCTACAAGGTGCCGCGGGACGTGGAGTTCGTGGACGCACTGCCGCGGAATGCGACCGGGAAACTGTTGCGCGACAAGCTGACCTGAGCGCGCACGCGTCGTCGCCGGGGTTCGCCCCGTGTCGGCGGACCGACGAAAGTTCCCGGCGGAACCCGGCGGTGGCGGACGAATCGGATGCGGCAGGCGGTATCCGGCAGCCGTACGGGCCGGACACCGAGCGTGACGATCACACTCGGCCGCGGCGCCGCACCGGTGGCGGTCGCTACAGCCACCCGATGCCGAAGACTCCGGGACCGAAGTCGACCGCGACGGCGTGCGCGCGGCCGTGCTCATCGAGTGCGACGTCCTGGGAATCGGCGGTTCCGCCGTGGCTGCGGTAGGCGTATCGCCAGCACTGTCCGGGCGGGTGTGCCGGGTCGAAATCGACTTCGAGCAGATACTCGGGAATGGACTCCCGGAATTCCCGGAAATGCGCCTTCCTGGTGGTGGAGAACGGGTCGTGCCGATAGGACAGCGAGTATTCGACGAGCTGGGTTTCCCCGGTGTCGATCGCGTGGCTGAACACCAGTTCCGCGAGGGTCAGATTCGTATCCGGGTCCACGTCGACGCGCCCCACCGAGCAGTTGCGCAGGGCCGTGAGCTCCGGGGCGGCGAGGTCGTGGTCCGCGCCGTCCTGGCGGTAGGCGAGCAGCCAGCGGTCCTGGCCGTCGGCGCGGGCGCGGAAGACGGCCTTCGCCGTCACGATGCTGTGGGTCGTCCCGGTGCTGTGGGTGGCGGGGTCCGGACCTGCGTCGGCACGGTCGGCATCGCCCCGGCCGGCATCGCCCCGGCCGGTGTCGGCGCGGTTGTCGTCGGTGGCGACCACGCAATGGTCGTGCAGGCCGACGAGTGTCACGGCCGGTGCATCATCGAGGCTGAGCGGCCGCTGGGACCGGTCGTCGAGCCTGCGCCGCGAGGCGCTGCCCCGCGGGCGCGGAGAGGGAAGAAGACCGAGCAGAGTTCCTGCCGGCACGTCGAGAATCTCTTCGAGTGCGCGCACCGCGGAAATCGAGCTCTGGCGTTCCGGTCGTCGTTTTCCGGATTGCCAGTAGCTCAATGCCGTGACGCTGACGGTGATACCGAGATCCTGAAGGCGGGCTTGAATCCGGTCCAGTCCGAGTCCGCTCGTGGCGATAGCGGAGCGCAGTGCCGCGGAGAAAGCGGTGCCACTCACGTGCCGGATCGCCTCCCGGTGTCGCTCTGGTAACGATATGGACAACGTTAGCAGGATGGTGTAACGCGTCAGGTGTTGGCTGCACACCGTAACATTTAGACCATTCGGAGTATCGCTCGTTACGGTGACCGGTCCACAACTGGTAACTGTGAATCATTGTCACCGGGCGTCCCGTATCGCTTGCATGAGTCGCGAACCTGCCGGGATAACGGAAGGAATCCGAATGGGTAACTCTCGCAAGCTGAGGCGGAGTCTGAACGCAGGTGTCGTGGCGGCCGGTGTGACCGGACTGGTCGCGGCCGGTCTGTCCTCCGCCGCTGCGGCGCCGGAGGGGACGATCCTCTCGGCGAACACGCCCGACGCGGTCGACGGCAGCTACATCGTCGTCCTCGGCGACGGGATGCGGGCGGCGTCGGTGCCGGCGATGGCCACGCAGCTGGCCGGCGAGTACGGCGCGACCGTGTCGACGACCTACGACACGGTGCTCGACGGCTTCACCGTCAAGGCCGGCGAGGCGGAGGCGAAGCGGCTGGCGGCCGACCCGTCGGTCGACCGCGTCGTGCAGAACCAGCGGGTGCAGGCGACCGAGACGCAGTCCCCGACCCCGTCGTGGGGTCTGGACCGCATCGACCAGTCGGCGCTGCCGCTGGACGACTCGTACACCTACGGCACCCGGGCCGACAACGTCACCGCATACGTCATCGACACCGGTGTCGACACCACCCATGAGGACTTCGGCGACCGCGTGCAGCCCGGCAAGGACGTCATCGACAACGACGGTGACGCGGACGACGAGCAGGGCCACGGCACGCATGTCGCGGGCACGGTGGCGGGCACCGACTACGGCGTCGCCAAGGGCGCCGACATCGTGCCGGTGCGAGTGCTCGACGAGAACGGCTCGGGCACCACCGACGGCGTCATCTCCGGTGTCGAATGGGTCGCCGAGAACGCCTCGGGCCCGGCCGTGGCCAACATGAGCCTCGGCGGTACCGCCGACGAGGCTCTCGACACCGCGGTGCAGGGTGCGATCGACGCCGGTGTGACGTTCTCCGTCGCCGCGGGCAACGAGGGCGCCGACGCGAGCGGCAGCTCGCCGGCGCGCGTCCGGGACGCCATCACGGTGGCGGCGTCGGGCAACCAGGACGAGCAGGCCGACTTCTCCAACTACGGCGAGGTCGTCGACATCTACGCTCCGGGCGTGGACATCACCTCGGCCCGGATGGGCGGCGGTGAGACGGCCCTGTCCGGCACGTCGATGGCGGCTCCGCACGTCGCCGGTGCCGCGGCGCTGTACCTGGCCGACAACCCGGAGGCCACTCCGGCGGAGGTGTCCGAGGCGCTGACGACGTCGGCGACCCCGGACGTGATCACCGACCCGACCGGTGCCACGCCGAACCTGTTGCTCAACACGGGCCAGCAGTGACCGGCAGCTGATCGGTGCCCGCTCCCCGCGGGCGGTATTGCCCGGTGGCCCGGCGCCCGACGGCGCCGGGCCACCGGTCGTCGCGGTCCGGACCGCGGGAGTGTCCGGCCGCGGGAGTGTGGCGTCACCGACACTCGGCTCGGCGCCGCGGACATGGCAGAGTTCGGCGCATGACCACCCGGAAGAGGATCCTGATCACCGGTGCCAGCTCGGGACTCGGTGAGGGCATGGCCCGGCGGTTCGCCGCCGAGGGGCGGGACCTGGCCCTGTGTGCCCGCCGTACCGACCGGCTCGACGCGCTGGCCTCCGAGCTGACCGAACAGCACCCCGGCATCCGTGTGCGCACGGCCGGACTCGACGTGAACGCCCACGACGACGTGTTCACCGTCTTCCGGTCGCTGGCCGACGAACTCGGTGGACTGGACCGGATCGTCGTCAACGCCGGTCTGGGCAAGGGACAGCCGATCGGGACCGGGTACTTCGCAGCCAACCGGCAGACGATCGAGACCAACCTGGTCGCCGCGCTCGCGCAGTGCGAGGCTGCGATGGAACTGTTCCGGGAACAGCACGCGGGACACCTCGTCGTCGTGTCGTCGTTCAGCGCGATCCGCGGCATGCCGCGGAACATGACGGCCTACGGTGCGTCGAAGGCCGGCGCGGCGGCCTTGGCCGACGGTATCCGCGCCGACGTGCACGGAACGCCGATCCGCGTCAGCACCGTGCTTCCTGGTTTCATCGAATCCGAGATGACGTCGCGCTCCGGCGGCCGCACCCCGTTGGTCGCCGGTGCGGACCGCGGGGCGGACTCGCTGGTCAAGGCCATCGAATCCGAACGCGGGACGGCCTACGTGCCGTCGTGGCCATGGACACCGCTGTCGGTACTGCTCAAGGCGCTGCCGGTCGGCCTGTTCCGAAAGTTCGTCTGATGGGTGCGATCCACCTGGTGCGGCACGGGCAGGCGTCGTTCGGCGCAGCCGACTACGACAAGCTGTCCGACCTCGGCAGGGAGCAGGCGCGGCTGGTGGGGGCCGAGCTGGCGCGCAGGCAGGTGCGGGTCGACCATGCCTGGTGCGGTTCGCTGTCGCGGCAGCGGGCCACCGCGGAGCTGGCGCTGGCCGAGTGCGCGCCCGGCGTCACGGCGAAAGAGGATCCGCGCTGGAACGAGTACGCCGACGCCGACGTCGTCGGCACCCATGGTGGTGGCAGGCCGCAGGACGCCGCCGACCCGCGTGGTTTTCAGCGCACACTGGAGGCGGCTCTCGCCGCGTGGACGGCCGCCGGTGAGCACAGCGGCGCGGCCGAGACGTGGCCCGTGTTCCGCGGCCGGGTGGAGGCGGCCGCCGCCGACGTGGCCGGTGCGCTCGGCAAGGGCGAGCAAGCGGTCGTGTTCACCTCCGGCGGGGTGATCGCCACGTTGTGCGGACTGCTGCTCGGCGCTCCGGAGACGCACCTGGTGACGCTCAGCCGCGTCGCGGTCAACGCCGGGATCAGCAAACTCGCCACCGGCCGGTCGGGCCTGACGCTGGTGTCGTTCAACGAGCACGGCCACTTCGACGGCCCCGTGGCCGATCACGCGACCTACCGGTAACGCGTGCGGTTCGGCGCGAGCCGTCACGTCCGATTCGGACAGTCGTAGGCGGTAGACGGCACCGCGCGCAGCGACCGAATGCCGAGCGCGGCACCCGGTGCGGTGCCGCAGCGACCGTCGAACTCGCGCCGCCGGGCACGGGACGACCGCGCCTGCCGAACCTGCCAAGCCTGCCGAACCTGCCGCGGCGGCCGTCCCGTCGCCGTGATGCCTGCCGAGCCGGGGTGGGCTCGGCGGGCATCGAGTGCAGCCACTACGCCGTTCCGCGGCGTCCTCCTGCGTCTTCTCGCGTCCTCTCGTTGCGCCGTTCCGTGGTGTCCTGCGGGCTCTCGGTTCCCGGTCTCCGATCGCGTCGGCTGCGCGTCTTGACATCTCCTGGCGATGCGGATCAGAGTTACGCATGGTGGAAGTTTCAATCCGTCATGCGAGAGTTGAGGAAGCAATGACGCTCGAGGAGTTCAACCGGCTCGCCACTGCCGAGGTGGTGGAGACACTCCGGCCCTGCCTCGACGTCGACCGCTGGATCCACGCGGTGGCCGACGGGCGTCCCTACGCCGACGTCGAGTCCTGCGTCGCCGCGGCGCGGCAGGTCGCGCATCCGCTGCAGCCTGCGGAGATCGAGGCCGCCCTGACCCATCATCCGAGGATCGGGGAGCGGTCGTCGGGCGGTTCGGCCGAGGCACGCCACTCCCGCCGGGAGCAGGCCGGTCTGGGTGAGGCCGACGCCGACGTCGAGCAGCGCCTGGCCGAGGGCAACGCCGCCTACGAGGAGCGGTTCGGGCGGGTGTTCCTCATTCGCGCCGCAGGCCGGAGCCACCGCGAGATCCTCGCCGAGCTCGAGCGCCGGCTGGAGCAGGATCCCGGCGACGAGCTCGCCGACACCGGTGAGCAGCTCGAGCAGATCGCCGCCCTGCGACTGGAAGGACTTCTCCGATGAGCTTCATCACCGCCCATGTGCTCGACTCCACCAGTGGCACGCCCGCCGCAGGCGTCGACGTCGAGCTGTACGCCGCCGACGGCGCACACATCGCCGCCGCCCGGACCGACCAGGACGGTCGCGTCTCCGAGCTCGGCCCACAGACCCTGGAGTCCGGCGACTACCGGATCACGTTCCGGACGGGTTCCTATTTCGCCGCACGGGGGCAGGCGCACTTCCACCCGTCGGTGACCGTGGACTTCACGGTGCAGCCGGGGGAGGAGCACTACCACGTCCCGTTGCTGCTGAGCCCATTCGCCTATTCCACGTATCGCGGCAGCTGACCCAGGAGTCGGCAGGACGGCGCGGTCCGGCAGCGAGGGGTACCCGTCCCCGCGGTGTCCGCCGGCGGCTGGCGCGGGACATTCTTCGAGAACAGGAGCACGCGATGAGCGCTGTGAAGCTCACGAGTAACCAGTACGGCAAGGCCGAGAACCACGTGGTCCGGGTGTACCGGGACACCCCGCGCCACGAGCTGCGGGACCTGAACGTCTCCTCGCAACTGCGCGGCGACTTCCGGACCGCGCACACCGAGGGCGACAACGGGCACGTGGTCCCCACCGACACCCAGAAGAACACGGTCTTCGCCAAGGCCAAGGAGGAGGGCATCGCCTCCCCCGAGCAGTTCCTGCTGACCCTGGCCGGCCACTTCACCTCCTCCTTCGACTGGGTCACCGGCGGCCGCTGGTCCGCCGAGGAGTACGGCTGGTCCCGCATCGACGGTCACGACCACTCCTTCTTCCGCTCCGAGCCGGAGGTCCGCACGGCCGTACTGGTGCGCGAGGGCAGCGACGACCAGGTGGTCGCGGGCTTCTACGGGCTCACCGTGCTCAAGACGACCGAGTCGGGCTTCGTGGGCTATCCGAAGGACGAGTACACGACGCTGCCCGAGACCGAGGACCGGGTGCTGGCCACCGACATCGCCACCCGCTGGCGCTACAACACCACCGACGTGGATTTCGACGCCGTCTACCGGCAGGTGCGCGGCATCATCCTCTCGACGTTCACCGACCACTACTCCAAGGCACTGCAGCACACGCTGTACCAGATGGGGCAGAACGTCGTCGACGCCGTCGACGAGATCGAGGAGATCCGCTTCTCCTGCCCGAACAAGCACCACTTCGTCTCGGATCTCTCGCCGTTCGGGCTGGAGAACCCCAACGAGGTGTTCTACGCAGCCGACCGGCCCTACGGCCTGATCGAGGCGACCATCGCGCGGGAGAAGGCGACCGAGCGCCCGGACGTCTGGGCCGCCGTCACCGGTTTCTGCTGAGCCGGAGCCGCCTCGTCGCCCGGGCGCGTTGCCTTCTCTGCGCGCGGCCGGGCGACGGCCGGACCGCCGGCGGGGCGATGTGCGGTGCGGCGATGTGCGGTGCGGTGCGGCGGAGCCGGGCGGTCAGACCTGGGCCAGGGCCTCGGAGATCTGTTCGGCGCAGCGCTGCAGCAGCGGCACGGCGCGATCGGCGAAGTCCTCGTCCACGCGGCTGGTCGGGCCCGAGACGGAGATCGCCAACGGCGTGGGGGCGTCCGGTATCGCCGTGGCGAAGCAGCGCACGCCGAGCTCCTGCTCCTGCTCGTCGACGGAGTAGCCGCGCTCGCGGATGCGGGCGAGTTCCTCCTCCAGGGCCTCGAGCGAGCCGATGCTGTACTCGGTGTGCGACGGCAACCCGGCGGTGTCGATGATCTGCCGGACCTGTTCGATGGGCAGCTGCGCGAGGATTGCCTTGCCGGCACCCGTGTCGTGGGTGTGGGCGCGGCGCCCGACCTCGGTGAACATGCGCATCTGGTGCGGCGAGGGGACCTGGTCGACGTAGACGACCATGTCGCCGTCGAGGGTGGCGACGTTGGCGCTCTCGCCGAGCTCCTCGACCAGCGTGCGCAGGTGTGGCCGGACGAGGGCGCCCAGTTGGCGTCCGGCGAGTTCGCCCAGCCGGGCCAGCTGCGGCCCCAGGGCGTAGCCCCGATCGGGCAGCTGGCGCACCACACCGATGCCGACGAGTGTCTTCAGGAGGCGGTGGATCGTGGGTACCGGCAGGTCCACGGCGGCGGCCAGCTCGCTGAGTGTGGTGCGGCCACCGGAGGCGGCGATCACCGAGAGCAGGTCGAAGACGCGCTCGACGGATTGGACTCCACCGCGCGTCGGCCGGTCGGCAGGAGTGCTGCTGACCATGGCTCGGCGTCCTCCTCGAATTTCGGGTGGGGCGCGGCGGGCTGCACCGGCACACTGATCGACTCTGGTATGTCCGACTCTATCCGGTGCCCCGCCGCGGTACCCCACGGGTGCTGGGCTGGGCTGCACGCCACATCTGAGTTATCGTAATGCGGAGAATAGAGTTCGTATCGCGGAATTGGATTCATCGCGGAGACACAGGTTCACTGCGGGAAACAGATGTTCTCCGCGGAAACAACGGCTCATCGCGGAAACAGTGGTTCCGAGTGGACGGGTCCCGGACGGGCCTCCCGTGGAACGACGATCCTTCTCGACCGGAAAGGCTCAACCCCTCATGACACAGCCGAGTCCCGGACACTCCATCACGCTGCGGGTGGCCACACCCGCCGGACCGGCGTCGGCCACCGATCTGGTGGCCGCGGTTGCGGATGCCGGCGCGGCGCTGACCGCCTTCGACGTCGTCGAGGCCGCACAGAACGAGCTGCTCGTCGACGTCACCTGCGACACACTCGGCGCCGAGCATGCCGCCGACGTCGCTTCCGCTCTCTCCGCGCTCGAGGGCGTGACGGTCAAGAAGTCCTCGGACCGCACGTTCCTGGTCCACCTCGGCGGCAAACTGGAATCGACGCCGAAGGCGCCGATCCGCACCCGGGACGACCTCTCCCGCGCCTACACTCCGGGCGTCGCGCGGGTCTGCCGGGCCATCGCGGCCAACCCTGACGACGCCCGCCGGCTGACCATCAAGCGCAACACCGTCGCCGTGGTGACCGACGGCTCCGCCGTGCTGGGCCTCGGTGACATCGGCCCCGAGGCGTCCATGCCGGTCATGGAGGGCAAGGCCGTGCTGTTCAAGGAGTTCGCCGGCGTCGATGCCTGGCCGGTGCCGCTCGACGCCCGCGACACCGAGCAGATCATCGAGATCTGCAAGGCTCTCGCCCCGGCCTACGGCGGCATCAACCTGGAGGACATCGCCGCGCCGCGCTGCTTCGAGATCGAGGCCCGGCTGCGCGAGGAACTCGACATTCCCGTCTTCCACGACGATCAGCACGGCACCGCCATCGTGACACTGGCCGCGCTGACCAACGCGCTGAAGGTCGTGGCCAAGCGGCTCGAGGACGTGCGCATCGTGGTCTCCGGGGCCGGTGCGGCCGGGCACGCCATCGCGGCACTGCTGCAGGCGGCCGGTGCGCACAACATCGTCGTCTGCGGCCGAGGCGGGGTGCTCGACCCGCAGGCCGACCACGCCGATCCCCACCGTGCCTGGCTGGCCACGCACACCAACCCGGAGGGCGTCACCGGCACGTTGAAGGAGGCCGTGGTCGGCGCCGACGTGTTCATCGGTGTCTCCGCGCCCGACCTGCTGGACGGCACCGACATCGCGGCGATGGCCTCGGACGCGGTTGTCTTCGCGATGTCCAACCCGGACCCCGAGGTCGACCCGGCGGTGGCGGGCCGCACCGCCGCCGTCGTGGCCACGGGCCGCAGCGACTACCCGAACCAGATCAACAACGTGCTGGCCTTCCCCGGATTCTTCCGCGGCCTGCTGGACGCCGGTGCCGGCGACATCACCGACGACATGCTGGTCGCCGCGGCCGAGGCGATCGCGGGGTGCATCTGCGCCGAGGCGCTGAACCCGCACCACATCATCCCGACGGTCTTCGAGCACGGGGTGGCCGAGCACGTCGCCGCCGCCGTGGCCGGGGCGGCGCGCCGGGATGCGGTCGCGGTGCGGTCGTCCGCGACCCTCGACGAGGACCACGCCCCGGTCGTCGCCGAAGGGGCGGCGGTATGAGCGCGCCGAGTTCTCGGCGGGTCCTCGACGAGGAGCTCGCCGCCGAGCTGGACACGCGACTGGCCGGCGTCGACGCCGAACTGGCTGCGCGCCACGACGGCGTCGCCGCACCCCAGCCGGTCCACACCGTCTACGTTCCCGCCGACTCCTGGCATCCGGGCCTGCCCGGTGAATGGGGCGAACGGGCGCTCACGGCTGTCGAGCGGCACGGCGGGATGCAGGCACTGGCCGAGCGTGTGCTGCGCGCTGCGGAGCAGGAGCCCGGCCTGGTGCGGACCGTCGGATCGGCCCCGGACTCGTCGTCCGGTACCGCCCGCGAACAGGCGGCCGCGGGACTCGCCGAGGCGGTGACCGCGAAGCTGCACACCGAACCGATCGAAGACCTGCGCCTGGACTTCGAAGACGGGTTCGGCGATCGGAGCGACGAGGACGAGGACCACTGGGCCGCGGAGGCCGGCCGCAGGGTCGGCAGGACCCCGGGAACACCGGCCCCTCGCCGGATCGGACTTCGCATCAAGTGCTTCGAGGCTCCGGTGCGCCGCCGCGCACTGCGCACCCTCGACCTCTTCGTGGCCCATGTGCTCGAGAACGCCGGCACGTGGCCCCGCGGTCTGGTGATCACGCTGCCGAAGGTCAGCACCCCCGAGCAGGTCACCGCCATGGTGGAGGTCTGTCGCAGGCTCGAACGGGCTCACGGCCTCGGCGACGGTGTCATCGGGTTCGAGGTCCAGGTCGAGACGCCGCGGCTGATCCTCGGGCCCGACGGGACCGTGCCGTTGGCGGCGGCCGTGCGCGCAGGTGAAGGCCGGGTCACGGGGCTGCACTACGGCACGTTCGACTACAGCGCCGCGCTCGGGGTGCCCGCGGAGCAGCAGGCCCCGGATCACCCCGTGGCCGACGTCGCCAAGCATCAGATGCTGCTGGCCGCTTCCGGCACCGGCGTGGAGATCTCCGACGGCTCCACCAACGTGCTGCCCGTCGGCGACGACGACGCCGTGCTCGCCGCGTGGGACCTGCACGCGGCGCTGGTGCGCCGCCAGCTGCAGCACGGCATCCGGCAGGGTTGGGACATGCACCCGCACCACCTGCCCACGCGGCACCTGGCGACGTTCCACTTCTTCCGCCGCGGTTTCGGCCCCGCCGCGGCCCGGCTCCGTGCCTACGCCCGCCGCGAGCACGGCGCGGTGCTCGACGAACCTGCCACCGCCATGGCGCTGGCAGGCCACATCCGCCGCGGACTCGACTGCGGGGCACTCGCCGTCGCCGACCTGGAGCGTTCCGTGGGCATCGACCGCGACGAGCTGGAACACATCACCCGCACCGGGCGAACGACCACGCCCGGCCGAGCACGTTCGGTTCCCTGACCGTGGCCTATCGAGGAAGTCGCCCTATCGAGGAAGGAGCCCCTGTGGCAGACCAGCGAGACGAATCGGAACGGCCGGCGGCCCCCACCGGCTACTACGCCCCGCACGGCGGCCACCCGCCGCAGACGGACCTGCTCACCGACCGGGCACGCGTCACCGAGGCCTACACGGTGATCCCGCGCGGGGTGCTGCGCGACATCGTCACCACGGTGTTGCCCGAATGGCGCGACACCCGTGCCTGGGTCCTGCACCGGCCGGTGGCCGGCGGAGCGGTGACGTTCTCGCAGACCATCCTCGAGATCGCCCCGGGTGGCGGCTCCGATGCTCCCGAGCCGCAGCCGGAGGTCGAGGGCATGCTCTTCGTGATGGAGGGCGAACTCGACCTGACCCTCGACGGCGCCGCGCACCGGCTGGGGCCCGGCGGGTATGCCTTCGTGCCGCCTGCGGCGGCCTGGACGTTGCAGGCGGTCGGTGACGAGCCAGCCCGGCTGCACTGGCTGCGTAAACGGCACCAGCCGCTGGCCGGGAGGCCACCGCAGGCCGTCGTCGGCCGGGAGCAGGACATCGAGCCGAGTTCGATGCCGGGCACCGACGGGCGCTGGCGTACGACGCGGCTGCTCGACCCGAAGGATGTCGCCTACGACATGCACGTCAACATCGTCACCTTCGAGCCCGGCGCGGTGATCCCTTTCTCCGAGACCCACGAGATGGAGCACGGGCTCTACGTGCTGCAGGGCAAGGCCGTCTACCGGCTCAACGAGGACTGGGTGGAGGTCCAGGAGGGCGATTTCCTCTCGCTGCGCGCCTTCTGCCCGCAGGCCTGCTACGCGGGCGGTCCCGGCCCCTTCCGTTATCTGCTCTACAAGGACGTCAACCGGCAGGTGATGTTGTAACCGCGACGCCAGACTGACGCGCCGCGTCGTAGCCGCCGGCTCTGTGCCGGATTCGTCGCCGGTTCGTCGCGGCGGTCTGTTGCGCCCGGGTCGATGTTTCGTACATCGGCCCGGGCGTTGTCGTGTCGGCACTGCCGTGTGGGCACTGCCGTTGATGGACTGTCGTGCCGGAACTGCCGTGTCGGCACCGTCGTTGATGGACTGTCGTAGATGGACCGCCGTTCGCCGGAGCAAGACGGGTTCGGGAGCGTCGTGTTCGCGGGTGTGGCGTGCGTGTCCGCAACACCTGCCCCGGAAGTCGGGAGATCTTCCTAAATGGGGCGTGCCAGGGGCGCGCAGGAGGGAGTCAGGCGCTGACGTCGGGATAGACGTCGGTGTCGAAGAACAGGATCGGGGGATTGCCGTTGGTACTGCCTGCCAGTCTGGGACGTCCGCGGGGCGTGAACCCGTGCTTGACGACGTCGTCGGTGACTTCGGCCTCGAGTGCCTGGTCGTGTCCGCCTTTGCGGTAGAGCTCCAGCAGTCGGCGGGCTTCCTCGCGGCTCTCGGCGGTGATTTCGGTGCGCGTCAGGGGCATGTCGTTCAAGTCCTGCCTGTTGGGTGACTTGGTGGCGTTGCCAGTCCGGTGTCGGCGAGCAGTGCATCGAGTCCGCGCTCGAACAGGTCCGCATCGCTCCAACGTTGTTCGTCCAGGTGTCCCGACGCGGTCAGGGTCGGATACCGGTCGGGGTCTGCAGTGATGAGATCTCGGGCCTCGCCGCGCGTCGCGGGATCGCCGGTTTGATGCCAGGTGGCCTCGGTCAGTGCGGATCCAATGACGAAGTTGGCCAACAGTCGAGTCCTCACGGTCAGCTCACTCTCGCTCATGCCGCTGCGGGCAAGTGAGGCCTGCAAGAACTCGGTGCGGGCCAGCACGTTGGGCCCCAACATGGGGCGGCCGATCAGCGCCGGTGCCCAGGAATGGGCCAGCATCACCTCGCGCCACCGACTGACGAGGGTGCGAACGTCAGCCCGCCACTCATTCGTCTTCTCGGGGAGCTGCACCTCCGCGAAAACCCGGTCCAGGGCGAGGTCGAGCACATCGTCCTTGGTCTTCACATGCCAATACAGCGCCGTCGGCGTGACCTTCAGCTCTTGGGCAAGCCGACGCATCGTCAGTCCGCCAGTCCCGGACGTATCCAGCAGCACCACGGCCGTCTCCACGATCTGCTCCCGAGTCAAGGGCGCTGCGCGTCGAGCGCGATCAGGCTCCTTTCTCAACCAGACCGTCCCGGAGGACGCTGCTGTCGCGACGTGCGGCGTTACGTCGCGCTCTGCCCCTTCGTCAGCGGGCCCGCCAAATCCAGTGGCATTCATACCGCTCATCCTATTACGGTGTTCTGGAAATGTAACAGTGTTAAATAAGATCATCGTCGGGGAGTGCTGTGCCTGTGTCGACTGCCTCACGTCGTCAGTGGTGGGTCCTGGCGACAGCCGGGCTCGCCCAGCTCATGGTCGTGCTGGATTCCACGGTGGTGACGATCGCGCTGCCCTCTCTCCAGGCCAGCCTGGGCATGAGCGACGACTCCCGGACCTGGGTGGTTTCCGCCTATGCGCTGGCGTTCGGTGGTCTGCTGCTCCTCGGCGGCAGGCTCAGCGACACCTTCGGTGCGCACCGTGCGTTCGTCTGGGGTCTGGTCGGGTTCGCCGCCGCCTCCAGTCTGGCTGGCCTGGCCCCGAACGCGGCGCTGCTGTTCGTCGGCCGCGGCGCGCAAGGAGTCTGCGCCGCACTGCTTGCCCCGGCCGCGCTAGCGATCATCTCCGCGACCTTCACAACTCCACGCGAACGAGGAGTGGCCTTCGGTGTCTACGGCGCACTTACCGGCGCTGGAGCCGTTCTCGGTCTGTTACTCGGCGGCTCACTCACCTACTACCTCGACTGGCGTTGGTGCCTGCTCATCAACATCCCGATCGCTGTAGTCGCCTTCGTCGGTGCTCGTCTCGTCATCGCACAACAGCCCGCCTCGCGGGTTCCGCTGGATCTGACCGGGACGGCAACCAGCGTTGCTGGTTTGACTGCACTTGTCTTCGCGCTGACCGAAGTCCCACGCAGAGGATGGGGCGACATCCTCGTCGTCGCACTCCTCGGCTTCGGGGCCGGGATGCTGGCCGTGTTCGTCCTCCTCCAGCGCATCAACACACACCCCCTGTTACCGCTTCGGATCCTTATCGACCGCACACGGGGCGGGGCGTTTCTCGCCATCGGTCTTCCGCAGCTCGCGCTCTTCGGGTTCTTCCTGGTGCTGACCTACTGGTTCCAACAACTGCTCGGATACACGCCGATCCAGGCCGGGTTCGCCTTCCTGCCACTCGCAGTAGCGATCGCGATCGGGTCCACAGTCATCGCAAGCCTCCTCGCGACCCGACTCTCCCCGCGGCAGATCATCGTCCCTGGGCTCGCCGTGATGGCGGCAGGCATGGTCGTCCTGATCGGCCTCGACCCCGACAGTCCTGGGCTCTACCTTTCCCGATTCCTCCCAGCCGAGATCCTCATCGGGTTCGGCCTGGGCTGTGCGATCGCACCCTCGGTGGCCGCGGCGACCGACGATCTTGGACACGACACCGGCGCGGCCTCGGCCGCGGTCAACGCCGTGACCCAGGTCGGCGGCTCTATCGGCACCGCACTCCTCAACACCGTTGCGGCCGCGGCGACCTCGTCCGCCTCGTCCGCGCTGGCCACCACCGCCACGGCCCAAGAGCTGCGTGCTGCCACTATCGAAGGATTCGATGCCGCGCTGGCTACAGCCGCAGCTCTCCTGGTCCTCGCCGCGATGACAGTGTTCCTGATCATGCCCGGCAGCAGACCCACGCGATCCCGGAACCCAACCGTCGAGTCGACGCCAGGCTGACGCGCCGCGTCGTAGCCGCCGGCTCTGTGCCGGATTCGTCGCCGGTTCGTCGCGGCGGTCTGTTGCGCCCGGGTCGATGTTTCGTACATCGGCCCGGGCGTTGTCGTGTGGGCACTGCCGTTGTGGGCACTGCCGTGTCGGCACCGTCGTTGATGGACCGTCGTTCGCCGGAGCAAGACGGGTTCGGGAGTGTCGTGTTCGCGGGTGTGGCGTGCGTGTCCGCAACACGGGCCCCGGAATCCGCAACACGGGCTCCGGAATCCGCAACACGATCCCCGGAAGGCGCAACACGGGCTCCGGAAGGCGCAACACGAACTCGGGGGCCGAGGTGCGTTGCGCACCTCGGCCCCGAGTGTTCGCCGTCCCTTCCGGGTCGGCGTTGTGGGTGGCCGGTTCAGTCCTGGCGCTCGGCCGTGCCGTGGCCCCGGGGCTCGCGCCGAGCGTGGGCTGCTTCCCGTACGGCACCTGCCTCCTGCGTGGTGCCCGCTTCGCCGGAGAGTCGGGCGTCGCCGACGTCACCGGCGGGGTGCGGCGCCGGCGGCTCGTCTCCGTCGGAGGCGAGCACCCCGGGGACCTGGCTGGTGTCGGTGATGTCCCCGCACTCGATCTTCGCGCGGACCTCCTCGAGCTTGTCGTCCGGTACGAGCGGGACCTCCTCGCCGTCGCAGTCGACGAACCGCCCGTCGACGAACACGTCGCCCTCGCGCAGGTCGCGCAGGTCCGAGGGGGACAGCACCCGTACGGGTTTGGCGGCGAACACCGACGGGTTGCGGGAATTGCCGGCGGTGAGCTCGTTGAACAGCAGGTTCAGCAGCACCGCCATGATGGCGGCCGACGAGATGCCGGAGTGGAAGATCGTCTGGAACCACTCGGGGAAGTGGTGGTAGAAGTCCTCCTTCACCACCGGGATCATCGCGAACGCCAGCGACGTCGACACGATGATGAGGTTCATGTTGCCGTCGTAGGACACGCTGCGCAGATTCCGGATGCCGGATCCGGTCACCGTGCCGAACAGGACGACGCCGGCCCCGCCGAGGACGGGCATGGGGATCGCCGAGATTACCTGCCCGAAGATGGGCAGCAGCCCCAGGGCGATCATGATCACGCCGCTGCTGGCGACCACGAAGCGGCTCTTGACCCCGGTCAGTGCCACCAGGCCGACGTTCTGGGCGAAGGCGGACTGGGTGAAGGAGCCGAACAGTGGCGCGGCGGCCGAGGAGAGCATGTCGGCGCGCAGGCCGTTGGCGATCCGGCGACGGTCGACCGGAGTGCCGATGATCTCGCCCACGGCGATGATGTCGGCGGCGGTCTCGGTCTTGATCACCAGGATGACGATGGTCATCGAGATGATCGAGGCGATGTCGAAGGTCGGTACGCCGAAGGCCAGGAACTCCGGGGCGGCGATCGGCGAACCGGTGCCCACGCCGCTGAAGTCCGTCAGCCCCAGGAACGCGCCGACGACGGTCCCGCCGACGAGTCCCAGCAAAATGGACAGTCGTGACAGTGTCGCCGAGCCGACTTTGCTCAGCAGCAGGATGATCGCGAGCGTGAGGAAGGCCAGGCCGATGTTGGCGAGGGAACCGTAGTCCTCGGACTCGGAGTCGCCGCCCATCGCCCAGTTCGCGGCCACCGGTACCAGCGTCAAACCGATGGCGGTGATGACCACACCGGTGACCACCGGTGGGAAGAAGCGGATGATGCGGGCGAAGAACGGCGCCACGACGAAGCCGAGGATGCTGGCGGCGACGATCGAGCCCGCCACGGTGGCCAGGTCGTTGCCGGGGCCGGCGAGGATCGCCACCATCGTCGCGACCGAGGCGAAGGACACGCCCTGCACCAGCGGCAGTTTGGAGCCGAGGAAGGGAAGTCCCACGCTCTGCAGCACCGTGGCCAGACCGCCGATGAACAGGCTCGCGGTGACGAGTACGGCCGTACGTTCGGGACTCAGCCCCGCGGCCCCGCCGATGATCAACGGGACGGCGATCAGTCCGCCGTACATCGTCAGCACATGCTGCAGCCCGAACGTGGCGAGTTGGCCGAGGGGCAGCCATTCGTCCTCCGGCTGCTCCGAGGAGGCCGGGATCATCCGTCGGCTCCGCGCGCCCCGGGAGGTCTTCTTGCTCATCATTGAGCACCTTTCTGAGGTGTTGTACCGGCCGTCGCCGGTGCCGCACGGCGGCGGTGGGGTTCGCCGCAGTGCGGGCGCCGGAGGCTGTGGGCGGCGGCCCGGCACAGTCGAAGCGTCAACTCCGCGATGCGATACTGACATTCCGTATAGTGATTGAGTCGCCCGGCGCGGTCAACAGGCGATGTCGCGGCGCGGTGCCTGCGGAGCGAACAGCACGTCGTCCGGCGGTGGGGGCATCCGTGGCGAAATCCGTGCCGGATCCGGCTTTTTCCTGGACACGGCAATTCTGGCAACAGGTGCAGCGTGTGCGCGCACTCGGCCGGAGGGTGTCCCATGTCCACTCGTCGCCTGCCTGTCGTCGGCAGCTCGACAGGGCGGGCGGTTGACCGCGCTTCACTCGCCGCCCTATTCTTTTTCATCTAGTGGAGATAAGTTTCCACATTACGGAGTTCACGGATCGGACAACCCCCACAGGAGGTCTTCATGGCATCGCGGTTCGACGCCACCTCACCCGAGAACTACATCCTCAACTGCTCGACACTGCTGACCGAGCACGCAGTCGTCGATCGCGCCGACGCCGCGGCCCGCGCCGGCTTCTCCCGCGTGGAGTTCTGGTGGCCGTTCGACGGCGAGCCCCGTCCCGCCGACGCCGACGTCGACGCCTTCGTCGACTCGCTCTCGGCCGCCGGGGTCTCCCTGGCAGGCCTGAACTTCTGGGCCGGGAACATGGCAGGCGGCGACCGCGGGATGGTGTCGGTGGCAGGCCACCGGTCCGAGTTCGCCGACAACGCCGCCCTGGCCGCCGAGATCGGCCGCCGCACCGGCTGCACGGCGTTCAACGCCCTCTACGGGCTGCGCCAGGACGACCAGGAGCCGCAGGCCCAGGACGAGCTGGCCGTCGAGAACCTGCTCACCGCCGCGCAGACGGTGGCCCCCCTCGGCGGCACCGTTCTCGTCGAGCCGGTGTCCGGAGCGGACGCCTACCCGCTGAAGACCGCCGCGGATGCGCTCGCCGTCATCGAGAAGGTCCATCGAGCCGGGGCGACCAACGTCGCGCTGCTGGCGGACTTCTTCCACCTGGCGATCAACGGCGACGACGTCGCCGCGGTCATCGAGCAGCACGCGCACCGGTTCGGCCACGTGCAGATCGCCGACGCCCCGGGCCGCGGCGCCCCGGGAACCGGTGAGCTGCCGCTGCAGGAATGGATCGACCTCGCCTACGCCCGTGGCTACGACGGCGCCGTGGCCCTGGAATACAAGCAGGAGGAGGCGACCGCCTTCGACTGGCTCCGCAGGCCCGCGGGCACGTCCCGGGGCTGAGCACCGACCCGTGCGCGCCAGCCTCCACGCAGCGCACGGAGCGCACACCCAGCACGCACCCGCCCGCGCCGCGGCCGGCGCGGGAGATCCGTCGAGAGGACTGAACTCAATGAGCAAGAACATCGCCGTCATCGGACTGGGCATCATGGGCCTGCCGATGGCCGAGAACCTGGTGGGCGCGGGCTACTCCGTCACCGGCTACAACCGCTCCCCGGAGAAGGCGACGGCGCTCGCCGCCGCGGGCGGCACCGCCGCCGACTCGATCGCCAAGGCAGTCGCCCACGCCGACGTCATCATCACCATGGTCCCGGACTCCCCGGACGTGGAGGCCGTGCTGACCGGCGAGGACGGCATCCTCGCCCACGCCAGGGCAGGGGCCACCTGGATCGACGCCTCCACCATCCGTCCCGACACCGCCATCACGCTGGCGCAACAGGCTCGCGAGGCCGGCCTCAAACCCCTCGACGCGCCGGTCTCCGGTGGTGAGCAGGGCGCGATCGACGGCGCACTGTCCATCATGGTCGGCGGCGAGCAGGCCGACTTCGACGCCATGGCCGACGTCTTCGACGCCGTCGGCAAGACGATCGTCCGCGTCGGCCCCTCCGGCTCCGGGCAGACCGTCAAGGCCGCCAACCAGCTCATCGTCGCGGTGAACATCCAGGCGCTCTCCGAGGCGGTGGCGTTCGTCGAGGCCTACGGGGTGGACACGAAGGCGGCGCTGCAGGTCCTCGGCGGCGGACTGGCCGGCTCCAAGGTGCTCGACCAGAAGGGGCAGAAGATGCTCGATCGCTCCTTCGAACCGGGTTTCCGCCTGGAGCTGCACCACAAGGACATGGGCATCGTCACCTCCGCCGCCCGCGAGGCCGGCGTCGCGACACCGCTGGCCGCGTCCGTGGCGCAGCTGGTGGCCGCCACGGTCCGGCAGGGAGGCGGTCACCTCGACCACTCCGGGCTGTTCACGCTCGTCGAGCAGCTCTCCGGCGGCTCCGGCTCCGCCGGGACCCCGCGGAACGCCGCCTGACCGGAGGGCGGATCCGTGGTCGCATCCCACTCATCCAGCCACGATCCACATCCCAGCAGACGTCCCACAGAGAAGGAGGCGCGCGATGACACGCATGCGCGCAGTTGATGCGATAGCGCTCATCCTCGAGAAGGAGGGCGCTGTGGAGACCTTCGGGCTGCCCGGTGCGGCGATCAACCCGCTGTACTCGGCGATGAAGGCCCGCGGAGGGATCCGCCACACGCTGGCGCGCCATGTGGAGGGCGCCTCCCACATGGCCGACGGCTACACCCGTGCGGCCCCGGGCAACATCGGGGTCTGCATCGGCACCTCGGGCCCGGCGGGCACCGACATGATCACCGGCCTCTACGCCGCCCAGGCCGACTCCCAGCCCATCCTGTGCATCACCGGCCAGGCGCCGGTGGCGGTGCTGGACAAGGAGGACTTCCAGGCGGTGGGCATCTCCGCCATCGCCGAGCCGGTGACGAAGATGGCCAAGACGGTGCTCGAGTCCGCCCAGGTTCCGGGGACCTTTCAGAAGGCCTTCCAGCTGATGCGGTCCTCGCGGCCGGGGCCGGTGCTCATCGACCTGCCGCTGGACGTGCAGCAGGCCGAGATCGAGTTCGACATCGACACCTACGAGCCGCTGCCGGTGACGCCGCCGCGGGCCACCGAGGCCCAGGCGGAGAAGATCCTGGACATGCTCGCGGAGGCCGAGCGCCCGCTGATCGTCGCCGGCGGGGGCGTGCTCAACGCCGACGCGGCCGACGAGCTGGTCGAACTCGCCGAACTGCTGGACATCCCGGTCTCGCCCACCCTGATGGGCTGGGGCGCCATCCCGGACGACCATCCGCTGATGGCCGGCATGGTCGGCATCCAGACCCACACCCGCTACGGCAACGCCACGTTCCTCGACTCCGACGTGGTGCTGGGCCTGGGCAACCGGTGGGCCAACCGGCACACCGGCGATCTGGAGACCTACCGGTCTGGCCGGCGCTTCATCCACGTCGACATCGAGCCCACCCAGATCGGCCGGGTCTTCGCGCCCGACTACTCGGTGGTCTCGGACGCGGGCGCCGCGCTGGAGGCGCTGCTGACGGCCGCGCGCCGGCGGGCCGACAGCGGGCAGGGCCTCGGATTCGCCGGCTGGGCTCGCCAATGCGCCGCACGCAAGGGCACCCTGCATCGCAAGACGCACTTCGACGACGTCCCGATCAAGCCGCAGCGCGTCTACCAGGAGATGAACGCGGCCTTCGGCCGGGAGGTCACCTACGTGACCACGATCGGGCTCAGCCAGATCGCCGGTGCGCAGATGCTGCACGCTTACCGGCCGAGGTCCTGGATCAACGCCGGTCAGGCGGGCCCGCTGGGATGGACCGGGCCTGCGGCGCTCGGCGTGGCCCGCGCCCTGCCGGACACGACCGTGGTCGCACTCTCCGGCGATTACGACTTCCAGTTCATGGTCGAGGAGCTCGCCGTCGGCGCCCAGCACCGGATCCCGTACGTCCACGTCGTGGTCAACAACTCGTACCTGGGGCTGATCCGCCAGGCCCAGCGCGGCTTCGACATGGACTTCGAGGTCTCCCTCGCCTTCGACAACATCAACGCGACCGGTGACAGTGCCGGTTACGGGGTCGACCATGTCGCCGTTGCCGAAGGCCTCGGCTGCCAGGCCGTCCGCGTCGAGGCCCCGGAGAAGATCCGCGGGGCTCTCGAGGACGCGGCGCGCCGGGCCGAGGCGAACCGGGTGCCGGTCGTCGTCGAGGTGATCCTCGAGCGGGTCACCAACGTCTCGATGGGCACCTCGCTGAGCGCGATCAACGAGTTCGAGCCGATGGCCGAGCGCCCTGAGGACGCCCCCACGGCGCTGACCGCGCTCGCCGTGCCGGAGTGACGGCGATGGCGGGCACGGCCTCGACCGGAGGCCCACCGGGCACCGTGGTGATCGCTCCGGACACGTTCAAGGGTTCCCTCTCCGCCCGGGACGTGGCCGGGGCCGTGGCGTCCGGGATGCGTCGCGTTGCTCCGTCCGCCCGGTTGGTGCAGGTCCCGATGGCCGACGGGGGAGAGGGCACGCTCGAGGCCGTGACCGCGGACGGGGAAGTGGACTGGAACATCGAGGTCCACCGGGTCACCGGCCCGGACGGGAGACCGGTCCCGGCACGGTGGGGTACCCGTGCCGGGACCCGGGGCACGCTCGCGGTCGTGGAGCTGGCCGAGGCCTCCGGACTCGGCGACATGGCCGCGGGCGCGGACCCCATGCTGGCCACCAGCCGTGGCACCGGCGAACTCGTGCGGGCGGCTCTGGACCACGGAGCGGGGACCATCGTGCTGGCGCTGGGCGGGAGCGCCTGCAGTGACGGAGGTGCGGGGCTGCTGTCCGCGCTCGGAGCCCGGCTGCTCGACGCCTCCGGGCGGCCCGTCCCGGAGGGTGCGGCAGGGCTGAACGACCTCGCCGAGGCGGATCTGCGGGAGCTGGATCCCCGGCTGGGGCAGACGCGGATCGTCATCGCCGCCGATGTGGACTCACCGCTGGTCGGTCCCGGCGGGGCCGTGGAGGTCTTCGGTCCCCAGAAGGGACTCGACGCGCGGCAGGTGCGGCAGACCTCGGAAGCGTTGCGCCGGGCCGTACCGGTCCTGGCCGCGGGCGCGCAACGGTGCGGGGGAGCGGCCTGGTCCGAGCGGGTCGTCCGTGCCGCGGATCAACCGGGCGCGGGCGCGGCAGGCGGCGTCGGCTTCGCCGCACTGGGCCTGCTCGAGGCGGTCCGCAGACCGGGTGTGGAGGTCGTCATGGAGCTCGTGGGCCTCGGGGAGAAGATCGCGGCCGCGGACCTGGTGGTCACCGGGGAAGGCAGCCTGGACACCCAGTCGCTGGCCGGCAAGGTCCCGGTCGGGGTCGCCGGGTGCGCCGCTCGTCACGGCGTCCCGGTGGTAGCGGTGTGCGGGCGCAACGGTCTGGACCTGCGGCAGCAGGCGGCCGCGGGGATCGACCGGGTCCGGGCGCTGAGCGACCTGGCCGCCGACGAGACGGAGTCGATGACCAGGGCCCGTGAGCTGCTGGACGACGTGGGCTGTCGCATCGTCGCGGACCGCATCGTCGCGGACCGCGCCGCCGCGGCGGCGTCGGCGCCGAGCTGCGGCTGCACCGGGCGAACCTAGCGACGACGGGGTCCCGACCGGGTTCGGTCGGGACCCCGTCGTCCGTATGTGCCCGTTCGGGCGTCCGTCCGGGCGTCCGTTCAGAGTCCCAGCGTGCGCCGCAGCTCGGCGACGTGTCCCTGTGCGTCGACCTCGTAGGCGACGTGCGTGAGGGTGCCGTCGGGATCGAGGACGAACGTGGAACGCAGGGTGCCTTCCACGGTGCGGTCGCCGAGCGTCTTCGTGCCGTAGGTGCCGTAGGCGCGGGCCACGGACTGGTCGGGGTCGGAGAGCAACGGGAACGTGAGCGCCTGGTCGTCGATGAACGTCCGCAGCGCCTCGGGCTCGTCGGGCGAGATGCCGACGACGGCGTAACCGGCGGCCTCCAGGGACGCCAGATTGTCGCGGAAGTCGCAGGCCTCGGTGGTGCAGCCCGGGGTGGCGGCCTTGGGGTAGAAGTACACGATCAGGTGCCGGCCTGCGTAGTCGGCCGAGCTGACCTGCCGGTGCCGGGCGTCGCTCAGGGTGAAGGCGGGGGCCGGTCGGCCGGCTTGCAGTCGAGTCATGGGGCACTCCTCGTCCGGCGAAAGATGACACCTCACCCTATCGCATAGCAGAAGAAGTTATCCACGATGCGAACTTCCGATGATGGACGCCAACAGACTTCCGATGCTGGACGTCGACAGCTCGGGGCCAGGGGGCACGCCTCGGCCCCGGCATGGGACGCGTGCGGACGGCCGCTCTACTCGGATTGATGGCGGGCGCGGGGGATGACGTCTGCGACGAGGGTGTAGAGCACCTGCGAGAGCACGGTGTGCACCTGGCTGCGGTTGAGTGTCCCGCGGTCGAGCCATTCGCGGCTGGCGGCTTTGACCATGCCCCCGTAGGTACGGACCAGTGCGATCAGCTGCTCCCAGCGTTCGTCCCCGCGGTCGAATCCCATCGCCTCGAGTACCAGGCCGGCCGCGTCGCGGTCGGCCTCGTCGAGGATGCGCTCGACCTCCTCGTCGCGGCCGATGCCTTCCGGGGTGATCGCGGCGAGCCACATCTTCTGCTGTTTGCCGACCATGTCGAGGAACCAGTCGACGGCCGCGTCGGTGCGCTCGGCGAGGGAGCCGTCGGGCAAGGTGGCCGCGGCCGACGGCGACAGGGTCAGTGCCCGCCGGACGACGGCGAGGTACAGCTCGCGTTTCGTGCCGAAATAGTGGTTGATCAGCCCGCGGGCGACACCGGCGCGTGCCGCGATGTCGGCGGTGGACACGGCGGCATACGGTCGTTCGCCGAACAGCTCGGCGGCGCAGGTGAAGATCTGCTCCCTGCGTTCGTCGGGCTCGAGCCTGCGCCACTTCGGCGCGGATCCGGCGGTCATGCGGAGCAGTTTCGCATGCGTGCCGACATCACGCCGGTGACAGGGGGAGCCGCAGCGCACCCGGCGCCGCCTCGGGGACGACCGGGTTCTCCGGGGACACCGCCCGGACGCGGCGGTAGTCGGAGCCGAGTGCGGGCCGCGGATCGGGCTCGCCCTTGTTGGGCCACAGTGCCATCGCCCGCTCGGCCTGTGCGGTGATGGTCAACGACGGGTTCACACCGAGGTTCGCCGAGATCGCCGAACCGTCCACGACGTGCAGTCCCTCGTACCCGTAGAGACGCTGGTAGGGATCGACGACACCGGTCTCCGCGGAGTCGCCGATGGTGCAGCCGCCGATGAAGTGCCCGGTCAGTGGGACGTCGGCCAGGTCGTTCCAACCGCCACCGGCCAGTCCGTCGATCTTGTCGGCCACGCGCCGGGTGACGTCGTGGCCCGCGGGGATCCAGGTCGGATTGGGCTCGCCGACGCCCGGTTTCGTTCTGAGCCTGCCGCGCCTGGTGTAGGTGGTGACCGAGTTGTCGAGGGTCTGCATCACCAGCAGCGCGATCGTCTGCTCCGACCAGCGTTTCGGATTGTGCAGTTTCGGCAGGTCCCGCCGCCGGCGCCACATCTCCTTCAGCCCGAGCAGCCAGCGAGGCCTGCCGGGCTTCGGGTCGACGAGTACCGCACCGAGCAGGGCGAGGAGGTTGCTGCCCTTGCCGTAGCGCACGGGTTCGACGTGCGTCGCCTCGTCGGGGTGGATCGACGAGGTGATGGCGACGCCGCGGTGGTACTCGGTGCCCTCCCGGAGGGAGCGGGCGGCGAGGATCGCCTCCGAGTTGGTGCGCGCCAGTACTCCGAGCCGCTCCGACAGCCGCGGCAGAACGCCGTGGTCGCGCATGCGGTGCAGCAGGCGCTGCGTGCCGAGGGCGGCCGCCGAGAAGACGACCTGTTCGGCGCAGAGTGTCCGCTTCTGCCACGGCTTCCCGGTGGCGGCGGTCTCGACGGCGTAGCCGCCGCCGGACAGGGGCCGCACCGCGGTGACGGTGGTGAGCGGGTGGATCCGGGCGCCCGCCCGTTCGGCCAGGTACAGATAGTTCTTGACGGTCGTGTTCTTGGCGTTGTGGCGGCAGCCGGTCATGCACTCGCCGCAGTGGGTGCACGTGCGGCGGCGCGGACCGGTGCCGCCGAAGTACGGATCGGGAACGGTCACGCCGCGTTCCGCGCTCTCGTCACCGAAGAACACGCCGACCGGCGCGGGGCCGTAGGTGTCGCCGATGCCCATGTCGTCGGCGACCGAGCGCACGACCTCGTCGGCGGACGTCGTGCACGGATAGGTGGCGACCCCGAGCATGCGGCGCGCCTGGTCGTAGTACGGCTCGAGCTCTGCTTTCCAGTCGGTGATGTGGGCCCACTGCGGATCGGCGTAGAAGGTGTCGGGTGGTTGGTAGAGCGTGTTGGCGTAGACCAGCGACCCGCCGCCGACACCCGCGCCGGAGAGGACCAGCGCCTCCGTGAGCGGTGTGATGCGCAGAATGCCTGTGCAGCCCAGCGCGGGCGCGAACACGTAGTCGCGGAGTCGCCACGACGTCCGGGGCAGTTCGTGGTCGGCGAATCGGCGGCCCTGTTCGAGAACGCCGACCGAATAGCCCTTCTCCGTCAGTCTGAGAGCACTCACGCTGCCGCCGAAGCCGGAGCCGATGACCAGGACGTCGTAGTCGAACTGCGTCATGAGCACCACGCTCGCCGCTTGTTGGCGAAGTGTCAAGAGGAGTCCCGCGGCCGGGTGCCTGCTGCGGTCGAGGTGCCGACTCGTCGGTCGGGGCCGTGAGTGCATCCGGGTGAATGTAAGGGTAGCCTTACTCGCGAGGGAACGGCGCGAGGTGAGGAGTGCACGGATGGCCGACAAGCGAGGTCGCAGCAGGCCGGTGATGCGGGCCGCGGTGCGGCGCACCGAACGCCTGACCCCACACCTGATCCGCGTCGTCTGCGGGGGCGACGGCCTCGCGGCGTTCGCGCCGAACACGTGCACCGACAGCTACGTCAAAGTCCTGTTCGCCCCGGACGGCGTGACCTACCCGGACCCGCTCGACCTGGCGGATCTTCCCGCGGAGCAGCGGCCCCGGATGCGGACCTACACCGTCCGTGGCTTCGACCCCGACGCGCGCGAACTCGTTCTCGACTTCGTTCACCACGGCGATCGCGGGCTGGCGGGCCCGTGGGCCGCGCAGTTGGAGGCGGGTGACGAGGTGCAGCTGGTCGGCCCCGGCGGCAGCTACGCGCCGTCCGGCGATGCGGACTGGCACCTGCTCGTCGGCGACGAGAGTGCACTGCCCGCCATCGCGAACGCGCTGGAGGCGATGCCGGACGGCGCCGACGTCCGGGTGTTCGTATTGGTCGAGGACGAGCGTGAACACCTGCCGCTCGTCACGAAGGCCGACGCGCAGGTGCAGTGGCTGCACCGCTCCCGCGCCGACGACCTCGTCGCCGCGGTGCGCGCACTCGAGTTCCCCGCGGGCGAGGTGCAGGCGTTCGTCCACGGCGAGGCGGGTTTCGTACGCGAACTGCGCCGGTACCTGCTGCGCGAACGCGGCGTCGAGCGCGATCGGGTGTCGATCTCCGGATACTGGCGCCGCGGCGCGGACGACGAGACGTGGCGCGAGGAGAAGGCCGCCGAACGTGCGGCCGAGGAGACCGTGAACAGCTGACTCGCCGGAACTGTCGGTGGTCGTACGTAGGGTTCGGCAGGCGGGTCCGTCCGGTGGTGCCGACGGGCCGTGGGACGACGCAAGGAGACAGACGACGCGAGGAGACACATGACGGTCCTGGACGGCCGGCCCCACACCGCACTGATGGTCGTCGACGTGCAGAACGCGGTGGTCGACGAGGCGTATCGGCGGGACGCCGTGGTGGCCACCATCGGAGCGCTGGTCGATCGTGCGCGGCGCGCCGGCGTGCCGGTCGTATGGGTGCGGCATGCGGACGAGGAACTCGTCGAAGGCAGCCCCGGCTGGCAGATCGTGCCGGAACTGCAGCCTGCGGGCGGGGAAGCGGTCGTGGGCAAGAACTACGGTGACGCCTTCGAGGACACGGATCTGGAATCGGTCCTCGCGGCACGCGGCGCAGGCACGTTGGTGGTGACGGGTGCGGAGACGGACGCGTGCATCCGGTCGACGTTGCACGGGGCGTTCACCCGGGGCTACGACGTCACGCTCGTCGGCGATGCCCACACCGCAGGCGACCGGTCCGTGTGGGGCGTCCCTCCGCCCGAGGCGGTCATCGCCCACACGAACCTGTACTGGAGCTTCCACGCTGCGCCGGGCAGGACGGCGACCACGGTCCCGGCAGCTCAGGTGACCTTCGGCTGAGGTGAGTGGCGGTCGAGGGTGCTCCGGCGCCGGTTCCGCCGCCGGAGCACCCTCGACGGTCACGACGCCAGCTTGCGGATGACGTCCCGGCCGTAGGCGCGGAGCGTCTCCTCGCGCCGGTCGTGCATGAGATAGAGGGCGAACTGGTCGACACCCAGTTCGGCCAGCTCTTCCAGCCGCCGCACATGCGCCTCGGCGGGGCCGGTCAGGCAGAATCGGTCGACGATCTCGTCGGGGACGAACTCCGTCGACGGGTTGCCCGCACGGCCGTGGTGGGAGTAGTCGTATCCTTCCCGCGCCGCGATGTACTCGGTCAGCTCGCGCGGCACCGGCCCGGAATCGCCGTAACGGGCGACGAGGTCGGCCACGTGGTTGCCGACCATGCCGCCGAACCACCGCAGCTGTTCGCGCTGATGCGCCACGTTGTCGCCGACGTACGCCGGTGCTGCGACACAGATCGTGATGCCGCCCGGATCACGGCCCGCGGCGCTCGCCGCCTCACGCACCGCGCCGATCGTCCACCGTGCGATCGCCGGGTCCGCACACTGCAGGATGAAACCGTCGGCGTGCTCGCCGACCGTCCTGAGTGCCTTCGGGCCGTAGCCGCCCATCCACATCTCGAGCCGGCCGCCCGACACCCACGGCATGCGCACGGCGGTGTCGTGCAGCCGCGCCTCCCGGCCCTCGGCCAGATCCTTCACGGTGGTCATGCAGTCCCGCAGCGTGGCCAGTGTGGACGGTGGTTTGCCGATCACACGGTGCGCCGAATCGCCGCGGCCGATGCCGCACACCGTGCGGTTGCCGTACATCTCGTTGAGCGTCGCGAACAGTGAGGCCAGCACCGACCAGTCGCGCGTGCCGGGGCTGGTCACCATCGGCCCGACCGTCATCGACGACGTCGCGGCCAGGATCTGCGAGTAGATGACGAACGGTTCCTGCCACAGCACGACCGAGTCGAACGTCCACCCGTAGCGGAAGCCCTCGTCCTCGGCCAGGCTCGCCAGCCGCACGACGTCCCGCGCGGGCGGGTCGGTCTGGAGCACCACTCCGAAATCCACACCCGGCTCCTCTCAATTCAGGTACTGGCACAGGTCGCGTTCGAGGAACCGGCCGTGTCCCGCTCGGCCGTGGTAGGTCCCGCGGTCGACCACGACGCTGCCGCGGGAGAGCACGGTCTCGCACCGGCCCGTGACGGTCATGCCCTCGTAGGCCGAGTAGTCGACGTTCATGTGATGCGTCTCGGCCGAGATCGTCTGCTCGGCGGCCGGGTCGTAGATGACGATGTCGGCATCGGCGCCCGGCGCGATCACGCCCTTGCGGGGATACAACCCGAACATCCGGGCGGGTGTCGTCGAGCACGCCTCCACCCAGCGGGCGAGTGAGATCTCGCCGGCGAGCACGCCCTGATGCAGCAGGTCGATCCGATGCTCGACACCGGGCATACCGTTCGGGATCTTGGTGAAGTCGCCGCGTCCGAGCTCCTTCTGGTCCTTGAAGCAGAACGGGCAGTGGTCGGTGGAGACGACCGACAGATCGTTGGTGCGCAGACCTCGCCACAGGTCGGGCTGGTGGTGCTTCTCGCGCAGTGGGGGAGAGGCGACGTACTTGGCGCCCTCGAAGTCGGGCTTCGCGAGGTCGTCGATGGACAGGTAGAGATACTGCGGGCACGTCTCGGCGAAGACGTTCTGCCCCTCGTCGCGGGCCTCCGCCACGGCCGAGAGCGCCTGTGCAGCCGACAGGTGCACGATGTACAGCGGCGATCCGGTGACCCGGGCCAGGGTGATCGCGCGCGAGGTCGCCTCACCTTCCAGTTCCGGAGGTCGGGTAGCACCGTGCTGGTACGGCCCGCTCCTGCCCTCGGCGATCGCGCGGGCGACGAGTTCGTCGATCGCGATGCCGTTCTCGGCGTGCATGGCGATCGTGCCGCCGATGTCGGCAGCCTTGTTCATGGCGCGCAGGATCTCGCCGTCGGTGGAGTAGAAGACCCCGGGGTAGGCCATGAACATCTTGAAGCTGCTCACCCCGGCGGCCACACACGATTCCATCTCTTTGAGCGTCGCGTCGTTGACGTCGGAGACGATCATGTGGAAGCCGTAGTCGATGGCGCAGTCGCCCTCGGCCTTCTCGTGCCACGTGTCCAGTGTGGACAACAGGGAACTGCCCTTGGGCTGGACGGCGAAGTCGATGATCGTCGTCGTGCCGCCCCATGCGGCGGCCCGCGTTCCCGTCTCGAACGTGTCGGCCGAGAACGTGCCGCCGAACGGCATCTCCATGTGCGTGTGGGCGTCGATCCCGCCCGGCATGACGTACTTGCCCGCGGCGTCGAACTCGGTGTCGAACACCGCGTTCTGCCCGGCCAGCAGGCCGGGTGCGGTCACGGCGGCGATCGTCTCGCCGTCGACCAGGACGTCGGCGGTCACCGCACCGGTCGTGCTGAGCACGGTGCCGTTCTTGATCAGGGTTCTCATCGGATCGGCCTCCTCAGGGGGTCACCAGTGAGTCGTACGAGTCGGGCCTGCGGTCGCGGTAGAAGGCCCACAGGTTGCGCACCTCGGCGAGCTCGGTCAGGTCGAGGTCGTGTACCACGACCTCGTCGTCGGTGTCCGAGGCCGCGTCGCCGATCAGCTGGCCGCGTGGATCGGCGAAATAGGATTGGCCGTAGAAGTCGTTGTCTCCCAACGGCTCCACGCCCACCCGGTTGATCGCGCCGACGTAGTACTCGTTGGCCACGGCCGCGGCGGGCTGTTCGAGGCGCCAGAGGTGCTGCGACAGGCCGCGGCTCGTGGCCGAGGGGTTGAACACGATCTTCGCGCCCGCCAGGCCGAGCGCGCGCCACCCCTCGGGGAAGTGCCGGTCGTAACAGATGTAGACGCCGATCCGGCCCACCGCGGTGTCGAACACCGGATAGCCCGTGTTGCCGGGCCGGAAGTAGAACTTCTCCCAGAAGCCCTTCAACTGCGGAATGTGGTTCTTGCGGTACTTGCCCAGGTAGGTGCCGTCGGCGTCGATCACCGCGGCCGTGTTGTACAACAGGCCCGGCTGTTCCTGCTCGTACATCGGTGCGACGACCACGATGCCGTGCCGCTGCGCGACCTCCTGCATGAGCCGGGTCGTCGGACCGTCGGGGACGGTCTCGGTGTAGGAGTAGTACTCGGTGTCCTGTACCTGGCAGAAGTAGGGCCCGTAGAACAGTTCCTCCAGGCACACGACCTGTGCGCCCTGCGAGGCCGCCGAGGCGATGGCGTCGACGGAGGCCTGGATCATCGAATCCTTGTCACCGGTCCACCGCTGTTGGACCAGGGCGGCCCTCACCACTTCGTTCACCTGTCTCCTCCTCCGGAATCGGGTTGTGCGACGTGGGGTTGTTCGACGCTCCGCCGGGCAGCGAGAGCGCGAGGAACACCAGGAACGCGACCACGAGGCCGACGACCCAGCTGTAGTCGTACAGGGGTTGGAGCCACGGGATGAGCCCGTCGGCCGGGAACGGCCCCTCACCCGGCGCGGAGTACGCACCGCCGACGGCGAACACCGCGCCGACGACCGTCGCCACCAGGGCGCGCCAGTTCCAGCCACCCGTGAACCAGTAGCGCCCGCGGCCGTCGGCGAACAGGTCGGTCAGCGACAGCGTTCGGCGCGCCTGCACCCAGTAGCCCGCGGCGAGCACGCCCGCGATCGTCGCGAGCACGCCGCCGTAGAAGCCCAGCCAGGCGTAGATGTAGATGTTCGGGTCGGAGATGAGCCGCCACGGCTGGATCACGATGCCGATGACACCGGTGATCAGACCGCCCGTGCGGAAACTGATCCTGCGCGGGAACGCGTTGGAGAAGTCGTAGGAGGGGCTGACCGTGTTCGCCGCCAGGTTGGTGGTGACGGTGGCGAGCACGATGCCGGCCAGTGCGGCGATCACGACGACCGGAGAGTCGAAGCGGCTGGCCAGCTCGACCGGATCCCAGATGGCCTCGCCGTAGACCACCATGCCGCCCGAGGTGATCATGATCGACATGATCGCGATGAACGACATCGTGGTCGGCAGGCCGAGGATCTGGCCCCACGCCTGTTTGCGCTGGCCCTGGCCGAACCGGGTGAAGTCCGGCATGTTCAGCGACAGCGTGGCCCAGAACGCGATCATTCCGGTCAGCGACGGCGCGAACACGCCCCAGAACTCCGCGCCCCAGCCCAGTTGTGACTCCTGCGAGAAGATCGGGCCGAAGCCGCCCGCCTTGATGAGGATCCAGATCAGCAGGATCACGAAACCGACCGTGACCAGTGGTGCGGCCCAGCTCTCGAGCCGTTTGACGGCCTCCATGCCACGCCAGATGATGGCCATCTGCAGCGCCCAGAACGCCGCGAAACACAGCCACAGGGTCCACGGCTGGTCGTAGAACTCGGCCGCACCCGTCCAGGCGTCACCGAACAGTTCGCCGAGGATGACGAAGACGGCCTGCCCTCCGACCCAGGTCTGGATGCCGAACCAGCCGCAGGCCACGAGCCCGCGCAGCAGCGCGGCGAGGTTGGCGCCGCGAATGCCGAAGAAAGCCCTGGCGAAAACGGGGAACGGAATCCCGTACTTCGTTCCCGCGTGGCTGTTGAGCAGCATCGGCAACAGGACGATCACGTTGGCGATCGCGATCGTCATGAAGGCCTGCACCCAGTTCATGCCGATGGCGATCAGGCCGGACGCGAGTAGATAGGACGGAAGGTTGAAGGCCATTCCGTTCCACAGCGCGAAGTAGTTGTAGGTGGTCCAGGTTCGTCGCTCGACGGGTACCGGGGCTAGTTCGTCGTTGAAGAACCGGCTTCCGTGAAGTGACGACGCATCGCGTAGTTCCACCCGGCCGTCCGGGTGCCGGAATTGTGCGGTCGTCGACGCCATTGGCGCATCGTGCGCGCCGCGGCGCGGCGGCCGGGATTGGCAGAGTGTTCAAAGATGCGGGGTCGCGGCGACAGAATGTCGATTGCGCGCGGCGGGGAAACATCGCCGGTGCCACGCGTGAAACCTCGGCGAAACCCGATGTCCCGGGTCCGAGTGTGACCGAGGCGGTCGAGGCGGAGGGGTGGCTGTGGGATACGTGACGGCCGGGTCGTGCGGAGTCCGGACTCTGCGGGGTCCGGCTGTGCGAGTCAGGCTGTGCGATTCAGGCTGTGCGATTCAGGCTGTGCGGAGTCCGGACTGCACGGGGTCCGGGCTGCACGGCCCGGCCGGTGATCTCATGCGGGCTGCGTGCCTCAGAACCCGAACACACCGCCGGATTCGGCGTCGGCGAGGCAGCTGTTGTTGTAGGTCGTGGTGAAGTGCACCGGTTCGCCTCGCCAGTGCCCGTGTGCGGAGGCGCGCACGGGCGCATAGATCATCGGGCAGAGGTCGCCGTGGCTGTCGGAGCCCAGTGCGGCCGGCTGTCCGCCCACCTCGTCGAGGCTCTCGCACGCCTGGGCGCCGGTCGGGTGCGAGCCTCCCGCCGGGTCGCAGTGCAGCTGGGTGAAGGCGATGGTGCCGTCGCTGTGCTGCAGCGACAGGGCCAGGGACGATTCCGGCGGCGCGGCGGTCGCCTGCCCGCCCAGCGAGAGCACGGCGAGCGTGCACGCGGCGACGGTCACGGTCCGGGACAAACGGGCGCTGAACGTACGCATGCCCTGACTATCGGCAGGTCCGGGGGCTCGACTGTGCTACTCCGTCGAGTGGTCGTTATCGCCCGATAGGGCTATGCGTGTCTGCCGGCGCAGCTACTGGCCGAGATCATCGACCGCGTGCCGACCGGTCACCGGTGCGCCGGGACCACCACTGCTGGCGTGCCTGATGTGCCCTGGGGGGGGGTGATTCGGGGAGGTTGGTGACGCGGTTGGCTGGTGGGGCTCTGTGGATTGCGGTGTGGGGTCGGTGGAAGTTGTACCAGTCGAGCCAGTCGTCGAAGGCTTGCTGGCGTTCGTTTTCGGATTGATAGGGCTGTTGGTAGGCCCATTCGTCGAGCAGGGTGCGGTGGTAGCGCTCCACTTTCCGTTTGTTTGTGGGCGCCAGGGGCGGGTGAACCGTCGGGCGATGCCCAGGTCGGCGCAGGCTTGTTGCCAAGTGTTTTTGCGGTAGGACCAGGCATTGTCGGTGAGCACTCGCTCGATGGTCACGCCGTGGCCGGTGAACCAGGCCTGCGCCCGGCGTAGGAAGTCGGCGCAGGTCGCGGCTTTCTCGTCGGCCAGGGTCTCGGTGTAGGCCAGTCGGGAGTGGTCATCGAGTGCGGTGTGCAGGAACAGATACCCACCACCGCAGGCGCGGGCTTGGTTGCCGCGACCGGCGGCGCGTCCCAGGACGCGATGGCCGCCGCCCCGGGGAATCCGACCTAGCTTTTTCACGTCGACGTGGACGAGCTCGCCGGGGCGGCGGCGTTCGTAGCGGCGCACCGGTTCGCCGGTGGCCCGGTCGCACGCGGCCAGACTCGGGCGGTGGTGGCGGCCCAAGACCTGGTGCACGGTCGAGGCAGCGACCGGTACCCGACCGGCGATGCGCAGCGGCCCGATCTTGTGCTCGTCACGAAGCCGCAGGACCTCGTGCTCGACTACCTGACCGGTGCGTTGCGGGCTGTGGTGCGGACGGCTGGAGCGATCGTCCAAAGCCTGCTCGCCGTCGTGGCGGTAGCGGCCGGCCCAGCGGGCCGCGGTCGTGTGGGCGACCTGGAACCGCTCGGCCGCGCGGCGCACGGGCCAGCCGTCCTCGACAACGCACTGGGCCAGCCGCAGCCGTCCGGTCGGGGTCAGCGGAGCGCTACGGTGGACCACCAGAGGGCCTCCTCGGATCGGCGTGTTGTTCGTGGTGATCCACACCGAACCCGGAGGCCCTCACCCACATCAAGATCATCAACCCCGTGCCGAGCCGTCACCAACGAGCCCGAACAGCACACCTAGAACGGTGGGCTGTCGTTGTCCTGGTGTTCCGGGGCGGTGGTTTCTCGTTCCGGTTCGGCACGGGCGGTGTGGCGGTGTGCGGGGGCGCGGCGTGCCGACGCCTCGCGTCCCGGCGCCTGGCGTTTCGGGGCGGTGCGTCCCGGGTTCTGTCGTCCCGGGTCCTGTCGTTTCGGGGTGTGGCGTGTGGGGGTGAGGACGGGTTCGCGGTGGGCGGTGTAGGTCGCCCCGTGCGGAGTTGTCACACGGGTGACGCCGTGGACCGGGTCGTAGCGGGCATTCCAGCCGGGCCGGTCTTTGAGTCGGTGATGTCGTCGGCAGCGGGGTCCGCCGTTGGCGACCGACGTCGAACCACCACTGTCACTGTCACTGATATTGGCGGCCCAGGGGTGTTCGTGGTCGTGGTCGCAGTGCCGGGCGGGGCGGTGGCACCAGGGCATGACGCATTCGCGGTCCCGCACCCGCACCAACTCCCGGATCACCGCACTCGGCCGTCGCCTCCTGCGCCCCAGGTCCACCGGCTCACCGGTTCCGGGGTCGCACAACACCGCCCGCCAGATACTCCGCTCATTGGTCATGATTTCGCGCGCGATCGGGCCGGTATGGGCCCGTAGCCGTCCAACTCACAGCCGTCGTCGACCATCGACAGGGCCGCGTCAACGGGCACGTGGAGATACACCATGGCTGCCGCTTCCGGCGGGGAGACACCGGGGTCACGCCCCAGCAGCAGGTCGGCGGCCACGTCGGCCCGTAGCTGGTCCAGGGTGCGGCGGTCACCACCGTGCCGCAGTGATCGGGCCATCGCATCGACCCGCGAATAACAGGCGCCCGCCCGTTCGGCCGGCAGGCTCACTTCCAGTGACGACATCGCGTGTTCGCCGGGCGTGAGTTCGACCTTGCGTTCCGCCCGTGCCCGCCGGGCCCGTTCGACCTGCCCATCGGGATCGGTCTTCTCCACGAGCCGACGCACCCGCTGCGCGAGGTTGCCCGGCTGCCACGCCGTCTCCGGCGCATCCACCAGCCTCTCCGCCAGGAGACCGTCGACTTGGCGGGCGATGTCGTCATCGAGCGGACCGACCACCGCCAGCACCCGCCGCGCCCCGTACGACTCGACCTCACCGTTCTGCATCGCCGCGTGCAGCCGCGGCATCCGCCGCACCACCGACCGCCCATCCTCGATCCGCCGCTCCACCTCCCGCGTCGACACCCGCAACACCGGCGTCAACTCCTCGGCCACACCACGGTCGTCGCCCGCATCCGCCGCGATCGCCGCCAACAGTTCGAGTTCTTCGGCATCGAGCCGCGCCCGCCGAGCCCGAACAACACCGACCCGCTCGATCTCCTCCATCACGTCATCCACAACACCAACCGTATCGAACACACGGTCGAGACAGATATTACACAATAGAGTGACACAGTCCCGGCAGGGCACGTGTAGAGTGTGTCCTGTAATCGAGTGGTTCGAGCGCACGAAGAGGGCGAGGTGACGACGATTTCGACCCGGTCGTAGGCGGCGTGTGTGGCGTAGCGGGGCGGCCGGGTCGCGGAACCGTGTGAGTCGGTCGAATGCGCCCCGTGTCAGACCTGTGTAGCCGCAGGTGTGGAAGAAATCCGCCGAGAGCGAGGTGGGTCCTTCGGCGACCGTGGAATGACTCGACAAGTGCGGGAACGCCGGTCCCGAGGTTCGCGGAGTTGCCGGGCACTCGACGACCATTGCCGCCAAAACCCGCAGATTGGGTGCGGGGGCCGCCGAGACAACAACCACCTCCACCGCGCGGAAAGAAACCGTCACGCCGTCATCGCATTCGAGGTGCACGAACGAACCATTCCACCTCGGCGGACGTTTCCGCGGCGACAAGCGGGAACAGTGTATGGTCGCCCGGTTCATATCCAACCGAATCGATCTGCACATCGGCCCGGCGACGCGCTCCGGAAATGTGTGGGAGAAATCGCGGCGACCTCGCCGCATCCAGTCACCAGGGCCCGTTGCTAGTCGGCTCCCAGTACGTCGTGAATCAGCAGCGCCACATGCAGCGAGACGAGCGACGACGGGTCTTCGAGCGAGACGTCCAACGCCTGTTCGATGCGCGCCAGCTGCTGGTAGTAGGCCGTTCGCGAGGTGTGTGCCGCCGCGGCCGCCGCCGACTTGTTGCCGCCGTGGTCGCAGAATCGGCGGAGGGCTTCGACGAGCCTGCTCCCGGTGGCGGCGTCCTTCGCCAGCAACGGGCCGAGCTCCCGCCGGGCGAAGGCATCGAGCCGGTCGTCGTCCGAGAGCAGATGCAGCAATCCGTACAGGCGCACGTCGTCAAGCCGGTGGTAGCCGGCAGGCGGGTGCTGGTCGCGGTGCAGTGCGGCGGACGCGACGTGGCCTGCCTCGGCGAGGCTCCGGCCGGCCTCTGCGGGCGCGTCCACGGCGGTGCCGACGGCCAGCACGAGCGGTACCGAATGTTTGGCCTGCCGCACCTCCTGGGCGAGCCTGCGCAGCACCGCGTCCGTGTCGGCCCGGGGTGAGAGCGCCAACAGCACCTGCACGCCGATGCCGTCGAGATCGGCCACGAGCGCGGCCACGCGGGCACGCCGGGCCGCGAGCGCGGTCGCTTCGGCGAGGTCGCGCAGCAGCGGCCCGGTGGACGCCGCCGCGGCCGGTCCCGGCAGGTCCGGCAGCCGGGGCCGGATCGCTGCGCCGATCAGCCGGTGCCCGGTCAGCGGAACGTGCAGCGCCTCGGCCCGCGCGACCAGCTCGGCGAGCGGCGTGACCGTCGACGGCGTGGCGAGCAGCTGCGTGAGCACGTCGCGGTGGGCCTGGCGCTCCAGACTGTCGCCGCTCGCGGCCAGCAGGTGATGCACGGCCAGGGCCGACGCCGCGCGCTCGGCCACCACGACGTGCCGGTGCGGCGGCTGATCCCCGCACAGCAGCACCAGCCGCCCCCAATCGCGGCCGCGCGCACCGACGATCGCCACCAGCCTGCCCGAGGCGCGGTCGTAACCCGTGCGCTCGCCGGTCCGCACCTGCCGTGACCGAGTCCGCCAGTCGGCGAGCAGCTCGGCCGGGTCGGTACCGGCCGCGTCGTAGGCCACCACCTCGTGGGCGAGCGTCTCCAGGACGACGGCATGCCCGGTCAGGTGGGCCACCTCGCGCAGCACCACGTGCGGCTCGGCGCCCGCGACGGTCAGCTCGGTGAACGTCTCGTGCACGTGAGCGGCCGCGCGCAGTTCGTCGACCTGGGCGTCGACGATGAGTCCGTTCACCGCCTCGGTCACCGCGACGTACCGGGTCTCGCGTGACAGTGTCACCAGTGGCAGCCGGTGCTTGTCCGCCGCGGTGACCAGCGCCTGCGGGAGCCGGTCGTGCCAGTGCCGCACGAGTTCCACCACCACGCCCGACACACCGGCCGCAGCCAGGTCGTCGACGTACCGGGCCAGTGCGGCGTCGTCGTCCGGCAGGGCGACTCCGGTGGTGAGTACCAGTTCGCCGCCTTTCAGCAGCGGCGCGATCTCGGCGATCTCCGCGACGTGGACCCACCGGACCGGCGTGTCGAGGCCGTCGGAGCCCGCCACGACATGCGGCCCACCCTGGCGCATCACGGGCAGTGCGAGTACGTCGCCGACCGTCGGATACATGTCACCTCCACGAGGGACGTGCCGAACGGCAGACTGTACGGTCCGCCGGGGGAGTACGTACAGATTGTGGGTGGCATCGGCCCGTGCGGCGCGCCGAAACTCGGGGTCATGACGGAACCGGACGTGCCGCACCGCCACCCGCTCGAGAGCCCGCTGCTGGAACGACACCGCGCCGTGCTGCCGAGCTGGATGGCGCTCTACTACGACGAGCCGATCGAGATCGTGCGCGCGAGCGGCAGGCGGGTCACCGACGGCGACGGCCGGACCTACCTCGACTTCTTCGCCGGCATCCTCACCAACGCGATCGGCTACGACGTGGCCGAGATCTCCGACGCCGTGCGCTCGCAGCTCGACACGGGTGTGCTGCACACCTCGACGCTGTATCTGATCCGCAAGCAGGTCGAACTGGCCGAGCGGATCGCCGAGCTGTCCGGCATCCCGGACGCGAAGGTGTTCTTCACCAACTCCGGCACCGAGGCCAACGAGACCGCGCTGATGCTGGCCACGCAGTACCGGCGCAGCAACCAGATCCTGACGCTGCGCAACTCCTACCACGGCAGGGCGTTCGGCACGGTCGGCATCACCGGCAACCGCGGCTGGTCGGCGAGCTCGCTGTCGCCGGTGAAGGTCGGCTACGTGCACGGCGGGTACCGCTACCGAGGCCCGTTCGCCGGGCTCGACGACGCCGGTTACATCGATGCCTGCACCGAGGACCTGCGCGACGTGCTGCGCACCAGCACGTCCGGTGACGTGGCCGCGTTCATCGCCGAGCCGATCCAGGGCGTCGGTGGTTTCTCCACGCCGCCCGACGGGATGCTCGGCGCCTTCAAGGAGGTGCTCGACGAACACGGCATCCTGCTGATCTCCGACGAGGTCCAGACCGGCTGGGGCCGCACGGGCGAGCACTTCTGGGGCATCGACGCGCACGGCGTGACGCCGGACGTCATGACGTTCGCCAAGGGGCTGGGCAACGGCCTGGCCATCGGCGGCGTCGTCGCCCGCGGCGACATCATGGACTGCCTCGGCGCGAACTCGATCTCGACGTTCGGCGGCAACCCCGTGGCCACCGCGGGGGCGCAGGCGACGCTCGACTACGTGCTCGACCACGATCTGCAGGGCAACGCCGCCAAACAGGGCGCGACGCTGATGGCGGGCCTGCGGGACATCCAGAGCCGCCACGACCTCGTCGGTGACGTGCGGGGCAAGGGCCTGATGATCGGGATCGAACTGGTGCGGCCCGGCGGCGACGAGCCGGATCCGGCCGCGGCGGGCCGCGTCCTCGAGGAGACCAAGGCGCGCGGTCTGCTCATCGGCAAGGGCGGACTGTACGGCAACGTGCTGCGTCTCGCTCCGCCGATGACGCTCACCTCGGAGGAGGTCACCGAGGCGCTCGGCATCCTCGGCGAGTCGATCGCCGCCGTCTGAGCCCACCGGACGCACAACCGGCCCGCATGCCGGCCCGCACCGCCCGGCCCGCACCCGCCCATCCGACCGCATCGAACGCCGAGGAGTACGTCGTGAGCGAACACATCACCCATCGGATAGCGGGCAAGTCGTGGTTCGGAACCGCCGAGCGCACCGGGGAGGTGTTCGACCCGGCCACCGGCACGGTGCAGGCCCACGTGGACTTCGCGGGGACCGCGGAGGTCGACGAGGCCGTGCGCGCCGCGGCCGCCGCCTTCCCGGCATGGCGCGACACCTCGCTCGCAGGCCGCACCCGGGTGCTGTTCCGGTTCCGTGAACTGCTGGCGCAGCGGCAGGACGACCTCGCCCGGCTGATCACCGCCGAACACGGCAAGGTCGTCTCGGACGCCGCGGGCGAGGTCGCACGGGCACTGGAGAACGTCGAGTACGCCTGCAGTGCACCCCAGCTGCTGAAGGGCGAGTTCAGCGAGAACGCCTCCACGGGCGTCGACGTGCACTCGACGGCCCGGCCGCTCGGGGTGGTGGGCGTGATCTCGCCGTTCAACTTCCCCGCGATGGTGCCGCTGTGGTTCGTCCCCAACGCGATCGCCTGCGGCAACACCGTCGTCCTCAAACCGAGCGAGAAGGACCCGTCGGCCTCGCTCCTGATCGCGGAGCTGCTCGCCGAGGCGGGCCTGCCCGACGGCGTGCTGAACGTCGTCCACGGCGACAAGGCCGCCGTGGACGCGATGCTCGACCACCCCGGGGTGGAGGCCGTCTCGTTCGTGGGCTCCACCCCGATCGCGCGGTACGTCTACGAGAAGGCCACCGCCGCGGGCAAACGCTGCCAGGCCCTGGGAGGTGCGAAGAACCACATGGCGGTGCTGCCCGACGCCGACCTCGACGGTGCGGCCGACGCCGCCGTGTCGGCGGGCTTCGGCTCGGCGGGGGAGCGGTGCATGGCCGTGTCGGTCGTCGTGGCGGTCGATCCGATCGGCGACGAGCTCGTGGCGAAGCTCACCGAGCGGATCGCCGGCCTGCGCGTCGGCGACGGCAGGGAACCGGACTCGGAGATGGGGCCGCTGGTCACGGCCGCCCACCGGGAACGGGTCGCCTCCTACATCGACGCCGGTCTCGATGCCGGTGCCACGTTGGCCGTCGACGGCCGCGAACCCGGCATCGACGGTGGCGGGTTCTGGCTCGGCCCGACACTGTTCGACCGGGTGCGGCCGGAGATGCCGATCTACACCGACGAGATCTTCGGCCCGGTGCTGTCGGTCGTGCGGGCCGCCTCGCTCGACGAAGCCGTGGAGCTCATCAACGCCAACCACTACGGCAACGGCACCGCCGTGTTCACCGGCGACGGCGGTGCCGCCCGCCGGTTCACGGGCGAGGTCGAGGTCGGCATGGTCGGCGTCAATGTGCCCATCCCGGTGCCGGTCGGCTATTACAGCTTCGGCGGCTGGAAGGACTCGCTGTTCGGCGACAGCCACGCCTACGGCCCCGAGGGCTTTCACTTCTTCACCCGCCGCAAGGTCGTCACCTCGCGGTGGCCCTCGACGGCGGGCGCCGCGAGCGGCGGCGTCAACCTGCGCTTTCCCGGCAACACGTGATCCCGTCGGCCACGAGCGCCCCGTAAACTCGGCGGGTGAGAGGCTGCGGCGTCGTCGGCGCGGCCGACACCGCCGGGCAGTCCGGCCGTGACGGGTGAGGAGGTGCTTGTTGGCCAGCGCGGACGAGCGGCGCTTCGAGGTGCTGCGCGCGATCGTCGCCGACTACGTGTCCGAGCAGGAGCCGGTCGGTTCCAAGGCTCTGGTCGACCGGCACGACCTCGCTGTCTCCAGCGCCACGGTGCGCAACGACATGGCCTCGCTGGAGGAGGACGGCTACATCACCCAGCCGCACACGAGTGCGGGCCGGATCCCCACCGACAAGGGGTACCGGCTGTTCGTCGACCGGCTCTCGGAGATCAAGCCGCTCTCCACGGCCGAGCGCAGGGCCATCCACCGGTTCCTGGACGGCGCGAACGACCTCGACGACGTGCTGCGCCGGTCCGTGCGCCTGCTGGCCCAGCTCACCCGCCAGGTCGCCGTCGTCCAGTACCCGACGCTGACCAACTCGACCGTGCGGCACGTCGAGGTCGTGCCGCTGACGTCGGCGCGGCTGATGCTCGTGCTGATCACCGACACGGGCCGGGTCGATCAGCGCACCGTCGAACTCGGCGACGTCCTCGGTGAGGAATCCGTCGCATTACTGCGCGACCAGCTCAACAACGCGCTGGCGGGCCGTAAACTGGCGGATGCGGCGGCAAAGGTGTCGGAACTGCCCGAACAGGGGCCTCCGGAGCTGCGCGAGGTCATGACCCGGGTGGCCACGACGCTGGTCGAATCGCTGGTCGAGGACCCCGAGGACCGGCTCGTGCTCGGCGGGACGGCGAACCTGACCAACAGCGTCGCCGACTTCCCCGACTCGCTGCGGGAGGTGCTCGAAGCGCTCGAGGAACAGGTCGTCGTGCTGAAGCTGCTGGCCGCCGCACGCAACCCCGGTTCGGTCACGGTGCGCATCGGTGAGGAGAATGAAGACGCGCAGATGCGGAGCACGTCGGTCGTATCGATCGGGTACGGGTCCGATGATCTGCTGCTGGGTGGCATGGGTGTGGTCGGTCCGACACGGATGGACTACCCCGGGACGATCGCCGCGGTACGCGCGGTGGCCAATTACGTGGGCCGGATCCTGGCCGGCGGTTGACCCCGGTTTCAGGTGCGGTACTAGGAGGACGTCGAAACGGTGGCGAGGGACTACTACGGAACTCTGGGCGTGTCGAAGGACGCGAGCGACCAGGAGATCAAGCGGGCCTACCGCAAGCTCGCGCGTGAGTTGCACCCCGACGTCAACCCGTCCGAGGACGCGCAACAGAAGTTCGGCGAGGTCACGACGGCCTACGAGGTGCTGTCCGACCCCCAGAAGCGCAAGGTCGTCGACCTGGGTGGCGACCCGATGGACGGCGGCGCCGGTGCGGGCGGTGGCCGCGGTGGCGGCGACCCGTTCAGCGGCTTCGGTGGCTTGGGCGACATCATGGACGCCTTCTTCGGCGGGGCCGGCGGTGGCGGCCGGGGCCGGGGGCCGCGCAGCCGGGTCCAGCCCGGGTCGGACGCGCTGATCCGGCTGCAGCTGACGCTCGAAGAGTGCGCGACGGGTATCGACAAGGAGATCGCCGTCGACACGGCCGTGCTGTGTGACGAGTGCCGCGGCGCCGGCATGGGCGAGAACGGCTCGGTGGCCACGTGCGACACGTGCGGCGGTCAGGGCGAGGTGCAGTCGGTGCAGCGCTCGTTCCTCGGCCAGGTCGTCACCGCCCGGCCGTGCCCCGCGTGCCAGGGCCTCGGCGAGAAGATCACCGACCCGTGCCGCAAGTGCAGCGGCGACGGTCGCGTGCGCGCCCGTCGCAACGTCTCGACCAAGATCCCGGCCGGCGTCGGCGACGGCATGCGCATCCGCCTGTCCGGGCAGGGTGAGGTCGGTCCGGGCGGCGGTCCGGCCGGCGACCTGTACGTCGAGATCGACGAGGAACCGAACGAGGTCTTCGAACGCCAGGGCAACGACCTGCACTGCCGACTGCGGATCCCGATGACCAGCGCTGCGCTCGGTGCGTCCGTGCCGCTCGAGACGCTGATCGACGGTGAGGTGGACGTCGAGATCGAACCGGGCACGCAGCCGGAGACCGAGCTCGTGTTCACCGGCAAGGGCATGCCGCGGCTGCGGTCGTCCGGCCGCGTCGACGGCCGGGGAGACCTGCACGTCCACGTCGACGTCGTGGTGCCGTCGAAGGTGGACGAGGAGCAGGCGGACCTGATCCGGCAGCTGGCGAAGCTGCGCGGCGAGGAGGCGCCCGAGCTCGCGGGCAGCGGCGCCCACCGCGGTGGGCTGTTCTCCAAGCTGCGCGCGAAGAAGTGACCGCGGGCGGCGACGGTGCCGGCGGGGAGACCGGCCGGGAGTCGTCGCCGCCGGAGTCGACGCCTCCGGTGTTCCTGGTCGACGCGCTGCCTCCGGGCGAGCACGCGGTGCTCGACGGCGAGGAGGCGCGGCATGCGGTGACCGTACGGCGCACCCGGGCGGGCGAGCGCCTGACGCTGTCCGACGGCGCCGGCGGGCTCGCCGACTGTGCCGTCGACGCCGTCGCACCGGGTCGGCATCCGTCGCTCGAGGTCACGGTGCTGGGGCGACGCGAGGACCCGCCGCCGCAGCTGCGGGTGACGATCGTGCAGGCGCTGGCGAAGGGCGACCGCGGTGAGCTCGCCGTCGAACTGGCCACCGAAGCGGGGGCGGACGCCGTCCTGCCGTGGCGTGCCAGCCGCAGCATCGCGAAGTGGGACGACGGGCCGCGGGGTGCGAAGGCGCTCGCCCGCTGGCGCACCGCTGCGCGGTCCGCGGCGAAACAGGCACGACGTGGACGCGTACCCGAGGTGCCCGAGCCGGTCGACACCACAGGCCTGGCGGCGCTCGTGGCCGGGGCCGGCGGCGGGTACCTGCTGGAGGCGACCGCCGAGGCCGGCCTGAAGGATGTGGCGCTACCCGTCCGCGGTGAGCTGTACCTGATCGTCGGTCCGGAAGGGGGCGTCACCGCCGAGGAGCTGACGGCGCTCACGCGAGCCGGCGCCGTCGGCGTGCGCCTCGGTCCGGACGTGCTGCGGACGTCGACGGCGGGCGCGGTGGCCCTCGGTGCCCTCGGTGCGCTGACCGCGCGATGGTGACCGTTCACCGATGCACTCGGTCGACGAACGGTCGGTACGGTCGCTCGTCCACGGCACGACAGTTACGCTGGTTAACGATCGGTCGGATCCGCTGCCGGTCGGCTCTGCAGTGTTCGACGCTGCAGTGTTCGGCGCTGCCGCGTCCGGCCGATACGCCGAGACCACGCCGGGCACCTCCCCCTCGGCCCGGCGGAGCCGCGGCGCGGGTGGCACGCGTCCCCCACGTTCCACCTGCGCCGCGGTGTTTCGGCCTGCGGTATATCGGCCGTCGCCGCCGTGCCGGTGTCCGCAGGCCCTCGTGCCGGCCAGCTACAGTTTCCGCCATGAGTGAGCCCGACCCGTCGGAAACCCTGTTCGAGCGGATCATCGCGCGCGAGATCCCGGCCGACATCGTCGAGGAGACGACCACCACGCTGGCGTTCCGCGACATCTCCCCGCAGGCTGCCACGCACGTGCTCGTGGTGCCCAAGACGCGGTACCGCGACGTGGGCGAGCTCGCGGCGGCCGATCCGGCGCTGCTCGCCGACGTGATCGCCACCGCACACCGGGTCGCCGACCTCGACGGCCTGGTGGAGAGCGGCTATCGCGTCGTGTTCAACACCGGAGCCGATGCCGGGCAGACCGTTTTCCACGTCCACGCCCACGTGCTGGGCGGGGAACAGCTCGGCTTCTTCGGGCGTTATCAGGAGAAGCCGGACGAAGGCTGATACCACGCGCCGGGAGCACCGGGGAGCCGAGAATCCGGGAGCCCTTGCGCCGGTACGGCCGTTAGCATGGCAGGCAGACATCCGTTACCGACCGGCACGATGAGTGCAGAAGGCAGGCCAGAGGCCACGTGGCCGGAACCGTTCCGCAGCAGACGCCCGAGACCGGCGGTACGCAGGCGCGCTCGAAGCTCCCGATTCCCGACGCGGCCACGCTGGCGCTGCTCGGGTCGAGCGATGAGAATCTGCGGGTCATCGAAGAACTGCTCGACGCCGATGTGCACGTCCGGGGCAACGAGGTCACGCTGACCGGCGAGTCCTCCGCGGTCGCCTTCGCCGAGCGGGCGTTCGGCGAGCTCGTCGCACTCGCCTCCAAGGGGCAGCAGCTCGGACCCGACGCGGTGCGCCGCACCGTCGGCATGTTGTCGGCGGGCAACGCGGAGTCCCCGGCCGAGGTCCTGAGCATGGACATCCTGTCGCGGCGCGGGCGCACCATCCGGCCGAAGACGCTGAACCAGAAGCGCTACGTCGAGGCCATCGACCAGCACACCATCGTGTTCGGTATCGGCCCCGCCGGTACCGGCAAGACGTATCTGGCCATGGCGAAGGCCGTCCAGGCGCTGCAGGCCAAACAGGTCAACCGCATCATCCTCACGCGGCCGGCCGTCGAGGCGGGAGAGCGGCTCGGGTACCTGCCGGGCACGCTGAACGAGAAGATCGACCCGTACCTGCGGCCGTTGTACGACGCGCTCTACGACATGGTCGACCCCGAGTCGATCCCGCGGCTGATGCAGGCGGGCACCATCGAGATCGCCCCGCTCGCCTACATGCGTGGCCGGTCGCTCAACGACGCCTTCGTGATCCTCGACGAAGCACAGAACACCACGCCCGAGCAGATGAAAATGTTCCTGACCCGGCTCGGGTTCGGGTCGCAGGTCGTCGTGACCGGCGACATCACCCAGGTCGACCTGCCGGGCGGACAGCGCAGCGGACTGCGAATCGTGCGCGAGATCCTCGACGGCGTCGATGATCTGCATTTCTCGACTCTGACCAGCAGTGACGTCGTGCGGCACAAGCTCGTCGGCGACATCGTGGACGCCTACGAGAAGTGGCAGGCCACGCAGGACGCAGCGGCAGGCGAGACGTCCGCTCCCGGCGCTGCGGACGGGCGCGGTGGCGGCGGTCGCGGCAGGTCCGCGGGCAACGGCAAGCACAGCGAGGATCGCGCGTGAGTATCGAGATCGCCAACGAGTCCGGAGTCGGCGTCGACGAGGAGTCGATCGTGTCGGCCACCAGGTTCGCCCTGGACCAGATGGAGGTGAGCCCGCTCGCCGAACTGTCGGTGCTGCTGGTGACCCTCGACGTCATGGAGGACCTCCACGAGCGGTGGATGGATCTGCCGGGGCCGACCGACGTCATGGCGTTCCCCATGGAAGAGATGGAAGGGACCCGCAGGCCCGACGCACCGGACGACACCGCCGCGCTGCTCGGCGACATCGTGCTGTGCCCGGCCTTCGCGCGTGACCAGGCCAAGCAGGCGGGCCACGCGCTGATGGACGAGCTGCACCTGCTGACCGTCCACGGCACGCTGCACCTGCTCGGCTACGACCACGCCGAGCCGGCCGAGGAACGCGAGATGTTCGGCCTGCAGAACCGCATCCTCGCCGACTTCCAGGCGGCGCAACTGGAGGAGTCCCGCCGGGAGGCGCAGCGCAGCGTCGACGACCGTCTGCTCGGCGCCGCCGGGCTCGACGGAGGGACGAACCAGGAGACACCGTGAGCAGTACCGCGGCCCTGATTCTGGCCGTCCTGCTGGTACTGCTGGGCGGCGTCTTCGCCGCGGCCGACTCGGCGGTGAGCGCCGTGTCGCAGGCGCGTGCCGAGGGCATGGTCCGTGCGGGCCGCACCGGTGCGCGCCAGCTCGTGGCCGTCATCGGGGAGCGCAGCAGGCACATCAACCTGCTGATGTTGCTGCGCCTCGCCTGTGAGCTCACGGCGACCGTGCTCGTCACCGTCGTCAGCATCCGCTGGTTCCAGCAGGACTGGTTGGCCGTCGCCGGCGCCGGCGTGGTGATGGTGGTGGCCAGTTACGTGCTCGTCGGCGTCGGGCCGCGCACGATCGGCAGGCAGCACCCCTATCCCGTCGGGCTGATCGTGGCCGGTCCCGTCCGTGTGCTGGGCACGATTCTCGGACCGCTCAGCAGGCTGCTCATCGCGGTCGGCAACGCGATCACGCCGGGCAAGGGTTTCCGCGAGGGTCCGTTCACCACCGAAGCCGAGTTGCGCGAACTCGTCGACCTCGCCGGTGAGCGCGGTGTCGTCGGTACCGACGAACGCGAAATGATCCACTCGGTGTTCGAACTCGGCGACACCGTGGCCCGTGGCGTGATGGTGCCGCGGACCGAGATCGTGTGGATCGAGCAGACCAAGACCGTGCGGCAGGCCCTCGCCCTGTCGATGCGGACCGGGTTCACGCGGCTGCCGGTGATCGGCGAGACCGCCGACGACATCGTCGGTGTGGTGAACCTGAAGGATCTGGTGCAGGCGGCCATGGCCGCAGGCGGCAACGCCCGGCCGGTCGCGGAGCTCATGAGCCCGGCCGCGTTCGTGCCCGATTCGAAACGGCTCGACGGTCTGCTCAACGAGATGCAGGTGTCCCGGCACCACCTGGTCATCGCGGTCGACGAGTACGGTGGCACGGCCGGGCTGCTGACCATCGAGGACGTCCTCGAGGAGATCGTCGGCGAGATCACCGACGAGTCCGACTCCGAGGAACGGCCCGACGTGGAGGAACTGGCCGACGGCGCCGTGCGGGTCTCGGCACGGCTGGGCATCGACGACCTGAGCGAGCTGTTCGACGTCGACCTGTCCGATCACGACGTCGAAACGGTCGGCGGGCTGCTGGCGCAGCGGCTGGGCCGGGTGCCGCTGCCCGGCGCCGAGGCGGAGATCGGCGAGTTGCGGCTGCGGGCCGAGGGCGGCAAGGACCGCCGTGGCCGGATGCGGATCACCACGGTCGTCGTGCGCTGCACTTATGAGAACGCGGACCGGCCGCAGCGAACCAACGGAAGCGACGAGAGTGACAGCGATAGGAGCGTCGAACATGCCTGACCTCGACCCGGAGGACGAGAAGCTCGTCATTCTGGCGCGCTCGACGCGGGCGCGGATCCAGGCCGCCGAAGGGGCGGCGGTGCGCGACACCGACGGGCGGACCTACGCGGCGGCGACGATCGACCTGCCGTCGCTGACGCTCACGGCGGTGCAGGCCGCGGTGGCGGCTGCGGTGTCGAGCGGGGCCGAGGGACTCGAGGCGGCGGCAGTGGTGACGGCGGAGCCGCTCGTGGCGGAGGAGTCGGTGCACGCGGTGCGCGACCTGACGGCCGACGCACCGGTGCTGCGCGCCGACCCGGCGGGGGACGTGCAGGAGACCGTCCGGTGACGGGAGCCGGTGATCACGGGCGGGACGACGACGGCGGCACGGACGAGCCGGGCGACGACCTCGCCGCGAAGCTGCGGGACGCCGGGATCCAGGACACGGGGTTTCGGGAGACGCCCGCCGAGCACCGGTCGGGGTTCGCCTGTTTCGTCGGACGGCCCAACGCGGGCAAGTCGACGCTGACCAACGCGCTCGTGGGCACGAAGATCGCGATCACGTCGACCAAGCCGCAGACGACGCGGCACGCCGTCCGCGGGATCGTGCACCGCGACGACGCCCAGCTGATCATTGTGGACACTCCGGGGCTGCACCGGCCGCGCACGCTGCTCGGGGAACGGCTCAACGACGTCGTCCGCGCCACGTGGTCCGAAGTGGACGTGGTCGGCTTCTGCGTGCCGGCCGGGGAAAAGATCGGCCCCGGGGACAAGTACATCGCGGCGGAACTGGCCAAGATCGCGCGGCGCACGCCCGTCGTCGGGATCGTCACCAAGACCGACCTCGTCAAGCCGGAGGTCGTCGCCGAGCAGCTGCTGGAGCTGCAGCAGCTGATGGAGCTGGCCGAGCTCGTTCCGGTGTCGGCCACCAGTGGCTATCAGCTCGACACGGTCGCCGACGTGCTGGTGAGCCAGCTGCCGGAGGGGCCGCAGCTGTACCCGGACGGCGACCTCACCGACGAGCCCGAACAGCGGCTGGTGGCCGAGCTCATCCGCGAGGCCGCGCTGGAGGGTGTGCGGGACGAACTGCCGCACTCGATCGCCGTCACGGTCGAAGAGATGATCCCGCGCGAAGGCTCGGGCGACATGGTCGACATCTACGCGCACCTGTTCGTCGAACGGCAGAGCCAGAAGGCCATCGTGCTGGGGCACAAGGCGGGCAGGCTCAAGCAGGTGGGTGCCACCGCCCGCACGCACATCGAGGCGCTGCTCGGCTCGAAGGTCTATCTCGACCTGCACGTCAAGGTGGCGAAGGAATGGCAGCGCGACGCGAAGCAGCTGGGCCGCCTGGGCTTCTGAGGTCTCACCGTGTCCGGCCCCTACCCGCCCCACTCGTTCGGAGGTGCGTCCCTGCCGCCGCAGTACGGAGGCGGGGTGGACGGTCCGGAGGTCATCACGCCGGGCGCGTGGATCCGGTTTCCGGGCACCGCGCCACTCGTGCTCGCCACGATGGGAAGCCGGTTCGTCGCACGTCTGGTGGACTCGGTCATTCTCGGTGTGCCGGCCGGCGTCGGGTTCGTCGTGCTGCTGTTCGCCGTGGTGGTCGAACAGCCGAGGTTGTGGTGGACGCTGCTGCTCCTCGCACCGGCTGTGGTCGTGGTGTGGTTCGTCTACGACGGTCTGCTCAACGGCCTTCGCGGAGCGACCGTCGGAAAGACGGTTGCCGGTGTGCGAGTGGTGACGGAACGTTCGGCGACCCGTCCCGGCAGTTGCCCGGGTATCGGAGCCGGTCTGCTCCGTGCGGCGACGCTTGCGTTACCGGCTCTGTTGCCGTGTCTCGGTGGCTTCATCACGGTGCTCGTCGGCGTGTCGCCGTTCTTCGACGAAATCACGCGCCAAGGCTGGCCCGACAAGGCAGCCGGAACCTACGTGGTGTCGACCAAACCGGTACGTTATTGACGTTCCGGGCAGGCATGCCCGTGCGTAGGTCATGGGACACCTCGCCGAGGGCGTCCATGAGGTACTGTCTCGCGCGATCATCGCCACAAGGGGGAGACGGACCCGCATGACCAATCCTTACAACCAGCAGCCCTACAACCAGCAGCCCGGCCAAGAGCAGCAGCCGTACGGCCAGGGCGCACCGGGGCAGCAGCCGTACGGCCAGCAGCCGGGCCAGCAGCCGGGTCAGCCGTACGGGCAGGGAGTGCCGGGGCAGTACGAGCAGCCTCCGTCGGGGGGCTTTCAGCAGCCGAATCCCCAGTCCGGCGGGTTTCAGCAACCGGCACCCGGTCAGCAGCCGTACGGGCAACCGGCGCCAGGGCAACAGCCGTACGGGCAACCGGCACCCGGTCAGCAGCCCTTCGGTCAGCAGCCGCCGTACGGACAGCCGCCGTACGGACAGCCGCCGTACGGACAGCCGCCGTACGGACAGCCGCCGTACGGACAGCCGCCGTACGGACAGCCGGGCGGATTCCCCGGCCAGCAGCCCGGTGGTTTCGGGGGTGGCCAGATGGTGGCCGGGCAGGCCCGGATCATCGTGCCCGGTGCGCAGATCCAGTTCTCGAACACCGGCCCGCTGGTGCTCGGCACCATGGGCAGCCGGTTCCTCGCCAGGCTGGTCGACGGTCTGATCATCGGTATGCCGGTCGGCATCCTCGTGATGATCATCCAGTTGGCCGTCGTCGCGAGCGATCCGGGCCTGGGCTGGATCATCTGGTTGATGGCACCGCTGCCGTTCATCGGGTTGGTCCTGTACGAGGGCCTCATGCTCGGTTCCCGGGGCGCTACTGTCGGCAAGAGCGTCGCGGGCCTGCGGGTCATGACCGAGTTGAGCAGTATGCAGCAACAACCGGGAATCGGCAGCGGTCCGGCGTTCAGCCGTGTCGCGACGCAGATGGCGCCGGGCATCATCCCCTGCATCGGGGGCCTGGTGTCGCTGCTCATGAATCTCTCGCCGTTCTTCGACGAGCAGGCGCGCCAGGGCTGGCACGACAAGGCCGCCAAGACGTACGTCATCTCGACGAAGCCGGTCAACTACTGACATGACCCCTCCGCAGGTGATCCGGCCGTGGCACGCCCTGCGTGTCACGCCGGGCCTCGCGGGTGGCGGCCTGCTCATCGCCGTGGCGTTGGGCACCGGCGTTGTGGCGATACCGTGCTGGTTCCGTGCACTCACCGGAATCGACTGCCCGTTCTGTGGCGGCAGCCGTGCCATCGGTGACCTGCTTCGCGGGGATCTGGTCGCCGCCGTCGGCCACAACGCCTTCGCGATCGCCGTGCTGATGCCGTTGGCGGCAGCTGTGCTGTTCGCTCTGGCTCGATGGGAAGCCGGACGGGCACGGCGGTGGTGGCCGGCAGGGCGCACGGGGCACGCTGCGTTGATCACGCTCGTGGTCGTGACCGTCGCGTGGTGGGTGTTCCGCGGCGTGCCCGCGGGGGAGTGGTTCCGTTCCACGGGATCGTGAAGGCGCCCCGTAGGCATCGCCCGCGGCGATGAGTGTCACGCCTCGGCGCCGCTGATCACGGCGTTGTCACCCCGGCGTGGGAAACTGTTCCGGTGAGCTTGTATCGGGACACCGGCGTGGTGCTGCGCGTGCACAAGCTCGGTGAGGCCGACCGCATCATCACGCTGCTGACGCGCCGCAACGGCAAGGTGCGCGCCGTCGCCAAGGGTGTGCGGCGCACGACCTCCCGGTTCGGCGCCAGGCTCGAGCCGTTCGGCCACGTCGACGTGCAGTTCTACACCGGCCGCACGCTCGACGTCGTCACCCAGGTGCAGACGGTCGACGCCTTCGCGCTGCCGATCGTCGGCGACTACCAGGCGTACACGGCGGCCGCCGCCATCGTGGAGACCGCGGACCGGCTGGCCGCCGAGGAGGAGCAGCCCGCGCTGAAGCTGTACCTCCTCGTCGTCGGTGCGCTGCGGGCACTCGCGGGCGGGCAGCGCGACTCGTCCCTCGTGCTCGACGCGTTCCTGCTGCGCGCCATGGCGTTCGCCGGGTGGGAACCCGCGCTCACCGAATGTGCCCGCTGCGGCGAACGCGGTCGGCACGCCGCGTTCCACGTGCAGGCGGGCGGCCTGCTGTGCCCGCGCTGCCGTGTCCCCGGCGCGGTGCATCCCGCGCCCGACGTGCTCGTCGTGATGGCCGCTCTGCTGCACGGCGACTGGCCCCTGGCCGAGGACAGCACCCCGGGCGTGCGCCGTGACGTCAGCGGCCTGGTCGCGGCACATCTGCAGTGGCATCTGGAGCGCCGCCTGCGCTCGCTGCCCTTCGTGGAACGCCGTGCCCGCGAGGCGCCGCTGACCGCCGCGTTAGGGTCGGACCCGCATCCCGGCGGCGACGGCCCCGGCGATCCGGGCACCGGTGCCGCCGATCCGGCAGCGGTCGACCCGGCACGAGACGACCCGGCACGAGACGACCCGGAGCGACCCGGCCCGGCACGACAGGACACCGCGGTGACACCCACCGCGGCGACCGGGGACCCGGACGCGGACGACCGGGAGGCAGGCGGCGAGTCGCGGGCGGCCTCCCACGGCGAAACACCCGAGACACCCGGGACGGTCGCGACGACGTGGACGGACACGGCAGGGACGGCAGAGCCCGGTGAGGCGGAGGTGACAGGTGCGGCGGAAGGCTCGCGAAACGGCACGCGTACCGGAGGTGCGGGCTCCTGACCCGCACCCGTCGGGCGCGCGGCCGCCCCGGATCCCGCAGGAGCTGGTGCCGAACCACGTCGCCCTGGTGATGGACGGCAACGGCCGGTGGGCCAACCAGCGCGGCATGCCACGCATCGAAGGGCACAAGCGCGGCGAGTCGGTGATGATCGACGTCGCCGGCGGGGCGGTCGAACTCGGCGTCGAGTGGCTGTCGGTGTACGCGTTCTCCACGGAGAACTGGAAGCGCAGCCCCGACGAGGTGCGCTTCCTGATGGGCTTCAACCGCGACACGATCCGCCGCCAGGTCGACTACCTCGGGTCCATCGGCGTGCGGATTCGCTGGGCGGGCCGCAGGCCCAAACTGTGGCGCAGCGTGATCAAGGAACTCGAGGCCGCCGAGGAGAAGACCAAGCACAACACGCGCCTGAACATGACCATGTGCGTCAACTACGGCGGCCGCGCCGAGATCGGCGATGCGGCACGGCGGATCGCGCGGCTGGCGGCCGAGGGGAAGATCAACCCCGACAAGGTCGACGAACGCACCGTCGCCAAGTACCTGTATCAGCCGCAGATGCCGGACGTGGACCTGTTCCTCCGGCCCTCCGGCGAGTTGCGGACGTCGAACTTCCTGCTGTGGGAATCGGCCTACGCCGAATTCGTCTTTCAGGACACCCTGTTCCCCGACTTCGACCGCACCCAGCTGTGGGACGCGTGTCTCGAATACGCCAAGCGCGACCGCCGGTTCGGCGCCGCCGTCGACCAGAGCGACGACACCGACGCCGCCGACACCACCGCCGAACCCGGGAAGGACACCGCATGACCTCTGAGGCCGCCGACACCGCCGAACTGCTCGCCGCCGCCAAGGGTGCACTCGAGAACTATCTCGACGTGCAGGTCGACGACGACGGCACGCTCACGTTCAAGCACTCCGAGGTGCCCTGCGTCGTGCAGGCGATGCAGCTGGCCGACGGCCTGCTGGTGCTGAGCCTGACGTGCGTCGTGGCGTGGGACCTGCCCGACGACCAGAAACTGGCCGCGGTCGTCGCCGAGCGTGCCGGCCAGGGCCTGTTCGGCACGCTCGGCATCGTGCACAACGAGAGCGGCATGGACGTCACGCTGCGGTATGCGTTCCCCGCGCAGGGTCTCGACCCGGGGCCGCTCGGCACGCTGCTGATGCTCGTGGTGTCGACGGCCTCGCAGGTGCGTTCGGAACTCGTCGACGCCTGAGGGAGCGCCTGTCGGCGCCTGGCATGATGGCGCACTGATGGAAACCGTTGTCGACAGTGCGGACAGTGCGGGCCGGCCGCGCCGTCGGTGGCGCGTCACCTCGATGCAGGTGCTGTGCGCGCTGCTGGTGCTGGCGATCCTCGGGCAGGACCAGCTCCGCGCGGCCGTCGACGTCCCGGTGCTGCAGACGGCGGCGACGGTGTTCGTGGCGATCTGTGTGCAGGCGCTGCCGTTCCTCGTACTCGGCGTGCTCCTGAGCGGCGCGATCGCCGCCTTCGTGCCTGCCCGCGCACTGCGCCGCGTGCTGCCGCGCCGGGACTCGGCCGCCGTCGGCGTCGCCGGTGCCTCGGGTGTGGTGCTGGCCGGGTGCGAATGCGCGTCGGTGCCCGTGGCGCGGCGGTTGATCGGACAGGGTGTCGCCCCGGCCGCGGCCCTGGCGTTCCTGCTGGCCGCACCCGCGGTGAACCCGATCGTGCTCGTCTCGACGGCCGTCGCGTTCCCGGGCGAGCCCGCCATGGTGGCGGCCCGGTTCGCCGGTTCGCTGGCCACGGCGCTGATCATGGGCTGGCTGTGGCTGCGCTGGGGCAAACTCGACTGGATCGCCGACCGGGCGCTACGGCGGCTGCCCGACGTCGCCGGGCGCGACCGGTGGCGCGTGTTCGCCGAGACCGCCAGGGCCGATCTCGTCGACGCTGGTGGTTTCCTCGTGCTGGGCGCCCTGGTCGCCGCGGCCTTCGGCGTGGTGATCCCCGCGGACTGGTTCTCCTCGCTGGGCGAGCAGATCGTGCTCGGCGTCCTGGTCATGGCAGTGCTGGCCGTGGTGCTGTCACTGTGCAGCGAGGCCGACGCGTTCGTCGCCGCGTCGCTGTCGGCGTTGCCGTTGTTGCCGCGGCTGGTGTTCCTGGTCGTGGGCCCCGCCATCGACGCGAAGCTGTTCGCACTGCAAGCCGGTACGTTCGGGCGGGCGTTCGCGCTGCGGTTCGCACCGGTCACGTTCGTGGTGGCGATCGGGTGCGCCGTGGTGTCGGGGCTGGTCTTCCTGGGAGGCGTGCGGTGAAACGCGAGACCCAGAACATCCTGTTGCTCCTGCTCGGCGGGGCGCTGCTGAAGATCGCCGTGACCGGCGACTACCTGCGCTACGTGAAGGCCACGCACCAACCGTGGCTGTTCGGAGCGGGCATCGTCATGATCGCGCTCGCGGGCGTGGCGATCGTGCGGGACGTCCGGGCGGGCGCGCGTGCGGCGGCCGGTGGCTCCGACGGCTCCGGGGTCTCCGGGGTCTCCGGCGGACCCGGCCACGGCGGTGCCGCGGACGCCTGCGGTGGGGCGGACGGGCACGAGCACACCGCGCGCTCGGCGTGGCTGATCGTCGTCCCCGTGCTGACCGTGCTGCTGGTGGCGCCCCCGGCGCTCGGCGCCGATTCGGTGCTGCGTGCCCGGAAGAACACCGAACCCGGCAACACCGCATTCGACCCGCTCCCGCCCGGCGACGTCGTGGCGCTGCCGGTGGGCGACTTCGTCGCCCGCGCCGGGTGGGACGAACGCGATTCACTGGACGGGCGCACGGTGCGGCTCACCGGATTCGTCGTGCAGACCCCCGACGGCCCGCAGCTGGCGCGCCTGACCATGAGCTGCTGTGCGGCCGACGCGTTCGCCGTGCGCACCGGTCTCACCGGTGGGCAGGCCGACCTGCTGCCCTCGGACACGTGGGTCGAGGTCACCGGGCGGCTGGTGCCCGCCGACGACACGCGCGAGCGCGACTACGTTCCCGACGTCGCGGTGCGCACCCTGCGGCGGATTCCCCGGCCGGAACAGCCGTACGAGACCTGAGCCCGTGCGAGATCTGAGGCCGTGCGAGCCCCGGGAGGTCAGCCGGCCTGCTGCTGGGTGCAGGTCGAACACGTGCCCATGATCTCGATCATGTGACTGATGTCGGAGAAGCCGTTGCCGGAGGCGGTCGCCTCGGCCCAGCGCTCGACGGCGGGTCCTTCGACCTCGACGGTGTAGCCGCAGGTGCGGCACACCAGGTGATGGTGATGGTGGTCCGAACAGCGCCGGTACAGGGCCTCGCCGGAGTCGGTGCGCAGCACGTCGATCTCGTCGGCCTCGCTGAGCGACTGCAGCGTCCGGTACACCGTGGTGAGCCCGATGCCCTCGCCGCGGCGGCGCAGTTCGTCGTGCAGCTCCTGGGCCGACCGGAAGTCGTCCACCTCGGACAGCAGCTCCACGACCGCGGCGCGCTGCCGGGTCGCCCTCCGTCCCGGCAGGGGAGCCCTGGACGTGCCGGATGCCTTGGAACCCTCGGCTCCCGCCGAGGTGCTCTTCGCCGACGAGCTGCTCGTCGAAGTGCTCATCGCTTCGCCTCCTCCTGCACGTGTGCGACGGCGTCCACCACGATATGCGCAAGGTGATCGTCGACCAGCCGGTAGGCGACCTCGCGCCCACGGCGCTGACCGTGTACGACACCCGCCGCTTTGAGGACGCGCAGGTGCTGGCTGATCAGCGGCTGGGTCACGTCCAGGGCGTCGACCAGGTCGTGCACACACCGGTCACCGTCCCGCAACTGCAGCACGATGGCGATCCGCACCGGGGCGGCCAGCGCGCGCAGCAGGTCACCCGCATCGGTCAACGCGGCCGGTGACGGCGGCGGGGTCAGTGGCACCGGACCGCCGGGATGGTCGTGCCCGGCGGCGTCCTCGGACGCGGTGTGCGCATGGCCGTCCGCGTGCGCCCGGTCGTCTGCGTGTGGGCGGCCGTCGGCGGGCCCGGGGCCGGCCGATCCGGGTGTGGCCGGTGCGTGATCGGCACCGGTGTCCTCGCCGCCGGTCTCGCCGGGGCCCTGCGGGCCCGTGTGCGCCGCGCCCGAACTCGCGGTCGGCATGTCGCATGCTCCAGCCTGCGTCGGCCGTGTGCCGGCACACGGGATCGTGTCTGCGTGCTCGTGTCTGCGTGCTCGCGTCGGTGGTCGTCTGCCGTTCCATCCTAGTGCGCCGCCGCAGTGGTTCCCTCCCGCTCGAGCACGCGGCGGGCCGCGACGGACACCCGCGGCGCGGGTCCGGTTCCCTCCCGCCGCGGGCCGGGCGTGGTGCGGCGCCCCTCGCGGGCGAGTCTCCGGGCTGGGGCTAGTCTGGTGCTTCACATCTTTCGATCTACGACTGTTCGACTCAACCCTGTCCGACCCGACCCCTGCGATAGTTCCCACGGAGCGTGGAGTGCCCGCCAACAACATCGAGACCGTCGTCAATCTCTGCAAGCGTCGTGGCTTCGTCTTCCCCTCGGGGGAGATCTACGGCGGTACCCGGTCGGCGTGGGACTACGGACCGCTCGGCGTCGAGCTGAAGGACAACATCAAGCGCCAGTGGTGGAAGACCGTGGTGCAGGGGCGTGAGGACGTCGTCGGCATCGACTCGTCGGTGATCCTGCCGCGCCAGGTGTGGGAGGCCTCGGGGCACGTCGGGGCGTTCCACGACCCGCTGGTGGAGTGCCTGGAGTGCCACCGCCGGTTCCGGTCGGATCAGCTCGCCGAGGACTACGCCGAGCGCACCGGCGCGGAGGTCGACGAGAACGACCTGTCCGACGTGCCGTGCCCGAACTGCGGCAACCGTGGCCAGTACACCGAGCCGCGCGAGTTCAACATGATGCTCAAGACGCACCTCGGCCCCGTCGAGGCCGAGGAGGGGCTGCACTACCTGCGGCCGGAGACCGCGCAGGGCATCTTCGTGAACTTCCTCAACGTGCAGACGACGGCGCGGAAGAAGCCGCCGTTCGGCATCGGCCAGATCGGCAAGTCGTTCCGCAACGAGATCACGCCGGGCAACTTCATCTTCCGCACGCGCGAGTTCGAGCAGATGGAGATGGAGTTCTTCGTCGAGCCGGGCGAGGACGAGTCCTGGCACGAGTACTGGATCGAACAGCGCAAGGCCTGGTATGTCGACCTCGGCATCCGGGAGGACAACCTGCGCCTGTACGAGCATCCGCAGGAAAAGCTGTCGCACTATTCGAAGCGGACGGTCGACGTCGAGTACCGCTTCCGCTTCTCCGCGGGTCAGGAGTGGGGCGAGCTCGAGGGCGTCGCCAACCGCACCGATTTCGACCTGACGACGCACTCGAACCACTCGGGTGTCGACCTGTCGTACTTCGACCAGGCCGGTGGCGACCGGTACCGCCCGTTCGTGATCGAGCCCGCGGCGGGCGTCGGCCGTCCGATGATGGCGTTCCTGCTCGACGCCTACACCGAGGACGAGGTGCCCAACGCCAAGGGCGGTGTCGACAAGCGCACCGTGCTCAAGATCGACCCGCGGTTGGCGCCGTACAAGGTCGCGGTGCTGCCGCTGTCGCGCAACTCCGATCTGACGCCGAAGGCCCGGGACATCGCGGCGATGCTGCGCAAGCACTGGAACGTCGATTTCGACGACGCGCAGTCCATCGGCAAGCGGTACCGGCGCCAGGAGGAGATCGGCACGCCGTTCTGCATCACGGTCGATTTCGACACGCTCGACGACCATGCGGTCACGGTGCGCGAGCGCGACACGATGAGTCAGGAGCGCATCGCCATCGATAAGCTCGAGTCCTACCTGGCCGCTCGCCTCATCGGCTGCTGAGGGGCGCGGGGTCGTGGGGGTGACACGGTGGGTCCGCCGCTCCGTCGCCGGTGCCGTGATCATGGCGCTCCTGCTCGTCGGCGGCACCGCCTTCCGGGTCTGGTACGTGGCGCGGGCCGACGAGCGGCCGAACGTCGACGCGATCGTGGTCCTCGGCGCCGCGCAGTACGACGGCACGCCGTCGCAGGTGTTCGCCCACCGGCTCGGCCATGCGAAAGAGCTGTACGACCAGGGGGTCGCGCCGCGCATCATCACGACGGGCGGGCGGGCACCGGGTGATGCCCACAGCGAGGCCGAGGCGGGTGCCGACTGGCTGACCGACAACGGCGTCCCTGCTGCGGACACGCTGGTCGTTTCGGAGGGCGTCGACACGTTGCGGTCGCTGCAGGGCGCGTCCCGGGAGATGCACGACCGCGGCTGGGCGACGACGGTGATCGTCAGCGATCCGTGGCACTCACTGCGGGCCCACACGATGGCCGAGGACGCGGGCCTCGAGGCCTGGACCTCACCGACGCATTCGGGGCCGATCGTGCAGACCCGGGAGACGCAGGTCTGGTACATCGTGCGGGAGACCGCCGCGCTGCTGTACTACAATCTCGCCGCCGCCGACAGCGTGCGTTCGTGACCGGTCGGGCCGGTTCGTAGACTGACGCGGGTGTCGTACACCGAGCAGGACCGCGCCCGGCTTCATCCCGAGCCGGCGAAGGGCGGCGCGCTGAGCGGGGCGCGTACGGATCTGCGCACGCCGTTCTCCCGGGACCGCGCCCGCGTGTTGCACTCGGCGGCGTTGCGCAGGCTGGCAGGCAAGACACAGGTGGTCGGCCCGGGGGAGGGTGCCGAGGTCAGTGGTGTGCCACGGACCCGGCTCACCCATTCCCTCGAAGTCGCCCAGATCGGCCGCGGGATCGCCGAGGACCTGGGCGCCGACCCGGACGTCGTCGACACCGCGGGGCTGGCGCACGACATCGGCCATCCGCCGTTCGGCCACAACGGCGAGGACGCGCTCGACGAGGCCGCGCAGGCGTGCGGCGGGTTCGAAGGCAACGCTCAGACCCTGCGTATCCTCACCCGCCTCGAACCGAAGGTGCTGGGAGCCGAACCGCCCGCCTCCGGCGGGGACGCAGGGGACGGGTGGTTCGGCGAGGTCACCGGCGGGCTCAACCTCACGCGCGCCAGCCTCGACGCGGCGACCAAGTACCCGTGGCCGCGGCGTCCCGGCACGGCGAAGTTCGGGGTGTACACCGACGATCTGGCGGTGTTCACGTGGCTCCGCGAGAGCGGCCACGGTGGGGAACCCGGGCCGCACGGTGATCGGCGGTGCCTGGAGGCCCAGATCATGGACTGGGCCGACGACGTCGCCTACTCGGTGCACGACGTCGAGGACGCCGTCCGTGCGGGCCGGATCTCGTTCGGCGAGCTGGCCGATCCGGAGGTGCGCGCCGTCGTGGCGGCGCTCGCGGCGAAGCACTTCACGGCCGAACCGGTGTCGGCGGTGGAAGAGGCGGCGGCGGAACTGCTCACGCTGCCGGTGGTGGCCGAGCTGGCCGCCCGCGACTACGACTCGACGCTCGGTGCGCAGGTCGCGCTGAAGCGGCTCACCAGTGAGCTCGTCGGGCGGTTCGCGTCCGCGGCCGTGACGGCCACGCGCGCGGCGTACGGGCAGCACCCGCTGCGGCGCTACGAGGCCGACCTGCGGGTGCCGGCCCGGGTGGGTGCGGAGGTCGCGCTGCTGAAAGCGCTGGCGCTGCGCTACGTCATGAGCGACCGGCGCAGGCTGGCACTGCAGGAGGGGCAGCGGCAGCTGCTCGCCGAACTGATCGAGGTGCTGCTCCTGCGGTCTCCGGACGCGCTCGAACCCGTGTTCCGGCAGGCGTGGGAGCAGGCGGCAGGCGACGCGGAGCGGCTGCGCGCGGTGATCGACCAGGTGGCGACCCTCACCGATGCGCAGGCGCACGCCTGGCACGCGTGGCACACGGGCCGCCACGCCTGACCGCCGGGGACGATACGGTCACGGAATGGAGGTCACGACGGATGCGAACGCGGCGCACCTCCGGTTCGCGCTGGCCGTGCACCGCGCGACCGCGGGGGAACCCGGGATCGACGATGCCTGTGTGTCCCCGTATTCGGCGGCGGGTGCGCTGGCGCTCGTGGCCGAGGGCGCGCGGGGTGAGACCGCCGCGGAGATCACCTCGCTGCTCGCCGGGACGGGATCCACGACCGCGGAACAGGTCCGGCTGCTGGATGCCGCCGCCGCGCTCGAGTCCCGGGCCGGGCAGGAGGAACCGGAACTCGCCGTGTCGAACACGCTGTGGGCGTGGGACGGGCTGGCGGTCGAGGACGGCTACGCGGAGGCACTCGAGCACCGGACGTCCGGCCGGGTCGCGGCCGCACCGTTCGTCGACGACCCCGAAGCCGCCCGCGCCGCGATCAACGCCGATGTGGCTGCCACCACGCGGAACCTGATCCCCGAGCTGCTGCCACCCGGCACCGTCGGCCCCGACACGGTCGCCACGTTGGTCAACGCGCTCTACCTGCGCTGTGCCTGGCGGCACCCGTTCCCGGTGGGGGACACGGCCGACGGGGACTTCCACGGTCCGGACGGTCCGCTGCCGGTGCCGATGATGCGGCAGACGGCGCGGATGCGCTACGCCGAGGCGGCGGGCTGGCAGGCGGTTGCGGTGCCGGCGGCCGGCGGGGTCGAGGCCGTCGTCCTGCTGCCGGACCGCAGGCTGGCCGATGCGGAGGCGGGCCTGGACGACGCCGTGCTGGCGGACCTGCTGGCGGCGATGGCACCGGAGCAGGTGCGGTTGACGATGCCGCGGGTGTCGCTCGACGTGCCGGTGCCGTTCGGCGCGGCGCTGCGCAGCCTCGGCGTGCGGCGGATGTTCACGCCGCAGGCCGATCTCGGTGGCCTGTCCGGTGATCCGCGGCTGCAGGTTTCCGAGGTGCTGCATCAGGCGGTGCTGCGGCTCGACGAGAGCGGGCTGGAAGGTGCCGCGGCGACGGCGGCGACGATGCGCCTCGTGTCCCTGCCGACCGGTGAGCCCGTCGTCGTCGACGTCAACCGGCCGTTCCTGCTGCTGGTGCGTCACGCCGCGACGGGCGCCGTCTATTTCGCTGCGCGAGTGGTCACGCCGTGACACGCGCGTCTCCCGCTGCGCCTGCCCGGGTGCGGCTCGATACGCGCGCCCGCGGCCGGATCGCCGACGTTCTCGTCGTACTGGCGTGTGTGGCGGCGGCGCTGCTGGTCTACCGCGGACTGTGGCAGAACCTCGACTCGGGTTACCTGCAGGGCAGCGGGCAGGACCAGAACATGTGGGAGTGGTTCTTCGCCGTCACCGCGAAAAACGTGCTGACGTTGTCGAATCCGCTGCACACCGACCTGCAGAACTATCCGCTGGGCGTCAACCTCATGGCCAACACGGCCATGCTCGGCGTCGGGATCCCGCTGACACCGGTGACCGTCCTGTTCGGACCGACCGTGACGTGGGCAGTGACGCTCACCGGCGGCCTGGCCGGAACGGCCGTGGCGTGGTACTGGCTGCTGTCCCGGCACCTGGTCGCCGCCCGCGGCGCCGCTGCGATCGGTGCGGGACTCGCCGGGTTCGCCCCGCCGATCATCTCGCACGCCAACGCGCACCCCAACTTCGTCGTGCTGTTGCTGGTGCCGCTGCTCGTCCACCGGCTGCTCCTGCTCGCCCGCGGCGAGCGGCCGGTCGCCCACGGCGTGATCCTCGGGTTGCTGGGCGCCTACCAGGTGTTTCTGGGCGAGGAGCCGCTGCTGATCGCGGCGCTGGCACTGGTGGTGTTCGTGCTCGTGTACGCGCTGTCGCGGCCGGTGGAGATCGGCCCGATGGTGCGTCCGCTCGCCACCGGCATCGGCGTCGGCGCGCTCGTCGCGGGGGCGATCGTGGCGGTGCCGCTGTGGTGGCAGTTCGCGGGCCCGCAGAGCTATTCGGGGATCGAGCACGGCTTCCAGGGCAACGACGTCGGCGCGTTCACCGCGTACGCGACGGCGTCGCTGGCCGGAACCGAGACCTCGGCCGTCGACCTGTCGCTCAACCGCACCGAGGAGAACGCGTTCTTCGGCTGGCCGCTCGTGCTGGTGCTGCTCGGGGTGACGGTCGCGCTGTGGCGGGTTGCGGCCGCACGCGCCGTCGCCGTGTCGATGCTGGTGATGGCGTGGCTGTCGATGGGCGTGCTACTCGTCGTGGACGGCGCGGCGACGTCGATTCCCGGCCCGTGGCTGCTGTTCGTCGACGCCCCGCTCGTGTCGTCGGTGCTGGAGTCCCGGCTCGCGATGGCGTGCGCGCCGCTGGGCGGGATCCTGCTCGCACTGGCCACCGACCGCGTGCTGCGCCTGCCGTGGGTACCGGAATGGGCATACGTGGCGTGGGTGAGCTGGTTCGGCGCGCTGCTCGTGGCGCTCGTGCCGATCGTGCCCACCGAGCTGCCCGTGCGGCAGCGTGAGCCGGTGCCCGAGTTCCTCGCATCCGGACAGTGGGCAGGCCATGTGGGGGAGGGCCGGTCGGTGGCGGTCGTCCCGCTGCCCGACACCGGGTACGCCGAGCCACTGCACTGGCAGATCAGCCAGGGGCTCGCCTTCCCGCTCGCGGAGGGCTACTTCGTCGGCCCCGCCGACGACGGTTCCGGCATCTACGGGGCGCAGCGCACGTCGTTCTCCACGACTCTCGAGGAGGTCGAGGACAGCGGCCTCGCCGCGAACGTGGGGGAGGCCGAACGGCGGCAGGCCGTGACGGACCTGCGGCAGTGGCGCACCGACCTGGTCGTGCTGAACGCGGACCGCCCCGACGCCGACGCGCTCCGCAGCACGGTCGAGGACCTGATCGGCACCCCCGGACGGCTCCGCGGGGACATGTGGATCTGGGACGTCCGGTCACTGACGTCCCCGTGACTCCTGCGGCCCGTCCCGCTGTCACATCGGCCCGCGCGATCTCGTCCCCCGGGTGAAAATCGAGTCACACCCGAGGAGGAATCGCCATGCCCCGCATTCCCGTCGTCACCGCCGACCAGGCGGGTCCGGTGACGCGTGTGCTGTACCGCGTCGTCGCACGCAAGTACGGCGCCGTGCCGGAGCCGTTCGCCGTGACTGCCCACCACCCGAAACTGATGCGCGCCTACGGCGTGTTCGAGACGCTCGCCGAACGCGCCTCCACGGTGCTGCCGACCAGTGTGCGCGAACTGGCCGTCTACCGGGTCGCCGTGCGTCTGGGCTGTTCGTGGTGCGTCGACTTCGGCACGATGCTGCAGCAGCACGACGGCCTCGACATCGACCGGTTGACGGCCATCGACGACTACGCCACGTCGCCGATGTACACCCGTTCGGAGCGGCTGGCACTGGCCTACGCCGATGCGATGACCGACACGCCGATCGCGGTGTCCGACGAGCAGGTCGCCGAGCTGGAGCGGGAGTTCGGCCGGGCGGGCGTGGTCGAACTGTCGCTGCAGATCGGCCTGGAGAACATGCGCGCCCGGTCGAACGCGGCGCTCGGCATCGTCGACCAGGGGTTCACCTCGGGCGATGCCTGCCGGGTGGAACTCGGCGAGGTCAGGCCGGAGGGGACGGCAGGCGCGTGAGCTTGTCGGGATTGACCTGGTCGTAGATCGCCACGACCCGGCCGCCAGCGACGGCGACGGTCTGCACGTGGGCGTCGAGGTCGCGGTAGCCCTCGCCGCCCGGTACCGGCGGCAGGTATACGCCGAGGTCACCGTTGACCAGTACCGGCCGGGCAGCAGCGAAGGCGCCCGGCCGGTAGACGGTGAGCAGGCCCGCGAAGAATCGCGCGATCTTGTCGGCGCCCGACATGACGCGCCGCGCGGTGCGGGCCTTCCCGTCGGAATCGCCCATGAGCACCACGTCGGGGTGCAGCACCCGGGCTACCGCCCGGACGTCGCCGGTCGCCATGGCGGCGAGCAGCTCCTCGACGACCCGCCGATGGTCGTCACCGGCGCGCGGGGGCGGATCCGCCTCGTGCGCCGCGCGCCTGCCACGAGAGGCGTACTGCCGGGCGGCGCCGGAGGTGCAGCCGAGGATCCCGGCGACCTCGGCGAACGGCACCCCGAACGCGTCGTGCAACACGAACGCCACCCGTTGCTCGGGCGGCAGCGTGTCGAGCACGACCATGGCCGCCATACGGGCACCGTCGTCGGCCACGACGGCGTCGAGCGGACCGGGCCTGCCGTCGGTGGCGGTGACGACCGGTTCGGGCAGCCACGGGCCGACGTACCGTTCGCGGCGTGCGGCCGCCGAGCGGAGGCGGTCCAGGCAGAGCCGGGCGACGACGGTCGTCAGCCACGCCGTCAGGTCGCGGATCGCCGCGCGCCGCTCGTCGTCGAGCGAGGTCAGTCGCAGCCACGCGTCCTGCACGGCGTCCTCGGCGTCGGCCAGGGAGCCGGTCAGCCGGTATCCGACGCCGACGAGGTGGGCGCGCACGGCGGTGAAACGGGCGGCCTCGTCGGACGCCGCCGGGGTGTCGGGCATGGGCAGAGTATGCCCGGTCGGAGGAGATCGGGTCCTGGCCTAAAGTGGGGGCGTGGCAGGACGGATCCGGGACAGCGACATCGCGCAGGTGCGCGAACGCAATCGGATCGACGACGTCATCGGTGAGTACGTGGCACTGCGCCGCGCGGGTGGCGGCGCGCTGAAGGGGCTGTGCCCGTTCCACGAGGAGAAGACGCCGTCGATGAACGTGCGCGCGACGCACGGCACCTTCCACTGCTTCGGCTGCGGCGAGGGCGGCGACGCCATCAAGTTCATCATGCAGATCGAGCATCTCCCCTTCGTGGAGGCGGTCGAGCGGCTCGCCGACCGCATCGGGCTGGCGCTGACCTACGAGGGCGGCGGCCGCGACGTCCGGAAGGAGAACCGGGGCACGCGGTTGCGGCTCGTCGAGGTGCACAAGGCGGCGCAGGCGTTCTACGCGGAGCAGCTCGCCACCCCCGAGGCGGAGGCGGCCCGGACGTTCCTCAAGGAGCGCGGGTTCGACCAGGCCTCGGCCGCCAGGTTCGGGTGCGGGTTCGCCCCGGGCGGCTGGGACAAGCTCACCAAGCATCTGATCAACCAGGGTTTCGAGCTGGACGAGCTGTACAAGTCCCAGATCTCCAAGGAGGGCCGCAGCGGGCCGATCGACCGGTTCCACCGGCGGCTCGTGTGGCCGATCAAGGACCGCGGCGGTGACGTGGTGGGGTTCGGCGCGCGCAGGTTGTTCGACGACGACCCGATCCAGGCCAAGTACCTGAACACGAGCGAGAGCCCGATCTACAAGAAGTCCCAGGTGCTGTTCGGCCTCGACCAGGCCAAGCGGGAGATTGCCAAACGGCACCAGGTGATCGTCGTCGAGGGCTACACCGACGTGATGGCGATGCACGAAGCGGGCGTGCCCACCGCGGTGGCCGCATCGGGCACCGCGTTCGGCGAGGAACACATGCGGGTGCTGCGGCAGCTGATGATGGACGACGACGAGTTCCGCGGCGAGGTCATCTTCACGTTCGACGGCGACGCGGCGGGGCAGAAGGCGGCGTTGAAGGCCTTCGAGGGCGACCAGACGTTCGCGGGCCAGACCTACATCGCGACCGCCCCCGAGGGGATGGACCCGTGTGAACTGCGGCTGACCAAGGGCGACTCGGCGGTGCGGGACCTGGTGTCGCGCCGGATTCCGCTGTTCGAGTTCGCGATCCGCAGCCTGCTGGCCGAGTACGACCTCGATTCCGTGGACGGTCAGGTCGCGGCGTTGCAGCGCACCGTCCCGCTCGTCGCCCAGATCAGGGACCGGGCCAAGCGAGACGGGTACGCGACGAAACTCGCCTGGTGGACCGGCTGGCAGGACGAGGCGATGGTCGTGCGGCGTGTGCGTGAGAGCGCGGGCGCCCCGGCGAAGGAGAACGGGCGGAAACCCGCACCGCGCGGCAACGCCGCTGCGGGGTCGTCGGAGGCACCCGCGTTCGCCCGGCCCGATCCGCGCGATTCCGAGCGCACGGCGCAGCGGGAGGTGCTGAAGGCGGCGCTGCAGGAGCCCGCGCTCGCCGGCCCGCAGTACGACACGCTGCCCGAGGAGGCGTTCACCCACCCCGCCTATGTCGCGGTGCACCGTGCCGTGCTGGCGGCGGGCGGGACGAGCTCGGGGCTGTCCGGCTCCGGGTTGCTCGACGCGGCGGTGCAGCACGCGGAGCATCCCGGCGTGGTGTCCCTGTTGTCGGAACTGGCCGTCGAGCCGCCGCATGCGATGGGCGAGGCCGACGCCCGTTATGTGCAGTCGATGTTCTCGGCCGTGCAGGAGAACCTGGTGGGAAGGCAGATCGGCGAATTGAAGTCGAAACTCCAGCGACTGTCCCCTGTGGACTCGCCGGACGAGTACCGGGACCTGTTCGGTGACCTCGTCGCACTCGAGGAGTACCGGCAGGCGCTCAAGGGTCAGGCCTCGGGCGGGTTCGACTGATGCTGTCGCGGTGGTGGCGCCGGATCGCCGGCCCGGCGGTGCCGGAGGACGTACGTGCCGCGTTGGACCCCGGTGAGGACGTCGTCGCCGCTGCGGAGGCCGATCACGGCCACGTCGTGGTGACCCGACTCGGGCTGTGGCTGCCCGGCGAGGCCGGTCCGCGGCGGGTGGGCTGGCATCTGGTGAGCAGAGCAGGCTGGGACGCCGGGACGCTCACGGTGGTCGAAGCCGAGGAGGCCGACGAGGCGGGCGGCGCGGTACTGCTGCGCGATCTGCCGCCGGTGCGGGTGGCGGTGCCGCGTGCGGGACGGCTGCCCGAGCTCGTGCGCAGGCGCGTGGAAGGGTCGATCCGGGCACGGCACCGCGCCGACCTCGCCGACGGCGGGGGAGCGTGGTTCGTGCTGCGCAAGGTGCCCGGGGCCGACGGCGTGATGCTGCAGGCACGGCCCGACCCCGGCACCGACGTCGACGCGGTGCGCGCCATGGCCCGGGAGGCCGCGGCGCAGCTGTCCGGCGGCGAGGCCTGAGTCCGGTCCGCGGCCGGAGCGGCCGGGTTGTGACACCACCCGCATAGCAGTACGCTCGTACGGTATGTGGGATCCCGCGACCTATCTGACCTACGGTGACCTGCGTGGCAGGCCGTTCCACGAGCTCCTCGCTCGGGTTCCGGCCGAGCGGCCGCGGCGCGTCGTCGACGCCGGCTGCGGCCCCGGCAATCTGACGGCGACGCTGCCGCGCAGGTGGCCCTCGGCGCGGCTCGAGGCACTCGACAGTTCGCCGGAGATGGTCGAGGCGGCGCGCGCCGAGGGGGTCGCGGCCGAGCTCGCCGACGTCGGAACCTGGACGCCGAAGCCCGATACCGACGTGCTGATCAGCAATGCGACGTTGCAGTGGGTCCCCGGTCATGCCGACCTGCTGCGGCGCTGGGTGGGAGAGTTGCCGTCGGGGGCGTGGCTGGCGCTGCAGGTCCCCGGCAACTTCGACGCGCCCTCACACGTGCTGACCCGCAGACTCGCCGCGAGTGAGCAGTGGCGGACCCGGCTGGCCGACGTGTCGCTGCGCGGGGCGGACGCGGTCGGCGACCCCGAGGATTACGCCGACCTGCTTGCCGACGCCGGCTGCGCCGTCGATGCCTGGGAGACGACGTATGTGCAGCGCCTCGAGGGCGACGACGCGGTGCTGGAGTGGATCACGGGCACGGCACTGCGGCCGATCCGGGCGGCGCTCGGCGACGCCGACTGGGCGGAGTTCCGCGGCGAGCTCGCCGAACTGCTCGCGGAGGCCTACCCGCAGCGCGCCGACGGGACGACGTGGCTGCCGTTCCGGCGCGTGTTCGTCGTCGCGCACACGCCGTGACCCGGATCGGCCACTGACCCGGACCGGCCACTGACCCGACGCCGCCGTGACCCGGCTCAGTGCTGCGCGGACCGCCCGAACGGGGCGCGTTCGCCCATCTTCTCGCCGAGCTTGGCGCGCGCCACTCCCGCGGCACCCTGTACGGCCGGATGGTCGGCGACCTTCCGGTACGTCCGCACGATCTGCTCGTACCGGGCGTGCCCGGCGCGAGCGCCCAGGACGTAGCCGACGGCCGCGCCCAGCAGGAACTTACTCATGACGGGTGAGCCTCCTCGTGGCTGTTTCGCTGAAGCGCTCATTCTCCCCCGGCCGTGGTCGGGCCGAGCCACCTGGCCACCGGAAACCGCGGCGGGGTGAGAAAGGGGACCCCGTGTCACGACGCGAGGCGGCCATGGTCTAGAGTTACTATCCGTCGAAAGCGAGAGCTACGGCGACAACAGAACATTCCCCCATAGCTCAATCGGCAGAGCATTCGGCTGTTAACCGGAGGGTTGCTGGTTCGAATCCAGCTGGGGGAGCAAGAAGGCCCAGGTCAGAGCACCTGGGCCTGTTCTTGTTCTCAGGATCCTTGTTCTCGGGGAGTCCTGTTCCCCGGGAGTCCTGTCCCAGGGTTTCGGGTTTGTGCGGATCACGGACGGCGTCACGGACGGCGGACGACAAGGGGGGCGCATGGAAACGGCCGCGATCTATCTCGTCGCCGCCTTCGCCGCAGGCGGCCTGGCACTGCTCGTGAAACTCCCGCCGCTGGTCGGGTTCCTCATCACCGGGTTCGGGCTGCACGCGGCGGGGGTCGAGGAGATGCCCGGCCTGCAGACACTCGCCGATCTCGGCGTGACACTGCTGCTGTTCGGCATCGGTCTCAAGCTCGACGTGCGGTCCCTGCTCAAGGCCCGGGTGTGGCTGACGTCGCTGGCGCACATGGCCTTCAGCGTCCTGCTCGGTCTCGCCGTACTGCTGGCCGTCGCGCCGTTCGGCTTCGCGCTGCTCGCCGACGCCGACCTGGCGGAGATGGCGATCGTGGCGCTGGCCTTGTCGTTCTCGTCCACGGTGTTCGTCGTCAAGGTCCTCGACGAACGTCGCGACAACCAGACGCTGTACGGCCGCATCGCCATCGGCGTGCTGATCATGCAGGACATCATCGCGGTGGTCGTGCTGACCGTGTCCAAGGGCAAGGTGCCGTCCCCGTGGGCCCTCGCGCTCGTGCTGCTCGTGCCGGGTGCGTGGCTGGCACGCAAGATCTGGGACCGGATCGACTCGGTCGAGCTCAGCGCCCTGTTCGGCCTGATGATGGCGCTCGTGCCGGGATACGTGCTGTTCGACCTGGTCGGCCTCAAAGGGGACCTCGGCGCACTGATCATCGGGGCGTTGCTGGCCGGTCACCGGCGTGCGGGTGAACTGGCGCGGCTGCTGCTGACCGGCAAGGAAGTGCTGCTGATCGCCTTCTTCGTCAGCATCGGACTGACCGGAACACCGACGTGGGAGGCGTTGGGTCTCGCGGCGCTGCTCGTGCTGCTGATCCCGGTGAAGGCGGTCGCGTTCTTCGCGCTGCTGCGGCTGATGCGCCTGCGCTACCGCACCGCCACGCTCGCCTCGCTGGCGCTGGGGAACTACTCCGAGTTCGCGCTCATCGTGGCGACGGTCGTCGCCGCGACCGGTGCGGTGTCCGAGGACTGGGTCGTCGTGCTGGCGCTCGCCGTGGCGCTGAGCTTCCTCGTCTCGGCCGTGCTCAACCGCGTCGCGCCCGGTCTCGAGGCGTGGGTGTCGCGGCGGCTGCCCGCGCAGGACTCCGCGTCCCTCTCCCCGGAGGACCGTCCGATCGATCTCGGTGACGCCGACGCTCTGGTGCTCGGTATGGGCCGCGTCGGCCAGGCCACCGTCGAACAGCTCCACGCGGTGCACGGCCGCCGGGCGGTCGGGGTCGAGCACGACAGCCACCGCGCTGCGCAGTTGCGCGAACGCGGCTTCGACGTCGTCGAGGCCGATGCGACCGACGTGGACTTCTGGGCCCGGGTCAAGCGTTCCGGGCGGGTCGAGCTGGTCGTGCTGGCCATGCCGTTCCACGGGGAAAACCTGCTCGTGCTCGACCTGCTCCGCAAGAAGGGCTTCACCGGCAGGGTGGCCGCGATCGCGCAGCGCAACGAGGAGCTCGACGAGCTGCGTTCCCGCGGCGCCGATGCGGTGTTCAACCTCTACGCTGGTGCCGGCGTCAACCTGGCCGATCACGCCGTCGAGTCGGCTTCCGCGCCGGACTGACGGCCACGGCTCACCAGCCGTCCGATGAGGACGTCGACGATCAGGAAGGCGAGCAGGCTGAGCCCGAACGGCGGTGCCAGCAGGCCGACGGCGGTCGCGGATGCCGCGGCGGCGAGCAGGCCCCACCGGGGCAGGCCGCGCCACCGCCCGCGGGGCACCGGCCTGCCGAACGCGGCGCGTCCCGGCCTGCGCTGCCACCACAGGCGGTAGCCGAGCACGGTCACGGCCGTCAGACCGGCGCCGACCGCGGCGAGTACCACCCGGTTCGGCCAGCCGAACAGCGTGCCCATGTGCAGGTCGATACCCCAGCGGGCCAGCTTCGCGCCCAGCGGGTACTCGGCGAACCGCACCTGGTCGGTGACCTCGCCGGTGGCTGCGTCGACGGCGACCGTGTCGACCTGGGTCGGCCAGCTCCGGTCGATCTCCCTGACCGTCCACGCATCGCCGGGCCGGTCCGCCGCGGCGATCTCGACCGCGGCGGCGTCGTCGCCGAGCAGCAGGTTGCGGTGAAGCTGGTCGAGCGTCATACGCAGCGGCAGTACGCCGCTGGTGCCGTAGGTCGTCAGGTCTCCGGTGAGCGCGGCGACGAGGATGAACGGGCCGACGAACACGCCCGCGTAGAAGTGCAGGCGCAACAGCGCGCCGCGCCATCGGCTGCGGCCGCGCGGGGCCGGTTCGGATGGCCGGTCGGGGGTGGCCGCGCCTTCCGGTGGGCGCAGCGTGGTGCCGGACATGACGGATCGCTCCTGGAACGGGCATGCGGATGTGGGCGCGCGGCGGCGCCCGCCGGGGCATGCGGTCGCAGGCGGCCGGTCGGATGCGCGTCACACGGTGATGGCGACAGGTCGAACCGTCGACGAGGGCGGGCCGCGGCGGCCCCGGATGCGCCGGTACAGCACGTGCAGGACGGGCCGCCGCTGCGGTGGCGGCGGACACGGTGTCCACACCGGACCGACGACGGCAAGCGGCGGCGGTCCGGCCGGCAGCTGCGCGGCGAGCGCGTGGACCAGGGTGAACAGGGTGTGTTCGGCACCGGTGAGGGCGGCGAACACGCAGGCGGTCGCGGCCAGGTGCGCGAGGGTCATCGCGGCGGTGTCGGGAGTGCGGGAGACGGGCGGGCCGTAGGCAGTCACGCGGAGCGTGTCCGGTTACCGGGGCGGCGCGTTCCGGCGGCGCGTGGCGAGGCGCGCGGCGACGACCAGAGCCAGTCCGACGAGGGTGAGGGCTGCTCCGGTGACGGTCGGGCTGCGCAATCCGTGACCCGCGGCGAGAGCGGCGCCGGCGAGGCTGACGCCGATGGTGTTGCCCAGGTTGAACGCAGCGATGTTGGTCGCGGAGGCCAGGGTGGCTGCGCCGGTGGCATGGCGGAGCACGCGTGCTTGGAGTCCCGGGACGGTGGCGAACCCGATCGCTCCCAGCAGCGTCAGCATGACCGCCGTGGGCAGGGGCATGGTGGCGACGGCGCCGAGGCCGAGTATCACGGCGGGCAGCAGGATCGAGAGCACCAGCACGGCGTTGTCGGGGTGTTTGTCGGCGGCCCGGCCGCCGATGAGGTTGCCGGCGAGGAGTCCGACGCCGAACAGCACCAACAGCCACGGGACGGCCGGCGCGGAGTAGCCGGTGACGTCGCGCAGCAACGGCTCGACATAGGTGAACGTTCCGAACATGCCGCCGAAGACCAGGGCGGTGGTCGCCAGCGAGGTCAGCACCTGAGGCCGGGCCAGGGCCCGGAACTGCTGACGGAGGGGGAGCTGGTTCTGCTCGGGCCGGGTCCTGGGCACCAGAGCGATCAGCCCGGCCAGGGCGAGGATGCCGACACCGGCGATGATCCAGAACACCGAGCGCCAGCCGAACTGCTGGCCGACGAACGCCCCGGCCGGGACACCGAGGACGTTGGCGACGGTCAACCCGGCGAAGAGCGCGGCGACGGCCGAAGCTTTCCGGTGGGCCGGCACCAGCGCGGCGGCCAGGACCGCACCGATGCCGAAGTAGCCGCCGTGGGCCAGGGCGGCGACGATCCGGCCCGCGAACATCACCTCGTAGTTCGGGGCCGATGCCGAGAGGGCGTTGCCGACGACGAAGAACGCCAGGAGCAGCGCCAGCGCGTACTTCGGTGGTCGGCGCATCAGGAGCGGGGTGATCGCGACCGCGCCGGGTACGACAGCCAGCGCGTAACCACCGACCAGCCGGCCCGCTTGGCTGACAGTGACCTCCAGGTCGGTGGCGACCTCCGTGAGCAACCCGGCGATGACGAATTCGGTCAGCCCGATGCCGAACCCGCCGATACTCAGTGCCAGCAGCGCCGCGGCCGCTTTTCCGGTGGTGGGAGCAGATCCGGGATCGGATGCCGCTGATGCCGCAGGGGAAGTGGGGGTGTTCAGCTGTGTCACGATCGCCACGGTCCCCGCAGCGCGGCGGCACAGCCTTCCCTCTGTCGTGGCTACCCCTGAGAGGGGTAGCCACGACCATGACTGCGGCCCGAACTTCCTGGGACGATGGGGTCATGACGGTCCAGCGCGCTCGCCAGCAGGCCGGAGAGCACGGCAGACCCAATCCGATCGGGGACTTCCTGCGCGCCCACCGGGCGCGGATCACCCCGGACCAGGCAGGCATCCCGTCGTACGGCACCGTTCGCCGCGTGCCCGGGCTGCGCAGGGAAGAACTCGCGCAACTCGCCGGGGTCTCGGTGAACTACTACGTCCGGCTGGAACAGGGCGAGGCCATGAACCCCTCTGCCGGGATCATCACCGCGCTGGCACGTGCCCTTAACCTCGACGACGATGCCACCGGGTACCTGCACCACGTTGCCGGAACCGCTCAGCCCACCCAGGACCCCACCGCTGCCGCCGAGTCCGAAGCGGGGATGACGTTCACGTTCGACCGGATCGTCGAACACCTGCCCGGCACCGCCGCGATGACGCTCTCGGCGACCAACGACGTCCTCTCCTGCAACGGGGTGGCCCGCGCGCTGTTCTTCGCGCACCTGACCGATGCCGGACCGTGGAACACTCACCGGCTGCTGTTCACCGACCCGTACACCCGGAATCTCTACCGGCACTGGCAGGAGGAAGCCTCCCTCGCCGTCGCCTCACTGCGGTTCCACGCCGCGTCCGCACCCGACGACGCAGCAGTCAGGGCACTGGTCGGGGAGCTGTGCGTGACCAGCAGCGAGTTCGCCCGGCTCTGGGCCGAACACCCCGTACGCCGCTGCACCCGAGGCTCCAAACACCTCCTCCACCCCGACCTCGGCGACCTGCACGTGGAGTACCAGATACTCCACGCTCCCGACGGCGACGGCCGGCGCCTCCTCCTCCACACCGCCCCACCCGGAAGCCCGACCGCGGACGCTCTGCATCGATTGGCCTGACGGCGTCCGGCGTCCGGCGTGCACTCGCCGGTGCCGAGTGCGGGGAACCACACTCTTCTTGCAGGCGCGCGTGCGGAACGTGTTTACTCGGTCGGTTGACATCGTCGGCGTACTCACCTCGGGTGTGGCGCCGGTTTTCGAGTGAAACGGAGGACACCGGCCGTGGCCCGAACGTCCGCGCCGTGGTCCGTGGTCGCCGTGCTCGCCGCGTCGGGGATCTCCGTGTCCCTGATGCAGACACTGGCCGTGCCGCTGCTGCCCGCGTTCCCGCGCCTGCTGGACACGACCCCGTCCAACGCCGCGTGGCTGATCACGATCACCCTGCTGACCGGCGCCGTCTGCGCGCCCGTGCTCGGCAGGCTCGGCGACATGTACGGCAAGCGGCGCATGCTGCTCGCGGCGCTGGCGTCGATGACCGCCGGCAGCGCGATCGGTGCCGTGAGCAGCGAATTCCTCGTCGTGCTCGCGGCGCGCGGACTGCAGGGGGTGGCCATCGGCGTGATCCCGCTCGGCATCAGCATCATGCGGGACGAGCTGCCGCCCGAACGGGTCGGCACGGGTATCGCCGTCATGAGCTCGACGCTGGGCGCGGGCGGTGCGATCGGCCTGCCGCTGACCGGGTTCGTCGCCGAGTACGCCGACTGGCACTGGCTGTTCGCCGGAGCGGCGGTGTTCGGCGTGCTGCAACTCCTGCTGGTGACGCTGCTCGTGCCGGAATCGCCGGTGCGCAGCGGTGGGCGTTTCGACCTCGGTGGTGCGGTGGGACTGTCGGCTGCGCTGCTGTGCCTGCTGTTACCCGTCTCCCGCGGCAGCACCTGGGGCTGGGCCAGTCCGGAGGTGCTGCTCCTGCTGTCGGCCGCCGCGGTGATCTTCGTGGGCTGGGGCTGGTACGAACTGCGCCTGCCCACCGGTCCGCTCGTCGACCTGCGGGTGTCGGCCCGGCCGGCGGTGCTGCTGACGAACATGGCGTCCGTACTCATCGGTGTGGCGATGTTCGCCTCGTTCATGGTCAGCGCGCAGATGCTGCAGGCACCGGCCGCGACCGGCTACGGCTTCGACCTGTCGCTGGTGGCCAGCGGGCTGGCGCTGCTGCCCGTCGGCGGTGCCATGGTCGCGTTCTCGCCGCTGTCGGCGGTCATCTCCCGCCGCTGGGGCCCCAAGGTCACGGTCACGGCAGGCACGTCGCTGCTGGCCGTGGGCAATCTGGCGCGGGTCGCGGTCCACGACTCGCTCGCGGCGGTGATCGTGGTGGTCACCGTCCCGGCGATCGGTGCGGCCCTCGCCTACGGCGCCGTGCCCGCGCTGATCATGCGTGCCGTGCCGCAGTCGGAGACGGCGGCTGCCAACAGCCTCAACGCGCTGTGCCGGTCGATCGGCACGTCGAGCTGCAGCGCCATCGTCGCCACCGTGACGGCGGGCATCCTCGTCCGGGTCGGCGACGCGACGTACCCCGGCCTGACGGCCTACACCGTGATCTTCGTGATCGCCGGCGGCGCCGCCGTGCTCGCGGGCGCGATCGCGTTGCTGACGCCCGCACCGCGGACGGAGCCCGCGGCCGTCTCGTCCGCAGCCTGAGGCCGGGCACCCCGGCGCGGGCAGCCCGGCGCGGGCACCCCGGCGCGGGCGCCGCGACCGGATGCCGTGGCGTTCGTCCCGTGTCCCGTGCGTGGGACGCATGATCGATCGTAGAGTGCGCGGAGCGTGTGGTGGCGACGTCGGCCCGCAACCGGGACGGTCACGGCGGTGTCGTCCGAGCACGTTGGTGCGGGTCGGCCGACCGGCCGGGCAGCACCAACGACGGAGCGAGCTGCCGACGAAGGAACGGAGACTGCATGGATCTGGAGTTGTCCCGCGAGGACATCGAATTCCGGGACGGCCTGCGGGAGGTGTTCACGCGTGAAGTCCCCGAGGAGGTCCGCAGACGCAACGCGCTGAGCCGCACGACTCGCGACGACATCGTCGCCAGTCAGCGCATCCTCAACGCCCACGGCCTGGCGGTCCCGCACTGGCCCGTCGAGTGGGGCGGCAAGGAGTGGACGCCGACGCAGTCGCACATCTACGCCTCGGAGTTGCAGCGCAACTCCGTGCCGCAGCCGCTGGCGTTCAACGTGAGCATGATCGGCCCGATCATCGCCGAGTTCGGCAGCGAGGAGCAGAAGCGCCAGTTCCTGCCCGCGACGGCGAACCTGGACATCTGGTGGTCGCAGGGATTCTCCGAACCGGAGGCGGGTTCCGACCTCGCCTCGCTGCGCACCACGGCGCGCCGCGACGGCGACAGCTACGTCCTCAACGGCCAGAAGACGTGGACCACGCTGGGCCAGTACGGCGACTGGATGTTCGTGCTCGCCCGCACCGACCCCGACGCGCCGCGCAAGCAGCAGGGCCTGTCGTTCCTGCTGCTCGACATGACCACGCCGGGCATCGAGCGCCGCCCGATCGATCTCGTCGACGGCAGCGACGAGGTCAACGAGTTCTTCTTCGACAACGTGCGGGTCCCGGCCGAGAATCTGGTCGGCGAGGAGAACCAGGGCTGGAGTTACGCCAAGTTCCTGCTCGGCAACGAGCGCAACGGCATCGCGCAGATCGGGACGAGCCAGCGGGTCTTCGCCGACCTCGCCGAGACGGCGGCGGACATACCGACCGAGACCGGCGCACTCGCCGACGATCCGCAGTTCCGCACGTCCATGCACAGCGCGCGGACGACGCTGCTGGCGCTCGAGGCCACGCAGCTGCGCGTGACGGGCGCCTCGGAGAACGGCCAGGCCAGCCCCGTGTCGTCGCTGCTCAAGATGGAGGGCACGAAGGCGTTGCAGGAACTGAGCAAACTCCGCATGCACGCTTCGGCCGAGGACGGCATGCTGCTCGACGCCGGTGGGCCGGGCGAGGACCCGCTGCGCGCCGACGACGCCGCGGTGGTCGCCGCGGCGCAGTATCTGAACCAGCGCAAACTGTCGATCTTCGGTGGCTCCAACGAGATCCAGCGCGGCGTGATCGCCAAGACCATCCTGGGACTGTGAGAGAGGCGTAGGCGATGAACCTGGATTTCAACGAAGACCAGAAGCTGCTGTTCGACACCGTCGACTCGGCGGTGGGCCGTGGCTACCCGGCCGGTGGCCGCGCCGAGGCGACGAGCTCGGAGCTCGGCTGGGACGAGGGTGTGTGGAAGACCCTCGCCGAGCTGGGGCTGGCCGGGCTGACCATCTCCGGTGAGCACGGTGGCGCCGATGCCGGGCCGGTCGAGGTGTACGCGACGCTGGAAGCGCTCGGCAAACATGCGGCCGCCGAACCGCTGCTGGACGGCGTGTTCCTGCCGTCGTGGCTGATCGCGGGACTGGGTACCGAGGAGCAGGCCGAGCAGTTCCTGCCCGCCCTGGCCGAGGGTGCCACGACGATCGCCGTCGCCCATGCCGAACCGGGCAGGCCGTGGGGGAGCGCGCCGTCGGTCACGGCGTCCCGGTCCGGCGACGGTTCGGTGGTGCTCACCGGCGTGAAGTCGCCGGTGCGGCATGCCGATCAGGCCTCGACGCTGCTGGTGACGGCCGTCGAGGGTGGCACGACCGGCGTGTACGTCGTGGACGCGGGTGCCGCCGGCATCGCGCGTACCGACGGGCGCAGTGCCGACTGGAGTCACGCCTCGCAGGTCGAATTCGCCGGCACGCCCGCGACCCCGCTCGCTGCAGCCGGTGTCGACGCGACGACCGTCCTGCACACTGCGTTCGCGCGGGCACGGGTGGCGGTGCTGGCCGAGACCGTCGGGCTGATGGAGTCCGCACTCGCCCACACCGTCGAGTACCTCAAGAACCGCAAGCAGTTCGGCGTTCCGCTGGCGACGTTCCAGGCACTCGTCCACCGTGCGTCCGATCTGTACGCCCGCGTCGAGCTGGCACGGTCGATGGCGCTGTGGGCGACGGCGACGGTCGAGGCCGCCGACGGTGGTGCGGGTGTCGACCTGGCCGCGATCGCCGACGACGCGTTCGTGTTCGTGGGCGATGCGGCGACCGCGGTCGCCGAGGAGGCCGTCCAGTTGCACGGCGGCATCGGCATGACCTACGAGGCCGAGGTCGCCCATCACGCCGCGCGGTTGACCGCGATCACCGAGAGTTTCGGCGGCATCGCCGCCGCGCGGCGCAGGGCGGTGGCCTCGGAATCGGCGCTGCGGGTACCCAGCGCCCTGCTGAACAACGCCTGAGCACCACGCGGTGCAGGTGCGGGCGCCGGGCGGGGACGAGACCCCGGCCGGCGCCCGCACGCAGCCGGGTGCGTGCGGGCGCCGGTTCCCGCCTGGGCCGGTCAGCCCTGCGCAGGCAGGGACCGCGCGTTGGCGACCGACGGGATCGGAGCACCGTCCCGCCAGGCACGCAGTGCGTCCGCCGCGAGCCGCGAGTGTTCGACGATCACGTCGTCGGAAGCACCGCCGATGTGCGGGGTGAGGGTGACGTTCGGCAGTGACCGGAGCGGGTGATCGGCCGGGAGCGGCTCGGTCCAGTACACGTCGAGGCCCGCGCCGGCGAGGTGCCCGCTGCGCAACGCGTCGATCAGCGGCTGTTCCTCCACGATGGCGGCCCTGCCCGCATTGATGAGGTAGGCGCCACGGCGCATGGTGGCGAGCTGCTCGGTTCCGAGCAGGCCGATCGTCGACTCCGTCAGCGGGACGTGCACCGTGACGACGTCGGAACCGGCGAGTAGCTCGTCGAGCGGCACGATCGCGGCGTCGTCGCCGAACGTGTCGGCAGGGAGATGGGGGTCGTAGACGAGCACACGCATGCCGAACGCCCGTGCCCTGGCCAGGACCCGGCGTCCCACGGCGCCGCCGCCGAGGATGCCGAGGGTGCGCCCGCGGAGACTCAGGCCGCGGAAGGCGCGGTAGGGCTCGAACACGTCGTCGCTCGTCCACGCCCCGGTGCGCAGCCACGCCTCCGCGCGGGCGGTGTTGCGCAGTGCCGACAGCAGGAGCGAGAACGTGAGATCCGCGGTGACGTCGGCGTTGCGGCCGGGCGTGGTGGCCACCGGGATGCCCCGTCTGCTGCACGCCTCGAGGTCGACGTTGACCGGCGCCGCCCGGCACGACACGGCGAGGCCGAGCTTCCCGGCGAGCGCCAGCGACGGCCCGTCGAGCACGTCGAGTTCGCACACGACCGCGTCGGCCGCGGCGAGCTCGTCGTCGAGCCCGGCGTCGGCCAGCGAACGTCCCGTGCCGGACGGCGGGACCACGGTGAGGTCGAAATCGGCCGCCAGTTCGTCGGCGACGCGCTGGTCGAACGCCGCGGTGACGAGGACGCGCGGGGTGGGCGAAGAGGGCATCAGGCAAGCTCCTTGTGCGTGGGCGGCGGGTGTTCGTCCCCGGCGGACGTGCGCTCGGGGGAGGACGGCTCGTCGCCGAGGGCGCGCAGGCCGCGCAGGTCGGGCCAATGTGGACGGAGCGCGTCGCGGACGGCGACGAACGCGGCGAACCGGGTCTCGTAGGCGGTGCGCAGGCCGGGGTCGGGCCGGAAGACGTCGAGTTCGCCGAGCAGCCGCGCGGCGGCCGCCGGGACATCGGTTCCGGTGATCGCGGCGAGTGCGTGGGCGGCGACCCCGCGCGCGCCGAGTTCGGCGGCGGAGGCGCGTTCGATCGTGCATCCGGTGATGTCGGCGAGGATCTGGCACAGCAGTCCGCTGGTGGCTGCTCCGCCGCAGAGGCGCAGTGTTCCGCCGACACCGAGCGCTTCCCGGCACTCCCGCAGACTGAAGGCGATTCCCTCGTACACGGCCCGCAGCAGCTGACCGGGTGTCGTCTCGGTGGACAGTCCCAGCCAGCTCGCCGAGGCGTGCGGATCGGCGAAGGGGGCGCGCTCACCGGCCTCGGCTCCGTAGGGCAGGTACAGCACGCCGCCTGCGCCCGCGGGGACCGCACGCGCCTCGGCCTCGACCGATTCCCAGCTCTGCCCGCCTCGGCCGAGCAGGTCGCGCACCCAGTCGAGGTTCGGGGTGCCCGACATCGGGCAGAGGCATTCGAGCACCGCACCGTCGGGTCCGGTGGCCAGTGTGATCCCGACGTCGGTGCCGACGTCCGCTCGCGTCGCGTGCACGGTGCCGAGGAAGGCGGTCGTGCCGATGATGGCGTAGGACTGGCCCGGGGTGCTCACGCCGAGCCCCGCGCCGCCGGCGGCGGTGTCGACCAGGCCCGTCACGACGGGGATGCCCGCCGGCAGGCCCAATGTGCCGGCGGCGGCCGCGGTGAGCGGCCGGTGCGAGCCGGCCGCCTCGACGGGTGGCAGCAGCTCGGCGAACCTGCGGTGCCCCAGCGCGTCGATGAGTTCGTCGGAGTAGGTGCCGGTGGCCGGGTCGACATAGGTGCGCGAGGCCTCGGAGGCGTCGGTCGTCAGTACGCCGGTCAGCTGCAGCCGGATCCAGTCCTTGCAGTTCGCGTGGTGGCGTGCCCGGCGGAGCAGTTCCGGCCGGGTCGCCTCGAGTTCCTCCAGCAACACCGGCAGCGCGCCGGGGAAGAGGGTGGAGCCGGTGGCTCGGCGGATCGCCGCCGCTCGTCCGTCGTGTTCCCAGGCGCGCACCCGGTCGGCGGCTCGGCCGTCGAGCCAGAGGATCGCGGGTCCCACCGGCTCGTAGCGCTCGTCGAGCAGCCACACCCCGTCGCCCTGCCCGGTGACGCCTGCGGCGGCGACATCGACGTCGCCGGCCGCATCCAGGGCCTCCCGCACGGTGCGGACCACGGCGTGCCACAACTCGTTCATCGATTGCTCCGCCTGGGCCGGACCGGGCCGGGCGACGTGCACCGGGGTCCGGGCTGTGGCGAGTTCCGCGCCGTCGGTGGTGAGCACGGTGGCCTTGACGGCCGTGGTTCCCGCGTCGATGCCGACCACGGCGACCGGGGGTTGACTCATCCGCTCTCCAGTGAACGCACTCGGTGGAGCACGTCCGGTCGAACGTGCTCCGGTCGAACCAGGTCGTTTCCCACCGGTACATCCCACCCGGTGAACCCACTCCGCGAACCGGTGGTCTCCGCGAACTGGTGTTGAACATTGGTTCACGTACCTGGTCCGTAGTTCAGTCACGCTACGACGTGAGGCCTCCGGAGGTCAACTCGTTCGGGGTCACTTGACAGCGGTCCGCGCTCGGGTCACGCTGCCGATCGCAAGTGCACGGGAATGAACAAATGTTCATCCGGAGCTCAAAGGAGAGTTCGTGATGGCAGAGGTGACCGGGGAACCACGCACGGGCTTCGCAGGCTGGCTGGAACGGCAGGGCATCGTCCGGTCGCTGGCCTGGGGATACCTCGCGCTTCTGCTGTTCATGGTCGGTGACGGGATCGAACTCGGCTTCCTGGGGCCGTATCTGGAGTCCCGGGGATTCGGCGCCGCCGGAGTGGCGACGCTGATCAGCGTCTACGGTGTCGTCGTCGCGGTCGCCGCATGGCTCGCCGGAGCGCTCGCCGAAGCGTGGGGCCCGCGGCGCGTGATGCTCATCGGCTTCACCGTGTGGGTCGTGTTCGAGGTCGTCTTCCTCGGGTTCGGCGTCGTCGCGGGCAACTACGAGGTCATGCTGCTCTCCTACGGCGTTCGCGGGTTCGGGTATCCGTTCTTCGCGTACGGGTTTCTGGTCTGGGTCACCATGGACACGCCCAAGGCCGTGATCGGCAGGGCCGTCGGGTGGTACTGGTTCGCCTCCACCGCCGGGCTCGGCGTGCTCAGCTCCTACTTCGCCGGTGCGGTCATTCCGCTTGTCGGGGAGCTGGCGACCATGTGGCTGTCGCTGGCGTTCGTCGCGGCGGGCGGCGTGATCGTGCTCTTCCTCGTGCGCACCCGGCGGCACGAGGCACAGGCCGGCGCGTGGGCGAATCTGCGGCAGGTGACCCGGGGGCTCACGGTCGTGCGCACGCATCCGAAGGTCGGCATCGGCGGTGCCGTGCGGATCATCAACACGCTGTGCTTCTACGCGTTCCCCGTGTTCCTCGCCTCGCACATGGTCAACGAGGTGGGGTTCTCGCTGCCGCAGTGGCAGACGATCTGGGGCACGATGCTCTTCGCCAACATCATCGGCAACGTGCTGGCCGGATACCTCGGTGACCGGATCGGCCCGGTGAACGTCGTGGCGTGGTTCGGCGGACTGGGCTGCGTGATCACCGTGCTCGCCATGTACTACCTGCCCGAGTGGCTCGGGCCCAACTTCCCCGTGGCCATGATCGCGGCGATCCTGCTCGGGCTCGCGATGGCTGCCTACGTGCCGCTCAGTGCGATCGTTCCGCTGCTGGCTCCGACGCAGAAGGCCGCGGCGGTCGCGATCCTGAACCTCGGTGCCGGGCTGAGCAACGCGACCGGTCCGCTGCTGGCCCGTGCGTTCCTCGGGCCGTTCGGCGTCGGCGGCATGATGTGGCTGCTCGCCGGGCTCTACGCGGTCGGGATCGCGCTCACCTTCGGCCTGCGCGCACCGGAGGCCGTGTCGTCCGGTGCGGAGGAGCCGGCTGATGCGGAGGGGTCGTCCGGTCGCGACGAGGTGGCGACGTCGTGAGCGCCGCCGGTGCGACCGCGGTGACCGGCGTGTCGCCGAAGCGGGAGCCGGGTGCCGGTGCGTGCGACACGCGGGGGTGGCGGTCGACGGCGCTCGGGCCGGCACGGCAGGATGGCGTGAACGTAGGGTCATACATAAGAACGGATGTTCACGGCATGGAGTCGCGAGAACTACAGGGCCGCGTCGCCCGCCTGCACTACCAGCACGGCATGACTCACCAGGAGATCGGCGACCTGCTCGGACTGTCCAGGGTGAAGGTGACACGGCTGCTCGCCGATGCGCGCCGCTCGGGGATCGTCGAGATCACGATCCACAGTTCGGCCAGCCCGTTCGGCGACCTGGAGGCCGCGCTCGTCGGCCGGTTCGGGCTGCAACAGGTGTGGATCGCCCCGAGCTTCGCCGACGAGGGGCGCACCACCGAGTCGGTCGGCATGGCCGGGGCGGAATGCCTGCGCGTGCTCGTGCCGACGTCGGGAACCGTCGCGGTGGGGCTGTCGTCCAGCGTGGCGGCCACCGCGGCGCACGTGCACGCCGACCCGGCACCGGAACTGGGATTCGTCCCGCTGGCGGGCAGCTGGGGCGGCATCTCACGCGGCAGGAACCCGCACGAGGTGGCGCTGCGACTCGGCTCGGCCTTCGGTGCGCGGACCTACCACCTGCCGGCGCCGATCCTGGCCTCGTCGCCCGAGACGGCCGCTGCGTTCCGCTCCGATCCCGGCGTGCAGGAGACGATGCGCCGCGCCGCCGACGCCGACCTGCTGATTGCGGGCGTCGGCGGCATGGAGCCGCGCGCGGGGCTCCTCATCGACGAGCTCGCCCCGGCCGAACAGCGCCAGCTGACGGCCGCCGGCGCCCTCGGCGACATCTCGGCCCGGTTCTTCGACGACGCGGGACGGGCCGTCTCCGGCGACGTGGACGAGCGGGTGGTCGGGCTCTCGCTCGAACAGCTGTCGGCGATTCCGCACCGAGTGGCGATCTCGTTCGGTCCGCACAAGGTGCGCGCACTGGAAACTGCGTTGCGCGCCGGCCTGATGAACATGGTCGTGACCGACGCCGAGACTGCGGCCGAGCTCGTGGACCCGGCAGCAGGCAACCGGCCGGCGGAGAACAGGCAACCCCGGAACAGAAGGAGTGGGTCATGAAGCAGGCGAGAACGGTCGACGAACTGGTCGAGCAACTCATCGACGTCGGCCGGATGGCCGTCGAACGCGGGCTCGTGCTCGCGAGCGGCGGCAACCTCTCCGCCCGGCTTCCCGGCTCCGGCGAGTTCGTGATGACCGCGTCCGGAACCTGGCTCGATCGGCTCGAACCCGGCGATTTCACCAGAATGGACCTCGACGGCGAGGTCGTCGGCGGGCACCCGTCGCCGTCGAGCGAGTGGAAGCTGCACCAGCGCACCTACCGGGTGCGGGAGGACGTGAACGCGGTGGTGCACATCCATCCGCAGCACGCCGTACTCGTGGATGCCCTCGGTCACCCCGTCCGGCTGTTCACATTGGACCACGCCGTGTACGTCAGGTCGGTCGGGCGCACCGACTACTATCCCAACGGGTCCGACGAACTGGCCGACCGGGCTGCGGCCGAGGCCAAGGTCCACGACTGCGTGATCCTGGGCCACCACGGGTGTTCGGCGGTGGGGCCCGATGTCGGTATGGCGTTCCGCCGCGCCATGAACCTGGAGGAAGCCGCCATCGCGACCTACCGGGCCCTGGCTGTCGGGGACACCGGGACGGCGTTTCCCGCCGAGGCGTATCACATGTTGCACCACGCCTGATTCTCCGCGCTCCCGCGGAAAGCGGACCCGGCCGTCACCCGTGCCGACGGGCACGGCGCGTGCGTCCGGCCCCGGGTGCCGGTGGGATCTGGCCGTCCGGCCCGGTGCCGGTGAGGTCCGACGGCCCGGCCCCGCCCGCGCGGGCCGGGACCGGCGGCGGGAACCGATACGTTGGGGGTGTGCAGACCGGTGAGAATTCCGCAGGATCCGTGATCCGCTTCCGCGGCCGGGCGATGCGTCGGGACCGGCCATTGGTCATGGCCATCGTGAACCGCACGCCCGACTCGTTCTACGACCGCGGCGCCACCTACGCCGCCGACGAGGCCCTCGCCGCGGCCGAGCAGGCGCTCGACGACGGCGCGGACATCATCGACGTGGGCGGGGTGAAGGCGGGCCCCGGTGCGGACGTCGACGTCGACGAGGAACGGCGGCGCGTGGTCCCGTTCGTGGCGCGGCTGCGGCAGCGGTTCCCGCATGCGGTGATCAGCGTCGACACCTGGCGCCGTGAGGTCGGCAGGCTCGCCTGCGAGGAAGGTGCGGACCTGCTCAACGACACCTGGGCCGGCGCCGACCCGGGACTGTCGGAGGTCGCCGCCGAGTTCGGCGCCGGCTACGTCTGTTCCCACACCGGTGGCGCGGTGCCGCGCACCCGGCCGCATCGGGTGCACTATCCCGACGTCGTGGCCGACGTGATCGCCGAGGTGACGCGCCGCGCCGAGGACCTGGTCCGCATCGGCGTTCCTGCCGAGGGGCTGCTGGTCGACCCCACGCACGACTTCGGCAAGAACACGTGGCATTCGCTCGCGCTCACCCGGGAGCTGGGGCGGCTGGTCGACACCGGGTGGCCGGTGCTGGTGGCACTGTCCAACAAGGACTTCATCGGCGAGACGCTCGACCGCGCGGTGGGTGAGCGGCTGCCGGGCACGCTGGCCGCGACCGCCGTGTGCGCCTGGCAGGGTGCAGCGGTGTTCCGCGCGCACAACGTGGCCGAGACGTGCCAGGCGCTCGACGTGGTGTCGGCGATCCGCGGGGACAAGCAGCCCGCCCGGGTGATCCGCGGGCTGGCGTGATCGTCGCGCGCTGACGGACCCGCCCGCGAGCGGTACGGTGACGTGTACGCGACGAGGCGAGTGGAGGACGTCCATGGGTGTGCGGGAGTGGATCCGGTCGTGGCCGGTGTATCGCCAGCTCACGGGCGCCGACCGGCTCGGCAGAGGGGACGCCGCCGCATCGGCGCAGTCCCGCGAGCGGCAACCCCGCACCGCCGATGCCGACCGGGTGGCGGGCTCGGTCTGCCCGTACTGCGCGGTCGGCTGCGCCCAGCACGTCTACGTCGGCAGCGACGACACGGGCGAGCACGTGCTGCAGATCGAAGGCAACCCGGACAGTCCGGTCTCGCGCGGGCGGTTGTGTCCGAAGGGTTCGGCCAGTAAACAGCTCGTCACCGGTGAGCACCGCGAGGAGCGGGTGCTGTACCGGCCCGCGTACGGCACCGAGTGGCAGGAACTGGACCTGCCGACGGCGATGGACATGCTCACCGACCGCGTGCTGGACGCCCGCCGCAAGGGCTGGCAGGAGACCGACGCCGACGGCAATCCGCTCCGGCGGACGCAGGGCATCGCCAGCCTCGGCGGGGCGACGCTCGACAACGAAGAGAACTATCTGATCAAGAAGCTCTTCACGGCCCTCGGCGCGGTGCAGATCGAGAACCAGGCGCGGATTTGACACTCCGCCACGGTTCCCGGTCTGGGAGCCTCCTTCGGTCGCGGTGGCGCGACGGACTATCAGCAGGACCTGGCCAATGCCGACTGCGTCGTCATCATGGGTTCGAACATGGCCGAGGCCCATCCGGTGGGTTTCCAGTGGGTCATGGAGGCCAAGGCGCGCGGGGCCAGGGTGCTGCACATCGACCCGCGGTTCACGCGGACCAGCGCGCTCGCGGACAAGCACGTCCCGCTGCGGGCCGGCTCGGACATCGCGCTGCTCGGCGGGGTGATCAACCACATCCTGTCGAACGATTTGGACTTCCGGGAGTACGTACAGGCCTACACGAACGCGTCGTTCCTGGTCAGTGAGGAGTTCGCCGACACGGAGGACCTCGACGGGCTGTTCTCGGGCTACGACCCGGAGACGGGCACGTACGACACGTCCACGTGGCAGTACGAGAACGGCTTCCCGGCGAACGCGGTCGAGGGTCACCGGCACCGGGAGCAGTCCGCGGGCGAGCAGCACGGTTCGGGCGGGCCGAAGCTCGAAAGCGGTACGGGCATCGCGACCGACGAGACACTCCGGCACCCGCGCTGCGTCTTCCAGGTCCTCAAGCGCCACTTCTCGCGGTACACGCCGGAGATGGTGGAGCGGATCTGCGGCGTCTCCCGCGAGGACTTCCTCGAGGTGTGCCGGGCGTGGACGAGTGCCTCCGGGCGGGAGCACACCGCGGCGCTGGTCTACAGCGTCGGCTGGACCCAGCATTCGATGGGTGCCCAGTACATCCGCGCGGGAGCGATCATCCAGCTGCTGCTCGGCAACATCGGCAGGCCCGGCGGGGGAGTGCTGGCGCTGCGCGGGCACGCGAGCATCCAGGGCTCCACCGACATCCCCACGCTGTACAACCTGCTGCCCGGGTACCTGCCCATGCCGGACGCCCGGCACGCGGGCAAAGCCGACTACGTCGAGTCGATCCGCGGCACCCACCAGAAGGGGTACTGGCACCACGCCGACGACTACCTCGTCTCGCTGCTCAAGGAATACTGGGGCGAGGCGGCCACGGAGGAGAACGACTACGCCTTCGACCACCTGCCGCGCATCGACGGTGATCACGGCACCTACCGCACCGTGATGGACATGATCGACGGGAAGGTGTTCGGCTACTTCCTGCTCGGGCAGAACCCGGCGGTCGGCTCGGCGCACGGGCGGCTGCAGCGGCTCGGCATGGCCAACCTCGACTGGCTCGTCGTGCGTGACCTGACGATGATCGAGAGCGCCGAGTTCTGGCGCAACGCGCCCGAGATCGAGACCGGCGAGATCATTCCGGAACAGTGCCGCACCGAGGTGTTCTTCTTCCCCGCCGCCTCGCACGTGGAGAAGGAGGGCACGTTCACCCAGACCCAGCGGATGCTGCAGTGGCGCGACCGCGCCGTCGCACCGCGCGGGGATCAGCGTTCGGAGCTGTGGTTCATCTACCACCTGGGCCGGCTGCTGCAGCGCACGCTCGCCGGATCGGCCGACGACCGTGACCGGCCGCTGTTGGACCTGGCGTGGGACTACCGGACCGAGGGCGACGGTGAGTTCCCGGAACCGTCGGCCGACGACGTGCTGCGCCGCATCAACGGCGTGGACCTGACCACGGGCGAACTGCTCGACAGCTACCTGCAGCTGCGCTCCGACGGCACGACGGCGTCGGGCTGCTGGATCTACAGCGGCGTCTACGCGGGCGGGGTCAACCGCGCCCGCAACCGCACCGCGCGGACCGAGCAGGACGAGACGGCGCTCGAATGGGGCTGGGCGTGGCCCGCGAACCGCCGGGTGCTGTACAACCGCGCCTCGGCCGACCCACAGGGCAGGCCGTGGAGCGAGCGCAAGAAGCTCGTCTGGTGGGACGCCGAGCGCCGCGAGTGGACCGGCCACGACGTGCCGGACTTCCCGGCGACGACCCCGCCCGGGTTCGAACCGGAGTACGGCGAGGCGGGTCCCGGCGCACTCGCCGGTGACGATCCGTTCATCATGCAGGCCGACGGCAAGGCGTGGTTGTTCGCACCGAGCGGTGTCGTCGACGGTCCGCTGCCGACGCACTACGAACCGCACGAGTCGCCGATGCCGAACCTGCTCTACGGCCAGCAGGCCAGCCCGGCCCGCAAGGTGTACAGCCGCGAGGACAACCCGTCGAACCCGGCGCCGCCCGAGTCCGGTGGGGAGGTGTTCCCGTTCGTGTTCACCGCGGCCCGGCTGACCGAACACCACACGGCCGGCGGTATGAGCAGGCAGCTGGCGTACCTCTCGGAGCTGCAGCCCGCGCTGTTCGTGGAGGTCTCGCCGCAGCTGGCGGCCGAGCGCGGGCTCGCCGACCTCGACTGGGCCCACGTCGTCACCAGCCGCGCCGCCGTCGACGCGCGGGTCATGGTCACCGAGCGCATGCGGCCGCTGCGGCTCGACGGCCGGGTGGTGCACCAGGTGTGGATGCCGTACCACTGGGGGCCGAGCGGCAAGGTCGACGGCGACATCGTCAACGACCTGCTCGGCGTGGTGCTCGATCCGAACACGCTGATCCAGGAGAGCAAGGTCGCCACGTGCGACATCCGGCCCGGCAGGCGTCCGCGGGGACGTGAGCTGCTGGAGTATCTCGCCGGGTACCGCAGGCGTGCGGGGGTGACGGTGGAGACCGGCACGCACGTGATGACCGCGCACACGGCGGCCTCGGATGCGACGGTGTCGGACACGGCCACACCGGACGGGCCGGACACGACTGCCCCGGACACGACTGCGCCGGACACGACTGCGCCGGACAGGGCCGCGCCGGACAGGGCCGATCGGGAGGAGGACGCATGACCGTCTCGCGGGAGAGCTTCTTCGGGCCGTTGGACGACGTCTCGGGCGATGCCGGCTACACCGAGCATCCGCAGCGGGTCGGGTTCTTCACCGACACGTCGGTGTGCATCGGCTGCAAGGCGTGTGAGGTGGCGTGCAAGGAGTGGAACCTCCTGCCGGACGACGGGTTCGATCTGCTCGGCATGTCCTTCGACAACACCGGCGAGCTGAGCGCGAACTCGTGGCGGCACGTGGCGTTCATCGAACAACCCGCGCCGGCGCGCGAGTCGAGCCCCGCAAGGGAGGCCGCCCCGGCGCGGGAAGCCGATGCGGTCGATCTGGGGCTGCCGTCGTTCGACCTGCCCGGCGCGGGGACGGGGGAGGAGACGCGCACCGACTTCCGGTGGCTGATGAGCTCGGACGTGTGCAAGCACTGCACGCACGCCGGGTGTCTCGACGTCTGCCCGACCGGCGCGCTGTTTCGCACCGAGTTCGGGACGGTCGTGGTGCAGGAGGACATCTGCAACGGCTGCGGGTACTGCGTGTCGGGCTGTCCGTACGGCGTGATCGACCGCCGGGAGGGCGACGGCAGGGCGTGGAAGTGCACCATGTGCTACGACCGCCTGGGCGACGGCCTGGAACCGGCCTGCGCCAAGGCCTGCCCGACCGACTCCATCCAGTTCGGGCCGCTGGACGAACTGCGGGAGCGGGCGCGGCAGCGCGTGGAGACGTTGCACGAGCGCGGTATCACCGAGGCACGGCTGTACGGCGAGGATCCGAACGACGGCGTCGGCGGTGACGGTGCGTTCTTCCTGCTGCTGGACGAACCCGAGGTGTACGGGTTGCCGCCGGATCCCGTGGTGCCGACGCGCGACGCGGGGTCGATGTGGTCGCGGGCGGGCGTGGCCGCGGCGGCGTTCGCCGCTGCGGCGGTGTCCGTCTTTTTCGGACGGAGTCGTCGATGAGCCGGTCGCTGGGCCGGATGAGCGCCGACGCTGCGCACCAGCGGACCGCCTCCGAGGAGGAGTTCCGCTCGTACTACGGCAGGCGCGTGCTGAAGGAGCCGGTGTGGGAATGGTTCGTCCCGGCGTACCTGTTCGCGGGCGGGCTGTCGGCGGCGTGCGCCGAACTCGCGGCGGGCGCCGACCTGACCCGGCGGCCGCGGCTGCGGAAGGCGGCCCGGCTCGGCGCATTCGGCGGTCTCGGAACGAGCATGTACTTCCTGATCGCCGATCTCGGCAGGCCCGAGCGCTTCCACCACATGCTGCGCGTGGCGAAACCGAGTTCGCCGATGAGTGTCGGCACGTGGATCCTCGTGGCCTACGGCCCGGGTGTCGGTGTCGCCGCAGTGGCCGAGCTCCTGCCTTCCCGGCTGCGGCGGAGCCGGGCGGGCACGTTGCTCGGCGCGCTGGCCCGCCCGGCCGGTCTGGCGTCGGCGGCCGTGGCGCCGGGCGTGGCGTCGTACACGGCCGTGCTGCTGTCACACACGGCGGTGCCGGCGTGGAACGAGGCCCGTGACCGGCTGCCGTTCGTGTTCACCGGCTCGGCCGCGGCGGCGGGCGGCGGGTTCGGCATGGTGTGCGTGCCCGTCGACGAGGCCGAACCCGCGCGGAGACTCGCCGCGGTCGGCGCCGTGACCGAGCTGGTCACGTCCCGGCAGCTGGACGAGCGGCTCGGCGTCGTCAGCGAGGCCTACCGGACGGGCACGGCCCACCGGTTGCGGCGGTGGTCGGAGTACCTGACCGCGGGTGGCGCGCTGGGGAGTCTGGTCGCAGGCCGGAGTCGTGCGGCGGCGGTGGTTTCGGGGCTGGCGCTGCTCGCCGGGAGCGCGCTGCAGCGGTTCGGCATCTTCGAAGCCGGCGTCGAGTCCACGAAGGACCCGAAGTACGTCGTCGTGCCGCAGCGCCGGCGTGTGGATCGGGGCGAGCAGGCCTGAGGTGTGGCCCGGCGCGGGCCGGAGGACAGTCGGCCGAAGGGGCACCCCTGCGGTCACCAGCCCACAGCCCGGCACCATCGGGTTGCCGAGGGAATCTCGCCGTCAGTCGTCGAGGTCGATGCGGATCGTCGTGGGGTTCGTGCCGAGCGCTCGGACCATGGTGCTGTTCAGCCGGGGAAGGGTGCGCAGGCGGGCGCGCGCGTCGTCGTCGGGCAGGACGTGTGCGGTGCCGGAGTGCCAGACTCCCCGCTGGCGCACCCGCACGCGCGGTTCGGCGGTCAGGTTCCGGACGTACGCCGACGCGGCGCCGTGGTCGGAGACGAACCAGAAGTGCCCGTCGCGGATCGCGCCGCCGATGGGAGTGTGCCGGACGCGGCCGGTGCGGCGCCCGGTGGTTTCGAGGAGCGCCTGGCCGGGTAGGTGTCCGACGATCCGGCGCATGATCGGGTTGACCGCCCGGTGCAGCCGGTTGGCGAACCGGAGCCTGCGTGCCGAGCGGGAGCCGGGTGCGGACATGATTCGTCCTTTCGAACGGCCGGCCGGCGTGCCGGGCAGTTGCCGGTACCGGCGGTATCGAAGTGCTGCCCGCGAAGTGCTGCCCTCGAAATTAGGCGAGACCATTGGTACCGTCAAACCATGCGTGCGCACACCGGACGCCGTCGGAACGACGAAGCCAGGGCCGCGATCCTCGCCGCGGCCACCGACCTGCTGGCCGCGGGTGAGCCCGTGACGCTCGGGGCGATCGCGGGCCGGGCGCAGGTCGGCAAGCAGACCATCTATCGCTGGTGGCCGTCGAAAGGGGCGGTCGTACTCGAGGCGATGACCGAACGGGCGCGAAGCCTCGCGCCGACGGCCTCGACCGGCTCACTGGAGGGCGACCTCGAGGAGTTCGTCGCTGCGACCTTCGCCGCCGCGGGCACGCCCGAGTACACCGCCACGCTGCGGGGGATCGTGTCCGAGGCGCTGCGGGACGAGCACGCCGCCGCGGTGCTCGCCGAGTTCACCGCCGACCGGCGGGAACAGCTGTATCTGATCATCGAGCGATGGCTGCCGGACGCCGACGCGGACCTCGCCGTCGACCAGGTCTACGGCGTGCTCTGGTACCGCATCCTGATCGGCCACGCCGCGGTCGACGACGCCGCGGGCAGGCAGCTGGCCGCCACCATCGCGGCACAGCTGCGCGCCGGCTGATGCTGCGCGCCGACTGCTGAATGCTGCCGCCCCGACCCCGGAACGCCGCCCCGATTCCGGAACGCTGTCGCGTCGGCTGGTGAATGCTGCTCCGACTCCGGAACGCCGCCGCGTCGGCTGGTGAATGCTGCCGTGCCGGCTGTTGAGGCTCTGTGCCAGTTTCTGAGGCTCTGCGCCGTTTCCTGAATGCTGTGCGCCGGCTCGTGGGGGCTGTGCGCTGTCGTCGCCTGAGTATGACGGTGGGCGGGCCGGTTGCTGCTGAGTGCCGGTGTCGCCGGAATCGGCTCGTCACGGCATGTCCGATCTTGTGGTTCTGTGACGGGGCGCGGAGACGTCCCACGGATGTCGTAGCTGTGATTGTTTGTCAGATTTTTCGACGGTGGAATTGAGTTCCGCTTGGTGGCTGTGGATCGGGCTCTGTTGTTCGGCGGCTGGGCGGTCGTCATGACCGCGGTGAGGCGCTCTCGAATTCGGTCAACGGAAGGCTGTGAAGGTCGCGCCGTCGGGAGGTGAACCGGCCGGACATGTGCCGGGCGACTCCGCGTGGCTTTCCGAATGGTTGAGTGGCGGCGAGTGTTGGCGCACACAGCCGGAGTCGGGTCACTCGATTGTGTAATGTCGTGTTCGACCGTGCGTTCGATATTATAGATGTTGTGGATGACGTGATGGAGGAGATCGAGCAGCTCGGTGTTGTTCGGGCTCGGCGGGCGCGGCTCGATGCCGAAGAACTCGAGCTGTTGGCGGCGATCGCGGCGGATGTGGGGGACGATCGGGGTGTGGTGGAGGAGTTGACGCCGGTGTTGCGGGTGTCGACGCGCGAGGTGGAGCGGCGTGTGGAGGACGGCAGGTCGGTGGTGCGGCGGATGCCGCAGCTGCTCGCGGCGATGCGGTCCGGTGCGGTGGAGTCCTACGGCGCGCGGCGGGTGCTGGCGGTGGTTGATCCGCTCGATGACGACACCGCCCGGCAGGTCGACGGTCTCCTCGCGGAAAAGCTGACGGACGCGCCGGAAACGGCGTGGCAGCCGGGCAACCTCGCACAACGCGTACGCAGACTCGTGGAGAAGACCGACCCGGACGGACAGACCGAACGGGCCCGGCAGGCGCGGGCGGAACGCAAGCTTGAACTCACGCCCGGCGAGCACGCGATGTCGTCACTCGAGGTGAGCCTGCCAGCAGAGAGGGCGGGCGCCTGCTACTCACGGGTCGATGCGATGGCCCGATCACTGCGGCACGGTGGTGACGTCCGCACCCTGGATCAGCTACGCGCCGACGTGGCCGCCGACCTGCTACTGGGGCGTGACCCCGGTGTCTCGCCGCCGGAGGCGGCGGCCATGGTGTATCTGCACGTGCCGGTCGACGCGGCCCTGTCACTGTCCAACAACGGGTGCGAACTGGACGGATACGGGCCGATTCCCGCGCCGATCGCGCGGGAGATCATGACCAACGAGCGGAGTATTTGGCGTGCGGTGTTGTGTGATCCGGGCACGGGTGAGCCGGTGGATCTGGGGCGCACCCGGCGGCGGCCGAGTGCGGTGATCCGGGAGTTGGTCCGCGTGCGCGACCGGGAATGCGTCATGCCCTGGTGCCATCGACCGGCCCGGCACTGCGACCACGACCACGAACACCCCTGGACCACCAGTGACGGTGACGGTAGCGGTGGTGGTGCGACGTCAGTCGCCAATGGCGGACCGCGGTGCCGACGACACCACCGGCTCAAAGACCGGCCCGGCTGGAATGCCCGCTACGACCCGACCCGCGGCGTCACCCGTGTGACAACTCCGCACGGGGCGACCTACACCGCACACCGCGACCCCGTCCTCACTCCCACACGCGACACCCCGAAACGCACAGCCCCGACACGTGAGGACCCGGGACGCACCGCCCCGAAACGCCAGGCGCCGGGGCGTCAGGACTCGCAACGCACTGCCCCGGCACGAGAAGCACCGACAGGCACCGTCCAGACGCGACAGACACCGGGACGACAGGCGCCGGGACGCGAGGCGCCGGAAGGCCGCGCCCCCGCACGCCACGTCGCCCGTGTCGAACCGGAGCGAGAAGCCACCGCCCCGAGAGTCACCGACCCGAAGCACCAGGACGACGACAGCCCGCCGTTCTAGGACGTGGTGCCGAACCCCTTTCGAGGGTTCGCGAGTGAGTTTTGGTGGCGACTGTGTGTCGGTTCCGGGCAGGGGGCGTCCAACTGATCAGGCGCGCCCGTGAACGAGGCCGGTGTGCCGATGGCTCGCGCGTACGCGATCGAGCCGCAGAAGGCAGACGATCTCAGGTCGATCAGGCACGGCTCAGTCTCTCGCCGGCTCGAGAAATGCCTGCTGCACACGCCGGGTCAACGACCTCGAGCAACGCGCGCCGGGGCTGTCGGAAACGAGCCTCGTTGTTCGGGCGCGGAGAGCTGTTTCGTCGCTCGCAACATGAGGACGGGTTCCCCGAGCTCTCACGAAGTAGAGTTTCACGGAGTAGAATCCATGCGAATCGCATACAGTTGTGGCATGAAGGCGAGTCTCGAAGCGGCGGTCGACGAGTGGCACGCGAGCGTCAACGACGGGGATTCACGGCGCGCGGCGCAGGCGGTCGGCGACCCGATCGTCGTGCTGGGACCGCAGGGCGCAGGCTCGATCACGCCCGCGCAGTTCGCGGAGTGGGTGGAACGTTCCGGGATCACGCTGATCCCCCGAACGTGGCATCCGATCGGTGACCGACTGATGGTTGTCGAGGAGGACGCCACGTGGCCCGAGAGCGAGGCGGCGACGCGGGTGGCGACGGTGTTCCGTGCCTCCGGCGGGAAGGTGACCGCTGCGTTGCGGCTTCCGGACCTCGATTCCGCGCTCCACCTGGGACACATCTGCCGCGAACTGGCGGCGTCCGAATGACCGCCCACGATCCCGGCCCGGGACAGGTCCTGTTCCACTTCGTACGGCACTGGTCCCGCCGGTCGGTGGCGGGGGAGACCGGCGGTGAGCAGGGGCGACTCGTGCTGGTCTGCGACGCGGTCGACGCACTCGGCCGGCGCGGCGTCTCCGCCACGATCAACGCGATCGCCCACGAGGTCGGGATCGACCAGAGCGGAGCGTCCCGGTTGGTCACGAACGCCACGGTGGTCGGCCATCTGGACATGGCGGTGGCCGCGGTCGACGGCCGGCGGCGCGAAGCGCGGCTCACCCCCTCGGGCCGAGCCATGCTGGAGCAGGCGCACCACTGGCAGGAGGAGGTCTTCGCCCGCCTGACCGCAGGGTGGAGCGACCGGCGGCGACGCGACTTCCGGCAGGCGATGACCGACCTGATGGAGCGCTCCTACCTGATGGACGCAGAACCGTGATGGACGCAGAACCGGACCCGCCGACACGGCGCTGATCCCGCAACGGGGTGCCGCCGCGTGCCGAGTTCGGCCCGCCGCCGTTACGGGCGGGTCGAGCCGAGCAGGAAGCCGACCAGGTTCTCGGTGTACTCGTCCAGCCCGGCCTGGACGGCCTCCTCCAGGTGCTGCGGGGTCGACAGGATGTGCGCGATCACCCCGCCGCACAGCGTGTCGAGCAGGAGAGTGACGGAACTGTCGTCGGGAAGGTCCCCACGCCGGATGCCGCGGCGCACCATGGCGCGCGCCGCCTTCACCTGCGCCTGCCGCAGCTCGTCGCAGCGCTCGGCGAGCCCGGGGATCATCGGCGCCTCGAGCATCATCCGCAACGCGGCCTGCCTGCTCGGGCCCGCGTACAACTCGACCAGCTGCCGCGCCAGCGCGATCAGATCACCCCGCAGCGAACCGGTGTCGGCGTCCACGACCGGCGCCACGTGCGCGGCGAGCGCGTCCAGCAGCAGCCGTTCCTTCGTCTCCCAGCGCAGGTAGATCGACGCCTTGCCGACGCAGGCCTGCCGGGCGACCGATTCGACGCTGAATCCCGCCCAGCCGGCCTCGCCGAACACGGCGACGGCGGCCAGTGCGATCCGGCGGTCGACCTCCGGATCGCGCGGCCTGCCGGTGGCCGTGCTCGCCCGGTCGTGGTGCGATGGTGCGGGCATCATCGGGTCCCGGTCAGCGTGGTGGGCGCGGGGTCAGCGGTTCTTCCACTGCGGCTCCCGCTTCTGAGTGAACGCCATGATGCCCTCCATCGTGTCCTCGGCGACCAGTAGATGGTCCATCACCGACGACGGATGGTTCACCGCGTCGACCGTGTCGGCGATGCCCGCGGTCTCGGCCATGAACTGCAGCGACGCGCGCACCGACGTCGGCGACCCGGCGAGGATCTCCGCGGCCACCTCGCGGGCCGCGTCGACGGCGCCGCCGGCCTCGGCCACCCGGTTCACCAGCCCGTGCCCGGCCGCCTCGTGGGCGTCGAGGCGCTTGCCGGTCAGGATCATCTCGTTGGCCAGTTTCGGCGGGATCGTCCGCGGCAGCCGCACCAGGCCGCCCGCCGCGGCGATGAGCCCGACCTTGACCTCGCTGAGCGCGAACCGGGCGGTCTCGTCGGCGACGATCACGTGGCACGCCATGGCGATCTCCAGCCCGCCGCCCATGGCGTAGCCGTTGACGGCCGCGATCACCGGTTTCGGCAGATGCTCGCGATGCGTGAGGCCCGCGAACCCGTTCTTCGGCGCCCACGGCAGGTTTCCGGACGCGGTGTAGCTCAGGTCGTTGCCCGCCGAGAACGCCTTGTCACCCGCGCCCGTCAGGATCGCGACCCACAGGTCCGGATCGGCGAAGTAGGCGTCGAAGATCTCGTCGAGCTCGGTGTTGGCCTCCGGGTGCAGGCTGTTGCGCGCCTCAGGGCGGTTGATCGTGACCTCGAGGACGTGCCCGTCGCGGCGGACGAGCACGTGCTCGTAGGACTCGCGCAGCGCAGGGCTGCGGGGCGGATGGAACTCGTTCATCCGCTCCTCGGTGAGCGCGACCCGGTTGCCGTAGCCGAACGAGCGTGCATACACCCGCGTTCCCACCGGATCACCGGTGGTCAGCAGGTCGAGCAGCTCGTCGTCGCCGCGCTCGGTGCCCGCGACGAACCGGGTGCCGTCGGCCTCCAGCCTGCCCACGACGACGCCCGTCGGGGAGCCGGACCGGCCGTGGACGGCGGTGAACGTCTCGATCGTCGCCCAGCCGTCGGCGTAGCGGGTGTGTCCCGGTTTCCCGGCGGCGTCGAGCTCGGCTTGCAGTCGCGCACTGTCGTCGGGCCGCCACGGCGCCGGCGTCGTCGAGTAGACGCCGACGGAGTACTTGCTGAGCATGCCGCCGTTGGCGCCCACGAGGCCGTACTCGCCGGGGCGCCCGCGCAGCAGCGTCACGGCCTCGGCGATCGCGTGCATGGAGTAGTTGTTGCCCGCGCCGCCGAAGAACGGCAACCCGCCGGTGAGTGTCAGTCCGCGCGGGTCGTCCGGTGCGATACCGAGCCCGTCGCAGAGCGCGAACACCGCGACGGGAAAGCAGCTGTAGAGGTCGAACGCCGCGACGTCGTCGAGTCCGATTCCGGCGACCTCGACCGCGTGGCGCACCGCCGCGACGGCCGCCGGATACGCCGACAGATCGGCCCGGTCGACGAGATCGTGTTCGCGCAGATCCGCCTGGCCGTGCAGGAACACCCACTTCTCCCGCGGCACTCCGAGCCGCTGCGCCGCCGCGACCGACATCAGCAGCACGGCCGCGCCCTGGTTGACCTTGTCGCGCGAGACGACGTAGCGCGGATACGGATCGGCGATCATCCGGTTCGACTCGGTGATCGTCGTCAGCTCGGCGGCCGAGCGTTCGACCGGCGTCGCGGCGTACGGGTTGCGCGCGGCGACGGCCGTGAACGGGGCGAACAGCTCACCCATCGCGCGCGCGTACTCCTCGCGGGAGGACTTCAGCCTGCCGCGGCGGGCGTTCTCGAACAGCGCGTACTGGCCGGTCGGGTCGGCCAGACCCGCCGCGAGGAGTTCCTGCGTCATCAGCCCCTGCAGGCCGCGACCGCGGTCCTCGAGCTGTCCGCCGACGTGCTCGGTGAAGTCCGGCTTGTCCGGCGCGGACGCCAGGTGCTGCGCGGTCGAGATCGCCTCGGAACCGAACAGCAGCGCCACTCCGGTCTCGCCTGCGGCGATCGTCGCGGCCAGTTCGTTCACCAGGTGCTGCGGGCCCTGCCCGCCGACGACCTCGAGGATCGCGCGGCGTGGATCGGCACCCACTCGGCCGGCGACCGACCGCGGATAGTTGTCCGAACTGCCCAGCGGCGGGAACGCGCCGGGCGTCGAATGCTCGAACTGGCGGATCCCCGCCGCCACGTCCACGGCCTCGGCCACCGATCGGGCGTCGGCACCCGTGTCGGCCAGGGCGGAGCGGGCCGCCTCGGCGGCCAGGTCGACGGCGGAGAGGCGCCGGTAATCGGCGTCGTCGATGCGCTCGGCGGCCTGGCCCACGCCGACCAGCACGGGAGTGTCGGGGTCGAGGGCCTCGACGGCCTGGGACGGTGTCAAGTCGTGCTCCTTGCGGTGGTGGGCGTGGTCGACGTGGTGGGTGTGGTGGGCGTGGCGAGGCGGATGCGGTCCTGCGAGTCGGGCCCGCTCCCGGACCCGGTGTGCCACGTGAGCCTGCCTTCCCCGACGAGATGGTCGAGGTGCGATGCGGTCTCCGCGAGTGCGCCGATGCGCATGCGGCCCACCTCGGCCCAGGGCCGGGACCACGTCAGATGGGTGGCGACCTGCCACGGAGTCGGTGTGCCGAGACCGGCGATCACGTCGACGATCTCCTGGCACCGCTGCTCGTGGTGCTCGGCGAGCAGTCGCGCGCGCTCGCCGAGTCCGCGGAAGCGGTACTCGTGGGCGGGCAGTGCGTCGTGGTCGCCGAAGTCCTTGATGCGCGTGAGCGAGGTGAGGAAGTCGGCCAGCGGCGCGCCGATACCGCCCGGGTAGAGCCCGATGTTCGGAGTGATGCGCGGCAGCACGTGGTCGCCGGTCAGCAGCAGCCGCTCGTCGGCCTCCTGCAGGCACAGGTGCCCGGGCGTGTGTCCCGGCGTCCACACCGCGCGCAGTGTCCGCCCGGCCACGGGGACGAGGTCGCCGTCGTCGAGCAGCACATCCGGGTCGGCCATGGCGGCGGTCTCGGGGTCCCGCGCGTCGAACGGCCCGCCCAGCTCGCGTGCGTCCGGTTCGGGTGCACCCTGATCGTGCAGCCACGCGGTGAGCGTGTCGTGCGTGCCGAGTGCACGCCGCATGCGCTGGGGAAGGGTCTCCCGTTCGGCCGGGTGCATCGCGATCCAGGCGCCGGACTTCCGGCGGAGACGTTCGGACAGGCCGTGGTGGTCGGGGTGGACGTGCGTGGTGACGATGCCCGTCACATCGCCGGTCGTGGCGCCCGCCTCGGCGATCCCGGCCTGCAGGGCGTCCCAGCCCTCCTGCGAATTCCAACCCGGGTCGACGACGAGCAGTCCGCCGTCACCCTCCAGCAGGTAACTGAGCGTGTAGCGCAGCGGGTTGTGGGGGATGGGAACCGGCACCGACCAGATCCCGTCGGCCACCCGCTCGACCGGCGGCAGCCTGCGCTCTTGCCACGCGGCCCATTGGGCGGTGCCGAGGACCGTGATGCCCTCGGGTGGCCCGGTTCGGCTGGTCGGGTCCGTCAACGCTGACTCACCGGCTTTCCTAGACGTTCCTCGTCCGTAAGTGCCGCGGTGAACGTATCCCGCGGAGTCGGCGTGACTCAACGAGTGGTTGATCACGTCCCGTTCACACGCGGCGCACCCGGCGGTGCGTACCGTGCTGGCAACAGTGGCGGAGAAAGGGGAAACCGGGGCCATGTCCCGCACCGGTAACGACAACGGCGCCGCGCAGGCCGACGAGGTGGACGCGGACGACGAGGTGGGCGCAGACGAGGTGGACACAGACGGCGAGGCGGGCGCAGCCGGCCACCGTGGCGGTGACGTCCACCGTGGCGGCGACGTCGCGGACGGCTCCGGCGGCGACGCCGGCCACATCACCGGCAGGTTGCGGAGTGTCGTCGGGTGGGTACTGACGATCGGCGGGCTGCTCGGGCTGGCGGCCGCGTTCGTGCTGACCCTCGAGAAGTTCGCGCTGCTGGAGAACCCGGACTACCGGCCGAGCTGCACCCTCGACGCGACCGTCTCGTGCACGTCGGTGATGCAGAGCGACCAGGCGGCGGCGTTCGGCTTTCCCAATCCGCTCCTCGGCCTGGCCGCGTTCCCGGTCGTGGTGACGGTGGGCGTGGCGGTGCTCGCCGGGGCGCGGCTGCCGCGGTGGTTCTGGCTCGGCATGCAGGCGGGCACCCTGTTCGGTGCCGGCTTCGTGCACTGGCTGATCACCCAGAGCCTGTACGAGATCGGGGCGCTGTGCCCCTACTGCCTCGTCGTGTGGGCGGTGACCATCCCGGTCTTCTGGTACACCACGGCCCACAACGTCGCCGCCGGCCACCTGCCCGGCATCGCGGCGCGCCCGGTGCGCCACCACGTGTGGGGACTGGCGCTGTGGCTTGCGCTCGTCGTGTTCCTGGTCGTGCAGCGGTTCTGGGACTACTTCTCGGGTCTGCTGTGAGCGGCCCGCCGGGTACGGGTGGTGCGGTCTCGGACGGTGCGGTCGCGGGTACGGCTCCGATGAGGGAGCGCCGGTCGTGAGTGCCGCCGATTCCGCCGCGGACGACCGCCGCCGGTGGAACGAGCGCTACACCGGCCGGGTGCCCTCGTTCGCACCGCATCCGCTCGTCGCCGACGCGGTGGCCGCGGGCCCGCCCGGCGGGCCCGTGCTCGAGCTCGCGGGCGGCCGATCCGGCAGCGCCCTGGCACTCGCCGACGCCGGCCGCGCGGTGACCGTCGTCGACGTCTCCGACGTGGCGCTCGCCCAGCTGCAGGAAGAGGCCGCGCGACGCGGCCGGGATGCGCGCATCACCTGTGTGCGGGCGGACGCGGCGGCCTACCTCGCCGACGGGACGCACGCGGGTGGCTTCGCGCTCGTGCTCGCCACCCGGTTCTGGGACGAAGCGGCGTTCGCCGCCGGTGCCCGTGCCGTCGCGCCCGGCGGCGTCCTCGCCTGGGAGGCGCTGCGACAGGACGAGCGACAGGACGAACGACCGGACGAACCGGCTCCGCATCCGTACCGCATCCCGCACGGTGGTCTGTCGGCCCGCCTGCCGGCCGGGTTCACGGTGCTGGCCGAGCAGGCGACCGGCACGACGACGCGGCTGCTCGCCCGCGCACCCGGCTGAGCGGCGGGCAGGCGCGGCGGCAGCGGGCAGGCCGGTGACCGGGCGTGGCCTCCGTCAGTCGCGCAGCTTGGCGTGCAGGCGGTCGGCCTCGGCCGGGGTGAAACCGTGGCCGTGCAGGTACCGGTGCACCCCGCCGTGCCGGGCGTCGATCTCGGTGAGGAACCGCTCCATCGACTCGGCGCGCGGCCGGTGTTCGTCGACCGTCTTGCGGTCGATGTCCTCGCGGTAGGTCTCTGAGCCGCGCAGCCTGCTGATGATCGCCTCGATCCGGTGCGCGGTCGCCGCGTAGTCCGCCGCGATCGCGTCCCGGTCGACGCCGGCGATCTCGAGCGCGAACGCCGTGACCACCCCTGTCCGGTCCTTGCCCGCCGCACAGTGCACGAGCGCGGCACCCGGCGTGTCGGTGATCGCCCGCAGCGCACCCACGATGCTGTCCGGCCGGTGGGAGACGTAGCCGAGGTAGTGCGCGACGACGCGGTCGGGCTCGGCAGGGTTGCCGGAGCCGGGATCGGCACCGCTCTCGGCCCGGTTGCGGGCCAGCAGTACGTCGTCGCCGCCGTCCGGCAGCAGCGAATGGTGGACGTGGTGCACGCGTGAGTACACGCGCAGCGGCCCCGGTCCCTCGGCGTCGATCTCGTGAGCCGTGCGCAGGTCGACGACCGTGTCGAGGCCGATCGTGTCCACCAGCAGGCCGAGGTCGGCCGACGAGAGGTCCTGCAGGTTGTCGGCCCGCAACAGCCGGTTCCGGGCGGTCGTCGAACCGTCGGTGGTCGGGATGCCGCCGACGTCGCGGATGTTGACCGCGCCGTCGAGTTCGAGCCAGCGGATGCCGTCGGGGTTCACCAGGTGCGTCACGTCCGCCAGTCTTCCAGAACGTGACGCGCGTTCACACCGCTTCGATCGACAGCGCTCCCGAGTCGCGGTCGGTACGCAGCGCCGTCTTGAGCACCTTGCCGCTCGGGTTGCGCGGCAGCGCGGGCACGACGGCCAGCCTCCGCGGCCGCTTGTAGCGGGCCAGCCGCTGCGTGCACCACTCCTCGAGTTCCGCCGCGGTCGGCGGCTCGCCCTCCTCGCGCGGCGCGAGCACGGCCAGCGGTGTCTCACCCCACTTCTCGTCGGCCATGCCGATCAGCGCGACCTCGGCGATCTTCGGATGACCCGCGAGCACGTCCTCCACCTCGGCGCAGTAGATGTTCTCCCCGCCGGAGATGATCATGTCCTTCTTCCGGTCGACGACGTAGAAGTAGCCGTCCTCGTCCTCGCGGACCAGATCGCCGGAGTGGAACCAGCCGCCGCGGAACACCTCCGCGGTCTCGGCGGGCTTGTTCCAGTACTCCTTCATCACCATCGGGCCGCGGTAGACGATCTCGCCGACCTCGCCCCGCGGGACGTCGTTCATGTCGTCGTCCACGATGCGCGCCTCGACGTTGAGGATGGGCGTGCCCACCGAGCCGATCTTGCGCAGCGAGTCCTCCCCGCGCAGCAGCGTCGTGATCGGACTGCACTCGGTCTGCCCGAACGCCGTGGACAGCTCCGCCTGCGGGAACTTCTCCATGACGGTGTGCAGCAACGTCGTCGACGCCGGGGCTGCACCCCAGGAGATCCTCGTCAGGCACGAGAGGTCGCGCCGGTCGATGTCCGGCACCGACACGATCGCCTGCCACTGCGCGGGAACCAGGAACACCGCCGACACGCGCTCGCGCTCGACCGTGTCCAGCACGGCCACCGGGTCGAACCGCCCCGACGGCGCCAGCACCGTGCTCCCGCCCAGGAGCAGATTCGGCAACAGCCCGGACAGGCCCGCGATGTGGAACAGGGGAGCGGCGGCCATCCCGACGCGGTCCTCGCCCGTGATCCCGTTCGTGGCCATGCTGCTGAACGCATGCATGACGAGGTTGAAATGCGTGAGCACGGCACCTTTGGGCTTTCCCGTGGTGCCGGAGGTGTACATGATGAACGCCGGGTCGTGCTCGTCGACGCGCAGTTCGTCGAACTCCGGCGACGCGGCGGCCAGCGCCGGTTCGTACGCCACGCCGCCGGGCACGGCCCGGCGGCTCCACCGTCTCCACCGTTTCCGGCGTCACCGTCTCGGGCGTCGTCGCCGTGGACGAGACACACCGGGGGATCGGCGAGCTCGGCCGCAGCCTGCGCGTAGGTCGCGGCCAGGGGTGCGTGCACGACGGCCGCCGCGGCGCCGCTGTCGCCCAGCACGTAGGCGATCTCGCCCGCCGCGAGGCGGAAGTTCACCGGCACGCAGATTCCGCCCACGCGCGTGGCGGCGAAGTAGGCCTCGATCACCTCGAGCGTGTTCAGGCCCAGCACGGCGACCCGGTCGCCCTGGCGCACGCCACGGTCGCGCAGGGCGTTCGCGAGCCGGCTCACCCGTACGTCGAGCTCGCGGTAGGTGCGCACGGTGCCCTCGAAGACGAACGCGGGTTCGTCGCCGATCGTGCGGGCGTGCCGGGCGAGCTGATCGCCCATCGTCATGCCCCGTCCCAGCATGCGGGGATGTTCAGGGGCCGAGCGCGGATCGGGGGTGACGGCAGACGGTGCGGACATCGTTGACCTCGCCATCTGGAGGGATCGTCGCCATCCTGGAGGGGGTCGTCGTGGACGGCACGGACAGGGTCACCGGTGAGAAATGTGGCCTGTGCAATAGTTACGCCTCGTGCCGATCACGGTCAAGACCACCGGATGATCCCTGGTCGCCGGACAACAGCGCTCGCGCAGCGGACTGCCACACGGCCACATGGCGATCCGTCGCCGGGTCCCGTGCGTCGAAGGTGTACGGCAATGCGGCGCCGCGCATGCTGGTGAACAACAGTTCGCACAGCTCCTCGTAGCGCGGGTGGTTGCGGACCGACGGACTCCAGATCCGGTCGGTGACCGCACGGATCGACTCGCGCAGCTGTCGCTCGGCGGGACGCAGTGCGCTCGCGAGGGCCGTGTTGGTGCGCGCGGCGGTCCACAGTTCCACCGCGGCCCAGAAATGCGGTTCGTGGAACGTGGCCCACAGCAGTTCGATGCACCGGTCGACGCGCTCGGGGCTGTCGGGGTGACCCGCCAGTGCCTCGGACACGCGTTGTTCGGTCTCCCGGAGTCGGCGTACGGCCAGGTGCTGGGCCGCAGCGACGAGCAGTCCGTCGCGGGAGGGGAAATGGTGCAGCAGTCTGCCCCGGGACACGCCCGCCCCGGCCTGGATCGCCAGTGTGGACGCGCCCGCGTAGCCACGCTCGACGAGGCATTCGACGGCGGCGTCGAGGATCAGTTCGCGGCTGTCCGCGCGGCGCTCCTCGCGGCTGCGCGGCACGGTGGACGGCGCCACTCGCGGCGCGGTCGGTGGTGTGGAGCCGCGTTCGGAGGTCGCGGCGGGTGCCGGTTCGTCGGTCGTTCCTCCGTCCGGAGGGCGGGCGCGGTCCGTCATGCCCGCAGCGTAAGCCCGGAGGCCGCTCGGGAACAGTCGGCATTGACTGCTTCCGGGTGCGCGGGGCAGGCTCGCAGGAACGTCTCGGTTCGAGGAGGAGCCGTCATGTATCCGGGTACCTTCGCCGCCACGCGGCCCGACAAGCCGGCCGTCATCATGGCCGGCTCCGGCGACCGGCTGACCTACGGCGAACTCGACGACCGCTCGGTCCGGTTGGCGAACGCCTTGCGCGCCGACGGATTCCGTACCGGCGACACCGTCGCGCTGCTCAGCGACAACTCGCTCCGCGCCTACGAGGTGTACTGGGCTGCGGTCCGCTCCGGTCTCTACATCACCGCGGTCAACAGTCATCTCACCGCCGACGAGATCGCCTACATCGTGTCCGACTCCGGTGCGACGGCGCTCGTCGTGTCCGCGCCGCTGGGGGAGCTCGTCACCCGGGTCGCCGAACGGGTCGACGTGCCCGTGATGTTGGCCTACGGCGGAGCCGTGGCGGGCTACGACGACTACGACGCCGTGTTGGCGGCCGCGTCGCCCGAACGGCCGGACGATCAGCCTGCGGGCGCCGACATGCTCTACTCGTCCGGCACGACGGGCAGGCCGAAGGGCATCAAGGTGACCCTGCCCGAACGGCAGATCGACGATCCCGGAAACCCGCTGCTGCCGCTGGTGCAGCTGATGTACGGCTTCGACGAGACCATCACGTACCTCTCGCCTGCTCCGGTGTACCACGCGGCGCCGCTGCGGTACGGCGCGTGTGTGCACGCGGTGGGCGGAACGCTCGTGATGATGGAGCGGTTCGAGCCGGAGGCGGCCCTGCGCGCGATCGAGACGTACGGCGTGACGCACAGCCAGTGGGTGCCGACGATGTTCGTGCGGATGCTGAAGCTGCCCGGCGAGACCCGCGGACGGTACGACCTGTCCAGCCACCGGGTCGCGATTCACGCCGCCGCGCCGTGCCCGGTCGAGGTCAAGCAGGCGATGATCGAGTGGTGGGGGCCGATCCTCCACGAGTACTACGCCTCCACCGAAGGTGCCGGCATCACGTTCATCTCGCCGCAGGAATGGCTCGAACGCCCGGGTTCGGTCGGCCGTGCCGGGCTCGGTGTCGTCCGCATCTGTGACGACGACGGCGCCGAACTGCCCGCCGGGGAGATCGGCACCGTCTACTTCGAACGCGACGAGGTGTCGTTCGTCTACCACAACGAACCGGACAAGACCCGCGGCGCACAGCATCCCGAGCATCCGAACTGGGCCACGAGCGGCGACGTCGGCCACCTCGACGCCGAGGGATACCTGTATCTCACCGACCGCAAGGCGTTCATGATCATTTCCGGTGGGGTGAACATCTACCCGCAAGAGGTGGAGGACGTGCTGACGCTGCACCCCGCCGTGGCCGACGTGGCCGTCATCGGCGTGCCGGACGCCGAGATGGGCGAGCAGGTCAAGGCGGTGGTGCAGCCGATGTCCACAGTGGACGCGGGTGCGGAGCTCGCCGACGAGCTGCTCGGCTACGTCCGGGAGCGGATCGCGCACTACAAGGCGCCGCAGTCGGTCGACTTCGTCGACGAACTGCCGCGCACTCCCACCGGAAAACTGGTCAAGCACACGCTCACGGCGCGCTACGCGGCCGCCGCGGGATGAGGGGAGCGCGATGACGACGGGGTTCCGGGAACGGGTCCGTGACTGGCTCGCCGAGCATGCGCCGCGCAGTGACGATCATGTCCCCGAGGCGAGCGAGAGCGCACCGACCGAGCAGCAGCTCGCGGCCGCCCGACGGTTCCAGGCCGCGCTGTACGACGCCGGCCTGGCGGGACTGACCTGGCCAGCCGAGTACGGCGGGCAGGGGCTGACGGCCGCCGAACAGCAGATCTTCCAGGAGGAAGCGGCGGCCTACGACCTGCCGACGGGCGTGTTCCTGATCAGCATGGGCATGTGCGGGCCGACCCTGGTGGATCTGGGCACACACGAGCAGAAGGCGCGGTACCTGCCGCCGTTGCTGCGGGGTGAGGAGATCTGGTGCCAGCTGTTCTCCGAGCCCGGCGCCGGGTCGGACGTGGCGAGCCTGCAGACCCGCGCCGTGCGCGACGCCGCCGGCGACTGGCTCGTGACCGGCCAGAAGGTCTGGACCTCGGGTGCGCAGTACGCCGGCTTCGGTGCCCTGCTGGCGCGCACGAACCCGGACGCGGTGAAACACCGTGGCCTGACGATGTTCGTCGTCGACATGCACGCACCGGGCGTTACCGTGCGGCCGTTGCGGGACATGACCGGCTCGGCGCCGTTCAACGAGGTGTACTTCGACGACGTGCGGATCCCCGCGGACGCGGTGATCGGCGAGGTCGACGCCGGGTGGGCGGCGGCGGTGACGATGCTCGGGCACGAACGCGTGTCGATCGGCGGTTCGGTGCGGCGCCGCTACGACCCGATGACGTTCGACAGCCTCCGCGACGTCGCCCGCGTGCGGGGAGTGGCCGACGACCCGGTCCTTCGCGCGGAGCTGGCCGAGCTGTACGCCGCCGAACGGAAGCTGGCGCTGCTGAACGCCCGGTTGCAGCAGCAGAGCGACGCCGGCCTCGCGCCGGGCGCACGCGGGTCGGTGGCGAAACTGGCCGGTGCGCAGGTGCTGTGGCAGGCGGTGCGGGTGGCGGGTCTCGTGGCCGGTCCTCGCGCGATCGCGTGGGATCCCGGCGATTCGTCCGGGGACGCGCTGGCGCTCGCGATCACTGCGACGCCGGCCTCCAGCATCGCGGGCGGCACCAACCAGATCCAGCGCGGCATCATCGGCGACCGCGTACTGGGACTGCCGAAAGAACCCCGGGTCGACCGCGACGTGCCGTTCCGTGAGCTGCGCGTCGGCACGCAGGCGAGGTGAATCCGGGCGATGCGGCTGATACTCGACGAGGAACAGACCGGGCTGGGCGACAGCGTCCGGGCCCTGCTGGCCGATCACTGCCCGCCGCAGCGGGTCCGCGAGGTCATGGCCGACGACGGCGAGGGCATCGACCGTCGACTGTGGACACAGTTGGCGACGCTCGGGATGACCGGACTGCTCGTGCCCGAGGCGTCCGGGGGAGCAGGAGCGGGGCACGTCGAACGCTGCGTCGTGCTCGCGGAACTGGGCGCCGCGCTGGCGCCGGTGCCGTATCTGTCCTCCGCGGTGCTGGCGACCGACACCGTGGCCGCCCTCGGTGACGACTCCCTGGCCGAGGAGCTGTTGCCGGGGATCGCGGCGGGACAGCAGACCGCTGCGGTGGCCGTGGCCGGCACCGGTGGCCGGTGGGGTTCGGCGGCCGACAGCGTGCAGGCGGCGCGGGACGGCGGCCACTGGCGGCTCGCCGGGGAGGCGGCGTTCGTGGTCGACGGCCCGTCGGCCGACCACGTCCTGGTGTACGCCGACCACGGCTGGTTCCTGGCCGACGGCGGGGCCGTCTCGTGGCGGCCGTCGCGCACCCTCGACCCGACCCGGCGGATGGCGCGCGCGGAGTTCGCCGGGACGTCGGCGCGCCGCGTGCCGTGCGGCGACCCCGCAGGTGTGCTGGAGGCGGTGTGGCACCGCGCCGCCGTGGCCCTCGCCGCCGAACAGCTCGGCGGGATGCGCCGGGTGCTCGCCGACACGGTCGAGTACGCGAAGGCGCGCGTGCAGTTCGGCAGGCCCATCGGGTCGCAGCAGGCCGTCAAACACGCGTGCGCCGACCTGTACGCCTCGTGCGAGCAGGCGGAAGCGGTGCTGTGGCACGCGGCGTGGACCGCCGATCACGATCCGGCCGCGCTGCCCGAGGCGGCGGCGCTGGCGCAGGTCGTGCTCGGCCCGGCCGCCTTCGACACCGCGGCGGCCGGCCTGCAACTGCACGGCGGCATCGGCTACACGTGGGAGCACGACGCGCACCTGTACTACAAGCGCGCCAAGACCTCCGAGCTGCTGTTGGGCACTCCGGCCGACCACCGCGCGCGCCTGGCCGACGCATTGTGCCTCTGAGCCCGGCGGCCGCACCGCCCGCAGCAGGGACGCGGCCGGGTCCGCACCGCAGCACCGAGACATCGCAGCACCGAGACACCGCAGCACCGAGACACCGCAGCACCGAGACACCGCAGCACCGAGACACCGCAGCACCGAGACCGGAAGGAAGGCCCGTGGACGAACCGACCGTAAAGGTGTCCCACAGCGACGCCGTCACGACGATCACGCTCAATCGCCCGCAGCGCAAGAACGCGATCGACGTGGAGACGTGGCCGCAGCTGGCCGAACGGCTGCGCGAGGCCGACGCCGACGAGCGGACGCGGGCGATCGTGCTGACCGGTGCCGGCGGCGACTTCTGCGCCGGTGCCGACCTGTCCGTGGAGTCGGGACTGCATCCGCTGCAGCGCATGCACCTGGTCAACCGCACCGCGATCGCGCTGCACGACGTGGAGACGCCCACGATCGCGCAGGTCGACGGCGTCGCCGTCGGCGCGGGCTGGAATCTCGCGCTCGGGTGTGACCTCGTGGCGGCCTCCGACCGGGCGCGGTTCAGTCAGATCTTCACCAAGCGCGGGCTGTCGCTCGACTTCGGCGGATCGTGGCTGCTGCCCAAACTCGTCGGACTGCAGCAGGCCAAACGCATCGCACTGCTGGCCGATTTCGTCGGCGCCGAGGAGGCCGAGCGGCTCGGGTTGGTGACCTGGGTGAAACCCGCGGGCGAGCTCGATGCGTTCGTCACCGAGACGGCGGCCGCGATCGCCGCGGGTCCGCCCGTCGCGCTCGCCCAGACGAAGGCGCTGCTCAACGAGGGCGCCGATGCGACGCTGCGGGAAGCGCTGGAGAACGAGGCGCGTGCCCAGACGATCAACTTCGGCACGACCGATGCGCGCGCGGCCTTCGAGGCGTTCCGGAACAAGACCGAACCGGAATTCACCGGCGAGTGGGGAGGTCCGTGACGATGGGTGGCGATCCGACGGCCCGCGGCGGGGCGCGGCACGACCGGCCTCCGGATGCCCGGGGCCGGGATCGGCGACGACGTGTCGGTGGGCCGTGACCGGGCAAACCGGGTGGTGTGCGAGGCCGTGCAGGGGCGCGGGCGGTCGCGACAGCACGCGGTTCGCGCCCGTGACCCGCCTGCCGTCACCGGCGGCGGGCTCGTCGTCGAGGACTCCGAGGAGGTGCGGATGCGCACGTGCGCCCGCCGTTCGTTCGGCTCCGCCGGGCCGGTCGGGCACGTATGACGGCGGAGGACCTGGCCACCCGGCTGGCGCTGCGGCTCGGGGACGTGTGGGGCGACGACGTGGAGGTCAGCGAACCCCGGCGGCTGTCGGCGGGGACGCGCCGCGAGACGTGGTCGTTCGAAGCCACCACTCCCGGCGCCGAGCCGGTGCGGCTGGTGCTGCGCCGCGACCGTCCCGGGTGGCCGTCCCCCGAGACGACGGCGCGGGAGGTGGCCGTGCTGCCCGCGGCGCGGCGACAGGGAGTTCCGGCGCCCGAACTCGTCGATCACGGCGTCGCCGGGGACCGGGTCACCGACGACGGCGACCTGACCGGCCTGGGCGCCCCGTACCTGATCAGCCGCCACGTCGACGGCGAGACGATGCCGCGGCGGCTGTTGTGCGACGACGACTACGCCCGGGCGCGCGCCGGACTGGCCGGCGAGCTGGGCCGGGTGCTGGCGCGGATCCACCGCATTCCGGACGGCGAGGTGCCGGGGCTCGCGGCACCGGACCCCCTCGAACGGCTCACCGAGCGGTGCGACGCGCTCGACGAACCGCTGCCGGCCGTGGAGGTCGCGCTGCGGTGGCTGCACCGCCACCGGCCCGCGGCGACCGGGGACACGCCGGTACACGGCGACCTCCGCACCGGCAACCTCGTCGTCGGTCCCGAGGGGCTGCGTGCCGTGCTGCACTGGGAACGGGTGCACCGCGGCGACCCGATGGAGGACCTCGGCCGGCTGTGCGTCAAGGCGTGGCGGTTCGGTGCGCCCGATCCGGTCGGCGGCTTCGGCTCGCGCGCGCAACTGCTCGACGGCTACGCCGAGGTCGCCGGGTTCCGCCCGGACGAGCACACCGTGCACTGGTGGGAGGTCTACGGCACGGCCGAGCTGGCCGTCGGCTGCGGGATGCGGGCGCGACGGCACCTGTCCGGGCGCAGCCGGTCGGTCGAACTCGCCGTGGCGGGGCGGCGGGTGTGCGAACAGGAACACGACCTGCTGCTCGCCCTCGGTGCCGAGCCCGCCGAGCCCGATCCGGTGACGGTGCCCGACGAGGCGCCGGAGCTGCACGGCAGGCCGACCGCGTCCGAACTCCTCGAAGCGGTGCGGGAGTACCTCGGCGCCGACGGCGAGGACGACGCCGGCGAGGCCTCGCACGCACTCGGCATGGTGCAGCGCGAACTCGCCGTCGGCGCCGCACAGCAGCAGCGGCACGATCGGCGGCTGGCGGCGCTCGGCGTCGGCGATTCCCGCGCCCTGGCTGCCGCACTCCGCCGCGGGGACGTCGACACCGGCGATGAGGCCGTGCTCGAGGCCGTCCGCCGGGACGTCGCCGACCGCCTCGCCGTGGCGAATCCCCGCTACCGCGACCAGCCCTGACGCCGCGGGGCCGGCTCTGACGCCACGGCATCGGCCGTCGTGACGGGGTGCCGGAGTTCAGGTCTTCTTGGCCCTGCTCGGCGCCACGCGCGGCGGTTCGCCGGGCTGTTTCGGATACACCGGCGGCCACGGCGCGTCCATCAGCCCCGAGGCCAGGTCCCGCCGCGACATCTCCAGCAGTGGTTCGAGCGACTGCGGCCGCTCGCCGATGCCCGCCCACGGGTCGCCGCGCTCGGCCAGCAGGGCGGGCACCGTGGCGATCGTGAGTGCGCGCGGATCGACGTCGGCCAGCTCGTCCCAGGTGATCGGCGCCGACACGCGAGCGCCGGTGACCGGACGGACGCACCAGGCGCCGAACACCGTCTTGTGCGGCGCGTTCTGGTTGAAGTCGACGAACACGCGCGCGCCGCGCTCCTCCTTCCACCACTGTGCGGTGATCAGGTCCGGATGGCGCCGTTCCAGTTCGCGGCCGAGGGCGACGGCGGCGGCGCGCACGGTGTAGCTGTCCCACCGCGGCTCCAGGCGCACGTACAGGTGCAGTCCGCGGGAGCCGGTCGTCTTGAGGACCGGCTCGATGCCGAGTTCGCCGAGCAGGGCACGCGCCCGTACGGCCGCCTCGCGCACCTGGGCGAACGTGACCCCGGGGGAGGGATCGAGGTCGATCCGCAGCTCGTCGGCCACCTCGGGCGCCGCGGCGCGGTAGGGCCAGACGTGGAAGCCGAGACAGCCCAGGTTCACCGCCCACAGCACGTGCGCCAGATCGGCGGCGACGAGCGCGTCGCTGGTCGTGCCGTTCGGTGTGGCCACGACGGTCGTGGTGAGCCAGTCCGGGACGGACGAGGGCACCCGCTTCTGCCACCACGACTTCCCACCCGCGCCGTTCGGGTGGCGCTCCATGAGCAGCGGTCTGCCGCCGAGCGTCGCCAACAGCGGTTCCGCGACGGCCTCGTAGTAGCGCACCAGGTCGAGTTTCGTCTCGCCGCGTTCGGCGAAGAACACCTTGCCCGGACTGGAGATCGTGACCGGCGTGATCCGCCCGTCCGGTCCCGGCACCTCGAGCGTCACGGAGTCCTTCGCCGCCGGGTCCTTCGCCGCCGGGCTCATGCCGGAGTCGCCTCGTCGAACAACGCCGTCAGCTCGGCGGGCGGCACTTGCTCCAGCTGCGCGTAGGTGCACGACGCCGGGTCCCGGTCGGGCCGGAACCGCACCAGCCTGCCGCCGTGCCGGAACCGGCCCGCCTGGAGGTGTTCGTAGCGCACCTCGGCGACCCGCTCGATGCGCAGCGGCTCCCACGAGAGGTCCTTGCCGGCGCTCCACCGGCTCTGCCCGCCCGGCATGCGGCCGCCGTGGGCGGCCTGCGCCGCCGGATCCGCCCAGTCGCGCCACGGGTGCCCGTCCAGTGCACCGGAGCGGAGCGGCTCCAGTTCGGCGGCCAGCTCCCGCCTGCGCGCCGCGGTGAAACTGCTCGCCACGCCGACGTGATGCAGTGTGTTTGCTTCGTCGTGGAGCCCCAGCAGCAGCGACCCGACGCCTTCTCCGTCCTTGTGCCACCGGAAACCGGCCACCACGCAGTCGGCCGTGCGTTCGTGTTTGACCTTGCGCATGGTCCGCTTGTCCTGCCGGTACGGCTCGTCGCCCGCCTTGACCATCACCCCGTCGAACCCGGCTCCCTCGAACCGGGTGAACCAGTCCTCGGCGACATCGGCGTCGCCGGTCAGCGGCGTCAGATGCACCCGGGCCTGCGCGGTGTCGAGGATGTCGGCCAGCCGCGCGCGGCGCCGGGAGAACGGCTCCCCGGTCAGATCCTCGTCACCGAGCGCGAGCAGGTCGAATGCCACGAACCCCGCAGGCGTCTCCGCCGCGAGCGTGCGCACCCGCGACTCGGCCGGGTGAAGACGCTGTTGCAGGGCGTCGAAGTCCAGTCCGGCCTCGCCGACCACGACGATCTCCCCGTCCACCACGCAGCGCCGCGGCAACGCGTCGGCGAGCAGGGCGACCAGCTCGGGAAAGTACCGCGTCAGCGGCCGGTCGTTGCGGGAACCGAGCTCGAGGTCGTCGCCGTCGCGGAACACGATGCACCGGAACCCGTCCCATTTCGGTTCGTAGCACAGGCCGGGCTCCCGGGGGAGCTCACGCACCAAGGCGGCGAGCATCGGCCGGACCGGCGGCATCACGGGCAGCTCCACGCACCGATCGTAGAGCCGCCGCGGCCGTCCGGCACGGTGCTCGGACCGCGCAGGCGCGCCTTGCCTCCCGGTGGCCGGTGGTTCAGCTGGCCCAGGCCAGCAGCGAGCCGTGGTTCTCCGCGCGGAGCTGGGCCAGGCCCCGCTCCTCGAGCGAGCGCACCCGTTTGCGCGTCAGACCCAGCCTCCGGGCGATGTCGGGCACGGTGTGCGCATCGCCGTCGGTGAGGCCGTAACGCAGCGCCAGCACCGTCGCCTCCTGGGCGGGCAGTGTCTCGAGCGCGGCGTTGAGCTCGCCGACCATCGACGAGTGCTCGAGCGATTCGCTGACACCGGGTACCGATCCGGCCGTGACCAGGTCACCGAGGGTGAGCTCGCCGTCGTCGTCGACCGGGACGTCGAGACTGGCCGTGCTCTGGCCCGCCTGCCGCAGCGCCAGGACCCGTTCGACCGACATGTCCGCGGCCTGGGCGAGCTCGTCGACCGACAGGTTGTGCCGCCCCTGCGCCTCGAGGGTGCGCTGCAACCGGTCGAGCTTGGCGATCTGCTCGGCGGTGTGCATGGGCAGCCGGATCGTGCCGCTGAAGAACGCGTTGCCGCGCTGGATCGCCTGCCGGATCCACCACATCGCGTACGTGGAGAACTTGAAGCCCTTGGCGTAGTCGAACTTCTCCACCGCGTGGATCAGGCCGAGGTTGCCCTCCTGCACCGCGTCGAGCAGCGACAGGTTGGCGTTGCGGTTCTTGCGTGCGGCCGTGACCACCAGGCGCAGGTTCGCCTGCACCATGTGGTCCTTCGCCGCCTCGCCGTCACGCGCGATCTGCTCCAGGTCACGACGGTCCGCGGGCAGCTCGGCGGCCTCCGACGGCACGGCACTTTCCGACGGGACGGCACTATCCGACGGGACCGTGGCATCGGACGACACTGCGCTATCGGACGGCACCGTCGGGGTGACGGTACCGCCGGTGCCGGGACCATCGGTGCCGTGGCCGGCACGGTCGGCCCTGCGGAGCAGCTCGGCGGCGTAGACGCCGGCCTCGATGCGTTTGGCCAGGTCGATCTCCTGCTCGGCGGTCAGCAGGGGCGTCCTACCGATCTCGTCGAGGTAGACACGGACCAGGTCGGCGTCTGCCTCGCCGCTGCCCGTTGCGCGCGTGCGGCGGGTCGGGGTCTTGGTGGCTTCTGCCAATCGTTGTCACCTCTCTCCGTTATGACAACGTTTGTCAGTCGGATGGAATTCCACCCCGGAACGTGGTGCGGTACACGATGGGGGAGACGCCGAGCACATCACGGAACTGAGCGCGCAGCGAGGCGCCCGTGCCGAATCCCACGTCACCGGCGATGGCGTCGACGGGCCGATCGGTCTCCTCGAGCAATACCCGGGCCCGCTCCACTCGTTGCCGGGTGAGCCACCGGCCGGGGGAGCAGCCGGTCTCGGAGCGGAAGCGGCGCGTGAACGTGCGCACGCTCATCGACGCGTGTGCTGCCAGTTCGTGCAACGGTACGGGCCGGTCGAGGTGTTCCAGGGCCCATGCCCGCGCCGGTGCGGTGGACGTGCCGTGCGCCTCGGGGATCGGATGCGGCACGTACTGGGCCTGGCCGCCCTCACGGTAGGGCGGCACGACCGTCCGCCGGGCCACGTCCGCGGCCACCGCTGCGCCGTGGTCGCGGCGGATCAGGTGGAGGCACAGGTCGATGCCTGCGGCCTCGCCCGCGGACGTGAGTACGTCGCCGTCGTCGGTGAACAGCACCTCGGCATCGAGTGTGAGGTGCGGAAACAGCCGGCCGAAGGCGGCTGCGGACTGCCAGTGCGTCGTGGCGCGGCGACCGTCGAGCAGACCGGCGGCCGCGAGGACGAAAGCCCCGGTGCAGATCGAGGCGATCCGCGCGCCGGGGCGCAGGCGGGTGAGCGCAGTGGCCAGTGCCGGGGTGAGTGTGCCGCCGGTCTCCGGCTGGTCCGGTGCGTGGGTGGCGGGCACGAGCACCGTGCCCGCCTCGTCGAGCACGTCGGGCCCGTGGGGCACGTCGAGCGCGAAGTCGGCGTCGGTGGGTACGCGGCCGGGTTCGACGGTGCAGGTCACGACGTCGTACAGCGGCGTGCCCGCGGCAGGTCCCTCCTGCCTGCGGGCCGTACCGAACAGCTGGTGCACGGCTCCGAGTTCGAGCGGCATGACCCCGGGTCGTACGAGCACGGCGACGCGGTGCGGCCGGACTGCGGACTCGTCGACGAGTGGCATGGCCTGATTCTTTCACAGTATGGCTGTCAGGCCACTGGACTGGGAAAGTGGACTGGTCGAGTCTGGGGACATGAACGTGCTGTGGATTCACGCCCATCCCGAACCGCGATCGCTCGGCGGCATGCTCGCCGCCGAGGGCAGGCGTGCGCTGGTGGAATCCGGTCACGCCGTGTGCGTGTCCGACCTGTACGCGATGCGCTGGAACCCCGTGGTGGAGGCCGCCGACTTCGGGCACGACCCGGCCTGCAGGCTCCACGTGGGGGCCGCGTCCCGGCGTGCCTACGACGCGGGCGGACTCCGTGCCGACATCGCTGCCGAGCAGGACAAGCTGCGCTGGGCGGAGGCCGTCGTGCTGCAGTTCCCGTTGTGGTGGCTCGGGCCGCCCGCGATTCTCAAAGGCTGGCTGGACCGCGTGCTGGTCCACGGTTTCGGGTTCGGGGTCACCGACCCGGTGACCGGAACGGTCCGCCGCTACGGTGACGGCGAACTGGCCGGCAAGCGCGGACTCGTGGTCACGACGATCGGGGCCAGGGAGAGTTCGTTCGGTCCCCGTGGCATCCACGGCCACCTCGACGACGTGCTGTTCCCGCTGCACCACGGTGTGTTCTGGTACACGGGAATGGAGGCGCTGCCGCCGCTGGCCGTCTACGGTGCCGACCGCGCCGACGAGCCCGCCGCGGCCGGTGCTCTCGCCCGGCTCCGCCGCCGGCTGGCGGGGCTGGCCACCGAGGAGCCACTGCCGTTCCGGAGCGAGCACGGCGGCGATTACGACACGGACCTCGTGCTCCGGCCGGGGCTCAGCCCCGGCCGGAGTGGCCTCGCGGTCCACTACCGCTAGCCGGCGTCCGGTGTGTGGACTGCTCCGCCCGGTCCATCCGGTCGGCGTTGGCCTGGCCGACCTGCCAGAGGATCGCCACGCCGGTCACGACGTGGCGGGCGAACGCCGGTTCCACTTCGAACGGCAGTCCCGGGTGGTGCACTGTCCGCCCGATCCCTGCCAAAACCAGGATCAGGCCCAGCATGAACAGGAGCGTGGTCACCATTGCGTCTCGTCTCCTCACAGGGCGTACTCGGTAGTGGTGTCATGGACTAGACTCCTCGGAACACTGGACTGGAGTAAGTACCAATGGCACGAGAATTGGACCGTTTTTCGCGCGGGGGCGACCTGGTCGCCGTGCTCGGTGACTGGACTGCCGGTGACGGGCCGCTGTATCGCAAGCTCGCGGACGCGGTGGCCCGGGCCGTCGACGAGGGGGCACTGTCGGCAGGACGGCGCCTGCCCTCGGAGCGAGAACTGGCGAAACTGCTGGCGGTCAGCCGGGCCACCGTGGTTGCGGCCTACGAGGACCTCGAGGTGCGCGAGGTGCTGGAACGGAAGCAGGGGAGCGGGACGCGGATCAGTGCGGCCGCCCGTGCGGTCCCGGCCGACGGCCGCGTGAACGGCGGCAGGGCGGCGGCGACGTTCCAACGGCTCATCGACGGGCCCGGCTCGGTCATCTCGCTCGCCTGCGCGGCCGACGCGGGTGTGCCCGAGGTCGCCGACGCGCTCGCCGAGGTGGCGCGCTACGACCTGCCCGGGCTGCTCGGCGATCCCGGCTACCAGGTACGCGGCCTGTCGGCACTGCGGGAAGCCGTCGCCGACTACTACAGCAATCAGGGCCTGCCGACCTCGCCGGACGAAATCATGATCACCAACGGCGCTCACCAGGCCCTCGTGCTGCTGTCGGAGGTGTACCTGCGGGGCGCCTCGACCGTCGCGGTCGAGGCGCCGAGCTGGCAGCCGTGCCTCGACGTGTTCCGCGACGCCGGCGCCGGCGTCGTGCCCGTGCCCCTCGACGACGAGGGCATCGACGAGCGACGCCTCGCCGCGGTGCTGGCCGAGCACCGGCCGTCGGTGCTGTACCTGATGCCGACCTTCCACAACCCGGCGGGTGTACTGATGTCGGACCGGCGCCGCCGCCGCGTCGCCGAACTCGCCGCGCGCTACGACGTGGCCGTCATCGAGGACAACGCCTACGCCGGCTGCACCCTGGCCCGCGAGGGTGCCCCCGAGATCCCCGCCCCGCTGTCGGCGTACCTGCCCGCCGGGGTCGAATCGGTCGTCGTGGAGTCGATGAAGGCGGTGTGGGGCGGGCTGCGGATCGGCTGGATCCGCGGGCCGCGCGGCCTGCTGCAACGGTGTGCGCGCCGCAAGGCACTCGCCGATCTCGGTGGCCCGATCATCGAACAGGCCATCGCGGCACGCCTGTTCCCGCGGCTGCCCGAGATCGTCAAGACCGGCTCGGTGGAACGCGCCGAACGGTGCGATCAGGCGGAGCGGCTGATCGCCGAGCACCTGCCCGGATGGACCTGGCGCACGCCCGACGGCGGGTCGTCGCTGTGGCTGGCGTTGCCGGAACGGGACGCCGACGTCTTCGCCCAGATCGCGCTCCGCCACGGCGTCGAGGTCATCCCCGGTTCGACGATGGACCCGACCGGCGCGCACGACAACTACCTGCGGCTGCCGTTCATGCAGGATCCCGAGGTGCTCGACGAACTCGTGCGCCGGCTCGCCGACGCGTGGGGCGATCTGGTGCGGCACGGCCCCGGCGAGGAGGAACCGCGGGCCCGCACCATCGTGTGACCCGCCCGCGTGGACGCGGTGGAACGCAGGCGCGTGGCTGCGACGTTGTACCGGGGAGACCGGGTGGGCACCCTGCGCCCGGTCGCCGCGGGAAGGCTGCTGCCGGGTTCGCGGCGTCACATCCGTTCATCGCTTTTCCGAGGAGTCGCCCGGTGTCGAGAATCGCTCGTTCGACGGGATCCGCACTGGCGACGGTCGTCGCGGCCGTCGCCGCCGACGCCGCGGTCGCGCTCGGCGGCAGGCCCGGTCGCCACGCCGGTTCGCCGCAGTTCCGCGACGGTGCGTTCCGCAATCCCGAGCCGTTGCGCTGGATGCCGCCCGGCAGCGTGCGCGAGGCGGCGGGGGACCTGCTCCGCCGCCGCAGGCGGCGACGTCCCTCGGGCCCCGTGCCGCGCGTCCGGACGAACGGCCCCGCGCCGGACGACGGGCTGTACGTGACGTGGTTCGGCCACGCCTCGACGCTCGTCGAACTCGACGGCGCGCGCGTGCTGGTCGATCCGATGTGGAGCGACCGCGCCTCGCCGTCGCGGCTGCTCGGCCCGCGCAGACTGTTCCGGCCGCCGCAGCCGCTCGCCGAGCTGCCCTCGCTCGACGCGATCGTCGTCTCCCACGATCACTACGACCACCTGGACATGCGCACCGTGGCCGAACTCGCGCGGCTGAGCACCGCGCCGTTCGTCGTGCCGCTCGGTGTCGGCGCGCATGTGCGGCGGTGGGGTGTGGCGGCCGAGCGGATCATCGAACTCGACTGGCACGACGAGACCCGCGTCGCCGGCCTGCGGATCGTGGCCACGCCGGGGCGGCACTTCTCCGGCCGGGCTCTGGTGCGCAACAACACGCTGTGGGCGTCGTGGGTGCTGTCGAGCGACCGGCACCGGGTGTTCTACAGCGGCGACACCGGCTATTTCGACGGTTTCGCCCGGATCGGCGCCGACCACGGCCCGTTCGACCTGACCCTCGTGCAACTGGGCGCCTACGCGCCGAGCTGGCCCGACGTCCACATGACCCCCGAGGAGGCCGTGGCCGCGCACCTCGACGTCCGCGGCGGGCTGCTCGTGCCCGTGCACTGGGGCACGTTCGACCTCGGCCCGCACGGCTGGGCCGACCCCGTCGACCGCGCGCGGAAGGAGGCCGCCGCCCGTGGGGCCGCACTCGTCGTGCCGAAGCCGGGCGAGCGGGTCGACGTGGCATCCCCGCCCGACCTCGACCCGTGGTGGGAACACCTCGCCTGACGCGGGGTGTGAGGGCAGAACACGCGGCGTGTGAGTGCATGCGCGGTGGTGGCTGCTAGCGTCCGGCTCGTCACAGGCGGGTCCAGAGTTCGGGACGGGGGTGACCGTGGGGGCAGCCGACTCCGGTACGGGCGGGGCCGGGACGCTGCGGTTGCGGCCGCCGGTCCACCGGGTGGACCGCAGGGCCGTGACGTGGTGGCGGACGCGGATCCTGCTGGCGGGCGCGGCGCCCGTGATCGTTCTGGTCGTGCTCGGGAGCCTCCTGTCGGAGGCACGGTGGTGGCTGATGGTTCCGGCCGTCGCCGTCGCCGTGGCGACCGCGGCCGCAGCGGCGGGCATGCCGATGTGGTGGTACCGCGTGCACCGCTGGGAGGTCACCGGCGACGCCGTGTACACGCGGACGGGTGCACTGTGGCAGGAATGGCGCGTCGCTCCGCTGTCGCGCGTCCAGACGGTCGACAGTGAACGCGGCCCGCTGGAGCAGGCCTTCGGCCTCGCCTCCGTCACCGTGACGACCGCGTCGGCGAAAGGCGCGCTGACGATCCCCGGTCTGGACCACCGGCGGGCCACCGACCTGGTGCACGCACTCACCGAGGCCACCCAGGCGACCCCCGGTGATGCGACGTGAACGCCGGAGCCGACCGCGAGGCCGATTCCGCCGATCACGACGCCGACGCAGCGACCGGAACCGACCCGGCGACCGGAACCGACCCGGCGACCGGAACCGACCCGGCGGCCGGCACCGACGCGGAGTGGCGGCGGCTCGACCCTCGCACCGTCCGGACCAGCCTGCTCACCGTCGCCGGCGTGTGCGTGGCCGCGGGCGCGGCGATCGGGTTCGGGATCGGCTCGATGTCGCTGTTCTGGACACTGGTGACGGTTCTGCCCGCGTCGGCGGCAGCGCTGGCCGGTGCCGTGGTCGTCGAACGCGTGCGCCTGCACAAGACCCGCTACCGCGTGCTGCCCGACCGCGTCGAGCTCACGAAGGGCATCGTCGTGCGCACCCGGAGGTCGATCTCCCGCGACCGCATCCGCACCGTCGATCTCACCGCGGGACCACCGGCCCGGTTCTTCGGCATCGCCACCGTGAAGATCGACACCGGGGAGCAGTCCCCCGAGAGTTCGCTGTCGCTCCATGCGGTGGCACGAGCAGAGGGGGAGCGGCTGCGCGCCGACCTGCTCGACCGCGGGCGCCGCGACGGGGCACCGCGCGGCGACGGCAGGCTCGCGACGTTCGACCCCCGCTGGATGCGGTACGCGCCGTTGTCGATCGTCACCCCGGTACTGGGCGTGGCCGCCTACGGGGCCGTGCTGCAGGTCGCCAGAATGTTCGGCCTGGAATCGGACGTGCTGTGGGTGTTCGATCTGCTCGGCCGGCTCGGGGTCGCCGGTGGTCTCGCGCTGGTCGTGGCCGTCGGCGTGGTGATCGGGGTGATCGGCTCGCTCGGGCTGTTCGCCGAGATGTGGTGGAACTACCGCCTGGACCGTGAACCCGGCGGCACCTTGCGTGTCCGTCGTGGCCTGGTGACGGCGCGGTCGATCTCGCTCGAGGAGCAGCGGCTCCGCGGGGTCGAGCTCGTCGAGCCGCTCGGCGTGCGCACGGTGGGCGCGGCGCGGGTGGACGCCGTCACGACCGGCCTGCGGACCCAGGGCGAGAACGAGGACAAGGAGCGCAAGACCCTGTTGCCCGCCGCGCCCCGTGGCGAGGCCGAGCGGGTCGTCGCGGCCGTGCTGGCCGAGGAGGCCGGGCCGACGTCGGCCGCGCTGACGCGGCATCCGGTCGCCGCCCGCGGGAAGCGGATCGGGTGGGCGCTGGGTGCCGTGGCGGTGCCCGTGGCGGCACTGGCGGCGATCGGCCTGCTGTACTCGTGGCCGGCGGGACTGCACCTGGCGTGGATCGGCGCGGTCGTCGGTGCGGCGATCGCCGTGGCACTGGCCCTCGACGCCTATCGCAACCTCGGTCACGGCCTCAGCGGCGACTATCTCGTGGCGCGCCACGGCGCCGTGCGGCGCAGTACCGTCGCCCTGCAGCGCCGCGGTGTGGTCGGCCTGACGGCCCGGCAGTCGCTGTTCCAGCGCCGCAGGGGACTCATGACGATCACCGCCACCACGGCGGCGGGATCGGGCGCCTACTCCGTGTACGACGTCGGCGCCGACGAGGGGCTCGTGTTCGCGGACGAGGCCGTGCCGGGCCTGTTCGGTCCGCTGCTCGAACGTCGGGGGTAACGTGTCGATCATGAGCGTCACTCGTCGGCACGCCTTCGGCGGCGCGTTCGACGTCCCCGCCGGGTACGTCAACACGCCGAGCATCGGGATTCCGCCTGTGACCGTGGCCGACACCGTCGCGGCGGCCGTCGACCGGTGGCGGGCGGGCGCGGACGATCCGCCGGACTTCACCGCCGCCGTCGATGCCTCGCGCGCGTCGTTCGCCCGTCTCGTGGGCGTTCCCGCCGACCGGATCGCCGTCGGTGCCACCGTGGCGGGACTGCTCACGCCGGTGGCGGCGGGCCTGCCCGACGGTGCGCGCGTGCTGACCGCGACGGGCGAGTTCACCAGCGTCACGTTCCCGTTCGCCGCTCAGGCGCACCGCGGTGTGACGGTCGACGCGGTGCCGGTCGCCGAACTGGCTTCCGCCGTGGACGGGCACGACCTCGTGGCCGTCAGCGTGGTCCAGTCCGCCGACGGCACCGTCGCCGACCTCGCCGCGCTGCGCGCCGCCACCGTCGATGCCGGGATCCCCGTGGCGCTCGACGTCACGCAGGCGGCCGGGTGGCTGCCCCTCGAACTCGACTGGGCCGACTGGATCGTCGGCGCGGGCTACAAATGGCTGCTGAGCCCCCGCGGCGCGGCGTGGCTCGCGGTGCACCCCCGCGCCCTCGAACGCGGTCGTCCCGTGGGGGCCAACTGGTACGCGGGCGAGGACCCGTGGGACAGCGTGTACGGCCTGCCGCTGCGCCTCGCGTCCGGAGCGCGCCGCTACGACGCCTCACCGGCGTGGCTGGCGTTCACCGGGGCCGCTGCGGGGCTCGAGTACCTCGCCTCCCTCGATGCCGGCGCCGTGTACGCGCACTGCACCGGGCTCGCCGACACGCTGCGCGATGAGCTCGGCCTGCCGCCCGCGGGCAGCGCGATCGTGGCCCTCGACACCGACGTCCCGTCGGAACGGATCGCCCGTGCGGGGGTGCGCGGCAGCATCCGGGCGGGCAGGCTCCGCATGGGCTTTCACCTCTACAACACCCGTGAGGACGTCGATCTGGCGGTTGCGGCCCTCCGCTGATGCCCGGTCGGCTACCGTCACGGGCCGTGCCAGGACAGCAGTCGCAGTTCCCCGGAACGGGTGCCTCACAGCCCGGCCCGGCCTACGGACCTCACGGACCGCAACCACAGCAGTCCGGACCACCCGCCGCGCCGGCGGCGCGCGCAGGCTCGGCAGCATCGGCAGGCTCGGCAGCGTCCGCACACCCGCAATCGCATCCGCACTCGCCCGGCCGGCCCGGGATGTCGCCGCGGGTGCGGGCCGCGCTGCGAGGCGGCGGGCTCGTGGTCATCGCGCTGGTCTCGGGCCTCGTGTGGTGGCTGATCCGGTACGAACCGGCCGCCGAGGTGCAGCCCGCAGCGCAACCGCAGAATCCGCTGACCAGCGGCGAATTCGACTACACGCGGGTGGCGGGACCCGAGATCTCGGCGGGCTGCGCGGCCAACTCGTACGGCGACGTCGTCGGCTGGTTCCGGGAGCATCCCTGCGACCGGGTGCACCGCTCGCTGTACGAGACGCGGACCCAGGACGCCCGCGCCCTCGTCTCGGTCGTGGTCGTGACCATGCCCGGGCAGACGGGCGCGAAACAGCTGAAGGTCACCACCGACACCGAGGGCACCGGCAACGTCAACGACCTCGTCCGCGACGGCACCGCGACGCTGCCGGGCGCGCCGAACGTCGCCGGCGGCGAGTACGCCTCCCGGGTGGTCGGCAACCGGCTCACGATCGTGGAGGTGCAGTTCTTCGAGGACACGTCCGGTTCGCAGGAGCTGCTGGGCGAGATCGCCCACGACGCGCTGCGCCTGTCAGCCGCGGCCCGGTAGCGCGACGGCCGCGGGCGTGTCCCCGGCGTCGAGGCGCCAGCTCGTGGCTCGCGTCGCCGAGCCGACGAGTGCCTGCGTGGCGACGTCGCGCAGGCCGGCGTCGTCGGTCCGTTCGAGAACTCCGTGCCAGGCACGCGTCGCGTCGGTCTCGGCGTCGATCACGAGCCGCACCGCCGAATCCCGGTCGGACACCGGGTCGTCACCGCTGTAGGCGGGCTGGGCACTCCGCGGGGTGGCACCCGCCGCGCGCAGCAGCGTCTCGCACGCCGTCCTGCGGTCCCGATGTGCCTCGCCGCCTGCGGTCAGCCCGTTCTCGTAGCTTCCCGGAAGGAACGCCGTGACGGTGGTGTAGACCCATTCCGCGGCGTGCTCGGCGGCCAGCGCCTGCTGCAGTGGGCCGGTGGCGGCCTCGTCGGGCGTGGCGGCCGACACCCGCTGCAGCGGCCCCGGCTGGCCTGCGCCGAAGGCCTCGTCGAGTTGCTGGACCGCGGCACACCCCGCGGCGACCGCCCCGGCCAGCCCGGCGCGGTGTGCGGGCAGCTGCGGCACCAGCCGGGCGGCCTGCGTGCGCGCAGCGTCGAGCCGCTGCCCGAGAGCCTCCCGATCGGGGGCGGCGGCGGGCGGCTCCGACGGCTCCGACGGCCGGGGCCGGTTGAGCCGGTCCACCTCGCGCCGCAGCGCGCGGGCGTGCGCCGAGCGGACCGCCGCGACCCGCTCGGCGCCGGCGCCGAGCCCGCGTGCGGTTCGTGCGTCGGACTCGGCGGCGCTGAGCAGGGGCAGCAGCGCATCCGGACTGTCGTCGTAGTCCGTGCAGCCCGCGAGTGCGCCGAGTCCCACGACCGCAGGTACGGCCAGTGCGGTCGCGCGGAGCACGGCACGGCGGTTCGGTGGGGGTGCCGGTCGACGAAAGGTCACGAGAGGTCATCCTGCCAGGCGATCCGGGGCGGCGGCTCGTGCGGACCCCGCTGGTCGGCGGACGACGGCCGCGACACGATAAGCTGGACCACCCTGTCCGGACCCGCGCGCGGGCGCCGGCAGCCGTACATTCGGACGACCTCGATTCAGCCGACCCGATTCAGCCGACCCCGACACACCGCCGGACACCCACCATCCGTACCACCGAGACCCATACCGACAAGATCCATACACCCGAGTTCCATACACAACAGCAACTCACGGGAGCAGCACGGTGCCCAACGAACTCGCCAGCCGGCTGGAGCCCGTCGTGGCCGAGGCCGTCACGGCCGCGGGTTTCGAACTCGACGCGCTCGACGTGCAACAGGCCGGACGGCGCAAGCTCGTCAAGGTCGTCGTCGACAGCGACAACGGCGTCGGCCTCGACGAGGTCGCCGAGGTCAGTCGGGGCCTGTCGGAGGTGCTCGACGAACACGAGCACCTCATCGAGGGCGCCTACACACTCGAAGTCACCTCGCCCGGCGTCGACCGGCCCCTGACCACGCAGCGGCACTGGCGCCGCGCGAAGTTCCGCCAGGTGCGGGTGACCCCGACCCAGGGCGCGGAGTTCACCGGCCGGGTGGGCCGGGCCGGTGAGACGGCGGTGCGCCTGCTCGTCGGCGGCACGATCCGCGACGTGCGCTACGCCGAGGTCGCGAAGGCCGTACTCGAGGTCGAGTTCAAACAACCGCCCGCCGGCGAGCTCAAACTGCTGGAACAGGATGCCGGTGAGACCGGTACGGGCGACAACGACAACAGCGAGGGTGCCGCGGCGGCAGCACCGGAGGAGGAGCCGAGGTGAACGTCGACATCGCCGCGCTGCGGGCCATCGAGGCGGACAAGGACATCCCGTTCGAAGCGGTACTCGAAGCCATCGAGTCCGCACTGCTCACGGCCTACAAGCACACCGAGGGCCACCAGCCCCGCGCCAAGATCGACATCGACCGCAAGACCGGGTACGTGCGCGTACTGGCGCACACGCTCGACGCGAACGGTGAGGTCGCCGAAGAGTGGGACGACACCCCCGAAGGCTTCGGGCGGATCGCCGCGACCACCGCGCGGCAGGTCATCGTGCAGCGCCTGCGGGACGCCGAGCAGGAGAAGACCTACGGTGAGTTCTCCGCGAAGGAGGGCGAGATCGTCGCCGGCGTGATCCAGCGCGACGCCCGTGCCAACGCCCGCGGCATGGTCGTGGTCGACATCGGCGGGGACACGGAGGGCGTGCTGCCCGCCGCGGAGCAGGTTCCCGGCGAGAACTACCCGCACGGCGGGCGGGTCAAGGCGTACGTGTGGCAGGTCGCCCGCAGCGCCCGCGGACCGCAGATCACCCTCTCTCGCACGCACCCGAACCTGGTGCGCAAGCTGTTCTCGCTCGAGGTGCCCGAGATCGCCGACGGCACGGTGGAGATCACGGCCGTCGCGAGGGAACCCGGTCACCGGTCCAAGATCTCCGTCCGGTCGACCATCCCCGGCGTCAACGCCAAGGGCGCCTGCATCGGACCGGTGGGCGCGCGGGTACGCAACGTCATGAGCGAGCTCGGTGGTGAGAAGATCGACATCATCGACTACTCCGACGACCCGGCGCAGTTCGTGGGCAACGCGCTCTCGCCCGCGAAGGCCGTGTCGGTCACCGTCGTCGACGAGCGGACCAAGACCGCGCGCGTGGTCGTGCCGGACTTCCAGTTGTCCCTGGCGATCGGCAAGGAGGGGCAGAACGCCCGGCTCGCGGCGCGGTTGACCGGCTGGCGGATCGACATCCGCAGCGACGCGGCACCCGACGCCGGACCCCAGCAGGAGGCGTCTCCCGACCCCCAGCCGGAGGACTCACCGCACACTGCGGTAACCGGTTCCGCCGAGTGACAGGCCACGGGCTAAACTGGGAGCGGTGCAACGCCCGACGTCGATGACCACCCCGGTCCGTACGTGCGTCGGTTGCCGTCGGCGGGCGTGCAGCGACGAGCTGCTGCGGTTGGTCGTGGCAGGTGGAGAGCTCGTCGTCGACGAGCGGCGACGGCTCCCCGGACGTGGTGCCTGGATGCATCGCAGCCCGGCATGCCTGGCCAAGGCCGAACGGAAACGCGTGTTCCCCCGTGCACTACGGGTGTCCGGTCCGCTGGACACGTCCGGCGTGCGGAACGTCGTGGAGCGGCTCGCCACCGGAGAATGAGGGGCCCGGGACCTCCCCGGGCCCTGGTCGGAAACAAGGAAGCAGGTCGACCCGTCATGAGTCAGCCGTGAAGCTGAAGCCATGAACGCGCGACGATAAGACGAGGTCAGCGGGTACTCTGCCTGCCTGGCCTCAGTTGAGGAGAGCAGTGGCAGGCAAGGCCCGCGTGCACGAGCTCGCGAAGGAGCTCGGTGTCACGAGCAAGGAAGTACTCGCCAAGCTCAAGGAGCAGGGCGAGTTCGTGAAGTCCGCGTCGTCCACCGTGGAGGCACCGGTCGCCCGGCGCCTCCGCGATGCCTACGGCGGCGCGGCAGGAAACAAGAGCGGCGGTGGCGCGTCGGCAGCCACGCCGGCTGCCGACGGCGGAGCGGACGGCGGTGCGGCCGCATCGGCGGCGCCGGTGCAGCCCGCATCGCACCAGTCCGAGCAGCCCGCGGCCGCGAAGCCGGCGGCTCCGAAGCCCGGTCCCAAGCCGGGGCCGAAGCCCGGTCCGAAACCGGCACAGCCGGCACAACCCGCCGAGCCCGCGCAGCCGGCCCAGCCCGCCGAACCGGCCGAGCAGGTACCGGCAGCGCAGGCGAGCCCGGAGAAGGAAGCGCCCAAGCAGGACGATTCCGGTTCGTCGGTGGTGCCGCCGAAGCCGCAGGGCCCCAAGCCGGGTCCGAAACCCGGTCCGAAGCAGCCGCGCGTCGGTAACAACCCGTTCGGCGTCGGAGCCGGTGCACCGGCACCGCGTCCGGCGCCGCCGCGTTCCGGCGGTCAGCAGGGTGGCGGCCAGCAGGGCGGCGGCCAGGGCGGCCAGCAAGGTGGCCAGCAGCAGGGCGGTCAGCGCTCCGGTGGTCAGGGCGGTCAGCAGCAGGGCGGCCAGCAGCAGGGCGGCCAGCAGCAGGGTGGTCAGCAGCAGGGCGGCGGTAACCGGCCGAGCCCCGGAAACATGCCGCCGCGCCCGAACCCGGGCATGATGCCGTCGCGTCCGGCCCGCCCGAGCGGTCCCGGTGGCGGCCGTGGTGGTCCCGGTGGCGGCCGTGGCGGTCCCGGTGGCGGCCGTGGTGGTCCCGGCGGCGGTGCCGGCGGTGCCGGCGGTGGCCGTGGTGGACCCGGCGGCGGTGCCGGCGGTGGCCGTGGTGGACCCGGAGGTCCCCCCGGTGGCGGTCGCGGTGGACCCGGCGGTCCTCCCGCCGGCGGCGGCGGGTTCCGCGGAGGCCGTGGCGGCGGTGGCCGTGGCAGCACGGCCGGTGCCTTCGGGCGTCCCGGTGGCCCCTCGCGCAAGGGCCGCAAGTCGAAGCGGCAGAAGCGCCAGGAGTACATGGAGAACATGCAGGCGCCGTCGGTCGGCGGCGTGCGCCTGCCCAAGGGCGGCGGCGAGACGATCCGCCTGCCCCGCGGTGCTTCGCTGACCGACTTCGCCGAGAAGATCGACGCCAACCCGGCATCGCTGGTGCAGGTGCTGTTCCACCTCGGCGAGATGGTGACCGCGACGCAGTCGGTCTCCGATGACGTGCTCGAGCTGCTCGGCACGGAGATGAACTACAGCGTGCAGGTCGTCAGCCCGGAGGAGGAGGACCGCGAGCTTCTCGAGGCCTTCGACATCACCTACGGCCAGAGCGCGGGCACCGATGAGGATCTGCAGGTGCGGCCCCCGGTCGTGACCGTCATGGGTCACGTCGACCACGGTAAGACCAAGCTGCTGGACACGGTCCGGAAGTCGAAGGTCGCCGAGGGCGAGGCCGGTGGCATCACCCAGCACATCGGTGCCTACCAGGTGGAGACCGAGCTGGAAGGTGACGAGCGGACCATCACCTTCATCGACACCCCGGGTCACGAGGCGTTCACCGCCATGCGTGCCCGTGGTGCGCAGGCCACGGACATCGCGGTGATCGTGGTCGCGGCCGACGACGGTGTGATGCCGCAGACGATCGAGGCGATCAACCACGCGCAGGCGGCCAAGGCCCCGATCGTGGTGGCGGTCAACAAGATCGACGTCGAGGGCGCGAACCCGCAGAAGATCCGTCAGCAGCTCACCGAGTACGGACTGGTGGCCGAGGAGTTCGGCGGCGAGACGATGTTCGTCGACGTCGCGGCCAAGCCCGGTACCAACATCGACGGGCTGCTCGAGGCGATCCTGCTGACCGCGGACGCGGCGCTGGACCTGCGGGCCAACCCGGACATGGAGGCGCAGGGCGTCGCGATCGAGGCACACCTCGACCGCGGCCGTGGGCCCGTGGCGACCGTGCTGGTGCAGCGCGGCACGCTCCGGGTCGGCGACTCCGTGGTGGCCGGTGACGCCTACGGGCGGGTGCGGCGCATGGTCGACGAGCACAACCGCGACGTCACCGCGGCCGATCCGTCGCGTCCGGTGCAGGTCATCGGCTTCACGTCGGTGCCGCGTGCCGGTGACACGTTCCTGGTGGTGGACGAGGACCGGGTGGCCCGGCAGATCGCCGAGCGCCGTCAGGCCCGCATTCGCAACGCCGAGAACGCGGCCAAGCGCAAGCGCGTCAGCCTCGAGGACCTGGACTCCGCGCTGAAGGAGACCAACAGCCTCAACCTGATCATCAAGGGTGACAACTCGGGTACCGTCGAGGCGCTCGAGAGCTCGCTCAACCAGATCAATGTGGGCGACGAGGTCGAGCTCAGCATCGTGCACCGCGGTGTCGGTGGCGTGACCGAGAGCGACATCGACCTGGCGGCGGCGTCCGACGCCGTGGTGATCGGGTTCAACGTGCGGGCGCAGGGCAAGGCGACCGAGCGGGCGGGCCGCGAGGGTGTCGACGTCCGGTACTACACGGTGATCTACCAGGCCATCGAGGAGATCGAGCAGGCCCTGAAGGGCATGCTCAAGCCGGTGTACGAAGAGGTCGAACTCGGCAAGGCGGAGGTGCGCGACGTCTTCAAGTCCTCGAAGTTCGGCACCATCGCCGGTTGTCTCGTCACCTCGGGCATCATCCGGCGCAACGCCAAGGCGCGACTGCTGCGTGACGGCGTCGTGGTCAGGGCGGATCTGCCGGTGGCTTCGCTGCGGCGGTTCAAGGACGACGCGACCGAGGTCCGCGACGGCTACGAATGCGGTATGACGCTCGGCAAGTTCTCCGACATCAAGGTCGGCGACGTCGTCGAGACGTACGAGCAGCGTGAGAAGCCGCGGGTCTAGAACGCGCACGGCCGGTGGGGCGGGGGATGTCTCCGCCCCACCGGCGTGGTCCGTGCCGGTGCTGCCGATGGCAGTGCTACCGATGGCAGTGCGGCGGATGGCAGCGTTGCCGCTAGCAGTGCGGCGGATGGCGGTGCGGCGGTGTTCGTAGGTTCGCTGGAGCTGGACGTGCTCCTCGGGGACGTGCATTCGCTGAAGCAGAAGCGCTCCGTGGTGCGGCCGCTTCTGGCCGAGTTGCGCAGGCGCTTCGATGTCGCGGTCGCGGAGGCCGGGCAGCGTGAGCTCTACCGCCGCGTCACCATCGGTGTCGCGGCGGTGGCGGCCGACGGCGCACACGTACGCGACGTGCTGGAGGCGTGCGAGCGGTTCGTGGCCGAGCGTCCCGAGGTCGAGCTGCTGTCGGCCGGGAGACGGGTGCACGGTACGGACGACGAATAGTGACCGGGTCTCGCCGCCGGTGACCGGTCCGGAACATCAGGGTGGTACGCCGGGCGAGTTGTACCGGCGATCGGACGAGTGAGGGGAATGGCCGTGGCTGACAAGGCTCGGGCACGCAGGCTGGCCAAGCGGATCGCGCAGATCGTCGCGTCCGCGATCGAACACGAGATCAAGGATCCGCGGTTGGGCAACGTGACGATCACGGACGCCCGCCTCACGGGCGACCTGCGTGACGCCACCGTGTACTACACCGTGCTCGGCGAGACCCTCGACGCCGCCCCGGATTTCGCCGGTGCCGCCGCCGCACTGGAGTCCGCGCGCGGGGTGCTGCGCACCAAGGTGGGGCAGGGCACCGGCGTGCGCTACACGCCGACGCTGGCGTTCGTCGCGGACAACATCCCCTCCGAGGCCCGCAACATCGACGATCTGCTGGCCAAGGCCCGCGAGGCCGATGCCGAAGTGGCCCGCCAGGCCACCGCGGCGCAGCCTGCGGGGGAGCCCGACCCGTACAAGCCCCCCAAGTCCGCCGACGACGAGGACTGACGCTCCACTCCTGCCCGAGTACCGCGTTCCTGCCCGAGTACCGTCCCGCGGGCACTCGTGCCCGAGCACCGGCCCGCCCGCAGGGGATCAGTCCTTCCGCGCCACCAGCACGTCCCGCACGATGGCCTGATCCACCCGGTGCGCGAGCGACTCGTACGGATCACCGTCGAGCACCGTCAGCCCGGCGCCGGTGAGGATCGCGGCGAGTTCGTCCCGTGGCACGACGTGCGTGTTCCACGAGATGCCCAGAGCGCCGCCGCGCCGCAGCACCCGGGTCCACATCGGAACGGCCGCCGCGAGCAGATCCCGGGGGCTGCGCGCCAGCGCCTGATCCGGCGTGCGACTGCCGTGCTGGACGCCGTAGGGCGCGTCGGTCACCACGATGTCGGCCGAGCCTGGACGCAGCAGTTCGTCGGTGTGCACCGTGTCGCAGTTGAGGTAGCCGAGGGTGCGGGTCTCACCTGCCTTGTACTGCTCCTTGGATGCGGCGTACTCGATGTCGAGCCTGCGCCCCAGCCGCGCCTTGCGGTGGCGCAACGTGCCGGCCTCGGCCTTGTGCTTGACCCGTTTGGTGCGCAGCCACGTCTTGATGAACTGTTGGTAGGCCTCGAAGTCCTTGCCGTCCAGTTCCAGCCCCGTGGCATCGAACCCGTACATCATCGCCTGGCCCAGCGTCGTTCCCCTGCCACACAGCGGATCCAGCAGGCGCAGGCCACCCTCGACCAGGGCGCGGGGGCGGTCGCAGGCCAGCACGGTGAGGTTCAGCAGCAGCTTGGTGAACAGCTCGTTGGTCTTGCCGCTGTACTTCTGGATCGTCAGCAGGTCGGAGTCGAACACGTCGGCCGGTGCCAGCGGCAGCGGCCGGAGCAGCTCGCCGGTGATCTCGAACAGCACGTAGGCCGACGACAGGTTCGACAGCAACGTCACGTCGTCGTCGGTGAGCGGCTCGGACGTGGTGAACGTGACGTAGGAGACACCGCCGATCGACCGCGTGCCCGACTCGAGCACCTGCGTGGACAACACGGCCGCGCCGAAGACGGTGAGCTCGGCGTGCAGCAGCCGGGGCGAGGTGTCGGTGTAGACACGGTTGGCCGACGGCAGGATCAGGATCGCGTACTCGGGCATCGGCGTAAGACTAGGCGTAAGACTGGGAGAGCCGTGCCCGCCCCGGCCCCTGCGGGCCGCGGCGGGCACGGCGCGGGCCTCACCGGGCCGGCCGGCCGTGGACGGTGCGGTAGGGCACGAACCGCTGGAAGCCGAGCGGTTCGAGCCCCGGCGTCCGCTCGACCAGCTGCGGCACCTCGTCGTCGGCGTTGAGTCGCTCGGCCACGACGCGTTCGTGCGCCTCGACGGTCGCGAACTCGGCCCAGTTGAGCGTCCGGCTGCCGTCGAGGGCGAGATGGAAGTGGTTGCCCGCCATGCCGTCCGCCACCGGCTCGCCGGTGGTCACGGGATGCCGGCGGATCAGCTCGTCGACGAACTGCTCGCCGGTGGCGGCCGAGTCGGTGCGGAACGAGACCAGCACGACGGCGCCCGGCTCGAGCGGCCGCTCGGGCACGGCCTCGCGGTACAGCCGGTAGGCGCCCTCGTCGCGGCGTTCGATGCCGGGGACCCGGGCTGCGACCGCCTCGTGGTGCGCGGTCCGGCCGGTGCGCCGGAACTCGTCGAGCGCGTCCTCGTCGGTCCACTGTGCATAGTGCACCAGGGTGTGACCGTCGGTGCCGAGCAGCACGCTGTGTGCCAGCAGGCCCGTGGGCCACGGGCGGTCGTGCCGGTCGTCGAGTACGGCCCGTGCAGCCGCGCGCTGCGAGTCCGCGTCGGCGACCCGCCACGTGCCGACGAGCACGACGTCCGCGTCGCCGCGCGAGACCGGCGGCAGGGAGCCGGTCAGTGCGTCCGGGTGCGCCTCGACCCAGTCGCGGTAGGTGTGTGCCGGCCTGCTGGTCACGCGCGCGACGGTGTCGGTGCGGACGGGGTCGCGGTCGGTGAGGTCGGCGACCATCCCGGCGATCACCTCGTCCGGCGTGTCCGGTCCGAGCAGGGAGCGGGCCCAGTCCTCGGCCGGTTGTTCCTCCCAGGTGACGTGCCTGCCGGTGACCTCGCCGATGACCTCGAGCTGCCGCGCCGGAGTGAGGAGCTCGGGCCCGGTGAGTTCGTGGCGGGCGCCCTCGTGCCCGTCCTCGGTCAGGGCCCGCACGGCGACGGCCGCGATGTCGCGCTCGTCGACCGGAGCGGTGGGCACCTCGGGAGCCACCATCGCCACGGGCCTGCGGGACCGGATCGCCGGTGCCCAGGCCAGCGAGTTGGCCGCGAACCCGTAGGGCCGCAGGAACGTCCACGACACCCCCGTGGCACGGATCGCCTCCTCGACGACCGCGTGCGCGTGGGCGATGGGCCCCGGCTGGTCGCCGGGGGACACGTCGTCGCGCACCGCTCCCGACGACAGCAGCACCACGTGCCGGACGCGTTCACCGAGGACGTCGACGCTCTCGGCGAGCGCGTCGAGGTCGAAGCCGGGGAGCATGAGAAACACCGCCGACACGTCGTCGAGGTGCCGTGCCAGCTCCACCGTGTCGAGCTGGCTGCCCGCCACCACCTCGACGTCGCCGGGCAGGTCCGCCGTGTCCGGGTCGCGGGTCAGTGCGCGCACCCGCACGCCCGCGTCCCGCAGCCCGGCCACGACGTGCCGTCCCACCTGTCCTGTCGCTCCGGTCACCAGCACCGTGCCGTTCGATTCGTTCATGGCGGGGACGTTAGGCCGCGTGTGATGATCACGGCATCCGTCGGATGACCGGGGTGTCGGCGGGGTCCCTTAGGCTCGGTGCGTGGTCGAGGTGACGGAGGAACGCGCCCCGGCGCGCAAGGTGTTCGGGCTCGCCGTTCCCGCGCTCGGCGTGCTCGCGGCGGAACCGCTGTACGTGCTCGTGGACACCGCGGTGGTCGGTCACCTGGGGGCCTTGCCGCTGGCCGGTCTCGCGCTGGGCGGCACGCTGCTGGCGCTCGTGTCGACCCAGCTCACGTTCCTGTCCTACGGCACGACCTCGCGCACGGCGCGGCTGCACGGCGCGGGCAGGCGCGCCGAGGCCGTCGAAGAGGGGGTGCAGGCCACGTGGCTGGCGCTCGCCGTCGGGCTCGTCATCGTGGGCCTCGGCCAGCTGCTGGCCCGGCCGGTGGCGAGCATGCTGTCCGGCGACGAGGCGATCACCGACGCGACGGTGTCGTGGCTGCGGATCGCGGTGTGCGGCACGCCGATGATCCTCGTGACGATGGCGGGCAACGGCTGGATGCGCGGAGTGCAGGACGCCGTGCGCCCGCTGCGGTACGTGCTGGCAGGCAACGGGCTGTCGGCGGTGCTGTGCCCGGTCTTCGTGTACCCGCTGGGATGGGGGCTGGAAGGGTCGGCGATCGCCAACGTCGTGGCGCAGACCGTGGCGGGCGGGCTCTTCCTGCACGCGCTGGCGGCGGAACGTGCGCGGCGGCGCCCACGGCCGCGGGTGATGTGGGCGCAGCTGATCCTCGGCCGGGACCTGGTGCTGCGCAGCCTCGGCTTCCAGGCGTGTTTCCTGTCGGCGACCGCCGTCGCGGCGCGGACGTCCACCGAGGCGGTCGGCGCCCACCAGGTCGTGTGGCAGCTGTGGACGTTCCTGTCGCTGGTGCTCGACTCGGTGGCGATCGCCGCTCAGTCCCTGATCGGCGCAGCGCTGGGGGCGGAGTCGAGACGGCGGGCTCAGGGGATCGCGAACCAGATCGTCGGATACGGGCTCACGCTGGGCTGCGGCCTCGGCGTCGTGTTCGCGGCCGTGTCGCAGGTGCTGCCGCTGGCCTTCACCACCGACGCCGGGGTGCTCGGCCAGATCCCGCACGCCTGGTGGTTCTTCGTCGCACTGCAACCGGTGGCCGGGGTGGTGTTCGCGCTCGACGGCGTACTGCTCGGGGCCGGTGACGCCGCCTACCTGCGCAACGCCACGCTCGGCAGCGCGCTGCTCGGGTTCCTGCCGTTGATCTGGGCCTCGCTCGGCTTCGGCTGGGGACTGGCCGGCATCTGGACGGGCCTGACGGTGTTCATGCTGCTGCGGCTGGCGTTCGTGGTGGTGCGCTGGCGTGGCGGCCGCTGGGCGGTGACCGGCGCGGTCCGGACCTGACCCGGCCGCGTGCGGGCGGGGTCAGCGCCTGCGTGTGGGCAACTCCACTGAGGTCACGGGCCCGCTGCGGGTGCCGCCCCGGCCGGCGATGCACTAGAACGAACTCCGGACGGCCGCCGTGCCTGTCCGCTCGTGCGACGTGACTAGGAGGACAGGTGCTGTCCAGTAAGCCGGTGCATGCGTCCGCCCCCGGCCGGGCATGGGTGATCTGGGGTGCCGGCGCGTTCGTCTACGTGCTCGCGCTGTTCCACCGGACCTCCTTCGGCGTCGCCGGCCTGGACGCGGCCGAGCGATTCGGTGTCGGTGCCGCGGCGCTGGGCACGTTCACCGTGCTGCAGGTGGGCGTCTACGCCGCGATGCAGATCCCGACCGGACTGCTCGTCGACCGGTTCGGCCCGCGGGCCGTGCTGACCGGGGCGGTCGTGATGCTGGGCTCCGGACAGGTGCTGCTCGCGCTCGTGGACGCCTACCCGCTCGGTCTGCTCGGCCGCGCCGTGCTGGGCGTCGGCGACGCGCTGGCGTTCGTCTCGGTGCTGCGGCTGGCGGCCAACCACTTCCCGGGACGGCAGTACGTCCTCGTCACGACCCTCACCGGTTCGCTCGGGTTCGTCGGTAATCTCGCGGCCACGCTGCCGTTGGCGCTGTTGCTGTCCGGCCCGGGCTGGACGCCCACGTTCCTCGTTGCCGGCCTGGTCACGCTGGCCTACATCGTGGTGGTGCTGGCCGCGGTGCGGGACTCTCCCGAGCGGCGGACGGCCTCGTCCGAGGCCAAATCCTTCTCCGAGGTCGGCGGTGACCTGCGGGCGGCGTGGCGGGTTCCGGGTACGCGGCTCGGCTTCTGGACCCATTTCTCGATGCCGTTCAGCCTCAACGTGATGACCCTGCTGTGGGGCCTGCCCTACATGGTCGAAGAACTCGGTTACACGGAGACGACCGCGAGTTCGCTGCTGATGGTCTTCGTCGTCGGCGCGATGCTGTCCAACCCGCTCGCGGGCGGGTTCTTCGGTCGCAGGCCGGACCTGCGCATGCCGACGGTGCTCGGCTACGGCGCGCTGCTCACGCTGACCTGGGCCGTGCTGCTCGGGTGGCCGGGTCCGGTGCCGATCGCGGTACTGGTGGTCGCGTTCGTGCTGATGTCGCTCGGGGCGCCGGTCTCGTCGGTCGGGTTCGCCCTGGTGCGCGACTACAATCCGCTGCCGCGCGTCGGCACGGCCACGGGCGCGGTCAACGTGGGCGGGTTCTGTGCCACGACCGCCGCCTCGCTGCTCGTCGGCGTGCTGCTGGAGCTGACCGGCGGCGACTACCGGATCGCGCTGCTGGCGATCGTGGCCGTGCTCGTGTTCGGCACGTCCCGGGTCGTCGTGTGGTTCCGGCGGGCACGGGCGGCGGTGCTGGCCGCCCAGGAGCGCGGCGAGGACGTGCCCGTGCGGGTCACCCGCACCCGTTGGGACCTGGCCTCGGCGGCGTAGCCGGCGCTCGCTACAGTCGGCGGCCGTGTCCAGAGCGCCCGCGCCCCCTCCCGGCCTGCTGATCGTCGACAAGCCCGCCGGCATGACGTCGCACGACGTCGTCGCCAAGGCACGCCGTTTCCTCGGCACCCGCAAGATCGGCCATGCGGGCACGCTCGACCCGATGGCCACGGGTGTGCTCGTGCTCGGCGTCGAACGTGCGACGAAACTGCTCGGCCACCTCGCGCTCGACCGCAAGACCTACCTCGCCACGATCACCCTCGGCGCCGCCACGACGACCGACGACGCGGAAGGCGATCTCCTCACCGAGACCGACGCGAGCGCGGTCACCGACGGGGCGATCGCGGCGGCGATCGCGGACCTGACCGGGGACCTGCAGCAGGTGCCCAGCGCCGTCAGCGCGGTGAAGGTCGACGGCAAGCGGGCCTACGCGCGGGTGCGCGACGGGGAGGACGTCGACCTGCCGCCGCGGCCGGTCACCGTGCACCGGTTCGACCTGCTCGCGAGCCGCAGGGAGGACGGCCGCATCGCCCTGGACGTGATGGTCGACTGCTCGTCGGGCACGTATGTCCGCGCGCTCGCCCGGGACCTCGGCGCCGCTCTCGGCGTCGGCGGGCACCTGACACAGCTGCGGCGCACCACCGTCGGCCCGTTCACGCTCGCCGCGGCGCGCACACTCGAGGCCGTCGAGGCCGACCCCGGGCTGTCGCTGAATCTGACCGAGGCCGTGGCCGCGGCGTTCCCGCGCCGGGACGTCGACGTCGCCGAAACGCGTGCGGTGCGGCACGGCCAGCGGCTGCCCGCGGCCGGCATCGCGGGCACCTACGGCGTCTTCGGCCCCGACGGCGAGGTGCTCGCGCTCGCGGAGGATCAGCGCGGTGCCGCCAAGCCCGTGGTGGTCCTGCTGCCGGCCTGACGCGTGCCGGCGGGCCGCGGGTGGGCCGTCCGGCGCGGCGGACCCGCCCGGCCGGTGCACGCTCCCGCCCGGCTGCCGCGCGGCTCGCGCAGGGTCGTTAGGCTGCTGCACTGTGCAGCGTTGGCGCGGTTTGACAGATCTGCCCGGTGGCTGGGGACGGTGCGTCGTCACCATCGGGGTGTTCGACGGGGTGCACCGGGGTCACCAGGTGCTCATGGACCGGACGGTGGCCACGGCCGCCGAGCTCGGGGTGCCGTCGGTGGTGTTGACCTTCGACCCGCATCCGTCCGAAGTGGTGCGTCCCGGATCGCATCCCGCTCAGCTCACGACCCTGCGCCGGAAGGCGGACCTGGTCGAGCAGCGGGGCGTCGACGTGTTCTGCGTGCTGCCGTTCACACCGGAACTGTCCCGGCTCGAACCCGACGAGTTCGTGCACGAGATCGTCGTCGACAAGCTGCACGCGGCGGCGGTGATCGTGGGGGAGAACTTCACGTTCGGCCGCAAGGCCGCGGGCGACGTCGAGACGCTGGAGGAACTGGGCAAGCGCTTCGGCTTCACCGCGCAGGGCGCCACGTTGCAGGGGACCGCATTGCCGGGCGGGGCCCGTGAGGCCGAGCAGATCACGTTCTCGTCGACCTACGTGCGCTCGTGCATCGACGCCGGTGACGTGATGGCGGCCGCGGACGCGCTCGGCAGGCCGCACCGGCTCGACGGCATCGTCGTGCGCGGCGACGGCCGGGGGCACGACCTCGGTTACCCGACGGCGAACCTGTCGCCGCCCCGGTTCGCGGCGATTCCGGCCGACGGGGTGTACGCCTGCTGGTTCGTCCGGGCAGGCGGCGTACGGTTGCCCGCCGCCGTGTCCGTGGGCACGAACCCGACGTTCTCCGGAAGGGAACGCACCGTCGAGGCCTTCGTGCTCGACGTCGACGAGGACTTCTACGGCCAGCAGGTCTCCCTCGACTTCGTGGGGCGGATCCGGGGTCAGATCACCTTCGACGCGTCCGGCGGGCTGGTCACCCAGATCGCCGAGGACGTGGCGCGAACGCGGGAACTGCTCGGAACGGCCTGAGCGGCCGGGCGATGGGGGACGCGACGACGGGGACGTCGCGGCGGTGGTGGGGCCTCGCGGCGGTGGTGCTGCCACCGGCCCCGGTGCGATAGTGAACGGTCGGTCCGTTCCGTCCCGAACACCGGGCGCGACCTGGCAGGATGCCGGGAGGGGTCGCCGGGACGTCCGGCGGTCGGACATTCGAGGGGAGCATGGCTGACGTGGAGGACCACAAGATCGTCCAGCGCAACGTCTCGTTGCAGCGCGAGTGGTACGGGGAGCCGCTCGGCGACCGCGTGCGCAGGCTCGTCGTGGCCTTCGACGTGTCACAGGCCTATCTGGCCGAGGTGCTGGGGATCAGTGCGCCGATGCTGAGCCAGGTGATGAGCGGCAGGCGTGCCAAGATCGGGAATCCGGTCGTACTGGCGCGGCTCATCATGCTGGAGCGCAAGGTGCTGTTGCCGGAGGTCGCGGGCGGTGGCAAGGAGGCCATCCAGGCGGCGCTCGAGGACGTCAAGGAGTCCCGGCCGACGGTGAGCCGGGACAGCATGCCGCTCGGCGCGGGCCCGGACGACCAGCACGTGCTGACCGCCCTGCGCGAGGTCGCCGAGGGCGAGGATCTGCTCAACGCGGGCGAACGGCTCGACCCGGACTTTCCCGCGATCGCCGATCTGCTGCGGCGGGCGGGGAAAGACACCCGGTGACGACGGGGCCGTGAAGGACCTCGGCGTGGGCGTGCGGCTGTTCAGTGCCTTACCCGTACCCGCCGCGGCGGGCGAGGCGCTGCGCGCACGCCTGGCCGAAGCGGTGCCGTCCCGTGCCGACGGAGTGCGCTGGACGGCACCGCAGGGCTGGCACATCACGCTGGGGTTCTACGGTGACGACGACCCGCGGGCCCGCAGCGCGTGGCTGGCACGCCGGCTCGACGGCCTGGGTGCCCCCGTACTGCGCCTGGCCGGCGCGGGCGTGTTCCCCGGTGTGCTGTGGGCGGGCGTGGCCGTCGAGTCCGGGGAGCTGGCCCCGCTTGCCGACGCCGTACGGCCACCCGGCGAGCGCAGGCCGTTCCGGGCACACGTGACCGTGGCACGGGGCGACCGCGGAGCGGGGCTCGACGAGCTGGCCCGCGAGCTGGCCGATCACCGCGGACCGGCATGGCAACCCGAGGCGGTCGTCCTGCTGCGCAGCGACCGCGGACCGGCGGGACCGGAGTACACCCCGGTTTCGCGGTTCGGTCTCGGCCGTGCGCTGCGGTGACCGCGAGCGCTGATAGGCTGGACAGCTGAGTCCGGCTGCAGTCCGTGGCGGCCGGTACCGACATGACAACACGGCACTGAACACAAGGAGTGACGAGTGGCGCTGTCCACCGACGAGAAGAAGGCGATCCTCACCGACTACGGCTTGCACGAGTCGGACACCGGTTCGCCCGAGGCTCAGGTTGCCCTGCTGACCAAGCGGATCACCGGGCTCACCGAGCACCTCAAGACCCACAAGCACGACCACCACTCGCGTCGTGGTCTGCTGCTGCTGGTCGGCCGTCGCCGTCGGCTGCTCAACTACGTGATGAGGGTCGACATCGCGCGGTACCGTTCGCTGATCCAGCGACTCGGCCTCCGCCGGTGACATCGTGACGAAGGGGAGTGGCCCGGCGGGTCGCTCCCCTTCGCTCCATCGGAGCCGGAATAGGCTCCCCTCGGACGCGTGAGCCGGCGGAGTCCGTGCCTGCGCGGTCCGGAGACAAATCAGCGGTCCGGAGACACATCAGCCGGTCCGGAGACACATCAGCCGGTCCGGAGACACATCAGCCGGTCCGGAGACACATCACAGAGAGGGTTCGCAGGCGATGCGCGCCGCGTGCGGGGACGCCGCAGCCGGTCCTCGGTAGTGGCCCCCGGGAGTTTCCCGTGGGCTTCGATCGATGGCCGGCCTCGTACCCCGGACGTGCCCCGAAGGGCGGGGAAGTGCGTGTCGCATGCGGCAGTACGAGGAGTTATCACTTTCATGACAGACACAGACACCGTGCACGAAACCGAAGCCGTACTGGACAACGGCCGGTTCGGCACGCGCACGGTGCGCTTCGAGACGGGCAGGCTGGCCAAGCAGGCCGCCGGCAGCGTCGTGGCGTACCTGGACGACGAGACCATGCTGCTGTCGGCCACCACGGCCTCGAAACAGCCCAAGGAGCAGCTCGACTTCTTCCCGCTGACGGTGGACGTCGAGGAGCGCATGTACGCCGCGGGACGCATCCCCGGCGCGTTCTTCCGCCGCGAGGGTCGTCCGTCGACCGACGCGGTGCTGACCTGCCGGCTGATCGACCGGCCGCTGCGCCCGTCGTTCGCCGACGGCCTGCGCAACGAGATCCAGGTCGTCATCACGGTGCAGAGTCTCAGCCCCGAGGACCCGTACGACGTGCTGGCGATCAACGCCGCATCGGCCTCCACGCAGATCGGCGGACTGCCGTTCTCGGGTCCGATCGGCGGCGTGCGCGTGGCGTTGATCGAGGACCAGTGGGTCGCGTTCCCGACCTGGTCGCAGCTGGAGAAGGCGACCTTCAACATGGTCGTCGCGGGCCGGGTCGTCGGTGACGGTGCCGGTGACGTCGCGATCATGATGGTCGAGGCCGAGGGCACCGAGAGCACGCTCGACCTGATGGCCGAGGGCTCCACCGCGCCGACCGAGACGACGGTCGCGCAGGGCCTGGACGCCGCGAAGCCGTTCATCCGCGCACTGTGCGAGGCGCAGCAGCGGCTGGCCGAGGTCTCGGCGAAGCCGACCGGCGAGTACCCGCTGTTCCCCGCCTACCAGCAGGACGCCTACGAGGCCGTCGCCGCGATCGCGACCGACGACCTCACCAAGGCGCTGGCGATCGGGGGCAAGCAGGACCGCGACGACGCCACCGACGAGGTCAAGGCCGCGGTGCTGGAGAAGATCGGCCTCGGTGAGGGCGAGGCCTTCGAGGGCCGCGACAAGGAGATCGGCGCGGCGTTCAAGTCGCTGACCAAGCACCTCGTGCGCCAGCGCATCCTGCGCGACAAGGTGCGTATCGACGGCCGGGGCCTGACCGACATCCGGCAGCTGGCCGCCGAGGTCGCGGCCATCCCGCGGGCACACGGTTCGGCACTGTTCGAGCGCGGCGAGACGCAGATCCTGGGCGTCACCACGCTGAACATGCTGCGGATGGAGCAGACGCTGGACACGCTCTCGCCCGAGACGTCCAAGCGCTACCTGCACCACTACAACTTCCCGCCGTTCTCCACCGGCGAGACGGGCCGTGTCGGCACGCCGAAGCGGCGCGAGATCGGCCACGGCATGCTCGCCGAGCGTGCGCTCGTGCCGGTGCTGCCGAAGCGGGACGAGTTCCCGTACGCCATCCGCCAGGTCTCGGAGGCGCTGGGCTCGAACGGCTCGACGTCGATGGGCTCGGTCTGTGCGTCGACGATGAGCCTGTACAACGCCGGTGTGCCGCTCAAGGCGCCCGTGGCGGGCATCGCGATGGGCCTCGTGTCCGACGCGGTCGACGGGGAGACGCGGTACGTCGCCCTGACCGACATCCTCGGAGCCGAGGACGCGTTCGGCGACATGGACTTCAAGGTCGCCGGTACCAAGGACGTCATCACGGCGCTGCAGCTGGACACCAAGCTCGACGGCATCCCGTCGGACGTGCTGGCCGCCGCGCTGAACCAGGCCCGCGACGCCCGGCTGACGATCATGGACGTGATGTCCGAGGCGATCGACGAGCCGGACGAGATGAGCCCGTACGCCCCGCGCGTGACGACCGTGAAGGTCCCGGTCGACAAGATCGGTGAGGTCATCGGGCCGAAGGGCAAGATGATCAACACGATCACCGAGGAGACCGGCGCCGACGTCTCGATCGAGGACGACGGCACGATCTACGTCGGTGCCGCGGACGGCCCGTCCGCCGAGGCGGCGATCGACAAGATCAACGCCATCGCCAACCCGCAGCTGCCGAAGGTGGGCGAGCGGTTCCTCGGCACGGTCGTCAAGACGGCCGCGTTCGGCGCGTTCGTCTCGCTGCTGCCCGGCAAGGACGGCCTCGTCCACATCTCGAAGCTGGGCAACGGCAAGCGCATCGGCAAGGTCGAGGACGTCGTCAACGTCGGTGACAAGCTCCGCGTCGAGATCGCCGACATCGACCAGCGCGGCAAGATCAGCCTGGTCGTGGTCGACGAGGACGGCGAGAGCAACAGTGGCAGCGACCACGACGGCGCCGCGCCGGAGGAGGCCGAGCAGACCGAGGCCTGACGGCTCCGGATCCGCCACTCGGACGAACAGACACGACAGCGACCCGTCGACGGCATCCTCTGCCGCGGCGGGTCGCTGTGTGACCTCGGGCGAAAAGCAGGTTGATGGCACGGCAGAATCCCGGGCACGAGCAGCCCGTCGGCAGCACCCGCACCCTGGAGTCGGCTTCCGGTGGGCAGGTGAAGCGCACCGTCCTGCCCGGCGGGCTGCGGGTGATCACCGAGCAGGTTCCGGGCGTGCGGTCGGCGACGGTCGGTCTGTGGGTCGGCGTCGGTTCCCGCGACGAACGCCCCGCGGTCGCCGGCGCGGCGCATTACCTCGAACACCTGCTGTTCAAAGGCACCGGCCGCCGGGACGCGACGACGATCGCCGAGGAGGTCGACGCCGTCGGCGGGGAACTGAACGCGTTCACCGCCAAGGAGCACACCTGCTACTACGCGCAGGTCATCGACGAGGACCTGCCGGTGGCCATCGACCTGGTGACCGACGTCGTGTTCGACGCCCGGTGCACGGATGCGGACGTCGACACCGAGCGCAGTGTCGTGCTCGAAGAGATCGCCATGCGCGACGACGATCCGGAGGACCTGCTCCACGAGACGTTCGTGGAGACCGTCCTCGGGGGACATACGCTCGGCAGGCCCGTTCTCGGCAGCCAGGAGTCCATTCAGGACATGTCGGCCGGGGCGCTGCGCGGGTTCTATCGCAGGCGGTACCTGCCGCAGCGGATGGTGCTGGCGGTCGCCGGCAACATCACGCACGGCGCGGTGCTGCGACTGGTGCGGAAGGCTCTCGGCGGCAGATTCGACGGTGACACCGCTCCGGTGCCCCCGCGCGGGGGCCGGGCGCGGCCCCGCAGGGCCCGGAGCCTGCAGCTGCGCACCGACGACACCGAGCAGGCGCATCTCATGCTCGGTATGCCGACGCTCGGCAGACACGACGAGCGGCGGCATGCCCTCGGGGTGCTCAACGCGGCGCTGGGCGGCGGGATGAGCTCACGGCTGTTCCAGGAGGTGCGTGAGCGCCGTGGACTGGCATATCAGGTCTACTCGTCGGTGGCGACCTACGCCGACACCGGTCACCTGTCGGTGTACGCCGGGTGCCAGCCCGACCGGCTCGGCGAGGTCACCGGTGTCGTGCGCGCCGTGCTCGACGACGTGGCCGCCCACGGGCTCACCGACGCCGAAGTGGCGCGCGCGAAAGGCCAACTGCGCGGCGCGCTGGTGCTGGGCATGGAGGACACGGCCTCGCGGATGACCAGGCTCGGCAAGAACGAGCTGAACTACGGCCGGTACCTGAGCGTCGACGACAACGTGGCGCGGATCGACGCCGTCACGGCCGACGACGTCGCCGCGCTCGCGCGGACATTGCTGGGCAGGCCGGGAGGCGTGACGAGCGGTGTGGTCGTCGGGCCGTACGCTCACGACGAGGACCTTCCCGACGAGTTGCACGAGGTGATCGCATGACCAGCAGTCCGATTCGCGTCGGCGTGCTCGGCCACACGGGCCGGATGGGCGCGGAGACCGTGCGTGCGGTCGAGGGCGCTGGAGACCTGGATCTGGTCGCCACCGTCGGTTCCGCAGGCGACCCGGCCGCGCTGGTCGAGGCGAAGGCCGATGTCGTGGTCGACTTCACCCGGCCCGATGCGGTCATGGGCAACCTCGAGTTCGCGCTGTCCCACGGTATGCACGCCGTGGTGGGCACGACCGGGTTCACCGACGAACGCCTGGCGCAGCTGCGCTCATGGCTCGCCGACCGGCCGGAGCTGGGTGTGCTCATCGCGCCGAACTTCGCGCTCGGGGCCGTGCTGGCGATGCGGTTCGCGCAGCAGGCCGCCCGGTTCTACGACTCCGCCGAGGTCATCGAACTGCACCACAACCGCAAGGCCGACGCGCCGTCGGGCACGGCCGCGCACACCGCGCGGGCGATCTCGCAGGCGCGCGCCGAGGCCGGGATCGCACCGGGCGGCGACGCCACGGTGTCCGAAGTGGATGGAGCGCGCGGCGCGGACCTGGGCGACGTGCGGGTGCACTCGGTGCGCCTGCCCGGGCTCGTCGCCCATGAGGAGATCCTGTTCGGGGCCGCGGGGGAGACGCTGACCATCCGCCACGACTCGATGGACCGCACGTCGTTCATGCCCGGCGTGCTGCTCGGCATCCGGGAAATGCCGAAGCGGCCCGGCTTGACGGTCGGCCTGGAGCAGGTGCTCGACCTGTGAAGGCCCGCAATGTCGCCATCGTGCTCACGGCCGCGGTGGCGTTGTATCTCGTGCTGCTGGGCGGCCGCGCGGTGGCGCTGCTGAGAACCGGGGAGCCGGTGCCCGTGCTCCTCGGGGCGGGCGTGCTGGTGCTGCCGTTGTTGGGCGCGTGGATGCTGTGGACGACGTGGCGCTCCGGGAACCGGATCCAGCGGCTGGCCCGCACCCTCGAGGCCGAGGGTGGCCTGCCGGACGTCTCCGACCTGCCGCGCCGCCCGTCGGGCCGGGTGGACCGGGAGGCCGCCGACGCCTGGTTCGACGAGCGCCGCGCCGAACTCGAACAGGAACCCGACGACTGGCGCCGCTGGTACCGACTGGCCTACGCCTACGACATCGCGGGGGACCGCAAACGCGCCCGCGCCACGATGCACAAGGCCGTCGAACTCGAAGCGCGCGACACCCGCGACACCGACACCCGCGACACCGGAGCCGCCGACGGCACCGACGGCTGAGCGTGCGGCCGACCGGCGCACGGCTCACCGGCGCAGTCGCTACAGCGTGATACCGAACCAGCCTGCGCACACCGCGGGGGCGGCGGCGACGAGGCTGAAGCGCACGAACCGGCCCGCCAGGCCGGCTCCGAGGAACAGCGACGGGCGCATGTTGACGAACCCGGCCAGCACGACGGTGGCCATGTACGGCGGCAGACCGACGACGGAGCTGACACCGTAGGTGCTCGCCATCCAGTGCGGGTGCCGGTGACACCGCTCGCGCAGCGCCTCCAGCCAGCCGCGCACCCGTTTCGTACGCCTGCGCCAGCGCTCCCGGCGCGGGGTCGGCGGGCGCTGGCGCCGGTTCCGGTGCAACCGCGCGTGCAGGAACCGCGGCAGGTGGATCGAACCCCGCGCCGCGAGGTAGTACGGCAGCTTGCCGACGACATGGCCGACCGCGACGACAGCACCCATGAGTACCCACGGGATCGTCTCGCTCTCGCTGGTCATCACCGTGACGAGGAAGAGTTCGAGGCTGACCACCGGCAGCAACGCGGAGCCGAGGGCGACACCGAAGGCGACGCACAGCCAGGTCAGCACGGTGTCTCCGAACGGTCGGGATCGGTGGTCGGGAGCCGGGGACAGGGACGGTGCGGGCGGTGTCGCCACCGACGTCAGTGCGGCCTCAGCGTCACTGCGGCCTCAGCGTCACTGCGGCCTCAGCGTCACTGCGGTCTCAGCGTCACAGAAATCGGGTGTCGGGTGTGTGAACGGCGCAGCGGATCGGCGGGCCGAACCGGATCGGCGGAGGATCGGGGAACGAATCGACTGTGCCACACACCGCCGCCGCGATGTGCCGGTTGATCTCGATCGCCGCCGCACGTCGGGCGGCCAACGGGCCCGCTCGCACGGGCCGGCCGCGCATCGCCGTGGCGGTGACGTCGCCCGTCACCGGGGGTCACTGTTCGAATCGGATGTCCAGTCCGCCGGTGAGCCGGAGCTCGCGCACCGTGCGTTCTCCCGTGTCGAGGGTCCGGACCGTGCCGTCCGGGTTCCAGCCTATGCTGCGAAAGAACGACAGGGCCGCCGAATCGGACTGCGAGACCCAGGTCACGCCGCGGGTGTGGCCCAGTGCCCGCAGGTCGGTGGCGGCGGTGCCGAACAGGCGGCCGCCGTGCCCGCGCCGCCCCCACCGCGGTTCGACGAGCACCGTGGCGACGAGCGCCACCTCGGCGGCATCGGCGGGCGGGGACCCGTCGGCGGCCGCGGTGTCGTCGGCGGGCGCCGGTCCGGCCGCGCAGAAGCCGACGGTCGTCACGCCTTCGCGGGCGACGTAGACCGTCGACGCCGGGTGGGTGACTGCGCGGGTCCATTCGTCGGTGAGGGTGGCCTCGTCGAGCGCGTCGACGGTGGCCTGGCCCAGCGTGTCCGCGTACGCGGTGCGCCACGTCCGTACCTGGATGGCCGCGATGTCGGCGGCGTCGTCGGGGCCGGCGATGCGAACCGTGGCGTCCGTCATACCGGCACCCTACTGGCCGGGGTTCGGCGGCCGACCGCGGTGGCCCCTCGTCCGCGGCGGGCTGAGGCAGCGGCCCGGCGGATCCTCCCCGCGCGGCCGGGGCCGGTGGAGGGGTTCGGTCGTGGGTCTCGGCCGCGGGGACTCGGTGACGGCGGAATCGTCGGGGGCGGCTGGCACCATGCGGAGGGTGAGGACCATGAGCCTGTCCGTTGCGCGCCGCACCGCCCTCGCCGCCCAGGGGTTCGCCGAGCCGCGACCGTCGTCCGCGCCGACCCGCCGGCAGCTGCAGCGCGTGCTGTCGCGCACGAAACTCCTGCAGCTCGACTCGGTGAACGTGGCGATGCGCGCGCACTACGCCCCGCTGCTGTCCCGTCTCGGCCCCTACGACCCCGCGCTCGTCGACGACGCCGCGTGGCGCGACACGGCCCGGAAGCCGCGTCTGCTCGTGGAGGCCTGGGCCCACGAGGCGAGCCTGATCCCCGTGCAGGACTGGCCGTTGCTGATGTCCGGGGCGAAACGCCCGGGATGGTGGCGCGGCTACGAGCCGCACGCCGACGCGTCACCGGGTCTGGTCGATGACGTGCTCGCCGTCGTCAAGGAACGCGGGCCGGTGGGTGCGGGAACCATCGAGAAGGAGCTGACCGGCGGCGAGCGCCGCACCCCGGGTTCGTGGTGGGAGCGCTCGGAGGTGAAGAAGATCTGCGAGTGGCTGTTCGGCACGGGCGAGCTCACCACGGGTACGCGCCGCGGTTTCGAACGGTGTTACGAGCTGACCGAACGGGTCGTGCCCGCCGACGTCCGGCAGCGGCGCGTCGATCCCGCGGACGCGGCGCGGGAGCTCATCGAGCGGTCGGCCGACGCGCTCGGCGTCGCGACCGACACCGATCTGCGCGACTACTACCGCCTCGGCCCCGCGACAGCGCGCACCGCCGTGGCCGAGGCGGTCGAGGCCGGCACGCTCGAGCCGGTCCGGGTCGAGGGATGGCGGCAGCAGGCGTACCGCCATGCCGCGGCCACGGCACCACGGTCGGTGACCGGGAGCGCGCTGTTGTGCCCGTTCGACCCGCTGATCTGGGAGCGCAACCGCACCGAGCGGCTGTTCGGGTTCCGCTACCGGATCGAGATCTACGTGCCCGCAGCCCGGCGCGAGTACGGCTACTACGTCTTCCCGTTCCTGTGCGACGGCCGGCTGGTGGGCCGGGTGGATCTGAAGGCCGACCGGAGCGCTTCCGTGCTGCGCGTACCGGGTGCGTTCGCCGAGCCGGGCGTCGATCAGGGCCGCGTGGCCGCGGAGCTGGCCGTCCGGCTGCGCGAGACGGCGGGCTGGCTCGAGCTCGACGGCGTCGAGGTCGGTGAGCGCGGCGACCTGGTGCCCGCCCTGCGCCGCGCGCTCAGCCCGCGGCGGTGACGACGGCACGGGTGACGACGGCGTCACCCGACCCCGTGCGTGCCCGGACCGCGAGCGGGACGTCGCGGTCCGGCGTCCTGTCGGCCACGTCCAGCTCGCTGGTCGCGCGTCCCGAGCCGGAGGAGAGGTCGATCTCGGCGGCCACGCCGGAGCGGATGCCGATGCGGATCGTGCCCGAACCGGTGGTCGCCTCGAGTGAGCCGGCCACGGCGTCGGCGACGGTGACGTCACCGCTGCTCGTGCGGACGAGGACGTCGCCGGCGACCTCGCCGAGCCGGACCGCACCACCGGCCCCCGTCACACTCCCTGTCGCGGGCAGCGCAGCGATCGTGACCGCACCCCGGCTCGCGCGCAGTTGCGCGCCGCCGCGGAGTGCGCCCGCCGTGACGTCACCGCTGCCCGCGCGGATCGTCGCCGGGCCGTCGGCATCACCCACCCGCACCTCACCGGCTCCGGTGGTCACCTCGAGCCGGTGAGCCGTGCCGGTCACCGTCACGGGACCCGCCGCGGCGCGAACCCGGACCGCCGATCCGGCGGGCGCGTGCACGGTCACCGCGAGCGGGACGCCGTGCAACGGCAGTGCCTGCGGACCGCGCACGACGAGGGTCACGGGGTCGTGGTCGATGCGCGCCTCGTGCTCTATCCGACACTGCCCGATCGCCTCCTCCGGCGATCCGGCACTGTCGCCGGTGCCGAACCGGTCGCCGACCCAGCTGAGAATGCCCGCGACGCTCTCGGTCCACGGCAGTTGCGCCCCGGGATCGTGCCGGATCTCCACCGAGCCGGAGGTCTCGCCGAGATGCACGGCCACGCGTCCGAACGGGATGTCGACATCGATGTCCACCGGGCCGGAAGCGTCGAACGCGTCGGTGCGTACGGCGTCGGGGTGCTGCTCGGGCATGGTCACCCCTCCACCCAGCCGTGCAGGTGCGACCGCGTCGTGTGCTCGGACCGGGGTCCGGGGCCGCAGTCGCCGCGCTCACTCTCCCGGTTTGCTGTCCGGTCCGCCCCGCGGCCGGGCCGGTTCCCGCGGCCCTGCCGCCCGCCGCGGACCGCCTGCTGTACCGCCTGGGCGACGAACGCGTTCAGCGACTGCCCCTGGGCCGCGGCCGCCTGTTCCGCCTGGGCCTTGATCTGCTCGACGATGCGCAGCGTGATGCGGCTGATGTCACCACCGGCGCCGGAGAAGTCGCCGAAGGTGCCGCCGGGCCCGGACGTGCCGGCATCGCCCGGGTCGCCGCCGCCGGTGGTGCCACCCGTGGCACCACCGGTGATGTCAGGGTCGTCCCCCGCGTCGGTGTCCGCGCCGGATGTCGGCGCGCCGGCGGCGGAGCGCGGGCCCGGCCCGGTCACGGCGACCCGGACGTCGCGCCCGTCGAGGCGCACCTCCACCACCTGTTCCTGCAGCTGAGCGGTGACCTCGGCCGCCATGTCGGCGAGGGCGTTCATCAGGGTCAGCCGGGCCGCGGGTTCGAGTGCGGCCGACAGCACCGCGGCGGTGCGCTTCATGTCCTGGTCGCCGGCCGAGGCGCTCGTGGCGAGGTCCTCGCGGAGGCGGTCGAGGTACGGGGTGAGGTCCATGACTCCATGGTGACGTCATCTATGACGTCATGCAATCCCTGTCGGTGGTGTCATCGTGGCTGCGCGCGGCGTCATCAGGGCAGAGGGCGCTGTGGGCAGAGGACGCGGTGGGCAGAGGACGCGGTGGGCAGAGGGCGTGGTGGACAGAGGGCGCTGTGGACGCCGGGTGCTCCGGGGTGCTGGTACCCGGCCCGGTCGGACGCCGCCGTCGGGGCCGGGAAGTACGCTGCCCGAGGAGTCGCGGGCGCCGTGGATCCGGGCTCGGCGACACGTGCAGGCGCGAGGGCACGAACGTGGCCGGGACGCGGCAGGAACGGGAACGCGGCAGGACAGGAATCCGGCAGGACAGGAACCTGACGGGACAGTGCGGGGCGAACAGAGGGAGTCGGACGTGGCCGAAACGGTGTCACCGCAGGTGCGTGTGATCGCGAAGACGGAGTTCTTTCCGCCGGAGGACGTGGCGTGGAGCACCGACGCCGACGGTGGGCAGGCGCTCGCGGAGTTCGCAGGCCGGGCCTGCTACCAGTCGTGGCAGAAGCCCAACCCGAAGACCGCCACGAACGCCGGCTACCTCGACCACATCATCGAGGTCGGCCACCTGTCGGTCCTCGAGCACGGCTCGGTGACCTTCTACATCACGGGCATCTCCCGTTCGTTGACCCACGAACTCATCCGCCACCGGCACTTCTCGTACTCGCAGCTCTCGCAGCGGTACGTGCCGGAGAAGGACGCCGCGTTCGTCGAGCCGGACGTCATCGCCGAGGACCCCGAGCTGCACGAGAAGTTCGTCGCCGCGGCGCAGGCGAGCGTGGACGCCTACGCGGACCTGCTGGCCGGCCTCGAGGACAAGTTCGCCGACGCGCCCAAGGCCACGCTGCGCCGCAAGCAGGCCCGTCAGGCCGCCCGTGCGGTGCTGCCGAACGCCACCGAGACCCGCATCGTCGTCACCGGGAACTACCGTGCGTGGCGGCATTTCGTCGGCATGCGGGCCACCGAGCACGCCGACGTCGAGATCCGCGAGCTCGCCGTCGCGTGCCTGCGCGAGCTGCAGAAGGCCGCGCCGAACGTGTTCGCCGACTTCACGATTTCGGAACTGCCGGACGGCACCGAGGTCGCGACCAGTCCGCGCGTCGCGGAAGGCTGAGGGGGACCCGTGCGCCGACTCGCGATCGACGTCCGGCCGGGGGAGTACACGGTCGCCCGGTTCGCGGCCTCCGCACCGGTGCCCGCCGGACTGCTCGATCCGCCGGGCGGGGATCTGGTGTCGGTCGTCCGTACGGCCGAGGAGTTGTCGGTGGTCGGCCCGTCGGCACGCGTTCCCGCCGCCGACCGCGCGGAACCGGGGTGGCGGCTGCTGACCGTCCGGGGGCCGCTGGCGTTCAGCCTCACCGGAATCATCGCGGCGCTGTCGAGCGAACTGGCCGCGGCCGGGGTCGCGCTGTTCGCGGTCTCGACCTTCGACACGGATCACCTGCTCGTCGCGGCCGACGATCTCGACCGGGCGATCGATGCGTTGCGATCCGGAGGGCACGAGGTGCACCGCGCCGACGTCTGACCGGGTGATGCGTCGCTAGGATGCGGCGCGCACCGTGAGGACGAAGTGAGGGCCTGTGACCGAGAACCCCGATCAGCAGACCGATTCCAGTACCCGGGCGCACGTCCCGCTGCGTACGGTGGCGGGGCGGTACGCCCTGCTCGAGGAGCTGGGCCGCGGCGGCATGGGTCTCGTCTGGCGCGGTGAGGACACCGTGATCGGCAGGCACGTCGCGGTGAAGGAACTGCGCCTGCCGGACGGTGCCGAGGACGCGGGTGTGTTCTCCGAGCGCATTCTGCGTGAGGTCCGCACCGGAGGGCGGCTCAACGATCCGGCCGTGGTGACGGTGTTCGACGTCGTGGCCGACGGCGACGCGACGTTCATCGTGATGGAGCTGGTCGAGGCGCCGACCCTGTCGGACCTCGTCGACCGGCGCGGCCCGTTGCCGGTGCACGAGGTGGCGCGCATCGGTGACCAGGTGTTGTCGGCGCTCGAGGCCGCGCACCGGGCGGGCATCGTCCACCGGGACGTCAAGCCCGGCAACATCATGGTCGCGCCGAACGGCCGGGTGAAGCTGACCGATTTCGGCATCGCCCAGGCCGTCGACGATCCCCGGATCACCACGAGCGGCATGCTCGTCGGCTCACCCGCGTTCATGGCTCCGGAGCGAGTGGCGGGACAGGAGGCACTCGCCGCATCCGACCTGTGGTCGCTGGGTGCGACCCTGTACTTCGCCGCGGAAGGGGCGCTGCCGTTCCAGCGTTCGACCACGGCGGCGACGCTGCACGCGATCATGCACGAGATGCCGTCGCTGGCCCGGGCACACGGCCCGCTGGCGTCGGCGATCATGGGCCTGCTGTCCGCGGCGCCCGAGGCGCGAGTCCCCGCGGGCCAGGCCCGGGGCCTGCTGACCGCGGCCGCACAGCCCGGCGTGGCGCAGCCGGGACCGCAGACACCGCCCGGCGGTGACGCGCAGGCCACGGCCGTGCACGAGGGCGGCCCGCCGACGCTCGCCGCGGCGCAGGGCGCCGGCGCGCGGCCCGTGCCCCGCGGCCGGCGCAGGCTGCTCCTCGCCGGCGGGGCGGTCGCGGCGGTGGCGCTGCTGGTCGGCGGCTTCTTCGCGGGCAAACCGTTCTGGGGCCCGGCCACCGACGACGCGATGGCCGAGACGCTCACCTACGGCCGCGGCGGCGACATCGAGAGCTATTCCCTCGACACCGGTTCGGACTACTGCGTGAACACTCCGCTCGCGGCGGGCCGTGCGCTCGCGTCGAGCAACTGGGTCGACTGCGAGGACGAGGCGCACGACGCGCAGCTGTTCGAGGTCGCCGCCGCGGCGCCGGAATCCCGCGACTCCGATGCGGCCGCGGCGACCTACCCCGGCCAGGACCGGCTGCGCGCGTTCGCCGAGGCCAAGTGCACGGCGACGTTCCACACCAACCGGGTGGACGACGAGGCCCGCCCGGCCCTGCGGTTCCTGGCACTGGTGCCGACGGAAGCCGCGTGGAATCGCGAGCCCGCCGACGAGTACGCCTCGCCCGTCCGCAACGTGCTGTGCTTCCTGATTCCCGGCGAGGGCGGCAGGCTCGAAGGGTCGGCGACCCGCAACATCAGCTGAGCCGCGGTCCGCCGGGACGGCGCAAGAACTTCCGGTGGCGGCGCGGCGGCAGCGGTGATCCTCCGGTGCGTGGCGTGCCCCGCACGAAGGGCCGCCTCGGGGCATGGTCGACGCGGTGGGCCCTCCTCTCGGCAGGTACCGTCAGCGGCATGTCGACCGCTTTGCCTACCGCGCCCACCGCCGCGCCGGGCCGCCCGTTCGGCCGCGTGCTGACCGCCATGATCACGCCGCTCGACGACCGGGGCGAACTGGACGTGACGCGGGCGCAGGAGATCGCCGAACACCTCGTGGACCTGGGTAACGACGGCCTCGTCGTCAACGGGACCACCGGTGAGAGTCCCACGACGACCGATGAGGAGAAGGCCCGTCTGGTGCGCGCCGTCGTCGAGGCGGTGGGGGACCGTGCCGCCGTCGTCGCCGGAGCGGGCACCTACGACACGCGGCACAGCGTGGAACTCGCCCAGCAGGCGGAGAAGGCGGGCGCCCACGGCCTGCTCGTCGTGACGCCGTACTACTCGCGGCCGACGCAGGCCGGGGTGCAGGCGCACTTCACCGCCGTGGCCGACGCGACGCAACTGCCGGTGATGCTCTACGACATCCCGCCGCGCTCGATCGTGCCCATCGAGGTGGACACGCTGCGCCGCCTCGCCGAGCACCCGCGGATCGTCGCCGTCAAGGACGCCAAGGGCGACCTGCTGGCCGGCAGCGAGGTCATCGCCAACACCCACCTGGCCTACTACTCGGGCGACGACGCGCTGAACCTGCCGTGGCTGTCGGTCGGTGCGGCCGGTGTGGTCAGCGTGATCGGCCACGTCGTCGCGGGCCGGATCCGCGCGATGATCGAGGCCTACGAGGACGGCGACACGTCCACGGCCCGCACCAACCACCGGGGCATGCTCGCGGTGTATCGTGCGTTTTCCCGCGTCGGCGGTGTCGTGTTCTCGAAGACCGCTTTGCGCCTGCGTGGCTTCGACGTCGGTGGTCCGCGACTGCCGATCGTCCCGGCCACCGACGATCAGGTGGAAGCGATCGCTGCGGACCTGACGCAGGCCGGCGTGCCGCTCGACGCCTACCGAGCGGAGGACTGGGCGGGTTCTCGTGCGCGCCGCGCGGACGAGGCCGCGGCCTACGTCACGCCCACCACCCACACCAGCGTTGGGACACTGCATCAGTGAGTGAACTCGCGGTCGGCCCCGGGCCGACTTCCGCACCACCCGCACTGCCGGACGGCGCGCTGCGCACGGTCGCCCTGGGCGGCATCAGCGAGGTCGGCCGCAACATGACCGTGTTCGAGTACGGCGGCAGGCTGCTGATCGTCGACTGCGGGGTGCTGTTCCCCGAGGATCCGCATCCGGGTGTCGACCTGATCCTGCCCGACTTCCGCGCGATCGAGGACCGGCTCGACGAGGTGGACGGCCTCGTGCTCACCCACGGGCACGAGGACCACATCGGGGCGGTGCCGTTCCTGCTGCGGCTGCGGCCGGACCTGCCGGTCTACGGCTCGAACTTCACCTTGGCACTGCTCGCGGCGAAGTGCCGCGAGCACAAGCAGAAGCCGGTGCTGGTGGAGGTCGCCGAGGGGGAGCGGCGCAACGTCGGGGCGTTCGACCTCGAATTCTTCGCCGTGAACCACTCGATCCCGGACGCCCTGGCCGTGGCGATCCGCACTCCGGCCGGGGTCGTGCTGCACACCGGTGACATCAAGCTCGACCAGTTGCCGCTCGACGGCAGGCTCACCGATCTGGCCGGCTTTTCCCGCCTCGGCGACGAGGGGGTGGACCTGCTGTGTGTGGATTCCACCAACGCCGAGGTCCCCGGATTCGTCACGCCGGAGCGCGAGATCGGGCCCGTGCTCGACGACGTGATCGCGAAGGTGCGCAGGCGGGTGATCGTCGCGTGCTTCGCCAGCCACGTGCACCGCGTGCAGCAGGTGCTCGACGCGGCCGTCAAGCACGGCAGGCGCGTCGCCCTGGTGGGCCGTTCGATGGTGCGGAACATGAACATCGCCGCCGAGCTCGGACTGCTGAACGTGCCCGAGGGGCTGCTGATCGACCTCGACGAGGCGGTGAACCTGCCGGAGTCGCACGTCCTGTTCGTCTCGACCGGGTCGCAGGGTGAACCGCTGTCGGCCCTCTCGCGCATGGCACGGGGCGAGCACCGGCAGATCTCCATTCGCTCCGGCGACACGGTGGTGCTGGCGAGCTCCATGATCCCCGGCAACGAGAACGCCGTGTTCGGGGTCATCAACGGGCTCGTGCGGCTGGGCGCGGACGTGGTCCACCAGAGCAACGCCAAGGTGCACGTCTCGGGGCACGCCTCGGCGGGGGAACTGCTGTTCCTGTACAACGCGATCCGCCCGAGCAACGTCATGCCGGTGCACGGCGAATGGCGGCATCTGCGGGCCAACGGGGAACTCGCGGTGCACACCGGGGTGGCACCGGACAGCGTGGTACTGGCCGAGAACGGCGTGGTCGTGGACCTGATCGACGGTCGCGCGCAGGCCACCGGCCGGGTCGAGATCGGCGAGGTCTACGTCGACGGGCTGTCGGTGGGCGACGTCGGGGAATCGACATTGTCCGACCGGCTGATTCTCGGCGAAGGCGGCTTCATCGCGATCACGGTCGTCGTCGACTCCGCCACCGGGCGCGCCGTGAGTGAGCCGACGGTGTCGGGCCGCGGCTTCTCCGACGATCCGAAGGCGCTGGACGAGGCGGCCTCGCTGGTCGAGATGGAGCTGTCGCGGACCGAGGCCGAGGGCATCACCGACACCCATCGCATCGCCCAGGTCGTCCGCCGTGCCGTGGGCCGCTGGGTCGCCGAGACCTACCGCCGCCGTCCGATGATCGTCCCGACGGTCATCCCGGTGTAGACGCTCCCCGCCCGCGCCCCGCGCCCCGCGCCCGGGACCCTGCCCCTGCGGGTGCCCGGGGCCGGGGCGCCCGCAGGGGTGGGAGTCACCCGGTCACGCCGGGCGGGCGGCCCGTGGCCGCGGTGCAGAGCAGGTCGGCGAGTTCGCGGCCGTAGTCGCGCGCCGAGGTGCCGACCCGCCTTCGCAGCACCCCCGGGACCTCGCGCAGCGCGCCGTACATCGCGTCGGCGAAGGTATCCGGGTCGAACGGCCGGAACTCGCCGTGCTGCTGTCCGGCGAGCAGGAAGTCGACGAGCTCGGTGCGGCCGGCCCGTTCGTGCTCGTCGATGTCCGCCCGCAGGGCCGGCGTGAGCGTGGCCGCCATGATCTCGCGCCGGGCGGCCATCTCCTCGGGGCGAGCGGCGCAGTGCTCGACGTGGCCCGTGACGATGCGCCGCAGGCCGTCCTCGTAGCCCTGGACGGGCTCGTCACCTTCCATGGCCTGGTCCTGCCGGGCCGCAATGTCCCGTAGGACCCGGCGGATCAGCCGTTCCTTCGTCCTGAAGTGGTAGGTGATCAGCCCGGGGCTGATCCCGGCATACCCGGCGATCCGCACGAACGACGCCTTGCCGTATCCCACGTCGGCGATGACGGCGACGGCGGCGCGCACGATCTGGTCACGACGGGCCGCCTCGACGAACGTCTCGGACTCCGTGTCGCTCCCGTCCGCCGTAGCTCCCGCCGGTAGCTCCTGCTCCGTACCGCTGTCTGGTTGCACGTACAGAATCCTATATGGTCAACTAGTCGGCGGTGCACGCCGAGTGAGGGGACCGTCATGGAGCCGGAAACGGTCGCGCTGACCGGCGTCACGGTGCTGGTCAGGGACGGGCCGGCAGCGGTGCCGGACGCCGTCGTGGTGAGCCGGGGCGGCCGGATCGTCGACGTCGGCCGGGACGTTGACGTGCCCGGGGACGCGCACGTGTACTCCCTGCCCGGACACACCGTCCTGCCCGGGCTGGTCGACACCCACGTCCATCTCGGAGCGCCCGACGGGACGGGACTACGAGCCCGGCTCCGTGCGGTCGCGGGCCACCTGCGTTTCCACCCACGCAAGCGCCGCGCGTTCCTCGCACACGGCGTCACCACCGTGTGCAGCCTCGGCGACGACCACGCCTGGGCCCACGAATTCCGTCGGCGCACGGCCGACGGGCGCCTCGTCGGTCCGCGCGTGCGTATCGCCGGACCTCTCTTCACCGCGCCGGGCGGTCACCCGGTGGCCACGCGCGGTGCCACGTCCCGCGACGACTGGGTGCGCGTCCCCACCAGCCCGGAACACGGACGGGAACAGGTGGCCGCCGTAGCCGGAGGTAGCGACCGCCACGATCCCGTGGACGTCGTCAAGGTCGTCCAGGATCGTGGTGATCCTGCGCGGCGCGCGCTGGAACCGATGGCGCCTGCGGTGCTGACGGCCGTCGCCGACGAGGCCCACCGGCACGGCGTCCCCGTCGTCGCGCACTGGGGCACGCCGGCGGACCTGGCCGAGCTGCTGGAGGCAGGCGTCGACCACCTGCAGCACCTGGAACCCCGCGGACCGCTGGACGGGTGGCCCTCCGGCGTGCTGGAGACGATGGTCGCGCGTGGCATCACGCTCGCGCCGACCCTGGCCGTCACCGAGCCCCTGTTCGACGACGACACCGCGCGCACGATCCGCAGGCGGGTCCTGGACGTCCACGAGGCGGGCGGAACGCTGCTGGCGGGCAGCGACACGGGAATGCCCGGCGTGGCCCCGGGACGCGGCCTGCTCCGTGAGATCGAGCTGCTCGCCGCGTGCGGCCTCACCGCGCGCGAGGCACTGCGGACAGCCACGACGGCACCGGCTGCAGCCCTGGACCTCGAGGACGCAGGCGTGCTGTCCCCGGGTGCGGTCGCCGATCTCGTGGCGGTCCGCGGTGATCCGCTCACCGAGGTCGGCGCCCTGCGGCGGGTCGGCCTGGTCCTGTGCCGGGGCGTCGTCGTCGGCGGCCGTGGACACCGCACGAGCCGTGAACGCCGCACCGGCTTCGGACACACAGCGCACGAGGGGGCGTGATGGCACGAGGACGTCGCGAGAACACAGCGAGGGCCACGGCGACCGGGACCGGCGCGGCCGACGAGCAGCGCACGGTCACCACCGTCCGCCACGGGGCGGGCTACCACCTCCTGCTGTGGGGACTGTTCCCTCTTCTCGGTGCAGCGGGTGGCTGGCTGCTGTCCAACGTGCCGGGATGGCTGCCCGCCCTGCCCGACTGGGTATCGGCACTGCCGTTCCTGCCGGGGCCCGAGAAGATCGAGGCGGTGGCCGGACTCAGCGGGCCGGTCCTGACGATCGTGCTCGCCGTGCTGGGTGCGGGCGGCGGGGTCCTGCTCGCCGCGTCGGCCTACGACGAGGTGATCACGGTCGAGGTCGACGACGCGGCCGTGCGGGTGGCCGCCTCCGGCGCCACAACGGAGGTCGCGCGGGACCGGTTCGGGGTCGCGTTCCTCGACGGCAAGGAACTGGTCATCCTCGACGTCGACACCGCCGAGGTGGTGCGGGTGGTGACCGATCACGACGCACGGCGACTGCGCGACGCGTTCGCCGCACATACGTATCCGTGGTCGGAGGGCGATCCGCACGAGGGCACCTACCGCCGGTGGCTGGACGGTACGGCCGAGCTCGACGATCACGTTCAGGCCCTGCTGCGCACCCGGCGGGAGGCGCTGGCGAGCAAGGACACCGGCGACGCCGCGGCGTTGCGGCGCGAACTCGCCGAACACGGTGTCGTCGTGCGCGACGAGGAGGGCAGGCAGTACTGGCGAGCGCTGACCGGCCGCGGCGACTAGCAGGGCCGGTCGCGGGACCGGTCCGACAGCGGGTCAGTCGGCCACCGGGAGGGGTTCACCCACGGGTTGCTTCTTCGGTGAGGTCAGCTGCACCAGCGCGGCGCCGCCGAGCAGGATCGCCGCGCCGAGCACCTGCAACCACGTCAGCGCCTCACCGAGCAGCAGCCAGGCCAACCCGGTCGCGATCAGCGGTTCCATGAGCGCGAGTACGCTCGCCGCGGCCGCGGGCAGGTGCCGCAGGGACGCCGTGCCCGCGCTGTAGGCCAGCACGGTCGAGAGCAGGGCCACGGCGATCAGCAGCACCCACACCGGCGGCTGCCACGGCCCGAGCTGGGCCGATGCGGTCACGACGTCACCGGGCCACGTCCACGGCGGCGCGACGACGCACACCGCGACGGCGCCGACCGTCATCCCCCACGTGACCATCCCGAGCGGGTGTTGGTCGGCGACACCGCGTTCGCCGAGCAGGAAGTACGCCGCCGAGCACAGGGCGGCCCCGGCACCGGCCAGTAGTCCGATCGCGTCGAGGGTGAGGCCGGTGCCGATCTGCGCCACCATGGCCAGCCCGGTCAGTGCGAGGGCGATGCCGAGCCACATCGGCCACGGCAGTCGGACTCGCCGCACGAACCGCACCCACAGCGCCACGAGCACCGGCGAGGTGAACTCCAGCAGGATCGCCACGCCGACCGGGATCCGGGACGCGGCCACGAAGTACAGCAGCTGTACACCGGCGACGCCGAGCAGGCCGTAGGCGACCAGCAACCGCCACTGCCCGCGCCGGACGCGGAGCAGCGACGGGCGCAGTAGCGCGATGCACGTGAGCATTACCAGCGCCGCGATGCCGATCCGCGCGGCCGCGACCTGTTCGGGGCCGAGGCCTGCGGTCATCGCCGGTTTGCCGATCACGCCGGAACTGCCGAAACACAGCGAGGCCACGAGCAGCAACAGCACTCCGCGGCCGGTGTGCGGGCGCAGCGTGATGGACGGCGAGGTGGTGGGCGGTGCGGGGGCGGCGTCGCCGCCGGCCTGCTGTGCGGGCCCGGTCGTGGTCATGCGCAGAGGTCCTCGTCGAGGTCGAACGGATCGGGGATACCTCAGGACCGTAATCGGGATCGGGGTGCGGCCGATTGAAAATTGTCCCGCCCCCGCGCAACATGTTTGCGTGAGTGATCTGATGCTGGACGACGTCGACCACGACCTGCTCGCGCTGCTGCAGCGGGACGCCTCCCGCACGCTGCGGGACCTGGGCGACGAGGTGGGGCTCTCGCCGAGTGCGGTGTTGCGGCGGGTCCAGCGCTATCGCGCGGCGGGACTGCTGAGTCACAACGTCGCGGTGCTCGATCCGCGGCACGTGCCCGAGGTGATCCTGTCCGTCTGCCTCGTGACGATCGAGGACGACACTCCCGAGGAGGGCCGCCGCTACCGGGCGCGGCTGCTGGAGGCGCCGGAGGTGCAGCAGGCCTACGAGGTCTCCGGCGATTACGACTACGTCGTGGTGCTCGCCTGCGTGGGGATGCGCCACGAGAACGAGGTGGCGAAACGCCTGTTCCAGCAGGACCCGAACGTCAAGCGCTACACCACGCTGTTCGTGCTCGACCCCGTGCGCACCGGGGCGGCGATGCCGACGCGCGAACCGGTACGGGGCCCGGCGCCGCCGTCCGGTGAGGTCAGGGGCGCCACGGACTGACCGTGTCCGTCGGCCGGGTCGGGTCGTGGAACCGCGGGACGTCGGGTTCGTCGCGGCGCAGCGGGACGATCCCGTCGGTGATGGTCTGCATGATCTTGGCGTGGGCCTTCACCGCGTGGCCCGGCGTGGCCGCGTCGAACTCGCCGAGGTCGACCGGTTCGCCGAAATGCACCCGGAACGTCGGCCTGCGCAGGGGCGCGGTGAACCCGGACCGCGCCAGGGGAACCACGTCACCGAACCCGGTGACCGTCTCGGTGCCCCAGTAGACGGCCTCGTGTGCGCCCCACTGGCTGATCGGCACGACCGGCACGCCCGAGCCCAGCGCGAGCCGGGCCAGGCCCGTCTTGCCGCGTTCGGGCCACAGCCCGCGGTCGTGGCTGATCCGCCCCTCGGGGTAGACGATGATCGGCGAACGGGTGGCGGTCAGCTCCGCGACGGCATCGGTGAACTGCTGCACGGCGGAGGCGGAGCCGCGGTCGACCCGTAGGTGGCCGCTGGCCTTGAGCGCGGTGCCCAGCACCGGAGCGTCGAGGAGCCCACCGGCGAGCATGAACCGCGGGGCGAGCCCGAGCGACCGGCACGCGGCCATCAGCACGAACGGGTCGAAATTGCCGATGTGGTTCGCCGCGATGAGCAGCGGCCTGCCGCGCAGTCGCCGGGGGACGGACCCGGTGATCCGTAACCGCCCTGCGACGCGGACGAGGTTGTGGTCCGCGGCGAGCATCGCGCGCCAGATGGCCGGCGTCCCGCCACCGCGTGACGGAGAGTGATCGTCGGTGTGACTGCCGGTCGTACCGCTCAGCATGTCCAGAAGGATGTCACGCGCACGGATGAGTGCGGCGGCCCGGTCGGTCCGGCGGGACGAGCAGGCGCAGGCCGTCGTGTGACCTCGTCGTTCGTGACGCGCGGGCCGCGTGTGGCGGCTGGGACGCGGGTGGTGATCCGGTTACCGTGGGGACATGGCGAGTGGGTCGGTGACGAAGGGCCGGGGCGGCGCGTCGGGTAAGTCGGGCGCCGCGGGCGGCAAGTCCGGTGGGTCTCGCGGCTCGGGAGCGCGGGGCTCCGGCAGTGGTTCCGGGGCCCGCAAGTCCGCCGCCGGCGGCGGGGCGAAAACCGCGAAAACTGCGAAAACCGCCTCGTCGTCGCGTACCCGGGCTGCGTCGTCCTCGCGGACCCCGGCCAGGAAACCCGCCGCGGGCGGTACGGCGGCCGGTGCGAAAGCCGGGGCGAAATCGGGCGCGAAAGGTCGTTCGGGCGCCGCCACGGGCTCGGCCGTGCGCGGGGGCTGGAACCTCGCGGCCAAGGGTGTCGGCGGGCTGGCCCGCACGGTCGGCCGGACCCGCGACCTCGAACCGGAACACCGCAGGGACGGCCTGGCACTCGGTTTGATCGCGCTGGCGCTCGTCACGGCCGTGGGCGTGCTGTGGGAGAGCGCAGGACCGATCGGCGAGCTCGTCACGATCGGGATGCGCACGGTCTTCGGCGCCGGTTCGGTCGCGATCCCGCTCGTGCTGCTGGTGCTGGCCGTGGCCCTGATGCGCTCGGAGCCGAACCCGCAGACGCGCCCGCGCCGGGTCATCGGCGTGCTGTTGATGGGCCTGGCGGTGCTCGGACTGCTGCACCTGATCAACGCGCGCCCGCAGGGCCACGAGGGGCTGATGTACGCGGGCGGCGGGCTCGGCTGGTTCTCGGGTGACCTGCTCGCCCGCGGGGTCACCGTGTGGGTGGCCGCTCCGCTGCTGGTGCTGGCCCTGGTGTTCGGCGTCCTCGTGTTCACGGGGACCCCCGTGCGGGAGATTCCGCAGCGACTGAGCGAATGGGGCGCGGAACCGGACGACGACGAGGCGTTCGAGGCCGAGGACGGCTCGGCGCGTGGCGGCCGCGGCGCGGATCCGACGACCGAGGGCGATCCGTCGGCGGTGCGACTGCGCAAACCGTCACGGCGGCGGCAGTCCTCGTCCGGCTCGGCGTCGACGCTGGACGAGATGCTCGACGGTGACGCCGGGACCGACGCGCCCGCCGCAACGGGGGCGACGGAACACGCGGCCGCGACCGGCGGCGCCCGGTCGAAGGCGGCGAAGGCCGCCGACAACGCCGTCGACAAGGCCGCGGAGAAGGCCACCGCACCGGCCGCGGAGAAGGCCGAGGCCAAGGCCGACGCACCGCCGGCCGAGCCCGCGCTGGCGATCACGCGCACGGTCGACGGCGATTACCAGCTGCCGCCGCCCGACCTGCTGACGCTCGGCGATCCGCCGAAGGCCCGCAGCAAGGTCAACGACGCCATGATCGAGGCGATCACCGGGGTACTGGAGCAGTTCAACATCGATGCCCAGGTCACCGGATTCGTCCGCGGTCCCACGGTGACGCGCTACGAGGTGGAGCTCGGCCCGGGCGTGAAGGTCGAGAAGATCACCGCGCTGACGAAGAACATCGCCTACGCCGCGGCCACCGACAACGTCCGGCTGCTCGCGCCGATCCCCGGCAAGTCGGCCGTCGGTATCGAGGTGCCCAACTCCGACCGCGAGATGGTGCGGCTCGGCGATGTGCTGCGCTCGCCGAAGGCGGCCAAGGACACGCATCCGATGGTGATCGGCCTGGGCAAGGACATCGAGGGCGAATTCGTGACGGCGAACCTCACGAAGATGCCGCACCTGCTCGTCGCCGGTTCCACCGGTTCCGGTAAGTCGAGCTTCGTCAACTCGATGCTCGTGTCCCTGCTCGCGCGCTCGACGCCCGACGAGTGCCGCATGATCCTCATCGACCCCAAGATGGTCGAGCTGACGCCGTACGAGGGCATCCCGCACCTGATCACGCCCATCATCACCCAGCCGAAGAAGGCGGCCGCCGCGCTGGCCTGGCTCGTGGAGGAGATGGAGCAGCGCTATCAGGACATGCAGGCCAACCGGGTGCGCCACATCGACGACTTCAACACGAAGGTGCGTGCCGGCGAGATCACCGCACCGCCCGGCAGCGAGCGCGAGTACCGGCCCTACCCGTACATCCTCGCGATCGTCGACGAACTCGCCGACCTGATGATGACCGCGCCCCGCGACGTCGAGGACGCGATCGTGCGCATCACGCAGAAGGCGCGCGCCGCGGGCATCCACCTGATCCTGGCGACCCAGCGCCCGTCGGTCGACGTCGTGACCGGCCTGATCAAGACGAACGTGCCCTCGCGGCTGGCGTTCGCCACGTCGTCGCTGACCGACTCGCGCGTCATCCTGGATCAGCCCGGCGCCGAGAAGTTGATCGGTATGGGCGACGGTCTGTACCTGCCGATGGGCGCGGGCAAGACGATCCGCATCCAGGGCTCGTTCATCGGTGACGACGAGATCCAGTCGGTCGTCGACTACACCAAGCAGCAGGCCGACCCGGAGTACACCGAGGGCGTCACGCAGGGCAAGACCGACGAGAAGAAGCAGATCGACGAGGACATCGGCGACGATCTCGACGTGCTGCTTCAGGCGACCGAACTCGTCGTGACCTCGCAGTTCGGCTCGACGTCGATGCTGCAGCGCAAGCTCCGCGTCGGATTCGCCAAGGCCGGACGGTTGATGGATCTGCTCGAAAGCAGGTCCGTCGTCGGGCCGTCGGAGGGGTCGAAGGCCCGCGACGTGCTGGTCAAGCCGGACGATCTCCCCGCGACGCTGGCGTTCATCCGCGGTGAGGACCCGCCGTCGGCCGACGAGGAGACGGCCGCCGACGAGTGATGTCTCCCCAGTGACGTGCCGGGTCAGCTGGCGCCGAACTGGCGGACCGCCTGGTAGTAGGTCCAGGCTGCCGCGTTGCAGGCGTACGAGCCGCTGCACTGCTGCTTCATGTCGCTGTAGAAGTTGTTGTCGATGCTCAGCCGGGCGTCCTCGGTGAAGCGGCCCTGCCGCTTGTAGTTGCGGTACCCGAAGTCGTGCCGGTGGCAGGCCGGGGTGAAGTCGTAGCCGAGGGGCTCGTCGGGTGACCACGAGCAGGCGTCGGACGACCAGTCGAGCTGGTCGGGGTAGGGCTGCTGGTCGCGGATCGCACCGAACTGCGCGAGCGAGGTGTCGAACAGATACTGGTCGGTGATCGCGGGGGCGTCCACCGCCTGGGCGGCGGGCGCACCGACGACGACGGCCGCGGCGACGGCGGACGTGGCGACGGCGCCGCGCAGGGCTCGTTTCAGGAGTGCGGAGGTCATGCCGGAGTTCCTCACGGTCGTGGCTGACAGTGAGGAACAGTGTCGGCAGCGGTGGTCTGTACCACTACCGCCGATGGTGGGACGGACGGTGAACGTCGGGCCACGGCCCGTTGTCCGGCGGTTGCGGCGGGCCCGGGTGTCAGGGCGCCGGGTGTCAGAGCTCCGGGTGTCAGAGCTCCAGCAGCATGCGGGTGTTGCCGAGGGTGTTGGGTTTGACGAACGGCAGGTCGAGGAATTCCGCGACGCCCGTGTCGGGGGAACGCCGCATCTCGTCGTAGACCTCCTGGGGGACGGGCGCGCCGTCGATGGCGCGGAAGCCGTGCCTGCCGAAGAAGTCGGTCTCGAACGTCAGCACGAACAGCCGGGGCAGGCCGAGCCTGCGCGCGAGGTCGATCAACGCCGACACCAGGGCGTGCCCGACGCCGTGGCCGCGGGCCGAGCGGTCGACGGCCACGGTGCGGATCTCGGCCAGGTCCTCCCACAGCACGTGCAGCGCTCCGCAGCCGACGACCTCGCCGCCGAGCTCGGCGACCCAGAACTCCTGCACGGCCTCGTAGAGCGTGATCAGGTCCTTCTCGAGGAGCACCTTGCCGGCATCGGCGTCGACGAGACGCTTGACGGTGCGGACGTCGGCGATACGGGCGCGGCGAACGGTCGGTGACTCCACCACTCAAACGCTAGCGGCCGGGTTGCGCGGACATGTCGATGGCCTGGTCGTTACTCTTGTCGGGATGTCTTCCGCAGCTGCCTCGCCCGGCCGCAGGGTGTCCCTGCTGACCCTGGGCTGTTCCCGTAACGAGGTCGACTCCGAGGAACTCGCGGGGCGGCTCGCCGCCGGAGGGTGGGAACTCGAGAGCGATCCCGCGGGCAGCGACGTCGTGGTGGTCAACACGTGCGGGTTCGTCGAGTCGGCGAAGAAGGACTCGGTGGACACGCTGCTGGCCGCGTCCGACACGGGCGCGAAGGTCGTCGCCGTCGGCTGTATGGCCGAGCGCTACGGCGAGCAGCTCGCCGGGAGCCTGCCGGAGGCCGACGCCGTGCTCGGCTTCGATCACTACGCGGACCTGGCCGAGCGGCTCGACGACGTCGCCGCGGGCAGGCAGGTCGCCTCGCACACGCCGGCCGACCGCAGGACACTGCTGCCGATCAGCCCCGTCGAGCGGCAGGACGCGGCCACCGGCGTCGCCGTGCCGGGCCACGCCGGGTGGGGACCGCGCGTACTGCGCTCGCGCCTGGACGACGCGCCCGTCGCGTCGCTGAAGATCGCCTCCGGGTGCGACCGCCGCTGCTCGTTCTGCGCGATCCCGTCGTTCCGGGGCTCCTTCGTCTCCCGCCACCCCGACGAGATCGTGGCCGAGGCGGAGTGGCTGGCCACGCAGGGCGCGCGGGAGCTGTTCCTGGTCAGCGAGAACTCGACGTCCTACGGCAAGGACCTCGGGCGTGAGCTGGGCGGCACCCGGGCGCTGGAGGCGCTGCTGCCGCGGCTGGCAGGCGTCGACGGCGTCGAGCGGGTGCGCGTGTCGTACCTGCAGCCCGCCGAGACACGGCCCGACCTGGTCAGGGCGATCGCCACGACCCCGGGGGTGGCCGACTACTTCGACCTGTCGTTCCAGCATTCCAGCGAAACGGTGCTGCGGCGGATGCGCCGCTTCGGGTCGACCGACGCGTTCCTGGCGCTGGTGGACCAGATCCGCGAGTACGCACCCGAGGCGGGCATCCGTACCAACGTGATCGTGGGATTCCCCGGCGAGACCGACGACGACGTGGCCGAGCTGGAGCGCTTCCTGACGGGAGCGCGGCTCGACGCCGTCGGCGTGTTCGGCTACTCCGACGAGGACGGCACCGAGGCCGAAGGGTACGAGGGCAAGGTCGATCCGGACGTGATCGCCGAACGCGTCGCCCGGGTCTCCGCGCTGGTCGAGGAGCTGACGGCGCAGCGGGCGGAGGAACGCATCGGCACGGTCGTCGACGTGCTCGTCGAGCAGGCCGGTGGTGATGCGGGCACCGAGGGCGGCGACGAGGCCGAGGTGACCGGGCGCGCCGCCCACCAGGCTCCCGAGGTCGACGGCGACTGCGTCGTGCTCGGGGCGGGGAACGTCGAGCGGGGTGAACTGATCCGCTGCGAGGTCGTCGACACCGCGGGCGTCGACCTGATCGTGCGTCCGGTGGCGCCCGCCGCCGGTGAGGATGCCGCGCGGTGACCGGCGGGGCCGGCGATGAGGGTCCCTCCGGGGCCGCGGGAGGTTCCGGCGCTGCCGGCGGGCACGGGGCCGCGGGTGCGGTGCCCGTGCCGACGCTGAACGTCGCCAACCTGCTGACGATCTCGCGGCTGGTGCTGGTGCCGCTGTTCGTGATCGCCCTGTTCGCCAGCGGTACCGGCGAGGACGAGGCCACCGGCGGTGCCGGCGTGTGGCGGTACGTCGCGGCCGCGCTGTTCGCGCTCGCGGCGCTGACCGACAACGTCGACGGATGGGTGGCCCGCAAGTACGACCTGATCACCGACTTCGGCAAGATCGCCGACCCGATCGCCGACAAGGCGCTGATCGGCGCCGCGCTGGTCGGGCTGAGCGTGCTCGGTGAGCTTCCGTGGTGGGTGACGATCGTGATCGCCGTCCGGGAGCTGGGGATCACGCTGTTGCGGTTCTGGGTGCTCCGGCACGGTGTGCTCCCGGCGAGCCGCGGCGGCAAGGCCAAGACGCTCGCCCAGGTCGTCGCGATCGGGTTGTTCCTGCTGCCGCTGCCTGCGGCGCTGGACGTCGTGAGCTGGACGGTGCTGGTCGCGGCGCTCGTGCTGACGGTCGCGACCGGCCTGGACTACGTCGTCAGGGCGGTGCGGCTGCGCGCGGGCCCGGCCGGCGGCGCGGCGGCGTGACGGGCCGGGCGGTGTGACGGGGACCGGTGACGTCGTGACCGGGGAGCCCGGGGTGCCACGGCGGGTCGTCGACCTGCTGGCCGCGGCCGGGCAGACGGTGGCCGCGGCGGAGTCGCTGACCGCGGGGCTGGTGTGCGCGACCCTGGCCGAGGTTCCGGGCGCGAGTGCGGTGCTGCGGGGCGGCCTGGTCGTGTACGCGACGGACCTCAAGCACGAACTGGCCGGCGTGCCGGCATCGCTGCTGGAGGCCGAGGGCGCCGTGCATCCCGAGGTGGCGGCCCAACTGGCGGACGGGGTCCGCAGGCGGTGCCGTGCCGACTGGGGGATCGGGCTCACGGGTGTCGCCGGACCGGCGGCGCAGGACGGCGTGGCGCCGGGAACGGTGCACGTCGCCGTGTGCGGTCCGGACGGCCGACACGCCCGGACCCTCGAGCTGTCCGGCGACCGGGACGCGGTGCGTACCGGGGCCGCCTGCGGAGCACTTGCGCTGCTCGTGGAACAACTCGGCTGACTGTGGCGTTACAGCCGGGTAGAGCCCGCCCGGACCTGCCGGGTGAGTACTGCCGGCGATCGCTGTGCACACCGCGGTGACGCCGGGCCGAGGGGCCGTGCCCTGTTCGCCGATGGCGGACGGGCCGCGCGAATGACTGTGCGGTGTCGGTCCCGGTCGGTACCGTGGGCGGTGGTTGAAGGGAGGCGCGTGATGACCGTGCTGCTACGTGAGGCGATCGGTGACCGGCTCCGCCATGCCCGGACCACGAGGCATCGGACGCTGCGGGACATCTCGCGCGTTGCGAGGGTGAGTCTGGGATACCTGTCCGAAGTCGAACGCGGGCAGAAGGAGGCCTCCAGCGAGCTGCTGGCCTCGATCTGTGAGGCCCTGGACCTTCCACTGTCGGACCTGCTGGTCAGCGTGGCCGGTGACGTCTCCGCGCTGAACAGCGTGGACGCCGTCGGAGCCGTGGACGGCCCCGTCGAGCCCACCGGTGACGGCGCCGACGCGGCGGCCGATCGCGGGGTCGATGTCGGCGAGGCACACGCGAGCGCCGCAGGCGGCCGGGACGGTTTCGAAGCCGATTCGCTCGTGGCGGGGCCGGTCGGTAACGAGCTGACCGATCTGGAACTGTCGCCGGTGCTGCGCACGACGATTCATCGGCCCGAGGCGAAGGCCGTACTCGTCGCCTGAGTTCGATCACCTGCCGAGATCATCCGGGCGTTAGGCGGAGGCCGGTGAAAACCCTGAAATCCTTCGGGGTCTTGTGGAACGACCGCGCTCGACCTGACACGATGGAACCGACACCGGGGGTTGCACGTTTGCCAGGTCGACGGCCAGCGGTGACAACACCGGACCAGCAAGCCCGTGGGACGTGGAGAAGGCAGGCGGAAAGATGGCCAACCCTTTCGTGAAGGCATGGAAGTACCTGATGGCGGCGTTTTCGGCGAAGGTCGACGAGAACGCCGATCCGAAGGTACAGATCCAGCAGGCCATCGAGGAGGCGCAGCGCAACCACCAGCAGCTGTCGCAGCAGGCCGCCTCGGTGATCGGCAACCAGCGGCAGCTGGAGATGAAGCTGAACCGCCAGCTCGGTGAGGTCGAGAAGCTGCAGTCGTCGACGCGCCAGGCGCTCACGCTGGCCGAGGAGGCCCGCGAGCGCGGCGACGAGCAGAAGGCCCAGGAGTACGAGACGGCCGCGGAGGGCTTCGCCGCTCAGCTGATCACCGCTGAGCAGAGCATCGAAGACCTCAAGACGTTGCACGACCAGGCATTGCAGGCCGCCGATCAGGCCAAGGAGGCCGTCGAGCGCAACGCCAGCATGCTGCAGCAGAAGCTGGCCGAGCGCACGAAGCTGATGTCGCAGCTCGAGCAGGCCAAGATGCAGGAGCAGGTGTCCTCGTCCCTGAACCAGATGACCGAGCTGTCGGGGTCGGACAACACGCCGTCGCTGGAAGACGTCCGCGACAAGATCGAGAAGCGGTACACCACGGCCGTCGGATCGGCGGAACTGGCGCAGAACTCGGTGCAGGGCCGCATGATGGAGGTCCAGCACTCCACGACGCAGCTCGCCGGGCACAACCGGCTGGAGCAGATCCGTGCCTCGATGGGCGGCGGTTCCGTGGCCGGCGAGGTGGCCGGCGGCGCCGCGTCCGGTACCTCCTCGGCGGGTACGTCGTCGGCCGGTGCCACGCAGTCCGCAGCCTCCGGCTCGGACGTCCAGAACGAGATCCAGCAGCGCGTGCAGGCCGAACAGCAGAAGAACCAGGCCTGAGGCGGCCGGATCGGGCCGGTTCACGAGTGTCCGGGAGGCGGTCATGGCGAGGAAATCGGGCGGACGAGATTTCAGTGAGCTGACAGCGAAGCTCGGCAAGCATGTCGAACGTCTGCCCGATTACGCGCAGAAGGCCCAGGAGAAGGTCCAGAAGTACCTGCCGCCCGAACAGCAGCGGGCCTCCGGGGACGGGGACCGGACATCGGGGTCGTCGGGGTCGGCGGATCGCCGCGACGAGGGTCCGCCGTCGCGAGCCGACGGCAACCGCACGGGCGGCTCGTCCGTGCCACGGCCGAAGGTGGACCTCACGGTCGTGAGCGACGTCCGGGACAAGATCGCCGCGTGGAACTCACCCGAGGCCAAGCATGCGCGGCGGGTGCGCTGGACCCGTCGCGCGGTCACGTTGTGGACGGTGCTGAGCCTTCTCGCGGTGCTGTGGGCGGTCGCCGGGTACTTCGGGATCATGGGTAGCTACGACGGCATCGAAGGCGCGCTGACCGGTGCCGTCGGCACGGTCGTGTTCGGCACGCTGGCCGTCTCCTCCGGCACGAAACTGCGCCGGCTGCGCCGGGCCGAACCGCCTCCGCCCGACCCGGCGTCGACACTGCCGTCCGCGGGGTCGGCTGCCCGGGAACCGATGGAGAAGCTCGCGGACAGCGAGCAGACCCTGACGGATCTGCTCGACCAGCTGGCGGCACCGCAGCACGGCGCGCCGTCGGGGGCGGCCGGATTCGACGTCGAGGACGCCCGGGCCACGGCGACGGACGCCTCGGCGGCACTGCGGGGGCTCGCGGCGCGGCTCGAATCGATCGAACGGGCCCGGGACGCGGCACCCGCACGGGAACGCGGTGGGCTGGATTCGGCGGTGACGGCCCTGCGTGAGCAGCTCGACGAAGGGCTCGAAGGATACGGCACACTCGTCGCGGCGGCGGGCCGCGCCGTTGCGGCGAGCAGCGACGGCGCGACCCCGGCGAAGGACGCCCTCACCGACGCCACCGACCGCCTCGCCGGCCTGGCCGTCGCGCTGCGCGAGCTGTCCTGAGTCGCTCCCGTCCCGGACCGCTCCCGTCCTGAGCCGTTCAGTAGTCCGCAGGCCACCGTGCCTGCTCGGCGGCGAGGGTCCGGTTGATGGTGCGCACCACGGACGGGCCGTGCAGTGCGACCGCGGTGTAGAGCTGCACCAGCGCGGCACCGGCGTCGAGCATCGCCTCGGCGTCGGAGGGCCCGCAGATGCCCCCGACCCCGATCACCGGCAGCGTGCCGCCCGTGCGGGTGTGGACGAACCGCACCACCTCGCGGGCCCGGTGCGTGAGCGGCCTGCCCGACAGTCCACCGGTCTCGGCTGCCGTGGCCGCGTCCCCGGCGGCCAGGCCGTCGCGACCGAGTGTGGTGTTGGTGGCGATGACCCCGGCGACGCCGTGGTCGGTGCACACCTGCAGCAGCTCGCCCAGCGCGTCGTCGGTCAGGTCCGGGGCGACCTTCACCAGTAGTGGCGTGGTGGGCGCGGCCTCGCGCAGCGCGGTGAGGATCTCGGCGAGCGAATGGCGGTCCTGCAGGGCGCGCAGACCCGGCGTATTGGGGGAGCTGACGTTGATGGCGACGTAGTCGGCGTAGGGCCGCAGGGCGCGCAGCGACGCCTCGTAATCGGCCACGGCCTCGTCGATCGGCGTGAGTTTCGACTTGCCGATGCTGATGCCCAGTGGGACGTCCGGAGTGCCGTCGCGTGCCAGCCGCGCCGCGAGTGCCGGGGCGCCCGCGTTGTTGAAGCCCATGCGGTTGATCACCGCGTCGCTGTCGGGCAGGGCGAACAGCCGGGGGCGCGGATTGCCGGGCTGCCCGTGACCGGTGACGGTGCCGACCTCGACGAAGGACAAGCCCAGCGCGGGCCACGCGCGCAGTGCCCGCCCGTCCTTGTCCATACCTGCGGCGAGGCCGACACGGCCCGGGAAGCGGATGCCGAAGGCGGTGACGGGAGTGTCGGCGGCGTAGTGGCGCCGTAGCGCCGCGCGGGCCGGAGCGGGCGTGGCGCTCAGCATGCCGAGTGCGCGGACGGTGCGTTCGTGAACCCGCTCGGCATCGCCGCCGTGCAGCCGGTACAACGCGGGCCGGATCAGACTGTCGAAGAGCACGGCTGTTCATGGTGCCGCACGTGCGCTCCGGCCGCGGGCCAGGGCCCTCGGGCGTGCTCACCGCCGGCCGCCGGAGCATGGCGGCGTACCGGAGCATGGCGGCGTACCGGGGCATGAGGAAACCCCCGACGCGACTCCCGGACGTCGTCAGTCGTCCGGGCCCGGGGTGGACCGGTCCTCGGGAGCGTCGGGGGTCGGTGACCGCCTGGTATTCGCCAGGCGACACGCGGTGGTCCGCATGCCGTCCTAGCGGACGACCACCTCACGAGTCCTGTAGCTGTGCACTGCTGGACCACCTCCTTTCTCGTGTACCCGCCACGTTAGGCGGGTCCGCGCCGGTCCGGCAACGTGTTTTTGGTCGTTCATCGGTCCGGTGCCGGGCCGTGCTGGCAGCGGGGGCAGAACCACACCGGCCGGCCCTCGGTGCCGATCCGGACGGCTCCGCCGTCGCCCTCGGACGCGCCCTGGGCCGCCACCCGGACCGGGCCGCCGCACCGGAAACAGCCGTGGCGGGTGCGTTCGTACACCCACGTGCGCCGGCCGCGGACGAGCTGGCCGGTGGTGCTCTGCTCTCGGCGCGCCGCATTGGCGCGCAGCAGTCGCCGGGCCAGGGCGACGGCTCTCGTGGCGCCCCCGGCGTCCATATCGGACACCGGGGTCCACGGTGTGACGCCGAGCAGGAAGCAGGTCTCCACCTTGTAGAGATTCCCGACACCGGCCATCACCGTCTGATCGAGCAGGGCGAGGCCGATCTCGCGGGCGGGGTCGGCGGTCAGTGCCGCCACCGCCCGCGCGGTGTGTTCGGCCGTCCACTCCGGATCGAGCAGATCGGGGCCGAGCAGGCTCACCCGGCGATGTTCGTCCGATGTGGACATCACGGCGAGGTCGTGCACCCGGATGCCGACGAGTTCGGCGGTGCCTGCGGTGAGCACGACCCGGACCCGATGATCGCGGACGGGACGCCGGGCGCTGGGGTGCAGTACCCGCCATTCGCCGTCCATGCGCAGGTGGCTGTGCAGGCTGAGTTCCCGCTCGCCGGCCCGGCCGTCAGGGTCGTCACGGCCGTCACGGAACCGGAAGAACAGGTGCTTGCCCACGGTCCGCACGCCGGTGAACACCCAGCCGCTCAGGTCGGCAGTGGCCAGTGCGGGAACGCGGAACTCGCAGCCGGTCACCGTGGCGCCGGTCAGAGCGCGCGCCACGGTGCGGCCGGTGAGGAAGACGGTGTCGCCCTCGGGCACGGATCACGCCGAGCCGGTTTCGGCGCCCGGATCGTCGGCTTCACCGGGCAGGCGATGGCGTCCCGCGCGGCTGGAGCGCAGGACCTTCGCCAGCACCATGTTGAACGTCAGTCCGATCTCGTGTGCGCCGGGCGATTTCCACTCGTGGATCGGCAGGCACGCGCCCTGGGCCTGCTGGATCGCGAGCCGGTCGGGAATGGCCGTCGGCATGACCGAGCGCCCGAACGTCTCCCGTAGCTCGTCGACGCGGTAGTTGTGCTCGTGCGAGCGCGGGCGCATGCGGTTCACCAGCACCCCGGCCGACTGCAACCGCGGATTCGGTCCCCTGCGGATGCCTTCGATCGCCTCGAAGGCGCGCTCGGCCCCCGACACGGCGTACATCGTCGGTTCGGTCACCAGCAGTGCGGTGTCCGCGGCGAGCAGTGCGGAACGCGTGAGCCTGCCCAGCGACGGCGGGCAGTCGAGGATCGCCACCTCGTACGGCCGGTCGCTCTGCGGCTGTGCGCGCAGTGCGTCGAGTGCCCGGGCGAGGTTGTCGAGCCGTCTGCTGCCGGGCCCGGGTTCGTTGAGCAGCTCCAGGTCCTCGGAACTGACGAGGACGTCCAGGTCGGGGCCCCAGCTGCTCGGGGCGAGCGCATCGGCGATCACCGCGTCGCGCGGGGTGTCCAGCACCGCTGTCAGCGAGGCCGTCGTGACCGGCGGGTTGAGTGTGGCGGTGGCATTGCCCTGCGGGTCCAGGTCCGCGACCAGCGTGCGGGATCCCCGGCGCAGCGCGGCGGAGGCGAGACCGAGGGCGACCGTCGTCTTGCCCACGCCTCCCTTGAGGCTCAGTACCGCGACCGTATGCACGCGTCCAGCGTATCGGCTCGCGGAGCGTCACGCGGCGGTGCCGCGACCGCGGGCGAGATCGCTCACTCGGGTGGGGCCGGGATCCGCGGCACAGTTCCGGTGGCGGGGCGCGCGGGCGCGGGCGGCCGTGACTACGCTGGGCGCCCATGCGAACGGAGTACGCGGCCGGCCACGGGTCCCCGGCCGTACGGCGAGTGCTGTCCGACGAGCTGGTGCAGGCGCGCGAGCGGAGGGCCGGCAGGCCACGGGTGATCGATGTCGGCGGTGGCACCGGCGGCTGGGCGGTACCGCTGGCCGGTCAGGGCTGCGACGTGACGGTCGTCGAGCCCAGTCCGGACGCCGTCGCCACGCTTCGCCGTCGTGCTCGCGAGGTGGGCGCGGACGAGCGGATCAGCGTGGTGGCCGACGACGTGGACGCGCTCGCACGTCACGTTCCGGAGGGCTCGGCCGACCTGGTGCTCGCGCACGGCCTGCTGGAGGTCGTCGACGACCCCGCCGCAGCCGTGCGCGCCTTCGCGGCGGTGACCGCTCCCGGCGGGGCCGTGTCGGTGCTCGTCGCGAACCGTCATGCCGCGGTGCTGCAACGGGCCCTGGCCGGCCGGCTGTCCGAGGCCACTGCACTGCTCGGCGCGCCGGACGGGGTGTTGTCGGGTGATTCGGAGACGGTGCTGCGCCGGTTCGACACCTCCGGTCTGGAACTGCTGCTCGGCGGCGCGGGACTGGCGGTGGCGCTGATGCAGGGCGACGGTGTGGTCGCGGACGTGGTCCACCAGCTCGACGCGGCCGACGACGGCGCGGACACCGCCTGGGAACGCGAGGTCACCGAGTTCGAGGACCGGGCCTCCGTGACCCCGCCGCTGCGGGACATCGCGAGCCGCCTGCACGCCCTGGCGCGCCGGCCCGCCTGAGGCACGTACCCGCCGCCGTCACACCGCGGACCCCGGAATCGTCGGCGGTGGCCGCTAGTCTGGCGCCGTGGGACGTAATGCGCAGCTGCCCGACGGGCACGAGCGCTTCCTGGTGCGCACCGGCACGCCGCACGACGCGCTGCCGGACGACACCGGGTGCGGTGTGCTGCATGTCGACATGGACGCCTTCTATGCGGCCGTGGAGCTGCGTACCCGGCCCGAGCTGGTCGGCGCGCCGGTCGTCGTCGCCGGTGCGGGTCCGCGGTCGGTGGTCCTGTCGGCGACGTACGAGGCGCGGCGCTACGGGGTGCGGTCGGCGATGCCCGCCGCGGCTGCGCGGAAGCTGTGCCCGGACGCGGTGTGGCTCCCGCCGAGCCGGGACGCCTACCGCGAGGTCTCCGACGGTGTGATGGCGCTCTTCCGCGAGATCACGCCGCTGGTGGAACCGCTGAGCCTCGACGAGGCGTTCCTCGACGTGAGCGGTGCACTGCGCAGGCTGTCCGCGACCTCGGCCGACATCGGCGCGCGGATCCGGGCGCGGGTGGCCGCCGACCACGGCATCACCTGCTCGGTCGGCGTGGGCAGGGCGAAGTTCGTGGCCAAGCTCGCCTCCGGGATGGCGAAACCGGACGGCATGGTCGTCGTCCCCGACGCGGAGACGCTCCCGTTCCTGCACCCACTGCCGGTGTCGGTGCTGTGGGGTGTCGGCAGGCGTACCGAGGAGGCACTCCGCAGTCACGGCTACGCCACCGTCGCCGACGTCGCGGCGGCTCCGGTGGAGCGCCTCCGCCGCAGTGTCGGTGCCGCGGCAGGGGAGCAGCTGCATGCGCTGGCCCGCGGCCACGACGAGCGGCGGGTCGTGCCGGAATCGGAGGAGAAGTCGGTGGGTGCCGAGCACACCTTCGACGCCGATGTCCACGACCGCGGCGCGGGTGAACGCGAGCTGCTGCGGCTCGCCGAGCGGGTCGCGGCGACGCTGCGCGGGAAGGGGCTGAAGGGCAGGACGGTGTCGATCAAGGTGCGGTTCTCCGATTTCCGGACGATCACCCGGGCCCGTACGCTGCCGGCCGCCACCGACGTCGCCCGCGAGGTCCACGCCACGACGGCCGACCTGTTCCGCGAGGCGGTCTCCGGGGCGCCGGTGCGCCTGGTCGGTGTGCGTGTGGAAGGATTGACGGCCGGTGATGCCGCCGAACAGCTCAGCTTCGAGGCGCCCGAACCCCGGTGGCGCGACGCCGAGGTCGCGGCCGACGGGGCGCGATCGCGGTTCGGGGCCGCGGCCGTGCGGCCGGCGTCGTTACTGTCACCCGATGAGCGGTGACAGCAGCGATGCCGGTTGCGTTCCGTGCCGATCCGGCAGCTGTCCGACGTCGCCGCAGGAAACACTTCTGTCGGAACGCGAGATCGGGTAGTCGCCGACGCGCGGTGCTCGTATCCTGGAGTCCGACACCCCGACCGGGGCTGTCAGGGTCCACGATGAAATGCGGTCCGGTGCCGCCAGGTGGCGCCGGGAAGCGCTGTGCCGGAGGAGGAAAGATGCCACTCTCCGAGCATGAGCAGCGGCTGCTCGACCAGATCGAGCGCGAGCTCTATGCCGAGGACCCCAAGTTCGCATCGTCGGTACGCGGCGCGAAGGTACGTCGCCCGAAGCGCGGCAGGCGCTTGCAGGGTGCCGCGCTGTTCGTGGTGGGCATCGGCCTGCTCGTGCTGGGCGTCATCGTGCCCGTGCGGGTCGCCGAGATCCCGCTGATCAGCGTTTTCGGCTTCCTGGCGATGTTCTTGGGGGTGGTGCTCGTCATCACTGCCATGCGAGCAGGTGGGGAGCCGGAAGAGGAATCCGGCAGCGGTTCTGGGGATTCGGGTGGCGGTTCGTCCCGCGCCGCTCCGCGCCAGCGCAGTTCGTTCTCCCAGCGCATGGAGAACCGGCTCCGCCAGCGGTTCGACGACCGATGACGACGTCTCGCGGACCCGTGCCGCGACACCGGGAGAGGACGGCCCGGGCGCCCGCCGGGGCGTGACGGCGCCGGTACCGGTCGCGGCGGAACACCGCAGCCGATCTCGAGCAGGACTCCCGGAGGGGGTCCTGCTCGAGTTGTGTCGAGCAGGGCCCTGCGCCCAGGACCTCGCGCCCCGGATCCCGCGCCCCGGCACGGTCCGGATCGGGCTCGGTGGACTCGGGCTCGGTGGGCTCGGGTTCAGTGGTGACGGCGGTGCAGCAGGGACCGGGGCAGCACCCGGTTCCGCCAGGACAGCGGTGCACACTGTGCGAGGCGCTCGCGCAGCCCCGTGAGCGCGCGGTCCAGTTCGGGCCGGGACGAGTCGGACTCGTGCCCCGCCGCGCCGGTGGCCCCGGCCGGGCTGTACCGCGACCGTTCCACGACGGAGACGATCGTGTGCAGTTCGCGGCGTCCGGTGTCGTCGAGGTCGAGCCGGTCGCCGATCGTCTCGGCCGACTGCCGGAGCGTCGCCGTGGCCGGCAGGTCGAGACCCCGGTCGGCGCATTCGGCGAGCACCTCGCGCCAGGCGGCGTCCGGTGACGCCTCGGTGACGCTGGCGACCTCGGCCATCCGGCGCCGGCGGATCAGTTCCCGGGCACCGGCGGGTCCCAGCACCCCGGCGACGAGCACGAACACGCCGAGTGCGACCGCCCAGTGCACCAGCCACGCGGTCAGCGCCACCGACACGAGCCAGGCACCGACGACGGCCGCGGCCCGTGCGCCTGCCGTGGTGGGCGCCGTGGTGAGGCGCCTGCCGAGCGCCAGGACCGCCGAGGTCGTCAGCGCCAGCAGGGTGCCCGCGACCCAGCCGGGCCACCGCGCCGGTTCGGTCGCACCGGCGGGCTGCGCCTGCTGGTCCGGAGTGTCGGCGGGCTGGGACGGTTGCGGGGTGTCGGGCGACGAGCCGTCCGGGGCTTCCGACGGCTCGGCCGGGTCGCTGGATGCGGGCGCGTCCTCGGTGTCGAGGTAGCCGGGCGTGTATCCGCGGCCGTTGGTGAGCGGGGTCGGGTCGAACGTGACCCAGCCGAGGTCGTCACCGAAGTACACCTCGACCCATGCGTGGGCGTCCTCCGACGTGAGCACGCGGGTGCCCTGGCCGTTGGTGGTGCCGCGGGTGAAGCCGACCGCGACGCGGGACGGCACGTCGAGGGAGCGGAGCATGACCGCCATCGCGGAGGCGTACTGCTCGCAGAACCCGCGCTTACCGTTCAGGACGAAGTCGGCGAGTGCGTCCGGGTCGGAGGCCGGTGCCGTCTCGGTGTCGTAGACGAATCCGTTCGACGGGTCGGTGAAGTGGCGCCAGACGGCCTGGGCCTTGTCGAACGTCGTCGGGGCGTCGGCCGTGAGCTCCTGTGCGAGGGACCGCACGCGCGGGTCGACCCGGTCGACGGCGTGGTACCGGGGATCGGGGCCGGAGACGGTGCCGGCGCCGCGGAGCTGTTCCCGCGTCGGTTCGGCCAGCGACGTCGTCATGGTGTAGGTGCGCGGTCGGCGTTTGTCCTCGCTGTACACCGCGCCGCTGCCCGGGTCGTAGTACCACTCGCCCGGGGGCGGGTCGATGCTGCGGACCTTCCCGTAGGTGGGCAGCCAGACGTCGGACCAGTTGACGGGGGTGACCCGGACCGTGCGCGCGGCATCGGTGACGGTGTCACCGGGTGCGGGCGGCAGGGTGCCGCCGGCGGGTCGGCCCGCCGGCATCCGACGCCCGTCCGGCAGTCCCCAGCCCTGTCCGGGCACGTAGCGCGACAGCGTGAACGCGCGCATCAGCGGTGCGTCGTCGCCGAGTCCGTCGACCTCGAACATGCGGGTCGGGGAGCGGTCGCCGAGCATGCCGCGCAGCGACGTGAACGGTTCCACGCCGAGCCCGCCGGGCGCAGCCTGCTGTTCGGAATCCGACCCGGGCAGGCTGCCTTCGGTGCCGACGACGGTCAGGGTCGCGCCCGCGACCAGGCCCGCCACGACGGCGGTGGTGACGATGCCTGCGGGGGCCGCCACGGAGCCGATGCCGGCACCCGCGTCCCGCGTGGCGGTGCGGGTGCGCCACAACCGGTGCCGGTGGCTGCCGTCCACGGCCAGCAGCCCGGCGTAGCCCACCACGCCGAGCGCGAACGTCCACCAGGGCAGCAGTTCCGAGGTGAGCGCCGAGGGCACGGCGTAGACGCACAACAGGAGCAGGCCCGTCGCCGCGGGGGCGGCGGCGGTCACGGCGAGCAGGTCGACCACCAGCGCCACGAGCCCGATGGTGATCATGATCAGGCAGCGGATGCCGGTACCGGCCTCGACCGGTGGCAGTCCGGTGCGGATGTCGGCGAACCCGCCGGTGAGCACCTGGTGCAGTTCACCGAAGGCCTGGGGACCCGGCAGCAGGCCGAGTACGCCCCCGGTGGTGAACGATCCGGTGACGAGCAGGAGCAGCACCAGCAGTTGGGCCGCTCCCACGAGGAACGGGGGCAGCCGCACGATGCGCAGTCCGATGCCGGTGCCGGCGATCAGCAGTGCCGCGGTCACGATGTCGCCGAACCACGACCAGCCCGCCACGACGCCGGTGAGCGCGGTGGAGACGGCGATCGTGGCGAGTGCGGCCATGAGCGGTGCGACGATGCCGTGCAGCGTCACGTGCGGTCGCCACCGTGACGGCGCGGCCGACGCGCCGGGCGGTGGCGGGGCCGGAGGTGCGGGCGCGCTCACCGGAGGCCGCCTGCCTGCACGGGGGTGGGCGTCGTGGCGCGGCACAGCTGCGACCACACGTCGGCGACATCCGCGTGCCGGTCGGCGACGACGACCCGCCAGCCCGCGGCGCGTAACAGCGCGGCCGTCTCGCTGACGGCCGCGCCGGGGCTCCTGCCGGGCTCCTGCCACGACGCGGTGTCGACCAGCACCGCGAGGCTGGGCGCACCGCGGGGCCGGGTGTGGGTCAGCTCGGCGACGCCCTGGGCGCCGACGGTGCCGAGCACGGCGATCAGCTCGTGGCCCTGGGCGTGTACCGGACCGGAGGAGACGGCCAGGTCGCGCTCGTGCGCGGGCTGTAGTGCGGCGAGTGCGTCGAGCGCGACGCCGCTGCCTGCCGGACCTGCGCCGTCCGGAATATCGGCCAGGACATGGCCGCGTTCGTCGGACAGTCGCACGGGGCTACCGGAGCCGCTCAGGTGCACGCACGCGCTGGCGGCGAACTCGACGGCCCATTCGAGGCTGCCGTCGGGGTGTCCGACGCCGTGGTGTGCGGCGGCGCGGCGGTCGAGCAGGACGGTCGTCCCGCCCCGCCACGGTCGTTCCTCGACCCGCACCATGATCTCGTCCCGGCGCGCGGTGGAGCGCCAGTGCACCTTGCGCATGTCGTCGCCGGTGCGGTATTGCCGGACCATGACGTCCGGGTCGCCCTGACCCACGTGCCGGCGGATGCTGCCGCTGTCGGCGCCGCCGGTGCCTGCGCCGCCGGGGCGGCCGTGCAGCGGGGTCACGCGCGGTACGACGACGACGCTCGACGGCGGCACCAGGTCGCGGTCGAACTCGCAGAGGCCGAACGGGTCGGTGATCGTCGCGCGCAGCGCGGTGATGCGGTGGACACCGCGCATGCCGGGCCGGATGGGGTAGCGCAACGCGACGGGATGCTGGGGGAGCCGTTCCACCACGAAGCGCGGCCTCGGGCCGAGCGGGTGCGGCAGCCGGTCCTCGAGCAGGATCTCCCCTGCCGGGAGCCGGCCGGTGCGCCACAGGTCGAGGCGGACGTCGCCGTCGCCGCCCGCGGGCACCCGCTCGGGGGTGACGGTGCGCCGGGCGCCGAGGCGCACTTTCGACGCCGCCGCGAGGGCCGTGGCCAGCAGCGGCAGTGCCACGACGAAAGCCGCGATCCGCAGCAGGCCCCGTTCGTCGAGGACGGCGGCGCAGACCGCCGCGGCGAGGCCTGCGGCCAGCAGGCAGCGGCCGCGGGTGGTCAGGCCGGACACGGCCCGTAGTACGGCGGGCCTGCGGCGCGGCGTGGCGGGCGGCCGCGTCGCGCGCGCTCGCCCGGACGACGAGCCGGCCGCCTCCGCCCGCGGCGACGGAGGGGCCGGTGCTGCCGGGCCGGCGGCCGGATCGCTGGTCATGGTCGGGATCCGTGCTCAGTGCCCGTACGGGCCACCGTGGGCGTCCGGTGCGCCGGGCCGGTCCGCAGGCCCGCCGGGTCCGACGTGGCCGGAGTGTCCGACGTGGCCGGGGTGCCCGTTGTCGGCGTGCCCGTTGCCGGCGTGCGGGGCGGGATGCGGTGGTGCGGAGTGGGCGCCGGCCACGGGCGCCTGCGCTCCGCGGGTGGCGCCGCCCGCCGCACCGTTGGCGGGGGCGCCCCCTCGCTGCGGGACCGGGACGCGCTGGGGCACCGGAACGCGCTGGAGGACGGTGTGGACGACGTCGGACGCGGAGCGGCGCGCGGCGTGGGCCTCGGTGGTCAGGACGAGGCGATGCGCCAGTACCGGCACCGCGACGGCGTGGAGGTCGTCGGGCACGACGAACTCGCGGCCCGCGAGCGCGGCCTGGGCACGGGCGGCGCGGATCAACTGCAGCGTCGCCCGCGGCGAGGCGCCGAGCCGCAGTTCGGGCAGCTGCCGGGTGGCCGAGACCAGATCGACCGCGTACTGGCGCACCTCGGGCGCGACGTGCAGCTGCTGGACGGCACGGGCGAGCCGGTGCACGGTCCCGCCGTCCGAGACCGGCACGAGGTCGTCGAGGGGATTGTGGCCCGCGTGCTCGTCGACCATCGCCAGTTCGGCCTGCGGGTCGGGATAGCCGATCGAGACGCGTGCGGTGAACCGGTCGCGCTGGGCCTCCGGGAGCGCGTACGTGCCCTCCATCTCGATCGGGTTCTGCGTGGCGATCACCATGAACGGCGAGTCGAGCGGATAAGTCGTGGTGTCGACGGTGACCTGCCGTTCCTCCATGCACTCCAGCAGTGCGGACTGCGTCTTGGGGGAGGCGCGGTTGATCTCGTCGCCGACGACGACGTTCGCGAACACCGGGCCGGGCCGGAACTCGAACGTCGCCTGCTGCCGGTTGTAGATCGAGACGCCGGTGACGTCGCTGGGCATGAGGTCGGGCGTGAACTGGATGCGGCTCACGGTGCAGTCGATGGACCGGCCCAGCGCCTTGGCGAGCGAGGTCTTGCCGACGCCCGGGACGTCTTCGACGAGCAGATGCCCCTCGGACAGCAGCGTGATGAGGGCGATACGGACGACGTCGGGTTTGCCGACGAGGACGCGTTCCACGTTGGCGGCGATGCGCTGGGCCGTCTCGTGCAGGTCGCCGAGTCCGGGCTGCGGTGCCGGGCCGCCGGACGCCGGGTACGCGGGGCGTTCACCGAATGTCTCGGCGGTTGCGGCAGAGTGCCCTCTCGACGTCACGCGACCTCCACATTCCGTGCATGCGCCCTGCTCCAGGGTCCCACGAAGTGTGTCAAACACGGGCGAAACGACGAGATTCACCCCGCGTCGTGCCACGGTGACACCGCGCACCCGCCGCTGTCGACTCCGCGTACCCGCCTGCCGGGGGCGGATGAGGGCTGGACACCTGCACGAGGTCGCCTAGGATTGCACCCTGGAATCATCCGGTTACGGAGAGGCGCCTCGCGATGACCAGTGGTACGCCTGTCACGGGCCCGGTCGACGTGCCGGCCGGGGCGTTCGCCGTCGCGCCGGAGCTGGCCGAGGACGCGTTGCAGCGGATCAGCGAGCTGCAGGACGTGGTCGGCAGGCTCGTCCGGGAGGCGAAGGTGCTCGGCCGGTCGGTGCCGCTGGGCGGCGGTTACGCCGGCGAGATCGGTGAGTTCATGGCCCGCTACGGCATCGAACCGGACGGCGGTGCCGACGCGGGCTCGGGAGCCGTGTCCGATGCCCTCGTGGCGTTCGGCAGGGAGCTCGCGGACCTGCGCACCCGGATCGGCGCCGCCCTCGAGCAGTACCGCAGTCGGGACGAACAGGCCGAGGGCGAGCTGAAAGGCGTCGATTGTCAGGGCGGGTGACTCGGCGGCGCGGGTGGCTGTGGGGCCGCGCCGATGGCCGTCACACGGGCAGGGCGGGCGCCGCGGGGTCCGGTGCGGTGATCGTGGCGGGCGTGCTGGCGACCTCCGCGTGCGGGGCGGCAGGCGGAGCTGCGGCTGGCGGCGACGGGACGGCACCGAGTGCACCACCGTCGGGGGCCGGTCCCTCGTCGCCGGGTGTGCCGTCGTCGGAACGGACGCCGGTGGCGGAGACCGATCCGTGTGCGTGGCTGACGCCGGCCGAACGGTCGTCGGCCGGGCTGGCCGTGCCGGGTGAGCCGCGGACCGTCGGCTCGGTTCCCGTGTGCGACTACACCGAACCGGGTTCCGGTGGCGTCACCGTCACCTTCGACACCACGTCCGCGCTGACCGACCTGCGGCCGGACGGTGAGGCCACCCCGCTCCGGATCGCGGGCCGCGAGGCGCGGCGGGTGGCCGATCTCCGCACCGACGACGGAACCTGCACGATCCTGATCGCGGCGGGCCCGGCCGCGTCCGTCCACATCGATGTGTCCACGGCGGACTTTCGCGGTACCCGCGAGTCCTGTGAGCGTGCCACCGCCGTGGCCGAGCTGATCGCACCGGATCTGCCGGGGAGGGCGGGATGACCGAACGTCGACACGGTGGCGCAGAGCACGGTGGCGCAGAGCACGGCGGTGAGGAGCACGGCGGCGCTGCCACCGCGGATCCCGCCGGGGGCGGCGTCCGTGACCCGCTCGTGCCGGAGCCGGACGTGCGCTACGAGTGGTACAGCCACGAACAGCTCAAGGCCATGGTCGACAGCGGCAACGACCCCGAGTCCGCCGGTGAGGTCGGCGCCGGCTGGTACGGCCTCGGCCGGGCACTGCACGAGGCGGTCGGGCAGCTGGCCGGCACCACCGCGGCCTCGGAGGACGTGTGGCAGGGCGAGGCAGGCCGGGCGTTGCGGGCCGCGCTCGACCGGGCGAGGTCGTGGGCCGGGCAGGCGGCGGCGACCGCGGATGCCGTGGGCGGCGCCGTGGTGTCGCAGTCGGGCGTGGCGGCGCAGGCGCGGTCGGCGATGCCGGACCCGGTGTCCTACGACCCGGGCGCGATGATCCGTGACGCCATCGCCACCGGTGACCTCGCGGCTCTGGCCGGCATGACCGACACGATGGCGCAGCGCCGCGCCGAGGCGGAGGAGGCGCGGCGCCGTGCCGTCGACGTGCTGCACGCGCGGGACCGCGCACTGCGCGATGCCGCACGCGTGCCCTCGTTCACCACGCCGCCGTCGCTGAGCGGTCCGGCATGATCCGCCTCTCGGCGTCGGCGTTCGACATCCTCTGGTCGGACCTGGATCTCGGCGCTCCGCCCTCGGTGCTGGCCCTGCCGAGTGTGGGGCGCACCGACGGCGAGCGTGCGCGTATCCGCGAGGAGGTCTATGCCAACCTCGCCGACCGTGGCCTGTACCCGGGGGAGCTGGACGCCGCTCTGCACGCCCGCCTGGCCGGGATCGCCGCGGCGCCCCTCGTGATCGACTGCGAAGTGCTGTTCGATCCGGCCGATGCCGAACCGCTGCGCGGCCTCGTCGCCGAACTGCGCGACGGCAGGGGAGTGCTGGCCGTGCAGCCGCATCGCACCCTCGGCCTCGATGCCGTCGGCGACGGGCGTGCCTGCGCCGAGGCGGCGGCGATCCTCCCGGACCTCGACGCCGGTCCCGGACACGGCGTGAGTCTGCCGTCGCGCGCGCTCGCGGAGGCGGCCGATCCCGTCTACGACGGCGCCACCGGCTCGCGTGCCCACGATCGGCAGGTGCAGGAGGTGCTGGCGATCCAGGCGCGGCCGGTCCTGTCCGCAGGCCAGTTCTCCGTGTACCGGCGTGAGGCGACGCGGCTCGTCCGGCAGGGCGGTCTCAGTTGGTTCCTCACCGACGTCGGCGCCTACACGGCGACCGTGCTGCCCGGTTCCGACGGCGAGTCCTGGACGACGGTGGCTCCCGCCGACCGTGACCGCGTGACGGCCCGGCTCGCCGACCTCGTCCCGCGGGAGCAGGCCGCCGCAGGCCGGGCGCGGGCCGGCGGCCCCTGACGGACGCCGGTCGTCCACCACCCGGCCGCCCGTCGCGCTGTGCGGCCCCACCCTTGCGCCCCACGCTCGTCCCGATCCCCGGATCCCCGGTCCGCACCGATGTCCCGGTCCCCACCTGCTGCCCGGGTTGCCACGCCGCGCAGGACCGCGGTTCCCCACCACGGCCTCCGGCCGTGGGCCTGCGTATTCCCCACCGTCGCCCACAGAGCGCCCCAAATACCCGATACGGCGGTCGAAACGGGCACAACGGGCGTGGGGAACCGGCTCCGGAGGCGTTCACATCCCCCGGCGTGGCGATCTTCCCCCGCGGCTCCCCACTGCTAGATCACCGCTGTGACCTGCTTAAACTCCCACTTTTCGGTGTTGATTTCCGGTTTTTCACGTTGACTGTGGGGAGAAGTGGGGTACGGTGGTGCTCAGTGGAGCGGAAGGGAGCTCCGAGGTCGATGCCGGCAGGTCCGACGGGACGGTCCGCGGCCTCGACAGGGGAGGTGGAGGCCGATGTTCCTCGGCACTCACACCCCGAAGCTGGACGACAAGGGGCGACTGACGTTGCCCTCGAAGTTCCGGGAAGCGTTGGCGGGGGGCCTGATGATCACCAAAGGTCAGGACCACTGCCTCTATGTCTTTCCGCGGGCGGAATTCGAGCAGCTGGCCAGGAAGGTCGCCGAGGCTCCGTTCACGAACGAATCGGTGCGGGCCTACCAGCGGTACCTGTTCGCGGGGACCGACGAACAGCGGCCGGACGGACAGGGCCGGATTCCGATCGCACCCGAGTTGCGGCGCTATGCCGGGCTCAACAAGGAATGCGTGGTGATCGGTGCGATCACCAGGCTGGAGATCTGGGACTCCGAGGCGTGGCAGTCCTATCTGGACGAGAACGAGGACAACTACGCCAAGGCGCAGGAGGAGATCCTGCCCGGTGTCTTCTGACCCGGAAACCGGACATCCGGTCGTGGCGTCTCTCCGGTGCCGTCACCGGACACGGGAGAGAACAGACGGACGACGTCGGCGCGGATGCCCTCAGGCTGCGGCCCTGATGCACCTTCCCCGGTATCAGGCCCGCAACCTGTAGGCATCCGCCCGCGTCGGGAGAGCAGTCCCCGGTGGGGCGGGGCGGACAAGGGGGCGCAGTGACCAGTGACGCCGCGCACCTTCCCGTGCTGCTCGACCGGGTCGTCGCTCTGCTGGCCCCCGCGGTGGCCGACCGCGACGCCGTGCTCGTCGACACCACACTCGGCCTCGGCGGCCACGCCGACGCGCTGCTGACGGCGTATCCCCGCCTCCGGCTCGTCGGTCTGGACCGGGACCCGAACGCGCTCGACCATGCCCGGCAGCGGCTGGCCGGCCACGGCGACCGGGTCGACTACGTCCACGCCGTGTACGACGAGTTGCCCTCCGTCCTCGACGGACTCGGGCTGTCGCATGTGGACGGCGTGTTCATGGACCTGGGTGTCTCGTCGATGCAGCTCGATGTCACCGATCGCGGGTTCGCCTACGCGCAGGACGCCCCGCTGGACATGCGGATGGACCAGACCACCGGCGCGAGTGCGGCGGATGTGCTCAACACGTACTCGGTGGCGGAGCTGACCCGGATCCTGCGCGAGTACGGCGAGGAACGGTTCGCCCAGCGGATCGCGAAGGCCGTCGTCGCCGAACGGGAGTCCGAGCCGTTCGACCGCAGCGAGCGGTTGGTGCGGTTGCTCTACGAGGTCGTGCCCGCGGCGAGCAGGCGCACCGGCGGGCATCCGGCCAAGCGGACGTTCCAGGCACTGCGCATCGAGGTCAACCGGGAGCTGGAGGCGCTGCGCGCCGCGGTTCCGGCCGCGCTCGATGCGCTGGGTGAGGGCGGCCGGATCGTCGTGGAGGCCTACCACTCGCTCGAGGACCGCATCGTCAAGCGTGCGCTCGTCGAGCGTGCCACCTCGCGCACGCCGGAGGGGCTGCCCGTCGAGCTTCCCGGGCACGGCCCTGAGTTCCGCCTGCTCACCCGCGGTGCCGAGAAGGCGGGCGAGCAGGAGATCGAGCACAACCCGCGCGCGGCGTCGGTGCGCCTGCGCGCGGCCGAGCGGATTGGAGCGGCTGCCTCATGACTGCACCCGCACGTCCTCGCCCGCAGCCGGTCGAGCGGCCGCGGCAGAACCCGCGCCGCGGTACGAGGCAGGCACCGGCATCCGCTCCCGACACCGGCTCCCCGCGGCGCCGCAGTTCCGCGGCCGAACGCGCCTACGCGCGCCGGGCACAGCGCGCGGAGACACTGCAGCGGCAGTCCGAACGTCGCGAGACACCCGAGCCGCGCACGCTGCGACTGCGGCTGCGCTGGCCGAGGTCGCGGACCTCGTTCGTGCTGATGCTCATGGCTCTCATGGCCGTGGGTGTCGCGACGACGCTGTGGCTCTCGACGCAGGCGATCTCCGATTCGTACCGGCTCGAACAGCTCCGCCAGAACAACGCCTCGCTGGCCGAACGGTCCGAGGAGCTGCAGCGTGCGGTGGCCTCGGCCGAGGCGCCGACGCGGCTCGCCGAGCGGGCCGAGGAACTGGGCATGGTCCCGGGCGGAAACCCGGCCCGGCTCGTCGTGGGTGACGACGGCGAGGTCCGCGTGGTCGGCGAACCGACCCGGGCGAGCAAGCCCGCGCCGCGGCAGTCCGCAGAGGCACAGAGCGATCGTGACGGTGCCGCCGGCGACCAGGGCGGCGACCACCAGGGCGACGCCCAGCAGGACGGCGACGAGCAGGCCGGCGACGAGCAGGGTGACGGCCAGGACGGTGATGGCCAGGACGGTGACGGCCAGGACGGTGACGAGCAGGCCGGTGCCGACACGCGCAGCGACCGCGAGGAGGGCCGTGACGGTGCTCGGGGCGGTGACACTGGAGACGCCGGTGCCGGCGATCAGGACGGTGCCGGGCAGACAGCGGACTGACTCCCCGCGGCCGTCGTCGGGGCGGACCGGGAGAGTGTGACGGATCCGGAGGGGACCGATGCGACCGAAACGACCGGCGGGACCGGGAGGTTCGAGCAGGTCGGCGTCGTCGCGGCGGCGCGGCGCGGCGGGACGGACGTACTCGGCGAAGGCCCGTCGTGCCGGGCAGGAATCGGCCGAGCGTGGCACGCGGAGCCGGTTCGTGGTCGGCCGGATCGCACTCGCCGTCGTCCTCGTCGCCACCGGCGCCAAACTCGTCCACGTGCAGGGGTTTCAGGCCGCGGCCTTGTCGGCGCGTGCGGAGCAGCAGCGCACCACCACGATCGACATCCCGGCCCAGCGCGGCTCCATCGTGGACCGCAACGGGGCGAAACTGGCCTTCAGCGTCGAGACCCGCACGCTGTGGGCCAACCTGCGGCTGATGCGAAAGAACCGCGCCGAGGCGGAGAAGGAGAATCCGGACTCGGCGGAGAGCTTCGACACGCGCGTCGCCGAGATCGCGACGTTCATCGCCCGGCAGGTGCCGGACAAGACCACCGAAGCCGAGTTGCTCGAGGAGTTCCACGACGAGGATTCGAGCTTCACCTACCTCGTCGACGACGTGAAGCCGTCCGTGGCCGACCGGATCGTCGAGAAGTATCCGGAGATCGGCTTCGAGAAGCGTGCGCGCCGCGAATATCCGGCGGGCGAGATCGGGTCGAACATCGTCGGGTTCGCCAACTGGCGGATGGAGGAGCCGGACCAGTCCAAACACAACATCGAGGGCCTCGCCGGACTGGAAAGCGCGCGCAACGCTGTGCTGACGGGTGAACCGGGGCGGCAGGTCGTCAACACGGAGCAGGGCACCGACGTCGTGATTCCGGGTACGGAGCGGGAGGTGCAGCCGGCGATGCCCGGCTCCGATCTCGAGCTGACCGTCGACTCCGACGTGCAGTACAACCTGCAGCAGATGCTGTCGGACTACGTGGCGAAAGCCCGCGCCGACGGCGGCAGTGCGGTGGTGCTGGATTCGAAGACCGGCGAGATCTACGGACTCACGAGCGAGAAGACCCTCGACCCGGACGACGTCGACCCCGACCTGATGACGGAGAAGGCGGTCACCCAGCCGTTCGAACCGGGGTCGGTGAACAAGCTCGTCACTGCGGCGGGTGCGATCGAGGACGGCGTCACCGAGCCCGGGGACGTCCACCGGGTTCCCGGTTCGATCAAGATCGCCGACCACACCGTGCGCGACGCGTGGGACCACGGCACGCAGCCGTTCACCACCACCGGCATCTTCGCCAAGTCGTCCAACGTCGGCACACTGATGCTCGCCCAGGAACTCGGCCCGGACCGGTACATGGATCTGCTGAAGAAGTTCGGCCTCGGCAGCCGCACCGGCGCCGGCCTGCCGGGCGAGAGTCCCGGGTACGTTCCGCCGCGCAACCAGTGGTCGGGCACGACCTTCGGCAACCTGCCGATCGGTCAGGGACTGTCGATGACGGTGCTGCAGATGGCGAGCATGTACCAGGTGATCGCCAACGACGGCGTGCGGGTCGAACCGCGCGTGGTCGCCGCGACCCGCACGCCGGACGGCGGCCGCGTGGCCGAGCCGGAGCCCGACCGCACGCGGGTCGTGAGCGCGCAGACGGCCGGCTCGGTGCGCAACATGCTGCGGGCGACGACGCAGGACGGCGACGTCTACGAGAGCGGCACCGCTCCGCAGGCCGCGATCGAGGGCTACCAGATCTCGGGCAAGACCGGCACGGGCCAGCAGATCGACCCGCAGACGGGTGCCTACAGCAACGAGCTCTACAACATCACGTTCGCCGGGATCCTGCCCGCCGACGACCCGCGCTTCGTCGTCGGCATCCGGCTCGACGCCCCGGACACCACACTGCCGGCGGGCAGCTCCGCGGCACCACTGTTCAAACAGGTCTCGTCGTATCTCGCGCAGCGCTACGAGATCCCGCTGTCGGACGAGCAGGCGCCGGTCGTCCCGCTGATCCGCAGGCAGTGACTGACGTCCGCAGACCGGCAGTGCCGGCCGCACACGCGACCGGCAGTGCCGGCCGCACACGCGTGAGGGGTGCTCACTCGACGAGTAAGCACCCCTCACGGTGTCGCGTGGGTTCGGCCGGTGGCCTACTTGGCGTACAGCGAGTCGATGTCGCCCGCGTAGTTCTTGCCGACCACGCCCCGCTTGAGCTTCATGCTCGGCGTGATCTCGCCGCCCGCCTCGGTGAAGTCATGCGGCAGCACGCTGAACTTCTTGATCGCCTCGGCGTGCGAGACGAGCTTGTTGGCCTCGTCCACGGCGGCCTGCACGTCGGCCCACAGTTTCTCGTCGGCGACCAGGTCGGCGACGGTGGCGTCGGCCGGCTTGCCGTTCTGTTCCTTCCAGCTCGGGAAGAACTCCTCGTCGATCGTCACCAGCGCGCCGATGAACGGCCGCTGGTCGCCGACGACCATCGCCTGGCTGATCAGCGGGTGGGCCTTGAGTGCGTCCTCCATCGTCGACGGGGCGACGTTCTTGCCGCCCGCCGTCACGATGATCTCCTTCTTCCGGCCGGTGATCTTGACGAAGCCCTCGTCGTCGAGCTCGCCCAGATCGCCGGTGTGGAACCAGCCGTCCTCGAGGGACTCGGCCGTGGCCTGCTCGTTGCGCCAGTACTCACCGAACACGACGCCGCCCGAGAGCATGAGCTCGCCGTCCTCGGCCACGCGCACCGACGTGCCGGCGACCGGCCTGCCCACGGTGCCCACCTTGAACGCCTCACGGGTGTTCACGCAGGCGGCGGCGCTGGTCTCGGTCAGGCCGTAGCCTTCGAACACCGGCACCCCGATGCCGCGGAAGAAGTGGGCGAGGCGCGTGCCGAGTGGAGCACCGCCGGCGACCGCGGCGATGCAGCGGCTGCCCAGGGCGGCGTGCAGCTTGCTGTAGACGAGCTTGGCGAACACCGCGTGCTTGAGCTTGAGGCCGAGGCCGACCTTACCGGCGTCGGTGGCCTGGCTGTAGGCGATCGCGGTGGCCTCGGCCGCGTCGAAGATCTTGCCCTTGCCCTCGGAGTGGGCCTTGAGCTTGGCCGAGTTGTACACCTTCTCGAACACACGGGGCACGGCGACGACGAACGTCGGCCGGAAGGCACCCAGGTCGGAGACCAGGTCCGTGGTGTCGGTGTGACCGAGCGTCACGCGGGAGGAGAACGCCGTGACGGCGATGGCGCGCGCCAGGATGTGGGCCAGCGGCAGGAACAGCAGCAGGGAGTTGCCGGACTCCATCAGGTCCGGGAACGCGTCGATGTTGGCGCGGACCTCGGAGAGCAGGTTCCGGTGCGTGAGCGTGACGCCCTTCGGCCTGCCGGTCGTGCCGGACGTGTAGCAGATCGTCGCGACGTCGTCGGCCTGTACGGACCGGCGGCGGGTGTGGACGTCGTCGTCGGCGCGCTCGGCACCGAGCGCCGTCAGCGCGTCGACCGCCGGCGTGTCGCCGTCGATCTGCCAGGTGTGGGCCAGATCGGGCAGCCGGCTGCGGACCTCGTCGAGGGCGGCCGTGTGCGCGGCCGTCTCCACGACGACCGCCGTGGCGGCCGAGTCGGACAGAATCCAGTGGATCTGCTCGGCCGACGACGTCTCGTAGATCGGCACGGTGACGCCGCCCGCGGCCCAGATCGCGAAGTCGAACAGGGTCCACTCGTAGCGGGTCGTCGACATCAGGCCGACGCGATCGCCGCGTTCGATCCCGGCGGCGATGAAGCCCTTCGCGACCGAGAGCACTTCGGCGGCGAAGGTCCGCGCGGTGACGTCCCGCCAGGAGCCGTCGATCCGCCGACGGAAGCTCACGGTGTCGCCGAACCGCTCGGCGTTGGCCCAGACGACGTCGGAGGCGTTCTCGTCGTCGGCGATGGGCCGTAGTGCTGGGGCGCTGTACTCGCGCACGTCAACCTCCGCAGTGGGATACCAAACAACGTTGTTACTCGCCGGTCAACCTAGCCGGTGTCCGTTCCGTGCACCACGGGTGGGTGTGTGCATGTTGTGAGCCGCATATCATCTCGCAACCGTGAGCGGATCCGAATCCGAGCCTGCGCTCGACATCGTCGACGAGACGTTCCTGACTGTGCCTCCGAGCACACTCGCCGCGGTCTTCGCGGACCCGGCGGCGTGGCGGAGGTACTGGCCGGACCTGGTACTCGAAGTCTATACCGACCGCGGCGACCAGGGCCTGCGCTGGACCGTGCGGGGCGCGCTGATCGGCACGATGGAGGTGTGGCTGGAGCCCGTGCTCGACGGCACCCTGCTGCACTACTTCCTGCGCGCGAGTCCGGTCCCGGACGACGGGACCCGCCCGTCGGGTGCGTGGCTCCGGCGGGAGTTCGACCGGAGGGCGCGCGCCGCGAAGGCGATCGCGTTGGACCTGAAGGTGACCCTGGAGGACGGTCGCGCCGCAGGGATGCCGCCGCGCTCGACGGTAGAATGATCACGTGCGGGTTCATGTGGTGTCCGATGTGCACGGCAACGCCGAGGCATTGGCGCGCGCCGGTGACGGGGCGGACGCGCTGGTCGTACTCGGTGACCTGATCGACTTCGTCGACTATCACGACCACGGCGGCGGGATTCTCGGCGCGCTGTTCGGCGCCGAGCACGTCGCCGCGTTCGCCGCGTTGCGCCGCGAGGGCCGCCGCGGGGAGATGATCGAGCTGTCGAAACGGCTGTGGGGCAGCCTCCGCGACCCGCAGGCCGCGGTGGACGAGGCGGTGCGCGAGCAGTACGCCCGGCTGTTCGGTGTGCTCCCCGCGCCGACCTACGCGATTCCCGGCAACGTCGATGTGCCCGCTCTGTGGCCCGAGTTCGAGGCGCCCGGGTTGCATTTCGTCGACGGCGAGGTCTGCGAGATCGGCGGGCTCCGGTTCGGGTTCGTCGGAGGCGCGGTGCTGCCGGAGGGCGTGTCCCCGCGGCGCGATGAGGCGTGGCGGCCGTACCTGCGCACCCGTGAGGAGTTCGACAAGGCCGTCGCCGGCCTGACCGGCGTCGACGTGCTGTGCAGTCACATCCCGCCTGCGCTGCCCCAACTGACCTACGACGTCGTCGCGCGGCGGGTCGAGCTCGGCTCGGAGGCGCTCGCCGACCTGATCGTGCGGGAGCGGCCGCGGTGGTCGCTGTTCGGCCACGTGCACCAGCCGCTGGCCGGTGCCACGCGGGTCGGGACGACCGAATGTCGCAACGTGGGGCATTTCCAGCGCGACCCGCGGCCCTACGTCCTGCGATGGTGAGGAAGCGGACCGCTACGCTCTAGCGCCATGGCCGACCAGTCCACGCAATCCATCGAGGTCGATGCCCCTCCGGAGCAGATCATGGCCGTCATCGCCGATCTGCCCGCGTATCCGGAGTGGGCCAAAGCGGTGCAACAGACCGAAGTGCTGGGCACCGATGAACAGGGTCGGGCCACGCAGGTGCGGTTCACGCTCGACTCGGGCCCGGTCAAGGACGTCTACACACTCGAGTACGACTGGGCCGACGACGGGTTGTCGGTGAGCTGGCATCTGGTGAAGGGCCAGATGCAGAAGGCCCAGAACGGCCGGTACGAGCTCGAACCGCTCGACGGCGCTCGTACGAAGGTTACCTACACCCTGGCCGTCGAGCTGGCGCTGCCGATGATCGGGATGCTGCGCCGCAAGGCGGAAAAGATGATCATGGACACCGCCCTGAAGGAACTCAAGAAGCGCGTCGAGGCCGAGGGCTGACGCGAGTGCGACTGCTGCTGCTGACCGGGAAGGGCGGTGTCGGCAAGACGACGCTGGCCGCCGCGACCGGCGCCGCGTCGGCGGACCGGGGCAGCACGACACTGGTCGTGTCGACCGATCCGGCGCATTCGCTGGCCGATGCGTTCGCGGTGCCCATGGGGCACGAGCCCGCCGAGGTGGCCGACGGGCTGTACGGCGCGCAGCTCGACGTCCGTGCGCTGGCCGACGGCGCGTGGGACGGCGTGCGCGAGCAACTGCGGGCCGCCCTGGTCCGTGGCGGAGGCCTGGACGGGCTCGCGGCCGAGGAGCTGAGCGTGGTCCCGGGGGTCGACGAGTTGCTGGCCCTCGGCGAGGTGCAGCGGCTCGCCGGAACCGGGCGCTGGGACGCCGTCGTCGTCGACTGCGGCCCGACCGCCGAGACGCTGCGGCTGCTGGCACTGCCCGATGCCGTGTCGGGGTATCTCACGCGCATGGCCGGCCCCGTGGCGAAACGATCCGCGCTGGCGCGGTCGATGACCCGGCTGGCCGACCACACCGGTGCGCTGCGCGACCTGCTGGCCGACCCCGCACGCACGAGCGTGCGCCTGGTGTTCACACCCGAGCGCGTCGTCGTCGCCGAAACGCGGCGGACCCTGACCTCGCTGGCCTTGCACGGGATCCGGGTCGACGGCATGATCGCGAACCGCGTGGTGCCCTCGCCGGGCTGGTGGCGCGGCGCCGCGGCCGCGTGGGTGCGCAGACGGCGCGGGCAGCAGGAAGCGGTGCTGTCGGAGCTGGCCGATTCCGGTGTCGGCGATGCGGCGCGCCGGTTGCGTTCCGTCGAACACCGGGCAGAGGAACCGATCGGGCTGGCTGCGCTGCGGGAGATCGCCACCGAGCTGTACGGCACCGCGGACCCGCTGGCCGACGACCTGGCCGACGACGCCGCGGCCGCCGCCGGCGGCCCCGCGGGCGCGGCCGGCCTCACGCCGCTGTTGCAGATGTTCGAGGCCGACGACGGCTACCGGCTCCGGGTCGCGGTGCCGCTCGCCCGGGACAGCGACGTGGATCTGGCCAGGGTCGGCGACGACCTCGCGATCACGGTCGACGGCGTCCGCAGGCTCATCGCGCTGCCGGAACCCCTGCGCGCCTGCCGGATCACGGATGCCGAATCCGACTCCCGTGGCGTGCTCGTGCACCTGGAGGGAACCGAATGAGCGGCACCGACGGCCCCGCAGGCCGCGCGGGGGAACCGCGGGCGGGAGCGCCGGACCCCGGGGACGGACCGGCGGCCGACAGCGCGCGGCTGGCCGAGGAGATCCGCCTGCTGGTCGACCTCGTCACCGAGCGGGCGGAACCGTGGCTGCGGAGCGTGTTCGCCGCGGGACACGGCCGGGGTGACCCGGCGTCGTGCGCCGCGCCGGGTCCCGGCGGGCCGGGCGGCGACGCGCAGACGGGTCACCGTGGCGGGTCCGCCCCCTCGGATGCGGCGGCCGGCGATTCCGGCACCGCGACGGGCGGCGACGGCGAATGGGCTCCGGCGTGCTCGTGGTGCCCGCTCTGCGCCGTGATCTCGGTCGCGCGCGGCGAGACCCCGGAGATCACCGCCCGCGTGCTGGAGCAGGCCGCCGCGCTGATCGCGCTGCTGCGGGCCGTGCTCGCCGACCGGTGGCAGCCCGACGAGGGCGTGCACATGCCCGGGTACCGCCCGTCGTCACGGCCGGGACCGGCTCCGGCAGGCTTCGCCGCGTCGGGGACGTCGGTGTTCGCCGAGCGGCCGGGCCGTGGCGCGGCAGCGGGCGGGCCGGCCCGGAGCAGGGAAGCCCGGAGCAGGGAATCCGGGAGCAGGGGACCCGGCGAGCCGGCGAGTGGGGCGCGGCGGGTGCAGCGCGTACCGGTGCGCCCGCGCGAGAGCTGGGAACCGGGGGAGTAGCCGGTGGCCGCGATCGGAATCGATGTCGGCGGCACGAGCATTCGCGCCGGTGTCGTCGACGGCACCGGCGATGTGCTCGACACCGCACGCACCGGAACCCCGCACGACGAGGCGGCACTGGAGGACGCGATCGCGGGAACGGTCGACTCCTTGCGGCGTGGCCGTGAGGTGGCCGCGGTCGGACTGGCGGTCGCCGGGTTCGTCGAGCGCGACCGCACGTCGGTGCTGTTCGCGCCCCATCTGCCGTGGCGGACCACCACGGTGGCCGAGCGCATGAGCGAGCGGCTCGGGCTGCCGGTGACGCTCGAGCACGACGCCAACGCCGCGACCTTCGCCGAGTACCGGTTCGGGGCGGCGCGTGGCGCGTCGGTGGGCGTGTTCGTCGCGCTCGGTACGGGGATCGGCGCAGGCCTGCTGCTCGACGGTGAGCTGTTCCGGGGTGCGCACGGTGTCGCACCGGAGCTGGGGCATCTGCGGCTCGTGCCCGGCGGGCGGCAGTGCCCGTGCGGCAAGTCCGGGTGCTGGGAGCGCTACTGCAGCGGCACCGCGCTGGCAGCCACGGCGATCGAACTGCTCGCCACCCGGCCCGAACACTCCACGGTGCTGGCGCGTGAGGCGGCGGGCGATCCGGGTGCGGTGACGGGCCGGCGTGTGGCTGCGGCCGCGCGCGAGGGCGATCCGCTCGCGCGCAGGGCGATGGCGGAGCTCGCCCGGTGGCTCGGTGAGGGGCTGGCACTCGTGGCCGACGTCTACGACCCGGAGGTCGTCGTCATCGGCGGTGGCGTGTCGGCGTCGGCGCCCCTGTTCCTCGACGAGGCACGGGAGACCTACCTGAGCGCCGTGACGGGTGGCAGGCACCGACCGCACGCCCGGATCCGCACGGCACAGCTCGGCGACGACGCCGCCATCGTCGGGGCGGCCGCACTGGCGGCCGAATGCGGCGGCCGAGCGGTCTGATTGCCTCCGGGTACGGGCGTGTTGCGGTCCGGACGCGCTAGATTCGCACGATGCTGATCGGAAACGGGGACGGGTTCGTCAGCTGTGCCTGCGGGCGGCGGCACTGGGGCTTGTTCGGCGCTGCAGGGCTGCTGCTGAGCGATCCGCGGCGCGGCGTGCTGCTGCAGCATCGCGCGGCATGGACGCACGAAGGCGGTTCGTGGGCACTGCCGGGCGGCGCGGTGCAACCCGACGAAACGTCGGCGCAGGCGGCGGCTCGGGAGACCGAGGAGGAGACGGCCGTGCCCGGCGAGGCCTTCCGGGTCCTGGCCCAGCGTGCCGACGAACACGGCAGCTGGCGGTACACGACGGTGCTGGCGACGGCACTCGGCGACGCGGCACGGCCGCGCGTGGCCAATGCCGAGAGCACGGCCCTGCGCTGGGTACCGCCCGGCGAGGTGGCGGACTATCCGCTGCACAGCGGGTTCGCCGCGGCCTGGCCGGAGCTGCGTGATCAGCTCGGCAGGCGGCTCGTGCTGCTGGTCGACGCCGCGACCGTGATCGATGCGCGCTCGGACGGCCGGTCCCGCGACCGGGCGGGCGCGGTGGCACGGCTGCGCGATCGGCTGGCCGTGCTCGCCGGCATGGGCGTGTCGGCAGCCGACGTCGGACTCGACGGCGTGGCCGGCGCGGCGCACTGGAGCTGGTGGCCGCAGGTGGTGCTGGTCGCCGAGGGTGCGGCCGCCGGGACCGAACCGGCTGCGGGTGTCGCTGTGGTGGGCCCCGGTGCGGACGGCCCCGGTGCGGACGGTGACGCCGGGATCGTGGCGGCCGCTCGCACGGTGCGGGCGGGCGGGCCCGGCGATCACCTCGTGGTGGTCACGGCCGATCCCCGGCTGCGTGACGGCGCCGACGCCACGGAGGTCCTGGATCCGGCTGCGGTCCTGGATCCGGCTGCGCTGTGGCGGCTGCTGGCGGCCTGCGCACCCGCGTGACCGCGGCACGTCCTCACGCGGTGAGCCGGAACCTCTCGCGGTGAGTCAGACCCTCTCGCGGTGAGTCAGACCTGAGCGCCGTTGGTCGGGTCGGCACCGTCCGGCGGACCCTGCCTGACGCGCAACAGCAGCAGCGAGATCCCCGCCGCGAGCGCGAGCATGCCGAGCGGCGTGGCGACCGCTCCGGACAGCCCGGCGAGCGACGGCGCGATGAGCAGCAACAGCCCGAAGACGAACAGCACGAGGATGACCGCGGCACCCTTGCGCGGTTTCGGCAGCGGGGGCGGTTCGGGCGGGACGAAGTGGTCGTCGGGATCGTCGTCGTCCGGTGCCGGGCCGAACATCGTCTCGTCCCACGCGATCGGGCTGTCGCGCCAGCCGTCGCCGCGCGAGCGCGGCGCCGTGGTGCCCGCACCGCGCTCGCTGTCGCCGCGGTCCTCGGGTCCGTGGGAGGGATCGGGGCGCTCGTCGGGATCGGGACCGGGGCGCTCCAGTACCGCACCGCCGCCCCGGTCGTCGTCGATGCCGGGCCGGTCGCCGCGCGGTTCGCTGCGATCCCGGTCGTCACCGGCCGGTTCGTCGAAGGACCCACGGTCGGCGGCGCGCTCGTCGAATCCCTGCGCGCGCAGGTCCGCGACGATCTCCTCGAAGGTCGCGTCGATGTTCTCCGGTCCGTCGGAGCCTGGTCTGCTCACTTGCTCCCCACCTGCCTGACCGCGCGGACGAACTCGCTGCTGCGCTCGAAAACGAGCGGTGCGTCGTTGTCGAGGGTGGCGACGTGGAAGCTGTCGTGCAAGACGACCTCGGTGACACGCGCCGGATCGGTGCCGATGCCGTCGAGGACGACCCGGGAATTGACCGGCTCGACGACGTGGTCCACCGTCGAGTGTGCCAGCAGCACCGGCTGGGTCACGAGCGGCAGATCCCGGCGCACCGACCGCCACAACCTGCTGAGGGAATGCGCCGCGCGGAGGGGCGTGCGGTCGTAGGAGAGTTCGGTGACACCGGGCTTGGCGATGTCGCCGGAGATCGCCGGGATCGAGGGAACCAGGTGGGATACCACGGGCAGGAACCTCGCGGCCGGCCGCGAGGTCAGTACCGACGGGTTGACCAGCGCGATGCCCGCGAGCGCGTCACCGAGCTGCTGCGCGAGCCGAAGCGTCAGCGTGCCGCCCATCGACAGCCCGAACACGAACACCGCGTCGCACCGGCGGGACAGTTCCAGCGCCTCGCGTTCGACGCAGCCGTACCAGTCCCGCCAGGTCGTGCGGTTGCATTCCCGCCACGTGGTGCCGTGTCCCGGCAGGCGCGGCCCGCGCACGGTGTGGCCCTCGGCAGCCAGGTGCTCGCCCCACGGCCGCATACTCGCCGGGGTCCCCGTGAATCCGTGGCACAACAGCACCCCCGTTCCACTGGTTCCGGTGTGCTGGAACGGCTCGGCGCCGGCGAGCACGGGCATGCCGCGGGTCCCTTCCTCGTACGGGTGATCGAGTGTCATCGTCGCACGGCGAACCGCACGCACGGAGGCGAAGCTCCGCCTGCCGGCGTCCGCGGCGCCGGGGCGGTGCCCGGGGAACCGGGTGCGGGGTGACACGGATGTCGGCGGCACCCCCGGTGTTGTGGCCGTGCGCACGGTATTCGTAGTGTGAGCCGTCTCGATGGGGTGACAGGTTAGGAGGCGCGGCACGGTGGTGTATCGGCTGCTCAAGTACGTGTTCCTCGGCCCACTGCTGCGGCTGTTGTGGCCGACCAGGGTCACCGGGACGGAGAACATCCCGGCCGAGGGCGGCGCGATCATCGCGAGCAATCACCTGGCCGTGGCCGACTCCTTCTTCATGCCGGTGCACGTGTCGCGGCGGGTGACGTTCCCGGCCAAGCAGGAGTACTTCACCACGCCCGGCGTCAAGGGGCGGCTGCAGAAGTGGTTCTTCACCGCGTCGGGCCAGTTCCCGATCGACCGTTCGGGGGCGTCGGCGGCCCAGGCCGCACTCGACACCAGCGTCGGGTTGCTGTCCGAAGGACGACTGCTCGGGATCTACCCCGAGGGCACCCGTTCGCCCGACGGGCGCCTGTACAAGGGCAAGACCGGCATCGCCCGGATCGCCCTCGAGGCACAGGTGCCGGTCGTTCCGGTCGCGATGGTCGGCACCGACAGGGTCAACCCCATCGGCTCGAAGATGTGGTGGCCGCGCCGGCTCGAGATCCGCTTCGGGGAGCCGCTCGACTTCTCCCGGTACGAGGGGCTCGCCGGTGACCGGTTCGTCGAGCGCTCGATCGCGGACGAGATCATGTACGCGCTCATGGAGCTGTCCGGCCAGGAGTACGTCGACGTCTACGCCGCGAAGGCCAAGGAGGAACTCGGTGAGGCGGTGCCGCGGCACTCCCGAACGGATCGGGCCGCCGCGCCGGACCGATACGCCGACACCGACGCCGACGCCGATACCGACACTGCCGCCGACGCCGACACTGCCGCCGACGCCGCGGCGCCGGCCGGGATGCCGGAGAGCCGGGCGGGCTGATTCCGGGGCCGGACGGGCGGTCCGCCACCTCCGGACCGCCCGTCCGGGGTGGCGGAGCGCGGGCGTTACGGTGCTGCGGTGCGATTCTTCTACGACACCGAATTCATCGAGGACGGCGTGACCATCGACCTGGTGTCGATCGGTGTGGTGGACGAGTCCGGACGCAGCTTCTATGCCGTGTCCACGGAGTTCGACCCCGCCAAGGCGGGCAAGTGGGTGCGCGAGCACGTGCTCGACAAACTGCCCTCGCCCGCCGACCGGGCATGGGGCAGCCGCGATCGGATCCGTGACGACCTGCTGGCGTTTCTCGGCAAGCCGTCCGACGGCATCGAGCTGTGGGCCTGGTACGCCGCCTACGACCATGTCGCACTGGCCCAGCTGTGGGGCGCGATGCCGACGTTGCCGCGTCAGCTGCCCCGGTTCACCCGCGACCTGCGCCAGCGCTGGGAGGACGTCGGCAAGCCGGCGCTGCCGAAACAGCCCGCCGACGCCCACGACGCGCTCGCCGACGCGCGGCACAACCTGGAGCGGTGGAAGGTCATCGAACAGGTGCGCCTGCGCGCCGGCTTCGCGGACTGACCCGGGTCCGGCACGGCCGAACGCGGTGCCGGACCCGGTTCGGAAGGGTCAGCCCCGGCGGGCGCGTACCGCCGCGGCGAGGTCGTCGAGCAGGGACGTCGTCGTGGTCCAGTCCATGCACGCATCGGTGATGCTGCGTCCGTAGTCGAGGTCGGCCGCCCGGCCGAGGGTGAGGTCCTGCCTGCCGTCGGCGAGGAAGCTCTCCAGCATCAGACCGGAGATACCGGGCTCACCCGCGCCGATGCGCGTCGCCAGCTCGCTCACCACGTTCGCCTGGCGCACCTGGTCCTTACCACTGTTGCCGTGGCTGGCGTCCACGACGAGGCGTTCGGGCAGCCCCGCCTTCCGCAGCCGCGCCAGGGTGTCCGCGACCGTGCCGGCGTCGTGGTTCGGGCCTGCGCTGCCGCCGCGGAGGATGACGTGGCCGTCGTCGTTTCCGGCGGTGGTCAGCAGCGCGGACACGCCGTCGGTGGTGATGCCGGGGAAGACGTGACTCGCCGCCGCCGCGCGCGTGGCGTCGACGGCGACCTGCACGTCGCCGTCGGTCGCGTTCTTGATGCCCACCGGCATCGACAGTCCGCTGCACAGCTGACGGTGCACCTGGCTGGCCGCGGTGCGCGCACCGACGGAGCCCCACGTCACGACGTCGGCGATGTACTGCGGAATGATCGGGTCGAGGAACTCGCAGCCGACCGGAAGGCCGAGCGCGGAGACGTCGAGCAGCAACTGGCGCGCGAGCCGCAGGCCCTTGTTGACCGCGAAGCCGCCGTCGAGGTCCGGATCGTTGATCAGGCCCTTCCACCCGAGCGTGGTGCGCGGCTTCTCGAAGTACACGCGCATCACGATGTGCAGTTCGCCGCGGACCTTCTCGGCGTGGGCAGCCAGCTTCCGGGCGTAGTCGAGGGCGGCCTCGGGGTCGTGGACCGAGCAGGGCCCCGCGACGACCAGCAGGCGGTCGTCCCGGCCGGCCAGGATGTCCACGGCGGCGTCCCGGCCCGCGGTGACCGTGCGGGCGACGGTGTCGTCGACCGGGTGCTCCTGGCGCAGCAGCGCGGGCGACATGAGGGGGCTGACGTGCGTGATGCGGTGATCGTCCAGGGGCACCGTGGCAGTACCGGACGTGGCGGCACCGGCTCCGGCGGCGCCGGTCGTTGCCGTCGTGGGCTCGGGGGATGCCGTGCTCGGCAGAGTGGCCATCGGGGTGACTTCCTTTCCGCAAGCCGCCCCGGGCGTGACCGAGCCGGCTCGACTTCCGGCTCGAAGTGGGTTGGTCAGCGCAGGTTCACGCCGACCGGCCCACTCCGGGCCGGCCAGGTAAACCAGTAATAGCGCTGCATGTCTGGGACCATAGCAGAGGCTAACCTAGCTTGAACGGTCCAGTGATCTAGATCTATCCTCGGCCCGCACCAACCCGTACACCGAGGACGGCGGGGCGGAACGGATCGCGCTCCACTCCGGTAGGGCGGGCGGGGCGAGCGCCGTCCTCGTGCCGGAACGGCCGTTCTCGGTCGGCCGGGTGGTCGGCCGGGTGGTCGGCTGAGTGCAGGCCCGGTTCGAGCGGGAGTACGCGCCGATCGTCGTCGCCGCCGAAGGCGCTCAGCCCGACGCCGTGGCTGCGGTCGCCGACGGCGACTCGGGTGTGATGACGGCCCTGCGTGGCACCGGCATCGTCCGCGTTCCCCTCGTCGAGGCCACGGCCGAGCTCAAGACCGTGCCCGCCGAACGCTACGCCGAGGCGGAGGTCCTCTTCGGCTGACACCGTCGGATGCTCGATCCGCCGGCCGGGTTAGCGTGTCCGGCCGTGGGGTTCACGGGATTCGGCGAGTACGCGATCGACTTCTACGACGGCCTCGTGGCCGACAATTCGAAGCCGTACTGGAACGCCAACGTCGAGACGTACCGGCGCGACGTGCGCGGGCCGATGGAGGAGTTGCTGGCCGAGCTGGCCGACGAGTTCTCCGACCTGGGCGAGCCGAAGGTGTTCCGGCCGCATCGCGACGTGCGGTTCGCCAAGGACAAGACGCCCTACAAGACGCACTGCGGCGGGGTGATCGAAGCGGGCCGCGGCGGCGGTGCGTACTACGTCGAGGTCGGGCCCGCCGGCCTGCGCGCAGGCGGCGGGTGCTTCCACCTCGCCGCCGACCAGCTGGCCCGGTTCCGGCAGGCGGTCGACACCGACGTGCACGGCCGCGCGCTCGAACGCATCCTCGGCGACCTGCGCGGGAAGGGATGGCAGATCGCGGGCGAGACCCTCAAGACCCGCCCGCGTGGCGTGCCCGCCGACCATCCCCGGCTGGAGCTGCTGCGGCACCGCAGGCTGTACGCGATCCACACGTGGGAGCCCGACGACACGCTCCACGAACCGGGGTGTCTCGACCGCGTGCGCCGCGCGTGGCGGCAGGTGCGGGCGCTGAACGAGTGGGCACGCGACCACGTCGGCGTGAGCACGCAGCCCCGCCGCTGACGGGCGCGACCGGGCCGCCGACCGGGGTGTGACCGGGCACACCACGCTCCGCGGCACGCGGAAACCGGATCGGTCAAGACGCGAGGGCGGCGACGGTCTAGGCTGTGCAGGTGTGAGTCGACGAGCGAAGATCGTATGCACCCTTGGCCCAGCGACGGCGACGGCGGAGAAGGTCCGTGACCTCGTCGAATCGGGGATGAACGTCGCCAGGATGAACTTCAGTCACGGCGACCACGACGACCACAAGCAGGTCTACGACCTCGTCCGTTCCGCCGCGGCCGAGACCGGACGGGCAGTCGGCATCCTCGCCGACCTGCAGGGCCCGAAGATCCGGCTCGGCACGTTCGCCAGCGGTCCCGTCGAATGGCGCACCGGCGACACGGTCCGGATCACCGTGGAGGACGTGGTCGGTACCCACGACCGCGTGTCCACGACGTACAAGGGCCTGGCCGAGGACGCCAAGCAGGGCGACCGGTTGCTGGTCGACGACGGCAAGGTGGGACTGACGGTCGACGAGGTCGACGGGTCGGACGTCGTGTGCACCGTCAGCGAGGGCGGCACCGTCAGCGACAACAAGGGCGTGTCGCTGCCCGGTATGGACGTCTCCGTGCCCGCCCTGTCCGACAAGGACGTCGCCGACCTCGAATTCGCCCTCGAGCTCGGCGTCGACTTCATCGCACTGTCGTTCGTGCGCTCGCCCGCCGACATCGACCTCGTCCACCAGGTGATGGACCGGGTCGGCAAGGGCCGCGTGCCGGTGATCGCCAAGCTGGAGAAGCCGGAGGCGGTCTACAGTCTCGAGGCCGTCGTGCTGGCCTTCGACGGTCTGATGGTGGCGCGCGGCGACCTCGGTGTCGAGCTGCCGCTCGAGCAGGTGCCGCTGGTGCAGAAGCGGGCCATCCAGATCGCGCGGGAGAACGCCAAACCGGTCATCGTCGCGACGCAGATGCTCGACTCGATGATCGGCAACCCGCGGCCGACGCGCGCCGAGGCCTCGGACGTCGCGAACGCGGTGCTCGACGGTGCGGACGCGGTGATGCTCTCCGGCGAGACGAGCGTCGGCCGGTACCCGATCGAGACGGTGCAGACCATGTCGCGGATCGTCGAGGCGGTCGAGGCCGATCTGCCCGAGGTGCCGCCGCTGTCGCACGTGCCGCGCACCAAGCGGGGCGTCATCTCGTACGCGGCGCGCGACATCGGCGAGCGGCTCAACGCGAAGGCGCTCGTCGCGTTCACCCAGTCCGGTGACACGATGCGCCGGCTCGCGCGGCTGCACACCCGCTTGCCGCTGCTGGCGTTCACCCCCTTGGAGAGCGTGCGCAGCCAGCTGGCGCTGTCGTGGGGCACGAACACGCAGCTCGTGCCGAAGGCGGACTCCACCGACCGGATGATCCAGCAGTGCGATCGCGCCATGATCGAGACCGGTCGGTACCAGCCGGGTGACCTGGTCGTCATCGTCGCCGGTTCGCCGCCGGGCACGGTCGGCTCGACCAACCTCATCCGGGTGCACCGGCTCGGTGAGGACGACCACGCCTGACCGGCGACTGCGGCGGCCGGCTGACAGAATCGGCGCATGACGGAACTGGCGCGCGCCGCGGCATCGGAGTCCGGCGACGACTCGGGCAGTGGTCAGCCGGTGCTGGACCGGCTGGTGAATCTGCTCGACCTCGAGAAGATCGAGGAGAACATCTTCCGCGGGGTCAGTCCGCCGAACTCGCCGACGCGCGTGTTCGGCGGGCAGGTCGCCGGGCAGGCGCTCGTGGCCGCGGGCCGCACGGTGCCGGCCGAGCGCCACGTGCATTCGCTGCACGCCTACTTCATCCGTGGCGGCGATCCGGCCGTGCCGATCGTGTACGAGGTCGACCGTGTCCGCGACGGCCGTTCGTTCACCACGCGGCGTGTCACCGCCGTGCAGCACGGCAAGGCGATCTTCGCGTTGTCGGCGTCGTTCCAGCTGGCCGAGGCCGGTGTCGAACACGCAGGGGTGATGCCCGACGTGCCCGCTCCCGAGACGCTGCCGACACTCGCCGAGCGGGTCGCGCCGTACGCCGAGACGCTCGGCGACCACCGGGTGGGCCCGCGGCCGCTGGACATGCGCTACGTCAACGACCCGCCGTGGGTGACCCGGGAGACCGGCGGCTGGGAAGGCCGTAACCAGGTGTGGATGAAGGCCGACGGCGTACTGCCGGACGACCCGCTGCTGCACGTGTGCGTGCTGACCTACGCCTCGGACCTCACGTTGCTGGACTCCGTACTCGCCGAACACGGTGTGTACTGGGGCCTCGACCGCGTGCTCGGCGCCAGTCTCGACCACGCGCTGTGGTTCCACCGGCCGTTCCGGGCCGACAACTGGTTCCTCTACGACAGCACGTCGCCGACCGCCTCCGGAGCGCGCGGTCTGGCGACGGGCCGGTTCCTCGCTCACGACGGCAGCCACATCGCGACCGTCGTCCAGGAAGGTCTGGTCCGCGTCCTCTGACGCCATCGCCACCGCCACCGCCACGCCGGCGCGGCGGTGGCGGTGGCGTTTCCCCGGGGTCGGCGCAGCCGTCCCGCAGGTCGGCCGTCACGTTCGGCGGAAATGCACCGCGTGGTTTTCCGGAATGGCACGCTCGTACGGCGCCGACGTGATTCACCGGCACCGTCTTGTCCTCGCGCTCGGTGGTTAGATGGGGCGCGGCACGAGGTGGAGGTGAGTGATGACGCGTGGCCAGGGCCCGACCGTCCGACGCCGCAGGCTGGCCGGAGAACTGCGCAGACTCCGGGAGGCTGCGGACCTGACGATCGACGACGTGGCCGAGCGCCTCGAGTGTTCCGCGTCCAAGGTGAGCCGGGTCGAGACCGGCAACGTCGGCGTCACGCCGCGGGACGCGCGGGACATGCTCGGGTTGTACGGCGTGACGGGGCAGGAGGCCGACGCCCTCGTTCAGCTGGCGCGGGAGGCCCGCAAACGCGGCTGGTGGCACGCCTACAGCGAGGTCTTCACCGGCACGTTCGTGGGACTCGAGGCCGACGCCAGCTCGCTGCGGGCGTACCAGGCCCTGCTCGTGCCCGGTCTGCTGCAGACCCGCCGGTACGCGCACGCGGTGATCCGGGCGATGCGGCCCGACTCCACCGAGACCGAGGTCTCCCGCCGTGTCGAGGCGCGCCTGGAACGGCAGGCACTGCTGCAGGACGCGCATCCGCCCGAGTACTGGGCCGTGGTGGACGAGGCCGTACTGCACCGCGCCGTCGGCGGCGCGGAGGTGATGGCCGAACAGCTGTGGCGCATGGTCGACATCGCCGCGCTGCCGCACGCGACCATTCAGGTCGTGCCGTTCGGCGGTGGCGCACACCCGGGAATGGAGGGCCCGTTTCTCATTCTCGGATTCCCGGAACAGGCCGATCACGACGTGGTGTACGTCGACAGCACGAATGGTGGACTCTATCTCGAAGAGGACTCCGAGGTTCATCGCTACGCGCTCATGTTCGACCATTTGCGTGCCGCGGCGGCCAAGCCCGATGATTCGCTCGACATGATCGAGGCCGCCGCGCGGCGGTTCGAGAAGCACGACAACTGAACCGGATCGACAAGGAGAGCACATGGCCAGCGTCCTGTCCGCCCGTTCCGCGCCGCGTGGCTCGAACCGGGCCGAAGCCTGCGAGCTCGCGTGGCGCAAGAGCAGCTACAGCGGTGGCGGCAACGACTGCGTCGAAGTGGCGTTCACTCCCGCCGGTACCGCGGTGCGGGACTCGAAGAATCCCGGCGGCGGCATGCTGCGGATGTCGGCATCGGAGTGGGAGATGCTGCTGACGGCCGCGCGCAGCGGCTCGCTCGACCGCCCTTGACTCCTACTCGTGCGCCTGCCGGTGAGCCGTCGGCCCCTCGGGCGGGCGTCAGCGGCGCGGGAGCCGCCGCAGCGCCGCGATACCCGCGGACATGGCCTTGGCCCACAGCCGCGGGGGCATGCCGCGGAACGGGCGCAGCTTCAGGCCGCGCTGCACGGCGACGGCCTGCGCCTCGGTGTACTTGAGCAGACCCTCGGCACTGTTACGCCTGCCGACACCGGATTCCTTCATTCCGCCCATCGGCACCCCGACCGTGCCGAACGTGGCTGCGTAGCCCTCGTTGACGTTCACGGTTCCGGCCTTGATCCGCCGGGCGACCTCTTCGCCGCGGCGGGCGTCACGGGTCCACACGCTCGCATTGAGGCCGAACTCGGTGTCGTTGGCGCGGGCGACCGCCTCGTCGACGTCGGAGTAGGGGTACACCGCCACGACCGGGCCGAACGTCTCCTCGCGGAACAACGCCGCCTGCTCGGTGACGCCGGTGAGCACGGTCGGCTCGTAGAACAACGGGCCCAGGTCCGGCCGTGGCCTGCCGCCGGTGACGACGTTCGCTCCGGCCGCGCGTGCGTCGTCGACGTGCGCCGACACCGTGTGCAGTTGGTCCTGCGAGGTGAGCGAGCCCATGCCGGACCGGTAGTCGAGACCGGCGCCGAGCCGGAGCTCCTCGGTCCGTTCGGCCAGGGCACGGACGAACTCGTCGTGGATGCTCTCGTGCACGTAGATCCGCTCGACCGATACGCACAGCTGGCCTGCCGACGAGAAACACGCCGTGACGGCACCGGCGGCGGCCTTGCGGATGTCGGCGTCGGGCAGCACGACCATCGGGTTCTTGCCGCCGAGCTCGAGCGAGTAGCTGGTGAGCCGCTCGGCGACCTGCCGCGCCAGCCGCTTGCCCGTCGGCGTCGAGCCGGTGAAGCACAGGTAGTCCGACTCCTCGACGAGCGCGTCGCCGATGGCCGATCCGCGCCCGAGCACGATCTGCCACGCGTCGGTGGGCAACCCGGCCTGCCCGGCGAGTTCGTGCAGCCACAGCGCCGACAAGGCCGTCTGGTTGTCCGGCTTCTGCACGACCGTGTTGCCGGCGGCCAGAGCGGGCAACACGTCCATCGCCGTCAGGGCGAGCGGGTAGTTCCACGGTGAGATGATCCCGACGACACCCTTCGGGTGCCGGACCTCGCTCGCCTTCGTCAGCACCGGCAGGGCGCCTGCGGCCCGGCGCGGGGCGAGGTGTCGTGCGCTGTGCTTGCCGTAGTAGGAGGCGACCAGTGCGGTGGCGCTGACCTCGTCGAAGGCGTCGATCCGCGCCTTGCCTGCCTCGATCTGCACCAGGTCGAGTACCTCCTGCTGGTGGGCGAGCACGAGGTCGGCCAGGCGCAGCAGCACCCGCTGGCGTTCGCGGGCCGTCCGGTCGCTCCACGCCGTCTGCGCCTCGCGCGCCCGGGTGAAGACCCGGCGCACCTCGGCGTCGCCCGCCTGCGGAAGTGCCGTGACCGGCAGGCCGGTGAACGGCGCGGACATCGTCACCGGTGCGGCGTCCATGCCGGTGACGACCCGGCTGGTGAGCTGTTCGGCGCGCCGGCCGGTGGGTGCACCGGGAACCCCGCCGATGGGGTCGCCGGGGCCGGCCGTGGAGCTGGACTGGCTGGGCGTGCTGGCCGCGGTGCTGGTCACGGGTGCCTCCGGGGACGAAGAAGTGTTACCGGCGAGTAATACCATACCGGGCGGCCGCAACTCCTGCCTCCCGAGCTCGCGGGGCTCACCCGCCGGGATGCCGCGTCACTCGCCGAAATACCGGGTCGCGATGCGTTTCCACTCGGCGAGCAGCTGCTCCCGGCGGTGCGGATCACCGCCGAGTTCGGCGTCCAGGGCCAGGCCCCGGGTGAGGTTCACCGTCAGCCAGAACAGGGTCTGCATCCGTTCCTCGGAGAGGTCGCCGGAGACGCCGGTCAGCAGTTCCAGGGTCGAGCGGCCCAGCGCGCGGTCGACCGGACGGATCGCGCAGCGTAGGTCCGGGTCGGTGCGCGCGGCGATCCAGAGTTCCATGGCCGCGGTGGCGAGAGTGCCGGAGTAGGAGTTCCACAGCAGGTCGATCGCGGCGGCGATGCGCTCGGGGCCGTCGGGCAGCTCCCTGGCCTCCGGCGCGCGCTCGTGCTGCAGCCGGGTGGTCAGGTGCTGCACCGCGGAGGCCATGAGCTCCGATTTCGACGCGAAGTGGTGCTGGAACGCGCCTTTCGAGACACCGGCGCGGGCGCAGATCTCCTGCATCGACGTGCGCGGATACCCCAGCTCCACCAGGCAGTCGATCGTGGCGTCGAGCAGGGCTGCGCGGGTCTCGGCGCGCCGCTGTGCCTGGGTGCGGTGGGTACGCGGGGGAGTGGGCGGTGTCGTGGTCATGAGCGCGTCACCTGCGACCCCTTTACCGGCTCGGGTGGTGGTTGTAGATTCCGGTCGGAACTTACATCTCGTCCGGAATGTTTTCCACCCCAGAGCCAGGTGATCAAGGAGGACCGCCGTGCCGCTGCAACTGCCCAGGAGCCCGTGGCTGACCGAGGAGCTCGACGACTTTCGCGAGATGGCGCGGTCGTTCTGCCAGAAGGAGCTCACCCCGCATCAGGACCGGTGGATCGAGAACAAGCAGATCGATCGCGAGGTCTGGACCAAGGCCGGTGAGGTCGGCCTGCTGTGCCTGTCCGTCCCGGAGGAGTACGGCGGCGGTGGCGGCACCTTCGCGCACGAGACCGTGCTCTACGAGGAACAGGCCCGCAGTGGTGACAGTGCATGGGGCGTGTCCGTGCACAACGGGATCGTGGCCCACTACGTGCTCGCGTACGCCGACGAGGAGAACAAGCGCGAGTGGCTGCCCAAGCTCGCGAGCGGTGAGTGGATCGGTGCGATCGCCATGACCGAGCCGGGAACCGGATCCGACCTGCAGGGGATCAAGACCCGTGCGGTGCGCGAGGGCGACGAGTACGTCATCAACGGCTCCAAGACGTTCATCACCAACGGCGCGATGGCCGACTTCGTCGTCGTGGCCTGCAAGACCGACCCCGATCCCGACGCCGGCGCCAAGGGCATATCGCTGATCGCCGTGCCGACGTCGACGCCCGGTTTCCGGCGCGGCCGCGTGCTCGACAAGATCGGCATGAAGGGGCAGGACACCGCCGAGCTGTTCTTCGACGACGTCCGCGTACCCGCAGCGAATCTGCTCGGCGACCAGGAGGGCCTGGGCTTTCTCCAGCTGATGCAGCAGCTGCCGCAGGAGCGCCTGCTGATCGCCGTGACGGCGGTCGCCGGCATGGCGGCGGCGGTCGACCAGACGATCACCTACACGCACGAGCGCGAGGCGTTCGGCAGGCCGCTGTCGAAGTTCCAGAACACCAAGTTCACGCTCGCCGACGCGGCGACCGAGGTCGCCGTCTCGCGCGCGTTCCTCGACCAGTGCATCGAACGCCACCTGGCGGGCGAACTCGACGTGCAGGGTGCCGCGATGGCGAAACTGTGGACCACCGAGCGCGCCAACCGCGTCATCGACGACTGCGTGCAGCTCTTCGGCGGCTACGGCTACATGACCGAGTACCCGGTCGCGCGCGCCTGGGCGGACATGCGCATCTCGCGGATCTTCGGCGGCACCAGCGAGATCATGAAGGACATCATCTCCCGGACGCTGTGACCCGGCGTGGAGCGAACCCGCCCGCGGAGGGCGGAAAGGGGACATCCATGAACACTGGGCCTCTCGGTGGCCTGAAGGTGATCGAACTCGCCGGCCTGGCGCCGGCTCCGTTCGCGTGCACGATGCTGGCCGATCTCGGTGCCGACGTCGTGCGCGTGGATCGGGCGAACCCGGGAGCGGACGTGCTCGGCATCCCGGACGACCCCCTCACCCGCAGCCGCCGCACCATCGGGGTCGACACCAGAACGCCGGAGGGTGCCGAGGTGGTGCTGTCGCTGGCGCAGCGCGCCGATGTGCTGATCGAAGGCTTCCGGCCCGGCGTCGCCGAACGCCGCGGACTGGGACCGGAGCAGGTGCACGCGCGGAACCCGCGGCTCGTGTACGGGCGCATCACCGGGTGGGGCCAGGACGGTCCGCTGGCGCCGGTGGCCGGGCACGACATCAACTACATCGGGCTCTCCGGAGCCTTGGCCACCATCGGCAGGGCGGGGGAGAAGCCGGTGGCGCCGGTGAACTACCTCGGCGACTTCGGCGGCGGTGGGCTGTACCTGGCGATGGGCGTGCTCGCGGCGCTCCACGAGCGCACGTCCTCCGGTCAGGGACAGGTGGTCGACGCCTCCATGGTGGACGGTTCCGCCCTGCTGACCACGCAGCTGTACGGCATGAAGGCTGCGGGGGCCTGGGGCGGCGAGCGGGGCGAGAACCTCCTCGACGGTGGTGCGCCGTTCTACGACACCTACGCCTGCGCCGACGGCAGGTACGTGGCCGTGGGCGCGATCGAGATGCGGTTCTGGGCCGCGCTGGTGGAGGTGCTCGACCTCGACGCCGCGTCACTGCCGGTACACCTGGACCAGTCGCAGTGGCCGGCGCTGCGCGAGATCCTCACCGAGGCGATCGGGCAGTACTCGCGCGACGAGCTGGTCGCCAAGGCCGAGGGCACGGATGCCTGCCTGACGCCGGTGCTCACGCCGGAGGAAGCCGCCGAGCACCCGCACAACATCGCGCGCGGGACGTTCGCCGACGTCGGCGGGACCGTGCAGCCCGCGCCGGGACCGAAGTTCGACCGTACGCCCGCGCCGCACCCGGAGGCGCCGCACGAGCAGGGTACGGACACGGCCGAGGTGCTCGCCGAATTCGGGTACGACGACGCCGCCATCACCGCGCTGCGGGACGGCGGGGCCATCGCGTGACGAGATCCGCGCGAGGGCTGCACGGCGGGGTGACGGCTGCACGGCCGCGGTGATCGGCCGCGGGCCTCGCCGGCGATCGGTGGGGCCCGCGGCAGGTTCCCGGTCCCACTGGCCGGCGGGACCGGGAATCGGGCACGATGCGCGGCGTGTCGTTGCGCCTGCCGTGAGCGTTGTTCTTCTACGGTGCCACCCGTACGTGTCAGTCATGGATGCGTTGTGTAACCGGATTCCGCCGTTCGTGTGGGAACCGGTTGGGTGGCCCACGGCCCGGTGCAGATGAGGTTGAATGAGCCGCGTGAGCGCGTGCGGCTCACCGGCGTTCATCGGGCTGTCACCCCGTGCGGTCCGGACGTGGCGGAACCGGCGTGAGACCTGGCCGGCCGCCGATGTGAAGAATTGAGTGGAGCGATGTCACCGGGACTCAAGAAATTCCTCATATTCGGCGTCGTCGCTCTCGTTCTGTTCCTGTTGATCAGCAAGCCCACCGAGTCGGCCGAGGCCGTGCAGACCGCCCTGAGCTGGCTCGGAGACGGCGCCCAAGCACTCGTGACCTTCGTGGAGCGCCTCTTTTCCTGACGGTTACGCCGCAGCATCTTTTCCTGACGGTTACGCCGCAGCATCCACCATATGGACAGTTCCTCGTCCGGTGCCGGAAACCCGGCACCGGCAAAGCGTCGTGACCACCCGAAGAATGCGATCACACAGCGTGCATTCGCGGCTTTCTCGACGTGCGGACTGGACCATCCGGGTGGATTCCTGGCCTTGAGTCGCAGGTCAACGAATCGGTTGCCGAGAGGGTCTGGCGTGGACCCGAGTCGCTCTCCTACGGTGCTCACATTGCGTGATCGGGACGATTCCCATCGCCCCGGCGGCTTTGCACCGCAGCGTTGCTCGTGACACGTCGTTCGGGAACGGCGTCGCTCGCGAAGCAGGGCTGCTCGACAGTCTTTCCGCAATCGACCTTTCCGCAATCGACTCCGATGTGCGTTGCAGAAGGAGGCAGGGATGCACGACCCCGGCGTTGACGCGGTCATCCAGCAGTGGACCTCTGAGCGTGAGCAGAGCGCCGAGGAGGCCGAGGCGCACCGCATCGCCACGTCCTGGCTCGCCGAGGCCCCGCAGACTCCGCAGAACTCCCCGCAGACCCCCGGGATTCCCGGCCAGCGAGGCGCGGCGGGCGCCGGCGCGTGGTCGACCCTCGAGACCGCCGACACCACCTATCTGGACGCCATGCGGGACCGTCTGCCGGACGCTCCCGACGAGCTCCTCGTCGCCGCCGCGGGATGGTGGCAGATGGTCGGTGACGTCCGGGAGGCAGAGGCCTGGTGGGATGCCGGCATCAGCCCGCTCGACCAGCGGGCGCTGGACTACCGCGCGGCGGGGCTGGCCCCGGACGATCTCGCCAAGTGGCTCGGGCCGCTCACGGTCCTCGAACACCTCCGGCGGGGCAGCGCTCCCGCCTGGTGTGTGGCCCGCCTGGCGCGGCAGCGCCGCGACGCCGCGAGCTGAGCCCGGTCCCGGCGGTTCTCCGGCCGCGCGGCCGGATCCGTCGTGTGACCCGGCGCCTGTGACCCGTGCGGCCCGGCGCCGTACGGGTCGCACGGTGACCTCGTCCCGGCGTGCCCGCGCCGTCACCGGACGGGCGTAACGTTACGGTGCCTCCGTTCGTTAGCCCCACGGGTGGATCGGCACAGGGAAGGGCCAGGCGGTGCGCGTAGCGGGAACCGGCGACGGTGGACAGCACCGTGGCTTCGTGGTGTCGGTGCTGAGGGTGGTGCCGGTGCTGAGGCCCGTGGCGGCGCGGCTCGGCGCCGTCCTTCTCGTGCTGGCCGTCGGTGCGGGCGGTGTCTGGCTGGTGGCCGGCGCGGCCACCCCGGAGGCGAGTCCCACGACGACGGACGTACCCGCGCGGGAGATCGAACCGGCGAGCGTGACTCCCGGCTCCGCGGCGCCCGCCGAGGAGGTGTCGGTGGAACCGGAACCGGAACCCGAATCGCAGCCGGACCCGGGTGCGAGCAGCGGCGGTGGCCGGCAGCGCCCCGCGGATTCGCTCGACGCCTGGGCCGAACGCACCGCGGCGGTCACCGGCGTGCCCGCCCGCGCGCTGCGTGCCTACGGCCAGGCCGAGCTCGCGATGCGCGAGCACCGGCCCGGGTGCCGTGTCTCGTGGGCGACGCTGGCCGGTATCGGCCGCGTCGAATCCGACCACGGGCGTTACGGCGGCGCCGTGCTGCAGGAGGACGGCAGGCCCTCGTCCCCGATCATCGGCGTACCGCTCAACGGCGCTCCGGGCGTACGCAGCATCACCGACACCGACGGCGGGCGCCTCGACGGCGATTCCCGGCACGATCGGGCCGTCGGCCCGATGCAGTTCATTCCGAGTACGTGGGTGCGCCATGCCGGCGACGGCAACGGCGACGGGCGGGCCGACCCGCAGCAGATCGACGATGCGGCGGTCACCGCGGCGCGGTATCTGTGCGCCGGTGGGCGTGACATGTCCGGAGCCGACGGCTGGTGGGCCGGGATCATGTCCTACAACAATTCGGTGGAGTACGCGCAGAAGGTGTTCGGCCTCGCGGACGGCTACGCCGCACAGGCCGCGGGAGCCCAGGGCTGAGGGCCGAGCCGGTGGCGACGGGCACGCTCGTGCGGCCGCGCGCACCGGGTGTGTGACCGCGATCGCGATCGCACGGGTGCTAGCGTCGGAAGGGTGAATCCCCGCTCCGTCACCGGCCGCGCCGTGGGCCTCACGGCGCTCTGCCTGGCGGCGATGGTGGTCTGCTTCGGCTTGGCCTGGTGGCAGTGGGACCGGTTCTCGTCCGCAGGCGGGACGTTCCAGAACCTCGGTTACGTGCTGCAGTGGCCACTGTTCGGGTTGTTCCCCGCATTCATGGTGTGGCGGTGGCGGGTACTGAGCCGCAGATCCGGCGAGGAGTCCGCCGGCGCATCCGGTGCCGAGTCCTCCGGCGCCGGCCACAGCACTGACGGCGGCCACAGCACTGACACCGGCCACAGCACTGACGGCGGCCACGGCGGTGACGGCGGATACCGTGGCGACAGCGGCGATTCCGAAGACCCCGCCGACGCCGAGCTGGCCGCGTACAACCGGTACCTGGCCGAGCTCTACGCACGTGATCACGAGGTGAAGTGACGACATGGTGACGACCGACCGCGACGCCGACGGCGGGAACAACGCGAGCGCCACTGACAATGCGACCAGCACTGCCGGCCGGGCTCCGGAAGCGTTGCGGGGCCCGCTGGCCCGGTTCCGCGTCGCCGCCTTCGCCACCGGCATCGGCCTGCTGGGACTGGTGGTCGTGATGGTGATCCGCTACGGCTTCGACAACGCCGGGCCCTCGGCGGTGTACTCGCCGATCCACGGGGTCGTCTACATGATCTACCTGGTGCTGGCGGTGGACCTTGCGCTCAAGGCCCGTTGGTCGGTGAAGGGGACGATCGGCGTGCTGCTGGCCGGGTGCGTGCCCCTGCTGTCGTTCTGGGTCGAGCGCAAGGTCCACCAGCATGTCATTGCGGGGAAGAAGCTCTGACCGACGCCCGTACCGCGTGCGGGGGCACGGTGTTGCCCTGCAGTGCCTCGGCGTCGATCGACTCGGGCAGGTAGCCCGCGCCACCCGCGGTGATGCCGGCGAGCCGGCCCTGCATGGTGGTCACGGCGTCGTCGATACGGTCGATCCTGCCCGACAGGAACGCCCATTCGTGCTCGTCGGAGCCGTAGTAGACGGCGGTGCTGAACGCCTCGGTGAACCGTCGCCACGCGGTGACGAGCGTGCGGTTCCGCCACATCGTCGGGCAGCCGCCCTGGCACGTCACCACGCCGCCGGGTGCGAGCAGCTGCGCGCACCGGCGCAGGAAATCTGCTTCGTAGAGGCGGTTGTGCTGGGCCTCGGGGTCTTCGCTCTCGTCGGGCAGGTCGATCAGCACGACGTCGTAGCGGGTGCCCGCCGACTCGGCCGTGGCCAGGAAGTCGAAGCCGTCGCGGTAATGCATCCGGACGGGCCCCTCGTGGGCCTCGGCCGCGGTCAGCTCGGCCTCCGTGTAGCCGTAGGGAAGGTGCTGCGCGCACAGGCGCACGGTCTCGGCGTCGATGTCGACGTGGTCCACCAGCTCCGCTCCGTGGGCGACGGCCATCGCGCTCGCGACACCCTCGCTCGAACCAATGATCAGGACGGACTCCACCCGATCGGCCAGTAGCAGCGGCGGCACGGCCAGCGCCTCGTGGTAGACGAGCTGGGTGGCGTCGGCGCTCTGGCGTTCGTCGTCGCAGAACAGGGTGAGGCCCTGGGCGGTACGGCCGATCAGGACGTGCTGGAACGCGGTCGTCGTGTCGACGACCACGTCGTCGACCTGCCAGGTGCGGGTCATGCCGTCGGCGAGCGGTTCGACGATCTCGGTTCCGGTGGAAGACTCGGTGCTGACGGGGGACACGCGTCACCCTCCTGTCGTGGTCGTCTGCCGGGCGGGGTGGCCGCGCCGGACGATGGACATGGTCACCGGTCCGCTGCCCAGTGCGTCGCCGAGCAGCTGAACGGCGTGAGCGGGGTCGGCCCGGTCGCCGCACGTGAACACGTCGACGAAGGCGGCTCCGACCTCCGGGTACGTATGCACCGACGCGTGCGACTCGGCGAGCATCGCCAGCACGGTCACGCCCTGCGGCTCGAACCGGTGGGCGATGACGTCGCAGACGGTCGCCCCCGCGTCGGTGAGGGTGCGAGCGAGCGTGGCGCGCAGGAACGCCTCGTCGTCGAGCAACCGCGGTTCGACACCGTGCAGCTCGGCGAGTACGTGCGTGCCCGAGAACACACCGACGTCGCTGCGGTCAGTCGGCACCGGTAGGCCTCCCTTCACGGATGCAGTAGGTACGGAGTGGCGGAATGCCGTTGAACGCCACCGACGAATAACTCGCCGTGTACGCGCCGGCGGCAAGGATGTCGATCCGGTCCCCGGCGCGCAAGGACTCGGGTAGCCGGTACGGCGTCCGCTGATACAGCACGTCGTCGCCGTCGCAGGTCGGTCCGGCAAGGACCACCGGCCCGTCGGGCCCGTCGCGGTCGTCGACGAGTTCGACGGGGTAGGTGATCGCCTCGTTCTCCGTTTCGGCGAGCCCGTTGTAGCGGCCGACGTCGAGGTAGACCCAGCGATGGTCGTCGCCAGGGGCCTTGCGGCTGACCAGCACGACCTCGGCCCGGATCAGCCCGGCGTCGGCGACGACGGCACGGCCGGGTTCGAGGACCAGCTCCGGCTCGTCCGCGGGGAAACGGGTGCGCAGTGCCCCGGCGATCGCGGTGGCGTACTCGGCCGGATCCGGTGCGGCCTGCCGGTAGCTCGTGGCGAAGCCCCCGCCGATGTTGAGCCTGCGCAGGGGTACGTCCCGCTCGGCGGCTGCGGTGAACACGGAGGCCGCGGTCGCGATCGCGCCGTCCCAGGCATCCGGGTCCTGCTGTTGCGATCCGACGTGGAGGCTGACGCCGACCGGGTCCAGTCCCAGCCCGGCGGCCTCGACGAGAAGGTCGGTCGCGATCGCCGGGCTGCAGCCGAACTTGCGGCCGAACGGCGTCGCCGAATCCGGCGGGTCCACGAGGAGCCGGACCGAGACCTGGGCTCCGGGGGCGTGGGCGGCGATGGCGTGCAGATCACCGGAGGCCTCGCAGGCGTACTCGGTGATACCGGCGGAGTGGGCGTGGGCGATTGCGGCGGGCTTTTTGACCGTGTTGCCGTAGGAGAGCCTGCTGCCGTCGGATCCCGCGTCCAGGCACAGGTCGATCTCGGCGGGGCTGGCGACGTCGAACCGGGCGCCCGCCTCGGCCAGTGCCCGCACGACCTCGCGGGACGGATTCGCCTTGACGGCGTACTGGATGCGTGCCTGCGGGAAGGCCGCGGACAGGGCGCGGTATCGCGCCACGACGGTGTCGGTGTCCACGACGAGACAGGGGGTCGGCGGGTCGTACTCGTCCAGGAACCGCCGCAGTGCCGGGGGCGGTGTCGGGGTGTGGTCACGGTGGTTCACGAGGGTGAGGTTCGCAGGCCGGGCCTCGGGCCCGTGTCGTGGGCCGGGTCGGTGTGCGGCGTGCAACTTGAGCCGGTGGACGGTGCTCGGGGCCCGGTGCGGTACACGTTCACCGACTGCGTGCCGCCCCGGTGAAACCGTGGCGTTCGGTGCATTTCCGGGAATGGAAGGTCGCGCCGATTGGTCATTTCTGTCCGCGTGACGGTGCGGGACACGGATCCTGCGGAATTGTGCGCTCCGTTCTATTCGGCACCGGCAATCGCTGAACCGGGTGACACGGGCGTGGAGGCGCGTCCGTCTCGCTGTGCGCAGAGTAGTGATCATGGCGTCGCGCGGCGGTGAGCTGGTGTGTGCGATGTGTCGAGGGGCAGCCGGCCGTCTCCCGGGCGGGGGTGGCCGGTCTGCCGTCGCCGGCGCGGCGGACTGAACCACCGTTCGAGGGACACCGGCGACGGAGGTGCATTCGCGATGTACCACAAGATCGTGGACACTTTTGTTGCAGTCCGTAGTCGCACTGGACCAATGGCTACCCATTATGGGTGAATAATCGTCTCATACTGAGCTATGTGGGTGAGACTTGACTCGGTGTCTGCTGCGAGTTCGGTAACCAAAAATCGGCGCGACCTTCGCGGGGTGGGGAAACCGGCGGCCGCCGAGTCGGGTGAATGGCGATTTCCGCTGGTCATGCTGCGCCCGTCGAGATCGTTTGGTGGCAACCCGATTGGCTGTACGATTTTTGACGCCCCGGCCGAGCGAATTGAGTGCCACCACACGGATCTGTGTCACGGCACGGATCTGCGGTTTCAACCTGCAGATCGCAAGCCGTCGGCCGCGGCGCCGAGGTGTGCCGTCGTGTGCGGTGCGCCGACGTGGCGGACGGTGTTCTGGGGGAGGGCGCACCCGGGCGGGGCGGACGTGAGCGACAGCGGCCGCAGGCCGTCCGGACCGGTGGTGACAGTGCCGGTGGTGACGGTCCGGTGCCACAGGCAGCTCGACCGTGCCTGCGGCGGTGCTGTGGTGTCGGCGCCCGTCCGGAGAGACACCGGATACGGAGGAACGACCAGACATGCGCTACAGCGTGCGGTGCCCGGGCGGGGCTCGACCGGCCCCGGCCGCGGTGACGAGCCCGGCCGGGTACCCCGCCCGGGCCGGGTTCCCGCACCTGACCGGACCGGAGATCGTCGTGGCCGTGAGTGAGCCGGAGAGGGAGTCACGTACGTGACCGTTGCAGGAGAAGGCCGAGTTCCGGTGGGGCAGCTCCTCGGAGAGGGTGCCCCGAAGCCGTCCCCGTGGCAGGCGCTGGCGCGCTGGCGGGACTGGAAACTGCCAGCCAAGCTCGGAGCCGTCACGTTGGTTCCCATCGTCATCGCGCTGGTGCTGGGCGGGTTGACGCTCGCCACGCAGCTCGACCGCGCCGACCGGTACGACCGGGTGGCGGAGCTGGCCGAGCTGAACTCGGCCTCGCGCACGCTGCTCGATGCGCTGCAGCGCGAGCGCACCGCCACCGCGGCTGCGCTGACCCGGGGCACCGGTGCCGACTCGGCGGAGCTGAACGGACTGCGTGACGAGGTCGACCGTGCGGTGGGGCCGGTGCGGGCCGCGCTCGTGACCGAGGGCGCCGAACTCGACGCGCTCGCCGGGCCGCGCAGTCGCCTGAACGACCAGCTCGACCGCCTCTCTTCGCTGCGGGAACGGGTCCGCGCCGGCCAACTGGGCGCGATCCAGGCAGCGCAGTCCTACTCGGTGATCACGTCCTCGCTGCTGGCGGTGGATGTCGCGGCCGTGTCGGGCATGGGCGACCGTGCCGTGGGCGGCACACCCACGGCGTTGCACGACGCGCTGGTCGCCCGCGAGGAGGTGTCGGTCCAGCAGGCGCTCGTGGCCTACGGCATCGACCGTGGCGGGCTCGCTCCGAGCGAATTCGACCAGCTCCGCACCTCGGCGGTCCGGTTGGAGGACCGGCTGTCCGACTTCGGCAGCGCAGCGACCGTCGGCCAGCGTGCCGCCTTCAACGAGACCGTGCGCGGCGAGGCGTTCGACAACCGCGAGCGGATCATGCGCGGACTGCTCGCCGGACAGGACGGCGACGCGGCGTTCGGCGAGGTGTCACCGAGCCGGTGGCAGGACGCCTCGGACGGCGTGTTCGCCGCGACGGGTGAGTTCGCGGACCGGCTTGGTGACGAGGTGATGACCGCCACCGACGACGCCGCGGGCGGCGCCCACGCCGCCGTGGTGTGGCTGGCCGTGCTGTTCTTCCTGGCGCTGGTGCTGGCCGCGGTGGTCGTGTTCGTGATCACCCGGCAGCTGCTGCGGTCGCTGAACGTGCTGCGCACCGCGGCGCTGGACGTGGCAGACCGGGCGCTGCCCGAGGCCGTGCAGTCGATTCAGGACGGTCAGTCGCAGAACCCCGTCGTGCGCCCGGTCCCGGTGTCCACCGACGACGAGATCGGCCAGGTCGCACGCGCGTTCGACGCGGTGCACAACCAGGCACTCCACCTCGCCGTGGAGCAGGCCGGCATGCGGGCCGGGTTCGCGGGCGTGTTCGTCAACCTGTCGCGCCGTAGCCAGAGCCTGGTCCAGCGGCAGCTGCAGCTCATCGAACGGCTGGAGCGGGACGAGGAGGACGCCGATCAGCTGGCGACCCTGTTCCAGCTCGACCACCTCGCCACGCGGATGCGGCGCAACAACGAGAACCTCATGGTGTTGTCCGGCGACGAGCCGGGCAGGCGGTCCGGTCGGCCGGTGTCGGCGACCGACGTGCTGCGTGCGGCCGTGTCGGAGATCGAGCAGTACCAGCGTGTCGTGGTGAACACACCACCGTCGGCGCGGGTCGTCGGCCACGCCGCGGGGGATCTGGTCCGGCTGGTGGCCGAGCTGCTCGACAACGCGACCGCGTTCTCCGCGCCGGAGATGCGGGTGACGCTGTCCAGCCGCCTCCTCGACGACGGCTCGCTGCAGGTCGACATCTCCGACCGGGGTATCGGCATGAACGAGACCGAGCTGGGGGAGGCCAACGGCCGGCTGCGGGACGTCGGCCCCGTCGATATCGCGACCTCCCGGCGCATGGGCCTGTTCGTGGTGGGCCGCCTCGCCGAGCGGCACGGCTTCGGCGTCGTACTGCAGCGCGGTCAGGACGCGACCGGCGTCACGGCCGTCGTGACCGTGCCCTCCGAGGTCGTCATCGTCGAGCAGCAGGCGCCGACCGACGTGCTCGCGCGGACCGCGTCGGCGACGTTGCCCGGGAGTACGGCTCAGCAGGCCGGTGCGCAGGCGGCAGGGTCCGGTGCCCCGGCTGCGGCGACCGACACGACTACCTCCGCGCACGGCACCGCGGCGGCGAACGGCACGGCACCGGCGGATCCGGCGCAGGCCTCCGGCAGCGGGTCCGGTGCGGCCTCCGCCGCGACGAGTAGCGGGCTGCCCCGCCGCCGGTCCCCCGGTTCGGCCATGCCCGCTTCGTTCGCTCCGCTGACGCAGGGCGGCGACGGACCGTCGGAGACCGAGGTGTCCGGGACCGCCCTGTTCAGCCCGGTCACCGACGACGATCACCCGGGGAGCGGAAAGGACCAGAGCGGAAAGGAACAGAGCGGAAAGGAATCGTCGGACACCGGGAGCGGCGGAGCGGCCGGCTCCGGGGCCACCGAGGCCGGTGACCGGCCCGAGGCCGGAGCCCGCATCCCGGAAGCCGGCGCCGACAGCGGACCGCCGATCCCGCAGCAGGGTGGACCGGCCGACGACGAACCCCGCTCTGGAACCCGGGACGAGAACGAGAGCGACGATTCCCCGTCCGGAACGCAGAACGGTGCCAAGCCCGCGCTGCCGCGGCGTAAGCCGGGTGCGAGCCGGACCGGCCGCGACGGCGCGCGGCGCCCGGGTGAGTCGGCCGGAACCGGTGCCACGGCCGGATCCGACGCGGCGGACTCCGGGAGTACGGCCGACGCGGATGCGGACCGCACCACCGCCGACGCGCCGAGCTCCGGCCTGGGTGGGTCCGCGCTGTTCGCCGTGCCCGATACGGAGGTCACCGACTGGTGGAACGCTGCGACCGCGGCCACGACGACCCCGGGCACCACGCCCCCGGCCACGGAGCCGCCGGGCACCGCGACCCCAGGCACCACGACCCCGGGCACCACGACCCCGGGCACGGAGCCGCCGGAATCCGAGCCGGCACCGCGGCGGAAGGACGGCTCCGAGGGCACGCCCATCTTCAACGACATGTTGTCGGCGTGGTTCCGCAGCGCCTCCGATTCCGAGGACGAGAGCTGGGATTCCACGACGGATGCGCGCGGCCGGTCGGCAGGGTCCACGGGCGGTGCCGAGCCCGCGGGCTACACCTCGGCGGGCCTGCCGCGCCGGGAGCGTGGCCGGAAGCTGATGCCGGGCAGCGCGTCGGAGAGCGCAGACAGCGGCGCCACCGGTGGTGCCGGCGGTAGTGCCGCCACCGGCGTGCCGCCCGAATCGCCGAAGGCCCCGCAGCGGGACGCGTCGGGGGTGCGCAGCCGGCTGAGCAGCTTCCAGCAGGGTGTCAGCCGAGGTCGGCGCCGGGCGGGCCCTGAGGGGCAGGCGGTCTCCACGACCTCCGGGGAGGCACCGGTGAACGGCGCGGCGGTTGCCGAGGGCACGGCTGCGGATCAGCGGGCCCCGGAGGAACAGGGTTCGACCCCGCACAGCCCGGCGCAGGAGCCCGCGCAGCAGGCCGCTCCCCAGGACGGGACTGCGGCACACACCGAGTCCGCGACCTCCGCCGAATCCACCGCGCAGACCGACTCGACAGCGCAGGCCGACTCGACCGCGCAGTCTGATTCGACAGCGCCATCGGATTCGACCGCTCCGGCGACGGGGCGGACCGAACCCGGTCAGCAGGGCCCGCAACCTCGGCCGTCCGGAGCCGGGACGCCGACGACCGCCGCGGGCTTGCCGCAGCGGCGGCGCAAGCCCCGGCCGGCTCCGGCACCGAGTCCGAAGCCACGGGTGAACGGGGCGGGCGACCACGCGCCGTCGCCGGCTGGCGAGCGGGCCGACGTGACGGGGGCCGCCGCGGTCCCGCCGGCCCCGGCGACACCGGCGACGAGCTCGATGACGCCCACGGCGGATCAGGGGGACACGGCGGATCCGGGGGACACGGCGGATCCGGGGGACACGGCGGATGCGCAGTCGGCAGAGCCGGCGTCGGCCACGGCCGAGAACGGCTCTGCCGCCCCCGAACAGTCCGTGGAGTCCGCAGGTTCCGAACCGGCGACCGCTGCGGCGGCCGAGCCGGAGGCGGCGGGCAGCACGTCGGAGTGGATGTTCGCCGCGGACGACCGGTGGCGGACGGTGGAGGCGGCGTCGGATGCGGCGCCGACCGGTTCCACCCCGGCGGGGTTGCCACGTCGCCAGCGTGGCGAGCAGCTCATGCCGGGCAGTGCGACGTCGACAGGACCGGCGGACAGCCGGCCGCGGCGCGAGCGTGACCCCGCCGACGTGCAGGGCAGGCTCAGCAGTTTCCAGCAGGGAATTCGCCGAGGCCGGCATCGGACCGCTCAGGCGAGCGACAGCAGTGAACAGAAAGTGGAGGGTGAATGACCGCGCCGGATCGGGCTCAGCCCCAACAGAACCAGTTCGGATGGCTGGTGAACGACTTCGCCGAGCGAGTGCCGGGCGTCGCTCATGCCGTCGTCGTGTCGGCGGATGGGCTGCTGCTCACCGCGTCGAACCGGCTGCCGCTCGACCGCGCCGATCAACTCGCCGCCGTCGCATCCGGCCTGATCAGCCTGACCCAGGGAGCCGCTCGCTGCTTCGAAGCGGGGGCCGTGAACGAGACGGTCGTCGAGATGGAACTCGGCATCATGGTGCTGATGTCCATCAGCGACGGCTCGTGCCTGGCCGTGCTGGCCGCGCCGAACTGTGACATCGGTCAGGTGGCGTACGAGATGACGCTGCTCGTCGACCGGGTCGGGCAGATCCTGACACCCGAGCTGCGTGCGCAGCTGCAGGGTGCGGGCGGCCCGCTGGTCGGCGGATCGGTGGGATGACCGCAGCGATGAGCACTGACTCCGGATCCGGGAGCGGGAACGGCGAGGGCGCGATCGCTGACGTGCTCAACGGCGTCGCGCTCACGTCCGGGCTGAGCCGTCAGCAACGAGGCCAGCGCAGCGAGGACCCCGGCGAGCACGACAGCCGGGAAGCAGTGTCGTCCCCACCGGCCGAACCCACCGTCGTGGTGTGGCCGGGCGAGGAGGACCACGACCGGTCATGGACCGGAGAGGAGCAGTCTGTGTCGGCCGAACCCATCCCCGTCGAGCCGGTGGCGCCGCCGCCGGCGGCGGCAGAGGAAACCGGTTTCGTCCGTCCTTACGCCATCACCGGCGGCCGGACGAAAGCGAACTACCCGCTGGAACTCGAGACGCTGATTTCGACCCGCGATGCCGCGGTTCTCCCGGTCCCCGACCAGGTCGAGCATCAGGTCATCATGGAAGAATGCCGGACTCCGCGTTCGGTGGCCGAGATCGCAGCGGTGCTTCAGGTGCCGCTCGGGGTGGCGCGAGTGCTGATCAGCGACGCGGCGGACACGGGACTGGTGACCGTGCACCGCACCGTGGCGGGCAGCGAGAACGCCGAAGCGCATTTTATGTTGATGGAAAGGGTGTTGAGTGGACTCCGTCGGCTTTAAGGCACCGCGCCAGGCCACGCCGCAGACGATGACGTCGGCCAAGATCGTCGTGGCAGGCGGGTTCGGCGCGGGCAAGACAACGTTCGTCGGTTCGGTGTCCGAGATCGTGCCGTTGACGACCGAAGCGATGATGACGGACGCGAGCACCGGCATCGACGACACGGCGGCGACGCCGAACAAGTCCACCACCACGGTGGCGATGGACTTCGGCCGTGTCTCGCTGGACGAGGACCTGATCCTGTACCTGTTCGGTACGCCCGGTCAGGAACGCTTCTGGTTCATGTGGGACGACCTGGTGCGTGGTGCCATCGGCGCGGTGGTGCTGGCCGACACCCGGCGACTGGCCGATTCGTTCGCCCCCATCGACTTCTTCGAGGACAGGGGGCTGCCCTACGTCGTCGGCGTGAACACGTTCGACGGTGTGCTGCAGCACGACCTGAACGATGTACGTGAGGCACTGTCGATCGACGAGAGCATCCCCCTGGTGCGCTGCGACGCCCGGCAACGCGAATCGACCAAGCAGACGCTGATCACCATGGTCGAGTACGCCATGCAGCAGTGGCTGGCGGTCCGCGGCTCCGCTGCACCGAAGCCCGTCGGCTGACCGGGTCGCCGCGGCGGCGGCAGCTCCTTGCCGGCGTTGCCCGGGAGCGATCCTCGAAGGGGAGACCGTCGTCACGGGGGACCACATCTTGGAATTAGTAGGAAGTCCAAGTATTTTGGTGGCATGACCACCGAGCTGCACCAGCCTGTGCATCCCGTCCGGTTCGTCACGGCGGCGAGCCTGTTCGACGGACACGACGCTTCGATCAACATCATGCGGCGCATCCTGCAGTCGCAGGGTGCCGAGGTGATCCACCTCGGGCACAACCGGTCCGTCGACGAGGTCGTGACCGCGGCGATCGCCGAGGATGCGCAGGGCGTGGCGATCAGCGCCTACCAGGGCGGGCACGTCGAGTACTTCTCGTACCTGGTCGAGTTGCTCCGCGAGCGCGGGGCGGGCCACGTGAAGGTCTTCGGCGGCGGTGGCGGCGTCATCGTCCAGGACGAGATCGACCTGCTGCACTCGCGGGGCGTGGCGCGGATCTTCTCGCCGGAGGACGGGCTCGAGCTCGGCCTGCCGGGCATGATCAACCACATGATCCGGGAATGCGACGTCGACCTGGCCGGGCAACGGGCCGGCGACGTGGACGAGCTGCTCGCGGGCGACACCCGGACCCTGTCGCGGGCGATCTCACAGCTGCAGCAGGGCGTCCTGCCCGGCGAGTGGCTCACCGCCGTGCGGGAGTCCGCCCGGGTGCGGACGGTGCCCGTGCTCGGCATCACCGGTACCGGCGGTTCCGGCAAGTCGTCGTTGACCGACGAGCTCGTGCGCCGGTTCCGCAACGACCAGGAGGACAAGCTCCGGATCGCGGTACTCGCGGTCGACCCGACACGCCGGCGCGGCGGCGGTGCGCTGCTCGGCGACCGCATCCGGATGAACTGCCTCGACGGCGACCGCGTGTTCTTCCGGTCGATGGCCACCCGCACGACCAGCGGGGAGATTCCGCAGGGCCTCGACGAGACCGTGCTCGCCTGCAAGGCCGCCGGCTTCGACCTCGTCGTTGTCGAGACCCCGGGTATCGGCCAGGGCGACGCGGGCATCGTCGACCACGTCGACCAGTCGCTCTACGTCATGACGCCCGAGTTCGGCGCGGCCTCGCAGTTGGAGAAGATCGACATGCTCGACTTCGCGGACGTCGTGGCGATCAACAAGTTCGAACGCCGCGGCGCCGAGGACGCCCGCCGCGACGTCGCGCGGCAGCTGGTGCGCAACCGCGAGGCGTTCGGCTCCGACCCCGAGGACATGCCCGTCTACGGCACGAGCGCGGCGACGTTCAACGACGACGGCGTCACCGCGCTGTACCAGGAGTTGCGCGACATGCTCGCCGACGGCGGGCTCTCGGTGTCGGCGGGGACACTGTCGCCGGTCGAGGGCAAGGTGTCGACGCAGACGGCGACGATCATTCCGCAGCATCGCGTCCGGTACCTGGCGGAGATCGCCGAGACCCTGCGCGGTTACCACGCCGAGACCGAGCGGCAGGCCGATGCCGTGCGCACGCGTGAGCATTTGACCGTGGCGCGGGACGCACTCGCCGCCGACGGGGGAGACGCCGCAGCACTCGACCGGCTCGTGGAGCGCGCGGAATCCGCTGTGGGCGACGAGACGACGGAGCTGCTCGGCCACTGGGAGGAACTGTCCGAGTCCTACCGCGGCGAGCAGCTCTCGTTCACGGTGCGGGACCAGGAGATCCGCACCGAGCTGTGGCGGGAGACGCTCTCGGGCAGCAGGATTCCGCGGGTGGCGTTGCCGCGGTACAAGGACAAGGGTGAGCTCGTGTCGTTCCTGCGGCGCGAGCACCTGCCCGGCTATTTCCCGTACACGGCAGGCGTGTTCCCGTTCAAGCGTGACGGCGAGGACCCGGCCCGTATGTTCGCCGGCGAGGGCGATGCGTTCCGCACGAACCGGCGGTTCAAGTACCTCTCCGCCGACTCCGAGGCCAAACGCCTGTCGACGGCGTTCGACTCGGTGACGCTCTACGGCTTCGACCCGGACACCCGTCCGGATATCTACGGCAAGGTGGGTACGTCGGGCGTCTCGATCGCGACGCTGGACGACATGAAGGCGCTCTACGACGGCTTCGATCTCACCGCACCGTCGACGTCGGTGTCGATGACCATCAACGGTCCCGCACCGACGATCCTGGCGTTCTTCCTGAACACGGCCATCGACCAGCGGATGGACGCATTCCGCGACGAGCACGGCCGCGAGCCGAATGCCGACGAGACCGCCGAGATTCGCGAGTGGACACTGCGGCAGGTCCGCGGCACGGTGCAGGCCGACATCCTCAAGGAGGATCAGGGGCAGAACACCTGCATCTTCTCCACGGAGTTCAGTCTCCGGATGATGTCGGACGTCCAGGAGTGGTTCATCGAACACGGGGTGCGGAACTTCTACTCGGTGTCCATCTCGGGATATCACATCGCCGAGGCCGGGGCGAACCCGATCTCGCAGCTCGCCTTCACCCTCGCCAACGGATTCACCTACGTCGAGTCCTACCTCGCCCGCGGTATGGACATCGACGAGTTCGCGCCCAGTCTGTCGTTCTTCTTCTCCAACGGCATGGACGCCGAGTACTCGGTGCTGGGCCGGGTGGCGCGGCGGATCTGGTCGGTGGCGATGCGCGAGCGCTACGGCGCGGGGGAGCGGTCGCAGAAGCTCAAGTACCACGTGCAGACCTCGGGGAGGTCGCTCCACGCGCAGGAGATGAACTTCAACGACATCCGCACGACGCTGCAGGCGCTGTGCGCGCTGTACGACAACGCCAACTCGTTGCACACCAACGCCTACGACGAGGCGATCACGACGCCGTCCGAGAGTTCGGTGCGCCGCGCGATGGCCATCCAGATGATCATCAACAAGGAATGGGGCCTGTCGAAGAACGAGAACCCGCTGCAAGGGTCGTTCATCATCGACGAGCTCACCGACCTCGTGGAGGAGGCCGTGCTCACCGAGTTCGAGCGCATCTCCGAACGGGGCGGCGTGCTCGGCGCGATGGAGACCGGCTATCAGCGCGGCAGGATTCAGGACGAGTCGATCACCTACGAGCGGCTCAAGCACAACGGCGAGCTGCCGATCGTCGGCGTGAACACCTTCCGCAGCCCGGAGGAGGACGAACAGCAGGGCGAGGTCGAACTCGCTCGTGCCACCGAGGACGAGAAGCACTCGCAGCTGCAGCGGCTCGAGGACTTCCAGGCGAGGAATCACGCCGAGGCGCAGGTCGCGCTCGCCCGCCTGCGGGACGCGGCGGCACGGGGCGAGAACGTGTTCGCCGTACTCATGGACGCGGCGCGGGTGTGCTCACTCGGGCAGATCACCGAGGCGTTCTTCGAGGTGGGCGGCCAGTACCGGCGCAACGTCTGAGCCCCGCCGCCGTCCGGTCCGCGGACGGCCGGAAGGACCGGCCGTCGCGGGCGGAGGCGGGTACCACCCCGTGGGCCGGGCGCCGATCGTCAGGGGCCCGCTCCGGGAATGTACGTCGCGCGCGGCGGGTTGCTGGTGGATATGAAGTTCGGTGTTTCGACGTTCGTGACCGACGAGGGAATCCGCCCGGGCCCGTTGGGTGCTGCGCTGGAGGAACGGGGCCTGAGCTCGCTGTTCCTCGCCGAGCACTCCCACATCCCGGCCAGCAGGGAGTCGCCGTATCCCGGCGGTGGTGACCTGCCGCGCAAGTACTACCGCACGCTCGACCCGTTCGTGGCGCTCACTGCGGCCGCCGCGACGACGCGGGAGCTGACCGTGGGCACGGGGATCGCCCTGCTGCCGCAGCGCGACCTGATCCACACCGCGAACGAGGGCGCGAGTCTGGACCTGGTGTCGGGCGGCCGGTTCGTGCTCGGCGTCGGTATCGGCTGGAACCGCGAGGAGATGCGCAACCACGGCGCGGACCCGGCGGTCCGCGGTGCGCTGATGAACGAGCAGCTGGAGGCACTGACCCGGCTGTGGACCCAGGAGCAGGCCGAGTTCCACGGCCGGTTCGTGGACTTCGATCCCGTGTACGCGTGGCCGAAACCGGCGGCCTCGCCGCATCCGCCGATCTACGTGGGTGGCGAGAGCACGGCGGCGCTGCGCCGGACCGTCGCCTGGGGTGACGGCTGGCTGCTGCGGCCGCACACCACGCCGGACGAAATCCGGCAGGCGCAGGACTGGTTCGCCGAGCAGGGCAAGCCGGACGTGCCCATGGCGATCTTCGGGGCGCCTGCCGACGAGAAGTTGATCGCGGGGTGGGCCGAGGCCGGCGTCGAGCACGTGACGTTCATGCTCGAGACCGCGCCGGAATCGGGCACACTGCGGGAACTCGACGAGTTCGCCGCTTTCGTGCAGCGCTACGCCGGCTGACGCCGTCGCACCACTGTCACAGTTTCCGTCGGCAGCCCCGGAACACTCCGTCCCCAGAGCACTCTGCCCCGGAGCACTCCGCGAAGTGAGCGGCGAGGTGAGCGGGCAGGTGCAAGTGACGTTCAGCTGCCCGGTTGAGGCGGTCAGGGCTGGCGGAGCAGCCGTTCGATGTCGGTGATCCTGCGGTCCAGCCGGGTGGAGTTGATGCCCTGGGACGTCTTCCGTGCGGTCGTCAACGTCGACTGTGCGGCATCGACCACACCCGCACGGGCGTAGGACTCGGCGAGCCACGTCTGATACAGCGCAACTTCCCGCGCGTGGCCCGGGTTATAGGCGTCGATGGCTGCCGACAGCAGCGGCTCGGCGGCCGTCGGGTCGCCCAGTTCGATCAGGCACCGTCCGGCCATGACGTCGATTTCCTTACGGTCCAGCCAGTACACCCATTCCGGCTCTTCGGTGCCGTCGGTGCTCTGGTCGTAGGAGTCGTCCACCGCGTCCAGCGTTCGCCGGGTGCTGTCGTGGTCCCGAGAACGGGCACTGGCCCATGCCAACCGTTCGAGGAGCAACGCCCGGGCAACGGGCGTAGCACCGTGGGCACCCTTGACCGCTGAGCGTGCCAGTAGGGCAGCGTCGGCAGGATCTCCCACGTTGGCTACCTGGTAGCTCAGGCTGGACAGGAGCTGTCCGGCCAGCGGGTGGTCTCCGGCATCACGGGCGGCCGATACGCCGTCGAGGTAGACCCGTTGTGCTTCGGTGTACTGGCCGGCATCGCTGGCCACCCATCCCGCTAGCTGGGCTAACTCTCCGACGACAACGAGCAACCGGCGGCCGGTCTCCTCCCCGTAGCTGGCAGTCCTGACGACGTGCTGAGCGTCCGACAGCTCCCGGAGCACCAGCGGGGACAGGTCACCACCGCCAACTACGTCGTCCAGGTGCCGTAATTCGATCACCCGTCGTTCCAACTCAGCGGCCAGGCTGTCGCCCACACGTCGACCGGTCTCCAGGTGCCCGATCAGCGCCTTGGAGTAGTGCGTACGGGCGGCCATGGCGGCCATGGCGGCAAGGCTCACCCCGGCAGCCTCACGGGCCGCCCGGAGGTTCCCGCCCAGCTCTGTCATCTGTAGACGCTGAACCGGTTCCGCTCACTGTCCGTGCCGACCAGGTTACCCAACAGGGCGACCCCGGACCCCGGCCCGCGGGTGACGTTGACATGGGCCGGGGTCCTCTCGCTGGCTACGAGAGTGGGCACGGTCCCGAGAAGGCCCGGGGTGCGCGTGTGTGTCGCCGGAGTGCTCAGTCGAGGAGCAGGTGGACCGACAGTTCGAGGCGTTTGGCGACATCGGCCGCCGACGCGCGGCGGGTGACCCAGGCGACGAGGTTGGCCATCCAGACGTCGGCGATCACGTGGAAGACGTCGCGGTCGTGATCGGTGGGCTCGTCGATGCCCATCGCCTTGGCGAACATGTTCTCCATCATGGCGCCGACCTGTTCCACCTCGGCGGCTGCAGTGGTGTCGGCGAACATGAAGGCCCGCACCATCGCCTCGGTGAGATGCGGATCGCGCTGCATCATGCGGGTGTTGCGGCCCAGGACCACGAGCAGGCGCTCGGTGGACGTCTCGCCCGGGATGCTGCCACGGTCGAGCTTGTCCTGTGCTCGTTCGAACTCGCGCGCGAGTCCGGACACCAGCAGGTGGATCTTGGACGGGAAATAGCGGTAGAGGGTGCCGAGGGCGACGTCGGCGCGTTCGGCCACGGTCCGCATCTGCACGGCGTCGTAGCCGCCTTTCGCCGCGAGGGCGAGCGTCGCATCGAGGATGCGCTTGCGCCGGTCGCGCTGGGCCGCCGTTCCGGGCTCGTCCCCGCCCATCGGGCCGAGAGCGGCGGAGCTCCGGGACGCCGTCTTCGCCGAGGCCGGCGTCGTGGGCTTGCTTGCCATCGGGCATCTCTCCTGGTTAAAGAACCTGTTCCAGTCCTGATCTGCAGTCTACCCATTGTCGGATGAAAACGGCGATCGGGTTACACCCGGTTAAGTGAAACATGTTCTACAATAGGTGTCGTGGGTATCGCGATGACGGACGAGCAACGAGCACTGGCCGATGCCGTGAGTGCCGCGGCGAAGGCCGCCGATCCGGCCACGGCGATCGCGGGCATCGGCCTGCCGGCGATCGCGCTGCCGGAGTCGCTCGGCGGCGCAGGCGGCGGTGTGACGGACCTGGTCGCGGGCGTCGCGGCCGGATCGGGTGAGCTGGCGGGAGGCGTCGGCTTCGGCACGATCCTGGCCGGACTCGTGTGGGCACGGCGGCCGGGATCGGTCGTGGCCGAGGAACACGCGCCGGCGGTGGCGGCGGGTGCGGCGCGGGCGGCGGTGGCGCTCGATGCGGGCGGTCTCGTCGCGCGCCGGGCCGGGGACGGCGGTCTCGTCGTCGACGGGACCACGCCGGTGCTGCCGGACGGCCCCGACGCCGACGTGCTGCTGCTGGCCGCGCGCACCGGTGCCCGGCCCGCGGACGAGCCCGTCCCGAGCGAGAGCGCCGCGGACACCGTGTGGTTCGCGGTGGAGCCCGGACGGGTGCGGCTGATCGAACACGAGTCCTTCGACCCGAGTCGCGGGGTCGCGACGGCGGAACTCGACGGGCTGGCCGTGCCCGCCACGGATGTCCTGGACCGGATCGCGGTGCCGGAGCTGGCGGCCACGCTGGCGGCCGCGGAAGCCGCGGGAGTGGCGGAGTGGTGCGTGCGCACGGCGAGTGAGTACGCGCAGGTCCGGGAGCAGTTCGGCCGTCCCATCGGTGCGTTCCAGGCGGTGCAGCAGCTGTGTGCGGAGATGCTGTGCCGGTCCGAGTCGGCGGCGGCGCTCGCGTGGGACGCCGCGCGGGCCGCCGACACGGCCGACGACGAGCAGTTCGCCGTGGCCGCCGCGGTCGCGGCGGCGGGCGCACTCGACGGCGCCGTCGAGTGCGCGAAGGACTGCATCCAGGTGCTCGGCGGCATCGGCTTCACCTGGGAGCACGATGCACACCGGTACCTGCGCCGGGCGGTGTCGCTGCGCCAGGTGCTCGGCGGCACGCCGCGATGGCGCCGCCGGGCCGGTGAGCTGACCCGGGCGGGTGTGCGGCGCCGGGTCGAGGTCGACGTCGACGCCCACGCCGGACTCGGTACCGGTGAGGATCTGGCGGAGACCCGGAACGCGGCGGCCGCGCTGGCGGCCGAGGTCGCCGGCCTGGACGGTAACGCCGCCCGCGTGCGCCTGGCCGAGAGCGGTTACCTGGCGCCGCACTGGCCGCGGCCGTACGGGCTCGACGCGACGCCTGCCCAGCAGCTGGTGATCGACGACGAGGTCGACCGTGCCGGCATCACGCGGCCCGACCTGGTGGTGGGTGCGTGGGCGCTGCCGACGATCCTCGAACACGGTTCCGGGGAGCAACGGGAGCGGTTCGTGCTGCCGACGTTGCGCGGCGACGTGACCTGGTGCCAGCTGTTCAGCGAGCCCGGCGCCGGCTCCGACCTGGCGTCGCTGCGCACCTCGGCCGAGCGGACGGAGGGAGGGTGGCGGCTGTCCGGGCAGAAGGTCTGGACCTCGCTGGCGCACGAGGCGGACCGGGCGATCTGCCTGGCGCGTACCGATCCGGACGCCCCGAAACACCGGGGCATCACGTACTTCCTGGTCGACATGCGGGCACCGGGTATCGAGGTGCGGCCGCTGCGCGAGATCACCGGCGAGGTGCGGTTCAACGAGGTGTTCCTGGACGGGGTGTTCGTGCCGGACGCCGATGTCGTGGGCGAGGTGGACGGCGGGTGGCCGCTCGCGCGCACGACCCTCGCCAACGAGCGGGTCGCGCTCGGCGGCGGATCGGCGGTCGGCGAGGCGGTGGAGCAGCTCCTGGTCGCGCAGCCCGAGCTGGATGCGGAACGGCTCGGTGCACTGGTCGTCGACGGGTCGGCCGTGTCGGTGCTCGGCGTCCGGGACACGGTGCGCCGGCTCGGTGGCGGCCGGCCCGGTGCGGAGTCGAGCGTGCAGAAGCTGCTCGGCGTACGGCACCGGCAGGAGGTCGCCGAGACGGCGCTGGACGTCGTGGGCCCGGCCGGTGTCGTCGCCGACGAGGCGACGGCGGCGGTCCAGCACGAGTTCCTGCTCACGCGGTGCCTGAGCATCGCGGGCGGGACGAGTCAGGTGCTGCTCACCGTGGTGGCGCAGCGGCTGCTGGGCCTGCCTCGCCACTAGCCCGCCGGTCCGAGGGCCGTGCGGAACGGCCGGTGTGGCGCCGGTGGAGCCACTCCAGGAACCGTTCCACGCCATCGACGACGTGGGCGCTGCGGATCGAGGGGAAGAGGTCGAACGCGTGCTGCGCGCCCGGGATCTCGGCGTAGGCCACGGGCTGCGGCGAGACGGCGCGCAGGGCGTCGACGAACCGGCGCGCCTCGCGGACGGGCACGAGGCTGTCCTGATCGCCGTGGATCACGAAGAACGGCGGTGCCGCGTCGGTGGTGCGGTCCAGCGGGGAGGCGGCGACGTAGTCCTCGTGGGTGGGAGCGGGCCCCATGACGAACCGGGCCAGCAGGCCGCGCATCCGGGCCGCACTCGTCCGGGAGCCGCTCGTCGCGGCGAAGTCGTAGACGCCGTAGTGCGGCACGCAGCCCTGCACGCTGGTGTCGCTGCCGGTGAAGCCCGGCTGGAACGCGGGGTCGTTCGGGGTCAGGGCCAGTAGCGAGGCCAGGTGGCCGCCCGCCGAACCGCCCGTGGTGACCACGAACGACGGATCACCGCCGTACTCGGCGATGTGCTCCCGGATCCACGCGAGCGCGCGCTTGGCGGCCACGATGTGTTCGGGCCAGCGGGATCTCGGTGAGAGCGGGTAGTTGATCGCCACGCAGATCCAGCCGCGGCGGGCCATGTGCAGCATGAGCGGCACGCCCTGTTCGTTCTTGCTGCCGGTCATCCATGCGCCGCCGTGCACCTGCAGCAGCACGGGCCTGCCGGCGCCGGGCTCGCTCGGGCGGTAGACGTCCAGCAGGAACCGGCGTCCGCCCGGGGCGTAGGCGAGGTCGCGCTCGCGCTCGACCCCGCGGGTGTCCATCCGGAACGGGAACGCCAGCCTGCCCCACGGTGTCGCCACGTCATCGGGTGCGCGCTCCCCGGCCGCGGGGCGGTGGTCCGGGCCGAGGGCGTCGGTGAGTGCGGTGTCGACGACGCCGCGTGCGCGGTGTGCGGAGGCGATGAGGGCGGCGAGCCCGCCCGCGGACGCCGCTGCCGCCGCCAGGCCCGCGGGGTCGCTCGCGCGGCGGTGGCGGGCGAGGTGCGCGGCCGTGTCGGCGGCAGTGAGGGCGAGCAGCTGGGGTGCGAGTTCGGAGGTCAGCCAGCCGGCGACGAAGGCGGGGATCGAGATCCGGTGCCCGGACCACGGCCGGATCGCGTTGGTGGTCAGGGCCAGTTGCAGCGCTCGGCGCGCACGGAACAACGCGTGCATGCGGCCAGCGTATCCGCCGATCCGGACCCGGCCCGTATCGAGAACCGGTTCCCCTTCCGAATTCCGGTGATGTCCTTGCCACTGGGTGCACCCATCCAGCAAACTAGAACATGTTGCAAATATTGGCGGTATCGAACCGGCGGGTCACCTCGCCGTGGGGTGCGGTTCTGCGGTGATGCGGCGGTGCCGCAGGGCCGGCGACGCCGCCGCAGCGCTGGACGAACGCTGGACGAAGGAGTCGCGTGGATTTCACTCCGGACGAGACGCAGCGTGCCGCCGCCGAACTCGCGGCGGGCGTGCTGGCCCGGGCCGCAGGTGGGAACGACGGCGGTGCTGCGGGCGCCGCGGAGGCGTGGCGCGGGGCGGAGGCGTGGCGCGGACTGGCCGAGGCCGGGCTGCTCGCCCTCGCCGTGCCGGAATCACTCGGCGGGGACGGGCTCGGTGCCGCGGAGACGGCCGCCGTCGTGCGGGAGGTCGGCCGCGCCGGCTCGCCCGCACCCGCATGGGCGACGCTGGCACTCGGCCTGGCGCCACTCGTGCACCTCGGAGCGGCGGAGCGGTGCGCCGAGCTGCTGCGGGCGGTGTCGGCGGGGGATGCGCTGCTGACCGCCGCGCTGCACGAACCCTCGTCCCCGATGGCCGAACACCCCGCGACCACCGCGACGGCCACCACCGCGACGGCGACCAGGGAGACGGCGACCAGGGAGACGGCCGGGTCCGGGACGTGGCGGCTCGACGGGGTGAAGACCGCGGTGCCGCTGGCCGCCGAGGCGGAGCGGATCCTCGTGCCGGCCACGCTCGCCGAGGGCGGCAGGGGCGTGTTCCTGCTCGACCCGTCGGCGCCCGGCGTGCACGTCACCCCGGCGCCCACGGCGTCGGGCACGCCGGAGGCGAGTCTGCGGCTCGACGGCGTCGAGACGGGGCCGCCGCTGGACGACCCCCGGAGCCCGGGGCGCCCCGATGATCCCGGGAGACCGGACGACGCGGTGCGCGTGCTGCACCGGTACGCACTCGCGGGGGCCGCCGCGTTCGGTGACGGACTGCTCGCCGGAGCGCTCGGGCTCACCACGGCGCACCTGACGACCCGCGAGCAGTTCGGCCGCCCGCTGGCCACGTTCCAGGCCGTCGCGCAGCAGGTCGCGGACGTCTACGTCGCCGCGCGCACGGTGCATCTGGCGGCCGAGTCGGCGGCCTGGCGGCTCGGTACGGGGCGCGGCGCCGACGCCGACCTCGACGTCGCGGCCTACTGGCTCGCCGAGCAGGCGCCCCCGGCGATGGCCACGTGCCACCACCTGCACGGCGGGATCGGCCTCGACGAGACGTATCCGCTGCACCGGTACTCGTCGCTGCTGAAAGACCTGGTCCGCGGCATCGGCGGGATGTCGGTGCGGCTCGACCGGGTCGGTGCGCTCACGGGAGGTGTCGCCTGATGGACATCGCGCTCACCGGACAGCAGGAACGGCTGCGGGACGAGCTGCGCCACTACTTCGCCGGGCTCGTCACGCCGGAGGAACGCACGCTGCTGCTCACCGAGCGGCACGGGCCGACCTACCGCGAGGTCGTGCGCCGCATGGGCCGGGACGGGTGGCTCGGTGTGGGCTGGCCGAAGGAGTACGGCGGCCTGGGCCTCGGGCCGGTCGAACAGCACATCTTCGCCGACGAGGCCGCGCGCGCCGACGTGCAGCTGCCGTCGGTGACGCTGCAGACCGTCGGGCCGACCCTGCAGCGGTTCGGCACCGAGGAACAGAAACGCCGGTTCCTGCCCGCGATCCTGGCCGGCGAGGTCCACTTCGCCATCGGCTACAGCGAGCCCGAGGCGGGCACCGACCTGGCGGCGCTGCGCACCACGGCGATCCGCGACGGCGAGTCCTATGTGGTCAACGGGCAGAAGATCTTCACCACGGGCGGCCACGACGCCGATCACATCTGGCTCGCGGTCCGCACGGATCCCGCCACGCTGTCGGACGAGAACCGGCGGCGGCACCAGGGCATCTCGATCCTCGTCGTCGACACCTCCGATCCGGGCTATTCGTGGACGCCGATCATCACCTGTGACGGTGCGCACCACGTCAACGCGACGTACTACTCGGACGTGCGGGTTCCGGCCTCGATGCTGGTGGGCGAGGAGAACGCGGGGTGGAAGCTCATCACGACCCAGCTCAACCACGAGCGCGTCATGCTCGGACCCGCGGGCCGGATCGGCGGACTCTACGACCGGGTGCGCGAGTGGGCGGCCGGACGGACGAGCCCCGACGGGACGCCGCTGCCGGAGCTGCCCGACGTGCGCAGGGCGCTCGGTGAGGTCTACGCACTCATGCGGATCAACGAACTGCTGAACTGGCAGGTCGCCGTGTCCGAACCCGGATCGGTGGCGGACGCCTCGGCCACGAAGGTGCTCTCGTCCGACCGGCATCAACGGGTGAGCAGGCTGCTCGAGGAGGTCGTCGGCAGGCACGGTGATCCGTCCGATCCGGACACGGCCGAGCTCGCCGACTGGCTGGACACGCTGACGAAACGCAACACCGTGCTCACGTTCGGAGGCGGAGTGAACGAGATCCAACGGGAACTGATCGCCCAGTTCGGGCTGGGGCTGCCGAGGGTGCCGCGATGACGGCGGCGACGGACGGCCGGAGCACAGCCACCGACGCCGGCCGGCGCATCGAGGAGGCCGCGCGCGAGATCGCCGGGGCAGGGGCCTCGGCCCCTGATCCGGCGCGGGATCCGGTGAACCAGGCCATGATCAACAACTGGGTCGAGGCGATCGGCGACGCGAATCCGGTGTACACGGATCCGGCCGCCGCGGCCGCGTCCGTGCACGGCGAGCTCGTCGCCCCGCCCGCGATGACCCAGGTGTGGACGATGCGCGGGCTGCACGGGGCGCGCCCGGACGACGATCCGCTCCGCCGCATGACCGAGCTGCTCGACGAGGCGGGATACACCTCGGTCGTGGCGACGAATTCCACGCAGACCTACCACCGCTATCTGCGCCCCGGCGAGCACGTCGCCGCGTCGGCGGTGCTGGAGGGCGTCGTCGGGCCGAAACGGACCGCGCTCGGCGACGGCTGGTTCGTCACCACCCGCACGACCTGGTACGTCGGGGACGAGGCGGTGGCGGAGATGACGTTCCGCATCCTCAAGTTCCGCCCGCCGGAGCCGCAGGATCCCGGGAACTCCGACGACGGCACGAGGACTGCCGACGCCGCGCCGGTGCTGCGCCCGGTCGTGACCCGGGACAATGCGTTCTTCTGGGAAGGCCTGCGCGACGGGGAGCTGCGGATCCAGCGCTGGGGCGGGACGCTCCGGCACCCGCCGGGGCCGATGCCCCCGGACGGTGACCTGGAGGCCGAACCGGACTACGTCGTCGCGGCCGGCACCGGAACGGTGTACAGCTTCCTGGTCCATCACCACCCGCCGGTGCCCGGCAAGCGCCTGCCGTTCGTGCTCGCACTGGTCGAACTGGACGAGGGGGTGCGGGTGCTCGGCGAGCTGCACGACGTGGATCCCGACGAGGTCCACATCGGACTGGCCGTGGCGGCGAGCTTCGACCGGATCGACGACGATCTGACGCTGCCGGCATGGACGGTGCGGTCATGACCATCACCGCGGGTACGGAGCTGCCACCGTTGACCGTCGAGGCCACGCCGACGTTCGTGGTCGCCTCGGCACTGGCCACGCGGGACTTCCAGGACGTGCACCACGACCGGGACGCCGCCGTGGCCCGGGGGTCGCAGGACATCTTTCTGAACATCCTCACCGACACGGGCCTCGTGCAGCGGTTCGTCACCGACTGGGCCGGACCCGATGCGCTGGTCCGGTCGGTCGACCTCCGGCTCGGTGTGCCGTGCTACGCGGGCGACGAGCTGACCTTCACCGGCCGCGTCGCGGAGGTCGACGGCGACGAGGTGACCGTGTCGGTGTCCGGTACGGACAGTCTGGGCGAGCACGTGTCGGCGACGGTACGGATCGAGGTGACGGCATGACCGGCGGAATCGGTGGTGAGGCGGCGATCGCCGGCATCGGCGCGACCGAGTTCTCCAAGGACTCCGGCCGTACGGAACTGCGGCTGGCGACCGAGTGCGTCTCGGCGGCGCTCGCCGACGCGGGGCTGTCCGCATCCGACGTGGACGGTCTGGTGACGTTCACGATGGACGGCAACGCGGAGATCGCGCTCGCGCGGGAGCTGGGCATTCCCGAGCTGACGTTCTTCAGCCGCATCCACTACGGCGGCGGTGCGGCCGCCGCGACCGTGCAGCAGGCCGCGATGGCCGTCGCGACCGGGATGGCCGACGTCGTCGTGGCCTACCGCGCCTTCAACGAGCGGTCCGGCAGCCGATTCGGGCAGGTGTCCTCGTCGGTCGCGCAACAGGCGAACACGTCGGGCGTGGACAACGGGTACCACTACCCGGCGGGCCTGGCGACGCCCGCGGCCACCGTCGCGATGGTGGCCCAGCGCTACCTGCACGACTACGGCGCCAGCAGCGAGGACTTCGGCAGGATCGCCGTCACCGCACGCGCCCGCGCCGCGACCAACCCGCACGCGTGGTTCCACGGCAAGCCGATCACGCTCGCCGACCACCAGGCCTCCAGATGGGTGGCCGAACCGCTGCACCTGCTGGACTGCTGCCAGGAGAGCGACGGCGGCGTCGCGCTGGTCGTGACGAGCGCCGAGCGGGCCCGCGACCTGCGCAGGCCGCCCGCGGTCATCGCCGGAGCGGCCCAGGGGAGCGGCCCGGACCAGTACGTCATGACCAGCTACTACCGCGACGACCTCGCCGGGCTGCCCGAGATGGGTGTCGTCGGGCGCCAGCTGTGGCGGCAGTCGGGCCGTACGACGTCGGATGTGGACGTCGCCGTGCTGTACGACCACTTCACTCCGTACGTGCTGATGCAGCTGGAGGAACTGGGGTTCTGCGGCCGCGGCGAGGCGAAGGACTTCGTCGCCGACGGCAGACTCGACCTGGACGGGCAGCTGCCGCTGAACCCGCACGGCGGGCAGCTGGGCGAGGCCTACATCCACGGGATGAACGGCATCGCCGAGGCGGTGCGCCAGCTGCGGGGCACCGCGGCCAACCAGGTGGCGGGTGCCGAGACCGCGCTGGTCACCGCCGGAACCGGCGTGCCGACCAGCGGCCTGGTCCTCACCGTGCCCTGACCCGCGCGTGTCCTGCGCCCGCCCGTCGCCCGACCACCTCCCCTCAACGCCGCGCTGCCGCGCGACTGCCTCCTCGCGCGTGTTCTGCACTCGGGCCCGCGTGTCCTGCGCCCAGGCCGGCGTGTTCTGCGAGGGGAGCGGTCAGGCGGGATCGAGCACGGCGTCGGAGAGCACGGGTGCCTCGTCGCGGTCGAGCGACGTCGCCGTGACGAGCAGCCGGCCGTCCTCGCGCCAGATCCGCACCCGCAGTGTCTCGCCGGGCACCACGATGCCGGCGAACGTCGCCGACCACGAGCCGACGCGCGTCACGTCGCCGTCCAGCGCCGCGTCCGTGACGGCCTTGGCGACGAGTCCGTAGGTGCACAGGCCGTGCAGGATGGGTGCGTCGAAACCCGCTCCGCGGGCGAACTCGGGGTCCGAGTGGAGCGGGTTGCGGTCGCCGCACAGCCGGTACAGCAGCGCCTGTTGGGGCAGCGTCGGCACGTCGGCGACCAGGTCCGGATCACGCTCCGGCGGTGCGAGGCGGGCCGATTCGCCGCGGTGACCGCCGAAACCGCCTTCGCCGCGGGCGAAGATACTCGATCGCGCCGTCCACAAGGGATCCCCCGAGTCGTCGGTGACCTCGGTCTCCTGGACGATCACCGCGGCCGTGCCCTTGTCGAGCACGTCGGCGATGCGGCTGCGCGCGGTCGCCGTGCCGGACACGGGAAGCGGCCGGTGTGCGGCGACCCGCTGCGTCCCGTGCACGACCTTCGCGAGGTCGATGTCGATGCCGGGGAATCGCACCTCGGGTGGTTCGGTGGCACGGATCGTGGCGGCGACGGTGGCGAACGTCGGCAGCACCCGCAGGTCGCGTTCGGTGGCGTAGCGGAGTTCGCGGGGGTCGGTCGGCGCCGACCCCGCGCCGAGTGCCAGGTGGTACAGCAGCACGTCGGAGGCGCTCCACGCGAACGTGGTCTCGCCGAGGTCGGCGCCGATCGCGCGGTCGGGATCGATGGGCACGGAGTGGCTCCTACTCGTAGCTGATCGACACGTCGTCGGTGAGTGGCAGGGACTGACAGGCGAGCACGATGCCGTCGGCGAGGTCGTCGGAGTCGAGCACCTCGTTGTGCAGCATCTTCACCTCGCCGGCGGTGACCCGGCACGCGCAGGCGCTGCACTGGCCTTCGCGGCACGAGTACGGCGCGTCCCGGCCCGCGTCCAACAGGACGTCGAGCAGCTTGGCGCCGCGCGGCCAGGCGTGGTGCGAGCTCGTGCCGTCGAGGTCGACGGTCACCCGCGCGGGCGCGGTGCCGGCCTCGTCCCCGGCGCCGCCGCCTCCGGTGTCGACGGCACCGCCGTCGACGGCACTGTCGTCGTCATCGGCGGCCGCCCCCGGTGTGTCCGCCGTCGTGACGTCGGTGTGCGAGCCCGTGGCCGGTTCGGCGGCCGCGAACGGGTCGCCGCCGAGCGAGACGAACGTCTCGCGGTGGATCTGCGCCCGTGGGGTGCCCGCGGCCTTGGCCGCCGCGACCACCGCACGCATGTACGGCGCGGGACCGCAGACGAACGTCTCGCGGCCGGCCAGCAGCTCGGCGATCGTAGCCAGCCGCTCGGCCGTCGGCAGCCCCTGCAGCGTCTCGAGCCAGTGCACCACGGTGAGCCTGCCGGGATACGCCTCCTCCAGGTCACGCAGCGCGCCCGCGAGGATCACCGACCGTTCGTCGGCGTTGGCGTAGACCAGGGTCATCGCACCCGTTCCGTGGGCGAGCACGGACCGGACGATCGACAGCACCGGGGTGATGCCGCTGCCGCCCGCGAACAGCGCGAGGTCGGCTTCGAGGTCGGCCGGGGTGAAGACACCACTGGCCGGCAGGACGTCGAGCTCGTCGCCCGCGGCGATGTGGTCGCACAGCCAGTTCGAGGCGTATCCGTCGCGCTTGATCGTCACCTGCGGGCGCTGGCCGGTGTCCGGCGCGCTCGACAGCGAGTAGCACCGTGCCACGGGCCCGCGTTCGTCCCCGGGTACGCGGACGGTGAGGAACTGGCCGGGCCGGTAGTCCAGCTCCGCGTCGAACACGATCGACCGCGCCGCCGCGGTCTCGTCCACCACGTCGGCTACCCGCAGCCGCTGCACCCGCACTGTGCCGTCACTGCTCATGGCCGAATGCTCCGTCCCGGTCGGCGGCCGTGATGCTCTCCCGCAGGCGCTCGCACGTGCCGGCGCGTGCGGCAGGCGTGCCGTGCGCGACCCGCTCGGCCAGCACCGGACAGCTCGTCGCGGCGTCGGTGATCCACTGGATGCTCGTGTGCTCCGGGCTGTTCTTCTTGACCAGCACCGTCGTCGCACAGGCGTGGCAGTCGACCGGGACGAGCCCCGCGGTGAGGAACTCCTCCCGGTCGGCCCGGGTCTGCGCGCGGACGGCCTCCGCGCGCGCCGCGTCGGCGGTCGGGGAGACGTCGGTGGTAGCGGATGGTGCCGCTGCCGAGGGTGCCGTCGCCGAGGGCGCCGTGACGGTGCGCGTGGTGGCCCCGCTGGTGTCGGCGGCCACTCAGGACACTCCCGCCTGGTCGGCCGCCTCCTGCTGCCGGGCGAGGTTGTCGGCGACCTCCTGTTCCCACACCTGGTTGGCGCGGGTGACGTCCACTTCGAACTCGAACCGGCGCGTCATGTCCTCGTCGATGTCGTCGACGTCGACGTAGAACTGCTCGTACCACCGCCGCAGCTGGTAGACCGGACCGTCTTCCTCGCACAGCAGGGGGTTGTCGATGCGGGTCTTGTTCTTCCAGATCTCGACGTCCTGGAGGAATCCGACGCCGACGCCCTCGGCGAACTTCTCCGCGATCTTGTCGGCCTGGGCGTCCTCGAGTCCGGCCGGTTTGCGCACCGCCACGCCCCACTGCAGTACGAACGACGTCGGGCTGATCGGGTAGTGGCAGTTGACGAGCACCGTGTCGATCTTGATGCCCTTGTAGTCGTTGTGCAGCGTGTTGATCATGTACGCCGGGCCGTAGTACGACGCCTCGGATTCGAGGAGATTCTCCTCGCCGCCGTAGTTCGACGACATGCCCATGTCGGCGCGGCCCTTGGAGTTGAGGTACTGCGAGGCGATGTGGCCGTCGAAGACGTTCTTGAAGTACGTCGGGATGCCGTAGTGGATGTAGAAGAAGTGGGCCATGTCGACGACGTTGTCGACGATCTCGCGGCAGTTCGCGCCCTCGATGGTCACCGAGTCCCAGGTCCAGTTGCTCCACTCGCCGGAGAAGATGCCCTCGATCCGCGGGATCGTCACCTCGTCGGGCGGTGGGTTGCCCTCGGGGTCGTGCCACACGAACAGTTGCTTGTTCTCCTGCAGCGTCGGCCATGCGCGGGTGCGCGCCCGTAGCGGGACCCGTTTGGCGTAGGGGATGGACTTGCACTTGCCGTCGCCGCCCCAGCGCCAGTCGTGGAACGGGCAGGCGACCTCGTTGCCCTTGACCTCGCCCTGGGTCAGATCGCCGCCCATGTGGCGGCAGTAGCCATCGAGGACGTTGATCTCCCCGTCGGCGCCCTGGAACACGACCAGTTTGGTGCCGAACGCGTGGACGGCGTGCGGCGCGCCGTCGGTGAAGTGCTCCACGAGACCGAGACAGTGCCACCCGCGGGCGAACCGCTCCGGCGGCGCGCCCGCGTCGATCGTGCGGACGGAGCCTGCCTGCGTCATGACGAACCTCCAGCTCCCCGGGCTGCTCTGCCCGTGGTTCATGCCCCACGTCCCCGCCTGCGAGGCCGGGAATGCGCGGCATGTCTGTCGTGGTGAATGACGGTCGACCGTGTCTACCATAGATGAGAACGTGTTCCAGTTCTAGCGGGGATCGACAACGGGTTCCGGTGACGGTGCGACGGGGTAACCGAGGGTGGGCGACGGCGGTTTCGGCCTGGCAGCGCCGTGTTCTCGGGATTTCTCACCCGGGCAGAGCTCCAGTGCAGTGACAAAAACAAGAACGTGTTCTAATCTTGGTACGTACACCGAGCGGCCGGATCTCCGGGGTCCGGCGGAGAAGGAACGAGGCAGGTATGAGCGAGCAGGGCGCGCACGCGGTGATCGCCGCGATCGAGGAGCTGCTGCCCGTGCTGCGGGAGCGCGCACAGGACGCCGAGGACGCGCGGAGGATTCCGGACGAGTCGATCAAGGCCCTGCAGGAGACCGGATTCTTCGCACTGCTGCAGCCCCAGCCCTACGGCGGGTACGAGGCCGACCCGGTCACCTTCTACACGGCCGTCAAGCTCATCGCGAGCGCGTGCGGATCGACCGGTTGGGTCGCCTCGATCCTCGGCGTGCATCCGTGGCACCTCGGGCTGTTCGAGGCGCAGGCGCAGGAGGACGTATGGGGTGGCGGTGAGGGCAGTGCTGGCAGCGACACGCTGATCTCCTCGTCGTACGCGCCGATGGGGAAGGCGACGGTGGACGAGAGAGGTTACCGGCTCAGCGGCAAGTGGAGCTTCTCGTCGGGCTGCGGGCACGCGACCTGGGTACTGCTCGGCGCGCCCGCGTTCGACGCCGAGGGTAACGCCGTCGACTTCTGCACCTATCTGCTGCCCGCCGCCGACTACACGGTCGACGACGTGTGGGACACCGTCGGACTGCGGGGTACGGGCAGCAACGACGTCGTCGTCGAGGACGTGTTCGTGCCGAAGCACCGCGTACTGAGCTTCCTGTCGACCTCCAAAATGGACACTCCGGGTCAGAAGGTGAATCCCGGACCGCTGTACCGGTTGCCGTACGGGTCGGTGCATCCGAGCACGATCACGGCGCCCATCATCGGCATGGCGCAGGGTGCCTACGACGCGCACGTCGACCACCAGCGCAGGCGGGTCCGCGCCGCGTACGCGGGGGAGAAGTCGCAGGAGGACCCGTTCGCCAAGGTGCGGATCGCCGAGGCCGCCAGCGAGATCGACGCCGCGTGGCTGCAGCTGACCCACAACATCGACGAGCTCTACCAGCTGGCGCGGCGCGGCGAGAAGCTGCCGTTCGACACCCGGCTGCGCGTCCGGCGGGATCAGGTGCGCGGCACCGAGCGGGCGATCGCCGCCATCGACCGGCTCTTCGAGAACTCCGGCGGCCGTGCGTTGCAGACGGGCACGCCGATCCAGCGGTTCTGGCGGGACGCCCACGCGGGCCGGGTCCACGCGGCCAACGACCCCGAGCGGGCCTACACGATGTTCGGCACCGGCGAGTTCGGCCTGCCGGTCGAGAACGCGATGGTCTAGGAGGGTCGCATGCCGGACACCGCCGAGGAGGCGACAGTGAGCGAGGGTTCCTACGTCACGACCGCGGACGGTCTGCGGTTGCACTACCACGAGGCGGGCACCGAGCACGCCGACGTGGTGATCCTGCTGCACGGCGGCGGGCCGGGGGCGTCGGCGTGGAGCAACTTCTCCCGCAACATTCCGGAACTGGCCAAGACGTTCCGCACGATCGCCGTCGACCAGCCGGGATTCGGCCGTTCGGACAAACCGACCGACCATCCCCAGTACTTCGTGCACAGCTCGGCCGCCGTCGTCGGCCTGATGGACGCACTCGGCATCGAGAAGGCCCACCTGATCGGCAACTCGCTCGGCGGCGGGACGGCGGTACGCCTGGCGCTGGACCACCCGGACCGCGCGGGCAGACTCGTGCTCATGGGCCCGGGCGGGCTGAGTGTGAACCTGTTCGCACCCGATCCGACCGAGGGCGTGAAGAACCTGGCCCGGTTCGCCGCGCCGCCGGGGCCGAGCAAGGAGAAACTCGACGAGTTCCTCCGGGTGATGGTCTACGACCAGTCGCTGATCACCGACGAGCTGGTCGAGGAGCGCTTCGCCGCGGCGAGTACACCGGAGTCCCTCGCCGCGATGGCGGCGATGGGCGCCTCGTTCGCGGGCCCGGACTACGAACTGGGGATGCTGTGGCGCGAGGCGCACCGGCTCCGGCAGCGGGTCCTGCTGATCTGGGGCAGGGAGGACCGCGTCAACCCGCTCGACGGGGCGCTGGTGGCCCTCAAGACGATTCCGCGCGCGCAGCTGCACGTGTTCGGCCGGTGCGGCCACTGGGCGCAGCTGGAGTGTTTCGACGAGTTCAACCGGATCGCGACCGACTTTCTCGAGGACACCTGATGGGTATTCGTTCGCTGGCATATCTGCGCATCGAGGCCACCGACATGGCCGCGTGGCGCGAGTACGGGCTGAAGGTGCTCGGCATGGTCGAGGGCGAGGGCCGGAACCCCGACGCGTTGTATCTGCGCATGGACGAATTCCCGGCGCGGCTGGTGATCGTGCCGGGGGAGACCGACCGGCTCGTCACCGTGGGCTGGGAGACCGCCAACGCGGGAGAGCTCGACGAGGTGCGCCGGCGCCTGTCCGCCCACGGCGTGTCGTTCGAGGAGGGCACCGCCGAGCAGACGGCCGACCGCGGCGTCGACGAACTGATCGAGTTCACCGACCCGTCGGGCAACACGCTCGAGGTGTTCCACGGCATCGCGCTGCAGCACCGCCGCGTCGTCAGCCCGTACGGGCACCGGTTCGTGACCGGCGAGCAGGGGCTCGGGCACGTGGTGCTGTCCACCCACGACGACGCCGCGGCACTGGAGTTCTACCGGGACGTGCTCGGATTCCGGCTGCGCGATTCGATGCGGCTGCCGCCGGAGGCCGTGGGCAGGTCCGCCGACGGCGATCCGGCGTGGCTGCGCTTCTTCGGCTGCAACCCGCGGCACCACAGCCTCGCGTTCCTGCCGATGCCCACGCCCAGCGGCGTCGTCCACCTCATGGTCGAGGTCGAAACCACCGACGACGTCGGCCTGTGCCTCGATCGGGCGCTGCGCCGGAAGGTGCCGATGTCGGCCACCATGGGCCGCCACGTCAACGACCTGATGCTGTCGTTCTACATGAAGACGCCCGGCGGGTTCGACGTCGAATTCGGCTGCGAAGGCAGACAGGTCGACGACGACACCTGGATCGCCCGCGAGAGCACGGCGGTGAGCCTGTGGGGCCACGACTTCTCGGTGGGCCTGTCATGACCTCCGCGCCGGACACGGTGGGTTCGACGGACACTGTGGGTTCGACGGGCGCGGTGGGCGCGGATGCGGCGGACGTGTCCGCACGGTTCCGGTCGGTGCTCGGCCACTTCTGCACGGGGGTGGCGATCGTGACCGCGTGCGAGGACTCCGGTCGAGCAACACAGCACGGCGAGCCCGTCGGGTTCGCGTGCCAGTCGTTCACCGCGCTGTCGCTCGACCCGCCGCTGGTGCTGTTCTGCCCGGCGCGGACGTCGGGCACGTGGCCGGTGATCGAGCGCGCCGGACGGTTCGCGGTCAACGTCCTGGCCGGCGAGCAGCAGGACGTCAGTGCCGTGTTCGGTTCCCGTGGTGCGGACAAGTTCTCGTCGGTGTCCTGGACGCGGGCGCCGAGTGGTTCGCCGCTGCTCGACGGTGTGCTCACGTGGGTGGACTGCGCCGTCGAGACCGTGCACGAGGCCGGTGACCACTACGTGGTGATCGGCAGGGTCACCGCACTGGGCGAGTCGTCCGCCAGACGGCCGTTGCTGTTCTACCGCGGCGGCTACACCGTCACCGAGGCCGCGCCGGACGCGATGCCCGGCGGGCCCCGGCCCGACGACTGGTTCTGACCCCGGGCCGATGCCTGCCTGCCGTGCGCGGTGGCCGGCGACCACTCCCGCACCGGTGCCGGGCCGCGGGGATAGCCTGCAGCCATGACGAAGGTCGCCGTGGTGACGGGTGCAGGGACAGGGATCGGCAGGCAGGTCGCGCGGGCGCTGCTCGACGACGGGTACGGCGTGGCGCTGGCCGGGCGCAGGCGGGAGCCGCTGCAGGAGGTCGCGGGTGAGCGCGCCGAGGCGCTGGTCGTGCCCGCCGACGTCACCGATGCGGATTCGGTCGCCGCGCTGTTCGACGCGGTCCGGCAGCGGTGGGGCCGGGTGGACGTGCTGTTCAACAACGCGGGTACCACTGGCACGCGCGGGTCGGTGGACACGCTGCCGGTCGAGGACTGGAAGGCGATCGTCGACGTCAACCTGACCGGCATGTTCCTGTGCGCCCAGCAGGCCGTGCGCATGATGAAGGAGCAGTCCCCCCGCGGCGGGCGCATCATCAACAACGGCTCGATCTCGGCGCACACGCCGCGTCCGGAGACCGTCGGCTACGCCGCCACGAAGCACGCGCTGACGGGCCTGACCAAGTCCATCGCCCTCGACGGCCGCCCGCACGACATCGCGTGCGGGCAGATCGACATCGGCAACGCCGCCACCGAACTGACCAGCGGTTTCTCCGACGTCGGCATGCCGCAGGCCGACGGCAGTCTCGTGCCGGAGCCGACGTTCGACGCCGCCCACGTCGCCGACGCGGTGCGGACCATGGTCAACCTGCCGCTGTCGGCGAACGTGCCGTTCCTGACGATCATGGCCAACGGCATGCCGTTCCTCGGCCGCGGCTGAGCCACCGGGCCGGGTTCACAGGCGTTCGAGGACCGTGGCGGTCGACAGCGCGCCACCCGCGCACATGCTCACCAGGGCGGTCGCGCCGTCCCGGCGTTCGAGCTCGTGCAGTGCGGTGGTGAGCAGGCGCGATCCGGTGTTGCCGACCGGGTGGCCGAGCGCGATCGCGCCGCCGTTGACGTTGACCCGGTCCGGGTCGGGCTCGTGCACCTGTTGCCAGGACAGCACCACCGACGCGAACGCCTCGTTGACCTCGAACAGATCCGGGCCGTCGATCGTCATGCCCGCACGGTCGAGCACGCGCTGCGTGGACCGGACCGGTCCGTCGAGGTGGTAGTACGGCTCGGCGCCGACGAGCGCCTGCGCCCGGATGCGCGCGCGTGGCCGCAGGCCGAGGGCGCGGGCCCGCGTGGCGTCCATGATCAGTACGGCCGAGGCACCGTCGGAGATCTGCGACGACGTGCCCGCGGTGTGCAGGCCGTCGTCCAGTACGGGCGTGAGGCGGCCGAGAGCCTCGCTGCTGGTCTCGCGCAAGCCCTGGTCGCGGGTGACGAGCCGGTGCTCACCGGTCGGCGTGCCGTGTTCGTCCAGTACCGGGGCCTCGACGCCGACGACCTCGCGGTCGAACCGGCCCTCGGCCCACGCGGCAGCGGCCTTCTGCTGGGAGGCGAGCCCGACGGCGTCGAGGTCGGCACGGGACAGGCCGCGGCGGCGGGCGATGCGTTCGGCGGCGCCGTACTGGTCGGGCAGGTCGACCGACCACGACTCGGGCCTGCGGCGTCCCGCGTCGCCGACGTTCGCGCCCAGTGGAACCCGGCTCATGGCCTCGACCCCGCACGCGATGCCCACGTCGATCGCCCCGGCCGCCACGAGCCCGGCCACCAGGTGAGCAGCCTGCTGGGCCGAACCGCACTGGGCGTCGACCGACGTGGCGCCGCACGCCTCGGGCAGGCCTGCGTGGAGCCAGGCGGTGCGTGCGACGTTGCCCGCCTGCTCGCCGGCCTGGGTGACCGTGCCGCTGATGATCTGCTCGACCTCGGCCGGATCGACGCCGGCGCGGTCGAGGACCGCGGTCTGGGCCGCGCCCAGCAGCTCGGCGGCATGGAGCCCGGCGAGGACGCCACCGCGCTTTCCGATCGGGGTCCGGACGGCTTCCACGATGACCGGGTCGCCCACGTCGCACTCCTTCGCATGTCGGCTCCCCTTAAAGGTAGAACATGTTCTCGTGTGGATCAAGGTGACGACGGGATGTCCTTCCCGGTGCCGGACGACCGGGACCGTGGCAGGCAGGGCGATTGCGACTGATCCGGTTGCCGGTCTCCTTCGGGCTCTTCACCGAATCGACGTCGTGTGCTTCACTCGGTAAGTAGAACGAGTTCCATTACGCTGCTCGCGGAGGTTCGGCGCATGACGACGTCACTGTTGCCCGAGGGTTTCGACTTCACCGATCCCGATCTGCTCGCGCGGCGACTGCCGCTCGACGAACTGGCGCTGCTGCGCCGCACCGCACCCGTGTGGTGGAACGACCAGCCGCACAATGTGGCGGGCTTCGGCGACGACGGCTTCTGGGTGGTGACCCGACTCGAGGACGTGAAGACCGTGTCGAAGGACAGCGAGCTGTTCTCCTCGAGCGAGAAGACCGCGATCGTCCGCTTCGACGAGAACATGGACGAGGACGGTCTCGACGCCAATCGGCTCGTCCTGCTCAACATGGATGCGCCGCAGCACACCAAGCTGCGCCGGATCGTGTCGAAGGGCTTCACGCCGCGCGCGATCAACAGGCTCGAGGACGGGTTGCGCGCACGCGCCCGGCAGATCGTCGCCGACGCGAAGGAGCGGGGGTCCGGTGACTTCGTGCAGGACGTGGCCTGCGAACTGCCGTTGCAGGCGATCGCCGACCTGATCGGTGTCCCGCAGGAGGACCGGCTGAAGATCTTCGACTGGTCCAACCAGATGATCGGTTACGACGATCCCGAGTACGACGTGGATCCGCTGACGGCCTCGGCCGAACTGGTCAGTTACGCGTTCGCGATGGCGGAGGAGCGGCGGCAGAACCCCACCGACGACATCGTCACCACGCTCGTCCAGGCCGATGTGGACGGTGAGTCGCTCGCCTCCGACGAGTTCAGCTTCTTCGTCATCCTGCTGGCCGTCGCGGGCAACGAGACGACGCGCAACGCCATCACCCACGGCATGAAGGCGTTCCTCGACAATCCGGACCAGTGGGAGCTCTACAAGCGCACGCGCCCGGAGACGACCGCCGACGAGATCGTGCGCTGGGCGACCCCGGTCGTGGCGTTCCAGCGCACGGCCACGGCCGACACCGAGCTCGGCGGTCAGCACATCCGCACGGGCGACCGCGTGGCGATGTTCTACAGCTCGGCCAACTTCGACCCCGAGGTGTTCGACGAGCCCGAGACGTTCGACATCCTGCGCGACCCGAACCCGCACGTCGGCTTCGGCGGTACCGGGGCGCACTACTGCATCGGCGCGAACCTGGCGCGGCTGGAGATGAACCTGATCTTCAACGCGATCGCCGACGCCATGCCCGACATTCGCGAGGTCGGGGAGCCGGAACGGCTGCGCTCCGGCTGGCTCAACGGCATCAAGCACTACGAGGTCGCCTACGAGTAGGCGCATCTCCGCACGGCCGGACCCCGAACACGCGCGCACCTTACGAGTGCGCGCGTGTTCTGCGCTCACCCGTCGTCCGGTCACCGCCGCACCGGCCCGTACCCGACTGGTTCTCACCGGGCCCGTACCGGGCTGTGCGCAGCGGCGTGCCCCGGTCGCCGTTGCCCGGCGACCGGGGCACGACCCGCGCCGGTGGGTCAGGCCGGTTTGCCGCTGCCGACCAGCCACATGGAGAAGTACTGCGAGCCGCCGCCGTAGGCGTGTCCGAGCGCCGTGCGGGCACCGTCGACCTGGTGCTCGCCCGCGCGGCCCATGACCTGTTTGGCCGCCTCGGAGAACCGGAGCATGCCGGAGGCGCCGATCGGATTGGACGAGAGCACCCCGCCCGAGGGATTGACCGGGAGCCGCCCGCCGAGTGCGGTCTCGCCCGCCTCCGTGAGCTTCCAGCCCTCGCCGTCGGCGGCGAAGCCGAGGTTCTCCAGCCACATGGGCTCGAACCAGGAGAACGGCACGTAGATCTCCGCGGCGTCCACTTGGGACAACGGGTCGGTGATGCCGGCCTGGTGCCACAGTGCGGTGGCCGCGTCCCGGCCCGCCCGCGGGCTGACCTGGTCGCGGCCTGCGAACGTGGTCGGTTCGGTGCGCATCGCCGTCGCGTGGATCCACGCCGGGTCCGGGGCGTCGTCGCCGGCCTGCTCGTCCCCGATCACCATCGCGCAGGCACCGTCCGACGACGGGCACGTCTCGTCGTAGCGGATCGGATCCCACAGCATCTGCGAGGCCTGCACGGAATCGACCGTGATCTCGGACTGGCGCAGGTGGGCGTAGGGGTTGAGCGCGCCGTTGCGGCGGTCCTTCGCCGCGACGATCGCCCCGACGTGCTCCGGAGCCCCGGACCGGCGCAGGTAGGAGCGCACGTGCGGGGCGAAGTACCCGCCCGCGCCCGCGCCCACCGGCATCGTGAACGGCACCCGGATGGACAGTGCCCACATCGCGTTGGACTCGGACTGCTTCTCGAACGCCACGGTCAGCACCCGGCGGTGCACCCCGGACCGCACGAGACTCGCCGCCACGAGCGCGGTCGATCCGCCGACCGAGCCCGCGGTGTGGACGCGCAGCAGCGGTTTGCCGTTCGCGCCGAGCGCGTCGGCCAGGAACAGTTCGGGCATCATGACGCCTTCGAACAGGTCGGGCGCCTTGCCGACCACGACGGCGTCGATGTCGGACCAGGCCACGTCGGCGTCGGCCATCGCGCGGTCCACTGCTTCGCGGAGCAGTCCCGGCATCGAGACGTCGGTGCGCTTGCTGCGGTGGTGCGTCTGCCCGGTGCCCAGGACCGCGGTGCGTTGCTCGGCCATCTGTCAGCCCCTCTCCAGGACGGTGACCAGGTTCTGTTGCAGCGCGGGACCGCTCGTGGCGTGACCGAGGGTGCGGGTGGCGTCGCCGTCGAGGATGCGCTGTGCGGCTTCACCGATCCGCGCGAGTCCGGCCGAGAACATCGGGTTGCCGGTGAGGGCGCCGCCGGACGGGTTGATGCGCACGTCGTCACCGAGGCCGAGCTCGTCGCGCACGATGAGCTCCTGGTGGGTGAACGGTGCGTGGAGCTCGGCGACCTCGACACCGTCGGTGCCGACCGCCTCGCCCGCGAGCCGCGTCGAGGGCGAAGTGGTGAGGTCGCGGGCACCGAGGGACGGCGTGTCGATGCGATGGTCGATGCCGCTGATCACGGCGGGCCGGTCGGCCAGATCGCGGGCCCGCTCGGCCGAGGCGAGCACGATGACCGCGGCACCGTCGGTGACGGGAGCGATGTCGTGGCGGCGCAACGGATCCGCGACGAGGTCCGCGGTGGGGTCCGCGGTGGGTTCAGTGGTGGGGGCGGAGCCGAGCAGGGTTGCCACGTCGGTCTCGCCGCTGAACTGGGCGCGCGGATTGTCCGCGGCGTCGCGCCTGCTCCGGGCCGCGACCTCGGCGAGGTCCTGCTCGGTCCACCGGCCGGACTCCAGCCCGAGCCGGGCCTGCAGCGCGGCGATGCTGACCGAGTCCGGCCACAGCGGTGCGACCGTGTACGGGTCGAGCTGCAGTGACAACACCCGCCGCAGCTCGCCGGCCGAGGACTTGCCGAACCCGTAGACGAGCGCCGTGTCGACCTCGCCCGTGCGGATCTTCAGCCACGCCTCGTACAGCGCCCACGCGGCGTCCATCTCCACGTGCGATTCGTGGATCGGGGGGAACGCGCCGATCGCATCGACCGCCGAGATGAACGAGAACGCCCGCCCCGCCAGATAGTCCGACGATCCGGAGCACCAGAATCCGATGTCGGTCTTGGACAGTCCGGTGCGGGTGTAGACCTCGTCGAAGATCGGCACGAGCATTTCGACGCCGTTGGTGGTGCCGTGGGTCCGCCGCACGTTGGGTGCCTGCGCGAACGCGACCACCGCGACTTCCGTCATGACTGGCCTCTCTACAGGTGGTGGGCGTACGAGGCGTACGGCGCGTCGGCCTCGCCCGTCGGTTCGAAGTGCGCGATGTTCTCGAGCGTCGTCGACCACTCCTCGCGCGGTTTCCAGGCGGCGCGCACGCGCATGCCCATGCGCACCTCGGAGGCCTCGCAGCCGAGCACGAGATGCAGGAACGGGATGTCGGCGCCGTCGAGCAGGATGTAGGCGCCCACGTACGGGGGAGCGATGCGCTGGCCGAGGAACGGCACGTTGACGATGCAGAACGTCGTCACGATCCCGGTGTCGGGCAGGTCGACCTCGTCGGTCGTCGGCACGCCGCACGTGGGGCACGCACCGCGGGGCGGGATGTAGACCTTGTCGCACCCGGGGCAGCGCTGGGCCAGCATTCTGCCGTCGGCGAGGGCTCTGAGGTACCGGCTCTCCTCGGGGGAGGCCGAGTGGGTGTAGCTCAGCTGCACCGGGGTGACGACGGTGTCCACCGTCGTCGTGTCGTCGTCGGCGCCGGTCGCTGCCGCGGGGGGAGCGGGCGCCGTCGGCGCCGCGTCGGCGGGCGGGTCCGCCACGGGGACGAAGTAGGCGATGTCGCGGATGTGGCCGACCGGCTCGTCGGCCCAGCGGACCCGGACGCGCTGTCCCGTGTGGACGGACGTGGGATCACCGCCGGTGTCGACGGCGTGCAGCAGCGCGGTGTCGGCGCCGTCCAGGCGGACGAGCGCCCAGGCGAACGGCCGTTGCACCGGCTGTCCGGCCAGCGGGTCGGCGATCCACGACCACGACACGACCGTGCCCTCGCCGGCGACATCGACCAGTTCGTCGAGCGCTTCGGCGGTGCCGGGGTCGTATTCGACCGGCGGGACGTGGACCCGGCCGTCGGAGCCGCGGACGCCGAGGATGCGGCGCTGCGCGAGGGCGGCCATGAACCGCCCCAGTACCGGGCCGACCGAACGGGTGTAGTCGAAGCCGATGTCCAGCGGTGCGGACAACGGCTGTTCTGGTGTCTCGGCTGGTTCGGATTCGACAGCAGTCACGTACGAAAGTGAAACACGTTCTCGATATTTCCGGCAACCCGAATCGGTGTTGCACTAAGTAGGGTTGCCCAAATGTGGAACGAGTTCTAGATTTGCGGGTATGACCTCGACGAATGCTGCGCGCCCCGCGACCGACCGCCCTGCCGAGACCGTCGGACTGTGGAACATCGCCGCCGAGCATCCGGAGCGGTGTGCCGCCGTCGACCCGGACGGCACCGAGGTCACCTACGGGCAGCTGGCCGCGCAGGCGAACACGTACGCGCGCGGTCTGCAGGCGCTCGGCCTGGAGACGGGCGACGCCGTCGTGGTGCTGCAGCCGAACGGGGTCGAACTCGTCGCCGCCTACTTCGCGGCGATCCAGTCCGGGCTGTACGTCGTCATGGCGAACTGGCATCTGACCGGCCCCGAGGTGGCGTACCTGATCACCGATTCCGGGGCGAAGGCCCTGCTGGTGCACGAGCGGTTCGCCGACACCGCCATCGCCGCGGCCGACGAGGCGGGACTCGACGGACACGGCAGGTTCGCCGTCGGTTCCGTCGACGGCTTCCGCCGCATCGAGGAGCTCGGGGCAGGCGAAGGCGACGGCAGGCCGCCGCGGCGCACGGCCGGGTCGCCGATGCTCTACACCTCGGGCACGACCGGCAAGCCGAAGGGCGTGCGACGGCCGCTGACCGGGACCGACCCGGACGAGGTCTCGCCGGCCAACCGTGGTTTCTTCGGGATCTTCGGCATCGAGCCGTTCGACGGGCACGTGCATCTGTGCGGGTCACCGCTGTATCACACCGCGGTGCTGAACTTCGTGGCGATCTCCATCCAGCTCGGGCATCCGGCGGTGCTGATGGACCGGTGGGACCCCGAGGAGATGCTGCGGCTCATCGAACGGCATCGGGTGACCCACAGCCACATGGTGCCCACCCAGTTCCGCAGGCTGCTCGCGCTGTCGGAGGAGACCCGCCTGCGCTACGACGTGTCGTCGCTGCGCGTGATGATCCACGGCGCCGCACCGTGCCCGGACGAGATCAAACGGCGGATGCTCGACTGGTGGGGACCGGTGGTCACCGAGTACTACGCCGCGACCGAGGGCGGCGGCACCGTCATCAGCGGCGCCGAATGGTTGCGCAAGCCCGGTTCGGTGGGCAGGCCGTGGCCGAACTCCACGGTCAAGATCCTCGACGACGACGGCAACGAACTGCCCGCGGGGGAGACGGGTTCGGTGTACCTGCAGATGGGCGGCTCGCGGTTCGAGTACCACAACGACCAGGACAAGACCGAGCGCGCGAAGGTGGGCGAGCTGTTCACGCTCGGCGACATCGGTCACCTCGACGAGGACGGCTATCTGTACCTGCACGACCGCAAGAGCGACATGATCATCTCCGGTGGGGTGAACATCTATCCCGCCGAGATCGAAGGCGAGCTGGCCGTGCATCCCAAGGTCGCCGACGTCGCCGTGTTCGGCGTGCCGCACGAGGACTGGGGCGAGCAGATCAAGGCCGTCGTGGAGCCCGCCGAGGGTGTCGACGGTTCGGAGGAACTGACCGACGAATTGCTCGCCTACGCCCGCGGGCGGCTGGCGAAGTTCAAACTGCCGAAGAGCATCGACTACCGCGACAGCCTGCCGCGCGACCCCAACGGCAAGCTGTACAAACGCCGCCTGCGTGATCCGTACTGGCAGGACCGCGATCGCGCGATCTGACGAAGCGGGGCGCTCCCGTGTGTCGGCCCGGCCGACGTGCGCGAACTTCGAACAGGGCGAACTTCGAACAGGGCCCTGGCAGCGCGAAACCCGGCCCACCCACCGTCCGGAAGGCTGCCGGGTTCACTTCGCAGGCCTACTGGCCTGTGCCGCGCCAGCCTGGCCCATCCCTCGTGGACGAGGCTCTCGATGAGTGCTCGTCGAGGTCACCCGTGTTCAGGAGGTCACCATGTGGCGCCGTCGTGCTACTGGGAAGGGTGGACGCGCGGACCTGCACCGACGAATGGTCGACCTGCGTCAGCGGGTCGATGCTGCAGAGCACGCACGCCCCTGGGTGCGTTTCGGCGTCAGCGGGCGCGGAAGTTCGGGGTGCGTTTCTCGGCGAAGGCGCGCGGGCCCTCCTTGGCGTCCTCGCTGGCGAACACGCCGACGCCGTACTGGGACTCCAGCTTGAAGGCCTCCTCCTCGTGCATGCCCTCGGTGTCGCGCATCGTGCGGAGGATGGCCTGTACGGCGAGCGGGCCGTTCGCCGCGATGGTGTCGGCGATCTCCAGCGCGGTGTCCAGGGCGCCGCCGTCGGGGACGAGACGGCCCACCAGGCCGATGTCGCGTGCCTCGGTGGCGGTGACGTGCCTGCCGGTCAGCAGGATCTCCGCGGCGACCGTGTAGGGGATCTGGCGCGGCAGGCGCACCGCCGATCCGCCGAGTGGGAACAGTCCCCAGCGCGCCTCGGAGACGCCGAACGTCGCGCTCTCGCCCGCGACGCGGATGTCGGTGCCCTGGAGGATCTCGGTGCCGCCCGCGATCGCGGGCCCTTCGACGGCCGCGATCAGCGGTTTGGTCAGCCTGCGGCCTTTGAGCAGGCCGTCCATGCGGCTCGGGTCGAACGCGGCCTTGTCGAACGCGTCCGAGGGCCGGTTGCTGTTCATCGCCTTCAGATCCGCACCGGCGCAGAACGTGCCGCCCGCGCCGGTCAGCACGCAGCTGCGGATCTCGGCGTCCTCGTCGACCCGGTCCCAGGCCTCGGTCATGATCGCGAGCATGTCGGCGGTGAGCGCGTTGCGCGTCTCCGGCCGGTTCAGCGTCACCACGAGGGTGTGTCCCCGTTGTTCCACCAGAGCGTGTGCGTCGGTCATGTGGTCCCTTTCGCCGGTCGGAGGATGCGGCGCCGCCGGGTGGTTGTCGCGGCCGGTGCCGGTGCGATTCGACTGCGCGGCGGTTCCGGGGTTCGCTCCCGCGGAACGTCACCATTGCCCGAAACCATTGCCCGAAACAATAACATGTTCTAGTTTGTTCGTCGTGGCCTTCAACATCGCAGACCTGCTGGAGCACGCCGTCGACGTCGCGGGCGATCGCACCGCGGTCGTCTGCGGTGACCGGAGCCTGACCTTCACCGAACTGGACGAGCGGGCCAACCGGCTCGCGCACCACCTGGCGTCCACGGGGGTCGGCAAGGGCGATCACATCGGCGTGTACTCGCGGAACTCCCTGGAAATGATCGAGACGATGTTCGCGGCGTACAAGCTTCGCGCCGCCGCGATCAACGTCAACTACCGCTACGTCGAAGCCGAGCTGAGCTACCTGCTCGACAACGGCGACGTCGTCGCGCTCGTGTACGAGCGGCAGTACTCCGACCGTGTCGCGGCCGTCCTGCCCTCGCTGGCAGAACTGGAACACGTTTTCGTCGTCGAGGACGGTTCCGACGCCGAGACGGCACCCGGTGCCGTCCGGTACGAGGACGCCGTCGCCGCCGGCGCACCCGAGCGTGACTTCGCCGACCGCAGCGGCGACGACCTCTACATCCTCTACACCGGCGGCACGACGGGCTATCCGAAGGGCGTCATGTGGCGCCACGAGGACGTCTTCCGCGCACTGGGCGGCGGCATCGACTTCCTCACCGGCGAGTACGTGCCGGACGAATGGGCGCTCGCCGAGCAGGGCCGCGACGGTGCGATGGTGCGCCTGCCCGCGGCACCGCTGATCCACGGCGCGGCGCAGTGGGCGGCGTTCGGGGCGTTGTTCGCCTGCGGCACGGTCGTGTTCGTGCCGCAGTTCGACGCCGACGAGATCTGGCGCGAGATCGAGCGGCACCGGGTCAACGTGCTCACGATCGTCGGGGACGCCATGGGGCGCCCGCTGCTGGACGCCTACCGCGCCGGCGCGTACGACGCCTCGTCGATCGTTGCCGTCTCCAGTCACGCGGCACTGTTCTCGCAGTCCGTGAAGCAGGAGTATCTCGCCGAGTTCCCGAACCTCGTCCTGACCGACGCGATCGGCTCGTCCGAGAGCGGGTTCACCGGGATCGGCATGATGGGGCGCGACGACGACCACTCGGCAGGTCCACGGGTGAACTTCGGCAAGGACGCCGTGCTGGTCGACGACGACGGCGCGATCGTGCCCGCCGAACCCGGCGCGGTCGGCCGGATCGGCAGACGCGGGCACGTCCCGCTCGGCTACTACAAGGACCCGGCCAAGAGCGAGACGATCTTCGTCGAGGCCGGGGGAGTGCGCTACGTGGTGCCCGGCGACTACGCCCGCTACGAGGAGGACGGCACGGTCACGCTGCTGGGCCGGGGCTCGCAGTGCGTCAACACCGGCGGGGAGAAGGTGTTCCCCGAAGAGGTCGAGGGTGCGCTCAAATCCCATCCGGAGGTGTTCGACGCGCTCGTGATCGGCGTGCCCGACGAGCGCATGGGCCAGTGCGTCGGTGCTCTGGTCGAACCGCGGCCGGACGCGCAGCTCGACCCGGCGACGCTCGGCGAGCACGTCCGCGGCGCGCTCGCCGGGTACAAGGTGCCGCGCTGCATCTGGCTCGTGCCGCAGGTCGAGCGTCTTCCCAGCGGCAAACCCGACTACCCGTGGGCCCAGCGCCACGCCGCCGCCCACCCGCCGGACACCGAGAAATCGGCGGCCTGAGCCGGCGAGCACGATCCGGGGCCGGGGCCGGCGCACCATCCCGCGTCCCCGGTGCTGTGCCTGCCCGGCCGGCCGCACCCAGCGTAGGAGGATTTTCGATGCGCACGTCCCTGTGCGACACCCTCGGCATCGACGTGCCGATCGTCGGCTTCACCCCGTCCGAACACGTCGCCGCGGCGATCAGCCGCGCCGGGGGGCTCGGCGTGCTCGGCTGTGTGCGGTTCAACGACGCCGAGGAACTCGACAAGGTGCTCGGGTGGATGGACGCCAACACCGACGGCAAACCGTACGGCGTCGACGTCGTGATGCCCGCGACGGTGCCCGACGAGGTCAAGGACATCGATCCCGAGACACTGATCCCGGAGCAGCACCGGGAGTTCGTCGACCGCACGCTCGCGCAGCTGGGCGTGCCCGAGCTGCCCGAGGGCGAGGAGCGCGACGGCGTGCTGGGCTGGCTGCACTCGGTGGCGCGCTCGCACGTGGACGTGGCGCTGGAGCACCCGATCGCGCTGATCGCCAATGCGCTCGGCTCGCCGCCGCCCGATGTCATCGCGCAGGCCCACGAGCACGGCGTGCCGGTGGCGGCGCTTGCGGGCAAGGCCGAGCACGCACTGCGGCACGTCGACAACGGCGTGGACTTCGTCGTGGCACAGGGGCACGAGGCGGGCGGCCACACCGGCGAGATCGCCTCGATGGTGCTGCTGCCGGAGATCGTCGACGCCGTCGGCGAACGGGCACCGGTGCTGGCCGCGGGCGGCATCGGTTCGGGCAGGCAGGCCGCGGCGGCGCTCGCGCTCGGCGCGTCGGGGGTCTGGACCGGTTCGATCTGGCTCGGCACCCGCGAGTACCTGGAGACGATGCCGTCCTCGGAGCCGATGCAGCAGGCGCTGCTGGCGGCGACGTCCGCCGACACCGTGCGGACCCGGATCTACACGGGCAAACCGGCGCGGCTGCTGAAGACCCGCTGGACGGAGGCGTGGTCGCAACCGGACGCACCGCAGCCGCTGCCGATGCCGTTGCAGAACCTGCTCGTGGCGCCCGCGCACAACCGCATCCACGCCTCGTCCGACCCGTCGGTGGTGTCGATGCCGGTCGGCCAGATCGTGGGCCGGATGACCGAGGTGCGCGCGGTCGCCGACATCGTCGCCGAGCTGAGTTCCGGCTTCTCGGCCGCCGTCGGCAGGCTCAACCGGATCGAGGACGGTTAAGTAGCGTTGTTCAGGACCGTACCGGTTCGCGTTGGATCCATTTCTTACCCTCCGCCGCGACGCCTTCCAGAAGTCGCAAGGTGTGGAGGAACCCGGATGCTTCGAGGTTCATTGTGGCGATCCGGTCAGGGTCCTCGCCCTCCTGGAGGTTATCTACGACCGTCTCGGCGACCGGGATCTTCCGCGGGGCGCCGTTCAACAGGGACAGGTGGAGTTCGTGCCTTTCGTCTGCTGAACGCTCGACGTAGATGGAGGACACGGCGTCGAACCGGAAGTTGTGCCTGGACTGGCCGCCGGGGCGGATGGGAGTGAAATGTAGCTCGGTGGTGATTTCCCGCACCCCATCCTTGGTGAGCAGGAACGTGTGGATGTTGTAGCGGGTGTAGCGCCAGGGGCCGCTCTTCGCGCGAGCTCGTCTGGATCTCGGGGCGGGAGACAAGAGAGTCGCCTCGCGGAACACGTCCCTCCATGCCAGCCGATAGGTCTTGAGGATGTCATCGACCAGCAACGTGATGTCGTGGTCCAGCCACCGCTGCATCTCTGTCTCGTCAGGTGATGTGTTCTCGAGCTTGTTCGCCCATCGTCGCTGCCATTCTCGGCGTTGGGCAAGCTCTTCGTCGTACTCGGCGCGGTCGTCGATCTCCCGGCGTCGTTCGGCGACGATATGCGCCCACCGTTTCACGGTGGCCGTTCCGGCGATGACGGCCACCAGGGTGGCTGTCGCCGTAGGTAGAGGTGAAGCCGAGAACAGCTGCGGTGCCGTCGTGGCCGAGCCTGCGAACGTGGCCCCGATACCGAGGATGCACCATCGTCTCACCGCTGTCGGGGTCCGATAGCGATCTCGGTAGGCATGCAACTGCCCCGACTCTGCCCGGTGCTGTGCATCCAAGGCGAGGTCGCGGATGAGCCAGCGGATCATGCCGCAGGAAGTGTCGCGCTCCCGGTAGATCTCCACGAGCTCGTCGCGGAGGTGTGCCCTGATGCCGGCACTACGTCTCATCCACGTCTGCTCGTCAGATCCTGCAGGGACATACCTGCGGAAGTACCTTTCGAAGAAGTGTGTGACGTCGCCTGCGAATCCGGTGTCCGAGCGCCGTTTGTGTGGATCGAACTCGTATTGGCGGTCCTTGTGTGCGATGCGCCTGTTCCGGTAGTGCCAGTCCATGCCACAGCGCGCACCCACGAACGTGCTACCGGCAGCGCACAGAAGGCTCAGTGTCGCCAGGAAATCCGCCGTGGTGGCGGCAACCCAGCCGAGATAGCCCACTGCAGCTGCGGCGACGGTGAGCCACGCGCGTGCCCGGAACAGCTCGTCCGGTGTCGTGGCGTCGGGGAGTGGGTCGCGAACACGAGCGCCTGCCGGTCTGGGACAGAAGTACGCCCAGACACGTCCCTCACGGTCGTTCTCGTCGCGTCGGTTCTGGGCCTTCTTACGGCGCGCGTCCCAGAGGTGATCCCGCGTGTCACCGTCGATGACGTGGGCGAGGTGGTCGTCGATCAACCTTTGCTGGTCGGGTGCGAGTTGCCTTACCTTGTTGACGATCCGGTCGCCTCCCGTTCTCCCTTCGCGATGCCGGTCGATCAACTCGCACACGAGTCGCAATGCGGGAATCCACCGGACATCGTAATGTGCATCCATGCCTCGGCCAACTGCCCCGAGTCGCTGCTCGTCGTCCTCATCCAGATCGCGGAAGGTGCGGCCGCTTAGTAGAGCGAGCGCCAGATAGAAGTGGGCGCGTGCGGAGTCGTCGGAGGCGAGGACCTTGTCGAGGATCTCAATCGACTTGGCGCGGCCGTGAGTATGAAGGATCTGGATGGCTTGGTCGAGCTGTTGCTCCGGAGGAGCATCTTCCTGCACATAGTAGTGATTGCTCTGGTGGACAACGCCCACGATGTTGCTTTCTTGGAAGGACATGCCGCCCTGGTTGACGTCGGCGACGTTGTGGGCTTCCGGCTCTTGAGGTTCGGCGTCGGTCATGTCAGCGCCTCCGCGGCCGTGATCAGGGTCGCCACCTTGGCGGCGAAGTCCGTGGCCCCCATGACCACCCCGTAGAGCCGTTTCAGTGCGAGCACGAAGGATTTCTTCGACGACTCCGGATCGGTCAATGTCGCGCTCGCGGCGTCGAGTTCGGCTTCTGCGGCGTGAGCTGTTTCGGCATCGAGTTCACTGCCGACTCGGAGTTGCTCGAGTTCGGTGCGAAGAGCCATCAGTTCGTGACGGAAATTGGTGGATGAGCCGGCGTCGTGGGCCGTCGTCCGTGTTGTGACGACGGAGTTGGTCACCGTGCTGCCCTGGATGGCGACGGATCCGCCACTGACCTTCTGGACGTTGCGCGGGCCGGAGCTGCGGTCTCGTGTCATGGGCGAATGCTCCTGTTCTGTGGCGAGTTCACTTGCGAGGCGGACCCCGAACGCCGCGGCATGGTCGGCTGCGACGGGTTGCCATGCGGAATCCGAGGTCGTTGCTTTGGTCCCGTCGGCGTGATCGCTGATCCCTCGTACGACCGCGACCGGGACGCCACTCAGCTGGCCGGCCTGGGCGACGCCGGCTGCCTCCATCTCCACCGCGCGGGCATCGTTGTAGTGCCGCCGGAGCCAGGTCGCCTCGTGTGACGTACTGGAGTTCTGCACGATCTCGCCTGCAGCGATCGGCGCGACGTGCGCGGTCGGGGCGGCGCCTGATTCCTCACGGCCGATGTCGGCAACCCAGTGGTTGTCCCGTTTGAGCTGATGAACGAGTTGGCTGAGCCCGTGGTCGAGTTGCCAAGCCTCAGGGCGTGCCATGAGGCCGTCATCCTCGCTCGTCCCGCCGTGATACGCGTAGATCTTCGACGCGATGACGACGTCGCCGAGCGGGGTGTTCCACAGTCCGCCGGCCACGCCGATGAACAAGACGGCGAGGGGCTCGAATTCGGTGAGTGCCCGCTCGGTCATGGCCGCGGCCTTGTGGTTGCCCTTGTCGGCGAGTCCGAGAGCTATCTGGTGTGTCGTGCCGGGAATGGTCCCCACTTCGAAGCGGGTGCCTTTGTCGTGTGGATGCCGGTGGAGAGTGGAGAGTCGGTTTCGTACGGCGTCGTACTCGAGATCGAGCGCGGTGAGTACGACGATCGTATGGCTCGTTGTCATCATTCCCCCTGACGAGAGACGGTATGGCCGGGGCGCGGGATGGGCGGATGAAGCGTGGTGGCAGGTCCGGCGGTGAAGAGCCGTGCCGGCCGTCCCTTGGTGACGCGACGTTCGGAGTCGACGGGAAGTAGAAAGTCCGGAACCTTCTGCACCTTCCGGTAGAAGTTCCGGGGGTCCAGGTCGACTCCCCACACGGCCTCGTAGACCTGTTGGAGGTCGGAGATCGTGAAGGTCGGCTCGCAGAACGCTGTCGCCAGCGGGGTGTGCTCCAGCTTGGAGCGAGCCCGTTCGATGCCGTCGGCGATGATGACGTCGTGGTCGAAGGCCAAGGGAAGCTCGCCGGAGACGATGGCGTCGACAGGCCGCCAAGCGGCTCGTGCGGCATCCGTGCCGGCTGTGGGCTCCGGCAAGCGTGGTGCGATCGCCAGGTATGTCACGGACACAACACGTCCACGCGGATCACGGCTCGCGTCACCGTAGGCCCCCAGCTGTTCGAGGTGCAGCTGAGTCGCGTCGAGATCGGCTTCCTCGTCGAGCTCTCGCCGGGCGGCCGCGAGAAGACCCTCCCTGTCGTTGTTGAGAAAGCCGCCCGGTAGCGCCGCACAACCTCGGTACGGATCGATGCCCCGTTCCACGAGCAGGACATGAAGGCGTGTCTCTCGTAACGTCAAGATCACAAGATCGACGGCGAGCAGGATGCGTGGTGGTGACCAGGTGTCGTCGGTCATGACGAGGACCGTATCTTCTTGTTAAAGTGACAAAAAGCGTCTATCCGGGTGATGTGATGGAGGTGGGTCGTGCCGTATCTCAGCTATCAGGGGAGTCGGGACGGCTTCTCGGCCGCCGTCGGCAGGCTCACCCGGATCGACGGCGCGTGAGCGCGTAGGCGAGTGCGCCCAGCGCGAGCACGCCGAGTCCACTGAGGACGGATACGGCCGGCAGGTTCGCGGCCAGCAGCAGACAGCCCGCGAGCCCGGCGACGGGCACGAGTCTGCGGCCGAGCGTGCACGCGCTCGCGTTGGCGATCGCGTAGTAGACCAGCACGGCCAGTGACGAGAACCCGATGGCTTCGCGCAGGTCGACGGTCGCCGCCAGGATCGCGACGACGATGCCGACGGCGACGGCGGCCCGGTGCGGCACGCCGAACCGCGGATGCACCACGGCGAGGCCGTGGGGCAGATGCCGGTCGCGGGCCATGGCGAGCACGGTCCGGGACACGCCGAGCACGAGCGCCAGCAGCGCGCCCAGCGCGGCGAGCACGGCACCGACGCGCACGACGGGGACGAGTCCGGTCAGCCCGGTCGCGGCGACCGCCTCGGCCACCGGATCCTCGGCAGCCGCGATCCCGGCAGGCCCGAGCGTGGTCAGCAGTGCGAGCGCGACGAGCGCGTACACCGCGAGCACGAGCCCCAGAGCCCACGCCACGGCACGCGGGATCGTGCGCGCCGGATCACGCACCTCCTCGCCGAGCGTGGCCACCCGCGCGTACCCGGCGAACGCGAAGAACAGCAGGCCGGCCGCCTCCAATACGCCCGGCGGCCCGGCACCGGCGGTCGGATCGAGCCTGCTCACCTGCGGGTCGCCCGCGGTGAGCGTGGCAAGGACCGCGGTGGCCAGCGCCAGCAGACTGACCGTCACCAGTACGGCGGCGGCCCGCGTGGACCGGTGCACCCCGTGGTAGTCGAGCGTCGTGATGGCCGCGACGACCGCCACGGCGAGCAGTCCCCGCCACGGCTGACCCAGCCCGGGTGCGGCGTAGGCGACGACCGTCAGCGCCATCGCCGCACAGCTGGCCGTCTTGCCGACGACGAACCCCCACCCGGCGAGGTGTCCCCAGAACGGGCCGAGGCGTTCGCGGCCGTAGACGTACGTCCCACCGGATTCGGGGTACCGCGCGGCGAGGCGGGCCGAGGACGTGGCGTTGCAGTAGGCCACGACGGCGGCCAGCAGCAACGCGACGGGCAGCGCCCCGCCCGCGGCTGCGGCGGCCGGGGCGAACGCCGTGTACACGCCGGCGCCGATCATGGCGCTCAGGCCCACGAGCACGGCCTGTGGGGTCCCGAGCCTGCGCGCGAGCCGATCCGCCGTCATCGCGTGCAACCTACCGGGCGCCCGGTTACGTCCGGACGAACATGAGATGGAAACAGACGATTCTCGGTGCGGTCGCGGGCGTGCTCGTGCTCTCGGCGTGCGGTCAGGCACCGGCGGAACAGGACACCGGCGGCGGTCCGGCGGAATCGGCGTCGGAGCAGTTCAAGAAGCAGCCGGCCGAGCACGAGGCGAAGGACGGTCCGGTACCCGAGTCCCGGCTCAACGCGGGAGGCCTGCCGGACGGCTTCCCCCGTGAGGCCACGGCCGAGAACACCTCGCTGACCATCACCGCACAGGAGGGCGGCTGCGGCGAGGCCAGTGCCGAGGTGACCGACCAGGGGGCCGACACCGTCACCGTGCTGCTGGTCGAGACCGAACCGGCGGGCAAGAAGATGTGCACGATGGACATCCGGCACCCGCCGGTGACCGTCGAACTCGAGCAGCCGCTGGGGGAGCGCACGCTTGTGCTCGAGCACACGAAACGTCAGGAGTAGTTGGGGTTACCAGTGAGTAGGTAGAGGCTACCGTGGGCGCATGACACGACAGGTCAGCCTCACCCGCACGATCCCGGCGCGCGCGGCGGAGATCTTCGCCCTGCTCACCGATCCGGACAAGCATCCGATCCTGGACGGTTCCGGCACCGTCCGGGGAGCCCGCAGCGGCAACCCGGACCGGCTCGAACTCGGATCCCGGTTCGCGATGGACATGAAACTGGGCGCGAAGTACCGCATCACCAACAAGGTCGTCGAGTTCGAGCAGGACCGGCTCATCGCCTGGCGCCACTTCTACGGACACCGCTGGCGCTGGGAACTGACACCGAACGACGACGGCACCACCGAGGTCACCGAGACGTTCGACTGGGCACCGGCGCGGATCGCGCTGCTGATGGATCGTTCGCCGATTCCCGGCAAGAACAAGGTCGCCATCCGCAAGACCCTCGAACGGCTGGCGAGCCACTTCGGCCAGCGGTGACGCTCTGACGTTCGCTCACCGGCATCGTCTCGCCGGCGCCGTCCCACCGGTGTCCTCCCGGCCGCATCGGGGCGCGGCCGGGAGGACACCGGAAGCCGGGCTCGGCGAACCGGCTCAGCCGAACGAGATCTGCAGCACCGGCTCGGAGGTCTCGGCGAAGAAGTCATTGCCCTTGTCGTCGATGACGACGAACGCGGGGAAGTCCTCGACCTCGATCTTCCAGACCGCTTCCATGCCGAGCTCCGCGTACTCCAGGACCTCGACGCTGTGGATGCAGTCCTGGGCCAGCCGCGCCGCGGGGCCACCGATCGAGCCGAGGTAGAAACCACCGTGCTGCTGGCACGACTCGGTGACCTGCTTCGACCGGTTGCCCTTCGCCAGCATGACCATCGACCCGCCCGCGGCCTGGAACTGGCTGACGTAGGAGTCCATGCGCCCGGCCGTGGTCGGCCCGAACGAGCCCGAGGCGTAGCCGTCCGGAGTCTTGGCCGGGCCCGCGTAGTACACCGGGTGGTCCCGCAGGTACTGCGGCATCTCCTCGCCGGCGTCGAGCCGCTCGGCGATCTTCGAATGGGCGATGTCGCGCGCCACGACCAGCGGCCCGGTCAGGCTCAGCCGGGTCTTCACCGGCAGTTGCGAGAGCTGTTCGCGGATCTCGTCCATCGGCCGGTTCAGGTCCACCGGCACGACCTCGTCCGACAGGTCCTCGTCGGCGACCTCCGGCAGGAAGCGGGCCGGGTCGCGCTCCAGCTGCTCGATGAACACGCCGTCGGCGGTGATCTTGGCCTTGGCCTGCCGGTCGGCCGAGCAGGACACGGCCACGCCCACCGGGCACGACGCGCCGTGGCGGGGCAGGCGGATGACGCGGACGTCGTGGCAGAAGTACTTGCCGCCGAACTGCGCGCCGATGCCGAACTGGCGCGTCAGCTCCAGCACCTGCTGTTCGAGCTCGGTGTCCCGGAAGCCGTGGCCGAGCGGCGAGCCCTCGGTCGGCAGGGTGTCCAGGTCGCGGGCCGAGGCCAGTTTGGCGACCTTGAGGTTGTACTCGGCCGACATGCCGCCCACGACGATCGCCAGGTGGTACGGCGGGCAGGCCGCCGTACCGAGTCCGCGCAGCTTCTCGTCCAGGAACTTGGCCAGCCGCTTCGGGTTCAGGACGGCCTTGGTCTCCTGGTAGAGGAACGTCTTGTTGGCGCTGCCGCCGCCCTTGGCCATGAACAGGAACTCGTACGACGGGTCGGTTCCGTCGGCGGGGTCGGTGCCGTCCTTGTGGTACAGCTCGATCTGCGCGGGCAGGTTCGTACCGGTGTTGCGCTCCTCCCAGAAGTTCACCGGTGCCATCTGCGAGTACCGCAGGTTGAGGTCGCGGTAGGCCTCGAAGATGCCGCGCGAGACGGCCTCCTCGTCGGCACCGCCGGTGAGAACCCCTTCGGTGCGCTTGCCGATCGCGATCGCGGTGCCGGTGTCCTGGCACATCGGCAGCACGCCACCCGCGGAGATCGCCGCATTGCGCAGCAGGTCCATGGCGACGAACCGGTCGTTGCCGCTGGCCTCCGGATCGTCGACGATCGACCGCAGCTGCTGCAGGTGTGACGTGCGGAGCAGGTGCTGGATGTCGGTGATCGCGGTCCGGGCGAGCGTGGTCAGGGCCTCCTGGGACACCTCGAGGAACCGGCGCCCGGCTGCCTCGACGACCGTGACGCCGTCCGGCGTGACGAGCCGGTACTCGGTCTCGGTGTCCTTACCCTTCGGGAGAACGTCGGTGTACTCGAACTGGGGAGTGGAAGAGGTCACGGTAGCTGCTCGCCTCGCACGCGGTCGGGTTAGGGCGGTTACTCACGAAACGAGCCGACAGTACAACGGCAGCGCGGCCGGTGGGGCCGGCCGCCCACACCGGGCGATCCAGATCACGCGGGCGTGACCCGCCGGGCGTGACCCGCGGATTGCCCGAGGGGAATGACCGAGGGGAATGGAGTGCCCGAGGTCCCGGGAGCGGTGACGGACGGGCATCCGGTGCACGAGCGGTGCCGGCAGGCGGGGCGTCCGCACGCGGGGAACGGGGGTGGACACGATGAAGGCCGGGTCCCACCCCGAGGGACCCGGCCTTCGAAGGCAGGCGGCACGCTCCGTGGAACGCATGCCGCGTTGCCCTAACCCCACTAGGTAGACGTCCGGTGGGCCGAAAGGTTGCGCGACATCGGCACCGAATTGTTCGTACCAGTTGTGATTCGGGTTACAGGGCGGCGGCGCGGCGTTCCGGAGCGGGACTCAGCTGGCGTACGCGCGGAGCTTGTCGGCCCGCTCGCCCTGCCGCAGCTTGGCCATGACCTCCCGTTCGATCTGCCGGACCCGCTCCCGGGACAGGCCGAAGTGACGGCCGATCTGGTCGAGTGTGCGGGGCTGGCCGTCGTCGAGGCCGTAGCGCATGCGGATGACGTTCTGCTCCCGGTCGTCGAGCGTGCCCAGGACCCGCCGCATGTCGTCGTGTAGCAGCCCCGAGATGACGCTCGTCTCGGCGTCGGCGGCTTCGGAGTCCTCCACGAAGTCGCCGAGCGGGGCGTCCTCCTCGTTGCCGACCGGCATGTCCAGGCTCACCGGGTCCCGCGCGTGGTCGAGCAACGTGGAGACCTTGTTCGCCGGGATGCCCGATTCGGCGGCGAGCTCCTCGTTGGTCGCCTCCCGCCCGTGCTTCTGGTGCAGGTCCCGCTTGATGCGGGCGAGCTTGTTGACCTGCTCGACCAGGTGGACGGGCAGGCGGATCGTGCGGCCCTGGTCGGCCATGCCGCGGGTGATCGCCTGACGGATCCACCACGTGGCGTAGGTGGAGAACTTGAAGCCCTTCGCGTAGTCGAACTTCTCCACCGCCCGGATCAGCCCCAGGTTTCCCTCCTGGATGAGGTCGAGCAGTGGCATGCCGCGACCGGTGTAGCGCTTGGCCAGCGACACCACCAGCCGCAGGTTGGCCTGCAGCAGGTGGTTCTTCGCGCGGCGGCCGTCACGGGCGACCAGCCGCAGCTCCCACGCCCGCTCGTCGGTGAGGTCGTCGGCGGTGTCCAGCAGGTGCTGGGCGTACACGCCGCCCTCGATGCGCTTGGCGAGGCCGACCTCCTCGGCGGCACTGAGCAGTGCGGTCTTGCCGATGCCGTTCAGATACACGCGGACGAGGTCGGCGGCGGGGCCCTGGGTGTCGAGGTCCTCGAGCTGCAGCGCAGCGCGTGCTGCGGGCTCGGCGGGCTCCGGTATCGACGCGAGCGCGCTCGCCGCGCTCGTGGTGTCGGCATCGACGGTGTCGGCGCCGACGGTGGCCGGTTCGACCGCACCGACCGTGGGCGTCGGGACGTCGGCCGCGGTGTCGCGGTCGCGGATGTCCCGGGCCTCGCGTTCGAGAGTCTGGACGGTCATTCTGCCTCCCCGGATGGCGGGCTCACGTGCGGTGCGACGCGGCGGACGCCCGCCGCCTGTGTGTTGCCGCGCGGTGTTCCCCAGGACAGTCGATCAAGCCTGTGGAACCGTTACGCACCGGCCGGCTTCGTGGCCGGTTACCTCGAACAACGTCGTCCCACGCGAAATCGTTCCCGGGGTTTTCCGGTGCTGTGCAACGCCTCACGTTCCGGTTTCGGCGCGCTCCGGTCGGCGCACCCGGCGCAGGCGGGTGCGCCGATCGGTGGCCGGGCGCACGTGGTGCGGGTCGGACGTGGTGCGGGTCAGACGTTGACGAGGACCGTGAACGGGCCGTCGCCCACGCTGTGGACCTGCATCGTCGCGCCGAACCGGCCGGTTTCCACGCGGGCGCCCCGTGCGCGGAGAGCGGCGACGACCGCGTCGACCAGTGGCTCGGCGTGTTCGGGCCGCGCCGCGGCCGTCCACGATGGACGCCTGCCTTTGCGGGTGTCGCCGTAGAGGGTGAACTGGCTGACGACGAGCAGCGGCGCATCGGCCGTGGCGCACGATTCTTCGTCCCGCAGCAGCCGCATGTCGTGCAGTTTCCGCGCCATCGTGCCGGCTTTGTCGGACGTGTCGTCGGTGTGAATTCCCAGCAGTACCACCAAGCCCGGCGCGTCGAGCTCGCCGACGACCTCGTCGCCGACGGTGACCCGCGCTTCCGTGACCCTCGTCACGACCGCCTTCATCGCGGTGGCCCCACGGAGGCCGCCGCGGGCATCCCGCCCACCGGTTCGAGCATGCCGTGGCGGACGAGCTCACGGACCAACGGCACCGCGGCGCCGCGCAGCTGTGCGGCGTCCTCACCGTGCGCAGCGGCCAGCAGTTCGAGCAGGTCCTCCAACGGCAGCACACCACGGCAGCCGCCGAGCAGCGCCGCCATGAGCTCGTCGACCTCGTGCTGCCAGCCGGGGCCGTCGAGACGGTGCAGCCGCCGGATCGACGTGTCCCAGCCCTCGTCCGACGGCGCATCGATCCGTTCCAGCACGACGCCGTCCGGCACGCGCAGCGGCGTCGCCAGCAGCGCGGCGTCGTCGCGGGGACGCAGCCAGTCCACGCGGTCCAGCCATGCCGCCGCCTCCGCGCCGAGCGGATCGTCGTAGGCCTGGCGCAGGTCCTCGCACACGATCGCCGGCTCACCGGCGGTCTTGCGGAGCGTGACGAACCCGAATCCGATGCCGCGGACGTCGTGGGCCGCGAACCAGTCGAGCCAGGCCTCCGCCTTCGCCAGTCCCTCCGGCGACGTCGGATCGATGCCTTCGTCGCGCAACCACGTGCCGACGTACAGTTCCGGATCGGCCACGTCACGTTGCACGAACCACGCGTCCGTGCCGTGCGGCAGCCAGCGGGTCACGCGGTCGGACCAGTCCTCGTCACCGACGTGCAGCCACGACGCGAGCAGCTGCCCCACCCCGCCGTCGGTCAGCAGCGACGGCAGCTGCCGGACGACCAGGGCGCTGGCGTCGTCGCCGCCGAGACCGGAGTCGCGGTAGGTGTAGTCGACACGCGGCGGGCCGACCACGAACGGCGGGTTGCACACGATCTGGTCGAACCGGCGGCGCGCCACCGGGGTGAACCACTCGCCCTGCACCAGTTCGACGTCGAGCTCGTTGAGCAGGAACGTCGCGCGGGCGAGTGCGAGCGCGCGCGGGGAGACGTCGGTGGCGGTGATGTGCTCGGCGTGCCTGCTGGCGTGCAGCGCCTGCACGCCGTTGCCGGTGCCGAGGTCGAGCAGCGATCCGACCGGCCTGCGGCTCGTCGCCCGCACCAGGCTCAGCGAGGCGTGCCCGACACCGAGGACGTGCTCGCGGCCGACCGGCCGGCCCAGCTGGTCGGAGTCCAGGTCGGCCACCACCCACCAGGAGCCCTCGTCGTCGCTGTGCGGGCGGACGTCCAGGCCCGCGCGGAAACCGTCGCCGTCCGGCTGCAGCAGACCCGCGGCGACGGCATCGGCAGTGGTCAGGGGAGCGAAGGCAGCGGTGACGGCGTCGCCGGGTTCACGGCGGCCGACCAGGAACAGCCGGATCAGCGTGCCGAGCTCACCGGCGTCGGCGCTGGCGCGCAATGCGGGCAGCGGTTCGCCCCTGCCGAGCGCGGCGTGCGCCGCCGGGCCGAGGGCTTCGGTGACGCCGTCGGCGTCGTACCGGCAGCGGAGCAGCGCCTCGCGCAGGAGGGCGCACACCTCGGGGGTGAGTGCGGGAACGGTCTCGGTGGATGCGGCACTGTTCACGGTGCGGCATCGTCGCACGGCTCACGCGCGCCGGCCCGCGCGTGGTCGGCACCAAGGGCCGGGAATCACACCCGTGCCACCGGGGACGGCGCGCCGCCCTGCCTGCCGCCCCACCCTGCCTGCCGCCCCGCCCCCGCCCTGCCTGTCGCGCTCCCCGCCGCGGTGGGAGCATGGAGCGGTGGAGGTGAGTCCGGTGGAGGAACGCGACAGGTCCGGCGACCCGGTTCTGATCACCGAGGCGGCGCCCTCCCACGACGACGAACTCGCCGCCCGCAAACGCCGGTACGTCCTCACGATGGGGATGCGCTTCCCGTGCCTGGTGCTGGCAGGCGTGTTCTACCAGACGTGGTGGCTCGCACTGGCGCTGCTCGTGCTGTCGATCCCGCTGCCGTGGATCGCCGTGCTCGTCGCGAACGACCGCCCGCCCCGGAAGAGCGAAGAGGTCAACCGCTACCGGCCGGAACACCGCTCCCTCGAGGCGAGACCGCACCAGGTGATCGACGTGGCCGAGCCGGGCGGGGCCGAGCCGGGCGGGGCCGAGCCGGGCGGGGCCGAGCCGGGCGGGGCCGAGCCGGGCGGGGCCGAGCCGGGCGAGGGGTCGCAGCCGCGTCCCGGCGACGGCACCACGTCCGGCGAGTAGCCCTCCGGCCCCGCACGCCGCGTGGACACGGCCGTCAGGTCGGCAGCGACCCCGGCGCGGGCTGAGCGCCCACCTGGCTCACGACCCGGGCACCGAGGCGCACCCCCGCCGCCAGGCAGTCGCGTACCGGTTCGCCGCGCAGCCGTGCGGTGAGCAGGCCCGCGTTGAACGCATCGCCGGCTCCCGTGCTGTCGACGCACGGTGCCTGCTGGGCGGGAACGGTCCGCAGGCCGTTGTCGTCGATCCAGGCCGCACCGTCGAGCCCGGTGGTCACGGCGACGGCGCCCACGTGCCCGAGCAGTTCACGTGCCGCGGCCGGTTCGCCGGATCCGGTGAGCGCGGCCAGCTCGGCGGCGTTGGGCAACAGCAGGTCCACGCCGCGGACGTCGGCGAGGAACCCCTCGGGGTCGGTGATGAGTGCGGCCGCCTGCGGATCCACCGAGGTCGGCACGCCCGCCGCCCGCGCTGCCTCGAGCGCGGCCAGGCCCGCGGGCCGCGACGACGGGTCGAGCAGTACGTACCCGGACAGGTGCAGGTGGCCGGCGCCCGCGAGCGCCGCCGGTCCCACCGCGGCGACGTCGGACGGACCGAAGTGTTTGTTGGCGCCGCGGTCGGGCAGCATCGTGCGCTGCCCATCGGGGTCGACGAGCACGACGACACAGCACGTCGCGGCGTCGGCGTCCACGGCGAACGCGCACGTCACGCCGGCGGCCTCGAGTTCGGTGCGCAGCAGGCGGCCGCCGGGGTCGTCGCCGACACGGGCCAGCAGCACCGGGTCCGCGCCCGCGGCGCGCAGCCACAGGGCGGTGTTGGCGCCCGCGCCGCCGCCGGTGAGCCCGACCTCGGCGCGGGTGTCGCCGCCGTGGGCCAGCGGCCGGTCGTGGCGGGCCACCACGTCCAGGCCGGCGTCGCCGACCACGACGATCCTCATCGGGCGAGCTCCACGGCCACCAGGGAGGCGAGCTCGGCGTTGGCGACGACGAGTTCCTCGTTGGCATCGAGGCTGACACCGCCGGATGCGGTGTGGAAGTGCTCCAGCAGCGCCGGAGTGACGTCGCCGCCGCTCACCGCCGATCCGGTGACCTCGGCCAGCCCCTCGACGAGCAGCCGGTCGTGCAGCTCACGGTCCATCTCCGCCTCCTCCGGGATCGGGTTGGCCAGCAGCATGCCTGCCGGGGAGAACGTCCGGTGTGCCCGCATCGCGCCGGCGACCTGCTCGGGGCCGTCGACGCGATGCGGCACCGGCTGTCCCGACGAGCGCAGGTAGAACGCCGGGAACTCGTCGACGCCGTAGCCGAGCACGGGTACCGAACCGGTCTCGAGGACTTCGAGCGTGGCCGGGATGTCGAGGATCGATTTCATGCCGGAGCACACGACGAGGATCGGCGTGCGGCCGAGTACGGCGAGGTCGGCGGAGACGTCCCAGGTCGTCGTCTCACCCGGCGGCGGCAGGTGCACGCCGCCGAGCCCGCCGGTGGCGAACACGCCGATGCCCGCGGCGTGGGCGAGCACGGACGTGCCCGCCACCGTGGTCGCTCCCGAACGGCCCGAGGCCAGGGCCGGGCCGAGGTCGCGGGCCGAGAGCTTGTCGAGGTCCTCCTCCGGCGAGCACACGCGTTCCAGCTGGGCCGTCGTGAGTCCGACCAGCGGCGTGCCGTCCAGCACCGCGATCGTGGCGGGAACGGCGCCCGCGCGGCGGACCGTGTTCTCGAGCCGGCCCGCGACCTCCAGGTTCCGGCCGGGCGGCAGGCCGTGCGAGAGGATCGTGCTCTCGAGCGCGACCACGGCCGAGCCGGCCTCGAGTGCGTCGGCGACCTCGGCCGACAGCCTCACGGGTGCGGCGGTGGCGGGAGCGGTGGCGTGGCGGGGAGTACTGGTCACAGCGGGCAATCCTGACCCATAGCCGTCCACCCGCGTGGCCGTGGGTGGCAAACTGGTGGGTATGAGCACTGCAACACTGCCTGATGTCGACACTCGCCCCGAGGGCACCGAGAGCACCGACGACGACGCTCCCGAGGTGTTCCACTACGTGCAGAAGAACAAGATCACCGAGAGCGCGGTGACGGGTACGCACGTGGTGGCGCTCTGCGGAGCGGTGTTTCCCGTGACGAAATCCGCGAAGCCGGGTTCGCCGGTGTGCCCCGACTGCAAGAAGGTCTTCGAGGGGTTGCCGCCCGGCGGCGAGGAGTGACCCGTCCTGCCCTGACCGCGTGACCGGCCCGGCCGGTCGGCCACGCGGTCACTCAGGCGTCGGCAGGCCGGTCGGGTGACGAGTGGTCCTGGCCCGCCTGCCGGGGTGTGCGCAGCGGCAGGGTCGTGCGCTCCCACTCGTCCCGGTGTTCGTCGGCCTGGATCCGCTCGGCGGCGCGCTCCCGTTCGAGCCGCTGCCAGGCCCGTCGCTGCCTGCGGGTCGGCTTGGCCGGCCAGAGTTCCTGGATGGCGCTGTTGAAGTAGGCACCGGCCACGATGGCCAGGCCGATGAAGAACGCGAACAGCAGGAACGCGATCGGGGTGGCGAGCGCGCCGTAGGTGTAGCCGGTGGTCGTGATCCACCCGATGTAGAGCCGCAGTCCGATACTGGAGAGCAGGAAGATCACCATCGCGAGCACCGCACCGGGCAGGCCGCGGTGCCACGGCAGTTTGCGCGGCAGCGAGAGCTTGTACAGCGTCGCGAGCGCGAGCACGAGTGCGATCCCGGCCGTCGGGTAGTACAGGGTCCCGACCCACGTGGATATGGTCGGCCGCCAGTCCGGGGGGAAGAAGTCGGGCAGCAGCTCGGGCCCGATCGCGATGATCGGCAGGCCGACGATGAGCAGTGCCAGGCTCGCCATGTAGAGCAGCAGCGCGAAGATCCGCTGCCACACCTCGTTGCGGACTCCGTACTGGTTGTGGGCGACCGTGATCGCGTCGACGAAGGACGACATGGCCGACGAACCGGCCCACAGCGAAATCAGGAAACCGACGGAGACGATCTCGCCCTTTCCGGTGGTCAGGATGTCGTTGACCGTCGGTTCGATGATCCGCCGGACCACGCTGTCGCTGAAGATCGTGTCGGCGAACCCGATGAGGTTGTCGTGGACGCGGGTCACGACCTGCCGGCCGAACCAGTCACCGATGTAGCCGATGCTGCCGAGCAGGCCCAGCAGCAGCGGCGGCAGGGACAGCGTCTGCCAGAACGCGGCCTCGGCGGCCTCGGAGAAGATGTTGCCTTCCCACGCCTTGTTCATCGTGCGGCGGAGTAGGCGCAGCGGGCCTCTACGGCGACGTGGCGCATCCTCGCCGCGGGATTCGTCGACGGACGGCGAGCGCTCCGGGACGTGCTCCGGCGCGCCCGCGGGGAACTCGCCGGCTCCGGCGTCGTCGTCACTCGCTCGCGCGGACGGGTCGTCGCCGGTGGGCCGGCCGGTGTTCTGCTCGTTCATGACGGGTTCCAGCATGGTCCATCGGCGCCGGATCGGCGCGTTCGCCCGTGTTGTCGGCGTCGGCGTGTCGCGCGAGAACGCCTCACCGGGCGACCGTGCCCGGTGAGGCCGTGAGCCGATCCTGTCGGACGGTGCGGGTACTCTTTCCGACGCGCCCTCACCACGACGGCCGCCACCGGAGCCGGCCCGCGCGGGAGGGTTTTGCTGTGTGAGCCCGCCGGCGCGCGGGCCCCGCGAGCATGTCACCGGCCGTCTGCCGCGGCCGGTGATCGTTATCGGTCCTGATGGAAAGTCGGTCCTGGTGGGAAAGGGGAGTGCATCGGCGGTGTCGGCGACGTCGGACCAGAGGGCGGCCCGGGCGCGGCAGGAGGAGCGCGCCGTGTCCGCACCGGATCCCGACAGTGACGCGACGGCCCGTCCGCTGCGTGCGTGGCAGCGGCGGGCGCTGACCAAGTACCTCACGCAGCGGCCGAAGGACTTCCTGGCTGTCGCGACGCCGGGTGCCGGTAAGACGGTGTTCGGCCTGCGGGTGGCCGCGGAGCTGCTGTCGGACCGCACGATCGAGGCCATCACGATCGTCACGCCGACCGAGCACCTCAAGCACCAGTGGGCCGCTTCCGCCGCGGGCGCGGGTATCGCGATCGACTCGGACTTCCGCAACACCACCGGCGTCACCTCGCCGGACTACCAGGGTGTGGCCGTCACGTACGCGCAGGTCGCCGCGCATCCGAACCTGCACCGGGTGCGCACCGAGAACCGCAAGACGCTGGTGATCCTCGACGAGATCCACCACGCGGGCGATGCCAAGTCATGGGGCGAGGCCGTCGAGGAGGCCTTCACTCCCGCGGTCCGCAGGCTGGCTCTGACGGGTACGCCGTTCCGCAGCGACGACTCACCGATCCCGTTCGTGACCTACGAACCGGACGCCGACGGGTCGCTGCGCAGCAAGGCCGACAGCAGCTACAACTATGCCGACGCGCTCGCCGACGGCGTCGTGCGGCCCGTCGTGTTCCTCGCCTACTCGGGTGAGGCGTCCTGGCGCACCAGCGCCGGCGACGAGTTCACCGCGCGCCTGGGCGAGCCGCTGACGGCCGAGCAGACCGCGCGGGCCTGGCGCACGGCCCTCGACCCGGGCGGGGAGTGGGTGCCGTCGGTGCTGCAGGCCGCCGATACGCGGCTCTCCCAGTTGCGGGCGAACGGCCTGCCGGACGCGGGCGGGCTCGTGGTCGCGAGCGACCAGGATTCGGCCCGTGCCTACGCGACGATTCTGCAGCGCATCGCGGGGGAGCCGCCGGTGGTCGTGCTCTCCGACGATCCGAAGGCCACCCGGCGGATCGGTGAGTTCGCCGACTCGACGGAGCGGTGGCTGGTGGCCGTGCGGATGGTGTCCGAGGGCGTCGACGTGCCGCGGCTGGCTGTCGGCGTCTATGCGACGAGCGCGTCCACACCGCTGTTCTTCGCGCAGCTCATCGGCCGTTTCGTGCGTGCGCGGCAGCCGGGGGAGACGGCGAGCATCTTCCTGCCGAGCGTGCCGGTGCTGTTGGAACTCGCCAGCCAGCTCGAGGCCGAACGGGACCACGTGCTGGGCAAACCGGACCGCGAGTCCGATGGCTTGGACGACGAGCTGCTGCTGGCGGCCAACCGTACCGAGGACGAACCCGGCGAGGAGGAGAAGGCGTTCACATCGCTGGGCGCCTCCGCCGAGCTCGACCAGGTGATCTACGACGGCGACTCGTTCGGCACGGCCGTGTTCTCGGGCAGCGAGGAGGAACAGGAGTACCTGGGCCTGCCGGGGCTGCTCGAACCCGACCAGGTGCGGGCATTGCTGCGGAAACGCCAGGAGGAGCAGCTCGCCGACGAGCAGCGGCGGAAGCCGAAGCAGTCCGAGCCCGCCGAGCCCGAGCCCGCAGCGCGGCCGCAGCCGGTCGGACAGCGGATCCATGCGCTGCGCAAGGAGCTGAACACGCTCGTCGGTGTCTACCACCACCGGACGAAGAAGCCGCACGGTGCGATCCACAACGAGCTGCGCCGGATCTGCGGGGGGCCGCCGACGGCGATGGCCACCGTCGAGCAGCTCGAGGAACGGATCGTGACCCTGCGCTCCTGGTGACCCAGCGCTCCTGGTGACCCAGCGCTCCTGGTGACCCTGCGCTCGTGGTGACGGGCAACGAGAAGGGGCGGAACCCGGATGAGGTTCCGCCCCTTCTGCGTGTCGGTTGCTGTTTGGGTGAAGTGCTGTCTGGGTGCTGTCGGTGGGGGTGTTGTCGGTGCGGGTGTCACAGCGGCGTTGTCAGTGCTGCCGCGTGCCGCCCCGGCCCCCGACGCCGGACATGCCGTGATGACGGCTGCTGATGGCTACTCAGCGCTGAATGTCGGCTTCCTGTTCCTTCAGCTTGGCCTCGTACTCGCGGCCGTGGTGTCCGCAGAAGAGCAGTTCGCCGCCGCTGGGGAGTACCGCTCGCAACTGGGCTGCGGCTCCGCAGCGGTCGCAGCGGTCCGCGCGGGTCAGTTCGGGGCGGGTGAGCGTCGGTGAAGTCATGGGAGTCTCCCTCCGTCCCGGCATCGGCGCGCCGATGCCATCAATTCAGCCGCGAGAACGACGCGGCAGGATTGCCACTGTCGTTGTTCGCTGCCATCCACTCTTACAGACGTTTTGGCGTCCGCAAGTGTTCCCGCGCCAGTGGGAGGTGTGTCACGCCGCGGTGGTCCTTGCGTTTCCGGTCGTTTCGTGCGTGATCACCACGGCAGGGTCGACCGGCCCCTCAGCTGGGCGTTTTCCGTGGTCGGGCACCATCGTGCCGTGGATGTTTCGGCTGCGAAAAGGCGAATCGACGCGGTTCCCGCACCTACCCTGTTCGTTCTCAGCGGAATTTCGATCTATGTGGGCGCGGCCGTCGCCGTGTGGCTTTTCGACGCCTCGAGTCCGGCTGGAGTGGCGTGGCTGCGCTGTCTGGGTGCCGCTGTGATTCTTCTCGTATGGCGCAGGCCGGGGCGGGAGGCGTGGCGAGGCCGTCCACTGTTGCTGGCGGGAACGTTCGGCGTGGTCACGGCGCTGATGAACGTCGTCTACTACGAGGCGATCGCCCGGTTGCCGCTCGGTACGGCGACCGCCATCGAGTTCGTCGGCCCGGTACTGGTCGCCGCGATCGGGTCGCGCACGAAGCGGGACTTCGCGGCGCTGACGCTCGTGGTGGTGGGCGTGCTGGCGATCGCCGACGTGCAGTGGAGCGGCAGTCCGGCGGGCGTGGCGTTCGCGCTGGCCGCCGCGGCGGCCTGGGCCGGCTACATCGTGCTCGGCAAGAAGGTCGCCGTCGGTGGCAACGGCATCGACAGCCTGGCGGTGGGGTTCACCGTCGCCACGGTGGTGCTGAGCCCGCTGGCGCTCGGTACCGGCGGCGTGTGGGCCGAGCCGGACCTGCTGCTGCTCGGTATCGGCGTGGGCCTGCTGTCGACCGTCGTGCCGTACGGATTGGATCAGGTGGTGCTGCGCCGCGTCGGGCAGGCACGCTTCGCGGTCCTGCTGGCGCTGCTGCCGGTGACCGCCACGCTCGTCGGCCTGGTCGTCCTGGGGCAGGTGCCTGCCCTGACCGAGGCACTCGGCATTCTCGCCGTCGTCGGCGGGGTGTTGCTGCGCTCGCGCAGGTCCGGGGAGACGGTGGGCGAACCGCCGTGACCTCGTCGCCCGCGGTGCGCGCCGGTGATATCGGGAATCGGCGGTACGGAGCTCTCGCCTCACCGCTGCGGCTCGTCTCGCCGGTAGAACAAACAATTGGCCGCCGACCTGCGCAGCGCAGGTCGGCGGCCAGATGCAGGGCCGTGTCGGTGCTGAAGCGTCAGTCCAGGTAGTCCCGCAGGACCTGGGACCGCGACGGGTGCCGCAGCTTGGACATCGTCTTCGACTCGATCTGTCGGATCCGCTCGCGCGTGACCCCGTAGACCTGACCGATCTCGTCTAAAGTCCTCGGCTGACCGTCGGTGAGGCCGAAGCGCAGCCGCACCACGCCGGCTTCGCGCTCGGACAGTGTCTGCAGCACCGACTGGAGCTGGTCCTGCAGCAGCGTGAACGACACCGCGTCGACCGCGACGACCGCCTCGGAGTCCTCGATGAAGTCGCCGAGCTGCGAGTCGCCCTCGTCGCCGATGGTCTGGTCGAGCGAGATCGGCTCACGGGCGTACTGCTGGATCTCCAGGACCTTCTCGGGGGAGATGTCCATCTCTTTCGCGAGTTCCTCGGGGGTGGGCTCGCGACCGAGGTCCTGCAGCAGCTCGCGTTGGATGCGGCCGAGCTTGTTGATGACCTCGACCATGTGCACCGGGATACGGATGGTGCGGGCCTGGTCGGCCATCGCGCGGGTGATCGCCTGGCGGATCCACCACGTGGCGTAGGTGGAGAACTTGAAGCCCTTGGTGTAGTCGAACTTCTCGACCGCACGGATCAGGCCCAGGTTGCCCTCCTGGATCAGGTCCAGGAACGCCATGCCGCGACCGGTGTAGCGCTTGGCCAGCGACACGACCAGTCGCAGGTTGGCCTCGAGCAGGTGGCTCTTGGCGCGCTCACCGTCACGGATGATCCACTTGAGGTCGCGGCGCATCTGGGTGGTGAGCTTCTCGCCCTCTTCCTCGATGACCCGCATGCGCTCGGAGGCGTACAGCCCGGCCTCGATGCGCTTGGCGAGCTCGACCTCCTCCTCCGCGTTGAGGAGGGCGACCTTGCCGATCTGCTTCAGGTAGGCACGAACCGAGTCGGCCGACGCAGTGAGTTCGGCGTCCTTGCGGGCCTGCCGCAGAGCTTCCGACTCCTCCTCGTCCCAGACGAAGTCGCCGTCCGCGGTCGGCTGCTTCTTCTTGCCGCTCGGAGCCTCCTCGGTTTCGGCCTCCTCCTCGGACTCCTCGGCCTCCTCCTCGGTCACCGTGGCGTCGACGACGTCCACCTCGACCGCGTCGACGTCGAGGTCGGACAGATCGACGTCCTCGACATCGGCGCCGTCGAGGTCGGCTTCCTCGCCGTTGGCCTTGGCTGTGGGCTTCGCCTTGGCGGAACCCGCCGACTTGGCCGTCTTGGTGGACTTCGCGGGAGACTTCTTCGCCGCCGTCGTGCGCGCAGGCTCGGTCGCTGTCGCTTCCGGCGCCTCGGCACCGTCGGCGGCCGCCGTCTCCTCGGCTGTCGCTTGCTCGGCGGCGCTCGTTGTCTTCGGCCCGCTTCGGGTTGCGGTCTTTGCGGCTGCCACGTACGCCCTTTCGCAGCGGTCGATCATGACGAACCGGTACGCATGCGTCCCGGCTGCCTTGGATTCGGGGGACATGGCCCCGGCCTGCGGTTTCGCGCCCCGCAGTCGAGGGCCGTGTTCCATTGTAACGACATCGCCGTGCAGAGTCGGGCCGCGATCACCTTTTTCGTCGCCGGGAACCGGTGTTCCGCAGGTGCGCGAGGTCCCGGCGTGGGCGCGTCCGGGTACGTCGCCGCGTCGCCGGTCAGGGTTCGATGCCTTCGGCGGCGGCCGCCGCTGCGCCGACGATCCCCGCGTTGTTCTGCAACGATGCCGCCACGACGGGTGTCCGGTTCGTCAGCAGGGGCACCCATTTGTCGGCCTTCTTGCTCACTCCGCCGCCGACGACGAACCGATCCGGCCAGATCAGGTTCTCGAGCACGGTCAGGTAACGATCCACCCGGGCGGACCATTGCGGATACGACAGCTCCTCGTGGTCCTTCACCGATGCCGCGGCGCGCGTCTCGCCGTCGTGGCCGTCGACCTCGATGTGACCGAACTCGGTGTTGGGCATGAGCTTGCCGTCGTCGAACAGTGCGCTGCCGATGCCGGTGCCGAAGGTCAGCAGCGCGACGACACCCGTGCGCACGGCCGGATCGCCGAAGCGCATCTCGGCCATGCCTGCGGCGTCGGCGTCGTTGAGCATGGCGACGTCGTCACGGGCCAGGCCGAGCCGCTTCGCGAACAGGGCGTCGGCGTCCGTGCCGATCCAGCTGGGATCGATGTTGGCGGCGGTGTGGGCCACGCCCTGCTTGACGACGGCGGGCAGCGTGACGCCGACCGGGCCGTCCCAGTCGAAGCGGCGGACGATCTCGACCACGACGTCCGCCACGGCGTCGGGTGTGGCCGGTTGCGGTGTGTCGATGCGCACCCGGTCGCCGATGAACTCGCCCGTGTCGAGGTCGACGAGTGCGCCTTTGATGCCGCTCCCGCCGACATCGATGCCGAACCCTCGCGTCGCCGCCATGGACGTCGCCCCTTCCTATTCGATTCAGATTCCTGACGGGAGACTGTAGCGGGGCCGGCATCGTGGTGTGGTCGGATAGATCCCGTGGACCCCATCGAACCCGAATCCGGAACCCCGACCCCCGACCCCGGCGGTGCCGCACGCGACGGTGCCGCACCGTCGCGTGCCCAGCTGGCCGGTGTCGCCGAGCAGGTCGCCGTCGAGGCGGCCACGTTCGTCGCGGCCGAGCGCGAGTCGATGCTCGACGGGGCCGGCGTGGACGTGCAGACCAAGACCAGCCGCACCGACGTCGTCACCGCGGTGGACGTCGCCTCCGAGAAGCTCATCCGTGCCCGGCTCGCGCAGCTGCGCCCGGGCGAGCCCGTCGTCGGCGAGGAACACGGCGGGGACGCCGGCGACGGCGGTGTCACGTGGGTCGTCGACCCGATCGACGGCACCGTGAACTTCCTGTACGGGCTGCCGGAGTTCGCCGTGTCCGTCGCGGCGCAGATCGACGGCGTGTCCGTCGCGGGTGCCGTCGTGGAACCGGTGAGCGGTCGCCGGTGGACGGCCTCCCGCGGCGGCGGTGCGTGGCTGGACGGCCGCAGGCTGGCGGTGTCGGAGCCCGAGGGGCTGGACATGACGCTGGTCGGCACGGGCTTCAATTACGTGACCGAGCGCAGGAAACGGCAGGCCGCCATGATCGCCGCGCTGCTCGGCCGGGTGCGGGACATCCGCCGCGGCGGCTCGGCCGCGCTCGACCTGTGCCACGTCGCGGCCGGCTGGCTGGACGGCTACGCCGAGCACGGCCTCTCCCGCTGGGACTGGGCGGCGGGGGCACTGCTGGCCGAGGAGGCGGGTGCGGTCGTGTCGTTGCCGGGCCAGGACGCCGAACTGGGGATCGACGGCACGATTGCAGCCTCACCGGCGATCGCTCGGCCGCTGCGCGAGGCGCTGCTCGACTGCGGGATGGGCGGCATCTGACCGCGGTATCCGATCCCTGCCGGCGTTCGATGCCGCCGCGCCCCGAACGTCGGCAGGGGACGGCGAGTCCCGACTCCCGGCCCGGCGCCACCGGGGCGTCCGGTTCGGCGGCCGGCGTCGCTCAGCAGTGTTCGGGCTCGGTCCGGTCGAGCAGTTCGCGGTCGATCAGTGAGCTCGTGCCGGACGCGCCGCCCGCGGACTGCTCACTGCCCGAGGAGTCGTCGTTGCTCGAACGCGTCAGCCGGTCCAGGACGTCGAGGGCGTCACTGGTGGGGCGCACGTCGTTGAACGCGGAGCCGATGGCGAGGTCGACGGTGGCGTCCTTCCTGCCGTCCTCGACCAGTTGCAGGCACGGGTCGACGAGGCGGAGGGTGCGGGCGGCGGCCTCGCCGTTCGGGCCGTAGCGCAGTTGTCCGTGGCACGACGCCTCGCCCTTGGGGAAGGCGTCGTCGTTGGCGGGTTCACCGAGCTGGGTGAAGCCGAGCTGTTCCAGCGCCGACGTGGTCATCGCCGCCTCGCCGCGCAGCCCGCTCGCGTTGAGTACCTGGACGTTGACCCGGTGGGGCGGTGCGGGCTGGGTGCTGGAGAGCGCGTCGTACGGCTGCGGGTCGAATGTCACCCCTTCGGGTGAATGTGTCGCGGGGTCGCAGCGAATGGCCTCGTTCAGATCTTCGCTGGACGTGACTACGTTGATCCAGATCACCGATGCCGCCACGCCCAGCACCGCCACCACGATGAGTGCAGGCAGCGGCCTGTGCTTCCGGTACGGCTTGACGCGGCTTCTCCGGAAGCCTCCGGTCCCCGACACCACTGCGCCGTCCCTTCGCCGATCCCCGCCCGATTACCGTCCATGTCGCCGCTGATCAGCTTAGGCGTTACAGCGACGGCGCAGGCCGGGACCCGCCGGAGGTACGCCGCCGGAGCCGGGCACAGTCCCACCGGAGCGTGCGGAGGGTGAGCTGTGCTCGTCGTCGAGGGTCGATTCCGGGATTCGCGGGTCGCGGCACTACGTCCCGGGTAACCCGCTTCCGGCCGGATCAAATACCCCGCTCGAGTGACGTGCCGCAGTGCCGGGGTGACCTGCTGCGGAGTCGGGTACGTCGTGGGCTACCCTCTCCGGGCTCCCAGGGTGCGGCGACGGGTGACGCAGGCGGCGACGCCGATGAGACGACACTCACCTTGCTCCCGGGCACAAACACAGGCGCTGGAACGTTGACCAGCGGAAGCGGCAGGACCGCCGGAGATCGATTCCGACGGTTTCGTATCGAGAGAAATGCTGATCGCAGGGGTGAAGGACAATGGCGACCGACTACGACGCTCCGCGCCGCAGTGAAGCGGACGAGCTCGCCGAAGACTCGCTGGAGGAACTGAAGGCGCGGCGCAACGAGAACCAGTCCGGTGCCGTCGACGTCGACGAGGACGTGAGCGCCGAGAACTTCGAACTTCCGGGCGCCGACCTGTCGGGGTTGTCCGGTGAGGACTTGACCGTCAAGGTCGTGCCGAAGCAGGCGGACGAGTTCACCTGTTCGGTGTGCTTCCTGGTGCACCACCGCAGCAGGCTCGCGGAGGAATCGGGCTCCGAGCTGATCTGCCGCGACTGCGCGTGACTCGAGCCCGCGCAGGGCGCGCCGGGTGACGGGACGACCGCACGGGCGAGACGGACACGGGCGACGCTGACACGGGCGCAACGGACACGGGCGACGCGGATACAGGCGCAACGGATACAGGCGCAACGAGAGCGGCCGGGTGATGCCTGCATCACCCGGCCGCTCTCGTTGTCTCGCCGGATCAGCCGCCGTCGGCGGCAGGCGTGGCGTCGGGCGGCAGGGGCGGGCGGATGTCCCGCAGCAGCGCCGCGATCCGCTCGGGGTGGCGGGTGCTGAACACCCAGTACGGCGTCGGATCGTCCGGGTCGGTCACCTCCACGCGCACCAGCGTGGGGATCCAGCTCCGGTTGACGACGAACGCGGCCGGATCGAGTTCGGGTCCGAGTGCCTTACGCCGGATGTCCTTGCCGATCACCTCGACCGCACCGACGTGCCGCAGCGGGAGGTGGGCGTCGCCGACCCACAGTTCGGGACCGTCACCGCCCGTGACGCGGACCTTGAGCCGTCCGAGCCCGAGCAGGAGCAGTACGGCCAGCGGGAGGAGAATCACGTACGGCAGCCAGGCGCGCACGCCGGGATAGCCCATGTGGACCTCGGCGGCCAGCAGAGCCGCGCCGACCAACGGCAGCGGCCAGCCCCACCACGCCAGGTACAGCCACTCGCTGAACCGCACCCCGGGTTCGGCCGGGGGCGAGGCGGCCCCCGATCCCGGGTCGGCCCGGCCCCTGCCGGGGGTGTTGCCTCGGGCCGTGTCCGGGGGCGTTGCCGGATCGTCGTCGTCGGGCCGCGCGCGTGCACTCGTGCTCACGGGTTCAGGGTAGTCTCACCAGCCGTGTCCAGCGTGCAGGTCCTGCTTTCCCGCGTCGATCCCGATGTTCCCCTCCCGTCCTACGCCCGGCCCGATGACGCCGGCGCCGACCTCGTGACCACCCGGGACGTGGTGCTCGCGTCGGGCGAGCGCGCCGTGGTGGGGACCGGGGTCGCGATCGCGCTCCCGTCCGGGTACGCGGGCTTCGTGCACCCGCGTTCGGGACTGGCCGCGCGCGTCGGCCTGTCGATCGTGAACACGCCGGGCACCATCGACGCCGGATACCGCGGTGAGATCAAGGTGTGCCTGGTCAACCTCGACCCGGCCGAACCCGTCCGGCTCACGCGCGGCGACCGGATCGCGCAGCTGATCGTGCAGCGCGTCAGCCGCGCGGAGTTCGTCGAGACCGGCGAACTCGAGCCGACCGAGCGAGGTGCGGGCGGCTACGGTTCGACGGGTGGGCACGCGACCCTCGGAACGGAGAACTAGTGGGGATTTTCGGACGGAAGCGACGACAGGCGCAGGATTCGGACGAGCTCGGCGCGGGCTCCGGCGACGACCGGGCGGCCGCCGCAGCGGACGTCCCCGGAGCCGACGACACCGACGACGGTGACGACGGGGGCCGGCCCGCCGACCGGGTCGACGGTGCGTCGGGCCCGTACGACGAGACGGACGCCCCCGACGACGGGCTGGCGCGCATGGACCTCGGTTCGGTGCGTGTCCCCGTGCCGGACGGATCGCAGGTGCAGGTCGAGATGGACCAGCAGGGCGGCAACGTCCGGGCCGTGCACATCGTGGTTCCCCAGGGGCAGGTCACGGTCAGCGCCTACGCGGCGCCCCGGTCGGGCGGCCAGTGGCGGTCGGTCAGTGACGAACTCGCCGAACAGTTGCGGGGCGATGGTGCGAAGGTGTCGCTCGGCCGCGGTGAGTGGGGAATGGAGCTGTCGGCCGTCATCGGGGAGATGGCGCTGCGATTCGTCGGTGTCGACGGCCCGCGGTGGATGCTGCGCGGGGTGATCGCGGGCCCGCAGACCCAGGCCGCGGATGCGCCGGAGGTGCTGCGGGACATCGTGCGCGGCACCGTCGTGGCCCGCGGGGACGCTCCGATGCCGGTGCGCACGCCGCTGCCGGTACGGCTGCCCGAACAGGTCGCGCAGCACATCGCGGCGCAGCAGTCCGGGCAGGGCTGAGGCCGGCACGGCAGCGTTCTGACGGGGCAGCGGCCGGGCGGGCAGTTGCCCGGGCACGGCAGTGTCCGGACAGGGCAGTGTCCGGACAGGGCAGCGGCCGCTCGGTGCCGGGGCGGGACAGGGCTGACCGTGGCGGCCGGTTCCGGTCGTGGGGTCGGCTTCAGCGGTCCCGGCGGGCGTCGGACCAGGCCTCGACCGCGGCCCGGCCCGCCGAGGCGGGATCCGCGCCGAAGGCGGCCAGCGGCAGCTCCCGCAGGCGTGCCCGCGGGATCGTTCCCGCCCAGGCGCGTGCGATCCCGGCCGGATGCACCGGGTCGTCGGTGCAGGCGCTGATGCCGACCGGAACGGGGCACCGGGCCAGTGCGTCGTCGTCCGGCGCGGGGTGAGCGGCGGCCGTCCGTAACCCCGCGGCGAGGCCGTCGCCGTGGCGGCGCCAGGACCGGGTCAGCTCGGCGGCCAGCCACGGTGGTACGTCGTCGGTCGAGAGGGCGAGTGCCTGTTCGAGGCCCTCACGGTCGATGAGGTCCGCGGACGCGCGGGCGGCGACCGCAGCGGGCGCGTCGCCGGGGGTACCCGACCAGGCGGGCAGTACGGCGAGCACCCCGGCGCAGCGCGGACCGTTGCGCAGCGCCCATTCGACGGCGAGCTGGGCGCCGAGGGACACGCCGCCGACCAGGATCGGCCCGGGCGCGGCTGCGGCGGCCGCATCCAGTGCCGTGAGGGCCTCCCGGACGAGTGCGCCACCCGAGTGGGGTCGTGGGGTGTGCACGACGATGTCGGCGGCCCTCAGCGCGGGGGCGAACACGGCACGGGCGAACACCTCGTCGGAACCGGTTCCGGGCAGGACGGCGGCGTGCGCCGGCGAGGCCGGGTATGCGGGTGGTGTGGCGGGCACACCGACATCGTGCTCGGCCCGATCGCAGTCCTGTGACCGGGTCACGATCGGGCATAACGCAGCTCACGTCGTGGCGCCTTGCCAGAGCAGACCTCCGTCGGCTTCCCTGGGCCGGTACGGAAGCTACGCTGAACAGTACGGGCCGTGAAATGCCGAGTCGGGGGCCCTCGAAGTACAGGAGCAGGCACATGCCCGCCAAAGACGGCGGCTACTTCAGCCGGTTGGTCAAGAAGCTCACCAGCGACGTCGAGACCCTCGACGCCGACGATCTCTCCGAGAAATCCGAAGCGGGCGGCGCCCAGCGAGCGTGCGACTGCCGCTGCGGTGACGAGGTGACCGTGCTCGGACGGCTGCGGAGCGTCGAGTTGTGTCCCGCGAGCGAGGCGGCCACGTTGCAGGCCGAACTGTTCGACGGCACCGACGAGGTCACGCTCGTGTGGCTCGGCCGCAGACGGATCCCCGGCATCGAACCGGGCCGGACGATCAAGGCCCGTGGCCGCATGGCGGACCGCGAAGGTCGTAAAGTGCTGTACAACCCGTACTACGAACTGCTGCAACCCACCTGACGACGACAGATCCGGAGACTTGCCGCGTGACTGCACCCGACCGCGAGCCCGACCGCACCGGCACGCCGGACCAGGCCGACGGCTCCGAGGAGGGGCCGCACGGCGGTGCCGCCCCGGGTGACCCGGGCGGTCGGGACGCCGACACCGGTGCCGACCGGGCGCCGACGATGCTCGAGCAGATGGGCGGCGTGTCCGGGCTGATCTACTCCGGCATCCCCGTCGTGGTGTTCGTGCTGGCGAACGCGATGTTCGGGCTCATGCCGGCCATCTGGATCGCCCTGGGCAGCGCCGTGGCCATCACCGTGGCACGCGTCGTGCGCAAGGAAGCGGTCCAGCCCGCGATCTCCGGGTTCTTCGGGGTCGCGATCGCGGCGTTCATCGCCTACCGCACCGGTGAGGCCAAGGGCTTCTTCCTGTTCGGTATCTGGACGTCGGTGGTGTACTTCAGCGTCCTGGCGCTGTCGGTGCTCGTGCGCTGGCCACTGGCCGGCGTCGTGTGGAACGCGCTCAACGGCACCGGCATGGACTGGCGCAAGGACAAGCCGTCGCGCCGGGGCTACGACATCGCCACGCTCGCGCTGGCGGCCGTGTTCGCCGCCCGGTTCATCGTCCAGCGGTGGCTCTACGACGAGGACCACACGGGATGGCTGGCGTTCGCGAAGATCGCCATGGGCTACCCGCTGTACGGCCTGGCGCTGCTGGTCGTCGTGTGGGCGGTGCGCCGTTCGGACCGCAGGCTCAAGCACCTGCGGGAGCGTACGGAGCGCACCGACGCCGAGATCGAGGCCGAACTGCGGGCGAAGTACGACCGTCCCGCGCAGAACACCGCCGGCACCGTGCCGTCCGGCGTACTGTCGCCCGGCGCCGCGGCACCGGCGAGCGGAGCGGCACCGGACGACGATCCCGCGGACACTCCGCCCCGCTGAGGCCTCGCTGCCCCACTGTGCGAGCGGGGATCCGTCCCGCACAGTGGGTGCCTCACAGTCGCCCGCTGAGCGCCTGCCACTGAGCGCCTGCCGTCGAGCGACCGGCGCCGCTCATCGGCCGAGCGCGGTGCGGAGCTCCGGTTCGACCGTCTCCGGCGCCACGAACAGCACCTCGTCCCCGCCTTCGACCGGGTCGTCGGGCTGCGGCACGATGACGCGTTCCCCGCGCAGGATCGCCACCAGCGCGGCGTCGCGCGGCAGGTTGAGCCGCTCCACCGGTGTGCCGGCGAGCGGGGTCTCCTCGGGCAGGGTGAGTTCGACGAGGTTGGCCTGGCTCTTACGGAACGTCATCAGCCGCACGAGGTCGCCGACGCTCACGGCTTCCTCCACCATCGCGGCGAGCATTCGTGGCGTCGACACCGCCACGTCGACGCCCCAGCTCTCGTTGAACAGCCACTCGTTGGCCGGATTGTTCACGCGCGCCACCACGCGCCGCACCGCGAACTCGGTCTTGGCCAGCAGCGCCAGCACAAGGTTGACCTTGTCGTCGCCCGTGGCCGCGATGACCACGTCGCAGCGTTCGATACCCGAGGCCTCGAGCGTGGACATCTCACAGGCGTCGCCGAGTACCCATTCGGCGGCCTCGACGACCTCGGGCGTGAACTGACGCGAGAGCCGTTCGATCAGGAGCACGGTGTGGCCCGCCTCGATGAGCTCGGAGGCGATGGACCGGCCCACCGCGCCGGCGCCGGCGATCGCGATACGCATCTAGTCGTCCTCCTCGGGGGCGCGGGCTGCCACGGCGGTGACGTCGCCGACCGTGCCCGATTGCGCTGCGACGTACATCTCGTCGTCGGCCTGAATGACGGTCGTGGCGGTCGGCAGCACACCGGTGCCGAAGCGCATCACGAAGGCCACGCGGACGTCGGCGGCGCGTTCGATGTCGCGCACGCTGCGGCCGATCCAGCCTTCGTGCAGCGGCAGCTGCAGCAGCGCCACCGTCCCGGTCGGATCGCGCCACGACGTGGCGACCCCGTCGGGCAGCAGGGTGCGCAGGAACCGGTCGGTCGTCCACGGCACGGTCGCGATCGTCGGGATGCCGAGGCGCTCGTAGACGGCGGCACGCTTGTGGTCGTAGATGCGCGCCACGACGTGCTCGACGCTGAACAGCTCGCGGGCCACGCGGGCCGAGATGATGTTGGAGTTGTCGCCGCTGGACACGGCCGCGAACGCGCCTGCGCGTTCGATTCCGGCCTCGGTCAGCACGTCCCGGTCGAACCCCATCCCGACGACCTGCTGGCCGTGGAAGTCGGTGCCGAGCCTGCGGAACGCCTCCTGGTCGCGGTCGATGACGGCGACCCCGTGATCGAGCCGTTCGAGGGCGGCGGCCAGGGAGGCGCCCACCCGGCCGCATCCCATGATCACCACGTGCACGGTGCCTGATGCCTCCTTGAGCGTTGTCGGCGACTGCGGAGCAACCTACCGCGCCGCGGCGACATGCGGGCTGCGGGCGGTGATCGAAAGCTGGGGAGCGCGCGGGTTCCTCAGGATGTTCCGAGGGGTTGGCGCATCAATCTACCGCGCAGCTGTCCGGCGGTAACGTGGCCGATAGGCGACAGCCCGTTCCGTGTCGGGTGGAGACCTCGCCGTCGGGCGGTCTACGAAGCGGGAACCAGCGTTCCCGCACGGTGACGCGCGTTCCCGCACGGTGACGCGCACCGATCGGCGCCGGAGCTGATGGGAATCCCCCGGCTCTCGTCGCGGGGAGGACGTCAATACCCTGCACTGGTGTCCAAGTTCGCCACCGCGACGAAACGGTTGCTGCTGGGCCGCCCCTTCCGGAGCGACCGCCTGGCGCACACCCGGCTACCGAAGCGCATCGCGTTGCCGGTTTTCGCCTCCGACCCCATGTCGAGTGTGGCCTACGCGCCCGAGGAGATACTCCTCGTCCTCTCGATCGCCGGGACCTCGGCGTACGTCTACAGTCCGTGGGTCGGCCTCGTCATCGCGCTGGTGATGGCGGCCGTCGTCGCCTCCTACCGGCAGAACGTCCGGGCCTACACCTCCGGCGGCGGCGACTACGAGGTGGCGACCGTCAACCACGGTCCCAACTGGGGCCTCGGCGTGGCGTGTGCGCTGCTTGTCGACTACGTGCTCACCGTCGCGGTGTCGATCTCCGCGGCGGCGGCGAACATCGGTTCGGTGATCCCGTTCGTCGCCGAGCACCAGGTGTTGTTCTCCGTCGGGGCCATCGTGCTGCTGGCCGCCGGGAACCTCCGCGGAGTGCGCGAATCGGGCACGGCGTTCGCGATCCCGACCTACGCCTTCGTGGTGGGCATTCTGGCGATGATCGTGTGGGGCTTCGTCCGCACGACGGTGTTCGGCGACGACGTGCGCGCCGAGAGCGCCGGGTTCGAACTGGCCACCGACGGGCACCAGCTCGCGGGGCTGGCGTTCGTGTTCGTGGTGCTGCGGGCGTTCTCGACCGGCAGTGCCGCGCTGACGGGCGTCGAGTCCATCGCCAACGGCGTGCCCGCCTTCCGCAAGCCGAAGGGCAGGAACGCGGCGACGACGCTGCTGCTGATGGGCGTGCTCGCGGTGACGATGTTCCTCGGACTGTTGTTCCTGGCGAACGTCACCGGCGTGATCATGGCCGAGGACCCGGCCAGTCAGCTCGTCGGCGCACCGGAGGGGTACGAGCAGAAGACGCTCGTCGCCCAGCTGGCCGGAGCCGTGTTCGGGGGCTTTGCACCGGCGATCTGGTACATCATCTTCTTCACCGGTCTGATCCTCGCGCTGGCGGCCAACACGGCGTTCAACGGCTTCCCGGTGCTCGCATCGAACCTCGCCCAGGACCGGTTCCTGCCCCGCCAGCTCCACACGCGCGGCGACCGCCTCACCTTCAGCAACGGCATTCTGTTCCTGGCGTTGCTGGCGATCGTGCTGGTCGCGGTGTTCGACGCCGAGGTCACGCAGCTGATCCAGCTCTACATCGTCGGCGTGTTCGTCGCGTTCGTGCTCAGCCAGAGCGCGATGATCCGGCACTGGAACCGCAGGCTGGCGGTCGAGACCGACGAGGGCGCTCGCACCCAGATGCGCCGGGCGCAGCTCATCAACTCCTTCGGGCTGGTGATGACCGCGGCCGTGCTGGTGATCGTCCTGGTGACGAAGTTCCTGGAGGGCGCGTGGATCTCGATCGTCGCGATGGCGGCGATCTACGTGCTCATGCGCGGTATCCGCCGGCACTACGACCATGTGTCCGAGGAGATCAAGGAGGTCGAGGGCGAGGAAATGACCTTGCCCGCGCGCAACCACGCCATCGTGCTGGTCTCCCAGATCCACCGGCCCACGCTGCGTGCCCTGGCTTATGCGAAGGCGACGAAACCGGATGTGCTCGAAGCGGTGACGGTCAACGTTGACGACGTGGACACGCGCAGGCTCACCGACCAGTGGAACCGCCGGAAGTTCTCGGTTCCGCTGAAGGTGGTGGAATCGCCGTATCGCGAGATCACCAGGCCGGTGCTCGACTACGTCAAGCGGGTGCGCGGCGACAACCCGCGCAACGTCGTGACGATCTTCATTCCCGAGTACGTGGTCGGCCGCTGGTGGGAGCAGGTGCTGCACAACCAGAGCGCGCTGCGCCTCAAGACGCGGCTGCTGTTCCAGTCTCGGGTGATGGTGACGAGCGTGCCCTGGCAGCTCGAATCGTCGAAGCGGGCACACCGTTCCGACCCCGACGCTCCCCGTCCGGTCGCCGGGGACGTGCGGCGCGGCCTCACCAACGGCAGGCAGAACCGGAACGGGAAGGCCGGCCGGGACGGATCGTCGGCAGCGGGCAGGACGAGCGATGAGTGACGTCGACTGGACCGGCCGGGAGTTCGACGTCGACGTCGGCGACGTGGCTCACGGCGGTCACTGCGTGGCCCGTGCCGACGGCCGGGTCGTGTTCGTCCGCCACGCGTTGCCGGGGGAGCGGGTGCGGGTGCGCGTGACGGAGGACCGCGGCGGCTCGTTCTGCCGCGCCGACGCGATCGCCGTGTCGGAGGCGTCCCCGGACCGCGTCGCACCGTCGTGCCCGGCCGCGGGTCCCGGGCTGTGCGGTGGATGCGACTGGCAGCACGCCGCTCCTGCGGCTCAGCGGGCGCTGAAGGCACGGGTGGTCGCCGAACAGCTGGAACGGCTCGCGGGCGTCACCTGGCCCGTCGACGTGGAGGCACTGCCCGACGAGGCACTGCCCGACGAGACACCGAACGACGAACCGCGGCGCTGGCGCAGCCGCGTGCGGTTCGTGACCGGGCCGGACGGCAGGCCCGGACTGCGGGCACACCGGAGTCACGACGTGATCCCGCTGGAGGACTGCCCGATCACCCTCGAGGGTGCCGCCGGGGCCGGGCTGGCACACACGGCCCGGCCGGGCACCGAGTTCGAGGTCGCCGAGGACGCGCGGGGCACCGTGCACCGGGCGGAGGTCCGGCGCGGCGGCAGGCCGAAGCAGCTGTCCGGCGGGATCGCCGTCGAGCACGCGGCGGGCCGCACGTGGCGGCTGGCGGCGCACGGCTTCTGGCAGGTGCACCCGGCCGCGGCGTCGATGCTTGCCTCGGTGGTGGCCGAGTGGGCCGCGGCGCCGGTGGCGGGCCGGGTGTGGGACCTGTACGCGGGAGCGGGACTGTTCGCCTCGGTGCTGGCCGAGCAGGTCGGCCGGGACGGGTCGGTGGTGGCGATCGAGTCGGGCAGGCGGGCCGTCCGCGACGGACAGGCCAATCTGGCGGATCTGCCGCAGGTCGAATGGCGCTGCGGCACGGTCGAGCGGATCGTGTCCGCAGTGGAGGCGGCAGCCGACGTGGTGGTCCTGGACCCGCCGCGGAAAGGTGCGGGGCGCGGTGTCGTCGACGCGATCGCGAGTGCCGCGCCCGCCCGCGTGGTGTACGTCGCCTGTGACCCTGCGGCGCTGGCGCGCGATGTCGCGACGCTGCAGGGCCACGGCTACCGGATGACCGCGCTCCGCGCGTTCGACGCGTTTCCCATGACCCATCACGTCGAATGCGTCGCGCTGCTGGAACACTGAGATCCGGGCGACGGGCGGTACGTTCCGAGCTGGACGGTGCGCGCCCGTGCCAGGAGCGCCGCGCTGCTCGATCACTGGGAACTCGACCGCCCCGACGTGGTCGCCCACGACTTCGGTGGCACCACCGCGCTGCGCACGGATCTGCTCGATCGGCGGGACTGTCGCACCCTGACCCTGATCGACCCGGTTGCGCTGAGCCCGCACGGCTCCGCGCTCGTACAGACCGCCCGTCGCCACCCCGACGCATTTGTCGAGTTGCCCGGCTACATCCATGAAGCGATCGTGCGTGCCTACATTGCCGGCGCCGTGCACCGCACGCTCTCCGAGTGCGAGATGAGCCGCTATGTGCAACCGTGGCTCGGCGAGGTGGGACAGCCCGCGTTCTACCGCCAACTCGCCCAGATGAACGACCGGCACACCGACGAGATCCAAGATCGCTACACCGAGATCCGCTGCCCTGTGACGATCCTCTGGGGTGAGCACGACACGTGGATACCCCTCGAGAAGGGCCGCCTCCTGGCGGACCGGATTGCGGGCGCAGCCTTCCAGGTCGTGCCCGGGGCCGGTCATCTGCTGCCCGAAGACAGTCCCGAAACGGTCGTGGCCACGGTCCTCGACGTCATCAACCGATCGGCCGGCGCGACGGCGGCTCCGGCGACTCGATGACCCGGGACGGCCTCGGCCGCAGCGCGTATCGCGCTGCGGCCGAGGATCGTCGGCGATACTTCCTCGCCGGTCGGCGCCGCTATCCGACGAGGAAGAGGACGCCCGCGAGGCCGAAACCGACGAGGCCGATCGTGGTCTCCATGACCGTCCACGTCTTCAGGGTCGTCTTGGTGTCCATCTCGAAGAACCGGCCGACCAGCCAGAAGCCCGAGTCGTTGACGTGGCTCGCGGTCACCGAGCCTGCGGCGAGCGCCAGCACGATCGCGACGATCTCGACGCTCGAGAACGAACCGGTCATGACGAGCGGCTGCACCAGGCCCGCCGCGGTGGTGAGGGCGACCGTCGCCGAACCCTGCGCGATGCGCAGGACCGTGGCGATGACGTACGCGGCCACGAACACGGGCATGCCGAGGTCGGACAGTGCGTCGGCGAGCGCGTCGCCGATGCCGCTGGCCTGTAGCACCGCGCCGAACATGCCACCTGCGCCGGTGATGAGAATGATGGCGCACACCGGGCCGAGCGAGGTGTCCAGCAGCCGCTCGAGGACGCTGCGGCTCCGGTCCCGCCGGATGCCGAGCACATAGCTCGCGACGAAGACGGTCACCAGCAGCGCGACCGGCGTCGACCCGAGTACCAGGGCCACCTGCACCCAGCTCGCGTCGCCGTCGATCCAGCCCACTTCGCCCGCGGTGCCGAGCCCGGTGTTGGCGAAGATCATCACCAGCGGGATCAGCAGCAGCCCGATGACCGTCGAGGCCGGCGGTGGGTTCCGGTCCTGCTCGCTGGTGTCCGGTCCGCCGCGCAGGAACTCCGGAACGGGCAGTGCGATTCGCTTGCCGACCATCACGCCGTACAGGTAACTGGTGATGTACCAGGTGGGCACGGCGATGACGAGGCCGAACAGCAGCACCAGGCCGACGTCGGCGCCGAGCAGTCCGCTCGCGGCGACCGGGCCGGGGTGCGGCGGCACGTAGATGTGCATGACGGAGAAGGCGCCCGCCACGGGCAGGCCGTAGCGCAGCACACCGCCGCCGAGCCGCCGTGCCACGGAGAACACGATCGGCAGCATCACGACGAGCCCGGCGTCGAAGAAGATCGGGAAGCCGAAGATGAGGGAGGCGACGCCGAGGGCCAGCGGGGCACGTTTCTCCCCGAACCGCCGGATCAGTGCGTCGGTCAGTGACTGCGCGCCCCCGCTGATCTCGAGCAGTCTGCCGAGCATCGCGCCGAGGCCGACGAGCAGGGCCACGCTGGCGAGCGTGGAGCCGAAGCCGTCGGTGAGCGTGTCCAGGACCGAGCCCGCGGGGATGCCCGCCGCGAAGGCCGTGGCGATGCTGACCGTGACCAGCGCGAGGAAGGCGTGCACGCGCAGCCCGATGATCAGCACCAGCAGGACCGCCACGGCGGCCCCGGCGATGCCCAGTAGTGGCCCTGCTCCGAGGGTCTGGGTCCACTCGTCGGTGTTCATTACCGGCTCCGTTTCCGACGTCGTCGTCGTTGTTGTTCAGCCTGGTGTGTTCGAGTCGGGGGCCGCGTCGGCGGCCCCGGTGGATCCGGCGGGCCGGAGTCCGAGATGGTCGAGCGCCGTGGTGGTGATCACCTCGGGCGTGGCGGTCACGTCGAGCGCCACGCCGTCCTCGTCGGGATCGAGGGGTTCGAGGTCGGCGAACTGGGATTCCAGTAGCGCGGTCGGCATGAAGTGGCCGGACCGGCCGGACAGCCGCCCTCCGACGGTGTCGGTCGAGCCGCGCAGGTGGACGAACCGCACCTGCGCACCGGCACGCCGGAGGATGTCGCGGTAGGTCCGTTTGAGCGCCGAGCACGTCACGATGACGCTCTCGCCCGCCGCGTCCCGGCGGTCGATCCACGCCCGCAGCGCCTCGAGCCACGGGACGCGGTCGGCGTCGGTGAGGGGAGTGCCCGCCGACATCTTGGCGATGTTGGCCTCGGGGTGGAACTCGTCGGCCTCGGCCATCGGCCAGCCGAGTGCGTCGGCGAGGTGCGCGGCGACCGTGCTCTTGCCCGCGCCGGACACTCCCATGACCACGAGGCAGGTGGCTGACATAGGCGCTCCTCATTGAACGTGCGGCGGCGTCGGTGCGTCGCACACTGTTACACAGAAAGGTATTACGTGTGAATCGAAAGGTAACACCATTAAATCGGGCTCACAATGACCGCCTCCGCCGCCACGAGCACGCTCCTCGTGGCGGGTGGTCCCCACGTTCCGGCCGTCACGACTAACCTGGACGATCGTGAGCAGGGCGGGGTTCGAGAACAGGCACGACGCGGTGCTGGAGGCCATCGGGCGCGAGATCACCCACGGCGATCTGGCGCCGGGGGACACGCTGACCCTCGAGCACATTCAGAATCGCTTCGGTGTCTCCCGCACCGTCGCCCGCGAGACGATGCGCATCCTCGAATCCATGGGGCTCGTCACCTCGCGTCGCCGGGTCGGCATCACCGTGCAGGACGCCGCGGCGTGGAACGTCTTCGATCCCAGGGTGATCTGGTGGCGGCTCGACGGCAACGGGCGTGACACCCAGCTGCGTTCGCTCACCGAACTGCGCGTCGCCGTGGAGCCCCTCGCTGCGAGCGCGGCGGCCCGCAACGCCTCGGCGGAACAGCGCACCCGCGTCGTCGAACTCGGCGCGCGGATGCGCGGACTCGGCGAACGCGGTCTGCTGGCGGACTTCCTCGACGCCGACGTCGCCTTCCACACGTTGCTGCTGGAGGCCAGTGGTAACGAGATGTTCGCCGCGCTGGCCGATGTCGTGGCCGCCGTGCTGCGCGGCAGGACCCAGCTCGGGCTGATGCCGCGCCAGCCGGTCCCGGAGGCGCTGGACGCGCACGAGAACGTCGCCCGTGCTGTCGCCGCCGGGCAGGATCGCCGTGCCGAGGACGCGATGCGTGCGTTGCTCGGCGAGGTGCGGGAGGCCATGGTGCCGCCGGACACCGGGCAACTCTCTTTAGACTGAGCGGTCAGGCACCGTGAACCGACGGCGAATGAGGTGGAGCGTGACGTTGCTGGAGTCCGTGCAGGGGCCGGCGGATCTCAAGGGGATGGACCACGAGCAGGTCGGCGCCCTGGCGGCGGAGATCAGGACGTTCCTCGTCGACAAGGTCCGCCGCGCCGGCGGGCATCTGGGCCCCAACCTCGGCGTCGTCGAGCTGACGCTCGCGCTGCACCGGGTGTTCGACTCGCCGCGGGACCCGTTGCTGTTCGACGTCGGACACCAGTCGTACGTGCACAAGATCGTCACCGGGCGCCGCGAGGACTTCGACGGGCTGCGCCGGCGCGGCGGGCTCGCCGGCTACCCGGCCCGCGACGAGAGCGAGCACGATCACGTCGAGAACAGCCACGCCTCCACGGCGCTGTCGTACGCCGACGGGATGGCCAAGTCCTTCCGGCTGTCGGGTGACACCGACCGGTGCGCGGTCGCGGTCGTCGGTGACGGTGCGCTGACCGGTGGCATGTGCTGGGAAGCCCTCAACAACATCGCGGCGCAGCCGGACCTGCCGGTGGTGATCGTCGTCAACGACAACGGACGCTCGTACTCGCCGACCATCGGCGGGCTCGCCGAACACCTGTCGGCGCTGCGGCTGCGCCCGAGCTACGAACGGCTGCTCGACTCGGGCCGGGAACTGTTGCAGCACACGCCCGTGGTCGGCAAGCCGATCTACACGGCGCTGCACGCCGCGAAAGCCGGGATCAAGGACGCCGTCACCCCGCAGGTCATGTTCTCCGACCTCGGCCTCAAGTACCTCGGCCCGGTCGACGGGCACGACGTCGTCGCGCTGGAGAAGGCGCTGCAGAGCGCGAAGGCGTTCGGCGGTCCGGTGATCGTGCACGTGGCCACCGAGAAGGGCCACGGCTACGAACCGGCCGTCAACCACGAGGCCGACCAGATGCACCAGACCGACCCGATCGACCCGGAGACCGGCCTGCCGCCGGAGAAGGGGACGAGCTGGACCTCGGTGTTCGGCGAGGAGCTGACCCGCCTCGGTGGTGAGCGCGAGGACGTCGTGGCCGTCACGGCCGCGATGCTGCGCTCGACCGGGCTGCACACGTTCGCGGAGGCGCATCCGGACCGCTGGTTCGACGTCGGCATCGCCGAGCAGCACGCGGTGACCTCCGCGGCCGGACTCGCGATGGCCGGGCGCCATCCGGTGGTGGCGGTGTACTCGACGTTCCTGAACCGGGCGTTCGACCAGACGCTGATGGACGTGGCGCTGCATCGCCTGCCCGTGACGCTGGTGCTCGACCGCGCGGGTGTCACCGGTCCCGACGGGCCCAGTCACCACGGCATGTGGGACCTCTCACTGCTCGGGATGGTGCCGGGCATGCGGGTCGCCGCACCGCGGGACGCCGGGACGCTGCGGGAGGAGCTGCGCGAGGCGGTCGCCGTGTCCGACGGGCCGACGGCGCTGCGCTTCTCCAAGGGCGGCGTGGTCGAGGCGGTCCCGGCGGCCGAGCGGTTCGGCACGGTCGACGTGCTGCGCCGCAGCGAGCAGGAGGACGTGCTGCTGGTCTCGGTGGGCGCGTTCGCGGGGCTGGGTCTCGATGCCGCGCGCAGGCTGGCCGACCAGGGAATCGGCGTCACCGTCGTCGATCCGCGGTGGGTCGTGCCGGTGCCGGGCGAGCTCGCGGCGCTGGCACGCAGGCACCGGCTCGTCGTCACCGTCGAGGACAGCGGGCGGCACGGCGGCTTCGGCTCGGCGCTCGCGACCGCGTTGCGGGACGCCGAGTGCGACGTGCCACTGCGCGATCTGGCCGTGCCGCAGCGGTTCCACGCACACGGCAGCCGCGACGAGGTGCTCGCCGAGGTCGGCCTGACGGGCCAGGACGTGGCCCGCACCGTGACCGAGTGGGCCGCGGGGTGCCTCGGCGAGCACCGCGGTGACGCCGAGGCGGATCCGACACCGCACGCCTGAGCCTGCACGGCAGCCGTGCAGGCGGGTCCGACGTGGACCGACGGGGCGCCCCGCGGCCGTACCGGTGGCCCGCCGCGGGCGGGTCCGGGCCGGCCGCGGGAATCAGGAATCTCTCAGAAAGCTGTGGCACGGTGGTCGGCGTGCGCGTGTTGGTAGTTGAGGACGAGGCGCCGCTCGCGGAGGCGATCGCGCGCGGCCTGCGTCGTGAAGGTATGGCAGTGGACGTGGCGCTGGACGGCGACGACGGCCACGAAAAGGCGTCCGTCACCCGGTACGACGTCGTGGTGCTCGACCGCGACCTGCCCGGCATGCCGGGCGACGAGCTGTGCCGGGAGATCGTGCGTTCCGGCGAACTGACCCGGGTGCTGATGCTCACGGCGAGCACGGCGGTCTCCGACCGGGTCGAAGGGCTGTCGCTGGGCGCCGACGACTACGTGGCGAAGCCGTTCGCGTTCCCGGAGCTGGTGGCACGGGTGCGGGCACTGGGCAGGCGCGCCACGCCTGCCGCCCCGCCGGTGCTGACGGCGGGCGACATCGAGTTGGATCCGTCGCGGCGCACGGTCCACCGCGGGGGCGAGCTCGTGGACCTGACCCGCAAGGAGTTCGGTGTCCTCGAGGTGCTGTTGTCGGCGGGTGGCGCGGTCGTCAGCAGCGAGGACCTGCTCGAACGGGTGTGGGACGAGAACGCCGATCCGTTCACCACCACGGTGCGTGTCACGGTGATGACGCTGCGCAAGAAGCTCGGTGAACCCGGTGTGATCGAGACCGTGGTCGGTTCGGGCTACCGCGTGCCCGGTGCCGGGTCCGTGGCGGATGCGCAGGGGGAGGCAGGGGGAACGCCGGGCGTGCACGGATCCTCGGAGTCCGGTTCCCTGACGTAAGTGATCCGGCGCACGGGCATCCCGGCGCGCAGTCTGCGCGCCCGCATCACGATCCTCGCGACGGCGCTCGTCGCGCTCGTCAGCGCGCTGTTGCTGTGGCTCGCGTGGACGCTCGTCGGTGACGCGGTGGGCGGTGTGCCGCAATTGCCGCCGGGCACGGTCGTCGAGGTCGACGGGGTGCACGTCCGGGCAGCCGACCTGGCCGAGTACCTGCGCGACGAGGCACGCGGTCGCGTGGTCGTCGCCGGGGGAATCGCGTTCTGCTTCGTGGTCGCGGCGGCGGGCATCCTGGCGTGGACGTTCACCTCGCGCGTGCTGCAGCCGCTGCGGACCATGACCGGAACGGCGCAGCGACTGTCCGGCGATTCGATGGGGGAGCGCATCGGCGAGGTGTCCACTCGCGACGAGCTCGCCGAGCTGGCACGCACGATCGACGCGATGCTGGACCGGCTGCAGTCGGCGTTCGACACGCAGCGGCAGTTCGTCGCCAACGCGAGCCACGAGCTGCGCACCCCGTTGGCCGTCATCCGCACGGAACTCGACGTCACGCTGTCCGACGAGCACGCCGACGAGGGCGAACTGCGCCGCATGGCCGGAGTGGTGCGGGACGCGACCGAACGCGCCGAACGTCTCGTGACGTCGTTGCTGCTGCTCGCCCGTACCGACGGCGCCGGGGTCGCCCTGACCGAACGGGTGAACGTGGCCGAGGTCGCCGGGAGGGCGTGGAGCGCGGTCGAAGCCGATGCGCGGCGGCGTGAGCTGCACGTCGAGCTGCACCTGGCTCCCGCGCTGACGACCGGCGATGCGGCGCTGCTGGAGCGCGTCGCGGGAAACCTGCTCGAGAACGCCGTGCGGCACAACGTCGAGCAGGGCTGGATCGAGGTCACGACGACCGCGGGGGAACGGTGGAGCACGCTGACCGTCCGCTCGTCGGGGCCGCTGCTGGATCCGGAGACGGTGGCGGGACTGTTCGAACCGTTCCGCCGGGCGGGCGTGGCCAGGACGGCGCGTCACGGTGCGGGCCTGGGCCTGTCGATCGTGCGCGCGGCGGCGGACGCGCACGAGGGTGCCGTCTCCGCCGAACCGGTCGTCGGTGGGGGTCTGTCGGTCACGGTCCGCCTGCCCGCGGCGACGGGCCGGGTGTCCTGACGACGGGTTCGAGATCCACATCGGACTGCCGTACGTGCGATGTGGACAGCGAGCTGCCCTGGCCGTATAATGACCTATACGGCGGGACTCGGGGCGTAGGCCCCGAGTCCCGCCGCCGTCACCTCACGCCGTGGGAACCGATGCCACGCCGCGGGCGAGGAAGGGCTTACCCGCGACCTTCTCCGACACACCCGCACGGTCGAGGTACGGCGTGATGCCGCCCAACCAGAACGGCCAGCCGGCGCCGAGGATCATGCACAGGTCGATGTCCTGGGCCTCGGCGACCACGCCCTCGTCGAGCATGATGCGGATCTCCTCGGCCAGGGCGCCGAGTGCGCGATCCCGCACCTGCTCCGCCGTCGACGGCGCGTCGCCCTGCTGCCACAGCGCCGCGACCTCGGGGTCGATCGTCTGGTTGCCGGAGGAGTCCCACTGCCAGACCGCCGACTTGCCGGCCTCGACGAAGCGCTTCAGGTTCTCGCTCACGCCGTAGCGCTCGGGGAACGCCTCGTGCATCGTCTCGGCCACGTGCAGCGCCACCGGCGGGCCCACGAGCTGCAGCAGCGTCATCGGCGACATCGGCAGGCCGAGCGGGTCGAGCGCGGAGTCGGCCACCTCGAACGGCGTGCCCTCGTCCACCGTGGCCAGCACCTCGCCGAGGAACCGTGTCAGCACGCGGTTCACCACGAACGCCGGAGCGTCCTTGACCAGCACACTCGACTTCTTCAGCTGCTTGCCGACCGAGAACGCCGTCGCCAGCGTCTCGTCGTCGGTCCGCTCGCCGCGGACGATCTCCAGCAGCGGCAGCACGGCGACCGGGTTGAAGAAGTGGAACCCGACGACGCGCTCCGGGTGCCGGAGCTCGGCGGCCATCGCGGTGATCGACAGCGACGAGGTGTTCGTCGCCAGTACGCACTCGGGGCCGACGTGCTGCTCGACCTCGGCGAAGACCTTCCGCTTGACGCCCGGGTCCTCGAACACCGCCTCGATGACGAAGCCCGCGTCGGCGAACGCCGCCTTGTCCAGCGAACCGGACACCAGCGCACGCAGGCGGTTCGCCTCGTCCGGGCTCACGCGCGTCTTGTGCTCGAGCTTGTCGATCTCGGCGTGCACGTAGGACACACCCTTGTCGACGCGGTCCTGGTCGACATCGGTGAGGACGACCGGAACCTTGAGCCTGCGCACGAACAGCAGCGCCAGCTGGCTGGCCATCAAGCCTGCGCCGACGATGCCGACCTTGCCGACCTGCCGGGCGAGGGACTTGTCCGGCGCGCCCGCCGGTTTCTTCGCCCGCTTGTTGACGAGGTTGAACGAGTACAGCCCGGACCGCAGCGGATCGGACATCAACAGCTCGGCCAGCGCCTCGGTCTCGGCGGCGTACCCGGCGTCCCGGTCGGCCGTGCGCGCCAGTTCGAGCAGTTCGAGGGCCTTTTCCGCGCCCGGCGAGGCGCCCTTCGTCTTGCCCGCGACGACGGCCTTCGCACGGTCCAGCGCGGCGTCCCAGCCCTCACCGCGGTCGATCTCCGGGCGGGCGGGCGTGACCTCGCCGCGCACGACGCGGGAGAGCCACAGCAGCGACTGTTCCAGGTAGTCCGCCGACGGCAGCAGCTCGTCGGTGACACCCAGTTCGGCCGCCCGGGCCGGTTTGAGCATCGCGTTCTGGTTCAGCGCGTTCTCGACGATCACCGTCACCGCGGCGTCCGGGCCGATCAGGTTCGGCAGCAGCTGCGTGCCGCCCCAGCCCGGGAACAGCCCCAGGAACACCTCGGGCAGTGCGATCGCGGCGACGTTGTCGGCCATCGTGCGGTAGTGGCACGAGAGCGCGAGCTCGAGCCCGCCGCCCATGACGGCACCGTTGACGAACGCGAACGTGGGGATCTCGGACTCGGTGAACCGGCGGAACACGTCGTGGCCGGTCTGCGCGATCTGGTGTGCCAGCCCGGGATCCGAGATCTCCTCCACACCGGACAGATCCGCGCCGACGGCGAACACGAACGGCTTCCCCGTCACGGCGATCGCCGCGGGGTCGGCCGCCACGGCCTCGTCGAACGCGGCGTTGAGACTCACCAGACTTTGCGGGCCGAATGTCGACGGGCGGGTGTGGTCGTAGCCGTTGTCGATCGTGATCAGGGCGACCGGCTTGTCGAGACCGGGCACCGATACGAGGCGGGTCACTGCGCGGGTGACGACCTCGTCGGGGAATGCTGTCGTGGCCTGTTCTGCGGAAATCACTTGTTGCCCTCCCAGTGGGGGTTCTCCCAGATGACGGTGCCGCCCATGCCGATACCGATGCACATCGTCGTCATGCCGTAGCGCATGTCGGGGCGCTCGGCGAACCGGCGCGAGAGCTGAGTCATCAACCGCACGCCGGAGGAGGCGAGCGGGTGACCGCAGGCGATCGCGCCGCCCCAGGCGTTGACGCGGGGGTCGTCCTCGGCGATGCCGAAGTGGTCGAGGAAAGCCAGCACCTGGACGGCGAACGCCTCGTTGATCTCGAACAGGCCGATGTCGTCGATGGACAGTCCGGCGCGGCCGAGCGCCTTCTCGGTCGCCGGGACCGGGCCGACGCCCATGACCTCCGGCTCGACGCCCATGTACGAGTAGCCGACCAGGCGCATGCCCACCGGCAGGCCCAGCTCGCGCGCGGTGTCCTCACCGGCGAGCAGCGCGCCGGTCGCCCCGTCGTTCAGGCCCGCGGCGTTGCCCGCGGTGACCCGGCCGTGCGGACGGAACGGTGTCTTCAGCTCGGCGAGGCTCTCCAGCGTCGTGCCCGGGCGGGGCGGCTCGTCCTCGGTGGCCAGGTCCCAGCCCAGCTCCGGGTGCCGGGTGGCGACCGGCACCAGCTCCGGGCCGATCTTGCCCGCCTTCACGGCGTCGGCGAAGCGCTCCTGGCTGCGGACGGCGAAGGCGTCGCAGCGCTCCTTGGTGATCGCCGGGTAGCGGTCGTGGACGTTCTCGGCGGTCTGGCCCATGACGAGGGCGGACGGGTCGACGAGCTTGTCGGACAGGAACCGCGGGTTCGGGTCGACGCCTTCGCCCATCGGGTGCCTGCCCATGTGCTCGACCCCGCCGGCGAGGGCGACGTCGTAGGCGCCGAACGCGATACCGCCGGCGACCGACGTCACCGCCGTCATCGCGCCGGCGCACATGCGGTCGACGGCGAACCCGGGGACGGACTTCGGCAGGCCGGCCAGCAGCGCCGCGGTGCGGCCGATGGTCAGGCCCTGGTCGCCGGTCTGGGTCGTGGCGGCGACGGCGACGTCGTCGATCCGCTCGGCCGGTAGCTGTGGGTGGCGGCGCAGCAGTTCACGGATGACCTTGACGACGAGATCGTCGGCCCGTGTGTTGGCGTAGATGCCCTTGTCGCCTGCCTTGCCGAACGGGGTCCGTGCCCCGTCGACGAAGGCCACGGTGCGCGCGGGTGCGGACACGGGTGCTCCTTCGGAGGTGATGTGCGCGGTGTTGGGAACTCGGAACCGGCCCGCACGGCGTTGTTACTGGCCGGTAACCTCGATGGTAATCCCGATGCCGACCGCGTCGCAGGGTGGCCTCGTCCACCGTGTGACACCCCACCGTGTGATACCTCGCCGGGTGTGCGGCGCCGCGTGCGCACACATCCCCCGCCGACGAGCGTTGGGCCCGGTGCGGACGGCTCCACGGCGCTGCCGGCGGTGGGGAGCGGCGTACTCAGGCGGTGGTGTGCAGCGCGGTGCTCAGCACCTCGGAGGTGAGCTCGATCTGCCACGCCCGCGCGCCGCCGTCGGCCAGGGTCTCGGCGACGCCGGCCGGGGAACGGTCGTCGGGCGGCGTCCAGCAGGTACGGCGTAGCAGATCGGGCAGCAGGACGTTCTCCACCGGAAGCGTGTGCCGCTCGGCGAGCGTCGTCAGTGCCGTCCGGGCGGCGGCGAGCCGGGCGGCGGCGTCCGGATCCTTGTCGCCCCACCGGTTGACCGGCGGTGGCCCGTCGTTGCCGGTGGACGTGCTGGGCAGTTCGTCGGCAGGCAGCTCTTTGGCCGCTTGCAACTGACGCAGCCAATGGGCGCTGTAGCGGCGCTGTACCCGGCCGCCGAAGACCGGCAGAGCCTGCAGCTGCCCGGTCGTCGACGGGTCCGAGAGCACGGCGTTGACGATGGCGCTGTCGGGCAGGACACGGCTGGGTGCGCGATCGCGTTTGCGCGCCATCTCGTCGCGGGCCTCCCAGAGTGCCCGGACGGCGGCGAGGCCGCGCGGGGTGCGCACCTTGTGCACGCCCGAGGTGCGGCGCCACGGCTCGGCACGCGGAGGCGCCGCAGGCGTGGTGCGGACCGCCTCGAACTCCTGCCGGGCCCACTCGAGCTTGCCCTGGGCGGCCAGTTCGGCCTCGAGCGTGTCGCGGAGCGGGACGAGGAGTTCGACGTCGAGCGCGGCGTAGTTGAGCCAGTCGTGGGGGAGCGGGCGCCGGGACCAGTCGGCTGCGCTGTGCCCCTTCTCCAGGGTGTATCCGAGCAGCTTCTCGACGAGAGTGCCGAGTGCGACGCGTTCGTGGCCCGCGAGTCTGCCCGCGAGCTCCGTGTCGAACAGCGCGGGCGGGTCCAGGCCCAGTTCCGCCAGGCACGGCAGATCCTGTGACGCCGCGTGCAGCACCCACTCGGCGTCGCCGAGGGCCTCGGCCAGTGGCGACAGCTCGCCGGCCAGTGGGATCGGATCGATGAGGATCGAGCCCGCGCCCTCGCGGCGGATCTGCACGAGGTAGGCCCTGGGCCAGTAGCGGTAGCCCGAGGCGCGCTCGGTGTCGACGGCGATGGGACCGGTGCCTGCGGCGAGCCGTTCACAGGCGGCGCGGAGTGCCCCGGCGTCCTCGATGACCGGTGGTGTGCCCTCGACGGGCTCGGTCAGTAGCTCGGGCGCAGCCGCATCCTGGCGGTCCGGCGCATCGGTCGCCGCCGCCGCGGGGGAAGCGTGTTCTGCGTTGTGCACGGGTGTTGACCCTACGGGACGGGCACACCTGCCCCTGGCGAGCCCGTCCCGTAGGGAGGTCGGTGCTAGCGGATGACGCCGGCGCGCATGGCCAGCGCCACCATCTGGGCCCGGTCGCCGGTGCCGAGCTTGCGGCCGATCCGCGACAGGTGGGATTTCACCGTGAGCGCGGACAGGCTGAGCTCGTCACCGATCTCCTTGTTGGACTGCCCGTCGGCCACGAGCTGCAGGACCTCCACCTCGCGCGCCGAGAGCTCGCGCGGGGTGTTGTCGGTGCCCGGTACCCGGGTTCCGGTGGCCAGCACCGGGGCCACGCTCGGATCCGCGTAGACGCCGCCGTCGAGCACCCGGCGGACGCCGTCGGTGACAACCACCGGCGACGCGGATTTGAGCAGGTAGGCCTGAGCGCCGGCCTGGAACGCCGAGCGGACCGCGTACGGGTCGTCCGACGAGGCCAGGACCACCACTCGTGGCCAGCTGTTGCTGCGCAGCTCGGTGACCAGCTCGATGCCGCTGCCGTCCGGCAGTCCGAGATCCAGGACGGCGAGATCGCACGGCCCCGTGGCCGTTGCGCGCGCCCTGGCCTCGGCCACCGTGGCGGCCTCGTGCACCGTGCCGGCGCCCATCTGGGCAAGTCGTCCGGCGATCGCCTCCCTCAACAACGGGTGGTCATCGACCACCATCACGGAAAACAACTCTTCCCGCGGATGCGGAACCATGCTGGCCGGCAAGGCGCCGGCTGGCGTGGATCGAACGGCCTGAGAAAAGCCGACGGCAGCCACGTCACTACCTCCCTGGAGTCGGTCGTGCCCCCCGACCGGCACCGGGACTTTCGGCCGTTCAGCCGCGCCAGCTTTAGACCGAAAGTGGTGTCGTCGACAGGTACTGTAGCCGCCTGAGTGGGGTAGTGGGGGCATCGAATGGGTATCTATCCCGATCGGATTGCGCTCGAAGGGCTCCGGTGTAGCGCGATGGAATTAATCCCGGCGAAAGGTGTAACGCAGCCCGTTTTCACTGCGATATCCTGGGGTTGTGGTGCGTGAACTGGGCGTGCATATGCCGCGTGCAGTCGCCGGTGACGAGTATGCCGCGGCGATCACGCCTATGACGCAGCGGTCGCGCCCATGCCGCGGCGTCGCGCCCATGCCGCGGCGTCGCGCGAGTAGCGAGCGGGGGACGCCGAGCGAGGACGGAAGCGGCCGACGTCAGGACGGCGGTGTCAGAACGGCCAGTGCCAGAACGGCCAGTGTCAGGACGGGTGGCGCTGGCCGAACATCGTGACCCCGACGGGAGGCAGGCCGGCGTAGCTCGCCATCAGCTGGCAGAACGCCTCGCCGTGGGGACCGAGTTCGGCCGTCAGCGGCGTCCAGGACGCGCGCAGTTCGAGGTCGTCGGTGCGGGACGGCCCCGCGATCTCACCGAACCGGGCCGAGGACGTCTCGGTGACGGTGCCCCCGAGTGCGGTGAACTCGGCCTCGGTGGCCTCGAGTGCGTCCGTGAGCCACGACCAGCCGACCGACGGCAGGAACGGGTCGGTCGCCAGCTCCTTGTCGATGCCCGCGCGCACGTAGGCGACCAGGCGGAACACGCCGTTCCACGTCTCCTGGCCGTCCGGGTCGTGCAGCAGGACCAGCCTGCCGGACGCCTCGACCTCGGCCGGTCCCGTCGTCTCGCAGCCGAGTGCGTAGGCCCAGGGCGCGAGTCGTTGCGGAGCCTTGATCGGCTCGAGGCTCACCTCGGGTCGCGGCTGCAGCGCCTGCAGCGCGGCGACGGCCTGGCGGAATTCCTCCGGCGCCTGGGTCAACACGGTCACTCCGAAACTGTAAGCGGTCGCGGGTCCTGCGCCGGTTTCCGACGCGCCGACGACGGCGCGGATATCCGGGCGTGGCACCATGAACAGTGATGACAGCCTCGTTCTCCGCGTCGTCGTTCTCCGCGTCGTCCGCCTCCGTCGCCCGGGCCGGTTCCCCGGTGTCCGCGCGGCGTGCGCTGCCCGACGCGCCGCTGCTGGTCGCGGCTCGTGGCGGCACGCCTGCGCGCGTGCCCGTGTGGTTCATGCGCCAGGCCGGCCGGTCGCTGCCCGAGTACCGCTCGGTGCGCGAGGGCGTGCCGATGCTGCAGTCGTGTTTCGACCCGGGGCTGCTCGCGGAGATCACGATGCAGCCGGTGCGCCGCCACGGCGTCGACGGCGCGATCCTGTTCAGCGACATCGTCGTCCCGCTGTACGCCGCGGGCCTGGCCATCGACATCGTGCCCGGCACCGGACCCGTCGTGGCGCACCCCGTGCGGACCGCGGCCGACGTCGACGCGCTCCCGGCGCTCGAGGCCGAGCAGGTCCGGCCCATCACCGACGGCATCGGCCTGCTGCTGCGCGAGCTCGGCGAGACCCCGCTGATCGGGTTCGCGGGCGCGCCGTTCACGCTCGCCTCGTACCTCATCGAAGGCGGGCCGAGCCGCAACCACGAGCACACCAAGGCGCTCATGCACGCCGAGCCGGAGCTGTGGCACCGCCTGGCGTCCCGTCTCGCCGACGTGACGGCCACCTTCCTGACGGCCCAGCTCGAGGCCGGGGTCGACGCGGTGCAGCTCTTCGACTCGTGGGCCGGTGCGCTCTCGGAGCGCGACTATCGCGAGTTCGTGCTGCCCCACTCGGCGAAGGTGCTGTCCGCCGTCGCCGAGTACGACGTACCGCGGATCCACTTCGGGGTCGGCACCGGGGAGCTGCTGCCCGCGATGCGCGAGGCCGGTGCGGACGTCGTCGGCGTCGACTGGCGGGTCCCGCTCGACGAGGCGGCCCGCCGGCTGCGGGTCCCGGGCGAGCCCGCTCCGGTGGTCCAGGGCAACCTCGACCCGGCGCTGTTGATGGCCTCGTGGCCGGTGATCGAGGCCGAGGTGCGGCGCATCGTCGCCGAGGGCCGCGGCGCCGCCGGGCACATCGTCAACCTCGGGCACGGGGTGCTGCCGGAGACCGATCCGGAGGTGCTGACCCGCGTGGTGGAGCTGGTGCACAGCCTGTGAGGAGCGCGCTGTGAGGGTCGCGGTCGTCGGGGGAGGCGTCTCCGGGCTGACCGCCGCCTATCGTCTCCGCACGCTGCTCGGCCGGGACGCCGCGATCACCGTGTGCGAGGCGTCCGGCGAGCTCGGCGGCAAGCTGCGCACGGTGTCGCTGGCCGGCGTGCCGTGCGACGTCGGTGCGGAGGCGTTCCTGGCGCGGCGACCGGAGGCCCTCGACCTGGTACGTGAACTGGGCCTGACCGACCGGCTGCGGCATCCGTCGGGAGCGTCGTCGAGCCTGCGCGCGGGCGGCGCGACCACGGGCCTGCCGAAACGCACCGTCATGGGGATCCCCGCCGACCCGGATGCGGTCGCGCACGTGCTGTCCGAGGCGGGGGCCCGCGCCGTCGCGGGGGAGGCGGGACTCCCGCCGGTCGAGCCCGTCGGCGACGACGCGTCGCTCGGCCTGCTGCTGCGCGCGCGGCTCGGTGACGAAGTGGTCGACCGGCTCGTCGATCCGCTCCTCGGCGGTGTGTACGCGGGCGGTGCGGACGGTCTCGGTCTCCGCGCGGTGCTGCCCGCCCTCGCGCACGCGCTGGACGGCGGGGCCGGGTCGGTGACGTCGGCGATCTCCGCCCAGTTGCCGGATCCGGCGGCCCCGCCGAACCCCGCACCGGTGTTCGGCACTCTCTCCGGTGGCCTCGCCGCGCTGATCACGGAGCTCGAGGCGCGTGCCGGCGCCGACGTGCGGCTCGGGGTTCCGGTGCGCGCGGTGAGCCGTCGCGAGGGCGGTGGCTGGCGCCTGACCTTCGGCGCCGTCCCCGCGGCGCACGCCCCGGCCGCACCCGATCTCGACGTCGACGCCGTCGTGCTCGCCGTTCCGGCACCGGCGGCCGCGCGCCTGCTCGCCGACGTGGCGCCCGCCGCCGCAGCCGCGTACGGCGAGGTCGAGCTCGCGTCGATGGCCGTGGTCGCCCTGGCCCTGCCCGCCGGGACCGCGCTGCCCGACTCGTCCGGGTTGCTGATCGGAGCGGGCGAGCACACGCGCGACGGCGGGCGGTTCACCGCCAAGGCGTTCACGTTCTCCGCGCGCAAATGGCCACACCTGGCCGCACCGGACGGGCCCGTGCTGCTGCGGGGGTCGGTGGGCCGGTTCGGTGACCTCGTCGCGCTGCGTGCCACCGACGACGAGCTCGTCCGGTGCGTCCGTGCGGATCTCGCGGAGCTGACCGGCATCACCGCCGAGCCGGTCGAGGCCCGGGTGCAGCGCTGGGGCGGCGGACTGCCGCAGTACGGCGTCGGGCACGGCGACCGTGTGGCGCGCATCGACGCGGCCGTCTCCGCCCTGCCCGGGCTCGCCGTCGCCGGAGCGGCACTCCACGGCGTGGGCATTCCCGCCTGCATCGGGACGGCCGACGCCGCCGCCCGGCGCGTGGCAGCCCGGACGACGGTGGGATCATAGGGCCATGGCTCGGTTGAATTACGACGAACTGAACAGCACGCTCCGGTACACCATGTGGTCGGTCTTCCGGGTCGAGCCCGGCACGCTCGGCGACGACCGCGACGCCGCGGCGCAGGCGACCGCCGAGTACCTGGACGCTCTCGAAGGCAAGGGTGTCGTGGTCCGCGGGGTGTACGACGTCGCGGGCATGCGCGCCGACGCCGACTTCATGATCTGGTGGCACGCCGAGGAGGTCGAACAGCTCCAGGCGGCCTACACCGCGTTCCGTCGCACGACGCCGCTCGGCCGCGTGTCCACGCCGGTCTGGAGCCAGGTGGCGCTGCACCGGCCCGCCGAGTTCAACAAGAGCCACGTCCCGGCGTTCGTCGCGGGCGAGGACCCGAAGCGCTACGTCTGCGTGTACCCGTTCGTGCGCTCCTACGAGTGGTACCTGTTGCCGGACGACGAGCGCCGGACGATGCTCGCCGACCACGGCAAGGAGGCCCGCGACTACCCGGACGTGCGTGCCAACACCGTGCCCGCCTTCGCGCTCGGTGACTACGAGTGGATCCTCGCGTTCGAGGCCGACGAACTGCACCGGATCGTCGACCTCATGCGGCACCTGCGCGGCACCGAGGCGCGGCGCCACGTGCGTGAGGAGATCCCGTTCTACACGGGTCCGCGCATCGAGCCGAGTGATCTGGTGCGCACGCTGCCCTGAGGCGGCGCGATGGTCCACCCGGCCGCTGCAGTGTCGACCGCCATAGCGCCAGAATGGCGCAGCGCTAAAATGGCGCTATGGCGACCATTCAGATCCGTGACATCCCGGACGAGGAGTACGAGGCCCTGCGCGCCGCGGCCAGCGCGGAGGGCAAGTCGCTGCAGTCCTACATGCGGGAACAGGCGGGCTTCCTGGCGCGGGTCGCGCGGAAGCGATCGGTGTTCGAACGCCTGCGGGCCGAGTTGACCGAGCGGAACGAACCCGGTGTCACGGCGGAGACCGTCGTGTCCGATCTCGACGACATCCGGGGCCCGTGGCCGGGCGACGAGGATGCGAACCATCGTGGGCGATGAGGTCGTGGCCGACGCCTCGACGCTGGTGGTGATGTTGACCGAGCTGACACCACGGGCCGAGGAACTGGGGAGACGTCTCGCCGCCGGTGCGGTGCACGCGCCGCACCTCGTCGACGCCGAGGTGGGCGACGTGCTTCGCAAGCACGTGCTGCGGGGCGGCCTCTCGCCCGACGGTGCGGCGGCGGCACTGGCCGCGGTGGACCTGGTGGTCGACGAACGCTATCCCCACGCGGGGCCGTTGAGCCGCGGTGCCTGGGAGCTGCGGGACCGCGTGCGATTCTACGACGGGCTGTACGTGAGCCTGGCCGTGCGGCTCAAGCTTCCCCTGGTCACCGCGGATGCGCGGTTGGGCAGAGCACACGGGGTGCCGTGCGACGTCGAGGTCGTTCCCGCCGCAGCGTGAGGCGCGCCCCACGCTGCGGCCGGTCCCGTGAGTTCCCGCAGGCTTCACGGGGCGGATGCCCTCATTCGACGGGGACTCCTACTCCGCGGGGACTCCTACTCTGCGGGGACTCCTACTCTGCGGGGACTCCTACTCTGCGGGGACGAGGCGCAGCGCGACCGAGTTGATGCAGTAGCGCTGGTCCGTCGGCGTCGCGTAGCCCTCGCCCTCGAAGACGTGTCCGAGGTGGCCGTGGCACGACGCGCACAGCACCTCGATGCGCACCATGCCGAGCGAGGCGTCCTTGCGCAGGATGACGGCATCGGAGTCGGCCGGATCGTAGAACGACGGCCAGCCGCAGTGGCTGTCGAACTTCGTCGTCGAACGGAACAGCTCGGCGCCGCAGCCCCGGCACTCGTAGACGCCTTCGGTGGTCGTGTCGGTGTAGTCGCCGGTGAACGGGCGCTCGGTGGCCGATGTGCGCAGCACCGCGTAGGCTTCCGGCTCCAGTTCGGCGCGCCACTCGTCGTCGGATTTCGTGACGCGGGCAGTGGTCTGGGCGGGACTGGTGCTCTCGGCGGGAGTGGTGTTCGCGGCGGGATCCATACCGCCCAGATTACCCGGCCAGGTGCGTGACGAAGGCGCTCAGCTGGTCCCAGGCACCGACGACGACGCCCAGCAGAAGCAGCAGGATGATCAGCACGGCGGTCCACCAGCGCAGGCCGCTCGCGCGGGTGCTGCCCTCGGCGAAGTCGGCCACGCCGCGCAGCGACCCTTCGACCGTGAACGCCGGATCGGCACGCTGCATCCGGTTCAGGTGGTCGGCGAACTCCTGGGCCTCCGGATCGTCCGGATCGAGCCCGACGAGTTCGTCGTCGAACAGTCGCCGACGGCGGGTGGCCTCGTCATCCGGCATGGTGCCCACGGTAGGACATGCGCAGTCGGTAGGACATGCGCACTGGCGTGCCCGGGTCGCCGGTCAGCGCGACACCCCCGCCTGCGGCCGGGTCTCGCCGTCGAGCTTCAGTTCGCCGTCGGCGTTGACGACCCGCACCGTGTGGGGCCGCTTGCCGTCGCCGAAGTCGAGCTGGACCTGGATGTCGACCGAACCGTCGGCGTTCTGGCCATCGGGGGCCGACGCGTCGGACCATCCGGACAGACTGTGCTCGTCCCAGTACGTCTCGAAGTCCTCCTCCGAGCCGTAGGCAGCCTGGGCCGAGGGGGTCAGCCGGTCCCACTCCGGGTCGTTGTAGAACTCGCCGACCAGGGCTCCGGCGTCCCCCCACTCGACGGGCTCGTCGGAGCCGGACTGCGTGCTCGAGGACGGGGGCGCCGTCGAGGAGACCGGGTCCCGCGGCTGCGACGGGTCGCCGCCCGCGGCCGGGTCGTCGTCCCCGCCGCCGAGTGCGAACACCAGCACCGCGGCGACGGCCAGCACGGCGATGCCGGCCGCGACCAGCAGCAACGGGGTGCGCCGTCTGCCACTCGTGCCGCCTTCGTCCGCGGTGGCTGCCGAGGTCACGGCGGGCGTGCCCGTGGCGGTCGACGGCGGGGCGGAACGCTGGTCGCCGCGTTGCCACGGTGCCGCGGGCCTGCGGCCACCGCCGTGATCGGCCACCGCGGGTGAGACCGCGGTGGCCGCGAGCGGGGGCCCGGCGGTCGGTGCGCCACCTGCCAGCTGGGCGAGTTGCTCCTGCGCCTCGCCCATCGTGGGGCGTTCGTCGGCCTCGGTACGCAGCAGGCTCATCAGCAGCGCGGTCGCCTGGCCCGCGTGGTGAGGAGGGTTGATCTGCCCGTTCGCGGCGGCATAGAGCAGTGCGAGCTGGTTGGTGTTGTCGCCGTACGGGGGCAGGCCTTCGATCGCGTGGTACAGGGTCGCGCCGAGGGCGAACACGTCGGATGCGGGCGTCGGGTCCGCACCGCGTGCGAGTTCGGGTGCGAGATACGCCGGAGTCCCGCCGATGAGACCGGTCTGGGTGAGCGTCAGGTCACCGCTGGCCCGCGAGATACCGAAGTCGGTGATCTTGCAGGTGCCACCGGAATCGATCAGCAGGTTGCCGGGCTTGATGTCACGATGCACGATCCCCGCCCGGTGGGCCGCGACCAGCGCGGCGGCGACCTGTTCGCCGATGCGGGCGACCTCGGGCACCGGCAGGGTGCCGCGCTCGGCGAGGATCGCGGACAGGCTCTGTGAGGGCAGGTACTCCATGACGAGCACGGGGTCGCCGTCGTGTTCGGTGATGTCGAACACGACGATGGCACCCGGATGCTGGAACCGGGCGGCGTTCCTCGCCTCGCGCATGGCGCGCTGGCGCACGGTCGTGCGCTCGGTCTCGGACAGACCGGGCTGCGTCAGGATCTGCTTGACGGCGACCGACCGTTCGAGGCGTTCATCGACGGCGCGCCACACGATGCCCATGGCGCCGCTGCCGACGTGCTCTACGAGGCGATAGTGGCCTGCGACCAACTGACCGGTGTCGATGACGCCTTCTCCTCGGGTACTGCTCGGCTGCTGCTCGAGCCCGTCGTTGTCGTGACGGCCCGAGCTCTCGAAAAGGGACCGGTGCGCCACCCCGCTAGCGCCCGTGTCGAGTGTAGCTTCCCGCCTCGGCGCGGCCCGATCGAACCGGGGCCGCCTAGTCGGCTGCGCCGTCCGGACGGGACGCCACCCCGGCCATCCGATCGCCGGCCGGTGCCGCCGTGCGGATGACGCGCAGCAGTCCGGCAGCGCCCAGTGCGGCGAACACGCCGTAGCAGATCAGCAGCGCAGTCGGTGTGTTACCGGTCAGGGCGTCGCCGAGAACGACCACGGCGATCGTGCCCGGAACACTGCCGAGTGCGGTGCCGACGAGATACGGCCGAAGTGCGAGCGAGGACACACCGCAGCAGTAGCTCAACGGGGCGAACGGCACGACCGGGATCAGCCGCAGCGACGCGACGGCCAGCATACCGCCGCCGGAGAGTCGCGCGTCGACGGCGTGCACGGAGGTGCGGTGCAGATTGCGGGTGACGAACTCCCGGCCGAGCAGGCGCGCGAGCTGGAATCCGCACAGACCGGACACGATCGTGGCGGTGAGGGCGACGACCACGCCGGAGACGTGCCCGAGGAGCAGACCGGCGGCGAGGTTGAATGCGGTGCGGGGGACGGGTGCGATCGTGCACACGGCGTAGGCGGCCAGGAACACGACCGAGGCGGCGGCACCCGCCTCGTCCGCCCAGGCGCGCATCTCGGCCGGGGAGGGGATCGGCAGCAGCAGCGCCGCGAGAACGAGCGCCGCGAGCAACAGGATTCCGAGAAGCAGTGTGGTCCGGCGCGGCACGGATCAACCGTAGTGGACGGTCGGGGCGCTCACGCGTCGCGGTCCGCGGGACCGTCGTAGCGCACGTCGCCGCCGGGGGTCAGCGTGCCCAGGTCGCCGGTGGGGAACCAGTCGGCTGCGGCCGTGCCGTGGCTCTCGGAACGCGGTTCGGGTACGCAGGCACCGCGTAGCTCGACGACTCCGCTCTCGCCGTCGGCGACGGGCTCGCCGGACTCGGGGTCGGTCACGCGGACGTCGACGTCCGCGCACACCGGATGGCCGCCGCCGAGCCACCGGTCGGCGGTCGACCTGCCGGTGGGCCACACCGCGAACGGTGCGAGCACCCCGGCCGGGGCGTAGAAGCCACGGGCCGGTATGCCGAGTTCGTCGAGCCGCTGTGCGGCGTCGGCGGAGGTGGCGTTCGCGATGCCCACCCATCGGAGCGACGGCAGCACCGCGCCGGCGTCGTGACTCCGGGCGTGGCAGGACTTGGCCAGGCGCAGCGCGGTCGCCTCGTCGGCGGCCAGGTGTGTCGCCCCGAACCGGGCGAGTTCGCCGGGCAGGGTGGTTTCGTCGAGCCTGGGGTCGAACAGGTACGTCGCGCCGCCCGCGAGCGCCGCGAGGGCGAACGACCACGCGATGGGACGCGTCGCCGGGCGGGTGCAGACGACCAGGTCGCCGTCGCCGAGCCCGAGCGCCGTTGCCGTCGAGGTCGCGTGCCGCACCACGACCGATTCCCGGTAGCAGGCCAGCCCGGGGGCGAACGCCACGGCGGGTTCGTCGCCGCTGGTCGCCGGCATCGGCATGCCCGCGGTGGCGGCGCTGGGCTGCCACGCACCGCCGCCCAGATCCCACGCCGACGGGTCGACCGGGGGCTGGGACCACGGGCCGGGCACGACCGCGACGGCGGGTGCCGGGTCGCCGGGCGTGGCGGCGCATTCCGCACGGAGGTGGTCGGTGAGCGTCGCGGGCACGTCCCGGTCGAGCGCGAGGACCCGCGGTCGGGTGTCGGTCACGGCGCGCGCCAGTTCGGCGGTCGGCGCCGCAGGGTCGAGTCCGACGGCGCACGCGCCGAGCGAGGCCGTCGCGATCTGCCAGCCGAGCAGGTCGGACCAGTTCGGCAGGCACACGGCGACGACGTCACCACGCCCCACGCCCGTCGTCGCCAGATCCGCGCGCAGCTGCAGCGTGCGCCGCCACAGTTCGGAGCGGCTCACGTGGACGGGCTGCGCGGGATCGGCGTCGATCGCGATGATGGCGTGTGGGTCGTGCTTGGTCAGACCGGAGAGCAACGACAGAAGATTCACCGCGCGACAGCGAAACATTCCCCATGCCCTCCGTCAAGTAACGCTTCGCCGGGTACGCGCGATGATCGACAGCGGCGCTGTGGTCGCTGCGGCCGGTGGCGAGCGGTTCCGTTCGGGCCGGGCCGGGCCCGAACCCCGGACGGGCGTGCCCGGTCACGCGCGGCGGGTCACGCCGGGCACAGGGTGCCGTCCCGCGGCACCTCGCCGTCGACGAGGAATCCCCGCGCCGCGTCGGTGACACACGCCGAGCTCAGCGCGCCGTGCCCGGCGCCCTTCCATGCCACGTGCACCGCACGCGGCATCTGATCGGCGGCCCGGACCGTTCCCTTGCCGGGGGTGACCGGGTCGGTCTCGGTGCTGACGACCACGATCGGCGGCGTGTGCTCGGAGGCGATGTCCCCGGGCTCGTCGGACCGGGTGGGCCACGGACTGCACCACACCAGCTCCTGAGCGAGCGCGGCGCCGAACACGGGGTGGTTGCGGGCGAGGTCACGGGCGGTCGAGGCCAGCCGGTCGGCGGGCTGCCGGGTGACGGTGTCGTTGCACTGCGTCGCGATCGTGCCGTCGAGGCGGGCCGCGGCGAGCCGGTCTTCGACGATGTGGGGACGCACGAATCCGAACAGCGGGTTCGGGTCGCCGGAGCGCGCTGCGGCGACGGCGTCGGCGAGATCGGCCCAGCGGTCACGCTGGGCGAGGCCGGACAGTACCGCGCGGACGGCCAGCTGCGGGGTGAGCCGGTACCCGCCGGAGGTCAGCGGTGCGCCGCGGTCGAGCTCGCCGGTCAGTGCCGTGACGTCGGCGCGCAGGTCGCGGCCGAGCTGCGCGCCCGCGGCGTCGAGGGTGGCTTCGGCGCCACCGGCGACCCCGTCGAGCACGGTGGCGTGGTCGTCGGACGGATCCGGCATGCCGTCGAGGACCATCCGTCCGGTCTTGTCGGGGAACCGTGCGCTGTACACGGCGAGCACGCGGGAGCCCTCGCCGTGTCCGAGTGCGTGGAGACGGTCCATGCCGAGGTTCTCGCGGAGGGTCTCGAGGTCGCTCGTGGTGCGCCGGGTGTCGATGGCGCCCTGTTCGTCCTCGAGCGCGATGGCGCACTGCTGCCCCGCGGTGCGGGCGGCATCCAGCGGCCGCTGGATGCCCTCCGACGGGTCGCTGTCGAGCAGGGTCGCCCGCTCGGCGGACGGGATGCAGCGCACGGCGTCCGAACCGCCCGTGCCGCGGCGGTCCACGCCGATCAGCGAGAACTGTTGCAGCAGCTCGTCGGGCAGCGTCGCGGCCAGTCGCGCGGCGTACCGGGTGCCGGGTTCGCCGTCGACGTCGTTGACGACCACCAGCGGCACCGGACCGTCGCCCGCCTTGAGCACCGACATGCGGGCGAGCCCCTGCCCGGGCATCCCGGGCGGGTCGAGGGTGGTCGTGAGGTACGCGCATTCGTAGTTCAGGTTCCGGCCGGCGGCCTCGCCGAGCTGTTCGCGCGTCTCGGCGGCGCAGTCGGACCAGCCGATGCGGGACGAGCCGGGCTCACCGAGCGGCGGTAGCGGCGCCGGCGATTCCTCGCGGTCGCGTTCGGTCGGTGCCGGGGCGTCGTTCTGGACCACGGCGGGCCGCGTCGACGGGCCGACCGTGCACCCGGCGACGACGAGGACGGGAAGCAGGGCGGCCAGCACGGCCCGCCGGGCGTGGCGACGTGGCGGATGGCGGCGCGGCAACGGTCAGGTCCTCACTCGGGTCGGTCGGCGGTGCCGTGCACCGGGCGGACACCCGGTGACGGCGGTGCGCTCCCTCGGCGGCGCGGGCGTCACTGTCGCACGCGCGCGGTGAGCGTGCCGTGAGGGCCGCGCGAGGGCCGGACGCCTCGGGCCGCGGGGAGGTCGCCCGTTGCCGATTCAGTGTCGCCGGTAGCGGGCGAGCAGGAAGCCGTCGTGGTGCAGCAGCGACTCCAGCGTCATGGCACGGGGCGTCGTCGGCAGCCCAGCGACGATGCGGCCCGGTCCGGGTCCGGCCACCATCGGGGCGTAGGTCAGGCACAGCTGGTCGATCAGGTCGGCGGCCACGAGCGAGGCGAACAGGTGCGGCCCGCCTTCGCAGTCGATGCGGCGGAGGCCGTGGTCGTCGAGCAGGCGGACCGCCGCGGCAGGCTCGACGGTGTCCTCGCCGGCCAGCAGCACGTCGGCGCCCGCGTCGGTGAGCGCGGCCCTGCGGTCGGCGGGAGCGTCGGCGGTCGTGATGACGAGCGTCGGCACCGACGTCTCGGTGATGACCGGCGCGTCCGGCGGGATCGAACAGCGGCGCGTCACGACGGCGATCGGCGGAACGTCCGACAGGCCGTGGCGGCGCCTGCGCGCGCGGCGGGTCTCGTTGGTCCGGGCCCCGCGATAGTTCTCGCCCAGTGCGGTGCCCGCGCCGACGAGCACGACGTCGGCCAGGTCGCGGCCCAGCAGGAACACGCGCTTGTCGGCCGGGCTGGACAGGCCCGCGGACAGTTCGTCGACGCTGACGGCCCCGTCGGCGGAGGCGACGAAGTTGGCCTGGATCCAGGGCCGGTCGAGGTCGGCCGGATAGCCGTAGAGCGCTTCGAGGTCGGTGTCGGTCAGCTCCCGCGCAGCGGCCTGCGTGCCGTCGGGATCGGATGCGGTCGGTACGGGCCACAGCTGGTGCACTGCGCCATCCCAGCACGGCCCGTCGCCGCACGCAGTACCACCGCGCCCGTCGCGGCCCGGGTCACATCGGGGAGGGGCGCGAGCCGGGCGGCGACTAGCCTGAGGACCATGCCTGCCGAGAAGCTGACCGAGCGTCGTCCCGAGATCGGTGCGGACGAGCTGATCACCACGCTCGTGCCCCCGCCGCGGTTCGACGAGGTGCGGCTCTCGACCTACATTCCCAACCCCGACGAACCCAGCCAGGCCACCGCGATCACCGATTGCGGCGCGTTCGCCGAGCGGGTCGGTGCGGCCGGCGGCAAGCGCTCCGGACTGCGCGGGCTGTTCGGCCGCAGGACCGGGGACCGGGCGGATGACGGCCCCCTCGGGTTGTACCTGGACGGCGGGTTCGGCGTCGGCAAGACCCACCTGCTGGCCTCGATCTGGCACGCGGTGCCCGGGCCGAAGGCGTACGGCACGTTCGTCGAGCTGACCCACGTGGTCGGCGCGCTCGGGTTCGGGGAGGCCGTGCGGCGCCTGTCCGAGCACCGGCTGCTGGCGATCGACGAGTTCGAACTCGACGATCCGGGTGACACGATGCTGGTCAGCAGGCTGATCAAGGAGCTGACGGCGGCGGGCGTGTTCGTCGCCGCCACGTCGAACACGCTGCCGGACAAGCTGGGGGAGGGCCGGTTCGCCGCCGAGGACTTCCTGCGGGAGATCCGGGCGCTGTCGGCGAAGTTCGGGGTCGTGCGGGTCGACGGTCCGGACTACCGGCACCGCGGCCTGCCCGAGCCGCCCGCCGCGCTGAGCGACGACGCCCTGAACGCCTCCGCCGAGCAGCGCCCCGGCGCGACGCTCGACGACTTCGACGCGCTGTGCGGCCACCTGGCGGGCCTGCATCCGTCCGCGTACGGCCGGCTGGTCGACGGAGTGCCGGCGGTGCACATCCGCGGCGTCCGGGCGGCCGACGACCAGGCCATCGCGCTGCGGCTCGTGGCCCTGGCCGACCGGCTCTACGACCGCGCGATCCCGGTGCAGGTGTCGGGCGGCTCGCTCGACTCGCTGTTCACAGCGGAGATGCTGGCGGGCGGCTACCGCAAGAAGTACCTGCGCGCCATCAGCAGGCTCACGGCTCTCGCGCGGGACGCCGAGGCGTCGGCGCCGGCCTCGCGCGGGTAGCCGTCCGCGCCACCTGAACCAACCGCGCCACGGCGAGCGTCACGGCGACGGCGAGTGCGCCGCCGCCCACGACGTCGGTCGCGTAGTGGTGACCGAGCCCGACCAGGCCGATGCCGGCCACCGCGCCGACCGCGGCCGCGGCGGCCGCCGGCCCGCGGCGCCGTGCCGGCGGTGAGGCCAGGACCAGTACGGCGAGGGTCGCGACCAGCGCCGTCGTGTGTCCGCTGGGGTAGGCGAGATGGTCGTCGTACCAGCGGTCGAACAGCGGTTTCGCCACCCAGGAGGCCAGCGCGGTGGCCAGTGCGGGGGCGCCGAGCGCGGTCGCCGCGACGTCCCACCGGCGCCGCCACAGCGCGCCGACGGTGAGCAGTGCCAGCGCCGTCAGCCACACCGGCGGCTCGGTCGGCAGCACGAACGCGGTGAGCACGTCGTCGTCGAACCGGCCGGCGAAGGTGGTGACGGCGGAGTCGACGGCGGTCGGGGTGCGTCCGCCGGCCACGACGACGCCCATCGCGACGAAGCCCGTCGCGAGCAGGACGAGGGTGCAGGCGAACGCCACCGGCATGGCGGCATCGTAGAGTCGGTGCCGACACCGGTCGAACCACACCCGTGGCCGCACATCGAGCGCACGCGATCAAGGAGGTTTCCGAGATGGCCTACCCGGACACCCGGCTCTTCATCGACGACGACTGGCGGGACGGGGAGGACGGACGCCGGATCGACGTCCACAACCCCGCGACCGGCGAGGTGATCGGCGGCGTGGCGCACGCTTCGCGCCGGGATCTCGACGCCGCCGCCGACTCGGCGCGCCGCGGCTTCGAGGTGTGGCGTGACTACACGCCCGCGCAGCGCGCCGCGATCATGCGCCGGGCGGCCGGACTGGTGCGCGAGCGGGCCGACGAGATCGCCGACCTGATGACCCGCGAGCAGGGCAAGCCGCTGGTCGAGGCCAAAGGCGAGATCCTGGCAGGCGCGGACATCATCGACTGGTTCGCCGACGAGGGCCTGCGCGTCTACGGCCGGACGGTGCCGCACCGCGCCGACCCGACGATCCGCCAGCTCGTCGTGAAGGACCCGGTCGGACCGGTGGCGGCCTTCACCCCGTGGAACTTCCCGATCAACCAGGTGGTGCGCAAACTCGGCGCCTGCCTGGCCACGGGCTGCTCGATGGTCGTCAAGGCCCCCGAGGAGACTCCCGCCAGTCCGGCGGCGCTGGTGGGCGCGTTCCAGGACGCCGGCCTGCCCGCCGGGGTGCTCGCGCTCGTGTACGGCGATCCGGCGGAGATCTCCGAGTACCTGATCGCGCACCCGGCGATCCGCAAGATCACGTTCACGGGGTCGACCGCGGTCGGCAAGCAGCTGGCCGAGCTCGCCGGCAGGCACATGAAGCGGGTGTCGATGGAGCTGGGCGGGCACGCGCCGGTGATCGTGTGCGAGGACGCCGACGTGGAACGCGCCGTGAAGATCATGGCCAAGTCGAAGTTCCGCAACGCGGGCCAGGTGTGCATCTCGCCGACACGGTTCCTCGTGCACGAGTCGGTGCGCCCGGACTTCGCCAAGGCACTGGCGCAGTCGGCCACCGGCGTGACGGTGGGCGACGGACTGGCCGACGACACCCAGATGGGCCCGCTGGCCAACAGCCGCCGACTCGACGCCATGGCCTCGCTGTACGACGACGCGGTGGGCCGTGGCGCGGCCACCCTCGCCGGCGGCGAGCGGATCGGCGAGGCGGGCAACTTCTGGGCACCGACCGTGCTCGACGACGTCCCGTCGGACGCGCGCCTGTTCAACGAGGAGCCGTTCGGGCCGGTCGCCGCGATCCGCGGGTTCACCGACCTGGACGAGGCGATCACCGAGGCCAACCGGTTGTCCTACGGCCTCGCCGGCTACGCGTTCACCCGCTCGCTGGCCGCCGCCGACACGCTGACGCGGAAGGTGGAGGTGGGCATGCTGTGGGTCAACATGCCGGCCACACCGTCGGCGGAACTGCCGTTCGGCGGCGTGAAGGACTCCGGCTACGGCACCGAGGGCGGTCCCGAGGCGATGGAGGCCTACCTGAACACCCGCTCGGTCGCCATCGCGCACTGACGACACGCCATCACGCACCGGCCGGCCCGGCCGCACCGGTCGGCCGGTGCGGCCGCCCTCGGCTCAGTCGTCCTCGAACTCGGCGTCGAGCTTGCCCGCCTTGATCGCGGCGACGAGTTCGGCGTGGTCGGCCTCGGTCCGGTCGGCGTAGCGCACCGCGTACCGGCCGACGGCCTCGTCCATCTCGCTGTCCTCGGCGAAGTAGCCCGCCAGCAGCCGCGGGTCGAGTGAACGGGTGTGGGCCCGCGCGAGCAGCGCGCCGGCGAGTCTGCCGTAGTCGTCGAGGTGCCCGCCGTCGAGGCCGGTCGGGTCGATGTCGCCCTTCATGTTGCGGAACTGGCGCACGATGTACGGCCTGCCCTCGATGGTGGTCCAGCCGAGCAGGATGTCGGTCTCGGCCTGCACCAGGCGCGCGCCGTGCACGATGCGGTGTCCCTCGTGGTCCCACGGTTCGGGGTCGAGGACGTCGGTCAACGCGGAGGGGCACGCCTCCTTGAGCTGCAGCACGAGCGCCTCGTCCCCGTTGCCCCGCAGCAGCGCGATGTAGCCCCGGCGGCCGACGCTGCCCGTGCCGACGACGCGGAAGGCCACATCGGACACCGAATAGCGGGTGATGAGGTTGCGCCGGGATTCGCGGAGCGTGTCCACATAGGATTCCAGGCCACCGATGACGGCGTCGGCCGTCGCGTCGTCGACCGCGGTGCGCTTCGGCGGGTCCTCGGTGAAGCGCCACTCGCTGTCGCCGGAGCCGTGCGAGTACTCCTCCGTGCGCTTTGCCGCGATCTTGGCGCTCGTGTTCTTCCTGGCCTTCGCCGCGGCCTTCTCGAAGTCGTCCATCAGCTCGTCGGCCTTCGCCTTCTCCACGACCGACGAGTCCGGCAGCGCATTCCACGACCGCAGGAACGGCACCTCGGCGAGTTCGCGCACCGTGCGGCGGTACGACTTCACGACGGCCTCGGCCGCTTTGCGGCACTTCTTGTCCGAGACGTCGCCTTCGCGGCCCGCGAGTACGAGGCTCGTCGCCAGCCGCTTGAGGTCCCATTCCCACGGGCCCGGCACGGTCTCGTCGAAATCGTTGATGTCCATGACGATCTCGCCCTCGGGCGTGCCGAAGAGCCCGAAGTTGGCTGCGTGGGCGTCCCCGCACAACTGCGCGTGCATCCCGCTGGACGGCGTCCCGGCGAGGTCGGCGGCCATCAGCCCGGCGGCGCCGCGGTAGAACGCGAACGGCGACGCGGCCATCCTGCCGTGCCGCAACGGCAGCAGCTGCGGCAGGCGCCCGGCGTTGCTCGTTTCGATGTAGGAGAGCACGTCCGGGCGCTGCGGGTTGACCGCGTCGTGGTCGTGGGAGACGGGCGGGGTGGCGTCCCGCATCGCCTTCCCGCGAGCGACGATGTCGTCGGTGCTCACCGGCGTGCGCAGATCGATCATGACCCCCATTCTGCCTACGCCGGGACTCCGCGGGGTCAGCCGGTGACGACGGCTTCGATCGCGTCGATCCCGCGGTCGAGTTCGGTCTCGGTGATCACCAACGGCGGCGCGATCCGCAGGGTCGAGCCGTGCGTTTCCTTGCAGAGCACGCCGCGTTCGCGCAGCGCGGTGGAGGCCTGCCGGCCGGTCGGCCCGCCGGATGCGATGTCCACGCCCGCCCAGAGGCCGCGGCCCCGCACCGCGCTGACGCCGTGGCCGACGAGCCCGGACAGGCGCGTGTGCAGGCGTTCGCCCAGCGTGGCGGCCCGCTCGGCGAACTCGCCGGTCGACAGCAGCCGCACCACGGCACGGCCGACGGCGCAGGCGAGCGGGTTGCCCCCGAACGTCGAGCCGTGTTCGCCGGGCTGCAGCACGCCGAGGACGTCGCGGCGGCCGACGACGGCCGACACCGGCACGATGCCACCGCCGAGGGCCTTGCCGAGGGTGTACAGGTCCGCGTGCACGCCCTCGTGCTCCAGTGCGAAGACCGTGCCCGTGCGGCACAGGCCGGACTGGATCTCGTCGGCGATGAGCAGGGCCCCCGCCTCGTCGCACAGCCTGCGGGCCTCGGCCAGGTATCCGGCGGGCGGGACGACGACGCCCGCCTCGCCCTGGACGGGTTCGACCAGTACGGCCGCGGTCTGCTCGGTGATGGCTCCGGCGAGCGCCTCGGCGTCGCCGTAGGGCACGACGTCGAAGCCCGGGGTGAAGGGCCCGAAGTCGGCACGCGCGTCGTCGTCGGTGGAGAACGAGACGATGGTCGTGGTGCGCCCGTGGAAATTGTCGGAGGCGACGACGATGCGCGCCTGCCCGTCCGGCACGCCCTGCACGCGGTGGGCCCACTTGCGCGCGACCTTGATCGCCGATTCGACGGCCTCGGCGCCGGAGTTCATCGGCAGCACCATCTCGGTGCCGGTCAGCTCCGCGAGCTCGCGGCAGAACAGGCCGAACCGGTCGTGGTGGAACGCGCGGGAGGTCAGCGTGACCCGCTCCAGCTGCTCCGTGGCCGCCGCGACGAGGTCCGGGTGCCGGTGCCCGAAGTTCAGGGCCGAATAGCCGGACAGGAAGTCCAGGTAGGTCGCGCCTTCGACGTCGGTGACCGTGGCGCCCTCGCCGCCGGCGATCACGACCGGCAGCGGATGGTAATTGTGCGTGCTCCACTGCTCGTCGAGTGCGATGTAGTCGGCCGAGGCCGCCGGTGCTGCGGCCGGCGGCGTGGACGTGGGGGCGGCGCGGTCGGCAAACGTCGTCATGCGTTCAGATTAGGGCCGATCAGGTGTCGAGATCAGCCGGAATGCATTGCGCAGAAGCGAGAATTCTTGCGCGCTGTCCCCGATCGGGCGGCTATTCGTTGTGCTCGGCGTGGCAGCGGCGGGCACCGGGGTGCGGCCATGGTGGAGCGCCCTGGTCATGACAGAGTGTCTGTCCGTGACAGACGATCTCTCCTTCCTCCGCGCACAGGCACGTACCCAACGGTTCACGCTCGGCACGCCCCGGCAGTTCCAGGTCACGCCCGACGGCGAGCGCGTGCTGTTCCTCCGGTCCGAGTCCGGCCACGACCGGCGCAACAGCCTGTGGCAGCTCGACGTCGCGTCCGGTGAGGAGTCGAAACTCGTCGACGCGGCCGAGTTGCTGCCCGGTGAGGAGGACCTGCCCGCCGAGGAACGGGCCCGGCGCGAACGTGCGCGGGAGACCTCGGGCGGCGTCGTCGGCTACGTGACCGACGCCGCGGGCACGGTTGCGGCGTTCTCGCTGTCCGGCAGGCTCTACACCGCCGACCTCGGGACCGGCGCGGTGCGGATGCTGGTCGACGCGGCGGTGATCGATCCGCGGCCGAACCCGCAGGGCACCCACGTGGCCTACGTGGCGGACCGGCGGTTGCACGTCGTGGACCTGGCGACCGGTGACGACCGCGTCGTGGCCGCCGAACCGGAGGAGACCGACAGCGAGGACGTCAGCTGGGGGCTGGCCGAGTTCATCGCCGCCGAGGAGATGCGCCGGGTGCGCGGCTACTGGTGGTCGCCGGACGGACGGAGCCTGCTGGCGGCGCGCAGCGACCGCTCCGACGTGGCGCGCTGGCACATCGCCGACCCGGCCAACCCCGCGGCACCGGTGAACACGGTCGCCTATCCGGCGGCGGGCACGACGAACGTCGCCGTGTCGCTGGCGGTCGTCACGCTCGACGGAGGCCGGGTGGACGTGCCGGCCGGCGAGTGGGAGTACCTCGTCGCCGCGCACTGGTCGGCGGGCGGGCCGCCACTGCTGACGGTGCAGTCGCGGGACCAGAAGCACCTCGAGGTGCGGGCCCTCGACGTCACCCACGGGTCGACGCGGCTGCTGCACGCCGAGAAGGACCCGGACTGGGTCGAGATCGTCCCCGGGGCCCCGGCGTGGACCGCCGACGGTCGGCTCGTGCACGTCGGCGTCGCCGACGGGGCCTACCGGCTGTTCGTCGACGGCACCGCGGTGACCGGTACGGACCTGCAGGTGCGCTCGGTCATCGACGTCGGCGAAGAGGTGCTGTTCAGCGTCTCCGGCGACGACCCGACCCAGATCCACGTCTACCGCACCGAGGGCGGTGCGGTGCGGCGGCTGTCGGAGGGCGTCGGTGTCCACAACGGAGCCGGGACGGCTGAGGCGGCGGTGCTGGCGTCGTGGAGCCCGGACTACGCCGGCATCCGCGTCTCCGTGCTGGCCGCAGGGGAGCGTGTCGCCGGCATCGCGTCCGTCGCCGCCGAGCCGGGCATCACGCCGAACGTGCACTGGCTCGAACTGGGGGAGCGCGGGCTGCGCGCCGCGTTGGTGCTGCCCACGGGGCACGAGCCGGGCGACGGATCGCTGCCCGTGCTGCTCGACCCCTACGGCGGGCCCCACGCACAGCGGGTGCTGCGCAGCCGGAACGCGATGCTCACCCCGCAATGGCTGGCCGACCAGGGATTCGCGGTGCTCGTCGTCGACGGCCGCGGCTCGCCCGGCCGCGGGCCGGAGTGGGAACGGGCGATGGCGGGCGACCTCGGCGACGTCGCGCTGGCCGACCAGGTCGACGCGCTGCACGCCGCGGCGGAGCGGTTCGGCGACCTCGACCTCGCGCGGGTCGCCATCCGCGGCTGGTCGTTCGGCGGCTACCTCGCGGCCGCAGCGGTGCTGCGCAGGCCGGACGTGTTCACGGCGGGTGTCGCGGGTGCTCCGGTGACCGACTGGAGCCTGTACGACACGCACTACACCGAGCGCTATCTCGGTCATCCCGACGAGCGGCCGGAGCTCTACGAGCGCAACTCGCTGATCACGGATGCGCCGAAGCTGGAGCGTGCGCTGCTGATCGTGCACGGACTCGCCGACGACAACGTGTTCGTCGCCCATGCACTGCGGCTCTCCTCGGAGCTGCTGGCCGCGGGCCGGATGCACACGTTCCTGCCGCTGGCCGGAGCGACGCACATGACGCCGCAGGCCGAGGAGGTCGCCGAGAACCTGATGCGCACGCAGGTGCGGTGGCTCAAGGAGCAGCTCGGCGTGACGCCGGGCGGCGACGACCCGGCGGAGCCGGTGGGCACGCTCGCGGCCCAGTGAGGCCGGGCCGCTCGCCGGTGCCGGTCCTGCCGGCCGACCGCCGTGGCCGCGGCGGTCAGCTCCACAGGGCGCTGCCGGCGAGCAGGCCTGCGAGCGCGGCGGCGAATCCGGAGAGGACGGTCACCGCGACGTTGGCGGCCGCGTGCCGGTGCCGCCGCTGGCTGATCAGCTGCACGGTGTCGTAGCCGAAGGTGGAGAACGTCGTCAGCGAGCCGCACAACCCGACGCCCGCCAGCGCGAACACGGAGCCACCGGCGGTGCCGGTGGCGAGCACCCACGCGGTGAGCAGGCCGAGCAGCGCCGAGCCGAGTACGTTCACCACGAGCGTGCCCCAGGGGAATGCGGAGACGCGGCCCCGCTGCATCCGCAGGTCGATGAGGTAGCGCAGCATCGCACCGCCCGCTCCGCCGAGCATCACCATCGCCGCGGTCATGCGGGGCTCCGCGGCGGGTCGAGCAGCCGGCGGACGCCCGCGATGCCCGCGACGACGGCCAGCAGCGACGCGAGGACCGATCCGGCGGCGTAGGCGAATGCGGTGACGAGGTGCCCGTCGTAGGCGGTCGAGAGCGCGTCGAGTACGTACGTCGAGAACGTCGTGAACCCGCCGAGCACGCCGACCCCCAGGAACGGGCGCAGGAGCCGGGGTTGTGGCGCCTGCCGGGTCAGGACGGCCATGAGCGCGCCGAGGGCGAGACAGCCCGCGACGTTGCCCAGGAGCGTCGCGACACCCGCCGGCGACGGCAGGGCCGCGCCGAGTCCGTAGCGTGCGAGGCTGCCGAGCGCGCCGCCCGCGGCCACGGCGAGCAGCACGTCCCAGCGGCGAATCCCGGTCATCCGCCCATCATCACCGATCGCCGCCGGGCATCCCGCGCAGGCCGCCGGAATTCGGACCGCGGCCGGGGTCCCGACCCCGATCCGAACCCCGGCCGCGGCGGAGGGCGCCCAGAAGAATCAGCGCCGCCAGAAGAAGTGGTGCACGACGCCGCTCGAACTCGGAACGCGTTCCAGGTGGAAGCGGTCGGTCAGTTCGTCGGGGGAGTCCCAGAGCCGTTTCCCGGCGCCGAGTTCGGCCGGGGTGACGGCGATGTGCAGGTCGTCGATCAGGTCCGCGTCGAGGAAGGCGCGCAGTGTGGTGACGCCGCCGCCGATGCGGACGTCGCCGCCGTCGGCGGCCGCCTTGGCCCGCTCGACGGCGTCGCGGGGAGTGGTGTCGAGGAAGTGGAACGTCGTTTCGCCGAGCGTCAGACTGGGGCGCGGATGATGGGTGAGTACGAACACCGGCGTGCGGAACGGCGGCTCGTCGCCCCACCAGCCCTGCCACTCGTGATCCGGCCACGGGCCGGTCTGCGGGCCGAACTTGCCGCGCCCCATGATCTCGGCGCCGATGCCGTGGGCGAAGTCGCGGGTGATCCAGTCGTCGAGTCCCCGGTTGCCGCCCGGTTCGGTGCGGTTGACCCAACTGGCGGTGGCTCCTGCCCAGGCGAACAGCTCCCCGGGGTCGACGTCGCCGAATGGTTGGTCGAAGCTCTGGTTCTCGCCCGTGCCGACGCCGTCGGCGGTGACGGTGAAGCAGTGGACCCGGACTCGCTGTGTCATGTCGTCTCCTCGGATGTCGCCGGTCGGTGGTGAGCGCGTGGCGCGGGACGCGCTCGGTGAGTGGTCGTCACCGGCCGGCGGTTCGCGACACCGTCGGCAGCGAGTCCTCGGCCAGAATTCTCTGCGACATCCGATCGCCCCGCGCTGTCGCATCGGCCGGACCGGTGACGACCCCCTGGTGTGCCGCCACGGTGGCGGCGCCCGAATCGAGGAGGAACTGTGAAGTACGTGATCCTGATGCAGGTCGACCCGGCGGTGCTGGAGAACCTCACCGAGGAGCAGCAACAGCAGATCGGGGAGGGGCACGGCGCGTTCATGGCCGAGACCAAGGAGAGCGGCGAGTTCGTGGCGACGCAGGCGCTCGCCGATCCGAGCCGGAGCAAGGTCGTCCGGAGCGGCGCCGACGGGCCGGAGGTGACCGACGGTCCGTTCGTCGAGAGCAAGGAGTACCTGGGCGGGTTCTACCTGGTGGACGTCGCCGACGAGGGGCGGGCGCTCGAACTGGCGAAGCGGATCCCGGACGCGGGCATTCCGGGGCTGGCGTTGGAGGTGCGTCCGGTGATGTTCGCGGATCCGGGCGAGGGATGACCGAGCCGGACCGGGCGGGGGACCCGTGGCGTGATGCGGCGCCGCGGGTCCTCGCCCGCCTGCTGCGGGCCTACGGCAGTGGCCGGTTCGACCTGTGCGAGGACGCGGTGCAGGAGGCGCTGTTCGACGCGTACCGGCAGTGGCCGTCCGGACTGCCCGACGATCCGGTGGGGTGGCTGACGTCGACCGCCCGCCGCCGGTACGTCGACCGGGTCCGCAGCGACGCCCGCCGCCGGGACCGCGAGGAGCGTGCGGCGCGGTTACACCCTCCGGTGCACCCGGAAGTGGCCGAGCAGGACGATTCGCTGTTGGTGCTACAGCTGTGCTGTCATCCGGAGCTGCCCCGGTCGGGGCGGGTCGCGTTGACCCTGCGTGCCGTGGCGGGCCTGAGCACGGCGCAGATCGCCGGTGTCTACCAGCTGCCGGAGCGCACGATTGCCCAGCGCGTCACGCGTGCCAAGCGCAGGCTGGCCGCGGTGGGCAGGGCGCTGCCGCGGCCCGAACACGCGGCGGAGCGGCTGACGTCGGTGCTGGACGTGCTGTACGTGATGTTCACCGAAGCGCACCACACGACCGGCGGTTCGCCGCCGCGCGACGCCGATCTGGCTGCCGAGGCGATCCGCCTGACGCGATCGTTGCGGCAGAGCGTGCCCGATTCGGCCGAAGTGGCCGGGCTGCTGGCGCTGATGCTGCTGACCGAGGCGCGCCAGCCCGCGAGGATCGGCCGGGGCGGGGTGCTGCGCCCACTCGATGAGCAGGACCGTTCACTGTGGGACCGCGCGCTGATCGACGAAGGGACGGCGCTGGTCGAGCGGACCGTGCCGGGCGTCGAGCCCGGGCCGTACCTGCTGCAGGCGTGCATCGCCGCGCTGCATGCGGAGGCGCCCGACACCGAACGGACGGACTGGGACGAGATCCTCGTGCTGTACCGGCTGCTGGAGGCGGCGACCGGGCACGCGAACCCGACGATCACGCTGAACCGCGTCGTCGCGCACGCCATGGTGCACGGCGACGCGGCCGGTCTGGCCGGTCTGGACGAGCTCGAGGCGGCGCACCCGGGGCTGCCCCGGGTGGATGCGGTGCGGGCGCACCTGCTGGAACGGTCGGGACGGGCCGAGGAGGCGGTGGCCGCCTACCGCCGGGCGATCGCCGCTGCGGACAACCTCGCGGAACAACGGCACCTGCGGGACCGGTTGCGGCGGCTGACGGCGAGCGAGGACTGAGTGGGGGCGACGGCTGACCCGGGCCGGATGGTGGGGAGCGACGCGGCGGCGGCCGTCGCCGCTAGGCAGGTCGTGCCTGGGTCGTCCGTGCCTTCGCAGGTGGCCCCTGGGGTGCCGATGCCGCGTCGCGGGCGGCGTCCGCGGCCCGTTGCGGTGCGTCCGCGGTATTGGCGATCTGGCGGGTCGCGGTCTGGGCCGACACCGTGTGAGTAACGGCGTTCCTCGGTGTGCCGTTGCGCTGTGTCGTTGGCTGCTGTGAGGTTGTTGGCTGCCGTGAGCTGGTGCGCTGTGCGGGTGCCTGCGGTGCGGGCGCCTGTTGTGCCGGCGCCTGTTGTGCCGGCGACTGCTGTGAAGGCGCGGTCTGGTGGGCTGCGTTCCGGGGAGTCTCGGCGCGCGCGGGTATCTCGGCTGCGGGCGCGTCCGCGACGTCGCGTCGGTCGGCGGTGCCGGCCTCGTGGATCTCGGTCTCACCGGCCGTGGCGAGGCTGGCGCTGATCGTGCGCTGGAACTGGCGGTGCACGGTGGCCAGTTCGTGGCGCAGCGCGTGGACGCCCTGCGTCACGGGGTCCTTGTCAGACAGGGTGCCGGTTTCGGCGGCGCGCAGCAGGACGTCGATGTGGCCGTGCAGGCGCTGATGGACGTAGCCGAACGCGATGAGCTGATGCTGCAGCTCCAGACTCGGGGACGTACGCGCGAGCGCCTTGATCATCGTGTCCTGCCAGCGCTGGCAGGACTGACGGTAGTGCCGGTTCGCGGACTGCCGGTAGTGCGGTGCCACCTGGGTGTCGAGGCCGACGCGGATGAGTTCGGAACTGGTGTCGACGAGTTCGCGGGCGGCCGTGGTGAGGGCGTAGGCCCACTCCCACTGTTCGGCCCGGGCACTGTCCCGGTTCTCCTGCTGGGCCTGTTCGAGCTGGGTGTTGGCGAGTTTGACCTGTTCCCACGCCCAGCGCGCCTGGTCGCGGGCGCTCTCGTCGGCCTCGGTCGCCTGCCCGGCGTGGTTCTGTGTCTCGGTGGACAGGTCACGGACGCGGACGGCCAGTCTGCGCATCTGCTGTGCCTGCCGGCGGGCCACCACGAGCTGCCAGCCGGCGAGTGACACGGCGACGATCGCCACTGCTGCCAGGCCCACCGCGACCCAGAGGGCCACTTCCGCTGTCCGCATGGGGGCTGAGGTTCTCACATTCCGTTCCGGTAACCATGGGGGTGAGGTTGGACTCACCGGTGCGGATGTGTGTTCTCACGGAGAGTGTTTCCGGGGTGTCGTTGTGCTACTGGACGGCCAGAACGACTGTGCCCGCCCCGGCGTGAACGGCCCTCGTGGACACCGCCGGACGACGCCACTTCTCCGGTCGAATCGACCGGAGAGCCGAAACGTACCGGTAGGCGACGTGTGCTCATCGCCGCAGGCGTCACCGCGGTCGCGGCTACGGGGGCGAGCTTCCTGGTGCGAGACGTTATTCCCCGTCGAGACGGTCACGGCTCCGCCATTGCTGCAGTTCGAACCAGCCATGCACAGCGGGCCAGTACGGGATTTGCTGTCTAGCCTGGCCGAACGGGCACGTAATCAGCCTGTGCCACCCGGATCCGGCAAGGTGATCTATTCGCGGATTTGCGTACGATCACACTCATTCCAGTCTTGACACCTTGAAGCCTCGACTTCTGCACACAGGCCGCGACTGGGACAGTGTTCAGTGGTTCGACGTTGCGGGCGGAAACTGGAGCGGTTATCTCCAGGATCCGTTGTTTGCCTCGGCGTTCCTGCAAGCACTCACCACCAAGTCGGGTGTCAGTATCGAGGGGCAAACGAGCGATTGTGCCGGCCGAAACGCCGTTGCGATCAGCGTCGAAGCATCCAAACCAGGGGACTGGTGTCCCGAACAACGGCTGCTCCTGCTTCTGAACCCGGAGCGCGGTGTGTCGATCTCGACCGACACGGTCGCACTGTCAGTAGACACGAGCGCAATGAAGGTGAATATCGCTACTCCCGCGACTATTTCGTACGTGCAGTGGAAGCAACACGCACGGGTACCAGATACGGAAACCCGTCCCTGAATTCAACAGATCACGTGGGTCGATCCCCGCCTAGAAAGGTGGGCTGCCGTGGTCCTGGCGTTCCGGGGCGGTGGTTTCTCGTTCCGGTTCTACTCGGGCGTCGTAGCGGTGTGCGGGGGCGCGGCGTGTCGGCGCCTGTCGTCCCGGGTTCTGACGTGTCGGGGCTGTGCGTCCCGGGTCCTGACGTCTCGAGTCTTGTCGTACCGGGTCCTGGCGTGTCGGGGTGGCGCGTGTGGGAGTGAGGACGGGGTCGCGGTGGGCGGTGTAGGTCGCCCGTGCGGAGTTGTCACGCGGGTGATGCCGTGGACCGGGTCGTAGCGGGTGTTCCAGCCGGGGTGGTCTTTGAGTCGGTGGTGTCGTCGGCAGCGGGGTCCGCCGTTGGCGACCGACGTCGACCCACCACCGTCACTGTCACTGTCACCACTGCTGCTGGTGGTCCAGGGGTGTTCGTGGTCGTGGTCGCAGTGCCGGGCGGGGCGGTGGCACCAGGGCATGACGCATTCGCGGTCCCGTACCCGCACCAACTCGCGGATCACCGCGCTCGGCCGCCGCCGGGTGCGCCCCAGATCCACCGGCTCGCCGGTGCCGGGGTCGCACAACACCGCCCGCCAGATACTCCGCTCGTTGGTCATGATCTCCCGCGCGATCGGGGCCGGGACGGGTCCGTACCCGTCCAGCTCGCACCCGTTGTTGGACAGTGACAGGGCCGCGTCGACGGGAACGTGGAGGTAGACCATGGCTGCCGCCTCCGGCGGGGAGACACCGGGGTCACGTCCCAGTAGCAGGTCGGCGGCCACGTCGGCGCGCAGTTGGTCCAGGGTGCGGCGGTCACCACCGTGCCGCAGTGATCGGGCCATCGCATCGACCCGCGAATAACAGGCGCCCGCCGTCTCGGACGGCAGGCTCACCTCCAGCGACGACACAGCGTGCTCGCCCGGCGTGAGTTCGACCTTGCGTTCCGCCCGCGCCTGCCGGGCACGTTCGGTTTGCCCGTCGGGGTCGGTCTTCTCCACGAGCCGGCGCACCCGCTGCGCGAGGTTGCCCGGCTGCCACGCCGTCTCCGGCGCGTCCGTCAGCTTCTCTGCGAGGAGACCGTCGACCTGCCGGGCGGTGTCGTCGTCGAGTGGATCGACCACGGCCAATACCCGCCGTGCGCCGTAGGACTCCACCTCACCGTTCTGCATCGCCGCGTGCAGCCGCGGCATCCGCCGCACCACCGACTTCCCGTCGTCCACACGCCGCTCGACTTCCCGCGTCGATACTCGCAACACCGGCGTCAACTCCTCCACCACACCCCGATCATCACCCACATCCGCCGCGATCTCCGCCAACAGCTCGAGTTCTTCGGCATCGAGCCGCGCCCGCCGAGCCCGAACACCACCGACCCGCTCGATCTTCTCCCTAATCCCATCCACAACACCAACCGTATCGAACTAAAGTTCGAGATAACCATGACACAATAGAGTGAACCATGCTCCGGCGGTGCGCGTCGAAACTCAAATCCCCTCCACTGCACGGGAGTCAGTCTTCACCCCGTCATCGCATTCGAGGAGCGTGAACGAACCACTCGACCGAGTCGGACGTGCAGGCGCGAACGACAGCCCAGCGCTTGGCTGGCCGGCTCGTCCACGGGTTCTTGCCCCGAAGATCGAGCCGGAAGCGCACTCCGGAAATCCACTGACGAGACCGCGGAGACCTCCCCGAATCCAGACAAAGGCCGATTCCCCATCCAGCACGATCACGGCGTTGTCGATCACGAACACCTTGTCGGCGCTGTGGGTGAAGTCGGGGCTCTGGGCTGTCTCACGCGCATTGGTCACCACCGTGACTCCACCGCGGGGTCGGGGAAGCTGCGGACGGAGTATCTACGCAGATCCCCGGGTGACCCCGGGTACAACGCTGTGTCGGCTACGGCTGTGATCGCCGGCCGAACCTACAAAGAGCCCCTGACCTCGAAAACTCCGAGATCAGGGGCTCTGTTTTGCCGGTCGGGCTGACAGGATTTGAACCTGCGACCCCTTGACCTTGTTCGCAGTGGCGCTGGTCTGCGGTGGCTGTGAGTGGACATGGCCTGGCCAGGCGTTGCGCTGTGGTCACATGTCGTCGGTTGCGAGCGTCTGCTGGCCGCATGTGACATGAATGTGGCATGCCGCCGCATGGGGCGGTCGGACGATCAACCTGCGATACCCGCTTTTTAAGCGGGTTACAGGGAGTCACTTGACGTGCGAGGGAGCAAGCGACTAGGGCGTGTCTGACAAATATTTGGGTGGTGTGCTGGGAGTGTGTGGGCATGTCGCGGTTCCAGCTGCTTTCGGATGCCCAGTGGTCGTTGATCGAGGACATG